>NZ_LMFA01000026.1 GCF_001426565.1 Rhizobium sp. Root482 | reverse complement strand
GTCCTTCAAAATGGCGTTGTCCAGCATGGTCTCGGCCAGCAGCTTCTTCAGCTTGGCGTTCTCGTCTTCCAAAGCCTTCAGCTTGCGAGCATCGGAAACCTCCATACCGCCAAACTTGGCCTTGTATTTGTAGAAGGTCGCTTCGGATATTCCGTGCTTGCGGCAAACATCGGCCGTCCTCAGGCCGCTCTCCTCCTCTTTCAATATCCCGATGATCTGCTCGTCCGTGAACCGTGAATGCTTCATCCTGTCCGTCTCCTCAGTGTGACGGACTCTACCAAAATTTGGAGGAAGTTCAGGGGCTCAGGTCATGAGCTCTCGTTGACGTCGAAGAGGCAGAACTGGTCACGATGCCCGTTGTTGACGTTGAACCGCAACATCTGCGCCAATGGATGTGACTTGATTTGAATCTATGGTCGCCGGTTTTGCGGAAAAGCCGTCAAGGACGTGTGGGTTGCCGCTCCACAAGTTCGCGGAGTTTTCGTCCAAGAACCCCCTCCTTATCCGCCAGATCGAGGACCACACTCATGTGATTGAGGTCTGGAACTTGCAGCAGTTCGACGGCGTTCTCCGCAGAACGCAGCCTCGCTTCAAGTTCTTGCGCCTGTTCACGAAAGGGAGCTGTTTCCTGCGCTCCATAAGCGATGATACGCGACGGGCCCTGACGCTGATTGGATGCAAGAGGCGACCAAGCGGCAGCCTCCCCCCGCGTCATCTTGGCCTCGTCACGGAGAAAGCTGTCCGGTATTTCCGAAAGGTCATAGATGCCACTCACCAGAAGGAGGCCATTGACGGCGGGCAGGAACGGCGGATCGCTCTCTTCCCCTCCGGTGGCTGCCAGAAAGGAGGCGAGGTGGGCGCCGGCGGAATGGCCGCTTACGGTGAGCCGGGCAGGGTCAGCCCCGAAGCTGCGGGCATGACCCTGAAGCCAGTCCACGGCGCGGCGGACCTGATTGACCAGGGTCGGTAGCCGTTGGCCGGGCATAAGGTCGTACTCAATCAAGGCGGTGACGCCGCCGGCCGCCAGCACCGGTTCGGCAACCAGGCGGTAGCTTTCCTTCTCCCCCGATCGCCAGTAGCCGCCGTGGATGAAGATATGCAGCGGTGCTTCGGGGGCGGGATTGTCTGGAAAGATCAGGTCCAGCGTTTCGCGCGGGCGGGCTCCATAGGCAATGTCAGCCCTCACATTTGCCCGTGCCGTCAGAGCGCGGCTGCGTTCGGTAAATTCGGCAGCGATTGCGTCAAAGTCCGGCACGAAATCGCGGATGCGATAGAGATCCGGTTCCGTCATCTGCGTCTCCTTCCTTGGCCCGTCAAAATTCCACGGCGTAATATTTCGCCTCCATGAATTCCAGGATGCCGGTCACGCCTCCTTCGCGGCCGAGCCCGCTCTGCTTTACGCCGCCGAAGGGCGCAGCCGGATCGGACATCAGGCCGCGATTGATGCCCAACATGCCGGTCTCGATACCTTTGCCGACCCGCATCGCGCGCTTCAGATCCGCTGTGTAGATATAAGCGGCCAAGCCGTATTCCGTATCGTTTGCAAGTTGAATGGCCTCCGCTTCGGTTTCGAACCGGTAGACCGGCGCGACCGGGCCGAAAATCTCTTCGGCCGCTATCGCTGCGTCAACAGGCACGTTTTCAAGCACCGTCGGCGGGTAGAAATATCCTGTGCCTTCCAACGGTGCGCCACCTGTTGTTGCGCGGGCGCCAAGCTTGATGGCGTCGGTGACCAATTGATCGATCTTGCGCACAGCCTTCTGGGTGATCATCGGACCGCATTGCGTCGCCGCGTCGTAACCCGGGCCCATCTTCAGGTTTGCCATCCGCTCGGTCAGCCCCTTTACGAAGGCATCATGGATTCCTGCCTGGACATAAAAGCGGTTGGCCGCGGTGCAGGCCTCGCCGGCATTGCGCATCTTGGCGACCATAGCCCCGTCAAGGGCAGCATTGAGATCCGCATCATCGAAGACGAGGAAGGGTGCGTTGCCGCCCAGCTCCATCGAGCAGCTCACGACTGTCTTCGCCGCTTCCGCTAGGAGACCCCGGCCAACGCCGGTCGAGCCGGTAAAGGAGAGTTTGCGCACGCGCGGATCGGCCAGCATGGCGTTGGTAACCGCCGCCGGGTTGCGTGTCGTCAACACGTTGACGACACCAGCCGGAACACCTGCTTCTTCACCGAGGCGCGCCATGGCATAGGCTGTGAGCGGGGTTTCAGAAGCGGGCTTCAGGATGACGGTGCACCCGGCGGCAAGTGCCGGACCGATCTTGCGCGTCGCCATCGCGGCTGGAAAGTTCCAAGGGGTGATCAGAACCGAAATGCCGATCGGCTCGTGATCAACGAGAATCTGGTGAGAGCCGGAGGGCGTATGTCGGAATTCGCCGGGAATACGGGTAGCCTCCTCGGCATACCAGCGAAAGAACTCGGCGGCATAGGCGACCTCGCCGCGCGCATCCGGCAGTGCCTTGCCGTTCTCGAGTGCAATGAGCATGGCCAGTTCCTCGGCATGCTCAGCCATCAACTGATACCAGCGGCGCAGGATTTCGGAGCGCTGGCGAGGCGGGGTTGCCCGCCATTTCGCCGCGGCGGCCGCGGCAGCATCCACCGCGCGGAGCGCATCGTCGACGGCGGCGTCCGGCACTTCGGCCAGAATATCGCCCGTCGCTGGATTGTAGACCGGAATGCCGGTACCAGCTTCCCATCTGCCGCCGATATAAAGCCCTTGTGCGTGCAGGGCGGGGTCTGCATAGCCGGAGATTTGTCCTTGGAAAGTCATGGCAAGGTAATCCTTCGATTTATCGGTTCAACGCGGTGCGATCACCCACATAGGCGGCAGCAACGAGATGGCGCATGTCAGGGAGCGGAAGTGGGCGGGGATTGTTCTGGATAAGGCGCGTGATCCCGCAGCTTTGCTCTGCAACCCAGTCGATCCGATCCTCCGGAAGCCCCAGCTCGCGAAGGGTCGGCGGGATGCCGATTGTCTCAAATAATGCCGTAAGCGCAGGGATGACCTCATCGCCGTGAGACAAGCCCGCGGCGAGAGCAATGTCCTGGAGCTCGCTTTGGATAACGGGCGCGTTCCAGTTCATCACATAGGGCATGAGGCAGGCGACGCCGAGGCCATGGGCGGTATGGGTCAATGCACCCACCGGATATTGTATGGCGTGTGCGGCTGCAGTGCCCGCGACGCCAAAGGCAAGCCCGGCCAGGGTTGCCCCCATCATGACCTTTTCCCTTGCCGCCCGATCCGTGCCGTCCTTGCAGGCTCCTTCGAGGCCCTGCCAGAGGAGAGAGATGGCGCGCAAGGCGAAATGGTCGGACAGTGCATTCTTGCCCACGAACACACGATCCTGCGCAATCCCGGGCACGGGATCGCGGCGGATGGCGGTGAAGGCTTCAATTGCATGGGTCAGGGCATCGGCACCGGCGATCGCAGTCAAGCCCGTTGGGCATGTAAGTGTCAGATCGGGGTCGCATATGGAGACGGTTGGAACAAGGTAGGGGCTGGAGATGCCAACCTTGAGGCTGCGTTCGGCATCGGACAGCACTGCAACCGGCGTTACTTCCGATCCGGTGCCGGCCGTCGTGGGAATGGCGATGAGCGGCATAACCGGGCCTGGGACATTGTGCTCGCCGTAGTAGTCCTGTGGCTTGCCCCCATGTGTGAGCAGGATGGCGACGCATTTGGCCATATCGAGGCATGAACCGCCACCGATCCCGATCACGAGATCGGGCGTGAAATCCCGTGCGTCAGCCGCGCTCGTAACTGCGGATTCCACGGGAACGTCTGGCAGGGTGGAGCTGTCCACCCGCACCGCCAGTCCTGCCTCTTTCAGGGCTTCGACCATTGCAAGGAAGTCGGCGTCTGCCGCCAGCCGCATGTCCGTGATCAGGAGTGCGCGTTTGCCGAGCGTGCTGGCGATGCGGCCGAGGGCGTGCCGCTGGCCGGAGCCGAAGATCAGCTCGCGCGGCGCCCTGATCGTGCCGAATAAGTTCATGTCGAATTTCCTCCAATGATGTGTCAGGCGGCCTCGAGCGCCAATAGGGTGTCCAGAAGTGGCTGCGGCAGCTCGATGCCCTCAGCCAGAATCCCGGCCCTGCGCGCACGCGATCCGTCGCCGGGAACCGCAACCGGCCGGCCGGGATTAGCCGCGCGCGAGTTGCGGAGGCGATCAAGGTAGGCAACCAAACCAGACGCATCACCGGTCCCGGCATCCGGGTCGATGAGAATCACGATGTCGCCTTTGGTCGCAGGCTGGGTGTCGTCGAGCGTGCCGCGCACCTCGGGAGCAAAATTTGAACCCGCCAGCATGGCGACGAGAAGCTCGACTGCGAGTCCCAGGCCGTAGCCTTTCGCATCGCCAAAGGGCGCGATCGCTCCGTTTCCGGCTGCGCGAGCATCCGTCGTCGGGCGGCCGCCGGCATCGACCGCCCAGCCGGGCGGGATGGGGACATTTCGCAGGGCGTGATTGTTGATCTTGCCCATCGAGACAATGCTGGTGGCGAGATCGAGAACAAAGGGGTCATCGCCGGCAGGAATGCCGATTGCGATCGGGTTCGTTCCAAGCATTGCTTCCGTCCCGCCATGGGGATGGACGAGTGCTTCGCTGGTAGAGAGGATGACGCCGATCAGGCCTTCTTTCGCCGCGGCCTCGGCGTAGTAGGCGAGCATTCCGATATGATTGGAATTATGGATGGCCGCGATGGCCAAGCCCGATGAGGCGGTAATCTCCTGCATTGTCCTCATCGCATCCATCATCACTACAGGCCCCAGGCCGCGCTCACCGTCGACACTGAGAAACGCTTGACGGGTCCAGCATGCGGTCCCGGTTGCAGTCGGATTGGCGAGCCCCTTCTCGATACGGCCAAGAAGCAGCGGCAGGCGTTGCAGGCCGTGAGACGAAAGACCGCGCAGCTCCGCTTCAATGAGTAGGTCGGCCTGCAGCCAGGCATTCCTTGGCGATGCGCCCCGCTTTTCAAGCAGGCCGACCGCCATTCTCCGAAGCCGTTCCACCGAGAGCTTCATCGTCGTTAAATCCTATATCAGATCATATACGATATTGTATTTGACATAGGATATCTTATTTGCAACAAACTGCATCCTGTCAAGACGAGTTTCCGGAGAAGAGAGTGGCATTCGCATCGCAACGTGACAGCAGATCTGCCAGCATCAGACCCAACAGCGTTGTTGATGGCGTCTATGACGAAATCTACCACCGCCTGATGTCGCTCGAAATCGCCCCCGGCGCGCGCATGCCGATGGATGTCCTGGCACGGGAACTCAACGTGTCTCAGACTCCCGTTCGAGAGGCCCTGAGTCGCCTTGAGCGGGAAGGGCTGGTGCGCAAGGAGCATTTAATCGGTTACAGCGCCGCTCCCCAGTGGACGCGCAAGCAATTCGAGGATTTGTACATTTTTCGCCTGCTTCTGGAGCCGGAGGGGGCGAGGCTGGCTGCTCGAAACATGACGCCGGAGGCGCTGCAGGAACTGGAGCGATCGGCCGCTGATATGGGGCATGGCGAGACCCCGGTCGACCGTAACACGCGCTATTCGCGCTTCGCCCGCGCCGATGCCCTTTTTCACGATGCGCTGCTGAAGATTGCCGGCAATGAGGTCATCCGCAGTACGCTCTTCAATCAGCACGTCCACCTGCACATTTTCCGGCTGATGTTTCATACACGGGTCACGCAGGAGGCCCTGGAAGAGCACGAGAAGCTGCTGGCTGCCTTCCGGGCGGGCGATCCGCAAGGCGCCTATGACGCTATGTATGTCCATATTGAACGGTCGCGCGACCGGCTGCTCTCGGCTTTCGAATGAACGCGATTTCTTCCAATCTTGCCGCCGAAGCAGTCGTTCCTCCGGCGATAGCGCTGCAAACTACGGAACTGGGAAAGACCTACGGACCGATCACGGTGCTGACGGATGTCACGCTGGATGTTCGCGCGGGTGAGGTACACGCCATCATCGGTGAAAACGGTGCTGGCAAATCCACACTGATGAAGCTCCTCTCGGGGCATGTCGCGCCGACGGCTGGGCAGATCAGCATGAATGGACATCGGATCCAGTTTCGCAATGCCGTCGAGGCCGAGGCTGCGGGCATTGTCCTCGTGCATCAGGAAATACTGCTGGCGGCTGATTTGACCGTGGCCGAAAACCTGTTCCTGGGTAGGGAGCTCGGGCCGGGGCCGATGGTGGATGACAAAGCCATGAACCGGCGGACCGCGGAGCTCCTCGCTCGCGTTGGCTCCACCGCCCGGCCTCGGAACAGGGTCGGGGAACTCCCGCTTGCGCAGCGGCAATTGGTACAAATTGCCCGGGCGCTTCTGGATGACCGCAAGGTCGTGATCCTCGACGAGCCGACGGCCGTGCTGGCAAACGACGAGGTCGCAGCTTTGCTGGATATTGTCCGCAGCCTGCGCGACCACGGTGTCGCGGTCCTCTATATCTCTCATCGCCTTGATGAGGTGCAGGCACTTGCTGACCGGATCACCGTCTTGCGTGACGGGAAAATGATTGGGACGTGGCCCGCTGCCAGTCTCGGCCAGCGTGAGATGGCTGAATTAATGGTCGGGCGGGAGCTCGAGATGCTCTACCCGCACAAGCGTCCTCCGGCCGTGGCCGAACCTGTTCTGTCTGTTGCCGATCTGTCGGTTGATCACGGGCCGGACAAGGTATCGTTCAACGTCAAGCCGGGTGAGGTCCTGGGGATCGGCGGCATGATCGGTGCGGGACGCACGGAACTGGTGGAAGGTCTGATGGGCCTGCGCCCGTCACACGCGGCACGGGTCACTCTCAACGGCAAGGAGGTCGGCACCAGAACCGTCCGCACGCTGATGAATCTGGGCCTCGTCTACCTGACCGAAGACCGCAAGGGCAAGGGGCTGTTGCTGGACGAAAAGCTTGCGCCCAATCTGACCCTGCAGGCACTGGACAGCGTCAACCCGGGCGCCTTTTTGGACAAGCGCGGCGAGTTTTCGATCCTCCAGAGAACCGTGTCCGACTACGATATCCGCGTGCGGTCGTTGAGGCTCGATGCGGGCCAACTGTCCGGCGGCAATCAGCAGAAGCTGCTTCTGGCAAAGGTGATGATGTCGGACCCGTCAGTGGTCATCATCGACGAGCCGACTCGCGGCATCGATATCGGCAACAAGAGCCAGATCTACGAATTTATCGACGCAATGGTTCGGGCCGGCAAAGCCTGCATCGTCATTTCGTCGGAAATGCAGGAACTCGTCGGCCTTGCGGACCGGGTTCTTGTCATGCGGGCCGGGAGGATCGTCGCTGAGCTTACAGGCGACGAGATCAACGAGGAGAACGTCGTCTATGCCGCAACAACCGGCGGGCGGGGGAATAGTGGGGAGGATACACATGAACACGGCGACAATTACGGTGCCGGTCGATGACGAGGGAAGCCGCATCCGCTGGGCGGATTTCGCGCCGTTCATCGCGCTTGCGGTAATCGTGCTCTTCGGAGCGCTGATCAATTCCAATTTCACATCCTCCGCCAATGTGATGAATGTCATCACGCGCAGTTCGTTCGTTGCGATCATTGCTGTCGGTGCCACCTTTGTGATCGCTTCTGGCGGGCTCGACCTGTCAGTCGGATCCATGATGGCCTTCGTGACCGGCATCATGATCATGCTGATGAACTACCTTGCGCCGCAGTTCGGCAGTTGGGCGATCCCTATGGGCGCAGGACTGGCCGTCGTGGTCGGCGCGCTTTGCGGCTTGTTCAACGGTCTTATCGTCACCGTTGGCCGCATAGAACCCTTCATCGTGACGCTTGGCACGATGGGTATCTTCCGGGCCTTCATCACCTTCATGACCAATGGCGGCTCGCTGCCGATCGACCGTGGCCTGCGTGACGATTATCGTCCGGTATATTTCGGAGATCTTTTCGGAATTCCTTACCCAGTCCTCATCACCTTCGTGGTCGCGCTTCTGGGTGCCTTCCTGCTCTACCGCACGAAGTTTGGCCGTCGCCTGACCTCGGCCGGATCGAATGTCGAAGTGGCGCGGTTTTCCGGCGTCAATGTCGGCGGGGTCCGCACCTGGGCCTACGTGATCCAGGGCATCTGCGTGGCGGTGGCTGCCATCTGCTACGTCCCGCGGCTCGGCGCCGCAACGCCTACGACGGGACAGCTCTGGGAATTGCAGGTCATCACTGCGGTCGTGATCGGCGGCACGCTCCTGCGAGGAGGCAGGGGACGGATCGGAGGAACCATCGCCGGCGCTCTCATTCTCGAGGTCATTGCCAATGTCATGGTCCTTTCGGACATGGTCTCGGAATACCTCGTCGCGGCTGTTCAAGGCGCAATCATCATCATCGCCATGCTTGCGCATCGCTTAACCACCAATCGCTGATCACTGCACTGACTTCAAAAGGAGGAGAAGATGAAGTCCATTACCCTGAAGGCAAAGTTGTTACTATCCACTGCAGCCATCGCTCTCGCGATGCCGCTTGGTCTTGTCCAAGCCCAGGAACGAGACGTTACCATTGCGGTTTCCATCCCTGCGGCAACTCATGGCTGGACAGGCGGCGTCGTTTACCATGCGGAACAGGCCGAGAAGGAAATCGAGGCAGCGTTTCCGAACATCGACGTAATTGTCTCAACGGCTCCGTCTGCCACCGCGCAGGTCTCGGCTCTCGAAGACCTCTCCGCCACGCAGGCTCTCGATGCACTCGTCATCCTTCCCTTCACCTCGGAGGAGCTGACAGGGCCGGTCGAGCAGGTGAAGTCAAAGGGCACCTTCATTGCCGTGGTTGACCGAGGACTGACGGACAAATCCGTCCAGGATCTCTACGTTGCCGGTGACAACATCGCCGTTGGTGCAAACACGGCGCACTGGCTGGTGGACAAGCTTGGCGGTGAAGGCGAGATCGTCGTGCTCCGTGGCATCCCCACGGTCATCGATGATGAGCGCATCAAGGGTTTCTCGGACGTGATCGCACAGTCCAAGATCAAGATCCTTGATATCCAGTATGCCAACTGGAACCAGGACGAAGCATTCAAACTGATGCAGGATTATCTTGCCAAATATCCGAAGATCGATGCGGTCTGGGCGAACGACGACGACATGCTGCTCGGGGTGATCGAAGCCGTCGATCGCGCCGGCCGCAAGGACATCAAATATGCGCTCGGCGGCAATGGCATGAAGCAGGTTATCGAGATGGTGAAGGCGGGCGACCAGCGGACGCCCATCTCCACGCCCTATCCGCCTTCGATGATCAAGTCAGCGATCTACATGACCGCCGGTCAGTTCACCGGGCAGGCACCCATGCGCGGCTCTTTCCTTCTGGATGCACCACTGATTACACCGGAGAATGCAGATCAGTTCTACTTCCCGGATTCCCCGTTTTGACCCTTTCGGATGACGCCCGGCCTCGGCCGGGCGTCATCCGGCGACTGAGACAACAGGAGACATGATATGAGCGGCAAGAAGATCCTCATGCTCACCGGCGAATTTACCGAAGAGTACGAAATCTACGTGTACCAGCAGGGGATGGAGGCGGTGGGCCACACGGTCCACGTCGTTTGCCCTGACAAGAATGCGGGAGATCGCATCAAGACTTCGCTACACGATTTCGAAGGCGATCAGACCTATACCGAAAAGCTCGGCCACTATGCCGATATCAACAAGACCTTCTCCGAGGTGAAGGTGGAGGAGTATGACGCCGTTTATGCGGCAGGTGGCCGTGGTCCGGAATATATCCGGACGGACAAGCGTGTTCAGGCCATGGTTCGTCATTTCCATGAAACCGGCAAGCCGATCTTCACCATCTGCCACGGAGTTCAAATTCTCATGGCCGTGCCGGGGGTCCTGAAAGGCCGGAAAGTTGCTGGCCTCGGCGCCTGTGAACCGGAAGTGACGGCGGTTGGCGGCATCTACATCGACGTCAAGCCGAACGAAGCCTATGTCGACGGCAACATGGTGTCCGCAAAGGGCTGGACGGGGCTGGGTGCCTTCATGCGCGAGTGCATGAATGTGCTTGGCACGAAGATCACACACACTTGAAGGTTGAATTCATAGGCGGCGCTCGCCGCCGCAACCAACAATAATTGTAAACCCCTGCCTTGCCATAGGCAGGGGTTTTGCGTTCAAGGGCGCACTGCGCGACGGGATGTAATTCTTGTCATCGCGCCAATCAGTCAAATTGCCTGGGGCAAACGGCGCTGCATGTCGATCCTTCACCGGCGTCACGCCGCGCGGCGGCATCAGGCGCGTGGATGCTGTTCGGAAGCTGATAAACGGCATGGCCGTTTGCCTATCGGTCGCGCTTCGCCAGATGACGCGCGAGCCTGTCGATGTTCTCTGGCGTCCAGCCCGGTGGGTCGGTGACGGCCAGCCAGGCCTTGAGATAGTGTTCCGGGGCGAAGACATGGCCGTAACCCATGGGCGTGCCATTGGCGACCGCCATGTCGACGGCAAGCTGCAGCATGGTCACGATGGGAAACCATCGCAGGTGCGGAGACACGTCCGGGCCGCGCGGCGCATTCATCCAGTCGGGCTGGCGGTAGAGGTCGTGGTAGTCGAAGAAGGTGATCGCGTCGCTGGCATATTGCAGATAGACGATGCGCATGCGCCCCCAGGGTGTTTCGGTGGGCACCGTCGGTCCGTTCTGGTTCATGAAGCGGAAGGTCGCGCCGTTGCGGAATTCCGGTAGCCAGGCGGGCGAGCCGGCGTTGCGCGCTTGCGTCACCTGGCGCCAGATTCGGCTGGCGAAGGGCGGCCCGCTCCAGAGGGCCCCGTCGATCGGGTCGCCGAGGATTTCGAAAACATCCGTGGAGCGCTCGGAATTCAGGGCGCCGAGGCTGAGGCCGTGCAGGTAGAGTTTCGGCCGGTGGTCGGGTGGCAGGCTCGTCCAGTAGCCATAGACTTCGGCAAAAAGAGCCTGGGCTGCTTCCATGCCGTAGTCGGGCTCGACCAGCAGCGAGAGCGGGCTGGAGAGATAGGAATATTGCAGCGCCACGCTGGCGATATCGCCGTGATGGAGATACTCGACCGTGTCGATCGCCGCAGGATCGATCCAGCCCGTTCCGGTCGGTGTGATCACGACGAGGACCGAGCGGTCGAACCCGCCGACACGTTTCAATTCCTCAAGAGCGAGCTTCGCCCGCTCGCCGGCCGTATCGCCGGCGCGCAGGCTTGCATAGACGCGGATGGGCTCCAGCGCCGGCTTGCCTGTGACGGTCGCGATCTCCTCGACGCCAGGGCTGGAGGAAACGAAGCGCCGACCGGTTCTTCCAAGCTCTTCCCAGGCGAGAAGCGAGGCGGCACTGCCGGTCTTCAACGGGGAGGTGGGCCGCTCCCGGTCCTGTTCGAATAGCGCGTCGAGGGCGGCGAAGGACGAATCCGCCACATGCAGGACGTAGCGAACCAGCAGGCCGTTCGCGAGGGACCAGAAGAGCACGATCCCGACCGCAAAGCCGACCACGCGCGAAACCCGCGGCGGCATGAGGCGGTCCGCGCCTTTCGATATGAGGTCGATGACGAGGATGAACAGGCGGGTCAGCAGCACCAGGGCCAAGAAGGTCAGAATTGCGATCAGGCTGACCTCGATCGGATGGGCGCTGCCGACGGGTTCCATCTCCATCAACGCGCGGATCGAGTTCTGCCATTCGGTCGTCTTCCAGAGGAACACGACGGCCAGAACGAGGCAGAGGCCCAGCACCGCCGCCTTGAGCCATCGCTCCAGGCGGCCACGTGGCTCGGGCAGTTGCATGTAGCGCCAGAGCCATCGCCATCCGACGCCCATCGCATAGCCGACCGCGAAACACGCGCCGGAAAGGGCGCCTTGCAGGAGGAAGGTCCGCGGGATGAGCGTCGGCGTCAGGGAGGCGGCAAAGAAGATCGTTCCCAGCACGACGCCGCCCGCAGACAAGGATCGCAGGAACCGCAGGACAATGCCGATCAGGATCTGCTGTTTCACGAATGTCAGCATGGCGAGGAAAGGCGGTTGAGAAGATCAGTCATGGCTGTGATGGTGGTGGCCGTGGCCCGAGCCATGATAGGCGCCGCGTACGGGATGGAATGGTGCGGATATCTCGCGCACCGAAGCGCCGAGCCCGATCAGCATGTCGTGGATGACGTGGTCGCGCAGGATGAGGATGCGTGACTCCTCGATCTGCGCAGGCAGGTGGCGATTGCCGAGATGCCAGGCGAGTTCCACGAGGTGCAGGCGGTTCTTCGGCGTCACTTCGTAGAGCGCCTCGTCGGCGGCGATCACCTCGATCGTTTCGCCAGTCTCCGTCAGGAGAAGATCACCGTGGGCGAGTTGCACGGGCTCCTTGAGGTCGAGCATGACGACATCGTCATGCCGCATGTGCAGGAGCTTGCGGCGCACATGGCGCTGGTCGTGTGCGAGCACGACGATGTCGATGGGCGTGCGGCTTGCGCTGCTGTCATTCGGCAGGATTTCCGTTGAGCGATAGGGCAAAGATGGCCTCGTTTCAGATTGATATTCGGACGACGGGTCAGGATGGTTCGTTCAGGGCGCGGGCGCGGTTTTCCTCCGGTGTCGTCGATTCCGCCGGAGGCACCGGCAGGAGAGCCTTGAATGCGCCTTGTCCCAGCAGCATCAGCCAGGTGACGAGAACGAAGGTGGAGGTCAAGACCGGCATTCCGATCGGTTTCAGGAAGATCGCGATCGAAGCCCAGAGCCAGCTCGCGACCACAGCGCCGAAGAGGGCGTAGAGCAGGCTTCGCCAAGTGAAGACGAGGAAGACGCCGCCGAGCGCCATGGCTGTCAGAGCCGAGTTGTAACCGAACAACCCGTCGCGCACCGCACCCTCCGGGCCGCCATAAAGCGCTGCGACAGCCGTGCCGACAATCGCGCCCAGAAGGGCCATCGCCGCGCCAATGCGGGAATTCAAGGCAATGCCGACGAGGATGAGGTAGCCGGAAATCCAGTTGTCCTGGAAGAAGATCTGGCCGATCGAGGTGCCTATCCCCTCGTACCAGGTCGAGAGGACATAGGGCACCGTTTCGGAAAATTGTTCCGGCGAGATCGGCTTGGCCATCGGCCCGGCGTCGATCGCGTCGAATTTCAGCACGGCGAAGAGGAAGAGCCAGCCGACGAGAACGAAGGGCGCCGTCAGTGCCGCCGTCCTGTAGGGTGCAAGAATCGCGGAAAAGCTGGCAAAGGCGATGGTGCTCAGCGCTGCCGCGCAGAGGAGATAGACCAGCATCGCCGGTGACGGCACGGCGCCGGTGCGGAAATTTTCACTGGTGAAGGCAATGAGCGCGAGGCCCACCAGTGCGCCGTTGAAGCCGAACAGGCCGTCGCGCATGAGCGCCCTGTCGGCCTTCAAGAGCACGGCCGTGCCTGTCGCCGCCACGACGCCCGCGACACAGATCGCCGCATAAATCCACGAATTCAGCGCCAGTGCGGCAAGGATCACGAGGCCGGAGAGCGGATTGTTCTGGAACACGACCTGTCCGATGCCCCGCAGGCACCAGTCGGCGAAGGAGAGAGAGGGATGGTCCTGAAAACGGTTTGTCTGCATGCGCCGTGCTCCCGCTCGAAGGGACGGGACCGGACGCAGAATCGCGCCCGGCGCCGTTTGCAAAAGGTGTCAGAACAGGAAGTAACGCTGCGCCATCGGCAGGACGTCCGCCGGTTCGCAGGTGATCAGTTCACCATCGACGCGAACATTGTAGTTCTGCGGATCGACTTCCAGCTTCGGCGTACGGTTGTTGTGGATCATGTCCTTCTTGCGCACGGTCCGGGTGCCGCTTACGGCGACGAGCTGCTTCTGGAGCTTCAGCTTCTCGCCGATCCCGTCGTCGAGTGCGGCCTGCGACACGAAGGTGACGCCGGTCGAACCGAGTGCACGGCCCAGAACGCCGTACATTGGGCGGTAATGCACCGGCTGGGGCGTCGAAATCGATGCATTGGGATCGCCCATCGGTGCCATCGCGATCATGCCACCGATCATCACCAATTGCGGCTTCACGCCGAAGAAGGCGGGTTTGTACAGGACGAGGTCAGCACGCTTGCCGACCTGGATGGAGCCGACCTCGTGGGCGAAGCCATGGGTCAGGGCCGGATTTATGGTGTATTTGGCGACGTAGCGCTTGACGCGGAAATTGTCGTTCCGGCTGCTGTCTTCCGGCAGCGGGCCGCGCTGCACCTTCATCTTGTGCGCCGTCTGCCAGCAGCGCAGCGTCGTCTCGCCGATGCGACCCATGGCCTGCGAGTCCGACGACATCATGGAGAAGACGCCGAGATCGTGCAGGATATCTTCTGCGGCGATCGTCTCGCGGCGGATGCGCGATTCGGCGAAGGCAACGTCCTCCGGGATGCTCGGACTCAAGTGGTGGCAGATCATCAGCATGTCGAGATGTTCATCGACGGTGTTGATCGTATAGGGCCGGGTCGGGTTCGTCGATGCCGGCAGGACGTTCTCCTCCCCTGCCGCCGTAATGATATCGGGGGCGTGGCCGCCGCCCGCACCCTCGGTGTGGAAGCTGTGGATAGTGCGTCCCTTCATGGCCGCGAACGTGTCGCGCACGAAGCCGCTCTCGTTGAGCGTGTCGCTGTGGAGCGCGACCTGGATGTCCATCTCGTCGGCGACGGTGAGGCAATTGTCGATCGCCGCGGGCGTCGTGCCCCAATCCTCGTGCAGCTTGAGGCCGACGACACCCGCCCGGACCTGCTCGCGCAGCGGATCGGGCAGGCTGACATTGCCCTTGCCGAGCAGCCCGACATTGATCGGGAGCGCCTCGACAGCTTCCAGCATGCGATGGATCGCCCAGGGGCCGGCGGTGACGGTTGTCGCAAGCGTGCCGACGGTCGGACCCATGCCGCCGCCGACGAGCGTCGTCGTTCCGTTCGCCAGCGCCTCTTCCGCCTGCTGCGGGGCGATGAAGTGGATATGCGTGTCGATCGCGCCCGCCGTGACGATCATGCCTTCGCCCGCGATGATATCCGTGCCGCCGCCGATGAGAATGGTGACGCCCGGCTGGATATCCGGATTACCGGCCTTGCCGATGCCGGAGATGCGACCGTTCTTGATGCCGATATCGGCCTTGATGATACCCCCGTGGTCGAGGATGATGACATTGGTGATGACCACGTCGGCCACCTCCGACGCCGGTCGTTGGCCCTGGCCCATGCCGTCGCGGATTACCTTGCCGCCGCCGAAGGTCACTTCCTCGCCGTAGACGGTGCGGTCTTCCTCGATTTCGATGACCAGTTCCGTATCGGCCAGCCGTATCCTGTCGCCCTTGGTGGGGCCGTAGAGATCGGCATAGGTCTGCCGTGTGATCGTTGCCATCCGTGCCTCCTACAGCTTGCCCATGATTTTGGCGTTGAAACCGTAAACCTCGCGGTTGCCGTCGAGCGCGACGAGTTCCACCGTGCGCTCCTGGCCCGGCTCGAAACGGACCGCCGTTCCCGCGGGAATGTTGAGGCGGAAACCGCGCGCCACTTCGCGGTCGAACAGCAGGGCAGTGTTGGTTTCGTAGAAATGGTAGTGCGAGCCGACCTGGATCGGGCGATCTCCCGAATTGGCGACGTCGAGGGCGATCGTCTGCCGCCCCTTGTTCAGCTCGATGGAGCCATCCTCGATAAAATATTCGCCGGGAATCATCGTGGCCTCCTTACGGAACGGGGTTGTGGACTGTGACGAGCTTGGTGCCGTCGGGGAACGTCGCCTCGACCTGGACGTTGTAGAGCATCTCCGGCACGCCTTCCATCACGTCGTCGCGCGTCAGGAGCGTCGCCCCGTAGGACATGAGATCGGCCACGGTCCGTCCCTCGCGGGCGCCTTCCAGCAGCGCCGCCGAAATGTAGGCCACGACCTCGGGATAGTTCAGCTTCAGGCCTTTCGCCTTGCGGCGTTCGGCAAGCAGGCCTGCGGTGAAGATCAGGAGCTTGTCTTTCTCACGCGGTAATAGTTCCATCGATCGATCCTCGTTGTTTCAAATCACGTTGCCCAGATGCGCGGCGCCACCGCGGCCTTGCGCAGCCCACCTTCGCGGAGAACCCTCCACGCTTGGAGAAAGAGCGCTTTTCCCTCCGACATGCGTTCGCCGAGATAACGGCACACGATGACCCGTTCGAGCTGGCTTACCGAGAAGACGCCTTGCGCGGCGTCGCCGAGGCTGTCACGGATGCGCTCGGTGGTGTTTTCGAGCGCCGGCCCGGCATAGACCATCGTTCCGACGATAGGCCGTCCGGCCAGGGCGAACGACATGTCGAGCGCGCCCGCCGCGCCGGAAAGTGCCATCCGCTCGAACCAGATCGGTTCGCCCTCGCGGAAGATTTCGACACGCTGGCGAAGGCGGCCGGTCAGGAACCGCTCCCCGATGGCCGGCCGGCCCAGACTGACGAGATCCCAGCCGATATAGGCGGCGTCGGCGGCAAGGGTGACGCGCGTGGCGATCGAGGCATCGGCGCCCTCGAACAGGATCGTCTCCTGCGGCAGATTTTCGCAAATACCGCCCGCGCCGATGTCGATCGAGATGCGCTGCACACTCGTGCCGTTTTCACTGCGGTAGAACTTGGTGGCGCCCGGCGTCGTGATGACGGCGCGGGCCTCCGGGGCGAGATGACAAGTGATGTCCAGCTGATCGCCGCCCGCGACGCCCCCTGGGGGATGCAGGAGATAGACATGGGCCGAACCGTCCGCCTCCGGGTGAAATGCGCGCTGAACGGCGAGCGGGCCGCAATGGCGGCGGCGCATCAGCCGTGTCTTGCCGTGCGCATTCGCAAACCACAGCTCAAGCTCGGCATGCCAGCCATTTGCCATACGCGAAGGCCTCCCAGATAGGCGGCTTGCCTCGTCCGCCCGATATAGATGTCGTTCAGAGTAGATCACATTTATCCCATTCTACCGAATGTTGTCTCGACAAAAATTCATATTCAAGGTTGAATTGTGCGAGGGTACGATGCGGCGTCGTCCCCAAAGTTTCGAGGCGATGAAAATGGCATCAAAGAATGGTCCCTTACGCGTGGGCATCGGCGGTCCGGTCGGATCGGGTAAGACCACGCTGACGGAAAAGCTCTGCAAGTCGCTGCGGGGCCGGTTCTCGATCGCGGTGATCACCAACGATATCTACACCAAGGAGGATGCGATGATCCTGGCGCGCCAGCAAGCGCTGCCGGAAGACCGGATCATGGGCGTGGAGACCGGCGGGTGCCCGCATACCGCAATCCGCGAGGACGCCTCGATCAACCTCCAGGCCATCGCCGAGATGAACCGGAAGTTCCCGGATCTCGACATCGTCTTCATCGAGTCGGGCGGCGATAACCTGGCGGCGACCTTCTCGCCCGATCTCGCCGATCTCACGCTTTATGTCATTTCGGTCTGCCAGGGGGAGGAAATTCCGCGCAAAGGCGGGCCGGGCATCACGCGCTCCGATTTCCTCGTCATCAACAAATCGGACCTCGCCCCCCATGTGAACGTGAACCTCGACGTCATGCAGGCGGATGCCGAGCGCATGCGGGCTGGCCGTCCCTTCGGCTTCACGGACCTGCCGCGGGGCCAGGGCCTCGACGCGGTCATCGCCTATATCGTTGAAAATGGCGGACTGGAGGCTGCACAGGGCGTCCGCGGGTAACCGGGAGGACGGCGCCGGGGCCGCCTCCGGGCTCAGTCCCGTGTTCCCGGTGGGCCGTCATTCCGGTTCTTGCGCTCCTGTTCCGACAGGTGCGAGGAACTGGCCGCCAGTTTCATGGCCCCGCCGAGAAGCAGCGCGGAGACGGGCAAAACGAGCGCGTTCCACTCCAGAGGGGCCTGCGTTTCCCCGACCTGGGCGGCGAAATGCACCACCAGGTAAAGAATGATCATCTGGAAGAACAGGTTCTTCAACTCCGCCACCGTGTCGATGATCATCCATTGTGGAAGCTTCGATCTCTGTTCCGGGGGGATGTCCAGGGCGAAGCCGAGCGCGATGCCGCAGCCGACCACCATCAACACGATCCCGAGCAGGATTTTGTCGGTTGCGCGCAGAACGGCGACGATGACCGACAAATCCGGATCCAGCCGGGCCATGCTGAAGCCCTCCAGCAGCATCAGGATCGCCTCCCAGAACATGAGAAAGGCGCCGAAGAGCACGGCGGTGGCGGCGAGGATGAGAACGTAGCGAAGGCCGCTGAAGAGGGATACCATGCGCTGTTTCTCCTGGCTTCAGTTGGAAGGCGTTGGGATTGATGAGGCCTTGCTCTCGTCCGGGCTGCCGGACGAGCCGAAGAGCCGGCGCTTGGCCGCTTCCCGGAATGTCTGCACGAGAATGTAGAGCAGCGGGATGATCACCAGCCCGAACACGGTGCCGACGAGAAGGCCACCGAGAACGGTTGCGCCGATCGCCTGACGGCTGCCGGCGCCCGCGCCGGTGGCGAGGACGAGCGGCACGACGCCGAGCACGGAGGCCATCGCGGTCATCAGCACCGGCCGGAAGCGCTGCGAGGTTCCTTCCGTTGCCGCCTCCAGGATGCTCATTCCCTCTTCGCGCCGCTCCTTGGCGAATTCCACGATCAGGATGGCGTTCTTCGCCGCCAGGCCTATGAGCAGGAGAAGGCCGATCTGGGCATAGATGTTGAGGTCGATGCCGCCGACGACGAGTGCCCCCAGAGCGCCCAGTACGGCCACCGTCACGGACATCATCACCGCGACGGGTACGCTCCAGCTTTCATATTGCGCGACAAGGAAGAGGTAGGTGAACACGATGCCGGCGATCAGGATTATCACCGTCTCGTTGCCGGATTGCTTTTCCTGCAGGGCAAGACCCGTCCATTCGTATCCGAATCCGGCCGGCAGGGCTTCCGCCGCCAGCGCCTCCATGGCGTTCAGCGCGGCGCCGGTGCTGGTGCCGGGGCCTGCCTGCCCATTAATCGAGGCGGAAGGGAAGAGGTTGTAGCGATTGATCGAATTCGGGCCGTAGACCGTGGAGATGGACAGCAGGCCTTGAAGCGGCACGAGGTCGCCCGTCCCGCTGCGCACCCTCAGCCGCTGGATATCCTCGATCCGGCTGCGGAACCGGGGTTCGTCCTGAATGCGAATCTGGAAGACACGCGAGAGGATGTTGAAATCATCCACATAGGCCGAGCCCAGATGCGCCTGAAGCGTGCTGAAGATCGTGGCGGGGGAGACGCCGAAGAGCTCCGCGCGCTCGCGGTCGATGTCGAGATAAAGCTGCGGCACATCGGCCGAGAAGGTGCTGAAGACGGCGGCAAGGCCCGGCGTCTGGTTCGCGCGGATGATGAGGCTGCGCATGACCTCGGCAAGCTCGCCCTGGCTCTGCCCGGCGCGTGCCTGAAGGCGAAAGTCGAAGCCGCCCGTCGTGCCGAGGCCGGGAATGGCCGGCGGGTTGAAGGGGATGACCGATGCCGACGAGATTGTCGCGAACTCTGCACGCAGCCGTCCCATCAGCGCGAAGACGCTTTGGTCCGGCCCCCGTTCGCTCCACGGGTCAAGCGCCGAGATGATCATGCCGGAATTCGAGCCGCCGCCGCCGATCATGCTCATGCCGGCAATTCCGATCGTGTTGGCGATGCCGGGCGTGCGCTGAAGAAGCGCGCTGACCTCGGCGATCGTCTGTTCCGTGCGCTCCAGCGATGCGGCATTCGGCAGCTGGACGTTCATGAACAGGTAGCCCTGGTCCTCGGCAGGCACGAAGCCGGTCGGCAGGACACGGAAGAGGCCATAGATGCCACCGACGACGGCGACGAGGATGAACGAGGCCAGCACGAACCGCCGCGCGAAGGCGAGCAGCAGTTTCAGGTAGAAGCGCCGGGAAGCATCGAGGCCGCCGTTCAGTTTCTCGAACAGGCCGTGACGGCGCTTGGGCGAGGGGCGGAGCATCAGAACGCACAAGGCCGGGCTGAGGGTCAGCGCGTTGATCGTCGAAAAGACGATCGTGATGAGGATCGTCACGGCGAACTGGCGGTAGAGTTCGCCGGTGATGCCGGCAAGAAAGGCCACCGGCACGAAAAGGGCGGCGAGCACCAGCGTCGTGGCCACGATCGGACCCGTGACCTGCTCCATGGTTCGTAAGGTTGCATCCCGCACATTCGCCCCGGTCTCGTCCATGATGCGCTGGACGTTCTCGACGACGATGATCGCATCGTCGACCACGAGAGAGATGGCGAGGATAACCGCGAAGAGCGTGATCGTGTTGGCGGAATAGCCGAGCACGAACAGAATGGCGAAGCCACCGATGAGCGACACCGGGATCGTCAGGGTCGGGATGACCGTCGCCCGCCAGTCCTGAAGGAAAGCGAAGACCACGGCGACGACGAGGGCGAAGGTGACCGCCAGCGTTATGAAAATCTCGCGGATGGTTTCCTTGACGAAGCTGGTCGTGTCGAAGACCACCGTATAGGCGATGTCGTCCGGGAATTGCTGGGATAACGTTTCAAGCTCGCTGACGACAGCGTTAGAAACCGAAAGCGCGTTGGCGTCGGAGGACTGGTAGACGACGAGGGTGGCGCTCGGCAGGCCGTTGAGCGTCGATGTGGTGTCGTAGGACTGGGCGCCGAGCTCGACGCGCGCGACGTCGCGAAGGCGCACGATCGCGCCGTCGCGGTTCGTGCGCACGATGATGTTGCCGAATTCCCTCTCGTCGGCAAGCCGCCCCTGGGCCTGCACGGTCAGTTGCAACTCCTGGCCGGACGCGGAGGGCGGCGCGCCGATCTGGCCCGCGGAAGCCTGCGCGTTCTGCGCCCGAATGGTCGCGGTCAAGTCCGCCGCGGTGACGCCGAGCGCCTGCATGCGGTCCGGGTTCATCCAGATCCGCATGGCGTAGGTCGGGCCGAACACACTCGCCTCGCCCACACCCGGCAGACGGGAGATGGCATCGCGGATGTTGACCGTCGCGTAGTTGCTGAGGAAGACGTTGTCGTGCGTGCCCTTCGGCGAATAGATCGCAAGGCCCATCAGCATGCTGGACGAGCGGCTTCGCACGGAAACGCCCGTCTGGGTGACCGCGGCTGGTAGGCGGGGGGTCGCCATCGAGACGCGGTTCTGCACATTGACCTGCGCGATGGCGGGATCGGTTCCCGGCGCGAAGGTTATTGTCAGGCTGTAGGTGCCGTTGTTGGTGCTGGAGGAGGACATGTAGAGCATGTCCTCGACGCCATTCACCTGATCCTCGATCGGCGCGCCGACGCTGTCGGTCATGACGCTGGCATTGGCGCCCGGATAACTCGCCGACACCTGCACTTCGGGCGGCGTGATCTGCGGGAACTGGGCGACGGGTATCTGCAGAAGCGCGACGGTGCCGGCGATCAGCATGATGACCGCGATGACCATCGCAAGTCGCGGTCGGCCGATGAAGGGAGCGGAAATATTCATTGTACGGCATCCGGCTGCGAGGCCGTTGCGGTGCCGTCGCCGTCCGATATCGGTTGGGCGGTGACGGGCGATCCTTCGGCGACGTTGGCGAGGCCTTCGACGATCAGCGTTTCTCCTCCGTCGAGGCCGCTATCGACCGTCCAGTTGCCGTTCGCCTGTTCAGAAACCGTGATGCGGCGCAGGGCCGCCTTGCCGTCCGGGTCGACGAGAAGCACGTATTTGCCCTCGCGGTCCTGTTGTACGGCGCCAATGGGAACCACGGGACGCATCTTGCGCTCGGCCTCGGTGATCACGACCGTCACGAACTGGCCCGGTACGAGCAGGAAGTTCGGATTGGCGAACTGCGCGCGGACCGCCAACGTACCGGTCCGCTCGTCAATTTCGTTTCCCAAGAACTCGATCCTGCCTGCCTGGTCGTATTGCTGCCCGTTCGAAAGGCGCAGCTTCGGTTCGAAGCGTTGGGCGAGCGCGTCCGTGCTGATCCCGCCTGCCGCCGCGCGCAAATCCAGAACCGTCCGGTCGCTCACGGAGAAGACCACGCGGATAGGATCGGTCTGCACGACCCTGACCAAGGCCGGCGAGGAGGCATTGACGAAGCTGCCCGCAGAAAGAGATGCCGCGCCGATGCGGCCTTTCAGGGGAGAAGTTATCCTGCTGTAGCTGAGGTTGAGTTCGGCCTGGCTTACCCTGGCCTCGGCCGAAAGCAGGGCCGCCTGCGCGGTGTCGCGTGCCGCCTGGCTTTCCTCCTGCACCGCCCGTGAAACTGTTTGGCTCAAGGTGCGGTTGCGCTCAAAACGGCGGGTGGCGTCGTCAAGCGTGGCTTTCGCGCTCGCCAGATTGGCCTTCGCCTCGGCCAGGGCGATCTCAAGTCCGCGGGCATCGATCAGGAAAAGTGGCTGGCCGGCTTCGACAGGACCTCCTTCGTCGAACAGCCGCTTGTCGATGAAGCCCTCGATGCGGGAGCGCACATCGACCGTATCGATGGCCTCGACCCGGCCGACGAATTCATGATTTGGCGATACGTCGTCCACCTGGACCGTCACGGTGCCTACCGTGGCCGCCGTCTGTGCCGCCAGGCTGACCGGCATGAGGCTCGTTGCGGCGAGCAGGATGGCGCCGCAGATGCGTGGCATACCGGAAAAAGGCTTCATGAGAACACTCCGGAAGGAAACGGCCCCCCGCGCTGGCACTGTCGAGGCGCAGGCGCGGGAGGCGGGACGGGTGAGCGGAAGAGGCAGAAGCCTGTCGCCAGCCCTCAGCGGGGGCAGGCGTCGATGTAGCGTCTGCCGTGACGGTCGCGATAGTAGCACCGGCCGGGCTGTCCTGCGACGTTGCCGATGACGGCGCCTGTAACGCCGCCGACCGCGGCACCGACAGCAGCGCCACGCACATTGCCGGTGACCGCTCCACCGATCACCGCACCGGATGCAGCACCGATGCCCGCGCCGCGCTCCGTGGATGTGCATCCCGTGACGGCAAGCATTCCGAGGAAGAGGAGAAGAAGGGAAGTTCTTTTCATGGAATTACCCTATATCTGTGTTGTAGACGGTCGCACCGTAACATTGCGTGCGTCACAGTCTATAAGCGATATTTAGCATCCTTAAGAAAATTTCAGCGATTTTCGCGAAATACCGGGCAGAGAGCAATATTGTGTAAGCTTTGACATGCAAGTAACTGCTGATGAAAGCCGGGGGCCGGACATGGACGACGAAACAGGGAAGATAAACGTGCCGTCTGTTTCCGAGGCCAGCCTTGACGATTTTCTTCCGCTTTCCCCGGCGGAAGCCGAGATCGTCGCCAATGTGCAGGGCACCGGCCTCGATCGTATCGGCGACGGTCTTCGGCCGCAAGAGGCCGATCCCCAGCGTTCCGTGCGCGCCGAATTCCTGCGCTTTCTCATCCTCAAGGACAGCGGTTCATCCCGGCAACGAAGGGGTCTCAAGCTCGGCGGGGCCTGGATAACGGGCGTCCTCGACCTCGAGGGTTGCCGCATCCCCCGGGATATCGGCCTGAAGGACTGCCATTTCGAATCTGTTCCCGTCCTGCGCTCGGCAATTATCGACAGCCTGTTTCTCGACGGCTCCCGGTTGCCGGGGCTGCGGGCGGAGCGGCTGGAGGCGCGTGGGTCCGTATCGATGAAGAGCGCGGTCTTCACCGGGGCGGTCAGGCTGGCCGGCGCGCGCCTCAGCGGGGCGCTGGAAGCCGACGGGGTCTGTCTCGACCTGCCCGGCGAGACGGCGCTGGATGCCGGCGGAATCGAGGCGCGCGGCAGCGTCCTGCTGCGCGGGGCCGAGGTGACAGGCGGCATCAATCTCTCCTCGGCAAAGCTGGGCGGGGGCGTGAATGCGGCCGGCGTTCGGATAGAACGGCCGGATGCCGTCGCGCTGAATGGCGATGCCCTCGTGGTGGAGGGCCATTTCATTCTGAGTGGCGCACGCGTCTCCGGCGAGGTCCGTCTGGTGGCCGTCCGGGTTGGAGGAGATGTCAACTGCACCGCCGCACGCCTTTCTCAGCCCGGGGATTTCGCGCTGCGGCTCAATCACGCAGCGATCGCGGGTGCATTCGTGCTGCGACAAGAGGCGGTGGTCGATGGTGTACTGGACCTGACGGCCGCTACCGTCGGGGCGATCGACGACGACCGGCAGAGCTGGCCGAAGAAAGGTGATCTGTTGCTGAACCGCTGCCAGTACGGCGCCTTCATCGGTGGTCCCGTCGATGCAGGGAGCCGTCTTGAATGGCTGGCGCGACAGACCGCGGTGCGCTGGGACACGGATTTCTGGCCGCAGCCCTACGAACACCTGTCGGCGGTCTTTTCCGATATGGGGCACGACGAGGATACGCGGGAGGTGCTGATCGCCAAGGAGCGGTTGCTGCGTCGGGCCCGCCGGGCGCGCACGCGCAGTTGGCTCTTGCGCTTTGCCCTCACGCTCCGCGATGGCATTCTGAACATAACCGTGCGCTATGGCCGGCAGCCGCTCTACGCCTTCATCTGGATCATTCTGTTTTGGGTCACCGGCATCGGGGTCTTCTTCTTCGCCTACGAGAGCGGCGCAATGAAGCCCAACAGCCCGGTTATGCTGCGCTCGCTGGAATGGACGATGTGCAACCTTCCTGAAACGGAACAGCGTTACATGCCCTCCAGCGGCCAGACCATGCTCGGTCGCGCCCGGGCCGGGCAAACGCAGCTCGCTTGCTTCCTCGATCAACCGGAGGCATCCAGCTATCCGGAGTTCAATGCCGGCATGTATTCGCTCGATGTCCTCCTGCCCGTCCTGTCGATCGGACAGAAGGAGTTCTGGCGGCCGGACTCGATGAAGCCGGGCGGCACCTTCGCGCTGCGCTACTATTTCTTCCAATCGGTCATCGGCTGGGCGCTTGGCCTTCTGGCGGTCGCCGGCTTTTCCGGGCTGGTGAAGTCCCGCTAGGCGCTCAGGAGCGGAAGAGGCGGCTGTACTGGGTCTCGTGCCAGGCGCTTGCCATGGCCATGGCCGGCGCGGCATTGCCGATCTCCTCATCGCTCAAGGACGCCGCCTTTTGCGCTGCGCGCTCGATCACCGGGGGGCTTGCGACGAGAATGCGCTGGCCGGCCGTATGCCCCAGCGGCACGAGCCGGATGGCGGCCGTCACCTGGTTCTCGATGACGCTCCACAGGAGACCGCGCAGCGCGGCTTGCGGGTCGATCTCCCAATGGGTCGCGGCGAGCGCAAAGGCGGCGGGGAAGCCGAGTTTCCGCTCCGTGAGCGTTTTGGCGTCGGGTACGTCGAGTTCCTGGAGGAGGCGAAGCAGGGATTCACCCATCCGCCGGTCCTCAAGCTCGATCTCGCGGCTTTCGCGCGCCGACGAAAGCCAGGTGTCGGCTTTCAGGAAAGCAGTCTGGTCGCCTGCCTGCAAGGCCTGCATCATGCGCCAGAACAGGGCTCCGTCGAGCGCTGCGTAGCTATGCTCGATGAGGCCGAAAATCCAGGATGCTGCCGACGCCTCGTCGTTCACCGTGCCGGCATGGACGGCCCATTCCAGGGCGCGGGAATAGGAGAACGCGCCGACCGGCTGGCTCGGGCTGACGAGCCGGAGCAGGTGGATCGGAATGCCGCTCTCGGCGATGCCGGATGAATCTGGAGCGTGCTGCACCGGCGGGAAACTCAAAAGGAGCCGAATGTCGCGCCCAGGATGAACACGGCGACGAGTGAAATGATGACGCTGACGATCACGGTCATCACCATGTCGAAGTAGCTGCCGGCATGGGTCTGCTTGCTGATCTGGAGCAGCAGCAGCACCGTGCCGTTATGGGGCAGGGCGTCGAGTGTGCCGGCGCTGATGGTCGTCAGGCGGTGCATCAGCTCGGGGTTGATGCCATACTCGCCGGCAAGCCGCATATATTCGCTGCCGAGCGCATCGAGCGCGATCGCCATGCCGCCCGAGGCCGTTCCCGTCAGGGCCGCCAGCGAGTTCATCGCGACGACCAGCGACACGAGAGGACCGCCGGGAATCTCCAGCACCGCGTCCCGGACGACGGCGAAGGCAGGCATCGCCGCGACGACCGCGCCGAAGCCGACGAGGCTCGCCACCGTCATGATCGGCAGAACTGCGGAGTTCGCGCCGGCATCGAGGCTCTCGCGCAGGCTGCCGAGGCGCCCGTAATTGACCGCGATGGCGGTGACGATCGCCGCAGCCAGCGCGATCAGGACCGCCCAGACGCCGATCGTGGAAGAGATGTTGATGCCGAGGGCCGCTTCCGCGGCGGAGAAATCGATGCGCGGCAGCACCACCAGCGCCATGAGAAAGTTGACGGCGATGACGACGGCGAGGGGCAGGACGGCAAAGAAGAAGGACGGGGCCGTGTCGCTGCGCTGGCCGTGCGTCAGCTCGTTCGGATCGAAGTCCCCGGAAACGGTCGCCTGCTCGCGCACCTTCTCGCTGATGAGGACGGCACCGTCTTCGTCATCGACATAGCCTTCGCCGGTTGCGCGCGCCTTCGCCTCGATGCGTGCCAGCCACCACAGGCCGAAGGCGAGGGTGATGATGGACGCGATAATGCCGAGGCCGGGAGCGGCGAAGGTCGTCGTGCCGAAATAGGGCATCGGGATGGCATTGTTCGTCGAGGGCGTCCCCGGCATCGCCGACATGGTGAAGGTGAACGCGCCAAGCCCGATCGCCGCCGGCATCAGCCGTGTCGGGATATTGGCGGCCTTGAACATTTCGCGCGCCATCGGAACCAGCACGAAGAACGCCACGAATACGCTGACGCCGCCATAGGTAACGACGGCGGAGGCGAGAACCACCGAAAGCATGGTCCGCTTGACGCCCAGCTTCTCCGTCAGGAAGCGGGCGATCGACGTGATGGAGCCACTGTCATCCATCATCTTGCCGAAAATACCGCCCAGCAGGAACAGGGGAAGCCATTGCGCCACGAAGCGTGCCGTGCCGCTCATGAATGTCGAGGTCCAATGCGGCAACAGGGGCTCGCCGGAGATGAGGGCGGCGATGAGCGCCGCGGCAGGCGCCAGAAGCAGCACACTCCAGCCGCGATAGGCAAACCACATCAGGAGGGCGAGCGCGAGCAAAATTCCAAACAGCCCCATGAGCTTTCTTCCTATTTTGTTCGTTCAACAGCCACGCCTGGAAAGTAAGCGAAAGGCATTGAAGCATTTTCTGGTTGTATAGTTCAAGCGGGAACACGGTACCGGTCCGGCACGAGCCTTGTTTTTTCCAGCTGCATTCGATGTCGATGACCTGTCAGGGCCTCCTCTGTCCGGTCGTGCCGCCGAAAAGAGTTCCGTCGGGCAGGAAAATGGTCAAGGGAAGCGCCACGGCGCTTGTCGCCACGGCCTCGGCGAGACTGGCGGGGGAAAGTGTCGTGTTGCCGCTGACGAGGGCGTTGCGGGCCATCCGGCTGTTTTCGACAAGTTTCGTCATCGCCTCGGACTGGGCGAATACGGTGTGGCCGCCGCCGTCCACACGCGAGACATCGATGACCGTGATGCCGCTGCTTTGCAGAAGGGCGATGTCGTGGACATTGCCAACGCGCGGGTGTCCGCCGGCCAGGAAACGCGACAGGCCGATTGCGCGGTCGCGCTGCGAGACCAGAATGGTGAAGGGGACGGGCAGCGCGCCGATATCGGCGAGCTGGCTGTCGAAGACATCGACATCGATATCGGGCGCAGCCAGGACAACGCCGCCGAACCGCTTGAACGTGGCGGATTTCCCGCGAAGCGCCAGTGTTCGCAGCGCCTCCATCGTCGCAAAGGCGCCCATCGAATGGGCGACCAAAACCACGTCCTTCGCTTTCGTCTGCGCGGCCAGTTCGATCGTTTCGGCAAGCCCGTCACGGGCGAAGATCGCGCTGTCGCGGTCGAACACATAAAGCGGCAGCGAGCCGGCAGACGGCCAGGCATAGTGCAGTGGCACCGATTGGATTCCAAAGTCGGTGACGATCTGCGCCGTCCGGAAAAGGCTCTCCGAAATGTTGTTGTTGTAGCCGTGGACGAAAATGAAGATTTCCCGATTGTGTGACGGAAGCCGCTCCAGTGCGGCGTTGATCTCGGCAATGAGCCGCGCGCGGCCGTCTATGTCACGGTATGTCGCGGTGAAATGATGCCGGGGATCGTTTCCGCCGACAGGAACCTCGCCCAGACGCCGGCGGGCTGGGGCGGTGACGTCGAAACGGGCGAAATTGAGCGTCAATGACCGGTCGGCTGAAAACGGTCTGGCAGCGATCATGGTCTTCTGCCTGTTCGTCGCAAGAAAGACGGGCGTCGCGGATCCCGTCTCCGCGGGCAAGCCGGCGGGCTGCAGGCCAGTCGGCGCGCGCTGCATCGTGCAGGCGGTCAGGATCATGGCGGCGCAAAGGGCGATCAGCCGTGGCATCAGCCTGCCTTTGCATCGACCGATCGGGGCAAACGGGGTCACCTTGGCTGTTCGGCAAGCGCGGTTGCCTCGAGAACGACCTCCCGGTCATTGCGCATCACGAGGTGGCCGGTATCGTCGATATCGGCCCGCGTGATCGTCTCGAGGGATCGCAGTAGGGCATCTTCCTGCGCCTGCACCGGATTGAGGCACAAACGGCGGGTGGAGACGACCTGGGACACCTGCACGGAATCTTCCTTGATGCTGATGGTGCCGACGAAGCGGTTGCAGCCGGCGTCGCCCGTCAGCTTTCCGTCCTGGCTGATCTCGACGGTTGCCAGCACGCCCGGCACCGCGTCGTTTCCGACGATCCGGGTGAGCTTCCAGGCTCCGACGATGGCAGGCCCGCTCGTTTGAGCCCAGGCCGTTCCGGCGGCCGCGAGCAGCATCACCGTTGCTCCGGCAAAGTCCCGATATCTGAAATTCATGTCGCCTCCTGGCTCAATCCGGTCGGTTTGCAGTGCGGCGGGAACCGCCGCACTGGCCCCGTCGCGTCTTATCTGCCGATGCAGATATGCCCGCGCGCACCGTGGAAGCAGATGCTGCCCGGGCCAGGGCGATGGTTGCCCGACACGCGGTCGAGGAAGCGGGAACTGACCCATCCGGTGCGTCCGCGGCGCGGCTGCACCTGACACCAGCGCAGTGAACGGTCGCACCGGTTCACACGCACGCGCTCGCGGGCATGCACGCGACCGATCGTCCGGAAGTTGGTGCCCGGTCCCGAGCGAAGATGGACTGTGCTGGTGACGACCGCCGAGGCAGCCTGGGCTTCGGCCATACCCGCAAGCGCCACTGCGCCGAAAACGATGGCAATCGAGAGCACTTTCTTCAGAAACATGCGCTTTCCTCCAATTCGACCTGTGCTGGAGCCCGCGACGCCGGCTCATGGCGTGATGAGGTCAGTGAACACTTCGCTTGGCAAGGTTATTTTTCGCCCTCCGTGATTTTCGGTGTGACGAACTTCCCGATTTCTTAACAACTTGCCGTGACGACACAGATGGTCCTGGTCTATTGGACGATGGCGCTCAAGGCCGTGGCGGCCGCATACCAGGTCATGCCGTGATCGAAGGCGCCCGTTTCGAGAAAGCGCAGCGTTTCCATGACAACGACGGGATTGAACATCATGAATGTATGTGTGGCATGCACCACGAGGTGGTCGGCCGCACCGTCCAGGCGCGTGGACGCCACCGTGACCTTGCCGTCGTTCGGCCCTTCGAGGATGGAATTGTAGATCGGGTTGAGGGAGATGTCGCCGGCGATGATGCCGAGGGGGAAATCGGGTTTCGGCAGGGTTTCCGGCGTGGCGTTTCGACCCGTCCCCAGTTCCAGACCTGCCGGCCCGTTGATCCAGTGGAAGGGCGGGAGGTCGCCGAAGACATCGACGATTTCAGACCCGTGGTTGGGTGGCGCGAGCATCACCACGCGCCCCAGCCTTTCGGGCCGGTGGCCGGCAAGCCAATGCCGGACGAGGATGCCGCCCATGGAATGGGTGACGAAGTTCACGCGGCGCGTCCCGCATTCGGCGACCGCCGCCCCGACATGGACGGACAGCCCGGCGATGGTGTCTCTCGTGGAGGGGTGGTCCCTGTTGACGACGTGGTAGCCCTTTGCGGTCAATATCGTTTCGACAAGCCAGAACGAACCGCTGCCGCGCGCAAGTCCGTGCATGAGGACCGCGCATTCGCCGGTTTCCTGCTGTGCCCTCACCGGCAAGGGCGGGAGCAGGCAGGCAAGGGCGAGGAGGACGCGGATCGCGCGAAAGGCCGAGCGGCTTCGGTGAGAGACCTCACGCATCCGGAACCTCGGCCGTCTTGTTCGCCAGGATCGCCGCAAGCCAGCCTGCCGAAGGTGAGCCTTCGCAATAGACGACGAAGGCGATCAGCACCGGCACGCCGATGAAGGCTCCCGAAACGCCCCACATGAAGCTCCAGAAGAACACGGCGAAGATTACCGCGAAGGGGGAGAGCGCCAGCGAGGCGCCGGTCAGCCGCGGCTCCAGGTAGCTGCCGATCACGAACTGGATGACATTGAGGCAGGCAAAGATCACGACGGCCATTTCCCATGATCCGAAATGGCCGACCGCAAAGATCGTCGGCAGGGTGGTGGCGACCAAGGGGCCGATAAACGGGATATAGTTGAGGGCGAAGGCGATCGCGCCCCAGGCGGCGGCTAGTTCCAGGCCCATGCCCAGCGTGAACACCCAGACGACGAGGCCGGTCAGCACGCTGGCGGCTGTGCGTACGATCATGAAGCGGCGGAGCTTGGCGGCGATGGTGCGGTTGGCGGCCAGAATGCGGCTGCCATGAGGTTGCGCTGAGGGCGAGGCGAGACGTGTGCCGAATTCGTCCACTTCCAGCAAGCCGAGCATCACGAAGATCAGGACGAGCATCGCAAAGCCCGCGAAACTGTTCAGCCGGCCGGCCATGCTCTGCATAAAGCCGACGAGCCAGCGCACGTCGAACCGGTCCGACAGGGTGCCCATGACGGGAACGCCGTGCTGTTCCAGCCAGTCCGCCCAGACCGTATAGATCGCCTGTAGCCGCTCGGCGTTGAGGAACAGCCAGTGGCCGAGCTGGGTGAGGCCCCAGGCGACTGAGGAGCCGAGCGCCAGGATGGCCGCCATCGTCAACGACAGGGTGATGAACAGCGCGACGAGGCGTGGCAGCTTTCGCTGCAGGGCCAATTGGCATGGCCACATGAGCGCGATGATGAGGAGTGAAAAGAAGAGCGGCGCGAAGATCGGCTGCGCGAGGCGAAAAAGGGCGAGAACGAGGATGCCGGTGCCTATCGCGCCAAACATGCCTCTATTGCCAGCGCGAACCATATCAACCTCGAAGATGTTTCATGCAAAGCCAGGCGCGGGAGGCTCGTACCTCCAGCGCCTGGTCAAAGAGCGGCGCAGGACCGGTCAACCGGAAGCCTGCTGTGCCTGCTGCAACGCGTTGCGCAGCACCTGTTCCTTGCCTTCGTCGAGGGATGTCTGCAGAACCTCCCCGCCGTGGGACGAGATATCCTTCAGCACCTTGTCGGCCGTCATGCTGCGCACCAGCACGAAGAGGGCGGCGTTGCCCCCCTCGAGCTTGTGGGCAAGCTCCTTCATGAAGGCATCGTTGATGCCGACATCCGTCAGCGCTCCGCGGATGGCGCCGGACGCCGCGCCGACGGCAACGCCGAGCAGCGGATTGAGGAAGAGGATGCCGATCAGCAAGCCCCAGAAGCTGCCCGTGGTGGCGCCGGCGGCCGTCGTGTTGAACAACTGGTTGAGCTTGATCTTGCCATCGGCGGACTTCGTGGCGATGACGGCATCGCCGACGGTGATCAGATATTCCTTCTGAAGTTCGAAGATACGCTGGCGGACTTCTTCCGCCTTTGCCTCGCTCGGATAGACGATTGCAACAAGATCAGACATTTCCGCCTCCTCTATTGAATTTCCTATCCGTCTAGTGGAAGCAAATTTCCTCTCTGATTGCAATGTGCAAACGCTGCCGTCGGCAATGTCGCCGGAAAGTATCTTAAGATTCCCATACTGCGCCCGGCAACGAGAGAAAATCCGGCAGAAATGCTTGAGCGGTTTGCGTCCGGAATTTCGTGGGAACAGGAAGACCGAGCTTTCTCGCTTCGAGGAAAAGCCGAAACGCTCTCGATCAATCGAGGACCTTGCCTGTTCGTCACGGGACGTGGCGTGTATCCACCGGTGCAGGTCCCTGTCCGAGAGAGCGGGTGAGGAGGAGCCCGATCGCCCTTTCGCCGTCGAGCGTCGTGCTCGGGGCGACCGGCTGTCGTGGACAAGCAGGCTGCCGGGACCGGCATGATTTAGGGACTGGATCGTACCGGCGGGGAGTGCCATCATGCGCCATTGTCGGCCAATGAATAGCGAGGGTGCCATGAGCTTCGAATTCCCCTATCAGCCCGTCGACAGTCTGCGCCGCAAACTGCTGATCGGCTCGCTTGCCTCGACGGCGGTCTTGGCGCTGATGCCGTTGGCGGCGAAGGCGCAGGACGCCGCCACACCAGACTCTGCAAAGACCGCGCGCGAGGCCGTGGACACGGTTCGCGAGGCGATCCTGCGCATATCGCGCGAGGTCTGGAACACGCCTGAATTGTCCCTGCACGAGGAGCACTCTTCCGAAATCCATCTTCGTGAGCTGCGTGCGGCGGGCTTCACGATCGTCAGCACGGGAACGTCGGGCATCCCCACGGCCTTCCTTGCCGAATGGACGCAGGGCGAGGGCGGCCCGAAGATCGGCTTCCTGCCGGAATACGACGCGCTTCCGGGCCTCGGCAACGCGGCCGAACCGCGCCAGACGCCAGGACCGGCCGGGGTAGAGGTCGGTCATGGATGCGGCCACAACATGCTCGGCGCAGGCTGCACCGGCGCGGCGCTGGCGCTCAAGAAGATGATGATCGACGGCGGTCATCCCGGGACGATCCGGGTCTATGGTTGCGCGGCGGAGGAAACGCAAGGCGCGAAGGTCTACATGGCTCGTGACGGCCTGTTCGACGATCTCGACGCGGCCCTTGCCTGGCATCCCGGCCCGATGAACGCCACGGGGCTGTTGCGCACGGCGGCCGTCAACATGCTTCGCGTGCGCTATACCGGGCGCACGGCCCATGCCGGCGTCGATCCGTGGGAAGGGCGCAGCGCGCTCAAGGGTGCTGAGCTTTTCGGCACCGGCGTCCAGTTCATGCGCGAGCATCTCAAGCCGACGACCCGGCTACATTACGCCTACACCGACGGCGGCGGCGCGCCCAATGTCATTCCCGACACTGCCGAGGTTCTGATCATGATCCGTGATCAGGATCGCACGGAGGTGGACGAGGTGACGGCCTGGGTAAGGGACGTCGCGAGCGGTGCGGCGACATCCACCCAGACGACGGTTGCCGTCGACCATTTCTTCGGCATGCATGACCTTCTGCCGAACGAGACGCTCGTCCAGCGCCTGCACGACCACATGACGGCGCTGCCGCTCGAATGGACCGAGGCCGAGCAGGTCTTCGCCAAGACCTGCCAGCGCGAGATGGGGCTGCCGGAGGCGGGCCTGATGCCGATCGTCATGCCCATCCTTCCGGAAGTCACGACCGGCGGCAGCACCGATGTCGGCGACGTCAGCTACAACACGCCGACGGGCCTCTTCGCCATCGCCACGATGCCGATCGGCGTCGGGCTGCACACCTGGCCCGTAACGGCCTGCGGCGGTACCAGCATTGGTGACAAGAGCTCCATCCTCTCCGCTGTCGTGATGGCGGGCGTCGGCTACGACCTGATCGTCGATGCTGACCTGCGCGCTGCCGCCCGGGCCGATTTCGAGCGCCGCAAGGCCGGCCGCAAATATGTGTCCCCGTTGCCGAAGGATCGCGTTCGGCCCGACGGCATTCCGCCCCACCTGCTGATACGCAGCGGGGTTGATGAATTCGCAGCGGGATACAGGGAAAAAAGCCCGTAAGGGTTTGTGATTTCGGCTCGCATCTGTGCGGCAACGCGGTGGGGAGTTAATCGGAACGCCCCCTGCAGCCGGTAAATCCAGCATTTTGCCCTCCCGCCGGGCCTCGTTCGCGTAGCTGTGTCTAATGCGCCAGAAGACGTCGGCTCGATGCCGGATGCGCATAAGGACTGGCGGCGGCGAAATGGTCGTCGCTCAGACCGAAGATCGTCCACATTGCCGGTTGCCGGGCAAGCGGCAGCGCGGCGCGAAAGCGATCCCCAAGGAAGCAGCCGACCACGACAGCCACATCGTTGCACAAGGATGCCGGTCGCGAGGACGCTGGTGCGGTCCACCCCATAACCCGTTCGATGAGGTCGAGCACCTCGGCGGCGAGCGGATATCTTCCCTGCCACCACACTCCGGTTTTCCGGAAATGCCTTAGGATTCCGAGGACAGCGGCATGATGTGGAGATGCCCGTATCGTACGGCTCGCTCCGATATCACATGTTCGGCGAAGTGCTGCACATCGCCCGACGGCCCCTTCAGGATACTGACCTCAAGGCAGTTCTTCTCGTCGAGATGGACGTGAAGGCTGGAGACCGTCAGATCGTGATGGCTGTGGAACGTGCTTGTGAGGCGTTTCGCCAGTTCGCGAGCCTCGTGGTCGAAGACATAGCTCAGCACGCCGATGGTATTGCTGAGAGAGCCGGCTTCCAGTGAGGCCTGCTTCAAGCCGGCCCGCGCGAGGTCGCGAATGGCTTCCGAACGGTTCTGGTAGCCGCGCGCCTTGATCATGCGATCGAGCTCTTCCATCAGATCGTCGTCGAGGGTGACGGTTACTCTTTGCATGAAAAATCCTGACTGGCGCTGCCGGCGGGTTTCGAAAGCCCGCTATCGATAGCCCATGGCAAGGCAAGCTCCAACTGCTTTCCGGGGCCCGGCTGGCGTCGAAGAAGGGTGTAAGCGATTTTTCCATAGACATCATACCGTCTTCGTTTCTATCGTGCTGGTGGCATTGTGACCGAACTTGGGGGGTCCGGATGATGGAGACGATGAAGCTGTCCGCTCTTGCAGCGGCTTCCGTTCTTTCCCTGCTGAGCACCCCGGCCTTCGCGACGGGGAAGACCGAGCTGGTGCTGGCCATCGGCGGGGAACCGGATACGGGCTACGATCCCCTGCTGGGTTGGGGGCGCTACGGCCATCCCCTGTTCCAGTCCACCCTGCTCAGCCGCGACGCCGATCTTGCCACGAAGCCCGATCTTGCGCGCGCCTGGAGGCTTTCCGACGACAAGCTGACCTGGACGATCATCATCCGCGAAGGCGTGACCTTTTCGGATGGCGCGCCGCTGACCGCTAAGGATGTCGCCTTCACCTTCACCAAGGCTGCCACCGCCGGCGGGGCGCTCGATCTCAACGCGATGGTGTCCGCCGAGGCGACCGACGACAGGACCGTCGTGATCAGGCTAAAGCAGCCATGGATTACCTTCATGGAGAACTTCTATTCGCTCGGCATCGTGCCGGCAGCGACATATGGCGCGGATTATGCGCGCAAGCCGGTCGGCTCGGGACCGTACAGGCTCGTCTCCTGGACGCAGGGCGAGCAATTGATCGTGGAGGCCAATCCGAATTATTACGGGCGGAAATCTCCCTTCCGCCGCCTGACGTTCCTGTTCACCGGAGAGGATACAAGCCTGGCGGCCGCCCATGCCGGGCAAGTCGACATGGTGTCCGTCCCGGCAGCACTTGCCGATGCCGTCCCGTCCGGCTTCAACGTCGTCGTGGCCGATACCGTCGATAACAGGGGTATTCACTTCCCGATGGCGCCTGCCGAAGGGAAGGAGGATTCCAAGGGCAATGCCATCGGCAACAACGTGACCGCCGATCTCGCCATCCGCCGGGCGATCAATATCGGCATCGACCGTCAGAAGATCGTGGATACTGTCCTCTTGGGCCACGGAACGCCGGCCTATGGCCCGGCCGACGGCTTGCCCTGGTCCAATCCGCAGGCCGTAGTGAGATTCGATCTCGACGCGGCCAAGCACCTGCTGGACGATGCCGGCTGGGTGCCCGGCGTGGATGGCGTGCGGGAGAAGAACGGCCTGCGCGCCGCATTTCCCATCAACTATCCCGCCTCCGATTCCACCCGACAGGCCATCGCGGTCGTTCTTGCCGACTTGCTGAAGCCGCTCGGCATCGAGGGAACGCCGAGCGGCACGACCTGGGAAGGCATCGAGCGCGTCATGCATTCCGAGCCGGTGGCATTCGGGTGGGGCAGCCACAGCCCGCTCGAAGTCTACAGCCTCTATCAGAGCGCATGGGGCGGCGTGGAGTATTACAATCCCGGCTTCTTTTCCGACGCCACGGTCGATGGGCATTTCGAGGCGGCGCAGCACGCATCGAGCCTCGAAGCGTCCTATCCCGAATGGCAGAAGGCCGAATGGGACGGCGCGCGCGGCTTCAGCACGAAAGGCGAGGCCGGCTGGGCCTGGCTGGTCAATCTCGATCACATCTATTTCGTCAACAGATGCCTCGACGTCGGCGAGACGCAGATAGAGCCGCATGGCCATGGCTGGCCGATCACGGCGGGCATCCAGGGCTGGACCTGGACCTGCAATTAAGGAACGACAATGCGATCCTGGAAGGCTTTCGTTCTCGTCCGGCTTATCCGTCTGGCTCTCGTGCTGGCGGGCGTAGCGGTTGTGGCCTTCGTTCTGGTTAAGCTCTCGCCGGTCGATCCGATCGATGCCTATCTCGGGCCGGATATCGCGCGCGTCGGTCCCGAGCAGCGGGCGCTCATCACGGAAAAATGGGGATTGGACCAGCCCGCCGGAGTCCAGTTCGTGAAGTGGCTCTCAAGCATGCTGACAGGCGATCTGGGCTGGAGCGTCACCTACAACGCTTCCGTCGCCGATGTCATTTCGGAGCGTTTCCGTTCCTCCATCGTCCTCATGGGGCTGGCATGGGCCTTTTCCGGGTTCATCGGCTTTTCGCTCGGCATCTGGGCCGGTGCCAATCCCGGCAGCTGGAGCGACCGCATCATCCGGCTCTACGCCTATATCCTGGCGGCGACGCCGACATTCTGGATCGCGATCCTGTTGCTGATCGTCTTCTCCGTCGGCCTGCGCTGGACGCCCGTCTGCTGCGCGGCGCCCATCGGAATGCTGCCTGAAGACGTCACGCTGCTGCAACGCCTCCACCATCTCCTGCTACCGCTGATCGCCCTGTCGATCCTCGGCATCGCGCAGATCGCGCTCCACACGCGCGTCAAGATGATCGAGATCATGCAGTCCGACTTCGTGCTCTATGCAAGGGCGCAAGGCGCCACGATGCTCGACATCGTCCTGCATCATGGCGCGCGGAATGCGGCCCTGCCGGCGATCACCGTTCTCTTCGCCTCGCTCGGTGAGCTTTTCGGCGGCTCGATCCTCGCGGAAACCGTGTTCTCCTATCCGGGGCTGGGAAGTGCCACGATCGAAGCGGGCATCCGCGGCGACGTGCCCCTGCTTCTCGCCATCACTCTCACGGCGACCCTGTTCGTCTCGGTCGGCAATACGATTGCCGACATCCTCTACCATGTGGCGGACCCGCGGATTTCATCTGCAAGCGAAGCCTGGCAGGGGATTGCGGAATGACGGTGGTAGTCGAAAAGCCGCCGCAAACACCGTCGCTCGACAGGGCGAACCCCGCGCTCGTCGCGACGGGGATCGCGGTGCTTTTGCTCGCCGCGGTTCTGCTTGCGGCCTGGCTCCTGGGCTCGTCCGGCCTGGCGAGCGACTTTCAGGCGCGGCTTCAGCCGCCGTCCTGGCAGCATCTCTTCGGCACCGATATGTTCGGGCGCGATGTGCTGGCACGGACGATCAAGGGGCTGGCGCTCAGTCTCCGTGTCGGTTTCCTGGCGGCCGGCATATCGGTCGTCATCGCCACCTGCCTTGCCATCGTGTCTGCCAGCGGCTCGCGTCTGGCAGACAGTCTTGTGTCGCTGTTCATCGACATGACCATGGGATTGCCGCATCTCGTCCTGCTGATCCTGATTTCCTTCGCGCTCGGTGGGGGCACGACCGCCGTCGTCATCGCCGTCGCGGTGACCCATTGGCCGCGGCTGACGCGCATCCTGCGTGCGGAAATCCTGCAGCTGCGCAATGCGGAATACGTCATCGTCTCCCGCAATTTCGGCAAATCGCGCTGGTTCATCGCCAGGCATCACATCCTGCCGCATCTGGTGCCCCAGATGATCGTCGGCTTCGTCCTGCTTTTTCCGCATGCCATCCTGCACGAGGCGGGGCTGACCTTTCTCGGCTTCGGGCTGGAGCCCGGCGAGCCTGCGATCGGTATTCTGCTGTCGGAATCGATGCGCTACCTCCTGGCCGGCAAATGGTGGCTCGGACTGTTCCCGGGTCTGCTTCTGGTGGTCGCCGTCCTGTGCTTCGATATCATTGGCAACGGGCTGCGCGTCCTGACGGATCCGAAGGCAGGACGGCCATGAGCCTGCTCGAGATCGAAAGGCTGACTGTTTCGTTCCACCGCCGCGCCGGCCTGCTGCGCCGGGTCAATGTCGATTGCGTCCGCGACATCTCCCTTGCGGTCGCACGTGGCGAGGTGCTGGCGCTGTTCGGGGCTTCGGGCGCGGGGAAAAGCCTGGTTGCCCATGCGGTCATGGGCCTGCTGCCGGCGAACGCCACCGCCGGAGGCGCCATGCGTTTCGATGGGCGCCTTCTCGACCCACCGGCGCAGGCCGCGCTGCGCGGCAGCCGGATCGCTTTGATTCCGCAATCGATCGGTCATCTCGATCCGCTTGCCACGGTCGGCCAGCAGCTTCGCTGGGCCGCCCGACGCGCGGGTCATCCGATGACGGTGCCGGGAGCGGTGGAAGGGGCATTGTCGCGGTTCGACCTTGCGCCCGCGGTCGCCGCAACCTTCCCGCATGCGCTGTCGGGCGGCATGGCGCGCCGCGTCATGCTGGCGATGACGACGGTGTCTGGCGCCGATCTCGTGATTGCCGATGAGCCCAGCAACGGACTTGATGCCGAAAATACGGCCCGGGTCTTTCGGTGCCTGAAATCCTTCGCCGAGGCGGGAAAAGCGGTCATCGTCATCTCCCACGATCTTTCGGCGGCATTGGAGATCGCCGACCGGGTGGTTCTTCTCCGCGACGGGCAAGTCGCCGCACAGGAGAGGGCCAATGCCTTTGCCGGTGACGGTGAAGCGCTTTGCGCCGCCTATGCCCGCGCGATCTGGAATGCACTGCCGCAGAACGGCTTTTCGCGAGGGCACCATGAAGCTTGAGGCGTCGGCCATCGGCTTTGGCTTTGGCCGCGGGGTGCCTATCCTCGATGGGATCAATCTTGCGATCGAAAGCGGCCGGATACTGGGGCTGACGGGGAAATCGGGGCGGGGCAAGTCGACGCTGGGGAAGATCCTGGCCCGGCATCTTCTCCCGACGAAGGGCAGGGTGCTGATCGACGGCGCCGCGCCGGCTTCCTCAGGCTTCAATCCCGTTCAGCTGATACACCAGACGGCCATCTTCGCCGTCAATCCGCGATGGAAGATCGGCAGGATCGTATCGGAAGCCAATCCGCCCGATGAAATGCTGATGCTGGCGCTGGGTGTCCGGCGCCAATGGCTCGACCGCTATCCTCATGAATTATCCGGTGGCGAGCTGCAGCGGGTGGCGCTGCTGCGCTCCCTGACACCGGGAACCCGCTTCCTGATCGCAGACGAAATCACATCCATGCTCGATCCTATTGCGCAAAGCGAAATCTGGCTCGCTTTGTTAGAGATTTCGGCGCGGCGGGACATTGGCATCTTGGCGATCAGCCATGATCTGGCGCTGCTGGACAGGGTGGCCGTTCAGACGGTCACGCTGTAGCGACCACGCCCCGTTTCCAGGCGTATCGGCACGGCAATGGCAATGGCAATGGCAATGGCCAGGGGAACAGCCACTCCCAGCGCATAGGCAATGGCCGGTCCGGCGGTAGCCCGGATGACGCCGGCGTTTGACATGGCCTCGGGAATGCCGCCTGGTTACGGCGTGCTCAGATAGCTGATGACAGCGTCCGAGATCAGCTGCTTGTGCCGGTCGTAAAGCGCCGGCTCGGAGAGGTCGCGGCGGAAGATGGTGCCGAAGGTGTGTCGGTTCGACACGCGGAAGAAACAGAAGGCGCTGATCAGCATGTGCAGGTCGATGGGGTCGATGTCGCGCCGGAAGCTGCCGTCCTTCTTGCCGCGCTCGAGAATTCCCTCAAGCGTGCGAATGATCGAGACGTTGAGATCCTTGATCTCGCCGGACCGTTGCATATGCGCGGCCTGGTGGATGTTCTCGATGCTGACCAGCCGGACGAAATCCGGGTTGCGCTCGTCATGGTCGAACGTGCTGGCGACGAGCGTCTTCAGCGCTACCACTGGCGTCATGTCGCCGAGTTCAAGATCGGCTTCCAGCGAGCGGATCTTGCGGTAGGCCTTCTCTAGGACCGCGAGATAAAGATCCTCCTTGCTGCCGAAATAATAATAGATCATCCGCTTGGACGTGCGTGTGCGCTCGGCGATCGCATCCACCCGGCCGCCCGACAGGCCATGGGCGGCAAACTCTTCCGTTGCGACGCTCAGAATGTCCTCTTTCGTCTTTTCCGGGTCGTTCTTGCGCGTACTGCGCTCTTGTCTCGGCATGTCGATATTATCCAGATGGGCGTCCAGTCGGGGGCCTGCATGCTCACCCTCCCGGGCATGCAGGCCCGGCATGCAGGCTTGTCCACCGTTCATAGGCGGGTCCGGGCATCGTTTCAACGGTGTGCAATTGACACGAACTAGTTAGTACATTATTCCGATCCATGGAGTGAGGCTTCGGTTTCGACCGGAAAGACGGGAAGGGCTGCAAGCGGTGCCGGCGCGAGAGCTGTCGGCATGGCGTGCGGCGACAAGGATGGAAACTTCCAAGATCATGCGCGCCGGGCTTATCGGCTCCGGCATCCAGGCGTCGCTGACGCCTGCCATGCATATGGCGGAAGCGCGCAGCCAGGGTTTTGCCTATCGCTACGACCTGCTCGACCTCGATCTTCTCGGTGGAGGGACTGAGCGTCTTTCCGCGTTGATCAAGCGGGCGGAGGCAGACGGCTTCGTCGGGCTCAACATCACACATCCCTGCAAGCAGGCTGTCATTCCGCTGCTCGACACGCTTTCCGAGGATGCCGCGACGCTCGGCGCCGTCAACACCGTGGTGCTGCGGGACGGCAAGCGCCACGGCCATAACACCGACTGGTGGGGTTTCGCCGAGGCCTTCCGCCGGCGTCTGCCCGATGCCGAGCTTCGCCACGTCGTGCAGCTTGGTGCCGGCGGGGCGGGGGCTGCGACGGTCTATGCGATCCTGATGCTGGGGGCCGATGCCATGACCATCTTCGACCCCGACGGAGGCCGTGCCGCGGTTCTTGTCGCTGCCATGAAGAAACGCTTTCCATCCGCGCGGATTTCCGCCGGTAGCGATCTTGCGGCGGCGATGGCGGATGCTTCCGGGCTGATCCACGCGACCCCCACGGGCATGGCGAACTATCCCGGCCTGCCGCTGGATGCCGATCTCCTGAATGCCCGCCAATGGGTTGCCGAGATCGTCTATTTTCCGCTCGAGACCGAACTTCTCGCCGAGGCGCGGCGTCGCGGTTGCCGGGTGGTCGACGGCGGCGGCATGGCGGTGTTTCAGGCGGTCGGGGCCTTCGGTCTCTTCACGGGCTGCGAGGCGGATGCCGGGCGGATGATGCGCCATTTCATGGCGCTCACCGGCACCGGCGAGGCTGGCGACATTCGTCCGGGGGCTGTGGGATGAAAACCTCGATCGCGACCGTCTCGATCAGCGGTGAACTGCCCGACAAGCTGGCGGCGATTGCAGCGGCCGGTTTCGATGGCGTCGAGATTTTCGAGAACGATTTCCTTGCCTTCGACGGCAGCCCGGCAGACGTCGGGAAGATGGTACGCGACCACGGGCTGGAGATCACGCTGTTCCAGCCGTTCCGCGATTTCGAGGGCATGCCGGAGCCGCATCGCTCCCGCACCTTCGACCGCGCCGAACGCAAGTTCGATATCATGCAGCAGCTCGGTACCGATCTGGTTCTGGTGTGCTCGAACGTCTCGCCGGTCTCGCTCGGCGGTATAGACCGCGCCGCCGCCGACTTCCACGAACTGGGTGAGCGGGCCGCCCGGCGCGGCCTAAGGGTCGGCTACGAGGCGCTGGCCTGGGGGCGGCATATTTTCGACCACCGTGACGCCTGGGAGATCGTGCGCCGAGCGCAGCACCCTAATATCGGCCTTATCCTGGACAGTTTCCATTCGCTCGCCCGCAAGATCGATATCAATTCAATCCGCTCGATCCCCAAGGAAAGCATCTTCATCGTCCAGCTCGCCGACGCGCCGATGATCGACATGGACCTGCTCTATTGGAGCCGGCACTTCCGCAATATGCCCGGCGAAGGCGATCTTGCCGTAACGGACTTCACAGCCGCGATCGCCGAGACGGGCTATGACGGCTATTTCTCGCTGGAGATATTCAACGACCAGTTTCGCGGCGGCTCCGCAAAGGCGATCGCTGCCGATGGTCAGCGGTCGCTCGTCTATCTAGGCGATCAGGTGCGCCGCCGCCCGGCGTCCTCCAGCCTGACGCTGGCGCCGATGCCGGAACGCGTTGCCGTGTCGGGCATCGGTTTCGTCGAGTTTTCGGCCAATGCGGAGGACGCGGCCGAGCTCGCCAGGCTCTTGCGGACGCTCGGTTTCAGCCGCACGGCGCGGCATCGTTCCAAGCGGGTCGATCTCTACGAGCAGGGCGGCATACGTATTCTCGTCAACACGGAGAATATCGGCTTTGCCAACGCGGCTTATGCGGTGCACGGCACCTCCGCCTATGCAATGGCGCTTGTGGTGGAGGATGCGGCCGAGGCGATGGCACGTGCCGTGGCGCTCGGCGCCGAACCTTTCAGCCAGCCGGTCGGAGCCGGCGAGGTGGATGTGCCGGCGATCCGCGGGGTCGGCGGCGGATTGCTTTATCTTCTCGACGACAAAGCCGATCTCGGTCGCATCTGGGATATCGATTTCGTGCCGCTCGAAGTGGACGGGGACGTCGCGCCGGCAGGGCTTTCCCGGGTCGATCACATCGCCCAGACGGTCGCCTATGAGGAGATGCTGACCTGGCTGCTGTTCTATACCTCGATCTTCGAGGCGGAGAAATCGCCTGTCGTCGATATCATCGACCCGTCCGGCGTCGTGCGCAGCCAGGTGATCCAGAACGGCGAGGGATCGCTGCGTATCACCATGAACGGTGCGGAGAACCGGCGCACGCTTGCCGGCCACTTCATCGCCGAGAATTTCGGCTCGGGCGTCCAGCACATCGCCTTTTCGACGGACGACATTTTCGCGACCGCCGCGGCGCTCAGGGCAAACGGTTTCCAGCCGCTTCACATCTCCCCCAATTATTACGACGATGTCGAGGCGCGATTCGGGCTCGATCCGGACCTCACCGAGCGGCTGAAGGCGGAGAACATCCTCTATGACCGGGACGAGCACGGCGAGTATTTCCAGCTCTACAGTTCGACCTATGGGGAAGGCTTCTTCTTCGAGATCGTCGAGCGGCGCAACTATCGCGGCTATGGTGCTGCGAACGCCATCTTCCGCATCGCGGCGCTGAAGAAGAACCTGCGCCCCGCCGGCCTGCCGAGGAGTTGATCAATGGATGGCAGGATGGCAAGGACGATCGCCAGCGAAAAGGTGGAGTGCATCCTGCGCCCCGCCGACCAACTAGGCGAGACTCCCTTGTGGTGCGACCGCACGCAAAAACTCTGGTGGCTCGATATCGAGAAACCCAAGCTCCAGAGCTTCGATCCATCCGCGCGGTTCCACGAAATCTTTCCGGATCGCGAGGCGACTTATCTCGGCAGCCAAGCGTTGACGGCGTCCGGCGGGCACATTTTGGCGCGCGATCTTTCGCTCCTCTTGCGCGCGCCGGACGGGACATTGGCGCCCTTCGCCGAGGTCGAGACCGGGCTGGACAACCGGCTGAACGACGGGCGCGTCGATCCCTGGGGCCGGCTGTGGATCGGGACGATGGACAACCAATTGCACCGGCCGAATGGCGCGCTCTATCGGATCGATCCCGACCGGAGAGTCGAGCGCATCTTTGGCGACGTCATCGTCAGCAATGGGATTGCCTTTTCGCCAGACGGGCGGCGGTTCCACTTCACCGATACGCGGCGGCATCAAAGCTTTGTCTTCGACATGGACCCGAGCGATGGCGCGATTGTGAACCGGAGGTTATTTGCAGACTATTCGGCGACGGGCGAACGGCCGGACGGCGCCTGCTTTGACGTCGACGGCGGCCTCTGGACTGCGTTTTTCGCCGGCGGCCGCGTGGTCCGCTATGCACCGGATGGGCGTATCGACACAGTCATTCGGCTGCCCGTCAGCAATCCGACCTGCGTTTGTTTCGGGGGAGTGGACTTCCGCACCCTCTACATCACCACCGCCGCCAAATTCCTGACGCCGAAACAACGTGCCGCCCAGCCGCTGGCGGGCGGGCTGTTTGCCGTCGAGGGCGTCGCACAGGGGGTTGCGGAGAACCGTTTCGCGATCTGACACTGAATTGAGGAAGCGCGCGCGACGCGCCATCTGGGAGGATGACGATGCTTTTGACGAAACGGAAATTTCTGGCGGGTTCCGCCGCCGCGCTGGCACTTTGCGCATCGCAGCGGTCCGCCTTCGCCGCGACCCGTCTGCGCTTTGCCGACGTGACCACGGCCGATGCTCCGCGTTCCCTAGCGCTCGTCAATATCTTCGCCAAGGAGATCGGCGCGGACTACGACTTCCAGCCCTATTTCAATTCCACGCTGTTCAAGCAGGGCACGGAACTGGTCGCCGTGCAGCGCGGCAATCTTGAAATGGCGATGTTGCCGCCTTCCGACTTCGCCAAGCAGGCACCCGAATTCGATATTCTCGGCGCGGCCTATGTGGTGCGTGACGCGGCGCATCTGAGCGCCATCTTCGAAAGCGATGTCGGCGAGGAATTTCGCCGGATCGCCCGCGAGAAGCTGCGTGTCGAAATCCTTGCGCCCGCCTACTACGGTGCCCGCCACGTGAACCTGAAGGGCGACCGGAAGATCATGAGGCCGGAAGATCTGGCGGGCGTGAAGCTTCGCATGCCGGGCGGCGAAAGCTGGCAGTTCCTCGGGCAGGCGATCGGCGCGAACCCGATCGCGATGGATTATGCCGAAACCTATACCGGCCTGCAGACCGGGGCGATCGACGCACAGGACAATCCGCTGCCGAACAACAAGCTGATGAAGTTCCACGAAGTGACGGACCAGATCGTGCTGACCGGGCACAATATCGGCTTTGGCCTGCTACTTGTCGGTTCCGAGATATTCGAAGGCCTTTCGCCCGAAGCACAGCAGGGCATGCGGGATGCCGCGAAAAAGGGTTTTGCCTGGAGTGCGGAGGAATATCTGAAGCAGGAGGCGGAGTTGGTCGCCTTCTTCAAGGAAGAGGGGCTCGAGGTCTACGAGCCGGATGTCGCTGCTTTCCGGGCTTATGCGCAGGAGCAGTATCTGAAGTCGCCGCTCTCGGCCGCCTGGCCTGATGGCATGCTGGAGCGCATCAATGCGCTTTGACAGCGCCGTGCCGGCTTCTGCTTCAAGGGATGCGGCCGCTCTTCAGGACGTGGTCGATACCGCTCCTGACATGCTGCTGCAGCATGGCGCGGGCACCATTCACGTCGCGCCGCATTGCCAGCTCGAAGAGATGCCGGTGATCGTCGGTCACCGGCTTGCCACGAAAGCTCTGCGCCAGAAGATGATAGCGAAGGAAGCGATCGAAGGTGGACGACAGGGCGCCCATGAGGACGGCGGAATCGCAGGCGGAAACGAGGGCCTGGTGAAATTCCCAATCGTAGCGCACCCAATCGGCGGTGCGCTGGAGGTCACCCTCCAGCAGATGGCGCTCGACGGCGGAAAGCTTGTGGTGGGCGGCGACGATGCGCGCCTCCCAATCAAGATCGCCGGCGGCGAAAGACAGGCCGACGGCGTGGCTCTCGAGCAGAAGGCGGAGGTCGCCGAGATTTTCCAGTTCCTTGACCGAGACCGGCGCGACCTCGAAGCCGCGTTGCCCCTCGGCCGTGACGAGGTTCTCGGAGGCGAGGCGCGACAGCGTTTCGCGCAGCGTGGAGACGCTGACGGCATAGCGGTCCTTCAACTGGTCGAGCTTCAGCTTCTGGCCGGGCGCAAGGGTTCCGGCGATAATATCCTGGCGTATGAGGCGGAAAGCGAGCTCTCCCGCCGTTTCCAGCCGGTCTGTTTCGTGTCGGGACATGGCTCCTCCTGCGAGGTGAATTATATCCGATAAAGAAAAAAATCTATGACAAAAGATATTTGACAGGACATTACAGGCGAGAGAAAGTCAGCGCAGAAAGCACCGATATTCGTTCGTTTGACCTAAACGAACCATTTCGTACAATATTTCGCATGCCGAGTTCCGGGAGGGAAATCGGTCTTTGGAGGAGCGCCGCCGGCAAGTCCGGACGGCTCAGTGGAGGAAATCACATGACGTTGGAACTCACACGGCGATTTTTCTTGGGAGCGACAGTTATCGCCTCGATGACGCTCGGCCTGCCGGCCTTCGCGCAGGACAAACCCACGCTGAAATTCTCGGCGGTGTTCTCCGAGCAGGACATCCGCGCGGAGATGACCAAGTCGTTTGCCGAGGCGATCAAGGACAATTTCACGCTCGAGCCCTATTACGGCGGAACGCTCTTCAAGCAGGGCACGGAACTCGTGGCGCTCCAGCGCGGCAATCTGCAGATGGGCAATATCGCGCCGCAGGATATTTCCAACCAGATCCCGGAATGGTCGGTGCTGACATCGGCCTATCTCTTCCGGGATGCCGCCCATGTGACCGCCTTCTTCGACAGCGAGACCGGCGCTGAATTCAAGAAGATGGCCGAAGACCAGCTCGGCGTGCACATTCTCGGCCCGACCTATTTCGGTGCGCGACAGGTTGGCCTGAAGACGGACAAGAAGATTTCCACGCCGGAAGACATGGCCGGCATCAAGCTGCGCATGCCGGGTGGCGACGCCTGGCAGTTCCTCGGCACGGCACTCGGCGCGAACCCGACGCCGATGGCCTATGCGGAAGTCTATACCGGTCTCCAGACCGGCGCGATCGACGGGCAGGACAATCCGCTTCCGAACGTCAAGAATATGAAGTTCTATGAAGTCATGTCGCAGATCGTGCTGACGTCGCATCTCATCGGCTACGATCTTTTGACGATTTCCAGCAAGGTCTGGAACGAGATGACGCCGGAACAGCAGACGGAATTCCAGGCGGCCGCCGACAAGGCGATGGCCTGGAGCCAGGAACAGCACCTTGCGCAGGAAAAGGCGCTGATGGAGGAATTCAAGGCTGCAGGCCTTGAAATCTACGAGCCGGATCTCGCTGCCTTCCGCAAATACGCGCAGGAAAAGTACCTGGCCTCCGATCTTGCCAAGTCCTGGCCCGAGGGCATTCTCGAAAAGGTTGCCGGCCTTTAATACGGTCCCATGCCCTGCCTTGAGGAACGGCAGGGCATGATCATAAAGCACCTGTCCGACCGCCTAGGCGGCCGGGCGGGCGGTGCGAACAGGGGAGGAATTCATGTCCGGAAAATATAATGCGCTCGGCGAATGGCTGCGAAATCGGGCGGAGAACATTCTTTCCGCCATGCTTTTCGGCATGTTCGCGGTGTTCCTGTTGCAGATTCTTTTCCGGTACGGCCTCAACCTGTCGATCGGCTGGACGCATGAAGTCAGCGTCGCGCTCTGGATCTGGATCGTGCTCTTCGGCTCGGCTTTCGTCGTGCGAGAAAGCGAGGAAATCCGCTTCGATTTCTTCTGGGCCAGTGCCTCCGATCGGTCGCGGCGGGTCATGACCATCATCATGGCTGCCGCCTTGATCGTGGCGTTCGGCGTCTCGCTGCCGGCGGTCATCGATTATGTGAGCTTCATGAAGGTCGAGAAGACGGCCTATCTGAAGATCCGCTTCGACTATCTCTATTCCATCTACGTGGTTTTCGCCGTGGCGATGATCGTGCGCTATATGTGGCTCGGCGTACAATCCATCCGTGGCAAGGCGCCCGATGCCTTCGATCCCACCAAGGCGGGCTCCGGCGTATGAACCTGACCAGCCCTTTCTCGCTCGCCATCGTTGCCATAACGGCGCTGGCGTTTCTCGGCCTGCCCATCGGCCTTTCGATGATGGTCGGCTCCATCCTGTACCTCTTCCTGACCGGCGCGGACATGGGCACGGTCGCCGAGCAGTTTCTGAACGGCATGTATTCGAACTACATCATCCTTGCCGTGCCTCTCTTCGTGCTGGCGGCCGAGTTCATGAATATCGGCTCCATGACCGAGCGGCTGCTGACCTTCTGCAACGTGCTCGTCGGCCGGTTCCGCGGCGGGCTTGCGCAGGTCAACATCGTGCAGAGCATCATTTTTGCCGGCATGTCCGGCTCGGCCATCGCCGATGCGGCCGGCAGCGGCAAGATGATGCAGAACATGATGACCAGGGATGGCCGCTATACGCCGAGCTATGCCGCAGCGCTGACGGCCGTGACGGCCGTGATCGGGCCGATCATCCCGCCGTCGATCCCGATGGTCATCTATGCGCTCGTGTCCGATGCCTCGATCGGCTATCTCTTCCTCGCCGGCATGGTGCCCGGCCTGCTGATGGCCGCTATGCAGATGGTGCAGGTGGCAATCACGGCACGCCGCAAGAACTTCCCCATCGAAGAGCCGGTTCCGCTCCGCGATGTCCCGATGATCACCTGGCGGGCGTTTCCGGCGCTGATGATGCCGGTGGTGCTGCTTGGCTGCATCTATTCGGGCATCACCACGCCGACCGAGGCCGCCGCTCTGGCCGCGGCCTATGCGCTGCTGATTTCCGTTGTCATCTATCGCAGCATTTCGTTCGCCGCCTTCTACGATGCGCTGAAGGCGAGTTCGAAGACGACGGCTTCCATCGGCATGCTGATCGCCGGATCGCTGGTCTTCAACTATGTCGTGACCGTCGAGAACATTCCCGACAGCCTGCGCGTGATCCTGACCAGCTGGGATCTGTCGCCGACCGGCTTCCTGATCCTCGTCAACGTCATCCTGCTCTTGCTCGGCTGCGTGCTCGAGGGCACCGCAATCCTGCTCATCATCGTGCCGGTGTTCATTCCGACCGCCCAGGCGCTCGGCATCGACATGGTGCATTTCGGGGTCATGGTCGTCGTCAACATCATGCTCGGGCTGGTGACCCCACCCTACGGCCTGCTGCTGTTCATCATGACGAACATCTCGGGCGCTCCGGTCAAGGACATCATCCGTGACGCGCTGCCCTTCCTCTTCTGGATGGTCGCCTGCCTTTTCCTCATCACCTTTGTACCCGACATGGTCCTTTGGTTGCCGAGACTGTTCGGATACCAGGGCTGAGAAACGAGAACATGATGACAGACCAAAAGCCGCTCTACATTCTCAATGGTCCGAACCTGAACCGGCTGGGCAAGCGCGAGCCCGAAATCTACGGGCACACCACGCTTTCGGAAATAGAAGGCTGGTGCCGCGAGGCGGCCGGAAAGCGGCCGGTCGAGTTTCGCCAGACCAACAGCGAGGAGCGGCTGATCGAGTGGGTCCACGAGGCCATCGATGAAGGGTCGGCAATCATCATCAATCCCGCCGCTTTCACCTTCACCTCGATTGCGCTGCTCGACGCCCTGAAGATGTTCAAGGGGCCGATCATCGAGTTCCATATTTCGAACGTACACAGGCGCGAGCCGATCTATCATCGTTCCTATGTCTCGATGACGGCAACCTGCGTCATGGCGGGTCTCGGTGCCAGGGGCTATCCGGTCGCGGTCAAGGCGATCGAAATGCTCATTTCAGACAATCAAGCCGGGTGAAGACAGGTCATTGATCGCCCTTTGCCGCCGTTGGTACGATCCATCCGGGCGGACTTAACGACCTTCCTGGATGCCGAGGCGATGTTCTCGCCAGACGGTGAACAGGCCGGCGCCGACAACGATGACAGCGCCGATTGCCATGTTCAACGTCACGGTCTCGTCGAAGAAGATTGTTGCGACGGCGACACTTAATACGAGCTGAAGATAGGTCAGGGGCTGTACCTCCACGGCGCTCAGCAATCCGTAAGCCTTGATCAGCAGATAGTGGCTAAGTGCTCCGCAGACGCACAAGGCTGCCATGGCCGGCCAGTCGCTGGCGGCAATGGGCATCCAGTAGAATGGTCCGATCAATGTGATGGCCACGGCCCCTGCCACACCGGCGTAGAGAACGCTGGTCACGGCGGAATCCTGGCGGCTGACGGCCCGCGTGGCGATGCCGTAAAGCGCGTACATAAGCGCTGCGGCAAGCGGAAGCAGAAGCCGGGAGTCGAATTGAACATTGACGGGATTGAGAATGATGAGAACGCCGATGAGGCCGACGACAACGGCAAGGCCACGCCTCCAGCCAACCTTCTCGCCGAGAAGGGGGACGGACAGGATGGTGACGATCAGTGGCGTTGCCTGAAGGATTGCCTGGCTCATGGCCAAACCCGCCGTCGTGAAGGCGAAAATGACGACGACAACTTCGGTTACCAGAAGAACGCCGCGCAAGATTTGCAGCACCGGCTGCCTTGTGACGATCGCGCGCTTCAGCCCGCCCGGTGATACCGCAGCCAACGCGATCACGAAAACCGCGAAGGCCCAAAAGCGGATCATGGTGACAACGATCGGCGGATATTTCTCGCCAAGCAACGTGGAAAATCCGTCCTGACCGGCGAAAATCGTGACGGCCGACAGCACGTATATAAAGCCCAGAGTCTTGTTTTTCATGGAAGTCCAAACCGTTGGCCGCGAGCGGGCAGGGAGCCGTGGCTATTCAGGAAGCATCAAGACCATCAGCCCGTCGATAAATCGCCGGCGATGTCTCTCTCGCGCTTTTCGTATGTCGTGCAGGCCGCTCATTCCATCACCACACTATGGTCGATTGCCGGCGGTGCTTTCGGTTTGCGCAGAAGAAGGACCAAGGGCATCACCGCAAGGGACATGAGCATCAGGAGCTTGAAGTCATCCATATAGGCGATGATCGTCGCCTGCAATGTGACGATGCTGTCGAGCGAGGCGCGTCCCACGGCTGTCATCGGGTCGAGCCCGGCTGCTGCCGGCGTCTGGAAGACATGGTTGAACGGCGTCACATAGCTGGCGATCGCCTCGTGGTTGGCCTGGGTATTTTCCACGAGCAGGGCCGCGACGACGGCGATGCCGACACTGGAACCTACGTTGCGGGACAGATTGTAGAGCCCGGTGCCGTCGCCGCGCATTTCCGCCGGCAGGGTGGCAAACGCAACCGTGGTCAGCGGCACAAACAGGAAGCCGAGACCTGCGCCCTGAATGAAGCCGACAGATACGATCGTCCACTGCGAAACGTCCGGCGTCCAGCCCGTCATGTCGTACATTGCCCAGGCGGTAATCGCGAGGCCGGTAAAGAGCAGGATGCGCGTATCGACCTTGCCGATCAGCCGCCCGACCAAGAACATGCAAACCATGGTACCGAGGCCCCGCGGCCCCATGACGATGCCCGCCGTGATGACCGGATAGCCCATCAGCGACTGGAGATAGGGTGTCATCAGCGCCAGCGACGCCAGATAGGTGACGCCGATAACGAAGATGAAGAGCATGCTCACGGAGAAATTCTGGTCGAGGAACAGGCGCGGATTGATGAAGGATTTTTCGGTTGTCAGGGTGTGGATCACCAGCAGGTAGAAAGCGCTGGCGCAGACGATCGCCTCGATGAGGATCTCGCCCGACGAAAACCAGTCGAGCTGTCCGCCGCGATCGAGGAAAAGCTGCAGCGAGGCGATGCCCAGGCTGAGCATGCCGAAACCGAACCAATCGAGTTTCGCCTGGGCGTCGATCTTCGTTTCCCTGACGAAGACGCTGATGCCCATGAGGGCCAGGGCCCCGATGGGGACGTTGATGTAGAAGACCCAGCGCCAGCTTAAATTCTCCGTCAGCCAACCGCCGATGACCGGGCCGAGCACCGGCCCCACCATGACCGAGACGCCGAACAAGGCCATCGCCGAGCCGCGTTCCTCGATCGTGTAGATATCGAGCAGGATACCTTGCGACAGCGGCACCAGTGCCGCGCCGAACAGGCCCTGCAATAGCCGGAAGCCGACGATCTGCGTCAGTGATTGTGCAAGGCCGCAAAGAACCGACGCAACCACGAAGCCGATGATCGCCACCATGAGGACGCGCTTGCGGCCGAACTTCTGGGAGAGAAATCCGGATGGCGGCGTCATGATCGCCGCCGCCACGATATAGGAGGTCAGGACCCAATTGATCTGGTCGGCGCTCGCCGCGACGCTGCCCTGGATATAGGGAAGCGCGACATTGGCGATCGTCGTATCCAATGCCTGCATGATGACGGCAAGGATGATGCAGGCGGTGATCGCGCCGCGATTGGCAACCGGCGTCGTGGCCGCGGACGAGATGCTGCTCATGATGGCGGCTACTCGTGCGCCTGAGCAGCAGAATGACCGAGAAGGCTGCCGATCATATCCGGCAAGCCGCGGGCATGGCCGGTATCCACGGCGACGAGCGTGCTCATGCCGACCCGAAGCGGCGGCTTTCCGTCGATATCATCGATCGTCACGCGCATGGGAATGCGCTGCACCACCTTCACCCAGTTGCCCGACGTGTTCTGTGCCGGAAGCAAGGCGAAGCTGGCGCCCGACGCGGGGCTGATGCTTGCCACCTTGCCCTTCCATTCAACGCCCGGATAGGTGTCGACGGTTATGGTGACCGGCTGGCCGGGCTCCACATAGGTAAGCTCCGTCTCCTTCGGATTGGCGGCAATCCACATATTCCTGGTGGAAACCAGCGAAAACGCCTGCTGCGCCTCATCGAGATAACTGCCGACCTGCAGGGCGTTGACATTGGTGACAACCCCATCGAAAGGCGCCCGAACCGTCGTATTGTCCAGCTGGCGCTGGCTATCGTCCACAGCCGATTTGGCCTCCAGGTAGAGCGGGTTCTTCTCGACCGGCTGATCGGCATCGCCGCCGAGCTGGGCCAACGTGGTTGCCGCTTGGGCTTTGGCAACCGAAACCTTCTGCTTTGCCGCATCCAGATTATGCTTGGCCTCGTCATAGGTCGCGTGCGATGCGGCCGCGTTCGACATCAGCGCTTGCTGCCGCTCGAAGACGGTCTGGTAGTAGGGGACATCCGCTTCGACCTGAGCGATCTGGGCAAGCGTCTGCTTGTAGCTCGCCTTGAGGTTCATCAGTTGATTGCGTGCGGCGGCCAATTTGGCCTGTGCACCGTTGAGCGCGATATGGAACGGTTCCTGCTTCAGCCGGAACAGCACCTGTCCCGCCTTCACCTCTTCGTTCTCACGAACCTCGATCGAGGCGACGATGCCGGCGACATCGGTTGATACGCCGACCATGTCCGCCTGCAGATAGGCATTGTCCGTTTCCATGACCTGGCCGCCGGTGACGTAATAGTAACCGCCGGCCAGGAGCGCGATCGGCAGCAGAGCGAAAAGGATCGGCCGCTTCAGATTGCGCCGCCGCTTGACGATCCCGATAGCTGGCCCAGGGTCCGCAGCAGCGGGGACGGGGTTGATTCTTGCCTCGGACGTGGCCGCCTCGGATGTCTCCAGGGCGGTGACATTGGCGTTTGCAGAAATACGAAGAGGGGATGTGTCAGCCATTTTGCGTTTCTTTATCGGCCGGCGCGCGGCAGGCCTGCAGGAGATTGGATTTCATCAGTTCGAGAATGGCGACGAGCCGCTCGCGGTCGTCGTCGGAAATACCATCCAGCGCCTCGCTGCGGGTTGCGTCGCCGATGGCGCGCATGTCCGAAAGCAGCCCGCGGGCGAGATCGGTCGTGTAGAGCAGCGAAATGCGCCGGTCGGTCTTGTGTCGTCTGCGTTCGATGAAGCCACGCTCTACAAGTTTGTCGAGAACGCGCATCAGCGTGATGGGCTCTATTTCCAGCATCTCGGCAAGGCCGCTTTGATGAAGGCCTTCATTGCGGGCAAGATAAACGATCGTCTGCCATTGCGAGCGGGTCAGGCCCATATGCTTTGCCCGTTGTTCGAAGCGCTTGCGCAGCACGCGCGCAACGTCGTGGATCAGAAATCCGAGATTTGGGGCAAGATTCATGGAAGAGCACAATCTTATATGCATGCATAAGATAAGCATCCATATTTTGTTTTTTGCAGTCGCGCAATGAGCTTCTGCGGAAACTCGGCCGGCCCATCGTCGAGACGTTATCGTCGGACCGAGCAGTTGCTGGCGGCGGCAAAAGCTGCCGGATATAGGTCTGGTCCAGAAAGGTATGGTGATTCGAATGACAGGAAAACTGAACGTTATTATCGGCAGCACCCGCCCGGGCAGGGCTGGCCCGGCCGTCGCCGAATGGGCTTTTCGGCAGGCGAAGTCGCATGGGACTTTCGAGGCTGAACTCGTGGATCTCGCCGAGTTTAACCTGCCGCTGCTTGACGAGCCCAAGCATCCGCGGCTGCGGCAGTACGAGCACGGGCATACGAAGCGGTGGAGCGAGAGTGTCGGCGCTGCCGATGCGTTTCTTTTCGTCACGCCGGAATACGACTATTTCACTTCGGCCGCACTGGTGAATGCCATCCAGTATCTGTCCGTCGAGTGGGCTTACAAGCCCGCGGCGGTTGTCAGCTATGGCGGTGTTTCGGGTGGGTTGCGGGCTGCTCAGGAGTTGCGGCAATTGCTCGGAAACGTGAATGTCATGGCCATACCGCAAACGGTTCCACTGCCGTTCTTTTCCAAGTTCCTGAGCGAAGGAAAGGATTTTTCTCCGGAGCCCGCGTCCTTTGAAGGTCTCAAGCTTGCGCTTGACGAGCTTTCGAAGTGGAGCGGCGCGCTAAAGCCGCTTCGGGCTTCTTGAGGCGCTTGCATTCTCCGGTGCCTTGCTTGGCGGCCATCGATTGCCGCCAAGCAAGGAAACGCCGTCAAATACAGGCTTTATCCTGCTCCACGGGGACCTTTGCCCTGTCCGTCGATAAGCCATGCGATGTTAATCTGGAGAACGCGCGCCAGCATGTCGAGGCGGTTGGCGCGGGGTTCCGATCGGTCGTTCTCCCAGTTGTTCCAGGTTTCGGGCGTTACCCCGACCACGCTTGAGACCTGCTCGACTGTCATGCTGATTGCATCGCGCGCCAGCGAAATGCGCCCGGCAATCGTATCTTCTCGGATTTCTGTGGCCGCCAGCGGCATGAGGGTGTCATTGGTGTACATATCGGGACATTCTTTCTGTTCAGAAAAAAGTGCTTCGCGGTCACGCCCGCGAAGCATGGATCGGGCGCATATGCCCGCGCGCTCAGCCTTCCTCGGCGTCGAGCCAGGCCTTGATCTGATCCGGATGGTCGGCGATGTACGCATCGACGGCCTTTTCGTAGGACGTTTCCTGTGCATCGAACATCGCCGCCTCGAGGTCTGCGATCGGCAGCTTCATGCGCGACAGGAAGCCGGCGACCTCCGGATTGTCTTCTTCGAACCCCTTGCGGGCCACGACATCCACATGCTCAGCTTCGCCCAGCGAGGTCCAGGGATCGGCGATGTAGCGAAGCTCGTATTTGCCGAACATCCAGTGCGGGCTCCAGGAGGTGGCGACGAACCATTCCTTCTTGCGGATTGCCCGGTCGACCATCGTCAGCATGCCGGCCTCGCTGGAAATCTGCAGCTTGTACCCGTCAAGATCGTAGTCCTTGACGGCTTTCTCGGACAGGCGCGTCAGACCGGCACCTGGATCGATGCCTTCGATCCGCCCTTTCAGCTTCTCCTTCACGTCGTCCTTCTTGAGGTCCTCGATGGAGGAGATCGCGTCCTCGGGCACGTATTTCGGAACGACCCAGCCAAGCTTGGCGCCATCATAGACGGTGCCGAGCGTCGTCACCTTGTCCTTGACCTTGGCGTAATAATCCGCGTGCGTTTCCGGCAGCCAGGCCATCATCATCGCATCCAGGTCTCCCCGGCTTACCCCCTGGTATAGCGGGGCGACATCGGTCTGGATCAGTTCGACCTCCTGGCCAAGTTCGTCCTTGATGAGCTTGGCGGCAAGTTTGGTCACGAATTCCGCATCGGACCAGGCGGCCCAGCCGATCCTTACCGGCTGCTTATCCTGCGCCAGTGCGGCGCTGAACCCCGCGGTGAGAATACCGGCCGCAAGGCCCATCGTAGCGAGTGTCTTGAACATATCTGCTCCTTTTTTGAAGGTTCGCATTCGACGGCGCGGACGCCGCCATCTTTCGTGCCGCGTGCGGGATCAGGCCGCGGCGGCAGGGGTTGCCTGTGGTTGCGCTGCGCCGCGCAACAGAGTGCGCCAGATGCCGGCGCGCTCCTTTCCAAGGCTCTGCGTGATCCGGTCGAGGATCACGGCAAGGATGACGACGGCAATGCCGCCTTCGAAACCGGTGCCGACATCAAGGCGCTGGATGCCGGTCAGCACGGTGTTGCCGATGCCGCCCGCGCCGATCATCGAGGCGATGACCACCATGGATAGCGACAGCATGATTGTCTGGTTCACGCCGGCCATGATCGAGGGAATGGCGTTGGGCAACTGCACCTTGAAGAGAAGTTGCGCGGCGGTGCAGCCGAAGGCATTGCCGGCCTCGACGAACTCCACATGCACTTGCCGGATGCCCAGATTGGTCAGCCGAACCACGGGAGGCATGGAGAAGATGACCGTGGCGATCGTTCCCGGCACGGCGCCGAGCCCGAAGAACATGGCTGCCGGGATCAGGTAGACGAAAGCCGGCATGGTTTGCATGAGGTCGAGTACCGGTCGAACGATCGCCGCCACGCGGTTGCTGCGCGCCATGGCAATGCCGAGCGGCAGGCCGATCAGCATTGCGACCAGCGTCGAGGCGATCACCAGCGAAAGTGTCTCCATCATTGCAGACCAGAGGCTCATGTGATCGACCAGCCACAGCGACAGGCCGGTAAACACGGCAAAGCCGATGCCGACCCGCCAGAGCGACAGAAGCACGAAGAGCGCAAGGCCGAGCAGGAAGGGCGTCGCCAGAAGCACGCCCTGGATTCCGTTCGTCACGGTGCCGATCGCCAGGGCGATCGCGTCCAGCAGCGGTGCGAAGTTGTCGAGGATGTAATTGACGGCGCTGTCGACGCCGTCACCGATATCGAAAGTCATGAAATATCTCCAGGCCGGCCGGTCAGGCCGTGCGGTCGAGCGTTTCGAGAAGCGCGGATTTGCTGATGGAGCCGAGATAGTGGTTATCGTCATCGACAACCGGCACCGGCCAGGCACTGGAGGCCACCCTGCCCAATACACTGGAAAGGCTTTCCGAAGCCCGGATCGGTTCGATATCCGTCAAGAATGCAGACCGGTAGGGATCGCCCGCGCCATTGCCGGCGGCTTCGATCAGCGACGTGCGGCTGACCACGCCATGATAGGTCTTGTCACGGCCGAGAATGATCGCGATGTCACGGTCGAAATGCTGCATCCGCTCCAGCGCCGCCGCAGCGGACACGCCCTGACGCTCGATGATGGTCACCTGCGTCTTGCGCGCCACATCCCCCGCCCGGAAGATCTGCGAGACATCCACATTGCGAAAGAAGGAGCGGACATAGTCGCTGGCGGGCTTGAGGACGATTTCGTCCGGCGTGCCGACCTGGACGACTTGCCCGTTCTGCATGATGCAGATGCGGTCGCCGATCCGCATGGCCTCGTCGAGATCATGGCTGACGAAGACGATCGTGCGGCTATGCTCGGCTTGCAGGCGCATCAACTCGTCCTGCATCTCCGTGCGGATGAGAGGATCGAGCGCCGAAAAGGCCTCGTCCATCAGGAGCACCGACGGCTCGCTGGCAAGCGCGCGGGCAAGCCCGACGCGCTGTTTCATGCCGCCGGAAAGCTCGTCCGTCCGGCTGTCGCCATAGGCTTCGAGGCCGACGGCCTTCAGGGCTGCGTGGGCACGCCGCAGATGCTCGGCTTCTCCGACACCTGCCACTTCGAGGCCAAAGGCGGCATTGCCAAGGACGGTCCGGTTGGGCAAAAGGGCAAAGGACTGGAAGACCATGCTGACCTCGTGGCGCCGCAGCGCGATCAGTTCGCGGCGCGGCATCCGCGTCACGTCCCGACCGTCCATCTCGATCGTTCCGAAGGTGGGCTCTATCAGCCGGTTCAGCAGCCGAAGCATGGTGGATTTGCCGGAGCCTGAAAGGCCCATGATCACGAAAATCTCGCCGGCGCGAATGTCGAAACTGGCGTTGTTGACCCCTATGGAGCAACCCGTCGACGCATGGATTTCCGCTTTGGTCTTGCCGGCCTTGAGGAGGGCGAGGGCCTTTTCGGGGCGTTCGCCGAAAATCTTGAAAACGTTCCTGATACTGATCTTGACCTGTGGATCGATCTCCGTGAGGCCGCTCTCAGTTGTACATGCCATATTGTATTGGCCCGGCTCCGGAAGCGGGGCTCTCTCCTTCGTATATTTCTGGGGCTGATGAACATCAGCGGGGGTGGGATACGCGCGCAGCAAATGGCTTCGCAAACACGACAGCGCGTCGCAATATGGATACCTTTTGACACATTGATGCCAAAATGTCCACGTGGAAGGTAAAAAATTCTAGGAAAGTCGAATTACCGGACTGAAATCGAAATCGTTTTCGTGCTGCCGTGGCATGATAAAAGGACGGCAATCGGAGCCACTACATTCTTCACTCGGCAGCAGATCTCAGCTGGGTAACGGCTGGACTGAGCAGGCCAACCGTTACCAAAATCAAACGAATGGGTGTCCACGCTTTGCCGCGATTGACCTGTAGTCAGCGCAGCCATTTCCTCAATGGTTGTGCCGCGGTGGCGTCCTTGTGGCGATCTGGTGGAAGTCGGCGGCGCTTTCGATCACCGCACCATCGGAAAGCTGCGTTACCGTCTGCCGATAGATGCGCTGCCAGGGCGTTGCGTCTGCCGGGACGGGTGGAATTCCGTCTGCCTTGCGCCGCTCGATCTCGCCGGGCTCGACCAGCATGTCGCAGCGTCCCTGGTTTAAATCGATGCGGATGATGTCGCCGGTCCTCACCCAGGCCAGGCCGCCGCCGGCAGCGCTTTCCGGTGAGGCGTTGAGGATCGACGGACTGTCGGCCGTGCCGGACTGTCGGCCGTCGCCGATGGTCGGCAGGCTCATGATGCCCTGCTTGAGCAGGTGATCCGGCGGCTGCATGTTGACGACTTCCGCCGAGCCAGGCCAGCCGAGCGGTCCGGCGCCGCGGATGACGAGAACTGTGTTTTCGTCAATGCCGAGCGCCGGGTCGTTGATCCGCCGATGATAGTCTTCCGAGCCGTCGAATACGACAGCCTTGCCCTCGAACACCCCTTCACGGCCGGGATGCTGGAGATAGCGCTCGCGAAAGCCCTGCGAGATGACACTCGTTTTCATGATGGCGAAATCGAAGAGATTGCCCTTCAACACCAGGAAGCCCGCCTTATCCTTGAGTGGCTGCCCATAGGGGAAGATGACTTCGCGGTCGGTGGCTTCGCGGTTTTCCAGGTTTTCCGCCATGGTCCTGCCGGTGACGCTGTGGCAGGAGCCGTCGAGCTTGCCGGCCTGCAGTAGTTCCCACATGATGGCCGGCGTACCGCCGGCGCGGTGATAGCGTTCGCCGAGGAACTGGCCCGCCGGCTGGACATTGGCGAGCAGCGGAATATCGAAGCCGTGCACCTGCCAGTCGTCCGGATAAAGAGCGACGCCGGCGTGCTTTGCCATGGCTGCGAGGTGCGGCTGGGCATTGGTCGAGCCGCCGATCGCCGAATTGACGCGGATGGCATTGAGGAAGGCTTCACGGGTCATGATGTCGGAGGGTTTGAGGTCCTCCCAGACCAATTCGACGGCGCGCTTTCCAGTGCGGTATGCCATCTGGCCGCGTTCGCGATAGGCGGCCGGGATGGCGCCGCAGCCGGTAAGCGACATGCCGAGCGCTTCGGCAAGCGCGTTCATCGTCGAGGCGGTTCCCATCGTATTGCAATGGCCGACGGAGGGGGCGGAATCGAGCGCAGCCTGCAAGAACTCCTCGCGATCGATCTCGCCGGCCGCGAATTTGCGGCGCATGCGCCAGATCACCGTGCCGGAGCCGGCGAGGTCGCCCTCATGCCAGCCATCGAGCATCGGCCCGCCGGAAAGGACGATCGCCGGGATATCGACGGTCGAGGCAGCCATCAGCGCCGACGGTGTCGTCTTGTCGCAGCCAGTGGTGAGAACCACGCCATCGAGCGGATAGCCGTAGAGCACCTCGACGAGGCCGAGATAGGCGAGGTTGCGATCCAGGGCAGCCGTCGGGCGCTTGCAATTCTCGAACAGCGGGTGGGTCGGAAATTCGATCGGAATGCCGCCGGCATCGCGGATGCCGTCGCGCACGCGATTGACCAGTTCCACATGCACCCGGTTGCAAGGGGTGAGGTCGCTGCCGCTTTGGGCGATGCCGATGATCGGTCGGCCGGAGCGCAACTCCTCTGGCGTGATGCCGTAGTTCATGAAGCGTTCGAGATAAAGCGCCGTCATGTCGATATGGTCCGGATTATCGAACCAGTCCTGGGACCGAAGGCGGCGTTTGGTGATCATGTCAGCGCTCATGGCTATGCCTGATGTTTTGAATTGCGATTTTCGAGATGCAGCAGAAGGCCGCTATGGTCCTTCTCGCCGCCGCCCTCTTGGACGAAGTCATGGAATTCCTGTCGCACCTGATGGGTCAATGGCAAGGTCAGCGAAAGCTCCTTTGCCATTGCCATCACCGCGTCCAAATCCTTGAGCTGGTTGGCCGAAGTGCCACCCGGCATGAAGTCGCGATCGACCATTCGCGAACCATGAAGTTCGAGGATGCGGCTTTCGGCAAAGCCGCCACGGATGGCGTCGCGGAAGGCAGCGCGGGAAGCGCCGCCCGCTTCCGCGAGGATCATCGCTTCGGCGACAGCGCCGATGGTGACGGCGACGATCTGCTGATTGGCCAGTTTGCAGATCTGGCCGGCACCGCTCGGGCCGACATAGGTGACGCGACCGAGTGCGGCAAAGACCTCGGCGAGGGCCTCGACGTCGGCCGCATCGCCCCCCGCCATGATGGCGAGCGTGCCGGCATTTGCCCCGGCCGTGCCGCCAGAGACCGGAGCATCCAGGCTGCGGATGCCGCGTTCGCCGAGTTTTTGCGCATTCTGTCGGGCAATCGGGGGGGCAACCGAGCTGCAATCGACGAGGATCGCGTCCTTGGACATGGCCTCGGCCACCCCGTTATCGAAGAGAATTTCGGCGACCGCGGCCCCGTTCGTCAGCATGGTAAAGACGATGTCCGCTCCGGCAACGGCCTCGGCGGGCGACTGTGCCTGCGTTGCGCCATCTTCGGTGAGCGCCGCCGCCTTGGCCGGGTCCCTGTTCCACACGGTAACGGGAAATCCCGCTTTCAGCAGGCGGCGCACCATCGGAGCGCCCATCAATCCCGTGCCGAGGAACGCGATTGCTTTCTTGTCCCCCCTGTTCGCCGTGGTCATGGCAACTTGCCTTCCAGTTCGTCATCGATATGGGCACGGATGATCTCGTCGAAGGATGTTTCGGCGGTGAAGCCGAGTTCCGTCGCCCGCTTGGCTTCAAAGCCCGGTGCCCAGCCTGCGACCATCTTCATGATCATCTCGTCCGGTTCGCGGCGAATCAGTGCCACGGCCTTGTCGCCGGCGACGCGGCGTAGCGCCTCGATCTGCTCGCCAACCGTGGCGCTGAGGCCCGGCATCGAAAGGTTGCGCCGCGGGCCGACCTTGTCAAGATCGATCGTCGCGCCATGGATCAGGAAGCCGACGGCGGAGCGCGGCGATGTATGCCAGTGGCGCACGTCGTCGGAAACCGGAAGCACTGCCTCCTGTCCAACCAGCGGCTCGCGCAGGATGTTGGAGAAGAATCCCGAGGCCGCCTTGTTGGGCTTGCCGGGGCGGATGCAGATGGTCGGCAGCCGGATGCCGATACCGTCGAAAAAGCCGCGGCGGCTGTAGTCCGAAAGCAGCAATTCGCAGATCGCCTTCTGCGTGCCGTAGCTGGTCAGCGGGGTGAGGTGGAATTCATCCGGGATCGGGAAAGGCAGAGGGGCGCCGACGACGGCGATCGAGGAGGTGAAGACGACGCGCGGCTTGTATCCGTCGGCGTTGTGGGCGAGACGGATTGCGTCGAACAGATAGCGGGTGCCGTCGAGATTGATGCTGTAGCCCTTGTCGAAATCCAGTTCCGCCTCGCCGGAAACGATGGCGGCCAGATGGAAGATCGCGTCCGGCCGCGTGGCGATCAGCTTTTCAGCCTCGCCCGGTGCCGACAGGTCGCTTTCGCGCGCATCAACCACGCCGGAAAAGCCGGCCGGGGCGTCCGGCTTGACGATATCGACCAGGGTCAACTTGTCGACGGGCTTGCCGCCGAGGGTCCTGTCCGCGACCAGCCGCTGGGTGAGCTTGCGACCGACCATGCCCGCCGCGCCGATGATCAGAATGTGCATGTCGTGAAATCTCCTGACAAAAATCGCTGCGGGCCCGAAGCCGCCCTCGCATAACCAAAATCGAGCTTGTAAGGTTGTCTGATAACTTTATATGGTCGTCTTGAAAACTGTTATTTCGGGGTGGCTCGAAAAACCCGGCCTGGGTTGTCGACTGCACGATGGAAGGCTTGAGACATGATGGCAGACAATGGCGCATCTTTGGCCGAGTGGCGCTTGAAACTGCGCGGCGCGCTCGGGGACGATATCGTTCTGAGTGAAGCGGGCGAGATGGCGCCGTATTGCCGCGACTGGCACGGCGATGTCACGAGCCAGGCGGTCGCGGTCTTGAGGCCACGCTCCACGGAGCAGGTGGCCGAAGCGGTCAGGCTTTGCAGGCAACTGGGCCTTTCGATCGTGCCCCAGGGCGGCAATACCGGCCTTGTGCTGGCAGCTACACCGGATGCGGAGCAGAACCAGGTGGTGCTCAGCCTCGAGCGGATGAATAAAATCCGCCAGATCGACGCCGACGATTTTTCCGCCGTGGTCGAGGCGGGCTGTATTCTTTCCGAACTCAAGGACGCCGTTGCCGGGAAGGGCATGTTCTTCCCGCTCGCGCTGGGCGCGCAGGGAAGCTGCCGCATCGGCGGCAATGTCTCCACCAATGCCGGGGGTATCAATGTGCTGCGCTACGGCATGACCCGCGAACTGATCTTCGGGCTGGAAGTGGTGCTTCCGGATGGCAGTATTTTCGACGGGCTATCGACCCTGCGCAAGGACAATCGCGGTATTGATCTCAAGCAGTTGTTCATCGGTGCCGAGGGAACGCTCGGTGTCATCACCGCCGTATCGGTCAAGCTCACCCCCTATCCGGATCAGGTAGCGACCGCCCTTCTCGGCCTTGCCTCGCTCGATGACGCCATCAGGCTTTTTCGCCGGGCACGCCGGGACTGTTGCGACCTTCTGTCTGCCTTCGAATTCATGCCGCCGCTTGCCCTCACATTGGCCAAGGAGGCGATGCCCGACCTGCCCATTCCCATCGCCGCGGATTATCCAGCCTATGTGCTGATGGAGATTTCCGGCTCGGGGCTTGTCGATATCGATGATCTGATGGCGCGTTTCCTGGAGATCGTCATGGAAGAGGGGCTGGTCGTCGATGGAACGATCGCCGCGTCGCAGACGCAGGCTCGCAATCTCTGGCTTATCCGCGAGGGGATGAACGAAGGCCAGGCCAAGCGCGGCATGCATCTGCGGACCGATGTCTCGGTCAAGCTCTCGCAGCTTGCCGATTTCGTCGGCGATGCCGAAAAGGCCGTCGAGGCGGCCGTGCCGGGTGCCATCTGCGTTTCCTATGGTCATGTCGGCGATGGGAATGTCCATCTTAATGTGCTGCCTGCGGCGGGCACGACCCCGCAACGGCGCGCCGAGCAGATCTACACGGCGAAGACCGCGATCAATGAGGTCCTCGATCGCTATCAGGGAAGCATCAGCGCCGAACATGGTATCGGCCGCCTGAAGCGGGCCGATTTCGAGGCGAGGTTGTCGCCCGTGCGGCGCCAGTTGCTGACCGCCGTGAAGCGCGCCATCGATCCGGACCTGGTGATGAACCCCGGCTGCCAATTGAATTTTCCGCTGAACTCATAGATGTAGAAACAAGCTCAGGGGAGGGCGGACATGTCGGTTGCGGATTTCAGTCAAATCAGGCGGAGCGAGCATCTGCCGGCGCGCATCGCCACGCAGATCGGCCGGGAAATTACCGAGGGCCGGATCGCGCCCGGCGAGAAGCTTCCAACGGAGCATCTGCTGGCCAAGACCTTCGGCGTCAGCCGCTCCGTCATCCGCGAGGCGATCGCCCAATTGCGTAACGAGGGTCTTGTCGAGACACGCCAGGGTGTCGGCGCCTTTGCCACGGAAAGCGAGCGGCGCCAGTCGCTTCGCATCGAGCAGGGCGACCTGACGGACCGCGACACCTTCCGCAACCTCTACCAGTTGCGCATGCCGCTCGAGATCGAGGCGGCGGGCCTTGCCGCTCTCCATCATACCGCCCAGGACATGACCCGCCTCGACGAGGCCCTGGCCCAGATGACCGGTGCCGAGAAATGGACCGAGCATGGCATTGTTGCAGACCTCGCCTTCCATCGCGCCCTCGCCGCCGGCACGCAGAACGAATATTTCCTGCTGTTCATCGGCTTCATCGCCGAGCGTATCAGTCTTGCCATCAATGCCGCGCGGGCCAAGGCGGTGCTCGAGGAAATCGTCGAAGTCACGATTGCCGAGCATGTCGCCATCCGGGATGCCGTCGCCAGCCGCGACCCTGCCGGAGCGCGGGAAGCGATGCGGCGTCACCTGACGCAGGCTGCAAGGCGGCTGGACCTGACGCTTGAGAGTTTCTGAACGGCAGAACTCCGGGCGCCCGCTCAAGAGTTTTCCACATCACGGCGCTGCGGCTAGACAGGCGTCAAAAGTCATATTAGAAACCGTTGTTGTCAGACATCCTGACAATCAAGCGATCGCACCGCTGCCGAGGAAGAATATTGCAAACTTTAAATAAGACGCTGAGCGCGCAGGCTATCCTCCCGCAAGATGCGGACAATTCGCTGCTGGTGGGCCGCGTCTGGTCTAAAAAGGCAGATGGCCCATGTCCCGTCTTGTTGAGGGATGGACAGATTTTCGACCTCACGCCGCTTTCTGCGACCCTGTCCACATTGCTCGAGCGAGACGATCTGCTTGCGCAATTGGCGGATGCCGGGCGATTTTCCGTTCTTGGGTCACTCGACGCATTTCTCGATGGCGAGGCCGGGCAGCTTCTGGCGCCCGCCGATCTGCAGGCGGTCAAGGCCGCCGGCGTCACCTTCGCCGATAGCATGCTGGAGCGGGTGATCGAGGAGCAGGCGAAGGGAGACCCGCTGAGAGCGCAGGAAATACGGGGCCGGCTGGCGCCGGTGCTTGGCGACAGCCTGAAAGGCCTGGTGGCAGGGTCCGAGAAGGCTGCCGAAGTCAAGACGCTGCTTCAGGAGCTTGGCCTTTGGTCGCAATATCTTGAAGTCGGCATTGGACCGGACGCCGAGATATTCACCAAGGCGCAGTCCATGTCCTCCGTCGGCTGTGGTGCTCTCGTCGGCATTCACCCGAAGTCGGAGTGGAACAATCCCGAGCCGGAAATGGTGCTGGCGGTGACCTCCACCGGCCGGATCGTCGGAGCGACGCTCGGCAATGACGTCAATCTGCGCGACTTCGAAGGACGTTCGGCGCTGCTTCTCAGCAAGGCGAAGGACAATAACGCATCCTGCGCCATCGGCCCCTTCATCCGCCTGTTCGATGGGCATTTCACGCTCGATGACGTGAAGCAGGCCGAAGTCTCGCTTTCCGTCGAAGGCACAGACGGGTTCACGATGACCGGCGTCAGCCCGATGGCGGCCATCAGCCGCTCGCCGGAGGAGCTTGTTTCGCAACTCGTCAACGACAATCATCAATATCCGGACGGGATCGTCTTTTTCCTCGGCACGATGTTTGCCCCGGTCAAGGACCGGCGCGGCAAGGGCCTCGGCTTCACCCATGAAATCGGCGATCGGGTTGAAATATCGACGCCGCGGCTCGGTCGGCTTATAAACTGGGTCGAGCATAGCGACCGTTGCCCGAAATGGAATTTCGGCCTTGGCGCGTTGATGAAGAACCTTGCCCGGCGCGGGCTTCTGTAAGCGTAAAGGGAAGCGCAGATGCAACGAGCGATCGACATCTTCTACAAATTTCTTGAGGTGCTGCTGATCCTGCTGCTGGCGGGCATGGCTGTCATGGTATTCCTGAACGTCGTGCTCCGTTACGGCTTCAACTCCGGCATCAACGCGTCCGATGAACTGTCGCGCTACTTCTTCGTGTGGCTGACCTTCATCGGCGCGGTCGTGACTTTCCGGGAACATTCGCATCTCGGCGTCGAGACACTGGTCATGATGTTCGGGCGCAAAGGCCGGATCATCTGCATGATCCTTTCCAATCTCATCGTCCTCATGTGCTGCTCTATCTTTTTCTGGGGGGCGTGGATGCAGTCAGGCATCAATTTCAGCATGAAGGCGCCCGTCACGGGACTGCCCATGCTCTTCGTCTATGGGATCGGCATGTTCACGGGGGCCGGGATTGCCATCATTGCGATCGAGCGCCTGGTCCGTTTGGTGACAGGCCGCGTCACGGAGGAGGAGATCGCTGCGTTTGCCGGAGAAAACCTGACCATCGAGCAGCTGGCGGAGCGCACCTGATGACATTGTTGATTTTCATATCATCGCTCCTCGGATCGATGGCAATCGGCGTACCGGTCGCTTTCTCCCTGATGTTCTGCGGCGTGGTGCTCATGGCCTACATGGGCATGTTCCATCCGCAGATCATCGCCCAGAACATGATTGCCGGCGCCGAAGAAGGCTTTACGCTTCTGGCGATCCCTTTCTTCATCCTTGCCGGGGAGTTGATGAATTCCGGCGGCCTGTCGCGGCGCATCATCGACTTTGCAATCGCCTGTGTCGGCCATATGCGCGGCGGCCTTGGCATCGTGACCATCATGGCCGCATTGATCATGGCCAGCATCTCCGGTTCGGCCGCGGCCGATACAGCCGCACTGGCGGCGATCCTGATCCCGATGATGGCAAAAGCGGGCTACGACGTACCCCGCTCCGCTGGCCTGATTGCGGCCGGCGGTATCATCGCGCCGGTTATTCCACCTTCCATGGCATTCATCGTTTTCGGTGTCGCCGCCAACGTATCGATTACCCAGCTGTTCATGGCCGGCATCTTTCCCGGCGTTCTGATGGGCCTCGCCCTGCTTGCGACCTGGCTGATTGTAGTGCGGAAGGACAAGATCGAGCCGTTGCCGAAGGCTTCGTCGCGTGAGCGTGTCACGGCGACCGCGCGTGCCGGCTGGGCGCTCGGAATGCCGATCATTATTCTGGGCGGCATCAAGGCCGGCGTGGTGACGCCTACCGAAGCCGCCGTCGTGGCCGCGGCCTATGCTCTTTTCGTCGGCATGTTCATCTACCGCGAATTGAAGCCGAGCCAGCTGCCGCGTGTCATTCTGGCCGCTGCGAAGACGACATCGGTGATCATGCTTTTGGTCTGTGCGGCATTGGTGTCCGCATGGCTCATCACGGCCGCCAATATCCCGGCCGAGATCACGCGGTTCATCGAGCCTCTGATCGATCGGCCCACCCTGCTGCTGTTTGTGATCATGCTCCTCGTGCTGGTGGTGGGCACTGCCCTCGATCTCACGCCGACGATCCTGATCCTGACGCCCGTCCTGATGCCGATCATCAAGCAGGCAGGCATCGACCCGATCTATTTCGGGGTCCTGTTCATCATGAACAACTGCATCGGCCTTATCACGCCGCCCGTCGGCGTCGTTCTCAACGTCGTCAGCGGCGTGGGTCGCATACCGCTCGGGAAGGTGACTATCGGCGTTTGGCCATTCCTGGTTGCCCAAACCATCGTGCTGTTTCTTCTGGTCCTCTTCCCGGACCTCGTCCTTATACCCGCACGCTGGCTTTACTGATTACCCTTCAACCGCTCACCAACTGTATCCAAGGGAGGATATTATGAGAAAACTACTTCTTGCCACCACCGCCATCGCATTCGGCTTTTCCGCCGCTGCCCCGGCCTTCGCCGAGTTCAACGAGCGCACGATCCGCGTCTCGAACGGCATCAACGAAGACCATCCGGTCGGCAACGGCATCAAGGCCATGCAGGCCTGCCTCGACGAAAAGTCCGGCGCGAAGCTGAAGCTGACGGCCTTCTGGGGCGGTGCGCTCGGTGGTGACCTTCAGGCAACCCAGGCTCTGCGCTCGGGTGTCCAGGAAGCCGTCGTCACATCCTCGTCGCCGCTGGTCGGTATCGTTCCGGCGCTCGGCGTCTTCGACCTGCCGTTCCTGTTCACCAGCCCCGAGGAAGCCTACAAGGTTCTCGACGGCGACTTCGGCGACATGATGAACACGAAGCTCGAAGCAGCTGGCCTGGTCAATCTCGCCTATTGGGAAAACGGTTTCCGCAACCTGTCGAACTCGGTTCGCCCGGTGACGAAGTGGGAAGACTTCGAAGGGATGAAGGTTCGCGTCATGCAGAACAACATCTTCCTCGACACCTTCCAGAATCTCGGCGCAAACGCGACCCCGATGGCCTTCGGCGAAGTCTTCTCCGCCCTGGAAACCAAGGCGATCGATGCGCAGGAAAATCCCTATGTGACGATCGACACTTCGAAGTTCTACGAAGTGCAGAAATACGTCACCGAGACGAACCACGCCTATACGCCGTTCCTCTTCCTGTTCTCGAAGGCGATCTTCGACACCTATACTGCCGACGAGCAGGCAGCCCTTCGCGAATGCGCGGTCGTCGGTCGTGACGAAGAGCGCAAGGTCATCCAGGACCTCAACAAGAAGTCCCTGGAGAAGATCAAGGAGGCCGGTCTCGAGGTCAACACGCTTTCCGCTGAAGAGCAGGCGCGTATCCGCGAGAAGTCGATGGTCGTCTACGAGAAGCACAAGGCTGAAATCGGCGCCGACGTTGTCGATGGCATTCTTGCCAATCTTGCGGAAATCCGGAAGTAAACACCAGGATCGGGCCGTCCGTCGCGGTCGGCCCGATCGCCAATATAAAATGCCCGTGGCTGCGTGCCACGGGCATTTTTTGTTGGAGAGGGCGATGTTGTCGCCAAACAGACGAGAATTTCGGCGGGATGACGTAGAGCACTGCTGCCGAGGGCCAGTACCTTACGGCACCTCGATCGGCGGATCGGCCTGGCGCCTCTTCAGCATTTGTTCCCGGATGAAGATGAACAGCCCCGATGCGACGATCAGCGCGGCGCCGATGATCATGGTCAGGCGGGGAACGTCGCCGAAGAACATCCAGCCGAAGATGACGGCGTAGAGCAGCAGCGTGTACTGGAGCGGTGCGACGGTCGCGGCGTCCGACATCTTCAGGGCCCGGTTGACGAGCATATGCGCCGCCATGGCCACGACGCCCAGCAGCCCGAGCAGCAGGAGATCCGTCTGCGACTGGATCGGTGACCAGTCGAAGGGCACGAAGAACAGGCCGGCGATCCCGGCGCCCGTGATCTGGAAGAACACTAGAGTGCTGTCCGGAGTGCCGCGCAGGAACCGTCCGGAAATCATCATGAAGGCAAAGGCGGCGCTGCCGATGATGGAGATCACGGCCGGCATGGTGAACATGGCGCTCGACGGTTCAAGCGTGATGATGACGCCGACGAAACCGACGGCGATCGCGCTCCAGCGGCGCCAGCCGACCTTTTCGCCGAGCAGGAAGGGGGAGGCCGCGGCGACATAGATCGGGGCCGCCAGCCAGTAGGTCATGACATCCGCCAGGGGCAGATACATGACGGCGTAATAGAAGCAGAAGACTTCGACGGTCGAGAAGATCACCCGTGCCAGCTGCATGCCCTTGCGCTCCGCGCCGACGATCGGAGCAAAACCTGCCTTCCATAGCAGCGGCGACAGGATGATGAGCGCCGCGACGCTGCGGATCAGGATGACCTGGCCCAGGCCATAGGACGATACCAGCCATTTGCCCATGGCGTCGTTGAGCGCGAACATGAGCATGCCGAGCAGCATGACAAGCGGGCCGGCTGCGGACGAGGCTCCAAAACCGGCCGCAGCCGAAGCAATCCTGGTCATGATTATTCCCTGGTTCCTGAATGAAATCAGACGCTCGAGGCGTCTGAGACTCGACGGCTGACGGTAAAGGTCTTCTCTAGCTCCGGATGCAGCTCCATGCCAAGCCCCGGCCCGGGCGGAACGGTGATCATCCCGTTTTTTACCTCCGGCAGCGCGGTGACGAGATCCCGGTACCAGGTATTGTAGAAGGCGCGCACGCTCTCCTGGACGAGTGCATTCGGCGCGTTCAACGAAAGATGGGTAGAGGCGCAGAGGACGACGGGGCCGGTGCAGTCATGCGGTGCCACCGGCAGATGCCAGGCTTCCGCCATCGAGGCGATCTTGCGGGCCTCGGAAAGGCCGCCGCACCAGGAAATATCCAGCATGACGATGCCGGCAACCCCGGTTTCGAGATAGTCGCGGAAGCCCCAGCGGGTGGCAAGCGTCTCGGAGGCCGAAATCGGCGCTGGAGAGACCTCGGCATAGCGCTTGAGGCTCGACAGGCTGTCCATCTTGATCGGGTCCTCGTGCCAGAATGTCTGGTACGGGGCGAGCGCCTTGGCGATCTGCATGGCCGGCAGCAATTGCCACATGGAATGGAACTCGACCATGATGTCGATCTTGTCGCCGACGGCCTTGCGGATCTTCTCGAACGGTTCGAGCGCCGTCTTCAGGTCCGGCATTGAAATATACTGGCCCCGGGTCTTTTCCGCGGCTGCGTCGAAGGGCCAGATCTTCATGGCGGTGATGCCGTCGGCAAGAAGCGATTCCGCAAGTTCATCGGCCCGGTGCAGGAAGCCGTTCAGGTCGTCATAGGCCGTGCCGCCGGTCAGGCCGTAATTGCCCGTCGTCTGGCCGGTGCTCTTCTTGATATATTCCGTTCCAGCGCAGGTGTTGTAGGTGCGGATTTCCTTGCGGCTGAAGCCCCCGAGCAATTGCGCGATCGGCTGGTTGGTCGCCTTGCCGAAAATGTCCCAGAGGGCAATGTCGAAAGCGGAATTGCCACGCACTTCGGCGCCGGAGGAACGGAAGCCGATATAGCCGACCAGATCGCTTGCCAGAAGGTCGATCTGCAGCGGATCACGGCCGATCACGCGCGGCGCCACATATTCGTGCAGATAGCTTTCCACCGTCTCCGCTCCGAAGAAGGTTTCGCCAAGCCCGGTAATGCCCTCATCCGTATGGACGAGAACCCACAAAAGATTGCTGCGTTCGGCGATGCGCACGGTTTCGAGTCTGGTGATTTTCATCTTGGTGTTCCTGGTGATTAGATAAGGCCGGCGTTCAGGAGGGCCTTGATGCTCTGGTCGAAATGCTCGCCCATCAGGGTGGAGGACGCTTTGGGATCGCCAGCGGCAATCGATTCCGCGATCTTCATGTGAAGCGCATTCATCGCCCGGCGTTCGTCGTCGCTCGCCCGGCTCTTCCAGCCGATCGGCCATGTTTGCCGGGTGATGCCCTGGAAGGCGCCTATGATCAGGACAAAAACCGGATTGCGCGAGGCGCGGGCAATGGCGATATGAAAGGCGATGTCATGCTCCATCACCGCGTCCGGGTGATCAAGCTGATCTTCCATCGCCTGGGCATGCGAAAGAATGGCCCGGCATTCCGCCTCGCTACGGCGCATGGCCGCCAGGGCTGCGGTGCGCGTCTCGATCGTGCGGCGGGCATCATAGATTTGCTGGATATCGATCTGGTCCGTCACGACGCCGTGCTCGAACATCAGCGAGAACGCTCCATCATCGAGCTCGGCCACGGTCGGACGCCTGCCGGCTCCCAGCCGCACCAGATTCAGGGCGGCAAGCGACCGAAGCGCCTCGCGGATGACCGTGCGGGAAACCTGCAATTCCTTCGACAGCAGCGCTTCGGCCGGCAGGCGATCGCCGGGCTTGAGATCCCGTTCACGCATCAGCCGCGCGATCGCCGTCACCGCTCCGCCGACAAAGTCCTCGGGCGTCGCTGATGGATGTGCAATCATATCCTATTGCTTTCGAAAACCTGTCATACAGGTTTACTACAGCAACTGCTCGCACTGATCAAGCCATTGGCTTCAGCGGCGCAAGGGTCTGATCGCTCAAGGGCGCATCGCCCGCAACACAGTCAATTCGAAGGTTTCCACCTGCTGGCGGGCGTCAGTCTATTCCGCCTGCGGGCTGGTCGTCCTCATCCGCATTTTCCGGGGTTACATCGAGGATCGCAGCATGCATCTTGATCGTCGCCTTGCCAGGGATGCAGTTCGTCATGCATGGTTCGGATTTGCCGGCATAGAAGGGTTCGTCCGTCCGATCGTCCTCGATGAAATTGGCCTCGTTCGGCAGCCTGATATCGGTGAAATTCCTGTCCGAAAGCTCGAATTCCTCGTCGGTGACGACGTCGTTGAGATAGAGCAGATAGGCGGTCAGTGCATAGACGTCGTCGTCGGACAGCGAGCGGGCATTGCCGAATGGCATGGCGCGGCGCACATAGTCGTAGACGGTCGAGAGATAGGGCCAGTAGGAGCCGATGGTCTTTTCCGGCCGGTCGGCCCGAAGCGTGCCTTGTCCACCCGCGAGGACCGGCCAGCGGCCGACCCCTTCGCCGAAATCGCCGTGGCAAGACGCGCAGTTCTGGTCGTAGATCTCCATGCCGTGGGAAACGGTGCCCTTGCCTTTCGGCAGGCCGAGACCGTCGGGACGGATGTCGATGTCCCAGGCGGCGACCTCCTCTTCCGTGGCAAGACGCCCGAGTTTCAGGTGCAGGCCATCACCGGCCCCTGGAGGGCTGGCGGCCTGGCTGCTTGCTTTGTCCGCCGCTGCGGGTGCCGGCTCTGCTGCGGCCGCCTTCGTATCCGGCTCCTCTTTCTCGACAGCCGCCGCCTTTTTCGAGAAGGACGCGAGGTAGCCGATGATATTCGACAGTTCGTCTTCCTTCTTGAGCCCGGCAAAGGCCATTTTCGTGCCCTTGACCAGGTCACGCGGCTTGGTCAGGTAGGCGCGAAGATTGGCCTCGTCCCAGACAAGCCCACCGGCTCCGGCATCGATCATCGCCTTGGAATATTTGTAGCCCTCGACGGTTCCCGCAGTGCGGCCGATCAGGTCGTTCAGCTCTGGGCCGACCTTGTTCTTGGCATCCTCGCCCACAGCATGGCAGGACGCGCATTTGCCGAAGACTTTTTTTCCGGCCGCGAGATCGACTGCCCCGGCGCTCCCGGCACCGGCTGCGACCGAAAGGCCAAGAAGGAAAACGAGCTTAGGAAATCTCGACATTTTCGATGCCCCCGTCCTTGTTGACGAACCAAGTCTGGATGCCATTGTTGTGGTAGATCGAATTGGAACCGCGTGCGCTTCGCAACTCGTCCTTGGTCGGCTGAACAAAGCCCTGTTCGTCGATCGCGCGAGACTGCAGGAACAGTTCAGAGCCGTCCCAGTCGAACTCGTAATAGAAGCGGTGCAGCGCCTTGGGCAGGCTCGGGCCGTCGATGCGCGCCGCATGCCAGTTGCGTCCGCCATCGGTCGTCACGTCGACGCGCTTGATGCGGCCGTTACCCGACCAGGCAAGCCCGGACACGACCAGCGGGCCCTTGCCGTGTGAAATCGGCGCCTGGGGACTGGGGTTGGTGATGACGGATTTCACATCCATGAGGAAAGTGAAGCGCCGCGCCTTGCCGCTGGCGAGAAGGTCGGTGTATTTCGACGTTTCCTCGCGTTGCTGCCAGGGTTGGTCGCCGACTTCCAGCCGCCTCAGCCACTTGACCCACATATTGCCTTCCCAGCCGGGCACGACGAGGCGTAGCGGATAGCCCTGCTCGGGCCGAAGGGCCTCGCCGTTCATGGCAAAGGCGACGAGACAATCGTCCAGCGCCTTGTCCATCGGGATCGAGCGGGTCATGGCCGAGGCGTCTGCGCCTTCGGCCAGCAGCCACTTGCCTTCCGGCTTGACGCCGGCCTCGGCAAGAATGGTCTTGAGGGGCACGCCCGTATACATCACGCAATGGATCATGCCGTGGGTGTACTGGCAGCCGTTCAGCTGGGCGCCGCGCCATTCCATGCCGGAATTGGCGGCGCATTCAAGGAAATAGACGCGGTTTTCCCGAGGGAAGCGCTTCAGGTCCGCCATGGAAAAGACCAGTGGCTTGTCGACCATGCCGTTGATCATCAAACGGTGCATCGCAGGATCGATCTCGGCGATTCCGCCGTGATGGCGCTCGAAGCAAAGGCCGCTCGGCGTGATGATGCCGTCGAGTTCATGCAGTGGCGTGAAATTGACGGAGGAAACGGCGTCCGAGGTCAGCCAGGGCACGTTCTTGCGAACGACATGGGCCTCGAAGGACGAGGGGCTGCCATAGGGGCGCGCATCGACGCCGTCGCCCGGATAACGGTTCCAGTCCTGGACCTCGGTAATGGCCGGGTCGCCCGCCGCCCGCGCGCTGCCGGTGGTCGCGGCGGCCGCAAAGGCGGCCCCGCCCATGAGGCCGTTGCGCAGAAAAGCCCGGCGCGATGCCGTCGTGGTTCTATCGTTCATCGACTCCTCCAGAGCGAATGAAATATTCAAACATTCGTTTATTTCTATATATCAAGCCGCAGTCGATTGCCAATGGAATCGCATCATGATTTGCGTTCCGCGACCTTTACCGAGCGGTTTTCCTCAACCGTGACCACCGGATTTCGCGAGAGATAGTCTTCGACGACCTCCCAGATCGGCGGTCCCTCGGTCGCCTCGTTGATCGAGGCCCAGCCCGCCACCGCATATTCTTTGGATGCGTCGATCGCTTCGCCGGTCTTCAGCAGCGTCATCTGCGAAATGCGCGAGCCGATGGCCGCATCCGGATCGATGGCATAGCCCATGCCTCCGACGCGCACCATGTCGCCGCCCTGCTGATAATAGGGGTCCTTGTTGAAGAGATTGTCGGCGACGTCCTCGAGCACATCCTTCAGGACCTGCCCCGTCATCATGTTGCGATAGGCGCTCGGATAGGTCATCGAGCAGGCATTGTGCACGTCTTCCACGGTAATCTTCTGGCCGGGCAGGACGGAGGTGCCCCAGCGGAAGCCGGGCGACAGCGCGATGTCCGCTTCGCGGACGTCGATCAGCGCCTGGCAGATGAGGTCGTCGAAGGTACCGTTGAAGTTTCCGCGGCGATAGAGAAGGCTTTCGCAGGTCGCGAGTTCGCGCGAAAGTTCCGCCTGATAGGGCGCGCGGATGTCGGCAACAAGCTTGGCCATGTCCGGGTCCGGCGTAATGACATCGGAAAAGACGGGGATCAGCCGGTGGCGGTATCCCTTGAGGGCGCCGTCACGGACGTCGAGATCGAGCCGGCTCACGAACTTGCCGTGCGATCCCGAGGCGATCACCAGAGTCTTGCCGACGATGACCGGTTCGGGAATGGCGTCATGGGTGTGGCCGGTCAGGATGATATCGATACCCGACACGCGCTCGGCCAGTGCCCGATCGACGTCGAAACCGTTGTGCGAGAGCAGGACGATGATATCGGCCCCGTCGGCCCGTGCGGCTTCCACATTCTTGACGATCTGCTCCTCGCGAATGCCGAAGGACCAGTTGGGGAACATCCAGCGGGGATTGGCGATCGGGGTATAGGGGAAGGCCTGGCCGATGACGGCGATCTTCGCGCCGCCCTTCTCGAAAATCTTGTAGGCCTCGAAGGCGGGCTCGTCCCACTCGGCGTCGAAGATGTTTCCGCCGAGAAAGGGGAACGGCAGGCTCTCGATGATTTCGTTGACGCGGTCGGTGCCGTAGGTGAATTCCCAATGGCCGGTCATCGCGTCGGGCGAAAGCGCGTTCATCGCATCGACCATGTCCTGGCCCTTGGTCTGGTAGGAGGTATAGCTGCCCTGCCAGGTATCGCCGCCATCCAGAAGCAGAACATCCTCGCCGCGTTCGGCGCGCACGCGCTTGACGATCGTGGCGATCCGGTCGAGCCCGCCCATCTTTCCGTAGGTGCCGGCAAGGGCCGTGAAATCCTCGGATGTCATGGCATAGGCATCAGGTGTGCCGGGCTTGATATTGTAGAGCTTCAGGAAATCGGCGCCGCTGACATGCGGCGGCAGGCCTGCAACCGCCCCGACACCGAGATTGACCGAAGGTTCGCGAAAATAGACAGGCACAAGCTGGGCATGGATATCGGTGATGTGAAGGATCGTCACATTGCCCAGCGGATCGAAATCGAGAAGATCGCCTTCCGTAAGCGCCTGCTGGGCCGCCACCCGCGACCACTGGCCTGCAAGCCCGGAGCCAAGGACCGCGGAGAGAGCCGCACCGGCCATGAGCATTTCGCGTCGTGAAAGCATAGCATATCCTTTACCGGGAGGCCGGCGCCCGTCCTCCCTTCATCATTGCAGCAAATGCGTTGGAGGCGGCTACTGCCGCACCGACGGCGTTTCGACGGAAAGGCCAGTGCCGCGCCATGTGACATAGACCTCCAGCGCCATGAGCTCATCCGAGAAGGCTTTCGGCACCTCGGCGCGCGTATCGCGGATGCAGCCACGGAAGCGATTGTGCAGTGAGACCATGCCGCCGGTGTTGAAACGGTAGGTCGGGAAACCATTGGCCTGCCCCTGGCTCAAATGGTCGGCACGAATGAACTTGCCCATGCTCTTCTCATGACAGGAGGCACAGGAGAAATCCAGCTGGCCGGTCCGCGTATAGTAGAGTTCCTTGCCCTTGTCCCACCAGGACTGCATTTCGCCCTGGGCGAGGTCGATCTGCAAGGGCATGCCGAGCGACTGGTGCTTGATATAGGTCGTCAACGCCTTCTGGTCTTCGTCATCGAACTTGTAGGGCTCGGCGCCCATGTTTTCCGTGCGACAGTCGTTGATCTTCAGCTCGATGTTGAAGGGTTTCTTGGCCTTGGCATCCCATTTCGGAAAATGCGCACCGACCCCCTTCATCGTTTCGGATGCGTCGTTGTGACAGGAGGCACAGGACTTGCCCATCGAGCCGTCAACCGTGTTCCAGATTTCCTCGCCGCGCTCTACGGACAGCATACCCGGATTTGCGAAGGAATCGGCCTGCGTCGCGCGCGTCTCCGCTTCGCGGAACAGCCAGCCGGAAAGCAGCTCATCGAACGGATGGCCTTCGGGCGCCTTGGCGCGCGTCACGATCTCCGTGTCGTCGATGATCAGCTTTTCATCGACCGGATCGGCATAGGCGCTGACTGCGGCGGCGGAGATTACCGACACACAAGCCAAAAGCACGACGGACAATTTCTTCATGGTTACCCCTCCCAAGATAACGGCGCCGACGGGCCTGCCTCGCCAGACTGGAATGCCGCCCGCGCCGCCAGAACGACGCAGGCGCTGTTGATCAGCTCACGGTGATCTTCTGCTCGTCGGTGTAGACGGAGCCGTCATCGTCCGTCCAGGTGAAGGTGAACGCTCCGCTTTCGGTCAGCTTGGCGCTGAATTCGAAATACGGATTTGCCGAAATGGCGGGGTCGATGTCACAAGAGAACACCGGCGCTCCGTTGAAATCGCAGGCGAACTTGTTGATGATCTTGCGCGGGATGAGGTTTCCCTCCTTGTCCTTGCGCTGACCGGATTCCATTTCGTGGCTGATCAGGGTCTTGATCGTCACCAGTTCGCCGATCTTTGCCTCTTTCGGCACCTTGATGCGCGGCTTCGGTTTTGCTGCCATGGATATTCTCCCTCAGATATGATTGCCGTCAGCCGCCGCAGCCGCCGATTGTTACCTTGACTTCCTTCTTGTCCATGAACACCGAGCCGTCGGCCATCTTCGCGATGGCGATGACGTTCTGCGTCTTGGCCAGCCGCATGCGGGTCGTCGCCGCTGCGGTGCCGCTCAAGGCGGTGAAATGGAAGGTCGCCACGTCAGGATTGGGATTGCCCTCGGCAAGGATCAGTACCGACTGAACCATGTCGCCGTCGGTCATCGCGCTCTCGACCGCGACCGAGATCGGAACGGTGTTGCCGTTCTCGGCGATTTCCGGCGCGGTGAGGGTGATCTTGCCGGTCGCCGGCATCTTGCCGCCCGCGAAGTCCATGATCATCTTCTCGGTCGCCGGCGCGTCGGCGAAGGCAAAACGAGTGCCCGTCGCGGAAACCAGTGCGATACCGGCCGTAAGCCCGAGCACCTGTCGCCTGTTCATCTTCATGAATCGTCTCCTATGGTGAAAGTCTAGTTGGTCTCTTTGAGGGTCTGGAGATAGGCAACGACATCCTCGACCTGCTGCGCGGTCAGGATCGTCTTGCCGACCAGGTCCTCACGAACCCTGACCCCCACATCGAGACTGTAGAAGGCCGGCATGACCGTCTCCTTCGTAAACACGTGCTTGGCATTGACGACGATCGCCCGAAGCTCCGTGGCCGACCAACGGTCCGCAACGCCATCGAGCGCCGGGCCGACATCACCATGGAACTGTTCCTTGGCGAGCGGCGTGACGGCATGGCAGGCAAGACAGTTGCCGAGACTGCGGCTGGCCAAAATCTTTGCGCCCTCTTCGGGATTGCCTGCAACGCCGGTCAGCGACTGTTCGATCGTCATGTCCTGAAACTTGACGTCGGCGGGAGCGATCTCGGCGCCAATCGCGGTTTGGCTGCCAAAGAGCGCGGTCGCCGCGAGACAGATCCAGACTTGTTTCATGCCATGAGTCCTCCCAAACTCCCCGGACCGGGATACCGGTCCGCTCCTCCGATTTGAACGATAGCGCCACGCCGGAAATCCATCAATAGAAAAATATAAATTTTTGCATATGTCAGCAAAAGGACGGTCCCTCATTCGCCCTGTCCAAGCCGACCCTCGTCACGAAGCTGCTGGATGATCCGGGCGTGATAGATCTGGAAGTGCTCTTCGCCCTCATAGCCTTTTTCCTTCACCCAGCGGAACATGTTGAGGAAGGTCCATTTGCCGAAAGCGCCCGGCATGGTGGCGACGGCGGCCTTGGCGACCGACACGCCTTCCGGCGCGTCCTCGGGCAAAAAGACGATGGTCGGCGTGAAGACGTAGCCCCATTTGCGGGCGGCGCTCTTTTCCGTCAGGGTCTCGCCATCGAGATCGGTCACCTCTTCATCGCCGAACATATTGTACTGGACGAGCATGAAATTGGTCTCGATATAGTCGCGCACCTCCGGGTCGGCGAGGATTTTCTCGTGCATCTCGCGGCAATAGATGCAGCCGCGCTGTTCGAAGGTGATCGCCAGCCGCTTGCCCTGCGCCTTCGCGTCGGCGATGTCTTCGGCAATGTCGCGGAAGGTGATGGTGAACCAGTCCTCCTTGTGAAGGCCATCCTCGCCGATTTCGGCGGATGCCGCGGGCCATACGGCGCCCGCCAGGAAAAGACATGTCACGAACACGAATTTCAACATCGCGGGCTCCTATCCGATTGTCTGGAAAATTGGGAAAGTCTCGAGCAGCCAGTATGAGATCGTCGCCATCTGGCCGGTAATGAACAGCAGTCCGGTAACGACCAGAAACAGGCCGAGCACGATTTCGACCTTGCGCATATGCCGGCGGAAACGTGTGGCCCAGCCGAGGAATCGACTGGCAAAGACCGCCGAGGCGATAAACGGAATGCCGATGCCGAGCGAATAGGCGGCCAGCAACAGGCTGCCCCGCGCCGCTGATCCTTCCCCTCCCGCAACGAACAGGATCGCCGCCAGGACCGGCCCGACGCAGGGCGTCCAGCCGAAGGCGAAGGCAAGCCCCATCAGATAGGCGCCCGCCAATCCGGCTGGCTTGTCGGTAACCTGCACCCGCGCCTCGCGATAAAGCAGTCCGATCTGGAAGACCTTCAGGAAATGCAGGCCCATGATGATAATGATCACGCCGGCGGCCACCGACAGGATGTCGAAATATTGCGCGATGGTCTTGCCGACGAGGCTTGCCGTCGCGCCAAGCGCCACGAATACGGTGGAAAAGCCCGCGACGAACAGGATCGCGGCGAGGATGATTCTCCGTCGGTCGGCCGCCTGGGGCTCTGTGTCGCGCAGGCGGTCGAAGCTGACGCCGGCGAGCCAGGCGAGATAAGGCGGCACGATCGGAAGCACGCAAGGCGATACGAAGGACAGGAGCCCCGCCAGAAACGCACCGCCTACGCTGACATCAAGCATTCGATCCCTCCCAAGGACGGGCGCAACGCGCGCCATGCATTGCCATATGTATTCAGAAAATGCTATATATTGCAATCGATGAACGTGTCGTGGTGTCACTCCTTTGCGTATCCTTGCCTTCCTGCTGTTTCTGGGCCTCGCTGCAACCGCAAGACCGGTCGTGGCGGCCGAATTGTTGATGCTGGAGAAGCCGGGCTGCAGCTGGTGCGCGCGCTTCGATGCGGAGATCGCACCGGCCTGGCCGAAGACGCCGGAAGGCAGGCGCGCGCCGCTTCGCCGCGTCGACATCACCGAAACCTGGCCGGCCGATCTTACCGATGTGCAGAAGGAAAGATTCACCCCCACTTTCGTCCTGATGAATGACGGTGTCGAGGTAGGGCGCCTGCGGGGTTATGTCGGAGATGAATTCTTCTGGTTTGCGATTGGTGAATTGCTTGCGAAGCTCCCTTGAGAATGGACACGCCATGACTCTTTCTGCCAATGTGCCTCTTCCGGAAGACTTAGAAGGAAATAGCGAATGAGCCTTCCACAGTTGAACGCATTGCAGACGCCCGAAGAGCGGGAAAAGCTCTTTGCCCAAGCGCGCAAGGCGAGCGAACTGCTCAAGGCATTGTCGCATGAGGATCGCCTGCTGATTCTTTGCCTTCTGACGGAAGGCGAAAAGTCGGTCTCGGAACTGGAAGACACGATGGGCATGCCGCAGGCGGCGGTTTCCCAGCAACTGGCGCGACTGCGGTTCGACCGGCTCGTGACCACCCGCCGGGACGGCCGGGTGATCTATTATTCCCTTGCAAGCAAAGAGGTCGCTCCGGTGATCAGCACGCTCTACGATCTGTTCTGCGCGCCGATCCGCCAGAAGGAATAATCCGTACCTCGCCTGCCGGGAAGCGGCGGGCACAGGGGCGTTGCGGGCCGGGAGAGCCCGCGGGAGGACAGGAATGAACAGCTTTGCTGCGTCGCCGTGGTTTCTGCCGCTTGCCGGCCTGCTTGCCGGTTGCGTTCTCGGCTTCGTCGCCCGCAACCAGCGCTTCTGTACCATGTCGGCGCTCGAGCGCTACTGGTACGCCAATGACGGAACCGGGCTGCGCACCTGGATCCTGGCGGCCGCTTCGGCCCTTGTCTTCACCCAGTCGCTGCAATTTTTCGGGCTTGCCGCGCCCAACGATAGTTTCTACGTCCATTCGGGCTTTGCCTGGACCGGCGCGATCCTTGGCGGGTTGATGTTCGGATGCGGCATGGCGCTTGTGGGGACCTGCGGCTTTGGCGCCCTGGTGCGGCTCGGCGGCGGCAGCCTGCGTTCGCTCGTCGTGCTCATCGTGCTTGCGGTCAGTGCGCTCTCGGCGCAGAAGGGCCTGATTGCCCAGGGGCGTGTCCTGATCGTCGATAATCTCGCCATCGACTTCGATTTCGCCGGCGGCCAGTCGCTGGGGCTGATCGCCTCCTATTTCGCCGGCTTCGACGTTACTCTTGTGGTGACGGGCCTGGTTGCGGTCGGGCTGCTCGGCTGGATTTTCGCCGACCCCGATTATCGATCCCGGCGCAGCTCGATCGTGGCCGGTGTGGTGATCGGCATGGTGATAGCCTTCGGATGGGTCGCCACCACCATGGCCGCGCGCGAATCCTTCGAACTGGTACAAATCGAAGCGGGGTCCTTCGTCGTTCCCGTCGCCGATGCCCTGATGCAGCTGGTCGCCTTTACCGGAACGATCCCGGACTACGGGATCGGCCTCGTGATCGGTGTGGTTCTTGGTTCAGCGGTCAATGCCTTGGTCCGCAACACAGTTCGCTGGGAGGCCTGCGACGATGCGCGCGAACTCAGCCGACATCTGTTCGGCGCCTTTTTGATGGGTGTCGGCGGCGTCTGTGCCATGGGCTGCACCATCGGCCAGGGAGTGACGGCTGTTTCCGCCCTGGCGATTTCCGCGCCGCTCGTCTTCGTCTCGATCGCGCTGGGTGCCCGTTTCGGCCTGTCCTATCTGATAGAAGGCTCCGGCTTCTCGGTCTTTCGCGAAGGCTCCATGCGCCTGGGCAGAAGAGCCGGTATTACCGTGCCGCGTCCTCCGCGATGAAGGCATAGGCCTCGCCCTGCCGCTCGACGCGGCCGATCCCGGCCTTGTCGAAGTGGTAGCCGATGATTCGGCTTTTGTCGCCGGCAAGACGGCTGAGCAGGGCTTTGCGCGTGGCGACGCCACCGTCCGGGTCCTGATCGCTTGAGGTGCGCCATTCCGGATGTTCGAACGAAATCTGCGTATTGCTGACCGCATCGCCGGCAATCAGCGTCTGGTCGCGACCGTCATGCACGAGGAAAGAAAGATGGCCCGGCGTATGACCGGGCGTGCCTACCACTTCGACGCCCGGCAGGACTTCCTGACCGGGCTTGAGGAAGGCAATGCGCTCCTCAAGCACAGCGAAACGGTTCTGCGCGCCGACAACAAAGCTCTGCCGGTCCTCCGCGACCGATTGCATCGCGTCCGGCGAGGACCAGAAATCCCATTCGGCCTGGCCGATATGATAGTTGGCGTTGGCGAAGACGAGTTCGTCGAAATCATCGGTCACGCCCCAGAGATGATCGGGATGGGCATGGGTGAAGATGACATCGGTGACCGTTTCCGGATCGATCCCGGCCGCGCCGAGATTTTCGAGAAGCGCGCCGGTGGACGACACGAAGTTCGAGCCCGCGCCGACATCGAAGATCGTGGTCCGGTCGCCTTGCTTGAGGATGGTGACATTGCATTGCGGCCGCAGCGCATCCGTCGGCATGTCATGCGCCCGGAGGAAGGCTTCGAGCTCCGCCTTTTCTATATCGGGGAAAAGGGAATCCATCGGCAGCGCCAAGCTGCCGTCGCTGACCGTGATGAACTCGCTTGCGCCCATGGTGATCCGCCCGATTGCCCGGGCCGGGCGCGAAAATGCTGCCGCAGCCGCCAGCGACAGGCCGCTTGCGAGAAAAGCACGGCGGCTCGATTGCGCGAAAATGCCGTTTCGATCAGGATGCCGCATGCCCATATCCTCCCATTTATATATTTATATTTTTGCATGTTTTTTTGATCTGGGCTAGATTGAAAGGACCGAAATCGTGAAGAGGACACCATGGTAAAGTTCGCGCTCGCCGCCCTGTTGGCAACCGCAAGCCTGGTGGGGTTTTCGCCCGCCTTCGCTGCGGATTGGCTCACCACCTATGAAAGCAAGGCGCCCTTCGCCGATGTGCTGGCCGACCTCGAGGACGCGATCATCAACCGCGGCTATATCGTCGACTATCGCGGCAATGTCGCCGAAATGCTGTCGCGCACGGCCGGCGACGTGGGTGCGTCGAAGACGCTCTACAAAGACGCAGGGTTCCTCCAGTTCTGCTCGGCGACCGTTTCGCGCTCGGCGATGGAGGCCGATGTCGCCAATATCGGCTTCTGTCCCTATGTGCTTTTCGCCTATGAGGCGGAAACGAAGCCGGGAACGGTCACCGTCGGTTTCCGCCGCCTGCCTGACGGCGACGGACGCGATGGGGTCAACACGTTGCTGGACGAGATGGTGCGCGAGGCGAGCGGCCAGTGACGCAGAGGCAAGCTGACAGCTGAGTCACTGCAAAGCCATCGGCCTTCGATCTACCAGCCGGCAAAATCCGCGAGAATGTCGTCGTCCACGCGCCCGGCTGCAACATCGGTGAGGGCCTGGTCCAGGATGGCGGCGCCGTCCCGGGCTTGTGTTTCCGTTAGCGTCAGCGGCGGCGTGAATTCGAGCACGTTGGAGTTCACGCCCACATAATAGAGGACGAGACCAAGCTGGAAGGCGCGGTAGACGGTAAGCGCCGCCTGGCGCGTGGCCGGCTGGCGGGTGTCGCGGTCGGTTACCAGTTCGACGCCAAGCGCGAGGCCCTGTCCGCGCACATCGCCGATGAGGGGATGGCGGGCGGCGAGGCGGTCGAGCGCTTTGCGCAGCACCGTCCCCGTCCGCTCCGCATTGGCGACGAGGTGATCGCGCTCGATCGTCTGGAGCACGGCGAGCGCCGCAGCGGCGCAGACGGGATTGCCGTGCACGGTCTGGAGCGAGAAGGCGGCGGCGTGATTCATGATCGCTTCCGGGCCGACAACCGCTGAGATCGGCAGGCCGCCGCCAAGCCCCTTTCCGAAGACGACGATGTCCGGCTCGATGCCGGAATATTCGAAGGCGTTGAAGCGTCCGCTGCGGCCGAGGCCGACCTTTACCTCGTCCGAGACGAGCAAAATGCCGTGCTTGCGGCAGAGCATTTCCACCGCCTTGAAATATCGGTCCGGCGGCACCAGCATGCCGCCATCCGACTGGATCGGCTCGATGAAGAAGGCGGCGACCTCCTCCGGCGGCACCTCGGTTGCGAAAAGCTTTTCGAGATCGGCGAGGGCGGCGTCCTTCGCGGCCTCTGGGCTGCCGACGGCGTAGCTGTTCGGATAGGGCACAAGCGTCAGGCCAGCAGCGCGGCCGCCCTGTTGGGCCGGATGGCCTGACACGGCCATGGAGCCGACGGTGCCGCCGTGATAGGCGCCGTTGAAGGCCAGGATGCGCGGGCGGCCGGTGGCGGCGACGACCACGCGGGCCACCGTCTCGTTTGCATCGGAACCGGAATGGCCGAACCAGACCCGGCCGCGGGCCTGTTCCGGCACCAGCGTCAGCAGCTTTTCGGCGAGCAGCACGCAGGGTTCGTTGGCGCTGGAGAGATAGCTGGCGCCCGCCTGGTCCGAGAGCGCGCGGTGCACCGCGTCGCGGACTGCCGGGTGGGAATGGCCAAGGCTTGCCGCACCCCAGGAGGCGGCGAAGTCGAGAAGCTGCCGCCCGTCGTCGCCGGTAAGATAGGCGCCGTTGCCGCCGACGACCGCCTGCGGAAAGAACCGCAGATGCGCCATTCTGGAGACCGATCGGCTTTCCCTGGCATAGAGACCGGACATGCGACTTCTCCCACTATTTGAAGAAGGTGAGAACCTCGTCGAGCTGGGCGACATGGCAGTAGATCATGTTGATGATCTCCAGTTCCCGCTTGTGCAGTTCGTCGGTTGCCGCAGCACCGCAATCATCGACGACGACGACGCCAAAACTTTCGTCCGCGAGGCTGCGCACCGTCGAGGAGACGCACTGATCGGTGAAGATACCGCAACAGACGACGTTTTTGATGCCCATATTGTGAAGGATGAGGCGGAGATTTGTGCCGGTCAGCGCGCTGTCGGTCGTCTTGGTGATGACGATCTCGTCGGGGCGGGGTTCCAGTTCGGGAACCACCTGGCCTTCCGGCAGGTCCTTCGGGAGCAGCAGATAGTTGAAGCCCGGCTTCTTCTGGCTGAGCGACCGGTCACGGCCGTCGGGCTTCTGGCAGGCGATGCGGGCGAAGATCACCTCCACCTTGCGCTTGCGGCATTCATCGATCAGCCGCGCGGTGTTCGGGATCACGGTCTTGCGCATGCGGTCGTAGAAGGGCTGCCAGCGGGCGGTTTCCTCCGGCGTGTCCTTCGGGTCGAGATAGGTGTTCTGGATGTCGATGACGAGAAGTGCGGTGCTTTCCGGGTCGAGGACGATGTCGTCCGGTTCCTCGGCCTTGGCATAGTAGAAGGAGCGGTAATCGGTTTTCCAGTTCATGCAGAAGTCTCCTTCTTGCGGCGGACGCGGGTAAGAATGTGGCCTATCTCGCGGTTCGGGAAGAGACCGCCGGGCTTCAGGATCATCACGGCGATCATGGCGAGGGCCAGAACGATTTCCGTGAGGCCGATGACCTGGCCGGCACCGAAGGATGTGGCGTTGAGCGCGCCTTCGGTGCTGCGCAGGCCCTCATAGGCGACGGTGATCAGCACCGTTCCGGCGACGGCGCCGGTGACCGTGTTGGCGCCTCCGATCACCAGCATGGTGATGATCAGGAAGGTCTCCTTGAGATAGAAGGCTTTTGGCGCGAAGGAGGTGATGAAATGCCCCCAGAGCGCGCCGCCAATGCCGGCGATGAAGGCGGCGAGGATGAAGGCGCGCCAGCGCAGATGCGGAATATTGGCGCCAAGCGCCGCGGCGGCCACCTCGTCCTCGCGCGACGCGCGCAACAGCTTGCCGGTGCGCGATTCCTTGAAGAGCAGCGCGACGATGACGACAAGCCCCGCGACGATGGCGGCGATCGGCATGTCCGTCGTCTTCGGCAGGCCGAAGAGCGTGCGCGGGCCGTTGGTAAAGGCGCTCCAGTTGTTCATGACCGTATAGAGTACGACGAGCAGCGCGAAGGAGGTGATGACCGAGGCCGCATCCGAAAGTCGCATCAGCGGATAGGAGACGACGGCCGCGACGACAGCGGCAAGCACGCCCCCCGCCAGCATGGCGATGAGCGGCGAGACTTCTACCACCTTCATGAACCCATAGAGATCCGGCAATGCCATGCCCTTCATCTGGGCGGGGATGGTGAGCACGGCGGAGGTATAAGCGCCAAGACCCATGAAGCCGATATGGGCGAAGGAGAGCAGGCCGGAATTTCCCATGAAGGTCTGCAGGCCGATGACCAGCACCAGCGAGATTAGGAGATTGGTGGCAATACGATCATAGAGGCGGATGCCGAGCAATTGGCTGCCGACGCCGATGACGAGGATGACGCCGATGAGGATGAGGGCGGTGAGATAGGAATGTTTCATGGGTTCCGCTCCTCAGGTCCGCTGGCCGCTCGCCGGACCCGGGATCAGGCCTTGCGGGCGCCAGAGCAGGATCAGGATGACGAGGCTGAAGGTGAAGGCGTCGCGGAATTTCAGGAGATCCTGCGACAGGGTGTAGTTGAGCGTGGTGTCGATCAGCGCCAGGAGGAAGCCGCCGATGACGGCGCCGGGCAGGCTGCGCATGCCGCCGATCACCGTGGCGATGAAGGCGACGAGCAGCGGTTCCAGCCCGACGCCCGGAACGACCGTGCCGATGCGCCCGATCCAGAGGATGCCGACGACACCGGCGAGGAAGCCGGAGAGTGCAAAGGCCGAGGAGATGATGAGGTTTGCCGGCACGCCCAGCATGCGGGCCATGGTGAAATTGGTCGCCGCGGCGCGCATGGCGATGCCGAGCGTCGTCTTGCGCATGAGAAATGCGACGGCGGCGAGCAGCACGATGGAGGCGGCGATGGTGATCAGGTTGCGCACCGGCGTGATGGCGCCGCCGATCGTGACGGTCTGCGAGAAGATGTCCGGCAGCGGTACATTGCGCGGGCGGGGCGAGATGAACAGCAGCGCTGCGTTCTGTAACAGGTTGGAGAAGGCGAAAGAGGTGATCAGCACCGCCGTTACCGATTTCGCGCGTACCGGCCGGAAGGCGACATAATCGGTGAGGATGCCGAAGAGCACGGCCATGCCGACGGCAAGCACCGCCATGACGATCCACGGCAGGCCGGAGCCGCTCGAGAGGAACATGGTGTAGCCGGCAACCATGATGAGTTCGCCATAGGCGAAATTCACCAGCCGGAGGATGCCGTAGATGATGACGAGGCCGAGTGCCATCAGCGCATAGGCGCCGCCGAGGCTGAGCACATCGATGACGAACTGGATCGCGAAAGCCATGGGTTCAGCCTCCCAGATAATGCGCGCTGAGATCGCTGGTCGCGCGGATCTCGTTGGCGGTGCCGGATGTGACGATCGCGCCAAGCCGCATGACATAGGCGCGGTCGGCGACGGCCAGCGCCTGGTTCACGTTCTGCTCGACAAGCAGGATGGTGAGGCCGGATGTCTTCAGCGTCTCGATCATCTCGAAAATGCGCTCCACGATTGCCGGCGCGAGGCCGAGCGAGGGTTCGTCGAGCAGCAGCACGGTCGGACGGGACATCAGCGCGCGGGCGATGACGAGCATCTGCTGCTCGCCGCCCGAAAGCGTGCCGGCCGGCTGGTGCGAGCGTTCGGCGAGGCGCGGAAAGAGCGTGTGCAGGCGCTCGAGGTTTTCGCGGTTGCCGGCCTGGTCGCGGCGGTGGATATAGGCGCCGAGCATGAGGTTTTCGGCGACCGTCAGGTCCGGGAAGACGTCGCGGGTTTCGGGCACGGTGGCAAGCCCGGCGCGCACCACCTGTTCGGGGCTGGCGGAAGTGATGTCCTTGCCGCCGAGCGTGATCGAGCCGCCCGATGCCTTCAGCGCACCGGCGATACATTTGATGGTCGAGGATTTGCCGGCGCCGTTTGCTCCGAGCAGGCTCACCAGTTCGCCCTTGCCGACGGTGAAGCTGATGCCGCGTACCGCGCGGATCGTGCCGTAGCTGACGGAGAGATCGCGAATATCAAGCATGGACCGCCCCCTTGCCGAGATAGGCCTCGATGACGGCCGGATGGCTGCGAACATGAGCAGCATCGCCCTCCGCGATGGTGCGGCCGGTGGCAAGCACATGCAGCCGATGGCAGAGACGCATGATCAGGCCCATGTCGTGATCGATGATGAGAAGCCCGAGGCCGCGCTTCTTCGGTAGTTCGGACAGTGTGTGCAGCAGTGTTTCCGTCTCGGCGTCGTTCATGCCGGCGGCCGGCTCGTCGAGTAAAAGGAAACGCGGCTCGGCGGCAAGCGCGCGGGCAATCTCGACCCGGCGCTTGTCGCCGTAGCTGAGGCTCTCGCCGAGTTCATCCGCCTTGGCCATCAGGCTGAATTCGCTGAGCAGGCTTTTTGCGCGCTCGGCGGCGATGGCGCGGGAGGCGCCTTTGGCGAGTGCCGCGGCCTCCACGTTTTCCAGCACGGTCATCGTGTTGAAGAGCCGGACGATCTGGAACGAGCGGCTGACGCCGGCAAGAGCGATCTGGCGCGGCGAGAGGCCCGAAAGCACCGTCTCGCCGGCGGTGATCGTGCCGCCTGCCAGTTTTACCTGGCCGGTAATGGCATTGATGAGGGTCGTCTTGCCGGAGCCGTTTGGGCCGATCAGGCCGATGGCCTCACCGGTCAGGACAGAGAGCGATACATGGTCGAGGGCGCGCAGGCCGGCGAATTCCACCGACACGTCGTTTATCGCAAGGCGCATTTCAGACATGGCTTTTCCGAAAGTAGCGGGCCGGCTGTAAAGCCGACCCTAAGGAACCGATCAGGGCTTCGGCAGGGATTCGGGCTTGCGCCATCCGACGAAGCTTGGCTTGCCGCCCTTGAGCTCGATGAGGGCCGCGGCCTTGTTCGGCACATGGCCTTCCTCCGCCGTGCCATAGTCGAGGTCGCCGGTCAGAAGCTTGAACTGGCCGTCTTCCAGCGCCTTGGCAACGGCAGCGCCATCGGTCGAACCGGCCGCCTTGATTGCCTCGGCGATCATCATGATGGTGTCCCAGCCCGTCGAGACGAAGGAGGTGTCCGGCGCCTTGCCGTGCATGGTGGTATAAAGCTCGATGAACTTTTCCATTTCCGGATCCGCTCCGGCTCCCATCCAGGTATGCGTGACGAAATAGACGTCGTTGCCGAACTTTTCGCCGAGCGCTTCATGCATGGCCGGGTCGTCATAGGCATCGCCGCCGAGGATCGGTGCATCGTAGCCGACTTCGCGGAGCGCCCGGATGATCACGCCGATATCCGTGCCGTAGGATGAGACGAAGATCACGTCCGGTTTCTTGCCGAGCGCCTGGAGGCGCGCGAGCTGGGCGGAGAAGTTGTTGTCACCATTGGTATAGGTGTCCTCGAGGATGACCTCGCCGCCATCGGCCTTGAACTGCTCGACGAAATATTTCGATAGAGACTTGGTATAGGCGATGAACTGGTCGGTGACGACATAGGCCGTCTTCCAACCCTTTTCCTTGACGGCGAAATCGGCAGCCGTCGCGCCCATCGTGGTGTTCCACATGGAGAGCGTGAACTGCTTGTCGCCGAGCGACCAGGAGGAGTAGAGCGGGTCGGAGGCGCAGGTCGAGATGCCGACCAGACCCGCCGACTGGGCTTCGCGGCTTGCCGGCGAACCGAAATCGAAGTCGCAGGGTGCGACGATGACCTGGGCGCCCTTGTCGATCAATTCGACCGCGACGTTTCCGACTGTCACCGGATCGGACTTGCCGTCGATATTGGTGAACTCGATCTGCTTGCCGAGCACGCCGCCATTGTCGTTCAGATATTTCACGGCGACCAGCGCGCCGTTGTAGCCGGGCGTGTCGAGCGGCGCCTGGATGCCGGTCATCGACAACGCGCCGCCGATCACGATCTTGTCGTCATCGGCAGAGGCAGCGGACGCGACGAGCGCAAGGCTCGCTGCCGCCAGAAGCAGTTTGGATGTCTTCATCATGGTCGTTCCCCTTAATGGTGCCTTTTCGGCAGTGAAGTGATCGGCGGTCCGGCCTTTTTTTGTTTTTTTGCGCGGCCCGCTTGCAATTGCTCCTTATGTCCCGTCCGTATCGGTCCGTCGGTTTCCGTGCGGGCCTTACTGCCCGATTTCCTTCAGTAGTGCCTCGGTCGAAATCTGCCGGCAATAGCCCTTGATGGCGCTGAGCGAGGTATCGTGTCGTTCCTGGGAATAGGTGCCGCAGGCGTCCGGCACGAGGGTTACCAGATAGTTGAGGTCGCAGGCATCGCGGATTGCCGATTCCACGCATTGGTCGGTCAGCAATCCGCAAAGCACGAGCTGCTTCACGCCGAGATTGCGCAGCGTGTAGTCGATATGTGTGGAGACGAAGACGCTGGACGAGCTCTTCGGGAAGACGATCTCGTCCTCCAGCGGCGCAAGCTCGTCGATCACCTTGCCGTCCCAGGAGCCCTTCGGCACGTTGAAGCCGGTGATCTTGTAGTCGAGGCTGCGGTCGCGGCCGTCCTTCGTCAGGCTTTCGATCGTGGTGTGCAGCACTTCGATGCCCGCCTTGCGGAAGCCAGACAGCAGGCGCTGCATGTTCGGGATGGCGACATCCTGGATGCGTTTGAAGTAATAGCCGTATTTGCCGGCAATATCCGCGTCGGAAACATCCTTGAACTCGCCGCCGTCGCGGCGCACGGAAAAATTCTGCACGTCGATGAAGAGGATGGCGGAGGCGGCCGGATCGAGCGGCACGTCGCGGGTGGTGAGATGGTCAGCGGCCATCATTCAATCCTTCAAGGCTCTCTGCCGCAAGACGCAAGGGGCCGGCAAGCCGGTCGGCCCAATCCTCTTGTCCGCGGGCATCGTTGATAAGGTCGTTGCGCACTTCGATAAGCACATGCGCAATGCCGCGCCTCTCGCCGTGCACCGGGATCGTGTAGTCGGAAATGTCGTTGACCTGGTAGGGCGCGTTGAGCCTGACGGTCATTTCGGGATTGGCGGCGCGGAATGTCTCGGCCAGCCGTTCCGCAAGACGAGGGTCGCGGTTGTAGAGCAGGCCAAGCTCGAAATCCCGCACTGCGCCGGTCGCGCGCATGAGGGGGGTGAAGCTGTGAACCGAGACGAGAAAGAGCGGCTTGCCGCTCGCCAGCCGCTGGTCGAGCGCGACGGCGATCGCTTCGTGCAGCGGCTGGTGGATTTCCACATAGCGCCGGCGGCGTTCGAGATCGGCAATATCCGCATTCACCGGAATAATCGTGCCGTCGCTCTCGGTGACAAAGCAGTCCCTGGCCTCGAAAGGGCGGTTGCAATCGATGACCAGGCGGCTGTAGCGCTGCAGGACGAGCGAGGCGTCGAGCCGCTCGGAAAGACCCCGGGAAAGAGCTTCCGCTCCAACGTCATAGGCGATGTGCCGATCCATCTCCGCAGTGGGAATGCCGAGATCGCCGAGTGCGGCCGGAACGGTGCGGCCGGCATGTTCGCAGGTGAGAAAAATCGACGAGTGGCCGTTGGAGTTGATCCATTCCACGGGATCGGGGTCGCCCGCCTGCAGCAATCTGGTCGTGTCTCGATCTGCGAATCTCAACATGAAAAACGGATCCGTCATGCGGCCCGGCAAGCAGCCGGCGGCGTGGTTTCAATGACCGGCAGTCAAAGAAATTTTTCGATCATAGTCAATCGAAATTTTCCATTTGACTAATTTTTTTCATGGAGCAAATATCCGCCGCAACAAAGGGAACGAAATCCGATGACCGATGGTAAATCATCGACGATCCGTACGAGGATACGCGAGGCCGCAGCGCAGCTGACGGCCAGCGAACGCAAGATCGCCAATGCCATTCTCGCCGATTATCCCTTCACCGGCCTTGAAAGCATCCAGGAACTGGCGGCGAAGACCGGCGTCAGCGCGCCCTCGATCACCCGCTTCGTCAGCAAGATCGGCTGTAGCGGCTTTCAGGACCTGCAGCGGCAACTGATTGCCGAACTCAAGGAGGGCCAGCGCTCGCCGCTCGACCTCAAATCCAGCCAGAAGCCGGTTGGCCAGTCGGAATTCCTGTCGGAATATGCCTCGCGCATCTCGACCGTTTTGCGGGAGATGACGGAGACGGTGTCGCAGGCGCAGTTCGACAGTCTTGCGGCGCTGCTCGCCGACCCCTCGCGCAACATCTTCCTGCTTGGCGGGCGAGTCAGCGACAGCATCGCCTCCTTTCTGTCGACCCATCTCCGGCAGATCCGCAGCGGCATCTACCATATGGCTGACAATCCGGAATTCTGGCCGGAGCACGTGCTGCGGATGCGCAGGAAGGATGTGGTGCTGCTCTTTGACTTCCGGCGCTACCAGAACAGCCTCTCGCGGCTTGCCGAGACGATTGCCGGGGAGCGCGGCGCAACGATCGTCGTCATTACAGATAAGTGGATGTCGCCCGCCGCCCGCAGCGCCGATCATGTCGTCGCACTTCCGATCGATGCCGGCACGGCCTGGGATACGGTGATCGCTGCCATGGCGCTCGTCGAGGCGCTGATCGTGCGCGTCTCGGAGACCGATTGGGAAGCAACGCAGAAACGCATCAAGGATTGGGACGGCATCCGCTTTGCGATGCCGGGCTATGACCAGGACAGGATCAACGGGGACGCAGATGAAACGTGAAGAAATGATGGTCGCCTGCTGTGGCGACCTGTCCGGCAAGGTGCGCGGCAAGGCCTTTCCGCTGGCGCAGATGGAAAAGCGCCTGAGGCGTGGCGTCGGCTGGACGCCGACCAATGTGCAGATCACCTGTTTCGACAACATTGCCGAAAGCCCGTTCGGCTCGCTCGGCGATCTCGTGCTCATCCCCGATCCGGCCACCAGCGTCAGCATCGAGAGCGAGGAAGGGGCGCCGAACGAGAACTTCGTGCTCGGCAATATCCGCTATACCGACGGCAGGCCTTGGGAGTTCTGCACGCGCTCGATCCTCGAGGCAGCGTTGGAGCGTCTGCAAAGAGTGGCGGGCGTGACCCTCTACGGTGCCTTCGAACATGAGTTCCAGATCAAGCATCTGGTCTCGGACGTCGGCAAGGCTTTCACGCTCGGCGGCTTCCAGGAGGAGCGGCATTTCTGCGAGGCGATCGTCGCCGCCATGCGCGAGGCGGGCGTCACGCCCGACACGATCCTCAAGGAGTTCGGCGCCGGCCAGTTCGAAGTCACGATGGGCCCGCAGAAGGGCGTCACCATCGCCGACCATTCGCTGATCACCCGCGAACTCGTCGGCCTCGTCGCGCGCGAGCTTGGCTATGATCCAACCTTCACGCCGATCCGCCACCCGGCCGGCGTCGGCAACGGCGTGCATGTGCATATCAGCATGCTGGATGCGGCCGGAAATCCGGTTACCCACGATCCGGATGGCAAGCACGAGCTTTCCGATGTCGCCGGCAAATTCGTCGCAGGCATCCTGAAATATCTCGATTCCATCATCGCTATCACAGCGCCGAGCGTCGTGTCCTATCTGCGGCTTACGCCGCATCGCTGGAGCGCTGCCTTCAACAATCTCGGTTTTCGCGATCGCGAGGCCTCCGTTCGCATCTGCCCGGTATCGGATATCAGCGATATCGCCCGCGCCGCCCAGTTCAATTTCGAGTTCCGCGCCGCCGACGGTGCCGCCAACCCGCATCTGGCGCTTGCCGCCATCGTCCACGCCGGCGTGCAGGGCATCGAAGAGGGCCTGGACGTGCCGGAGGCGACGCAGGAGGATCTGTCGCTGCTTGGCATGGAGGCTCTCGCCGCCCGTGGCTATGTCCGCCTGCCGCAGACGCTCGAGGCGGCACTTCTGCGCTTCAAGGAAAACCGGACGGTCTGCGACTGGTTCCCGGAGGGCTTCGCGGATGTCTATGTCAAGCACAAGGAAGGCGAGATCGCCTATCTGGCCGGCAAGACCCAGGCCGAAATCTGCGCGGCCTATGAAAGCGCATACTGACGGGCATGTTATGGCTTGATCGCTTGGTCGGGCGGTGTTCGACCACGGTCGGAGGATCAAGCTATCGGAAGTTCGATCTGCTTCTGAATGGTGCAGTTTTCAAGCGGTTGTTCGGCTGGAACCACGGTTAGATTGCATTTTAGCAAATGCTTTAATCCATCGTCAAAGCTGTTGCCGTATGACAGTTTTATGTCAGCCGGATCCTGAGCGATGTTCAACCGAAAAGTGCTTTTCAGTTTCGAGGCGGTCGCGCTCGTCGTTGGCGCGGTGGCCTATTTTCTGCTGGTTCGCTATTTCGATACGCGCTGGCGCTTCATGCCCTATACGTTCGCCTTCACATTCGCCTTTTCGGCCATTGTTTTCCTCGCCACCAAACGCGTCGTCTTCTCACTCTACACGGCTGGAACGATCGTCATTCTGCTGGCCATCGTCTCCGCGGTAAAGTTCCGCCTCAAGGGGTTGGCGCTGCATCTCTTTGACTTCGTCTTCACCGGAACCGATGCCGCCACGGTGAAATTCCTGCTGGCGAACTATACTTCCATCGGTGTCCTCTCGCTTCTGGCTGTTGCGATCGCCATCGGTTGCCTGACATTTCTCTATCGCCGCGAGCGTCCCTTGCGCTTCCGCTGGCGCGCTGGTGCGCCAGCCTTCGTCGTGGCCTTTGCCACCGCCTACGCCGCCCATCCTTCTCATGATCCGCGCGAGGCCGACTTTCTGCCCTATGTCGCGGGCTATAACGCCTCCGCGTTCCCGCTGTCCTTCGCCAATGTGCCCGACATGATCGGCTGGGTTCCGCTTGCAAGAAAGTTCGACCATATCGACGGCTCGGTGGCCATGGCGAACACGGCCGATTGCGGTGCGGATCGCAGCAAGCCGGATTTCATGATGATCCTTTCGGAAAGCCAGTCATCGCCGCTGGTTTTTCCTGAGCTTTCATTCCCGAAAGCCGTGACGGACAGTTACCGGTCGGACGACGGCACCATCAAGCCGCTCTATGTCGAGACGGTTGGTGGTGGCACATGGATGACGAATTTCACGGTCCTGACGAGCCTTTCCAGCGCCGATTTCGGCTGGCAGGCCGCTTATGTCACCCGCGTGCTAGACGGAAGAATCAAGGGCGCACTGCCCGAAGTTCTGGCGCGATGCGGATACCGCACCATCACCGTCATGCCGATGCCGACGATTGCGTTCAACGAAGGTCCGTTCCTGAAATCCATCGGCTTTCAGGAGGTATTCGGTGCCGAGACGACCGGCCACGAGCCGATGAGCGTCCGCGACAAGGTGTATTTCGACTATGTGAACGCGCTGATCGAAAAGCATCGGAAGGAAGACGGCCGCCCTCTCTTCATTGCCATTCAAACCATGTTCACGCATGCACCCTATGAATCCGTTCTCCTGCCGGAGCCGAAAGAGCCTGCGTCGCACTACAACAAGTCGGCGGACCTCAACGAATATATGCGCCGTATCGCGCTTGCGCGGCAGGATCTGCAGGCCTTCCTCGGGAAGAGAAAAGCAGAGCCCGGCCCGCGCGGAACCCTGGTCATGGAGTTCGGCGACCATCAATCCGTTGCGACGCGCGACATGGTGCTTTCGAGTTCGCCGGAAAATCTGCTCACGGACCTGCGCTCGAAAATCTACGAGACCTATTACGCCGTCCACGCCTATGACACGCCGATCGACTTCTCGGGCCTCGACCAGCCCGAAGACGCCACTTTCCTGATCCCCCGGCTGATCGCAGCAGCCAAGCTGCCGACCTCGCCGAAATATCGCGACCTCGTTGCCCTCAGCGACCATTGCCTTGGCCGCTTCCACACCTGCGAAGACCGGATTTCGGTCGATCGCCACCTGAAGGGCCTGGTTGCTGGCGGGCTGCTATGGGTCGAGTGACCTGTCAGGCTTGATCTTTCCGATGCCCCTCGCTAGCCCGCCATGGCCGGCGCTGCGGCCGAAGGAGAGGTGGTGCCGTGAGCGCTCACGATTGCGCCCGCAAGCTGACGGAGCGTCACCACGCCGAGCGGCTTGCCGGTAGGATCAACGACGGTCACGTCCTTCTCAGGCCCGGAAACGAGCAAGCGGACGGCTTCCTCGATCGTGGTTCCGGCAGCAATCGTCGGCCCTGATGGAGCGGCGTGGCCAGCCAGTGGCTGCATGACGGCCTCGACATGCACGACGCGGCCGCGGTTCACATCCTTCACGAAATTCGCCACATAATCATCCGCAGGGCGCAGGACGATGTCCTGGCTGGTGCCCTGCTGGATGACCTCGCCGTCGCGCAGGATGGCGATCTGGTCTCCCAACCGCAACGCCTCGTCCAGGTCATGGGTGATGAAGACGATGGTCTTCTTGATTTCCTTCTGGAGGTCCAGAAGAATCGTCTGCATGTCTGAGCGGATTAGCGGATCGAGCGCCGAATAGGCCTCGTCCATCAGGAGAACGGGCGCATCATTGGCCAGCGCCCGTGCAAGGCCGACACGCTGTTGCATGCCGCCCGACAACTGATTGGGATATTTCTGTTCGAAGCCCTTGAGGCCGACCTGCTCCAGCCACCTCATCGCGGTATCGGCGCGGACCGACTGCGGCAAGCCTTGCACCTCGAGGCCGAAGACCGTGTTGTCGAGGACGTTGCGATGGGGAAGAAGAGCGAATTTCTGGAACACCATCGCCGTCTGCTGGCGCCGGAATTCGCGAAGATCCGTCTCCGACATCTTCACCACATCCACGCCGTCGACAAGGACTTCGCCGGACGTCGGATCGATCAGGCGATTGATATGTCGGATAAGCGTGGACTTGCCGGAGCCGGAAAGCCCCATGATCACCTGGATGCGACCCGAGGGGATTTCGATATTGATATCCCGCAGCCCGAGAACATGGCCGTGTTTCTCGTTCAGCTCCGTCTTGGTCAGTCCGTTCTTGACGGATTCGATGTGTGCCGCGGCGTTGGGGCCGAAGATCTTGTAGAGTTCGCGGATCTTGATGCCGCCGAATGCATGCTCAGCCATGGACGATCTCCCGATGCTTCTGGAGCCGTTTGCCATAAGCCTGGCTGACCCGGTCGAAGATGATGGCGATGCCGACGATGGCAAGGCCGTTGAACATGCCGAGCGTGAAATACTGGTTGGCGATTGCCTTGAGTACCGGCTGGCCCAGCCCCTGCACGCCGATCATCGAGGCGATCACGACCATGGCGAGCGCCATCATGATCGTCTGGTTGATCCCGGCCATGATGGTGGGAAGGGCGAGCGGCAACTGCACCTTGAAGAGCTTCTGCTTGCCAGACGCGCCGAATGCATCGGCAGCTTCAAGAACGTCCCGGTCGACGAGGCGGATGCCGAGGTCGGTAAGCCGGATCATCGGAGGAATCGCATAGATGACGACGGCGATCAGGCCGGGCACCTTGCCGATGCCGAGAAGCATGACGACGGGGATCAGGTAGACGAAGCTCGGCATCGTCTGCATGACGTCGAGGATCGGATTGATCACTCGCTGGACGCGATTGGAACGGGACATGAGAATGCCGATCGGAATGCCGATCGCGATGGAGAGAACGGTGCAGACGAAGATCATGGCGATCGTTCGCATCGTGTCGTCCCACATGTCGAAATAGCCGATCAGCAGCAATGTCACGAAACAGCCGCCCACAATGCGCAGGTTTCTCGTTGCAGCCCATGCGATCGCGGCGATCAGGAGTATGATAATGGGCCATGGCGTCTGCGTCATGAACCGGTCCGCAGCAATCAGGAAATGCTGCAAGGGGGAAAAGAGAAATTCGATCGTATCGCCATAACTGCGGGTGAAAGCGCGAAAGCCTTCGTCAATGGCCTTCTTGAGGCTGCGAAGAGCGTCGTCGTTCATATGCGGGAATTTATAAAACCAGTCCATTCTGTTCCCCCTACGAGAAAAAGCCGGCGGTTATTTTTGTTGCTCGGCTTTGGAAAGTGCGATGCGCTTTCGCGCATCGCACAAGACGGTCGGGTCGAAAGCGTCAGAGAGCCGCTTCGATCTTCGTGGCGGCTTCCGGGGAAACCCACTGCTTCCACAGGTCAGGGTTTTCCTGGAGGAACTGCTTGGCGCCATCCTCGCCGCTGGCCTGGTTGTCGGTCATCCATGCCATCAGCTTGTTGACGGTTTCGTTCGTCCAGGAACGTTTCGTCAGATAGTCCATCACGTCGGTCCCAACCCGCTCGGAGAAGGGCTTTGCGACGAGCGTTACGATCGTGTCCACCGGCCAGGCATTCGGCTTCGGGTCGGGGCAGTCGGCAACGGTATTGCAACGCTTCCATTCGGCCGCGTCATTCTCTACGCCGGCCTTTAACTGCACCATCGGATATTTGCCGAGAAGCGCCGTCGGGGCCCAGTAATAGGTGGCGAAGTCTTCCTTGCGCTCGTAAGCCTTGGCGATCGAACCATCGAGACCGGCAGCAGAACCCGTATCGACGAGCTTGAAGCCCGCCTTCTCGCCTTCATATGCCTTGAAGAGCTGCGAGGTAACGACCGTTCCGCCCCAGCCCTGCGGGCCGTTGAAGATCGCGCCCTTGCTCGAATCTTCCTCGTCCGGGAAAAGCTCCGGGTGCTTCAGGAGGTCGGGGATCGTCTTGATGTCCGGATGGGCTTCCGCAGTATATTTCGGAATCCACCAGCCCTGGTTGCCGCCATCAGGCAGCGGCGAGCCGACCTGGATGATGCGGCCTTCTTCCGTGCCCTTCTTGACGACGTCCGGCAGCAGGTCGATCCAGGCTTCCGGCGCGATGTCGGGCTGGCCCTTTTCGGCCATCGACGTGATCGTCGGAACGGTATCGCCGATGGTGATCTCGGCGTTGCAGCCGTATCCCTCGTTCAGAATGAATTTATCAAGGTTCGAAAGGACTTCGGCGCTCTGCCAGTTCATGCTGGCGATCGAGACATCACCGCAATCCGCCGCACTGGCGATCGACGCTCCGCCAAGGACGCCGAACATCAGGCAGGTAGATGCAAGCAGTTTCTTCATTTTCGTTCCCTCTTCTTTCTTCTTGCGGCGATGCTTCAAAGCGGGATGCCGCATATTCCCGCTCCAACGGCCGTTAGGAGGCGTCTCCCATACTTACCGATTTCTTGAACGCGGTCGCTAGTCCATTTGCGACGGCTGCTTCAAACCCTGCATTTCGCATTGCTTCGATCGCGGCGGCAGTCGTGCCGCGATAGTCGAGAAATGTTTCGACAATGTCGGAAGGGCATTCGTTTCGCTGTTCGAAAAGGCGGCCGGCACCCATGATGAGAGTGTTGACGGCTCGCCGGGCAATGACGGGATCAAGGCCGTGCGAAACGGCGTCCTTCATCATCGCGGCGGCCAAAAGTGCCGGAAATGCCGGTCCGGAGCCAGACAGGCCGGTGAGATAATCGATCTCTGCTTCACCGGGGACCTCGTCCTGCGTGCCACAGGCGTCGAAGACCGCCCGCACGATGGCCCTGTCGTCCTCGGTAACGTCGGCGGTGGCGATCCAGGGCGTGTAGGATTTTCCCACTTCGGCGGCCGCATTCGGCAAGGAACGGACGACACGAAGGGTCTGGTGATGCCGGCAAAGCGCATCCAGGCGAATGCCGGCCATGACGGAGACAAGGAGTTTACCCGCCGCATCGACCGCCAGGCCATGCCAGTCGGCGGGGCGGACGGAGAGAAAGATCACGTCGGAGCGATCCGCAAGGGCCTGGTTGTCCGTTGTCCAGACGCAGTTCGGCAAACGGTCCGGACGCTGCGTGCGGTAGGAGAGGGTCAGGTTTTCGGCTTGCACGATGCCCGCGTCGAGCATGGCATCGGCAATTGCCCCGCCGAGCCAGCCGGCGCCTCCGATTATCCCAATCCTCAAAGGACCGCCCATATCCAACTTTCTCTCAATCGGGTTTGTAGCCATGCCGGGAGAAGAAGCGGTCGAGCTCCCTCTGCAGCGGCGCCTGGCCGGTGTAGATCTCTATATATTCGGGAATCCGCTTCATGCGGATGGCGAGTTCCTCGCTGGACTGCATCGAGATATATCCGATCTGGACCAGATAGGTGGTGCGCGCGCGGACGTCGGCGGCGGTCTCGTCGCAACCGAAGCGCTGGAACATCCGGCCCAGCGCTTCCAGGCGTGTCTGGTCCGCGAGTTGAACCTCGGCGAGAATGTCCGACGATTGTAATGCCCAACTGCGGACCGCGAACTCGAACTGGGAGTCGAACAGGTCCTTGTTCAGCCAGCAGTCGAAAACGTTCAGCATCGCCTCCGCGAGCGATTCCGCATAGGCTTCAGACTGCTTGACGATGTTGCCGGTATTCTTCTCTCGCCAGAGCGTGATCAGCGCGCCCAGGAGTTCTTCCCTGTCCTTGAAGAACCAGTAGAAGCTGGTGCGGGAAAGGTTCAGTCTCTTTGCCAGCGGCAGGATCTTGACCGAATCCACGCCGGATTCGAGCAGGGCATCATAGGCTGCCTCAAGCCACCCTTCATGAGATCCACGCCAGCCGTTGTCCATCACCGCCTGTTCCATGAATAATTCCTAACAAGTCAATTCGGGGATGACAAGTAAAAATGTACATCGATGTCGATACTCAAAACTCTCCTGTTTTTGAGCGTTGACATATGTGTACATTCCCGCTTAGCCTAGCGGAGAAAATCCCCAGACCGGAGCCAGTCGCATGTCGAACGATCCCCTGCTTCAGCCCTATAAACTGAAGCATTTGACACTTCGCAACCGCATCATCGTGACCTCGCACGAACCGGCCTATCCGGATGACGGAATGCCGAAGGAGCGCTATCGGGCCTATACCGTGGAGCGGGCCAAAGGCGGCGTGGCGATGACCATGACGGCCGGCTCTGCCGCCGTTTCGAAAGACAGCCCTCCGGTCTTCAATAATCTGCTCGCCTACAAGGACGAGATCGTCCCGTGGCTGCGGGAAATGACCGACGCCGTCCATGAGCAGGGCGCAGCCATCATGATCCAGCTGACGCATCTCGGGCGCCGTACGCGCTGGGACAAGGGGGACTGGCTGCCGGTCGTCGCGCCCTCCCACCATCGCGAAGCCTCGCATCGCGCCTTCCCGAAGAAACTGGAAGACTGGGATATCCAGCGCATCATCAAGGATTTTGCCGACGCCGCGGAACGCATGAAGGCGGGTGGCATGGATGGGGTCGAGCTGGAGGCCTATGGTCACCTGATCGACCAGTTCACTTCGCCGCTGACGAATGAACTCGACGGCCCCTATGGCGGCTCTCTCGATAACCGCATGCGCTTCTGTTTCGATGTGTTCAGGGCGATGCGCGAGCGGGTTGGCGAAGATTTCATCCTGGGCGTCCGCTACACCGCCGACGAATGTCTTCCCGGCGGGACCGGAAAGGCCGAAGGCATCGAGATTTCCAGGCGGTTGCGGGACAGCGGCCTGATCGACTATCTGAATGTCATTCGCGGTCATATCGACACGGATGCCGGCCTGACCGACGTCATTCCGATCCAGGGCATGGCGAGCGCACCGCATCTGGATTTTGCCGGCGATGTTCGCGCCGCAACGAAATTTCCGACCTTCCATGCGGCGAAGATCCAGGATGTCGCCACCGCACGTCATGCCATCGCGACCGGCAAGGTCGACATGATCGGCATGACCCGCGCCCACATGACCGACCCGCATATCCTGCGCAAGATCATCGAAAAGCGCGAGGACGATATCCGTCCCTGTGTCGGCGCCAATTACTGTCTCGACCGCATCTACCAGGGCGGGATGGCCTTCTGCATCCACAATGCGGCAACCGGCCGCGAGGAGACCATGCCGCACAGCATCCCCAAGGCGGATCTGCGCAGGAAAATCGTCATCGTCGGTGCCGGCCCGGCCGGCCTCGAGGCGGCGCGCGTCGCGGCCGAGCGCGGCCATGAGGTTGTGGTCTTCGAGGCAGCGAACAATCCCGGCGGCCAGATCCGGCTCACCGCGCAGAACGAACGCCGGCGCGAAATGATCGGCATCATCGACTGGCGCATGAGCCAGTGTCAGAAGCTCGGCGTCACCTTCCATTTCAACAGCTGGGCCGAGGCCGATATGATCGCGGCCGAAAAACCGGATGTCGTCATCATCGCGACGGGCGGCCTGCCGCATACGGAGGTCCTGTCCAGGGGCAACGACCTGGTCGTGTCGTCCTGGGACATCATTTCGGGTGATGTGAAGCCCGGCACCAATGTACTGGTCTTCGACGATGCCGGCGACCATGCCGGCCTGCAGGCGGCGGAAACCCTGGCCAAGGCCGGTGCAAAGGTCGAGATCATGACCCCCGACCGCTCCTTTGCGCCGGAAGTCATGGCGATGAACCTCGTTCCCTATATGCGCTCGCTGCAGAAGCTCGACGTGACCTTCACCGTCACCTATCGGCTGGATGCTGCCGAAAAGAGCGGCAACCAGATCATCGCCCATGTCGGCAGCGACTATGGCGGCGTCGCCAGGCAGCAGGTGGTCGATCAGATCGTCGTCAATCACGGCACCATCCCGCTGGACGACCTTTATTTCGAATTGAAACCCGGATCGAGAAATCTCGGCGAAGTCTCCTATGACGAGCTGCTTACCGGCGCGCCGCAAACCGTGGATCGCAATCCGGCCGGCACCTACCAGCTCTTCCGGATCGGCGATGCCGTGGCCGCGCGCAATACCCATGCGGCGATCTATGATGCGCTGCGGCTGGCCAAGGATCTCTGACGATGGCGGCGGCCTGGCCCGCCGCTCCGCTTTTCAAGAACGAGGGACTATCATGGTGCGAAACGACCTCCTGCAGGGCTTCATCGACGCGGCATTTACGGCCTTCGATCAATGTGCCGGGGATGAGAGCGCTCGCCGCTCGCTGAAGCAGATATCTGCAAATCTGGAGATACCGGAGCCGGCCCGTCCCGATATTGCAAGGCGCCTTCCCGTCTGCGATCGCTATCTCGAAGGTGCTCTGGCGACAAAGACCGGACAGCCGACGCTGGATGTCCTGATCGAACGGTTCAAGGCGCTCGAGCCCATGCTTGAATGGAAGCCGAGGACGAGCAATGACGGTTCGGCGAGCGAAAATTTTGCCGAGAGCCACGCCAATACGATGATCATCGGGCCGGGCGGCTTCGAAGATCGCAGGGATCTGTGGTTCGGTGCGACATTGATGGCGCCGGGCGTGCGGTATCCCGACCATGACCATTCGCCTGAGGAAACCTATCTCGTCCTGTCCGAAGGCGAGTTCAGGCACGGCGATAGCGACTGGTTCTCGCCCGGAATCGGCGGCTCCTTTTATAATCCGCCGGGGATCAAGCACACCATGCGCTCAGGGGAAAAGCCGCTGTTTGCTTTCTGGGCCCTGCTGGTGGACCAGCCAAAACACTGACCGGATGCCGGCCGGGCGGCCGCATCCCGATATTTGAAAGACCAAGGAGACAGACATGGACGTACGCGCGGCGGTTGCCGTTATCATGACCGTTCAGCTCGAGGGCCCGCGGGCCGGCGAGGTTCTGGTCGAGGTGAAGGCGACCGGCATCTGCCATACGGACGAATTCACTTTGTCGGGTGCTGATCCGGAAGGCATCTTTCCGGCCATCCTCGGCCATGAGGGTGCCGGCGTCGTCGTCGATGTCGGCCCGGGCGTCACGTCGCTGAAGAAGGGCGACCATGTCATTCCGCTCTATACGCCGGAATGCCGGGAATGTTATTCCTGCCTGTCGCGCAAGACCAATCTCTGCACCTCGATCCGCGCCACCCAGGGCCAAGGCCTGATGCCGGACGGCACCTCGCGCTTTTCCATCGGCAAGGACAAGATCTTCCACTATATGGGCTGCTCGACCTTCGCCAATTTCACGGTSCTGCCGGAGATTGCGCTGGCCAAGGTCAATCCCGACGCGCCCTTCGACAAGATCTGCTATATCGGCTGCGGCGTCACCACCGGCATCGGTGCGGTCATCAACANCTGCCGGAGATTGCGCTGGCCAAGGTCAATCCCGACGCGCCCTTCGACAAGATCTGCTATATCGGCTGCGGCGTCACCACCGGCATCGGTGCGGTCATCAACACGGCCAAGGTCGAGATCGGCGCGACCGCCATCGTCTTCGGCCTCGGCGGCATCGGTCTCAACGTGCTGCAGGGTTTGCGTCTGGCCGGCGCCGACATGATCATCGGCGTCGATATCAATCCGGACCGCAAGGCCTGGGGCGAAAAGTTCGGCATGACGCATTTCGTCAATCCGAAGGAGGTCGAGGGCGACATCGTCCCCTATCTCGTCAACATGACGAAGCGCAACGGCGACACGATCGGCGGGGCCGACTACACCTTCGACTGCACCGGCAATACCAAGGTGATGCGCCAGGCGCTGGAGGCATCCCATCGCGGCTGGGGCAAATCGGTGATCATCGGCGTTGCCGGCGCCGGCCAGGAAATCTCCACCCGTCCGTTCCAGCTCGTCACCGGCCGCACCTGGATGGGCACCGCGTTTGGCGGCGCGCGCGGCCGCACCGATGTGCCGAAGATCGTCGATTGGTACATGGAGGGCAAGATCCAGATCGATCCGATGATCACCCACACCATGCCGCTTGAGGATATCAACAAGGGCTTCGATCTCATGCATGCCGGGGAAAGCATCAGGAGCGTGGTGGTGTACTGACGACGGCGACGATCCGGGCTCTGCAATGACAGCCGGCGGACGCCTGTTCGCATCCGCCGAAAATTTTCTCATCTGCGCATCATCAGTGGGAGGCCGGTCTTCCACTAACGATCGATCACCAGGTCGCTGAGCGGCCTGGAGCAGCAGGGCAGGAACAGGCCGGCATCGATCTCCCTCTGCCGGATCCCGCCATTGTGCTTCATGTCCACCGCCCCGGACAGGAGCTTCGACTTGCACGTGCCGCAAACGCCATTGGCGCAGGATGACGGGATCCTGACGCCGGCTTTTTTGGCGCAGGAGAGAATCGTCTGTTCTCCGGATATTTCGATCTTTCGGGACTGCTTGGCGAATTCCACCTGGAACAGGGCGACCTGTGGCATCTCGGCCGGAGCGGGCGGGGCTTCGTCGAGCACGGCGGCATCGAAGCTTTCCTCGATATAGTTCGAGACCGGCACGCCGAGATCGGAAACCACTTTGCGGGCTGCGGCCATAAAGGGCGCGGGGCCGCAGCACAGGACGGTTCGCTCGGCGATATCGGGCACCGTAAGCGCCATGAGTTCAGCAGAAATCCGGCCGGAAAGCCCAGGCCAGGACGGCTCGCCGGCAAGGACCTCCGGAAGCATATAGAGGCGCAATCCCTTGATCCTCTTTGCCAGGAAAGAAAGCTCTTCCCGGAAGATCAGATCCTTCGGCGACCTTCCGGCGTGCAGGAAGACGATGTCGGCCGGCTCGCAGCTGTCGGCAAGTTCCCGCACCATGGACATGACAGGCGTGATGCCCGAGCCGCCGGAGAGAAGAAGAAGCTTGCCGCCGGTGCCTCGCGGCCGTGCGAAGATCCCGAGCGGACCGTTCGCCTTCACGCGAGATCCGACCTGGAGCGTGTCGTGCAGCCAGTTCGACACTTTTCCGCCTGCCACGCGCTTGACCGTGATCGAAAAGGCATTCTTGCGATGGGGCGAGGAGGATATGCTGTAGCAGCGGCTTTCGATGCCGCCGCCGAGCTCGAAGTCGAACAGGAAATACTGGCCTGCTTCGAAGCCGAAATGCTTTCCCTCCGGACAGGCGAGCGTGAAGGTCTTCACGTCATGCGTTTCCTGATGCACATCGACGCAGACCAATATGTCGTCGTCTTCGCGGCTCCAGATCCTGGCGGCGCCGGCGGCAGAGGACGCGGCGGGGGTTGTGCTAATATCCATGGGCGCGCATCCGATCGATGTACCAGGTGGCGAATTTGTCGAGATTGGTCTCGGAGAAGGGCGAGTAGGGGCCGGGTACATAGGCGGGGTCCTCGACGCCGGCATGCGAGCGGGCGACAAGCTCGGAGTCCTGGTCGGTCGTCGCGAGCCAGACATCCGTCAGTTTCTGCAAATCGTAATCGACGCCCTCGACCGCATCCTTGTGAACCAGCCATTTCGTGCGGACCAGGGTTCGGTCGGGCGAGAGCGGGGTGATGATGGACACGACCGCATGATCGCCCATGAAATGCTTCCAGCTGTTGTGCCCCCACAGATGCGTGTCGCCCAGGTCCTTGCGGGTCATGGTGCCCAGCAGTTTCGATGAGGCCGCCGTCGCATCCGGTGTTTGCGATTCACCGGCTCCGGCGATGATCAGGCGCTGGGTGCGGAAATTGGTCTCGCAATCGACGAGTTGCTCGACCGCGGCGGATGGATGACCGTCGGCTTCCCAGGCCTGGATTCTCTCGGCATAGAGAGCCTGATGCTGCTCGGCCTGTTCCCTGTCTTCCGGGCTCAGGCTTTCGGGATCAAAGCCGAAATCGAGATCGACGAAGGACACGCACAGTTCGGGATGGTTGGCGGAACAATGGTAGCATTCGCGGTTGTTCTCAATGGTAAGCTTCCAGTTACCATTCTCGATGACGTCGGTCTGATGCGCGACCTTGGCATTGCGGATGTCGTAAGGGGCGAGCCGTTTCTCCATCACCGTCTCGAGATGGGCGATATCCTTGGGTGGATCATCGGAAAGACAGGCATAGATCAGGCCGCCGATGGACTTGAAGGCAACGGGCTTCAAGCTCTTGCAGCTCTTGTCGAAATCCGCGCCCATATGCGGCGCATGGGCAAGCTCCCCGCTCAGGTCGTAGGTCCATTGATGATAGGGACAGACGAGCTTCGAGATCACGGTGGGGCCGCCATCGAGAAGCCGCGAGCCCCGGTGGCGGCAGACATTGTGGACGACGCGCAGCTCCCCATCGTCGTCGCGCAGGATGATCAGGCTGGACTTGCCGATATCGACGACGGTGGCGTCCCCCGCTTCGGGGACATCGCATTCGAGCCCGATGCAGATCCAATGGCGCCGGAAGAAGACGTCGAGGTCGGCCGCGAAGGCCTCCTCGCTGATATAGAGCCCGGCGGGGAGGGCGTGCCCATGGACACGCGCATCGAGCAGCGAGGAGATGGGGGATCGGAAGGTCTGAAGCATAATCTCACCTCATGGATATTGACTGCAGCATTCGTCTAAAGCCTTTAGTTTTCAACGGCAGAAATTGGCCGCATTGACATAATTAAAAGTAATGGAAAGAGTGCGATCGTCGGCCAATCCAGTCTCCCGCCGGCCAAAACTGGTGAAAGGGTTTTCTTCGTGAATTTGCGCAGGAAATTGCCTCCGCTCAGCGGCTTGCTGGCCTTCGAAGCGGTTGCCCGCATCGGAAGTTTCACCAGGGCGGCACGCGAACTCGGCGTTACCCAGGCGGCCGTCAGCCGTCAGATTCATTTGCTGGAGGAGGGGTTCGGCTTTCCCCTGTTCCAGCGGCTCCATCGCAGCATCGAGCTTACCGATCAGGGGCGGGTTCTCTCGGCCGCCGCGACATCCGGTTTCAACCTCATTGCAGATGCGATCGAAGACTTGAGAAAGGAGGAAACGGCGGAGGAGCTGACGATCTCCGCAAGTGTCGCCTTTTCCCATTTCTGGCTTCTGCCCCGGATATCGTCGTTTTCCAAGGAGCATCCGGAAACCGCGATCCGGATCATTTCACAGGACAATAGCGAGAATAGGAAAGACAGCGAGATCGATCTGGCCATCCGATATGGAAACGGAACATGGTCCGACGGCCGAGCGGAGCTTTTGTTCGAGGACGAGATTTTTCCCGTTTGCAGCCAGGATTATGCCGAGAAAATGACGGGCATGGCGGATCTGCCCGATTTGCTGCGTCATCCCTTGATCAGCTACGATTCCCCGGATCCGAACTGGATGGGCTGGGACGAGTGGCTCGCCGCCTTCTCGATCCAGGCGCCGAGGCGCAAACTCGGTATGCGATGCAGCTTCTATATGGAGGCGATTTACGCGGCCGTGAACGGTCAGGGCATCGCGCTGGGCTGGAATCGGCTCGTGGAGAACCTGCTGGACCAGAAGACGCTCGTCCGACTGACGGACCAGTCGATCATGACGCGGAACGGATATTTCGTCATCGTCCCGGCGCGAAGCGCCAAGCGCGCGCGCGCGATGCAGTTCATCGAATGGTTGAAGGCCGAAGCACACCCGCATGTGCCGAGCGGTTAGGGTCCTTCAGGCGCCATCAGTCGTGACGGTTGTCCCGCGTTCAGCCCGGGCAAGAAAGGCCGGCGTGGTTGCGCCGGCCCTTGGAAGGGATCGTCACAGCGCCGCGGCGACCTTTGCCATCTGCTCGGCGCATTGGCCCCAGCCTTCGTGGAAGCCCATCTTCTCGTGCGCAACGCGGTCCTCCACCGTCCAGTGGCGCGCCCGCGCGGTATAGCGGGTCTTGCCGTCCTCCTCCTCGAAGGTCAGGATCAGTGTCATGAACGGCTTTTCCGAGGGCTGCCACGCCTTGCTATAGGCGTCGGTCGAGACGATCTTCTCGTTCTCCACCACCTCCAGATAAACGCCGTGGTTCGGATAATCCACGCCCTCGGGCGAGCGCATGACGACGCGGCTGCTGCCGCCGGGCCGGACATCGACTTCGGCCTCCGGTGTCGTCCAGGGCGCCGGCGCAAACCAGCGAACCAGGAGCTTGGGATCGGTCCAGGCCCGGTAAAGCTTTTCGCGGGGAATGTCGTAGAGGCGAGTCAGGACGAGGTCGCGATCCTCATCGGAAGACGCGGGCACGGGATGGTAATCGGTCTGGCTGGTCATCTTCGGGTCCTTTCGTTTGTGACTGAACCAAGGACGCCAGCCATCCGGACGATCCTACATCGCCGCGAGATTATTTTCCCGGTTCTGCCGAAACGGCGTCTTTCTCCAGGCGATCGAGCTGCATGCGGATATGGGCCGCTTCCGCCGCCGAGCTCGAAAGCGCGATCGCCCGGTCGAAGGCGAACTTCGCCTCCCGGTGCCGGCCCATCTGCATTAACAACCAGCCGTGCAGGCCGTGGAAATAGAAATAGGTGTCGAGGCTTCCGGAAAGTGGCTCGATCCATGCCAGACCCGCCTCCGGTCCCTTGAGCTTGGCGATGGCGACGGCGCGATTGAGGGAGACGACCGGAGAGGGCTGCAAGTGCTCGAGCGTGGCATAGAGACGGTCGATCTGTGCCCAGTCGGTGTCGGCCGGCGTCTCGGCGCGGGCATGAAGGGCTGCGATCGCGGCCTGCACTTGGTAAATGCCTGGACGGCGATGGCGTATCGCCTTGTCGAGAAGCGAGAAGGCCTCCGTCATCATCGGGCGGCTCCATAGCGAACGATCCTGGTCGTCAAGGAGAATGATGGCGCCGTCATCGTCGAAGCGGGCTTCCAGACGCGAGTGCTGAATGAGGAGCAGAGCCGCCAGCCCCATGATCTCGGGTTCCGCCGGGAAGAGCCGCAGCAGCAGGCGCGTCAGGCGGATGGCCTCGTCGCAGAGGTCGGAGGAGACGCTTCCCGGCCCGCTTGCCGCCGAATAGCCCTCGTTGAAGACGAGATAGATCATCGCTGCGACCATAGTCAGCCGGTTCGCACGCTCGCCGGCATCCGGTGCATCGAAGGACAGGTCGGCGGCGGCGATGCGTGCCTTTGCCCGGGTAATGCGCTGCTCCATGGCCGCCTCGCCGACGAGGAAGGCGCGGGCGATCTGGCGCACCGACAGGCCGGACACGATCCGCAGCGCCAGCGCAACCTGCTGGGTGGCGGGCAGCGACGGATTGGAACAGATGAACAGCAGTCTAAGAATGTCGTCGCGGTAATGGGCGCCGTCCAGGCGCTCGGCCATGTCGGCCTCCGCGTCGTCGAGGTCGGAAAGCAGGTCTTCGTCGGGCAGGACGGTTTCGCGCGCCTTGCGGCGTATCTGGTCGATGCCGCTGTTCCTGCCGACGAAAATCAGCCAGGCAGCGGGATCACGCGGTGGGCCGGTGCGCGGCCAGGTTTTCAGCGCCCGCAGGCAGGCTTCCTGAAAGGCTTCCTCGGCAAGGTCGAGATTGCGGAAATAGCGAAGCAGGGCGCCCATCGCCTGGGGCCGCGCTCCCGATAATGCATCATCGATCCATGCCGTGTCGTTCATGTGGGAAGCTCGCTCGGTTTATAGAGGGCGATCGGGCGTATTTCATAGGAGCCCATGCCGGGATTGGCCCGGGCCAGGTCACGGGCTGCGTCGATCGCCTCTTCGAGGGACATGCAGTCAACGACGAAGAAGCCGAGAAACTGCTCTTTCGTCTCGGCAAAGGGGCCGTCGATGACCAGCGGCTCGCCGGCGCCCTTGCGCAGGGTGGTGGCGCTGGTGGTCGGCAGGAGGCGTGCGACCGGCCCGAGCTTGCCTGCCTTGGCAAGCTTTTCCTGGACGGCGGCGAGGTCGCGCATGACGATCGCATCCTCCTCAGCGCTCCAGGCGCCGACGGCATTTTCATCATTGTAGCAAAGGATGGCGTAGAGCATCGGGTTCCTCATCTCTTGAAAGACGTACGAAACCATACGCAGCCGACAGGGCAAATACAAAATTTTCCATCGATCCGGGAGCGATGCCGAACAGTGTGGATCGGCGATGCAGGTCATGAATTTGCGGGGCGCGGCCTTGCGTGCCATAAGGCCGCCGCAACGCAGAGAGCACCGCCCCATCCATGATTCGCATCGAAAATATCAGCAAGCAGCTTAGCCACCGCATCCTGTTCATCGAGGCCTCCGCGGCGCTCAACAAGGGCGAGAAGATCGGCCTTGTCGGTCCCAACGGCGCCGGGAAGACGACGATCTTCCGGATGATCACCGGCCAGGACCTTCCCGACGAAGGCCAGGTTTCCGTCGATAAGGGCGTCACCATCGGTTATTTCAACCAGGATGTCGGCGAAATGGAAGGCCGCAGCGCCGTCGCCGAGGTCATGGAGGGCGCCGGTCCCGTCAGCGTCGTCGCTGCCGAACTGCGCGAACTCGAAGCCGCAATGACAAATCCGGACCGGCTCGACGAGATGGACGCGATCATCGAGCGCTATGGCGACGTGCAGGCGCGCTACGAGGAACTGGACGGCTACGCGCTGGAGGGTCGGGCGCGAGAAGTACTGGCGGGCCTGAGCTTCAGCCAGGAAATGATGGACGGCGATGTCGGCGCCCTGTCGGGCGGCTGGAAGATGCGCGTGGCGCTCGCCCGCATTCTCCTGATGCGGCCGGATGTCATGCTGCTCGACGAGCCGAGCAATCATCTGGATCTCGAAAGTCTCATCTGGCTGGAGGAGTTTCTCAAGACCTACGAGGGCGCGCTGCTGATGACCTCGCATGACCGCGAGTTCATGAACCGCATCGTCACCAAGCTGATCGAGATCGACGGCGGCGGACTGACGACCTATGCAGGCGATTATGCCTTCTACGAACAGCAGCGGGCGCTGAACGAAAAGCATCAGCTTGCCCAGTTCGAGCGCCAGCAGGCGATGCTGGCCAAGGAGATCAAGTTCATCGAGCGCTTCAAGGCGCGGGCCTCGCATGCCGCCCAGGTGCAGAGCCGCGTCAAGAAGCTGGAGAAGATCGACCGGGTCGAGCCGCCGAAGCGCCGGCAGGTCGTCGCCTTCGAATTTCAGCCGGCGCCGCGTTCGGGCGAAGACGTGATCAGCCTGAAGAACGTGCACAAGAGCTATGGCAGCCGGAGCATCTATTCAGGCCTGGATTTCATGGTCCGCCGCCGTGAACGCTGGTGCATCATGGGTATCAACGGTGCCGGAAAATCCACGCTCCTGAAGCTGGTAACCGGCTCGACGGACGCCGACCAGGGAAGCGTCGCGATCGGCGCCAGCGTCAAGATGGGCTATTTCGCCCAGCATGCCATGGATCTCCTGGACGGCGAGCGCACCGTGTTCCAGACGCTGGAGGACAGGTTCCCGCAGGCAGGCCAGGGGCCGCTGAGGGCGCTTGCCGGCTGCTTCGGCTTTTCCGGCGATGACGTCGAGAAGAGATGCCGGGTTCTTTCCGGTGGCGAGAAGGCGCGGCTGGTCATGGCGATCATGCTGTTCGATCCACCCAACCTGCTGGTGCTCGACGAGCCGACGAACCATCTCGACCTCGACACCAAGGAAATGCTGATCAAGGCGCTGTCCGAATATGAGGGAACCATGCTGTTCGTCTCTCACGACCGGCATTTCCTCGGTGCCCTGTCCAACCGGGTTCTCGAACTGACTCCGGATGGCGTGCATGAATATGGCGGTGGCTATACGGAATATGTGGCGCGCACCGGCCATGAGGCGCCGGGCTTGCGGAGCTGACGGCGAGCGGCAGTCTTGCCGCCGCCGGGCCTCGGTTTCGAGTGGGATCAGGCCGACAGCAATGACCGGCCCGTCCCCGGGTCGAAGAGATGCAGTGTTTCGCCATCGAAGGTGAAGCTCTGGTCGGCGCCATCGCGCAGGCGCGTACGCGGCGGCAGGCAGGCGGTGATGCGCTGGCCGCCGATCGTGGCCGTGACCACCAGTTCCGGGCCGGTGAGTTCGACGACTTCGATACGCGCGCTAAAGCTGCCGCCGTTTTCGGCGAGATGCAGCGCTTCCGGGCGAATGCCGAGCTTGACCTTCTGCCCCTGCGAAACGCGGCCGCGGAAATGCTCCGGCAGGGCGATCGCGCCCTCGTGACCGGCAAGGCGCAGGCCGTCGCCTTCCACCGTCGCATCGAGAATGTTCATCGGCGGCGAGCCGACGAAACCGGCGACATAGAGCGTTGCCGGCCGGTCGTAGATTTCCTCCGGCGTTCCCAATTGCTCGATACGCCCGTCGCGCATCACGGCGATCCGGCTCGCCAGCGTCATCGCCTCAATCTGGTCATGGGTGACATAGACGACCGTGGTCTTCAGCAACTGGTGCAGGCGCTTGAGTTCGGTGCGCATCTCCATGCGCAGCTTGGCATCAAGGTTCGACAAGGGCTCGTCGAACAGAAAGACCTGCGGGTTGCGCACTAGTGCCCGGCCGATAGCGACGCGCTGGCGCTGGCCCCCGGAGAGCTGGCTCGGCTTGCGGTCGAGAAGATTTTCGATCTGCAGCAATCGTGCCGCCTCGCGCACCGCCTTGTCGCGCTCGTTCGCCGGAACCCTGCGCATTTCCAGCCCGAAGCCGATATTGCGGGCGACATTCATGTTCGGATAGAGCGCATAGGACTGGAACACCATAGCGATGTCGCGGTCCTTCGGGTGGGCGGTAAGGATCGAGCGGCCGCCGATCAGGATGTCGCCGCCCGAGGCCTCCGCCAGCCCGGCGATGATGTTGAGCAGGGTGGACTTACCGCATCCCGACGAGCCGAGCAGGACAAGGAATTCGCCGCTTTCCAGCGCGATATCGATGCCCTTCAGTGTTTCCAGCTCGCCGTAACGCTTGCGGATGTCGCGGATTTCGAGTGCGCTCATGACAAGGTCTCCTCGATGAAGGCCGAAAGGGGGCCGCCATAGGTTCTGGGCAGGGTGGAGATTGCTCTTGAGGCGACGGAAACGCCGACGGACAGGCAGGTCTGGAGCGGCTTTCCGTGGGCCAGCGCAGCGATGAAGGCGGCATTGAAGACATCGCCGGCGCCGATCGTATCGACCACATCGACAGCGGGTGCGGGAACGGAAACAACCTCGCCTTTCTCGTCAACGGCAAGCGCGCCCTGCGGTCCGCGCTTGACCACGACGATCGCCGGGGCTGGCATAAGGTCCTTCAGGCGAAGCGCCGCACTGGCCGGGTCATCGATGCCGGTCAGCATCGTCGTCTCGACCTCGTTGAACAGCGCGAGATGGCAGCGCCTCAGCCAGCCGATCGTTGCCTGGCGGTTTGCCTCCGTCCAGCCGTCGAGTGGCCAGCCGGTATCGAGCGCGACCGAAATGTCGTGCCGATCTGCCCAGTCGAAAAGGCGATCATACTCGCGTGCCAGTGCGTCGGTGAGAAAGGCGCCGGAGAGCAACGCGTAACCGCCGGCAAGGCTCTTGCCGTCCAGCATAGCCAGGACATCGTCAAGCTTAAAGAAGGGCAGATGGCCACGGGTGGTGAAGAAGGTGCGTTCGCCATCCGGATGGGTGATACCGACAGACAGGGTGGTCCCGACGGTCTCCGTCGGCCATGTGCTCGCCTTGTCGCCGAAAGCTTCCCTCAGCCATGTGCCGAACTGGTCGTCGCCGACATTGGCGGCGATCGTGTAATCGACGCCAAGCGCATCCCAGGCGAGCGCATTGTTGCCGGCGCAGCCGCCGACGCGCAATTCGTCATGATCGACGATGATTTCGGTTCCGGCCTTCGGCCAGGGTTCGGCGGGGCCAAGGATGAGATCGACATTCACATTGCCGATGGCAACAAGCGGACGCATGCTCTACTCGCTCCGGGTGATTTTGCTGGAGCGGACCGGCGTGCCTGCGTCAGCAACGCGGGCCTCGGCAAAGGCAACCATGAAAGCCTGCGCCACGGGCAGCATGGCAAGGATCGCCGCCATGCCGGTGGCAGGCTTGAAGGCGATGGTCGTGACACCCTCGACAGGCGGTTCCCCGGAGGCATCGAAGACGACGACCGGCGAGCCGGCCTTCGCGGCGGAGGCCGCCATCAGTGCAACCAGTTCCGAGGTGGGATCGGCGGCCCGAAACAGGACGACGCCGAGTTGCGGCCCCAGCATTTCCATCGGCCCATGCCGCAATTGGCCGCCTTCCAGCGAAAAGCAGGGCAGTCGCGACAATTCGGTCAGTCCTAGCGCGATCGCCTCGGCAAGGCCCTGCAGGCGCCGTCCGGAGGTCACCACCGCCGTCACGCCCTCAAGAGCCGCAAGCGCCGGCTCGAAGAAGGGCGTCTCCGGCTCCTGAAGGGCGGCAAGCGCCGGCGCCGCATCAACGCCGAGCGCCGAAAGGACGGCCAGATGCAGCGCAAAGCTGATCGTCAGGCTGCGGGTGGCGGCAAAAGCCTGCTCGGTGCCGCCGGCGCCGATCAGGGACGGCGTGCTTTTAGCCAGGAAGGAGCCTTCCTCAAGCGTCAGTCCGAAGACATCGCCGCGCGGCTCCGTGGCTTCGGCAAACCAGCGCAGCACCTCGGCGCTTTCGCCCGATTGGGAGGTCACGAGAATGGTGCGTCCGGCAAGCGGCAGCGGCTGGCCGAGTTGCTCGGAAAGCGGCAGCGCCACCGCCTCGATGCCGAGCGCGCGATAGAGCGGTTCAACGGCGCGGCCGACGGCATGCGAGCCGCCCATGCCGAGAAGAAGCAGCCGGCCTGTGGTTCTCAGCGAAAAAGCGATCCGCTCGGCAAGGTCGGTTGCCCCATGAAACGAGGCAATGGCATCGGCGTGCTGGCGGGCCATTTCGCGATCGATGGCGACAAGCCCGGCCGGGCGGTTTAGCGAATTGGTCATGCTCATCCCTTGACGCCGCCACTGGTCAGTCCCGAAATCAGGGCCTTCTGCATGATGAGACCGATCAGCACCGGTGGCAGGGCGGCAAGCACACCGGCGGTGGCGATCAGTCCATAGTCGGAAACACGGCCGCCGGCGAGATCCGCGATGGCGACGGTGAGGGTCTTGGCCCGCTGGTCGGAGGTAAACAGCAGCGCATAGAAGAATTCGTCCCAGGCAAGCAGGAAGGCAAACAGTGCCGAGGTCGCCATCACCGGCGCCGCCAGCGGCAGGGTGATCAGCCGGAGGATCTGGTCGAGCCGGGCGCCGTCGATCATCGCGGCGCTTTCGATTTCCCTTGGGATGGAATCGAAGCCTGATTTCAGCAGCCAGGTGGTGAAGGGCGCGAGGATGGTCAGGTAGACCAGAGCCAGCCCGAAGACATTGTTGAGCAGCCCGAGATGGGCAAGGCCCATATAGAGCGGCACGGCAAGCGCCACCGGCGGCAGCATGTAGGTGGCGATCACGGCATAGAGCGACCAGGACACCGAGGGCGTGCGCGATACCGCCCAGGCCGAGGGGATGGCGACGGCGATGGCGGCGACCGTTGCCAGACCGGCGACCGTAAGGCTGTTGAACAGCGATGCGACGAAGGCGGCGCCGGCACTGTTCTGCGCGGTCGAGAGCAGCTCGGCATAGCGCGACAGGTCGATCTCGTCCGGCCACCAGTTGAGCGGTTTTGCGGAGAGATCGGCGGGGGAGGAGATACTCATGACGAACAGCCACAATACCGGGGCGAGGATCACCACCGCGAGCAGCAGCGCGCAGGCATGGATGAAGAGGGAGAAAAGGCGGCTCTGCCGTTCCATCATGTCGCTCCCGCAGCCTTGCGCACCAGCGCCGCATAGGCGACGGCGAGAACCGTGACCAGCAGTGTGACGATCAGCGCCAGCGAGGCGCCGGACCCCGCTCGCTGGAAGGAGAAGGCCTCCTGATAGACGAGGATGGAAAGTGTGCGGGTGCTGTTGGCCGGTCCGCCGCGGGTCATCACCCAGATAATGTCGAAGACCTTGAAGGCTTCGATGGTGCGCAGCACCAGCGCCACCAGCAGCGGGCCGGCGAGATAGGGCATGATCACGAAACGGAACCTGTTGAACGGGCCGGCGCCATCGACGAGCGAGGCGGCGGTGATATCGCGCGGCACCGCCTGCAGCGCCGCGAGCGCGATCAGCGCCACCAGGGGAAAATTTTTCCAGCAGTCGGCGACGATCAGCGCGGTCAAGGCCGAGCCGGGTTCGCCAAGCCAGGAGCGATAGCCGTCGAGCAGGCCGATCTGCGTCAGGGCTGCGTTGAGGGCGCCATATTCGGGATTGTAGATCAACCGCCACAGGGTCGCATTGACGACGGTCGGCAGTGCCCAGGGAAGGATCATCAGGGCCCGCAGCAGGGTGCGACCACGAAATTGCTGGTTGAGCAGCAGGGCCGCCAGGACCCCGATCACCATTTCGGCGAAGACGGAGACGACGGCAAACCAGGTGGTGGTGACCAATGCGCGCAGGAAATTGCTGTTGCCGAGCATTTTTGCGTAATTCTCGACCCCGACGAAGCTGCCTTCCGTGCCGACGAGCCTGGCGTCGGTAAAGGACAGTCTCACCGTATCGGCGAGCGGCCAGCCGATAACGGCGATCATTACGGCGAGGAGCGGTAGCATCAGCAGCCAGGCGCGCGTCGTAATCCAGGTGCCGGACATGGGAGAACCTCTTCGGCTCTTTCAAGCCGGTACTGTCTGAAAGAATGGCCTCTCGAAAACCCGGGCGGCTGACCGCCCGGGAGAGCTGGCCTGTCGTCAGAGGCCGCTATTGTCGGCGGCGCTCTTCAATGCGTCTTCCGGCGAGGACTGGCCGAGAAGCGCTTCCTGGATCGCCTGTTGCAGGGCGGTCGAAAGCTCCTGGTATTTCGGCGTGGTCGGGCGCGGATACATGGCGGCGAGGCCGAGCTTGGCGGCGCCGATCAGTTCTTCCTGTCCCTTGGTCACCGCCGGGTCCTCGTAGGAGGAGGCCCAGATCGGCAGGCTGAGCTTGGCATATTCGTTCTGCGTCGCCTGCGAGGTCATGTGGACGATGTAATTCCAGGCTTCGTCCGGATGCTTGCTGGTCGAGGTAATGCCGAGGCCCATCGAGCCGTTGACGGCGGAACGCTCGCTCTTGCCCGAGACGCCCGGTGCCGGCACGACGCCGACCTTGCCGGCAACCTTGCTTTCCTTGGGGTCGTTGGCGAGATTGTACATATAGGTCCAGTTGAGTGCGAAGGCGGCTTCGCCGTTCTGGAAGACCTTGCGCACATCCTCTTCGAGGAATTCCTTCGAATTCGGGTTGGTGGTGCCCGAATTATAGCTGTCCACCATGTATTTCAGCGCGTCGAGACCGCCGCCGGTGGTGAAGGCCGGCTTGCCGTCCTCGATGAATTTACCGCCATAGGCGCTGACCAGCGTTGTATAGTCGCAGATCGCCGCTTCCGCCTGCGACCAGCTCCAGGCGACCGGCGTTGCCAGAAGACCCTTGTCCTTGATGATCTTTGCTTGTTCGGCAAGCTCGTCCCAGGTCGTCGGAGGTGCCTTGATGCCAGCCTTTTCGAGGATTTCCTTGTTGTAGAACAGATATTTCGTGTCGAGGATCCAGGGCATGCCATAGCGCTTGCCGTCATATTCGACCGTCGTCCAGGCGCCCGGCAGGACACCACTCTTCATCTCTTCGGAAATGCGGTCGGTAACGTCGACCAGCACATTGTTGGCGGCATATTCGGCCGGCCAGATGACGTCGTAGAGGACCACGTCATAGCCGCCGCCGGAGCCTTGCGCCAGCACGGTCTTGTCGTGCAGGCCTTCATAGGGAACGAATTCAAGATTGACCTTCACGTCCGGATTGGCCTTCGTGAAGGCGTCCGTCATGGCGCGGACATTGTCCTCGCTATAGGCGGCCTGCGCCATGAAAAGCGCATTCAGCGTGGTTTCCGCATGGGCGTGGCCTGTAAGGGATGCCGCCATGAAGGTTGCGCCAAGCAGCGCGTTGCGGGTCGATTTCACCATAACTTCCTCCTGATAACTCGAAACTCCGCCGCACCCCGTGAAAGGTTCGCCGGACGCGAAAATCCGCCACGAGGGGCGGCTGTCGACAGATCGCTCAGAGCGTTTCCGTTCCCAAGGCTCTCCGGCCTTTTATTAAGTCAATTGTCTTGACTTATTTGTCATCGAATATGCTAGATGTGTCAAGGGGAATTTCGGATGAACGACATCAAGCCTATCCGCGCCAAGAGCGGCACCAACCAGGAAGGCACGAGCGCCCATAACCGCCGTGTCATGATCGATGCGCTGAGGATGAACGGGCAATTGTCGCGCGCCGACCTGGCGCGGGCGACGACGCTCACCAAGCAGACGGTTTCCAACATCATCGAGGAATTGGAGCGCGACGGGCTGGTGGTCTCGCTTGCAGCCGTGCGCAAGGGGCGGGGGCAGCCTTCGACGCCCTATCGGCTCGTCCCCGAAGGTGCCTTTGCCATCGGACTGCAGATCGACCGGCATGTGACGCGGGCGATCGCGGTGGACCTTACTGGTGCCGAGCTGGTGCGGGGCGAGGCGAACCTGCCGGCGGGCGGGCCGGCAAACGGCGTGAAGACCATTCTCGACCTGATCGAAGCGACGCGCCGCAAGCTCGCGGCCGTTGCGCCGCAATCGGAGCGGCGTCTGGTCGGCCTCGGCGCGGCAATGCCCGGCCCCTTTGGCGTCGATGCCGATCCCGACGATCCCTGGATGATGACAGCCTGGCAGAACTATCCGCTGCTCGAGACGCTGGCGACCGGCACCGGGCTCGATGTCGCCCTCCAGAACGATGCCGCCGCTGCCGCGACGGCCGAGCGGATGGTCGGCGCCGCGCACGGGCTGGACCAGGTGATCTGCCTCTATCTCGGCTACGGGCTTGGGGCGGGGTTGATCCTCAATGGCGAGCTCTATCGCGGCGCGCACGGCAATGCCGGGGAGATTGGAATGATCCTCAGCCAGCCGCTTGGTGCTGCGTCGGAACGAAGGGCGCCGCTGGAGCATCGGGCCTCGATTGCCTCGCTCTGCAAGGTGCTGGGCCTCGATCCCGCCGATCCGGACCTCTACCGGCATATCGATGAGGCAGCGGCCGGAACGGGCGCGGCGATGGCCGGTTGGCTGGCCAATACCGCCTTCGAACTCAGATATGCCGTGCAGTTGCTGGAAAACATCTTCGATCCGCAGATGGTCATCCTCTGCGGCGGCATGCCCGCAGGGCTGGCGCGCCGGCTGATCGAGGCGATCCATCCGCTCCTGCCTTCGATCGCCGAGCGGCGGACCCGGACCCTGCCGCGCCTGCAACTGGGCTTCACCGATCCATGGGCGGTCGCGATAGGTGCGGCCGCCGAGCCGATTAGCCGAACCTTCGACCCCCGGTTTTCGGCGATCCTGAAGCGGTAGGGATGCGGCTTGTGTTCGTATTCGCAGAGCCGCCGCCTCGTAAAGAGCAGCGGGCCGTCTTCACAGTCAGGCGGCCAGCGTCCGTTCGCTGTCGGCCACGAAGCCGATGATGCGCGCGATGGTCTGCGGCGCGCTGACGATCCGTCGGTGGCCGAGGCCGTTTGCCCATTCCAGCGTCACATGCCGGCCGCCGCTAGCATAGCGGCGCGCATGGCTGGCGCTGACCTCCTTGTCGTCTTCGGCATGGAGCACGAGAACCGGGCGTTGATAGGCGCCGAGCACTCGTATCGCATCGAAATCCCGAGGGCGCTTGCCGGTGGCTGCCAGAGCCTCCAGTTCCAGTCGCTCTTCGACGCCGGGCGATAGTCGCATCATCTTGCCATAACCCTTGAACAGCCAGGTCATTTCACTGGGCGCACTGATCAGCACCAGCCTTTTCGGCATGACAGGCGGGACGCAGGCGAGCACGCCGCCGGCGGCGATCATCAGGCTGGCGCCGCCGAAGGAATGGCCGATTGCCGCGTCGAAGGGCCCGAATTGCCGCTCGGCCGCGGCAATCGCCTCCACCGCCATGCGGATATTGAGAGAGCGCCCGGAGGAGCGGCCATGGCCCGGAAGATCGAGCGCGACGACTTCGGCGCCGGTTTCGGCCAATCCCCGCACCAACTGCGAGATATAGGCAATGCCGGAGCCCCAGCCATGGACGACGAGATAACGCCGGCCATTGCTTCTACCGCCCCCATTGAACCGGTACGTCATCGCCATGCCATTGCTGATCGAAAGCGAGATTTTTTCGGCCGTGGCCAGATATGTTTCGCCGGCCGAATGCACCGCGCGCGCCTTTTCGCCCTTGGGCTTGCGCGGCGGCGTCCTGCAGAACAGCGCAAAGGCCAGCCGGCCTGCCAGTTTCGGCGAGACTGCGGCGATCAGCGACAAGGCGGAGCGGGTGACCTTGAGCGCAAAGGATGGCATAGTGAAACTCCCGAGAATGTTCAACTATGAACAATAAAGTACAAGCATGAACAAAAATCAATCCCTTCCCTGGGATCATCCGCGTTTTCGCAGCTGGATCGCCGTCGGCCGGGCCTGCCAGATGATGCAGCAGGCCATGACGCGGGCGCTGGCCGATCTCAAGATCAAGCCGCCGCATCTCGATATCCTGATCAATCTCTATCGTACTGACGGTATTTCCCAGCAGGAACTGGCCCGCAAGCTTCTCGTCGGCCGCTCGAATATGAGCATGCTTCTGCCGCAGATGGAAAAGCGCGGGCTGATCGAACGGCGGGGTGACCAAAAGGACAAGCGGGTGCTACGCCTGCACCTGACCGAGATCGGCCGGGCGACGACCGAGGAAGCCATGGCGATCCAGACCGCCCTGATCGAGCGCACCCTTTCGGCGACGCCGCTGGAACAGTGCATGCAGATGGCCGAGGCCATGGAAAAGGTCATCATATTGCTGCAGCGCGAGGAACGCGACGACGACTGAGCGTCGCGCCGGCACGGGCGCTGCGCGCTTCTGGGCCGTTCTTCGTCGCGGGTAAAGGAACTTTAGCAAGTGGTCGCCGTTTCCAGTTCTGAATGGAGAGGCGATCATGGACAGAGATATTGGAAGACCCGTTCCCCTCGGTACGATCAGCAGCGAGGATACGCCGCTGGTCGACGAAGTGCTGGCACGGAGCGTGAACGATCCGCAAGCCGACGATATGGTTACGCCAACTGCTGAGGAGCAGGCCGCAGCCCTGCGCCGCGAAGCCGGACGGCTTGGCGAATCCGTTTCGGAACTGGCTATGGGATCGGCGAAATTCGCCTCCGGCGAGGTCGCCCGACGCGCCGGTGACAGGTTGGAGACGCATGGCCTCTCGCTTGCGGCAGGGGTGGCGATCGCAGCCTTTCTTTTCGGCCTGACGCGCTGATCCTCTGTGATCCGAACGGGAGTTCAAGCATGCCGATCGCCGGCCAGTGGCGCCATATCTGCGTGGATATGCAACGGATGTTCGCCGAGGACACGCCCTGGCACGTTCCCTGGATGAATACGGTCCTGCCGCAGGTCGGTGAAGTCGTCGACCGCTTTGCCGAGCGCACGATTTTTACTCGTTTCATGCCGCCGGCCCACGCGGATGACGCGCCGGGCATGTGGCGTGATTATTACCGCAAATGGTGGATGATGACCGGCGAGCATATGCCGCGGGAAATGACCGACGTCATGCCGGCACTGAAGACATATGTTCCGCCGGCCCGTTGCTTCGACAAGACGGCTTATTCGCCCTGGCTGGACGGCCGCCTGCATGCGGCGTTGAGCGGCGAAGAGGTCAGGACCCTGATCGTCAGCGGCGGCGAGACGGATGTCTGCGTTCTTGCGACCGTGCTCGGAGCCATCGATCTCGGCTACCGGACGATCTTGCTAAAGGATGCGGTCTGTAGCGGTGCGGACGAGACGCACGACGCGTCCCTTGATCTTTTGAGCAGCCGCTTTTCGGTGCAATTGGAAGTGATGGAGACCGAGGCGTTCTTGGCCAGCGCCACCTAAGGGGTAGCTGCCGGTCAAAAGCGGGTCAGCCCCGGAATTCTCCATCCTTTGCTTGCCGTGGCTCGTAGTTCACGTCCCAGTCCTTGTCGGTCTTCTTCTCGCCGGGCGGCCGCTTGTTGGCCGTGGCATCGTCGGAGCCGGTAACGACTCTTGGCTTGGCACTCGCCACGCCGTTATTATCGCTGTGCCGTTCAGGTTTGGCGAATTGCCCGGCTGCATCCTTGCGAATCTCGTTGCTGCCTGCGGCCGATCCCGGCCTGTCCTTGGTGTTCATGAAGGATCCCTCCGGGTCTTGCCCGCGTCGGAATTCTTGTTGCGGTCGGGATTGTTCAAATTCTCGCCAAGGGCGTCCCGATCGCTGGAAGGATCATCCGCTGCCGGCATATAGCCGCGCGGTCGATTTTCCTGCGGCCCTTCCCAGCGCGGGGACTGGTCGGTCGTTCCGGCGGGGCCGGGCTTGGGGCTATTCTGTTCCATCTTCGCTTCCTTTCGTCTCTCTCGTTTCAACAAACCAACCGCCGAAAGGTTCCGACGGGATCGGCCCTCCATGGGATGGCGTCTCGCCGGTCGCCAAAAGGCCGGGCTTTGCGGCCCGGCCTTTCTGAACTCTCGAAAAGTAATGTTTCGCGCGTATTACAGGCGCGACGACGAGCCGTAGCGGGCGCGCTCTTCGTTCACCTGAGCCGGCGTGTAGGGATCGAGGGCCGGATCGAAGCTCTTCCAGCCGCGCTCCGTATAGGCATTGCGCCTCTGCGCGACGTCTACGCGCGGCGAGCTTGCCAGGATCGCCTCGGCCCTGGCAATCTCGTGATCCTCGACCCGGGCGGTCACCAGCGTGCCGCCGCGACGCACACCTTCCGCATAGACATGCGCGTCATCCTCGCTGACACCCGAATCCGTCAGGGCGCCGATGAGGCCACCAGCCGCGCCGCCGACGACGGCACCGGTTGCGGCTCCGGCAAGGGTCGCGGCGAGCCAGCCGGCTGCGACGACCGGACCCACACCTGGAATGGCCATGATGCCGAGACCGGTCAGAAGGCCGCCCGCGCCGCCGACCAGGGCGCCGAGACCGGCACCCGTACCGGCGCCTTCGGCTGCATCGTTATCGTCGTCGAGCCGATGCGCGTTGTCGCTGTTGTTGGAAACGATGCTGATATCATCGCTATCCACGCCTGCCGATTTCAGCTGCGATACGGCTGTCTGGGCGTCTGCATAGGAATCGAAAAGTCCTGTTACGGTCTTCATGAATCTGTCCTTCCGTCTTTTGGTTTAATAAAGTCTCGAAGAGGTCACTGGGCGACGATATTGCCCTGGTAGTCGAGGCCGACGGTTACCGACTTGGAATCCTTCATGGCAGTTGCCTGCCAGATGCCCTTGTCGTCGAGCTTCAGCCCGGTCACATCGGTGTAGCCGGCTTCCTCGATGCGCGATTTTGCCTGGTCTTCGGTGAAGCTGTTGGCGCCTGCAACAGGAGCGGTCGGGTTCTGCTCCTCGGGTGTTGCGACGGCCGGGGTTTCGGGATCGGCGGAGGGGGTCGTGGCCGTCTGTGCCCATGCACTGGACGCGGCAATGAACCCGACAACAGCGGCGGCGATAAACTTCTTCATGGTCAATGCTCCTGGCTATCTCCCTCGATCGGAGGGTCGCAGCAAGAACACGCGACAGGTGTTTATGTTCCCGGCCGCCGCCAATGAACTTTTGAAAAAACGAAGAAAATCACGGCGGTTGCAGGCCGAATTTCGGGCTTCGGGCTGCTCGTCCAGCGAATTGGCAGCGGGCGGCCTTCAGATCGGCCAAACGATCAGCAGCAAGGGCACGCTGACGATCAACACGATGACCGAGAGGGGCAGGCCGAGCTTCCAGTAGTCGCCGAACCGGTAGCCCCCGGGCCCCATGACGAGCGTGTTGCACTGATGGCCGATGGGAGTGAGGAAGTCGCAACCGGCGCCGATCGCCACGGCCATGAGGAAGGCATCGGGCTGGAAGCCGAGCTTCGCCGCGAAGGTCGCGGCGATCGGCGCCATGACGAGAACGGTCGCCGCATTGTTGAGGAAGGGCGTCACGGCCATGGCGGCCACCAGGATAAGGGCGAGGGCGCCATAGGGCGGCAGCATTTCGGCCGTTCGCGACAGGAGGTCGGCGATAAGATCGGTCGTTCCCGTCGTTCGCAGCGAATCGCTGACCGGGATAAGTGCGGCCAGCATGATGAGGATCGGCGCATCGAGATGACCATAAATCTCGCGTAGCGGCAGCGAACCGGTGACGACCATCAGGAAGGCGGCGGCGAAAAACCCGGTCGCGACGGGAACGCCTCCAAAGGCGGTGCCGCCCATTGCCAGGAGAAGGATCACGATCGGAACGAGGCTCTTGCGGACGCTGCCGAGTTTCAACTCACGCTCGACCAGCGGCAGGCAGTCCCACTCCCGCAGCATGTCGGGCAGGCGTTTCAAATCCCCCTGCAACACCAGCACGTCGCCGTTGCGAATCTTGATCTCGCCCAGGCGTTCAACGAAGCGCTTGTCCCGTCGGCTGACGGCCAGGAGGTTGAGGCCGGTGTTCTCGAACAGCGAAAGATCCTTGGCGCTCAGGCCGATCAGCCGCGAATTTTCGCCGACGATCGCTTCGACCGAACTGACCTCCTTCACCGTGGCCTCATGGTTTCGGTCGGACAGCTGCAATTTTCCTTCGCTGACGATCTTGTCGAGCGCACTCTGTTCGCCCTCGATGATCAGCACGTCGCCTTCCTTGAGAACCGTATCCGGCAGGGGCGTGCGTTTCTGGCCGCTGTCGCTGATGATCGCGGTCACCATTGCATCGCCGCCGGCCGGCGTCTGCAGCCAGCTGATCGAGCGGCCGATGGCCGACGATTGCGTGGTGAGTTTCGCCTCGGTCGTGTAGTTCTTGATCTTGACGGCTTCGCGCATGGAAGATTCCTCCCGTACGCGCTCCGGCAGGAGCTTGTAGAAAATGCCGAGAAAGATCGCCCCGGCCACCGTCAGGGCTGCACCGAGCGGCGTATAGTCGAACATCGTGAAGGGCGCGCCGGTGATCTCTTCGCGAACGCGCGACACGATGATGTTCGGCGAGGTGCCGATCTGCGTCATCAGGCCGCCAAGCAGCGAGGCGAAGGCCATCGGCATCAGGAACATCGAGGGGGAAACGCGGGATTTCCGCGCCATCTGGATAGCGACCGGGATCATGATCGCAAGGGCGCCGATATTCTTGATGAAGGCGGAAAGAACGGCGACGATCAGCACCAGAATGATCAATTGCGCTCGCGGTCCGCGCTTTTCCGGTGAAAGGCGCCGCAGCGCGATATCCATGATGCCGGTGCGCGAAATGGCGGCGCTGACGACGAGCGCGCTGCCGACGATGATGACGATCTCGTCGGAGAACCCCGAGAAGGCATCCTTGGGCGCAACGATGCCAACGATGATTGCCAGAAGCAGCGCGCCGCAGGCCACGACATCGTAACGGAACCGTCCCCAGACGAAGGCGCCCATCATCAGGGCGATGACCAGAAGTGAAAGCCATTGGTCGGTGCGCATGTTCATTTCCCGGGTGAGCACGTGCAAATCTGTCGTGCGGTATTGAAGTCCTGTCAGAATGTCGGCGTCAGTTCGCGTGCAAAGACAATTCCGTGCGCGATGTTCAGTTCCCCGGATCGCCGACGGGGAAGGTGATGACGAAACGCGCGCCCCGTCCACCTTCGCCGGCCATGACTTCGAAGCGTCCGCCGAGCTGGGAGGCAAGCGCGCCGACAATCTTCATGCCGAGGCCCGAGGGCGTTGCCTTGAGATCGAACCCATCGGGAAGTCCGGTCCCCCGGTCGGCAACGGCCAACTCGATTTCGTCGCCGGCCTGCCGATAGGAAACGGTGATGGCGTCGGTACCGTGCTTTGCGGCATTCATCGCCAGTTCGTTGACGATGAGACCGATCGGCTGGACTCGCGCACGGGGGACCGCCAGTTCGTCGCCCGTCGCCGTGACGGAAATTCCGAGAATGCCGGAGAGATCCTCGCAAAGCCGTCCGAGATAAACCATCGACGAAACGCTGTCGGCTATATTGTCCGTGTGGGAATGCCGGTGAACGCGGGCAACGGCGGCAACCCGGTTTGCCGCTTCCTTGAGCGCGGCTGCAGCCTCCTGGCTCTTCTGCGTGCGGCTCTGCAGGGTCAGCATGGAAGAGACGAACTGCAGGCTGTTCATGACGCGGTGGTCGATCTCCCTGGCCAGCATTTCGGCCGTGGCGACCGCGTTGCGCGCCGAGAGCCTGAGCTCCATCTGGTCCATGATCATCGAGGCCAGTGCCTTCAGTTCTTCGATTTCGTCCTGGCCAATGGTCCGCGTCTTCCTGTCGATAACGCAGAGCGTGCCCAGATTGTAGCCGTCACGGGTTTGAAGCGGAACGCCCGCATAGAATTTCAGGCCGAAATCCCCGGCGACCAGCGGGTTTGCCAGGGATCTCGGATCGGCCGCCGCATTTTCGAGAATATAGGGATCGTCGCCCAGAATAGCCGAGGCACACAGGCCGGGGGCACGCTCGATCTGTTCCACCGCCAGACCATGATGCGATTTGAACCAGATGCGGTCCTCATCGACGAGGCTGACAATGGCGATCGGGACGCCGAGGCGCCGGGCAGCCATGGCGGTAACGCGGTCAAACACGCCGTCGGGCGGCGTATCGAGGATATCGTATCGTTTGAGCGCGGCGAGGCGTGCCGCTTCATTGGAGGGTATGATGCTTTGATCGACGCAATATGCCTGCATGAAAATCCTGTTTTGCGGTCTGCCCGAAGCACGGGCACGCTGCAGCCACCGATTATCTATTCTTTATTCAAACACCAGCAAGACCCCAGCTTTATTTTGCGAGCTCTTGTCCCCACAAAGGCGCCGATCCCCGGAAACGAGTAGAAGGCGACCCTGTCGGAAGAGGCGCTCCAGCTTCGGTGCCGTGCCTGATCGACAGGCCGGATATCGGCCGATCAGCCGCCTCTGCACTTCTTCTTTGCCCGTTGGCGACGAATATGCTTCCCTCTTGGAACAGACGGGGCTGGCGCGGTGTTAAAGGAGCGCTGAATTTCGACAGGGGGCGAAGGATGATCAAGCCGACGACGCTGCGCAACAGCTTGCAGGGCGCTCCCGCTCCCGCCTATCGGAGCCATTCGCCGATCCCCACTCTCGTGACGTTCATTGGTGTCGTAGCGGTGCTCTATCTGGCGCGCGAGGTCTTTCTGCCGATCGCGATCGCCCTGCTGCTTACTTTCGCCCTGGCGCCGGTGGTTTCCGCGCTTCGCAGGCTGCGCATGCCGCGTGTCGTCGCGGTGCTGGTCACCGTGCTCGTTACCTTCTGCGTGATCGGCGTTTTCAGCCTTATCGTCGCGCTGCAGGTCGGCGAACTGGCCAGGCATCTGCCGACCTACCAGTCGAATATCGTCACGAAGATCAAGACGCTGAAGGAGGGGGGCGAGGAAAACGGCATCATCGACCGGATAACCCGGACGATCGAGCGCATAAACAAGGAAATGGGCCGGCCGAAAGTGGATGTCGAGACCGGTCGGGAGCCGCCGCCGGAGGATCCGCTTCTGGTCGAAATCTATTCTCCCGACAATCCAGTCGAGGTCCTGACCAATCTTGTCATGCCGCTGTTCGCCCCGCTGGCCATGACTGGGCTTGTCGTGGTCGTGGTGATTTTCATGCTGCTCGAACGGGAGGATCTGCGCGACCGGTTCATCAGACTGGTCGGCTTCAGCGACCTGCACCGAACGACCGAGGCGCTGCAGGACGCGGCGCGCCGGGTGGGTCACTATCTGCTGATGCAGCTCATCGTCAACGTGACCTACGGCATTCCGATTGCCGCCGGTCTCTGGATCATCGGTATCCCGAATGCGATCCTCTGGGGGCTGCTGGCGATCGTGCTGCGCTTCGTTCCCTATGTCGGTCCGATCATCGCCATGATGCTGCCGCTCATCCTGTCGGTCGCGATCGCGCCCGGATGGTCGCTGCTGCTCTGGACCGCCGGTCTCTTCACGGTGATGGAGCTTCTGATCAACAATGTGGTCGAACCGTTGCTTTACGGGTCGCGGACCGGTCTGTCGCCGCTGGCGATCATCGTCTCGGCCATCTTTTGGGCCTGGATCTGGGGGGCGGTCGGGCTTGTCCTGTCGACGCCGCTGACGGTCTGTCTCGTCGTCCTTGGCAAGCATGTGCCGCAATTCGCCTTCCTGCATGTCCTGTTCGGCAGCGACCCGGTCCTTGAGCCGCATGCGCGGCTCTACCAGCGGCTGCTTGCCGGCGATCCGGTGGAGCCGACCGACCAGGCGGAGGAAATCCTCGAGAAGGAATATCTGGTGGATTATTACGCCAATGTCGCCATCCCGGCGCTGGTTCTCGCTGAGCACGATCGAGCCCGGGGCGTGATGGACAAGGAGCAGCTTTTATTGGTCTCGGCGACCGCCCTGACGCTGGTTTCGAACCTGGAAGACAGCGCCGCCGAGGAGATGGACGGGGACGAACCGGAAAAGCAGGATACGGAAGGCGAGGAAGCCGGCGATGCCGTGAAGGAGGAGCTGCCAGACGGCGCCGGACGCAGCATTCTTTGCATCGGCGGAAGAGGTGAGATCGATGATGTTTCCGCGGCCATGCTGGCGCAGGTGCTGCGGGTCGAGGGGGCGGATGCGAAGGCGGCCAGCTTCACCGCGATCGCGCCTGCCAATATCGGCAAGCTGGGCTCCACCGAGGTGGAAACGATCGTCGTCTGCTTCCTCAACGAGGATTCGCTCCGGCATGCGAAATATGTGGTTAGGCGGCTGAAGCGGGCCAAAGGCGCCGTTCGCCTGGGGATCGTCCTTTGGATGGATCCAGAGGAAGATGCCGAGGCCGGATCCGCCAGATTGAAGGAGGCGGAAGCGGAACTGAATGCCGATTTCGTCAAGGGCGACATGGTGTCGGCCGCCATCGCGGCGCTCACCAGGGCGGCGCCCGTCTCGCGTTCGGCGCCGCGAAAGGCAAAAGCAAGGCGCAGGCTGCCCATCAGTTCTGAAGTCCCGGAAGGCGCACAATAGAGCCAGGGGCGGTATTCGCGATCATTTCCCGCAACCTCTCGTGGACAAAGCTCTTGGCCGAGGCAATCGCGGTTTCGAGATCGTCTCCAAGGGAGAGGTGGGCGGCGACGGCGCTTGCCAGCATGCAGCCGGTGCCGCGCATCGATACCGCAAGTCGCGGGGCGGTGAACGAATAGGGGTCGCGATCGGGCCGGACCAGGATATCGGCGGATGCCGGACCTTCACTGTGACCGCCCTTTACCAGTACGGCCGGCGCGCCTGCGGTGACAAGATGTTTGGCCTGCTCGAGCGGAGCGAGCGTCGATGCGGCTCCGCTCAGCAGCGCCAGTTCCGGCAGGTTGGGCGTGATCAGCGCGCAACGCCTGAACAACCGGAGCAGCGGCTCCATGGCGTCTTCCGTCAGCAGCGCGCGGCCGGAGGAGGAGGCGAGCACCGGATCAAGCACGACGGGGAGCGCCGGATGGTCGGCAAGCACGGCATCGACGGCCCTGATCGTCCCGGCCGTCGCCAGCATGCCGATCTTGATCGCGGCGATCGGATTGGCCTTGAGGGCGGCACACATCTGTCCCGCCACCCGCTCCGGCGAGACGGCATCGACATGCTCGACGCCGTGATGCGTCTGGATGGTGACGGCGGTGATCGCCACCGAGGCTTTCACCCCGAAAGCGGCAAGTGTCTCGATATCGCGGACGATGCCGGCGCCGCCCGAGCAATCCGAACCGGCGACGACCAGCACATGCGGCATGCCGGTCACCGCCATTTCGCCGTGCGGTCGATCCATTCGCGCGTGCGCGCCTCCGGATCGGCATGGAGGGTAATGTCGGTGACCACGGCGGCGCTATCGGCGCCATGGTGAAAGACACTGTCGATGCGATCCACGGTGAGCCCGCCGATGGCGACCAGAGGCAGGGTGCCTATCCGCGCCTTCCAGTCGCGCAACCTATCGAGCCCCTGTGGCGCCCATGGCATTTTCTTCAGGATGGTCAGCCAGACCGGGCCCAGCGCCACGTAATCCGGTGCGGCGGCAATTGCCGTTTCCAACTCCTTATCGTCATGGGTGGAGAGGCCGAGCCTCATCCCGGCGGCGCGGATCGTGGCGAGGTCGGCAGTCGCCAGGTCCTCCTGTCCGAGGTGGACAAAATCACAGCCTTCCTCGATCGCCAGTTGCCAATGGTCGTTGACGATCAGCTTGCAGCCATGGGCGGCGCAGCTCGCCTTCGCCCGGCGGATATGGCCGCGCAGTTCCGTAGCGATCGCCTCTTTCATGCGCAATTGCACCAGCTTGACGCCGAGCGGCACGAGCCGCTCGATCCAATCGGCGCTGTCCACGATCAGATAGAAGGGGTCGAGCCTCATGAAAACACCGCCTTGCCGATGACCGGCGTCGAGGGAATCGCCATGTCGCGTGGCTCCAGCAGGCCGGCGTGATGGGCGGAGCGGCCGGCCTCGATCGCGCCGGCGAAGGCCGCGGCCATGGCAACGGGATCGCCGGCGCCGGCCACCGCCGTGTTCAGAAGGACGGCATCGAAGCCGAGTTCCATGACGGTTGCCGCATGCGACGGCCGGCCGATCCCGGCATCAACGATCAGCGGCACGTCGGGAAAATGCGCCCGCATGCTGCGCAGAGCGGAGAGATTGATCGGACCCATGGCGGAGCCGATCGGCGCGCACCAGGGCATCAGCACAGCGCAACCCGCCTCCAGCAGGCGTTCGGCCACGACCAGGTCGTCGGTCATATAGGGGAAGACCTTGAAACCTTCGCCCGACAGGATGCGCGCCGCCTCGACCAGTCCGAACACATCCGGCTGCAGCGTATCATGATTGCCGATCACTTCGAGCTTGATCCAGTCGGTGGCAAAGACCTCGCGCGCCATCTTCGCGGTCAGGACCGCTTCGGAGACGGTATGGCAGCCGGCGGTGTTCGGCAGGACCCTGACGCCGAGCGTCCGGATTAGTTCGAAGAAAGTACCGCTCTTGCTGGTGCCGGCGGTTTCGCGGCGCAGGGAGACGGTGACGATCTCAGTTCTGGAAGCGCGGACAGCATCGGCGAGAATGGCCGGCGAGGGATAACGCGCCGTCCCCAGAAGCAGGCGGTTGGAGAGGGAGGTTCCATAGAGGTCGAGCATCTCAACCTCCCTGCATCGGCGAGAGGATTTCGATGCGGTCGCGGTCGTTGAGGGCAAAGCCCAGGCGATCCTCGCGGTGCACCAGTTCGCCATTGACCGCCGTCGCCAGCCAGTCGCCCTCGTAGTCCAGCCAGACGAGGAGATCGGACAGGACCGCGATCTCGGTTTGATGATCTTCGCCGTTGATCGTCAGTTTCATCGGCTTGCTCTGATTTGCAATGGTTGATCGGGGTTTGCCCAGGCCGGGTAGGGGCGGGGCGGAGATGTCTCGGAATTGTCGAGCTGCGCGCCGTTGATCTCGGCCGCGAGCGCGCCGGCAAGGGACGGCGCAAGCAGGAAGCCGTGCCGGTAGAAGCCGTTGAGCCGAACGATGTCTCGGTCTCTCGTCCAGCGCGGCAGATTGTCGGGATAGGCGGGGCGCACGCCGGCGCCGGTCTCGACCAGTCTTGCCTCGCCGAAGGCCGGGTGCAGCGCATAGGCGGCATTCAGAAGTTCCATGAGCGAACGGGCGCTGATCGGGCCGGGGTCGTCACTCTCGATCATGGTCGCACCGATCGTGAAGCGGTTATCGCCGCGCGGCACGATATAAAGCGGGATGCGCGGATGCAGCAGCCGGACCGGCCGCGACAGGGCTATTTCCGCCGTTTCCAGCACCAGCATTTCGCCGCGCACGCCGCGCAGTTCCGGCGTCCGGCCGATCGCGCTTGCACCGGTGCAATCGACCACATGATCGAAGCCGCTGCGGGGATGGTCGGCATCCGCGCCGAAATGGAATCGGACGCCCATCGCCGTCAGTTTTGCGTTGAGCGATGCCATGGCGCGGCGCGGGTCGAGATGGGCCTCGCCTCGGAAGAACAGCGCTTTGCGAAAACGTTCGGCAAGTGCCGGCTCAAGAGCAGCGATGTCGTCTGCCTCAAGCCATTTGAAGCCGGTCGTGCGGGTCGCAAAGCGGGAAAGCTCCGCCGTATCGCGGGGTGGCGCCACCACCAGCGTGCCGTTCCTGACGACATGGCCGGGCAGGGCGCTATCCCACCAGCCGGCCGCGCCGCGCCCGAGCGTCACGACGGTCTCCGGCGCGCTTTCCGCCTCGCACCAAGGCGCCAGCATGCCGCCGGCAAACCAGGACGCACCACCACCGGGGCCGGCTGCGGTTTCCGCCACCTCGACTTCGACGCCTCGCGCGGCCAGTTCATGGGCAAGCGTGAGGCCGGCGACGCCGGCCCCCTTGATCAGGACGCGCATGGTCATTCTCCGGCAGGTGGCACGACCTCGTCGGCGGCAAGCGGCATGTAGAGGTCGCCGCCCGCCTGGAACTTGGCGGCCATCGCCGCCAGCCCCTCCTTCTGCGCCTCGGCGCGGATGTCATGGGAGAGGCGCATGGAGCAGAATTTCGGCCCGCACATGGAGCAGAAATGCGCCACCTTGTGGGCCTCCTTCGGCAGGGTCTCGTCGTGAAGGGCGCGTGCCGTTTCAGGATCGAGCGAGAGGTTGAACTGGTCCTCCCAGCGGAATTCGAACCGGGCGCGTGACAGCGCATCGTCGCGCAATTGCGCAGCCGGATGGCCCTTGGCGAGATCGGCGGCGTGGGCGGCGATCTTGTAGGTGATGACGCCGACCTTGACGTCGTTGCGGTCGGGCAGGCCCAGATGCTCCTTGGGCGTAACGTAACACAGCATCGCCGTGCCGAACCAGCCGATCATCGCCGCCCCGATGCCGGAGGTGATGTGGTCGTAGCCGGGGGCAATGTCCGTCGTCAGCGGCCCGAGCGTATAGAAGGGCGCCTCGCCGCAGACCTTCAGCTGCTTGTCCATGTTCTCCTTGATCTTGTGCATCGGCACATGGCCGGGGCCCTCGATGATCACCTGGCAATCCTTGGCCCAGGCGATCTGCGTCAGTTCGCCCAGGGTTTCCAGTTCGGCGAACTGCGCCGCGTCATTGGCATCGGCGATCGAGCCGGGGCGCAGGCCGTCGCCAAGCGAGAAGGACACGTCATAGGCGCGGCAGATGTCGCAGATTTCTTCGAAATGCTCGTAGAGAAAGCTCTCCTTGTGGTGATGCAGGCACCACTTTGCCATGATCGAGCCGCCGCGCGAGACGATGCCGGTGACCCGGTTGACCGTCAGCGGAATATAATGAAGCCGCACACCCGCATGGATGGTGAAGTAGTCGACGCCCTGTTCCGCCTGCTCGATCAGCGTGTCGCGATAGACCTCCCAGGTCAGGTCCTCGGCAATGCCATCAACTTTTTCCAGCGCCTGGTAGAGCGGCACCGTGCCGATCGGCACCGGCGAATTGCGGATGATCCATTCGCGGATATTGTGGATGTTGCGGCCGGTCGACAGGTCCATCACCGTATCGGCGCCCCAGCGCGTCGCCCAGACCATCTTGTCCACTTCCTCGGCCATCGAGGAGGTGACGGCGGAATTGCCGATATTGGCGTTGATCTTCACCAGGAAGTTCCGGCCGATGATCATCGGCTCGGATTCGGGATGGTTGATGTTGACAGGGATGACGGCCCGGCCGCGGGCGACTTCGGAGCGCACGAATTCAGGCGTTACGTGATCGGGAATGCTGGCGCCGAAGCTTTCTCCATCGCGGACCATTGCTTCCTTGGCGGCCTTGCGGCCGAGATTTTCGCGGATGGCGATATATTCCATTTCCGGCGTGATGATCCCGGCCCGCGCATAGGCAAGCTGAGTCACGGCCTTGCCGTCCCTGGCTTTCAGCGGCCGGTTGCGAAGGGGGAATTCCGGCGTCAGCCGTTCGCCGGTGGCAAAACCGTTGTCCTCGGGTTTGACATGGCGGCCGTCATAGGCCTCGACATCGCCGCGGGCGGTGACCCAAGTTGCTCTGTGGCGCGGCAATCCGGCATCGATCGAGACCGTATGGGAGGTGTCGGTGTAGGGGCCGGAGGCATCATAGACCACAACCGGTTGTTCGCCGGCTGTGGGGTGGAGCGCGATCTCGCGCATCGGCACGCGAATGTCCGGGTGGAGATCGCCGGGGATATGGATTTTTCGCGAGGCCGGCAGCGGGCCGGCGGTGACGGTCGGAGGATTTGTTCGTGCGGCAATAGTCATGGTTGAGGCTCCAATTAGCGGTTGGAGACCCAGTCATCAGAGCCGGAATGATGAAAAGACGCTGACGCGAATCCGGGAAAGGAATCCGAGCTGCCGCAGCGCTTGCACCGTCCCTACGCCAGTATGAACTGGATCAGGTTCAACGGGTCACTGCGCTGAATGAAGGCGGCAAGGCCGCGTTTCACCCCAGCAGACTCTCAGCCCCTTGTCGGGACCCCCCTGGTGAATGCGGCAAGTAAGGCATGGATCGAAGCCTCCCGTCAAGGGCCGGCGAAGGCACCGGGATTGCGCCGGAAGCCGCCGGGACTGGTGGAGGTCCATTTGCGGAAGGCGCGAAAAAAGGCGCTGGGTTCGGAAAAGCCGAGCTGTGCCGCGATCTCGCCAACGCTGCTTTTGCTGTTGAGAAGCATGTCTATGGCGAGATCGCGGCGGATTTCGTCCTTGATCTCCGCATAGCTCTGGCCTTCGCCCTGCAGGCGGTGGCGAAGCGTCGAGGGCGACATGCGCATCTGAGCCGCCAGTTCGCCAAAGCCGGACCAGGCCGAGGGCGACGTCTGGCGCAACCGTTTGCGCACGCCGGCCGCCAGTCCCGCGTCGTAGCGGTAGCGCACGAGAATATTGGCGGGTGCTGCGCGCAAAAACTGCTTCAGGGCCTGCTCGCTGCGCACGACCGGCAGTTTCAGCAGCGCGGCATCGAAGGCAAGGCGGCTGACGGTTTGTGAAAACCGCACCGGTGCGCCGAAGAACAGCCGATAGTCGGCGCCCTGCTGCGGTTCGGCGCAGCGGAAATCTACCATGCGGATGGGGATGCGCCGCCCGACCAGCCAGCAGGTAATGCCGTGCAGCAGGATCCAATAGGTTCGGTAGGCGAAGGCAGAGCGGGCCTCGCCTTTGTCCGTCAACACGATCTGGGCAAGTCCGTCGCGGATGACGAGCGTGCCGCTCGGGTCTTCGAGCACCACGTCGAGAAAGCGCAGCGCCCGGCGAAGCGCCTGCTCCAGGGTTCCGGCATGCAGCACGCAGTGGCACAAAAGGGTGAAACTGCCGCGCCGCATCGGCCGGCCGCCCATGCCGAAGAATTCGTCATCGACTTCGGCTGCGATGGCCAGCCAAAGGGCGCCATAGGCCTCCGCCGAAACGGGGCTGTCCACCACCGGCGGCAGGCCAAGCCTTGCAAGCAGCGGTGTGGTCGGCCTGCCACGTCGGCGCAGGCAGTCGAGCGCCTCCTCGACGAAGGAGGGCGAAATCATGCGCCGATCCGTTTCGGTCATCGAGGTCTCCCTGTTGTGGCAAAAGCGGCCGAATGTTCCGGACAATCAGGTCATCGCTTGCAATATCGCGCCGGCATACAGTCCGGCAAGACGGCGCGGCCAAAAAGCCGGCGCCATCGCTGAAACGTGGCAGGGGAGGACTGCATGACGGATCGGAAACCAGATTGGACGGTTGCCCGGCGTATTGGAGCGATTCCATGCTGATCGCAGGCAAGGTCTTCGTGGTCACGGGCGGCGGCTCCGGCCTCGGCGCCGCGACCGCCCGCATGCTGGTGGAGGCCGGCGCGCGGGTCATCCTCGCGGATGTGAATGTGGAGGCCGGCGAAAGAACGGCCGGCGAACTGGGTGCAAGCGCCCGTTTCCTGCGCACAGATGTCACCAGCGAAGCCGACGGCAAGGCTGCGGTCGATGCTGCCGTCGAGAGTTTCGGCCATCTGCACGGCCTGGTGAATTGCGCCGGTGTCGCGCCGGGCGAAAAGATACTCGGGCGTGATGGGCCGCACCGGCTGGACAGCTTTGCAAGGGCCGTCGGCATCAACCTCATCGGCACCTTCAACATGATCCGGCTTGCGGCCTCTCTCATGCAGAAGGAAGCACCGGACGGTGAGGGCGAGCGCGGCGTCTTCATCAATACGGCTTCGGTCGCCGCCTTCGACGGACAGATCGGCCAGGCGGCCTATTCGGCCTCGAAGGGCGGGATTGTCGGCATGACGCTGCCGATCGCCCGCGAACTCGCGCGCTTCGGTATCCGCGTCGTCTCCATCGCGCCCGGTATTTTCGAAACGCCGATGATGGCGGGCATGCCGCAGGAGGTGCAGGATGCGCTCGGCAAGAGCGTGCCCTTCCCTCCGCGGCTGGGGCGGCCGGTGGAATATGCCGCGCTGGTGCGCCATATCTGCGAGAACAGCATGCTGAACGGCGAAGTGATCCGTCTCGACGGCGCCCTGCGCATGGCGCCGCGTTGATCCTGAAACTCGAACTCCGGAGAGTGAAATGAGACTGGATGATCCGATCGTCATCGTCGGCTCCGCCCGCACTGCCATTGGCGGTTTCCAGGGAGACCTCGCCCAGGCAACGGCGCCGGAATTGGGCGCGGCCGCCATCCGTGCCGCGCTGGAACGGGCAGGGCTCGCACCGGACATGGTGGACGAGGTGGTTTTCGGCTGCGTGCTCTCGGCCGGCCAGGGCCAGGCGCCCGCCCGCCAGGCGGCCATTGGCGCCGGTCTTCCCTTTGCTGCCGGCGCCTCCACGGTCAACAAGATGTGCGGTTCGGGCATGAAGGCGGTGATGCTTGCCCATGATCTGCTCTTGGCCGGCAGCGCCGAGATCGCGGTTGCCGGCGGCATGGAAAGCATGACCAATGCGCCCTATCTGCTGGATCGCGCCCGCGGGGGCTACCGGCTTGGCCATGGGCGCGTCATCGACCACATGTTCCTCGACGGGCTGGAGGATGCCTATGACAAGGGGCGGCTGATGGGCACGTTTGCCGAGGACTGCGCCGAAGCCTACCAGTTTACCCGGCAGGCACAGGACGAGTATGCGATTGCCTCGCTGACCCGCGCGCAAAAGGCGATCGACGGCGGCTGTTTCGATATCGAGATCACGCCGGTTACGGTCAAGGCCGGCAAGGCCGAGCAGACTGTCACCCGAGACGAGCAGCCGGGCCGGGCAAGGCCGGATAAAATCCCGACCCTGAAGCCCGCCTTCCGCGATGGCGGCACGGTGACGGCGGCCAACTCCTCGTCGATTTCGGACGGTGCTGCGGCCCTGGTGGTGATGCGCCGCTCGCAGGCCGAGAAGCAAGGCCTTTCGCCGTTCGCCACTATCATTGGCCATGCCACCCATGCGCAGGCGCCCAATCTGTTTGCGACTGCGCCGATCGGCGCGCTGAACAGGTTGAGCGAACGCACCGGCTGGAACCTTGCGGATGTCGATCTGTTCGAGATCAACGAGGCCTTCGCCGTCGTCGCCATGGCGGCGATGCGCGACCTTGATCTGCCGCATGACAAGGTGAATGTTCATGGCGGCGCCTGCGCGCTTGGCCATCCGATCGGTGCATCCGGCGCCCGCGTCATCGTCACGCTGCTTTCGGCGCTTGAGCGTTACGGGTTGAAGCGCGGCATGGCGAGTTTGTGCATCGGCGGCGGCGAGGCGACCGCCATTGCCGTCGAGCGCCATTGAGCGGCGCGGAGGGAACAGAGGCATGATCCTGTCTGAACTGCAGCAACAGATCCGCGAGGTCGCCCGCGACTTTGCCCGCGAGCGGCTTTTGCCGGGCGCTGCCGAGCGCGATGTCTCGCATGCCTTTCCGAAGGCGGAACTGAAGGAAATGGGCGATCTCGGTTTCCTCGGCATGCTGGTGCCGGAAGCCTATGGCGGCTCGGAAACGGGAACCGTCGCCTATGCGCTGGCGATCGAGGAGATTGCCGCCGGCGACGGCCCCTGTTCGACGATCATGAGCGTGCACAGTTCGGTCGGCTGCGTGCCGATCCTGAAATTCGGCACGGAAGAGCAGAAGCAGCGTTTCCTGCCGAAGCTTGCCTCGGGCGAATGGATCGGCGGCTTTGCGCTGACCGAGCCGCAGGCAGGGTCCGATGCTTCCAATCTGCGCACGCGTGCCCGCCGCGACGGCGATGACTATGTGCTGTCCGGCACCAAGCAGTTCATCACCTCCGGCAAGAACGGCCAGGTGATCATCGTCTTTGCCGTCACCGATCCGGATGCCGGCAAGAAAGGCATTTCCGCCTTCATCGTGCCCACCGATACACCGGGCTACGAGGTCGTGCGGGTGGAAAACAAGCTCGGCCTTCATTCCTCCGATACCTGCCAGATCGCCTTCAACGAGATGCGCATTCCAGCCGACCTCAGGCTGGGGGCGGAAGGCGTGGGCTACAAGATCGCGCTTGCCAACCTCGAAGGTGGACGCATCGGCATTGCCGCGCAATCGGTGGGCATAGCACGCGCGGCCTTCGAGGCGGCGCGCGACTATGCCCGCGAACGCATCGCCTTCGGCAAGCCGATCGTTGAACACCAGGCGGTGGCCTTCCGTCTTGCCGACATGGCAACGAGGATCGAGGCGGCGCGCCAGCTGGTGCTGCATGCCGCCGAGTTGAAGGAAACGGGCCAGCCCTGCCTGACGGAAGCCTCGATGGCCAAGCTGTTTGCGTCGGAAATGGCGGAAAAGATCTGCTCGGACGCAATCCAGATTCATGGCGGCTATGGCTATATGTCGGATTACCCGGTCGAGCGCATCTACCGCGATGTCCGCATCTGCCAGATCTATGAAGGCACGAGCGACGTGCAACGCATCGTCATCGCGCGTAGTCTGTAAAAATGTTGGCCCGCTTCCGGGAGAGAGCAAGGAAGCAGGACCCACGAAGGAGGAAGCACACGGCATGACCGAGTTCCCGCAACTGAGCCTGCATGTTCCCGAGCCCGCGGTGCGGCCCGGCGGCCAGCCGGACTTTTCCAATGTCGATATCGCCAAGGCGGGCTCGGTTCCAAGGCCCGAGGTGGATGCCGCGCCGGAGACGATCCGCGACCTCGCCTATTCGATCATTCGCGTCCTCAATCGCGACGGCGATGCCGTCGGCCCCTGGGCGGGCTCGCTGTCGGACGCCGAATTGCTGACCGGGCTGCGTCACATGATGAAACTGCGCGCCTTCGATGCGCGCATGCTGATGGCGCAGCGCCAGGGCAAGACATCCTTCTACATGCAGCATCTGGGCGAGGAGGCCGTCGCTTGCGCCTTCCGCAAGGCGCTCAAAAAGGGCGACATGAACTTCCCGACCTATCGCCAGGCCGGCCTCCTGATCGCCGACGACTATCCCATGGTCGAGATGATGAACCAGATTTTTTCCAACGAGCGCGATCCGCTGCGCGGGCGGCAATTGCCGATCATGTATTCGTCGAAGGAACATGGCTTCTTCACCATTTCCGGCAATCTGGCGACCCAATATGTCCAGGCGGTCGGCTGGGCCATGGCATCGGCCATCAAGAACGACACCAAGATTGCTGCCGCCTGGATCGGCGATGGCTCGACGGCGGAATCGGATTTCCATTCGGCGCTGGTGTTTGCCTCGACCTACAAGGCGCCGGTCATTCTCAATATCGTCAACAACCAGTGGGCGATCTCGACCTTCCAGGGCATTGCGCGCGGCGGCTCCGGCACGTTTGCGGCCCGCGGCCTCGGTTTCGGCATCCCGGCGCTGCGCGTCGATGGCAACGACTATCTCGCCGTCCACGCCGTTTCCCATTGGGCGGCGGAGCGGGCCCGGCGCAATCTCGGGCCGACGCTGATCGAATATGTCACCTACCGGGTCGGCGCGCATTCGACCTCGGACGATCCGAGCGCCTATCGGCCGAAAACCGAATCCGAGGCCTGGCCGCTCGGCGATCCCGTTCTTCGCCTGAAAAAGCACCTGATCCTGAAGGGCGCCTGGTCGGAGGAGCGCCATGTTCAGGCCGAGGCCGAAATCCTCGACGAGGTGATCCAGGCGCAGAAACAGGCGGAAGTGCACGGCACGCTCCATGCCGGCGGCAAACCTTCCGTGCGTGATATTTTCGAAGGCGTCTACGCCGAAATGCCCCCCCATATCCGCCGCCAACGCCAGAAGGCAGGGTACTGACATGGCCAGAATGACGATGATCGAGGCCGTGCGCAGCGCCATGGACGTGTCCATGGAGCGCGACGACAACGTGGTGGTGTTCGGCGAGGATGTCGGCTATTTCGGCGGCGTCTTCCGCTGTACGCAGGGGCTGCAGGCGAAATATGGCAAGACGCGTTGTTTCGATGCGCCGATCAGCGAGAGCGGCATTGTCGGCACGGCGATCGGCATGGCGGCCTATGGGCTGAAACCCTGCGTCGAAATCCAGTTTGCCGATTATATGTACCCGGCCTATGACCAGATCACCCAGGAAGCGGCCCGCATCCGCTACCGCTCGAACGGCGATTTCACCTGCCCGATCGTGCTGCGCATGCCCACCGGCGGCGGCATTTTCGGCGGCCAGACGCACAGCCAGAGCCCGGAGGCGCTGTTCACCCATGTCTGCGGCCTGAAAGTTGTTGTTCCATCAAACCCCTATGACGCCAAGGGCCTGTTGATTTCGGCCATCGAGGACCCCGATCCGGTGATGTTCCTCGAGCCCAAGCGCCTCTATAACGGCCCTTTCGACGGCCATCACGACCGGCCGGTGACGCCCTGGTCGAAACATGAACTGGGCGAGGTGCCCGAGGGCCATTACGCCATCCCCATCGGCAAGGCGGAAATCCGGCGGCAAGGTTCGGCGGTCACCGTGGTCGCCTATGGAACCATGGTTCACGTCGCTCTGGCGGCGGTGGAGGAAACCGGCATCGACGCCGAGGTGATCGACCTGCGCAGCCTGTTGCCGCTCGATCTCGATACGATCCTGCAATCGGTGATGAAGACCGGGCGCTGCGTGGTCGTGCACGAGGCAACGCTGACCTCCGGCTTCGGCGGTGAAGTGGCGGCGCTGGTGCAGGAACATTGCTTCTATCATCTGGAAGCGCCGATCGTGCGGGTAGCGGGCTGGGACACGCCCTATCCGCATGCACAGGAATGGGATTACTTCCCCGGGCCCGGCCGCGTCGGGCGGGCGCTTGCCGAAGTGATGGAGGCCTGACCATGGGTGAATTCACCATCAAGATGCCGGATGTCGGCGAAGGCGTGGCGGAAGCCGAGCTTGTGGAATGGCACTGTAAGGTCGGCGATCCCGTGCGCGAGGACATGATCCTGGCTGCCGTGATGACTGACAAGGCGACGGTCGAAATTCCCTCACCTGTGACCGGAACCGTTCTTTGGCTCGGTGCAGAAATCGGCGATATCGTCGCCGTCAAGGCGCCGCTAGTGCGCATCGGGATCGCCGGCGAGGGCGGAGACACGCTAAGTGACGAGGCAGGCGAGGGCGGTGCATCGGATGCGGTTACGACGACGGAAACAGTGACGGCTTCTTCCCCTTCTTTCCAGCGGGGAGAAGGTGGCTCGCAGGGTCGGATGAGGGGGGCGGTTGGCTCGGAGCAGGCGAAGACACCCCCTCATCCGCCCTTCGGGCCCCTTCTCCCCAGCGGGGAGAAGGTAAACCGAGCCGCACCCGACGCACTTGCCAAGCCGCTGGCCTCGCCGGCCGTCCGGCTTCGGGCGCAGGATGGCGGCATCGACCTGCGCCAGGTCTCCGGCACCGGCCCGGCCGGCCGTATCACCCATGACGACCTCGATCTTTTCATTGCACGCGGCTCGCAACCGGCCGCCCCGGCGGGCCTTGCCAGGAACACCAGCGTCGAGGAGATCAAGGTCACGGGCCTGCGCCGCCGCATCGCCGAGAAGATGTCGATCGCCACCTCGCGCATTCCGCACATCACCTATGTCGAGGAAATCGACGTCTCGGATCTGGAAGACCTGCGCGCCGCGATGAACCGCGCCCGCAAGCCCGAGCAGCCGAAGCTGACGATCCTGCCCTTCCTGATGCGGGCACTGGTGAAGACGATTTCGGAACAGCCGGGTGTCAACGCCACCTTCGACGACAATGCCGGGATCATCACCCGCCATGGCGCCGTGCATATCGGCATTGCCACGCAGACGCCGGCGGGGCTGACGGTTCCCGTCGTGCGGCATGCGGAAAGTCGCGGCGTCTGGGATTGCGCCTCCGAGCTGATCCGGCTTGCGGAAGCGGCGCGCACCGGCACGGCACTGCGCGAAGAGCTTTCCGGCTCGACCATCACCATCACCTCGCTCGGGGCCATGGGCGGCATCGTCACCACGCCGATCATCAATCATCCGGAGGTGGCGATCGTCGGGGTCAACAAGATCATGACGCGCCCGGTCTGGGACGGCGTTCAGTTCATTCCGCGCAAGATCATGAACCTGTCGTCGAGTTTCGACCACCGGGTGGTGGACGGATGGGACGCGGCGAGTTTCGTCCAGCGGATCAGGACGCTGCTCGAAACCCCCGCATTGATTTTCATCGAAGGCTGATGTCCATGAAAGAGATCGTCTGCAAGCTTCTCGTCATCGGTGCCGGCCCCGGCGGTTATATCTGCGCCATCCGCGCCGGCCAGCTCGGTGTCGATACCGTCATCGTGGAGGCGGTGAAGGCCGGCGGCACCTGCCTCAATATCGGCTGTATTCCCTCCAAGGCGCTGATCCATGCGGCCGAGGAATTCGAAAAGGTCCGGCATATGGCCGGCGGCGAGAGCCCGCTCGGCATCAGCGTGGAGGCCCCGAAACTCAACCTTGCGGCAACGGTCGCCTGGAAGGACGGCATTGTCGGCCGCCTCAACAGCGGCGTGCTCGGGCTGTTGCGCAAGGCGAAGGTCAAGATCGTCCATGGCCGCGCCAAATTCCGCGACGGCAAGACGGTGGAGGTGGAGACCGAGACCGGAATGCAGGTCATCCGCGCCGAAGCGGTGGTCATCGCCACCGGCTCGCAACCGGTGGAACTGCCGTCGCTGCCCTTCGGCGGTCCGGTGATCTCCTCGACGGAGGCACTGTCGCTGCCGGCCGTGCCGCAAAAGCTGGTCGTCGTCGGCGGCGGCTATATCGGGCTCGAGCTTGGAACGGCCTTTGCCAAGATGGGTTCGGCCGTGACGGTCGTCGAAGCGGCCCGGCAGATCCTGCCACAATATGATGCGGACCTGGTGAGGCCGGTTTCCAAACGGCTTGGAGAACTTGGCGTGCGGGTGCTGACCGAAGCCAAGGCGAAAGGGCTTTCGGGCGATGGCGGCGCGCTTGTGATCGAGACCGTCGACGGTAAGGAACAGAGCCTGCCTGCCGACAAGGTCCTCGTCACCGTCGGCCGCAAGCCGCGGACCGAAGGATGGGGGCTGGACGAGCTCGATCTGGCACGTGCCGGCCACTTCCTGCTCATCGACGATCAATGCCGCACCTCGATGCGCGGGGTCTATGCGATCGGCGACATTACCGGCGAGCCGATGCTCGCACACCGCGCCATGGCGCAGGGTGAAATGGTCGCCGAAATCGTTGCCGGGAAAAAGCGCGCCTGGGACAAGCGCTGCATTCCGGCCGTGTGCTTCACCGATCCGGAGATCGTCACGGCCGGCCTGTCGCCGGACGAGGCGCGTGCCCAGGGCCACGATATCCGCATCGGACAATTTCCGTTCAGCGCCAATGGTCGGGCAATGACCATGCTGGCGGAAGACGGCTTCGTGCGGGTGGTTGCCCGCACTGACACCAACCTCGTGCTTGGACTGCAGGCGGTCGGCGCCGGTGTTTCCGAACTTTCCAGCGCCTTTGCGCTGGCGATCGAGATGGGCGCGCGGCTGGAGGATATCGCCGCCACCGTCCATGCGCATCCGACCCGCAGCGAAGGCTTGCAGGAAGCAGCAATGAAGGCGCTTGGCCATGCCCTCCACATCTGATCACGCTTCCCCCGACAACAGCCAGACGCTGATCGAGCGGGCCGGCACGCTCGGCCGCATCCGGCTCAACCGCCCCAAAGCGCTGAACAGTCTGACGCTCGAGATGGTGCGCGATATCGAGGCGGCGCTGGACGAATTCGAGGCCGATCCCCGCATCGCCGCTATCCTGGTGACCGGCGAGGGCGAGCGCGGGCTGTGCGCCGGCGGCGATATCCGCGCCATCCATGATGGCGGCAAGGCCGGTAACAGGGAGCCGGAAACCTTCTGGCGCGAGGAATACCGCCTCAACGCCCGGATCGGCCGGCTGGTGAAGCCCTATGTGGTTTTCATGGATGGCATCGTCATGGGCGGCGGAGTGGGGCTTTCGGCCTATGGCAGCCACCGTATCGTCACCGAGCGCACCCGTCTGGCCATGCCGGAAACCGGGATCGGCTTCTTTCCCGATATCGGCGCGTCCTGGTTTCTCACCCGCCAGCCGGGCGAGCTCGGAACCTATATGGCCCTGACCGGCGAACCGCTGGGGGCCGAAGACACGATCGCGGTCGGGCTTGCCGATTTCCATGTTCCCTCGCAGCGCCTGCCGGCCCTTGTCGATGCCTTGCGCGACCTTCCGACCAATGCCTCCTCCGGGGATGTATCCGCCCTTGTCGGCTCCTTCCATGAGGTCCCGGCGCCCGGCACGTTGAAGCCGCAGCGCGCGGTAATCGACCGGCTGTTTTCAGACGATAGCGTCGAGGCGATTTTCGAGGCACTGGAGCGCGAGGGTGGCGCCTTCGCCGAGAAAACGCTTGCCGTCCTGTCCGCCAAATCGCCTCTCAGCCTCAAGGTCACGCTCCGTCTCCTCCATCTCGGCCGGCGGACGCCGTCGCTGGAGGCTTGCCTGGAACGCGAATTCGCTGCGACTGTGGCCGTGCTTGCCAGCCACGATTTCTACGAGGGCGTGCGTGCGGCGGTGATCGACAAGGATCGCAATCCGCAATGGCGACCGGCCCGTCTTGCTGAGGTGACGGAGGCGGATATCGCGCCCTATTTTCGGCCGGCGGCCGAGCCGCTGTTCAGCAATATCAAGGGAGAAGCAATAGAATGACCACGATCGGTTTCATCGGCCTCGGCCATATGGGCGGCCCCATGGCGGCAAACCTGGTCAAGGCCGGGCACAGGGTGAAAGGCTTCGACCTTTCGCCGCAATCGCTGGACCAGGCGCGCGAAAACGGCGTCCTGCCCTGCAAGACGCTTGCCGAAACGGTTGATGGCGCCGAGACGGTGATCACCATGCTGCCGGCCGGCAAGCATGTGGTTTCCGTGTGGGAGGATCTGGTGGCGGTGGTGTCGGCCGGCACGCTGCTGGTCGATTGCTCGACCATCGATATCGATAGCGCCCGCAAGGCCCATGCCATGGCCGCCGCCAAGAACTGCCCTTCGCTCGATGCGCCGGTATCGGGGGGAACCGGTGGTGCGAGCGCCGGCACGCTGAGCTTCATGATCGGCGGCGAGCGCGATGCCTTCCTGCGGGCGGAACCGCTTTTCCAGGCCATGGGCAAGCGTATCGTCCATTGCGGCGATGCGGCGGCCGGGCAGGCGGCGAAAATCTGCAACAACATGATCCTCGGCATCAGTATGATCGCTGTCGGCGAGGCCTTCGTGCTCGGCGAAAAGCTCGGTCTGTCGCATCAAGCGCTGTTCGACGTCGCTTCCGCCTCGTCCGGCCAGTGCTGGTCGCTGACGACCTATTGCCCTGTGCCCGGGCCTGTTCCCGCCTCTCCCGCCAACAATGATTATCGCCCGGGCTTTGCCGGCGCGCTGATGCTGAAGGACCTGCTTCTGTCGCAGGAGGCCGCCGGCGCCGCGGGCGCCATGACGCCGCTCGGCGCAAAAGCCGCCGAACTTTATCGCTCCTTCGTTGAGAACGGCGGGGGTGACAGTGATTTTTCCGGCATTATCAATCTTTTACGTGACAGTTCGGGCTCCGGTGGAGAATAATCGCCGAAAGGCATTCAAGGAGACAAGCCCATGGAAAAACCGATCATCGTCGAACGGCAGGGACGGGTCGTCGTCGTCACGCTCAACCGGCCGGCGGCGCGCAATGCGCTGAATTCGCAGATCATGCAGGCCATGGTCGACGAACTGACCCCCCTCGACCGCGACCCGGATGTCGGCTGTTTCGTCTTGAAAGGGTCCGACAAGGCCTTTGCCGCCGGTGCCGATATCAAGGAAATGGCCGACAAGGCGTTTACCGAAATGTTCCACGAGGATTATTTTGCCGCTTGGGATCGCTTCGCGGCCTTGCGGACGCCGAAGATCGCGGCCGTCTCCGGTTATGCGCTCGGCGGCGGTTGCGAACTGGCGATGATGTGCGACATGATCTTTGCCGCCGATACTGCCATGTTCGGCCAGCCCGAGATTAAGCTCGGCGTGATTCCCGGCATGGGCGGGTCGCAGCGCCTGACCAAGCTTGTCGGCAAGGCGAAGGCGATGGACATGATCCTGACCGGACGGATGATGGATGCGACGGAGGCCGAGCGCGCCGGGCTGGTGGCGCGGGTCATCCCGGCTGAAAAGCTGATGGAGGAAGCGCTTGCCGCGGCGCAGGCGATCGCTGGCTATGGCAAGGCGGCGACGCTCGCCGCGCGTGAGGCGGTAGAGCGGGCGCTGGAAGGCGGCCTGAGGGAAGGCATCCTGTTCGAGCGCCGGCTTTTCCATTCGCTGTTCTCTACCGCCGACCAGAAGGAAGGCATGGCGGCCTTCGTTGAAAAACGCGCTCCGAAATTCCAGGGCAAATAGAATAGCCGTTTCGGTTCATCCCTGAAATGCATGTTGCGGCAGGGCGTTTTCTGCGCCTGCCGCAACATGATTGTTTATGAATGGCAAGAAATCGGGGCAGATCGCTCAACGCAGTCCGAAGAACGACAGGATTGCGATGACGATGACAACCAGGCCGACGATGTAGATGATACGGTTCATAACGGGTCCTTTCTTGATGACCTGGAAAGAACGCCGGCTACGGAAATATGTTCCATCCGTCGCCTGCGGATGCCCGGCGTGGTTGTGGGAATCATGAAAAAACCAGTGGCCAAAAAGGTCACTGGTTCAATCTCGTCAGGCAAAATTAGGGGATTCAGGTGCCCGTCATCGATTTGTATCGAGCCCAGCCACGTCCTCCTTACCAATAGCGGCGGCGCGGCGGCTCGGGTTGCGAGGACGCTCCAAGCGCATAACCCACAAGCATACCGAGAGCGGCGGCCAGCACCATGACGGAGCCGGCGGCGGCCGGGTGTTCGCGCGCTGTCTGGGCGAGTGCCCCGCCTTCCGCCTTGGCGGCATCAACGGTCTTGCGGGCAGCAGGCCCGACGGCATCGACCGCCTGTGCCGCACGGCCACGCACATCGCTATAGGCCTGGGCGCCTTGCGACGAGACGATCTTCGTCAGGCGCGCGACCTCGGCGCGCAAGGAGGTAATCTCGTTTTCGTTCGTCTGGGGTGTATTCGGATTGGCCACGGGGTTCTCCTGGTGAATGGTTTTTCTACCTTCGAAGAACCTGTTTCGGGCCGGTTTGTTCCAATCCCATGCTTTCAAGGGCAAGGATGGCTCGTTTTGCCCGCAAATGAAGGGTTTGCCCTCCCGGCACAAAGGAACGAATCCCCGTTCCGGGCGTTTGTCGTCGTCATCACCATTTGGAGCAAAACATGCAAACGCTTGAGGAACTTTTCGAACATACGCTGAAAGATATCTACTACGCCGAAAATGCCATCGCGAAGGCGTTGCCCAAGGTCTCGAAGGCGGTCAAGAACGCCGAGCTCAAGAAAGCGGTCGATCATCACCTGGAGGAGACCAAGGGGCAGATCGAGACCCTGAAGAAGGTCTTCAAGACGATCGGTAAGAAGGCCGAAGGGGAAAAATGCGATGCCGCCGAGGGCCTGCTGAAGGAGGCCGATGGGCTGATGGAGGAAGGCAAGGGCATTGCGCTCGACGCCGGCTTGCTGGCGGCCTGCCAGGCTGTCGAGCATTACGAAATCGCCCGCTACGGATCGCTGCGCGAATGGGCCAAGGTTCTCGGCAATGAGGAAGCGCATGTGCTTCTCAGCGAGATTCTCGACCAGGAGAAGGCGGCTAACAGCAAGCTGACAAATCTGGCCGTCACCGCCATCAACAAATAACCGATATCAGCCTGGAGGCGGCCTGTTTGCTGCCTCCAGCGGCAATTCAGATGTTCAATCCACCATCAGGCCGTCGAAAACCTCGATCATGGCATTGCTGATCGCCTTGCCGAGCGCCGCCGCCGTCTCCGCCAGCTTTCCTTCATCCATGTCGCGGGCCGCGATCGCGAAAGCCGCGCCTTCGCGGGTAACGATTTCCTGGGCGCGCTCGATTGTCCAAAGTGCAAAATCGCCCCGATTGCCGATCTCTACCGTTTCCATGCCATCTCCTGATTCCATCCGGTCGATGGATATACGCTTTCGGCAATCGGCGCGGCCCGTCTGAACGAAAACGGCGCCGCAATCATGCGACGCCGTTCTTCCTGTATCGGGAGGTATCCTTATTCGGCCGCTTCCAATCCCGGCAGGAGCGGCTGCGCGTGCAGTTGCGTAACCGTCGCGGTGGGGGCGTCGGCGGGGTGCTCGCCGCTCTTCCTCAAGGGCCGGTTTCCGGAAAGGGCCCGGACCAGCGTATAGAAGACCGGGGTCAGGAACAGGCCGAACAGGGTCACGCCGATCATGCCGGAAAAGACCGCGACACCCATGGCATGGCGCATTTCAGCACCGGCGCCGGTGGAGGTCACGAGCGGCACGACACCCATGATGAAGGCCATGGAGGTCATCAGGATCGGGCGCAGGCGCAGCCGGCTCGCCTTGATCACCGCCTCGAAGGGTGTCGCCCCCTCGAATTCCAGTTCGCGGGCGAACTCCACGATCAGGATGGCATTCTTCGCCGACAATCCCACAAGCACGATCAGGCCGATCTGGGTAAAGACATTGTTGTCTCCGCCCGTGAGCCAGACCCCGCCGAGAGCTGCGAGCAGCGCCATCGGGATGATCATGATGATCGACAGCGGCAGCGACAGGCTTTCATATTGCGCCGCCAGCACCAGGAAAACGAGCAGGATCGACAGGGGGAAGATCAGCACTCCGGTATTGCCGGCGATGATCTCCTGGTAGGTCAGTTCCGTCCACTCGAAGGAAACGCCCGCCGGCAGAGTTTCCGCTGCGATCCGTTCCACCGCCGCCCGTGCCTGGCCGGAAGAATAGCCGGGCGCGGTATTGCCGTTGATATCGGCGGAAAGAAAGCCGTTGTAGCGCATGGCCCGCTCCGGCCCGGCGCTGGTGCTGACATCGAGCACCGCCGACAGCGGGATCATCTCGCCCGTCGTGGAGCGCACCTCGAGCTTGCCAATGTCTTCCGCCTTGGCGCGGTAGGCCGCGTCGGCCTGGACGCGGACGGAGTAGGTGCGGCCGAACTTGTTGAAGTCGTTGACATAGACCGAGCCCAGATAGATCTGCAGCGTGTTGAAGATTTCCGTCAGCGGAACATTGAGCTGGCGTGCCCTGGCGCGATCGACATCGGCATAGAGCTGGGGAACGTTGACCTGGTAGCTGGAGAACATGCCCACGAGTTCCGGCGCCGCATAGGCTTTCGCCATGAAGGCCTTCACCGCTTCGTCCAGCGCTCCATAGCCGAGCCCGGCCTTGTCCTCCAGTTGCAGCTTGAAGCCGCCGATGGCTCCGAGCCCCTGGACGGGCGGCGGCGGGAAGATGGCGCTGAAGGAATCCTGGATGACGCTCAGTTCCTGGTTCAGCCGTCCGGCGATGGCGCCGGCCGAAAGATCCGGCGTCGTACGTTCCTCGAAGGGCTTCAGCGACAGGAAGACGATGCCGGCATTGGAGGAATTGGTGAAGCCGTTGATCGACAGGCCCGGAAAGGCGATGGCGCTTTCGACGCCCGGAACCTTCAGGGCGATATCGCTGATGCGACGGATAACCTCGTCTGTGCGGTCGAGCGAGGCGCCGTCCGGCAATTGGGTGAAGCCGACCAGATACTGCTTGTCCTGCGGCGGAACGAAGCCACCGGGGACCGCTTTGAAGAAGAACACGGTTGCGCCGACGAGGAGGAGATAGACGCCCATCATCAGCGTCTTGCGGGAAATCACGCGCTTGACGCCGGTGCTATAGGCCTGTGACCCACGGGTGAAGACCGCATTGAAACCTCGAAACAGCCAGCCGAACAGGAAGTCCATGATCCGGGTCAGCCGGTCCTTCGGGGCATCGTGGCCACGCAGCAGAAGGGCTGCAAGGGCCGGCGACAGGGTCAGCGAGTTGAAGGCCGAGATTACCGTCGAAATGGCGATGGTCAGCGCGAACTGCTTGTAGAACTGGCCGGTGAGGCCGGAGATGAAGGCAAGCGGCACGAAGACGGCGACCAGCACCAGCGCTATGGCAATGATCGGGCCGGAGACCTCGGTCATCGCCTTGTAGGTCGCTTCGCGCGGCGCAAGGCCGTTCTCGATGTTTCGTTCGACGTTTTCGACCACGACGATCGCATCGTCGACGACGATGCCGATGGCAAGCACCAGGCCGAACAGGCTGAGCGCGTTGATCGAAAATCCGAACAATTGCATCACCGCGAAGGTGCCGACGATCGAGACCGGAACGGCGATCAGCGGGATGATCGAGGCGCGCCAGGTCTGCAGGAACAGGATGACAACGATGACGACGAGCGCGATGGCTTCCAGCAGCGTGTGGATGACGGCCTCGATCGAGGCGCGCACGAACTGGGTGGTGTCATAGACGATCTCGTAATCGACATCCTGCGGCATCGACGCCTTGACCTCGGCCATCGCCGTGCGGACTTGATCGGCGATCTCGATGGCATTCGATCCCGGTGCCTGGAAGATCGGGATGGCGACGGCCTGCTTGTTGTCGAGCAGCGAGCGCAGCGAATATTCGGCGGAGCCAAGCTCGATGCGGGCAACGTCACGCAACCTTGTGATCGCGCCGCTCGGGCTTGTCTTGACGATGATCTCGCCGAATTCCTCTTCGCTCTGCAGGCGCCCCTGGGCATTGACCGACAATTGCAGGTCGACGCCTTCGAGATTGGGGGAGGAGCCGATGACGCCGGCGGCGGCCTGCACATTCTGCGCGCGGATTTCCTCGACGATGTCTGAAGCGGCAAGGCCAAGCTCGGCCATCTTCTGCGGATCAAGCCAGATGCGCATGGAATAGTCGCCGGAGCCGAACAGCTGAACCTGACCGACGCCGTCGATGCGGGCCAGCCGGTCCTTGACGTTGATCAGCGCGTAATTGCGCAGATAGGTCATGTCGTAGCGGCCTTCGGGCGAGGTCAGGTGCACGACCATCATCAGGTCCGGAGAGCTTTTGATGGTGGTGACGCCGAGACGGCGGACCTCTTCCGGCAGCCTTGGCTCGGCCTGGGCGACGCGGTTCTGGATAAGCTGCTGTGCCTGGTCGGGGTCGGTGCCGAGCTTGAAGGTGGCGGTCAAGGTCATCAGGCCGTCGGTGGTGGCCTGACTGCTCATATAGAGCATGCCCTCGACGCCGTTGATTGCTTCCTCCAGCGGCGTCGCCACGGTTTCGGCGATCACTTTCGGATTGGCGCCTGGGTAATTGGCGCGCACCACCACGGATGGCGGCACCACGTCGGGATATTCCGAGATCGGCAGGATCGTCATGGCAATCAGGCCGCCGAGAAAGATCATGAAGGAGAGAACGCCGGCAAAGACCGGGCGATCGATGAAGAACCTGGAGATGTTCATGGCGGGAGGCCTTGTGCTGGCTGCCGGGAAAAGACTATTGCGAGAGGGAGGCTTGCTGGTCGGGGTGCGCATCCCGTGTCATCGATACCATCTCGGGTGCGACGAGCGCGCCGGGGCGAATGCGCTGGAGGCCGTTGACGACGATGCGTTCCTTGGCCTTCAGCCCGGACGTCACCACCCGAAGACCTTCAGACAATCGACCCAGGGTGATTTCGCGATACTCGACAATATTGTCCGGGGTAACGACCATTACATATTTCTTGTTCTGGTCGGTGCCGATCGCCCGTTCCTGGATCAGCACGGCGTCTTCCGTCTTTGCCGCGCCCATGTTCAGCCGGGCGAACTGGCCCGGCAGCAATGCGCCATCGGCATTATCGAACACGGCGCGAACCCGGATCGTGCCGCTTTGCGGATCGACGCTGTTGTCGATCAGCTGGAGCGTGCCCTCGATGCCGGAGCGGGCAGCGACATCCATGCGCACGGGAACGCGATCGATGAAATTGCGGGCATTCACGCCTTTGGGCAGGTCCGCGAAAATACCGGCGACGATGTCCTCGCCGGCCTCGAAGCTCGCATAGATCGGGCTCAGCGACACCAGGCGGGTGAGGACCGGCGAGGCGGTGCCGGCGGCGATCAGATTGCCGGCGGTGATCTCGATCTTGCCGACACGGCCGGTGATCGGCGCGCGGATTTCGGTATAGCCCAGATTGAGCGCCGCCGATTGCAGCACGGCGCGGGCGGCTTCAAGCTCGGCATTGGCGCTTGCCTGGCCGATCAGGCGCTGGTCGTAGTCGCTCTGCGAAATGGCGTTGGAGGCGAGCAACTGCTTGCCGCGCTTCAGTTCGGTGCCGGCGAGCGACGCACGGGCTTGCGCCGCGGTGACGCTTGCCCGGGCGCGGGCGACTTCCGCCTGGTAGGGCGCTGGGTCGATGGTGACGAGGAGATCGCCCTTCTTGACGATGGCGCCTTCCTGGAAGTGGACGGACTGGATGGCGCCGGCGACGCGCGATCGCAGATCGACATGATCGACCGCTTCCAGCCGCCCGGAGAATTGCCTCCACTCGGTGATCTGCCTTGCCTCAACGGAAGCCACGGAGACAGGAATTGCGGCGGGTGCCGCGGCAGAGGCATCGGCGGCATTGCCGCTGCCGGCGGGGCTTCCCTGCAGTTCGAAGACGATCGTCGGCGTGATGGTCGCTACTGCCAGCAGGATGCCGGTGACGAGAAGTTTGGTTCTGAAAGTTCTAAATGACATGGCGGCGATCCTGAATCTTGGCCCGGAGGCGGGGCTCGCAGGACTTCGTGGGAGCCGAAGTCCGTATGAGCATTGACGTTCAATACCGTTCGGTATAGAAATAGGTTCGTGAACCCATAAATGTCAATCGAATTATATACCGATCGGTATAAAAAAATTCGGGAGGGTCCGAATTCATGGGACGGCCAAGGGAATTTGACGTCGACGAGGCACTGGAAACAGCGATGGAGCTCTTCTGGCGAAAAGGCTATGAAGGTACGTCACTGACCGACCTCACCGATGGCATGGGCATCACCAAGCCGAGCCTCTACGGCGTTTTCGGCAACAAGGAGGGCCTGTTTCTCAAGGCGTTGGAGCGTTACCAGCGCACCAAGATGTACTTCTTTCACGAGGCTTTGAAGGAGCCGAGAGCCCGCATCGTCGCTGAAAAGATCCTGCGCGGCTTTGCCGATAGCCAGACGGCCGAAACGGGGCCGAGCGGCTGCATGGGGATCAACGGGGCGCTTGCCTGCAGCGAGGCAGCCGCCGAAATCCAGAAATGTCTGGTCGAGAACCGCCATCGCGGCGAGCGCGACCTGGCCGAGCGTTTCGCCCGTGCGGCTGAAGAGGGCGACTTGCCGGAGGGGCATGAGCCCGACGATCTTGCCCGTTACATCATGACCGTTTCCCAAGGTACTGCCATCCAGGCGGCATCCGGCGCGAACCGGGCGGAATTGTACCGCGTCGTCGACATGGCCCTGCAGTTCTGGCCGGCCGAAAGCGTCGTGCCGGCGCAATAGGTACAGACTGCGCCGGCCAGCCTTGCTTAGACCGGCGTCAGGCGGATCAGATAGGCCTCTACCGGCAAGTCCGCTGTGATCTCCACGGGGCCATCAAGCAGGGCGCAATCCAGCCTTTCAAGTTCGACCGCGCGGTCGTCCGCATCGATGCGGAGAGGGCCTAGCGGCAGAAAAAGGGTTACGCCTCCTTCGGCATCGAGACCATGCTGCCCTTCGACTATCCGCCTCTCGACCCGGTGCGTCCATTGTCCGCGCCGGGTCATGATGTTGAGATCGGTGATGGCGCCGGAGACGAGCCGCGCCCATGTCGCCGCATCCGCCGGAAAGGCGAGTGGCGCGGAAGCCTGCGTCAAAAGCATCGGCGTCCGTCCGGCAATGTCGAGTTCCATGCCTTCACCCTGAAGCACGGCAAGGGTCCGGTCGATGCCGGGGAAGACGGAGAAGGGACCATTATCCGCCACTGTCGCCATGCTCACTCGCCAGCCGAAGCTGGCGAGATCGGCAGTTGGCGGAAACACGGCGATTTCCACCGTCTCGCCGCCGCCGTTCTTCCACGGCATGCGGCGATAATCGGATGCCTTGAGGATCCGGAAGGACATCAGCCCAGCCAGCCCATGGAGATCGCCAGCCAGGCGACCGGCGCCGTGAACAGGATGCTGAGCCCGGTGCGGATATACCAGATCACCAGCAGATCGCGGAAGCTGAGCGGTATCGAGGTTGCAAGCACGCAAGGGATCGAGGCCGACAGGAACAGGACCTGGCTGACCGAAACGACCGCTGCCACGAATTTCAGGCCGATATCCGCTTCCTTGAGCAGGATCGCGGGAAGGAACATTTCCGCAAGACCTGCCGCCATGGATTTGGCCGCCAGCATCGGATCGGCGAATTGCGCGATCCAGGTGAAGGGATAGAGCGTCAGGCCGAGGAGATCGAAGATCGGCGTATATTTGGCGGCAAGCAGGCCGAGCAGGCCGACGGCCATGATGCTGGGCAGGATCATCGCCGCCATGCGCAGGCCGTCGATGAAGGTATCGCGCAGCAGGACGGGAAGGCTGGTGGCCACCTGTGCCTGCTCGATGCCGACATCGATGGCCGTCTGCAGGCGTCCCTTACCGGCCGGAAGGGGCTGGTCGCGATCGGCCGGGTGATCCATGCCGGTGATCGGCCAGAGGCGGGCGGTTATCGCCGATACGATGAAGGTGACAACGAGGGTCGTCCAGAAATAGAGGTTCCAGGCCTCCATCAGCCCCAGTGTCTTGGCGACGATGATCATGAAGGTGGCCGAGACGGTCGAGAAGCCCGTTGCGATGATCGCCGCTTCGCGCACCGTATATTTGCCTTCCTTGAAGACGCGATCGGTGATCAGAAGCGCAATCGAATAGCTGCCGACGAAGGAGGCCACGGCGTCGATGGCCGACCAGCCGGGGGTGCGCCAGATCGGACGCATGATCGGCTGCACCAGCACTCCGGTGAATTCCAGGAGGCCGAAGCCGATCAGAAAGGCCAGCGCCAGGGCGCCGATCGGCACGATCAGGCCGACGGACAGCACCAGCTTGTCGAAGAGAAAGGGCAGCATGTCCGGTGTGAAGAAGCTCGCCGGGCCGACGCCTGCAAGATACATGAGCGCCAGGGCGAGACCGAGCAGCCGCAGCACGGAGAAGATCATCTCGGTGACGGACTTTTTCCAGCTGCCGCGAACGAAGGGCGCAAGCGCGCCATAGGCCATCAGCAGGCAGACGAAGACGATGGCGGCCGGACGAAGCTGGCTCGAAATGGCCGTTGCGGCGTGATCGAGCAGGATCGTGGATTTACCGGCAATGGTGACCGGCACGAAGAACATTACGATGCCGATAAGACTGAAGAAAACGAGCTTGAAGGCCGCGCTGCTGCGCGAGCCGCCGCTCTGTGTTGCTAAATCTGTCATGTTGACTCCTCCCTGATGAAAACGAAGAAGGGCGACCTGCGCCGCCCTTCCATAAATTAGTTCCCGAGTATGCCGGGCAGCCGCAGGCCCTTTTCCCTGGCGCAGTCGATCGCGATGTCATAGCCGGCATCGGCATGGCGCATGACGCCGGTAGCAGGGTCGTTCCACAGCACCCGGGCGATGCGGCGGTCGGCATCTTCGGTGCCGTCGCAGCAGATGACCATGCCGGAATGCTGGGAAAAGCCCATGCCGACGCCGCCGCCGTGGTGCAGCGATACCCAGGTGGCGCCCGAGGCGGTGTTGAGCAGCGCGTTCAGCAGCGGCCAGTCGGAAACGGCGTCGGACCCATCCTTCATCGCTTCGGTCTCGCGGTTGGGCGAGGCGACCGATCCTGAGTCGAGATGGTCGCGGCCGATGACGACAGGGGCCTTCAATTCGCCGGTGCGGACCATTTCGTTGAAGGCGAGGCCAAGCCGTTCGCGGTCGCCGAGCCCGACCCAGCAGATGCGCGCCGGCAGGCCCTGGAAGGCGATGCGCTCGCGCGCCATGTCGAGCCAGTTGTGCAGATGGGTATTGCCGGGGGTGAGTTCCTTCACCTTGGCGTCGGTCTTGTAGATGTCTTCGGGATCGCCCGACAATGCCGCCCAGCGGAACGGGCCGATGCCGCGGCAAAACAGCGGGCGGATATAGGCCGGCACGAAGCCGGGGAAGGCAAAGGCGTTTTCAAGCCCCTCGTTCTTGGCGACCTGACGGATATTGTTGCCGTAGTCGAAGGTCGGGACACCCATGTCCTGGAAGGCGATCATCGCCTCCACATGTTCGCGCATCGAGGCGCAGGCCGCCTTCTCGACAGCCTTCGGGTCGCTTTCGCGCTTGGCCTTCCACTGCGCCATCGTCCAGCCCTTGGGCAGGTAGCCGTTGATCGGGTCATGCGCCGAGGTCTGGTCGGTGACCATGTCCGGGCGGATGCCGCGACGGACCATTTCCGGCAGGATTTCGGCAGTATTGCCCAAAAGCCCGACGGATTTTGCCTCGCCGGCGGCCGTCCAGCGCTCGATCATCTCCATCGCCTCGTCGAGCGTTTCCGCCTTTTCATCGAGATAGCGGGTACGCAGACGGAAATCGATTGAATCCGGATTGCATTCGACGGCAAGGCACGAGGCGCCTGCCATGACGGCGGCCAGCGGCTGGGCGCCGCCCATGCCGCCGAGGCCGCCGGTCAGCACCCATCTGCCCTTGAGATCGCCGCCGTAATGCTGGCGGCCGGCTTCCACGAAGGTCTCGTAGGTGCCCTGGACGATGCCCTGCGTGCCGATATAGATCCACGAGCCGGCGGTCATCTGGCCGTACATGGCCAGGCCCTTCTTATCCAGCTCGTTGAAATGATCCCAGTTCGCCCAGTGCGGCACGAGGTTGGAATTGGCGATCAGCACGCGCGGTGCGTCCTTGTGGGTGCGGAACACGCCGACCGGCTTACCGGACTGCACCATCAGCGTCTCGTCCTCGTTGAGATCGCGCAGTGTTTCGACGATCTTGTCGAAATCGGCCCAGGTGCGGGCGGCACGGCCGATGCCGCCATAGACCACCAGTTCATGCGGGTTCTCGGCCACGTCCGGGTCGAGATTGTTCATCAGCATGCGCAGCGGCGCTTCGGTGAGCCAGGACTTGGCGGTAAGCTCCGTACCCCGGGCTGCGCGAACGTCGCGGATATTGTGACGAGGATTGGTCATCTGGTTCCCCTTTTGGTGTGTGCCAGCGTCAGCGCGACGGTTTCGATGCGCGCCAGAATATCTTTCAGGTGAATGCGAAGCTTGTCGGCCTTCTGTCGGTCATAGGCGAAAGGCGGCGTCTCAGTGGCGAGATGGGAGGATTGGGCCAGTTCCATCTGGATGGCGTGGACCCCGGTTTCCGGACGGCCATAATGGCGCGTCGTCCACCCGCCCTTGAATCGGCCGTTGAGAACGCTGGTGTATTCCGCAGCGCCCATGGCGACATCGACGGCTGCGTTCTGGATTGTGGGATCGCAGGTCGTGCCGCCAGCGGTGCCGATGTTGAAATCGGGCAACAGCCCCTCGAACAGGAACGGGATGTCAGAGCGGATCGAATGGCAGTCATAGAGCACGGCGATGCCGTGGAACGCCTTCACTCGCTCGATCTCGGCCGCAAGCGCCGCGTGATAGGGCGCGTGGAAACCGGCAAGACCGGCGGCGATATCGGCTTCGGTCGGCTGCTCGCCGTCCTTCCAGATCGGAACGCCATCGAAATCGGTCATGGGCACGAGCCCGGTCGTGTTCTGGCCGGGGTAGAGGCTGACGCCTTCCGGATCGCGATTGGCGTCGATGACATAGCGATGGAATGTCGCCCGTACCGTCGTCGCCTGCGGCAGCAGGCCGGCATAGAGATCGTGGATATGCCAATCGGTGTCGGCAAGGATCCGGCCATTGTCGTTGAGCCGGTCATGGATATCGGTGGGCATCGTGACGCCCGTATGGGGAAACGCCAGAATGACGGGAGAATTGCCCTGGGTGATTTCGAAGATGGTCATAGGAACCCCTCCCTCTTGTAGGCCGTCTCGCAGGACAGCCGCCTTGCTCCCTCTTCTCCCCAGCGGGGAGAAGGTGGCACGAAGTGCCGGATGAGGGGGGCGACTGGCTCCGAGTTTGCGGCGAAGACCCCCTCATCGCCTCGCATGCGCTCGGCACTTCTCCCTGCTGGGGAGAAGGGGAGGTGCACCGTTGCGCAGGTGATGATTCTGCCCATCCTCACCCCTCCAATGCCGGCAGAATTCCGCCGGATACCGCGCTGTTCAGCGCGCCGACGGCAATCAGATCGCTGGCTACCTTCAGATCGTTTGCCATGTAGCGGTCGACCTCCAGGGTCGGCACGGCCTTGCGGATGGCGGCAAGCGCCCTGTTCAGCTCCGGGCTGGTCGTCAGCGGGCTGCGGAAGTCGATGCCCTGGGCCGCCGTCAGTGCCTCGATGCCGATGATCCCGAACAGGTTGTCGGTCATCTGCAACAGTCGGCGGGCGCCGTGGCAGGCCATGGAGACATGGTCTTCCTGATTGGCCGAGGTCGGGGTGGAATCGACGGAAGCCGGATGCGACATCTGCTTGTTTTCTGACATCAGCGCGGCCGAGGTGACTTCGGCGATCATCAGCCCGGAATTGAGGCCGGGTTTCTTGGCAAGGAAGGCCGGCAGGCCGTAGCTCAGGGCCGGATCGACCAGGAGCGCGATACGGCGCTGCGAAATCGCTCCGATCTCGCAGACCGCAAGAGCGATCTGGTCGGCGGCGAAGGCCACCGGCTCGGCGTGGAAATTGCCGCCGGAAACGACCGAATTGTCCGACAGGACGAGCGGATTGTCGGTGACCGCATTGGCCTCGATTTCCAGCGTGCGGGCAACCGAGCGCAGGAGGTCGAGGCAGGCGCCATCGACCTGCGGCTGGCAGCGGATGCAATAGGGGTCCTGGACCCGCTCGTCGCCTTCGATATGGCTTTCGCGGATCACCGATCCCTTGAGCAGTCCGCGAAGGGCAGCGGCGGCGTCGATCTGGCCCTTGTGGCCGCGCAGCGTATGGATATCGGGATGGAACGGCGCCGAGGAGCCCATGGCGGCATCGGTGGACAGCGCGCCGGTGATCAGTGCCGATTGCGCTGCGCGATGGGCGCGGAACAGGCCGGCGAGCGCCAGCGCGGTGGAGACCTGCGTGCCGTTGATCAGCGCCAGACCTTCCTTGGCCGCAAGCACGACCGGCACCAGCCCGGCGCGCTCCAGCGCCGTGCGCGCATCGAGCCTTTCGCCGTTGTGGAAGGCCTCGCCTTCGCCCATCATCACCGCCGCCATATGGGCAAGCGGCGCCAGGTCGCCGGAGGCGCCGACGGAGCCCTTTTCCGGGATGAGCGGGATGACACCCTTTTCCAGCATCGCCTCGATCAGGCGGATCAGCTCCAGCCGCACGCCGGATGCGCCACGACCGAGCGATACCAGCTTCAAGGCCATGATCAGCCGCACGATATTCTCGTCAAGCGGCCGGCCGAGACCGCAGCAGTGGGACAGGATCAGATTGCGCTGCAGCGTCGCGACATCGGCGGAATCGATCTTGATGCTGGCCAGCTTGCCGAAGCCGGTATTGATGCCATAGACCGGCGCATTGCCCGCGGCGATCTCGGCGATGCGGGCCGCGGCCTTCTCGATGCCCGCGTCGAAGGAGGGATCGAGCTGGGCGGGTTCGCCGGTCCAATAGATGGTTTCGAGTGTCGAAAGCGGGACAGAGCCCGGCTGAAGAACAAGGGTCATCAAAAGTCCTCACCAATGCACGGGCTCGCCCGTGTCTCCCTCAATGTCCGTTGCGGATGCGCGCATGAAGCGGGTTGAAGCCCATGCGGTAGACAAGTTCGGCCGGCCGTTCGATGTCCCAGATGGCGAAATCGGCCCATTTGCCCGGCTCCAGCGTTCCCACCTGGCCTAAGAGGCCGAGCGCCCGGGCTGCTTCCCGCGTCACGCCGGCGATGCACTCGTCCACCGTCATGCCGAACAGGGTCGCCGCCATGTTCATGGTCAGGAGCAGCGAAGTCAGCGGCGCGGTGCCGGGATTGTTGTCGGTGGCGATCGCCATCGCGACGCCGGCCCTGCGGAACAGGTCGATCGGCGGCTTCTTCGTTTCGCGGATGAAATAGAAGGCGCCGGGCAGGATGACGGCGACGGTGCCGCTCTTCGCCATGGCTTCTGCCCCGGCCTCGTCGGTATATTCGAGATGATCGGCCGACAGCGCGCCATATTCGGCGGCGAGCGCCGCGCCGTGCAGGTTGGACAATTGATCGGCATGCAGCTTGACCGGCAGGCCGTGAGCCCGTGCCGCGTCGAACACCTGCCGCATTTCGTCGGTCGAGAAGGCGATGCCCTCGCAAAAACCGTCGACCGCATCGGCAAGCCCCTCGGCGGAGATGGCCGGCAGCATGTCGTTGACGATTTTCGCGACATAGCCTGTCCTGTCGTCCCTATATTCCGGCGGCAGGGCATGGGCGCCGAGAAAGGTAGTGCGCACGGCGATGTCGCGTTCATCCGCCAAGCGGCGCGCGGCGCGCAATGTCTTGGCCTCGTTTTCGAGGTCGAGCCCATAGCCGGACTTGATCTCGATGGTGGTCACGCCCTCGGCGATCAATGCGTCCAGCCGGGGGAGGGACTGGTGCACCAGCGCGTCTTCGCTGGCTTCGCGCAAGGACCGGACGGAGGAAACAATACCGCCGCCGGCGCGCGCGATTTCCTCATAGCCGGCACCGGCAAGCCGCATCTCGAATTCATTGGCGCGGTCGCCGGCATGGACCAGATGGGTATGGCAATCGATCAGCCCCGGCGTGATCCAGCGTCCGCCGCAATCGACGACCTCTGCGGCTTGATCCAGGGGGAAAGGCAGTCCGGCCTCGCTGCCGGCATAGAGGATGCGTCCGTCCGCAGCCGCGATGACACCATTCTCGACAAGACCAAGGCCGGGCAGGGCCGGGTCGAGAGTTGCCAGCCGGGCATTGCGCCAGAGGCGGTCGCAGGCGGCGGGTTTCGATTTTATGGAAGACATGGTTTTGCGCCTTTCCTTCTCGTGTTATTATGTATAGACATATAGAAAATGAGCGCAAGCGATTTTTTGATCCCATCGTTTTCGGGGAGGATAGGACCTTGGACAGTCTTCATGTGAAATCGGCGCTATTGCCGCAAGGATGGCAGCGGGATGTGCGCATTTCGTTCGAGCAGGGGCAGATCGCCTCCATCGAGACAGGAATAGAGGCGCAGCCGGGCGAGGAACGGCACGCCATCCTCGTGCCCGGCATGCCGAATCTGCACAGCCATGCCTTCCAGCGTGGCATGGCCGGTCTTGCCGAAGTGCGCGGTCCGGGCGCGGACAGTTTCTGGAGCTGGCGCAACGTCATGTACCGCTTCGCGCTGACGATGACGCCCGACCATGTCGAGGCCGTCGCCGGCCAGCTCTACATGGAAATGCTCGAGGCGGGTTTCTCCCGTGTCGGCGAGTTCCACTATCTCCATCATGATATCGACGGCGGTGCCTATGCCGATCTCTCCGAAATGGCCCAGCGGATCGCGGCCGCCGCATCCATGACAGGCATCGGCCTGACGCTGCTTCCGGTCTTCTACGCGCATTCGGGTTTCGGCGGCGCAGCGCCGAACGAGGGACAGCGCCGATTCATCAATACGACCGACAGCTTTGCCCGCCTGCTGGAGGGCTGCCGTTCGGCGGTCGCAGGCTTGCCGGCAGGCAATGTCGGCGTGGCGCCGCACAGTCTGCGCGCCGTGACGCCTAAGGAGCTTTCCGCCGTCATCGCCATGGCCAAGGATGGGCCGATCCATATCCATGTGGCCGAGCAGGTCAAGGAAGTGGAGGATTGCCTTGCCTGGTCGGGCGCCCGTCCGGTCGAATGGCTCATCGACAATGCGAAGCTCGATGGCCGCTGGTGCCTGATCCATGCGACGCATATGACCGACGCGGAAACCAGCCGCATGGCTCAAAGCGGCGCAATTGCCGGCCTTTGCCCGATAACCGAGGCCAATCTTGGCGACGGCACCTTCAATGCGGTCGTTTTCGGCGATGCCGGCGGCCGGTTCGGCATCGGCTCGGATTCCAATATCCTCATCGGCATTTCCGACGAATTGCGCCAGTTCGAATATTCGCAGCGGCTCGTACACCGCTCGCGCAATGTGCTGGCTGCGGCCGGCCAATCCACCGGGCGCGCCCTGTTCGACGGTGCGCTTGACGGCGGTGCCGCGGCGCTCGGGTCGCGGACGGGACTGGCGGTTGGCAATCCGGCGGATTTCGTCAGCCTGCGGATGCCGAAGATCGGCGGCCTGGCTGATGATACGGTGCTCGATTCCTGGCTTTTCGCTAGTGGGACCCGGCCGGACACTGTCTGGGTCGCTGGCCGCAAGCAGGTAGAAGACGGTCGCCATCTCCGCCGCGACGAAATCGGCGCCGGGTTCAGGAAGGCGATGGCCGAACTTCTGGCTTGAATTCCCCACGCGCCGTTTTCCAGGGTAGGCGCGGCCGGCTGAAGTCTGTTAGGAACGGGCGATTGGTTTGAAGGCGAGCATGGTGAAATCAGCGGACGATTCAGATCGGGAGGCCGGCACGGCGTTTGCCGGGCCGAAGGGCGAAATGTCGCTGCATCGACGCATTCTCGGCGATATCGAAGGCCGCATCCTGTCGGGCGAATGGCAGCCGGGCTTTCGGATTCCCTTCGAGGTCGATCTTGCCGAACAGTATGGATGCTCGCGCATGACCGTCAACAAGGCGCTGTCGCAATTGGCCAAGACCGGCCTGATCGAGCGGCGCCGCAAGTCCGGTAGCTACGTCACCCAGCCACAGGCGCAATCGGCGGTGCTGGAAATCCGCGATATCAAGCTGGAAGTACAATCGCTCGGCCTGCCCTATGCTTACAGCCTGTCGGCGCGCGCCAAGCGTAAAAGCAATGCGGCGGACCGGCTGCGGCTGAGCCTTGCCACCTCGGTCCCGGTGCTTGATGTGACCTGCCGGCATTTTGCCGGGCAGCGGCCCTTCTGCCTGGAAGAGCGGCTGATCAATCTGGAAGCGGTGCCGGAGGCCGAGGCCGAGACCTTCATGGAAATGGCGCCCGGCCCCTGGCTGGTCAACCAGGTCCCCTGGAGTGCCGCGGAGCATACGATCCGGGCGACGTCTGCCGATGGCGATGTCGCGGCGGCCCTTGGCATCGCGCCGCAAGCCGCCTGCCTGACGGTCGAGCGCCGCACCTGGAGCAATGGTGCCTATATCACCCATGTGCGGCTGATTTATCCCGGCGACCGGCATGCGCTGGTGGCCAATTTCACGCCTTCCCAGCCGTAGTAAAAAGCTGAGATGAAAAAGCCGGCACCTGGCCATGACATTGGGCCGGCTTTGTCCGTGGCATTCAGCCTTTCGGCTTGCCGGCGGGCTTGCTCGCTTCCGCCTGCTTGACCGCCGAACCGAAGGCTGCCGGGGCTTTTGCCGCGACCTTGTCCTTCTTCGGCTTCCTGACTTCCTTGTTGCTTTTCATTTGTCCCTTGGCCATGCCAATTCCTCCTTGCTGCAGGCCCGATATTGCGGCGAACCGCCCCGAACGGGCACGTCACAAGAATGCGGAAATTTGCCCCGTCGCGCAACGACAATCCGATGATGTTTCCCATCGGTGGCAGTGCCGCTGAAAAGTGACTGCGGGCACGGTCTTTTCCTGCTATCCGATGTCGCGAATCGGATGGGCGCACGGATTGGCATCGCGCTAGCTTCCGTTCCACATTGCTGGCCGGATGGGCCGGCCGAGACCTCGAGGCGAGAGACTGATCGATGAAGAGCTATGTGCTGACCGTTTCCTGCAAATCCACGCGCGGTATCGTCGCGGCGATCACCGGCTATCTGGCGGATGAGGGCTGCTATATCACCGACAGCTCGCAGTTCGACGATATGGAAACCGGGCTCTTCTTCATGCGGCTGACCTTCATCAGCCAGGAGGGCGCAGCGCTCGACAAGCTGACGGCGGGCTTCGAGGCGGTCAAGACCCGCTTCGGCATGACGGCGGATATCCTCGATAGCGAGCACCGCATGAAGGTGCTGCTGATGGTGTCGCGCTTCGGCCATTGCCTCAACGACCTGCTCTACCGCTGGAAGATCGGCGCCCTGCCGATCGATATCGTCGGCGTCGTCTCGAACCATTTCGAATACCAGAAGGTCGTCGTCAACCACGACATTCCCTTCCACCATATTCCGGTGACCAAGGCCAACAAGGCACAGGCCGAAGCCCGCATCATGGAGGTGGTGGAGCAGACCGGCACGGAACTGATCGTGCTTGCCCGCTACATGCAGATTCTTTCGGATTCCATGTGCCAGAAAATGTCGGGCAGGATCATCAACATCCACCATTCCTTCCTGCCGTCGTTCAAGGGTGCCAATCCCTACAAGCAGGCCTATGAGCGCGGCGTGAAGCTGATCGGTGCGACGGCGCATTACGTCACCGCCGATCTCGACGAAGGCCCGATCATCGAGCAGGACATTGCCCGCATCACCCATGCGCAGTCGGCCGAAGATTACGTCTCGATCGGCCGCGATGTGGAGAGCCAGGTGCTGGCGCGCGCCGTGCACGCCCATATCCACAACCGCACCTTCATCAACGGCAACCGCACCGTCGTCTTCCCGGCAAGCCCAGGCTCCTACGCTTCCGAGCGTATGGGCTGAGCGCGGCTCGCGGACATCGCTTCCTGCCGGTCAGACCGGCGGGGCGATCTCGATCGGCGTTCCGTCGGAAAAGCGGCTGAAGCGGAACGGTGCGGGATTGACGATCGGCGTCTCGCCCATCACGAGATCGGCGGCAAGATGTCCGGCACCCGGCCCTATGCCGAAGCCATGGCCGGAAAAGCCGGTGGCGATGACGAGGCCGGGGATGGCGTCGAGCGTGGAAATCACCGGCACCGCGTCCGGCGTCACGTCGATCAGCCCGGCCCAGACCTGTTCCACCCGCGCGTTGCGCAGTGCCGGAAGCGCCTCAGATGCCGCCTCCAGCGCCCGAAGCGTGGATTTTCGATCGGGTTTCGGATCGAGGATCCTGTGGCGTTCGAAGGCGCCCGGCCGGTCGAGCGGCACCGTGGAAATTTCGAACAGTTCCTGCCAGCTTCGGGCACTGAGCCCCAGTTGCACGCTTTCGCCTTCGGCTTTCCGGGCGGGCTGGAAATCGCGGAAGAAGGCGAAGCTGTCAGGCACCAGCGCGTGGCCGTTGATGCCGCCATTGGCGATCGTATAGCCGCCGTCGAGGCGCTTTCGATAGGCATAGGCCGCCGTTGCGCCGGCACCGTCCGGCCCATTCGCGGCCGGCCCGGTCCGCAGCACCGAATTGAGCACCTTCAGTTGTGGCAGCCGGATATTGAGCCCCTTGCAGAACAGCCGCGACCAGGCGCCGCCGGCAAGCACCACGGCGGAGGTCTCGATTCGGCCGCGCTCGGTGATCACCGCGCTGATGCGGCCGGCACTTTTCTCAATGCCGCGCACGGCGCAGCCGGTGACAATGCGCGCTCCGGCCCTGCGGGCGCCGGCGGCAATGGCCGGCACCGCCTTTTGCGGCTCGGCGCGCGCGTCGCTTGGGGTATAGAGCGCACCCTTGTAGCGGAGCGCCGCGCCCGGCATCAGGCTCGCCGTCTCGTCCGCGCCGATCTGGCGCGTGTCCAGTCCATGCGCCTGCGCGAGCTTCAGCCAGGTGGCGTGGTTGGCGATATCCCGGTCCGTCTCGGCGATATAGAGGATGCCCGAACGTCGGTAGCCGGTATCGCCGCCGATACGGGCATCCAGCCCGTCCCAGATATTCAGCGCTTCCACGGCCAGCGGTATTTCGCGCCTGTCGCGGCCCATGACCCGGACCCAGCCCCAGTTGCGGCTCGACTGCTCGCCGCCGAGTTCACCCTTTTCGCAGAGCACGACATCGAGGCCGCGTTCGGCGAGAAACAGCGCCGTGCTGACGCCGATGATGCCGCCGCCGATGACGACGACGGAGGCCTTTGGCGGAAGCGCCTGGTCGGTTTCGACGGAATCCAGTTTCGGGCCGGGCATGGGCTGTTTCCTGAAGAGGGTGAGGACGGTGTGCATGCGGTCCATGCGCCGATCAAGTCGCGAAGAATGACCTATGTCAACCGGCCCGCCAAAGCCGGACCAGCTTTTCTCTCTGCAGTACCATGTCTTTTCTCTATAAGAATACGTCAGGCTGCTTGACATGAGGATCGGCGGGAATATTCCTATGCTCGAATTCGGCCCTGTTGCGGCCGTGACAGGGAGAAATGACATGGGTGGACTTCTGGCCGGCAAGCGCGCGGTAATCACGGCTGCCGCGCAGGGCATCGGTCGCGCGGCAGCGGAGGCTTTTCAGCGCGAGGGCGCGATCGTCACCGCAACGGATATCAATGCTGAAAAGCTGGCCGAACTTTCGGCGCTCGGCATCTCGGTCGAGAAACTGGATGTCATGGATGCGGAGGCGATCTCGGCCTTCGCCGCCAGGACCGGCACCATCGACGTGCTGTTCAACTGCGCCGGCGTGGTCCATGGCGGAACCATTCTGAAGGCCGATGAACGGGATTATGACCTTGCCTTCGATCTCAACGTCAAATCCATGTTCCGGCTGATCCGCGCCTTCCTGCCGGGCATGATCGAAAATGGCGGCGGGTCGATCATCAATATGTCGTCCGTCGCCGGCGTGCCGGCCGGAGTGCCCAACCGCTTTGCCTATTCGGCCAGCAAGGCGGCCGTCATCGGGCTCACCAAATCCGTCGCCATCGATTATATCAAGCAGGGAATCCGCTGCAATGCGATCGCCCCGGGTACCGTCCAGTCGCCGTCGCTGGAGGAGCGGATGCGGGCGCAGGGAAATTACGAGGAAGCCCGCGCCGCCTTCATCGCCCGCCAGCCCATGGGCCGGATCGGCCAGCCGGAGGAAATTGCAGCGCTTGCCGTCTACCTCGGCAGCGACGTTTCCAACTATACGACCGGTCATGTCCATGTCATCGATGGCGGCATGTGCCTGTAGCAGGTCGGTTGTCCGCAACGCCGTCGGCCTATACATGGCGCGACCCGTGCGATAGCCTTTCGCGAACCAGAAAGGCATTCGTCCGACCGCATGAGCACCAAAAGCGCCCCTGACCTGACCCCGGTTCTCAGGATCGATTTCCCCCATGCCGAGAGGCTTGGGCGCGGCAAGATCATGTTGCTCGAACTGATCCGCGAGACCGGTTCGATCTCGGCGGCGGGTCGGGCGATGGACATGTCCTATCGGCGGGCCTGGCTGCTCGTCAGCGCGCTCAACCGGATGTTCAAGGAGGACGCAGTCTCCTCCCAGCGCGGCGGCAAGCAGGGCGGCGGCGCCATCGTCACGCCCTTCGGCGAGGAATTGATCCGCCGGTTCCGGTCGATGGAGGAGAGGATCGAGCAGGCGCTGTCCGATGATATTGCCTGGCTGGAGGAAAACCGCGACCCGGAGGCGCCGGTCGAGCCGATCATATATCCAGCGCGACGCTCTTGACGATCGCATGAACCCGCATGCCGGGCCTGAGGCCGAGCATGTCGCGCGACAGTGTCGTGATCCGGGAAACGATCGTAACGCCACCGCAGTCCAGCCGGATATCCACCGATCCCTCCACCGGCATGCCGATCTGGACGATCGCGCCGGGAAGGATGTTGAGCGCGCTCAGCCCGTCCGGCCGGCTGGTCGCCAGCATCACGTCGCGAGCGGCGATTTGCAGCCGCACCGGCTTTCCGATCATCGCGCCTGTCAGATGCGGCATGCGGATCAGCACGCCACCGGCGCGGATCGTGGTGATCCCGTGCTCACCGTCGGCCGCTTCGACGGTCCCGTCGATCAGGGCGCCTGCCTCCCGGCGCTCGACGGTCGAGAGGGCAGATGGCAGGCTGAGCATGGCGGCCGCATCGCCGGCGGCGCTGACGCGGCCGTTCTCGAGAATGACGACTTTGCCCGCCAGCCGCGCCACCTCGGCGACCGAATGGCTGACATAGATGATCGGCATGTCCGCCTCGTCGCGCAGGCGCTCCAGATAGGGCAGGATTTCCGCCTTGCGCTCCTCGTCCAGCGCCGCCAGCGGCTCGTCCATCAGGAGTAGGCGCGGATTGGAAAGCAGCGCCCGGCCGATGGCGACGCGCTGTTTTTCGCCGCCGGACAGATTGGCCGGCGACCGCTCCAGAAGCGCGCCGATGCCGAGCAGATCGACGATCCGCTTGAATTGCGGCCCCTTTGATTTGCGACCGGAAAACCAGCTGCCATAGCCGAGATTGTGCCTGACGCTCAGATGCGGAAACAGGCGCGCCTCCTGGAAGACATAACCGAAGCGGCGCCTGTGGGCAGGCACGAAAATGTGTCTGCCGCCGTCGAAAAGCACGTCGTCATCGAGAGCGATGCGGCCGGCATCGGGTTTCATCAAGCCGGCGACGATGTTGACCAGCGATGTCTTGCCGGATCCGGAGCGTCCGAAAAGTGCCGTTACGTCCCGATCGCAGGAAAAGGCTGCGTCGATGGAGAAGGCCGCCAGCCGATGACGGATATCCACGGTCAGGGTCATTGGGTTTCCGCCTTCCGCGCGGCAAGGTTTGCAAGGACCTCCGAGACCATGAGGGCAGCCATGGAGACGGCCACGGAGATCAGCGTCAGCCGCAGCGCGCCTGCCTCGCCGCCGGGAACCTGGGTAAATATGTAGATCGCCGAGGACAGGGTCTGGGTTTCGCCGGGAATGTTGGAGACGAAGGTGATGGTTGCGCCGAACTCCCCCATCGCCTTGGCAAAGGCGAGGATCATGCCGGCAATGATGCCGGGCAGGGCAAGAGGCAGGGTGACGGTAAGGAAAACCCAGGCGGGGCCAGCGCCAAGTGTGGCCGCCGCCTGCTCCAGCCGGCGATCGACCGCTTCCACCGACAGGCGGATGCTGCGCACCATCAGGGGGAAGGCCATGATGGCGCAGGCAAGCGCAGCGCCCGTCCACCGGAAGGAGAAGGTGATGCCGGTATATTCGGCCAGAAAGGCGCCGATCGGGCCGCGCCGGCCAAATAGGATCAGCAGCAGAAAGCCGGTCACCACCGGCGGCAACACCAGCGGCAGATGCACCACGCCGTTGAGAATGGCTTTTCCCCGAAACTTTCCGCGCGCCAGAAACATGGCGATGGCGATGGCAAAGGGCAGGCTTGCCAGCATCGCGACCAGCGAGACGCGCAGGCTGAGTCGGACCGCCATCCATTCCGCCTCGCTCAAGACGAGCCAGTCCAGTTGCAGCAAGCCCAATGGATGCCCCTTATTTCAGGATGGTGAAGCCCTGCGCCTGGAAGAGCGCTGCGGCCTTGGCGGATTTGAGGAATTCGATATAGCCCCTGGCGTCTGCATTGTCGCTATCGGCGGTCATGGCGATCGGATAGACGATCGGCGGATGGCTGCCTTCGGGGAAGGTGCCGACGATCTTCACGCCGTCTTCGGCGGCGGCATCGGTCTCATAGACGATGCCATAGGGCGCTTCGCCCCTCGCAACCAAGAGCAGTGCGGCGCGCACATTCTCGGCGCCTGCCACACTGCCCTCGACGGAAGCCCAGACACCGAGCTTTTCAAGCGCTGCCTTGCCGTATTTGCCGGCCGGGACCGATTGGACGGCGCCCATGGCCAGCTTTTCGTCGCCGAGGAGGCCCTTCAGGTCGAAATTCTTGCGAATATCGATTGGCGCTGCATCCTTGTTTCCCGTCACCAGAACGAGACGGTTGCCGAGCAGGTTGCCGCGCGTTTCCTCGCGAACAAGGCCCTTTTCGGAGAGATAATCCATCCAGGCGAGATCGGCGGAAATGAAGATATCGGCCGGGGCGCCCGCCTCGATCTGCCTGGCCAATGCCGAGCTTGCGGCATAGGAGGCGGTGGTTTCCTTGCTTGTCTCCACCTGCCAGGCAGCATTCACGGCATCGAGCGCGGTCTTCAGGCTGGCGGCTGCAAAGACGGTGACTTTGTCCGCGGCGGCAGCCGGGCAGGACAACCCTGCTATGCCCAGGCAGAGAATGCCAAGTGCGATAAGATATTTCGGCGTGGTTCGGCGTCCGGCGCGCATGCGGCCTCCCATTTATCGAACTGTCCCGACAGATATAACGGTATGGACGAAATTGACCAGCGTTATATTTCTATAAACATATTGATTCTCCTTTACCGGAAACCGAGATTGTCGCTTGTCATCAAATGCCGCGGCGTTAGATTTTGCCGAGCCGTGGATGATCGGAATTGCAAATGAAAGGCCGTTGACGCGATGGAATCGACCGTGAAGATCGGGGAAAGCTGGAAGGCGGCGTTGGAGCCGGAATTTTCCAGCCCCTATATGGCCGAGCTGAAGCGATTTCTTGTTCAGGAGAAGGACAGCGGCAAACGGATTTTCCCGAGGGGAGGCGAATATTTTCGCGCGCTGGACCTGACGCCGCTCGAGTCCGTTCGGGTCGTCATCCTCGGGCAGGATCCCTATCATGGCGAGGGGCAGGCCCATGGCCTGTCCTTCAGCGTCCAGCCGGGCATCCGTCCGCCGCCGTCGCTCGTCAATATTTATAAGGAATTGCAGGGGGATCTCGGCATTGCGCCCGTCCGCCACGGTTTCCTCGAAAGCTGGGCGCGCCAGGGCGTGCTCCTGCTCAACAGCGTGCTCACCGTCGAGCGCGCCATGGCCGCGTCGCATCAGGGCAAGGGTTGGGAGCGTTTCACCGATGCGATCATCCGCGCCGTCAACGGGCAGGACCATCCGGTGGTCTTCATCCTCTGGGGCGCCTATGCGCAGAAGAAGGCGGCCTTCGTCGATCCGGCCCGCCACCTCGTCATCCGGTCGCCGCATCCCTCGCCGCTATCGGCCCATAACGGCTTTTTCGGCACCAGGCCCTTTTCCCGAGCGAATGATTTTCTTGTCTCGAAAGGCCGCGAGCCGATCGACTGGGCGCTGCCGGCCGATCCCGAGGCATAGGTTCGCGCCGGGCCTGTTAGGGTGGCGCGGCCTGCCATTCCGTCATTCCTCGCGGAACGTGTGCTTCATCTGCTCGGTCAGCGGCTTTGCCAGATAGGACAGCACGGTCCGGTCGGCGATCTTGATGAACACTTCGGCCGGCATGCCGGGATAGAGCGTCAGTCCCTTAAGGGCGGCGAGACTTTCCGGCTTCGGCTTGATGCGCAGCGGATAGTAGCTCATGCCGCTGCGCTCCTCGGTGACGAGATCGGGCGCAATGGTGACGACTTCGGCCTCGACGATCGGGGTCGTGTGCTGGTTGAAGGCGCTGAAGCGAATTTCCACCGGCTGGCCGAGACGGATCTGGTCGATGTCATGCGTGGCGATCTTCGCCTCCACCGTCAGGCTGTCGGCGCCCGGCACGACCAGCATCAGCACTTCGCCCGGATGGATGACGCCGTTTACCGTATGCACGGCCAGCTGGTAGACCCGGCCGTCAAGCGGCGCGCGGATGTCGATTCGCTTCAACTGGTCCACGGCAGCGATGCGGCGGTCTTCATATTCGGAAATCTTGCCTTCGATATCCGTCAGTTCCTTGGCAATTTCGGTGCGGCGGTCTTCGTCGAGCTGCAGGATCTGCAGGTCGATCTCGCTGGACCTGCCGGCGGCCTGGGCGCGGGCGGCAATGCGGGCACCGCGATCGCCCTCGAGCTGGGCGCGGTCACGCTTCAGCTCGGTCAGCCTCTGCATGGAAACGAGGCCTTGGCCATAGAGCTTGTCGAGGCCGGTCAACTCCTCGCCGATCAGCTTCAGCGCATCGCCGATGGCGCCGATCTGCACCGTCAGCCCCTTGGTCTCCTCGGCAAGCTGGTCCTTGCGCGAGGCGAGCTGGCTTTTCATGCCGGCAAGCGCGTTCCTCCGGCTGATGAACAGCTTGCGTTCGCTCTCTTCCAGAACGGAGCCGGGCGTGCTCGCGCCAGACGTCAATTCGTTGAGGTTTTCGGGAATGATGAAATTGTCCGAACCCAGCTGTTCGGCAAGCAGGCGGGCCCGGCGGGCATAGAGCTGCGCCAGGGTATTCTCGACGATCGACAGATTGGCGCGCACGGTGGTGCCGTCGAGCTTGAGCAGGATCTGGCCTGCCTTGACGGTCTCGCCTTCCTTGACCAGCACCTCCTCGACGATGCCGCCCGTCAGATGCTGGATCTTCTTGACGTTATTCTCCACCACGACCGTACCGCCGGCGACGACGGCGCTCGACAATTCCGTGGTCGCGGCCCAGCCGCCGACGCCGACGACCAGCGCCAGCGCCAGCACCGTCACGGCAGTCATGTGGCGCCCGAGCGAGCGATGGGCGCTCAAAGGCTTTGTTTCCAGAACGGGTTCAGGCTTTTTCACGATCAGACTCCTGTCCGTCGCCGACGATCTTCAGCGGCTTCGGGCTTGCCGTTTGCGCGCGGTCCTTGCGCAGGATCTGCGTCAGCACCTCATCCTTCGGCCCGAAGGCCTGCATCCGTCCCTCGTTCATCATCAAGACCATGTCGGCGGCGGCAAGCGCGCTCGGCCGATGGGCGATGACGACGACGATGCCCCCACGCGCCCTGACACTCATGATCGCTTCGCTCAAGGCCTGCTCGCCCTCGGCATCCAGGTTGGAATTGGGTTCGTCGAGAACGACCAGGAAAGGATCGCCGTAAAGCGCGCGGGCGAGCGCCACGCGCTGGCGCTGGCCGGCCGATAGCGACGCGCCGCCTTCACCGATCTCGGTCTCGTAGCCGTTCGGCAACTTGAGGATAAGATCGTTGACGCGGGCCGCCCGGGCCGCCGAAACGATCGCCTCCGAGGAGGCATCTTCGCTGAACCGGGCGATATTCTGCGCAACCGTGCCGGCGAACAGTTCGACGTCCTGCGGCAGGTAGCCGATATACTGGCCGAGCCGATCGCTGTCCCACTGGTCGAGCGCCGCGCCATCGAGACGCACGGAGCCACGGAAGGCCGGCCAGATGCCGAGAAGCGCGCGCGCAAGCGACGATTTGCCGGAGGCGCTCGGACCGATGACGCCAAGCGCGCTGCCGGCGCGCACGGTGAAATTGACATCGGCAAAGGTCAGGCGCTGGGCTCCGGGGGGGCCGCCGGCCAGGCTTTCGGCGGTCAACCGGTCGCTTGGAACCGGCAGTTCCAGCGGCGGTTCGCGCTCCGGCAGGGCCTTCAGCAGTTCCTTCAGTCGCTGCCAGCTCTGGCGGGCCGATACGAAGCCGCGCCAATTGCCGATTGCCAGTTCGACCGGTGCGAGCGCCCGCGCCGTGAGGATAGAGCCGGCGATGATGATGCCCGGCGAGGCCAATCCCTCGATGACGAGGACAGCGCCCGTGGCAAGCACGGCCGATTGCAGCGCCATGCGGAAGACTTTCGACAATGCGCCATAGCCGTTGCCGACATCGGAGGTCTGACGGTTCTGCTCGCGATATGTGTTGTTGCGTTCCTCCCAGAGGTGCGACATGCGACCGAGCATGCCCATGGCCTGCATCACTTCGGCATTGCGCTGGGAGGATTGCGCAAAGGCATTGCGGTGGCTGCCGGCTTCAGCGGCCTTTTTCGAGGGGCCCTGCGTGCCGCGGTTGGTGAGGAAGGTCAAGGCGATCAGGATCACCGAACCGATGATCGAGACGACGCCGATCATTGGATGGAACAGGAAGCAGATGCCGACATAGAAGGGCAGCCAGGGCAGGTCGAAGAAGGCCGCCGGGCCGGCTCCCGACAGGAACGAGCGGACCTGGTCGAAATCGCGCAGAGCCTGCAATCCGTCGCCCTGGGTCCGCAGCTTCAGCGGCGCCTGCACGACGGTGCGGTAGATGCGGCCGCTCATCGCCTCGTCGAGGGCACCGGCGATACGCACCAGCATGCGCCCGCGCACAAGCTCGAAAGCACCCTGGAAAGCATAGAGCAGCAGCGCCAGAAGGCAGAGCGCAATCAGGGTGGGGATGCTGCGGCTGGGCAGGACGCGGTCATAGACCTCCAGCATGAAGAAGGAGCCGGTGAGATAAAGGACGTTGACGAGCGCGCTGGCAAGGCCGACGCCGACAAAGGCCATCTTGCAGTTTCTCAGCGCCTCGCCCGGATCGGACGCATTCGCTTTGCCGTTTGCATGATACGTCACTGTTGAAACCCTCGCGAGACGCTCCCCGTCTCAAATTGAATAGACCAATGTGCCATAAATTCTTAAAATCTGCATCAGTCCCGCGGCTGTCACCTCGGGAACAGGTTACCAGGCGAAATATCGCCGTCATACTGGAACTGGCGGGCCATTGCCACGGTTTCGTGCGTGCCTGCTAAAATAATCGCCGGCAGGTGAGGCGGAAGTGTGGGGTCGCCGACGCTTGCATCGCTTCGTTCGATCGGCGAAAGACGCCTATTGTAGGGCAGGGGAAGCGAATGAAAACGATTCTGGTCATCGGTATCGGCACGGGCAATCCGGAACATATGACCGTTCAGGCCATCAACGCGCTCAATCGGGCCGATGTGCTGTTCATTCCCACCAAGGGCGAGGCCAAGGCCCAGCTTGCGACGATCCGCCGGGATATAGTCTCGCGCTACGTGACCCGGCCGGACGGCCGGCTGGTAGAATTCGCGGTCCCGGTGCGTCAGACGGCGGATCGGTCCTACGATCAGAGCGTCGATCAATGGCACGCGGCGATTGCCACGGCCTATGAGCAGCTTCTGACGGCGGAACTGGGCGAGGGCCAGACCGGCGCCTTCCTCGTCTGGGGCGATCCGATGCTCTATGACAGCACGATCCGCATCATCGAGCGCGTCCGTGCCATGGGCTCCGTCGATTTCGACTATTCGGTCATCCCCGGCATCACCAGTATCCAGGCGCTGGCCGCCAGCCACAGGATTCCGCTCAATCTCGTCGGCAAGCCGGTGGAAATCACCACCGGGCGGCGACTTTCGGAGAGCTTTCCGGCCAGAAGCGAAACGGCGGTGGTGATGCTCGACGGCGAACAGGCCTTCCTGCAGATCGACGATCCGGAGGCGCGCATCTATTGGGGCGCCTATCTCGGCACGCCGCAGGAGATCGTCGTTTCCGGCAGGCTTGCCGAGGTGAAGGAGGAAATCGTCAAGACCAGGGCCGAGGCCAGGGCGCGCCACGGCTGGATCATGGATATCTACCTCCTGCAGAAGGGCGCGGATTTCGAGGCGTGACCGGTGTCTGTCCGGCAAGGCGCGCGCCGGGCGACAATCGGCCGGTTTGTCTGGTCTGTGGAATGCTGTATGGACGGAGGCGCAATTTGCCATTGGGAGAGAGTGACGCCGCGATGACGATCTGTGCCGCAGCAGGGGAGGGAAAGGCCGGGCCTCGTTTGTCGATGCGGCGCGGCGCCTGTCCGTCGCTTTCGGCGCCGATGGCAACCGGCGACGGATTGCTGGTGCGGCTTCGGCCCGCAAACCCGGGCTTGACGCTTCGCGAACTGGCCGAGATCGCCGATGGGGCGGAGTTTTATGGAAACGGCATCCTCGAAATTACCGCCAGGGGAAATCTGCAGATCCGCGGGCTGACGGCGGAAACCGTGCCGCTGCTTTCCGCGAAGATCAGAGAAACGGGGATAGAAATCGCCGAAGGGCTGGCCGTGGAAGTGCCGCCTCTCGCGGGCCTCGATCCTTTAGAGATCGCCGACCCCCAGCCTCTTGCCACCCGGCTGCGTGCTGCCAGCGCAGCCCGCCATCCGCCGCTGGTGCTCGCTCCCAAACTATCGATCACCGTCGATGGCGGCGGGTCTCTTCACCTGGGCGAGATCACCGCCGATATTCGCCTGCGGGCGGTAGCGGGCGGCAAAGAACCAGCCTGGCTGCTCTCGCTTGCCGGCACAGAACATACGGCTGCCCGGATCGCGGTCCTCGGTGAGCCGGCCGTCGTGCCGGTGGTCCTCGGCCTCCTCGAACGTCTCGCGACGATGGGCGAGGGCGCCCGGGGGAGGGATATCGATGCCGGCGCCTTGAAGGACCAATTGGGTTCCGCCGCCGATGCCGATGATATCGCGCCCTTGGCATCAGCATCCAGTCCCTGCGGTATTCACCGGATCGGAGCGGACCGGGTCGTTCTCGGTGTCGGACTGGCTTTCGGCCAGATTCGGGCGGGCAACCTCAAGGCTTTCATCAAAGCTCTTGCCAATCTGGGCGCGACGGACATCCGGCTCTCGCCCGGACACGGAATGATGGTGCTTGGGCTTCACCCGGAAAAGATCGCCGCCGCCCAGGCCCTGGCGGTCGGTCATGGCCTGCGGGTCTTTCCGGACGATCCGCGCAACCACATCGCCGCCTGCGCCGGCATCGGCGCCTGCGGCTCCGCCGGGATCGATACGCGCGCGGTCGCGCAGATGATGGTGGAGCGGGCACCGGCGCTGCTGGATGGTTCGCTGACGGTCCATGTCTCCGGTTGTGCCAAGGGCTGCGCGAGACCGGGGGCATCTCCGCTGACGATCACGGCAGCGCCAATAGGCTATGGGCTTGTCGTAAATGGTGCCGCTTCCGCAGCGCCGAACGCCTACATCGAGGAAAATACCATGGAAGCCGCGCTCGAACGCCTCGATGCGCTGGTGCGGCGGCGCAAACGGGCTGGCGAATCGGCACGCTCCTGCCTTACACGGCTTGGAGCGGAGGTCGCCGCCGCGGTTCAACGGGAATAGAAATGCCTGATTACGATTACATAAGGGATGGCGATGCCATCTATGAGCGCTCCTTTGCCATCATCCGCAGCGAGGCCGACCTTTCCCGATTTTCCGAGGAAGAGGCCGATCTTGCCGTTCGGATGGTGCATGCCTGCGGACTGGTGGAAGCGGCGCAATATTTCGAATTTTCTCCCGGTTTCGTGCCCGCCGCCCGTCAGGCCCTGAAGAACGGCGCGCCGATCTTCTGCGATGCCTTCATGGTTTCCCATGGCGTCACGCGCGCGCGGCTTCCGGCCGGCAATGAGGTGATCTGCACGCTGCGCGAGCCGCAGACGGCCGAAATCGCCCGCGAAATCGGCAATACTCGTTCGGCGGCGGCGCTGAAGCTTTGGGGCGAGCGGATGGGGGGATCGGTGGTTGCGATCGGCAATGCGCCGACAGCACTGTTCTACCTGCTGGAACTCCTGCGCGACGGCGCGCCGAAACCGGCGGCGATCATCGGCATGCCGGTCGGCTTTGTCGGTGCGGCGGAATCCAAGGATGCGCTGGCCGAGAATTCCTATGGCGTGCCCTATGCAATCGTGCGCGGCCGTCTCGGCGGTAGCGCGATGACGGCGGCGGCGATCAATTCGCTGGCGAGGCCGGGCCTGTGAGCGCTCGTCCCGCAGGCAGGCTGATCGGCGTCGGCACCGGTCCGGGCGATCCGGAACTTCTCACCCTCAAGGCGATCAAGGCGCTGGAGGCGGCCGACGTGCTTGCCTATTTCGCCAAGGAAGGCCGGCGCGGCAATGGACGCGTAGTGGTCGACGGCCTGTTGAAGCCCGGCCTCTTGGAATTGCCGCTCTATTATCCGGTCACCGTCGAGATCGACAAGGATCACGACGACTACAAGAGCCAGATCACCGGCTTCTACGATACCTCGGCGGCAGCGGTCGCCGCCCATCTGGAAGCGGGCCGCACGGTCGCCATCCTCAGCGAAGGCGATCCGATGTTCTACGGCTCCTACATGCATCTGCATGTGCGGCTGGCCGGTCGGTTCGCCGTCGAGGTCATTCCCGGCATCACCGCCATGTCCGGCTGCTGGTCGCTGGCGGGCCTGCCGATCGTCCAGGGCGACGATGTCCTGTCGGTCCTGCCCGGCACCATGGCGGAAAGCCAGCTTGTCCGGCGTCTCGGCGATACGGAAGCCGCCGTGATCATGAAGGTCGGCCGTAACCTGCCGAAAATTCGCCGGGCGCTCGCCGCCGCCGGCAAGCTTTCGCAGGCGCTCTATGTCGAGCGCGGCACCATGGCCAATTCCGCCATGGTCCCGCTTGCCGAAAAGACCGACGACCAGGCGCCCTATTTCTCGCTGGTGCTGGTGCCCGGTTGGAGGGACAGGCCATGACAGGTACGCTTTATGTGATAGGCACCGGTCCTGGCGGCCCCCTGCAGATGACGCCGGAAGCCTCGGACGCCGTGTCGAAATCCACCGATTTTCTCGGCTACGGCCCCTATCTCGACCGTCTTTCTCTGAGGCCTGACCAGAATCGCATCGCCTCCGACAATCGCGAGGAGCTGGACCGGGCGCAGGCGGCGCTGGTTCGTGCCGCTGCGGGGGGCACTGTCTGCGTCGTCTCCGGTGGCGATCCCGGCGTCTTCGCCATGGCGGCTGCCGTCTGCGAGGCGATCGACAATGGACCGCAGGAATGGCGTGCGATCGATCTCGTCATCCTGCCCGGCGTCACCGCCATGCTTGCCGTCGCCGCGCGTATCGGCGCGCCGCTCGGCCATGATTTCTGCGCCATCTCGCTGTCGGACAATCTCAAGCCCTGGGATGTCATCACCCGCCGCCTGGAACTGGTGGCGGAGGCCGGCCTGGTGATCGCGCTCTACAATCCGATCAGCAAGGCGCGGCCGTGGCAATTGGGTGCGGCCTTCGACATTCTGCGGGCACATCTGCCGGCCGAGACACCGGTGATCTTCGGCCGTGCCGCCGGCCGCCCGGATGAGCGCATGCTGGTCATGCCGCTTGGCGAGGCCGATGCCGGCAAGGCCGACATGGCCACCTGCGTCATCATCGGCTCGCCGCAGACGCGGATCGTCGAGCGCCCCGGCAAGGCGGATCTCGTCTATACGCCGCGCTTCATTTCCGGGGAGAAAAGGTGATCGGCCAGTTCGAGTGCATCTTCGACGGTAGCGACCGCGCGGATATCGGCCGGCTGCCGGCGCTCGACTATCACCACCTTGATGCCCAGCGCCCGTGCCGCGGCAATCTTGCCATAGGTGGCCGCGCCGCCGCTGTTCTTGGCGACGATCACCTCTATCCGGTTTTCCGCGAGAAGCGCACACTCGGCCGCCTCCTCGAAAGGGCCGGTTGCCAGCAGGTAGCGCGCATCGGCAACGGCAAGCGGCGGCGCGACCGGATCGACGCTGCGGATCAGGTAACTGTGCTGCGGCGCCTTTTCGAAATGGGAAACCTCCTGCCGGCCGATTGCCAGGAAGACCCGTCTTGGATTCTGTCCAAGGGCTGCAACGGCCTCAGGGATGGACGGGACGCAGGTCCACAGATCGCCGGGCTGCCGCTCCCAGACAGGGCGGCGAAGCGCGAACAGCGCGATGCCGGTCTGCTGCGCGGCAATAGTCGCATTGTCGGAAATCCGGGCGGCGAAGGGATGGGTGGCGTCGATCAAAAGGTCGAAATCTCCGGCCTTGAGAAACACTGCAAGACCATGGGCCCCACCGAAACCGCCGCTGCGGCTCGGAACAGGCTGGGCCATGGGCGTCGCCGTGCGACCTGCCAGCGACAGCAGCAGCTCGCAATCGCCGCGCTCCGCCAGCGCGGTGGCGAGCTGGCGTGCTTGGGTGGTGCCGCCAAGGATCAGAACGCGGTGTTTGCTCATGAGTGACGATCGGGTCCCTGACGAAAATAGTCCCTGGCTGACGGTGATCGGCCTTGGAGAGGATGGTTTAGCGGGTCTCGGCGACGAGGCCAAGCGCTGCATCGCGGCTGCCGCCGTCCTCTTCGGCGGGTCGCGCCATCTGGAGCTTGTCGCACCTTTGATTGCCGGCGAAAGCCATGTCTGGCTCAGCCCCTTCGAGCGCTCGGTCGAGGCCGTGCTTGCGCTCAAGGGCTCGCCCGTCGTGGTGCTCGCCTCCGGCGATCCCTTCTTCTTCGGAGTCGGGGTGACGCTGGCCCGGCATGTCCCTGCCTCCGATATGCGGGTTCTTCCGGCGCCGTCCTCCTTCAGCCTTGCCGCGTCGCGTCTCGGATGGGCCTTGCAGGAGACAACGACCATTTCCCTGCATGGCCGCCCGGTCGATCTGATCCGGCCGCACCTCCAGCCCGGCAGCCGTATCCTGGCGCTGACCTCGGATGAAAAGACGCCACAGGCCTTGGCCGGGCTTCTCACCGAAAGCGGATTCGGCCAATCCCGACTGACCATTCTCGAAGCTCTGGGCGGGGCCCGCGAGCGCGTCACCTCGCTGATTGCCGAGGATTTCTCCCTTGGCGGTATCGACCCCTTGAATATCTGCGCCGTGGAAGTGGTCGCGGGTAAGGGCGCTCGCGTGCTGCCGCTGGCAGGCGGCCTCGACGATGGTCTCTTCGAGCATGACGGCCAGATCACCAAGCGCGAGGTGCGGGCGCTCACCCTTTCGGCGCTGGCGCCGCGCCGTGGCGAATGCCTGTGGGATATCGGCGCTGGATCGGGCTCGATCGGCATCGAATGGATGCTCCGCGATCCGGCCATGAAGGCGGTTGCCATTGAGGGATCGCCGGAACGGGCGCTGCGCATTCGCCGCAATGCCACCGCCTTCGGCGTGCCTGGCCTCATCGTGGTCGAGGGCACGGCGCCGGCCGCACTGGCCGGCCTGCCGCGACCCGATGCCGTCTTCATCGGCGGCGGCGGCAGCGAAGAGGGCGTGATGGCGGCGGCGATCGCAGCGCTTCTCCCCGGCGGCAGGCTGGTGGCCAATGCCGTGACGACACAGATGGAAGCGGTGCTTCTCGATCATCATGCGCGGCTCGGCGGTTCGCTCATCCGCATCGATATCGCCCGCGTTTCGCTGGTGGGCACGATGACCGGCTGGCGGCCGGCCATGCCGGTCACGCAATGGTCATGGGTCAAGCCGTGAAACCAGAATTTCAAGAGGAAGCAGCATGACCGTCCATTTCATCGGCGCCGGCCCCGGCGCGGCAGACCTGATTACCGTGCGCGGGCGCGACCTGATCGGGCGATGCTCTGTCTGCCTCTATGCCGGCTCGATCGTCTCGCCCGATCTCCTGCAATATTGCCCGGAAGGCGCCCGCATCGTCGATACGGCACCGATGTCTCTGGATGAAATCGAGGCGGAATATGTGCGAGCCGCGGAGGCAGGCGAGGATGTCGCCCGGCTGCACTCCGGCGATCTCTCGGTCTGGAGCGCCGTTGCCGAGCAGATCCGGCGACTGGAGAAGCATGGGCTCGACTTCACGATGACACCTGGCGTTCCGGCCTTTGCCGCCGCCGCCGCCGCGCTCGGACGAGAATTGACCATTCCGGCCGTTGCCCAGAGCCTCGTTTTGACGCGGGTGTCCGGCCGCGCCTCGCCGATGCCCAATGCCGAGACGCTGGTCGGCTTTGGCGCCACCGGAGCGACGCTTGCCATCCATCTGGCGATCCATGCGCTCGATCAGGTGGTCGAGGAACTGACGCCGCTCTACGGCGCGGATTGCCCCGTCGCCATCGTCGTCAAGGCGTCCTTCCCGGATGAGCGGGTGATCCGCGGCACGCTGGCCGATATCCAGGCAAAGGTCGCCGCCGACCCGATCGAGCGCACGGCGCTGATCTTCGTCGGCCGCACGCTCGGCGCCAGCGAGTTTCGCGAAAGCGCGCTTTATGACGCGGCCTATCAGCGCCGGTTCCGGGGTCGCGACTAGAAGCCGGTTAGATATCCGCTTCCGATGGGCTGGGGGTCTCTCCGGCCGCCTTGCGCGGCACCACTTCGCTGTCTTCGATCCGGTCGCGGTAAAGTGCCGCCTGGCCGAGCAGCATCAGCGTTACCGGCGTCGTCAGGACGATGAAGACGATGATCAGCACCTCGTGGAAGATCCAGCGGTTCTGCAGGACGGCAAAGGTGATCATCGAGGCGAGGCAGATCAGGACGGTGCCGGCGCTGGAGCCGAGCGTCGGCGCATGCAGCCGCCCATAGAACGTCTTCAGCCGGATCAGCCCTATCGAGCCGACGAGGGTAACGGCCGATCCGGCCAGAAGCAGGATGCAGACAGGAATGGCCGCCCAGAGCGGCAGGTCGGTCAGATGGGTCATTCGATCACCTCGCCGCGCATCAGAAATTTTGCAAAGGCGATCGAGGAGACGAAGCCGAGCAGCGCGATGATCAGCGCCGCCTCGAAATAGATCGAATTTGCGGTGCGTATCCCGAAGGTCAGCAAAAGCAGCATGGCGTTGATATAGAGGGCGTCCAGGCCGAGGATGCGGTCCTGCGCCCGCGGTCCGCGTATGACGCGAAACAGCGCGCATGCCATCGCCAGGCCAAGCAGGATCTGTGAGGCGAGGATCGACCAGATGACGAGAAGTTCGTTCATTCGAAAATCTCCTTCAGCGGGGTCTCGTAGCGGCTCTTGATCAGTTCGGCGAGCACATGGGCGTCATCGAGATCGAGGACATGGATCAGGAGCACGCTTGTCTGCCGGTCGAATTCGACCCAGGCGGTCCCTGGCGTCGCGGTTACGATGCAGGCGAGAAAGGCGAGGGCGTTTTCATCGCGAAGGCCGATGTCGATCGCCACGAAGCCGGGTTTCGCCCTGCCGCGCAGGATGACGCCGATCACCGCGATGTTGGAGGCAAACACGTCGACGGCCACATGTGCCACCAGCCTTGCCGCGGTGCCGTAGTGGCTCATCCGGGTTTTTTGCGGCTGGAGATTGACCATGGCCCAGGCGAAGGCGATGCCGAGCAGGACGCCGAGCAGGATATGGCCCGGCGAAAGCGACTGGTTGATCAGCAGCCAGAAGAGCAGAAGCGAGACCGACAGGAGCGGATAGGGGAACCAGTAGCGCATGCCTCTATTGCCCTCCCTGCGATCCAGCGCGCGGCGCCGTCGTCACCCGCCCGATATAGTTTTGCGGGTCGGCGAGTGCCTTTGCGGTCGCGTCCATGTAGCGCATGGCGGGGCCGGCCTGGAAGCTGAGGAAGAGACAGGCCGAAAGCAGCACCAGCACCGGGGTGATCTCGATCAGGAAGACGCGCGGGATGGTGCCCTCGATCGAGGTCCAGAAGGTACGGATGCCGACGCGGTTGAGCGCGATCATCGCGCTGAGGCCCGACAGGATGAGCAGCCCGACATAGGTCCATTCGGCGCCGGAGACCGGTTCCTGCCCGCCAAGGTCGCCGGGATTGAAAAGCCCGTGCAGCATGGCGAATTTCGCAAGGAAGCCTGAAAGCGGCGGCAGGCCTGAAAGAAGGAGGGCGCAGATGCAGAAGCACAGGCCGAGCACCGCCATGGTGCCGGGCACGGCTTCGCCTTCCTCCCGCTCCTCCTCGTTCTCGTCGAGGTCGCCATAGGCTTCCATGGTCACGGCGAGAACGTCGGCGCCGGCGTCGCGGGCACGTTCGACCAGTTCGATCAAAAGGAAAAAGGCGCAGATCGTCAGCGTCGAACTGACGAGATAATAGAGCGCGCCGCCGATGATCGCGCCGTTGCCGAGCCCGATCGCTGCCATGAGCGTTCCGGAAGAGACCAGCACGCAATAGCCGGCGAGCCTTCCCATCGCCTGTGAGGCGAGTACGCCGACCGTGCCGAAGCCGATGGTCAGCAGCCCGCCATAGAGCAAAAGCGGTTGCCCGAAGCCCATGGACGTTCCGGCATCGGGACCGAACAGCAGCAGCGACAGGCGAAGGATGATATAGATGCCGACCTTGGTGAGGATGGCGAAGATCGCCGCCACCGGCGGGGTTGCCGCCGAATAGGTGGCCGGCAGCCAGAACCCGAGCGGCCACATGCCGGCCTTGACGAGGAAGGCAATGCCGAGAAGGGCTGCCCCCGTCTCCATCAGCATGCGGCTCTCCGGCCCCATGGTCGATATCCGCAGCGCAAGGTCCGCCATGTTCAGCGTTCCGGTCGCGCCATAGATCAGGCTGACGCCGATCAGGAACAGCGAGGATGCGGCGAGGTTGATGGCGACATAGTGCACGCCCGCCTTCACCCGCAAGGGGCCCGATCCGTGCAGAAGCAGGCCATAGGATGCGGCCAGCATCATTTCGAAGAAGACGAACAGGTTGAACAGGTCGCCGGTCAGGAAGGCGCCGTTCAGCCCGGCCAGCATGAACTGAAACAGGGAATGGAAATGATAGCCGGCCCGGTGCCATCTCGCCATCGAGAACACCTGTGTCGCCAACGCCAGAAGGGAGGTCAGCACCAGCATCAGCGCCGACAGGCGGTCGAGCACTAGGGTGATGCCGAAGGGCGCCGGCCAGTTGCCGAGAAGATAGACCATGGCGCCGGACTGGCCCTCGTCCGGGGTCGCGGCGGCCTGCATCAGGGCGATGCCGATCACGAAGACCAGCACGGTCGAGCAGAAGCCGATGACGCCCTTCAGCATCTGGTTGCGCGCATCGACGGGGATGAGGCATGCCGCCGTGACGAGCGGCACAAGGATCGGCAGAATGATGAGGTGGTCGAACCAGTTCACGGCGGCGTCACTCCCTGCCATCGACATGGTCGGTGCCGGTGAAGCCGCGCGAGGCGAGCAGGATGACGAGGAACAGGGCAGTCATGGCAAAACCGATGACGATCGCCGTCAGCACCAGCGCCTGGGGAATCGGGTCGGCATGGGTCAAAAGCCCGCCGGTTCCGCCCGGCTCCAGGACCGGCGGCGCATCCACCCGCAGCCGTCCCATGCCGAAGATGAAGAGGTTGACGGCATAGGAAAGGAGCGAGAGGCCGATGATGACCTGGTAGGTGCGTGGCCGAAACAGCAGCCAGACGCCGGAGGCGGTGAGCACGCCGATGCCGGCGGAAAGAACGAGTTCCATTATCCGGCCTCCTTCGCTGCGGTTTTCGCGGCTCTCGCCTGGGCGCGCGGTGCGCGTACCGATTGGTGGGCGAGCGCGATCAGGATCAGCACGGTTGCGCCGAGCACCAGCGCAAAGACGCCGAGATCGAACAGGATGGCCGTTGCCAGCGGAATTTTTCCGATGACCGGAAGCGAAATGTATTGCGAATGCGAGGTCAGGAACGGATAGCCGAACACCCATGCGCCAAGACCGGTCGCGGTGGCGACCGTGAGGCCGATGGCCATCCAGCGCAAGGGGTGGATGCGCAACCGCTCCTCGACCCAACGCGTACCGCCGGCCATATATTGCAGGATGAAGGCGATCGACATGGCGATGCCGGCCGCAAAGCCGCCGCCCGGCAGGTCGTGGCCACGGAAGAACAGGAACGCCGCCAGCATGCCGATGACCGGGAACATCCAGCGCATGATGACCGAGGGAACGAGCAGGTATTCGGTAATGCTGTCGCCTTTCTTGCGATCGGGATGGTCGTCGTCGAAGGCGTTCTGGAAACGCTGCTGTTCCGGCGCCTCCAGGCTTTCGGTCGCCGGGCGGAAGCGCAGCAGAAGCGCAAAGACCGTCAAGGCGACAATGCACAAAACGCCGATCTCGCCCAAAGTGTCGAAGCCGCGGAAATCGACCAGGATGACATTGACGACATTGGTGCCGCCGCCTTCGCCATAGGCGCGTTCGAGGAAATAGCTCGAAATCGTCTCCGGAATTTCTCGGCGCATCACCGTATAGGATATGAGCATCATGCCGAGGCCGGCAAAGACGGCCATCGCCAGGTCACGCAGGCGGCGCAGCCGGACCGATATGGTCATCATGGCGGGATCGTCCTGGTTCTCGATCCGCTTCGGCAGCCAGCGCAGGCCGAGCAGGATCAGCACAGTGGTGACGATCTCTACCAGCAATTGGGTAACGGCCAGATCCGGCGCCGACAGCCAGACGAAGGTGAGGCAGGTGACGAGCCCGGCGCCGCCGAGCAGCACCAGCGATGCCAGCCGGTGGAATTTCGCCTGGTAGGCGGCCCCGACTGCGCAGGCCATGCCGACCAGCCAGATCAGGGCGAAGGCGGGGTCGATGCTGCGAAACAGGATTTTCGCCGGATTGAAGCCATGCGAGAAAAGCACGATTGTACCGGCGGCGATCGACAGGGCGACGAGGATGCGCATCTGCTGCTGCAGGCGGCGGGTACCGGCGCGCATCTCGATCGAGCGCGCCCATTTCCATGACAGCGTCACCAGGACGCGCTCGAAAATGCGCTGGCCTTCGAGACGCCGGAACAGCGGCGGCCCCTCGATGCTGGTGGCGAGATAGGATTTCATCATCAGGAACAACGCCGTGCCGCCGGCCAGCGCAATCAGGCTCATCAGCAACGGCACGTTCCAGCCATGCCAGACGGCAAGACTGTAGACCGGCGTGGCCTCGCCGAGCACCGATTGCACGGCGGTGTGCAGGAACGGCCCGACGGTGAGTGCCGGAATGACGCCGACGACAAGGCAGGCCAGCACCAGGAACTCGATCGGCGCGCGCATCCAGTGAGGCGGTTCGTGGGGTGCTTTCGGCAGGTCGTGCGGCGGTGGGCCGAAGAAGACGCTGTGGATGAAGCGCAGCGAATAGGTGACGGAGAATATGCTGGCGAGCGTCGCCACATAGGGGGTCACTGTGTCGAGGAGATTGTATTTATGCGTCTCGATCGCTTCGGCGAAGAACATTTCCTTCGATAGGAAACCGTTGAGCAGCGGCACGCCGGCCATTGCTGCGGCGGCGACCATGGCAAGCGTGGCGGTAAACGGCATGAATCTGAAAAGACCGCTCAGCCGGCGCATGTCGCGCGTGCCCGTTTCGTGGTCGATGATACCGGCGGCCATGAACAGCGATGCCTTGAAGGTCGCATGGTTCATGGTGTGGAAGATCGCAGCGACCGCCGCGAGCGGACTGCCGAGGCTCAACAGCGCGGTGATGAGGCCAAGATGGCTGATCGTCGAATAGGCCAGCAGGCCCTTCATGTCCTGCTGGAAGATGGCGAAATAGGCACCGAGCAGAAGCGTGCTCAGTCCGGCAAGGCCGACGATCCAGAACCATTGGTCGGTCCCGGCCAGAACCGGCCAGAGCCGGGTGAGAAGAAAGATGCCTGCTTTGACCAACGTAGCGGAATGGAGATAGGCCGAAACCGGTGTCGGTGCCGCCATCGCCTGCGGCAGCCAGAAATGAAACGGAAACTGCGCGCTCTTCGTCAGGGCCCCGAGCAGGATCAGAACAAGCACGGTCGTATAGAGCGGATGCTCGCGAATCACGTTGCCCGAGGCGAGCACGACGTCGAGATCGTAGCTGCCGACGATATGACCGATCAGGATCAGCCCGATGAACATGCAGAGGCCGCCGGTGCCGGTGACGGTCAGGGCCATGCGGGCGCCGTCGCGGGCCGCGGCGTTCTGGTGCCAGTAGCCGATCAACAGAAAGGAGATGATGCTGGTCAGTTCCCAGAAGAACGCCAGAAGAATGAGATTGCCGGAAAGGACCAGGCCGAGCATGGCGCCCATGAAGGCCAGGAACAGCGAGAAGAAGCGCGGCACCGGATCGCTGGCGGACATATAGTATCGGGCATAAACGACGACGAGCAAGCCGATGGCTGCGATCAGGATGGCAAACATCCAGGCAAAGCCATCCAGGCGCAAGGTGAAATTAAGACCCAGTTCCGGAAGCCATTCGACCGAGTAGCGCAATGCCTTGCCGGAGGCGATGACAGGATAGAGGCCGGCCGCGGTCGCCAGACAGAACAGCGCGATCGACCCCGCCAGCCAGGCGCTGACGGTACCTTTATGTGCCGGAATGCAGAGTGCGGCGATGCTTCCCACAAACGGCGCGAGAACGAGAAGAAGAAGCAATGTCGCCGCGATGTCTATCTGTCTGTTCCTCAAGGCTCCGGTTGGGAGGGATCACCGGGATCCGCGAATGCTGCGACAGGTGTCGCGGCCATGCCGTGCGCGATCTGGAATGGCGCGGGGCATTGTTTTTATGTCTGCTTTCCACCCGGATGCCAACCCCGCGATGGCGATAAATCGGCCGGTCCTTGAATAAAAAAGCGCGGCCGAAAGGATCGGCCGCGCCTGATTGAAATCTGCACCTTTTCCGCAAAGAGGAGGTGGCTTACTGGCCAACCGCCTCGATGCCCGATCCACCGCCAAGCGCGACGTTGAGGGCGACATAATTGTTGGCGAGATTGCGGATGCCGCTGGCAAGTGCGATGCGCGAGTTCGCAAGGTTGCGTTCGGCGTCCAGCACGTCGAGCAGCGATGTCGCGCCGCCCTTGAAGCTTTCGCGTGCCAGTCCGAGCGCCTGTTCGTAGGATGTCACCACTTTGCGCAGGGCAGCGATGGTCTGGTAATTGTTGCGCAATCCGACGAGCGCGTTCTCGACTTCTTCCACGGCGCTCAAGACCGTCTGCTTCCAGGCCAGATATTGCTGCTGCGCGCCGGATTGGGCGGCATCGATATTGGCTTTCAGGCGGCCGCCGTTGAAGATCGGCAGATTGAGGCTTGGTCCGAAGGACCAGCTGCCGACGCCGCCGCTGGCTGCCGAGGCGACGATGCGCGAGGCATCGATCGTGCCCGACAGGCTGAGGCTCGGATAGAGCTGCGATTCGGCAACGCCGATCTGCGCCGTGGCGGCGGCAAGCAGCCGCTCGGCCCGGCGGATGTCGGGACGGTTGCGGATGAGATCGGCTGGAACGCCGACCTTTGTATCGTAGCGCGGCGACGGCTGGGCCTGGCCCTTGACGAGGCTGGCGGTGACGGAGGTTGCCGGCAGGCCGAGCAATGTGGCGATGTGGTTTGCCGCCCGGTGGAAGCCGGTGCGGAAGCCGGGGATTTCCGCCAGCGTCGTATTGACCAGGCCTTCGGCCTGCACGACGTCGAGGCTGGAAGCAGCACCCGCCGCCTTGATGTCGTTTGTCAGCTTCAACGTTTCGCGCCGCGATGCCAGGCTCTTCTGCTGCAGCGCCAGGGCTTCCTGGTTATAGCGCGCCTCGATATAGGAGGTGGTCAGGTCCGATAGATAGGCAAGACGGGCGACATTGACGTCGTCGTAAGCCGCGTCGAGCGAGGCATTCGCCGATTCCTTGGCGCGGCGATATTGGCCGAACAGGTCGATCAGCCAGGAGGCATCCGCGCCGCCGCCGAAGGATTTGGTTTGGCTATGGTCGCGGCCGCTCGCATTGCGAGGATAGGAACCGTCCTGTCCTTCGACCGAGGCCGAGGCGCCGGCACCGACCTGCGGCAGGCCGCCGGCGCCTGCGATGACGACATTGGCCCGCGCTTCCATGATGCGCTCGATCGACTGCTGGACGTTAAGGTTTTCACCCAGGCCCTGGGCGACCAGGCTGTTCAGCTTCTTGTCGCGGAAGGCTTCCCACCATGGCGTCAGCGTTGTGTCGCTTGCCGTCGCGCTGCCGCCGGAGGAGAATTTTGCCGGCAGCGCCGCGTTCGGCGCCTGGTAATCGGGGCCGACCACGCAGCCGGAAAGGAGAAGAAGGCTCAACGGAAGGAGCGCTTTGATCATTTTCATCGGGGGTCCCCATCCGGCCCGTCTTGCGCCGGTAACAAACGATTCACTTTTTCGTCTTTACCATTTTCCGCGCCGCTTGCGAGGGGGACAATTGAAAAGTTCCAGGGGAAAGGGAACATCACCGGGGCAGTGTTTCCGATGTGCCACGGCCTGGGTATTGACGAAAAAATTTCAAGTCTGGCAGGGAAAAGTTTTAACGAAACCACTGGCGAAGCGTCTGGCCGTCCAGAAATTCCCGCTGCGCAGGGAGGTGCCAGCGTTTCGCGCCGGCGCGAATCATCCCTGGCTCACGCGGCGAGCCACCGGCGCTCGCGGGCGAAATTCGCGAGGTCGTTGGCGCTCATCGGCCGTGCGAAGGCATAGCCCTGCAGGCCGTGGCAGCCGAGATCCTTGAGGATGCGGGCATGTTCCATGGTTTCCACGCCCTCGGCGATCACCTCGATGCCCAGCGAGATGCCGATATCGATGATAGAAGCGACCAGCTGGCGCTGCTTGGCGGAGGTGAGGATGGGGATGACCAGTTGCCTGTCGATCTTCAGCCGGCGCGGCGTGAGTTTCAACAGGCTGATAATCGAGGCATAGCCCGTGCCGAAATCATCGATCTCGATGTCGATGCCGAGGGCCTTGATCTGCTCGATATTCGACAGGACCGTCATGTCGCTCTCGTCGAAGGAGATCGATTCCAGAAGCTCGAACGAGACTTTCCCGGGCGGGATGATCAACTGGCCGAGCCGTTCGATCAGCTTTTCGTCATGCAGGCGATGATAGGAGAGATTGACCGAGACTTTCGGGATATCGATGCCGCTTGCCTCCCACCGGCGGGATTGGAACAGCGCCTGTTCGAGAATCCTCTGGTCGATCTCGGCCAGCACGTTGATGTCTTCCGCCGTCTTCAGGAAGGCATAGGGCGCGAGCAGTCCCTTGGTCGGATGATCCCAGCGCGCCAGCGCCTCGACGCCGATCATCTCCAGGGTGGAGGGACAGAATTGCGGCTGGAAGTGAGCGATGAATTCATTCTGTTCGAGACCGCGCAGGATTTCGTCCGCCGTCTGCTTGGTCTTGAAAACCGCCGCCTTGAGGGAATGGGTAAAGATCTCATGCCGGTTGCGGCCGCGCCGCTTTGCCTCGTAGAGAGCGATATCCGCATTGACCAGAACCTGGGTCAGTTCCTCGGCATGCCGCGTCTGGTGGGCGATGCCGATGCTGACGCCGATGCGGCATTCCTGTTCCTTGTAGGCCACCGGCACGCTCATGGCATCGATGATGCGCTGGGCCAGCATCGCGTCATGGCCGTCAAAGCCGCCATTGCGCGATATGATGACGAATTCGTCGCCGCCGATGCGGCCGACAAAGTCGTCCTTGCCGGTATGGGCAAGGAGAATTCGGGCGGCATGGCGCAGGATTTCGTCGCCGGCCGCATGGCCGAGCGTGTCGTTGATCTCCTTGAAGCGGTCGAGATCGATATGGAAGATGCTGGCGAGACCCTGCGGCGCGCTGTCGGAGAGGCTCTTCGCAAGAACCTCGTCGAGATAGCGGCGATTGGGCAGCGCTGTCAGCGGATCATGCAGGGCATTGAATTCCATGCGATGCCGGGCGGCTTCCAGTTCGGCGCTGTGGGCTTCCGCCTGCTTCTTGGCTGCCTCCAGCCGCTCGTTCTTTTCCACATCGGTCGTCACATCCCAATTGACGCCGACGATCTTTTCCTGGCCGCCGGCGCCGATATATCTCAAACCGACGGCACGCACATGGCGGATACGGTTGCCCGCCAACCTGACGCGGAACTGCGAAACATAGTTCTCGCCATCGACGACCGCCTTTTGGAATTCCTCTTCCGCCCGCTGTAGATCGTCGGGATGCAGCGCATCGCGCCAGTCCTCGTAGATTTCCCGATTGTCCGCGCCGATGCCGTAAAGCTCCTTCATCCGCTCGTCCCAGAGCAGTTTGCCCGAGCCGATATCCAGCTCCCAGATGCCGATCTCGGAGGCGTCGAGTGCGATTTTCAGACGGTGGGAGAGCTCCTGCAACTGGTCCTTGTTGCCCCTGAGCACCTGGATATTGTGCCGCCGCTCTTCCATGAGCCGGCCGGTGACGAACATCGGCACCAGGATGAACAGTCCGCCCAGGAACACCAGCGAGCGAATGATCCAGGCATTGGGCGGGGTTTCCACCCAGCCGCCCTTCGGAATCGCACTGATCTGCCATGAGCCACCGGGCAGAAAGACGCTCAACTGGACGGGATTCGCGCTTTTGACGGCGCTGTCGCCGAAAAACAGCGCGCCGTCCTCGCCCAGGCCGTCACGGCCGGAGATTGCTATATCGATGCCGAGATGATCGGAGAGAAGTCCGCTGTCATGATAGAGTTGCTGAACGTCTATGACCGCGGAGACGATGCCCCAGAAGCGGTTGGACTGGCCCCCGAACGGGATGGAAACCGGAAACCGGCCGATCAGGCCTTCGCCGCCCTGAACGAGTGAGAGCGGTCCGGCCAGCACCATCTGCCCGAGATCGCGGGCGCGCAGGGCCGCGACCCGTTGGTTCTCGTTCCTGCGGTAATCGAGCCCCACCGCCCTTTCATTGCCCTTCATCGGATAGACGAGTGACACGACGAGGTCCGGGGCAGCGGCGATGCTGCGCAGTCGGGAGCGTTCGTTCAAGATGTTGCGGGCAAGTAGCGAAAATCGGGCCTGATCCATGCCGGGTTCGGTGATGATCGTCGCGATCACGCCGCGCACCAGCTGGATATCGCCGTTGATATTGCTCTCAAGCTTCGAGCGAATGGGATTGAGCTGATCGAGAACCGCGGCCCGAATGTCCGCCATATGGACGGCGCGGTTCTGCTCTTCGGCAAACAGGCCGGCCACGATCACCACGACCAGGGCAACATAGGTGGGCAGGTAATTCGGCTTCAGGAGCCCGACGACTGCCGATTTTCCAAACAGGTTCAAAAGTTTCGTAGCCACTGGAACTCCGCCGCCGTTCCATGTTCAAACAGCAATCGGCGGCATTGTTGCAAACTGGTCTTAACAATATGTACTGTGCGAAACCGAGATTTAGGGAGTGGGACTACTTGGATTTCTTCTTTTCCGGCAGCTTCTTGCGATCGGTTTCCGCCAGTTCCTTCAGTTCCTTTTCCGACATGGATTTTTCCATGCTTTTGGAGGCGCCCTTGAGTTCGGATTTCTTGGTGTCGCCGCGCTTGGCCGAGAGGGCGGCACCGGCGGCTTTCTGCTGGGCCTGGGATTTTGCGGGCATGATCGGTCTCCTTGTTCCGGATGCCGTCCTTAACCCTCCAGTCCGCCAATAGGTTCCGCCCCGACCTGCGGCGCGCCGATCATCGCCAGCAGCGTTTCCAGCCGGTCGGCATCGCGCGGCAGCTTGTCGGTGCGCAGCCGCGCGATGCGCGGAAAGCGCATGGCGACGCCGGATTTGTGGCGGCTGGAATAGTTGATGCCCTCGAAGGCCACCTCGACGACGAAACCATGCTCGGCCTCTGCCCGGATGGAGCGGACCGGACCGAAGCGCTCCACCGTATTGTTGCGCACATAGCGGTCCAGCACTTCGAGTTCCGCGTCGGTAAAGCCAAAATAGGCCTTGCCGACGGGCACCAGCACCTGGTTGCCCTCGCTCTCGGTCCAGACGCCGAAGGTGAAGTCGGAATAATAGCTCGATCGCTTGCCGTGGCCGCGCTGAGCATACATGAGCACCGCATCGAAATTATAGGGTTCGCGCTTCCATTTGAACCACGGCCCCTTCGACCGCCCGGACGTATAGGGCGAATCCAGCCGTTTCAGCATGATGCCCTCGATGACCGGATCGGGCGGGTCGGCGCGCAGCCGGTCAAGTTCCTCCCAGCTGGAAAACGGCACCAGCGGCGAAAGGTCGAAATGGGTCGGCGCGGCCTTCTCGATCAGGTTGGAAAGTGCGGCCCGGCGCGTCAGGAAATTCTCCGGCCGGATGTCGCGGCCGCCGGAAAACAGCAGGTCGTAGCCGCGGATGAAGGCGGGAAAATCCTCCAGCATCTTGCGCGTCACGGTCTTGCGGTTCAGGCGCTGTTGCAGGTCAGAGAAGGAGCGGGTGGCTCGATTGCTGCGCATCGTGCCGCCGACCAGAAGCTCGCCATCGAGAATGCCGTCGAAATCGGCCGCCTCGAGGATATCGGGAAAGGCGCTTGAAATATCGTCACCGCTGCGGGAATAGAGTCTGCGCGTGCCCCCGACGCTGGCGAGTTGCACGCGGATGCCGTCCCATTTCCATTCCGCCGCGAAATCCTTCGGGTCGAGAGCTGCAAGATCGTTGTCGCCGACCGGCGTTGCCAGCATGACGGCATGGAACACGGCGGGCATGTCCAATTCCGGCTTGTCCGCCGCGCCGCTCAGCCAGCGAAAGAGCGAGCTATAGGGCGGCGACAGGCCATGCCACAGAGTCTCGATCTCGGCGATATGGACGTCGCCCATCTCGGCCAGCGCCTGCTTCACCAGCCGTGCCGAAACGCCGATGCGCAGGCCGCCGGTGACGAGCTTCAGGAAGGCGAAGCGGCTCGAGCCCTCCAGTTGGTCGAGCAGGCCGCGCACCAGCCCATGCACATTGGCGCGTCCGGCCGTTTCCAGTTGGTGCATGACGGCACCAAGCGAGAGATCGGCAGGCACCGCAGCCTCACCGGGCGTTCGTTCCCAGACCAGCGAAATGGTCTCGGCGAGGTCGCCGACATAATCATAGGAGTAGCGAAACAGCACCTCGTCCATCCGCTCCAGCGCCAACTGCCTCAGCACCTGCGGCTTGACGGTCTTCAGCGTCAGGGTGCCGGCGATGGCGGCCAGCGCATAGCCCCGGTCCGGATCAGGGGTCGTGCGGAAATAATCGGCCATCAGCTTGATCTTGGCATTACGCTGCGGAGTAAGAACCAGACGGTCGAGCAGTTCGGCGAAGGCGCGCATCGGCTATTCTCCCTCGTCGTCGTAGCCGACCAGATGCAGCGGCCGGGCGGCAATGCCCTGCAATTCGCACCAGCGCACGAGCGCTTCCTCGCGGCCATGCGTCACCCAGACCTGGCCCGGGCCGATTTCGGTGATCGTGTCGGTCAGTTCCGGCCAGTCGCAATGGTCCGAAATGATCATCGGCAGCTCGACGCCGCGCTGCTTGGCGCGCTGGCGCACCAGCATCCAGCCGGAGGCGAAGATCGCGACGGGATCGGGAAAGCGGCGGGCCCATTTGTCGGAAAAAGCCGCCGGCGGGCCGATCACCACCGCGCCGGCAAAGGACTGCTTGTCCTTTGGCCCGATCGTCGCCGGGCGGATATCGCCCAGCTCGATGCCCTGGCCCTGATAGTAATCGCAAAGCTTTGCCAGCGCGCCATGGATGAAGATCGGTTTGTCATAGCCCGCCTCCCTGAGCAACGCGATGACCCGCTGGGCCTTGCCGAGCGCATAGGCGCCGACCAGATGGGCGCGTTCCGGAAACTGGCCGAGCGAGGTGATGAGCCGGGCGATCTCGCCGCTGTCAGGCGGATGATGAAAGACCGGCAGGCCGAAGGTCGCTTCGGTGATGAAGACATCGCAATTGATCGGTTCGAAGGGAAGGCAGGTCGGGTCTCGCCGCCTCTTGTAATCGCCCGAGACGACGATGCGGGTGCCCTCCGCCTCCACCGCGATCTGTGCCGAACCGAGCACATGGCCGGCGGGATGGAAGCTGACGGTGACCTCGCCGATCCCGACGCGCTCGCCGAGCACCGCTTCCTGCTCGCTGGCGCAGAACGCCTCGCCATAGCGGATGCGCATGATATCCAGCGTCTCGCGCGTCGCCATGACGTGCGTATGGCCGGAGCGCGCGTGATCGGCATGACCGTGGGTGATCAGGGCGCGTTCGACCGGCTGGACCGGATCGACGTAAAAACCGCCTCTCTCGCAGTAAAGCCCCTTGGGCGTGGGATAAAGCAGCTTTTCCGGTTTCATGAATGTGAAGATAGCTGGCAAACCACGGGCTGCCAGCCATCACCGCGAATTTTTATGGCTCAGGCCACCGGCTGCGACGCCAGCGTCTGCGAAATCAGGTCCAGCACCGCCTCCGCATCGATGCCGGTGCAGACATTCTGGCTCGGCAGGTCGTCCCAGGCGCTCGGCGGAAACTGGTGGTCGTCCGCCTTCTGGATGGTCTGGCCATCGGCGATGCCGCCGCAGACCACGCGGATCGCGCCGCTGCGCAGCGTGAAGAGATGCGGTGCGACGACATAGACGCAGGCGCAACTGTCATGCACCACCATGCCGTCCTCCACATGCTGCTCGTAGAAATCGACATAGAACAGGGAAATATCCGACAGCAGCTTTGCCCGTTCGCCGCCGGCAGCGACGATGGCCGCCAGCCGTGCGCGGGTCATCACCGTCTGTTCGGTAACGTCAAGGCCGACGACGACGACAGGCCAGGGCGCCGTCATCACCGCATCGGCGGCTTCCGGGTCGCCATGGATATTGGCCTCGGCCGCCGGCGTGATATTGCCGCGCATGTCGAAGGCGCCGCCCATGATCACGACGTTCTTGACGAGGGCCGCGATGCCGGGATCGTCGCGCAGCGCCAGCGCCAGATTGGTCATCCGGCCGACGGCGACCAGGGTCACCTCGCCGGGATGGGCGCGCACCGTGTCGATGATGAAGCGGTGCGCGGGGCGGGGATCGCAGGAAAGATCGACCGTCTCCGGCACGCCGATATTACCAAGCCCGTCATCGCCATGGATGGACGTCGGCCAGCCCACATGCGGGCGGGTGGGGTCGAGCGTCTCGCCAAGACCGCGGGCGACCGGGGCGGCAATGTCCCATTTCCGTTTCAGGTAAAGCGCATTGCGCGTGGTCGTTTCGATCGAGGCATTGCCGAAAATCGTGGTAATGCCGATCAGGTCGATATCGGGATGGTGATGCAGGAAAAGCAGCGCCATCGCATCATCGACGCCGGGGTCCGTATCGAAAATTACCTTGTGCATGGGATGTGTTCTTTTCTCTGCCTGAAATGTCGTGTCGGGGTCTTGCCGAAGGTGGCAACGACCCGCTTTGCCGCGAGACCGGACCCTGTTGGCCTTTGCCTCTCTTCGCCTGCCATCGGGTTTGGATCAAGCCGTCGCCGCCGCTTTTTCACGGCAATTTCCCTGTTCCAACGGGAACAGCCGGTGGGGCTTGCTTTTGAGATGATCGTTTCCAGAGGAGGGATTGGCCCTTCTTGAACAATCGAAGGAGAAACGACATGCGCAAGTTCATTCCATTCGTGCTCATCCTGGCCACCTCCATGGGGTCGATCGCCGTTCAGGAAGCCGCCGCTGCGAAGGGCGACAATGGCCGCGGCGGTCGCGGTAGCGAAAGCATGGGATCGCGCGACCATACCTATACGCATTACCAGAACCCCAATCACCGCTATCGCCGGGGCAAGGTTGTCTGCACCGTCCGCGGATCCTCCGGCATGGTCTATGAGCAGGACCTGCGCGGCTGGCGCCGTATCCCGAACTGCAGCGGCCGGTATATCCTCGACTGAGGCCCGGTTCCCTCGCCGCGGCGGCCGGCAGAATTCGGTCGCCGCGAACTGTACCGTTTTGGTCGTCGAAATTCGCAAGGCGTTTAAACTTCTGAAACATCGCCAGCTTAAACTGTCGTCTCATTCAAAAGAGTATGGAGTTTGGCGGATGACGGAACGGTGCGCGTGAAGCCTGTATTCAAGACAATACGCTTCCCCCGGAAGGTCATGTTCGTCATTGCCGGCGTCCTCGTTCTAACGGGCGCCTCGGGCGCCTTTGCCGTCTATTCCGGCAAGGAGGCGCTTCTCGGCGGGGGCGACCGCGACGGGCCGGCCCTTTCTGGCGTCGCCTGCACCACGGTCGAAACACTGAAGATGCGCCGCAACGGCCAGCGCTGGATCCGCAAATATGTCAGCACGGAGGAGGCCGGCGGCGTCAACCGTGTCCGCACGGCGCTGCGCATCACCGGGCAGCTTGCCAATGCGGAGAAGGCCGATCTTTACCAGGTCGTCGTCCTCGATCACGAAGGCCCGCATGAGCGCGCCCGCCGTCGCGGACCGGCGATCGGCGCCGAGGTGCTGTTTGCACCGGATCCGGGCAAGGTGCCCGGCATGACCACCCCCTTTGTCGCGCGCTACAAGAAGGGCGATGCCAATCTTGCCGGCCTGTTCCATGGCCGCGAAGTGTCCCTGCCGGCCGAGGAAATCAGGAGCACCCTGACGGCCATGGACGACAAATCCGACTGTTTCGATCCGATTGCCGCTGCCGCCGAGGCTGAAGCCGGCGCCGAGGGTTCGCCAGCCGGTGGGCACGGCGAAGAAGCGGCATCCGACCATGGCGAGGAAGTTGCGCCGGCCCACGAGCAGGCCGCATCCGGCGAGAAAGGCTTTCTCGGTTCGATGATCGCCATGGTCTTTGGAGAGGCGGGGCCTGATAGCCAGGTCGAGGTTGCCGATCATGCGGACGGCGTGCAGGATGCGTCCGTGGCGCACAATGAAAAGCCGCCGGTTGGAGCCGGCGGCCATGAAGGCGGCGAAACGCATTGATGATGGAGTGAGGCGAAGCCTCAGTCCGCCTTGCCGCGCCGGGCCGGAAACAGGATGATATCGCGGATCGATGGGGCGTTGGTCAGGAGCATGACCAGCCGATCGACGCCGATGCCGAGCCCGCCGGCCGGCGGCATGCCCTGGTCGATGGCGTCCAGGAATTCATCGTCTAGCTGCTTTTCTTTCTCTCCGCGGGCATGGGCCTGTTCCAGCTGCTCGACCATGCGCTTGCGCTGTTCTTCCGGATCGTTGAGTTCCGAGAAGGCATTGCCGAGTTCCCAGGCGTTGCAATAGGTCTCGAAGCGTTCGACGAGGCGCGGCTCGCCCGGCACTTCCTTGGCGAAGGGCGAGATGTCCTTCGGGAAATGCGTCACATGGCTCGGCTGGATCAGCGTGCCCTCGACCTTTTCCTCGAAGATGAAGGCGAGGCATTCGCCCCAGGTCCAATCCTTCTCGACTTCGAAGCCGGCAGCCTTGGCGGCGGTGCGGGCTTCCTCGTCGGTCTTCATCGCCAGGAAGTCGATCCCCGTGGCTTCCTTCACGGCATCCGGCATCGGCACGCGCTTGAACGGCCCCTTGAACGAGATTTCCTTGTCGCCGAACAGGAATTCGGTCGTGCCGTGGATCGAGAGCGCGAGCGTTTCGAACAGGCGCTCGACGAGGTCCATGATGTCCTCGTAGTCGGCATAGGCCCAGTAGCATTCCATCATGGTGAATTCCGGATTGTGCCGGGTGGAAACGCCTTCGTTGCGGAAGTTGCGGTTGATCTCGAAGACCTTGTCGGTCAAGCCGGAAACCAGCGTGCGCTTCAAGAACAGTTCCGGCGCGATGCGCAGGAACATGTCGAGCTTCAGCGTATTGTGATGCGTCTTGAACGGCTCGGCGGTGGCGCCGCCATAGACCGAGTGCAGCATCGGCGTCTCGACTTCCATGAAGCCGTCTTCTTCCATGAAGCGGCGGATGCCGGACACGATCTTCGAGCGCTGCTGGAAGCGGAGCTTGGATTCCTCGTTGGTCATGATGTCGAGGTGACGCTTGCGGTAGCGCTGCTCGATGTCGGACAGGCCGTGCCACTTTTCGGGCATCGGCAATAGTGACTTGGTGAGCATGGTGATCTCTTGCGCATTGATCGACAGCTCGCCGCGCTTGGTGCGTCGCACCACGCCGGTCACGCCGATAATGTCGCCGAGATCGATCATCGGCAGCAGCGCGCGCGCCTCTTCGGGCGTGGTGTCCTTGTGGGAAAAGATCTGGATCTTGCCGCCGGCGTCATGGATATCCATGAACATGCCGGAATTGCGCGAGGAATAGACGCGGCCGGCAACGGTCACGACATCGTCCGTCACCACGTCCGCTTCCAGAGCCTCGTATTTCTTGGCGAGATCCGCGTTGGTGATCGTGCGGTGGAAATGCGCCGGATAGACGTCGCCGATCTTTTCGCGCAGCAAGGCCAGCTTCTGGGCGCGCACTTCTGTGACGTCGGAGGAGAGGGTGGTTTCGGTCTTGTCGGTCATTGTCTCGTGCCTTTAGGGCTTGTGTCCAAAGAGTGTCTACGGCTGCGGCCCTCTCCCTCTTCTCCCCTTGGGGAGAAGGTGGCCCGCAGGGCCGGATGAGGGGGAGCCACAGACTTCAAAATTTGCCGAAAGACCCCCTCATCGCCTCGCTTTCGCTCGGCACTTCTCCCCGCTGGGGAGAAGAGGGCCCCCGTCATTACTTCCCGCTGCCCGCCATCGACGCCGCCACCTGGCCGGCGACTTTCAGGCGCTGGCGCACGACCGAGCGACCGAGGATGGCCATCGAGTCAAACAGCGGCAGCGAGCGCGACGAGCCCGAGACGGCCACGAAGAGCGGCGCGACGATGACTTTCAGCTTCTTGTCCATCCGCTCGGCAATCGCCCGCAGTTCGGCTTCGATCGATTCGACGTTCCATTCGAGAATTTTTTCCAAATCCGGCTGGACCGTGTTGAAGATCTCGACCAGTTCTTCCGGAGTCGATTTGACCTTGGCGAAGGAAGCGGCGTCAAGCGCGAGATCGGACTTGAACAGGAAGCCGGCGAGATCGGGCAGTTCGCCGAGCTTTGAAATGCGCGACTGCGACAGTTTCAGGCCCTGCCGGATGCGGTCGTTTTCCATTGCCCAAGAGAGCACGCGGGCGGCGAATTCGTCTTCGCTCAAGCCTTCGCGCAGCCAGCGGCCGTTCAGCCAGTCGAGCTTCTGCACATCGAAGATCGCGCCGGCCTTGGAGAGGTTGGCCGGATCGAATTTCTCCGCCAACTGCTCCATGGTCAGCATCTCCTCGCCTTCGGCGATCTGGATGAAGAACAGGCCAAGGAAGTTCATCAGCGCTTCCGGCAGATAGCCGAGCGCGGTGTAATAGGAGATCGAGGTCGGGTTCTTGCGCTTCGACAGCTTCGACTTGTCGTGATTGCGCATCAGCGACAAGTGCATGAACACCGGTGGCTCGAGACCGAGATACTGGTAGATCAGGATGTGCTTGGGCACCGAGGATAGCCATTCCTCGCCGCGTGCCACATGGGTGATCTTCATCAGGTGGTCATCGACCACATTGGCCATGTGATAGGTCGGCATGCCATCGGCCTTGAGAAGCACCTGCATGTCCACCGCATCCCACGGGATATCGACTTCGCCATAGACGCCGTCGACGAACTTGCAGGAGCCTTCGGTCGGGATTTTCATGCGCACGACATGCGGCTCGCCGGAGGCAACGCGGGTCGTGACCTCCTCGGCCGAAAGATGCAGGCAGAGCCCGTCATATTTCGGCGGCTTGCCGGCCGCGCGCTGGGTCTCGCGCATCTGTGTCAGCCGCTCGGGCGTGCAGAAGCAGCGGAAGCCATGACCGGCCGCGACGATCTGCTCGACATAGGGCTTGTAGAGGTCCTTGCGGTCGCTCTGGCGGTAGGGGCCATAGGGGCCGCCGATATCGGGGCCTTCCGACCATGTCAGGCCGCACCATTTCAGCGCGTCGAGAACCTTGGTCTCGAATTCCGGGGTCGAGCGGGTCGCATCGGTGTCCTCGATACGCAGGATGAATTCGCCGCCGATCTTCTGCGCGAAGAGATAGTTGAACAGCGCGATATAGGCGGTGCCGACATGGGGTTCGCCGGTGGGGGAAGGTGCGATGCGCACCCGGACTGGTCTGTCTGTCATGATCGGGCCCGTGCTCTACGTGCTTTCGGCCGTCCGCCGGGCAGGATATCCGGAGGCGGAGGCGCATGCTTTTAAGGAGAGGAACTGCCCGATCAATGCCCGAAACGGCTTGAAATGCCGGTCGTTCCATATGGCTGGCGTGAGACCATATTCAAAAGGGCGCGTCAAGGAAAACTGACCGGAGAGGATAGTCGGCTGCTCCGCCGCCATGGCGATATGATCCAGGGTGAGACAGGTCCTCGAGGCGATCGACACGCGAAAAGATTGGAACCAAGCCGGAATTCGTTCGTTCTGAACCCCGAGGAATGCGGGCTGTGTCAACCGGACACGAGGGAGATGGAGAACGCGGAGATTTTTCCGGTTTCTCTTCGCGGCCAACGAAACGGCAGTCGAGCTCCCCACCTCTCCGGTCCGTATCCTTGCCTCTATTACCTACCAAAATCCCCGGGACAGGCGTCCCGGGGATTTTTCATTATCAGCCTATTTCGCAGCCTTGGCTGCCTTGTCCCGCTGGCGCTTGCGCCGCGACAGCATGTTGAGCACCTCGACCAGCGCGGAGAAGGCCATGGCGGCATAGATGTAGCCCTTGGGCACGTGGAAGCCGGCGCCTTCGGCAATCAGCGTCGTGCCGATCATCAGGAGGAAGCCGAGCGCCAGCATGACGATCGTCGGGTTCTTCTCGATGAAGCGGGCAAGCGGGCCGGAAGCGACCAGCATGACGGTGACGGCGACGATGACCGCGACCACCATGATCGGCAGATGCGGGGTCATGCCGACGGCGGTGATGATGCTATCGACCGAGAATACGAGGTCGAGCAGCAGAATCTGGCCGATGGCGGCGGCAAAGCCGGTAGTTGCCGTGGTGGTGATGAAATCCTCCTCGTGATCCTGCGGATCGACACTGTGGTGGATTTCCTTGGTCGCCTTCCAGACCAGGAACAGGCCGCCGGCAATGAGGATCATGTCCTTCCACGAATAGCCGTGGCCAAAGGCGGTGAAGACCGGCGTTGTCAATTGGACGATCCAGGCGACGGTGCCGAGCAATGCCAGCCGCATGACGAGTGCCAGGCCGATGCCAATGCGCCGGGCGCTCTCGCGGTTCTCCGGTGGCAGCTTGTTCGTCAGGATCGAGATGAAGATGAGGTTGTCGATGCCGAGCACCACTTCCATCACGATCAGTGTTACAAGGGCAATCCATGCGGTCGGATCTTGCATGAGCAGCAAAATATCCTGCATCGGCGGCTGTTCCTTCTTGGGTTCAAGCTGGGCATAAAGGGATTTCACGCGGCAACCGGAGGCAGGCGCGGGGTTTCACTTCCCTATCTATGCGGAAATGCTCACGAGACAAGCGGCCGAGGCGTTTTGGCGGCAATTGATACCGTTAAATGTGTACGAAAAATCGCTTTGTCCCGGGTGGCGGGCGCTCGGATCGGCCTGCCGGTGCCCCGTTCAGGGAATTTTCCGCTTCTGCCCGTAGGCGGCGAGAAACACGGTGAGGGCCGCCGAGACCAGTTCTTCGATCGTCTCGCGCGACGGCGGCATTGCCATTTCGCCAAACAGCCGGCGCTTGAGCATGCCGCCGAGCGACATTTCGATGAATTGGCGGGCAGCCATTTCGGTGTCGGCGATCACAAGGTCGCCCTGCGCCATCCGGCGGTCGAGATAGGCTTTCAGGATCGTATAGCCGCTTTCCGGTGTCGCGACGAAAAAGCGCCTGGCAAGCCCCGGCATCCGGTCGATGACGCCGAGAACCATCCGCATGGCGCGGATCGTGTGATCGCCCGTCAGATGCTGCGTCAGGGTCACGCCGAAATCGAACATGGCTTCGTCGATCGGCTCTTTTTCGTCGAGCGCATGCTTGATGTTCTGGACCACCCGCTCGCGCTCGCGCTCTATCAGCGCGCCGAACAGGTCTTCCTTGTTCTCGAAATAGACGTAGATCGTGCCCTTGGAGACGCCGGCTTCGCGGGTGATATCGTTCATGCTCGCGGCGTCGAAACCGACGCTCATGAAAACGCGCTTGGCGCCGTCGAGAATTTGTTCGCGCTTGACCGGATCCTCGCCGGCGGCCCGTCGGCCGGAGAGAGGCGTGCACTGCCTCGGGCAGGGGTCGGTTTTCGCAGGCTCCGCCATTTTTTCGTCAGTCGCGGTCATTTTCGTCTCGAAATATTTTCGAACCGATCGGTTCGATTTCACTTGATATGTGCTTGAACAGTCCTTATGTCAATCGAACCGAACGGTTCGGTCAACAATTCACCGTAAATTCTGGGTCGTGCACCATGTCAGTTTCCAGCAAATCCGGCGCGGCCCTTGTTCGGCCCGTCGATGACGATTTCGAAGAACCGGTCGAGCGCGCCGCGCCGGCGGATGCCGTCGTGGCGGCGGAACCGCAGATCGCGCCCGATCCTGCCCCTGCGGCGACAAAGCCCGCGCGCCGCAAAATTCTGCTTCCCGTCATCGTCCTTGCCGCCCTGGCCGCCGGCGGCTGGTATGGCTACGACTGGTGGACCAATGGTCGCTTCATGATCTCCACCGACGATGCCTATATCGAAGCCGATATCGCATCGATTTCTCCCAAAGTGTCCGGCTATATCGAAAAGGTCAACGTCGTCGCGAACCAGCGCGTCAAGGCCGGCGATCCGCTGGTCACGCTGGACAGGGAAGATTACCGCATCGCCGCAGACCAGGCAAAGGCTGCGATCGAGACCGAAAAACTGTCTCTGAAGCGCTTCGATGCCCAGATCGCCGGCGCGAAGGCCGGTGTCGCGCAAGCGAAGGCGCAGAAGACGGCGCTGGAAGCCACCGTCCGCGGCGCCGAAACGACGCTTAAGAGAGCAAGCGAACTTGAGGCGAAGGCGGTCGGCACCGTCGCCTCGCTCGACAGCGCAACGGTTGCGGTCGATCAGGCCCGCGCCAATCTCATGGGCGCCGATGCCAGCATCGCGACAGCCAATGCCAATATCGCCGTTCTCGTTGCCCAGCGCGCCGAAGCCGAAAGCACGATCCGCTCGCTGGAGCTTGCCCGCGACAAGGCCGAGCGCGATCTCGGCTTCACCGTCCTGAAAGCGCCCTATGACGGCATCGTCGGCAATCTCGCCATCCAGGAAGGTGATCTTGTTTCCGCCGGCCAGCGCCTGGCTGCGCTCGTTCCTGCCGATCGGCTCTATATCGATGCGAATTTCAAGGAAACGCAGATCGCCCACATGGTTCCGGGCTCCAAGGTCCGGATTCATGTGGATGCCTTCGACGAAGAGGCGATCACCGGCACCGTCCAGTCGATCTCGCCGGCCTCCGGCTCGGTGTTCTCGCTGCTGCCGGCCGAAAATGCCACCGGCAATTTCACCAAGGTGATCCAGCGCGTACCGGTGCGGATCGTCTTCCCGAAGGACGTGCTGGAGAGCGGCCGCCTGCGCGCCGGCCTCAGCGTCGTCGTCGATGTCGATACGCGCACCGCGCCTGAGCAGCAGGACATTGCCGCTGTGAAATAGCCGGCCGCCCGACCCGCGGCCTATTTGACGGAAAGGGCGGGTGTCCGGCACCGCATCTCATTTCAAAATTGTTTGGCCGCTTCGCGTGATGCGAAGCGCGCCGGGAGCAAGACCCCATGGCTGCCACCGCAACCGCAGACAGGATCGTGCCGCCCGCTGCGACGGCGGAAGAGCGCATGGATCCCAGGCGCCTGATCGCCTTCTTCGCCATGGTCTTCGGCATGTTCATGTCGATCCTCGACATCCAGATCGTTTCGGCGTCTCTGGCGGAAATCCAGGCGGGTCTCTCGGCCGGCTCGGACGAGGTCGCCTGGGTGCAGACGGCCTATCTGATCGCCGAAGTGATCATGATCCCGCTGTCGGGGACGCTGGCGCGCATCGTTTCCACCCGCGTCCTGTTCTCGGTTTCGGCCGCCGGCTTCACCGCGGCAAGCGCGCTTGCGGCAACCGCAACCAATATCGACCAGATGATCGTCTACCGCGCCCTGCAGGGTTTTATCGGCGGCGGCATGATCCCCTCCGTGTTCGCGGCCGCCTTCACCATCTTCCCGCCCTCCAAGCGCAGCATCGTCTCGCCGATCATCGGTCTGGTCGCGACGCTGGCACCGACGATCGGCCCGACCGTCGGCGGTTATCTCAGCCATGCCTTTTCCTGGCACTGGCTGTTCCTCGTCAATATCATCCCGGGCATCATCGTCACGATCATCGCCTGGAATTTCATCGATTTCGACAAGCCGGAACTCAGCCTGTTCAAGAAGTTCGACTGGTGGGGGCTCGCCTCGATGGCGGTCTTTCTGGGCGCGCTGGAATATGTGCTGGAAGAGGGCAATGCCAAGGACTGGTTCAGCGACGAGCATATCTTCCTGGCTGCCATCGCCTCGGCGGCCGGTGCGATCGTGTTCTTCTACCGGGCCTTCAAGGTGGAGTTTCCGATCGTCGATCTTCGCGCCTTTTCCAATCGAAATTTCGCCTTCGGATCGTTGTTTTCCTTCATCATGGGCATCGGGCTCTACGGGCTCACCTATCTCTATCCGCTCTATCTGGCCGGCATCCGCGACTATGATTCCCTGATGATCGGCGAGACCCTGTTCGTCTCGGGCCTTGCGATGTTCTGCACGGCGCCGGTGGCCGGTCGGCTGTCGACCGTGCTCGATCCGCGCGTCATGATGGCGATCGGCTTCGCCGCCTTTGCGGCCGGCACCTGGCTGATGACCGGACTGACCGCGGACTGGGATTTCTACGAACTGCTCATCCCGCAGATCCTGCGCGGCATCGGCCTGATGCTGTGCATGGTGCCGATCAACAATGTGGCGCTCGGCACCTTGTCGCCGGCCCGTATTCGCGGCGCCTCCGGCCTGTTCAACCTTACCCGCAATCTCGGCGGCGCGGTCGGCCTGGCGGCGATCAACACGATCCTGACACAGCGTGAGCAGGAACATTATGCGCGGCTTCAGGAGCACGTGCAGTGGGGCAACCCGCAGGCCATGGAGCAGTTGAGCAACATGACGGCGAAATACAATTCCCATGGCCTTGATGGCGCGGCGATCGCTATCAGTAAATTGTCCGGCATGGTGCGCCAGCAGGCGATGGTCATGTCCTTCGTCGATGTTTTCCTCATCCTCACCGGGCTGTTCGCCGCGCTGATCTTCTGTGCCTTCCTGATCAAGAAGCCGCAGACCGTGCCCGCCGCCGAGGGCGGAGGGCACTAAGCCGCTACCACGGAACTAGCCTTGGGCTGTCGCCTTGATTTCAACAGGCGGTGGGTCGGGCGAGATTTTTGATTTACGTACATCAGATTTTCCTCTAAGGCTTTTTGCCGGAGGAAACATGCGTCCCACTGTGCACGATATTGCTGCTGCGGCAGGGGTCAGCCTTGCGACCGTCGACCGGGTGCTGAACCGGCGTCCCGGCGTGCGCATCGTCACCCGCGAAAAGGTCGAGCAGGCGATCGAGCGCATCGGCTATGTCCGCGATGTCGCGGCGGCGAACCTTGCCAAGGGCCGCGTCTATCCCCTGATCTTCATTCTGCCGTCCGGCGACAATTCCTTCATGCGCGGGCTGGAGGAAGAGATACGCGCCGCAATCCTCCGCTCGCCGGTGGAGCGGACCGAGATTTCCATCGTTACCGTTCCTGCCTTCGACGCCGGAGCCCTGGTGGCAGCTCTGGACGAGGCAGCGGCCGTCTCGCCTGCGGGCGTCGCGGTGGTGGCGGTGGATTCTCCCGATGTGGTCGCCGCCGTCGATCGGCTGCGGGTAGGGCACATTCCGGTGGTGACGCTGGTCTCCGACCTTACCGGCTCGGCGCGCGATCATTTCGCCGGCATCGACAATATTGCCGCCGGGCGCACGGCGGCAAGCCTGATGGGCCGCTTTCTGGGGCACCGACCGGGGCCGGTGGCCGTGCTTGCAGGCTCGATGCTGGTGCGCGACCATCGCGACCGGCTGGAGGGATTTTTAGCCGTGATGGAGGAGATGTTTCCCGATCACAGGCTTTTGCCGGTCATCGAAGGCCAGGACGATCCCGCGCGCGTGGCGCGGCTGATCGGCGAGACACTCGCCGCTTCCCCCGAAATTGCCGGCATCTACAGTCTCGGCGCCGGCAATCGCGGCCTGATCGCGGCGCTGAAAAAGCGTGGCAAGGGACCGCCGATCTGCGTCATCGCCCATGAACTGACTCCGCATACGCGTGCGGCTCTCGAAGAGGGGCAGATCGATGCGGTCCTGAACCAGGATGCCGGTCATGAAGTGCGCAGCGCCATCCGCGTGCTCAAGGCCAAGGCCGACGGCATGGCCGTCGTCGGGGCGCAGGAGCGCATCCGCATCGATATTTTCCTGAAAGACAACCTGCCCTTCGAGCAGGGCAGTGAAACAAATCTGCCCTTCGAGCAGGGCAGCCGAAACGAGCCCGAACAGGGCCGGAAAGACTAAGGGAGAGCATCATGTATCTGGGGATCGATCTCGGCACGTCCGGGGTGAAGGCACTGCTGATCGACGACAGCCAGCGCGTCGTCGGCTCGGCATCGGGCGCGATGGATGTTTCGCGCCCGCATCCCGGCTGGTCGGAACAGGATCCGGCCGACTGGATCAGGGCGACCGAGGAGGCGATCGCCGGTCTGAAGGCCGCGCATCCGGCGGAGCTTGCCGCCGTCCGCGGCATTGGACTGTCCGGCCATATGCACGGCGCGACCCTGCTGGACGATCAGGACAGGGTATTGCGCCCCTGCATCCTCTGGAACGATACGCGCAGCTTTGCGCAGGCGGCCGCACTCGATGCCGATCCGCAGTTCCGCGCGCTCACCGGCAATATCGTCTTTCCGGGCTTTACCGCCCCGAAGCTCGTCTGGGTCGCCGAAAACGAACCGGCGGTCTTTGCGAAACTGCGCTGGGTGCTGTTGCCGAAGGATTATCTGCGCCTGTGGCTGACCGGCGATCATGTTTCGGAGATGTCGGATTCGGCCGGCACCTCCTGGCTCGACACCGGAAAACGCGCCTGGTCGGAATCCCTCCTTGCCGCGACCGGACTTGAGAAACGGCAGATGCCGCGCCTGATCGAAGGCACCGAGGCGGGCGGCACGCTCAAAAGCAATCTCGCAGCCCAATGGGGCATGGGCGCCGATGTGGTGGTGGCCGGCGGGGCGGGCGACAATGCGGCCTCGGCCTGCGGCATGGGCACGGTCGGTGAGGGGCATGCCTTCGTGTCGCTCGGAACCTCCGGCGTCCTGTTTGCCGCCAATTCCAGCTATTTGCCCAATCCAGAGAGCGCCGTACATGCCTTTTGCCACGCGCTTCCGAACACCTGGCACCAGATGGGCGTCATCCTGTCGGCGACCGACGCGCTCAACTGGCATTCCGGTGTAACCGGCAAGAGCGCCGGCGAACTGACCGGTGAGCTTGGCGATGAACTGAAAGCGCCCACCGGCGTCACCTTCCTGCCCTATCTCTCCGGCGAGCGCACGCCGCACAATGATGCGGCCATCCGCGGCGTCTTTACCGGGCTTGGCCATGAAAGCAGCCGCGTGGTGCTGACCCAGGCGGTGCTGGAGGGCGTGTCCTTTGCCCTTCGCGACAATCTCGAAGCTCTGCGCGCGGCCGGCACCGAGCTTTCCCGCGTCACCGCCATCGGTGGCGGTTCGCGCTCGCGCTACTGGCTAAAATCGATCGCCACCGCGCTCGGCCTGCCTGTCGATCTTCCCGCCGACGGCGATTTCGGCGCAGCCTTCGGTGCTGCCCGTCTCGGGCTGGTGGCGGCAATCGGAGCGGATCCGCTCGCCGTCTTCAACGCGCCGACGACCGCCGAAACCATCGAGCCGGATACGGCGCTGCGCGGCGCTTACGAGGAGGCCTACCAGCGCTACCGGCGGCTTTATCCGGCAATCAGGTCGGTGACTGCGAACTAGAAGGCGCCCCTCACCCTAACCCTCTCCCCGCTTGCGGGGAGAGGGTGCCCGATAGGGCGGATGAGGGGCATTCCAAAATTCCAACGACACATCAGGAGAAAACCATGAGCACAGGCTTTTTCGGCGATATCGCCAAGATCAAATATGAAGGCACCGACAGCACCAATCCGCTGGCCTTCCGCCACTACAATCCGGACGAGATCGTCCTTGGCAAGCGCATGGAGGACCATCTGCGGTTTGCCGTCGCCTATTGGCACAGCCTTGTCTGGCCGGGCGGCGACCCCTTCGGCGGCCAAACCTTCGAGCGTCCCTGGTTCGATGACAGCATGAAGGCGGCCAAGCTGAAGGCCGATGTCGCCTTCGAACTCTTTTCGCTGCTCGGCGCGCCGTTCTATTGCTTCCACGATGCCGATGTGCGCCCGGAAGGCAGGAATTTTGCCGAAAACACCAGGAACCTCGAGGAGATCGTCGATTACTTCGCCAAGAAGCAGTCCGAAACCGGCGTCAAGCTGCTCTGGGGCACGGCGAACCTGTTTTCCCACCGCCGCTATATGTCGGGTGCCGCCACCAATCCGGACCCGGATGTCTTTGCCTTTGCTGCGGCAACGGTGAAGACCTGCATGGATGCGACGCTGAAGCTCGGCGGCCAGAATTACGTTCTCTGGGGCGGTCGCGAAGGCTATGAGACGCTGCTCAACACCAATGTGAAGCAGGAACTCGACCAGCTTGGCCGCTTCGTCAACATGGTGGTCGAATACAAGCACAAGATCGGCTTCAAGGGCGCCATCCTGATCGAGCCGAAGCCGCAGGAGCCGACCAAGCACCAGTACGACTACGATGTCGCCACGGTCTACGGCTTCCTGAAGGCCTACGGGCTGGAAAACGAGGTCAAGGTCAATATCGAGCAGGGCCATGCGATCCTTGCCGGCCATTCCTTCGAACACGAGCTGGCGCTGGCCAATGCCTATGGCATTTTCGGCTCGATCGACATGAACCGCAACGACTACCAGTCCGGCTGGGATACCGACCAGTTCCCCAACAATGTGCCGGAAATGGCGCTGGCCTATTACCAGGTCCTGTCGGGCGGCGGCTTTACCACCGGCGGCACCAATTTCGACGCCAAGCTGCGCCGCCAGTCGATCGATCCGCAGGACCTCCTGATCGGTCATATCGGCGGCATGGATTGCTGCGCCCGGGGCCTGCGCGCCGCGGCGAAAATGGTTGAGGACAAGGCGCTGTCCGGACCGCTGGATGCGCGCTATGCCGGCTGGAAGACGCAAGAGGGTCAAAAGCGTCTGACCGGCATGTCGCTGGAAGAGATCACGGCCTATGTCGAAAAGACCGATCTCAACCCGCAGCCGAAATCCGGCCAGCAGGAGCTGCTCGAAAACGTCGTCAACCGCTACGTCTGAACGTATTTCCGCAGATTATCCAGGGGGCGCCGCGGCGCCCCCTTTTCGTTGCCCGATCCGCCATGGTGCGTCATTTTGGACAGGCCTCCTTCAGTCATTCTTAACGATGAAATCCTAACACCGGCCATCTTGCGTATTTCCTGCCGACATGACGTCGACGTCGCAGTCGCATTCTCTCCAACGTCAAAGGATGGCAGCATGACTGCAAAGGGTTCCACAGGCCGTGATCTGAGCGAGCGGCTGGATTTCGTCGGCCTCGGCAAGGCAGAGCGCGATGCGTTGCGCAAGGCAAAGCCTGTCATTGCCGCCTCGCTCGACGGCGCTCTCGATGCCTTTTACGCAAAGGCGACCGCCCATCCGGTGACCGCGAAATTCTTTGCGAGCGACGCCCATGTGAAGAGCGCCAAATCGCGCCAGGTCCGACATTGGGAAAAGATCGCCTCGGCCGATTTCGATGCAGATTATGTCGATGCCGTCACCTCCGTCGGCCGGATCCATGCACGCCTTGGTCTCGATCCCCGCTGGTATATCGGCGGCTATGCGCTGATCGTCGAATCCATCGTCCGGGCGGTTGTCGAAAAACATCTCGACGGCTTTCTCCACAGGAAGAAGGCGAAGGATGTCAGCCTCGATATCACGGCCGTCATGAAGGCCGCCTTCATCGACATGGATTACGGCATCTCGGTCTATCTCGAAGCACTCGAGGAAGCCCGCGTCCAGTCGGAGACCGAGCGCCGGCTGCATGCCGAACAGCAGGATCACGCGCTTGCGGCGATCGAGGCGTCGCTGGCACGTCTCGCCGGGGGCGATCTGACCGCCACGATCGACGACGAACTGGCGCCGCAGTTCGAAAACCTGAAGACCAATTTCAACAGCGCGCTGGCAACGCTGGACAGGGCGCTCGGCTCGATCGTCATGGCCGCCGACGAAACCTCCGGTAATGCCGGCGAATTGGTAACAGGCACGGACAATATGGCGCGCCGAACCGAACAGCAGGCCGCGTCGCTGGAGGAAACCGCGGCAGCCCTCGAGGAAATCACCACGATCTCCCGGGAATCCGCCAGCCGCACCGAAGAGGCCCGCCGCGTCGTCGGCCATGCGACCGCCGAAGCGCGCAAGGCCGGTGAAGTTGTCGGCCAGGCAGTGTCGGCGATGGGCGCCATCGAGGATTCCTCGCGGCGGATCACCGAGATCATCGGCGTCATCGACGAGATTTCCTTCCAGACCAATCTCCTGGCGCTGAACGCCGGGGTGGAGGCCGCCCGTGCCGGCGATGCCGGCAAGGGCTTTGCCGTGGTCGCCCAGGAAGTCCGCGCGCTGGCCCAGAAATCCACCGACGCGGCCAGGGAGATCAAGTCGCTCATCGACAAATCCTTCGCCGATGTCCTGACCGGCGTGACCCTCGTCAACCGGACCGGCGAGGCCTTGACCGTGATCGGCCAGCAGGTCGAACATATCAATGGCCATATCGACGCTATCACCACCTCGGCCCGCGAACAGGCGATCGGCATCGGCGAGATCAATACGACGGTCGGCAACATGGACCAGATGACCCAGCAGAATGCGGCCATGGTCGAGCAGACCAATGCCGCCACCCATAATCTGATGCGGGTCAGCACGACGCTGAAGGACCTTGCGGATCAGTTCACCGTGTCCAACGCGCAAGCCTTCGAACTGATCGCCCGCCCTCCGGCAATGCGTCGCGCCGGCTGAGCAGGGTGTCGGCGGACTGACGGGGCGCTGATGGGCTTGCCCATCTTTCAGGCTTCGGTATTCAGCGCTTTATCCGTTGCCGCGGCGGCGCGGCGACCGAATTGCGAACGATGAGATCCGGGCGCAGCAGGATCTCCGTTTCGGCCGGCTGCCCGCTGGACAAGAGTTCCAGCAGCAAGGCCATGGCATGCTTGCCGATCAGCGTCCGCGGCTGGCGAATGGTGGTCAGCGCCGGCGACATGAAGCTCGCCTGCGGCACGTCGTCGAAACCGGTCACCGAAAAATCGCGGGGGATGTCATAGCCGCGCGCACCAAGGCCGATCATCACCCCGATCGCGGTCTGGTCGTTGACGCACATGAAGGCGGTCGGCAGCGTATCGCGCATGAATAGCCGTTCGACGGCAAGCCGGCCGCTTTCGATCGTGCCGTCGCCTTCGAGCACGATGCGCTGATCGGCGCTAACGCCGGCCGCGTCGAGCCCGGCTTCATAGCCCATGCGCCGCCGGCCATAGGCGAGCCGCGTGCGGGAATCGCCGATGAAGGCGATGTTGCGGTGGCCCTCGGCAACCAGGAGGTCGATCGCCTTGCGGGCGCCTTCCATGTCATCGACGCCGACATAGGGAATGCCGCCATTGAACACCGGTTCGAAGACGCCGACGCTCGGCGGCAGGCGCGCGGTCATGGCCTGATGGCCAAAGGGCAAGATGCCGGTGAAAAGGATCAGCCCAGCGGCCTGATTTGAGTTGAGAAACTTCAGATATTCCAGCCCGCGCTGGGCATCGTTCTGGGTATGGCCGATCAGCACGCCATAGCCATGCGAGCGCGCCTCGTTCTCAAGGCCAACCAGAATATTGGAAAAATTCGGGTCGCCGATATCGGGAGCGACGACGAGAATCATGTTCGACCGGCCGAGCCTGAGGCTCCGGGCCATGGCATTTGTCGTATAACCGGTGACGGCGATCGCCTGGTTGACCTTCAGCCGCGTCGAGTTTGCCACCTTTTCCGGCGTGTGGATCGCCCGCGAGACCGTCGCGATCGAAACCTCAGCGATCCGGGCGACGTCTTCGATGGTTGCCGGCGTGGAATTCGACACTGCGCTCTGCCTTGGTTTTAGTCTCGGCGGGACGTTACACAGACTCCCCGAGAGGTCAAAGGCCAGGCGGCGAAATTCGGTGTTATGCAAGGATGTAAACCTTTACATGGTCTATGTAAAGGTTTACATAGGGCTCAAGCGGATGGGAGCCGCATGGGAGGAATCATGAATTCGAAGACCGGCGACGTCGGCAGCGTGGTGCTGTCCGCGAAGCGAATAAGCAAGTCGTTCAACGGCGTGCAGGTGCTCTTCAGTGTCGATTTCGATCTCCGTGCCGGCGAAATTCATGCGCTGATGGGCGAGAATGGCGCCGGCAAATCCACTCTCGTCAAGATACTTTCCGGTTTCGAGCAGCCGACCTCGGGTGAAATTCTCCTCGATGGCCGTCCTGTCAAGCTGCCGCCGAACGGCGCGGCCGAAGCGCTTGGAATTGTCATCATTCACCAGGAATTCAATCTGGCCGAACACCTCACCGTGACCGAGAGTCTGTTTCTCGGCCGCGAAGTGACCCGTTTCGGCGTGCTTGACCGCAAGCATATGCGCTCCGAAACGCGCCGCGTCCTTGATCTCCTCGGTTCGCATATCGACGAAAATGCGATGATCAGTTCGCTTTCCATCGCCGACAAGCAGATGGTGGAGATCGCCAAGGCGATCAGCCGCGATGCCCGTATCGTTTTCATGGACGAACCCACCGCCGTCCTGTCGCGCGAAGAGACCAATTATCTGTTCAAGCAGGTGCGCAAGCTGCGCGATCTGGGCACGGCCTTCGTCTTCGTATCCCACAAGCTCGATGAAGTGATGGAATTGACCGACCGGGTGACGGTCCTGCGCGACGGGCAATGGATCAAGACCTCGCCGACCGCGATCCTCGACGGGGAGTCGATCGCGCAGCTGATGGTCGGGCGCGAACTGTCCAAGCTTTTCCCGGCCAAGAGCGAGCCGAATGTCGATGAGGAGATCATGCTCAGCGTCAGCGGGCTTTCGACCGGCTATGTCCGCGATGCGAGCTTCGATGTGCGCAAGGGCGAAATTCTCGGCTTTTCCGGCATGATCGGATCGGGTCGCACGGAGCTGATGGAGGCGATCGCCGGATTGCGGTCGCGCGCCTCCGGTGAGGTGACGATCAACGGCGTGCCCGTGTCCTCCGGCGATGTCCATGCGGCAAACCGATCCGGCCTTGCCTATATGACCAAGGACCGCAAGGCCAAGGGCCTGCTCCTCGGTTCGCGGATGACCGCCAATCTGACGTTGCAATCGCTCGATAAGCATGGCCAGCTCGGCTATCTCAGTCCTGCAAGCGAGGCCGCCGCCCTGGAGCGGGCGCGCCGCCGCTTCGATATCCGGGTCCGCGACGGCAATGTCGTTGCCGGCCGCATGTCCGGCGGCAACCAGCAGAAGCTGCTGCTTGCCAAGGTGATGGAGACCGAGCCGGACATCATTATCATCGACGAGCCGACGCGCGGCATCGATGTCGGCACCAAGCAGCAAATTTATCATTTCATCTCGGCGCTCGCCCGTGATGGCCGTGCGATCATCGTCGTCTCGTCGGAGATGCCCGAGGTCATCGGCCTTTGCACGCGTGTCGCGGTCATGCGCGAAGGCCGGATTGTCGGCATGCTCGAGGGGGATGAAATCTCCGAGCAGGAGATCATGCGCTACGCGGCGGGCTTGAAGAAAAAGACGGCTGCGTGACCACGAAGAGGTTGCGGGCCGGGCACTGTCGGTAATTCCCAGGGACAATGGGACGGGAGATTGGGTTGGATATGAGTGTCAACGAGGAAACCAGGGAAATCCGTCGCCGAAGCTGGCGTGATGTCGATCTTCGGGCTGTCGCGCCGTTTGTGGCGCTCGTGCTGCTGCTCATTCTCGGCGCGCTCGTCAATCCGAATTTCATCGGCATCAACAACCTCGCCAATGTCGCGACCCGCAGCGCCTTCATCGCTATCATCGCCATTGGTGCGACCTTCGTGATCTCCTCGGGCGATCTCGATCTCTCGGTGGGGTCCATGGTCGCCTTCGTTGCCAGTCTGATGATCCTGTTCATGAATTCGGGCGTGATTGCCGATCCGGCGCTGATGTTGACGGCGGCGATGGTCCTTGCCGTCGTCGCGGGCTGCGCTTGCGGCCTTGCCAACGGCCTGGTGACGACGGTCGGCCGGATCGAGCCTTTCATCGCGACCCTCGGCACGATGGGCATCTATCGCGGCCTGACGACCTGGCTGTCGCAGGGCGGTGCAATCACGCTGCGTGATCCCGCGCTGCAGGAAATGTATCGGCCGGCCTATTTCGGTTCCATTCTCGGCTTGCCGGTTCCCATCGCCGTCATTCTCGCCGTGACCTGCGTGGCGGCTTTCGTGCTCTATCGCACCCGCTATGGCCGGCATGTCGTCGCCGTCGGATCGAACAGCGACGTCGCGCGTTATTCCGGCATTCCGGTCAATCGCGTCCGCACCATCGCCTTCGTCATCCAGGGCCTCTGCGTGGCCATCGCCGTCCTTCTCTATGTGCCGCGTCTCGGCTCGACATCGGCCACCACCGGCATCCTGTGGGAATTGCAGGCGATCACGGCCGTTGTGGTCGGCGGAACCGCGCTCAAGGGCGGGGCCGGCCGGGTATGGGGCACGATCTGCGGCGCCTTCATCCTCGAGCTGGTCGGCAATATCATGCTGCTTTCCAACTTCATCAGCGAATATCTGATCGGGGCCATCCAGGGCGCGATCATCATCATTGCGATGCTCGTTCAGCGCTCGCTGGTGCGGAAATCGTGAATAACCGGGTTCATGGGTCGCCCGGTCTTGAGACTGCAAGGACCCGAATTCACTAGGGAGAGAGAAACATGCGTAAAGCACTATTGAGCGTTGCGGCCATCGCCATCATGGCGTTTGCCGGCGCTTCCCACGCGCAGGAAGAAAAGAAGGTCACGATCGGCGTCTCGATCCCGGCCGCCGACCATGGCTGGACCGCGGGCGTCGTGTTCCACGCGGAGCGTGTCGCCAAGCTTTTGATGGAACAGCATCCGGGCCTCAACGTGATCGTCAAGACCTCGCCGGATCCGGCAAGCCAGGCGAATGCCGTGCAGGACCTCGAGACCCAGGGCATCGACGCTCTCGTCATCCTGCCGTCCGACCCGGATCCGCTGGTCAACGCCATCAAGGAAGTCAAGGGCAAGGGCACGTTCGTCGCCATCGTCGACCGCGCGCCGAGCGTCAACGACAATACGGTCCGCGACCTCTACGTGGCCGGCAACAACCCGGCGCTCGGCCAGACGGCCGGCGAATACATCAAGGCAACGACGCCGGACGCTGAAGTCGTCATCATCCGCGGGCTGCCGATCCCGATCGACCAGGCGCGCCAGGACGGCTTCGACAAGGGCATCGAAGGCTCCAATGTCAAGGTTCTCGACCGCCAGTTCGGCAACTGGAACCGCGACGATGCCTTCAAGGTCATGCAGGACTATCTGACCAAATACCCTAAGATCGACGTGGTCTGGTGCCAAGACGATGACATGGCCGTCGGCGTTCTCCAGGCCATCGAGCAGGCCGGTCGCACGGACATCCAGTATGTCGTGGCCGGCGCCGGCTCGAAGGACATGATCAAGAAGGTCATGGACGGCGACAAGATGATCCCGGTCGATGTGCTCTATCCGCCGGCAATGGTTGGTACCGCGCTCGAAATGACCGTCGCCAACTTCTACGGCCAGGTCCCGGTTCGTGGCGTCTATACGATCGATGCGACGCTCATCACCAAGGACAATGCGAAGGACTACTACTTCCCCGAGTCGCCGTTCTGATCTGACGAGAAACAAAGCGCTCGGGACATGATGGCCCGGGCGCTTTGCCGACGATGCCGACGCACCATCGACAAGCCACGCCGCACTCTTTCGTCATCCTCGGGCTTGACCAGAGGATCCATGTATCGCCGCGAGCTCCGCGTGGATGGTCGGGTCAAGCCCGACCATGACGATGGAGAGGGAAGCGGGTGCAAGCGAAGGAGGGTTTGTAAGCCCACCCGTTGCTCCACCGTTGTGTTGATACTGCAATTCCGCATTGCCCATCCGGCCAAAGGCCGATAGCTTTCCGTATGCTGCGGTACGTACCGCAAAAATAACATCTTAGACCGGCCGGAGACGCGGTCGGGTCCATGGGAGGATGATACCGATGAAGACCATCAAGGGCCCCGCGCTTTTTCTCGCTCAGTTCGCCGGCGATTCAGCGCCCTTCAATTCCTGGGACGGGATCACCAAATGGGCGGCCGATTGCGGCTATAAGGGCGTGCAGGTGCCGAGCTGGGACGGGCGGTTGATCGATCTTCGCAAGGCGGCGGAATCGAAGGCCTATTGCGACGATCTGGCCGGCCAGGCGCGCGCCAACGGCGTCGAGATCACTGAGCTTTCCACCCATCTCCAGGGCCAGCTCGTGGCCGTGCATCCGGCCTATGACGAAGCCTTCGACGGTTTCGCGGTGCCGGAGGTGCGCGGCAATCCGAAGGCGCGGCAGGAATGGGCGGTCGAGCAGGTGAAGCTTGCGCTGACGGCATCGAAAAATCTGGGCCTCACTGCCATGGCCAGCTTTTCCGGCGCGCTCGCCTGGCCCTTCGTCTATCCCTGGCCGCAGCGGCCGGCCGGCCTTGTCGAGACGGCCTTCGACGAACTGGCGAAGCGTTGGAAGCCCATCCTCGACCATGCCGAGGATTGCGGCATCGACGTCTGCTATGAAATTCATCCCGGCGAAGACCTGCATGACGGCATCACCTACGAGATGTTCCTGGAGCGCACCGGCAACCATGCCCGCGCCAACATGCTCTACGACCCCTCGCATTACGTGCTGCAATGCCTGGATTATCTCGACAATATCGACATCTACAAAGACCGCATCCGCATGTTCCACGTCAAGGACGCGGAATTCAACCCGACCGGCCGGCAGGGAGTCTATGGTGGCTTTCAGAACTGGGTGGACCGGGCAGGGCGGTTCCGCTCGCTCGGCGACGGCCAGGTGGATTTCGGCGCGATCTTCTCGAAAATGGCCGCCAATGATTTTTCCGGCTGGGCCGTGGTCGAGTGGGAATGCGCCTTGAAGCACCCGGAAGACGGCGCGCGCGAAGGCGCCGAATTCGTCAAGCACCATATCATCCGCGTCACGGAAAAAGCCTTCGACGATTTCGCCGGCGGCGGCACCGACGAAGCGGCCAACCGGCGTATGCTGGGGCTGTAATCGACTTTCGGGGGTAAAGCCTCCACGAGTACATTGCCAATTGAGGAGATAATCTCATGCCTATCGAAGGAACCACGGAGATCCGCAAAAAGCGCATCCGGCTCGGCATGGTCGGCGGCGGCGCGGGCGCTTTCATCGGTGGCGTCCACCGCATGGCGGCCCGGCTTGACGATCATTTCGAGCTGGTTGCCGGAGCGCTGTCCTCGACCCCGGAAAAGGCCAAGACATCGGGCGCCGAGCTTGGTCTCGATCCGCAGCGCAGCTATTCCGATTTCAAGGAAATGGCCATTCGCGAGGCCAAGCTGAAGAACGGCATCGAGGCCGTGGCCATCGTCACGCCCAACCACGTGCATTACGAAGCCGCAAAGGAATTCCTCAAGCGCGGCATCCATGTGATCTGCGACAAGCCGCTGACCTCGACGCTTGCCGATGCCAGAAAACTGAAAAAGCTGGCCGACGAAAGCGATGCGCTGTTCGTGCTCACCCATAATTATACCGGCTATCCGATGGTGCGCCAGGCGCGCGAGATGATCGCCAATGGTGAGATCGGCGCTGTGCGGCTGGTGCAGATGGAATATCCGCAGGATTGGCTGACCGAGGATATCGAGAGCAGCGGCCAGAAACAGGCTTCATGGCGCACCGATCCGGCGCGCTCCGGCGCGGGCGGCTCCACCGGCGATATAGGCACCCATGCCTATAATCTCGGCGCTTTCGTCTCCGGCCTCGAACTGGAAGAGCTTGCCGCCGATCTCGACAGTTTCGTGTCCGGTCGCACGCTCGATGACAATGCTCATGTGATGATGCGCTTCAAGGAGAAGGGCGGCCAGCGCGCCAAGGGCATGCTCTGGTGCAGCCAGGTGGCGCCCGGCAACGAGAACGGTCTGATGGTCCGCGTCTATGGCACCAAGGGCGGCCTTGAATGGGCGCAGAAGGATCCGAACTATCTCTGGTACACGCCGTTCGGCGAGCCCAAGCGCCTGATCACCCGCAATGGCGCCGGTGCCGGCCCGGCCGCCGCCCGCGTCAGCCGCATCCCCTCCGGCCATCCGGAAGGCTATCTCGAAGGCTTCGCCAATATCTACTCCGAAGCCGCCCGCGCCATCTTTGCCAGGCGCAAGGGCGAAGCCGTCGATCCGGCTGTCGTCTATCCGACAATCGACGACGGCATGAAGGGCATGGTCTTCGTCGATGCATGCGTGCAGTCTTCGAAGAAGAACGGCGCCTGGGTGAAGGTGTAGGAAATTCCCTTCTCCCCTTGGGGAGAAGGTGGCCCGAAGGGTCGGATGAGGGGGCGCCCGGAATGGGCGGAGACACCCCCTCATCGCCTCGCCTGCGCTCGGCACTTCTCCCCGCTGGGGAGAAGTGAAATGCCGCGACATCGAATGTAATCCCGTTGACATCCACGTCCACATCTTTACTGCAACGTTGCAGTTCCCTTGTTGTCTGGAGCCTCCCATGACCGACCCAAAAATCCTTGCCGCGCGCTTTCCGGGCGACTTCCTGTTCGGCGTGGCCACGGCCTCTTTCCAGATCGAAGGCGCCACCAAGGAAGATGGGCGCAAGCCGTCGATCTGGGATGCCTTTTCGAACATGCCGGGCCGTGTCCATAATCGCGACAATGGCGATATCGCCTGCGATCACTATCATCGGCTGGAGGACGATCTCGACCTGATAAAAAGCCTCGGCGTCCAGGCCTATCGGTTCTCGATCGCCTGGCCGCGCATCATTCCCGAAGGCACCGGCGCGGTGAACGAGAAGGGCCTGGATTTCTACGATCGCCTCGTAGACGGCCTGAAGCGGCGCGATATCAAGGCCTTTGCCACGCTCTATCACTGGGACCTGCCGCTGGCCCTGATGGGCGATGGCGGCTGGACGGCGCGCAGGACCGCCTATGCTTATCAGCGCTATGCCAAGACGGTGATGGCCCGGCTCGGCGATCGGCTCGATGCGGTGGCGACCTTCAACGAGCCCTGGTGCTCCGTCTGGCTCAGCCATCTCTACGGCATCCACGCGCCGGGCGAGCGCAGCATGGATGCGGCGCTGCATGCGCTGCATGTCACCAATCTCGCCCATGGCCTCGGCGTCGCCGCCATCCGGGAGGAGTGCCCGAACCTGCCGGTAGGTATCGTCATCAATCCCATGCATATCTATGCCGGTAGCGACAGCGTCGACGACCAGGCTGCCGCGGAGCGCGCCTTCGATTTCCACAACGGCGTCTTCTTCGGCCCGGTCTTCAAGGGCGAGTATCCGGAGAATTTCCTGTCGGCGCTCGGCGGCCGCATGCCCGAGATCGAGGACGGCGACATGGCGACGATCAGCCAGCCGCTCGACTGGTGGGGCGTCAATTATTACACGCCGATGCGGGTGGGCCATGATCCGGCCGAAGGCGCCGAATTCCCCGCGACCGTCAGTGCCGCGCCGGTGAGCGACGTGAAGACGGATATCGGCTGGGAGGTTTTCCCGCAAGCGCTTGGTGATCTGATCCGCACCGTCAATGCGCGCTATGCGCTGCCGGATTGCTACATCACCGAGAACGGCGCCGCCTATAATATGGCTGTCGAAAACGGCGCGGTCGACGACCAGCCGCGCCTCGATTATATCGCCGAACATCTGTCCGTCACCGCCGACCTGATTGCCGAGGGCTATCCGATGAAAGGCTATTTCGCCTGGAGCCTGATGGATAATTTCGAATGGGCCGAAGGCTATAAAATGCGCTTCGGCATCGTCCATGTCGATTATGCGACGCAGGTCCGTACCATCAAGAAGAGCGGCCACTGGTACCGGCAATTGGCGGCGGAATTTCCGAAAGGTAATCACAAGGCGGGGTGACAGCGATGCGGGAAGCTGCATCATGGCCGCAACCGATTCTGTTGCCTGGAAAGCGGAGAAGATGATGGCTGGTCCGCTTGTCCTTTATGCGCTCTGCGGCAGCCTGCGGGAAAGTTCGAAAAACCGCGCCCTGCTCGAAGCGCTGCTAGAGGCTGCGCCGGCGGACGTCGCCATCGAAATCTGCGATCTCCTCGGCCAGCTGCCGATCTTCAATCCCGACCTCGAGGGCGAGGCGACGCCGGCCTCGGTCACGGCCTTCGCGGCGAAGATCGCCGCCGCCGACGGGCTGATCATCGCCTCACCCGAATATGCCCATGGCATTCCCGGCGGATTGAAGAATGCGCTGGACTGGCTGGTTTCGCGTGCGGAAATTCCGCACAAGCCGGTCATGCAGGCGCACGCCTCCCAGCGGGGCGATCATGCGCTCGATGCGCTGACGGAAGTTTTGAAAACCATGTCCGTGCGTCTGGTCGGGTCGGCTTTCCTGCGCGTCGATCTTCTCGGCAAGACGCCCGATCAGCTTCGGGCGATCCTGACGGACACAGGGACGCAGGCGACGCTGCAGGTAAAGCTGCGCCGGTTCGCGCAGGAGATAGGGCAGGAAGATATATCCGCCCTGTAACCGCCGGTCTTGCCGTCCGTACAAAATCCGTCTGGCGCTGTGGACATTCTGGTGCAATTACAGGTTTTCTGGTGTTCCGCGTAAAGATTTTGGAATGTTTTTGCTGACAGCATGTTTGCATATGCGCACGTTCTTCGTCAATTTTCCAAGTTCGATCCGGTTGAAGCGGCAGCATGTGGCATTGCTGCTGCTGGCGTCCTTTGCGGTCGTCGTCGTCGCTGTCATGATCGTGGTGCTGACGGCCCTGCGCACGGTCGCCGTCACCGCCAATGCACTGGACGAGAACCGCTCGCACCAGGCCGTCTCCGGTGCGCTCACTACGCTGCAGAACCAGATGGCCGCCTTCATGGTCGATTACACCGTCTGGGACACCGCCGCCGAAGCGGTCTATGCCCCGGGCGCGGACGAATGGGTGCTGGAGAATTTCGACCTCGCCAACGAGGACTCCGATATTTTCGATACTGCCTATCTCATCGGCCCCGATGAAAAAGTGCTGATGGCGTTCCAGCGCGGAAAGCCTTTCGACGTTCCGCCGGCGGTTTTCCTGTCTCCCGCCTTTGCCGGCATGATGAAGGCGGTGCGTGATGCCGGCCTGGGCGACGACGCAACCACGGCTGGCTTTGTCACGACGGATGAAGGTATTGCGCTCGTCGGCCTATCGACTATTCGCGGTGTTTCACCACGGGTGCAGGTGCCGCCCGACCAGTTGCAACAACTGGTCTTCGTGCGCCAATTGAACCAGGAAAAGATCGACGAGATCGCGCAAACCTATGTGATCCCTGGGCTGGCGCTTGTCGAGGCGCGGCAGATGCCGCCCGAGGCGACATTGATCAGGGATCCGGACGGGCGTGTGATCGCCGGCCTCACCTGGGCCACGCAATCGCCGGGCGATATCAGCTATAACGAGGCTCGGCCGCAGGTCATCGCCGCGATCGCCCTTGTTGGGGCGTTCATCTTCGCGCTGGTCCTTGCCGGCTTCTTCGTCATCGGCAAGCTGCGCAGCGACGAGGCCGCCGCCCGCCGGATGGCGCTGACCGACCGGCTGAGCGGACTTTCAAATCGCACCGGCCTTTCCAGAAGTTTGAAGGACATGATCCTTCGGGCGGGGCAAAGCCGTGGCGACGTCATGTTGTTCTATCTCGACATGGACGGCTTCAAGGAGGTCAACGACGTCTATGGACATGCGACCGGCGATCTCCTGATCAGGAGCGTGGCGGCGGGCCTCAAATATCTCGTGCCGGAAGGGGGCGTCCTTGCGCGGCTGGGCGGCGATGAATTCGCCATCGCCTGCCCGCTGGAGCGCGGCCGGCAACCGGCCCATGCCGTCGATGCCCTGATCCTGGATTTCTTCAGCGATCCGTTCCCGATCGGCGAGCGCAATGTCGTGATCGGTGCCAGCATTGGCATCGCGCTTTCCGCGCTTGGCTCGGTCGATGCCGATGAGCTTCTCCGGCGCGCCGATATCGCCCTGTACAAGGCAAAGGCGGAGGGCCGCGGCCGGGCCATCGCCTATGATGCCGGCATGGACGCCGCGCTGGCCGAGCGCACGGCGATGGAGGCGGCCCTGCGCGCCGGCATTGCCAGCGGCGAGTTTTTCGTCGTCTACCAGCCGGTCGTCGATGCCCGTACGCATGTCATCACGGGGATCGAAGCGCTGCTGCGCTGGAAATCGGCGCGGCTGGGTATGGTTTCGCCCGAGGTTTTCATACCGGTCGCCGAGTCCACCGGCCTGATCGACAGGCTGGGCCTGTTCGTGATGGCGGAGGCCTTGAGGGTCGCGAGCATGTGGCCCGGAATCGGCATTTCGATCAATGTCTCGCCCGCCCAGTTCCGCAATCCGTCGTTCATTCCCGGCGTTGCCGGCCTGCTTGAGAAAAGTGGTGTCGGCCCCTCCAGGGTGACGCTGGAGGTGACCGAGGGATATTTTATTCACAATCCCGCCCATGCGCGTGAAACCCTCCAGGCGCTGAATGCGCTGGGCCTGCGCATCGCGCTCGACGATTTCGGTGCCGGCTTCTCCAGCATCGGCTATCTCCGGCAGTTCCAGTTCGGCCGGTTGAAGCTCGACCGGTCGATGATCCTCGCGCTCGAGGACATGCCGCGCGGCCGGGAAATGCTGCAGGCGACGCTGGCGCTCGCAGCCGCGCTGGAAATCCCGGTCACCGCCGAAGGCATCGAGACGGAGGAGGACGCGATCTTCCTGCGGCTTTGCGGCTGCGATCAGTTGCAGGGCTATTTCTTCTCGCGTCCGGTCGGCGAGGAGGCGCTGCCGGCGCTTCTGTCAGGCAATGCCAGTGCCGCGCCAGCCAGGCTTATGGCCTGACCTCTTAGGCCTGACCTCTTTGGGCTTGGCCTGACGGCCTTGACCCTTAGCTTCCCAGGTGCCGCTCGCCGCGCTTTCTGGCCAGCGTGATCTGCTGCTGGCGCTGGCGGTAGCGCGCGCGGTCCTCGTCGGTGCGGGCGTCGTGGCAATGTATGCAGGACACGCCCTCCTCATGCAGCGGCGATGTCAGGTCCTGCGGCGTCAGCGGCTGGCGGCAGGCGTGGCAGAGCGTGTGTTCGCCTTCCTTGAGGCCATGGGTCACCGAAACCCGGTCGTCGAAGACGAAGCAGGCTCCGTCCCACAGGCTCTCCTCGCTCGGCATTTCCTCCAAGTATTTGAGAATGCCGCCCTTGAGGTGATAGACCTCGTCGAAGCCCTGCTCCTTCATGTAGGCCGTTGCCTTCTCGCAGCGGATGCCGCCGGTGCAATACATGGCGATCTTCGGCTTTTCGGAAAGGCCGGAATTGTTCTTCACCCATTCGGGAAAATCGCGAAAGCTTTTCGTCTTCGGATCGACGGCGCCGCGAAACATGCCGATCGCCGTCTCGTAGTCGTTGCGGGTGTCGATCACCAGCGTATCGGGATCGGAAATCAGCGCGTTCCAGTCCTGCGGCGCCACATAGGTGCCGACGATCCGCCGGGGATCGATGTCCTCGACGCCCATGGTGACGATTTCCTTCTTCAGCCGTACCTTCATGCGCAGGAAAGGCATGGAGGAGGCGCGGCTTTCCTTGTGCTCGAGGCTTGCAAATTCCGGCTGGCCGCGCAGGAAGGCCAGCACCGCGCCGATGCCCTCTTCGGTTCCGGCAATCGTGCCGTTGATGCCCTCGCGGGCAATCAGCAGCGTCCCCTTCACGCCGTTTTCGTCGCAAACCTCCTGCAACGGCTGCCGAAAATCGGCGAAGCGCTCGAAGGCGGCGAAATGATAGAGCGCGGCCACCAGAAAGGGGCCGTCGGCATGGGGACGCGGGATTTTCGGCATGTCTGTCATGTGGCGTGAAATACAGGCTTCGGCCCTTTCGCGCAATTGTCTTTGCGGCCCGGCGTCACCGGGCCGCAGGCGGTCAGGCACTTTCCGGCGTGAAGACCCGCAGGCGATGACCATCGGGGTCGGTGCAGGTGAAGGTGTAATCCGAGGCCGAAGAGACAGGCTCCTGCAGGATAGGGACGCCTTTCTTGCGCCATTCGTCATGAAGGGCGTCGACGCCTTCACGACCGGCGACAAAGATCGGAAGCTCCGCATTGTCGTTCACGGTGGCGGGACGCTTTTTTCTCCTCGCCAAACCAAGTTTCAATGCATCGTTCATCAGCACGACGGCATAGCTCGGCGACAATTCCAGAGGCAAGGCGCCAAACATTGCCATGTAGAAAACGGCGCTCTCGGCCGGGCTTTCGACAGGCAGGACAAAATCGGTTTTCATGGCAGTCTCCTCCGGGTAGGTGCGGAGACGTTTCTATTCTGTTCTGCTGTCAATTTATGGCAGTAGGGTCACATGTCCTGCGTGACATTGTGGGTGCGCCGCCATTCGGCCAGCAGCCGGTCGCGCCGGCGTGGAATGCGGATATCGGTCACGGTCATCGTGCTTAGCCGATCCGTGCGGAAATGACGAAAGGCGTTGCGCAACTCGCACCATGCCGCAAGCACGCGGGTTTCTTCGAAATAGGCAAGTGCGAAGGGCCAGATGCGTCGGGTCGTCGGTTGCCCGTTGACGTCGGCATAGTCGATGTCGATCTTCATGCCCTGCCGGATTGCCTCGCGCATGGCGGGGAAGTCAGTGGTTCCCGGATGCAGTTCTCTCGTGTTGTAGACGAGTAGCGAGTTCGTCTCCAACTCATGGCGCAGGTCCGTCGGCAGAACGGCAGCGATCTTCGCCAGCGCATTATGGGCCGCGTCCTTCAGTTCGTCGTCCGTTCGGGCCGCCACCCATCGTGCCCCGAGCACCAGCGCCTCGATCTCCTCTTCGCTGAACATCATCGGCGGCATCAGGAAGCCGGGCTTGAGCACATAGCCGAAGCCGGGTGCGCCCTCGATATCGGCGCCCTGGGCCTGCAGCGTGGCGATGTCGCGGTAAAGCGTACGGATGCTGACGCCCATGCGCTGCGCAAGACTGGCGCCGCTCACGGGGCGCCGGTAGGTGCGCAGCAGTTGGATCAGGTCGAGGAGCCGTGTGGAGCGGGACATACCGCCACCTTACTGCCGGGAATTGGCAGCATCAACACTGGCATCAACGACAAAGGCTCATGCCCGCGGGATTCCGTCGAGCGCCAGGAACTGGTTGGAATAGCGCCGGTCGCCGGTGACCTCGCGGCCGATCCAGGAGGGGGGCGCAGGGTCGTCATCGACCGATGCCATTTCCACCTCGGCGACCACCAGTCCTGAAAGTTCGCCCCGATAGACGTCGATTTCCCAGAGGAAGTCGCCGACCGGCACGCGGTAGCGGGTCTTCTCGATCACCAGGCCGACCGCCTGCGAAAGCAGGTCCAGCGCGTCGGCAAGCGGCAGGTCATATTCGAATTCGTCGCGCACCAGAGCGCTCTTGCCGATCTTGACCGTCAGCTTTGCCCGCTCGCCGGCAAGGATGCGCACCCGCACCGACCGGTCTTCCATCGTCACGACATAGGCCTGTCGCAAATCCGTGCCAGCATCGGCATCGTCGCGCCAGTTGCCGGAGGAGACTAGGAATTTGCGTTCGATTTCCTTGGCCATCGGTTCTCCTGCGCTGTTGCATTGGCCGGGCAGACTACAGGGTTGAGCCTCCGTCACAAGCCCGGATGGTGCGTTTTCGATCGAGATCCGCAAGCGTGCTTGATGTGCCCGGCTCTCGACATTTTCCGCCTTTAAGAGTATCTGACCCTCACTTCAATCGTTTTAAAAGGCTACCGGCATGAGCGATAAAACCGAAAGACTTCTGACCGTCCTCAAATTGCAGCCGGTGGTGCCGGTGCTGGTGATCGACGACCTCGCTACCGCCGTACCGCTTGCCCGGGCGCTGGTCGCCGGCGGCTTGAAGGCGATCGAGATCACGCTGCGCACCACGGCGGCGCTCGAAGCCATTCGCGCGGTTGCAAACGAAGTGGAAGGGGCCGTTGCCGGTGCCGGCACCATCCTCAATGCGGCCCAGTATGAGGCGGCGGTCGAGGCCGGCTCGCAGTTCATCGTCAGCCCCGGCACGACGCAGGAACTGATCGACGCGGCCAATGATTCCGACATCCCGCTGCTTCCGGGTGCTGCCACCGCCAGCGAGGTCATGGGCCTGCGCGAGGAAGGCTACAAGGTGATGAAGTTCTTCCCGGCCGAACAGGCGGGCGGTGCCGCCTATCTGAAATCGCTGTCCTCGCCGCTTGCCGGCACGCTGTTCTGCCCCACCGGCGGAATTTCGCTGTCGAACGCGAAAGACTACCTCTCGCTTCCCAATGTCGTCTGCGTCGGCGGTTCCTGGGTCGCGCCGAAGGATCTGGTCGCGAGGGGCGATTGGGCCGGCATCACCAAACTGGCGGCCGAGGCTTTCGCGCTGCAGGGCTGAGCATTGGCCGGATGGGCGAAGGGCCGGCGCGTTTTCGCACGGCCTTCGCCTCCGACAACGATCTTTCATTTGTATTCCCTTCGTCGCATTCCTATGTCTCAATCCAAGTTCAACCGACTACGTTCAATCGGCCAAGGGAGTGAGACCGAATGTTTGACGCGAAGAAATTGCTGGATCAGTTCCTGGGCTCGCAGATTCCCGGCGCCGGCGGCACGGTGCGAGACCGCGCCGGCCAGGCCACGCAGATGGCCAAGGACAATCCGCTGGCTGCAGGTGCAATCGCCGCTGTCCTGCTGGGGACAGGCACCGGCAGGCAGGTTGCCGGCTCCGCGCTGAAGCTCGGCGGTCTCGCCGCCATCGCCGGTCTCGGTTACCAGGCCTACAAGAACTACCAGGCCGGCAAGGAACCTGCCGCCGAACCGCAGGTGCAGGCCCAGCCGGAACTTCTGCCGCCGCCGTCCGATTCCGGCTTCAGCACCGAACCCGCCGTTATGCGCAATGATTTCGTGCTCGTGTTGGTGCGCGCCATGATCGCCGCTGCCCGTGCCGATGGCCATATCGACGAGACCGAACGCGCCCGCATCATGGACAAGGTGAAGCTTTCCGGTCTGGATTCGGAGGCGGAACAGTTTCTTAACGACGAATTGAGCAAGCCGGTCGATCTCGACGGCATGGTCGCGGCGGCGCGCACCGAGGAAGAGCGCGTCGAACTCTATACCGCCTCGCGACTGGCGATCGATGCCGACAACCGGGCCGAGCGCGGCTATCTCGACCAGCTTGCCGGACGCCTTGGCCTTGCCGATGCGCTTGTCGATCATATCGAAGCGACCGTCTCCTCGGTGAAGACACCGGCCGGCGACACATCCGCCACCGAGCGCCAGACATCGGTTCCGACGATCGGCCAGCCGCCGATCAAATCGCCCTGGTGATCGATCCATCACCAGATTGCATTTGCGCCGGCGGCCACGCCGTCTTATTCCAGTAGAAAGCCTGATCGGGCCGGTTCGACGAACTGGCCCGCGCTTAGTGTTGTGATGTCTTCTGGAGCTTTGACATGCGTGATCTGACGAATTGGGCCGGCTGTCCGGCGCCGCGGCCGGTGACCCTGGAAGGGCGCACCGTCCGTATCGAGCCCTATGACCGGGAACGGCATCTGGATGCGCTCTGGCAGGCTTTCGGCGGGCTCGATATCAATGCCCGGCTGGAATATTTTTCGCAGGATAATTTCGGCGGGATCGAGGATTTCGACCGCTGGCTGACGGCGGTGCAGAAATCCGGTTGGATCACTGAAGTCTTCGCCGACAAGGCAAGTGGAAATGTCGTCGGGCTTGCCAATTACATGCGGCCCGATCCCGCGAACGGCGTGGTCGAGGTTGGGGGAGTGGCACATTCCTTCGCCATGGCCCGCTCACCGCTCTCGACCGAAGTGCATTACCTGATGGCAAGGCATGCCTTCGAGGATCTGGGCTACCGCCGCTATGAGTGGAAATGCGACAATAACAACGAGGCGAGCAAGAAGACGGCGCGGCGCCTCGGCTTCACCTTCGAGGGCGTGTTCCGCCAGCATATGCTCTCCAAGCGCGCCAATCGCGACACGGCCTGGTTCTCGATGATCGATGGTGAATGGCCGATCCTGAAGGCTGCTTTCGAAGCCTGGCTGTCGCCAGGGAATTTCTCCGCCGATGGCAGCCAGAAACGCAGGCTCGAGGATATCCGCGCCGAGTTGACACCGACGGTGACGGCATGAGCGGGCCGGAACGGAAGGACCGGTCGGCCGCGATCCCCGCCGCGATCATTCTGGTGGTCGTCGGGCTCGGTTTCTTCTTCCTGCCGGATATCATGCTTCGCCTCGGCACCATCTCGCCGTGGCTGGCGGCTGCCTTCGGCATTCTCTGCGTGCTCGGCTTCTTCCTGATCTTCTGGCTGCGCGCCCGCTTTCAGAGCCGGCGCGACCGCTGATATCACGATGCTTTACGCCTGGAGCGCGGCCGCCAGCAGGACGAGGCCGAGAACCAGCACGGTCAGGGCGCCGAAGATCTCGATGCCGTTGACGATCCTCATTGCCGATGCGCCGTTTCCGGCGTAGCGGACCGCCAGGCCCTTGGCGGTCACCGCCAGCGTCGCCAGCGCGGAAACCGTGATGGCGGTGCCGATCGACATGGCAAGGACCGAGAGTACGCCACCGAGATAAAGTCCGTTCAGGAGCGCGAAACTGAGCACGATCAGGGCGCCGGAGCAGGGGCGAAGCCCAACCGCGATCACCGCCGACCAGGCTTCCCGCAATGCGAAACGATCCCCTCTCAAAAGCGCCGGATCGGGCGCATGCGCATGCCCGCAGGTGCTGCAGATCTCGCCCCCGCCATGGCTGTGCCCGTGGTCATGGGAATGATGGCCGTGCCGGTGCTGGTCTTCGTGGCCATGCGCCATCGCCGGCGCCAGGCGAGGCGCGCGCATTGCCCGCAGCTTGCGAAACAGAAGCCAGAAGCCGAAGGCCGCGATCAGCCCGTAGCTGGTCATTTCGAGGAACCGCGTCGCCTGGGTCATCGAGATCGAGGTGCCGCGCAGCACCAGATAGGCGGCGCCCACCAGGAGGATGGCAACCAGGCCCTGCAGCAGGGAGGAGAGGAAGGACAGGGCGACGCCGCGCTTCAGTTCGATCTCGTTGGCGATCATGTAGGAAGAGATCACCGCCTTGCCATGGCCGGGGCCGGCGGCGTGGAAAACTCCATAGGCGAAGGAGAGGCCGATCAGCGACCAGAGCTGCCATGGATTGTCGCGCATGGCTTTGATCGCGCCGGTCAGCGTCTGGTAGAAGCGTTGCTGCTCCATGTTGACATAGGCGAAGAACCCGCCGAACAGGCCGGTCGTGGGAATGGACGGCTCCGCCGTGCCGATGCCGAGCGGCGATTGCGCCCAGGCCAGGCCGGCGCCGGTGACGGCAAGCATCAGGGCAAGGGCGAGCAGCCGCCCGGGCTTTTGAACTCTCAGCATTTGAACTCGATCCGGGTTGCGAACATCTTCGACATGTCGGTGCCGGCCGGATCGTTGAAGAAGGCTTCGGTCAGGTTGTCCTGGTTCTGGGCGAGCACCTCGTCCGGGTCCGGACGAACCACCTTGTGCTCGCAGGCGGCAAGCTGCGTACCGATCGGGGCGAGGTCCGCGTCCGTCGGGAAATCCATGGCCGTGTACATTGTGGGGTCGTAGACGCCGAAGGAGAGGTTTCCCTTGAGCGGCATGGGTTCGGCCGGCTTGACGGCAAACATCAGCAGCAACTGCCCGTCCTTGTAATCGGCGGTAATCGCATCGGGCTTCGTCACCTTGATGCTCTTCCCGTTGTCGACGATCGTCGTGTAATAATTATATTCCTGCAGCGAATCGAGAACGGTCTGGCCGACCTCCTGCAATTCGTCGGCATCGAGCTGCGCATTGGAATTATCGTCGTAATCCATCACCACGCTTGCCGAAAACAGTTCGTCGAACCGCCAGACATTGCGCAGTTCGGTGATCTGGTTGGTCTCGTCCGCAACAATCTCCAGCCGCGCCTCGGCATAGATATGCGGATGGGCAAGAGCCGCGCAGGGAGCAAGGCCTGCCACTGCAGCCAGGATCAGGGATGATGGTTTCATGCCGAGGTTATCCTTTGGCGAGACCGGACATTCCGGCGCCCCTGCAATGTAGGGCAAATGGGACGGAATTGGGACTTTTGCCCACAAGTCCGCCCGTCAATTTTCCGCGTTCCTGCGAAACCAGGCATGCAGGAAATCCACCAGCGTGCGCACCTTGGTCGGCAGGTAGCGGCGATGCGGATAGATTGCGTAGATGCCGCGATCCGTGGTGAGATAGTCCTCCAGGATCGGAACCAGCGTGCCCGCGGCGATCTTCGGCCGGGCGATGAAATCCGGCACGGCGGCAATACCGAGGCCCGAGACCGCCGCACGCACGGCGGCAAGAGGACTGTTGACCTCGATCGGGCCGCCGACGGGAACACTGAAGCCGCTGCCGTCCTTCTCGACAAACCGCCAATTGCTGTAGGAGCGGCCATTGGTATCGATGATGCAGGCATGCCGCGACAGCTCGGACGGATGGCCGATCGGCCCGCTTTTCTCCAGGAATGCCGGCGAAGCGCAGATATGCAACCGGAAATCGTCGAGCTTGCGGGCGATCAGCGTCGAATCTTCGAGCTTGGTGATTCGGATCGCCATGTCGAAGCCTTCCTCGATCAGATCGACGAAACGGTCGTCCGAAATGATCTCCAGCGACACTTCCGGATGAGCCTTGGCGAAATCGATCAGCGATTGGCCGATCTCGGCATCGATGAAGGTGCGCGGCGCGGAAACCCGCAGCCGGCCCTTGAGATCTGCATTGCCGGCCCGTACCAGGTCGGCGAGATTGTCGATTTCCTTCAGGATCTCGGAGGCCGTGCGGTAATAGACATGGCCGGCTTCGGTGAGCGAGAATTGCCGGGTGGTGCGGTTGAGAAGCAGGGCGCCAAGCTCGTCCTCGAGTTCGCGCACATATTTCGACAAAAGCGCCTTGGACCGCCCGATCCGCCGCGCCGCCGCCGAAAACCCCTCGGCATCGACGACATCGATAAAGGCGCGAATGCGGGTCAGGGTGTCCATCACATCTTACCACTTCTATCAGGTGTCGGAAAAACCCAAAACAAAACTGAGAATCGAATCGAGCATTCTGACTTCGTCGGGCTCGAGTTTTCCAATGACGCTTCCTGCCCGATCTTGGCGCACCGTTACCGGCTTATCTACCATGATGTAGGACGGAAGCTTCAACCCGTTGGTTGGTGTCGGCTGTAGCGCCAGGCGGAAATCGACGAGAGGCGTGTCATGGGAAGTCATCATGCAGACAATGACGGAATCGTGCTTGTCGTTCATGGCATTCGTCTGAACGACAACAGCCGGGCGTGGCTTGCCGTAATCACCGGATACGGCAACGGTGATGATGTCGCCGCGCCTCATAGGGCGGAGCTGCCCTTTTCGTTGAAAATCGATACGGCTTCGATCCAATCCATCGCCTCGGCCTCATGCTTGGGATCAAGGCTGGCAATTTGCCGCGCAATGCGTTCACGTACATCGGGAGAACGGGCATCCAATGTGACGAGGCGGATTTCACGCAGCCCACTCGTGCGGCGTCTTTCACGCATGGCCTTCATTCGTTCGGCAGCTGGCGTCATCGCAATGCCTCTTTTGTTCACGAACGAAGAGCGTAACGCGTGACGGATGGATTTTCAAGGAAAACATTCGTCTCAGATTTTTCCCAAACCCGCAAAAAAGGTCTTGATTACGACAAGGTTTTTTCTTACCTACCTTCTTGCCCAAAGTCGCACGTGCCCGTGGGTGTCCGCCGATCCTCGATGTGGTGAGGAAATCGGTAAGGTACCTGGAACTAACCCCTCCAGTCGCTATTCCGGCCAACCGGGAAATGCGAGGACATTCGAAGCAACGACGGTGCGGGCCTTTTTGTTCTCTGCCGGCTTTCCATCAGCCGGGGTTACTGAAGAGGCACACCTTCATTGCCGGACGTGCGGTAGGGTTCTCCTTCCAATCAATGGCAGACAAAGCGGACCAAAGCTCCTGGCAGGGCGTTGGTCCATCATTCGCGCATCGTGCGCATGTCTGGATCCGGGGTCTCCACCGGCTGGTTCCGGGACGTGTTCTCGTATGTCCTTTGTCCTCCGCGTTTCGCGGAGCCTACCTGATTGAGGATTGAACCATGGCGACTGCACGCATCATCGACTTCCTGAACACCCGACGTCCCGAAGGTCCGTGCCTCGTGGTCGATCTCGACGTCATCAGCGACAATTTCAAGGCTTTCCGTCATGCCCTGCCGGACAGCGCGATCTATTATGCCGTCAAGGCCAACCCGGCGCCGGAAGTGCTGCGTCTGCTTGCGTCCATGGGTTCCAATTTCGATTGCGCCTCCGTCGCCGAGATCGAAATGGCGCTCAAGGCCGGCGCGACCGCCTCGCGCATCTCGTTCGGCAACACGATCAAGAAGGAGCGCGATGTCGCCAAGGCGCATGCGCTCGGCGTTTCGCTGTTCGCCGTCGACAGCCACGAGGAAGTCGAGAAGATTTCCCGTGCGGCTCCCGGCGCGCGCGTGTTCTGCCGCGTGCTCACCGATGGTGAAGGCGCCGAATGGCCGCTTTCGCGCAAGTTCGGCTGCGTGCCGCAGATGGCCGTCGATGTGCTCGTCTATGCCCATCAGCTTGGCCTTGCCTCCCATGGCGTCTCGTTCCATGTCGGTTCGCAGATGACCAAGGTCGATGCCTGGGATTCGGCCCTTGCCGATGCCAAGCGCGTCTTCGTGCAGCTTGCCAAGCAGGGCATCGAACTGAAGATGGTCAATATGGGCGGCGGTTTCCCGACCAAATATCTGCGCGACGTGCCTTCGGCGGAAGCCTATGGCCAGGCGATCTTCGCCTCGCTGCGCAAGCATTTCGGCAACAACCTGCCCGAAACGATCATCGAGCCGGGCCGCGGCATGGTCGGCAATGCAGGCGTGATCAAGTCGGAAGTCGTGCTGATTTCGAAGAAGTCGGACAATGACAACCATCGCTGGGTGTTCCTCGACATCGGCAAGTTCGGTGGACTTGCCGAAACCATGGACGAGGCGATCCGCTATCCGATCCGCACCGCGCATGATGCCGACGAGATGGAGCCTTGCGTCCTGGCCGGCCCGACCTGCGATTCGGCCGATGTCATGTATGAGAAGAACATGTATCCGTTGCCGGTCTCGCTCACCATCGGCGACGAGGTCCTGATCGAGGGCACCGGCGCCTATACGACGACCTATTCGGCCGTCGCCTTCAACGGTTTCGAGCCGCTGAAGGCCTACGTCATCTAACGGTTTGCTCCGGTTTCGGCCGGGGCGGCCAACTCACAATTTTCCTTCATCGCCGCTCATAACGGTATTGGGTACGGGAGGCCGGGATGGCCGCTGTTCTTGATTCTGTCCGCGCGTTCTTCGCGCAGAATGCCTTTACCATCGACATGGAAAATCCGGGCGATGTCGTCGCGCGTGAAAACCTGCTCGACCGTGCCATGGGGCCCGGCCGCCGCCGCAAGTCGTCCGAAACCCTGCGCCGTGGCCGCGTGCCGGCCGAGGGCCTGGCTCTGGTTGCCCGCGATGCCGACGGTCATGTCGTCGGTACGGTTCGCCTGTGGAATGTCGAGGCGGGCGTCGGTCGCGACGGCGCGCCCGTGGATGCGCTGCTGCTCGGGCCGCTCGCCGTCGATGCCGGCCATGAGGGCAGGGGCATCGGCGCCGCCCTGATGCGCGCCGCCATCGGCGAAGCCAAGGTGCGCGGCCACGGCGCCATTCTTCTGGTCGGCGATGCCGCCTATTACGAGCGGTTCGGCTTCTTTGCCGAAAAAGCCGCCCATCTGGTCATGCCCGGCCCGTTCGAGCGTGCGCGTTTTCTCGGCCTGGAGCTCAAGCAGGGCTGGCTGGACGGCGCTGCCGGCCTGCTGGTTGCCAGCGGAAGAAAGCTCTCGCAGCCGCGTTTTCGCCGCGCGGCGTGATTTTTTTCGTCCCCGTTTATCCCCGCTACCCGAAACCATGGCAGTCTGTAATGGTCTTCAGGCGCAAACCGGGTTCGCGAACCGGTCTTCGCCGCCGGTGCGGTCCGGTCCTGGAGATGGCGTGGGAAAAACGGGAAAAACCCGCCGATCCGGCGCCGGGCAGGCAGCAAAGCCTGACATAGACGACCAAGACATTGCCGCTGCCTGCCTGCCTTGCACGAGCGCCGCTCCGGAGTCCCGACTGTCTCCGGAGCGGGGTTTCGGTATGCGTGAAATTGACAGGCTCGGCGGAATGGCCTACAGGCTGCGCCAACGGGTGAGAGCCCCGGCCGCCCGCAAGCGTCAAGCTTTGGTGAAGTCTCTCTTCTTCCATCCGGTCGTCCATCCCCATGGCGTGCGAACGGCGGCAAGGCGGGCTCCCTCCACAAACGGCACGCTCCATGTTTGGAGACCTCAGATGCGCGGACAGATTCCGCTTCCGTCACTCGATGCCCTCAAGGACCAGGCGAAACGGCTTCGCGCCGGCCTCTCCCTTGCCGGGCAGGAAATCACCCATTCGAAATCGCTGGAGCTTCTGGCGGTGCAATACGGCTTTCGCGACTGGAACACGCTCCACGCCAAGGTCGGCAACCGCCCGCCGCTCGATCCATGGATGCTCGGCTCCAAGGTCAGGGGTCATTATCTCGGCCAGCCCTTCGAGGCGAAAATCCTCGGCGTCCAGGCGGTCACCGCCCAGCCCGGCCGCTACCGGTTGACGCTGGATCTCGACGAGCCGGTCGACGTCGTCACCTTCGACAGTTTTTCGGCCTTCCGTAAACGCGTCCATTGCACGATCGACGAGACCGGCCGCACGGTGGAGAAAACCTCGAACGGCCGGCCGCATGTGGAACTTGCCTGGTAGGGAGAGCCTTGGAAACGCGATCCGACACCGCGGGAATGCTTATCCTCGCGGCGTCGGACTGTTCCTTTGTCTTGCGGATCATCCGGCGATATCGACCACGCCGCAATCGCCCGCTTCACTGCCGAAGGCCAGCTGGCGGCCGTTCCTGTTCCAGGCCATGGCGGTAATGGCGCCCTTGCCGGGACGGCGCAGCAGCACTTCCTTGGAATCGGCGAAGCGTACCACCATGATCATGCCGTCGGCATAGCCGATCGCGACAATGTCCTCGACAGGATGGCAGCAAACCTGGGTGACCATGATATTGGCGCGGGTGCCGAGTTCGAGCGGCGCCTTGCCCATAGGTCCGTCCTTGGCCTGGAAAGGCCAGACGATGGCGGCCGGCGCGCCGGACGAGGCGAGCCATTTGCCCTTGGCCGACCAGGAAACCGATTTGATCTTGGCCGGATAGCCGGTCATGCGCATATGCCGGGTTTCGCCGCCGGGCTTGGTGTCCAGCTTCCAGCCATGCAGGGCATTTTCCTGCATGGAGGTGACCACGAAACGGCCGTCGGGCGAGAAGGTGACGCCGGTATGGGCGCCCTTCCATTCCAAATCGACCGGCTGCCCGGCCATCGCCACCCAATGCAGCGAAACGCCGTTGTAGCGCGACAGCGCGATGCGCAGGCCCTTGGGCGCAAAGGCGATGCCCTCGACGGTGCGCTCCTCGGTGAAATCCTTGACGCTGCCATCGGCAAGCCGCACATGCGCCGTCTTGCCATAGGCGTAGGCAACCGATCCTTGCGGTCCGGCCGCGACCTGCGAGATCCATTTGCGCGGGACGCTGGCAATCTCCTCGACCGCCCCATCTCCTCGGATGCGCAGTACCTTGCCGTCCTCGCCACCGGTCAAAAGCGTGTCGGTCGCGTCGTCGCGAATAGAGGAGAGCAGCCCCTCATGCGCTTCCACGGTCTTGTGCCCGTGGTCTAGGCGATGGATCAGGCCGGAGGATTCGGCAAAGAACGGCACGTCGCCGAGAAAGGCCACGCCGGCGACATGACCGTCGAGATCAAGAGGAGCGACTGTCGGCATCAGTGGGCTGCAGCCTCGGCGGGAGTGGCCTCGCAGGCCTTGAAGGTGCGCTCCAGCTTTTCGCGGTCGAGTTCACGGCCGATGAACACCAGGCGGCTTTCGTGCTTTTCGCCGTCCTTCCAGGGGCGCTGGTGGTCACCCTCGATGATCATGTGGACGCCCTGGACGACATAGCGCTCGGCATCGCCCTTGAAGGCGATGATGCCCTTCAGCCGCAGGATGTTGGGTCCTTCCGACTGGGTGATCTTCTGGATCCAGGGGAAGAACCGGTCCGGGTTCATCTCGCCGCCGCGCAGCGAAACGGACTGCACCGTCACATCATGGATCGGCGAGGGGGCATGGTCATGATGGGCATGATCATGGTGCTCATGATCGTGATGGTCATGGCCGTGGTGATCGTGATCATGATGGTGATGATGATCGTGGTCGCAGTCCGGGCCGCAGGCATGATCGTGGTCGTGGTGATCCTGGTCGAGGAAATGCGGCTCGTTCTCGAGTGCCCGCTCCAGGTTGAAGGCGCCCTGGTCCAGCACCTTGGTCAGGTCGATCTGGGAACGTTCGGTGCGGTGGATGCGGGCCGACGGGTTGATGGCGCGCACGGTCGCCTCGACTTTTGCCAGTTCTTCCGGCGTCACCAGGTCGGTCTTGTTCAAAAGCACGACATCGGCAAAGGCGATCTGGTCTTCGGCTTCGCGGCTGTCTTTCAGGCGCAGCGGCAGGTGCTTGGCATCGACTAGTGCCACGACGGCATCGAGCTCGGTCTTGGCGCGTACATCGTCGTCCATGAAGAAGGTCTGGGCGACCGGCACCGGATCGGCAAGGCCGGTGGTCTCGACGATGATGGCGTCGAAACGGCCGGGGCGGCGCATCAGGCCTTCGACGACGCGGATCAGGTCGCCGCGCACCGTGCAGCAGACGCAGCCATTGTTCATCTCGTAGATTTCCTCGTCGGACTCGACGATCAGGTCGTTGTCGATGCCGATCTCGCCGAACTCATTGACGATGACGGCATATTTCCGCCCATGGTTTTCCGACAGGATGCGGTTGAGCAGCGTCGTCTTGCCGGCGCCGAGATAGCCGGTGAGCACGGTCACGGGAATAGGCTTGGGTGCGGATGCTTCGGTCATGGGAACCTCGGGAAAGGGAGCGCGGGGCAAAGGATGATGGCCTTCATATAAGAAGGAGAACGGCCAGTTCCAACTGTTTTGTTTCAGACGCGCGCAATTGCGGAGACAACATCGGTGCGGGAAAAATCATTGCCGATATAGAGCAGCGGGCAACCGAATTCCTTGGCGGTCGCATAGGCAAAGCAGTCGCCGAAATTCAGTCCGGCGGGATGAATGCTCTTTCCCCACATCGCATTGGCTTCGGCCACCAGCAGGGCGCGTTCAGCCGTCACGGGGACGATTTCGGATATGCTGGCGTGCAAAAACTGCTCCATCGTGCTGGCGAACCCACGCCTCCTGGAAACGATCATCGCCTCCACGAACGTGCCTGCCGATATCAGTACCCGGCTTTCATGTTCCAGAATTTTCTGGCAAGCCGGTGCGGATGGTTCGTGTTGAAGGATTGCGACCAAGGCGGACGTATCGACGACGATCACGCCGGCAGACCCGTCTCGTCATCATAGAGGAAATCCTGGCTTCTCGCCGCATCCGGACCAGGCGGCAGGTTCTTCCGTCGAATTTCTTCCTGCAGTTCCTGGATGAACTTATCGCGTGCGACAGGGTCTTCGATGAAGGTCGTCACTTTCTCGGTGCTTCCGTCAAGGCGATGGACTGGTTCCAGCCGTACCGTTTCACGGCCATTCACCGTCAACACGATCTCCTGTCCTTCGGAGGCGAGCCGAACGAGATCGGTCAATTGCCCTTCTGCGTCGGCAATGGATATGCGCATGGCTATCTCCAGCATCTTTCCTTCCCGTATTATGATATCGGGAAGCCGCACGGACAAGCATTTTCAAGCCAGCATTTCCACATCGAACCCCGCCACATCCTCCAGCAGTTCGATGATCCCCGTTACCGCATGCGCGATCAGCCGTTCGCCTTTTTCAGCGGTCGCGGCGGCTGCATTGCCTGCGACGCCGGCTTGGTTGAGGTCGGACATCTTCCAGCCGAAGGCATGCGGGCCGTAGGCGCGCAGATGCTTGAAGCGGGCTGCAAATTCGCTCTGGCGGGAGGCGAAGTTCTCGGCTTTTTCCATTTCCACCCGCTCGGGATGGAGCGCCAGCATCACCGAGGTCTCGATGTCGCCGCCGTGGATGTCGGTCGCCTTGTCCTTGGGGTCGATCCAGCCCTCCGGTTGCCCGAAGCGCGTCCAGCTCGTCGCTACCGCCAGCATGCCGAAGCGTATCCGCGCCTCGGTGGCGACGATCGTCATCAGCGGCGAATTGCCGCCATGGGCGTTCAGCATGACGAATTTGCGAATGCCCTGATCGTGAAGTTCCTGTGCGATGCCGAGCCAGCGGTCGATGGCGTCGGAATAGGACAGCGACCGCGTGCCCTCCACATCCATGTGCTCGATCGAATAGCCAACCGGCTCCACCGGCAGGAAAGTGACGGGCAGGGCAGGCGGCAGGCAGGGGATGATCCGCTCGACCAGCCCCTCGGCGATCAGCGTATCCGTCTCGAAGGGCAGGTGCGGTCCGTGCTGCTCATGCGCGCCGAGTGGCAGCACGACGATCCAGTCCCGCCGGTTGGCGGGCGTGAGACTGGAAACATTGTCTTTCCAACGACGTGCCGGCAATGCCATGTTCATCTCGAATTCGGTTGTGCTTGCGGTTGGAGCCTTCTACCTGTCATACAGGGGAGCGCTCGCCGTGCAAGGAATTTGGCGGAGGACCGATGGGAAAGAAGAGCAAGGCCGAAAAGAAATCGAAGGGCAAGAAGAAGCACGATGCCCTCGCCGAGACGCAGGATTTCGCTTCCGTGCTGGCGCAGGCCGCGCGCTCGATGCGCACCGTCCTGTCGCGCAACCTGCTTGAAAGCGGTCTCTACGCCGGCCAGGACGGCGTCATGCTGGCCCTTTCGAACAATGACGGGCTGACGGCCGGCATGCTGGCGGCCAAACTCGGCGTCAAGGCGCCCACAATGACAAGAACCATCGGTCGCATGGAGGCGCAGGGATTTCTGGAACGCCGGGCCGACGAGGAGGATGCCCGGTTGACGAAGGTCTATCTGACGACCAGCGGCCGCGACCGTCTGGAAACCATCGCCGCTGCCGGCCGAATGTCCGAGGAAATGGCGACCCGCGGCCTCAGCGAAAAGCAGGTCAGGACCTTGATGAAACTCCTACGCGCCGTCGACGGCAATCTGCAGGGCTCCGCAACGCCCGAATAAGCCTGCCCTCCGCCCTTGATTTGTCGATTGCGGCGGCAATTTAAACAGTTTAATGAGGGTTTAAAAGAACGATATTAGCAGGACCTCAAGAGGGAAACGTGGCGCAGAAGATCAAGCTTTCGACCATTGCCGAGACGCTCGGCGTGTCCACCGCCACCGTTTCCCTTGCCCTGCGCGACAGCCCGCTGGTTGCCGCCATGACCCGCGACAAGATCAAGGAGCAGGCCCGCGCACTCGGCTATATCTACAATCGCCGCGCCGCCAGTCTGCGCACATCGCGCTCGGGCATCATCGGCGTCGTCGTGCACGACATCATGAACCCCTTCTACGGCGAAATCCTGAAAGCCATCGAGGCCGAACTCGACCGCGACCGGCAGACCTTCATCCTCTCCAACCATTACGACTCGGTCGAAAAGCAGCGCGCCTTCATCGAAACGCTGCTGCAACTGGGCGGCGACGGGGTCATCATGTCGCCGGCCATCGGCACGCCGCCCGAAGATATCCAGCTGGCCGAGGACAATGGCATGCCGGCCATCCTGATTGCCCGCTCGATCGAGGGGCTCGACGTGCCGATCTTTCGCGGCGACGATGCCTATGGCATTTCGCTTGCCACCAACCATTTGATCAGCCTCGGCCACCGGGTCATCGCCATGGTCGGCGGCACCGACCAGACCTCCACCGGTCGCGACCGCTATCAGGGCTATGTGCATGCGCTGCGCAAGGCCAATATCGAGGTCGATCCGGACCTGCGCATTCCCGGGCCGCGCACCATGCAGGGCGGTTTCGAGGCGGCGGTCCATCTTCTCTCCCTGCCGCAGAAGCCGACCGCCGTCGTCTGCTGGAACGACCTCGTCGCCATCGGCATGATGAACGGCATTGCCCGCGCCGGCCTGGTTCCCGGCCGCGATGTCTCGGTCACCGGTTATGACGATCTCGAGGAAGCCTCGATCGCGATGCCGGCGCTGACCACCGTCTGGAACGGCCAGTCGGATGTCGGCCGCAGTGCCGCCCGCGCCCTGCTCGACAAGCTCAATGGCAGCCATGAGCCGGACGGCATCCACCTGATCAAGCCGGAAATGCGCATCCGCCAGTCGACCGGCCCCTTGCGGCCGCCTTCGACCGAATAGACCCACGGACCGCAGGAGAAACAGAATGCAAGGCCGCCCCACCATCGTCGTGCCCGGCAGGATGAGCGAATTCGTGCGCGAGCGCCTGCCGGATCATTTCCAGCCGGTGTTTCTCGATGCTGCCGATCCGGCGCTGGTCACGGCGGATCTGGCCGCCTCGGTTTCCGGCATTGCCATCCAGGGCAAGCTTCCCTCGGGCTTCGTAGACGCCTTTCCCAATCTCGAGATTATCGCCAGTTTCGGCGTCGGCTATGATGGCGTCGATGCCGCCCATGCGGCGGGCCGGGGCATCGTCGTGACCAATACGTCGGATGTCCTGAGCGAGGAGGTGGCCGATACCACGATCGGCCTGCTCATCAATACGTTGCGCCGGCTGCCCGCCGCCGAGCAATGGCTGCGGCAGGGGCGCTGGGCGAAGGAGGGACCTTTTGCGCTCTCGCCGCTGACATTGCGCGGCCGCACGGTCGGTCTTTACGGGCTGGGGCGGATCGGCCGGGCGATTGCCCGCCGTCTCGAAAGCTTCGGCGTCTCCATCGCCTATCACACCCGCCAGCCGCGCGATGACCTTGCCTATGCCTATTATCCGACGCTGGTGGAAATGGCCGGGGCCGTGGATACGCTCATCGTCATTGTGCCGGGCACGGAAGAGACCCGCAGAACAGTCAATGCGGAGGTTTTGGCGGCGCTCGGAGACGAGGGCGTGCTGATCAGCGTCGGGCGTGGCACGACGGTGGACGAGGCGGCGCTTGCCGATGCGTTGCAGCGCGGCGTCATTGCCGCCGCCGGCCTCGATGTCTTCGAGAACGAGCCCTATGTGCCCGATGCGTTGCTGGCGCTTCCCAATGTTTCGCTGCTGCCGCATGTCGGTTCGGCCTCGCGGGCAACCCGCAAGGCCATGGGCGATCTGGTCGTTGATAATCTTGTTTCGTGGTTTAAAACCGGCGCGGCGCTGACGCCGGTGGCGGAAACGCCCTTCAGGAGGCGCAAGCCCGTCTAGGCTTTCGCCCTCTCGGCGGCATAGGTCCGCACGGCATCGCCAAAGGCCTTGAACAGGGTCGAGGACGGGCCGTCGCGGCCGACCCAATATTCCGGATGCCACTGTACGCCGACGGCGAAGGCCTTGGCGCCGATCACCGAGACGGCCTCGATCGTCCCGTCCTCGGCGATGGCCTCGATGGCGAGGCGCGGGGCAGCCTTGGAAATCGCCTGCCGGTGCAGGGAATTCACCTGTACCTCGCCGGCACCGAGCACGGCGGCAAGACAGCTTCCCTCCTTGACGATCACCGACTGGCGGATGCCATAGGCCATGTCGAGTTCCGGCACGTCCGGCTTGCGGTGGTCCCACATGCCGGGCATGTCCTGGATCTCGCTCGCCAGCGTTCCGCCGAGCACGACGTTGAGTTCCTGGATGCCCCGGCAGATGGCGAGCATCGGTATGCCGCGCTCCAGCGCCCGGCGGATCAAAGGCAGGCTGGTTGCGTCGCGGCCCGGATCGAAGGGGCCGTCGGTCTCGCTCGCTTCCTGGCCATAGAGCGACGGATGGACATTGGTGCGCGATCCGCTGACAAGCAGGCCGTCCACCCGGTCGAGGATATCGTCCGCCTCGTTGCCGCTTTCGAGCGCCGGGACGAGGAATGCCATCACGCCGGAGCCGTCCAGGGCGGCGCGGACATATTGATGCGGCGTCGCATGCCAGACATTGCCGTCGAAGGTCCTGAAATCGGCCGGTATGGCCACAACGGGTTTGGGCATCGGGATCTCCGCTGGCGGCTCCCCCGGGGTCACGGGCAGAGTCGTGGCTGAATTCGCATCCTCAAGCCATTGCCGCCGCGGCAGGCAGAAGTCAACGGGGTCTGCGCGGCAGGCGGTGCGATAATGCACGCCGCCCTGTCTGGCGGTGGCAATCGGCGTTTTTCCGGTGAAGCAAACCCTTATGCCGCAGGTCGCGATTGCGGTTATCGTTGCGCTTGACTGCGTCTTTGTGTAAGGGCACCTATGTGCAAGCGGTGCCGCAAGGCATGCGGATGCGTATCTTGTGGCTTTAGGACGAAGCGCGGGCGGCCGCCCAAGGGCAGGCGGAGTGCCGCGGCATTTCAGGGAGATATCGACGATGGCTGAACATCATTCCGGACCGGTGGAAACAGGTGCGCCGATGGATTATGCCGAGCATGAAAAGACCTACGACTTTTTCATTTCGGCAACAAAATACAGCACGCTTTTCTGCGTCACCCTTTTGATCGCCATGGCGGCTGCCTTCTTTACCAGCGCGGGCTTCTTCACGGCACTGGTGCTCTTCATCCTTCTCAACATCGCCGGTTTCGTGCTTCTGCGCTGAGCGGCCATCCCCATTCTCGTGAAAGCGGGCGCCAGGGAGTGGGCGCCGGCTTTTGACGGCCCGCCGGTTTCCGCCAGGCCGTCAAGGACCATGTGCCGATCTTCCGCAAGGAGATCGGGCGGAGAAGACGGGTTCCGACGAACCCGCAGATCGTGTGGTTTGCCATATCGAAACCGCACCAGGGAGGAAGCCTGTGGCAGAGACCGTATTCATACCGCGTGAGACTTTCCCCGGCGAGGGACGGGTCGGCGGCTCCCCCGATAGCGTCAAGAAGCTGGTCGCACTCGGTTTCGACGTCGTCGTCGAGACGGGCGCCGGTTCCCTGTCGCGCATCCAGGATGCCGATTTCGAAAAGGCGGGCGCCCGCATCGGCTCGGCCACGGACGCCGCGAGCGCCGATGTCGTTCTGAAGGTGCGGCGGCCCTCGTCGGCCGAGATTTCCGGTTACAAGGCCGGCGCCGTCGTCCTGGCGGTCATGGACCCGCATGGCAATGAGGACGCGTTGGCCGACATGGCGAAAGCCGGCCTGTCGTCGTTTGCGATGGAACTGATGCCGCGCATCACCCGCGCGCAGTCGATGGACGTGCTCTCCAGCCAGGCCAATCTCGCCGGCTACCAGGCGGTGATCGACGCGGCGTCCGAATTCGACCGTGCCATGCCGATGATGATGACGGCGGCGGGCACGGTCCCGGCTGCCAAGGTGTTCGTCATGGGCGCCGGCGTTGCCGGCCTGCAGGCGATCGCCACGGCGCGGCGGCTAGGCGCGGTGGTTTCAGCCACCGATGTGCGGCCCGCCTCGAAGGAACAGGTCGCCTCGCTCGGCGCCAAGTTCATCGCTGTCGAGGACGAGGAATTCAAGGCGGCTGAAACCGCCGGCGGCTATGCCAAGGAAATGTCGGCCGATTACAAGGCCAAGCAGGCGGCGCTGACCGCCGAGCACCTGGCCAAGCAGGATATCGTCATCACCACGGCGCTCATTCCAGGCCGTCCGGCCCCCCGGCTCATTACCCGCGATATGCTGAAGGCGATGAAGCCCGGCTCGGTCGTCGTCGACCTGGCGGTCGAGCGCGGCGGCAATGTCGAAGGCGCCAGTGCCGATGCGGTGGTCGAGGTCGAGGGCGTCAAGGTCGTCGGCTATCTCAACATGCCCGGCCGCATCGCCGCTTCCGCCTCGACGCTCTACGCCAAGAACCTCGTCACCTTCCTCGAGACCATGGTCGACAAGGAGAAGAAGGCGCTTGCGCTGAATGTCGAGGATGAACTGGTCAAGGCGACGATGCTGACCCATGGCGGCGCGGTCGTTCATCCGAATTTCGCCGCGGCGCCGGAGGCGTCGGCAGCGACAGCCTGAAAATTGCAAAGGCGCGCCGGTGCTTCGGGGAGAAGCGCTGCCGCCCGAAGGGAGATGTTTGATGGCCAATGACCTTCTCGACAAGGCGATAGGCGAGCTCGACCGGGCGGTCGAAGCGGTGCATGCGGCAGCCGAATATGTACCGGAAGCGGCGGGGGCCGCCGTGCACGGATTGAGCGGAGGCGCGATCGATCCCTTCGTCTTCCAGCTGGCGATCTTCGTCCTGGCGATCTTCGTCGGCTATTACGTCGTCTGGTCGGTCACGCCCGCCCTGCACACGCCGCTGATGGCCGTCACCAACGCGATTTCCTCGGTCATCGTCGTCGGCGCGCTGCTTGCCGTCGGCATTTCGGCCAGCGGCCTCGCCACCGGCTTCGGCTTCGTGGCGCTGGTGCTTGCCTCGGTGAACATCTTCGGCGGCTTCCTGGTGACGCAGCGCATGCTCGCCATGTACAAGAAAAAAGACAAGTGAGGCTGTCCAGATGAGTGCCAATATCGCAGCCTTCCTCTATCTCGTCTCCGGCGTCCTGTTCATCATGGCGCTGCGCGGCCTGTCGCATCCCACAACCTCGCGCCGCGGCAATATCCTCGGTATGGTGGGCATGGGCATCGCCATCGCCACCACGCTTCTGCTTGCCACGCCCTCCTTCGGCGGCCTGCTGCTGATCCTTCTCGGTCTTGCCATCGGCGGCGGCGCCGGCGCCTATATCGCCCGCTCGATCGCCATGACCTCGATGCCGCAGCTGGTTGCCGGCTTCCATTCGCTGGTCGGCCTTGCCGCCGTGCTGGTGGCGGCGTCCGCGCTCTATACGCCATCCTCCTTCGGCATCGGCGAGATCGGCGAGATCCACGGCTCGGCACTAGTGGAAATGGCGCTCGGCGTCGCCATCGGCGCCATCACCTTCACCGGCTCGATCATCGCCTTCCTGAAGCTCGACGGGCGCATGTCGGGCAAGCCGATCATGCTGCCCTTCCGGCATGCCATCAATATCGTGCTCCTGGCGCTGATCGTCTTCTTCATCATCAGCCTTGCCGCGACCGAAAGCCATTTCGATTTCTGGGCGATCGTCGTCCTGTCGCTGGCCCTGGGCGTGCTCCTGATCGTGCCGATCGGCGGCGCCGACATGCCGGTGGTCGTCTCGATGCTGAATTCCTATTCCGGCTGGGCTGCGGCTGGCATCGGCTTCACGCTCGGCAACCTGGCGCTGATCATCACCGGCGCGCTGGTTGGGTCCTCGGGCGCGATCCTCTCCTACATCATGTGCAAGGGCATGAACCGCTCCTTCATCTCGGTCATTCTCGGCGGCTTCGGCGGTGACAGCGCGTCTGCCGCCAGTGATGATGGCGTGCAGCGCAGCGTCAAGCAGGGCTCGGCCGACGATGCCGCCTTCCTGATGATGAACGCCTCCAAGGTGATCATCGTGCCCGGCTACGGCATGGCGGTGGCGCAGGCGCAGCACGCCGTGCGCGAGCTTGCCGACAAGCTGAAGGAAAACGGCGTCGAAGTGAAATACGCCATTCATCCGGTCGCCGGCCGCATGCCCGGCCATATGAACGTTCTGCTCGCGGAGGCCAATGTGCCCTATGACGAGGTGTTCGAGCTGGAAGACATCAATTCCGAATTCGCCCAGGCCGATGTCGCCTATGTGATCGGCGCCAACGACGTCACCAATCCGGCGGCCCGCGACGACAAGACCTCGCCGATCTACGGCATGCCGATCCTCGATGTCGACAAGGCCAAGACCTGCCTCTTCGTCAAACGCTCGCTCGGCTCCGGCTATGCCGGCATCGACAATACGCTGTTCTACAAGGACGGTACGATGATGCTGCTCGGCGACGCCAAGAAAATGACCGACGACATCGTCAAGGCCATGGCACACTGAACCTGTAATGCCGCTCATTCGAGCGGCATTACACTGATTTCGTCTCCGATTTTCCTTCCCGTACGATGGTTTAATCGAAATTCAACTGTCCTCGCATAATCATTGATTGCCAACCGCAATGGTTGGCGCCGGTGTTACGAAAGAGGATCATGAATTCATCTTCGCAATTCGGTTGCTCCCGGATCGGGTGCTACGCCCGGCAGCTTGATGCGGGGATCGGGTGGTTGCGGTTCCACGGCGAGATGGAGCGCGAATACGCGTTGCAGGTCGACCGGGATGAGCGCCGGCCCGCAATGGTTAGTGGGGTTTTCTCCCTGGCCTTCATCATTCTGTTCGGGATCTCCGATTTCGTGCGACTGCCGCTGGTGGAGCGTTTTCCCGATCTTACCGCCGATATGTGGGGTATTCCGGCAAGCCGGTTGGTGACAGTCCTCGTTCTGCTTGGCTGCCTGTATATTTGCCATCGACGGCAAGGGGCGTCGCGGGTGGCGCCTTTGTCGGTAGCTGCGGTGCTGACGCTTGCGGTGTGTGGGGCCGTGTCGGTCTGCCTTTACAAGCGCAACCATCTCGGCCATGCCGAGTTCGCCCAGCTTCTGTTTGTCATGGGAGCCTTCTCGCCGCTGGGGCTCCGCTTTCGTCACAGCATCGTGCTGGCAGCCGGCGTTGTGGCCATGACCTTCGCATTGCGATACTGGCTGCTGCCGATGGAACTGCATGGACAGCAATTCAACGCCATGCTGCTTCTGACATTGATCTTCTCGGCAGTCGGCGGTTATCTCCGGGAGCGTGCGCACCGGGAGCAATTCCTGTTGCGTGGCGTTCTCAAGGAGCAGGCGTCGCGCGATCCGCTGACAGGGCTTGCCAATCGGCGTGGTTTTGACGAGCAACTCGAGATGATCCGTCAGCAAGCCCGGCGGGAAAACGTGTCGATCGGCTTGCTGTTGCTCGATGTCGATTTTTTCAAGCGTTATAACGATCGCTACGGGCATCAGGCCGGCGACCTGGCATTGCAGCGTTTGGCGGCGTGTCTGGACGCCTTTGCACGCCACCCGCTCGACATGGCCTGCCGGATGGGGGGAGAAGAGTTCGCGCTTGTCCTCTACGATTGCGGGGCCGCGTCGCTGAAGGACCGTGCGGATGAGCTTTGCGCCGAGGCGAGGGAGCTCCGTATCGATCATGCCACTTCCGATATCTGCGCCTTCGTGACGATCAGTATCGGAGGTTCCTTGCTGCTGCCGCAGGAAACAGCCTGGTCCGCTCTCGATCGGGCGGACCAATTGCTTTACGAGGCCAAACGGGAGGGACGTAATCGCACCTCCGTCGAGCGTCTGCTGCCCGCCGCTGCGGTCGCATGACCGGCGCGGCGCCTTTTCTCGTCAGACCCCGGCCTTGACCCTTGCCAGTCCCGCCCGTGCCGGCTCGTATTTGGTATCGAGCGAAAGTGCGTGCGAATAGGATTTCGCGGCCTTTGCCTTGTCGCCGCGGCGTTCATAGACCAGCGCCTGGTTGGCCCAGGATTCGGCGATCTTGCCGTTGAGGTTGATCGCCGTGTTGAAATCCGCAAAGGCATTGTCGTCGTCGTTCATGGCGACATAGGAGATGCCGCGGCCGTTATAGGGCTCGGGCGAGCTCGGCGACAGCGAGATGGCGGTGGAGAAATCCTCGATCGCCTGGGCATGCTGCTTGCGGGCCTGATAGATCAGGCCGCGATTGTGGTAGGCGCGCGGGTCGGTCGTGTCGAGTTCGATCGCCTTGTTGAAGTCGTTGAAGGCCTGGTCGAGCTGACCGGCCTGCCGGTAGAGATTGCCGCGGCCGATGAAGGCGACATCGTAGCGCGGATTGAGCTGCAGCGCCGCATTGTAATCGTTCTGCGCCGCCGCCTGGTCGCCCATGTTGCGCTCGACCAGCGCCCGGTTGGCATAGGCCTGGTAGAAGCGCGGATTGAGTTCGATCGCCTTGTTGAAATCGGCAAGCGCCCGGCGGAACTCTCCGGCCCGGCCATAGGCGGAGCCACGGACATTATAGCCTTCCGGATCTCCCGGATTGGCGGCGATGACGCCCGAAAGCGAGGCGATGTTCTCATCCGACCCCTGCGCCCGCTCGACGCGCATCATGTCGCTCGTCGTGTCGCCGGTCGTGCAGCCCGACAGTGTCAGCACCGCTGCGGCCGACAGACAGGCAAAGGCGAAGAAGCGCCGATTGGAACGTCCGGCCGTCCGGCCGGTGTGATCGGAAAAATCCGCAGTCCTGGCAGTCGATGTCAAGATTGATTCCTCAATTAAGCGAAGCTTCGGGCGCACGTGCCGACCGTAAGCGGCAGATCGGACGAACATGCGCAGTTTCAGGTCGAGGAGCAAGGCAATCATGCCAAAAGGCGCTGCGCTCCCTGGACAAATATAACACGGCATGCGGGCCGTCCACACGGGCGCGCCGGTCGCATGGGGTGGATATCGGCCGCCATGCCATGAACGTCGATATCTTCGGCATCGCGTTCAAACAGAAAAAGCGGTGACGACCATGTCGTCCCCGCCCGATGTCTTGCCTGAGGCGTCAGAAGCGCGGTTCAGCGTGCCGGAGCCGCAGCAGGGCGACCGCCGCCGGTGACGATGCCAGCTTCGCGCTGTGCGCGCTTGCGGGCCAGCTTGCGAACGCGGCGAACGGCTTCGGCCTTTTCGCGGGCGCGCTTCTGGGACGGCTTTTCGTAGTAATCACGCATCTTCATTTCGCGGAAAATGCCTTCGCGCTGCATCTTCTTCTTGAGTGCGCGAAGCGCTTGATCGACGTTGTTGTCGCGGACTAGTACCTGCACGTGAATCCCGTTCCTTCGTTAGAGTGGTACGCCTCGGAAGTTGGTCACGAGGCAAAAAAATCAGGTTCGCGGAGCCCGTAGGCTTTACGATTGGAGGTGCGGATACCAGATTGCGTGTCGAAAGTCCAGTCGCGAGTTGAGAGCGACGACTGAAAATTGCCGGGTTTTCCTGTTTCCTGCCCTGATCGCATGGGTGGCTCTCATGCATGGACGGGCGTGTTCCTTCTCTATGCCGTTCTACAACTTCCCGCAAGGGCAGTTCGCGGCAAGGCCAAGTGGGTCATGTCGCAAGCCGAGCGAACAGCGCCCTTGCGCGTCGCAAAAGAAACGTTGCGGAAAGCCGGGATTTGCGATTTCTAACGGCGGGAACGAAATTCACCGGCCTTTTGGCAGGATCCACGGAGAATGAAGGCGGATGCGCAAATATTCGGTTTTTGCTGTCGCTCGAGAAGCGATGCGTGGCCACAGGGGTTGGGAGGCGCAATGGACCTCGCCCGAGCCGCGCAAGGACTATGATGTCATCATCATCGGCGCCGGCGGCCATGGGCTGGGCACCGCCTATTATCTCGCCAAGGAGCACGGCATCACCAATATCGCCGTGCTGGAAAAGGGCTGGCTCGGCGGTGGTAATACCGGCCGCAACACCACCATCATCCGCTCCAACTATCTCTATGACGAGAGCGCGGGGATTTACGACCATTCGCTGAAGCTGTGGGATGGGCTGAGCCAGGATCTCAACTATAATGTCATGTATTCGGCGCGCGGCGTGATGATGCTGTCGCACAATGTTCATGACCAACAGGTGTTCAAGCGCCATATCCATGCCAACCGGCTGAACGGCATCGACAATGAATGGCTGACGCCGGAGCAGGCGCAGGAATTCTGCCCGCCGCTCGATATTTCGCGCTCGGCCCGCTACCCGATCAACGGCGCCGCCCTGCAGCGTCGGGGCGGCACCGCCCGCCACGACGCTGTCGCCTGGGGCTATGCCCGCGCCGCCGCCGATCGCGGCGTGCATATCATTCAGAACTGCGAAGTCACCGGTATCCGGCGCAATCCCGATGGTTCCGTTGCCGGGGTCGATACCAATCGCGGCGCGATCAATGCCAAAAAGGTCGGCGTCGTTGCCGCCGGCCATACATCGGTGCTGATGGAAATGGCCGGCGTGCGCATGCCGCTGGTGAGCTATCCGCTGCAGGCGCTGGTGTCGGAACCGGTCAAGCCGATCTTCCCCTGCGTCGTCATGTCCAACACCGTGCATGCCTATATCTCGCAGTCCGACAAGGGCGAGCTTGTCATCGGCGCCGGCACTGACCAGTATTCCTCCTATTCCCAGACAGGCGGTCTGCAGATCATCACCCATACCCTGGATGCGATCTGCGAGCTCTTCCCGATCTTCCGGCGGATGAAGATGATGCGCTCCTGGGGCGGTATCGTCGATGTGACGCCGGATCGCTCGCCGATCCTCGCCAAGACTCCCGTTCAGGGCCTCTACGTCAATTGCGGCTGGGGCACCGGCGGTTTCAAGGCAACGCCCGGCTCGGCCAACGTCTTTGCCCACACCATCGCCAACGACGCGCCGCACAAAATCAACGCGCCGTTCACGCTGGAACGCTTCCGTTCGGGCCGCCTGATCGACGAAGCGGCCGCCGCCGCCGTGGCGCATTAAGGGGAACAAAAAATGCTTCTGATCTATTGCCCCTATTGCGAGGAAGAGCGGTCCGAGCTCGAATTCCGCCAGGCCGGCGACGCCCATATTGCCAGGCCGACGAACATGACCGAGATGTCCGACGAGGATTTCGAGGCCTTCTTCTTTTTGCGCGACAATATCAAGGGCCTGACCTTCGAGCGCTGGCGCCACCTGAACGGTTGCGGCCGTTTCTTCAATGCCGCCCGCGACACCGTCAGCGACAAGTTCCTGACCACCTACAAGGCCGGCCTGCCGAGACCGGATGTCAGCACGCTGCGCCCGGCAACGGAAGCCACCGTCGAAACCTATGAAGCCACGGAGTCGAACGCGAAATGAGCGGCGCCAATCGTATTTCCGGTGCAGGCCGTCTTACCCCTGCAAAGACCGCGCGTTTTGTCTTCGACGGCAGGAGCTATCTAGCGCTTGAAGGCGATACGGTGGCCTCGGCGCTTCTCGCCAACGGCGTCCACCTCGTCGGCCGTTCGTTCAAATATCACCGCCCGCGCGGCATCGTCTCGGCCGGTGCCGAGGAGCCGAACGCGTTGATCGGCGTCGAGCGCGATGTCGCCCGCCAGCAGCCGAATGTGCGCGCCACCGTGCAGGAAGTATTCGACGGCGCGAAGATCGTCTCCCAGAACCGCTGGCCGTCGCTTTCCTTCGATGTCGGGGCGGTCAACAATCTGCTTGCGCCGTTCTTCGCCGCCGGCTTCTACTACAAGACCTTCATGTGGCCGAAGCAGGCCTGGAAGCATGTCTACGAGCCGCGCATCCGCGCCGCCGCCGGCCTTGGCGTCTCGCCGACCGAAGGTGATACCGACCACTACGCCAACCGCTACGCCCATTGCGACGTGCTGGTGATCGGCGCTGGCATTGCCGGACTTTCGGCAGCACTCGCAGCAGCCAAGACCGGCGCGCGCGTCATCCTCTGCGACGAGCAGCCGGAAGTCGGCGGCGCGCTGCATTTCGACACGAGCGTCACCGTGGATGGCGAGGACGGCTTCGCCTGGGCGCAGGCCACGGCTGCCCGTCTCGCACGGATGGACAATGTCACCGTGCTCACGCGTACCACCGCCTTCGGCTATTACGCGCAGAACTTCGTCGGCCTGTCCGAGCGAGTCACCGAGCACTTGGCGAGACCCGACCGGCGGCTGCCGCGCGAGCGGCTCTGGCAGGTCCGCGCCAAGCGGGTGGTCATCGCCACCGGCGCCATCGAGCGGCATATGGTCTTTGCCAATAATGATCGTCCGGGCATCATGCTGGCCTCTGCCGCACGCACCTTCCTCAATCATTTCGGCGTCGCTGTCGGCAGGCGGGTCGGCGTCTATACGGCGAATGATTCGGCCTATGAGGCCGCCTTCGACCTGAAGCGCGCCGGCGTCACTATCGCCGCCATCGTCGACAGCCGCGAGCAGCCGAGCGAGGAGGTTCTTGCCGAGGCGCGGGCGCTGGGCATCGAGGTTCTTGCCGGCCACGGGGTCGTCGATACTTCGGGCAAGCTCAGGGTCGCGTCCATGTCGGTCGCCCGCAATGGCGGCGGCTCGGCCCGCAAGATCCCCATCGATGCGCTGTTGATGTCGGCCGGCTGGACGCCGTCGGTGCACATGTTCTCGCAGTCGCGCGGCAAGGTCGCCTATGATTTCGACACGCAGCGCTTCCTGCCCGGCACCTATGCGCAGGATTGCCTGTCGGTCGGCGCCTGCAACGGCACCAACGACCTGCAGGCGACGATCGAGGAGGCGCTTGCCGCCGGCGAGCTGATGGCCAATGCCACCGGCTTTTCCGCACCTGAGAAACTGGAGCTTCAGGGCAGCAACGCCTTTGCCTGGACCGGCGGCATGGCAGGTAGCGCCGAAGGGGCAGGCCCCGATACGACGGTGAAGGCCTTCATCGATTTCCAGAACGATGTCTGTGCCAAGGACATCCGCCTGGCGGTGCGCGAGGGCATGCACTCGATCGAGCATATCAAGCGCTTCACCACCAATGGCATGGCGACCGACCAGGGCAAGCTTTCCAACATCCATGGTCTGGCCATCGCCGCAGAGACGCTCGGCCGGGAAATCCCCAAGGTCGGCCTCACCACCTTCCGCGCGCCCTATACGCCGGTCAGCTTCGGTACGCTGATCAACCATTCGCGCGGCGATCTGTTCGACCCCACCCGCAAGACGCCGATGCACGCGCTCGAGGAAGCGGAAGGCGCCGTGTTCGAGGATGTCGGCCAGTGGAAGCGCGCCTGGTATTATCCGCGCGCCGGCGAGGACATGCACCAGGCGGTCAACCGCGAATGCCGGACCGTGCGCGAAACCGCCGGTATTTTCGATGCCTCGACGCTCGGCAAGATCGAGGTTGTCGGCCCGGATGCGGCCCAGTTCCTCAATCTCATCTATACCAACAGCTGGGACACGCTGAAGCCCGGCCGCTGCCGCTACGGCATCATGCTGCGCGAGGATGGTTTCGTCTATGACGACGGCGTCGTCGGGCGCATGGCAGAAGACCGTTTCCATGTGACGACGACGACCGGCGGTGCTGCCCGCGTCATGAACCATATGGAAGACTATCTGCAGACCGAGTTTCCGCATCTGAAGGTCTGGCTGACATCGGCCACCGAGCAATGGGCTGTCATTGCCGTGCAGGGTCCGAAGGCGCGCGAGATCATCGCGCCGCTGGTGGAGGGCATCGACCTTTCGAGCGAGGCCTTCCCGCATATGAGCGTGCGCGAAGGCAGGATCTGCGGCGTGCCGACTAGGCTGTTCCGCATGTCCTTCACCGGCGAAACCGGCTTCGAGGTCAATGTGCCCGCCGATTTCGGCCCCGCCGTCTGGGCGGCGATCAGCGCGGAAGGCGAAAAAGTCGGGGCCTGCGCCTATGGGACCGAGGCCATGCACATCCTGCGCGCCGAGAAAGGCTATATCATCGTCGGCCAGGATACCGACGGCACGGTGACGCCGGACGATGCCTCGCTGAGCTGGGCGGTCGGCAAGAAGAAGCCGGATTTCGTCGGCATTCGCGGCCTCAAGCGTTCCGATCTGGTGGCCGACGGACGCAAGCAACTCGTCGGGCTGCTTACCAAGGACCCGAAGGTCGTTCTGGAGGAGGGCGCGCAGGTCGTCGCCGATCCCAACCAGGCCGTGCCGATGACGATGATCGGCCATGTCACTTCGTCCTACTGGTCGGAAAATTGTGGCCGCTCGATTGCGCTGGCGCTGGTGGCCGGCGGCAAGGCGCGGCTCGGCGAAACGCTTTATGTGCCGATGCCCGACGCCACGATCGCCGTCGAGGTGAGCGAGATGGTGTTCTTTGACAAGGAAGGAGGCCGTATCCATGGCTGATCTTGGAGCAGATGCGACCGGCATTGTTCCGGCAACCCGTACCCTGCCGCTTGCCGGCTTCCACGGCGGTTCGGCGGCAGCGGTCTTGTCCGCGGCCGTGCCCGCGACCCGCCTTTCCCTGCGCGCCGGACCGGATGCCGTTCAGGCGCTCTCCGGTGCCCTTGGACTCTCGCTTCCCGTCCAGCCGAAGACTTCGGCTTTTGCAGACGGCCGCCATGCGCTCTGGCTGGGGCCGGACGAATGGCTGGTGATCGACGAAAACGAGGCCGACCTGATGGCGGCGGTTTCCGCAAGCGGCGCCCTGCATTCGGCGACCGATATATCCCATCGCAACACCGCCATCCTCGTCAAGGGCCGCAGCGCCGCTGCCGCCATCAACGGCGGCTGCCCGCAGGACCTGTCGCTCACCGCCTTCCCGGTCGGCGCCTGCTCGCGCACCGTGCTCGCCAAGGCCGAGATCGTGCTTTTGCGCACGGCGGAAGATGCCTTCCGCGTCGAATGCTGGCGCTCGTTCGCGCCCTATGTGTCGGGGCTTCTCACCGAGGCTGCCGAGGATGCGGGGAACTGAGGGAGGTGGGGGCTTCCGTTAAACTGCTTTAGACGAACGGAGTGCTGCCCCTCATCCGCCCTATCGGGCACCTTCTCCCCGTTGGACGGGGAGAAGGGATATGCGGCGGTTCCGTCGTTCCACTTCAATCAGTGTATCTGCGGCTATTTCTGCCAAATGTTGGGACGGGCGTCGCGCTCGGTCGTCCCCTCTCCCCGCTTGCGGGGAGAGGGCCAGGGTGAGGGGCCATGCCAAGCGCTATGCTCATCGTTGACAGCTCCGGCGGCAATCAACTCAGGGCCGGCCAGCCGGTCCATTTTATCCAGCGGCCGTGGAAATCGGCGCGGCCGATCAGGTGTTTTTTGCCGGTGGGCCAGATTTGCAATGTCAACGCGGCGCCGTCGTGTTTGTGCTCGTCGGCCTCCATCTGCAGGCGTGCGAACGGTGCGGCGGATGTGGCCCGCTCGCCGGCGGCTGCGATGAGTGTCTCGCCTTTTTTCTGCGCGGCGGCCGGCAGATATTGCCAGGCGATCGTATGATAGACCACATGGACGCGATCGGCATGGACTGGCTGCAGGCGGTGCGTCAGCCAGTCCAGCGCATCCGCCCGTTCCACCGTCTGGCGCCTGGCGGCCGCGATCGACAGGGCTTGGCGGGTGCGCTCCAGCCGGTCGGCCTGGTCGGCCCAGATATAGGAAAGAAGCCGCAGTCGGTCCTCGTATGAGGCCGGATCGAGCGGATTGAGATCGCATCCGGCTCTTTCACTGACATCGACGGCGTTTTCCGGCGGCGGCGGGCCGGTCCAGTCGGGCGCGATCTCCACGGGCGAAGACGGCGCCCCGCAGGCAAGGCCGCCAAGCCGGTAGCCATAGCGGTCCCATTGCAGGTTGAGCCCGGCGCTGGCGCCGATCTCCGACAGGACAAGGGGTTTCTGGAACAGGCTCGCAATGGTCAGGAAGCCGGGCAGGAGTGCTGCCGATCGGCGCACTTCGTTGGTCTGCGGCGCCGAGGCCAGACGGTCGAGGATGAAACCGGCATGGATGCGGCAGGCTCCGCGCACCGCTGCCCAGAGATCGGCGTCCCGATCCGCAACCTGCGGAGGGTAGACAGCCGCGAGTGCGGGATCCCTGTTCGACAGCACCAGCGCATGCAAGGCGCCTGCCAGGCGGAGCGGCACGGAATCGCCGCCGGGCGAGGGATCGCCTTTCCAGCCAAGCACGATTTGGCCGACAGGGTGATCCGCCGAGAGATTTTCTGCAGCCAGTTCGCAAAGACGGGCGGTAAAGGGCGAGCCGAGCTCAAGGCAGGCTTTTGCCTGCGCGGCAAAGGCACGACGAACAACTTCCTGCCCTTGCGCGGCCTCACCCATCCTCCGGCCGGTCCTTCGGGTCGAACTGGATGATGGTCAGCCAGGTGGCGGTCAGGGCCGGTTTGCGTTCGTTCTCGATCTCGACGCTGACTTCATAGGTGACCATCAGCATGCCGGCGCCGCGAAAGCGGGCGTCGGCCATGGTGAAATGGCCGCGCACCCGGGTGCCGCTCTTCACCGGGTTCATGAAACGAATTTTGTCGAAGCCGTAATTGATGCCCATGGTCTGCTCGCGCACCTTGGGCAGGCAGTTGAAGTTCATCGCTGACAGGAGCGAGAGCGACAGGAAGCCATGGGCGATCGTGCCGCCGAAGGGTGTCTCGGCGGCGGCGCGCGCTGGGTCCGTGTGGATGAACTGGTGGTCGTCGGTCGCATCGGCGAAACCGTCGATCATCTGTTGCGATACGATGATCCAGTCGGACACGCCCATCTGGGTGCCGATCAGAGCCCTGACGTCGGAGAGCGAAATTTCACGCGGCATGGTTTTCCCGATCCAAAATTATTCTCTTCGTCTATATGCCGTCCCGGCGGAAAACGGCAATCGATCAAGCGGCGGCTCTCACATTATTTCGACGTAAAAACCGATGGCGCGGGCGGCAATCATGCCGTTACCCGCATCGGCTACCGGCAGGAGGCTTTGCCAGCCGGCGCCCGGGCGCTCCGGCAGATGGACCGGGCGCGGCACATGGCCCAGATTGAAAACCACCGCCAGGCGGGTCGCCCGGTTCTGCACGGCGTCTCCCGTCTCAAGCACCATTGCCAGCGTGTCGGTGGCGGCATCCTCCCAGTCGGCGACGGTCATCGGCTGCCCGTCGAGCCGCAGCCATTCGACATCGCCGTCACCGGTCAGGAAGGCCGTGTTCGCAAAGACATCGAAGCGGGCGCGGATGGCGGACAGAGCCGCGGTATGGGCGACCAGTTCCTCGTCGAGCGTCGTCCAGTCGAGCCAGGTGATCGCATTGTCCTGGCAATAGGCATTGTTGTTGCCGTGCTGGCTGCGGCCGCCTTCATCGCCGGCCGTCAGCATGATCGTGCCGCGTGTCGCAAAGAGGGTCGAGAGAAGCGCCATCACATCGACGCGGCGCCTGGCAAGTATCACCGGATCATCGGTTGCCCCCTCGACGCCGTTGTTCCAGGAGTGATTGTCGTTGTGGCCGTCGCGGTTGTCCTCGCCATTGGCCTCGTTGTGTTTAAAGGCATGGGAAACGAGGTCCATCAGGGTAAAACCGTCATGGGCGGCGATGAAATTGACGCTGCGGGTGTGGGCGCCGCCATGGCGAGAAAATATGTCGGAGGAGCCGGCGAGCGCCGTCGCCAGGGCGCCGATGATGGGGCGGTCGCCGCGAAAGGCGCGGCGCAGGTCGTCGCGGGATCGGTCGTTCCATTCGAGGAAGGGTTCGGGGAAATTGCCGAGCTGGTAGCCGCCGGGGCCGATATCCCAAGGCTCGGCGATCAGCCCGCGGTCTTTCAATACCGGATCGGCGCGCATTTCCGCCAGAAGTGCCGCATCGCGGCTGAAGCCGTTTTCGTCGCGGCCAAGGATGGAGCCGAGATCGAAGCGGAAGCCGTCGATGCCGGCGGCGAGCACGAAATGGCGCAGGCTATCGAGGATGAGCCGGCGCACCACCGGATGATCGCAGGCAATGGTATTGCCGCAGCCGGTGTCGTTGATCAGGTCTCCCGGCCGACCAGCGGCATGGCGATAATAGGTGAGGTTGTCGAGGCCGCGCATCGATAGGGTGGCGCCCAGCCGGTCGCTTTCGCCGGAATGGTTGAACACCAGGTCGAGGATGGTGCCGATGCCCTCGGCATGCAGTGCCGCCACCGTGTCGCGCAGTTCGGCCACGCCGCCGGGAACGAGGCGCGGGTCGAGCGCCATCAGTGCGATCGGGTTGTAGCCCCAGCTGTTGGAGAGCCCGAGCGGCGGCAGATGTCGCTCGTCGATCCAAGCGGTGATCGGCATCAGTTCCACGGCCGAAACACCGATGCGCTTCAGATGAGCGATGATGGCGGGATGGGCAAGGGCCGCCACCGTGCCGCGCTGGTGCTCCGGCACGTCGGGATGCAGCCTGGTGAAGGCGCGCACGGCGATTTCATAGATCAGCCCTCCTGGGCGGAAGCGCGGCGCCGAGGGGTGTTCAAGCTGCTCCACGCTTTCCGGGTGTCCCACTCTTTCCGAGTAAGATGTGACGATCGCCTTCGGCACGAGGTCGGCGGTGTCGTCGCCGAGCACGGACAGTCGCGGATCGTGGCGGAAGGGGCGGTCGAGCTCGCGGGCATAGGGATCGACCAGAAGTTTGGCGGGATCGAACCACAGGCCCTCATCCGGCGCATAGGTGCCCCAGGCACGAAAACCGTAGCGCGTGCCGGGCGGGGCGTCGGTGACGGTCAGGCTGTGAACGCCATCCTCGCCGCGCTGCATCGGCTGGCGCCGCAATTCGGTGGTGCCGGTTTCGTCGAAAAGGCAGAGCTCGATGCCGGATGCGGAGGTGGACCAGACGGCGAAGCTCGTGCCCTGGTTTCCGTGCGTGGCGCCGAGGGGAGGGGGATAATGCGGGTTCGGCATCGGGCACCTGGAGAGATTGCGGCATTCGGACGGGTCCAGGGTGATTTGTCTTCGCTTTGACCCGCGTTGCAAGCGTTTTGTCTCAAGGCCGGGTCGATACCTGCTTCATAGCTGGACTTCCACCGCGAAGAGGCCTATCTTCATGACATCGACAGCAAATGCCAAGGGCGCTGTTGGCCGTGAGCGCACAAGCTTCCGCCCCAATGGAAGGAAGCTTTTGGAAGCGCTCTTCGAACCCTCTAAATCAGTTGATATCATCGAACTCGGCGACGAGTGGCTCGTTCACGTGGCGGAAAACGGTCGCCACGACATTGCAAATTTTCGGGCGCAATCCGATGCCGAAGACTATGCCGAGCGCCACAAGCAGCGCCTGAGGCTGGAGGCCTATCGCAAAATTTGATGCGGCCTGCTTGCTGCTCATCCGTCCATCCTTGTGGAGAAGGGATGTGCCGCATGGTTGGTCGTCATGATCGATCTCCATCGTCCCTCTCCCCGCCTGCGGGAGAGCGGCATGGCATCCGCAGAGACGTTCTTCTGGCGCGGCGACTTTCCTTCTCCCCTCGGGGAGAAGGTGCCCGAAGGACGGATGAGGGGGTAGCACAATATCGGTGAGACATCGTTTTCGTTGCCATGTTTTCAAAGTCTCTGTTCGTCAGGCCGCTTGGTGTGACGCGGCTTCGCCCCCCTCATCCGGCCCTGCGGGCCACCTTCTCCCCGCCGGGGAGAAGGTAGGTTCGGAGAATGCCAGCTCCCCAACGACCTCCAGCCACGCCCGGAAAATCCGTCGTGGGTTTGCTTTCAGTCACTTGGCCCGGGCGCTGCAAGTGCCGTGACTAAGTTAAACTATATGACGCCTTCCAGCGCTCCGTTCGGTATTGGTGGATGAACAATTCCGGCTTCTCTGCGGGGTTGGCGGCACCTTTTCTGGCACAGGGTGACGCTCGTCGCGACCGGATCGCTCCGGCTTCCTCAAAGGCCGCTCTCGTGGGCTGTTTGCGGGTCGCAGCGCCATTCAAAGGTGCTTTTCCCGCCGCACTTTCCTCCCCTCCGTCATCCTCGGGCTTGACCCGAGGATCTGCGGTCATTCCCATTTTCCGTGCCTGTGGTGTGGATCCTCGGGTCAAGCCCGAGGAGGACGGAGGGAGAGGAGGCAAGGATGACGGAAAGGGAGGGGGACGAGGATGACGGTGGAAAGGGCGCGCCGGAAGGCTAGCCCTGCCTTGCCGGCCAGACCAGCACGGCCGAGGGTCAGGTGATGACCGTCGGCTCGGCGCGGCCGGTGCGCTCCTTGATGCCGGCGATCTCGTCGGCGACGGCGATCAGGTCGGCGAGGGCTTCCTGGGTGTCGAAATGGTGGCGGGAGGCATCAGGCTCGTAGCGCTCGATATAGACGCGCAAGGTCGCTCCCGACGTGCCGGTGCCCGACAGGCGGAAGACGATGCGCGAGCCGCCCTCGAACAGGATGCGGATGCCCTGGTTGTTGCTGACGGATTTGTCCACCGGATCGTGATAGGAGAAATCGTCCGATGTCGCGACCTTCAGTTTGCCGAAGCTCTTGCCTGGCAGGGTGGCGAGCTGATCGCGCAAGGCGTTCACCAGGCCATTGGCGGCGTCCGCATCGACCTCCTCGTAGTCGTGGCGGGAATAATAGTTGCGGCCATAGGTGGTCCAGTGCTGGCGAGCGATGTCGATGACGCTTTCCATGCGCACCGCGAGGATGTTGAGCCAGAGCAGCACCGCCCAAAGCCCGTCCTTCTCGCGCACGTGATCGGAGCCGGTACCGGCGCTTTCCTCGCCGCAGATCGTCACCAGGCCGGCATCCATGAGGTTGCCGAAGAATTTCCAGCCGGTGGGCGTTTCGTACATGCCGATGCCGAGCTTTTCGGCGACCCGGTCGGCGGCGGCGCTTGTCGGCATGGAGCGGGCAATGCCGGCCAGGCCCTTGGCATAGCCGGGCGCCAGATGGGCATTGGCCGCCAGCATGGCCAGGCTGTCGGAGGGTGTGACGAAGATGCCCCTGCCGACGATCAGGTTGCGGTCGCCGTCGCCATCGGAAGCGGCCCCGAAATCCGGGGCGTTCTCGCCCATCATCTCCTCATAGAGGGCGCGGGCATGGACGAGATTGGGGTCGGGATGGTGGCCGCCGAAATCGGGCAGGGGAATGAAATTCAGCACGGAGCCCTTGGCGGCGCCCAGCCGGTTTTCGAGGATTTCCTTGGCATAAGGGCCGGTTACCGCGCTCATCGCATCGAAGACGATGCGGAACCCGCCGGAAATCAGGTTGCGGATGGCGCCGAAATCGAACAGCTTTTCCATCAGTTCGGCATAGTCCGCGACCGGATCGATGACCACGACCTCCATGCCAGCGACATCCTGGTTGCCTTCCACGTCGAGATTGATATCGGCGACCTCGGCGATCCTGTAGGTCTCGATCGAACGGCTGCGGGCATAGATGGCGTCGGTGACCTTTTCGGTGGCCGGGCCGCCATTGCCGATATTGTACTTGATGCCGAAATCCTCGGTCGGCCCGCCGGGATTGTGGCTGGCAGACAGCACGATGCCGCCGAAGGCCTTGTATTTACGGATGATGTTGGAGGCGGCCGGCGTCGACAGGATGCCGCCGCGGCCGACCAGCACCCGGCCGAAGCCATTTGCCGCCGCCATCTTGATGGCGATCTGGATGACCTCGCGATTGTAGTAGCGGCCGTCGCCGCCGATCACCAGCGTCTGGCCCTGAAAGCCCTCCAGCGCATCGAAGATCGACTGGATGAAACTCTCCGCATAGTTGTTCTGCTGGAAGACCGGCACCTTCTTGCGCAGGCCGGAGGTTCCCGGCTTCTGGTCCATATAGGGGGTGGTGGCAACGGTTCTGGTCATGGTCTTAGCCTTTCGCAAGAAGACTGGAATAGAGGTCGGCATAGGCCTGTGCGCTTCCATTCCAGGAAACATCCGATTTCATGCCCTGGGTCTGCAGTCTGCTCCAGACCTTGGGTTGCCCATAGGCGGTAAAGACGCGTCGCAGGGTCCGGCGCAGGCTAGCGGCCGAAACGGGCGAAAACTGGAAGCCGGTGGCGCAGCCGGCGCCAAGCGCGGCCGCATTGGCATCGACGATCGTATCGGCAAGGCCGCCGGTGCGCGCCACGACGGGTACGCAACCATAGCGCAGCCCGTAAAGCTGGGTCAGCCCGCAGGGCTCGAAGCGCGAGGGAATTAGGATCGCATCGGCGCCGGCCTGCATCAGATGCGACAGCGGTTCGTCATAGCCGACGACGATGCCGACGCGGCGCGGATGGCGGGCCGCGGCCGCCTTGAAGGCGACCTCGATCACCGGATCGCCGGAGCCGAGCACGGCCAGCTTGCCGCCGTTGCCGACGATGTCGTCGATCACCTCGATCAGGACATCCATGCCCTTCTGCCAGGTCAGCCGGCTGACGACGCAGAAGATCGGGCCGGGCGCGTCGTCGAAGTCGAAGCGGGCCGAGAGCGCCTTGCGGTTGGCATGGCGCTTCTTCAGGGATGCGGAGCCATAGGTGCCGGCGATATGGGGATCGGTCTGCGGGTTCCAGACATCGGTGTCGATGCCGTTGACGATGCCGTAGAGGCTGGAGGCGCGCGCCGTCAAAAGGCCCTCGAAACCCATGCCGAATTCCGGCTCGAGGATTTCCCCGGCATAGGAGGGGCTGACCGTGGTGATGGCACTTGCCGCCTGCAGCCCACCCTTGAGAAAGCCGACATCGCCGAAATATTCGACATAGTCGATCGAAAAAGCCTCCGGCGGCAGCGCGAGTTCGGAAAAGATCTCCGCCCCGAACTGGCCCTGGAAGGCGATATTGTGGATGGTGAGGATCGAGGGCACCGCCCGGGCCGCGCCGAAGCGCATATAGACGGGCGCCAGCGCCGATTGCCAGTCATGGGCATGAACGAGATCCGGCGTCCAATCGGCAAGCAAGCCGCCGGCGATCTCGGCAGCGGCCAGGGACAGGGCGGCGAAACGGCGGAAATTGTCGGGATAATCGCGGCCGTTGCCATCGACATAGGGGCCGCCGTCACGGTCGAACAGATGGGGCGCGTCGAGGACCAGCAGGTCGAGCCCTTGGTGATCCACGGTGAGGATGGAGGCAGGCCCTCCGAAAAGATCATCGAAGCCGGCGCGTTTCAGCGGCTTCCTGGCCTTTGCCATCACTGCGGGATAGCCGGGCACCAGCGTGCGCGTGCGGATGCCATGCGGCGCGAGCGCCGCCGGCAGGGCGCCCACCACATCGGCGAGACCCCCTGTCTTGACCAGCGGAAAGACTTCCGATGCGACGGATAGAACCTGCATGTCTCACATATCCAGTCTGTCGATCATCTTCTGCGTGATCAGGCAGATGCCGTTTTCCGAGCGGCGGAAGCGCCGGGCGTCCAGTTCCGGATCCTCGCCCACCACCAGGCCTTCGGGAATGACGACGCGGCTGTCGATGACGACATTGCTCAACTGCGTATGCCGGCCGATCCTGACATTGGGCAGGATCACGGCGCCGTCAAGGCGGGAGAAGGAATTCACCCGCACGCCGGTAAACAGCATCGAGCGGTTGAGGCTGGCACCGGAAATGATGCAGTCTCCGGAAACGAGCGAAGAGGTTGCCGAGCCGCGGCGGTTTTCGTCGTCGTGGACGAATTTGGCCGGCGGCTTGATTTCGGCAAAGGTCCAGATCGGCCAGGTGCCGTCATAGATGTCGAGTTCCGGGGTGACATGGGTGAGGTCGATATTGGCCTGCCAATAGGCGTCGATCGTGCCGACGTCGCGCCAATAGGCCTGGCGCTCGAAATCCGACCTTACGCAGGACTGGTTGAAGCGGTGGGCGACGGCTTTGCCGTGCTCGACGATATAGGGGATGATGTCCTTGCCGAAATCGCGCGAGGAGGCGGGATCGGCGGCATCGCGGCGCAGCACGTCCATCAGGAATTTGGTGTGGAAAACATAGATGCCCATGGAGGCGAGCGCCATGTCCGGATTGCCGGGAATGCCCGGCGGATCGGCCGGCTTCTCGACGAAGGCGATGATCTGGTCCTTGTCGTCGACATGCATGACGCCGAAGCCGGTCGCTTCCATGCGCGGCACTTCCAGGCAACCGATGGTGACGTCGGCGCCGGAATCCACATGCTGCTGGAGCATGAGTTCGTAGTCCATCTTGTAGATATGGTCGCCGGCGAGGATCACCATATATTCGACGCCGTGGTCCTCGATGATGTCGATGTTCTGATAGACCGCGTCGGCGGTGCCTTCATACCATTGCGTCTCGGAAACACGCTGCGAGGCCGGCAGGATGTCGAAACTCTCGTTTCTTTCCGGGCGGAAGAAGTTCCAGCCGTTCTGGAGGTGGCGGATCAGCGAATGGGCCTTGTACTGGGTGGCGACGCCGATGCGGCGGATGCCGGAATTCATGGCGTTGGACAGGGCAAAATCGATGATGCGCGCCTTGCCGCCGAAATAAACGGCGGGCTTGGCGCGACGATCGGTCAATTCCTTCAAACGGCTGCCGCGACCGCCGGCAAGAACATAGGCCATGGCGTCACGGGCAAGCGGCTGTATGCGTTTTTCCACTGATGTTCCTCCCGATTGATGGTTCCCCGGAGCGGCGCCCGTCCTTTCGGATGGCTACCGCTTCTACTCTTCTTTTCGCGCCGTTCGACAGGCCCCTCCGGCCCCGTTCGCCGCTTCAGTCCTGTTCGAACATCACCGTTGCCAGAGGCGGCAGGGTGATCGATGCGGTGATGGCGCCCGAGGCGTTTTTCGTCGCCTGGATGGCGCCGCCGTTGCCCTTGCCGCCGCCGCCGTAGATCTCGGCATCGCTGTTGAGAATTTCCCGCCAGCGGCCTTCCGTCGGCAAGGGGATGACGTAAGCTTCCCGGTAGACCGGGGTGAAATTGCTGATGACGGCGATGGTCTTTTCGCCGGGCGCCTTGCGCAGCCAGGCAAAGACCGAATTGTCGCTGTCGTCGGCGATCAGCCATTCGAAACCGTCGCCCTCGCAGTCGCGCGCATGCAGCGCCGCCTTGTTGCGATAGGTGCCGTTGAGGTCTCGCACCAGCCGGCGCATGCCCTCGTGCAGGGGATATTCGAGCAGGTTCCAATCGAGCGAGCGCTCTTCCGACCATTCGCGCCACTGGGCGAATTCCTGGCCCATGAACAAAAGCTTCTTGCCGGGATAGCCCCACATGAAACTGTAATAAGCGCGCAGATTGGCGAATTTCTGCCAGTCGTCGCCGGTCATCTTGGCGATCAGCGATCCCTTGCCGTGCACCACTTCGTCATGGGAGAGCGGCAGCACGAAATTCTCGCTGAAGGCATAGATCAGCCCGAAGGTCATGTCGTTGTGGTGGTGCTTGCGGTGGATCGGCTCGCGCTGCAGATATTGCAGCGTGTCGTGCATGAAGCCCATGTTCCACTTGAAGCCGAAGCCGAGGCCGCCCGTATGGACAGGGGCGGAAACCTTGGGCCAGGAGGTGGATTCCTCGGCAATCGTGATGATGCCCGGATGGCTGCCGTAAACCTCCTTGTTCATCGTCTGCAGGAAGCGGACCGCATCGAGGTTTTCGTTGCCGCCATATTCGTTCGGCACCCATTCGCCATGTTCGCGCGAATAATCGAGATAGAGCATCGAGGCGACGGCATCGACGCGCAGGCCGTCGAGATGGAATTTCTCAGCCCAGTAGAGCGCATTGTTGACGAGATAGGAGAAGACCTCGGCGCGGCCGAAATTGTAGATCGCGGTGTTCCAGTCCGGGTGATAGCCCTGGCGCGGGTCCTCGTGCTCGTAAAGGGCGGTGCCGTCGAACCAGCGCAGGCCATGGGCATCGGTCGGAAAATGGGCCGGCACCCAATCGAGGATGACGCCAAGACCGACCTTGTGGGCGCCGTTGACGAAGCGGGCAAAGCCTTGGGGCTCGCCGAAGCGGGCGGTCGGCGCATAAAGCCCGGTTGTCTGGTAACCCCAGGAGGGATCGAAGGGATATTCGCTGATCGGCAGGAATTCGATATGGGTGAAGCCCATGTCGACGCAATAGGGGATCAGCCGGTCCGCCATTTCGTCCCAGGACAGCATGGTGCCATCGTCGCGCAATTGCCAGGAGGCTGCATGGACCTCGTAGATCGAGATCGGCTGGCGGCGCGCATCGACCTTCGCCCAATGGGCGCGGTGGGCGTCGTCCTGCCAGTCCTGGTCGATCTCGCCCGTCGTCATCGAGGCATTGTTCGGGCGCAGTTCGGAACGGCGGGCGAAGGGGTCGGCCTTCAGCGGCAGGACCTCGCCGCTCTTGCCGACGATCTCGTACTTGTAGATCGCCCCCGTGGGAATGCCCGGCAAGAAGATTTCCCAGATGCCGGTGTCCTGGCGCAACCGCATGACGTGGCGGCGGCCGTCCCAGGCGTTGAAATCGCCGACGACCGAGACGCGCCGTGCATTCGGCGCCCAGACGGCGAAATGGAAGCCTTCCGCTCCATCATGGGTGACCGGATGCGCGCCCATCCTGTCGAAGAGGCGCAGATGCGAACCTTCGCGAATATAATAATCGTCCATAGGCCCGAGCACGGGGCCGAAGCTGTAGGGATCGATGACGGTCCATTCGCCGCCGCCATTGCTGGCCTTGTAGCGGACGGGCTGGATCCGGGTGACAGCGACCGGGCCTTCGAAGATGCCGGCATCGTCGCGCCGTTCAAGCGTGCCGATCTCCTTGCCGGCAAGCGTTTCGGCGATGACGGTTTCGGCGCCGGGGATGAAGCAGCGGGCGATGAAGCCGCTGGCGGCCGGGTGGACGCCGAGAACGGCGAAAGGGTCGGAATGGGTGCCGGCGAGGATCGCCGCGATCTCTTCCGCCGGCAGCCGTGCTGTCGGAACGGCAGGCGTGGCGGCTTTCGGCACTGAGGTCATCCGGCTCTCCAGATTTCATCGGCATATTGCCGGATCGTGCGGTCGGAGGAGAACCAGCCCATGCGCGCCGTATTGCGGATGGTTTTCGAGTACCAGCCGGGCCTGTCGGTAAAGATCGCGTCCACCTCGCGCTGGGCTTTCGAATAGGCGTCGAAATCGGCGGCGACCATGAACCAGTCGTGATTGTAGATGCCATCGACCAGGCCGGTGAAGCGGTTGCGGTCATCCGGCGAGAAAACGCCGGATGAAATGGCGAGCAGGGCCTGCGACAATTCCCGCGAGCTTTCGATGATGGCGCGCGGATTGTGGCCCTCGGCGCGGACCTTGGCGACCTCGTCTGCGGTCATTCCGAAAATCTTGATGTTTTCCTCCCCCACCCAATCGCGCATTTCGACATTGGCGCCATCGAGTGTCCCGATCGTCAATGCCCCGTTCAACGCGAACTTCATGTTCCCGGTTCCCGATGCTTCCATGCCGGCGGTGGAAATCTGCTCGGAAAGATCGGCGGCGGGCACCATGATCTCGGCGAGCGAGACGTTGTAATTGGGGATGAAAACGATCTTCAGGAGACCGTGCACTGAAGGGTCGTTGTTGATCACCCGCGCAACGTCATTGGCGAGCTTGATGATCAGCTTGGCATTGTGATAGCTCGGCGCCGCCTTGCCGGCGAACAGTTTGACCCGCGGCACCCAGTCCAGTTCCGGATGCGAGCGGATCTGGTCGTAGAGCGAAATCGCCTCGATGATGTTGAGAAGCTGGCGCTTGTATTCGTGGATGCGCTTGATCTGGATATCGAACATGGCCGAGGGATCGAGCCTGATGCCCATGCGGCTCTGGACCAGTTGCGCCAGCTTCGATTTGTTGGCCCGCTTGATGGCGGCGAATTTCTCCTGGAAATCCGGCTTGTCGGCAAAGCCGTCGAGCGCCTGCAGGGCCTCGGCATCGTCCATGAAATCGTCGCCGATCGCCTCGCGGATCAGGCCGAAGAGATCAGGGTTGCACTGCATCAGCCAGCGGCGCGGGGTGATGCCGTTGGTCTTGTTGTTGATGCGGGTGGGGTAGAGCCGGTGCAGGTCGGCAAAGACCGTTTCCTTCATCAGTTCGGTATGAAGGGCAGAGACGCCGTTGATCGAATGGGAGCCGACAAAGGCCAGATTGCCCATGCGCACCCGCCGCCCGCCGCTTTCGTCGATCAGCGAGATGTTGCGGACCTCCTCGTCCGTATGGGCCTTCTGCTTGCGCGCTTCCATGAGGATATTGGCATTGATCGCATAGACGATCTGCATGTGGCGCGGCAAAAGCCGCTCGAACAGCGGCACCGGCCAGGTTTCCAGCGCCTCGGGCAGGAGCGTGTGGTTGGTATAGGAGAAGGTGCGGCGGGCAATGTCCCAGGCAGCCTCGAAATCGAGGCCATGCACATCGGTCAGGAGGCGAACAAGCTCGGCCACGGAAACGGCCGGATGGGTATCGTTGAGCTGGATCGCGACCTTGTCGGCAAGCGAGGTGAAATCCGGATATTGCTGCAGGTGGCGGCGCAGGATGTCCTGCAGGGAAGCCGACGAGAAGAAGAATTCCTGGCGCAGCCGCAATTCCTGGCCGGCGGGGGTCGCATCGGCAGGGTAGAGCACGCGGGCGAGGCTTTCGGCCTTGTTGCTCTCCCTCAGCGCGCCGATATGGTCGCCGGCATTGAAGGCATCGAGCAGGATCGGGTCGATCGGATGGGCGGTCCACAGGCGCAGCGTGTTGACGCGCTTGCCGCGCCAGCCCACAACCGGCGTATCGCAGGCCGTGGCGATCACGCGCTCGGCCGGCTTCCAGACATAGCGGGTCAGTTCCTCATCGAGATTGACGGTTTCGACCGAGCCGCCGAAGCCGATCTCGTAGGAGCTTTCGCGCCGCTCGAATTCCCATGGGTTGCCGTGGGCGAGCCAGGTTTCCGGCAGTTCCACCTGCCAGCCATCGGCCATTTGCTGGCGGAAGAGGCCGTGTACATAGCGGATGCCGTAGCCATAGGCGGGGATATCGACCGTCGCCATCGATTCCATGAAGCAGGCGGCAAGGCGCCCGAGACCGCCATTGCCGAGCGCCGCGTCCGGCTCGAGCGCAGCGATGACGTCGATATCGACACCGAAGGAGGCAAGCGCCTCACGCAATTCGTCCATCAGGCCAATATTGGTGACCGCGTCGCGCATCAGCCGGCCGATCAGGAATTCGAGCGACAGGTAATAGACCCGCTTGGCGTCGGTCGCATAGGTCTTGCGGGTCGATTCCATCCAGTTGTCGGTGATCCGGTCACGCACCACCAGAATGGCAGCCGTCAGCCAGTCATGCGGCTTGGCGACCTTGGGGTCCTTGCCGATGCGATAGGTGAGGCGTTCGATGATTTCCTGGGCCAGCACCTCGGCACTGGAGGCCCGCGGCGCGGCGTTGGGGATTTTTTCGTTGGACAAACGCTCGATCATTGAAACAGGCTGACCCTCTTTGACGGTTTGGGAGACCGGAGGCCGAACACCAACGGGGCATATGAAACGATTTATGCACCGTTATGAAGCGCTTGCAACAGGGTTTTCATAAGTGGGTCCTTCATCCGGCGGCACTTTTCGAGTGGTTTGCCGACGGCAATCCATGGCGAGTTGCGGGATTTCCAGGGTTTGGCGAGGGCATGGAAAAGCCCGCCGGGATTGCGCCGGGCGGGCCAATGTCCAAAACCGTGTTCGTTCTCGCTATTGCGTCAGGCGAACGCTCAGTTCGGATGCCTTCTCGCCGATCGTCTTGAACGCCGCGACGAGGGCAGCGCTGTCTTCCGCCTGGAAATAATGGCTCTTGTCGGTGGCGCAGTCCTTGAGAAGGTTCTGGCCACGGGTGGGCGCCATGAAGGCGACGGCAAAGACCTCGATACCGTTATCTTTTGCTTCCCGGCAGGATTCCTTGGTTTGCGCGTCGGACGTCTTGTCGTCCGACCTTCCCTGATAGTAGTTGTTCTCGCCATCCGTCATGAACACGATGTATTTCTTCGGCGCGGTCTGGCCATTTTTCGCCGTGTGTATTTTTTCTTCCGAATTCTTGCCGGTCTTCAGCAGTGCGGTTACCGCAGCCTTGAAGGCGCCGCTTGAATCGGTGCCGCCGGTGGCGGCCAGGGCATTCACGTAATCCAGGGACTTCGTCGTGCCCCAATCGAGCGAGCCTGCCGAATCCTGCTTGTCGTTGTAGGAAACGCCGGCCGTGCGCACATAGAAGGAGGTCGGATCGGCGACCTTCAGCTGGGTCAGCAGGTTGGCGACGGCCAGTTTCAGCGAGGCGATCTTGGATACATAGCAGGGCGTCTTCCACTTGGCATTGGGCCAATAGGATTCTTCATAGACATTGCAGGACGTCTTGGTGCTGTCGATGGCATTTGTCTTCCATGCCATGGAGCCGGAGCGATCCAGAACGAGGAACATGGAAAGCGCGTTCTTCGCCTCGGCCGAGCCGAACGACTTGCTGACGGCCGCGACCTCGGCTGTATCGCGGCCGAGCAGTCGGGTCATGCCGTTGAGCGGCAGGCTGAATTTCGACTTGACGGTGACANTCGGCGGAGCCGAACGACTTGCTGACGGCCGCGACCTCGGCTGTATCGCGGCCGAGCAGTCGGGTCATGCCGTTGAGCGGCAGGCTGAATTTCGACTTGACGGTGACATCGTAGCTTTTTGCGTTTCCAAGCGCTGCCTTCTGCTCGATGATCTCGATGGACGTGCCCTTGGAGAAGGCTTCGTTGAAGGCGGTCAGTTCTTCCGGGCTCATGCCGGAGGACTTCCAGTTCTGCATCTGGGTCTTGACGAATTCCATCGCCATCAGCTTGGCCTGTGCCTGCGTGGCGGCCTCATTGGCCAGGGCCGAGGAAGCGGCCAGTGCCGCCGAGTCCGTCGCGTCCTGCAGATGGTTCTTGGCCATCATCATATTGGTGACGTCGATCGCGACGCCGCCAGAGGCGAGCAGCACCGGAAGCAGGAGCGCGGCCATCAGGCCGAAATTTCCCTGGCGGTCGCCGACCAGGGCTGAACAGGACTGCAGGAGAGTTGATCGCTTTGCCATTTTCCCCACTCGGACACGGTTATACGCTTCGATTGGGCGACCTTACCGGGGAAGTCTTTCGGCCGGGTTCACCGGCGCGGTCAAAATTGAATAGAATTTTACCGACCCTGCAAATGCGGGCTCGCGGCGCCGAAACGCTGTACGAAAAGGGGACGCCGGGGCATCCCGATACGGATCACTGCACGACGATGACATCCACCGCCTGCTCGGTTTCGTGCGATCCGTAGCTTTTCAGCACACCAATGACGGGCGCGACGTCGTCGTAATCGCGTCCGTAGCCGACGACGATATGATCGAGGCCGGCCGGAATATTGTTGGTGGGGTCGAGTTCCAGCCATCCGCAGGCGGTTCCGCCCCAGAACCGCACCCAGGCATGCATGGCATCGGCGCCTTCTAGGCGCTCCTTGCCCGGCGGCGGAATGGTTCTCAAAAAGCCGCTGACATAGCCGGCCGGGATGCCGAGGCTGCGCAACGCGGTGATCATCACATGGGTGAAATCCTGGCAGACGCCGCGCTTGAGGTCGAAGGCCTGGCGGGGTGTGGTCTCGACTTCCGTTGCGTCGGGATCATAGGTGAAATCGCGGTGGATCCGCGCGCACATGGCGGTGGCGATCTGACGGATGGTCATGTCCGGGCCGACAAGCTCCTGCGCATAGATGCCGATTGCCGTATCCTGCGGCAGGCGTGGGCTTGCGCCGAGAAAGTGATGCGGCGAATTGGCGTTGAGCGACCAGACATCGGCAATCTCAGCGGAGAGGCCGGCGAGGTCGGGGGAAAAATCGGCGGCCAGCGGCTGTGCGTCCAACTCGACACGCGCCCGCATGTCGATGACCAGGTTTTCATGGGCCTCGCGAAACAGGATCGAGGTCGAGGAATTGCCGAAGAAATCGATGCCGTCCCTGCGCTCCCGCGGCACCGGCGCGCAGGTGAGCGTGCCTTTCACCATTGTTTGGCGCCCAGGCAAGAAAAGAGGAAGCACCCGAATGATATGCCGCCCCCCGGAAACCGGGATCTCATAGGTATAGGTCATCCGCAATTTGATATCGTAGAGCATGGCATCGATCCCGGCGCAGTTTCGGTATGCCACAGCGATCGCCCGGGGGGAACGGCGGCTTTCGCTTAGTCGGCCGGTCTTCAGAACATGAAGAACGTAAACAGCTTCCTGTAGAACGACATAGAATATTCCGATCCTCCCTATCCCAGATAGGTCACGGCGAGCAGGTTGGAGATTTCCCCGAGGTCGCCTTCGAGGCGGACATAGACCTCGGCGTTCATCATTTCCGGGGTCATCACCGCAAGTCCGGCATGGAGGCGCATGGCCTCGCGGTAGAGCGGCGACATCTGGCCGTTGACGATGGCGTCCGGCAGTTGCTCGACCTCCGTCTTGATCTCGTTCAGCTGGTAGAGGATCGAACGCGGATTGAGCGGGTCGAGGACGAGAAGGTCGGTGACGGTGAGGGCGGCGGTGTTGACGTTGTAGCGGCGGCGATGGGTCATGACGCTGTCGCCGATTTCAAGCAGCATGTCGTAGGCTCCATCAGGGGCATCCTCGCCGGAGAAATGGCGGAACAGGCTGGTCATGTGCAGGCCGCGCTCAAGGTAGCGGCCGATCGACAGGAAGCGCCACCCGGTGAACCGGTACATGTTTTCATGCACCAGGCCGGCAAAGCCGGCAAGCTTGCGCAACAGGATGGTCATGGCTCGCGTGGTGTCGTCGCCTGCCTCGACGGTCGCCTGTAGCTTGCGGGCGGTTCTTGCGAGATCGTTGAGCGCCAGCCAGCCATCTGCCGAAAACCGGTCGCGAATATTGCCGGCGGAATAGAGCGCGCTGTTGATATTGACGATCAGGCTGTCGGGCACGGGCTGTTTCGTGTCCACCTCGAGATCGGCCAGATAATCGGTAATGTCCTTCAGGAGCGGCATTTCGCTGTTGGCCTGCTCGGCGAAGCGGCCATGCCAAGCGCGCAGGATGCGCAGCGCGCCCTCCGCCCTTTCGATATAGCGGCCAAGCCAGAACAGGTTGTCGGCGGCCCGGCTCGGCAGGCTTCCGGGCAGGTTGCGGGTAAAGTTCTCCTCGGCCGAAAGAAGCGAGGTGCGTTCCACCGGCCTATCGCTGACGATCCAGACATCGGCGGCCGAGCCGCCGGCCTGCATGGCGATGGCGGTGGCATCGACGCCGGCGCCGATGCGCGCGAAACCGCCGGGCATGACCCGCCAGCCGTCGCCGATGCGCGCCACATAGACGCGCAGGCTCATCGGTCGCGGCGTCAGCCTGCCATCGACCCAGGCCGGCGTGGTCGACAGCGTCACCGCTTCCTGGCCGACGAGCTTGGTTCCGTCGGTGAGGAGCCAGTCGGCGATCGTCGTCCTGGCGGTGTCGCGCAGCGAGGCGCCGAGCACCGACTGGCCATTGTCGTCGAAGAAGGGCCGCGTCGAAAAGGCCGGGCCGATCACCATTTTCTCGATATTGCGCAGCACATGGTCGCGCTCCGCCTTCTGGCCGCACCACCAGGTGGCGGTGCTGGGCAGCACCAGTTTTTCGCCGAGAAGATGCCGGCAGATGCGCGGCAGGAAGGAAAGCAGTGCGCGGGTTTCCAATATGCCCGAGCCGAGCGCATTGACGAACGAAACGGAGCCCGCGCGCAGCGCCTCGACCATGCCGGGCGTGCCGATGCGCGAGGCCCCGTTGAGTTCCAGCGGATCGGCGAAGGCGGCATCGAGGCGGCGCCAGAGAACGCTGACCGGTTTCAGGCCCGCGACTGTGCGGACCATGACGCGGTCGTTGACGACGGCGAGGTCCTCGCCTTCCAGCAGCATGAAGCCGAGATAGCGGGCAATATAGGCATGCTCGAAATAGGTCTCGTTGGCGAGCCCCGGCGTCAGCACCGCGATCCGGTCGTCCGGGTGTTCCTTGCGCGCTTGCAGCGTATCGCGAAAGGCGCCGAAGAAGCCGGCCAGCCGGTGCACATGGGTTTCGGCATAGACATCGGAAAAGGCCCGCGCGGTGGCCACCCGGTTCTCGATGGCAAAACCGGCGCCGGAGGGCGCTTCCGTCCGGTCCGACAGGACCCACCAGCCGCCATCCGGTCCGCGTCCGATCTCGAAGGAACAGAAATGCAGGAAATGGCCATGGGCAGGCACGATGCCCACCATCGGCCGCAGGAATTCGGGGCTGGAGGCTACCAGCGAAGGTGGCAGGAAACCATCGGCGACGAGCCGGTTCGTCCCGTAGATATCGGCGGCAATCCGTTCGAGAAGTTCGGCGCGCTGGACGAGGCCCTTCGAGAGTTCCTGCCATTCGGCCTCGTCGATCAGCACCGGCACATGCGAAAGCGGCCAGTTGCGCTCCGTCGTTTCCTTGGTGCCATAGGCGCGGTAAAAGACGCCGGCATCGCGCAGATAGCGGTCGGCGCGGGCAAAGCGGTTGGCGAGATCGGCTTCGTCCATCCGGCCGATGGCCGAGAGAAGATGCCGCCAGACGGGCCGGACCTGGCCGTCTATATCGAGCATTTCATCGGCAATGCCGGGAAGCGAATGATAGCCCAGCAACGGATCGTCCGCGTGCCGGTTCCCTTTGCCTGTCGCCTGCTTTTTCGACATCAAATCCTATGCTCCTGCCGGACGCCGCAAATCGAGCGTCAGGGGAAATTCGGCCGACGGCGTTTCGAAGGCCAGCGGATAGGCGCCTGCCGTATGGCCGAATGGTTCGAAACGCGCCAGCCGGCGGGCTTCCGCCTCGTTGCCGTTCACCGGAAATGTGTCGTAGTTGCGCCCGCCCGGATGGGCAACGTGATAGATGCAGCCGCCGATCGCACGCTGCGACCACCGGTCATGGATATCGAATGTGAGGGGCGCATCCACCGGCAGCGTTGGATGCAGGCCGGAGGCGGGCTTCCAGGCCTTGTAGCGCAGGCCCGCGACAGAGACGCCGCTGACGCCGGCGGCGGCAAGGGGCAGGGGTCGCCCATTGCAGGCGATCGTATAACGCTCCGGATCGGCCGTTTCGAGCTTCACTTGCAGGCGCTCGATGGAACTGTCGACATAGCGCACCGTGCCGCCCGGCGTGCCCTGTTCACCCATCACATGCCAGGGCTCCAGCGCCTGGCGCAGTTCGAGCTTGGCGCCCTCATATTCGACCTCGCCGCAGAAGGGAAAACGGAATTCGAGCTGGGCGGCAAACCATTCGGGCCTCAGATCGAAGTCGTGGGCGCGGAGATCGCCGAGCACGTCGAGGAAATCCTGCCAGATATAATGCGGCAGCATGAAGCGATCATGCAGGGTCGTGCCCCAGCGTACCAGTTTGCCTTCAACCGGATGTTTCCAGAAACGGGCGATCAGGGCGCGCACCAGCAATTGCTGGGCAAGGCTCATGCGGGCATTGGGCGGCATTTCGAAGCCGCGGAATTCGACCAGGCCAAGCCGCCCGGTCGGGCCGTCCGGCGAGAACAGCTTGTCGATGCAGATTTCCGCCCGGTGGGTATTGCCGGTGACGTCGGTCAACAGGTTGCGGAACAGGCGATCGACCATCCAGGGCAGGGGCGGCTGACCACTGCCGGGCGAGGGCACTTGCGCCATGGCGATTTCCAGCTCGTAGAGGCTGTCATGGCGGGCCTCGTCGATGCGTGGCGCCTGGCTGGTGGGGCCGATGAACAAGCCGGAGAAGAGATAGGAAAGCGAGGGATGCCGCTGCCAATGCAGGATCAGGCTTTTCAACAGGTCCGGCCGGCGGAGAAAGGGGCTGTCACCCGGATTGCGGCCGCCGACCACCACATGATTGCCGCCGCCGGTGCCGGTATGGCGGCCGTCGATCATGAATTTCTCGGCACCGAGCCTCGTCAGTCGGGCTTCCTCATAGACCGCCGTGGTGATCTCGACGCATTCGGCCCAGCTTGCGGCCGGATGGACATTGACCTCGATCACACCGGGATCGGGCGCGACACGCAGGACATTGACGCGCTCGTCACCCGGTGGCGGATAGCCTTCGATATGGACGGGCAGGCCGAGATCGGCGGCGGCCTTCTCGGCAGCGGCGACCAGTTCCAGATAGTCCTCGACGCGCTCGACAGGCGGCATGAAGACGCAAAGCCGGCCATCGCGCGGCTCGACGCTCATGGCGGTGCGCACCGCGCCGAGGATATCACCCTCGTTCTTTTCCAGCACCTGCTCGATGCGTTGCTGGCCGGCATCGGCCACCGTGCGCGAGGCTTCGGGGAGCATGCGTTCGGACGGGCCATAGTCCGGCAGCGGGTCGCGGGGGATCGACGGGTCTGCCTCATGGATATGCGGATAGAGCGACGGCGGCAGATGGGGCAGGGAGCCGAGCGGCATGCGGAAACCGAGGGGACTATCGCCGGGAACGAGGAAGATATTGCCGCGTCGGGTGTGCCATTTCTCGCTGCGCCATCTCCGCCCCTTGGCCTCGGCATTCCAGGCCTGGACCGGCAGGATATAGCCCGTCGGCTTCGTCAGGCCGCGCTCGAAGACGCGGGCGATGCGGGCGCGCTCCTCCGGGTCGTTCAGCCTGGAATTGGACGGATCGACATTTTCCGGCAGATTGCCTTCCTTGACGATCCATTCGGCCGGATCCTCGAAGGCGGGAAGAACCATTTCAGGCTCTATGTCGAGTTCCCTGGCAATGCCGGTGAGGAGCGCTCCCGCCTGTTCTTCGGTCGCTCCGGACTTGCTGCCTTCCGTGGCGATCAATGCCGGTTCGTGCCAGATCGGCTTGCCATCACGCCGCCAATAGAGGGAGAAGGTCCAGCGCGGCAGGCTTTCGCCGGGATACCATTTGCCCTGGCCGTAATGGAGGAAGCCGCCCGGCGCGAAACGTTCGCGCAGACGGCGGATCAGTCTATCGGCCTTGTCGCGCTTGGTGGGGCCGACGGCACTGGTGTTCCATTCCTCCGCCTCGACATCGTCGATGGACACGAAGGTCGGCTCGCCGCCCATGGTCAGCCGCACGTCGCTCTCGGCGAGCACCGTGTCCACCTGTTCCCCGAGCGCGTTCAGTGCCTGCCAGCTTTCCTCGGAAAAGGGTTTCGTAATGCGCGGATGTTCGGCGACGCGCGTCACGGTCATCGAAAAATCGAAGTCGGTTCCTGCATCGCCGTAGACCGCGCCCGAGATCGGGGCGGCGTTGTGGAAATGCGGGGCGGCGGCAAGGGGAATATGGCTTTCGCCGGTCAGCAGGCCTGAGGTCGGATCAAGGCCGATCCAGCCGGCGCCGGGAATATAGACCTCGCACCAGGCATGCAGGTCGGTGAAATCCACCTCGGTGCCGGAGGGGCCATCGAGCGCCTTCAGGTCGGGTGTCAACTGGATGAGATAGCCGGAGACGAAACGGGCAGCCAGCCCCAGATTGCGCAGGATCTGGACGAGCAGCCAGCTTGAATCGCGGCAGGAGCCGAGGCCGAGGCGCAAGGTCTCCTCCGGCGTCTGAACGCCCGGCTCCATGCGGATGACGTAGTCGACCATCTGGCGCAGCCGCGCATTGAGGCCGACGATGAAATCCACGATCGGCGTTGGTGAACGGTCGATGGCCTCGACATAGGCGGCAAGCGCCGGCCCCATGGGTTCGGGCTTCTGGTAAATCTGCAGATCGTCACGAAACTCCTGCGGATAATCGAAGGGAAAGGTCTCGGCGTCCTCCTCGACGAAGAAATCGAAGGGGTTGTAGACGCTCATGTCGGCGACGAGATCGACCTCGATCTTCAGTTCGGTGACCGGATCGGGGAAGACATAGCGGGCGAGGTAATTGCCGTAGGGGTCCTGCTGGAGCGTGACGAAATGATTGGCCGGCGTTACCTTCAGCGCATGGCTGATCACCCTTGTCTTCGAATGGGCCGCCGGTTTCAAACGGATCGTCTGGGGTCCAAGCCGCACCGGCCTGTCATAGCGGTAGTGCGTCCGGTGGTAGATGCCTGCCTTGATCGCCATGCGGTTCCGCTTCCCTGCCGCGGCTCAAGGCCGCCGGAGAGAAGTGTGTGCAAGGCGAAGACGGATTGCAAGGCGCAAAGCGAGCGGTCGTGCAGAGGGGCCAGAATCGTCCGCCTGATGGCTCAGGCCAGTTGCTCGGCAAATTCCCAGGCATGGCCGGAAGGATCGGCAAAGGCGGCGGTGCGGCGGCCCCAGGGGCGGTTCACGGGGCCGTTTAGCAGCTTTATGCCAATCGTATCGAGATGGGCGCAGGCCGCGTCGACATTGTCCACCCGGATCGTGAGAAGCGACCGTGCTCCGGCGCCGGAGGCCGCCACGACAAGCGGCTCAACCAGTTGCGGGGCTTGTGTCGCCTGCAACAGATTGATCATCACGCCCGCGAATTTCAGGACCGTGGAGACCTCGTCCCGATAGAGGATTTCAGGCGCAAAAACCTTGCTGTAAAAGATGTTTGCCGCTTCGATGTCGTCGACGAAGAGGGTGACGACCTCGATAGTGTCGAGACGCATGGGATTTCCTGTCCGGTAAGAGGGCTTGGCAAACGTGGCGGCAGGCACCGGCGCGGACCTGCCGGTGCCTGCCTTTCGCGCGATGCGCCTGTCTCAGCGTTTCATCGACACGAGATTGAAATGGGCGCCCTGCGGATCGACGCAATTGACCACCCAGGCGCCGCCGGGCACTTCCATCGGGCCATTGAGGATTTTTCCGCCGCGTGCCTCCGCTCGTCCGGTTGCGGCGTCCAGCGCTTCGACGTTGAAATAGAAGCCCCAATGGGGTGGTGCCGGCATGTTCGCCGGCTTGGTCATCATGCCGCCGATCGGAACGCCGGCATGGGCGAAAAGCTGGTAATCACCCATTTCGCCCATCGGCATGGTCTGGTCCTTGGTCCAGCCGAACAGTTTTTCGTAGAAGGGATATTCGGTGGCGAGATCGCCGGCCATCAACTCATGCCAGCCGATATTGCCATTGGCCTGTTGGGCGATGTCCGGCATGTCGCCGTCGTTCCCCCTGAACAACGCGAAGGCGGCGCCATGCGGATCGGTGACGATGGCAAAGCGGCCGATGCCGGGGATGTCGTCCGGCGCGCGGTGCACGGTTCCGCCGAGTTCGGCCAGCTTTTTTGCCGACGCATCGACGTCATCGACGCCGATATAGCCGAGCCATGCCGGGGGCACGTTCATTTTCAAGGCCTCGGCCGGCATTGTCATCAGGCCGGCAACGCGGACTCCCTCGGCGAGGAACAGCGTGTAATCCATGTCCGTGTTGCCGGAATCTGTCGATGTCCAGCCGACGACGTCAGTATAGAAGGCCTCCGCCGCCTTCATGTCGGTGGTCATGAGTTCATACCAGACGAATTTTCCGTGTGTCATGCTCATTGCAATCTCCGTGATTTGCCGGCCATTGGCCGAAAGGCGACCAGGGGCCGAAAGGCGATCAGGGTGCGGGCAGGCGTGTGTATCGGCACGACATGACCTGTTTCCAGGATCCGTCCGATGCCCGCATGCGGGAGGAAAAAATGCGGCTATCCGCATCCTCGATGGTGATGATGTCCTGATAGTGTGTCGTTTTCCCGCCGGCCTCGAAATCCGGGCCTTCGCAATCGAGCGTCAGGATCTTGCCGGTCTCGTCGAGCGTGCCTTCATAGACCCAGAGATGGGTCATCGCGGAAGACACGAACGAGCCGACATAGCGTTTACGGGCGGGATCATAGCCAAGCGCGAGGATATTGGTGGCCGTGCTGCCATCCGGCATCGTGCCGGTCATTTCGGAAATGATCCAGGCACCGCCGAGCAGGCGGGCCTCGTCCTGCCATGCAGGGGAAGGTTTCTGCTTGCCAGCTTCGGGCGGCGGGCCGAAGGTCACCCGCCATGTTCCCACCAGTTGCTCGAGCCAGCGGTGCTCCTCGACAAGGTCTGCTTTCATCGCGTCGCTCTCCTCTTCGGCGCTTCTTTCATTGGCAGGTATCAGGCGCAGCAGGACTGCCCGGAGGCTTGCTCCTCATATTCGTCATGGCGCTTGACGAAGCTCAGAGTCCCCGTTTCGTTGCGGCCCTTCGGCGCCCGGTCGAGGATCATCAGCGTCGACAGGACCTCCTCGCCGCCACGGGCATAGTCCGAATAGGTATGGTAGACATTGCCGGCATCGTCGCGAAAAAAGACGCTCATGCCGGGCAGTTCGTCATGGGCCTGGTCGCGTGGCAAGGGCCCGAAATTGTAGTAGATTTTGCCGCTCTCCAGTTCCTCGGCGGTGAAGGAGACGTGATAATCGAAATTGAAATCGCTGCCGAAAGAGGAAACCCAGGGGAATTTCCAGCCCATGCGCTTCTTATAGGCCTCGATCTTTTCGAGCGGCGCGCGCGAGACGGCGACATAGGTCACGTCGTGATTGTTGAGATGGGGGAGCGTGCCGTCGATATGATCGGAAAGGAAGGAGCAGCCGGGGCAGCCGGCGTCCCAATCGGGTCCGAACATGAAATGGTAGATCATCAGCTGGCTGCGACCGTCGAACAGGTCCGCCAGTGACTTTTTGCCCTGCGGCGTATCGAACAGATAGGTCTTGTCGACCCGGACCCAGGGAAGCTTCAGGCGTTCGGCGCGAATCTTGTCGCGCAGCTTCGTCTCTTCCTTTTCCAGGGTGAGGAGGGTCTTGCGGGCCTCCAGCCATTCGTCGCGGGATACAATCGAATTGTCCGACATCGGTCTTTCTCCTCCAGAAATCGCGTTTCGTTCCGCTTGACTAGATAGGTTGATATCAACATTATACCGCCATGTCAAAGCCTGCCGTGATTCCCTTCGAGACGACCCTTCATGTTCGCGATACCTGCCTGTGCCTTCATGTTCAGCGCGCGGCGCGGGCTTTGGCGCGCAAATTCGACGAGGCGCTGCGGCCGGTGGACCTGACCAATGGGCAGTTTTCGCTGCTGATGTCGCTCAACCGGCCGGAGCCGCCGGCGATGGCGCCGGTCGCCGCACTTCTCGCCATGGACCGCACGACGCTGACGGCGGCACTGAAGCCGCTGGAAAAGCGCGGGCTGCTGGAAATCATCACCGATCACCGCGATCGCCGCCTGCGGCGAATGAAGTTGACGCCGGCCGGCCAGACCCTCCTGGCGAGCGCCATGCCGATCTGGACGAAGACCCATGCCGAGATCGACGAGGCGCTGGGCGAGGGCCGGCCCGGCCGGTTGCGCGTCGATCTTCTGGCGCTTGCGTAGGCACCGCATGCGGCGGACAATTCAACACAAAAGGAGAGAACCGATATGCGCATGATTTTCGTGAATTTGCCGGTGAAGGACATTCAGAAATCGAGGACCTTCTTCGGCGGGCTGGGCTTCAGCTTCAATCCGGATTTTTCAAGCGAGGATACGGGCTGCATGATCGTCGAGGAGAATATCTTCGTCATGTTGCTGGAAGAAAAGCGCTTCAAGGAATTTTTGACGGGCGAGATCAGCGATCCGGCCCGGGGAACGGAAGTGCTGACCTGCCTTTCGGCCGGTAGCCGGGCGGAGGTCGACGAGACGCTGGCAAAAGCGCTTGCGCTCGGGGCCAAGCCCTGGCGGCCGGTGATGGACTATGGCTTCATGTATGGCTGCAGCTTCCAGGATCCCGACGGCCATGTCTGGGAACTGGCCTATATGGAGTCGCAACAGGCGGCATAGGCCGGAAGAGATCGACGACAAAAGGGCGTCCGCTCCGGCTGGGCGCCTTTTTTGTTTTGTGCGACAGTAAGGGGATTGCGGGCGGGGTGACGCGACTGCTGGCAGAGAGAGCCGGAAGGAACGCGCCATTGCCAATGCGGCGGCGGTTCGGCTTAGTTGATTGTCAAAGGGCTCCCGAAGGAGCCCCTGATCCTCAGTGTTCTCCGAGATCGCGCACGGCGCCGCGGTCGGCGGAGGTGGCGAAGGCGGCATAGGCCTTCAGCGCCGTCGTTACCTTGCGCTTGCGCTGCTCGGTCGGCTTCCAGCCTTTGGCATCCTGTTCGGCCCGGCGGGCGGCGATTTCGGTTTCGTCGACGCGTAGCGAGATCGTCCGGTTGGGAATGTCGATATCGATCATGTCGCCTTCGCGCACGATGCCGATCAGGCCGCCATTGGCGGCTTCCGGCGAGACATGGCCGATCGAGAGGCCCGACGTGCCGCCGGAAAAGCGGCCGTCGGTGATCAGCGCGCAGGCCTTGCCCAGTCCCTTCGACTTCAGATAGCTGGTGGGATAGAGCATTTCCTGCATGCCCGGACCGCCCTTGGGGCCTTCATAGCGGATGACCACGACATCGCCGGCCTTGACCTGGTTGGCAAGGATCGCCTTGACCGAAGAATCCTGGCTTTCGAAGACGCGGGCGGGGCCGGAGAATTTCAGGATCGATTCGTCCACGCCGGCGGTCTTAACGATGCAGCCGTTGAGCGCGATATTGCCCTTCAGCACGGCAAGCCCGCCATCCTTGGAGAAGGGGTGCTGGGCATCGCGGATGACGCCGTTTTCGCGGTCGAAATCGAGTTCCTTCCAGCGGGCGCTCTGGCTGAAGGCGACCTGGGTCGGGATGCCACCAGGGGCCGCGCTGAACAGTTCGAGCGCCGCGGGATTGTCGGTAACGGCGATATCCCATTGCGACAGGGCATCGCCCAGCGTTTTTGCATGCACGGTCGGCAGGTCGGCGTTCAGGAGGCCGGCGCGGTTCAGTTCGCCGAGGATCGCCATGATGCCGCCGGCGCGGTGCACGTCCTCCATATGGACGTCGGCCTTCGCCGGAGCGACCTTGGAGAGGCAGGGAACCCGGCGCGACAGCCGGTCGATGTCGTCCATGGTGAAATCCAGTTCCGCCTCATGGGCGGCGGCCAGGATATGCAGCACGGTATTGGTCGAGCCGCCCATGGCGATATCGAGCGCCATGGCGTTTTCGAAAGCCCCCTTGGAGGCGATCGTGCGCGGCAAGGCGGTGTCGTCGTCCTGCTCGTAATAGCGCTTGGCGAGCCCCACGATGGTGCGGCCGGCCTGCAGGAACAGTTTTTCGCGGTCGGAATGGGTGGCAAGCGTCGAGCCGTTGCCGGGCAGCGACAGGCCGAGCGCCTCCGTCAGACAGTTCATCGAATTGGCGGTGAACATGCCCGAGCAGGAGCCGCAGGTGGGGCAGGCGGAGCGTTCGATGGTCTGGACATCCTCGTCCGACATGCTCTCGTCGGCAGCGGCGACCATGGCATCGACCAGGTCGAGCGCATGGATCTTGCCGTCGGACAGTACGACCTTGCCGGCCTCCATCGGCCCGCCGGACACGAAGATCGTCGGGATATTGAGGCGCAGAGAGGCCATCAGCATGCCGGGGGTGATCTTGTCGCAATTGGAAATGCAGACCATGGCATCGGCGCAATGGGCATTGACCATGTATTCGACCGAGTCGGCGATCAGTTCGCGCGAAGGCAGCGAATAGAGCATGCCGTCATGGCCCATGGCGATGCCGTCGTCCACTGCAATGGTGTTGAATTCCTTGGCGACGCCGCCGGACGCCTCGATCTCGCGCGCGACAAGCTGGCCGAGATCCTTCAGGTGCACATGGCCGGGCACGAACTGCGTGAAGGAATTGACCACCGCGATGATGGGCTTGCCGAAATCCGAATCCTTCATGCCCGTTGCGCGCCACAAACCGCGGGCGCCGGCCATATTGCGGCCATGGGTGGTGGTGCGGGAACGATAGGCGGGCATGGACATATCCTTGAGCTGCGGCCGGAGATGCGGCTTATATGGCGATCGCAGATCGCAATTGCAGCGGTTCCTAGCGCAAAACTGCGCCGACGTCACGATTTTCGTAACAATATGTCGCGTTTTTTGAAAGCGTGATGGCCGAGAGAGCGGCCGCCCGCCCAAGGCCCTGCCGCCGGCGATGCGCGTTTGCGCTCAGTGCTTGTGATAGAGATGCTTGACCTTGTCGTCCTGCATTTGCTTTTCCACCGGATCAAGACGCTTCTGCCGCATCATCGCATAGGCGATGGCAAGGCCCAGGATGGCGGCGCCGCCGGCGGTGGCGAAAAGCCAGAGATAGTTTTCCATGCCATGTCTCCTTTCACGGAGTGAACCGAAACAAGGGAGAAATGTTCCATTGACGCGGGACGTATGGCATCCTGGTCGGACGGCGTCCGAAACGCAAAAGCCCGCCGCAGTGAAGCGACGGGCAAATCCGTGAACCTACGGACCATCCGAGAATCGATCACCGCGAACGGCAACGGCCCGTCTTGGTCACTTCCTTGTCGCCATCGTCATAGGCGATGCCGATCTTCTCGCCGCCCAGCGACGTGATGGTGCCGCCATACCAGTCACCGGCATTCTTGTAGTTGCACTCCACCTTCATGCCGATCGTCCAGTTGTAGGGGCGGACGTCATCCACGCTCACGGTTTCGCGATCACCGTCGTCATATCGGATCGTGACCTTCCCGCCCTGGACCTTCTCGGCAACGCCCGGAAACCAGTAGCCCGCGCCCTTGTAGTTGCCGAGCACCCAATCGCCGACGGTCTGCGCGCCTGCCGCCCCGCCGCTGATGGCCAACATGCCGGCTGCAATCAATATGGATCTATAATTTTTCAAAATCTTATCTCCCGGTAGCAGCCCCTGGTCGAGGCCGGATACGGGATTATTCCCGGGAAGCTGAACGCATTGTGAACCCGAATTATCGCGTGCATGATTCGGTGAGCCAATTTTGGGGGGATCGGATTTTCGCACCATGCGATGCCTGCCGGATGTGCTGAGCGCAGCAATCCTTCATAAGGCGATGACCTTGTTGGGCCACATATGAAAAAAGCTCCCGAAGGAGCCCATTCATCAGTCGAGAAGATCGGATGGTGGGCGTGACAGGGATTGAACCTGTGACCCCTACGATGTCAACGTAGTGCTCTCCCGCTGAGCTACACGCCCATCCGATGCGGCGCATAGATCACAAAACATCCAATCGCGTCAATAGGCTTTCACCGGCTTTTTGACAGGAAGTTTCGTGACCCTTCGGACGCCTTGGATGCGGGCCTCAGGCGGCCAGCATCTTGTTCACTTCATCGACGAGATCGCGCAGGTGGAAAGGCTTGGAAAGCACTTTCGCGTCCTTCGGGGCCTTCGAATCGGGGTTCAGCGCCACGGCGGCGAAACCGGTGATGAACATGACCTTCAAGTCCGGGTCGAGCTCGGTCGCCCGGCGGGCAAGCTCGATGCCGTCCATTTCCGGCATGACGATATCGGTCAGAAGTAGCGAGAAGGGTTCTTCACGCAGCCGGTCGTAGGCGCTTGCGCCATTGTCGAAGGAGAGGACCTTGTAGCCGGCTTTTTCCAGGGCTTTCACCAGGAAGCGGCGCATGTCGTTATCGTCTTCGGCGAGGAGAATTTTTGGACTCATGGATTAAAGCCGTTGCACCTTGCATGTCGATGTCGGGAATTGCGGTCGAACGATCAAACCGCGTTTGAGTAAATATCCGGTGAAGAGCACAGATCAAGCCCCCGCCACCGGCAGGCGGGACTATGGACACAGATGCCCCCAACTGGCAACATGCGCGAAGCATGGAGACACTGACATGGTAAAAAAGGGCTGCGATGGCGCATAACGTCAGCGAGACCGAACAGTTCGAAGTTCGCGAGCCGGAAATGCAGCGCATTCCCTTTGTCTTCAATTCCCCCCATAGCGGCCGGGCCTACGCTCCTTCCTTTCTCGAGCAGTCGCGTCTCGATGCGCTTTCCATACGCCGTTCCGAGGATCATTTCGTCGATGAGCTGTTCCATTGTGTGACAGATCTCGGCGCCCCTCTGCTGCTCGCCCATTTCCCGCGCGCCTTTCTCGACGTCAATCGCGAGCCTTACGAACTGGACCCACGCATGTTCGACGGGCCCTTGCCGCCTTATGCCAATATCGGCTCGATGCGGGTCGCCGGCGGGCTGGGCACCGTGCCGCGGCTGGTGGCCGAGAACATGGAGATCTATCGCGGCCGCCTGCCGATTGCGGATGCGCTCGAGCGGATCGAGACGATCTACAAGCCCTATCACGCCTGCCTGCGCCGGCTGATCGCCCGCACGCATGTGCAGTTCGGACTTGCCATCCTGATCGACTGTCACTCCATGCCCGGCAATATCCGCCTGGCGGGCAGCGGCCGGCGGCCGGATTTCATCATCGGTGATCGCTACGGCACAAGCGCTCCGGCCGACCTGTCGCAGATGGCCGTGTCCGTGCTCGAGGATCTCGGCTTTTCGGTCGCTCGCAACAAGCCCTATGCCGGCGGCTTCATCACCGAACACTACGGCCGCCCGGCGCGCGGCCTGCATGCGCTGCAGATCGAGATCAACCGCAGCCTCTATATCGACGAGGTGACCCTGCGCAAGAAACCGGGATTTTCAAAGCTTGCCGATGCCATCCGCGCCTTTCTAGGCGGTCTTGCCTTCCATGCGGAGAAATATGCCGTCAACCCGGCGCTCGCCGCCGAATAGGCGGGGCGCGCGCCGAATGTTCGCCGTGGGCTTCCTTTGCGCGAAAAACTGCCCTAAGCACAACCAGCTTTCCCGCTCAGATCGTGAGGTTCCATGCAGCCGGACCGTGAATTCTTCGACCGCCTTGCGGATGCAGCCAAGGCCGAAACCCTGCCGCGCTTTCGCACCGGCATCAGCGTCGCCAACAAGGAGGCTGCGGGGTTCGACCCGGTGACCGAGGGCGACCGTGCCGCCGAGGCGGCGATCCGCGCGCTGATCGAGGAGCATTTTCCCGACCACGGGATTCTCGGCGAGGAATTCGGCAATGTCGGGCTCGACCGCGACCATGTCTGGGTGATCGACCCGATCGACGGCACGCGCGCCTTCATTTCTGGACTGCCGGTCTGGGGCACGCTGATCGGCCTCTACCACAAGGGCGAGGCGGTGATGGGGCTGATGGACCAGCCCTTTACCGGCGAGCGCTATTTCGCAGATGGCACGGCTGCCTTCTACCAGGGTCCCGGCGGCGACCGGAGGATTGCGACGCGCGCTTGCGCCGATCTTTCGCAGGCGACGCTGTTCACCACCTCGCCGCATCTCTACGGCGGCGACATCAAGACACGCTTCGAGGCGGTTCAAAGCCGGGTGCAACTGGCGCGCTATGGCTGCGACTGCTACGCCTTCGCGCTGCTTGCGTCCGGCCATATCGACATCGTCATCGAGGCGGGCCTCAAGCCCTATGATGTCGGCGGGCTCATTCCGCTGATCGAGCAGGCTGGCGGCATCATTACCGACTGGAACGGCGGTCCTGCCGAGATGGGCGGCGAAATCATCGCCGCCGGCAGCCGCGAAATCCATGCCCAGGCGCTGGCGCTGCTGAAGGGCTGAAACGCGGAATGCGATCCGAGGAATCCAATGCCTTCAGGGCAGCAGCTTGCCGACGATCCGCCCGAGGCGGCGCGTGGCATGGAGGGCCTGTTGCGGCAGCGGCCTGTTACCGCTTGCCGTGAGATCGCAATGCGCGGCGAATTCGTCGAGGATGCGGCGGCGCTCGGACGGGTCAGTGACGATGGCGGAGGACCGCCTTGTCACATGGTATAGATCGGCATCGATCCTTCGAAGCCGGTCGCTGCGTTTGCGCGCCTCCAGTTCCGTCAATGCCCTTTCGATATCCTTGAACGGCAGGCCGGCCAGCGAGGAGGCCGTGTAGCGCCACCATTGCGCCGCGTGCAGCCGCTCGATGATGGCGGGCTCAAACCGGTATCTGAGGATGCGGGCCGGAACGCCGGCAACGATCGCATAGGGCGGAACATCCTTCGTCACCACGCATCCGGCCGCCAGCACCGCCCCGTCGCCGACCCTCACCCCCGGCATGACCAGGGCTGCTGCCCCGATCCAGACATCGTTGCCGATGACGATCCTGCGCTTCGGCGGGAATTTCAGTGGCTGCGCCTTTTCCGGTTCGTCCGTAAACCAGAAGGCATCGCCTCTCTGGAAGGGGTGGGAGGACAGCCAGTCGAGAGGATGGTGGCCATCGCCCACACGTACGCCCGGAGCGATCGAACAATATCGCCCGATCGATTTTGTGTGGCCGCCGATGCTCGCTCCGGTACGGATGTAGGTATAGGCGCCGATAAATCCGTTCATGCTGAGATGGGCGCCGATCTTCGCCGGCGCTTCGATGAAGACGTTCGCCTTGGGATAGGTTAGCGACCGCGCCGGAAGAGCAAGTTTGAACGGCTGTGTCTTTTTTTCCATCTATCCGTCTCGTGAAAATCGCTCGCTACCGGCGGATGCTTGAAATTCGGCCGGGAAAGGGCAAATCCTCGAGCAAAGGCGGCAGGCGTCGGAGTATCTTTCAGGCCTCGGTCTTTTCGTCAATTGGAGGCCTTCGCGTCCTGCGTAGCCCCAAGGCTCTCGCCCTCGCTTCCGGGAATGAAGGCCTCGATGGCGGCGATGGCCTGGGCGCGGTAGTGATCGGCTTCCTGCAGCAATTCGTGGCGGGCGCCGTCGATGGGGATCATGTGGCAGGCGCGGAAATTGCGGGCGAGCGCCTCGACGGCGAGATGCGGCACCAGGCTGTCCATGGTCGGCGCCAGAAGGATCGTCGGCACGCGGATGCGGGTCAGATGCTCCGGGCTCGATACGCGCCGGATCGCCTTGAAGGTTTCGTGCAGCCAGCGGGCGGTTGGTGGCCCGAGCGCGAGTTCAGGATGGGCGTCTGTCAGCCGCCTGTTGCGGGAAAAGCGTTTGGCATCCGAAGTCAGGAGGTTCTGCGAGAAGGGCAGCGAGCCCCTGTCGCGCATCAGCGGCAGGGAGCCGAGGCCGCAGAGGCTGAAGAGAGCGGCGAGAAAGCCGATCATGCCGTGGCCGATCTTCTGGCCGCCCAGCGCCACGAAGGGGGCACAGATTGCCAGCCGCTCGATGCGACTTGCCAGAAGCGGCGCCTGCGACAGCGCGATCAGGGCGCCCATGGAATGGGCCAGCATGAAGAAGGGCAGGCGGGTATCGGGCAGGACGATCTGTTCCAGGAAGGTCGATAGGTCGCGCTCATAGTCACGGAAGCGACGGACATGGCCGCGGCGGGGATTTTTGAGAAACCGGTCGGAGCCGCCTTGGCCGCGCCAGTCGAACGTCGCCACCCAGAGGCCACGGGCGGTGAGTTCACCGATGGTCTCGGCATATTTCTCGATCGATTCGTTGCGCCCCTGCAGAAGCACCACCGTGCCCTTGGCGATCGTGCTCTCCGACTTGAAGATCGCATAGCGGATATTGCGGTTTCCGACGCCTTGAAAATAGCCGGTCTTGTGATTGCCGGGGATCGGATTGTCCGGTGTGGCGTGAAGGCTGGGCGTCATGGCAGGGTCTTGTCCGGCGGATCATTGCGCAGCCACGCAGGCAAAGGCAGGCTGACGGAGAACCAATCCTTGCCCCATATGGATTAAGGAAAGGTGCCTCATCGACACATAGGCAAGGCGCGGTGGACGGTCAAAGGAAAAAGGCCGGAAACGACGGGACTGGTGTCGCTTCCGGCCAGAGGTTCGGCCGGTTGGCCGGCACAGGCGGGAGAAGGGACGTTCACCGCCAATGCCTGCTTCGTCCGATAAGACCGTTTTAGGCGAATGAAGCTGAACCGAGATGGAACCGGCCGTTCATCCTGCATTTAGGATGGGCGATGCGGCCTATGCTTTCGCCGGATCGCTTGGCAGCGCTGTTTCGCTGGGGTCTTGAACAGCCCAAAAGCAATTCCCATCTCATCCTCACGGGCGCCGAAGACGGGCCCGTTCACCGGTCCTGCCGCCGCCGCATTCGGGGTAGCAAGACCAAGATCGCACAGCAGTTGCTCAAAAGAGGACATCATGCGTCACGTTGATTTTTCCCCACTCTACCGTTCCACCGTCGGTTTCGACCGCCTCTTCACCATGCTCGACAGTCTCGGCCAGCCGGACCAGTCGCAGACCTATCCGCCCTACAATATCGAGCGGACGGGCGACAGCACCTACCGGATCACCATGGCCGTCGCCGGCTTTGACGAAAGCGAACTTTCGATCGAAGCACGCGAGCACACGCTGACCGTCAAGGGTGAGAAGGGCGAGGAAAAGACCACGGAGAACCAGTTCCTCTACCGTGGCATCGCCAAGCGTGCCTTCGAACGCCGTTTCCAGCTTGCCGATCACGTGGAAATCCAGTCGGCTTCGCTGAAGAACGGCCTGCTTCACATCGATCTCCTGCGCGAAATCCCGGAAGCGGCCAAGCCGCGCCGCATCGAGATCGTCGCTGCAAAGGCAAATGCCAAGCAGATCGAGACCACGCAGGTCGAGGCACCCCAGATCGAAGCCAGCGCCAACTAAGCGTTCGGCATGATCCAGGCTTGATGAGGCGGCGTCCGGATGGGCGCCGCCTTTTTGTTGCGGCCGCGTCGCTCAGCAGGCGGCAATGAACCGCTCGACGTCGTCCGCTGTCGTCGCAAAGCTCGTGACCAGGCGATGGAGGCCCTCGTCGGCGGCGATTGCGCCGGACAGGGCCTGCGGGATCGGCCAGTCATAGAAGACGGCGCCCTCGGCTTTGAGTTTTCCCGCCACGGACTTCTTCAGGATCACGAAAACCTCGTTGGCGCCGCCCGGCCAGGCAAGGCGTGCGCTGGTCGATGCCTGAATGCCCTCGGCAAGCCTTGCCGCCATGGCATTGGCGTGGCGCGCCAGATCGAGCCAGAGGCCGTTTTCGAGATAGGCGTCGAACTGGGCGGCGATGAAGCGGGATTTGGAGAAGAGCTGGGCGGAGCGCTTGCGCATATAGGCCATCTGATCGGCCTTGGCGGTATCGAACAGGATCAGGGCTTCGGCGCACCAGCAACCGTTCTTGGTGCCGCCGAAGGAGAGGAGATCGACGCCGCGCTTCCACGTCATTTCGGCGGGCGTCGCATCGAGCGCCATCAGTGCATTGGCAAAACGGGCGCCGTCCATGTGCAGGGGCACGGCGAAATTCCGGGCGATGGCGGCGATCGCGTCGATTTCCGCAAGGCTGTAGACGGTGCCGGCCTCGGTCGCCTGGGTCAGCGTGACGGCCATGGGCTGTCCGCCATGGACGCCGCCGTGAAGGAGACGGCCGATGTCGGCCTCCAGCCTAGCGGGGTCCATCTTGCCGAAGGGGCCATCGACCGGCGCCATGCGGCTGCCGTGGGAAAAGAATTCCGGTGCGCCGCATTCATCGACATTCACATGTGCCTCGCGATGGCAATAGACATGGCCGCCGGGCCGGTTGGCGCTGGCGAGCGCCAGAGAATTGGCGGCGGTGCCCGTCCCCACGAAGAACACGGCAACATCGCGCTCGAACAGTTCGGACAGTTTTTTCTCCACCTTCCTGTCGAGGTCGCTGGTGCCATAGGCGGAGGCAAAGCCGCCGGCGGCCTTGACCAGGCTCTCGGCGATCACGGGATGGGCGCCCGCCCAGTTGTCGGAGGAAAAAATCATCGGAAGTCCTGTCTGGGATGGAAAGGGATGCGGTCCGCGTAAGACCATAAGCATGTGGGAGCGGCAATCAAGTCTGCTGGGAGGCCATCCTCGCTGCCCTGGCCGTTTGAAAGCTAAACGAAGAAATTGCGTCGATATCGAAACAAAATTACCAAAACACGCAATTTTTCGTAATGTTCGGCAAAATCTTCCTGATTTTTTTAATATGATACTCTTGCGATGGATCGCGGTTTCTGGCATAGAGCCTATGAAATAGGACAGTCTTGCTGTCCTATTTCGGTCCACAGACCGGAAAGCCGGGCGCCGCCATAGCGGCGCGGGCACTATTGCAGGCGGGCGCGAGCGGAGAGCGGCGCAGCCACGGCAATCGCGACGGTTAGGGATTTCTTTGCCTGACGCGGTGCGCGCCTTTTTGCGACTGTTCAGGACCATGTCACGATTGTGCCGGTGAAGGTGGGTAGTCTATCCGCCAATGCTGGCCGGACTTCGGATCAACAGGAGGGAAGACGATGACGGAGTTTACGCCATCTGCCGTGAATGGAACCGACAGCACACGCGGGACGGCGTCGGTCGGGAAAGCCAGCACGTTTCCCGGCCTGCCGCAAAAACAGGGTCTCTATGACCCGAGAAACGAGCATGATGCCTGCGGCGTCGGCTTCGTCGCCCATATGAAGGGCAAGAAATCGCACCAGATCGTCAAGGACGGATTGTTCATCCTTGAAAACCTGACGCATCGCGGCGCCGTCGGCGCCGATCCCCTGATGGGCGACGGTGCGGGTATCCTAGTGCAGATCCCCGATCGGTTCTTCCGCGAGGAGATGGCGCTTCAGGGCGTTACCCTGCCCAAGGCCGGAAACTATGCCGTCGGCTATCTGTTCATGCCGCAGGACGAGGCGCAGATCACCCATTTCAAGCAGGTGATCGGAGAGGTCGTCGCCGAGGAAGGCCAGGTGCTGCTCGGCTATCGCGAAGTGCCGGTGGACAATTCCTCGCTTTCCAAGGCGCCGCATATCGCGGCGACCGAACCCTATCATCTGCAGGTGTTTATCGGCGCCGGCCGTGACGCCGCCACCAATGCCGAGTTCGAGCGCCGGCTGTTCACCCTGCGCAAGGTGATTTCCAACCGCATCTACGACGCCTTCGAAGGCGCCGATACCGGCTTCTACCCGGTGTCGCTGTCGTCGAAGACCATCGTCTACAAGGGCATGTTTCTTGCCTATCAGGTGGCCGCCTATTTCAAGGATCTGTCCGATCCCCGCTTCGAGACCGCCGTGGCGCTTGTGCATCAGCGCTTCTCGACCAATACTTTCCCTTCGTGGAAGCTCGCGCATCCCTACCGCATGGTCGCCCATAACGGCGAGATCAACACGCTGCGCTCCAATGTCAACTGGATGGCGGCGCGCCAGGCGTCCGTGTCCTCGCCATTGTTCGGCGCCGATATTTCCAAGCTCTGGCCGATTTCCTACGAGGGTCAGTCCGACACGGCCTGTTTCGACAATGCGCTCGAATTCCTGGTGCAGGGGGGCTATTCGCTCGCCCATGCGGTGATGATGCTGATCCCGGAAGCCTGGGCTGGCAACCAGTTGATGAGCCCGGAACGCAAGGCCTTCTACGAATATCACGCCGCCCTGATGGAGCCCTGGGACGGGCCGGCCGCCGTCGCCTTTACCGACGGCCAGCAGATTGGCGCGACGCTCGACCGCAACGGCCTGCGCCCGGCACGCTATTTCGTCACCGACGACGACCGCATCGTCATGGCCTCCGAAGCCGGCGTGCTGCCGGTGCCGGAAGAGAATATCGTCAAGAAATGGCGCCTGCAGCCGGGCAAGATGCTTCTGATCGACATGGAAGAGGGGCGCATCATTTCCGACGAGGAGGTAAAATCCTCGCTCGCCACCCGGCATCCCTATCGCCAATGGCTCGACAATACCCAGCTGATCCTGGAGGACCTGAAGCCGGTGGAACCGAGGGCCTTGCGCCGCGACGTGTCGCTGCTCGATCGTCAGCAGGCTTTCGGCTATACCCAGGAAGATACGCGGATCCTGATGTCGCCGATGGCGACCACTGGGCAGGAAGCGATCGGCTCGATGGGCACCGATACGCCGATCTCGGCCATGTCGGACAAGACCAAGCTGCTCTATACCTATTTCAAGCAGAATTTCGCGCAGGTCACCAATCCGCCGATCGACCCGATCCGCGAGGAACTGGTGATGAGCCTCGTCTCCTTCATCGGCCCGCGCCCGAATATCCTCGATCATGTCGGCGCCGCCCATGCCAAGCGGCTTGAGGTGCGCCAGCCGATTTTGACCAATGCCGATCTCGAGAAGATCCGCTCCATCGGCCATACGGAAGACCGGTTCGACACCAAGACGCTGGATTTCACCTATGATGTGACGCGTGGCGCCGAGGGCATGCTCGAAATCCTCGACCGGCTCTGCGAACGGGCGGAGGCCGCCGTCAAGGGCGGCTACAATATCATCGTGCTCTCCGACCGGCAGATCGGCCCGGATCGGGTGGCGATCCCGGCGCTCTTGGCGACGGCCGCCGTCCACCACCATCTGATCCGCAAGGGCCTTCGCACCTCGGTCGGCCTCGTCGTCGAGACCGGCGAGCCGCGCGAAGTGCATCATTTCTGTCTTCTGGCCGGCTATGGCGCCGAGGCGATCAATCCCTATCTCGCCTTCGACACGCTGACCGACATGCACAAGCGCGGCGAATTTCCCAGGGAAGTCGATGGCAGCGAAGTCGTCTATCGCTACATCAAGGCTGTGGGCAAGGGCATCCTCAAGGTCATGTCGAAGATGGGCATCTCGACCTACCAGTCCTATTGCGGTGGCCAGATCTTCGATGCGGTCGGGCTTTCCAGAGATCTGATCGATCGCTATTTCTTCGGCACGGCAACCCAGATCGAAGGCATCGGTCTCGAAACCATCGCGGAGGAGACCTTTGCCCGCCACCAGGCGGCCTTCGGTTCGGATCCGCTGCTCAACCGCACGCTCGATATCGGCGGCGAATATGCCTACCGGATGCGCGGCGAGGGCCATGCCTGGTCGCCGGATGCGGTCGCCTCGCTACAGCATGCCGTGCGTGGCAATGCGCAGGACCGCTACCGGGAATTTGCCGACCTGGTCAATGGCGCCGCGCTGCGCATGAACACGATCCGCGGCCTGTTCTCGATCAAAGGCGCGGAGACCATCGGCCGCAAGCCGATTTCCATCGACGAGGTGGAGCCCGCTGCCGATATCGTCAGGCGCTTCTCGACCGGCGCCATGTCATTCGGTTCGATCAGCCGCGAGGCGCATACGACGCTGGCCGTCGCCATGAACAGCATCGGTGGCAAATCCAACACCGGCGAGGGCGGCGAGGAAGCCGACCGCTACCTGCCGCTCTCTGACGGTTCGCGCAATCCGGAGCGCTCGGCGATCAAGCAGGTGGCCTCCGGCCGCTTTGGCGTGACGACGGAATATCTGGTCAATGCCGACATGCTGCAGATCAAGGTGGCGCAGGGCGCAAAGCCCGGCGAGGGCGGCCAGCTGCCCGGCCACAAGGTGGATGCGACCGTTGCCAAGACGCGTCATTCGACGCCCGGCGTCGGGCTGATCTCGCCGCCACCGCATCACGACATCTATTCGATCGAGGATCTGGCACAGCTGATCTACGACCTGAAGAACGTCAATCCGCAGGCGGATATATCCGTCAAGCTCGTCTCCGAAGTCGGCGTCGGCACCGTTGCCGCCGGCGTCGCCAAGGCGCGCGCCGATCATATCACCGTTTCCGGCTATGACGGCGGCACCGGCGCCTCGCCGCTGACCTCGCTGAAGCATGCGGGCAGCCCTTGGGAAATTGGCCTTGCCGAGACCCATCAGACCTTGGTGCTGAACGGGCTGCGTTCGCGCATCGCGCTGCAGGTGGACGGCGGGTTGAAGACCGGTCGCGACGTGATCATCGGCGCGCTGCTGGGAGCCGACGAATTCGGCTTCTCGACGGCGCCGTTGATTGCCGCCGGTTGCATCATGATGCGCAAATGCCATTTGAACACCTGCCCGGTGGGCGTGGCGACGCAGGACCCGGTTCTGCGCAAGCGCTTCAAGGGCGCGCCCGAGCATGTGGTCAATTATTTCTTCTTCGTCGCCGAGGAAGTGCGCGAAATCATGGCGTCGCTGGGCTTCGCGAAGTTCGACGACATTATCGGCCTTTCCGAACTCCTGGAAAAGGACGCGATGATTTCGCACTGGAAAGCCAACGGACTCGATTTCAGCCGTATCTTCCACAAGGTCGATGCGCCGAAGGAAAAGACCTACTGGACCGAGCGCCAGAACCACCCGATCGACGATATTCTCGACCGCAAGCTGATCGAAAAGGCAATGCCGGCGCTCGAACAGAAGACGCCGGTTTCCATCGCGGTCGATATCCGCAATGTCGACCGATCGGCCGGTGCCATGCTGTCGGGCGAAGTCGCGCGACGCTATCGCTACAAGGGGCTGAAGGACGACACGATCACGGTAAAACTGCGCGGCACGGCCGGCCAGTCCTTCGGCGCGTTTCTGGCGCGGGGCATCACGTTCGAACTGACCGGCGACGGCAATGACTATGTCGGCAAGGGGCTTTCGGGCGGCCGTATCGTCGTGCGCCCGCCGGAAAATTCGAAGATCGTCGCGGCAAAATCGATCATCGTCGGCAATACGGTGCTTTACGGGGCGATCTCCGGGGAATGCTATTTCAACGGTGTCGCCGGCGAGCGGTTCGCGGTGCGCAATTCCGGCGCCGTCGCGGTGGTCGAGGGCGTCGGCGATCATGGTTGCGAATACATGACCGGCGGCGTGGTCGTGGTGCTCGGCGAAACCGGCCGCAATTTCGCGGCCGGCATGTCGGGCGGCGTCGCCTATGTGCTCGACGAAAGCGACGATTTCCCGAAGCGCTGCAATATGGCGATGGTCGAACTCGAGCCGGTTCCGGAAGAGGACGACATGCTGGAGAAGCTGCATCATCACGGCGGCGACCTGATGCACAAGGGCAGGGTGGACGTGTCGGGCGACATGACCCGCCACGACGACGAGCGGCTCTACCAGCTGATCTCCAACCATCTGCACTATACCGGCTCGCCGCGCGCCAAGGAAATCCTCGACCATTGGGTCGAGTTCCGGCCGAAATTCCGCAAGGTCATGCCGGTCGAATACCGGCGGGCACTGGAAGAGATGGAGCGCATGCGGATGGGCGTGGCGGCAGAATAGTTTCTTGTCGGCGCCTTATGTTATGAGTTCAGCTCATAATGGAGGCGCCGATGGGACCACAATCGAAAGAATGCAAGATCAGTATCATTAGAGAGGGCAAGCGCCGTCTCGTGGCAATTCCGGATGACTTCTTCCTTGAAGGAACTGAAATCATCCTCCGTCAGGAAAGAGATGGGATCATCACGGTCCATCCTGCGGAAGAAGCTGCACGGGAGGCTATGTGGAACAGGTTTAACCCATTTTCTGAATGGGGCGAAGAAACCCAATCCAGCTTGGCGAGCCTTTCGAAATATTAGCTGGAGACAGCGGAGCAGGGGTGAAGACATGGGCAAGGTAACTGGATTTCTGGAAATCGACCGGCAGCTGGCCAAGTATCAGCCGGCCTCCGACCGCATTCGGCATTTCCGCGAATTCACCATTCCGATGTCGGAGCCGGAGGTGCAGAAGCAGGCGGCGCGCTGCATGGATTGCGGCATTCCCTATTGCCACGGTCCGACCGGCTGTCCGGTGCACAACCAGATCCCCGACTGGAACGATCTCGTCTATACGGGCAATTGGGACGAGGCGATCCGCAATCTGCACTCGACCAATAATTTCCCCGAATTCACCGGCCGCATCTGCCCGGCGCCCTGCGAGGAGGCCTGCACGCTCAATCTCGAGGACGCGCCCGTGGCGATCAAGACGGTCGAGCAGGCGATCGCCGACAAGGCCTATGAAATGGGCTATATCGTGCCACAGCCGGCCGTCATCAAGACCGGCAAGAAGGTCGCGATCATCGGCTCGGGACCGGCCGGCATGGCGGCCGCCCAGCAGCTTGCCCGAGCCGGCCACGAGGTTCATGTCTATGAGCGCGAGAGCAAGCCCGGCGGCCTGCTGCGCTACGGCATTCCGGATTTCAAGATGGAGAAGAACTTCATCGATCGTCGCGTCGACCAGATGCGTGGCGAGGGCGTCAGCTTTCACTGCGGCGTCAATGTCGGCGTCGATCAGACCGTCGATAGCCTGATCGAAAGCCATGACGCGGTGCTCTATTGCGGCGGCTCGGAAACGCCGCGCGATGCCGGAATTCCCGGCGTCGATTTTGCCGGCGTTCATGATGCGATGCCCTATCTCGTTCAGCAGAACCGTCGTGTCGGCCGCGAGAATATCGACAGTGTCGGCTGGCCGTCCGATCCGATCCTGGCGGGCGGCAAGCATATCGTCGTCGTCGGCGGCGGCGATACCGCATCCGACTGCGTCGGCACGGCGTTTCGTCAGGGTGCCGTCAAGGTGACCCAACTCGACATCCGTCCGCAGCCGCCGGAAAAGGAAGACAAGCTCGCCGTCTGGCCGTTCTGGGCAACCAAGATGCGTACCTCCTCCAGCCAGGCAGAAGGCGCCGTGCGCGAGTTCCAGGTGGCGACGCTCGAATTCGTCGGCGAGGACGGGGTGCTTACCGGCGTCAAGTGCTGCCAGGTCGATGAGCGCCGCAAGCCGATCGCCGGCACGGAGTTCGTCATCAAGGCCGATCTCGCCTTCATCGCCATCGGCTTCAGCGGCCCGTTCACCGGCAGCGTCCTCAAGGATCTCGGCGACAAGCTGGTGATCCACACCGACCGGCGCGGCTCCAGCAATGTCGTTGCCGACGACAAGGATTACCGGACCTCGCTCGACAAGCTATGGGCCGCCGGCGACGTGCGCCGCGGCCAGTCGCTGGTGGTCTGGGCGATCCGTGAGGGCCGCCAGGCCGCACGCGCGATCGACGAGGCACTGATGGGCGCGACGGTCCTGCCGCGCTAGGAGGCCTGACGGCCGGTTCTCGGGCGGCTCAAGGGTGGGTCAGTTGCGGATCACCGGGTTGCTGATCACCGTTTCCGGTTTTGCCAGGCGGAAATCATCGACCCGGCCGGCCGGGGCCGCGGCGATCTCGCCCTTTTCGACCAGCCGGTCGCGGGCGCTCTTGCCGTTGCCGGCAAGTGTCGCCTCTCCACCCAGGAGCGCTGCGCCGCCATCCAGATCGGGGTCGATCAGGCTGATCGGCTGGGTCTGGACGATATCCTCGATGGCAATCGGCGGTGCCGTGACCAGATCCTTCAATCCGTCCTTGCCGGGCATCTCCCCGCCGGCGGCCGTGGCGCCGAGCAGCTTTCGAATGTCCTTTTCAACGTAGAAGGCAAGCTTGCGCTTGCCGGCCTTGGTCAGGTTGATGCCGTCCGAACCACGCAGACGGACCTGCTGGCCATTGATGTCCGAGCCGGTCATGACGAATTTTCCGCTCTCGTCGACAAAACCCTCCCAGATATCGATGAAGGTACCGCCGGCCTTTTCCGCCTCGGCGCGGAAAATTCCGTTGAGGGTCACCATGTCGGCTGTCATCGAGGACGACTGGAAGGGGGGCATGCCGACCCAGAGCAGCGGCAATTGCTGGCCGTGGGCAAGGGTCGCAAAGGCCGCGACGCGGCGTGTATATTCGGTGAACCAGCGATCGGTGCGGAATTTCTCCATTTCCCCGCCGATCGACATCGGCTGGCGCTCGTTGGCTCCGAGGCTGACGATGATCAGGGAGGGTTTCACCTCGGCGACATAACCCGGAAGATTGGCCGGCCAGTCGAAATAATCGTCGCGGACGAGGCCCGAGGAACCATTCGCCCTGGTTTCGATGACGATGCCCGGCGTCGTCTCGAAGGCGGTCTTCAGCCCGTCACCCAGGCTGTCGCCGACGAAATCGCCGACAACGAGTACCTTCTTGGCGGTATCCAGCTTTTCGACCACGACCGGGGCAGGTTCGGCGGGCACCGGCTTTGCCTTCTGCCGCGCCTTTCGCGGTTTATCGCGCTGTTGCGGCTGTCTGCGCTGGCGCGGTTCGTAGATCGGGGTATCGTCATAAACGGGCGGCGGCTCGCGCCTGCCGAACAGGAGGTTGAACAGCGTGCGGCGTTCCTGCGCCTCGGCCGGTTGGGCGGCAAAGGCTGAAATGCCGATGGCAAGGATCATCAGCAGGCGCAGGGCCCATTGGTGCTTTTGTCTGCCCGCCGATCCTGTCTTCATGAAAATGTTCCGCACTGTCATGGCCGAAATCTATAGCGGTTTCTTCCAAAGGCAACGCCGCCCATCGGGGCGGCGCCGATAACAATTCTGCGGCTAGATTGCGCCCTTATTGAGTGCGCGGCAGTCGATCGCCCTATTTACGCAAAACCTTCAGCAGGTGCTGGGTCGGCTCCCCATCGGGTGCCAGGCCGTTGCGGTTCTGGAAGGCCTGGATGGCAGCCTTGGAGCCGGAGCCGAAATTGCCGTCGACCTCGCCGTCGTAATAGCCGAGTTCCTTGAGGCGCGACTGCAGCTCGAATTTCTGCTTGATGTCCAGCGAGCCGTCCGGGCGGTTCCACGCCTGTTCCATGCCGCCATAGCCGGCGATCTCGTCGGCAAGCAGGCCGACGCCGAGCGCGTAGGAATCGGAGGCATTGTAGCGCTTGATGACGAAGAAGTTCTTGGTCATCAGGAAGCCAGGGCCATTGCTGCCGCCCGGCATCTTCAGTTCCGCCCGCTGGCTGCCATTGCGGAAGCCCTTGCCGTTCGGCCGGGAAAAGCCCAGCGCCGCCCATTGGGAAAGCGTCTTGGTCTGGCCGGCATATTGGCCGGCATTGCGCGGCGGCGCCACCTCGTAACCCCAGGTCTGGCCCGGCTGCCAGCCGTTCTTCTTCAGGAGGTTGGCGGCGGTCGCCAGTGCGTCGGGTATCGAGTTCCAGATATCGCGGTGGCCGTTGCCGTCGGCATCGACCGCATAGAGAAGATAGCTCGTGGGAATGAACTGCGTATGCCCCATGGCACCCGCCCAGGAACCGTTGAGCTCACGGGCGCTGACATCACCGCTCTGCAGGATCTTCAATGCGGCGATCAACTGGGTGCGGGCGAATTTCGCGCGCTTGGGATCGGCATAGGCGAGCGTGGCAAGCGCGCGCGGCACATAGTGCAGGCGCTCGTCCTTCTCGAGCACGGCGCCATAGTTGGATTCCATCGACCAGATGGCCAGAAGCACGGTCTTGTCGACGCCGAAATGGCGCTCCAGCGCCGCCAGCGTGCGGGCGTGCTTGGCCGCCATCTCCTGTCCGACCTTGCGCGTATAGGGGTTTACGCGGCTGTCGATATATTCCCAGATCTTGTGCTTGAATTCGGGCTGGTAGCGTGCTTTCTCCAGCACGTCCGGATCGGGTGTCTTGACGCCGTCAAAGGCCTTGCGATAGGTCGCCTTGGTGATCCCGCTCTTAGCCGCTGTGGCATAGAAACTGTTGATCCAGGTCTGGAAGCCGGCATCAGCGAAGGCCGGCGTGGTCGAAAACAGGGCGGCTGCGGTCATGAACGCGGCGGCGGCGCGGCAAAGGAGAATGTTGCGGGTCTTTGTCATCAGCTGTCGTTTCCGTTGGTCGGCGTTCCCGCGGGCCTCATCGATGGGCCGCCGGCACGCAAATTTACAGTCTTAGAGCCAGCTTCACGCATAAATCTACGCATGTGGTTCCGTGTTCGAGGGCGATTGGCCCGAAGGTGATCGCCAGAACCGGAATCTTACGAAAATGAAGTCAACAAATTCTTTACCATGAATGGGCGGTGTCGTCTTCCTTCGTAAAAAATAGCAATTCTTCATTTAGTCCATATTGATAGCTAACCGTAGCATCGTAAATCACAGTGTCGTGATCCTGGAGATGTCAATGACTGACAAGCGTAAAGTTCGCAAAGCCGTATTCCCCGTCGCCGGCCTTGGAACCAGATTTCTGCCCGCCACCAAATCCGTTCCCAAGGAAATGCTGACCGTCGTCGACAAGCCGATCATCCAATATGTGGTCGATGAAGCGCTGGAAGCGGGCATCGAGCATTTCGTCTTCGTGACCGGGCGCAACAAGCATGTAATCGAGGATTATTTCGACATTCATTTCGAGCTCCAGCAGACCTTGCGTGAGCGCAGCAAGAAGGCCGAGATGACCATTCTCGCCGAACAGCTGCCCAAGGCCGGCACGGTCAGCTTTACCCGCCAGCAGGAACCGCTGGGACTTGGTCATGCGGTCTGGTGTGCCCGCGAAATCGTCGGCAACGAACCTTTCGCGCTGCTTCTGCCAGACATGATCATGCGCGGCGAGCCGGGCTGCATGAGGGGCATGATCGACCTGTATGCCCAAAGCGGCGGCAATATCATCGCGGTGGAGGAATGCGCGCCGGACCAGGCCCATAAATACGGCATCGTCGGCGTCGGCGAGACGGTCGGCGACGGCTTCCGCATTACCAGTATGGTGGAGAAGCCTGCCAGGGGCACGGCGCCGTCGAATTTCTTCATCAACGGACGCTATATCCTGCAGCCGGAAATCTTCTCCATCCTGGAAGACCAGGAGCGCGGCGCCGGCAATGAGATTCAGCTGACGGATGCCATGCTGAAGCTGCTGAAAAGCCAGGATTTTGCCGGCTATGTCTTCCGCGGCGAAACCTATGACTGCGGCGCAAAGGACGGCTTCATCCTCGCGAACGTCGCCTTTGCACTTGAGCGGGACGATATTCGTCCGCATGTCGAAGCGCAATTCAAGGCGCTGGTGCAGGGGCTGAAATAGGCCCTACCACGGAGCAAATGCGATCAGGCCCGGCCGTCAGCGCCGCAGCGTCAGCCCCACGCCGACGCGCGCGGTATTGCTGGCCGGGCCGCTGTCGCGCGTCGTGTGTTCGTAGCTGACATCGCCCGTCAGCGCGAGATAGCGGTTCATGTCCCAGGTCAGTCCGGCGCCGGTCAGCCAGACTTTTTCGTCAGATGAGCTGCCGCTCGGATAGTTGCGGAAGGTCAGGCTGTTGGACAGGCGTGCCACGAGGGCGGTGCGCAGTTCATGGGTCGCCCGGCTGCTCAATGTATAGATCATGGCGCCGCTTTCGCCGGCGGTGGTCGAGGGTTCGAGGCCGGTGGAAATGCCGTAGGTGATGTCGGTGCCGCGCCGCGGCGACCAGTTGATCAGGCCGTCGATGGTAAAGCCGCTCAGATCCTCGAGGCGGGCGTCGTCGAAGCGGTAGGTCTGATAGCCGAGCGCCAGTTCGCCACTCAGCTTCTCGCCAAGATCGGCCTCGATGCCGGCGCGGCCGCCGTAGCTTTTATAGGAGCGCTCGAAGCCGAGCGTATCCATCCGCAGGTCGTAGATCGACTTGCCGGCGGAAGCCTCGATGAAGGGGATGAGGGCGGGCGAAAGCTCGTAGCCAAGGCGAACCGTGACGGCGCCGGCATTGCGATTCCGGTCTTCAAGCGAAAGCGTGCCGCCGCCTTCGAGTTCCGCATCGCCATAGACATAGCGGTCGAAATCGACCCTGGCGGAGCCGCGCAGAATGCCGAAATCATGTTCGACGCCGGCGCCCAGCGTATATTGGTCGATGCCGGACTGGACGCTTGCATTGCTGACGGCGTTCGGATCGGTCGAATCCTCCCGTTCGAAATGATAGCCGGCCCTCAGCGTCGCGGTCGTCGCATGGCCGATGTCGAGCCTGAGGGCTGCATTGATGTCGGCGGTCGGCTCGGTTTCGCCGGTGCCGGAGAGGTTTCGCTGCCATGTGCCTTCGCCGGTCACCATCAGCTGATGGCGCGACCAGTCGGAGGTGAGGACCCCCCTCAGCCCGGTTTCCATATAGGAGCGGCTTTCTCTCGTTTCGCCCGTCTTCGTCGTCTCGTGATTGAAGGTCTGGCCGAGCGTCGGCTTCAGGACGAAGCTTCCGAAACGGACGCCGGGTGCATCATTGCGGTCGAGGCTGAGCTGCGACCGCAGGCCATCGACGGTATTTTCGCGCAGATTGGTGCGGGCAAGGTCTTCATCGATAATCGGGTCGTTCAGCAGCGGTTCGCCGCTGCCGGTGCTGATCGAGCCGGTGGTTTCCGGCGTCGCGGTCCTGCCGTCCGCAGGCGTTGCAGGGCTCGTGCCGGCGGCGGTCGCAGTGGTCGCACCTGTCCTCTCGGTGCGCACGGGATCGCCGGACAATGTCGTGTCGTCATCTCCGGGCAGGGGAGAAAACGCCTGGGCAAACACCGGCCCACACGAAAGCAGGAGGCAGCCGGCCGCAAGCCAGGCTGCGCCTGTTGCCGGACGCGCGCTGCCGGTCCTCTTTATGCGTGGAAAGAATGGCCTCATCTGCCGAATGCCCGCAACCCGTTTACAAGTGTTGAGCAATTGTAAACGGATGTGGTTAACCGTTTCTTTCCAAAACGGTTTACTGGCCGATCAGAGGGCGCTTTCGACGCTCAGCCTTCCGCTATTGCTGCCGGTGACCCTGACGCGGGTTCCGGCGGGCAGGTCGGGGCCGTCGACGGTCCAGGTGGTGTCGTCCAGGCGGATGCGGCCGCGCCCCTCGACGATCGGCTGTTCGAGAACAGCCGTGCGGCCGATCAGGCGGGCGCCGCGCTGGTTGAGCAGCGGCTCGTCGGACACATCGGCCGAACGGGCGAGCAGGCGGCGCCCCATGAGGACCGCGGCGATAGACAAAAGCGCAAAGAACACCAGCTGCGCCTGCCAGACCCAGAAACCGGCATCCCACAAAAGGAGGGAAACGGCGCCAGTCAGGATGGCGGCAATGCCGATCCAGACGAGAAAGACGCCGGGAGCGACGACTTCGGCCGCCAGCAGCACCAGGCCCAGGACCCACCAGCTCCAAGGGCCGAGCTCGAGAACGACGCGCTCGATCATCGATCAGCCTTCCTGTTTTGCCGTATCGAACGGATTGCGGACAGGCGCGGTGCGCGGCGTCGCCTGCCGGGCCGGGGACTGCGGATTGCCGCCGTCACCGAAGACGTCGCGGGCGATGGCGCCGATGCCGCCGAGCGAGCCGATCAGCGACGACGCCTCCATCGGCATCAGCACGATCTTGGAATTCGGAGCGGTGCCGATCGCGGCCATGGCTTCTGTGTATTTCTGCGCGACGAAATAGTTGATCGCCTGCACGTCGCCGGCGGCGATGGCTTCGGAGACCATCTGTGTCGCTTTTGCCTCGGCTTCGGCCAAGCGCTCGCGGGCCTCGGCATCGCGGAAGGCTGCCTCGCGCTGGCCTTCGGCCTGCAGGATCGCCGATTGCTTGGCGCCTTCGGCCCGCAGGATTTGCGCATTGCGCGAGCCTTCGGCCTCCAGCACCTGGGCGCGCTTCTCGCGCTCGGCCTTCATCTGCCGCGCCATGGCATCGACCAGATCCTTGGGCGGCTGGATATCCTTGATCTCGACGCGGGTGACCTTGATCCCCCAGGGGCCGACGGCCTCATCGACGACGCGCAGCAGCTTGTCGTTGATGATCTCGCGGTTCGACAGCAATTCGTCGAGATCCATCGAGCCCATCACCGAGCGGATATTGGTCATGGTCAGATTGAGGATGGCGCTCTGAAGGTCGGAGACCTGGTACGCGGCTTCGGCGGCGTTCAGTATCTGGTAGAAGGCGACGGCATCGGCAGCGCAACTGGCATTGTCGCGGGTGATCACCTCCTGCGTCGGCACGTCGAGCACCTGTTCCATGACGTTCATCTTCGCGCCGATGCGGTCGATGAAGGGGATGATGATGTTGAGGCCGGGTTCCAGCGTGCGGGTGTAGCGGCCGAAGCGCTCGACCGTATATCGATATCCCTGCGGCACCGTCTTGATGCCGGCAAACAGCACCAGGATGACAAGCACGACGAAAGCGATGACGACGATATCGAGACCGGCGAAGGGCATGGGGCGTCTCCTGTTGGATGCGTCTTTGATGGGCGCACTCTAGGACAAGACGTGGCAGTTGATAGGAATATTTGCAAGCTTGCCGTGTTTGCTCGACGACAATGCCTGGGATTTCCTTCAGAACAGAGGCCTTATACCCAGCCCATCAATTCCCGCCGCACCACGTTTTCCAGCACACGCATTCCATCTTCGCCATCGTTGAGGCAGGGGATATGGGTGAATTTCTCGCCGCCGGCATGGTGGAAGCTTTCGGCCGCCTGGTCGCCGATCTCTTCCAGCGTCTCCAGACAGTCGGACACGAAGCCGGGATTGATGACAGCGATGCGCTTGACGCCTTCCTGGCCGAGTTTCTCGACCGTCTTGTCGGTATAGGGCTGCAGCCATTCCTCCGGCCCGAAGCGCGACTGGAAGGTGACTTGCAATTTTTCCTTCGTCCATCCGAGTTTTTCGCGCAGCAGCCGGGCGGTCTTCTGACAGTGGCAATAATAGGGATCGCCCTTCTCGAAATAGGATTTGGGAATGCCGTGGAACGAGGCAAGCACCACTTCTGGCTCCCAGTCCAGCGTCGCGAGATGGCTGGTGATGGAATTCGCCAGCGCATCGATATAGACGGGATCATCGTGATATGGCGCCACGGTGCGCAGCGCCGGCTGCCAGCGCATCTTCAAAAGCGCCTTGAAGGCCTCGTCATTGACGGTCGCCGTCGTTGCCGCCGCATATTGCGGATAGAGCGGGAAGACGAGAATTTTCTCGCAGCCGTCCTTCTGCAGTTCGTCCAGCTTCGAATGGATCGACGGCTGGCCGTAGCGCATCGCCCAGTCCACCCGCACATTCGGCAGATCGTCGAAGGATCTTGCCATGAGATCTGCCTGGTTTCGGGTATAGGTCCGCAGATAGCTCTCGTTCAGTTCCTTGTTCCAGATCGTCTCATAGGCCTTGCCGACCTTGGCGGGCCTGGTGTTGAGGACGATGCCGAACAGGATCGGATACCAGAACAACGGCGACCATTCGATGACGCGCCGATCCATCAGAAACTGCTTGAGATAACGCCGCATCGATACTTTGTCGGTGCCGTCGGGCGTTCCGAGATTGACCAGTAGCACGCCGATCTTTCCGAAGCGGACAGGCGGGTGGTTCGGGGCGGTCGGGTCTTTGGCGATCATCGAGCATATCCTGCATGGCGGGGCGTGCCTTCCATATAGGTCAGGCCGCCTGCGGTTCACGCTGTTCTTAAAAAGAAAAACCGGCCCGGGAAAGCCCGGACCGGTCACTTGCGAGAGACATAATGTCCTATCTCGCGGGAATGTGAAGCTCAGTGCCGATTTCCAGCCTCTTCGGCGCCGGATTGCCATTGGCCCTGGCGATCATTTCCCAGAGCGCGCCATCTCCGTAGGTGGCCTTGGCAAGATCCCAGAGCGTATCGCCGCGCACGACGACATGGCTGGTTTCGGATGCCGACGCATCCACAGCAGGTTTGCTCTCGGTCGCGGCCGTATCGGCCGGCTTGGTTTCAGGCGTTGCGGTTTCGGCCGCTGGTGTCGCCCCATCGGCGGGCTTCTCCTCGGGCGTCGCTGTTTCGGCTGCGGTATCGGCGGCCGGCTGCGTCGCAGGCTCGGTTGCCGTTGCCGCGGCGACTTCGGTGATGCGGCCATCGATCATCGGCTTGTAGGGATTATGGGCGGCCAGGTAATCGGCCAGGACCGTTTCCAGTCCCGGACCGTAGTCATAGGCGTTTTCGGCATTGGTCTTGAAGATCGCATAGCCATCGCCGCCATTGCGCATGAAATTGTTGGATACGAGGCCATAGGTCTTGGCCGGATCGAGGGCAACGAAGCTATCGCCTTCCCTGACCTCGATGTTGGCGACGCGGCTGCCGGCGGGCCTGGACTTGTCGAAGGAGAGCTTCAGGCCGGCCACCTGCGGGAAACGGCCGCCGCCTTCCTCGATCTGGCTGAGGCCGTTTTCGAGCGCCGCCTTGATGTCGGCGCCCTTCAACTGGAAGGTCGCGAGCGTGTTCTGGAACGGCAGGACGGTGATCGCCTCGCCCATCGAGACATCGCCGGCATCGATCGAAGCACGCAGGCCGCCGCCATTGGTGATGGCGATAGTCATGCCCTGATCCTTGACGCGGTCGAGCATGGCATCGGCGACGAGATTGCCCATCTCGCATTCCTTGGCCCGGCAGCTTTCCCGCGAGCCATCGACGGGAGCTTCGGTCTGGCCGATGATCTTCGTCTTCAGTTCCTCGATCGGCTTTGCCAGTTCCGCGATGCGGGCGAGGACCGCCTCGTCCGGCTTGATCTTGGCATCGATCAGGATTGGATCACCCTTGGCGGACTTAACGACACCGGCATCGTCGAAATTCACGACGAGGTCGCCGAGATATTTGCTGTAGGACCCGGCCTGGACGACGGGCACCTTGTAGCCGCCGGGATTGTCTACCATCGTCGGGTAGGGGCCTTCCGCCTTCTCGTCGGTGTTCGACAACAGGCTGTGCGAATGGCCGCCGACCACGACGTCGACATCCGGTATCTTGGCAATGACGGCAAGATCGCGGGGATAGCCGACATGGGTGAGCGCGATGATCTTGTCGATGCCCTGCTTCTTCAACTCCTCGACGGCGGCGGTGATCGTATCGATATCCTTGGCGATCAGCACGCCATCGCCCGGCGAGGAGAGTTCCGGCGTGTCATTGGCCACGGCGCCGACGATGCCGATCTTCTGGCCGCCGATGTCGAGCACCAGCGACGGCTTGATCCGGTCGCCGAGTTTGGATTTATAGCCGGCCAGTACATTGGAAGAGATGACCGGGAAGGTGACCTTGTCGAGGAAGGCGGCAAGCCCGTCATCGCCCTCGTCGAATTCGTGATTGCCGACGGTCATGGCATCGAATTTCATCAGGTTGAGGAATTCGGCCTCGGCCTCGCCCTTGTAGGTGGAGAAGAACAGCGAGCCCTGGAAATTATCGCCGGCATTCAGAAGCAACGTGTTCTTGCCGACCAGCTCCTCGCGCCGGGCGTCGATGGCGGCCTTCAGGCGCGCGACGCCGCCGAAGCATTCGTCCTTGCTCTCCTCTTCGGCCGAGCAGGTCGAATCATATTTGTTGATCGATTCTATGCGGGAGTGGAGATCGTTGATGTGCAGGATGTTCAATTCATAATCGGCGAAGGCGGCGCCCGAGGAAAGCACAAGGATCGAGGCTGTCATCAGCCCGGCTCGCAAATGTCTGATCATGGATGTCTCCTGTTGGCGAATGTGTCCGGCAGGGCGGACCACGGCTGCGCTCAAGCCGCAAGGCTCGGATCGAGGCGGATGGTTTCATTTGAGCGCGCCAACATCAAGAGGGAATTCGCGGGCTTATCCGGCAAGGTTAAAATCGCCGGCCCCGCGAAAATGCCGCCGGGGGACCAGCGGCATTCGTGAACGTTTCCCTGATGCTCGAGCCTGTCTACTCACGAGGCCGACAGCGCCAAAGGATCGCGGGAAGCCTCGAATTCCAGCTTGGCGAGCACCGCCACGACGGCCGCCTGGCCGATCAGGAAGGTCCAGCCGAGCGCGTTGGGGACGATGAAGCCGCCGGCCGGTAGTAGAAGACTTGCTGCAACCCACAGGCCATTGCCGAGGATGACGAAGGTCACCATCCAGCGCGGAGCGGAGGCAAGAGCGGCAATGACCATGAAGGCCGCGATCGGCAGGAGCGACAGCCCGGCCCAATGGAGAAGCGCTGCGGGGATATCCGTGATCGCGCTGACCAAGCCGGAGCCAGCGATGAGCGCGCCGCCCATGACAGCGCAGGTCAGGGCATCGAGCGAGAGCAGGGTTTTCATGGCAAATGGGGTGGTTCTGGTCATGGATCGATCCTCGTCCTTGAGCGGCAGGGCGGCATCCATTGCCGACCTTGCAGCCAGGATGAGGACATTTTGACGGTGCGTCGATTACGCCTCAGGTAATTGCACCGATTATCCGGTTTCGTCATAGTCACGACATGCTCAAGGAATCATCCACCTCCGCCGGAGACCTATTGCGCGACTGGCGCCAGAGGCGACGCCTCAGCCAACTGGCGCTTGCCGTCGATGCCGAGATCTCGCAGCGCCATCTCAGTTTCGTGGAATCGGGACGATCCCTGCCGAGCCGGGACATGGTACTGCGACTGACGGAGCATCTGGATGTGCCGCTTCGGGAGCGCAATGCGATCCTGGTCGCGGCCGGGTTCGCGCCGATCTATCGCGACCGGCCACTCGATGCGCCCGAGCTTGCCGGTGCCCGCGCTGTCATCGAGCGCATTCTCGACGGCCATGATCCGCATCCGGCGCTGGCGGTCGACAGGCACTGGACCCTGCTTGCCTCCAACAGGGCGGTGGGGGCGTTGCTCGCCGATGTTGCCGGCCACCTGCTCGAAGGGCCGGTCAATGTGCTGCGGATCAGCCTGCATCCGGAGGGACTGGCGAGCCGGATCGTCAATTTTAGGGAATGGCGCAGCCATGTCTTCAAGCGGCTCGCGCATGAGATCGACGTCTCCGCCGATCCACGGCTGGCAGCCTTGCTCGAAGAGCTGAAAACCTATCCGGCGCCGCCGGAGGCCGGTCCGCGTCGGCCGGCGCCCGTGGAAGCCGGCGCGATCGCCGTTCCGCTGATGCTGACCAGCCCGGCAGGGCCTTTGTCATTTCTCAGCACGACGACGGTTTTCGGGACGGCCGTCGATGTGACGCTTTCGGAGGTGACGATCGAAGCCTTCTTCCCGGCCGATGCGCAGACGGCGAGGGCAATGGCCGAGCTTGCCGGCCAGGCGGGGCCGCCGAACGTGTGATGCAGGCCGGCACCGGCCGGCCACCAACGCGCCGGGCTCGCCCAGTCAGACGCGGCGGGTGAGCGTGAATTGCGCCGCCGAATCCGTGGTGCAGTTGAGCTGCGAGGTCGTGACCATGGCGCAATTGACCTTGGACTGGGTCTTGCGCAGCACCGAATACATGTTGATCTCGACCAGGCTGGGCGAAAGATTGGTATAGGTGCCGGAGGCCAGTTCCTGGTTCGTGTCGGTGGTGCGGGTGCTGAAGGTTCCGCCTGAGAAGGTGGAAACCACCCCGTTCGGATCGACCCATGATCCCTCGACGCCGACCGGCGCCATCTGGCGGCTCGTCGGCAGTTCGCGCACCTCGCGCGGCCCCTGGCAGGCGGCAAGCGCTGTTGCGGCCGACAGGATGGTGAGAATGGCGATGGGCTTCATGAATATCTCCCGGAGAGGCGCGGAAAGCTGTCTGGTTGAAAAAACCATGCCGCGATCGGAGTTTGAATGCAAGAGCGGGGGGTGGGGCATGACGACGTTATCCGTCTCAACGACGAACGCCCGGGGATCGTTCCCCGGGCGGTAAATATTGCCGTGCGCAGGCCGTGTCAGCGAACGAGGACGTTCTTGAACTGCCAGGGGTCCTTCGTGTCGATGTCTTCCGGGAACAGGCCTGGGCGCCCCTCGAGCGGTGTCCAGTCGGTGTAGTGGCCTTCGACCGGGCCGAGATAGGGCAATTGCACTTCCAGGCAGCGCTTGTAATCGACCTCGTCGGCCTCGACGATGCCGGCCTTCGGGTTTTCCAGCGCCCAGACCATGCCGGCGAGCACGGCGGAGGTTACCTGCAGGCCGGTCGCGTTCTGGTAGGGCGCGATACGGCGGGTTTCTTCGAGCGACAGGCGCGAACCGAACCAATAGGCGTTCTTGTCGTGGCCATAGAGCAGCACGCCGAGCTCGTCGATCCCGTCCACCAGCTCGTTCTCGTCGAGCACGTGCAGGACTGGCTGCGCATTGCCGCCATTGCCGAACATTTCGTGCATCGACAGCACGGCATCATTGGCCGGATGATAGGCATAGTGGCAGGTCGGGCGGTAGCTGACCTCGCCGTCCTTGTCGCGGACGGTGAAGAAGTCGGCGATCGAGATCGCCTCGTTGTGGGTGACGAGGAAGCCATATTGCGGCCCCGGCGTCGGGCACCAGGTGCGCACGCGGGTATTGGCGCCCGGCTGCTCCAAATAGATGCCGGCCTGGCATCCCTTCTTGTGCTTCTTGCCGTTCTTCGGCATCCAGTTCTCGTGCGTGCCCCAGCCGAGTTCGGCGGGCTGCAGGCCTTCGGAGATGAAGCCCTCGACCGACCAGGTGTTCCAGAAGACGTTGAGCGGCTTCGGGTTCTTGGTCAGCTGCGTGTCGCGCTCGGCAATGTGGATGCCCTTGACGCCGGCCTTCTTCATCAGCTTGGCCCAGCCTTCGCGGTCGTCCTGCGCCGGCTCGTCGAATTTCAGCCCGAGATCCCTGGAAAGGTTGACCAGCGCCTGCTTGACGAACCAGGAGACCATGCCCGGATTGGCGCCGCAGGTGGAAACGGCAGTGGTGCCGCCGGGGTTCTTTTCCTTTTCCTTGCGCAGCGTTTCGCGTAGCGCATAATTGGTGCGCTCGGAATTCTTCATATTCTTGTCGAAATAGAAGCCGAGCCAGGGCTCGATGACCGTGTCGATATAGAGCGTATCGATCTTGCGGCAGAACCGCATCAGATCGACCGAGCCCGTATCGACCGACAGGTTGACGCAGAAGCCCTGGCCGTCACCCTCCGTGAGAAGCGGCTTCAGGATTTCCTTGTAATTGTCCTTGGTGATATGCGTCTTGATATGGCGGGCGCCATGGCGGGCCATGATTTCCATATCGCCCGCATCTTCGCGGGGTTCGATGACAACCAGGCGGCTCTTGTCGAATTTGAAATGGCGCTCGATCAGCGGCAGGGCGCCGCGGCCGATGGAGCCAAAGCCGATCATCACGATCGGACCGGTGATTTCGCCGTGAACCGGATGGGTTGTTTCTGCCATTTTCGCTTTTCTCCTGCGACGGGGTCTGACTTTTCACGGGCGAGCTTGCCCTGTCAGGCCTTCAACTGCCTCCTAGAGCACAGATTTCTGTTACAATAAAGGGGCTGGAGGCGCGACCGCACCGCATCCCGGCTGCGGTGACGCTCTGCCGATCATGGTTTCTCCGAGGCCGTCATCAGGGGCCGCACTGTTTATCGTCCGGCGTCTATAGCGGGTGCGAGGCGATCCGGATGAGCCTTGGCGAAGGCCGGCAGGTCGAGGCATCTGTCGGCGATGGCCGTCGTGCGGGGGCAGGCGGACAGATCGACGCCCCATCTTCGCGCATTGTAGATTTGCGGCACCAGGCAGAGATCGGCCATTGTCGGTTGGTCGCCGTGGCAGAATTTTCCGGTTTCGGGGCAGCCGAGCATTGTTTCGATCGCCTTCAGGCCTTCGCCGATGAATTTGTGCATCCAGGCGAGCCTTGCCACTTCCGGATTTGCCGATTGCCGCATCACATGGGAGACGACGCCCAGATTGCAGACCGGGTGGATATCCATGGCGATCGCGTGAGACAGCGCCCGCACGCGCTGGCGCTCTAGGGGCGTGCTGGGCAGAAGCCGGGAATTCTCGCGGGTTTCGGCCAGATATTCGATGATGGCGAGCGATTGCGTCAGCAATTGCCCGTCGATCGAAAGTGCCGGTACGAGGCCCTGCGGGTTGCGGGCAAGATGCTCCGGCTGCCGGTGGGCGCCTTGAAGCAGATCGACCGGAACGGAGCGATAAGGAATCTCCAGCAGGTTGAGGGCGATCCGCACCCGGTAGCTTGCCGACGAGCGCCAGTAATCGAACAGGATCGTCTCGTCCATGGCGATGTCCTCAGGGTTTTTCATATCGGGTGACGGTCTGCTCGATGGCGCCGAAGATGGAATGCCCGGTCCTGTCCTTCATTTCGATGCGGACGGTATCGCCGAAGCGCATGAAGGGGGTGGCAGCGGTACCGGTTTCGATGGTCTCGATCATGCGGATTTCCGCGATGCAGGAATAGCCCGCGCCGCCGGCGGAGACCGGCTTTCCCGGGCCGCTGTCAAGCTTGTTGGAGACGGTGCCCGAGCCGATGATGGTGCCGGCGCAGAGCGGCCGGGTTTTCGCGGCATGGGAAATCAGCTGGCCGAAATCGAAGGTCATGTCGGTGCCGGCATCGGCGCGACCGAAAGGCTTGCCGTTGAGATCGACCAGCAGCGGTAGGCTGAGCTTGCCGCCGTCGAAGGCTTCACCGAGTTCATCGGGCGTCACGGCAACCGGCGAGAAGGCCGAGGAGGGTTTCGACTGGAAGAAGCCGAAGCCCTTGGCGAGTTCGGCCGGGATGAGGCCGCGCAGAGACACATCGTTGACGAGCATGATGAGCCGGATCGCGGCGCGTGCTTCCTCCGGTGACGCGCCCATCGGCACATCATCGACGATGACGGCGATCTCGGCCTCCATATCGATGCCGTAGGATTCCTCGGCCATCACGATCGGGTCGCGGGGGCCGAGAAAACTGTCCGAGCCGCCCTGGTAGATCAGCGGTTCGGTCCAGAAGCTTTCCGGCATTGCGGCATTGCGAGCTTTGCGGACCAGTTCGACATGATTGACATAGGCCGAACCATCCGCCCACTGATAGGCGCGCGGCAGCGGCGAGGCGGCGTCATGTTCGTGAAAGCGGGCTGACGGCTGGGCGCCGGTCTCAAGGCCGTCCGCCACTTCCGCGAGGCGTGGGCTGACATGTTGCCAGTCGTCGAGCGCCGCCTGCAGGGTTCGGGCGATATGGCCGACTTCGGAGCAGCGGGTCAGGTCCCTGGAGACGACAACGAGGCGGCCGTCGCGGGTGGAGTCCTTGAGGGTGGCGAGTTTCATGTCTTGGGTTCCGTTTTATTCACGATATACGATCGACAACATTATTCCTGTGCCGGCTTGCCCCTCACCCTAGCCCTCTCCCCGCAAGCGGGGAGAGGGGACGACAGAGTGTGCCGCTTGTCCTTCTCCCCGTCAAAACGGGGAGAAGGTGCCCGACAGGGCGGATGAGGGGCTGTTGCCTTCATAGGCAGAGACTTGTGAAGCCACCAAAGATTAGCCCCTTCAATTCTCTACCTGATCCCGGGCGTCCCATCGAACTTGCGCTCCAGTCCGTCCCAGCAGTCGAGATAATTGTCCTGCAACGTTTCGAGTTCGGCGGCGTAGCGTGTCAATTGCTGGGGGTAGCGGGTCTCGAACATGAAGGCCATGGTGTGGTCGAGCTTGACCGGCTTGAGATCGGCATGGGAGGCCTTGTCGTAGCCGGTGGCATCCGGTCCGTGCGGTAGCATCATATTGTGCAGGCTCATGCCGCCCGGCACGAAACCTTCCTCCTTGGCATCATACTGGCCGTGGATCAGGCCCATGAATTCGCTCATGATGTTGCGATGGTACCAGGGCGGGCGGAACGTATGTTCGGCGACCAGCCAGCGCGGCGGGAAGATGACGAAATCGACGTTGGCCGTTCCCGATTCCTCCGTCGGCGCCGTCAGCACGGTGAAGATCGACGGGTCCGGGTGATCGAACAGGATGGCCCCGACCGGCGAGAACGTGCGAAGGTCATATTTGAACGGCGCGTAATTGCCGTGCCAAGCCACCACATCGAGCGGCGAATGGCCGATTTCGGTGACATAGAACTTGCCGCACCATTTGACATGCACGCGGCAGGGCGTTTCCTTGTCCTCATAGGCGGCGACCGGCGTCTTGAAATCGCGCGGATTGGCCAGGCAGTTGGCGCCGATCGGGCCGCGATCCGGCAGGGTGAACTTGGCGCCGTAGTTCTCGCAGATATAGCCGCGCCAATCGGAACTCTCGCCGAGCCGGGAGACCTTGAACATCATGCCGCGCGGGACGAGGCAGATCTCCGAGGGCTCGACATCCATGATGCCCATTTCGGTAAAGACGCGGATCGTGCCGAGCTGCGGCACGACCAACAGCTCGCCATCGGCATCGAAGAAATAGTCGTCGATCATGTCGTCGTTGAAGACATAGGCATGGGCGGCCATGCCGACCTGGGTCATGACGTCACCGGCCGCCGTCATGGTGCGGATGCCGTCAAGAAAATTCAGTTTTTCCACCGGCGCGGGAAGCGGGTTCCAGCGCAGCTGGCCAAGCGGCAGGGAATGATCGTCGATGCAGGGCGCCGATTTCCACAAGGGGTAGCTCGCATGGGAGAAGCGGCGGGTATGGCGGACGCTTGGGCGGATGCGGTAGAGCCAGGAGCGCTCGTTGGTGCCGCGCGGTGCCGTGAAGGGCGAGCCCGAAAGCTGCTCGGCATAGAGGCCGTAATTGCATTTTTGCGGGCTGTTCTGGCCCTGCGGCAGGGCACCCGGAAGCGATTCCGTTTCGAAATCATTTCCGAAGCCAGGCATGTAGCCCGGGCTATTCGTCGTGACATTGGCGGCCGTGGTCGCGGTTTTTTCCAGCATGGCTTGCACCTCCTGCCTCAATATGGTTTCAAACGTAACTGTCTATTTTGTAACTATCAAGGAGCGGCACTATGGATGCGGACGGATTCGATCTTGAGCAATTCCTACCGTTCCGGCTCAACCGTGCTGCGGAATTCATCGCGCTGCGTTTTGCTGCCAGCTACAGGGCGCAATATGGGCTGACGCGACCGGAATGGCGCACGCTTGCGGCGCTTGGAAGCAGCGGGCGGATGACGGCGACCGAAATCGGCGTTCATTCGACCATGCACAAGACCAAGGTCAGCCGGGCGGTGTTCGCGCTCGAGGAGCGCCGCTGGCTGAAGCGCAGCCGGAACGGCGGGGACCGCCGGGTGGAGCAGCTGGAACTGACGCCGGCAGGCGTGGCCGCCTATGGCGAAGTTGCCGGCCTTGCCCGCGCCTATGACGCGGAACTGGCAGAGTTGCTGGGAGAGGAAGGCATCGAGGCGCTTTCGCTCGGCCTTTCCGCCGTCGAACGGGCGATAGCGAGCCGGCGCGCCTGATATCCTGTCTATCTTGGTCGCTGGCGCACCGGCAGGCCCTGAAAATCCTTCAACGTCGTCAGCACGATCGATGTCTTCACATGCTGAACGCTTTCATGCGGCAACAGGATGTCGTTGACGAAATGGGCAAGGCCCGCGAGGTCTGGTGTCACGACCTTGAGGTGATAGTCCATCTCGCCGGTGAGCGCGTAGCATTCCAGCACTTCCGGCAGGTCGGCGATCAGGGCGGCGAAACGCTTGGCATTGTCACGATTGTGGGTGGCGAGCGTGACGGCGACGACCACCATGAGATCTAGCCCGAGCCTGGCGCGGTCGAGCACGGCCCGGTAGCCGTGGATGAGGCCTTCCGTTTCCAGCCGCGCCCGGCGGCGCGAGCATTGTGAGGGCGACAGGGCGATCAGTTCCGATAGTTCATTATTGGTCAAACGGCCGTCGCGCTGCAGTTCGGCGAGGATCTTCAGGTCATACCGATCGAGTTGCTCCATTTCGTGCGCCTTACCTCAAATCGATGCATGTTCCTTGCGTGATTCTCGTCAAAACTTGACAAAATGCAAGCACAATGCGGGCTCTCTGCGTCATGATGTGCTGGAGATCCAGGAGGAATTGAAATGGGCCCTTTCCCGCATGATGCACCGCCGACCGGGGTGACCGCCGATAATCCGGCCGGTACCGATGGCTTCGAATTTGTCGAGTTCTCCCATCCGGAGCCGGAAAAACTGCGCGAGCTTTTTACTCGCATGGGCTATGAATGCGTCGCCAAGCACCGGGCAAAGGACATCACCGTCTGGCGCCAGGGCGACATCAACTATCTTCTCAATGCCGAGCCTGGCAGCCATGCCATGCATTTTGTCGATGAACACGGCCCCTGTGCGCCGTCGATGGCCTGGCGCGTCGTCGATGCCCGCCATGCCTTCCACCATGCCGTCTCGAAAGGCGCCACGCCCTATGAAGGCAAGGACAAGGCGCTCGATATTCCGGCGATCGTCGGCATTGGCGGCTCGCTGCTCTATTTCGTCGAGACCTATGGCGACAAGGGCTCGCCCTATGAGGCCGAATTCGAATGGCTGGGCGAGCGCGACCCGAAGCCGGAAGGTGTCGGCTTCTATTATCTCGATCACCTCACGCACAATGTCTATCGCGGCAATATGGACAAATGGTGGGATTTCTACCGCGAATTGTTCGGCTTCAAGCAGATCCATTTCTTCAATATCGATGGGCGCATCACCGGGCTGATGAGCCGGGCGATCACCTCGCCCTGTGGCAAGATCCGTATTCCGCTGAACGAATCCAAGGACGATACCAGCCAAATCGAGGAATATCTGCGCAAGTACAAGGGCGAGGGCATCCAGCATATCGCCGTCGGGACCGACGGCATTTATGAGGCGACCGACCGGCTGGCCGGCAACGGCCTGAAATTCATGCCGGGTCCGCCGGAGACCTATTACGACTTGTCGCATGAGCGGGTGAACGGCCATGACGAGCCGATCGAGCGGATGAAGCAGCACGGCATCCTGATCGACGGCGAGGGCGTGGTCGATGGCGGCATGACCCGCATCCTGCTGCAGATATTCTCGAAGACCGTGATCGGCCCGATCTTCTTCGAATTCATCCAGCGCAAGGGCGACGAGGGGTTCGGCGAGGGTAATTTCCGCGCCCTGTTCGAATCGATCGAAGCCGACCAGATTCGCCGCGGCGTATTGGCGCCGGCGACTGCTGCGGAATAGACAGGCATCCTGAGGAAGTTCACGACCCGCCGGTCACGCCGGCGGGCTTTTCGTGTGTGGATGCCGCGTCAGGCGTGGGGCTGGTCCTTCAGCATTTCGAGGCCCGGAATGGTCATGGTCGCCGAGAATTCGGTGACCGCGTAGTTCGCGACGGCGTGGAGGCTGAACGGGTCGGAGGCGATGGCGGCATCGATGCGCTGGCGGTTGCCGCGCGCCAGGATAATGCCGCCGGTGCGCGGGTTCTTTCGCCCCGAGGCAAGGAACAGGCCTTCCTCATAGAAGGATTTCAGCCAGGCGATATGCGCCTCCAGGTGACGATCGACTTCGGCCAGATCGACCTTGTAGGTGAGCGACAGGATGAACATTCAATCTTCCTTCCTGAGTTGAGCCCTGATCAGGCCGCGCAGGGAATTGCCCATATAGATGGTGCCCTTGCCGAGGTCTTCGCGGGTCAGGCGCTGGACGCGGGCGCGGCGCTGGCAGATCAGTTCCGTGCGCAGGACGCCGGCGAGCAGGCCGTTCGAAATCGGCGGCGTCTTCAGGATGCCGGAGCCTTCATCGAGGAAGAGCGAGGTGATGGTGCCTTCGCAGGGGTCGCCGTTTTCGTTGAGGAGGAGGACCTCGTCGGCGTCGGCGGTCGTGTATTCGCTGCGGGCCGCCTCGTAGATGTCCCGCCGGCTGGTCTTGTGGCGCAGCAGGATGTTTCGCGAGGACAGCCGCGTCGAGGCGATGGCGAGGCGCCAGACGGTTTTTTCGGGAAGAACTGAATAGGGCACGGTGGTGACGGCGATCTCGCCGGCGGGGCTGAGGGTGAGGCGGATGCGAAGGGTGCTCGTCCGTGCGGCGTCACCCCCCTCTGTCGGCCGGGCCGACATCTCCCCCTCAAGGGGGGAGATCAAGCTGGAACAGGCTTTCGCGGAAGAATCGCCTCCAGCGTTCTCCCCCTTTGAGGGGGAGATGCCCGACAGGACAGAGGGGGGTGAACTCTCGGCATTCGCCTTGGTCAGCTTGAGGGGGGAGATCAAGTCGGGGCGGGCTTTCGCGGAAGGAGCGGCTCCAGCAATCTCCCCCCTTGAGGGGGAGATGCCCGATAGGGCAGAGGGGGGTAAAACCTCGGCGAGTGCTTGCGCCAGTTTTTCCTCCGCCTTATCCGCGCCCGCAAATCCCAGTTGCCGGGCCGATTTTTTCAGTCTTGCCATGTGCAGCGGCAGGCGGACGATGCCGATGCCGGGCTCCCAGCGCATGGTCTCGATCAGCAGGAAAGCGCTCATCGCTCGATCCTCGTATCGCCGACGGCGAAACGAGCCTTCAGCAGGCATTCCTCATATTCGGCTTCGGCCGTGGAATCAAAGACGATGCCGCCACCGACATTGAAGACGGTCTCGCCGCCGGGAAACAGCGACAGGGTGCGGATGGCGACGTTGAAGCGCATCGTGCCATCCGGTGCGATGAAGCCGATCGATCCGCAATAGGCGTCGCGCGGGCCGTCTTCCAGAGCGTGGAGGATTTCCATCGCCCGCATTTTGGGCGCCCCGGTGATCGAGCCGCAGGGAAACAGCGCTTCGAAGATGCGGGTGATGCCGATGTCCGGCAAAAGTTTTGCCCTGACATGGCTGACCATCTGGTGCACGGTCGGATAGGTCTCGATGTCGAACAGCCTGGGCACGTCGAGCGTCCCCACCTCGCAGATGCGGGATATATCGTTGCGCAGCAGATCGACGATCATCCGGTTTTCGGCCTGCGATTTCGGGTCTTCCCGCATTTCGCGGATCAGCGCCTCGTCCTCGGCCGGCGTCGCGCCGCGCCGCGCCGTGCCCTTCATCGGATGGGTCTCGATCCAGCCATCCCTGTCGATGCGGAAGAACAGTTCGGGCGAGCGTGATAGGAGAATAGGCCCGTCGAGCGCAACCAGCGCACCGTATTTCACCGGCTGCCGCTCGATCAGTGACCAGAAGGCGGATGCCGGATCGCCGCTCCAGCGCGCCCGGATTGGCATGGTGAGGTTGGCCTGGTAGCAATCGCCCTCGCGCAGATGCCGGTGCAGCCGGTCGAAACGCTGGCGGTAAGCCTCGAAGTCCCAGGCGGCGCGCGGCTCGGTGATGAAGGGCTCGTTTTCGGCGCGGCGGCGGGGCCTGGAAAGCGGATGGCCTTCCGAAGGCCCGTCGAAGACGCCGAAGGACAGGAGCGGCGTGCGGCGGTTTTCCTCGGCAAAGGGCGCCAGCTTTCTTTCAAACAGATGGCCCGCTTCGTAGCTCATATAGCCGGCCAGCCATTTTCCGGCCCTCTGAGCCGCTTCCATGTCCGCCAGCGCGCGCCAGAATTCGGCCTGTGTGCGTGCACTGATGACGCGGGAGGGCTCGGCAAAGACGGTGGTCCTGTCTTCGCTGTCGTCGCGGAAGAGAACATAGGGGCCGGTGTCAGTCATGCCGTTTGCGTCTGTGGCTGTCTGGATACTCGGGGCAGGCCCGAGGATGACGGAGGATGGGGGCGGCGTCTGGCTGCCTCTTCTCCCCAGCGGGGAGAAGGTGGCCCGAAAGGCCGGATGAGGGGGGCGAAGGCCACTTGTGGTATCGCCGCGCGCGCCGGCCCAGCCGGCGCCCCCTCATCGCCTCGCCTTCGCTCGGCACTTCTCCCCGCTGGGGAGAAGAGGGAACACGCAGCCAGCTCCACGAACCGTCATCGTCGGGCTTGACCCGAGGATCCATGCCGCCATCCGCAAAGCTCGCTTCCATATGCCTTACCTGCCCAGGACATCATACCTGCTTATCAAGCGCTTCCAGCTCATCGATCAGCCCTTCCAGCATCGACAGGCCCTGTGCCCAGAACGACGGATCGGTGGCATCCAGCCCGAAGGGGGCGAGCAGTTCGGAATGGTGCTTGGTGCCGCCGGCCTTCAGAAGCTCGAAATATTTCTGCTGAAAGCCGGTCTCGGCCTTTTGGTAGACGGCATAGAGCGAATTGACCAGGCAATCGCCGAAGGCATAGGCATAGACATAGAAGGGCGAGTGGATGAAGTGCGGGATATAGGCCCAATAGGTCTCGTATCCTTCGGAAATCCGGATCGCCGGCCCGAGGCTTTCGGCCTGTACCGACAGCCAGAGTTCGCCGATATCCTCGGCTGTCAGTTCGCCGTCCTTGCGGGCGGTATGAACCTTGCGCTCGAATTCGTAGAAGGCGATCTGGCGTACCACCGTGTTGATCATGTCCTCGACCTTTTGGGCGAGCATGGCCTTGCGTTCGCGCTTGTCCTTCGTCTTGTCGAGCAGCGCGCGGAAGGTCAGCATCTCGCCGAAGACGGAGGCGGTTTCGGCGAGCGTCAGCGGCGTCGAGGCCATCAACGCACCCTGTCCGCCGGCGAGCACCTGGTGCACGCCATGGCCCAGCTCGTGGGCAAGCGTCATCACATCGCGCGGCTTGCCCATATAATTGACGAGCACGTAAGGATGGGCTGATGGTACGGTCGGATGCGCAAAGGCGCCGGGCGCCTTGCCGGGCCGTACCGGCGCATCGATCCAGCCGCCATCGAAGAAGCGGCGGGCGATGGCGGCCATTTCCGGCTCAAAGCCATGATAGGCTGAAAGCACCGTCTCCTTGGCCTCGCTCCAGGGGATGAGCGCGGTCGGCGTTTCCGGCAGCGGCGCATTGCGGTCCCAGAACTCCATCTGTTCCATGCCGAGCCATCTGGCCTTCATCGCATAATAGCGATGCGACAGGCGCGGATAGGCTTCGCGCACGGCGGAGGCCAGGGCATCGACCACGTCTCGCTCGACCCGGTTGGCCAGATGGCGGCTGTCGGCGATATCGGTGAAGCCGCGCCAGCGGTCGGAAATTTCCTTGTCCTTGGCGAGCGTATTGGTGATCAGGGTAAAGGTGCGGATATTGGCCTTAAAGGTCGTCGCCAGCGCTTCGGCCGCCTTCCTGCGGATGGCGGGATCGGCTTCCTGCAGCATGGAAAGCGTCACTTCGAGTGGCAATTCCTCGCCGTCGATATTGAATTTCAGGGCCGCCATGGTTTCGTCGAACAGCCGGTTGAAGGCGCTGGCGCCGGTCATGGATTTTTCGAGGAAGAGCTGCTCGATCCGGTCGTCGAGCTGGTAGGGCTTGTCCATGCGCAGATCGACGATCCAGGGCTTGTAATGCGCGGCCAGCGGATCGTTCCGAAGGGCTGCATCGATGACGGTATCGTCGATGCGGTTCAGTTCCAGCGAGAAGAACAGGAGATGGCCTGCCATGTCGGTGAGCTTCGACTGGGCATCGCCATAGAGTTTGCCATTGGCCGGGTCGGAGGTATCGGAGAAATAAGTGAGCCCGGCAAAGGAACCGATCTTGCCCATCAGGTCTTCCAGTTCCTCGAATTCCCGCACGGCGGCACCGATGCCCTCATCGCCGGAGAGTGCCGCCGCCTCTGCCAGCCGACCCTTCCATTTGGCCTCGAATGTCAGTGCCAGTGCCTGCGCCTTTGCAAGGTCTTCCAGGTAATCGGGCGAAGTGGGGGAGGCGTAGAGATCTTCCAGTTTCCAGGATGGCAGGTCGCCGAGGCCGTTCGGATGGGCCGCTGCGGAAGCGGTCGCCCGGGCAATGAGCGGGGAGGACTGGGAAGACGGAAGATGCTGCATGAACCTACACTCTTTGCCGGTGCCGCCGTGGACCGGCGGCGGATCTGATCGCGGATATGGGCCCGAGACCTAACGTCGGCAATGGATAAAATGCAAGCCTTTCTCAAAAGAGGATTTTCAGGCCTTTGTGAAAGGAATGCTTCTCACGATGCGGCACATGACGTGACGTTCGGCGTTCCAGGCAGCGAGCAGGAGGCTTCATGACATCCCAAATTCTCGTGATCGACGATGATCCGGTTCAGCGCCGCCTGCTGACCAACATGATCGAACGCCTGGGACATGTGGCCCACCTGGCCGAAAACGGCCGAAGCGGGCTGGAAATCCTGGAGCGCAAGCGGGGCCTGATCAGCGTCATCCTGCTCGACCTGATGATGCCAGAGATGAACGGGCACGGCTTCCTCGAAGCGGTCGCCGAACGCGGCATCGATACGCCGGTGATCGTCCAGACCGGGCAGGGCGGTATCGAGACGGTGGTGCTGGCCATGCAGGCGGGTGCCTTCGATTTCGTCGTCAAGCCGGTTTCGCCCGAGCGGCTTTCCGTCGCGCTTACCAATGCGCTGAAACTCGATCACCGCGAAGGCAAAGGACGGCCGGCCAAGCGCTCGCGTGGCGGCTCGGTCGGGTTCGACGACGTGGTTTCGGCAAGCCCGGCGATGATTCGGGTGCTCGATCTCGCGCGCCGCGCGGCGCAATCGAATATCCCGATCGTGCTCGAAGGGGAATCCGGCGTCGGCAAGGAAATGGTCGCCCGCGCCATCCAGCATGCCAGCGAACGGGCGAGCAAGCCGTTCATCACCGTCAACTGCGGTGCCATTCCGCATAATCTGGTCGAGAGCATTCTCTTCGGCCACGAGAAGGGCGCCTTTACCGGCGCCGCCGAAAAACATGTCGGGAAATTCGCCGATGCGGATGGCGGCACGCTGTTTCTCGACGAGATCGGCGATCTGCCGCTCGATGTCCAGGTGAAGCTCCTGCGCGCCGTGCAGCAGGGCGAGATCGAGACGATCGGCGCCCGCCATCCGCAAAAGGTCAATGTCCGGCTGATTTCGGCCACCAACAAGGACCTGATCAACGAGGTGCGCGAAGGCCGCTTCCGCGAGGATCTCTATTACCGGCTGAACGTCTTTCCGATCGCCATGCCGGCGCTGCGGCGGCGCAAGGAGGATATTCCGGTGCTGGTGCGCAGCTTCGTCGAGCGTTTTGCGCTGGAACAGCGGCTGGCGGAACCTTTATCTGTTTCAAGCGGAGCCATGGCGCTTCTGACCGCCTATGACTGGCCGGGCAATATCCGGCAGCTGGAGAATGCGATCTTCCGGGCCGTGGTGCTGGCCGAGGGACCGGAACTGACGGTCAAGGATTTCCCGCAGATCGCCACCCAGATCCCGGGCTATGTGGTTGCGGAGAAGACGGGTTTCACCTGGGAAGAAACCGGGCCTTCGAAAATGCCCGTCGTCGAGGCCGATCGCCTTCCGCCCGTCTATCCACATTTCGGAGTGGACAGGTCGGCTTCGCAAGCGGCCGAACACCAGCCCGAAAATGCCATTGCCAGCGTCGATGACGGCGGCAATGTGCGAAAGCTGGCCGATGTCGAGGAAGAACTGATTCGCTTCGCGCTCAAATTCTATCGCGGGCAGATGAGCCAAGTGGCGCGAAAGCTCGGGATAGGACGCTCGACGCTTTATCGCAAACTCAAGGATTATGGCATAAATCCAGACGATCCCTTCAGTGAGGCCGCTTAAGCTAGGGATAACAATCCGCGCCAAACCGTTGTATTCGGCTGTCGTCGTTTAGACCTTGTTAGTGGTCCATTCACTATATTATAAGGATAACCGATGACTGTGGCATAATTGCCATGCTGTCACCGCAATTGACAGTCATCTGAGCTGCCACGGGACGCTTTGTCCGTCGACGGGGATTGAGTTTGCAAAATTTGTTCGGATTCAAGAAGCCTCGCGGCTCCGTGATAAACCGCTTTTGCGCCGCGGTTGCCGTCAAGATGCCGCGCGTTCTTGCATCGCTTCTGATCGCCGCTTCCATGGTCATCCCCGGCATGGCGCCTCCCGTCGAGGCCGCCGGCCAGACGCGTACGCTCAAGCTCTATTTCATCCATACCAAGGAGAAGGCGTCGATCACCTTCAAGCGCAATGGCCGCTATGATGCCAAGGGCTTGCAGCAGATCAACCGTTTCCTGCGCGACTGGCGTCGCAACGAGCCGACGAAGATGGACCCGCGTCTTCTCGATCTCGTCTGGGAAGTCTATCAGAAGAGCGGCTCGCGCGATTATATCCACGTCGTCTCCGCCTATCGTTCCCCAGCCACCAACGGCATGCTACGGTCGCGCTCCAAGGGCGTGGCCAAGAAGAGCCAGCACATGCTCGGCAAGGCGATGGATTTCTACCTGCCCGACGTCAAGCTGAAAACCGTGCGGGAAATCGGCATGAAGTTCCAGGTCGGCGGCGTCGGCTATTATCCGACCTCCGGTTCCCCTTTCATTCATCTGGACGTCGGCGGGGTTCGCGCCTGGCCGCGCATGAACCGCAACGAACTGGTGCGCCTGTTCCCGGATGGCAAGACCATGCACCTGCCGGCCGACGGTAAGCCCCTGCCGGGCTATCAGGTCGCGGTTGCCGACTACAAGCGTCGCGTCGGCGCAAGCGCCATCGAGGTGGCCGGCGGCGGAGCCAAGGGCTCTGGCGACAAGGACGACAGCAAGCGCAAGGGCAATCTGTTCGCCATGCTGTTCGGCGGCGGTGGCGACGAGGATGAAGAACCCGATGCCATTGCCAGCGGCAAAATGGAAGTCGCTGACGAGCAGCCGGCCGCAAGCGCCAAGGTGACGGAAGTCGCCGCTGCGCCGTCATCGCTGCCGGGCGTGGAGAATGCGATCGAGCAGGCATCGGTCGCGGCGCCGGTGCCGGGCGTGCGTCCAGCTTTCAAGGAAATGCCGGCTGACGACGGCGTCGAAGTGGCGCTCGTCGCGCCGCCGCGCAATGCGGCCGCGGATGCGCTGGCCGCCGCAACGAGCGATCCGGCGACGGGCGAAGGCGAATTTGCCGATCTTGCAGGTTACCAGATTCCGGTGCCGCAGATGCTGGGCAAGCGCGGATTGAACGGCGATGCCGGCAGCGGCACGCTGATGGCCTCGACGGATCCGAATGCGGCCGTCCTCGACGAGGATGTTGCGGCGCTGGGCTTCGTGCCGGTCCCGGCAATGAGGCCGGCGGGCGAGGCAGCCCTGATGGCGGTTGCCGATGCCAATGTGGTCGTGCCGTCCTTTGCCGAGCGTAGCGAGACGCAGGCGGTGGCACTGGCACAGCAACCTGCCGACACCATTGCGCAGGCGGAGACCCGCGTCGCCCTGGCAGCGCCGACCCAGCGGCCGGTGGAGATGGCCGCCTTCGCACCGCAGTCCAGCGACGATGCGCGCGCTGCCGTGTTCGAAGACGTCTTCAACACCAGCGATATTCCGGCCAAGGGCAAGCGTCCGAAGAAGGAAGAGGCCGATGCGGCTGCTCGCTCCTCGGTTCGCACCGAGCCTAAACTGACGCGGCAGATCATTTCGGAATGGGCGCTGTCGAATGGACGGATGGCGACGCTGTCCAAGCCGGTCAAGGCACCGCGCTTCGTCAGCAAGACGCTGCGGGCCTCGCCGACCACCGTCTATTCGGCAGGCTTCTCGAACACTGCCGTCTCCGTCGATACGGCCCGCTTCACCGGCAACGCGGTGAATTTCCTCGAAGTCAAGAAGTTCAGCACCAACTGATCTCAGACATTCAACCCGTTAGAAAACCCGCCGGCGACGGGGGGCAGGCTGATGACAAGGCTCAGCTCCCTTGGTGGATGAGATCGGACCCACGATTTCCGTCTTCCTCGCCCTTGTGGCGGGGATCCAGCGACCCGACGTCTGTCGGGTCAAGAGGCCTTTCAGCCCAAGACTTGGGCTGGCTGGATCCCTGTGACAAGCACAGGGATGGCGGAAAGAAGGGGTATCTCTCGCCAAGCCGCACCGCCCCATGAATGATAAGCCTGGCTTTGTCAGCGGTCTGAACCGCCACATGGCGGTTTTTCGTGTCCGGTAGCGCGGTCTGTTACCTGGACATTGTCAGGCAAGCCCGGACAGGCCGAACCTGGGCGGAAGGTGTGGGCTGTTCTCGTCTGGCGCTTCGGCAAAATCGTCGAGGATGGGGCAATCCGGCCGATCGTCGCCATGGCAATGGCCGGCGAGATGTTTCAGCGTTTTCATCATGGCGGCGATCGCGGCCGCCTTGTGCTCCAGTTGCGCGATATGGTCGAGGGCGATCGCCTTGACATCGGCGCTCGCCCGCGAGCGGTCGCGCCACAGCGCCAGCAGCGTCTTCATCTGCTCGACCGAGAAACCGAGATCGCGGGCGCGGCGGATGAAGCGCAGCGTATGGATGTCGTTCTCGCCATAGGTCCGGTAGCTGGTTTCCGTCCGTTGCGGCGGGTCGATCAGCTTGATCTGCTCATAGTAGCGGATCATCTTGGCCGAAACGCCGGACGTCCTGGCTGCTTCACCGATATTCATGTCGATCTCCTTTCATGCGGAAGTGCCGGCTTCGATCTGGAAGCGGCGCAGACGCAGTGCGTTGGCAAGCACGAAGACGCTCGAAAGCGCCATGGCGGCGGCGGCAAGGACCGGCGACAGCAGCATGCCGTTCAACGGATAAAGCAGGCCGGCGGCAACCGGGATAAGGCTGGCATTGTAAGCGAAGGCCCAGAACAGGTTCTGCCGGATATTGCGGATCGTCGCCTTGCCGATGGCGATCGCCTTCGGAACTGCCGTGAGGTCACCCGACATCAAGACGACATCGGCGCTTTCGATGGCGATATCGGTGCCGGTTCCCACGGCAAGCCCGATATCGGCCTGAGACAGGGCCGGCGCGTCGTTGATCCCGTCACCGACAAAGGCGACACGACGCCCGCCTGCCTGCAGCGCCTTAACCGCCTCCACCTTGCCCTCCGGCAGGACCTCGGCGATCACATGGTCGATGCCCAGCTGGCGGGCGATGGCTTGCGCCGTGCGCCTGTTGTCGCCGGTTATCATCGCCACTTTCAGGCCGAGCTCGTGCAAGGCGTGAACAGCCTCTGCCGTTGTCTCCTTCAGCGGATCGGCTACGGCGAGAAGAGCCGCGAGCTTTCCGTCGACGGCCGCATAGATCGGCGTTCGCCCGGCATTGCCGAGCTCGGCGGCCCGGTCGGCGAAGGGCGTCACATCGATGCCCTTCCTGACCATGGCGCGGTCGGCGCCGACGATGACCTCGTGCCCTTCGATCCTGCCGCCGATGCCGTATCCCGGTGCGGCCTGGAAGCCGGCGACATCGGCAAGAGGAAGGCCTTCCGTTCGTGCTGCTGCGAGGATGGCCTCGGCGATGGGATGCTCCGAGCGTGATTCGAGACTGGCGACCAGCCGCAGGACCATGGCCCGGTCGAAGCCATCGGCCATCACGAGGTCGGTCAGTTCCGGCTTGCCGCGGGTCAGCGTACCAGTCTTGTCCAGCGCCACGATATCGATGTCGCGAATGATCTGCAGCGCCTCGCCCTTGCGAAAGAGGATGCCGAGTTCGGCGGCGCGGCCGGTGGCGACCATGATCGAGGTCGGGGTGGCCAGCCCCATGGCGCAGGGGCAGGCGATGATCAGGACGGCCACCGCGTTGACCAGGGCATGGGAAAGGGCCGGCGCCGGGCCGAGCAGCAGCCAGGCGGCAAAGGTGAGGGTGGCGGCCAGGATCACCGCAGGCACGAACCAGCCCGTTACCCGATCGACGAGCGCCTGGATCGGCAGTTTCGCACCTTGCGCCGCCTCGACCATCCCGATGATCCGGGCAAGCAGGGTGTCGGCGCCGATCTTCGTCGCCTCGAAGGTAAAGGAGCCTGTTCCGTTGATCGTGCCGCCGACCACGTCGCCGCCGGCCGATTTCCTCACCGGAACGGGTTCGCCGGTGATCATCGACTGATCGACATAGGATGAACCGTCGATCACCCTGCCATCGACGGGAATGGCTTCGCCCGGGCGAATGCGGACGATATCGCCAAGGCCGACATCGGCGATCTCGATCTCGGTGAACCGGTCGCCGCGCTTCACATGGGCGGTTCTCGGCTGCAGGCCGATCAGTCGCCTGATCGCCTGGCTGGTCCTTCCTTTGGCGCGCGCTTCGAGATAGCGGCCAAGAAGGATCAGGGTGACGATGACGGCGGCAGCCTCGTAATAGACATGGGCGGCACCCGGCGGAAACAGGCCCGGCGCAAATGTGGCGGCCACCGAATAGGCCCAGGCGGCCGAAGTGCCGAGCACGACCAGCGAATTCATGTCGGGCGCCAGGCGAAAGAGGTTGGGAATGCCTTTCCTGAAGAAGCGAAAACCCGGCCCGAACAGGACCAGCGTGGCGAGGACGAACTGGAGGAGCCGGTAATTGTCCATGCCGATCCCAGCCATGATCCGGTCATGAATGGCAGGCACGGCATGCGAGCCCATTTCAAAAAGGAAAAGCGGCAGCGTCAACGCCGCCGACAGGGCAAGCGACAGCTTCAGCCCGGCCATTTCGTGACGGCGCCGATTCTCGGCGTTGTCGCCGGAAGCCTTCGCAGTCGCCGGGCGCAGACGATATCCCGCCGCGCGCACTGCCTCTTCCAGCCGGTGTTGCCCCGTGCCGGGCAGAGCACGGACGGTTGCTTTTTCCGTCGCGAGATTGACCGATGCCTCCGCGACGCCCGGAACGGTGCGGAGGGCCTTTTCGACGCGGGACACACAGGAGGCGCAATTCATGCCCTCGATGTCCAATTCGCGAGTTTCGATCGTAGCCGTGTAGCCGGCCTTTTCGACCGCCTGGAGAAGGGGCTGCATCGGCACGCCGCGCTCGAGCCCGATCGTCGCCTTGCCGGTCGCAAGGTTGACCGCCACTGAAGCGACGCCGGAAACGGCGGCAACTGCCTTCTCGACGCGAGAGACGCAAGAGGCGCAGTTCATACCCTCTATGGGCATGACGATCGTTTCATGCGGGAGGCTTGGAGTTTCTATCCTGGCGATGGCAGTCATGAGGGGATTCCTTCGTTACTACCAGGGTAGATAAGCCTTCCAATCATGGGAAGGTCAAGGCCTTGTCCGCCGTCGTCAGGCGGATTGCGCCCAGCGCCCGTGACATGCCGTTGGCGCCGAGGAATTCAGGATAGGGGCGATGGGACAGGTCGCAAAAAACCCGCCGGAAGGCGGGTTTTGAAGGAATGCCGCGAATGTGGAAAGACCCACACCGGCAATCCGGCGCCGACGGAGCGGTTGGCCTTATTCGGCTTCCGGCGCCTCGATCATGCCAAGGGCGGCGAGATAGGTATCGAGAATGGCTTCCTGCTCCATGCGCTCGTCCTTGTCCTGCTTGCGGATGGCGATGACCTTCTTGAGGATCTTCGTATCGAAGCCGGTTCCCTTTGCCTCGCCATAGACATCCTTGATGTCGTCGGCGATGGTCTTCTTTTCTTCTTCCAGACGCTCGATCCGTTCGATGAAAGAACGGAGCTGGTCGCGGGCGACGCCATGGGCATCCGACATGGTCTTCTCCTAACAGGTTGGGGAGTGAAATTGTGAGGCTGTGACCTGCCGCGAAGTCGCCCGAAGGTCAAGTGACATTGCGCAACATCGCGGCAATTTCCCCTGCCGCCGCCTTCATCTTATTTCTCGGCCTATTCCTTGGGCCCGTTTCGCTCGAAGGCGGCCTTCTGGGCGTCGGACGCCTCGCGCTGGTTCAGCCTTTGCCATTCCTCATAGGGCATGCCGTAGACGATCTCGCGGGCGCGCGCCTTGTCCATCGTCACGCCGGCGTCATTGGCGGCTTCACTGTACCAGTTGGCCAGGCAGTTGCGGCAGAAACCGGCAAGGTTCATCAGGTCGATGTTCTGGACATCGCTGCGCTCGCGTAAATGAGCGGCAAGGCGGCGAAAGGCGGCCGCCTCGAATTCAAGTTGTTGCTGCGGTGTGGGCTCGCTCATCGTTCCTGCTTTCCATTCTGGTCAAAAATCATAAGGGCCGGTGCGCGAGGGAGTGCGCCTGATCTCGTGCAGGTCCGGCCGTTCGTTCAACTGGGCAAGGATCGGCCCCAGCCGCGCGTCCCACTCGGCCACCCCCAACTCGTCGCCGATCAGGTCCTGGCGCACTTCGATCAGCGCATGGGCAAGGCCTGTCTCCATGCAGTGTCGGAACATCGTGTCGCCACGCAGCGCGCCGTCATAGGGCTCGTTGTCGCCGACCAGAATGTCGCCCGGCGCTTCCAGCGCCTCGATCAGCGGGCGGACGGCGCGCGGATCGCTGTCCCACAGGACCGCGGCATGCCAGGGGCGCGCAACGCCCTTCCAGGCGGGCGTATAGGAATGGAGCGAGACGATCAGCGGCGCCTTGCCGCTGGCCGCAGCGACGGCGGCGATGGTTTGCGAGACGGCGCGGTGATAGGGCCGGTGGAAGCGGTTGAGCCGGTTTTCCCATTCCTGCGCGCTGATCGGGTGATTTCCCGGGATGATGGCGCCATCGGAGATCTTCATGATCAGCGTCGGATCGTCCTCGCCCCTATTGGGATCGATCAGAAGCCGTGAAAAGCAGCTGAGCACCGCCGGCACGTTAAGCCGGCTGGCCAGCCTGCGCACCAGCGGCTCGACGCCGATATCATAGGCGATATGCCGGCCGAAGGCGCTTTCCGGCAGGCCAAGCCGGCCATATTCCGGCGGCAGCCGATTGGTGGCATGGTCGGCGAGCAGCACGAGGCCGGCTTTCGCATTTCCCTCTATGATCTCGAAAGGCGGTGTTTGCGGCATACAGTATCAACTCCTTTCGGGCTTGACGAAATTTGATGGCATGCAGTCGAGGCGAGAGCAAGACAATGGCGGCTATGTGCGCTTTCGGTCAACAGAATCCCGGATGCAATCGATTAGAGTCGCGTTGACATTCCTGCCTCACCGTCGCAAGAAAGTGCCACGACAAATCACAATGGAGACCCATTGGAAACCGTGTCCAGATATCCCCTTTCCAGGCTGAACGTAAAAAACCGGTTCTTCGGCGCCATCGTGTTGTTCATGCTGGCTACCCTTGCGCCTTTCCTGGCGGCAGGCGAGGCGCGGGCCGAGTTCCGCGTCTGCAACGGCACGCAGAATCTCGTCGGTGTGGCCATCGGCTACCGGGCCAAGGAAGGCTGGATATCGGAGGGCTGGTGGCAGGTTCCCGCAACCACCTGTGCGACGCTGATCGAGGGCGAACTGCAATCCCGCTATTATTATCTCTATGCCGAGGATGCTGCCCGGGGCGGGCGCTGGACGGGCAATGTCAATATGTGCGTGGCCGAAAACGAGTTCAAGATCGTCGGCGTGCAGGATTGTTTCGCGCGCGGTTTCCAGCGCATGGGATTCAAGGAATATGATACGGGACGTCAGGGAAGCTGGATGGTTCAGTTGTCCGATACCCCAGGGACTGAAGAAAGCCAGAATCGATGAAGCGGAACAGAAAAGTCAAAATCCTCGCGACGCTCGGACCCGTGTCCAGCGAAGAAGAGATGATCCAGAAACTGCATGAGGCGGGGGCTGATCTTTTCCGTATCAATATGAGTCATGCCAGCCATGAGATGATGCGCATGCTCGTCAAGCGGATCCGCAATGTCGAGGCGCGCTGCGGCCGGCCGATCGGCATCCTCGCCGATCTCCAAGGACCGAAACTGCGCGTCGGCAAGTTTGCCGCCGGCAAGGTGGATCTCGTCCCAGGCCAGAGTTTTACGCTGGACAACAGGGACGAGCCGGGCGATGCCAAGCGCGTCTTCCTGCCGCATCCGGAAATCCTCGAATCCGTCAAACCCGGCCATCGCCTTTTGATCGATGACGGCAAGCTGCATCTGCGGGCCGAAAAATGCGACGGCAAGAGCATCGTCTGCACCGTCATTTCCGGCACGAAGATCTCCGATCGCAAGGGCGTCAGCCTGCCCGATACGCTGCTGAGCGTCGGTGCCCTCACCGAAAAGGACCGCGCCGACCTCGATGCCGTGCTCGAAACCGACGATATCGACTGGGTGGCGCTGTCGTTCATCCAGCGACCGGAAGACCTTTCCGAGGTCCGCAAGGTCTCGCGCGGTCGGGTCGGGCTGATGTCGAAGATCGAAAAGCCGCAGGCGATCGAGCGGATCGACGAGATCATCGAATTGTCCGATGCGCTGATGGTGGCGCGCGGCGATCTCGGCGTGGAAATGCCGCTTGAGGCCGTGCCCGGCCTGCAGAAGCAACTGATCCGCGCGGCCCGGCGCGCCGGCAAGCCGGTCGTGGTCGCCACGCAGATGCTGGAATCGATGATCTCGGCGCCGGTGCCGACCCGCGCCGAAGTGTCCGATGTCGCCACCGCCGTTTTCGAGGGCGCCGATGCGATCATGCTCTCGGCCGAATCGGCATCGGGCGACTATCCGCTCGAAGCCGTCGCCACGATGGCTTCGATTGCCAGCAAGATCGAAACCGATCCACATTATTCCGGCATCATCTATGCCCAGCGCACGCCGCCGGAGGCGACCGGCGCCGACGCGATCTCGCTTGCCGCCCACCAGATCGCCGAGACGCTGAAACTGTCGGCCATCGTCTGTTACACCTCTTCGGGCACGACGGGCCTGCGCGCGGCGCGCGAGCGCCCGCAGGTGCCGATCCTTGCGCTATCTCCGGTGATCCAGACGGCACGCCGCCTGGCCGTCGTCTGGGGTCTGCACTGTGTCGTTACAAGCGATGCGACCGACCTCGACGACATGGTGAACCGCGCCTGTCGCATCGTCGTCTCGGAAGGCTTCGGCAAGCCGGGCGACCGGATCATCATTTCGGCCGGCGTGCCGCTCGGAACGCCTGGCGCCACCAATATGCTGAGGATCGCCTATATCGGTGCCGATGGTCAGAGCGGCGTCTGAATTCCTCGTTTAAAACCAGGAAGCCGCCGGAGCGATCCGGCGGCTTTTTGTTGCCCGCATGATGACCAAGGGCGCTGTCCCGATGGGCGGGCGGGTTGGTGCAAAAGCGCGTAAACTTAATCTTCCACGATGATTTGTGCTTCCGCTTGCCTTGCCAAGCCGTCCAGGTCGCGTGATTTAGCAGCCAGGCTTTCGATGGCGGCGATGGCCAGATCGGTGACGATGTAATCCGGTTTGTGGCCGAGATTGTGGACGCGCAGCAGTTTCGATCCGGCGATATCGGCGTGCAGCTGGCGGGAATGGATTTCCGGAAAGACGATGCGATCGGCGTCGCCGGTGATGATCACGGTGGGCGCCTTGATCTCCCGATACCGTGGCGACACGCGTTTCACATAGTCGAGCAGATTGGCGATATCCACGGCATTGTTGCGAAAGGCGTGAGGCCTCAGCGCCAGATAGGCGGAGGTCCGTTCGATATAGTCGTCGGGTCGGGGATTGGGCGCGAATACCACCTGGGTGGCCTTGTTTATGGCGGCAAGACCGACGGGCGGCGCGACGAGCGTCGAAAACAGCCAGCCAAGGACCGGCAGTCTGGCGGCGTCGTAATACCATTCGATACCGCCCGGCCAGGGATGGGTGGCCGGCGACAGAAACAGCAGGCCTGCCACCATCTCCTTGTAGTTCAAGGCGAAGCTGGCGGCGATGGCGCCGCCGAAGGAATGGCTGACGATGATTGCCCGGTCGATGCCGCGCTTGCGCATCAGGGCGGCAATGGCATCGGCCTGGCCGTCCGGATAGGCATTTTGCGGCCCGCCGCGATCAGAGAATCCAAAGCCGGGCCGGTCGAGGAAAAGCAGGTCGGCGCGGCCCTTGAGCTTGTCGCCGAAGGCGATCATCGGATCGAGAAGATTGGCGCTGGCGCCGTGGATGAAGACGATGGCCGGCAGGTCGGCGCCCTCCGAACGGGGCATGTACACGCTGTTCATCCGGTAGCCGCCGATATCGATGCGCTCGCCCCGGTTTGGATTGTTTCTTTCGAAGGCCGCCGCCTGATAGGCGCTGAAGGCAAATGCGGCGGCAAGCGCGAGGAGACAGAAAGAGGCAAGAAGCAGCATGGCGTTCCGGGTAGCAGGGCGCATCGTCATCCTTTCGCATATCCCGGCGCGCGGGGCGGATCACTGGAACCGATACGAGTGGAAACGGCCGCCGGTTTCGCGGCCGGGAGAGATCATGTGCGATTGCCGGCGAGCTTTTCCTGTAGCTCTCCAAGCTGTTCCTGGGCCTTCCGCTCGGCGGGATAGACGGCAAGGAACTGTTCCCAGGCGCGCAGCGCCAGTTCGTCCTCGCCGGCCGAGGTGAGGATTGTTGCCATGCCGGCCAGGGCGCCGAAATGGCGCGGCTCGATCGCCAGAACCCGGTTGATGTCCGACATCGACTTGCGGAAATTACCCATCTGGAAATGCAGCGTGGCGCGCTGGTTCCAGCCCTCCACATAATCAGGGGAAAGCGCCACGACCTGGTCGAACATATCGAGGGCCGCCGCCTGGCGATTCGTTTCCATCGCCTTTGTCGCCCATAGCATCAGGAGATTGATCGTGGCGCTGCCGGATTCCTGCCATTCGATGCGGATGCGATCGGAAATATCGCGGGCCTTGTCGGCGTCGCTTTCGCGCTTCAGTTCGGAAAACAGCGTGTCCAGCCGCTGGCGGGGCGTGGACAGATCCGGCGCGGCATTTTCCTGCGGCGCGGCGGGCTCGGCGGCTTGGAGAGAGGGGCCGGCGGTAATCGAGGCGGCCAGCAGCACACCGGCGATCAGAAAGGAAGACACGCGTTTTGCCATGGCAGATAAATTAGTCCACCACGGCCGAAGATCAAATCAAATTTAGGACATCAAGCCGATGGCCTGCAGGCACTGCAGTCGCGCAGAAACCCATCGCGCCGAAGGCCGTCAGAGCCTCAGGCGAGCGAAACTGGTTTCCGGCGGCAAGCAGATGCAAGGGCTCAGCCCTGGCGAGCCTTGAAGCGCGGGTTCAGCTTGTTGATGATGTAGACGCGGCCCTTGCGGCGCACCAGGCGGTTTTCGCGGTGGCGTGCCTTCAGCGACTTGAGCGAATTTTTGATCTTCATTTTTCTGATCCGCAGTTTCGGCGAACTTGAATTCGCCGGTCTTTAACAATCAAAAGCGCGCCTGCAGACCGGTAAGGCCGAGCGCGCTCTTAGGGTGGCAGGCAAATAACCCGGCATCGCAAATGTGTCAACCATAGTGCGCCGGTTTTCGCGCCGGTACCGGGCTTTTCTGTGGGTTGAAGCCTCAGGTCAGCCAGGTGACATGGCCCATCTTGCGCCCTGGTCGCGCTTCGGCCTTGCCATAGAGATGCACCAGCGCGTTTGGCTTCGAAAGCCAGGCGGGCAGAGTATCGATATCGTCGCCGATCAGGTTTTGCATGACGCAGTCGGAATGTCTGGCGCCGTCCGACAGGGGCAGGCCGGCAACGGCGCGGATATGCTGCTCGAACTGGGAGACCACGCAAGCCGCCTCCGTCCAGTGGCCGGAATTATGGACGCGCGGGGCAATTTCATTGGCGATCAGCGTTCCGTCGGCAAGCACGAAGAATTCCATGCCGATGACACCGACATAGCCGAGCGCCGACAGGACGGAACCCACAGCATGCCGGGCGGCCTGTGCAGTGGTCTCATTGATCGCGGCCGGCACGGTCGAAGTATGGAGGATGCCGTTGCGATGGACATTCTCCGCCGGATCGAAACAGGCGATTGCACCATCGATGCCGCGGGCGGCGATGATCGAGATTTCCCGCTCGAAGGCAACGAAGCTTTCGAGCACGAGCGGAACGCCGCCAAGCGCCTCATAAGCGCCGGCAGCATCGTCGCTGGCCTGCCGGAACACTCGCTGGCCCTTGCCGTCATAGCCAAGGCGGCGGGTCTTCAGCACGCCCTGGCCGGAAAAATCGGCAAGCGCCCGTTCCAGCTGCTGCTGGTCGTCGACGGTATGGAAGCCGGCCGTGGCAATGCCGCAGCCATTGAGGAAGCGTTTTTCGGTGACCCGGTCCTGGGCCACTTCCAACGCCTTCGGCGGCGGATAGACCGGCAGCGAGCGGGCTAGCCGTTCGGCCGCATCGACCGGAACATTCTCGAATTCATAGGTGACGAGATCGCAGGCCTGCGCAAGCCGTGCAAGCGCCTCTTCGTCATCATAGGCGGCAATGATCTGGCTATTGGCCACCTGTGCGGCGGGACAGTCGGCCTGCGGCTCGAGGATCACGGTGCGAAAATTCAGCCGGGCGGCCGCCATCGCCAGCATGCGGCCAAGCTGGCCACCGCCGATAATGCCGATCGTTCTCATGCCTGGTCCACGGGATATTCGGCAACGGTCGCCGTTTGCTGTTCGCGCCAGTCGTCGAGCCTGTCGGCGAGGTCCGGGTCGCTGAGCGCCAGGACGGCTGCCGCAAGCAAGGCGGCATTGACGGCGCCGGCGCGGCCGATCGCCAGCGTGCCGACGGGAATGCCGGCCGGCATCTGGACAATCGACAAAAGGCTGTCCTGGCCCGAAAGCGCCTTGGACTGGACGGGAACGCCGAAGACCGGCAGGGGCGTCATCGAAGCTGCCATTCCCGGCAGATGGGCGGCACCGCCGGCACCGGCGATGATCACCTTGAAACCCTCGTCGCGGGCGCCCTTGGCAAAGCTCACCAACCGATCGGGGGTGCGGTGCGCCGAAACGATACGGGCGTCATAGGCGATATCGAGCGCATCGAGCGTATCGGCCGCATTCTTCATGGTTTCCCAATCGGACTGGCTGCCCATGATAATGGCGACGGGCGGGTTTGATGCATTCGTCAAATTGTTCGTTCCGCTTGTTTGCAGGGCGAGATCCGGGCCGCCGTCAGGCGATGATATCGGGGATGATCAGGTCCTCGATCTTGGTGATCTTGTCCTTGATGACCAGTTTCTTCTTCTTCATCCGCTGGATGCGCAGGGCGTCGCAACCCGTCTGGATCATGGCGTTGATTGCGACATCATAGTCTTCGTGCTCCTGTCTCAGCCGCGCTACGCTTAGTCTGAGTTCGGCCTGATCCTGGTCTGGCATGGATGGTTCCCCGTCGGCGCCGGCAGCAGATAGTCTGCTATCCGCATCAAATCGAGCGTCGCTCTAGCACAGAATTGTCGGTAACGGGAAGTTATCCTTGGTCACGATTTCGCCTTCGACAAATGAAAGATAGCATGGCACACTCGCTGTGTTACGACGTGGAACATCCGGCATCTATTGATCGGATGCAAGCAAAAGGAAGGGACTGCCACATGACCATTGAGGCTCATCTTGCAACGCTTGAGAAAAAACATGGTGTTCTGGAGCAGGAGCTCCATTCGGCTCTCACCCAGCCGTCTGCCCAAGACGTACACATTGCCGACATCAAGCGTCGGAAGCTGCGCTTGAAGGACGAAATCCAGAAGATTCGCTCTTCAACTCACTGATTAGGTAAAGCAATCTCATTCATCGGGAGACTTTTGTCCGAACGCTGGACTGCATGGCCGAAAAGCCGGATATGACATTCGCAGGCCTGCTCCAGCCTTTTCGATAGGCGGAAGTGTCGAGCGCGGACATGAGGTCCGCCAGTGCCGCAGTATCAAGTTTCCCGATGTCTGGCCTTCCCGGCCTCAGCTACGACCAGAACTGATCCAGCCAGAGATTGACCCTGTCGAAACCGGGCCTGTTGATCGCATAGATCCGCTTCGTGCCGCTTGCCGACACCGAGACGAGCCCGGCCTCCAGCAAAGCCTTCAGATGTTGAGACACGGCGGGGCGGCTTATCGGTAGTCCTTGCGCCAGTTCGTTGACCGTGCGCGGCGCGCGCCGCAATTCCTCCAGCAGATATCGCCGGTTCGGATCCGAGATCGCAACGAAGGGATCGACATTGGTCATGACCGGAAAACTAGGTGAATTCGCTCTTACCGGCAAGCGGATGGCGCGGCGCAATGATATCCGCTGCGTTGCAGCATGAACCATGCGTGGTGCTTATCCGCAAGGATTAGGGTCGGTGCCGGCGGGCCGTTCACGCTCCGCCGGCAAGAACCGTGATCCCGTCATAGATGAGTTTCAGCCCGGCCAGGAAGGCCATCAGATACATGAACGGATAGAAGATCTGCGGCTGGATGCGGCGCACGATGAAGGCGCCGGCGACGGTTGCCAGCATGGCGAGCGGGAAGAGGGTCAGCGATATCGACAAATTGCTGAAATCCAGCTGGCCGAGCGCGAAATAGGGCACGAGCTTGACGGCATTGAGGATGGCGAAGAACCGGACGATCGTGCCGATATAATCGCGCGGCGGCAGTTTGAGCGGCAGGGCATAGATCTGGAAAGGCGGGCCGCCGGCATGGGCGACGAAACTGCCGTAGCCGGCAAGGGCGCCGAGGAGATGCGCCAGCATCGGTTTGTGCGGCCTGGCGGCAATGACGGCGCCGCTGCGCATCCGCCAGCTCATATGGACATAGCGAAGGACGAAAAGAACGGTGATCAGGCCGATGATCAGCCGCAGTGCGTCGCGCGGCACGAAGGCCGACGTCGCCCAGCCGATGGCGATGCCGGCAAGGGCGCCGGGCAGGAGGATCGTCAGGGTCCGCCTGTCGCCATGCTGGCGCCACATCCACAGCGAGACCATGTCCATGGCGATCAGGATCGGCAGCAGCAGCGCCGCCGCCTGCACCGGCGGGACCGCCAGCGACAGGAGCGGCACGCCCATCAGGGACAATGCCTCGCCCATGCCACCCTTGCTGAGGCCGACGAGCAGAACCGCCGGAATGGCGATGGCATAGAATTGAAGGTCCGGAAAATGAAAATCGGCGAGCATGGGTATCGGTTGATCCTTTGGCCTGCAGGGTCTATCGCTTTTGCGGACCGGAATCGAGTAGGGAACAGGGGCATATCTGCCTTTTACCCGGAACAGAGACATTATGAGCAAGACAGACAATCGCTGCCGCCTCGTCCTCATCGCGCCTGACATCGAGGATATCGACAGCCGTGCGGACATCCTTGCCGGCGCGCTGCGTGGTGGCGACGTGGCCTCGGTGATCGTGCCGCAATACGGGCTGGACGACCACGCCTTCCAGAAACACGCGGAAAGGCTGGTTCCGCTGATCCAGGAGGCGGGCGGCGCCGCGCTGATTGCCGGCGATACCCGCGTCGCCGGCCGGGCCAAGGCCGATGGCCTGCATGTGACCGGCAATGTCGCCGATCTTGCCGAGGCAATGGAGAAATTCGCTCCCAAGCTCATCGTCGGCGGCGGCAATGCCACTGATCGTCACCATGCCCTGGAAATGGGCGAAGTGCGGCCCGACTATATCTTCTTCGGCAAGCTCGACGGCGATATCAAGCCGGAGGCGCATCCGAAGAACCTGGCGCTTGCCGAATGGTGGGCCTCGATGATCGAGATTCCCTGCATCGTCATGGGCGGCACCGATCCGGACGGCGTCCTGGCCGCGGCCGAAAGCGGCGCCGAATTCGTCGCCCTGCGCCTGGCGGTGTTCGGCGATCCGGAACAGGCGCCCGTGGTGGTTGCGCGCGTCAACGCGCTGCTTGACGAAAAAGCGCCACGGTTTGAAGATTAAGACGTTTTCATGCTGAACCTTCCGTCTCCCCCTCTGCGCCAATTCCTGCTTGCCCTGTCCTGCGCGGTCCTTTTCGGTCTGCCGGTGGGACTTCATGCCGAGGATGCCTTGCCGGGCGTGCAGGACGTGCCTGCTGCGGCAGGCGTCGGCAAGGCTGGCGTGGACAAGTCTGGCGTGGACAAGTCTGGTACGGGCAAAACTGGTGACGCCGGGATTGCCGACGGCGCGGAAGAGAGTGACGATGGCGCTTTTGAAAAGCGCGGTCGCATCACGCCGTTCAACGGCGCCGTGCTGCCGGAAGGCGCCGTGCCGCCGCTGCAATCGCCGGAAGATGCGAAGAAGGCGGATGCGGAAAAACTGGAGCCCTCGACCGGCACCAATGTGCTCGAGCGGATGGGGGCGGCGCTGCCGGAATTGCCTGAGGAAAAGCCGTTCGCCGGCAAGGCCGATCTGGCCTATGGCGCCTATCAGCGCGGCTACTACCTGACGGCGATGGAGCTTGCCCTGCCGCGCGCGCAGCTTGGCGACGCGGCGGCGCAGACGCTAGTGGCGGAGATTTTTTCGCAAGGGCTCGGCGTTGCCCGCAACAGCAAGGATGCCGCCTTCTGGTACGGCCAGGCCGCCAATGCCGGCGATCCGAGCGCCATGTTCAAATATGCGCTTCTGTTGATGGAGGGGCGCGATGTTCCAAGGGACAGGAAGAGATCCGAAGAGCTGATGAAGAAGGCCGCCGATCTCGGCAATTCTTCCGCCCAGTTCAACTATGGCCAGCTGCTGGTTGCCGACATGCCCGGTGAGAAGGGCCTGAAGGCGGCGCTGCCCTATTACGAGAAGTCGGCGGAGCAGGGGATTGCCGATGCGCAATATGCGCTGTCGCAGATCTACCTGAATGTTGATGGGATCGACGACGACAAGCGGGCAAAGGCGCGCGGCTGGCTGCTGAGAGCCGCCCGGGCCGGCTTCGACACGGCCCAGCTCGATCTCGCCATCTGGCTGGTCGATGGGATCGGCGGCGGGCGCAATCTCGAAGAGGGCTTCAAGTGGATGCAGCGGGCCGCGGGCGGCGGCAATGTCGTTGCACAGAACAAGCTGTCGCATCTCTATATCAATGCGATCGGCACGCGGCCCGATCCTGTCGAGGCGGCCAAATGGTATGTGCTGTCGCGCCGGGCAGGATTGAAGGATCCGGCACTGGAGGATTTCTATCTCGGGTTGACCGAGGAGAAACAGAAAGCGGCCCTAAGCGCGGCCAATAAATACCGGCCATCCTGAGCGAGATTTCGCCGCTACACTTGAACTTTGCGGGGTTTTGTGGTCTTGAGGCGCCGGATTGGCTGGCCGCAGGGCGGCTTTAGGGTCTCCAGGGAATGTCCCCATGAAAATCAACGGCAACGAAATTCGCCCCGGCGGCGTGATCGAGCACAATGGCGGTCTCTGGGCTGCGGTGAAGTGCAACACGGTCAAGCCCGGCAAGGGCGGCGCCTTCAACCAGGTCGAGCTGAAGAACCTGATCGACGGCACCAAGCTCAACGAGCGTTTCCGTTCCTCCGAAACCGTCGAACTCGTCAGCCTCGAACTGAAGGACTTCCAGTTCCTCTATGAGCAGGGCGATGCGCTGGTGTTCATGGACAATGAGAGTTACGAACAGCTGGAACTGCAGAAGGATTTCGTCGGTGACCGCGCCACCTTTCTCCAGGACGGCATGATGGTGACGGTGAAGCTCTATGACGAGAAACCGATCGGCATTTCCCTGCCCGACCAGGTTGTCCTGACGATCGCGCAGGCCGATCCGGTCGTGAAGGGCCAGACGGCGGCCTCTTCCTATAAGCCGGCGATCATGGAAAATGGCGTCCGCGTCATGGTCCCGCCTTTTGTCGAGACCGGCGAACGCATTCTGGTCGATACCAATGAAATCGCCTATCTTCGTCGCGCGGACTGATCCGCAGCGGCATGTTTAATTCTCCGGCTGTTCCCGCGGCCGATTTTCTGTTTCGAAGGAAAGCCAAAGATGGCACGCTCAGCTCTTCTCAATGTCATGGTTCAGGCCGCGTTCAAGGCCGGCAAGGGCCTGGCGCGCGATTTCGGCGAAGTGCAGAACCTGCAGGTCTCGCTGAAGGGGCCGGGCGATTACGTGTCGCAGGCGGACCGCAAGGCAGAGAAGCTGGTCCGGGAGGAACTGCTGAAATCCCGCCCGACCTATGGCTTCCTCGGTGAGGAAAGCGAGGAGATCATCGGCACGGATGGCGCGCATCGCTGGATCGTCGATCCGCTCGACGGCACGACGAATTTCCTGCATGGCATTCCGCATTTCGCGATCTCGATCGCCCTGGAGCGCCAGGGCGAAGTGGTTGCCGCCGTTATCCTCAACCCGGCGACGGACGAACTCTATACGGCCGAGCGGGGCGGCGGCGCCTTTCTCAACGATCGCCGCCTGCGCGTTGCCGCCCGCAAGAACCTGTCGGATGCGGTGATTGCCACCGGCACGCCGCATCTGGGCGTGGCCAATCACGGCACCTATCTCGTGGAATTGCGCCATGTGATGGGCGAAGTCGCCGGCGTGCGCCGCATGGGTGCCGCATCACTGGACCTTGCCTATGTGGCTGCCGGCCGTTTCGACGGCTACTGGGAGCGCGGCCTGTTTCCATGGGATCTGGCAGCCGGCATGCTGCTCATCCGCGAGGCGGGCGGATGGGTCGCCGATATCGACGGCGGCAACCGGCCGATGGAGGACGGTTCCATCGTGGCGGGCAACGAATATATCCGCAAGACGCTGCACGAAGTGCTGCATCGGCCCGTTCCGGGCAAGTAACGCCGTCTCTGGGCTGTGGGTCATTGCGGCATCCTGTCGTTTTGGCCCGTTGTTTCCCCTTCAATTCGGCGCAAAGTTCCTCTAGTCTCCGGCCAGCATCGTCACGCCCAGCCGGGCGAAGATGGCGCACGCATTGAAAAACCGGAGAACAGAGCCTCATGGCGAAACTGGAACTGTCGGGATGGGATGCCGACGGATTGAACGAGGGGTATAATCCCAACAAGCTGTCGAGCCCGATGGTCTTTTTCTGGACCATGGTGATTTTCCTGATCATCGTCGGTTTTGTCGGAGCGATCCTGTTTCGCCAGGCGCAGGCGGCTTTTCTCAGCAATCCGGGCCTGAACGGCCTTATTCTCGGCGTGCTCCTGATCGGCATTCTTCTGGTGTTCAACCATGTGCTGGGATTGCGTCCGGAGGTTCGCTGGTTCAATTCCTTCCGCGCCGCCGGCAGCGCCGACAAGGTCGGCCGCGATCCAGTGCTGCTGTCGCCGATGCGCGCCCTGATCGGCCAGCGTCATTCGATGACGATCTCGACGACGGCGCTGCGCTCGATTCTCGATTCGATCGCCACCCGGCTCGACGAATCGCGTGATACCTCCCGCTATCTCATCGGCCTCCTGGTCTTTCTCGGCCTTTTGGGAACGTTCTGGGGCCTGCTTGGCACGATCGGCTCGATCAATACGGTCATTCAATCGCTGGATGCCGGAACGGGCAGCACCCAGGATGTGCTCTCGGCCTTGAAGACGGGGCTTTCGGCGCCGTTGACCGGCATGGGCACCGCCTTTTCCACTTCGCTTTTCGGCCTGTCCGGCTCGCTCGTCCTCGGCTTTCTCGACCTCCAGGCCGGGCGGGCGCAGAATCGTTTCTATACGGAGCTTGAAAACTGGCTGTCTTCGGTCACCGATGTCAGTTCCGACCTGTCGGTCGCCACCGGCAAGCCGGTGCCGGCGGCCGGCGACGAACTGCGGCTGCTGACGGAGCAGCTGGCGCGCCTCAACCAGGACGGCGGCATGAACCAGCGCACCACCGCGGCCATGGCAAGCCTTGCCGAGGGCATCCAGGGTCTGGTGAAGAACATGCGCGGCGAGCAGCAGATGCTGCGCGACTGGATCGAGGCGCAGCAGGAGGAGGCAAAATCGATGCGCAAGACGCTCGACAAGCTCTCGGCCCGCATCGGCCATTCCGACAAGATTGCCGTCCATCCCGAAAAAGCGCCTCCCAAGCTCGCGCACGTCGAAGACGCCGGGGGGGAGTGACGCATGGCACTTGCGCGCAAGGGCCGCAGCCAGAGAACGATCGATTACTGGCCGGGCTTCGTCGATGCTCTCTCCACCCTGCTTCTGTCGATCATGTTCCTGCTCTGCGTCTTCGTGCTGGCGCAGTTCCTGCTCAGCCGCGAAATCAGCGGCAAGGACGACGTGCTCAACCGGCTGAACAGCCAGATCAACGAACTGACCCAGCTTCTTGCGCTTGAAAAGGGCGGCAAGCAGGACCTCGAGGATTCGCTGGCCAATCTCCAGGCTTCGCTGGCCACCTCCGAAGACGAGCGCTCGCGGCTGCAGGCGCTTCTGGAGCAGGGCGCCGGGAGTTCGGACGCCGCCAGCCAGCAGCTTGGCGAGCTTTCCGGCAAGCTCGAATCCGAAAAGCAGATCAGCGCCCGGGCGATGAGCCAGATCGAACTGCTCAACCAGCAGATCGCCGCGCTGCGCAGCCAGATCGCCGCCATTGAAGGCGCACTCCAGGCCTCCGAGGCCAAGGATGACGCATCGCAAACCAAGATCGCCGATCTTGGGCGAAGGCTGAACGTGGCGCTGGCGCAGCGTGTGCAGGAGCTCAATCGCTATCGGTCCGACTTCTTCGGGCGTCTGCGCGAAATCCTCTCCGACCGGGAGAATATCCGCATCGTCGGCGATCGCTTCGTCTTCCAGTCGGAAGTGCTGTTTCCATCCGGCGGCAACGACCTCAATCCGGAAGGCCAAGAGGAAATGGCCAAACTCGCCTCCGCGCTTCTCGACCTTGCCAAGGAAATTCCCTCCGAAATCGATTGGGTCCTGCGGGTCGATGGGCATACGGACAATGTCCCGTTGTCGGGCACGGGACGTTTTGCCGACAATTGGGAGCTTTCCTCCAGCCGTGCGACATCGGTCGTCAAATTCTTGATCTCCAGGGGCGTTCCGGCAAACAGGCTGGTTGCGGCCGGCTTCGGCGAATTCCAGCCGATCGCCGAAGGCGACAGTCCCGAGGCCCGGTCGCAGAACCGGCGGATCGAGCTGAAGCTGACCGAGAAATAAGCACGTATAGCCGGATTGGTCCCCGCGTGGATTTCATTTCCCTGGATTCGGCGTTGTCCTGACGTTTACGTGTGCGTAATGTCTGGCAGGCGGATTTTCGGGAGGGAAAAGCCATGGATTGCGACGTGCTGGTGATCGGCGCCGGGCTTGCCGGCCTCGTCGCGGCGGTGGAGGCCGCCGACCGGGGCTTGAGGGTGATCGTGCTCGACCAGGAAGGCGAGCAGAATCTCGGCGGGCAGGCCTTCTGGTCACTCGGCGGATTGCTTTTCATCGACAGCCCGGAACAGCGGCGCATGCGCATCCGCGACAGCCTCGATCTCGCCCGGCAGGACTGGATGGGTTCGGCGCAGTTCGACCGGCCCGAAGATTTCTGGCCGCGCCGCTGGGCGGAGGCCTATCTCGATTTCGCCGCCGGCGAGAAACGCGCCTGGCTGCACGGCCAGGGCATGCGCTGGTTTCCGGTGGTCGGCTGGGCGGAGCGGGGTGGTGGTCTTGCGGACGGCCACGGAAATTCCGTGCCGCGCTTTCATGTGACCTGGGGAACCGGCCCCGGTGTGCTGGCGCCGTTCATCGCCCGGACACGGGCAGCCGAAAGCAAGGGGCGCATCCGCTTTCGCTTTCGCCACCAGGTGGACGAACTGATCGTCGCCAATGGCGCGGTGACCGGCGCCCGCGGCTCCGTGCTCAAGGAGGACGCGTGCGCCCGCGGCGAAAGCAGTTCGCGCGAGAGCGTGGATGAGTTCTGGTTCGAGGCAGGCGCCGTCGTGGTTGCTTCCGGAGGCATCGGCGGCAATCATGATCTGGTGCGCAGGCAATGGCCGGTCGATCGGCTCGGGCCAGCACCAAAATTCATGGTCAGCGGCGTACCGTCCTATGTCGATGGGCGAATGGTGGCGATCGTCGAGCAGGCGCATGGTTCGGTGATCAACCGAGACCGGATGTGGCACTATACCGAGGGATTGCGCAATTTCGATCCGGTCTGGCCGAACCATGGTATCCGCATCCTGCCGGGCCCGTCTTCGTTCTGGTGCGATGCCGACGGCAACCGGTTTGCCGCGCCGGCCATGCCGGGTTTCGACACGCTCTCCACGTTGAAGGCGATCGGCAAAAGCGGTGCCGACTACAGCTGGTTCATCCTGACCAAGGCGATCATCAAGAAGGAATTCGCGCTTTCCGGCTCCGAGCAGAACCCCGATCTCACGGACAGGGACATTCCGCTGCTTCTCAAGCGGTTGGGAAAGAACCCGCCGGGGCCGGTGCAGGCCTTCATGGAGAAGGGCGAGGATTTCGTCATTCGTGATCGGCTGGAGGATCTCGTCGATGGTATGAATGCGCTGAGCGGCGAGGGGCGTTTGTCGGTGGATCGCCTGCGGCCGCAGATCGAGGCGCGCGACCGCGAGATCGCCAATGCTTTCTCCAAGGACGCGCAGATCACCGCCATCCGCGGAGCGCGAAATTATCTCGGCGACCGGTTGATGCGGACTGCACGGCCGCACCGGCTGCTCGATCCGAAGGCCGGGCCGCTGATTGCCGTGCGCCTCAATATCCTGACGCGCAAGACGCTCGGCGGCATCCAGACCGATCTCGATGGCCGGGTTCTGGAATTGTCCGGCGAGCCTGTCCCGGGTCTCTACGCGGCCGGCGAAGTAGCCGGTTTCGGCGGCGGCGGCATGCATGGCTATAATGCGCTCGAGGGGACATTCCTCGGCGGCTGCCTGTTTTCGGGCCGCGTCGTTGGCCGCAGCGTCGGCAGCTGAAGAGACGAGGGGTGTCCGGTTTCCCGGAGACCGTATCGTTTGATTGGCCGATGACGGCCGATTCCTCGAAATACCCCTCGAGGCAATTTGTCAGGCGCTGGCGATGCCGGGCTGGCGGGCAGCCTCGTCGTCGAACTGCAGGCGGGCAAGCTTGGCATAGAGGCCGCCCTGGCGGACGAGCGCGGCATGCGTGCCTTCCTCGACGATCCGGCCCTGATCCATGACGAGAATGCGGTCGGCCTTGAGCACGGTGGCCAAACGGTGGGCGATGACCAGCGTAGTGCGGTTGTGCATCAAACCTTCCAGCGCCTTCTGGACCAGCGTTTCGCTTTCCGCATCGAGCGCCGAGGTTGCCTCGTCGAGCAGCAGGATGGGCGCATCCTTGAGGATCGCGCGTGCAATCGCGATACGCTGGCGCTGGCCGCCGGACAGCGTGATGCCGCGCTCGCCGACATCGGTGTCATAGCCCCGGTCGAGCCGTGCGATGAACTCGTCGGCCTGTGCGGCAATCGCTGCAGCCTGCACCGCCTGGCGCGGGGCAGACGGCATGCCGAAGGCGATATTGTCGTGGATAGACGCGGCAAAGATCGTCACGTCCTGCGGCACGATGGCGATCTGGCGGCGCAGGTCCTGCGGATCGACGGCGCGGATATCGACGCCATCGAGGCTGATCATGCCCTTGACCGGATCGTAGAACCGCAGGAGCAGAGAGAAAAGCGTGCTCTTGCCGGCACCGGAGGGGCCGACGACGGCAACGGTTTCGCCCGGCTTGACCGAAAAGCTGAGGCCCTTGACGCTTTTATAGTCCGGCCGCGAAGGATAGGCGAAGTGGACGCCATCAAAGCCGATCGCGCCCGATGCAGGCTGCGGCATGGCAAGCGGCTCGGCAGGCGCCTCGATGCCGGGCTCTTCCGCCAGCAATTCGTTCAGGCGTTCGGCCGCACCCGAGGCCTGGGCGAGTTCGCCCCAGACCTCCGAGAGCGACCCGAGGCTGCCCGCGGCAAAGACCGAATAGAGCAGGAACTGGCCGAGCGTGCCGGCCGTCAGCGCCCCGGACAGGACGTCCTGCGCCCCGAACCACAGGACGGCGACGACGCTGCCGAAGATCATGGTGATGGCAAACGCCGTCAGGATCGAGCGGGCGGTGATGGCCGAGCGGGCTGCCTCGAAGGCGCTTTCGACGGCGTTGCCGTAGCGCGCCTGCGCTGCCGCTTCGCCATTGAAAGCCTGGACGGTTCGCGCCGCCGAGATCGCCTCACCGGCAAAGGCGGAAGCGGAGGCCAACGTGTCCTGCGCCTGGCGGGAGCGGCGGCGCACCGAACGGCCGAAGCCGACAAGCGGAAAGACGATGACCGGAATGGCGAGAAGCACCAGGCTCGACAGCTTGGGGCTGGTATAGACCATCATGCCGATGGCGCCGAGGCACAGGATGATGTTGCGAAGGGCGACGGAGGCCGTGGCACCGACGGCGGATTTGATCTGCGTGGTATCGGCCGTCAGCCGCGAGACGATCTCGCCCGACTGGTTGACGTCGAAGAAGGAGGGCGACAGCCGGGTGACGTGGTCGAACACATTGCGGCGAAGATCCGAGACAATGCGCTCGCCGAGCGTGATGACGAAATAATAGCGGCTGGCGCTGGCCAGCGCGAGCACGACGGCGAGAATCATCAGCATGGCGAAATAGGTGTTGATGAAGCCGGAATCGGACAGGGAGAAGCCGTGGTCGATCATCCGGCGCACCGCCATGGGCAGCGCCAATGTGGTGACGGCGGCGGCAACAAGCGAGATGCCGGCGCCGATGACGAGGAGGCGATAGCGCTTGAGATAGGGCAGCAGGCTTGTCAGCGGGCGGATGGACCTGCGCGCGGCCGGTTGAACCTTGTTCGACACGTTACCTCCAATACCGGCGACGCGGCGATTCTCGCATAAGTCTTGTCCGGCGGTACTTGTTATCCTGTAGACCATCATGTATAGGCACGGCATCAAATTGGGAAGCCGTCGTCCCGTGCGTGGTCTGCGGCTTCATTTACGTGTTCGGTCCCCCCGCCGCAATGGCCCGTAACGGCTTGCGACAAATGGACCCGGGAACCTGCAGGAAGAGTGTTATGAAGGCTGATATCCATCCCGCTTACCACATGATCAAAGTCGTCATGACCGACGGCACCGAATACGAAACCCGTTCCACCTGGGGTTCGGAAGGCCAGACCATGAACCTCGAAATCGACCCGACCTCGCACCCGGCCTGGACCGGCGGCAACCAGCAGTTGCTGGATCGCGGCGGCCGCGTGTCCAAGTTCAAGAAGCGCTTCGAAGGCCTCGGCCTCTAAGCTTCCGCCGCTGGCGGGAATGTTTCGAAAAGCCCGGTTCGTCCGGGCTTTTTTGCGTTCAAGGAATGGAAGTGGATGGAGGGGTTTCAGCCTTGCTGAAATTCCGCATCGGTGCCTGCGCGTGACGTCAACGCGCAAATCGGCGTGCGCCGGCAACGCACAGAACCACGCAGAGCGTGGTGGCGAGCATCATGCCGCTTATCTCCTCGTGCAGAAGTCCGGCGGCCAGCAAGAGACCGAGAAAGGGCTGGAGAAGCTGCAACTGTCCCACTGCCGCGATGCCGCCCAGCGCAAGGCCGCGATACCAGAACACGAAGCCGATGAGCATGCTGAAAACCGACACATAGGCGAGCCCGACCCAGGACGCGCCGGCGATGCCTTGCCAGGTGGCTGGAAGCGTGACCAGCGAGAGAATGGCCATCGGGGGCAGGGAGAGCAGAAGCGCCCATGAGATCACCTGCCATCCGCCCAGCGTGCGTGAAAGCTTCGCGCCCTCGGCATAGCCAAATCCGCAAGCGATAATTGCGGCGATCATCAGGAGATCGCCGGTGACGGACATATCCGCGCCGAAGGACAGGGCGAAACCAACCACCATTGCGCTGCCCAAGCCGGAGAAAACCCAGAAGAGCGGCCTTGGGCGCTCCCCACCCCTCAGCACGCCGAAAATGGCGGTGGCGAGCGGAAGCATGCCGATGAAGACGATCGAATGGGCGGAGGTGATATATTGCAACGCAAGAGCCGTGAGCAGCGGGAAGCCGACGACGACGCCGAGTGCGACGAGCACCAGCGAAAGGAGATCGCTCCGGGCGGGCCTTGGCTGGCGGAGCACGACGAGCATCGCCGTGGCGAGGATGGCTGCAATGACGGCGCGCGCCGATGTGAGGAACAGCGGAGAAAAATCCGCGACCGCGACGCGCGTCGCCGGCAGCGAGCCGCTGAATATGACGACACCGAGCAACCCGCTGCCCCAGCCTTCCATAGATGTTTTCATGGTTCCTCGCTTTTAGAGCATCGTTACGCTTGAAAAGCTGGTGTAAACAGGCACAGATCAAATACAATTGCGCTGAACTGTAATGGTCGGACAGGCCGCACAATCGAGGAATTTTATGGCGCGCAGCGATGCCGGTACACGCACGGCGATAATCATGGCGGCGATCCGGGACAGGATCGCCAGACGCTTGGCCGCGCCGGGGGATCGGCTTCCCTCGATTCGCAGTTTTGCCGCCACGATGGGCGTATCGGCCACCACGGTCGTCGAGGCCTATGATCGGCTTGCGGCAGAAGGGTTGATCCGGGCGCAGCGGGGGTCGGGCTTCTATGTCTCCACCACCGCCCTTGCGCCGCTCAGGCTGGCGGAAACGGATACGCCGCGCGCAAGGGCGGTCGATCCTTTCTGGGTATCGCGCCAGTCGCTGGATTCCGAGGATGCGGTGCCCAAGCCCGGATGCGGCTGGCTTCCCTCCGACTGGATGCCGAACGAGGCGCTGAGGCAGGCCATTCGAAGCCTGGCGCGGACGGACGACGGCCTTCTCTCCTATTATGGGAGCACGCGCGGGTCGCTTGCGCTGCGGCGCCTGCTGCTTGCCCGCTTTCTCGATGAGGATATCCAGGCCGCGCCCGACCAGTTGATGTTGACAAGCACGGGAACCCAGGCGCTCGACCTGATCTGCCGCTTCCTGCTTCGTCCAGGCGATACGGTGCTGATCGACGATCCCTGCTATTTCAACTTCCATGCTCTCCTGAAGACGCATCAGGTCAGGCTCGTCGGCGTTCCCTATACACCGACCGGTCCCGATATGGCGGCTTTTGAAAGCGTATTGGAGGACGAGCGCCCGCGCCTCTACATCACCAATTCGGCGCTCCATAATCCGACGGGCGCGACGCTTTCGTCGCAGGCCGCCCATAGGGTGCTGAACGCGGCGGCGCGATATGACATGACGATTGTCGAGGACGACATCTTCGCCGATTTCGAACCCGAGCCGTCGATGCGCCTGGCGGCACTGGATGGTCTCAATCGCGTCATTCGCATCGGCAGCTTTTCCAAAACCCTGTCGGCATCGATCCGCTGCGGCTATATCGCGGCGCGGGCCGACTGGATCGACGGGCTGGTGGACCTGCAGGTCGCCACGAATTTCGGCGGACCGAGCCCTGTTTCCGTCGAACTGATCACCCATGTGCTGATGGGCGGCCGCTACCGAAAACATATGGAGGACCTGCGGCGCAAACTCGTGAGGGCGCGCCGAGAGGTGGCGGAGCGGCTACAAAGGCTCGGTATCGAGCCCTGGCTCATGCCGCGCGGCGGCTTCTATCTCTGGTGCAGGCTTCCCGGGGCGCTGGATTCGACACAGCTGGCGCAAGCCGCGCTCGCTAAAGGTGTCGTGCTTGCGCCCGGCAATGTCTTCAGCCTGTCGCAGAACGCCCAGCATTTCATGCGGTTCAATGTCGCCCATACGCTTGATCCGTATGTCGAGCAGGTTCTTGCGGAGTTACTGGGATCGGCTGATTGATGCTGCGGGATGTGCATCCGTCAGTACAGAAAATGAAAAGCCCGGCGCGATGGCCGGGCTCGAAATCATAGCGTCTGGCGGCAACCCTGTCAGTTCGTTCCAAAGGCGGTCTGCAGCAGGCTGAGCTGCGCCTTGACGCCGTTCTGGTTGTCGGGCTGGAAATTGGAGGCTTCCTGCGGGCGATAGATTTCGCGGTCGAGCAGAGCGACACGGTTTTGCAGACGCAAGGAACGGTCGATCAAATCACGAAAACCTTCCGGCAGGTCGCCCCAGCCCGGAGCGGTGCGATCGACGTTGAAGCTGTCGAGGCGAACCTTGTTCTTTTCCGACAGAACCTGGTCGCGATTCATCTCGCCATTGTTGACGGCGCGCTGGAGCAGCAGCCAGGAAGCCATCTGCATCAGGCGGGTGGTGAGGCGCATGGATTCGGCCGCATAGAGCACCGAGGCCATGCGAGGCAGAACCTTGGAAGCGGCCCGGCCGGGACCATCGAGATAGCTTGCGGTTTCCTCGACCAGGCCCATGCCTTCGCCGTAGAGCGCCTTGAACTGCGCCGAGGACGCAGCATGTCCCGCGAAGCTCACAGTATTCAATCCCCGTTCGGACATGGCCTAGATTCCCTGGTTAAACGCATCAACTCGGTCAGGTAACGAACAGGTTAACAGAAAGTTTCCAACCGCTCGTCTTATAGTTTGAACATGATCCCATAGCCCATTTCGCGCAAGCCTATTCTTAAGAAAGGGTTAATCTCCACAATTCTTTGGGCCTTGCAAAAAAAAGACAAAAAAAGAGCCGCAAAAGCGGCTCTCAAGGTAAAACAGGGAGAAAAATCAGACCATTCGCCGATCGGGGAACTGCCTGAGTCCAGAGCGATCTGGATGCGTTAGTAATATCTTATAAGGCTTAATGAAGCGTTAGCCGGCAGAGACTCACAAGGATGTGATGCCTTGTTTTCCAAGTCCAGCCACGTTCTTAAGCCTTCCGCACCGTCAAAACTACCGGAAGAAGCTCTCGGCTGCAGACCGGCTGGCGGTTTTGTTTTGCCGTTCTTCCTCCAGCCGCGCGAGTTCCTGCTTCAGAAGGGTGATTCGGCTGGACAATTCGTCGGCGGACAGAAGCGACAGGTCACAGCCGATCTCGTGTTCCCGCCGCTTTTTCGGTTGCTCCTCGTCGAAAATGCTCATGCCGATCTCCTGATGTCAGGCTCTTCTTCTTCGAAAGGCGTTGCCCGCGGCGACAGTTGCAGGCTCTCCGGCGTGGTCAGCGTACCAGGATTGATGGTCGAGAACGCATCGCGCTCCGATACCGGCACCGGCGCGCGGCGGCGGCTGCGGAAGAGCGCATAGGCCGTGATCAACAGATGCGCGACGGCGGTGATCATGAACAGGCCGTAGGGGCCGGTCACGGTCATGATCGGGCCGCCGATGGTCGGGCCGATGATCGTGCCGATGCCGTAGAGCAAAAGCAGGCCGCCGGAAATCTTGACGAAATCCTCGGCCGTCGCGAAGTCGTTGGCATGCGACACGGCAATCGGATAGAGCGCATTGGCTGCTGCACCATAGATGCCGACAAGCGTGATCAGCAGGATGACGCCGGTCGGCGCGATCAGGACGACCATAAGGCCGGCGAAGGCGGCAACGGCGGCAAGGGCGGCCAGCACATAGCGCCGGTCGATCCGGTCCGACAGCCGCCCGGCCGGAAACTGCATGATCGCACCGACGAAAATCGTCGTACTCATCATCAGCGCCACATTGCTGTCGGTCAGCCCCGCCTGGCGGCCGAAGACGGCGCCGAGCGTCCCATAGGCGCCGTTGGCAATGCCGACGAGGAGAATGCCGATGAAGGAGACCGGGGAATTTCTATAGAGGCCGCGCAGGTCGAGGCTGATCTGGCTCAGGGGCTGCGGCGAGGCAGCGGTCGACAGCAGCGTCGGCAGCATGGCGAGGCAATAGACGATGCCGCAGATCATGAAGAACAAAGTGGTCGAGGTATCGCCGAACGGGATCATCATCTGCCCGCCGACGACGCCCATCAGGGTGATGGCGATATAGAGCGAGAAGATCGCGCCGCGGCTCTCATTGGTGGCGCGCTCGTTCAGCCAGCTTTCGATGATCATCGAGCAGCCAGCCGTCGAAAAGCCGGTAAAGGCGCGCAGCGCCACCCACCAGATCGGATCGACCAGAAGGCCGGTCAGCAGCGCGATGATGGCGAGGAGGGCGGCAAAACCGCTGAAGGCGCGGACATGGCCGACGCGCTTTACGACCGTCGGCGCCAGCAGGCAGCCGAGCACGAAGCCGCTCGCCCAGGATGTGCCGAGCAGGCCGAGCAGCGTCGTCGAATAGCCTTCCGTCGTACCGCGCACCGGCAGGAGCAGGCTGTGCAGTCCGTTTCCGAGGAAAAGAAACAGCGTTCCAAGCAGGAGTGCGGCGACGGGCAGAAGGTTTTTTCTCATGGGGAATCCGCTGGTTCCAGACTGCAACCGAAAACTAGGGCCATGCTGCCGCAATTGCCAGCTTGAACTTTTCACGGTCGGGAGATTGCAAAAGACGGCGCGACGGCCTAGCCCTGATCGCGCGCAAAAGTGACGCGCATGTGGCGGTCCGCCGCCCGGCTCCGTTTCTTTTCACAACCGGGAAAACCTGATGTCCAAAGCGCTCGCGGTCCTGCTTCTCCTGGCCATGGTGATCCAGCTTCTGAAGCCGCTCAACCTGCCGGGACTGCGCCAGCGCCGCGACTTCTGGAAGATCGCGGTCTTTGCCATTGCGGTGATGATGCTCACGGTGCTGGTGCGGCCGTAGAGGGTGGAGTATCGTTCAACCAGCGATACTCTAAAGGCTGATCGAGCCGCGCATGACCGCGATGCAATGGCCGGCGATCTCGATGCTTTCCACCCGGGCGCCGGATTTGCGGACATTCAGTTCGATCAGGCTGCGACGACCCATCTCGACACCCTGTTCTATGGTGATCGCGGTCGTCTGGTCGTCCTCGCCTTCTTTCGAAACCAGCAGTGCTGCCAGGGCGCCCGAGGCGCTTCCGGTCGCCGGATCTTCGATGACATTGTCGAGCGGCGCGAACATTCGGGCACGGATCGCCCAAGGGTTTGCCGGTTGGCGGACATAGAGAAACAGCGAAAACTGGTCGTCACCGGCTGAGAACTGCCGGCCGGCGGCGGCGAAAGCAGCCGTATTGGGGCAGGTGTGCGCCAGGGTTTCAAGATCGGCAAGCTCGGCGACCGCAAAGGGCAGGCCGATCGAGGCGATGATCGGCGCATGGGTTTGCGTGAGGATCGATTCCGCGCCGATCGACGCACAGCCGGCAATGATCTCGGGATCGATCTGCGGCCCAAGGGAGAGGGACTGCGGCGCAAATATGCCAGCGCCGGTGACCCGCCCTTCGTCGTCGCGGCGCAGGACCGTCTCGACGATGCCCGCCTTTTCCTCGAAGCGCAGGACATCACTTGGTGGCTTGCCGAAAATATCCGGCTGACCGCCAAGGATGAATGCGGTACCGACGTTCGGATGCCCGGCAAAGGGGATCTCCATTGTCGGCGTGAAAATCCTCACGCAGGCGTCGTTGGCCGGGTCTTCAGGCGGCAACACGAAGGTGGTTTCGGAATAGCGGAATTCGGAGGCGATCTGCAGCATCTGCGCATCGGACAGGCCACGGGCGTCGTGGATCACCGCCAGCTGGTTGCCGCAAAAGCGTTCGGTGGTGAAGACGTCCACCGTGACATAGGCAATTCGGTCCATGCCGCTCTCCTGCGTGTTTCTCTTCCGTGAGATAACGCAGGAGACGTCCTTCGCGAACAGCATTCTTGTCACCCTGACAATCGGCCGCCTCCGGCTTGCCGCCGATGGCGTGCGCTATACTGAATGCTATTTCTGCTGATGCAGGATATCGACGCCCGGCAGCGGCTTGCCTTCCATCCATTCGAGGAAGGCGCCGCCGGCGGTGGAGACATAGGTGAGATCGTCGGCGACCTCGGCGTGGTTCATTGCCGAAACCGTATCGCCGCCGCCGGCGACGGAAACGAGCGCGCCGCTTTTCGTGCGGGCGGCCGCATGCCTGGCGACAGCCACTGTCGCCTTGTCGAAGGGGGCGATCTCGAAGGCACCGAGCGGGCCGTTCCAGACCAGTGTTTCGGCTCGGCTCACCCAATCATTGACGGCAGCGACGGATTTCGGGCCGACATCGAGCACCATGGCATCGGCCGGAATGGCTTCGATATCCACGACCTCGTTTGCCGCGCCGGCCTTGAACTCGCGGGCGACGACGCCATCCACAGGAAGCACGATGGCGCAGCCGGCGGTTGCCGCCTCGATCATGATCTGCTTGGCGGTCTCGGCAAGATCATGCTCGCAGAGCGACTTGCCGACATTGGTGCCGCGTGCAGCGAGGAAGGTATTGGCCATGCCGCCGCCGATGACCAGCGCATCGACCTTCTTTACCAGATTCATCAAAAGGTCGATCTTGGTCGAAACCTTGGCGCCGCCGACGATTGCGACGACCGGACGCTTCGGATTGCCCAGACCCTTCTCCAGGGCTTCCAGTTCGGCCTGCATGGTGCGGCCGGCATAGGCGGGGAGCAGCCGGGCAAGCCCTTCGGTGGAGGCATGGGCGCGGTGCGCGGCGGAGAAGGCATCATTGACATAGAGATCGCCATTGGCGGCGAGCGCCCTGGCGAAATCGGCATCGTTCTTTTCCTCGCCCTTGTGGAAGCGGGTGTTTTCCAGGAGCAGCACGTCGCCGTCGCTCATGCCGGCAATGGCTGCTTGAGCCTTCTCGCCGATGCAATCGGCGGCGAAATGGACGCGCTGGTCGAGAATATCCTCCACGGCAGTCGCGATCGGCGCGAGCGACATGTCGGCGACCGGCTCACCCTTGGGGCGGCCGAAATGAGCAAGCAGGATTACCTTGGCGCCCTTCTCGGAAAGTTCGCGGATCGTCGGGACGACGCGCTCGATCCGCGTGGCATCGGTCACTTCGCCATCCTTGACCGGGACATTGAGATCGACGCGCACGAGCACGCGGCTGCCGGCGATATTGGTGAGGTCGTCGAGTGTCTTGAAGGTCATGGGTCGTCTCCGGATCGCGTCAGCGCTCGGAATATGAGGCGGACTTACCCCCCTCTGTCCCTCCGGGACATCTCCCCCTCAAGGGGGGAGATTACCTAAGCCCTGAATGCTTCATGTAAGATTGGCAAATCTGTTGCGGCAAATCTCCCCCCTTGAGGGGGAGATGTCACGTTAGTGACAGAGGGGGGGTACCCTCCGCAAACTCAATCGTCAGATCAGCTTTGCCATGGCAACGGCCGTGTCGGCCATGCGGTTGGAGAAGCCCCATTCGTTGTCGTACCAGGAGAGGATGCGAACGAACCTGCCTTCCATGACCTTGGTCTGGTCATTGGCGAAGATCGACGAATGGCTGTCATGGTTGAAGTCGCGCGAGACCAGCGGCTCGTCGGTATTGCCGAGGATACCCTTCAGGGCGCCATCGGAGGCTGCCTTGATGGCCTGATTGATTTCGGCAACCGTCGTGTCGCGCTTGGCGACGAACTTGAAGTCGACGACCGAAACATTGGGGGTCGGCACGCGGATCGAGGTGCCGTCGAGCTTGCCCTTGAGGTGCGGCAGGACGAGGCCGACGGCCTTTGCGGCACCGGTCGAGGTCGGGATCATCGACAGCGCGGCAGCGCGGGCCCGGTACAGGTCCTTGTGCATCGTGTCGAGCGTCGGCTGGTCGCCGGTATAGGAGTGGATCGTCGTCATGAAGCCGTGATCGATGCCGACGGCATCGTCGAGCGTCTTGACGACCGGAACCAGGCAGTTGGTCGTGCAGGAGGCGTTGGAGATGACCAGGTGGTCCTTGGTCAGCTGGTCGTGGTTGACGCCGAAGACGACCGTCAGGTCGGCCCCTTCGGCCGGAGCCGAGATGATGACGCGCTTGGCGCCGGCGGCCAGATGGGCTGCGGCCTTGTCGCGAGCGGTGAAGATGCCGGTGCACTCCATGGCGATATCGACGCCGAGTTCGCCATGCGGAAGGGTCGCCGGATCCTTGATCGCCGTCACCTTGATCGGCTTGCCGCCGCCAACGATGATCGTGTCGCCCTCGACCTTCACCTCTGCCGGAAAGCGGCCATGAATTGAATCGTAGCGCAGCAGATGGGCGTTGGTTTCCACCGGGCCGAGATCGTTGATGGCAACGACTTCGATATCCGTGCGGCCGGATTCGACGATGGCGCGAAGGATGTTGCGGCCGATGCGGCCGAAGCCGTTGATGGCAACCTTTACAGTCATTTCGGGTCTCTCCCTGTCAAAATTCGTGGATGGAGGCGAAAGCGCGCGCCCTGACAGCGCGCGCTCAGCAAGAAAATCAGGCGAGCTTCTTTTCGGCGGCTGCGACGATGGCGTCGGAGGTGATGCCGAAATGCTTGAACAGGTCCTTGGCCGGACCGGAGGCGCCGAACGAGTGCATGCCGACGAAATCGCCATCGTTGCCGATGAAATAGTCCCAGCCCTGGCGAACGGCCGCTTCCGCGGCGATCTTCACCGGCGCATCGCCGATGATCCGGCGGCGATAATCGTCCGGCTGCTCGGCAAAAAGCTCGAAGCAGGGTACGGAAACGACGCGGGCGGCGATGCCCTTGCCCTTCAGGTCGGCGGCGGCCTTGACCGCAAGCTCCACTTCCGAGCCGGATGCGAAGATCGAAACCTTGGCATTGTCGGCGGCGATGAGTTCATAGGCGCCGCGGGCGCAGAGATTTTCCTGCGCATAGGTCAGGCGCGACGGTGCGAGATTCTGGCGGGTGAGCGCCAGGCCGGAGGGGCGCTGACGCTCCTTCAGCGCCAGTTGCCAGCATTCGGCGGTTTCCATCGCGTCGGCCGGGCGGAACATCAGCAGGTTCGGAATGGCGCGGAGCGCCGCCATATGCTCAACCGGCTCATGCGTCGGGCCGTCTTCGCCGACGCCGATCGAATCATGGGTGAGGACATGGATGACGCGGATGCCCATGAGGGCGGCGAGGCGAATGGAGGGGCGGCAATAATCCGAGAAGATCATGAACCCGCCGGAATAGGGGATGAGGCCGCCGTGCAGCGCGATGCCGTTCATGGCGGCGGCCATGCCGTGCTCGCGGATACCCCAATGCATGTAGCGGCCGGAGAAATCGTCAGGCGTGATCGATTTCATCTGGCTGGTCTTGGTATTGTTGGACGGTGTCAGGTCGGCGGAGCCGCCCAGCGTTTCCGGCAGGGTGCCGTTGATGACCTCGAGCGCATCCTCGGAGGCCTTGCGAGTGGCGACCGTCGGCGGGGCTTCCACCAGCTTCTTCTTGAATGCGTCGATGGCAGCATCGATATTGGCGGGCAGCTCGCCGGCGAAACGGCGGGTGAACTCGGATTTACTGGTGGTTTCGGTGGCAGCCAGGCGGCCTTCCCAGGCCTTGCGTTCGCCGATCGACCGGGTGCCGGCTTCGCGCCAGGCATCGAGAACGTCGGCGGGAACAACGAAGGCTTCGGCATCCCAGTGGAGGGCCTTGCGGGTGGCGGCGATTTCCTCGGCGCCAAGCGGCGAGCCGTGAACCTTGTGGGTTCCGGCCTTGTTGGGGGCGCCGAAGCCGATGGTGGTCTTGCAGGCGATGAAGGTCGGACGGTCTGAGGATTGCGCAGCCTCGATGGCGGCGGAGATTTCCTCGGGATTATGGCCATCGACCCTGATCGTATTCCAGTGCACCGCCTTGAAGCGGGCGATCTGGTCGGTCGAGTCCGACAGCGAGACGGCGCCGTCGATGGTAATGTTGTTGTCGTCCCAGAACAGGATGAGCTTGTTGAGCTTCAGATGGCCGGCAAGCGCGATGGCTTCGTGGCTGATGCCTTCCATCAGGCAGCCGTCGCCGCAGAGCACATAGGTATAATGGTTCTGCAGGTCGGCGCCGAATTCCTCGGCGAGCTTGCGCTCGGCGATCGCCATGCCGACGCCATTGGCAATGCCCTGGCCAAGCGGCCCGGTGGTGGTCTCGATGCCGGAGGCATGGCCATATTCCGGATGTCCGGCGGTCTTGGAGCCAAGCTGGCGGAACTGCTTGATGTCCTCCATGGTCATGTCTTCATAGCCCGTCAGGTAGAGCAGCGAATAGATGAGCATGGAGCCATGGCCGGCCGACAGCACGAACCGGTCCCGGTCTGCCCAGAGAGGATTCTTGGGATCGAACTTCAGGTAACGGGAAAACAGGACCGTCGCGACGTCGGCGGCACCCATGGGCAGGCCCGGATGGCCGGAATTGGCCTTTTCCACGGCATCCATGGAGAGGAAACGGATCGCATTTGCCATCCGGTCGTGTTTTTCGCGAGAGATCATTGACTGTTCCGCTTGAGTTCGGTGGACAGGGTACGGTCTCTATCCTCAAAGACCGTAGGGGAAGCGGGTGACACATAGCACCTGCTCCGATGGAGTCAATAAATACGGCCTTTCCAAGGGCGCTGGCGGGCTTTTTTACGCGGGGTTTCGGCGATCCTGCGTCAAAATGCCAGCAGATCATACTAATCGATTTAAAAACGCACGATCCACAGCTTCTGCAAGCCGTTCCGGCGGTTGGCGTTGTGAAGGCCTGCCGATTGGGTCTAAGAATAGGGCCAGCTTGAAATACAAAGGCCAGGCAACGATTCGAGCGCAAGCGCGGGATCGGGCCGGTGCGTATCGGGAAAGCATTGATGGCGGCAGGAAACACAGTCAAGGCGGCGATCGAGGAATTGCGCAACGCAGTCGGCCAGCTCGAGAATGCCATTGACGGACGTTTCGACCTGGAGCGCGACCACGGCGAGATCGAGGGCGAGGTTCGCCGCATCAACACCGACCGGTCGCGGCTGGCGCAGGAACTCGACCAGTCGCAGTTCCGGGCAAACCGTCTTGAGGAAGTCAACCGTGAAGTCTCGCGCCGTTTGGTGACGGCCATGGAAACGATAAGGGCAGTGCTGGACCGTTGAGGCGGTCCGCCTGCGGCTGAGGTGACGGGAATGGCGCAAGTAACGGTGATGATCGACGGCAAGGCCTATCGCATGGCCTGCGAGGAGGGGCAGGAGGATCATCTCACCGAGCTTGCCAATCGTTTCGATCAATATGTCAGCCACCTGAAGGGCCAGTTCGGCGAGATCGGCGATCTGCGGCTGACCGTGATGGCCGGCATCATGGTGATGGACGAGCTCAGCGAAGTGAACCGCAAGCTGAAAAGCCTGCAGACCGAGGCCGACAATCTCAGGCAAGGGCGCGATGCCAGCCTGTCGGACAATGCCAAGGCCGAGGAAGCCCTGGCACTTGCCCTTTCGGAGGTCACCTCGCAGATACAGGGTATCGCGATAAAGCTCTCCGGCAAGGACAATCCGGCACCCAACTGAATTTTCATAAATCGACGGTCGGCACTGGCGCCAGGTATCGAGGCGCACTATAATCAGAGTGCGGTCTGCGCTTCCCGACAGGAACCACAATCCCTGGGGCCATACTCGATCCAACGGGAGCTGTCCCTGACCAGGCTCGTGGGCCTGGACATATGGCGCCCACCTACGTTTGTAGGCACCCAGGATCGTAAACCTCCATCGGTCGTGTGGATCGCACTTTTTCTCTTTTTGCGCCGGTCAGCCCGATCCCGCCTGCGGAGCGCGAAAGGCTTCGCGGATAGCATCCGACATGCTGTCGATGATCCGGTTCGGGCCCTTGCTTCTTGTCCTCAGGATCACGTTGGAAAAATCGATGACGTCATATCCGTCCGCCGCCGTCAGTTCACGGCATCCGGCGGGAATGCTGCTGCGGCTGAGGGGGGCGACCGCAAGGCCCGATGTCACGGCCGCGATCAGGCCGCTGCTGGTGCGGCTGACATAGGCGGTGCGGCTTTCGATCCTGCGTTTCTTCAGGCTCTTGAGCGCCAGGTCATCACACCATCCACCCTTGAGATAGGTATAGGCGGCAATCGGCAGCGGCCGGCGCTCATGCGTGTCATGCTGCTCGGACGTTACCCACACGGTCGGATCCACCATCAGCACCTCGTTCCGCGTATGGCCGCCACGCTCGAAAACCACGGCGATATCGATTTCGCCGGCGTCGAGGGCGGCGAGATTGGCCATGGAAACGCCCTGGTGCACGGTGACCTCGACGCCGGGATGCGCGGCCGCGAAAACGCCGAGCGCCCTGGGCAGCGTCGAATTGATATATTCCTCGGAGATTCCAATCCTGACCGAACCGTCGAGTGCAGGGAGCCGGATCGAGGCCGCCGTATCATCGAGAAGCGCAATGACGCGGCGCGCATTGTCGAGAAGGCGGCTACCTTGATGGGTTATCGTGACGCCGCGCGATCCGCGCTCGAACAGCGTTTCGCCGAGAATGTCCTCTAGCTTCCTGATCTGCATGCTGACGGCCGATTGCGTTCGCCCGACCGTTTCCGCCGCCCTCGTCACATTGCCGCTTTCCGCCACGGCAACAAAGGTGCGCAAAAGATCGCTTTCGAGCGGAGGCAGCATCACGGTCTTCCATAAAATTTTCTGATGATAGCCATGCTCGCAATTCGTTGGCCAGATGTCAACGCAGAGCCGATACTTGGCGTGATCAAGGGAGGCTTCGGCATGGCGAAACCGGTACAACGTTCGTTGCCTTCAACTGTCCTGCATGTTGCATGTTGGATTTTCCGCCTGCGCAGCGAGCGTAGGGCGCGTCGGGCGCTGGCCGCCATGCGTCTGCGCCATGACCGGCACCTGCTTGACGATGTCGGGCTTGAGGGGGCGGAAACCGGCGGTGGCGCGCAATCGACGTTTGGCGGCGAGCGGCATCGCTTCTGGATGTTATGAAATCAGATCCATGCGGGCGGCACGGAAGATCGCCTCCGCGACATTGCCGGCCTGGAGCTTGCGCATGGCGGTGTTGAAGGCCTCGTCGATACGCTCATGGGAAATGTCGGTTTCGCGGGTGATGTCTTCCCGGCTGCGGCCGCGCGCCGCCAGCGACAGGCAGCGCAATTCCAATGGATCGAGTTCCTGCAACATCTTGTCCTTCATGGACCGTCGGCCTCCGTGTCTGGCTGGAACAACTCCCCACATCGCCGCAGGCGGGCACCGAGCCGTCTCTCCTCATTTCATTGCATGTGTCTTTTGCACGGCGAAAACAGGGTGTGAAAGCGGAACTCCCCTGCAGCCTGAACGGAATCCTAACCCTGTGCCATTCCGGGAATACTGCGGTTTTAATTGGAAAATACCGGTCAAAACTGCTGGAAAGGCGGCCGGCCCGGTCTCCCGGCCGCTGCGTGATATATGAAAGTGCGCGTGGTCTCGCGGATTGCCTTTCGCATTTCAGGTCGTTGTTTTACGCATGACCTCGTCGCAAAACCGCTGCACATTTTTGCGCGGCATGCTTTAGAACCGGATGATGACAGGCGGGAGCGTTTGGTGATGACACCCAGGGAACTGAAGGCGGTATTGCGCAAGGAACGCCTCGCTTTGCGTGATTCGATGTTGCCGCAGGCCCGTCTCGAAGCGAGCCTTGCCATGCTCGACCATGCCGGCGACACGATTGCGTTTGAGCCCGGCGAGGTGATCTCGGGCTTCTCTCCCATTCGCTCGGAGGCCGATATCCGGCCGCTGATGGCACGGCTGCGCGAGCGCGGCGCCCGGATCTGCGTGCCGGCGGTCATCGACAGGCAAACCATCCTCTTTCGCGAGATCGTGCCGTGCGCTCCGCTTGTCGAGACCGGTTTCGGCACTTTCGGACCGGACGAAGACGCCGCCGTGCTCGATCCGGACATCATGTTGCTGCCGCTTTCCGCCTTCGACGATACCGGCCATCGGATCGGTTATGGCGGCGGATATTACGACCGGGCCATCGAGCGGTTGCGCCGGAAAGGCCATGCGCCCAGGCTGATCGGGATTGCTTTCGACTGCCAGGAAGTGGCATCAGTGCCGGCGGAGCCGCATGACGTGGCGCTGGATGCCATGCTGACGGAAAGCGGGCTTCGGACATTCGGGCTAGGAACGAGCAGATATGAGACTTTTGTTTCTCGGTGACATGGTGGGCAAGACGGGCCGGACGGCGGTCTGGGATCGGTTGCCAGGCCTGATCAGCGACCTGAAACTGGATTTCGTCATCGTCAACGGCGAGAATGCGGCCGGCGGCTTCGGTATCACCGAAGATATTTTTCTCGAGACTATCAATGCCGGCGCCGATGTCGTCACCACAGGCAATCATGTCTGGGACCAGAAGGAAGCCGTCAGCTTCTGCCAGCGGCATGACCAGTTCCTGCGACCCGCCAATTATCCGGCCGGCACGCCCGGGCGCGGCTCGAACCTCTATTTCGCCCGCAACGGCGCCCGCGTCCTCGTCGCCAATGTGATGGGCCGCGTCTTCATGCACCCGGAACTGGACGATCCCTTCAAGGCGGCCGAGAGCATCCTTTCTGCCTGTCCGCTGAAGGAGCAGGCGGACGCCATCGTCTTCGACTTCCACGCGGAGGCGACCAGCGAAAAACAATGTTTTGGCCATTTCGTCGATGGCCGTGCCAGCTTCGTCGTCGGCACGCACACCCATGTTCCCACAGCCGATCACCAGATCCTCAATGGTGGCACCGCCTATCTGTCGGATGCCGGCATGTGCGGCGATTATGATTCTTCGCTCGGCATGGAAAAGGAGGAGCCGCTCAACCGCTTCATCTCCAAGATGCCGAAGGGCCGTTTCGAGGCGGCTTCCGGACCGGCGACGATCTGCGGCGTCGGCGTGGAGATTTCCGATCGCACCGGACTTGCCGAAAACATCGCGCCGCTGCGGATCGGGCCAAGGCTCTCGGAAACCATACCGGCCTTCTGGGATTGAGGCGGGCCGGCAATGATGCCGGACCGGACTTCAGGTGCCGCAACATGCGCGTTAGCACCGACTGAAAAACTGCCGGGCCTGCTGGACGCAAAGCGTCAATGAAACTATAAGGCAGCCAATTCCAAACATGACAAGCATGCGAAGAGGGCGCCATGGCCGGCCATTCACAGTTCAAGAATATCATGCACCGCAAGGGTCGTCAGGACGCCGTGCGGTCGAAAATGTTTTCCAAGCTGGCGCGTGAAATCACCGTCGCGGTCAAGGGCGGCCTGCCGGACCCATCGATGAATGCACGCCTGCGCCTGGCGATCCAGAATGCCAAGGCACAGTCCATGCCCAAGGACAATATCGAGCGCGCCATCAAGAAGGGCTCGGGCGCCGACGGCGAGAATTACGAGGAAGTCCGCTACGAAGGCTACGGCCCGGGCGGCGTCGCCGTCATCGTCGAGGCTCTGACCGACAACCGTAACCGCACCGCCTCCAATGTCCGCTCGACCTTCACCAAGGCCGGCGGGGCGCTTGGCGAAACCGGCTCTGTCTCCTTCTCCTTCGACCGGGTCGGCGAGATCGGCTACAAGCCGACGGTTGGCGATGCCGACAAGGTGATGGACGCGGCGATCGAGGCCGGCGCCGAAGATGTGACCAGCGACGAGGACGGCCATTACATCATCTGCGGTTTCGAGGATATCGGCGAGGTTTCCAAGGCGCTCGAAACCACGCTCGGCGAAGCCGACACGGTCAAGGCCATCTGGAAGCCGCAGAATACCGTGCCCGTCGACGAGGAGCGCGCCCAGTCGCTGATGAAGCTGATCGACACGCTGGAAGACGATGACGACGTGCAGAACGTCTATACCAATTTCGAGGTTTCCGACGAAGTCATGGCCAAGCTTTCGGCCTGAGCAAGTCCTGTTCGATCGAAAAAGCCCGGATCGCTCCGGGCTTTTTCGTTATGCGGCCCTGGCCAGTTCCTGTTGCGCGTCGGCAAACAACCGCACGGATTTCAGCCGCGCCTCCACGTCGAAGACCGGCATGGAAATGATCAGCTCGTCGGCCTGGGTCTGGCCAAGGAATTGGTCGAGCTTCCTCCTGATCGTCTCGGGTCCGCCGACGACCGCATAGGTCATGGCGTGATCGACGAAGATCTTTTCGGTTTCGCTCCACAGGCCATCCATGGAGGCAACCGGCGGCGGGAACTGGCCGCGCGCATTGCGCCGCAGCGCCACGAAGGATTGCTGCATCGAGGTGAACAGGTGCTGTGCCTGCGCATCGCCTTCGGCGGCCACCCCCATGATGCCGACCATGGCATGGGGCCGGTCGAGATAGCGCGATGGTTCGAAGCGCTCGCGATAGATCTCCAGCGCCGAGAAAAGCATGTCGGGCGCGAAATGCGAGGCAAAGGCGAAAGGCAGGCCGAGCATGCCGGCCAGATGGGCGCTGTAATGGCTCGATCCGAGCAGCCAGATCGGCACATTGCTGTCGCCACCGGGCACGGCGATCAGGTCCTGGTCCTCTGCGACAGGGCCGAGCAGCGCCTGCAATTCGACCACATCGTCGGGAAAGCGGTTGGCGCTCGCCTCCATATTGCGGCGAAGGGCGGCGGCCGTGCGCATATCGGTTCCGGGCGCCCGGCCGAGAGCGAGATCGATGCGGCCGGGATAGAGCGCCGCCAGCGTGCCGAACTGCTCGGCGATCACCAGGGGCGAATGATTGGGCAGCATGATGCCGCCCGAGCCGACGCGGATGGTTTTTGTGCCGGCCGCGACATGGGAAATCACGATCGAAGTGGCGGCACTGGCAATGCCCTTCATGCCGTGATGCTCTGCAAGCCAGAAGCGCTTGTAACCGCTGTCTTCGGCCTCCTGGGCCAGCCGGCGGGAATTTTGCAGCGCCTCGCCGACGGTGGAGCCCTGCGTGATGGGGGAGAGGTCGAGAATGGAAAAGGGGACCATGGGGAAGGCCTTCGGTCAGCGTTTCTTTGCGACTATGTAAGACCGAATTTCGCAAATCCAAGATGGATGCGTATCTGTGAGGTCAGAGTGCCTTCCCAAATGTTTCGGATGTTTTTGTTTTGTTCACATTTTGCTGGCAGCGTCCCGGGATCGGGAATAGGGTTTCGCATGCAAAACACGATTCGCATCATCGGCATCGATCCGGGCCTGCGCCGTACTGGCTGGGGCGTTATCGACACACTGGGAAATTCACTGCGGTTCGTCGCGTCCGGCACCGTGACGTCGGATGGCGACATGGATCTCGCCTCGAGGCTTTGCCAATTGCATGACGGATTGGCCGAGGTCATTCATATCCACACGCCTGATGAGGCCGCTGTTGAGCAGACCTTCGTCAACAAGGATGCGGTGGCAACGCTGAAGCTGGGGCAGGCGCGCGGCATCGCGATGCTGGTGCCGGCGCGCGCTGGCCTGCCGGTGGCGGAATATGCGCCGAATGCGGTGAAAAAGGCGGTCATCGGCGTCGGCCATGGTGAGAAGCAGCAGATTCACATGATGCTGAAAATCCTGATGCCGAAGGCTGAATTCAAGGGCAATGACGCCGCCGATGCGCTGGCGATCGCCATTTGCCACGCCCATAACCGGGGCGCTGCAAGAATGCGGATGGCCGCGCTTATGGGTTGATCTGTTCTTGACTTGTTCCGATTGGCGTTGTAAGTAATACCCAAGAGGTATTACTATGCGTGTTACGGAAAAAGGCCAGGTGACCATCCCGAAAAATGTCCGCTCGAACCTGGGTATCGAACCGGGCTCGGAGGTGGAATTTCTTCTTAAGGGGCGTGAAGCGGTGCTGCGTCGCGTCGAGCCTGCTCAGGCACTTGTGGAACGTTCGGTTCAGGAGTTCACGGATCATCTGAACCGCCATAAGGGATCGATGAATCTCGGCGGCATGGGCGGCGACGAATTTTATCGACTGTTGAGGGACTGATGGCGACACTGGTCGACACCAATGTGCTGATCGATGTCTTCCATCTGGGCAGCCCGTTTGAGGGCTGGTCGGTGTCGCGTCTGGCCGATGCCAAGCGTGAGGGCGCTCTCGTTATCAATCCGTTGATCTATGCAGAAATGGCGGCTGGCTTCGTACTCTCGTCGACGCTCGACGCGGTGCTTTCCCCGTCCGCTTTCCAACGGGAAGACCTACCCTGGGAGGCGGCGCATGCAGCCGGGCAAGCATTCCTGAGATACAGAAAAACGGGCGGAGACAAACGATCCCCCCTGCCGGACTTTTATATCGGTGCCCATGCAGCGGTCCGGGGATACCGTATTTTGACCCGGGATCCCGTCCGATACAGACAGTATTTCCCTTCCGTCGAACTGATCACGCCGGAAACCCATCCATGAAGGACTGCGCACGATGATCGGCAAGCTCAAGGGAACGATCGACGAAATTGGCGACGATCACGTGGTCGTCGACGTGCACGGGGTCGGCTATGTCGCCCATTGTTCTGCGCGCACTCTGTCGAGGCTCGGTTCGCCGGGCGAGGCGGCGGTGCTGTTCATCGAGACCTATGTGCGCGAAGATCAGTTGCGGCTGTTCGGTTTCCTGTCCGCGCTGGAGCGGGAATGGTTTCGGCTGCTGCAAAGCGTGCAGGGCGTCGGCTCGAAGGTGGCGCTGGCTGTCCTGTCGGTGCTGACCCCCGGGGAACTGGCCAATGCCATTGCGCTGCAGGACAAGACGGCGGTATCGCGGGCGCCGGGCGTCGGCCCCAAGGTTGCGGTGCGGATCGTCACCGAATTGAAGAACAAGGCACCGGCCTTTGCCGGCGAGGCGGGTGCCAATATCGGCCTCAAGCAGGAGCTTGGCGAAGGCGTCGCCTCCGCTCCGGTCTCCGATGCGGTGTCGGCGCTCAGCAATCTCGGCTATTCGCGCGACCAGGCGGCAAATGCCGTGGCGGCGGCGCTGAAGAATGGCGGCGAGGGCCTGGATAGTGCCAAGCTCATCCGGCTGGGGCTGAAAGAACTGGCGCGATAGTTTGTTGCTAATTGTGCCCGCAGCATGAGATTGAGTTTCGATGAGTGAAGAACATAGACTGATAACACCGGAAAAACGCGGCGAGGATCTCGATACGACCTTGCGTCCGCAGTCGCTGGACGAATTCACCGGCCAGGCCGAGGCGCGCGCCAATCTGAAAGTGTTCATCGAGGCGGCGAAAAACCGGGGCGAGGCGCTCGATCACGTGCTGTTCGTGGGGCCGCCCGGCCTTGGCAAGACGACGTTGGCGCAGATCATGGCCAAGGAACTGGGCGTCAATTTCCGTTCGACCTCGGGGCCGGTCATCGCAAAGGCGGGCGATCTTGCGGCGCTTCTCACCAATCTGGAAGATCGCGACGTCCTGTTCATCGACGAAATCCACCGGTTGAACCCGGCGGTCGAGGAAATCCTCTATCCGGCCATGGAGGATTTCCAGCTCGACCTGATCATCGGCGAAGGGCCGGCGGCGCGTTCCGTCAAGATCGATCTGTCGAAATTCACGCTGGTCGCCGCCACCACGCGGCTTGGTCTTCTGACCACGCCGCTGCGCGATCGCTTCGGCATTCCGGTGCGTCTCAGCTTCTATACGGTCGAGGAACTGGAACTGATCGTACGTCGCGGCGCGCGGCTGATGGGGCTGGGGATCACCGACGACGGCGCCCGCGAGATCGCCCGCCGCGCCCGCGGCACGCCGCGCATCGCCGGCCGGCTTTTGCGCCGGGTGCGCGATTTTGCCGAAGTCGCAAAGGCCGAGGCGGTCACCAGGCAGATCGCCGATGAGGCACTGACGCGGCTTCTGGTCGACAATATGGGGCTCGACCAGCTCGACAAGCGTTACCTCACCATGATCGCGCTCAATTTCGGCGGCGGACCGGTCGGCATCGAGACGATCGCCGCCGGCCTTTCCGAGCCGCGCGACGCGATCGAGGACATTATCGAGCCCTATATGATCCAGCAGGGTTTTATCCAGCGCACACCGCGCGGACGCGTGTTAACCGCCAATGCCTGGAAACATCTGGGACTTCAGGTGCCGAAGGATCTCGAGGCCTCTCAATTCCGTCTGTTCCAGGAGGATGACTGAGGTTTAGGCGGTGTCCTTGACCAGTTGGGTGATCGTCCGTCGCAACAGCTCTGCGCCGCCGGGCCGCCATCCGAGTGCCTGCATCTTTTTGCTGCTCATCCGGTTGTAGCCGGATTGGTCGAGGGTGTCCGGCAGCGGATGCGGACATCCCGTCTGTTGCTTGACGATCGCCAGGATTTCGTGGTGCCCGGTCAGGATGTCCGAGACATTGAATGTCTGGCCATTGATGAGCGCTGCGTCCGCCTCGAGCATTAGCCCCACCGCGCCAGCGACATCGTCACCATGCACTTCCGTTCCGATGCGCGGCAAAACCGGACTACCTGCCAGATAATCGGCAAACAGACCGGCCCATTTGTGCGTCCGGCCCGGTCCGGCAGGCCCGTAGATGCCGGTTGCCCTCAGGCTTGCCGTAACGAAATCCTGGCCGTTTGGCAGAGCCAGGCTGCGCTCGGCTTCAAGCTTCACCTCGCCGTAAAGCGTTTCGGGTTCGCACTGCATCTCTTCGGTGAGAATCGTGCCGGGCGGCTGGTGGCCGTAGCCGGCGCGGCTGGACAGGAAGATGCAGCGCCGCACGCCGGCCGCGCGGGCTGTCTCGAACAGCCGTATGCTGCCGTCCAGATTGGCGCGGCGGAACCCGTGCGGATCATTTCCCTCGCCGCCACGGTATTTGCCGGGAATATGATCGAAGGCGGCATGGACGAAGGCATGGATGCCATTGAAGGCCCCGGTCTGGTCGATATCCGGATCGAGCCATAGTGGAACATGGCGGACACTGGTTGAAAAGAAGCCGGGTTCGGGTGCGGCGCGGCTGCCGACCGTTATCTCGTCGCCTTTAGCAAGCAAGTGCTCGACGATGAAACGACCGGCATAGCCGGTGCCGCCGGAGACGAGGACGCGGCTCATAGGGGAGACGATGCCGGTGGATTCGGCAGATTGGCGATCTCCGGGATGTTTTCGCCGGTGAAGAAGGCGTGCCAGAGATCGTTCAAAGGCTGCAGTTGCGCGGTCTTCGGATGGTCCTTTTCCCAGGGTTTCTCATATTGATAGTGCAGCACGCCGATCGAGGCCCAGTTCCACAGCGCCGGCATGTTGAACCAGACATATTGCAGCATGTTCATCGTCACCGGCAGGCCGTGCCAGTCGGGGAAGAAGGTCTGCAGGAAAGTCTGGTCGGTGCGCGGCCAGAAGGCGTCGGGCTCATCCAGCCGCGCCAGCATCGCGTCGAATGTCTCAAGGGTCGGCCGGGCGACGAAGACACCGGAATTCAACCGGTGAAAATCGGCAAGGCTTTCATAGACATTGGGTGCGGCTGAAAATTCCGGATAGGCGAAATAGCGATCGATGTTCCTGAGAACCAGCGCATCGGCATCGATGAAGATGCAGCGCTCATAGTCGGTCAACTGCCAAAGCCGCAGCTTGCAGAAATTGTCGAGCGGCGAATGGAAGGCGGGTTTGCGTCCCTTCGTGAAGGGCGCGGCTCCATGAACGTTCGCGCGGCTGTGGCGGTTGTTGAAGCTCTCCGACAGCGGCAAGAGATCGCAGGCGACCAGCCGGCAGCCGAGTGCCGCAAGCGGTTCGAGTGCTGGGCTTTCAACGCCGCCCGTATGAAGCACCACAAGGTCAGCCGTGGTGTCGGTGCGCCTGAGAGACCGGGCGAGCGCTGTTGCGCCCATCGCATAATCGGCATTCGTCACCAGCGTGACGAATGCCTGATGCGATCCGGCGGTGCCGGAAAGCGCAATTCCTTCAACGCCCAAACCGGACTGCGTCATGATACGGATTTCAACCTTTTTCCTTCCGGATCATGGTTGATCTTGGCGGCGATGTCCTTTGTCCAGGCCGAGACGGCAGGAACGCGGCTACGATCGACGCGGTAGGCATATTTGCGGCCGACATCGACGATTTCGGCCAGCAGTCCGGTCTCAAGCGTCACTGGATCGAGGCCCAGCGCGCGGAATTTCTCGTTGCGTACGACGAGATCGTTTTCCGGCGCCTCCTTGCGTGGATTGGGTAGCCAGGCGATCTCGGCGCCCGTCAGGCCGGAAATCATCTCGGCAAGATCGCGAACGCGGTGCGTCTCGGTCATCTGGTTGAAGATTTCGACGCGCGCGCCGCGCTCGGGCGGGTTCTTCAGGGCCAGTTCAATGCAGCGCACGGAATCCTGGATATGGATGAAAGCGCGCGTCTGGCCGCCGGTGCCGTGCACGGTCAGCGGATAGCCGATCGCCGCCTGGATGAGGAAGCGGTTGAGCACGGTACCGTAGTCGCCGTCATAGTCGAAGCGGTTGATCAACTGCTCGTGGCGGCGGGTCTGCTCGGTATGGGTGCCCCAGACGATGCCCTGGTGGAGATCGGTGATCCGCAATCCGTCGTTCCGGGCATAGAACTGGAATAGCAACTGATCGAGGCATTTCGTCATATGGTAGATCGAGCCGGGATTGGCCGGGTAGAGGATGTCCTGACGTGCCGTCTCGCCGCTTTCCGTCTCGATGCCGACGGGCAGATAGCCTTCGGGAATGGCGGCGCCCACCGTCGAATAGCCGTAGACACCCATGGTGCCGAGATGAACGAGATGGGCATCGAGACCGATCTCGACCAGCGCGTTCAGAAGGTTATGCGTGGCGTTGACATTGTTGTTGACCGTATAGTTCTTGTGTCGGTCGCTCTTCATCGAATAGGGCGCGGCGCGCTGCTCGGCGAAGTGAATGACGGCGTCGGGGCGGTTCTCCCGCAGCCAGTTCTTCAAGAGCTCATAGTCGCGGGCAAGATCGATCAGGTGGAAATGGATGCGGCGGCCAGTTTCGGCGTGCCAGATGCGGGTGCGTTCCTGGATGCTGTCCATCGGCGTCAGCGACTGGACGCCGAGTTCGGTATCGATCCAGCGCCGGGACAGGTTATCGAGAATATGAATATCGTGACCGGCGTCGGACAGATGCAGGGCGGTCGGCCAGCCAACGAAACCATCGCCGCCAAGGACAGCAATTTTCATGCGGGATTCTCCTCTTTATCCGCGAAAGCATCGTCACGTGATAAGGCCAGACTATGACAGGACGACAATGCTTGCCAAATGGCGTTCGTTCCGTCACAGGAAAAGAAAACTCGAGGATGAATATGACGTTGATCGCGCTTTCCGGTGAGTTGACGGATGCCGGGCATCGGCTGGTGCAGAGGGTTTATTACGAGGATACGGATTTTTCCGGCGTCGTCTATCATGCCCGCTATCTGCATTTCATGGAGCGCGCCCGGACGGATTATCTTCGGCTGCTGGGCGTGGAACAGGCGACGCTGGCGATCGCTGGCGACAGCGAAGGCCTGGTCTTCGTCGTTCATCGCATGGAGATCGATTTCAAGGCCCCGGCGCGCATGGACGATGTCCTTACGGTCGTCACGACGACGGAGAAGGCGGGCGGGGCCAAGATGGTGCTGCTCCAGGAAATCCGTCGCGAGGGCACGCTGCTGATCGCCGCCAAGGTCATTATTGCCGTCATCAACGCGCAGGGGCGCCCCCGGCGGCTGCCGGAAGCGCTCGGCCAAAAATTCCGCGGAGAGGGCTGATCTCAGTCGTCGGCCCCGACCGATTTCAGCATCGGCTTGGTCAGGCTCTGCTTCCAGTCCTTCGCTTCTGCCCAGGGGTCGGCGCCGTTTTCCAGACGCTCCAGGATATCCGGAATATGGAAGCCGTTGGCGGCGTCCAAACCGTCAAGCTCGTCCCAGGCGACCGGCGTCGCGACAGGCCCTGAGGCGCGGGCGCGCACCGAATAGGGGGCGACGGCGGTGGAGCCGCGCTCATTGCGCAGCCAATCGATGAAGATGCGGCCCTTGCGCTTGGCCTTCGACATGGTGGCGACATAATTGTCGGGATCGTGCTCGGCGATCCTTGCCGAAAGCCCCTTGGCAAAGGCCTTTGCCTGCGGCCAGGGCGCCCGGCGCGACAGCGGCACGATCACATGGATGCCCTTGCCGCCCGAGACCATGGCGACGGATTTCAGTCCGATCGTTTCCAGTGCGCCGCGAAGGGCAATGGCGGCCTGCTTGACCGTCTCGAAGGTTACGCTCGGATCGGGGTCTAGGTCGAAGACGAGCCGGTCGGCGGCATCCAGCCTGTCGACGCTCGAACCCCAGATGTGAAACTCGATCGTTCCCATCTGCACCGCCGCGACCAGCCCTTTGGCATCCTTAACATAGAGATAGTTGGCGACGTCGCCATCGTTTTCCGTGATCGGTATCTGGTGGATTTCGTCGGGAAAGCCGTCGCTGGCATGTTTCTGGTAGAAGCATTGATGATCCGGCCCCTGCGGGCAGCGCAGGATGGAGGCGGGATGATCGGCGGCAAAGGGCAGCATGCGGTCGGCGATGACGCCGTAATAGCGAGCGAGGTCCATCTTGGTAATATCGGGCTCCGAAAATAGAAGCCGGTCGGCATGGGTGATGCGGATACCCAGAACATCGCCCTCGGCATCGGTTTCCTTGCGCGGACGGCGGCTCTTCGAGGCGGGCTTTTCAGCACTTCCCTCGGTGCTTTTTGCCACCGCTTCGGCGGGCGGCGGGGTCTTCTTGCTTTCCGGAACCACGGCGGATGCCTCCTTGTCCTCGCGCAGGCCCTCGAAGGCCCCATGGCGGATATGACCATCATCGGTGAATTCGGCAAAATCGACCTCGGCGACCAGTTTCGGCTCCAGCCACACGGCATGGCGGGCAAATTCCCTCGGGACCTTGTCGAAAGGTGAGGTTTCGCGTTTCAATTGGGAAAACCGCTTGCCAAGCTCCTCCATCATCTCCTCGTCGAAGCCGGTGCCGACGCGGCCCTGGTAGACGAGCTTGCCGTTTTCATAGGCGCCCATCAGAAGCGAGGCGAAGAGGCGGCCCCGTTTGTCGGAAGGGGAGTAACCGCCGATGACGAATTCCTGCCGCCTGGTGCACTTGATCTTCAGCCAGCTCCCGACGCGGCCTTTGCGATAGGGCGCGTCCGCCTGCTTGGCGATGATGCCTTCCTGTCCCGCCTTGCACATCGCCTGGAAAACCTTGTCGCCATTGCCTTGGACATGCTCGCTGTACTGGATCGATTGCGTGACACCCAAACTATCCAAAAGGGATTTCAGCATTTGCTTGCGTTCGATCAAAGGTTTCCCGCGCAGGTCCTTGCCGTCAAGGTGGAGGAGATCGAAGGCATAGAAGCGGGTTTCGCCGCCGCTTTTCAGGGCTTTCTGCAGGGCGGAGAATTTCGAGCCCTTCTGCGAGGGCGCGACGGCCTCGCCATCGATCAGGGCGCTGTCACAATCAAGGGCAGCAAGCCCTTTGGCGATGTCGGGGAATTTCTTCGTCCAGTCCAGACCGGTTCGGGTGAAGCAGGTCACGCCGGACTTGCCGATCGAGATCAGCAGCCGGTAGCCGTCGAATTTCGCTTCGTTGAGCCAGCCGTCGCCTTTGGGCGCGTCGGAAACGAGCGTGGCGAGTTGCGGCTCCTCAAAGGCCGGCGATTTGCCGGCGTGTTTTTTCGCCTTGGGAGCCGAGGCGGGCATCTGGTCGTCGACCGCACCGGCTTTCACATTGGCGGCGACACTCTTGTCCGAGTTCCAGATATGGGCCTTGGTCTCGCCCTTGCCGGCGGCGATGTCCTCCATCGGACGACCGGTCTTGATGCTGGTCAGGTTTTTCTCGATCAGGCTTTCGCCATCGGCGCCGGCTTCCTCATCGTCTTCCTTGATCAGCAGCCAGTTTTCGCGCTTCTCGCCATCGCGTGGTTTCATGCGCACCAGCGTCCAGCCGCCCTTGATGCGCTGGCCGTGGACATGGAATTTGAGCTTGCCTTCCTTCAGGCCTTCGTCGGGATCGTTGATCGGCTCCCACCAGCCGGTGTCCCAGAGCATTACCGTGCCGCCGCCATATTGCTTCTTCGGAATGGTCCCTTCGAAGTCGCCATAGGCGAGGGGGTGATCCTCGGTGCGCACCGCCAGGCGCTTGTCATCTGGGTTGATGCTCGGGCCACGCGTCACTGCCCAGCTTTTTAAGACACCCTTCCATTCCAGGCGAAAATCGTAATGCAGCCGCGTCGCGTCGTGCTTCTGGATGAGGAACAGGGCGCCTGCCTTGCCGGCTTTCCTCGCGCCCTTCGGCTCGGCCGTCAGCGTAAAGTCGCGCTTGCGGTTATATTCGGCGAGTGGATCGTGCTGCTGAACCATTGGTCGGCCTCAAGCGGATTTCTTCTTGGCTGTGGATTTCTTCGATGCAGAGGTCTTGGCGCTGCCGCCCTCGAGACTCTTCTTCAGGGCCGACATCAGATCGACGACATTGTCGCCGCGCTTGCTCTTGTCGTCTTCCTCCTCGACCTCGATCTTGGCCTTCTTGCCCTTCAGTTTTCTCTGGACCAGTGCCTTGAGAGCGGTGGAATAATTGTCCTTGAAGCTGGTGGCATCGAAAGGTGCCGTCTTCTTGTCGATCAGCGCCGTCGCCACATCCAGCAAGTCCTTGTCGGAAGTCTTGCCGGAGAGGCCGGAGAACATCGGATCCGCCTTGCGCAGTTCGTCGGCATAATGAAGCGTTTCGAGCAGGAGCCCGTCGCCGCAGGGCTTGATGGCGGCGATATATTCGCGTCCACGCAGGGTCAATTGACCGAGCCCCACCTTGGAGGATTTGCGAAGCGCGTCACGCACCACACGATAGGCTTCCTCGGCAAGGTCGTCGGCGGGCACAAGATAATAGGGCTTGTCGAAATAGATCGGTGAAATCTCGGTTGCATCGACGAACTGCACGAGTTCCAGCGTCTTCTTCGTTTCCAGCTTGACGGCGTCTATTTCCGCCGGCTCGAGCAGGACATATTTGCCGTCCTCATATTCATAGCCCTTGACGATCTCGTCCATCTCGACAGGCCCGACGCCCTCCACGACCTTGTCGTAATGGACCGGCTTGCCGGAGGGCTCGTGGATCTGGCGAAAGGAAAAGCGCGCGCCGGTCTTGGTGGCGCTGAAGACCTCGACGGGAATGGAAACCAGGGAAAGGCGAAGCTGCCCCTTCCATAATGCACGCGATACCATGTCTCCACCTTCTGTTGCGTTCGTTCGTCAGTGCCTGGGAGTTCCGCCATTCGTATCGCGGGCAAGGAGCCGTTCCAGCGCCGCGACATCCTCGCTGGTGATGGCGGGAACCGGGTCGGAGGCCATTGCCTGCAGGACCTGCGGCGAGAGTGCCTCGTTCTCGATCGCCCATTCCAGCGCCTCGCGGGTCTCACGCTCGGCCCGCAACTGCGCATAGAGCGCCAGTATCAGGCGGTCGCGGTGGTCGAGATGCCGTCCGGCGGCACGCTTGGAGGGTGTTTTTCGCGCGATGATGCTCATGGGCTTATAACGCGGGGAAAGGCCGAAGGTTCCTGAGCAAGGCTTGTCGGTTCGCTGTGTCCGGGTGCGGAAAGGTAACACTCCCTTAACCATAATGATGTCTTAATGGGTGTATTAGGGTTTTGTGCAATGCACGTCATCCTTTCACCAAGATTGGCCGCAAGAAGGCACACAGGAAGCTTAAAGGATCGGCATCAGGCCGGTCAGTGGCAGCTGCCGGGGCAATCTTGCAACAATGGCGTTTGAGCTACCCGGCCGTGAGCATGAGACTGCTCTTGCCGGGCGTTTGGATTCGGGGATTTAGGAACGATGGAACAGGTTGGTTTGGCCGCAACCGCGGACGTGACGCTCTGGTCGCTATTCATGGAAGCCGGCTTCGTGGTGAAGCTGGTGATGCTGGGGCTGATCGCGGCCTCGGTCTGGACCTGGGCGATCGTCGTCGACAAGACGTTGAAATTCGGTAAGGCGCGCCGGCAACTGGATGCCTTCGAACAGGTGTTCTGGTCCGGCCAGTCGCTGGAAGAACTCTACCGGACACTGTCCGACCGGGCGACGTCGGGCATGGGCGCGATCTTCGTGTCGGCGATGCGCGAATGGAAGAAGAGCTTCGAGCGCGGCGCCCGTTCGCCGATCGGCCTGCAGATGCGGATCGACCGGGCGATGGACGTGACGCTGTCTCGCGAGGCAGAAGCGCTCGAGGCGCGGCTGGGTTCGCTGGCCACCATCGGCTCGGCCGGTCCCTTTGTCGGCCTGTTCGGAACGGTTGTCGGCATCATGACCTCGTTCCAGGCGATCGCGGGATCGAAATCGACCAATCTTGCGGTTGTGGCCCCTGGTATCGCCGAGGCGCTGCTGGCCACAGCCATCGGCCTTCTCGCCGCCATTCCCGCGGTCATCGCCTATAACAAATTCTCCGCCGATGCCGGCAAGCTGACGGCCCGCATGGAGGGGTTCGCCGACGAATTCTCGGCCATTCTCTCGCGCCAGATCGACGAGAAGCTGCAGCCGCGCCAGGCCGCGCAGTAAACCGCCAGCAGAGACGGAGTAGACGCTATGGGTATGGCAGTAGGCGGATCGAAGAGTTCGGGTGGCGGGCGCCGTCGTCGTGGACGCGGCAAGGCCATCATGAGCGAAATCAACGTCACGCCGTTCGTCGACGTGATGCTGGTGCTCCTGATCATCTTCATGGTCGCCGCGCCGATGATGACCGTGGGCGTGCCGATCGACCTGCCGGAAACGCAGGCCAAGGCACTCAATTCCGAAACCCAGCCGATCACCATCTCCGTCAAGAACAGCGGCGAGGTCTTCCTGCAGGAAACGGCGATCCCGGTCGAGGAGGTTGCGGCCAAGCTGGAGGCGATTGCCACCACCGGCTATAGCGAACGCATTTTCGTGCGCGGCGATGCCATTGCTCCCTACGGCGTCATTGCCGATGTGATGGCCCGTATCCAGGAAGCCGGCTTCAAGAATATCGGCCTCGTGACCCAACCCAAAAAGGGCCAGTAGAGCGCAGACGATGAAGACCAGTCTCATCACATCCGCGGTCCTGCATGCCCTGGTGCTCACCTGGGCGCTGGTTTCGCTCGGCAGCCCGGAAGACTTCGAAGTCTCCAGTCTCGAGTCGATGCCGGTCGATATCGTTCCGATCGACGAGTTCACCCAGATCCAGCAAGGCGACAAGCAGGCACCGAAGGCCGAGAAATCCTCGCCCGTGCCGACCAAGAAGCCGACCGAAGTGGCCGACGCCCAGAATATCGGCGACAACGATGTCGACCTGAAAACCTTGCCGAAGCCGGAAGCAAAACCGATCGAGAAGGAATCGACCGGCGCCATCAAGGCCGAGGAAAAGCCCGTTCCGACGCCGGAGCCCGTGGAAGAGGATGCCCCGGAAGTGACCGAGGAAAAGCCGGCTTCCGAGCCGGCGACCGAAGTCGCCTCCCTGCCCGAGCCGAAGGAAGAGGTGAAGCCCGATCCGAAGCCGGAGGAGCAGCCCGCCGAGGAACAGCCTGCCGAGAACCCGGAAGCCGAAGCGCTGCCCGACAGGATCCCGACGCCGGTGATGAAGCCGAAGGTCGAGCAGCAGGCGCAGACCGCCAAGACCCCGGATCGCAAGAACGAAGAGAACAAGAAGGAAAAGAAGAAGTCGTCGACCGCCAAGGAGAGCGATTTCAATGCCGACGAGGTGGCGGCCCTTCTCAACAAGCAGGATTCGTCCGGCGGCGGCGCCAAGCGGGCAAAGGATCCGACGGCCTTCGGCGGCAAGAAGACAACGGTCGGCAATACCCTGTCGCAGAGCGAGATGGATGCCCTGCGCGGCCAGATCCAGAACAACTGGTCTATCATCCCCGGCATGGCGGATGCGAGCGAAGTCCGCATCAGGGTAACGATGCAGCTCGACCGCGACGGCAATCTCGTCGGTTCGCCGGAGGTCGAGGCGACGGGCGGATCGGAAGCCGCGCGCCGGGCGCTGGCCAGCGGCGCATCGCGCGCCATCCGCAAATCCGTGCCCTTCAAGGGGCTTCCCGCCGAGAAATACGATTCCTGGAGCGAAGTGGTCGTCAATTTCGACCCGAGTTCGATGCTCTTTTAAGCAACAAAACGAATGAACGGCTGAAAGGCTTTGGTATCATGCTGAAACGCAACCCCTTCCGTTTTCTCCTCGCGCTTGCCGCAATGGTCACGCTTTTGACCGCGCCGGCCCATGCGCTGGTGGAAATCAACATCAACAAGGGCAATGTCGAGCCCCTGCCGATCGCCGTTACCGACTTCCTGCAGGGCGAACTGGGGCAGAAGATCTCCGACGTGGTGGCGGCTGACCTGAAGCGTTCCGGCCTGTTTGCGCCGATCGACAAGGGTGCCTTCATCGAGAAGATCACCAATCCCGATGCGGCACCGCGCTTCGAGGATTGGAAGGTGATCAACGCCCAGGCACTGGTCACGGGCCGCGTCACCCAGGAGGCCGACGGTCGCCTGAAGGCGGAATTCCGCCTGTGGGACAGCTTTGCCGGGCAGCAGATGACCGGCCAGCAATTCTTCACCCAACCGGAAAACTGGCGCCGTGTCGCCCATATCATCGCCGATGCGATCTATGAACGGATCACCGGCGAAAAGGGCTATTTCGATACCCGCATCGTCTATGTCGCCGAAAGCGGCCCGAAGACGGCGCGCAAGCGGCAGTTGGCGATCATGGACCAGGACGGCGCCAACGCCCGGGCGATCACCAATTCCAACGATATCGTGCTGACGCCGCGCTTCTCGCCGAACAAGCAGGAAATCACCTATATGTCGTTCGAAGGCAATGAGCCGCGCGTCTTCCTGCTGCAGCTCGAAACCGGGCAGCGCGAAGTCGTCGGCAATTTTCCGGGCATGACCTTTGCGCCGCGCTTCTCTCCGGACGGCCAGCGGGTGATCATGAGCCTGCAACAGGACGGCAATGCCAATATCTATACGATGGACCTGCGCTCGCGCACGACGACCCGCCTGACCTCGACGGCTGCCATCGATACTTCGCCCTCCTATTCGCCCGACGGTAGCCAGGTCGTGTTCGAAAGCGACCGCGGCGGCAGGCAGCAGCTTTATGTCATGAGCGCCTCCGGTGCCGGGCAGACCCGCATCTCCTTCGGCGACGGTTCCTATTCGACGCCGGTCTGGTCGCCGCGCGGCGATCTCATCGCCTTCACCAAGCAATCGGGCGGCAAGTTCTCGATCGGCGTGATGAAGCCGGACGGTTCGGGAGAGCGCATCCTGACGACGGGGTTCCACAATGAGGGCCCGACCTGGGCGCCGAACGGCCGCGTCCTGATGTTCTTCCGCCAGAATGCCGGCGCAGGCGGCCCGCAGCTCTATTCGATCGACCTTACGGGCTATAACGAACAACTGGTCCCGACCCAGGGCTTCGCTTCCGATCCGGCTTGGTCGCCACTGCTCGAATAGCATTGCGCGATGCGGACAGGAATGTGGCAAGCCTGCCGCTTTCCTGCCGCAAAGTGCTGATTAGCAAGCCTTACGCGCTGATTTGACGAAGCGTTAACCATAGTCGTTGAAAGTGGATTAACCGCTTCCGGTTACAGTCTGGCAACCCTGACTTACACATCCAAGGAGACCGGCCCATGAGCCGCATTCACGCCCAGGCCGAAGGCCGCATGCAGACCATCGCCCGCAACCCCGTGATGGTTGCCCTGTTCCTGACGCTCGCCATCGCCGGCTGCGCGTCCAAGAAGAACCTGCCCAACAGCGCCGGCGAGCTCGGTCTGAATGCCGCGACCCCGGGCTCGACCCAGGACTTCACGGTCAATGTCGGCGACCGCATCTTCTTCGACACGGATTCCACCTCGATCCGCGCCGATGCGCAGGCAACGCTCGACCGCCAGGCCCAGTGGTTGGCGAAGTACCCGAACTACGCGATCACTGTCGAAGGCCATGCCGACGAGCGCGGCACCCGAGAATATAACCTGGCGCTCGGTGCACGCCGTGCCGCATCAACCCGCGATTACCTCGCTTCGCGGGGCATTCCCGCTGCCAAGATCAAGACGATCTCCTATGGCAAGGAAAAGCCGGTCGCCGTCTGCGACGATATTTCCTGCTGGTCGCAGAACCGCCGTGCCGTCACCGTTCTCGGCGGCGCCGGCATGTAAGCGTCGGACCGGCCGAACGCGTCACGAAAAGGCGGCCGGTCGGGTCGCCTTTTCTTTTTTGTCACACTTTGACCGAACTCCGTTGCTTTTTGGCGGCAATTGGAAAAACTGTGCGGCGATCGCCCGAAGGCGGATTTGAGACCGGCTTCGGGGGAGCGTGGAATCTACAACAGGACACATGACATGAAACATTTTGTCGTGGCGGGAATGATCGGTCTGACCGCCTTTACGGGGCTGGCGCAGACGGCAACCGCCATGCCGCTCTCCGCATGGTTTAACCGCGCAGTCCAAGGCGAGACGCAATCGCCTGACAGGGCGCCGCTGCTGAAGGTCCAGTCGAACGACGTCGGACGGATCGGCCAGCTCGAGGAACAGATCCGCTCGCTCAACGGGCGTATCGAGGAAATGAGTTTCCAGCTCCTGCAGATGCAGGAACAGATCCGCAAATTCCAGGAGGACAACGAGTTCCGCTTCCAAGACCTGGAAAGCGGCAAATCGGGCTCCACCAAGAAGAGCCAGCTGGAAACACCACGGACGAACGATCAGGCCGCCGGCACCGCGCCGGCGACGAACGATCAGGCGATCGCAACCGATCCCAACGCAGGTTTGGGATCGGATACCGCTGCAAGCGGCACCACGGGTGCCCCGCCGACGACGCTCGGGCAGATCATCTTCGACGATGCCGGCAATCCGGTCGCGGCCAATACTGATCGCGCCAACAATGATGCGGCCAACAATGATGCGGCAAGCCTCGACACCACGCTTCCCGGCGTCGACCCCGGCCTCAACGCCACGCCCGACAGCCAGCAGCAGACCGCCGCCCTCGACAATCCCGGCGATCTCTACCAGTCGGCCTATGGCCATGTGCTGACCGGCGACTACGGGCTGGCCGAAAACGAATTCCGCGACTATCTGGAAGCCTTCCCGGAGGGCGAGAAGGCGGCGGATGCGAGCTTCTGGATGGGTGAGGCGCAATATTCCCAAGGCAAGTTCAACGAATCCGCCAAGACCTTCCTCAATGCCCACCAGGCCTACGGCAAGTCTCTCAAGGCGCCGGAAATGCTGCTGAAGCTCGGCATGTCGCTTGCGGCTCTCGACAACAAGGACACGGCCTGTGCCACGCTGCGCGAGGTCAGCAAGCGATATCCCAAGGCCTCACCGGCTGTGAAAGCCAAGGTCACGAGCGAGCAGGGCCGTCTTGCCTGCTGAGGCGGACCGCGTAGCGCCGCACGCCGCCGTCGATACGGCAAAGCAATTTCTCTCCACCTTCAAGATTACCGGCAGGCTCCTCGTCGCCATTTCCGGCGGCAGCGATTCCAAGGGACTGATGCTTGCCTTTAACGATGCGATGACGAAGGGCGGTTTTTCCGGCTTTTCGCTTGCCGCCTGCACCGTCGATCATGGGTTGAGAGCGCAGGCCGCCGATGAGGCGCGCAGTGTCGCTGCCCTCTGCGCCGAGCGCGGCATCCCGCATGTCACCTGCGCCTGGCGGGGTGAAAAGCCGAAAACGGGCATCCAGGCCGCGGCCCGCGTCGCGCGCTACCGGCTCCTGGCCGATGCCGCGCAGGAGATGGGCGCGACCTGCATCCTTGCCGGACATACCGCCGATGATCAGGCTGAGACCATTGCCATGAGACAAAGCCGCTCGCTGCCCGACGCGCCTGGCCTTGCCGGAATGGCCGCAGGGGTGCTTGTCGATCGCCGCGTCTGGGTACTGCGGCCGTTTCTTGGTCTCCAACGCTCCACGATCCGCGACTATCTCGCGTCGATCGGGGAGGGGTGGATCGACGATCCGAGTAATACCGATAGCGGTTTCGAGCGGGTCAGGATCCGTCAGTCTCTGGGCGGCGATGCCGGTCTGACGCTGTCGCAACAGGCGGCCGCAAAGGCGCGTCGGCATTCGAGCGAGCGTATGGCGGCGCTGCTGGCGGAGAATGCCGCTCTTTTTTCCGGGCTCGCCGCGCGGGTCACGCCGGAACTGGCGGCGCAGACGGCTGATCCGGACACCCGGCGCGCTCTTCTTTGCCTCGCAGCCGTCATCGGCGGACGTGAAAACCTGCCCGGCCGGGAAACCGCTTCGCGGCTTGCCACTTTTCTGGCCTCGGGCGCCTGTGACCGCATGACGGCAGCGCGCGTCGTGTTCGATCACCGCCGGAACGGGCTTTATCTCTATCGCGAGGCGAGGGGGCTGCCGGAGATTGCCGTCGAGCCCGGACAGCGGGCGATCTGGGATGGACGGTTCAACCTTGTCAATTCCGGGCCGGAGCCGGTCATCGTGCGGCCGGCAGGCGAGGCGCGGAATATGGATGCGGGACTGATTGCCGCAGGCCTGCCCGAGGCGGTCGCCAAACGGGCGCTGAAATCCGCACCGGGCATCTTCCCAGCGAGTTCCGGGCCGGTGCCGCCGGATGTTCGTCTGGAGCCACATATAGGCCTCTACGACACCTTTTTGCCGTGTTTCGACCGGATGATAGCCGATCGTATCGCCGCGCTCTTCGGTCGGGATCGGTATCTTGCTCCTCCGGTTCACGATGTTTGACGGAAATGGCGGGGCAGACTTGACTTCACCTTGGCAAGCCGGTCACGCAACCCTATGTTATGCACAAGAATGCAGCCACAAATCATTGCGGGTTGCGACAGGTTCCGGGGAGTTCGATGAACCCTAATTTCAGAAATTTTGCCCTCTGGGCAATCATTGCCTTGCTGCTGATCGCGCTGTTCAGCATGTTCCAGCAGCCGACCGAGCGTACCGGATCGAAGGAAGTGCCCTTTTCCCAGTTCCTGAAGGAGGTTGATGGCAGCCGTGTCAAGGAAGTGGTGATCACCGGCAACAAGGTGGTCGGCTCCTATGCCGAAAGCGGCGCGACCTTCCAGACCTATGCGCCCGCAATCGATACGACGCTCACCGAGCGGCTGGAAGCCAAGAATGTAACCGTGACGGTTCGCCCCGAAACCGATGGTTCCTCCGGCTTCCTGAGCTTCGTCGGCACGCTTCTGCCTATGCTGCTCATCCTCGGCGTCTGGCTGTTCTTCATGCGGCAGATGCAGGGCGGTTCCCGCGGTGCCATGGGTTTTGGCAAGTCCAAGGCCAAGCTCCTGACGGAAGCGCATGGCCGCGTCACCTTCGACGACGTCGCGGGCGTCGATGAGGCAAAGCAGGATCTGGAAGAAATCGTCGAATTCCTGCGCGACCCGCAGAAATTCCAGCGGCTCGGTGGCCGTATTCCCCGCGGCGTCCTTCTGGTCGGCCCTCCGGGTACGGGCAAGACCCTGCTTGCCCGCTCCGTTGCCGGCGAAGCCAATGTGCCGTTCTTCACGATTTCCGGTTCGGATTTCGTGGAAATGTTCGTCGGCGTCGGCGCGTCGCGCGTCCGCGATATGTTCGAGCAGGCCAAGAAGAATGCGCCCTGCATCATCTTCATCGATGAAATCGATGCTGTCGGCCGCCATCGCGGCGCCGGCCTTGGCGGCGGCAATGACGAGCGCGAACAGACGCTCAACCAGTTGCTTGTGGAAATGGACGGTTTCGAGGCCAATGAGGGCGTCATCCTGATTGCCGCAACCAACCGTCCCGACGTTCTCGACCCGGCGCTTTTGCGTCCGGGCCGTTTCGACCGCCAGGTCGTCGTGCCGAACCCGGATATCAACGGCCGCGAACGCATCCTCAAGGTCCATATTCGCAATGTGCCGCTGGCACCGAATGTCGATCTGAAGGTGCTGGCGCGCGGTACACCCGGCTTCTCGGGCGCCGATCTGATGAACCTCGTCAATGAGGCTGCCCTGATGGCGGCAAGGCGCAACAAGCGCGTCGTCACCATGCAGGAATTCGAAGACGCCAAGGACAAGATCATGATGGGCGCGGAACGCCGCTCCTCCGCCATGACCGAGGCCGAAAAGAAACTGACCGCCTATCACGAAGCCGGTCACGCCATCACCGCGCTCAAGGTTCCCGTCGCCGATCCGCTGCACAAGGCGACGATCATTCCGCGCGGACGCGCACTCGGCATGGTCATGCAGTTGCCGGAGGGCGACCGTTATTCCATGAGCTACAAGTGGATGGTGTCGCGCCTCGTCATCATGATGGGCGGCCGCGTTGCCGAGGAAATCACCTTCGGCAAGGAAAACATCACCTCCGGCGCATCGTCCGATATCGAACAGGCCACCAAGCTTGCGCGCGCGATGGTGACGCAGTGGGGGTTCTCCGACGTGCTGGGCCATGTCGCCTACGGTGAAAACCAGCAGGAAGTGTTCCTTGGCCATTCGGTTTCGCAGTCCAAGAATGTCTCGGAATCGACGGCGCAAAAAATCGACACCGAGGTGCGTCGTTTGATCGACGAAGCCTACGTCGAGGCAACCCGCATCATCACCGAGATGCACTCCGAATTCGTCGCCATTGCCGAAGGCCTGCTCGAATACGAGACGCTGACGGGCGACGAGATCAAGGCCCTGATCCGCGGCGAAAAGCCAGCGCGCGATCTTGGCGACGACACGCCGCATCGCGGGTCCGCCGTTCCGTCTGCCGGCACCAAGAAGGACGGCTCGGTCGGTAACAAGGGCGAGGAGCCCGAGGGCGGTTTCGAACCGCAGCCGCAATAGGCTTGTGCGACCGTCGAAATTGATAAAAAACCGCTGCGCTGAAAGGCGCGGCGGTTTTTCCGTCTTGGCCTCCGGTCTTTCCTGTCTGTTAGAGCTTGTAACGTATTGTAACGAATTCTGATGAAGCAACGGGATGCCGTTCGGTCGATTTTGTGGCAAGACAGCGGGAATGCGCAATTTCCACGCGATCGCGACAGGCTGGCTTGATGCTGGCCGTCAACCGGTCGGGCCGGCACGCTCCCCGCAGCAGACGCCTCTGCCAAGCGCCGCGCAAGGCCGCGCCTGATTTTTGATAGGATCTGGAGTTTTTATGAAGCGAAAATATTTCGGCACGGATGGCATCCGCGGTCAATCGAACCTGTTTCCGATGACGCCGGACCTTGCGATGCGCGTCGGCATCGCGGTCGGCACGATCTTTCGCAATGGTGCCCATCGTCACCGGGTGGTGATCGGCAAGGATACCCGGCTCTCGGGCTATATGCTTGAAAACGCGCTGGTGGCCGGCTTCACGGCTGCGGGCCTCGACGTGTTCCTGCTCGGCCCGATCCCGACGCCGGGCGTTGCCATGCTGACAAGATCCCTGCGCGCCGATATCGGCGTGATGATCTCCGCCTCCCACAATCCCTTCGAGGACAACGGCATCAAGCTGTTCGGCCCGGACGGCTACAAGCTTTCCGACGAGATGGAAGGCCAGATCGAGGACCTGCTCGACAAGGACATGACGGCGCAACTGGCCAAGTCCCAGGAAATCGGTCGGGCCAAGCGAGTTGAGGGCGATATCTATCGCTACATCGAACATGCCAAGCGCACGCTGCCGCGCGACGTGACGCTGCAGGGGCTGAGGGTGGCGATCGACTGCGCCAATGGCGCCGCCTACAAGGTCGCGCCGCTCGCGCTCTGGGAACTGGGTGCCGATGTGGTGACGATCGGCAACGAGCCGAACGGCCTGAACATCAACCTGGAATGCGGTTCCACCCATCCGGCGGCGCTGTCACGCAAAGTGCATGAGGTGCGCGCCGATATCGGCATCGCGCTCGACGGCGACGCCGACCGGGTTCTGATCGTCGATGAGAACGGGACCGTCATCGACGGCGACCAGCTGATGGCGGTGATTGCCAATAGCTGGGCAAGCGACGGACTGCTCAAGGGCAACGGCGTCGTCGCGACCGTCATGTCCAATCTCGGCCTTGAGCGCTATCTCAACCGGCAGGGACTTGATCTGCACCGCACCAAGGTGGGCGACCGCTATGTGGTCGAGCATATGCGCCAGCACGGCTTCAATGTCGGCGGCGAACAATCCGGCCATATCGTGCTGTCTGATTTCGGCACCACGGGCGACGGCCTCGTTGCCGCATTGCAGGTGCTTGCCTGCGTCAAGCGGCAGGACAAGACGGTCAGCGAGGTTTGCCACAGTTTCGAGCCGGTGCCGCAGGTTCTCAAGAATGTCCGGGTCTCGGCCGGCATGCCGCTCGAAAATGCCGCGGTACGCCAGGCGATCGCCGATGCGGAGGCCGAGCTCGCAGGGAATGGCCGTCTGCTCATCCGCCCCTCCGGCACGGAACCGCTAATCCGCGTAATGGCCGAAGGCGACGATCACGCGCAGGTCGAGCGTATCGTCGATGAGCTGGTGAGCGTGATCGGCGCCGTGCGCAACGTCGCCTGATCTTGGCTGAGATGAAGGGAAAAGGCTGGGCGTTGCCCGGCCTTTTTATCGACCGGTGACTGACGCCCACGGTTTCGCAGCCCAACAGTACTTAACGGTTACGGTAAATTTTTGTAGTTAATTGGACCTTAACCTTTCTTCTTCATGATCCTTCCTGACACTATTGGAGGCCGGTCTGACGGCTGACCAAGCAACAAATGTATTGGAGTGAGGCCATGAAGACTATTTTGATTGGCGTTGTTGCAGCTATGCTGGGCGGCACCGCGACCTTCGCTGCGGATTTCTACGAACCGCCCATGGAACAGCCGATTTCCGAGCCTGTGCAGATCGCCGAGGCCAGCGGCTGGTATCTGCGCGGCGATGTCGGCTATGCCTTCACCAATCTTCGCGGCGCCCATTTCTACCAGGGACCGGGCCGTTTCGAGCGCGACTTCGACGACGCCGATCTCGACGACACCTACTCGATCGGTGTCGGCGTCGGCTACCAGATCAACAATTACCTGCGCACCGATGTGACGCTCGACTATCTCGGCAAGGCCGATTTCGAGGGATCGACCACCGGTGGCTGTGGCGTTGCCGTCGCCTGCACCTCGCGTGACGTCTCGGCGCTTGCGGCCTGGAGCCTGATGGCCAATGCCTATGTCGATATCGGCACTTATGGCTCGTTCACACCCTATGTCGGCGCTGGCATCGGTGGCACGCAGGTTCGTTGGGACAAGCTGCGTAATACGAGCTGCGAAACCGGCAATCCGGCGAACTGCGACCCGTCGTTCGATCATGACGGCTACAGCAAATGGCGCTTCACCTACGGTCTGATGGCCGGTACCGCGATCGACCTCACCTGCAATCTCAAGGCCGATGTCGGCTATCGCTTCCGCCATGTTCTGGGCGGCGACATGTTCGGCTTCAACGCCGGCAGCGGTCCGGGTTCGGATGAAGGCATCTATGTACACGAGGCCCGCGCCGGCCTGCGCTATTCGTTCGGCGGCTGCCCTGTTGCCTATGAGCCCCCGGCCGAGCCGATCATCTACAAGTAAGCCAGCTCATATTCATGGTCTTCAAAAGGTCGTCCGTTTTCACGGGCGGCCTTTTCGCATGTCCGTCATCACCATCGTTGACAGGCATGGTTAACCATCGATTAACCGCCGGCTGCAATAGTTAACGCATGTAAACGCCGTGGTGGGAGGGTGATTCCCGCCGTCCGGTGACCTTTCCCAGGGATGCGATGATGAACTGGCGCCATATTTCCGTGAATCTGCTCATGCTTTCACTGTCGTTCAGTGGCAGCCAGGCAATGGCGGACGACACCCTGCTCGACGCGCCGGAAGTGACGATTTCGGCTGCTGAAACCGCTGCGCAACGCTTCTACCTGCGCGGCGATCTCGGTTATTCCGGCTGGGCGGATGAGGGCAATCCTTCCTTCGACGTCTTCAACCCGGCCACCGGCACCACTAACGGCCATGCTTTCGATGCAACGCGGTTCGGCAACCCGTTGTCAGGATCATTGGGGGTCGGCTACCAGATCAGCGACATGGTACGCACCGACGTGACGGTCGATTACTTCGAAGGCCGGTTCGATGCGGACAGTTTTACCGCCGAACCCTGTGCCGGCGCCTTGCCGCCGACCGGTTGCCGATATGAGACGACCGCTCGGTTTTCCGCTCTCGGGATCATGGCCAACGGCTATGTCGATCTCGGCACGCTTGCCGGCTTTACGCCCTATCTCGGCGCCGGCCTCGGCGTCACCCATCTGCGCTGGAACGATATTTCGCAAGCGGAATGCGCCGCGCTCCCGGCCGGCTGCGTCGGGGCCGAGAGCAGGACATCGCCTGGTGGGGAGAGCAGCTGGCGGTTTACCTATGCATTGATGGCCGGCGCCTCCTATGACCTGACGGACCGCCTGAAGTTCGATGTCGGCTACCGCTACTCGCAGATCGGCAAGGGTGATATGTTCGGCGGTTCCACGTTCCAGGCAAAAGACGACGGCCTCTCCCGCCACGAAATCCGTGCCGGCCTGAGGCTGTCGCTCTGGTAGCCGGCACGACCTGAGCGCGGCAGCGGCAAAAATCTTTCCGAAAGCGACAAAGCCTGTTGACTTCCTTCACGGCCCGCCATATCCACGGCGGCAGGCCACCTCTCCCTAACGAGAGGCTTCTATCTGGAAGGATAGCATGATGAAGACCCCTGCCACACCGGACCTGCGTCCGGTCAATACCCGTTTTTCTTCTGGTCCCTGCTCCAAGCGCCCCGGTTGGTCGCTTGATGCTCTCTCCGATGCGCCGCTCGGTCGCTCGCATCGTGCCAAGGTCGGCAAGAGCAAGCTCAAGCAGGCGATCGATCTCACCCGCGAAATTCTTGAAGTGCCGGCGGATTACCGCATCGGCATCGTTCCGGCTTCCGACACCGGCGCCGTCGAAATGGCCCTCTGGTCGCTGCTCGGCGCCCGCGGCGTCGATATGGTCGCCTGGGAAAGCTTCGGCTCCGGCTGGGTTTCCGATGTCGTCAAAGAACTGAAACTTCCCGATACCCGCAAGATCGTCGCCGATTACGGCCTGTTGCCGGATCTTTCGACTATCGACTTCGACCGCGACGTGGTCTTCACCTGGAACGGTACGACCTCCGGCGTTCGCGTCCCCAATGCCGATTTCATTCCGGCAGACCGCAAGGGCCTGACGATCTGCGACGCCACGTCGGCGGCTTTCGCGCAGGAACTGGACTTTTCCAAGCTCGATGTCGTCACTTTCTCCTGGCAGAAGGTGCTGGGCGGCGAGGGCGCGCATGGCATGCTCATCCTCTCGCCGCGCGCCGTCGAGCGGCTGGAAAGCTATGTGCCGGCCTGGCCATTGCCGAAGATCTTCCGCATGACCAAGGGCGGCAAGCTCATCGAGGGCATTTTCCAGGGCGAGACGATCAACACGCCGTCGATGCTCTGCGTCGAGGATTATATCGATGCGCTCCTCTGGTCAAAGTCGCTCGGTGGCCTGAAGGCGCTGGTCGCGCGGGCTGATGCCAATGCGCAGGCGATCCATGATTTCGTCGAAAGGACCGACTGGATCGCCAATCTGGCAGAAGACCCGGCGACGCGGTCCAATACCTCAGTCTGCCTGAAGATCGTCGACAAGGAGATCGCGGCACTTGACGCGGACGCGCAGGCGGCCTTTGCCAAGGGCATGGTGACGCTCCTTGAAAAACAGGGCGTTGCCCTGGATATCGGCGCCTATCGCGATGCGCCCTCCGGTTTCCGCATCTGGGCCGGCGCGACGATCGAGACCGCCGATATCAAGGCCTTGATGCCCTGGTTCGATTGGGCATTCCAGACCCAGAAGGCGGCGCTTTCAAAAGCCGCTGCCTGAGCGGCTCCGACCGCGCCGGAGGCGCGGTCACCATTTTTCCCTATTTTGACGCAACTCATGGAGGCCTCTCATGGCACCTCGCGTACTCGTATCCGATGAACTGTCGGAAACCGCCGTCCAGATTTTCCGCGATCGCGGCGTGGAGGTGGATTTCCAGCCGAAGCTCGGCAAGGACAAGGAAAAGCTCGCCGAGATCATCGGCAACTACGATGGTCTCGCCATCCGCTCCGCCACCAAGGCGACGGAAAAGCTGATTGCCGCCGCCACCAATCTCAAGGTCATCGGTCGTGCCGGTATCGGCGTCGACAATGTCGATATTCCCGCCGCCTCGCGCCGCGGCATCATCGTCATGAACACGCCTTTCGGCAATTCGATCACCACGGCGGAGCATGCGATTGCCCTGATGTTCGCGGTAGCCCGGCAATTGCCGAGCGCCGATAGCTCGACGCAGGCGGGCAAATGGGAAAAATCGAAATTCATGGGCGTCGAGATCACCGGCAAGACGCTGGGCGTCATCGGTGCCGGCAATATTGGCGGCATCGTCTGCGCGCGCGCCATCGGCCTGAAGATGCATGTGCTGGCCTACGATCCTTTCCTCTCCAAGGAGCGGGCCGAGGAAATGGGCGTCACCAAGGTCGAGCTCGACGAACTGTTCGCAAAGGCCGATTTCATCACGTTGCATGTGCCGCTGACCGACAAGACCCGCAATATCATCGACGCAGCGGCGCTTGCCAAGATGAAGAAGGGCGTGCGCATCGTCAATTGCGCCCGCGGCGGGCTGGTTGTGGAGCAGGCGCTTGCCGATGCCATCCGGTCCGGCCATGTCGCCGGCGCCGGCTTCGATGTGTTCGAGGTCGAACCGGCAACGGAAAGCCCGCTGTTCGGCCTGCCGAATGTCGTCTGCACGCCGCATCTCGGCGCCTCCACCACGGAAGCGCAGGAAAATGTGGCGCTGCAGGTGGCCGAGCAGATGTCCGATTATCTGGTCAAGGGTGCCGTCTCCAATGCCATCAACATGCCGTCGATCACGGCCGAGGAAGCGCCGATCCTGAAGCCCTTCATCCGGCTTGCCGACGTGCTCGGCGCCTTTGTCGGGCAGGTCACGGAAAGCGCGATCAAGGAAATCGAGATCCTCTATGACGGCTCGACGGCCGGGATGAACACCAGGGCGTTGACGAGTGCCGCCCTTGCCGGTCTCATCCGTAGCCAGGTTGCCGATGTCAACATGGTTTCGGCGCCGGTGATGATCAAGGAGAAGGGCATCATCCTCTCAGAGGTCAAGCGCGACAAGACCGGTGTCTTCGATGGCTATATCAAGCTGACGGTGACGACGGCGAACCAGACGCGCTCGGTTGCCGGAACGGTATTCTCCGACGGCAAGCCGCGCTTCATCCAGATCAAGGACATCAATCTCGATGCCGATGTCGGCAACCACATGGTCTACATCACCAATACCGACGTACCCGGCATGATCGGCTTCATCGGCTCGACGCTGGGTGATGCCGGCGTCAACATTGCCAATTTCCAGCTCGGTCGCAAGGATGCGGGCTCGGATGCTATTGCGCTGCTCTATGTCGATGGTCCGGTGTCGGAAGAGGTTCTCGACAAGCTGAGGGCCAATGCCGCCATCCGACAAGCCAAGCTTTTGGCCTTCAACGTCGATTGACGGCGATACCTGTGACAGACGGAAAGGCACGCCGCGCCTCAACGCCGGCGTGCCTCCCGGTCGGGAGACTTTTATGACTGCAGACTTTTCCCTGCGGCCGGCGGTCGCCGGCGACATGGATGCGATCCTTGCAATCCAGGCTCTCGCCCACCCGAATTCCCAGGAGGATCGTGCTGTCTTCGAGGAGAGGCTGGCGCTTTATCCGGAGGGTTTTCTGGTCGCGACGCTTGAGGATGAACTCTGCGGCTATGTCATCAGTCATCCCTGGCTACGCCTTGGCCCGCCCGCCATCAATGCGTTGATCGGCGCCTTGCCGGGGAATGCGGACATCTATTATATCCACGACCTGTCGCTGCTGCCGGTCGCGCGCGGTCTCGGCCTGTCCGATATTCTAATCGGAAGATTGAAGGACCATGCGAAAGGCGCGGGATTTGCGGCCATGGCACTGACCGCCGTCGGCGGCTCCGCGGTGTTCTGGTGCCGGCATGGGTTCGTAGAGGTCGAGGAGGCTCGTCTGGCGCCGTTGCTTTCGGCCTATGGGCCCGGCTCGGTCTATATGGAGGCGGTGCTGTAACTCCGCATTTGCAACCGGCGCGCTCCATTTGTGACAGACTGATCAATGCAGCCGCAGGACGCGCGCAGCGTTTCCGTTCTTTCCGCACGCTCAGTTCGTTTCTTTAAGCCTCGTCTGCGGTCTTCGGCCGCCCGCGCTCGGCAACCGCGATGCCGCCGAGCACCAGTGCCATGGCGACGATGTGGAATATCTGCAGGGCTTCGCCGATAATCGCGATCGACAGTATCGTGCCGAAGATTGGTACTGTGTTGATGAACAGGCCGGCCCGGTTAGGGCCGATCAGTTCGACGCCGCGGACATAGAGGATCTGCGCCAGCAGCGATGGCAGGAGGGCGGCATAGGCGACGATGGCCCAGCCTCGCGCATCGGGCATGATGACCTGGCCGGCGGCAAATTCCCAGGCCACCAGCGGCAGGCTGCTGACGACGGCACCAAGCACCGTGATGGCGATCAGGCTTTTCCAGTGGATATCCGGTTTCCAGCGCAGCGCCACAGTGTAGCCGGCATAGACGAGTCCGGCGGCCATCATCAGCGCGTCGCCGCGGTTGAGCTCGAGCGACAGGAGCGTCGACAGGTCCCCATGCGATGCCGTCAGTGCGACGCCGAACAGGGTCAGCGTGAAGCCGGCGATCTGCGCCATCGAGAAGGCGGTGCGAAAGAGCAGGTAATTCACGACGAAGATCACCATGGGGATGCCGGCCTGCTCGATGACGGCATTGATCGCGCTGGTATATTGCAGGGCCGAGTAGAGAAAGGCATTGAAGCCGGTAAAGCCCAGGGCGCCGTAGCCAAGCAGGATCAACCAGTTCTTGCGGATCTTCGGCCAGTCGCGCTTGACCTGCGGTGCCGTGAAAACCAGGATTACCAGGGCGGCGGCCACCCAGCGTAGGCCGGTCAGCATCATCGGGCTCACATGCCCGACCGCCAGTTTCCCGGCAACCGAATTGCCGCCCCAGAGCAGGGTCGTGATGCACAGAATGACGTAGGCTTGAAGGTTCACAGGCAATGATTCCCCAGTCTGCAATGAAGCCGGGGGCATGACCCGAAGCTTTCGAAAGGCTCCTGATATAGGCTAAACAGTGCGGATGCCATGCAAAAAGCCCAAATCCACGGTGAAACAGGGTCGCTTTCCAAAAAACAAAACAGTATAGATGCGCGGGTTTGAAGACAGCGCATCGCAGGCGCCAAGGAAACAGGAAATCTGAAATGACGAATGTCGTGGTGGTCGGATCGCAATGGGGTGACGAAGGCAAGGGCAAGATTGTCGACTGGCTTTCCGAGCGTGCCGATATCGTCGTACGCTTCCAGGGCGGCCACAATGCCGGTCATACGCTGGTGATCGACGGAACCAGCTACAAGCTGTCGCTTCTGCCTTCGGGCGTCGTGCGTCCGGGCAAGCTTGCCGTCATCGGCAATGGCGTGGTCATCGATCCGCATGCGCTGATCGCCGAGATCGAGAAGCTCGACAAGCAGGGCGTGACTATCACCCCGGAAAATCTGCGCATCGCCGACAATGCCACGCTGATCCTGTCGCTGCACCGCGAGCTTGACGGGATTCGCGAGGATGCCGCCTCCAACAGCGGCACGAAGATCGGCACCACCCGCCGTGGCATCGGTCCGGCCTATGAGGACAAGGTCGGCCGCCGGGCCATCCGCGTCATGGATCTGGCAGACCTCGATACGCTGCCGGCCAAGGTCGATCGCCTGCTCACGCATCACAACGCGTTGCGGCGCGGGCTGGGCGAAGCCGAAGTCAGCCATGAGGCGATCATGGAGGAGCTGTCTTCGGTGGCCGCCCGTGTGCTGCCGTTCATGGAGACGGTCTGGCTTCTGCTCGACCGCCAGCGCCGCAAGGGCGCGCGCATCCTGTTCGAGGGCGCGCAGGGTACGCTGCTCGACATCGACCACGGCACCTATCCCTTCGTCACCTCGTCCAACACGGTCTCCGGGCAGGCGGCGGCGGGCTCCGGCATGGGGCCAGGCGCGCTCGGCTATATCCTTGGTATTACCAAGGCCTATACGACCCGCGTCGGGGAGGGACCTTTCCCGACCGAGCTGAACGACGAGATCGGTCAGTTCCTTGGGGAAAAGGGGCATGAATTCGGCACGGTGACGGGCCGCAAGCGTCGTTGCGGCTGGTTCGATGCGGCACTTGTGCGCCAGTCGGTGGCGACCAACGGCATCACCGGTATCGCGCTGACCAAGCTCGACGTTCTCGATGGCCTGGACGAGTTGAAGATCTGCGTCGGCTATACGCTTGACGGCGTCGAGATCGATCACCTGCCGGCTAGCCAGGCGCAGCAGGCCCAGGCAAAGCCGATCTACATCACCCTTGAAGGCTGGAAAGGCTCCACCGTCGGCGCCCGCAGCTGGGCCGATCTTCCGGCACAGGCGATCAAATATGTCCGCCAGGTGGAGGAACTGATCGGCGCTCCGGTGGCTCTGCTTTCGACCAGCCCCGAGCGTGATGACACGATACTTGTGACGGACCCGTTTGAGGACTAGTCTTCCCGGCGACGACAAGGCGGAATTTGGCGTGAAGAAGCCGATGGTATGAGAAAGTTCTGATGGCGGATTTTGTTGCAGTTATTCGAAGGACCGTCGATGGTCTGTCGGACAATGTTCCCGAGATGCGGGCCAAGGTCTATGAAAAGGCCCGCGGCGCCGTCCGCCGTCAGCTGGAAAACATGAAACCTCGTCCTTCGGACGAGATGATCGAACGCCAGATGAGCAAGCTGGAAGCGGCGATCGGTGAGGTCGAAAACGACCATGCCGAGGCCCTGCCGGCTCTGGACGAGCCGAGTCTGGAAAGTCCTCAGTCCGTCGATCTGCCCGTCGTGGGCACCGTGACCGAGGTTGAAGAGCCGCCGGCCTCGGCGGAAGCGGAAGACGCGCATCCGGCGGACGATGACGCCGACGACCAGCCTGCAGCGACAGAGCTGGAGGAGGCTTCCGACGAGGCTCCTCGCGAAGACCATCCCGTTTCCGATGCCCCGGCCGAGAACGAGCCGGCTGAACAGTCCCAGTCGGAGGAAGCCGATTACCCGCCGGAGGCGGAAGCGGTCGAGCCTGAACCAACGGCGGACGAGCCGCTGCAGGGCGAGCCGGACGTCGCCGAAGATCCGGGCTCCATCGACCCGGAAGCGGAAGATGTCGATGTGGTCGTGCAGGCGGAGCCGGCGACAGAATTCGAGGCCGAGCCTTCCACGACCGAAGACACCAATCTTGCCGACGAGCGCGGCGATGACGCTCCGGAGCCGCCTCATTTCGAGCAATCTGGCGAAGCCGTGGCCGACGAGAAGCCGGCGCCGCCGTCCGAATGGGAACTGCCGGAGTGGACCGACACGCCGCCGCTTGCCGTCGACAGCGAACCTGTATCGACAGAGTCCGACGAAGCGGTATCGACCGCGGACGAGATACCCGACCTTTCGGACTATGAGCCGGTCGAAACCGTCGTGCCGATCGGCGCGGAGGCGGATGACAAGGAGCGCCATCCCGACGAGCCTTCGCATTCCTGGGCCTGGGACGACAGCGATCCTTTCGCGCAGAATACGTCTCCCGCCGCTGCTGAAAGCTCCGAGCCGGCGATTTCGGATTGGTCATGGCCGGTAGAAAAGCCCGCCGAGCCGGATTCCCCGGCGCAATCCGGTACATGGACGGATATAGAAGACCTTCTCACGCAGGGCGGCGCCGGAGCGGCTGCGGGCGCTGCGGCGGCACCGTCGCTGGCGCAGGATGGCGCCACGACCGAAGACGGTGCCATGGAGGCGCCGGCACGACCGGTTTCCTATCGCACCGAGCCGAAGCGATCCGCTTTCAACGTGAAGAGGATCGCGCTCGCGGCCGGACTGGTGCTTGTTCTCGGTGGCGCCGGCTATGCGTATTGGCAGAACCAGGCCCAGGTGAACGGCTGGGTTTCAGGCATGGTTGCATCGGTGACCTCGCAAGCGCCGGAGCAGACGAGCACCGATACGTCTGCGCCAGACGACGGGACGACCGAACTGTCAACGCCGGGAACGGGCGCGCAGACACCGGCTCAAACGGATACGGCAGCACCCGCTACCAAATTCACCCAGCAACTCCAGACCGACGGGACGGAGATCGATCAGGGGCCGGCAGCGGCACCGGCCGGCGAAGCGGCCACCGAGGAGGGCAAGTCGGTCGCTGCCCAGACCGAGGCCGGAAAGCCGCAGGAGAGCGCCCAGGCGACACCGGGCACGCCGGCGGCGGATGGGCAGGGCGCCCCCGCGGGACAATCGACGAGCGAAGCGGCAGTCGTGCCCGCCGGCGCCCAGAAGATGTTTCTCTATGAGGAGCGGCTCGGGCAATCCGCGCCGACGGCGATCGAGGGCAATGTCGTCTGGTCGGTCAAGGAAGAATCTCCGGGCGCGGATGCCCGGCCGGAGCCGACCATCCAGGCGCAGATCAGTGTTCCCGATCGCGGCCTGACGGCGATCATGACGATCAAGCGCAATGCCGACCGCTCGCTGCCGGCAAGTCATGTGATCGAGATCGTCTTCTCGCTGCCCGAGAATTTCGAAGGGGGCGCCATCGAGTCGGTGCAGCGCGTGGCGATGAAGCGGAACGAACAGGACCGCGGCGATCCGCTGATCGGCGTGGCTGCCAAGATCACCGACGATTTCCACATGATCGCGCTCAACGATTTCCCGGAGGCGACGGCGACCAATCTGGAACTGCTGCGCAACCGCACCTGGCTGGATATTCCGCTGACCTATCGCAACGGCCGCCGCGCCCTGCTGACGCTGGAAAAGGGAACTACCGGAACGGAAGCCTTTACCAAGGCCCTGCAGGCCTGGAGCCTTGCCGCAAAGCCGAATCCGGCCGTGCAATAATCCCTGGCATATACGCATGAAAAAGCCGGCTGGGCGACCAGCCGGCTTTTCTGTTCTACTCGCCGATGTCAGGCGTCTTCGACGACCCGCAGCGCGTTCTGCCGCTCCTGTGCCGCCTTGCGGACGGCATCCTGCACCTTTTCGAAGGCGCGAACCTCGATCTGGCGGACACGTTCGCGGCTGATGTCGAATTCGGTCGACAGATCCTCGAGGGTGATCGGGTCTTCGGCAAGCCGACGCGCCTGGAAGATGCGACGCTCGCGGTCGTTCAGCACCTTCATGGCGCTCGACAGCAGACTGCGGCGGCTTTCCAGCTCGTCCTGCTCGATCAATATGTCTTCCTGGTTGTCGTGGTCATCGACCAGCCAGTCCTGCCATTGTCCGGATTCGCCTTCGCCGGCCTTGATCGGCGCATTCAGCGATGCGTCTCCGGAAAGACGCTGGTTCATGGAGATGACTTCAGCTTCCGAAACATTCAGCGTCGTGGCGATATGCGCCACCTGTTCTGGTTTCAGGTCGCCTTCGTCGAGTGCCTGGATCTTGCCCTTCAGGCGGCGCAGGTTGAAGAACAGCCGCTTCTGGTTGGCGGTCGTGCCCATTTTCACCAGAGACCAAGAGCGCAGGATATATTCCTGGATCGAGGCCTTGATCCACCACATGGCGTAGGTCGCAAGGCGGAAGCCGCGCTCGGGATCGAATTTCTTGACCGCCTGCATCAGGCCGACATTGCCTTCGGAAACGACTTCACCGATCGGCAGGCCATAGCCGCGATAGCCCATGGCGATCTTCGCCACCAGTCGGAGATGGCTGGTCACGAGCCGATGGGCGGCTTTGCGGTCGTCATGCTCCTGATAGCGCTTGGCGAGCATGTACTCTTCCTGCGGCTCGAGCATGGGGAATTTGCGGATTTCGTCCAGGTAGCGGTTGAGGCCGCCTTCTCCGGCGGTAATTGACGGCAATGTGCTGCGGGCCATGATGCACCCCCCTTTCGCGTTCCGGCCTCCTTTTGGCAAGCCGGCATGTGGGTCAGTCCGACCCCACATGTTCGTAGATAAGTGCGGCGAAAGCATGATTCAAGAATGCCGGTATCGCTTGCATGCGATACCGGAAACCACAGGCCAGATCAGTCTTCGCCTGTAGATCGGGTTCGCCCGTGAAATATCCAGTCGTGAAATATCAAGGGCGGAACAGCTTGCGGATCAATGGACGGAGGACGCGTCGCCTTCTTCCTCGAAGGAAACGGCGACATCGCCATTAGCGCTCAGCCGCACACGGTTGTTTTCGACGCCGGCGACCAGGGCAAGCGAGATGAAATGGTGATGGCCTTCGTGGCCGGCGCCGCTGTCCTTCTTGGTCAGCTTGATGCGGTCGCCTTCGACGCGATCGACCGTTCCGACATGGATGCCATCGGCACTGATGATTTCGGCATGTTCCCTGATTTGCGCTGCATCGACCATCTGGTTTCTCCTTCTGCTGATCCTACAACGCGCGAGACCGGCAAAGGATGCCCCGGCACCGAAGTTTTTCGGCAGAGAGGGAGGAGCCGGCCTCAGGCGCCAGTTTTCAGCGCTTCGACCAGTTCGCGCATATCCTCGGGGACGGGGGATTCGAAATGCAGGGTTTCTCCGGTCGTCGGATGCTCGAAGGCCAGCATGAAGGCATGCAGCGCCTGGCGGGGGAAGCGATTGACGACAGCTTTTGCAGCATCCGGCAGAAGATTGGCCTTGGTCCTGAAGGCGGCGCCGTAATCGGGATCACCGATCAGCGGATGGCCGATATGGGCCATGTGCACGCGAATCTGATGGGTGCGTCCGGTTTCGAGATTGCATTTGACCATCGCGGCGAGCGCCGTCGCATCCGGTTTTTCGAGATAGCGCTCGATGACCTCGTAATGGGTGATCGCCTCGCGCGCGTCATCGTCGCCCTCGCGCTTGACGGCGCGCTTGATGCGGTCGCCGGCGCGCCCGAGCGGCGCGTCGATCGTTCCCTTCAGGCCGCGCGGCCTGCCCCAGACCACCGCCATATAGGCGCGCTCCAGCGGGCCGGTGCGGCCATGGTCGGCGAACTGGTCGGAGAGATGGCGATGGGCGATGTCGTTCTTGGCGACGACCATGACGCCGCTGGTCTCCTTGTCGAGCCGGTGGACGATGCCCGGCCGCTTGACGCCGCCGATGCCGGAAAGGCTGTTGCCGCAATGATGGATCAGCGCATTCACCAGCGTGCCGGTCCAATTTCCAGCTCCCGGATGCACGACGAGGCCGGCCGGCTTGACCAGCACGATCAGGTCGTCGTCCTCGTAAAGCACATCGAGCGGAATATCCTCGCCCTTTGGCTCCGGGTCTTCAGGCTCCGGCAGGCCGATCTCGAAGATATCGCCAGGCTGCACCTTCCTCTTCGGTTCCTTGACGATCTTGCCGTTGACCGAGACTTCACCCTGCTCGATCAGGCTCTTGATGCGGTTGCGGGAAAATTCGCCAGCCAGGGCTTCGGTCAGGAAGGCATCCATGCGGCCGGCCGCCTCTTCATTTGCGGTGAGGACTTTCCTAATCGCCGGGGCTTGTTTAAAGGGGTCGGTCATTGTCGTTCCATTCCGCAGCTAGGGCCAGCCATGTCTACTCGCAAACCAGACGAACAGGAAGAAAAGCCGCTCGATCCGGTCATGGAGAATGTGCGCCGCAAGATGATCCGCCTGCAGCTCGTCTCGGCCGGTGTCATGGTGGTGATGCTTATGGTCGTGCTGGGAGCAATTGTCTACAAGCTAACGCGCCCTAGCGACAGGGATCAGCCCCAGCCGGCGGCGATCGCTGTACCGAGCGATGCCCCGCTTGCCGCCATCGCCGTCTTGCCGGCCGGCTTCGTGGTGTCCGACGTGGCGCTTTCAGGTGGCCAGATTCTGTTCTACGGCGCCGATACGGGCGGCGAGAGCAAGGCGATCGTCTTCGATATCGCCGCTGGCCGCATCGTTGCCGATATTTCCGTCACGGCCAATTGAGGAAGAACGTCCGTGCACCCGGCTCCGGTTCGCATAGAGACCCCTGACGACCCGCGTATTGCCGGCTTCGTCTCGATCCGGGAGCGCGATCTCACCGGGCGGCATGGGCGCTTCATCGCCGAGGGGACGGTCGTGCTGCGCATGCTCGCAGCGGCCCATCGGGCCGGCCAGGGCATCGGGGCGGAGGCGATCCTGCTGCTGGAAAGCCGGGTTGAAGGCGTCTCTGCTATCCTCGCCGATTTCCCGGCGCATATTCCGGTCTATGTCGCCAGTGCCGCCGTCTTCGACGCCATTGCCGGCTTCAACATGCACCGTGGCGTGCTGGCACTGGGAAAGCGCGACCATGCGCCGGATATGGAGGCACTTCTGGGCGGGCTTCCGGAAAAAAGCCTGGTGCTGGCGGCCTGCGGCATTTCCAATCATGATAATATGGGCTCGATGTTTCGCAATGCCGCGGCTTTCGGGGCCGATGCGGTGCTGATGGACGAAACCAGTTGCGATCCGATGTACCGCAAGGCGATCCGGGTCTCCGTGGGGTCGGTGCTGACCATGCCTTTTGCCCGCGAGGGCTCGGTGGCGGCGCTAATCGAGCGCCTGCAGCGGGAAGAGTTCTCTATCTGGGGACTGTCGCCACGCGGCGAGACCGATCTCTGCGATATTCCCGCATGTCCGCGCACGGCACTTCTGATGGGAACCGAAGGGGAGGGGCTGCCGGCTTCCGTCCTTGCCTCGATCCGCACGGCGTGTATCCGCCAGCGTCCCGGGCTCGACAGCCTGAATGTCGCGACGGCAACGGGCATTGCCCTGCATCAGGTGGCGATGATCAACGGGCTGATATGATCCGGGCGATGTTCCAGGATCAAATGCCTTCCGGCGAAAGCAGGGCGCTCGCCCGGCTGGCAAGGTTTTTACCGCCGTCGGTCGGCGTGGCATTTTCGACGGCAAGGAGAGCAGGGATCGGCGACGCCTCGCCTTCGCGGGTTGCCGTCAGCGCCACCATGGCGGCGGCGATCCCGGCGATTTCCTCGCGGAATATGTCGTCCTGTGCCGTCGTCTTCGAAAGGACCAGTTGCTCCGACAGCGCCGCTGCCCGCTCGCGGACCTGTTCGGCGGACTGATTGCCGGTTGCCGGGGCGGCGGCCTGCTCGAGTGTGGGTACCGCCTGCGCCGCCTGGCCGTCGGATGGGAGGTTGGCGACCGGCTCGCGGTTTTCCTTTGGGACCGGCAGTGCAATGCCTGCCGCACGCAAGGCGCGGCTGGCGTCGCGCAATTCGGCCGTCGCATCCTTCAGCTTGGCCTTCAGTCGTCCGATCTCGGCGGCCCGCCGCTCGAGGAAATTATCCTTGTCGGCATTGATGGCGATTTCCCGGGCGAGCTTGGCTTCGAACTGGCGAATGCGGATATCGTCACGCGCCAGCCGGGCCTCCAGTTCGCGCCCCCGATTGCTTTCGGTCTTCAGTTCGTTGCGCAGCCGCTCGCGCTCGTCCCGCAATCCGGCAATACGGGTCTTCAGGTTTTCCGCCTCGGTGCCATAGGCGGCAACGTCGATCTTCAAGCTGTCCGCATCGGCAGAAATGCTGTCCACCTGATGGGTCAACAGGCTGATTTCTTCCGATTTCTGGCTGTTGTCTCGCTCTAGATCCGCAAGCGTCGCCTTCAGCCGCTCAATATTCTGCTCCCGCTGGCGGGCGGCCGAGCGCAGGTCGGCGGCCTCCACATTCATGTCGGCGATCTGGGCGCTGAGATCGGCATTTTCGCCGGCAAGGCGTTGGAGGTCCTGCAGGACCGTGCCGTTCTCCACCATCAGCGCGACGGTCCTGTCGCGCTCGCGCTTCAAGGTCTGGCTGATGCGGGCGTTCTCCGCCGCATAGCCGGCGCGGGCGGCATCCTTCTGGGCGCGCACCTCCTGCGGCGACAGCGGCATCGTCGCTTTCAGCCGGTCTTCTGCAAAGCGCACAATGCGCCTGTGAACGACCGGCGCCGCCAGGAGGCCGAGAATGGCCGCGGTCAGGAAACCCAGCGCAAACAGAAGAGCAAATTCAATCACAGGTCAGTCATCTCGATTTGAAGCGGCGGCAAAAGGTCCATTCCGTACTTTGTAGCGGGTTGCGACAGTTTGACGAGAGCCATGCTTCAAATATTCGCGATCGTGCCTTTTATGCAAGGTGTCCGTCAGGCGTAAGCCGGCACCAGCCTGCCTTAGAAGGGGTTCCAGGTCGGCTGCTGCGTCAGCTTCAGATAGCCGACATTGATGCCGAGCCGCGCGCCGAGCCCGGTGCGGATGGGAACCAGCACGATATTTTCATCGGTCAGCACCGTCATGCCGACGCCGGCGACCACATAGGCCGAACCGGTCACGCCGCCGAAGCGCTTATAGAGCGAAGGGACAGCCGGCAGATTGTAGACTAGCATCATCGTCCGGCTGCCCTGGCCGCCCCAGTCTATGCCGAGCGAAGGTCCCTGCCAGAAGACATCGTGCTGGCCGGCATTCTTGGTATAGAGGTCGCCTTCGCCATAGGTGAGGCCGGCAATGAAGGCGCCGGAGCCTTCCTGTCCGAGGATGTAGCCGTTCGGCAGCCCGTAGTTCTGGAATGCTCTTTCGACGACCTTGGCAAGACCGCCCGATGCCGATCCGAAAAAGCCGTGGCCGGCATCGACGATTTCCTGCATCGTGTACTGGCTGCCGCCGGTGCTTTGCGCGTGCGCTGCCGTTGTGAGGCCGACCGCAGCCAGAAACAGCACCATGGCCCGTAGCCAAGTCGCTCTCACGGCAATGAAGATCCGCTGCATAATTTTCTCCGTACCATAGGGAGGCCGCGTGATATTTGCTGGCCGTCGCCTGTTCCGTCGCCGGTGACGCGTCAAACCGGGCTGATCGCAGCAATTTGAACCGATGAGCTTAATAATCGGTTTACCAAATGTGGTGTCTTTATGATCTTCACTCCGACGCTATGTCCACGCAACCTTCATGGCCTAGACTATGGGCCTAGACTGTAAAGATGAGGATCGCGGCGGGCCGCCCGATCATGCATCAAGCCGGACGTCCGAATAGAGGCATTAAGGAAACGACCATGGGAAAGAACCCGAACCTGACCTTGACCGGTCCCGATCTTGCAGCGCTTCTGTGCAGCCGGGTCTGCCATGACATCATCTCCCCCGTCGGCGCCATCAACAACGGCCTCGAGCTTCTCGACGAGGGCGGGGCGGATGCGGATGCCATGGACCTGATCCGCACCAGCGCGCTGAACGCATCGGTCCGCCTGAAATTCGCGCGGCTGGCATTCGGTGCCTCCGGCTCCGTGGGCGCCTCGATCGATACGGGCGAGGCGGAAAAGGTGGCCAAGGATTTCGCCTCCGTCGAGAAGAAGACCGAAGTCGTCTGGACCGGCCCGCGCGTCATCATTGCCAAGAACCGGGTCAAGCTCCTGCTCAACCTGTTCCTGATCGCCTATGGTGCCATTCCGCGCGGCGGCTCCATCGAGGTAGTGCTGGAAAACCCGGAATATGACGCAGTGTTCAAGCTGATCGCCAAGGGCCGGATGATGCGCGTCCCACCGAAACTGGTCGAGCTTCTGTCGGGCACGCTCGAAGAAGCCGTCGATGCCCACACGATCCAGCCCTATTATACGGTGCTGCTGGCGGATGAGGCCGGCATGGAGATCGCGGTCGACTCGACCAGCGAGGAGATCGTCTTCTCCGCGAAAATGGCGGCCATCGAAGAGGCCGTATAATTCGCTTTCGGCGCTCGCGGTAACCGAATCTTTGCCAAACCGGACTAGGGTTGTTCCGAGGGATTGAATTCCCGCATGGGTGCAGAGAAGGAACCGGAAATGCAGCGCTTGATGATCGCCGATGATTCAGACGTCGTACGCAAGGTCGGAAAGCGCATTCTCTCCGGGTTGAATTTTCTGGTGTCCGAAGCGGCCAATGGCCTGGAGGCGTTGGTGCGCTGCGAAGCCGAGCTCCCGAATATCATCATCGTCGATGCCGCGCTCGACGGCGCGCTGGACCTCATCGCCAATATCCGCAACCTGCCGAACGGCAAGACCGTGCGCATCTATTATTGCGTGGTCGAGGCGGATCTAAAGAAGATGATGGCTGGCAAGCGCGCCGGCGCGGACGATTTCCTGCTGAAGCCGTTCGACCGGAAAATCCTGACCAGCGTCTTCGGCAACCTGGCGATCGCCGCCTGACGGGCTGAAACAACATAAGTCGTCGGAAAGCCGCTGCCTGCCGGGACGCGGCTTTTTTCATGCCTACCGCAAGGAATGGCGCCACTTCCGGTGGACACGAAAAACCCGCCGGTAAAAGGCGGGTTCTATAGCGTCTCGGTCTATCGGGCCGGACGGGGCCGCATATGCGGGATGCGGAGGGCGCCGGCTGATGAGGTGAGAATGGGCGGATCAGGCGCTTTCGGCGAGATCACCTTCCGGTTCGCGCAGCACATAGCCGCGGCCCCAGACGGTCTCGATATAATTGGCGCCGCCGGCGGCATTGGCCAGCTTCTTGCGCAGCTTGCAGATGAAGACGTCGATGATCTTCAGTTCAGGCTCGTCCATGCCGCCATAGAGATGGTTGAGGAACATTTCCTTGGTGAGGGTCGTGCCCTTGCGGAGCGAAAGCAGCTCCAGCATCTGGTATTCCTTGCCGGTCAGGTGAACGCGCTGGCCGCCGACCTCGACGGTCTTGGCATCCAGATTGACGATCAGCTCGCCGGTGGAAATGACCGACTGGGCATGACCCTTGGAACGGCGCACGATCGCATGAATGCGGGCAACCAGTTCGTCCTTGTGGAAAGGCTTGGTCATGTAGTCGTCGGCGCCGAAGCCCAGGCCGCGAACCTTGTCCTCGATGCCGGCCATGCCGGAGAGGATGAGGATCGGCGTCTTGACCTTGGAAAGGCGCAGCGTCCGCAGGACCTCGTATCCGGACATGTCCGGCAGGTTGAGATCAAGCAGGATGATGTCGTAATCATAAAGCTTGCCGAGATCGACGCCTTCTTCACCGAGATCGGTGGTGTAAACGTTGAAACTTTCCGACTTGAGCATCAATTCGATGCTCTGCGCTGTCGCGCTGTCGTCTTCAATAAGTAGAACCCGCATAATTGTCCCCTTTTCCGCCGCCGAAAGGTCGTTGTGGCCCCCTTACGCGATACGGATCCAGTCGTTGCCTGATTTGGAGGCTGCCAGCAAATGGTTAACAAATTCTGATTCACTCTGGCAAGGTGTATCGAAAATGTTAAATATTTTTTGCAGCCCCCTGTTTTTGCATGTGAATCCAGCATGACATCCTTAATGTGTAACCTTAAGAAAGCCTGCTATCCGATTCATCTGACTCAATCTCTACCGAACCTCAAATTTAACGTGCGGCATTTACTGACCCTTAAATGATCGTCCCTATGATTAACGATGCCCGTAAACGAAAGGTTACCAGCGGTAGGATTTTGTTAAGATCGCTGTAATTTTTTTCATTTCCGACACCGTAGGGTCGGTTGATCGGGCCAAAATCCAGTAACCGGGGTCTTGCATCACGGGAGTATTGCGTATGAAGTCACGTGAGAGCCTTGTTCGCCTGAAGGAATTTCAGGTGAAGGAGAAACAGCGTCAATTGAGCCAGCTTCAATTGATGATGTCCGAATTTGAACGGATGACCAAGGAATTGGAAAACCAGATCATCTTCGAGGAAAAGAAATCGGGGATCTCCGATCCCGCGCATTTCGCCTATCCGACCTTTGCCAAGGCCGCCCGCCAAAGGGCGGACAATCTTCAGGTCTCGATCCGGGAATTGAAGGTGCAGCAGGATGCAGCCGAACTGGCGCTCGAAGAGGTCCAGGCGGAACATGCCAAGGCTGCGGCGCTGGAAGAGCGAGATAACGGCCAGCGCATGCGGGCTTGAGTTTCGTCTGACGCATCTGGCCAAAAGGCCCTTCTCACGGACTGACCCAGGCCCGTGAGAAGGGCCTTTTGCATGCCGGACTTGTCGGAGCCAGAACCGACTTCGGCCTTTTTCTCTCCGCACGGATCTACATGCGCCGCGCAGGGTCGGCGGCATGGATTTCGGCGTGGCGACAGAATGGGAAGGATGAGGCGTGGCGGCGGCCGGGACGGATATCCGGCCGATACGGTGCACGGCAAAGCGGCATGTTGCGCCGAATGCAAACAGTTCGGGCGGCTGCCGGTCATGGCAGCCGCCCGAAAAGATCGATGTGAAACTATGTCAGTGACGATATTGCTGGATGCGGGTGGTACGCAGGCCTGCAAGCCCGTGGTCGCTGATCGAGGATTGCCAGGAAAGAAATTCTTCGACGGTCAGGGTATAGCGGTCGCAGGCTTCTTCCAGGCTCAGCAGTCCGCCGCGCACGGCGGCGACAACCTCTGCCTTGCGGCGGATCACCCAGCGACGGGTATTGGCAGGCGGCAGGTCGGCAATCGTCAGGGGGCTGCCATCGGGTCCGATGACATATTTCACGCGGGGTCGTATCATTTCGGTCATTGGACTCTCTACACATACTCAAGACCATATGCGCTCAACCTAGCGTGCCACATTTAATATTTGCCTAAGCGGCAGGTAACAATTTGCTAATAATTTGAGAGACTTCAGGCAGCGCGCGAATGTCTGCGGCCCGATGCCCGCCTTTGATCCTTCCCGGCAGAAGCCGGCGCCGCTTCCTGTCAAAGGGCTGAAATCGCTGTACTGTCCCGACCATCCGACGATATCCGTGCCGATCGAGCAGCCGCATGGGAGCTATGCAGATATGGCAGTTTAATTTTTACGGGATTATTGTTATTACCCTCCCGAGTAGAGCATAAGCGCCTTTATGGACGCTCCGGAATACTCCCTCTGCGTGACTTTATTTCCGAACCTGCGACTGTTGCTTCGATCGTGCCGATACGGGCACTTTCGGATTTTCGCCGGTTTCGATTTAACTTTACCGCCATGGCAGTCCGGAAAGAAGTTTCGAGAGCCGGCACGCCCGGCCCGCAGGGATGGTGACCGAAATCATGAGAGATGGCGACAAGCTGGCCTTGCGAAGCGAGGCCTATGCTGATTTTCTTTCAGGCATGAGCAGTTCCACAGTCCAAACCGAATATGAGGTGCTTCATCTGATGCGCCAGTGCACCGCACAGTTCGGTTTCCAGCATTTCATGATCGCCCGCATTCCCTTCGGCGAGGAGCAGCGTTTTGCCGAGCGCCTTGTCCTCAGCAGCTGGCCGTCCGAACTGGTGCGGGATTATGACGCCGCCACTGTTTTTCATTCAAGCGCGCTTATCGAGCAGCTGCGCCAGACCAAGCTGCCGATTTTCGGTGACACGGCCTCGCTGCTCGCTGCGGATTCCACGGCGACCGGCTGTGCCGGAAGGCTGCTTGGCGGCGAAACCATGTGCCGGACATTCGCCGTCATGCTGCATACCACCTACGGCGAGGCCTTCGCCGTCCTTTTGTCCGGAGACCGGGCCGAACCCGACCGGCGGGAGACGGCCGATCTCTATCTTGCGCTGCTGCAACTGTTTCAGACACTGGAGCGGACCTTCGAGACCGGCGCATCGACGCGCGAAAAGCTTTCCGTGCGCGAGATCGAATGCCTGCGCTGGGCGGCGGCCGGCAAGAGCAGCGACGAGATCGCCATCATCCTCGGCATTTCCGTCTATACGGTGTCGAGCTATTTCAAGACGGCGACGCGCAAGCTGGATTCCGTCAACCGCATGCAGGCGATCGCCCGCGCCATGCGGATGAAGCTGATTTGAGCGGGCAGCTGCCGCTCTTGTTCAATTCCCGCCGAGTTTCTATATAGCGGCCTTGCGGGACGGCGTTGGCCGTTTTGTGGAAACAGGCTATGGTCGGGCGAATTGGCCCGGGGAACCGATGGGCCGGATACCGGATTGGATGCCGTGAACAGTCTCGATTTTGATCGCAAGCCCCAGGATACGCGTGTCGTCGTTGCCATGTCGGGCGGCGTCGACAGTTCGGTGGTTGCCGGCATCCTCAAGCGCGACGGCTATGACGTCCTCGGCATTACCCTGCAACTCTATGATCATGGCGCCGCCGTGCATCGGGCTGGCTCCTGCTGCGCCGGCCAGGATATCGATGATGCCCGTCGTGTCTGCGAGGTTCTCGGCATTCCGCATTATGTGCTCGACTACGAACAGCGTTTTCGCGAGACTGTGATCAATCCCTTCGCCGAAAGCTATGTCGCCGGCGAAACGCCGATCCCCTGCGTCGCCTGCAACCAGACGGTAAAATTCGCCGACCTGTTGGCAACCGCCCGCGATCTCGGCGCCGATGCGCTTGCAACCGGCCATTATATCCGCTCGAAGGCGAACCCGCAGCCGGACGCGCCCGGCCGGCGGGCGCTTTTCCGCCCGACGGATGCCGATCGCGACCAGAGCTATTTCCTGTTTGCCACGACCCAGGAACAGATCGACTATCTGCGCTTTCCGCTGGGCCATCTCACCAAGGCCGAAACCCGGGCGCTGGCCGAGGACATGGGGCTTGTCGTCGCCAAGAAGGCCGACAGCCAGGACATTTGCTTCGTCCCGCAGGGCAAATATTCCGATATCGTCGCCAAGCTGAAGCCGAATGCGGCCCTGTCCGGCGATATCGTCCATCTCGACGGCCGCCTGCTCGGCAGCCATGAGGGCATCCTGCATTATACGATCGGCCAGCGCCGCGGCATCGGCGTCGCCACCGGCGAGCCGCTTTATGTCGTCCATCTTGATGCGCGCTCGCGGCGCGTCATCGTCGGGCCGAGGGAGGCGCTCGAAACGCGCCGGGTCTATCTGCGCGACGTCAACTGGCTGGGCGACGGCGATATCAACGCGGTGGCGGCGAAAGGCTTTGCCTGCTTTGCCAAGGTGCGCTCCACCCGGCAGCCGACGCCGGCGATCCTGCATGCCGATGCCGACGGCATCTCCGTCGAACTGTTGGAAGGCGAGGCCGGCGTCGCTCCCGGTCAGGCCTGCGCGCTCTATTCCGGCGCCGGCGAGGACGCCCGCGTCTATGGCGGCGGCTTCATCCTGCGCTCGGAACGGGAGGCCGCGGCGGAGGCGGCGCTGAAGGAGTTGCTACAAAGCCCGGCAGCCGCCTGAGCATGGGGCACGGGGCGTGTCCCACGCCCTTCCACAGGCCTTGAAAAACTTCCGGTTTTTTGAAACTGCGCGGCTTGACACCGGCATGAACCGCACCTTATAAGCCGCCCATTGACGGCGACGACAGCGGCCAAGGCCCTGCACGCGTCCCGGCGGCGGGGTAGCTCAGGTGGTTAGAGCAGCGGAATCATAATCCGCGTGTCGGGGGTTCGAGTCCCTCTCCCGCTACCACACAGTCAGTCGAAACCTGACGCAATCCCAAATATCGGCAATATCCTTTTATTTTCAAAGGCTTAGATGACTGTCGCTGCTATAGTCTTGCCGATTTCTCAGTCTCACCGCGTCATTTTACGCCAATTCCGCCCCGCGTCTCAAAGTGCCATTCCCAGCAGCCAAAAGTTTTGATTTCTTGGCTGCCAGTTTGCGGAGAAAGGTTCGCCAGTCTCTGTCGGTTTGGTCTTTAGCTTCTTCAGAAACCCATTCATCGACGGCGCTCGGGCGCAACGGTATACGGCCCGTCTCCAAAGAGCCGGGCCGCATTGTTTTATGGTTGTTCGTCTCTTGGTTCAGGCTGTCAGCAGTTTCGCCTGATCGGTCCAGCTCACCGGAAGGTCGAGCAAGCGTGTGAGCTTGGCGATGGTGAGATCGGCCCGTTGCCTTCCGGTCAGGATAGCTTCGGTGATCTTCGGTGCCAGGAAAGCGATGGGCAGGATGCGGCTGATGTCGGGCCCATGGATACCAAGTCGAGCGGCAACGCCGGTGTGACTTGCGCCGGATCCGTCTGTCAGGGCTTCGAGGTAAAGATGCGCCTTTGCGATCATGGCGATCAGCATGGGATCCTTCTGCTGTTGCGCCACCGGAGCATCGTCCAAGATGATCCTGGCTTCGGCACCGCGGCGCTTGAGGGTAATGGGGGCCGTGATGGAGACGGTCTCAATATCGTCTTCCGTGATTTGGGAAGATTCCCGCTGATCTGCCGAGCCACCGAGAAGCATCGAGATCAGTTTGTCGCGTGCAATGTCGAACACCATCGCATCGGTCCGCAGACTGATGCCGGAGAAGATTGTCCGCAGGATATTCTGCTTTTCGACGTGATCCTCAAGCTCGCTATACCGGGCGCGCAGATTGGCGGCTCCGATCAGCGCGTCGGCAAGCCGCACCGGTGCTCCACTGTCTTCGCACCATGTTGCCAGCCGCCGCTTGTCCGTCAGGATCGCATGAAGCTGCTGCTCGACCAGCGGCTCGATCATTGCCGACGACAGTCGCCAGACGGTTTGCGATTTCGGCTGATCGACTTGCGCTTCGGATTTCCTGTCACCGCTGCGCGAGACATAATAGCGGTAGCGCTTGCCGTGATTGTTGGCGTGTGTCGAGACAAGCGCTCGGCCCTGTTCGTCTTGAAGCAGGCCATAGAGCAGATGAACGTCGCGATGGCTGCGTGCCGAGCGGCGCTTTGGGCTTTGCTCCGTCAGCATCAGCTGAACCCGATCGAAGACTTGTCTGTCGATGATGGCAGGATGCTCCCCCTCGTAGATCGCATCCTTGTGCCGGATCCTACCGACATAGATCGGGCTGGTCAGGAGATGATGTAGATTGCCACGCCCGTAGGCCGATCGGCTGGTTCGCCGGGTGGCGCGACGATAGAGACCGGCGGCGCGGGCCTCGATCGACAGGTCGCGGATCGATCCAAGATCGAGATAACGCTCAAATAACCAGCGCACGGTATTCGCCTCTTCCTCATCGACCAACAGCTTGCGATTGATAACTTCATAGCCGAGCGGGACATTGCCGCCCATCCACATGCCTTTCTTCTTGGAGGCAGCGACCTTGTCGCGGATGCGCTCGGCCGTGACCTCGCGCTCGAACTGGGCGAAGGACAGAAGAACGTTAAGCGTCAGCCGTCCCATCGATGTTGTTGTGTTGAACTGCTGCGTGATGGAAACGAAGGAGACGCCATAGCCGTCGAAGATCTCGACGATCCTGGAAAAATCCATCAGGGCGCGGGTCAACCTGTCGATCTTGTAGACGACCACAACATCGATCTTCTTCTCCTTGATGTCGCTCAGGAGGCGTTGCAGGGCGGGGCGCTCCATGGTGCCGCCGGAGATGCCGCCATCGTCGTAGAGGTCGGGCAGAACCTTCCAGCCGAGGGACGCTTGCGAGACGATGTAAGCTTCGCAGGCTTCGCGCTGGGCGTCGAGCGAGTTGAAGGCTTGATCCAAACCCTCCTCGGAAGATTTGCGGGTGTAAATGGCGCAGCGCAGTTTCGGGATGATGCTCATAGTCCAAAAAACCTCGGTCCTGACCAGTTGGTACCGGTGATCTCACGGGCGATCTTCGACAGCGACCGGTAGCGACTGCCGGCATAGAGGAATCCACCGTCGACCACATCGACGACATGGCTGTTGCCGTTCCAGTCACGGATCAGGCGGGCTCCGGGAAGGGCCGGGCGGCGCTCGACAGGCGTTGGCGCCGCAGCGGTTTGCTCCGGGTTCAACCCTGAGACATCGATGGCCGTTGCGCCGTCACCCTTTCGGCCAGGCGCCTTGGCCTTGGCAACCTCCCGCATCGCCGCTTTCAGCATCCGTTTGGCCTCGCCGGATAAGCCGCCAAAATGCTTCTGTTGCAGATGGAAGGCGGCGGCCCGGATCAGCAGCTCCTTGTGGACGCCCTTGGGCGGTGCGGATCCAAAGTTCTTGCGCCAGAGCGCGACCAGTTCTGCGCGGGGAAGGTCGCCGAGAGCGGCGACCTTGTCTTCGATAGTTTCCCTTCTTGCGGCCATCAATCAGGCCTCCGCAGGCTGGGTAGCGGTCTCGGCGACCTCTGAGATGGGGTCGTTGCCCTCGGAAAGATCGGCGCTCGTGCCGTCATCGACAAGCTTGATGTCAGTCTCCAGACCCGCTGTCAGCTCTTCCGCGGCTTCCGTGTTGCCATCGGCGTTGACGATCCGGTAACGATGCATTCCGTGTGCGTCCGTAGTGCGGGTAACGGTCAGGCCGAGCTTTTTCTTGACCGTTCCGGAGATGAAGCCGCGCACCGAATGGGCCTGCCAGTCGGTCGTCGCCATGATAGTCTCGAGGGTCGCGCCATCGGCGCTGCGCAGTGCCGCGATCACCATTGCGGCCTTCGTCATCCTGGGGGAGGCGGGTGCCTGAGCCGGCGCCGGGGAAGACTTAGCCTCCGGCTGCAGGTCGGCCGCTAGGGGAGCTGGCGCGCAGCCGGCTTGCTGGTCTTGTGTTTCAGGCTGGGAAGCGTCCGAGGTGCTGGAGATATCGGTGAGTGCCGCGGCATCCAGTGTTTCTACCTTGCGGCTCTGGCGACCGCGTTTTGCCGGCTGAGCGGCAGATGCATCGTTCGTCACAGTGGTGCCGGTCTTCAGGGTTTCCAGAATCATTGTCATCGTCAGGCTCCGTTGTTCGAAAGAACCGGCCGATCCGGTCCTTGTACTGACGGAAGCCCGCGGGTTGGCGGGCTGATCAATCGCGGCCTTTTTGAGCCTGCGGCGGCGTCTTCGATGACCACAGCAATGCTTGCTTTGGCCACCAAGTCCAGTCGTTTCAGCTGTATACCCGGATATGGCAAAGGATCGGTTTGTCGTTAATTTTCAATTGCTTGTTCTTAAAAAATTGTTGCGCTCAGTCCCCGGATCTGCCATAGATTCGTCAAGCCGGTTGAACTGGCGATAGGACCCCGCAGCGCGGTATCCTGAGTTGCATGGTCGGGCGCTTGAAGCGTCAAGACGGAGCAGCCCCAAAGATTTTCCAACAAAGCAACTTTCCAGCCGGACTCCGTCCAGAGCATGGCTGGCTATGGAGTATCCCCATGCCCAAGACGAAAGACCCGTTGTTCAAATCGCTGAACAGCAAATCCAAAACACCCACAGGAACGTGTCCGTCGCTGCCGGCGGATGTTACCACATTCAAGAAGACGATCGTCGACCGTATCGAGATGGTTTCGGTCAACAGCTTGAAGGCGCATCCGCGCCGCACTCGCACCCATGATGAGCGCCAGATCGTCACGATCATGGGTGCGTTCAACGAATTCGGCTTTCTCAATCCCCTCATCATCGATGAAGACAATGTCGTGCTCGCCGGCGATGCCCGCGTCGAAGCGGCGCGTCGCCTCGGTATCGCGACACTGCCGGCCGTGCGTGTCGAGCATTTAAACGAGGCCGAGAAGCGCGCCTACAAGATCGCCGACAACCGTATTGCGGAACTTGCCGGCTGGGATCTGCCGGAACTCAGCATCGAACTCAACGAATTGATCGAGATCGACTTCAACATGGATGCCATCGGCTTCGATGCTCCGATGATCGATCTCGTGATGTCCGAGGCCGCGACCGAAGCCGCCAACGAGCCGGATCCCGCCGATACACTGCCGGACGCGCAGCCCGGTCCGGCAACGTCTCGTCTCGGCGATGTCTGGCAGCTCGGTCTTCACAGGGTCGTCTGCGGCAGTGCGCTGGATCCTCAGGTTCTGCAGACCCTGATGGGTGGCCGTAAAGCCCGCATGATTATGACCGACGTACCGTTCAATGTTGCCATCGGCGGTTTTGTCGGTGGTCTTGGCAAGGTCAAGCATCGCGAGTTCGCCATGGCCTCCGGCGAGATGACAAAGGCGGAGTTTCTGGAATTCCTGACCCAAGCCTCCACCATCGCCGCAAGTCATCTTGTCGACGGCGGCTTGTTCGACGGCTTCATGGACTGGCGCAGTCTCGGCGCCTACATGAACGCACTCGAAGCTGCTGGCCTTACCCAGATCAATCTTTGCGTCTGGAACAAGGGCACGGGCGGCATGGGCAGCTTCTATCGCAGCCAGCACGAGCTGTGCGTCGTCTACAAGAAGGGCACAGCAGCGCACATCAACAATGTCGAGCTTGGCAGACATGGCCGCTACCGCACCAATGTCTGGGATCATCCCGGCATGGCATCGTTCGGCCGTGGCCGCAACGAGGAGTTGAAGCTGCATCCGACGGTCAAGCCCGTTAATCTGCTGGCGGAGGCAATCAAGGATGCAACGCATCACAACGACATAGTCCTCGATACGTTTCTCGGTTCCGGCTCGACGTTGATAGCAGCACAGAAGTGCAAACGCGTCTGCTACGGCGTCGAGATCGATCCGCTCTATGTCGATACCATCGTCCGCCGCTTCGAAGCTTATGCGGGTATTGAGGCAATACATGCCGATACGGGCAAGACCTTTGCCGAGATGGCCGCGATCCGTGCACAGCAAGCAGCGGAACTTGCCGCCGATACAGCGACTGCGAGCCTGGCCACAGCCAGTCCGGCCGCTGCCACTGACGCGGAAACGTTGACGCCTCTCGAGACTGTCCGCGTCCGCACACGTCAGCGCCCTGGTGCCGAGCCGACCCTTCCCTCCGACACTCTGCCCAACGATCAGCAGGAGACACTCCATGCGTAACGACAGCAGCAAACTTCACACACTGATCAACCAGGACGAGATCGATCTCTCGCATGTCCGCAAACGGACGCGGTCGGTTCCTGCAAACACCGTCATCTCGAAGCCCGAGATTGAACAGCCCCCGGCTGCTGACACTGATCCCATGCCGGTTAATGGTGGTGGTCCGGAACGCCGCGTCATCAAGACGAAGCACGGCAAGAAGGAAGTGAACTATCAGACCGGTTACGGCCTGCCGCCGAAGTCGGGACAGTTCCAGCCGGGCCAGTCCGGAAACAAAAAAGGCCGCCCCAAACAGTCCCGTAATCTTCGTTCGGTCATGGAGGATATCTACCACCGTACGACCGAGATCCGGCGCAATGGCAAAACCGTGAAGATGCCGCTGTTCCAGGTCATACTGGAGCAGGACGCCATGAAGGCCGCCTCTGGCGAAGCGAAAGCGATCATGCGTGTCCGCAACGACCTACTCAAGCTTATGGGTTTCGACGACGCTTCCTTGCAAAAAGGCTCGGCTGCCGAGACGGCCGAAGGTCGTGCGGTCGTGCTAACCGATGGCCAGACGCGCCTGCTCAGTCATATGCGGCGTATGCAGTATCAGGAGATGGGCTTCTCGGACGAGGATATCGATGATCTCCTGAAGCTTGATTTCGGCCCCGCGGTCTTGCCTGCGAACGCTGAAGAGTCCACACCGCCTTCCACGCCGGCAACAGAACAGTCCGGTCCCGATACCGTCGATGACGACCGTCTCGACAACGACGACGAGATCATCTGAGATGAACGCGCTCGTCGAACGCGCCCTCACACGGCAAGACAATCAGGACCTGCTGGCGAAGCTTCATCGCCAGCAGGTCCTCGACCATCAGCGCGACGATCTGTTCGGATTCACCTGGGGTGCCTTCGACGTCCTGCATGACCATCGCGGTATCGCCTTTATCCCGAACTTCCATGTCGAGGCGATCTGCCATGCGCTGACCAAGGTCGTGCGTGGCGATACCCGCCGTCTACTCATCACCATCCCGCCCCGGCACCTGAAGACCATCTGCTCGTCCGTGGCACTCCCGGCCTTTCTGCTCGGGCATAGTCCGGCGACCAAGATCGTCATCGCCTGCTACGGTCAGATTTTGACAGTGGAGATCCTCAATCAGCTTCGCCGGGTGATGGAATCGCCCTTCTATCGCGGACTGTTTCCGCAGACGCAGTTTGCCGTTGCCGGCGGAGAGCTCAGAACCACCAAGGGCGGGAGCGTCAAGTTCACCTCAGTTCAAGGGGCCATCACCGGCCACGGCGCCGACGTCATCATCATCGATGACCTGATGAAGGCGGGAGACGCGACGTCAGAGACCGAGCGCGACAAGGCCAAGGACTATATCCGCAATTCGCTGCTGTCCCGCTTCGACGACCAGCGGTCCGGCCGCGTCATCGCCATCCAGCAGCGGCTGCATGAAGATGACGTCGCGGCCAATCTGATGGCGACCGGCAATTATCTCCATCTCAACCTGCCGGCAATTGCGGCCGAGGACGAGACGATCGAGATCGGCAACGGTCGTGTCTACCAGCGGCGCAAGGGGGAGGCTTTGTATCCGCAGAGCCAGTCGCTTTCTCTCCTTGAAGAGATGCGCCGCGAGTTGGGCAATTATCACTTCTCGGCACAGTATCTGCAGAACCCGACGCCGGATGGCGGTGGCCGCATCGACTGGGAGGTCTGGGGTACCTATGAGGAGATGCCCAACCTCGATGATCTCGACCTGATCGTGCAAAGTTGGGATACGGCGGATTCCGAGAAGGTTGGAAGCGACTACAGCGCCTGTACCACCTGGGGGCGGATGGCGGGGGAATGGTACCTACTCAATGTGTTTCGCGAGCGTCTTGATTTCGGGCCCTTGCTCAGCCGCGTCATCTTTATGCGCAACCGTTGGAAAGCCGACAAGGTACTGGTGGAATACGCCGCCAGCGGCAGGCCACTCTACACGCAGCTGATGCGGGAACATAAAATGCGTCAGCACATCGTTTCGATGACACCGAAGGATAGCAAGACGCTGCGTTTCGACAGCAATATCCATCGGCTTGAGGCCGAGCCCTTCCTGCTTCCGCAAGAAGCGCCATGGCTTGCCGAGTTCGAACACGAGTGCCGCACGTTCCCCGTCGGCAAATACGACGACATGGTCGATAGCATGACGCAGTTCCTAAAATTCCTGGGCGAGCGTCGCTATCTCATGCCGAAGGCCAGAAACGGATATTGAAGAGGATGCCGCGGACAGCGGGGCAAGACCGGGGCGCCGGCGCGGTTATGTTCCCCGGCCGAGACAGATATCCCGGCGCATCGCCATTATCCGATCCACAGCCTCTTCCGCCGGGATGGTAATGGCAGCGATGGCCGCCGGATCAATCATGTCCGAGGCGTCCCGTTCCCCGAGATAGCGCAGCACAGTCAGCAGCCCTTTGAGGAGGCGCAGGTCCGGCTCGATCTCGATAGTCAGCTGCCTCGCGGTTCTGCCGCCTTCCACCTCCCGCGGCATCATCAAGCTCCCACCGTGTCCCCATCCCGTAGCGCATTCCATGCGGAGAGCTTCGGCCGTAGCAGCGTCACCATCCGGTTGGCCGTTTCCGCCAGCCAGCCAAGCTGCTGCTCTTCCGTCCTGTCGGTCATCGGCGTTGTGACCCCAAGCTCCGCCTTGAACGGTTCTTCCGTTTGTATCTTCACCTGCAGATCGAGGCCACTTTCGGCGCGCATGCCGCGAAGTTGATCTTCGATCATCGCGGCGAGCTGCCGGCCCGGTTCATCCGTCAGCCGGGCAAAGATGCCCATGACATTGTTGCTGGCGCGGTAGGCGGTCAGCCACCGGATCGGCGCTTCGAGCGGAATGCGCACCCAGTTGTTGCCGCCATGGGAAGCTGGCAGCTGATCGGGATGATCAAAGCGCGTGGTGTCGATAAAGTGATCCCAGAAGGCCTTGTTGCGATCCCGCTGTGCCGCACGGTCAGGATCAACCACCGCATCGGCATCGGAGGATGCCCGATCCCTGTCTGCCGCCTTGCCGACCAGCATGCCATCGACGCGGACATCCTTGACGGGCAGGGCTCGGCCATCTTCGGTGACGATTACCCGGCTTTCGATGACTTCAGTGCGTGTCGGGACAAAAGGCACCACCATGGTCTCGCCGGACTGCGATCGCCAAAGCTGGATTTCGACAAGGCTAAGACGCGCCGGTCCCATATGGCCGCTGTTGATGTGATTGGCCAATGCTTCCACATCCGAGCGAATGCCGTCACCGGCAATCACGAGGTGGAAGTCACCGCTCGCCAGAGAGTGTGAGACAGCATCGACAAAGCGAGCTTCATCGAGATCAGCCCATGTTTTTGCGGCGTGGTCGAAGATCGGATTGGCGCCTTGCCATTTGCGTTGCTGTTTCAGCCGCGCCGTCAGATCACCATAGCTCCAGCCTTTTAGGAGCGAGGCATATTCAAGGATCTGCGCGACCACCTCGCGCCGTGCCTGCGGATTGCGCCAGAGCTTGCATTCGATCAGCATGAGGCGGCCGGCACGGGTCACGCAGAGCAGATCAAGATAGACGACGCCCCCTTCGCGGCTGAGCGTCAGTTCCCTGCACAAGGGCACTACCTCGCCCGCACCGCCAGCACCGATTTCGATCCGGTCGAGCGGAATGAGCGCCGGATGGGCGAACAATAATTCCTGCAGCCATTTCTCGTCATAGCCGCCTGGCATCGCCGTCATTGCCTGGCGGCGGAAGGGCAGCGCTGTTGGAGCACTTGCGAGAGCAGCGACAAGAGGCAGGGGCGTGACGCCGGTCTGCGGTTGGTGTTCTAGGTTGGGCGACAGATCAGCATCGACGCTGGCGGGAATAAGCAGAGCCTGCATCAGATCGCCTCCAACGAGGTGCAGACCCGTTCGGCGGCAAAAAACCTGAGGCAAATGTCTCGCATCATCATGTGTCCCTCCATGGCGACTTCGGTAAGCTCTGGATATCCGAAGTCGATTTCATGGTTGTGACCAATGCTCAAGTCGCCTTCATGGTCAAGTCCTCTTGCCGAAGTCATCTTCGGCGCCATGACAGAGTTGCTAAGACAGTCGATCGCAATCAAGGTGAGGACGGCCCGGGCCGCTCTGAACTGGTCCCAGGAGCAGCTTGCCGCAAAGATCGCTAAAACGCCTGAGAGCGTCTCCAATATCGAGCGGGCAAAACAACTGCCGGCGCTCGATACGCTGCTCGAACTCGCCCGGGTTCTTGATCTCTCCGTTTTGGAGATCATCGACGCGTCGCAGGACACACGCAAAATCTCGCGCGAGCGTGCCGACAACGAAGCGAAGATCGCTCTATCGGTCCGTGCATTGAGCGACAACGGCGTTGCGATCGCTGCTCAGCAGATCGAGGCGCTGGCAAAGGTAAAATAACAAGGCGAGGTCACGTGACGGGCGCCGTTTCGGGCATCGTATAAATCTGATGGCGTGGGATGCTTACATTCGGGGGTAGGGGCGCTCTCGTCCAGATATCGGCTACGTCCGGCCCATGCTCAGCACGCAAGTTTCCAGCCAGATCAATCGGCTCAAGCGCGAGCTTTGCAAACCATTCCTCGCCGGTCACTGCATACCGCTCGACAATCTCCAGCCATCGCTTCGGACGGTTGAACCTTTGGTGAAGCGCGAAGTGCACCTGCTGGTTCAGCGCATAAGGTGTCCAGCCGTAATAGTTCTCGCTGTGATACTGAACGCGCTCTGTCGATCCAGAAATTGCGCATACCGCCGCTTTCGGCTTCCAGCCGTTATCAATGAACCAACCGACCAGTTGCCATCCTCGCACGCGTTCCTCGTGGGAGAAGCCGTTATAGGCGGGCAGAATACCCCAGGGCCATTTGCGCAGGTTCTTCATGTCGAACTCCGTTATTTCTTTCGACAGCAATGACGAAGTCTGCTTCATGGTCAAGTTGATAGTGATTTGACGTCATCGCGAGCTGCGGGCAGCGTCACTGGCGTCCAAGAGCTCTTGGGGTATCCAGCGGAGGCAACGACTACTTGTCGGCGCTCCGCTCGGGAAAATCATGCAGTGACCGTTATGATGTCCTTTGATCAAACAATACGTCGTACGATTTGAAACGACGGAAGACATTCGATCTTGCACCACTGGCGCTGATGAAAAATGGTCGGAATGTATGGATTGGACTTGGTAATAGGTTGATACTGCAATCTTATCAATCATTATGAAATACAGACGGGGCGTGCGGTTTAGAGCAATTATTGACGGTGAACCGCACATGTTGGCTCGGTCACTTGCGATCCCGCGGTGCATTTAGTCTATCCCTTTGATGTTTTCCGGCACCTGATAGGCGCCGCCTTCGAAGCGCAGACGACGGGAAGTTGTGATCGCGTCTTTATCATCCACACACTCTCCGTCCTGGCCCAACGTGCTTATAGTCTTTATTTTCCGCTCTGAGACGAGGATGTCGGAATAGCGGTTTGGTTGCGGGCGCCCCATGGCCAGCCTGCGCTCGATCGTCTGGAATTCCCCTGCGCAATTAGTATCCCATTCGCCCTGGTGCGCAGCGACCACAATGTTATCGAGCACAGGTCTCAGTTCCTTGTTGTCGATGGTAAAGAGCCACAAGGTGGTTTCGCCAAATGGATTGGGCCTTGAGCTTCCGCGCCGTTCAATACGCACGCCGAAGGCGATCTCGCTTTCCGAGATGCGATAGTATGCGGTGTCAAAAGCCACGCCTGAGACGAAGACGGCATCGTCGGTGAGAAGGTCTGGAAGGCGCAGCCGGTGCTTCAGCTTGAGACTGTCGCTGTCGACAACCAGGAGTTCGATATCTCCTTCGTTTCCATCCGCCGTTTGGCTGGTCATGAGAGGGACCGCGACGAGCGTGAACTCGGGGCGGGCAGGCCACGTCTTGCAGATCAGCTGATGTGGATTGTCGTCCGGATCTTTCGTCAGCGTGATGGTCTGGCCTCCAACCTTGAATTCCCGTTCGGAAACTTGCTCAGCCTCGGGGTAGGCTTGCCTGACGATGTCGGCGCCTCGAGCGCTACACTCGCTGTCGGCCGCAGGAACATTCGGAACCGTAATGGCAACCATGGCCGATGCAGCAGCAAGCGCAGAAAATAGCCGGCGCTGGCGAATGAAACGTGACGACATGCTGGCCCCTAACGATTAAGTGTCTGCGTTCATAGTGGTCTAACAGGTTGGGAGACGCCAGTGCGCTTGTTTGACCGGGGGCTTGGAGTCGTTCCCTCCCGCTGTCGAGAGATACCGCAGGATCGATTGCTCGCCGGTCATAGAGCTAACTTCTCGCGTTGACACCTTCCTCTTCAAATGAGAACGATTAGAGAACATTATGGAGGCTCACCGCCGATGATTCGCTATTCCCGCTATGTCGAGCCCGACGCCCCGCAGCAACGGGCAGCCCCAAAATCCACGAGCCCAAAACCACGGACTGTTGTCGTGTCAACGGAGCACGCCGCGACGGAGCTGGTGCCTACATCTCGTAACACCGACAGGTCGGACCCGGCTGCCGAGACCTTGTTGCCTCGCGTCGAGCAACTCGAACTGACGGCGCCGGAAGGCCCGCCGCCGAAAGCGAAGAAGAGTAAGTCCCATGTGCGCAGGCCCAAGACGCAGCCGGCCGATAGTGCCACGACGCCGGCATTGCCTTTGCTCACCGGGATCGAAGTCTAGCGGTTGCCGCGTCATTCGACACCTAAAACACTGCCTGCCGCATATCGAAGGTCGGTTCCTGGGCGGCGGATGCGGGCCGCGAGCCGCACGCATCCCATTGTGACTACGCAGCCTCCCAGACCTGGTTGAGGATCTTCGCGGCCAGTGCCGCCTTGTCCTGCGGCAGGAACCGACCATAGTGCTGCTGCACGACATCCGGCGTATCCTGGATGGCGTAGCTTGCCTGCTCGTAGGACNCCACCTGGTTTCTGATGTCAAGCAGCCTCCCAGACCTGGTTCAGAATCTTCGCGGCCAGTGCCGCCTTGTCCTGCGGCAGGAACCGACCATAGTGCTGCTGCACGACATCCGGCGTATCCTGGATGGCGTAGCTTGCCTGCTCGTAGGATCCCGTCTGCTTGAGGATATGGGTCGCCAGGATATCTCGAACATTATGTGGTCCGTGCGGCAGCAAACCCTTGATGGCGCCGCGACCGGTATAGGGATTGTAGATCCCATAGCGCTGGATCACGGTTCGCCAGGCTTCGTAGAACNCCGAACATTATGTGGTCCGTGCGGCAGCAAACCCTTGATGGCGCCGCGACCGGTATAGGGATTGTAGATCCCATAGCGCTGGATCACGGTTCGCCAGGCTTCGTAGAATTTGGTGGAATCGTAGGCCGCGTCGAGGCTGGTCGTTTTGACTGTCTTGACGAACAGTGTGCCGGGATCCTTTGCCGGGCCGAGCAGCACCCCGCGATGGCGATCGATATAGGCTTCAAGATATTTGTAGAGATCAAGCAGATCCGGCAAGATGAGCCGGAATGGCTTTTGCCCAAAAAAGGACGAGCCGGAATTCTTGAAGGCAACTGAGGGGATAAGCACCTCCCAGCCGTGCTCTCGGTCGATCCACCGCAACTCGCCGCACTTCATATCTTCGAGCCGTCGCTCAGATGTCGGGAAATGGCCGCGCGGGCAAACGCGAAGCTGGCGCAGATTCTTTTGTCGAAGCCCTAGATGCAGGCCCAGGCGAAGCATCAGGAAGGAGCGAACGGCCTCTGCGGCAGGTCGTGGATAGCGATCCTCGTCAGGCATGCGCATCAGTATTTCGTATCGGCTCGAAGGGATCGCGGTGCACACGCATGACCCGTTGGACCTCCTTGGATCGGTTCGCGGCATGGCGATGAAACGCATCGCAGGCGCCATGCCAGTCGCGCGCCGCGAACTCGATCTCCTCGGGCGCGACCAGGCCTTCGATCGGCTGGACAGTCTTCAACAGCTCCGGATGCTGGCGGATCCAGCCAACCTCTGAACGGGTCAGGGCTTGAGCCACCATCAGCATATCCTCTTCCCACTTGGTATAGAAGCCACGCCTTTGTTCGCGCCACTGCAGATACCAGTCCCAGACGCCCGGGAAGATCAGCAGGCCGAAGGTGAGTTGACCGAGGGGAACGCCGCGTCCTTTTACGGCGCCGGCAGGCGAGGCGGCGAGGGCGCCGAACATCAGACCGAGATGCTCGATCTTCTGCGACGCCGTTTCCTCTCCCCATACGCCGTTCCTCTGAAACCCGATCGCCGTCAGCGTCGAGGTCTTGAAGCGGATCAGGTCAGCCATTTCCATGGCCAACCGCGGCGGTGCATCGACGACGCCTGACAGGAGATCGGGATCTTCGAAGGTTTCCGCAGCATTCTGGTTGGTGCTGATTGTCAGGCTTTGCGATCGAGGCGACAGCGATCCCCCGCCATAGGTGATGCCTGGAAAGCGGATGGCGTAACGCTGCTTGACCGCTGCGGCCTGGTAGCGCCGATAGTCTGTCGAACCGGAGATGATGACCCGGCGCACCCATTCGAGGATTTCCTCCCGCCTGGCGAAGGGCAGGCTGCTGAAATCGTCCGGCAGATGCCATGCGAGGCGCCGACGCTCGGCCGGGCTGATGTCGCCCAGATCATGACCGTGAAGTGAACGGGATTGGTGCGGCAGCTTCCCCTTGAAATATCCGGCCGGCAGCCGGTATCGTTGCTCGATGCGCGACAGGATCCCGAAACTCGTAACGGATCGTGGCACGCGATCGCCCTCGACCCACGACAGGAGGGTCTTGTCGTCGAAGGTTTCGCCCAGACGAATGACGGCGCGATAGAGTTGCCAGTAGCTCTCACCGAACCTGCGCATATGATAAACAAGCGACTCCTGAAAATCGGCGGGATCTTTGGTCGCTTCGAATAGCGGATCAGGAAAAGGCAAGATCGGCTTGGCCTCAGGTCCCTTCTGCGCCGACCCGAGCCGAGCATCAGGTTCGTCGCCGCCGATCCGCCGCGGCGTTCGGGTGGAGGGCGCCGTCGTCGCGGACCGACGTTGATCAGTTTGTTTTGATCGTGGGGCTTGCTTCATCGGCTGATCGTCCTCCGCAATACGTGGCGCGCCGAGCCACCGGATGATCGCGTCCAGGGCGATGCGGAACTGCTTTTTCAGATCCGGCGTCAATTCATCTTCGATCCCACAGGCAGCTGCGATCGTCATCCAGGCGATGCGGCCGTTCACCAGTGGCGGTGACTTGCGGTAGACGACGAGACTGACGAGGTAGGGCCTGATATTCTCCAGCGCCCGCTTTGACGCGATCGGCGCAATGCGCACTTCGCAAAAGTTCGAAATTCTTCGCTGAAAATGACGTGATGACAGATCGGGTTTTGGCATGCTCTCATTCCATTCTCTCGGCACCAGTGCCGAGGGCGAGCGGGAATAGGAGCTGTCGTTTAAAAAAGGATTACTCGATCACGGGGGACGGCGAAGCGGGGCCGGGGAATTGCGGAGAGGTTCAGTCCCTTGAGGTGATCGTGCGGCAGGTGGTCATGATGATGCCTCTTGCCGGTCCCTTTTGAATGCGCGGAAGTTCTAAACCGACTGATGTGAGTACATTTTGATTCCAAAATTCTCGTTCCGACATAGGAGACTGAATAGTTCTGTATGTTCGCGCACGGGCGTCAATCGTTACCTCGAAAATAGGCCGTATAAACATCGATAATCTATACTTATCGATGGTTATACCATCAACCGTCAATCATACCATGTGAGGAACCTTAATATTGAGATAGCGTTCCTTTAGCAAATCATTTACTATGAATTCAATGGCTTACGATCTCGCGAAATTGCCCATTTTAAACTTGGTTCGGCCCGCTTTTGACGCGGGTATTGCCCAGACGCGGCTCGACGAGCGCATTGCTCGCTCGCCGGTCGGCGCCGGCTTTCTCGAGCGGCAAAATTTCGCTGACGCTTGCGCCTCGCTGTGGATCGACGGTGAGCTTGTCCATCTCGAGGACCTCGTCCTGCACGACGCCAACCACGATATCCGTACGCCGACACACGAGCTGACCATCGCCCGCGACGTCATGCGCACCCGCCGGCGCATCGCCGCGCAGCCGCCCGGCTGGGCGCTCAGCCCCGAAGGTCTTCATAGCCTGCGCAGGCACAACGTCGTTGCCGGGCAGGCATGGCCTGCAGCATCATTTGGTGATGGCACCGTCGAGAGCCAAGGCGCCGCGGTACAAGTCGATCTGGCTGGAGAAGGGGAGGGGGAGCACGGCGACGACGCCAGCGTCCTCGACGCCGAGCTGGCCGCCATCGATGTGGTCCTGGCGCGCTCGGAAGCCGTACTGCAGGAGGCGATCGCACCAACAAATCGGTCGCGGGATCGTGACCCGCTCGTCTACGATCTCGACTGGGACGAGGACGCGCGGCTAGAGGAATGGCGCGCCGTGCTGCGCCACGCCGAAAATCTGCCGCCGGCGCTGCAAGCCGTCGTCGCTCTCGATGCCTGGAACACGCTCGACGTTCTGCAGCATGCGCCCTGGCTTGGCCGGCACCTCGCAGCCTCGATCCTGCGCCAGGCCGGCGTCACGACCGGCGCGCATTTAGCTGCCATCAACGTTGGCCTCAAAACCATCCCCGTCGATCGGCGCCGGCACCACAGTCGAGAGGTCCGGCTGTTGGCCATCGCCGATGGGCTGATCGCGGCCGCCGAGATTGGGCTGAAGGAACATGACCGGCTGGCGCTGGCGCGAAAAATGATAGAGCGGAAACTGCAGGGGAGGCGGGTTTCATCGAAGTTGCCGGAGCTTATCGATCTCGTGATGGCGACTCCGCTCGTTCATGCCGGGACGGTCACGAAAACCCTCGGGGTCACGCCGCAGGCGGCGCGGCGGATTGTTGCGGAGCTCGGCCTCAGAGAGATGACGGGGAGGGGGAGGTTTCGGGCGTGGGGTATCATTTGAATTTTTCGGACTTTGCGGCAGCAAGCGAACGTTGCTTCGTCTTGGCGGACTTTCCTGACCAATGCGAAAAAATCCCAGCGTGCGACAAGATTAATTTGCTCTTCAAAAGACAAGCAAACCTCATTATTGCCTATCGTATAGATTGTATTGGGAGAGGCCTCAAGCCTATGCATGACTGCAGACCGCCATCGCGTGCATTGAGCCGATGGCTTCAAAACTTCGAGTCTGATCCAGTTGACGGCAGATACGGGCATTTGCTCCTCGTTGAAAAACCAGCGAGGGACAGCGATCTCGGTAACCAACTCAGGCCTTACTTCGAGTCGGCCCACCGCGATGCCCGTGAGTTTTTCGCTGGGGAGATCGGGATATCCCTTCACCCGGACGCTGATGAAGATGACGACGCGTCTCTCCTTTATCCCGGGTGCCTCCCCGATACTGCTAAACGCGGGCTGTTTGGAGAGGTGATGGCCGGCTTGGTCACAGAAAACTATGAGTTCGTAGGCGGCCACGAATGGTCGGTCCCGATTTTCTTGTTTCGATATCACGCTGACGTTGAAAAATACCTGTTTGATCTGGCTCGAGACGCTGAGCGCGAACGTGCAGTTTTTGGGCGGTTAGGGTCAGATTTTATTGGCCTCAAACTCGACGACCGTGGCGCGGTTGTTCGATTGATTGTCGGGGAAGCAAAGTGGAGAGGCGAACTGAGCGACGCCGAGGTCGAAACGCTGATGCTGGGAAAGTGGAAGACGAACAAGCGTAACGGTCAGCGGACGCGTAGAGGCGGAATATGGGCTGAGATCAACCGTGATATCGATGTCCCGCACGGGGTGCGGCAGCTGCAGAGGCTTTTGAGGGAGCGTGACCGAGATGGCCACGCCGCAGCCATCGTTTCCATGGACAAGGCCTTGGTGTTGAGAAATCCCGTCCCAATTGCTCGCACAAATCTCATCATGATCGTTGGGAACGGCAAAGCGAAACGAGGAGAGGGTGAGGCGTTGCTTACGTGGGAAACCATCCCGGAAGAATATACGTCTCCGCACGACCTCCAGGTCGTCGAAGTCATCCTGAAGGATGGCGAAGACCTCATCGATGAAATTTACGATCTTCTCTGGAAGGTGTGATCATGGCTGAACGCGATCAAGAGCGATTGGAAGTCGCAAACACCGTTCGAACAGAAATCGGCATCGAGAATGTTCTATCTGCCCGGCAGGCTCGCTCCTTCGTCCGATGCCTGCAGACCGCTTGGGAGGTGCCGCTGATCCAATGGGGCACCAATGAGTCGCTGCTCGAACTCGCCGATGCGCGGCGTCTTCTACACGTCGCGGAGATCTATCGCGAAGTCGAGGGGCAGGAATCCGCTGGCGCGATCGAGTGTTACAGGCGGGCCGGTGAGCTTCTGGAATGGCTTTCAAGAGCCAATGACCGAACCACGACGACCGCACCTGTCGAGCTGTTCGCTGCGGCCGCTTATCAGCTCGGCGGTCTTCCAGCGATGGCAAGCGGTGTCATAGGCGAAGTCGAAATGCTGGACGATGGAACGCGGTTGTATGGGGCTTTTCTGAGAGCTGACTTCGATGGCGTCCTTGAAGGCGTCGCAGCGTTCTGGGCACGTCATCCAGACCTGACCGACGACGCTGCTCCGCGACGTCTCCTGGACGCCGGGAGTGAAGGTGGAATGTCATGGTATTTCACGGTCGAACTGGTTCGGGTTCTCGGCCTCTTCGCCGATACGCTTCGACGAGGGCAGACCGAAAGACTGGATCGGGCGATGCGCAAGCTCGATGCTATGGAGCAGATGGCAACTCGCACCTTCAGTGAGGACAGCTCGCTTCTGATTACGCTTCTTCGTGCGGTGGCGAACGGCTACATGCAGGCCTCGATCCATAGGCCGATCGTCGAATTGTCGGCGCTCAACCCGGGCAGACGTCAACGTCTCAGCCGATTTGCACGGGGACAATTCAGCCGCGGGCGCGGCATTTTGTGGACGTCGCAACGCGCCGGGCTTGATCGTCTCTTGAAGGAAACATCTTTTGCTCTCTGCACGCCTACGGGTTCCGGCAAAACGCTTGTTGCCAACCTGGCCCTCGTCAAGGAGCTGCTGCTCCCGACAGGTCTGGAAACGTCACCTCTTGCGCTTTATCTCGTTCCGTCGCGCGCGCTCGCAGGTGAAGTCGAAGCGAAGCTGAAGAGCGAGCTTGGTGAAGATTTAACGATCACCGGCCTTTACGGCGGAACGGATTGGGGAATTACCGACTACTGGCTGCAAGCTGAAACTCCGACTGTCCTGATTGCCACCGTCGAAAAGGCAGAGGCACTTATGCGATACGTCGGCCCTCTTCTCCTTGCACGCTTGCGGCTTTTGATCATCGATGAAGCTCATCAAGTGGTTGCCGTGGATGATGCTCGAACCAAAGCTGACCTCGCAGAACACGGCAACCGCGCAATTCGCCTCGAAAGCTTTGTGTCTCGGTTGCTGGCGCGAGCCCCTGACATTGTCCGCATCGCGTTGACGGCGGTCGCCGGCGGTGCGGCACCACCGGTCGCAAAATGGATCGAAAATCGAGAGGACGCCGTGGCGATCGGCACGCGGTACCGCAGCACACGCCAGCTGATAGGAGTCTTGGAAACGACCCCAAGGGCGTCCGACCGCGTGTCGCTCGAAATCCTGAATGGCCGAAGGCTGTTCGTGCGGGACCGAGACCAGCCGGTCTATCTCCCGTTGCGCACGCCAGTCATGCCTTATCTACCAAACCAATGGCAACAAAGTCTCTTTCGTTTCAATGAGTTGTCAGTCCTTTGGACGGCACTGCACCTTCTTGAGACCGAGCGGCGCATCTTGATTTCGGTTCTGCAAGAACCGGAACAGACGATGCGATGGTATCGGAAAGCGTTGGAGCTTGATGAGTGGTCTGGCATTCCACCCTTCAGGGTCCCGGACGGACGCTTAGGTGACATTTTCCAAGAGGCGCGGGATGCAACGATAGATTATTGTGGCGAAGACTCTCACGAACTAGCCCTGCTCGATCGCGGTATCGCGACAAACCACGGACAGATGCCGCAGCGCCTCCGACGCCTCATGGTCGAGCTGATCGACAAGCGCATTTGCCCAATCACCGTGGCGACAGCGACCCTCACGGAGGGGGTCAATCTCCCGTTCGACATTATTTTTCTAACGTCTCTGCGGAGAGAGTCGTTCGATGTCGTCAATGATACGCGCGAGATCACCCCTCTCTCAGTCTCCGAATTTCGCAATCTTGCTGGGCGCGCCGGGCGCCCGGGCGCATCGAGTGGCCTTGAAGGCATGACGCTTGTCGCTGTACCGCAAGCGAATTCAAGTCAAAGGGCGTCCGCCCGGTCGACGCAGGACCGGCAGCGACGACAAATGCAGAGAGACTACGACAATCTGTTGCTGAAGGTTGTACGAGAAGAGCGGCAAGACGGTGCGGTACAAAGCCCACTGGCACTTTTGCTCGATGCAATTGCCCAACGCGCGGCATCGATTGGCGTTCGGCAGTCCAACTTCCTGGATTGGCTTGATCGGATAACGCCCGCAGCGATCAGTCCAAACGCCGGCGTGGCGGCGACGACGCCGGCAGCCCGACTGGCTGATAGTCTGGATGAGCTGGACGGCTTCCTTTTGACCGCACTCGAGGAACTCGAGCTTGCAGATGGACAGGAACTAGACGGCGCTGCCGCGGAAGCCTTTCTGGTCAGTCTCTGGCAACGCACGTTTACCAAGGTTGCTGCCGCTCAGGAGCAATGGATGGAGGATGCCTTCATCCGGCGGGGTAGAGCGATCGTGGAGACGATTTATCCCGACGCTGAAGAACGAAAGCGCCTCTACCAGTACGGGTTCACACCATACGTTGGCCGCCGTTTTGCGGCTGTCGCCGATGACATCGAGACCATCCTATCAGACGCGACGGACTACGGAGATTCCAGCGATGAAGCCCGACTTCAGGTGCTCAAAGATATAGGGCAGCTGATCGAAGATGACCGGGGTTTCGGCTTCCGTGTGCGACAAACGCAGACGGATCAGAGGTTGCTCGAAAACTGGAACGATGTCCTGGCCTGGTGGATGAGATCAGCCGGCGCGGTTGCACCTGGTGCCGATTCGCTCCGTGCCTGGCAACGGTTCGTCTCTGATAATCTCGAGTTCCGGCTCGGCACGGTTATCGGGGCAGTGGTTGCCCAGGGATGGTCCAGCGCTGCGGACGATGACGCAGAAGTTCCGGCGCTTGAGGACTGGCGCGAAACGACCGGCTTGCCGTGGTTTGCGTTTTGGGCGCGCGAACTCCTGAGATGGGGTACCCTCGACCCGTTCGTGGCTTTTTGTCTTGCCCAAGGCCTCGCCAAGACGCGAGAGCAAGCCGCGAATAGACGAGCGGAATTCGATGCTTGGCTTTCGACAGAAGGATATGTTGACGACGCCGAAAGCAAAATCGACCCGCAACTGTTCTTGAAATGGGAGGGAAGCCTCCCTGCAGGTTTTGAGGATTTTTTCGACGAATTGCCGGATTCCGCGATCTTGGTCGGAACCGATGGTCGCAAGCGTCGCTACCCCGTTATCCCTGTCGACACAGAGGGAGGCGTGGATTGGCTCGATCCGGCCGGCTTCAGGCTGGCGCGCACGGAAACTGACGATTTCGATCTGGTGACACATGTTCAAAAGGATGATTTCGAACTTTTTGTCGGTGATCGAGATGTCACGGTTTCTCGAGTTTTTACAGCCCGTCAGTGACAGCGCCACTGAGGACAGCTACGCCGGGCTTCACCTCTCCGCCAACGGCTCGAGTATAGCCTTTCCTCCAGTGACGGCCATACAAATCAGACTTCGCATGTAACCGCACAGAAGAAGCCGTCTAAAACTGCGAGTTCATAGGTTCTCGATAGCGGAGGGCCGTCACTATCGCGCGCCACCTCCCGGCAATGATCGCCCGATCTAAATCGCAACGAGCGTGCGATGTTCGCAAGACCAACGAATAGTGGTCGAAAGCCGAACCCGTGCCCGTCCTCCTTCGGATACCTGGAGATCCCTTCGGAAAGAGCCAGCTCGATAGCTCGACCGTGGTCAGACAGCTTTGCATACTCTGGATTAGAATTTAGACTTGTAAGGATACCTACTCCGCGATCCGCGACAATGAGCTCGAGCCTGCGTGGCTCGATATGGAAGGCGATATAGCCAGTCTCTGGCCGTTGGCTATGATCAATAATGTTTCCGATCAGTTCCGACAAGGCGGCCACGAATTTTCCGCTGTGATCGACAGAGAAGCCCGCAGCTACGCTGAGCCGCTTGATTCGGTTTGCCGCGTCAATCCAAACTGTGCTGCTCGCGCTTAAGGCCGTCATGGGCACGAAACCCAATTGCGGTCCTTCTTCGAAAAACCAAGCCTGCTCGCGTTCCGCAAACCGCCAAAAATGACGGCGGTCAAGCCAGCTTGAGATCGCGTTGGCCTGGACGTGGTCGGGAAACAGGTGAGTGAGCTCGAGAAATGCACCCAGTGACCGCGCCGCCGTCGGTGGAAGGTCTTGCGGCCCGATAGAACCAGTTTGAAGCGCTAACGAGATATCTTCAAGCAGATCGATGTTCAGAGTCTCTATGGATCACCTATTGGCTGCAATCGGCTTGATCGTAGAAGCGACCCCTTAAGAATAGCGCGCTCTCACTGATGTTGTGCTGCAACATGTTGTCGACCTGGCTAGGGTGGGTGGTTGTTGTCGACACCCAGTCCAGCGCGTTATTGTTCGAGCGTGCTGCGCGTTGTCGCTTGATCGTTTTCATGTAGGCAGTGGTATCTATATAAATAACGCTTCTGAAATGCGGCCGCAGTTGCGCGACGACGTCCGGATCACCGCGGACCACAATATCGATCGGCCTATCAGCGGCCTGGGCAATCTGACGAAGACCGCGAATGTGGAAATCACGCCTATCTTTCCTGCCGCCCCCGGTGATGAATTCGTATGAAATAATCTGTATCTCGGGCCTTTCGCTAACGAAGGTGGCCCAGCGATCAAAGTCCTGGAAAGTTCTTGAATTTACATGTAGAGCACAAGCGATCCCGTTCTCTTCAAACTCGCTCCACAAAATTGCAATTCGCTTCATTGCGTGAAGGTCATCGGTTCGTGGCTTATCAAGGACTAAGCTAAAGTTCGGCGATGTCACGAGCTGGATTTGTAGATCGCAAAGTTGCCGGATCAGCGAGGTACGCAGCGCGCCGAGCGTCCACCAAGGTTCTATGTCATCATCGTGATCAACGCCGGAAAGTATGATGGAGGCGGAATGATCAATCTTGAACGCGGCGCATAATTCCTCGCGGGTCTGATACCTGAGTGTCGCATTTGAGAATCTGACCAAATCGCGGAGTCGCAACGCAAAAATCGCTCCGGTTGCCGCCCGATCTCGGCCGGTGCCATGGTATATTAGTGGAACGACATCGTGAACTAAGGGCTGATAGTGTCCAGGCACGCGCGTGATGTTGGAAAGACTGAACCCAAGCACCTCTCGCTTCTGATCGACGTAGCGAGCCGGACTTTTAGCGCAGACATTTGTGCATTCGTCAGGCCGTCCGCAACATAAATCCATGCAATCCAGAATGGGATCGCGGACGGACAAGCCGCCACAGAGTTCGAAGTTCGGGCAGCCACTGCATCCGAGTGCCAGCGAGTAGCGATATGGGTCATCAGTCAGGGCTCGAAGCAAGACCTCATTGCTGCGCATATCTAGCAAAGGGACACCTCTGCTTTACCTGAAATTTTCATCACGCGGCGAACGACGCCCCCTGCGGTGCCACCGGTCTTTGCAAGTGATTCCAGTATGTCGGCACTCGGGTTATCGTAGTTGCCAACGGCGACGTTGTTCCGATGAGCGGTGACCGACGACCTCGTCGCTTCCAACACTAGCTGATCACCTATCTCTACAATGGCGCCCTTTCTCAGGGTCAGCATCGCGCAACGCGGCAATTCGGCAGGCTGTTGTGTGAACAAATCGGGCGTCGCCAGCTCTACTCGCATCCGATCGATATGCTTTGTAATGGTCTTGCGTGTACGAGTAAGAAATTCAATTCCCATGAATGCTCTCCATCAAAAGAGGCCGGTAGAACTTAGATCTTCCCTTCGAGAATTCTCGAATGATTCCTCGCGACGCCAGGCTGGCCAACCGATTGTTCCAAGCTGTCGTGCCTTTAGTTTTCTCGCTCTCTCCGAATTGTTCCATCAAGGAGTTGGCGTCTACCTCATCGAACTTCAATACAAGTTCGAACGTCATCTGTTGCTTCGGGTCTAGGTTTCCGAGGAGATCGATACTTGTCGCAACCCCCTCATCCGATAGTGAACACGTGACAATTGCATCGTTCTTTGCGCTCGCGATTACGGAAAGCTCGTCCCAAACCTCGGGATTTGCGTTGGCAATCACAGGGTAGAATGACGAATTCTTCGATCGCAGATAAGACTTCAACGCGAAAACTGACTCACGAAGATAGCTCGCGGTAGCCACTTGTACCGAGCCGAAGTCCAGAAACAGAGGCTGGGGGGCGACAGCCTCGTCGGGGATGGTCTTTATCATCTCCGCAAAAGCCACTTTCCCGTTCATCGCGCCCGCAAGCACAGCGTCATCGGAAATTTGCATCAGGGAAATTCTCATTCTACTCATCCTTCTCACGTATTGCACGTGAGATATATGAGGTATGCTTCGCGGAAGTCAAGGACGGGATGGTGCTTCTCTTTGCTAGCCAAAACTGGGGACTTGAGCTAACACGGTGTCCCCGAGGCTTCGTGTCTTCATCCACCAGTAGGAAAAAGATTGTCTCTGGAGGCACATAGATGATGACGATCGCGACACAATTTGCCACGGTATGGTGCTTGGTGAAGGGCAAGCGTAGTTGGTCGCCGCGGATAAGCACGGAGCGAGGCCGCCAGTTCCTTCGCGGCTTTCCCCAGCTCAGCTTGCGTTGACTGAGGTGGCGGTTCGATCGGCTCCAGTGGCATGACAGGTTCGGGCGCCTCCACATCTTGCTCCTGCCTTTTCTTCCAGAACATGCAACCCTTCGTTTCCCGCGAAGATAGCATTGTTTTTGGATTAGGAAGAGAGATGGATCCTCTTACGCCGATCGTTGCCGGCGGCAGTCATGTTGACTGTGGAGACGACCTTTTCGGCCGAAGATATCTAGGACGGCAAGCCTTTGCGGAAGGCAGTCGCTGGCTGCGAGGACGAGGGTGACAATTGATCGTAATTTCCGCGACTTGCTATGTACCGGTCAACTGTCCCACGATTCATCGTTTCAAAGCGTGCGTATGGTTACGGACCAATTATCCAGTACGAAAGAGCCCTGCGTGGCGCGTAGACCGTGAAATCAATACGAGGCAGCCTTAAACAGCCTCCTCGATCCTCCAATCCATCTTTGATGAAGTCGAGAGCTGTCGATTAAGATAAGATCGAAACAGCCCCAGATGCTCTGCATCGGGTAGGAGCACCATGATACAGTCCTCCTCCCTTTCGAGAATTTCATGGTGCAGTCTATTCGAGAGTGGGCCGCGCTCCAGCATGAAGTCCGCCGCTCGGAGCTCGTGCCATGGGATATGCGCTTTCGCGTAGTAAGCGTGGATGCTGGCAAACCTCGCAAATACGTAAGATCGGCTTGTACCAGGCAAATCGAATCTGATTGCATGTCTCGTGTCCAGGACAACCTTGGGCTTAATGGAGGCAATCAATTCCATGAACCGTCTTCCATGAAGCGGAGCCATGGCAATGAGGATCACTCGCTTTTCCTGAACCTCTCCCTCGAGGTTAAAGCTAAGCTGCTCTTCAAATTTTAGCTTGCGCTTCCCGACAGTCACTCTTTCCTGGACTGCGCGCGTGAGCGCGGGGTCAGAGGCGACCAATCTGAGATGCGACAGTATTTTCTTCACTTCGTCAACGCCGCCTCGAGCTCGGGATAGCCAACAGTCAGTGACGACCACTCGTCGCCCCACTCCGGCGGCTCCATCTTGAATTCCCCAGTTTGTTTGTCCTTCAAGCGCCAAGTCTTCTCGAAAGCTCTAAGATATAGCCGAGGCGCAACACCTACAAATGGTTTAAAGAGAACTTTTCCAAGGATGGCCTCCTCTTTACGGCTCTTGTCACGTTCCTCCGCCATGGATTGCCGGCGCGGAGGTATCCATTTGGCCTCATCGACCTCTATCGCGTCGCTGTGAAGTGTCGTCGCCAAACTTTTTGGATAAGGTTCAATGTACTGCACTTCGTAAACGCCTGCACTAATGATATGGCGGGCACAATAGTGACACGGAAACGTGGTGACAAACAGGCGCGTTCCGACAGTCGATACTCCCTCGCGGCCAGCCGATAATAGCGCGTCCATTTCGGCGTGTACCGCCCGCGAAAACTCTATAAGTCCACCGACAGACGTTTGGCGGAGATTTGCGGCGAGTTTTGCACGATCAGTGACAGCGGCAAGTTCCGGGATCGCTGAAATCAATTCCTCAATTATTCTGTTTTGCTCGCGGTTGCTGCTGCAATATGGGCTAGATGAGCGGAAAACACACCGGTCGTCGTGGAGCCGGTTAGCGGCACCCCCCGCTTCCCCGTAGACTCCCCCGCCAGCAGCGGGCACCTCGTTAGCGCCTGTGGCCACTACTGTGCCGCCATCATCAAGAACGGCCGCCCCAACTTGCCGCGACATGCAGGCGCTACGGACACGTGCAGAATGGGCGTGATGCATTGCGGTTTCTTCGATCGTCGGGCGAACGACTTTGGAATGCGAGATAATGTCGATAAGGCGGCCGCACTTCTCATCTAGGAGATGGTGATCATCATTAACGTCGTGCGCTGTATTATCAATGAAGAAATCGGCTTCGTGAAAGGCTTCAGTTACGTGCTGTCCATGCTTCTTACTCACATCATCCGCGTCTCGCTTGACGAATTCCTCCACTCTTTTAACATTCTCCGGAATGCTACTTTCTGGGATTGTAAAATATTTCCCTAGTATGCGCTTCTTTCGTTCGTTTTCCTCGCAGACGACAGCAACAAGCGCAAATGAATTTCCATACGTCCGTCGCAAGACATTTACTTCGGCGGGATGGCGAATGGAGTCAATCAAGTATATTCGCTTTACATCATTCGGTATGACGGCTTCGCCGCGAACGTACTTAACTTTCTGAGCGTCCGCTCGTTTCTTGGCAATTTCGCGCATAACATCTCGAGCGACCGCTGCGGTGTCGCGCCGCCGCATTTCGTCACCCAAGTCTTGCATCTGCTCGACGACGGAAAGTGTCCTCGAGGAAGGGATGGTTTCGGTTGGGCGATTGTCAGCGGCCCAACCCTTTATTAGCTCGCTGGCCTTTATGACCTCACATTGATAGCCAGCTTCCTCTCCACTTCTTTTAAGTGAGTTGACGACACGCGATCCCCCCGCTCCCACAGGGCCGACAACGGCGAAGAACAATTCGCGAGACCGAGACCGGCCGACGATATCGATCGCAAGCCCGTCCGCTGTATCCCTGTCTCCGAAAAGAATCGCCTCGACATTACCCATCCAACTGCTCCGCCTACCAGCATAGTTTCGTTCTAGCGAAGTTTGCACGCTGGAAGAAAAATGTCATCCCGTAGAAGTTGTTGCTTTGGAAATACTGCCAGAGTTTCGTACTTGGCTCGGCTACCATGCACACGAAGCAGCAGCTCTAGACCATGTTTTTAAAACCCGAGAACCCTCGCATGAGGCCGCTTGTATGTGGCTAAGGTGAGACAATCATATGTGTTTGAAAACGACTCGAAGAGGAAGATGTGTCGCTCGCCGCGTTTGTCAGTTATCCTTACTTTGACCTGCCACTGAGAATTTCATCCAGAATTGATTAGAGTCCGACCCAGCGTCCACGTCGGCATAAATGGGGAATTTTACTTCGGCACTTCGGAGGGAATCCACGCGGCATTGACATCGCGCAGAGCCGCTACTCGTCCGCGAGTGCCTGTCTGAGAGCGTCCAGAATTGCTGAGACGTCGTCGCCGGTCGGTTCGATCTCCAGATCGCCATGGACGATACGGTTGCGGAGCGCGATCAACGGGCGCAACTGGCGCTCGGTCTTGGGTGTGAGGTAGCCCAAACTGGCGAGCGTCTCGACAACCGTGCCAGGCGAACGCGGCCGCTTGCCCTCCTCACCTTGAAGACGGTGCAACGATGCTTCCAGCAGCGCCCATCCTAACACGAACGCTGCCCGATGATTTCCCTGTTCGGAGAGAGCTTTCACCTCCAAAAGGCGCTGGGCGATCAATGCTGGCGAAGCCTGTGGCATCACTACTGTCGTTTGAGGATCATTTCCGCCATAGCTGATGACGAACTCCCACTCGGGGTGCGCTTCGAAGAGCTTGCGTATCTGGCTTAAACTCCGCTCGGCCGATGGGCTGTATTGCTGTTTTACCTCGATCGCAATTTTGCAGTTGTCTTTCAATGCAATCGCGTCCGGCTGATAGGAGCCCAGGAAAGGTGGGGTGAGTTCCTTACCCGGATGCATCACGAACTCGAAGCCCTTCGCCTCGTACTGATCACGAAGTTTCTCCAGCGCTTTCCGCTCGAATTCGATTGCTGACTGTGAGCTCAGGGTCATTAGATACTCCTCCAACTTAAATCGTTGGTAACATGTACGTATACAACTGGCGTGGGGACTTCGGAAGCTGTCACTATATCCAATGCAACAGTGAGCTGCTCGCTTGGATCCAGGAATTGCCAACCGCCGGCGGGTTCAAATTTCTGGATGCTTACTCTCTCGATCGACTTGTCATCGAGATAGAGAATTCCGATCAATCCATCTAGGATAGGCTTAATTATGTTGTCGACATCACCGCCCATCGGCGCGATAGGAAAATAGTAAATTGTGAGAGCAAGCGGCTCCGGTTCGAGATATGCCCACTCCACGGTCTCATCACGTCTAGACTGAGCGGCGGCTGCAACTTCACCCTTCCATCGCTCTTTCGATGCGGGTCGCCCTTGAAGCGAAACAGGGGTTCCTTCGAGATGGAATTCAAATGGAAACAGTCGTTCGTCTTCCAAGCTGAGGTCCTGGGGTCAAATACGATTCCTAGCATGCCAAGTACGCAACGGCAGGCGGGCATCAATAAACGTTGGAAAATATCCGAGAGGGAATAATAACGACCATAAACTACAACTGCTGCTTGATGAACGACACGGCTGCTTTTGAATTAGCTTCCATAAATTTGCCACGGCTGACGAGGTCCTCTGAAAGATAGGTGGAAAAGTAATTATCAATCATCTGTCCGGACCCCAAAATCAGTGATAGGTCGCCAGTTGTTTGAAAGAACGTTGGCACGTAACCACATGATAAACACGTTGCTTCGTAGTCCAGGATGGTGCGTTGCCGCGCATTAACCGCAGGGAAAATCCCCGTCAGTTTTGACGAGATGAAGCTGTAACGAGTTGCCCGGGTATCGAAGCTACCAACGTGAAGCATTGCAAGCAGCGTTGCGTACAGCCTCGTCGGTCGCAATACCAACCTGACCGCAACGTTCGTCGGGTTTACCAAACTTGCAACTGCGTCAACCCAGTGTGCAGATGTATTGAAACCATCGGCCACCCCCGACAGGAATGCGTCAGGATCGACATCTGACAGGGTTCCGCGGTTCGGTGCTGCTATCGAACGGGCCTCACTGAGATTGACCAAGTCCCTATGCCGATGGAATGTGGGGCGAAGCTCAGCTGTCGTCGAGCCGTTGATGAAGCCTATTCTTGAGGAGCCGTCAAACGAAATCCTGGGAAGGAACAATGTTCTGAGGATGAGGTGCTTTAGGAGCCCTTCGTATGTTCCCCCAGACACAAAGAAAGCCTCGTCTTCAGGATTGATGATCGTATTTCGTCCCACGAAAGTTTCGACATCAACGAGGTGGAGTTTTTGTTCTCCGACGATTATGTTCTCTATATGGAGGTCGGACGAGCCAACCGCCACAAGCCTACTAAAGGTATATCCAACATCGTCCCACTTTACGGCACTAATTTGCTTCGTATGAGCAACAGCTCGCTCAATGTAATCATCCCTAGACCCATACTCGACCACACGCGGCGTTGCCAAACATTTTGATAGACGAGCATCTGAAGCTATAGCTTGCTCGCATAACCTCTTTACGCCTGAACCTCTTGGCTTGTAATAGAATTCATCCCCGGCAATGCGCAATAATGTTGTCCGTTTCCCTCCGTCATGAGCCTCGGCTGCTGCTTGCAAGTGCTGAAGCCGCCGTCGATCTCTAAAGTATCCAAAGTCGCAAATAGCCGCGTTTAGGCGCTCCAGGTCGTCGAGATAATCCTGAACGAAACGTGTCTTCATTTTGGAACTTACTAGCGCGGTAAAAGTGCTATGTGGAATTGCCAGCCCTCCATCGACCATCGTGCCGAGAACGGAGAATGTCGACTTAAGTTCATCAGCCAAGCAGGAGCTCAGTTCCACTGCGTTGAACTTCAGGAGCGGGGGGAGCCGTTCGCCGCCAATCTTGGCGTTTAAGTTGGCAGCAGTCTCTGAGTACAATGCGTCATCAATTTCGCTAAACACGTGAAAGCCAACCGCAGTCTACTAAAGACTGCAGAATCCTTTCCACTGCATTGGTAGAATAACCGTCTCCGAAAGCTTCAGAATTGAAAGATCCGCTACAGGCGTTAAGGGCCGAGATAAGTGGCTCGAACAACGCGCTAATGCTGAGAGTTGGACCACGATAAGATCGGCCGTGCGGATTGTCGAAACTAGGCGCGTATATCAAGAGCGTCTGCTCGAAGTTGTCGACCTCATAGAATATTGGACGTGATAGAAGTCTAAACGTTCCAGCTGACTTCTCAGTCTCTCGAACTGAGAGTGGCGCAACAACCTGATCCACATGCCGCCTTTTGGCAGCAATAGCGGACGGGCGTTGAAAAGCTAGCCTCGGAGGCTTCGCACTGAGACGTTGCAAGACTTCTAGGGCGTTGATCGTGCTGTGATCCGTCAGCCTTCGTCTAAGAACTGGCTCGGTCGTGGCTACGCTGTCTACGAGGCTTTTTACAAAATCAACCAACAAAGGAGGTGTGTAAGTGAACGAAATGTGCAGTGATGGCGCGTCAGCGTAAGCCTTGCCCTCATGGCAGTGTCCACGGGGCATATATAACGTTTCTCCTGCGGTCAGCTGATGTTGTAGATAAAAGGCGTCGTAGGTGTCAGGCACCCTCTGCTTCATCTCCTCAAGCGGATATTCAACGATGGGAGAGCCAATCTTCCAATGCTTCCGCCCGTTGAGCTGCTGCATGAAAACGTCTGCGGTGTCGAAGTGAACCGGAAAACACACATTTCCGGGCGGCGTCAAGAATGCCGAAGCAGCGACCCTTCCGTTGAGTTGAATGGAAAGGTCGTGACAGATTCTGGACACCGCAGGTGATATCCGATCGAGATGCGCGATGACTATAGAATAGCCACGCTGGTAAGCATCCTGCACCCAGGCGAAGGAATCTGAATGTGAAACGGAGGCCGTCTTGAAGAGTTGCTCGCCGTCCTTAGACACCTGGAGAAAGTCTTCAATGCGGTCACGGACTTGCCAAATTAGGTCGAAGAACCAACCTTGCGGTAGTTCCGAGGTAACCCCAGGAAAGCCTGTGACCAAAGCGGCAGTTTCGTCGAGAAAGTTGTCCCGATCCTCCCAGCGCGCTTGCATTTTTAGCAGGCAAGTACGCTCGGAAATACCAACTGCTCGCCCGACCTTGCAATTGCAATAAGATCGGCGTCGTCGAGTGTGAGCACCTTTGGCGCTGCAGGAATCACGAGATGATAGTTGTCGGCACTAGCAAAGTGCACATTGAAGGTAACGTTGTCAGCGGGTGTCGGCACGCCCATTTCATCGAAAGCGGCTTTCGGATCTGTCTCCAGCAGCTCCCGGAACTTCTCATCCCTCCATGTACGAACGATAAGCTTAGCCATTCTCAATTTTGCTTCGTCGATTGTCGGATTTGTCACAGATAATCTCCCCAATAGCTGCAAAGATACTTTTGACCGGAATTGCAAAATATACAAGAAAAAATTGCGCTGCGCGCGCAACACCGCGCTTTGAAGCGCATCAGTTTACAGCGCATATATTTGTCATAACTGATCGAAGAAATTTGGTTATGCGCGAAAGTCTGTTGCAAATTAACGCTCCGCCACGAAAATCAAGTAAATCAGCTACTTACGAGAATTCGAGGAGGAGACGCTGGTTCGTATCCTTTCAAGGCGAGAGGTTGCTCAGATCGGTTCATCCGCCGACTGTTCGATCAGGGGGCCTTATGAGAGCATCTCAAATCCTATGGCGAGTGCTAGCATTTGTCGTTCGTTTGCATTACATTGTACTAAGCAGAGGAATCGCTTTATGGCCGCAAATGCACTCGTTCAGACCCGTATTGATGCCGAAGTCCGCGACCGCGCATCTGCCGTGCTCGAAAGCATGGGGCTGACGGTGTCGGATGCCGTGCGGATCTTGCTGACCCGAACTGCAAACGAAGGCTCTCTCCCGCTTGAGCTCGTGACCAGCAGCGAGGGACATGACGCCTGGTTCCGGTCGAAGGTGTTGGAAGCGCTGAACGATACTCGGCCCGACGTTCCAGACCATGAGGCGGAAGCGCATTTCGCCCAGCGCCGAGCAGCGGCCAAGTGCAGGGCAGGCGACCTGAAAACGTGAAACTCTTTTGGTCCGCCTTCGCGCTCTCTGATCGCGACGGTCTATTCACGCATATTGAGGCCGATAATCCGACCGCCGCCATCACAGTCGATGAACGGATTGTGGCCGCAGCCAGTCGGCTTCAGGACTTTCCCGAAAGCGGGCGTCCTGGCCGGATCCCGGGGACACGCGAACTGGTCATTCCTCGTACGCCGTATGTCGTCGCCTACGAAGTGACGGAGACGACAGTCCGAGTACTGCGTGTCCTCCATGGGGCGCAGCGATGGCCGGATGCTCTTCCGGAAGATTGACATGCGGCTCATCAATTCGTCATTTCTTGTGACAACTTTAGGATACGTTCGATCCGAGCAAGAATCTTGATTTCTCAGCGCGTTAGGGCGTCAGAGCTACCGGCAGTTCGGATCCTTCACGAGCTTCACATCCAACCGCCCAAAAGCGCCCGTGCGGCGATCGCCGGTTTATGAGTGGACTCGTGCGCCGGGGCTGTCGGCCACGGTTTTTCGGTTTTCCACCGGCGCTGTGTTAAAAGCTCCTGCGGCGATCCTTCTATCCAGTCAGGCGTTGGCGACCAATTCCGACCATGCGCTCGACTAGCACCTGTTCCGTCTGTCGCGGACTGGTTTTGAGCCGAATGAAAGATCCATCATCCCGGCGCGCCCTTGTATCCTAAACCGCCCGACCCGGCGCGACACGAACTTTGGCGAAACGCTGTAGATGCGGGTAGCTTGTGCCTGGGGCAACCGGCCGCTCATGGCAGCCACGGCCATTCTCGGCGCAAAGGCGTCAGCCGGGCATCTAGTCAATGTTCATTCGGAGCGATTCTTAAAAGCTGAGGTGTGATAACTCCAGTCTCCTAAATCCGTGCCGAATGGACAACCTCCTGAAAGCTCACAACTAGCGATCGTTGGATAAGGTTTGGAGTGGTCTTCGATCCGCATTCCATCGAGGCAAATGGGACGATGCGCGGACTCATGTTCCTCTCGCCAGCTCAAGCCTCCATCACGCCGCACCAGTCTGCAGCAAAGAGCGCCAAGGTTTTGGTGACGCGGCGCAGAGACGGCAGGCTGACCCGTTCGTCGATGCCGTGGATGTTTTCTGCAATTGGGCCATAGACAAGTGACGGAATATTTCCGTGTACGGAGAAGATGGCTGCATCGAGATAGCAGGCCATGACATATGCGGGCAGAGCATCGCCGGAATGGGTAATCGCGTGTGCGGTTCTTAGGCCCGCCTCGGCCATCGTTCCTTCAGCCAGTTCGTAGCCGGCATGCGTGACGCCGACCCAGGTGAGCGTAACCAGCGGCTCGCCGTCAAAGGCCGGGTCCTCCGCTTGAACATGTTTGACGAATGCCTCGAATTCGGCAATGCGGTCCTTTGGGTCGTCGCCGGGATAAAAACCGATCCGACCGTCCGCAACGCAGTCGCTCGGGATAGAGGCGATCCAGTCGCCGCCGTTGATGGTGCCGATCGTCAGGGCCACCGGGTTGGCAATATTGTGGAACAGGGGCTTATTCTCCCGTTCGGCGATCCAGCGGCATTCCAGTTCTCTTAGACGGCCGATCAGGCGTATCATCAGGTCGATAGCGCTCTGACCCGAGTCCGGCTCGCGTGGATGGGCCGGGCGACCTTTCGTTTCCAACCGGAATTTGATCACGCCCGCATTGGCCCGCACGAGTTGCTCGTCGGTCGGCTCGGGGCTGAGGACGGCATCGGCGGTGAAACCGAGTGCAAAGGCCGTCGCCGCGCCATTGCCGGTGATTTCCTCCTCCACGACGGATTGCACCTGTACGTCGCCGCACACGGTGAGCCCCGCCTCGGCGATGGCATCAATCGCAAAAATCGAGGCAACGAGTCCGGCTTTCATGTCACCCGCGCCACGGCCATACAGCCAGTCGCCCCGGCGGTTGGGCTCGAAAGGCGGAGTGCGCCACCGTTGGGGGCTTCCTGCTGGCACCACATCGACATGGGAGTTAAAGGCGAGCGAGCGTCCGCCGCCTGCCGCGGCCTTACAGGCGACGATGTTCCAGCTCTCATCATAGGCAACGGTGGCGGGAGAGAAGGCGGGATGCTCTCCAATTCTGGAGGCATCGGTGCGGAAGCGATTGACGGTGAAACCGCGGTTTTCCAGCTCTCTCGCAAGAAAATCCTGCGCAGCCGCTTCCTCATTGCGCAGGGAGCGAAAGCGAACCAGTTCTTCGAGAAATTCCACTTCACGCTCGAAGAGGTGGTCAACGGCGGCGAGGATGCGATCGGTCGCGGATGTCATGGCAGTCCTGATCTGGAGTTCTCTGATGGCGCGCGGTATAACCTAGAACACTTTTGCAGGAAATGCTCGGCCGCTATCACGTTTATCATCGACGGGCTCAACCGGAACGGGCTTCACGGTATCGGCGGTTGCCTTGACGATGGTCTTCGTCAGGTCAGGGCGGCGCAGATCGGGTGCGAGGAGCAGGTCCAGCCGTGCCCGCTGGTGCCGGAGGGCGGCGCGTGTGCTTGAGGTGAGGCTCTTGGCCATGGCGATGAAGGCCGGCTTCGTACGGTAGTGATTCCAGCCGAGCATCGTATCGAGGCCGCCATCAGAGTGAGCGAGCGAAACTGGTCTCAGGCGCGCTTAAACCATTGAGACATATTTCATATGCGTGAATGACCGATCTAAAAGCGAGAAACCGAGCGCGAGTTGACATCGCTGGCCCACGGGTATGTATTTTTGCAATGCAGCCAGAATCTTTCACGCAAAATCTCGCTTTCCTCTGTAGCTATCATCCTTCCATCGCATCGGTATGCCGGCGCCTGCAAATCAATCGCCAGCAGTTCAACAAATATCTGAGCGGACAGTCTCTGCCGTCGAGGCGAAATCTGAGACGCATTTGCGACTTCTTTGGCGTGAGCGAGGCCGAGCTTCTAATGGACCATCAGCGTTTCGCCGAAATTGTCGGCCTGCGCCGTCGTCCTCCCATTGAGCATGCTTCGACAGATCTGATGTTTCATATCGAGCAACTCTATCAACGCTCCGGTGATCTCGGACGGTATGTGGGCTATTATTTCAGATATTTCTATTCCTTCGGACATGCCGGAAAGATTATCAAATGTCTCGTTGCGCTCTACGAAAGCAATGGCCGGTATTACTGGAAAAGCATTGAGCGGCTTCAAATTCCGGGCCGTCAAGGTGTCAAGACGTCAAGATACTCCGCCGCTCTGCTTTTTCTTGGGGATCGCATTTTTGCACTCGAATATGAGACGGTCGTCCGAAGCAGCGTAACGGAGATCATTTTATATCCCAGTTATCAATCGAGTCTGCACTATCTGATTGGCGTTCAGACTGGTATGCCCCTGCTGCGTGGACGCAAACCAGCCGCTTCCATCGTACTTTTCGAATATCTCGGCCGCTCCATCGACCGGCGCAAGGCGCTTCGCGCGTGTGGCCTTTTCGATCGAGAAGACCCGGCGATCGACGCGAACATTCGCTCGATGATACGCAACCGTATCCCCGAAGGCAATTTCGTGCTTGAGACGGAAGAAGTCTGACCCTTGAATGGCAGACTCATTTACCCAGCATCCTGGGGCCCATTCGGGCGAGGGGTATAAAAGCGATGCGAAATGCTCGTTGAGGCATGGAACATTCGCCTCTTCGGTAATCCCCCCGCAAATTAACGGGCTTCAAAAGTAGAATTTTCTCGGGCTTTATGAACGAGGAGATTTTGATGAAGACGAGCAGATTTAGCGAACCCC
>NZ_LMFA01000025.1 GCF_001426565.1 Rhizobium sp. Root482 | reverse complement strand
GACCCCAACTCGCGAGAAGTAGGGTCTATGACAAGCAAGACGACAAACAAGTTTTCTCCTGAAGTCCGCGCCCGCGCCGTTCGAATGGTTGTCGAGCATGAAGCAGAGCATCCTTCGCGGTGGGCGGCCGTGTCTTCCATAGCCGCCAAGATCGGTTGCTCGGCTGATACGCTCAATGAATGGGTGAAGAAGGCGGAGGTGGACAGCGGCAARCGTGCGGGTTTGCCGAGTGACGTTGCKGAGAAGATGAAAGCCCTGGAGCGGGAGAACCGCGAGCTTCGTCAGGCCAACGAGATTTTGCGGAAAGCCTCTGCATATTTTGCGATGGCGGAGCTCGACCGCCCACTGAAGCGATGATTTCCTTTATCGATGCACACCGCTCGGTGCTCGGGGTCGAGCCAATCTGCAGACTGCTGCCGATTGCCCCGTCCACCTATTATGAGGTCATCGCCAAGCGCACGGATGTGGACCGACTGTCGGCCCGCGCTCGACGCGACATTGCCATGAAGGTCGAGATACGCCGGGTGTTCAACGAGAACTTCCAGGTCTATGGCGTGCGCAAGGTCTGGCGACAGTTGCAACGGGAGGGTTACGACATCGCCCGCTGCACAGTCGCTCGGCTTATGAGGGCAATGGGGYTGCAGGGCATAATTCGCGGCAAACCGATCCGCACGACGGTCAGTGACAAGACTGCGCCATGTCCGCTCGRCCGGGTGAACCGRCAGTTCTTCGCGCCCGCGCCGAACATGCTTTGGCTTTCTGATTTCACTTATGTGGCGACTTGGCAGGGTTTCGTCTACGTGGCTTTTGTGATCGATGCCTTCGCTCGCCGCATCGTCGGTTGGCGGGCANTGGCTTTCTGATTTCACTTATGTGGCGACTTGGCAGGGTTTCGTCTACGTGGCTTTTGTGATCGATGCCTTCGCTCGCCGCATCGTCGGTTGGCGGGCAAGCCGGACTGCCCATGCGCCGAAAAGATCAACGGTCTTTACAAGGCCGAGGTCATCCACCGGCGAGGACCGTGGCGAAACTTCGAAGCCGTAGAGTTCGCCACGCTGGAATCGGTCGACTGGTTNGATCAACGGTCTTTACAAGGCCGAGGTCATCCACCGGCGAGGACCGTGGCGAAACTTCGAAGCCGTAGAGTTCGCCACGCTGGAATCGGTCGACTGGTTCAACAACCGCCGCCTTCTGGAGCCCATAGGCAACATTCCTCCGGCCGAAGCCGAAGAACGATATTACGCAGCGCTGGACGCACCAGCCTTGGCCGCATAACTTAAACCAAACGGTCTCCGGTAAACTCGGGGCGGTTCAGCCGGACACTGCGAGTGTGATGTAAACCACATTCGCAGTGTCGGCATAGGGTCTCAGGTCGGAGGCCATCCGTTGCAGTGATCGCGCCCTGCTTTTCGAAAATTATCATGAACCGGCTGAGCGGAGAGAAATGATGTCCTTTATTGCTGCCTCAATAGCCAAAACCGCCTTCCTACGATGCTCCGCCGCTTCGCTGTCAACGGTATCGTTCTCGTCGTCGGCTTGATCCCGATCGGTGTTCGGGATCGCTTTCCGGTCACTACCTTCGTCCTCGTTGTCTTCTTCGTCAGTGAAATCAGGCTGTTTCATCGATAGAGTAATCGCATCATACAGTTTTTCAGCAGCCAGGGAGATTTTGAAGGCTGCATTCGTCACCGGTGCGTTCTGGGCAGACTTGTCCTCCGGCATATCTTGGAGGTTATAGTTGATATTCGAGTTGAGAAAAACAACATCAATGATCGAGGCACCAGGGATGTCCGGCCCCGGTCGAGTGGCCGTGATCACGTCGAATACGTCAAAGCCTTTGGACTGCATGAAGGTGACAAGCTCGGCAAACAGATAGCTGTTTTCATGGCGCCGACGAACGCTCGTCTCTGCGATAACGAACTTCACCTTCCGCAAGAACTCGGGAGCGCCTTTCAGCACCTCCATCTCGTAGCCCTCGGTGTCGATCTTCAAAAGGATGTCGCCTTCGAGTTCGCGTCCCGCCAGAAGGGTGTCGATCTTGCGCATAGGCACGGCCATTTTGGTCCGTGTATCTGTCCCGCCGATGATGTGGGTCAATACCGATGACCGAGCCGGAGCCTCTTCGAGAAAGTTGATTTCGATTTCGCCGTCATAGGAACCGACGGCCACGTTGTGAAGTTCGCCGGGGCGGTCCTTAATGATTGCCTCGCAGTCTGCGCGGTAGTTGGGAAGGGCTTCGATCAACACGAGATAAGCATTCGGGTAGGCTTTATAAAGCGATGGCGTCCCACGCAGCACGCCGACATCGACGACTGTTTTGATGTTTCCAAGATTGGCAAGATAAGCGGGAGACCAGCCAGGGAGAATGTGCTTTCGATCCTTCAAGACCTGGCCAATGCGGAAAACCGCGTCTTTCCCGTTGTCGCCGCCTTTCCAGTTTTTGATCGCCGCTGCGAGTGGTGCACGCTTCATTCCGGTCCCCTGATAAAATGGTTTCTCACGCGGCGCATAGATTGCACCCTTTTATTTGTGCATCAAGCAGTGCCTCAATTTCCAGATGGAAAACTGTGATTAAGCCATTTCCGGTATCTCGCCGCTCCGGAACAGTACTTCTGGAGGTCCATACTCCCCCAAGGTCGAATCCGCGGTCCGGCTCCACACCACCACGCCAGCGTGCTTGGACGCCAACAGCTTTGCCAATCGGACGGCCCGTTCTTCCGTTTCGATCTGCTGTGGCTCAACCGCGGGCCTGAGGCAGCCTTCGTCATCGATATCAAATGTCGCAAGGACGACGAGCTTGAATGGTTTCTCTACGCCCACTTCGTGCCGCCTTCATATGGAGCCAAGAGTGATTTCAGGTAATTTCGGAAGATCGCACCGTTTCGTCAAACTGTCCACCGATGGATCGCTACGACCGCGTGGCGTTGATGCTGCTCGGCGGGAATGGATTGTTCGCCCCGTCCGGTCAATCAAGGAGGCGGTGGAGCAATGATCAGCAAGGTCTCTGCCATCGTCGGTGGCATGGGGCGATGCTGGCAGGAAGTTTGCCTATGTCGAGCCGATATCTTCGGGCAGTGGATGACGCATTTCTACAGGCCGCCATGAAGTTTGTCGCCAACGAACCGTTTGCTGAACCGCCCGAGTGCGAGGCGTTGCGCGTAATATCGTGCTGCACGATATTGTTGACTGGCCGGCGGAGGATTGGTCTTCACAAGACAAGGCCCCGCTTGCTTCGTGGGCGAGCGGGGCCAGCTTAGGTTCAGCAAACGGTAGCAATGCCGCCGCACGATTGGTCCCAAGAGCTAAAGAATGAAGTCACCTGTCACAAACACATTGTTCGTGGTGATCTGAATTGCAAAATCGGCGAGACCGTCTCCGTTGACATCACCTTTGATGAAATGCCCGGAACCAGACGTATAGTCCTGTAACTCGCCAGCTTTCCCTGTGAAGGCTGAATTGGCGATAAATTTGAAAGCTTGATTTCCCGACGCGGTGGTATTGGCGTCAATGTTTGCCAGGTCGATTTTGTCGCCGTCGGCGTGAGAGAAATCGTATATCGTATCTCTACCAACCCCGCTTGTTGTCGACTCGGCTATGGCCCGAAACGCAAATGTATCCGCGCCGGCTTCGCCGTAGAGCTTGTCAGCGCCTTTGCCGCCATAGAGGCGGTCATTGTTGGCTCCGCCGTGGAAGAGATTGTTTTCCGTTCCGCCATAGATCTTGTCGTTGCCGCTGCCACCCGTGACGTCGCTGTCGACAAAGCCTTGGCGACCGTCGTAATAATCGTTGCCGCTCCCCATGGAAAGGGCACCGTATATCTTCCCGGAATTGAAGATTTCATCCACGCCATTCCCGCCGACATACGAATACGAGCCGCCTTTTATGATGCCGGTGTTCTCGGTGTGAAGCTTTTGCGTGCCGTAGGCCTCGACTCCATAAAATCTGGCGTCAACTACGCCGCTGTTGTTGAATGTCGATTCAACGGTGAGGTCGGCGGGCGAGCCACTGAAATAGACCCCGGTCGTCTTGGACTTGATCGATCCGTCATTGTTGATTTCTGAATGATAACCGACAGCAATGGCGCCATAGCTGAGTGCAAAAATGCGTCCGGTTTCGGAAACGGTGATGATCTGATCATGCTCGATGTCACTGGAATTTCCCAGGTAAACTGCATAGGAACCGGCGACAGACCCATCGATCTCGACCTCATGTCCCGACCCTGTCCCGCGGATGGTATAGGTAGACGTGGTTGCGATGGAAACATTGGTGCCGATATAGACATCATCGGTCGTGCCGAGATCCACCGCCGTTACATTCGTAGAAAAGCTTGCTGGAAACTGCCATGCCATGACGTGATCCTCCCAGTGGTTATTTTCTCGATCAGTACGGAATTTAAGAAAGACGTACTTTAGACGATATTTAAAAATGGTCGAGGATTTTTTGGAGCCCGATTATCGAGCGGCAGCGAACTTCACCGTAGAGTCGGGCTTTTCTTCCCTGACCAGCCAAGTATCCAGCGCGTTGGTCGTCCAGCGACCGATCTTCGGTGTTTTCGCGAAGTTTTTACGGCCGGTCTGCAGTGCATCGGCGGTCTCGGCAGATGGCCACAACTGTGTTGCTTTTCTGGATGGCCAGAGCGCAGTGATGTGTCATGCCTTGCGGCGGATTGCGAAAGTTTCGATTTCTTTGAGTGCTGCCCTAGAGACCAACTGAGCAATTCCGCCTGTTGGATGCCGAAGGCTGGGGCGACATCGATTTGGCGTATGCGTTATGCATGCAAATTTGCAAAGCCCTCTACTCCCGATCGATATATTTAGATCATGGTGTATAAGGCCGACCCGATGGCCGAAGCAAGATGCTGGCTATTCGGCGGCGTGCGGATAGGCTTCGATGCGGGGTGCGCTCAGCACCCCGTCGATGACCCGGTCGGCGACGGCTGCGCCGATGATCATGGCGGCAAGGCCGGTGAGGGAAGAGACTGCGAGCACGGAACCGCCGGTCAGGCCGGCACCGATGGTGCAGCCGACTGCCAGAATGCCGCCAAAGCCCATCAGCACGCCGCCGACGGCGTAGCGGGCGATGGACGGCGAGCCGGCTTCCGAAAAGGTCTTGATGCGGAACTGGCGTGAAACGAGGGCTGCCGCGAACGCGCCGAGGATCGTGCCGATCAGCAGGCCCTGGTCGAGGCCGAAGCCAGCGGATGCACCCGTAGCCAAAGCGCCGGTCGTGGCGAGTGGACGGATAAAGGAAAGGCTTTCGGCCTGGATCGGCTCGAAGACCTGGGTCGAAAGCGTATAGGTGAAGTACCAGCCGCCAACGATGGTGAGGCCGACGACGGCCGCGCCGACAACCTTCCATGCCGGAAGACGCGCCGTGACGGCAAGCGCCAGCGCACCGAGCGCCAGAACGATGCCGATCCAAAGGCCGGCGGAGGAGGGCAGGTTGGCATGGGCAAGCAGATCGTTGCCACCGATGGCGGCGGTGTTCCACAGGCCGCCAATGCCATCGCGCAGCGGCACGAGCAGGCCGTCATAGGTGGCGAGACCGACCAGTGCGGTGATCAGGATCGTGAAAGCCGCGCGCAGATTGCCGGAGGCGCCGAGCACCAGCAGCCGCGAAACGCAGCCGCGAGCCAGCACCATGCCGACGCCAAAGACAAGGCCGCCGACAAGGGCGCCGGACAGGCTCTGCGCGGTCGAGAAGAAGCGTGTTTCCGTAACATCGAGCGCACCTTTCGACAGGAGACCCTGTACGCCCAGAATGGCGACGGCGAAACCGATGAACCAGATGGCAAGCGCCGAGACGCCCCGATGCCGGGTCAGGTCCAGTACGGCTGAACGCGTGCAAAATGCCGTCTTCTGGGCAAAAAAGCCGAAGAGCAGGCCGAGAACCGCACCGCCGGCGAGAGCCGTGTTGTTTTCTCCGATAATGTCGATGATCGGGACGAGATCCATGCTGCGGCTCCTGAAAAACGCTGCTGCGATTGTAGTGGCGCCTGTCGTTCAAAGCCGGATATCGAAATGCGTATAGGAGCGCGGAAGCGGACTATTTTCGCGTCGAATCTGCGTGGCGCGGAAAATGAGTCCCGTGGTGTCTTCGTGCGAGAGGGCGGAAGCCCCTGCTCGGACGACCGAAAGTACAAAAGGGCTCCCAGTAACATAAGACTTTCGTCCAATTTCCATTGTTCCCGTTGCAACTCCGTATGCGGGCTTGCAATGATGCCGGCGACTGATCGATGCACATCACAGATCGAGAAATCCGTTCCTGTCCTTGAGAGAGACTAACGGTGAGCGACATATGTTTTGGACCGTTCACGGTTGTGCCTGCCCGGCGCGCACTCCTGCGCGACGGGCAGGTGATGCCGCTTGGCAGCCGTGCGGCCGACATTCTCATTTTCCTCGCGTCGCATCCCGGTGAGCTGAAGACCAATGCCGAAATCGTCAAGCATGTCTGGCCCGATACGTTCGTCGAGGAGGCAAATCTCCGCGTCCATATTTCTGCATTGAGAAAGGCCCTGGACGACAGCCAGCGGGTATCGAAGGTCATCGCGAACGTTCCCGGACGGGGCTACACCTTTGTCGCAGAATTGTCCTTCGACACGGACGAACACAGTGCCCGGATGGCGGCTTCACTCCAGCGCCCGGCACATCTTCCATCCGCACCCCGCATTTTCGGCCGGGAGCAGTCCATCGCTCTGATTGCCACCCAGTTGCACCGGTCTCGCCTGTTGACCATTGTCGGGCCGGGTGGCATCGGAAAGTCCACGGTGGCGCGTGCGGCGATGGCGAGCGGCGCCATGCCCGATGCAGTCTGGATCGATCTCTCGGAGGTCTCCCATGCAGGCCTGATCCCGACTGCGATCGCGTCGGCGCTGGGTATTCCGACCAGGAGCGACGATATCATCTGCGATATTGTCGACCATCTCGCCGGCAACGATGTCACTCTGGTGCTCGACAGTTGCGAACAGTTGGTTGATGGCGTCGCGCCCACGGTCGAGGCCATCATGGCCATGTCTGCGTCCGCGCGCATCCTCGCCACCAGCAGAGAACCGCTTCGAGCGGAGGGCGAGCGCGTTCATCGGCTGCCGCCGCTGGAGCTGCCGTCAAAGATCGGCGGCGCAAGCGAGGCCTTGGCATCTCCTGCGGTCCAGCTGTTCGTCGAGCGGGCCGACGCCTGCCTCGGGAGCTACGAGCTCACCGATGAGGACGCGCCTTATGTCGTCGATATCTGCTCGCGGCTGGACGGGATAGCGCTCGCCATCGAACTGGCCGCGGGACGGTTGGAGGCGATCAGCGTGCGGGGCCTGGCGGCCTCGCTGTCGGACTGCTTCAGATTGCTGACGCGCGGGCGACGCACCGCCTTGCCCAGGCATCAGACCCTCCGGGCGACGTTGGACTGGAGCTATGCCATACTTTCGCCGTCGGAGCGGTTGGCGCTGCAGGAGCTCTCTGTTTTCCGGGGTTGGTTCGGCGGAGATGCCGCGGTCGAGGTGATGTCGGGCGAATTGCCCGACGACGATCTCGCTTCGCTTGTGTCGAAGTCGCTTGTGAGCGCGGACACGCAATCCGCCGGTACGTGCTATCGGCTTCTCGACACGACACGCATCTACGCCGCCCAGAAACTGACGGAGAGCAACGGCGTGGACCGCGCGATGTCACGGCTCGCGGAGTACCTGGAAGGCAGGCTGACCCGCGCCGAGCAGGAGCTTTATTCCGTTGCCGTGGACGATTGGTCGGAAGATTATGCCTCGCTGGTGGCGAACCTGCGAGCAGCACTCGACTGGTCGTTCGGCGAACAGGGCGATCAATTGCTCGGAGTGAGGCTCACCGTGGCGGGGCTCCCCCTCCTGTTCCGGCAGTCTCTCCTGGACGAATGCCTCGTGGCGGTCACCCGGGCGATCAACGTCTTGGAATCGCGTCCGGGACTGGATGAGCATAGCCGCATGAAACTGTATGCCGCACTTGGCTGGCCGCAGATGCGGGCCACCGAGGCGCCTGAAAACGGAATCCAGGCCTGGTCCACCGCGCTCAAGATCGCCGGGGAACTCGGCGACCTCGACCATCAGTTGCGTGCCGTCTGGGCCTTGTGGGTCGATGCCGTCAATCGTGCCGAACCGTTGCTGGGCATGGATTTCGCCGAGAAATTCACCGAACTTGCGCGAGCCTCGACCGATCCGGCCGACGCGATCATAGGCAGGCGTATGCGCGGTGCAACGCTGCACTGGCTTGGCCGCCATGCGGAATCTCGTGACGAACTGCGGCAAATGCTGAGCGCATATTCAGGCCTGCGGGGAAGCCGGCATTCCATACGGTTCCAGTTCGACCAGCGCGTGACCGCCCGCATCATCCTGGCACGGGCGATGTGGACCATGGGCGAGGGGGAAGAGGCGCTTGGCGAGGTGCGCGAGACCGTCGAATATGCTCTCGACATCGGCCATACCCTGTCCCTCTCCAATGTCCTGGCCGAAGCCGCGTGCCCGATCGCACTCCTCTCGGGTCGAGACGATCTCGCGACCGTTTACATTTCGCAATTGAGGGAGCACACCAAGGCGCTCTCGCTCGATGTCTGGCACTGCTACGCCGACTGTTTCGAGGCCGAACTGATGATGCGAGAGGGCAGGGCGGAGGAATGCCTCCGGACTTTGACAGCGGGAATGGAAACGCTGTCATCAGCCGGCTTCACCCTGTTCAAAAGCTACTTCCAGTCGATCGCCGCCAGCGCCATGGCCAGACTTTCGCGCCATTCGGAAGCCCTGCGGCTGATCGACGAGGCCATCGGGCATTCCGGCAGGTCCGGCGAACGCTGGTGCCTGCCCGAACCCCATCGAGTGAAGGCGCAGATACTCCTGTCGCAGGATGCCGATCACGCAGTTGCGCTGGCAATGGAGCATCTAGCGCAGGGCGCCGAGGCTGGATGCCAGGATGGTGCTCATGCCTGGAAAAGACGTATCGATCGCGATCTGGCGACCCTGTCTTTGTGTAACGCCGGCATCGGCTCCTCCGCCAAAGGCAATGTTTGAGCGCCCTGAGGGGCCGCGAATTTACACGGATTTACAACTCTAAACTCGTTCTACTGTCTCGCACGCCTGATGATAAGCGCAGAGCAGGAGAACGATATGAACGAGGCCGCCATCCGCTTTCTGATATTGATCGTCGAAGGTGAGGAAGAGGTTGGCAATGCCGAGGTGGACCTGGCGAGGATCGCCCCGCCATATTACGCATTCAAGGATTTCGGTTCGGAGGTCGTCATGGCCACACCGCTCGGCGGCTCGCCATTGATCATGGACGGAATGCGGTCTGCCGAGGTATCGGATCACGCGGTACGAAGGTTCAAGAGCGATCGGGCTGCCCGCGACGAACTGGCCGACACCCTTGCCCTTGATCAGATCGTCGTCGAGGATTTCGCGGCGGCCTTCAGCATTGGTCTCTCCGGACCGATCTGGACGGATGACGACCGAGGCGCTGCCGGATTGGTCAGGGCATTCCTGAGCGCCGGCAAACCTGTGGCCCTGATCCCCGGAAAACATCTGCTCGTCGCGCCGGAGGGCGCGGGGAACGGGCTGCTGATCCTCGGCGACAAAGGCGACTCGCCGCACTGCGCCGCGCGCGCCTTGATCAACGTCGTTGCAGACATGCGCCGCGGCGGCGGTGTCTGACCGCTCTTGCATCTGGGCTTTTCACCAATTTACGACGCTTAACTCGCCCGCAGCCGCGCCCGCGCCTACGCTTCGGCATCTCGACCCCATGATCCGATCGATCGGCGAACGCAAAAGGAGACAGGGCATGTTCGACTTCGACACCAATGTTCACGCCACCAGGAGGCAATTGCTCGCCGGCTCTGCCGCCGTCGCCGCCGCGATGGCTCTGCCCCGTGATGTCTTCGCCGCTTCGTTCCACAGATTCGAGCATGGAGCTTTCGATGTCACCGTGGTTAGCGACGGCTTCATTATTCTTCCGCCCGAAGTCCTGCTTCCGGACGCCGGGCCTGAAGAGCGGGCGGACTTTCTGAAGCGCCTCGGAGCCGGGGAGAAGGGTGCTGCCGTGCAGGCGAACATCCCGTTGATCCGTCACGGCGAGGACCTCATTCTCATCGACAACGGATCGGGAACCAACTTCCAGCCTACGGCCGGCAAGCTGGTGGGCAATCTTGGAACATTGGGTATTTCCCCGGAACAGATCACCAAGGTGGTGTTCACCCATGTCCACCCGGATCATTCGGGGGCGACGACCACTATCGACGGCAAGCTGCTCTATCCCAACGCCCGGTATTATGTCGGCCAGGCCGAGTGGGATTTCTGGACCGACAAGGAATTCGAGGCTCGCAGGCCGGCGGGTTTGCACGGCTTCGCCAAGGGCGCCCAGCGCGACCTGTTTGCAGTGGACGACCGGATCATACGGGTCCGGGAGGGCGACGAGATCGTTCCCGGAATGTCTGTCGTCGAGACGCCCGGTCATACGCCGGGTCACATCTCCCTCGAACTCGAGGGCAGGGACAATCTGCTCATAACGGGGGATGCCTGCACCAGCGACACGATCTTCTTCGCCAGACCGGACTGGCATTTCGGCTTCGATACGGATACCGAGGCCGCGCTCGCCAGCCGCCAAAAGCTGTTGGACCGCGCGGCGTCCGAAAAGCTCAAATTGCTCGGTTACCACTGGACCTATCCCGGCGTCGGCTATGCCGAGCGTCGTGGCGATGCCTATAAATTTGTATCTGCCTGAAATATCCATATTGTCCCAAGGGGCGGTTCCTGTCCCTTGCTTGCCCTCGCAACGGCGAGATTTCTGATTTTCATCAATTTACGACGCTTAACTCGTTTTACGGCCGTCTGTCGGGCATGTTTGACCTCGTCAATAGAGGCATTGCTTCCACGGAGACAGAGATGAACAGCATCGTCCTCGCAATAGAACCGAGCACCACCCGGCGTGATATCCTCCTGGCTGGAGGGGCGGCGCTGGTCGCTGCGTTACTTCCGAAATGGGCCTCGGCCGCCATTCAGTCCACCGCAATCGAACAGGGGAATATGCAGATGGGATTTATCACCACCAAGGACGGCACGGAGATCTTCTACAAGGATTGGGGTCCGAAAGACGCGCAGGCCGTCGTCTTCCATCACGGGTGGCCGCTGTCAGCCGACGACTGGGACAACCAGATGATGTTCTTCCTGGAGAAGGGCTTCCGCGTCATCGCTCATGACCGCCGTGGCCATGGGCGCTCGACGCAGACCGATAGCGGAAACGAGATGGACACCTATGCGGCCGACGTCATCGAACTGGCCGAAAAGCTCGACCTCAGGAACGCGATCCATGTCGGCCATTCCACGGGAGGTGGCGAAGTCGCCCGCTATGTCGCCCGTGCCAAGCCCGGCCGTGTCTCCAAAGCGGTGCTGATCGGTGCCGTCCCGCCGATCATGGTCAAGAGCGAGAAAAATCCCGGCGGCCTGCCGATCGAGGTGTTCGACGGCTTCCGCGCTGCACTGGTCGCCAACCGCGCCCAGTTCTTCCGCGACGTTCCGGCCGGCCCCTTCTATGGCTACAACCGCCCCGATGCCCAGGCTTTCGAAGGCGTCATCCAGAACTGGTGGCGGCAGGGCATGATGGGCGGCGCGAAAGCCCATTACGACTGCATCAAGGCCTTTTCGGAAACCGACTTTACCGAAGACCTCAAGCAGATCGAGGTGCCCGTGCTCGTGATGCATGGCGACGACGACCAGATCGTACCCTATGCCGACTCGGCGCCGCTCGCCGCCAAACTTCTCAGGAACGGCACGCTGAAGACCTACAAGGGCCTGCCGCACGGCCTGTGCACGACCCATCCGGATGTGGCGAACCCCGACCTTCTCGCTTTCTTCCAGAGTTGACGCTCGCTCGTTGTCCGGAAACGTGCCGCGGATGTTAGACTGCATTTCCGCCCGCTGACCGCGTATCCGCGGCACATTTCCTCGTTTGTCGGCGACGGTGTTTCAAACAAGGGGAATTTCAGATGCTCATACTTCTCGCAATACTCATCGGTGTCGTTGCCGGCCTGCGTGCCATGACCGCGCCCGCCGCCATCGCCTGGGGTGCCTATCTCGGATGGTTCGACATTTCCCAGAGCCCCCTTGCGTTCATGGGCTCGATATGGGCCGTCGCAATCTTCTCGATACTCGCAGTCGTGGAACTCGTGACCGACCAGCTTCCCGGCACCCCGTCGCGCAAGGTGCCGATGCAGTTTGGTGCCCGTATCGTCATGGGCGCACTGTGCGGCGCTGCGATCACCGCTGCAGGCGGCGGGCTTGCAGGCGGCCTTGTCGCGGGCATCGTCGGTGCCGTGGTCGGCACTTATGCCGGCGCAGCGGGCCGTGCCTCTCTGGCAAATCGCTTCGGCCGCGATCTTCCGGCCGCCCTCATCGAGGATGTCGTCGCCATCGCTCTTGCAGCGATCACCGCGGCGGCCGTGTCATGAGGACGTATGATGCAATTTTCATAGGTGCCGGCCAGGCTGGACCGTTCCTTGCTGCGCGCATGGCGTCTATGGGCCGTAAGGTGGCCCTCATCGAACAGAAATATCTCGGCGGCACCTGCGTCAACGCCGGATGCATGCCGACGAAGGCGCTGGTCGCCAGCGCCAAGACCGCCGAGGTCGCGCGGCGCTCGTCGGAATACGGGATCAAGCTCGCAGGCGAGATCATGGTCGACATGACCGCCGTCGCCGCCCGGGCCCGAAAGGTGACGGAGGATGCGCGAAACAACCTCACATCCTGGTTCGAAGGCCTCGCGTCCATGGATGTCATCTTCGGTCAGGCCAGGTTCGTGGCCCCGAAGACGGTGTCCGTGGACGGCGAGCACTATACGGCCCCGCAAATCTTCATCAATGTCGGCGCGCGGCCTCACATTCCAGATGTGCCTGGGCTGAGCGACATACCCTATCTGACGAGCACGTCGATCATCGCGCTCGAGGAATTGCCGGAACATCTTGTCGTGCTCGGCGGCAGCTATATAGGACTTGAATTCGCCCAGATGTATCGGCGGTTCGGCGCAAGGGTAACGGTCATCGAACGTGGCGCGCAACTGGCATCCCGCGAAGACGAAGACATATCCGAAGCAATCGCCGACATTCTCATAAGCGACGGCATTGACGTTCTGCGCAACCACGAACTGGTTTCCGTGGGGCGGGCCGGCGGCGGCATTGTGGTCAGGACGGACCAGGGCGAGGTAAAAGGCAGCCATGTTCTCGTTGCCCTCGGCAGGCAGCCGAACACCGACGACCTCGGCCTTGAATTCGCGGGTATCGAAGCCGACCGACACGGCTACATCACCGTCGATGATCGTCTGTCCACCAATGTCGAGGGAATCTGGGCGCTTGGCGACTGTAACGGCCGGGGCGCGTTCACGCACACCTCCTACAACGACTTCGAAATCGTGGCGGCCAACCTGCTCGATGGCGGCGATCGCAAGCTGTCCGACCGCATCCTCGGCTATGGCCTTTACATCGATCCGCCGCTCGGCCGCGTTGGGATGACGGAGCGCCAGGCCAGGGAAGCGGGCCACAAGATCAAGGTCTCGACCCGCCCGATGAGCCGGGTGGGCCGAGCCGTGGAAAAGAGCGAGACGAAGGGTTTCATGAAGCTGGTCGCCGACTACGAGACCGACCGCATCCTCGGTGCGGCCATTCTCGGTACTGGAGGGGACGAGGCGATCCACAGCATACTGGACGCCATCAATCTGCAGGCCACGACGGAAACGCTGCGATGGGCAGTGCCCATCCATCCGACGGTCTCGGAACTCGTGCCGACACTCATAGGCGATCTGAAACCGGTCGGCTGACGCCCGGGCGGCTACGCACCGATCCAATGTGTGGGCCAGGACCGCACTCGCCGGGGATTTCCCTCACCATCGTCTTCGAACAGGAGTAGACCCTTATGACCAGGCCCATCGCATTGATAACAGGCGCCTCCTCGGGAATAGGGGCCGTCTACGCAGACCGTCTGGCGGCGCGCGGCTATGATCTCATCCTTGTCGCCCGCGATCTCGAGCGGCTACGCGCGAGCGCCAACAGACTGAGCGAGAAACACGGTGTCGCAGCCATGCCGCTGCCCGCCGACCTTGGCAAGCCGGAGGATTTGGAACGGGTCGCCTGGCGGCTCCGTGAAGACAGCGGCATCGAATTCCTCGTCAACAGTGCCGGGGTGGCTGCCTCAGGCAGCGTGCTCGCGTCATCCGAGGCGGATCTGGACCGAATGGTCTTTCTCGGCGTGGATGTCCTGCATGCTCTGACGGCCGCCGCCGCAAAGGCGTTCAGTGCCCGTGGCCGTGGAGCGATCGTCAATCTGGCGTCGGTCGTCGCGCTCATGCCAGAGAAATTCAATGGGAGCTACGCCGCCGCCAAATCCTTCGTCCTGACGCTTACGCAGTCGCTGGCCTTAGAACTCGATCCCAAGGGCGTGCGCATCCAGGCCGTGCTGCCCGGATTTACGCGGACAGAGATATTCGAGCGGGCGGGCGTCGACAGTTCCGGCATTCCGGCGAGCATGATGATGGACGCGGACCGGATGGTGGATGCCGCGCTGGCAGGATTCGACATTGGCGAGATCGTCACGATCCCCTCGCTCGACGATGACGGCCTGTGGTCGTCTTTCGACGAGGCGAGACAAGCCCTCGCTCCGCACCTGTCCCGGGATAAACCCGCCGCCCGATATGTTCCGAAGGCAGCGGAGTAGGCACCCCCGCATCACGCGCTCCTCCGACCCGAGCCCTGCTGCGGAGGGCCGACGCGCTTCCGCCTGTGAAGACGTCAAACGGTGGCTGGGGCAACCACCCAGATCACCTCGCAGGGCTGCTGCCCTTCGTTCCAAAATCGGACGAGGGCCTGCGCGGGGAATGCAAAGCTGTCACCCTCGCGAATGTTCAACCTGCGACCGTTCAACTCCAGTTCCAGCGTGCCTCGCAGGACGAGTCCACATTTGCCGCCTTCGGCATTGGAATAGGGCTCGCCTGAATCGGCGCCGGGCTCGAGGACAAAGCGGAGCATCTGTATCTTGGGCTGGGTATCCGGCGTCAGGATTTCCTTCAGGATCGCCCCGTTTTCATAGGAGATGTCCCGACGAAACGGGCGGCGCACGACAAATTCTATGTCATCGTCCGACTGTTCCGCCGGACCCTCGAAGAGCCAGATAACCGGCATTTCCAGGGCGTCGCAGATGGAGCGCATCGATTTTATCGATGGCGTTATCAGCCCGCGCTCGACCTGGCTCAGCATGCCGACGGAAAGTCCTGATTTTTCAGCGACATGCTTCAATGCCATGCCGCGCAGTTTGCGGCGAAGTCTCAGTCGCTCGCCGATCCGACGTTTATCGTCGCCATGAATTGCCTTCGTCATAAGGTCCAAACCAAAATATCCGTTTCAAAAATTCGTCAAGCAAGCGCAGTTATCGTGGCGACAGAACCAAATGGAAATTGGTCAGCACCAAAACGACATAGCTCAGACGGCAAGCTTTGCCAAAGTCGTAGAATCCGCGCTGGCTTGCCTACACTCAAAATGACTGGCCGGCATGTCAACGACAGGAATGTCGAGGCACCGCACCATTCCGCTTCCATCTTCACAGGCCAACTTCGTCATCACCTATCGCACCTACCCCGGGTTTAGAGGACGACCAATCATATCTGTGGCGCGGAAAAAAGAAATACTAAAATAACTTTACAAATTTTTTAGTCTGGCTATCATTTATTTGCTGTCGTGTGAGGCGACAGCGACGCGCTCGGCGTCTTCCGGTGGAGGAGAAGTTGTCGGGCTCAAGCTCGGCGTCCGCCTGCCGATGAGGCGAAGCGGATCATCGATAGAGGGAGGAGAAACTATGAATTATCTGAAGGTTGCCAGGATAAGCGTTGTCGTCTCACTTTGTGCAAGCCCGGCGATGGCGCGTGATTTCACGATCGCGGCCTGGGGCGGAAACTACCAGGATGCGCAGCGCGAGGCCTATTTCAATCCTTTTGCCAAAGCGCAGGGTCTTAAATTCGTCGAAACCACCTATCTGGGCGGCCTGGCCGAATTGAAGGCGATGGGCGATACCGGGAATGTCACCTGGGATCTGGTCATGTCTGGCGGCACCGACGCCCAGCTCGCCTGCGACGAGGGGCTCCTTGAGGAAATCGACTGGGATGCTCTGGGCGGCGGCAAGGAGCTGCTTCCGGCGGCGGTCCAGCCTTGCGCGGCGGGCAATGTCGTTATCGGCAACGGGTTTGCCTATAATACCGAGGCATTCGCTGCAGAAGCGCCGAAGGACTGGTCGGACTTTTTCAATCTCGAGAAGTTTCCCGGCAAGCGCGGGCTCATCAACAATCCCTATATGAATCTCGAATCGGCCCTGATGGCCGATGGTGTTCCCCTCGATCAGATCTATGAGGTGCTTTCGACGCCCGAGGGCGTGGACCGTGCCTTTGCAAAGCTCGACACGATCAAGTCCGAGTTGCAATTCTGGGAAGCGGGATCCCAGCCGGTCGAATGGCTCGTTGCCAACAACGTCGCCATGAGCAGCGCCTACAATGGCCGTATCATTACGGCGAAGAAGGAAGGCAAGCCGCTCGAATTTGTGTGGAAGAATCACATTTATAACATCGATGTCTGGGCCATTCCCAAGGGGGCGCCCTACAAGGAGCAGGCGCTGGAGTTTTTGAAAATCGCCAACACTGCGGAAGCGCAGGCGAAATTCTCCGCCGCAATGCCCTATGGTCCGACCAATGTGAATGCCGGCAAGCTGATGTCGCCGGAAACGGTCAAAGACCTGCCGGTGGGCGAGAATATCGCGGAAGCGCTGCCCTATTCCGACAGTTTCTGGATTGAAAACTACGATTCGCTGAAAGAGCGCTGGAGCAACTGGGTCGTCCAATAGCCTCTGATCCCAGTGCCGTCTGGTTCCCCCGGCCAGGCCAGCTTGCTGGCGGCCGGGAATTCCCCAAAAGCTAGGACGCATAATGTCGAACGCTCTGCGTAATCCGCACGGCAGCCGGCTGGCAGCCCTGATTCTGCTGTCTATACCGGTTGCTCTCTATATCCTTGTCTTCCTTACGCCGCTGGCCTCGGTGGTGTCCCTCAGTCTCGATAATTCGGCGCTGGGCACGGGGTTTGCGACTTTGCGGGCAGCGACCGAGGATGGCGATGCCGACCGGCGTGCCCAGGCGCTCCTTACCGATCTTGGAGCCATGGAGCAGAAGCAGTTGGGCGAAACCGCGCGTATGCTCAATCAGGAAAAGACCGGGTTCCGCTCGTTGATCCTGAAAACGGGGAAAGAGGCCGACACCATCGCTCCGACGATGGATGGGCTCGTCAGTTTCGACAAGAGATGGGCTGATCAGGAATATTGGGGAATTATCGATCGGAACATCGGCCAGATCACCTGGCGCCATTATCAGAAGGCGACGGGTCTGAAAGTGGATGCGAATGGTGATCTCACCATCAGCAAGGGTGACGACATCTATCTTCGGGTCATGGGCCGCACCCTGCTGATAACGCTGCAGGTCACGATCCTTACACTTCTGATCGGCTACCCGCTCGCCTACGGCGTGACCAATGGCACGCGCCGCGTCAGTGGGACCATCCTCGCCATTGTTCTCCTGAGCTTCTGGACCTCGGTTCTGGTGCGCACCACAGCGTGGGTCGTGCTGCTGCAGACCAACGGCTTGATCAACACGCTGCTTGTCGGGTTGAAGCTGACATCGGAGCCGGTGCAGCTCATCTTCAACCGGTTCGGAACCCTTGTCGCCATGACGCATGTTCTGCTGCCCTTCGCCATCCTGCCGATGATGAATGTCATGCGGACCATTCCAAAATCGCAATCCGATGCGTCGCGCAGCCTTGGCGCGGGGCCGATCGAGACCTTTCTGCGGGTTTATTTCCCCCAAAGCCTGCGCGGCGTCCTGGTCGGCGGAGGCACGGTCTTTATCCTGGCGCTCGGCTTCTACGTGACTCCGGCGCTGACCGGCGGCCCGAATGACCAGATGCTGGCCTATTTCATTGCCGACTTCGTGAACAAGACCCTGAACTGGGGAATGGCTTCGGCCCTTTCGGTGATGCTGTTGTCCACCGTCGTCCTTCTGGTTGCGGCTGCCCGCATCGGCCAATGGATGATGTCCAATAGAAAGGGGATTGCGTGATGTCGCGCGTCATATACTGGGGCAGCGTCTGCTTCTGCACCGGCTTCATGATCCTTCCGCTCGTGCTGGTCTGGCCGCTGGCCTTCAACACAAGTTCGTTCCTCACCTATCCGATGGAGGGTTTTACCCTCGATTGGTTCAGGAAGGTGCTGACCGAGCCGACCTGGACGAATGCGCTGCTCAACAGCACCAAGGTCGCCATCGGGTCGATGATCTTCGCTGTGCTGATCGGTGGCCTTGCTGCGATCGGCGTGATGCTGACCCGGCGCGGCACCCAGATGGTGCTGAGCGTGCTGTTCGTTTCGCCGATCGTGGTGCCCACCGTCGTTCTCGGCGTCGCTTTCGCCTATGCCTTCGGTCGGGTGGGGATCGGTGGCGGCTATATCGCGCTGATGCTGGCGCACTCCATCCTTGGTGCGCCGCTTGTATTCCTGTCGGTCATCACATCGCTGCGCGGACTGGACCCCAACCTGGATCTGGCAGGCGCCTCCATGGGGGCGTCGCGCATCTACCGGTTCGCCACCATCACGCTGCCTTTGGCGGCGCCGGGCTTTGCGGCCGGTGCGCTCTTTGCCTTCATTACATCGTTCGATGAGGTCGTTATGGCGCTTTTCCTGGCCGACCCGGGCTCGACAACGCTGCCGATCGCCCTCTTTGCCGGCCTGCGCGACCGGCTTGAACCCAGTATTGTCGTGGTGGCTCTGCTGCTGTCACTCATGAGCCTTGTTGTCCTTGTTTTGATCAACAGGCTGCAAAAGCGCGGCACCAAAACCGTGCTGTGACCAGCATTTCCAGGAGTGACCTTCATGTCTTCGCTAGAAATCAAGAATATCTGCAAACACTACGGCGCTTTCCAGGCGCTGCATGATGTCTCCCTGTCCATTCGCAAGGGGGAATTTGTAACGCTGCTCGGACCGTCGGGCTCCGGCAAGACGACCTTGCTCAAGATCCTGGCCGGGTTCGAGCCGGTCTCTTCCGGGGCCATCATGATGGAAGGGCGCGACATCATCTCGCTGCCGCCGGAAAAGCGCAATTTCGGCCTTGTGTTTCAAGGCTATGCCCTGTTTCCGCATATGTCGGTCTACGACAACATCGCCTATCCGTTGCGCGTGCGGCGGCGGCCAAAGGCGGAAATAGACGAGCGCGTCAAGGCGCTGCTGGAGCTGGTGCAGCTGGGAAAATATGCCGGCCGCAAGCCGCAGGAGCTTTCAGGCGGGCAGCAGCAACGCGTGGCTCTCGCCAGGGCGCTGGTCTTCAAGCCCGATCTTCTGCTGCTCGACGAGCCGATGTCGGCGTTGGACAAGAAGCTTCGCCACGACCTGCAGGAGGAGCTGCGCGATATTCACAGCACGCTTGGCACGACCTTCATCAACGTGACCCATGACCAGGAAGAGGCGATGCATATGTCTGATCGCATCGCTGTCGTGAACCTGGGCCGGATTGAGGCTTACGATACCGCGCATGCCCTCTATCGCAAGCCGAAGACCCGGTTCGTGGCCGAATTCGTCGGCAAGTCGAATATCTTTCAAGGCAGGATTTCCAGCGAACCCGGAAATGCCTGCGTCTTCACGTCGGCCAATTTCAAGATGCCGGTTATCGATCCGGTAGCCGCCATGGAAGCCGGCAATGTCTCGCTGATGGTGCGCCCCGAAGATGCCGACATCTTCACCGCCCCGGTGACGGACGGTCGCGTATTCCTGTCCGCCAAAGTTGCCAGTTCCACTTATTCCGGAGACCGCGCGCTCTACACACTCACGCTCGCTGACGGAACCCATTTCATTGCCTACGGCAATGCCCGCTCCGGGGTTCATGCGAACGGTGCGGATGTGTTCGCCGGCTTTGCACCCGAAAATACAATTCTCCTTGGTTGAAATTCGAAAGGACATCTCTTGTCGAAACTGAAACATCTCCGCCCCTCCGATGCCGGCGAACCGATCGTCGACAGGCCTGGGCCGGAAAAACTGCTTGAAGGCAATCCGGAATTCAGAAGCTGGCCGTGCCGGGATGGCGGCAAGGTCCATACCGGAATCTGGGCTGCGACACCGGGCCTGCACAAGGTCGAACGTGATGAGACCGGCCTCGAGCAGTTCTACATTCTGGAAGGCGAGGTCGAACTGACCGAGGAAGGCAGCCAGCCGAAGCGCTTCGGCGCCGGCGATCTTGTCGTGATCGAGCCGAATTTCCGCGGCACCTGGCGGACGATCTCCACGGTGAAGAAAGTCTATTTCTTCGTCGAATTTTAAACCCGCTGGCAGCGCCAGTAATCCCTGAACAGCGCCGATATCATAGGAACAACCATGAAAACCACGCCTTTCTGGTGGGACGAAGCCGAGCCGGCCCACGGTGAACGCCATTTCGATACGAACACCTGTTCGGTCCTCATCGTCGGGTCCGGCTACTCGGGGCTCAGTGCCGCCATCACCCTGGCCGAGGCCGGGGTTAAGGATGTTTTTGTCGTCGACGCCCACAGGATCGGCGAGGGCGCAAGCTCGCGCAATGGCGGCCAGATTGGCAACAACCCGAAATTCAGCCTGGCCGAGGCGACCCGACGGTTCGGCGCGCAACGGGCAGGCGAGATCATGGATGACTATGACCAGTCCATGTATTTCCTGCTGAAACGGGCGAAGACGCTCAAGGACCCTTTCGATCTGTCGATGTGCGGCAGCATCGTCGGCGCCCATTCCCGCAAGGATCTGAAAAACCTGATCGCCTATCGCAACGGGGTCGATGAAGAAAAGCGGAAGGGGCTGGAGATCCTGAGCGAAGGCGAGGAGCATCGGGCGTTGAAGACCGATATCTATCGCGGCGTCATGATCAATCATCATACGGGCTCGATCCATCCCGCCAAATATGTTCGCGCGCTGGCAAATCGTGCCCGCGAACTGGGTGTCCGCATTTTCACCGGATTCCGCTATATGGGCGTGTCGAACAATGCCGGGCGGCACGATGTCCGTCTGGAGGCTGTCGCGAACCGGAAATCGATCACCATTTCATCCGAAAAGGTCCTGATCGGCGCGAACGGCTATGCCGGTTCGGAACTGCCCTGGCTGCGCAAGCGCACAATCCCCGTGCAGAGCTATATGATCGCAACCGAGCAGTTGCCTCTGGCCCAGATGGAAGAGCTTATCCCCGGCAACCGCGTCGTTGGGGATACGAAACACATTCTCTACTATTTCCGCCGCTCGCCCGATGGAACGCGGATCCTGTTTGGCGGCCGGGCCAAATTCCGTACCTCGACGGCCGAGGAATCGGCCGTGGGCCTGAGGGAGTTCATGCTTCACACCTTCCCGTCGCTGGAAAAGGCCAGGATCACCCATTCCTGGTTCGGCAATGTGTGCTTTGCCTATGATTTCTGCTCGCATGTCGGGAAGATGCCGGACGGCACCTATTATACGTCGTGCTGCAATGGCGGCGGCATCTCCATGATGACCTATCTCGGCCACCGGAGCGCGGAAATGCTGCTTGGGCTTCCCGGCCATGATCGGGGTGTCGTCAACACCCATTTCCCGCGGCTTTATTTCTACAACGGGCATCCCTGGTTCTTGCCCATGGTCGGAACCTATTACCGCTTTCTCGACAAGGCGGCGCGGTGGCGCGACTAACCGTCTGAAAAGGCACCTCCGTGATCAATCAAGCAAACCCGACGGCCGGTTCGCGGTCGGTCCTCGGCATCATTTTGATGTGCATCGCGATGTTCGTGGTGCCCCTCGCGGATGTGGGGGCCAAAATCCTGGTGCAAAAGGGAGTTTCTCCGCTGCAGACCGTATTTCTGCGGATGCTGTTTGGAACGATCCTTCTGCTCCCGCTGGTCAGGATCTACAATCCCCGCGCACTGGGGAAGGTCGCTCAGCCGCTGCCGGTTTTGGTGCTGGGTCTGTCGATCGTCGGCGCGACGACGTTCTTCTTCCTGTCCCTCGAATTTCTTGCCATAGCCGACGCCTTGGCGATTACGTTCATCCAGCCGTTTCTGGTGACGATTCTCTCCAAGTATTTTCTGAAGGAGCATGTCAGCACCTGGCGCTGGCTGACGGTGGCGATCGGCTTTGCGGCAACCCTGATCATCATCCGCCCCAGTTCCGACGCGTTCGAGCCGGCAAGCATTCTCCCCCTGCTGTCCGGCGCCTTCATGGCTCTCTATGCGATCACGGTGCGAACCACTACCCGATCAAACTCGGCGCTCACCACGACGTTTTATACCCATGCGGCGGCAACGGTTGTTGCAGCCCCTCTTATGTTCTTCGCCTGGGACGCGATGGACCGGGGGAGTTGGTTGCTCATTGGCGAACTGACACTGCTGGGGCTCGCGGTGCAATTCCTCATCATAAAAGCCTATGAATTCGGCGAAGCTTCTTTGATCGCGCCGCTTTCCTATACTGAAATCGTCAGTTCAACGCTGGCGGGCCTGTGGTTTTTCAATGAATTCCCTGACAGGGCAACCTTTGTTGGCGTCGCTATACTGATAGGTTGCGCAATTTTTACTTCATATCAAACGGCAACGCAAACGATCGCGGTGAAAGCGAAGGAGAGGTAAGATGAAATTTCTGGTAGCAGGTGCGGGTCTGGCCGGGCTGAACGCGGCATGGGAACTGGTCAAGGCGGGGCATTCCGTCGAAGTATTTGAATCCAACGATCGCGTCGGTGGGCGCTGCTGGTCGGAAACGCTGTCGAACGGCGAAGTGATCGAGCATGGCGGCGAGTTCATCGACGTCAACGACCATACGATACGCCGGCTATGCGCTGAATTCGGTCTGCCGATCGTGTCGCTGGGGATCACGTTCGATCGTCGCTGGCAGGTCGATGGCACAATCATGTCTTCCGGCGAGCTTGCGGAGAATATCCGCAACCTGACCGAGGCGGCGGAACGGCTGGTCGAAAAGCAGGGTTACCGGACCTCGTTGCGCGAGGTTGCGCGCGAGGCCTACGGACCCGACTATGCAAGCCTTCCCTATTGCCAGAAGCTGTTCGCCACCACCACCTGCGACCCGGACAAGGTGAATGGTATCGCCATCGCCAGAATGTTCCAGGGGCATTCCAAGGGATATATCGAGCACCGGGGCAGGGTCATGGCAGGCAATGATGCCGTGGCGAAGGAAATCCATCGTCGTATCGGTGACATTGTCCGTTTCAATACGCCGATCGTCGAGATCACCCAGGATGATACTGGCGTCCGGATGACATCCGCCTCCGGGGAGGTTTTCCGCGGCGACCAGGCCGTCATTGCGGTGCCGCTGCCGCGCCTGCAGAAATTGATCGGCACGGTGGATCTGCCGCCATTGATGCGCATGGCGATCGAGGGGCGCGTGATGGGGGCGGCGGCGAAGCTGAACATCGTCGTCAGCGGCGATGCGCCGCCGAGAGGCATGCAGGCGCCCGGCGCGCCATGGTGGTCCTGGAGCACGGAGGCGAATGAAGGCTACAAGGCCCGCGGCGCGCTGACCGTCTATGCCGGCGGCAAGGCGACGATGGACACGCTGCGTCTCGATGACGGCGGAAAATACTGGCTGGAACAGGCCCGTCGCTATCGAACCGACCTCAATGTTAGCGATGACTACATCCTCACCAACTGGGGCACCAATCCGCATACCGGCGGCGCCTATTCCATGCCGGGGCTGGATTGGGAACCCGAACAGGACAATGTGTTCAGCCAAGCTGTCGGCAGGATTGCCTTTGCCGGGGAGCATACGCATTTCGCGTCGCTCAATGGAGCGCTCGAGTCAGGCGCGCGCGCGGCAAAATTGCTGACCCTGATCTAGGCCGATGGAGGAAGCCAAACCGGGTTTGGCTTCCTCCTCATGCATTGACCGCTTTGCCGATCCTGCGTGTCCCGCAGGTCAGATCGCGGCCTTGCGTGCTTCCTGGATGTAAAGCTCGCGCAGGCGGATGGCGATGCGGCCGGGCTCACCGCTGCCGACCGCTGTACCGTCGATTTCGACGACCGGCGTCACGAAGGTCGAGGCACCGGTGATAAATGCCTCATCGGCGCTCTGCGCTTCCTCGATGGTGAAGTTCCGTTCCACGATCTTCATCTGCGCTTCGCGGGCATAGTCCAACAGAGTGGCGCGGGTGATGCCGTGCAGGATATCGTTCGACAGGGCACGGGTGATGATCGTGCCGTCCTTGACGATATAGGCATTGTTGGCCGTGCCCTCGGTCACGAAGCCGTCCTGCACGAACCATCCGTCGTCGGCTCCGGCCTTCTTCGCCATCATTTTCGCCATGGAGGGATAGAGCAGCTGGACGGTCTTGATGTCGCGGCGGTCCCAGCGCAGATCGGGTATGGAAATGACCTTGATGCCGGTGCGTGCCTTGGGCGCATCCACCAGATTGGGCACCGACTGGGTAAACAGCACGACGGTCGGCGCCACGTCCTCGGAGGGGAAGAGGAAATCGCGATCGCCCGGATTGCCGCGTGAAATCTGCAGATAGATCAGGCCTTGCGTGATGTCGTTTCTGGCCACCAGCTCGCGGTGAATGTCCAGCAGGGCCTCGCGTGTCAAAGGCTCGCGAATATCGAGTTCCGCGAGAGACCGTTTGAGCCGGGCGACATGGCCGTCGAAATCCAGCTGCTTGCCATCGATCACCGAGGTTACCTCATAGACGGCATCGGCGAAGACAAAGCCGCGATCGAAGATCGAAATCCTGGCTTCGTCTTCAGGAAGATATTCCCCATTCAGATAGACTGTTCGCTTCTCGTGCATCGCGCTCATCCCGGGCGTTTCATGGTCAGAACAGGACATCTTGTCCTGCCGCATCAGTTCAGCAGTATCTCATAAAAAATCTTCCCCATTTCCGGAAAGACTTTCGGATGATCCTCGCATATCCCTTTTCCCTGCGTCATCAGGCAGACGATGATGGCTGGCTTGCCCGGCGCGGCGATACGGATCAGATCATGCTTGTAGTAGGACGCGCGAGGATCGCCCGTCCAGGAATTCTTCCCGGCCTTGCTCCAGATATCGGCCTCGGCCGGCACGCCGCCACCGAGGAAATCATTGACCTGAAAGTGCGGCTGCCTTGCTTCCATGCTTTCACGGTCGCGAAGAAGGATTTTTTGCGCGCGGGCGCGCGACGCATCGGAGAGCGGAACCGCACCGGAAAAGATTTCGTGAAACAGCCGTGCCGCAGCCAGAGGTGTGAGGGCGTTCAGATACTCGCCGGAGCGGCCGGCATACTGGGCCTCGCGGCCGTATCGAATATCGTCCATCAGCTTCTGCGTGATGTTGCAGGTTTCGAATTCGGGCCATCCCAGATCTTGGAAAAACCGGTTCAGCGCCTCGCGCTTCTCGCGCCAACCTTGAAACTCGGAATCGTCGAGCAGCGTGTTGCCGCTCGTGCCGGTAATCGCGTCGATCACGTAATTGGTGCCGGTGTTAGACGACCAGAGAATCATGTCGCGCATCGCACGTGACAATTCCTCATGATCGGCGACGCGGCCCGTATCGATGGCGTTCAGCGCGTGCACGAGATGGAACACCTTGACGAGGCTGCAGGGATAGCACCGCCAGTCGCCGCGATAGGCAAAGCCATCGGGCATTTCGCCGAGGCCATTTTCCCGCAGGGCGACAAAACCAAAATTGTCGGAGGTCAGGCCCTGTTCGCCAAACTGGGTGAGGAGACGAGAGGAAATGCTTTCGCAACGGCCGGACCAATCGGCATTGGATTTGAAAAACATCGGAAGTTCTTTCTACGGGTAACGGATCACGCAAGAAGGCGGGCGGTCTTCCAGCAACGGGCAAGACCGCCGGTGTCGAGAGGCTGCATCGGCTGAGGCGCCTGGCAGGCCGCCTCGGCGAGCGGACAGCGCGGCGCAAAGCGGCAGCCGGGCAGGACGGCGAAGGGGTCGGGTATCTCGCCGGTAATCGGCTCGCGCAGGGACTGCGGCCGGCGCACATCCGGCACAGCCTCGATCAGCGCCTGCGTGTACGGGTGCCGCGGCGCCGCGAAGAGGCTGGCGCATTCCTGCAGTTCGACGATCTCGCCGAGATACATCACCGCCACGCGGTCGCAGAGGTAACGCACCACATTCATGTCGTGCGAGATGAAGACGATCGTCAGGCCCTTGTCCCGGTTGAGGCCCTTCAGCAGATTGATGATCTGGGCCTGCACCGAGGCATCGAGTGCCGAAACCGGTTCGTCCGCGATCAGCATCTGCGGATCGGCGCAAAGGGCGCGGCCGATGGATACGCGCTGACGCTGCCCCCCGGAAAGGGCATGCGGGAATTTCAGCGCGGTTTCCGGGACGAGACTGACTTCGGCCAGAATGCGCTGCACCTCTACCTGCCGGTCGGCGCGCGGCATTTGCGGGCGATAACGCGCAACCACCTCTTCCAACTGGGCGCCGATGGTCATGCGCGGGTTCAGCGAGGAATAGGGATCCTGAAACACCATTTGCAGGCGGCCTTCGCGATCCGGCCCTTCAAGCGGCCGGCCGTCGAACAGAACCTGTCCACCATCGCTGGGCTGAAGGCCTATCCCGATGCGTGCCAGCGTGCTCTTGCCACAGCCTGACTCGCCGACAATGCCGAGAATCTCGCCCTGATGCACAGCCAGATCGACACCCCGCACGGCGTGAAGATAGATCTGCTTGCGGTTGGCGAGCAGATCGCCAAAACTGCGCTTCACCGGGAAGCGTCGCTCGACCTTCTGGAAATCAAGCAGCGGCATGGGACACCTCGTTCAGGATGCAGGCGTCGAAATGTCCCTCGGCAGCGGCCGGTCGCGGATGCAAGCCCGGCGCCGTGCCGATGGTGCATTGCGGCTGGGCAAAGGTACAGCGGGGTGCGAAGCGACAGCCGGCCGGCGGGTCAATCAGGCTCGGGGGCGCGCCCTTGATCGGGATCAATTGACTGTCGCGGCTGACCTGTCCCGGCAAGGCTGCGAGCAGCGCGCGGGTATAGGGATGGGACGGCGCGTCGAGCACATCGCGCACCGCGCCCGTTTCCACCACGCGCCCCGCATACATCACCGCCATCCGGTCGCAGATCTGCGAGACCACGCCGAGATCGTGGGTGACCAGGATGATCGATGTGCCGAGGCTGTCGCACCGCTCTTTCAAAAGGCGCAGGATCTGGTCCTGGACCGTGACGTCGAGCGCCGTCGTCGGTTCGTCGGCGATGATGAGGCGCGGACGCAGCGCAAGCGCCATGGCGATGACGACGCGCTGTCTCAATCCACCGGACAGTTCGTGCGGATAGGCATCCAGCCTGCGCTCGGGCGAGGTGACATGCACGTCGCGCAGGAGCTGCAAGGCGGCGGCCCGCGCCTCGGCGCGGGAAGCCTTGCGATGGCGGCGGATCACCTCGCCGATCTGCTTGCCGATCCGCATCGTCGGGTTCAGCGCGGACAATGGGTCCTGGAAGATGAAGGCGACGTCGCGGCCGCGCACCTGGGCCAGATCGCGCTCACGCATCTGCGCCAGATCCCCGGCGCCTTCCAGCGTGATCCGGCCATTGGCGATCCGGGCCGAAGCACCGCCGAACAGGCGTAGGATGGACCGGCAGGTCGCGGATTTGCCGCAGCCGGATTCGCCGACAATGCCGAAAATCTCACCGGGCTTGACGTCGAAGCTGACACCGTCCACCGCCCTTGCCGTGCCTGAGGGACTTTCGAATTCGGTGATCAGATCGCGTACGGACAGAAGGCTCATGACATTACCCCTTCGGCTTCAGGGCTGTGGCGAGACCCTCGCCAAGCAGCGAGAAGGCGATGCCGATCCAGACGATGGCGAGGCCGGGGAAAATGGCCATCCACGGTGCTTCCCGCATGTAATCGATGCTCTCGACGATCAGCAGTCCCCATTCGGGCGCGGGCGGCTGTACGCCAAGGCCGAAGAAGGACATGGCCGCCACCGCCTGCACCGTCAGCACCACGTCCGACATGGAATAGACCAGCGCGGGGGTGACAACATTGGGCAGGATATGACGCAGCATCACCCTGGGCTTGCCGAAGCGCAGGACGCGCGTCGCCTCGATGAATTCCAGCCGCGACACCAGCAGCGTCTCGCCGCGCACGATGCGGGCATATCCGATCCAATTGACGATGAAGAAGGCGATGTAGAGATTGGCCTCGCTCGGCCCCAGCACACCGACGATCGCAAGGATCAGGACATAGAAGGGGAAGGCCCAGACGACATCGGTGAGCCGCATCAGCGCCGCATCGACGATACCGCCGTAGAAGCCGGCAATCAGGCCGATCATGACGCCCATAATCATCGGGCCGAAGACGCAGATCAGCGCCAGCCTGAGATCGAAGACCGCACCAGCAAGAATGCGCGTGAAGATGTCCCGCCCGAAATTGTCGGTGCCGAACCAGTGCGTGGCCGAGGGCGGCTGCATGGCGGCGGCAAAATCCAGCGCCAGCGGATCGTAAGGCGACAGGATCGGGGTCATGAGGGTTGCCGCAAGGGTGATCGCCAGCATCAGCAGGCCGATGGCGCCGGCGGGTGTGCGCAACAATTTGCGAAGCATGGGCATCGTCTACTCCAGCCGAACGCGCGGATCGGCCAGCGCGTAGCAGATGTCCGTGATCAGGTTGACGATCACCACCATGATGGCGAAGAACACGGTCAGCCCCCGGATCACCGGCAGGTCCCGAGAAACGATCGCGTCGATCAGCAGGCTGCCGAGACCGGGTACGGAAAAGATCTTTTCCACCACCACGGTTCCGCCAATGATCCAACTCACCCGCACGCCGATGATCGAGATCGTCGAGATCAGGCTGTTGGGCAATATGTGGCGCAGGAAGACCTCGCGGCCGCGCAGGCCCTTGGCCCTTGCGGTGTCGATATAATCGGCCTTCATCGTGTCGATCAGCGCCGCTCGCAGGCTTTGCTGGATCAGGGCTGCGGTGGAAAGGCCGACCACGAGCGAGGGCAGGAACAGCCGGCCGATATTGGCCACAAAACCATCGCCGACGCCGCCGGTCGCAAACCAGCCCATGCGGAGTGCCAGCCACAGGATCAGGACGTAGCACAGCCAGAAGGGCGGCATGGCGACCACCACGACGAAAATCTGGCGGATGACATTGTCGAGCATGCGCCCGCGGTTTGCCGCTGCGAGGATGGCAAAGGGCAGGGCGATCAGAAGCGCGATCACCGTCGAATAGCCGACGATGGCCAGCGTGAAGGGGAGGCGCTCCGCCACGAGATCGATGATCGGCTGCTTGTGAAAGATGGACATGCCGAAGCTGCCGGTCACACAGTCCCGCAGGAAATAGAGATACTGGACCCAGAGCGGCTTCCCCAGTCCCCAGAGTTCCCGCATGGCCTGCAGTTCCTCGGGGCTGGCCCTTGTGCCCATGGCGCGCGAGGCGGGATCGCCCGGCATGATCTGCAGAAGCAGGAAGCTGATCATCGTTATCCCGATCAGCACCGGTATAAGCATCAGCAGACGTTTGGAGATGGCGAGGAACATGAATTTTCTACCGGCGGTTAGCCGCTGCGGTTAACGGGGCCTCCGCCCTGGCGGGGGCGGAGGCGGTCGCTTTAGTTTTCGATCTGAACGTCTTCGAGGCGGAAGTTCGAGGTCGGCAGAATCTCGAAGCCCTTCACCTTGTCCTGCACCGCCCAGGCCGAAGCCGGATGATAGAGGAAGATATAGGGCGCGCCGTCGTGCAGGATCTGGATCATTTCCTTGAACATGGCGCCGCGCGCGTCCCCGTTCACGGTCTTCCGTTCCTCGACGTAAAGCGCGTTCAGGCGGTCGCTCTTCCACTCCGTATGATAGGCGTTCGCCCGCTCCGGATTGACCGCGACGAAGCCGATGATCTGGTCAGGGTCGATCGTGTCGGACGTGGTGTAGGAGACCGACATGTCGTAGTTTCCGGCCTTGGTGGTTTCCCACTGCGTGCCGCCTTCCAGCATCTGGATCTTCAGCTTGACGCCGACCTGTTGCAACATGGCCTGCAGCGCGATGGCGGCGTTGCGGCTGGTGGCGGCGCCGGAATCGACGACGAGCTGCGCCTCGAACCCATCCGCGTAACCGGCTTCCGCCAGCAACTGCTTGGCCTTAGCCAGATCGTAGTCATAGGGCGCAAGGTTCTGATCGGCATAGGCCATGACCGGCATGGCGGAGGCTGCAGGCTTGCCCGCGCCGAAAAGCACACCCTGCACGAGGGCGTTCTTGTCGACCGCATGGTTCAAGGCCAGGCGCACCCGCTCGTCATCGAAGGGCTTGCGGGTGGTGTTCAACTGCACGAAGTCGGCGCGGTAGGGAATGGTCTGGCCGACGCTGATCCCATCCTTGGCATCCAGTTCCTTGAGCTGGTTCAATGGCGGATCCAGCGCCACGTCCACTTCGCCGGCTTCAAGCTTGATCACGCGGGCCGATGGCTCGGTGACGACTTCGAGCACGGCTTCGTCCACGAAGGGCTTGCCTTGCTGCCAGTAATGCGGGTTCTTGGCCAGATTGACGCGCGAGCCGCGGACCCGGGAGGTGAGCATGAACGGGCCCGAGCCGACCGGGGCATCGAAAAACGCATCGCCCTTGGCTTCGACCTGTGCCTTCGGCAGGATCGCCGCGGCGAAAAGCGCCAGATTGTTGAAGGCCGGTGTGAAGGGCTCGGCAAGCTTCATGGTGATCTCGCGATCGCTGATGATCTCGAAGCTGGTGATCGGACGATAGAAACGTCCCCAGCCGGAGGCTTCCGAAGCCGCGCGCTCGATCGAGAACTGGACATCCGCGGCGGTGACCGGGGTGCCGTCGGAGAATTTTGCGTCGCGCAGCTTGAAATTCAGCGTCAGCCCATCGTCCGAAACGGTCCAGCTTTCCGCCAGTCCAGGCTCCAGGCCCTCGCCGGTCTTGTCGGGGCGGATGAGCGTGTCGAAGATCAGGAGCTGCGTCCAGATCGAACCATTGTCGCTGGTGGCGATCGGATCGAGGCTGATGGGATCATAGCCGATCGCAACGCGCAGTGTTTCCGCATGGGCGACCATACCCGCGAGCGAAAACGCCGAGGCAAGCAGCAGACATTTCAAATTGAGTCGGGGAAGCATGAAGGTCCTCCTAACCTTGCGTGGGACGTCTTGAAGCGATCTTGCGGGTTGCGCCGCCGCCTTCTGTTGACCGGATCGATGTTAGACAACGGAACTGTCTTCGAATAATAATAAATACATTGGCTTCTATCAGCAGGTTGATAATGGATCTTCGCGAACTTGAACTTTTCGGCACATTGATGCGTGTCGGCACCACCACGGAAACAGCGCGGCTTCTCGGTATTTCCCAGCCCAGCGTCAGCGGGCAGTTGAAACGGCTGGAAAGCAGGCTCGGTTTCTCCCTTTTTCACCGCACTGGAAACCGGCTGGAACCGACGCATGAGGCCAACGAGCTTTTCGCGCTCTCCATCCCGATCTTCAATACGCATGCGCTTGTTCGTTCCAAACTGCCGACATTGCGCAATCTGGCCTCGCGGCCGGTGTCGGTTTCGGCAACGCCGGCTCTTGTCGAAAGCTTTATCGGCCCGATCCTTATTCGTGCGGGATATCAGAACTGGAAAAAGCGTATCGTGATGAGGGTTCACTCCCCGGAAGACGATCTTCGCAGGGAGGATGCGGATATCGGCCTGCAGATGGCCCTGCCGCCGAAGGCCGAATTCCAGGCGCACAAGGTCGGGCAGACGCCTCTCGTGGCGGTCCTTCGGACAGATCATCCGCTGGCGCGGTTCGAAACGCTGACCTGCCTGGCAATTTCCCTGCATCCCCTGGTTTGCTACAATGCCGACTGGTCCCCCATGGGCAGCATGATCAGGGATGCCTTTGCGGCGCGGGGGCTCAGCTACGACCCGGCCTGCGCTGTGCCGTTTTGCGCGAATGTATGCAGCCTGGTCCGCGCCTGCGGCGGCGTGGGCATCGTCGATGCCATGACGGCGCGCGATTATACAATGCACGGGCTGGTTTGGCGCCCGATTGCCGATATTCCGGATGTCTCCATCATCGCGTTCCACAGGCGAAACGAGCCTTTGCGGGCGCCCGTGCAGGACCTGCTGACCGCGTTTCGCAAATCGGCGGCTCAGGCCGAGGCCTACTGATACGACCTGCCGGACCATGATATCCTACGGCCAAGATGTGGAGGGAATTCATGATCGTTCAGGCATGCATCAATGGCGCCCGCCCAATCGGCTATCACCCCCGCTTGCCGCTGACGACCGAGGCGATGGTGCGGGACAGCATGGCCTGTCTCGATGCCGGGGCCGCCGAGCTTCATATCCATCCGCGCGGATTGGACGGACGCGAAAGCCTGGCGTCCGTTGACGCGCTCATTGCCGCCGTGCGCAACAGCTGTCCCGGGACATTTGTGGGTGTTTCCACAGGCGCCTGGATCGAGGCGGACGAGGCTCTCACACGAAGATACATATCCTCCTGGCGGATGCTCCCCGATTACGCTTCCGTCAATCTTTCGGAACGGGACTCGCCGGCCATCCTCTCCCTGCTTGGCAATATGGGTGTCGGCGTCGAGGCTGGGCTCGCGACCATAGAGGATGCCAGGCGCTTTGTCGGCCTGCCGGATTGCCACCACGTGATGCGGATCCTGATCGAAATCGGGGAGCAGGATTTGGGTGCGGCAGACAGGGCCTGCGACGGGATCATCCAGGTTCTCCAGGCGGCGGCCGTAGCCCGTCCGATCCTCCTGCACGGCGTCGATTCCACCGTCTGGCATTTCGTGAAACGCGCGCGTGAGCGCCGCTGGTCCACGCGCGTCGGTCTGGAGGATGGCTGCCTTTGCGTTACAGGTGAATTTGCCGAAGGGAATGCGGGCCTCGTGGCGGACGCCGTGACGATATTCCGCGAAAACGTCCATCGATAATGCCGGTGATGCGAAATGGCCGCCCGTGCCAAAAGCGAGCCAGGCGGCCGTTTGGCGTCAGAGCGACTGAAGGACCTCGCCCAGCGCATCCACCAGCATGTCCGCATTCTCCCGCGAAAAGACCAGGGGCGGGCGGATTTTCAGGACGTTGCCGTTGGGGCCGGAGGCGCTGATCAGGACGCGGCGTTCGCGCAGGCCATTGACGATCCGCGTTGTCAGCGCCGCATCGGGGCGTTTGGCAGCCGGGTCGGTGACGATCTCGACGCCGATGAAGAGGCCGGTGCCACGAACGTCGCCAATGGCGTGATTGCGCTTGGAAAGGCTCTTCAGGCGGTCCATCAGGTAGCCGCCCACCTCCAGTGCATTCTGCTGCAGGCCCTCGATGCGGATCGTATCGAGCACCGCCTTGCCGGCGGCGGCGGCGACCGGATTGCCGCCGAATGTGTTGAAGTATCGGGCCCGCGGGCCGAACTCCGCGATAACTTCCGGTCGCAGCACGATGCCGGCCATCGGGTAGCCGTTGCCCATCGGCTTGCCGATCGTCACCATGTCGGGCGAAACGCCGTGGCGCTCGAACCCCCACATCGCCTCGCCGGTGCGGCCGAAACCCGGCTGCACCTCATCGGCGACGAAGAGGCCGCCCGCCTCGTGGATTGCATCCACCGCGGGTTTTAAAAATCCCTTCGGCCCGGCAAAGATGCCATCGCTGGAAAAGATCGTGTCTGTGATCAGCATGGCCGGCTTGATGCCGTGGCGTTTCAGGTCGACGATCGCCGCCTTCACGTCGCGGCCGAACTTCTCCATCATCTCTTCCGGCGAATGACGGTAGCTGTCTGGCGCGGCTACGGTGCGCACATGCGCGCCAAGTGTTACGGATTCCCCGAGCGAGGGCGAGAATTCGGCAACCGCGCCCGTCAGGCCATGATAGGCGAGGTCCGTCGCGATGATGCCGGTGCCGCCGGTGACATGGCGGGCAATGCGCAGGGCAAGGTCGTTCGCCTCGCTGCCGGTACAGGTGAACATGGCCTGGCTCAATGCCTGCGGGAAGGTGGCGGTCAGGGTCTCGGCATAATCGACGATGCCTTCGTGCAGATAGCGGGTATGGGTATTGAGCACCGCCGTCTGGCTGGTGATTGCCTCCACTACGCGGGGATGGCAATGGCCGAGCGAGGCGACATTGTTATAGGCGTCGAGATATTTTTCGCCTGCCGTGTCATAGAGGAAGACGCCTTCGCCGCGGACCAGATGCAGCGGCTTTTCGTAGAACAGGCGGTAAGCGGGGCCGAGCACCTTTTCCCGGCGGGCAATCAGTGCCCGTTCGGTCTCGTCGAGCCGTTCGAAATCTTCACGCGAAAACGCATTCACCATCGACATGATTCAGGCCTCGGAAAGGTTGGGCACGAGCTGTTTCAGCCCGGCCGCAGTAAGATCGGCAATATTTTGCAGGCCGCGCCAGGCGGTGGCATGGTTGCGCATGATGTAGGCCCGATTTTCCGGGAACCGGGCCGAACGCCATTCCGCGATGATGATCGACATGGCGAGGCGGCAGCGCATGAGAAGAGGCAGAAGCTCGATTTCGGCCGGTTGCAGGGCACGCGCCGAACGGAAGCCCTCAAGGAAGGCGCGGGTGCGGGCGGCCCAGTTGTCGGTCGCCATGTGATAGGAGATGCCGACGGCGAGGTCATTGATCAGCGTGGCATGGACCATGTCGCCAAAATCGATAATGCCGACGACCCGTGCCGGTTCCGCCGGATCGAGCAGAATGTTGTGCGGATTGAAATCATTGTGGATGATCTGCCGGCGTTCCAGTGCGCAGATGGCCGGAAGCGACCGCTCGAATTCGGCAAGCACGGCCTCCACCTGCGCGCGACGCTCAGCAGCGACATCGCCGACGACGGCTGCAAGATCGAGCGTGTGGGAAATGTCCCACATCAGTTTTCCGGCCGGCGGGCGTCCATCGTAATCTTCCAGGCCAAGGCCAAGCTCCGCAAGCGCACGCCCGACATTGCGGCTCTGCGCTTCGGATGCGGGTGTGCGGTACTGCAATTCGCCGCCAAGGAAAGTCAGCAGACGAAGGATACGCGGACCGTCCGCCGTGGACAGCATATGGCTCGGCGCGCCCTCTTTCGTGAGAACGAGGCGGGGCACCGGCACGGAAGGTGCCACGGATGCCAGATGCAGGAGCGCGCCGTCCTGGAATTCCAGCGCGGCCGGGTCCTCTGCGGGATTGGCGATCTTCAGAACAAAATCCGTTCCGTCCGTGCGGATAAAGAGAAAGGTCTCGTCGCGCTCGCTGGAAAGCCGCTTTGCCGTGCCGTGAAAGCCATAGACTTCCGCCGTCGCGACCGCCGCGTCGGCCAGCGATGTCTCGCTCCATGTCGCCGACATGGAATCGGTCTTCTTGGCGGCCGGCTGTTGCGTCATTCCTGCTCCCTTCGCGCGGTTTCCGGCATATTCCTCATCCGTCCTACCCCTGCCTGCTACCCGGTGCCTGCGATGCCAAATCGCTTCCGCAATGAGGGTGAAGGCGTGGCAAGCTTGAAATAAATCAAAAAAGATGCATCAAGTATCTTATTATTTGTTTTTGCGGGCAAGTTCCATGGCTGAATTCACGACACTGGAACATGAAAACCTCAACAGCGTCGTCTATGGTGCTTTGTGTGATGCCCTGATGCAGGGCCGCTTTCAGCCCGGAGACCGGCTAAAGATCCGTGCTCTCGCCGAACAGTTCGGCACGAGCGTCACGCCGATCCGCGATGCGATCCTTCGTCTCGCCAATGACGAGGCCATCACCTTCCGGTCGCCGCGCGACATCCGCATTCCGGAAATGAGCGAAACCCGCTACCGGGAAATCCGGGCGATCCGCATCCGGCTGGAGGGCCTAGCGGCCGAAACAGCCGCGCAGGTCGCGACAAGCGCCGATATCCAGGCTTTAGAGGACATTTTACGGGAGAACGAGCGGGCTATCGAGGTCGGAGATCGCCTGAAGGGCACGCAGCTCAACCAGGCATTTCACTTCATGCTGCCGCAAATTGCCGCTCTTCCGGTCCTGAACACCATTTTGCGGCGGCTCTGGCTGCAGATGGGGCCGCATATTTCCGATGCCTATATCGAGGGCGGCCGGGCGATGATCGACCATCATTATCCCGTCATCGAGGCGCTGAAGCGGCACGATCCAGCTGCTGCTTCCATGGCGATCGTCGACGATATCCTGCTTGGCGGAAAGCCGATCCTGGAGCGTATCGAACGGGGCCAGGAACGTGAGGCGCGCCGCGCCTGATGCCGGCTTGAAGAGGGGCTTGCATTTCGCGAGCCGCCGATTACGATGTATCAAGCATCAAAGGGAAATGCTCGCATGACCGAAGAACGCCGCTACATGTTGCTGACGGGAGCGAGCCGCGGCATCGGCCATGCGACGGTCAAGCTGTTCCAGTCGAAAGGCTGGCGCATCCTCACCGTTTCCCGCCAAGCCTTTTCCGAAGAATGCGCCTGGCCGTCCGCCCGCGAAAGCCACATCCAGGCAGACCTTGCCGACCTAACCCAGATCGATCGCCTGGCCGCGACCGTGCGAGAGCGACTGCCGAACGGCCGGCTGCACGCGCTCGTCAACAATGCCGGCATCTCGCCGAAGGGCCCGGACCGCAGCCGCCTCGGCGTCATGGAAACGGATGCCGATGCCTGGACGCAGGTCCTCAACGTCAATGTCGTCTCGACGGCGCTGATCGCCCGCGCGCTGATGCCGGAACTGGAGGCAGCGAAGGGATCGATCGTCAATGTCACCTCGATCGCTGGGACCCGTGTCCACCCCTTCGCGGGCGTCGCCTATGCGGCCTCCAAGGCGGCGCTGGGTTCGCTGACCCGGGAAATGGCGCATGAATTCGGCCGCCGCGGCGTAAGGGCGAATGCCATCGCGCCCGGTGAAATCCACACATCGATCCTTTCGCCGGGGACGGATGAACTGGTGGCGGCGGAAGTGCCGATGGGCCGGCTCGGAGATCCGCGCGAGGTGGCGGAGACCATCTATTTCCTCTGCACGGAACCATCGTCCTACATCAACGGCGCTGAAATCCACATCAATGGAGGGCAGCACGTCTGACAGCAGTCAAAAAGGGAAAATCCCGTTGACTGGCAATGACCAGAATGCATCAATTGGTCGAGACGCCCAGGGGAAAGAGCGCGACGACCGGAGAGGCCGCAGCACCGCCGATACGCCAAAGGCGAGGGCAGGCCAGCGGTCCGCATGGGATCGTCATCGGAGCCGGCCTTCCGGTTCCTTCACAAACGAAGAAAAGGGGAGTGCAATGAAGACTTTCATGAAATCCGGAATTCTGACCGCCGCTGCCGTCATGCTATCCGCCAGCCTTGTCGCGCCGGCTTTCGCGCGGGACCTGACCGTCGTCTCCTGGGGCGGCAACTATCAGGACGCGCAGCGCGAAATCTATTTCAAGCCTTTCTCCGAGAAGACCGGCAAGCCGGTGCTCGATGAAGCCTGGGACGGCGGCATCGGCGTCATCCAGTCGAAGGTCAAGGCCGGCGCGCCGAACTGGGATGCCGTGCAGGTGGAGGCGGAAGAACTGGCGCTTGGCTGCGCCGATGGTCTCTACGAGAAGATCGACTGGGAGAAGATCGGCGGCAAGGACAAGTTCCTCGACAGCGCGGTCAACGACTGTGGCGTCGGCGCCATCGTCTGGTCGACCGCGATCGCCTATGACGGCGACAAGCTGAAGGAAGGCCCGGCCTCCTGGGCGGACTTCTGGAACGTCGAAAAATTCCCCGGCAAGCGTTCGCTGCGCAAGGGGCCGAAATACACGATGGAGTTCGCGCTGCTTGCCGATGGCGTCTCGAAGGACGAGCTTTACGACGTGCTGGCAACCGACGAAGGCGTCGAGCGTGCCTTCAAGAAGCTCGACGAGTTGAAGCCGAATATCGTCTGGTGGGAATCCGGCGCCCAGCCGCTGCAGTTCCTCGCCTCTGGCGAAGTGGCCATGACCTCCGCCTATAACGGACGCATCACCGGTATCAACCGGTCCGAAGGCAAGAACTTCAAGGTGGTCTTCCCGGGCAGCATCTATGCCGTCGACAGCTGGGTCGTGCTGAAGGATGCGGAAAACAAGGATGCCGCGCAGGACTTCATCGCCTTTGCGAGCCTGCCCGAACATCAGGCCAAGCTTCCGGAATTCGTCGCCTACGGCCTGCCGGTCAAGGAAGCGGCGGCACAGGTTCCGGCCGAATTCGCCAAGGACCTGCCGACCGATCCGGCGAACATGACGGATTCGATCGCGCTCAATGTCGATTTCTGGATCGACAATGCCGAAACGCTGACGCAGCGCTTCAACGCCTGGCTTGCCCAGTAAGAACACCTCGGTGAGGGGCGCTCGGACAACCGGCGCCCTTCTGCCCGGCTGGGTGTGTATTCACGGGCTTTCCGGCGTAGCGCATCCTTCGCCTCTAGCGATGGAGACCTCTGTGGCCGAGTTCATTCGATTTGACCGCATCACCAAATTCTACGGCCCGCTCTGCGTGGTCGAAAACCTTGACCTTGGCATCGACAAGGGCGAGTTCGTCAGCCTGCTTGGCCCCTCCGGCTCCGGCAAGACGACGATCCTCATGATGCTCGCCGGCTTCGAGCAACCGACCGCCGGCACTATCCTGCTGGACGGCGTCGCCATCAACGATGTCCCGACTCACAAGCGGGATATGGGCGTCGTCTTCCAGAGCTATGCGCTTTTCCCGCATATGTCCGTCGGCGAAAACGTCGCCTTTCCGCTGCAGATGCGCGGCATGGGCAAGGCGGAGATCGGTGAGCGGGTGGCGCGGGCGCTCGACATGGTCCAGCTTTCCGCGCTCGCCGACCGCCGGCCATCGCAACTCTCGGGCGGGCAACAGCAGCGGGTGGCGCTGTCCCGCGCCCTGGTGTTCGAGCCGCGCGTCGTGTTGATGGACGAGCCGCTGGGCGCGCTCGACAAGCAGTTGCGCGAGCAGATGCAACTGGATATCCGCGATTTGCATCGGCGGCTGGGCCTTACGATCGTCTTCGTCACGCACGATCAGTCGGAGGCGCTCACAATGTCGGACCGCGTCGCGGTCTTCAACAAGGGCAAGATCGAGCAGATCGGTACGCCGAGGCAGGTCTATGACGAGCCGGCGACGCGCTTTGTCGCCGAATTCATCGGCGAAACCAATCTGGTCGAAGGCGTCGTCGAAACCGTGCAGGGTGAAGAGGCGACCGTGCGCCTGCCCTCGGGGGTGCAGATCGTCTCGGCGATTTCCGGCGCCGTTACCTCAGGTCAACCCGTGCTTCTCTCCATCCGGCCGGAACGGGTCGATCTCACCGAGACCCGGGGCGAGGCACGCAACGTGCTCGAAACGGAGGTGACGGATTCCGTCTATCAGGGCGATCACCTGCGCGTGCAATTGCAGAATGCCGCCCATCCGCTGATTGCCAAGCTTGGCCGGAAATCGCGCGAATTCCAGCCGGGGACCAAGGTCTATGCGGCCTTTTCCGCCCGTGACTGCCGAGTTGTCGCGTCATGAGTACGGGCTCTGCGCGGACCGGCCGGTCGCTTCTTCTGCTGGCGCCGCTCCTGGTCTTCCTGTTCGGCTTCTTCGTCTGGCCGCTGTTCAGCATGATGTCGCAGGCCGTATCGGATCCGGCCGTGCTGCGCCTGCTGCCGCGCAGTGCCGAAGTGCTTCCAGATTGGGACCGCCAGTCGCCGCCGACCATGCCCATGCAGACCGCGCTCATGGAGGATTTGAAAACCGTCGACGACGACCAGGCGCTCGGCGACATGGTTCGCCGCCTCAACAGCGCCCGGTCGGGCTTTCGCACATTGATGTCGAAGACGATGAGTGCGCTTGATGATACGACAAACCCACCGACCGATCTGGTGTCCATCGACAAACGCTGGGAGAAGCCCGAATTCTGGCGGGCGATCGCCGGCGCGCTCTCACCCTATACCGATCGAAACCTGCTCGCCGCCGTCGATCTTGGTCGCAACGCCGCCGGTGAGATCGAGCATCTGTCGGCGGATCAGTCGGTCAACCGCGTCATTCTCATCCGCACTTTCTGGATCGCTGCCCTCGTCACGTTCGCCTGCGCCTGCATCGGCTATCCCTATGCCATCATCGCGGCATCGCTAGACGGTTGGAAGCGCGACGTGATGCTTGCCGCCGTGCTCCTGCCGCTCTGGACCTCGCTTCTGGTGCGTACCGCCGCCTGGTTCATCCTGTTGCAGGACCAGGGTCTCATCAACGATTTCCTGAGAGCGACCGGTCTCATCGAAGCGCCGCTGCGGCTCATCTTCAATCGCACGGGCGTCATCATTGCCATGACCCATGTGCTCCTCCCGTTCATGGTGCTGCCGATCTACTCGGTGCTGATCACCATTCCAAGGAACCTGATGCCGGCGGCGGCTTCGCTTGGCGCGCATCCGCTGCGCGCCTTCCTGCGGGTGCTTTTGCCGCTCAGCCTGCGCGGCGTCGCCTCGGGCGGCCTGCTCGTCTTCATTTCGGCGATCGGCTATTACATCACGCCGGCGCTGATCGGCGGGCCGGGCGATCAGATGATTTCCTCGATCATCGCCTTCTACGCCACCGGTTCTGCAAATTGGGGCATGGCCGGCGCGCTTGGCGTCGTGCTTCTTGTCGCAACGCTTCTGCTCTACAGCGTCTACGCGCGGCTCTCTGCCGAAGAGCCGGGGAGGCGATAGACCATGGCAATCAAGCTCGGCAAACTTGTCTTTGCGGTGCTGGCGATCCTCTTTCTCGTCGCGCCGCTCATCGCCATCCTGCCGCTTGCCTTCACCTCAAGCGTCATCCTGACCTATCCGATCCCGTCCTGGTCATTGCGCTGGTTCGAGGAATTGTTCACGGCGGATGCCTGGCGGCGGGCGATCATCAACAGCCTGATCATCGGCACGGGCACGACCCTGCTTGCCACCGTGCTCGGCACCGCCGCGTCGCTTGGGCTGCGCAACCGTCTCATCTTCTTCCGCGGCTCGATCCGCACGCTCTTCCTGCTGCCGATGGTGGTGCCGGCCGTCGTTCTTGGGGTCGGCATGCAGGTGCTGCTCGCGCGCTTCGGTCTTGCCAACAGCTATGCCGGCGTCATTATCGCCCATACGGTCGTCGCCGTGCCTTTCGTGGTGGTCAGCATCACCGGCGCGCTTGCCGGCATCGACGAGCGGGTGGAGCGCGCCGCGGAAAGCCTCGGCGCTTCGCCGGCAACGGTTTTCCGACGCGTGACCTTGCCGCTTGCCATGCCCGGCGTGCTCTCCGGCGCGGTGCTCGCCTTCGCAACCTCGCTCGACGAGGTGGTGTTGACGCTCTTCGTCGCAGGGCCCAACCAGCGCACGCTGGCGCGGCAGATGTTCTCCAGCATTCGCGAAAACATCAGCCCGGCGATTGCGGCAGCAGCCTTCCTCTTCATTGCCGCGACACTCCTGGTCGGGTTTGTCGTCGTGCTGTCCCGTTTCATGCTTAGGAAGCGGCAACAGGCGTGAAGGCGGCAGCGTCCTGATCGCGGCCGGCGTGGATGCCGCCGCGATCCTGCGCAGGATGCCGCTCTTCGGTCTCAGATGATGCCGCCCGAGCCACCCTTGACCGCCGGGCGCTGTGCCGCGACGGACTTGCGATAGCCGCTGGCCCGATAGGCGGCGACCGGGTCGATGGCGCCGCCGGCGCGCCTGCGGGCTTCCGCCAGGATCGGCTCGACATCGGTGCGGTAGGCGCGCTTCAGCGTTTCACTCGCCATCAGCGCATCATTCCCGTCCTGGAAGCCTTCCAGAGCGGCACGATCCACCAGAAGCGCCTGCGCATAGGCGCGGCGGATTTCGTTGGCCGAGGACATCAGGCTTTCGATGGGATCCGTCACATTGTGGCTCTGGTCGATCATATGGGCCGGGTGGAACCCCTTGACGCCACGATGTTCCGCATCGACCAGTTCGTTGAAGACGAGGAACAGGCGATAGGGATCGATCGATCCCGCATCGAGGTCGTCGTCGCCATATTTCGAATCGTTGAAGTGGAAGCCGCCGAGCTTGCCGAACTGGATCAGCCGCGCCACGATCATCTCGATATTGGTATTGGGCGCGTGGTGGCCGAGATCGACGAGGCAGAAGGCCTTGTCGCCCAGCGTTTGCGCAATCAGGTAATTGGTGCCCCAGTCCTGCACGATGGTGGAATAGAAGGCCGGCTCGTACATCTTGTGCTCGGAAAACAGCCGCCAGTCGTCAGGCAGCGCTTTGTAGACCGTACGCATGGAGTCCAGATAGCGCTCGAAGCTTCTCGTAAAGCTGGATTGGCCGGGGAAGTTGGAGCCGTCACCGACCCAGACCGTCAGCGCCTTGGAGCCGAGCGCGCTGCCGATCTCGATGCATTCGATATTGTGCTCGACGGCTTGCTGGCGGGTGCCGGCGTCGACATGGGAGAGCGAGCCGAACTTGTAGGAATGGGCCTGGTCCGCCTGGTCGGAAAAGGTGTTGGAGTTCATCGCATCGAAGCGCAGGCCGAGCGCATCCGCCTTGGCCTTCAGTTCCTTCGGGTCCGCCTTGTCCCAGGGGATATGAAGCGACACGGTCGGCGTTGTCCGGGTCAGTTGCTGGATCACCGCGCAATCGTCCAGCTTGTCGAAGATATGGCGGGGTTCGCCGAAGCCCGGGAAGCGGGCGAAGCGCGTGCCGCCGGTGCCGACGCCCCAGGAGGGCACGGCGACGAAGAACTCCGATACCTTCTGCGTGATCGCCTCGATATCGCTGTTATCGCGCGCGAGCTTTTCGCCCAGCGCCGCATAGTCGGCCGCCAGCGCGGGCTGGCGCTTGTCATTGTCTGCCGAGACGATGTCGGCTGCGATTGTCTGATCGGTCATTGTCTTCCCCGCCCGTTCAGTTCCGCGCTCTTGGAGAGGCCGGAACGCTCGTTTGTTCCCGTAGGCGCCCGCCGCCGATCATGGGAGGGACCGGCGGCGGGCGAAACCTAAGCCTGCTCAGCGCGTGAAGCTCTGGGCGTTTCCGGCATCGACATTGATGATGTTGCCGGTCGATTTCGCCGATGCGTCGGACGCCAGGAAGTAGATCGCCTCGGCAATGTCTTCGGGAAAGACGTTCAGCTTCAACACGGAGCGCTTGCGGTAGTGCTCCTCGAGATCATCCACCTCGATCTTGGAGGAGGCCGCACGCTGCTCGCGCCATTCGCCGTTCCAGATTTTCGAGCCGCGCAGCACAGCGTCCGGATTGACGGTGTTCACGCGGATACCGGCATCGGCGCCTTCCAGTGCCAGGCACCGGGCCAGGTGGATTTCCGCGGCCTTTGCCGTGCAATAGGCCGAAGCGTTCGGCGACGACGCCAAACCGTTCTTCGAGGCGACGAAGACGACATTGCCACCAAGGCCTTGGCGCCGGAACAGGCGGAAGGCCTCGCGCGAGACCAGGAAATAGCCGGTTGCGAGAATGTCGATATTCTTGTTCCACATGGCAAGCGTCGTGTCTTCGACCGGCGCCGAGGATGCGATGCCGGCATTCGAGACCAGAATGTCGACGCCGCCAAACTCGACCGACGCGTCGACGAAGGTTTGCAGGACCGCATCTTCCTTGGTCACGTCGAGCTGGACTGAGCGCACCGCGTCGCCGCCATACCGCCTGGTAAAATCAGCCGTGGTGTCGGCGAGCGCCTTGGCATCGATATCGGCCAGCACGACGCAGGCACCTTCCGATAAAAGACGCTCGGCCGTCGCCCGGCCGATGCCGCCGGCACCACCGGTGACGAGTGCTACCTTGCCGGCCAGGCTTTTCGCCTTGGGCATGCGCTGAAGCTTTGCTTCCTCCAGCAGCCAGTATTCGATATCGAAGGCTTCCTGCTCCGGCAGGCCCTGATATTCGCAAACCGTCGAGGCGCCCTTCATCACGTTGATCGCATTGACGTAGAATTCGCCGGCGATCCGGGCCGTCGCCTTGTCCTTGGCGAAGGACAGCATGCCGACGCCGGGCACCAGGAAGATCACCGGATTGGGGTCGCGGATTTTCGGCGAATTGTCGTGCTTGCAGGCCTCGTAATAGCGGGTGTAGTCGGCGCGATATTCTTCGAGCGCCTTGTCGAGGCCGGCCAGAACCGCATCGACATCCGGCTTTGCCGGGTCGAAATCGACGATCAGCGGACGAATCTTGGTGCGCAGAAAATGGTCCGGGCAGGAGGTGCCGAGAGACCCGAGCGGCCGCAGGTCGCTGGAATTGACGAATTCAAGCACGGCGTCCTGGTCGTCGAAATGGCCCAGCTTGCGCTCGGCCTTGCCGATGCGCCCGCGGATTTCCGGCATCAGCCGCGCCGCGATGGCACGGCGTTCCGCCAAGGGCAGGCTCGTAGCGACCGGGCCGCCGAAAACCGTCTTGCCTTCCGTCTCCTTGGCAAACCATTCGATCGCCTTGTTGATGATCTCGAGCGTCAGCAGGTAGCAGTCCTTGGCATCGTTTGCCCAGGTGAACAGGCCATGGCTTTCGAGGACGACGCCCCGGGCCGTCGGATTGGCCTTCACGAAGGCCTCGAGATCGAGGCCGAGCTGGAACCCCGGGCGGCGCCAGGGCAGCCAGCCGATATCCGCGCCGAAGATCTTCTGTGTCAGTTCCCTTGACCTCTTCGAGGCCGCGATCGCGATGATCGCATCCGGGTGCATGTGATCGACATGGGTGAACGGCACGAAACCATGCAGCGGCGTATCGATCGAAGCGGCACGCGGCTTGAGATTGAAGGTGCAGTGGGGCAGGAAGCCGACCATGCGGTCTTCATCATGCACACGCTTGTATATGCCTTTCAGGGCGTCGAGCTTTTCCTGGTAAAGCGTGGCGAAACCATCGAGTTTGATCGTGCCGACATCGCCGCCGGAGCCCTTGACCCAGAGCACCTTGACCTTTTCGCCGGTGAGCGGATCGGTTTCCATGACCTTGGCGGAGGTATTGCCGCCTCCGTAATTGGTGATGCGCTTGTCCGCGCCGAGCAGGTTCGAGCGATAAAGCAGCTTGCCGGGCTCGCCGAGCCCTTCGGCATGGGCATCATCCCAACGATTATCGAGAAGGCGGGTTTGGCCCGTCATGACATCCTCCCAAGGTAAGTGTGCAGGGGGCCGAAACGCACGGACCCATCTCCTTCTTGTTCGAGGATATCGCGCATCAAATCGACCATTGTCAATCAGTTTCGATCATCAGTTTTCATTGTGCGCTGCAATATTATCTTTTTTGATCGTTTCTGATTGACAGTTTAAAAGCAATCCGACTAAATCGCGCTGAGGAGGAAGCCATGCACGAACGCGAACGCCATCGCATCATCTTGAGCGCGATCCAGGAAAAGCCGGTGGTTACCGTGCAGGATATTGCCGAGTTGACCGAGGCATCCGAAGCCACGATCCGCCGTGACATCGCAGCCCTGCATGTGCAGGGAAAGCTTCGCCGTGTCCGCGGGGGCGCCGAGGCCGTGCATCCGCCGCAGCTTGGAAACCTCGCTGCCCGTCCTTTTCGCGTGTCTGAATCGGTCAATATCGACAAGAAGCGCGCAATTGCACGCGCCGCCGTCGATCTGTGCGAGGAGGGCGATTCGGTCATCATCAACGGCGGTACCACGACGTTCCAGATGGTGCATTTCATGTCCGCCCGCCGGCTGCAGGTGATGACCAATTCCTTCGCCATTGCCGAGCATCTGGTGAAGCACTCGAAATGCAATGTCTCGGTTCCCGGCGGCGCGATCTATCGCGACCAGAGCCTGATCCTGTCGCCATTCGAAAATGACGCCATCCACAATTTCTACGCCCGCCGCATTTTCATCGGCGCGCAAGGCATCAACGCGCTCGGCGTGATGGAATCCGATGCCCTGGTCATCCAGAGCGAGCAGAAGCTGGTCCGCCAGGCAGAAGAGCTGATCGTCATGGTCGACAGCAGCAAGTTCGCAAAGCGCTCGAGCCTCATCCTCTGCCCGCTCGACAAGGTCTCGACCATCATTACCGACGACAGGATTACCGACGAGGCGGCCGCCATGGTCACCGATGCCGGCATAAAACTGATTGCCGTGAAGCCGTTGGCTTCATCGGAAAAGGCAAATGCCACGTCAGCCGCCTGAATTTTCAGCGGCTGGCGGGGAGGAATTCAGCAGTTCATCAACCTGGGAGGAAATCATGAAACTGTCCAAGACATTGCTTGTTGGCGTGGTCTTTGCCATCGCCGCCATGGGATCGGCCGCGCAGGCCGCCGACATGAAGATCGCACTGGTCGTCAAATCGCTCGGCAACGGCTTCTTCGAGGCTGCCAACAAGGGCGCCGAGGAAGCCGCCAAGGAACTCGGCGGCGTCGAGATCATCTATACCGGCCCGACCTCGACGACGGCGGAAGGCCAGATCGAAGTCATCAATTCGCTGATCGCGCAGGGCGTCGATGCCATCGCGATTTCGGCGAACGATCCGGACGCTGTGGTCCCGGCCCTGAAGAAGGCCACCCAGCGCGGCATCAAGGTCATCTCCTGGGATAGCGGCGTCGCGGCGGAGGGCCGTATCCTTCATCTCAACCCGTCCTCCAACGAACTGATCGGCAAGATGTGCCTGCAGCTCGCTGCAAATCATCTTGAAGGCGGCAAGGGCGATTTCGCCATCCTCTCGGCAACCACCACCTCGACCAACCAGAACATCTGGATCGAGGAAATGAAGAAGCAGCTGAAGGATTTCGACGGCCTCAACCTGGTCACCACCGTCTATGGCGACGATCTTGCCGATAAGAGCTATCGCGAAGCGCAGGGCCTCCTGTCCTCGCAGCCGAACGTCAAGGTCATCGTTGCGCCGACGACCGTTGGCGTTCTCGCAGCCTCGCAGGCCGTCAAGGATGCCGGCAAGATCGGCGAGGTCTATGTCACGGGCCTGGGCCTTCCGTCCGAAATGGCCGGCGCCATCAAGTCCGGCGCCACCAAGGAATTCGCGATCTGGAACCCGATCGACCTCGGTTACTCGGCCACCCAGATCGCCTATCACCTCGTCAAGGGCGACACCGACGGCGCTCCGGGCGCGGAAATCGAGGCAGGCCGCATGGGCAAGATCAAGATCGGCGACAATGGCGAAGCCGCCATGGCCGACCCCTTCGTCTACAATTCGTCGAACATCGACGAATTCGCGAAGATTTTCTGATCTCCGAACTGCCTGACACCCGGCGGCGCCAGCCGCCGGGTCTTTTCCAATTCTGGTGCACGTTACGATGACCGCTCAAGCTTCAAAAATCGGCACGGGCGCCTTGCCCGCCGACACGCCCATTCTCGAAATGCGCGGCATCTCGCAGGTTTTTCCGGGCGTCAAGGCACTGGACGGCGTGAGCATCGCGCTCCATCCCGGCCAGGTTACCGCCCTGATCGGCGAGAATGGCGCCGGTAAATCGACGCTGGTGAAAATCCTGACCGGTATCTACCGCCCCAATGAAGGCGAGATTCTCGTCGACGGCAAGCCGGTCACCTTTGCCAATGCGCAGGCCGCCATCCATGCCGGCGTGACGGCCATTCACCAGGAAACGGTTCTGTTCGATGAACTGACCGTCGGTGAAAACATTTTTCTCGGCCATGCCCCGAGGACCCGCTTCGGGCTGATCGACTGGCGCCAGATCAACGAGCGCTCCCGTATCTTGATGCAGGCGCTGGAGAGCGACATCGATCCCACGACCAAGCTCAAGGATTTCTCGATCGCCCAGCGCCATCTGGTGGCGATCGCCCGCGCGCTTTCTGTGGAAGCCCGGATCGTCATCATGGACGAGCCGACGGCCGCTCTTTCGCGCAAGGAAATCGATGATCTCTTCCGTATCGTCGAAGGCCTGAAGCGCCAGGGCAAGGCCATTCTCTTCATCAGCCATAAATTCGACGAGCTTTACGAAATCGCTGATAATTACGCCGTGTTCCGCGATGGCCGCATGGTCGGAAGCGGAATATTGAAAGAGACGCCGCAGGGCGAGATCGTCCGGCTGATGGTCGGCCGCGATGTCCACGATGTCTTTCCGAAGATGCCGGCCGTGATCGGCCCTTCGGTTCTTTCCGTTAAGGGCTATAGCCACGAAACCGAATTCCGCGACATTTCCTTCGATCTCAGGCGGGGCGAAATTCTCGGCGTCTATGGCCTGATCGGTGCCGGGCGTTCCGAACTCGGGCAGTCGCTCTTCGGCATGACCCGACCGGCCGCCGGATCGCTGTCGCTCGAGGGCAAGCCGATCACGATCTCTTCGCCCGCCGACGCCATTGCCGCCGGTATCGTCTATGTGCCGGAGGAGCGCGGCCGCCATGGCCTCGCCCTCGAAATGCCGATTTATCAGAACATGTCGCTTCCCTCGCTGATCCGGACATCCCTGGCAGGCTTTCTGAAAACGACCAATGAACTGGCTCTCGCCCGCCGCTATGCGGAGCGCCTCGACCTGCGGGCTGCTGCACTGTCGGTGCCTGTGGGTACGCTATCGGGCGGCAACCAGCAGAAGGTCGTCATCGGCAAATGGCTGGCAACGGCGCCCAAGGTCATCATCCTCGACGAGCCGACCAAGGGCATCGATATCGGCTCCAAGGCGGCCGTCCACGGTTTCATTTCCGAGCTTGCCGGCGAGGGGCTGTCGATCATCATGATCTCTTCGGAACTGCCGGAAATCCTGGGCATGTCGGACCGCGTTCTGGTCATGCGCGAAGGCCTGTCGGCCGGTCTCTACGAGCGCGAGGGTCTGTCGGCCGAGACGTTGGTAAGGGCGGCGACCGGCAATGCTTAAAGGTGGCATCATGAGAAATCTCCTGAAGAACCGGGAACTGCTGTTGGGACTGATCATCGTGGGCATGATCCTCGGCTTCTCCACCCGGGCCGACAATTTTGCCTCGCCGGGCAATCTCGCCAATATCTTCAACGACACCTCGATCCTGATCATTCTGGCGCTGGGCCAGATGGTCGTCGTCCTGACCAAGTCGATCGACCTGTCGGTGGCCGCGAACCTCGCCTTTACCGGCATGGCGGTCGCGATGCTCGATGCGGCCTATCCCGGCCTGCCGCTGGCGCTGCTCGTCGTGCTGGCGATCGGCATCGGCGCCATGCTCGGTGCGATCAACGGCCTGCTTGTATGGATATTGCAAATTCCGCCGATCGTCGTCACGCTAGGAACCCTGACCATTTATCGCGGTATGACTTTCGTCCTGTCCGGCGGCGCCTGGGTCAATGCGCACCAGATGCAGCCCGATTTTCTAGGCATTCCGCGTATGCTGGTGCTGGGCCTGCCGATCCTGTCCTGGGTCGCGATCGTCGTCGTCATCCTTGTCGGCTTCATCCTCACGCGTACGCCCTTCGGCCGCTCGACCTATGCGGCGGGCGGCAATCCGGTCGCGGCCGCCTATGCCGGGATCGATGTCGGCCGCGCCCGCTTCCTCGCCTTCGTGCTCTCCGGTGCGCTCGCCGGCCTGTCCGGTTATCTCTGGGTCTCGCGCTATGCCGTCGCCTATGTCGATATCGCCATCGGCTTCGAACTGGACAGCGTCGCCGCCAATGTGATCGGCGGGGTCTCGATCGCCGGCGGCATCGGCACCGTCATCGGCACGGTCCTGGGCGCTCTCTTTCTCGGCGTCATCAAGAATGCGCTGCCGGTCATCGGCATTTCGCCCTTTGCCCAGATGGCCATTTCCGGCATCGTGATCGTGCTGGCCGTCGTCTTCAATGCCCGTGCCGAGCGCAGGAAGGGCCGTATCATCCTGCGCGACCGCGCGCCCGCAAGCGAGGTGTCGGCATGAGCATCCGGAAAATGGAACCCCGCGAAAAACGCGTCATACCGGATCGGCTGGGAACGCCCTTGCGCCGCCTGCTCGGCAGCTGGGAGGTCCTGCTGTTCGGTGTCGCCGTTTTGATCTTCATCGCCAATTCGCTGGCATCGCCTTACTTTCTCGATGCCTGGAACCTGTCGGACGCGACCTTTAACTTCACCGAGAAGGCGATGATCGCCTTTGCGATGGCGCTACTGATCATTGCCGGTGAAATCGATCTTTCGGTCGCTGCAATCATTGCGCTTGCCTCGACAGCCATGGGCTATGCCGTCCAGATGGGCGTCGGAACACCGGGACTGGTGGCAATCGGTCTCGCCACGGGACTCGCCTGCGGTGCCTTCAACGGATTTCTGGTGGCGGTGCTGCGCCTGCCGTCGATCGTCGTCACCATCGGCACGATGAGTCTCTTCCGCGGTATTTCCTACATCGTGCTGGGCGATCAGGCCTTTGGAAAATATCCGGCCGATTTCGCCTATTTCGGCCAGGGCTATGTGTTCTGGGTCTTCTCCTTCGAGTTCGTCCTCTTCCTTGCCGTGGCGCTGGTGTTCGGCATCCTGCTGCACAGGACGAATTTCGGCCGTCATGTCTATGTCATCGGCAACAATCCTCTGGCTGCCCGCTTCTCCGGCATCCCGGTCGAGCGGGTGAAATTCATCCTCTTCCTCCTCACCGGCCTGATGAGCGGCATCGCCGCCGTCTGCCTCACCTCCCGTCTCGGCTCGACGCGCCCCTCGATCGCGCAGGGCTGGGAACTCGAGGTGGTCACCATGGTCGTGCTTGGCGGCGTCTCCATCCTTGGCGGCGCCGGCACCATCGTCGGCGTCGTCATTGCCGCTTTCGTCATGGGCCTGGTAACCTTTGGGCTTGGCCTTTTGAACGTGCCGGGCATCGTCATGTCGATCTTCATCGGCCTGCTTCTGATCGTTACCATCGCCCTTCCGATCATCGCCCGCCGGGTGAGGGATGCGAGTAAAGCCTGATGTCCGACACAGAGAAACATGCCTTCAAGATGCAGCTTAACCCCGGCATGGAGGCCGAATACAGGAAGCGCCACGACGAAATCTGGCCGGAACTGGTCGATCTCCTGCATCGAGCCGGCGTCAGCGATTATTCCATCCATCTCGATCCCGAGACGAACATTCTCTTCGGCCTTTTGACGCGACCGAAGAACCACCGGATGGCCGCGCTGCCGGACGAGCCGGTGATGAAACGCTGGTGGGCGCATATGGCCGACATCATGGCTTCGAACCCCGACAATTCGCCGGTCGCCAAGGACCTGGTGCCGGTGTTTCATCTGCCATGACAGGGGCAGACCGCCGGCCCCGATACCGCCATATCGCCGTCATCGATATCGGCAAGACCAACGCCAAGGTGGTGGTGATCGACGGTGCAAGCGGCGCGGAGATCGCCGTGCGCAAGATCGCCAATCATGTTGTCGATGAGCCACCTTACCCGCACTATGATGTCGATGGCTTGTGGGTATTCGTTCGGCAGGCACTGAGAGAATTTGCCGAAACCCCGGGGTTCCAGGCGATCTCGATCACCACGCATGGCGCGAGCGCTGCACTGCTCGATGAACATGGGGCGCTTGCCCTGCCTGTCCTCGATTACGAATACGTCTATCCATCGGAGATCCGGGAGGCCTACCAGCGGCTGCGCCCGGCCTTTTCGGAAACCTTTTCGCCCGCCCTGACGGGAGGCCTCAATCTGGGTGCGCAGCTGCACTACCAGCAGACGCGGTTTCCACGGGAGTTTGCCCGCGTTTCGTCGATCGTCACCTATCCGCAATATTGGGCCTTCCGGCTGACGGGTGTCCGGGCGAACGAGGCAAGTTCGCTCGGCTGCCATACGGATCTGTGGGAGCCGGTTGCCGGCCGTTTCTCCGGCTTGGTCGACGCGCTTGGCATTCGCGGTCTCATGGCGCCCATCCGCTCCGCCTTCGATGCGCTGGGCTTCGTCTCGCCCGACCTGGCCGGCGAGCTCGGGCTTGGCGGAGCCGTGCCCGTCTATTGCGGCATCCATGATTCGAATGCGTCGCTCTTGCCGCATCTGATCGGCCGGCAACCGCCCTTCGCCGTCGTCTCGACGGGAACCTGGGCCATTCTCTTCAGTGTCGGTGCCGCCTTCGGTTCACTGGATCCTGTCCGTGATACGCTGGTTAATGTCGATGCCTATGGCAGACCCGTTGCCTCCTCGCGCTTCATGGGAGGGCGTGAATTCGAAATGCTGACGGCAGAAGCTCCGCCCTCAGGCGATGAGGAACTTGCCGACGCCCTGGATCGTGTCCTCGCGCGGGATGTCATGCTGATGCCGAGTGTCGTGCAGGGCTCCGGGCCATTTCCCGCCGTGGCGTCACGCTGGATCTCGCAGCCGGGCGACGCCCACGAAATCCGGGCCGCAGCCTCGCTTTACGTGGCATTGATGACGATTGTCTGCCTCGATCTCATCGGTGCGGATGGTCCTGTCATCGTCGAGGGGCCGTTCGCATCGAACGGGATTTATCTGCAAGCGCTGAAGACCCTGCTTGCCCGTCCGGTCTTCGCCGCCCAGGGCTCGACCGGAACCGCGCTTGGCGCGGCCGTCCTGGCCGGTGTCGAGCCTCGTGTCCACATTCGGGACATCACGGAAACCATCCCAAATCTCGCCCCTTTTGCGGCGCGCTGGCATGGGCGTCTCTGAACGGCGCCGGCAGGTGGAATGAGCCGGATGCCCGGTCATCTTCCCGCGCTTGGATGTTTTCAGTGGCCCTCGACGGCAAAGAGTATCTCGGCAAAACCGGGCACCGTCTTTTCGCGATTCCAGTCGCGCTGCAGTTCGCAGATCAATTGCACCCAAGAGACCGGCTTGGCGCCGGCCTGCACGAGCCTTTGCAGGCCCAGTTGATGCGCTTCCAGTGACGTGCCGCCGACGCAATCCACCACTGGATAGACCTCGAAACCTTCATTGATGGCATCGAGCGCCGGGTGTACGAGGCAGACTTCGGTCCAGAGCGCAGCCATGACGAGCTTCTTGCGTCCCGTCGCCTTCACCGCCGAATTGAAGTCCTCGTCCTCCCAGGCATTGATGGAGGTCCGGTCGATTGGATCGACATTGGTCAGGATATCGGTGATCTGATGGATTGTGGGCTGGTTGCGTCCCGTCGTCACATTGACCGTCGAGAGCACGACCGGCATCTCATAGAGCTTGGCTATGCGCGCCAATGTACTGATGTTGGCGACCAGTTCGCGCTTGGGGCGGGAGGCGATGGACGACACCTGCACGGGCTGGAAATCAATGATGACGACTGCTGCATTCTGCGGCGTAAGAAGATGATCACCGCCCGGGTCTCTCGGATTCGCAAACGACGTCATGGCTTTCCCCTATTGATGTGAAGGATCGTCGGCGGCATCGACATACTGGGTATCGCTTGGGCCCTGGCCCGTGATGTGTAGGATGGCGGGCTGATTGGCCGTAAAGGCGAAATGGGCCATGCTTGCCGGCTCGGTGTAAAAGCCGCCCGGCCCAAGTTCCATGGTCGCTGCATCCTCCGCCTTCGGCCCGTAGCCGAAATGCCATAGGCCGGAAATGACGCGCGCAGTGCGGTTGTCACGATGCGTATGGGAGGCGATGCGCGTATGTGCAGGCACCCGGAGTTCGATCGCGTAGGGGCCGTTTTCGTTCGGATTTCCGGAAAGAACGATCATGTCCACGCCCTGCAACTGCGACGTTCCGACACCGCCGCGCTCCTTGGCGAGCGCTTCGATCTGAGAGGCGCTCAAACGCATCGGTTTCAATGCCAGCTCCGGATTCGGACCGTCCAGGAAGGCGCGAATGGCGGCAATGGTTGCTTGAGGTTGCTCTTCCATGAGCCAGTGGCCGGAATTGGCGATCACTTCCTGATGCACGTCGTCGGCGGCAAAACGCATGACATGTGCCATGGTAGTGCCGAACGAATGGTCGCCGCCGACCGCCAGCACGGGCATCTGCAAACGTCCTTTCGCGACCGCCGCCCGGTTGTCGATCGCATCCTGGTCGAATGCGGCGAATTGCAGGAACCCCGCATGCATCCGTCCGGGCTGCGCATAGAGTTCCGCGTAATGGCGGCGCGAGCTTTCCGCGAAATGCGATGGGTCGGCGGCGAATTCGTTCCAGAAGCGGTCGAGATAGATGCGTTCGCGGCCAGCCACGAGGCGCTCCATGTCGGGGCCGCCGAAGCGAAAGTGCCAGAGCAACGGGTTCTTCAGGATTTCTTCCCAGGGCCCTACGCCGGGCACGGGCGCATCCATCACGATGAGACGCGTGGTCCGGTCGGGATACGCTTCGGCGAATGCGTAGGCGACCATGTTGCCTATGTCATGCGCGACGATATCCGCCTGCGGCACCTGCAAGGCGTCCATGACCTCCGCCACGTCTTCGGCCTGGTTCCTCTTGGTGAAGCCGTCCGTTGCGATGGCCGACAATCCCATGCCGCGCAGATCGGGCACGACAACCATGTGGTCGCGCATGAGTTCGGCGGCCAGCGGCGCCCACATGTCGCCGGTCTCGCCGAAACCGTGCAGCAATACGACGGCAGGTCCTTTGCCGCCGATGCGCACATGAATGGTCGTGCCGTTGGCCGCAATTTCCTCGGTACGAAACGAACCCGGAAAACTCGTCGAATCTGCGAGCGCGCCCGCGGCAAGAGCAAAGAGCGCGACAATCGTCAGTAGGGCTTTCGTCATTGATAAACCTCCCGCGAGAGAAGGTATTTTCTTCAAGTGCGCCCTGGATTTCTTGAACGTTCGAAGCTTTTCTTGATCAAAATGCGCGCCTCGGATAAACTGCGGCCCTCCATATGCCCGTGATATTTGCACTGCAGATTTCTTCAAGTGAGTTCATGATGTTCGCGACCCGAGCGAGCAGACGGAATACTATGAGATATAGAAATGCTGGCGATATGCGGAGTTGAGCCAGCCGAAGATCTAGCGAAGCAATATTCAATTCAGGTTTGCTGTTTTCAGCGGGAGGCGATGCGTGCAGTCCGATCCTTCCTATGGCCAGAGCTTCGTCAGCCACTTCAAGGCGGATTCGGTCTCGCAGTTGCTGACTGCCGGTCCCGGGAAAGCACGGCTCCTCGTTTCACGCCTGCGCAGGGATACGCCCGGCCATGGGCTCGCTGCGCCGCCCGACTACCGATTTGGCGGGGTCTTCTCGGTTCTCCTGCAGCTTCGCGAGCAGACCAAACGCGAACTGTTCATGGATGGCAAATGCATCCATCGCGGCGCCTATGCGGCCCGCACGACCAGCATCGTCAATCATCAGGAAAAACCGACCGCAAACCTGCTCAGCCCTTTTGACAATCTTATCTTCACCGTTCCACAGATGGCCCTCGACGAAATCGCTGGAGAGCGTGGGGGTGCGCGTATCGATCAGCTTTATTGTGTGCCGGGTGGCGTGTTTGACGAGACGGTCTGGCATCTTGGAAATGCGCTTCTGCCGGCATTGGAGCGTCCGAATGAAGTCGGCAGCCTCTACGCCGAGCAGGTCATGCTCGCCGCCAACACCTATTTTGCGCAGGCATTCGGGGGCTTGCGTCCAGCCCGGGATCGGGTCGGAAGGCTCGCGCCTTGGCAGTTGCGGCGTGCGACCGAGGCAATGAGTTTGTTTGCGGAGGATATTTCGCTGAAGGAGCTTGCCGCCGAGTGCGGGCTCTCCGTCAGCTATTTCGTGCGGGCGTTCAAAATATCGACAGGCGATCCGCCGCACCGCTGGATGCTGCGCCGGCGGGTCGAATATTCGAAATCGCTGCTTGCGCGAACCCCGTCGAGCCTGGCGGAAGTCGCCATCAATTGCGGTTTTGCCGATCAAAGCCACTTCACGCGGATGTTCAAGTCGTTCGTCGGCACGACGCCTGCCGCATGGCGATATGCAATGAAGACCTGAACAGACAAGGAGGCCGAGGATCTCCGGTGCGGAACCCGAATGAGGCCGGAATGGCGATCGAACCTGTCGCGCAGACTGCCATAAGTCTGCGCGACAGGCCATGTGGCGAGTTTATATGACGCCGAGGGCGTCCATGGCTTCCGCCACGCGGACGAAGCCGGCAATGTTCGCGCCGAGCACATAATCGCCGGGCGTGCCATATTCGTCGGCCGTGGCGGCGCACAGGTCGTGGATATTGTGCATGATCACGGCCAGGCGCTTTTCCGTCTGCTCGAAAGTCCAGCTGTCGCGCGATGCGTTCTGCTGCATTTCAAGCGCCGATGTGGCGACGCCGCCGGCATTGGCGGCCTTGCCCGGCGCAAAGAGAATGCCGGCATCCTGGAAAATACGCACGGCTTCCGGCGTCGTCGGCATGTTCGCGCCTTCGGCAACGGCGATCACGCCATTCTTGACCAGCGTTTTTGCATCCTTGCCGGTCAGTTCGTTCTGGGTCGCCGACGGCATGGCGACGTCGCAAGGCACGTCCCAGATGCAGCCATTCTCGATATAGTGGCTGCCGGTTCCCTTACGGCGGGCATATTCCGAGATCCGTTCGCGACGATGTTCCTTGATGTCCTTGACGAGGTCGAGATCGATACCGTTCTCATCGACCACATAACCGCCGGAATCCGAGCAGGCCACGACCTTGCCGCCAAACTCGATGACTTTTTCCATCGTGTAGATCGCGACATTGCCGGAGCCCGAAACCACTGTCCGCTTTCCCTCGAAGCTATCCCCCTTCGTTGCCAGCATGCGCTCGGCAAAATAGGTGGCACCATAACCGGTGGCCTCCCGGCGGGCGCGCGAGCCGCCGTGGAAAAGCGCCTTGCCGGTGAGAACGCCGGCCTCGTAGCGGTTGGTCAGGCGCTTGTACTGGCCGAACATGAAGCCGATCTCGCGGCCACCGACGCCGATGTCGCCCGCGGGTACGTCCGTATATTCGCCGATATGGCGGTGGAGCTCCGTCATGAAGGACTGGCAAAAGCGCATGACCTCACCGTCGGAACGGCCGCGCGGATCGAAATCCGATCCGCCCTTGCCGCCACCGATCGGCATGCCGGTGAGGGCGTTCTTGAACGTCTGCTCGAAGCCGAGGAACTTGATGATGCCGACATTGACCGAGGGGTGGAAGCGGATGCCGCCCTTATAGGGGCCGAGCGCCGAGTTGAACTGCACCCGGAACCCTCGGTTTATCTGCACCTGGTTCTTGTCGTCGACCCAGGGAACACGGAAAATGATCTGCCGTTCCGGCTCGCAGATGCGCTCGATGAGCGCATTGTCGGCATAGTTCGGGCGCTTCGCGATCACGCGCCCCAGGCTTTCCAGAACCTCACGCACGGCCTGGTGAAACTCCAGTTCACCGGCATTGCGCCTGAGAACATCATTCAGGATCGGCTCGAGCTTCTCGTCCAATTTGACCAATTTTCATCTCCGGATTGCAGATTGCCCGAACAGGGCCTGATGGCGCTGATAGAACAAAACCCGGAATTTTTGAACCGGAATTCAGTCCGCCTGCCGCAGATGATGCCAAAGTTGAATGATCCGACGCCTCTTTTCCACTGGCTGCGGCCTCAACCGGGTGTGCGCGCCTACGCGCCATCCGGCGAATAGCCGAAGGTCACGGCTGGATCTGCCGCCGTCTCCACCCACACGCTCTTTGTCACCGTATAGGCCATCAGCGCCTCGCGTCCGCTGGATCGGCCGTAGCCACTGCGTCCGAAGCCGCCGAAGGGCGACATGACATTGATGGTCTTGTAGCCGTTGATCCAGAAAGTCCCGGCCCGGACGGCTGCAGCCACGCGGTGGGCGCGGCCGACATCCTGCGTCCAGACGGCGCCGGCAAGGCCATAGGGCGTTCCGTTCGCCAGGGCGACGGCTTCCTCCTCGTCGTCGAACGGGGTCACGCCGACGACCGGTCCGAAGACCTCTTCCCTTGCGATCGTCATGGCCGGCGTAACCTTGTCGAGGATGGTGGGCGAGAAATAGAAGCCGCCGCTCTCCACAAGGCTTGCCGGCTTGCCGCCGCCGGTGACCAGCGAGGCGCCTTCACCGAGACCCTGGCGGACCATTTCATCGATCTTGCCCCATTGACGGGCATTGTTGATCGGGCCGATCTGGGTGCCCTCCAGGATCGGATCGCCAACGGGAATGCGCTCTGCGGCTGCCGCATAGCGTTCCGTGAATTCCTGGTGGATGGACCGATGGATGAGAAGGCGGGAGCCGGCGACACAGCTCTGGCCGGCGGCGCTGAAGATGGCGGATTGCGCGCCGGCCAGCGCCCGGTCGATATCGGCATCGGCAAAGATGATATTGCCGGATTTTCCGCCAAGCTCCAGAATGCACGGCACGGTGTTTTTCGCCGCCGCCGCCGCGATGGCCGAGCCGGCGATGGCCGAGCCGACGAACACGACAAGGCCGGTATCGGCGTGCGAAACCGCCGCCTGTCCGGCGGTCTTTCCCTGGCCGGCGATCACGTTGACGAGGCCGCGCGGCGCGCCGCCCTTCTCGCACAGCACCCCAAGGATGAGCGTGCTGAGTGGGGTCAGTTCCGACGGCTTGATGACCACTGCATTGCCGGCACAGATGGCCGGGGCGATCTGCCATCCGCCGGTAAAGAGCGGCGCGTTCCAGGGGGTGATCTGCACGACCACGCCCACTGGCTCGTAGCGGGTGTAGTTGAGATGCGAGGTCGGCACCGGAATGACCTCGCCATGGAGCTTGTCGCACCAGCCGGCGTAATATTCGAACATCTCGGCGACCCGAACCGCCTCGCCGCGAATATCACGGATCGGCCGGCCGGCGGAGCGGCTCTCCAGTTCGGCGATGTCGGCGGCGTGGGCGCGGATCTGGCGGGCGATCTCATACATCACCCTGCCGCGCGCCGATGCCGTCAGCGCCGCCCACTCACGTTGCGCCTTCCTGGCCGCCGTCATCGCGGCGTCGATCACCGATTGATCGGCATCGTTGAAATGCGCGAATGCCTTGCTGGTGGCAGGATCGGTGAGGGTCAGGCTCTCGCCTTTCCCCTGCAGGACTTCGCCATTCACCCAACTGCCGATGTCCTTGCCCGGAAGGAACGAATGCAGGATGTTGCGGATCCGTGCTTCGGGCTCGCCGTGGAGATTCATGGTGTTCATCGTCTCTTCCTATCTGTCTGCGCGAAAGGCGCCCATGCGCGTGAAGTCGTCCTGGTCGCTCAATTCCTCGCTGCCTTCGCCCCACAGTTTCGCCACCAGATCGCTCAAGGGGGTGACGGCGCCGGTGCTCTGGGCGAGTTCATGGGCAAGACGGACGTCCTTGCGCATCAATCCCATGGAAAAGCCGCTGTCGAAGCGGTTCGACATGACCCATGTCGGGAAATGAACCTCGCTGATCATCGATCGCCCGGAAGCGGCGTTGACGACGCGCAGCGCTGCTTCGGGATCGATGCCGGCGGCGAGCGCCAGCTTCAGGCCCTCTCCAGTCGTGACCATATGCGCGGCGGCGAGCATGTTGTTCACCAGCTTGGCGACATTGCCGGCACCGCTTGGGCCGACATGCAATATCTTCGACGAAAGCGCCTCAATCACGGGACGGGCAAGCGCAAGATCGCCGTCTTTGCCGCCGATCATCATCGTCAGCGTGCCAGACGCCGCTCCGGCGGGGCCGCCGCTGACCGGCGCATCGAGGAAACCGTGGCCTGCCAGGTCGAGTTTTTCCGCCAGCGCGCGGCTGACATCCGGCTCCGAGGTGGAGGTATCGATGATGACGATGCGCCCTTCGCCTCCCAAAAGGTCCGCATGCTGGGTGACGACCGTTTCGACGTCGCTCGCCGTGGGCAGAGAGAAGACCACGAAGCTCACATCGCGGAACGCTTCGGCAATCGTCTGTGCCGGATGCACGCCGCCCTCGGCGGCCAGATCCCTGCGTGCGGGGGCGAGGTCGAAGCCTTTGACCTTGAAGCCCTTGGCGGCAAGTGTCCGAGCCATCCCCAGACCCATGCTGCCGAGACCGATCACTCCGACGCCAGCTTTTTCGGACATTCGATAACCCTCCTCTGATGGCCCCTCGTGGCCGTGGTCGGAAGGTTGTCATCGGTGGAGGCGGCTTGCTAGGTGGCTTGGGCGGGACAACGTGTTGCCATGCACGCAACATCGGCGCCGGCTCGTCTATTGTCCATCATGCGTGCGCAGCGCCGCCATTTCGCGGGTCATGAAGCCGGCCAGCCGATCGACGGAGAGCGGCAGCCGGCGCCCGGCCCTGACGATGACATGGGCGCTGGCGCCGGCAAGCAGCGGGTCGGAAAGCTCGACGGCACCCAGCACGCCGCTGGCAAGTTCCGCCTCGACCACGAAACGCGGCAGGAACGACACGCCTATCCCGGAGGTGACGAAGCGGATCAGCGCGTCGATCGAATCCGATTCCACCAGCGGCGCCACGGCAATGCCGGCATCGGCGGCGACGCGGGCGACAAGATGGGTTACGCCATGGCTCTTGTTGACGATGGCGAAGCGGTCGGAGAGGCAATCGGCCAGCGCGACGCGCCCCCGGGAAAGCAGCGGATGGCCGGGCGGTGCAATCAGGCACAGCGGCTGGCGCGCGATGGCGAGCGAACGCACTTTCGTGTTGGTGACCGGATCGTAGACGACGCCGATATCGGCATCGCCGTTCGAGATGGCGTCGAGGATGCGGTCCGTGCCGCCAACCTGCAAGACATAGCGGACGGCCGGATAGACCTCCACGAAACCGCGCAGGGCGTTCTGGATGAAATCGGACAGGAAGCCTTCTCCGCAGCAGACGCGGACGCGCCCCTGCTGGATGCCCCGCAATTGATCGAGCTGTTCGGCGACAAGGGCATTGTCTTCAAGTACCCGCTTGCCGTGCTCGAAGACCAGCTCTCCGGCCTCGGTGAGAATGACGCCACGGGCGGTGCGATCGAAAAGCGGCAGCCCGATCGTGCGTTCCGTGTCGGCCACCTGCCGGCTGACCACGGAGGGCGCCACGTCCAGATATTGCGCGGCGCTGCGAATCGATCCCATGCGGACGACCGCCATAAAGAGATTCGCAGTGCCTTGGCGTCCAAAGTCTCCACGGGCTCAATCTGCTTTATGCCGATAATGGGGTCAAGTCAGTTTGCCCTTTACCCGCCTGTATGCCTCGTGATTCCTGCCGGACAATGCTCATGCCGGCAGGCTTGCGAGAACGAGCCGTGTCCAGAATGCAGCGCCAATCGGCAGAAGCTCGTCGTTGAAATCGAAATAGGGCGAATGCAGGCCCGGGTTTCGATCCGTGCGGCGGCTTCCGAGCCAGAAATAGCATCCCGGTTTTTCGTTCAGGATGAAGGCGAAGTCTTCGGCGGCCATGCTGGGCAGGGCGTCGATGACCGTGAGACCGTGGTCTTTCGCGGCAGCACGCACGAGGGCTGCGCAGCCCGCATCGTTGAGCGTCGCCGGATAGCGCGCATCGTGGAGGGTTTCGGCACGGCATTCGAAGCCGGTCGCAACCGACGTGGCAATGTCTGCGATGCGTCGTGGGATTTTCTTGCCCACCTCTTCCGAGAACCAGCGCGTGGTGCCGCGAATGACCACCCGTTCGGGAATGACGTTCCAGGCATCGCCGCCGTGAATCTGGGTCGCCGAAACCACCGCGGCATCGAGCGGCGAGATGTTGCGGCTGGCGATGCTTTGCAGTGCTGCGACGACATGGCTGGCAGCAAGCACAGGGTCTGCCCCTTCATGCGGCATGGCGCCGTGCGAGCCGCTGCCGATGACATTGATTTCGAAAGTGCCGAAGGCTGCCATCATGGCGCCGTCACGGGCAACGCAGGAGCCGATATCGAGCGCCGGCCAGTTATGCGCGGCATAGACGCTGTCCATCGGAAATTCGCGCAGGAGCCCGTCGCGCACCATCTCGCGCGCCCCGCCCTCGTTTTCCTCCGCCGGCTGGAAGATCAAATGGATCGTGCCGTCAAACGGGAGGCGCGACAGCACACGCGCCGCCGCCAGCAGCATGGCCACATGACCGTCATGCCCGCATGCGTGCATCTTGCCGGGTCGCGTGGATTGGTAAGGCAGGCCGGTCTGTTCGGCGATCGGCAGGGCGTCCATGTCGGCCCGCAGGCCGATCGCCCGGCCCGACATGCCCTTGCTCAGTGTACCGATGAGGCCCGTGCGGCCCAATCCTTGCCGAACGGAATATCCCCATTCGGCAAGTCGGGACGCGATGAAGGCCGCTGTCTCGTTTTCCTCGAAGGCGAGTTCGGGGTGGGCATGAAGATGGCGACGCCAACGGACGGCCTCCTCGATTTCGATCGCTGAGATACCGTCCGTCAACATGGGTTTCATTCCGTTCTGAACTTTGGGGGCTGACGTATCAGCCACCGATCCGCAGCATGAGGTCGGCGATGACGACGGAGCCCATATAGGTGCCGAACATCACGCAGATCGCCACGATGACGATCTTCCAGCCTGAATGGCGGGCGATCTGGAACTCGTTGCGGGTCAGCGCGAGGCCGCCATAGGCGAGTGCTGGCGTTGCCAGGGCAAGGAAGTTCAAGGCCTCGACCTTTTCGGTGGCATAGGCTGCGCCGGGCACGCCCGGAATGGTGATCAGGATGGCCACCAGCGAAACCCAGGCAACGCTCGGAAGATAGAAGGGCGCAAAGCGCGCCAGCGCCAGGCCGATGACGGAGACGACATAGAGGATCACCATGCCCGGCAAGGCAGCCACAGGGCTGACCCCCGTCGCCACCCAGTTTGCGATCAGTCCCATGACGGCCGCCACGAGCAGAAGCCCGGAATGTCCGGCGATGTCGATCTTGCGTTCGTCCTCGGGCTGGGCTGGAAGTTCGGTGTTTTTGATGTCTGCAGCACTCATCTTATCTCTCCCTCAAGCCGGGTTGCCGATGTCGTTGGGACGCGCTTTCCGATAAAGCCATTCGGTCAGCGGAAGTGCGACGAAGACGCCGACATACAGTCCCGTGGCATAGGTCAGGATGTTGCTCGCGGCGGCCAGGGCGAGGATCAGGTCCTTCTGGTCCGGAACGCTTGCAACCAGGGATCCGGTGCAGGCTGCGAGCATGCTGCCCGAGCCGACGCCGCATGACATGGCAAGGGCACGCACATCGAAAACGCCCAAGCCGTGGACCAGCGGCGGCATGATGGCGAAGACGAATGTGCCGATCAGGGTGCCGGTCGCGTAAACGCCCATTGCGCCCGCGCCTTCGGGGCTGTTGAGGCCATATTTATCGACGATCAGGGCCAGGTTCGGCTCGCGGTCGATGGAGAAGGCGGCGCCGATGGTTTCGCGTCCCATGCGCAACAGGAAGACGGCAACCGGGAAGGCGAGCGCGATGGTGCCGAGATTGCCGATCTCCTGCACGATCAGGGCCGGGCCGGCGGCGATGACGGCCTCGATCTGCGGGCCGACCGTCGTTCCGAATTTGGCGATGAAAGGCATGATCGCGACGGTGATCATCGTGCCCGACAGCTTGACGCTGTCATGGCTGAGGAACTTGCCGGTGGCTTTGAGAATGTTCGGGTTCAACACGACCCCGAGCGCAAACGCATAGAGCATCGGCAGAAAAATCACGGTGCCGATGCCGATGGGCAGTTTGATGATGCCGATGAGCTCGGCGACGATCACGATCGCCAGAACGGTCAAATGAAGATAGATGCCGCTGAAGGCGGCGCGTTGTTTCGTCATAGGTTTCCCTCCCCTGTCCAGGCAACTGTACGCCTACCGTTGCGGACGCGCCGAGTATCGGGGAACCGACGGAAAGTGCTAGCCGTCCGGGGTGCAACGAGGTGTTGCGCCCTAGACAACACATTCGCAACGTCAGGGCCTGGCGAAGATCGCCGGACGCTTGTCCATCCTGGCCATCCACCCTTATCGGGCGCGCTGCAGCATGCCGAATAGGTCGCGCGGATCATCCGGGTCTGCGACGATGTCGAGATCCTGGAAGAAGTCGGTGCCCGCTATGCGGTTGCGCACATAGCAGAGCGCCGAAAAATCCTCGATGGCAAAGCCGACGCTGTCGAAAAGCGTGATCTGCCGGTGATCCTTTCGCCCGGGCTCCTCGCCGGTAACGACCTTCCAAAGCTCCGTCACGGGGAAATCGGCGTCCATCTGCTGGATTTCGCCCTCGATGCGGGTTTGCGGCGGGTATTCGACAAAGGTATCGGAGCGCAGCAGGATGTCCTTGTGGAGTTCCGTCTTGCCGGGGCAATCGCCGCCGATGGCATTGATATGGATGCCGGCGCCGATCATGTTGTCGGTCAGGATGGTATTGTACTGCTTGTCCGCCGTGCAGGTGGTGACGATTTCCGCGCCCTCGATGGCCGCTTCCGCCGTTTTGCAGGCGGTGATGGCGAGGCCCGAGCCTTCCAGATTGCGGCTTGCCTTTGCCGTCGCCCGCGGATCGATGTCGAAGAGCCGGACATTCTTGATGCCGCAGACGGCCTTCATTGCCAGCGCCTGGAATTCAGCCTGGGCACCATTGCCGATGATGGCCATCGTGCGCGCGCCGTGGGGCGCGAGGTGACGGGCGGCCATCGCCGAGGTTGCCGCCGTGCGCAACGCCGTCAGCAGGGTCATCTCGGTCAGGAGCACCGGATAGCCCGTCGAGACATGGGCGAGCAGGCCGAGCGCCGTCACCGTCTGCAATCCCTCTGCCATGTTCTTCGGATGACCGTTGACATATTTGAAGCTGTAGGTCGTGCCGTCGGAGGTGGGCATCAGTTCGATGACGCCATCATGCGAATGACTGGCGACCCGCGGCGTCTTGTCGAATGTTTCCCACCGACGAAAGTCGTTTTCGATGACATCGGTCAATTCGAACAGCATCGTCTCGATGCCGACGTGATGAACAAGCCGCATCATGTTTTCGACACTGACGAAAGGAACCATGGCCTTCTCGGAGGGAAGGGGGGCGGACATGCTTGTTCTCCTGCGCAACTGGAACATTGCAGCCAGCCTAAGGCTAAGTCATACTGAACAAAATCGCATTAACGCCTTACAAAACGTCCGCGAATACAAAATATGATCAACCCGATTGTGAAATCTGCCAAAGTTCCGCGATGAGCAACGATGTCGCCAAATACAGGCCGGACCAGTTGGACCGGATGATCATCGCACATCTGCGCGTGGACGGTCGCGCTTCGCTGGCCAAACTCGCGGAAGTCGTCGGCGTCTCCCGCGGCACCGTCCAGAACAGATTGGACCGGCTTGTCGCGACGGGAACCCTGATGGGGTTTACCGTGCGTGCGCGCGAGGATTACGACGACAATGCGGTCCATGCGGTCATGATGATCGAGGTCGTCGGAAAATCGACCACGCAGGTCATCCGCAAATTGCGTGGTTTTTCGGAAGTGCATGCGCTGCATACGACCAATGGCAATTGGGACCTCGTCGCCAATATCCGTGCGGCGAACCTTGGCGAGTTCGACCGTGTCTTGCGGGAAGTCAGGATGATCGACGGGGTGTCGAACAGCGAAACGAGCCTGCTACTGAGCAGCGTTTGACACGGGATTGCGCCCGCCAGAACGGCGGGCGCGCCGGTTCACGCGAAGGCACGTCTCAGCGGCGGGGCGAGGCGAAGGACGACCTGGTCGACCAGAACCATGACGAGGATGGCAATCCCGGACATCGGGAAAGCCAGTCCGAAAATGGCCGCGATGGTCCAGAGCCCGATATAGACGCTCTTCCTGGGCGGCATGGGAGGAACCCCGAGGCTGCCGGAGGGTCTGCGCTTCCACCACATGACGATAGCAGACATGCACATGAGAATGATCGCCAGGCAGGTAACCAGCATCAGGATCTGGTTGATCCTTCCCCATTCCTGTCCCTGATGGACGTTGATGCCCCATTCGATCAGTTTGCCGACGGTCGGAAACTGGTCGTAGGAAATATCGACCAGCGGCTCGCCGGAATATTGGTCGATATGGATCGTTCGTTCCTTCGAGAGGTCTTCGGGAAAGATCGAGGCCGTATAGACGCCGTTCCGGTCGCCGGGTATCGCCACGTCGAAGCCCGCAGCCATGCCGGCGTTCCTGGCGATATCGACTGCGGCATCGAGGCCGATCGGCTGCGCCATGGCATGACCGGCGTGGGTATCGGATTCCGGAACGGGCGCATTCTCGACGATCCAGCCCGGCTGCTCGACGACGTGATGGGTCGACAGGGCGGAGGCGGGAACCGCATCGAACAGTTCGGCGGGATAGCCGTAGCCGTTTGTCGTCAGCCACGCATTGGCGTTTGCGCCCCAGTAGCCGGACCAAGGCATTCCCGTAGCAGCGAGGAAGAAGATGAACAGGCCGGCGACGGCCCCGGTGACCGCATGCGTGTCGCGCCAGAAAACGCGCCTGGAAGGCGTTCCGCGAACGCTGAGCACGCCGCCGGTCCGCTGGCGAGGCCACCAGAGATAGAGGCCGGTGACCACGAGCATGAGAGCGAAGCCTCCGACGATCTCGACGAGGTGGTTCGCGTAGGTCCCGAAATATTCGAGGCTGTGTATCTTCTTGACCACCCAGTTGAATTCATTGTTGGAGGCCACATGATCGAGAATCCGGCCGTCATGCGGATCGACGAAGACGAGGGTGTTTCCGGCATCGCTGGATATGGTGACGAGGGCGGAATGGGTGCTGTCGGCCGGCTCCCGATAGTTCACGACGGTACCCGGGACGGCGGCGGTCGCGTTTTCAACGATCTCGGAGGGCTTGAGGGACCGGGGGCCATCGGCGACGATGTTGCGGTAGGCAAAGATGGTGTCGTTGATCTCGTCCTTGAAGAGATAGAGACTGCCGGTGATCGAAAGGTTCAGCAGAAACGGAATGACGAGCAGGCCGGCGAAGAAATGCCAGCGCCAGATCGCGCGATAGAGGGAAACCTGCCCGACATTCGTTGCGGGGGCGGAATCCAGAGTGAGGTTTGCCATGATAAATACCAGCTTGGCAGCCGCTGAAGGCAGGCCGCGTGATGCTCTGGCGTAACGGACAAACCGTTGCGCCGATTAAACGAACATCAGGCTGATGGGTGGGGCACGGGGGCCTGAACTCGGGAGATAGCGCGCCACGACAAGAAGCTGGCGCCGCTCGAATACCCTGACTTCTTGTGAAAACGCCAAGGCGATACTGCCCAGGCTGGGCGGCGTCGGGACTGGAACTCCATTGGCCAGCCGGCAGGCTTCGCAGCCGAAGTCCTTCGCACTGTTCGGCTTGGCGGCATGGTTGTCGGAGCAGATGGACGCAAAACTGCCGTCGGGCAACTGGTAGTTCGGGATTTGTGCGTCAAGCGGATAGGCTGAAAGGGGCTTGTGGGCAAAGCTGATCATCACCAGCGCCATCACGCAGGCGAGATGTAAAATTCCCCTTAGAATGACGGATGCATTTCGCATCTCGCTCCTGTCTCCCATTCGCCATTTGTCTAACTTTGCCTGCAAATGCCGTCAATGCGACAGTTTGCTCTATTCTGTCCGCAGGACGGGACACGGAGACGAGGCTTTGTTGATGCGCTGCCATCACGATCGCTGATTTTTACGCTGTGGGAGCGCCGGCTAGATGCCAATTCGCTTGCCGGCCAGTTCGGCCGCCATTCGGGCCTGATCGTCCATCCATTTGCGGCTCTTGCGCATATCGGCGACCCGCTCGGCCCCTGCCTCCTGCGGCGTTCCGTTCCTGAACGGCGGTTCCGGCGCATATTCGATGATCAACTGAACCCGCCGCGCGGCTTCTTCTCCACGCATTTCGGCGGCCAGCGCCAGCGCGAAGTCTATGCCGGCGGTGACGCCGCCGCCGGTCATCCGATTGCGGTCGCGAACGATGCGCTTGTCGATATGGCGCGCGCCCATGAGAGGCAGGAGATCGGCGACCGCCCAGTGGGCCGTCGCGTCGTAGTCCTGGAGAAGCCCCGCTGCCGCAAGCACGAGCCCGCCGGTGCAGACGCTTGTCACCCATTTGGCGCGCGCGGCGCGATCGGCAAGGAAGGCGCGAACTTCGGGATCGTTCATGCAGTCGATCGTACCCAGGATGCCGCCCGGGACGAACAGGATGTCCAGATCGTTCGGGCACTCCTCGAAGGTCTGCGTTGCCGCAAACGAAAGCCCGACATCGGTGGAAACCGGTGCCTTGTCTTTCCAGACAAGCTGCACGTTGAAACGCAGGATGTTGAAGACCGTCATCGGGCCGATCAGGTCAAGCGCCACCATCCTGGGATAGATAAGCATGGCGACTTTCGGCGCATCGGGCGGAGTTTTCATCATGGATTGCTCATGGCCGTCCTTGGCCTGCTCTTCGGCAGAGGCCGGCAATGCCGCGCTTGAAGCCAGCAAAGCCGCGATGGCCATAAAATTGCGGCGATCGATCGGGCTGATCATCTTAGAATCCTATTGCGTGTTTGAGGGGGAAACGCGAGGCCGGAAGGCCTGCGGTGCGGCGTTCGAAGCCCGCTTGCGTCGTGGTTTGAGGCCCGGGCGGAAGAGCCGGTAGCCGAGCAGCAATGCGATCAGGCCGAGATAGACATATTGGTCGGCGGACAGCACCTTGGTGGCCAGCGCCAAATGGACCCCTGCGCAGATGGCAATGGCGTAGACCAGCCGGTGTAGCCTAACCCAGTTCCTGCCCAGGCGGCGGATGGAGAAGGCATTCGATGTCAGCGCGAGCGGCAGGAGCAAAACGAAAGCCGCCATGCCCAACATGATGAACGGGCGCTTCAGGACGTCTTCGAGGATCGCGGACAACATCAGCGCCTGATCGAGGACGAGATAGGCGGCAAGATGCATCGACGCATAGTAAAAGCACAACAGGCCGAGCGCGCGGCGATAACGCATGAAGTTCAGGCCGAACAACTGGCGTGCCGGCGAGACGGCGAGCGTCAGGATGAGAAAGCGGATGGCCCAGAGGCCGAGAAAGAGCTCGAAAGCCTTGACGGGATCGGCGCCGAGATTTCCGGTCGCCCCCCGGCAGAACTGCCAGACGGCCGGAGCCAAGCCGATACTATAGACCAGCCAGACCGGGATGTTCTTGCGCTGGCCTGCGTTCGTTTTCCCGGCAGCCATCAGAAGGATTTCCGCAGGTCCATGCCGGAATAGAGGCCGGCGACCTCTTCTCCATAGCCGTTGAACATCAGGGTCGGGCGTCGCTCGGACCCGAAAAATCCTCCCGTACCGATGCGCCTTTCGGTGGCCTGGCTCCAGCGTGGGTGATCGACCTCAGGATTGACGTTGGCGTAAAATCCATACTCGCTCGGTGCCAGGAGGTTCCAGGTATTGTCCGGCTGCGTCTCGGTCAGGGTCATGCGGACGATCGACTTGATGCCCTTGAAGCCGTATTTCCAGGGCACGACCAGGCGAACGGGAGCGCCGTTCTGGTTGGGAAGTGTTTCGCCGTAGAGGCCGACCGCCAGCATCGTCAGCGGATGGCGCGCCTCGTCCAGCCGCAGGCCTTCGATATAGGGCCATGCCAGCGGCTGGAACAGGCCGTTCTGCCCCGGCATTTCCTCGGGCCGCACGATTGTTTCGAAGGCGACATATCTGGCGCTTCCGAGCGGCTCGACCTTGTCCAGCAGCATCGACAGCGAAAAGCCGTTCCACGGGATGACCATCGACCAGGCCTCGACGCAGCGCATCCGGTAGATGCGTTCCTCGATCGGGAAATCCTTGATGATCTGCTCCAGGTCGAAAGTACCCGGCCTGGCGACCAGGCCGTCGACCGCGATCGTCCATGGCGATGGCTGGAACTTGCCGGAATGTTCCGCCGGGTCCGACTTGTTGGTGCCGAATTCATAGAAATTATTGTAGCTCGTCACGTCTTCGCGCGGCGTCGGTTCGTCGGAAACGGTGGACTTGCGGCTTTTCACCGAGAGCGGCGCTGCGTCCGCGTGCACCGAGAGGCCGAACAGGGCTGCGGCGGCGAGAAGGTCGCGTCGTTTCAGATAAATGCCGCGCGGGGTGATTTCCGAGGCTGGAATCCTGGGTGGACGATAGATGGGCATGTCAAATCTCTTCTTTGGCGTCCCGGTTTCAGACGGTTGAGCTTCGGCGTGACCGAATCGGGTGCTCGGGCGGACGAGTGAGCGATCGGAGCGCCGTCGGCCCGACGAGTTGCGGTGACAGGAGGGAGACTCACAGGACGGGCGTTTATTCCCATCGATCGATAAATAGTGGTGAAGGCTGGGGAGGGTCGGACTGCTCTTCACCGGCGCCGTCTCCAACGTCCATCCTGCCCATTTCGATCCGCGCGTCGAACAGGACCGGCATGCGCCCGTCGACGAGGGCCGAGACAGCATCGCACTCGCCTTGAGCCGGCTGGCGATCGAGCGCGATATTCCTCTCCTGGCGATCTGCCGCGGTCTGCAGGAACTCAACGTCGCCTGCGGCGGAACCTTGAAGGCCGGGATCATCGATGATCCCAACTCGCATAGCCATCCCGCCTGGACCCCGAACGACCTGCCGCACATCGTCTACGGCCCCTCCCACGAGATCCGGATCATGCAGGGTGGGCAATTGCACGGCCTCACCAGGGACAGGGTATCGTCGGTGAATTCCGTCCATGTTCAGGCGATCGACCGCCTGGGGCAGGGGCTCATCGTGGAAGCGACGGCGGATGATGGAACGGTCGAGGCGATCAGCGTGGCGAAGGCGGCATTCATTCTCGGCGTGCAATGGCATCCGGAATATGACGGCGCCGGCAACAGCCTCTCGCGCGGCATATTCGCCGCGTTCGGAGCGGCGGTGAAAGCCTATCAGGAGCGAAAGCAGATCATCGACCGGGTAGCCTGACATGATCGCGCATTCCGCCGCGACACCGCCTATCTGCATCAAGACGCCTGCTCCAATCAGGCGATTTTAGACATGCTGCAGAATCCTCGACAGGAAGCTCTTGGCGCGATCGCTTTTGGGCGCGCTGAAGAACTGGTCCGTCGCGGCATCCTCGACCACCTCTCCCTGGTCCATGAAGACGACCCGGTCGGCCACCTTGCGCGCGAAGCCCATTTCATGCGTGACGACCATCATCGTCATGCCCTCCTGGGCGAGTTGGACCATCACCTCGAGAACCTCGTTTATCATTTCGGGGTCGAGGGCTGAGGTCGGCTCGTCGAACAGCATCGCGATCGGGTCCATGGCAAGGGCGCGGGCAATGGCGACGCGCTGCTGCTGGCCGCCGGAAAGCTGCGACGGCAGTTTCCGGGCGTGGTCCTTCAGGCCGACCCGCTCCAGGAGCGCAAATGCCCGCGCTTCGGCTTCGTCGCGCGGACGCTTCAGCACCTTCAACTGCGCCAGGCATATATTCTCGAGCACGGACATATGCGGGTAGAGTTCGAAATTCTGGAACACCATGCCGATCCTTGCCCTGAGTCTGGGTAAATTGGTTCCGGCGGCGCCGACCGATACGCCGTCGACGGTGATCTCGCCGCCCTGGAACGGCTCCAGTCCGTTGACGCATTTGATCAGCGTGGATTTACCCGATCCAGAGGGGCCGCAGATCACAAGGACTTCGCCGCGCGAAACATTGACGGAACAGTCCTTGAGGGTGTGGAACGCGCCGTACCATTTGTCGATATTGCTCAGTTTGATCATCGGATAGCTTTCTTCTGGAGCCCGCCAACGACCCGTGACGCGGCAAAACAGAGTGCGAAATAGACGAGTGCGGCGAAGACATACATGCTGACGAGGCGGCCCTCGTTGCGCGCGACGATCGTCACCGTGGTCAGGAAATCGCTGAGCGACACGACGAAGACGAGGCTCGTATCCTGGAACAGGATGATGCCCTGCGTCAGCAGCAACGGGGTCATGTTTCGAAAGGCCTGTGGCAGGATGACATGGCGCAGGCTCTGGCCATAGGTGAGGCCGGTGGCAGCGGCAGCCCAGCCCTGTCCGCGAGAGACCGACAGGATTCCGGCCCGGATGATTTCCGTGTAATGCGCGGCTTCGAAAAGAGTGAAGGCGATCAACGCCGAATAGAAGCTTCCGACCGGTCTGCCGATTACCATGGGCACAAGGAAGAAGAACCAGAAGATCACCAGGATCAGCGGCATCGACCTGAAGAAATTGACATAGACGGCCGCCGCCCCCGACAGGAAACGGTTGCTGGACAGCCGCAGCAGCGCCAGCACGACCGCCATCATGATGCCTCCGGCGGCGGCAAGGGCTGCCAAAAGCAATGACAGGCCCAGTCCCTGCAGTAGAAACGGCATCGAATCGACGATCAGTTCGAGATCTTTCATCGTCGCTCTCCCTCAGGTTGCAACCGGCAGGCGGCGCTCGATGACCGTCATGACGGCCGTGACGCCCATCGTGATCAGGATGTAGATGACGGTGGCCGCCGTGTAGGCTTCGAAGCTATGGAAGGAATATTCGGAAATCTGCCCGCTTTGCGCGGTGAGTTCGAGAACACCGATGGTCAGTGCCAGCGAGGAGTTCTTGAAGACAGTCAGGAATTCCGTGGTGAAAGGCGGCACGATCAGCCGGAATGCCACCGGCAACAGGATATGGCGATAGACCTGTGTCAGTGTCAGGCCCTGCGCATAGCCAGCCATGCTGAGGCCGCGGGAAAGCGATTGGATGCCGGCGCGAACCTGTTCAGAGATGCGGGCCGCGGTATAGAAGCCGAGGCCTATCACCGCGGTCGTATATTCCGGCAATGGCAGGTCACGCTTTATCCAGTGTCCCAAAGGCTCCGGCACTATTTCCGGCAGAACGAAATACCAGAGGAACAGCTGGACCAGCAGCGGGATGTTGCGGAAGATTTCGGTATAGGCCGTCGCAATGCCCGCCACCATCCGGTTTGGCAGCGTGCGCGCGATGCCGATCAGCGAACCGACCGTCACCGCGATAACCCAGGCGGCGAGCGAAACCGCAATTGTCCATCCGGTGCCCGATATCAACCATTGCAGATAAGGTTCCTGCAGGAGAATGGACCAGTCCCAATTGTAGTGCATATGACCTCCCAACGTCCTTGTGATCGCCTCGTAACGCGCCCGGTCTCAGGGCAGGGCATTCAGCTGCCAGGATGCCTTCAACAGATCGCTGGGCGGTTCGGACACCTTCTCGTTGTTGGGAAAGGGCTGGAACCAATGCTGGTAGATCTTCTCGATTTCGTGCGAACGGAACAGACCGGCGAGCACTTTGGTGCCGAGCAACTGGAACTCGGCGTCGTTGCGGCGGATCATCAGGGCATAGGGATCGTAGGAATAGAAATCGCCGACAATCCTGAAGGCCTCGGGCTGAGACGCCTTTGTCAGAAGGCCGGCCAAAAGGATGTGGTCGGTGGAATAGGCATCGACCCGGCCGCTTTCCAGTGCGAGAAACCCTTCTGCGTGATCCTTCACGTTGAGGATATCGACATCCAGCTTGTTCGCTTCGATATATTCCTTGATTGCCCGTTCATTCGTGGTTCCCTGCGGCAGGGCGATACGATGATCGACAAGGTCATCGACGTTCTTGATCGGGCTATCGGCCTTCACAAGCAGCTTGGTGCCGGTAATGAAGGTCGTCGGCAGGAACGAGACCTGTTCCTGGCGTGTCAGATTGTTCGTCGTCGAGCCGCACTCCATGTCGATCGTGCCATTCGCGAGGAGCGGAATCCTTGTCTGCGGCGATACAGGCACGAAGCGGATCTTGAGTTCGGAATTGCCGATCTTTTCCTTCACAGCATCGGCAATCCGCATGCAGAGATCGATCGAATAACCCTTCGGCGTCTGATCCTTTTCGATGTACGAAAAAGGTATCGACGTCTCCCGGTAGCCAAACACGATTTCGCCGGACGATTTTATCTTGGACAGCGTGTCCGTCGTTTCCTGCGCCATGGCAGGTTGCATCGCGCCGACCATCAGGAGCGATAGAAAAATTGCGGTTGCAGAACGATACATGATGTTTCCCCTTTTTTGTTGTATGCGTGTAGCCGTTATTGTCAGTCTCGCCACCGGTCGCGAATTCTCCCGCCGAATACCCGAAACTCGGCATGTCTGTCGTCTGTAGCCGCTTGAATGGGCCAATTCCTGTGATACATACGTACTGGCTAAAAGGCGGGGGTCAATCACAAAAAGCGGGACATATTATGCATGAATTGCATGTAAGGAGGATTTATGGAAATTGGCTGGCTTGAAGATTTTCTGGCCTTGCGGGAGCTCGGAAGCTTCACGGCGGCCGCGGAGCGACGCAATGTCAGTCAATCCGCCTTCTCAAGGCGCATTCAATCGCTGGAGGACTGGCTCGGTGTCACGCTGATCGACAGAAGCGTGCGGCCGCATCGCTTCACGCCTGTTGCAGCCGAGAATTATGGCGACTTCCAGAGGGCGCTCAATCAGCTCTATGAGTTGCGCAGCCAGGTTCGTGGCGAGCAGACGAGAACGTCGCGCCTGAAAGTTGCCGTCCAGCACGCGCTGGCCTTTTCGATTTTCCCGCGTTTTGTGGAAAACCTTCGGCGGCAAGGTTATCAGCCCGCATACCATCTCAATTGCGCAAATCGTGCCGAATGCGTGGAGATGATGATCCGTGGCGAGGTCGATCTCATGATCTGCTACGAGATGCATCCCTCGCCGGATCCGATGCCCTCCACGACCGCCATGCGTGTCGCAAGTGCCAGGGATGACATGATCCTGGTCGGCCCCGCCGCCCTCGTTCCGTCAGGGGATCAGGCCGTGCCGCTTCTGACCTACCCCCAGCGCAGTTTCTTCGGCGAGGTCATCTGGGAAAAGGCCATGCCACTGTTGATGACCCGCTATCGCTGCGAAACCATTTGCGTGAGTTCGCTCAGCGGCGCATTGCGCGAAATGGTGCTGGCGGGGCTGGGATTTGCCTGGCTTCCCAAGAGCCTTGTGCTGAATGATCTGGCGCAAGGGCAGATCGTGCAGCTCGACCCGGAAACGATGTTTCATCCGCTGGGCGTCGCTGTTTATTCCTGCGTGCAGGAATCCAGCGCGCTGACGGCTGCCGCTCTGGATTGCCTGCAATCCGTCGATCTCCAGGCTCTGATCGAACAAAGGCCGGAGGGCGCCTGAGGCTCGACAGCGGTCGTTACGCGCGTGTGCGGGCGACGATCTCCTCGGCCAGCACGGTCAGCGCATCGACGACGGGCACGGTCTTGGTGATGCTGTCCGTCAGGATCGACAGTTCGGTGCAGGCGACGAGCACGATGTCGGCTCCGGCTTGCATCAGTTCATCGGCGATGTCGCTCAGGTCTTCCCGCTGCGCCGTGCCGGTATCTCCCGCCTTGACTGCTCTTATGATCGCCATCACATCGCCCTGGCGGTCGGGGGTGTTGATCTCCAGTCCGTGGCCACGGAGTGCCCGTTCATACAGGCCAATATCGATTGCGGCGGTCGAGGCGAGCATGCCTATGGTCGCCTTTGGCGGAACCATCTTGGCGACGCGATCAGCCGTCAGCACGATCATGTCGAGGAGCGGGATCGTGACGGCAGCGGCAATGTCGCCGGCATAATAATGCGCGGTATTGCATGGCATGGCCAGCATCGTGGCGCCGCTTGAGGCGAGCCCCTTGGCCATCCTGACAAGCTCCGGCAGCGGGCTGGGGCCTGTCTTTTCGATCAACGCCTTGATGCGTGAGGGCACCGCCGGATTGTTGTCGGCCAGCACATGAATATGGTCGGCGTCATCCCGGGCAGGGGTTGCCAGGATGATGCGGCGCATGAGATCGACGGTTGCCTCCGGCCCCATGCCGCCGATGATGCCGACAAGGGGGCGGCGCTTTGGTGCGGCGGCCTCAGCCATTGGTCAGGAAGTCGCTTGCATAGGCGGTGAGGCCAATCTGCCCGCCGGTATGGATGAAGACGACGGTTTCGCCCTTCTTGAAATAGCCCTTGCGCACAAGGTCGATGAGGCCTGCCATGCCTTTTCCGGAATAGACGGGATCAAGCAGGATGGCTTCGAGTTTCGCCAGCATCCGGATCGCATCGATCGTGCTACGCGCCGGAAAGCCATAGCCTTCGCCGACATAGTCGCAATTCGCCATGATATGCTCCCGCTTCACGGCACCGCTCATGCCGAGCAGGTCCGCGGTGGCGCAGGCCAGCTGGAAGACATTCGCTTCCTGCCTTTCCCGGGGGGCACGCACGCCGACCCCGAGAAGTTTGATGTCGCTGTGCAGTCCGGCAAACCCCGCCGCGAGGCCCGCCTGCGTGCCGGCGCTACCCGTGGCGTGAACGACGTGATCGATCTTGAGGCGCGCGGTATTGGCTTGCATGACGAGTTCCATCGCCGCATCGACATAGCCCAAGGCGCCGATCGGATTGGATCCTCCCCCCGGAATGGCATAGACCTTGTGCCCGGCGGCTTTCAGCCTGTCGGCGATTTTCATCATCTCGCCGTTCATGTCCGGATGCAGCGCGCATCTTTCGATGACCGCGCCATGGAGCGCGTCGAACAGGACGTTGGCGTTCTGGGTGTAGTCGAATTCGGTCTTCTTGGTGCGGTCCTCCAGGAGCAGATGGCAGCCCATGCCGAGCTTTGCCGCCGCCGCTGCTGTCTGGCGCGCATGGTTGGACTGCGTCGCGCCCTGGGTGATGACGGTGTCGGCCCCTTCAGCCTGGGCGGCGGCCATCAGGAATTCAAGCTTTCGCGTCTTGTTGCCGCCGGTGGAAAGCCCGGTACAGTCATCGCGCTTGATCCAGATTTCAGGGCCATTCAGCGCCCGGGTCAAATTGTCGAGCCGCTCCAGCGGTGTGGGCAGATGGGCCAGCGAAACACGGGGAAAGCGAGCAAGATTCATGATGGTCACCTAGTTATCAAGGAGCCTCATTTACCGCCCGGAATAGAGGAATGTCTAATGCAAAGACATGCAACAGGAAGGGGTTATATGCAATAAATGCATCTAATGCAGATTGTCCGAAGTCCGCTCTGATCATGGAATAGCCTCGCGCGGCGCCGTTCAGGCGGTCCGCATGCTCACGGTCATTATTCCGCCTGGCGCTGCATTTGTACGGCGGCGTTGCGGCGCAGGTCCGCGATGGCAGTGCCGAGTTCCTTGCGTGTCCACCCGGCCGCCAGGCCGCCTTCGATCAGCTTGGCTTCGATGTCCCGCTCGCTCAGTGTTTCGTCCGTGTCCAGCGCGTGCACGGCTTTTTCGAGCGCTTCCTCACAATCGAGGGTTCGGTCCGGATGTCCGACAGGGCGCGTCGGGGGTACAACATGAATCATGCTCGTTTCTCCTCAAGGCATCGAAATTGAAGGCATCGAAATTGCGGACGTGCGGCTTGCATAGGAAAGCCGACGCCATGCTAGCCCCTTGCCCGAACGCGCGCAATTGCCCTCGCGAGCGCCGCTATTTAAGCCATTCATAGTTGAAGCTGAGGCTCGAGACGCAGACTGGCTGGCCAGTGTGATCGCGCACGGTGACCGAAATCATGCCTCGCTGGAGTTCCGTCAGTTCGTCGGTCGCGACATCGAGCAATATGCGCCGGATGACCCGGGCAATGTCGTCGCGGGAATTCAGCTCCACTCCTTCTTCGTCTCGTGTCGGTCCACCACCATTATGCAGGTCGAAAAAATATCGGCTCATAAATGTCACTCTCGGTATCGCATCGCGCCGGTATGTGGACGCTTCGGTAAGTAAGCCGCGGGTGAAGCGTTTGTTCCTGAAAACAACAGTATTCATCCCCTCCTATGTCAATGTTAAATGTGACCGGCCGCATCTTGGGTTAGGCGGAAGCGCCAGTTTCTCCAAGGGTATAAATAAATTGATAGAATCGCTGCTGCTCAACCTGGAAAGCCACGACATCGTGTCGCCGCGCGAGCAGGCATTGTTGCGGGGCATGATCACCCGCGACCGCCGGTTCAAAGTCGATGAGGATATCGTCGCCGAAGGCTCGCGGCCGACCCACAGCACGCTGATCGTCGAGGGTTTTGCCGCCCGCTATAAATATATGGCCGATGGTACGCGCCAGATCACCTCTCTGCATGTCGCCGGCGATTTCGTTGATCTGCACGCATTTCTGTTGAAGACGATGGATCATGGCATCGTGGCGATGTCGCCTTGCCATGTCGCCTTCATGGAGCATTCGGACCTGAAGCGGATCACCGAGACCGAGCCGCATCTGACCCGTCTTCTATGGCTCGACACGGTGATCGATGGCGCCATTCACCGCGAATGGATCGTCGCGATGGGGCGGCGATCGAAAAAGGAACATATCGCCCATCTGTTCTGCGAAATTTATGTGCGGCTGCGGGTCGTCCAGCAGACCACGGGCTTCAGTTTTCATTTCCCGCTGACGCAACTCGAACTGGCGGATGTGCTCGGTATTTCGATCGTGCATCTGAACAAGACCTTGCAGATCCTGCGCAAGGAAGGGCTGCTGACCTGGGTAAGCCAGACGCTGACCATCCTGGACTGGCCGCAACTGATCAAGCTCGCGCAATTCGACCCGACCTATCTCAGCCTTTCGGTGGAAAGCCGATAGAAGCGACCCCGATTGGACGATAACGGGCCGCCGCTGCTTCCAATTCCGATCCTCAGCCCTATTTCCCTTCATGTGGAGACCAGACCCGTGGATGCGCTTGCATGCGCGGTCCGGTTTCCACCTTCTTCAAAAGGATGTGAGTGGATGACATTGGCAGACAAAGACGCAGTCAGGGCCCCGGCCAAACCCGCCGTCAGGCGAAATCCGGACGAAACGACACAGGCTGCTCTCGGCATCATCCAGGCGGAACTGCGCGCACGCGAAAAGAAGACGGCGACGCTAAGGGCGTTGCGGTTGAGCCAGGAGCAGGCCCAGCCCCCTGCGGAGAAGAAGACCGGCGGCAGGAAGAAGTCTGTCGGGAAGAAATAGTGGTGCGCCGCTTCACGCAGGTATCGTTGCCTGGATGTCGGTGCGATGCGCGCTGATGTCAGCCGATGAAGAAATAGGCGACCGCGCCCCAGAAGGCGACGCCGATCGCGAGGGCCACGACAATGGCCTTCAGGCGGAGGGTCGGCGCGAGCCCGGTTTTCGGAACGCCGAATTCCCGGTGATCTTCCGCAAAGGCCGAATAGGCATCTCTCAATCGGTCCGACATGGCATGATCCTCATCTCACACCATCGCAAGATAGGCCTGTCCCGTTAAGAAGCCATCGGGGAAAATGCGACAATTCTAATAATCGCCAGTTTCACTTCGGAAATTGCCGGCCGTCGTGGAATATGCGTATTCGGCTGTTCAGGAATGCAGGATTTTCTCGAATGTATAAACCACTGTGTCCGGTAGCCCCTCAAGTTCATAGGTGCCTGTTTCCTCGACGCGGCGGCAGACGAAATTGACCCGGGCCTCGTCATAGTCGAGCGTAACGAGCAGGGTTTCGCGCAGGCCGACTGCCGTCAGCAAGGTCGGCTCCCGGACAAGCTGGTCCTGCTGCCATGCGCTCATCTTGACTGTAACAGGCATCATTGATGTTCATCCTCCGGATCGGAGGCTTTTCGCCACGTATCGATTCGACGTCGATCCCTAATATTCGCGATGTCTTTTGCTCCGTGAAGGAAAGCACGGCTCTTCCGAGCTGCTTCTACGGAATCACTTCTTGATCATGGCGTGAAATCGCCAATTTAGGCTGCGCGGCTCCACCTATCCTTCGCTGAGCATTTCCACGCCGCCGGTGAGCCGGTCGAGCAGGCTGCGGCGCACGCGGCCGACATCGCGCAGGGGCGGTTCGCCGAACTGGCGGGCATATTCGCGGCTGAACTGGGACTGGCTGTCGTAACCGACCTGATGGCCAGCCGATCCGGCATCGAGCATCTCCTCCAGCATGAGCCGGCGCGCTTCCTGCAGCCGCAACTGCTTCTGGTACTGCATCGGGCTCATGGCGGTGATCGACTTGAAGTGATGATGCAGGGAGGAAACGCTCATGCTGACGCGATTGGCAAGTTCCTCGATCTTCAGCGGACGGGCGTAGTGTTCCTTGAGCCAGGCGCAGGCGCGGCTGACCTGATAGGATTGGCTGTCGGCCATGGCGATCTGGCGTAACCGGCCGCTTTCCGGGCCGGTCAGGAGCCTGTAGACGAGTTCCTGTTCGATCAGCGGCAGCAGGGCGGGTATGTCCGCCTCCCGGTCGAGAAGCCGAAGCAGTCTTATGGCCGTATCCTGAAGTTCCGGCGTGACGACGCTGACTTCCATGCCGCGCGCGGAGGGGGCGGCGGAGCCAGTCTGTTTTTCCACCAGTTCCACCAGGCCGGCGATCCGGGCCGTGTCGATCTGGAAGGTCATGCTCAGATAGGGCTTTTCCGTCGTCGCCTCGACGATCTGGGTGGTTACCGGCAGGTCGATCGCGGTGAGCAGGTAATCGGCGCCGCCATAGCGGTAGATATTGTCGCCGAGCAGCACCTCCTTCGCGCCTTGGGCAATCAATGCCAGGCTCGGCTTGTAGGAGCCGCAGGCCTTCACGCCGGTTGCCGAGCGACGGTGAACGCTCAGGCCGGGAATGATTGTCGGGTGATCACCGTCTTCCGTGGCGAAACGAGCAATGAGATCGGCCAGCTCACGGCTGGATTGGGTTCGTGAAATCGTCATAATCAAAAGTCTTTCCAGCCATTTAGATTTCTTCCGGATAGCCGACAGGTAGTCTCTCGCCATAAATTTGCAAAAGGCGGAGCGCATGTTTTGCAGGATCGTACAATAATTTTGCAGGATTGCGCTAACGCCCGCCCGCGCGACGTTGCATAGTAGGAATGGGAAGGAGGCCGCTTGGCGCCTCCAGTTCCACCTCACAACATAAAGGAGTGACCCATGGCCCTGGCAAGAGGATATGCGGCGACGGATGCGTCGAAGCCGCTACAGCCGTTCACCTTCGAACGGCGCGAACCGCGTGAAGACGATGTCGTCATCAGCATCAAGTTTTCCGGTGTCTGCCATTCCGACATTCATCAGGCTCGCAACGAATGGGGCAATTCGGCTTTCCCGATGGTTCCCGGCCACGAAATCGTCGGGATCGTCACCGCAGTCGGCGACAAGGTGACGAAATTCAAGATCGGCGACCGTGTCGGCGTCGGCTGCTTCGTCGATAGCTGCACGACCTGCGCCAGCCGCGATGTCGATCGCGAGCAATATATGCCCGGCCTCGTCGTGACCTATAACGGCGTCGAAGCAGACGGCAAGACGCCGACCCAGGGCGGTTATTCCGACCATATCGTCGTCAAGGAAGGCTATGTGCTTTCCATTCCGGAAAACCTGCCTTTCGAGGCGACGGCGCCGCTGCTTTGCGCCGGCATCACGCTTTATTCGCCGCTGCGCAACTGGGGCGCCGGCCCCGGCAAGCAGGTGGCGATCGTCGGCATGGGCGGGCTCGGGCATATGGGCGTCAAGCTGGCGCATGCGATGGGCGCCGAGGTGACCGTGCTCAGCCAGACGCTTTCGAAGAAGGAAGATGGACTGAAGCTCGGTGCCGATCACTATCATGCTACCGGCGACGCCGAGACCTTCACGAAACTGGCGGGCAGCTTCGACCTTATCCTCTGCACCGTTTCGGCGGAAATCGACTGGAACGCCTATCTCGGCCTGTTGAAGGTCGATGGCACGCTGGTGCTGCTCGGCATTCCTGAAAAGCCGGTGCCGGTGCATGCCTTCTCGCTGGTTCCGGGCCGCAAGAGCATTGCCGGCTCGATGATCGGCTCGATCAAGGAAACTCAGGAAATGCTCGATTTCTGTGGCGAGCACAACATCGTCTCGGAGATCGAGATGATCCGCATGGACCAGGTCAACGAAGCCTATGAGCGCGTCATCAGGAGCGATGTGCGCTACCGCTTCGTGATCGACATGGCAACGCTGTAGGGGCGAAGGCCCCTCATCCGGCCTGTCGGCCACCTTCTCCCCGCGTGCGGGGAGAAGGGACAAGCGGAAAATTCTGTCATCCCCTCTCCCCGCTCGCGGGGAGAGGGTTAGGGTGAGGGGCACATTTCTGATGCCGTGCTTGCCACCTGCCGTTAGACCAGCGGCAGCGGCCCGTCGTTCTTGATCTCTTCCATCACCGCATAGGTGCGCGTTTCCTTGACGCCGGGGAGCGTCCAGAGAACCTGCCCCAGAAAGTTCCGATAGGCATTCATGTCGGCGAAGCGGGTCTTGACCAGATAGTCGAAGCCGCCCGCCACCATATGGCATTCGAGGACGGCCGGGGCCTGCTTGATGGCGGCCGCGAACTTGTCGAAAACCTCGGCCGTCGTCTTGTCGAGCATGACCTCGATAAACACCAGGAGCCCGAACCCCAGCTTGTGGGGATCGAGCCTTGCGCCGAAACCGGAGACATAACCGTCCTTCAGCAGCCGGCGCAGGCGCTCGCTCGTCGCCGTGGGCGACAGGCCGATACGGTCGGACAATTCCAGATTGGTAATCCGTCCGTCCGCCTGCAGGATGTTGAGGATCCGCCGATCGATCTTGTCTATGTCGTGCATCGGCGCGATCCCTGGTCGGTACAGCCTTGATGATCAGGCGGCGAGCCGCGTTTCCGCAAGCTTCACCCAATAGGAAATGCCGTGCGGGATCGCTTCGTCGTTGAAGTCGTAGCCCGGATTGTGCAGGCCCGCCGTGTCGCCATTGCCGATGAAGATGAAGGCGCCGGGGCGTGCCAGCAGCATATAGGAAAAATCCTCGCCGCCCATCATCGGGTCGAGCTCGCCGGAAACCTGGCTTTCGCCGGCAATGCTGGCGGCCGCGTTCAGCGCATGGACGGTTTCCTCGCGGTGATTGACGGTGACCGGATAATTGCGGGAATAGGAGACCCTCGCCTTGGCGCCGTAGGCCGATGCAAGGCCCTCGACGATCTCCCTGATGCGGGTTTCGGCGAGGTCGCGCACCTGCGGCATCAGCGTGCGCACCGTCCCGGCCAGCATCGCCTGCTCGGGGATGACATTATGGGCAAAGCCGGCGTTGAACTTGGTCACAGAAACGACGACAGAGGCCAGCGGATCGACGGTGCGCGAAGCGATGGTCTGGAGCGCATTGACGATCTGCGAGCCGATGACGATCGGGTCGATGGTCTTGTGCGGCTGGGCCGCATGGCCGCCGCGGCCTTCGATGGTGATGGTGAATTCGTCGGTGGAGGCCATGATCGGGCCCGGGCGGCTGCCGAACCGGCCGACAGGCATGCCGGGCATATTGTGCATGCCGTAGACCTCGGCGATGGAAAAGCGCTCCATCATCCCGTCCTTCACCATTTCGTTGCCGCCGCCGCCGCCTTCTTCTGCCGGCTGGAAGATCACCGCCACCGCGCCCTTGAAGTTGCGCGTCTCGGCCAGATATTTGGCCGCGCCCAAAAGCATGGCGGTGTGGCCGTCATGGCCGCAGGCATGCATCTTGCCCGGTGTGGTCGAAGCCCAGGGCTTGCCGCTGGTTTCCGTCATCGGCAGGGCGTCCATATCGGCGCGCAGGCCGATGGTGCGGCCTTCGCCGAGATTGCCCCTGATCAGGCCGACGACGCCGGTGCGGCCGAGGCCGGTCACGATCTCGTCAACGCCGAATTCCTTCAGTTTGCTTTCGACGAAAGCGGCCGTATTCTCGACGGCGAACAGAAGTTCCGGCTTGGTGTGCAGGTGACGCCGCCATTCGGTGACTTCGGTCTGGAGTTCGGCGGCACGGTTCAAGATGGGCATTGTGGTTTCCTGTTGGTCCATTGCGGGCATGGGGACGGGATTTAGGCAGAGGCGCACAAGATTGGTCTTTGCCATCACCTCGCCATATAGGTTAAATAGCCGGACGATACGAGGCAATTCCTGAAATTTCGAGGTTTGATGTGGTGACGAAGGTGATTCGTAGAGGCGGCGGGGCAAGGGCATGGGTCATCATGGCGGGCGCCTGCGCCTCGCTTCTGGCCGCCGCCATGCCCAGTGCCGCCAATCCGCGGCTGGTGGTGGATGTCAATTCGCTGAAGGTGCTGGAACAGCAGGAAATCTTCCAGAAATGGTATCCGGCGTCGCTCACCAAGCTTTTGACGGCCTATACGACCTTCCGTGCATTGAAGTCAGGCCAGTTGACGCTGGAAACGCCGGTGGTGATGACGAAGAATGCCGCCGCCGAGCCGCCGAGCAAGATGTTCTACAAGCCCGGCCAGGCACTGACGCTCGACAGCGCGCTGAAGATGCTGCTGATCAAGTCGGCCAACGATATTGCGGTGGCGATCGGCGAGACGGTTTCCGGCTCGGAGGCGGCTTTCATCGATCGTATGAATGCCGAGGCAAAGCGGATCGGCATGACCTCGTCGCATTTCGTCAATCCGCATGGCCTGCCGGCGCCGGGACAATATACGACGGCACGCGATCTCGCCGTGCTGGCGATCACCATCAAGCGCGAATTCCCGCAATATGCGCCCTATTTCGCCTATGAAGGCTTTACCACCGGCAAGAAGAACTATCCCAACCTGAACATGCTGATCGGCCGCTTCGACGGGGCCGACGGGATGAAGACGGGCTTCATCTGCGCCGCCGGGTTCAACCAGGTCTCGTCGGCCACGCGCGGTGGCCGCTCCGTGGTCTCGGTTGTCCTTGGGGGCGACAGCCTCGCCGACCGGGCCGACGAATCGGCGCGGCTCCTGCAGCTTGGCCTGACATCAAGCGGGGCCGGCAAGCCGGGCCTCGGCCAGATCGCCCCTTACGGCGAAACGCGCGATGTGGTCGCCAATATCAGCAAGGAAATCTGCAACCCGAAGGCAGCCAAGGTCCGGTCGGAGAACCGCGATGAAGTGGGCCGCCAGAAGCTGCATTCGCCCTATATCCACGAAATCAACCGGCCCTTGAACCTTGTGGCCGCCGGCCTCATTCCGGGGCGCGACAAGGCGGATAGCGGACAGGGCAAGATGGCGAATGCACAAGGCGATGTCGCCAATGTGCCGATCCCGCTTCCCCGGCCGGTCTTCTAAAGCGCGTCGCGGGTCTCCGGATTCGCTTGCGCACTTCATCTTTGTTTCTACGCATGTCGCGCAAATCCGCTCCACAGTTTTGCGTGACATGCTTTAGGTCCCGCCTTCCGATCGGATAAAAAATGTCGCCTGCTTTCAATGTGGTGCCGGTTTCGATTCTTACCGGCTTTCTCGGCGCCGGGAAGACATCGCTGCTCAACAGGCTGCTGAAAGACCCCGACCTTGCCGATACCGCCGTGATCATCAACGAGTTCGGTGATGTTTCTCTCGACCATCTGCTTGTGGAGGCGTCGAGCGACGGCATCATCGAGCTTTCGGACGGCTGCCTCTGCTGCACGGTGCGCGGCGAACTGGTGGATACGCTGGCCGACCTGATGGACCGGATGCAGACCGGCAGGATCAAGCCGTTGAAGCGCGTCGTCATCGAAACCACCGGCCTTGCCGACCCGGCGCCGGTGCTGCAATCGGTGATGGGCAATCCGGTCATCGCGCAGAATTACCGGTTGGACGGCGTCGTCACGGTCGTCGATGCGGTCAACGGGCTGTCGACGCTCGATCATCACGGGGAAGCGGTCAAGCAGGTGGCGATGGCCGACCGGCTGGTCATCAGCAAGATGACGCTGGCCGGCCCCGACGCCGTCGCTTCCCTGACAGTGCGCCTGAGGGAGCTCAATCCGCGCGCGCCGCTGATCGACGGCGATCTGCCGGAGGCCGGCAAGGCCGGGCTTTTCGAATGCGGGCTCTATGATCCGGAGGGCAAGATCGCCGATGTCGGCCGCTGGCTGCAGGATGCGGCCGGTCATGATCATCATGGTCACGGTCACAATCATGATCGTGATTGCGGGCAGCCGGGGCATGATCACCACCATCATCATCACCACGAGGAAAATCGTCACGGCGACGATATCCGCTCGTTCAGCATCGTCCACGACCAGCCGATCGATCCGATGGCGCTGGAAATGTTCGTTGACCTCTTGCGCTCCGCCCATGGCGAAAAACTGTTGAGGATGAAGGCGATCGTCTGCATGTCGGACAAGCCGGAGCGGCCGCTCGTGCTGCATGGCGTACAGTCCGTATTTCACATGCCGCAGCGCATGGCCGCCTGGCCGGACCCTGCCGACCGGCGCACCCGCATGGTCCTGATCACCAAGGGCCTGACGGAAGCCTTCGTGCGCGATCTCTTCGACGCCTTCACCGGCAAGCCGCGCATCGACCGCCCCGACCGGCAGGCACTGGAGGACAATCCCCTCGCAGTGCCGGGGCTCAGGCTTTGACATTTCAGACCAGCCATAGTGCCACTTCTGGCGCGGCTTGAGGCAATCCGATCTTTGAAGCCTTACATTGCCGTTTTCTTGCGGATCACGAAGCGGTGGCCGGCGGTGAGGGGCTCGGATTTCTCCAGGCTGTGGCCGTCCTCGTTGCAGAAATGCGGGATGTCAATCACGGCCATCGGATCGGTGGTCTCGACCGTGACCAGGGTGCCAGGGGCAAGCGAGCGCATGCGTTTTCGGGTCTGCAAAACCGGCAAGGGGCATTTCAGCCCCTTCAGGTCATAGACCAACCCATCTTCCGCCGGCATCAATTGCCCCAGAGTTTCCAGAACGGACGCTTTTTCGGCTGTTCGACAACCGCCTGTTCCGCGGGAGCGACCGTTTCCGTTTCGGCCGGCTTTGCGGCCGCTACGACAGGCTTCTGATCGGCTGGCTGCTGCTGGGCTTCGACTTCGACAGGGGCTGCAGCGGCCGGCTCGATCACCTGTGCGTCCGCGCTGTTCCTCGAAAACAGGCTGAAGAGACCTGTTCTCTTCGGCGCCGACTGTTCGACGGATGCCTGTTCGATCGGCTTCGGCAGCGGATTTTCCGTGGGCACAGGCACGTTCTTGCCATTTCTGGTGGTCTTTTCCAGTTCCGCCTTCTGGATCTCGATCGCCTTCTTGGCCTCTTCGAGTTCGCGTCGGCGGGCCTGTTCCTTTTCGAGATCGGCAACCTTCATCAGCTTGCCGGCATCGAGCGAACTGCCGGTCGGGGCGTAGGCGAGTTCCTTGCCAACGCGCTGCTTGGCGACGATCGCCTTGCGCTCGGCCTCGGTCGGCTCGTACCAGACCATGCCGTCAAGCTTGTTCATCGCCTTGGCGTATTCGGCATTATATTTGCTATTATAGGCCGTAAGCGCCGGCTGCAGCACCGCCGGTGTCGACATGGCGGGGCATTGGCCGATCGGGCTGAACTTTCCTTCCGTCTGCTGGTTGAAGACGTATTTCTTCTCGCAGATATTGACGTCCGGCGGGCGCTTGGTGATCTCGAACTGGTCATAGCCGGGCTTCAGCATCTTCCAGAATTCGATATTGGGGCTATTGCGGTGCCGCGCCATGTTTTCCGCCGTCATGCGGAAGGGCAGGGCCTGCAACTGGATCGTCTGCTGGCCGCCCTTGTAGGCGTCGCGGGCGAGCGCGAAGATTTCCTGCATCTGTTCGTCGGTCATCGAATAGCAGCCGGACGAGGAGCAGGCGCCGTGGATCATCAGGTTGGAGCCGGAGCGGCCGTTCGCCTGGTCGAAGCGGTTGGGAAAGCCGGTGTTGATGGCCAGGTAATAGCTGGAATGCGGATTCATCTGGCCCGGCGAGAGCGGATAGAAGCCTTCCGGCGCCTGCCGGTCGCCTTCCTTGACCTTGGGGCCAAGCTTGCCCGACCAGGCGCAGATCTTGTACTGGCGCAGCATTTCGAAACGGTTGGAGGCATTGGCCTTCCAGACCTCGAGCACGCCTTCTTCCTTGAAGATGCGCAGCATGATCGGCGAGGACTTGGCCATGCTCATGGCCTGCATCTTCTGGACGATCTTGCCGGAAAGCTGGTAGTTGACCTTGCTGGAAACGCTCTTGAGATTGACGTCGGCGCTATCGAGGGCGTCGTTCGTGCAGCCCGCAAGCAGCGTGGCGATGGCGGCGGTGGCAAGAAGATGTGTCAGACGCATCGGAAAGCCCATCAAGAAACTGTCGAACGTGGTCCCGTGCAGCGGGTCACGGGGAATCATTACGTCCTTATACTTCACAAAATCTTAACCTTGCAGACCCCGCTTGCCCCAAGCGTTTCAGAGCGCAAGAATATGGCCAAGGTTGGACCGGCACCTGCTTTGTACCCGCTTTCGGTCAAATCCCGGCTGACAGGATCAGAGCTGGCGTCCGATGCTCAGATATTTCTGTCTCCGGTCGGAGCGTAGTTCGTCGCCGCTGCGGCCGGAGAGATCCTTGAGTGCATCGGCAATCACCGTTCCGGTCCGCTCGATGACGGCATCGGGATCGCGGTGCGCGCCGCCGACGGGCTCGGTGATGATGCCGTCGATGATCCCCAGAGATTTCAGGTCTTCGGCGGTGATCTTCATATTGGTCGCCGCTTCCTTGGCGCGGGTGCTGTCGCGCCACAGGATCGAGGCGGCACCTTCCGGCGAGATGACGCTGTAGATCGAATGTTCCAGCATGTAGACCCGGTTGCCGGTGGCGATCGCGATCGCGCCGCCGGAGCCGCCTTCGCCGACCACGACCGAGATGATCGGAACGCGCATGTTGAGGCACATCTCCGTCGAGCGGGCGATGGCCTCGGCCTGGCCGCGCTCTTCCGCGCCGATGCCCGGATAGGCGCCGGCCGTATCGATCAGTGTAATCAGCGGCAGGCCGAAACGGTCGGCCATTTCCATGATGCGGATCGCCTTGCGATAACCCTCAGGCCGGGCGCTGCCGAAATTATGCTTGATGCGCGACTTGGTGTCGTTGCCCTTTTCCTGGCCGATGACGGCGACCGGCGTGCCGCGAAAGCGCGCAAGGCCAGCCTGGATCGCCTCGTCATTGGCGAATTTGCGGTCGCCGGCGAGCGGCGTGAATTCGGTGAGGAGACGGGCGGCGTATTCCTGGAAGTGCGGACGCTGCGGATGACGCGCGACCTGGGTCTTCTGCCAGGGATTGAGCTTGGAATAGATTTCGGCCATCGCCTCGCGGGCGCGCACCTCAAGGCGTTCGACCTCGTCCGCCGTATCGATGCTCTCGTCTTCGCTGGCAATCTTTTTAAGCTCGTGAATCTTGCCTTCGAGATCGGAGATGGGTTTTTCGAAATCCAGATAATTGTGCATGTGATGCGTTTCCGATCCTATTTCGCCAATGGCCGCGAACATGACGCTCCCGGTATCCCGGCCAAGGGTTTTGGCGTTCCTAATCGTGTTTTTTCGCCTGTTTGGCAAGAGGGTGATGGTTTTGGACGAGCTGATGCAGCCGTTCTTCCAGCACATGTGTATAGATTTGTGTCGTTGAAATGTCCGAATGTCCGAGAAGTTCCTGCACGGCGCGCAGGTCCGCGCCATTGGCCAGGAGATGGCTGGCAAAGGCATGGCGCAGCACATGCGGCGAGATGGCGGCGACGCGAATGCCGGCGCGGGCGGCGAGGTCCTTGAGGTCTCGGGCAAAGACCTGGCGCGGCAGGTAGCCGGCCTTGCCTGAGGAGGGGAACAGCCAGGGGCTATCCGGCGGCGGCTCTTTCTCCGTCTCATGCATTCTGGTCATGGCGGCGCCATAGGCCTGCATGGCACGGATCGCCGAATGCGACAGGGGCACCATGCGCTCCTTGTTGCCCTTGCCGCGAACGACTAGGAAACGGCCGTTCTGGGCCAGCACCGAAGCCGGCAGCGATACGAGTTCGCTCACCCGCATGCCGGTGGCATAGAGCAGCTCGATCAGCGCATGCATCCGCAATCTCGCGAGCGGATCGGTCCCGCCCTCGATCGCTTCCTGCTCCGCCTGACCGATCAGCCTGGAAACGTCGTCGATGCTCAGCACCTTCGGCAGAGCGCGGCTTTTCTTCGGGGCGTCGAGAATGCCGGTGGGATCGTCGGTCCGCAGTCCCTCGGCATAGAGAAATTTGTAGAACTGGCGCAGGGCCGAAAGCCTGCGCGCCTGCGAGGAGGCCTTGAAGCCCTGCTGCGCAAGATGCGAGAGATAGGCGCGCAGATCATCCGGGGCGGCATCCGTCGGTCTTATGCCGCGCTGCCTGAGAAAGGAGGATGCATCCTCCAGATCCCGCTCATAGGAGAGGAGCGTATTGTTGGCGGCCCCCCGTTCGGCGCTCATCATCTCCAGGAAGGATTCCACATGGGCGGTGGAGAGATCGGTCATGGTGTGGTCTTGGGCGTCGTGTTGAGCCGCTCGGAGGGAATGCGGATCGTCACGTCGCGCTCCACCGGATTGACGAAGGTCACCAGCGCCACCATCGTCGCGTAGATCACTCCGGCGATCAGGGCGCAGATGAGCAGGAACCGGAACAGGGTGGGCATTTTGAACTCCTAGGCTTGGCCTATATGACCATCCCTGTTTGCAAGTGCAAGAACAGCCGGTCTTGTGTGCCGTTTCGCAAGGACCACGACTTGACGCTTCCTGCCGTTTTGTCGATACCGGAACGGAACGGGGAAATTGAGCCTGCATGAACGACGTGACCGAACCGGTTTCCGAAGCGCTGGCCGAACGGGCGAAAGCCGCGCTCGGACGGCGGAACCTCGTCTTCGTCGGGCTGATGGGCGCCGGCAAGTCGGCGATCGGGCGGATGACGGCCTTGGCGCTCGGCGTTCCCTTCATCGATTCCGACCATGAAATAGAGCGCGTCTCGCGCATGACGATCAGCGATCTGTTCGCCGCCTATGGCGAGGAGGAGTTCCGCGCACTCGAAACCCGCGTCATCAAGCGACTGCTCAACTCCGGCCCGCGCGTCGTTTCCACCGGCGGCGGCGCCTATATCAATGAGCGCACCCGGCGCCATATCAGGAAGCAGGGCCTTTCGGTCTGGCTCAATGCGGATCTGGACGTGCTGTGGGAGCGCGTCAACAAGCGCGATACGCGGCCGCTTTTAAAAACCGAAAATCCGCGCCAGACCCTGGAAAACCTCATGCATGCCCGCTACCCGATCTATGCCGAGGCGGACCTGACCGTTCTTTCCCGCGATGTGAAGAAGGAGGCGATCGTCGAGGAAGTCCTTGCCGCTCTCGCCGCCCTGCCGAAGAAGTGATCCGATGACCAGCACCACCGCCCAGAAAACCGTCCGCGTCGATCTCGGCGACCGTTCCTACGATATCCTGATCGGCCCGGGCCTGATTTCCGCTGCCGCTGGCGAAATCGCCGGCCGGCTGAAGGGGCGCCGCATGGCGGTGGTGACCGACGCGCATGTCGCGCCGCTCTATCTCGCGCCGTTGATGGAAAGCCTGAGGGAAAAAGGGATCGAAGCTGTCTCTCTGGTCCTGCCGGCGGGTGAGAAGACCAAGAGCTTCGAGCATCTGATCCCCGCCTGCGAGGCAATCCTCGGCGCGCGGATCGAGCGCAATGATGCGGTGATCGCGCTGGGCGGCGGCGTCATCGGCGATCTCACCGGCTTTGCCGCCGGTATCGTCCGGCGCGGCTCGCGTTTCATCCAGATTCCGACATCGCTTCTTGCCCAGGTGGATTCCTCCGTCGGCGGCAAGACCGGCATCAATTCGCCGCATGGAAAGAACCTGATCGGCGTCTTCCATCAGCCGGACCTGGTGCTGGCCGATACCGACGTGCTCGACACGCTCAGCCCGCGCGAATTCAGGGCCGGCTATGCCGAGGTCGCCAAATATGGATTGATCGACAAGCCGGATTTCTTCGCCTGGCTCGAGAAGAACTGGCAGGCGGTTTTTGCCGGCGGCGAGGCCCGTATCGAGGCAATCGCCGTCAGCTGCCAGGCCAAGGCCGATGTGGTGGCGGCCGACGAGCGGGAGAACGGCCGACGCGCGCTTCTCAATCTCGGACATACATTCGGACATGCGCTGGAAGCGGCAACGCACTATGACGGTGCGCGGCTCGTGCATGGCGAAGGCGTCTCGATCGGCATGGTTCTGGCGCACCGGTTTTCGGCGCGCATGAACCTTGCCAGCCCCGACGATGCGGACCGCGCGGAGGCGCATCTGAAAGCCGTCGGCCTGCCGACCCGGATAGCCGATATTCCCGGAACACTGCCGCCCGTGGACGTGCTGATGGATGCCATTGCACAGGACAAGAAAGTCAGCGGCGGCAAGCTCACCTTCATCCTGACGCGCGGCATCGGACAGGCCTTCGTCGCTGACGACGTGCCGGGATCGGAAGTGAGCGCTTTCCTCAAGGAACACCATCCGGATGACCGCTGAGACGATCCTTGCCTTTCTTTCGGAGTATTGGCTGACACTGGCCTCGGTGCTGGCGCTGCTTGTCTGTTCGGCGTTCTTTTCGGGTTCGGAAACGGCCCTGACGGCTGCGTCGCGCGCCCGCATGCATACGCTGGAGAGCAATGGCGACGAGCGCGCGGCACTCGTGACGTCGTTGATCGCCCGCCGCGACCGCCTGATCGGAACGCTGCTGATCGGCAATAATCTCGTCAACATCCTCGCGTCTTCACTGACCACCAGCCTGTTTCTCGGCCTGTTCGGCAATTCCGGCGTGGCGATCGCTACGCTGGCGATGACGGCGCTCCTGGTGGTCTTCTCCGAAGTCCTGCCGAAAAGCTGGGCCATTGCCGCGCCGGATCGCTTCGCCCTGGCCGTCGCACCCTTCGTGCGGGTGATCCTGATCGTCGTCGGGCCGCTGTCCAGTCTGGTCAACGGCATCGTCCGGCGCATCCTTGGCCTGTTCGGCGTCAGCCTGTCTTCGGAGATGCCGATGCTGACGGCGCATGAGGAATTGCGCGGCGCGGTCGATTTTCTGCATCGCGAAGGCTCGGTGATCAAGGCCGACCGCGACCGGCTCGGCGGGGTGCTCGATCTCGGCGAACTGGAAGTCTCCGACATCATGATCCACCGCATGGCGATGCGGGCGATCAATGCCGACGATCCGCCGCAGGTCGCGGTCACGGCCGTGCTGGAAAGCCCCTATACGCGCATGCCGGTCTGGCGCGGCTCGGCCGACAACATCATCGGCGTCGTGCATGCCAAGGATCTTCTGCGAGCGCTCGCCGAACCCGATGTCGAGCCGGAAAATCTCGACATCGTCAAGATCGCACAAAAACCGTGGTTCGTGCCCGAAACCACCAATCTCAAGGACCAGTTGAATGCCTTCCTGCGACGCAAGTCGCATTTCGCCGTCGTCGTCGACGAATATGGCGAGGTACAGGGACTGGTCACGCTGGAGGATATTCTGGAAGAAATCGTCGGCGATATTACCGACGAGCATGACCTGGTGATCCAGGGGGTGCGCCAGGAGGCCGACGGGTCGGTCGTCGTCGATGGCAGCGTTCCGATCCGCGATCTCAACCGGGCGCTCGACTGGTCGCTGCCGGACGAGGAGGCGACGACGGTCGCCGGCCTTGTCATCCACGAATCAAGGACCATCCCGGAAGAACGCCAGGCCTTCACCTTCTACGGCAAGCGCTTCACGGTGATGAAACGGGTGAAGAACCGCATCACCAAGCTGCGCATTCGCCCGGCCGAGGAAACGGTGGCAAAATAGGCCCTACCAGCGGGTTGTCTCTCCGGGCGCCGCCGGCTCGACCGCAAGCGCATGCAGGCCGGCATCGATCTCGGGCTTCAGGAGCGCGTTGATGGCGCGGTGGCGTTCCAGCCGGCTCATGCCCGTAAAGGCATCCGCAACGATCCGGACGCGCAGATGCGTTTCGCCGCCGCCGTCGAACCCCGGCTGATGGCCGGCATGCAGATGGCTTTCATTGACCACGACCAGCCGTTCGGGAGAAAAGGCGGCTCTCAGCTTTGTTTCGATGTGGTTCTGGAGTGTCATGTTTTGGCCCCGTTTCTCGGGCTTTTCCATAGGCGCGATGCCTAGGGAAGGCCTGCGCCGGCTTCAGTTTCACGCGACGCAAAATGGGCTCACAAAGCCTATAACATTCCCGTTTGTCAATTCTTGTTGTGGCGTTCGCCACACCCCATAATGTGCGACATGAAACTTGATTCAAAATATTTCGACGGAATCCGGACGCGCCGCAGGGTCAACCAGAAACCGGAGCCCATGGCACCCAAATGCCAGTGGGACGGGTGCGAGGAAAATGCCGTTCATCGGGCACCGGTCGGGCGCAATGCCGAAAACGAGTTCTTCATGTTCTGCTTCGAGCATGTGAAGGAGTACAACAAGGGCTATAATTATTTTTCCGGCCTGTCCGATACCGAGATTGCGCGCTACCAGAAGGAAGCCATCACCGGCCATCGTCCGACCTGGACCGTGGGCGTCAACAAGAATGCCAAGAATGCGCCGCAGCAGTCGCAGCAGCGTTCGGGTTCGGCGGGCGCCCAGGCGCGGATGCGCGATCCCTTCGGCTTCGTCGAGCAGGCAAGGGCGCGTGCGCCCCGTCAGGAGCCGCGCCTACGCAAGTTGAAGACGCTGGAGGCAAAAGCCTTCGAAACGCTCGGCCTGCATGCCAATGCCACGCCTGCAGACGTCAAGGCCGCCTACAAGGAGCTTGTAAAAAAGCACCATCCCGATGCAAATGGCGGCGACAGGGGATCGGAAGAGCGTTTTCGCGCCGTGATCCAGGCATATCAATTGTTAAAACAGGCTGGCTTCTGCTAGGAACGCGTTTTATTACTTCCACGAGATTGCAGGCGACACACGGGAACGCTCAGGGTTTCCGTTCTGGAGACATGATGAGCAAGGTAGACCTCGATATTTCCAATCTTCCCGATACGACCGTTTCCGTCCGTGACGTGTTCCGTATCGATACCGATCTGCGCGTTCCGGCCTATTCCAAGGCCGATGCCTATGTGCCGGATCTCGATCCCGATTATTTGTTCGACCGCGAAACGACGCTGGCGATCCTGGCGGGTTTTGCCCATAACCGCCGCGTCATGGTGTCCGGCTATCACGGCACCGGCAAGTCGACCCATATCGAACAGGTCGCGGCCCGGCTCAACTGGCCCTGCGTGCGCGTCAATCTCGACAGCCATGTCAGCCGTATCGATCTCGTCGGCAAGGACGCGATCGTCGTCAAGGACGGCATGCAGGTCACCGAATTCAAGGACGGCATCCTGCCCTGGGCCTACCAGCACAATGTTGCGCTGGTCTTCGACGAATATGACGCCGGCCGTCCGGACGTGATGTTCGTCATCCAGCGGGTGCTGGAATCCTCAGGCCGCCTGACCTTGCTCGACCAGAGCCGCGTCATCCGTCCGCATCCGGCCTTCCGCCTGTTCTCGACAGCCAACACGGTCGGCCTCGGCGATACCACCGGCCTTTACCATGGCACGCAGCAGATCAACCAGGCGCAGATGGACCGCTGGTCGATCGTTACCACCCTGAACTACCTGCCGCATGACAACGAGGTCGATATCGTCGCCGCCAAGGTCAAGGGCTTTGCCAAGGAACGCGGCCGCGACACCGTTTCGAAGATGGTCCGGGTCGCCGATCTTACCCGTGCCGCCTTCATCAATGGCGATCTTTCCACCGTCATGAGCCCGCGCACGGTGATCACCTGGGCCGAGAATGCGCATATCTTCGGCGATATCGCCTTTGCCTTCCGCGTCACCTTCCTCAACAAGTGCGACGAACTGGAGCGGGCGCTGGTGGCCGAACATTACCAGCGCGCCTTCGGCGTCGAGCTGAAGGAAAGTGCCGCCAATATCGTGCTCGAAGCCACGGCCTGATCCATGGCGGGCCGGGGCGACAATTCGAAAGCAAGACCCTCCGGCGTCGTCGATGTCGAGCCGTTTCGCCGGGCGCTGACCGGCTGTATCCGCTCGATTGCCGGCGATGCCGAGGTCGAGGTGGTGTTTGCCAATGAGCGTCCGGGGCTTGCCGGCGAGCGCGTTCGGCTGCCGGAAATCTCCAAGCGGCCAACCCGCCAGGAGCTTTCGGTCACCCGCGGGCTCGGCGATTCGATGGCGCTCCGCAAGGCCTGCCACGACGCCCGCATCCATGCGGTGATGTCGCCGCAAGGCGCCGATGCGCGGTCGATCTTCGACGCGGTCGAGCAGGCGCGCGTCGAGGCGGTGGGCTCGCTGAGAATGGCCGGCGTTGCCGACAATCTCACCTCCATGCTCGACGACAAATATGCGCGCGCCAATTTCGGCGCCATCGACAAGCAGGCGGATGCGCCCTTCGAGGAAGCCGTGGCGCTGATCGTGCGCGAGAAGCTGACCGGCCAGAAGCCGCCGGCCTCTGCCGGCCAGGTGCTCGACCTCTGGCGCGACTTCATCGAGGACAAAGCCGGCGGCGACATGCAGAACCTCGCCACCGCCGTCAACGACCAGCAGGCCTTCGCCCGTGTCGTGCGCGACATGCTCACCTCCATGGACGTGGCCGAGAAATACGGCGACGAGGATGTCGAGCCGGACGATGCCGAAAGCTCGACCGACGAGGAACAGCCCCGAAGCCAGGAAGAGGACGAGAACAGTTCCGACGAGGATGCGGGCTCGGACGCAGCCCCCGCGGATGAGAACGAAGCCGCCGACGAAAACATGGACGAAGGCGAGATGGATGGCGCCGAAATTTCCGAGGATGACCTGTCCGACGACGGCGAGGACGACAGCGAGACGCCCGGCGAAACCAAGCGGCCGGCCCATCCCTTCGACGATTTCAACGAGAAGGTCGATTATGCGGTCTTCACCGAGGAGTTCGACGAGACCATTTCTTCCGAGGAGCTTTGCGACGAAGCCGAACTCGACCGGCTGCGCGCCTTCCTCGACAAGCAGCTCGCTCATCTTCAGGGCGCGGTCGGCCGCCTTGCCAACAGGCTGCAGCGCCGGCTGATGGCGCAGCAGAACCGCTCCTGGGAATTCGACCTGGAAGAGGGCTATCTCGATTCGGCGCGGCTGACGCGCATGATCATCGATCCGATGCAGCCGCTCTCCTTCAAGCGCGAGAAGGACACCAATTTCCGCGATACGGTGGTGACGCTGCTGATCGATAATTCCGGCTCGATGCGCGGCCGGCCGATCACCGTCGCCGCCACCTGCGCCGATATTCTCGCCCGCACGCTGGAGCGCTGCGGCGTCAAGGTCGAGATTCTCGGCTTTACGACCAAGGCCTGGAAGGGCGGCCAGGCGCGGGAAAAATGGCTGTCGAGCGGCAAGCCGCAGACGCCGGGCCGTCTCAACGACCTGCGCCATATCGTCTATAAATCCGCGGACGCGCCCTGGCGGCGCGCCCGGCGCAATCTCGGCCTGATGATGCGCGAAGGGTTGCTCAAGGAAAACATCGATGGCGAGGCGCTGATCTGGGCGCATAATCGCCTGCTTGCCCGCTCCGAGCAGCGCCGCATCCTGATGATGATTTCCGATGGTGCGCCGGTCGATGATTCGACGCTTTCGGTCAATCCCGGCAATTATCTCGAGCGCCATCTGCGCGCCGTCATCGAGCAGATCGAGACGCGTTCGCCTGTGGAATTGCTGGCGATCGGTATCGGCCATGACGTGACGCGTTATTACCGGAAGGCCGTGACCATCGTCGATGCCGATGAACTGGCCGGCGCGATGACGGAGCAGTTGGCCTCGCTGTTCGACGACGAAAGTGCCAGGCGACGTCCGGCACTGGTGCGGCGGCGCGCCGGCTAGGCGATATTGTTTTCGCCAGGCGAAGATCGTTTGAGCGGATGGTTATATTTATTGATTTTCAAGGCGCGGCATCGGCCGCTCCCCGGGCCTGCCGGAAGGGACTTGCTTGAAAACGACCTTGATCTGTGCGGCCGCCTTTATCCTGGTCTTGGCCGGGCTGCCTGCTGTCGCCGCGCCGCTGCCCGTGACGGAGACTGTTCCGGTCAGAAGCCGGCAGATCGAAAACTTCAAGATCGGCTCGGACCAGACGGTTTTCGGCAAACTGGAATTCATCGGCGGCCTGGAGCTTTCGTCGCCGAGCCCGCTGCTCGGGGCGATATCCTCCATCCGCTTCCGGCCCGATGGGCAATCCTTCCTCGCGGTAATGGATACCGGCCATTGGGTGGAAGGCGAGATCGCCCGCGACGCGGAGGGACGGTTGGCGCAGGTCGGCGACCTCAAGGTCACCTCGATGATCGATGCCAAGGGGCGCACCGAACAGGTCAAGTCGGCCATGGACAGCGAGGGCCTGGCGCTGCGCGACGGAGAAGCGCTCGTCAGCTTCGAGCAGACCAATCTGGTCAGCGTCTATCCCGATCCGGGCTTTGCCCAATCGCGGCCGCTCAAAAACCTGCCGATCCTCATTCCTCAGGCGGAGCTGCGCAGCAATCGCGGGCTCGAGACCATCGTCGTCTCGCCGGCAGCGGGCCCGCTTGGCGGTTCCACGCTGGTCGTTTCGGAATTGAGCTACGACGAAGCCGGTCATCTCTACGCAGCTGTCCTCGACGGTCCGCGCAAGGGCGTTTTCAGCGTCGTGCGCAAGGAGCCCTTTGCCGTCACCGACGGCGCCTTCCTTCCGGATGGCGACCTGCTTTTGCTGGAGCGTCGCTTCAGCTTCGCCGAGGGCATCGGCATGCAGATACGGCGCATCAGGGGAGAGGACATCAAGCCGGGCGCCGTTGTTGACGGCGAGGTGATCATGCAGGCGGATATGGGGTATCAGATCGACAATATGGAAGGCCTCGACATTCTTGCGGGACCCGACGGCGACATCCGCATCATCCTCGTTTCCGACGACAACCACTCCATCCTCGAGCGCAATCTGATGCTGGAATTCCGGCTGGTCCAATAGGCAGCTCGGGGTTACATTCCAGCGCACCCATAAAGCACTGGACCGATCATGACCGATACCGTTACCGAACGCTTCCTGCGCTATGTCGTCATCGACACGCAGTCCGATCCGCAATCTCCCGCCCAGCCCTCCACCGAAAAGCAGAAGAATCTCAGCCGATTGCTGGTCGAGGAACTGCTGGCCATGGGCCTCTCCGATGCGCATCTCGATGAGCATGGCTATGTCTATGCGACGTTGCCGGCCAATACCGACAAGCCGGTCCCGGTCATCTGCTTCTGCTCGCATGTGGACACCGCCCCGGATTTCAGCGGCACCGGCGTCAAGCCGCAGATCGTCAGAAACTATGCGGGCGGCGACATCCGGCTTGTTGGCGATCCGAGCCGGGTCATCCGAGTCAGCGACAATCCTGCGCTGAAGGATCAGATCGGCAACGACGTCATCACCACCGATGGAACCACCTTGCTCGGTGCCGACGACAAAGCCGGCGTCGCCGAAATCATGACGGCGGCGCAATATCTCGTCGATCATCCTGAGATCAGGCACGGAACGATCAAGATCCTGTTCACGGTCGATGAGGAGATCGGCCGCGGCGTCGATAAGATCGACCTCAAGAAGCTCGGCGCGGATTTCGCCTATACGGTCGACGGCGAGACCGCCGGCCATATCGAGGATGAGACCTTCTCGGCCGATGGCGTCGAGATCGGCTTTACGGGTGTCGCCATCCATCCGGGCTTTGCCAAGGACAAGATGGAGAACGCCATCAAGATCGCCGGCGCCGTCATCGACCGGCTGCCAAAGGAGGAAGCGCCGGAAACGACCGAGAGCCGGCAGGGCTTCATTCATCCGGTCGGCGTGACCGGCTCGATGGAGAAGGCCAGCCTCAGCCTCATCATCCGCGATTTTACCGAACAGGGCCTCGCGGACAAGGAGGCGGTCCTGGAAGCGATCGTCAGGGAGGTGATGGCGGGCTATCCGCGTTCCTCATACAGCTTCGAGGTGAAGCAGCAATATCGCAACATGAAGGTTGTTCTCGACCGTCATCCGGACATCATCGACAACGCCGTGGAAGCGATTCGACGTGTGGGGATGGAGCCGGTGCGCGGCAGCATCAGGGGCGGCACCGACGGCTCGCGCCTGTCCTTCATGGGGCTTCCTTGCCCCAATCTCTTTGCCGGCGGCCATGCCTTCCACTCGCCGCTCGAATGGGTGAGCCAGCAGGACATGGAAAAGGCTGTAGCGACCCTGGTCGAACTGGCGAAGGTCTGGGAGGAGCGCGCCTAAAACGCGTCGGGCCGGGACGGCATTCAAACCAAGGGCGGTGACTTTTCCAAGTCGCCGCCTTTGCCTTGTTCGTAACGTCTAGGCCGGGGCCTTCACGGCCGGCATTGGCCGCACGACGCTCATCAGCGCGCCATAGGGCAAAAGCATCGCCAGGCCGACGAGGATCTTGACGGAAAGATCGCCGAGCGCCCAGGACACCCAGCGGGGCGCCTCGGCCGTCATCAGGCCCAGAATGGGCGCGCTTTCCAGCGCGAAGGGGTCGTTCGGTCCGAAAAGGGCGAAGACCGACGCGAAGGCGAAGGAAAAGAAGATCGCCGTATCGAGGAGGGAGCCGAACAGCGAGCCGATCAGCGGCGCGCGCCACCAGCTTTGCCTCCGCAGCCTGTTGAACACCGAAATGTCGAGAAACTGGCCAAGCAGGAAAGCCGAGCCGGAGGCAATGGCGATGCGTGGCGTGGCGACCAGGACAGACAGGAAGATCGCGACGACGAAGCCGGCGACCACCACCTTGCGGGCGGTACGCGGCCCGAACTGACGGTTGGTGAGATCGGTGACGAGGAAGGCGACCGGATAGCTGAAAGCGCCCCAGGTCAGGAGATCGCCGAGTTGCATGCCGGCGATCGACCCGGGCAGCGGATACTGGACGAGGACATTGGAGGCGACGACCACAACGGTCATCAGCGCGACATAAAGAAGGAAAGTGCGGTTCGTCAGCATTTTTTTATCCTGGGTGATGCCACCAGTTGGAGGGACGGACGCCCGAAATGTCAGAGCTCAAGGCTCATATTTTCTCGGACGGATTGAGAGGCGTGCGCCTACGAGAAAAGGCTCGCCGGTTGCCTGGCAAGCCTTTCAAATCGTCGGACGCAATCGGCCGATCAGGCAGCGACGGCTTCAGCCGTCTTCTTGACGATCTGGCGGCGCAGCAGGCGGGCGCGCATCGACAGTTCGGTTTCGTCAGCCTTGATCAGGAACGCGTCGAGACCGCCGCGATGTTCGACCGAACGCAGGGCCGCAGCCGAAACGCGCAGACGGTAACGCTGGCCGAGCGCATCGGAAATCAACGTGACATTGCACAGGTTCGGCAGGAACTTGCGCTTGGTCTTGTTGTTTGCGTGGCTCACATTGTTGCCCGACTGGACGCCCTTGCCGGTCAATTCGCAACTACGGGACATGATGCACCTATTTTCTTTTCGCCTTCGGTCCATGCGCTGGCGGGCTATCAAGCCCAGGCCGCATTCCGTTGGCCATGATTGGAAAGTTGCGGTTCTATAGTCAGGCAGGGCCGTTGCGTCAAGCCAAACCTTCATTCGCGCCGAAAACTCTTGGGAAAAGCGGGTAAATATTCGGCCGGTGAGTGATCCATCCCATTTTAACGCCGCCATTGCCGTTGTTTTCTCGTCCGATTCCCTCTTCCTTGCGATGTTCATGATTGTGACGAAGGCGCGTCGACGGCGCAGAAATGCCGCAAACGCGCCATATCCGCTAATGACATATGGGTGCAATGGAAGGACATCCGGGAATGGACTGGCGCATCGCTATTTCGGCACTTCTGGTTTCGGCCGCGACGGGGCTCTTTGCGGGCACGGCCGGCGCCGCCGATGTGACGCATGACACCGAATACAGGATTTCGCTCGCCGGATTGCCGGTGGCCAGAGCATCCTTTCATACCAAGCTCAAGGATGATCGCTATACGATCTCCGGCACGGTGAATTCGGCGGGTCTCGCCGATATCTTTGCCAAGACATCCGGCCAGACCTCGGTTTCCGGCATTGTCGGCCGCGACCGCTTGAGCGCATCGGATTATTCGGTGCGCTACCAGAGCGGCAAGAAGGGCCGGGCGATCGATGTGCAGTTCCGTGACGGCAATGTTCTTTCGGCGTCGCTGAAGCCGGAGCGGAGGATCCCGAAGAACTGGGTGCCGGTCACCCGCGCCGATATGCGCGATGTCGTCGATCCGCTGTCGGGCCTCATTTTTCCGGCGGATACGCGCATCTGCCCGAAAAGCGTGCCGATCTTCGACGGCGAATCGCGCATGGACCTGAAACTTTCGGCAAAGGGCACCAAGCCCTTCAAGACCGATGGTTTTGAGGGCGAGGTCATCGTTTGCGGGATAAAGTTCATTCCCAAATCCGGCTACCGCAAAGGGCGCGACGATGTCGATTACCTGCGCAAGCTGGAGACCATGGAAATCTGGTTTGCCAAGGCCGATGCGGTGAATGTATATGCTCCGGTCTATGTACGGATCCCGACGCGGTTGGGGCCGGTCACCGTCTGGGCCACGCGCTTCGGCGGCTGAGGTTCGAGACGCCGGGGGCAGGGCATGAAGACAAAGGCAAGCTTGATCGGCTTCTCGGCGATCCTGATGTGGTCCTTGCTGGCCCTTTTTACCGCCGCGTCCGGCACCATGCCGCCCTTCCAGCTTTCGGCCATCTGCTTTGCCATCGGCAGTCTTCCCGGCCTGATCGTGCTGGCGCTGAAGCCTGCGCGGCTGGCGCTTCTCAAGCAGCCGGCCAAGGTCTGGATCGTCGGTATTGCCGGGCTGTTCGGTTATCATTTCCTCTATTTCACAGCACTTCGTAACGCGCCTGCAGTCGAGGCCGGGCTGGTCGCCTATCTCTGGCCGCTGCTGATCGTCGTCGGCTCGGCACTTTTGCCGGGCGAGCGGCTACGCTGGCATCATGTCGCCGGCGCGGTGCTTGGCCTTGCCGGTACGATCCTGATCGTGGCGCGCAATGGCGTGCAATTCGACGGGGCCTATGCCCTGGGTTACGGCGCGGCCCTTGCCTGCGCCTTTACCTGGGCCGCCTATTCATTGCTGACGCGCCGCTTCGAGGCCGTTTCCACGGATGTCGTCACCGGCTTCTGCCTGGCGACCTCGGTCCTGTCGCTTCTCTGCCATCTTGGTCTCGAAACGACCGTCTGGCCGCAAGCCGCAACACAGTGGCTTGCCATTGTCGGTCTTGGCCTGCTGCCGGTCGGCGCCGCCTTTTATGCCTGGGATCATGGCGTCAAGAACGGCAATATCCAGTTGCTCGGCGTCGCCAGCTATGCGGCGCCGGTCCTGTCGACGCTGGTGCTTGTCGTCTTCGGTTTTGCCGAGCCGTCGTTGCGCATCGCACTTGCCTGCCTGTTCGTCACCGGCGGCGCGGTACTGGCGGCCAGGGACGTGATCTTCCGCAGTCGCGCAGCCGCCACCCAGCCGGCCGAATAATTACGTCTGCAGCGGCTGCCAGCCGGCCGGGGCCATCTCGAAGGCTGAGAAGTCGAAGCCGGGCGAGACCGTGCACCCCACCAGTGTCCAGGCACCAAGCGAAGTCGCCGATTGCCACCAATTGGCCGGCACCACGGCCTGCGGCCGCTCGCCGGCCAGGATATCGGCGCCGAGCGTGATCGTTGAAGTCGGCTTGCCCTCTTCGGCGATGCTGAGACCCAGCGGCGCGCCGGCATGGAAGTGCCAGATCTCGACGGCGTCGCGAACCCGGTGCCAATGGGAGCGGTCGCCGCGCTCCAGCAGGTAGTAGATCGCGGTGGAATGGCCGCGCGGGCCGCCGGCGGCATCCTTGAAGGTCTGGATGTACCAGCCGCCTTCCGGGTGGCGCTGCATATCCAGCGCGTCGATGACGGCCTTTGCCGAGAGCGGCAGTTGAGCCTCCATCAGAAATTGTCCTTGCGCTTGCGGATTTCGGCAAACACTTCTGCGTCCGAGGCCGTCTCCATGCGCAGGTGAGCGCGTATTCCGGCATCATCCGGACGCAGGAACGGGTTGGTCTGCTTTTCTAGGCCAAGCTGCGTCGGGGCGGTAAACCCGCCCCTGTCGCGTAGCGCCTCGATCTCCGCCGCCCGGTTTTTCAAGGCGGTGTTGCCGGGATCGATCGTCAGGGCAAAGCGGGCATTCGAGAGCGTGTATTCATGGCCGAAATAGACGGTCGTATCGTCCGGAAGCGCCATCAGCTTCCGGAGCGAAGCCCACATCTGTGCCGGCGTGCCTTCGAACAGCCGCCCGCAGCCGAGCGCAAACAGCGTGTCGGCGGAAAACAGCAGCTTGTCGTCGGGGAAGTGAAAGCAGATATGTCCGGCCGTATGCCCGGGCGTCTCATAGACATGCACCCTATGGCCGGCAAACTCGAAATCGCCGCCGTCGCCGATGGTCATGTCGAGACCCGGTATCTGGTTCGCCTCGTTCTCAGGGCCGATGATCGTCGCGCCATAGGCTTCCTTGAGCGCGAGATTGGCCTCGACATGATCCTGATGGTGATGGGTCGTCAGGATATGGGTCAAGGTCCAGCCGCGCCGTTTCAGCGCGTCAAGGATCGGCTGCTCCTCCGGCGCGTCGATCGAGGCGGTTGCGCCGCTTTCCGGATCATGGATCAGGACGCCGAAATTGTCGGTGCGGCAGGAAAACAGCTCGATTTCGAGATTGGGCATCATTGGGTTCCTGAAAGGGAGGGCTTTGTCGCGAATGTAGCGGGCCGTGCCTTGAAGTCCACCCGTTCCGGGCTAACATGCAAGGCATGCACGCAGATATCGTCGATCTCCGCCAGTTCTATCATTCCCGCCTCGGGCGCTTTGCCGAGCAATCGATCAGCATGGCGCTGTCCTCGCTCTGGGCGCGGTTGCCGGAGGAGCGACTGGTCGGGCTCGGTTATGCGGTTCCCTATCTCGACCGTTTCCGCGGCGATACGGAGCGAACCTTCGCCTTCATGCCGGCGGGGCAGGGGGCGGTGAACTGGCCGGTCGCCGAACTGTCCTCGACGGCGCTGGTCTTCGACGAGGAATTGCCGCTGCCCGATTCGTCGATCGACCGGGTGCTGATGGTGCATTCGCTGGAGTTCGCTGAAAACCCGCGCGAGACGATGAAGGAACTCTGGCGCATCCTGGCGCCGGGGGGGCGCCTGATCATCGTCGTGCCGAACCGTCGCGGCGTCTGGGCGCGCATGGAACATACGCCCTTCGGTTCCGGCCGGCCCTATTCGCGCGGCCAGCTGACGGCGCTCCTGCGCGAGACCAATTTCACGCCCGGCGCGTCCGCCGATGCGCTGTTCTTTCCGCCTTCGAAGCTGAAGATGGTCCTCAATCTGCGCAGCGGCTTCGAGCGGATGGGCCGCTCGCTCTGGCCGGTCTTCTCCGGCGTCATCATCGTTGAGGCGCAGAAACGGCTGTACCAGGGCCTACCCGTTGCCGCCCGCGCCTCCCGCCGCGTCTTCGTACCGGTGCTGGCGCCGCAGGGTGTACCGACGACGCGGGATGTGGGGTAACGACAATATTTTTTTCGAGGACAATCTCTTTTCGAGCAAGTCACCCCCCTCTGTCACTCCGTGACATCTCCCCCTCAAGGGGGAGATTGGCCGCACCTATTTGCCCGCCTGACAACGCCCAATCTGAGGAATGTGCGGGAAAAGAATGATCTCCCCTTGAGGGGGAGATGTCAGCGTAGCTGACAGAGGGGGGTAATGCTGCACACTCCGACCCCGGACATGCTCTGCCCTCGACAAAATCCGTCATCCCCTTTATTGGCAGAACGTCATTTCCCGTCGCCGAAAGCTGATCCCATGAGCACTGATCTCCAAAGCCCTTCGCCACGCCCCGGCATCCTCGATATCGCTGCCTATGTGCCGGGCAAGGAACATGCGCCGGGCGTTGCCAAGGTCTACAAGCTCTCCTCCAACGAAACGCCGATGGGGGCGAGCCCGAAGGCCATCGAGGCCTTCCGGAAGGCGGCCGGCAATCTCGAGCGCTATCCGGACGGACAGGCGATCGAACTGCGCGAGGCGATCGCCTCTGTGCATGGCCTGAACATCGCCAACCTGATCTGCGGCAATGGTTCGGACGAATTGCTCGGGCTGCTCTGCCATGTCTATCTGGCGCCTGGCGACGAAGCGATCATTACCGAGCATGGCTTCCTCGTCTACAAGATCCAGATCATGGGCGCCGGCGCGACGCCGGTCACCGTCAGGGAAGAGGATTGCCGCGTCACGGTCGATGCCATCCTCGCCGCCGTGACCGACAAGACGAAGATGGTGTTCCTCGCCAATCCCGGCAATCCGACGGGAACCTATGTCCCTGTCGAGGAGGTCAGGCGGCTGCAGGCCGGCCTGCCGAAAAACGTCATCCTGGTACTCGATGCCGCCTATGCGGAATATGTCCGCCGCAATGATTACGAAGCCGGGCTGGAACTGGTCTCCTCCAACAGCAATGTGGTGATGACCCGCACCTTCTCGAAGATTTACGGCCTTGCGGCGCTGCGCGTCGGCTGGATGTATGCGCCGGTAGCGATCATCGATGCGCTCAACCGGGTGCGTGGGCCGTTCAACATGAACGCCCCGGCCATTGCCGCCGGCGCGGCTGCGGTGCGCGACCAGGCCTTCGCCGCCGCCGCCGTCGATTTCAACCTCGAATGGCTGGGCAGGGTCACGGGCGCCTTGTCCTCGCTCGGTCTCAAGGTCACGCCTTCGGTGGCCAATTTCGTGCTGATCCATTTTCCGGACACGGACGGCAAGCGTGCGACGGATGCGGACGACTTCCTGACTAGCCGCGGGTTCATCCTGCGGGCGGTGCGCGGTTATGGCTTCCCCAATGCGCTGCGCATGACGATCGGCTCGGCCGAAGCCAATGAGGGCGTCATCGCCGCGCTCACCGAGTTCATGGGCCGGGCGTGATGGCGGGACAATTCGAAACCATCGCGCTGATCGGCATCGGCCTGATCGGTTCGTCGATCGCCCGCGAGATCAAGGACAAGAGGCTTGCCGGTTCGGTCACCGTCTCGACCCGTAGCGCCGAAACGCTTGAGCGGGCGCGGAAACTGGGACTGGGCGACCGTTACACGACATCGGCGGCGGACGCGGTGAAGAACGCCGATCTGGTGATCGTCTCGGTCCCTGTGGGCGCCTCCGGCACGGTTGCGGCCGAGATCGCCGCTCATCTGAAGCCCGGCGCCATCGTCACCGATGTCGGCTCGACCAAGGCCTCGGTCATCGCCCAGATGAAGCCGCATATGCCGCAGGGCGTGCATTTCATCCCCGGCCATCCGATCGCCGGCACCGAATATTCCGGCCCGGATGCCGGCTTCATCGGCCTGTTCAAGGGGCGCTGGTGCATCCTGACGCCGCTGCCGGAGACCGACGAGGCGGCGAAGGCGCGCTTGCGCGATTTCTGGGAAACGCTTGGCTCCATGGTCGACGAGATGGACCCCGAGCACCATGACAAGGTTCTGGCGATCGTTTCGCATCTGCCGCATATCATCGCCTATAATATCGTCGGCACGGCGGATGATCTGGAAGCGGTGACCGAATCGGAAGTGATCAAATATTCAGCCTCCGGCTTCCGCGATTTCACTCGCCTCGCCGCTTCCGATCCGACAATGTGGCGCGATGTCTGCCTGCACAACAAGGACGCGATCCTTGAAATGCTATCGCGGTTCTCGGAGGATCTCGCCTATCTGCAACGGGCGATCCGCTGGGGCGATGGCGACAAGCTGTTCGATCTCTTCACCCGCACCCGCACTATCCGCCGCTCGATCATCCAGGCCGGCCAGGACACCGAGATGGCCGATTTCGGCCGCCATGCGATGGACCAGAAATAGCGGCTTTCTGAAGTGTCCTCAAGCGCTTGCCCCTCACCCTAACCCTCTCCCCGCGCGCGGGGAGAGGGAACTAGTTTGGAATCTGCCACTTGTCCCTTCTCCCCGTCAAAACGGGAAGAAGGCGCCCGAAGGGCGGATGAGGGGCGTTCCAAGCGCGCATCAAAGCCGCGGCAGTTCGCCGATCGGAAAGAACGCCAAGAATGCAATACCGTCGCGCAGGTTCAGCTTGACGGTCGCCTCGTTCCGGCCACTCGCCAGCGCCGTCAGCATATTGGCGATATTGTTGACCATCGCCGTTTCGTCCTCGTCGGAAAAGGTCTTCACGAGGTTGCGCCGCCAGCCCTCGATATTCTTCATCGTCACGCTGAGTTCGCCCGAGATCAACCCCTGATCGTCGATGCTGAAAGGTCCGCTGGCCGTCGCCACCATGCCTTCGCCGAGGTCGAGCTTGAGGTTGCGTATCTCGCCCTTGCTGCCGCGCAGCGCGCCGGGCCGCAAGCCGCCGGCCTCCATCAGGGCGGCGCGATCGGTGAGCGTCAGGTCGATGCCGCCGTCAAGCGGTGGCAGGAAGCTGATGCCGTCGGCCGGCTTAGCATCGAAGCCCTCGACACTTGCCGCCATGTCGAGATCACCGCCGTTCTGCCGGAGATGCACCTCGCCATGCCGGGCAGCGAAGGCCAGCCTGTCGGTCCCGCCCGGGGCGGCTTCGTCGTCGAAGGCCGGCAGGACGGCGGTTCCCGCCATCTGGTCATAGGTCAGCGAAAGGCGGTCGAGGCCCGACAGCCTTGCTCGCAGGCTGGCATGCAGCAGCGACCAGTCGGCCGAGACCGAGAGGCCGGGCGAAACGCGGATTTGCGCTGGCCCATCGAGTTCGACCACCGCGTGGCCCGGCTGGTAGACCTGGGCCGCCGACCGCAGGGCGCCGAGGGAAACAGAAGCACCGCGGGCGGTGTCGTCGAGACGAACCGTGTCGCAGAACAACCCGATGCGGAAGGGGAAGCCGGCCACATTCATGCCGCCGCAGTCCACCGAAACCGGTGCCGCCCGCTGATCGCCGAGGAAGGCCTGCAGCTTGCCCTGCAACAGATGCGCCGCCAGAAACCAGGCGCCTGAGTAAAGAATGATGAACAGCAGGATGCCGATTGCCAGCCATCGGATTTTCCGGCTTGCGCCCGAACGTTCGGCGGTGTCGGTTGATGTCATGGTCTGCTCCAAACTGGCTTGGCATCCACGCCGCAGCCTTGAGGCACGACGGGGTGTTGTAAGCGTTTCGCCCGATCGGCAAAGAGGATTTTGATTCCGGTCGCCGGGCCGATGCGCTAGGAAAGCTTATGGGTGGTTCGTTGCCGGCTCCGTGCCGCGCCGTTCGGCCGCTTGTGGATGGCGTGATCGTGATGGCAGTGGATATGGACGATTTTTGGGTCTTTGGCTACGGCTCCCTGATGTGGAACCCCGGCTTTGCCTTTACCGAAAAGATGACGGCGCATGTTTTCGGCTACCGGCGTTCGCTCTGCGTGCGCTCCTGTGTCCATCGCGGCACGCAGGCGCGGCCCGGCCTTGTCCTCGGGCTGGATCGCGGCGGTTCCTGCCGCGGCATGGCGTTCAAGGTCGCCCCGGGTGACCGGGCCGAGGTTCTCGGCTATCTGCGTGAGCGCGAACTGGTGACGCATGTCTACAAGGAACGGATCATGCCGATGCTGCTTGCCGACAGACGGCGCGTGCCGGCCCTGACCTACATCGTCGATCGTGCCCATATGCAATATGCCGGCGGCCTCGCCGCAGAGGATGCGGCGGCGACGGTTGCCGCCTCATCGGGGAAATCCGGCGCCAATCGCGACTATGTGACGAATACGGTGGCGCATCTCAAGGAAATGGGCATTCGCGATCATTGGCTGGAAGAGGTGGCGGCGATTGCGGCGCTGCTGCCTTCTCAGGCCTGAGCCTGCAATTCCCGCAGCCTTTGCGCCGCCGTCGGCGGCAGCGGCACATGCGGATTGTTCCTCACTGTTTCCACGAGCAGCGCGTCGCTGGCGCTCTCCATCACATCGACCAGTCGTTTGAGAAAGACGTCCGGATCGAGCCCCGGCTCGATCGGCGGCAGGATCTGCACCTTGAAATGGCCGGGATATCGCAGGAATTTGCGTCGCGGCCAGAACAGGCCGGGATGCATCACCACGGGAACCACCGGCACGGTGAGATCCCGGTATAGTCGGGCGATGCCATATTTGTAATCTGGCGGCGCGCCGGGCGGCCGGCGGGTTCCCTCGGGATAGATGATCAGCTGGCGGCCAGTGGCCATTTCCTCTTTGGTACGGTCCATCACCGCCGTCATCACCTTGCCGCGAGCGCCGCGATTGACGGGCACCATGCGCTGCTTCTTCACATACCAGCCGAACAGCGGGATCCAGACAAGCTCGCGCTTGAGGATGAAGAAGGGATCGGAAAGCCAGGGCAGCAGCGCATAGACATCCCAGAAGGATTGATGCTTCGGCGCAAAGATATAGCCGCCCTTCGGAATATTCTCCAATCCCTCGATCTCGAAGGTGGTGCCGACGATGACCCGGAACAGCCAGTGATTGCTTTTCGCCCAGTTTTTCGGAACGAGCCAGGCTGTCTTGCGTGGCGCCAGGAAATAGAAGGGCGTCATCACGATCATCTGCGCGATCAGGTTGAGATAGAAGAGGATGTTGAACAGGACGGAACGCAGGATGATCATCGGGCAGGCTTTCGCATCGACAAAAGGTCAGATCGCTGCCTACACGAATATTGCCCGGAGGAAAACAGCCCCGAGTCCGGATGTCGCAAGTCCGGGCCTCACGCGATCCTACTCGGAGGATGTCGCGGCTGGGTCCTTGTCCTTGCGCAGCCCGCTTGCGGTATGGGCGCCGATACTGTCGCGGATCGAGGCGACAGTCAGCTTGGCATATTCGGACAGGATGGTCTTCAGCACCATCGGATTCCGCAGCCAGTTGGTGCTCTTTAGGTCGGAATTGACGACGGGATAGGCGATGAACGCAATGTCCGGATTGGCCCGGCGCAATTCCAGCAGGCTGCGCGGCATGTGATAATTGTTGGTGACCACCAGAATGCTGCGATAGCCGTTATCGCGAATCCAGTTGGCCGTTTCGTTGGCATTGCCGATCGTGTCGATCGCGTCATGGCCGATATCGACGCAGCACTTGAACAGGTCCGCCGAACTCTGGGTATTCCGCCGGATCTGGCTGCGGGTGGTCGATGGATTGACGCCGGATATCAGCAGTCGCCGGCCGGCGCCGCCTTTCAGCAGATCGACCGCCTGGTCTATCCGCTGGAAGCCGCCCGTCAGCACGACGATCGCGTCGGCCTTGGGGTCTGCGGGCGGCTGCATGGATGCAACGCTATCTGCGAAATAGAGGAACCCCGCGGCGGCGCATCCGGCGAGAACGAGAAGCACGTAGAAGGTCAGCCGCACGAGCCGGCGGCGACGGCTTACCTGCCGCCGCATGAGCCTGCCCTTGCGTCGTCCCGTGATGACCTCTTCAATTCTGTTTTCGGGCACTCCGCCAGCCATGGTGATTCTTCCATAGGGGCAGATTGCGGCAAGGGATGGATGGAACGCAATGCAATCATTGCCGTCACGCCTGATTGCCGTCGATGCGTGCCGGATCTGATCTGATCAGGTCGATTTCGTAAATGGTCCGCATCACCGTGAAGCGGGCGGTGAGCGTGGTCAGCAGCGCCACGATGATCATGACGGCGGCAATGCCGAGATAGCCGCTGAAGCCGATGGAAAAAGAGCCGAACATGGCCGTCGCCTGGTCGCTTTCCGGCGTTGCCAACGACCGTGACTGCCAGACACCGGCAACGGCAAAGCAGGTTGCGGCCAGTAGCCCGCCGGCGCCGGCGCCCTTCAAGCTGATCTTGAGGAAATGCTTCTGGAACTCCGAGGCGACGAAGCCGGCCTCGGCGCCGACGAAATGCAGGACCTCGACGATGTGGCGATTGCCCGAAAGCGTGCCGCGGGTGGCGAAGATGACGGTCAGCACCATGGCGGAGAAGACCAGCACCAGCACGCCGGTGCCGATCAGCGCCGTCGTATGCGCCATGGCCACCAGCCGGTCTACCCAGGTCCGGTGATCATCGAGATAGGCCTGCGGGATGGTCTCCGTCAGCGCCTTGCGCATGGCGGCGAAGTCGGGCGGGTTCTGCTCGTCGATGGTGATGATGACGAGGCGTGGCACCGGCAAATCGTCGAGCACGAGGCCTTCGCCAAGCCAGGGTTCCAGCAGCCGGGCCGTCGCCGTCTTGTCGACGATGGTGCCGTCTGTCGTGCCCTCGAAGGCCAGCGCCAGGTCGCGGGCGTCGGCCAGCGCCTTTTCCATGTCCAGTTTTTCGTCCGGCTTGATCTGGATGGTGATCTCGCGGGAGATCTCGCTCTGCCAGCTTTGGGCGGTCGCACGCACCATGCTGACCGCGCCGAGCGTCAGGCAGGCGAGGAAGGCCATGATGGCGATGACCAGCATCAGCGCATTGCCCGAGACATTGCCGGGCGGCACAATCGGTGCCGTCGGGCGCACCCGAAGCGCCGATTTGCGCTCCGGCGGTGCGTCCTGCGGCGGTCGGTCGGTGGCGCGTGCATCACTCATAGATATCGAGCCGCCCCTGGGAAAGGATCATCCGCCGGGCCTCGACCTGGTCCATCAGCGACAGGTCATGGGTGGCGATGACCACGGCGGTGCCGAGCCGGTTCAGTTCGAGAAAGAGGCTGAGCAGCCGGCGCGCCATCGGCGGATCGACATTGCCGGTGGGCTCGTCGGCGAGCAGGATTTCCGGCCGGTCGATCAGGGCGCGGGCGATGGCGGCGCGCTGCTTCTCGCCGCCAGAAAGCACCGGCGGCAGCACATTGATCCGCTCGCCCAGCCCGACCCAGCCGAGCAGTTCGAGAACATCGGCGCGATAGGAGGTTTCGTCTTTGCCGCGCACCCGCAGCGGCAGCGCGACATTCTCGTAGGTCGTCAGGTGATCGAGCAGCTGGAAATCCTGGAAAACGATGCCGATCCGGCGCCGCAGCATCGGAAATTCGTCGCGCGGGATGCTCGATATGTTGCGGTCGAACATGCGGATCAGGCCGCGCGTCGGCTGCAGCGATAAAAACAGCAGCCTGAGCAGCGTCGTCTTGCCCGCGCCGGAGGGGCCGGTCAGGAACTGGAAAGATTTCCTGGGAATGTCGAACGTCAGGTCGCGGAGAATTTCCGGACCCATTCCATAGCGCAATCCGACATTTTCAAAATGAATCAACGGGTCAGTCCAGCTTTTCGTCAGGCGTGCCTGCCACGCATTCGAGGCAAGCCGATGGCGGTGCGAAATGAGAGTGCGATCGTCGCTGTTACAGCCTCAACATGGTTAAACAGTGGTTAATTTTCCATGAAGCGCAGGCGGCGCGGCCGTCCTTTTCAAATCATTAACCATTTCGATTTACGTTTTGGAAAGCTTTGTTTCAATTCCCGGAATCTGGCCGTCTCCGGCCGGCACTCCGGCGCTGCCCGGCGGGCGGCGAAAGGAGAGACGATGAACGCTTTCCGTTTCAACGGCGCCCGGCGACGGATGGATCTCCTGCCGCCCGATCGACCGGTGCGCATTCATCGCGCCGCCAATATGACGCGCCCCGTCGATATCGTCGATGCCGATTTCGAGACGGTGCCCGCCGGCAGCCGACGCAATGTTTACCCGGTGTTCAACGACAATCGGCGCCCCGCGCCATCCAGAACGCCGAGCCGAAGCCGGGATTCCATGATCGCCACGGCCTTCACGCTTGCCTTGGGTCGATTTGAGCGCCTGCTCCAGGCGGCATCACCCAAGGGTTTCGCCATCCTGGTCACCTGCCTCTGCGCGCCCGTCTTCCTGCTTTTTGCCAGCCTTTCCCCTCATCAGCCGGCATCGGCGTCGGCGCCGGCCCTTTCGCTCGCCGGCGTCACCACTTCGCTGAACGACGCCGATGGAATGAAGGTGTTGTCCGTCTTCGGCGCCATCGAAAACCACTCGCCTCGTGTCGAGCCGGCACCGATCGTTCTTGTCGATGTGATCGCCGGCGGCCAGCGGCGGACCGTCAGCCGGATATCGTCCGGCGAGACCGTGCTTCAGCCTGGAGAAAGCCGTTCCTTTTCCACCCGGCTTCTACACACAGGTGGAAAACTGCCGGAGGTTGCGGTTTCCCTAGACATGGCGAGTGATTAGACGTCATGTCTGTGCTAAGCGGCTAGGAACCGGAGGCGGCGTCTCCACAAAAATATCTCTGGAGACTGCCCGCATGCCCGTTGTCCGTGGAAAGACCATCGAACCGCTTTATTCCGCCGAAGTGATCGCGGCGCGCAATATCGAACTGGCCGAGAAGATCGTAAACGGGCCGATCAACGACCTGCTCGTCATCGCGGTGCTCAAGGGCTCCTTCATCTTCGCCGCCGACCTGATCCGGGCGATGCATACGGCCGGGCTCGCGCCCGAGGTCGAATTCATCACGCTGTCGAGCTACGGAACCGGCACGGTCTCGCAGGGCGTCAAGATCATCAAGGACATCGACAGCGACGTGCACGGCCGCGATGTGCTCCTGATCGACGATATCCTCGAATCGGGCCGCACCCTCACATTCGCCAAGGAACTGATGTACGAGCGCGGCGCAAAATCGGTCTCCATCGCCGTCCTGCTCGACAAGAAGGTCAAGCGCCAGACCGATCTCGAGGCCGACTATGTCGGCTTCGAATGTCCTGATTATTTCGTCGTGGGCTATGGCATGGACGTCGCCTATGCCTTCCGCGAGCTGCCCTTCGTCGGCATCGTCACCGGCGACGCGGAATAGCAAAGAGAACTGTGGAGAGCCCCGGGCCGGCTCTTCGCGTTTACGGAAAACAAAGAAAACTCTGTTGGTCTGGGCCCGCTGCGGCGATGCCGCGCGCCGGTCCGGTGACGTGTCATGCGAGCCGCCCGGCGGAACCGGAGCCGAAACGGAGGCCATGATGGCGAAGATCCTGATTACCGAAGACGAGGACGGCCTGCGCCGTTTCGTGGCCCGCGCGTTGCAACTCGATGGTCACCAGACGGTCGAGGCGGCCGATGGCGCCGAGGGGCTCGCCTGCCTTTCCAATGAAGGTTTCGACCTGCTGCTGTCGGATATCCGCATGCCGGTCATGGATGGGATCGAACTCGTCCACCGTGCCTCCGCCGCCTTTCCATCGCTCAAGATTCTTTTGATGACCGGCTATGCCGAACAGCGCGAACGGGCCGACAATCTGACCGGAAAGGTCATCGACGTGGTCTCCAAGCCGTTCACCCTGCCGGATATCCGCAAGGCGGTCGCGGTGGCGCTGGCGGCTTGAAGCGGGCTTTTGAGGTGGCGGAGAGTTCCCCCCTCTGTCCCTCCGGGACATCTCCCCCTCAAGGGGGGAGATTGGCCGCGAACCTTATGCCTCCCTCACGGGCGATCCATCGAGGGAAAAGAATAATCTCCCCCCTTGAGGGGGAGATGTCACGAAGTGACAGAGGGGGGTAAAGGTGCGGCATACTTAATAGGCGCCGCATATCAAACCCCTTCACCTTATATCCAGCAACCGTTCCAGATATTGCCGCTCCGCCTCGGGTGACGCGTTCGTGCCGAGGCGGCGGCGGATTTCTTCCAGGATTTCGCGGGCGCGTTGCGTGTCGATCTCGTCGGGCACCTTTACCTGGTCGCCGAATTCCGGACCGGCATTCTGCTGGCGACGGCCAAGCGGGTCGCGGCCGTTCTGGCCGTATTGGGGAACGCCCTGGCCCTGGCCCGGTCCTTGCCCCTGGCTCTGCATCTGCTGCATCATGTCCTGCGCGCCGTCGCGCAAAGCCTGCAGCGCGCGGCCCTGACTGCCGACGGCCTGCTCACCTTCACCCTCGCCAAGGGCGCCCGCGGCCCCCTTCATCTCGCGGCCAGCCTCGCCGAAACCCTTGCCGGGCTTGATGCCCATGCCTTCAAGGCCCTTCTGCAATTCACCGAGCTGCTTGCCGAGCTGATCCTGGCGGGCCTGCATGTCCTTCAGCGCCTGCTTCAGTTCCTCGGCGGTCATATTGTCCAAGGGGCTCTGGCCTTGCTGGCCGTCTTCGCCCGGCTGCTGGCCAGGCATGTCGGGCATTTCCTGGCCGAAAAGCTCATTGTCCTCGCCCTGCAACGGGTCGCCCATCTGCAGGCGATCGCGCAGCGCCTGGTCGTGCCGGAAGGTCTCGTCCATCAACTGCTGCTGCTGCTGCATCAGTTCGCCGAGCTTGTCCATCTGCTTGCGCATCTCGCTGTTCTCCTGGCCCTGCTGCTGTTGCATGCGGCCGGCCTGGAGATTGTTCATCATGCGCTGCATTTCCGACAGCATCTGCCGTGCCTGATCCTTGGCGCCGGATTTCGCCAGATTCTCGATCTGGTTCATCATCTTTTCCAGATCCTGCTGGCGCAGGACATTGTTGCGGTCGGGGTTGGCGGCCATTTGCGGGTTCTTCGCGGCCTGCCTTGCGAGCGCCTCCATATAGTCCTGCATCGCCTCGCGCAGTTCCTGCATCAGCTTGGAAATTTCCGCGTCGGGTGCATTCCTTTCCAGCGCCTCGGATAGTTTTTGCTGGGCGTCGCGCAGCCGCTTGTCGGCCAGCGCCATGTCGCCGCCCTCGATGCCCAAAGCGATTTCCCAGAGATGGCCTGCCGCGTCGCGCAGCATGTCGTCATTGCGCGACAGGGCCATGCGGGTGCGGGCGGATTGCAGGAGAAGGAAATGCGTGAGGTTGGGAATGGTCTCGTCCGGCCGGGCCGTCAGCGCGTCGTTGAGGTCGAGCGCACGCGGCAGTTCGTTGGCGTCGAGCGCAAAGACCTGTCGCTGTTCGGCGACAGCACCTGCCAGCGGCTCGAAGAAGGGCCGGGCGGGCAGGATCATATCCTGTGGCACGCTGCGTCCTTCCTGGCCTGCTGCATCCCTCGCAACGAGCGTGACGCGCACGCGCTTTCCCGAAAGCGGATGTTCGCTGAGATTGCGGCTGGTCAGACCCTTTGCCTCGCGCGCATTGCGCTTGGGAAGATCGAGGCGGTATTCGGGCAGCGGATAGAGCGGCCGTGCACCGGCTGCCTGCTTGTCGAGGGGGATGATCTCGGCCCAGGCCTCATCGAGCCCATAATCGTCCTTTGCCTGGAAGCCGATCTCGAGTGCCGCATTCACCGTGGCGCGCGGAAGGCCGTCGAAGGCGATATCCGGCACGGCGTCGGGGATCACCGCGAAGGTCCATTGTTGGCCGCCGACGGAAAGCATGCCGTCCTTGGTGATTTTCATCAGATGGGTAGCGCTGCCCTGGCCCGCCGTCTCCCGAGCCCCTGCCTGCGCCGAGGTCTTTTCCGCGCCCGAAGGCTTTACTGCCTGGGCGGCGATGAGCAACGGCTGGGCGGCGCCGTTTTCCAGATAGGTGACAGGCATGTCCGTGCCGCCGCTGGTGACGCGCACCGTCAGTTCGCTGAATTGCGGGATGCGCAACACGTCGCGGCCCGCGACACCAGCCTGTTCCGCGCCCGTCTGCTCAGCTTCCGGCTGCCCGGTGAGAAAGAGCGGCGCGCGGCCGGTATAGGCCGGCGGCGTTACCCAGGCATCGATGCGCATGTCGGGCTGCGTCGAGGCCGGCTGCGGGGGATGGAAGATATCGGAAACCAGGCCCGCTCTGTTCGAATAGGAATAGGCAAAAGCGAGGCAGGCGATCAGCACGGGAATGGCGCGCAGGCCGAAACGGTCGCTGCGGGCGATGTCGGGTTTCGGCAGGCCGGCTTCGAGCGTGCCGACCATGCGGGCCATGCGGGTCTGGTGCTCCTGCCACAGGGCAAGAGCGAAGGTGCCGCCGGTGGCTGGCCGGTCGTCCTGGACGCGGATCGCCTGATGCGGCAGCGCGTTACGCTCTTCCAGCATCCGGTCCGCAGCCGTCACATCGGGGATGCGCAGGCGCAGGAGCGGGATCAATAGCAGGATGAAGGCGGCTGCGAAGACAAACAGGCTGGTCGCATGAAGCCATGCCGGGACGACGCGGAAGAGGCCGAACCAGGCGGCGGACAGGAAGAGCAGCAAAACCGAAATCGGCGGGAGGGCGCGGGGGATCGCCCGTTCGGCGAAGAGAACGATGCGGGCAAGCGTCCGCTTCATCGCCAGGCTCCTGGCAAAGCGCGTCGGCTTCGTCGATGGTTCCCGCCGGATTTTTTTCATCCGTTCCCTTTCAGCGTCCTGAACCCGCTGCAGAGGATAGCACTCTTTGTGGCGAAGACGAGGGCGGCAACAATATCGTGATCGAATTCACCCACCGGAAAGAGGACTTGCGGCCCCGCCGGGCAGGCCGGAAAATCCACTTTAATCCAGCCAGTCCGGTACCGAATCGAGCCCGATCAGTTCCTCGTAGCTGGTGCGCGGGCGTATAACGTGGAACCGGTCGCCGTTCACGAGGACTTCGGGCACGAGAAGGCGGCTGTTATAGGTGCCGGCCTGCACGGCGCCATAGGCGCCGGTGGTGCTCACCGAGATCAGGTCGCCGGGCTTGGGCATCGCCATTTCCCGCTCAAGCGCCAGATAATCGCCGGTTTCGCAGACCGGGCCGACCACATCGGCCCTGATGCGCGGTGCGTTGGCGGCGGAGATGCGCACCGGCTGGATTTCGTGATGGGCATCGTAGAGCGTCGGGCGGATGAGATCGTTCATCGCGGCATCGACGATGACGAAGGTCTTCGAGCCGCCGTCCTTCACATAGATCACCTCGGTGACCATGATGCCGGCATTGCCGACGATCAACCGGCCGGGCTCCAAGATGACCTTGCAGCCGAGTTCGCGCAACTGGTCCTTGACGATCTGGGCATAGGCATCCGGCAAGGGAGGCGGATCGTTGTCCTGCCTGTAGGGAATGCCCAGCCCACCGCCGACATCGACATGGTCGATGCTGTGGCCATCGGCCCTCAGCGTCTCCACAAGTTCGCGCAAGAGCCGGAACGCATCCTCGAACGGCTGCAGATCGGTGATCTGGCTGCCGATATGCATGTCGATCCCGGTGATCCTGATGCCGGGCAGGGTGGCAGCATAGGCATAGACGGCGCGGGCGCGCTCCCAGTTTATGCCGAACTTGTTTTCCTTCTTGCCGGTCGAGATCTTCGCATGGGTCTTTGCATCGACATCCGGATTGATGCGGAAGGAGACATTGGCCCGCTTGCCCTCGCGCACGGCGCGGGCATTGAGGATGTCGAGTTCCGGTTCGGATTCGACGTTGAAGCAGTAGATGCCGGCCGCCAGCGCGAAATCCATTTCCGCAACGGTCTTGCCGACGCCCGAAAACAGGATGCGGCTTGCCGGGATGCCTGCCGCCAGCGCACGGCGCAGCTCGCCGCCTGACACCACGTCGATCCCGGCGCCGAGCCGGCCGAGCGTCTTCAGCACCGCCTGGTTGGAATTGGCCTTCATCGCGTAGCAGACCATGGCATCGATATCGGAGAAGGCCCGGGCAAAGACCGAATAATGCCGCTCCAGCGTTGCCGTCGAATAGCAATAGAACGGCGTGCCTACGGCCTTGGCAATGTCCATGACGGAAACGTCTTCTGCGTGCAGGACGCCGTCGCGATAATCGAAATGGTTCAAGGGAGCGCTCTGTTAAAGGAGGGGATCGAGGAGGAAGGGCCTGCCCTGCGCTTCATCCTTTTTTTCGACGGTGCCCGGGGCGGCCTTGGTGTTGATCGGCTGGGACGAGCCCGGGCGATCGAGATCGCCCTTGCGGCCGCAGCCGGACAGCGTCATGCAGGCCACGGCAAGACTTGCAAGCAGAATGGTGGTGTTTCGCAGGCGCATGTTCGTTCCCGGTTTGGCAATCAAGCCCTTCGTGCACAGTCGTCAAACCTCATACCGAGTTTTGCAGGCCTTGTGCACCCTGAATCTCGACCCCTAGTTACGCCCGCGCCACCAGGCGATCTGCTTTCTCACTTCGCTCGGCGCCGTGCCGCCGAAGGAGGTGCGGCTGGCGACCGAGGCTTCCACGGTAAGCACGCCGAACACCTTGTCGGTGATGTCGGGATGGATCGCCTGCAGGTCCTGAAGCGAAAGTTCGGCAAGGTCGCAGGCCTTTTCTTCGGCAAGTGCGACGGCGCGGCCGGTGACATGGTGGGCGTCGCGGAAGGGAAGGCCGGCCTCGCGCACCAGCCAGTCGGCAAGGTCGGTGGCCGTGGAATAGCCGGAGCCGGCGGCCGCCTTCATCCGGTCCACCCGGATGGTCATGTCGCGCACCATGCCGGTCATGGCGGCAATCGCCAGTTCCAGGCTCTCGGCGCTGTCGAAGACCTGTTCCTTGTCTTCCTGCATGTCCTTGGAATAGGCGAGCGGCAGGCCCTTCATCACCGTCAGGAGCGCGACCAGTGAACCATTGATGCGGCCGGTCTTGGCGCGCACCAGTTCGGCCGCGTCCGGGTTCTTCTTCTGCGGCATGATCGAGGAACCGGTAGAGAAGGCATCCGACAGCCGCACGAAGCCGAACTGCGGCGTCGACCAGATGACGATTTCTTCTGCCAACCGCGAAAGATGCGTGGCGCAGATCGAGGCGATCGACAGGAATTCCAGCGCGAAATCTCGGTCGGATACGGTGTCGATCGAGTTACGGGTCGGCTCGCGGAAACCGAGTGCCTTGGCAGTCATGTGCCGGTCGATCGGAAAGCCGGTGCCGGCAAGGGCGGCGGCCCCAATCGGGCTTTCATCCATATGTTCGATGGCGTGGCGCACCCGCTGGCGGTCGCGGCCGAACATTTCCACATAGGCCATGCAGTGATGGCCAAACGTCACCGGCTGGGCCGTCTGCAGATGGGTGAAGCCCGGCATCACCGTTTCGGCATGTTCTTCGGCGCGGTCGAGGAAGGCGGCGATCAGGGCCGTCAGCATGGCCTCGCATTTCTGCAGTTCTTCCTTCACCCAGAGGCGGAAGTCGAGCGCCACCTGGTCGTTGCGGGAGCGGGCGGTGTGCAGGCGCCCGGCGGCCGGGCCGATCAGGGTGGCAAGCCGCGCCTCTATATTCATGTGAATGTCTTCGAGCCGGCGGGAGAATTCGAACTTTCCGCTTTCGATCTCTGACAGGATCGTGTCGAGGCCGTGAACGATCTTGTCTTTATCCTCGGTCGAAATGATGCCTTGATGGGCCAGCATGGTCGCATGCGCCATTGAGCCGCGGATGTCCTGGGCGAAAAGCTTCTTGTCGAAGCCGATCGAGGCATTTATCTCCTCCATGATCGCCGCCGGTCCTTCCGCGAAGCGCCCGCCCCACATCTGGTTGGAGCTTTTGGTTTCAGAAGTGCCGTCGCCCATGAAGAATGCCCGCCCTGGAGAATGACCGTTTTGGAAAATGAAGTGACAGACCGAAAGAAACGCCTTCCCGTCGCCGGTTGGGTGGCGATCGCCGTGGTTTTCGGGCTGATCGCCGGTGCGGCAGGGGTATACGTCAGGGAAAGCGGGTCTGGCAATGGCGCGCCGGCGGAAACCGCTGCCGCAAAGGCCTGCGAGGCGTCAAAAGACCAGGTCGCGGCGATCACGCCGTTCCTGAAGGGGCAGGTGGCCGCCATGGCGCCGGTCAGCGTTCCACGCCCGATCGAGGGGCTGGCCTTCAAGGGAAGCGACGGCAAGGACCTGACACTTGCCGATTTTACCGGCAGGACGGTGCTCCTCAATCTCTGGGCAACCTGGTGCGTGCCCTGCCGTGAGGAGATGCCGGCGCTGAATGCCCTGCAGAAGGCTGAAGGCGGAGACGGGTTCGAGGTGGTTGCCGTCAACATCGATATCGGCGACGACGAGAAGCCGAAGGCTTTCCTCGACGAGACCGGCGTGCACGAACTCGCCTATTACCGCGATGCCTCCATGGGCGTTTTCAACGTCCTGAAGAAGGAAGGCCTGGCCTTCGGCCTGCCGGCAACTCTGCTCATCGACGACAAGGGCTGCCTGATCGGTTCGATGAACGGCCCGGCCGCCTGGGACAGCGAGGATGCGAAGGCGCTGGTCAGGGCTGCGACAACGGCGCCGAATTCCTGATTGGTTGACAGAATCAGACCAGTGTCTTTCCCGCCTGTGTGAGAAAGACTCCCTTTATTGCTCGTCCTACCGTGTCGGCACCGGGACTTCGCCGCGATAGTCGTAGAAGCCTCGGCCCGATTTGCGGCCGAGCCAGCCGGCTTCGACATATTTGACGAGAAGCGGGCAGGGGCGGTATTTCGAATCCGCCAGGCCGTCATGCAGCACCTGCATGATCGACAGGCAGGTGTCGAGGCCGATGAAGTCGGCAAGCTGCAGCGGACCCATCGGGTGATTGGCGCCGAGCTTCATGGCCGTATCGATGGCATCGACGCTGCCGACGCCTTCGTAGAGCGTGTAGATCGCCTCGTTGATCATCGGCAGAAGAATGCGGTTGACGATGAAGGCCGGGAAATCCTCGGCGACCGTGATCGTCTTGTCGAGGGTGGTTACGAACTGCTTGGCCGTCGAGAACGTACCCTCTTCGGTGGCGATACCGCGCACCAGTTCCACCAGTTTCATCACCGGCACCGGATTCATGAAATGGATGCCCATGAAGCGTTCCGGCCGGTCGGTGGCCGATGCCAGGCGGGTGATCGACAGGGAGGAGGTGTTGGTGGCGAGAATGGCGTCCGCCTTCAGCACCGGACAGACCTGACCGTAGATCTTGCGCTTGACGCTCTCGTCCTCGGTTGCCGCCTCGATCACCAGGTCCATGGGCGAGAGGTCGTTGACATCGGAGGACCCCTTGATCAGCGACAGGGCCTTCTTGCGTTCTTCGTCGTCCAGCTTGCCGGAGGAAACCTGACGCGCCAGGTTGCCGTTGATGGTGGCAAGGCCTGCTTCGACGCGATCGGGGGAAATGTCGTAGATATGCACCTTGTAACCGGCCGCCGCCGATACCTGGGCGATGCCGCAGCCCATCTGTCCCGCGCCAACAATTCCGACATTCTTGATCATCTAGCCGACTTCCATCATCCATGCGAAAGCGCAGGTGCACTTCCGTTCAGCAAAAAAAGTATTGGCCGCCGCATGCCGCAGAAGCCCGGTGCCAGTGATAAAGGCAATGTCGCCGATTTTCCAGCCTTATTCGCGTCGCAGCAGCCTGTTGCGGCGCGTGATAGTTTCAGAAACGAAAACGGCCGCGCCAGGATGCGCGGCCGTCGAATTCTGTAGGAGAAAGGGTCACAGCGCCTTTTCGAGTTCCGGAAGGATTTCGAAGAGGTCGCCGACGAGGCCGTAATCGGCGACCTGGAAGATCGGGGCTTCCTCGTCCTTGTTGATGGCGACGATGACCTTCGAGTCCTTCATGCCGGCGAGATGTTGGATGGCGCCGGAAATGCCGCAGGCGATATAGAGCTGCGGGGCAACGACTTTGCCGGTCTGGCCGACCTGCCAGTCATTCGGGGCGTAGCCCGCATCGACGGCAGCGCGGGAGGCACCGACCGCGGCACCGAGCTTGTCGGCGACGGGCAGGATGACCGACTGGAACTTTTCCGAGGAACCAAGCGCGCGACCGCCGGAGATGATGATCTTGGCGGAGGTCAGTTCCGGGCGGTCGGAGGAAGAGAGTGCGTCCTTGACGAAGCTGGACAGGCCCGGATTGGCCGCGGCCGAGACGGGTTCGATCGCTGCCGAACCGCCTTCCGACGCCGAGGCGAAGGAGGCCGTGCGCACGGTGATCACCTTCTTCGGATCGCTGGTCTGGACGGTCTGGATGGCGTTGCCCGCATAGATCGGCCGCTTGAACGTATCAGCCGAAAGGACTTCGGTGATTTCCGAAACCTGGACGATATCGAGCAGGGCTGCAACGCGCGGCGCGACATTCTTGCCGACGGAGGTGGCGGCCGCGACGATCGTGTCGTAGCTGCCGGCCAACGAGACGATGAGGGCCGCCAGCGGCTCAGCCAGATTATTGGCCAGGTCGTCGCTTTCGGCGAGCAGAACCTTGGAGACGCCGGTGAGTTTCGCGGCGGCATCGGCTGCGCCCTTCGCGCCCTTGCCGGCGACCAGCACATGAACGTCGCCGCCCATCTGGGTGGCGGCCGTCAGCGCCTTGGCAGTCTGGTCGGACAGGCTTGCATTGTCGTGGTCTGCCAGAAGAAGAATGGCCATGGTTTAGTCTCCCTTTCCTGGACCTTAGAGGACGCCAGCTTCGTTTTTCAGCTTGTCGACGAGTTCGGCGACGGTCTTCACCTTGATGCCGGCCTTGCGGCCTTCCGGCTCCTCGGTCTTCAGCACCTTCAGGCGGGCGGCCGTATCGACGCCGAAATCGGCCGGCGTCTTCTTGTCGAGCGGCTTCTTCTTGGCCTTCATGATATTGGGCAGCGAGGCATAGCGCGGCTCGTTCAGGCGAAGATCGGTGGTCACCACCGCCGGCAGCTTGATCTCGATCGTCTGCAGACCGCCATCCACTTCGCGGGTCACTTCCGCCTTGCCGTCGCCGATCACGACTTTCGAGGCGAAGGTGCCCTGCGCCCAACCGAGAAGCGCCGACAGCATCTGGCCGGTCTGGTTGCTGTCGTCGTCGATCGCCTGCTTGCCGACGATGATCAGTCCCGGCTGCTCGGCTTCCGCCACGCCCTTGATGATCTTGGCGACGGCCAGCGGCTCGACCTGATCGTCGGTCTCCACCAGGATCGCCCGGTCGGCGCCCATGGCAAGTGCCGTGCGCAGCGTCTCCTCGGCCTTGGCCGGACCGACCGAGACGACGACGACTTCTTCCGCCTTGCCGGCTTCCTTCAGCCGCAGCGCTTCCTCGACCGAAATTTCATCGAACGGGTTCATCGACATCTTCACATTGGCAAGCTCGACGCCGGAACCATCCGGCTTGACCCGGATCTTCACATTGTAATCGACGACCCGCTTGACGGTGACCAGGATTTTCATGATGTCCTTCCTTACACAATGTTTGCCGGAAAATGCGCTTTAACGAAGCGGCCTGATTGTCGGTTGGCGACATCGATACGCGTTTTTTCTGCAATTACAATCTTTGCGCCTGCCACGGCCGCAAGATTGCCCGGGGAAAATACTGAAGCTCACGACTGCGTCAACAGGAAAGCCTCGTGTCCCCGGCGGCGATCGGCAACGCCCCTTGCGCATCGTGGGATGAAGAGACCACAAACTGCCACTCCGGCGCGAAAACCCCGCTTTTCGCTGGCTTGCGCTACAATGTTCAGGAGGGCCGTCCCCAAGGGCTGGACCTGACGCTTTCGCCCGACGCAGGTGCGGCGGTGATGTCGGCTGCCGCCTCGACATGACGCACGGAGCGAGGCGTGACGATGGTCCGGTCGAACAGCGGCACGCCCCGGCGTCGCAAAATGACAACTAGGACCAGTCCTGCGAGGATGCCGCCGACATGGGCGGCCCAGGATACGGCGCCATCGGGCTCGATGGCCAACATCAGGAATTGCTGGCCGATCCACAGCGCGAGCGGAATGAAGGCGGGCAGCGGCAGCGGGATGCGAAAAAACACCAGCACCCAGACGCGCACCTTCGGATGCAGCAGGAAATAGGCGGCGACGACGCCGGAAATGGCGCCGGATGCGCCGATCAGCGGCGCCTCCGAAGTGGTATCGACAAGCCCATGCGCAAAGGCGCCGGCAGCGGCGCAGAGAAGATAGAAGATCAGGAAGCGAAAATGCCCGAGCGCATCCTCGACATTGTCGCCGAACACCCAGAGAAACAGCATATTGCTGGCCAGATGCCAGAAATCGCCATGCAGGAAGGAATAGCTGAGATAGGTCGCCTCGTCCGGGATCAGGATCAGGCCCGGCGCCAGTTGGGCATAGTCGAAGGCAATGGCGGGGATATAGCCGAGCCCCATGATCGTGGCATCGGAAAAGCTTTCCGTGGCAAAGAGTGGCCCGGTCAGCAGCCACATGACCACATTAATGGCGATCAGCCCGATCGTCACATACTGGACCTTGATATGCTTCAGGGAATTCGTGTCGTGAAGCGGTATGAACATGAAATCCCCTGGAGCGGCGGTCGGTCCGAACTTATCTGTTTTTTCCCGGAATCCAAAGCACGTCGGCCTGTCCCTTTTCGTTCGTCCAGCGAGCCGCGACGAACAGGAAATCGGAGAGCCGGTTGACATAGGCAAGCGCCGGCGGGCTGACGGTTTCGCCGTCCATCCGCGCCAGTTCGACCATCCGCCGTTCCGCCCGCCGCGTCACCGTGCGGGCCATGTGCAGGGCCGCCGCCGCGCCGCTGCCGCCGGGAAGCACGAAGGAGCGCAAGGGCTCAAGATCGGCGTTCAGCATATCGATCTCGGTTTCGAGGCGCGTCACCTGGGCGACGATGATCCGCAGCGGTTCGTAGGCGAGCGTCTCTCCGGTGTCCGGCGTCGAAAGGTCGGCGCCGAGATCGAACAGGTCGTTCTGGATGCGCATCAGCATGCTATCGAGGGTGTCCATGGAGCCCATGTGCTGGCGCGCAAGTCCGATCACGGCATTGGCCTCGTCGATCGTGCCGTAGGCCTCGACCCGCAGGTCGCTCTTCAGCCGGCGTGGCCCGGCGGCAAGCCCGGTGGTGCCGTTGTCGCCGGTCTTCGTATAGATCTTGTTGAGCTTGACCATGGCCTAGCGACCGCCGCCGGTGATCCATAGCGTCAGCATGATCAGCACGATCGCCAGGGCCTGCAGGAAGATGCGGGCCTGCATCAGCTTGTTGGACTTATTGCCGCTGCCGCCTTTTGCCATGGTCATCAGACCACGAATGAGCACGATGACGACAAGGCCCATGACGAGCAGCGTCAGACCTGTCAGGAAACTGTTCATGTGAAGTCCTTTGCTTTCCCGTCAGCCGAGACGGCCGATAAAACGATAGAACAAGGCGGCCGGCAGCAGCTTCTTCAAGAGCGCACCCTGTTTCGCCGGCTGCGTCACGATGTAATGCGGCCTCGGCTCCCTGGCGGTCAAGGCGCGTTTTAGCACAGCATAGACTGCGTCGGGCTCAAGCTTGCCGCGCGCCTTGCCGCTCTCGCCTTTCAGCCGGCGCATCTGTCTTTCATATTCCGCGGCATGTACCGAGCCGGTGAGGTCGATGAAGCGCTCGATATGGGTCACCGCATTGGCTGTGAAGCGGGAGCTTATCGGCCCGGGCTCGATCAGGCTCACCTTTATGCCGCTGCCTTCCAGTTCCATGCGCATCGTCAATGTCAGGCCTTCCAGCGCGAATTTCGAGGCATTGTAGGCGCCCCGCCATTTATAGGGCACGATGCCGAGAATGGACGAACACTGGACGATCCGCCCCTGTCCCTGCGCCCGCATCGCCGGAATCACCCGCCGCGTCAGATCGTGCCAGCCGATGACATTGGTTTCCAGCTGCAGCCGCAGGGCTTCGGTCGGCAGGTCCTCGACCGCGCCCGCCTGGCCATAGGCGCCATTGTTGAACAGCGCGTCCAGCCGGCCGCCGGTTCGGTCAAAAACCTGGTCCACCAGGCTGGATATGGTGTCTGGCCTGGTATAATCCATCAGAAAAGCTTCGATACCGTCATTTTCCAGCGCTGCCAGGTCTTCAGGCCGGCGCACGGTTGCAAAGACCCGCCAGCCGTCTCTGTCAAGAGCACGGGCGCACCAGGCGCCGATGCCCGACGAGCAGCCGGTGACGATGATCGAGGGACGGTTGGACATTCCGGTTTTTCCTGTAGAAATTCGCCCCCGGTTTCCCATATTCGTGCATGGGTTACAATCGCACCCGAAACGAGAGACAGCTGGAGAGGGAATGCCGGCCTTCATACGTATAACCTGGAAGGTCATCTTCGACGCGCTCTGGCATTTCAGTGAAGATGACGGCTGGGCGATGGCAAGCCATGTGGCGCTGTCCACCCTCTTGGCGATCTTTCCCTTCCTGATCTTCGGCACGGCGCTCGGCAGTTTTCTCGGTGCCGACCAGTTTGCGACGACGGCGGTACATTTCATCTTCGACACTTGGCCGGAATCGATCGCCAAGCCGATTTCGGACGAAGTGGTGCAGGTGCTGACCATTCCGCGCGGCGGGCTGCTCACCATATCCGTGCTGGCCGCCGCCTATTTCGCCTCCAACGGCGTGGAGGCCCTGCGCGTCTCGCTCAACCGCGCCTATCGCGTTGCCGAAAGCCGTGCCTGGTACAAGACCCGCGTCGTCAGCCTGGCCTTCGTGCTGGCGGGCGTGCTGGTGCTGGCCATCGTCAGCATTCTCTTGGTCGCGGTGCCGCTCGCCATCCGCTATGCCAGCGTCTATCTTCCCTGGTTCAGCACGCTTCTCACCATGATCGACAGCTGGAGCCTTGCTGGCGTCTTCGTCATGCTGACGACGGCGCTCGTGGTCAGCCATCTGTGGTTGCCCGATGGTCGCCGCAAGATCCTCGATGTTTTGCCGGGCATTATCCTGACGCTCGCCGCCTGGTCTGTCGGTGCCTATGTCTTTGCCTCCTATCTCTCCACCTTCGCCAACTACGTCTCGACCTATGCCGGGCTTGCGTCGATCATGATCGCGCTCGTCTTCCTCTATATTGTCGGGGTCATCTTCATCATCGGCGCGGAGATCAACGCCGCGATCATGAAATACAAGGTCAAGCGCATGGTGATTCAGCATATCAGGGGGCTGGGCGGAGAGGATGCCAAGACGGTCAAAACCCCCGAGAAAACCGTCCTATAGGATCATCGCGCGCAGGTCGTCCGGCGTCTTGCCCGCCTGGCGAAAGGCGGAGATTCCGGTATCGCGATTGCTTTTCGAAAGCTTGCGCCCATCCTCCCCGAGGATCAGGCGATGGTGATGGTAGGCGGGCTGCGGCAAGTCCAGCAATTGCTGCAACAGCCGGTGTACGGAGGTGGCATGGAAGAGATCCCGCCCACGCACCACATGGCTCACGCCCTGCAGCGCATCGTCCACCGTCACCGCCAGATGGTAGCTGGAAGGCGCATCGGAACGTGACAGGATCACATCGCCCCATGCGGCCGGATCGGCCGTGATCGTGCCCGTTTCTCCCTCCGGACCAAACCCGCTTTCCAGCCATGTCGGCGGCTTGCCCACCTGGGCGAGCGCCTTTGCCATATCGAGCCGCCAGGCATATGGCCTGCCGCTTTCAAGCAGGGCGCGCCGATCCGCCGGTGACAAGGTCTTTTCGCTGCCCGGATAGAGCGGCGCGCCATCCGGATCGCGTGGCCATGCCTTGCCCTCTGCCTCGAATACGCTGACGGCATTGCGGATTTCGCCGCGCGTCAGGAAGGCGGGATAGACGAGATCGCGATCGGCCAGCAACTCGAGTGCCTGCCGGTAGACGTCCAGATGGTCCGACTGGCGCCGCACCGGCTCCTCGAAGGAAAGCCCCAGCCAGTCGAGATCCTCGAAGATCGCCGCCTCGAATTCAGGGGTGCAGCGGGCGGCGTCGATATCCTCGACCCGCAGCAGGAAGCGGCCAGCTTCGACCTTGGCCATGTCGTGGTTGAGAAGGGCCGACAGCGCATGGCCGAGATGCAGCAGGCCATTGGGGCTGGGCGCGAAGCGAAACACCGGTGGTTTTGACAAACGTCTATCCATGGTTTCTTTTGGCATGGAAGGACGCGGCCGGCCATCCGTTTTGCTCCGCTGGCGCAGCGGACATGGCATGAGGAGGGCAGCGGCCGCCGGAGGGTTTCGAATGCGGATCATCCGCACCCATGAGGACATTGCCGCCGGGCTTGCCGGCCTGGTGATGCTCGATGCACGGTTGGAACCGGTGGTGGCGAGCGCCGGCCCGGTGCCGCTGCGCCGCGCCGATCCCGGCTATCCGGGCATTGCCAATATCATCGTTTCGCAGATGGTCTCGAAAGCCAGTGCGGCGGCGATCTGGTCGCGCATGGAGACGGCGCTGGGCAAAATCAGCGCCCCTGCGGTCGCCGCCCTGTCGGACGATGATTGCAGGGCGGTGGGACTGTCACGGGCAAAGGCCGATGCGCTGCGGCGGGTGGCGCGCGTCGTCCTGGACGGCGAGCTCGACCTGGAGGCGATCTGCCTGATGGACGGCGCCACCGCAATCGCCGAGCTTACGGCGATCAAGGGGATCGGCGGCTGGACGGCGCAGGTCTATCTGCTGTTCTGCGCCGGCCATCCGGACGTCTTTCCCGTGGGCGATGTGGCGCTGCAAAATGCCGTCGGTCATGCTCTGGCGCTTGATGCTCGGCCTTCGGCGCGCGAGCTCGAAGCGCTGACGGAACTGTGGTCTCCCTGGCGCAGCGTCGCCGCCCGGCTTTTCTGGGCCTATTACGCCACCCAGATGCGGCGCGACGGCCTGCCGGTGCCACCCTAGAAAAAAGCGAATCTTTCGCCCGACTTTTTCCTTTTATCTTCACAATCCTGACGCAACGCGCCTAATATAGAAGGTACAGGTGCCGAATCGAGCGGGAGTATACTGGCTTGACGATTGCAGTCTCACCACATGGCCTTCCGGCGCTCGTGCTGAACGCTGACTATAGGCCGCTGAGTTACTATCCCTTGTCGCTCTGGTCCTGGCAGGACGCGATCAAGGCCGTCTTTCTCGACCGTGTGCATATCCTGGCCGAATACGAGCATCAGGTGTCCTCGCCGAGCTTTTCCATGCGCCTGCCGAGCGTCGTCTGCCTGAAGAGCTATGTCCAGCCGTCGCGCCATCCGGCCTTCACCCGGTTCAACGTCTTTCTGCGCGACCGGTTCGAATGCCAGTATTGCGGCTCGCCCGACGATCTGACCTTCGATCATGTGATCCCGCGCTGCTGCGGCGGCCAGACCACCTGGGAAAATGTCGTGGCCGCCTGTTCGCCCTGCAATCTGCGCAAGGGCGGCAAGCTGCCACGCCAGGCCGGCATGTTCCCGCACCAGAAGCCGTTCCATCCGACCGTGCAGGATCTCCACAACAACGGCCGGCTGTTCCCGCCCAACCATCTGCACCAGAGCTGGATGGACTATCTCTACTGGGATGTGGAACTGCAGCCGTAATCTTCTCCGGGATTTTCCCTGAGCCGTCCGCGCCTTTACCTTCTGGCCGCGCCGCGCAGTGCGATGCCTGCGAGGATCAGGCTGGCGATGACATTCCAGCCGGCGAAAGACAGCCCGAGCACGCGTAGCGCCGCATCCGTGCAGGATGGCCCATGCTTGCTGTTGAGATCGCCGAGCAGGTCGCCGACATTCGAGGAAACGCCGGATGCCGTTGTCGCGCAGGTAGCCGGTCCTTCCCAGAAATGCCATTCGACACCGGAGTGATAGACGCCGAGACCGGCGCCGACCAGCATCAGGAGACCGATGACGAGAAGCAGCAGGCGGGTCAGCCGCACCGGCAGCCGCAGAACCGCCGTGGCGATTGCCAAAAGACCGATCGGAATACCCCAGTAATAAGGCAGGCGCTGCGTCAGGCAGAGCGCGCAGGGAATATAGCCGCCGAGATGCTCGAAGGCGAGCGCCCCGCCGACGGTGGCGGCCATGCCGAGCGTCGAAAGCAGGGCGGGCAGGAGGCGGCGATCGGTCAACGTCGGTTCGTAGCTCAAGGAAGGCTCCATCAGGCGAGGAAACGATAGGCGACAAACAGGGCGATCAACAGCCCGGCGGCGGCGGCGGCCAGCACGCCCAGCCGCTTTTCGATGAAATGGCGGATTTCCTCGCCATATCGCCGCAGGAGCCAGGCGAGCAGGAAGAAACGGGCGCCACGCGCGACGATCGCCGAAACGATGAACAGGCCGAGATCGATATTGGCGGCGCCGGAAAGGATCGTCACCACCTTGATCGGCGGCAGATGCGCCAGGCCCGAGGTGACGAGCAGGAGCACCAGCGTCTCGTAGCCGACCGAGGCTTTCATCGCCTCGAAAGCATCGAGCTTGCCGTAGAAATGCAGGATCGGCTTGGCCAGCGTCTCGAAGGCATAATGGCCGATATACCAGCCGGCGATGCCGCCGAGCACCGAGGCAATGGTGGCAACCACCGCATAGCGCCAGGCGCGCTCCGGCCGGGCAAGCGCCATGGGCAGGAACAGCACGTCGGCGGGCACGAGAAACACGGAACTTTCGACGAAGGCGATGACCGCCAGCCAGGTTTCGGCCGATTTGCGGGCGGCAAGCGACATGGTCCAGTCGTAGAGGCGGCGCAGCATGAAGGAATTCCAATTGGCTTTCACCGCCTTTTAGGCAGGATTGCCGATAGTGTAAATGCGCCGCTGCGCAAGGTGCCGCACAGTTTTGTGATGCCTGGTGGCTGATCTGGGAAAATCGGTGTTGACCCGGCGGAAACGGTTCGTGTACACGCACTTGCTACCTGAAAGGTATCCGTGCCCCATTGGCGGAACTGGTAGACGCGCTCGACTCAAAATCGAGTTCCGAAAGGAGTGCTGGTTCGATTCCGGCATGGGGCACCACTCCACACCCCATTTTATACTCTGCCGGTCCGGCTTTTGCGAAAAGCCCGGACTTTTGCCGGGCTTTTCGTCTTTGTGGCGTCATCGTTCATTTTATGGCCTGTTCTGGCAGTTCACATTGTCGGCGCCGGGCGATGTACAGTTCTGGTTGCCCGTGTTCATCGTGCCGTCATCGGGCATGGCAGGTGCCATGATCGAGCCGGTAGTGCTCGAGTCCATTTCCATCTTTTCGCGGCAATTGACATTGTCCGCGCCGGGAACCTGGCATTCGTCGCTGTTGCCCGGCGTATTCATATCGACTGTGGCCGATTGCGCGAAAGCAGGCGCGGTCGCCAGGCCGAGCGCCATTGCAGCGATTGCAAGCATCTTCTTCGACATTTTCATTCTCCATTGATGTGCTTTGACAGGCCCTTTTCCCAGGCCTTTGCACTCAACTAACTGGTCGATGATCATTCTGTTCCAAGAAAACTGCCCATCGGAGAATGGAAGTGCGGTCGTCGCAAAGGGCTGGAACCATGCTGGGCGACGGCCACGACGCCCGTTCCATTTTCGGAAAACGGCCGCCATCGGCCGGCTGGAATTCCATCGGTCGAGGCAATTGCGGCAAGGACTGGCCGGCTTTGCATCAATCCGGCACAGGTCGAGCGGGCTGTTAACCGCCACCGTGCATGGCCGTTGCAAAAAATCGGGACGATATTCAATCTGGGACAAATTCACCCTGATCGACACATGAGGAGTCGAACATGTCCCAGCCTGCTACGTCCTGTGTTGTTTTCGATGATGTCGAACCGCTTTCAGGTGCGCTGATGTCCTGGTGTGCCGAACGCAGCATCCGCCTGCGCAGCCAGGAAGGTGTGAGCGCGGCGAGTGCCGTGATCAATCTTTTCTTCGCGGGCTACAGGACGCAGGACGAACTTCTGGGAGCGCTCTGCGCCGGTGACGACAGCGAGATGGTCTTCGCCTCCTGAGCGGACGGCGTCGGCGGGGATGCGGGCAATATCTGCCGGTCGCTGCGTCCGGGCCGACTGGCAGCCCGGACAGACAAGTTCAAACGGTGCGCCGGCCCGGCATCAGACGATGTAGAAGTCGGACGCCGTCAGCGAAAGGCCAGAGTGGATCGTCGCGAAATGCACGGAGCCGCCGCTGGCATTGCCGTTGCTGTCATAGAACAGCTTGCCCGTATCGGTTTCGTAGATGATGCGGTCGCTGGCATCGGCCGCCTTGCCGGTTGTGTTCTTCGCGAACTGCGCCGATGTCATCGTTCCGGTACCGATTATCTTGGTGAAGATCGCATTGTCGAGGCGGATCGTGTCGTCGGCGACGACGAAATCCTCGATCACATCGACATTGGTGGAGGCGCTGAGCTTGGTGTTGAACAGGAAGATGTCCTTGCCGCCTTCGCCGCGCAGTATATCGTTGCCCAGGCCACCCGCCAAGGTGTCATTGCCGCCGCCCGCGTGGAGACGGTTGTCGCCCGAACTGCCATAAAGCTTGTCCGCGGCATTGCCCGTGCGGGCATTTTCGATGCTGATCAGCGTGTCGGTCCTGCCGAAACCGTCCTTGGCCTTGCCCGTTTCCAGGTTGACGGTAACGCCGCCCGTTCCGCCCCGCCGGTCGTCGCGGTGATAGAGGACGCCGTCGATGCCGCCGCCCCCATTGATCGTGTCGTTCCCGCCCCATCCCATGAAGGTTTCGTCGGCGCTGGACCCCTTGAATACATCACGAAACTGGGTGCCGCGAAAAGATTCGATTTCGGTGAAGGTTTCCGAATTGCCGTAGGGGTCGGTGACCTTGCCGGCAGCGACATCCACACTGATGCCGCGATAGGCCGATGAGGTGTAATAGGCGTCGCTGAAGTCCAGCGTATCGAAACCGGCATTGCCGTCATAGGTGTCGTCGCCTTCGCCACCCTGCATGTAGTCATCGCCCGTTCCGCCGATGAATTTGTCGTTGCCGCCGTAGCCGCGCAGGTCCTGCTCGCCGCTATTGCCCGTTATCGTATCATTGCCCCGCATCAGGAATGCGGCCATGCCGAACTGGTCGAAGGCTTCCGCGGCATCGATGAAGCTCTCCAGCGAAATATTGAGGCCCGTCAATTGCTGCATCTTCGTCGTGCCGTTGTTGAGATAAAGCACGATGCCGGTAACCGTTCCCTTCACGGCATTGCCATCGTCATCGATGGCGAAGCCGGTGCCGATGATCTTGAGTTTCAACCCATTGGAGAGACTGAACTTGATCGATGTCGTCGTGGCGGTGCCGATTTGGGTTGCCGTGTCGAGATTAACGACCTCATCGAAAAAGGGCATGTAATCGTAACCCGGCAGCGGCGGATTATAGTGGTCGGGATAAACGCCGCCCGGGAAATAAGATTTAAAAGTTGCCATTTGAACGTCTCCCCAGGAAATTACGAATATTGTAAATTAGAGATATTTAAATCTGTTGCACACAAACCGCAACAGAAAAGGTTTGATGTTCACAGTTGAAGTCGCCGCGTGGGAGGTGTTAGCTGCAGTGCAGCAAAAAATCTTGGCGAGCGTCAGATGCTTCCGATCAGCGATACCTATGACGTCCTTCGTCGTGACTTCCGGTGGCAGGTCCCGGCAAAATTCAATATCGGCACGGCGATCAGCGATGCCTGGGCTGGGCGCGCGCCGGAGCAGGTCTGCCTGCAGCATTTCAGTCCCGATGGAGCGCATCTGTCGCTGACCTACGGCGCCTTTGCCACGCAATCCTCTTCCTTTGCCAAAGGGCTTCGCGAACTCGGGGTCCGGCCCGGAGATCGGGTGGCGATCCTTCTGCCGCAAGGTTTCGAAGCGGCGATCGCCCATGCCGGCATTTACAAGCTCGGGGCGATCGCGCTGCCGCTTGCCTTGCTGTTCGGCATCGAGGCGCTCCAATACCGGCTCGGTGACGCCGGCGCCTGTGCCATCGTCACCAATCATTTCGGCCACGAAAAGATCGCCGCCATCCGCTCCAGCCTGCCGGATCTGAAATCCGTCGTGCTGGTGGATGCGCAAGCACCCGGCGCGATCGGCTTTTCAGTATTATCTAATGGAACGGCGGCCGGTTTTGCGGCTGTCGAGACGACGCCGGACGATCCCGCGATGATGATCTATACGTCCGGCACAACGGGTCCGCCGAAGGGCGCGCTCCATGGTCACCGCGTGCTCCTGGGTCATGTGCCGGGGTTCCAGTTCCACCACGCCTTCCTGCCGCAGCCGGGCGACCGGATGTGGACACCGGCCGACTGGGCCTGGGCGGGTGGTTTGCTCAATGCGCTTCTGCCGTCGCTGCTGCTCGGCGTGCCGGTGGTTTCCTCCCCGGCCCAGAAATTCGATCCGCATATGGCCTTTCGCATCCTGGAGGAAATGCAGGTCCGCAATGCCTTCATTCCGCCGACGGCGCTGCGGCTGATGGCCATCGTCGAAAATCCGCGCTCCTGCTATCGGATCAACCTGCGTACCGTCGGTTCGGCCGGCGAAGCGCTCGGCCGCCAGACCTGCGAACAGGCAAGTGCGGCGCTGGGCGTGCCGATCAACGAGTTCTACGGCCAGACGGAATGCAATATCGTGCTGTCGTCCGCTGCCCATCTTGGCGTTTTGAAACCGGGTTCCATGGGCAAGCCCGCGCCGGGCCATGATGTGGCGATCATCGACGCCGAGGGCAGGGTGCTGCCAAGGGGCACGATCGGCCAGGTGGCGGTGCGCCGTCCCGATCCGGTGATGTTCCTCGGCTACTGGCGCAACGAGGCGGCGACGGCACGGAAATATGTCGGCGACTGGATGACCACAGGCGATCAGGGCATCGAGGACGAGGAGGGATATTTCACCTTTTTCGGCCGCGACGACGATGTCATCACCTCGTCAGGCTATCGCATCGGGCCGAGCGAGATCGAGGATTGTCTTGCCGGCCATCCGGCCGTGCAGCTTGCCGCCGCAGTTGGCAAGCCCGACAATTTGCGCACCGAGATCGTCAAGGCCTATGTGGTGCTGAAGCCCGGCCACGCGCCTGGCCCGGCGCTCGCCGCCAATCTTCGCGACTGGGTCAAGACGCGCCTGTCGATGCACGAATATCCGCGCGAGATCGAATTCCTCGACAGCCTGCCGCTCACCACCAGCGGCAAGGTGATTCGCCGTTTGCTGCGCGAAAAGGCAGGCGCCGAGGCCTGATGCGCCGCGCCACTTCCGGCGTAGGTCACCGTTTCGAGCGCGGCGCTAGTGCCCTTATCTTTTCGCGCAGCAACCGCGCCATGTTGCGGGTGTTGCGGTAGAGATGAAGCTGTGCCGCCACCTGGCGCACGTCGCGATCGCGGTTCTGGGCAAGGCCGATCACCAGCGTCCCCATGTCCTCGCGCTCTTCCCAGAAGCGGCTCATGACCGGATGGTCGGGCACCGCGCAGCTATCGGAACGCACGATATTGGCGTCGTCGAGATGCCATTCCGTCAGTTCGGCGAGAAGCAGTTTTCCGGGCGAGTAACGGGCATAGGTCTCGTCATAGGCCGTTTTCCAGGTATAGGCCTCGCCGGCCATCATCAGCACGACCATCGAGGCGATCGCGCTGCCGTCGAGGTCGAGCGTGTGGATGCGCACGCTATCGGCCTCCGCTAGGTTGTTGATCGCCTCGCGGGCGAAGGCGGCGCGATAGCGGTCGAGCACCATGGCAGTGCGCTGGCGGCCTTTCCAGCCGCTTGCTTCAAGCGCCAGGAATTCCTCCATGCGGGCGCGGATGTCGGCCGGTTGGCGGGCGACATTGTAGGACACCCGGCCGTGCGTCTCCAGGTGGTTCCACTGCCGGCGAAGTTCACGCAGATGCGACGCGCTGATCGCGCTACGCAGATAGGTCTGGCCGTCTTGCAGGCTTTCCAGCATCGGCCGCGTATAGGTATCGGTCACCGTCAAGGGCAGGTTGCGGCCGATGGCGACGGCGCGGGCCAGTTGGGCGAACTTGCCCTTCAGGCGAATATCGGGAAGTACCAGCACGCCCGGCAGGCCGACGGAGCGATCGGCAAGAGCCTCATAAAGATTGTCGATCGTCTCGGCGGCATCTTCGGTATCGAGCAGCGGCACGCCGAGCGGCCCGAACGGGTTGGACCAGGCCCGCAGGATCGGCGCGCCGATGGAAAAGCCCGGCTTTTCCACCGAAAACGGCATCAGGAAGCGGATGCGGCTGCGGCGCTCGTCGGTATCGCGGATCAGTGCCAGGCGGATGATCCGGTCTTCCAGGCGCGGCATGGCCGGCGCGAGGAAACGGCCGGTGAAGAACACGTTCGGTTCCATGGCCCGGTTGGAAAGGAAATCCAGCTCGTTCTGCAGTTCATAGCCCTGGCGGGCCGGGTAGAGGCAGAGCTGGCGGCCGGGGCGGCCGACGGAGATCGTGCTTTCGGCGACCGGCCGCTCCGGCGCCGGCGGCACGAGGCCGCCGAGGATGCGCGCCGACCGGCTGTTGGCGTCGTCGGGAATGTGATGGTTGCCGCTCATGATGGGCTGGCCTCCGCTTTGATGGGTCGGGCATGTGGGTCGGCGAAGGCGAAGAGGACGATGCCGAAGATCCGGCGCACGGCGACATGGAGAAGGGCGGCTTCGACGAACATGGCGCCGGCCGTGGCGATTGCGGCACCCGTCAGCCCGAACATCGGGATCAGCGTGACATTGAGAGCGAGATTTGCGGCAAGGGCGGCGGCATAGAGGGCGACGCAGAGGTTCTGCTGGCCGGCCATTGTGAGAAAGGCTTCTGCCGGACCGATCAGCGCCTTGGCCATGATGCCGGCATAGAGGATCGCCATCAGCGGGTAGCCGGAAACGAAGCTGGGACCGAACAGCGAGAGGAGGAAATTGCCGCTGGCAAGCACAGCCGCGCCGACGAGAAGCGAGGGCCAGAACGACCATTTTGCGCTCTCGACCGCGATCACCGCGAGTTGCTGGCGATCGGGATCGGCCATGGCGGCGGAAAAGCGCGGCGAGGCGGCGGCCTTGACGGAGAACATCACGAAATGGACCAGCGCCATCGTCTTGGCCGCCGCGAAATAGATCGCCACGCTTTCCGGATCGAGATAGAGGCCGACGATGACGACATCGGAATTGGTCAGCATGAAGCCGAAACCCTCGATCAGGAAGATCGGCAGGGCGACACGGATCCAGGTGCCGAACTCCAGGCGGCGCGGGCCCTTGACGTAGCGCTTGCGCAGCCGCCAGCTCAGGATGAAGAATTGGGTGACGCTGGTGAGATAGGTCGCGGCCATGGCGGCGATCATCGCCGTGCGCGCCGTTGCCGGCTCTCCGATCATGAGCGCCAGCATCATGAGGGCAAGGATCAGGATCGGCCGGATGAGATAGGTCGGGCTGAGGGCCGAGACCGCCCAGCTATGGGCCCGCGAGGTGCCGTCCATAACGTCGCCGAGCGCGATCATCGGCAGCGTGAAGATGCCGAGATAGAGCGGGACCAGATAATAGCCGTCGATCCTGTCGCCGAACAGCCAGAGGCCTGCAATGCCGGCCGCGGCAAGGGCCGTCGCCGAGACGAGGGCGAAAACGCGCACCGTCGTCGTCAGGCCGCGGATTTCCGGCAGCGCGTCGCGGGCATGATATTGCGGCAGGAAGCGGATGATGGCGGTGTGGAAGCCGAGGCACGAAAGATTGCCGAACAGCACGACCAGGACCCAGACGAAGACGAAGATGCCATATTCGAATTCGCCCATGACGCGGGCCAGCACGATCTGGGAAATGAAGGCGATGGCGGCGCTGACGATGCGGATGGAAAAGGCCACCAGCGCCACGCGCTGGGCAAGATGACGCGGGTCACTCCCGCCCAGCAATGCCTTGAGCATGTCCAGTAGGGGCTGCAACCGCTCCCGCAAAGCGGGCGGCAATAATCGTCCAGCCGTCTGACATGCTGCCATGAACAAGGAAGTACCCGGAATTACGCAAAACAGAAAGCAATTCTTGCCAGATCAGCGTTAATAAAGGGTTCGTCCGCCATCGGGCGGCTCACGTTGCAGAACACCGTGGAGAATGCCATTATCGGTTGTATTCGCCGGCAAAAGCAGCGCGCGTGGTGCCAGCCCACGCCACCGGGAAGACGGGCTCCCCGGCTGAGGCAACAGCCTTGCTGTCGAATCTGGAGGTGATCTATGTGGCAAAAACCATTTAGCATCACGCTTATGATGCGAAAAACCCGGACGGGCTGGTCAATAGCCGTCCGGGTCAATTTCACAAAATAAGCCAAAGGCAGGCGGGACTGCAATCCCGCCTGCCACTTCAGACATAAGCGATAACGCTTATAAAATCAAGTTTTCCGATGCCTAAGCCTCGAACGCGCCGTGGCAATGCTTGTATTTTTTGCCGGAGCCGCAGGGGCAGGGTTCGTTGCGCGCCACCTTGCCCCAGGTCGAAGGGTCCTGGGCATCGCGGTTTTCCGGCGCGACGACGGCAAGATTGACGCCCTCGGCGAAATCGTCCTCGCCGGTCACGGGATCGATGTGGTGACCGACCATCTGCGGCGGCACCGGCTGCGGTGCCTCGGCGGCCTCGCGCACCAGTTCCACGCGCATAAGCTGCGCGATCACGGCTTGGCGAAGATTGCCCAGCAGTGCCTGGAACAGTTCGAAGGCCTCGGACTTGTATTCTTGCAGCGGATCGCGCTGGGCATAGCCGCGGAAGCCGATCACCGAGCGCAGATGGTCGAGATTGACGATATGCTCGCGCCAGAGATGGTCGAGCGTCTGCAGCACGACGGAACGCTCCACATAGAGCATGATCTCGGGGCCGAAACGCTCGGCCCGGTCGGCCGCCGCTTTGTCGGCCTCGGTGGTGATGCGCTCGCGGATGTCGTTCTCGTCGATGCCTTCCTCGGCCGCCCATTCCACGATCGGCAGGTCGAGATTGAGGGATGTCTGTACATCTTCCTTGAGGCCAGCGACATCCCATTGTTCGGCATAGGCTTTTTCGGGAATGCGCTTGGCAACGATATCCTCGATGACCTCGTGGCGCATGTCGGTGACGGTTTCGGAAATATCCGTCGCGTCCATCATCTCGATGCGCTGCTCGAAGATCACCTTGCGCTGATCGTTGAGCACGTCGTCATATTTCAAAAGATTCTTGCGGGTGTCGAAGTTGCGGGCCTCGACTTTTTTCTGGGCCCGTTCCAGCGCCTTGTTGATCCAGGGATGGACGATCGCCTCGCCCTCCTTGAGGCCCAGCTTCTGGAGCATCGAATCCATCCGGTCGGATCCGAAGATACGCATCAGGTCGTCCTGCAGCGACAGGAAAAATTTTGAGCGGCCGGGGTCTCCCTGGCGGCCGGAACGGCCGCGCAACTGGTTGTCGATGCGGCGGCTTTCGTGGCGTTCGGTGGCGAGCACGTAGAGGCCGCCGGCAGCCAGCGCGATATCCTTCAGGCGCTGCACCTCGGCCTTGATGGCGGCTTCCTTCTCGTCGCGCTCGGGGCCCTGTTCCATCTCGCCGAGTTCGCGCTCGATGCGCATGTCGAGATTGCCGCCGAGCTGGATGTCGGTGCCGCGGCCGGCCATGTTGGTGGCGATGGTCACGGCGCCGGGCACGCCCGCCTGGCTGACGATATAGGCTTCCTGCTCATGGTAGCGGGCGTTCAGAACCTGGAAATTGGTAAAGCCCGCCTTTTTCAGCATGTCGGCAAGCAGTTCGGATTTCTCGATCGAGGTGGTGCCGACGAGGACGGGCTGCTGGCGCTCCTGCGATTCCCTGATCTCGGCGATGATCGCCTTGTATTTCTCTTCCGTCGTCCGATAGACTTCGTCGTCCTCGTCGATGCGCTTGATCGGCAGGTTGGTTGGCACTTCCACGACTTCGAGGCCGTAGATATTGCCGAACTCCTCGGCTTCGGTCGATGCCGTACCGGTCATGCCGCCGAGTTTTTCGTACATGCGGAAATAGTTCTGGAAGGTCACCGAGGCCAGCGTCTGGTTTTCCGGCTGGATAGTCACTTTTTCCTTGGCTTCGAGCGCCTGGTGCTGGCCTTCCGAATAGCGCCGGCCCGGCATCATACGGCCGGTGAATTCGTCGATGATGACGATCTCGTCATTGCGGACGATATAGTCCTTGTCTTTCTGGAAAAGCTTGTGCGCCTTCAAGGCGTTGTTGACGTGATGGACGATGGCGACGTTCTCGACGTCGTAGAGCGTCTCACCCTTCAACAGGTTTGCTTCGCGCAGGAGATTTTCGAGCTTTTCGGTGCCTTCTTCCGAGAAGTTCGCCGAGCGCTGCTTTTCGTCGATCTCGTAGTCCTCTGCGCTCAGCAGCGGAATGAAGCGGTCAATGGTATTGTAAAGCTCAGAACGGTCGTCGAGCGGGCCGGAAATGATCAGCGGCGTGCGTGCCTCGTCGACGAGAATGGAGTCCACTTCGTCGACGATGGCGAAGAAATGGCCGCGCTGGACCATCTGGTTGCGCTCGTATTTCATGTTGTCGCGCAGATAGTCGAAGCCCAGCTCGTTATTGGTTGCATAGGTGATGTCGCAGGCATAGGCGGCGCGGCGCTGGTCGTCGGTGAGGCCATGGACGATGACGCCGGTGGTCATGCCAAGGAAGGAATAGATCCGGTTCATCGTCGCCGAGTCGCGGCTTGCCAGGTAATCGTTGACGGTGACGACATGCACGCCCCGGCCGGCGAGCGCGTTCAGATAGACCGGCAGCGTCGCCACTAGCGTCTTGCCTTCACCGGTCTTCATCTCGGCGATCGACTTCTCATGCAGGATGATGCCGCCGATCAGCTGCACATCGAAGGGGCGCAGGCCAAGGACGCGGCGGGCGGCCTCGCGAACGACGGCAAAGGCTGGAACAAGGAGATCGTCGAGGGTCTTGCCATCGGCGAACTGCTTGCGAAAATCGACGGTCTTTGCAGCCAATGCTTCATCGGAAAGGGCGCGCATTTCCGTTTCCAGAGCATTGATGGCCTCGACCTTGGCCTTGTAGCCACGCACGCGGCGGTCATTCGAAGAGCCGAAAATTTTGCGGGCGAGACCGCCGAGACTGACCATAAGAATGGTCCTTTCTTCTGTGTAGCCGATGCGGTTGAAATCCGCGAAATACTATGAAACGCCCGGAACTGTTCTGGACGCGAGGTTGCGTGACAGATAAGAGGGGGGTCGAATTATGTCAACGGGAGTTGAGGCGGGCAAAGGCTGCAGAACGGCCACAATTGGATGATGTGGAGCGTTCAAGCTGGCCGTGACCGCGGTTCGGAGATCAGTGTGAAAGGTATGAGGATGCTGAAATACAAAATGCTTGCGGCTGTCGCTCTCGTGGCCGTGATGGCCGCCCAGGGGCCGGCTGCTGCTGCGGATGGCGCGGACCCGGTGATTGCCAAGGTCGCCGGCGCGGAAATCCACCAGTCAGAACTCGATCTGGCCCTGACCGGCCTCGACCCGCAACTGGCGCAATTGCCCGAGGAGCAGAAGCGCGCCGCAGCCCTGTCCGGTCTGATCGACGTCAAGCTTCTGGCCAAGGATGCCAGCGACGAAGGCCTCCAGAACGATGAAGACTTCAAGAAGCGCCTTGCCTATCTCACCGATCGCGAACTGCACAATGCCTTCTTCAAGAAGCATGTCGTCGATGCGGTGACGGACGAAGAAGTCAAGGCGCGCTACGAGAAGGAAATCTCAGCGATCAAGCCGGCCGAGGAAGCCCGGGCCCGCCATATCCTGGTCAAGACCGAGGAAGAGGCCAAGGCGATCATCAAGGATCTCGACGCCGGCAAGGATTTCGCCACGCTCGCCAAGGAAAAATCGACGGACCCGAACAAGGGCGACGGCGGCGATCTCGGCTATTTCACCAAGGATCGCATGGTTCCGGAATTTTCCGAAGCCGCCTTCAAGCTCGAAAAGGGCAAGTATACTCCGGTGCCTGTGAAGACCCAGTTCGGCTTCCACGTCATCCTGCTGGAGGACAAGCGCCTGCAGCCGCCGCCGCCGCTGGAGCAGGTCGAGCAGCAGGTCAGGCAATTGGTCATGCGCGACACATATATCGATCTCCTGGCTGCCGCCAAGAAGGATGCCGGTGTCGATATCACCGATCCGGCGCTGAAGAAGGCCTATGACGAGGCCAACAAGGCGGAAGCGGAGACAGGCGCAGAGACCGCCAACTAGGCCGGCTTGCTTCGGCTCCTCATCCGGCCTGTCGACCACCTTCTCCCCGTAGTCGGGGAGAAGGGATGTGCGGCGAATTCGATCGTCCTCGGCTTGCAGGGGGTGAGGGGTTGTTGATACCCAAAACCCGTCATTCCTGTGCTCGTCACAGGAATCCAGCCGCCCAAGGACTTGGGCGAAGAGTCTTTTGGCCCGACAGACGTCGGGTCGCTGGATCCCCGCCACAAGGGCGAGGATGACGGAGGATGGGACCCCCTGCTTTATCCAAATCAGTTCCAGGTGGTTTTTTCTTATCTGAGGTTTTGATCATGTCCGGTTCCGTTTCTCCGCTTGCTCCGAAATCCTTTGCCGAGATGCCGGCGGTGCGCGGCGTGCGCATGGCGACCGCGGCTGCAGGCATCAAGTACAAGAACCGGACGGACGTGCTCCTGATGGTCTTCGACGAACCGGCGGCGGTGGCGGGTGTTTTCACCCGGTCGCGCTGCCCTTCGGCGCCGGTCGATTTCTGCCGCCGGAACCTCGCCGGCGGCGTTGCGCGCGCGGTCGTCGTCAATTCCGGCAATGCCAATGCCTTTACCGGCAGGAAGGGCAGGGACGCGACCGAACTGACGGCGCAGTCGGCTTCTGCTGCCGTCGGTTGCTCGCCAAATGAAGTGTTCCTTGCCTCGACGGGCGTGATCGGTGAACCGCTGGATGCCACCAAATTCGCCGGTGTTCTCGGCGACATGACCTCGCAGGCCACGGACGATTTCTGGTTCGAGGCCGCCAAGGCGATCATGACCACGGACACCTATCCGAAGGTCGCGACCCGTAGCGCGGTGATCGGCGGCGTCAGCGTCACGATCAACGGTATTGCCAAGGGCGCCGGCATGATCGCGCCGGACATGGCGACGATGCTTTCCTTCGTCGTCACCGATGCCGATATCGCGCCGCCGGCCTTGCAGGCGCTTCTCTCGGAAGGTACCGGCCCGACCTTCAATTCCGTCACCGTCGACAGCGACACCTCGACCTCCGATACGCTGATGCTGTTTGCCACCGGCGCGGCGGCAAAGGACGGCCAGGTGAGGATCAATGATGCCGGCGATCCGGCGCTCGAGGAATTCCGCTCGGCGTTGAACGATCTCTTGCTCAATCTGGCGCTGCAGGTCGTGCGCGACGGCGAAGGGGCGCGCAAGATGGTCGCGGTGACCGTCGAAGGCGCCGAAACCGACGCGGCCGCCAAGCGCATCGCGCTGTCGATCGCCAATTCGCCGCTGGTCAAGACGGCGGTTGCCGGCGAGGACGCCAATTGGGGTCGCGTCGTCATGGCGGTCGGCAAGTCCGGCGAGATGGCCGACCGCGACCGGCTGGCGATCTGGTTCGGCGATGTCCGCGTCGCGGTCGACGGCGAGCGTGATCCTGCCTATTCGGAGGCGGCCGCGAGCGCCGTGATGAAGGAAGACGATATCGCCATCCGCGTCGAGATCGGGCTCGGTTCCGGCCGGGCGACGGTCTATACCTGCGATTTGACCAAGGAATATGTCGAAATCAACGGCGACTACCGGAGTTGACCGGCGTGCAGGACAGGATTTCGAAGATCGATCTGCCGAATGTACGCCGTCTCGAAGCCATGGGTTTTCGTGCCTGGCCGGCGGCTTCGGTGCAATATGATGGCAGCTGGCTGATCCGGCTGACCCCCGGCCATGGCTCCAAGCGCCTCAACTCGGTCAATCCGCTCGACCCGTCCGACTACCGCGACATCGCGGCCCGTCTTGAAAGGGCGGCCAGGCTCTTTTCCGATCATGGGCGGCCGCTCACCGTGCGCCAGACGCCGCTGACGCCATTGCCGCTGGTCGAGCATATGGACACCATGGGCTGGCCGGTCTTTTCCGAAACCGTGGTCATGATGGCGGACATACCGCCGAACGACACGTCGGAGGCGATCGAGCATCTGCCGCTGCGGGATATCGACCGTTTCGTCGATGCGCGGTTGAGCATCTGCGGCGAGGACAGCGAGGCCAAGGCGGGTCTCAGTGAAATCATCAATGCGATAAAGCCGGAATGCGGCCTGTTCCTGTTCGAATCCCCAGAGGATGGACCGCTCGCGGTTTCGCTTGCGGTACACGACAATGACATGGCCGGCATCCTGCAGGTCGCGGTGGCCGAAAATGCCAGGCGGCAGGGGACAGGCTCGGCGATCGTCAACGCCTCGTTGCGCTGGGCTCGGCTTCGCGGCGCCCGGACGGCCTGGCTCGCGGTCGAATCCGACAACACGGCCGCCATTCGCCTTTACCGCAAGTTCGGCTTCCAGGACGTCTATCGCTATGCCTATCGGCGCGCAGGAGATCCACGATGAGCGGAGCGGGCAGGAAAATTCTTCTGGTGGCCGCCTGTGCGCTGGTCGATGGCGACGGCCGGGTTCTCTTGGCCCAGCGGCCCGAGGGTAAGACGCTGGCGGGGCTGTGGGAATTTCCGGGCGGCAAGGTGGAGCCGGGCGAGACGCCGGAGGAGACGCTGATCCGGGAACTGGACGAGGAACTGGGGGTTCGCACCAAGGTCGCCTGCCTGGCGCCCCTGACATTTGCCAGCCACAGCTATGACGATTTCCATCTGCTGATGCCGCTCTATATCTGCCGCCGCTACGAGGGTGTTGCCCATGGGCGGGAGGGGCAGGCGGTCAAATGGGTGAGGCCGAAGGCATTGCGCGATTATCCGATGCCGCCGGCGGACGAGCCGCTCATTCCCTATCTGATGGATTTGCTCTGAACGGCGAAAAATTTCGATTTCGTTAATCGAACATTTATCTGCTTCCATCAAAGTCAACTCGACTAAGTGCCGGTGTCCATTGTCGCGGGATGATTCCAGCGAGGGGCGCCGGTCGTGTATCGGCACGGATGTGGCCGGAGCGGTGGGAGGGAGCCGTCTTCGGGAACGTGTCGGATTTTGCGAGAGGCAGACAATGGTTGACGACGACTTCTGGAGAACTGTTCAGGATAAGGAGCTGGCAACGAGCCAGAGCCGGCGGACGGGCGTTCTCAATCTGTCGCTGCTGTTCGGTACCGCCGTTATCGCGCTGACCCTCATCCTGACGCCGATGCTGGCCTCCAAGTCCGATACCAAGATTCTGGCCAATACGCCCATCGACTACGACAATATCTCGACCGGATCGATCCCGAGCGGCACGTCCTCCAAGCGCTATACGGTGCGCCGCAGCGTGCTGCAGGAAATGCCGGGCGCCGTCTGCATTATCGACGGGAACGGAAGCAAGAGCGGCTGCTGAGATTGCCTGGAACGGGCAGGGGCCGACGGAGTGGAGCTTATGAAGACAGTAGTGGATTTCATCAAGAACCGGTCCGGTGCCACGGCGATCGAATATGGATTGATCGCCAGTCTCATTGCCGTTTCGCTGATCATCGGTCTCGGCGGATTTGCCGATTCGCTCCTGTCTGTTTTCAACGAGATCGCCGATGCGATGGAGGGCGCCGGCGCTCCCTGAGCGTCGCCGCCTATTCCCCATCCTTGATCGGCTGTTCGCTCGTCTTCAGCGCATCCGACAGCCTTTGTTTCGCCGAGCCGGGTTTGAGCGGTTTCTGCTGGCTTTCGTGCGGCGCCCAGCCGGAAATATAGATCACCGAAAAGGTCGCGCGGATGCGTCCGTCCGGATCGGCGAAGCGCTCGGCGTAAATTTCCGCGGCGCGCAGGAAAAAACCGCGGGTGAGCGGCTTTCGGCTGCGGGCGACCAGCGGATTGGTCATGCCCATCGCGCGCAAATCCTTGAGCAGGGCAAACAGCGAGGCATAGCGCACCGTATAGGTTTCGGTGTCGGCAACCGGAAGCGCGAAGCCGGCGCGCTGCAGGAGGGCGCCGACCTCGCGGACATCGGCAAAAGGCACGACGCGCGGGCTGGCGCCGCCGGTCAGCTCGCTTTCGGTGGCGAGAAGCACCTCGCGCAATTCCTGCAATGTGCCCGAGCCGGGAATGGCGGCGATGAACAGGCCGTCCGGCTTCAGCGCCCGACGCACCTGGATGAACACGCCCGGCGTGTCGTTGGTGAGGTGCAGCGACAGCGGCGAGACGACGAGATTGACCGAGCCGGGCGCCACCGGCACGTTTTCCAGCGAGGCGACGGTGACGGGGGCGGCCTCTTTTCCGGCAAAGGCCGCATCGGTCTCGACGCGCAGCATGTCCGAGACCTTGCCGGTTTCGGCTATGAATTCCGCCGTCAGGCCGGTATAGCCGTGCAGTTCGACCGCCCTGTCGAAATGGCGCTCGACGACGCTCAGGCGCTCGGCCAGTTCGCGGCCGGCGATCTCCAGGAGAAACTGCGCCTTCGGGTCGCCATTGCGCAATGCCCGCCTGCGGCGGGTCTCGACGAGCGTCTGGTCGAAAACGATGTCCATGGCGGACCTCCAAGAATCTGATCGCAATGAAACCCGGGCGGCGGTAAAGTCAACCTCATGTGGGGGCAAGAGGCGGAAAATAGAAGCGGACGGCTGGCCGACGGCCTGCGCGGACTGATGGCGGCGGCGGTCGATGCCGTCTATCCGCCGGTCTGCGCAGGCTGCGGGCGCATGGTGGGCGTCCACCGGGGTGTGTGCCCCGCCTGCTGGGCGAACCTCAGGCTGATCGAGAGGCCCTATTGCGAGGTGCTCGGCGTGCCATTCTCGCACGATCTCGGACAGGGCATTCTTTCGGCGGACGTCATCGCCCATCCGCCGGTGTTCGAGCGGTTGCGCTCCGTTGCCCTCCATGACGGCATCGCCAAGGCGCTGGTGCATGGGCTGAAATATCGCGACCGCACCGATCTCGCCGCGATGATGGCGGCCTGGATGGTGCGGGCCGGCGAGGGGGCGGTGGAGGCGAGCGACGCGGTCCTTGCCGTACCGCTGCATGCCTTCCGGCTCTGGGGCCGCCGGTTCAACCAGTCGGCCGAACTCGCCCGGGCGATCGCCCGCCTTTCGGACCGGCCCTTTCTGGCCACCGCGCTGGTCCGCTCCCGGCGCACGGCCCGGCAGGTGGGGCTGGGGGCGACGGCCCGCGAGGACAATGTGCGCGGCGCCTTTTCGGTGACCGAGGCTGGCCGGGCGATGCTGTTCGGCAAGCGGGTCGTACTGGTCGACGACGTCTATACGACGGGCGCGACGGTCTCTTCGGCAACGCGGGCGCTGAAGAAGGCCGGGGTCGCCGATGTCACTGTTTTGACCTTTGCAAGAGCCCTGGCCGGCCCTATATGACAGGGCATGAGCCGGCCCATGCGCCATCATACGGGCCGGCATAGAATGGGCAGAGGAGCAGGCATACATGGCTTCGGTCGTCATCTATACGCGTCAGTTCTGCGGCTATTGTTCCGCGGCGAAGAAACTTCTGGAAAGCAAGGGCGTGGCCTTCGAGGAGCATGATGCCACCCAGGCGCCGGAGGTTCGCCAGCAGATGATAGAGCGGTCGAACGGCGGCAGGACCTTCCCGCAGATCTTCATCAACGATATCCATGTCGGCGGCTGCGACGACCTGCATGCGCTCGATCGCACCGGCAAGCTGGACGAGATGCTCGCCGCATAAGGAGACCGACCTGATGATTTTCAAGGCAGCTGCCATCCAGATGTGTTCGGGCATCGATCCGGCCGGGAATGCCGAAAGCATGGCACGGCTGGTGCGCGAGGCGGCCGCCCATGGCGCCGTCTATGTGCAGACGCCGGAAATGACCGGGTCGCTCAACCGCGACCGAGCGTCGATGCGCGCCAATCTGCGTGGCGAAGAGGACGACCTGATCGTGGAGGCGGCCCGCGGGCTTGCCGGCGAACTCGGCATCCATCTTCATGTCGGCTCCACCGCGATCGGCCTGGCGGAGGGCAAGATCGCCAATCGCGGTTTTCTCTTCGGCCCGGATGGCGAAAAGATCTGCCATTACGACAAGATCCACATGTTCGACGTCGATCTCGACAATGGCGAGAGCTGGCGGGAAAGTGCCGCCTATACGCCGGGGGCGACGGCGCGCCTCATCAACCTGCCCTTTGCCCGGCTCGGCACGGCCATCTGCTACGATGTGCGCTTTCCCGAACTGTTTCGCGCCCAGGCGGCAGCGGGTGCCGAGGTCATGTCGGTGCCGGCCGCCTTTACCCGCCAGACGGGCGAGGCCCATTGGGAAATTCTGCTTCGGGCCCGCGCCATCGAGAACGGGTTGTTCGTCATCGCCGCCGCCCAGGCAGGGCTGCACGAGGATGGCCGCGAAACCTTCGGCCATTCGATGATCGTCGATCCCTGGGGCAAGGTTCTCGCCGCAGCGGGCGGCAGCGGCGAGGGCGTGGTGCTCGCCGATATCGATATCGACGCGGTCCGGGCGGCGCGCGGCAAGATCCCCAACCTCAAGAATGCGCGGCCGTTTACGATCGAGGAGGTCGGCAAACCTGGTCGCGGGGACGTGGCGGCGTGATCAAATACACGCTTTCCTGCGATGGCGGACATTCCTTTGAAGGCTGGTTCTCCTCGAGCGCCGATTTTGACCGGCAGGCGGAGCGCGGCCTCGTGTCCTGTCCCGCCTGCGGCTCCGTCGCGATCGGCAAGGAACTGATGGCACCGTCGGTTTCGACAGCACGCCGCAAGGACGAGGCCAAGGTGTTGACAATGGACAAGGCGCGCCGCGAGGCTGTCGCCAAGATCCGCGAACTGGTGACCAATATCCGCGAGAATTCAGAGGATGTCGGCACGAAATTCCCCGAGGAAGCCCGCAAGATCCATTATGGTGAAGCCGAGCAGCGCGGCCTGATCGGCCAGGCGACCATGGAGGAGGCGCGGGCGCTGATCGACGAGGGGATCGAGGTGGCAGCCTTGCCGGTGTTGCCGGACGATGCCAATTGACGGGCGCCGTAAACTGATGGATGCCGCCCGCTAATGGATGCTGAGGCCCATCATCTGGCGATTTATAATTTCGGCCTGCATATCGGGCCGGAGGGCGATCCCCGGATCGAGGGCTTTGTCCTGCGCGAGCCGACCAATTTCGAAGCGGCGGCCCGCTCCCACGGTTTCGTGGCCCGCTCGGGCTATCGCGGCGTGCCGGGGCCGCGCAGCTGGGGGCGTCAGGTTTTTCCACGGTTCATCGAAGGCAGCGGCGAGACGAGCGGACCGTCGCAGCTTTCGCTGTGGACCGATATGGAATCGCTCATGGCGTTTTCCTATGGCGGCGTCCATGCCGATGCGCTGAAACATGCCCGCAACTGGAATGTCAGGCAAAGCTGGCCGCCGCTGGTGCTCTGGTGGGTGCGGGCGGGGCATATTCCCGACTGGGAGGAGGCGGCGAGCCGGCTGGAATATCTGCACGACCACGGCGCCACCGCGCATGCCTTCACCTTCAAAGAACCCTTCACCGCAAGCGGCGAAGCCTGTGCAATCGACCGCGAACGGGTCCGCACGATCACAAAGGACAATGCGGCGAGGCAGGGCGAACTGCTGGAGCATGTCCTTTCGCTGAAAGTGTAGCATCGGGGCGAGCGGCGGGGATGATGGGCGAGGGGCCTGTGCCGCAAATCCGGCCCGCGTTCCGGCTGACGCACCCGCTTGGCCGATATCGGCATTGGTGGTAATATTTCCTACCTATCGGAGGTTCCTGATGCCCAATGTCGAGAAAATGAGCGTGGCGCTGACGGCGCAGCAGGCGGACATGCTGCGCGATGCGGTCGAAACGGGCGCCTATGCGACGACGAGCGAGGTCGTTCGCGAGGCGGTGCGGGACTGGTCGGTCAAGTGGGCGGCCCGCCAGGCCGAGACGGACCGCTTGCGCGCGCTCTGGGACGAGGGCAAGGCAAGTGGCAAGCCCGTGCCGGCCGACTTCGGCAAATTGCAGGAAGAAGCCCGCCAGGCACTCCAGGCCGCGCAAAAGCATGGGCGCTGACCTCGTCTGGTCGCAAAAGGCGCAGGCCGATATCCGCGATATCTATGTTGAGATCGGACTGGAGCAACCAGACGCGGCCGAACGGTTTTTCCAGCGGTTCCAGCATAAGGCCAGTCTCCTGATCGATCAGCCTCGTCTCGGCCCGCGCCATCCGGAGATCGCCGCGGCGGCGCGCATGCTCGTCGAGCCGCCCTTCATCATCCTCTACGAAACAAAGCCCGATACGGACGATGGTCCTGTTCATACGGTCGAGATCGTGCGGGTGGTGGACGGCCGGCGCGATCTCGCACGCCTCTTTCGCTAGCGGTTCGCCGGGGACGTCGCGGCATCATCACCTTCAAAGAACCCTTCACCGCAAGCGGTGAAGCCTTCGCAATCGACCGCGAACGGGTCCGCGCGATCGCAAAGGACAATGCGGCGAGGCAGGGCGAACTGCTGGAGCATGTCCTTTCGCTGAAAGTGTAGCATCGGGGCGAGCGGCGGGGATGATTTTTGGGTAGTGGACGCGGGGATTGCCGCTACCAGTCATTCTCAAGGCGTGTTTTGAGAGACCCGCTCTCCTCCGTCTTTTCCTGTGCTTGTCACAGGAATCCAGTCACCACGCGTCGGCGCCGTGGGAAACTTTGATTGTCTGTTGCAAGTGTTTTCTCGCCGCGCAGACGCGCGGCGGCTGGATCCCGGCACATGGCCGGGATGACGGTGGAGGGGGGCCGGGATGACGGTGGAGGGCAACTGACCTTTGCGTCAGGCAAGGGCGCCGGCGCGTTTAGGCCGGGCGGCTGGCGGCGAGCATGTAGTTGACGTCCATGTCCTTCGACAGGTTCCACTGGTTCGACAGCGGATTGAAGAAGACGCCGGTGCGGTCGGTGACGGTCATGCCGCTTGCCGTGATCGGCTTTTCCAGCTCTTCGGGGCGGACCAGCTTTTCATATTGATGGGTGCCGCGCGGCAGCCAGCGCAGAATGTTTTCGGCGGCGAAGATGGCGAGCGCGGCAGCCTTCATCGTGCGGTTGATGGTGGCGACGAACATCAGGCCGCCGGGGCGCACCATCGAGGCGCAGGTGCTCATGAAGAAATCGACATCGGCCACATGCTCGACCACTTCCATGTTGAGGACGACATCGAAGGTCTCGCCGGCTTCTGCCAGCGATTCGGCGGTCACGGCGCGGTAATCGACCGCGACGCCGCTGCCGGCCGCATGGGTCCTGGCGATCATGATGTTCTTTTCCGAGGCATCGGCGCCCACGACATCGGCGCCCATGCGGGCCATCGGTTCCGACAGAAGCCCGCCGCCGCAGCCGATATCGAGGATGCGCAGGCCTTTCAGCGGTTGCGGCGCCTTGGCGTCGCGGCCGAAATTGTCGGCGATACGATCGCGCAGATAGGTGAGGCGGACCGGATTGAACTTGTGCAGCGGCCGGAACTTGCCCTTCGGGTCCCACCATTCGGCGGCCATGGCGGAGAAGCGATCGACTTCCGCCTGGTCGATGGTGCTGCGGGTCTCGGTACGGGCCGGATCGCTCATGATGGAACTCCTTGGACAGGCCTTTGAAGTCGGACGATCAGGCCCGAAAGTCAAGGGTCGGCAGTGTCGCGTCCTGGCTGGCGGCCTTCAACGCGGCGGTCATATTTCTGAAGACGCCCCTTCGGATGCTTGATCAGATAGTCCAGCAGGCAATCCTTATCCTTCTCGAAAAGCCGGAAGAATTCTTCCGACGCATTGGCGATGCAGGCCGGCAGTTTGGCGCAGGCGTGACCGGACAGGCCGATTTCCCGCTGGGCGCGGATCTTGCGGTTCTGGTGCGCCGAGACGAGCATCGGGCCAGTGCAGGCGCGATCGCGGCGGCATTTGCGGAGCCTGCAGTACGTCCAGACGACAGAGTAAGTCATGACGCTGCGGCTCTGCTGCTCGTGATCGACGGAAAGGCGTTTTTCGTAATTGCTGAAATCCCGTTTCGGCATGGCGTGCTCCAATTTCCTGATGGCGGCCGTCTACGTTCACGCGGCGGAATCCGCCCGCGGCATGACTGTGTCTTGATCCCTTTGCGCTACAAGCGGCTGGCGGGATCGGCCGGGGCACATCGGGTGCCTCGGTAAGTTTAAAACAAGTGACACGCGATGCGCCCCGTTTCGGTGTTTTTTACCTGCGACTTCGGTCCTTCTGCGGGGATGGCGGCGCCTTTTTCTGGCACAGGGCGACGCTCGCCGCGACCGGATCGCTCCGGCCGCGCGGCGCCACGAAAGATATGTCTTTCGACACACCAGTCGCCGCTCCTCTTGTGTGCCTCACAGGCACGCCCCGCCCTGTTTCAGGCGAGAGGAAAACCATTTTCCGCAGGCCCCCGCGGCCGCGCCTGCGTTTCAAACACAGACCGTGGGCACCGGCCCCGCCTCGCCGGCAACGCTTTCCGGTGTATCCGATGGCGGGACGAGAAGAGTTTAGGCATGGGAAAGGCATGCGGGGATGAACGGGGACGATTTTTATTTCGTCGCCCGCGGATCCGTCAGCCGCGGCTGATCGAAACACCGCCATCGACCAGCATGGCGGTGCCGGTCATGAAGCTCGACGCATCCGAGGCAAGATGGAGCACGGACCGTGCAATTTCCTCGGGTCTCGCCATGCGCTTCAAGGCGTGCAGGCCTTCGACGAAGGCAAGCACCTCGGGCCCGGCGCCGGGTGCATTGGTGACGCTGGCGGGCGTGTCCGTTCCGCCCGGCAGGATGGCGTTGACGCGAATGCGGCTCATGCCAAGCTCGGCGGCGAGCACCTGGGTCAGGCCGACCAGTCCCGCCTTGGCGGCGGCATAGGCGCTCATGCCCGGCATACCGGCGGAATAGCCGACGAAGGTGGAGGTGAAGATCAGCGAGCCGCCGCCGCGCGCAACCATGGCAGGAACCTGGTATCTGGCGCCGAGGAAAGCGCTGGTGAGGTTGGTGTCGATCGTTTCGCGCCAGCCGGCGGGGGTAAGGTCGACGATCGGGGCCATCTCGCCGGTGCTGCCGGCATTGTTGAAAGCGATATCGAGGCCGCCGAAACGATCGACGGCCGTTGCCACCAGGCTTTTGGCATGGGCCTCGTCGCGGACATCGCCATCGACGGCGACGGCGGTGCCGCCTTCGGCCTCGATCTCCGCCACGAGGCTGTCGAGTTCGGCGCGCCTGCGGCCCGAGAGGACGACGCGGGCGCCTTCCGCGGCAAAGAGCCTTGCCGTTGCGCGGCCGATGCCGGAGCTGGCGCCGGTGACGATGGCGACCTTGTTGTGAAGTACGGACATGGATTGGTTCTCCCTTGTTGACGGAGGCTCAATCGCAGCCGGATGGGTTTGTCGCCACCCGTTTCCTGTGGAACGGTTGAAGGTGTTTACCGTGCGCGCCCCTCATCCGCCCTTACTTGTATGGAAAGATGGGCGGGCACCTTCTCCCCGCCAGCGGGGAGAAGGGACGCGCGGCGGACTCCGCCACCAGCCAAAAAACATCAATCGCGGTCGGGGGCGCCGAGGGGGAAGAAATGGCGGTAGGGGCGGGCCTCATCGACGGCGCGGGCGAAGGAAGGGCGGGCGAGCAGGCGGGCGCGGTAGGCGCGGACATTCGCGAATGTCTCCGGGATCGGGTGGACCCAGTCGGCATAGAAAAGCGAGGGGGCGGCGGCGCAATCGGCGAGGCTGAAACGGTCGCCAGCCGCCCATTCCGTTTTGGCCATGGCATCGTCGAGAAATCCATAGGCCATGTCGAGCATCGTCCTTGCCTCGTCGACGCCATGGGGATCGCGGCTTTCCTCCGGGCGGATCTGGTTGAAGACGACTTTCTGCATCGGCGTCATCACGTAATTGTCGAAAAAGCGATCCATGAACCGGGTCTTCAGGGCGGATTTCCGATCGGACGGGATGAGGTGGACCGGGCCGGGATAGTGAAGCATCAGATATTCGATGATGATGGTCGTCTCCATCACCGTCTCGTCGCCATCCTTCAAGAGCGGCATGCGCTTCATCGGCCAGAGGGCTGCCCATTCGGCCTCGACCTCCGGCGCATCCTGCGAGAGTATCCGGAATTCGAAGGGTGTGTCGTTTTCATAGAGGGCGACGAGCACCTTCTGGCAATAGGAAGAGAAGGGATGGGCAAAGAGCTGAGGCTTCATGGCTGGGCTCCAAACTGATCTTGATTTGCAACTGGTTGCTTTTTAACCAAACCGATCCTACATCGCAAGCGGTATGATGAAACAGGCACAAGACGAACATAGATCGGGTTGCCCGATCAACCTGACACTGGAAATGCTCGGCGACCGCTGGAGCCTGATCGTCATTCGCGACATCATGTTCGGCCGGCGGCGGCATTTTCGCGAACTCTTGACGCAGTCGGAGGAAGGGATCGCCTCCAATGTGCTGGCCGACCGGCTGAAGTGGCTGGTGACGGGTGGGCTTTTGTCGCGCCGCGACGATCCGAGCCACCGGCAGAAGGCGATCTACAGCCTGACCGAGCCGTCGATCCAACTGGTGCCGCTTCTGGCGCAAATGGGCGCCTGGGGGCGGCGGCACGCACCGGCCTCGCGCGAGCTCTCGATCCGCGCCGAACTGCTGGAGGAGGGCGGGCCGCCGATGTGGCGGGATTTCATGGAGGAACTGCGCAGCCTGCATCTTGGCACGCCGTCGCCGGGACGCTCGGTGCTTGCGGAATTGCAGGCGGCCTATCTGGCGGTGGTGGCGCGCGATTCCGAAGGGGACTGAGCGGCGAGCAGGCGGACGCAAAAGGATAGGCCCCGGAACGCGTTGCTATGGCCCGGCTGTCGAAAGCCAGGGATTGACGACCGTCAGGCCGGCGGCGGTAAACGGGGCGGTGTCGCGCGTCGCTACCATGAAGCCGGCGAGGGTGCCGACCCCTCACATTGCGTGCATTGAATTCGCCGGGCTTCCATTGCACGGCGCTTTCAATTTCGCTAAGAGACCGCCAACTTCCAAGGAACAGGCGCGGGCGTCCGCGCGGCATTTCGACCGGTAGGGGCATATGGCACGCATTGTGATGAAATTCGGCGGGACGTCCGTCGCGGATATGGATCGCATCAGGAATGTGGCCCGCCATGTGAAACGTGAAGTCGATGCCGGCCATGAGGTGGCCGTGGTCGTCTCGGCCATGTCGGGAAAGACCAATGAACTGGTGGGCTGGACGCGCGATGCCTCGCCGATGCACGATGCCCGCGAATATGACGCGGTGGTCGCTTCCGGCGAACAGGTGACGTCAGGCCTTCTCGCCCTGGCTCTGCAGCATATCGGCATCAATGCGCGCTCCTGGCAGGGTTGGCAGATCCCGATCCACACCGACAATGCCCATGGGGCGGCGCGGATTCTTGAAATCGACGGCACGGAGCTGATCCGCCGCTTCGGCGAAGGCCAGGTCGCAGTTGTCGCCGGCTTCCAGGGGCTCGGGCCTGACAACCGGATCGCCACGCTCGGGCGCGGTGGGTCGGATACGTCAGCGGTGGCGATCGCGGCCGCGGTCAAGGCCGACCGCTGCGATATCTATACCGATGTCGACGGCGTCTACACGACCGATCCGCGCATCGAGCCGAAGGCCAAGCGGCTGAAGAAGATCGCCTTCGAGGAAATGCTCGAAATGGCCTCCCTCGGTGCCAAGGTGCTGCAGGTGCGCTCGGTCGAGCTTGCCATGGTATTCAAGGTGCGCACCTTCGTGCGTTCCAGTTTCGTAGACCCCGACGCGCCGGGCATGGGCGATTTCGACAATCCGCCCGGTACGCTGATTTGTGATGAGGATGAGATCGTGGAACAGGAAGTCGTCACCGGCATCGCCTATGCCAAGGATGAAGCGCAGATTTCGCTGCGGCGGCTGGCCGACCGGCCCGGCGTCTCGGCCGCGATCTTCGGTCCGCTGGCGGAATCCCATATCAATGTCGACATGATCGTCCAGAATATTTCCGAGGACGGCTCGACCACCGACATGACCTTCACGGTGCCTTCGGGCGACGTCGAGAAGGCGCTTTCCGTCCTCAACCAGTCCAAGGACAAGATCGGCTTCGACGTCATCCAGAACGAATCAGGCCTGGTAAAGGTCTCGGTCATCGGCATCGGCATGCGCAGCCATGCGGGCGTTGCGGCCTCCGCCTTCCGCGCGCTTGCCGAAAAGGGCATCAACATCAAGGCGATCACCACCTCGGAAATCAAGATTTCGATCCTGATCGACGGTGCCTATGCCGAATTGGCGGTTCGCACTTTGCATTCCGTCTACGGTCTGGATAAGAGTTAGGAAAGCGGCGCGATCGACGCCCGGCGCGACGCGATGCCGGTGGATTTGCCGACTGCATTTGTTGACCTACAGAGAGGAGACGTTGCGCGATGAGAGACCTTTCCGCGGGTCCACGCGTCCTTCTCAGGCGGTTGCGCGAACTGATGGCGGAACCGCTCGAGCCGCAGGACCGGCTTGACCGGATCGTCCGCCAGATCGCCCAGAACATGGTCGCGGAAGTGTGCTCGGTCTATGTGCTGCGCTCCGACGGCGTGCTCGAACTCTATGCCACCGAAGGCCTGAACAAGGACGCGGTCCATCTGGCGCAATTGCAGATGGGTCAGGGTCTCGTCGGCACCATCGCCGCCTCGGCGCGGCCGCTCAATCTCTCCGACGCGCAGGCGCATCCCGCCTTCACCTATCTGCCGGAAACCGGCGAGGAGGTCTATCACTCCTTCCTCGGCGTGCCGATCCTGCGCACCGGCCGTTCGCTCGGCGTTCTTGTCGTGCAGAACAAGGCGAGCCGCACCTATCGCGACGACGAGGTCGAGGCGATGGAGACGACGGCCATGGTGCTGGCCGAAATGGTGGCGACCGGCGAGCTGAAGAAGATCACCCGGCCGGGCCTCGAGCTCGACCTTTCGCGGCCGGTGACGATCGACGGCAACAGTTTCGGCGAGGGCATCGGGCTTGGTTATGTGGTGCTGCACGAGCCGCGCATCGTCGTCACCAATCTGCTCAACGACGATACCGATTATGAACTCGGGCGGCTTGCAGAGGCGCTGGGCTCGTTGCGCCTCTCCATCGACGACATGCTGTCGCGCCGCGATGTTTCCATGGAGGGCGAGCACCGGGCGGTGCTGGAAGCCTACCGGATGTTCGCACACGACCGCGGCTGGGTGCGGAAGCTCGAAGAGGCGATCCGCAACGGATTGACGGCGGAAGCGGCGGTCGAGCGGGTGCAGAGCGAGACCAAGGCGCGGATGATCCGGATGACGGATCCCTATCTGCGCGAGCGCATGCACGATTTCGACGATCTGGCCAACCGGCTGCTGCGGCAGCTGACCGGCTATGGGGTCAAGCTTTCGGCCAGCGATTTCCCGCCTGACGCGATCGTCGTGGCGCGCGCCATGGGGGCAGCCGAACTGCTCGACTATCCGCGCGAGAATGTGCGCGGTCTGGTGCTGGAGGACGGCGCCGTCACCAGCCATGTGGTGATCGTGGCGCGCGCCATGGGCATTCCGGTGGTGGGGCAGGCGGCCGGCGTTGTGGCGCTGGCGGAAAACCGCGATGCGATCATCGTCGATGGTGACGACGCCAGGGTGCATCTGCGGCCGATGGCCGACCTGCAGCGGGCCTATGAGGAAAAGGTGCGGCTGCGGGCGCGCCGGCAGGAGCAGTTCAAGGCGCTGCGCGGCATTGAGCCCCTGACCCGGGACGGCAAGCGCATCACCCTGCAGATGAATGCGGGGCTTCTGGTGGACCTGCCGCAGCTTTCCGAATCGGGCGCCGAGGGCATCGGTCTTTTCCGCACCGAACTGCAGTTCATGATCGCCTCGACGATGCCGCGCATGGAGGAGCAGGAAGCCTTCTACCGCAATGTAATGAAGCAGGCCGGCGGCAAGCCGGTGACCTTCCGCACGCTCGATATCGGCGGCGACAAGGTGGTGCCCTATTTCCGCGCCACGGAGGAGGAGAACCCGGCGCTCGGCTGGCGGGCGATCCGCCTGTCGCTCGACCGGCCCGGCCTGTTGCGCACCCAGATGCGGGCCATGCTGCGCGCCTCGGCCGGCCAGGAACTGCGCATGATGCTGCCGATGGTGACCGAGGTGGCGGAACTGCGCGCGGTGCGCGACCTGCTGCAGAAGGAAATCCAGAGGCAGTCGAAGATCGGCGAGCAATTGCCGCGCAAGCTGCAGTTCGGCGCCATGCTCGAGGTTCCGGCGCTCCTGTGGCAGCTCGACGAACTGATGCAGGAGGTTGATTTCGTCTCGGTCGGCTCCAACGACCTGTTCCAGTTCTCGATGGCGGTGGACCGCGGCAATGCGCGGGTCTCCGACCGTTTCGACGTGCTCGGCCGGCCGTTCCTACGCATCCTGCGCGATATTGCACGGGCGGGCCTACGCAACCAGACATCGGTGACGCTGTGCGGGGAGATGGCGAGCAAGCCGCTTTCGGCCATGGCGCTGCTGGCGCTCGGCTACCGCTCGGTCTCGATGTCGCCGACGGCGGTCGGCCCGGTCAAGGCCATGCTGCTGGCGCTCGACGTCGACAAGCTCTCGGCCAGGTTGAACGCGGCGCTCGACGACCACAAGGACCAGATACCGCTGCGGGATTTGCTGGTGGACTTTGCGCGGGACGAGGGGGTTCCGGTTTAGCTGATGAGATTGCGATAGCCCCTCATCCGCCCTGTCGGGCACCTTCTCCCCGCTTGCGGGGAGAAGGAATGTTGCGGTGAGTTTTTCCTGTCCCATTCGCCAAGAGATGTCAGTGGGCATAGAGGTGCTGCAAATTCAGTCGTCCCCTCTCCCCGCAAGCGGGGAGAGGGCTAGGGTGAGGGGCGGTTGCGGGAATGAGGGGACCGGACAAAGGTAGAACCCGACGCGCCCGCAATTTACGGAAGGTGGAGAACGATGCGGAAGAGGCGCTCTGGTTCGAGCTTCGGGGGCGCCGCCTCAACGGCTTCAAATTCGTTCGACAATTGCCGATCGGGCCGTATTTCGCGGATTTCGTATGCAGGCAAGCCAGTCTTGTTATCGAGGTCGATGGCAGCCAGCACGCAAATAGTCGCCATGATATGCGGCGAGATGCCTATATGGTTGCAAACGGCTGGAATATTGCCCGTTTCTGGAATGGATGTGTTCTTCAGGAACGAGCCCGGGTATTGGAGACAATCGTAGAGATTGTTGAAAACCGGCTCATAGATGAGGTCAGATCGACAGACCTCACCTTTATTCCCGCTCAGAAGTCACGTGAGGACCGATGAGCGAACCAAAAATTGCGCTGTGGAGTTTCGAATTGCCAACACTACCTGTTGAAAAAATGCGCGAGCTGGAGCAGCGGTTTTCGGAGATCGAGGCGCGAATGGCCGAGGGGCCGGCGGCGGATGTTTATGTGAAGCTGGCGTCGGAATATTCCGAACTGCAGCCGGTGGTGACGAAGATCCGCGAATATCAGAAGGCGACGGCGGAGCTTGCCGATATCGACCAGATGCTCGGTGCCCGCGACATCGACCGGGAGATGCGCGATCTCGCGGAAATGGAGAAGCCGGAGATCGAGGCGCGGATCGAGGCGCTGGAACAGGACATGCAGATCCTGCTGCTGCCGAAGGACGCCGCCGACGAGAAGAGCGCGATCCTCGAAATCCGGGCCGGCACCGGCGGCTCCGAGGCGGCGCTGTTTGCCGGCGACCTGTTTCGCATGTACGAGCGCTATGCATCCGACAAGGGCTGGAAGGTCGAGGTGCTTTCGGCCAGCGAAGGTGACGCCGGCGGCTACAAGGAAATCATCGCCACAGTGACCGGGCGCGGGGTGTTTTCCAAGCTGAAATTCGAATCCGGCGTGCACCGGGTGCAGCGCGTGCCCGATACGGAAACGCAGGGCCGCATCCACACTTCGGCGGCGACGGTGGCGGTGCTGCCGGAGGCCGAGGATATCGACATCGAGATCCGCAACGAGGATATCCGCATCGATACGATGCGTTCATCGGGTGCCGGCGGCCAGCACGTCAACACGACGGACTCGGCGGTGCGCATCACGCATCTGCCGTCGGGGATCGTCGTCACTTCGTCGGAAAAATCGCAGCACCAGAACCGCGCCAAGGCGATGCAGGTGCTGCGCTCGCGGCTCTACGACATGGAGCGGCAGAAGGCCGACAGCGAGCGCTCGGCCTCGCGCAAGAGCCAGGTCGGCTCGGGCGATCGCTCGGAGCGCATCCGCACCTATAATTTCCCGCAGGGGCGCGTCACCGATCACCGGATCAACCTGACGCTCTACAAGATCGACCGGATGATGATGGGCGAGATCGACGAGGTAGTGGATGCGCTGCTGGCCGATTACCAGGCCGACCAGCTGGCGCAACTGAGCGAGACCAGGGGATGAGCGATACGCTCGACAGCTTGCTTGCCGAGGCGAGGGCGCGGTTTCTGGCGGCGCATATCGGCGAGGCGGCGCTCGATGCGCGGGTGCTGATCGGCGGCCTGCTCGATCTGCCGGCGGTAAAATTGATGACGCACGGCAGCGATCCGGTTTCGGCGGAGGATGCTGCCCGCATCCGGGCCGCGATCACACGGCGGGCGGCGCATGAGCCGGTGCACCGGATTCTCGGGTGGCGTGAATTCTACGGGCTGACGCTTGCCATGTCCAAGGACACGCTGGAGCCGCGACCGGATTCGGAGATGATCGTCGATGGGCTCGTGCCTTTCGCGCAGGACATGGTAGCCGCGAAGGGCAGCTGCCGGATGCTCGATCTTGGAACCGGTACCGGCGCGATCTGCCTGGCGCTTCTGAGCGCGGTGGCCGGTGCAAGCGGCGTCGGCTCGGACATTGCCGCAGGCGCGGTGGAAACGGCAAGGGAAAACGCGGCGCGCAACGGTCTCGAAAATCGGTTCACGGGCGTTGAAAGCGACTGGTTTGCCGCGATCGAGGGCAGCTTCGACATAATCGTGTCAAATCCGCCCTATATAAGGACGGATGTGGTGGCATCGCTCGCGCCCGAAGTGCGCGACCATGATCCGGATGTGGCGCTCGATGGCGGCGCCGATGGGCTGGATGCCTACCGCATTATTGCAGCACAGGCACGACGCCATCTGAACGCAGACGGCATCGTCGGCGTCGAAATCGGCTATGACCAGATGCAGGCGGTCTCAGCGCTGTTTGAAGAGATGGGTTTCCTCGCCTTCGAGCAGGTCCGCGATCTCGGTGGAAACGACCGGGCCATCCTGTTCAGGCCGCAGGGTTCGGCGGATCGGACCTCCGGATAAGGCCGCGGTCTTTTTTGCACGCATGAAGAAAAGGCTTGGAATCACAGAGGAAGCGGGCTAGGTTGCCGCTCACGCACTGGGCAGAGGTCACAGACCAGAGATTCGTTCCGGTCAGACCTAGCCGCAGGAATTGCTCTCACAAAAGAGTTGCTAAGGTTCGACAGTGCCTGGTGCGGGTACCTGTTAATTTGACTTTAACCAGCGACGGTTCCGTCAAGAGACGGTTGGGTCGCGGCGCGTGTCTGCTTGATCCGGAACCCCGACAAGCCGCGAAGCCACATATCATCAATATCAAGAGAATCCAGGTGAGTGAACGATGAGGCCAGGACAGCAAAACAAGCGCGGCCGTGGGCGTAACAACAATAACAGCAGCAGCAATAACAGCGGCGGCGGCAACAATAACCGCAAGGGTTCCAACCCGCTGACGCGGACCTATGACAGTTCCGGGCCGGATGTGAAGATCCGCGGTACCGCCCAGCATATCGCCGAGAAATATTCCACGCTCGCTCGTGACGCGCAAAGCTCCGGCGACCGGGTGATCGCGGAAAACTATCTTCAGCACGCCGAACATTACAACCGCATCATCGCAACCGCCCAGGCGCAGATGCAGGAGCGCTTCCAGCGCGACGACTATAATGATCGCAACGACTATAACGACCGCGACGGCAACGAGCGCGACGACGATATGGACGGTGGCGACGGCGACGACAATTCGGGCAACCAGAACACTGGCAGCCAGAACAACGGCAACCAGAACAATGGTGGGCAGGACCAGCAGGCTGGGGAAGAGCGCCACCACCAGCAGGCCGAGCGCCAGCAGCGCCAGGCCGAGCAGCAGGACCGCTCGCAGCGCCAGCCGGACCAGGAACGCCCGCCGCGGCCCGACCGCCAGCGCCAGAACGACCGCCCGCGCCCGCCGCGCCCCGAGCAGGCCCAGCCGCGTGCCGAACAGGCCCAGTCCGCGGTCGACGGGTCCGGTCCGCAGCCGGTGATCGAAGGCACGCCCGCCGAGGTTTCGCTGGAAGAGGAAGCGCCCACAGGCCGGGCACCGACGCGCCGCCGCAGCGCGCCCCGTCCGCGCCGCCAGCCGCGCCGTGGTGAAGCCGGTGGCGATGAGGCCGGCGCAGATGCCGAGGCCGGCGGCGAAAAGGGCGGCGACAAGCCGGCCCTGGCCGAGGCGGCAGGCGAATAAGATGTCGCGGTTGCCGTCCGGCTCCGCTTGAAAATGAAGACCCGGTTCGCATTTGCGGCCGGGTTTTTTCATGGGTCGAAGAGGTTAGGGAGACTGACCTTCCTGACTGCTTCAAGCGCGGAAGACAGCGCTTAACGGGCATGCTCCACGCTCACGCCAAAATCGCCGGCCGGAGCATATCGTGCTCTTTAATTTCCGGAATTCACACCCATATTTTACGTCAGCGGCCGGTTCTGCGCAGTGCAGCCGGCTTCAACGGGCTTGCCTTTTCAGGGAGCCTGATCCCAACCATCGGCAGTGCCAGGACAAGGGCTGACCGATTACCGGAGGTAGACGATGAATATCGAGAAATATTCCGAGCGGGTGCGCGGTTTCCTGCAGTCGGCGCAGACCTATGCGCTGGCCGAGGGCCATCCCCAGTGGACGCCCGAACATATCCTCAAAGTGCTGCTCGACGACGACCAGGGCATGGCCGCCTCGCTGATCGAGCGGGCCGGCGGCGACGCCAAGGCCGCCCGGATCGGCAATGAGGCGGCGCTCAAGAAGCTGCCGAAGGTTTCCGGCGGCAACGGTTCGCTGTCGCTGGCACAGCCGCTGGCGCGCGTGTTTTCCACGGCCGAGGATGCCGCCAAGAAGGCCGGCGACAGTTTCGTCACCGTCGAGCGCCTGTTGCAGGCATTGATCATCGAGACCTCGGCGGCCACGTCCGGCATTCTTTCCAAGGCCGGCCTGACCGCAGCTAAGCTCAACCAGGCGATCAACGACCTGCGCAAGGGCCGCACCGCCGACGGCGCCAATGCCGAGGCCGGCTTCGATGCGCTGAAGAAATATGCCCGTGACCTGACGGCCGATGCCCGGGACGGCAAGCTCGACCCGGTGATCGGCCGCGACGACGAAATCCGCCGCACCATCCAGGTCCTGTCGCGCCGCACCAAGAATAATCCGGTGCTGATCGGCGAGCCCGGCGTCGGCAAGACGGCGATCGCCGAAGGTTTGGCTCTGCGCATCATCAACGGCGACGTGCCGGAAAGCCTCAAGGACAAGAAGCTGATGGCGCTCGACATGGGTGCCTTGATCGCGGGTGCGAAATATCGCGGCGAATTCGAGGAGCGGCTGAAGGCCATTCTCTCCGAAGTTCAGGCGGAAGCCGGCGAAATCATCCTGTTCATCGACGAGATGCACACGCTGGTGGGTGCCGGCAAGGCGGACGGGGCGATGGATGCCTCCAACCTCCTGAAGCCGGCGCTTGCCCGTGGCGAACTGCACTGCGTCGGCGCCACCACGCTCGACGAATACCGCAAGCATGTGGAAAAGGACGCAGCCCTTGCCCGCCGTTTCCAGCCGGTGATGGTCAACGAGCCGACGGTCGAGGACACGATCTCGATCCTGCGCGGCCTGAAGGAGAAATACGAACAGCACCACAAGGTGCGGATCTCCGATTCCGCACTGGTGGCGGCGGCGACGCTCTCCAACCGCTATATCACCGACCGCTTCCTGCCGGACAAGGCGATTGACCTGATGGACGAGGCCGCGTCGCGGCTCCGGATGCAGGTGGATTCCAAGCCCGAGGAACTGGACGAGCTCGACCGGCGCATCATCCAGCTGAAGATCGAGCGCGAGGCCCTGAAGAAGGAGACCGACAGCGCCTCGAAGGACCGGCTGGAGAAGCTGGAGATCGACCTGACCGGGCTCGAGGAAGAGGCCGATGCGCTGACGGCGCGCTGGCAGGCGGAAAAGTCCAAGCTCGGCCTTGCCGCCGACCTCAAGCGGCAGCTCGACGAAGCCCGCAACGAACTGGCCATCGCCCAGCGCAAGGGGGAGTTCCAGAGGGCCGGCGAGCTTGCCTATGGGGTGATCCCGAAGCTGGAAAAGGAGCTGGAGGCCTCCGAAAGCCAGGATTCCTCGGCGCTCGACCCGATGGTGCAGGAGGTCGTCACCCCGGACAATATCGCCCATGTGGTTTCCCGCTGGACCGGTATTCCGGTCGAGAAGATGCTGGAAGGCCAGCGCGACAAGCTGCTTCGGATGGAAGACGAACTGTCTCAATGGGTGGTTGGCCAGGGTGACGCGGTCCAGGCCGTGTCGCGTGCCGTGCGCCGCTCGCGGGCGGGCCTGCAGGATCCGAACCGGCCGATCGGCTCGTTCATCTTCCTTGGTCCCACCGGCGTCGGCAAGACGGAACTGACCAAGGCGCTCGCACGCTTCCTGTTCGATGACGACACCGCGTTGGTGCGCATGGATATGTCGGAATATATGGAGAAACACTCTGTTGCCCGGCTGATCGGCGCGCCTCCCGGCTATGTCGGCTACGAGGAAGGCGGGGCGCTGACGGAAGCGGTGCGGCGCAAGCCTTATCAGGTCGTGCTGTTCGACGAGATCGAAAAGGCGCATCCGGACGTGTTCAACGTGCTCCTGCAGGTACTCGACGACGGCCGGCTGACCGATGGTCAGGGCCGCACCGTCGATTTCCGCAACACGATGATCATCATGACCTCCAATCTTGGTGCGGAATATCTGGTCGGGCTTGGCGAGAACGATGACAGCGACATGGTGCGCGACCAGGTGATGGAAGTGGTGCGCGGGCATTTCCGCCCCGAATTCCTCAACCGGGTCGACGAGATCATCCTGTTCCATCGCCTCAAGCGCGGCGAAATGGGGGCGATCGTCGATATCCAGCTCTCGCGGTTGCGGCAGCTGCTGGCCGACCGCAAGATCACGCTCGAACTCGACGAGGAGGCCCGCGCCTTCCTTGCCGACAAGGGCTATGATCCGGCTTATGGCGCGCGCCCGTTGAAGCGGGCCGTGCAGAAATATGTCCAGGACCCGCTCGCCGAGCAGATCCTCCAGGGCAATTTCCCGGATGGTTCGACGATCAAGGCCTTTGCCGGCTCCGATCGGTTGAACTTCAAGCTCAGGGACGGGGCCGAGAAGGCCGCCGCCTGATCCGAGTATAGAGAAAGGGCCGTCTTCGGGCGGCCTTTTCCGTTTCAGGCCAATAAAGGAGCGGGGATGCGGAAGCCGATTTTGTACGGCGCCGATTACAGCGTCTATGTGCGCGCATCGCGGCTTGCTCTCCACGAGAAGGGCGTCGAATACGATCTGGTGCCGGTGGATGTCTTTGCCGAAGTCGGGGCGCCGCCATCCTACTTTGCCCGGCAGCCTTTCGGCCGAATTCCGGCCTTCGAGCATGATGGTTTCCAGCTCTACGAGACCGGCGCGATCACGCGTTATATCGACGAGGCGTTCGACGGGCCGAAACTCCAGCCGGTCAGTCCGCGAGCCCGGGCGCGCGTCAACCAGATGATCAGCATTGCAGACGGATATATCTATCCGACGCTCGTCTGGGGGATCTATGTCGAAGGGGTTTCCAAGCCGCAGCGTGGCGAACCGTCTGACGAGAAACGGCTGGCGGCGTCCCTTTCAAGGGCGCCGATCATCCTGAAAGCGCTCGCCGATCTGATGGGCGATGGTCCCTGGCTTGGCGGCGCGTCCTTGACGCTCGCCGATCTCCATGTGGCGCCGATGATCGATTATTTCGCCCAGGCGCCGGAAAGCCTGCCGATGCTCGACCGTCACGCCAATCTCAAGGCCTGGTGGTCGCGAACAGAGGAGCGGGCGAGCATGCGGCAGACGCAACCCGCGGGATAGGGGAGGGGCATGGATATGGCACAAGCGAGGTTCGGTCATCGGCCCGCAATGGTCATACCCAGAAAACTGAAGCCGGGCGACCGTATCCGTTTTGTCTCGCCGGCCAGCACGCCGGATCGCGACGAGATCGTTGCCCGTGTCCGCATTCTGGAAGAGCTGGGCTTTCAAGTGGATTTCGGCGCGCACGCCTTCGACCGCAACGGCTTTCTGGCGGGAACGGACGATGACCGGATCGACGACCTGAACTGTGCCTTGCGCGATCCCGCTATTCGCGCAGTCTTTGCGACGCGTGGCGGCAAGGGTGCTTACCGGATCGCCGACAGGCTCGATTTCGATGCCATATCCCGTGACCCGAAACCCCTGGTGGGTTTCAGCGACATCACCATCCTGCACCTGATGCTGTTGCGGCAATGCGGAATAGCAGGAATTCACGGCGCGCTTTTCGGCGATGACGACGGAGGTGTCGATCTTCAAAACCGGGACGCGCTTGCGCGGATGCTGGTGGAGACCGGCAATATGGTGATTGCATCGCGATCCGACGAGCCGACGGCCGGTCTGACCACCAGGGGCAGGGCGAGAGGCGTTCTTGTCGGCGGCAATCTTGATCTGATCGTCACTGCCGCAGGCTGGAGCCTGCCTGACATGACCGGAGCAATCCTTCTTCTGGAGGCAAGCGATTGCTATCCGGGGCGTGTCGACCGTGCGCTGACCATGCTGCGCAAGGCCGGTCATCTCGATGGCGCCGTGGGCGTTGCAGTCGGGCAATTCGTGATGGCTGAGCCGTCGCGTGGCCGGTTGATCATCGATATCGTGCGTGGCCATCTCGAGGCGCTGGGCGTTCCGGTGCTGGGCGGATTGCCGATTGGTCATGGAAAACATCCGGTCAGTCTGCCGATCGGGACCATGGCCGATCTCGACGCGGATTCAGGGATATTGACGACCGAATATTGAGCGGAAATTCTACTGCGCCGCCGCCATTTCGGCGCCGCCATTGTCCTTGGCCAGCAATTCGTCGATGCGCGCACGTTCTTTTTCGAACTGCGCGAGCGCTTCGCCTTCCAGCGATTTGCCGCCGGGCAGGCGGATGCGCAGCGGATCGACACGGTTGCCGTTGACGATCAGCTCGTAATGAAGATGCGGTCCCGTGGACAGGCCGGTGGTGCCGACCCAGCCGATCACCTGGCCCTGGACGACCTTGGCACCGGGCTTGACCTTCTTGGAAATGGCGCTCTGGTGGTTGTAGGAGGAGACATAGCCGTTGGCATGGCGGATCAGGGTCTGGTTGCCGTAGCCGCCGGAATCCCAGCCGGCCTTCTCGACGACACCGTTACCGGCGGCGATGATCGGCGTGCCGCGCGGTGCCGACCAGTCGACGCCGGTATGCATGCGGGAATAGCGCAGGATCGGATGGCGGCGCATGCCGAAGCCGCCACGGAACCGGCCGTTCGGCAGGGGATTGCGCAGGAGGAATTGGCGCACGCTCTTGCCCTCCGCATCGTAATAGTCGATCGATTTGTCGGATGGATCCTGGAAACGATAAAAGCGCGTCTCGGCATCTCCGAAGCGGGCATTGACATAGAGCAGTTCGCTGTCGTCGGTGGCCTTTCCGCTCTCGTCGGCAACCGAGAAGAAGGCCTCCAGCCTGTCGGAGGGTTTTAGCTGTGCCTGGAAATCGACATTGCTGGCGAGCAGCTTGATGATCTGGGCGACCATCGTCGAATTCATGCCATAGGAGAGGGCGGCGCGGTAGACGCCGTCATAGACGCGGGGCAGGTCGCGCCCAGCGGTGATGGACGGCATGCCATTGTCGTCGAAGGCGGTGGCGACGGCTGCCAATGGCGGCGGCTCGAAGGCCTTGACGAAATTGCCTCCGTCATCGAGGGCCATGGTGAAGACGTGGCTGCCGCGCGAATAGACGCTGGCGCGCACCACCTCGGCCGGCGCGTTGCGGCCCTTCTGGACGATGCCGATGCGCAGGACGTCGCCCTCCTGCAGATCGGTCACGTCGAGGGCCGGGCGCAGATAGCCGGCGAGATCCTCGGCCTGCGCCTTTTCATAGCCGGCATTGATCAACACGGTGGCGATCGGCGTCTGTCGGCGCACCGGAATGACGTCGTCGGCATATTCGGTGCTGTTCTCGGTGATGGTCTCGAAGGCCGAAACCGACATGTTCTCCTCGACCACCCGGGCGGAAAGCCCCTGGATCAGGTCGAGATCGGAGGCATCGGAGGCAAAACGGCGGGGATCGACATAGAAGAGCGAGGCGAGCTGGGTATTGCCGTCGGTCAGTACCGAACCATTGGTTCGGACATTCTCCTCCACCTCGTCCATGCTCATGGACGGCGAGAATTCCAGCGACGAGCCTTTCAGCGGAAAATCGACCGTCTTCAAGGCCACCTCGGATTCCACGTCCGAACCGTAGATCGTGCCGGTGCGGCTGACCGGCGGTGCGCCATCCTCCGCGTCATCGCTGGAAAAGATCGCCAGCGGGTCGAAGGAGGGATAGGCTTCCGCCGGCTGGTGATTGGCGGCCAGCGTCATCTTCACATGGGCGAAGGGCTGGCGGCGTACCACCTCCTTCTCGCCGTCATGGATCATCGTCGAGACTTCCATGATGGTGCGGTCCGACGGCTTGGCGACGATGCTGGGCGGCAGTATCCGGTCGCCGCGCTTGGCAGCGGCCGTCGGCTGCGAACCGCGCGCGACGGGATTGATCGCTGCATAGGCCTCGGCCGGGATGGCAAGCTGCTGGCGCCCGTCAAGGGCGGCGAAAAGCGCGACACCCATCAGAAGACTGGAGGTGATGCCTGTCAGGAAGGTGCCCGACAGCCAGCGCAGGGAAATCTCGCGCCGGTCGGGCGCCCGGCGTCCGTCGGCGGGGATCGGCGGCTCGTTGCCGAGCGTGCGCATCATCGTCTTGTCCGTGCTCATGCCGATCTAAGCGGTTCCCTGGTTCGCCGTTTCCCTTTTGAGGGCCGGCCTTCTTATCGTCTCGCTATGATGTGCGAAGCTGTGCATCTTTCGAGCCCGAGAGTCAAACAACGCTCTGATTGGGCATACCAGCCGACGCTCCTGACAGAGGAAGGATCGAAAAAGGCGAAAGCGACGCAGCCACAGAGCCGTTTAGAGGCGGCGATTGTGAAAAACATAGGGCGAAATTGTGTTTTTGCCGGCAGGACGACGGCCGGGGCAGGGGCACTGTCGTGTCAAAGCCTTGCGGCGTCGGGCTTTGTCAAAAAACTGTCATTTTTTTCAAAAATCCTGTTGACTATGAACGTCGCTCCGGCCTATAAACCGCTCACCAACGAGGGCGGCGGCGCTGCTGGCGACCGACGAACTCGCTCTGAAATTTCCTAGTGAAAGTTTAGTGCGGATTGTGGGTTTCAGGCGGGAACGCTTTTGGCTCTTGTGGGTAGGTTTTGACGGATTTGTTTTCGTCGGTTTTTTGACAATTTAATAGAGAGAAAGAGAAACGTGGGCGGCGGAT
>NZ_LMFA01000024.1 GCF_001426565.1 Rhizobium sp. Root482 | reverse complement strand
GGCCTCGGCCAGTTCCTCGCTATCGGCAAGGCCGAGATAATTGTTGGCGCAGAAGTTCAGCACCCGTTCGCCCGAGGCGACCTCGATCTCGCCGGCCTGTTTCGAGGTAATGACACGCTCGCTCTTGTAAAGCCCCGCCGACTTCAGGCCTTCGAGTTCCGATGACAGGTGGTTGATGAACGCGTTGGTCATGACACGTAAAACCTCGTTCCAGCGGCACTGCTGTTCTCAGCGCCGCGTTGGAAGATACGCTGGAAAAAGAAAACGGAGAACAGCCGCGATCGCCATCCGCTGCTCGCCCAGGGCAGGTCCGTCAAGCGAGCAGAAGAAGAGCGGAAGACGCGGTCAGGCCGTGGCGAACCCATCGCGGCAGAGCCCCTTCAGTTCATCCAGCGACATCGCGTCAAGATCGAGCGCGTTGAGGAGGTCGTTCTCCTCGGTGAAGTCGCGGCCATACATGGCGGAGAAAAGCCGGACCCCGGCTTCGTGCAGTTCGGCAGGATGGCCTGCAAGACGCCCGATTTTTGCCGTCATGACCAGACCGAAAGGAACGTCTTCCGTTACATAGCGACTATCGGCGGTGGTAGGGCCGCTGCCGCCATTGCCGGCGTCGTGCATTTCCTGATTCATCTGCGAGATGGAGCTTATCGGCACATGAAACGACAGATGGAAATGCTGGAAGATATCGCGCACTTCGAGGCCAAGCTTGGTGGCGATGGCGATCCGCTCCTTGTCGAGATCCTCCAGAAGCCGGCCGACATTCGGCGTGACGTTCTGACCCTGGCTCCAGCTTTCACCACGCTCCATGCGGGTCATGTTGCCAAGTGCGATACCCATATGGTTTTGCGGATTGAGGTTGGAGAGGGCAATTGCCAGAAGGCTGCCCCGGTCACGGAAGCGGTCACCAAACAACGACTGGCAGACCGAGAGCCCCAGATCACTGGACGGGGCCGGCACGGTGGCGAGATCGACCTGCTTGCGGACCGTGTTCACATTGACAGATGTCTGGCTCGACTGCCTGCCGGTGACCGCGGTCGTGCCCCATGCGACGATGGGGATGCTGATACCACGAGCGGCGAGCAGGCGAGACAGATACAGCGCACCAAACGAAGCATGCGAGCTGAAAATGACGATCTGCGACGGCGCGATATGGGGTGCAACGGCATCCAGGACGGTCTTGTGGCCATAGGCCGGCAGCGCGATGACGAGAGCCTCTGCGCCGGCAACGAGGTCGGCGGCGCTTGTCGCAACGGCTGGATGGAAAGTTCCCTGTATCGCTCCTTGGGCAACCAGCGCCTCACCGCGGGCCAGGGCACGCGTGCGTTCGCCCGACGGTGACCACAATGTCACCTTGTGCCCCTGCTGTTCCACAAGCGCGGCGGTTCCAAAAGCGATCGAACCCGCTCCGACAATCCCTACCTTCATCATCAATTCCTTTCCTGCTCATTCATGAATTCGGCCGGGGGCCGATCGTTATCTCGAACGCATCGAGGTTCTCGGCGTATTCGGCCCGACATCGCCGGATGCAACCACGAGGAACGCGCCGGCGCCTACAGTGCCGACACTGGTGAGAGAATGGGGTACGTCGGCGGCATAGCGCGCCGTCTCGCCGGCGCGCACGATCATGTTGTTTCCAGCGCTGCGTACAACGATCTCGCCCCTGGTGCAGTGCAGGTGCTCGACGGTACCGGCTCCGTGCGGGTCGCTCACCAGTTCCCCCTCAGCCTCGAAGCTCAGCAGGTACCATTCGATCAACGACACCATGCTGGCTGGTGACAGAATCTGCAGCGTACAACTTCCGTCCGCGCTTCGGATCGTCGGCGTTAAATTGCCCGGCTGCAGATCGATGATGGGGCCGCCGCGCTCTTCGCTTGCGCCGCTGACCAGCCTATTGAGGTCGATCTTGAGCGCCCGAGTCAGATGCCACAGCGTGCCGTAGGTGGGGTTGGCATTGCCACGCTCTATTTCCGACAACATCGAGCGCGAGACGCCCGATATCGCCGCGAGTTCCGTCAGCGTCAGACCGAGCTCTTTTCTATGGGCTTGTAAACGCGGCCCAATTTCGGGCGGATTCGTCGAAAGCATGCTCTGTCCCCCTATGGCTGCCTCGTGAGCTTCCTGACCGATCATTCCCCTACAGGCTCGCCGAGCGTGTGCATGAGCCGGTTGGCCCAGCCGAACAAAGACGTCGACAGAATGAGATCGACAATTTCTTCCTTGCTTAAACCAGCCCCGACGAGCGCCGCCATGTCGTCGGCAGTGGCTTCCGACGGGCATTTCGAAAGCTTGACGGCAAAATTCAGGATCGCCTTGAGCCTCGGCTCGATCTCGGCATCGACGCCATCGGCGAAGACTGCCGCGATTACCTCGGTATCCTTGGTCAGCTGATTGTAGCGGCTTGCATGAACGGCGGCGCAATAGATGCAGCGATTGACCATCGAAGCGCCGACGGCGCCAAGTTCGCGGTCCGCACGCGACAGGCCGCCGCGATTGTACATGACGCCATTGAACAGCGGCGAACGATGCTTGAGCGTTTCAACATCATGCGCCAGCACCAGTACATAGTCCGAAACCTTGGTGTTGGATGGCGTCACCTTCAATGCATCAAGCTGCTCGCTCGACGCCTCGGCGAGGTTGAGTGGAGCCACATAAGGCTTCCATTGCGGAATCTCGGTGGTGAAGTCGTGAAGTGTCTTGCTCATGCCAGCCCCCGCATCAACTGCAGGCCGACCGCGACCCTGATCTGATAGCTGACAAATGCGACAAGTTCCGACAGCCGCACGATGTCGGCATCGGCAATGCCGGCTTCCTGAAGCAGTTCGATGTCGCGGCGTGTCGCATCCTTGGGTGCATGCGCTACGAGATCGACGTGGCGGATCAACGCCCTGGCGCGCAAGTCGCTGCCCCCGTCGAACCACATGTCGGCCATCCGCACCGCGCTATCCGGCATCCCGGCCTTCTCCAGCATGGTCTCGAAATGGTCCTCGAATGCCTTGTGATCATTGATCTTTGCGATGCGCAAGGCGAGTGCCGCGCGCTCCGCATGCGACAGGCCCCCGGGAACGTCCGGCGTCAATGCACCATCATGCGTCTGCTGGGTCAACATCATGATGTCAGCGCGCCCTGCCACCGCTTGAGACAGCGAACTGCCTGGCTCGATACCGACAATCGCTGCAAGCACGTCCTCGTTTTCGGCCATCTCGTCCTCCTATGCCTGCTTGCGATCGTTGAGCGTCATGCCGTCCGGCAAGGGCGATGCAGTCCATTCATCACCGCGCAATTCGGGTGTTTCATAGTCAAGCAGCCGCTGCCAATATTGATCGAAATTTTCCGTGTAGAGTTTAGCGGCAATTTCCCGAACCAGCCATGACGCCCCTTCGCTGATGCCCGGAATATCGCCGCTCACCTTGCCCAGGCTCGCGGCCGCGCCGGAATTGAAGTTGTGGATGTTGGCAAGCCATGGTGCTTGGCCGGGCTCCCGCTCGAGAAAGCTGAAATCGTCGGCGAGATAGGGGAAGCTCCCGAGCTGGGCATTCTCCTGGCCGGCCGGCGGCGTGAACCGGTCCTGCCACAGCAGGATTTTGTCGGCGTAACCGTCGAGTTCCTTGCGCGCCAGCGGATCGACCCCGAAGCCGGTGCCCAGAATCAGGAAGTCCGCGCGCAGCGACCTGCCCCGCGATATCTTGACGAGGATTTCGTCACCGTCGAGTTCAGCCTTTTCGACCGCTGCATCAAAGTGGAAATAGGCGTTCGAATGTCGGCTGACGCGCATCGTCGAGCCACGCGGCGCCGGCGTCTGGGTGCGCAGCGCATAGTCCATGATCTGCCAACGTCGGGCGTCACCGAGTTGCGGATAGGCAGCCGTGAAGCCGAACGAGCCGATGCCCATCAGCTTGTTGATGCAGGGCATTTCCTTGCGCCGGATGAGGTGGCGGACCTCGGCGGCGCCGGCCTCCAATGCTTCCGCAGCATTGTCAACGGCCGATGCCCCAACCCCCACGACCACGACCCGCTTGCCTCGAAGCGCAGCAAAATCGATCTCGTGCGAGGAATGCGCCCAATATTCCTCCGGCAGGCCACTGACGAACTCCGGAATGCTGGGATGACCCAGCCCGTCACGCCCCGTGGCCATGACCACCTTGCGGGCAAGCACCGACGTTTCTCGTGCGCCCGTGCCGGCCAGCGTCAGACGCAGCAATTCGCCCTCGGGGAGGATGGAGGTGACCTCGATGCCGTTCTCTACCGGCAGATCGAGCACCTTGCGGTACCAACGCAAATAATCCATCCACATCGGACGCGGAATCTTGTCGAGCGCGGTCCAGGCTTCGTTACCGTACTGGGCAAGGTACCAGGCCCGGAACGTGAGCGATGCCATCCCGTAGGCGGGTCCGGTCAACTGCTTGGGCGAGCGCAATGTTTCCATGCGCGCATATGTCAGCCATGGTCCCTCCAAGCCCGCTTCGCTGCGGTCAAAGATACGGATGTTGCGAATACCGGCGCCGATCAATGCAAAACCGGTCACCAGCCCGCACATTCCGCCCCCGATGACGACGACATCATGGACCTGTTCCGCGTGAGACGTCGGCACGACCCAATTCGCCGGCGGATAGCACAGGCAGGCGAGATCGTCGCGAACACGCTGTTCCAGGTCGGGCAGACTTGTCGCCATCGACCGGATCGGAGTTTCTACGTTGTAGGCCATGGCTCACCTCCGTCGTCCGATGGAACGCATGTTTCGCATCGAACGCCTTGCCTATTGAAGACCCGCTCCGTCACGACGCGGGTCCCTGATGTTAGTTGTGGGCGTGCCGGTCAGGAATGACCGTAGCCGTCTCGGGCTTCCAACCGACCCAGATATTTTCGCCACTGAGATGCGCGATCTCACTCGGATGGACGAGGGTGTTCAAAAGCGTGCCATCGCCCACGTCAACCATCAGCGAAGTGTGATTGCCCTTGAACACACGCTGGCGAATCTTGCCCTTGATCCGGTTGCCGCTTGCCGGCTCGGCCACCGAGCAATGGATCGCCTCGGGACGAAGGACCACATAAAGATGTTCGCCTAGCTTGGGCGCCAGCCCGCCCTGGCTTGCCGTAATGGTGATGCCGTTCCAGCTCAGCGTCGTCATATCTCCGTCCATCCCGAGAACGGTACTGCGCAGCAGATTGGTCTCGCCGATGAAATTGGCGACAAAAACCGATCCGGGACGACCATACAAGGTGTCGGGATCCCCCATCTGCTCGATCCGTCCCTTATTCATGACCACGATCGTGTCCGACATCGTCAGCGCTTCTTCCTGGTCATGGGTCACGAACATGAAGGTCTTGCCGGTCTTCTCCTGGATTGACTTCAGTTCTATCTGCATTTGCTGGCGCAGCTTCGCATCCAGCGCGGATAGCGGCTCATCGAGCAACAGCACGTCCGGATCCGGAGCAAGTGCACGCATGAGCGCAACGCGCTGGCGCTGGCCGCCCGACAGTTCCGACGGCAGGCGCCTGGCATACTCCTCAAGCTGCACAAGCTCGAGAAGCTCCGATACCCGACGATGGATTTTCTGGTTGTCGAAGCCCTTGAGCTCGAGGCCGAAGGCAATGTTCTTGGCGACGGTCATATGCGGAAAGAGCGCATAGTCCTGGAATACGATATTTACGTTCCGTTTGTTGGGCGGAACCCGCGTCACATCCTTTCCATTCAACAGAATGCGCCCCGAGGTCGGCCTCTCAAAGCCGCCAAGCATGCGAAGCGATGTGGATTTTCCGCATCCGGAAGGCCCCAGCAGGGTGACGAACTTGCCGGCCTCGATGCTGAGGTTCAAGTTCTCGACGGCGACATAGCCACCGTAGCTTTTGTTGACATTGTCGAATTGGACGACGGGTTCCATCAGCGGGTCCTCGCGCGGCGGGTGAGATGTTCGGCGTACAGTCCGACAGCGGCCGTAACCACGAGAACGAGTGTCGCCATTGCATTGATTTCAGGAGACATACCGCCTTGCACCTTCGCGAAGATCAGCATGGGAAGCGTCAGGCGATAACCGCCGAGGAAAAAGGTGCGCACGAAGTCGTCGATGGACAAAAGTACGCAGAAGATCATCCCGCCAAAGAGCGCCGGGCCAAGATAGGGCAGTGTCACGCGGAAAAAGGCGACGACGCTGTCGGCACCGAGATCACGTGCCGCATCGACAAGATTTCCCGGCATTGACCGCAATCGGGTAAGCGCCATCACCACCACGAAGGGTACGGCATGCACCGTGTGGCCCAGAATGATCGCAGCTGTTCCCGTCGGCATGTCGATGGTCGAGATGAAGATGCGCAGCGAGATCGCCGAGATCATGCCCGGCACAACTGCCGGCAAGCATGCAAGCGCGAAGATGATGACTTGGCCGCGGATGCCTTCCGCCACGATCAGCATGGATATCCACACGCCGAGAATGGTGGCGGCAAGCGTCGTGGCGGCGGCGATCATGATCGAATAGAGGCAGGCTTCGAGAAACTGCTTGTCCTGCATTACCTCGCCGTACCAGTCGAACGTCCAATCTCCGATCGGAAAGGCGACAAAATTGGCGTCCTTGAAACTCATCGCCATCATCAGCGTGAGCGGCAACAGGAGATAGAGGATAAAGGCCCAGTAGAACGCGGCAAGCGTGACCCGTGGGGCGTCTGAAAACATGGCGCGCATCAGATTGCTCTCTTTTTACGTCCGCCAACCAGCCGCATGAAGATCGCGGCGGCGGCAAGGGCGGTCACTAGCATGATCAGGGCGAAGGCGGCGCCAACCGGCCATTTGTCGCTGGCGCCGTGGAAGAAGCCGCTGATCGTTTCGGGAAACAGCACGGTGGTCGGACCGCCGAGCAGCATTGGCGTCGCGAAGACGCCGATGCACGTCAGGAACACCAGGCAGCAGCCCGAAACGATGCCGTCGCGTGACAGCGGCAGGATGATCCGGCGGAAGCGGGTGAACGGGCCAGCCCCCAGATCGGCCGCCGCGTCGAGCAGCGGCGACGGAATCTTCTCGATCGCCGAATACAGAGGCAGCAGCATATACAAGCAGATCAGGTAGACGAGACCGAAGCCGAGCGAGAACGAGGTATAGAGCATCGGGATCGGCCGATCGATCAACCCGACCTCACGCAGCAGCACGTTGACCGCGCCACGATTGGCCAAAAGCATGATGACCGAAAAGGTGCGGATCAGCTCACCGGCCCAGAACGGCACGAGCAGCAGCAGCAGCGCCCTTGAGCGGCCCTGAGGCTTAACAACCTTCGCAACATAATATGCAACAGGGTAGACCACTATCAGCGTGACCGCGGTCGCGGCAGTCGCGAAAATGAAGCTCTTGATCAGCGGCGTAAAATAGAGTGATTCCCGGAAAAAGATCGCATAGTTATCCAGGGTAAAGTGCGATTCCATGCCCGGCTGGACTGGATAGTGCGACAGGAGGCTGATCTTCAGCATTTGATAGATCGGCCCGACATGCAGCATGATCAGCCAGATCAGCGGTACGCCGGCAAGAAGGATGACGCGGCCGATCCGCGATTCCACCGCCGCTCCCAGCGTATGCCGGTAAAGCGCGGAATTGATGACCGTGGCTATGCGGGTCGAATATCGCGGCACAGACGCATCGCTTCTCGCCCGGTCCTGGGCTGTCGTATTGCTACTTACCATTAAACGGATCTCGATTGACGCAGATCGACCGATGCCACCGGCCGGAGCCGGCGGACAGGTGTCGTGCACTGCTGGGGTCCCGACGGGCGGAATGGTCGTCTACCTGGCTGACGATCGCGGATGCGCCCCAACCAGGTAGATTATCCGAAGCCTCGCCTTCTTTAGGCCGCCTTGACCTCTGCGGTCGCGCGGTCGATCATCTCGTTCTTCATATCGCGATTGACCGACGAGAAGAATATGATGCGATCAACCTCTTCCTGCGGCAATGTCGAAGCAAGCCGCTCGCGCTCGTTGAGCAGATCGCCGACACCGTTGATGGTCGAACTGTAGCCCGACTGACGGGTCATCGCCGCGCCGACTTCCGGGTTTGCCAGGATGGCGTCGAGCAGCTTGTAGGCATTCTCCGCATTCGGTGCGTTGTTGACGACATTGAGCGTGTAACAGAATCCGAAGGTTCCTTCTTTCGGAACCGAGAGCTTGATCGGGTGGCCGTCGATGATGAGCTTGGCCGCAGGGCCCGACCACGAATGGGCGAGATAGATATCTTCATTGATGAACATCTGCTGCACTTCAGAGCCGGCGTCGTAGTATTTGCGCACCATGTCCTTGTGCTTGATCAGGAAATCACGCGCTTCATTGGTGGCCTTCTGTGCCTCTTCCGGCTTATCAGTATAGGTCACGAAGTCGCCGTCATGGCCGAGATACTGCATCGTGATCGTCATGAAATCGCTGACGATATACGAAGTCTGGCCCTTGTACTGTTCGTCGAACATGATCTCCCAGCTCGGCGCATCCTTCACGTAGTCGACATTACGGGCGAGACCTTCGTAACCGGCCAGTATCGGCAAGCCCCAGAGATTGCCGTTAATACGCGCCCAGGGCGCGTCCTGATAGGCGCTGTTAAGGTTCTTCCAGTTCGATATACGCCCAGTGTCAAGCGGCTGAAGCAGCTTGGAATCGATGAACTGCGAGTAACGATGCCCGGCAACCGTGACGATATCGGTGGACGGGTTCGCGCCCTCGGCCGTCAGAAGATTGTACTGCTTGCCCTGGTCATCCGTAAGGCGGACACGAACTTCGATGCCCGTATCCTTCTGGAATTTGTCGATGAACTCCTGCGGAAGGAACTTGTCATAAGTGGTAACGTTAAGAATACCGTTGTCAGCCCACGCCGGACGCGGCCGAATGATATAAGGCGCAGTCAGAATTGCCGCTCCCGTCCCGAGCAATTTCAATGCGGTTCTGCGGTTCGTCACTAACTTTTCACTCATTTTCGAGTTCCCTTTTTTGGTTTAACTTCAACTGGGATACGCAGCGGGCATCGGTTAGCCAATGCCGAAATACAGGTTCACGTCGGCCGCAAATGTGCTGAGACCGCCGGTATTCGTCAAAAATAAAAGGCCTCCCTGCCTCCGTCCGGTATATCGTACTATATTTCCGGTAAACAGGAGTTGACTTCTATACCGGACGGAAGTCAAGCGCCTTTTTTAAAAGTTATTGAGGCTGTTCTGGAACCTTCATCGGCCCTTCCTCGTCAGGCAAAGGTTCCGCCGAGAGGTCTTGGGGCTTTGCCCCAAGACCTGGTTTGCTTATTTCGAAGCCTTGATCTCAGCGACCTCGCCTGCGCTCAATTCGCCGACCGTGGTCACCTCACCATTGGTAATCTTCCAGAGGCGGAACGGGCCGGTGATATCGCCGAATTGGTCGAAACTCACAGGACCGATGACACCTTCGTATTTCACAGGCTTGCCGTCCTTGATCAGTTGCAGCGCCTTGGCGAACTCTTCCTTGCCCGCATGGATCGGGGTACCGCCTTCGGCCACGACCTCGGGCATGGCGGCCTTGATGGAAGCAGCATCCGGTTTGCCGGCCTTTGCAATCGCGAGTGCGACGATCGCACCGGCATCATAGGAGCGATCGGCGGCCGGCGCGGACGGAGAAATGCCGCCCGAGAAGGCCTCGTAATTGCTGTTGAAATACTCGGTCGATGCCGTCGGGCTGGTGCCGGACGACGTTCCGTAGGCGTTTTCAAGATATTGCGCGCCGACGCTTTCGATGAAGTCCTTGGAATTCATGCCGTCATTCAGCAGGAAGGTCTGCTTGCCGCCCCCGGAGATCCAGGCGCGAGCGATCGTGGCACCGTCCACCGGCGTACTGACGAGATAGAGCGCGTCGGGCTCGCCTGTCATGGCGGCGCTTGCCTCGGAAGAATAGCTCGACTGCTTCTCGTTATAGGGCGTGGTCGAGGTGATCGTGCCGCCAAGCTTCGTGTAGGCGGTGGTGAATTCGCGCACCATGTTGACGCCGAAATCATTGTTGACATTGATGATGGCGATCTTCTTCAAGCCCTGGTCGATCGCGTATTTGGCTGCGGCAGTCCCCTGCAGCGCATCGGATGTGATGGTGCGGAAGAACACGCCATTGGTTTTGCCCTCACGACCAAGCTCGGTCAGCGTCGGCGAGGATGAGGCCGGCGAGACCTGCACCACGCCGGCCGGTGCCGTCACCGAGGTCAGGATCGGGATCGAAACGGACGAGATGATGCCGCCGATGATGACGGGTACCTTCTTGATGTTGACGAGCTGCGTTGCCTGATCGACGGCTACGTTGCCCTGGCTCTGGCTGTCGCGCGTGTCGGCGACGATCTTGCAGCCATCGACGCCGCCGGCATCGTTGAAATCACGGAAAGCCATTTCGACGGATTTTGCGCCCGCCTGGCCGTATTCACCGGCAGGACCTGTCAGCTCCATGACGAGGCCGACGGTGATATCGCAATCGGCTGCGACACTTGGCGTCGTGGATGCCGCGAGGGCAGCGACCAGGGCGGAAAGTAGAAATGTCGTTCTCATTTTTATTCCCCTTTGTTGAGATTGTATTTCATGATGCTGCCATGAGGACCCTCCCGGTCCCGTTCCAGCGTATAGACGTCGCCATCCAGCGGATTTGCCTGCGACAGGACCGCCTCGATCTCCGCGTGATCCGCGTCCGACAGCTTGATATTCGCGATGGCGAGATTGGACGGCAAATGGTCCCGGTTGCGGGCGCCGACAATCACGGCGGCGACCCCCGGCCTGGTCAGCATCGCCGCACTTGCGACGGTCGCGATATCCACCCGATGCCGGTCGGCGATCTTTCTGAGCGCCGAAAGCAGTGCCTGGAAGAGGTCCCAGCCACCGAAATCGTCGATGATCAGCTTGTATTTGGTGAGCGAGCGGTTTTCGAGTGGATGCTCCGGCTCCGGCTGGCCCAGCCAGCGATCGCCCAGAAAACCGCCCGCCACCGTGCCATAGCAAAAAAGGGCGAAATTTTTCGCGGCCGCAAGCTGTACCATGCGCTTTTCCGGACGCCGGTCGAGCAGCGAATATTGCAGCTGCAGCGAGGTGAACGGTACACCTGCGCCGACGATTGCCTCAATGTGATCGGTATCGAAATTGGTACCGCTGATCTTGCCGATCTTGCCGGCCTGATGCAGCTCCTTCAGCCAGCCAGCCGTTTCCAGCCAACCGGGAATATCATAGGCCCACCAGTGAAACTGCACGAGATCGAGGCAATCGAGGTTGAGCCGCTGGCGCGAAGTGTCGATGACGCGTTCGACATAGGCCTTGCTGATCGTCGGCAGCACCGCAAGGTCCGGAACGAACTTCGTGTGCACGCGGATTTTCGACAGAGCCTCGGCTCCGCGCCGGTTGTTGTAGGCCAGACGGAAGCGGCCGATCAGCTCCTCCACACCCGTATAGATATCGGCGCAGTCGAACGTGGTAATCCCGGCATCGGCAAAGGCTATCATGTCCTCGATAGCGCTGTCGGCATCGATCGCGCCATGCCCGCCCGCCAGTTGCCAGCCGCCGCGGATAACGCGGGAAATCTCGTAGTCGGGGGTGATGGAGATGCGCTGCATGTCTTCTGGCCTATTTATCGATCAAGGGAACCGCCGTGGTCGCGGCATGGCTGAAACGGCGAAGACCCGTGCGGGTGATCCTCAAACGCGTGGAGCAATTCGGGTCCGGGCAAGCGATCTCGGCATCCGTCGTCATCCAGTCGTTGCGATCGGTCGGCCGCTGCTTGGCAGCGAGTAGCGGCAGGACGGTTGACAGAGAATAGATCGAGATGCCCTGCCCGGGCGGCAAATGCAGCATTTCTCCATGAAGTTCGAAATGATCGCCCGGCTTTGCTCCGCAAAAGACGGCGCCGCCTTCCGGAATGACAACATCCACACGTAGATCGAAAAGGTCGAAACCATCGTCAACTGGTTCAGCCATGGCTCGCTTCCTCCGCAGCAGCATCCGGTTCCGCATCCAATCGGTTGCGGATCAGGTCGAAAGACCGACTGATATCGTCGGACAACGACTGCATCGCTCCTTCGATATCGCGCCTCTCCAGCGCATCGATCAGGGCCCAGTGGTGATTTGTCGCCATCAATCCTCCCTGTTCGTCATGGATGTGCGCCGCCTTGCGGATGATCGCCCCCGATTGCAGCCAAAGGCTCTCGACGATCGGGATCAGAACCTGCGAGCGCGCGGCGTGATAAATGTGGAAATGGAAACGCTGGTTCAACACCGAGGTGGCGTGGCCTATGTCCTTGCGGTGCCGCTCGAAGGCCGTGTCGCAATCGACATTGATCTGCTTCAGCGCCGCAAAATCGCTGGCGACGAGATTGGGCAGAGCCAGTGCCACGATCTGCCCCTCGATCAGGATGCGGGCGCGGGCGAGATCGTCGAGACGCTCGCGGGTAATCAGCGGCACACGCACCGACCGGTTCGGCAAGGATTCCAGCGCCTGTTCGGAGACAAGACGCCCAAGCGCCTCGCGCACCGGCATGGTACTGGTCTGCAGCCGATCGGCGAGATCGGTGATGCGCAGAACGTCGCCGGCATCGAACATGCCGTTTATCAGCGAATTGCGCAGCTGCGCATAGACCCGGTGGTGCAGGGTCTCGCGACCGACCGGCGACAGGACGTCGCGATCCATGCCGCCCGCAAAGACCTCCGACGTTTTCCTCACTTGGACCGCCATCCCATCTGCTCCGCGCGCGTTGCTTTTTTCGGTTGCAATTTTCCAGGCAGTAAAGTTTGATCAAACATCACCAATCAAAGCAAGAGGCTTTTTCAATTATGCCCTCTCCCGCTCTACAAGCATCATCGAACCCTACGCCCCCGGACGGAGCGGTGATCGATGCGCGTGAACTGGTGAAGCAGTTCGGAGGAAATACCGCCGTTGCCGGAATGTCGCTGCGGCTTGCAGCCGGGGAGATGTTGGGGCTTATCGGGCCGAATGGTGCGGGCAAAACGACACTGTTCAACCTGATCGCGGGCAGCCTCAGACCGACATCGGGCGAGATCTGGATCGGCGGCCTGGACGTCTCGCAGGAAAGCCCCGAGCAGCGCATCGGTCGCGGCGTCGGGCGCACCTTTCAGACTCCTAGGCCTTTCCTCGAAATGACGGTGCTCGAAAATGTGCTCGCCGGCGCGCAGGCGCAGGATGGCGAGCGGCTGTTTGCAAACTTCCTGCGCTTCGGCCATGTCCGGCAACAGGAGAAGCTGGCGATCGAAAAGGCGCGGACGCTGCTGGAATTCGTGACCTTGTCGGGCCTCGAATCCGAACCGGCCAAGGTGCTCTCCGGCGGCCAGCGCAAACTTTTGGAACTGGCGCGCATCCTCATGGCCGATCCTCGAGCGATCCTGCTGGATGAGCCGGCGGCAGGCGTCAACCCCGCCCTGCTCGAGACGATCATGAAGCGCGTCATGGACCTTAACATGCAGGGCACCTCGATCCTGCTGATCGAGCATAATATGGACATGGTTTCACGGCTCTGCTCTCGCGTCGTCGCGATGGCGCTCGGCAAGCCGCTGGCCGAGGGCACGCCCGCCGATGTTGCCTCCAATGCGAAGGTGATCGAGGCTTATCTCGGGGCGGCGGCATGACGGTCCCGGCTCTTCAGACCCTGGCGCTGGCTGCCGGATACGAGCCCGACCTGCCGATTGTGCGCGGTGTCGATCTCTCCGTCGCACCCGGCGAACTCCTCGTGCTTCTGGGGCCTAACGGCGCCGGCAAGTCGACCCTGGTCAAGGCAATCGCCGGTGTCGTGCCTGTGCACTCCGGCAATGTTCTGCTCGGCACGCGCGATATCACGCATATTGCTGCCCACGGCAAGATCGGCGAGGGCCTCGCCTTCGTGCCGCAGACCGAAAATATCTTCGCGACACTGAGCATTCACGAGAATCTGCAGCTTGCCGCTGCCGTGCTACCCAGATCCCGGCGCGGGGAAAAGATTGCATCGCTCTACCAGCGCTTCCCCGATCTTGCGACGAAGTCGTCGCGGCCCGCCGGCACGCTCTCCGGTGGGCAGCGCCAGATGCTGGCGGTCGCCCGCGCGTTGATCATCGATCCGCGCGTCCTCATTCTCGATGAGCCGTCGGCAGGGTTGTCGCCGAAAATCGTGGCGGAGGTCTTTTCCATGCTGAAGGAGATCAATGCCGACGGCGTCACGATCATTCTCGTCGAGCAGAACGTCAAGGCCGCGCTGGCGATTGCCAGCCGCGCCGTTATCCTGGTCGAGGGCAAGATCCGCCATGAGGGCGCAGCATCGACCTTGCTCGGTGATCCGATCATCGCCAAACTCTATCTTGGCACCAGCCAGCCGCAAGAGGCGCAACAGCCATGAATCCGCAATTCCTGATGGACGGCCTGATCGCCGGCGCGATGATCGGCCTGGGTGCCATCGGCGTGACCCTGACCTATTCGATCCTGCGCTTTGCCAATTTCGCACATGGAGAACTGCTGTCCTGGGGTGCTTATCTGGCGCTGGCCTTGAGTGGCGGCCTTGGCCTGCTTTCCACAACGCTATCGATGCCGATCGGTCCGTTCTCCTTCGGCTGGTCCCTGCCCTTAGCAACCATTCTCGCGATCATTCTCACCGGACTATTGGCGCTCGCCGTGGACGCCGTGCTGTTTGGCCGCCTGCGGTCGCGCGGCAGTGCCGTGATCATCCTGGTGATGGCAAGCTTCGGCGTTTCGCTGGCACTGCGCAGCCTGCTCGAATTCATCTTCACCTCCAAGCCGGCCTACTACACAAAGGCGTTGCAGATCGCCGTCAAGATCGGGGGGGGCCTGCGCGCGACTCCGGATCAGTTGCTGTCGCTCGGCGTAGCGCTTGTCGCGGTCGTCGCGATTCATTTGCTGATGACACGCACCGACATCGGCCGCTCGATGCGGGCCGTCAGCGAAAACCCGGCGCTGGCGGGCATCGCCGGCGTCGATGTGCGGAGGGTGATCCGGGTCGTGTGGTTCATAGGCGCAGCACTGGCCTGCATCGCCGGTATCATGACCGGGCTTCTGGTTCAGATTCGCCCCTATCTCGGCCATGACCTGCTGCTGCCGCTGTTTGCCGCCGCGATTCTGGGCGGCATCGGCAGCGTGCCGGGGGCGATGATCGCCGGGCTCATCGTCGGATTGTCGGAAGCCGCAGCGGTGCAACTGGTCGGCGCCGAATGGCGGGCGGCCGTTTCCTTCGTCATTCTCGTTGCGGTTCTGCTCTTGCGCCCCCGCGGCCTGTTCGGGAGGGCCGCATGAGCCTCGACCTCATCGCCTACGCGGCCTTCTTTCTGACCATGGCGCTGACCTATGCCATCATGTGCCTCGGGCTGAATGTGCAATGGGGCCAAACGGGCCTGTTCAATGTCGGCATCGCCGCCTTCGTGGCGATTGGCGCTTATGTGTCGGCGCTTCTGACGACGCCGGATGCAGCTGGTCGCGTCGGCGGCTACGATCTGCCGATCGCCGTCGGCTGGATCGGAGGCGCGCTGGTTGCGGGCCTTGCCGCCTGGCTCGTCGGCGCTCTCACCATCCGGTTGCGCTCCGATTATCTCGCCATCGCAACCTTTGGCGTCGCCGTCACCGTACAGCTCTGCGTTCTCAACCTGCAGCCGCTTACCGGCGGCGCCTTCGGCATCGGATTCATTCCGCGGCCCTTCGGTAATCTGGCCAGCGATCCCCTCGCCTTCGGCCTCTCCAATCTGGCCTTGATGGCGGCCGTCGTGCTGGCGCTTTATCTGGCGCTTCAGCACCTGGCGAAAAGCCCGTGGGGGCGCGTGCTTCGCGCGATCCGCGAGGACGAGACGGCCGCCCAGGCGCTCGGCAAGCGGCCGATCCGCTTTCGTCTTCAGGCCTTCACCATCGGCGGCGCCATCATGGGGCTCGCCGGTGCCGCACAGGGGCATTTCATCGGCTTCATCGCGCCTGACAATTACCTGCCGATCCTGACCTTCCAGGTCTGGGCAATGCTGATCGTCGGCGGCTCCGGCAACAATCGTGGCGCGATCCTCGGCGCCGTTCTCGTCTGGGGCCTCTGGGCGCTGTCGGCCGCGGCCGTCTCAGCCTTTGTCCCACCGGAGCAGCAGGCACGTGCCGCATCGTTGCAGATCGTCATGATCGGGGTCGGCCTTTGCCTGATCCTCCTCTTGCGCCCCCGCGGCATTCTCGGCGCCTCCAATGCGCTGGCATCGCTGACAGGCAGGCGCACACGTAAATTCAAGGAATAGAGCCATGTCCCAGTTGCCCGATCGCATCGCGCTCACCAAGGACCTCTCCATCAGCCGAATTGTCTGCGGCCTCTGGCAGGTAGCAGACATCGAAAAGAACGGCACGACCGTCGATCCCGACAGGGGTGCCGATGCGCTGCAGGCTTATGCCCGCGACGGCTTCGATACCTTCGACATGGCCGATCACTACGGCTCGGCCGAACTGATCACCGGGAAGCTGTTGGCACGCTATGAAGGTAGCAGCCGACCCGTCGCCTTCACCAAGTGGTGTCCCGAACCCGGTCCGATGACGGCGGATGTGGTACGCCGCGGTGTCGAGGAGCGCCTCGCCCGGCTTGGTGTCGACAGGGTCGATCTGCTGCAATTCCATTGGTGGAGCTTCGAGCACCCCGCCTGGCTCGATGCCCTGCACGAAATGCAGCGACTGCGTGAAGAAGGCTTGATCGGGGCACTCGGGCTGACCAATTTCGACGCCGGACACCTGGCGCTGGCGCTGGCCGATGGCATCGATATCGCGACCAACCAGGTCTCCTTCTCTCTTATTGATCGCCGGGCGGCCGGGGCACTGTCGGATCTCTGCGCCAAAAGCGACGTGAAGCTGCTTGCCTATGGCACGCTGTGCGGTGGTTTTCTCTCCGAGAAATGGCTTGGCCAGCCGGAACCCGCGACCATCGCCGACTGGAGCCGCTCGAAATACAAGCGCTTCATCGATACCGCCGGCGGGTGGGAAGCGTTTCAGGGCATTCTGCGCGCGGCCGCCGGCATTGCGGCAAAGCACGGAGTCTCGATCTCGAATGTCGCCAGCCGCTGGGTTCTCGAACACCAGGCCGTTGCTGCGACGATCGTCGGCGCGCGTCTCGGGGAGAACGAGCATCGCGGCGACAATCTGAAAGTGTTTTCCTTTACGCTGGATGGCGAGGACCACGCCGCTCTCGACGCCGCCTTTGCAGCGACGCGGCCCATTCCCGGAGATTGCGGCGACGAATACCGCAAGCCGCCTTTCCTGACGGCATCGGGCGATCTCAGCCATCATCTCGACGCCATCCCCTCGATCTACACTGCAGAAGCCGTGCCTGGCCGGGCAGGCCGTTTACGCGTTTCTTCCGGCAGCATCTGGGAGCCGATCGCCGGCTACAGTCGCGCGATCAGGGTCGGCAATCGCATCCTCGTCTCCGGCACCACCGCGACCCATGGCATCGACCGCTGTATCGCACCCGGTGATGCCGGTGCCCAGGCCACTTACATCCTGGACAAGATTGCCGCATCCATCTTGGCACTCGGCGGCCGCATGGAAGACGTTATCCGCACCCGCATCTATCTACGCGATGCCAGCCACTGGGAGCCCGTCTCCCGCGCCCACGGCCGCGCCTTCTCATCTACGCTGCCTGCCAATACCCTGATCGAGGCCGGAAACCTGATTGGGGAGTATGAGGTCGAGATCGAGGCGGAAGCGCTCTGCGACTAAGCGCGGACAACTGAAACTCGGTCGTTGACCTGCAGAACTCACGGTAAAGCTGCTCAGGCGGGGTTGCGAGGCGAACGCATACGAAAACGCTGCCGATACTCCGCAGGCGTAAGTCCAATAATGCGGGTGAAGATTTTCCGAAAGGAGCCGGGATCGCCGTAGTGAACCTTCCAAGCGATCGCATCCACCGGCTCGCGCGTAAACTGCAAGAGGTCACGCGCCTTGTCGATGCGCAGGCGCTGAACATATTCGCCGGCTCTATGGCCGGTTGCTTTCTGGAATCGTCGCATGAAGGTTCGCGGCTCGAGCCCCGCGTGACCCGCCAGAGCAGCGAGACTCATATCCTTCCCGCCGCTGGCCTGAAGCCAGTGCTGGACCTTCAGGATCGCGTCGTCGCCATGATTGAGGCGAGGAGAAAAGGCGCCGTAGTAGCTTTGTTCTCTGCCGGGCGGATCAACAAGGAAAGCTCTCGCGGTTTCGGCCATGATCGCAGGTCCGAGGAACCGCTCGATCAGGATCAGGCTGAGGTCGATCCAGGCCATCACGCCACCGGCTGTCAGGATGTCGCCATCGTCAATGATCAGGCGGTCGGTGTTCACGTTGACGTCGGGAAACCGCGAGGTCAGGTGCTCCTCGTAGGTCCAGTGGGTGGTCACCGTTCGGCCGGCAAGAAGGCCTGTCTCTCCCAACAGGAAAGCGCCCTTGCAGATCGAGCACAGGCCTGCGCCGCGCGAATGTTCAGAGCGAAGCCAGTCGGCATAGTACCGCGCCTCGAGCTCCGGCAACGGATCGCCGAGGCCCGGAGGAATGACGATGACGGTCGGATGATCGGCTCGTCCGGCCGGTTCGGAAGAGAATATTCTTGTCGGCGCCTCATCCCTACTTGCCCGGCTCCAGTGGCTCACGCCAAGAAGAGGTTCGCCGACATCATGTCGCCGGCTGGCAATGCCTGCGGCGGCGGTCAACAGATCGGTCATGCCCAGCACAGCCGCGGCTTGAGCGCCTTCGTAGGCGAGGATTCCGATTTCCGTGAATTTCGCCGGTTTGTCCATATCGCCCCTGTCTTTGTCACTACTGCCACTCATATGTTGGAGAGGCGGCTGATAAATCAAGGCATCAACTTGAAAGGATATCCCATGAGCAAACGCGCCATTATCGTCGTCGATCTACAGAACGACTATCTGACGACAGGAAGGTTCCCCCTGGTGGGAATAGATGCAGCACTCGAAAACGCAGCACGCGTCGTCGATGCGGCGCGTCGTTCCGGTGACCTCATCATCAATGTCCGTCACGAGAGCCCGGCCGATGGACCGTTCTTCGCTGCGGGTACGGAGGGAGCGGAGATCATTTCCAAAATGGCTCCGCAGGACGGGGAAGCGATTGTTACCAAGCGATACCCCAACTCGTTCCGTGAAACCGGCCTGGCCGACATACTGTCTTCCGCCGGTGTCGAGGACGTCACGGTCGTTGGCGCGATGAGCCATATGTGCATCGACGCCACCGCCCGGGCGGCTTCCGATCTCGGTTACAAGACGACAATCGTGGAAGACGCCTGCTCTACGCGCGACCTGGAGTTCAAGGGCGAGATCGTGTCCGCCGACAAGGTCCACGCCGCCTATATGTCCGCGCTGGCATTCGGTTACGGCCAGGTCGTATCGACCGAAGACTATCTGGCGAAGTAATCGGCGCTCGGTTGACGGCACGCACACCCGCCCATTCCACCGGCCCCGCCCAAGTGAACTGCCCAACTCCATGGGGTCAGTTCATAAGCGCGAGGTTGGTTTTTTAAGCGTTTCCGGGTCGCGTCATTGCGTTAAGGAACCTTTCAACCGGCGCAGGTTTTCCTATAAGCCTCAGTTATCTCGCAAACCGCGTCGCACGTCAGGACCGAACGAAGGAGTACCCATGTTGGACGATCAGACGGATATTGCCCACACACTCGGCGTAACGCCTGATTTCAACGCGGGTCAGGAGGCCGAACGCCGCATCGGCTTCCTCATGGACTATCTCAGCGCCTCCTCGATGCGCGCCTATGTTCTGGGCATCAGCGGCGGGGTGGACTCGCTTGCAGCTGCCATGCTGGCACAGCGCGCCGTGGAACGCCTGCGCGACAATGGCCATGGGGCGGAGTTCATCGCCGTGCGCCTGCCTTATGGCGTGCAGGCGGATGAAGCCGATGCGCAAAAGGCGCTCGCAGTCATCAACCCTGACCGCATCGTCACCATCGATATCAAGCCCGCCGCCGATGCCATGCTGGAAGAGGTGCGGCGGGAGGCGGGCGACCTGTTCAAGGATGGGCGGACGGATTTCCACCACGGCAACATCAAGGCGCGCTCGCGGATGATCGCTCAATATGCCCTGGCGGGCGCAGTGGGCGGTCTCGTCATCGGTACCGACCAGGCAGCGGAGGCCCTCATGGGTTTCTTCACGAAATTCGGTGACGGCGCGGCGGATATCCTGCCGCTCTCGGGGCTCAACAAGCGGCGGGTGCGCGCCGTGGCCAGCCATCTCGGCGCGCCGCAGGAACTTGTTTTCAAGGTGCCGACGGCAGACCTCGAATCCAATGCGCCCCTGCGGCCCGACGAGGACGCCTACGGCGTGACCTATGACGAAATCGACGACTTTCTGGAGGGCAAGACCATCGCCGAGTCGTCACGCAATCGCATCTTCGCCGCCTACCGCGCGAGCGCGCACAAGCGGGCCCTCCCCGTTGCGCCGCAGGATTGGAAAGCAGGCGAACCCAAAGCGCGATAGCCGATCGCTGTCCTGTCGCGACCGAACAATTGTAGAGCCGGGATTTCGCGGTTAAACTTACTCAATGTTGTCAGACCTTAATCTCAATCTTCTTCGTTCCTTTTTCATGATTGCCGAAGAGCGCAGCCTCACGCGAGCGGCGGCGCGGCTGAACATGAGCCAGCCATCGGTCAGCCAGGCGCTGCAACGGCTGGAAGAACAGCTGGCCTGCCAGCTCGTGCTGCGCGGCAGCCGGAAATTCGAGCTGACGGCCCGTGGGCAGAAGGTCTACGAGGAATGCAGCGAGATTTTCCACGCCGTGGAGCGCATCGGCCACCTCACGCAGGAGCGGACGGTCGAAGAGTTCGGCGAGGTGCGCATCCAGATCATCTCGAACCTGGAATCCCTGCTCGTCAACGAGACGCTCCGGCTCTACCATCAGCGCTATCCGTCCGTCACCTGGGTGATGGAAGTCCAGAACAGCCAGGATACGATCAAGCGGATTCAGACGGAAAAATGCGGCATCGGCCTTTGCCTCCTGTCACGCCCCGTGTTCAGCCTGAATTGCGAACTGCTGTTTCGCGAGGAATTCAGCGTCTATTGCGGCGCCGAACACCCGTTCTTCGGCCGGAAAGAGGTGGAGAAGCGGGAGCTGCGCCAGGAATCCTTCGTGTCCTTCACCTGCGCCACCGGGGCAATGGGTCTGGAACCCATGTCTGTGCTCAGCCAGAGCCTGGGGCTTGGCGAACGGATCAGCGGGCAGAGCCCCAATCTCGAGGAAGTGCGCCGGATGATCGTGGCCGGGCTCGGCATCGGCATCCTGCCGCTCACGGCGGTGCATGACGAGGTGGCGAACGGTCTTCTCTGGCCGCTGGAGATCAAGGGCTATCCGCTCGGCGCCGATGTCTTCCTGGTGACACATCCGGAATATCCCTATTCCCGCGCCGAGCGACATTTCATCGACCTGGTACAGGAACTGCGCGCCCTCTATCCCGACATGCATTGAGAGTGCCTGTCGGGCACCCTCGCTCCATCAACGGTCGGCACGTGCCACGACGGCGTGCAAGAGGACGTTGAGGCTGGGTGCGAGATCGTCAGGGTCGCAATCTTCCTCGTTGTTGTGGGTGATGCCGCCCTTGCAGGGCGTGAAGATCATCGCGGTCGGGCAATGCCGGGCGAGGAAATAGGCATCGTGCCCGGCTTGGGACTGGATATCACGCCAGTCGTAGTCCATCCGCACCGCTTCCGCGCGAATACCGTCCACCATCGTCTGATCGAAAATGTCGCCGCCCCAGAACCACTCGTCCTCGATGACCGCATCGCAGCCGGCGCGGGCGGCACTTTCGAATACGGCGCGGCGCATCTTTTCGCCCATGACCCGGGCAGTCGCGGGATCGGGATGACGAACGTCGCAGATCGCCTGGGCGGTGTCGGAAAGAATGCCGGGCTTGTTCGGCCAGGCGGCCAGCCGTGCCCCTGTCGCCTTGCCGTCCCCGATGGCGAAATCCCAGCCGATATCGTCGACGGCCGTCAGCCAGCGCGCGCCGGCAACAAGCGCGTTGCGGCGAAGGTCCATCGGCGTCGGGCCGGTATGGGCCGTCTTGCCGGTGAAGCGCACCCGCATGCCATAGCTCGGATAGCCGCCCGTCACCACGCCGACATCGCGCTTTTCGAGATCGAGGATCGGGCCTTGCTCGATATGGAGTTCGTAGTAGGCGTCGATTTCGCCGGCGCGGCAGGGCTTGTTGCCATCGTAGCCGATGCGCGCAAGCTCGTCGCCGAAACGCGCACCGTCGTCGGCGATGAGATCCTTCACCCAATCCACGTCATAGGCCCCGACAAAACAGCCGGACGCGACCATCGGCGGCGAGAAGCGCGCGCCCTCCTCGTTCGTCCAGTCGACGACGACGATCGGCCGGCGGGTGACATGGCCGGCGTCGTTCAGGGTGCGAACCACTTCGAGCCCGGCAAGCACGCCGGCAATGCCGTCGAAACGGCCGCCGTTGATCTGCGTATCGAGATGGCTGCCGATCAGGATGGGCGGGAGCGAGGGATCGAGGCCTTCGCGCCGGCCGAAAATATTGCCGAGTTCGTCGATCTCGACGCTGAGGCCGGCATCCCGGCACCAGCTGACGAACATGTCGCGCATCCGGCGGTCGTCATCGGTCAGCGTGAGACGGGCGAGGCCACCGGGGCGCCCCTTGCCGATCTCGGCGGAACTCTCGATCGTCGACCAGAAGCGATCGATGTTGACGCGGATAGTCTGTGCGAACGACATGGTTCACCTTTCAAATGCGATTGCGGACGATGCGTCTCACATGCCGAACGACATCAGCGTCATCAGCCCGGGGAAGAGAACGAGCAGGAACATGACGAGCGTCATGACGCCGATGAACGGCAGCAGGTAGCGGAAGGACGCCGACATCGGTATGCCGCCGGTCCGGCACGCCGCCATCAGGTCGATGCCGAGCGGCGGCGTATTGGCGCCGATCGCCAGGTTGATGGTGAGAAGCACGCCGAAATAGACCGGATCGATCTCATAGACCCTGAGGACGGGCAGGAAGACCGGCGCCAGGATGAGAATGATGGCGATCGATTCCATGAAGGTGCCGAGCACCAGGACGGCGACCATCATCAGCATGAGCGCGATCGTGGCGCTCTCGGTCGCGCCGGTGATGGCATTGACCACGAGTTGCGGAACCTGCTCGACCGTCAGGATCCAGCCGAACACGGAGGCGGCCGCGATGACGATGAGGATGGAGCCGGTCATTTCCGTCGTGTCACGCAGGAGGCTGAAGATCTTGGAGAATGTCAGCTTGCGATAGATGAAGAGACCGACCAGCAACGCATAGGCAACGCCGATGCCCGCGGCTTCCGTCGGCGTGAAGATGCCGAAGCGGATGCCGCCGACGATGATGACGGGAGCGAGCAGCGCAAGCACGGATTCGCGCAGGGCCGTGCCGAGGCGGCCCCAGCTGAAGGGCTCGCCGCCCTTCCAGCCCTTCTTGCGGGAAATCCACCAGGCGACGATCATCAGCCCGAGGCCGAGCAGGATGCCGGGGCCGATGGAATGGATGAACAGCTGTCCGATCGACGTGCCGGTCGCCGTGCCGTAGACGATGAGCACGATGGAGGGCGGAATGACCGTACCGAGCGAACCCGCGCAGCCCAGTCCGGCGGCGGAGAAGCCCGGATCGTAGCCGCGCTCCTTCATGGCCGGCAGCAGCATGGAGCCGATCGCCACCACATCCGCCACACCGGAGCCGGAAAGCGAACCGAACATCATGCAGGCGGCGATCATCACGATCGCCAGGCCGCCGGTGCGCTGGCCAACAACGGCCGCGCAGAGATTGACGATCCTTGGCGCGAGCCCGCCGTGAACCATCAGCAGGCCGGCAAGCAGGAAAAGCGGGATGGCAAGCAGCGTGAAGCTGTCGATGCCGGCGACCATGCGCTGGGCGACGACCATCACCGGCAGGGCGTCGCCGACCAGCAGATAGGCGACAGACGACAGGGCAAGCGCGATCACGATCGGCGTATCGATCAGGAGGAGGACCACGAATGCCGCAAAGAGGACGATCAGGGCAAGGCTCATTTGCGCAGCTCCGCGGCAAGAAGGGCAACGAAGGCGGCAGCGGCGGTGACGGGCAGCGCAAGATAGGCAAGGCCGGAGGGCCAGCTCAGAACGGTCGTCTCATGCGGCCATGTCAGCACGGTTATCTTCCAACCGGACCAGAAGACGACGATCAGGAATAGGTAGGTCGCAAGGCGCGCAAGCAAGGCCAGGAATCTGCGAAACCGCCCGGGCGCGACCATGAGGTCCGTCAGGCCGGCGCAAAGATGCGTGTTGCGGACAAAGGCGGAGACGGCGCCGATGAATGTTACCCAGACGAGCAGCAGGCGCGGAATTTCCTCCGACCAGCGCGGCGTGAAGGACAGGACATAACGGCAGAAGACGACATAGACGATGATGGCGGTAAAGACGGCGATGAACAATCCGCCCACGGCGCCAGCTACGCTGTCTATGGCAATGGAAATCCGCGAACGCGATATCGGGGCGTCTTGCATCGGAGCCTCGCTGGTATCTGAAAGATGTGACCTGCCCGCCAAAACGGGCGAAAACGTCCCGCCCGCGCTTGGCGGACGGGACGAGACATCACTTGCGATAGCTGTCCATGACACCGAGCAGTTCGGGGCCGAAGACGCCCTTCTCACTGTCCCAGACTGGCTTCAGAGCCTCGACGAAGGCGGCCTTGTCCACCTCGTTGAACTCCATGCCCTTCGACTTCAGCTTCTCGATCAGCGCGACCTCGTTATCGGCGACCATCTGGCGCTGGGCGTTGCCCCACTTGACGGCGGCTTCCTTGACGATGGCCTGGTCTTCGGGGGAAACCTGCGCCCAGGTCATGCTGGAGACCGTCAGGCACGCGGCACCCCAGATATGGCCGGTCATCGAGACGTATTTCTGCACTTCGTAGAACGACGAGGCATCGATGATCGAGAGCGGGTTCTCCTGAGCGTCGAACACGCCCTGCTGCAGGGCCGAGTAGAGTTCGCCGAAGGCCAGCGGCGCCGGCTGCGCGCCGAGACGCTCGAAGGTCGCAAGCCGCACCTTGTCCGGCGTGACTCGGATCTTGATTCCGGCGAGATCGTCCGGCTTGACGATCGGATGCTTATTGTTGGTGATGTGGCGGAAGCCATTTTCCCACCAGGCGAGAACCTCGATGCCCTTCGGGCGCAGGAGATCAGCAAGCGTGGTGCCGAGCTTGCCGTCGAGTGCGGCGAAGGCCTGTTCGCGGCTGGTCCAGGCATAGGGCATCTCGATGATGCCGAACTTCGGCTCGACGAACTGGAAGGAACCGCTGCCGACCAGGCCACCCTGAATGGTGCCGATCTGCATGCCTTCGATGACGTCCTTTTCGGTGCCGAGCTGGCCGGAAGGGAAAACCTCGATCTTGACGCGGCCTTCCGTCTTCTCCGCAACATCCTTGGCGAAATCCGTGGACGCCTTATGCCAGCTGTGCGTGTCGGCAAGGACGTGGCCGATGCGGATCGTTGTTTCGGCCAGAGCGGCCGAGTGAGCGGAAAGGCCGACGATGCCGGCGATCATCGTTGCGGCGAGGCCGCGTGAAATTTTCGAAATGCCCAGTTTCATATCACCCTCGTTTGTTGTGTTATTCTGAGCATATTAGGCAATCAGGATGGCGCTCAACGCAAATAGCCGGACCCAATGGCAAACATTGCGTCCGCTTATGGGAAGGGCCGCGATTTCCTGTGCGCAACGAGCGCATCATCCGACGGTCGCGATGCACTCGATCTCGATATCGAAATGCGTCCATGGCTTGATCGTCACGCAGCTTCGCGCCGGAAAGCCACCGGGGAAGTATTCCCGGTAGACCGCATTCATGCCGGACGCGAAATCATTATCGGAGATAAAGACAAGTGACTTGAAGACGTTATCGAAGGACGAGCCGGCATGGCGAAGCGTGAAGGACAGCGCCTCCATGCAGGCGCGGGTCTGCATGACGATGTCGCCCTTGACGATCTCGCCGGTCGTCAGGTCGAGGGGCGGCATTCCGCAGGTATAGAGAAGCCCATCCACCCGCGTCAGAGCAGAGGTCGGCGCGCCGAGCCTGCGAATTGCCTCGGAAATAACAGGAATTTCGATGATTTCGTGTCTCATTGTCTTCGTCTCCGGGATTTCAGGGCAGCAAGCGGTCAGTCTGTGGACTTGCCTGATAATCACGCCGTGGCAGTCACGGCAAGAGATGGAAATCCCGGATCGGAAGCAAGCTCGACCGTTTCAATGCGCTGCTTGACGCGCCAAGCGGCCGGCCTGGTGCATGGTCAAGCATGCCGAAGCCACCATGGTGTTCGTGTCTTGAGCCGCCATTCTCGCCTTGGCGGCGGAAACGGAGTTCCTGCAGCAGCAGAGCCTCAGGCTTGCGTGCCTATCGCTTCCTGAACGAAATGCCCCGGTGAAATCTCGCGATAGGAGCGTTTGGGAGGCACATAGCCATGCGGCCGCAGCGGGCTTCTTATTTCCTCGCCGAGCGGCGGATTGGATTGCCCGAGACGCGCGGGATCGGGGACCGGCACGGCCGAAATGAGGCGGCGCGTATAGGGATGCTGCGGATTGTCGAAGATCGCCCCGCGCGGCCCGATCTCGACGATTTCGCCCAGGAACATCACCGCGACGCGGTGGCTGACGCGCTCGACCACCGCCATGTCGTGCGAAATGAACAGATAGGCGAGCCGGTGTTTCTCCTGGAGATCGAGCAAAAGGTTGGAAACCTGCGCCTTCACCGAGACGTCGAGCGCCGACACCGCCTCGTCGGCGACGATGAATTTCGGCTCGAGCGCCAGCGCCCGGGCAATCGAGATGCGCTGCCGCTGGCCACCGGAAAACTCATGCGGGTAGCGCCCGGCGATTGCCGACGACAGGCCGACCTGTTCGAGGAGATGCGCCACGCGGTCCTTCGCCTGCCCGCGCCCCACCAGCCCGTGGGCGAGCATCGGTTCGGCGATGGCTGCGCCGATGGTGATGCGCGGATTGAGCGAGGCGAAGGGATCCTGGAAGATCATCTGCGAGGTACGGCGCATGGCGCGCATGGCATGCGAGCCTGCCTTCGCAACATCCTGCCCGTCGATGACCACCGAGCCGGCGCTGGGATTGACAAGACGCAGGATGGCGCGGCCGGTGGTGGATTTGCCGCAGCCGGACTCGCCGACCAGCGACAGCGTCTCGCCCGGCCGGAGATCGAAGGAGACGTCCTCGACCGCGTGGATCTGCCCCTGCGGCAGGGCAAAGCGGACGGAGAGATTTTCGACCGTCAGGATCGGCGCGGAACCCGCCGGCACAGGCTGCATTGCACGGCCCTCGACCGCCTCGCCGGTTGTCGGATCGACCTCCGGAAATCGCCGCGGCGCTGCCGTATCACCCATCGTTCCAAGCCGCGGAATCGAGGCGAGCAGCGACTTCGTGTAGATCGCCTTCGGCGCTGCGAAAATCTCCGGCGTCGGGCCGGTCTCGACCACGTCGCCACGGAACATGACCACGGTGCGATCGGCCACTTCCGCCACCACCCCCATATCATGGGTGATGAACAGCACGCCCATATTCTCCTCGCGCTGCAATTCGCGCAGCAGATGGAGAATTTCCGCCTGGACGGTCACGTCGAGCGCGGTCGTCGGCTCGTCGGCGATCAGGAGCTTCGGGCGGCAGGCGAGCGCCATGGCGATCATCACCCGCTGGCGCATGCCGCCGGAGAATTTGTGCGGATATTCGTTGAGGCGCGATTTCGCGGCGGGGATGCGCACGCGCTCCATCAGTCTCAGCGCTTCCGCCTCGGCCGCCTTCCACGAGAGGTCGCGGTGCAGCACCAGCGCCTCCGCCACCTGGTTGCCGATGGTGAAGACCGGATTGAGCGACGTCATCGGCTCCTGGAAGATCATGCCGATCACGCCGCCCCGCACCGTGCGCATTTCGGCATCGCTCGCCTGAAGCAGATCGCGGCCCTCGAGCAGGATGCGCCCTTCGCAGCGTGCCTGGCCGGGTGGCAGAAGGCGCATGGCGGACAGCGCCGTCACGCTCTTGCCCGACCCTGATTCGCCGACGATGGCCACGGTCTCGCCGGCATTCACCGTGAGATCGATATCGCGGATGACGGCGCGCCATCCTTCAGCCATCTTGAAAGAGGTCGTCAGTTTCTCGACCGAAAGCACCGGTCGGGTTGCGGCATCCGTTGCGATCATGGTCACGTTTCCTTCGCAAGGCGCGGATCGACCAGATCGCGCAACCCGTCGCCCAGCAATTGCAACGCCAGCACCGAGAAGACGATAGCGAGGCCCGGAAACACCATCAGCCACGGCGCATTGTTCATATATTCGCGACCCGACGCGAGCATCGTTCCCCAGGTCGGCATATCCGTGGAGACGCCGACGCCGAGGAAGGAAAGGCTCGCTTCGGCCAGCATCGCCGAGGCGAAGACGAAGCTTGCCTGGACGAGGATGGGCGAGGCGAGGTTGAGGAGAATGTGGCGCGTGAGGATCTGCCAGGTCGGCAGCCCCATGGCGACGGCCGCTTCGATATAGGGCAGTTCGCGCAGCACCAGCGTGGAGCCGCGCACGATGCGGGCAAGGCGCGGCGCATAGGTGATACCGAGCGCTAGGATGACGGTAGACAGCGAGGGGCCGAGAGCCGCAACGAGTGCGATGGCAAGCAGAATGTCCGGGAAGGACATCATGGCGTCCAGCAGTCGCGAGATCGGCGCGTCGAGCCTACGGAAGAACCCGGCTGTAACGCCGAGGAGGACGCCGATGACCGTCGAGATGCAAACGACGCCGAGGCTGACCAGCAGCGAAATCCGCCCCGCGAAGATAGCGCGTGAGAAGATGTCGCGGCCGAATTCGTCGGTGCCGAAAACATGCGCAAACGACGGCGGCTTCAGCTTGTTGGCGATCGACAGCTTGTTCGGTGCATAGGGGGCGATCCAGGGGGCAAGCAGCGCCGCAAGCAACACGACGGCGAGGATGATCGCGCCGAACAGGATGGCGCGGTTGCCGAAAAGCCTGCGCAGGCCCCTGGTGAACGGCAGGGAGAGAGAAGCGGCCATCATAGGCGCACCCTGGGATCGACGAGGATGTAGAGGATATCGACGACGAAATTGATCAGCACGTATATCGCCGCGACGACCAGCAGCGCGCCCTGAATGACGGGATAATCGCGGCGCAGCACTGCCGAAACAACGAGATTGCCGACGCCCGGCAGGCCGAACACGGTTTCGGTCACTACCGCGCCCGCCACCAGCATGGCGATGGAAAGGCCGATGACCGTGATGATCGGGATCATCGCATTTTTCAGCGCATGCTTGAGGATCACGCGCTTTTCGCTGGCCCCCTTGGCGCGGGCGGTTCGCACATAATCATCACCGAGAACATCCAGCATGGCGGCGCGGGTAAAACGGGTGATCAGCGCGGAATTGACGATCCCGAGCGCCATCGCAGGCAGGACGAGGTGATGCAACCGCTCGATAAGCGACGTGTCCGGGCCGCCATAGCCGGACGCCGGGAACCAGCCCTGGCCAACGGCGAAGGCCTGGATGAGCAGGAGGCCGAGCCAGAAGCTCGGCACGCTCGCCGCCACCATGGTGAGGGTCACGACGATCTGGTCGAAGAGCGTTCCCCGTTTCACGGCGGAAAGAATCCCGACCGGAAGGGCGATCGCCACCGCGATGAAGATGGAAAACAGGGTGAGGAAGAAGGTCGGCTCCGCACGCGCCGCAAGGGCCGTGGTCACCGGCTGATTGAGGAAGATCGACTGGCCGAGATCGCCTTTCAGGATACCCAGCACGAACTGGCCATATTGGGTGATCAGCGGTGCATCGAGCCCCATCTTCGTGCGCAGCTGCGCGATGTCCTGCGGGGTCGCATCCGACCCCAGCATGACGGCGGCGGGATCGCCCGGGGTGACCCGGACGATGACGAAAACAACCGTCACGACGAGGGCAAGCACGATAACCATGCCCCAAAGCCGGTTCAGGAGTGCCCGGGCGATCCTTGCCATGGTCTATCGCCTCACTTCTTCGGGGTGACGTTCCAGAAATGCGGCCAATAGGTCGGCGTATAGTCGGAAATGCCGGTAGCGACACCCGTGACCGCATTGAAATTACCAACCTTGAAGAGCGGCGCCTCATCGTAGATGACCGTCTGGATGCCTTCCCAGGCCTTCTGCTTCTCCGCGTCCGTGACGGCATCCATGTAGACCGAGACGGCCTTGGTCTTTGCGTCGGAAACATACCAGCCGGGATAGGCGTCGGTGATGGTGTTGATCGTCGTCGGGTCGCCGGGGAAGTTGGAATGGGTGATGAAGATGTCCCATTCCTTCGGATCGGCACGGCGCGTCGTCAAGGTCGCCCAATCCACCACCTGCAGATCGACCTTGAAGCCGGCGGCTTCGAGATAGGCCTTGGCGACCTCGCCGATCTTGTAGTGGAATTCGTACTGCCGGCTGGTCATCAGGCGGATCGGCGTGCCGTCGTAGCCGGCGGCTTCCAGGAGCTTGGCGGCCGCTTCCGGATCGCCCTCGCCGTAGCGGGTGACGCCTGCCTCGGTGTGCCAGAGCGAGCCCTTCGGGAAGAATGAGCCATCGACGCTGAAGAAGCGTTCGTCGGAGAAGGCGGCAAGCATCATGTCATTCGGATTGAGCGCCACCTGTACGGCCTGGCGCAATTCCTTCCTGGTGAGCAGACCTTCCTTCATGTTCATGTTGAGCGAAGCCCAACCGGTGTTTTCGTAGATGACGGGCTTGGCCTTGCCGCTCTCCTCGACGCGCTCATAGGCGCTGACGGGCAGCGCATCGGCGAAATCGAACTGGCCGGCGATCAGGCCCTCGACGCGGGTATTGGCATCGGGCACCGGCACGAAGCGGATTTCCTTGGCAATCGCCACGCGCTTGCCGGCGTAGTTGCTCGGCTCGCCCTCCGGCGACTTGTAATCCTCGAAGCGGACCAACTGGGTGTACTGGTCGGGCTTGCGCTCCTTCAGCACATAGGGACCGGTGCCGACGAACTCGGTCAGCGTCTCGGCGATCTTTTCCGAAGGCAGGATGATAGAAGCCTGGGAGAAGGTCGCAAGCAGCGGCGCATAGCGCGACTTCAGCTTGACGACGATGGCGTTGGCGCCGTCTTCCGACAGGCTCTCGACGACCTCTGCGACCTGCTTGCCCTTGGAGTTGATTTCCATCCAGCGCTTGAGCGAGGCGGTCACGTCCTTGGAATCGAAATCGCTGCCATCATGGAATTTCACGCCCTCGCGCAACGCGATACGGTAGGTGAGGCCATCCTCCGAAATCTCCGGCATGGCGGCCGCCAGTAGCGGCACGGAACGCCATTCATTGTCGTAGGTATAAAGCGTCTCGAAAATGTGCTGGTCGATGGTCAGCACGATATCGGTCGGCGTCTGCATGGCGTCGAGCGTCGGCGGCTCGCCGATGGTCGCAACCGTCAGTATGCCGTCCGTCGTCTGGGCGATGGCAAGACCGCTGGTGCCGGCGAGCGCCGCCAGCGTCGTGAGAATGAGTGCAGTTTTCATGTTATTCCCCTCTTCTTGTCAGGTTATACCGGTGCCGGCTCCCGTCCGGCGCCGGGTTCAGGTTTCGAGCCCGAGCGGATCAGCGACGCGCGGCCAGAGGCCAAGGCTGGCCTTCTGGTAGGGCGTCGTCGCCGGATCGGTCGGGTAGGAGGTCGGTGCGGCAATATAGACGATCTCGGAAGAGACCGGCTGGAAGCCAGCATGGAAATGGTTGGTGGATTTCACAAGCAGGAAGGCCTTCTGGGTGAAATCGATGCCCTGGTTTGCGAAGATGTCCGGCTCATAGGTCTGGGTGCGGCTGGTGATCAGCACGATATCGAGCGTCGTGCCGAGCGGACGCACCACGGCGGCTGCACCTAGCGTCACCTGGCTGTTGCGGAAACTCTGCCAGCCCGCGTCGAACACCGCCTCGACCGTCACGCGCAAGTCGAGCGGCTCGCCGCCCTGCGGCCCGGATTTGCCGCCGAGGCGTAGGGCAAGCTCGGCGCCTTCACCCGCCGCATGGCAGAAGGAGACGGCGATCGGATCCCAGATCGTTGCGACCGCGACATTTTCGAAGCCGCGCTCGATCATCCGGCGCAGGATATGCGTTGCGTCTCCCGCAACGCCACCGCCCGGATTGTCCCAGACATCGGCGATGACGACCGGCACGTCCGGCCTTTCGGCCCGCAACGCCACCGCCCGGTCGAGCCCGGCCTCGGTGTCGGACATCGGCATCGCTGCCTGCCGGCGCAGACCGTAAAGTTCATGGCCGAGTTTTTCGGCCAATCTATCGCCGCTTGTCTTGTCATCGTCGGTGACGACGACGATGCGCGTTCCCATATCCGGCACGTCACCGGCCATAAAGCCATGGATGACGGAGATGGAGAGAATGCCGTCCCGGCCTTCCATGGCCTTCAGCCGATCGATAAAGGAGCGCATCGGCTCGCGGCTCGTCGGATAGATGGTGATCATGCGGCAGTCGAAGGTGGAGATCACCGGCTTGATCTCGCCTCTCAGCGTGCGCAGGGCGAGATCGACGACATGCTCGCCGCGCTCCTCGAAATCCGTATGGGGAAATTCGAGGAAGGTCGCCATCAGGTCGAGATTGTCCAGGCGCCGGTCGGTGAGGTGGCTGTGCGGGTCGAACTCGGCGGCGATAAGCACATCTGGTCCGACGATGGCGCGAACCCGCTGGAGCAGGTCGCCTTCCGGATCGTCATAGCCCTGCGCCACCATGGCGCCATGCAGGCCCAGCACGACCGCATCGACCGGCAGCGCGGCCCTCAGTTCGTCGAGAATCCGGTCGCGCAGCGTCTCGAAGGTCCTGCGCTGGATGAGGCCGGCGGGCTCGGCCCAACAGGATGTTCCCTCGATGACGGTGAGACCCTCGGCGCGGCCGCGCCGGCGCAGGATCGGCACGACGGAGGAGCAGAGCGTCGGCGTGTCGGGATGATCGCCGGGACCTGCATAAAAGGCCGCCTTGAAGGCGTTCATATCCGTGGGAACGGGCGAGAAAGTGTTGGTTTCAGTGGCAAGAGAGGCCGTGAAAATGCGCATGTCCGTCTGTTCCGAATGTGGGTAGGCCGTTACTTTCCCGGCTACAGCCGGCCGCGTTGCCCATGGCATGGCTCCGGCCGATCCGAAGGGCTTTCAGCTTGCCGGAACAAGCCTTCCCTGGCGGGTTATCACCAAATTATGTAATTTATTTTCTTGATAATGCTGCGATTTTGAGGAAAGTCAACATGCGTTGCGATAAAGCCTTCCCGTTCTGTAATCTGTTTTCTTGGCAGCAAAAAGTGAGGTAATTTTCATGCCCACGCTCACGGCGGAAACGCTCGCGATACACCGCCTGGCTTTGAATCGCTCATTGATTTCAAACCATTCCGATATCGCACAGCGGTGCTGGCGCGCTGAAAATTTGCGGGAAATCAAAGGAAGCCGTGAAATTGATACAGTCTTCCGGCGACATTATTTTCACCAGGCCCGCCTTCGCCTGTCCTCCTCAAACGGAGAAGACGCAAAATTTTCTACCTCCCGAAGCGAGCGGGACGGCATCGAAACGGCCTGCGCGTACATGCCCGTCGCTGCGGGCCTGGTGAAATGCCGGACGCGCAACACGGGCTGGATGAGTTCCACGCGAAGACTGCTTGCCCATGGACGTCGGCAGACACCGTGCTATGACCAACTCGGCGAGAAATTGATTTTCATAGACTTGAGCGTCTTAACGCTACACCCTGGGAGGTAGGGACCGATGGACCTTTTTCATGCCTTGTCGGATGAGGAGGGCCGGCTTTCCGGCCTCGACAGGAAGCTCGCGCAGCTTGTCCTTGATGATGTGGATTTCGTCGTCAACTCTTCGATCGGCGAACTTGCCGACCGAGCCAGCGTTTCGCCGCCGACGGTCACCCGCTTCAGCCGCCGGCTCGGCTGCAAGGGCTACCCGGATTTCAAGGTGCAGCTTGCCAAGCTCACCTATGTCGGCCTGCGGTATATCAAGCCGGAAGTGCCGACCCAGACGCCGAAAGAGGTCGTCGAGGATATCATCGCCAAGGCGCAAAACGCGCTGTTCCAACTGCATCGGCAGCTCGATTTGGCCGCGCTCGACGCGGCCGCCCGGCTGCTGCGCGGCGCGGATTTCATCCAGGCCTTCGGCGCCAGCGGCAATTCCGCAATGATCGTCAATGAGCTGCACAACCGGCTTTTCCGCCTTGGCTGCCACATCAATTCGTCGAACGACCACAATATGAACGCGATGATATCCGCCGCCGCCCAGCCGGGCACGGTGGTGTTCTGCTCCTCCTTCACGGGCCGCGATCCGGCACTCGTCCATTGCCTGGAACTCCTGCGCAGGCGAGGCATTCCCACCATCGTCATTACTCAAGGCGGCTCGCCCGTTGCCGCGGCCGCGGATGTGGTCATCTCCGTCGATCTGCCGGAAGGCAAGAATATCTTCCGACCGACCTCGACGCGGTTCGCCTATCTGGCGGTCATCGACATGCTGGCCAATCTCGTCGCCTATACGGACCGCAACAAGGCCATGAACACGTTGCGGGGCATCAAGGAGGAACTCGTCAGCCGCCGCGACGGCGACGACCGTCAACTGCTCGGCGACTGAACTCTGGACCGTGACTTAAAATCCGTCCGGACACTTTTACCGAAACTGCGCAGCATGAAGACGCGTTCGATTTGAGCGAGACGCACTTAACAGGTTGACAAAGCTTTGCTTACTGCAACATTCTGCCCGTCTTTTTCTGGGAGGTAAATATGAGCATTTTGATCAGTCGCCGCGCATTCGCCATCGGGACCGCTGCCGCGGGACTTGCGGCAGCCGGCTTTTCTCCGGCCCGTGCACAGCAGGCGTTTTTTCGTATCGGAACCGGCGGCACGTCGGGCACCTATTATCCTGTCGGCGGCCTGATCGCCAACGCGATCTCGGCAACGGGATCGGCCGGCGTGGAAGGCCTGGTCTCCACCGCAGTCTCCTCGAACGGGTCCGTGGCCAACATCAACGCCATCCACTCGGGCGCCTCCGAATCCGGCTTCACGCAGTCCGACGTCGCCTACTGGGCCCAGACGGGGACCGGCCTCTATGAAGGCAAGGACAAGGTCGAGGACCTGCGGCTGATCGCAACGCTCTATCCCGAAACGATCCATCTCGTCGCTCGCGCCGATGCCGGCATCAAGACTGTGGCCGATCTGAAGGGTAAGCGTGTTTCCCTAGACGAGCCGGGTTCCGGCACCATTGTCGACGCGCGTCTCGTGCTTTCGGCTTACGGGCTGACCGAGAAGGACGTGGAGCCCGAATACCTCAAGCCCGGCCCCGCCGGCGAGCGGCTGCGGGATGGCGCGCTCGATGCCTATTTCTTCGTCGGCGGCTATCCGACCGGTGCCATCGTCGAACTTTCCAGCACCAACGACATCACGCTGGTGCCGATCTCCGGCCCCGAGGCCGACAAGCTCCTATCCGAGCAGAAATTCTTTTCCACCGACACCGTGCCGGATGGCACCTACAAGAATGTCGGCGAAACCAAGACCATATCAGTCGCCGCCCAATGGGTGACGAGCGCCAAGCAGTCCGAAGAGCTTGTCTACAACATCGTCAAATCGCTTTACAGCGACGAGAGCCAGAAGGCGCTGCAGGCTGGCCATGCCAAGGGCAAGCTCATCACGCTCAAGAATGCGGTCACCAGCGCCGGCATTCCGTTCCATCCAGGCGCGGAGAAGTTCTACAAGGAAGTCGGAGCGCTCAAATAAGCAGTGCCCAAACAGACTGGTAACAAAGAGGCGGAAGGCAGATCTTCTGCCTCTTTTTTCTGGAAAGTCAGCAGAGAGAACCGGACATGAGTGACAACGGCGGCGACAAGATCAAGCTTTCCGGCCTGGATTTCGACGAGGAGAAGGCCCGGGAACTGGAGGAGAAATTCGACTCCGAAATCCGCTTCCGGCCGCTGACACAGACGGCCGGATGGCTGGTCGGCTTTCTCCTGGTGGCGCTGTCGCTGTTTCACTATTACACTGCCGGCTTCGGCCTGCTGCAGGAGATGCTGCACCGGGGCATCCACCTGTCCATGGTGCTGGCGCTGGTTTTTCTCGTCTTTCCGCTGGTGAAGAGAAGCTATGACGAGCCCGCGCAATCCAGCCTGCTGCGGCCGTTGGGCATACCTGTTTTCGACTGGCTGCTGGCGATTGCCGCCGTGGTGGCGGTCATGCACGTGCCGATGATCCCGCTCGATGATCTCGCCTTCCGGGTCGGTAATCCGACGACCTCGGATGTGGTTCTCGGCCTGATTCTGATCGTGCTCCTGCTCGAAGCCACGCGGCGCTCCGTCGGCATCCCCCTGCCCATCATCGCGGTAGCCTTCATGGCCTATGCGCTGTTCGGGCAATATATGCCGAGCATCCTCGTTCATCCCGGCGCCTCCGTCTCCCAGCTTGTCGATCACCTCTATCTGACGACGCAGGGCGTCTACGGCATCGCGCTCGGCGTCGTCGCCACCTATGTGTTCCACTTCGTGCTGTTCGGCGTGTTCGCCACCCGCATCGGGCTGGGCCAGCTCTTCCTCGATTGCGCGGCATGGGTCGCCGGCCGCTATGCGGGTGGCCCGGCCAAGGTGTCGATCTTCGGTTCGGCGCTGTTCGGCATGATCTCCGGCTCGTCGGTCGCCAACACCGTTACCGTCGGTTCGCTGACAATTCCGGCAATGATCCGGCTCGGCTACAAAAAGCATTTCGCAGCCGCCGTGGAGGCGGCTTCCTCCACCGGCGGGCAGGTAACGCCACCGATCATGGGCGCCGCCGCCTTCCTGATGATCGAATTTCTGGAACTGCCCTACACGACCATCATCCTGGCGGCCATCGTGCCCGCCTTCATGCATTTCTTCGGCGTCTTCATGCAGGTGCATTTCGAAGCCAAGCGCACCGGCCTGAGGGGCCTGCGGCCGGACGAAATGCCCGATGTCGTCGAAGCCCTGAAGCGGGACTGGCCGACGATCATTCCGCTCGTCGTCCTCATCGCCGTTCTGCTCTCCGGCTATACGCCCTACCTCGCCGCCTTCTGGGGCATCACCCTGTGCATCGCCGTCGGCCTGCTCAATCCGCGCCGGCGCATGTCGATCGCCGAGATCGTCGTCTGCCTGCGCGACGGCGCCAAATATGCGCTTGCCGTCGGGGCCGCCGCTGCCACCGTCGGCATTGTCGTGGGCATCGTCACCCTGACGGGCGTGGGCTTCAAGCTGTCCTATATCGTCACCTCGACGGCGGGACATCTTTCGCTGTTTTTCAGCACCTTCATTCCCGAGATGATCTTCTCGACCCAGGGCCTGACCTTGCTGTTCACCCTGCTGATGACCGGCGTGGTGTGCATCCTGATGGGCTGCGGCATCCCGACGACAGCCAATTACATCATCATGGTGACCATCGCTGCGCCGGCACTGGTGATGCTCGGCGTCGAGCCGATCGTCGCCCACTTTTTCGTCTTCTACTACGGACTGCTGGCGGACATTACGCCGCCGGTGGCACTGGCGGCCTACGCCGCGGCGGGCATGGCGGGCGCGGACCCGTTCAAGACCGGCAATACGGCTTTCCGGCTGGGCCTCGGCAAGGCGCTGGTTCCCTTCGTGTTCGTCTTCTCCCCATCCCTCCTGCTGGTGACGAAGGATTTCAACTGGCCGGACTTCTTCACGGCCTTCCTGGGCTGCATGTTGGGCATCACCTGCCTGGGTGCCGCTTTGTCGCGTTACCTGCTGGTGCGCACGCGATCCTGGGAGAACGTGCTGCTGGTGCTTGCCGCCCTGCTCCTCGTCGCGCCCGAAATCTATTCCTCGCTGCTCGGCCTGGTCCTGATCGTTCCGGTTCTGCTGCGCCAATGGCAGGCGCGCCATTCCGAGGAAGCGCAACCCGCCTGATCTGGCGACCGGTGACGACGGTCTCGATGACATCGTCACCGGCTCGCCTGCAGACGGATTCCTGCAGCGCCGCCGAGGCAGGCCGACTTGTCGGAAACCCGCGGAATTACCGGTTGGCGAAATGTTCGAGCAGCGCCTCGACCAGCCTGTCGCCCATCTGCTGGCGTGTCTCCAGCGTGCCGCTACCCATATGCGGAGAAAGCACCACGCGAGGGTCCTTTCTCAATTCAAGCGGCACATGCGGCTCCCTGTCGAAAACATCGAGGCCGGCCCCGGCAATGCCGTCGCGCGCCAGCGTCTCGATCAGCGCCGACTCATCGACGATGGTGCCACGCGAGATATTGACGAGGAATCCGTCCGGGCCGAGCGCGTCCAGGACCTTCTGGTCGATCAACCCGATCGTTTCCGGCATTGCCGGGCAGGCCACGATCAAGAGATCGGCCCAGTCTGCCAGTTCCACGGCGGTGCTGAAATAGGCGAGATCCACCTGCTTCCTGCGTGGCCCCTGATAGGCGACCGTCGCCCCCATCACTTGCAGACGTTTGGCAATGGCGGAGCCGATATGGCCAAGCCCGACGATCCCTGTCTTCAGAGATCGCAGGGAGCGACCGAGCGGAAAGGCTCCGCCGCGTTCCCAAGCGCCATCACGCACGAAATCATGGCCACGGATGGTGCCGCGGGTTACCGAGATCGCGAGGGAAATCGCAAGATCGGCGACATCCTCCGCCAGGATTTTCGAGGTGTTGTGGACTGCGATGCCCCTCGCCTGCGCCGCATCCACGTCGATACCGTCGAGGCCGGCGCTATAGCTTGAGATCACCTCCAGCGCCGGCATCGCGTCAAGCATGGCCCTGTCGATATGGGCGTGACGCACCGCAATGCCGCGTATTTTCGCGCCATGCTCGGCAAGCAGCCGCGTGCCTTCGGCATGATCCTTCGGAAAATGAAGAATGGTGAAGGCGTCGTTCAGCTCCCGCTCGGTCTTTTCCGGGAGATGTGCTGCCTGGAGAATGGTGATGTCTTTGTGCATGAAACTGCCCATCGCTTGGTGGAAAGGTCGGACGGCGACTACCGTCCCCTTGTTTCGCGCCATGCGGCGAAATCGGCCTTCGTCTGCTCCCTGGTCGGCGGATAAAGACCGATGATCGAGCGGCCTTTCAGCACCTCCTCGGTGACGAAATCCTCGAATGCCGTCATTTCCACCGCTTCATCGGCAATCTCTTCGGCAATTTCCGATGGAACGATGATCACGCCTTCGCGGTCGCCGACAACGACATCGCCGGGCCAGACAGCCACATCGCCGCAGCCGATCGGCTTGTTGATGTCGAGCGCCTGGTGCAGCGTCAGGTTGGTCGGCGCGGAGGGCCGGCTGTGATAGGCGGCGATATCGAGCTCGGCGATTTCCGGGCTATCGCGGAACCCGCCGTCGGTGACGACGCCGGCCACGCCGCGAACCATCAGGCGCGAGACGAGAATGGACCCCGCCGAGGCGGCACGCGCATCCTTGCGGCTGTCCATCACCAGGACGGAACCGGGTGGGCACTGCTCGACGGCAGCACGTTGCGGATGGTCCGGATTCTGGAACACGGAAATCTGGTTCAGATCTTCGCGCGCCGGAATGTAGCGTAACGTGAAGGCCTGGCCGACCATGTTCTTCGGCTTTTGTGACAAAGGCCGGACATCCTGAATGAACTGGTTGCGCAAGCCGCGCTTGAAAAGAGCGGTACAGAGCGTCGCGGTGCTGACGCCTTCATATTTCTTGCGCGTCGCATCCGAGAGAATGTGGTCGGTCATGGTTCCTCCAGTCAGAATTGGTTGCCGGCGCGTCCGGCGGTCAGAAAATGTCGGGCTCGCCGGCGGGCTTTCCGAATTCGGTTTTCAGGAAATCGAAGTCGCAGCCGTCATTGGCCTGAGTGATGTGCCTGGAAAACATCCAGCCATAGCCACGCTCGAACTTGTCGGCGGGCGCCACCCATTCGGCGCGGCGTCTTGCCAGCGTTTCCTCATCCACCAGCATGTCGATCGAGCGATTCGGTACATCGACCCGGATGATATCGCCTGTGCGCACCAGCGCCAGTGGCCCGCCGATATGGGCTTCCGGCGCGACATGCAGGATACAGGCGCCGTAGCTTGTGCCGCTCATACGCGAGTCGGAGATGCGCAGCATGTCGCGAACGCCCTGCTTGATCAATTTTTTCGGAATCGGCAGCATGCCCCATTCCGGCATGCCCGGTCCGCCCTTGGGGCCGGCATTGCGCAGAACCATGATGTGATCGGCGGTGACGTCCAGGTTTTCGTCCTCGACGGCCTTCTTCATCTCCGGGTAGCTGTCGAAGACGAGCGCGGGACCCTCATGGACGCGCAGGCGCTCCTCGCAGGCGGAGGGCTTGATGACGCAGCCGTCCGGCGCAAGATTGCCGCGCAGGACCGCAAGAGATCCCTCGTGATAGATCGGGTTCGAAAGCGGCCGGATGACATCGTCGTTATAGACTTCCGCCCCCTCCAGCGTGTCGCCGAGCTTGAAGCCGCTGACCGTCATGGCGTCGAGATTGAGCTTGTCCTTCATTTCGGCCATCAGGGCGCGAAGCCCGCCCGCATAATAGAAATCCTCCATCAGGTACTGCTTGCCGGAGGGTCGGATATTGGCGATGACCGGCGTCGTCCGGCCGGCCCTGTCCAGATCATCGAGCGTCAGCGGCACGCCGGCGCGGCGCGCCATGGCGATTAGATGCACGACGGCATTGGTGGAACAGCCCGTTGCCATGGCAACAGCGACGGAGTTGTCGACGGATTCGCGGGTAATGATCTTGTCCGGCGTCAGGTCCTCGAAGACCATCTCGACGGCGCGGCGACCGCAACGGGTCGACATGCGGATATGGTTGGCGTCGGCGGCCGGGATCGAGCTTGCCCCCGGCAGCGTCAGCCCCATGGATTCGGCGATCGCCGTCATTGTGCTTGCGGTGCCGAAGGTCATGCAGTGGCCGTAGGAGCGGGCGATGCCCTCCTCGACGCCGGTCCACTGCTCGTCGGAAATCGTCCCGGCGCGCCGCTCGTCCCAGTATTTCCAGGAATCCGAGCCGGAGCCCAGATATTCGCCCTTGTAATTGCCGCGCAGCATCGGGCCCGCCGGCAGGAAGATCATCGGATATCCGGCGCTGACAGCCCCCATGACGAGAGCCGGCGTGGTCTTGTCGCAGCCGCCCATCAGCACCACACCGTCGATCGGATGCGAGCGCAGCAGTTCCTCGGTCTCCATGGCGAGGAAGTTGCGATAGAGCATGCTTGTCGGCTTCAGCGCGCTTTCGGAGAGCGATTGCACCGGCAGTTCGACGGGAAAGCCCCCCGCCTGCAGCACGCCGCGCTTCACATCCTCTACGCGATGCTTAAAATGCGCATGGCAGGCATTCAGGTCCGACCAGGTATTGAGAATGGCGATGATCGGCCGCTGGCCCCAATCCTTCTCATCATACCCCATCTGCATCAGACGCGAACGATGACCTGACGACCTGAGGTCATCGGGAGCAAACCAACGTGCGCTGCGCAGGGTCGTCACTGTTTTTGGCATCGGGCATTTCCTGTGCGGTGTTCTGTCTGGCTTTCGAACTAGCACAGGCAAATCGGGACGGCAATACACTAATGCATTAGCATTTATGCGAGTTCGGACGCTTCGGGCCGGAGATTGATCGTCAAAGGACAAAATCGAGGATTCAGCGGACGGCTGGGGAAATTCCCATCAGCCTGCATAGAGTGCAGGTTTCTCGCGGCTTCAGCTTCGAAAGAATTGATGCGGCGCCGGCGTCAATCCAGTTGGACGAAATCCGGATAGCGCTCGACGATACTATCGACCATCGACAGCGTGCCCGACAAATGGATCTTCATCGCCTGCTCGGCCCTGGCGGGATCGCCCGCCGCGATCCCTTCGATGATGGCGTCGTGATTGTCGACGACGCGTGCCTTGCCGACATTCGGCAGGTTGAGACGACGAAGCCGGTCGATATGCCCGCTATGGCGCCGCACCACCGGCCAGACGTCCTGCAGCCCCGCTTCCTCGTAGAGAATATAATGGAAGGCGCCGTCGTGACGCAGGAAATTCCCATATTCGCTGGAAGAGACGAGCGTCTTGAGCGTCGCATTTGCGCTCACCAGACGATCGACGAAACGCCGATCCGGCTTCGTGGCCAACTCGTAAACGATTTCCTGTTCGACGGCACGCCGCAGGAAATGCGATTGCCTTGCAAGGTTGATGTCGATCTTGGAAACCAGGGTGGCATATTGCGGATAGACCGTGACCAGCCCCTCCTCCTCCAACCGCATCAGGGCATCGCGAACAGGCGTCTGGCTGAGGCCGAACTGCTTTTGCAATTGAAGGCGCGATAGGGACGTGCCGGGCGCAAGGTCAAGCTCGAGGATTTTCTCGCGAAGATATTCGACGATCTGCGGGGCGATCTGGCGGGTTCGGTCAAGACCGCTGCGGTGTTTGGCAAAAGGCACATCCGAGGTCAAAAACACGTTCCTTTCAAATCGTCTTTGACTGTCTTAATGCATTAATGCTTTAGTGTGAAGCTCTTCGCCCTTTGTATCACATTGCGCAGAAAGCATGCCCTTGACGGAAGATACCGCCCCTATCGCAGGCATACCCGAAATCAGGCCATCCAGCTATGCGGATCAGGTCTACGGTCATGTTTTGCAAGATATCCTGAAAGGCGCTTTTCCGCCCGGCAGCAAATTGCCGTCGGAAAGCGATCTCTGCGATCGCTTCGGCGTCTCGCGCCCGGTTATTCGCGACGCCCTGGCGCGCCTGCGGCTGGATGGTCTTGTCGAGGCGCGACGTGGAAGCGGCACCTATGTGCTCAGCGCGCCATCCAGGAGCCTGCCCGATCTTGCCGACCTCACCGACATCTCACGCTTCCTGCGCTATCAGGAACTGAGGCTCTGCGTCGAGGGCAATGCGGCGGCGCTCGCAGCCGAACGGCGCACCGAGAAGGCCCTGGGCGACATTCTCGAGGCCCATGAGCAGTTTTCCAGCCAGATTGCCCGCGGCCTGTTCCTGCCGGAAAGCGATCGCCGCTTCCATCTGTCGATTGCGGAAGCGACGGGGAACGAGTTCTTCAGCATGGCCCTGGAAGGTCCCGACGTCTCCCTGAGCGGCTTCATGAACATCTCCCTTTCCTTGACACGCTCCGGATCTCCGGCGCGCGCCCGAAAGGTGATCGGCGAGCATGCCGACATTGTCGATGCGATCCGCAACAAGGACCCCGTCTGGGCCCGCGTCGCCATGGAAAGCCATCTTCTGCAGGCGCGCCGACGCATGATGAACGGCGATCTCGATCCATAAAAAAATAGATCTGTAATTTTTCTTTACAACTTTTTCGAGATTCAGTAAGGATAGTTGACTTCAGGAGGGTCAACTATGCAACAAGCACTAACGCAAGCCGACTACGCCGCGTCCGTCGTCGCCGTGCCCCCCATTGCGCTGAATGCCGACTATTCGGTGAATGCGGGCGCCAACGGCGCACTGATCAGGCATATCGAGGACGGCGGAGTGGATATCCTGCTCTATGGCGGCAATGCCAATCTGTATCATTTCGGCCTCGAGGATTACCGGGCCGCCATGGAAGCGATCAAATCGGCGGCGGCACCGACGACGCACCTGATCACCTCGATCGGTCCGGACTTCGGCAAGGCTCTGGCGCAGATCCCCATTGCACGCGACCTCGGCTTCAGGAATGTCATGGTGCTGCCCACCAATTTCCCGGCGGACCCGGCCGGCGTCGCCAATGGCGTACGCAGGCTTGCCGACGCCTATGGCAGCGGCCTCATTCTCTATCTGAAGCGTGAGAATTATGCAGACCCCGACGATCTGGCAAAGCTGATTTCGGAAGAAGCCGTGAGCTTCGTCAAATATGCCGTCGAGAAACCCGACGCTTCCAAGGACCCCTATCTCGACGCCGTGCTTTCGGCGATCGGCAGGGAACATCTTGCAAGCGGAATGGGCGAGACACCGATCCATGATCATCTCGGCGAACGCAAGCTGACGACCTATACGTCCGGCGCCGTCTGCATTGCGCCGGCTGCCGCCTCCGAACTTCTGATGCTTCACAAGGCAGGCCGCACGGCCGAGGCGGCCCGGCTCAGCGAACCGTTCCTGGAGTTCGAGAAGGTGCGCCTGGATCTCGGCGGCCTGCAGGTGCTGCATGATGCCGTACGGCTTTCGGGCATCGCCGACACCGGGCCATTAATGCCCATGGTTTCAAATCTTCCGCTGGACCGGCTGGCACCGGTCGAAAGGGCGGTAGAGGCACTCAAGCTTGCTGAAAAACAGGCTCGTGCCAGGGCTCTGGCTCCCAGGAAGCAGTCTGCTGGCCTGTAGTTGACAGCTAATATTATCCGAACTAATACATTAGTGCTCTAGTGTGTTTTTGCCAGTGTGGAGGCACTGCAGCCGGGCCGATGCTGAAGCGGCGGCCCGGCAGGATCGACATCAAGGTCTTTTGACCAGGAGGAGAAATGACAATGACTATCAAGCTTTCACGGGGAATATCGACGGCGCTGATGTCGATCCTGTTGTCCGGAGCCGCACTTGCGGCCGAGGGAGAAGTCAAGATCGTGCTGCCTGAGCAGCCGGCCAATCTTGAGCCCTGCCGCTCCATCCGCTCCGATATCGGACGCGTGATCAACTCCAACATCACCGAGACGCTCACCAATATCGAGCCGGAAAAAGGAACGGTCGCGCCTTGGCTGGCCGAAAGCTGGGAGCAGGTCGACGACCTGACATGGCGAATCAAGCTGAAAACGGGCGTCAAGTTCCAGGACGGCGCGGAGTTCGACGCCGAGGCCGTCGTCAAATCGATCAACCGGCTGATGAACCCGAAACTGACCTGTGACAGCCGCTCCAAGTTTGGCGACGTCAAGCTGACACCCAAGGCAATCGATGCAAACACGGTGGAAATAACCACCGATAGCCCGCTCCCGATCATGCCGACCTTGCTCGGCACGGTGCAGGTCGTCTCCCCCAACATGCCGTTCGACGGCGAAACCAATGCCCCGGTCGGCACCGGCCCCTACACGCTGGAAAGCGCCACGAACGAGCAGATCGTTCTTGTTCGCAGCGACAGCTATTGGGGACCGAAGCCCGAGGTGACGAAAGCCACCTATGTCTGGCGCGGCGAATCCGCCATTCGTGCCGCCATGGTCGAATCCGGCGAAGCCGATATGACGCCGTCGCTCGCCGTCCAGGATGCCACGAACACCGCGACCGACTTTGCCTATCTGAACTCGGAAACGACCCGCATGCGCATCGACGCGGAAATTCCGCCGCTCGACGACGTACGCGTCCGCAAGGCGCTCAATCTCGCCATCGACTGGGACGGCATGGGCGAGGCCCTGTTCGGCAAGGATGTCCTGCGCGCCTCGCAGATGGTGGTGCCGGGCGTTCTGGGCCATAACCCGGATATCAAGCCCTGGCCCTACGATCCCGACCAGGCGAGAAAGCTGATCGAGGAAGCGAAGGCGGACGGCGTGCCGGTGGATACCGAAATCGTCATCATCGGCCGCAACGGCTTCTTTCCGAACTCCGCCGAATCGCTCGAAGCGATGATGGCGATGTGGCAGGAAATCGGCTTGAAGGTTTCGCTGCGCCAGCTCGAAGCCGCCGATTGGGTTCGTTATCTCGACAAGCCTTATCCGCAGGGCCGCGGGCCGACCGTGTTCCAGCAGCAGCACGACAACAATACGGGCGACGCTGGCTTTACCGCGCCGGTCATGTTCCTGAGCGACGGCCAGTATTCCACCATTGCCGTTCCGGAACTCGATGTCGTCCTGAAGAAAGCCATGGCCGCGACCGGCGAAGAGCGTGAAAAACTGTTCCAGGAAGCCTTCCTGAAGGTCCATGACGAGATCATCGCCGATATACCGATGTATCACATGATCGGCTATGTCCGCGTCGGATCGCGTCTCGACTGGAAGCCGGATCTGAAGACGAACAGCGAAATCGCGCTGTCGCAGATCAAGCTCAAGGACTAACCTTGCCCAAGGCACGGCGGTCGTTCCGCCGTGCCTATTCTTTTTGCCTTGGAAGGAAACGGCAGTGTTCAGCTTTATCCTGAGACGCTCGGTACAGAGCCTGATCGCAGTGATCGGTCTGCTCGTGCTCGTCTTTTTCCTGTCCCGCCTCACGGGCGATCCGGCCTATCTCTATCTTCCGCTGGATTCCTCGGAAGCGCAGCGACAGGCCTTTTCCGAAGCCAATGGCTTCAACGATCCGATCTATGTCCAGTTCGGCCGTTATCTGCTCGGTGTCGCCAATCTCGATTTCGGCACGGCATTGAGCCGCAACCGTCCGGCAATGGACGTGGCGCTCCAAGCCTTCCCGCAAACGCTGAAGCTGGCCGTTATTGCCATGTCGCTGGCGCTCGCCTTCGCCGTCATCGTCGGTTCGCTGGCAGCGGCAAAGCCGGACAGCCTGTTCGACAGGATCGCCAGCACGGCATCGCTTGCCGGCGCGAGCGCTCCCGACTTCTGGGTCGCCATCGTCGCGATCCTCATCTTCTCCGTCGGCCTCGGCATCCTGCCCACCTCCGGAACGGGCACGCCGCTCCACTGGATCATGCCGGTCTTCGTACTGACCCTGCGCCCCTTCGGCCTTCTGGTGCAGGTGGTGCGCGGCACGATGATCAGCGCGCTTGCCTCGCCCTATGTGAAGACGGCGCGCGCCAAGGGGGTCCAGCGTTCGCAGATCATCTTCCGCCATGCGCTCCGCAACTCGCTGCTGCCGGTCATCACGGTTGCCGGCGACCTCGCGGCCAGCCTCGTCAACGGCGCGGTCGTGGTCGAATCCATTTTCGGATGGCCGGGCATCGGCAAGCTGATGATCGACGCCATCGTCCGGCGCGACTTCGCCCTGATCCAGGCCACCGTTCTCATCACCGCCATTGCGATCTTCGTTCTCAACATCCTGATCGACCTTCTTTATGCCAGGCTCGACCCCCGCATCAGGTTTCAATCGAAATGAGTATGCCAGCGATGACCATTCCTGCAGACACCAAGCAGAAAAACGCCGGACGCTTCCAGGTTCTTCGGCTGGTTGCCCGCAACAGGCTGGCGCTGGCCGCCGTGATCTTCCTGGCGCTTGTGGTCATCTGTGCGGTCGTCGGCCCGTGGCTGATGGGCGATCTGATCGACAAACCGAATTTCCGCGCGCGCAACATGGCGCCCTTCAGTCTCTCCCAGGGCTGGATCTATGTGCTGGGCGCCGACACGCTCGGCCGCAGCCTGCTGGCCCGCCTGATCGTCGGTGCCCAGAACACGCTCGGCATCGCACTTTTCGCCGTGTTCTTTTCCATGCTGATCGGCGGCTTTCTCGGCCTGATCGCCGGCTATTCGCGCGGGCCGCTCAGCAATGTCATCATGCGCGTCGCCGATATCGTCATGAGTTTCCCCTCGCTGCTTCTGGCATTGATCGTCCTCTTCAGTCTCGGCCCCTCGGTCATCAACCTCATCATCGTATTGGCCGTCACGCGTATTCCGATTTATCTGCGCACGACCCGCGCCGAAGTGCTCGAAGTGCGCGAGCGCATGTTCGTCAGCGCTGCGATGGCACTTGGGGCTGGCCATATGCGTATCGTTTTCCGCCATATCGCGCCGGTCGTCCTTCCGACGCTCGTCACCATCGGTGCCATCGACTTTGCCACTGTCGTTCTGGCTGAATCCTCGCTGAGCTTCCTTGGCCTCGGCATCCAGGCACCGGAATTCACCTGGGGAGCCATGGTGGCCACGGGCCGCGGCTATCTATCCAATGCCTGGTGGATCGCCTTCTGGCCGGGTCTCGCCATCCTGCTCACGACCTTGTCGCTCAATATTCTCTCCAACTGGTGGCGCACCTATGCCGATCCGCAGCAGCGCTGGCGCATCGAGCTTGCCCGTTCGAAAAAGGGCATTCCGGAGAAACGCTCATGACCGCTCCCCACCTTCTCGAAGTCCAGGACCTGACCGTCGATTTCCTGTCTCTCGGCGGCGCGTTCCGCGCTACCAACGGCGTCAGCTTCCATGTGGATGCCGGCGAAACGCTGGTCATCCTGGGCGAATCCGGATCCGGAAAATCCGTCAGCGCCAGCGCCATCATGGGCCTGATCGACACGCCGCCGGGCGACATCTGTTCGGGAACCATCACCTATCGCGGCAAGAATCTCGACGATTGCGGCATTGAGGAGCGACGCGACCTGAACGGCAAGAAGATCGCCATGATCTTCCAGGACCCGCTTTCGCATCTCAATCCGGTCTATCCGATCGGCTGGCAACTGGCAGAAGTCTTTTCCGCGCATGGGGTGGCAGCCGGGGCGGAGGCGCGTGCCAAGGCAATCGAGATTCTCGGCCGTGTTGGCATTCCCGAACCGGAAAAACGCATCGACCAATATCCGCACCAGTTCTCCGGCGGGCAGCGCCAGCGCATCATGATCGGCATGGCGATCGCGCTGCGCCCCGAAATCCTGATTGCCGACGAGCCGACGACGGCGCTCGATGTCAGCGTACAGGCACAGATTCTCGATCTTCTGAAAAAACTGCAGGCCGAGGATGGGCTGGCGATCATCATGATCACCCATGATCTCGAGGTGGCCGCGTCGATGGCCGACCGGGTGATCGTCATGAATTCCGGCCGCATCGTGGAGGAAGGTCAGGCGCGGGCGGTTTTCGAAAACCCGCAGCACAGCTATACCAGGACCCTGATCAACGCCCTGCCACATGCGGATGGCGTCGATGGTTCCGATCGTCGTTCGACGGCCGTTATCGGCGCGCCTATCCTCGAAGTCAGGAACCTCGACAAATATTACGGAATTTCGTCCGGTATTTTTACCAAATCCACCCAGTTGCATGCGGTGAAGGATTTGAGCTTCACGGTGGCGAAGGGCGAGACCATCGGCATTGTCGGCGAAAGCGGTTCGGGCAAGTCCACCGTCGCACGCGTTCTCCTGCGTCTCAATGACGTCTCAAACGGCGAAGCCCTGTTTCACGGACGCGACATCTTCAAGATGGACGCAAAGGAACTGCTGGGATTCCGCCGCAAGGTCCAGATGGTGTTCCAGGACCCCTACAGCTCCATGAACCCGCGTATGACCATTTTCGATATCGTCTCCGAACCCTGGCGCATCCACAAGGACATTCTCGACAAGCCGCGCTGGCGCGACCGCGTCGTCGAACTGCTTGGCCTCGTCGGCCTGAAGCCCGAGCATGCGGACCGGTATCCGCACCAGTTTTCCGGCGGCCAGCGCCAACGCATCGCGATTGCCCGGGCGCTTGCCTGCGACCCGGAACTGATCGTCTGCGACGAAGCCGTCTCCGCGCTTGACGTTTCCGTGCAGGTGCAGGTCATCGATCTCCTGGCGCAGCTGCGCGACCGGCTTGGCCTTGCCTATATCTTCATTACCCATGACCTGCCGATCGTGCGTCATTTCGCGGATCGCATCATCGTCATGAAGAATGGCGCGATCGTCGAACATGCAAGGACAGAGGAGATCTTCCGCAATCCGCAGCATGCCTATACGCGCCAGCTCATGAACGCGACACCGCGCCCGAAATGGGAGGCGGCGCCTTCCATCGTGCCGCTGCCGGCATGAAATCCTACGCCATGCCCGCGATCGTCGCGGGCGCATTGTTCATGGCCGGAAATTCCGTCGTCGCAGCCATGGACGGTGTCATCGTCCGGTTGATTGCCGGCGAAATACATCCGCTCGGCATCGTCTTCTTTCGCAATCTGTTCAGCCTGATCGCCATCTACGCGATCTTCCCGCGCAGCAAGCTTTACAGCGACACCAACAGCTTCTTCTGGGTTCATGCGATCCGCGCGGTCATCAAGCTTCTGGCACTGGTGGCAGGCTTCATGGCGGTCACGCAGATGCCGCTCTCCTCGGCGACGGCCATCGCTTTCACCATGCCCCTTTTCGTGATGCTGGGCTCCGTGATTTTCCTTGGCGAAAAATTCTATGCCGCCCGCATTGCGGCGCTGGTGCTTGGCTTTGCCGGGGTGATGATCGTGCTGCAACCGGGCGCCGCCACGCTGAATGCCGGCGCAGCCTGGGCTCTTGCCGGAGCAATCGGGCTGGCGGCGGTCGCGCTTTTGATGAAGGTCTCTGCAGGACGCGAGGATCCGCTGCGCATCGCCTGGCTCAATCTCGTCATCACCGTTCCAGTCGCCTTGCTGTTCGCGCTGCCGGTCTGGGAGACACCTTCGCTTTACGCGCTGGGCCTCATGGCTCTGCAGGGCGTCGGCGGCCTGATGGCGCAGCTCGCCTTTGCCCGGGCAATGAAGCTCGCGGACGCCTCCCTTCTCGTCGTCGTCGATTTCATCCGCCTGCCGCTGGCTCTGGTCTTCGGTCTTACGCTGTTCGGAGAGCCAATCCAACTGGCGGTCATCATAGGTGGTACCGTTATCTTCCTGGCGATCCTGATGTTGCTCCATTGGGAGAATGGGCGAGATCGCTAGAATATTGGCATTCAGTCCAGCAAGCTTGATCGAGGTCAAACAGGATTATCGCCTTACGGGCTAAATTCGCACCCTGTCAGTTACCGGAGATGCGATGATGCCCATAGAGACGTCCCTTTTGGCGCGCTCGAAGCTCTTTGAAGGCCTTGACCGCGTATCCGCGGAACGGCTGGCCGAATATGGCGAACTGATGTGGTTCGGGCCGCGCGAGATCATCATTCGGGAAGGCGCCGAAGCGACGTCGATCTTCTGCCTGCTGCAGGGCTATGTGCGCTTATGCAAGGCAAATGCCGACGGCCGCGCGATCGATATCCGCATTTGCGAGCCAGGAGACAGTTTTGCCGAATGCCTGGTCGCCGGTGGCTCCACCTATGCCTACAGCGCCCATGCCGCCGGCGCCGTGATGGTCGCCCGGTTCGATCTCGCCGAGGTCAAGGCGCTGGCGCATATGGACAGGGATATCAGCGGCGCCCTCATGCGGCTCATGGCCGGCCATCTGCTCGACCTGATGGAATGCATAGCCAGCGACCGCCTGGACACGGCGCTGCAGCGCGTGACCAATTACCTGCTCAGCCACTGCATGCTGGAACAGCAGCACGCGACGATCCACCTTCCCTTCCAGAAAAACCTGCTTGCGGGGAAACTCGGCCTGACGCCCGAGGCGCTTTCGCGTGCGTTCGCCACGCTCAAATCCGCCGGTGTCGCCGTGCAAGGCCGGATCGTCCGCATCGGCGATATTGCAGCGCTGCGCAGGGTGTGAACGGCCCGGGCCGGGGTCTGATCAGCAGACTGCGACCGGCTCGTCACGCGGGCACTGATCCGAACCCAACCTGGAAACAGAATTTCTCTCGAAAATAATCCCGCAGCGCATCCGGCGCGTGAAGGACCGCAGGCAATGGCTTGCCGCGGCCGGCGAGGACAGTGGCTTGCCCTCCCGCATGTCCTGAAACAGGGCGATCACGTCCCGGGCAGCGGCGCAGTTGCAGGGATGGTCCATAGGCGGTTGCCGCTGATTGCCGTCCGGCGTCTTTACGGCGACGCAGTGATCGATATCGGGAAATATGAGATGTTCCGCCAGCGTCCATGTCTCCTCCACCAGGGGAACCAGGCGGGTGGACATCCTCCTGCAGACCTGCTCATCAACCCGGCAGGGGAGGTATTCGGCGATCGCCTCCAGCACATCGCACCACCAGAGCAATTCGCGGTGGCTTTCATCGAGCGCGGTAAACCCGCCAATATTCGGCGCTATGGTCATGGCAGATATCTCCGACGGGCGGGGGCATGCCCGGCGGCCCGCCCATGAGCGCGGCAGCCGCAGGCATTGATCGCCGGTTGCCCGCCCGATGAGGAAAGCATAGCGCCAGGCGCCACTCGCCTCTTTGCGCCCGGACAAAGAACGGATGCCGCTCGCCTCCTAAAAAGGCCCGACCATGTTTCGCGAATGCAGCACCGCAGACAGGAGAACACCAGTGATGAGCGCCAATTCCGCTTTGCCGGCGGCACGGACCATCGCCAATGTCCAGGCCATCATCCATCTCGTCCGGTCGATCATCCGCACCGACGGTGCCGATTGCAACTGCCGCGATGCCGTCGATCAGGCGCTCGTCGGGCTGGAGCGGCGCGAAACGGAGCTGGCGGCGGAAGATTTGCTCGCGGCCGCCGTCCGGCAACGGGAAAAGATCATAAAGCTGACCGATCTTCTGCGCGATCTCGGCGAGGCACCGGCGGAAAGCGACGCCGGCGTCATCGAGGAGGCCGCCCTCTTGTTCGACGATCTCGCCATACAGGCCCGCTTCGGCGCGCAATTGATGAGAGCGATTGGCGGCGGCGAAGATGGAGCGGTCCTGTCATGAGCAAGTTTTCAACGACCCCAACGACCGGTTCCCGTCCCGACGCCGGTGGCGTGGCAAGGCCGGTGAGCGCGATGCGCCCTCTCCCGGCCCGCGACACGCTCATGGAATTCGTCTCCTGCGCACCCGGCTTTTCCAGCGAGGCCGCGCTTTTCGTCGATCTTCTCGAAAGCCGCATGCCGTTGCGTTGAGAGACGCTGGATGCAAAGCAGAGCCTTAAGACCGGTATCCGTTCTATCGGACAAGCAGGAGCGGGTCGGCCCCGAAAAGGACCGCATGCCCGCCGAGAAGCAGCCATGCGGTGATGAGCACGGTCAGGAGCACCGCGGCCGCGGTCGGGGCATCGAGCCTGAGAGGTGCGCGACCGCCGAGGATGGCGGCAAAGGGCAGGACCGAATTGCGGCTCGAAAGCGCCTCCCACCGCCCGCCCCAACGCTTTCTCGCACGGCGCTCCAGCATCAGGAAACCCAGGGCCGAGAACAGCGCAAGCCCGCCGAACAGGATGAGGGAGCGGAGATCGCCGTTCGGGGCGAGATGGGCGAGCGACCAGAACAGGAAACCCCACAACACCGGATGCCGCGTCACGCCGACAATCGCATCGGCATTGTCCCGTGTCTTTCGAAACGAGATCGAGAAGGGATTGGCGCTGAACAGGCCGCCGAGCACGAGGAAAATGCCGATCGGGGCGAGGACGAGCGTCACCCAGGCCTGCCAGGGCGCCGGCGCCCAGATTTCCACATAGTCGAGTTGGAGCGCCGCGTGGAACAGCCAGGCAAGCGCGATGACCGAGGCGATGGAATAGAGAGAGATATAGGCTCGATGCCCGACGAGGCCGACCAGGTTCGCACGCACCGCCGGCAGCGCCGGAATGGAATGCAGCGCCAGGAAGAAGGCGAATGCCAGAAGAACTTCGCTCACGCCGTCACTCTCCTCGATCGTTCGAACCGTATCCGCGATATCATTGCTGGACGAAAAGAACCACGGCGATCGCCACCGAGGCGATCACCGCGGAAACGGCGCTATAGCGCTGCAGCACGCCCATGCGATGAAGCGCGATCGCAAAGACGACGATGATGGGGGTGGCGACGGCAAGGCCTATCTGGGCGTCGGTCATGATCCTGCTCCTGGTTTCAAGCCATCCTAGAGCATGGATCGCCGCCGTCTTTGCGACACGACAAAGAGCGACGGGGGCGATCGTCGCATTTTCCGCCCGGCCTGCAGCTGGAGATGCCAATGACAATAGCCCCCTTGTCGCCGTCGGAGACCACCGACGAAGGCGACGATCTGCTTCTTTGGATCCTCGTATGGAGCGAACTGGGGGCGTTTGCCATCCTGTTCCTCGGCTTCGTCGTCATGTCGGTCCTCAATGCCGACAGTTTCGCGGTAGCGAAGCTGCATCTGTCGCCGCGACTGGCGAGCATCAACACCATCGTACTCCTGACCAGCGGCTGGCAGGCGGCACTGGCGGCGCGGGAAAATGCCGGCAGGCGGCAGCAGCGCCTCCACCTCTTGCTTGCGGCGGGGCTGGGGTTCCTGTTCGTCGGGTTGAAACTTCTCGAATACAGTTTCGAGTGGCGGTTCGCCGGTGACGACGCCTTCCACTCGTTCTTCGAGCTCTATTTCATGCTCACCGGCTTCCACCTGGCGCATGTGGCGTTCATCGCGATTCTTTTCGTGCTGGTCGCCTGCAAGCCCGAACGCTCCAATATCGTCCTCCTGGCCACGGTCTGGCATGTCATCGACCTTATCTGGCTCGTGATGTTTCCTCTGATCTATCTAGGGTGAGAACCATGAAAACAGCAGATTCCGCAAGATTGTCTGCCAGCACCCGCTGCATCCTGCTTCTTGGCCTCGCCACCGGCCTTCTGGCCGCGCAATGGAAGCAGGAAGCCCTTCCGATCTCGGTACTCGCCGCGCTGCTGGCGCTCACGATCATCAAGGCGCGGCTGATCATCCTCGATTTCATGGACCTGCGCGGCCGGCGGCCGGCACTGACGACGGCGCTCGTGGCCTGGGTCGTGTTCTTCGCCGTGCTGATCCTGTCCAAGGCGTGGATCATGCGCTGGCTCGCCTCCTGACGAAGCCCCAAGGTCGCGCAAGCAGGGCCGTCCGTTACGCGAATGCCCGGCTTCCGGCGACGAGCCGTGTTTTGTTTGCCTAATCGCAAAGAAGCAGGCCTGAAAAAATCCCATCGAAGGCAGGGCCGTTCAGGTTTCTCCGCGTCGTGACAGCCGGGGAACGGGCGGCCGGTTGGAACCAAGGGGACTTCGGATGGCTGAACGCCTTACAAAAACAGGAGCCCGCAACGTCTTTTACGGCGGATCGGCTTTCTTCTTCGCAATCTTCATAGGGCTCACCGCCCATAGTCACTACTACATGCGCACCACCTCCACCGACGAGTCGACCCTGACGGACGGGGTCGCGCGCGGCAAGCATGTCTGGGAACAGAACTCCTGCATCAATTGTCACACGCTTCTCGGTGAAGGCGCCTATTTCGCGCCCGAGATCGGCAATGTCTGGAAGCGCTGGGGCGGCGACACGGATCCGGAAGGTGCCCGCGAAACGCTGAAGGGATGGATGGCCTCCCAACCAACTGGCATCGAAGGCCGCCGCCAGATGCCGCAATTCAATCTGACCGAGCAGCAGCTCAACGATCTCGCCGATTTCCTTGAATGGGTCAGCAGGATCAAGACGCAGAACTGGCCACCGAACGATGCCGGCTAACCTTAAGGGACAAGGAATTTTCAGATGAAGTATCAAACCCAAAAGGTCGCCATGCTGTATTTCTACGGCGCGCTCGGCCTGTTCGTTGCCCAGGTGCTGTTCGGCGTTCTCGCCGGCACCATCTATGTGCTGCCCAATACGCTCTCCGAGCTTCTGCCGTTCAACATCGTGCGCATGGTGCACACCAATGCGCTGATCGTCTGGCTGCTGATCGGCTTCATGGGCGCCACCTATTATCTCCTGCCGGAAGAGGCCGAAACCGAGCTTTACAGCCCGAAGATCGCCATCGCCCAGTTCTGGATCTTCCTGGTGGCCGCTGCGGTGGCCGTCGTGGGCTATCTGTTCCGCTATCATGAGGGCCGCGAATTCCTGGAACAGCCCTTCCTGATCAAGGTTGGCATCGTCGTAGTCTGCCTGATGTTCCTCTTCAACATCACGCTGACCGTGCTCAAGGGCCGCAAGACCGTCGTCACCAATATCCTGATCTTCGGGCTCTGGGGCGTGGCGATCTTCTTCCTGTTCGCCTTCTACAATCCGGCCAACCTGGCGCTCGACAAGATGTACTGGTGGTATGTCGTCCATCTCTGGGTCGAGGGCGTCTGGGAGCTAATCATGGCTTCCGTGCTCGCCTTCCTGATGATCAAGCTGACCGGCGTCGACCGCGAAGTGGTCGAGAAATGGCTCTATGTCATCGTCGGCCTGGCCCTGTTCTCCGGCATTCTGGGAACCGGCCATCACTTCTACTGGATCGGCGCGCCGGGCTACTGGCAGTGGATCGGCTCACTGTTCTCGACGCTCGAAGTGGCGCCCTTCTTCACCATGGTCATGTTCACCTTCGTCATGACCTGGAAGGCCGGCCGCAAGCATCCCAACCGCGCCGCCCTGCTCTGGTCGATCGGCTGCTCGGTGATGGCCTTCTTCGGCGCCGGCGTCTGGGGCTTCCTGCACACGCTTTCCTCGGTGAACTACTACACTCATGGTACCCAGCTGACCGCCGCGCACGGGCACCTCGCCTTCTTCGGCGCCTATGTGATGCTCAACCTCGCCATCATGGCCTATGCCGTGCCGGAAATTCGCGGCCGCGCGCCCTATAACCAGTGGCTGTCGATGGTCAGCTTCTGGATCATGTGCACGGCCATGTCGGTGATGACCTTCGCGCTGACGGCGGCCGGCATCCTCCAGGTGCATCTCCAGCGCGTGCTGGGCGAAGGCTATATGGACGTGCAGGACCAGCTGGCGCTGTTCTACTGGATCCGGCTGGGCTCGGGCATCTTCGTGCTGATCTCCGCCGTGATGTTCCTCTGGGCGCTGTTCGTACCCGGCAAGGCGCCCCGGACCAATCCATCGACGATCATCCAGCCCGCTGAATGACAGTTTGCGGCCCCGCCCTCAACTGGCGGGGCCGCATGTCACTCCTCATCAAGGAACTTTCCCATGACCATTCATACCACCGCGACGCCGCGCCCCGAGATGAACATCCCGGCCTATGTCCCGCAGGGCAACGAATGCAGACTGTTCGAAACGGCCTGGGTACGACAGCTTCCGCTGCTCCTGAAGGGTCCGACCGGCTGTGGCAAGACACGTTTCGTCAGCCATATGGCCGCCCGGCTCGGCCTGCCGCTCGCCACCGTCTCCTGCCATGACGATCTGGCCGCCGCGGACCTGACCGGCCGCTTCCTGCTCAAGGGCGGCGACACGGTCTGGGTGGACGGACCATTGACGAAATCGGTGCGGGGCGGCGGCATCTGCTATCTCGACGAGATCGTCGAGGCGCGCAAGGATGTCGCCGTCGTGCTGCACCCCTTGACCGACGACCGGCGCATCCTGCCGCTGGAGCGCACCGGCGAAACCCTGGAAGCACCGCCCGGCTTCATGCTGGTCGTCTCCTACAATCCCGGCTACCAAAACATCCTGAAGGCGCTGAAGCCCTCGACCAAGCAGCGTTTCGTCGCCATCGAATTCGGCTTCCTGCCACGCGAGCAGGAAATTGCCGTCGTTTCCACCGAAAGCGGCCTGGATGAGGCGCGCGTGGCACCGCTGGTGGATCTTGCCTGGAAATTCAGGGCGCTCAAGGGCCAGGATCTCGAAGAGGGCGTCTCGACCCGGCTGCTCGTCTATTGCGCCTGCCTGATCGACAGCGGCATGCCGCCCCGCGAGGCTGTCCTTGCCGCCATGATCGAACCCCTGTCCGACGAGGCCGATGTCCGGGCAGCCCTTGGCGAAGTCGCCAGGGCCGTCATTGCCTGAGGGGCCGACATGCTCGATTTTCTCGAACTGGAAGAAACGGTCGGCAAGTTCTGGCATCGGCTTGTCGGTTCGACGACAAGCATGCTGCGCTATCCCGATCACGCCGTGTTCTTCGAAGAGCTCAAACCGATCCTCGCCTGCTGCTTTCGGGGTTTCGGCGGCGAGGCGACGGTGCAGGTCTCGCCGGCGCAAGGACGTACATCCTCGCACCGGCTGCGATTGCGCCAACTGATCGGCGTCGGCGAGGAGAAACTCGCGCAGGCGTCGCGCGATTTCGCGACCGTAACGGTACCGCCGGTGATCGACCTGTTCCCCGACAGGCAGATGAACCGGGATCTCTATATCTGGCTTGCCGCATCCATGGCGGCGATGGACCGCGACCAGCCCGACCTGTCCGACCCCCTGCGCGGTGACCTGCAAAGGATTTCGGCAGCACAGGTCACCGTGGAGCGCGTGCTTGCGGCCTATCCCGGCCTGCATCCGCTCTATCGGAGCCTGTGCGCCGCCACGCTGCGGGAGCGGACGCGCGCAACCCTGCCCGCGGTCGAGAAACTGGTGGAGAACCGGATCATCGGCCTCCTGAAAAAAGGTGCCGGCCTCTCGGACGACGCGCCGCCGGCGATCTTCCCGCATGCCGCGCCTGCCGGCTACCAGCCGATGATGGGCGTTCCGCTGTGGCCGGACTTTCGCCTTCGCGCCGAGACCGCGACGAAGAGCGAGGATATCGCCACAAGCGCCATCGACAGCCAGACCATGCCGAGCAACGCCCGCTACACGGCGACCCGGCAGAGCGAGGAGGACAGGCGGTCGGAGCGGAGCCCCTTCATCCTCAACCGTTTCGAGAAAATCCTGGCAATGGCCGAAATGGTCAATGTCGATCGGGCGACGGATGACAGCGAGGAAAGCGACGGCAAGGCGGCCGACGATCTCGACGACATGACGCTGGGCCGCCGCAAGGAGCGCCCCTCCTCGAAATTCCGATTCGACCTCGATCTGCCTCCCGAAATGGTCGATCTTTCAGCCATCAAGGCCGAGATCAGCTATCCGGAATGGGACTATCGCAAGGGGCAGTATCTGGAAAACTACACGCGGGTGCTCGCCGCGCCGGCTGCCGCGCTGGGCGAGACGAGCACGCAGGGCGACGATACAAGACTGTTGATCCGGAAGGTCCGGCGGCAGTTCGAAATCCTGCGGCCCCGGCATGAGGTGCTGAAGGCGCAGCTGGACGGGACGGAACTGGATCTCGATGCGGTCGTCCGGTCGAAGACCGATCTGGCCGCCGGTGGACAGGGAAGCGACCGCATCCATCTCATGAGCCGGCCGCAATCGCCCGATCTCGCCACGACGATCCTCGTCGATGTCTCCCTGTCCACCGACGCCTGGATCGACAATAGGCGCGTTCTGGACGTGGAGAAGGAAGCGCTCCTGGTGCTGGCCCAGGGGCTGGCCGCCTGCGGCAGCAGGCATTCGATCCTGACCTTCACCTCGCGGCGCCGGTCCTGGGTGCGGATCGAAACGGTGAAGGCCTTCGAAGACAAGGTCGACCGCGCTGTCGAAGACCGGATCGCCGGGCTGAAGCCCGGCTATTATACCCGGATGGGAGCTGCGATCCGGCATGCCACGGCGGAACTGCGCAAGCAACCGAGCCGCAAGAAGCTTCTCCTCGTCCTGACCGACGGCAAGCCAAACGACATCGACCATTATGAAGGGCGGTTCGCGCTCGAAGACAGCCGCCGCGCCGTGCAGGAAGCCCGCCGGTCCGGAACCAGCGTCTTTGCCGTCACGGTGGACCGGGATGCCAAGAACTACCTGCCGACCCTTTTCGGCAGGAACGGCTTTGCCATGGTTGCCGATATCTCGAAACTCCCGGCCGCGCTGCCGGCGATCTATCGCGGGCTGACGGCATAGGGAAGCCGCTCCGCGACGAAAGGCCCGGCATCTGGGGGGATGCCGGGCCTTTTGCTTAACCGAGAAAGATGGGAACGGACCGGGTCAGGCCGCCTTGCTGAAGGTGCGGCCTTCCTTGCCGAGATAGGCATCGAAGGCAGCGGCCACGGAACGGACGACGAAGCGGTAGCGCTCGTCTACGCGAATGACGCCGCTTTCCATATGGATCAACCCGTCGCCGTTGAGTTCCGCGAGCTTGGCATTTCCGGAAAGAACGGCGGCGGCATCGAAGCCGTGCTTCTCCGCGAGCCCTGCCACATCGACGGAAAAATCGCACATGACGCGCTCGATCAGTTCGCCACGGAACCGGTCCTCGGCAGTCAACTGGTAGCTCTTCGCCGTCGGCAGTTCTCCGGCAGCGACCCGGTTGGCATAGATGCCGGGCGGCACTTCGTTCTGGGCGTAACCTTCGGCGAATTTCCCGATGGCCGAGGCGCCGAGGCCGATCAGCGTCTGGCAATCATCCGTGGTGTAGCCCTGGAAATTCCGGTGCAGGCGCCCGGTGCGCTGCGCCAGCGAAAGGGCGTCGTCCGGCAGTGCGAAGTGATCCAGGCCGATCCGCTCATATCCGGCCGCAACGAGCGCCTGCGCGATCGCCTCGGCCTGTTCCGCCCGCGCGCCGGCATCGGGCAAGGCCGCTTCGTCGATCATCCGCTGGTGCTTCTTGAAGGCGGGAATATGCGCGTAACCGAAAACGGCGAAGCGATCGGGCCGCATCGTCACCGCCGCATTGACCGTCTCGACGCAGGAGGCGACCGTCTGATGGGGAAGCCCGTAGATCAGGTCGAAATTGATGCGCGACACGCCGGCCTGTCTCAGCCGCTCGACGCAAAGTGCTGTCACTTCGACGCTCTGGATCCTGTTGATGGCCTTCTGCACGACCGGATCGAAGCTCTGCACGCCGAGGCTGGCGCGGCTGACGCCCGCCGCTCCGAGGGCGCAGGCCATTTCGGCCGACAATCTGCGGGGATCGATCTCGACGGCGGTATTGAGGTCCGATGTGCATCCCAGACGGTTACGGACCGCGGCCATCAGCTCGGTGAATTCTTCCGGCTGGATGATTGTGGGTGTGCCGCCGCCGAAATGGATTTCGCCCACCGACAGGCTTTCCTGCCGCGTCGCCGCCACCAGTTCGATCTCGCGATGCAGGACATCGAGATAGTCGAGGATGGGCTTGTCGCGTTCGGTGATCGTCGTGTGGCAGCCGCAATACCAGCACATCGACCGGCAGAACGGAATATGAATATAGAGCGATGCCTTCTGTGAAGCGGGAACCGAGCGGAGCCAGTCGGCATAGATCGCCTTGTCGGCGACCGCCGAAAAATGCGGCGCCGTCGGATAGCTGGTGTAGCGCGGCAAACGGGCCTCGCCGTATTTTTGCAGGATGGTCTCGGACATCGGATCGGTACTCGGTGTTGTTCATCGATGGCTGCACTCTGCGCCCCGCGCGGAGGCCGCTCTTTGACGAGCGTCAAGTAAATGTCAGAGGATTTGTTTGATCATTCGCAAATTGCCGCCGTCCATCCGGCGCTATGGTTGAGGGGTCGAACGAGAAAGGCCTCCCCGTTCGAGCCCTGCAGCCGAGGCCGATGGAACCCGCCATGTCGAACTCTGAACATATTCCGCTGATCGATGTCAGGACGATCGCGCCGCCCGAACGTCACCCCCGAATCTTCGGCGTGCTGACGAACCTTGCGCCCGGCGGCCTGATGCACATTGCCAGCGATCACGATCCGCGCCCCCTGCACTACCAGATCGAAACCCGCTATCCCGGCGAGTTCCAGTGGCAATATCTCGAACAGGGGCCGGCTGTCTGGCGCGTTGAAATCCAGCGCCACGAAAGTTCGGGCTGCGACTGCGCCTGCGGCCACTGAACCGCGAACAGTTTCCATGCGAGCGAGGTGAGACCAATGCCCGGAGCGACGCTTTCACGCTGGACCATGTCCTATTTCGCGGCCGCGCTCGTTTTCCTTCTGATCGGCGAAAGCCTTTTGACCGGCGGCTTCGGATATCCGGTTCTTGCCGTGGAGGCGCCGGAAACACTGGTCATCGTCCATACGCTGGCGATCGGATGGCTCGGTCTCCTGTTTTCCGGCGCACTTCTGCAGTTCGTGCCGGTGCTGGTTGCCAAGCCGCTGTGCAAGCCGGCGCTCGCGCTGCCGGCGCTGCTCCTGATCATCGGCGGACTGGCGCTACTGATCGCAGGTTTTCTGGGGCTGGGCGGCAGGGTGGCGGTCGAGCCGTTCGTCCTGCCGCTTGGCGGGCTGATGCTGACCCTGGGCTTCTCTACCCTGGGCTACGGCCTGATGGCGACGATCCTTTCGGCACGGCCGCTGGCGCTGCCGGCGCGCTTCGTCGCCGCCGGTTTGGCAGCCATGGGCGCAACCGTTCTGATGGGGCTCTGCTTTACGCTCGGCCTGTCCGGCCTTGTCGCGGAGACCCATCTGGACAATCTTCTTATCGATGGCATCGGGTTGCACGCGACGATGGGTCTGATGGGATGGATGACGATCATGGCCGTCGGGGTGAGCTACCGGCTGCTCGCGATGTTCCTGCTGTCGCCCGAAGCGGACCGCCGCACCACCCGCCTCCTCTGGTGGCTGACGCTGACAGCCCTCGCCCTGCTGCTGGTCGCGATCGTCGCGACGTCGCTCGGCTATCGGGCAGAACTTGTGCTGGCCGGCGCGTCACTGGTGACGGCAGCAGGCATCGGGCTCTATATCCGCGACATAATCGATATCTTTCAGCGCCGCCGGCGAAAGGTAGCGGAGCTGAACATCCGGATCAGCCTCGCCGCCATCGGCTTTCTGGTGGCCGCCGGCCTGCTCCATGGCGTCTTCGCACTTGGCGGCACGGTTGGCGGCACGGCGCAACAGCCTGTCGGCGCCATCGTCTACCTGATCGCCATGGGCTGGCTGACGACGCTTGGCCTTGGGCAGCTCTACAAGATCATCCCGTTCATGACTTGGCTTGAATGCTATGGACCGGTCCTGGGAAAGACGCCGGTCCCGCGGGTTCAGGACCTTGTCGACGAGCACAGGGCGTCATGGTGGTTCGGCCTCTATATCCTCTCCGTCGTGCTGGCCACGCTGATGCTGCTTTTCCATGACGATTTGAGCTTCCAGCTTGCCAGCGGCCTGCAGGTTGTGGCAACGCTCGGGCTCGTCTGGGAATTCATGCGTTCGCGCAGATTGTCCTGCGCCGCGCCGGAGATCCGGCTGCCGCAAGGCGTCGCGCGTCCCTCCCTCTTCCTACCCGATTTCAACAGGAGCTGAACAATGAGCGAAGATTTCGCGGTACTCGACGTCAGGCCCATTCTGAAAGACGGCGGCGAGCCTTTCCAGGCCATCATGAGCGCGGTCAGCGGCCTTGCTCCCGGCCAGGGTCTCAAGCTGCTGGCCACGTTCCGGCCGCAGCCGCTTTTCAACGTGATGTCCAATCGCGGCTTCGACCACACGGTCACCGAGATCGAGGGTGGCGATTTCGAGGTTTGCTTCACGCCGAAAAAGACGGAAGAAGTAAAGGCCTCGAATGCCGCAACGCCCGATCTCTGGCCCAATCCGGCGCTCGAACTCGACCTGACGGAACTGCCGCCGCCCGAACCGATGGTACGGATCCTGGCGGCGGTGGAAAACCGCAAGGCCGGCGACGTCATCTTCGCGCTGCTTTCGCGCGAACCGATCTTCCTCTATCCGGAACTGACGAAGCGCGGGCATCAATGGGTCGGCAATTTCGATGAGGCCGGGGAAACTTTCCGCATCATGATCCGGACCGGGGAGGCGCGCGGCGATGCCACAGCTTGAACCCGGATCCGTCCAGCAGACCGAAGCAATCCACAAGGCGCTCGAGATCGTCATCGATCCGGAGCTTGGACGCAGCATCGTCGATATCGGGCTGATCTACGCTATCCGCAGCGATATCGACGGCAATGTCGTCGTGACCATGACCACGACGGCGCCGGGTTGCCCGGCAACGAGCTTCCTGGTCGAGGCCGTGCGCAATTGCGTGGCGGATTTAGAGAGCATCGGCACCGTCGAGGTGAACCTGACCTACGATCCGCCCTGGACACCGGAGCGGATGGCAAGCTGAGCGAAAGCGCCGTGGCTATTCGATGGCCACGGTGCCATGCGCCTTTGCCATCGCCCTCTGCAGGTCGCCGATTGCCGAAGCGGAGGGAAGAACATCGCCCTCCAGTTCCTTCGGCATCTTCCAGCCCGGATCGATCCCCTGCATGTTCGGCAGTTCGTGCGCGATGCCCTTGTGGCAATCGACACAGGTCGCCTTGCCCGCAAGAAGATAGCGCGTATGGATTTCCGCGGCGCGCTGCGTCTGCTTGGTAAGGTCCATGGCGACCGACGAATGGCAGTTGCGGCATTCCAGGCTGTCATTGGCCTTCAGGCGGGCCCATTCGCGCTGGGCAAGAGCAAGCCGATGGTCGAGGAATTTCTTGCGCGTATTGATCGTGCCGAAAATCTTGCCCCAAACTTCCTTGGAGGCCTGCATCTTGCGCGCGATCTTGTCCGTCCAGTCATGGGGAACATGGCAATCGGGACAGGAAGCCCGGACGCCGGACCGGTTGGAGAAATGCACGGTGCGGGTCAGCTCCTCATAGACATTGGTCTCCATCTCGTGACAGGAGATGCAGAAGGTCTCGGTATTGGTCAGTTCCAGCGCCGTATTGAAGGCGCCCCAGAACAGGACGCCGCCGACGAAACCGCCGAGCGTCAGGAAGGCGAGACTGAGCGTTGCGGCCGGCGTCGTGAGGACGCGCCAGACCCAGGCAAGAATGCGTTTCAACCAAGCCATGTCAGTCGCTCCCCAGCGGCTTGACGCCCAATTCGCTCATGTCCTTGAAGCTGTTCCCGACCAGCGGCCGCACATCGGCCTGCGGGACGTGACATGCGGTACAGAAATAACGGCGGGGCGACACATCCGCGAGCATCTGGCCCTCGCGGTCCATATAGTGGGTAACGCTGATCATCGGCGCGCCGGAATCCTGGGTGAATTCCCGCTTGTGGCAGGAGAGACACCGATTGGTGTTGACCGAGAGCTGGTAGCCCTCGATCGAATGCGGGATGGTGGGCGGCTGGTCGGGATAGGCCCGCATCTTGCGGACATCGTCGACGACCCATTTCGGCATGGGCTCGGCGGCGATCTGGTCCATCTGCTGCGGCGGACCGGACAGCTCGGGAACCATCTGCGCGAGCGCCGCCGTTCCCGCCGTCAGCGAGAAGACGATCATCACCAGGGCGACATGGCGTCGGGCGATCAGGCGACGGAAAGGATTTTGACTGCGCATTTTTTGAAATCCGTCTGTTTGGAGATGGGATCCGTGGCGTCGAGGGTCACCTTGTTGATCAGCTGGCTCGCATCGAACCAGGGAACGAAGATCACCCCTGGCGGCATCCGGTTGCGGCCACGTGTCTCGACGCGCGAACGGATTTCGCCGCGCCGCGAGACAATGCGGATTTCCGCGCCCTGGTTGAGCCCGCGCTTGCGCGCATCGTCGGCATTCATGAAACAGCGCGCGCCCGGAAACGCCTTGTAGAGTTCGGGGACGCGCATGGTCATCGAACCGGAATGCCAGTGTTCGAGCACGCGGCCCGTGACCAGCCAGACATCATATTCATCGTCCGGCGATTCGGCGGGCGGCTCGTAGGGGACGGCAAGGATCACCGCCCTGCCATCCGGCCTTCCGTAGAATTTCACCCCCTCGCCCGGCTTCACATAGGGGTCCAGCCCTTCGCGGTAGCGCCATTTGGTTTCCTTGCCGTCCACCACCGGCCAGCGCAGGCCACGCTCCTCGTGATAACGGTCATAGGGCGCAAGGTCGTGGCCGTGACCCCGCCCGAAGGCGGCATATTCTTCGAACAGGCCCTTCTGCAGGTAGAATCCGAAGGCCTCCGCCTCCCGGTTGGCATAGTCGTCCTTGACCTCGGCAAGCGGGAACTGGTCCACTTGGCCATTCCGGTAGAGGACGTCGAACAGGGTCTTACCGCGATATTCGGGATGGCTGTCGAGCATTTCCGCGGGCCAGACCTCGTCGGTCGTGAAGCGCTTGGAAAACTCGACCAGCTGCCAGAGATCCGAGCGCGCTTCGCCGGGCGCGTCGACAAGCTGGTGCCAGACATGGGTGCGCCGCTCGGCATTGCCATAGGCGCCTTCCTTTTCCACCCACATGGCGGCTGGAAGAATGAGGTCGGCACTCATCGCGGTGATCGTTGGATAGGCATCCGACACGACGATGAAATTCTCGGGGTTGCGGTAGCCCTGATAGGTTTCGTTGCTGGTATTGGGTGCCGCCTGGACATTGTTGTTGACCTGCACCCAGTAGAAGCTGAGCTTGCCGTCCTTGAGCATGCGGTCCTGCTGGACGGCGTGATAGCCCGGCTTTTCCGGAATGATGCCATGAGGAATGCGCCAGATTTCCTCGGCATGCTTGCGATGCTCGGGATTGGTGACGGTCATGTCCGCCGGCAGCCGATGGGCGAAGGTGCCGACCTCGCGGGCGGTGCCGCAGGCCGATGGCTGGCCCGTCAGCGAGAAGGGGCTGTTGCCTGGCTCGGAGATTTTCCCGGTGAGGAGATGGATGTTGTAGACCATCTGGTTGGCCCAGACGCCGCGCACATGCTGGTTGAAGCCCATGGTCCAGAGCGACATGACCTTGCGGTTCGGGTCGGCATAGAGTTCTGCCAATTCCTCGAGGAAGCCGGCCTCCACGCCGGTCAGCTCGGCGGTCTTTTCAAGCGTATACTCGGAGACGAAGGCCTTGAAGGTTTCGAAGTCGATCGGCTCGGACTTGCCCGGATCGCTGGCATTGGCCGCCTTCATCTCGATCGGATCGTCGGGGCGCAGGCCATAACCGATGTCGGTCACGCCGCGCATGAAGGTCGTGTGCTTGCTGACGAAATCCTCGTTGACCCGACCGGTGGAGATGATGTGATGGGCGATATAATTCAGGATCGCCAGATCGGTGCCGGGCTTGAAGATGATCGGAACATCGGCGAGATCCATGCTGCGATGGGTGAAGGTGGACAACACCGCGACCTTCACATGTTCATGACCGAGTCGGCGGTCCGCAAGCCGTGTCCACAGGATCGGATGCATCTCGGCCATGTTCGAGCCCCATAGCACGAAGGCATCGGCATGTTCGAAATCGTCGTAGCAGCCCATCGGCTCGTCCATGCCGAAGGTCCGCATGAAGGCGTAGGCCGCCGATGCCATGCAGTGGCGGGCATTGGGGTCGAGATTGTTTGAGCGGAAGCCGGCGCGCATCAGCTTGGTCGCCGCATAACCCTCGAAGATCGTCCATTGGCCCGAGCCGAACATGCCGACCGCGGTCGGGCCCTTTTCCTTCAGGACCTTCTTGCACTGCGCCGCCATGACATCGAAGGCCTCGTCCCAGCTGACCGGTTCGAACTCGCCATCCTTGGCATAGGCGCCGTCGCGTTTGCGCAGCAGCGGCGTGGTCAGGCGGTCGGTGCCGTACATGATCTTGGACAGGAAATAGCCCTTGATGCAATTGAGGCCGCGATTGACCTCGGCCTGCATGTCGCCATGGGTGGCGACGACCTGGCCTTCCTTGACGCCGACCATGACGCCGCATCCGGTTCCGCAGAAACGACAGGGCGCCTTCGACCATTTGATCTCCAGCGATGCCACGCCGCCCGGAACGGGCTGAGCCGCGGCCGGCAGAGCAATGCCGGCGGTGGCTGCAGCGATGCCCGCCGCATGGGCTTTCAGAACGTCACGCCGCGTCAATTCACTTGTCATTACCGATCGTCTCCTCAAGCTCGATATGCTCGAACACCATGTTTGCCGCCACCACGCCGTCGAGCAGGGCCATTTCCGAAAGAGTGCCGCCGAGCGCGCCGGTGCTCCCGCCTTCGATCACCACGACGATTTTGCCGCCTTCGGCGGCATGCACCTCGACGCCGTCCATCAGGGCGAGCCGCGCCTGCACCTGCTCGCGCATTTCGGTGCGCACGACGACGATGGCGCTCGATATATGATAAGGCCGCTTTTCAGCCATGGATCGCTCCCCCTTCGGGATGGGTTATGGCGATCGCGGCAGCCGGGCAGACGGAGATGCACGCTCCGCAGCCATTGCAAAGATCGGGATCGAGGCTCGGGACAAAGGGGCCGCCAAGCCGGGGGCTGAAACGAATGGCGCCGGTCGGACAATTGTCCCTGCAGGACTGGCAATCCGTTCGATGCAGGGCAAGACAGCTTTCCGAGATTGCCATCCTGTGCGGAAAAGCCGTCGCTACCAGCCGGTCGAACACCGGCTCGGGACAGATCTCGGCGCATTTGCCGCAGAAGAGGCATTCGCCGCCCGTGAAATCCACCGTCGGAGTGCCATCCAGGATCGTTATGATGTTCGTCGGACAGGCCGGAACACAGTCCCCGCAGCCGGTGCATGCCTCCAATCCCTGCCGCGATACGCCAGGAGGGCGAATGCGCTGCGGGTCCGGAGCTATCCGACCCCGCAGTATGTTCCGTCTCGACAGGAGCGACGCTTCAGCCATGGCGCCCTCAATGAACCGGCGGGCCGGGAGGGCCATAGATGATCTGGAACATCCAGATGAGAAAACCGAAGCCGCCGACGATACCCACCGCGACAATCGGCCAAATGCCGAAGGCGAGAATGGCGAAGGTCATCAGTTCCCGCCGACGCAGCTTGGCGCGGCTGGGCAGTTCCGGTGTGTCTTGCGTTTGCACGTTCTGCATGCCGCGCACGCCCCTCTTCGCCGGTGCTTCGTCTCACTGTGCGATGCTAGCAAAACCTGCGAACAATAAAACTGGTATTTTCAAATCAGATATAAAATTCAAGTATAAGCCGAAAAAATCGTAAAGGACGGCGCTAAAGCCGCATTAATTGATTTTCATCAATTTTACTTATACCGGAATTCCTTGTTTAGAGAAGCCTGACCCAAGAAACTCCAGTCGCGTTATTAATAGGGCCGGATCCCTATGCGGCGTGGCCGGATGCGGACAGAGCCGATCCGGCCAGGATTTCGCATGCCTAAATCTTGCGGCGCACCCGGCCCAGCATTAACCCGTACTCGCAGACGAACAGGCCGAATGCGCCCATCCACAATGCACCTGACAGCGCATAGATCGTCGGGGCAAGTCCCGGCAGGAAGCCGGCGGCGGGACGCGCAAGCGCGCACAGCACGATGGCGACATAGGAAGCAGTCGTCATTCCCGAAGCGGTCAGCACCCGGCCCGTATGGCCGCGCGTGGCGCGGGTCATCACCGCGATCATCATCGAGGCGACCGTGCCGATCGTCAGCACGTGCAGGGCGGAGACGGGATCGACAAGCTCCATGGCCGAAAGGCCGATGGCAAGAAAGCCGAGCGGCACGAACAGATAGGCGATGTGCAGGATCGCCACCAGCATTTCGGCAAAGGTCGTCCATCCACGCCAGCGCCAGAGACGCACGACATGGAGCATGGCGGCCGTCATCCCGCCGACGGCGGTGAAACGGCTGTCCGGCACGACCACCCACAGACCGAGGGCCAGTACGCCAAGGGCGATCGCCACCGTATCGAAACGGTTGAAGGGCACGGGGAAATCGGTCCGCTTGCGACCGTTGATCCAGTTGCGGGTAAAGCTCGGGATGATCCGCCCGCCAATCACCATGATCAGCCCGACATAGGCTGAAATCGCCAGCCTGTAGGCCATGTCCGGATGTTCGCCGACAATGACCTCGTAGTGAAAGAATATATTCGCGATCGACAGCGCCAGCAGCCCGGTGATGACCTTGAGGTCCTTCCATTTCCGCCCTGCGACAACTTCGCGCACGCAGATGAACAGCAGCGCCGGCAGAAACAGCGCATCGACGGCCACCGCCGCAACGACCCCCATGCTGTCCGACAGGAGAAAGGCCAGCCGGCCGACAAGCCAGAGCAGAAACAGGAAGAACAGCGGCCAGCCCGAAACCGGAAGCCGACCGGTCCAGTTCGGAACCGCCGTCAAAAGGAAACCGGCCAGGATTGCCGAGGAATAGCCGAACAGCATTTCATGCGCGTGCCAGTGATAGGCGCCATATTGCTCGGCAAACCCCATCGCGCCGGTGATGGTGGCGATCCACAGGGCCATCGCGACCACCGCCCAGAGAGCGCCGCCGAGAAAGAACGGGCGGAAACCGTAGGAAAACAGAACAGGGCCTGTTCTTGCGAGACCTCTGGGTATGCCGTGTGGCTTGTCTCCAGTGTTCGATGTGATCGTCATGTCAATACTCCTGTATCCAGCCCATATGTCTAAAGAAACATCGCGTCCTCTTCTTTGACATCACGCAAGGAAACTCCGGAAATCTTTGTGCCGGAGCAAAGATCGCGGGGCGGTCTGGAGTAGATTCCAGATCAACAGAACGGAGAGACCTCCGCTCTTGCCCAAGGAGAAAACCGATGACCGAACATATCCAGATGACCCGTCGCTCGATGCTGGCCGGCGCGGCTTTCGTCAGCGCCATGGCGCCCTTTGTTACGGCGCGCTTCGCGCAGGCCGAAGAAGCGCCTGCCGTCATGAACCCGACCGACCTGTCGGCCTTGCCGCGCACCAAGGTCGAACTGGTCAGGCCTCCCTTCGTGCATGCTCATACGCAGAAGGCCGTCGGCGGCCCCAAGGTGGTCGAATTCACGATGACCATCGAGGAAAAGAAGATCATCGTCGACGATCAAGGCACCGAAGTCCATGCCATGACCTTCAACGGCTCGGTGCCGGGCCCGATGATGGTCGTCCACCAGGGCGACTATGTCGAACTGACGCTGATCAATCCGGAGACCAATACGCTCCAGCACAATATCGACTTCCATTCGGCCACGGGTGCGCTCGGCGGCGGTGCCCTAACGGTCGTCAACCCCGGTGAGAAGACCATCCTTCGCTTCAAGGCAACCAAGGCCGGCGTCTTCGTCTACCATTGCGCACCTCCCGGAATGGTGCCCTGGCACGTCACTTCGGGCATGAACGGCGCCATGATGGTCCTGCCGCGCGAGGGCCTGAGCGACGGCCAGGGGAACGCCCTGACCTATGACCGCGTCTACTATGTCGGCGAGCAGGATTTCTACGTGCCGAAGGACGAGACAGGGACGTACAAGAAATATGAAAGCGTCGGCGACGCCTATGCGGATACGTTGGAAGTCATGCGCACGCTGACACCCAGCCATATCGTCTTCAACGGTGCCGTCGGTGCGCTCACAGGCGAGAATGCGCTCAAGGCCGCGGTGGGCGAAAAGGTGCTGATCGTCCACTCGCAGGCAAACCGCGACACCCGGCCGCATCTCATCGGCGGCCATGGCGACTTCGTCTGGGCAACCGGCAAGTTCAACAACATGCCGGACCGCGACCAGGAGACCTGGTTCATCCCGGGCGGAACCGCCGGTGCCGCTTTCTACACCTTCGAGCAGCCGGGCATCTATGCCTATGTGAACCACAACCTGATCGAAGCCTTCGAGCTTGGCGCCGCCGCCCACTTCACCGTCACCGGTGACTGGAACGACGACCTGATGACCTCGATCCTCGCACCGAGCGGCGTCTGACCGCCACCGAACCGACACGGGCCTGCACCGCAGGCCCGTGTCTTCGGCATAATCCGGCACTCATGCCGGGGATCGCCTTTTGGGGGGCGACAATGTCAACACTTCAAGCACGTCCTGCCCTTCCTTTCATCCAGACCCTCATTCCAGCCCTTGTTCTCGCGGGCCTGTCCGGCGCGGTCGTCCATCAGGCGGGTTTTCTCGCCGGGCCGCCCGCAGAGGCGGCGCTCTACGCGCCGCAGACCGTGACGATCGAGCCGCGCCAATTCTCCTATCGCGCCGATGGCGAATATCTGCGCGGCAGCCATGTCATCGACGCGCCGATGGCGACGGTGGATGAAAGTCGTCCGCTGACCATCATGAAATACCAGGTCGCGCACAGCGATTACGACCATTGCGTAGCGGACGGCGCCTGCAAGGCTGCGGAAGGTGTACATCAAATCCGGGAAAACATGCCCGTCACCGGCGTCAGTTATGACGACGCACAGGCCTATGCCGCATGGCTTTCGCGCAAGACCGGGGAAACATGGTCGCTGCCGACGGACGAGCAACTGGCCTTCGCGGCCGGGACGGGCTTTCCCGACGATGCCTTCGGTCTCGATCCGGACAGCAGGAATCCCGCGCTCCGCTGGCTTGCCGACTACAAGCGCGAAGCTGCGGAGCGCTCGAAGCGTGATCCCGTTCCCCGCATTCGCGGCAGTTTTGGCGAAAACGAATTCGGGCTGGCCGATTTCGGCGGCAATATCTGGGAATGGACCGATACATGCCATCGTCGCGTCCAACTCGATGGCGAGGGCACGGTGCTGCGCGACGAGCCGTCCTGTGGGGTTTATGTGACGGTGGGAAACCATCGCTCGCCCATGACATCCTTCGTGCGTGATCCGAAGGGCGGTGGCTGCGCGGTGGGAACGCCTCCCGACAATCTCGGTTTCAGGCTGGTCAAATCCACCCGGTGGTACGCGCCGCTAATCAGCAGGTTGCGAGACAGGCACTTTCCCGTCTGAGAAGGTCTTTCCTGCAAAGGCCGGGCGCGACAAATCGCCATCGTAACTTCCACTGATCCGCGCCGTCATGCTAGAACCGCGCCGACGCAGATGGAGTGACGCCGGTGAAAATAGACAAGAGCTTGGTCAGGTCCTTTGCGCTGTTCGACAGGATGAGCGACGACGAGCTCGACAAGCTGCTGAACCACTCCACGGCGCGGCGGGTGCTCCCGGGAGATGCCGTGTTCGAGCAGGGCGGCGCGGCAACGCATTTCTTTCTGCTCCTGCACGGACGACTGAAAGTGACGCAGGTGACCCAGGACGGGCAGCAGATCATCGTGCGCGTCGTCCATCCGGGCGACCTGTTCGGCTTTGCCAAGGCGCTGCAGCGTACCGATTATCCCGGGACCGCGCTTGCGGTCGCCGAAAGCATCGCGATCTGCTGGCCGACCGAACTCTGGCCCCAGTTCGTCGACAAGAACCCGCATCTCGCCGTGACCGCGATGCAGACCATCGGCCAGCGGCTGGAGGAAGCCCATACGCGCATTCGCGAAATGTCGACGCAGGAGGTGGAGCGCCGCGTCGCCCACGCCGTCCTGCGGCTCGCCGGCCAGGCGGGAAAGAAGGAAGGCGCCGGCGTGCGGATCGATTTCCCGATATCGCGCCAGGACATTGCCGAAATGACCGGCACGACGCTTCATACCGTTTCGAGGATTCTCAGCGCCTGGGAGGCGAAGGGACTGGTGGAGGGCGGCCGCCAGAAACTCCTCGTCAGCGATGTCGAGGGGCTGACGGCCCTGGCCGACCACATCAAGGACTGATGATCGCAACGATCCGCGCGTCTTCGGCTGGAAATTTGCGTTATGTCAAAGATCGATTCGCCGATCCGGCTATTTTAACCCTCGTGAAGCCGATCGGGCTTCTGATTCAGGAGTAAGACATTGAGCAAGTTCCTTAAGACTCTGGTTGGCGCCGCCTTCCTGACCGCGGCCTTCGGTTCCATGGCCGCTGCCGCCGACTTCGAGGTTCACATGATGAACAAGGGCGCGAGCGGCGCCATGGTCTTCGAGCCGGCCTTCGTCAAGGTTGCGCAGGGCGATACCGTCACCTTCATCGCAACGGACAAGTCCCATAACGCCGAAACCATCAAAGGCCTCATCCCCGAGGGCGCGACCGCCTTCAAGGGCAAGATGAACGAGACCATCAAGGTGACCTTCGACGTTGCGGGCGCCTATGCGATCAAATGCGCGCCGCATGTCGGCATGGGCATGGTCGGCCTTGTCGTCGTCGGAGACGCACCGGCCAATCTCGACGCGGTCAAGACCGCCAAGCTGCCGAAGAAGGCCCGCGAACGTCTCGACGCGGAGATCGCCGCCGCCGGTCTCTGAGACCACCGCTTCCGTTCCTCGATTGCCCGGCCCGCCGGGCAATCCGAACTGCAGGTCGGAGCGGCGCTTGCCCACGGGCGCGGCAGAGAGCCGCACCTGCCGATCCCAAAATGACATCTGCTCCTGTCGCGATGTCACGCTTGCCGTATTGCCGATGCGACCATCGCCTTCCGAGGGATTGAAATTCCTCTGAAGGGGTGCAACCATCACATGCGCGGCGCAGTGCAAGACGCAGAAATTCAGGGTGGACAATGACCGAGGGCCATGAATTCCGGCAATGTGAGCGCCTCGATCCGCGCCACTCCCGCACGGACCGGGACAAGACCCTCCTTCGCCGCACGCACGGTGCACTTCCCGTTCCTTCCCGAGTGACCGGCCCGCACCTGTGGCTCAAATCGCGCTTTGCCAGGTGCGACGCAATGCGCGTTGACGACAGACTGCGGACTATCGGAAGAGGAGGCGCGTCGAACGTGTATCGACGGGCGGATACAATGAAATTTGCCGATGAAGCCGTTTGGCGGATGATCAGCCAGCATCGTGAAACGGAAGCAGCACAGGAGAGCGGGAAATGGTCAAGCAACTAACCTCCGGGGAACGACAATTTGCAGCCGTCATTCTCGTCGTCCTTGCCGTCCTCGGCATCGCCATGGCGGCGGCCGGCCGCGCCGATCCGCTTGGCGTCCATGGATTGATCGTGCTGCTCTATAGCGGCGCGCTTCTCTATGTCGTGCTTTCTTCCTTCTACGAACGGGAGCCCGATCTCAGCCTGAGGACACGCTACTACGACGACCCGATCAAGGTGGGCATCGCGCTCACCATGGCCTGGGCGGTCTTCGGCATGTTCATCGGCGTCTGGGTCGCGGCACAGCTCGCCTGGCCCAACCTCGCCTTCGACGCCGCCTGGTCCAGTTTCGGCCGCCTGCGTCCCGCCCATACGACCGGGGTGATCTTCGGCTTCGGCGGCAATGCGCTCATCGCCACCTCCTTCCACGTCGTGCAGAGGACATCGCGGGCGCGGCTCGCCGGCCAGATCAGCCCCTGGTTCGTGCTGTTCGGCTTCAATCTCTTCTGCATCCTTGCCGTGACCGGCTATTTCATGGGGCTGACCCAGTCCAAGGAATATGCCGAGCCGGAATGGTATGCCGATCTCTGGCTGGTCGTCGTCTGGGTCGTTTATTTCATTCTTTATATCCGCACGCTGGCGCGCCGCCGCGAGCCGCATATCTATGTCGCCAACTGGTATTACCTGGCGTTCATCCTGGTCGTTGCGATGCTCCATATCGTCAACAATATCGCCGTTCCGGTATCGCTTGGACATGCCAAGAGCTATACCGTCTGGGCGGGCGTGCAGGATGCCATGGTGCAATGGTGGTACGGGCATAATGCGGTGGCCTTCTTCCTCACCGCCGGCTTCCTGGCCATGCTCTATTACTATCTGCCGATCCGTGCCGGCCGGCCGATCTTCTCCTACCGGCTGTCGATCCTCAGCTTCTGGGGCATCACCTTCTTCTATATGTGGGCAGGCTCCCACCACCTCCACTACACGGCCCTGCCGCACTGGGTGCAGAATCTCGGCATGACCTTTTCGATCATGCTTCTGGTTCCCTCCTGGGCATCGGCCGGCAATGCGCTGCTGACGCTCAACGGCGCCTGGCACAAGGTGCGCGACGATGCGACCCTGCGCTTCATCATGGTGGCAGTGATCTTCTACGGCCTGTCGACCTTCGAAGGCTCCTTCATGGCGATCCGCCCGGTCAACTCCCTGTCCCATTATACGGACTGGACCGTCGGACATGTTCATGCCGGCGCGCTCGGCTGGGTCGCGATGATCACCTTCGGTTCGCTCTACACACTGGTTCCCACGCTCTGGAAGCGGGAGCGGATGTATTCCGCGATGCTGGTGGAGGTGCATTTCTGGCTCGCCCTTGCCGGCACCCTCATCTACGTCTTCGCGATGTGGAATTCCGGGATCATCCAGGGCCTGATGTGGCGGACCTATACCCAGGAAGACACGCTGGCCTATTCCTTCCTCGATTCCCTGGTCGCGATGTATCCCTATTACATCGCCCGTGCCTTCGGCGGGCTGCTGTTCTTGCTCGGCGCGATCGTGGCCAGCTACAATATCTGGATGACCGTTCGCTACAGCCCGGAAGCGCTGACGGACCGGGCTCCGGCAGGCCCGGACCAGGGTCCACTTCCCGAAAACGTGACGGCACCGGCGGAGTAAAGACATGCGTGAACTGTTTCACCGGAAACTCGAAAGAACCTCGATCGGCTTTGCCATCGCGATCATTGCGGCGGCGAGCGTCGGCGGCATCGTCGAAATCGCCCCCCTCTTCACGATCGACGAAACCGTCGAGACCGTGGATGACATGCGCCTCTATACGCCGCTGGAGCTGGCCGGACGGGATATCTATGTCCGCGAGGGCTGTTATGCCTGCCACAGCCAGATGATCCGCACGCTGCGCGACGAAGTCGAGCGCTACGGACCCTATTCGCTGGCGGTCGAATCGAAATACGACCATCCTATGCTCTGGGGGTCGAAACGGACCGGTCCGGATCTTGCGCGCGTCGGCGGCAAATATTCCGATTTCTGGCATGTGGCGCATCTGACCAATCCGCGCGACGTCGTGCCGGAATCGAACATGCCGGCCTATCGCTGGCTGGCGCGCAACACGCTGAAAATGGACGATCTCGGCCTTCATCTTGCCGCACAGCGCGCCGTCGGCGTTCCCTATACGGACGAGATGATCGAGAATGCTTCCCGCGACGCCTTCGGGCAGGCTTCTCCCGATACCGAGTTCGCCGCCGGGGTGACGGAACGCTATGGCGAGGAAACCCAGGTCAGCGCCTTTGACGGCGTCACCACGCGGGTGACCGAGATGGATGCCCTGGTCGCCTATCTGCAGGTGCTCGGGCGCCTGACAAAGGCGCCCTATCAGAACACCGCCGCGCCCGAACAGGCGCCCGATCCGAACAACTGAGGAGATCAGAAATGGACGTCGACCATGATACCCTCGTTTCGGTCTCGAAGAGCTGGGGGCTGTTTTATCTCATCGCCTTCTCGATCGGCGTGCTGATCTACACCTTTTGGCCGTCCAACCGAAAGCGGTTCGACAAGGCCAAGAAGAACATTCTGCGGGACGAGGACGACAAGCCATGGAAATAGAGGAAATCGACCCCGTCACCGGCCGCAAGACCACCGGTCACGAATGGAACGGCATCAAGGAACTGGACACGCCGGTTCCGCGCGGCGTGCTGATGTTTCTTGTCGCCACCCATCTGTTCGCCCTTCTGTGGTGGATATTGCTGCCGACATGGCCGCTCGGTTCCACCTATACCAAGGGCCTGCTCGACATCGACCAGCGCAAGACCGTCGAGGAAAAGATGGTCGCGGCGACGGCCGCCCGGTCCGACTGGATGACGGCGATCGAAACCAAGTCCTTCGACGAGATCAGCGCCGACGAGCAGCTCATGAAGACCGTTCGCGAGACCGGTCATCAGCTCTTTGGCGACAATTGCGCCGCCTGTCACGGTTCCGACGGCAAGGGCCGCAGCAATTATCCCGATCTGACCGACCAGGACTGGCTGTGGGGCGGCGGGCCGGAAAAGATCGCCGAGACGCTGACGGTCGGAATCAATTCGCGGCACAGCGAAAGCCGGATCGCCCAGATGCCGTCCTTCGGGCGCGACGAGATGCTCGACCGGACGCAGGTCCGCCAGGTCGCCACCTATGTCCATTCGCTGACCAATCCCGAGACTTCCACGCCCGATAATGTCGAGTTGGTCAAGGCCGGGCAGGAGGTATTCCTGACCACATGCGCGGCCTGCCACGGCGAGGATGCCAAGGGCAACCAGGAGGTCGGCGCGCCGAACCTCACGGACAATTACTGGGTCTATGGCGGCGACCTGCAAACCATCATCGCCTCGATCCATGGCGGCCGCCAGGGTCACATGCCGACATGGGACGAGCGCCTGTCCAAGGCGGACATCAAGATACTCGCCCTCTATGTCGATTCGCTCGGCCGGGAGAACCCGTGATGGAAGCCGGCGCCAGGGCATTTCGCGGAGCGCGCCTGTCCATCTGGGCGCTGGTGCTGGGCGCGGTGCTGGTCTTCATCGTGGCCAACGCCCATCTTGTCTATGTGTCCTTCACCAGCGACCCCGGCTGCGTCGCCCACATGAAGGATCCAGGCGCCCAACCCGGCCAGTTCCGGGCGGCGAAGTCGTCCTGTTGATCAGAATATCGAGGCTCGGAGAACGGAAATGATCGGTTTCAGAAAGTCATACGGCCTGTTGAGCGAAACCTCCACGATCGAGGAAACGCGGAACCCGGCATGGCAGCGCCATCTCCCCGCGCGAGCCCCCCTCGACTGGCTTTCCAGCGGGTGGCGCGACCTCTGGCAACAGCCGATGCTCAGCCTCGTCTATGGCGTCCTGATCTTCGCCCTTTCGGTCCTTTGCGTCTGGATCATGGTCGCGGTCGGCTGGGATTATTTCCTGTTTCCGGCGATTTCCGGCTTCATGATCGTCGCGCCGGTCCTTGCTACCGGACTTTACGCCAAGAGCCGGGCACTCGAGGCTGGACAATCGCTCGATACGCGCTCGATCCTGCTCGCCCGGCCGCTTGCCGGCGCGCAGATCTTCTTCACCGGCCTTCTTCTCTGCCTGCTGCTGCTGGTCTGGATGCGGGCGGCCGTGCTGGTCTATGCCTTGTTCTTCGGTATCCGCCCCTTTCCCGGTATCGATCATATCGCCGAAATCCTGTTCACCACGCCCATCGGCTGGGCAATGCTTGTCGTCGGCGGTTTCGTCGGCGCGCTGTTTGCCGGCTTTGCCTTTGCCATCAGCGTCTTTTCCATCCCCATGCTGCTCGACAGGCGCGTCGATGCCTTCACGGCCATGGGATCGAGCATCGCGCTGGTCTGGAACAATCTTCCCGTCATGCTGGCCTGGGGCGCGATCGTGCTCGGCCTTTTCCTGATCTGCGTCGCGACGGGCTTCATCGGCCTGATCGTGATCTTCCCGCTCCTGGGACACGCCACCTGGCATGCCTACGGAGCAATGCGCTGAGGAAAGCCGATGTCCTGCTGCGAACCGGCCAATGCGCGGTCCTTCCTGGAAAATGCCAGTGAGGTCTCCGGCCTGCGCGAGGAGATAAGGCTGACCAGCCGCGACCTCGGGGACGGGTTGCGCCAGACCGTGCTATCCGTTCCCGATATCCATTGCGGCGCCTGTATCGCCTCCGTCGAACGGGCATTGAAGAAAGTTGAAGGCGTCGAATCCGCCCGCGTCAACCTCTCGACCAAGCGCGTGACGGTGAACTGGCGCGACAGTGACGGGCCGGCGCCCGACCTGATCGCCGAACTGGCCGGGGCGGGGCACGCCTCGCATCTGTTCGCGGCCGCACAGGAGAGCCGCGACCCGGCTTTGACCGGCCTGATCAAGGCGCTGGCGGTGGCCGGCTTCTGCTCCATGAACATCATGATGCTGTCGTTGTCGGTCTGGTCGGGCGCAGATGAACAAGCCCGCTACGCCTTCCATCTCGTTTCCGCCGCCCTTGCCCTCCCGGCCATCCTCTATTCGGGACGCATCTTCTATGCCTCCGCCTGGTCGGCCCTGCGCCATGGCCGCTCCAACATGGATGTTCCGATCAGCATCGGCGTGCTGCTTGCCTTCGCCTTGAGCGTCTACGACACATTCCAGAACGCTCCGCATGCCTATTTCGACGCGAGCACCTCGCTCCTGTTCTTCCTCCTGATCGGACGGACGCTCGATCACCTCATGCGCCAGCGGGCGCGCTCGGCGGTTTCGGCGCTGGCCAGGCTTTCGCCGAGCGGCGCGACCGTGATCGCCGACAATGGTGCAAAGGATTATATCGCACTCAGTGACATCCGGCCTGGCATGCGGATGATCGTCGCAGCCGGCGAGCGGGTGCCGGTGGATGGTATCGTCAGCGACGGCCGCTCGGAACTCGACTGCGCGCTCGTTTCCGGCGAAAGCCAGTGGAAGCCGGCAACTGTGGGCACGCTGGCGCAGGCGGGCGTGATGAACCTCGCCAATCCGCTGGTGCTGACGGCGACCGCCCGTGCCGAAGATTCCTTCCTCGCCGAAATGGTGCGCCTGATGGAAGCGGCGGAGGGCGGACGGGCGCGCTATCGCAGGCTCGCCGACCGCGCCTCCAGCCTCTATTCCCCCGTCGTCCATGCGGTGGCCGCGCTGTCCCTGTTCGGCTGGCTTTATGCGACCGGCGACTGGCATCTGTCGATCACCATCGCCATCGCGGTGCTGATCGTCACCTGCCCCTGCGCGCTCGGGCTTGCCGTGCCGATCGTCCAGGTGGTGGCGGCCCGTCGCCTCTTCGAAAGCGGCATCATGGTCAAGGACGGCTCGGCGCTCGAACGCCTTGCCGAGGCCGACAGCGTGATCTTCGACAAGACCGGAACCCTGACTTCGGGAAAGCCGCGCCTCGTCAACACCGACACAATTCCAGCCGAGGTGCTCGCCATCGCCGTCGCCATGGCCCGCCTGTCCAGGCATCCGGTCTCGAGCGCGATCGCGGCCGGCTATCAGGGCGACGCGGCCGCCCTGCCCGTCTTAGACAGCGTCGAGGAGATCCACGGACTGGGCGTCGAGGCGCGCATGAAGGGCGATGTCTATCGGCTGGGGCGCCCGGCCTGGGCATCGGGCGAAAAGGCGGCCGATCCGGGCGCCGCGTCGATGTCGTCATCCGTCCTTTCGCGAAACGGCGAGGTGCTTGCCACATTCCTCATCACCGACCGGCTGCGCGACGGCGCGCGCGACACCGTGGCGGCGCTGCGGCAACGCGGGCTTGCCATCGAGATCCTGTCCGGCGACGCGCCGGCCGCGGTCTCAGGCGTTGCCGCGGAGGTGGGCATCGATGATTTTGCACCGGACATGCTGCCGGCCGGCAAGGTCGATCATATCCGCGCGCTGCAGGCCTCCGGTCGCAAGGTGCTGATGGTGGGCGATGGCCTGAACGATGCGCCTGCGCTGTCGGCGGCCCATGTCTCGATGGCACCGGCAACCGCCGTCGATATCGGCCGCAATGCCGCCGATTTCGTCTTCCTGCACGACAATCTCCGCGCCGTCGATACCGCCCTCAACATATCGCTGCGCGCCGGCGCCCTGATCCGGCAGAATTTCGTGCTCGCCATCGGTTATAATGTCATCGTCGTACCGGTGGCGATCGCCGGGCATGTCACGCCGCTGCTCGCGGCGATCGCGATGTCCATGTCCTCCGTGCTTGTGGTGGCAAATGCGCTGCGCCTTGGCCGACCGGCCAAGCGCGGGACCGTGCCGGCGCGACCGGCGCCTGCCAGCGGGGAGCCACGATGAGCTATCTTGTCGTTCTCATTCCGATCACCATCCTCATGGGCGCCATCGGCCTTGCCGCCTTCTTCTGGTCGCTGCGCTCCGGCCAGTACGAGGATTTGAACGGCGCCGCCGAACGGGTGCTGATGGACGAAGACAGCGAGTGAGGCACCCAGGCGGCGGGATGGCGATGGCGGCAAAGAAGGAACCATATCGGGAAGCGGCACGTTTCGATTTCACTGGATATTCGCCCTGGCGGACTGCTGGCATCGATGGAGTGGAGAGCGTGATGAAGACAATTTCCGGGCTTTTCGACAATCCTGATGCCGCCGCACGCGCGATGGAAGACCTCGAGCGCATGGGCATTTCCTCGGACGATATCAGCATTCTTTCCTCCGACAGCAAGGACTTGGGAACAACGCTCGATCCGGTGGAAACGACGACGGTCGGTGCCGGCCTGGGGGCTGCCGGCGGTGGCGCGATCGGCCTTGCGGCCGGGATCGGCCTGATGACGGCGCCGGCGCTCGGGCCCCTCGTCGCGCTCGGCTGGCTGGCCTCGGCGCTCGCGGGCGCCAGTGCCGGAGTTGTTGCCGGCGGCACGATCGCAAGCCTGATCGACGCCCTGAAGGGCACCGATGTGCGGGAAGAGGATGCGGAAGTTTACGAGGAATGCCTGCGTCAGGGCGGTTGCCTGCTGGTCGTTCGCCTGGGCGACGAGCATTTCGACGCGGCGAATGCAGTGCTGACGCAAGCCGGGATGGTCGATACGAAGACCTGGCGGCAGCGCCATATGTCCGGAGCCTGAACAGTGGCAGGGGAAAATGATTTCAGGGGAACAGCGCCTTTTCGCCTTGGCAGGAAAGCACTGGCATGACCCGCCTTCTGCTGCAGGGGGCCGGCTGGCTCTGCGTTGCGCTCGGCGCGGTGGGCCTGATCCTGCCGGGCCTGCCGACAACGCCCTTTCTCCTGCTCGCTGCCTGGCTGTTTTCGAAATCCTCGCCGCGCTTCGAACAATGGCTCCTCGGAAACCGGTATTTCGGTCCCGGCCTCAAATCCTGGCGGACTGAGCGGGCGATCGCCCTGCCCGCCAAGCTGGCCGCCGTCGGCATGATGGCGTTGAGCTATGCCATGCTCTGGCTGACCCTTGAGCCGCCCCTGGCGGTGCTGGCCGGGGTCGGGCTTGTTCTTACGACCTGCGCGCTGTTCATCCTGACGCGCGCCCGGCCGAAGGGCCCGGTCTGACCTGCCTTGCTGCAGTCCGGGTTTGCGACAATCCGGCCTGCTACAATCCAAGTCCGGCGGTGCGCCCCTTCGCGATCCAGGCCGCTCCCTCTTTCTGGTGATAGAAGCCGTTCGAAAAGGGCGCGGCCGGGTAGATGGCCTGCAGCCTGTCGATTGCTTCCTCGCTTCCGAGACGTCCCTCCATCACGGACTGATAGAGCTTGGCGACGGCCACCATGTCGCAGTCCTGCGGCGAGAGGCGGATGCGGGCTATGCCGGCCGCACCGAGATCATCGAGTTCCCCAACCAGCGCCACGCAGCTGTGCGACATGGTCTGGACGCCGTTCAGCACCAGGAAAGACTGACGGTCGAGCGTCCGGAGCGGCAGGCCGTCGGGCTCCTCGCCGCAGATGAACTGGCAATTGTCCTTGACTAACCCCTTCGAGCGGGCATGGGCGCAGCGTGCCGAAATGGCCAGCGGCATGCGCCCGAAGGCAAAGACCTCGAAGGAAACATCCGGCATCGAGGACGCGATTTCCCGCACCGAACGCATCGGCAGTTCCGGCGGCAGGCAGATATTCACGGCACCCCGCCCCGCCAGCAGCCTGGCGGTCGCCGCATTATAGACATTGACCAGCGGGCCGATCGAATGCGGCTTTCCCTTGATCAGGCCGAGTGCTGCCAGGTCGTTCACCTCGACCGGATGAGTGCTGTCGCGGACGAGCGCCCGCACGCGCTGGCTTTCGCGCTCCAGCGTCACCATGGCAAGCGAAGAAAAAACGACCTGCTTGCCAGCCGCTTCCAGCCGCTCCACCACGTCGGCTACATGCGGTTCGATGAAATGCTCGCGCTTCGAACAGACCGTCTCGCCGATCACCACATGGGCGACCGGCGCCTCGTCGGCGATGCGGAAATAGAAATCCCGCCATTTCGGGCCGTCCCAGAGATAGTAGACGGGGCCAAGGCTGAGGCAGGGTCTTTGCTGATGCTCCACGACGCTCTCCTATCGCCAGCGCTTTTCGAAGGCGCCGGAGGTGGTGCGCTGGCCTTCGCTCATCAGCCGCAGGCGCGAGATCAGTGCCGGCCGTGCGGCGGGCTCGGCGCTCAGCGCCTTCTTCAGGATGGAAACCACTTCGGCGACATAGGCCTTGCCGCGCTGGCGCCCCTCAATCTTGAGGGCGCTGACGCCGGCGTCGCGCAGCTGGTCGAGATGGTCCATGATATCGAGCGAGACCGGATCCTCGAAGGCATAGGTCTCCGCGCCGTCGATCTCGAAACGGCCCTTGCAGAGCGTCGGATAGCCCGAGGCCTCGCCCGCGCCGAAGCGATTGATGGTATAGCCGCCGAGCTCCGACACCATCTCCTCGCCGTCCTCCCGGTATTTCACATGGCTTGCCGGAGAACAGACGCCGTTCATGTTGGGCGATTTGCCGGTCGCATAGGAGGACAGGGAACAGCGCCCCTCGGCCATGACGCAGAGACCGCCGAAGGCAAAGACCTCGACCTCGCAGGAAAGCTGCCGGGTCAGCCGGGCGATGTCCTGAGTGGTCAGGATGCGCGGCAGCACCACCCGCTTGGCATTGAAGGCCTCGACCAGGAACTGGATGGCATCGCGATTGGAGGCGGAGGCCTGGACCGAGACATGCAGGCGCTGTTCGGGGTGGTTTTCCGCGACATAGGCCATCAGCCCGAAATCGGCGAGGATCACCGCATCCGCCCCCAGCCGCACCGCATCGTCGGCGGCGCGGTACCACAGCGCCTCGTCGCCGGCCCGCATGAAAGTGTTGAGCGCGACGAAAGTCTGCACGCCGTGTTTCCTGGCATATTGGATGGATTGCGCCAGTTCATCGCGGCTGAAATTCAGCCCCGGAAAATTGCGCGCATTGGTCTCGTCGCGGAAGCCGCAATAGACGGCGTCGGCGCCGGCGTCGACGGCTTCGCGGAAGGCGGAAGGTGTGCCGGCCGGGCAGATCAGTTCCATGCGGCGACCTTTCCGCTCAAGGCTCGCTGGCGGACATAGCAGCCGGCCCGGTTGAGAAGCGGCGCCAGCGGTCCTGCCAGGGCACCCAAGTTTTCCGGCAGGTCGATGGCGCTATCGTCGAGCGCATTGCGCAGCGCCAGCATCGCCTCCATGTCGCCGGAGACGGAAAGGTCGCGCGAGAAGAACAGGGCGTCGCCATCGCAACGTCCTTCGAGCAGGGCAAGAAGCAGCACCAGCGGCCCGGAAATCCGCGCATCGGCAACCGGTTGTCCGGCGCGCAGCACGGTCAGGGACTTGTTCCCCGGAATCACGATGAAGTCCAAGGGCAGGTCCGTCGGGGAAAAGCAGTAGCGCTTGCCGGAATAATCCCCCAGACGCTCGAAAAGATCCGGATGCGACTTGAGGATATTGGCGAACAGCGTTCGTGCGACATATTCGATGACGGGAAGCGGAACGAGATCGAGGGGTGCTGTCAGAAGCGGCGGAAGGGACATGCGGGCGACTTTCCGGTGCGGGAAAAGAGAGCCGAACCTAGGCCGTGGCGCCCGCGCCAAGTTTGCGCCAGCACAAAGACGGTCCGCTTTTTGTCCGACAGAAAAGGAGCATGAAAGCCGACGCCCTGCCCCCGCGCACCCATTCCAATCTTCAGGATTTCGTCGCGACGCTTGAAAGTTATGGGCGGCTGCGGCGCATATCGGAGCCCGTTTCGCTCGTGCACGACATCACCGAGATCCACCGGCGCGTGCTTGCGGCGGAAGGGCCGGCGCTGCTGTTCGAACGGCCGGTCGGAGCATCTGGCAAGACACATGGAATCCCGCTCCTTGCCAATCTCTTCGGAACGCGCGAACGGATAGAATGGGGCCTGGGCGTCGGCACCGGCGGCCTGCCGGGCCTGGCATCGCTACTCTGCGACCTGCGCGAGCCGCGCCCGCCGAAATCCATGCGGGATGCCTGGCGGAAACTGCCGCATCTGCGCGCCGCCCTGTCGATGAACCCGCGCCCGGTGACGCGCGCGCCCTGCCAGCAGATCGTCTGGCGCGGTGAGTATCTCGATCTTGACCGCCTGCCGATCCAGGCCTGCTGGCCGGGCGAGCCCGCACCGCTGATCACCTGGCCGCTGGTGATCACCCAGGCGCCGGGCGATCCCTCCGATATCAATGTCGGCGTCTACCGCTTGCAACAATTCGGCCGCGACAGGCTGATCATGCGCTGGCTCGCCCATCGCGGCGGGGCGCGGCATCACCGGATGTGGCAGGCGCTCGGGCATGACATGCCGGTCGCGATCGTCATCGGCGCCGACCCCGCGACGATCCTGGCCGCCGTCATGCCCCTGCCCGACGGCATGAGCGAGTTGAGCTTTGCCGGCCTGCTGAAGGGAAAGCGCCAGGAAACGGCAACCGGCATTACCGTTCCCCTTCCCGTGCCGGCGCAGGCCGAGATCGTGCTCGAAGGCACCGTCTCCGTTGCCGAAACCGCGCCGGAAGGCCCCTATGGCGATCATACCGGCTACTATAATTCCGTCGAGGATTTCCCGGTCGTCACGCTGTCCGCGATCAGCATGCGCCGCGACCCGCTCTATCTCTCCACCTATACCGGCCGGCCGCCGGACGAGCCTTCGCGGCTCGGCGAGGCGATGAGCGAACTCTTCGTACCGCTGGTCAAGCGGCAGTTTCCCGAAATCCGCGACCTCTGGCTGCCGCCGGAAGGCTGTTCCTACCGCGCCATGGTCGTCTCGATCGACAAGCGCTACCCCGGCCAGGCGCGGCGGATCATGATGGGGCTCTGGTCCATCCTGCCGCAGTTCAACTATACCAAGCTGATCATCGCGGTCGATCCGGATATCGACATTCGCAGCTGGCCGGATGTGATCTGGGCGCTGTCCACCCGGTTCGATGCGAGCCGCGACCTGATGCTGGTCGACAATACGCCGATCGACTATCTCGACTTCGCCTCTCCGAAATCCGGCCTCGGCGGCAAGATGGGGCTGGACGCCACCACCAAGATCGATACCGAGACCGACCGTGAGTGGGGCCGGGTGCTTGCCATGTCGGCGGATGTCACCGCCCGCGTGGACCGGCTCTGGTCGTCGCTCGGCCTTGGGGAGCGGGTCGCATGATGGCGGAACGGGTCATCGTCGGCATTTCCGGCGCCTCGGGCGCGGTGATCGCGGTCAGGATCGTCGAGAAGCTGGCGGCGCTTGCCGGCGTCGAGGTCCATCTGGTCGTTTCGGATGCGGCGCGCCGGACGCTGCGGCTGGAGCACGGACCGGAAGCGCTCGCGCAGATCGCGGCGCTCAGCCACCGCGTCTATCCCCAGGCCGATATCGGTGCGGCGATCGCCAGCGGCTCCTTTCCGGTCAGCGGCATGGTCGTCGCGCCCTGCTCGATGCGCACGCTCTCGGCCATCGCCACCGGCCATACCGACACGCTGCTTTCGCGCGCCGCCGATGTGCAACTGAAGGAGCGCCGCCGGCTGGTGCTGCTTGCCCGCGAAACGCCGCTGCATCTCGGTCATCTGCGCAATATGTGCACGGTGACCGAGATGGGTGCGATTGTGATGCCGCCGGTGCCGGCCTTCTATCACCGGCCTCAGACGGTTGCGGAGATCGTCGATCACCTCGCCGCCCGTGCCATCGATCTCCTGGCACTTTCACGCGCGCCGATGGCCCGCCCCTGGCAGGGCGAAAAACCAGACACCGATCTTTCCCCGACAAACCAAAGCAAGGAGTGGACATGACCGACATCACCCTCACCAAGACCGTCAGCGCTGTCGCGGCAGACCTGCCCGGCGCGGCCGAACTTTTTCGCAGCAAGGGCATCAATTTCTGCTGCGGCGGCGACGTTACCCTTGCCGACGCCGCCGAGAAGGCGGGGCTTGCGCCTGCCGAACTGGTTTCGCAACTGGAAGCGCTTGTCGCGGCGGCGGGACGGGATGCGCCGGAAGACACGCCGGCACTGATCGCCCATCTTCTCAGCCGCTACCACGACACGCATCGCACTGAACTCGAATGGCTGATCCCGCTTGCCCAGAAGGTGGAGCGGGTCCATGGCGACCATCCGGATGCACCGGTCGGGCTTGCCACCACCCTGATCGCGCTACGCGATGACCTTACCGAACACATGAAGAAGGAGGAACAGGTGCTGTTTCCGATGATGCAGCGTGGCGGCAGCCCGGCAGCCGTGCATGCCATCGCGCAGATGCGCCACGAGCATGAGGATGAGGCACGCCACCTGGTCATGATCGAGCATGTGACGCATGGTCTTGCGCTTCCGCAAGGGGCCTGCGGCTCCTGGACCGCGCTCTATACCGGCGTGCGGAAATTCGCCGACGATCTCGTCCATCACATGCACCTCGAAAACGCGGTGCTGTTCCCGCGCTTCGAGGCTGAGCCCGCATCCGTCTGATGCGGGCTTTAGGGGGTGGGTTCGGTCATGCCCTGTGGCAGGCACCGCACCGGCCCCTTTTTTTCCTTGCCGGGCTGTGGGCGCTCACCGCGCCGCTGGCCTGGTTGCTGCCGGCGGACTTCGGCCCGGAGCCGGTCTCCTTTCACCGGCACGAACTTCTCTTCGGCATGGGCGGCGCGGCCGTCGGCGGCTATCTGCTGACCGCCCTGCCGGCCTGGACCAACAGAGCCTGCAGGGGCCGGGTCGGTCCGCGCATCACCGGTCACCTCTGCCTTCTCTGGCTGCTTGCCCGGCTGTCCTTCGCCCTGTCCGGCCATTTGCCCTTCGCCATCCATCTCATCGGCGGCTCCGCCTATTTCGTCCTCCTGGCGTCGTTCCTGGCAAAATCTCTTCTCCAAGCGCGCCTGTGGAACCGGCTTTGGACCGTGCTGGTGGTGACAGCGCTGGGAACGGCGGAGGCTTTCTTGGCGTGGCCGGGCGATAGCGGCGGCACGATCGACGGGTCGATCCTGGTGACGCTCCTGTTTGCACTGACGATCAGCCTCGTCGGCGGCCGCGCCGTGCCGGCCTTTACGCGCCACTGGCTGGCACGAACCAACTCGGGCACCCGCCTGGCCGATACGCCCCTACTCCAGGCGGCCGCTCTCGTTCTCCACCTCGCCGCTCTGATCGCGCTCCTTTGCGGATGGGAGCGGGAAGCCGGGTTCTGCCTGATCCTCTCAGCCCTGCTGCAACTCGTCCGCCTGGCGCGATGGCGCAGCTGGCACGCCCTGCGCTATCCGGCCTTGTTCATCCTTCATCTCGCCTGGCTCTGGCTGCCTCTGGGGCTTGCGCTCACCGGCCTGGCGTTGTCCGCGCCCGATATCATCGACCGCGCCACCGCCCTGCACGGGCTGACCATGGGGGCTATGGGCAGTATGGTGCTGGCGATCATGGCGCGCGCGGCGATGGTGCGGGAGGACGGCAAGCTTCGGCTTGGGCTGCGGCTCGCCCTTGCCTTTGCCCTCGTCTTTCTTTCGGCGGCGCTGCGCGTGCTCGCACCGATGCTTACGCTCGACTGGCTCGATCCGACCACCATCCCGGCCGCGGCCTGGATGCTGGGCTGGCTGTTTTTCCTCTCCGCCTATCCGCGCGCCCTCACCGGCCCGCTCGAAGGACCGGTCCTGAGCGCGGCCCATCTTCGTGACCACAGCCTGGAACAACCGCGCGAATGCGCCGTTAGTGAGCGATGGAAAACGAGGAACTTGCCGATGCCTCCGATGAAGTCGATACCCGCGCCCGATACCAACCCGCAGACAGAGGCGATCGAGGCCATTCGCCCCTCCTTCGACGATCTTGTCGAACTCTCCGACATCAGTCTTGGTGCCGCAGCCGGCACCGACATGCCGGAGGCGCTGGTCGCCCTTGCACGCCGGGCGGAAAGCGTCGGCTGGAAGCTTGAGGATGCCAAGGACGCCATCCGCCAGCTTGCCCGCGAGCGGCTCGGCGCAGAAGGCGCCGCCTACGATTGAGGCCGGCTGCCCGTCTCACGGCCATCGCCGGGCTTGACGCCCGGTGGCTGACTGCTGATTTTGGGCCGGCTTTGATGATGATTTGCGCGGATCGAAAATGACGAAGACGGATCAGGCCTTGTTCGACCGCGACGCCTGCCTCGTCGCGCCGTCTCTCATTGGCGCGGAGCTTACCTTCGGGGGCGTCGGCGGCATCATCGTCGAGACCGAGGCCTATCAGGGCGACGATCCGGCCTCCCACAGTTTCATCGGCATGACGCCGCGCAACCGGACGATGTTCGCCGGCCCGGGACTTGCCTATGTCTACCGCTCCTATGGCATGCACTGGTGCCTGAACGTCGTGTGCAAAAGCGGCGATGCGGTGCTGATCAGGGCGCTTGAGCCAACCCTTCGGACCGACCTCATGCAGTCGCGGCGCGGCCGCAGCGAGCTTCGGCTGCTTTGCGCCGGCCCCGGGCGGCTCTGCCAGGCGCTTGCCATCGGCATCGAGCAGGACGGGACGAATTTCCTTGCACCGCCCTTCCAGCTGGTCTTGCCGCCGCAACAGCCAGAGATCTCGATCAGTACGCGAATCGGCATCACCAAGGCGGCCGACCGGCTCTGGCGGTTCGGCCTCAAGGGATCGGCTTTCGTCAGCCGGAAGTTCCCGCAGTGACGGCGGCGCGAGAAGAGGTCAAGACGGGGCGGCTTAGCCGATCTGGCCGAGCAGGTGCTGCAGCTCCGGCGACATGGGCAGGCTGTCCCTCAGCATGGATTTCAGCTGGGTGCGATCGGTGATGCCCGACTGGTACCAGTCGATCAGCGCGGTCGCCACCTCGCGCGCGGCTTCTGATTCGATGTGAACCGAGTTCTCGGCGCACCAGGCGTTGAGAAATTCGGTCAAGAGATCGAGGTCGTCGGAGGTAAGGATAAGCTCCGATCGAATAGCGGCTTGGGTGAGCAATGAACCCTCCTTCTTCGGCTTTTCCAAGCCGGATATAAAGATGATCCGCTGTTGGTTCAGGCAGCGCATATCGGCATGACGGGTGCGCAGGCATCCGTCCAAGCCTGTACAATCGCACGGGAAGCTTGCGCAAAGCTAGATGATCGTTCACGAAAACAATGAGAAAGCGAGATTCGCCCGAGATATGTTAAGGAACGACCATGGCAGCACGAGATCGATATTCACGCAAGCTCGAATGCGGCAATTGCGGCCATGCCGGTTTTGCGGATGTCTCCGAGGAGGAGGATCCCCGCCGCAAGACGCGCGGATTCCAGATCGACAGCCTGGCGCCGGGCTTCGAGACCGAATTTGCCTCCACCAATCCGCGCAAGCACGTGATCCGCTGCCACTGCGGCCACAAGTTCAAGTTCGAGCAGACGACGGCCTATGCGCCCGGTGGCGAACCGAGGTACTGAAGCGACGGCATCCATGCGTGCATCGTCGCCCAGCAACCGATGGCCGCCGCATGCCAGCGATCATCATGCCGGCATGAACGGCGCCAGCGATTCCCGTTCGATCAGGTTGCAATCCATCTTGGTCAGCGCATGGGTTTTTTCCGTGCGCGGCTGCGCAAGCCGGCCGATCGCCCAGGCGCCCATGGCCCGGTGCGGCAGGATCAGCGTGCTCAGTTGCGGGCGCAAATGGCGGCAAAGCTCGTCGTCGTCATAGCCGATCACCGAGACATCGCCCGGAATGGCAAGGCCGGCATCGCGCAGCGCGTTGTAGCAGCCCGACGCCATCTTGTCGTTCTGGCAGAAAAAGGCCGTCGGTCTTTCCTTCAGGCCAAGAAAGCGCTGCGTGGCCTCGAAACCGGAGGTTGGCGACCAGTTGCCCTCGCCGACCAGTTGCGCATCGTAATCGATGCCGGCCCTGGCCAATGCCTTCCTATAGCCCTTGAGCCTGTCCTGCGCGGCCGGCATGAAGGGCTCGCCGACAATGGTGGCGATACGGCGATGCCCCAACGCAAGCAGCGCCTCGGTCGCCGCAAGGCCGCCGGCAACCTCATCGGGAACAACCGCCGGGAAGGCGTGATCGGCCGAATGGCAGTTAAGCAGCACGACCGGCACCGGCAAGTCATGCAGGAAGGCTGGCAGAACCACCTGGCGGGTGAAGATCGTCATATAGATTAGCCCGTCGATGCCGCTGCGCAGCATGGTCTCGACGGCTTTCCGCTCCATCTCCGGATTGCCCATGGTCTGGGTCACGAGGATGGTCACGCCGTCCTCCCAGCAGGCCTGGCGGGCGCCCTCGATCGCATTGACCGATTCGGGACTGGTGGCAAGCTGGTCGCAGAGAAAGCCGATGCTGCCCGAGCGCATGGGAGCGAGATGCGGCCGATGAATCAGCGACAGGGCACCGTAGCCGAGACTGCGCGCCGCCTCGACGACCTTGGCGCGCGTATCGGCTGAGATTTTCACCCCCGCCGCATTGTTGAGGACGAAGGAGACGGTCGCCTGCGAGCAGCCGGCAAGTCGCGCCACATCCGTCATCGTGACGCGGCGCGGCGGCTTTTCATGTCTGGTTCTGGTCAATGATGCTTCCCGATTGGAACCGCGACCCTAGCTTATTAATCGCCATAAGCATATTGACTAATAATTATTAGTTACGCTACCCTTTGGCCGCATAGGGAGAAGGAGACACAGATGAACGCCCCCGCCAATATTTCCTACGACGTCACCGAAAATCTCAAGACCCTGCAGACCGATGGCATTACCGGCCTGAAGGGCGCCTTTTCGTCCGAATGGGCCGATGCGATGCGCGAGGACATGATGACCGCCTTCTGGTCGGCCATCCAGCGGCCCGGCGGTGCGGTCGGTCGCGGCCCGAGGCGCTGGTATGTCGAAATCCATCCGCAGGATTTCGGCGGCTTCGTCGATCTCATCACCCATCCCTGGGTCGTCGCCATGTGTGAAAACGCGCTGGGGCCGGACTACCAGATCGTCGAGATCGGCCTCGACGTGCCTTTCCAGGGTGCGCGCTACCAGCCCTGGCATCGCGATTTTCCGTCGCCCACCGATACCTATGTCGATCGGCGCATCACCTCGCTCGCCTTCAACCTGACCGGCGTCGATGTCACCCCGGACATGGGCCCTTTCGAGGTGGCGCCCGGCACGCAGTATGACGACGGCCGCGAATGGAAACATGAAATGTTTCCCGACAAGTCACTCTGGGGCCGTTTCCAGGAGCGCGCCAGCAAGAAATATCCGCAGCGCGGCGACATTTCCTGCCGCTCGGCGCTCACCGTCCATCGCGGCACCGAACATCTGTCGCCGATCGCACGCCCCGTCATGGTGCTCGGCGTCGATGCGCCCGGCGCCGGCCATGCCGAACTTCACGACATGATGGTCACCCAGGACTATTTCGACGCATTGCCGGAAAAGGCCAAGAAGCACCTTGTCTGCCGGGTCGTCGACGAGCTCGTGCCGATCAGTCAGAAGCACGATATCGAAGGCCTCGTCATGGGCGCCGATCCGGCCTGAGCCACCGGCACCGAATGCCTGCCTCATAGCCGGGCGGTCCCGGCAAGACTGGCCGCAGACGCGCCGCGCTCCACCGCGGATCAAGAACCGCGCCCGCCCCTCCGGCAGGCGCGGTTTTCTTTTGACTGCGCCCGCTCACAGCGCCGCTTAAATTCATTCGATTGACTTAATTTGTAGTCGGTATATCCTTGCTGCATGATCAAGGATGAACCCACCAGCACCACGCCGCGCAGCGACCCCTCCCGCAAGGAGAAATTGCTTGCCGCCTCGCTCGACATCTTCGGCCGTTACGGCTTCGACGGCACCTCCACCCGCCAGCTCGCCGACGCTGCGGGCGTCAATCTACAGGCCATTCCCTATTATTTCGGCGGCAAGGACGGGCTCTATATCGCCACGGCCGATCATCTTGTGTCGCTGATCGAGGCCCATGTCGGCGAGATGCGCCGGCAGATGGGCGCGCGGCTTGCGGCACTCGATGCGGCCGGCGAAAGCCTGGCATCGACGGAGGCCCGATTGCTCCTGACCGGGATCGCCCGGACGATGATCACGCTCTTCGTCAGCAAACAGTCCGAAGCCTGGGCACGCTTCATCATCCGGGAACAGATGGAGCCGACGGAGGCCTTCGAGCGGATTTATCAGGGCATCATGGCGCCGATGATCGGTATCGTCCGCCGGCTGGTCGCCGCCATTCTCGAAGCCGACCCGGCCAGCGAGCCTGTGCGGCTGCGTGCGCTTTCCTTCGTCGGCGGCATCCTCGTCTTCCGCGTCGCCCATGCCGCCATCCTTGCCCAGATGGAATGGGAGACGGTCGGCCCACGACAGTTGGAGACCCTGCACGACCTCGCCGCCGATCTGGTCGCGGCGCTCGAACCCACAAAAGGACCTGCGGCATGAAGAAGATCATCCCCGTCCTCCTTCTGCTTGTCGCAGCCGGCGCGGCCGCCTGGTGGTTCGACCTGCCGCAGAGGTTAGGCTGGCAGACGGGCGAGGAGACAGAGTTCCGGCTCTACGGCAATGTCGATATCCGCCAGGTGTCGCTCGGCTTTCGCGTCGAGGGCCGGATATCGGACATGCTTGTCGATGAGGGTGACAGCGTCAAAAGCGGCGCGGTGCTGGCGCGGCTGGATGCCCGGCCCTACCAATATGCGGTTCGTTCCGCAGAGGCCGACGTGGCGGGCCGCCGCGCCGCACTCGACAAGCTCAAGGCCGGCCCGCGGCCGACCGAGATCGCCCAGACGCGCGCCAGCTACAATGCCAGCCTCGCCGACCTCGAAAATGCCGAGCTTGCCCTCACCCGCGCCCGGCAGCTTCGCCCGCAGGGCACGATTTCGCAGGCGGCCTTCGACCAGGCCATGGCCGCCCGCGCCATGGCCGCCGCGCGGTCAGAAGCTGCCCATGAAGCCCTGAAGCTGATCGAGGAGGGCAGCCGCAAGGAGGATATCGCCGTGGCTGAAGCACAGCTGCAGGCGGCGGAGGCGGCACTCGCCTCGGCCCGCACCGCGCTGGAGGATACCGAGCTTCGCGCGCCCAACAACGGCATCGTCCTGTCGCGGGTGCGTGAAAAGGGCGCCATCGTCTCGCCGGCCGATAGCGTGCTCGTCCTGTCGCTCACCGAGCCGGTCTGGGTCCGCACCTATATCGCCGAGCCCGATCTCGGCCGCATCCATCCCGGCATGAAGGCGCTGGTGACCTCCGATACGAGACCGGACGCGCCCAGCGAAGGCACGGTCGGCTTCATTTCGCCGGTCGCCGAATTCACCCCGAAATCCGTGGAGACGCCCGAGCTTCGCACCGACCTCGTCTATCGGCTGCGCGTGGTCATCGACAAGCCGGGCAAGGATCTGCGCCAGGGCATGCCGGTCACCGTGCGCTTTCCGTCACTATCGGCCGAACCGCGATGACCAATGAGGCGAAAGGGCGCGAACTGGTCCGGCTGTCGGGCGTCACCAAGCGCTTCGAGCATACCTTGGCGCTGGATGCTGTTTCCGGGTCTCTTTTCGGTGGCGAAATCACCGGGCTCGTCGGGCCGGACGGCGCCGGCAAGACGACGCTGATCCGGCTGATGACCGGCCTCATGCTGCCCGATGACGGCGCGCTCGAAGTGCTCGGCTTCGACAGCGCCAAAAACCCGGCGGGCATCCAGGCCTCGATCGGCTACATGCCGCAACGCTTCGGCCTCTATGAGGACCTTTCGGTTCAGGAGAATCTCGACCTCTATGCCGATCTGCGCGGCCTGCCGCAGGGCGAACGGCCCGATGTGTTCGAGGAACTGCTTGCCTTTACCGATCTCAAGCGCTTCACCGGCCGGCTGGCGGGCAAATTGTCGGGTGGCATGAAGCAGAAGCTCGGGCTTGCCTGCGCGCTCCTCAAGAAGCCGTGCCTGCTGCTGCTCGACGAGCCGGGCGTCGGCGTTGATCCGATCTCGCGGCGCGAATTGTGGAAGATGGTCGAGAACCTCACCGAGGAAGGCATCGGCGTCCTCTGGTCCACGGCCTATCTGGACGAGGCGGAGGCCTGCGACAAGGTCTTGCTCCTCAATGGGGGCAAGCTGCTCTTTTCCGGCAAGCCGGCGGAGATGACCGCCCGCGTCGAAAACCGCGTGTTCCGCGTTTCAGGCATCAGGGGCCGCAAGCGGCAGGTGCTGGCGAGGCTGCTCGACGAGGACGGCATCATCGACGGGGTGATCCAGGGCGAGGCGATCCGCATCGTCACCGGAAACGACACCCGGCCCGCGCTGGCGCAGGCGGGTGAAGGCGCAAGCGCCGTTCCCGCCACGCCGCGTTTCGAAGATGCGTTCATCGACATGCTCGGCGGCGGGCCGGGCGGGCGCTCCAGGCTTGCCGAGGCACAGGCGCCGTTTACCGGCAAGGACAAGGGCGACGAGAAGGGCGAAGACGAACGGCCGGTGATCGAGGCGCGCGGGCTGACCAAGCGCTTCGGCGATTTCACCGCCGCCGAAAACATCAGTTTCGATATCCGCCGCGGCGAGATTTTCGGCCTGCTCGGCCCCAATGGCGCGGGAAAGTCCACCACCTTCAAGATGCTTTGCGGCCTGTTGAAGCCGACCGCCGGCGAGGGCCGGGTCGCCGGCTTCGATCTGCGCCGCGATGCCGCCTCCGCGCGCAACAGGCTCGGCTACATGGCGCAGAAATTTTCGCTCTATGGCGATCTCAGCATCGCCCAGAATCTCGATTTCTTCGCCGGCGTCTACGGGCTTTCCGGCGAGAAGAAGCGCGAGCGCATGACGCTGGTCAGCGACATCTTCGATTTCGGCCGCCATGCCGGGCAGTCCTCCAAGGACCTGCCGCTCGGCCTCAAGCAGCGCCTGGCGCTCGCCTGCGCCGTCATGCACGAGCCGCAGGCGCTGTTTCTCGACGAGCCAACCTCGGGCGTCGATCCGATCACCCGGCGTGAATTCTGGACGCATATCAATGCACTGGTGGAAAAGGGCGTCACCGTGCTCGTCACCACCCATTTCATGGAGGAAGCGGAATATTGCGACCGGATCTCGCTGATCTATCGCGGCCGCTCGATTGCGCTCGGCTCGCCCGATGAGCTGAAGGCCGAGGTCGCAAGCGCCGATATGCCGGACCCGACCATGGAGGACGCCTTCATCGCGCTGGTAGAGCGGTCCGAAGGGCAAGCGAAGGACGCGGCATGAGCGGCTCCCGCACATCCGGCAGGACCAGACGCTTCCTCGCCCTCGTGCGCAAGGAAAGCTTGCAGGCGATCCGCGATCCGAGCACGGTGCTGATCGCCTTCGTGCTGCCGCTCATCCTTCTGTTCCTGTTCGGCTATGGCGTCTCGCTCGATACCACCCGCACCCGTGTCGGGCTGGTGCTGGAGGAAACGACGCCGCTCACGGAAAATCTTGCCGCAAGCTTCCAGGCCTCGCGTTATTTTTCGGTCACGTCCAGCCGCGATCGCCGCGATTTCGAGGAAGATCTGGTCAATGGCGATATTCGCGGCATCCTGGTCATCCCCGCCAATTTCACCGCCGATTTTGCCGCCGGCCATCAACCGCGCATCCAGGTCATCGTCGATGGCTCGGAGCCCAACACGGCCAGCTTCGTGCAGAATTATGCGCGCGGCACCGTCGCCAACTGGGAGCGGCAGCGTCAGGCACTGGTCGCGTCCGCCCTGCCATCCATTTCCGTCGAGCAGCGATTCTGGTTCAATCCGGAGCTGACCAGCCGCTATTTCCTCGTGCCCGGCTCGATCGCCATCGTCATGACCCTGGTGGGAACGCTGCTGACCTCGCTGGTCGTGGCGCGCGAATGGGAGCGCGGCACAATGGAGGCGATGATGGCGACGCCGGTAACGGCGATCGAGCTTCTGGTCGGCAAGATCTTTCCCTATTTTGTCCTCGGCCTCGCGGCAATGACGCTCTGCGTGCTGCTTGCGGTGCTCCTGTTCGGCGTGCCCTTTCGCGGCTCGGTGTTGGCGCTCTATGCTCTCTCGGCCGCCTTCCTCGTGCCCGCGCTCGGCCAGGGCCTACTTATTTCGGCGGCGACAAGGAACCAGTTCCTCGCCTCGCAGCTGGCGCTGATCTCGGCCTTCCTGCCCGCCTTCCTCCTGTCGGGCTTCCTGTTCGAGATCGATTCCATGCCCACTGCCATCCAGTGGATCACCTATCTCGTGCCGGCCCGCTACCTGATCCCGAGCCTGCAGACGGTCTTCCTCGCCGGCGACATTTGGCCGATGTTCCTGCAGTCGATCGCCATCATGCTTTTAATCGGCGCGGTTTTCTTCGCCGCCGCCGCCCGCAATACCAGGAAGAGGATCGGCTGATGTGGTGGACGCGGCTTCGCGCGCTGATCGTCAAGGAGTTCCTGGCCGTGCTGCGCGACCCCAAGGGCCGCGCCATCCTGATCGGCCCGCCGATCCTGCAGCTTCTCATCTTTTCCTATGCGGCGACGCTCGAAGTGCGCAATGTCGATGTGATGATCCTCAACCGCGATGCCGGCCATTGGAGCGAGGAACTGATCGAACGCATCGAGGCATCGCCGACCTTCCGCAGCGTCGAATTCACCGCCGACCCCGCCCGGATGCGCGCCGCGATCGATCGCCAGGAGGTCATTGCGGCCGTCGTGATCGGCGCGGATTTCTCCCGCGCCATCGAGGCGGGAGCACCGGCCGACCTGCAGCTCATCCTCGACGGGCGCCGCTCCAATGCCGCCCAGATCGTCTCCGGCTATCTCAGCCAGATCACTGCGGCGCTGGCTGCCGAGACGCCGGCCGGAAAACGCGCCGCGGCGCGCACCGTTTCGACCGTCGCCCGCAACTGGTTCAACCCGAACCTCACCTATCAGTGGTTCATGGTGCCCAATCTCATCGCCAGCATCGCGCTGCTGATCGGGCTCATCGTCACGGCGCTGTCGATCGCCCGCGAACGCGAGCTCGGCACCTTCGACCAGCTGATGGTCTCGCCTCTGCGCGTCCACGAAATCCTGGTGGGAAAGCTGGTGCCGCCGATGATGATCGGCCTGTTTCACATCACCGTCTATATCCTGGCGGCGGTCTTCCTGTTCGGGCTTCCGCTGCGCGGCTCGCTTCTTTTGCTTTACGGCAGTTCGCTGTTCTACCTCGCCTCGGTCGTCGGCATCGGCCTGTTCATCTCGGCCCTGTCGATGACGCAGCAGCAAGCAATCCTCGGCGCCTTCCTGTTCATGGTGCCGGCCATGCTGCTTTCCGGCTTCGCGACGCCGATCGAGAACATGCCCGGCTGGCTGCAGCCGGTGACGCTCGTCAATCCGCTGCGCTATTTCCTCGTCGTCGTGAAGGGCGTCTTCCTCAAGGATATCAGCCTTGCCGAGGTAATCGCCCAGACGGTGCCGCTCCTCTTGATCGCCATTGCGACGCTCTCGGCCGCCGCCTGGCTATTCCGCCGGCGGCTGGAATAGTTTCAGGCCGTTCAGGAGGCTATTTCTCTTCACCGGGATATTGCGATGATTTCAGGAGACCGGCCAGATGGGCGGTGTTGCGCGTCAGCATCGAGATCGTGTTCGTAACGACATCCGGCACCTCCTTCAGATCGACGAAATTGACCGAACCCATTGCCTCTCCCACCCAATAGGCGACGGCATTGGCCGGGAGGGTGAAACCGACATCGTTCAGCGCCTGATAGAGTTCCGCCGAGACATGATGCGCGCCGTCCTCGTTGCCGACGACAGCGACGGCCGCGACCCTGCCATAGGAGACCATCCGGCCGGCATCGTCCTTCTCGCTGAGAAACGCATCCATCCGCTCCAGTGCCCGCTTGCAGATACTGCCCGGCTGTCCCATCCAGATGGGCGTGCCCATGACGAGAATATCGGCAGCGAGGATTTTTCTGCGGATCTCCGGCCATTCATCCCCCTCGCCTTCGTCGGAGGTCACGCCGGGCTTGATATTGTGATCGGCGAGCCGCACGGTCGTCGTGATCACATCGAACTTTTCAAACTCCCTGGCGATCAGATCGAGCATATGGGCGGTGGATGATTTTTCCGTTGAGGATGAGGATTTGAGGGTTGCGTTGAGGGCGAGGGCTTTCAGGGGCATCGCGGTTTCTCCCGGCTTGTTCTCGGATGAAACGTTTGCAACCCCGGAAAAGATGCACGAAAAATGCCTTCGCCTTTTGTCTAAGGAAGCGCCGCCGACGCGATCGGCGATTTCCTTCAAGCCATTTTGGGGCTAAGCAGGAGAGGAAGACGACCGGAGGTGGCATGCGCAACATCATCGAAACCGTGGAGGCGCGGCGCGCCGAGGCAAGGGCAGGCGGCGGGCAGAAGCGCATCGATGCACAGCACGCCAAGGGCAAGCTGACGGCGCGCGAGCGCATCGAGGTGCTGCTCGATGAAGGCTCGTTTGAAGAATACGATATGTATGTGACCCACCGCGCCGTGGATTTCGGCATGGCTGGGCAGAAGGTGGCCGGCGACGGCGTCGTCACCGGCTGGGGCACCATCAACGGCCGCCAGGTTTACGTCTTCTCCCAGGATTTCACCGTGCTCGGCGGATCACTCTCGGAAACACATGCGCAGAAAATCTGCAAGATCATGGACATGGCCGTGCGCAACGGCGCGCCGGTGATCGGCCTCAACGACAGTGGCGGCGCCCGCATCCAGGAAGGCGTCGCGTCGCTTGCCGGCTATGCCGAAGTGTTCCGCCGCAATGCCGAGGCCTCGGGCGTCATCCCGCAGATTTCCGTCATCATGGGCCCCTGCGCCGGCGGCGCCGTCTATTCGCCGGCCATGACCGATTTCATCTTCATGGTGCGCGACACCTCCTACATGTTCGTCACCGGTCCGGATGTGGTGAAAACCGTCACCAACGAGATCGTCACGGCCGAGGAACTCGGCGGGGCCGGCACCCATACGAAGAAATCCTCGGTCGCCGATGCGGCCTATGAAAACGACATCGAGACGCTGGAGCAGGTCCGCCTGCTGTTCGATTTCCTGCCGCTCAACAACCGCGAGAAGCCGCCGGTCCGCCCCTTCCACGACGACCCTGCCCGCATCGAGAACCGGCTCGACACGCTGATCCCGGATTCCTCGACCAAGCCCTACGACATGAAGGAACTGATCCTGGCCATCGCCGACGAAGGCGATTTCTTCGAACTGCAGCAGGCTTTCGCGAAGAACATCATCACCGGCTTCATCCGCATCGAAGGCCAGAGCGTCGGTGTCGTCGCCAACCAGCCGATGGTGCTGGCCGGCTGCCTCGACATCGACTCATCGCGCAAGGCGGCCCGCTTCGTGCGCTTCTGCGATGCCTTCTCCATTCCCATCCTGACGCTGGTCGACGTGCCCGGCTTCCTGCCCGGCGTCGCGCAGGAATATGGCGGCGTCATCAAGCACGGCGCCAAGCTCCTGTTTGCCTATAGCGAGGCGACCGTGCCGATGGTCACGCTCATCACCCGCAAGGCCTATGGCGGCGCCTATGACGTCATGGCGTCCAAGCATATCGGCGCCGACGTCAATTATGCCTGGCCGACCGCAGAGATCGCCGTGATGGGCGCCAAGGGGGCGACCGAAATCCTCTACCGCTCGGAACTCAGCGACCCGGAAAAGATCGCGGCGCGGACGAAGGAATACGAGGAACGCTTCGCCAATCCCTTCGTCGCCGCCGAACGCGGCTTCATCGACGAAGTGATCATGCCGCATTCGTCGCGGCGACGGATTGCCCGGGCATTTGCTTCGCTTCGGGGCAAGCAGGTCACCACCCACTGGAAGAAACACGACACGATTCCTTTGTGAGGATTACATACGTCGCAAACCACAGCCGTCATCCTCGGGCTTGACCCGAGGATCTGCCGCACCAAACTCCTTCGTGCTCCGGGCATGGATCCTCGGGTCAGGCCCGAGGATGACGGAGAGAATTCAGACCACCAGGCCATGCTGCCCTTCCCGCATGCGCCGCCACTATCAAGGATCCCGCTCATGACCGAAAAATCCCCCGCCGATAATTTTCCCGCCGGCTATGTAGTCCCCAAGGTCTGGACTTGGGACAAGGCGAATGGCGGAGAATTCGCCAATATCAACCGGCCGATCGCCGGGCCGACGCATGACAAGGACCTGCCGGTCGGCAAACATCCGCTGCAGCTCTATTCGCTGGCGACGCCGAACGGCGTCAAGGTGACGATCATGCTGGAGGAACTGCTGGCGGCGGGGCACACCGGTGCCGAATACGACGCCTGGCTGATCAGGATCGGCGATGGCGACCAGTTCGGCTCCGGTTTCGTCGATGTCAATCCGAACTCGAAGATCCCGGCCCTGATGGACCGCTCGACACCGCAGCCGACCCGCGTTTTCGAATCGGGCGCGATCCTGCTTTATCTCGCCAGCAAGTTCGGCGCCTTCCTGCCTAGTGATCACAAAGCACGCACCGAAACCATGAACTGGCTGTTCTGGCAAATGGGATCAGCGCCCTATCTCGGAGGCGGGTTCGGCCATTTCTATGCCTATGCGCCGATGCATATCCAATATGCGATCGACCGCTTTTCGATGGAGGTGAAGCGCCAGCTCGACGTGCTCGACCGGCATCTGGCCGACAACCGCTACATGGCGGGAACAGACTATTCGATCGCCGACATGGCCATCTGGCCCTGGTACGGAAACTTGGCGCAAGGCAAGCAATACGGCGAATCCGGCACCTTCCTCGACGTTCAGAGCTACCGGCATGTCCAGCGCTGGACCGCCGAGATCGCCGAGCGCCCGGCCGTCAAGCGCGGCCGCATGGTCAACCGCGTCTCCGGCGATCCCTCCGAGCAGCTGCATGAGCGCCACGACGCCTCCGACTTCGACACGAAGACGCAGGACAAGCTTGCGCCGGACAACGCAGCCAAGGCGTAAGGAGACGATAATGGCCAAGCGGCCCGACATGACCAAGCATCGCGGCTTTCCCTCCGGTTTGCCGGGCCACGGCCATCATTTCACCATCCGGCGTGCAAACGAGAAGGCCGTGACGCCGCTGAAGGCGCTGCAACGCCTCGCCCGGCCCAATTCGATCGAGCAGAAGGTAGACGCCGCCTTCCTGCATGCGCTCTGGCACCATTTCGGGGCCGAACCGTTCGAACGCGGCAATCTCGACGCCGGCAGGCTCAATCTCCTCTTCGGCCGCGAAGTCGTGCCCGCCGAAGAACCGTTCGATGCCGCATCGTATGAGGCCTTGCTGCGGATCGACGAACGGGTGGCGCGCAAGAGCTTTCCGGACGCATTTGAAGACGTGTTCGAGGTGTGAGACCGTGTTGATCGTGCATCCAATCAGCAGTGGTTGCCGTCGTGATTGGCTTCAAACTCCGTCATCCTCGGGCTTGACCCGAGGATCCAGGGAAGCACACGCCATTCGAGGTTTTGGCATGGATCCTCGGGTCAAGCCCGAGGATGACGAAACAAGAAGAAAGACGGGCTAGGGACAGCATGATCAAAAAAATCCTCATCGCCAATCGCGGCGAAATCGCCTGCCGGGTCATCAGGACGGCCAGGAAGATGGGCATCGCTACCGTCGCCGTCTATTCCGATGCCGATGCCGATGCGCTGCATGTGAAAATGGCCGACGAGGCGGTGCATATCGGGCCGGCGCCATCGAACCAGTCCTATATCGTCATCGATCGCATTCTCGATGCGATCCGCAAGACCGACGCCGATGCGGTGCATCCGGGCTATGGCTTCCTCTCGGAAAATGCGGTCTTTGCGCAGGCGCTGGAAAAGGAAGGCGTCGCCTTCATCGGCCCGCCGGTTGGCGCCATCGAGGCGATGGGCGACAAGATCACGTCGAAGAAACTGGCGGCGGAAGCCGGCGTTTCCACCGTGCCCGGCCATATGGGACTGATCGCGGATGCCGACGAGGCGGTGAAGATCGCCGGCGAGATCGGTTATCCGGTGATGATCAAGGCCTCGGCCGGCGGCGGCGGCAAGGGCATGCGCATCGCCTGGAACGATGCCGAGGCGCGCGAGGGTTTCCAGTCCTCGAAGAACGAGGCGAAAAATTCCTTCGGTGACGATCGCATCTTCATCGAGAAATTCGTAACCCAGCCACGCCATATCGAAATCCAGGTGCTCGGCGACAGCTACGGCACGGTGCTCTATCTCGGCGAGCGCGAATGCTCGATCCAGCGGCGAAACCAGAAGGTCATCGAGGAGGCACCCTCGCCCTTCCTCGACGAAAAAACCCGCCGCGCCATGGGCGAACAGGCCGTCGCCCTGTCGAAGGCGGTCGGTTATCATTCGGCCGGCACCGTCGAATTCATCGTCGATGGCAACAGAAATTTCTACTTCCTCGAAATGAACACCCGCCTGCAGGTCGAGCATCCGGTGACCGAACTGATCACCGGAATCGATCTCGTCGAGCAGATGATCCGTGTCGCCGCCGGGGAAAAACTCTCTTTCGGCCAGGACGATATCCGCCTGAATGGCTGGGCGATCGAAAGCCGGCTCTATGCCGAGGATCCCTATCGCAATTTCCTGCCCTCGATCGGGCGTCTTTCGCGCTATCGCCCGCCGCAGGAAGGAACCCAGGCCGATGGCACCGTGGCGCGCAACGATACCGGCGTCTTCGAGGGCGGCGAGATCTCGATGTATTACGATCCGATGGTCGCCAAGCTCTGCACATGGGCACCCGACAGATTGACGGCCATCGATGCGATGAGTGCGGCGCTCGACGATTTCGAGGTCGAGGGCATCGGCCATAATTTGCCCTTCCTGTCGGCGGTCATGCAGCACGATCGTTTCCGCGAGGGTCGGCTCACCACCGCCTTCATCGCCGAGGAATTCCCGGACGGCTTCCACGGAGTTGAACCGGATCCAGCCTCGGGCCGGAAACTGGCCGCCGTCGCAGCACTCGTTCATCAGGCGCTGCAAAGCCGGGCGGCGCAGATTTCCGGCACGATCGGCAATCATCGCCGCGTCATCGGCAAGGACTGGGTCGTCAGCTTTGCCGGCCGGGAACAGGCATTGTCGCTGGATAATTCCGCCGATGGCGCCTATGTCGAGATGGACGGCGGCATCCGCCTCACCGTCGCCGGCGACTGGACGCCCGGCCGCAGCCATGCACGTTTCAATGTCGACGGCACCGCCATGGGCGTCAAGATCGATCTGGTCGGCACCGGCATCCGCCTGCGCTGGCGCGGCATGGATGTCACCGCCCATGTCCGCAGTCCGCGCGTGGCCGAGCTTGCCCGGCTGATGTCGAAGAAGCTGCCGCCCGACACGTCGAAGATGCTGCTCTGCCCGATGCCGGGCGTCGTCACGACGATCACGGTGACCGAAGGAGAGGCCGTCGAAGCCGGCCAGGCGCTCGCCACCGTCGAGGCGATGAAGATGGAAAACATCCTGCGCGCCGAACGCCGCGGCACCGTCAAGCGCGTGGCCGTCCTAGCCGGGTCGAGCCTGGCGGTGGACGAATTGATCATGGAGTTCGAGTAGGAACTGCTCGCCACACTAAAGTGCCGGTGTCCGTGACATCCCCCTCAAGAGGGAGATCGGACTGAGCCAGCCGTACGACCTCAAACAAAGGGAGACATTCCGATGTCCGATAAAACCCTGATCGACTGGCAGGCCCTTGCCGAAAAGGAACTGAAGCGCTCGCCCGACGCGCTCACCTGGCAGACGCCGGAGGGGATTGCGGTCAAGCCGCTCTATACCGAGGCCGATCTTGAGACCGTCGATCATCTCGGCTCGATGCCGGGCCTTGCGCCCTTCACCCGGGGCCCGCGCGCCACCATGTATGCCGGCCGGCCCTGGACGATCCGCCAATATGCGGGCTTCTCCACCGCCGAAGCCTCGAATGCCTTCTATCGCAAGGCACTTGCGAGCGGTCAGCAGGGTGTTTCCGTTGCCTTCGATCTTGCCACCCATCGCGGTTATGACAGCGACCACCCCCGCGTCGAGGGAGATGTGGGCAAGGCCGGCGTGGCGATCGATTCGGTCGAGGACATGAAGATCCTGTTCGACGGCATCCCGCTCGAAAAGATTTCCGTGTCGATGACCATGAATGGCGCGGTCATCCCGATCCTTGCCTCCTTCATCGTCGCCGGCGAGGAACAGGGCGTGTCTCGGGCCGAGCTGTCGGGCACCATCCAGAACGACATCCTCAAGGAGTTCATGGTCCGCAACACTTATATCTATCCGCCCGAGCCATCGATGCGGATCGTCGCCGACATCATCGACTATACGGCGCGCGAAATGCCGAAATTCAATTCGATCTCGATCTCCGGCTATCACATGCAGGAGGCCGGCGCGACGCTGGTTCAGGAACTGGCCTTCACGCTCGCCGATGGCCGCGAATATGTCCGCGCGGCGATCGCCAAGGGTTTGAGCGTCGATGAATTTGCTGGCCGCCTGTCGTTCTTCTTCGCCATCGGCATGAATTTCTTCATGGAAGCGGCCAAGCTCAGGGCCGCCCGGCTGCTCTGGACGCGGATCATGGAAGGTTTTGCGCCGAAGAAGCAATCCTCGCTGATGCTGCGCACCCATTGCCAGACCTCCGGTGTCTCGCTCCAGGAACAGGACCCCTACAACAATATCGTCCGCACCGCCTTCGAAGCCATGTCGGCCGTGCTCGGCGGTACCCAGTCGCTGCACACCAATTCCTTCGACGAAGCGATCGCGCTGCCGACGGAATTTTCCGCGCGCATCGCCCGCAACACCCAGCTCATTCTCCAGCACGAGACCGGCGTGACGAAAGTCGTCGATCCGCTGGCCGGCTCCTATTATGTCGAGAGCCTGACGAGTGAGCTTGCCGAAAAGGCTTGGGCGCTGATGGAAGAGGTGGAGGCGCTCGGCGGCATGACGAAGGCCGTGGCCGAGGGGCTGCCCAAGCGCCTGATCGAGGAGGCCGCGACCCGCCGCCAGGCGGCCGTCGACAAGGGCGAAGAGGTGATCGTCGGCGTCAACCGGTACCGACTCGAGACCGAGGACGATCTCGACATTCTCGACATCGACAATGCCGCCGTGCGTTCCGCCCAGATCCGCCGCATCGAGGAGACCCGCCGCCGGCGCGACAGCGCCGAGGTCGCAAGGGCCCTTGACGCGCTCCAGGCGGTCGCCCGTACGGGAGAAGGCAATATTCTCGGCGCCGCCGTCGAGGCTGCGCGGGCTCGGGCCACGGTCGGCGAGATTTCCGATGCGCTGCGAAAGGTCTTCGGCGATCACACCGCCGTCCCCGACGTGGTCAGCAACATTTATGGCGATGCCTACAGGGACGAGCCGGAACTGGCGACGCTTGCAGCCCGGCTTGCCGATGTCTCCCGTTCAATCGGGTGCAAGCCGAAGATCATGGTTGCCAAGCTTGGCCAGGACGGCCATGACCGGGGCGCCAAGATCATTGCGTCCGCCTTCGGCGATATCGGCTTCGAGGTCCTGGCCGGCCCCCTGTTCCAGACGCCGGAGGAGGCCGCCGACATGGTACTGGCGGCGGAAGCGCATGTGATCGGCGTCTCTTCGCTTGCCGCCGGCCACAAGACGCTCCTGCCGCAACTGGTTGACAGCCTCAAGGCAAAGGGCGGCGGCGATGTCATCGTGGTCTGCGGCGGCGTCGTGCCACGCCAGGATTACCAGTATCTGATGGACAGAGGCGTCGCCGCCGTCTTCGGCCCGGGCACCAATGTCATGGAGGCAGGACGGGCAGTTCTCGATCTTCTGGAGGGCAGGCTGCGCAACACGTGAAATACGGGAGCCCCAATAAATCATCGTGGAAAAGTTGTGGTTTCCAAATATTAGAATTGCCGCATTCTGATATCGTGCCCGGGTGATTCGTCCCTTGTGCCTGGTGAGGCGAAGACGGGCGGCGATGCTAAATGGTTTAGCCATGGGGGAAAGCGCAATGCGCAAGCGCGACGACGTCGAAAACTGGGCTGTCTACAGAGCACAACAAATTCTGATGCGCGAGGGCATGGATCTCGCCCTTTCGGCGCGGGATTTCGACAGCGGCGCCATTCGCGCCAAAGGCAAGCTGCTTGCCACCGCCATTGCCGCCTCGCTCATGGAGGCCTCTGCCGCCAGGCCGGAATAGCACGGGCTTGCAACCCGGGCGACGCGGAAGGACCCGCCCGTCCCCCCTAAATCTGGGAATTGCCAACCGGCTGAACGGCTCTAGACTGCCGCTTCATTCAGCATGTTGCGTTTCGAACGATAGGGTGAAGCAATGTCGTTTTTGTCGGACATGGCCTTGAACCAGGGGGAAATCGAAGTGGTCTACGGCGCGCTCGCGGAATGGTGCGCGCAGAACCGGACCGCGCTCGACAGCGACGATGGCCGCGATGCCGCCACCGTGATGCTGGGGCTCTACAAGACCGGGCACGAAACCAAGGATTCAATCCTCGAGGCGATGCGCCGCGTCAACGGCGACGACTGAGAGACACGAGGGTCGATCTACCGGCTCTTGGGCAGCATTCGTCATTCCAGGCGCCGGCGCCGCCGGCTCAGTTCACCGTCACCGGCCTGGAACGCATGCGCGACACGGTTTCGCGCTCGGCCCGCTTGCAGCGCATCGGCGGCAGTCCGCGGTCCATCAGGTCCATGTCCTCCAGCACCATGTCACCCATCTTCTTGAAGGCACTGTCGAGCGCTCCGGCCCGGTGGGCGGAGCGCAGGAAGCCCTTGAGGCCGCGCACCGGATGATCGGCCGGCAGCGGCTCCTGCGGGAAGACGTCGCTCGCCGCAAGGATATGGCCGCTCTCGACCACCGCCGTGAGCGCCTCGAAATCCACCACGTCGGCACGGCTGAGCAGGATGAAGGCGGCCCCTTTTCGCATGCTGGCAAAGGCGTCCGCGCCGAGGAAGCCGCGGTTTTCGCTGGTCACCGCCGCCACCACGAAGATGAAATCGCTTTGCGTCAGCACCTCTTCAAGGCTCGACGGACGGACACCGTGGTCGTTGAGCATCGAGGCAGGCATCCAGGGGTCGAACACTTTCGTCTGCGTGCGAAAGCCGGAGAGAACCCGGTTCAGCGCCCGGCCGAGATCGCCGAAACCGATAATGCCGACATCGGCGCCGGTGAGCAATCGAGCCGTGCCATTGCCTTCGCCGCCCCAGAGTTCGCGGCCTTCACGGAAGGCGAGATCGGCATCGACGATGCCGCGGGCGAGGTTGAGCGCCATGGCAACTCCCAGTTCGGCAACCGGCTCGGCAAAGACCTGGCCGGTGGTCACGACATGAATGCCGCGCGCAAACAGCACCTCATAGGGCATGTTGTCGATCAGGTTGCTCTCGACATTGAGGACGCAGCGCAATTGCGACATGCGCGCAAGTGTTTCCGCGTCAAGCGGCGGCTGGCCGATGATGTAACGCGCCTCGCCCAGCACGGCGTCGCCAAGCGCGGCGAACCCGTCCGGCTCGGCCTCGACGATCCGGTATTTCGCCGCGAGCTGTTGCCGTGCCTCTCGCGTGAAGATCAGGTCGAGCGTGCGCGGCGCGGGCGCCGAGATGACCAGAGGCCGCTGCAATTCCGTCATGACATCCCCTCCTGGACCGGCATGGGCCGGTGCTTCCTTGTATCGGGGATGCCGTGATTTGCAAGAATGCCGGCGATCAGTAGTTGAAACCGCGCAACTGCCGGATCGTTGATGGCGGCAACCGGCCGGACTGGAAGATGGGGCCGGAACCACGCCGGCAGAAATTGGTGGTGGCATAGCCTGAATTCATGCCGGGATCGCGGCGCACCACGACCTGCTTGCACCGGACGACATTCTCCCGGTCGATCTCTTCCTGCGATTTCACGCCGGGCAGGTCCATAAAGGCCTGCACCGGCTGCCGGAACGGCTCGGCTGCGGCCGGCATCCCCGCCGACAGGCAGGCGACGGACAGGAAGAGGGCCGGAATGGCGGTGCGAAGCGCTTTCATTGGGGTATCGCTTTTTCAGTTGGCGGTTTGGGCATCCCCGCCCTTGCGCTTTTGAGACGGTATCGCTTCCGGTGAAGTTGCGCTATAGCCCGATGACTTGAACCGAGCGCAACGCCGGTCCGGCTGATGTGGGGATTTCCATGGCAAATACAATACGGTTTCACCAGGGCGATATCTCGGCGGAAGACGCCGCCCGCTACAGGGGCGCGATCGCCATCGACACCGAGACGCTCGGCCTCATCCCCCGCCGCGACCGGCTCTGCGTCGTCCAGCTTTCGCCCGGCGACGGGACGGCCGACGTGATCCAGATCGCCAAGGGGCAGATGCAGGCGCCCAATCTCGTCGCCATGCTCGAAGATCCGACCCGGCAGAAGATCTTTCATTTCGGCCGTTTCGACATCGCCGTGCTGTTCAATGCCTTCGGCGTGACGACGACGCCGGTGTTCTGCACCAAGATCGCCTCGCGGCTGACCCGGACCTATACGGACCGCCACGGGCTGAAGGACAATCTGAAGGAATTGCTGGAGGTCGATATTTCCAAGCAGCAGCAATCCTCCGACTGGGCGGCCGAAACGCTGTCGCCGGCGCAGCTGGAATATGCCGCCTCCGACGTGCTGCACCTGCACGCGCTGCGCGACAAGCTGACCGCCCGCCTTCTCCGCGACGGTCGGGCCGAGCTTGCCGATGCGTGCTTTGCCTTCCTGCCGACGCGCTCCAAGCTCGACCTGATCGGCTGGGAAGAAACCGACATCTTCGCCCATAGCTGACGGGTTCCGGACGCCGGCGGCCGCTCCCCGAAACAGGTTAATCAGGCATTAATGCTCGCGGGTTAGTGTGCCATGGTATCCCCCATTGCAACCACGTAGGGCGCCATGATCACTCCTCTCCAGTCCGCCGCCGGAACCGTTTCCACCACGCTCATGCAGTCGATGATCGACCAGGCGGAGGAAAAGCGCGTCGAGGACGAGAAGAAGGCGCGCAAGGAAACCAAGCAGGACGATATCCTCAAGGCGAGGGTATCGGCGAGCAAGAGCCATGCGGCCCTGAACGAAAAGGTTAATGCGCATTTCTTCGGCGCGCTGAAGAGCGACGACAATGCCATGGCGGAACTGATCTCGCGCTTCCTGAACATTCTGCGCGTGACGCCCGACGAGGGTGAACTCAACACAGATCTGGGCACCCGCGTCGAAGACGCGCTCACGCTGGTGGCGATGATCGGCAAGGAAGAGGCGAACCTTCCCATCTCTTCGCCGATTCCGGGAGGCGCGCAGGAAATCACGCTGGCGCGGTTCCGGGTGACGATCGACGATCTCGACGCGGTGCTGGACGGCACGGCCGAAAAGCCCACCGCGATGGCGGAGATGGCCGCCCGCTTCGTCACGCGCTACGGGCTTTCGCAGAACGAGAACGAGAGCGACAAGCTCTACAGCAAACGTATCGGCGAGGCGATGGCGGACGTGCGTAAGTCGATGCCGGAAAGCATCTCGCAGCTTGAGGAGAAGACCGGTCTCAAGGCCCTCGGCATAACAACGGCCCAGATGGTCGATGCGATCAGGAATCCGTCGGGCGAGCAGGCGAAGATCATCCAGGAAGCCCTTGACGACGCCGAGCGTGCCAAAGGCCTGTCGGCGGAGGACGCGAAGATCGCGATCCAGCGGCTGGAGGAAGTCGCCAACCCGAAATCGGTCGAGGAACTGAAGCTCGAGCGGACCCATCAGCCGGATCCGACCCGCGTCGAGAACGAGGAGACACGCAAGGAGCGCGAGGAAGACATCCGCAAGCTCGAAGCCGGGGAGAAACTCGAAGACGTCAAACAGGTCCAGGAAACGATCGCTGACGTCAACGAGGCGATCCGCGACGCCCCATCCGGCACAGACTCCACACCTGCCGAGGGTGAGCCCAGCGTTGAAACCGTGACCGCCGCCGACCTGCTGCTGACGCTGGCGGCCGGCGCGGAGATGGCCGAGATCGAGGAAAAGGTGGAAAGCGCCGCCGCCGTGGCCGGTGCTGCGCGGATCGAAGCGATCGATACCGAGACCGGTACGACGGATGCCTCCGAAGAAGCCAAGGACGAGGCCGACATGACGGTGCTTCTGGCCCGCGCCGGCCCAGGCGATGCGATGGCACCCGTGGGCGGCGATTCTGCGGCAGGCGGAATCCTCTCCGTCAGTATCGACGAAAACGGGATTTACGATATTTTGAAACGTCAGACCGAGGAAGCAAGGCTCGGAGCCTGATCAGGCTAATCAGGCCTTGGGCCTAACGATCCCCAGCCGTGCGATGACTTCCCCGGGGATGCAGTAACGGCGGACCGCATCGCTGTTTGACCGAAGGCCGCAGATTTCACGCTGAATGAAGAAGGCCCAGACCACATCGGCGGCTTCGTCGAGCAACCGCTCTCGATGGTCAGACGTCGCGGCTCCATCATCGAGCGCCTGAAGAGCGGCGATTGCCTTTTCCACCTTCAAACCGTGTCGCCCAAGCGCATCGGCACGCTCCGACATCAACTCATATTCGAGGAGGTTGAGGCCGGTATCCCGGGAAGAGCCCGGTGCGAGGGACTGGGGCGGACGAACCGTCATCTGCTGCTCCACGATCTGGACGAGGCAAAGATGGGATGCGGCAGGCACGAGGGCAAGAGTTAGATCTAAAACGCCCGGGCGCGGATTTCGGCGAAACCCCAGTCCTTCAGGAGAACGCCATCCTTCCAGACGGTCTCCAGATGGTTGCGGCGGTCCTTGAGTTCATCGAGGCGGATCGCTTCGAGGCCGCCTGGGCCTTCGACGACGGCCTGGCGGCCGGCCTTCGACGCCTTGACATTCATGGTGGCCGGACGCTTGAAGACATCATGCCACTGGCCCTTGTCGTCCTGAAGGGCATTGGTCTTCATCGCGAAGGAATAGCTGTCGCGATTGACCTTCTGCAGCAGGCCACCACCCATGCCGAAGGCGATGTTCTCGGCTGAAAAGCCGAATGCCTCCAGCCGCCCGAGAATCTGGCCGATATCGGCGCTGGAAACCCCGTCGCCCTGGATGACGCGGACGCACGGATCGAGCACCTTGTAGCCCTTGCCATTCAGCGTCGAGCCGAAATGATAGTCGAGCTGGCGGATGACATGGATCGGCGTTTCGATCGGATCGCCGCTATCGGGGCGGATCACCACCGTGCCGCCGCTGGCTCTCAGTTTTTCACGCAATTGCTCGCCCCAGATTTCCGAGACGGCATGGTCGATGTCGTAGCTGTCGGAGACGACGGCAAATAGGCCACCACCGGCAAAGCGGTCGATCATGTTGGAATAGGCCTCTGCCTCCCGCTCTATCCCCCAGGCCGTCATGGTCGAATGTTCGGAGGCCGGGATGGAAAAGCCGGCCATTTCGGCACCGTAATAGCGCCGTGCATGGAGGAGGCCGGCCATCGTGTCCGTTCCCATGAAATGGACGAGATGGGCGGCACCGCCTATCGCCGCCTGCTCCTGCGCGCCGACCCCGCGCGCGCCGAAATCATGCAGCCGGAAGGGCAGGACGGCGGCCGGATCGTCTGCGGTCTTCTCAAGCATCGGGCGGATGATCTGCTTGATCTTGCGGGCATTACTGGCCACGGAGGACGGATACCAGACGGCGCGCAAAAGCGCCGTCTCGATATAGGAGGTCAGCCAGAAACTGCCGGGATCGGTATTGACCACCTGCACCATCGGTACGCCGCGGCGCAGAAGCGTGCCTTCCGGCAGGGCCTGGATTTCAAGCGGCAGCAAGCCGCCGAAACGCTCGACGATGCGCATCCAGCCGGCCCGGTTGAAGGGCAGCCCATGGGCAAGGACCACCGCCTCGGCCTCATCGACATCGGCCCGCGTCACCGGCCTGCCAAGATAGTCCTTGAGGAACATCTGCAGCCCGAAAAACACGACATCGGCCTGATCCTCACGACCGCGCGTCTCGATATAGGCGGAAATCGCCCGGGTTTCCGGCGGATATTGCAGGTAGTGGCTGAACTTGTAGCTGTCGGTGTTGAGGATCAGGTTGGTCAGGTTCATCGCGCTCCCCGCAGGCAGTTGCAGGCCGTATCGCCATGAGGAAAGATGTACGCGAGCGCTCGAAACGGGGCAAGCGGACTGAGCGGGGCGGCGCATCCAACATGGTTAATATTCCGTCAACCTTTCCCGCCTATGATCCATGATCAATGCTCGGCCTGTCGAAGGCCTCGAAGCCCGCCGCAGTCTGGCCAGGCCGTGAACGCCGTCGGGCATGCGCATGACGCGCCCTTCTCTTCGATCCATCTGCCTGCGCTGGCGCCTGTCCCGTTGCCATGCGGCGCCCTTGATCCAACCCGAACCGACGGAGATTGCGATGCTGATGCCTCTTCTCACCGTCAGGACGGCCACCGCCGCGATGCCGGTAGCGGCCGAGACGGCCCGGTTGAATGAGCGCATGCCGGCGGGCCCGGTCCGGATTTCGGGAAGCCAGTCGCAGGCGGTGCTCAAGATCCTCGAAACGCTGAACCGCCATTTCGTCGGCAGCGAGCCGATGCCCAAGGAAGCGCTGATCCGGCTTCTGGACACGCTGGCGAAGCTTTTGAAATTCCCGCCGCTGCCGCAGGAGAGCCTGCGCGATTTCTCGAAGAGGCTCGCCGTCTTCCTCGAAACCCTGACGCCGGCGGCCCGGACGGCACTGGAAAAACAGCTTGCGCAGCGCAATCTTGGGCTCTCGGTGCGGCTCCTTGCGGAGGCCCTGAAACATCCCGCCGCCATCGACGCGTCGCGGTTTCCGGACCGTCCTTCGACGCCCGCCCCGTTTCCGGGCCGAACGGATGGCAGATCCGCCCCTCCTCCCGCCAGCGCGCAGGGCCAGACCGCCATGCCGAACCGGCTGGCCACTCTGCCGATGCAGCAGGCCATACCGGGTGGCGCGCCGATGCCCGCCGATGCGGGTCGTTTGCAGGCGGCACTCCGGCAGGCCTTCGGTAATGACGACGAGGCGCCGATATCGACCGGCGCGCAGGAGGAGAGCGAGAGTGCCGCCGCAAGACCGGCACGCCGGAGCGATCAGACGGCAGACGCGCCTACCGCACGTCGTGGCGCCGACACGGCTGCCGCTCAGATCGGCCTGGCTGGCAGGGCAAGCCTGGAAACGATCCCGCTGCTGCGGGCGGCAGCCGCCTTTCTTGCCGCCGATCCGCAGGCCCTTGCCCTGGTTGCCGCCATCGCCGGCGAGATGGATGGACAATTGAAGGCGGAACTGGAGCAGGAACTGGGGCTCGACCGGCCGGCCGAACCGGAGCAGACGGACTCTCCGGAGGCGGAGATGCCGGACGAGAAGCCGCATCGGCAGGCGCTTCGGAATGAAGAGGGTCAGAAGGCCACGTTATCGGCAAACCAGGCTGCCTCCAGGGATATGGCGCCGCGCGCGACAGCAGGGGCCATGGCGAGCGACGCCGATCCTGCCGCGGATGCGGCCGGCACGCCCGCCCGTCCGCAGCAATCCCGATCGATCGGAGAAAGCACCGATATTCGAAGCCACGGCCCGGACACCGAGACGAACGGCAGCACTGCCGCCGGGCAATTGCAGTCCGAGCCGGATGAGGCCCCGACGAACCGTCCCGAAAAGACTTTGGTTCAGGCACTGAAGACCCTGATCGAATCGGCGCTACCACTCCCCGGTGGCACAAGCGATGGCGCGCAGGAGGCGCCGTTTTCCCTGTTTTCCGGCGACACCGCCGACATGCAGGCCGATGCGCTGTTTGCCCAGTTGGACAGTGCTGAAGATACCGCACCGCAGCCGCGACCGGCATCCTACGTCAGTGGGCGGGCCGAGCTCGTCGGCCTCGAAGCCGATGGCTGGGCAGCCATGGGCGCACCGGAGGAAGAGCCCTCGGGCCGGCCGGCATTCACGCGTCCGCAAACCGGCGAAGACGCGGCACAGGACGCCCGGCCAGCCCGGCCGGAAACGGGCCTTGCAAGGGACGCGATCCCCTTTGCGATGATCCCCTATCTGCCGGCAAGAGCCGAGGATATGCGCAAAGCCGAAGTCGATACGGAGGATCGGCCGGACCTTGCAGGAGACGAAGAGAAACGCGAGGACGGGAGCCTGTTCCAGGACGATGGCGAGGAGCCGGCCGGAGAAGAACAGGCTGCGGGCGAAGCCAACGAAAACGCGACGGAAAATGGAGGCGATGTCGATACGGGTTACGGATTCTATCGCCGCATGGGCGAGATCGGCTGACCGGTCACCCTGCCGATGCGCACAAAAAAGCCCGCGGAAATCGCTTTCCGCGGGCTTTCTCATTCAAGAGGCGGAGGCTTATTCGCCGCCGCGGTTCTTCAGGGCTGCACCCAGGATGTCGCCGAGCGAAGCGCCGCTGTCGGACGAACCGAACTGTGCGACGGCTTCCTTCTCTTCGGCGATTTCCAGCGCCTTGATCGACAGCATGACCTTGCGGTCCTTCTTGGAGAAGTTGGTGACGCGGGCGTCTACAACCTGACCAACGGAGAAACGCTCCGGACGCTGTTCGTCGCGGTCACGCGACAGATCGGCACGACGGATGAACGAGGTGAGGTCGTCGTGGTTGACGAGCTTCACTTCGATGCCACCATCGTTGACGGCAAGCACTTCGCACGAGACAACGGCGTTCTTGCGCAGGTCGCCGGAAGCAGCGGCGTCGCCGACCGCATCCTTGCCGAGCTGCTTGATGCCGAGCGAGATGCGCTCCTTTTCGACGTCCACATCCAGAACGACAGCCTTGACGACGTCGCCCTTGTTGAACTCTTCGATGACCTGTTCGCCCGGACGGTTCCAGTCGAGATCGGAGAGATGCACCATGCCGTCGACGTCGCCGTCGAGGCCGATGAACAGGCCGAATTCGGTCTTGTTCTTGACTTCGCCTTCAACTTCCGTGCCAGCCGGATGGCTGTGCGCGAAGGCCTGCCACGGATTCTCGAGCGTCTGCTTGAGGCCGAGCGAGATGCGGCGCTTGGTCGGATCGACTTCGAGAACGACCACGTCGACTTCCTGCGTCGTGGACAGGATCTTGCCGGGGTGTACGTTCTTCTTGGTCCAGGACATTTCGGAGATGTGGATCAGGCCTTCGATGCCCGGCTCCAGCTCTACGAATGCACCGTAGTCGGTGATGTTGGTGACGGTACCGGAGATCTTCTTGCCGACCGGGTACTTGGCACCGATGCCATCCCAGGGATCCGACTCGAGCTGCTTCATGCCGAGCGAGATGCGGTGGGTTTCCTGGTTGATACGGATGATCTGAACCTTGACCGACTGGCCGATGTTCAGGATTTCCGACGGATGGTTGACGCGGCGCCATGCCATGTCGGTGACGTGCAGCAGGCCGTCGATGCCGCCGAGGTCAACGAACGCACCGTAATCGGTGATGTTCTTGACGACGCCGTCGACAACCTGGCCTTCTTCGAGGTTCTGGACGATTTCCGAACGCTGTTCAGCACGGCTCTCTTCAAGAACCGTACGACGCGACACGACGATGTTGCCACGGCGCTTGTCCATCTTGAGGATTTCAAAGGGCTGCGGGTTGTGCATCAGCGGCGTAACGTCGCGGATCGGGCGGATGTCGACCTGGGAGCGCGGCAGGAAGGCAACGGCACCATCCAGATCGACGGTGAAACCACCCTTGACCTGGTTGAAGATGACGCCTTCGACGCGTTCGCCGGCTTCGAACTTGACTTCGAGACGGATCCAGCTTTCCTCGCGGCGAGCCTTCTCGCGCGACAGAACGGCTTCGCCCATCGCATTCTCGATGCGCTCGACATAGACTTCGACTTCATCGCCGACCTTCAGCGTGCCGTCCTTGGCCTTGGCGCCGAATTCCTTGAGAGCGATGCGGCCTTCGACCTTCAGACCGACGTCGACGATGGCGACGTCCTTCTCGATGGCCGTAACGATACCCTTGGTGACGTAGCCTTCGGCAAGATCCTGCGTGGCAAAGGATTCCTGCAGCAGCGCGGCAAAATCGTCGCGGGTGGGGTTAGCTTCAGACATGAATACTCCTGATGCGTCCCTCATGGGGACACGGCGCCGGGGGTTGGTGTTGACATGTCCGAAAACCATCCGCTCCAATCATGAAGGAGCAAATCCGGCGCGGGGATGGTGGATCGAACTTTCGTTGCGCAGGTTCAGATCGGAAAACCGTGATACACTTTCCGAACCTGCCTAATGCTTCAATGCGGCATCGATGATGGTCTTTGCCGCCCAGAATGCGGCCTCTATACTCATTTCGGACGTATCTAGCAAGTGCGCATCGGGTGCCGGCCGAAGCGGGCTGTCGGCCCGGCCCATGTCGCGCTCGTCACGCTTGACGATATCGGCGAGGATTTCCAGAAAATCGGCGGGAATGCCATTGCCGGTGATCTCGTCGAAGCGCCGCCGCGCCCGCACTTCCGCCGACGCCGTGACATAGAGCTTGACCGGGGCATCCGGGCAGACGACGGTGCCGATATCGCGACCGTCGAGCACCGTGCCGGGTGCCCGCACCGAGAAGGCGCGCTGCGCCTCCACCAATGCCCGGCGCACCAGCGGCATGACGGCGATCTTCGAGGCCGCCTCGCCGATCGCATGGGCCGACAGGATTTCGCGATCGAGATCGGCAAGCTCGATCTCGCGTGCCACACCTTCCGCCAGCGCCTCGTCGTCGAGCGGCAGGCCCGCGTCGATCAGCGCCTTGGCGGTGGCGCGGTAGGTGAGGCCGGTATCGAGATGGTGGAAACCGTATTCCTGCGCAACGCGGCGCGACAATGTCCCCTTGCCCGCTGCCGCGGGCCCGTCGATGGCGATGATCATAAAGTGTTCCTGGCTCCGTGCATGCTATTTTACAGTCGGCCTCGCGTAGTCGCGCACCATCTGCGCCATCGCGGCGCCGGACGAACCGCCGCGCCCCTTGGCCAACCCATCCGCGACACCGGCGCTATCGGCGGCGGGCCTGTTCTGGCTGACTTTCCACTTGCCGGTGATCGCGGCGATCTCGATCTCGATGCCGATGATGCCCTTGATCTGCGCCTCGATATAGGTCTCGGGCGCATCGGTCACCGCCCAGGGCTCGGGCCGACCTGCTTCATGACGATCAGTCAGCGCGCTGACATGGCGCAGCAGCCAGCCGGCGTCCTCGACCAGGCGGGCCGGGCCACGCACCTGGACAGTTGCATAGTTCCAGGTCGGCACGACCTTGCCGGTTTCGCGCTTGGTTTCGTACCAGGACGGTGTGATATAGGAATCGACGCCCTGGAAGACCACCAGGACCGGGCAACCTTCGCCGATGCCGCGCCATTGAGCATTGGCCCGCGCCAGATGGCAACGCAGGAGCCCCTTTTCCCCATCGTCCTCGATAAGCTGGAACGGAATGGAATTGGCGACCGGGCCATCGGCTGCGCAGGTGATCAGCAGCCCGAGCGGAAAGGTCCGGATCAGCGCATGCTGGGCGCTGAGATCGTCTTGCCTGAAATGCGGCGGCTCGTACATCGCGGCCTTTCTCCTCCCTTTTCGCGCTGCCTATCATGAAGCGACCGCGCGGTCATCAATGCCGCAGAAGAAAAGCGCAGCCAGGGGAGCGGCCATGGGAATGGCAAGTGGCGAGACGAGAGGCGGGGCAAGTTAAGCTTTGACAGATAAGGCCAAGACGATTATGGGGACCGGCTAATTCATTTCATGTTCAACGCCGGCTTTCCGGCTAAAGCCGGTGACCCCGGCCATTCAAGAGGCTTTGACTGTGGCAAAAGCGGAACTTGGAACAAAGCGCGTCGATCCGGAGACCGGCCGTAAATTCTACGACCTGAACAAAGACCCGATCGTCTCTCCCTATACCGGCAAATCCTATCCGCTGTCCTTCTTCGAGGAAACATCGGTCGCCAAGGTGATGGAGAAAGTCGCCGAGGAAGACGAAGTGGCGGAAGTCGACACCGAGAACACCGAGGTCGAACTGGTTTCGCTCGAGGACGCCGATAGCGAAGCGTCCGGCGGCGACGACATTCCGGATCTCGGCGACGATGAAGTCGAGATTGACGGCGACGATGACGACGATACGTTCCTCGAGGCCGACGAAGACGATGAGGACGGCCTGTCCGACCTGATCGGCGTATCGGACGACGACGACGAGGTCTAAGCCTCTCAAAACGCACTGAATCGCGTTCGCGGGTGGTTTCGGCCGATCCGCGAACGCAAGGAACCGGGCGCCCCCGACAAAATCTCGCCCGACACTCTTTTTCGGCTTGCCATCTTCCAAAAGCGGAAGTATGAAGCCGCACCTGCCCGGGGCAAGCGCTTCGGACGGGTTCCCGGAACCGGCATCGCCGGACCCGAAATGGGGCTATAGCTCAGCTGGGAGAGCGCTTGCATGGCATGCAAGAGGTCAGCGGTTCGATCCCGCTTAGCTCCACCAATCTTTCTTTTCGTATCAATTGGTTAGCCGGTCAATTTCGACCCAGTGTGAAGTAATTTTCTACCGAGCAGCACACAGGCAGCACGAACTGTTGCCAGGGGAGCGAGGCGCATGGCGTTACAGCATCGAATACGCCAGCAGCCTGATGAGATCGTTGACGTTGCCGATTGGATGGGCGACCCTGATTATCCGTACTACCCGGAAGGTAAGCAGCCGAAACGCCTCCTGACGTCACCGACCGGCGAACTGCTTCCATTTTTGTTACCGAATCACAAGTATCTTTTCAAAACCCCGTCAGGCTGGCAGCAGAGGCAAATTTGGTCCGAGCTAATTGCCTACGAGCTTTCAAGGGCGGTGGGGCCGATGGTCCCTCCCTGTTTCCTCGCCATCGATAGCAGAGAAGGTCAGGTAGGCGTATTGATGGAGTTCTTTTATGGCTATGAAAATGAGCCCCCACTACGCTTCATACCAGGCAGCGACTTCATCCACGCCTGGCTGTCTGGAGACTATGATCGAAGACGGGGCAGGCCCCATTCGATGCGAGCCAATCTGACAATTGCAAGAAGCCTTGGTATTAGCAATTTCAAGGAGTGGTGGGCCAAAGCGTTCTTCTTTGATGCGCTGATCGGGAACGGTGATAGGCATCCAGACAACTGGGGGCTTTTAGCCCTTCCAACCGGAGCCAATAACTACGGGTACAGCATGGCACCATTGTTCGATAACGGTTCCAGTCTGAGCTATGGTGAGACGGATGAGCAATTGAATAGGTTGCGGGACTTGGATGCGTACATCCGGCGCGGTCGCCATCACTGTGCTGCGGGAAATATCGCCAAAGGTGACCGATTCATCGAATTGTGCGAAATGTTTCTCGTTGCCTACAAACCTGCTGGCATTGCCGACGAATTTATGATTCGATTCACTGACGAAGAAATAACTGATGTTCTCAGTTGGTGTAGGAACTTCGACTCGCCTGTCGAGTTCAGTGAAGTGCGTGCAGATTTTCTTCGTTCCCTTCTGGTTCGTCGTCGCGAACTCCTTTTAGCGTTATGTGCGGATAATGCTTAATATGATCGAACACATTGTTGAGCCCAACAGGCTCCTTCTGACTTGGCAGGCACCGGACAGTGCCAATAACCGGACTCGCTTCGCCGTAGGGCAGCTTGAAGCGGGGTTGGCGGCCACGTTCCGTTATTTCTCAGAGGAAGAGTTTTTCAGCATCAATGACACTCCGCTCGGTATCGTCCGGCGTTTGGGATTCGCGCAGTATCCTGCGTTCAATCCAGATCGTCCCATTCACAACAGCGGCGTGTTGGAGGCTTTCTCACGAAGGCTTCCACCGCGAAGCCGCTCCGACTTCGCAGACTACCGAGCGCATTTTCGCTTAGGCCTGAATGTGAAAGTATCGGACTTCGCGCTACTTGGAATCACTGAGGCGAAGTTGCCCGGAGATGGTTTTGCGCTTGTTGACCCGTTTGATGACAGAGTGCAGCCCCGCGAAATTCTACTCGAAGTCGCAGGTTACAGGCATTATGCGAAAAACTGCAGTCTTGAGAACTCGATAGGCGAGGGCGTGGAGTTTGTCGCAGAGCGGGACAACGCCTATGACAAGAATGCCGTAATGATAAATGCCCTTTCTCAGAAGATTGGCTATGTGAACAAGTTTCAATGTTCAGCATTCTTAACGTGGATGCGTGAAGGACGGATAACGGCTGTGATTGAACGCCTGAATGGTGAGCCAGGGCGTCCGAGGGCCCACGTATTCGCTCGGATTGCAGGTGGGAAAGCCAGCTCGCTGGCAGCTTAGTTCTTTACGCGTTAGCGCGGATCATCGCTTCCGTTTGAAGGTTTAGTACATGGAGGATCAATCAGTTGGGAAAGCTCATCACCTCCCACTCAAGATCCGTCATAACCCTTGTCTCCAGTGCGACCAGATCATCGAAAAGGTGTAGATTTTTGGCCAACAGCTGACGAGCTGCGGCCACCGCGGCTTTGCGCCCTTCACAGCGTTCCCGGATCACTTGAACTGTTTCGACGTAGTCCTCACGTTGGTGCATGACTTCGATAACTGCGTACCAGATGCCCTTACCTGAACGCTTTCGCTTCAAGAGTTCGACCCTGTCGTCAGCCATTTTGGCCAGCGCCTCGTATAGGTGTCTGTATTCCGGGTCTTCTTTAGCCTTACTCCGGCTCTCGAACGCAAAACCTTTCAGGCTCGGCTCTTTTAGCCGGTCAATTTCCCGGGCAATCTCCCAGAATCCTTGTGAAACTTTCGTCAACGCGTGAGAGGCATCATATGAGAGGGGCGGCTTTCGCTTTGACGTCCCCTTGGCTTCTTTGAGGCGGTCAGCCTTAGACGCCGGCCAGAGGTCTCCAACCACACGATCAATATCCGCCTTGGTGGGTTCCCATCGAAACTTTTCAGCCAGCCTTTTCTTGTTCAACTGGGGACGGAGTGAAACCACCGTGGCGGAGGATGATTGCGTTTCCTCCATAGCGTTCATGATTTCGGCTAGAGCTTCATGAAGCCCTTCTCTGATTTCTCCAGCTTCGTCAAACGTCCAGATCGTGCCGTACGTCTGTTCAATTTGAACGGGCCTGCCGCCCTCATTGTGGATGAGTGCACCGACGATTTTTTGCCGTGTACCCGCATACTGCGGCATCGCATCCTTGCCATGTGTCAGCCCTTCGACCAATCGCTGAGACAGACGCATAGGCTCTTCGCTTTCGGGAAAGATGTAATATCGGACGGACATATGGATACCTGATGAGATGAGCGCTCATCAAAGCCAATCCGCTCTAACAATACAACCTATCATTTTACGCCGGTACTTGTTGTCGCGCTGTAGCAACACACCGCCCGATAGCGGCAAACCCAATGAAAGTGCCACCGGCATTGGCAAGGCGCCTCTGTTTGACTATGGATGCACGACGCGCGCCAGGCTTGACGCCTTCAGGCGCGTTCGGGTCATTCTGGAGTAAGTCATGAAAATCACCATGATCGGCGCGGGTTATGTCGGGCTGGTTTCCGGGGTCTGCTTTGCCGATTTCGGCCATGAGGTCACCTGCCTCGACAAGGATGCGGGCAAGATCGAGGCGCTTACCGCCGGCCGCATCCCGATCTTCGAGCCCGGGCTTGAACAACTCGTGGCCGACAATGTGAGGGACGGTCGTCTCTCCTTCACCACCGACCTGGCGGGGAGCGTCGCCGAGAGCGACGTGATCTTCATTGCCGTCGGAACCCCTTCGCGGCGCGGCGACGGCCATGCCGACCTCAGCTATGTCTATGACGCCGCCCGCGAGATCGCCGCCCATGTGACCGGCTTCACCGTCATCGTCACGAAATCGACGGTGCCTGTAGGGACAGGCGACGAGGTCGAGCGGATCATGCGCGAAACCAATCCGGAGGCCGACATCGCCGTGGTCTCCAACCCCGAATTCCTGCGCGAGGGCGCGGCCATCGACGATTTCAAGCGGCCCGACCGCATCGTCATCGGTCTTGACGACGAGCGCGCCCGCCCTGTCATGACAGAGGTCTACCGGCCGCTCTATCTCAACCAGGCGCCGCTGCTCTTCACCACGCGGCGGACCTCCGAACTGATCAAATATGCCGGCAATGCCTTTCTCGCCATGAAGATCACCTTCATCAACGAAATGGCGGATCTTTGCGAAAAAGTCGGCGCCAATGTGCAGGAAGTGGCGCGCGGCATTGGGCTCGACGGGCGCATCGGCGGAAAGTTCCTGCATGCCGGCCCCGGTTATGGCGGCTCCTGCTTTCCGAAGGACACGCTGGCGCTGGTGAAGACGGCGCAGGACCATGACAGCCCGGTGCGCCTGATCGAGACGGTGGTCTCCGTCAACGACAACCGCAAGCGGGCCATGGGCCGCAAGGTGATCGCGGCCGCCGGAGGCGATGTGCGTGGCCGGAAGGTCGCGGTACTCGGCCTGACCTTCAAGCCCAATACCGACGACATGCGCGACAGCCCGGCGATCGCCATCATCCAGGCGCTGACCGATGCCGGCGCCATTGTGACCGGCTACGATCCGGAGGGCATGTGCAATGCAAGGCAGATGATGCCGGACATCCTCTATGCCGACAATCCCTATACGGCGGCCGACAGTGCCGATGCGCTGGTGATCGTCACGGAATGGAACGAGTTCCGGGCGCTCAATCTCGAACGCCTGAAGGCGGTGATGAAGGTGCCTGTCCTCGTCGATCTCAGAAACATCTATCACCGCGACGATGTGGAAAGGCACGGCTTTGCCTATACCAGCGTCGGCCGGCCGGAATAGGCGGCGATCTTTTCCCATCCACCAGGCAATCAAGGAGCCGGCATGCGCTATCTGATCACGGGCACGGCGGGGTTCATCGGCTTTCATCTGGCCAGGCGCCTGCTCGACGACGGTCACTTCGTGACCGGCTTCGACGGCATGACGCCCTATTACGATGTGCGCCTGAAGGAACGGCGCCATGCCATCCTTGCCCGTTCGAACGGCTTCAAGCCGGTGATCGGCATGCTGGAGGACAGGGATGCGCTGGACAGGGCGGCCGAGGCCGGCGAACCGGACGTCATCGTCCATCTCGCTGCCCAGGCCGGCGTGCGCTACAGCCTTGAAAACCCCAAGGCCTATGTCGATTCCAATCTGCTCGGCTCATGGAACGTGCTGGAACTGGCCAAGGCGGTCAAGCCGCGCCATTTGCTGCTTGCCTCGACCTCGTCGATCTACGGCGCCAACGAGAAAATCCCCTTCGCCGAGACCGACCGGGCCGACGAGCCGATGACGCTCTATGCCGCGACGAAGAAATCCGCCGAGCTGATGGCCCATAGCTACGCCCATCTCTACAATGTCCCGACCACGGCCTTCCGCTTCTTCACCGTCTACGGCCCATGGGGCCGCCCGGACATGGCGCTGTTCAAATTCGTCGACAATATCCTGAACGGCCGGCCGATCGAGATTTATGGCGAAGGGCGGATGAGCCGCGACTTCACCTATATCGACGATCTGGTGGAAGGCATCGTCCAACTGATGAGCGTCGTGCCGGCGGAAGAAAACCGCATCGAGGGGATCGACACGCTGTCGCGCCACGCACCGTTCCGCGTCGTCAATATCGGCGGCGGGCAGCCGGTCGAACTGATGCATTTCGTCGAGACCGTCGAGGCGGCGCTCGGCCGGAATGCGATCCGCACGATGCTGCCGATGCAGCAGGGCGACGTGCCGAGAACCTTCGCCGCGCCCGAACTGCTCGCCGCGCTCACCGGCTTCAAGCCGTCCATCCCGGTGGAAGACGGCGTCAGGCGCTTCGTCGACTGGTATCGCGCCGAAATGGCGGCGGCCTGACGGCCGTTTCGCCGTTGCGCAGACAGGCCGACCGCACCGGAATTCGATTCGGACGGAATTTACAAGCGATCAGGAATGTGGTTAGTATAGAATTAATTTTGCAGGATTTTCCTATTTAGTTTATTTTTCAGAGGTCCAATATGTTCAAGCGATCCTTGCTGATTTCCGCTGTCGCGATTTGCGCGTCATTCTCCTTCGTTCCGGCACAGGCAGCACCGTCTTCGGCGGCTGTCTCCGGCCTTGCCAGCTGCACCGGCAATTGCGTGTCGCAGGCACAGTCTCTCGCCAGCGAAATCTCCTCCATGCCGACCGGCCCCGCCAAGGACAAGCTGCTGCTTTCGCTGGTCAAGGCGATCGGTACGCTTGCCATCACCAATCCGGCAATCTCCGTCCAGCTTGGCAATATCGCCGCCACGGCGCAGACGGGGCTCAGCCCGGCCGCCGTCGCCGCCATGCCCTTCGTCCAGCAGGTTGTCTCCGCACTGAAGGCCGGCAATCCTGGCCAGGCGACCGCGGCACTCGGAGACGAGGGTTTCGGAGACGAGCCGGCGAGCTGAGCCGATTGCACATCTTTCGCCCAAAGCGCCCCACGGGGCGCTTTTTTTGTCCGGCTGTCGGGACAAGGCATCCGCCCGAAAGCGAGGCGGCTCCTGGCTCGGGACATGCCGAGCCTTCGAGATACCTGTAGACGCAGGCGGTGGAACCGCGCCATGATCAGGTTGAAGAAACGGATTTCGCTGGAATGACAGGAATGACAAGCCGGTCAGGTTGCGGTGCGGCCCTGCCCATGCGGGGCGGTCCGAGCGGGTTCGCCGGAAGCGTCGCATCATGGTGATGTGGAAAAAATGGGTGGCGGCGTTCTGCTGTCTGCTGGTCTCGGCGGCGAGCGGCTACGGACTGTGGCGGGAATTGTCGCCGTTCCTCGCCAAGCCGATCGAGCAGGCCGTCACGCCCGATGCCTATGGCGGCGAGGATTTCGCCCTGGGGCTTTCCTCCTATTCGCGAACGCTGGTGATGAAGGATTGCTTCCGCATCGTGCTCGCCTATAGCGATCTCGACATGATCGACGCGGCGGCGCGCGGCATCGTCCAAACATGCGCCGATCGGGCCGGCGAGATTGTCGCGGAGGCTCCGAGCAATGGCTTTGCCTGGCTCACCCGGGCGGCCGCCTCCGCGCGGCTGTTGAGGATGGAGGATTTCAATCTCGCTTTGCGCAATTCGCAATTGACGGCCCCCAACGAGCAATGGATCGCACGCTATCGCGTCAATCTGGCGGAGACCTATTTTACGCAGCTGAACCCAGCGGCGCGCAAGGCGGAGGATGCCGATCTCAGGCTCCTGGCCAGCAGCGAGCGCGGCGTCAAGCTGATCGCGCAACGCTATATCGCCAGCCCGGATTTCCGCGCGCGGATCACCGCAGTGGTGGAAACAATGCCCCCGCAGCGGCAGATGAGCTTTCTCCGATCGGTCAAGAGGGCGATGGACAAGGGATGAGGCGATATTCGAGACGGCATGGGCAGGCAGCATGGAGACGGCCAAGGAGATGAGAAAAACCATGCGCTACCACTCACAGCGCTTCCGGCTGAACAACCAGCTTGTCTGGCCTATCGCCGGCATCGTGTTTCTCGCACCTTTCGCCTTCGGAAGCACCAAGCCGGCCTTCTGGCTTTTGTGGGCCATGCTGATCTCGCTTTGCGGGGCCGCGCTTTTCGGCCGCATGGCGCTGGCGAAGGCGCGGTTTCGCGTCGGGCCGCGCCATCTTGCGGTCCCGTTCGGCCTGTTCGCAGCGCTTGGCGCCTATATGATCGTCCAGATCCTGCCGATCGGTGGACTGGCGCCTTCGGTACCCACAATTGCCGATCCGCAGGCCATGATCGACAGCGCCACGATCAGCCTCACGCCGGGCGACACATTGCTTGCCCTCTTGCGCTGGGGCACCTACGGGCTCCTGTTCTTCTTGGTGGTGCAGATCACCAGCAATCCGCAACGCGCCAGGATTTTCATTCAGCTCATCTACTGGGCCATCGTCCTTCACGCGGTGATTTCGCTGCTGTTCCTCCTGCAGTTCGGCGATACCATCCTCGGCATTCCGAAATGGAAATATTTCGGCTCGGCCATGGGCGGTTTCATTAACCGCAATTCCTTTGCCACCTTCCTTGCCTTCGGCAGTGTGCTGGGCATCAATCTCATGATCGAGCGCATGACGGAGAAACCCCAGGAAAAGGGCGATACATCCGTCTTCGGCACCTATTTCGGCAGGAACGGCGTCGCCATCCTCGGTCTCGGCTGGCTTATCCTCGTCATCACGCTGGTGGCGACCAATTCGCGCATGGGCCTGTTTGCCGGGCTCTGCGGCATGATCGCTTCGCTCCTGCTGGCGCTTGCCAAGCGAACGGGCGAAGGCAGCCGGCGGGGCATCTGGCTGCTGCTCTTCGCCATTCCCGCCCTTACCGGCCTCGGCCTCCTCGGATTTGGGACAATCTTCCTCGAAAGGCTGGGCTCGATCGGCGAAGCCTCCGACGTGCGGCTCGAGCTTTACGGGCAGGTGATGGAGATGATCAGGGACAGGCCGCTCCTCGGCTTCGGCGGCAATAGTTTCGAATATGCCTATCCGCTGTTTCACCAGGCCCCGGTCAGCGTCGATCTCGTCTGGGACAAGGCCCATTCCACCTATCTGGCGCTGTGGGCGGAATATGGACTGGTATTCGGAAGCCTGCCGCTGGTCATTACCGGGCTCATCCTGTTCGAACTGGCATTGGCCTATGTGAGGGCGTCGGGGCAGGAAATGCTGGTCCGCTGCGGGCTTGGCACCATTCTCGTCGCCGCCGTGCATTCGCTGGTGGATTTCAGCCTTGAGATCCAGGCCGTCACCTTCGTCTTCGTCGCCATCCTGGCCACCGCCTGGGCGAGGCAATTCGAACTTCGGCGTCCGGGCGAAGGGGAACGGCGATGATCCGCGGGATACTCGATTTTCTGCGCGGCGGCGCCGATCTGCCGCCGGCCGGACAAAGGCGGAAGCTCTTCTTCAACGAAGGGCCCGATCATCTCTATGCGATCGGCGACGTGCATGGATGCGACGATCTCCTTGCCAGGCTGGAAGACCGGATTCTTAAGGACAGTCGCGGGCGTGACGGCAGCAAATGGCTGGTCATGCTCGGCGATTATGTCGATCGCGGGCCGAAATCGGCCTCGGTGCTCGACCGGCTGACAGCAAAGCCGCGCGGCGATATCCGCCGCATCTGCCTTGCCGGCAATCATGAAGACGCGATGCTGGACTTCCTGCGCAATCCTTCGCCGGACCATCGCTGGCTGGATTTCGGCGGATTGGAAACTCTTTATTCCTATGGTCTGTACACGCTTCCCACTGGCCGCAAGGCGCTGAAAAGCGCGTTGCAGGCCCATATTCCCGACGAGCATATCGGCTTCCTGGAAAGCCTGCCCTCGCTTCTCAGCGTGCCCGGCCATTGTCTCGTCCATGCCGGCCTCCGGCCCGGCGTGGCGCTCGAGGCGCAACAGGACATGGACCTGCTGTGGCTACGTCCGGGAGACCTTGGGGCAAGTCCGGCTTCGGCCGGTTTCGTCACCGTCCATGGCCATACGCCGGTCGATGCGGTCGAGATCGGGCCGGCGCGGATCAACGTCGATACCGGCGCCTATATGAGCGGCATCCTTTCGGCGGTGCGTCTTTCGCGCCGCAATCCGCCGGAGATCATCCAGAGCAGTTAACAATGTTTGAACTTCGCGATTGTCGCCCGCGCCGGTTCTGGTAAAAATGCGGCAAATAGAGCACCTACCTTATTTTTAAGAATCTTTCATATTTCAATATCGGCGCAAGCTGAAAGTAATGGTTAAGTTTTAATGGACGCTGAAATCGACCTCAAGGCCATCCTTGGATTAGTGCGCCGACAATTATGGCTGATTTTATCGACAATCGCGGTCGTTCTTGTCCTGACGATCATCTTTACCTATTCTCTGACGCCCAGATACACGGCTTCGTCCCTCATACTTGTGGATACAAGCACCAAGAACCTTCTTGATTCCAGTAATATCATTTCCAATCCGAATGCCGATAATTCCCGCGTCGAAAGCGAAGTCGGCATTTTGAAGTCGGACAGCGTGCTGCTCAATGTCGTGCGCGAGAACGATCTCGTCGCCGATAGCGAGTTCGGCATCAACCTGTCCTTCAAGGACCGAGCCCTGAGCTGGCTGAAAATCCCGTTGCCGCCCGCCCCCACCGGCGAAGTGGCCCTGGCAAAGGTTCTCGGCTCCTTCAGGAAGGCAACGGCGGTCAACCGAAACGGCCTCACCTATCTCATCACCGTCGGCGTGACCTCGAAGGACCCGGCCAAGGCGGCCAGGCTCGCCAATTCGATGAGCGAAATCTATATCCAGGCACAGATCGACGCCAAGGTTTCCGCGACTCTCGCCAATCGCGATACGGTCCAGAACCAGGTGGAGGCAGCCAGTGCCGCCATCATCGAGAATGAGAAGGCGTTCGATTCCTATATCACCGCCAATATAGACCGGCTGGAGAAGCAGACCAATTCGCTCACCCTCGCGGCCCTGCGCACCCAGCTGGAACAGATCAAGACGGATCGCGCCAGCCAGATGAGCCGGGTCGAGACGCTGCAGAAATCGCTGCGCTCGCAGGATTATTCGACACTGGTGGCGCAGCTGCAATCCGACGCACTCAACCAATATCAGAGCCAGCGGGAAGACCTCGCAGGCCGGATCGCCCAGCTTGCAGATGACAATCCCGAAGCCGTCAATCTGAGGGCGGAGCTTGCCAAGATCGATACGTCGCTCGCCAGCCTCGCGTCGCGCGAGGTCGGGAGCCTACAGGAAGCCGTGACCGGTTACGACGAGCGCGCCAACGAGGTTCGGCAGAAAATCCGCACCACATTTCTGCGCAGCAATCTGCCCCCGGAAGTACAGGCGCGGATCTACGGCCTGCAGCAATCCTCGGAAATTCTGCTCAACCAGTACCAGAAGCTGAAAACAAGGCTTCAGGATCTCGACGCGCAATCGGCGCTGCAATTGCCCGACAGCCGCGTCGTCTCGGCGGCGCTGGTGCCGACGGCACCGTCCTTTCCCAACCGTCGGATGATGCTGGCCCTGTCGCTGGTGGCAGCACTTGGATTGGGGATCGGGCTTGCCGTCCTGCGCGAATATTTCATCGGCGGCTTCATCAGCGAAAACCAGATCGAAGCCGTGCTGAAAGTACCGCTCTCGGCCATTGCGCCCCGCCAGGCGACAGGCGACGAACACCATAAGCTCGCCAATCCCACGTCGAGCCTCGCCGATCTGATGGTCACCGCGCCCCTGTCGTTGTTCAGCGAAAGCGTACGGCGGCTGCGGCTGACGCTCGACCAGCAGGAACGCAAGCGCGGCCTGCCGAAACCGCAGGACGGCGACGAAGGCACCATCATCATGGTTTCCTCGGCACTGCCGGCGGAAGGAAAATCGACCATGGCCCTGTCGCTGGCCCGGGCCTATGCCCTGACCGGCAAGCGCACGCTGCTGATCGATTGCGACCTGCGCAAGCCGAGCGTCAACAAGCATCTCAATCTCGAGCCCAACCATGATTTCATCGATTATCTGCGCCAGGACCGCAGTTCGGCGACCCTGACCTCGCTGATCATGCGCGATCCTTTGTCCAGCCTGACCGTGCTTCTGGGCGGGCGCCGCAGCGACATCGCCACCGACGAACTGGTGATGAGCGACAAGATGGGCCGGATTCTCGCCAGCGCCCGCAAGCATTTCGACTATGTCATCCTCGACACGCCGCCGGTTGAACCGGTGGTCGACGGGCTTTATCTCGCCCGCCATGCCGATATGATCGTCTTCGTCATCAAATGGGCCAGCACGCCGCAATCAAGCGCCAGGCAGGCGGTGGCGGCGCTCAGGGAAAACAAGAGCCCGGAGACCGGCATCGTTGCCCTGCTCAACCAGCAGGACCGCAACAAGATGTCGGGCAATTACAGCTATTCGGGCTACTACACCGAATAGCGCCCTGCGTCCCTCAATGTCGGTCGGGCAGAAAAAGCAAAACCGGTAAAATTGTCTCTTTCCATTTAAGCGCGCCGAAAAACGTCATCTGTATCGTGATGATACAGGTGGACGAAACGGATAACCGCTTCGGCATGACGCGCTCCGCCTGATCCGAAATGAATTCGGTCCCATAACAAGGCCTTGGACAGAAGGCTGACACGACAGGGACACGGGATCATGTTCAAGAAGACGGTCATTGCGCTGGCAACATTGGCGGTGTTCGGCGCCACCGGCATTTCCTCGGCCTATGCCATCAATCTGGGAGCCACGCGCGGCGGCGCCAAAATCCAGCGGCAGACGTCGGTCGCACCGATCGCCTTTTCGCTCTATTGCCTCGATCATATCGCCGAGTGCACGAAAAGCGCCAAGTCGCAGGTTGCCTATACGTCGAAGATCCGGGGGCTTCTCGCCTCGGTCAATCGCTCCGTCAACCGCAGCATCCGTCCGCTCGCCGAGCGCCGCGACGTCTGGTCGCTCAATCCGCGCGCCGGGGATTGCGACGATTACGTCATGACCAAGCGCAGCCGCCTCATCCGCGCCGGCATTCCGGCAAGCGCGCTCAGGGTAGCGGTGGTTCGCACGCGGCGCGGCGAAGGCCATGCGATCCTGCTCGTCAAGACCTCTGCCGGCGAATTCGCCCTCGACAATCTGCGCAAGACGATCGTCAAGCGCAACCAGACCGGCTACCGCTTCCTGAGTGTCGCCTCCGCCGACCCGACCCGCTGGACGGCACACTGACCGGCCACACAACAACCCTTCCTATCCGTCTGGCGGGAAAGCGCGGCTTTCCCGCCAGTTGCTTTTTGTCCGATACGGTTGGACAAACCGGCGTCACCCCGCGAAAGGCCCCAAAGAGGGTTCACGCCAGCGCGCGAAGGTCTCTTCAATTTCCCTGATTTTCTGCTAGCACCTGAGGCGAATGAATAAGCGCGGCAGGCCAGCCGTCCTATGCTGGAGCGCCTGGGGGAGCAGGGATATGAGCTTTACCGAAACGACAAGGACATCGTGGTTCTCCCGGCTGAAGAACGGCCTTGCCGGCCTCATCATCGGCCCGCTTCTGGTATTGGGAATGATCTGGCTTTTGTCCTGGAACGAGGGGCGCTCGGTGCAGACCTATCGCGCCCTCAACGAGGGCGCCGGCATCGTCGTCTCGGTTGACAGCAATGCCGCCGATCCAGCCAATGAGGGCAGGCTCATTCATATTTCCGGCTCGGTCACGCCCGATGGCACGCCGGAGGATCCGGCCCTCGGCATGAGCGCCGAGGGGGCTGCCGGCCTCACCCGCAAGGTCGAGATGTACCAATGGGTCGAGGAAAAGAGCAGCGAGACCAGCAAGACCCTCGGCGGCGGTGAGGAAACGGTCACCACCTACAGCTACAAGAAGGAGTGGCGGCCGCGCCGGGTCGATTCCTCCGATTTCACGCAATCCGCACAGCATGAAAATCCCGACATGCCGATCGAGGGCGAGCGCTTCACGGTGGCCACGGCCAAGCTGGGCGTCTTCACGGTCGATGGCGAAACCGTCGCAAATCTCGGCACGGACAGTCCCGTCAAGCTGACGCCCGATGTCGTCCAGACCGTTGCCGCGGCGCTCGATGCAGACCGCCCGGTGAAGGCGGACGGCACGACGATCCACGTCTCGCGCAACCGGCAAAGTCCGGCGATCGGCGACCTGCGCATCAGCTTTCTGCGCGAGGATATTTCCGAGGCCAGTTTTGTCGGCGCGCAGAAAGGCACGAGCCTCATCCCCTACAAGGCCTCCAATGGCCGCGACCTCTTGCTGAGCGCCGCCGGCCGGGCAACGCCGGCCGAAATGTTCGATGCCGCCCAGAGCGAGAATACGCTGATCACCTGGCTGGTGCGGATCGGCGGGCTTGTCGGCATGTTCATCGGCTTCGCGATGATGTTGTCGATCCTCGGTATCGCCGCCGATGTCATCCCCTTCATCGGCTCGATCGTCGGCTTCGGCACCTCGGTGATCGCGGCGATCCTGACACTGCTCCTGGGGCCGCTGGTCATCGCCATCGCCTGGATTGCCTATCGCCCCGTTCTTGCAATCGCCGTCATCGCCATCGGCGCGCTCGCAGCCGGCGGACTGATCTATCTCAGGCGCAACCGGGCGCCACTCGCGAAGACAGCGCCGGTCTCGACATTCGGGCGCGGCTGAAGCACTTTCAGCCGCGCCGTCGATTCACCCGCCCACGGCGCGCCCATGAAAGACAGGCCGCAAGGCCGTAAGGTATCGATGTTTCTTGCCTCAAAAATCTTCTGGCTGCTCGCCCAGCCGCTGTCGCTGATCTTCTTTCTTCTGCTGGCGAGCTATATGTTCGGGGCCGCCGGCTTCAAGCGGCTGCATGGGGCGCTGGCGGGGATCGCCGCTACCCTGTTTTTCCTTACCCTGTTCACCAGCACCGGCGGCGTCCTGCTGCAGGCGCTCGAAAACCGCATCGCCCGGCCAGCAAACCTTCCCGCCGACCCCTCCTGCATCATCATTCTCGGCGGCGCCTTCGAAAACGAGGTGATCGCGGCACGCGGCGGCACGGAGTTCAACCAGGCGGCGGATCGCTTCATCGAGGGCGCGAAGCTGGCGAGGCGCTATCCGGCGGCGCGCATCCTCGTCTCCGGCGGCGACGGCTCGTTCAGCGGAACCTATGAAGGCGATGCGCACGCCTCCGAAGCCTTCTTTTCCGCCTTCGGCATTGCCCCGGAACGGCTGTTGCGCGAGGACCGGTCGCGGACCACCTCCGAAAATGCCGATAACAGCAAGGACATGCTCGAGAGCCACGGGCTTTCGAACTGTCTTCTCGTCACCTCGGCCTTCCACATGCCGCGCTCCGTCGGGCTGTTTCGCAAGCTCGGCCTGACGGTGACGCCCTGGCCTGTGGATTACCGCACCAGCAGCGTCCTCAATCTTTCCCTCGATTTCAGCCAGCCGTCGCTGAATGCACAACTGACGACCACCGCGATGCGCGAATGGACGGGCCTCCTCGCCTATTATCTCACCGGCCGGACGCATACACTTTTTCCGGATTGAGAGCGCCGTTGGCGGCAGGCGGTCCTGCCGTTGACGGCAGGGCGGCATTATGGTCCTTCTCGATCTCTGCGGAGGGGAAACATGCCGATCCTGGAAATTCTCGATTATGCCGGCGTGGCGGTTTTCGCCGCGACCGGGGCGCTCTCGGCATCGCGCAAGCAGCTCGACATCATCGGCTATCTGTTCCTCGCATCGGTGACCGGCATTGGCGGCGGCACGCTGCGCGACGTCATTCTCGGCGCCACGCCGGTGTTCTGGGTTACCAATCCGATCTATCTCGTCGTCTGCGCCGCCGTGAGCTTCCTCGTCTTCTTCTCCGCTCACCTGATGGAATCACGCTACCGGTACCTGCTCTGGCTGGATGCGATCGGCCTGTCCTCCTACAGCGTCATGGGTGCCGCCAAGGGGCTGGCGGCGACCGGCTCGCCAATCGTGGCGCTCGTCACCGGTATGCTGACGGCGACCTTCGGCGGCATCCTGCGCGATCTTCTGGCGGGCGAACCCTCGGTGCTGCGGCGCCCGGAAATCTACGTGACTGCCGCCCTTGCCGGCGCCGCCGTCTTTACCGCCGCCGACTGGCTCGGCGCGCCGCTTGTCGTCGCATCGACCCTCGGTGTCGCCACGGCCTTTGCGGTGCGCGGCGGCGCGTTGATTTACGGCTGGACCTTGCCGACCGGCGATCCGCGGCCGGGCCGGAATCCGGACGATGTGATGTGAGGCGGGAAAATCAGCCGCGCTTGCGGCGAAGGCGGATCACCACGTCGACATGGGCGATTTCCATGCCGTCGGGCGGCTCGGGCAGGTTGCCGATCGAGATATTGTTGACCGGGATATCGAGCACCTCATTATGGCCTTCCACGAAAAAATGATGGTGGTCGGAGACATTGGTGTCGAAATAGGTCCGGGCGCTTTCCACCGCCAGAACGCGGATCATGCCGGCTTCGGTGAACTGGTGCAGGGTGTTGTAGACTGTTGCCAGCGATACGGGAACGCCGGCCGCGACCGCTTCCTCGTGCAGTTCCTCCACCGTCAGGTGACGGTCGCCCTTGGCGAAAATCAGGTCCGAAAGCGCCATGCGCTGGCGCGTCGGCCTCAGGCCGGAGCGGCGCAGGCGTTCTTCCGAACAGATCTCGATGGCATTCGTCATGGAAACGGATCCGGACTTTCTGGCTATTGCGGAACAGTATTCGACCGCCGATATAACTTTTGCCGACAATGCTTTCAATAGACGTTAGCCGCCAGCGGCGGCCAAGGCGCGAAAAACAGCCCGAATCTTGGGGCAAAAGCCAATTATCTCTAGCTGTTGCACGCCCCTTCCTGTATGCGACGGCGGAAATAGGGCTTAGGCTTGGCGGGATGGAAAACGGCGAAACGACCTGGATTCGTCTGGCGATGCTTCAAATTGTGCCTATCTTGCTCTAAACCAAGTCAACCAAAAACGGATGCAGTGGGGAAACGACAGTTCATGACGACCAGACAATCCAGCTTCAACTATGAAGAAATCCTGACCTGCGGTCGTGGCGAACTGTTTGGACAGGGCAATGCCCAGCTGCCCCTGCCACCGATGCTGATGGTTCATCGCATCACCGATATTTCCGAAACCGGCGGCGCCTTCGACAAGGGCTATATCCGCGCCGAATATGACGTGCGTCCCGACGACTGGTATTTCCCCTGCCATTTCCAGGGCAATCCGATCATGCCGGGCTGCCTTGGCCTCGACGGCATGTGGCAGTTGACCGGCTTTTTCCTCGGCTGGCTCGGCGAGCCCGGTCGCGGCATGGCGCTGTCGACAGGCGAAGTGAAGTTCAAGGGCATGGTGCGCCCGGATACGAAGCTGCTCGAATATGGCATCGACTTCAAGCGCGTCATGCGTGGCCGCCTCGTGCTCGGCACGGCCGACGGTTGGCTGAAGGCCGATGGAGAGACGATCTATCAGGCCACCGACCTGCGCGTCGGCCTGTCGAAGGACAAGGAAGCCTAAGGCGGCGCGATAGCTGCCGGAAGCCTGAGGGCGGCGACAGCCGCCTTCGCAACGAGATGTTCTAGAAAAGGACAGAGATATGAGACGGGTAGTTGTCACAGGCCTGGGGGTCGTATCCTCCATCGGGAACAATGCTGACGAAGTGACGGCGTCCTTGCGCGATGCCCGCTCCGGCATCAGCTTCAGCCAGGATTTCGCCGACCACGGCTTCAAGTGCCAGGTCTGGGGAGCGCCGAACATCGACACGACCGATCTCGTCGACCGCCGGGCGGCGCGCTTCCTTTCGCAGGGCGGCATGTGGAACCATGTCGCCATGAAGCAGGCGATCGCCGATTCCGGCCTGGAAGACAGCGATGTCGGCGGCAATGAGCGCACCGGCATCATCATGGGCTCCGGCGGCCCCTCCACCCGCACGCTGATCGAAGCGGCCGACATCACCATCAAGAATAATTCGCCCAAGCGCATCGGCCCCTTTGCGGTGCCGAAGGCCATGTCCTCGACGGCCTCGGCCACGCTGGCCACCTGGTTCAAGATCTACGGCGTCAATTATTCGATCTCGTCGGCCTGCTCGACCTCGGCGCATTGCATCGGCAATGCCATGGAAATGATCCAGTGGGGCAAGCAGGACGTGATGTTCGCCGGCGGCCACGAGGATCTCGACTGGACCATGTCGAACCTGTTCGACGCCATGGGCGCCATGACCTCCAAGCACAACGCGACGCCGGCCACCGCATCGCGCGCCTACGACATTACCCGCGACGGCTTCGTCATTGCCGGCGGCGCCGGCGTGCTGATTCTGGAAGAACTGGAACATGCCAAGGCGCGCGGCGCCAAGATCTATGCCGAAATCACCGGCTATGGTGCCACCTCGGACGGCTACGACATGGTCGCCCCATCCGGCGAAGGCGCCGTGCGCTGCATGCGCCAGGCCCTTTCGACGGTCAAGGGCGAGGTCGACTACGTCAACACCCACGGCACCTCGACGCCGGTCGGCGACTCGAAGGAGATCGGCGCGATCCGCGAGGTCTTCGGCGACAGGATCCCGCATATCCAGTCGACCAAATCGCTTACCGGCCATTCGCTGGGTGCCGCAGGCGTGCAGGAATCGATCTATTCGCTCCTGATGATGCAGGCCGGCTTCATCGGCGAAAGCGCCCATATCACCGAACTCGATCCGGAATTCGAAGGCGTGCCGATCGTGCGCAAGCGCATCGACAATGCCAAGATCGATATCGCGCTGTCCAATTCCTTCGGTTTCGGCGGAACCAACGCAACGCTCGTTTTCCAGCGCTATAACGGATAAGCCAATGACCGGCATCATGAACGGAAAACGCGGCCTCATCATGGGCGTCGCCAATAGCCACTCGATCGCCTGGGGCATTGCCCAGGCGGTGGCGGCGGAAGGCGCGGAACTGGCCTTCACCTATCAGGGCGAGGCGCTCGGCAAGCGCGTCAAGCCGCTGGCGGCGGAACTGAAATCGGATATCCTGCTTCCCTGCGACGTCGAGGATATCGCCTCCGTCGATGCCGTCATCGATGCACTCAAGGAAAAATGGGGCAAGCTCGACTTCATCGTGCATGCCATCGGCTTTTCCGACAAGAACGAGTTGAAGGGCCTCTACGCCGATACGACGCGTGACAATTTCAGCCGCACCATGCTGATTTCCTGCTTCTCCTTCACCGAGATCGCCAAGCGCGCCGCCGAACTGATGACGGATGGCGGCACGATGCTGACGCTGACCTATGGCGGTTCCGTGCGGGTCATGCCGAACTACAATGTCATGGGCGTCGCCAAGGCCGCGCTCGAAGCCTCGGTGCGCTATCTGGCGGCCGATTACGGTGCGCGCGGCATCCGCGTCAACGCCATTTCGGCCGGACCGATCCGCACGCTGGCCGGCGCCGGCATTTCGGATGCGCGCGCCATGCTCTCCTGGCAGCAGAAGAACTCGCCCATGCGCCGTACAGTGACGATCGAGGATGTCGGCAGCTCTGCTCTCTACCTGCTTTCGGGCATGTCGCGCGGCGTGACCGGCGAAATCCACTATGTCGATTCCGGCTACAACATTACCTCGATGCCGGCGCTCGACACGCTGAACAAGGCGGACGCGGATTAAATTCCGCGCCGCTCATCCCTCGCCGCCTCTTGAATTTTGGCGCTGAACTTGCCAGTTCAGGGCCAAATCATCCAAGCCAAGCCGAGGTCACATCCGCATGATTGATGCCGCTGAAAAACCCGTCGAAAATCACGTTTTCGAAGCCGATGTCGCGCGCCTTCTGCATCTCATGGTGCATTCCGTCTATTCCGACAAGGACGTGTTCCTGCGCGAGCTGATTTCCAATGCGGCGGACGCCTGCGAGAAGCTACGCTACGAGGCGATCGCCGCACCGGACCTCATCGCTGACGATCCGGCGCCACGCATCACCCTGACGCTCGATGCCGACAACAACAACCTCGTGGTTGAAGACAATGGCATCGGCATGAGCCGCGCCGATATGGTCGAGGCGCTCGGCACCATCGCCCGCTCCGGCACCCGTGCCTTCATGGAGCGCGTCGAGGCGGCAAAGGCCGGCGAAGGCGCCCAGCTCATCGGCCAGTTCGGCGTCGGCTTCTATTCGGCCTTCATGGTCGCCGACAAGGTCGATGTCGTCTCGCGCCGCGCCGGCAGCGGCGAGGCCTTTCTCTGGTCGTCGGACGGCAAGGGCAGTTACACGGTGGCGGAAGCGGACCCGGCAGAGGCGCCGGCGCGTGGTACCCGCATCACGCTCCACCTGATGGATGATGCCAAGTCCTATACGTCGATATGGAGCGTCGAGCGTATCGTCAAGGACCAGTCCGGCCATGTGCCGGTGCCGATCGACCTGGTCGAGAAGCCCGGCGAGGAGCCCACGCGGATCGGCGACGGCACGGCGCTGTGGACGAAACCCCGCAGCGAGATCACGACGGAGGAATATGCCGATTTCTATCGCGGCGTCTCCGGCCAGTATGACGAGCCGGCCTTGACCGTGCATTTCCGCGCCGAAGGCCGGCACGAATATACCGGCCTTGCCTTCGTGCCGGAATCCAAGCCGATGGACATGTTCGATCCTTCCGCCAAGGGCCGCATGAAGCTCTATGTCAAGCGCGTCTTCATCACCGAGGATGCCGAGCTTCTGCCGCGCTATCTGCGTTTCGTGCGCGGTCTCGTCGATACGTCCGACCTGCCGCTCAACGTCTCGCGCGAGATGATCCAGGAAAGCCCGATCCTCGCCGCCATTCGCAAGGGCCTGACCAACCGGGTGCTGACAGCCATCGAGAAGCTGGCGGACAGTGATGCGGATAAATTCGGCAAGCTCTGGGACGCCTTCGGCGCCGTTCTGAAGGAAGGCATCTACGACGATTTCGAGCGCCGCGCCCAACTGATGGCGCTGTCACGCTTCCGCACCACTACGTCGGGCGAGACACAGCGGTCGCTTGCCGACTATGTCAAGGACATGAAGGACGCGCAGGCGGCGATCTATTACCTCACCGGCGACAATCTCGACCAGCTGAAGGCCTCGCCGCAGCTCGAGGGGTTTCGCGCCCGTGGCATCGAGGTGCTGCTGCTGACGGATTCGGTCGACAGTTTCTGGGTTACCGCCGCACCCGATTTCGAAGGAAAGCCGTTCAAATCCGTCACCCAGGGGAGCGCCGACCTTGCCCAGGTGCCGCAGACCGAGGGCGAGGCACCGGCAACACCGGAGACCCCGCAGGCAGTGAGCGATTTCATCGCCTTTGCGAAGACGACGCTTGGCGACGCGGTCTCCGACGTTCGGGCCTCCGAGCGGCTGACCGAAAGCGCCGTCTGCCTGGTGGCGCCGGAACAGGGCTATGACCGACAGCTGGAAAAATTGCTGCAGGGCGCCGGCCGGCTGGACATGGCCGCCCGACCGATCCTCGAGATCAATCCGAGCCACGGCCTGATCGCCGCCCTTTCCGCCGACGGCAGCGAGGAATTCCGCACGGATGCTGTCCAACTCCTCCTTGACCAGGCCCGCGTTCTCGATGGCGACAAGCCCCAGGACCCCCGCGCCTTCACTGAGCGCCTGTCGCGTCTGTTCGAGCGGGCGATGCGGGGCTGAAACTGAGCCGGCGCCTGCGGCTTCCCCCCTCTGTCGCTTCGTGACATCTCCCCCACAAGGGGGGAGATCATTCTTTTCCCTTATCTGCTTCTTAGTAAGACGGGCACGACATTCTCGGCCGATCTCCCCCCTTGAGGGGGAGATGTCCCGGAGGGACAGAGGGGGGTGAGGTGCGGCATACTCGGATGCAGATCGTGTTACAGGATTTTTCTGGCATTGCCTGTCAGGCACTCCACCAGAGAAGTAACCCTATTGCCAGAATGCCGCCGGTGACGAAGGCGAGGAGGAGTTTCCCAAGCGGGCGCGGCGCGCCGGTGGGCGCCTGCTCCGCGACGGGCAGGCCCGGCAGGAAGGCCATCGGTACTTCCGAAGGGCCGGCTCGGTCCTCGCCGCTATTGATATCCTTGACGATCACTTCCGCGACGCCCTCCGTGACGGGCGGGCGGTGCCCGGAACCTGAAACCATTGGCACACCCCATCGGCGTCTTAGCGTGTGGTCACGAAAGCGCGCGAGCCGTAGCTTCTACCCGTTTCGCCGATAAAGCAATCCGGCGGAAAGGCTCAGCGTTTGCCCCAGAGCACCTTGAAGCGGGCGTTGCGGCAGGTTTCGCCCCATTCCTTGAAGGTCTCTGCCATGACCGGCTCGTAGGGCATGCCGCGATTGGCGACCAGCATCAGCTTTCCGCCGATCTTCAGCGCCCGCGCGGCCGCCTTGATCATCGCGACGCCGAGCGCCGGGTCGGCGGCCTGGGTCTCATGGAAAGGTGGGTTCATGACGATCAGGTCGTATTTGTCGCGGGTTTCTTCCGATGTCAGGTCCTGCCAGAAGAAGCGGGTCGGCACATTCGGGCAATTGGCCTTGAGATTGGCACGGGCGGCTTCCAATGCGTGATGATCGGCCTCGAAAAGGTCGATTCCCTTCAGACCCGGCGATTTCTCGGCGAGCATCACCGACAGATAACCCCAGCCGGCGCCGAAATCGGCGGCATGGCCCTTGAAATCGTCCGGCAGGCGCGAGGCCAGAAGCTCTGAGCCGGCATCGACGCGCTCGTGCGAGAACATGCCGGGCGCCGCGTCGAAACGTCCCTCGACGCGAACCGGCTTCTTGGAGAATTTGGCAATCACATCGGCAACCTCTTCCGGCCGGCCGAACCAGAAGGCGATGCCGTGATATTTGGGCAGGCTGTCGCCACCCCAGCCGAGCTGGTTGACGCGCTTGCGCAGCGACTGGATGCCATCCTCCTTGCCGCCGGCGACGACGATCAGGCCGCCGACCTTGACCCGCTTCAGGGCTTCGGCGATGCGGTCCTCGTTCTCGCCCTTGTGCTTGCCGCAGAGGATGAGCGCCGCGTCATAGTCCTCGCCTTCGACGACGGGCGTCACCGCCGCCTTCGCCGCCTCCAGGCCCCTGTAGAGAGGCTTCAAGGCCTGAACCGCGGCGATCGAGCCTGCAAATTCCTCCGGCAGCCGATAGCCCGCCTCGGCCCCGAGAAACAGGACACGCTCGCCTTCGGCCGGGGCGGGTACCACGCCGGTCTCGAAAGGATGGAAAAGGGTCTTCAGCGTGTCGCGGCTCATCGTTGTGGTCCTCAAATTTGTCTGCGACATCGGAACCGATTCCGGCAGGACAAACGGTAGAAAATCGGTGCGAGCCCTGTTCGAACGGGCTCTCGGGGGATCAATAAAGAAAGGGCGCGGAACATTCCGCTCCGCGCCCATCGTCGTTCAAACGGCCGAGCGCTTATTCAGCAGCTTCGCCCTCGCCCTTGGCGATTTCCTTGCCGGTCGCCTGATCGACGACCTTCATGGAGAGGCGAACCTTGCCGCGCTCGTCGAAGCCCATCAGCTTGACCCAGACCTTGTCGCCTTCCTTGACGACGTCCGAGGTCTTGGCGACGCGATCGGCCGCCAGCTGCGAGATATGCACGAGGCCGTCACGCGGGCCGAAGAAGTTGACGAAGGCGCCGAAATCGGCGGTCTTGACGACCGTGCCTTCGTAGATCTGGCCGACTTCCGGTTCCGCGACGATCGAGTGGATCCACTTGCGGGCGGCTTCGATCTCCTTGGCCGAGGACGAGGCGATCTTGATCGTGCCATCGTCTTCGATGTTGACCTTGGCGCCGGTCTTCTCGACGATCTCGCGGATGACCTTGCCGCCCGAACCGATGACTTCACGGATCTTGTCGACCGGGATGTTCATCACTTCGATGCGCGGAGCAAATTCGCCGAGCTGGCCACGGCCTTCGGAGATGGCGTTGGCCATTTCGCCGAGGATGTATTTGCGGCCGCCCTGCGCCTGGCTCAGCGCAACCTTCATGATCTCTTCGGTGATGCCGGCGATCTTGATGTCCATCTGCAGCGAGGTGATGCCGTCGGCGGTGCCTGCGACCTTGAAGTCCATGTCGCCGAGGTGATCCTCGTCGCCAAGAATGTCGGAGAGAACGGCGAAGCGTTCACCTTCGAGGATCAGGCCCATGGCGATACCGGCGACCGGCTTTGCCAGCGGAACACCGGCATCCATCAGCGCCAGCGAGGTGCCGCAGACGGTTGCCATCGAGGAGGAACCGTTGGACTCGGTGATTTCCGAGACGACGCGGAGCGTATAGGGGAACTGGTCCGCGCTCGGCAGCATCGGACGGATGGCGCGCCAGGCGAGCTTGCCATGGCCGATTTCGCGGCGGCCCGGGGAGCCCATGCGACCGGTTTCACCGACCGAATAGGGCGGGAAGTTGTAGTGCAGCAGGAACTTTTCCTTGTACATGCCGGTGAGGCTATCGACATACTGCTCGTCTTCGCCGGTGCCGAGCGTGGCAACGACGATCGCCTGGGTTTCGCCGCGGGTGAAGAGCGCCGAACCGTGGGTACGCGGCAGGATGCCGACTTCGGACACGATCGCACGAACCTTGTCGAGATCGCGGCCGTCGATGCGGCTCTTGGTGTCGAGGATGTTCCAGCGAACGATCTTGGCCTGCAGGTGCTTGAAGACGGCACCGATGACTTCATTGGTGTATTTCGGCTCTGCGCCTTCGGGGAAGAAATGCGCCTTCACTTTGGCCTTGACGGCGTCGACAGCAGCGTAGCGTTCCGCCTTCTGGGTGTTCTTGTAGGCGGCGCGCAGTTCGGTTTCGGCAATGCCGAGCATTTCGGCTTCGAGTTCCGAATGATCTTCCGGCTGGAAGTCGCGCGGCTCCTTGGCGGCCACTTCGGCGAGCTTGATGATCGCGTCGATGACCGGCTGGAAGCCCTTGTGACCGAACATCACGGCGCCGAGCATGATCTCTTCGTTGAGTTCCTTGGCTTCGGATTCCACCATCAGGACGGCGTCCTGCGTACCGGCGACGACCAGATCCAGAACCGATTCCGGCATTTCATCGTGATGCGGGTTGAGGACGTACTGGCCGTTGATATAGCCGACGCGCGCACCGCCGACCGGGCCCATGAAGGGAACGCCGGAAATCGTCAGGGCTGCGGAAGCGGCGACCATCGACAGGACGTCCGGATCATTTTCGAGATCGTGCTGGACAACGGTGACGACGACCTGGGTGTCGTTCTTGTAGCCTTCGGGAAACAGCGGGCGGATCGGACGGTCGATCAGGCGGGAAACCAGCGTTTCCTTTTCCGACGGACGACCTTCGCGCTTGAAATAGCCGCCCGGGATCTTGCCGGCGGCATAGGTCTTTTCCTGATAGTTGACGGTGAGCGGGAAGAAATCCTGGCCCGGCTTCGGCGACTTGGCCGAAACGACGGTGGCCAGAACGATGGTTTCGCCGTAGGTGGCGAGAACGGCGCCGTCAGCCTGACGGGCGATCTTGCCGGTTTCGAGCTTGAGCGGGCGTCCTGCCCATTCAATTTCTACCGTATGAGTATCGAACATGTTGTGTCCTTCATGTGCGGGAAATCCGCGCCGCAGCCTCGATCGGCGCGGGCGGTCCGCAGCTATGACGCATCACGGGCAAGACAACGGGAGGCTTCGATATGGCTGGCGGTCGTTCCGCTCCTGAAAGCCATTGCCTTCCGGTGCCTGGAAACGAGCAAGCGCCGAAGCATCCTGCAATCCTGCCCCATGACAGGTCATCGGTTGGTTCCGCAGAGCCGGCCCATCCGGTCTGCTGGATCATCCGCTTCGGCGGGGCCGCAAGGGCTGGTCCGGAAGCGTAGAAGGCGGGACGATTCCCGCGGAAAAACGAGCCGGCGGGCTCCTCGCTGGAGGACCCCGCCGGATGGTAAGCTTAGCGGCGAATGCCGAGAGCGCTGATCAGCTTGGTGTAGCGCGCCTCTTCCTTCTTCTTGAGATAATCAAGAAGCGAACGGCGGCTGGAAACCATTGCCAGAAGGCCACGACGCGAGTGGTTGTCCTTCTTGTGGCCCTTGAAGTGTTCGGTCAGATTGTTGATCCGCTCGGTGAGGATCGCAACCTGGACTTCCGGAGAACCGGTGTCGCCTTCGACGGTTGCATATTCCTTGATAAGCGCAGCCTTGCGCTCTGCAGTGATCGACATCGTGTCATCCTTTCGATGGTGAGGATTTAGGGTCGCCGGCAGCCGGGATGTCGTCTAGCTGCGGCCATGAAGGCAAAAGGCCGCAGATGCGCGGGCCCGATGCTGGCGCTGCCTATAAACCATCCCATGACAAAAGGAAAGAGGGCGTGAAAGCCGCTCCGGCAACGGGAAAGGCGGCAGGGAGCGGACCGGCCTCAGCGCGCCGCCGGGAGATGCTCGTTCAGCCTTTCGCGAGGGATCGTCACCCGCCATTCGATGCCGTCCGCATGCAGCGTCCGGTTCAGTTCGGCGCCGAGTACCATGGCAAGCATGCGCTCCAGCACCATCGTGCCGAAGCCCTTGCGCATCGGGCGGATTTCGGGGTCGAGATCGGCGCCGCTTTCACGCCAGGTCAAGCAGAACAGCTCGCCGGCCAGCCACCAATCGAGCGTGATCAAGCCGCGTCCATTGGCAAGCGCTCCGTATTTCGTCGCATTGGTCGCCAACTCGTGCAGGGCCATGCCCAAAGTCTGCGACACCTGCGCATCAAGCCGGACAGGCGGACCGGACAGGCGGACGCGCTCGGGATCGTCGGGAATGAAGGGCTGAAGCTGGTTCTGGGCAAGCTCGTGGAAATCGACGCCCTGAGCGGCATTGGCGATCATCAGGTCAGTGGAGCGGGCAAGGCCGGAGATCCGCTTTCGGAAGGATTCGGCAAAATCCTGGCTGCTTTCCGAGGTATTCAGCGACTGGTTCAGCATCGACTGGATCACGGTCAGCTGGTTCTTGGAGCGATGGGCGACCTCGCGCATCAGGAACCGGATCTCGTTTTCCGCCTTGGCGCGGGCAAGCGCCGCTTCCGCAAGGGCCGCCGACACCGTCTCGACCTCGGAGATCATATGGCTGCGCGGCGCGATCGGCCGTCCGGCGCCAAGCAGATGCGCGTCGCGGGCAAGAAGCGTGACGCCCTGCGCCAGGAGACGGGCGATGGCGAAGGAGCCGAGCACGGCGCAGACGGCTGAAAGGATGCCAACCAGCACCAGCCAGAAATAGGACCAATAGGCAGGCGCATCGACATCCGCGCTTTTGGCCCAGGCAACGATCTTCCAGCCGGTCACAAGCGAAAATTCGGTGACGGTGCGGTAGTTGACCCCTTCATGCTCCACATCGCCGACGCCGACGCGCAGCGCCGGAACAATGTCGAGGAAGAAGGGGCGACCGGTTTGCAGCTCTGCATCGGAAGATGCGATCAGGTTTCCGGCCGCGTCGATCAGCGCCGCGTTCCAGCCCGCCGACAGTACATCCCGGCTCACCGCCCTCTGCATGCTGTCGGCATCCTGTGTCAAGGTCAGCAGATAGCGATGATTGCCGACCGGCGTGGTGACGGGCAGATAGACGTTATAGACCCATTTCTGTGCCGTCTTGCCGAAAAAGATATTGCTGATCAGCGGCGCACTGCTCTTGAATGCCTGGTCAATGGAAGCGGAATCGGAGGATTTGGCAAGGGGCGTGCCGTAGGGGACGCGCGTGTTGAACAACTGGTTGTGCGCACCGTCGATGAGAATGAGATGGGAATCGGTGCCTGCAAGCGCCGTCGAGGCGCGCTCGTAGAAGGATTGAAGATCGCCGGTATCGATGGAGCGCGCCGTCGATAGAACCCGCAGCGTGGTCAATATGCTGTCGACCTGCCGCTCGACCACCCGCGTGACGGAGCCGGTGGAGGCCATGAGCAAAGCACCGACGACCTTCTCCTGCTCATCGGTGCTGCGCTTGAGGATGAACAGCGAAAACAGGAAAGACGGCACGAGCGCGATCGCCAGCAATGCCGCAAGATAGAAGGACAGGGGGCGACGCAGACGCGAACGCAGCCGGGCCAGGAAGGCCAGTCCGGTCGGCGCCGTGCCCCGCTCGCCACCGCTGAACAGGCGTTTACTCATACCGTCGCCGATCGTGCCATCCCCCGATATTCCCCCGGTCCGCATCCGGGCGAATCTCACCCGTCAGGGGCCGATCATGCGTCACGCCGACGGCGATGGCAAACCGCAAGATATGGCGGGACGGCGGACGCATGCTCAGCCGGAAACGAAGACGCGCTTGGGGCGAAACTCGCCCTCGCCGATCTCGCCGATCGCCACCAGCTTGCCGCGCGAGGTCGCATAGGCTTCCGGCTCGGCAAGCGGTGCATCGCGGCCGCGCAGGATGATGGGATTGCCCATTTTCAGGCGATGCGCCTGGTCCTCGCTGATGGCGATATGCGGCAGGTTCGACAGGGCCTCGCCGGTATCGATCAGGAAGGCGTCGAGGGCCTGCAGCCGCTCGGCGTCGTCCTCGATCTTTTCCAGCGCGACCAGATCCGCCAGCGGCACCATCATGTCCTCGGCAAAGGGCGCGACGAAACTGCGGCGCAGCGAGGCGATGTGGCCGAAACAGCCGAGATCGCGGCCGAAATCGCGCGCCAGCGAGCGCACATAGGTGCCCTTGCCGCATTCGATCTCGAAATGGGCAAGGTTCGGCGTACAGCCGAGCAGCGACAGGCGGAACACTTCCACCTCGCGGGCGGGAATATCGACAGTCTCGCCTTCGCGGGCCAGGTCATAGGCCCGGTTGCCGTCGATCTTGATGGCGGAAAACTGCGGCGGCACCTGGCTGATGACGCCGGTATATTTGGGCAGCAGCGCGCGGATATCCTCCTCCGTCGGGCGAAGATCGGAGGACTGCACGACCTCGCCCTCCAGGTCGTCGGTCGAGCGCTCCTCGCCCCAGGCAACCGCGAATTCGTAGATCTTGCGCCCGTCCATGACATAGGGAACGGTTTTCGTCGCATCGCCCAGCGCGATCGGCAGCATGCCGGAGGCCAGCGGATCGAGCGTGCCGGCATGACCGGCCTTCTGCGCCTTGAACAGCCATTTGATCTTCGACACGGCTTCCGTCGAGCCGAAATCGAGCGGCTTGTCGAGGATCAGCCAGCCGGAAACCGGGCGGCCCTTGGGTTTGCGAGGTCTTGACATTCTTATGCTCTTTTTCGGCTTATGCTCTTTTTTTGCGGAAGGTCGCGGCCGTCCTGGCAATGCTGCCATCGGGCATTTTCTGGCTGTTGCCCTTGTCATATCCCAAGGCGTAAAGCCGCCTTGCGATCAGATAGCCGGCGGCGATCGTCGCGCCATTGTCCGCCCGGTAATCTTCACCCAGATGCTCGACGAGAAGCGGCTCGATGGCGCCGAGCGGCGGCTTGCCGGCGGCGGCGGCCTCAAGCAACAGTTTCTCGTTATACGGCGCGTCGATCACCGCTTCGAGCGCCTTCATCTCGCGGTCGCCATGGGCGATGTCGCTACCCCGGCGGAACGGCAGGCCCGAGGCGACCATCATTTCCACGAGGCGGACGGCCTCGACATTGTCGAAGCGGGCAAGGCCGCTGCGGTAGAATGTCTGGCGCTGCTCGAAGGACCATCCGTTCAGCTCGTCGAGACCGATATGCTTTGCCATCACGCCCCGTTTTTATCGTTCGGGCCGTCTTCGTCCTTCAGGTCGCGAAGGACTTCGGGAGACCGCAGCAAGGCGTCGATCTTCTTGTAATTGTCGAAGCTGGTATCATCGCGGAAGCGCACTTCCGGCATGTATTTCATCTGGCGCAGATGCGGCGACAACCGGCCGCGAATATATTTCGCGTTACGGTTCAGCGCCTCGATGGTGGCGGCGTGATCGGCAATGCCGAGCGGCGTCACGAAGGCGGTGGCAATCTTCAGGTCGGGCGACATGCGCACTTCGGAAATCGAGATCACCGTCGTTTCGATCAGCGGATCGCGCACCTCGCCGCGCTGCAGCACCTGGGTCAGGGCTGCGCGAACCTGTTCGCCGACCCTCAGCATGCGCTGCGAGGGGTCAGAGGATGTAGCTTTGCTCATGGTTTTTCCGCTGTCTGGCGTTTCAAGGAACGCGACCAAGGGCGTGCAATGCTACTTTCGGGGCAAAAGGTCAAGGCTGGTCGATGAAACCGGCTGGTCGCGCGGGCCGGGCACGCGCCCAAAAAGCCTCTTGAAAGCGGCTTTCAGGCATGATCAATCTGGGCGGCAACGCGGCGGAGAGAGTGACAGATGCGGGTTCTCGTGGTGGAAAACATGGCCCATGCCGACCTTGGCCAGGTGGGCGTGGCGCTTGCCGAGGCCGGCGCCGCAATCGACCTGCGCCAGCCTTTCGCCACGGATACGCTGCCCGGCGACGCAAGCGGCCATGACGCCATCGTCGTGCTCGGCGGCGACCAGAGCGCGCTGGACGACCACAGCCATCCCTATCTCCCCGACCTTGCCCGCCTGATGCGCGCCTTTGCCGAGGCCGACAAGGCGGTGCTCGGCATCTGTCTCGGCAGCCAGCTTCTGGCACGGGGATTGGGGGCAGAGAACCTGCTTGGCCAAACCCGCGAATTCGGCTGGCACGGCATTCACCTGACGGCGGAAGGTCTTGAAGACCCGGTGCTGAGCGCTGCCGGCGCCGCCTTCACCAGCTTTCAATGGCATTCCGACAGTTTTACCCTGCCGGACGCCGCCGTTCGTCTCGCCGGCAACCCGGCCGTCGCCAACCAGGCCTTCCGCATCGGCCGCGCCGCCTATGGCATGCAGTTCCACTTCGAAGCATCGACGCGGGTGGTCGAGGACTGGAACAGGATTTTTGCCGGCCAGATCGCCGGTCTCGATCCGCATTGGCCGGAGACCTATCCGCAACAGGCCGCCCGGCACGGCGGTGACGCCGACGCCGCCGGCCTTGTCCTGGCGCGCGCCTGGGTTTCGACGATCCGGACAAGTGTTCCCTCCGACGACGGCCGACGGGAAATGGCCGAGGCATCCGCCTGAGCCACCAAAGGCTTTCATCGCGGCTGAAACCGTATAAAACGGTGATCGTTTGGTCTTTGCGCCCATCAGGCGCTGGAAGAAGTCTATGATGAGCAGGATAGCGAGCATGCAGGCGAAAGTGGCGCGAAAAGGGATTTCCAACGTCTTGGCAGGCGGGCATGCAAAGGTCCGCGACGCCACTCGCCCGCTCTGCGCGGCCCTTTTCCTGGCTCTGGCTTTCGTCGGCGCTCCGGCCGCAGCGGCCGATTGTGGCGGCATGCCGGGACCGGGGCTCGACTGGAGAGACTGCAGCAAGAAGAACCTGCTCCTGCAATCCAGCGTGCTTCAGGGCGCCAATCTGGCGGGTGCCGACTTCTCCATGACGGATCTCGGCCATTCCGACCTGAGCACGGCGAACCTGGAGAAAACCAATCTGATGCGCGCATCGCTGCGCGGCGCTAAGGCCGAGAAAGCCAGTTTTGCCAAGGCGGAGGCCTATCGGGCCGATTTCACCGGCCTTGCGGCGGCCGGCGCATCCTTTGCCGGCGCCGAACTGCAGCGCGCCGATTTCACAGGAGCGGATCTCACCGGCACCGATTTCGAAAAGGCCGAGGCCGGAAGGGCGAACTTCGACAAGGCGGTGCTGACCGGCGCCCGGTTTGCGCTGGCCAATCTCTCGCGCGCCCATCTGTCCAACGCCAGTTTTGAAGGCCCGCTCGACTTCGACCGCGCCTTCCTGTTCCTGACCCGGATCGAAGGGCTGGACCTTTCCCAGGCAAAGGGCCTTGAGCAAGCGCAGATCGACATTGCCTGCGGCGACGACAAGACCAAGCTGCCGGCCGGCCTGAAGACACCGCCCGACTGGCCCTGCGCCCCGGAATAGCCGCCAAGCCGGCAGCGACGGGCAGGCCGGACCGTCATCGCGGGAAAGCAAACGCGGGAGGAGAGAGCATGCACAATCGCGATTTACCCTGGGAGGGCGGCTGCCGGTGCGGGCAGGTGCGGCTGAAGATCACCGCGCCGCCGATCCTGACCATGGCCTGCCATTGCAGCGGCTGCCAGAAGATGTCGTCCAGCGCCTATTCGCTGAGCGCCGCCATTCCGGCCGACGGGTTTTCGGTGACCGACGGCGATCCGGTGATCGGCGGCCTGCACGGCGCCGCCCGCCATTATTTCTGCCCGCACTGCATGAGTTGGATGTTCACCCGCCCCGAAGGCATGGACTGGTTCGTCAATCTGCGTCCGACCATGCTCGACGACCCGAGCGGATTTTCGCCCTTCATCGAGACCTTCACCAGCGAGAAACTGCCGTGGGCCACGACGGCAGCTGTGCACTCCTACGAGACCTTTCCGCCGATGGAGGACTATGAAGGCCTGGTTGCCGAGTTTGCCGGGCGGGTGTCTTCCTAAAAACCTTGGAACAGGAAATCCGTGGCGGCGATGATGTCGTCACTTCTTGCTGAAAGATCTGCAAGCTCGGCCCCAATTTCCGATATCGGAATGGCCGCCATACGCTGGGTCGCCATGGCGTGGAGTTCGCCCCCGATAATGAAGCGAGGGTTGAGCCGGGAGATGGACCAGGACATTTCAGCCACCGGATAGAGCGGCGCCATCAGGCGCGACGGCAGGTCGCTCAATATATTCGCTTGCAGATCAATGGCCGAGACACCATCCGGCTTCAGCCGGTATACATGGAACCTTGCCATCAGAACTGGCGATATTTCGCCAATGGTAGCCCATGTTTTTCGACATACTCATTTTCCAGCCGGATCGCCTCGGCATTCTCCAGCCGCCACAGACGTTCCCGCTCGGCCTTGACGGCCGCCGCGATGCCGTCTTCCGCGGCACGGGAAATATTGATCTTCAGGTCGCGGGCGCGGGAAACGAGATCGCTATCCAGCGAGAGATTGGCAGGCTTGCGGAGGGATTGGGGCATGTCGCTCTCCTAAGGCTCATGCGCGTATCATATGCGCATGAGCCTTGGAAGAAAAGACCTCACTCATCGCCCATCTTCAGCGCTGCGATGAACGCTTCCTGCGGGATTTCGACCTTGCCGAACTGGCGCATGCGTTTCTTGCCGGCCTTCTGCTTGTCGAGCAGCTTGCGCTTGCGGCTGGCGTCGCCGCCGTAGCATTTGGCGGTCACGTCCTTGCGCAGCGCCGAGATGGTTTCGCGGGCGATCACATTGCCGCCGATGGCCGCCTGGATCGGAATCTTGAACATGTGCTTGGGAATCAGTTCCTTGAGCTTCTCGCACATGTCGCGGCCGCGCTTTTCCGCCGCCATGCGGTGCACCATCATCGACAGCGCATCGACCGGCTCGCCGTTGACGAGGATCGACATCTTGACCAGATGGCCTTCCTGATGCTCGGTGATGCTGTAGTCGAACGAGGCGTAGCCCTTGGAGATCGACTTCAGCCGGTCGTAGAAATCGAAGACAACTTCGTTGAGCGGCAGGTCATAGGTCAGCATGGCGCGCGAGCCGACATAGGTGAGTTCCACCTGAATGCCGCGCCGGTCCTGGCAGAGCTTCAAAATGCCGCCGAGATATTCATCGGGAGTGAGAATGGTGGCGCGAATCCAGGGCTCGTGGATTTCGCTGATCTTGACGACATCGGGCATGTCGGCCGGATTGTGCAGCTCCCGCTCGGTGCCATCGGTCATGAACAGTTTGTAGACAACGGACGGCGCGGTCGCGATCAGGTCCAGATCGAATTCGCGCTCCAACCGCTCCTGGATGATTTCCAGGTGCAGCAGCCCGAGGAAGCCGCAGCGGAAGCCGAAGCCCAGCGCCGCCGAGCTTTCCATTTCGAAAGAGAACGAGGCATCGTTGAGGCGCAGCTTGCCCATGGCGGCGCGCAGATCCTCGAAATCGGCGGCATCGACCGGAAACAGGCCGCAGAACACCACCGGCTGGGCCGGCTTGAAGCCTGGCAGCATGGTGGCGGTCGGGCGCTTGTCCTCGGTGATCGTGTCGCCGACGCGGGTATCGGCCACTTCCTTGATCGAGGCGGTGATGAAGCCGATCTCGCCCGGACCGAGCGCATCGACGGTGACCATCTTTGGGGTGATGACGCCGACGCGCTCCACCTGGTATTTGGCGTCGGTGCCCATCATCCGGATGGTCTGGCCCTTTTTCAGGACGCCGTCGAGAATGCGCACGAGAACGATGACGCCGAGATAGGTGTCGTACCAGCTGTCGACGAGAAGTGCCTTCAGAGGCGCGGTCTCGCCGCCCTCGCTCTTCGGTGCCGGAAGCTGGTGGACGATGGCCTCCAGCACATCGGGAATGCCAAGGCCGGTCTTGGCCGAGATCAGCACGGCCTGGCTGGCATCGATGCCGATGACCTCCTCGATCTGCTCGCGGATACGGTCGGGCTCGGCGGCCGGCAAATCGATCTTGTTGAGGACCGTGACGAGCTCGTGGTTGTTGTCGATCGCCTGGTAGACATTGGCGAGCGTCTGGGCTTCGACGCCCTGGCTCGCATCTACCACCAGCAGCGAGCCTTCGCAGGCCGACAGCGAGCGCGAGACTTCATAGGCGAAGTCCACATGGCCCGGCGTGTCGATCAGGTTCAACACATAGGTCTCGCCATTATTGGCTTGATAGTGCAGGCGCACGGTCTGCGCCTTGATGGTGATGCCGCGCTCCTTCTCGATCTCCATATTGTCGAGAACCTGTTCCGACATTTCGCGCGCGGCCAGGCCGCCGGTCGACTGGATCAACCGGTCGGCCAGCGTCGACTTGCCGTGGTCGATATGGGCCACGATCGAGAAATTGCGGATATGCGACAGGGGCGTCTTTGAAGGGTTTGTGCTCATGGGCCGCATATAGCAGCGCACTCAACCGCCGCAAAGCGGGAAATGCAGGCTTTGTTCACTATAATTGCGGGCGGATGCGCGGCTGCCGGCTGCCGGCATGGTCCGGGTCAAAAGGCACCATCAACAGCGAGCGCGGCAGGGGCGCATTCCCTCGCCAAAGCCGTTGACTCCATTATAGAAATCTATAATTCTACGATAATGGAAAATACTCTCTCCGACGCCGATATCGGCGCGCACCTTAAAACCCTGCGACTGGCGAAGGCCATGACGCTCGATGGCCTTGCCGGTCGCGCCGGCGTCAGCCGGGCGATGATTTCGCGGATCGAACGGGGCGAGGCAAGTCCCACCGCCCAGCTTCTCGCCCGGCTTTGCAGCGCGCTCGGCACGACCCTGTCGCGCTTCTTTGCTGCCGGTGAGGTCTTTGCCATGCCGCTTCGCCGGCGCCAGGATCAGCATGTCTGGCGCGATCCGGACACCAGCTATCTTCGCCGCTCGGTCTCGCCCGATGGAATGGGATCGTCGGTCGATATCGTCGAGGTCGAGTTCCCGGCGGGCGCCCGCGTCGTCTTCGAGCAGCAGCAGTTCGATGCGGGCCTCACCCAGCATCTCTGGCTTTTCGAAGGCGAGCTCATCATGACCGCCGGCACCGAAACCCACAGGCTGGAAGCCGGCGACTGCCTGTTCATGCGGCTTTGCGAAAACCATGCCTTTCACAATCCGTCCGACAGGCCGGCGCGCTATGCCATCATTCTCAACCGCAACAGGGCCTGAATCCATGAGCGACGTCTCGATCCGCCTCCTCACCCCGGCGCAGGCCACAGCCGCCCTGCCGGCACTTGCCGACATCCTCGCCGACTGCGTCGAGGGCGGCGCTTCGGTCGGCTTCCTGTCGCCCTATCGTCCCCAGGATGCGATGCCCTATTGGGAGGGCGTTGCCCGCGCCGTCGGCAATGGCGAAACCGTGCTGCTGGTGGCCGAGAAGAACGGCGCGATCCTCGGCACGGTCCAGCTCGGCATCGGCACCTTGCCAAACCAGCCGCACCGTGCCGACCTGAAGAAGCTGCTCGTCCATCGCCGCGCACGAGGCCTCGGACTTTCCCGCCTGCTGATGGACGCAGCCGAAAAGGCGGCAGCGGCGCATGGCCGGCATATTCTCGTTCTCGATACGGCCACCGGAAGCCCGGCGGAAATGATCTACGAAAAACTCGGCTGGCAGCGCGTCGGCGTCATTCCGCACTATGCGCTGATGCCGGATGGACGCTATTGCGGATCGACCTTTTTCTACAAGGCGCTCCAGCCCATCGAGATTTGGCCCGCATAGGCGCGGAACAGGCATGCAGGCCCACCCTGTCTCGTCACCAAAAATGGCCGGATCGGCAGGGTGAAATAGGCGGGTTGGCCCGTTTCGGAACGGCCGGCATTGTGTTAGCTGGCATCCGGCGCAAGCCATTATTTCTTAAGGGGAACCCATGAAAATCATTCGCCAGCGCGCGGCTCTCGCCGCCCTTTCCATGTTTCTTGCTCTTGGCTCCGGCTCGGCCGCATCGGCTGCCGATGTGACCTTCCAGTTGAAGAACAGCCATCCGAACGCCGTCGAGGTCGAGCTCTACAGCCAGGACCGCGACCATGTCTGGCCCGGCAACAACCAGGTCTACCTGCTGGACGACGGCGAAACCAAGCAGATCCCGCTCTCCTGCGATGAAGGCGAGAAGATCTGCTACGGCGCCTGGGTTTCCGGCGACCAGACGACCTATTGGGGCACCGGGCCGGAAAATGCCGAGACCTGCAGCGATTGCTGCTATACCTGCGAAGGCGGCAACACCGAGGAAATCGACCTGACCGAATAGGCATAGGTCGGGGAGCGGCGACCCCGCTGCTCCCCGCTCACGGCGGTACGGATTTTCGCGCCTGCCCGATAATGCGCCCCCCGCTCTTCATCTTCCTGCCGCAATCGGTAGTATGAAGCGAAGGAACACTATTGGGGATATGATTCCATGATCAGGAAATTCGCCGTCGCGGCTGTGGCCGTCGTCTATCTTTCCGGCTGCACCACCACCGACCCCTATACGGGCGAGCAGAAGATGTCGAACACCGCCGGCGGCGCGCTGATCGGTGCCGGTCTTGGCGCCGCAACCGGTCTTCTCGTCGGCGGAAGTTCTGCCGGACGTCGCGATGCAGCGCTTGTCGGCGCCGGCATCGGCGCGCTTGGCGGCGGGCTGATCGGCAATTACATGGACAGCCAGGAATCCGAACTGCGCGCCCAGTTGCAGGGCACCGGCGTTTCGGTCACCCGCGCCGGCGACCGCATCATCCTCAACATGCCGTCCAACGTCACCTTCGCGACCGACCAGGACCAGGTGATCCCGGGCTTCTACTCGACGCTGGATTCGGTCGCCATCGTGCTGCGCAAGTTCAACAAGACGCTGGTCGATGTCGATGGACATACGGATTCGACCGGCAGCGCCAGCCATAACCAGGGCCTTTCCGAGCGCCGCGCCGCATCGGTTGCCAATTATCTCGGATCGCGCGGCGTCGACCAGCGCCGCATGTCGGCCATGGGCCATGGCGCGGAGCGCCCGGTCGCCTCCAACAGCACCGAGGCCGGACGGGCGCAGAACCGCCGCGTCGAGATCTCGATCGCGCCGATCAAGGAAGGCTGATCCGCGACACGGATTTTGTAAGGCCGGCCGTTTTGCAGCGGCCGGCTTTTTCGTGCCAATGATAGGTCTTTATTCCCCGGCTTGCGGGGGATAGCTGTGCCGCCCGCCACGAAAATCCTGCACCGTGTGACAGCCACCGCCCTGGTTTTCGATATCCGATGCGCTGATCACTGCCTTGCCGTGGCCGCCGGGAATATCGAGGATATAGGTGGGCTGGCAGAGGCCGGAAACGCGGCCGCGCAACGAGGCGACAAGCGCCTGCCCCTCCTCGATCGTCAGGCGGAAATGGCTGGTGCCGGGCGCAAGATCGGGATGATGCAGGTAATATGGCTTGATCCGGTTTTCGACGAAGGCACGCATCAGCGCCGCCAGGATGTCCGGATCGTCGTTGACGCCCTTCAGGAGCACGGACTGGCTGACCATGACGATGCCGGAATCGACCAGCCGGGCGCAGGCGGCCCCCGCGTCCGGCGTCAGTTCGCGCGGATGATTGGCATGGAGCGCCAGATAGGTCGCCTTGCCGCTCGCCTTTAGTGCCGCGATCAGCGCCCCGTCCACCCGTTCGGGCTCGACCACGGGCACCCGGGTATGGAAGCGGACCACCTTCACATGGTCGATGGCCGAAAGCCGCTCCATCAGCGCCGCCAGCCGGCGCGGCGACAGGACCAGCGGATCGCCGCCGGTGAGAATGACCTCCCATATTTCCGGATGGCCGGCAATATAGGCGAAGGCCTCGTCCATCGCCCGCGGTGAAAGCGTGCCGAGCCCTTGCGGCCCGACCATTTCGCGACGGAAGCAGAAGCGGCAATAGACCGGACAGACATGCACCGCCTTCAACAGCACCCGGTCCGGATAGCGATGGACCACGCCCTCGACCGGGCTATGGGCGGCGTCGCCGATCGGGTCTTCACGTTCTTCCGGCAGGCGCATGAGTTCGGCGGCATCGGGCACGAACTGGCGGGAGATCGGATCGTTCGGATCGCTCCGATCGATCAGCGCGTCCATGGCCGGCGTGATGGCGATCGCATAGCGGGCGGCGACATCGGCAAGCGCCGTCGCGCGATCGCCGGCGACCAGCCCCGCCCGCTTGAGATCGTCAACGCTCTTCAGGAACGAACTTCCGCTCACGGCCGGTCTTCCCGCCTGTCGGTTTCCGCCACCGGTGCCCAGATCACCTGGTCGATACGCGTCGCGCCGGTTGCCAGCATCACCAGCCGGTCGAAGCCGAGCGCGCTGCCGCTTGCCTGCGGCATGATCGCAAGGGCTAAGAGGAAATCCTCGTCGAGCGGATAGGTCTCGCCATAGACGCGCAGTTTCTCGGCCATTTCCATCTCGAAGCGGCGGCGTTGCTCACCGGCATCGGTGAGTTCTCCGAAGGCATTGGCAAGCTCGACGCCGCAGGCGTAAAGCTCGAAGCGTTCGGCAACGCGCCGGTCATGGGGTGTCGGCCGGGCAAGGGCTGCCTCCGCCACCGGATATTCGTAGAGGATGGTCGGGCGGCCAAGGCCGAGATTAGGCTCCACCTTCTCGACGATCACCCGGCTGAAGAGGTCGGCCCAGACATCGTCGCCCGCCACCCGCATGCCCGCCCGGCTCACATCCGCGGCCAGCCGGTCGCGATCGGTCCGGCCGTCGGCGTCGATGGAGGCGAAGAGATCGATGCCGGCAAAACGCTCGAAGGCCTCGACCACGGTCAGGCGTTCAGCTTCGAGGAAAGGATCGGCGCTGCGGTCGCGATGGGTCAGTTGCCGCGTGCCGGCGATCTCCGCTGCAAGGCGCAGCATGTCGGCGCAATCGGCCATCAGCGCCTCATAAGTCTCGCCGGCGCGATACCATTCGAGCATGGTGAATTCCGGATGATGCAGCGGCCCGCGCTCGCGGTTGCGATAGACATGGGCAAAACAGGCGATGCGCTCTTCGCCGGCGGCGAGCAGTTTCTTGCAGGCGAATTCCGGCGAGGTATGGAGATAGAGAGGCACCCGGCTGCCGTCGTGGTGGATGGCCTGCGTGGCGAAGGCATGCAAATGCGCCTCGTTGCCCGGCGAGACCTGGAGCGTTGCCGTATCCACCTCGATAAAATCGCGCGCGCCAAGGAAAGCGCGCAGGCCGGCCTGGATGCGGTTGCGGGCGATGAGAAAGCCGCGGCGGTCGGCATGGATATCGGGTGTCCACCAGGGAGAGGCAGCGGGCATGAGGGTCCTGTGTCCAGAGTGTCGGCAATGGCCGGCGCGCATCGCGGTTTCTTCGAGCCCCGGTTGACGTCACACTGGCAATTTGCCCGAATATAGGATAGGTGCGGCCCGAAAACACATTTAGGCGTCTTTGACGCGCATTGTTTCGTGCGCTCCTCTACGACGCATCCAATTCAGTTACAAGGAAGACTTATGGTCAAGGTAATCGCCTCCTCGGTCCGCAAGGGCAATGTTCTCGAAGTGGACGGCAAGCTCTACGCCGTTCTCACCGCGCAGAATTTTCACCCCGGCAAGGGCACTCCGGTGACCCAGGTGGACATGCGCCGCATTTCCGACGGGGTAAAGGTTTCCGAGCGCTGGCGCACGACCGAACAGGTCGAGCGCGCCTTCGTCGAGGACAGCGATCATACCTTCCTCTACGAGGACGGCGAAGGCTTCCATTTCATGAACCCGGTCAGCTATGACCAGGTGGCGGTCTCGCCGGATGTGATCGGCGATGACAAGGCCTATCTGCAGGAAGGCATGGTCGTTCAGCTGAAAATGTTCGAAGGCCTGGCACTTGCAATGGAGCTGCCGACCCGCATGACGCTCGAAATCGTCGAGACGGAACCGGTCGTCAAGGGACAGACGGCCTCCTCGTCCTACAAGCCGGCGATCCTGTCGAATGGCGTGCGCACCATGGTGCCGCCGCATATCGGCGTCGGCACGCGCGTCGTCATCCTCACCGAAGACGCCTCCTATGTCGAGCGCGCCAAGGACTGATCCCGGAACGTGAAACGGGCGCAGCCTTGCCGCGCCCGCTTTCGAATTTTCAATTCAGTGTTTCAGCTCCGGATAGGCATCCGCCAGATCGTCGGCGCCGATGCGGCTGTCGTCGCACCCTTCGAGCGTCACTGAAATAGCGTCATCCACATCGAGCCCGCCTTCGCGGCGGACCGCGATGCGCGAGCCGTTGTTGCGCACCAGCACGGCCTCGCCGTCAAAACCCTGCTTCAACAGCCAGTCGCGCGGGGCATTGAGGCGGATGCGGACCTGACGGCTGTCGTCTTCCTCGCGCGCCACCACCAGTTCATAGGTCACCGGCTGCGAATGGCCGTTGATCTCCAGCTTGCCCTGGCCATTGCCTTCGGCCGCGAATGTCAACATGGTTTTCTCCTGCCGCTAAAGCATGTCGCGCAAAGTGTTCCGCGCTTTAGCGCCGCACGGCACGCCCGATCGCGATCAGGATGCAGGCGCCGATGAAGCCGATGATCAGATAGGCGATCCAGCCGGTGAAAGCCATGCCGGCGAAGGCAAGGATGGCATTGAGCACGATTGCGCCGATAATGCCGAGAATGATGTTCATCAGCATGCCCATATTGGACTTCATGAACTGTTCGGCAAGCCAGCCGGCAAAGCCGCCGATGATGATTGCCGCGATCCAACCCACGCCATTTACGTCCATCTGATTTCCCTCTCCTGAACGATGATAATGCTTGGCGATAACGGTTTACCGGCCATTTTGTTCCCGCCATCAGATTTACTTATGTGCACCCCCATAAATATGATTTTGTCCGGGGATGCCGCTTCCGCTACAGCGCTTGGCAGCACGGCATTTCGTCGGAGGACAGGACTTGGATCAGCAGGCAGTCACACAGGCCGAGGGCGCGGTTCCGTCTCCCCCGTCCCCGCTTGGGCCAGACTCGACCGCGGCCCTCTCCGGCGGGCTGATGTGCCTGTTGTCGATGTCGAGCGTGCAGTTCGGCTCGGCCTTCTCCGCCCCGGCGATCGCAGCCTACGGCCCGGCCGGCACCACCTGGCTGCGGCTGGTCTGGGCAGCGGTTCTGCTGGCCGCGATCGTGCGTCCGCCGCTCCGCAGCTATTCGCGGGCGCAGTGGCAGACGGCCGGCCTGCTCGGCGCCTCGATGGCCGGCATGACCCTGTGTTTCTTCGCCGCCATCGAGCGCATTCCGCTCGGCCTTGCCGTCGCCATCGATTTTCTCGGGCCGCTGGCGGTCGCCACCTTCGCCTTCGGCCTCGGCTGGCGGCTCGTCTGGCCGCTGATCGCCGGCGCCGGCGTACTGCTGCTTGCCCATGACGGCGATGGCTGGATCGGCGATCCCATCGGCATTCTCTTTGCCTTCGGCGCTGCCACCGGCTGGGGCCTCTATATCATCCTCATGAAGAAGGCCGGCGCCGCCTTCGAGGGCCTGCAAGGCCTTTCCATGTCGCTGATCGTCGCGGCCCTGGTCGCCACGCCCTTCGGACTCCTTGATCTGCCGCGGATCGACGCGCAGGCTATCGTCGTCGTTGCCGGCCTTGCCCTTCTCGTGCCGCTGATCCCCTATGCGCTGGAAATGATCGCGCTGCGGCGCATGAAAACCTCCTCCTTCGGCATTCTCATGAGCCTCGAGCCGGCGCTTGGCGCCGTCGCCGGCTTTCTCGTGCTCAGCCAACCGATGACCGCCCTGCAGGTCGGCGGCACCGCGCTCGTCGTCATGGCAAGCGCCGGCGCGACGGCGACCGGCCGCTGATTTTCCAAGCCTGAATTTCAAAGGCCGAATTACGAAAGAATGCCGCGCATTTTCAAAAGGCGGTGATAAAGTGGCGTGCGCGAGCATCGCTTTATCCTGTCGAGGTGTGCATGTTTCCACTGTCGCATATGATGAAGGCCTTCATCCGCAAGGGCCGCCTGACGGTCATCGACGCTGAAGGCAAACACCACGTCTTTTCGGGCGAACCCGGCCCGGAGGTGACCATGCGGCTCACCGATCCGAAGCTCTACCGCAGCCTCGTCTTCAATTCCGAGCTTGCCGCCGGCGAGGCCTATATGGATGGCACGCTTCGCTTCGAGGAAGGCTCGACGCTCAAGGATTTCCTCACCCTGTTCTCGATCAATCGGCTGTCGCTAGGCGCCTATCCGGTCCAGAAGATGCTGCGCGCCGTCAAGATGCTCTTTCGCAAGCGCCAGCAATCGAATGCGAAGGGCGAGGCCCAGCGCAACGTTGCCCATCACTATGATCTCGGCAATGATTTCTACAAATTGTTCCTCGACGAGAACATGCTCTATTCCTGCGCCTATTTCCGCGATCCCGAGGAAACGCTGGAGCAGGCGCAGCGCAACAAGCTGCGGCTGCTGGCGGCCAAGCTCTGCCTGCGGCCGGGCATGAAGGTGCTCGATATCGGCTGCGGCTGGGGGGATCTGGCGCTCTATCTCGCGCGGCTGGAGGATGTCGAAGTGCTCGGCGTGACGCTGTCGCGCGAACAGCAGGCACTGGCGACGCAGCGCGCCCGCGATGCAGGGCTCGAGGGCCGGGTGCGCTTTGAACTCACCGATTACCGCGAGGTCGGCGAAACATTCGACCGCGTGGTTTCCGTCGGCATGTTCGAGCATGTCGGCGTCAGCCATTATGACGAGTTCTTCGGGAAGCTGAACGCCCTGATGAACGACGACGGCATTGCCGTGCTGCACTCGATCGGCCATATGAGCCCGCCGGGCATGGCCAGCGCCTGGCTGCGCAAATATATCTTCCCCGGCGCCTATTCGCCCGCACTTTCGGAGGTTTTCGAGGTGGTGGAGCGCAACAGCCTGTGGGTCAGCGATCTGGAATTCCTGCGCGTCCACTATGCCACGACGCTCAGGCACTGGATCGAGCGCTTCGAGAAGAATCGCGACACGATCGTCGAGATGTATGACGAACGCTTTGCCCGGATGTGGGAATTCTACCTGATCAGCTGCGAAATGATGTTCCGCACCGGCAGCCAGATGGTCTTCCATATGCAGTTGTCGCGCTCGCGCGACGCAGCCCCGATCGTGCGCGACTACATCACCGACCGGCAGAAGGCCTATATGATCCGCGAGCAGACGCTCAATATCTCCTGAGCCCCGATCTCCCGAGCCCTGGCATCATCCATCCTGCCCCTGCCATTGCAGCCGCTTGTAGTCGAAGCCGTATTCGAGCGTCGGCTTGACGACGGCGAAATAGGGCGAGAGATCGAAATCACGCGGCGTGAACAGCGAATAATGGCGGATATGCAGGATTTCGGCGCGCGAATAGGAAGAAACCGCCGCTGCCCGCCCCGGCGCGCGGGTCACCTCCGGCAGGATCGGATAGCGGATCTGCTCGAAGGCCTGGGCGATCAGCGTCGAGCAGATGGCGCGGGTCGGATCGCCTGAACCGAAGGCCAGCATGCGGCGGCGCCAGCGCACCGGAACCGGCGGCGTCGGTAGAAAATAGCGCAGCATGTCGAGAATGTTCTTCATGTCGTATTTCAGTCCGAGCCTCGAAATCATGAAGGACAGGACCGTCAGGCGGTCCTCCGGAGTAAGCCCCACCGGCCGGCAGATGCGGGTATTGTAGGTCGCATATTTGCTCAGCGGCACGGCAACGCAGCCCTCGCCCAGATTGACCTCGATCAGTTGCGGCCGGTCGATGACCGCCCGTGTCGCCTGGTCGAGCGTCAGCGGAATCTGGTCGCCGGCAAAGAAGGCGGCATGCGACCAGGTGGACTGGGTTAGGTATTTGATGGCGGCCGAGACACGGCTGTTGCCCTCGATCAGCAGGATATCGCCGGGCCGCAATGACCGCGCCAGAGTTTCGGGATCGGACGGCGTATAGGGCTCGTATCCGGACGTTTTTGCGGTCAGCTTTCCGGCCAGCGTTACGCCGATGCGGTCGAGAAACGTATCCTTGCTGGACAGAAGCGGGTTCATGCGGGCCTTCGAATTGGTCGACGTGACCACCATCTAGGAATTTCTTTGCCGCCCTGTCGAGTCCGCTCGTCTTTTCCGCTTGATCTTCCGGTGAACGCGCCTAAATTTAGAACAATTCTAAACTAGGTCCGTTTCATCATGTTTTCACGCCTGTTTTCCCGCAAGCGCTCCATGGCCTCACTTTCCGAGCAGGAGGTCCTGGCGCTTGTCATTTCCTCCGAAGAGGACGACGCCCGCATCTATCTCGCCTACGCGCAGGCGCTGAAGGAGACCTATCCGGACACGGCCCGGGTTTTCGAGGATATGGCCGAGGTCGAAAACACCCACCGGACCATGCTCATCGACATGCATCGGCGCCGCTTCGGTGAAACCATCCCGCTGATCCGCCGCGAGCATGTCAGCGGCTTCCTTCAGCGCCGGCCCGACTGGCTGCGCCGCAACCTGTCGCTCGATGCCGTGCGCGGCGAAGCGGAAGCCATGGAGCAGCAGGCCTACCAATTCTACGTCGAGGCGGCGAGGAACATGTCGGATGCCGCCACCCGGCAATTGCTGGGGGACCTGGCGCTGGCCGAACAGGGCCACGAGGATATCGCCCGCATGCTCATGGACAGACACCTGCCGGCCGGTGCCCGCAAGGTGGAGGACGAGGCGGCACATCGCCAGTTCCTCCTGACCTATGTGCAGCCGGGACTGGCCGGACTGATGGACGGCTCGGTCTCGACGCTGGCGCCGATCTTCGCCGCCGCCTTTGCGACGCAGGATACCTGGCAAACCTTCCTGGTGGGGCTTTCCGCCTCGGTCGGCGCCGGCATTTCCATGGGCTTCACCGAGGCTGCGCATGACGACGGCAAGCTGTCCGGCCGCGGCTCTCCCATCAAGCGCGGCCTTGCCTGCGGCATTATGACAACGCTGGGCGGGCTCGGCCACGCCCTGCCCTATCTCATTCCGAATTTCTGGACCGCGACGGTGACCGCCATCATCATCGTCTTCTTCGAACTCTGGGCGATTGCCTTCATCCAGAACAAATATATGGAAACACCATTCCTGCGCGCCGCCTTCCAGGTAGTGCTCGGCGGCGGCCTCGTGCTGGCGGCGGGCGTCCTGATCGGCAATGCTTGAAACCAAAAAGGGCGCCATCCGGGCGCCCGTTTTTAACCTGCCAAAATTCCTGGCGATCAGTTGCCGACGGAGCCGACCAGCACTTCCGCGCCGTTTTCGATGGTGACCCAGCGGCCGGTGTTGAAGGAAGCCTGGCGCTTGAGAAAGCGATAGGGCGTCCTGGTCCAGAGCTTTACGTCGCCGTCGAGATTGTCGAGGATGAAATCGCCCTGGGCAGTGCGCACGGTGAGCACCGCATGGCCTTCGCCATCGGCCTTGCGGACCACGGTGATCAACAGGTCGGAGGGCGAAAAGCCCTTCTGCATCAGGCGTTGGCGCTTGACGAGCGCGATATCCTCGCAATCGCCGGCCGTGTCCGGATAGGTCCAGACCTCTTCCTTGCCGAACAGGTCCATGTCGGTCATCGGGGTGATTTCGCGGTTGACGGCCGTATTGATCTCACGGATGACGGCCCAGCCGTGATCGGTGACGCGCGGCGGCGTGGACGAGCGCGACTTGATCTCGCATTCGGAGCGATGCTTCTGGCAGAATTCGTAATGGCCGATCGGCTGGGAGGTGATGGCTCCCGTCTGCATCGACAGCGTGGTGGCATTCGGCGCCGGAACGGCCGCGCTCGCCGATGCGAAAACAGCCGCAAGTGCCACGACCGCCCGTCTAACCCCAGTCAACTGCGCCATACATGTCCCCTTGGCGCGGTCTTCTTCAAAAACAGTCCCGAAGAATCCCCGCGAAAATCTGAAGCCTGTCGTCAGCTTCGCGGTATATCCCCGTCGCGCGCTGCTCTAATCCTTAACAAAGAGTTAACAGCGCGTCCGAAACGAAGTCAATCTGCAGAATTAGGGATTGCGGCTTATGGTTAAGATGCGCGGGAAAGTGATTTGCCCGCCCCGTCTCAGCCCCGCGAAACGCCCTCCACGGCCGCCAGAATCCGCCCGATATCCTCCGGCCGCGACAGCCGGTGATCGCCGTCGCGGATCAGTGTCATCACCACGTCATCGCAGGAAAGATGCTCCATCAGTCGCAAGGCGTGGCCGTGGGGAACGTCGGGATCGCACATTCCCTGCAGGATATGGACCGGGCAGCCGGTCTCGATGATGCCCTCGAGAACGCGGTTTTCCCGGCCATCCTCGATCAGTGCCGCTGTATAGATGTTCGGATCGGGGCCATAGGGCGTCGGCTCCTCGAAATAGCCGCGCTCGGAAAGCGAGGCCCGCTCGGCATCGGTGAGGTTGGGCTCGATCAGTTCGCTAGTGAAATCGGGGGCCGGAGCGATCAATACCAGGCCGGCGATCCGGGCGCCCTCGCCGCGGGCGCGCAATTCCTCGATCAGCCTCAGCGCCACCCAGCCGCCCATGGACGAGCCTACGAGCACCATGCGCTCCGGCCTGACGTGATCGACGACGGCAAGGCTTTCCTCCAGCCAGCGGGAAATGGTCCCGTCCCTGAATTCCCCACCCGACAGGCCATGGCCTGAATAGTCGAAGCGGACGCAGGCAGCACCCGTTTTTGCGGCATGGCGCTCCAGTTCCACCGCCTTGGTGCCGGCCATGTCCGAGCGGTAGCCGCCGAGCCAGACGAGAGCCGGCAAGCCGTTGCCCACTGCCGACGGTAGCAGGCGCAGCGCGATGCGGCGCGAATCGGCGCCTTCGCCGACGACGAGATAATCGGGATCGGCATCGGAAACGGGCAATGACATCGGGGCTTTTTCCTCTTTTGAGCGCTTGCGGCTGTTTTTCTTCCTAAAACAGATTCTCCGGCCACTCGACAGGTGGTGATTTTCGCCAAGACCTGTGTTATTGACTTTTCCGCAGCAATTCAGACATCAAGACAGGCGGCAATTGCGCGGCATCCAGCCGGGACATTGCGCCATCATTCGACAATGTTTTTAACAGCTCGAGGAGAGTACGACCATTCGCAGACCGTTCAAAACGGACGCCCCTGTTAAAGACGGGCCCCGCTCTAACAAGGAAATCCGGTCGCTCCGGGTTCAGCTCATCGACGCCGAGGGTACCAACCACGGCAGCATTCCCACGGAAGACGCGCTTCGCATGGCCGAGGAACTGGGTCTCGACCTGGTGGAAATCTCGCCGAACGCGGAACCGCCGGTGTGCAAGATTCTTGACCTGGGCAAATTGAAATACTCCACCCAGAAGAAGGCGGCGGAAGCTCGCAAGAAGCAGAAGATCATCGAGATCAAGGAGATCAAGATGCGTCCCAATATCGACACGCATGATTATGACGTGAAGATGCGGGCGATGAACCGCTTCTTCGAAGAGGGCGACAAGGTCAAGGTGACCCTGAAATTCCGCGGCCGCGAAATGGCGCACCAGGAACTGGGCATGAAGCTCCTGCTCCAGGTCAAGGAAGACACCGTGGCGATCGCCAAGGTCGAAGCCGAGCCCAAGCTCGAAGGCCGCCAGATGATGATGGTGCTGGCGCCGAGATAGGCGTCCGCATCCACCAGTCCGCCGATGAAGCCGCCGCTTGGCGGCTTTTTCGCGCCTGGGACCAGCCGGATGCATGGCGCGCGCGGAAATATCGGCGCGGCCTCACTTGAGGCCATTGCACTTTTCCCATGCTTCGGTTACAAGCCCCCGTCCGAACGGTCCGGCAGGGCATGCCGTGGCCGTTCTTTACGCTGGAGACGACCTCGTCAGTCGATCTCGAAATCAAGAAAAATGGAGTAGCAAAATGCCCAAGATGAAGACGAAGTCCTCGGCCAAGAAGCGGTTCAAGATCACCGCCACCGGCAAGGTCATGGCGGCTGCCGCAGGCAAGCGCCACGGCATGATCAAGCGGTCCAACAAGTTCATTCGCGATGCGCGCGGCACGATGGTGCTCGCAGAGCCTGATGGCAAGAAGGTCATCAAGAACTACCTGCCCAACGGTCTCTGAGACGTCTGGCACTTTTGGATTTTTAAGGAGATCATGACATGGCACGTGTAAAACGCGGCGTAACTTCCCACGCCAAGCACAAGAAGACACTCAAGGCAGCCAAGGGCTTCTACGGCCGCCGCAAGAACACCATCCGCGCCGCCAAGGCCGCGGTGGATCGTTCCAAGCAGTTCGCCTACCGCGACCGCAAGGTCAACAAGCGCAATTTCCGCGCCCTCTGGATCCAGCGCATCAATGCCGCCGTCCGCGAACATGGCCTGACCTATGGCCGCTTCATCGACGGTCTTTCCAAGGCCGGCATCGAAGTCGACCGCAAGGTTCTGTCCGACATGGCCATCCATGAGACGGAAGCCTTCGGCGCGCTCGTCGCCGCTGCCAAGAAGGCGCTCGAATATCTCAAGGACACGGGCACCAACAACGAATTTGAAAGCGCGGTCAAGTAAACCAGCGCTTCCCAAACTATCTGAATTATTGGGAAACCCGCGCTGGCACGGCTGGCGCGGGTTTTTCTTTGACCGATCACGGCACTGAACCGGGAATATTGCGATGTCCGATCTGGAAGCACTGAAAGAGAACCTGCTGGCCGAAGTGACCGGCGCCGGCGACGAGGCGGCCATCGAGGCCGTCCGCGTCAATGCGCTCGGCAAGAAGGGCTCGATCTCCGAGCTTCTGAAGACGCTCGGCACCATGTCGCCCGAGGAGCGCCAGACACGCGGCGCCGCCATCAATGCGCTCAAGAACGATGTCTTTGCCGCGATCAGCGCGCGCAAGTCAGACCTGAAGGACGCCGCGATCGCCGCACGGCTGGCGCGCGAAACGGTCGATATCTCGCTGCCGGTGCGTGCCTCGCCCGCCGAGCGCGGCCGCATCCATCCGATCAGCCAGATCATTGACGAGATCACCGCGATCTTTGCCGATATGGGCTTCTCGATCGCCGAAGGCCCGGATATCGAAACCGATTATTACAATTTCACCGCGCTGAACTTCCCCGACGGTCATCCGGCGCGCGAGATGCACGACACCTTCTTCTTCAATCCGGACGCAAACGGCGAGCGCAAGGTTTTGCGCACCCACACGTCGCCGGTGCAAATCCGCACCATGGAGGCGCAAAAGCCGCCGATCCGCATCATCATTCCCGGCAAGACCTATCGCCAGGACAGCGACGCCACCCATTCGCCGATGTTCCACCAGGTCGAGGGCCTCGTCGTCGATACCAAGTCGAACGTCGCCCATATGCGCTGGATCCTCGAGGAGTTCTGCAAGGCCTTCTTCGAGGTGGACGACGTGACGATGCGTTTTCGCCCGTCCTTCTTCCCGTTCACGGAGCCCTCCTTCGAGGTGGATATCCAGTGCGACCGCTCGTCCGGCCCGATCGTCAAGTTCGGCGAAGGCACCGACTGGATGGAAATCCTCGGCTGCGGCATGGTCCACCCGAACGTGCTGCGCGCCGGCGGCCTCGATCCCGATGTCTACCAGGGGTTTGCCTGGGGCATGGGGCTGGACCGCATCGCCATGCTGAAATACGGCATGCCGGATCTGCGCAACTTCTTCGACGCCGATGTGCGCTGGATGAGCCATTACGGCTTCAGGCCGCTCGACATGCCCACATTGTTTGGCGGTTTGAGTACGTAAGACTGTCGATTGAACCATTCCCGTCCGGATTTCCGCACCGCGAAGATTCCCGACCCGCAAGACTTTAGGACACGAGTGAAATCATGAAATTCACACTCTCCTGGCTGAAAGATCATCTGGAAACGGATGCGACGCTTGAACAGATCTGCGAACGCCTGACGGCGATCGGGCTCGAGGTCGAGCATGTCGACGACAAGGCAGCCTACCGGCCCTTCGTCATTGCCAAGGTCGTCTCGGCGGAAAAGCACCCGCAGGCCGACAAGCTGAAGGTGCTGATGGTCGATACCGGCAAGGGCGCGCCCGTGCAGGTGGTCTGCGGTGCGCCGAATGCACGTGCAGGCCTCGTCGGCGCCTTCGCGGCACCCGGCGCCTATGTGCCCGGCATCGACGTGACGCTGTCGGTCGGCACCATTCGCGGCGTGGAAAGCCATGGCATGATGTGCTCGGAAAAAGAACTCGACATGTCGGACAATCATGACGGCATCATCGACTTGCCTGAAGACGCGCCGGTCGGCACGAGCTTTGCCGAATATGCCGGCCTCGACGATCCGATGATCGAGATCAACCTGACGCCGAACCGTCCCGACTGCACCTCGATCCACGGCATTGCCCGCGATCTCGCGGCCTCCGGCCTCGGCACGCTGAAGGCGGCACCCCAGCCGACATTTGCCGTCGAAGGCGAGACGACCACCAAGGTCAAGCTCGATCTCGGCACTGATGCGCATCTCTGCCCCGGCTTTGCGCTGCGCCTCGTGCGCGGCGTGAAAAACGGCCCAAGCCCGAAATGGATGCAGCAGCGGCTCATCGCCATCGGCCTTCGCCCGATCAATGCGCTGGTCGACGTCACCAATTACATGACCTTCGACCAGGGCCGCCCGCTTCACGTCTTCGACGCCGCCAAGGTCAAGGGCAACCTCACCGTCCGTCGCGCCGTCGAGGGCGAGAAGGTGCTGGCGCTCGATACCCGCGAGTATACTCTTTCGCCGGCTAACGTCGTTATTTCAGACGAGAAGGGCATCGAATCGATCGGCGGCATCATGGGCGGCGAACATTCGGGCTGCGACGAGAACACCGTGGACGTCCTCATCGAATCGGCGCTCTGGGATCCGATCAACATTGCCAGAAGCGGCCGGGCCCTCGGCATCATCACCGATGCACGCTACCGCTTCGAGCGCGGCGTCGATCCGGACTATATGATCCCGGGACTGGAACAGGCCACGCAACTGATCGTCGATATCTGCGGTGGCACGGCCGCGAAAACCGATGTCGTCGGTTATGCCGGCTATACCGCCAAGATCGTCGATTTTCCGGTTTCCGAGGTCAAGCGCCTGACCGGCCTTGAGGTCGGCGCGGAAGAAGCCGTCTCGATTCTTAAAGGGCTCGGCTTTGGTGTCACCGGCAACGGCGACCGTGTTTCAGTCTCCGTCCCCTCCTGGCGGCCGGATGTCGATGGCAAGGCGGATCTGGTCGAAGAGGTCATGCGCATCCATGGCGTCGACAAGATCAAGCCGGAATCGATCGAAAAGCTTGGCGCCGTCAACGGCAAGATCCTGACCACGCTCCAGATTCGCACCCGGCTTGCCAAGCGCGCCCTTGCAGCGCGCGGCATGCTCGAGGCCGTCACCTGGTCGTTCGTCTCGAAGGCGCAGGCCGAGCTTTTCGGCGGCGGCGCACCGGCCCTTTCTCTGGCAAACCCGATCGCCGCCGACATGTCCGACATGCGCCCGTCGCTTTTGCCCGGCCTCCTGACCGCCGCCCAGCGCAATGCCGACAAGGGCTTTGGCGACGTGGCGATCTTCGAGGTCTCCGGCATCTATGAGAACGACACGCCGGCCGGCCAGCGTCGCGTTGCCGGCGGCATCCGCCGTGGCACGGCCTCGCTTGCAGGCGCCGGCCGCTCCTGGTCGAATGCGGCACGGGGCGGCGGCAAGCCGGTCGATGTCTTCGACGCCAAGGCCGATGCCATCGCCGTGCTCGAAGCCTGCGGCGTGCCGATGGGCAATGTCCAGTTCGAGGCCGGCGGCCCCTCCTGGTATCATCCCGGCCGTTCCGGCACGATCAAGCTCGGCCCGAAGATCGTGCTCGGTCATTTCGGTGAGTTCCATCCGAAGGTTCTGGAGGCGCTCGACGTCTCCGGCGCACTCTGCGGCTTCGAAATCTATGTCGATGCCATGCCGGAGCCGAAGAAGAAGGCCACCCGCACAAAGCCGGCGCTGGAGCTTTCCCCGTTCCAGGCCGTCAAGCGCGATTTCGCCTTCGTGGTCGACAGGTCGGTCGAAGCCGGCGCCATCCTGAAGGCCGCCTCGAGCGCCGACCGCAAACTGGTCTCCGGCGTCAACGTCTTCGACATTTTCGAGGGCGCCTCGCTCGGCGAAGGCAAGAAGTCGGTGGCGATCGAAGTCGTCATCCAGCCGGCCGAACGCACCCTGACCGACGAGGATTTCGAAACCCTCACGGCCAAGATCATCGCCAATGTGACGAAGAACACCGGCGGCGTCCTGCGCGCATAAGGCAGGCCGCGGGAGGGCACCCTGCTCCTCTCGCGCCTTCCACCCGTACGGGCAGGTGCGCCGGGCATCACCCATGCCGGCGTGACGATCCGATCCTGGCCGTCGAATCCGCCCGACCTCCTCGCGGTCACCCTCGGACGCGTTCGTGATCACCCTCGACCTCCCCTTCGGCCCTGGTCACACACGGGTCCTCCGGCATCACCCTCGACCTCTCCGCTTGGTCACCACTCCCCCTCTTGGTCATCCTCGGGCTTGACCCGAGGATCCACGCCCCGAACGATGGATTAATGGGCGTGGCCCTGGATCCTCGGGTCAAGCCCGAGGATGACGGAGAGAGAGGAGCGGCCATGGGGAAAGCCTGTTGGATGATGAACGGCTCCCTCACAGCCTAGGGCAGCGGCCTTTGAAGAAGCCAGCCTCCCTCCACCCACTACCCCCCCGCGACAAAAATTCATCCCCGCTCATCCCCGCCCCATGAACCTGTGTCACCTTACTCCCGTTCCGTCATTGGATACGCTGCCAGGCGTGGTGGTGAGGCGGGGCCGGTGCCGGATGGGGGCGGGACGCAAGTCTTCATTCGGTGGATGGGCAGAAAATGGTTTCCCTCTCGCCTGAAACAGGGCGGGGCGCGCTTGTGAGGCGCACATGAGGAGCGGCGACTGGGCTTGCCACAAGCAATCCCTTTAGATCGGAAGAGCNAATGGTTTCCCTCTCGCCTGAAACAGGGCGGGGCGCGCTTGTGAGGCGCACATGAGGAGCGGCGACTGGGCTTGCCACAAGCAATCCCTTTCGTGGCGCCACCGGCACCGGAGCAATCCGGTCACGGCGAGCGTCACCCTGTGCCAGAAAAAGGTGCCGCCACCCCCGCAGAGAGACCGGAATTGTTCATCGACCAACACTGAACGGGGCGCTGGAAGGCGTCATATAAATTTACTTAGTCACGGCACTTTCCAGCGCCCCGGCCAAGTGAATGAATGCAGAGCAAACCCACGACGGATTTCCGGGCGTGGCCAAAGGTCGTTGAGGGTACCGACATTCTCCGAACTTCCCTTCTCCCCGGGTGGCCCGCAGGGCCGGATGAGGGGGGCGAAGCCACATCACACCGCGTGGCCAGACGGATAAGAGGCCTGAAACATGGCAAGGAAAGCAATGTTCCACCAATGCCGCACCACCACCCCCTCATCCGCCCTTCGGGCACCTTCTCCCCGCTGGGGAGAAGGGAGATGCAGGCGGGCGAGGGGACGACGGAGATCGGCGGCAAGTACGGAGTAAAGGCAACAACGGGGCGTGCCGCATATCCCTTCTCCGCCCAAGAAGAGCCTATCGATGCAGATGGAACAGCTTGTTGACGATCACCCAGCGGCCGTCGGTCTTCAGGAGCGACAGATAGTCGGTGAAGCGCATGCCGGCGAATTCGTCGGCGACCTTGACGAAGGCGGCGTCGCCCTCGACATCGGTGATCTCGATATCCATCAGCGGCTGGGACCCCGGAGAGGCGGGTGGTTCGGAAAGGACGGCGGCGATGAAATCGTCACGCGACATCCACTCCATCTTGCCCTGAAAGTGGCCAATGACCTTGGCATCGGGGTGGAACGCCTTCCTCAAGGCCGCCTCGTTGCCGAATGCCATGCCGTCGACATAGAGGTGGACGACTGCGCCAATTGCCTGCTCGTCGGACATTTTAAGACCTCCTTCCGCTTCGAGCCGATCCTATCACGGCGGCAAGGACGAACAAAGACCGGCCGGCGGCACGCGTCCCCTGCCGGCAGGATGCGACCTCGCCGACTTCCCTGTTGTTGCGGCGGATGGAAACGGGTGGAAGACGGGGATCAGCCATGCGTAAATGACCGTCAGGGAAGAGGGGGACGCCATGAAGAAGCCCGGGTCGATGAAATCGCTGGAGGAGATGGGCCGCGCCCGGCTTTCGGAGAATTTCTTCCTGCGCGACTTCCTGCATTCCGAAATCGCCAGCTTCTACGGCATGCCGAATATTCCCGACGATCCGGAGCTTGCGATCGAGGCGGGCACGCAGCTTTGCGAGACCTTACTGGAGCCGCTGCAGCGGAGTTTCGGGCGCCTGCATATCCGCTCCGGCTACCGCTCGCGCAGCGTCAACGCCTTCGGCAACCGCAACAGGCTCAATTGCTCGACCAACGCCGCGACGGCCGCCGATCATATCTGGGACATGCGCGACGCCGAGGGCTGCATGGGAGCGACGGCCTGCATCGTTATCCCTTCGGTCTGGGATCGCCGAGCCTCGCTACCAGGCTGGCAATCGCTTGCCTGGTGGATCCACGACCATCTGCCCTATGCCTCGCTGTGCTTCTTTCCGAAATACTGGGCCTTCAACATCCAGTGGCACGAGCGGCCGGTCCGCCGCATCCACAGCTATGTGGCGCCGGCCGGACTGTTGACAAAAAAGGGCATGGCCAACCAGGCAGGCAGCCATGCGCAGCATTACCAGGGCTTTCCGGCTCCCGGTCGAGGCTGGAGCCTCGACTAGACGCGTGCGGGACCGTCGGCCTTGCCGAGCCTATTCGCTGGCTTCGTTCAGCAGGCGGCAGGCCTCGTCGGACAGGGTGATGGAGGCTGATTTCACCAGGCTCTGCAATTGCGCCATGGTGGTGGCGCTGGCGATCGGCGCGGTGACGCCCTTGCGCGCCATGATCCAGGCAAGGGCGATCTCGGCCTGGGTATTGCCGGTATCGGCGGCCACTTCGTCCAGAGCGCCGAGAATGCGCATGCCGCGGCCGTCGAGATATTTGCCGACGCCACTGCCGCGGGCCGAGCCTTCGAGATCCTTGTGCGAGCGGTATTTGCCGGAAAGAAAGCCGCGTGCCAGGCCGAAATACGAGATAACGCCAATCTCCTCGCTCACGCACAGATTGCGCAGTGGCCCGTCGAAGGCGGCGCGATCGTAGAGATTATATTCCGGCTGCAGCACATCATAGCGCGGCAGGTTGTTGGCGGCCGAGACGTCGAGTGCGTCGCGCAACTGGCCCGCATCGAGATTGGAGGCGCCGACATGGCGCACCTTGCCGTCGCCGATCAGCCTTTCATAGGCGCGCAGGGTTTCCTCATAGGGTGTTTCGGGATCCGGCCGGTGCGACAGATAGAGGTCGATATGATCGGTCTTGAGACGCCGCAGCGAATCCTCCACGGCCTGCAGGATCCATTTTTCGGACAGGCCGTTTCGGCCCGGCCCCATGTCCCAGCCGACCTTGGTGATGATCACCGCCTCGTCGCGTGAACGTCCCGACTGCTTCAGCCATTTGCCGATGATCGTCTCGGATTCGCCGCCGCTATTGCCGGGGACCCAGTTGGAATAGGCGTCCGCCGTGTCGATGGCGTTGAAGCCCGCGTCGAAGAAGGCATCCAGAAGTTCAAAGGAGGTCTTCTCATCGGCCGTCCAGCCAAAGACATTGCCGCCAAACACCAGCGGCGCGATCGACAGGCCGGTGCGGCCGAGAATTCGCTTTTCCATGAAAATGCTCCGGGTAGGGGGAATCGGTCAGGGGCGATGGCATGCCCCACGCACATAAGGCAGGGTAGCGCGGTTTTACATGCGGCGCTCGAATTTATTCGCTTCTCCAGTGCTTGATAGGCACGTACCTCATGGATAGGGTGCAGCCAACGAATGGAGGATGGCATGTTGCGTTTTGGTATTCTGTCTACGGCGAAGATCGGCCGCGAACTCGTGGTTCCGGCGATCCAGGACGCGGAGAACTGCGTCGTCACCGCCATCGCCAGCCGCGACCTGCCGAGGGCCCGGGCGATGGCGGACCGGTTTTCCGTGCCGCATGCCTTCGGCTCCTATGACGACATGCTGGCGAGCGATCTGATCGACGCGGTCTATATTCCGCTGCCGACCTCGCAGCATGTTGAATGGACGATCAGGGCCGCCAATGCCGGCAAGCACGTGCTTTGCGAAAAGCCGATCGCGCTGAAGGCCTCGCAGATCGAGGCGCTGATCGAGGCGCGCGACCGCAACAAGGTGCTGATCTCGGAGGCCTATATGGTCACCTACAGCCCCGTCTGGCGCAAGGTCCGCGCCCTTCTCGAGGAGGGCGCGATCGGCCGGCTGCGCCATGTCCAGGGCGCGTTCACCTATTACAACCGCGATGCCGGCAATATGCGCAACATCCCGGAACTCGGCGGTGGCGGACTGCCCGATATCGGCGTCTATCCGACCATCTCGACGCGCTTCGTCACCGGCAAGGAGCCGTTGCGCGTCCAGGCGACCACCGAGCGCGACGCCGAATTCGGCACCGACATCTATTCGAGCGTGCGGGCCGATTTCGGCGATTTCGAGCTGAGCTTCTACATTTCCACCCAGCTCGCCGCCCGCCAGATCATGGTCTTCCATGGCGAGAAGGGTTTCATCGAGGTCAAGTCGCCGTTCAATGCCGACCGTTATGGCGCCGAGGAAGTGGAACTGACCAACCAGAACCATTCGCAATCCCAGCTCTTCCGCTTCCAGGATGCGCGCCAGTACAAGCTGCAGGCGGAAGCATTTTCGCGGGCAGCGAAGGGAGAAAGCGAAGATGTCGTGACGCTGGAGAGCTCGGCGCTCAACCAGAAGCTGATCGACGCCATCTACAGGGCAAGCGACAAGGACGGCTGGGAAGGGGTCTGACCAGAATCCGGCCGAAAGGGAAGAATGGCCGCGCTAGGCCCGATGGCCGGGCGTGGCAATGAACGCCGAGACGATCGCGGCGGCGATGCCGACATTATAGGCAAGCAGGGCCGAAACCAGGGCAAGGCCGGAAACTTCCGCGACCAATGTCACGAGGAAAAACATGGCAACGATCAGCAGGCCGGCGAGAATGCAGCCGAAGGCGGAGCGTGTGGCGGCCGAAAGAACCCCGATTGCAAATGCGGTCAAGACGAGCATGCCGTTCTCCTGCGCTTCATCCTAAAGCGCGGCGCGATCTTTCAGTTTCGCTTGCCGCGCACTAGTCCATCATTCCCCGCATGTCGCTATCGCAAAACCGCTGCACATTTCTGCCCGACATGCCTAGGCCGGGAAGTTTGCCCCTGGCTTGCTAATATCCGCTTAATTTCCTGATGCGTAACGACGGAGAGAGGCCGGAAGTTTCACCGGCCTCTCGATTTTACGTGAGGCACCTGCAAGCCGGTCGTCAGATATAGGCGGTGGATTTCGCCTGGAGCGCGGCATTGGTGGCCCGGAAGGGCCAGATCGTCAGGCTGTCGTAGCGGCCGGAGGCAAACAGGCCGGCCTGGCTGCGCCCGAGAAAGATCTGACCCGAGGCCGCCGGCACGGTTGCTTCCGAGACGGCGGCGGAGCCGTTGTAGCTGCCGCTCCGGCCGGAACCGTTCCACGAAAGACTGAGCCCGAAAGCCGGAAGCGGTGTCGTCACGGCGGCCAGCGCCAGCGTCGTGCCGCTCAGAACCGCCGTTTGCGGCGTGTTCAGCCGGATGATCTCATCGCTGGCGCTGGCTCCGACAAGCCGGCCGAGAGAACCGGTGATGCCCTCTCCCCTGACGAGCACGGTGGCCGCGGTTTTCTGCGCCAACGCTTCCGCCGCCGGCGAAAACCGGCAGCTATCGGCAGCGCGCGTGGCTGGCGAGGCCCCCGTCTGCACAAACGAGCTGGCGCTTGCACCAGCCTCCACTTGGGCGCGGCTGAGAGAGATCGAGACGGTCACCGACAGGCTCGCCGTCGCGGCGGTAAAGGTCTGTGGCGATGCTTGCGTCACCGACCCGCTCGCTGCGCCGGAAAGCGTGAGCGACCCGGCACCCCGGCAGGAGACCGTATATTGCATGCCGCTGACAACGGCGATTATTTGCGTTGCCGGCGCATGGGAATTCAGGAAGAGATTGGTGGCCGGCCCTTCGAGAAGCAGTTGCGGATAGCCATTGCGATGGTCGAAGCGCGGCGTATCGACCGGCGCCTGAAACGCTGCGCCGGACGCATCGACATATTCGGCGGGTGACGCACGCGTGAACGAAAACAGTGCGGCGAAATCCGCCGGCTGGGGCGCGACCAGTGCCTCGACCGGAGCCGAGGGAATATTGGCCGGAGGAACAGATGTCAGCGCATGGCGCCCCCTTCGAAAATCGGCGATGAAGGCCGGCGGCTTGGCGATGCCGTCGGAAACATCCGGCGCTGCAAGCGCCGTATCCGCAAACCAGGACGATGGCTGGAAGCCGGGGCTCAAGGCGAGACCGAGCGACAGCATCAGACGAGACCCAGGATGGCGGATGCCGTTGTGCCTGTCGCAAGGACGCGATCGGCGCGCACCGGCAGGATGCTGCCGCCGGCAAGGCCGGTGAAGACGACCGACTGGCCGGACAAAAGACGCAGGGCGAGCGCGCCGCCCGTGCCGACATAGAGCGCCCTGGTCGCCTCGGGCAGGTCGGCGCCGTCATTCGGCGTCACGGCAAAGGCATGGGTCGCCGGGCTGGTAAGGGAGGGAGCATTGCTGGAGAAGCGGTCGGGCATGATCTGGTCCTCGCTGTTGATGGTCACGGATACAATCATGCGCATGGTTTCAACGACCGGGGACGGACGGGGATGGAGAAAGGCCTGTTGAGCGTGTGCGCCGGCGGCTGGTCATCTGCGGCGGGGCGCGTCAAAATGGGCGCATGAGTTCCTTCTTCGACAATGATTCGCCCAGCAATCTCGCCGAATATTCGGTTTCGGAACTGTCCGGCTCGATCAAGCGAACGGTAGAGCAGGCGTTCGACCAGGTGCGGGTGCGCGGCGAGATTTCGGGTTATCGCGGCCCGCATTCCTCGGGACATGCCTATTTTTCGCTGAAGGACGACAAGGCCCGCATCGATGCCGTGATCTGGAAGGGCACGATGGGCCGGCTGAAGTTCCGGCCGGAGGAAGGCATGGAGGTGATCGCCACCGGCAAGGTGACGACTTTCCCCGGTTCGTCGAAATACCAGATCGTCATCGAGACGCTGGAGCCGGCAGGCGCGGGCGCGCTGATGGCGCTGATCGAGGAGCGCAAGCGCAAGCTTGGCGCCGAGGGCCTGTTCGATCCGGCCCGCAAACGCCCCCTGCCCTATATGCCGCGCGTCATCGGCGTCGTCACCTCACCCACCGGCGCCGTCATCCGCGATATCCTCCACCGGATATCCGACCGTTTCCCCGTGCATGTGATCGTCTGGCCGGTGCGCGTGCAGGGCGAAGGTTCGGGCAATGAGGTGGCCGCCGCGATCGAGGGCTTCAATGGCTTTGCCGTGGATGGCCCGTTTGCCCGCCCGGACGTGCTGATCGTCGCGCGCGGCGGCGGCAGCCTGGAAGATCTCTGGAGCTTCAACGACGAGGCGGTGGTGCGTGCTGCGGCCAATTCGCAGATTCCGCTGATCTCGGCCGTCGGTCACGAAACCGACTGGACGCTGATCGATTATGCCAGCGACCAGCGGGCGCCGACGCCGACCGGGGCCGCGGAAATGGCGGTGCCGGTGAAGGCGGATCTGGAAGCGGCGGTTTCGGCGCGATCGGCCCGGCTGAAGGCAGCCGTGACCCGCAGGATGGACGACAGACGCCAGGGCCTGCGCGCACTGACCCGGGCACTGCCGTCGCTCGATCAACTGCTTGCCCTGCCGCGCCGTCGATTCGACGAGGCGTCGCTCGGGCTTGGGCGCGGGCTACAGATGAACACGGCCAATAAGCGGCGTCTGTTCGAACGCATGGCGGCGCACTTGCGCCCGGACATGCTTTCGAACCGCATTTCTGAGCGCCGCAGGACGATCGAGGAGCGGATGATCCGCGCCGAACGCGTGGTCGAACGCTCGATCCAGCGCTTCGAGACACGGATCTCATCGGCGGATGCGGCCCTGCGCGCGCTGCCGGCGCGGCTGGTCGGGCAAATCCACCGGTCGAGGGACCGGGTTGCCGGTCTCATGGGAAAGGCGGACGGGGCGCTCGCCGGCGATCTCAGGCGCTGGCGCGGCGAGGTCATGGCGCAGGATCGCATCCTCCAGTCGCTTTCCTATCGCAATGTGTTGAAACGCGGCTATGCGCTGGTGCGCGACGGTTCCGGCCTGCCGGTGAAATCGGCTGCCGCCCTTTCCCTCCATCAGGCCATTGCCGTGGAATTCGCCGACGGATCGATCAATGCCGTGACGACCGAGGGGACGACGACGCCACCTTCACAGAAGAAGCGGCCCGAAAAACCGACCCCGGCCGATCCGCCGAAACAGGGCAGCTTGTTCTGAACGTACCGCCTTCGGGAATAGCCCCATGCGCATCCTCATCATCCTTGCCCATCCGCTCGCCGATAGTTTTGCAGCCGGCACGGCTGCCACGGCAAAGGCGGCGCTGGAGCGGAACGGCCACAGCGTCGACCTCATCGATCTCTACGCGGAGAAATTCGATCCGCTGCTCAGCGAAAGCGAACGGCGAGGCTATTTCGACAGGCCCTACGACACATCCGCAGTCGATGGCTATGTCGAGCGCCTGCTGGCGGCGGACGGGCTGATCCTGGTCTTTCCGCAATGGTGGTTCAATTTCCCCGCCATCCTCAAGGGCTTTTTCGACCGTGTCTTTGCGCCCGGCATCGCCTTCGACCACGAGGCGACCGGTGGCCGCATCATTCCCCGGCTCACCCATATCAAGCTGTTCTGGGCGCTGACGACAACAGGATCGCCCTGGTGGGTGGTCAGGCTCTATATGGGCAATCCGGTCCGGCGGCTCCTGAAACGCGGCATTGCCGCCTTCTGCGCCAGGAAGCTCAATTTCCGGATGATCGCGCTGCACGATATGGACCGGGCCACCGCGGAGAAACGCGCGGCGCATCTGACACGAATCGAGAAAGACATCTCGCGACTGTGAATCACGTAACGGTTCCGTAACGACCCTGCGCTAGACTCCCGCACGTGAACCACGGGGTGTCCGATGCCGGTCGAACTGTCAGCTTCCCAGGCGCTGAACCTCTGGCATGGCGTTTCGCTGGAACAGGTCAGGATCGACAATCGCGACCTGACGCTGCGGCAGATTTCCATCCTGCTGCATATCTATCTCGTTCCGCCGCCGCACACGGTGCGCGGGCTCGCCGGCATTCTCGGCGTCACCAAGCCGGTGATCACCCGGGCGCTCGACACGATGGGCGATCTCGGCCTCGTTTCCCGGATGCGCGACGAACGCGACAAGCGCAATGTGATCATCAAGCGCACCGTGAACGGCGCGCTCTATCTTGAAAAACTCGGCGACCTGATCATTGATCAGGGCCGCAAACTGTCTATCTGAGGCTCCATGTCAGACCTTCCCGACCGCCGGCTGAATGCCTATCGAAACGACCTCGCCGAGGAGCGCCTTCGCGGCACCGTCAAGGCAACCCAATATGTCGCGGGTTCGCCGGGGCTGATCTGCGTGCCGGTCGTGCAGATGCGGGCAAGGCCCGACCTGGAATGCGGCACCGACAACGAACTGCTGCTGGGCGAGACCGTGCGCGTGCTCGACACGGATGGCGGCTGGGCCTGGGTGAAGGCGGATTTTGACGGCTATGTCGGCTATATCCCGGACTATGCCGTCTCGCCGGTCATCCGCAGCCTGACGCATATCGTCACCGCGCCTCGAACCTTCGTCTATTCAGGGCCGGACCTCAAATTCCCGACCGTGCAGGCGCTTTCCATGGGCAACCGGATCGCCGTCGTCGATGAGCGGGAGACACGCGGCACGCGCTATTTCCTGATGGAAGGCGGACAAGCCATCATCGCCAATCATTGCGCCGAAGCCGGAAAGCCGCTTTCCGGCGATTATGTGGATATTGCCGAGCGGTTTCTAGAGACGCCCTATCTCTGGGGCGGGCGGTCCGGTTTCGGCATCGATTGCTCCGGCCTGGTGCAATTGTCGATGATGATGGCCGGGCGGACCGCGCCGCGCGACACCGACATGCAGGCAAGCGGGCTCGGAACACCGATCGGGCGCGAGGAACTGCGGCGCGGCGATCTCGTTTTCTGGAAGGGCCATGTGGCGATCATGGAAGACGAAAAGACGCTGCTGCATGCAAACGGCCATACGATGAATGTTTCGCATGAGGGACTGGAGGAGGCGATCAAGCGCATCGGCTGGCTCTACCAGCAGCCGACGGCCTATCGCCGCCCCTGATCAATAGCCGACTTTGCGATCCACCAGATGCTGCAGCGGCTGGCCGCTTTCCAAGCGACCAATCTGATGCTCGGCATGCGAAAACAGCGCCCTGACGTCCGATGAGGCGGCCACATGCGGGGTGACATAGACAGTGTCCATCTCCCAAAACGGGCTGTCTTTTGCCAAAGGCTCGCGCTCGAACACATCGAGCGAGGCGCCACCCAGCACGCCGGATTGCAGAGCTGCCAGAATATCCACCTCCACCTGGCTGCCGCCGCGGCCGCCATTGATGAAGACCGGGGCGCCGAACGGCCCCTTGCGGCTGAGCCTGGAAAACAGCGTCGCGTTAAAAATGCCCTTCGTCTCCGGCGTCAGCGGCAGAAGGCCGACAAGGAAATCGGTCTTTGCGAGGAAGGCATCGAGTTCGTCGCCGGAAAAGCATTCCACGCCGTCGATCGACTTTTTCGAGCGCGACCAGCCGATGGTCCTGAAGCCCATCACGGAAAGCTTGCGGATCGCATCCTGCCCGAGCACACCGAGCCCCATGACGCCGACCGTGACGTCGGCGGCCTCCGGCTGGCTCAAATCCTCCCAGAGATGGGCGCGGGCGCGCGTCTCATAGGCGCGATGCTGGCGCAGATGCAGCAGGCATTGCAGGACCACCCATTCGCTCATCCGCATCGTCAGGCTGCGGTCGACGAAACGGACCAGCGGCACATCCGGGAGGCCTGGAAGCGTCAGCACGTGATCGACGCCGGCACCGCCGGAAAACACGACCTTCAGATCCGGTGCGCGGGAAAACAGATCCGGATCGGATTTCCACACGACGGCATAGTCAATGCCGGAAAGATCGCGGGACTTATGGGCGGGGTCGGCGAGATTGATGACCTCCCGGTCCGGGAAAGCACCTTTCAGCGCCTCTTCCACCTCACGCGGAATGAATTTCAGATCGACGATGACGGGGCTTCTGGCGGGCATGGACGAAACTCTATTGGCGGATTGCGGCGGCATCGACCGCTTCCATGTTGAAGGCGGCGGCCATCAGCGCCTTGGTATAGTCTTCCTGCGGCGCTGTGAAGATGCGCTCGGACGGCCCCTGCTCGACCACCTTGCCGAGCCGCATGACGATCATGTCATTGGCAAGCGCCCGCACCACCTTCAGGTCGTGGCTGATGAACAGATAGGCGAGCGAATGTTTCGCCTGCAAATCACGCAGGAGATCGACGACCTGCGCCTGTACGCTCATATCCAGGGCGGAGGTCGGTTCGTCGAGCATGACGAATTGTGGCTTCAGCACCATGGCGCGGGCAATGGCGATGCGCTGGCGCTGGCCGCCGGAAAATTCATGCGGATAGCGCCAGCGCGTCGCCGCATCGAGGCCTACCTCCTCGAGCGCTGCCGCGACACGGGCGTCGCGCTCCTTGTCGGAAAGCGCGGGCTCATGCACTTTCAGGCCTTCGGCGATGATATCGCTCACCGCCATGCGGGGGCTGAGCGAACCGAAGGGGTCCTGGAAGACGATCTGCATGCGATTGCGCAGGGGCCGCATCTGCTTGAACGAATAGCCGGCTATCTCATTGCCGATGAAGCCGATCCGGCCTTGCGAGGAGATCAGTCGCGTCAGCGCCAGGCCGAGCGTCGTCTTGCCGGAGCCGGATTCGCCGACGACGCCGAGCGTCTGGCCGGCGCGCAGCGTCAGGTCGATGCCGTCGACAGCCTTGACGTGATCGACCACCTTGCGCAGGAAGCCCGCCTTGATCGGGAACCAGACCTTCATGTCCTTCGCCTCGATCACCACCGGCTTCGTCACGTCGGAGACGGGTGGCGCGCCCTTGGGCTCGGAGGCGAGCAGGTGGCGGGTATAGGCATGCTGCGGATTGCCAAAAATCTCCGCTGTCGGCCCGGTCTCGACGATCTTGCCCTTCGTCATGACGCAGACCCGGTCGGCGATCTTGCGGACGATGCCGAGATCATGGGTGATGAACAGCATCGACATGCCGTGCTCGTCCTTGAGCGTCTTCAAAAGCTCCAGAATTTGCGCCTGCACCGTCACATCAAGCGCCGTGGTCGGTTCGTCGGCGATCAGGAGTTCGGGCCGGTTGGCGAGCGCCATGGCGATCATCACCCGCTGGCGCTGGCCGCCGGAAAGCTCATGCGGATAGGCGGCAAGCCGTTTTTCAGGCTCGCGAATGCCGACCTGGTTGAGCAGTTCGAGCACGCAGGTGCGCGCTTGCGCCCCGGTGATGCCCTGGTGCAGATCGAGGATTTCGGCGATCTGCCGCTCGATCGAATGCAGCGGATTGAGCGATGTCATCGGCTCCTGGAAGATCATCGTGATGTCGTTGCCGCGCACCTGGCGCAGTTCCGCGTCCGATGCCGTCATCAGGTCCTTGCCGTTGAAGAGGATTTCGCCGCTCGGATGGCTGGCAGCCGGATAGGGCAGGAGCTTGAGGATGGAATTGGCGGATACCGACTTGCCGGAGCCGGACTCGCCGACCAACGCCACGACTTCGCCGCGCCGGATATCGAAGGAGACATGATCGACCGCCACCGTCGTCTTGCCGCCCTGGTGGAAAGCCACGGAAAGATCGCGCACGGAAAGGAGTGTGTCTTGGGGCGCAGGGTTCATCGGAACGTCTTCCTCGGATCGAATGCGTCGCGGGCGGCTTCGCCGATGAAGATCAGGAGCGACAGCATGACCGACATGACGACGAAGGCGGTGAGGCCGAGCCAGGGTGCCTGCAGGTTGGACTTGCCCTGGGCGATCAGTTCGCCGAGCGAGGCGGAGCCCGGCGGCATGCCGAAGCCAAGAAAGTCGAGCGATGTCAGCGTGGTAATCGAGCCCGACAGGATGAAGGGCAGGAAGGTCAGCGTCGCCACCATGGCATTGGGCAGGAGGTGGCGGAACATGATCGTTGCATTGCCGACCCCGAGCGCGCGGGCGGCGCGGACATATTCGAAATTGCGGGCGCGCAGGAATTCGGCCCGCACGATGCCGACGAAGCCGACCCAGGAGAACAAAAGCATGATGCCGAGTAGCACGAAGAAGCCGGGCGGCAGGATCGCGGCGATGATGAGCAGGATGTAGAGAACCGGCATGGACGACCAGATCTCGATGAAGCGCTGCATGAGAAGGTCCGTCCAGCCGCCGAAATAGCCTTGCACCGCGCCGGCGGTGACGCCGACGACGGCGGACGCGATGGTGAGCGCCAGGCCGAACAGAACCGAGATGCGGAAGCCGTAGATCATCCGCGCGGTCACGTCGCGGGCCTGGTCGTCGGTGCCGAGCCAGTTGAGATTGCCCAGTGTACAGGCGGGATCGTCGGCCCCTTGCGGATAGCCGGAGCAACGCTCCTGCCTGTCCATCAGCCAGAAGGGCGCCGTCGGCGCGGAGTGCGGGATGTTGGAATTGGCGGACTGGTAGGAATAGCGGATCGGCGGCCAGATCATCCAGCCATTGGCCTCGATCTCGTCGCGAATGAAATCGGACCGATAGTCGGTCTGGGCCAGGAATCCGCCGAATTTTTCCTCCGGATAATCCACCAGCACCGGCACGAGGATTTCACCCTTGTAGGAGGCGATGACCGGCTTGTCATTGGCGATGAACTCGGCGCAGAGGCTAAGGCCGAACAGCACAAGGAAGATCCAGAACGACCAGTAGCCGCGACGGTTGGCCTTGAAATTCTCCCAGCGGCGGCGGTTGACCGGCGAAAGCCGGCTTGGCGCACCGGTCACGAGAGCGGGGCTGGCGGAGACGATATCCGTCATCACACATCCCTCCGGTCGAAATCGATGCGCGGATCGACCCAGGTATAAATCAGGTCCGACAGGAGACTGACGAGCAGGCCCATCAGCGAAAAGATGTAGAGGGTGGCAAAGACGATCGGATAATCGCGCTTGACGACGGCCTCATAGCCAAGACGGCCAAGACCGTCGAGCGAGAAGATATATTCCGTCAGAAGCGCACCGGTGAAGAAGGCCGAAATGAAGGCGGCCGGAAAGCCGGCGATGATGATCAGCATGGCGTTGCGAAAGACGTGGCCATAGAGCACCTGGCGCTCGTTCAAGCCCTTGGCCCTTGCCGTCGTCACATATTGCTTCTTGATCTCGTCGATGAAGGAATTCTTGGTGAGCAGCGTCGTGGTGGCGAAGGCCGACATCAACAGCGTGATCAAAGGCAGGGTCATGTGCCAGAAATAATCGAGGATCTTCTGCCACCAGGTGAGTTGCGCGAAATTGTCCGAGACGAGGCCGCGCAGCGGGAACCAGTCGAAGAAGGATCCGCCGGCGAACAGCACGATCAGAAGAATACCGAACAGGAAGCCCGGAACCGCATAGCCGACGATGATGATGCCCGAGGTCCAGACGTCGAAAGTGGAGCCGTCCGACATCGCTTTCTTGATGCCGAGCGGAATGGATATCGCGTAGGAGAACAGAAGAATCCAAAGGCCGAGCGAAATCGACACCGGCATTTTATCGAGGATCAGGTCGATCACCGAAATATTGCGGAAGAAGCTTTCGCCGAAATCGAAGCGGATATAATCCCACATCATCTGGCCGAAGCGCTCGAGCGGTGGCTTGTCGAAGCCGAACTGCTGTTCGAGCTTCTTGATGAAATCGGGATCAAGCCCCTGCGCACCGCGATATCTGCCGGAGGAATCATCCGCCTGCATGGCGAGATCGCCGCTGCTGCCCGACAGGCGGTCGCTGCCCTGGTTCTGCCCGGTGAGATCGGCGATCACCTGTTCGACCGGGCCGCCGGGCGCAAACTGGATGACGGCGAAGGAAATGGCCATGATGCCAACGATCGTCGGGATCATCAAAAGCAGCCGCCGCAGGATATAGGCCCCCATCAGCGCGCCTCCCGCCTGCCGGCCGGCCCGGCAATGCGATCCGATCCGCTCTCGGCAACCCGCCTGTCATCCGTCAATATGCCGGTCTCCCCTGAAACGCCCGCCGTAAGCGGGGCCGGTTCTGATTCGTCTCTGTGCATTTGCTGTAGCGGGCGAGCCCTGTGCAAGGCTTTCATTGCGCAGCGGCGGGTTTCGACCACCAGATCGTCGGGAAGCCGACCGCATATTTCGGCAATTCGGCCGGGCGCTGCAGCCTGGCCGAATAGGCGATCCGCGAATAGCGGCCGGTATAGCTCGGAATGACATAGTGATGCGCAAGCAAGACGCGATCGAGTACCTTTGTCGTGGCGATCAGTTCGTCGCGATCCTTGGCAAAGATGATCCGGCGGATGAGCGCATCGACGCCGGGGTCGCTGATACCCGCATAATTTTGCGAACCATCACGCTTGGCGGACGCCGAGCCCCAATATTCGGCCTGCTCATTGCCGGGATTGAGGGATTGGGCCCAACCGCTATAGATCATGTCGAAATCCCGCGAACGCCAGCGATTGGTGAATTGCGATGCATCGACCGTCCGCACTCGGGCCTCGACGCCGATCTTCTTCAGGTTCTGCGCGAAAGGTAGGGCGACGACCTCGATCGTCGGGCCGTCGAGCAGGATCTCGAAGGTGAAGGGCTCGCCGGTCTTGGCATCGACCATCCGACCTTCCTTCAGCTCGTAACCGGCTTCCTTGAACAGGGCGATCGCCTGGCGAAGATTGTCCCTGTGCCTCTTCTGGTCGCCGCCCACGGGGTTTTGATATTCGGTGGTGAAGACCTCCGGCGGAACCAGATCCTTCATTTCGTTGAGGATTTCCAGTTCCCGGCCCTGCGGAAGGCCGTCTGAGGCGAGTTCCGAGCCGAAGAAGAAACTGTCGATGCGATCATACTGGTTGTAGAAGATCGTCCGCTTCAACTCCTCGAAATCAAAGGCATAGTTGAGCGCCCTGCGCACCCGTTCGTCCTTGAATTTTTCGCGGCGCAAATTGGGAATGAAGCCGACAAGCACACCGCTGCTGCGATAGTCGTTGTCGAGGACCTCCTGCTTGATGCGGCCATCCTTGACGGCCGGAAAATTATAGGACGTGGCCCAGCGCTTGGCCGAATTCTCCCACCAGTAATCGGCATTGCCGGAGCGGAACGCCTCGAAGGACACGCCGAGATCGGCATAATAGGAATAGGTGATCGTGCCAAAATTGTTCTGGCCGATATTCACGTTGAGGTCCCGGCCCCAGTAATCATCGCGCAGTTCATAGCGGATGACCGAGCCGGGCGTCATCTTTGCGACCTTGTAGGGGCCGGAGCCCATCGGAATTTCGAGCGTCGTCCTTGAAATATCGCGGGTCTCGCCATTGGCTCCCTTGCCCTCCCACCAGTGCTTCGGGACGATCACCAGCTCGCCGACGATCTTGGGCAATTCGCGATTGTTCTTCTCGTCGAAGGTAAAGGTCACTTCGCGCTCGCCGGTCTTTTCCGCTTTCACCACATGCTTGTAGTAGAATTCCTTTTGCGGATCATGGGCCTTGACCATGTCGAAGCTGAAGACGACATCCTCCGGCGTCACCGGTTTTCCGTCCGCCCATTTCGCCTCTGCCCGCAGGCGGAATTTCACGAAGGCAAAATCATCCGGATAGGCAATCGCTTCCGCCAGCAGACCATAATCCGAGGCGATCTCGTCCATCGACGGCTTCATCAGCGTTTCGAATGCCAATCCGGCAACACCAGCACCGACATCGCCCTTGGCGAGAAGCGGATTGAGCGTGTCGAAGGTTCCGAAGGTGGTCAGGTCGAGCGTGCCGCCCTTGGGCGCATCCGGATTGACATAGTCGAAGCGGGCGAAGCCATCCTTGTATTTCAGCTCGCCGATCGTCGCCGTGCCGCCGTGCCATTCAAGCTTGTCCTGCGCCATACCGGCCAGCGGGCAAAGCGACAGGAGCGTGGCGGCGGCCAGGGTGAGAATGCGTCTGAAGATCATGCCAACTTATCCCGTTCGTTCATGCTTTTCGTTGTTTGAGCGACAGAATAGGCAAAATGCGGGCAATTGACAGGAGCCGCCTCAAAACAGGCATTTTTTTTGGACCATCCTCGCCCGGCACAAGGCTGACACAAAGGCCGCATGACCTAATAGCTGGAAACAGCGACCGGCGTCATGCGTCGGATGGCATCGGAACGGACGGACATGACGATTACGAAAACGGGTTTCATTCGCCAAATGGCGTTGATCGGGCTTGCCGCCATGATAGGCCTCGGTCCCGTGGCCGGGCCTGCTTTCGCCGATGGCACGCCTGCCAAGCAGCTATTCGGCAAGGTCCAGCTTCCGAGCGATGCCTCGCCAGCCCCGATCGGCTTTTATGCCAAGGGCTGCATGGCGGGGGCTGTGGCCATACCCGCGGATGGGCCGACATGGCAGGCAATGCGCCTGTCGCGCAATCGCCGCTGGGGCAATCCGGCCATGGTATCGCTGCTCGAACAGTTTTCGCAGGATGCGGTTCGCCTTGGCTGGGGCTCCGGCATCCTGATCGGCGATATTTCTCAGCCGCGCGGCGGGCCGATGCTGACCGGCCATGCCTCCCACCAGATCGGCCTGGATGCCGATATCTGGTTCACGCCGATGCCGGCGCAGCCGCTCTCGGTCGAGGAGAGGGAAACCAAGCCCTTCACCTCCATGCTCGACAAGAGCAAGTTCCTGACGGTCAGCCCCGGCCGTTGGACGCCGACGCATGCGAAGCTCGTCATGCAGGCGGCGAGCTATCCACAGGTGGAGCGGGTCTTCGTCAACCCGGCCATCAAGAAGAAGCTGTGCGACACCTGGAACGGCGACCGCGCGCTTCTCGGCAAGGTGCGCCCGGTCTATGGCCATGACGAGCATTTCCATATCCGCATGCACTGCCCGCCCGGAGCCAGGGGCTGCAAGGCGCAGGCGCCGGTCGCCAGCGGCGATGGCTGCGACAAATCGCTGGCCTGGTGGTTCAGCAAGGAACCCTGGGCAAAGCCCAAGAAGGATCCGAACGCAAAACCGGTGAAGCCGAGATTCACCATGCTTTCCGACCTGCCGAGGGCGTGCGCGGCCGTGCTTACCGCACCGGCGGCGGTTGGCGGGATGGCAAATTCCGGATTGGCCTATGCAGCACCTCAGCCGCAATCGAGCGATGCCGAAATTCAGCGCGTCATCAATGCGCAGGCCGTCGATCTGCCCGGCGGCGACGTTCCCATTCCGCTGCCGCGACCGGCGCTGCAATAAGGCTGCCTGCCGGACGAACGGCTTGTCTTTTCAAAAGCCGGGCATTGCTGTACAGGACTTCAAATCGATTTAAACCACCATACGGCAGGGAAGCGGATGATCCGTCGAAAATGCGTCGCGCTGATCGCGCATGACCAGAAGAAGGATGATCTGGCCGCATTTGCGAAGGCGAACGAGGCCGAGCTTTCCGGCTGGAAGATCGTCGCGACAGGGACGACCGGCGGCCGGGTCCAGGAGGCCTGCCCCAGCCTGGAAGTGCTCCGGCTGAAGAGCGGGCCGCTCGGCGGCGACCAGCAGATCGGCGCGATGATCGCCACCGGCGACGTGCATATGCTGATCTTCTTCACCGACCCCTTGACCGCCATGCCGCATGACGTCGATGTCAAGGCGCTGATGCGGCTTGCAACCGTCTACGACATTCCGATGGCGCTCAACCGTGCGACCGCGGAACGGCTGATCGATTTTCACCACCCCTGACGGCTTCCCCGCCCGCACGTGCTCAACGGAACGTTCCCATGCTCACTTCCGCAGATACAGAAACCAGCCTCGCCTTCCCGATCCTGATCGGCGATATCGGCGGCACCAATGCCCGCTTCGCGCTGCTGATCGACGCCTTTGCCGAGCCGAAGCTGTTTCCGATCATCCCGACGACCAGCTATGCCAGCATCGAGGAGGCGCTGCAGACGAGCATTCTCGACAAAACCTCGGTGCAGCCGCGCTCGGCGATCATTGCCGTGGCGGGCCCGGTCAATGACGACGATATTCCGCTGACCAATGCCGGCTGGGTGATCCGGCCGAAGGACATGATCGAGGCATTGTCGCTGGAAGACGTGATCATCATCAATGATTTCGAGGCGCAGGCGCTTGCCATCGCCTCCATCGGCGAGGAGGGCCGTGAGCAGATCGGCCCCGGAACCGTCCTGGAATCCGCCTCCTGCGCCGTGCTCGGCCCCGGAACCGGCCTTGGCGTTGCCGGCCTGCTTCACGCCCGGCACACCTGGTTTCCCATTCCGGGCGAGGGCGGCCATGTGGATGTCGGGCCGCGCAGCGCGCGGGATTACAAGATCTGGCCTTTCCTGGAGCCGCTGGAAGGACGCATTTCGGCGGAGCAGCTGCTCTGCGGGCGCGGCATCATGAATATCTACCGGGCCGTCTGCGAATCCCTGTCATTCGAGCCGACGCTCGCCGATCCGGCGGCAGTGACGACCGGTGCGCTTTCCGGCGCGGACGAGAAAGCCGTCGAGACGATTTCGTTGTTTTCCACCTATCTCGGCAGGGTCGCCGGCGACATGGCGATGATCTTCATGGCGCGCGGCGGCGTCTTTCTCGCCGGTGGCATTTCGCAAAAAATCCTGCCGGCGCTGAAACAGCCGGAATTTCGCCAGGCCTTCGAGGACAAGGCTCCGCATTCGGAGTTGCTTCGGACCATCCCGACCTTCGTGGTGACCCATCCGACGGCTGCCCTTTCCGGGCTTGCCGCCTATGCCCGCACCCCCTTGCGCTTCGGCGTCTCGACCGAGGGACGGCGCTGGCGCGCCTGAGGCCCCGGACAGGCCGGACTCGCCAAACCCGGATCAAGGGATTATAGAGCCCGGCAAGGAAGGCGCCGCCTTGCGCCGGGCTCTAAGGAAACCAGCTTGAAACAAGCCAAGACGAAGCTGCCTGCCGTCGATCGCGAGACGATCACCAAGGTTCTCAGGCGGGTCATTACCGAAAACGGGCGCGCCCATGTGCGAGGCTATGCTTTCGCGATCGCCTGTCTTGTCGTCGTCGCCCTGACGACCGCCTTTACCGCCTGGATCATGGAATCGGTGGTCAACGAGGCCTTTGCCAACAAGCGCGCCGATATCGTCATCTATATCTGCGGTGCGATTTTTCTCGCCTTCGTACTGCGCGGTTTCGCGACCTATGGCCAGGCGGTTGCCCTTTCCAAGATCGGCAACAATATCGTCGCCAGCTATCAGCGTCGGCTTTATGCCCATCTGATGGCGCTGAGCGTCGGCTATTTCAGCGATGCGCGCTCCGCCCGCATCTCCGCCCAGATCAGCCAGAACGTCTCGGGCATCCGCGATGTGCTGAACATGACGGTCACCTCGCTGGCGCGCGACCTCCTGACACTGGTAGCGCTGATCGGCGTGATGATCAGCAAGGACTGGCTGCTGACGCTGATCGTCTTCGTCATCGCGCCGCCACTCCTGATCGGCCTGCGCTATGTTTCGCGGCGCCTGCGGCTGGCGACACGCGAGGCGGTTGAAATCAACAGCCATGTGCTGGGCGCCATGCAGGAGACCATCCAGGGCATCACCATCGTCAAGGCCTTTACGATGGAAAAGCAGCTGAAAACCAAGGTCGAGGCCATTATCGACCGCGCCGAGAACCGCGCAAACCGCATCGCCCGGCTGAGCGAACGCACCTCGCCGATGACGGAAACCTTTGCCGGCTTCGCCATCGCCAGCGTGCTTGCCTATGCGGCGTTCCGCTCGATCTATCATGATGTGCAGCCGGGCGCCTTCTTCGCCTTCGTCGCAGCACTTCTGATGGCCTATGACCCGGCACGGCGGCTGGCCAAGCTGCAAGTCTCGCTGGAGCGGGCCGTCGTCAATGCGCGGATGATCTACGAAATCCTCGACACCGTGCCACACCAGCACGACCAGCCCGATGCCGGCGCTCTCAACCTTCGCCAGGCGGCGATCGAGTTCCGCGACGTGCGGTTCAGCTATGGCGAGGGCGACGAGATCCTCAAGGGTGTCAGCTTCATCGCCGAAGGCGGCAGGACGACGGCGCTCGTCGGCCCGTCCGGCGCCGGCAAGTCGACCGTCATCAGCCTTGTCCCGCGCTTCTACGATCCGGCACAGGGCCAGATCCTCATCGACGGGCAGGACATTGCCCATGTGACCAAGCAATCGCTCCGTAACGGGCTCGCCTATGTCTCGCAGCAGCCCTATCTTTTCGAGGGCTCGATCCGGGACAATATCCGCTACGGACGGCCGGAGGCGACGAATGCCGAGGTCGAGGAAGCGGCACGGCTTGCGTATGCGCACGATTTCATCCTCGCCCAGCCGCAAGGATATGACACGCCGGTGGGCGAAAACGGCGTGACGCTCTCGGGCGGCCAGCGGCAGCGGCTGTCGATCGCCCGCGCACTGGTGCGCCAGGCGCCGATCCTCCTGCTCGATGAGGCGACCTCGGCGCTCGATACCGAATCGGAAGCGGCGGTGCAGAAGGCGCTCGATCATGCCATGAGCGGCCGCACCGTGGTGGTCATCGCCCATCGCCTGTCGACTGTCGTCAATGCCGACAAGATCATCGTCATGAAGGACGGGCTGGTTGTGGAAGAAGGCACCCATGAGGCGCTTGCACAGCGCACCGACGGCCTTTACGCTCGCCTGCACAATCTCCAGGGCAATGCGGCACAGCAGGCGGCCGATACCGAAATCTGAAAGACGGAACAGGGCGCGGCATGAGCGGGACGAATATGAAACTCGTAGTGGTGGGCGCTGCCGGCCGCATGGGCCAGACGCTGATCCGGGTGATCAGCGCCATGCCCGGCGCCGTGCTCTTTGCCGCGGTCGAAAGACCGGGCTCGGCCTTCATCGGCCGTGATGCCGGCGAAATTGCCGGTCTCGGCCCGATCGGCGTCACCATCACCGACAAGCCGCTCGAAGCCTTCGTCGATGCCGAGGGCGTGCTCGACTTTACCTCGCCTGCGGCTTCCGTCGAGTTTTCCGGCCTGGCCGCGCAGGCCCGTATCGTCCATGTGATCGGCACCACCGGCTCCTCGGCGCAGGACGAAGCGAAATTCAAGGCGGCGGCGCGCCATGCCCGGATCGTCAAATCCGGCAATATGAGCCTCGGGGTCAATCTTCTCGGCGCGCTTACCGAGCAGGCGGCACGGGCGCTCGACCCGGCAGGCTGGGATATCGAGATCCTGGAAATGCACCATAAGCACAAGGTCGATGCGCCTTCGGGCACGGCATTGCTTCTCGGCGAAGCGGCGGCCCGTGGCCGCGACATCGATCTTGCGGCCCATTCGGTTCGGGTCCGCGACGGTCATACCGGCGCGCGCGCGGCCGGTGCGATCGGCTTTGCCACCCTGCGCGGCGGTTCGGTGATTGGCGAACATTCCGTCATTCTCGCGGGCGAAGGCGAGCAAGTGACCCTGTCTCATTCGGCGACCGACCGGTCGATCTTTGCCCGCGGCGCCGTCACGGCTGCCCTTTGGGCGCGCGATCGCAAACCCGGCTTCTATTCGATGTCCGACGTGCTCGGACTGTCCTGACCCCTAAAATACCGGAGGAATACCATCATGAGCGGCACTCTCGTCCTTGTGCGCCACGGCCAGAGCGACTGGAACCTGAAGAACCTGTTTACCGGCTGGCGCGATCCCGACCTTACGGAACTCGGCATCCAGGAAGCCAATGCCGGCGGCAAGGCACTTGCCGATTACGGCATCAGCTTCGACATCGCCTTCACCTCCGTGCTCATCCGCGCCCAGAAGACACTCGACATCATCCTCGACAATATCGGCCAGACGGGGCTCGAGACGATCCGGAACGAAGCGCTGAACGAGCGCGACTATGGCGATCTCTCCGGTCTCAACAAGGACGATGCCCGCGCCAAATGGGGCGAGGAACAGGTGCATATCTGGCGCCGTTCCTACGACGTACCGCCGCCGGGCGGCGAGAGCCTGAAGGACACCGGCGCCCGCGTCTGGCCCTATTACATGACCGAGATCCTGCCGCGGGTGCTTTCCGGCCAGAACGTGCTGGTCGCCGCCCATGGCAATTCTCTGCGCTCGCTTCTGATGGTGCTCGACCGGCTCGACCGCGAACAGATCCTGTCCGTGAACCTCGCGACCGGCGTGCCCATGGTCTACAAGCTGAAGGCGGATTCCACCGTCGCGTCCAAGGAAGTGCTCGGAGACATGTCCGGCGCGCATTGAGCGTTCCTCGTTCGCCGTCATCCCGGACTTGTTCCGGGATACAGCGACCCAACGTCCGTCGGGTCAAAAGACTTTTTGCAGATTGATTCAGTTTCTCACCGCGCGGACGCGCGGTGGCTGGACCCCTGTGACAAGCACAGGGATGACGGAGCGTGAGATGCTCCGGAGACCATGGCAACTGCCGCAGACCACAGACTTGCCGCCCGCCGGTGAGCCAGTCCTCCCGAATCAGACCTTGCCCGCTTCCCAGCCGAGCATGGCCCGCTTGCGAGTGAGCCCCCAATGGTAGCCGGTGAGCGCGCCGCTCTTGCCGAGCGCCCGGTGGCAGGGCACGACGAAGGAGATCGGGTTGCGGCCGACAGCGGCGCCGACGGCACGCGATGCGGTGGGCTGGCCGATATCGCAGGCGAGGTTGGAATAGGTGACCGCCTTGCCCATGGGAACCTTCAAAAGCGCCTCCCAGACGCGAATCTGGAAATCGGAGCCGATCAGCACCACCCGCAAGGGCTCTTCCGCGCGCCATTTCTGCGCATCGAAGATGCGGGCGGCATAACCGGCCGTCGCGGCGCTGTCCTCGACATAATGGGCATTCGGCCAGCGCCGCGCCATATCCTCGAAACTGACCGCTTCATCGCCGGCATCATTGAAGGCAAGGCCGGCAAGGCCCCTGTCGGTGATCATGACCAGCGCCACCCCGAAGGGGCTCGGATGGAAGCCGTAGCGGATGGTCAGGCCGCCGCCGCGCAATTTCCATTCGCCGGGCGACATCGCCTCATGGGTGACGAAGAGATCGTGCAGGCGGCCGGGGCCGGACAGGCCAAGCTCGAAACTGGTCTCGAGCAGCGGCAATTCCTCCTGCCGCAGCAGGCGCTTGGCATGGTCGAGCGTGACCGCCTGGAGGAAGGCCTTGGGCGACAGGCCCGCCCAGCGCGTGAACGTCTTGTGCAATTGCGTTGGCGACTGGCCAAGCGCACCGGCGATATGGTCGAGTGAGGGCTGGTCGCGATAATTCTCGGTCAGCAGCTCGACGACGCGGCTGACCGTTTCATAGTCACTGCCCTTGGGCGTGATGTCGGCGGCAATCGATGTGGTGATGTTCATCATCTATCTCCTTGCCACAAGAGATAATCGCCGGGAGCCGGCGCCGCCACCCGATTCTTGAGGCTATCGGATATTGGGGCTATCGACGTCTGACGCTCGCAAGGGCGCCCGAAAAGGCGGCAGCAAAGCTTTCCCGGTCGTCGCGATTGAGAAAGGAGCCGATATCCGTCGTGCGCTGCCGCTCGGTGATCTGCATCGAGACGATGCCGATCTCCTCGTGGCGGAAGATGTTGAACCGCGCCCAGAACGGATTGAAGCGCTGCTCGGTCATATGCCCGGCGGGTGTGAACTTGCGGACGGAAACATCGGTCCGCGAGACGCTGATCTCCTCGCGGGCGCGGGCACTGCGGTAGTTCAGCCAGAAGGCGCCGAACAGCAAGAGGAAATCGAGCCCGAAGAAGAAAGCCACCGGCCAGGCGCCGAGCACGAGAAAGACGAAGATATGGACGAGGCTCATCAACCCGCCGATGAAAAGCAGGATCTTGAAACCCCTGATGCCGAGCGAACGGTGCGGCGTCAGCTCGGCCAGGAAAACCGGCCGGTCCATTCCCGGCATCTGGTCGTTGCCATCGTTCATGACCAGCGATTATAGATGCCTGATGAAGAACGTGAAACCGAAATCGGTGCCAAAGCCACCAAAAGCGACAGCCCGCCGCACCGCCGCCCGGACGAAAACCGCCTATGACCCGGCGGAAATCGAGGAAATCTTCCGCCGCTTCTCCGTGCAGCGTCCGGAGCCGAAAGGCGAGCTGGAGCATGTCAATCCGTTCACGCTGGTGGTTGCCGTGGCGCTATCGGCGCAGGCCACCGATGTCGGCGTCAACAGGGCGACACGGGCGCTTTTCGCCATTGCCGACACGCCGGAGAAAATGGTGGCGCTGGGCGAGGAACGGGTTCGCGACTATATCAAGACGATCGGGCTCTACCGCAACAAGGCAAAGAACGTGATTGCGCTCAGCGAGAAGCTGATTGCCGATTTCGGCGGTGAAGTCCCCCGCACGCGCGAAGAACTGGTGACCCTGCCCGGCGTCGGCCGCAAGACCGCCAATGTGGTTCTCTCCATGGCGTTCGGGCAGGCGACCATGGCCGTCGACACGCATATTTTCCGCATCGGCAACCGAATTGGCCTGGCGCCGGGGAAAACGCCGGACGAGGTGGAGGCGCTGTTGATGCGGATCATTCCGGATCACTACCTCTACCATGCGCATCACTGGCTGATCCTGCACGGGCGCTATTGCTGCAAGGCGCGGCGGCCGGAATGCGAGCATTGCGTCATTGCCGATCTCTGCAAGGCGGCAGTCAAGACCAATGAAATCCCCGCCCCGCTGGTCGAACTTCCAGCGCAGATCATCTGACGGCGATGCCGTCGATCAGGGCGTAGATCGCCTTTTCATACGCCTCACGGCTGCCGCCGGCCTCGATGGAAAGTGCCGCGCGGTCGAAGGCGGCGGACAAAAGATCGGCGAGGATATCGAGCCGGTCCGGCGTCTTTTCATGAGTGGCGAAAAGATCAGCCAGGCCCTCCATCAGGCTGCTTCCGGCATGGGCGGCATCGATTTGGCGGATGGCCTCGACACCCAGAACGGCCGGGCCATCGAGCAACAGAAGCCGGGTTCTTCCACGCTCGGCCATCGCATCGAAATAGGCGCCTGTTCCGAGAATCAGCGCGTCGCGCGCCGTGCCGCCTCCCGCCTCGGAGGCAATCTCGATCTCGTCCGCGACCATGCCGGCCTCACGCTCGATTACCGCGCGGAACAAAGCCTTCTTGTCCTCGAAATGATGGTAGAGGGCGCCCCTCGTCACGCCGGCCGCCGCGACGATTTCGGGCGTTGTCGTTTCGGCATAGCCCTTCTCGATGAAAAGCTCCCGTGCCGCCTCGACCAGCGCAATGCGCATGCTGTCGGACCGTTCCTTGTTGCTGCGTCGCATTTTCTGCCTTTACATACAAACTGTATGTATGTTAATTGAAGAAACATGCAGACTGTATGTTATTATCCGAGGTGAGGAAAGCCATGAAAATTACCAGCTATTATCCTGTCATCATGACGAACGACGTGAAGGCCACGACGGACTTCTATCTCCGGCATTTCGATTTCGAAGCGCTGTTTTCCGCGGACTGGTATGTGCATCTGCAATCGAAGCAGAATGAACATGTCACCCTTGCCGTGCTCGACGGCCGGCACGAAACCATTCCGGAATCCGGCCGGGGAAGCGCCGGCGGCCTTCTCCTCAATTTCGAGGTCGAGGACCCGGATGCGCTTTATGCCAGGTTCCAGGCGGCCGGCCTGCCGATCCTGAAAGCGATCTGCGACGAGGATTTCGGGCAAAGGCATTTCATCACCGCCGATCCGAACGGCGTCCTGATCGATATCATCAAACCTATCCCGCCGAGTGCGGAGTTTGCCGCACTGTATGAAGCTTCGGCCTTGCCGGGCTGAAAAACCCGCAAAAAGCCGGAAGTCCCGGCCATACTGCTCTTTTCCCTTTCAAACTGCGGGAATTTCGCTATTACCGGATACCGGCTGACACATAATCCAGGCGGTTCCGCATGACCAAATTCGACGTGCTCGCGATCGGCAATGCCATCGTGGACATCATTGCGCGCTGCGACGACGCGTTCCTCGTTCACAACGGCATCATCAAGAGTGCGATGAACCTGATCGACGCGGAGAGGGCGGAACTGCTCTATTCGCGCATGGGCCCGGCCCTTGAAGCCTCCGGTGGCAGTGCCGGCAATACGGCGGCGGGCGTGGCCAGCCTCGGTGGCAAGGCCGCCTATTTCGGCAAGGTCGCCAATGACCAGCTCGGCGAGATTTTTGCCCATGACATCCGCGCCCAGGGCGTACATTTCGAGACGAAGCCGCTGGACACGGTTCCACCCACCGCCCGCTCGATGATCTTCGTCACCGAGGATGGTGAACGCTCGATGAACACCTATCTCGGCGCCTGTGTCGAGCTCGGATCGGACGACGTCGAGCCTTCCGTGGTCGCCGCGGCGAAGGTGACCTATTTCGAAGGCTACCTCTGGGACCCGCCGCGCGCCAAGGATGCGATCCGTGAATGCGCCCGCATCGCCCATGAGAACGGCCGCGAAGTGGCGATGACGCTTTCCGACAGTTTCTGCGTACACCGCTATCGCGGCGAATTCCTCGACCTGATGCGCTCTGGCACCGTCGATATCGTCTTTGCCAACCGCGCCGAGGCGCTCGCCCTCTATGAGACGGAAGACTTCGAGCACGCATTGTCGATGATCGCCCGCGACTGCAAGCTTGCGGCGGTGACGATGAGCGAGGACGGATCGATCGTGCTGAAGGGCTCCGAGCGAATCAAGGTCGATGCGACGAGGGTCAGCCGTGTCGTCGATACAACAGGCGCCGGCGACCTCTATGCCGCCGGGTTCCTGCACGGTTACACGACAGGCAGGACGCTTGCGGATTGCGGCAGGCTCGGCAGTCTCGCCGCCGGCATCGTCATCGAGCAGGTCGGGCCGCGCCCGCTCATCTCGCTGGCGACGGCGGCAAAGGATGCCGGGCTTTCCTGAGCGCTATTTGAAGGCTTCGCCGGGATAGGCACCCCAGATCTCGCCCTGCGAGATCCAGCCCTCGGTTCCCTGGGCTTCGGCGCGGCACCATTCGCCGTTGCATTCGCCGACATGGATGACCACGCCGGGCTCTATCCGCGCGACGATGGCGCCGGCCGCCTGCGCTTCGCGGCGCATATTGACGAAGACGCCCTCGCCCTTGCCGCGCATCCACGGGGCGGCGACCGCCGTGCGGTCTCCCGACAGGAGCGCCTGGTTGACCCAGCCGACCGTGCCGTCGGCATCCCGGATGCGCCGCCAGTTGTCATATTCCTGGATAATCTCCACCGGGACACCGGATTTCAGGTAACGCCAGGCAACCGCATAATCGATACTCGGCCCGATCCGCAGATTGACGCTCTTGGATTTGAGGCTGACGAAGCGCGGCAGCGGCAGGCCGCTTGCCCCCTTGACCGCCTGGGCATGGAGCGGAAGCGCGCTCGTCACCGCCAGCGACAGGCCGGCGGCAGCGATCACGAAAAGCCTGGAAAGGAATGGACGCATGACGAAATCCGTTTTCCGATGAGATCTAGAAACGTGCGGCCAAGTCCCGACCGGGTCCGCCAAGCAGGCAAATCGTCGGTAAACCCAGAGTTTGGTTGTCTTCCACACCGGGTCTGGTAGAAAATGGACCACAGGCAGACGATCCATCAACTTGGTTAAAAACCCGTCAACAGAGCCAGGCAAGCAGCGATGACAAACAAGAAAAAGCCCAAGGTGTATATCACCCGCAAATTGCCCGACATCGTCGAAACGCGCATGCGCGAGCTGTTCGACGCCGAGCTGAACATCGACGATACGCCGCGCAGCCAGCCCGAACTCGTGGCGGCGATGAAGCGCGCGGACGTGCTGGTTCCCACCCTCACCGACCGGATCGACGCGGCGCTGATCGAGCAGGCCGGGCCGCAGCTCAAGCTGATCGCCAGTTTTTCCAACGGCACCGACCATATCGACATCGATGCCGCCGCCAAGCGCGGCATCACGGTCACCAATACGCCGAATGTGCTGACCGAAGACACCGCCGACATGACGATGGCACTGATTCTTGCCGTGCCGAGGCGCCTTGCGGAAGGCGCCACCATCCTGACCGACCGCAGGGGAGAATGGGCCGGCTGGTCGCCGACCTGGATGCTCGGGCGCAGGATTTCGGGAAAGCGCATCGGCATCGTCGGCATGGGCCGCATCGGGACCGCGGTTGCCAGACGGGCCAAGGCCTTCGGCCTGTCGATCCACTATCACAATCGCAAGTGGGTCAGTTCGGAGACCGAGGAAAAGCTGGAGGCGACCTATTGGGACAGCCTCGACCAGATGCTTGCCCGCGTCGATATCGTCTCGGTCAACTGCCCTTCGACGCCGGCGACCTATCATCTCCTGTCGGCCAGGCGTTTGGCGCTGATGCAGCCGACGAGCTACATCGTCAACACGGCGCGCGGCGGCATCGTCGACGAGGCGGCGCTGATCAAATGCCTGCGCGAGGGCAAGATCGCCGGAGCCGGGCTCGACGTGTTCGAGAACGAGCCGGCGGTCAACCCGAAGCTCGTGAAGCTCGCCAGCGAGGGCAAGGTCGTGCTTCTGCCGCATATGAGTTCGGCGACACTTGAGGGCCGGATCGACATGGGCGAAAAGGTGGTGATCAATATCCGCACCTATTTCGACGGTCACCGACCGCCCGACCGCGTGCTACCCAACCGGGCGTGACGGTTCACGGCGACGGATCAAAGTTCCTTGCGCATTTCGACATAGGTCGGACGCGCAAAGCCGGGATGGGTGCCGTCGCGGCTCCTCTCAAATCCCCAGCGTGCAAAGGCGCGGTGATTCTCCTCAAGCTCGATCCGTGTTTCGAGGCGCAGCCAGGAAAAGCCGCGCAGTGCCGCTTCCTCTTCCGCCACCCGCAGCAATGCCCGGCCGATGCCTTTCCCCTGCGCCTCCGGGGTTACGGCGAGCTTGCCGATGTAGAGACCGTCCGGCGGCTCCGGCTTGCAGAAGATGCATCCAAGCAGGCGGTCGCCTTCAGCGAGCGCCACTGCCCTTTCCGCCATCGCCTTCTGCCGGAGCGATTGCGGCGTCAACGAGAGGGCCGAGGATGGAGGGTCAATGCGCCCATGCATGGAGGCGAAGGCGGACAGGATGAGCGCCAGTAGCCCGTCCCAATCCTCGAATGTCTCATCGAGCGGCACCCGCCTCATCTTCCGTTTCCTTCCGCCTGTATCTGATGGTCTCGAATCGCGCCGACAGCGCGTCATACATCAACAGGCGTCCGACCAGCGGCTCGCCGGCGCCGGTGATGACCTTGATGACTTCCATAGCCTGCAACGTTCCAAGCACGCCCGTCAGCGCGCCGACAATGCCAGCCTCGGCGCAGGACGGCACCACGCCCGGCGGCGGCGCCGCTGGAAAGAGATCGCGGTAGCGCGGGTTTCGCCGGCCATCGGCGGCGGTTTCCCATGGCCGCAGCACGGTCAGCGATCCGTCGAAACGCCCGACGGCGGCCGTCACCAGCGTGATGCGCAGCCGCTCGGCCGTATCGGCCGCGAGATAGCGGGTTTCGAAATTGTCCGAGCCATCGACGACAATGGCATAACCGGAAAAGATCGTCTCGGCATTGGCACTGTCCAGCCGCTCGACGTGGCGGATCACCTCCACATGCGGGTTCAGCCGGGAAAGCGTATCCGTGGCGCTGTCGGCTTTCAGCCTTCCGATATCGGGCGTGCCATGGATGACCTGCCGCTGCAGGTTGGAGAGCGACACGATGTCGTCGTCGACGATGCCCAGCCGGCCGACGCCTGCCGCGGCCAGATAGTGGAGCACCGGCGCCCCGAGGCCGCCGGCGCCGATGACGAGCACGCTTGCCGCCTTCAAAGCCTGCTGGCCGGTGCCGCCGATCTCCGGCAGCAGTATATGGCGGGCGTAGCGTTCGATTTCTTCAGGCTGGAGGGGCTGTGTGCTCATGGCCGGATGTCACCTCGAAATGGTGCCGTTAGCAACCGTGAGATAGAGCGCGCGGTCGCCGAGGGCGGAAAACATCGACTGGTCGGTGCCAGTCATGAACGCCTGACCGCCGAGATTGTCGACAAGATCGAACAGCGCGGCACGACGCCCTTCGTCGAGATGGGCGGCGATCTCGTCGAGAAGCAGGATCGGTGCATGGCCGGTCATGTTGCCGACCAGGCGCGCATGGGCAAGCACGAGGCCGACCAAAAGCGCCTTCTGCTCGCCGGTCGAACAGCGCGCGGCCTCCATGTTCTTCGCCCGGTGGCGAATCAGCAGGTCACTGCGATGCGGGCCATCGAGCGTGCGGCCGGCGCCGGCATCGCGATGGCGTCCGTTTTTCATCATCTCCAGATATTGCTCTTCCAGGTCGAAGGCCGGGCGATGCCATTCGCCATCGAGAAATCCGGCCAAGGCCAGATCGGCGGCCGGAAAGACCCCGCCTTCGTGGTTCTGGTCCACAAGTCCGGCCAGAAGGCCGAGCATTTCCTGCCGAGCCAGCGCCATGGATATGCCGAGTTCAGCCATCTGGCGCTCGAGGCCCGTCAGCCATACCGGGTCCGCCCGTCCTTCGGACAGCAGCCGGTTGCGGCTGCGCATGGCGCGCTCGAAATCGGCGGCGCGGCGGCCGTGCTCGGGATCGAGCGACAGCACCAGCCGGTCGAGGAAGCGACGACGGTCGCCCGAGCCGCCGGTGAACAGCCCATCCATGGCCGGCGTCAGCCAGAGCACGCGCAGATGGTCCTGCAATTCGTCAATCGTCCTTGCTGTCGTGCCGTTGAGGCGCAGGCGGCGTGATTGGCCTTCCTCGACGCCTGCCGTACCGGTGCCGATCTCGACGGAGCCTTCCATCCCCTCCAGTTCCGCAAAAACCGAAAACCCGGCCTCGCCCACCCGCGCGACATCGCCATAGGCGGCCCGGCGCAGGCCGCGCCCGGGGGAAAGGAAGGAGACCGCCTCCATGAGATTGGTCTTGCCGGCGCCATTCTCCCCGGTCAGCACCACATGGCGTGCGTCGAGGTCGAGCGACAGGGCCGCATAATTGCGGAAGTCGCCGAGTTTCAGGCGAGTGAGGGAAACCTTGTGCGGCATGGGGATTCCGGTTGCGTGTCCGCCGAGAGCTAAGCCGCCTAAGCCGCTATGGCAAGGCTGAACATGGCACTCCTGCCAGAAGGCGCGCACTAGCTTGCGCCAAACGCATCACGCCGGCGGACGGTCGAGCTCCGGATAATGACGGAAAATGCCGTTCTCGTTGAAGGCCAGCCTGCGCTCCGAAGAGAGATAGGCCTTGATGCGCGGCAGGGCGCGGACCTGGGCGGCAAGCGCCACCAATTGCGGATAATCCGGCTCGGCCGCCTTCATCGCCTTGGGGAAGGCGTAGCGCAGCCCCTCGACAACCTGGAACAGCGACAGATCGACATAGGTCAGCATCCCGCCGACGGCGTGGATATTGCCTTGCGCACTGGCCGAGCATTGCCGCTCGAAATAACCGAGGAATTTCGGCAGGCGTTCGCCAAGGAAGCTTTCGGACCGGCGCAAGGCTTCCGCCTTCTGGTCCTCGTAATAGAGGGCGGTGCCGACCGGATGGTGACAATCATGTATCTCTGTGAGGAAATCGGTAATGGTCAGTTGCAGGCCGTTCGTCTCCAACCGGCCAGCTTCGTCCTTCGGCGCGAGATCGAGCCTGCCGCCGAGATAAAGGAGAATATTGGCCACATGCGATACCAGCAGTTCGCCATGCTTCAGGAAGGGCGGCGCGAAGGGCGGCGTTTCCGTCGGCGAGCTTTTCATCATCGCCATCATGCGCTCCGTGCCGCCATCGGCTCGCGCCATGTCGGTATAATCGGCTCCGGCCTGTTCCAGTGCCAGGCGAACAAATTCGCCGCGCCCCGGAATGCCGTCCCAATAATAGAGTTCGAAGGTCATGGATGCGCCTTTCGCAGGAGGTGAGGCATGCTGTCCGGCGCCCGGACGCACGAAAAAGGCCGGAGACATTGCTGCCTCCGGCCGGGATATATGGCAGCTCCACCGGCTTGCCAGTCACTCGATGTCGAAGAAATCCTTCATGCGGGAAAAGAAGCCTGCCGATTCCGGATTGTTCTCCTTGGAGGAGAGTTCCTCGAATTCCTTCAGAAGTTCGCGCTGGCGCTTGGTCAGCTTCTGCGGCGTCTCGATGCCGATCTGGATATAGAGGTCGCCGACCTGGCTGGAGCGCAGCACCGGCATGCCCTTGCCCTTGAGGCGGAACTGCTTGCCGGCCTGGGTGCCTTCTGGCACGGAAACGCGCGACTTGGTGCCGTCGAGCGTCGCCACGTCGAACTTGCCGCCGAGCGCCGCCGTCGTCATCGAGATCGGTACGCTGCAATAGAGATCGGCCCCGTCGCGCTGATAGAATTCATGCGGCTTGACCGACAGGAAGATATAAAGATCGCCCGAAGGTCCGCCGCGCAGGCCGGCCTCGCCTTCGCCGGACAGGCGGATGCGCGTGCCGTCCTCGATACCGGCGGGGATATTGACCGAGAGCGAACGCTCCTCGGTCGTGCGGCCCTGGCCATGGCACTTGACGCAAGGATCGGTGATGATCTGGCCACGACCATGACAGGTCGGACAGGTGCGTTCCACCGAGAAGAAGCCCTGTGCGGCGCGCACGCGGCCGGAGCCCTGGCAGGTGGCGCAGGTGGTGGGCTTGGTACCGGGCTTGGCGCCGGTGCCGGTGCAGACGTCGCAGGTGATCGAGGTGGGCACGCGGATCTGCGCCGTCTTGCCGGCATAGGCCTCTTCCAGCGAGATTTCCATATTGTAGCGCAGGTCGGCGCCGCGCTCGCGGCCGCCGGAGGAGCGGCGCTGGCGACCACCGCCCATCATCTCGCCGAAGATGTCCTCGAAAATATCGGAGAAGCCGCCGGCCCCGGCGCCCATGCCGGCACCACCGGCCCCCATGCCGCCCTGTTCGAAGGCGGCGTGGCCATAACGGTCATAGGCGGCCCGCTTCTGCGGATCCTTGAGGATCTCATAGGCCAGGCTGATTTCCTTGAAGGTCTTTTCCGCCTCGGCGTCGCCGGGGTTCTTGTCCGGGTGATACTTCATCGCCAGTTTGCGGAAGGCGCTCTTCAGCTCCTTCTCGTCCGCTGTTTTCGCAACGCCGAGCGTTTCATAAAGATCACGTTTCATTCTTGCAGATTGTCCTGTTGAATAGGCGCGCAAAAGCCGGCTGCCCGGCGTCGCCAAATTTCCTTGCACAGGATTTAGTAAACCTTGGCGCGCGATACCATAGGTAAACCACGATGCCCGCCGGTTTTTGTCGGAAAAGCCCGGATTTCCGGCCATTTCGCCGTCGATCCGGATGCCCGGGCGGCCCTTGCTTCAGTTGCAACCGGCCTTTGCGTCTTGCGCCGGCGGACAGAGGACATGGAAAAGCCCGGGATTTTTCAATCCCGGGCTTCCCGAAGTTCCAAGCGAAGACGGATTACGCGGTTTTCTTGCGATCGTCCTCGTCGTTGACCTCTTCGTAGTCGGCATCGACGATATCGCCATCACGGGCGGCATCTGCCTGCGCGTCGGCATTGGCCGCATCCGACTGCTGGGCCTCATACATGGCCTGGCCAAGCTTCATCGAGGCTTCCAGAAGCGTCTGGGTCTTCGCCTTGATGTCTTCGGCATCCGGCTCGGAGGCCTCGACCGAGGTCTTCAGCGCAGCGATCGCATCCGAGATCGCGGTGCGCTCGGCTTCGGTTACCTTGTCGCCGAATTCCTTCAGTGACTTCTCCGAGGAGTGGATCAGGCTTTCGGCCTGGTTCCGCGCCTCGACGCCTTCGCGACGCGTCTTGTCGGCTTCGGCATTGGCCTCGGCGTCCTTGACCATCTTTTCGATATCGGCATCGGAGAGGCCACCGGAGGCCTGGATGCGGATCTGGTGCTCCTTGCCGGTGCCCTTGTCCTTGGCCGAGACCTGCACGATGCCGTTGGCATCGATATCGAAGGTCACTTCGATCTGCGGAATGCCACGCGGTGCCGGCGGAATGCCGACCAGGTCGAACTGGCCGAGCAGCTTGTTGTCGGCAGCCATTTCGCGCTCACCCTGCGAGACGCGGATGGTCACGGCATTCTGGCTGTCTTCTGCCGTCGAGAAGGTCTGGCTCTTCTTCGTCGGGATCGTCGTGTTGCGCTCGATCAGGCGGGTGAAGACGCCACCCAGCGTTTCGATGCCGAGCGACAGCGGCGTCACGTCGAGAAGCAGCACATCCTTGACATCGCCCTGCAGAACGCCGGCCTGGATGGCGGCGCCCATGGCGACCACTTCATCCGGGTTGACGCCCTTGTGCGGCTCCTTGCCGAACAGCTGCTTGACGACTTCCTGCACCTTGGGCATGCGGCTCATGCCGCCGACCAGGACGACTTCGTCGATCTCGGCCGCGGTGACGCCGGCATCCTTGAGGGCTGCCTTGCACGGGGCAACAGTGCGCTGGACGAGATCATCGACCAGGCTTTCGAACTTGGCGCGCGACAGCTTCATCGTCAGGTGCTTCGGACCAGTCGCGTCCGCCGTGATGAACGGCAGGTTGATCTCGGTCTGCTGCGAGGACGACAGCTCGATCTTGGCCTTTTCAGCGGCTTCCTTGAGGCGCTGCAGGGCAAGCTTGTCGTTCTTCAGGTCGATGCCCTGGTCCTTCTTGAACTCGGCCGCAAGATATTCGACGAGACGCATGTCGAAGTCTTCGCCGCCGAGGAAGGTGTCTCCATTGGTGGACTTCACTTCGAAGACGCCGTCGCCGATTTCGAGAACGGAAATATCGAAGGTGCCGCCGCCCAGGTCGTAGACGGCGATGGTCTTGCCGTCCCTCTTATCGAGGCCATAGGCAAGGGCAGCAGCCGTCGGCTCGTTGATGATGCGCAGGACTTCCAGGCCGGCGATCTTGCCGGCATCCTTGGTTGCCTGGCGCTGGGCATCGTTGAAATAGGCCGGAACGGTGATGACCGCCTGGGTGACCTTTTCACCGAGATAGGATTCGGCGGTTTCCTTCATCTTCTGAAGGATCATCGCGGAGACCTGCGAGGGGGAATAGCCCTTGCCCTGCGCTTCGACCCATGCATCGCCATTGTCGCCCTTGACGATCTTGTAGGGAACGAGGTCCTTGTCCTTCTCGACGAGCTTGTCGTCATAGCGGCGGCCGATGAGGCGCTTCACGGCAAACAGGGTGTTTTCCGGATTGGTGACCGCCTGGCGCTTAGCCGGCTGGCCGGTCAGCCGCTCGCCGTCGTCGTTGAAGGCGACGATCGAAGGGGTCGTGCGCGCGCCTTCCGCATTTTCAATGACCTTCGCATCCTTGCCGTCCATGACGGAGACGCAGGAGTTGGTCGTTCCCAGGTCGATACCGATTACTTTAGCCATGTTCGTTCTCTCCTTGCAGCGGACTGTCTGAACCCGGTCAGGCATTCATGCGACAGCCCCTAACGGGATGGTCTGTGGAATGATCGCAGCCTTGGCCGCGGTGATGGGGCGTATATAAGGAGCAGCGTTTCGGACTGCAAGGCATGTTGAAAGGCGAAAACACGCAAAAAGCAGGGGCGCGCCGGGCAAGGGGGAAAAACACCCATCGGCGGACGAAAACGGCCACGCCGTACGGCTCATTCCACGGCGCAACCGCCTTCGCGAGAAGCTGTTGCGCCGCCGGCACCAATCTGGGAAGGTCCATGGCACGACGGGTGATCAGCCGCCGGTGAGAATATCGAAAAGCGTCGTCCGCCGCGTGGTGCCGGTCGTTTCGCCGACATCGGCGGGCGGCAGGAGGCCGGAGCTGGCGGCCTCGGTCTGCCCTTGTGGCTGCTCTTGCGTCTGCACCGGGAGAACGCCCTGGCCTGCCGCCGCCTCATTCGCCCTGTCCGGGACCTGCGGATAGCCGGCATCATTTCCGAAAGTGCCGGAAATCACGTCGCCGACGGTGGCGGGCGGCGTCTGTTCACTACCGAAGACCGGCTGGATGCCGGTGGTGCCGAAGATCGGCGAAGGCGAGAGCCCTTCATGCGCGGCCGTCATGTAATCCTGCCAGGCCGCTGCCGGAAGACCGCCGCCGGTCACCTTCTTCATCGACTTGCCATCGTCATTGCCGAACCAGACGCCGGTCGTCAGATGATTGGTGAAGCCGACGAACAGCGCGTCGCGGAAGGATTGCGTGGTGCCGGACTTACCGGCCGCCTGCCAGCCCTCCAGCTGCGCCTTCCTGCCGGTACCGCGCTCGATCACGCCGACCATCATCCGGTTCATCTCGCTGACGACGGCCGGATCGAGCACCCGGGGCGGGTTGTCGTAGGTATTCTCGTAGAGCACCGTGCCGTCGGCCGTCGATATCCGCTTGATGACATGCGGGGTCGCCTTGAAGCCGCCATTCATGAACGGCGCATAGGCCGAGGTCAGTTCGACCAGGCTGACCTCCGATGTGCCGAGCGCGATCGAGGCGTTGGCCTGCATTTCGGATTCGATGCCGAGCCGATGGGCGAGCTTGACCACCTGTTTCGGGCCGACTTCCATGACCAGCTGGGCCGCGATCGTATTGAGAGAATGGGCCAACGCATTGGAGAGCGTGACCTCGCCGCGATATTTCTGGTCGTAGTTTTCCGGCGTCCAATTGCCGATCCGGACCGGCGCGTCGTTGCGCACCGACATCGGGGTGCGGCCGATTTCCATAGCGGCGGCATAGACGAAGGGCTTGAAGGCCGAACCCGGCTGGCGCTTCGCCTTGACGGCGCGGTCGAACTGGCTCACCGCATAATCGCGGCCGCCGACCAGCGCGCGGATGGCGCCGGTGCCGTCGATCGAGACGAGCGCCGCCTGGCTGACATCGAGCTTCTCACCATCGGCATCGAGGCTTGCGGCAAGCGTTTCCTCGGCCTTCTTCTCAAGCGCAAGGTCGAGCGTGGTATCGACGACCAGATCCTGGGTGACGTCGCCGATCATGCCCGGCAACTGGTCCATGACCATGTCGGCGACATAATATTGCGCGCCCGACCAGAAACTCCTCGCCTTTGTCGGCGGCTGCGACATGGCCGTCTTGACCTCGGCGTCGGTAATGAAGCCTTCTTCGCGCATGGCGCCGAGCACCAGCTGCGCCCGCTCTTCCGCCGCTTGCGGATCGCGCGCCGGCGAAAGCCGCGACGGCGCCTTCAGCAGGCCGGCCAGCAGCGCCGCCTGGCCAAGGTTCACGTCGCGGGCCGACCTGTTGAAATAGCGCCGCGAGGCCGCCTCGACGCCATAGGCGTTGGAGCCGAAGAACACCCGGTTCAGATACATGGCCAGAATCTGGTCCTTGGTATATTTCTGCTCCAGCCAGATGGCGAGCAAGACTTCCTGCACCTTGCGCTCGATCGTGCGCTCGGGCGAGAGGAACAGGTTCTTGGCCAGCTGCTGGGTCAGCGTCGAGCCGCCCTGAACCATGCGGCCGGTGGTGATGTTCGTCAGCATGGCGCGGGCAAGGCCCAGCGGATCGACGCCGAAATGCGAATAGAAGCGCCGGTCCTCGATGGCGATGACCGCCTGCGGAATATAGGGCGACATGTTTTCGAGGCTCAGCGCCTCGCCGCCGGTTGCGCCGCGATTGGCGATGATTTCGCCATTGGCTGCCAGGATCTTGACGTTCGGAGGCCTGTCGGGAATGGCCCAGCTGGTGGCGCTCGGCATGCGCGCGCCATAATAGAGCACCAGCCCGCCGACACCGATGGCGCCCCAGATACCGAGCACGAGACACCAATAGACCAGCGACCGGACGAGGCCGGCAAGGCCACCGCCGCGCGCGCCGCCGCCTGCCGAAGCTTTGCCCCGGCGCGCCTTCTTCTTGCCGGAAGGTTTCGGACGACCGGCCTTATTGCCGCCGCCCACAACGCGCTCGCCAGCCGTCACACGCAGGTCGCCATCGTCTCGCCCATGTTCGAACGACGGTTCAATCCTTTGCGGTGATCTGCGCTGTGCTGCCATGCCGGGATGGTTTCTCCAGATGAGCGTTTCGGGGAGACGACCGGCCCGGAGGGCCTGCGTTCGGCGAGTGCGATGAAGTGTAAATGCGGCGATTTAAGGGGGCGTTAAGAACCGTTGGCGGGAAAACCCTGTTGGTTCATGGGCTTGCCGCCGCGCCGTTACCGCCCGTTACCGCCGCCGTTACCGTTCCGTTCTCGACCCGCAATTCGGGCGTCAGCGAATCGGCCAGCAGCCTCTTCCGAAGCGCGATCGTAAACTGCGCTCGTGGTCTTCGTGCCGGCGTGACCAGCGACCTTCGAAGCGTCGTCGGTCGTGGCACCTGCGGCACGTCCCTCGGTAATTCCCGATGCGCGCAGGTCTCGAGCCCAAGCCTTCGGATCAATGCCCGCCGCGTTGCGATCGTCCCCCCACCGGTCTGTGACAGCCCGAGAGATGTAAGGCAGACCGGTGGCTTCAGAGACGATGACCGGGCCGATTCGCTTGTCGGCTGGCCAGTGCTCGAGTTCCTCCAGCACCATGGGCGCCTTCGTCAGAGGATAAGTCACCGTCCGGCCAGTTGTGCCGTCGGTCTTTGATGGCTTGAACTTGAGAACCAGATTATCGTCGATGTTATCCCATCGAAGGCCAAACCACTTCAGTCCACGCTCAGCATCGACGACGTCAGAGATGCCGCCCTTTCCCAATGGCCACCACTGCCCCACAACGTCCCACAAACGCAGCGTCGTCTCGTAGGCGATGGCGTATGCCAAGGCGGACGAGGGCCGCCCAGCGGCGTGTGCTGCCTGGCGTGCGGCGGTTGCCTGGTCTGTCGTAATCACGATTTCGCGTCGGCTTGGCTGTGGCAAGCCTGAGCGAGCCGTTTGCAGGATTTCGCGCAACTCGATGCAACCGGCGAATCTGCGAAGAATGCCATGCTTCACAGCGGCCTCTAGAACCGCCCGCGACGTCGACGCCGCAGCCAGGTGCTTTCCGTTTCGGCTCCAAATCTTATGCCAGCACATCGATGCCGCTGATGGAGTCGACTCGCCGCGGCCCGATATGCTCCTCGAGTTTCGCGAGATAGTGCTTATAGGGAACGAGCGATCCCGGCTTCAACTGGTGAAAGGCGCTTTCTTCATCTCGCTGGTACACAGATAACAGCGATCGGACACTTCCATCGAATACGCTGACATTGCGTCTGTATCCCGACCGCCAAAGCAACATATCAGCCTGGAGCGCGTTGCACTTTGCCACGAGCATGTCCGGTTCGTCGCGCAGGTAATCGAGGTTGACTGTTTTCGGCTCATAGCCGCGCTTCACGTCGTTCTCGTCGGCCACCCAAACCGGAACCCGACCGGAGGTCCGCTTCATCCATTTGAGGCCTATTGCCTTAACCGACTCCATTGCCCCTCCTCCCCGTCTGGGGAGCCGACCATGCCAGTCGCGACGCCCAGATAGCTTTGGTAAAACATGCGGACGAGCGGCACCGGCCGACCACCATGAAAGGCGTCCACTGGCGGAAAGCCAGGTTTCACCGCCAATGTGGGGAGGCGCTCTTTCACCCATTTGGCTGCCTCGGATTTGCCGACGATTGCCTCGGCAAGTTCCAGATCCTTCGCGAACATCGGAAGCCGCCAAAATGGATCGTTATCGTTGGCCGGCGAGTGCTTTAGTGTCAAAGGCGCCTCCTATGGTCGGCTTTAGAATGAGTTGGGGGGAAAAGCCCGCTACCCCGATGCAGAAGGGTAGCGGGCCAAAGGGCGCTGCGACTAGCGCGCGCCAACTCCCTGGCGGCCAGCGGAACGTGTAGGGTCCGGTGGTGTTCTGGCCGCCTTCTGTAATTGTGAATTAGTTGTAAGCAGGTCGTCGATATCGGCGAGCATCAACTTGAAGGCCTCCTCCTCGCCGCTCAGACCGCCACCTTCCCCAGTCATCCACGCAAGTTTGGCGCGGATCTCTGCAAGAGTCCTGCAGCGGAATGCCATGATTTCGTCGTGGACGTTGTATTCCGGTACGTCGTCGGCACCATTTCCTATACCTCGCTCGGCGAGCGCGTCGGCTTCGATGCATGCCGAAATGTAGTCATAGTCGCCCTGGATCAAGGCCGAAAGCGGAACCGCCTGCCCGCGAATTTTGTGCCGGCGTTTGCTCATGCCGCATCCTCCGGCACGAGCAATCCTCGCGGAAACTTGACGCCGACAGCGCGCAATACAGTTTCGGCGCGAGTCGATGGCTGCGGCTGATCGCGCCAACTCTCGCCGAAAGGAATGTGGTAACGGTGCGTGAAAGTTCCGATGGGTGAAAACTCGCCCTTATCGCCGCAGCCGAGTTCCATCTGAAGGAATCGCGCCTCCTGCCTGAGCCATTCGAGATAGGCAAATCTGGTATCCATTTCAAAGTGCACCGGTCTTCTCGGCACCAGTCTGCGTGGGAGTGCTATTCTTTCTGTGGGCTGGGAGTGCGGGTTCGTTCGCATTTCGAATCTCCTAGTGAACGTCAATAATTGTTTATTGCGTTAAATAGGAAATTGAGTCAATGCATATTTTGTGTGGCGCGCAAAATAAAACAGTGCTACGCGCAATTGTCGCCTTCACCACGCGACCCACCACACCGAGGAATTCATGGCCACGCCCAAAGAACTGGTCGCGCAAATTGCGCACCAAACCGGGGTGCCTGAGGGCACCGTCACCTTGCATGACCGAAATCTGATGAACGCCGGGTTGCGCAGTGAAGGCCAGCGAGGGCGGGGACGGTCTGTCGTTAACTATCAAGACGCGGCTAATTTGCTGATAGCTGTCGCCGGCAGCCGGAACGTCAAAGACAGCGTTAAGACCGTCCGAGATTATGCAGGCCTTGTTGCGTCGCAACCACTTGTCTTCGGGCAGATTAAGCGCGGGCATAATTTTGCGGACGCGCTTTCTGCAATGCTTGAGGCCGTGCCGGCTGACCGAGATGCCTATGCCGGCCGTGACGGCGGGACAATTGAGGTGTGGCTATACGGCCCCACACCTCGAGCACGCATTGAATGGGAATTAGCCACCAGCACTGGACGAGTGGATTATCGGGCGCCGAGTGAACCACGCCCCTTTGCCGATCTGCAGTTCATTGCGAGGTTCAGCCAAGTAACACTTGGCCATGTTGGCGATCTGGTATCCTCTTGAACGTTAATTCTTGACAAATTTGTTAAGATAGCAGGTGGTGAAAGTCCGTCATCCCCGCAAGAGGGCAGGATTTCATTTGCGATACGGCAGAATACGGCGGGCGCAGTTCCGAGATGCCGTGCCTCAGCCAAGCTCATCATTGAGCAGGACGCCGAACATTTCTTCCAATTCCGCATCTGAAAACAGCGATTCAAGCGAGATTTCTACGGCCAGGTGCTTTGTTCCGCGCGCGGTTTGGGCTTGTCGAACCGGCCTCTGCGGCGGCCTCATCGAGCTTGGGATCATTGCCCAGAAATCAGAATCGGACACAATCTCAATGTCGTGTCCTGCCTCGCGGAGCGTCTCGGCCTTCCTTTGCTTACTGCTCTTTTCATAGCCAGCGAGCCGGCTGAGGTCTTGCAGTCCAACGACAAGGAGCGTGACCTTTTTATTGACCGACTCAAGGACATCAAATCCCAACTTTGCCGCTATCCCGGCCGCTTCCGATCTTGGTACCCCCATATCCCCGGTGAATACAATTGTCTGCCCATGAAAGCGGCCCTGCGGATTACCAGCCTGGCCCACCGTAGCCGCGGAAATGGGTAATTTCGAACGAACCAGCCAATCCGGCAAAGTAGTGCCTGATTCAGCTAACGCCCGTCGAAAAATGAGTTCAGTGACCCTTGCGTCTTCGAGCGCATCGTGATGTGAAAAAGCAAAGTCGAAATGTCTGCATAGATTTTTTAAGCCGTAGCCGCTGCGGGCGAAATCCGGCCAGGTTCTCCTGACAACAGACTGGTTGTCCAGCCAGATCGGCAACAGGGGCTGCAATCCATACTTGTCCGATGCCCGTGTAAACGCAACTCGATCGAATGGGCCGTGATGGATTGCGACCCTTTGTCCAAGCCGGGACAAAAGGTCGGCATGTACGTCCCGGAATGTTGGGGCACCCCTTACCCGTTCTTCAGTAATCCCATGGATCGATATATTGAACGGATCGAAGAAATCCTCGGGGTTGATTAGGATTGATTGAGTGTCGACGACATGTCCGCCACGAACATCAATGAGGCCGACTTGGCATATTGACGCATAATTTGGGTTTGCTGTTTCAACATCAAGAACAATGTAGTCCATGCTTTTCCCCTCTCCAATGGAGGATCATGGCCTCAGTTTGTTAAACTGTCTATTCCTCAACCAACGTTTACATCGCTCAGGCCTACTCCTCCGATCGTATGCCCGCCCATCAGGCCGCTGCACGCCTCGATGAATGCCCAGCCGTCCGGGCGAGTCACCACCGGCACCCACACTCGCCGCTGGCCGCCAGGCAGTTGGCGCGCCCGTCAGCCTATATGAGGTCGGCGTGCCGCTGGTCGGCGCCGGGTTCGATCAGAACCCGGTAGTCAACGCATTGTTCGATCTGGCGCATTATGGTGCGGTCGAGTTGCTGTCGGGGAATCAGGTGCGGGTTCTGGGGGGTTACCCCCCCGTTTACCCTTTGCCACCTTTCTCGGGCCGCGCCAGCTTCCAGGAAACATGCCTTCGAGAGCTGCCAATTTTTCCTTCCGCTGTTTGGCTCGCTCTGATGCACTGTCGTCTTCATCAAGTATCGGTGATCGAGCATGACTTTTAAGAGCCGTTTCGACTGCGTCCGCCATCGTTTCGTAGGTGTCAACCAATTGCTTGATGGCTCTGTAAGCTGGCCCTCTGATGTTTGTTGGAAGGCGATCGATCGGAAATCTGCTAAGGGCTAGCACGCCGCCGCTCACTGCTTCGTCGCACGAGTAGATGCGACGACGAATATCTCTTACCCGTTGAAGACTCTCTCGATTCAAATCGAGCGATTCTATCGTGTAATATGCGATGTTAGTTTTGTGTTTCAGGATATTCCCCTCAAGGGAAAAATGTTCAAGGTGAACGTCTACGTCTGGGCGGAAGAAACGAAATCCGTTCTGCCTAGCTTTCACCGGAGGATATCGATCGCCTTTTCTCTGGTTGCAGACGTCACACGACCACATCAAATTGTCATAAACATTCACAAGATCATTCCGGGCTTTCTGGGGCTCGTAGTGGTCGATTGTGAAGCGCATGCCTCCCGCTTCGGTCTCGGCAATACAGCAATATGCACATGAATAAAAAAAATCGTACCTAAGTTCTTGTTTGTACTCGTTATACGACGACCTTACCGGCACTTGGCTGCGAATTACCAAGGCCGTGCTAATAGTCTGTGGATCGCCGACTTCGGAACCGCTATTCATCTCTTTGGGCGCTGTACTCTGCTGTTTAGCTGCTCATAAAACTTATTAACTTCGACAACGAAACTTTCGTAGGCGTCTGCTTGTATTTCTAGGGCGTCGAGAGTTGCACCATGTCTAGCGTCTTCAATTCTGTCGAGAGACCAACGCACATAGTCTAGACGATTTTTCTCTTCGGTAGTTATTTCTCCACTGAAAAGCCTGTCTAGTAGGCGCTGGCGCTCCGACAGCAAGTCTTCCTCCTCTTTTGCGGTTGCCGTGGTAGCATTTAGCCTGGCAGCCGCCTTGGCGCCCGCTGCATAGGCGGAGCGCGTGTTCAATCTAGGAAGGACAAGAGGGTCGGTTGTCCAGGCAGGCTCTGCTCTTGATGACTTCGCAAAGCTACTTTCCTGTGATCCGCCGTTTGTATCATTCCGAAACGTTTTCTCTTTGTCTAATAAGATGCTCATCAAAGGCGTTCCCTACAGCAAGATCTTCGAAATATGCCAACGCAGATTTGACCGCACTGCTGTTCAACTTGTTTAAGTCTGCAACTACCGCGGCAACGGGCTTCAAAATCGTTCTTTGCCAGTCAAATTTGAAGGTGATGAGATCGCTCTCTTCGTCATCGCCCTGAATAAGAAAATGGGTGCATCGATCAACAAATTGATCGTCTTTTCTCAACTCTGATTGAATCGAGAGATTGAATGATTGGACTTTATTATCCCAAGGCCTTCCGAAATACTCGATCATCTTCATTATCCCCGGGGGGATATCTTCTCTGGCCGCGATAGTTGTAGACACAACTCCAACGCGACTTATGTTGCGGCCATGAGGTTGAGGTAGTGCGAGTGCTACCTTCACCAGCTCATCAAAGGCACTGTCCAAAATCTTCGAGAACTGCAAAGGTTGTGAGATCAACTCCGCTACCGGCAGGCCCGCACTTGTGTTTCTTAATTTTAAACGGTGTTGATAAGAGACGGACGCCTTGGTATCTGACACGTGATACACGAACCCGTTATCGTGTTGCAATTCTACCGATAAGGTTTCATGCTTTGCCACCGTGAAATTGGCCTTCGGGCCCGTGTACCACGTATTGATCAATGGCGTGAGGCTATCGATAATTCGGTCACCTGATGCCGCATATGGTTCGTACAGATATCCCACCGCAGGGGTGGAGGAAAGTTTGTCACACCAGGTCAATGTCCACTCCACATTTCGTTTCTATAATGCATCCTAGCGGCAAAACGTAAACCATTTTTGTGGCTTCGACCCGGTGCCCCTAAGCCTCACTACGTCGGTATATGCACCGCATGAGGCCCGCAATCAGAGTACCAGCGTTGGCGGCTGCCGCCCGCTTGGCCCGCCCACGCGATGACGTGGTGGTGATGGTCATTTGGTTTTCCTTTTTGGGGGTGGTGGGTGGTGGTGGTCACGGCACGCGCTGGTATGAGGTCTATCAAATCCAGCCCGACCGAACGGTGCAGATCATATCCCGCAGGAGATCGTCCGACTTCATGTTTTTTAGCGACGTCAGGTGACTCCCTTCATCGTTACAAAGAGTTGAGACAGCATCAGCTATTATTAATGGCCTTCTAAATTAACCATTTGTAAACTTCACATTTGCCTGGCATGCCGCACCGGGAGTATAAAGGTCTCATATTGAAACATTTTATGGAGACGAAATTGTCTTGGCATCTGGCAACGCTTAAAAACGGCAAGCCTACGCTCGTCGATTTTTCCAAGGTCATGTATATCTGTGATGCATCCAAGGGCGGCACTGCGATTCATTTTCAGATGGCGGTAGAAAATTCAACCGGGAAGCAGGCGACGAAGACACTCACGGTTCGCGAACCGGTGGCAGCATTCTTGAAAGTTCTTAAGGGTCGCGCGTTTCTTTAGGAAGACTGGCGTCGCCTTGTCGCCGGTATCGGCGTGTGGGCACCGGAAGACTTGAGCCATCTCAAAGAGAAAACTGCGACTCATCGGCACCGGCAAACATTTTCCAATGCTGGCGGGTGGAACCGGCCCCCTGGATTTGGACGGGAATTCCGACCGCGCATCGGGCTTTGGTGGCATCCCACGCCCTCTCCCGACAGTCATGTCATTGGGCAAAGTTGGATCGGATCATGCTCCACGAGACGCACATCGGTGGCGGACTGGTCGCAATTCATCCGCCGGCCTACTATCAGACGATATTGCAAAACGGGGGGCGCCGCTTTGACCGATACCGTTGAAGATGCCTTGGGAAAACAGCAAGCTGCCATCATCAATGACCTGCAGCTAATTCGGACTGATTTACGGGGATATATCGCGCACAAAGAAAGCGTCGTCTACATTGCTTGCGCGCTTTCATTGGCTGTTTTTCAGTACGGTCTTGACGACGATCGGAACTGGTGGGCGTTGCTCGGGGTTGTCGTTGCCCTTTTATTTAACCATATCTTCATCAGATGGCTTTTGGTTGCGCGGCGCCGCAGTACCTCTCAAAGGTGGGCCTGCGAGGCCGCGATCGCGATTGCAATATCTCGCCCTTTGACCAATGAGGAAATGGCACTTTCGCCGGGGATAATACCTAGTTGGAAAGATGCGCCTCCATCTCGAAAAAGGGTTCACCGCGCTCTTTGCCGATGGAAAGAACTATTCTTTCCAGTAAAAACTCTTGATCCAAGCTTCTGCAAGCTACTCACGACCTATGGTTTTTACAAAGCCGCGATTATTGACGGTTTCGAAGCTGAACTCCGCCGAGACAAACACCATATCTACGCATTTTTTGGTGGCCGGCCATACGGCGACGAGCTGCCCACTCTCGGAAGTCTCGCGCTCATTTTCTTCGCAAGCATACTGCACGGATGTAAAATAGGCACCGGTGGTCGCGATTTTATGATGTGCCTGCTTGGATGACGCCGCCCTCCCGAGCAACGCCGCAACCTAACCGCCTTGGTCGGTGGATGGGTTGCGATGATGCGGTCCTACACCCTCTAGACAACTTCCGCGCACTTTGATTAGTGTGTTCTTGTGTTAAGAACAAAGCCTCAGTCTACGTTCATCGCAGAGAATAAAGCACAGGTGACCGTCCGCGTGACGGACGCGCTGTTGAGTTTGCTCGATGACCGCCGTATCTATTGTCACGAACAGAAGAAGGGTTCGCCGCGCCGTTGGAAAGTCGAAGACCGACTGACCTTCCGAAAAGACGCAAACTTCGAACCCTACGTTACTTTCAGGACCGGCAACCGTCTGACGCCACTTGGGGCCTTCTCTTACACAAACTCAGAGTTCCCGATGAATATCCAGATCGGGCGCTACTGCTCGATCGCAGGCGGCGTCGAGATAGCCGGGTGGAACCACCCGGTAGCAGCAGTTACGACCAGCCCTATCGCCTGCATCCCGGATGTGCGGTGGGTGCAACAAGCCAAGGCAGATTTCAACGTCGAAAACTTCCACTACGTCGAGGCGCCCCAAAAACCTTTGCCTGTGATCGGAAACGATGTCTGGATAGGCAAGAACGTCTCTCTCGCGCGCGGGATCACCATTGGCGATGGAGCGGTTTTAGCAGGGGGCGCCAACGTCACCCGAAACGTGGCCCCTTATGCTATTGTCGGAGGAAACAAGGCTGATTTTATCCGATGGCGGTTCGAAGACGAGGGGTTGCGGCAGAGCCTGGTGGAAAGTCAGTGGTGGCGCTACGATCCGGGGCAGGTCATGACGCTCGATTTCGCCGACCCCATGGCATTCATCAAAGGTTTTGATGCCATGGAGCCAGACTTGTCACTGTGGTCGCCGAAAACCACCAACCTGTACGAACAGGTTAAGGCGCTTACGTGAAGTTGTTGCCTCTACCCATTTCGCACCAGTCGCCTGCGCTGTCGCAAATGAGGACGAGCTTGTCTCGCCCATGATCGAGCACGAAGTTTGCCGCGCCGTTCAGCAAAATATTGCTACCGTCAGTTCCTTGGTTATGACGCACCGTGATATCGACCGAGTTTGATCCTGCACGTAGGATCACTATGTCGCCTTCGCTCCCACCCGTAATCCGGTCGAGATTGTCAGCAACGCCCCCTTCACCGACCAGGCGAATATGCGAAGAACTGCCGAGTGCGATAATGCCTCCTGCAATCGTACTCACAACACTTTTCCCGACGCTGAAGACGCCGGGAACAGTAAGGCCGCCCGGCACAAAACCTTGCCCGATCGTTCGCTCTACGCCAGCAATTCTGGTGTAGACGGGGAAGCCTGAAACTTCCAATCCAAGTATAGCCGATCTGCTATCTTCAGGCGAACTCGTGAGAACGACACCCGCGCCGCCCGCGATGCTCGCACCCGCCTGCAAGCGAAGGCCATCAAGAGTGAACTTGGCGCTGCCACCATACGAGAGCCCGACATCGCCGCCAGAATTAAGCACCCTGCCACCGATGATTGCCCATTCCTGGACGCTGCTTGAGAGAGCAATCACAGGATCGGAGCCGCCAGGCTGCCAGTTCACGATGCGAGGGTTTTCGATGGAAAGATCAAGCGTGTAGCTTCCAGCGACGATGGCGGAGCCGAAGCCGGTTGTGATTGCTCCTGTGCCCTCGATCACCGGATTGACAATGCGGACACCCTGATACGCCAAGACGCGGATTGCGGTGACGGTCTCGGCCTCAAATCCAGCCCAAACCGCGCAATCTTTGATGTGCGGATTGGTGATCCAGATGTTTCTCGCTTCAGCCGGAACGTGAGAATAATTGTATGGGATCTGGCAATTGATTGGCCAGTGGCAGTCCTCGATAAGCGGGTCGTTGATGTGAACGTTCTGCGGAGCCGGATTGAAGTCGTGGGCCTTGACGCCGATACCGCCGAGGAAGTTGGTGATGTGTGGCGAGTTGATCCAAACATCACGCGAACCGTCATCGATTTCAATGCCGACGCCGGAACCGGCGCCTGTGCCCTCGGAATGGCGCCGCGAACCGTTCATGCAGCGCGGACGGTTGATCCAGATATAGCGGCTATAGTGCGTCGTGATCCCGTCATCACCCGGGTTATCTACGATCACATCATCAGCAAAAACGAACTGTGAAGCGTTGGCCGGGTAATAGGTAGGATATTCGTCGCCAGTATAATTCGCTGGATTGACGTAATACCGGACGTCTCCATCGACCTCGCCACCCGAGCAGATGTCCAGGCAGTGCAGGACCGCGTTCTTTAGCCTCAAGTTCTTGAGGTACACCCACTTTGCGCCGTCAGTCGAGACGCACGACCCGCCGGGGCGAAGCGTACCGGCGCTCGTAGGCGAACGGAAATCAGCATCAAGGTCAACAGTGAGGTTTTGAATCACGCAGCCGGTAATAGAGCTGTCTCTCAAATTGGGGCGGAAGCCAGCGCATTCGATATCCGCCGTCAAGTCGAGCTTGATGATGGTCAAGTCGCGGTCATAGCCTGAAATGCGTGATCCGCTATGCCAGACAAGGTCTCGGTCGATAGTCCATGTCCCGAGGGGGATGCGCACTTCCAGGCCAGCCAGAGCAGCATAATCGATAGCATCCTGCATTGCCGCACGACGCTGAGCCGGAGTCTGAACCTCAGATGGAGTGGCGCTGAACGGTACTTCGGCCACGCTGACGAAACCCGGCCCGGCAGAGAGTGCAGCCACCGTATCAGCGATAAGCTGTGCCCGGTCAGCTTGTGCCTCCGCCTCATCCCGAGCGGCGTACACCAGCGATGCAATTGCCTCGTCGCTGGCCAGCCGAAACGTCGAGCCCGACACAATGCCCATGAGGACCATGCCAGACACAAGACCACCGGCAGATACGTTCTCGCCGCTGTTCGTCTTGATGGCGAGCGCTGCCCCGCCATTGAAGGCAACCGTTACCGGCGAGCCGGTATTCGTGTCGGCGATATTCAGTAAGATCAGCGCGGATTCCGAAACCGGGATCGCCGTGGTCGCAATGATGGCGTTAGGGGTGCCGGCGCCAGCATCAGACGCGATGATGAACGAATACGGCAGGTCAGCAAGGCGCGTCCACGATCCCGCGCCGGACGCGCCTTGCTTCTGGTAAATCCCATTGTTGGCGGCCGTGGCGTCGCCAAGTACCCATGCCATGCTGTTGGTGGCATGGGCGAGGTCGGCGTCCAGAGATGCCTTGCTTTCGAAGATCAGGCCGCCCGACGAGACAAATAGCCCGATGACCCGCTCAACCTCAGTCGACCAGACCTGGACCTCCTGATTGGAGACCGAACGCGCGTCACCGTTCTCATCCACGGGCGCAAAGATTTGCTGCCCCGGCTTTATGTGAATGCTCATTGGCCGGCCTCCGACGGATCCCAGTCGCGCCAGGCGTTCTCCGTGACCGGTATGTCGGCCAAAAGTCCCGCCGTAACGCGGAAATATTCAACAACGCGTGGGTCTGCTGCCGCGGCCATTTCGTTGGCAAGTCCGATAGCGACGGAGCGCTGAAGTGCCCCGGACCCGACGAGGGCCCCGAGCAGGTTGCCTGCACAGATGCAGAAATCGTGATTGTTCAAGAGGTTTCTCCATGCGGAAAAGCCCGCGCGAAGGCGGGCAAAGAGGGCTGGGAATTATTGGGGGCGGCCTCGACGTGCTAACGAGCGGCCGGCCGCAATTGTGATTTCGCGTTTTCTTCGAAACGGAGTATGATCACCGCGCAACTTGGAGGACTACTCGATGAAATCCGTTCTGATTATTGCCGCTGCAATGGGCCTTTCGGCACCAGCCGCTTTCGCCGATTGCGAGTACCATTCTAAAGTCAATGCCGCGGTAGACGTCGATAAGACGATCACGACGGCAAGCATTGCGGCAGACGCCCAGAGCACTGAAGGTGCCGACGTACTGCTGAAGGGTGATCGCATGCCGGCAGAAACGGCCGCCGAGTAGGGGCTGACCCCCAACATTTCAATCAAGAAAATGTGCAAAAACCCCCACGACCGGTAGTTGATTTGGCAGGGGCCATGGCGATCTCGATCGCCCCCCGGCTGGGGTCATGCCTTCAGCCGTGCGAGCATATCGACGATCCGTTGCCCTCGGGCGGTGGTATTTGCGACCGCCTTAGCCGTCGCAAATGCGTTAGCCCGGCAGGCTAACCAAAGATTTGGATTTTCGTCGTCAAGGTCTACTATAGCGCTGTAAGTCCCGCTAATCGCGCCCTCTGGAACCAGGCTGATTTCGGTCAATTTCGCTTTCAAGCAATAGTCGAACTCCACGCCATCCGTGGTTTTTCTAACAATATTCTCGACCAACTCGACACCGACGGAAACGCAAGCCCTGCTGTTCGACTTGACCGCGTCAACAATCTCGGCAGCGCGAGCGTTTCGATCGAGCGGCATGCGGAATGCCAGCCCATCAAGCGAGTTCGCAAACTCCAGTCCTGAAGACGTGCCACCGACCACGTCGCTATCATTGTGGTCGAACAGCATCCGCTTGGATTGACAATCGTAGATGGTGTCAATGAACGCGCCGGCTTTCATGACTCGGTATCGACCAGAGGCGAAGAACGCTTGTCCGTAGAGGCACGCCCAACCCTGAATCGCCGGTCGCTTAATCTCACGGCCGGATGCTGTGAAGAACTTTGCTTTAGGTATAGATGGCTGCCGAGACTGGCCGCGAGACCATCCCATGAAGTCTTCAACCGAACGTGGACGCCCGCCGGGTATGTGAATGGCGGCCGGTCTCATTGCCGGATGCTTTCGGGGATTTCGTTGCGCTCTATAAATCCCTGGTCCGCGGCGTCCTTCAGGTACTGGCCTGCTGGCGAGTAAGGGTTGCCCGGATTTCCGACCGCGTTGGGCGCCACGATGCCCAGAGAAGCCCACGCGATGCCTTCGTTGTCGAGTGCGTTCGTGAATGCGTGAAGCTCGACGTTGGCCGCGTGGACGCCCCTCAAGGCCTCACAAACTGCACGGATACGCTTTCGATATTCGGGAGCCACAACTGCGAGCGCATGCGCGTTTGCCTTCGATTGCTCGACCTTCAGGCGGGCATCGAGGATTGCCCACGCCGCTTTTAGGTCAAAGATCCGTTGGGCCATTTCCGCAAGTTGGGCACGGCTTTCCGGCACGATCGGCGGAGGCGCCTCGCCAAGCAGACGGGAGACACGCAGAGCGGCAGGTTCGGTTGGCGGTGGTGACTCTAGTATGCCGCGGCGGTGGATGGCTAGGATAGTCTCATGGCGCTCCTTTTCGGCGGCGACGATTTGCGCGCCCATATCGTCACGCCGTTTTGTGACGTCGGCGATTGCGGTTGAAAAGCTCGAAAGCCTTGGAATCGGAATCGGTTTCATTTCTGGTCCTTAATAGCCACGGTAATTGCGCGGATGGTTGAAACGGGGATGGTAACCGTGTGGGCAATGCCGGTGAACAAAGCGCCATACCGTGCGCAAGCTCGGTGACCGGCGAGTGTCAGACACTCCAGACTGATACTGTCGTCGGCGATATGGACGAACCCATCATCAACATCGTAGTCGCCGAAAACTGGGCCATGCGGCAGAATGTCGATCAGGCGCGTCAACATGGCCTCCGCCGTCGCGGGTAACCCGCAAGGCGTGCTAATCGGCAGCGTGCGCAGCACTGTCACCGTGGGCACTACGTCCTTAACTAGGTCCGCAGCCAGCGCCATGACGATCCGAGCTATGTGCGTTGATGTGGGGAGCCCGCTATGGCCAGGTACTAAGCCTGCTTCTCGGAGGGCGCGGAGGATTTGGCGAGCGTTGGACGCGGATCTGCTCGCGCTCCGGGCGAGCGCAAGAGTGTATTTTTTATCCATATGGTTTCCTTTTTTAAGATGCCCGCTGCCGGAGCGAACTCAAACGGCAGCGGGACACACACGCCGGCAGGACGCTCCGGCGCGATGAGGTTATGGGTGCGGCACGCCGCAATGATGAAGGCAAAGAAAAACCGGCGCGCATTTCTGCGGCCGGTGAGTCGGGTCTGCGGGACCATCTACTGTTAATCCGCGCAACTCGGACAAAAGGGACAGCTATGCGGCGATTTTGTCTAAAACCTTCGAAAGATTGGCAACGGCCTTGATGAGCGCCTTCTTTCCGGCGCGCTCCGCAGTTTTGCCGGTCGCTCCCAAGATGGCGCCGACATCTTTCATGTTCGGGACCGTGATGGCGGCATCGAGGATTGCCACGTCCTGCTGAGATAAATTCGCAGCGACCACTTCTCGCTCGAAGTCCCCGTCATCGTCACGAGCGACCGCGCCGCCCTTGCCCTTCTTGGGCATACTCAGCCAGCTTGAGAAAATGTTGCCAATATCCGGCGATCCTAGAGGCAACGCGGGACGCTCATCCGGTGTCACTGGTTCTAGGCCGGCGAAGGCACGTGCCTCGTTCAAGGATAGCGTAGTGAGGGGTAACTTGGGATCAGGTAGCCCAGCCAGCCGTTTTCGCTTCTCCCTTGCCGCCTGTCTGGCCTCTTTCGTCGACACGACGTGCCAGCCGGGTTCGCAACCAAGCCAATCAGCCAGACGTTCACGTCGCTCACGTTCCTTGTCCTCGTCGATGTCGGGGCCTTTAGCCGAAGTGAACCGGTCCACCGGCCAGCGCCCACGCCATTTGACGATGTGACGGTCGTTGCCCGGAAGGGTCGAGCATCCGAATGCACTAGTGGGAAGCGTCCCGAACCGGAGATCACCTAGACGCACGATAGCGCCGCCGCGGGTCTCGATGTCGCCGCCGACGGGAAGCCGCTCGCGCCTGCCGGAGAATTCCACCTGCCGTACAGCGCGGATCAACTCGGCAGGACGCGGCCGGATTTCGTGGATGCAATCCATCAAGATGGGCTCGGGCTCGGCGGCCTCGAGATCTTCCCGATACTCTTCCGGTCGGTTGTCATTGGCCGGGACGATGCGCCAGTTAGTCTGCAGAGGCTCGCGTGGCGCTCTGCTCATGGCGCGCCAGGTCAGGAGCGCCCCCAGCGTCTCGGATAGTTCGGAATGTCGAGGTTTTGACTGCTTCGTGTCGGTCGAGATCTGGGAATCATTGGCAGGCGCAATCATGCGCCCCGCCGCAACAGCGGCACGGTTCACTTCAGTGGTTTTCATACGGTCTCGCAGGGAAGGAGGATGGCGCCCGTTCAGGGTCTTCCGGGGTGGCCGTCGTTGCGGCTGCAGTGATTTTTGACCATATGCTATTTTATCAAATTTGTCAAGGATTTTCTATTGACACAGTCATCGAGATGTGCTTGTGCGCCGGCTTTGATTTTCGAATAATCAAAGAATCCAAAATTGTGCACACGTGTTTGTGACGCGGGTTGGGCGGTTTCCCGATCTTTGAAGATCGAGGCACCCCACCTGAAATTCCTATTTCGATTAAATTGCGAGTTGGAGGGCGCGGGTGGTAGGGAGCCAGGAGGCCAAAATTGACGACCGACCCCGGGTTGTGCGATGGTCATGCTATCGAGGGGGAGCAACGATGGTCGATATCATACGAGCAGGCAGTTTCAGGGATGGTTTTGAGGTCGGATATCGTGCCGTCAAAGGAACCTCGGTGGGTATGCCAGGCACGCCAGGGCAGCCTGGTACGCGCGGCAACAGCACTGCATTCTTGATGGGCGTTCGCAAAGGAATTGAGCGTGCGCTGGATAAGGATATCGACGACCTGATGGACTAGGGGTGGACAACTTGTCCAACCCTACTTCCGGCCCCAGTTCGCTGACTGGTCGCGCGCTGTTCGTCTTGAGGGGGAGGACGTAGTCTATTCAAAATTCCTCAATGATTTCTCGCGCGCGCGTTACGCGCGATCGCGCGTGAAGGAATTTCTGAGTTAGCATTCGTGCGATTGGGTGACGGCGGTACGCAGCGCCAAAGGCGGGCAATCTCCGCCTACCCCCCCGGGTGCGCCTGGCAATTCCCAGCTGGCGCCCCATATAGACACGAATGGCACCACTCGCGCCGACCGCGCCCAGTGCCGTCCCTTCCCAGGAGAAGACGATGACCCTAGAAAAGCAGGCGGCAACGCCTTTGAAAGACGTGAAGGCATTCGCGCAGAAGCATCGCATTGAAATGACGGATGCTCAGAACATTTTAGACCAGCATGGCACGGATCGGAAGTCCGCGGACAAAGCGGCTCGCCGGATCGCTCTGTAATTTCAGTAGTGCGGCACCTCCGTTTTGCGGCACCACTATTTTTTATACAACACACTGCGGCACACCCCCATCCACAAGGGATTGGGGGGTGGTGCCGCAAGTATTTGTGAGACTGCGGCACTGCTTTTGCGGCACCTCAAACAGGTGGTGCCGCAACGGGTTTCACGTGTGGTGTCACTCTCCGATAGGCGTCCTGCAGTTGGACGATTTCGAGTTCCCCAGCGTCAATCCAGGCGGCAAGCATCTCTTTCACTCGGCGCTTCTCAGACTTGATCGTCAGGTCAATGTCGAAGAACTCTGCAACCAGTTTTCCCGCCCATGACGACGCTTGCGCGCTGGCTTTGTAGCCACCTGCGCTAAGTCTCGTTTTCAGCCCCGCCAACGTCTCGGCAGGAACGTCGGAAATCAACGTGGAGCGCTCTGCCGCCGCCCGCTCAGCGATTGCGTCCCGCGTCGGCCAGCACCACGGCTCAACAACGCCAATGCTGTCGCCCGCCGACAGTAGACCCTTGCCGTTCCCCAGCGATACCGGCTCGAACCGGCGCCATTCTGAGGATGACGTGCGAGCCACCATGTTGGCTTTGCCGAAGTCAATCCGGAAATATCCATGCGGATCGTCCAGTCCGGCCCGTTCTGCCTCTTCTTTCGTCATGGGGTTAATCGTACGGACGGAACGCGCCTTGTCCTTCAAGGCACCACCGCCACGCGCGGAATCGGCCGTCACTTCGAAGTTGCCCTTGGTGACATGATGGATCAACTCGACGCTGCAATTTCCTTCATCGGCCACCCGCAGCCAAGCCTTGGCCACGCGCTGTATGAGACTGTTGTCGTTCTCGGGGACTTCGTGACTGCTGACAAACGGATCAAGGACAACCACGTCGATTTGATTTTGGCGGATGGCGTCGAGCATGTCGGCAATCATCGGCTCGCAGACTTTTGTGTCGCGTCCTTCCTGGCGCATGATTACAAATTCCTGATCACGACCGGAATCGGTAAAGAGCCGATCGCCTATTGCTTCGGCGTTGATGCCAAAATGTATGGCAGCCGCGGTAACACGGCGCTCGATCTCGTCGGCGGGGTCTTCGGCATTGATCAACCAGACGCGGAGCGGCTTCGTGAGCGGCCCATATGGATCCAGCAAAGGGCGACCTGTCACCATTGCAAGCGCCTCGGTGACGGCGTGAGCGGACTTGCCGCCGCCGCCAGCACCTACCGTCACGGTGAGAAAGCGCCGCATATAGTGAGCGGCGTGAAGCCATTCCCGCTGCGGTATCGCTGTGGACGAACGAAGGGAAAACCGCGTAGCCGTCAGCCGCTTCGGCTTAACCGGCAGCGTGATGTACCTACTGGCCAGCCGCGAGGCAAACAGTGCACGTCCGTCGTCCATGATGCGAATCTGGCCGGCAACGCCATCGACGACGGCACCAAACAAAGCGCCGGCCGTTATGATGGCATTTGGACCGCCATAGGCCGCCAAGTAAGGGAGCAGCCGTTCGTCCGCTGGCAAGTTGTCGTTAGCCGCAACTGGTGTGTTGCGCGCCTCGAACTTTTCCGCGAGTGCATCTAGGTCGGCGCGCATCTTGGAAGGCGGTTCTTTTGGTGCGTCGAACGGCTCGGCGAAAGGCAAACCAAGCATCTCTTCCAGCGACACGTCATCGGCGATTGCCTCCGCGATCAGGTCGACGGCTCGAATACATGGCTCCCCGTCGATCTGGCGGATTTCAGGTGTGCCGTCGCGCCACGCGGTAACGACCGAGGCGTCTTCCCCCTTCCCTATAAATCGAGCGAAGCTGTCCGTGAGAATCGCGAGGCGAGGCATGTCGTCGATCTCGATGTCAGACCAATGAGAAATCTTGGTGAGGGTGTCGCGGGTGACGCTATCCCAGTCCAGCACGCCATCCTTGAGTGGCATGAGAACCGGATCTCCCGCGAGCATGTTGCAGAACGCGCGAAACTCTTTCCAGGCCGGTCGGCGGGGATCTGACTTAGGCTGCTTTTTGGCTGTCATGGGCTGTCAATGCCTTGTGCTCGTCGATTGCAAGGGAGGTGATCCGCGCGGCCAGTTCAGTGGCGAATGTAGCCACCCGCCTGGAACCCGATTGCGGCGCGAATGTCAGCAGTCGTCCGTCGCGCATCCGCAGGAGACGCAGGCCGTACAATCTTGCTTCCGGCGTTAGCTCGAGGTCGAAAACGGCAATGGCCCGATGCCCCCCGGATGGCTCGTCGATCGGCTGAAGATAGAGGATTCTCATGGGTGCCTTTCTGCGCAGCAATGCTCGCCCGCCAGCGGTGCCGGCAGGTTGAGTGGTGAGGTGATGTTGCGGTTTTAAGATCCTACGCCGTGCGGCGGAGAATGATTAGGCAAACAAATCGGATTTGATTGCTTACCCCCGAATCGGTCGTTCAATTTCGGGAGCGGTAACGGCCTTCAACGGAATCAAGAACATGCCACTAAGGGGGCGTTAACCGCGCCCCCTGCGAGCGGCTCGCCCGCTTACCCGGCACGCGCCGGGTCCGGCCAGCGTGGAACCAAAGCCTCGGCAGGCGCATTTCCTTGCCGGTGAAACCATGAAGGAGAAAAAGATGAACAGGATGATCATCGCCGCCGCCGCACTTGCTGGCGCCCTCGCCGGCAATGCCTATGCCCAGGACAGCTCGAACGCCACGACCGGCATGGTCGGCGGCGCGGCCACCGGCGCCATTATCGGCGGGCCGGTCGGTGCCGGCGTCGGCGCCGTGGTTGGCGCGGTCGCGGGTGCAGCCGTCGAGCCGCCGCCGGCCCAGGTCGTCACCTATGTGCAGCAGCAGCCTGCTCCGCAGTCCGTGACGATCGAGCAGGAAATCGTCGTCGGCAAACCGCTTCCCCGCCAGGTGGTTCTGACCCCGGTCGCCGAAGATCCGCGCTATGCCTATACGATCGTCAACGACCAGAGGGTCATCGTCGACCCCAACACCTATACGGTCGTCCAGGTCGTTCAATAGGCCTAAACGAGGACGGGCCGCCGTGGGCGGCCCGTCACCACAGGTGGGATATCCGATCGGCGCAGGACGAAATAAATCCCCTCTCACAGTGGGACTCGCGTCGATAAGCGCCAATGAAATCAACGGTTCGCCGAAAATCAAGATAATAAAACTTGACGGCGATGTGCAGGTAACTTATCTGGGCTTTGGTCGATATTTGTTAGATGACTTTGGTTTTTGCGACTTAGTGCGCAATCGGACGAACTTTCCTTCAGATTCGAACAAAAACGACTCCGTAATCTCACGGTGTTGTACGCTATAATTTGCTAGAGAAAGGGATCGTTATGGCCACTGGCACAGTAAAATGGTTTAATTCCACCAAGGGTTTTGGTTTCATCCAGCCGGATGACGGCAGCCAGGACGTGTTCGTACACGTTTCCGCTGTCGAGCGCGCCGGCATGCGTGGCCTCAATGACGGCCAGAAGATCAGCTTCGAGCTGGTCAAGGACCGCAAGTCGGGCAAGATGTCTGCTGACAACCTGCAGGCTGCCTAATATCAAATCTGGCGCGATGAACGCGCCGGGGAAATGCGCTTCCGCGGTTGACCACGGATGTACCGGCGAAGTGTCGAAGTGCATTGTGAAAGGTCGGGTTTTCCCGGCCTTTTTGTTTTTCCGGCCGCCGGCTTTTGTCGAGCGGCCTTTTTGTTTCGGCAAATCTCCCTCACATCCTCAAATCGCCTTATCCGCGTTGAAACTGTTGCCGGACAACGGGAGCAATGCGTATGAAAATCCTCTTTACGTCCCTTCTGGTCGCAACGGCGGCGAGCAGCCTGCCTGCCCTGGCGCAGGATCAGGCGTCCTATCTCGATGACCGGTCCGATGGCCCAGCCCTGGTCCGCTCGCTCTACAATGCGATCAACCGGAAGGAATACGCCCGCGCCTACAGCTATTTCGACGACCGGAAGGGAACCGGCGACTATAAATCCTTCATCGAAGGCTATGCCGGGACGGTGGATGTACAGGTGATCATCGGCACGGCGAAGCCGGAAGGGGCCGCAGGAAGCATTTATGCGCCGGTACCGGTTGCCGTGAAATCGACGGAGAAAGGCGGAAAGGAACAGGTCTTTGCTGGCTGCTACGTGACCCGCATCGTCAATCCGGGCATCCAGGAGCCGCCGTTCGCGCCGCTTCATATCGAAAGCGCCGCCTTGAAGGCGGTCGAGCTTCCCTTCGAAAAGGCCCTTCCGGCAACTTGCCCCCCGCCCTCGTAAGCGCTCAGCTTCGTTCGTCTTCTCCGGTGCCGCCCCGGCTATGATCCAGAAACCGGGCGCGTTCGAAGACGAACACGACGGCGAGCGCAAACAGGAAAGGGATCAGCAGATAGAAGAGCCGGAAGATCGCCAGCGCCGCCAGGATGGCGGCGGGGTCCATGTCCGGCAGGGCGGCGATGAAGACCAGTTCGAGCACGCCCAGCCCGCCCGGAGCATGGGACAGCAATGCGGCCGAGAAGGAGGCGAGAAACACTCCGAGAATGACCATGAAGCCCGGATTTCCGGCTTCCGGCAGGGCGAAATAGATGATCGCCGCCGCACCGATCAATTCGACCGGGGCGATCAGCAATTGCCGTAGCACCAGTGACGGCTTGGGATATTCGAGCCGAAACCATCGAGTCTTGAGCGGCTTGAAACCGACGAGGCTGCCGATCAGGTAAAGCAAAATCAGCGTAAGAACGACAAGGCCGGTGGAGACTGAGGCCTCGACCGGCAGAAAATCGACGAAACGGGCGGTGATCTCCGGCTCGATCAACAACACGATGGCCGAGAGCGTCACTGTTCCGAGCAGGAAGGTGAACGAACAGAACGCCACGAGAATGCCGGTTTCGCTGGCCGAAAGCCCCTTGGAACCATAGGCGCGATAACGGACAAGAGCTCCGGAAAACACCGAGGCGCCGATATTGTGCGACAGGGCATAGGCCGTGAAGGAGCAGACGGTGATGAACCAGAGCGAAATGCGGTGTCCGAGATGCTCCAGCGCCAGATGATCATAGGCAGCCAGTGCCGCGTAGGCGACGAGCGTTGCGCAGCCGGCCAGCATCCAGCCCCTCAGGGGTACGGCCTCGACGCTTGCCAGCACATCATCGACCGATAGGCCGTGCAGTTCGTGGTAGAGGCCATAGAGCGAAAACAGGATCGCCGCCAACCCGATGAGCGGCCAGGCAAATTTGCGTGCCATCCTCATGGAGCAAGGCTTCTGGAAGTCTGTCTCGTAAAAAGTCTCATCGTCGGGATGAGACCACCCCCGGCCCGGTGGGTCAAGGGTGGCGTGGTCAGTTCTTCAGATCAAGCCGCAAGCGCGCCGAGGATACGGATCCACGAACGGATGCCCTTGTGGAAGGACTGCAGCTCGTATTTCTCGTTCGGCGAATGGATGCGGTCGTCCGACAGGCCGAAGCCGACCAGGAGCGATTCCATGCCGAGCATCTTCTGGAAATCGCCGACGATCGGGATCGAGCCGCCCATGCCGATGACGACGGCCGGTTTCGGCCATTCATCCGAGAGGGCCGATTTGGCCATGTTCAGGAGCGCCGAATCATAGGGAAGCTGGATCGCCGGGGAGCCACCATGGGGGTGGAATTCCACAGAGCAGTCGGCCGGGATTTTCGAGGTGACATAGGCGCGGAAGGCGGCGCGGATCTTGTCCGGATCCTGCCCGCCGACCAGGCGGAACGAAACCTTGGCCGAGGCCTGGGCGGCGATCACCGTCTTGAAGCCTTCGCCGGTATATCCGCCCCAGATTCCGTTCACCTCCGCCGTCGGCCGGGCCCAGGTAAGTTCGAGGACCGAACGCCCCTTTTCGCCTGAGGGAAGAGAGAGCCCGATCTCGCCGAGGAATTTTTCTGCCGTCTGGCCGAGCGTTTCCCAGCCAGCCTTGATCTCATTCGGGGTCTCCTCGACGCCGTCGTAGAAACCATCGAGCGTGATGCGGCCGGTCTCGTCGTGGAGGCCGGCAAGGATGCGGGTGAGAATATGGATGGGATTGGCCGCGGCACCGCCGAAATAACCGGAATGCAGGTCGCGATCGGCGGCAGTGATGACGATCTCCTCGCCGACCAGGCCGCGCAGGCCGGCGGAAATGGCGGGCGTATCGCGGTCCCACATGCTGGTATCGCAAACCAGCGCGTAATCGGCCTTCAGTTCGGCGGCATTGGCGGTGAGGAACGGCTTCAGCGACGGTGAGCCGGATTCTTCCTCGCCCTCGAACAGGATGGTGACCTCGCAGGGCAGCGCCCCTTCAGTCTCCTTATAGGCGCGGCAGGCCTCGACGAAGGTCATCAGCTGCCCCTTGTCGTCGGCGGTGCCGCGACCGGTAATGACCTTGCGGCCGCCGGCCAGTTCCTTGATCGTCGGCTCGAAGGGCGCGGTATCCCAGAGATCGAGCGGATCAACCGGCTGAACGTCGTAATGGCCGTAGAACAGCACATGCGGGGCGCCCGGCTTGGCGGCGGCATGATGGGCGACCACCATCGGATGACCGGGCGTATCCCGCACCGAGGCCGTGAAGCCGAGGCCCTGCAACTCGGCCACCAGCCATTCCGCCGCCTTGCGGCATTCCGCCTTGTAGGCGGGATCGGTGGAGATCGACTGGATTCTCACCAGATCGAAAAGCCTTTCGAGAGACTTCGGGAGATTGTCGTCTGCGCGGGTGAGAATGCTGGCCGTATCTGTCATGTGTTGATCCTTCCTGTCGGGGCGGAACCTAGACAAAGATCGTGGCGGCTTGAAGCAAAATATTTTGATCGAACCATCAGTTCTGCCAGAACGGTGGCCGGCATCAGTTCCGCGTGTCGTTGGCGATTGCCATGCGCATATATTCCAGCATGAGTTCGCGCTCGAAACGGCGAAAGCCCGTGAATAGCGACTGATCGGCGGCCAGCGCCGCCTCCTTGGCCTCGGTCTCCATGTCCCTTGCCTTGGAGGTGAGAAAAACCTGCTGGGCGCGCCTGTCGGTCGGATGCTTCTTGCGGACGACAAGTCCGTCTCGCTCCATCCGGGCCAGTGTATTTGCCATCGTTGCCTGCTCGATGTCGAGACGGTCGAGAAGCTGCTTCTGTGTCAGTCCTTCCTCGCTCCACAATTCCAGGAGCACTGGAAACTGGCCGGGCGCGAAGCCGAGCTTATTGCCTCTCTCCTGCAGGGCGCGAGAGAGGGACTTTGCCAGCAGACTGGCCAAATATGTCGCAGACTCCATACGGTCGAAGGCCATAGCCATGGGTACCTCCCGGCATGCGGCAGCACAAGTTACATTGCAGACGATGCACCGCCAAAGCCCCTCTTTCACGGTGATGTGATCACCCCGCCGACAAACAAAAACCGCCGTGGCGGAGGCGGGGCCACGGCGGTCTTGTCAGAATTGGACAAAGGCCCGGAGAGGGGGGATAGGCCTTTGTCCTTGCATCTGGTTTCGGCGGGGGACAGGCCTTCAACCAGACGACGGCGTGCTTGACTGCCGTTGACTGTCATTTGTGGTGGCAAATGTGGCTTTTCAAGGGATGCACGCGAAACCGCGTCATTACAAATTCGTAACCTTGGGCACGGGCGCCGAGCGCCATAAAATTCCCATGCCGCACCAATGAAATATGGACGCCCATCGCGGCCCGCGCTATCCCTGTGGCCATGAAAAAAGGCGATCATCTCTTCCTCATCGACGGCTCCGGCTTCATCTTCCGGGCGTTCCATGCCATTCCGCCGCTCAACCGCAAATCCGACGGGCTGCCGGTCAATGCCGTCTCCGGTTTCTGCAACATGCTGTGGAAGCTCTTGACGGATGCGCGCGATACGTCGGTCGGGGTGACACCCACCCATTTCGCGGTGATTTTCGATTACTCCTCGAAAACCTTCCGCAACGAGCTCTACGATCTCTATAAGGCCAACCGCACCGCGCCGCCGGAGGATCTCATTCCGCAGTTCGGACTGATCCGGCATGCCACCCGCGCCTTCAACCTGCCCTGCATCGAGAAGGAGGGCTATGAGGCCGACGACCTGATCGCCACCTATGCGCGGATGGCGGAGGCGGCCGGCGCCGACGTGACGATCGTTTCCTCCGACAAGGACCTGATGCAGCTCGTTACGGCCAATGTGTCGATGTATGACAGCATGAAGGACAAGCAGATCTCGATCCCCGAAGTGATCGAGAAATGGGGCGTGCCGCCGGAGAAGATGATCGACCTGCAGGCCATGACCGGCGATTCCACCGACAATGTGCCGGGCATTCCCGGCATCGGCCCGAAGACGGCGGCGCAATTGCTGGAGGAATTCGGCGATCTCGAAACGCTTCTTGCCCGCGCCGGCGAGATCAAGCAGGTCAAGCGTCGCGAGAACATCATCGCCAATACCGAACTTGCCCGCCTGTCGCGCCAATTGGTGACCTTGAAGACCGATACGCCGATCGACACGCCGCTCGAGGATTTCGAGCTGCATGCGCAGGACGGGCCGAAGCTCGTCGCCTTCCTGAAGGCCATGGAATTCACCAGCCTGACCCGCCGCGTCGCGGCGGCGACCGAGACGGACGCGGAGGCGGTGGAGGCCGCTTTCGTGCCGGTCGAATGGGGTGCGCAGGCGCATGGCCCTGATCTCGACAAGGGCGAGCTTTCCTCTCCCCCACCGCCATCGGCGCTGTCGACCGCGAATTCACCGGCGCGGGGCACGGCGGCGCAGGCGGCAACCTCGCTCGCCGCGCTTGCCGGGAGCGGAGCCGATGCGGCGACGCCACAGGCATTGGCACAGTCGCGCGCGGCACTTTTCGCAACGGCGAAGATCGACCGCAGCACCTATGTCACGATCCGCGATGTCGCCACGCTCGACCAGTGGATCGCCGACGCACGCGAAACCGGGCTCGTCGGCTTCGACACGGAAACGACGTCGCTCGATGCCATGCAGGCCGAACTGGTGGGCTTCTCGCTGGCGATCGCCGACAACCGGAAGGATCCGTCCGGTCTCGATATCCGCGCCTGCTATGTACCGCTTCTCCACAAGACCGGCGGCAACGATCTTTTCAGCGACGGCGTGAAGCTGGCCCCCGACCAAATCCCGATCACCGTTGCGCTGGAACGGCTGAAGGACCTGCTCGAGGACGCGTCCGTCCTCAAGGTCGCTCAGAACCTCAAATATGATTACCTGGTGATGAGACGCCACGGCATCAGCATCGCCAGTTTCGACGATACGATGCTGATGTCCTATGTCGCCGATGCCGGCGCCGGGACGCATGGCATGGATTCGCTCTCCGAGCGCTGGCTCGGCCATCAGCCGATCCCCTACAAGGAAATCGCCGGCAGCGGCAAATCGGCGCTTACTTTCGACCATGTCGATATCGACAAGGCGACGGCCTATGCGGCCGAGGATGCCGATGTGACGCTACGGCTGTGGCAGGTGCTCAAACCCCGGCTTGCGGCGAAGAACCTCAATACCGTCTATGAGCGGCTGGAGCGCCCGCTGGTGCCGGTTCTGGCGCGCATGGAAGAGCGCGGCATCACCGTCGACCGGCAGATCCTGTCGCGCCTTTCGGGCGAACTGGCGCAGGGTGCCGCCGGCTATGAGCACGAAATCTACGCGCTGGTCGGCGAGAGCTTCAATATCGGCTCTCCGAAACAGCTCGGCGATATCCTGTTCGGCCGGCTGGGGCTGCCCGGCGGTGCCAAGACCAAGACCGGCCAATGGTCGACCTCGGCGCAGGTGCTGGAGGAACTGGCTGCGGAAGGTCACGAACTGCCCCGCAAGATCGTCGACTGGCGCCAGCTGACCAAGCTGAAATCCACCTATACGGACGCGCTGCCCGGCTTCATGCATCCGCAGACGAAGCGGGTTCACACCTCCTATGCGCTGGCCTCGACCACGACGGGACGCCTCTCCTCTTCCGAGCCGAACCTGCAGAACATCCCGATCCGCACGGCCGAGGGCCGCAAGATCCGCACCGCCTTCATCTCGACGCCGGGACACAAGCTGGTTTCGGCGGATTACAGCCAGATCGAATTGCGGGTGCTTGCCCATGTCGCGGAAATCCCGCAGCTGAAGCAGGCCTTTTCCGATGGCATCGACATCCATGCGATGACGGCGTCGGAAATGTTCGGGGTGCCGGTCGAGGGCATGCCGAGCGAAATCCGCCGGCGCGCCAAGGCGATCAATTTCGGTATCATCTATGGCATTTCAGCTTTCGGCCTTGCCAACCAGCTGTCGATCGAGCGCTCGGAAGCGGGCGAATACATCAAGAAATATTTCGAACGCTTCCCCGGCATCCGCGACTATATGGAGAGCACCAAGGCTTTCGCGCGCGAGAACGGCTATGTGGAAACCATCTTCGGGCGCCGGGCGCATTATCCGGATATCCGCTCGTCCAACCCCTCGCATCGCGCCTTCAACGAACGGGCGGCGATCAACGCGCCGATTCAGGGTTCGGCCGCCGACATCATTCGCCGCGCCATGGTGAAGATGGAGCCGGCGCTGGAGGAGGCGGGTCTGTCCGAGCGCGCCCGCATGCTGCTGCAGGTGCATGACGAACTGATCTTCGAGGTCGAGGATGCGGATGTCGAGCGCACCATTCCGCTGGTCGTCTCGGTGATGGAGAACGCGGCCATGCCGGCGCTCGACATGAAGGTGCCGCTGAAGGTCGATGCCCGCGCCGCGCAGAACTGGGACGAGGCGCACTGACGGCGGGAAGCCGCCCTCAGTCTGCCGGATTGTCTTAATCCGGGGGAGAGCCGATGGAGGCTGCCTTCTCCCGGAAGCTGCTGAAAAGATGTTTCAGCCCTTCCCTGCCTTGAGCCTCCAGATCGAAGCGGCGGCCGAACAGCAGCCATTCGCTACAGAGTCCCTTCATCATCCAGCGCAAGGTCCGCGTCGCGGATTGCGGCGTCCAGCTCGTGCCGAGAGCATCTTCGCTCCTTGCCCTGGAGAAAGCCCTTTCAAGCGAGGCCGTGTGCCTGTCATCGACTTCCTGCTGTTTTTCGAGGACCGGCATGAGCTCCTCGCCATATTCGCAGCGCAGCAAGATCGAAAAAATGCGCTGGCGCTGCTCGTCTCCCGCCAGCTCGCCAAGCCAGTCGCCCGCCGCCTTCTCGATCTGACAGAGAACCTCCCGCCCCGGCTGCTCGATCTCGCGGGCGATCATATCTTCCTGCGGCATCGGCACGGAATTGTAGAGTTCGAGAAACAGGTCGGTCTTGTTGGAGAAATGCCAGTAGACGGCGCCGCGCGTGACGCCGGCGGCATTGGCGACATCCTCCATCGTCGTATTGGAGACGCCCTTGGCATAGAAGACGCGCTCCGCCGCGCGAATGATGCTGCTGCGTGTTTCCTCTGCCTCGGCCTTTGTCCTGCGCATGCCCACTCCTCGACAAAAGGCCCGCCTTGCCGGCGGGCCCCTCGTCGTCATTCACCTGGTGTTGCTGCCGTTCCGGCCGTTTCCTCGGCCGGCCGACGTCTTATCCGTCCGAAAAGCTTCATCACGAAGACGAAGAAGACCGGCACGAAGAACACGGCCAGCACGGTTGCCGAGATCATCCCGCCCATCACCCCGGTGCCGATGGCGCGCTGGCTGCCCGAGCTTGCGCCGGTGGCGATCGCCAGCGGCAGGACGCCGAGCGTAAAGGCAAGGGAGGTCATCAGGATCGGCCGGAAGCGCAGATGCGATGCCTCGACGGTGGCTTCCAGAAGCGACTTGCCCGCCTCCATCTGCTCCTTGGCGAACTCGATGATCAGGATCGCGTTCTTCGCGGAAAGGCCGATGATGGCGATGAGGCCGACCTTGAAGTAGACATCGTTGGGCATTTCGCGCAGCGTGACGGCAAGCACCGCCCCGATGACCCCGAGCGGTACGACCATGATGACCGCAACCGGAATCGACCAGCTTTCATAGAGCGCCGCAAGGCACAGGAACACCAGAAGGCAGGAGAGCGCGATCAGGATCGGCGCCTGGGTGCCCGACTGGATTTCCTGCAGCGACTGGCCAGTCCATTCATAGCCGAAGCCGGCCGGCAGCTGCTTGACGAGGTTCTCCATCTCGGTGATCGCATCGCCCGAGGAGTAACCGGGCTTTGTATCGCCGCTGATGCGGACGGAGGGATAGCCGTTGTAGCCCACGGTCTGCGTCGGCGCCTTCACCCATTCGACGGTGGCGAAGGCGGAGAGAGGCACCATGCCGCCATTCGAATTGCGCACAGTCAGGTTGAGCAGATCAGCGATCTGCATGCGCTGAGCTTCGTCGGCCTGCACCGTCACGCGCTGCATGCGCCCGGCATTGGGGAAGTCGTTGACATAGGTGGAACCGAGATTGGTCGAGATCGTCTGGTTGATATCGGCGAAGGTGACGCCGAAGGTATTGGCCTTTTCACGATCGATCATGACGTTGGCCTGGGCGGCATCCGGCATGCCTTCGAAACGAACGCCGGCAACGACATTACTTTGCGCGGCAAGGCCGAGCAATTGATCGCGCGCCTGGGCAAGCGCCGTTGAACCGAGACCGCCGCGGTCCTGCAGACGGAACGAGAAGCCGCCCGTCGTGCCGAGACCCTGGATCGGCGGCGGCGACAGCGCGAAGCTGATCGCATCCTTGATCTGGCTCATGGCCATGGTGGCACGGCCGGCAATTGCCTGGGCGGCATTTTCCGGCCCGCGTTCCGACCAATCGTCGAGCGTGACGAAGGCGAGAGCCGCATTCTGCCCGGCACCGAAGAAGGAGAAGCCGCTGATCGCAACGATCGTGTCGACCGCCGGTTCCTTGCCGAAGATCGCTTCGGTCTGCTCGATCACCTCGTCGGTCCGGTGGCCCGTCGCTTCGGAGGGAAGCTGCATCATGACGATGACGAAGCCCTGGTCTTCGTCCGGCAGGAAGGAAGACGGCAGCTTGACGAACAGATAGCCGAGACCGACGAGCAGGATCAGATAGACGATCATGAAGCGGCCGGTGCGGCGAATCATCCAGGAGACGGAGCCGCTATAGCGATGCGAAGTTCGATCGAACAGGCGGTTGAACCAACCGAAGAAACCACGCTTGGCGTGATGATGACCCTTGGGCACCTGTTTCAGGAAACTGGCGCAGAGCGCCGGCGTCAGCGACAGGGCAAGCAGCGCCGAGAACAGGATCGACACCACCATGGTGAGCGAGAACTGGCGATAGATGACGCCGACGGCACCGGGGAAGAAGGCCATCGGGATGAACACCGAGGCCAGTACCAGCGTGATGCCGATGACCGCGCCGGTGATCTGCTTCATCGCCTTGCGTGTCGCTTCACGGGGGCTCAGCCCCTCCTCCGACATGATGCGCTCGACATTCTCCACGACGATGATGGCGTCATCGACGAGAATGCCGATGGCCAGCACCATGCCGAACATGGTCAGCACATTGATCGAGAAACCCATGAAATACATGACGGCGCAGGTGCCGAGCAGCGCCACCGGGACAATGATCGTGGGAATGATCGTGTAGCGGATATTCTGCAGGAACAGGAACATCACCAGGAAGACGAGGCCGATCGCCTCGATCAGCGTGTGCAGCACCTTCTCGATCGAGACCTTGACGAAGGGCGAGGTGTCATAGGGCATCGAATATTCGAGGCCATCCGGGAAGAAGCCGGAAAGCTCGTCCATGCGCGCCTTGATCGCCGCCGATGTTTCCATGGCATTGCCGGTCGGGGCAAGCTGCACCGCAATGGCGGCCGAAGGCTTTCCATTCAGGCGGGTGGAGAAGGCGTAGCTTTCGCCACCCGCCTCGATGCGCGCGACATCGCGCAGGCGCACTGCCGATCCATCGGCATTGGCCCGAAGGACGATCGCGCCGAATTCTTCAGGCGAGGAGAGCTGGCCCTTGATGATCACCGGTGCGGCAATCTGCTGGGTGATCGGGTTCGGCTGCGCGCCGATCGAGCCGGCGGCGACCTGCGCGTTCTGCGCGCCAATCGCCTGCGTGACATCGCTGGCCGTCAGGTTGAGGCCGAACATCTTGTCCGGATCGAGCCAGACGCGCATGGAACGCTGGGTGGCAAAGAGCTGGGCGCGGCCGACACCGGGCACGCGCTGGACTTCGCTCAGCACGTTGCGGTTCAGGTAGTCGCCGAGACCGATGGCATCCATCGAGCCGTCCGTCGAGGTCAGCGCGATGATCAAGAGGAAGCCGGACCCGGCCTCGTCGACCTGGACGCCCTGCTGCTTGACGCTGTCGGGCAGGCGCGGTTCCACGCGCCGGACGCGATTCTGCACATCGACGGCAGCCTCGCCCGGATCGGTACCCGGTGCGAAGGTGACGTTGATCTCGGCGCGGCCGGAAGCGCTGGAGGTGGATTCGAAATAGAGGAGCCCATCGACCCCGTTCAATTCGTCCTCGATCAGCCGCGTCACGCTCTGATAGGTATCCTGCGACGAGGCGCCGGGGTAATTCGCATTGATCGTGATCTGCGGCGGGGCCACATCCGGATATTGCGAGATCGGCAGCTGCGGGATGGCGATGGCGCCTGCCACCATGATGAAAATGGCGACGACCCAGGCAAAAATCGGCCTGTCTATGAAGAAACTTGGCATCCTGCAGTCCTCATTTCTGCTCGGCTGCGGGCTTTTCGCCCTCGGCCGGCGCCGTCTCGCCCTTGCCGGCTTCCGCCTTTGCAGGCTCGGCCTTGGCCGCATCCGCGGCCGGCTTGGCGTCCGGATTCCATTCGGACGGAACGACTTCTGCTCCGGGGCCGATCTTCTGGAAACCTTCGACGATCACTTTCTCGTCGGGCTTCAGACCGTCGGTCACGATCCAGCGATTGCCGGCAGTGCGGCCAAGGGTGATGTTGCGGAACTCCACCTTGTTTTCGGCATTGACGACATAGACCTGCGACTGGCCGCCGCTAGTGCGCTGGACGGACTGCTGCGGAACGGCAATGGCGTTTTCCTCGACGCCCTGCTGGATCTGCACGCGCACATACATGCCGGGCAGAAGATTGCCGTCCGGATTGGGAAACTCGCCGCGCAGTGTCACCTGTCCGGTCGTCGCATCGACTGCGGCTTCCGAGAACAAAAGCTTGCCCTTGTGATCGTAGAGCGTGCCATCGTCGAGCATCAGCTGCACCGAGGCCTCGTCCCTCGCCGTCATCAGCTTGCCTTCCCGCATCGCCTTTCGCAGGCGGATCAGATCCGTGGCCGACTGGGTGAAGTCGGCATAAACAGGATCGAGCTGCTGGATCGTTGCCAGGTTTTCCTGACCGTTGGCGCTGACCAGCGCGCCTTCGGTGATCAGCGCGCGGCCGATCCGGCCGCTGATCGGCGCGGTGACGCTGGCATATTGCAGGTTGAGCCGGGCAGTCGCGAGGCCGGCATCGGCGACAGCGACATCCGCATCGGCCTGCGCCAGCTGTGCGATCGCATCGTCATATTGCTGCAGGGCGGCCGCGCCGGATTTGCGCAGCTGCGTCTGGCGTTCGGCGGCTTGGCGTGCCTGGAGCTGCACGGCCTTGGCGCGGGCGAGCGTGGCCTCGGCGCTATCGACCTGGACCTGGAACGGCGCCGGATCGATCTTGTAGAGCACATCGCCCTCCTTGACGATCGAGCCCTGTTCGAACACCCGATCGACGACAATGCCGGACACGCGCGGACGAACCTCGGCGATACGAGTCGCGGTGATGCGCCCCGGAAGCTCGTTTGTGATCGGCAGGGCTTCCGCCTTCGTCGTGACGACGGCGACCGCCGAAGGCGGAAAGGCGGCAGGGGCAGCCTGCTCGTCCTGTTTCTGGCACCCGGCCAGGAGGGCGAGCCCCGCCAGGGCCGCGGTCAAGTACAGTCGATTCATCCGCATCGTCGGTTCCATGCAAAAAGCCCGGCACTGGCCGGCCCTGTCGAAGAAGGAGAGCGCCGGCGGCCGGAAGATCAAATTTATCAGTGACGACGGTACGCCGGGCGGGACACCCGGACAACCGCAAAAATTTATACAAACGCAGCTGTATGTTAAAATCGCCGACCACGCAAGCGGATGTTGCGACGCACAACGCAGGTTGCCTGCACGATGCTGCGTGCGTGCCGACCCGAGAGATCAGCGCAAGGCCCGGCCGTCCGCCCCGAAACGGTGCAGGGACGCCCGGTCGGGCGTCGCGTAAACGATCTCATCGACATCGTACCGATGTTCGCCGAACAGGCGGACCGTCAGGAGGCCGGTCATTTCGGTTTCCAGATAGACGAGCGTATCGGCGCCGAGATGCTCGACATGGATGACCTTGCCTTTCCAGTCGCCGCTCTCGCGCGACAGGGAAATATGCTCCGGCCGGATGCCGATGGTCTTTGCCTCGCCATCACCGAGCCGTTCGGCTTCGATGAGGTTCATCTGCGGCGAACCGATGAAGCCGGCGACGAAAGTGTTGGCCGGCCTGTTGTAAAGTTCCATCGGCGAGCCGACCTGCTCGATCACGCCGGAATTGAGCACGACGATCTTGTCGGCCAGCGTCATCGCCTCGACCTGGTCATGCGTCACATAGATCATCGTCGCCTTCAGGCTGCGGTGCAGGCGGGCGATTTCGAGGCGCGTATGGACGCGCAGGGCCGCATCGAGATTGGACAGCGGCTCGTCGAACAGGAAGAGCTTCGGCTCGCGCACGATGGCGCGGCCGATGGCGACGCGCTGGCGCTGGCCGCCGGACAGTTCGGCCGGGCGGCGGGCGAGATAGGGTTCCAGCGACAGCATCGCGGATGCCTTGCCCACCTTGGCGTCGATCTCCGCTTTCGGCGCGCCCATCTGCTTGAGGCCGAGGCCCATATTGTCCTTCACCGTCAGATGCGGATAGAGCGCATAGGACTGGAAGACCATGGCGATGCCGCGCTTGGCGGGCGGCGTGTTGATCACTTCCTGGTCGTCGATCCGGACGCTGCCGGAACTCGCATCCTCAAGGCCGGCGATGACGCGCAGTAACGTCGATTTGCCACAGCCGGACGGGCCGACGAAAATGACGAACTCGCCGTCCTTGACGTCGAGATCGATGCCCTTGAGGACTTCGTGGGTGCCGAAGGCCTTGCGGATGGATTTCAGTTGCAGTGATCCCACGAGAGGCCCCTTTTATGATGATCGCCCAGCCTTTCGTCCGGCGCCGGCGCCGGACGGGCGGGCTCGCTACAGTTTGACCGGCTGGCCGGTGCGCACGCTTTCATCGGCCGCAAGGCAGATGCGCAGCGACTGGACGGCATCGTCCATATGCCGTTCGAGATCGATGTTTTCGGTGATGGCTTTCAGCACATAGGCCTGTTCAAGATCGCAGAGCTGCTGGTGCCCGGGCTCGCCGTCCATCTTCAGGTCCTCGTCCTTGTGGACGAATTTTCCGTCCGGGCCGGTCTCAGCCCGATGAACGCGGATGACGGCCGTCTTGGTATGCGTGTCGATGTCGTCGGACTTGGCGTTGGGGTCCATGACGATCGAGACGGAACCGTTCGGCGTCATCACGTCCTTCACGAAGAAGGCAGTTTCCGAGATCATCGGCCCCCAGGCCGCCTCGTACCAACCGAGCGAACCATCCTCGTAGAGCACCTGGAGATGGCCGTAATTATACATGTCCGGCGCGACCTCGTTCGACAGGCGCAGCCCCATGCCGCGCACTTCGACGGCCCTAGCATCGGTGATCTGGCACATGACATCGACATAATGCACGCCGCAATCGACGATCGGCGGCGTCGTCTCCATCAGCGCCTTGTGCGTCGCCCAGGTCGGGCCGCTCGACTGCTGATTGAGGTTCATGCGGAAGACATAGGGACCGCCCAGCTTGCGGGCCTCGGCGATCAGCCGCATCCAGGACGGATGATGGCGCAGGATATAGCCGACGATAAGCTTGCGACCGGCCTTGCGGGCAGCGGCCACGACGCGCTCGGCATCCGCCACCGTGGTCGCCAGCGGCTTTTCGACGAAGACATCGCAGCCGGCCTCGAAGGCCATGACCGCATAATCGGCGTGGCTGTCGGAATAGGTGCAGATCGAGCAGAGATCGGGCTTCAGTTCCTTGAGCGCCGCCTCGAAATCCGGATGGATCGTGTAGCCGCCAAGTTCCGGGGCCAGCGCCGGCTTGCTGCGATTGACGAGGCCGACGATCTCGAAACCGGGATTGTTGTGATAGGCGAGCGCATGGCTGCGGCCCATATTGCCAAGACCGGCGACGAGGACGCGGATGGGCTTGTTCATTACTTGACTGCTCCTGCGGTAATGCCGCGGATCAATTGCCGCGAGAAGATGACGTAGAGGATCAGAACCGGGAAGATCGCCAGCGACAGGGCCGACAGGACCGCGTTCCAATTGGTGACGAACTGGCCGATGAATATCTGGCTGCCGAGCGTCACGGTCTTGGTGGCTTCGCCGGGCGCGAGGATCAGCGGGAACCACAAATCGTTCCAGATCGGGATCATCGTGAAGACGGCGACCGTTGCCATGGCGGGTCGCACGAGCGGCAAGACCAGGCGGAAGAAGATGGCATATTCCGACAGTCCGTCGATGCGGCCGGCATTCTTCAGGTCGTCGGAAACTGTGCGCATGAACTCCGACAGGATGAAGATGGCGAGCGGCAGGCCCTGCGCTGTGTAGACGAGGATCAGTGCCGTCAGCGTATTGACCAGTCCGGCGGCGACCATGCCCTGCAGGATGGCGACGGTGCCGAGCCGGATCGGGATCATGATGCCGATGGCAAGATAGAGGCCCATCAGCGTATTGCCGCGGAAACGATATTCCGCCAGCGCGAAGGCCGCCATTGCGCCGAACAGGAGCACGAAGAAGATCGAGACGACCGTGACGATCAGGCTGTTCTGGAAATAACCGATGAAATCGCCCTGCTTCAGCACGGTCTCGTAGCCGATCAGACTGAAGCTCTTGGCCGTCGGGGGTGCCAGCGGCGTGCGGAAGATCGAATTCTTGTCCTTGAACGAATTCAGGATGGTCAGGAGAACCGGGAACAGGGCGATGACCGTGTAGCCGGCCAGGGCCAGATGCACGAAACTGGTGCGCAGCGGCGACATGCGTGCTTTCGACATGGATCCGTCCCCCTTAGAACTGATAGCGGCGGACGCGCCGCTGGATGCCGAAGAGATAGAGCGAGACGCCGGCAAGGATGATCAGGAACATCACCGTAGCGATGGTCGCGCCCATGGAGCGGTCGCCCAGTTGCAACTGGAAGCCGAAGAAGGTGCGGTAGAGCAGCGTGCCCAGAATATCGGTCGCCCCATCCGGTCCGGCAAGCGCGCCCTGAACCGTGTAGATCAGGTCGAAGGCATTGAAATTGCCGACGAAGGTCAAAATCGAAACCATGCCGATCGCCGGCAGGACCAATGGCAGCTTAATTTTCCAGAACTGGCCCCAGCCGGTAATGCCGTCGCATTCGGCGGCCTCGATCACCTCGTCGGGAATAGTGAGAAGGGCCGCATAGATCAGCATCATCGGGATGCCGACATTCTGCCAGACGGAGATCAGCGATACGGCAATCAGCGCCGATCCGGGCTTGCCGAGCCAGGGGCCGAAAAAGGCTTTCAGGCCGACCAGGTCCATGAAGAAAGGCGTGATGCCCCAGATCGGCGACAGGATCAGCTTCCAGATGAAGCCGACGATGACGAAGGAAAGCAGGGTCGGCAGGAAGATCGCCGTGCGGTAGAAGGCGGCGAGCCTGAGCCTCGGGATCGACAGCATGGCGGCAAGCGCGATGCCGAGCGGATTCTGGACCAGCATATGGATGGCGAAGAACACGAAATTGTTCTTCAGCGCCCGCCAGAAATCGGCGGCCCAGCGATCGTCGCCGAACAGAACCTGGAAATTGCCGAAACCGACGAAGGTCGATTGCCCATCGACGGTGTTGAACAGCGACAGGCGCAGCGTTTCGATCAGGGGCAGGATCATCACGGCGGAATAGACGATAACGGCCGGAAGCAGGAAAACGAGAATATGCCAGCGTCTCGGCCGTGCCGAAACCTGTATAATGTCCTCTGACGATATGGCGCTGCTCATGGCTTTAGCCGCTCCGACCCGTTCTTCGTGATTGCCGCAGGACGACAAGGCGCTACGCTGCCGGTCCCCGCCGCGCATGCCATCACCAGCGCCTTGGGGGTGCTGGCAGGATGTGTTTTCAGATTACATGTTTTTGCACGAGATTCTGCTTTTCGCGTCAGGAATCCGACCGCGTGAAGCCCCTCATCCGCCCTTCGGGCACCTTCTCCCCGCGAACGGGGAGAAGGGACAAGCCGCAAACTCTGTTATCCCCTCTCCCCGCATGCGGGGAGAGGGCTAGGGTGAGGGGCATTGCCCCCTGGAACCCAGATTACTTGCCGGCAGGCTTGTACCAGCTGTCGAGGCCCTTCTGCAGCTTCTCGGCGGCAGCTTCCGGCGTATCGGTACCGTTGATCACATTGGCCGATTCCACCCAGGTCTCGTTTTCGAGGTTCGGGGTGCCGCGCGACAGGATCTGGTAGGTCGAGCGGATGGTCGGCTTGCACTTTTCGCGCCAGGAGACGAATTCCTGGGCGAGCGGATCGGCCATCTTCACCGGGGTCGAATTCAGGCTGAAGAAGCCCGGCAGCGAATTGGCGTAGATGTCGGCAAATTCCGGCGAGGCGATCCAGGTCAGAAGCTTCTTGGCTTCTTCCGGATGCGCGCTCTTGGCGTTCAGGCCGACGCCGATGTCGTTGTGATCGGAGATGTAGCAGGCGTCGCCAGCGGCTTTGACCGGCGGCGGGAAGGCGCCCATCTTGAAGTCAGCCTGCGTGTTGAACAGGCCGATTTCCCACGAGCCGGCCGGGAAGATGGCCGCGCGACCGAGCGTGAAGAGGTTCTGGCTGTCCGGATAGGTCTGGGCTTCGAAACCGTCGCCGAGATAATCCTTCCATTTGGCAAGAACGCGGAACGGCTCGACCCAGCCTTCGTCGGTCAGCTTCTGCTCGCCCTTGATGAGGGCGGCGCGGCCTTCCTCGCCCTTCCAGTAGGTCGGGCCGATATTCTGGTAGCCCATGGTCGCGGCTTCCCAGAGGTCCTTCGTGCCCATGGCGAGCGGGATGAAGGTGCCGTCGGCCTTGATCTTGTCGAGGGCTGCGAAGAATTCGGCCTCGGTCGTCGGGATGGCGATGCCGAGCTGGTCGAAGGCATCCTTGTTGTAGATGAAGCCGTGGATGACCGAGGCCATCGGCACGCAGAACGTGGCCGAACCATCATCCGTCGTCCAGGCGGACTTGGCGACCGGCGAGAAATTCTCCATGCCGGCAAGGCCTGTGAGATCAGCCAGATGCTTCTTGTTGTAGAGTTCGAGCGAGGCGTCGAAGGGGCGGCAGGTGACGAGGTCGCCAGCCGAGCCGGCATCAAGCTTGGCGTTCAGGGCGGCATTGTACTCGGTCGGCGCCGTCGGCGCGAACTTTACCTTGATGCCCGGATTCTTGGCCTCGAAGGCCGGAATCAGCTTTTCCTGCCAGATGGCGAGGTCGTCATTGCGCCAGCTTTCGATCGTCAGCGTGACGTCTTCCGCATGCGCCAGCCCGGCGGAGCCGAGAATGCTGGATGCAAGCAGCAAGCCTTTCAAAGTCGTGCGGGTCATTCCGTTCTCCCTTTTATATGCGCCGGTTTGGCGCGGTTTTGAAACCCAGTTGTCAATGTGCCGCAAGGCTGGACAAGGCGCGGCGCAGGTTTTGTCCGGCTTGCGAAAGCAGGGCCTCCGCCTCGGCCGCGTCCCTTGCGCCGGCGGCGAGCAGGATGGCGGTCTTCACCGAACCGTATGAGGTGGCGAGATGGCGGCCGGCTTCCGCGGCATCGATCCCGGCAATATCGGACACTATGCGGACGGCGCGACCGCGCAATTTTTCGTTGTCGGCTTTCAGATTGACCATATGCCCGTCATGGACATGGCCGAGATGAATACCGACAAGCGTGGAAAACATATTGAAGGCGATCTTCTGCGCCGTGGCTGCGCCCATGCGGGTGGAGCCGGAAATGACTTCCGGCGGCGTCTGCAACAGGATCGCGACATCGGCATTGCCGAAGAGAAGGGCACCGGCATTGTTGGCCATGGCGATAACCCTGGCGCCACGCTGGCGCGCCTCGTCGGCTGCGGCAAGCGCATAAGGCGTGGACCCGCTGGCGGAAACGGCGACCAGGCAGTCGCCCGTCCCGATGCCGGCATTGCGCACATCCTTGCGAGCCAGATCCGTGTCGTCCTCGTAACCGCCGGCCAGATCGGAAAGGCTTGCCGCACCGCCAGCCAGGAGCACGATAATCTTGTCGAGAGGGATGCCATACGTGCCGGGCAATTCCAGCGCATCGGTCATGGCCATGAGGCCCGAACTTCCCGCCCCGGCATAAGCCAGGCGGCCACCGCCGGCGAGCGCCTCGGCGGCGATCCGGGCCGCCTCGGCAAGGGGCTCGATGGCGGAATCGACGGCCCTAGCGGCGGCCTGCTGGCCGGAAGCAAGCAGGCGAAGCGCCAGTGCCGGATGCATGACATCCAACCCCGCCGCCTTGTCGTGACGCTCTTCCGTCCTTGCTGCCGGCATTCTGATCTCCTCTCAGTAAATTAATGCCAAAAAAATACCAATTGTCTAGGAAAAATTAACGGCACCGCGATGTTTTTTCCGCCGGAATGAAATAGTCGAAATTTGTCAGCCTCTTAACCGATATTTCCAGCCGGCACGTAAATCCCCCTTGGTTAATGGTATTTTTTTGGTATCATTTTCGTTGGAGGTATCAATGCCACATTATATTCTGGGAATCGATGGCGGCGGCACGAGCTGCCGGGCGGCCGTGGCGGATGCCGGTGGACGGGTACTTGGCCGCGGGAAAAGCGGCGCCGCCAATATCCTCACCGATCCCGACAATGCGCTGATCCATATCATCGGCGCGGCCAGGGCTGCTTTCGAGGAAGCCGGCATTGCCGCCTCCGAGATCGGTTCTGCCAGCGCGCTGCTCGGCCTTGCCGGCAGCAATGTCGGCGATGCCGTGCATTATGTGAAAGAGCGCCTGCCTTTTGCGAAGGCCGATATCGAATCCGACGGGTTGATCGCCCTCCAGGGCGCGCTCGGCGACCGCGACGGCGCTGTGGCGATCCTCGGCACCGGCTCGATCTACATCTCCCGGCTGGGCGCGGATATCCGCTATATCGGCGGCTGGGGCTTCCACATCGGCGATCTCGGCAGCGGTGCGCGCCTTGGCCATGCGCTGCTGCAGGAAAGCGTGCTCGCATTCGATCATATCCATTTGTCCTCGCCACTGACCGATCTGGTCATGGCGGAATTCAACTCCGACCCGCGTGCGGTGGTGGAATTCGCCCGCCTTGCGCGGCCCGGTGAGTTCGGCCGCTATGCACCGAAAGTCTTCGAATTCGCCGGCCGGGATGATCCGGTGGCGATCGCACTCCTGCGAATGTCGGCACAGACGATCGACGAAGCGCTCGACGTCATCGTGTCGCGTGGCAGCCGCCGGCTCTGCCTGCTCGGCGGACTGGCGCCGCTTTATCGCCCCTGGCTTGCCGAGCGGCATCAAGCCCTGTTCGTCGAGGCGGAAGCGGATGCGCTGACGGGATCGGTGGCGCTTGCAGCCAAGCGCTTCGGCGTATCGGCGGAGGTGGGCGCATGACCCAGCACCTGGAAACCCTCTTGCCGCTCGATGGCTTGCAGGCCGGAGGATCCGGGCCGCTCTATCTAAAGCTTCGCCAGTCGCTGGAGGAGGCGATCCTTTCCGGCAAGCTGAACCATGGCGATGCCCTGCCGCCTGAACGCGACCTTGCCGACTATGCCAGTATCAGCCGCGTGACGGTCCGCAAGGCCGTGGACGACTTGGTGAAGGACGGCCTCCTGGTGCGCCGGCACGGCTCGGGCACATTCGTGGTCAAGCCGGTGAACCGCGTGCAGCAATCGCTTTCGCGGCTGACCTCCTTTACCGAGGACATGACGCGCCGCGGGCTGACCACGACCGCGCAGTGGATCGAGCGCGGGCTTTTCCATCCCTCGCCGGATGAGATGATGGCGCTCGGCCTGCCGGCCGATGCTCTGGTTGCCCGTCTCGGCCGGCTGCGCATTGCCGATTCCATGCCGCTTGCCATCGAGAGAGCCAGTATTTCGGCGGAATTCCTGCCCGACCCGGTCGGCATCGGTTCCTCGCTCTATGCAGCACTCGACAAGACGAAATCACGGCCCGTGCGCGCCGTGCAGCGGATTTCGGCCTGCAGCCTGAAGGACCCCGATGCGGCGATGCTCGGCGTGCCGGCGGGCTCCGCCAGCCTTTCCATCGAACGCATTTCCTACCTTTCCTCCGGCCGCGTGGTGGAATTCACCCGCTCGCTCTACCGGGGCGACGCCTATGATTTTGTCGCGGAACTGACGCTGTCGGATTCCTGAAAGCGATACCACGAAGAGAGATATGACCATGCAGACGAATATGCGCCGTGAAATCGACGAGATTCCCGAAGCCGCGGCCCGCCTTCTCGACCAGTCGAGAACCGCCGTGAAGGAAGCCGGAGCGGCACTGCGGGCGAAGGACCCCGCCTTCTTCGTGACCATCGCCCGCGGCTCGTCCGATCACGCCGCGCTATTCCTGAAATATGCGATCGAGCTGATGACCGGCCGGCCGGTTGCCTCGCTCGGCCCCTCGCTCGCCTCGATCTACGGGGCGAGGATGCAGCTCCAGGGTGCCGCGTCGATCGCGATCTCACAATCCGGCAAGAGCCCGGATATCGTTGCGATGGCAGAGGCCGCAACCCGGGCCGGAGCGGTGACGATCGCGCTCACCAACACGCTGCCCTCGCCGATCTCGCAGGCAAGCACCCATCCGCTCGACATTCTCGCCGGCCCGGAAATCGCCGTCGCCGCGACCAAGTCCTATGTCAATTCCATCGTCGCCGGCCTGGCCGTGCTGGGCGAATGGACGGGCGACGAAGCCCTGCAGCGGGCGGTCGCCGATCTGCCGGCGCAATTTGCGAAAGCCGTGAAACTCGACTGGCAGATGCTTGCCGACCAGCTCGGCGACGCGGAATCGCTGTTCGTACTCGGGCGCGGGCCGGCGCTGGCGATCGCCAGCGAAGCGGCGCTGAAATTCAAGGAGACCTCCGGCATGCATGCCGAGGCCTATTCGGCCGCCGAAGTGCTGCACGGGCCGGTGGCGCTGGTGGAAAAGCGCTTCCCGGTCATCGGCCTTGCGGCACGCGATGCCGCGGAAGGCTCCGTTACCGACATTCTCGACGGTCTCAGTGCCAAGGGCGCATCGGCCTTCGTCACGTCTTCCAGGGCCAAATCGGCGAAAATGCTGCCCTTCGTCGAAACCGGACATCCGATCACCGATGCGCTGGCGCTGGTGCTGCCGTTTTACGGCTTCGTCGAAGCCTGGTCGCGCTCGCGTGGCCTCAACCCGGACGCGCCCGTCGCCCTCAAGAAGGTCACGGAGACACGATGAGCACGCAGACAGCAATTACCGGCGCCCGCATTTTCGACGGCGAGCATTGGCACGAGGGGCAAGCGCTGCTGGTGAACGGCGGCACCATTGCCGCCATCATGGCGCCGTCCGATCTGCCGCCCGGCATGGAGACGGTAGATGCGGGTGGTCTCCTTCTGGTGCCGGGCTTCATCGACCTGCAGGTGAACGGCGGCGGCGGCGTCATGCTCAATGATCGCCGCGATGTGGAGGGCATCCGCGCCATTTGCGCGGCGCACGCAAAATTCGGCACGACCGCCCTCTTGCCGACGCTGATCACCGACACGTTCGACATCCGCGCGGAAACGATCGCGGCGGGCAGGCAGGCGAAAATGGAGGCGGTTCCGGGTTTCCTCGGGCTGCATCTGGAAGGTCCGCATCTGTCGGTTGCCCGCAAGGGCGCCCATGACCCGGCGCTGATCCGGCCGATGGATCAGGCGGATCTGGAAGCCCTGCTCGCCTGCGCCGGGATCTTCGATGCGATGATGATCACCGTGGCGCCGGAAAACACGACGGTGGATCAGGTCCGCACCCTTGCCGAGGCCAGTTTCATCGTCAGCATCGGCCATACCGATGCGGGCTACGGAACGGTCTCGGCCTATGCCAAAGCCGGCGCCCGCACGGTGACGCATCTGTTCAATGCCATGAGCCCGCTTGGCCATCGCGAGCCCGGCGTGGTGGGGGCGGCCCTCGACATCGGCAGCCTTCATGCCGGGCTGATCGTCGATGGTTTTCATGTCGACCCGATATCGATGGGCGTGGCGCTCCGGGCAAAACGCGGGCCGGGGCGCATCTTCATCGTTACCGACGCCATGTCGCCGATCGGCTCCGACCAGACCAGCTTCCGGCTCAATGGCCGCGAGATCTACCGCAAGGACGGTCGACTGACGCTGGCCGACGGTACGCTGGCGGGCGCCGATATCGACATGCTGTCCTCGGTGCGCTCTGCGCATCAGACGCTCGGCCTGCCCCTCGAAGAAGCCTTGCGCATGGCCTCGGCCTATCCCGCCGATGCAGTCGGCATTGCAGCACGCAAGGGCCGGCTTTTGCAGGGTCTCGATGCCGATTTCGTGCTGCTGACCGAAGAACTGGAGATGGCATCGACCTGGATTGGCGGCAAACGCGTTTTTCAGGCCTGATTCATCATCGGACGTCGGAAAGCCGCGCTTTCAGCGCCTTGACCAAGGCTGCATCCGTCCTTCGCGCAGATGGCGTCACGAAGCCCAGCGAAACGAGCCGGGAATCCTGAGCCGGGACATCGGCCGAGCAGGAGGAATGCAGTTCCGTTATCCTGAGCCGCGGCAGAAGCGCATCCACGGCTCTTGCCGTCACGCCCGAGCCTGGCATGATCGAAATCCGCCCACCGGCCGCAGCGATGATCTCTTCCAGCGCATCGACAGCCTCAGGCGCGCTCCTTGCGCCACCCGATGTCAGGATGCGCTCGAAACCAAGCGCCACGGCGATCTCCACGGCTTCCGCGAAATCGGAAACCAGGTCGAAAGCCCGGTGCAGCGTCAGGCCGAGCCCGGCGGCGTGATCCGCCAGACGCCGCAGCGTCGCGACATCGAGGCTTCCGTCGGCAAGGCTGGCGCCCAGCACGACACCGGCAAGCCCGGCTGAGCGGGCTGCGTCGATATCCCGGCGCATGATGTCGATATCGGCCGGACTGAAGCAGAAATCGCCGGCTCGAGGCCGGATCATTGCATAGGTGGGAACGGGCAGCCGGGCGCCGAGCGCCATCAACCCGGCCGAAGGCGTCAGGCCGCCGACGGACAGGGCGCTGCAGAGTTCGATCCGGTCGGCACCGCCTTCGACGGCCGCGATCAATCCTGAAGCGTCCTCGACGCAGACTTCGAGGAGAATATCCGTCATCCGCTTTCTCCAAGGCCGAGAAGGGCCGCACCGATCAGGCCCGGTTCGATGCGGCACTCGCCGGGCACGACCAGTGGCCTGTCGAATTGCCTCAGGGTTCGCGAGCGCACGGTCTCATCGATCCGGGCAATCAGCGGCGCCACCTTCGACAGACCGCCGCCGACCGGGACGATGGTCGCGCCGGTGATGTTGATTGTCAGCGCAAGAGGCGATGCGACCAGATCGACCAGCACCTCGATGGTACGGGCCGCCGCGGCATCGCCCTCTTGCCAGGATTGCGTGATCTCTTCGCTGGCAAGCGTCTTGCCATGGAGCACCTGATGCAGACGCTCCATGCCGCGAGCGCCGCCCACCGTATCGACGCAGCCGCGCTGGCCGCAGCCGCAATCGAAAACCGGGATCGCGACTGGCGGCGTGCCTGCCTGCGCCGCCACCGCCGGGCCATGGCCCCATTCGCCGGCAAAGCCGCCCTCAGCATTGATCAGCCGCCCATCCACGACGAGACCGCCGCCGACACCGGTGCCGAGAATGGCCCCAAGCACGATCCGGTGGCCGCGTCCGGCGCCGGCACCCGCTTCGGCCAGGGCAAAGCAATCGGCGTCATTGGCGACGAGCACCGGCAGGCCGAGACGCTCCGCAAGCTCGGCGGAAAGCCGGCGGCCATCGATGCAAGGGATATTGGCGCATTTGATCACCTGGCTGTCTGGATCGACGACGCCGGTGATCGAGATGGCGATGCGGTCCGGCCTCGATCCGGCCTTGGCGATGACATTGGCGAGCGTCCGGGTAAAGGCATCGAAATCATCAAGCGGCGTTGGCCATCGCCCCATCGGTTCGACACGATCCTCGGCATGGGCGCTGGGATGGGCGACAGCGCCCTTGATGGCCGAGCCGCCGATATCGAAGCAGACGATCATGCCTCGCCCCGGATGACGGCCTCGGCCGCCAGCGCAGCCGAGAGCAGGCGCTCGTCTTCATTGCGCTGGCCGGAGAGGAGCAGGCCGACCGGCATATCCGCCTCGCCCGTGCCACAAGGAATGGAAATGCCGCAGCCATCAAGGAAATTGCCGATCAGCGTGTTGCGGAGCGTCTTGCCATTGGTCCTGAAGAATAGGTCGTCATCGGCCACCAGCGGCGCAATCGGCGGCGCCACATGCGGCAGGGTCGGATGGGCGATCAGTTCGCCGGGCGCAAGGCACGCTGCAAACTGCGTGATCAACCGCCGGCGCGCGTCCAGAAGCGCCACATAATCGGTCATGCCGATCTTCTCGCCCAGGCGGGTGCGCACGACCACCCGCTGATCCATGCGGCGCGCTTCGTCTCCCGCAAGGCGCTCCTTGTGCAAGGCATAGGCTTCGGCGGTGACGAGGGCGCCATGTCGGGTGATGAGGTCGAAGACCTCGGCGAAAGCCGGAAAAGCCCGCCGCTCGACGCGCGCGCCGGCACCTGCCAAACGATCCACGGCCGCCTCGAAGGCTGCGACGACGCCCGGCTCCGCATCGTCGAAGACCACCGTCTCGGCAATGACGATCTTCATGTCGCGCAGGTCCGTCCGGCCGATATCGGGCGCGGTGCGGCCACGCATGGCGGCATCGATCCAGACGGCATCCTGCACCGTGCGGCAGAGCGGCCCGAGCGAATCCAGGCTTTGCGCCAGGGGAAAGACGCCGTCCATGGCATAGCGGCCGCGCGTCGCCTTGTAGCCGACAATGCCGTTCAGGGCGGCCGGAATCCGGATGGAACCGCCGGTATCGGTGCCGATGGCGACGGGAACGAGCCCGGCGGCAACAGCGACGGCCGATCCGGAAGACGACCCACCCGGAATGCGCGGTACATCGCCCGAGGCCGGATTGTGCGGCGTTCCGTAATGCGGGTTGATGCCCAGGCCGGAAAAGGCGAACTCGCTCATATTGGTGCGCCCGACGGAAACCATCCCGGCTCCGGCAAGCGCCTTGACCACGGCGGCATCGGCAGTGGCCGGCGGGCTGTCCGACAGGACGATCGAACCTGAGGTGGTAACGGCTCCTGCCGTATCCAACAAATCCTTCCACGCCACCGGAATTCCATCAAGCAAACCGAGCGACCGGCCGGAACGGATACGCCGGGCGGACGCCTTTGCCTCCGTGAGGGCTCTCTCCTCGAGGAGGCTCGTGAAGATCGACTGGTCCTTATAGCCGGCTATTTTTTCCAGCGTGGCGGTCGCAAGCACCACAGGGTCGAGCGCGCCCGATTGCAGCAATACGGAGAGGCCCGCAATCGAATTGTCTTCCTTCATTTCGCTCAATGTCCCTTTGCCACTGCATTCACGCGCCACCATATCGGCATGGGCGCCGCTTACCAGCACCCGGGCCCGCCTGCGCACATGAATCTTGCCGGATTTGGCCGCCAGCCGCTTCACCGTCAGGCGCGGCGCACTTGTCGGCGGTCGCCACGCCGCCTACATGGCCTTGGCGGCTTGTCGCCGTGCCAACCCAGGGAGTTGTTGATGATCATCGAGGCGGCGCGGCTTTCCTTTGCCAATCTTTTCGCCCCGGAAACCCGTTCGGTGTTCTGGAAAGTGCTGGGCCTGACGCTCCTGGCGCTGGTCGCACTCTGGTTCGGCCTGCGTGAAACCTTTCTTTATCTCGCCCTTCCATTCGTCGATACGCTGATACCGGGCACGCCGGCCTGGGGCGGCTGGATTTCGTTCATCGTTGGCATTCTCGCCAGTTTCGGGCTTGCGCTTGGACTTGCCCTGCTGCTGGCGCCCGTGACCGCCCTGATCGCCGGTCTTTTTCTCGACGATGTGGCGGAGGTCGTGGAAAAGCGCGACTATCCTCAAGACCCGGCGGGACAACCCCTGCCGCTTGGCGAAGCGATCGTCGGAACCCTGAAATTTCTCGGCGTTATTGTGGTGGGCAATATCATCGCGCTGCTGCTGCTTCTCATCCCAGGCGTGAACCTGATCGCGTTTTTCCTCGTCAACGGCTATCTGCTGGGCCGCGAATTTTTCGAGTTCGCCGCCATGCGCCATCGCTCGCCGGCACAGGCACGGCTTCTCAGAGCAAAACATGCGGGCACGGTTTTCCTCGCCGGCCTGGTGCTGGCCGCCTTTCTTGCCGTGCCCCTGCTCAATCTACTGACCCCGCTTTTTGCGGCCGGAATGATGGTCCACCTGCACAAGGCGATCTCCCGGCGCGATCCAGAATTCGGCCGGCTTTCCGGAGATGCTTTGCAGCGCTGACTTAGACAATCAATCCATATTGACAAAACGTCTTATATCGCCGATAAGGCGCCATGGCTCATCCCCTGGCTCCCTTCATTCCCGTCTGCGACGCGATCGCCGCCCTGTTTTCACCGCATGCGGAAGCCGTTCTGCATGATCTCGAAAGCGGGCTGATCTTCCATATCGCCAACGCATTTTCGAAGCGGCGGGCCGGCGACGATTCGCTCAACGAAGCCGGCTTCGCTTCGTCCCTCGATCAGCCGGTGATCGGTCCCTATGGCAAGACCAATTGGGATGGCCGCAGGCTGAAGGCGATCACCTCCGTCCTGCGCGATCGTGACGGCGAGCCGATCGGGCTCCTCTGCATCAATCACGATGTCGAGGCCTTTGCCGGCCTGTTCGACCAGTTGAAATCCATGATCGATATCGCGGCACCCCTGCCCCAGTCCTCGACACTGATGGCGCAGGATTGGCGCGAGGCCGTCAACGCGGCGATCGGTGACTTCCTGGCCGAGCATCGGACCACGCTTGCCGGCCTTACGGGCGCGGAGACCGATGCCCTGATCGGCATGCTGGAGGCGCGCGGCGTCTTTGCCATCCGCAAGGCCGTTCCCTATGTCGCCGAGATTTTGAAACTGTCGCGCGCGACGATCTACAACCGGCTGGGCGCAATCCGCCGGACGCAGGATTCAGCATCCGGAAAGGACCTGTCATGACGCTGCCGATGCGCGACTTTGCGCTGGAAACCTACATGTCCAAATGGGAATTCGTCGCCAAATACAACATGACCGGCTCGGACGCGGAAAGCCTGCGCCTGCCGGACCTTCTGGCCATGGCGACAGAAGACGACCGGGCCGATTTCGAAAATCTGAGCCTCGGCTATACCGAGACCTTCGGCGCGCCGGCGCTGCGAGAGGAGATCGCCCGGACCTATGATCATGTCGGCCCGGAAAATATCCTCTGCTTTGCAGGCGCGGAGGAGGCGATCTATGTGGCTATGAAGGTGCTCCTGACAGCCGACGACCATGCCATCGTCGTCACCCCCAATTACCAGGCGGCCGAAACCCTCCCGCTCAGTATCTGCGCCGTCACCGGCGTGGCGCTCGATATCGACAGGGACTGGGATCTCGATATCAACCGGATCGAGGCCGCGCTCCGGCCCAATACGAAGCTGATCTCGGTCAATTTTCCCAACAATCCCACCGGAAAGATCCTCCCCCGGGACAGCTTCGACGCTCTGATCGATCTCTGCCGCAAGCACGGTCTCTGGCTGTTCAGCGACGAGGTCTATCGCCTGATCGAAAGGGACGAGGCGCTGCGCCTGCCGCAGGCCGTCGACGTCTATGAGCGCGGTATTTCGCTGAACGTCATGTCGAAGGCCTATGGCCTGCCGGGATTAAGGATCGGCTGGCTGGCCTGCCGCGACGGCGATTTCCTGACGCGTTGCGAGCGCTACAAGCATTTCTTGTCGATCTGCAATTCCGCGCCTTCGGAAGTTCTGGCGCGGATGGCCCTGAAGAACAGGCAGGCCATCCTGGAGCGCACGCGCGCGATCGTGCGCAGCAATATCGCCCAGTTGAACCTGTTCTTTGCCGAATTCCCGCATCTGTTCGACTGGCGCGAGCCGGACGGCGGCTGCGTCGCCTTCATCCGCTACAAGGGCGCCGACGGGGTCGAGACCTTCACGCGGCGGCTGGTGGAGGAAGCGGGCGTCTTCTTCCTGCCGTCGAGCGTCTATCGCTCGGATTTGACCGACGTGCCCGAAAACTGCCTGCGGGTCGGCTTCGGCCGGCTGCATGTGCCGGAGGGCATAACCGCCCTGCGCAACTGGCTGAATCGTAACGGCTTGTAACCACGAACTCTGTGTGCGGCACCGGGGCGCATAGGGCGGCCTTCACGCGGCCATCAGCAAACCCACATAGGACAGGACCGTTACCACCAGCCCGCGAAAGGCGAGGGCGACGAACCTGTATTTGCCGCGCGCGATGACCGAGAGCGTATCGGCATTGTCGAGATATTGCTGGAACAGATAGCCGCCATCCGCTTCGCGTGCCGCCTCGCGAAAGGCGTCGCGGTGCATGGGCCAGCCACCCCAGAACAATGTCGTGGTTTTGGCGCTCCGCCTCGGGAGAATGACCAGGATGGCGCAGATGACCGAAAATATCGAGGAAAGCGCAAGAAGCAGCGAGAAAAACGCGATCACCGGATGGCCGCCTGAATATTTTTCCGGCGTAAATACGCCCCGTCCCTCGCCGGAACTGATCAGGAAGGCCAGCATGAAGGTGAATATATAAGCGGCTTTCTGGTCTGAAATCTTGATCTGGTCGTAGAAGATATCGTTCACCTTCTTGACGTGATCGAAATAGTCGCGCCCGCCGAGTTTGCTATCCGGTTCCTGCGGCTTGAACTGCGTATCCTGCCTCGCGCCTGTATCCACGGTAACTCTCTCTCGCTATCCCATTGTGTTTCTCTCTTAATACACCTTAAGCGCAAAGCAACAGGGGCAGGTCTGTTGCGCTTGACTTTCCCGGCGGTCAAATACAGTGATCACCAGTGCATTATTGGGGAATTGCATGAAATACGCATCGACGCGGCTTGCCTGCGCCTTGGGAGCGCTCTGTCTCGCCATGCCGGCGGGGGCCGAGCCCGTGGCACGCCCGCTGCCCGCGGCCGGATCGGTGATCGCCCGCAAGTCCGGCGAGGAGGTTCGCTTCGTCGATATTTCGGACTGGCGCTATGTCGATCTCAACCAGGATCTGTTGAGCGGCGACGTGCTGCGCACCAATGCCACAGGCCAACTGGCGGTGCTGTTTTCCGATCGCACCCAGGTCCGGCTCGGCCGCAACACATCGCTTCTGGTCAAGAAGATGGGCGCCGGTGCCGATACCGGGCTCGAATTGCAATCCGGCACACTCTGGGCGCGGGCCGAGCGCGGTGGCGCGGGGCTGACCATCGACACGCCGGCGGCAGCCGCCGCCATTCGCGGCACCGACTGGACGATGACTGTGGGCGCCGACGGCAAGACTTCGCTGATCGTGCTCGAAGGCCTGGTCGAGCTCAGCAATGCCTATGGCAGTGTCCAGGTATCCGAAGGGGAAGGCGCTGTCGCCGCGATCGGCCAGGCGCCGTCGAAGATCATCATCGCCAAGCCGAAGGACAGGGAACAGATGCTGTTCAACCTGTCACTGCGCAATGCATTCCAATGGATGCCGGCGACGCCGCTGATCGTGCCGCAGATGCGCCTGGAGCGGGAACGGATCGAGACACAGGAGGCGAATGCCCGCTCGGCGGAGGACTGGCTTGGTCTGTCGGAAATCTATCTGACACTCGACGGCAGCGCCAAGGCGAGGGCCGCTCTCGAAGAAGCAAGAGCCCGCGGCCTTCGCGGCGGCCAGGCGGCGCGCGCCGATCTCGTCGAGGCGCTACTGGCCGGCTCCGAAAATCGCTATCGCGACGCCGCCGCCCTTTTCGAAAAAGCCGCACCGCGCCTCGACGCCAGGCGTCGGGCGATCGCCGCCTATGGCGGCTATTTCGCTCGCTCGCTTGCCGATCCAAACCATGTCGAACAGCCCCCCACAACGGTCAATAGCGGCTATGCGGCCATGGCGAAGGCCTGGACCGCCGGGTTCCGCGAGGATATTCCGGCGGCGCTTGAGGCAATCAAGGCGGCCGAGAGGCTTAACCCGAACGATCCGACGCTGCCGGCCGCGCGCGCCCAGATCGGCATCCTGCTGGCCGACGAAAAGGAGGTTCTCGACGGGATCAGCCGGGCCCTGGCGCTCGATCCGGAGGATCCGACCGCGCTGGAGGCAAGAGCCCTCTACAAGATGGGCATAACCAACGACCGGAAAGGCGCGCTCGACGATCTGAACCGCGCCCTGAAGACCGCTCCCGGCGCCAGTTCCGTCTGGAACACGATCGGTCTTGTCCAGTCCGATCGCGATGCCAACCGGAAGGCGGAAGAAGCGTTTAAAAAGGCGATCGAACTCGATCCGCTGGATCCCGTCGGCCATGCCAATCTGGCAATCCTCTATCTCGATGAAATGCGGATGGCCGAGGCCAAGCACGAGATCGACGAGGCGCTGAGGGTCGATCCTGCTTTCGATATCGGGCTGGTGGCACGCGGCCGCTACTACATGCAGTCCGGCGAAGTGGACAAGGCACTGGAGGACCTGCTGGCCGGCTCCACCGCCAATCCCGGCTATTCCCAGGCGCAATTGCTGCTTGCTGCCGCCCATTACGAAAAAGGCGACCGCGTGCCGGCCGCCCAGGCGCTCGACAATGCCGAACGGCTCGACCCCCATGATCCGGTCGTTCCGGTGGTGCGCACGGCGATCGCCATCGACGAGTATGACGCGGATGCGGCAATCCGCAATGCCCAGGAAATCATGCGCAGGACACGCGCGCGCGGCGGCGATTCCGCCCCGCTCGGCGCCAACCAGTCCGCCGGCTCGACCCTCAACGACGCCTTCCGCCTGCAAGGACTGGATGCCTGGGGTCAATATTACGGCGACGCGGTGTTCGATCCTTTCGCCGGATCAAGCTATATCGACCAGGCGGTGCGCGGGAGTATCAATCCTTTTGGCAATATCTACAGCTATGACGGCACCACCATCGTGAACAGCGCCAATGGCGACGCTTTTTCAGCCTTTTTCCAAGGCTTGATGATCTCCCCGCATATGCTGGCAGGCCGCGAGCGAACGGCCAATCTCATTCAGATGCCGTTCTTCGAAGTAGCGGCAGGCGGCGGGATCATCGCCGATGAAGAACATACAGGCTGGACAGGCGAAGCAGAAATCCGAGGATTGATGCAATCGCCATTCCCCGTCAGCGTCTACGGAAATTTCGAATGGCAGGCCCGTGAGGACACCGTCCCTACGACCCCGGACATTTATCGGGACATCGATGTTCTGGGCGGCAATGGCTATGTGACGGCGACACCCTCTCCGGACGACCGCCTCGTCGCCTATGTCAATCATGCCAAGTCAACGGATTTTCTGGATAACTATCTGGATTCCCGTGCTTTTCCGCTAGGCGGCAGTGATTCGCTGAACATGGATTATTCCCAGACAAATGCCGGCCTGGGCTGGAGCCACAGTTTCAGCGAGAGGAGCATATTGAACCTGGCGCTTCTCTATAGCGGTCGAGATACATCAACCACTATAACCAGCATTCTCAATACCGGTGCCGGACCGAATGGCTTGGCACTCGATATAGACCTGTCTCAAAAAAGCTATATCGCAGCGATCAACCATCTTTATACCGAGGGCGAAATTACCTGGCGTTATGGGCTGGAGGGAGGCCTTGTACAGGAAAGCAACACGCCATCCTTGACGATCTATAGGCCCGCCGAGCCTGATATTTTTGCTTCAGGCCGTGAATCCGAACGCCACGGGCTCGTTCGCGGCTATGTCGATGCACTTTATGAATTCACGCCCCATCTGAAGGCGGAAGCCGGTCTGTTCGGCCGCTATATCGGGGCGGCCAATGATCACGACATTCTTCTTGAGCCGAGACTGGGCCTCGCCTTTGAGCCGGCTGACGGCCACTGGTTGCGCGCCGGGTTATTGCGCGAAGGGGAAAGCGCCGACACGCCGACATTGTCACCAATCGGCATCGTCGGTCTGCAGTCCAATCAGACCAGTCTCGCCACGGACGGCTATACCGACACGCTCGCGTTGCGTTGGGATGCCGAATGGACCGATCGGTTTTTCACCGCCGTCGATTTCCAGCATCAGGCGGTAAAGAACTTAAGCCTTTCCATCCCCTTCAGGATCGACAGCCTCGCCTTATCGGAGGGCCGCATTGATCGGCTCGCTCTTACCGCCAACTTGGCACTTGGAAACGGCTTCGGACTTTCCGCCACCGCTGCTCACATCGATACGGAAAACCGGGATCCGGTTGCCGGAGCGATCGGCGGCCCTATTCCTTTCATTCCCGACAAGACCGGCCAGATTGCGCTGACCTGGGTGAACACCGCCAATATAAGGGCAACGGTTGCGGCCAACTATATTGGCGAGCGCGTCGGCGATGCGAACGGCACCCGGCTGGACGATTTCTGGACCCTTGACGCCGCCCTGACATGGGAGCCGCTCGACAAGCGCGTCGAGGTCGAGCTTTCAGCCTTCAACCTGCTCGACGAGGAGTTCGAAGTCGCTCCCTTTGTTTCGGGCTGGGGGCCCACCGTCAAGGGCTCGGTCAAAGTACGATTCTGATGGCCGCCATCAGAACCCGCCGCAAACCCAGTATCGATCTGACGGCAAAACGAATCCGGCGCCGTCGAACCGGGCTGGGCGTGCTCGCCCTGCTGACGGTGGCTGTGCTTTCTCTCGCCTCGCTTACCGCCCCCTGGTCGCTCACCGAACTGCGCAGCTTCGATTATCTCTCCACCCTTTCGCCGCCGCCGCTGCCAGCCGATGGGCCGGTGATCGTTGCCATCGACGAGCCGTCCATGGCCGAGATCGGCAGCCAGTGGCCCTGGCCGCGGGCGCTGCATGCACGGCTGACGGAGGCGTTGCGCAAGGCCGGTGCCAAGGCGATCGCCTTCGACGTGATCTTCGCCGAACCTTCCACCATGCCGGAAAACGACGCGGCGTTGGCGGCGGTGCTCGGTCCGGATGTGGTGCTGGCGGGCGACGAGACGCTGATTCAGACGCCGCAGGCCGACCAGTTCGTACGCACCGAGCCCTTGGCGGGATTCACCGCAACCGGCGCGCAGACCGGTATCGCCTCGGTACCCTTGAGCGGCGACGGCGTGCTGCGGCAGGTGCCGGCCTATCCCGACGGATTTGCAGCGCAATTGGCGCAGGTCGCCGGACGGCAGGCAGAGCCGGCAACCGGCATGGCGCTCCTCCAGATGTTCGGGCCGGCACGGACCTACCCGACCGTTTCCTACTACCAGGCGCTCGAACCGGATGCCTTCCTGCCCGATGGCTTCTTCCGCGACCGTGTCGTCATCGTCGGGCTGAGCCTGCAGAATACGCCGACGCTTCAGGCCGGCGGCGCCGATGTCTTTGCCACCTCCTTCACCGTGCATACCGGCCAACTGGTGGCGGGGGCGGAAATACAGGCGACGATCTTCGACAATCTCGGCAATGGCCTGTTCATTGATCGCGCCGGACCGGCGGCGGTGATCGCGGCGATCGTGCTGGCGGGTCTTCTGGCATCGGCCATGGTGTTCCGCTCGACCGGATGGCAGACCGCGGCCCTCAGCCTGCCGGTGCTAGGCGGTTTTGTGCTTGCCAGTTATGCGGCGCTGCGGCTTGGCCATGTCTTCATTTCGCCGGTTGGGCCCGTTCTCGCCTATCTCGCGGTCGTTGTCGGCCAGGCAGGCCTGGATTATGCCGCCGAGCGGCGCAGCCGGCGTGACATTACCCGGGCCTTTTCGCGCTATCTCTCGCCGGCGCTGGTGGAGCGGCTGGCCAATGATCCCTCCCAGCTCAAGCTGGGCGGCGAAAGGCGCACGCTCACCATCCTCTTTTGCGACGTGCGCGGCTTCACCACCATCTCGGAAGCCCTGAAGGACGACCCCGAGCAACTGACGACACTGATCAACCGGCTTTTGACGCCGCTGTCCGAGATCGTGCTGGAAAGCGGCGGGACGATCGACAAATATATCGGCGACTGCCTGATGGCGTTCTGGAACGCACCGCTCGACGATCCCCACCATGCCAGCCATGCGGTGGCGGCGGCGCTGCGGATGCTGGAGGCGATCGACCGGCTGAATATGGAACTGCGCGAAGAAGCCGGGCGTGAGCACCGAACGGCCTGGGTGCTGAAGATCGGCATCGGCATCAATACCGGCGACTGCGTCGTCGGCAATATGGGCTCGGCGCGCCGGTTCGACTATTCGGTGCTTGGCGACAGCGTCAATCTTGCCTCGCGCCTTGAAGGCGAATCAAAGAATTACGGCGTGCCGCTGCTGATCGGCAGCGAGACGGCCGCGCAATGCGCCGCCGATTTTACCTTCGTCGAGCTCGACAGCATCACCGTCAAGGGCCGCACGGCATTGTCGCCGATCTTCACCATTGCCGGCTCGCTGCCGGAACAGGTTCTTGGCGAACACAGGCTGATGCTCGAAGCCAGATATGCCGGGGCACTGCGTTCCGACGATACGGTTTTCGACCGGCTGGAGCGCGACATCCCGCAACTGCGCGATTATTACCGGCTGCTGCGCGCGCGGATCGGCTGATGGGCCTGGCCGCCTCCGCCGCTATTTGCGGGCGAGGCTGAAAGAAAAATGGCTGCCGCGATGATAGTCGATCGCAAGAACGACGGGCACGCCCGCTGCGCTGTAGCAGGTTTCGGTGATCAGCAGGGCGGGGCCGAAATCGCGCAGGTCGTTGCGCTCGACGACGTCATCCGGCAGCATGACGGCCGAGACGGTGGCCGCCGACATCCGCGGCCGCTGCCGGTATTGCTCGAGCAGCGCCAGCAGCGAGCCGCTCCAGTCTATATCGTAGAGCCGCGTTGGAATGATGCTGCGTGGAACGTAATCGAGGCAATACATGATCGGCTCGTCGTCCTGCAGCCGCAGCCGCTCGATGCGGATCACCCGCTCGCCGGCGGCCAGCTTCAGCTTTTCCGCCGTCGTCTTGTCGGGCGTCTCCTCGGCAATGGACAAGACCTTGTTGACGGTATTGTAGCCATAGTGGCGCGCCATGTCGGTGACGCTTTCGAATACCGTGATCGGCCTTTCGACGCGGATCGCCGACATGGCCGAAACGAAACGGCCGCGCCCGTGCTCGACATAGATGATATCGTCCTGCTCCAGCAGTTTCAGCGCTTCGCGAAGGGCGGGCCTGGAAATCTTGAAACGCTGGGTGAGCTGAGCCTCGGTGGGCAATTTGTCGCCCGGCCCCAGGTCTTCGTCATGAATGAGATCGGCAATGCGGTCACGAAGCTGGATGACCAGTGTTCGCGTATCGCGAAGGGGCTCGACCAAATCATCACCTCAGTCGTCGTTTCGTCCCCCTGTTCTTGTCTGACAAATTTGCACAGGTCAAGTTGCGTCGCGGCCTATATGCCGGGCCGATGACAAATCCGGAGCAGTTTCCGCCACGAAATCACCGCGTTCGGGCTTGACAGTAAAAAACGAAGATGTCAGTTGTCTTACAACATTCCTTGTCAGCCCGATATGCGGACAGTCCGCGATCCACCAGTGAGAACCAATCATGCTGAATTTTGACGAACAGAGATATGTGCGCATCCAGACGGGCGCCGTGGCGCTGGCCGAACGCTTCGATGCGGTGATCGGCGCGGCCCTTGCCGCCGGCGCGGAGAATATCTTCTTCCTGGGGACCGGCGGTGCCGCCATTCTGATGCAGCCGGCAGCGCAGCTGCTGCAGCGCAAATCCCGCTTCCCGGCCTTCCTGGACATGCCGGCGGAACTGATCCTGACGGGGTCGGCCAATCTCACCGAGAAATCCATCATCGTCATGCCGTCGCTTTCCGGCACGACCAAGGAAAGTGTCGCCCTGCTTGCCAAGCTGAAGGAGATCGGCGCGACGGTGCTGACCCTCGTCGGCCACGAGGAAACGCCGCTCGGCAAGGGTGGCGACCATGTCTTCGTCAATTTCGCCGAAGACGACACGTCCTGCGAATCCTTCTATCTTCAGTCGCTGCTGATCGCTCTTTCGGTCATGAAGCATCGCGGCGAGATCAGCAATTACGACCAGCTGGCCGGCGAGATCGCCCAGCTTCCCAAGCTTCTCCTGGAGGTCAAGCGCGCCTATGAGCCGCAGGCGGAAGGCTTTGCCAAGATCCTTGCCGGATCGGATTACCATATCGTCACCGGCGCCGGAAACGCCTGGCCGCAGGCCCATTATTACGGCATGTGCATTCTCGAGGAAATGCAGTGGATCCGGACACGCCCGGTTCATGCCTCGGACTTCTTTCATGGCACGCTGGAACTCGTCGAGAAAGGCGTCAGCGTCATTCTCTTCAAGGGCGAGGACGCGCTGCGGCCGCTGGCTGACCGGGTGGAAAACTTCGCCCCGAACTATACCGACAAGGTGACCGTGCTCGACACCGCCGGCTTTGAGCTTCCCGGCATCAGCAATGAGGTGCGCGCGCTCGTCTCGCCTGCCCTTCTGTCCTGCGTATTGGAGCGCATCAGCGCCCATCTGGAGGTCATGCGCAATCATCCGCTGTCGACGCGCCGTTACTACAAGCGCGTCGCCTATTGATCCCGACCGCTTGACAGCAAGACGGCAAAGCCGCGAATGCCAAGAGGTGTTCGCGGCTTTGCCGTCCGATACCAGACGAGGCTCCATGACGATTTTCCGCTTCGCCGCCGTCGGCGACAATTGCATCGACCGCTTCCTGCCGCCGCTTGCCCAATCGCTGGTCGGCGGCAATGCCGTCAATGTGGCGGTGCAGCTTGCCCGGCTTGGCCAATCCTCTTCCTATTTTGGAGCAGTCGGCGCCGACAGGGACGGAACACGCACACGAGACCTGCTTGCGGAAAACGGCGTGGATGTCGCGCATCTGCACAGCCGTGCCGGCATTACCGCCTATACGGATATTGCCGTGCTTGCCTCCGGCGAACGCGTCATCGGCCATGAGGATTTCGGCGTCTGCGCCGGCTACCGGCCGGACAGGCGCGAGATCGACATCCTGAAGAGCATGGACCATGTGCATATCGGCTGGATGGACGATGGCGGCGAGTTGCGGCGAACGCTTGCGGCCGCCGGCGTCAGCCTTTCGCAAGATATTTCCGTCAATGCCGATCCGGCCAATCTCGGCGTCGCCGGCCTTGCGATCGCCTTCGGCTCGGCCGGCGAGGACGAGGCTGCCGCCGAGGCGATGATCACGGCCTTTCTGGCCCAGGGTGCCGGGATCGCCGTCGTGACCTGCGGCGCACGCGGCGCGATGGCGGACAATGGCGGGACGCGGGCGCGGACCGGCATCCGGCCGGTCGAGGTGGTGGATACCACCGGCGCCGGCGACAGCTTTATCGCCGGCTTCATCGCCGCCCATGTCGGCGGCCTTTCTCTCTCTGGGTGCCTGGAGGCGGGCCGCGATCAGGCCGCCGCGACCTGCGGCCATATCGGCGGCTTTCCGCAGGTACCGCAGCCGCTCTGATCGGTTCAAATCGCGAAAGAGGCGGGCCGCCGCGGCGCCCGCCTTAAACGCCGTCTAGTGGAGCAACTGGCTCAGGAACAGGCTGGCCCGTTCCGATTTCGGCCGCGCGAAGAAATCCTCCGGCTGCCCTTCCTCGACGATGCGGCCCTGGTCCATGAAGATGACCCGGTCTGCGACCTGGCGGGCAAAGCCCATTTCATGGGTGACGCAGACCATGGTCATGCCCTCGCCGGCGAGCTCGACCATCGTGTCGAGCACTTCCTTGACCATTTCGGGATCAAGCGCGGAGGTGGGCTCGTCGAACAGCATCACTTTCGGGTTCATGCACAGCGCCCTTGCGATCGCCACGCGCTGCTGCTGGCCGCCGGAAAGCTGGCCGGGATACTTATCGGCCTGTTCCGGAATGCGGACGCGGTTGAGGAAATGCATGGCGATCTCGCGCGCCTCGCGCCGCGGCATCTTCTTTACCCACATCGGCGCAAGCACGCAGTTCTCGAGGATCGTCAGATGGGGGAAGAGATTGAACTGCTGGAACACCATGCCGACCTCGCGGCGGATTGCCTCGGCCTTGCGTTCGTCGCCGTCGAGCTCGACGCCGCCCACCAGGATCTGGCCTTCCTGGTGCGCTTCAAGCCTGTTGACGCAACGGATCAGGGTCGATTTGCCCGATCCGGACGGGCCGCAGATGACGACCTTTTCGCGCGGCGCGATCGACAGATTGATATCGTCGAGCGCATGGTAGCTGCCATACCATTTATGGACGCCACGCAGCAGGATTTCCGACAAAATATCTGGTGAAGTGGGCATGAAATCTCCCGGTTATCTGAGGACGAGCCAACCGGAAAGGATGATGATCCCTGCCCCGGCCAGCGTATGAAGTTCGATCGGCGCCGCAAAAAGCAGGCTGCCATAGAGGCAGCCCCAGATGATCTGGCTATATTGGAAAGACGAGACCACGGCGGCATCGCCGGTGCGAAAAGCCCGCACCAGCAGGGCATGGCCGGCAAGCAGCAGAAGCCCGGCGCCGAGGGCGAGGATGCATTCGAAGGCGGTCACGGCCACCAGCCCGCCATTTGCAACGGCCACGACGAAAGCCATGATGGTGAGCACGACCAGCAGGCTTGCCACCAGCGCCCTGTCGGATTCGGCGGCCTTCGTGCGGCGAAGCAGGATCAGCGACAGCGCGAACAGGAGGGCGGAGCCCAATGCCGCCGCATGGCCGCTGTTGAGCGGCGCCACGCCCGGCTGCAGCGCCACCGCCACGCCGAGAAAGCCGATGAGCACGCCGCCCCAGGCGACCGCCGACAGTCGTTCGCCAAGCAGCACGAAGGCAAGGATGGCGACCAGGACCGGGGTCAGGAAGGCGAGGAGATAGGCCTCCGCCAGCGGCAGCATGGCAAAGGCGTAGTAGATGAGCAGCGTATCGCCGGCAAGCAGCAGCGCCCGCAGGAAGGCAAGGCCGGGATAGCGCGGCACAAGGCTGCGGCCGGTGCCTTTCACCGCCGATTGCAGGCCGAGCAGGACCAGCGCCGTCGCGGTGATCATGAAGGTCACCTGCGGCACGGCAAGCCGGGCCGAAAGCAGCTTGACCATCGCATCGGTTCCCGAAAAGACCGCAAAGGCGACGAGCACGATCAGCGCCGCCCTTGCATTGGATTTTCCGGAGACAAGCGTGCTCGAAGGCAGTGCCGTGTCAGCGGGCATTGAAACGACCGAACCGCTCTTCGATGCGCGACTGGATCAGTTCGAGCCCCATGGACAGGACCCAGTAGATCATCGAGGCGGTGATCAGCATCTCGATATGGCGGAACTCGGTCTGCCCCAGGGTGCGGGCAAGATACATGATTTCCCAGACGCCGACGACGGAGACCAGCGAGGAATCCTTGAGCATGGCGATGAACTGGTTGCCGGTCGGCGGGATGATGACGCGCATGGCCTGCGGCAGGATGACGAGGCCCATGGTCTGGCTCGGGCTGAGGCCGAGCGCGGTGGCGCCCTCCGTCTGCCCGCGCGAAATGCTCTCGATGCCGGCGCGGAAGATTTCCGTCATATAGGCGCCGTAGCACAGCGAAAGCGCCATGATGCCGGCCGGAACCGCACTGATGACATAGCCGACCTGCGGCAGGCCGAGATAGATGATGTAGATCTGCATCAAAAGGGGCAGGCCGCGGAACAGCGAGGTGTAGAACGTCGCCAGACCATAGACCACGCCGTTCTTCGACAGTTTCGCGATGGCGCCGATAAAGGCGATGATCGTGGCGATGACGATGGAAATCGCCGAAATATAAAGCGTCGTGGTGACGCCCTGGGTGATCAGAAAGCCGATCTTCTTGGCGATGAAGGTAAAGGACAGGTCGAAGGAGAAGAAGAACAGCATCAAGAGCGCGAAAAGTTCGATCCAGACGCCGATGATCTGCTGCCGGCGCGACAATTGCTGCAGCGCCTTCCAGTTGGCAGCCACGATCAGCGAGATCAGCAAAGCAGCGACGAAGCGGCCGAGCGCCGGATTTTCGTCCAGCCAGCCGGCGGCCGGCGGCGCCAGATAACCCAGCCAGGCCGAACTGACGCCGAGCGCATAAAGCCCCAGCGTCGTTAGGGCAAGGATAAGCAGGCCGCCGGTACGGCGCGCGGCATCGGGATAGCTGAGTATCAAACGACCGATCATGTTCTCGTTCTCTCCGGATTTCAGGCGGCGCGCTCGCGCCACCAATCCTGTGCCTGAAGTTTCCAATAGGTGAGCTGGGCAACCGCAAGACCGGCCATGCCGCCGGCCCAGACGAGGCCGAAAGGCTTGAACAGCTTGTAGCGGTCCGATTGTCCGAGAATGCCTTCCGCCACGAGCTTTCCGCCGATTGCCGTCGTGTTCAGACCATGCCCGCCAAAGGCCGTGCAATGCCAGACGCCTGGCTGCATTTCGCCGATCTGGGGCATGAGATGGCGCGCATAGGACATCAGGCCGGACCAGGCCAGTTCGGTCTTGAGGCCGGCGAGCTGCGGGTAGGTGCCGGTCATTTCCTGGCGAAGTTCCGCGGCAAGCGCCGCCGCGGACGCGGCGCGGGTGGTGATGCGTCCGCCCCAAAGCAGCCGGGTGCCGCCATCGACGACGCGGTAATAATCGCCGGCGCGGCGATTGTCGCCGATCGCATCCGTGGTGGCGATGGCCGAGCGGATAAGATCCGGCGCCTGCTCGCTGACCATGACATAGGTGGCGATCGGCAGGAATGCGCGCTTGAGGCGCTGATCAAGGGCGCCGGTATAGCCGCCGGTCGTGAACACGACATTGCGCGCCGTCACCTGGCCGCCGGCCGTATGGACGCGCTTCTGTGCCGATGACAGGTCACAACCCGTTGCCGCCGAACCGTCATGGATCGTGCCGCCGAGACGTTCGATCTCGGTGGCAAGCCCCCGCAGATAGTTCAAGGGATGGATATGGAAGGCCTTGGCGTCGCGCAGGCCCTGATAATAGCGCTTCGATTTCAAAACTGCGCGCACCTGGTCGCGGTCGAGATATTCCAGCTCGTAACCGTAGCTCCGCTTCATCTCCTCGGCATGCGCCTTGAGGCTCGGGCCGTCGTCATAGCGCAGCACGCTGGTGATGCCCGGCTGCGGGAGTGCATCGTCGATCGAAAGATCGCGGATCGTGTCGCGCACGAAATCGACGCCCTCGATGGAAAGAAGGTGGATCTTGTGCGCCGCATCCGCACCGGCCGTTCGCGCGATCTCGGTGGTTCCCGTCGCGAAACCGGGGCTGACGAAGCCGCCATTGCGGCCCGATGCGCCGAAGCCGACGCTCTCGGCCTCCAGCACCACCACCTTCTGTCCCGCTCGGGCCAGTTGCAGCGCCGTCGTCAGGCCGGCAAGTCCGCCGCCGATGATGACGGTGTCGCAGTCGGTCGTTCCGGCGAGAGGCGCACGTGCCTTCGTCTCGGTCATGGTCCGCTTGTAGTAGGTATCGGGATAGGACATGGGAATGGGCTCGCAGAATGGGCGACAAGGAAAGCACGGGCGGCAGGAGCCGCCCGTGCGAGATGGTCATATCAGTCGGCGCTGTAGTCCTTGCCGTACCATTTCGTGGTCAGCGTTCCGAGCGTACCGTCCTTCTTCATCTCCTCGATGATATCGCCGACTTTCGCGGTCCATTCCGGATCGACCTTTTCGGCGATGACGACGAGCGGCTCGCGGAAGGCATATTCACCTTCCATGATGCGCAGCGGATAGCCGTTCTTGATGGCGTTCAGCGCGGTCTGCTCCGGCGCGATGACCGCATCGAGGCGAACGCCGGCGCCCAGACGAAGATCGTCGAAGGGCAGCATGGAATCGGCGAAGGTGCGGATTTCGCCGGGCTCGACCTTGTATTCGATCGGCGGCAGGCCCGGCGCGTCGATTTCGAGGCGACGATTGATGAAGTCTTCCGATGTCGTGGCCGTTTCGACGCCGATGATCTTGCCGTTGAGATCGGCAGGGGTCTTTGCTTCGCTGTCCTTGTGAAGCACGTAAACATAGGGGCTGTAGTAGTAGATGCCGACAAAATCGATGACCTGGGCGCGCGCCTTGGTCGGGGTGACCGATCCGACGCCGAGATCGTAGCGGCCCTGCCAGCGTCCGCCGGTCAGCGTTGCCCAATCGGGCGTTTCAAAGCTGACCTCGACGCCGAGGCGCTTGGCGATTTCCCGCGAAACGTCGATATCGAAACCAACCATCTCGTTATTGTCGTCGAGAAAGCTCTGCGGCGGCCAGCCGCTATTGGTGGCGACGACCATCGCCTTCTTTTCCATGACGCGGTCCAATGTGTCACCGGCGCGCGCCATCGTGGCGAAAGCAATTACCGCCGCCCCAAGGGCCAGCTGTGCGAAAAGTTTTTTCACGCAATCCTCCTGTTCGATCGGTCAGCCATAGTTCCCGTTGTGTAAGATGTCTGACAACATGAATAGAAAAGAAGGAGGCGGTGGAGTCAAGTGGCCGAGACGGCGCAGTCTATGAAACAAGATGATAAAGCAATGCGAATTTGTGATGGCGCGGATACGCCGCGCAGGCGAAGACCGCCGACGCATGAGGCCGGCGGCCGTTATCCGTATCGCGCCTTGTTACTGGCTGCCGAGAACGGCCTCGGCCTTGACGACATCGCCCGGCTGGACGGGCGTGTCCTCCCTGGCGGGGAGCGTGACCGTCTTGCCGTCACTCTGGCGCACGATCGCGTAGGTGACGCTCGCGGCAACACCGGGCGCGCGTGCCGTATCGGCCGATTGCAGCAGCGCTTCCGTCATCAGGTCGCGGCTGGTAACAAGTTTGAGGGACAGCGTATCCAGCTCGGCTTCCGTGTTCTGCAGTTCCTGGGCAAGTTGCGCGTCGAAATCATTGCGCAGATTTGTTTCGTCCTGGCTCGCCTTGCTGACATCCTGCTTGGCTTTCAGCGAGGCGGTGTCGATATCGAGAAGGGCCGCCTGCAGATCGGCCACCCTCTGTTCGATGGCAAGCTTGCGGGCGCTGAGCGCCAGGCCTTTCTCCGCCAGCCCATCCACCCGATCCTTGTCCTCCATGACCAGCATCAATTGCCGGCTCTGGGTGGTAGATTTCTTGCCGAGTGCCTCGATTTCGCTTTTCAGAAGCGATTTGAGTTCGGCGAGCGCCGTCAATTGCAGCTTGAGCCTCTTGTCGCGCGAGACCATCAGGGCCGTCTCGCTTTCGACAAGACTTGCCGCGTCGGCCACATCCTTCAATTGCGCGGGAACCTCGATCTCGCTCTGCCCGGCGATCTCGGCTTTGAGGCGGGCGCGCCGGATCAGAAGCCGGTTCCGTTCGGCGATGCGCACTGAGGATTCGCCTTGGGCCATGATGAAATCACGGGCGAACCGCTGCCCGCCTTCGGCCCGACGCAGGCCGCCGCCAAGGCTTACCGCCTTCAGAACCGTCATCTGCGGAGCGAAAGGATATTCGCCAGGCGTCTGAACCTCGCCGGCCAGGTAGATCGGGCGGTATTGGGCAAGCTCGACGGACGCGGACGGTCGGTCGGGAAGCCCGAACAGTTTCTGCAGCTTCAGCCCGACCTCGTCGGCAAGTTCGGCGGTCGTTTTTCCCGAGGCCGGCAGTGCGCCGAGAAAGGGAAGGGATATGTCGCCGGCGGCACCCACCATGTAATCGCCGCTGATGGCCGACCAGTCACGCACGGCGCCTTCGGCGGTCTGCCATTCGGCGACCCGAATCCGAAGCTTGTCCATGGCGCCGAGGCGATAGTCTTCGGCAAAGGCCGGATGAAGGCCGGAAAGACAGAAAACGACGGCAAGAAAGATGCAGCGCAACGCGCTTCGTCCTTGCCGATCCGCAATCTGGAACCCGGTGTGGGCGCGTGTTTTCATGATATTTCCGTTCATAGCGGCCGGTGAGGCCGTTGGCGGGAACGATCGTCCCGAAGAGGATCGCGGCAATCAGTAGCTGCCGCGCGACAGGCAGACGGCGGGAATGGTCCGGGCCACGATGACCATGTCTTTCACCAGCGACCAGTTGGTGACGTAATGCGTGTCGAAGGCAATGCGGGCAGCATAGGACACATCATTGCGTCCGCTGACCTGCCAGAGGCCCGTGAGACCAGGGCGGGATTGGAGATAGAAGACGGCCGAGGCCTCGTAGAGTTCAAGCTCGTCCTCTACGACCGGGCGCGGGCCGACGACGCTCATTTCACCGCGGATGATATTGAGCAATTGGGGCAGTTCATCCAGGCTCAACTTTCGCAGGACGCTGCCGACGGCGGTCACGCGGGGATCGTCCTGAAGTTTGCGGGACGCCCGCCACTCCTCATAGGCCTTGGGATTTTTCCGCAGATGCTCCTGCAGAATCCGGTCGGCATCCGGCGCCATGGTGCGGAATTTCAGGCAATGGAAGAAACGGCCATTATGGCCGACGCGGCGGTGCCCGTAGAACACGCTGCCGCCATCGGAAAACTTCACCAGCGCCATGAGGAGCAGGAAGATCGGGCTGAAGAGGATAAGCGCCAGCGACGCCGCGAAGATATCGAAACCCCTCTTTGACATTCCCCCTATCGGCCGGTGTATCCCGGTTTCGGTGGTCGTAAAATACGGCGAGCTTGCCGATCGTGTCGCAGACTTCATGGGAGATAACTCCATTTGGGTTGGCGATTGGTCGGGTCCCCAAGGGGCATGACGTTCAGATCCGCCTGAGAGTTTAGAGGCAGTTTTTGCTTTTTAAAGGCGACGCGCCGGCCGGTCGACAATGCGGGGAAGAATGTGTCCAAGTGGAAATTTGTCACACTAGCTCCACGGCCATCAAAAAAGGAATCTCCGAGCCTCGGACAAGTTTCATTTTGATATTCCCCGAGGCCTATTTGGACAACAGAAAGGATTTCTTCGATTTTTACGCCATGTATCGTAAAATCTCTTTCCTTCGTTATTTAATTTTTCTCCAAATACCGGATTTAAGTGAAGTCCAGACTTCGAATTATCAAATATATTGCACCGCAACATTATTTTGCGTTGCACATTTTTCCCCGCGCAAATGCTAAATTTGTAACAAAAGTTTATTCGCGCCGGAGCTTTTGGAAAGGCGCTCCGGAACGCGATATGAAAAAATCCCGTTCTGGTTGTGCGTTTAGGGCAAATGCCGGCCGAAATGTGGCCGCGTGGCCGCAACATTCCAGGCAAGGCCCGCGAGCGCGTCCAACGGTGAAAGAAAACGGCCAATGCGCGTTTTCTGCAGCATCGTTTAACGCAAACTCAGAACTTCTTCGATAAAAGCACGTAAAAACACGGGAACTTAGCCGTTCACCGTTTGTTGAAACCACAAACCATGTCCGATATGCTCATAATGGGCTGGGAGGAGACGTTTTTCGATGTTGTTTTCACGGCAAGACATGATTTCAGGGGCGCTTTGATGTTCGCACCCCGTGTCTTCGTCAGCATGATCGGCGCGCTCGGCGTTTTTGCCCTTGCCACCTTTATCCTGACCGGCTCCGCCTGGACGACGTTTTGGCAGACGCTTGTTTGCGCGGTCTTGCTGCAGATCGGCTATTTTGTCGCCGTGCTGGCTCTGGTGTGGAAAGCCGGGAAGGAGCGCCGCGCGGCGACGGTGGACCAGTCCAGATCATCCACATCCTCGAAGATCGATGAGAGCGATGCCAAATCCATCCAGGTGTCCAATCCTCCCCGCCATCTGAATTCATGACACCGCTTGGCGTGACGCGATTTTCATAGTCCGTCACCATGCGGAAATGGCAAATCCTTTCGCACATGCAGCATCGCACCTTGCCGTTCGGCGCCGGCAAACCTAGTTTGGCCGCACCAAACAAAGGAGCGCGATCGTGAAATCCAGTGCGGATGTCTGCGTGATCATTGCAGCGAAAAATGCGACCGAAACGATCGGGCGCGCCATCAGATCAGCTCTTGCAGAGCCGCAGACCGCTGAAATCATCGTTGTGGACGACGGTTCCACCGACGATACCGCAGGCATTTCCCTGAAAGAGGACGATGGCAGCGGCCGGCTGAAAGTGGTGCGCTTCGATGACAACAAAGGCCCGGCCGCCGCCCGCAATCATGCCATTTCGCAGTCCTCGTCACCTATCCTCGCCATTCTGGACGCGGATGATTTTTTCCTGCCGGGCCGGCTGCGGGCTCTCCTTGTGGAGCCGGACTGGGACTTCATCGCCGACAATATCGTCTTCACCGACGAGGAACATGCGGCGGAGGCGCATCTTTCCGTTGCCGTCTTTCCACCGGCGCCGCGCCTGCTCAGACTGGATGCCTTCATCGAGGGCAATATTTCGAGGCGCGGCGTGCGGCGCGGCGAAATCGGCTTCCTGAAACCGCTCATGCGGCGTGATTTCCTCGACTGGCACGGGCTGCGCTATCAGGAGGCCTTGCGGCTCGGCGAGGATTACGATCTCTATGCCCGCGCCCTGGCACGGGGCGCACGCTACAAGATCATCCATAGCTGCGGCTACGGCGCCGTCGTTCGCGGCAATTCCCTGAGCGGCAGCCATCGGACGGACGATCTCAAACGGCTTTACGAGGCCGACCAGGCCATTCTCTCGCAACCGGGCCTCTCGGATCAGGCCCGGGCGTTGATCCGCCGCCATGAGCAGCATATTCGCGGGCGATACGAATTGCGGGCATTCCTCGACATCAAGCGTCAGTCGGGCGCCGGGGCGGCGATACGCCATGCCCTGCGGCATCCGGGCGCGGTTCCGGCCATCGCCGCCGGAATATTTGCCGACAAGACGGAAGCCTTCCGGCGCCGTCCCGACATGGCGCCCCTGCGCTATCTGCTGCAGCCACCCTCGGATGCCGGATCGTGACCTGCAGGATCAGGATCGCGAGCTAGAAATAATCGCGACGCACACCGGCGATCACATCGAGAAAACGCTCCTTGCGCTCGGCCAGCGCATGGTCGGCGCTAAGCTGCGGCGTCGCGCGTGCGGCCTGCCAAAGGGAAAGCGTCGAGGGGGCGGCAAGCATCTGCTTGGCGGCAAGACGCAATGTTGTCTGCCGGGGTTCGCGGGTTGCAACGAGGAGGCCCTCATCGATCGGGCGTTTGTTCGGATCATCCGGCGGCGGCTGGTGCGCGTCGAAATCGACACCCCAGAAGCGCGCGCCCTTGATGATCGCCTCAGCCCGGCTGGATACCGGGACATGGCGCGGGCGGTAGGTGACGCCGACGGTCTCTGCCCAGTCGGACCATTTGAAGCTGTTGATGCTGCTTGACGTCGTCACCGCGACCCAGGGCACGCGGAAGGCATCGGCGAGAATGGCGCCATGCATGGATTCGGCGACGACCAGTTCCGATTGGGCGATCTGGCGAATCACCTCATTCGCCTCGCCGCGCGGGTCGATATAATTGAGGCCGACGGTGGCGCAGATTGTCGGCCACAGGCCGGCGATGGTCGATTCCCAATGCGGAACGAAGCTTTTCCGATAGATTTTCGGCAGGTTCTGGAATGTCGGCATTTCGGTGACCATCACGGCCGGATCGATGATGCCAAGCTTGGGATCGATGCCGATCTTTCTCGCCGTCAGCGGCCCACGAACGCAGCGTATGTCCCATTCCCGCCTGTCGCTCATATCGGGAAGGGCGCCGTAGCCGAAGCCGCTGCCGAGCACCAGCTTGTGCCGGCCGGCCGGCAAGAGCGCGCGATTGAGAACGGTGCCGACGCCCACCAGGAGCGTATCCTGGCGCACCTCGCGAAGCCCGGGAAGGAGGAAATCCCAGAGCCAGAGATTGAGATCGTCGCCGAAATTGCCGTGTACGGATTCCCAGTAATAGGGGTCCATGACCGTCTCCTGTATGCATCGCCAAGGGCGTCAACTGCGCGCGGTCACGCGCTTCAAAGGGTGCCGCAAGAATGCGGCACCCGCGAGGGCTACCGGGACAGTTTTCCGGCGGCAAGCTGCAGCGCGCTGCGCAGCAATTTCGGATCGCGCCAAGCCCAGCGTGCGAGCAGACCGAACTGCGGCATTTTCCGCCGCCTGATCCGCCTTGCCTGGCTCCACAGGGCCTGGCGCCGGGCCGTGTGCTTGTAGGAGCGGATCGAGGAAATTTCCGCCGGCTTGCGCGAAAAGCGCCCTTCCAATGTATCGAGCGCCACCCAGGTATTGAACTGCTGGGAAAGAAATTGCGGGGAATCGCCATCGATGCTGTGGAAGATATTGACGCCTTCCCCACGCACCGCGCCCGGCGCGTTGCACAGGATGATGCGCTCGGCCGAAAGCGCGCAATCGCAGAAGAACAGCACGTCCTCCGCTGCCAGGCGCAGTTCCGCCTCGAAGCGGATCGCCTTAAACAGCGGCCGGCCGATGACCATGCAAGACAGGTGCAGGAAGCTCCAGTTGCGCAGCATGGCCCGCGGAAATTCGGCGACTTCGAGGAGGAGCGGGCTTTCTGAAAGCCTTGTCACCGTCTCGGTCTTTTCCAGTTCCGCCATGTCGAAATGATAGTAGAAGGCATCGCCGCCGGTGATCGAGGCCCAATAGCAGTCGGCGCCGAAGCGGCTCATCGCCTCCTGAGCATTGCGCAGATGATCAGGCGTCCAGAGGTCGTCGGAATCGAGAAAGGCGACAAAATCGGTCTGCGCGTCGAGATGATCAAGCCCGGTGTTGCGCGCGCCGCCAGGCCCGGCATTCGACTGCTTGATCACACGAATGCGCGCCCGCTGCTGCTCCGTCAGGCCTTCGAGGTCGGTTTCGACCGGGAAGGGCGATTGATCGTCGATGATGAGAATATCGAAATCCTGGCAGGTCTGCGCAAAGACGGACATCAGCGCCCGCTGCAGGATTCCGGCCTGTTTCTGGTAGTAGGGAATAATAACTGTAAACTTCGCCATCTTTTTGCCCCTGCGGTTTTCCTAGAAGATGCTTCCCGGTTCCTCCATCAGGTCGCGGCCTGGACTGCCGGAAGACCAGGACGTGCGTTTCACATGTCCCGGCATTTTCACGAGCGCCCGTTTTCCTGCTCCTCATCCTCCCATCGCCTCCACGGGATTTACGCCATGCGCCCTGCAGTTAACGTCAAATCCGTCACGAGCAATGTCGGCTGGAGCATTTTATCCAAGACAAGCACATTCGGGCTTAAGTTTGTCACGGTGCCCATTCTGGCCCGCCTTCTGAGCCCGCAGGAGTTCGGCGCCGTTGCCGTGGCGCTGACCGTTGTGCAGTTTCTGGCGATGATCGGCGGGGCGGGGCTGACCTCGGCGCTGGTCATCCAGCGCGACGAGAATATGGAAACGGTCCATTCCGTCTTCTGGGCAAATCTGGCGATTTCCTGCCTCATGGCGCTTGGATTGTTCCTCTCGGCAGACCTGTTTGCCGCCTTTCTCGGCGCCCCGGAAGCGGCCCCCCTGCTGCGGGTGATGAGCTTCCTCATTCCGCTGCAATTGGGCGGCGACGTTGCCTATGCGCTGCTTGCCCGCCGGATGAATTTCAGCAAGGACGCGGTCTGGAGCATGATTTCCGAATCGCTCGGCGCCGTCGTCGCCGTCGTCATGGCGCTTTTCGGATGGGGCGTCTGGGCGCTGATGGCCCAGCTTTTCGTCTCGGCGCTCGTGCGCCTCTGCGGTCTTTTCGCCGTCTCGCATTATCGGCCGCGCCTGGTCTTCCAACTGCGGCGCGTTCTGGCGCTCAGCCGCTTCAGTCTCGGCATGATGGGTTCGGAAGTCGCCAATTTCATCACGTTCCAATCACCGATGGTGGTCGTTTCGCGCGCGCTCGGCCTTGCCGATGCCGGCGCCTATTCGGCGGCCAACCGCTTTGCCAGCATACCCAACCAGATCGTTCTCTCGGCCGTGATGGGCGTGCTGTTTCCAGCCTTCAGCGGCATGATGGACGACAGGGAGCGCCGGTCGCAGGCGCTGATGTTCAGCACCCAGGTGACCACCGTTCTCCTGGCGCCGATGATGTTCGGCCTCTGGGCCGTAGCCGAGCCGGCGATGCGCGTGCTGTTCGGGCCGCAATGGGCCTATGCCTGGCCGGTGCTGGGTCTGCTGGCACTGTCCAAGGGCATTCTGACCCCCTGCAGCACCTTCATTCCCTATCTGAAAGGGGCAGGCCATGGCCGCGCGCTGTTCTGGTCGGCCATCATCCGGGCAGTGGCGACCACGGCGGCGGTTGCCTATGGCGCCAGCACCGGCGGCCTTACCGGGGCGATGATCTGGCTCTGCATCGTCAACGGACTGACGCTGATAGGCTATTCCCGGGTGGTGTTCCGCGCCGACGGCAGGCCATTTCTGAAAGGCCTCGCCATCAGCAGCCGCCCGATGCTGACCGCCTTCGTCATGGCGCTGGCGGTGCGCCTCCTGCTTAATGCCGGCGCCGAACTGCTGCCGAACCCGGTGCTGCAGATTCTGGCTGGTGCGGCGTGCGGCGGGGTCATCTATGCGGGCCTCATTTTCCTGACGGAACGGCCGCTGCTCTTGAAAATCCATCAGCTGGTGAAAAAGCCACGGCAGGATCGGACCCAAGGCACCGGCTGAATGGCAGGATCGTGACGGCCGGCGCCATATTTCGGAGAATAAGGGGTTGGCCTGCGCAGAAGCGCTAAACCGCAGGGTGCAAACCGAGGTATTTTTCCGAGAAAGATTCCGGCCAAGCCGGGTGACTGAGAGCCCTCTTATCGACACACGCGCATATGCCGCAACGTCCCACAGCGGGGCTGTTTTTTCGCTTTTGGGGCGGGATGACCAGATGACAGAGCCGACAAATCCCAGTCACTGTTTTTGCGTGCATTGCAGCATGACGCTCCAGTTTTCTGCTGCGGCGCCATATTTTCTGGAACGGGCTGCTCTATCTTCGCGGTGCAGTCTGATCTGCTCTGATTGAAAACGCCGCTTGGGGAGAGAGCGGCCCGACAGGGGACGGTGCCTTGGTTATCGACGCGAATATTTCATCGCGGATCAATCTGATGCGCATCTTGCTCATCTCGGGAATTGTCTTCGTTCATGTTCCCTACGATCCGCAGACAAGCCCGTTTCTCGGTACGAACGGCCTCTTCGACTGGCTCCGGGTTTTTCTCGGCGACAGCCTGTTTCGCGCTGGCGTTCCCTGCCTCAGCGCCATATCCGGCTATCTTCTGTTTCGGCGCGGGCTCGACGATTTCGACTTCGGCAAGACCATCCGTTCGAAGGCGCGCACGATCCTTCTGCCGTTTCTCCTGTGGAACCTCTCCTTCCTGGTTCTCGTCGCGCTCGCCCAGAAAAGCGGTATAGGCTTCGGATATCTTCCGGACGTGATCCATGCGAGCCCGCGCGACCTGGCGACGCTTGCCTTTTCGACCGAGGCGCTGCCGATCAACGTGCCGCTCTATTTCCTGCGCGACCTCATCCTGTGCATCCTGCTTGCACCGGTGCTCGCCATCGCCATCAGGCGCTATCCGGCTGCAACGCTGCTGATCTTCTTCCTCTATGCGGTGCTTCCGGTTGCCAATGGGATTTTCCTGAAGAAATCGATCCTGTTCGGCTTCAGCTGCGGCATCTGCGCCAGCCTGCACCGGGTCGACATCCGTCAACTTGATTCGCATGCGGGCAAAATCGCGGTCCTGTTCCTTGCCGCGACGGCGCTGCTGGCGATCGGCCTTTACCGGGCGGGGCCTGAATTTCCGGTCTGGCTCGACATGCTGCGCAGCCTGACCGCGATCTGCGGCATTCCCGCCGCCTGGGCGATTTCGGCGCTGCTGGTGCGCCTGCCCCTCGCGCGTCCGCTGTCGAAGACGGAAGGCCTGAGTTTCTGGATTTTCTGCGCCCATTATCCCCTGCTCATCCTTTTCTGGATGGTGTGGAACCGGACGGGATCGCCGGAACTCTATCCGCTTTTCTACATGGCAGCACCGCCGCTCGCGCTTTTCATCCTGACGACCTCGCATGCCGGGGCACGGCGGATGCTGCCGCGCCTGCACGCCATTCTCACCGGCAGCCGCACCGGTGGCCCACCGAAACGGACGGCCACGGAACAATCGCACCAGACGGCTGGCGCGACCGATATTCTCCAGAGGAGAACGTGACATGACGACAAAAGCCATTTGCAACATTTTCGCCGTCGCCGCGGTGCTTGCCGCTGGCATGCCCGCAATTGCCCATTCCCAGACCTCCGGCACCGCGCCGTCCTTCGTCGATAACTTCGACCGGCTGGACCAGAAATTCTGGTACGTTTCGGACGGCTGGAACAATGGCAGCCATCAGAACTGCACATGGTCGAAGGATCAGGTGTCGGTGCAGGAGGGCGTGCTTGAACTGAGCTTCGAGGAACGCAAGACCGGCGAACGGGACTTTGCCTGCGGTGAAATCCAGACGCGCCAGCGCTTCGGCTACGGCACTTTCGAGGCGCGGATCAAGACGGCCGAGGGCTCCGGCCTGAACTCCGCCTTCTTCACCTATATCGGCCCGACCGACAAGAAGCCGCATGATGAGATCGATTTCGAAGTGCTCGGCAAGGATTCCTCCAGGGTGCAGGTCAATCAGTATATCTCCGCAAAGGGCGGCAATGAGAAACTTGTCGATGTCGAGGGCGGCGCGAATGCGGCCTTCAACGACTATGCCTTCGTTTGGGAGAAGGAGCGGCTGCGCTTCTATCTCAATGGCAACTTGGTGCAGGAGGTGACTGATCCGACAAAAATCCCCGTCAATGCCCAGAAGATCTTCTTCAGCCTCTGGGGCACCGACACGCTGAGCGACTGGATGGGAAAATTCGCCTATCAGGGACCGGCAGGGATGCAGATCGACCGCGTGGCCTATACGGCGCCGGGCGAGAAATGCCTCTTTCCCGAATCCCTGACCTGCACGCTCGATTGAGCGCGAACCGCGCAGCGAAACGGAAAGCTTATGCTGGATATCTTGTATCTCGCCCATGATGTGACGGATCCTGCGATCGCGCGCCGCCTGCTGGCGCTGAAGACGGGTGGCGCCAGGGTGACGCTGGCCGGTTTCCGGCGCGGCGACGCGCGTCCTGTCGACAGCGACTTCATCGAGCTTGGGCTGACGCGCGACGGCCGGTTCGGCCAAAGGATCGCCGTCGTCGCCATGGCGACGGCGGCTCTGCGGCGGAAGCTTCGCGGGATACCGGCGCCGGACGTCATCCTCGCCCGCAATCTCGAAATGCTGGCGCTTGCCAACAGGGCGAATGCGATCTTCGGCGGCAGGGCGGCGATCGTCTATGAATGCCTCGATATCCACCGCCTGCTCTTGCGCCGGGATGCCGCAGGACATGCCCTTCGTGCCGCCGAACAGTATCTCGGCCGCAATGTCCGCCTGCTGATCACCAGTTCCCCGGCCTTCATCGAGAATTATTTCAAGCCGGTCTCGCGGCTGGAGGCGCCGGTGATGCTTCTCGAAAACAAGGTCTTCGAACCGGAAGGCGTACCGAACGCCAGCATGCGCGCCCTTCCGCCGCGGCCTGGCGAATCCTTCAGGGGCGAACCTTTCAGGATCGGGTGGTTCGGGGCGCTCAGATGCCGGAAATCCCTGCAGCTGCTGGCAAAATTCACCCGTCTGATGGAGGGAAGATACGAAATCGTCCTGCGCGGGCGCCCCGCCTATTCGGAATTTCCCGATTTCGACACTTTCGTCGAGAACGAGCCCTTCATGTCCTTCCATGGGCCTTACCGGAATCCAGACGATCTCGCCGATATCTACAGCGAGGTGCAATTTTCCTGGAGCATCGATTTCTTCGAGGAAGGCGAAAATTCGAGCTGGCTGCTGCCGAACCGGCTTTACGAGGGATGCCGCTACGGCGCCGTGCCGATCGCCATGGCCGGCACCGAAACCGCCCGCTTCATCCGCGAGAAGCAGATCGGCCTTGTCCTGGAGCGTGACGACGGAGAGGCGCTTGCGGGTCTGATGGCCGATATGACGCCGGCGCTCTACCAGGCAGCCCGGGACCGCGTCGCCCGCGTGGACCCCGGCACATGGACCTTCGGCAGGACCGACTGCGAAGCCCTGGTCAGCCGGCTTGCCGCGTTGCGCGGTTCCGTGCCGACAACCGGTTCCATTCACGCCATTTCCCAAACCACGCTCAGCAAGGGTGAACAGCCATGACCGATGCCGGCTTGACGCATGCACGCTGCCTTCTCGTCATTCCCTGCCTGAACGAAGCCGGGCATATCGAGGCCCTGATCGAAAGGCTCGGCAGCGCTCTGGACGATCTCGATGCCGATCTCGTCGTCGTCGATGGGGGAAGCACCGATGGAACGCGCACTGTCGTTCAGCGGATCGCGGCGATGGATTCGAGAGTGACGCTGATCGACAATCCGAAAAGGATCCAGAGTGCTGCCATCAATCTCGCCGTCGCGAGGCTTGGCGCCCGCTACGATTATCTGATCCGCATCGACGCGCATGGCGAATATCCGGAGGATTATTGCCAGCGCCTGATGGAGGAGGCCATGGCGACCGGTGCCGATTCGGTCGTGGTCGCCATGCGCACCGTCGGTTTCTCGACCTTCCAGAAGGCCACCGCCTTCGCCCAGAATTCCAAGCTCGGCAATGGCGGCTCCAAGCATCGCACCGGCGCCGTCGGCCACTGGGCCGATCACGGCCACCATGCCCTGATGCAGATTTCCGCCTTCCAGGCGATCGACGGTTACGACGAGCGTTTCAGCCACAATGAGGACGCGGAATTCGACTACAGGTTCACCCGGGCCGGCTACCGGATCTGGATGACCGACAGGACAAGCATGATCTATTATCCGCGCAGCACGGCGGGCACCCTGTTTCGCCAGTATTTCGCCTATGGCCGCGGGCGGGCAAGAAACGCCCTTAAGCACCGCGCCTTGCCGGGCCTCCGCCAGATGCTGCCGCTGGCGGTGGTGCCGGTTGCCGCCGGCGCGCTTCTGGCCCTGGTCAATTGGGCGGCGGCCATCCCCTTCGTGCTCTGGGCCGTGGCCTGTCTCGGCTACGGCGCCTGGATGGCGCTTTCACAGAAAAACCCTTACGGGCCGCTCGCCGCGATGTCCGCCATGGTCATGCATTTCGCCTGGTCGGCCGGCTTCTGGCGCGAGCTTCTCGATTTCCGCAGCCACCGGGCAAGCTCATGAGGACGGATATGGATCAGAGAAGCCAGATCATTTCCATCGACATCGGTGTCTGCACCTACCGGCGGACCGAACTCGAGCAGACGCTCAGGTCGCTGGGCGCCCTTGCCGTTCCCGAGGAGACGACGATCCGCATCATCGTTGCGGACAATGACGCCGATCCGAGCGCCGCAAAGCGCGTGGAGGCGCTGAGGGCTTCGATCCCGCACGACATTCTCTATGTCCATTGCCCCGCCTCCAATATCTCGATTGCCCGCAATGCCTGCCTGGACAATGCAAACGGCGATTTCCTCGCCTTTATCGACGATGACGAGACGGCCTCCTCCGACTGGCTCATCCGCCTTGCCGAGACGGCGGCGGTGACCGGCGCGGATGCGGTTCTGGGGCCGGTCAAAGCCGTCTATGACGGGGATGCGCCGCGCTGGATGCGGCAGGGCGATTTCCATTCGACCCATCCGGTCTGGGTGGGCGGGCGGATCGTCACCGGCTACACCTGCAATGCGCTGCTGCGTCTTTCCGCCCCCGGGATCAAGGGGCGCCGCTTCGATCTGTCGCTTGGCCGCAGCGGCGGCGAAGATACCGAATTCTTCACCCATATGCACCGGATGGGCGGCACGATCGCCTATGCGCCGGCCGCCTGGGTGCATGAACCGGTGCCGGACAGGCGCGCCAGCTTTTCCTGGCTTGCCCGGCGAAAATTCCGGTTCGGCCAGACGCATGGACGGTTGCTGGCCACGAAGGCAAAGCCGGCGGGTCTTGCCGCCCAGGTGGCGCTTGCGCTCGCCAAGAGCGGCTTTTGCGCCTTGAGCAGTGCCGTCAGCCTTTTCTCGCCGGTTCGCCGGAACAGATCCGCCCTGCGCTGCCTGCTGCATGCAGGCGTCGTCAGCGGGCTTATGGGGTTCAGCGAAATCGAGCAATACGGCATGGCCGAAGCGAGGCCGTCATGACCGGGAACCCGGACGCCAGTTTCGTCGTGGCCGCGTATAATGCCGCCGATACGATCGAGCGGGCCATCGACAGCGCGCTGGCGCAAACCGGCGTCAGCGTCGAGGTGGTGGTGATCGACGATTGTTCGCGCGACCGCACGGCCGAGATCGTCGAAGCCTATGGCGACAACCGGGTCCGCCTGGTCCGCCTTGAGGAAAACCGAGGCCCCGGCGGCGCCCGCAATGCCGGGCTCGATGCCGCCCGTGGCGACTGGATCGTCATTCTGGATTCCGACGACCGGGTCGCACCCGACCGGACCCGGCGGATGATCGCCCGGGCCAAGGCCGCACAGGCGCAGATCGCAGTCGACAATATCGATGTTGTTACGCAAGGCGGCCACAGGCGGCGCATGTTCGACGGCAAGCGGCTGGCGGCGCTTTCGATCCTCACCTTGCCCGCCTTCATCAACTCGAATGTCCTGTTCAGATCCGAGCACAATTTTGGCTATATGAAGCCGGTTTTCGAGCGCCGCTTCCTGCGGCAACAAGCGCTGCGGTTCGATGAAACACTGGCGATCGGCGAGGATTATCTGCTCCTTGCCACGGCCCTTGCCCGCGGCGGGCGCTGCGTCATCGAGCCGGAAGCCGGCTATGTCTATCATATCCGTGACGGCTCGATTTCCCGCGTCCTGAAACTGCCTCATATAGACGCCATGCAGGCCGGCGACATCAGGTTTCTCGAAGGGCACCGACTGGACAAGGCCGCAATGGCGGCCCAGCGGAGACGTACGCGCAGCATCGAGGAGGCCCGCTCCTTCCTCACTCTCGTCGAGCAGATCAAGACGAGATCATTTTCAGGCGCGCTCGAAACCGCCTGGCGCAATCCCGCGGCCGTCCGGCATCTGCGCATGCCCATCGCCGCCAGACTAAGACGCCTGGTGAACTTCCCGGCTGCGGGCCGGCGCGCCGCCTGACCGCCGACGACCCGCCCGATCGCGGCGACGAGACAGATAGCAGAGAATTCCAAGACAGGATGCCCATGAACCAGAGACCCCTTCCGCTGACCCCTGTTCCGACGCTGCGCGGCGATGAGACGGATTCGTTCATCGATCTGAACCGGCTGGCCGCGATCGTGGCGCGGCGAGCGCGGATGGCAGCCGCCTGCGTTCTTGTCTGTTTCGCGCTGGGCGTGGTCTATCTCGTCGTCGCGACGCCGGTCTATACGTCGCAGACCCAGATCCTGCTTGATGAAAATCTTTCCAAATATGCGGAAGAAGAGCCATCGCCGCAAAGCGCACAACAGGCCGATACGAAGATTTCCAGTGCCGTCGAGATCCTGAAATCGGGCGAACTGGCGCTGCGCGTCACCGATGCGCAAAAGCTTTCGGAAAACGAGACCATCCTTAATCCGCCGAAATCGCTGCCAGCGATGGCCAAGGCTGCCGTCAAATCGCTTTTCAGCCTTGGCGGCGGAACTGAAATAACCGAAGCCCAGGCGGAAAACGGCAGGCGGCAGAAGGCGGCCGCCCTGCTTCAGCAAGGTCTGAGCGTGGAACGGGTCGCCAGAAGCTCGGTCGTCGCCCTATCCTTCCGGTCGACCGACCCTCAGCTCGCCGCCACGATCGCCAATGCCTATGCCGGCGCCTATCTGACCGACCAGCTGAACGCCAATTTCGACGCCACCGAAAAAGCCTCGGTGTGGCTGCAGGAGCGCCTGACAGACCTGCGCCAGCGCTCCGAGAAGGCATCGCTGGACGCGGAACGGTTCAAGGTTGAAAACGGGCTGACGCTGACCCGCGGCGAACTGATGTCGGAACAGCAGCTTACCGAGCTCAACGGCCAGTTGATCGTCGCGCAGGCGGATACGGCAAGCGCCTTTGCCCGCTACAGCCAGTTCAAGGCGATCCTCGAACAGGGCGCCGAAAATGCGGTGAAGAACGCGACGATCTCCTCCGCGCAGACCAATAATTCCGTGATCCAGGATCTGCGGACCCGCTATCTCGCCGTCAGCAAGCGCGAGCAGGCCATCGCGGAGAATTTCAAACCCGATCACCCGCAGGCCGTCGCGCTGCGGGCCGAGAAGGCCGAGCTTTCCGGCCAGATTTTCCGCGAGCTGCAGCAACTGACCGGAAGCTACCGCAACGAATACGAAGTCGCGAAATCGCGCGAAGCCTCGTTGCGCGAGAGCATCGAGGGCGTGGCCGGCAATAATTCCAAAGCCAACCGGTCGCTGGTGAAGCTGCGCGAGCTGGAGCAGAGGGCCACCGCGCTGAAGACGCTGTATGAATCCTATCTCGGCCGCTATGAGGAAGCATCCCAGCAGCAATCCTTCCCCATTGCAAAGGCGCGGGTGATTTCGCAGGCCGGCATCCCATCCTCGCCGTCCAGTCCGAAGAAGACCATGGTTCTCGCCTTCTCCATCGTGCTCGGCACCATGCTGGCGGCCGCCATCGCCGGGTTCCTGGAATTTCGCGAGCGCTTCTTCCGTCTCGAAGAAGACGTGCGCTCCATCCTGGGGCACAAATCACTCGGTTATCTCCCCTTTGTCGGCAAGGCGCCGAAGACCTTCTGGGGTAAAGGGCACAGCCATTCCCGTAGAGGCTCCGACATCGCCGCCGAGAGCGAAATTCCCCTGTCGCGCATGACCCGCATTGCCGTCGAGGCGCCGCGATCGGCTTTTGCCGAGACACTGCGCAACGCGAAACTCGCAAGCGACGTCATCCTTCAGGGTCGCCCGAACCGGGTGATCGGCGTGGTCTCGGCCCTGCCGGGCGAGGGTAAATCGACGATCGCCGCGAATTTCGCCGGCCTCCTGGCGGCCAGCGGCAAGCGCACATTGCTGATCGACGCCGATCTGCGCAATCCCTCGGTCAGCGGCATGATTTCGCCGCCGCCGAAAACAGGGCTGGTCGAGGCCGTGCTGGGCGAGGAGGAATGGACGGCGGGCCTTCGGGTCGATCCTCAGACGCGGCTCGCCATCCTGCCGGTCGCGCCGCGCGAACGTCTCTACCATACCAACGAACTGCTGGCCTCGCAGGGCATGGAGGCGCTGATCGCCCAGGCGCGCAAGACCTTCGACTATATCATCGTCGATCTGGCGCCACTCGCGCCGGTCATCGATGCCAAGGCTTTCTCGCCCCTGGCCGATGGCTTCCTGATGGTCGTGGAATGGGGCAGGACGCCGTTCCGGCTGGTCCGCGACCTGCTGCAATCCGATCCGCAGTTCAACGCCAAGATCCTTGGCGTGATGCTGAACAAGACCGACATGGACCAGCTTGGAAAATACAGCGATTTCGGCGCGGCGGAAAAATACCGCAAGAGCTACGAGAAATATTATGTCGAGCAGCCGCTGAAACCGGCCCAGTAATCCTCAGCGCGCCGGCGGTTCGGGCCGATCAAGACCCGAAAGGGCGACCAGCGCCATCAGCACGATGACGACGGCAAGGCCTGCGAGGCATAGAAGGCTGAACGCCATATATTCGATCAGGCCGACGATCAGCCACAGCGGGTGCAGAAGGCGCGGCTGCGAACGCGCCCAGCCGCGCATGCCGTTCCTGCGGAAATTCTCGTAACGGTGCGTGACATGGGCCAAGGGTGATCGCTCCGCCTTTCCTTCACTTTCAAAGACATTATTGACCAAACAGGCCGGGACCAAGGCAAAGGAAGGCCAGGCACAGCCGCCTTACGAAGACAGACGCGGCGCCTCTTTCGCTGCCGCAGTCGCAAGATTTGAGCCGGGCGCGGATTTCGGTGACCTCAGATATTTCGCCAGCGGCCGCTCAAGCAGCAGATAGGCGGCGGAACCCAGGGCAGTGCCGCCGAAAACGGCGGCGACGAAAACCGCGCCGGCGGGAAAGCCGGCCACCGCGCCGAGCTTGGCGATCACCGAGATCGCGAATGTGTGCCAGATATAGATGGAATAGGAGGCATCGCCGAGAAAGACGAGGCCGCGCCACGGGCGCAGCCTGCCGGCGGCTTCGAGCGAGAGAACCCCGGTGACGAGGGCAACGGCCAGAGGGCCGCAGGACAGGACGTCAAAGGGGAGCTTGAACAGGGCGATGATGGCGAAGCCAGCCATCCCGAACATGACCAGTCCGAGCCCGACTGCCTGCCCCGGAATTTTCCCCTTGAGCCAGATCTGCCCGACGACCATGCCGGCGACGAATTCCAGCATGATCGGCCGCGTATAGGTGAAAAGGAGTGCATTGCCGGTGTCGATCGTTGCGCCGATGGCGACCAGGGCGGCGAAAAGCGCGGCGACGGTGATAAGGCGCCAGCGCCGGGCGAGACTGAGCGACAGGGCAAAGACCAGATAGAAGAACATTTCGAAATTCAGCGTCCAGCCCTGCACCAGGACCGGCCAGATTTCGCCGCTGCTCGGGGAGTGCGCCGGAATGAAGAACAACGACGCAAGCACATGCTCGAGGCTGAGCGTGAGATTCGGGAAAAGACCGAGCAAGGCGCCAAGAACCATGACCGCCGTTGCCGCCCAATAGACCGGGACAATGCGGCGGGCACGCTCGAGGAGAAAGCCGGCCGGGCTCATCGCCCGCCGGTCGCTGATCATCCACATGATGAAGCCGCTGATGACGAAGAAGACATCAACCCCGGCCGCGCCGATGGCAAAGGAATGGCCGGTTTTTTCGGCGGCGTGAAACAGCACGACGGCGATCGCCGCAAGGGCGCGAAGATACTGGATTCCGAAGATGGTTTTCATCTTTGCTCTCTCATCTCCTGTCCCCTGCGCTTTGCCGATCGCCGTTCAATAGGATGGCACCTGCAGGCGGAACTGCCCGGCCGGGGCGCGGACTTCCGCTGTCGTCAGCCGCCCGGCTGCGAAATAAAGCAGGAAGGACCCGACGTGATAAGGATTGAGAATATCGACCTCCACGAAAGCCCGCATGACAAGCAGGACGGCCACGCCGAAAAGCAGGGATGGCTCGACGGCCCGCGGCCGGGAAAGCAGCCGCCGCAGATGGCCGCAGAAGGTGACAAGAAGCACCATGCACAACAGCAAGAGGCCGATGACACCGGTCTCCACCATGGTTTCGATGAAGGTATTGTGGAAATGAAAGCCGCTGCGCGAGCCGATATAGAATTCCTCCCAGAGCCGCTCCGCTTCCGAAAACCCCTGGACCCAATAGGCCTGGTAGCCGGTGCCGATGAGGGGCGAAGCCTGTGCCGCCGCGATTCCCTGCTGCCAAAGATAGGTTCGGCCGGTCAGGGTCGAATCCTTGCCGAAGACCGCCAGCACGCTATCGACCGCACCGCCCTGGAGCGCGCCGATGGCCGCGACGCCGCCGGAAAGGACCACGATGGAAAATACGATCTTCCGGTGTCGCGGCGACAGCGCCGATAGAACCTGAAGCCCCAGGCCGACGCCGATAACCGCCGCCGTCGTCAGCATCGAGGTTGCCGACTGGGACGCATGGAGCGCATAGCCTGCCAGAAGTCCGATGAGGATGCAGACGATGCGCCACGGGCCGCGCTCGCGAAGCATGAAAAGAGCGGCAAAGCAGAAATAGACACCGAGGGAGGCGTAGAGGCCCAACTGGTTTTTGGAGGCGAAGGCACCGACGAAACTATAGGTCCCATCCAGCGGATCGAAGTGATAGACGCCGAAAAGCAGGGAATAGACGAGGACAAGGCCAATGCCGGCGACCATGCCGCGGACAAGCCCTGCCGTATCGACCATGCGCATGGCGATGAGCGCGCAGACGACATGCGACAGATATTGCACCGATGCCCTGGCCGTGACGGAGGGCGCCGCCGACCAGAAGACGGACAGGCAGGCAAAGACGGTAAAGGCGAAGATCCACCCATATCGACCGTAGCCGCCGAGAACGCGCCGGTAATCGACCAGCACCAGCGGCAGCCAGAGCGCATAGTAGACGAGGATCGACGCCTGGCCGAGCCGCGCTGAATAGGCGAACACGAACAGGGAAACGGCGATCGCGGGGACGGCAAAGCCGCTGTTCTGCCCCGGACTGATCAGGCTGGCCTTTGCAAATCTCACAAGCGGTCCTTGTTTTTGCGCGGTTGCCGCCCTGCAGGGCGCGGCGCGTTGGTCTGACGGCAGGCTCGTGCCGGACGACCGCCTTCGACGGCATCGTTGTGATCCCTCGATATCCCCCAGGAATATGGTGGCAATGTGGGGATGGGACAGTCCTTTGAACCTCAATCCGGTTCTTTCACGAGCCCGAGCTTGCCGCGTCCTTGCACGACGATAACAGCCGCACGGCAATTCCCGCATGACAGACCGCTTGCCAACAGCCACGCCGGCACCACCTTGGACGGCTTCGATGGTCCATGTCTCATGCGGACCTTTTGTCGCGTCGTTGCCGCGGCGCTGGCGGCGGAAGGCTGCATGGTGTAGATGCAGGGCTTAGATGAGCAGCCAAGAACCGACCCATAGCATCGTGTCCGAGGAAGATATCCGGGCGCTGGTGGACAATTTCTACGACAAGATCCGCGCCGACGCCGTGCTCGGTCCCATTTTCGAGCGCGCGATTCCGGGCGACTGGGGTCCACATCTCAACATCATGTATGCCTTCTGGTCTTCGGTGGTGCGGACGACGGGCCGCTACAAGGGAAATCCGGTTGCGGTCCACCAGCGCATCGAGGGGCTGGAGATCGGCCTTTTCGACCGTTGGCTCGGACTGTTCCGCCAGAGCTGCGACGAATTGTTCGAGGAAGACGTGGCGCAGATTTTCCGCGAGAAAGCGGCCCGGATTGCCGAAAGCCTGAAGCTCGCGCTCTTTTACCGCCCCGACCGCCCGTGGCCGCCGGCCGATACGGATGTCGCTCATCCCGGATAGAGAACCTCGCCCTCATCGGTAAGCACGGCGCCGGGCGTTACCTTCGCCGGATCGATCCTGCCATTGCCCATCAGATGATGGACGGAATGGCCCCGCAGGATCAGGTGATCGGTGATGATACGGCGGTGGCAGCGCCACCACACCGCTTCCGAGCACATCATGGCAAGATTGGAAGATTGAGCGCGCAGGATCAGCGCCTTCAGGGCAGCTTGGAAGGGGTCCGAAAGCGCATAGTCGGCATAATTGTGGAAGCTTCGGTTGCGCCACAGCGCATTATACGCTTCCGGCACGTCATCCTGGTGTTTTCGACGCCCGCCGAGATCCGGCCAATGCTCGTAGGCGATGCCGCGCTCTTGCAGGCTGTCGGGCAAAACATCGATATTGAAGACCGGATTGCTGCGGGAGCGCGGAAAAGTCCTGACATCGACAACGAGATCGATCGCGGCATCGGCGAGGATGTCGGCGAACTCCTCAAACGTCCGGTTCGAATGGCCGACGGAATAGACGGCCACGATCAGCTCTTCCTGGAGAGGGCGCCTTCCTTGTGGGCGGCGATATGATCCGTCTTGTCGCTCTTGATCTCATATTGCGGCTCCTCAGTGGACGCACGACGATTGTGCTCCTTGTAGACGAAATCCTTCTCGTGGATCTTGATGATCCTGCCGCTGACATGACCGGCTTCGGAATTCCAGGTGACATGGTCTCCGATCTGATATTTTGCCACTTTCCGATCTCCTTCCGTAACCTCGATTGCCACAGTTTGTGCTGACGGGCCTTGCCTGAAATTCCCGCAGGCAGAACCATGGGCCATTGTCATTGCCTAACTAGAAATTATACTGGCTTTGCAAAGGGGTCATCCTTCATTCGCGCGGTAACATTGCCGGAATGAGGATGATGACGAGACAGGCGGAAGACAGGAACGAACATGAACAAACCAAGAGATGCCCGCACCATCGCGGCTGCGAACGGCATTGCGACGGATACGGCTTTCGGGGCGGTCACGCCGCCGCTCTATCTTTCGAGCAATTATGCCTTCGCCACCTTTGAGCAAGGTCAGGCCTACGAATATTCGCGCACCTCCAATCCCAGCCGCGACCTTTTGGGCGAGACAATCGCCAAGCTTGAAAAGGGCGCCGGTGCCGTCGTCACCTCCTCGGGAATGGCCGCCATCAATCTTGTCTTCGACCAGTTGAAGCCCGGGGACAGGATCGTCGCTCCGCATGATTGCTACGGCGGCACCTATCGGCTGCTGTGCGCGCGCCGCGACAAGGGTCATTTCGACGTTACCTTCGTGGACCAGGCGGATGGGGAGGCCCTGTCGGCCGCCTTCGCGCTGTCGCCGCAGCTTGTGCTGGTGGAGACGCCGAGCAATCCGCTGCTGCGGATCACCGATATCCGCGATCTTGCCCGGCGGGCGAAAGCAGCAGGCGCGCGACTGGTGGTCGACAACACCTTCCTGTCGCCGGCGCTGCAACAGCCGATCGCACTCGGCGCCGACTATGTCATCCACTCGACGACCAAGTATCTGAACGGCCATTCGGATGTTGTCGGCGGCGCGGTCATCGCGGCCGCAGAAGAGGATGTCGAGCCATTGCGGAGCTGGGCCAACATGACCGGGGTGACCGGCTCTCCCTTCGATGCCTATCTGACGCTGCGCGGCATCCGCAGCCTGTTTCCACGAATCGAACGACAGGAAGCCACGGCGCAGGCGACCGCGGAATTCCTGGCCGGCCAACGCCAAGTCTCGGCCGTCCATTATCCCGGGCTCGCCAGCCATCCCGGCCATGGCATCGCCAAGAGCCAGCAATCCGGCTTCGGAGCCATGCTGAGCTTCGAACTGGCCGGCGGCCTGGAGGCCGTGCGGAAATTCGTTTCGGGGATCAGAATATTCACGCTGGCGGAATCGCTGGGCGGGGTCGAGAGCCTGGTCGCCCATCCGGCAACGATGACGCATGTGGGGATGGGGGCGGAGGCGCGCCTGGCCGCCGGCATCGGCGACGGACTTGTGCGCATGTCGGTGGGGCTGGAAGCGGCCGACGACCTTCTCGAAGATCTCCGTGCGAGCCTCGCCGACGCCGCGGCAGCCTGATATCGATCATGCCCGGCGCCATCGGGCGCCTAGGCGTCGCATCGCCTTCGCTGCACGTCAGGCAGCGGCTTTCGGCAGGGCGCGGGCAATCGCGCTCAGGAGGTCGGTCTGCGAGATCAGGCCGATAATGCGGCCGTCATTGTCGGTGACGATGACCGCATGGGTCTTGCTGTCCGTCATCACCGGCAGCAGGCTCAGCGCCGGCGCGGTTGCGAAGGCGGTGGCGGCCTGCGAGACGTGATGGCCGATATGATCGCCGGCCTCGGCGAGTTCGCGCAACCCTACCGTTCCGATCAGATGACCGTTCCTGTCCTTGACCGGCAACGTCCGGATATTGTGCTTCAGAAGCAAGGCCCGCGCCTCTTCGGTCGGGGTATCCTCGCCAACCGAGATCACGTCACGGGACATGATGTCGGCGCACCGGATATCGCCATGGGAGCGCACCGCCGCTTGCAGCTCTATCTGGTGCAGCAGCCGGCTGAGATCGCTCCGGTCGATATCGAAGGTTTCGTCGAGGGCCACGAGAGCCGCGTCGAGATCTTCTTCCCGAAAGCCGACCCGGGTCGAGGGCGGCGGATCCTGGGTCTGATGGGTATTGACCGCCGGAGCGGGCGGGACATGCGGATAGTTGCGCCGCGCCATCCGGTGGAACAGCAGACCGACGCAGACCAGGATGCAGGAATTGAGCGCGACCGGCACGAACGGGAACAGGAAGCCCCAGCCGGCCACCACCTGTCCGCCGAGCACCGCCGTCAGGGCGGCGGCGCCGCCGGGCGGATGGAGGCAGCGCGTGAACGACATGGCACCGATGGCAAGCGACACGCCGACGCCGATGGCAAGGATCGGGTCCTGGATAAGGTTTGCCGCGATGACACCCATCAGGGCCGAAATCGTATTGCCGCCGATGATCGACCAGGGCTGCGCCAGGGGACTTGCGGGAACCGCAAAGAGCAGGACCGCCGATGCCCCGATCGGGGCGACGATCAGCGGCAGATGGGCGCCCTGGCCAAAGACATAACCGCAGATCATGCCCGTCAGCGCAATGCCGACCAGCGCGCCGAGGCAGGCGAGCAGGCGGTCGCGCAGCGTCGCGCCTGCGAGAATGGGATGGAACAGGCGAAAGCGAGGGCGCCGGCCGGGGGCCGAGCGAAGATCAATGGCGTCTGACATGGGAGAATTACCGCGAATGGGGGCGGCGACGGGTGCCGCAGGACATGGTGGGAGGGCTTATCGTTGGAAGGTTATCCGGCTCTTAAAAATCCGGCCTCGTCGTCTTTCGGCTTCAAAAGCACGTCGAGAAAAGCGTCATAGGCCGGTGATCGCTCGTTTTTCCGGCGCACGAGGAGGGTTTCGACCGGCCCCAGATCATGCGTTTTGATACCGCAAGGCCAGGTCATCAGGTCGAGGACGGATTTCGGCATGACGCCGATGGCATTGCCGGCCGAAACGCTTGCGACGATGGCGTGGTAGGAGCCAAGCTCGAGCGTGCGCACCGACGCCGATTTGCGAACCCAATCCTCGGCCACACGCCGATAGGTGCAGCCCGGTTCGAGCGCCGCGAGCGCGCCGGCCTTGAGATCGGCCGCGGTTTCTATCTCGGGGTGACTGAGCGGCAGGACAAGCACGAGATCCTCGACATAGACAGGCAGCGCGTCCAGTTGGTCCAGTTCCGGATCAAGTCTGTTCCGGTCGCTGGCAAGGGCCATCGGCGGCCTGGCGATCAGCGCGCAATCCAGTTCGTCGGCAAGGACGCCGCGAACCAGCTCGCGGGTCGATCCCATGGTCAGAACGAGGGAGATGGAAGGCCAAAGCGCGTTGAACCGCGCCAGTACGTCCGGCAGCCGGCTGGCTGCCGTGCTTTCCATGCTGCCGAGCCGCAAACTGCCCGAGGGGCCTGGCGGGCTAACCGCGTGCCTGGCTTCCAGCGCCAGGGCCCGGATGCGGTTCGCATAGGAGAGAAAGACCCTCCCCTCGCGCGTCAAGGTCATCTTCTTGCCGTCGCGGCTGAACAGCAGGACGCCGAGATCGTCCTCCAACTGGCGAATGCGAATCGTCACATTCGACGGCACGCGACCGATCGCCGTGGCGGCGCGGGTGACGCTGTGGTGGTCGGCAACGGCCAGAAAAATATCGAGCGAGGAGAGGTCCAAATCAAAATCTCGGTTGCGGAATTATCTCGCATTATTATTCTGTTAGTCGAAACGATAAGCAACCCGCGGGCGCCGAACATCATTCCAAAATTGTGTCGCCGCTGAGAAGGCTGTTCCATGAACGCTGATGACGACGGTAAATCCCGTGGCTATGCTTCTCCGGCATGCTCGATGCACGAGATCGATCCCGCCTATATGGGATTGACGGCGCCAGCGCCATCAAAAGAGTGGATCACCGAATGGCGACGCGGCAAGCGGCAGCGGCTGATCGAGGAGAGGTCTTCGCTTGTTGACCAGACCCAGAGAGACAGCCTCACCGCGGCGCTCATAGCCCGGCTCGATACTGTTGTCACCGATGTCGCGGGCAAGCGTGTCAGCCTCTACTGGCCGTTCAAGGGCGAGCCCGACCTGCGCGGCTGGATGGCCTCGGTCAACGCAGCCGGCGGCACCTGTCTTCTGCCCGTGGTGACGGCGAAGGGCCAGCCGCTCACCTTCCGCGCCTGGAAACAGGGCGAGAAACTCGAACGGGGCGTCTGGAACATCCTCTTTCCCGCCAATGGGCCGGAACAGATCCCCGATATCGTCATCGCGCCGCTCGTCGGCTTCGACCACGACTGCTACCGGCTGGGCTATGGCGGAGGCTTCTTCGACCGCACGCTGGCGCATCTCGGCCGGGCGCCACTCGTCATCGGCGTCGGCTTTTCGCAGCAGGCGATCGCGACCATCCATCCCTTGCCACATGATATTCCGATGGATGTGATCGTCACCGACAGCGAGGTCCGCTACCGGGAAACCACGCTTCGGCCTTCGCCAAACATTTAAAGCGCGTCGCGATCCTTCGGATTCGCACCCGCACTTTAAAATCTTGTTTCTACGCATGTCGTTATCGCAAAACCGCTGCACACTTTTGCGCGACATGCGTTAGCGATTGTCGGCCAGAATCATCTCCGCCGCTTTCTCGGCAATCATGATCGTCGGCGAATTGGTATTGCCCGAGGTGATCGACGGCATGATGGAGGCATCGGCGATGCGAAGCCCGGCAAGGCCGCGAAGCCGAAGGCGGGGATCGACGACGCTATCGGGATCCGAGCCCATTCGCGCCGTTCCGACGGGATGGAAAATGGTCGTGCCGATATCGCCGGCGGCGCGCATGAGGTCGGCATCGCTTTCATAGGCTGGCCCCGGCTTGTATTCCTGCGGATGATAGCGCGCAAAGGATGGCTGGCTGACGATCTCCCGCGTCAGCCTGATGGCCCGCACCGCCACGTCCCTATCCGCCTGCGTCGTCAGATAGTTCGGCTTTATCCGCGGCTGCGCGGCGAAACCGGGCTCCTTGAGATGGACCGAGCCCCGGCTTTCGGGCCTCAGATTGCAGACGCTCGCGGTCATCGCCGGAAAGGCATGGACGGGATCGCCGAATTTCTCGAGCGAGACCGGCTGCACATGATATTGCAGATCCGCCGTATCCTTGTCGGGACCGGATTTCGTGAAGATGCCCAGTTGGCTCGGTGCCATCGACATGGGCCCGGAACGCTTCAGCGCATATTCTAGACCGATCGCCGCCTTGCCGAGGAAGGTGCTTGCCTTTTCGTTGAGGGTCGGCACGCCGGTCACCTTGTAGACGAGGCGCAATTGCAGATGGTCCTGCAGGTTCTCGCCGACATTTCGTGACGCATGCACCACCTCGATGCCAGCCTCCGAGAGGATGTCCGGGTGACCTATGCCTGAAAGCTCCAGCAGATGCGGCGTGCCGATGGCGCCGGCGCATAGAACGGTCTCGCGGCGAGCCTGGGCGGTCTTCGTCTCGCCCTCGTGCTGGAACTCGACGCCGGTAACCGCTCGCTCCGCCACCAGGAGCCGGCGGGCCTGCGCGCGCGTCAAAACCGTCAGATTGGCGCGTCCCCGCGCCGGCTTCAGAAAGGCCTTGGCGCTGCTCCAGCGGATGCCGGAGCGCTGGTTGACGTCGAAATAGGCCGAGCCTTCATTATCGCCGCGATTGAAATCTTCGGTCACCGGAATGCCGGCCTCCTCGGCCGCCTTCTGGAAGGCATCGAGAACGGCCCAGCGCACGCGTGGTTTCTCGACCCGCCATTCGCCACCACCGCCGTGGAAATCACTGTTTCCCTGATGAAAATCCTCGGATTTACGGAAGAAGGGCAGGACCTCGTCCCAGGCCCAGCCTTCGCAGCCCATCTGGCGCCAGAGGTCATAGTCACGCGCCTGGCCGCGCATATAGATCATGCCATTGATCGACGAGGAGCCACCGAGCACCTTGCCGCGCGGATAATTGAGCGAGCGGCCGTTCAGCCCGGCTTCGGCTTCCGTGGAAAAGCACCAGTCGGTACGCGGATTGTTGATGCAGTAGAGATAGCCGACGGGAATATGGATCCAGGGATAATTATCGTTGCCGCCCGCCTCGAGAAGAAGCACGCGGTGGGAGCGATCGGCTGAAAGCCTGTTCGCCAGAACGCAGCCGGCGCTGCCGGCACCGATGATGATATAGTCGTACTGGTCCATTGCGCACTCCGCAGCCGATCGGTCGCGCCCGCCTGTTCGCAGGCGCGAGGCTTTGTCCTCTGAATATTGATCGGAGCCGGATGGCCCGGCATCCTGTCGTGGCAGCGCGCCGCGTTCAGGCGGCGAGGCCCCCTATTGGCGGTGCTCGAAGCCGAGCTTGCGACCCAGTCGCGAGGCATAGAACTCACCGATGAGCCCGCGGCGGAACAGCAGTACGCAGACCATGAAAACGACGCCGGTGATGATCGTCACCGGGAAATCGGAGGTCGCGAGATAGTTCTGCAGCGTCACCACCAGCCCGGCGCCGAAAATGGGGCCGATCAGGGTGCCGATACCGCCGAGAAGCGTCATCAGGATCACTTCGCCCGACATCTGCCAGGTCACGTCGGTCAATGTCGCGAACTGGAAGACCAGGGTTTTCAGCCCACCGGCAAGCCCGGCCAGCGCCGCCGACATCACGAAGGCGCCAAGCTTGTAATATTGCACGGAATAGCCGAGCGAGATCGCCCGCTGCTCGTTCTCGCGAATCGACTTCAGGATCATCCCGAACGGCGAGTTGATGAAACGCCAGATGATCAGCAGCCCAATGACGAAGACGGCCAGCACCAGATAATACATGTTGGTGGGGACCAGGAGGTCGATGACGCCGAAGAGATGGCCGCGCGGCACGCTCTGGATCCCATCCTCGCCCTTGGTGAACTCGGCCTGCAGGCAGAAGAAATAGAACATCTGCGACAATGCCAGCGTGATCATCGCGAAATAGATGCCTTTTCGGCGGATCGCGAAGAAGCCGATGATGAGACCGAGGAACGCGGCACCCGCTGCCCCCAGCAACAGACCGAATTCCGGCGTCAAGTGCCATTCTTTGACCGCATGGGCGGTGAAATAGGCAGCCCCGCCGAAAAAGGCGGCGTGGCCGAAGGAGAGAAGGCCGGTATAGCCGAGCAGGAGATTGAAGGCGCAGGCAAAGAGCGCGAAGCACAGGAGCTTCATCAGGAAGATCGGATAGAGAAACATGGGCGCCAGCAGCAGGAACAGAAGCCCTGCCGCCAGGATGACGATCTGCGCCGTGCCTACCGATCGCGCAGGTGCGGCGGCGGATCCCGTTTTTGCCGTGTCGATGGCGTCGGTCATGTCACGCATCCTTCCCGAACAGGCCGGCCGGCCTCAACAGCAGCACCACCGCCATGATCACGAAGATCACGATATTCGAGGCTTCCGGATAGAACACCTTGGTCAGCCCCTCGGCGATGCCAAGCATGTATCCGGTGACGATGGCGCCCATGATCGACCCCATGCCACCGACGACGACGACGGCAAAGACGACGATGATGATATTGGTGCCCATCAGCGGCGAGACCTGGTAGATCGGCGCGGCAAGCACGCCGGCGAAGGCCGCGAGTGCCGACCCCAGGCCATAGGTGAGCGTCAGCAGCAGCGGCACATTGATGCCGAAGGCCTGGACGAGCACGGTATCCTCCGTCGCCGCCCTCAGATAGGCGCCAAGCCGGGTCTTCTCGATCAATAGCCAGGTGCCGATGCAGGCGACGAGCGAGACGACGACGACCCAGCCGCGATAGATCGGCAGGAACATGAAGCCGAGATTGGTGCCGCCCGCAAGCGCTGGCGGGACCGAATAGGGCTGTCCCGCCGCACCATAGAGATAGCGGAACGTGCCCTCGATCGTCAGCGCCAGGCCGAAGGTGAAGAGCAGCCCATAGAGCGGATCGAGCTTGTAGAGCCGACTTAGCATGGTGCGCTCGACGATTGCCCCGAACAGACCTACCAGGAGCGGCGCTATGATAAGCGCGACCCAATAATTGATGCCGAGATAGCTCAGCAGCAGAAGGGCCGCAAAGGCGCCCAGCATATATTGCGCGCCATGGGCGAAATTGATGACGCGCAACAGGCCGAAGATCACGGCAAGGCCAAGGCTCAAAAGTGCGTAGAAGGAGCCGTTGATCAGCCCGATCAGCAACTGCCCGAGAAAGGCCTGCAGGGGGATTCCGAATATCATCATCATCGTCAGACCCCCAGCACCGTGTTGAGCATTCCCATGCGTTCCGGCAATTGCGCCACGGGAAAGTCCGCGACCATCTTGCCGTGGTCCATGAGATAGAAACGGTCGGCGATCTTGCTGGCGAAACGGAAGTTCTGCTCGACCAGAAGCACGGTCATGCCCCGCGCCTTGAGCTTCTTCAGGACCTCGCCGATGCGCTGGACGATGACCGGCGCAAGTCCTTCCGTGGGTTCGTCCAGGATGAGCAACCGCACGCCGGTGCGCAGGATGCGCGCCATGGCGAGCATCTGCTGCTCGCCGCCCGAAAGCTTGGTGCCGGGGCTCGTCCGCCGCTCCAGGAGATTTGGAAAGAGCTCGTAGATCTCGTCGAGCGGCATGCCGCCTTCCGCCACGACCGGCGGCAGCATCAGATTTTCCTCGACACTCAAGGTCGCGAAGATGCCGCGCTCTTCCGGCACGAAGCCGATCCCGGCATGGGCGGTGCGGTGCAGCGGCACCGACAGCATGTCCCGGCCGTCGAACCGGATTTCGCCCTTGCGCTCGCGGATGATGCCCATGATCGTCCGAAGCGTCGTCGTCTTGCCGACGCCGTTGCGGCCGAGGATGGTGACCATCTCGCCTTCGCCGACGGTCATGTCGACACCGTGCAGGACATGGCTTTCACCATACCAGGCGTTGAGATTGCCGAGTTGAAGCAATGGTTTCATCTCAGGCCTCCTCGGTGCCCATATAGGCCGTGCGAACGCGCGGATCCTCGCTGACGGTGGCGTAGTCGCCTTCCGCAAGAATCTCGCCGCGCTGAAGGACCGTCACATGGTCGCAGATATCGGCGACCACCTTCAGATTGTGCTCGACCATCAGCACGGCCCGCTCGCGCGCGACATTGCGGACGATCTCGGCAATCACGCCGACATCCTCCTGCCCCATGCCGGCCATCGGCTCATCGAGCAGCAGCACCTTGGGATCGAGCGCCAGGGTCGTGGCGATCTCCAGCACCCGTTTGCGACCATAGGAAAGATCGGCCGCGATCGCATTGCGCTCCTTGCCAAGACCGACGGCGGAAATCAGTTCGTCGGCGCGTCCGTTCAGCCGGTCGAGCGACGACATGGGCTTCCAGAACTGGGTCGCCAGCCTGTTTGGCCGCTGCAGCGCGACGCGGACATTGTCGAGCACGCTCAGATGCGGAAAGACCGCCGAAATCTGGAAGGAACGCACCAGCCCCATGCGCGCGACCCTGTCGGGCGCCAGGCCGGTGATGTCCGTGCCCAGCAGCGAGATCGTTCCGCGCGTCGGCTGCAGGAACTTCGTCAGGAGGTTGAAGACCGTGGTCTTTCCCGCGCCGTTCGGGCCGATCAGCGCATGCACGCGCGCATCAAGGACGTCGATATCGACATTCTTGACCGCATCGAAGGAACCGAAGGTCTTGCTGAGGCCGCGGGCGGAAAGAACCACCCGCGGCTGTTCATGCGTTTTCGCCTGATCAAGCGACATGGCGTCGACCGGCGCCTACTGCTTCACCAGATCGCAGCCACTCTTGGCAGGATCGATGAAGGCCTGGTCGCCCGGAATGGTAGCAAGCACGGTATAATAATCCCAGGGGATGTCGCTTTCGCCCGGCTTCTTCACCTGCATCAGATACATGTCGTGGATCATCCGCCCATTGGCGGCAACCTTGCCATTGTCCGTGAAGATATCGCTGACCGGCATCTCATGCAGTGCCTTGGAAACGGCGTCGGCATCGTCCGACCCGGCTTTTTCGATTGCCTTCAGGTACTGGGTGACGGCGGAATAGGTGCCGGCATGCACCATGTTCGGCATGGCGCCGGTGCGCTCGAGGAAGCGCTTGCCGAATTCGGCCGTCTCCGGCGTGCGGTTCCAGTAGAAACCTTCCGTCAGCGTCAACCCTTGCGCCGCTTCGAGCCCGAGCCCATGGACCTCGGCCAGCGTGAAGAGCAGTGCCGCAAGGCGCTGGCCGCCGGCGACGATGCCGAATTCGGCCGCCTGCTTGATCGAATTGGCGGTGTCGAGACCGGCATTGGCAAGGCCGATCACCTTGGCGCCGGAAGACTGCGCCTGCAGAAGGAAGGAGGAATAATCGGTGGTTGCCAGCGGATGGCGAACGGAACCGACGACGGTGCCGCCGTTTTCCTTGACGTAGTTGCCGGTATTTTCCTCCAGCGAATAGCCGAAGGCGTAGTCGGCCGTCAGGAAGAACCAGCTGTCGCCGCCCTGCTTGACCAGCGCGCCGCCGGTGCCCACCGCAAGCGCGTGGGTGTCATAGGCCCAATGGAAGCCGTAGGGGCTGCACTGCTTGCCGGTCAGTTCCGTCGTGGCGGCACCGGTATTGATGGTGATCTTCTTCTTTTCCTTGCTGAGCGCCTGGACCGCGAGACCGACCGATGACGAGGTCAGCTCCATGATGCTGTCGACCTGTTCGGTATCATACCACTGTCGGGCGATGTTGGACGCGACGTCGGCCTTGTTCTGGTGGTCGGCGGTGACGACTTCGACCGGCACGCCCAGCACCTTGCCGCCGTAATCCTCCACCGCCATCTTGGCGGCCTCGTAGGAATATTTGCCGCCGAAATTGGCGTAGACGCCGGACTGATCGTTCAGGATGCCGATCTTGACCTTGCCGTCCGATGCATCGGCGAAGGCGGCGGTGCTGCTTGCCAAAAGCAGGGCGACGGATGCGATGATTGTCTTCCGCATGTTTTCTCCTCCCAGAGATACCAGTTGCGCGTCTGTTCAAAAATGGATCGTCGCCCTCCTCAAGGCGACAGGCCTGCACACAGGTTCCAGGAATTCGGCCGTTGACACAAGAGCAGCGACAACGCTAATTGCGAACAAGGTCTGTTCATTTTTGAACAGACCTTGGAGATGTCATGCAATTTACATGGGACGATCTTCAGTTTTTCCTCGCCGTGGCGCGCACCGGCCAATTGTCTATGGCTGCGCGTCAGTTGCGGTCGAGCCATGCGACGGTGTCGCGTCGCATCGACCGGCTGGAATTTGCTCTCAACGTCAAGCTGTTCGAACGCAATTCGCGCGGTTATGTGCTGACCGCGGTCGGCCAGCGTTTCATCGAGACGGCCGAGCGGATGGAAGCGGAGGCCGAACGGCTACACGCCGATATCGCGTCCGGGCCGCTGTTCCACCGGGGCGTGGTGCGGCTGAGCGCGCCGGAAGGCTTTGCCAATTTCTTTTTCGCCGAACGGTTGGGGGCGTTTACCGCAAGCCATCCGAACATCTCGCTCGAGCTCGTGACGATCCAGCAGATCATGTCGCTGTCGCGCAAGGAGGCCGATGTCGCGGTCGCGCTCGATCCGCCGAAGGCCGGCCCCTATTTCTGCGAGAAGCTCGGCGACTACAGCCTGCATATCTATGGCGCACGGCATTATCTTGAGAAAAATCCGGCGGTTGTCGCTCTCGACGATCTTCTGAGGCACCCGTTCATCGGCTATATCGAAGACATGATCTTTGCCCCCGGCCTCGATTATCTCGGCGATGTCCACCGCGGCATCCGGGCGAATTTCCAGAGTTCGAGCATTTTCGCGCAACTCACCGCCACCCGGCAGGGGCTTGGGCTCTGCGTCCTGCCGCATTTCATCGCGTCGCGCTACCCGGAACTCCAGATCGTGCTGCCTGATACAGTCGAACTGCGGAGAAGCTATTGGCTTTTATGCCACCGGGACCTGCGCCAGGTGCCGCGCATCCGCGGCGTCATCGACTTCATCTTCGAGGCGGCCCGCACCGGCCAGTCCCTCTTCCTGCGCCCGTGACCGACCACCCGCTTGGCCGCATGACCTTTGATCCGCCGCCCTGGGCAATCCTGACGGTCATCCTTTGCGCTTTGTGTTGGCGCTCTGGAGAAAATCCCAATGCGGCAAGCGTTGATCCACAGCAAACTTGCAAATCCCTACTCACATAACAAAGCCTTTTTCGCGTGCCTTGCGATATCGTTCGGCACGATCAGCAAGCGAGGCAGATATGTTCATTCTCAACACCCATGCGGATTATCGATCTCCGCTCCAGCCTGGTGATGCCGATCTTCTCGGCCTCGACGCTGCGGCGGGCGTGGAACGTCACCTCCGCTACCGTGACCGGCATGCCGAAACACCGCTTGTCTCCCTCCCGGCCCTTGCGGCGGCTACGCATGTCGCGGCCATTCACATGAAGGATGAAGGACAGCGACTGGGGCTCGGCAGCTTCAAGGCGCTTGGCGGCGCCTATGCCGTCATCCGGCTCGTTCTCGAAGAGGCGCGAACGCGATTGGGGCGGCCGGTCGATATGGACGAGCTTCATACACCTGACATTCGCAGGATCGCCAGGACCATGACCTTTGCCTGTGCCACCGACGGCAACCACGGCCGTTCCGTCGCTCAGGGTGCCGACCTCGTCGGCGCCCGTTCCGCGATCTTCGTCCATGCCGGCGTCAGCGACGAGCGCGTGGCGGCGATCGCGCGGTTCGGCGCCGAGATCATCCGCGTCGCCGGAAACTACGATGATTCCGTGAAAGAGGCCGCGCATATTGCCGGTGAGCGCAGATGGATCATCCTCTCCGACACCTCCTGGCCGGGCTATGAGCGCATTCCCGGCCTGGTGATGCAAGGCTATACGGCGCTGGTGCGCGAGGCGCTGCGGCAGATGCCGGCGCCGCCGACGCATGTTTTTATCCAGTCCGGTGTCGGCGGCATCGCCGCTGCGGTTGCCGGCCATCTGGCGATCGCGTTTAAGGAGCAGCGTCCTGTCTTTACCGTCGTCGACCCGGCCCGTGCCGCCTGCCTGTTCGAGACGGCGCGGGCCGGCCGTCCCGTGACCGTGCGGCATGTCGAACCGACGATCATGGCCATGCTGGAATGTTACGAACCATCGCTCGTCGCCTGGCGCATCCTGTCGCGCGTCGCCGATGCCTTCATGACCGTCGACGAGGACGACGCCATCGCGGTGATGCGGCGTCTTGCCGATCCGCTCGCAACGGATCCGGCCCTTGTCGCGGGCGAAAGCGGCGGCGTCGGCCTTGCCGGGTTCCTCAAGGCCACCGCCGATCCCGAAATCAGGACGGCCCTTGCCATCGGCGCCGAATCCCGCATTTTCCTCGTCAACACGGAGGGCGCGACCGATCCCGGCAAATATCAGGAGATCGTCGGACGTTCGCCTGATCAGGTCCTGTCACGGGGTGCATGAGCAACGATCCATCGATCCAGCCGACACTCGACCGCTTAACGGGCGGCGGGGAGATCAACCAGATCCCTGTCCTTGCCGACGCGAGCCGACGGCAACTTGCCTCTCAGGATGAGCGGCAGGATTCCGCCCTGCTTCAGGATTTCGACCTCGGCGCTGGTTTCGACCGCCGCCATCGCCTTGAACGTAGACAGGCTGCCATTCGAACGACGGACCGAAACCTGCACTTCGCAGCGCGGCGAGATGTCATCACAGTCCGCACGGATAAGGATTGTGTCGCCGGGCTTGAGATCGAGCTGCCGTGGACCCAGATCGGGCGGCAGCCGCATGGGCAGAATACCCATGCCCACCAGATTTGACCGGTGGATCCGCTCGAAGCTTGTCGCCAGCACGGCGCGGACATGAAGCAGGGAAACGCCCTTTGCCGCCCAGTCGCGGGACGAGCCCATGCCGTATCGCTCGCCGGCGACGATCACCACGGATCGACCCTCGGCTCGATAACGCTCCGCCGCATCCGGCAGAGACATGATCTCGTCGGATGGCGAATGCACTGTCTCGCCTGGGGGAATGTCCCGTCCCAGCAGATTGACGACGCTTCGGTTGGTGAAGAGCCCGCGCACCATCGCTTCCCAATTGCCGCGCCGGGAGGCATAGACGTTCAGGTCGGCGGGGCTGTCGCCGCGGGCAACGAGATAACGGCCGGTTTCGCTCCGCGCCGGTATGGCTCCGGCGGGCGAGATGTGATCGGTGGTGATATCGTCGCCAAGAACGAGGAGCGGCCGGGCCTCATATGTGCCGAGCAACGTGCCTTTGCCAAAGCCGGCAAAGGGCGGCCGGCGGATATAGGTCGATGCGTCATCCCAGGGAAACAGCGTCGTTGTCGGCGCTTTCAGCGCCTTCCATGCGGCGCTCGCTTCGGCTTCGGCGTAGGCCGGCAAGAAATCTTCGGCCTTAACGGCCTGGCTGACCGCTTCGTCGATCTCCCCGCTCGTCGGCCACAGCATCGAAAGCGTGACATCCTCTCCATGCGCCGACCTGCCGATCGTGTCGCTGGAAATATCAAGATCGACGGTTCCGGCCAGCGCAAACGCCACCACCAGCGGCGGAGAGGCAAGAAAGCCGGCTTCCAGTTGCGGATGCACGCGGCCGGGAAAATTCCGGTTTCCGGACAGTACCGCCACCGGAAGGATATTCCGCTCCGCCATTGCCTGCGACATGACATCCGTCAGCGGTCCAGAATTTCCGATGCAGGTCGTGCAGCCATAGCCGACGATGGCGAAGCCAACCGCCTCCAGATCCTCCAGCAGTCCGGACCGTTCGAGATAGCGCTTGGCGGCCGGCGATCCCGGCCCGAGCGATGTCTTCACCCAGTGAGGCGGCTTCAGGCCATAGGCTCGTGCCTTGCGTGCCAGAAGCCCGGCGGCGATCACCAGCCGCGGGTCGGAGGTATTGGTGCAACTGGTGATGGCTGCAATGGCAACGGCGCCATCATCTGGTCCTGCACCGCTCTCCTCTCTTGCCGCATTCTTCCTCATGGGCGCAATGGCAGCTGCGGTATCGCCGATCGCGATCCTGTCCTGGGGACGGGTCGGACCGGCGAGGCTTGCCTCCACCGTGGCGAGATTGAGTTCGATCACGCTGGTATAGCGGGGATTGGCAAGCGGATCGAACCAGAGACCGGTGCGCTTCGCATAAAGCTCGACGAAGGCGATATTCTCCGCAGGTCGCCCGGTGGCCTGAAGATAGTGCAGCGTCCTGTCATCGATCGGGAAATAGCCGCTATTGCCGCCGAATTCCGGCGTCATATTGGCGACGACCGCCCGGTCCCCCGCCGTCAGGGTCGAGACCCCCGGTCCGAAAAATTCCACATATTTGTCCTGCAGGTCGATCCCGCGAAGAATTTGGGTCAGGACCAGAGCGAGATCGGTTGCCAGCACGCCGTTGTTCAGATGACCGCTCAGGCGCACGCCCACCACATCGGGCACGCGCAGCGAAACAGGCATGCCGAACAAGACGCTTTCCGCCTCCAGCCCGCCGACACCCCAGGCGAGAACACCGATGCCGTTGACCATCGGCGTATGGCTGTCTGTTCCGATCAGCGTGTCCGGCATTGCCCAGAGCCTGCCGCCACTCTCCCCGCTCGTGACGACCGTCGCCAGCTTTTCGAGATTGAGGGTATGCATGATGCCGGTTCCGGGCGGGTGAACCCGAAAACCATCAAGCGTGTTGGTCGCCCATTTCATGAACCGGTAGCGCTCGGCATTGCGCTGGAATTCACGCGCCATGTTGCGCTCCAGCGCACCCGGTTCTCCGAACACATCGACCCCGATGGAATGGTCGGTGGAAACATCGACCGGAACGACAGGATTCAGGAGCCGCGGGTCTCCTCCGGCTTCGGCAAGCGCCGAACGCATTCCGGCGATATCCACCAGCGCCGGGCCACAGGTCGTATCATGCATCAGCACCCGGCCGGGAAGAAACGGGATTTCCTTCTCGCTCGTGCCTGTTTCCAGCCAGTCGAGAATGGCCTGCCTTGCCAGGCCGGCGTCCTTGCCTGCCGTGCGCAGTGCGTTTTCGAGCAGTATCCGGTGAATGTAAGGCAGGTGCTCAAGCGCGTCTCCCGCTTCGGCCGGCAGGTCGATGATGTCATAGCGGGTGGCGTTGACGGTGATGCTGGCAATCCCTGTCATGGCGTCGCCTCACCCAAGCTCCGCGGCCAATTGCCTTGCAGCGGCCAGGTCGGCAGTTTTCATCGCTTAAGTCCTTCGCCGAATACGGCTTTCAATTCCTGAACGTGATCGTCCGTCAGCAACCTGATCGGCGCGCCGCGCAGCAGGACCAGCAGCTTGGCGGTCTCTTCGAGTTCCTCGCTCGCATAGACGGCGGATTCGATGTCATGTCCGGTGACGACCGGTCCATGGTTTGCAAGAAGCACCGCGGCATAGGCGCCCTTCAGATCCCGAATGAGATCGCCTGCCTTCTCGTCGCCGGGGCGCACATAGGGGATGAGCCTGACGCGACCGACGCGCATGACCACGTAGGGCGTCAGGGGCGGGATGCAGTCTTCCGCATCGGTATCCGCAAGGCAGGAGAGCGCCGTCGCATAGGTGGAGTGAAGATGGACGACCGCTCCCGTCTGCCGGCGCGTTTCATAGAAGGCGCGATGCAGGAATATCTCCTTGGAGGGCTTGTCGCCCGAAACAAGATTCCCATTCCGGTCCAGCTTGCTGATCCGCGCGGGATCAAGAAAGCCGAGACATGAATTTGTCGGTGTCATCAGGATTCCATCTTCGACCGCGGCACTGATATTGCCGGCGGAGCCAACCGAAAAGCCCCGGTCGAAAAGGGATTTAGAAAGTCGAACAATATGCTCGCGGAGCCTGGATTCGGTGGTCATCGGCCAGCCAGCCTTTCCAACGCTTTTTCGAAGAAGTCCGGCGCGCCGAAATTCCCGGATTTCAGGGCAAGCGCGATCGGCTGATCACCGTTCGACAGAAGCACGGGAACGCCGGGGTCGATTTCCGTGCCGATCGTCAGCGCGCCGAGATCGAGCGCGGAAACGACGGCACCCGAGGTTTCGCCACCGGCGACGACGAGGCGGCGAACGCCGGATGCCACCAGCTTTTGCGCCGTCTCGGCAAAGAGTGTGTCAAGCCAGTTGGCTACAGCCTCACGACCATATCGCTTCTGCAAGGCTCCAACCTCCTGCGGCGTTCCGGAGGAATAGACGAGTGGCGCCTGTCGCTGATGACTGGTCAAAAATTCCAGCAGCATGTCCGCTGTGGTCTCTCCGCCCATGACAGAATGGACGTCTATCGGAAGACTGGGGTGGTTCCGGCTGTGTATCTCGACCTGCTGGCGCGTCGCACCCGAACAGCTGCCGACGAGGATTGCCTCCGGCCCCTCCACGCCCGCCGAGCCGCCAGAGTTGCCGGCTGCAAGACCGGCTCGTATGAAGTTTGCCGGAAGCCCAATGGCAATGCCGGACCCTCCGGTGACAAGCTTGCTGTCCGCAATAGCCGTGCCAATGGCGACAAGGTCGTCCCTTGATATGGCATCGACAATGACAAGTGTTTCGCCGTTCGAGGCGGCTGCATCGAGGCTGTGTCGAATGGCAGCTGGGCCATGTCGCACGGTATCCTCAGTCACAAGGCCAACCTTATCTTTCGCCTGCCTTGCCAGCCATCTGCGGATATCCGGATCGGTCATCGGATTGAGCGGATGGTCCTGAAGTCCTGATTCGCTGAGCAGCCGGTCTTTCACGAACAGATGCCCCATATAGACGGTGCGGCCTGCCTCCGGAAAAGCCGGGCACGCCACCACGCCCCTGACGCCCAGAACAGCGGCCAGCGCCTCTGCAACCGGCCCGATATTGCCATCCGGCGTGGAATCGAAGGTCGAGCAATATTTGAAGACGATCTGCCTGCATCCCTGGCCGAGCAGCCAGGAGAGCGCCGCCAGTGACTGTTCGACCGCCTGACCTGCCGGGATCGACCGGCTTTTCAGCGAAACAACGCCCGCTTCGATATCGGCGGGCGCATCTGCGGAAGGAATGCCCAGAAACTGCGCCGTCCTCAGGCCGCCCTGCCCGGGCAGACCCTTGGAAATCGTATTGGCGATATCGCTCGCTCCGGTGAAATCGTCAGCAATGACGCCGAGCAACATTTTTAAGTCCTCTCGCTGAGCAGATGTTTCAGTTTGGCGACGGCCGCATCCGGACTGCTGAGAACAGGAATGTCCGTGACGCCTTGAACCGGCTTCAGCGCGCGGGCCGTCGAGAAATGGGCAAGCGTGATGGCGTCGAAACCTTCAAGCCGTGCCGCCGCCGCAACGACAAGCCGATTATGCGTTTCGACATCCCCTGCCCTCACCGCCTCGATGGCGCCTTCAACGAGCACGCTTTCGATCTCGGCGGCGGCCTTGAGCCTGTGCGCCTCTTCCCGGAACTCCGCCTCCATTCCCGCTCGCGCCGGCGGAAAAGTATAGAGCATCGCGGTCCGGCCGCCCTTGCGGATCGCCGCTTCGAACATCGCCTCGTTCGGCTTCAGCACCGGAATGCTGACCATTGTTGCCGCCTGCTCGATCGCCCGGCCGAAAGCGGAGCAGGTAAAAAGCACCGCGTCGCAACCTGCCAGACAGGCATATTTCGTCAGCGCCACGATCCGGTCGGTGAGCGCATCGGTGACATCCGCAACATTTGCCCGATCGGGAGACAGGCTATCTTCCAGAATGTTTATCGGCTCGGCTTGCGGCCAGGACGACGCAAACACGGCCTTGATCGGATCGATGGCAATGGTCGTTGCGTGTATGAGCGCAATGCGTGGTCGGGTCATGGAATCACCAGATTGAAGGATGGCGGCGGTCGCGAGGCATGAAGGACCGCCGGAGAGACACCTATTTCTGGGTGCCGGAGAAAACCCAGATGCTTTCCTTGGGAATCTGCGCCCAGACCTTGCCCGTCGCCATCTGCCGGGTTCCATGGGCTTTGGCGATGAAATCGCCCCGGCTCAAACGATACTCCCAGCGGTCGCCAAGATAGACGCTGTCATCAAGTTGCATCTCGATCCCGTCCGTAGCCGGCGTGTCCGTTACCGTGATCTGCTCGACGCGTATGACGGCGCGGGCATCCTGTGACTGCGCAAGGCCCGCCGTTTCCCGGACGGTCCCGTCCAACAACCATCCCTCGCCTCCGATGACGGCCGACGTGCCATCGACCGTCTTCACCTTGCCGTTGACGATATTGTTGGCGCCGAGGAAGTCGGCCGAATAGAAACTGTTCGGATTGGAATAGATTTCCTGCGGGCGGCCCTGCTGAACGATCCGGCCATCCTGCAGGAGCAGGATATTGTCCGCAGCGGCCAAGGCCTCGCCCTGATCGTGCGTCACAAGGATGGCACAGATCTGCAGGTCGAGAATGAGCTTGCGGATCCAGTAGCGAGCTTCTTCGCGCAGCTTGGCGTCGAGATTGGACAAGGGTTCATCGAGAAGAAGGACGCGGGGTTCATAGACGAGCGCCCGGCAGATCGCCACGCGCTGCTGCTGGCCGCCGGAAAGTTGGGACGGATAGCGTTCGGCCAGATGGCCGAGCCCCATGCGCTCAAGGATCGCCTCTATCCGCTTGCCGGCTTCGGCCGGGGCAATGTTGCGAAGTTTGAGACCATAGCCGACATTCTCTTTGACCGTCCGGTGAGGCCAAAGCGCGTAGCTTTGAAAAACCAGGCCGATATTGCGCTGCTCGGGCGGCAGTGCAAGCTTCTTTTCATTGTCGAGAACGGTCTTGCCGCCGATGACGATCGTTCCGATCTCGGGTTGCTCGAGGCCGGCGATACAGCGCAGAAGCGTCGTCTTGCCGCTGCCGGAAGCGCCAAGCAGAGCGACGATCGATCCACGTTCCGCGGTGAAGGATGCGCCCTTCAGGATGTGCAGGCCGCCCAGCCATTTCTGGACGTTGTTGACGACGAGTTCAGTCATGGATTTTTGCTCCCAGTCGAAGGGCGAGTGCGAGGCCTGCGCCGGTCAAAACAACACTGATGAGGGCGAGCGCGGCGATCGTGTTCATCGCTCCGGTCTGCAGGAGCGAGACCATCAGCGATCCGATCACTTCGGTTCCGGCACCCATCAGGTAGACACCCGTCGCGTATTCGCGAAGGAAGATGATCATGATCAGGGCCCAGGCACCGGCAAGGCCGGGACGGACGATGGGTATGACCACGTCCCTCCAGGTACGGCCGATGGTGGCACCTGTCGTGCGGGCCGATTCCTCGAGCTCGGGGGCGACCTGAAGCAGCGTTCCCTGCAGGAGACGCAGGCCATAGGACAGGCCGACGACAACATAGGCGACGAAGATGCTGACAAGCGTCGGACGCAACGGCGTCAGGAACGGCACGAACAGGAACACCCAGAAGAAAGCAAGGCCGATGACGAGGCCCGGAAGGGCGCGGGGCAGGAGGACGATATAGTCCAGAAGTGTATTCGAGGCCCCCCAGTTGCGATGCCCGGCAAGTCCGACCATCAGATAGATGCCGACGGCAACCGCGCCGCCAACAACCGACAGGATGACGGTGTTGACGATGCCGCGCACCAGGCTGGGCACTTCGAGAAGATGGTCGAAATTCGCGAGTGTCAGTTGATCGAACAGATTGACGCCCTCTCCCCATGCATCGACGAAGGCGCGAACGGCGATACCGCCGATAGGAAGAAGGACCGAGACGAACAGCCACAGACCGATGATGAAAAGGGCGATCAACTGGCCGCTGCCGCCCAATTTCAAGGTCGCGACGCGCGCGCCCTTGCCGCCCATCGCGACATATTTGCGTGCATTGCGCAGAAGCTTGCGCTGCGCCCAGACGAGCGGCAGCGTGATCAGGATCAGCACCACGGCAACGACGGCCATGAGCTGATAGGTCGGCGTGCCGAACAGGGTCGTCAGCTTGTAGATATAGGTGGTCAGAACCATGATGCCGTTCGGATCGCCAAGGACCAGCGGAATGCCGAAGGTCTCGAAACCGAGAAGGATGTTCAGGGAAGCAGCAAAGATCAGCGACGGCAGAACCATCGGCAACGTCACATCGCGTGAGACCTGCCAGATCGATGCGCCTGTGGTACGCGCGGCCTCCTCGAGATCGGACGGCAGGTTGCGCATCGACGCCGACACGTAAAGATAGACATGCGGAACATGGCTGAGACCGGCGATCAGGATCATGCCCGGCAGGCTGTAGATATTCCAGGGCACGAAACCGATCAGGCTGCGGATGAACAGCGACACAAAGCCTGTCGGGCCGACCGAAACGGTATAGCCGAAGGCCAGCACGATCGACGAAATGAACATCGGCACGAGGACCAGAATCTCGAGCAGCCGTTTGCCCTTGATGTCGGTCCGGGTGATCAAAAAGGCCACCAGCGCTCCGAGCGGCACGGCGATCGCCACCATCCCGAAGGAGAAGATTGTCGTGGTTGCGAGCGCTTCGTAGAAATTCTTGTCGGTGAAGACATACCGGTAGGCGTCGAGACCAAAGGTGGCGCGCGGGCTGAAAAAGGCGGCCGACAGAAAGCTCTGGTAGAGGATAAGTCCGACCGGGGCCAGGACGGCAATGGCAAGCAGGCCGATGACCACGATGCGATAGACACTCGCATTTCCATGTCGCGGCATCTTCGCCGGATATTTCTTCTCGGCCGCTGCCCTGGTCATCGGGAGCGTAGCCGGGGCTGGTGCATGGGTCGTCATAATTGCCTCTCGCATAGGAAACGGAGGCTACGGCGCGACCATACGCGCCGTAGCAGCATGGACGTCAGCGGCCGAGAGCGGCCTTCCAGTCGTTCATGAACTGGACGCGCTTCATCTGATCCATGTATTCGAGGACGCCATCATCGACGGCGATCGGCTTCAGGCCGCCCCCGACGCGCTCGTTGAGCGTCTTGATGTTGAGGCCGGCGGTTACGTCTTCGCGCACGGAGGGCAATCCGCCTTCGGCGAGAAGCGACTGGCCTTCCTTGGAGAGCATGAAATCGATGAAGAGCTTTGCAGCGTTCGGGTGCGGGGCATCCTTGGTCGCCAGTGCCAGCCGCGAGAAGGCCGGGGTGTAGTCGCTCGAGAAGTGAACGCCGAGATTGGGGCTTTCCTTGACCCAATCCAGGGCATAAGAGCCGATGATATTGATTGCGATGACGTTCTCGCCGGAAACGACCGTTTCCTTCATGCCACCCGAGCTCGAATAGATCTTCGCACCGTCATCGCCCATCGCTTTCGCCAGGTCCCAGAAGTCGGAGCGGTTGCGGGCATCGTTGGAGTGGTGCAGGAAGCCGGACCCACTTTTCTCCGGGTCGAAGGTGGCAACCTTGCCCTGCAGCTCGGCCTTGTTATCCTTCAAGAAAGTGATCAGGTCGGCATAGGTTTTGGGAAGCTTATCTTCCGTCAAGGCCTTGGTATTGTAGATCACGCCGATCGGCTCGACGGTCGTGCCGTAAAGGATGTTCTGGTAGTTCGCCCAGGCCGGAATGTTTGCGGCTTCCGGCGAGGCATATTCCGCGGCATAGCCTTCCTTGACCAGGGTCATCTGCAGATCCATGGCCGAACTCCAGACGACATCAGCCGTTACTTGGCTGGCCGCCGCTTCCGAGATCACCTGATTATAGGCTCCGTTGGTGCCGAGGTCATTGTAAGCGATCTTGATGCCGTACTTCGCCGTGAACCCGTCCTGCAGCTTCTGCGACTGTGCGGCATCGGTCGACGTATAGATCGAAACGGTTCCCTCCTTCTTGGCCGCCTCGATGACGGCAGCGTAGTCGGCAGGATATCCGGCTGGAATATCCTGCGCGATCGCTGCGCTGGAGGCCCAGCCGAGCAGTGCCGTAGCGGCTGCGAAACTCCGTAATGTCGTCGTATTCATGCTCATCTCCCAAGTTGCGCCCGTGCTCCATGCTCCTCCGGGCGGGTCCTCCAGCAGCGACGATCCGCTCCTGGAGTATGCGTAAAGCGATATTGGATTTTCGAGTTATCAAATCCAAAGATCGACACTAGGCGACAGCGGTCTCCCTGGCGCTGTCGCCCTGGATTGCCTTCGCGACCGCTGCGCCGAATGCATCCGTATTGGCGCTTCCGCCGAGATCGCGCGTACGGGTCTGCGGGTTCGAAAGAACCTCATCGACGGCCCGCTCGATTTCCGCACCGGCAGCCTCGAAATTGGGCAGGCCTCTCTGCTCGCCGAGCCAGCGCAGCATCATTCCGACCGACAGGATCAACGATGTCGGATTGGCGATGTTCTGGTTCTGTATGTCGGGCGCCGATCCGTGTTGTGCCTGAGCGCAAACGAGGCCCAGTTCGGAATTGGCGTTGATGGAGCCGGCAAGGCCGAGGCTTCCGGACAGTTCACTGGCGAGATCGGAAAGGATGTCCGCATAGAAATTGGTCGTCACGATCACATCGAAACGCGAAGGGTCGCGAACGAGATGCGCGGCCATGGCGTCGATAATGAAATCGTTGAGTTTCACTTCCGGAAATTCGGCTGCAACCTTGCGGACCTGCTGCAGGAAGAGCCCGTCGGTGAGGATGAAATTATTGGCCTTGTGGACGGCGGTGACGCGCTTATCGCGTTTCATTGCAAGGATAAATGCCTGGCGCGCAATGCGTTCGCAGGCCGATGCCGTGATCTTGCGCATCGAAATCGCAATCTCCGGAGTGGGCATGAACTCACCCGAGCCCGCATACATATTCCGGTCCGGATAGAAGCCTTCCGTAGCCTCGCGCATGATGACGAGATCCATCGTCTTCGAATTGTTCAGGAAGCTGCGCGACCGTGCCGGACGAACATTCGCGTAGAGATCCAGCTTGACACGGAAACCTGCCGAGACGTTCACGCCGCCCTTGTCGCGCGCCGGATAATCCATGTGGGACTGGGGGCCGAGGATGATGCCGTCAAAGGTCCGGGCGCGCTCGATCGTCTCATCGCGGAGCGTGGTGCCGAACTTCTCGAGGCTGGCAAAACCGGTGTCTTCGAAATGGTATTCCAGCCCGAGCGCGAAGGCCGAATCGGTCGCCTTCAGCACCTCCATCGTCGCGGCGGTGATTTCCGGACCGATGCCATCGCACGGCGTCACAAAGATCTTCATTGATTGCTCTCCCATGAAGCGACGATCAGGCGTCGCTGAATATCACGAGAGACTATTGGCTTTTTTGATCTAAAAATGCAATCGGAAAATTTATCTGGATTGATTTTCCTGCGCGTGTTGTGACCAAGACCATGTAATCGGCGACTTTTTCGACAGGGCACCGCCGAGATGCCGGCGCATTGCGAAGGAGGCCTCGACGATTTCGCCTTGCTGGAGCAGATCCAGTATCGCGAGATGCTCCTGGCATTGGCGTACGGTGCGGCTGCGATCCACGCGGGAGCGATATTCCAGAAGCCGCCGCATTCTGTTGACGCGGACGAGCGACAGGTGAAAGAACGGGTTGTTGGACATTTTGATGAGCTCTTCGTGGAAGAGCGCACCGTTGTGAAGGAGACGTTCGGCGGGAAGCCGCTCGATATCGGTTTCCAGCATGCGCATCTGGATTCGTCGCTGCTCGTCGATGATGGCCCGATCGAGACGGAACTCCGGCTCGAGCATCGCCGCCGGTTCGATCAGCATGCGGAACCGATAGATCTGTTCGAAAGCCTCGGCCGTCTTGGCGACCGGCAGGAATCGCCAACCATATCCCTGCTTGCGTTCCGCCCATCCTTCTCGCGCCGCACGCATGAGAATGTCGTTCAGCTGTGCCTTCGTCAGATCATATCGCTCGCGCAGCATCTGCTCGGTGACTTCGGCGGGAATCTTGTCGGTCAGCCAATCCTCGGCCAATCGCTGGTAGTCGTTGGCAACCTCGAAGGGCTTGGCCTCGTTGCTGACTGGCTCGACCACGCCACCGGCCGTATCCTTGACGAAGAATCCGCGGTTCTCCTTCAATTCGACCAGGCCTTGCTCGGACAGGATCTGGAAAGCATCCCGGACGGGCTGACGCGAAACGCCGAACCTGTCGGCGAGATGCTGCGCCCGCAGATGTTCGCCAGCGGCGATCTCTCCCGAGGTGACGAGAAGCGTGATCTCATTGGCGATCTTCAATGCAAGCGGACTGGCGGCCATGATTTACCCGATGTTGAGAGCGGAAGGTCGCCCGGTGTCACTCCTATTTATTCGAGGTGCTGGCCGTTGGAAACGGGCGAAGATCGCGTTTTGCACTAAATCGCCCCAAAAAACCAATCTTCTATCTGGTGGCGACGATGAAGAGGCGGGGAAACGGCAACAGCACCGTGCCATCGCGGGTTTCGACATAATGCTCCGCAAGCTGCGCCCGATAGATGTCGAGATAGGCTTCCCTCTCGTCTTCCTCGAGCCTTGAGAGATAGGGGAGGAGGCCCGTACTCTTGAACCAGTCGACAATACCTTCCAGCTTTTGAAGCGGGTGGAAATAGGTGGTGCGCCAGATGTCCACACGGCTGCAATGCGGCTTCAGGATTTCATGATATGTCTCCGCCGTTTCGATGGTTGTTCTCTCATTGTCGGCAGCTGCGAGCCGCGCCCGCCAACGCGCATCCTGTGCCGCGCGGCGCATGCCGACATGCGTCGGCTCATCGAGATTGTCCGGCATCTGCACCGCAAGGGATCCGCCATCCGCAAGGCATGAAAGCAATTGCGGGAACAACTTCCTATGATCGGGCACCCATTGCAGGACGGCGTTTGCGAACAACAGGTCCTGTGGCGCGGACGGCTGCCAGGTCTCGATGCCGCCCGTCTCGAACCGCACATTCGGCAATCGCCGGCGGGCCGCATCGATCATCTGAGGGGACGAATCCATTCCGCGGATATTCGCTCCGGGAAATCTGTTCGCCAGCAACTCGGTCGAATTTCCCGGCCCACAACCAATATCCACCGCGGATGAGATGCCGGCCCCGGGCACGCGCGCCAAAAGGTCGGCCGCAGGACGGGTGCGATGGTCCTCGAATTTGAGATACTGGGTGGGCGACCATTCCGGTTTCATGCGAGATGCCTCCTTGACAATTTTCGATTTATTGCATTTTTAGTTATTAAAATGCAAGTTTATCGATGGCATCCCCCATGAGTCGCTTCTGATCGACGCGGATGCCTGGAGAATTCAATGTACGCAAGCGATCGTTTGGACGACAGGCGTCGCCCGCCTCGCCGGTTTCCGGAGGAGGCGACGCGATGATACAGAACCGGCTCTCCGCTCACATCGGATATCTTTTCAACGAATTTCCCCTGGTGGCCAGAATAGCCGCCGCCGCGAAGGCTGGTTTTACGGCGATCGAGCATCCGCAGCCGTTTTCCATTCCGAAAGCAGACATGCGCGCGGCGCTCTTGGAGAATGGCCTGTCGTTCAGCCAGGTCGCGGCCGGCACCGGCGACCTGGCCAAAGGCGAAAAAGGCTTGGCGGCGCTTCCCGGCCGGAGCCTCGATTTTCAACGAAGTTTTGATGTGGCACTGGAATACGCCATCGCCATAGGCGCGCCCTATATTCACCCGATGGCGGGTATCGCGACGAACTTGAGCGCTGAGGAAGCGTTGGAGGTCTATCTCGACAACATTCAGTACGCCGTCGAACAGACATCCGGCACCAATGTCAAAGTGCTGATCGAAGCGATCAGCCAGCAGGCAATTCCGGCTTATGCGATCTCGACGCTTGAGCAGGCGTGCAAGGTGCAGGACATTTTCGGCCCCGGAAACCTCTCTTTGCTGGTCGATACCTTCCATGCCGCCGCAGACGGCATCGTCATCGAGCACTGGATTCCGCAGCATATCCATCGCATCGGCCATATCCATATGGCCGACTATCCGGGTCGGCATGAGCCCGGCACGGGCTTCATCGACTTCGATACAATCCTCAAGATACTGGCGGAACATCAATACCGCGAGGCGATCGGCTTCGAATACATCCCATCCATATCGACTGCGCAGAGTCTGGCCTTCCTGCCGGGCTGGAAAAGCAGGCAACATTCCCGGCCCGCGGAATGGACTGAAACCAGGAGAACATGATGATCACAGCGGTCAACCCCACCACCGGCAAGGTGATTGCCGCATACAAGCCGCATGACGATGCCTATGTCGATGCCGCTCTTTCCGGCGCGGTTGCGGCCCAAAGGGAGTGGCGCAAGCTACCGACCCAACAGCGGGTGACGCTGTTGACTGCCATGGCGCGGGTTCTGCGGGCGGGCAAGACGAAATATGCGGAAATGATCACCCTGGAAATGGGCAAGCCGATCGTGGAGGCCGAAGGCGAGATTGAAAAATGCGCCTATAATTGCGATTTCTACGCGGAGCATGCGCCGCAATATCTGGCGGATGAATTCCTCTCATCGAACGCGACGGAAAGCTTCGCCGCGTTCGACCCGCTCGGCGTGGTGCTGGCGATCATGCCCTGGAACTATCCGTTCTGGCAGTTCTTCCGGTTCGCCGCCCCGGCCTTCGCCGCGGGCAATGGAGCAATTCTCAAACATGCCAACAATGTTCCGCAATGCGCGCTGGCGATCGAGGAGATCATGCACGAGGCCGGCTGCCCGGAAGGCCTATTCAGGACACTCCTCATCGAACCGTCGAAAGTCGCCGGCATCATCGCCGACGACCGGATTGCAGCCGTGACGCTGACGGGTTCCACCGAAGTCGGAGCGATCGTCGCATCCCAGGCAGGAAAGGCCTTGAAGAAGCAGGTGCTGGAACTCGGCGGATCGGATCCGTTCATCGTGCTGGCCGATGCGGATCTGGAAGAAGCAGCCACGGTTGCGGTGAAGGCGCGCTATATCAATGTCGGCCAGTCCTGCGTCAATGCCAAGCGCTTCATCGTCGAGGACAGCATCGCAGATTGTTTCGTCGAATTGTTCTGCAAGGGCGCCGCCGCGTTGAAGATCGGCGACCCGATGGAACGCGACACCAATATCGGACCAATGGCGCGCGCAAACCTGATGACCGGCCTGCATGCCCAGGTCGAGAAGACGGTCGCCGCGGGGGCAAGCCTGAAGATGGGCGGCAAGCCGATCGAAGGCGATGGTTTCTACTACCCGCCCACCGTTCTCGACAATGTCCGGCCCGACATGGTCGCGTTCTGCGAGGAAACGTTCGGGCCGGTGGCCGCCATCATTCGCGTGAAGGATGTCGACGAGGCTATCCGGCTGGCGAACCAGACGGAATTTGGCCTCGGCTCGGCCTTGTGGACGAAAGACCTGCCACGTGCCCGAAAGCTCGCCGGTGAGATCGATGCCGGGGCGGTCTTCATCAATGGCATGGTCGCCTCCGATCCGAGATATCCATTCGGCGGGATCAAGCGGTCCGGTTACGGCCGCGAACTCGGCGTCTACGGCATCCGTGAGTTTGTGAACATCAAGACCGTCTGGATCGGCCCGGCAAAGGCCGCGAGGTAAGGAGACCCCATGACATCCCCAGCACAGCCCGCCATTCTGCGGCCAAAGGACCTGAAGGCGAATGACCGGGGCGGCGGCGCAAAGACCATCCCGCTCGTGACACGGAAATGCGGCTCCACCAGCATGATCAACGGCATCACCGCTTTCGAAGGCGGCGCGTCGATCGGCCTGCACAAGCACAATTGCGAGGAAAGCGTCATGGTGCTGGACGGCCAGGCGATCGCCGAGATCGACGGCGTGCAGCATCTGCTCGGCCCCAACGACACGACCTGGATTCCAGCCAATGTCCCCCACCGTTTCATCAATGCATCCGAAAGCGAACCGATGCGTATCTTCTGGATCTACGCATCGATCGATGCCACCCGTACCATGATGGCGACCGGAGAAGAGCGCGCCATCGATGCCGAGCACAAAGCAAAATGAGGAAAATCCAGTGATTGTCGAAACCGCCGAAATTTCCATAAAGGCCGGGGAAGAAGCGGCATTCGAGGCAGGCGTGGCGAGCGCGGCCCCTCTCTTCCTGCGCGCCAGGGGCTGCCACGGCGTCTCGCTGCATCGCGTCGTTGAAAATCCAGGCGTCTATCGTCTTCTCGTAAGATGGGAAACGGTTGACAATCATATGGTCGATTTTCGAAACTCCGACGACTTTCAGGAATGGCGGCGTCTGGTCGGCTCCCATTTCAGCGCGGCGCCCAGCGTCACCCATTCACGATTGGTCGCAGATTATTGAACCGGCTTGGCGACATGCACCTCTCCTCTCTCGCACGGTTCATCCTGACACTGGCGGTCGGTGCCAGCGGCGGCTGGATCATGTGGTATTGCCACATGCCGCTCGCCTGGCTGCTCGGCTCGATGATCGCCTGCGGCGTTGGAGCCTTGCTGCGCCTTCCCCTGACGCTCCCACCCATCGCGCGCCCACCCACGACGGCGATGATCGGGGCAATGCTCGGCACGTCGTTTTCGCCATCCGTCTTTGATCACATCGGATTGTGGATCGCCTCGCTTTGCGGTCTTGCGATCTTCATCTCGACCGCCGGCGGGATCGTCTACCTCTATTTCCGGCGCATCGCCGGCTTCGATCATCCGACCGCGTTCTTTTCCGCCATGCCGGGCGGCCTCATCGAAATGGTGATTTTGGGGACCGAGCGCGGCGGCGAGGAAAAGATGATCGCCCTGATCCATGCCGCGCGGATCTTTCTCGTCGTCCTCACCCTCCCCTTCCTCATCCAGTTCCTCACCGGCCAGTCGATCGGCCGCAGCGGCGCAAATTTCATTCCGCTCTCCTCCGTGCAGCTCGAAGATATCGCCTGGTTCCTCACGGCGATGGTGACCGGCGTCGTACTCGGCACGCTTCTTCGTTTTCCGGCCCGATATCTCATGGGACCGATGGCCGTCAGTGCTGTCCTTCACTATGCGGAGTTGACCGATTTCCTGCTTCCGAGTGTCGCACTCAGTGCTGCCCAGGTGGTCATCGGTGCCACCGTCGGCTGCCGTTTCGTCAATACACCGCCGCGGACAATTCTACGGGTCATCGGATTGTCCGTCGGATCGACGCTCTTGCTGTTATCGACGTCCCTCGCCTTCGCCTTTCTCCTGTCTCTGTGGACCGGCGACCGCTTTGTCGGGCTGGTCCTCGCCTACTCCCCCGGCGGCCTTGCCGAGATGAGCCTGATCGCGCTTTCGCTCGGCGTCGAGGTTCCCTTCGTCGTGCTCCATCACATTGTCCGCGTACTGGTCGTGGTCGCCGGATCGGCTTTGGCCTTTCGACTGATAAAACCGCGCCCGGACGCGACGTCAGGCCTTCGCTGACGGTTCTGCATGAATTGTATCGAGAGGCCTGCGACATACGGATGCAGGAATATGCGGCCCCTCAGGATGCACTGGAGCCTTCCGGTCCTTTGTTCGCTGCGTCGGCAAACTTGCGCATAAGCCGCACGAATTCATCGATGTCATGCGCCTCCCATGTTTCGAAGATGGCGGCGGCGTACCTTTCCCGTGCCGCGTCGATCTTGTCGGTCATCGCCTTGCCCTTCGCCGTCGCCAGGGCCTCGTTCACGCGGCGGTCGGCCGCGCTCTGCCTGCGCTCGACCAGGCCAAGGCTTTCCAGCTTGGTCACCTGGCGGCTGACGGTCGTGTAATCGCGCCCAACCCCCTCGGCGAGATCAACGATGCCGATCGGCCCGCGCCGCTCGATCCCTACCAGCAAGGGAAACAGGGCTCGATCGAGCGATATGCCGGCCTCGCGCACCATCTCCTCGTCACGCTGCGGTCGGTTCATAAGAATGACGATATCGATCAGCGCGCCGTGAAGTTCACGGATCTGGCGGCTGGATATACGTGTATTTTGCACATTTTTTCTTGACGGCATTCCGATTCTCCTACTATGTGCATAGTACACATATGGAGATGAATATGACAAATGATTTCGCGGCGGACGTGCTCATATGCGGCGCGGGCGCATCCGGCCTGACCCTGGCCATCGACCTCGCGCGGCGCGGGGTGTCTTTCCGGCTGATCGAAAAGCAGGCGGAGCCCTTCCATGGCTCGCGCGGGAAGGGCATCCAGCCGAGGACGCAGGAAATTTTCGAAGACCTGGGCATCCTCGACAGGACCGTTGCCGCCGGTGGCCTCTATCCGCCGATAAGAATCTACCGCGAGGACGGCAGCCATGTCGAAAAGGACATGGTCGAGCGGCCCGATTCGACGCCGGCGGAGCCCTATCATCTCGCGCTGATGGTCCCTCAATTCATCACCGAGCGGATCATGCGCGAGCGGCTGGCCGAACTCGGTCATGCGGTCGAGTTCGGATGTGGGCTGATCGGGTTCGAGCACGGCGATGACGGCGTCACGGCACGCCTGCGGCGCCCGGACGGCGAGGACATTTTTCACGCCCGCTATCTTGTCGGCGCGGACGGCGGGCGCAGCTTCGTTCGCGACGCCCTCGGCATGAGTTTTCCCGGCAAGACGCTGGGCGTGCGCGCGATCGTGGCGGATGTCCTGTTGGCCGGGCTGGACCGCGATGCGTGGCACCAGTTCAACGATGGCGACATGGAGCGAATGGTCGCGATCTGCCCGCTCGCCGGGACCGATCTCTTCCAGATTCAGGCGCCCATCCCGCTGGAGGGCGAAATCGACCTTTCGACCGAAGGCCTTGGGCGAATGATCGGCGAACGGACCGGCCGCACCGATATTCAGCTGCATTCGGTGGCCTGGGCGTCGGCCTATGCGATGAACGCCCGGCTGGCCGAGCGCTACCGGACCGGCCGGGTATTCCTTGTTGGCGATGCCGCCCACATCCATCCACCGACCGGTGGCCAGGGCCTCAATACCAGCGTGCAGGATGCCTATAACCTCGGATGGAAGCTTGCCGCCGTGCTCGGTGGCGCCCGGGACCGCCTGCTCGACACCTATGAGGAGGAGCGGCGCCCGATTGCGGAGGCCGTTCTTGGCCTTTCCACCCGGCTGCTCGACGCGCAAAAACAGGGTGAGATGAGCCGCGGCCGCGAGGTGCATCAACTCGATATCGGCTATCCGGGATCTGCGCTCTCCATGGAACTCTCCGAACGCTGCGGCGGCCTGCGTGCCGGGGATCGCGCACCTGATGCCCCGTTCAGGGGCGCGGCCGGCCAGTCCTCGCGGCTGTTTCAACTGTTCAAGGGACCGCATTGGACGCTGCTCGTCGATCAAGCCGACCGGGAAATGATCCCGCCGCGCCCTGGACTGCAGGTCCATTACATTGGCCCGCAGGGTGACGTCATCGATACCGCGGGGCATATCCGCGACGCATATGGATTGGCGCCGGGCGAATCCGTGCTCATCCGCCCCGACGGATATGTCGGCGCAACCTTCGATGCGAGCCGGACGTCGACGCTTGAAACCTATCTCGCCTGCATGGGCATGCCTCACACCGGGGAAGAGCCGAAATGACCGCCGAGACCCATCGGAACGACGAGGCTGTTGCGCCAGCCCGGCTCGACTGGCGGCTGATGCTGCCGGCATTCGTCATCATCAGCCTCTACGCTGCAGGCATCGGTGCGGTTCTGCCGGTCTTGCCGTTCTATTTGCGTGAGATGGGCGCGAGCCCCCTTGTCTTTGGCCTCGTCCTGGCCACGGAAGCCCTGAGCCAGTTCGCCGCATCGCCCTTGCTCGGGCAGCTCTCGGACCGCTTCGGACGAAAGAGGGTTCTTCTGGCGAGCCAGGCCCTGGCAGTCGTCAGTCTGCTGCTGCTCGCCCTTGCCCAGACTATTCCCACCGTCCTGGTCGCGCGCTTTCTGTTCGGACTCACCGCCGGCAATTTCTCGGCCGTGGCCGCCTATGCCGCGGACAACAGTTCGACCGCGACACGGCGGCAGGCGATCGGCATTGTCAGCGCCGGGGGCGGTTTCGGGGCGATCGTCGGAGCCGGCCTTTCCAGCCTGCTCTCCGATCTCTCGCTTGCCGCGCCGATCTTCATGGCATTGTCCCTGTCGGCGATCGGTATCGCCGTCACGGCTTTAGGCCTCAAAGGCGGCAAGGCGTTGGCGCAGGTCGCGGCCGATCGAGAGAAAATCTCGTTGCGGGCGGTGACCAGCGCTCCGGTCATCCGCGTGCTTGTCGTCGTGATGCTGTGCCACTTCTTCGCCTATGGAATGTACACCTCCCAGCTCCCGGTGTTCCTTGGCGACACCTTCGTCTGGAATGGTCGCGCCTTTGGACCGCGCGAACTGAGCTACCTCATAGCCGCGGACGGCGTGATCAATATCCTGGTTCAGCTTTTCCTGCTCAGATGGCTCGGCCGCTATTTTTCGGAGCGCCGGCTGATCCTGCTGATCTTCGCCATCATCGGCATCGGTTTCGTCAGCGCCGGCTTGGCGACCGCGATTCCTCATCTCGCCTTTGCCGTGCTTTGCATCAGCACCGCCGATGCGCTTGCCAAGCCCACCTATATGGCAGCGCTGTCCGTCCATGTCCCGTCGGAGCGGCAGGGGGTCGTCATGGGAACCGGACAGGCACTGGGCGCCATGACGGATGTCGTTTCGCCGGTCCTGGCCGGCGTCATTCTCGGATCGGGCTTTTATGGACTATGGATCGGCGTGGTGGTGGCCATCGCGATGACCGGCGCCTATCTCGCGGCCACCCGCCTTCATGAGCAAGGCCCTCGCGAGGCGGTTGCGCGGACGCCCTACGGATGAGTGCGGCTTGGCCTTCCGCAGGCCGGTGACATGGAGGGCCTCCCTGATCGCCGTTCCTCACCATCGGCTTGATGCTGGTTGCGCGTGTGACGCTTCTCGTTTGACAGGTGGCGGAGAGAGGCAGATATCTCCGCTGTTATCCAGGAGCGAGGCTAAGCGATGATCGAAGACCTTCTACGCAGGAACAGGGCGTGGTCTGCCGAGCGCAAGGCCGAGAAGGCGGATTATTTCGAGCGACTGTCGCAATTGCAGCAACCGGAATATCTGTGGATCGGCTGTTCCGACAGCCGCGTGCCGGCAAATGTGATTGCGGGACTGGAGCCGGGGGAAGTGTTCGTCCACCGGAACGTCGCCAACCTCATCCACCCAGCCGACCTCAACATGCTGTCCGTGGTCGAGTTCGCCGTGCATCAGCTCAGGGTGAAGCACATCATTATCTGTGGGCATTATGGCTGCGGCGGCATCCGCGCGGCCGTCAGCGGCGAGCGCCTGGGGCTGATCGACCATTGGCTGCAGCCTGTCCGCGACGTTGCGGAAAGGCGCTTCGAATGCCAGGAATGCGAGACCTGGAGCGACGTCGCTCTCGACCGGCTCTGCGAGGCATCCATCGAGGACCAGGTTCAACGCCTGGCGCGCACGCCGACCCTGCAGGCCGCCTGGGCGGCCGGCAAGGAGGTCTCGGTCCATGGCTGGGCCTATGGCCTGAAAGACGGACTGCTTTCAGATCTCCGATGCACCGTCAGCGGCGTCAGGCCAAACGGCTGACTGCCATGCGGATAGCGGTTTCCGGTGGGAAGAACCGGGCCGTCTCTCGCAGAGGAGCGTTTATCGAAGGCGGATTCCGGGCGGAATACGGTTCCGTCACGCAGTGTCCTTGAACGCCAAAACCCCTGCCTATGGCGAGGCAGGGGTTTACGATTATTATTGGTTGGCCGGGCCAGCAGCCGCTTATTCCACGCTGTTGGCAATAGCGCGCATCCACAGGGACACAGCAACTGCGCCGCCGTCCGGCACTCCTATCGCACGTTCGCCGAGATAGCTCGACCGGCCGACGCGCGCGATGAGCGTCGACGTCATTTCCGCGCCGCGCGCGGCTGCATCAGTCGCTCTGGCGAAGGCATCCGACGGAGTGCAGCCGGAGGCGCTCGCTTCTTGCCATGCCCGCAGTGCGGGGATCAGCGCGTCGAGCATGGTGCGGTCGCCGCGCTTTGCGCCGCCGAGATCCGAGATTGCACCGATGGCAACGGCGAACGCATTGCGCCAGTCCTGCTCATCGGGATCCTGAAGGCCGCGCAGCTGGCCTGCGGCGCGCAGCATCGCCGTTGCATAAAACGGGCCGGAACTGCCGGCGATGGCACGCCGGACTGCATGCCCGAGGCTGGTCAGCAATATCTCCGGGTTGGCAAATTTTTCCTCCGGCAGAGCGCGGATCGCCGCGGCGCCGCGCGCCATGCTGGCGCCGAGATCGCCATCGCCCGCCTTGCCGTCGAGGTCGCCGAGCTCGGCTTCCGCCGCATCGAGCGCATCGGCCACCGCGAGGGCGGCACGGCGCAGAGGTTCGCTCGGTGGCAGCCTTTCACCATCGGGAGCGGCCTCCTCCTGCACGGCGGCACCTTCCAGCACGGTGATCTGCGCCTTCAGCCTGCCTTCACCCGGCCAGGCTGGTACCTGGACCGGCCTGTCGAGCAGGGCAATGCGCCGGTCGTCGATCGGCAGCAGGGTAAGCGACATGCCGGGCATTTCGAGCGCCGTCATGAAATTTCCGCACCAGGCGCGGGTAACCTCCATGTCACGGCCCGACAGATTCGCCAGCGCACGCCGAAGCACGATGGCCAGTTCCATCTGCGGCGTCGCACCGAGGCCGTTGACCAGCAGCGCGAACCGGTCGCCGTGGCCGGCCTTCAGCTCGGAGCACAGGACGTCGAGAACATCGTCCACGATTGCATCCGCCGGCTTGATCCGGCTGCGGCTGACGCCCTTTTCTCCGTGGATGCCGAGACCGAGCTCCATCTCGCCGTCCCCGAGCGTGAAGGCCGGATGGCCGACCGCGGGCACGATGCACTCGCCGAGCCCAACGCCCATGGTGCGCAGATCGGCAGAAGCGCGCCGGGCAAGGCTTGCGACCTCGGCAAGGGCAACCCCTTCATCCGCCGCAGCACCGGCGAGCTTGTGGACCAACACGGTCCCGGCGATACCGCGCCGCCGCTCGACCGGAACGGTCTGCGCCAGAGCTGCATCGTCGGCCGTGACGACGATTTCGACCGGGATGCCCTCATCGCGGGCGATCTCGGCGGCCAGGCCGAAATTCAGCCGGTCGCCCGTGTAGTTCTTGACCACCAGAACGGCGCCTGCCGGACCGGAAACGGCGCGAATGGCGGCAAGCACCGCATCGACGCTTGGCGAGGTGAAGACATCGCCGACCACCGCCGCCGACAGCATGCCGGCACCGACATAACCGGCATGCGCCGGCTCATGGCCGGCACCGCCGCCGGAAATCACCGCGACCTTGCGCATACCGCGGTCCGGAAGATCGTTGCGCAACACGACGTTCTCGTGCTTCAGGAGCGCAAGCGACGGCGTCAGCGTCACCGCGCCCTCCAGCATTTCGCGGACAGCGGATTTCGGGTCGTTGATCAGCTTCTTCATGGTGTCACTCACGGATCTGTTGGAACATCAGGCGCCGGCCGCACGCAGCACGGCACGGACGTCTTCGGCGCCGATGTCGCCGGCCTCGCCCAGGGGCAGCTGGCCGGCATCGACGAGGTGATGGATGACCTGCTCGGGATCGATGGCGATGCCAGGCAGGTCGGAGAAGGTCACCGGGCAATTCATCCGGCGGAAGAAGGCTTCGGTGCGGGCGATGGCAGCCTGCGCAGCCTTGCCGTCGTCAGGTTCGTCGATTTTCCACACGCGGCGCGCATAGCGGGCCAGCATCGCCTGCTTTGCCTGAAGCCGATGACGCATCAGATGCGGCATGACCACCGAGAGCGAGCGGGCGTGATCGACGCCGTGCAGCGCCGTCAGCGCGTGGCCGATCATATGCGTCGACCAGTCCTGCGGCACGCCGGCGCCGATCAGCCCGTTGAGCGCCTGGTTGGCCGCCCACATGACGTTCTCGCGCGCCTCGTCGCTGTCTTCCTCGACAAGCCGCGGGCCCCATTCGAACAGCACTTCCAGCAGGGTTTCGCTGAAGCCGTGCTGCACCGGGGCATTTACCGGTGCCGTCATATATTGCTCCAGAACATGGGTGACGGCATCGACGACGCCGTTCTCCAGCTGTCGCCGCGGCAGCGATTTCATCGTCGATGGATCGAGAATGGCAAAGCTGGGCCGTGTCGCCTCCCGATGGAACGGCAGCTTGAGGCCTCGCTCCAGCCGCGAGATTACCGAGACCGGATTGCTCTCGGAGCCGGTCGCCGGCAAGGTCAGGATGGCGCCGTTATCGAGCGGCGGCGGAACGTCGTCGCCGCGAACCAGCTTGTCCCAGGCGTCGCCGTCGCGGATCGTGACGACCGAAGCAAGGAATTTCGCGGCGTCGATGACGGAACCGCCGCCGACGCCGAGGATGAAGGTTATGTCTTCGCGCCTGGCCAGATCGGTGGCGCGAAGGATGGTTGCATATTCCGGATTGGGCTCAATGCCGCCGAATTCCACGACGAACCGGTCGGCCAAGCCGCGCAGCACGGCGTCATGGACGCCGTTCCGCTTGATGCTGCCGCCGCCGAAAAGAAGCAGCACCCGCTCCTGCGGCCCGACGAGCGCGCCGAGCCTGGAGATCGTCCCCGGCCCGAAGACGATCCTGGTGCGATTCTCGAACGTGAAATTCATTGACATGACCAGTCCCTCCTCGGCGGCGGTTGTTTAAATCAGGCAAGTCCCAGGATCTTGCGCGCCTCGTCGGGCGAAGCGATGTCGATATTGAGCTGCGAGAGGATGCCGATCACCTTCTCGACCTGATGCGCATTCGACTTGAACGGCACGCCGGGCTTTTCGAACAGGTTGTCTTCCTGCCCGACGCGGATATGGGTTCCCATCATTGCGCCATAGGTGGCTGCCTTGATGTTGCCGGTGCCGGTGCCGTGGGTGAAGAGCTCGACAGCATCGCCGAACAGCCGCTCGGATGTGCGCTTCAGATGCACGAGGTGATCGATATCCGAGGGAATGCCGCCGAGGATGCCGGTCAGGAACTGGAGAATGATCGGCCGCTTGATGTTCTGCTTGCGGCTGAGGTGGTGGTCGAGAATGTAGAGGTGACCGACGTCATAGCATTCGAATTCCATCGCGATGTCGTGCTCGACCAGTATGTCAATCATCCGGTGAATGGTCGCAAAACTGTTCTGCGTGACGATCTGGTAGGCTTTCTCGCCGAAGGCTTCGGTTTCCCAGGTCTGCGAGAATTCCAAGATGCCCTGGTTCCTCGACTTGTTGAAGAGACCATAGTTCATCGAGCCGACGATGACGGTGGCGATATCCGGCTTCAGCGCCAGCACCGCTTCGAGGCGTTCCTCGGCCGACTTGCCGAGCGAGGCGGACATGTTGATGAGCGCCGGGGTCTCCTTCTGGAGCCGCGGAACGAACTCGCCCCAGATGGCGGGATCGTTGGTGGGGCGACCGTCGGGCAGGCGCGCATGCAGGTGGAGGACCGACGCGCCGGCCTTCACTGCATCGATCGACTGATCGGCGATTTCTGCCGGCGTAACCGGCAGGTTTGGCGACATGGACGGTGTCAGCGAAGCACCCGTCACGGCGCAGGTGACGATGGTTTTCTTGGTGGACATGAGTTTGGCTCCTCCTTGGGGCGTTTTGAACTCAGTAGCGTTGCGGGAGATCGGGTTCGCTCGGCACGAAGGCGAAGCCTCCATCCTTGCGGCGTACGAAGCCGCAATGCGGCGGCCCGAAATGGCAGGGCATGATCAGCGTGCCCGTATCGGCAACCCGCTCCAGAAAAGCGCGGCGCGTCTGGCGCGCGACGTCCGGGAGGACGCAGAAGCCAGTGTTCAGATGCGGGTCGGTGATCTGCAGCGGGTGGTGGAAGATGTCGGCGCTGAAAACGGCCGCCTCCCTGTCGGAGCCGAGCCAGTAGTTCATCTGACCCGGCGTATGGCCCGGCGCGAAGACGGCCCGCAGGCAATCGGCCACGACATCGCCATCATCGACGAAATCCACGAGCCCCGCCTCGATCACCGGCACGACGCTGTCGCCGAATGACGGATCGGCCTCGGGATTCTTCTCGTGGAGATCCTGGAAATACTGGAAATCAGTGCGCGGTATCAGGTAGCGCGCATTCGGAAAGGCGGGCACCCAGCGTGCGCCATCCCGAACGGTATTCCAGCCGACGTGATCGCCGTGCAGATGCGTCATCACCACGTGGGTGACCTGATCGAAGGAGGCGTCGGCAGCTGCCAGCCATTGCGGCACGAGGCTGTTCAGCATGTTCATCCGGGCCGCACCGCGCCGTTTCTGGTTGCCGACGCCGGCATCGATCAGGATCACCTTGTCGCCGGCATGCACGATCCAGATCTGGATCGCGATCACCATCCGCTGCAGGTTCTCGTACCAGTGGGCATTGGTGAGCCAGTCCCTGTTGCGTTCGATCACGGAGGGGTCGAAATCCGGAAAGGTCACGGCGGGATCGTGCGTCGGGCCAACATATTCGATCAGGTTGGTGACGCGGATATCGCCGATCATGCGGGTATAGATCACTGGATGTCTCCTGCCGCGGCTAGCGGACCATGCCGGCAAGTGCCGGCGACGTATCTTCGAAGGGGTTGTCGCGAAGGGAAGGACGAGAGGTAAAGTCGCGATGCCATGCACCAAGCCGCGAACGTGTCTTGCGCCATTCGAGGAACGCGAAACGAAAATCGAGATAATTGAGGGCGACGGCCAAGGCCAGCGTGCCGATCGTGCAGCCTTCCGCGGCGAGGGCGTCATCGTCCGCATCAAGCCCGTCGAGCACCGCCGCTATCTTGATGTCGCAGGCTGCTAGAACCTCCGGCCATTGGCGTTCCGCAGGCTTGGCGGCCTCGACCAGCCGCATGATCGCGAGATCCAGCAGGCCGTTTGCCAGCGCATGGCGCGTCAGCACGCGGAACCGGGCTTCGGGTTCGGCGGGCATAAGATCGTTGCGACCGCCCTTCCAGGCAAGGAATTCGCAGATAACAAGGGAATCGAACAGCACACGTCCATCGTTCAGGACGAGCGTCGGCAGCTTGTTGAGCGGATTGACCGTCATCACTTCCGGCTCATGCGCGGCAAGATGCACGGAATGCAGCACGAGTTCGATGTCCCCACGCAACTCAGTCTCGGATGCGACGACGAGCGCTTTCCTGACATAGGGCGACCGGAGCGAACCGAGCAGCTTCATGTCCCCGCCCTCCGGTCCACCGGCTGCACTCGATCGAGGAAGCTGCCGATGTGTCGGGTGACCAGATCGGGAGCCTGATCGGGAACATGGTGGGCGGCATCGATCTCGATGACCTCGTGCGGGCCGATGGCCTCCAAGACCTTGCGGACATAGGCCGGCGGCCGCAGAGGGTCGTGGACGCCTGAAAGGCCGAGGACAGGGACTTCGATGCGGGGAAGCTCCGGAAAGAGATCGGTGCGCGCCAGCATGCGGAACAGAGCGCCGAGACTGGCGGGATCGTTGCCGAGCCAGCGGACCCGGAAACTCGCGTAGTGCGCCGGGTCACGCTCGCGGAAGCGCGTCGGATAACCGGTATCAAGCGACGCCGCCTCGATCGATCGCATTCCCTTTTCCGGCAGTATATGAGAGCGGGAAATCAGCCTCTCGCCCGCTTCTCCCGGCGCGTCGATTGCCGGGTTGAGGACGATGACGGCAGCGGTTCTTTCGGAATAATCAAGCGCGAAGCGAAGCGCGATCGCGCCGCCGACGGCGCAGCCTCCAACCGCAACAGGCTCGTCTATGCCGAGCGCACCGAGAAGTGCAGCGAGATCCGACGCCATGGTTTTCAGATCGATCTCGCCGGTGATCTTTTCCGACAATCCGGCGCCGCGCGTATCGTAGCGCACCACGCGGCGGGTGCGGGCCAGTTCCGGGGCAACACGATCCCAGGACTCCAGCGTGCCGCCCATCTCGTGAATGAGGACCAGGACAGGCCCCGTCGTTCCCAGAACGTCATAGCGCAGCCCAACCCCGTTGGCGTCAATCCAATTCATATTCATACCTCATGCCGGAAGGCGGCGGATTCCTCAGAAATAGTTCCAGAGATCGATCTGCTCGGCCTCGGTTTTCGTGCCGTTGAAGACGAGCTTGCCGCTGTTGATAATCATCACCTGGTCGGCGATCTTCATCGCCGAGACGATCTTGTGTTCAATCAGGATCGCGGAAATCGAGAGCTGCTTGCAGATGTCGGACATTTTGGCAAACAGCTCCTCCACCAGATCCGGCTGCAGCCCAACAGATGGTTCTTCGAGCAGCACACATTTCGGCGAACCGAGAAGCGCAAGGCCGAAGGCGAGCATCTGCTGCTGGCCACCGCTCATCTCGCCGGCGACAATCTTGCGTCGGTCTTTCAGCACCGGCAGCAGTTCGTAGACGTCGTCCCCGGAGATCTTGTTGCCGTTCGGATCACGGTTGCTGCGGGCGACGATCTCGATGCTGTCCTCGACGCTGAGGTCGGGAAACACGCCTCGGCCTTCGGGGAGCAGCCGGAGCCCCCGCTTCAGCCGGGCGCTGACCGAGAGTTTTTCGATGCGCTCGCCGTCCAGCAGGATCTCGCCCTCCTGCGCCGGCAGCAGCCCCAGGACGGCCTTGAGGGTCGTCGATTTGCCCGCCCCGTTGTGACCGAAGAAGGCGAGGATCTCTCCGTCCTTCAGCGTGAAGGACACCTTGTCGAGAATGGATTTGTCGCCGTAGCCGGCAACGAGGCCGCGTGCTTCGAGAGTCATGTCACGCTCCCTCCCCGAAATAGATCTTGCCGAGTTCCTTGTTGGCGATGATCTCGTCGGGCTTTCCCTTGGCCAGCAGGGTGCCGCGGTGGAAGAACAGCACCTCGTCGGCGATACGCTTGACGATCTTGGTGTTGTGCTCGACGACGAGCAGCGTCTTCTTCTGCGCCTTGAGGTTGTGGATGAGCTCTACCATGCTGTCGAGAGCCCCCGCGGCCAGCCCCGAAGTGGGCTCGTCGAGGAGCAGAAGCTCGGCTTCGGTCGCCAGCACCCTGGCAATGCAGAGAAGCTTTTTCTGGCCGTAGCTGAGATTGATCGCCTGGTCGTTCGCCTTGTGGGCAAGGCCGACCTGTTCGAGCAGATGCATGGCGGCGTCACGCTTGCGCCTTAGCACCGCCTGGGTATGAAACGGGCGGAACACAGCCGTGAGCGGATCATTGGCAGCCTCGTCGCCGAGGCAGATCATCACGTTGTCGAGCACGCTCAGCGTATCGAAGAGCCGAAGGTTCTGGAATGTCCGGGCGATGCCGGCCTTGACCCGGGCATGCCGGTCCATGGCCGTGATATCCGCGCCCTTGAACTCGATCCGGCCGGTCTCGGGTGTGATGAAGCCGGTGACGACATTGAAGATCGAGGTCTTACCAGCGCCGTTCGGGCCGACGACGCAGCTCGCTTCGAACTGATTGATGCTGAAGCTGCAATCGGCCAGCGCCCGGATGCCGCCGAAGCGCTTGTTGACATTGGTAACGGTCAGATAGGTCATGGTTCAGAGGCTCCTTCCGGCGATGCCCTGCGGGCGCCACAGCATGAAGGCGATGAGGATGAGGCCGTAGCTGAGTTGGCGGACCGGACCGAGAAGCGTCGAGGGAATGTCGATCATCGTCAGAAGCTGCGGGATAGCCATCAGCACGAAAGGGCCGATGATCGAGCCCGCAAGGGTTCGCGCGCCGCCGACCACCACCATGGTCACGACCAGCACGGAAACATGGATATCGAACGAAGCCGGGTCGATGAAGCTGATATAGGCGGCGTAGAGCGCTCCGCCGATGCCCGCATAGGCGCCGGATACGGCTGACACGCCGATCTTGGCATGCAATACCCGCCGCCCTGAGGCGACCACTGCAATCTCGTCCAGCCGGATGGCATTCAGCATCCGCCCGTAAGGCGAGCGCAGGATCAGCCAGAAGCTGACGGCGACCAGAAGCAGCGCCACCGTGGACAGCACGACGAACTGCTTTGACGTAGCGAAGGTGAAACCGAACAGCTCAATGATCGGGATGCCGCTGAGCCCGGACGCGCCGCCGGTCATCGACGACCAGTTGATGAACACCGCTGTCGCAACGAGCTGCGTGCCGAAGGAGGTGATGATGAAATAGTCACCGGCCAGGCGCAGGGACGGTAGCGACGACAGGAGATTGATGAAGGCGCAGACGACGATGACCGCCGCCATCGCGAGCGGGAATGGCACGCCCATCATCGACAGCAGGCCGAAGACATAGGCGCCGATGCCCATGATCGCGGCCTGGGCGACCGAGAAGATGCCGACGACGCCCATCAGCAGATTGGTCGAGAGCGCAACGATCGAGAAGATTTCCGCCAGGACGACGAAACTGAGGAAGAAGTTCATGGATCTGTTCTCCCCTTAGATCGCACGGTTGAATTTGTGGCGGAAAAGACCTTCCGGCCGGATGAGGATGAAGACCACGAAGATCCCGAAGACGACCGCCACGCTCCAGCGACCGGAGACGAAGGCCACCGACAGGCTCTGCACGACGGCCAGCACGATCGACATGATGAAGGCGCCGCCGAGGCTGCCGATCCCGCCGGCGATCATGGCGATGACCGCGGTCAGAAGGATGATCAGCGAGGTGTAGGGCTGGAGCGCCTGATCGACGCCGATCAGTACCCCCGGCACGGCCACGAGCCCGGAGGCGATGGCGATTACGTAGATGAAGACCTTCTGCGGATGGAGATGGGTGATTTCCGCAAGCGCCGGATTGGAGGCAACGGCACGGATGCGTTTACCGAGAGTGGTATATTTGGAGAATGCAACGATCCCGGCAAACAGGACGACACTGAACACCAGCACCAGCACCTGCGGCACGCTGAAGGCGAGGCCCCCGATCGTGACCCGGGCAAGCCGCCAGGGAAGATCGAACTGCACGATATTTGGCGTGAAGAGGATGGCGACGACGTTCTGCAGCGTCGTCAGCACGCCGATTGACGCGATGAGCTTGACGAGCGGCGAAGCCCCCTTCTTGTCCAGCTGCCGGTAGAGCGTCGCCTGGATCCCTGCCCCGACGAGCGCACCGCAGGCGATGCTCGCGAGAAGGGCCAGCGGGAAGGGCACACCTATACCTGTCAGATACCACGCGACATAGCCGCAGAGGGTGTAGATGCCGGCATGGGCGACGTGGAAGATTCCGGTTGTTGCATAGAAATAGGCGAAGCTGACCGACACCAGACCGATGGCGCATCCGGTAACGACACCATCGGCCACGAGCTGCAAGTAAAGCATTGGATTTTCCACTTTCCCGATGATCGGATCAGTTCGAGGTCGCCGGCGTCGAAACTTCGATCACCTTTCGCTCCTTGCCATCGTAACGCTGGATTTCCACAGGGCGCGAGGCGGTATTGGTCTCGAAAACGATATCGGCGATCGGCGAATTGAACGTCTTGATGTCGAGGATCGCCTGCTTGATCGAGGTACCGGTCAGGTCGCCGCCGGTGTCGGCCACCTGCTTGGCCGCCTGGATCACGATATTGGTCGCGTTGTAATATTCACGGGCGAAGAAACCCATGTCCTCGACCTTGAACTCCGCCTTGAACGCATCGAGCACTGCGGCATCGGGATAGCCCGACTGGATTGCCGTCTGATACCAGCCTTCCGTCGATGGATAGCCGAAGAAGGGGCGCGAGAAGGTGTTGCCGATCGCCACCGGGAAATCCGGGATCTGCCCGACCTGGTCGGCCATGGTCTCATGGCTCTGGGTGATCGCGATATAGACGAAGTCCGGCTTGGCACTGGCGGTCTTGAGCAGCGTCGCACGATAGTTGGTCTGGCCGAATTCGACCGGCTCCTCGGCAATGATCTCGCCGCCGGCTTCCTCGAAATATTTGCGGAAATCGTCGCGCCCATCGATGCCGGCAGCAGCATTTTCGTAAACGATCGCTGCTTTTTTGCCGACCTTCTCGATGGCATATTTCGCAAGCACCTGCGCCTCGGCCTTGACCAGCGGAATGGTGTTCAACAGGAACGGGGACGCATTTTCCAGCTTGTCGGTCTGAGCCGCCGGGTTGACGACCAGGATTTCGCGGCGGGTGGCCAGCGGGGCGATCGCCAGCGAGATCGACGAGAAAGCGGTGATCAGTGCCGGAACGCTTTGCAGATCGGCCATGCGGTTGAATGCCAGCACGGCCTGATCCGGCTTGCCCTGGCTATCGTCGAAGATCACCCGCACCGGCGTTCCGTTGAGCCCGCCCTTCACATTGATCTGATCGATTGCGAACTGAACGCCCTGCTGCTCTTCCAGCCCGATCGGCGCCGCCGGCCCGGTCAGCGGCAGTAGCGCTCCGATCACCAGTTCCTTGCTCTGCGCATGGGCCGAGCCCGCCGCGCAGACCATTATCACACTGGCCAGAAGACCCTTTAAAGTCGTATTCCAATTCATCGCATATCCTCCCCAGGACTCAGGCGGTCATTTTGAACCGGTTCATTTCAAGCCCCAGAATGATGCCGGTTCGTTGGGCTGTCAACAGGTTTTTGAAGTCAATGCACATGGTGCAGCGCAGTTGATTAGGTACCCGGAACATAAAACGCTTATGATGGAACGGGATGCCTGCCTTCACGTATGGCCAGAAACCGCGCGATAATAGCTTTCGTGCAGATCAGAGCATAAGCACCAATATTTGCGGCAACAGTCCTGGATGATGTGACCGCTCATATGCGCAATGCCCCCCCTTTTGTATTTCAGCCCAGCGATAGCACCTTGAAAAACGCACTGAACCGTTTCATACATCGATCGGGCGGACTATACAGGATTGTGAATGTGGCGAAAAAGGAACGCGTGGCTATCGACGTGAAGCTGGCACAGGACCGCAATGTGACTATCGGCGATGTTGCCGCGCTTGCCGGTGTGTCGGTCGGAACGGTGTCGAACGTCATCAACGGGCGCGCCAACGTCACCGAACAGCGGCGCCAGAAGGTCAATGAGGCCATCAAGACCCTGTCTTTTACTGGGAGCCTGCTTGCAAAGGGCATGCGGGCGCAGCGCTATCCTGTGGTCGGTCTTTGCGTGCCCAACGCCACTTCCTCGAACTTCGTCTCCATGTCGGACATGCTGGAAGAACATGCCGCGGGCGCCAATTTCGAACTCGTGCAGATGATCACGCGGCATGATCACGCACGGGAATATCAGCGCATCGAGCGGCTCATCGCCTCGCGGGCGAGCGGCGTGCTGCTGCTGCCGACGCTGGAGGCGGAGCCGGTGCTCGAACTGCTGCGCCGCGCCAATATGCCGACCGTCGTCATCAACCGCTTCGTCGCGTACGAGCGGAGCTTCGACCAGGTGCTGGTCGATCATCGGGGTGCTTTTTCCCGCGCCACCCGTCAGTTGATCGAGTGGGGGCATCGCCGGGTTCTCGTCGCCACCCAGTTCCCAAGTTTCTCTGTCGTCCAGCAGAACATCGCCGGCATCAGGCAGGCGATCGAGGAGAGCGGCGAGGACGTGCATCTGTCGATCATGAAATGCGGTTCCAGTAGAGAGAACTTCCAACGCATGCTGGCCGCCGAACTTCAAGGTCCTCCGTGCAAGACGGTGCTGGTCGCCAGTAGCAGCCTGCTAGCGGCGTGGAGCATAGAGACATTCCGCGAGCTGGGGCTCAGGTGCCCGGAAGAAATCTCGCTTCTCTCCGCGGAAGAGCCCGACTGGGCCGTCGCCGCATGGCCGAGTCTTTCCTGTATCCAGCAGCCGACGCGCGAGCTCGCCCGCATTTCTTGGGATCTGCTTAGCCGGCGGGTGGCCGGGGGACTAGACGAGGCGGTGACGATCCGCTGCGACGCCCGGGTCAATTTCCGGCAGTCTGTCGCCCGACCAGATTGACGGGCTCTTCCGCTGTATCGGCTAGAAGCGGAAATGATTTACCGCCTTGAAAATTCCCCAGGTGGCGAACTCGGGCCTGAGCCTACGGAGACCCGTACATTTGGCATGCCCGGACAGATGAAGCGGAAATGTTTTCACTTCTCCCAAGAGACTGAGTGTATTTATTTGACCGAAATTGGGAACGAACTGGCGACTTTGGCACGGCTACGATGCATAGCTGCCATTCAGTCCTGCAGCGGAACTGCTAACGCTCCCAACCTCCGACGTTCCGCCACGCGTCCGTGAGCCTAAACGAATCTCTCGGCAGGAGGCGGATTCCATGAGCGAGCCGCGCGCATGAAGGCGCTCAGGTGGGAAGCTCGTGGGCCAGCGCCCGTCGAAGACGCGCAACATGTTGGCCAGATTGGGAAAAGCTACTCTCTTCCGCACTTCTCCGAGTTGCGGACGAGACGGTTTATGGTCTCAGGTCAAGGCCGTATCGAGCAGAGGAGCGTTTATCGACGGCTTTCCGGGCGGATGGCGGTTTCCGTCGCGGGGTGTGTCCTTGAACGCAAAAACCCCTGCCTAGGGCAAGGCAGGGGATTTTGCGACTATTTTTGGTTGCGGGCCTCGATGGCATCGAGACTTGCAAAATACCTCGCCTTGAAGTGATTCGAACCAAAGACCCGTAACCCTCCGAAACAGGCGATCGCGATGATGAAACTAACTCATTGATCAGATTGAGAAGGGATGATTTTACCGGACGAATTCAAACTTCTCCAGCGCATCTGCAAGAACCTCCAATCCACGAATGGTTCTGAGAGTCGGGTCCATCAACTGGACGCTCATCCCTACAATCCGTTCCCGTTGCGCGGCCTCCATGACACTGGCAACCGGATCATGCTTGAGGAACTCAAGCTTTTCCGCAATGCCATCCCCGTCGAATCGCCGTCTCGCCATATCGCCTGCTACGATGATTGTCGGGTTGGATTTCGCGATGGTCTCCCAACCGACTGTTGGCCACTCCTCGTTGCTCTCAACAACATTTCGAACACCGAGCTCCGACATGAGATATGCAGGAACACCGCCCTCGCCCGCCACATACGGGTCTGCATTGAGCTTTGCGCTGGAATACCAAAAGACCGCGGAGACATCACGCTTCAGCGCTGTTATCCGCGCTTTCACTGCCTGCTCCCGTGCCTTCATCTCGGCAATGATCGTCTTCGCCCGGTCGGCAACATTGAAAATGCGCCCGATCTCGTCGATTTCCCGATAGATCAGATCCATTGAAAACTTTGGCGGCTCGTCGCCATCCGCCGTCTTGCCCTTCAAATGGCAATCAGCCGGTGATGTATAGACCGGGATACCCAGTTCCTCGAATTGTTCGACTTTGGCCACCATACCTTCAGGACCGATCTGCCACTGGAACTGCGTCGCGACAAAATCGGGTTTTGTCGCCAGAATGCCTTCGAAGCTCGGATCAAGTTCGGCAACACGGGGAACCCGTGCGTCAACCTCTTCAAAGCCTTCGAGCACCGGCCCGATCCAGAGTGCCGTGCCGGCGACCTTGTCACCAAGTCCCAGCAGGTAGAATACTTCCGCCGAGTTTTGCCCATCGGCAAAGGCACGCGAGGGCGCATTGTCAAAGGTGATCGCTCGACCGCAATTTTCGATCGTCAACGGGTAACGTGTTTCCTGAGCCATGCCCGCAGAAGGAATCGTTATCGACATGACGGCGACGAGTGCGCATGAAAGGGATGCTATGAAACCGTTCTTCACGATTGAGGTCCCTTGAAGCTGTCTGATCGACCGACTTGTCGCGACGCGACATCGACGGGGCGGGACGCCACTAGTACGAATCGCCGGTAAAACCGGGTTCGCAATCTGTTCCTGAGATCAGCATTCTTGCGCTGAGCCGCGGCGATCGGCCGGTGGGAGGGGAAAGTTATTTCAATAAAACCAGCCTCCTGGACCATCGGTTCGAGGCGTTCGGCAGTCAATCCGCCGCTGAACGGCAATCTGGTCATGATATTCGCGTGCTTCTCGCTCATGGCGCCGTCATAGTAAGGATCGTGTCCGACGAATCGTTCGATCAGGCCCACAGCAAGGCCCGCGAGCCGGCCCAGTCGCGTCGGTTTCGTCCAATCGCCATCAAAGACGAGCAGCCTGCCGCCCGGCTTCAGCACCCGCAACCAGTCGGTCAGCGCCTGTTCGGGTTCCGTCAGTGTCCAGACCAGATGCCGGCATATCACCGCGTCGTAGGCTTCGTCGGGTTCCATCGTGCGCTCGGCATCGGCAAGAACGAACCGAACTTTCGCATTGCCGGCATGCTTTATTCGGGCGACCCCAAGCATATCCTCGGAGAAATCGAGCGCCGTCACTTCGTGGCCGAGCGAGAGCAGGACATTCGTCACCTCTCCCGTGCCGCAGGCAAGCTCCAGCACGCGGCGAGGCTCCGGCCCGATCGCGTCGCGCACGGCTGCCGCCCAGGCATCCAGTTCCGGACCCTGCGGGATACGGTGGCCGAATGCCAGATCGAATGTCGCCGACCGCTTCGACCAGTACTCCCTGATGTCTTCCTTGAGGTCGTGGTTGCGCAAGTCCATCTTCAAGCCCCCATGACGGAAAGAGATGCCGGCCGAGTGACGTTGGTTCTGCCTTGCGAACGCCGCGTCAGGAAGCGGATGTGGCAGATGCCGCCGCTATCCTGTTCGATGTCGACATCCACACCGAACACGTCGCGTATCCGGGCCTCGGTCAGCACGTCCCGCGGCTGGCCGAGAGCGACGAGGCGGCCGCCCTGCATGACCGCGATCCGGTTGCAGAACATGGCGGCATGGTTGAGATCGTGGAGTGCCGCCACCACGGTCAGATCTTGGCGCTGAACCAGATCGAGCAGACTGATCTGGTGACCGATGTCGAGATGATTGGTCGGCTCGTCGAGCAACAGGATCCTCGGCTCCTGGGCAAGTGCCCGGGCAATGTGCAGGCGCTGACGTTCGCCGCCGGACAGCGTGTGCCAGAACCTTCCGGCGAGGTGAGCCATATCGACATTTTCGAGAGCCGCGTCGACTATACCGTCATCCTGCGACGACCACGGCGACAATGGTCCGAGATAGGGGGTGCGGCCGAGCTCGACCGCTTGCCGTGCCGTGATCCGTTCTCCTGTGTCCGCCTGCTGCTCGACGAACGCCAGACGCTGCGCGACGGTACGTCGACCAAGCTCCCCGATCGGCGTGCCGTCCAGGAGGACCGCGCCCGACCTCGGTTTGCGGATACCGGCCAGCAGCGACATCAGGCTCGTCTTGCCCGATCCATTCGGGCCGATGATGCCAAGGAATTCGCCCGTCTCGACGGCGAGTGACACGCCCTTCAGGATGTCTGAGCCGCCGGCAGACCAGGAAACGTGATCAGCTGAAAGCGTCATGCCCGCGCCCTCCTTTGTCCGAGAATGAGTGCGAAGGCAGGCGCGCCGACGAGTGCGGTGATCACACCGATCGGCAGCACCTGGCCGGGGATCAGTGTCCGCGACAGGATGTCAGCGACGATCATGAAGACCGCACCGATCAATGCAGCGGCGGGAAGCAGGACACCGTGCCGCACGCCGACCAGCATCCGCGCGGCATGGGGAATGACCAGCCCGACGAAGCCAATCGACCCCACGATCGAGACCATGACGGCGGTCATCATCGCCGAGACGCCGACAAGCGCCAGATAGGTGCGCCTCACCGAGATGCCGAGCGAGGCGGCCGCTTCCGAGCCGAAGGTGAAAGCGTCGAGCGCGCGCGCGTGCCAGAGGCAGACGGCGAGGCCGACGAGTGCTGCTGGCACCGCCAGCCAGGCATCCGGCCAGCGCACGCCCGAGAGGTTCCCGAGCAGCCAGAACATGATGCCGCGGGCTTGCTCGGCCGTCGCTGCCTTGGTGACGATGAAGGATGTCAGCGCATTGAAGAGTTGCGAACCGGCAACGCCCGCCAGAATGATCGCCGCCGTGCCGCGCCCTGCCTTCACCGCCAGCACACTGACCAGCAGGAAGGCGATGAGTGCGCCGAGAAAGGCGCCGAGCGGCATGGTCAACATCCCAGCGCCGAACCCGAGGATGGCGATGCTGACCGCACCGGTCGAGGCGCCCGCGGAGATGCCGAGAATATAGGGATCGGCCAATGGATTGCGCAGCAGCGACTGCAGCACGGCGCCGGAAAGCGCAAGTGCTGCGCCGCAGGACGCGGCGACCACGGCACGGCTGAGGCGATAGCTCCAGATGATGCCTTCGTCGATCGGCTCCAGTGGATAACCAGCGTTCCAGAGACGGTTTGCCACCGTCTGTGCCACGGTTGAAAACGGGATAGCCGTCTCCCCGATCGCCGCACCGAGCCAAAGCGCGATCAGCAGGATGGCAAGCGCGGCGAATGCCGCGCCCGTTCGCCCGATCGATGTCAGCGTCCTGCTCACTTGGCAAGGCCCGCTTCGGCGATTGAGTCCGCTAATACCTCGATGCCCTCGATCGTTCGGATGGTCGGGTTCATGGCCTGGGCGTCCATGTTGAAGACATGGCCGTTCTTCGCCGCCGACATGAGGCTGGCGACGGGATCGGTCTTCAAGAAGTCGAGCTTGGCTTCAAGGCCGTCCAGCGGATAGCGGCGGCGTTCCATCGAGCCTGCGACAATGATTGTCGGGTCGGCCTTGGCGATCGTTTCCCATCCGACCGTCGGCCATTCATCGTCTGTCTTGATAATGTTTTCAATGCCAAGGGCCGACATGATATAGCCCGGAGCGCCGTTCTTTCCCGCGACATAGGGATCAGCATCGGCGGCACTGGAGAACCAGAACACGGCCGACAGCTTGCCCTCGGCGGACGCGACCTTGGCTCGGGCCGCATCTTCGCGCTTCTTCAACTCTGCGACGACTTCTTCGCCCTTGTCCTGCACGTTGTAGATTTGCGCCAGTTCGCGGATCTCCTGGTAGACGAGATTCATGGTGAAGACCTGGTGGCGCACGCCATCGCTGGCGGCGGAATTTTCCTTACCGGTGCAATCGGACGGGGAGGTATAGACCGGGATTCCCAGTTCCTCGAACTGCTCCGGCTTGGCAACCACACCCTCGGGGCCGACCTGCCACTGGAACTGAACTGCAATGATGTCCGGTTTCTTGGCAAGCACACTTTCGAAGCTCGGATCGTTGTCGGCGAGGCGATCGATCCCGGCGTTGACCTCCTCATAACCCTTCAGAACAGGACCAACCCAGAGTGCAGTGCCTGCGACCCTGTCGGCGAGGCCGAGCATATAGAGAATTTCGGTGCTGCTTTGACCGATCGATACGGTCTTTGTTGGTGCCTTGTTAATCGTGATCTGTCGACCGCAATTTCGCAGTGTCAACGGATAGCCGGTCTCGGCGGCCTGCGCGTGACCAGCAAGGGTGCCAGCGACAAGCGACGCGAACAGGAAACCGGCTCGAAGCGGCGTTTTGAAAAGTGATGTCATGATGTGCCCCAAATACGGATTGAAAGCCGCGCAGGGCGGCAGAGCGGAACGAAGGACGGTCAGGCCGTCCGAACGATCGAACAATCGACAGGTTGGGGGAAAGGCAGCGTCGGTCGACGCCGCGAGGGGCTGGTGATCTTCATTGCATACTCCTGTTCCGGGCTTCCCCGCCCGTGACGATGGATCGATAGGTGACGGCAGGTCTCCTGGCTCACGAATATCCGCTGTCCATCTGCCTTCCCGTGCTGTCCGCACAGTGGCATGGCGCTATGCGCCACGAGGATGGACGGCAATCCGCTTACAGTTGCGGGGGCAGCCACGGTTTTGGTCCCATGCGGGTCGTCCGCACCGTGTTCCCTATTATTCCCCTCCACCTCATGGGTAGGGGAACCGTCGAGGCCAGTTAAGGGAGAAGTTGGCAACCGGTCAAGGCCGTACTTGGAGCCAATACGGTCCATTTCACGCGATTTGTTTATGCGTGCGTCCTAGATCGATAAGCCGCATCCAGAGATTTTCTGCAAGATTCCGGTCGTGGGTGACCAACAAATCCGGAAGGCCTGCCTTTCATCATCGACGGGCGGAACGGGTTTCGGCAGGTGATCTGCAAAGCCTCGCATTCGTGCGGGAGCTTCTGCTTGATCTCGAACGGTTGGCGTGCCCGACCATGCGTCGTCAATGCCTCCGCTGAAGGAACTTCGCCGCACCCGGGGTAGGTGATGAACGGCCGCGTGGCCGTGGTAGTCGAGTGTTGGGTTTCGGCGTTCCAGACAAATGTCGATCATCGCGTCCTCCGAATTGACAGCGACTCAATATGTAATGTTATTACATTCGTCAATCGGCTTCTTTGTGCAGGATCATGCGACGAACCCGACCGAAGGTGTTTTGTATCTGGCCGGGCAGTTCGGCCTCGATGTTGGAAGCGGGCGGGTGGCCTTACCAACGGCACGAGCATAAGCGGCCGTTGGTAAGGCAGCGCTCGGAGCGTCCTCAGCCGACAATGAGCCAGCGCGATACGGCGTCGGCGACTTCCTTTTCATTGCGAACCGCATCGCTGGCCCAGGCAACAACCCCATCGGGACGCACCAGCATGGCTTGTAGGCCCAGCCGCTCTTCTGCATCTCCCGTAACGTACCGGATTTGACCGCCACATCGGTCAGCAAACGCCTGTAACCCGATGCATCTGTCGAAATCGACGAGCAGCGCTTGTCCGGTCCGAAAACACTCGTTTAGCCGCGTCCCATCGGCGAACTTGAAATCCGGCACGGTGCGACCGACCAAGGGATGGCCTTCGCCCAAATCATAATGAAGCCCGATACCCCAGACGCGCTCGGCAAAATAGGTAGCGCCGTCGCGCGTCTCGATCAGATCGCGGACGATCGCTTCAAGCGCACGCGAACTACGGGATGGTCGCATCAGCACGACCTGCGCCCGCGACCAATCAAGAATCAGCGCACCGACCGGATGCCGTTCGTGTTCGTAGCTGTCGAGGAGACCAGCCGGCGCCGTGCCGCGGATCGTGGCGGCGAGCTTCCAGCCGAGGTTGATGGCATCACCCAGGCCAAGGTTAAGCCCTTGGCCGCCGAGCGGCGAATGGATGTGCGCGGCGTCGCCGGCCAGCAGAACGCGACCCTTCCGGTATTGGCTCGCTTGAAAGGCACGGTCGGTCCAAGTGGTTGCGAGTTCGAGCGCCGTGACCGAAACGTCGGTGCCGGAGATCCTGCGGAGCGTCGCCTCGAATTGCTCACGCGTGATTGGATTCGTGCGGTGAAACGCCCCGCGGTCGAAGTCGACTATCCCAATCGTGCCAGGCGGCGTGTAGATGAACATGCCTGTCGCGGTGTAGTGACGGCCGGGCTTCAGGACGTTCGGATTGGCCAAGACGGCCGTTGCCGAATAGCCGGTGAACTCGGGATCGGTCCCGGTGAAGCCTATCCCGGCCGCCTTTCGCACGACGCTGCGCGCACCATCGCAGCCGACCAGCCATTGCGCCCGGAACACTTCGCCGCCCGCGTGAACGATCACTTGGTCGTCCAATTGATCGAGGCCGTCGACACCGCAGCCGCGTCGGATTTCGACGTTCGAGGCCTCTGCTCGCGCGGAGAAGACGGCCTCGATGCTCGTCATGTCCGCAGCGAAGTTGCTGACAGGGCCCGGTATGCGCCAAGGCCAGTTCGCGCTGTCAATCTGGTCGTGGAAAAACTGGATGCCCGCGAAGTGGCCGCCGGGCCGGCGCGGCTGCTTCATCCAATGTGCTGCCGCCGGGACGTCACGGCTGACCATAAGATGCTTGAGGGGATCCATCAGACCGCGGCGGTCGAAGCTCTCGACGGTTGCTACGGAAAGGCCGCGCAGTCCGAACGGCAATCTCTTCAACGGCGAATGCGGGTCCTGCGCCCGTTCGAGAACCAGCACCGAGCAGCCGGCGAGCCGCAGTTCGCAGGCGAGAAACAGGCCAACCGGGCCACCGCCGGCGACGATCACGTCATAGATATTGGCAGGGGATGTGTGCATGAGGATACTCCTTGGTCGATGTTCGACCGGAGCGTTCCTCGAACTCGAAATCCACACGGACGAACGGTGCATGCCCGAAAGCATTCATTGTTCGTCGTGGGGACTTCTGGCACGAAGCCAAAGGCCAGAGCTTCCGTTACCAGAAGGACTTGGGCTTACCGAACCAAGTCTGCCTTTTCCGACATACAGACCATAGCCCAGCAGCGATGGCGGCGCAACGACCACGTCGGTCGCTCGGTCTCTGATGGGGCCGCAGCCGTATGCAGGATGGCAGTTCGGCACGAAATTTTCAGCGATCTACGCGTTCAAGGATATTGAGGTGAAAAACGCCTCCCGACGTAGTGTGGGTCCTCCTCGCCGACGCCGAGAACTGGATACAGTCGGGCGGCCGGTCCGACTTCCAATGAGCCTTCATGACGGAGTGCGCGCCCGGCCACAGGCTTGCATGGAGGACGGTGGCGACGGCGACGAAGCCGGTAACGGCGTATCATTATTGGGCTATCGCTCCCACCGAGGCGGGTTGTCATGTACTGACGGAAGAGACGCAGCAGGGCCTGCGGTTCCTGATTCAGCCCTTATCGACGTTCATGGCGAAGTCCCAGGTGCCGGCGCCGTTTTTGGCCAGTCCGATCATCATAAAACCGAGAGACTCAAGCGTCCGAGCCATGTGCAGGCCGCCCACGTCGAGCGGACGCAGCTCGAGACTTTCGAGGAACGTCGAGACGTGCGCTTTCGCCTCCGCATCGTCGGCTGCGATGAACGCGTCGAGCCGTCCCCCCTTCACAAGCACATGGCCAAAGATCGTGTTGAACGCCTTCACGACATGCGCCCCAGTGGGGAGACCCTTGGCGGTCTCCTCGGCACCAGAACTGCCGTGGGGCGTGATGAGGCCCGAGAGGTCGGGCGCAAACGGGTTGGCGACGTCGATGATCACCTTACCATCGAGCGCTTTCCCAAAGTCGGCCACGACCGCCGCTGCAGCGCTGTACGGCACGGCGAGGATGACAATGTCGCCCGCAGGCGCAGCGCCATACGTCCCTGTGGTCACTCCGGCTGCGAGTTGGTCGGCGAGCGCCCGCGCCTTGGCGGAGTCCCGGCTGACAACCTCGACGGTGTGTCCGGCCTTGGCAGTACGGCCCGCGATCGCGGCGGCCATGGTTCCTGAGCCGATGATGCTGATAGTGCTCATGTGCAGTCTCCTATTGAGTGGGCGGTATTGCCGGTGGTTTCCAAGCGGAGGAAGCGCCTCCCCTTTGCGGCGAATGACGACCGATCGGCACTTCCTGGAAAAGCATCGGCCGGCGTGACACCGGCCGCTCATCCGTGGGCGTGGCGTCATGCAGCCAATGCTGGATCTGCTGCAACGTCGATGCGGCGCTCGGCACGATCGAGGATATCTTCGTCAGGCTCGAGTCCGAGACCGACGCCCTCGATGTCGATGAACTCGACATCGGTCATGCCGAGAAAGCCGAGCATGGTCTTGAGATAGGGCCGGGCATGGTCCATCGGGGCGACCGGACCACCATTGGTGTAGATGCCCTTCGAGGCAAGGATCACATAGACCCTCTTGCCCTTGACCAAACCTTCCGGTCCGCTCTCGGAATAGCGGAAGGTCTTGCCTGCGCGCGCCACATAGTCGAACCAGGACTTCAGGGCCGACGGGATGGAAAAGTTTATCATTCCCGCCCCGATCACGACCGTATCGGCGGCAAGCAGTTCCTCCGCGGCCTGGTCGGAAGCATCGACAAGCGTCTGCTGGACGGCACTGCGCTCACCTTCGGGAGAAAAGAGCCCGCCGAGGAAGTCACCGTCGATATGCGGCAGCGGTGCGGTAACGAGATCGCGATGGGCGATCTTCGTTCCGGGCCGGGAGGCGGCGAGCCGTTCCGCGAGCTTCGTGGCTGTGCGGGTCGATATCGAGGCGCTAGCACGCGGGCTCGATGTGACGAGAAGGATGGACGACATGGTATGGCTCCTTCGTATATCGCCGCCACGCGGGTCGTGACGTTCTCTGGAGCGAAGGATGGCACTCGACACTCATCTGTAAAACAGGTAAAATATAGGTAGTTTCGATCGAGAAAATAGATGGAAGCATATCCTACGCTTGATCAACTGACGATCTTTGCGGAAGTCGCCGACAGCGGCGGCTTTTCAGCAGCTGCGCGCCGTCTGAAGCGCTCGCAGTCCGTCGTCAGTTATGCGATCGCCAATCTCGAGGACCAGCTTCAGGTCAAGTTGTTCGAACGCCACGGCACGCGACAACCCCGGCTTACGGAGGCAGGAACGGCGCTACTCATGGATGCACGAAGGATTCTTTCCGGGCTAGATGGACTTCGGGCCCGTACTCGCGCCCTACAACAGGGACTGGAGGCCGAGATCGTTGCAGCGGTCGATCCGACCGTGCCGACGCAGGTGCTGTCCATGCTGCTTTCGACGTTCGAAGAGAATTTCCCCACCGTTGACATCCGTCTCCATGTCGGCTCGATCGGTGTCGTTTACGACCAGGTCGCCAGGCGGATCGCTCATGTCGGCTTCGGTGGCGAACCGAACCGTGGCGACAGGCGGGTCGTGCTCCAGCCGATGGGTTTCGCGTCGCTCGTGCCAGTGGCGGCGCCATCGCATCCGCTTGCCCTGGCACAGACGCCGATCCCACGCTCGGTCGCACGCCAGTATACACAGATCGTCATCACCGACGTCACCGACCAGACGCGCGGCCGCGACTTCGGCGTCATCGGGGATCGCACATGGCGTATGACAGATATGGGTCTTAAACACGAGCTCACGCTCGCCGGCCACGGTTGGGGCGGTCTGCCCTATGCAAAAGTATCCAGGGACATTCACGACGGCCGGCTGATCCTCCTCGACCTTGAGGACTACCCGATACAAAAATTCGCGCTGGTCGCCATGCATCACGTCGCACGACCACCCGGCCCCGCAACGGCGTGGATGATCGAGCGGTTCCGGACTATCCTGTTGCAGGTGGAGGCGGCGTGCAAGCAGCACTCCGACGAGCCGATCGTTCAGGGCTATCGTTCATCGCATGGAGCGGCTTCCCGCGATGGAAGCTGACCACAAAAGGCGACAGGCGGTGCGTTTGTCCAATTCACGCCACCCTCATTCCAAAATGCCAGTCCGCCAGTACCACTCACGGCAACGCGTGAGGATGGACGATGTCGCTACCGCAATCCGCCCATAACACTTGCCCACATCTCAGCACGGTGAGACGAGCCCGGCATGCAGCATCCTGCGGAAATTGATTTTGGCGGCACGGCAGCCGTGTGGGAGAACCGAATATCTCTCTCTGGCTAAGCTTCCTACAACAACGCTGATGCGTCACAAGAGCATGCTGGTTCGGCTAGAACAACTCGATCAAATGGTCCAGGAAAGCGCGAACAGCCGGATTGGTTCGGCGGCTTTCAGGCCAGACTGCGGTGATGTTATGGCGCTCCACCGCGAAATCGGCCAAAACCGGGATCAACTCGCCGCGCTTGACCCAAGGGGCAGCCATGAAGTCTGCCGCGATCCCGATACCCGCCCCTGCGGCGACCGCTGCGATAACGGCCTCACTCGCATCGACGACGATGCCAGAGGACGGCACGATCTCGATGTCCCGATTGCCGATGTGGAAGGGCCAACGGAACATCTGGCCCGTGTTCTGGTAGCGTAAATTGACCGTCTCGTGTGCGACCAGTTCATCCGGATGCTTAGGCGTGCCGCATCTGGAAAGATAATCCGGCGAAGCATAGCAAGACAGCCGATGTGGCGAGAGCCGACGCGACAGGAGGCGAGAGTCCGAAAGATGGCCAATCCGGACTGCAAGATCGATACCGTCTTTGGTGAGATCGACCAATTGGTCGCTCAATCGCAGGTCAATCGTGACCTTCGGGTGGAGGATACGAAACCGAGTCAGTGCAGGCGCGATGACATGTATGCCGATCGGCAGCGATGCCGCAATTCGTAAGTTTCCGCCGGGCTCAGCACGCGCACTCTTCGCGGCTTGTTCGATGTCTTCAGCGTCGCGCACCAGTCGCAGAGCCCGCTCATGCAGGTCGCGTCCCTCCGCCGTGAGGGTGAGCGAGCGTGTCGTTCGGGTGAAGAGCGACAGGCCGAGGCGCCGCTCCAGTCTCTGGATGCTTTTGCTGATCGCCGAAGGGGAGACGGACAGCGACCGAGCGGCGGCAGTGTAGCTGCCGAGAGAGCCAGCGCGAGCAAACGCGATCAGTCCAGTTAAACGTTCAAAGCCGACTTGTTCCCTCATGGCACTATTAAAGCGAACTGTAGCCTGATTATCAACCCAGTCAGAAGTTCATATGTCTAGCCCAGAAATTTTGTTTCCATGCGAGGCTACGATGAGTGAGATGATGAAAGCAGTTCGACTGCACGAATTCGGTGGCCCGGAGGTCCTACGTTACGAAGATGCTCCACGGCCGGAGGCGTCGGATGGCGAAGTGCTCGTTCGGGTGCACGCGGCCGGTCTCAACCCGCCGGATCTTTATCTGCGTGACGGCTATCGGGCGTTGCCGCCGGAATGGCAGCCTGACGCGACTTTTCCGCTGATCCTGGGGACGGATGTGTCGGGAGTTGTCTCCGCGGTCGGAGACGACGTCACGGGATTCAGCGTCGGTGACGAAGTCTACGCTATGGTGCGGTTTCCGGATGACCTGATGAAAGGCAGCAGCGCTTATGCGGAATATGTCCGTGTCCCCGCGTCGGAGCTGGCATTGAAGCCCGCGGGGATCGATCATACGCAGGCCGCCGCTGCGCCGATGTCGCTGCTTACCGCTTGGCAGTTTCTGGTCGAACTTGGCCATGACGTAGCCAACCCGTTCCAGCCGTTCCCTCATGCGCCTGTCCCGCTCGACGGCAAGACGGTGCTGGTCAATGGCGCAGGCGGCGGTGTGGGGCACCTGTTGGTTCAGATTGCAAAGTGGAGAGGGGCACGCGTGATCGCGGTGGCCTCAGGCAAGCACGAGACCCTCCTGCGCAACCTTGGGGCTGATCAATTCATCGACTACACCACGACCTCTCTTGAGGCGGTCGCACAGGCTGCGGACCTCGTGGTCGATGCTGCGGGCGGCCCTCACATGGAACGCTTCTTGGATATCATCAAGCAGGGCGGAGCGCTCTTCCTGGTTAACCCCCTGGGCTTCTCGGGCCATGATGAAGCCGCGAGACGCGGGATCACCGTGTCAACGACGCAGGTCCGGTCCAATGGGAGACAACTGGCAGATGCTGGTGGACTTCTCGACAACGGCACAATTCGCGTCGCAATCGACAGCACCTATCCGCTGGCGGAAGCTGCCGCTGCTCATCAGCGGGCTTCCCAACGCAGCATCCAAGGCAAGATTGTTCTCATCGTCGCCTGATCCACCCGTGGCCCTGATCGACTGGCAGTACAGCCGTCGGGCCAGCAAGCCGGAGGAATATGTTTTGATCATCGTCACAGGGTACATGCACGTCGAGCGTGCTGATTTGGCGCAATTTCTACGCGATCTGCAAGTGCTTGCCTCCGCCACACGGCAGCGTGTCGGGAACATTTCCTATGACGCTGCGGTGGACGATCCGCAAGCCGGACGGTTGCTCATATCGGAGCGTTGGTCAGATCAATCCGCCCTTAGTGCGCATCTTGATGCCCCCGACACCGTCGCGTTCGTCCGTCGATGGCAGGAGCGGATGCGGGGCCAAATCCGGAAGTATGACGCCTCTAACGAACGCGACCTGACAGAGGTCTAGGTTGAGTTAAGTCCGCTTTGGGCCGGACCCGTCAAACGGGTCTTCCGCCTCGCCCACAGCGATCATCACCGATATGTCCGCAAGCTGCTCCGCTCTAACCCTGCATCACCACTTCGCGCTTGACCGCTACATCCGCGAGGTCGCGAAGCAGCTTTTCATGAGTTTTCCAAAAGATGTCAGGAGCTTCCTTCGCCAGTTCGATCCAAAGCGGTCCCTGCATGGTCTCTTCAGTCCACAGATGACATCCCCCAGCGGTCGGGGTGATGATCCAGGCGTGGTAAGCTCTGGAGGCCGCCGACGCCTTGGGGCCGCCCGCCCAGGCGATGCGGGTCATCGGCTCGAACTCGACGACCGACGCCGAGACGTCCTGGCCGGCCAGATTGGTCTCGAAGCGACTGCCAAGCTGCATGGTCTCGTGTCCGTCGAGGAGATCGACATGCGAAACGCCGGGGTAGAAGCTTGGCCAGGCCAGTGGATCGGTCAGGAGAGACCAGATCGTGGTCGGCGACACCGCTATTTCGAGCTCGTTTGTAAAGTGGATGGGAGACCGGCTGGGCGCCATATCCGCCGGCCAGTTGATGACTTCGAACATTCTATATCCATTGCTTTTAGAGAGAATTCACGGACCGATCGGCCACGTGGTCAGGGCCGATCGCACCAGGTTTGTCTGACGGGTCAGAAGATCGAACGCAGGACGCCGCCGTCGACGCGCAACGCTGCGCCGCTTGTGCCCGACGCCTGTTCCGAGCAGACATAGACCACCATGTTCGCGACTTCCTCGGTCGTCGTGAAACGGTTGATGAGCGATGTCGGCCGCATCGTCTTGAGAAAGTTCTGTTCGGCCTCGTCCTGAGTGATCCCTTGCTCGCTCGCCGTTGCAGCCATCCAGTTACCAAGAATCTCCGAACGTGTCGGACCAGGCAGAACCGAGTTGACGGTCACTCCGGTCCCGCCGACGAGCTCCGCCAGGCCACGGGACACGGAAAGCTGCGCGGTCTTCGTCATTCCGTAGTCGATCATCTCCTTCGGGATGTTGACTGCGGATTCGCTGCTGATGAACACCACGCGGCCCCAGCCGCGCGCGACCATGCCTGGCATGTAGCGCCGGGCGGCACGCACGCCGCTCATGACGTTGAACTGGAACAGTTCAAGCCATTCGTCGTCCGACTGGTCGAAGAAACCATTGAGGTGAGCCGTGCCCAGATTGTTCACAAGGATATCGGTGTCTGTTATCCGGCTTGCAAGCTTGGATGATCCTTCGGCCGTCGAGAGGTCGGCGGCAACGCCCTCAAATTCCGCTTGCGGCAGACGGAGCCGAAGATCCTTCAACGCTGCGGCGACGCGCTCTTCCCCACGCCCATTGATCACGACCGACGCGCCCGCACGTGCGAGCCCTTCTGCAATCGCGAAGCCAATGCCGGCGGTCGAGCCTGTGACGACGGCCCTGCGGCCTTTCAGTTCGATCTTCATGATGTCGTCTCCTTTGTATGGTCTTCAGGTTGTTCGTGTGCGGACACGACGAACCTATCTCGTGTTGTTTCGACGTCGGCACAGGCGACTGCCGCTTCTGCGGCGGCTGCAAGGCGTTCGACCCAATCCTGATGATAGCGATAGAGGCCGCCTGGGTGGCGGCGTCCCAGCATGTCGAGGAACCACTCGCCCTGCTGGGTCTCCTGGGTCAGGACATGGCATCCTTCCGGCGTGGGCGTGATGACCCAGCCGTGGTAGGCGGTGGAACCTGTCGTGTCGCCATCGACCGTCGTCGCCCAGGCGAGCCTGCGATTTTCGACGAACTCCGTCACGACCAAGCTCATGGGGTAGCCGACCGTCACGCGGCTGTATCGGGTTCCCAGCGCCAGATCCGAGCCTCCTGACCGGATGTTGACCTGGTCTTCGGCGGGGAAATATCGATACCAGTTCCTGGCGTCGATCAGCAGCTTCCACACCACTTCGGCAGGGGCCTTCACGTCGATGTCGTTGAGCGCGTAGATTGCCGAGATCTTCGGATCGTGGCGTTCCGGCCAGATCACATGATCGTACACGGATCAGCCCTCCTTCTTGAAGAGGTCTTGGAAGATGAGCGGCGCCCAGCTCTTGTCCTGCGCCTGCACGAGGCGGCCGCCTTCCGTAATCCTTCCGAGGCTCACAGGTGCAAAGCCAAGTCTGCCAGCGATGTCAGAAACTGCCGAAACCGCCTGGTCGTCGTCACCCGATAGAAAGACCACCCGGCGACCTCCGGCCGTTCGGGGATCTTGTGCGAGCAGGTGGGCGGGCAAGTGATTGAACGCTTTGACAAGACGCGCGCCGGGCATCGACCTGGCGACCACGGCAGACGAGGGCTCGTTGCCGAGGTCGGACAGCGGCACGCCGTATGCGTTGGTGACATCGATGACGATCTTGCCTTCCCAGTCCGCAGCAGCCTTTGCGACGTCGAGATGCGCCCAGAAGGGGACGGCGAGAATGATGACGTCGGCCGCCAAGGCATCCTTAAGACTGAACGGATGAACCACCTCGCCATATCCCGTCAGCGCTGAAGCAACGGCTTCCCGCCCCCGAGAGTTCGCGACACCGACGGTGACGCCACTGCGGGCAAATCGGCCGGCGAGAGCTTTGCCGACGCTGCCGCTTCCGATAATCGAATATGTCATATTTACTCCTCACAGACTTGGTCTGCGGTGCGGACGAGTCTCTCGTCCTTCGGCATCGCTTGCTGATCAAAACGTAAGCCTTGGTTTGTCATCTGATAAGATGATATATTCTGATTGAATGTATCTGATTTTAAGATGGATAAATGAGCTATGATCGACGGGGTTTCACTCGACCAGTTGCGGACTTTCATCGCGGCGGTGGACGAGGGTAGCTTCTCTGCCGCCTCCAGAAAGCTCAATCGGGCACAATCTGCAGTGAGCGGGTGGGTCGGAACCCTTGAGGAGCAACTCGGCGTCTTGCTTTTCGATCGCTCGAGCCGGTATCCGTCCCTCACCTCAGAGGGGGTGCTGCTGCTTGCCGACGCCCGCAACATCGTCGCCGGGGTGGATACGCTGAAGGCGCGGGCGCGCTCGATGACCTCGGGTGTGGAGGCGGAGCTGTCAGTGGTGATCGACGTCTTCTTTCCGACGACAATTATAAGCGCCGTGGCGAAGGACTTCGCGAAACAGTTTCCATTGACGCCTCTTCGCCTGTTCGTCGAAGGCCTGGGTGCTGCGTATCAGCCAGTGCTGGATGGTCGATGCAGCCTTGGAATTCTGCCGCCATTGCCACAGCCGTTTCCGTCGCTCGTCAGCGAGCGCCTAGGCGAACTTCCATTGCTCGCGGTCGCCTCGCCGCAACATCCGCTCGCGCTCTTTCATGGCCGCATTCCCCGCCGGGAGCTGTCGAAGCATATCCAGCTCGTCCTTACGGATCGATCCGATCTGACGTCTGGTCGAGACTTCGCCGTCGCATCGCCTGCGACCTGGCGGCTGGCGGACCTGTCCACCAAGCGCGCCTTTCTCAAGGACGGCGTCGGATGGGGCGGAATGCCGCTGCACATGATCGAAACGGACCTTTACGACGGCACACTTTCGATTCTTGATGTCGATGACATGCCGCCTTCCGGATACATGCTGACGATGTCAGCATTTCACCAGCCCTCACAGCCTCCCGGACCTGCAGGAAAATGGTTTGTCGATCGGATGAAGACACTCTGGCGCGGTGCGGACATCATCGCAGCGAGATCGGACGCCGAGCTGAAGCACGTCCCACGGCCGTGAAGGCCTCGGCTTTACAGAAACGCACTCTGTCTGGCTGGCAACGCACTGACTAAGCTTTGACGAGAAAAGCCGACGGTGTCTGGCGAGACTTCATCTTGAAAGCGTCAAACAAGACATCGTTGGAGGCCTCCCTGGCTCTATCCGCTGCTGGTTGGCGCAGTTCCTCCTCGAAAAGAGCCTGTATCAGATCGACTCCTGCAGCAACGGCCCTCGTCCAAACGACATTACATTTCCTTGTCATTCATGCGGGACACAACTAACCCAAAACACCGGAGCGGCAAGGTCCGCAGATAACACTTTTGCCAGTTCGTTTTGCGGACATGATGTTTCTTGTTTGCGCTTGCATGCCGGACGCGCAGCATATAATTATGCTAGATGCTTGATAATTCGTCCCTGCCAGCCTCGCTACCGCTTATTCCCATGGATGCCCTCAGCGAGGTCCTGCAAGACTTCCGCTTGAGTGGCGTGAGTTATGGGCGCTGCGAACTGCGACATCCGTGGAGCATCGCCTTTGAACAACAACCGCTGCTTCGCTTTCACTTTGTCAGCCAGGGCCCATGCTGGGTCCATACCGAAGCCGAGGGATGGCGGGAGTTGCACGATGGCGATCTGGTGCTGTTGCCGCAGGGCATTTCACATCGACTGGCCAGCGCGCCGGATGTTGTGGGCAATTCGCTTGAGGATTGCCGGATAATAAAGTTGGGGGGCAATGTCTGCGAGGTAGTGCAGGAAGGAGAGGGTGCGACCAGCACCCTGTTTTGCGGATCCATGGCATTGAGCGCCTATGCCCTCAGTCCCTTGATCGCCATGATGCCGCCGATCATCAAGGGCTGCGACGTCGCCGGCAACGATCCGATCATCGGTCCCCTGCTGGCCGCAATGACGGCAGAGGCTGTACAGCCGCAGATGGGCAGCGCTACCGTCTTGTCGCGGATGGCGGATTTGCTCGTCGCGCGGCTCATTCGCTGCTGGGTCAATTGCAGCGGAGCCTCGACCACCGGTTGGCTCGCCGCTATCCGCGACCCCCATATCGGTCGGGCGCTGGCAGCCATGCACCGAGATCCCGGCCATAACTGGACTCTCGAAAGCCTCGCCGGGGTGGCAGGCCAGTCGCGCTCGATCTTCGCGGAGCGCTTCAGCGCCGTTTTGGGAGAAGGCGCCGCCCGCTATCTTGCCCGTCTGCGTATGCAGCTTGCCCGGGAGTTGCTGGGACAGGACGGCATGTCGGTGGCCAAGGTCGCCTCCCGGTTGGGCTATGAATCCGAGGCGTCCTTCGCACGCGCCTTCAAGCGCATCACGAATGTCTCACCGGGCGTTGTGCGCCGCACGATTTCCGGACGAATTGACATGGATATCGGATTTTAAGACACATATAATCCTGTAATAGTCATCTATGACATCTCCCAACAACGGAGATAGCTCGATGACGGACACAACATCACAACTTGACGTTCCACTGATGGACCTTGATGCGGCAGAGCCGGCTGCGTGGAGCGCATCCACCTGGTTCGCGGTTCTTTCGATGGCAGCCACCAGTTTCGCCCTGGTGTCGGCCGAGTTCCTGCCAGCAGGCCTGCTGACTCCATTGGCCCGCGATCTTGGCGTCAGCGAGGGAACAGCCGGACAGGTCGTCACCGCCACCGCTTCCGTCGGCGCCGTAGCAGCCTTGTTGAGCAACGTCCTCATCGGCAGATTGAACCGCAAGACGGTCTTGGTCGGTCTCAGTGCTTTGGCGATCGCCTCCAATATCCTTGCGGCCCTGGCGACCGATTTTTGGCTGTTGCTGCTGGGCCGAGCCGGACTGGGAATCGCGCTGAGCGCCTTCTGGGCACTTTCAGTCGCCGTGGTGGCAAGGCTGGTCGGCGCCAATGCAACAGGTCGGGGCATGGCCATCGTTACGCTCGGCGTCTCGTTCGCTACGATAGCAGCACCTTCGATGGGCGCCTTGATCAGCGATTGGATGGGCTGGCGCAGCGCCATGGCCATGACCGCCGGGCTTGCCGCACTTGCCATGCTGCTCCAGTTGCTCAGCTTGCCGACGCTGCCTGCCAGCGCAAGCAACAGTCTCGTCGATGTCTTTCAGCTGATGCGGCGGCGGCGTGTGCAGTTGGGAATGCTTGCCATTCTTTTACTCATGACGGGGCATTTTGCCGGGTCGGTCTATGTGCGCCCCTTTCTCGAACAGGTGACTCTCCTTGCTACCGGGGCAATTGCGCTCGCGCTGCTCGGGTTTGGCATCGCCGCCGTGGTCGGCAATGTCGCCGGCGGCCGAATGGCCGACATCAATATTCGTTTGGCACTGACAGTCACCGCAGCATTGATGGCATTTGCAGCACTCGCGCTGGTGCTTTGGGGCGCCCACATCGGAGCTGCCTTCGGTTTCGCCACGCTTTGGGGCTTCGCCTTCGGCATGGCACCGGTGGTGCTGCCGACCAATCTGTCCCGTGGAGCACCCGACGCGCTTGAGGCGGCGGGTAGCCTGATGGTGGTTTCTTTCCAGGTCGCTATCAGTATCGGGGCGGTTGTCGGCGGCTATGTCGTCGACAGTTATGGCGCCACAGGCCCCTTGATCCTCACTGCCGTCCTTGCCGCATCGACCGTCGTCCTGGCGCTGCTGCAGCCCCGCGGCTGATCTTGCTTGCGGCCGCACCACCAGACGCGGCAGTCAAGCGCCCGAACAATGACGCGCCGAGATCTCGGCGCGCCGCCGCCGCGGTGATAACGTCATGCCGTGGGTGGGCGCCTCCCTCGATCCACCGAAATCGCCACTTCGGGCCGGAAGCGAATCCGAGGGACGCGCTTTAGGATATCCTATGGCCGGGCCAATACACTGTCCGCCGAAAGCAGGCGGGAAGCGGTGCCTCTCCAGCCATTCCTGCTATTGTCTGCTCGCACTCAATGCGGACGGTCCTCGGCGGATGAACAGGCCGTTGCTTTCATCCGTAACCGTCCCATCCTGTGTTACGGTTTTTCCACGAATGAGAAGCCGCACCGGCCAACCGACGACAGAAAGCCCTTCATAGGGCGTGTAGTCGGCCCCATGCTGCAGCAGATCGTTTGTCAATGTTACCCGTTTTTCCGGGTTCCAGAGAGCGATATCGGCATCGGAGCCTACGGCGATCGTACCCTTGCGCGGATAGAGCCCATAGAGTTTTGCATGATTGGTCGATGTCAGGGCAACGAAGCGATTGAGGTCGATGCGTCCTTTCACGACGCCTTCGGAGAAGAGGATGGGAAGGCGGGTTGCGACGCCTGGTATGCCGTTCGGAATCCAGCGGAAGTTCCGTTTGCCCTTCTCGTTGAGCTTGCCCTCCGGATCATCGAACCGGAAAGGGCAGTGATCCGACGAAAACAGGTCGAATACACCTTGTTCTATACCCTCCCAACAAGCGTCCTGGCTGGGTTTGTCGCGAGGAGGTGGCGAACAGACATATTTCGCCCCTTCGAGCGCATCGGCATCCAGGTCATCGGCGGTCAGCAGCAGATATTGCGGGCATGTTTCCCCGGCGATCTTCTGCCCGCGTTCCCTCGCCCTGCGAATTTCCTCCATCGCCTCGCGGTTAGAGACATGCACGATGACGATGGGAGTATCGACGATCTCCGCCAGTGAAAGGGCGCGATGGGTCGCTTCGCGCTCCGCGGCGATCGGCCGTGTCGTTGCATGATATTTTGGTTCGACCTGCCCTTCCGCCTCATGGCGTCCGATCAGATAGCGGATCGCGTCCTCGTTCTCGCAATGGACCATCACAAGCGCACCGGTTCTTCGGGCGGTATCGAGCGTGGCGAGTATCTCGTCGTCTCGCAGACGCAGACCATCATAGGTCATGAAGACCTTGATCGACGTATAACCATCGGCCACCAGGGCCGGCAGTTCCTGGCCGAGAACGTCCGGCGTCGGGTCGGTAACGACCAGGTGGAAGGAAACATCGACGTGGCAACGCCCCTCGGCCTTGGCATGATAGATTTTCAGGGCCTCGCGAAGGCTCTGCCCTTTCTCCTGCATGCAAAAGGTGAGAACCGTACTGTTGCCTCCAATCGCCGCCGACCGGGTGCCGCTTTCGAAGTCATCCGCCATGACGATGCCGTCGCCAGAAGGCTGGTCGAGATGGACGTGGCTGTCTATCCCGCCCGGCATGACGTACAGGCCGGTTGCATCTATGACCTCGGTGGCATCCGTCAATTCCGCCGCAAGCGCAGCTATCCGCCCGCCGACGATACCCACGTCGCATTGGAAGGTGTCGCTGGCAGTCACGACCGTTCCGTTCCTGATGATCGTGTCAAAGCCCATCAGAGCCGCCCCTATTGTGTGGCCTCAAGTGCGGCGGCCGTTCCGATATCGCTGGACAGTATCCGATCGAAGGCCGCGGTCAGCCGGTCCACTTCCTCCAGCGTGTTGTAGTGCACCATCGATACCCGCAGCATGCCGTTATGGTCGGTGAGATCCAGATATTCGGCGAGACGGCGGGAGTGGAAATCGCCGAAGCGAATGGCGATCTTTTCCGCGTCGACGGCCTTGCAGATCTGCGCGGCATCGCGCCCGTCGAAGCGAAACGATATGGTGGGAACCCGTTTGCTGTCGCGGTTGACGGCTTCACCAACGATCCGGCAATCATTGCGCGAACGCAGATAGGACAGGAGGCGCTCCGTCAGCAAGTCCTCGTGCTCGGTAATGGCCTCGAAGGCACGCTCGATCTTCTGGCGGACACTGCCGGTCTCGCCCAGGCGGGCGGCGTGCTCGCAGAGATAATCGACGATGCCGCAGGTCGCGTAGGCGAGCTCGTAGTTCGGATTGCCGGGCTCGAGCTTGCCTGGCACTTTGTCCTTGCCGTAAAAATAGTGATAGAGCGTATCGAGTTCGAGGAGCAGATCGTACTTGCCGTACATCAACGCGTAATGAGGCCCGTAGGTTTTATAGAGGCTGAAGACGTAATAATCGGCGTCGAAGGCCTGAACATCGACTGCACGATGCGGCGCATAGGCAACGGCATCGACGCAAAGCTTGATGCCGCGCGCATGGACGAAGTCGGCAATTTCGCGGATCGGATTGACGGTGCCCAGAATGTTAGAGGCATGGGTGACGCAGACCATTTTGGTGCGATCGCTGACCAGAGGTTCAAGGTCGCAAAGGTCCAGCGTCAGGGTTTGCCTGTTGAGCGGCCAGATTTTGAGAACGATGCCCGCTTGCTGCAACCTGTCCCATGGCCCGATATTGGATTCGTGGTCGCTGACGGTCACGACGATCTCGTCGCCCGCGGTCAGCTGACTTGCCATGGCGCGCGCCAGATTTTGGAGAAGCGCGGTCGTTGAGTTCCCGAACACGATTTCTTCCGGCCGGCTTGCATTGACGAGATGCATGGCTGCCGTCCGGGCCTCCCAAAGCGCCTTTGCCGCATCCTGGGAAACGGCATAGGAGCCGCCGATCTGCACGTTTTTCTCAATCAGGAACGTATTGATACGATCGAGCGCGCCTTTGACGATCTGCGAGCCACCGGCATTGTCGAAGAAGGTCCAACCCCTCTTGAGGCCCGGAAACTGGCTGCGTGCGAAGTCGAGGTCCAATCGTGAATTGGCCATGTTGCTGTCCTCTGATTACCCGTGATCAATGATTGAGTACGGCGCGCAGGAAGCCGCGCGTCCGGTCTTCCTGAGGGCTGTCGAATATCTGTGCCGGCGTGCCGGCCTCGAGGATGCGCCCGCCGTCCATGAAGATGACGCGGTCGGCGACCTGGCGGGCAAAGCCCATTTCATGGGTGACGACGAGCATCGTCACACCGGTCCCTGCCAGCTTGCGCATGACATCGAGGACTTCACCGACCATCTCCGGATCGAGAGAGGATGTCGGCTCATCGAACAGAAGGACTTTTGGCTCCATCGCCAGGGCGCGGGCGATTGCGACGCGCTGTTGCTGGCCGCCTGAGAGCTGGCCCGGAAATTTTTCGGCCTGTTCCAAAATCCCGACACGGGCAAGAAGGTCACGCGCCTTGATCTCGGCTGCGGCCGCAGTCGTTCCCCGGACACGCATCGGCGCGAGCATCACGTTTCGCAGCACCGTCATGTGCGGGAAGAGATTGAAGGACTGGAACACCATGCCCACCTCTGCCCTGACCTTGGCAAGCGCAGCGCCTTGCTCGACCTTGATGCCGCCGACCGTGATGGTGCTTTCGGGATCGAAAGCTTCGAGCCGATTGATGCAGCGAATGAGGGTGGACTTGCCGGAGCCCGAGGGTCCGATCACGCAGACGACCTCGCCTTCGGCTATATCCAGATCGATATCGTGCAGCACGGTAAAGCTGCCGAAGGCTTTCTTGAGCCCGCGAATGGAAATCAGGGCCGCCATCAGCGATCTCCCCGGCTGAAATGCCTCTCGAGTTTCGCGACGACGGTGACCATGGGCCAGAGCAGGATTATGTAGATGATAGCAGCCCCGATCAGCGGCGTCGGGTTCGCCGAAAGCGCCTGCGCCTGCGTCGCCTGCTTCAAGAGATCCGGCATGGCGACGACCGAGGCGAGCGCGGTGTCCTTCAAGACATTGATGCAATTATTGGTGAGCGGCGGAATAACGATACGGATCGCCTGAGGCAGGATGACGTCGATCATTGTGTGCCTGTTCGAAAGCCCCAATGCCGCCGATGCCTCGAACTGCCCGCGAGGAATAGCCTCTATTCCCGCCCTGAAAATCTCCGCCGTGTAGGCCGCCGAAACAAGGCTGAGCGCCGTCACCGCCGAGAGAAACGGCGATAGACGAATTCCGACGAAGGGAAGCGCGTAGTAGACGATAATCAGCAGCACGAGCAGCGGGATCGACCGGAAGATATCGACGTAGATGCGAAGGAGTATCTGGAAGAAAGCCGGGGCGTAAAGTCGGGCGATGGCCAGGAACAGCCCGCCGGCAAGCCCGCAGACAATGCTCGTCAGGCCGATCTGGAGAGTTACGACGAGCCCCCAGAGAAGTTGCGGCAAGCTGTCGAGCAGCACCCCGACATTGAAGAACGTGTTTATGAGATTCATGCCGAGACGGCTCCTGGTGATCCGGCGAGGCTATTCACCTCGCCGGAGCGTGAGGTTACTTAGCGGCGGGCATGTCGAGCACGACGACGGACGATGTCGTGTCCTCGGCCTTGGCGCCGAACCAGCTCTCGTGCAGCTTGGCGATGAACCCTTCGCCCTTCAATGTCGTGATGACGTCATTGACTTCCTTTGCCAGCGGGTCGCCCTTGTTGAACATCATCGAGTATTTCTCGCCTGTCGGGATGCGTTCGACGACCTTGAGCTGGGGCTTGTCCTTGACGTAGTAGAGCAAGGCGGGAATGTCGCTGATATAACCATCCACCCGGCCGGCGACGAGATCGAGCATGGCGGGGGAAAGGCCCTCAAAGCGGCGGATCTCGCCAAAGTTGAGGCTGCCCTTGTTGCTTTCCGCCCACATATCGCCGGTCGAACCGGTATCGACCCCGACGACCTTGCCCTCCATGTCCTTCAGGCCGGTTATGCCCGAAGCGGCGGTGACGGTCAGCGACTGATCGCTATCGTAGTAGGGCTGCGCGAAGGTAACCGATTCCAGCCGTTTGTCCGTGATCGTGATGGAGGAAATCGCGATGTTGATCCGCCCGGACTGGACGGCCGAAAACAAGCCGTTGAATGGCGTGTTGACGAATTCGACCGATTTTCCGAGCCTTTTCGCCACCTCGTTGACCAGATCGACTTCGAAGCCAACGATCTTGCCTTCGGCATCCTGGAACTCCCAGGGAACATTGCCGATATTGGCGCCGACATTCAGATCGGCGGCATGAGCGGTGAATGTGCCGACAGAGGCGAAAACGGCGGAGAGAAATGTTGTTTTGAATATGGATGCGCGTGTCATGAGTTCCCCTTGCTTTTTTGGCATGACTTCACTAATCCTGACCTGGCGGTCTAACCGGTCTGACCAGTTCGGCCAGACAATCACGCGCCTTGCCACTTTGCAAGAGGGGCAATAAAAAATAACTCGGGGACATTCGGTGCCCAAGGAGAAAAAGCAATGCTCACCAGGACGCTCGTCCCCCAATCGGTGGCGCGAGAAATCCAGACCATGATCACCGATGGCAGCCTGAAGACGGGCGAGAAAATCCCCTCCCAGCGGGAGTTTTCACAGAAATTCGGCATCAGCCGGGCTTCATTGCGCGAGGCGCTGCTGACGCTCGAGACGCTGGGCCTGCTCAAGACGGAGCCCGGCCGCGGCACGTTCGTGGTCGGCAATCCGGAAGCTCCGTCGGGCCATATGGCGCCATGGCGCTATTCCGACAGCTATTCGGTCTTCGACGTGTTTCAAACCCGCATTCTGCTTGAGGGGGAAATCGCCCGTCTCTCGGCCGGTCGCCTCACGCAGTTGCAGCTTGAACGAATGGGAAATGCCACGCGAACCATGGAGGAATGCTGGGCGCATCAGGATCGCCTGGCCAATGTCGAGGCCGACCTCGAGTTCCACGGCACGATCGTTTCCGCCTGTGCCAATGCCATGCTGCGTGCCCTCTATGAGACCGTTCGCGCCCAGGTCACCGAGACGCAGCGCCAACCGATCCCCATGACGGATCCCGATCGGATGAAGGCTTCAATCGCGGAACATAGGCGCATCATCGCGGCACTTGCGGCAAATGACGGAGGTCGAGCCAAGGCGGAGATGGAGACCCATATCCGCAACACCGCACAATGCGCAGGACTTGCCCCGTGAGGGCCGCGGCCGCTAGACCATCAGTCCGCTGACATGCTCGAAATAAGCGCCTTCAGTACGCCCAGGCGGGTATGCTCGTTGTGTTCCACCACTGCCGCCCGCGCCTTTTCGCTGTCCCTGAACCGCAGTTCCTTGACGATACGCCTGTGGTCGTTATCGGTCTCCGGATTCACGTCCCGGCTGCGAGTGCCAAGATAAAACAGCTTGGCACATTCGTCGAGATATTCGAAACCATCGCCGCCAACCGCGGATTGCCTGATCCTTGCGCGATTGCCGTGTGAAAATCACGGTTGGCCTTCAGCACCGATACGCAGTGGTGGTGCAAATGGCGACCAGATAGACTTATCACTGTCCGACCTGAGAGATAGGTGACGTTTTGTACCGGAGACATCGGTAACACTTTTCGCTTTTTGCGGGAGGTGTTGATGCCGTGGAGAGAGACTTCGGNTGTCCGACCTGAGAGATAGGTGACGTTTTGTACCGGAGACATCGGTAACACTTTTCGCTTTTTGCGGGAGGTGTTGATGCCGTGGAGAGAGACTTCGGTGATGGAGGAACGTCTGCGTTTTGTCGCCCGGCTGCTGGAGGGCGAAGGCATGAGCGATGTGTGTCGGGAGTTCGGCATCTCCCGCAAGACCGGATACAAGATCTTCAGCCGATACAGGCAAGAGGGTGTGGAGGCGCTGACGGATCGGTCGCGCCGGCCGGTGCGCTACGCCAACCAGTTGCCCGAGCCGGTCGAGGCAATGATCGTGCGGCTCAAGAAGGAGAAGCAGCATTGAGGTGCCAGGAAGATCAGAGAACTGCTGGTGAAGCGTCTGGCCGGTGATGTGCGCGTGCCGTCGAAGAGCACGGTGCATGCCGTTCTCGACCGGCACGGGCTGGTCGCCCATGCCCGCAAACGGCAACGCCATCGCGCCGAAGGAACCGCCTTGTCTCAGGCATTGCTGCCGAACGATCTGTGGTGTGCCGACTTCAAGGGCGAATTCAAGCTCGGCGATGGCCGTTACTGTTACCCGCTGACGGTCACCGATCAGGCGTCACGCTACCTGCTTGGCTGTGAAGCCTTCGAATCGACAAAGGAGGTGGGTGTGTTCGAGGCGTTCCGCCGATTGTTTGCCGAACATGGCCTGCCAAGCGCGATCCGCAGTGACAACGGCCTGCCGTTCGCCAGCCCCAACGGCCTCTACAATCTGTCGAAGCTGTCAGTCTGGTGGCTACGGCTCGGCATCGCGCTCGAGCGCATCAGGCCGGGCCATCCGCAAGAGAATGGCCGGCATGAGCGCATGCACCTGACGCTGAAGAAAGAGGCGACCAGG
>NZ_LMFA01000023.1 GCF_001426565.1 Rhizobium sp. Root482 | reverse complement strand
GATCGCCACCAGATACGATAAGACCAGAGCTTCCTTTGAAGCCTTCCTCGCGTTGGCTGCCGCAAAGATTTGGCTACCCTACTTTGTCAACAGAACCTAAGCCGATTTAAGGCACCGCTGAACCCGAATAAGAAAACCATTTTATTCTTGCCGACATGGGGGGATTTAAGTTCGCAGGAGAGATTCAAGTCGAGCTTGAGCAGCCTTCTTCCGAATTTCAACGTAATTTATAAGCCACATCATATGACGGCGCTCCGCGACGCTGCCGATGCGGCATCCCTCGGCAGCGGCGCAATTGATGCGACCCAAATTGCGGACGTTCTGGATTCAGGCCCCTATCTGATGGAACTGGCTGACGTTGTTGTTTCCGATATGAGTGGAGCAATCTTCGACTCGCTTTACTGCCGAAAACCGCTTGTATTGTTGAGTTTAGGACGCGATTTGGAGGCTCACGCGAAAGCGGACCCTTCTGCGCTGGAAATCGCCCATACAGACCGTATTGGCCCACTTGTCCTTGAGCCGCAAGATCTACACGACGCCGTTGAATTGATGTTGGGAGATAACCACCCCTATACCGAAGTAAATGAGGAATTGGTAAGGGAATCATTTGTCCAACGCGGCGGCTGCGCGGCAATTGCCGCTGCGGGCATCCGTTCCTTTATAGTGGGTGAACCTCAGCACCACGACCTTCAAGCATATGTAGCCTCAAATGTAAGAACAGCGATCCTGGGCAAAGCGCATGATGCTGCGATGCGGCGACTTTCGACGACCTCGAAGGCTCAGGCAAACAGCAAGGCCGTCAAAGCTACTACACGTTCCCCACGCAAGCTATCGCCTGTAACCAAAGCGCTAAACAGGCTGCCAGCTTCGTTGCTTGTGACTCTCGCAAAGATATCTCACCATGCAGGCATGCCGCGCGCGGAGAGCTACCTTTATTTCAGATCGAGGGACGCTAGTGGTCGAGAGGCAGCTACACGTTCGCTGGCAGAGACAAGTGCCACGAATAAGAGCCATACCACGAAGCTCAACATAAGGGCTACAGTGCCGAAAGGCGCTGCGGCCCGACAGGAACTTTTAAGACGCCTCCAGGATCAAGAAGAGTTTTTCGGCCTTGGTCTGTGCATTGAAGATTGGGCAAGGTCGCGTCCGGATGTCGCACGAAGAGCGCTATATCAATTTTACTGTGCTGCGGCGAACCTGCGGTTCAGTCGCACAAAAAATCGAGCCCTGCATAACGCCTTGGTGGCGTTCGCAAATGATTCCCAAGCAGGGACGACGCAGGTTCGTCGTGCAATTCTTCGCGATTTAGGCTACCTTTCAGAGGCGGTCGCGCTGGGTAGCTCGGAAGCGGACGAGGCTCAAACCAAGCTTGTGTCCGCCGCGAATTTGCTGGGCCCTCTGGCAAAATATCTCGATATCGCGGCTGCCAATGAGGCTACGGGACTGTTGGGCCAGGCGGCAATAACACCTGACGGGGAATGGCTGCCGGTCGGCGACATCAAAGCGCCAATTTTTGAAATGTCCTTGATGCTCGGCTTCGCAAGAATTGTGGGAGAAGAAAACGACGGTGCGCGCGAAGCGATGCTATCAATTACTCAAAACGCGGTAGATGCCCTACGTCGCAGAGGGTGGGCAATCCTTCCTCGCATTCAGGCCGGCCACCGTGGCGCTGTTCCCATTTCCTCTGAGTTCCCTTCTGCGACGTGGCACACAACGCATTCCGGCGTGGACGGACAGATCCACCTCAAGGTAGGGCCACTCAACAGCCATATCATTATAGATGACCGAGGTTACTCTGGATGGTCGTCTCTTGCCCATAAACCTCTAGCGGAGATAATCTCGAACATTTCCCGAGACGAGGCTGAAGTCCAGTATGCCAACCTGTACGAGACTTTGGTTGCAACGGGGAGATCAAAATACAAACAGCAAACCGAACCTGTTCCCGATGTGGGTAAATACATATTTTATCCAATGCAGGTGATGACGGATACCGTGGCGCGTCTCGCGCATATAAACGGGCTTCGCCTACTGCAAGTTCTTGCAGAATGGGGTAAGATGTCGGGGTATAAAATCATTGTAAAGCGCCATCCCAAATGCACAGTTGCGGCAGTAAAGAAGGCCATAGAGCGCGAGCAGAAAGCTGGCAGCATCGTCGTCTCGAATGCATCGATTCATGAACTAATTGCCGGCGCTGAAGCTGTTGTCGCCGTTAATTCGGGCGTGGGGGCAGAGGCGCTTATTCATCTAAAGCCCGTCATTACCACCGGGGACTCTGACTATGCTGCGGCCACTACGCTCACGCGCAACGAGGCGGAATTGGCCGAAGCCTTGAGCCGCATTGGCACGCCTCTGACAAGTTCCGAGGACATAAAGAGGTTTCTCTGGACCTTTACGAAGCGCTACCAGGTCCATGAAGCAGATCGTGACGCTACTTTCGCTCGCTTTGGAGAATTGACTGGTCAATTCCTAAAGGATCATGAGCGGAAGCAGAAAAACACTGCGGCAAACCAAGAACTTTCTTTGCCAAACCTTCTCTGACGTCAGCTTAGAACGACACGGCAGAAGATCGGTTAAGTCCCGGCAAATCATGCCGGGATCGTCCTGCGCCGAATAGATATTTTATCCGCCTGCCTGACAACTTCACTTCTTGCGGGTGTCACCTGTGTGCGCACCAATGAAATGCAGATAGGACATATCTGAAGGCAAGTTTACGATGTTCGCATGACAGCGATGGAAAATTCAGCAAAGCATAAAAGCAAAGGTGGAGCGGGTAGCGGGAATCGAACCCGCACGATCAGCTTGGGAAGCTGACAAGCTACCACTACATCATACCCGCCTTGAGCCTGAGGTTTCCACCAAGCCCGGCCGGCTGTCAAGGCCGGGGCGGTTTCGAGGGTGATTATTCCGCGCGGAAATGCTTGGAGAGCTTCAGGCCCTGCGCCTGGTAATTGGAGCCGAGGCCGAGACCGTAGAGGCCTTCGGGGCGGTCCATCATATGCTCGTAGACCAGCCGGCCGACGATCTGGCCGTGCTCGAGGATGAAGGGAACCTCGTGGCTGCGCACTTCGAGGACGGCGCGGCTGCCGGTTCCGCCGACCGAAGCATGGCCGAAGCCCGGATCGAAGAAACCGGCATAATGGACGCGGAATTCGCCGACCAGCGGATCGAACGGGGTCATCTCGGCGGCGTAGAGCGGCGGCACATGCACCGCCTCGCGCGAGACGAGGATGTAGAACTCGTCGGGATCGAGGATCAGCTCATCGCGGCCGCGGCTGTAGAGCGGCTCCCAGAAATCGTGGATGCCGTGCTCACCCTTCTTGTCGACATCGATGACGGCGGTGTGGTGCTTGCCCCGGTAGCCGATCAACCCGTCCGGCCCGGTTCCCTTGAGATCGATCGACAGGGCAATGCCGCCGCCCGAGACGTTCGGCGTTTCGCTGGCGACCAGAACATCGCTTTCGTGCAGGGCTGCAAGTTCGGTTTCGCTGAGAAGCGCGTGCCCGATGCGGAAGCGGATTTGCGACAGGCGCGAGCCACGCCGCACGATCACCGGAAAGGTGCGCGGGCTGATCTCCAGATAGAGCGGGCCGTTGTAGCCGGCCGGAATCTTGTCGAATTCCTGCGCGCGGTCGGTGATGACGCGGGTGAATATATCGAGCCGGCCGGTGGAGCTTTTCGGATTGGCCGAGGCCGACATGCCCGCCGGCAGGTCGAGGCTTTCCATCAGGGGCACGATATAGACGCAGCCCGTTTCCAGCACCGCCCCTTCGGAGAGATCGACGACATGCAGTTTCAGGCGGTCCAGCTTATCGGCGACGAGGTGGCCAGGACCCGGCATGAAGCTTGCGCGCACGCGAAAGGCGATCGATCCGAGCCGCAGGTCGAGGCTCGCCGGCTGGATCTGATCGACATCCAGCTTGGCCTCGCTCTTCAACCGCCCGGCGTCAAACAGCGCGGCGATGGCGCGGTCGGCCAGAATGCCCGTAGCCCTTGTCATTCCTGTCTTCCTCTTTTCTGCGAACGGCAGGTCATAAACCAAATTGTTCCTGTGACATATCTTCTTGTTCCGGGGAATTGACGCAAGCACGCTTGCGCAGTATTTGAAGAATTATCCCGTGGTGATTTGGCCGGTCGGCTTGCAGCCACGTTAAACAAATAGCTAAAAAGGCCGGGTTTCAAACCGGCTTGCTTTTCGCGGCCGGTTTTTTTGTTTGTGAAAGCGACACTCGATGAGCAAAAACTGGAGCCCGGCAACACAACTCGTTCATGGCGGCACGACCCGTTCGAACCACGGCGAAACCTCCGAAGCCATTTTTTTGACGCAAGGCTTTGTCTACGAGACCTCGGAGGCCGCCGAAGCGCGCTTCAAGGGCGAGGATGACGGTTTCATCTACGCCCGTTACGGCAGCCCCACCAATGACATGTTCGAAAAGCGCATGTGCCTGCTGGAGGGCGCCGAGGATGCGCGCGCCACGGCATCCGGCATGGCGGCGGTGGCGGCGGCCATCCTCTGCCAGGTGAAGGCCGGCGACCACATCGTCGCCGCGCGCGCCCTTTTCGGTTCCTGCCGCTGGGTGGTAGAAACACTGGCGCCGAAATACGGCGTCGACTTCACACTGGTCGACGGGCGGCACCTCGAGAACTGGGAAAAGGCCGTCCGGCCGAACACGAAGGTGTTCTTTCTCGAAAGCCCGACCAACCCGACGCTCGAAGTGGTCGATATCGCCGGCGTCGCAAAAATCGCCGATGCGGTGGGTGCGAAGGTCATCGTCGACAATGTATTTGCCACGCCGCTGATGCAGAAGCCGCTGGAACTGGGCGCCCATATCGTCGTCTATTCCGCCACCAAGCATATCGACGGCCAGGGCCGCTGCCTGGGGGGCGTCATCCTCTCGGACAAGGACTGGATCAACGAGCATCTGCACGATTATTTCCGCCATACCGGCCCGGCACTATCGCCGTTCAACGCCTGGACGCTGCTGAAGGGCATCGAGACGCTGCCGCTCAGGGTGCGCCAGCAGAGCGAGAACGCGGCGCGCCTTGCCGATTTCCTCGCCGAGCAGAAGCAGGTTTCCAAGGTCATCTATCCCGGCCGCAAGGACCATCCGCAGGCCGATATCATCGCCCGACAGATGAAAGGCGGATCGACGCTGGTCTGCTTCGAGCTGAAGGGCGGCAAGGAGGCGGCCTTTGCGCTGCAGAACGCGCTGGATATCGTGCTGATTTCCAACAATCTCGGCGATTCCAAGAGCCTGATCACCCATCCGGCAACCACGACGCACAAGAACCTCTCGGACGAAGCCCGCGCGGAACTCGGCATCTCGCCCGGCACGGTGCGCTTCTCCGCCGGCATCGAGGACAGCGAAGACCTGATCAATGATTTTGCCAGGGCGCTGAAATCCGTCCAGGCGTGAGCGAAAACCTGTCCGGCGTTCGCGTCTTCCGGGATGCGAACGCCTCTACATATTGGCTCTGGACCCGAAGCTTGCGCGGGCCAGCATGATCCGCGACAGCGTCGTGTAGACGCAGACCAGCGCAAAGCCGATGGCGATTTCCGGAAACCAGTGCGGGAACAGGCAAAAGGCCAGGAACACGGCGATGGTTTCGCTCGCCTCGGCAAGCCCGGTGGTGAAATAGAGCGATTTCTCGCCCCGCGCCTTCGTCGAAAGGCCGCGCTTTTCGGCGATGACGGCGAAGGCAAGGAAGCTCGCGCCGTTGATGTAGAAGGATAGAAGCAGCAAGCCGCCGGCCATGCCGTTCTCGTAAGGGTCATGGAGGATGAAGGCGAAAGGGACGAGGCCGTAGAAGGCAAAATCGAGCACGATATCGAGAAAACCCCCGAAATCCGTCTTTGCCGTCGCCCGCGCAACGGCCCCGTCGAGCCCATCGCATAGGCGGCTGGCGAGGATCAGCAGGAGGCCGAGCGCAAAGGCGTCGCAGACAATGGCCACTGCCGCCGCCACGCCGATGGCAAAGCCCGCCAGCGTCACTGCGTTCGCGCCGACGCCGCGCCTTGCCAGCGCCCGCCCGGCGCGGTCCATCCAGGGATCGATCCGCGCCCTCAAATATCCGTCAAGCATAGTGTGCCCTATCGTTACAGTTTGCCCTGTCCGTTATGCTTGGGGAAACCATCCCCATGTAGATTAGTGCGAATGAACTTGAAAAGGGTTTGCACATGTACCGCGCGTTGACACGGGATATCGAGGTCACCGTCGAGCCTTATTACCTGGAGGAGCAGTCCGATCCGGGCGACAGTCGCTATGTCTGGGGTTACCGCATCCTGATCTCGAACCTTTCAGCCATGACCGTCCGGCTGATGACGCGCTACTGGCACATCACCGACGAGAACGGTCAGGTGGACGAGGTCAGGGGACCTGGCGTGATCGGCGAGCAGCCGGTTCTCAATCCGGGGGATACATATGAATATTCCTCCGGCTGTCCGCTCGACACGCCATCGGGCGTGATGTTCGGCCATTATGCGATGGAAACGACGGAAGGCGAGACCTTTACCGTGGACATACCCGCCTTCTCGCTGGATTCTCCCGGACAGACCCGGACGTTGAACTAAACCGGTCTATTGCGGCCGCACTTCGGTCGCTTCGAAACGGTAGGTGGTCGAGCAGAACTCGCAGGTGACCGCCACTTTCCCGTCTTCCATCGAATGGTCGATATCGTCCTGGCTGAGGCCTGCCAGCACATCGCGCAGCTTTTCGCGCGAACAACTGCACTTGTCGTAGACCGCCTGCGGCGGATAGACCTTGACGCCACGCTCATGGAAGAGCCGATAAAGCAGCCGTTCTGTGCCGACCATCGGATCGGTCAGTTCGTCGGCATCGATGGTCTCGACCATGACGCTGGCTTCATCCCAGAGATCATCCACCTCGAATGCGCCTTCGGCATCGCCGCCGTCGCCACCGGGCAGATCGGGCTGGCGCATGCGCTCGGGGGCTTCCGGCAGGAACTGCGCGACCATGCCGCCTGCCCGCCATCGATGGCGCGGCTTGCCGTTTTCGTCACGATCGAGCAATTCGGCGACGCCGAGACGCACCTTGGTGGGAATCTGCTCCGACTGACGGAAATAGACCCCGGCGATCTCCTCCAGCGTCGCGCCGTCGAGCGGCACGATGCCCTGGTAGCGCTGGGTATGGGCACCCTGGTCGATGGTGAAGGCAAGAATGCCCTCCCCCAGCAGATGCTGTGGCTGGGTCAAACCATTCTCTTCGGCGATCGACAGGGCTTCCTCGTTGTAGCGTGCATAGGCACGCACCCGGTCCGGCGTGGAAAAATCGGCAACCACAAGATCGACCGGACCGTTGCTCTTCGTCTGAACGATCAGCTTGCCTTCGAATTTCAGCGATGTGCCGAGCAGAACCGTCAACACCACCGTTTCGGCGACGAGGCGCGCGACCGGCAGGGGATAGTTGTGACGCTCGAGAATGGCATCGAGCATCGGGCCGAGCTGCACGGCCCGCCCGCGCACGTCGAGACCTTCCACCTGGAACGGCACGACGTGATCGTCGCCGGCATAATCGAACTGACCGAGGCCCGGCGTGGTTTCCGTCATCACTTTACTCCTTCGCATTCGGCCATCGATGCACTCGAAGAGCGAGGCTCGCAGCGACACGATGTCTGATGTTCATTGATCCCGTGCCGTCCCGGTTTGTCCAGAGCGCACCCGGAAAAACCGCGGCCGGTCTTGTCACTTCAGGATCGAGCGAACGGATGGTTGGCGTCATTAACGACGACGACCGGTCGCGTATTCGGCGCCGGTCATCTTTCTGCTTCAGAGATCGTGTGCCGCGCGCCGATTTTCAATAGGCGTGGCAAAGCCCGGTCACAGCGCCCCGAAACACCAGGCGAGCACCGATTTCTGGGCATGAAGGCGGTTTTCCGCCTCGTCGAAGACGACCGATTGCGTGCCGTCGATCACCTCGTCCGTCACTTCCTCGCCGCGATGGGCGGGAAGGCAGTGCATGAACAGGGCGTTCTTGTCGGCCTTCTCCATCAGGGCGGCGTTGACCTGGAAGGGCTGGAAGACATTGTGGCCACGGGCGCGATGCTCCTGGTTCATCGAGATCCAGGTATCGGTGACCACGCAATGGGCGCCGGCAACAGCCTGATCGGCATCATGATAGAGCCTGATCTCGCCGCCATTGTTGCGGGCCCAGTTGAGGATTTTGTCATCCGGTTCCGAACCGAGCGGAACGGCCATGTTCATCCGGTAACCAAAGCGCGCCGCGCCCTCGACGAAGGAATGCAGCACATTGTTGCCGTCGCCGGTCCAGGCAATGGTCTTGTCTTTCACCGGGCCGCTATGTTCCTCGAAGGTCATGATATCGGCCATGATCTGACAGGGATGGGTCGTATCCGTCAGCCCGTTGATGACCGGCACGGTGGCGTGTTCGGCCAGTTCCATCAGCCGCGAATGCTCGGTGGTGCGGATCATGATCGCATCGACATAGCGCGACAGGACCTTGGCGGTATCGCCGATGGTCTCGGCGCGGCCGAGCTGCATTTCGGTGCCGGAGAGAAACAGCGTCTCGCCGCCGAGCTGGCGCATGCCGACATCGAAGGAGACGCGAGTGCGGGTCGAGGGCTTCTCGAAGATCATCGCCAGCATCTTGCCGCTGAGCGGCTTTTCGGCGGTGCCTGCCTTGGTGGCGGCCTTGCGGATGCGGGCATCGTCGATGATGGCGCGGAGATCGGCGGCCGACATGGCGGAGAGATCGAGAAAATGTCTTGTCATTTTGAATCCAGGTCCTGTTGAGCTTGGCGAAGAACGTCGTTCAGGCGGAGGCCCGTCGTCGTTCCTCGGTCAGATGCTCGGCGGCACGCTCGATACGCGCCAGGCCCTCGCGGGCCTCCTCGGCGGTGGTGACAAGCGGCGGCAGAAGCCGGATGACATTTTCGCCGGCCGGTACCGCCAGCAGCTTTTCTGCGCGAATGGCGGCAAGCAGTTCGGTCGACGGCCCCTTGGCCTTTATGCCGAGCAGCAGGCCTTCGCCGCGAATTTCCTCGATGACCTCGGGGAAACGGTCGGCAAGCGAGGCAAGCCCCTGCCGGAAGACCAGCGCGACATCGCGCACATGCGGCAGGAAATCATCGGCCAGAACGATATCAAGCACCGCATTGCCGACGGCCATGGCCAGCGGGTTGCCGCCGTAGGTCGAGCCATGGGTGCCGGCAACCATGCCACTGGCGGCCTCCTCGGTCGCAAGGCAAGCGCCGAGCGGGAAGCCGCCGCCAATCCCCTTGGCGACCGCCATGATATCCGGGGTGACCCCGGACCATTCATGAGCAAACAGCTTGCCCGTACGGCCGACGCCGCTCTGAACCTCGTCGAGGATGAGCAGCAGGCCATATTCGTCGCAAAGGGCGCGCAGTTCCTGCAGGAATTCCTTCGGTACGGTCCGGATGCCGCCCTCACCCTGGATCGGCTCGATCAGGATGGCGGCAGTCTCCTCGGTGATGGCGGCCTTGAGGGCAGTCATATCGCCGAACGGAACCTGGTAGAAACCGGGCGCCTTCGGGCCGAAGCCCTCCAGATATTTCGCCTGGCCGCCGGCCGCGATGGTGGCGAGCGTGCGACCGTGAAAGGCGCCCTCGAAAGTGATGATATGGAATTTTTCCGGCTGACCCTTGGCGAAATGATAGCGGCGCGCCGTCTTGATCGCGCATTCCAGCGCCTCCGCGCCGGAATTGGTGAAGAACACCTTGTCGGCGAAGCTTGCATCCGTCAGCCGCCGACCGAGGCGCTCCTGGCCGGGAATTTCATAGAGATTGGAGAGATGCCAGACCTTTTCCGCCTGGTCCTTCAAGGCGGAAACCAGGTGCGGATGGGCATGGCCAAGCGAATTGACCGCGACGCCCGCGGCGAAATCCAGATAGCGCGTGCCATCTTCCGCAATCAGCCAGACGCCTTCGCCGCGCTCGAACCGCAAGGGCGCGCGCGCATATGTGTCGTAAAGCGGCGTGGCAGCGGCCATGGCGCGGGTCTCCTCAATCATACCGGTGATTGTATCGCTCGGTTTCTTGTATCGGGCCGGGGTCGGCCCTGAAAAATCAAAATGCCGCCTTGCGGCGGCGATGGCACTATCTTCATTTCACCGCCCCGTGTCAACAAAAGCCCGAGTTTCGCGGTGATTTGCGCAGAGCCGGGCGTAACGAAAAATTCTCGTCGGCGCTCTTGCAAAAACGCGGTGAATGGCAAGCAAGTTGGGGAAAACTCGAAAATCGATTCGGTGGGATTCAAGGGACTCTTGTCAGGGAGTCCCCCGCTCTCTACGTTAATAAACAATTACTAGAACGCATGCGGCGGACCTAGTCACCAAAAGAGTTATCGCGTTTCAGCTTCGGAACACATCCGGAGCTCGGTGAAGGATTCGACCATCACCAGCGCTGCGAATGGAGACAAGACCATGAACTGGACTGACGAGCGGGTCGAGAAACTCACGAAACTATGGGCCGAAGGCCTGAGCGCCAGCCAGATCGCAGCGCAGCTCGGCGGCGTCAGCCGCAATGCCGTTATCGGCAAGGTGCATCGGCTGTGCCTGCCCGGCCGCGCCAAGGCCGGCGGTACGGCTGCCACGGCGCGCACCAAGCGCCCGGCGGCCACGACGCCTCGCGCACCGACCTTTGCATCGCGCCTTGCCGCCCGCACCGCCCCGCGCCCCGCCGGCACCACAGTGATGAAGGAAGAGGTCGAGGTCGAGACCATCGAAGATCGCAGCTTGGTACCCGCCAGCAATGTCGTCGTGCCGATGTCGCGTCGCCTGGTCCTGACGCAGCTGACCGACCGGACCTGCAAATGGCCGATCGGCGATCCGATGAAGGACGAATTCCATTTCTGTGGCAATGACAGCCCGGACACGTCGCCCTACTGCACCTTCCACGCGAAGCTGGCCTACCAGCCTTCCGGTGAACGCCGCCGGGCCCGTTGAGACCATCATTCATCCCATAAAAAAGGGGCCAAACCGGCCCCTTTTTTCATGTCTGCTATATGCCCATTCAGCTTTCCAGCGAATAGCCGGCGCCGCGCACGGTGCGGATGACATCCTGCATATTGGAAAAATTCAGCGCCTTGCGCAGGCGCCCGACATGGACGTCGACCGTACGCTCGTCGACATAAATATCGTGCCCCCAAACGCCATCGAGCAATTGCGAGCGGGAGAACACCCGGCCGGGCGAGGCCATGAAGAATTCGAGCAGGCGAAACTCGGTCGGCCCGAGACGGACTTCGCGGGCCTTGCGATGCACGCGGTGGGTTTCGCGGTCGAGCTCGATATCGCCGCATTTGAGCAGCGTCGACAGGACCTCCGGCTTGACGCGCCGGAGCATGGCCTTGACGCGCGCCATCAGTTCCGGCGTCGAGAACGGCTTGACGACATAATCGTCGGCGCCGGTGGCAAGGCCGCGAACCCGCTCGCTCTCTTCCCCGCGCGCCGTCAGCATGATGATCGGCAGGCGCTCGGTTTCCGCGCGCTGGCGCAGCCTGCGGCAAAGCTCTATGCCGGAGACGCCGGGCAGCATCCAGTCGAGGATCAGAAGGTCCGGCAGGCGTTCCTGCAGGCGGATTTCGGCTTCGTCGCCGCGGTTGATGGTATCGACCTCAAAGCCTTCGGCCTCCAGATTGTAGCGCAGGAGGACGCTGAGCGCCTCCTCGTCTTCGACAACGGCTATTCTTGGCAACATGCGGTCTCAACTCCTTGACGCCCCATGAGATACGGAAGGGCATTCCCCTGGCAACAGGGCCATGGGCGATCGAATGTCAGTGCTTACTTACCTTTTACGGAGCGATGGTCAGGTACCGATCGCGCCGACGGTATTGGCGGTGTCGTCCTTCGGACGCTCGCCGACGGGCTGCGCGCCCGTTGCCATATAGTAGATGGTTTCGGCGATATTCGTCGCATGGTCACCGATGCGCTCGATATTCTTGGCGCAGAACAGGAGATGCGTGCACGGGGTGATGTTGCGCGGATCCTCCATCATATAGGTCAGCAGTTCACGGAACAGCGAGGTATAGATCGCATCGATCTCGCCGTCGCGTTCGCGAATGCTGTTGGCCTTTTCCGGAGAGCGCGAGGCATAGACGTCGAGCACTTCCTTCAATTGGACAAGGGCGAGTTCGGCCAGGTGCTCGAGGCCGCGCGCAAGCTGGCGCGGCAGGCTGGCGCTCGATACGGCGATGACCCGCTTGGCATTGTTCTTTCCGAGATCGCCGACGCGCTCGAGATCGGCGGCAATGCGGATGGATCCCATGATTTCGCGGAGATCGGCGGCCATCGGCTGGCGCTTGGCAATGGTGATGATGGCCTTCTCGCCGATCTGCCGCTCGGCATCGTCGAGAATGGCGTCGTCGGAAATGACCTTCTGAGCGAGCGCCAGGTCGGAATTGACCAGCGCGCGCACGGATTCGGCCACCATCTGCTCGGCAAGGCCGCCCATTTCGGAAATGCGGCGGGTCAGATATTTCAGGTCTTCGTCATAGACGGAAGCAATATGGGTCGCCATGTTTGTTTTCCTTGCAAATCACATGCCGGGGTCGGGCGCTGTCGATCTTAGCCGAAGCGGCCCATGATATAATCCTGCGTGCGCTGGTCGTCGGGATTGGTGAACATCTTGTCGGTGTCGTTTTCCTCGACGAGATTGCCGAGGTGGAACATGGCGGTGCGCTGCGACACGCGCGCCGCCTGCTGCATCGAATGGGTGACGATGACGATCGTGTAATTGGCGCGCAATTCGTGGATCAGTTCCTCGACCTTGGCGGTGGCGATCGGATCGAGCGCCGAGCAGGGTTCGTCCATCAGGATGACTTCCGGACTGACGGCGACGGCGCGGGCAATGCACAGGCGCTGCTGCTGGCCGCCGGAGAGGCCGGTGCCGGGCTCGTGCAGGCGGTCTTTCGCCTCGTTCCAGAGGCCGGCCTTCTGCAGGCTGGTTTCGACGATCTGGTCGAACTCGGCCTTGGTGCGCGCCAGACCATGAATCTTCGGGCCATAGGCGACATTCTCGTAGATCGACTTCGGAAACGGATTGGGCTTCTGGAAGACCATGCCGACGCGTGCCCGCAATTCGACCACGTCGATGCTCGGATCGTAGATATCGTCCTCGTCCAGCGTGATCCTGCCGGTGACGCGGCAGCTCTCGATCGTATCGTTCATCCGGTTCAGGGTGCGCAGGAAGGTCGACTTGCCGCAGCCGGACGGGCCGATGAGCGCCGTCACGGTGTTTTCGCGGACATTGAGGTTTACGTCGAAAAGCGCGCGCTTTTCACCGTAATAGACCGAAACGTCCTTGCCGACCATCTTGTGGGAAACGGTGTTCATTTTCTGATCCAGCGCCTTTTCAACTGCTGCTTCCGTCATGATGTTCATGTTTCTACCTCACTACCAGCGCCGCTCAAAGCGACGTCGCAACAGGATTGCCCCAAGGTTCATGACCACGAGGAAGATCAGCAGGATGATGATCGCGCCCGAAGTCCGCTCCACGAATGCACGTTCGGCCTCATTGGCCCACATATAGATCTGCACCGGCAGAGCAGTCGAAGGCTCCATCGGCGAGCCGGGATAATCGACCACGAAGGCCACCATGCCGATCAGGAGCAGCGGCGCCGTTTCGCCCAGCGCATGCGCAAGCCCGATGATCGTGCCGGTGAGCACGCCGGGGGCGGCCAGCGGCAGGACATGGTGGAAGACCATCTGCATCTTGGAGGCGCCGAGGCCAAGGGCGGCGGAGCGGATCGATGGCGGCACCGCCTTCAATGCGGCCCGGGTGGCGATGATGATGGTCGGCAGCGTCATCAGCGTCAGCACCAGCCCGCCGACCAAAGCCGCCGAGCGCGGCATGCCGGCGAAATTGATGAAGATCGACAGGCCGAGCAAGCCGTAGACGATCGAGGGCACGGCGGCGAGATTGTTGATATTGACCTCGATCAGGTCCGTCAGCCGGTTCTTCGGGGCGAACTCCTCCAGATAGATGGAGGCCGCGACGCCGATCGGCAGCGCCAGGACAAGCACGATCAGCATCATGTAGAGCGAGCCGAGCGCCGCGACGCCGATGCCGGAGGCCTCGGGCCGGCTGGAGGCGCCGGACGTGAAGATGCCGGTATTGAATTCCTTGCTCAACACGCCGTCCTCGGAGAGCGTCTTCATCCAGGCAAGCTGGCGGTCATTGACCTTGCGCTTGCTCTCCTCGACCTCAAGATTGATCTGCCCCTTGTTGGCGCTGTCGATATCGCCGCTGGCAAGCAGCGACACGTTCAGCGTCGTGCCGATGACAGCTGGATTGGCGACGACGATATCGCGCAGCTGGGTACGGGCGCTGGCCGAGACCATGTCGGTCGCCTTCTTGACCTCGGCCCGGTTGGCGGGATCGATACCGAGCGTCTTGACGAGCGCATCGCGCACCAGAAGCGGGTAATTGGCCGACATCAGTTTCGCCGGATTGGCGGCCCGCTCGTTCTTCGGGTCGATCACCTTCTCGGCAAATTCGATCGGCAGGGTGATCGTCGTCTGCTGGAAGGCGGTATAGCCCTTCGAAACGACAGTCCAGAGCAGCACGAACAGGAAGAGCAGGCCAATCAGGATGGCAGCGACCCCATAGGCGCGGAAGCGGCGCTCGGCTGCGTAGCGGCGCTTGATGCCGATATCGCGCCGGGCAGCGGGCGAACGCGGAAAGACGGATGTTGCGATCTCGGTCATTCGTACTGTTCCCGGTATTTGCGCACGATGTAGAGCGCGTAGATATTGAGGCAGAGCGTGATGAAGAACAGCGTGATCCCGAGCGCAAAGGCCACCAGCGTCTGGGGCGAGTTGAATTCGAGGTCGCCGGTGAGCTGGTTGACGATCTTGACGGTGACCGTGGTCATCGCCTCGAAGGGATTGAGTTGCATGCGCGCGGCGACGCCGGCGGCAAGCACCACGATCATCGTCTCGCCGACAGCACGCGAGGCCGTCAGCAAAAGGGCGCCGACGATGCCCGGAAGGGCCGCCGGCAGGACGACACGCTTGATCGTCTCCGACCGCGTCGCACCAAGTCCAAGCGAACCATCACGCAGCGATGCGGGAACCTGGGTGATGATATCGTCCGAAAGCGAGGAGACGAAGGGGATCAGCATGATCCCCATGACGATGCCGGCGGTCAGAACGCTCTGTGCCTGGATGAAGGACACATAATTGCCGGTCACCAATCCATTCAGTTCGGCGGAGATATCGCGCAGGAACGGCCCGACCGTTACCAGGGCGAAGAAGCCGTAGACGATGGTGGGGATGCCGGCGAGGATTTCCAAAAGCGGCTTGACGGCGGAGCGTACGGCGGGGCGCGCATATTCGGCCATGTAGATCGCCGCGAACAGCCCGATCGGCACGGCAAACAACATGGCGACAAGGGCGATATAAAGCGTGCCGGCCAGCAGCGGAAGCAGCCCGAACTGGCCCGACGTATCGCTGCTGCCGGCGGCGGAGAAGCGCGGGTCCCAGACCGTGCCGAAGAAGAACTCGACGGGGGAAACGGACTGGAAGAAGCGGATGGTTTCCGACAGCATGGATCCGACAATGCCGATCGTCGTCAGGATCGCGATCGATGAGGCCAGCATGAGGGCGCCAAGCATGACGCGCTCCACCTGGTTTCGTGCCCGAAACGGCGTCTTGATGCCGCGCAGCGCAAGGACGGCCCCTGCCACAGCGACGAGGAATACGGCAGCCGCCATGAGATAGCGGCTTGCCGTCGTCAGCGTGTTGAACCGTTGTGCCGAACCGACCATATAGGCCTCGCCCTCGCCAGCAAGCGGAACACCCTTGGCCGCCAGAACCTCGCGCAGATTGGCCGGGTCATCGGAAAGCGTGGACAATTCCGCAGCATTCAGCAGCTTCAGGCCGCCAGCGATGGATTTTACCTGGCCAAGCGCAAGCTCTGTTGTCGCCTCGCCCTCGGCGAGCACCGTTTCTGGCAGGGAAGAGCGTATGTCATTATCGATATAGACGGGCGCCGCAACCAGCCACAGGGCGAGAACCAGAAGGGCCGGGATCGTCGCACAGATGGCGGCATAGGTGCCGTGATAGCCCGGAAGGGAATGAAGGGCGGAAAGCTTGCCCTTCGAGGTCGCGAGAGCCCGGGCGCGACCGGCGAGATAGGTCGCGAGGCCGATGACCAAAACAAGCAATAGAATAAGTGATGTGTTCATCGACATTGTCCCCCGGCCCATCAAACGTCAGGCCGGCAAATCCGAACCTGGGAGGTCCGGCGCGGCATTCCCGCCGCGCCGGATTCTGGTTTTCTCTATCAGAGCATGTTGCCGGCGGTGAATGCCTTGCGGCCTTCTTCACGCTCGGCATCCGGTGCCGAAACCAGACCATAGGCGGCCAGCGGGCCGTCGGGGCCGACCATCTGGTCGTCGAGGAAGAATTCGACATATTCCTTGAGGCCGGGGATCACGCCGAGATGCGCCTTCTTGACGTAGAAGAACAGCGGGCGCGAGACCGGATATTCGCCGGATGCGATGGTTTCGGTCGAGGGCACGACATCGCTGACTGTCGCGACCTTCAGCTTGTCGGCATTGTTTTCGAAGAAGGAAAGGCCGAAGACGCCGATGCCGTTCTTGTTCGAGGCGATACGGGCAAGCGTTTCGGTGTAGTCGCCGTCGATATCGACGGCCAGGCCGTCCTTGCGAACCGCGACGCATTTCGCGGCGGCTTCCTTTTCATCGGCGACCAGGCCCTTGATGACATCCGTCGCGCCGGCTTCCGCGCAGCCCTCGGCAAGGATCTTCTCTTCGAAGACTTCGCGGGTGCCGTGCTTTTCGCCGGGGATATAGGCGGCGATTTCAACGTCCGGCAGCTCGGCGTTGACTTCCGACCACTTCTTGTAGGGATTGGCGACCAGCTTGCCATCGACGACGACCTCGGCGGCGAGCGCCAGATAGAGATCCTTCGGAACCAGCTCCAGGTCGGCATTGCCGGCGTCGGTGGCAAACACGATGCCATCATAGCCGATCTGGATTTCCTGGATTTCAGTGACGCCTGCGGCCTTGCAGGTTTCCAGTTCGCTGTCCTTGATCTTGCGCGAGGCATTGGCGATGTCGATCGTGTCGGGACCAACGCCCTTGCAGAATTCCTTCAGGCCGCCGCCGGTGCCGCCCGATTCGACGATCGGCGTCTTGAAGTCCGGGAAGGTTTCGCCAAAGGTTTCGGCAACGATCTTGGCATAGGGAAGAACAGTCGAGGAACCGGCGATCTGGATCTGGTCGCGGGCGATCGCCACGCCGGCAAAAGCAGCGGATGCAACCAGCGCTGCAACAGTGAGTTTCAAGGATTTCATCAGAACTCTCCCCATGATGGGCTTGTGTGGGTGCGCTTTTTCTCAAGCGCTCGCTTTCGCCGTCTCGATCGGCTGCCCTTAACTAGCGTCCGATAGCCCCATCTTTTATGTCAGTTTGACGAAACATTTGTGACATGCCAAGCCGCTGTTTTCACACTGTATTTTCCAAAACCCTCTTTCGGAGAGGCGGGATTATGTCAAAACCGCACGGTAAAGACCGTACCCTTGCCCAGTTCCGACTGCACGATTAGCCGGGCCCTGTGGCGGGTCAGGATATGCTTGACGATGGCAAGCCCGAGGCCGGTGCCTTTCTTTGAACGGCTGGCCTCGACATTCACCCGATAGAAGCGCTCGGTGATGCGTGGAACATGCTCGGCGGGAATGCCCGGACCATGGTCCCGAACCGCGACTTCCGCCGGCATACCACCGCCGCCCAAAAGCGTGACCTCCACCTTCCTACCGTCCTGGCCATATTTGCAGGCATTCTCGATGAGGTTCTCGAAGACCTCCGTCAGTTCGTCACGGTCGCCCTGAACGATGACCGAACCAACTGGGAGATCAAGCACGATCTCGACATTGAGGTCCTTCGCAAGCGGCTGCAACGTATCGCGGACATGGCCCAGCAGCGGCGCCAGATCGATCGCCTCGTCCGGCGCGATATGGGATTTCAGCTCGAAGCGGGACAGGGACAGAAGGTCATCCACGAGCCGACTCATCCGCGTTGCCTGTTCGTGCATAATGGCAAGGAATTTCTCATGCGCCTTGGCATCGTTGCGGGCCGGTCCCTGCAGGGTCTCGATGAAACCGCGCAGCGAGGCAAGCGGCGTGCGCAACTCGTGGCTCGCATTGGCGACGAAATCGGACCGCATCCGGTCGATGCGCCGGGCCTGCGATATATCGCGGTAGGAGAGGACAAAGAGGCGCCGCGCCGGTGGCGCACCTATATCGGCCGGCGCAACGCGGACGATATAGACCGCTTCGGAGGGAAACCGCTCGGAATGCTCGAACTGGTTTGCCTTGCCCGTGACGATCGTCTCGCGCACCATGTCGAGAATGCCGGGCGAGCGAACCCGCGCCGCAAGATCCGTATTGGGCGGGATGGTACCGAAGGCCTTTTCGGCGGCCTGGTTCTGCAGGATCACCGTTTCATCGGCGGCCACCACCAGGATCGGCGTATCGAGTGCATCGAAGGCGGCGGCAAGCGGACCGAGACCGGCATGCTCCATCGCGGACGGATTGCTGGAGGGGACCGGCGGACGGGGATCGGCAGCGCGATTGACCAGCGCCACCAGCCAGACGAGCCAGAACAACAGGACGGCTGGCACCGAAATGCCGGCAAGGCCGAGTCCGATGGCGACGATGGCCGAAAGCGCGATGGCCCATTTCTGCGCGCCGACGCTGGCCTTGAGTTGCGTCCAGATGATAGCTGCCTTTTCCAAGATTCTCTCTCACGACCGGGTAAACCAGGCGACCCTATCCGACGTTCATGACATGGTTTCCACGGCGTGCTTGAATTCGCAATCCAATTATGGCCTCCTCCATAGGAATTCAGCAAAACGGCAAGGCAGGGGGAGCAATCCATGGCAGGACTTGAAGAGAGCCAATCGGTCGAACTGTCGATCGGAGGAAAGCAGCGGATTTTCGACGTCGACGAACCCGACCTGCCAGGCTGGATCGACAAGGAAACGCTCAGTTCCGGGGATTATCCCTATGACAAGAAGCTCGACCGCGACGAATATGACGACACGCTAGAAAAGCTGCAAGTCGAACTCGTCAAGGTGCAGTTCTGGATGCAGGCGACGGGGAAACGCGTCATGGCTCTGTTCGAGGGCCGCGATGCCGCCGGAAAAGGCGGCGCGATCCTTGCCACCCGAGCCTCCATGAACCCGCGCGCGGCGCGCGTCGTGGCACTCACCAAGCCGACGGAAACGGAAAAGGGGCAGTGGTATTACCAGCGCTATATCACCCATTTTCCGACGGCCGGCGAATTCGTGATGTTCGACCGTTCCTGGTACAACCGCGCCGGGGTGGAGCCGGTCATGGGCTTCTGCACGCCCCAGGAACACCGGCAGTTTCTCGAACAGACCCCACGGCTCGAAAAGCTGGTCACCGGCGACGGCATCGCCTTCTTCAAATTCTACCTGGAGATCGGCCGCGAAATGCAGCTGAAACGCTTCCACGACCGACGGCATGATCCGCTGAAAATCTGGAAGCTCTCGCCGATGGATATCGCCGCCCTGACGAAATGGGACGACTATTCCAAGGTGCGCGATGAAATGCTGAAGGCCACCCATACGGACCACGCGCCATGGACGGTGGTGCGCGCCAATGACAAGCGCCGCGCCCGCCTCAACATCATCCGTCACATCCTGTCGTCGCTCGACTATGACGGCAAGGACAAGAAGGCGATCGGCAAGATCGACGGCAAGATCCTTGGCTTCGGGCCGGGCTTCGTCAAATAGCCCGGTTCCATCGCAAACATCACTGGCCCGGAAGAACCCGGATGGCATAGAGGCTGAGACTGTTGCCGGCGCCGGTCACATCGCTGTTGACCAGAATATGACCGGGCGCATTCGGCGCGAGGCTGCGGTCGAACGTCACCTTGAACAGCATGTCGTTCTTTTCGTCATGGGCGGTGAACCGGTGGCGGCCGCAATCGCCGAGCGTCGAGAAATCGCATTCGACGGAAAACTGCGTCGGCTTGCCTTCATCCGCCCGGACGCTGAGCGCAAGCGTCGATGTCTTGCCGGAAATCTGCTCGAGCACCGAGGCCGGGATTTCCACCAGAACATTGCCGTCGCTCCCGGCGCTTGCCGAGGTGATGCGAAGACGCCGGCCGCCTTCGTCGCTGACGGGATCGGCCGCGGCCTGGCTGCCGGCCTTCACCTTGTCCGCCTCGCCTGGCGTGAAGACATCGATCCAGTCGCCGGAAAAGCCCGAACGGCTGCCAAGCGTCTTCAAGCCCGCGCCGCCGTCAAAATCTTCCGACCGCACGGTTGCCGGCGGATTGGCGACGCTGGTGTCACGCTCGGCGGGCGATTTCAACAGGCCGCTGGTCTGCACCCACCAGGCCGCCGTTCCGACGGCCGCCACCAGAACGGTCACGACCATCACGAAGGACAGGAAGCTGCTGCGCCTGCGGCGCGGCTTGGGGTCCGCCTTCCTGGCATTGCGGCCACGCCGGCCGGCAGCAGGTGCCGGAGCGGGCGTCTCGGCGGCGGCCGTGCGCCGCTCGGCGCGCAGGCCGTCCAGCCCTCCGTCAAGTCCGCCATCAAGCCTTTCTTCGGAAACCGGGCCATCGACCGGCATGTTTCGGTCGGCCCGCTCATGCAGGCCATCGTCGAGCTCTACAGACGGCGAAGCATCCACCGGCTCCTGCCGAGAGGCTTGCGGCGGTGCGACGGCGGCGGCGGCTTTCAGGGCCGCCCGTTCCTCAATCTCGATCGCGCGGATGATCGCCTCCAGCCGGTGGCGCTGCTGGGCGACCACATCCGGATCGTGGACATCCTGTTTTTTCAGGCCGGCTTCCAGGGCATTTCGGGCCGATTGATAGATGCGCGCGCGCGTTTCGGAATTTTCCCGTTCGGAGCGCTCCAGCGCGTGTCTGATCGCAGTTTCCAGTCCGCTCACTGTTCGTCCTTCTTGGTGCGCGGCCCCGGCACTCGGCGTTTCAGGCCGTCCCGTCGCGACGCCTCGTTGATAAAATCCGGCGCGCATCTGGATATATTAACGATTGGGTAACGGTTGGCGCGCCGATCCGCAAGCCTTGCGGGGCAAAGAGCCGGCTGGCAGGGGAGAAATCCCGGGGTTTGAGCTTGCGGCCGCCAAGATCACCGACATGCCTTTGCAAAAGGCCAAGGCGCTGCTACACATTCTTACGTTTACGAACACGTCAAATATCGGGACCCGGAGCGAAACTTGACATTGCCAGCCCCCCTCAACGGCACCACGCGCATACCCGTGGTCGCAGCGCCGCTTTTCATCATCTCCCATCCGGCCCTGACCCTGGCCCAGTGCAAGGCCGGCGTCATCGGCTCCTTTCCGGCGCTGAACGCCCGGCCGGAGGCGCAATTGGACGAATGGCTTGCCGAGGTCACCGAAGATCTGGCGGCCTATAATGCCGCCAATCCCGAACGGCCGGCGGCGCCCTTTGCGGTCAACCAGATCGTCCACAAGTCCAATCGGCGGCTCGAACACGACCTGATGGCCTGCGTCAAATACAAGGTGCCGATCGTCATTTCCTCGCTCGGTGCAGTGCCGGAGGTCAATGCGGCGATCCATTCCTATGGCGGCATCGTGCTGCACGACGTGATCAACAACCGCCATGCCAATTCCGCCATCCGCAAGGGCGCCGACGGCCTGATCGCCGTTGCCGCCGGTGCTGGCGGCCATGCGGGCACGCTGTCGCCCTTTGCGCTCATCCAGGAGATCCGCAGTTGGTTCGACGGGCCTTTGCTGCTCTCCGGCGCGATTTCCACCGGCGGAGCGGTGCTGGCGGCGCAGGCCATGGGCGCCGACATGGCCTATATCGGCTCGCCCTTCATCGCCACCAGCGAGGCGCGCGCCAGCGACGCCTACAAGCAGATGATCGTCGACAGCAGTGCTGCCGACATCGTCTATTCCAATTATTTCACCGGCATCCACGGCAATTACCTGAAGGCCTCGATCGCGGCGGCAGGCATGGATCCCGATCACCTGCCGCAGGCCGATCCCTCGAAGATGGATTTCGAGACGGCCACGACCGGCGCCAAGGCCTGGAAGGATATCTGGGGCTGCGGCCAGGGCATCGGCGCCGTGACCCAGGTCGCGCCGGTTGCCGACCTCGTCGATCGGCTTGCCGGAGAATACCAGGAGGCGCGCCGCAAGCTGAGCCTGTGACGCGCCTCCTGATCCGTCCTCGCCTTTTTTCTTCTTCGCAAAACTGATGGCTTGAAATCCCATCGGTTTGCAGGTATCAGCCCCTCACACATCGTTCCGCAGCACTGCGAAACGCATGGGCCGCTTTAGCTCAGGTGGTAGAGCACATCATTCGTAATGATGGGGTCGCAGGTTCGAGTCCTGCAAGCGGCACCATTTCTGATTTCCAACATGCTCCTGTTTTTCAGTTCACCGCGGTGAGCGTTATCGACGCGCCGCCGGCGGCAACGTTGAGGCCGAGCTGGCCGGTGACGCTGACCGTCTGGAGGTGGATCGAACCCGACGTGCCGCCGACAAGAATATTGGCGCCGACACCGGCCCCGACCGTTGCTTCGGCACTGGCACCCTGATAGAGACCGCTCAGCGAACCCCGATGATAGCCGGCCGTGGGTGCAAACACCGCCCAGACAAGGCGGCTGCGGGTGGTGAAGCCGAGATCGACGCCCATCTTGCGGATGGCGCCGGTATAATGATCCGAAGCTTCCCTGCCCATTGCCGAACGGAAGGCGCAATCGACCTCCTTGGCCGATCCCAGCACATAGCCGACGCCACCGCCGATATCGCATTCGAGATAGCCGATCTTGACGCCATTTCGGACATCCGCTTCCTCATAGGTGGGAGCCGGCGCTTCGTTGGCGAGATCAGCGGCGTTCGCACCGCCGATGGCAAGCGGAGCTGTGGCGAGGACCATCGCAAGAATTCTGTTCATCATGTCTTTCCCTATCTTCATGATTCTCAGCCCTTGCCTGACCGTCGAGCCGGTGGGGAGGATACTCGCGGTTCGTGCAGGGCCGGTCTTATGGGCGACCGTAGCTGCCGCCAGAGGCAGCGGCCGACGGCCGAATTCCCAGTTTGCCCGCCATTGGGACATTTCGAAGGCACCGGGCGACGGGCCTTGGCGGCCGCTCTCCGGCAAGCCTATCAAGGCATGACTGGAAACCCGGCCCATTCCGCCTAGATAGGCTTGCGGACCGAAGCGGCAAGGGCCAGGGAAGGGCCAAGGCCTCAAGCCAGGCGCAAGCGACGCGCCCTAGCCTGTCCCCATCATGGGCATGACGCCCAGCAGCGAAGGACAATGAGATGTCGCAAATGACCGACTATGCCGCCAATTCCCAGGATGCCATGATCGCCCTGTTCCTGCAGGATGGCGACGGCGACAAGCTGACCGACATTCTGGTCGATGCCCTGGACGAGGCTTTCCGGATCCTCAGCGAAGAACTGCGCTCCCCGCAACTCAACTGACGACCGGCCTCCCGCCCGACGATCAGCGCCCGTCGAAACATGGTTAATTTTTTAACACTTTTTCGGGTAGGTGTGGAACGCCGTCGATGGATCGGCCGTTGATGGGACACCGGGAGGCTTTCGATGATCTTCAATCTTTTGAAAACAAAGTGCGACGAGACGAGCGACACGGGCACCTATGCCGATGGCGCTTTCGACGCACCGGCCGCCGCCATGACGTTGGCGCCGCGCCGCATCGGCGGGCATCTCGCGCATCAACGCGACTACGGCAGCGACCGGACTGTCGCCCCGCTTCCGGCACGGTTCTGCTGAGAAAAACCGGAGGCGGCACGATCCGGCGCCAAACCTCCGGCTCGCCGCAAGGCCATCAGGCGCGCGGCTTCAGTTTCATGTGGCGATTGACATCCTTGTAGAGCAGGTAGCGGAACCTGCCCGGCCCTCCGGCATAGCAGGCTTGCGGGCAAAAGGCGCGCAGCCACATATAATCGCCGGCCTCGACCTCGACCCAATCCTTGTTGAGCCTGTAGACGGCCTTGCCTTCCAGCACATAGAGCCCGTGCTCCATGACATGGGTTTCGGCAAAGGGAATGACCGCGCCGGGCTCGAAGGTGACGATGGTCACATGCATGTCATGGCGTAGATCAGTGGGATCGACGAAACGGGTCGTTGCCCATTTTCCTTCGGTCCCCGCCATGGGTGACGGAACAATATCGGCTTCGTTGAGAAACAGCGCCGGCGGCACATCGAGCCCCGCGACAGCCTCATAGGCCTTTCGTATCCAGTGGAAGCGCACCGGCCGGTCGGTCCGGTTGCGCACCGACCATTTGCTGGCCGGCGGGATGAAGGCATAGCCGCCCGGTACCATCCGGTGGTCCGCGCCATTCAGCGTGACGGCAAGCTCTCCCTCGACGATGAACAGAACGCCTTCGGCGCCGTCATCGAGTTCCGGCCGGTCGCTGCCGCCACCTGGCGCCACTTCCATGATATATTGCGAAAAGGTCTCGGCGAAACCCGAAAGGGGCCGCGACAACACCCAGAGCCGGGTCTCTTCCCAGAAGGGCAGATAGCTGGTGACGATGTCCATCATCACGCCTTTGGGAATGACGGCATAGGCTTCGGTGAAGACGGCCCTGTCCGTCAAGAGCTGGGTTTGCGCCGGAGTGCCGCCGGTCGGGGCGTAATAGGTACGGTTCATCTGCTTTCCTGAACTTGAAATAGCCGGCCGCCACGGCAGCGATCGCCGGGCGGACGTCAAAGCTTAGCGCAAGGCGTCGCGCAGATCACGCAGGGATTCCCCGGTATTTCCATGGTACAGTTTCGCGTGGGCAAGAGGAAACGGCAGGCCCTACGTAATGATGGTCCCTGATGCCGGAGGCTGCGTGTTGACCTCCCGCAGCCATTCCCGCCAGATCGCAACCAGGAGCGCCATCAGCACCGGACCGACGAAGAGACCGAGGAAGCCCATGGTCTTGACGCCGCCGACGAGCCCGAAGAATGTCGGCAGGAAGGGGAGCTTGATCGGCCCGCCGACAAGCCGCGGCCGTAGGGTCTTGTCGACGATGAACAGCTCGATCGTTCCCCAGGCAAACAGGGCAAGAGCCGCGAACGGGGCGCCGCTGGCAAAGAGATAGACCGAGACGAGCGTGAAGCAGAGCGGCGCGCCGCCCGGAATGAGCGCCATGACGCCGGTGATGATGCCGAGCGTAACCGGCGACGGGACGCCGGCCAGCCAGTAGGCCACACCAAGGACAATACCTTCGCCGATGGCGATGACGCCCATTCCGGTTACCGTCGAGCTGATGGTCAAAGGCACGATGCGCGACACCCGCTCCCAGCGCATGGGCAGGATGCGCTCGCCCAGCCGGTCGAGCTGGGCCACCAGTTTCTCGCCGTCTCGATAGACGAAGAACAGCGTGATCAGCATGAACAGGAGCGTCAGCAAGGCCCGGAAGGCCGAGGCGCCGATGACCAGCACGCCGCGATAGATATTGCCGATATTGGAACCGCTGACGAGCTGGACGAGTTCGCCGAGCGCACCGGGATGGCCGACATATTTCGCCCATTGCTGGGCCAGCCAGGCACCGAAGCCGGGGATCTGGGTCAGCCACATCGGCACAGGCGCGCCCGCCCTGTTGGTCTCGACCGTCCAGGCCACCCAGCTATGGACCTCGTCGATGGCATAGACCGCCGCAAGGGATATCGGCGCGACGATGAAGGAGATCACCGCGATAATGGCGATTGTCGCCCCGAGCGTCCGGCTGCCGCCGATGGCGAGGAGAAGCCGTCGATAGATCGGCCAGGTGGCGAAGCCGATGACGAGCGCCGCCAGCACCGGCACCAGGAAACCGTGAAAGAAATAGACGCCGGCCAGAAGGACGAAGACCAGGAGCCAGCGCGCCGCCGAAATCGGCCCGACCAGCGCCGAGCGTTCATAGGCCGGACGGCCGAAAAGTCGCGGCTCCGACGGCTCGCCCCGTTCACGATTGCTCACTGGCAAGAAGCATCCTCCATTTTCCTCAAGATGACAGCAAAAGCCGGCATGGGCCAGCCTGTTCCGGCACACCGCCATCACGATGAAGCTTGCGCCATAGTCAAGTATGGCCGCATGGTCAACACAAGCCGATGACAGCCGCGCGGGGCCTAGCGCCGCTTGTCCGGCAAAAGGCGCAAGGGATGCCGCACTTCCCTCGAAATACTGTCCTTGCCTTTATGGGGACAGCCGGAAAAGCCCGGACGCCGGTGATAGGTGAAGCGCCAGGCCGGACGGCTCGCTTTCCGGCGCACGAAGCCGGGATATTCACAGGCGCGCGCCACGGCTTACATTGACGTTTACGTCAATGTAATATAATCGCGAATAGACTTGATGGGGCAGAACAAAAGCCGCATCTTGAGGCGGCGGGGACATCTGGAGGGATGGCTTGGCGCCGTGCTCGCCCGGCGCTCCAGGCTCCCGGGCGGTCGATATCATCCGGGCCGGTCCGCTGGCCCGCAGAGGCAGCATGAGGGAGTGAGAGACATGCCGGACACCCAGACACAGACGCCCGCCCCCGACACGGCCAGACCCTGGCTGCAATCCTATCCGCCGGGAATGCCGGCCGAGATCTCTCCCCTTCCCTATCGCTCGATCGGCGAACTCTTCGAGCAGTCCTGCAAGACCTATGCGGCACGCGCCGCCTATACCTGCATGGGCAAGACGCTGACCTTCGGCGACCTCGAAGCAGAGAGCCGCAAGATCGGCGCCTTCCTGCAATCGACGGGGCTTGCCAAGGGCGACCGCGTCGCCGTGATGATGCCCAATATCCTGCAGAATCCAGTGATTGTCTTCGGCATCCTGCGCGCCGGCTATGTGGTCGTGAACGTCAACCCGCTCTATACCCCGCGTGAACTCGAGCATCAGTTGAAGGATTCCGGCGCGAAAGCCATCTTCGTGCTCGAGAATTTCGCCCATACGGTCGAGCAGGTAGCGACCAGGACCGAACTCAAGCATATCGTCGTCGCAACGATGGGCGATCTCCTGGGCCTCAAGGGGCTGGTCGTCAATATCGTCGTGCGCAAGGTCAAGAAACTGGTTCCCGCCTGGTCCCTGCCCGGCCATCTCTCCTTCAAATCCGTGCTGTCGAAAGGCCATCGGGCCACGCTCAGGCCGGTCGACGTGGCGCCCGGCGACATCGCCTTCCTGCAATATACCGGCGGCACCACCGGCGTCTCCAAGGGCGCGACGCTAACCCACTCCAATCTTCTGTCGAACATGGCGCAGATGGGGCTCTGGCTCGATGCGGCCTTCATCCACCGGGCCCGGCCGGATCGGCTGGTCTTCCTCTGCGCGCTGCCGCTCTATCATATCTTCGCCCTGACGGTGAACGCACTGATGGCGCTGAGCACCGGCGGCGAGAATATCCTCATCCCCAATCCTCGCGACATTCCGGCCTTCGTCAAGGAAATCGCCAAATACCGGATCAACATATTCCCGGGCCTGAATACGCTGTTCAACGCGCTGATGAACAATGCCGACTTCCAGAAGCTCGATCTTTCCGGCCTGGCGCTGACCTTCGGCGGCGGCATGGCTGTTCAGCGCCCGGTGGCGGAACGCTGGGAAAAGCTCACCGGCGCCTCGATCAAGGAAGGCTACGGGCTTTCGGAAACATCGCCGGTCGCCACCGCAAACCGGCTGGATGAACCCGAATTCACCGGCACGATCGGCCTGCCCCTGCCTTCGACCGACGTAGAAATCAGGGACGAGGACGGCAAGACGTTGCCGCTCGGCGAGATCGGCGAAATCTGCATCCGCGGACCGCAGGTCATGGCCGGCTACTGGCAGCGCCCGGAGGAAACGGAAAAGGCCATTTCCGCCGACGGCTTCTTCCGCACCGGCGATATCGGGTTCATGAACCCGCAAGGACTGACCAAGATCGTTGATCGAAAGAAGGACATGATCCTGGTCTCCGGCTTCAACGTCTTCCCCAACGAGATCGAGGAAGTGGCCATGAGCCATGCCGGCATTCTCGAATGTGCCGCCATCGGCGTTCCTGACGAGCGCTCGGGCGAGGCAGTCAAGCTCTTCGTCGTCAAGAAGGACCCGGACCTGACCGAAGCCGCCGTGAAGGCGCATTGCGCCGCCAACCTCACCAATTACAAGCGGCCGAAATTCGTGGAATTCCGCACCGACCTGCCGAAATCCAATGTCGGCAAGATCCTGCGCAAGGACTTGCGCGGATAGGGAACGGCGAGGCCATTCTTGTCCGAACCGGATGGAGCGTCTATATTGGCGGAGTGGTGACCGGAGCGCGAACTCCAGCCACCGTTTTCTTAGCTTAAGAAGTTCACCCGCACGGCGATTGACCAGCTCGTGCGGGTTTTTCGTATCGGGACAGGCTTGATTTGCGGGGGTCAAAGCGACTAGCTATCGCAACCCTTCCGCGACGCAAGGAACCTGCCATGAGCGCGCCCGCAACGACCAGTCTCGTCGACCAGCTGAAAGCCACCGTTGCCGATACCAAGGCGACCGATATCCGGGCGGCCTTTGCCGCCGATCCCAAGCGTTTCTCGAAATATAGCGTGACGCTCGACGACATGCTGTTCGATTATTCGAAATGCGCCGTCAACGACAGAATCCTCGATGGACTGGAAGCGATCGCCGCTGCAGCCAAGGTGTCGCAGAAGCGCGACGCGATGTTTGCCGGCGAGATCATCAACATCACTGAAGGCCGGGCCGTGCTGCACACGGCGCTGCGCAACCGCGCCAATACGCCGGTCCTCGTCGATGGCAAGGACGTGATGCCTGATGTCAACGCAGTGCTTGAGGCCATGGGCGCCTTCTCCGATGGCATCCGCTCGGGCGCGCTCAAGGGCGCGACCGGCAAGGCTATCACCGATGTGGTCAATATCGGCATCGGCGGCTCCGATCTCGGCCCGGTCATGGCGACGCTGGCGCTGGCGCCGGATCATGACGGCCCGCGCCTGCATTTCGTTTCCAATATCGACGGCGCCCATATCGCCGACACGCTGAAGCTTGTCGATGCCGAAACGACGCTGTTCATCATCGCCTCGAAGACCTTCACCACCATCGAGACCATGACCAATGCCGCCACCGCACGCGCCTTCATCGCCGAAAAGCTTGGCGAAAAGGCCGTCGGCCATCATTTCTGCGCCGTCTCCACCGCACTCGACAAGGTCGCGGCCTTCGGCATCGGCAGCGACCGGATTTTCGGCTTCTGGGATTGGGTCGGCGGACGCTATTCGATCTGGTCGGCCATCGGCCTGCCGCTGATGATTGCCATCGGCAGGGAAAAATTCGGCGAATTCCTCGCCGGTGCCCATGCGATCGACACGCATTTCCGCACCGCTCCAGTGCGCGAAAATATTCCGATGCTGCTCGGGCTGATCGGCTACTACCATCGCAACGTGCTGGGCTATGCAACCCGCGCCATCCTTCCCTATGATCAGCGCCTTTCGCGTTTTCCGGCCTATCTGCAGCAGCTCGACATGGAATCGAACGGCAAGGGCGTGACGCTGGACGGCGAGCCGGTCGAGGGCAATTCCGGCCCCGTCGTCTGGGGCGAGCCCGGCACCAATGGCCAGCACGCCTTCTACCAGCTGATCCATCAGGGAACGAGCGTCATCCCGGCCGAATTCATGATCGCCGCCAATGGCCACGAGCCGGAACTACGCCACCAGCACCAGTTGCTGATCGCCAATTGCCTGGCGCAGTCGGAAGCACTGATGAAGGGCCGCAGCCTCGATGAGGCCAAGGCGCAGATGGCCGCCAAGGGCCAGGACGCGGCTTTCATCGAGAAGATCGCGCCGCACCGCGTCTTTACCGGCAATCGCCCGTCTTCGACGCTCGTCTATGACAGGATGACGCCGTTCACGCTCGGTCGCCTGATCGCGCTCTATGAGCATCGCGTCTTCGTCGAGGGCGCCCTGTTTAACATCAATTCCTTCGACCAGTGGGGCGTCGAGCTCGGCAAGGAACTGGCGACTGGGCTTCTGCCGGTTGTGGAAGGCAAGGAAAGCGCCGAGGGGCATGATTCCTCGACCGCCGGACTGGTAGCGGCGCTCTTGAAGGCGGCGGAATAGGGATTTCGGCAGGCGCGCCTGCCTCGGCAGGCCGCCCTCCCCGTAGACCTTCTACAGCCCGATCTCGTGGCTCCAGGGCGGGTTGGCGCCGGCCCGGGAGACGGTGACGGCGGCGACCCTGGCGCCAAGGGCAAGGGCATCCCGCACAGCACTATCGCTCAGGCTCGCAACGCCAGCCTTGGTCAGCAGGCCGTTCCTCTTCAGCGATGCCAGGATGCCGGCATCGAACGTGTCGCCGGCGCCGACCGTATCGACGACCGTGACCTTTTCACCGGGAACCGAGACCTTGCCGCGCGCCGTATAGCCATCGGCGCCATCGGCGCCCTTGGTGATGACGACGAGCTTCGGGCCACGCTCAAGCCATCTGGCTGCCAGTTCCTCATGACCGCCCTCCTCGCCGAACCAGTCGAGGTCTTCGTCGGAAAACTTGATGATGTCCGAAAGTGCCGCCATGCGCATCATGCGGGCCTTGTGGGCCTCCGCATCCTTGATGAAGCCGGGGCGGATATTCGGATCGAAGGAGATCACCCGCTTTTCATATTCCCGCGTCATCAGCCCCTCATAGGTGGAGCCGCAGGGTTCCGAGATCAGGCTGATGGCACCGAAATGCAGCGCTTCGCAGGTCTGGTCGAGCAAGGGCAGGTCTTCCAGGCCGATCATCCGGCCTGCGGTGTTCTCGTCGAAGAAGGCATAGGTTGCCGAGCCGTTGACCAACTTGACGAAGGCAAGGGTGGTGTGCAGCGGAAGGGTTGCGCAGGGGCTGAAATCGACATTGCTGGATGCCAGCGTCTCGCGCAGCATATCGCCGAACATGTCGTCGGAAAGACCGGTGAAGAAACCGGCTTCGATGCCGAGGCGCCCCAGCGCTATCGCCGTGTTGAAAATGGCCCCGCCGGAATGGGGCGCAAACGCCGTTTCACCCGCCGCCGTCTGGCGCGGCAGCATGTCGATCAGCGCTTCGCCGCAACAGATGATCATGGCTACAACCTCCCATAAAACCGAATTTCAATCGATTAAACTATTCCAGTGGAGAATTCCAGCACCGTCTTCAGGCCGTCGCCAGGGCGCTGACGCCGCCATTGCGGCCGGACCAGTCGAGCGGCCCGTTGAGGAAGGATTCGACCTCGAAAAGGGTCTTCTCGTCGAACAGCTTCTCAGCCTTCGCCACCGCCAGCACATCGCGCCAGGTGGCGATATTGTGCAGGGTGACGCCCTTGTCCTTCATCTCGCCGCGCGCCTGAGGGAAAATATCATAGTAGAACAGCGCGATACCGTGCTCGACCACGCCGCCTGCGGCGCGGATCGCGTCGATGAACTTGAACATCGAGCCGCCGGCCGTCGTCAGGTCCTCGATCACCAGCACCCGCGCGCCGTCTGCCATATGACCCTCGATCTGGGCGTTGCGGCCATGGCCCTTCGGCGCCTTGCGGACATAGATCATCGGCAACGCCAGCCGTTCGGCGAGCATTGCCGCGAAGGGGATGCCAGCCGTCTCGCCGCCGGCGATCACGTCGAACTGTTCGAAGCCGGCGTCGCGCAGCACGGTGGCGGCGGCGAAATCCATCACCGTCGAGCGGATGCGCGGATAGGAGATCAGCTTGCGGCAATCGATATAGACCGGGCTCGCCATGCCGGAGGCCAGCTTGTAGGGCTCATCGGCGCGAAAATGCACCGCCTTGATTTCCCAGAGCATCCTGGCAACCAATTCGGCCATGACGGCCTTGTCCGGAAAGGATGTCTGGATCATCTGCGGTCTCCTGCTGCCCGGGGATTTTATACTCCGCCGCATAGCAGGCCTTGCCGCGCAATGCCAGAGGCGGAAGGCGGGGTAAAGCCTGCCGCGACGCCGAATTCAGTCCTTCTGGTTCTCGCCCTGCTGCTGGCAGAAGGTGATACGGTTGTTGAAGGGATCTGTCACCTCCACCTCCAGACCCCAGGGCGCCTTTGTCAGGCCTGGCTTCATGTAGCGATAATTCCTGGCCGCCAGTTCCGCTTGCAGGGCAGCGGCATTTTCGACACGCACGAAGGCGCGGGCACCGGGGCTGGCATCACCGGCATGCTCGCTCAGATGCAGGATCATATCTTCTCGTGTGACCTGGCAATAGAGCGGAAAATTATCGCCGAAACGATGTTCCCAATCGAGCCTGAAGCCGAGAAAGCCGCAATAGAATTCCATCGCCTTGTCGACATCGAAGATGCGGAAGATCGGGATCGGCGGCTGGATACCGACAGGGCCGGCATTCTTCTCCGGAACCTTGCCTGCCGCCTCGATCCGAGCCGACAGGATATTCCATTGATCATAGCCGAACTGCCTGGCGACGATTTCCAGGGCCTCGCTGTGGGAAAGGGTCATATCCCGATCGGCGAAGGCCTGTCTCAGGACCTTGGCCATCAGTTTCGCATCGCGAAAGTCGCGCATGTTTCATCCTCCTTGTCACGGCGAACAGGATGATCAGTGCCCGCTCTGCTGACCGTTCGCCATCACGCCAAAGGCAGGATGAGAAAGGTTGTCCAGGGATGCATTCACCATCGTGCCGAGGCACTGCGGGACGGCTGGCCGCATCCGGCCAACGGCAGTGTTAGGCGAAGTTTCCAGGGTGTTCAAGACAAGACTGGAACTGTTAAAACATACGGCGGCCGGATTTTCGCGGATAGTCGATCTTAGTGGTGATTGCCGATGCCAAACATGCAAAGATAGTCAAGATCAAGCGAAAAATTACGTTGGAATCCCAGTGATCAGAGACATTGCGCATCTATTGGAACTCGATAGAGAAAACCAGCTGTCTTTGCTGAAAGCCGTGCCAGATGGCGTCGCCATGGGCATTGCCGAGCGTCACGCCGGTATTTCCAAGCAATATCTTGATTTCATTCATATAGTCGGGGTGGGCTCAACCAGACGAGATTTCTATATTTATGAGCCTGAGCCCGCATCACATGTTGAACAGCATTCATCGTTTCAGCTTTACCAGTCCGCCTCCTACCGCACACTTTCGGGCAAGAGCCAATGCCATCCTATTCCAGCCGACGCCGTTATGATTGCCGACAGTGGCTTTGCTTGGCGATATTGCCTTTGCCCCTCTCTGGGAGAGAAAGTTTTTTGTCTCGATATGGGTGGCCCGACATTTGAAACGGAGGCTGAAGACTTCTTTTCGTTTGTCGCAAACACCGTGCTTTGAATTTCGCAGCTTGATCAAGTGATTGCCGCGAGGCCAAAACCCTTGGCCTCAGACAACATTCCAGTGCAGCGGAAACATCGGATCGAAGACGGTGACCGTTCCCGCCTCCGTCTCGATCTTTCCCGGGAACGTCACAGCTTCCGCCTGCTTGCACAGCGTGATCGTTTCCTCGTTGACCGGCAGGCCGTACCAGGCCGGTCCGTTGAGCGAGGCAAAGGCCTCCAGCCTGTCCAGCGCATCCTCCTGCTCGAACACATGGGCAAGGCAGTTCATCGTGTTGATCGAGGTATAGATGCCGGCGCAGCCGCAGGCGCATTCCTTCATCGGGTCCACATGCGGGGCGCTGTCGGTGCCGAGGAAGAAGCGGGCGTCGCCGGAGGTGGCGGCGGCACGCAAGGCAAGGCGATGGACCTCGCGCTTGGCGACCGGCAGGCAGTAATAATGCGGGCGGATGCCGCCGACGAGCAGGGCATTGCGGTTGATGATCAGGTGATGGGTGGTGATCGAGCCGGCGAGATTGCCCTTCGATGCCTTGATATAATCGATGCCGTCCTTGGTCGTGACGTGCTCCATCGTCACCTTCAGCTCCGGCAACCGGGTCCGCAAGGGATCGAGCACGGTTTCGATGAACACCGCCTCGCGGTCGAAGATATCCACCTCCGGCGTCGTCACCTCGCCGTGCACGCAGAGCGGCAAGCCGATCCTTGCCATGCGTTCCAGCACCGGCATGGCCTTGTCGATATTGCGCACGCCGCCATGCGAATTGGTCGTGGCGCCCGCCGGATAGAGTTTGACCGCCGTGATCAGGCCGCTCTCGTGCCCCGCCTCGACATCGTCCGGATTGGTCCCTTCAGTGAGGTATAGCGTCATCAGCGGTTCGAAGCGGTCGCCTTTCGGCAGCGCGGCCATGATGCGCTCGCGATAGGCAGTGGCATCGGCTGTCGTCACGACGGGCGGCACGAGATTGGGCATGATGATGGCGCGGGCGAAGTGGCGGCTGCTATCGCCGATAACGCCCTTCAGCATCTCTCCATCGCGCAGATGCAGATGCCAGTCGTCGGGGCGGCGGATCGTCAGTTCGGTGATCGACTGTGGGCTCATGCGGATATCTCCAGACGCAATCTTTTTGCGCATAGGCTCGGAGCATGCGCTGACCGGAGGTTCCGATAGCATCATTCCAGCCCTGGAAACAATGGAGGATCGGCTCGGTCAGGCCGTTTCGAAAATCTCGATGGCGATGTCGGCGGGCCGTGAATTGTCGAGAATCCGCTTTCCGTTCGGCAGATCATTGCCGTAAAGCTTCCATTCGATACCGGCCACATCCAGCCCGTAATGCACCCAGCGCTGCCGCAACCGCTCCTCAAGCACCGCGTAGGGCGGGCCGACGAAAATGGTGAGATCGAACAATCCGGCGAGCCGTGACCATGGCGCCTCGTCGAGCAGCAGGTAGTTGCCTTCCGCAAGAATGAAGCGCGTATCGGGCGTGATCGCCCTTGCGGAGGCGATGGCGATTTCCCGGGCGCGGTCGAAGACCGGCACCAGCACCTCCTCATCCGCACGGCGCACCGCCGAAACAATATCGATGAAGGTCCGGACATCGAATGTTTCCGGCGCGCCCTTGCGTTTCAGCAGTCCGCGCTCTTCCAGAATGCCGTTGTCCATGTGAAAACCGTCCATCGGCAAGACCGCCGAGGTCTCGCCCCGGCGGGTCAGTTCCGCTTGCAGCGCATCGGCAAGCGTCGATTTGCCGGCGCCCGGGGGCCCGGCGATGGCGACGAGGAAGCGCTGAAAGCCGCCCGCCTTCTCGATGAGACGATCCGCAATGGCGGCAAGCGACAGGTTCATGCGGCGACGGCTTCCGGTGGCAGCTTTGCGCCGGTCATGAAGGCGACGGCATCCGACATCGTATAGTCCTTGGGATCGATGACGCAGAGGCGCTTGCCCAGCCGATGGATGTGGATGCGGTCGGCAACCTCGAAGACATGCGGCATATTGTGCGAGATGAGCACGATCGGCAGGCCGCGCGAGCGCACGTCGAGAATCAGTTCCAGCACCTTGCGGCTTTCCTTGACACCGAGTGCGGCCGTCGGCTCGTCGAGAATGATCACCTTGGAGCCGAAGGCGGCAGCGCGCGCGACGGCAACGCCCTGGCGTTGCCCGCCGGACAGGGTTTCCACCGCCTGGTTGATGTTCTGGATGGTCATCAGGCCGAGTTCCGACAGCTTTTCGCGGGCAAGCTTTTCCATCTTCGGCCGGTCGAGCATCCGGAAGATGGAGCCCATCGGCCCGCTCTTGCGGATTTCACGTCCCAGGAACATGTTGTCGGCAATCGAGAGCGCCGGCGACAAAGCGAGGTTCTGGTAGACGGTTTCTATACCGGCTTCGCGCGCCTCCAGCGGAGAGCGGAAATTGACCACCTGGCCATCGAGCCGGATCTCGCCCTCGTCGGGATGGACGGCGCCGGAAATCGCCTTGATCAGCGATGATTTCCCGGCACCGTTGTCGCCGATGACGGCGAGGATTTCGCCGGGGTAGAGATCGAAATCGGACTGGTCGAGGGCGGTGACGCGGCCATAACGCTTGACGATGCCGCGAGCGGTCAGGATGGGGTCTCTTTGCATCAGCCTGCTACCTTTCTGATCCACTGGTCGATGCCGACGGCCGAAATGATGAGGACGCCGGTCAGGAGCACCTTCCATTGCGGATCGGCGCCCAGCATGTTCAACCCCATGGACACGACGCCGACGATCAGGGCACCGAACAGCGTGCCGAGGATGGAGCCGCGGCCGCCGAACAGCGAGATGCCGCCGATAACCGCCGCCGTGATGGCCTGGAGATTATAGTCGGTGACGGCCCAGGAGGGCGAGATCGAGCCATTGCGGCCGATCGAGACCCAGGCGGCGAGCGCCGCGATGGCGCCGGCGAGGCCATAAACGCCAAGCAGCACGCCCTTCACCCGGATACCCGACAATTCCGCCGCTTCCGGATCGTCGCCGACGGCATAGACATGGCGCCCCCAGGCGGTGTGGTTGAGCGCGTACCAGAGCACGACGACGGTCACCACCATCATGATCACGCCCAGCGTGAAGACGGCGGAGCCCAGCTTGAGGCTGGTGGCGAAAATACCGAGTAGCGGCGCCGTCGTTTCGATGTCGGCGCGCCTGATCGTCTCGTTGGCCGAATAGATATAGTTAACCGCCGCGATGATGTTCCAGGTGCCGAGCGTCACGATGAAGGGCGGCAGTTTCATGCGGGCGACGAGGAAGCCGTTGAGCATGCCGCAGACCGTGCCGCAGACGAAGCCGGCGAAAATGGCAAGCGGCGCCGGCATGCCATAGGCCACGGCGCAATTGCCCATGACGACGGCCGAAAGCACCATGATCACGCCGATCGACAGATCGATGCCGGCGGTGAGCACAACGAGGGTCTGGGCGGCGCCGAGAATACCGACGACGGCGATCTGCTGGAGAATGAGTGTCAGCGTACCCGCCGAAAAGAACCTCTCTCCCTTCAGGACGCCGAACACGATGATCGACACGACCAGCACGATCGCGGGGACCGCTGCCGGCGTCGAATGCAGAAAATGCTGGATGCGCCGGAGAGGCGAGCGATCCTCGAAGGAAGCGACCGCCTTGTCGCTCTGATCGAGGCTTTGTTCGAATTCCTGGATGCCAGCCATGAGTGTGCTTCCCTCCCAAAAAGCCCGGCTTATCGCGCCGGTTATTGAAAAGGGCGGCCTGAACCGCCCTTCCTAATGATACTGTTCCTAAAATATCAGGGCATCAACCCCAGCACTTTTCCGTGCCGGTCTTGACGTCGATCGATTCAACGCCTTCCGCCGGCTTGTCGGTGACGAGCGCCACGCCGGTGTCGAAGAAATCCTTGCCTTCGGTCGGCTTCGGCTTGGTGCCGTCCTTGGCGTATTGGGCAATCGCCTCGATGCCGAGCGAAGCCATCAGCAGCGGATATTGCTGCGAGGTAGCACCGATCACGCCTTCCGCAACCGATTTGACGCCTGGGCAACCGCCATCGACGGAGACGATCAGCACGTCCTTTTCCTTGCCGACGGCCTTCAGCGCCTGATAGGCGCCGACAGCGGCGGGCTCGTTGATCGTGTGGATGACGTTGATGTCCGGATCCTTCTGGAGAAGGTTTTCCATGGCCGTGCGGCCGCCTTCCTCGTTGCCATTGGTCACGTCATGGCCAACGATGCGCGGATCATCCTCGTCGCCGATCTTGTTGGGGTCCTTCGGGTCGATGCCGAAGCCGATCATGAAACCCTGGTCGCGCAGGACGTCGACGGTGGGCTGCGACGGCGTCAGGTCGAGGAAGCCGACCTTGGCGTCCTTGGCCTTGTCCCCGAGCGTGGCGGCGGCCCACTGGCCGATCAGCTTGCCGGCGAGCAGATTGTCGGTGGCGAAGGTTGCGTCCGCAGCCGTTGCCGGATCGAGCGGCGTGTCGAGCGCGATGACCAGAAGGCCGGCGTCCTGCGCCTTCTTGACCTGATCGACGATCGCCTTGGTATCGGAGGCGGCGATCAGGATGCCCTTGGCGCCATCGGCGATGCAGGATTCGACGGCGGCGACCTGGCTGTCGTGGTCGCCATCGACCTTGCCCGCATAGGATTTCAGCGTGACGCCGAGTTCCTTTGCCTTGGCTTCAGCGCCTTCCTTCATCTTGACGAAGAAGGGATTGGTATCGGTCTTGGTGATCAGGCAGGCCGAGACATCGGCGGCCTTGATCGGGCTTGAAAATGCGACGCCGAGCGCCAGCGCGCCGAGAGCGGCGGAAACGATAGTCTTCTTCATAGAATCCTCCCAAGGATGAATAGGTTCCGGCAAAGCCGGTCCGTCAGGCCTCGCCCGCCACGACATTCTCCTCGGTCGGACGGGCGCTTCCGGGCTCAAACCAAACATCAAACCAGGGGCCTGTCAATAAATAAATCAAATTGAATTATTTAAATTCTGTGGCATTCTCCAGCGCGATAAATGTGTATCGAGCGCAATGGACGATGCGCCGACGACCATGAATACGATAAGGCCTGATCAGGGACGCACCGGAAAGCAGTGGCATTGACGGAAGGAAGACGGGCATGATCACACAAGGCGGCGGCGCGCCGACCGTGCCGGACGTCGTCGATCCCGGCGGCGGCGCCAATCTGACGCGTGTGCGCGCCTACAATGAGAGACTGGTCATGTCGCTGGTACGCCGCCATGGCAGCCTTTCGAAGGCCGATATCGCCCGCCGGTCGGGTCTTTCGGCACAGACCGTCTCGGTGATCATGCGGGCGCTGGAGAAGGACGATCTCCTGATGCGCGGCGATCCGGTGCGCGGCCGGGTCGGCCAGCCCTCGACGCCGATGCGGCTCAATCCGGACGCGGTCTATTCCTATGGCGTCAAGATCGGCCGGCGCAGCTGCGATCTCGTGCTGATGGATTTCGTCGGCACGATCCGTCTGCACCTGCACCGGATCCATGCCTTCCCGATGCCCGGCGAAATTCTCGCCTTCATCATCGAGGGCATGGCGGAGCTCGAAGAAATGCTGACCTCCGACCAGCGCCGGCGCGTCACGGGCATCGGCATCGCCACGCCGTTCCAGCTCTGGAACTGGGCAGACGAGGTCGGCGCACCGGCCGAAGCCATGGACAGCTGGCGCGGCTTCGACCTGCAGGCGGAATTGGCCGCGCGCACCAATCTTCCGGTCTTCCTGCAGAACGACGCGACCAGCGCCTGCGGGGCGGAACTGGTATTCGGGGTCGGCGCCAGCTATCCGGATTTCATCTATTTCTACATCGGTTCGTTCATCGGCGGCGGCATCGTGCTGAATTCCGCGCTGTTTTCCGGGCGCACAGGAACGGCGGGCGCGGTCGGTCCGCTGCAGGTGGCGGGCAAGACCGGCAAGACCCAGCAATTGCTGAAAGTCGCCTCCGTCTTCGTGCTCGAAAACCTGCTGCGCGCCCGCGGCATCGACCCGAAGCCGCTCTGGTATTCTGCCGACGACTGGATCGATTTCGGCGAGCCGCTCGAAACCTGGATCCAGGAGAGCGCCGAAGCCCTGGCGCAGGCTGTCGTTTCGGCGGCCTCGATCATCGACTTTTCGGCAGCCGTGATCGATGGCGGATTCCCGCCCTGGGTTCGCGCCCGCATCGTCGCGGCAACCCGCCGTGCCATCCAGGAACTGGATCTCCAGGGCGTGCTTGTGCCCGATATCATCGAAGGCGCGGTCGGTGCGCAGGCGCGGGCGATCGGTGGCGCCAGCCTGCCGCTGTTTTCCCGCTACCTCATCGACACCAATGTTCTCTTCAAGGAGACCGCATGATGCTGAAGGGTCTCGATCCCCTGCTCGGCCCCGAACTTCTGGCAACCTTGCGCGCCATGGGTCATGGCGACGAGATCGCCCTGGTCGACGGCAATTATCCCGGCCTCGAACACGGCCGGCGGCTGATCCGCCTCGACGGCCATCCGCTCGTCCGGGTGCTCGACGCCATATTGAGCGTCCTGCCGATCGACGATTTCGTGCCGGAGGCGATCTTTCGCGCCACGGTCGGGCAGGACCGCGACGCCCTTGATCCGGTGCATGCGGAGATCATCGCCTGCTGCGCGCGGCATGCGCCCGGCCGTACAGTGACGCCGCTGCTCGGAGCCGATTTCTATCCAAGGGTGCGCGCCGCCCATGCGGTCGTCCAGACCAGCGAAGCGCGTCTCCATGGCAATATCATTTTGCGCAAGGGCGTCATCCGTCCTTGATCTTGACAGCAAAAAAGCCCGCCGGCGGATGCCGGCAGGCCTTCGTCATCTCGACCACAATGCTCAGGCGCGGCGGGCATCCACCGAGAGTGCGCCCGGGCCGAAGGCGGCCAGAACTAGGAATCCGCCGGCCATGGCGAGGTTCTTCTGGAAATTGATCATCTGCATCTGATCGGCAAAATCGAAATGCGCGACAAAGGCCGTCGCCAGGCAGAAGGCCGCCAGCAGATAGGAGGCCGGACGGGTAAAGAAGCCGAGAAGGATCGCAAGTCCGCCGACAAGTTCCACCAGCGCGACGACGACGGCGGTGACCATCGGCATGGGTAAGCCCATGCTGCCGAAATAGCCGGCAGTGCCGGCAAGGCCGGTGAATTTGCCGAAACCGGCAAGAATGAAAATGATCGAAAGGAGGATACGTCCGATAAGGACAACAGTGCTTGACGGCATGAGAGTGGCTCCGGTTGGGTTCGTTTCCCGTATATTTCTATCAGCTATTTTAAAACCGACCAGCCCGGCGCAACGAAACAGATCGTTCACAATGGAAAAACAGCGGGCATCAATCGTCAAGAAAACACCATAACCTTATTTCTTCCGCAAATGGCACATCAGAAGGGCAAGGCTTCGCCGACTTTCCCTTTTTTGTTGCAACCGCAGGCAGACTGCGAGAAGAATTTTCAATGGGGTGGAATTGAACCGCGGATGGGGAAGCGGCATGAACGAAATCAACAAGAGCCCGGCCTTCTGGCGCTCCTTTCCGATCTTCGAGGAATTCGACAGGGATGCCGTCGCCGCCATTTCGGCCCTTGCCACCTATCGGAAATGGAGTCCCGGCACGGTGATCTTCCAGCGCGGCGACGAGGGCAATTACATGATTGCCGTGGTCTCCGGCCGCATCAAGCTGTCGCTGATCACACCGCAAGGGCGGGAATTGCTGTTGCGCCATATCGAGGCCGGCGCGCTGTTCGGCGAAATGGCCGTTCTCGACGACCAGCCGCGCTCGGCGGATGCCACCGCGATCATCGCCACCGAGGGCTATGTGATCGCCAAGAAGGCTTTTCTCGATTTCATCACCCACACGCCCAATGCCGCCGAATCGATCATGCGTTATCTCTGCTCGCTCCTGCGCGACACGACAGACCGGCTGGAGACGATCGCGCTCTATGACCTGCATGCGCGGGTGGCGCGCTTCTTCCTGGCAACGCTGAAGCAGATCCATGGCAGCGAACTGCCCGAAAGCGCCAATCTGCGCCTGACGCTCAGCCAGTCCGACATTGCCGGTATTCTCGGCGCCAGCCGGCCGAAGGTCAATCGCGCCATTCTGGCGCTGGAGGAAGGCGCGGCCATCAAGCGGGCCGATGGCGTCATCACCTGCCATATCGGCCGGTTGCGCAGGATCGCCGAGCCCGAAGAGGAATAGCACCGTGAAGAGCCGGCGCCTCCTGCGGATCAGGCCGTTCCTTGCCGGAATGGCCGCAAGCCTGCTCGGCGCAGCGCTCCTGTTCCTCTCCGCAGGATCGATGCTGGAAACGCAGAGGGAGATGTTTTTCGACACCCTCACCCAATGGATCGCCGCCCCGCAATCCACCCTGATCGCCGTTGTCGATATAGACCGGGCATCGGTGCAAGGGACGATCGAAAAAAACTGGGGCCGGGCGGAAACCGCCGATCTCCTCGACCGCCTGTCGAAGGCGGGTGCCCGCGCCATTGCCATGGATTTCGTTTTCAGCACCGGCTGCGATGCCGCCGAGCCCGCCAATGCCGCGCTGACCCGGGCGATTTCCGGAGCGCCGGTCATCCTCGGCTTCCTGATTGCCGAGGGCGGCGGGTATCCGCGACCGATGCCGCCGGTTGCCGTTCGAAAGCCGCTGGCGATCCCGGAATCGTGGTTCATCGCCGGCGCCGAGGCCTCCTGCCCCTTCCTGCAGGAAGCATCGCATTCGGCAGCCGCCGCCTTTCTCGTTGGCGACGAGGATGCCCTTATCCGCCGCGTCCAGGCCTTTTCGATCCTTGGAAACCAGATCTATCCGGCGCTTGGGGTCGAGGCGGCGCGCCTGGCGGAGGGCGGCCACACGCCGATCCTCGGCGGCGAGCCGGCCTGGCTGAAGCTAGCGAATCATCTGGTCGAACTGGAAGAAGATGGCAGCCTGCGCTTTGCCGCAAGCAAGGCCGAAACGATCGGGAAGAGAACCGTATCGGCCAGCGATGTGCTTGAAGGCACGGTCGCGCAGGACCGTTTCAGGGACAAGACCGTCTTTATCGGCAGCAGCCTGCCCAATCTCGGCGGCTTGCGCGCTACGGCCTCCATGCCGTTGCAGCCATCGGTGCAAATCCATGCCGATATCGCCAATGCCATCCTGACCGGCTTCATTCCGCGCCGCGATGCCCGGCTTCCGTTGCTCGAAGCCGGCGTGGCGCTGAGCGCCGGGCTGTTGGTGGCGCTTGTTGCCACACGCCTGCGCCCGGTTACCTCTGCTGCGCTCGGGCTGCTGGCGATTTCAGCGACGATCGGGGCGGCGGTGGCGATCTATGCGACAAACGCGCTTCTCGTCGATGCGGTCGGCATCGGTCTTGTGCTGGTCTTCGTGCTGATCGTCACCAGTACATTGCAATTCGCCCGGGTTCGGCGGGCGGAATCGGCGGCGCGCAGCAAATTCTCGCAATATCTGCCGCACTCCGTCGTTGCGCGCTATATCGACAATCCGGACGACGACCGCCTGGCCGGCGAGGAGCGGCCCGTCACCGCGCTGTTCACGGATATCGAAGGCTTCTCGACACTTTCGCAGAAGCTACCGCCGCGCGACCTCGTCACCCTGCTCGACATCTATTATGCCGAGGTCAACGGCCTGGTCGCCACCCATGGCGGCATGGTCGACAAGGTGGTCGGCGATGCCGTGCACGCCTTCTTCAACGCGCCTGAGGATCTCGACGACCACGTCAACAGGGCGATCGACTGCGCGCAGGCGATCGGGGCGCTGACGGAGGAGATGCGCCGGCGGTCGGGCTTCATCGAACATGAATTCGGCCGCACCCGCATCGGCATCGAGACCGGCATCGCCGTGCTCGGCGAGGTCGGCGCCGGCGGCAAGCTCGATTACACCGCCCATGGCGATGCGATCAATCTCGCCGCCCGGCTTCAAGAGGCCAATAAATTCCTGGGCACGGCCATCTGCATCGGCCCGCAGGCCGCAGCGGAAAGTGGCCGCGACCTGCGATCCCTCGGGATGCACGGCATCCGCGGCTTCGGCGAAATGGAATTGTTTACGACGCCGGCCTGAGGACGGTCAGCGCTTGAGGCCAACGCTGGCATAGGCTTCGACGATCCTTGCTTCCTTCCAGACGACGACCTTGCCCGGCGGATCGCCTGGCCTGGCGATCTCGACGCCTTCGCCGGCGCCGACAAGCCGCTCGACGCCGCCGCCCTCGACCGCGACCGCGCCATGCTCGACAAAGACCGCAAAGACGCCGCGGTTCGGTCCGCAGAAGAATTTCGTGCCGCGCACACCGATCATGCCGAAAGTGGTGCGCAGCGTCAGATCGATCTTCGGCAGGCCTTCCGGCCGGTCGAAGACCATCTGCCCGGTGCCGAGTTCCATCGTGCCGCCCTGGCTGGCGATGAAGCTGTCGAGCAGCAGCTCCGTGTCGCTGCCGAGCAGGATGCGCGTGTCGTCCAGTTGCAGATCGGCAAAGCTCTCTGTGCCGGTGAGCACAGTGTCCCTATCCATGATCTGCCCGCCGGCAACGAGGCCTTCCTGTTGCTCCGCCCGCTTGACATCGACCGTACCGCGCACGTCCGACGCCTTGCCGATGACGGCGCCGGCCTGCACCGGCATTGCTTCGAGGCCGGTTGCGACCAATGCGCAGCCGGCGAGAAATGCCCGGCGTCCGAAGAGGATATCACGCATCGGGAAACTATCTCTGATCATTGCCCTTGCTCCCTGTCCACCATCCGGCTTCCGACGCGCTTCCGGGACGGATCTGTCCGGTCTCACGCATTCTTCCATCCGGCCCGGCTTGCGCCTGTTTCCCAAGGAACTGCCGCAGTCCGGCACGGACAATAGGGTGACACAAAGGCAAGGGAGAAAGCCATGAAAAACGAAACCGGCAACCGCATTTCCAGGCGCGTGTCAGCGCTCAACGCCATCCTGCTCGCCGCCGTCAGTCTTGCATCGGTTGCCGCCATCGCTCTTCCCTCGGCACGGGCCGCCTCGCTCCTACCAGCGGACCAATGCGACGCGGAGGCAGGCAGCGAGCACGATCTCCAGCGCAACCTCTCCTTTCGGCCGGTGGCGAACGAAGATCTCCGCATCGGCATTGCCCTTTCGGCTTGCCGCGAGGCCTATAACCAGAAAAGCGGCGCCCGGCAGACCTTCCAGCTTGCCCGTGTGCTCCATGCCGCCGGCCAGCCGGCGAAATCAATGGTCCTGCTCGAAGAGGCGTCCGAAAGCGGTTATGCGGCCGCCATGGTGAGCTATGCGGTCGCGGTCGGCGAGCGGGGTGATCATGCCGGCGATTTCGCCCTCTACCAGAGAGCCGCCGCGGCCGGCAACATCCTTGCCGCCTACAATCTCGGTGTTGCCTATCGCGACGGCGTCGGCACGACGGCCAATGGCAGGCTTGCGGCGCAATGGTTCGAGCGGGCATCGCTTGCCCGGGACAATCTCGGCGCATTCAATCTTGCCGTGATGCTGGACGAAGGAACCGGGATCGACGAGGACAATGGAAAGGCCGCCTATTTCTACAGGCTGGCGGCCGAACGCGGCAATGTCGATGCGATGGTCAATCTCGGCCTGATGCTGGAAACCGGCGAAGGCATGCCGGCCGATCCTGCCGCCGCAGCCGCCCTGTTCTCGATGGCCGCCAGGAAAGGCGACAGCTTCGCGCTTGCCAGGATCACCCCGCCGCCCGTCGACACGGTCACCACCGCGGCCGTCGAAGCGAGCGAACAGGCAAGTCTCGTCCTGTCGAAGACAAACCGGGTGAAGTGAGGGAACGCGGCTACAGCCGCAGTCGCAATCCGGGCAACCACCCCTCATCCGCCCTATCGGGCACCTTCTCCCCGCAGGCGGGGAGAAGGAATGTGCGGCATGCTCAGTCGTTACAATCGACCTTAGTCGCCCCCTCTCCCCGCCTGCGGGGAGAGGGCTAGGATGAGGGGCAAGCGGACAACAACACCGCTCCCGAAAATCACATCCAGCCGCGCATCAGGCTTGCCGATGCCGCCACCTCGGCCATGAAATCCCGCTCCTGCCGCAGCGCCGTAATGGCGGCGGCGCGGTCTGTCATGGCGAAGCGCAGCCGGGTGCCGACGGGCGCCTGCGCCAGTCTCCACAGGTCGGCCTCGATGACATTGGCGATCTTCGGATAGCCACCGCAGGTATTGGCTTCCGCCAGTTGGATGATCGGCTGACCGTTCGGCGGCACCTGCACCGTGCCGGGCATGATGCCGTGGGAAAAGAGCTCCAGCTTGCGGATCAGCGAAAGCTCCGGCCCGCCCAGGCGATAGCCCATGCGATTGGCGTCATTGGTGACCAGCCAGTCGGACTTGAGGAAATGCGAAACCGCCTCGTCGGTGAAGGCATCAAATTCCGCGCTCGGCAGGACGCGCAGGGCGATGGGCTGATCGCTGTCCGCCGGTGGTCGCAGGGACGAGGGATCGACGCCGAAACCGCCGTCCATTTTCAGCAATCTGGCCGGCGTTTGTGAAAGCGGCAGCCGGTCGCCCCGGTTCAAGCCGCGCCCTTCCAGCCCGCCGAAACCGCTCTTCAGATCGGTCGAGCGCGATCCGAGAACCGGTGGCACCTGGATACCGCCCTTGAAGGCGATGACGGCGCGGGCGCCTGAATGCGGCAGGCCGAGCGTCAGCACCTCGCCCGCCTTTGCATTCATCGCCCACCAGCAGGGCATTTGCCTGTCGCCGATTTTTGCCGGGCAATCGGCACCGGCGATGGCAAACACCGTATCAGCCTCGAACCGCAGCCGGAAGGGAAACAGCGCCACTTCGAGGCCGGCTGCCTCCCGTTCGTTGCCGATCATCAGATTGGCGATTTCGAGTGCCGCCGCATCCATCATGCCGGAGCGGCCGACGCCGGCATCCAGATGGCCGACACGCCCGAGGTCCTGGACGGAATTGACGGCGCCGGTCGACAGGATCTCGATCATGATTTGACCTCGACCGCCCGGAAGCGGATGCGATCGCCCGGCCTGCAGGCTGCCGGCGGATCACGCAAAGGGTCGAACAGCGGGACCTGTGTCCGGCCGATGATATGCCAGCCGGAGGGCGCCGTGCACGGCATGATGCCCGCTTGGGCGCCGCCGATGATCACCGAGCCGATCTCCACCTTCATGCGCGGCACCGCCCGGCGTGGCATGGCAAGCTGCGGATCGAGCCCGGAGAGATAGACGAAGCCCGGCATGGCGCCGACGGCTGCCACCGAATAGACCGCCTGCGAATGCCGGCGCACCACATCCTCGACGCTCAGACCGGCATGCGCGGCAAGCACCGCGAGATCTTCGCCGGTTTCGCCGCCATAGACCACGGGAATATCCACATCGCGGCCGCCCACGGCATCCGGCACCACGCTCTCCCAGGCATCGCGCAACACTTGCTCGACGCGATCCGGTGCAGCCAGGAGCGGATCGAAGACGATCATCAGATTGTTCATGCCCGGCACGGTCTCGGCAATGCCCTCGCGCGTCTTCATATGCGCGGCCACGGCCCAGAGGCGCGACTGGATATCGTCGGAAAAGACGGCGCCGGCCGCATCCAGCAGGATCGCGCCCGCCCCTTGCATGCTGAGCCTTGGAGAAACAGTCTCGGTCACCGGATACCCGTCTTGCAGAACACGATGGGGGATTTGATAATTCAGCTTTCCGGCCTTGCCTAGTCGTTATCGCATCCGCCCCATGAAATCGCGGGGGTGACTGCAGAGCCGGCGGATTTTTGACGGCTTAGGCTGCCTGCCCGTTATTCCCACCACCTTCCACATGCGCTAGGATCGCCGCGACCCGCATGCAACGAACTGGAAAAAGCCTTGAACAGCAAGCCCTTGAGCGTCGACCTCAATTCCGACATGGCCGAAGGTTTCGGCGCCTATCGGATGGGCGACGACGATGCGATCCTGAAGATCGTCACCTCCGCCAATATCGCCTGCGGCTTCCATGGCGGCGATCCGGAGATCATGGCGACGACATTTGCTCTTGCCAAGGAGCGCGGTGTGGCCGTCGGCGCCCATCCCGGCTTTCCGGATCTCTGGGGCTTCGGCCGCCGCAACATTCCCTTTTCGGCCGGAGAGATCGAGCGGCTGACCGCCTACCAGATCGGTGCCGCGCAGGCCCTATCGGCCTATGCCGGCCACCCGATCACCCATGTCAAGGCGCATGGCGCGCTCGGCAATCTCACCCAGCAGAATGCCGAGGTGGCGATGGCCGTCAACCGCGCCATCAAGGCGGTCGATCCCTCGCTCGTCTGCCTCGTCATCGCGCTTGGCCACCAGCAGCGCCAGGCCAATGAGATGGGCCTGAAGACGGCATCGGAGATTTTCGCCGATCGCGCCTATACGCCGGAAGGCCATCTGGTCGATCGCAAGCTGCCCGGCTCGGTCATCCACGATCCGGCCGAGGCCGCCGCCCGCGTGGTGCGCATGGTGCGCGCCGGCGCCATCGAAACCATCACCGGCCAGGCGATCGAGACGCCGATCGACTCCATCTGCGTCCACAGCGACACGCCGGCCGCCGTCACCATTGCGCTGACCGTGCGCCGGGCGCTCGAGGCCGATGGCATCGCCGTGAAGAATTTTCTCTCCTGAGCGGCGAAACGGGACAATCATGGACCTCAACCTGATCGAACGGCTGATGCGGCTTCTGGAAAGCTCCAGCGTCAACGAGTTGGAACTGACGGAGAACGGCACGCGCATCCGTCTGGCAAAGACGGTGACGCAGGCTCCGACACCCGGCACGGTCCACGCAGCTTCCTCCTTTTCCTCCAGCGGAGAGGCCGGAGCAGCCTCGGCCGCGGCCGCCACGACCGCCGCGACCCACATCATCGTCGCCGGATTGCCGGGCACCTTCTACCGCTCGCCAATGCCCGGCGAGCCGCCCTTCGTCGAGGTCGGCGACCTGGTCGAGGACGGGCAGAAACTGGCCATCGTCGAGGCCATGAAGATGATGAATCCGGTGGAAGCCGACTGCGCCGGCCGCATCACCGCCATCCACCTGCCGGACGCCGCCCCGGTGGCAGCGGGCATGGCGCTCTTCACCATCGAAAAGACGGCGTGAGGCGATGGACAGCGAGGATATAAGGCAGGCGATCGCCCTGATGGAGCGGCATGGCATCGCCGCCTTCGACTATGAGTCCGGCGCGACGGAACTCCGGCTGAGGCTCGACGGCGGCCACCGGCAGACAAGCCCGGTCGAAATAGCGCCGCCGCAAGCGGAAGAGCCGGTGGGCCACCTCTGCTCGCCGGGCGTCGGCCTCCTTCTTCTCGCCCATCCGGCCAGCGCCGCCGCTCCGCTGCCCCTGCCGCGCAGGGCAGCAAAGGGCGAGGTTGTCGCCTATATCAAGACCGGCATGACGCTGCGTGCCGTCGGCGCGGCGACCGATTGCACCCTGCTCCGCATCCTCGCCGCGCCGGGCCGGGGTGTCGGTTATGGCGAGGCACTGTTCGAGATCGGACCGGGCTGAACCCTCCCAATTATGTTGCTTGACGCCAGAGGCCGCCGCCGACAGCTTGGCGACCTCCATCCGCCTTCCTCTCACCGGGCATTCCAATGACAAAGCTGATCATCTTTACCGACCTGCACATGGTGCCCGAGGGCGCGTCGATCATCGGCCTTGATCCCTACCAGCGGCTTTTAGCCGGCATCGACCATGTCAACCGCTATCACGCCGATGCGGACGGGGTGATCGTCATGGGGGACCTCACCCACCGGGCCGACCGGCCGTCCTATGAGCGGCTGAAGACGCTGCTCGACCGGCTTGTTCCGCCGCTTGCCATCACCATCGGCAATCACGACCGCCGCGATATCTTCCTCGAGGTCTTTGCCGATGCGGTGCACGACGAGGACGGCTTCGTCCAGCGGGTGGTGGATTTTCCCGATTGCCGCGCCGTGCTTCTCGATACCTTGTTCGCCCCGCCCTACGACTATCCGCGCAGCCATGCCGGCTTCCTGTGCGCCAAGCGTCTTGCCTGGCTCGACCGGCAGTTGGAAACGGCGGGCGACCGGCCTGTGCTGCTGTTCATGCATCACCCGCCACATGCCACCGGCTTTTCCGGCATGGACATGATGCGACTGATCAACGAGGTGGATTTCTACGATCTGGTGAAGCGCCGCGGCAATGTCCTGCATATTTTCGCCGGCCATGTGCACCGGACGATTTCCGGCTCCAGCCGCGGCATCCCCTTCTCCGTCTTCAAGAGCCCGGTGCACCAGCAGCCCATGCCCTTCGACACGCCCGATACTTCGCTCTCCATCGACGAACCCGCAGCCTACGGCATCGCCGTCATGACCGACACGGGCGTGCTGGTGCATACGGAGGATTACGAGATCGCCGTGCGGGAAGCGGCGGTGGCTTGATTTCCCTTCTCCCCAGCGGGGAGACGTGCCGAGCCTTGCGCACTCCGTAGTCTCTTCTCCCCGCGTGCAGGGTGGCCTTGAAGTGCCGGGAAGCCGACCGCATCGTCTCTCCTCCCCTTGGGGAGAAGGTGCCCGAAGGGCGGATGAGGGGGTGGTACGGCATCGGCGTAGCATTGATTTCGTTTCATTTTTTTCAAAGTCTCTTGTCCGTCTGGCCGTTCATGATGTGGCTTTTCCCCCTCATCCGGCCTGTCGGCCACCTTCTCCCCGCATGCGGGGAGAAGGGATATGCCGCCCCATTCCGCCATCCCCCCATTCCATGTTACCCTCGCCCCCATGACCCTTACCGTTCCCACCGAAGAGTTCGATTGCCAGAGTTGTGGCGCCTGCTGCAGCTACTCCGAAGACTGGCCGCGCTTTTCGCTGGAGACGGACGAGGAACTGGACCGGATTCCGGCCGCCTATGTGTCCGCCGATCTCGGCGGCATGCGCTGCGAGGACAATCGCTGTTCGGCGCTCGACGGCAGGCTCGGCGTCCATGTCGGCTGCAAGATCTATGCGGTACGGCCGATCGTCTGCCGTACCTGCATGCCCGGTGACGACGAATGCCTGATGGCCCGGCACAAACTGTCGCAGACCGTCCTGCTATAGGGCAGTCATCCGGCGACAACTTGCCTTCTCCGTATATCATTCGTCGTTACCCGTATCGTTTAGTGAAACATCCCGAATTCACCCTAATTTACCGGATGGATATGCGGCGTCCTCTCTCCTATTTTGCGCCCAGCATAAAAGGCGCATAGTCGGTGCGCCGGGCCAGTTTCAAAGGGACGAAATTTGATGAGCCAGCCGCAGCAGTCCGAGACCTCGCAGACCGCATCCGCGCCCCTGCCCTTTGCCGATTTCGCCCCGCCGATTTCCACCCAGACGGTCCTGCGCCAGGCCATCACCGCCGCCTATCGTCGGCCGGAAACCGAATGCGTGGCGCCGCTGGTAGCGGCCGCCACTCTGCCCGAGGATATCCGCGCCCGCGCCAAGGCGACCGCCCGCAAATTGATCCTGGCACTGCGCGCCAAGCACAAGGGCTCCGGCGTCGAGGGCCTGGTGCATGAATATTCGCTGTCGAGCCAGGAGGGCGTGGCGCTGATGTGCCTGGCCGAGGCCCTGCTGCGCATTCCCGATACCGCCACCCGCGACGCGCTGATCCGCGACAAGATCGCCGATGGCGACTGGCGCTCGCATATCGGCGGCGGCCGCTCCCTCTTCGTCAATGCCGCCACCTGGGGCCTCGTCGTTACCGGCAAGCTCACCTCCACCGTCAACGACCGTAGCCTGTCCGCCGCCCTCACCCGCCTCATTGCCCGCGCCGGCGAGCCGGTGATCCGCCGCGGCGTCGACATGGCGATGCGAATGATGGGCGAGCAGTTCGTGACAGGCGAAACCATCGAGGAAGCACTGAAGCGCTCGCGGGCGCTCGAGGCACGCGGCTTCCGCTATTCCTACGACATGCTGGGCGAGGCCGCGACCACGGCGGCCGATGCCGAGCGCTATTATGCCGACTACGAAAACGCCATCCATGCCATCGGCAAGGCTTCGAACGGCCGCGGCATCTATGAAGGTCCCGGCATCTCGATCAAGCTTTCGGCGCTGCATCCCCGTTATGTCCGCGCCCAGTCGGCCCGCGTCATGGGCGAACTTCTGCCGAAGGTGAAGGCGCTGGCGCTGATCGCCAAGAGCTACGATATCGGCTTGAATATCGATGCCGAAGAAGCCGACCGGCTGGAACTGTCGCTCGATCTGCTTGAGGCGTTGCGGCTCGATCCGGACCTCTCAGGCTGGAACGGCATGGGCTTCGTCGTCCAGGCCTATGGCAAGCGCTGCCCCTTCGTGCTCGATTTCATCATCGACCTTGCCCGCCGCTCCGGCCACCGCATGATGGTGCGCCTCGTCAAGGGCGCCTATTGGGATGCCGAAATCAAGCGCGCCCAGATCGACGGGCTGGAGGATTTTCCGGTCTTTACCCGCAAGATCCATACCGACGTCTCCTATATCGCCTGCGCGAAAAAGCTGCTCGATGCGGTGGACGTGATCTTCCCGCAATTCGCCACCCACAATGCCCAGTCGCTGGCGACGATCCACGAAATGGCCGGCCCCGATTTCAAGGTCGGAAAATACGAGTTCCAGTGCCTGCACGGCATGGGCGAGCCGCTCTATGACGAGGTCGTCGGCAAGGACAAGCTCGATCGCCCGGCCCGCATCTATGCGCCAGTCGGAACCCATGAGACGCTGCTCGCCTATCTCGTTCGCCGCCTTCTGGAAAACGGCGCGAACTCCTCCTTCGTCAACCGCATCGCTGATCCGACGGTCTCGGTGGAAGAACTGATCGCCGATCCCGTCGATACCGTCCGCGCCATGCCCGTCATGGGCGCGCCGCATGACCAGATCAAGCTGCCGGTCGATCTCTATGCCGGACGCGACAATTCCGCCGGCCTCGATCTTTCCAGCGAGACAACGCTGTCGATGCTGTCGGATGCCCTGAAAGCCAGTGCTGCGATGGATTGGACGGCTGCCCCGCATCTCTGCGCTGAAAAACTGCGCGGCGAGAGCCGCCCCGTGCTCAATCCCGGTGACCATCGTGATGTGGTTGGTTCGGTCATCGAGACCGCGGAAGACGATGCCCGCCGTGCGGTCGAGATCGCCCTTGCGGAAGGCGCGCGATGGAGCACGGTTGCACCCGCCGAGCGTGCCCAATGCCTGGTGCGCGCCGCCGATCTGATGCAGGCGCGCATGCCCACCCTGCTCGGCCTGATCATCCGCGAAGCCGGCAAATCGCTGCCCAACGCGATTGCCGAAGTGCGCGAGGCGATCGACTTCCTGCGCTACTATGCCGAACAGGCGGCCCGCACGCTCGGCCCGGCCCATAAGGCGCTCGGGCCCATCGTCTGCATCAGCCCGTGGAATTTCCCGCTGGCGATCTTCTGCGGCCAGATCGCAGCGGCGCTGGTGGCCGGCAATCCGGTGCTGGCAAAACCTGCCGAGGAAACGCCGCTGATCGCCGCCGAGGGCGTGCGCCTCCTGCACGAGGCCGGCATTCCAGCCGAAGCGCTGCAGCTTCTGCCGGGCGACGGCCGCGTCGGCGCCGCCCTTGTCGGCGCGCCGAACATTGCCGGCGTGATGTTCACCGGCTCGACCGCCGTTGCCCGCCTGATCCAGGCGCAGCTGGCGGACCGGCTGTCTGCGGCCGGCAAGCCGATCCCGCTGATTGCCGAAACCGGCGGCCAGAACGCCATGATCGTCGATAGTTCCGCCCTTGCCGAACAGGTCGTCGGCGATGTCATCGCGTCGGCCTTCGACAGCGCCGGCCAGCGCTGCTCGGCATTGCGCGTGCTCTGCCTGCAGGACGATGTCGCCGACCGTGTTCTCGCCATGCTGAAGGGCGCGCTGCACGAGCTCGATATCGGCCGCACCGACCGTCTTGCCGTCGATGTCGGCCCGGTGATTACCGAGGAAGCCAAGGGCGTTATCGAAAAGCATATCGAAGCCATGCGCGGCATCGGTGCCAAGGTCGAGCAGATCGCGCTTTCGCCGGCAACCGCGAAGGGCACCTTCGTGCCGCCGACGATCATCGAGCTGAAAAATCTCTCCGACCTGAAGCAGGAGGTCTTCGGCCCGGTCCTGCACGTGCTGCGCTACGAGCGTGACGATCTCGACCGGTTGATCGACGATATCAATGCCACCGGCTACGGCCTCACCTTCGGGCTGCATACACGCCTCGACGAGACGATCGCCCATGTGACGAGCCGCGTGCAGGCCGGCAATCTTTACGTCAACCGCAATATCATCGGCGCCGTCGTCGGCGTCCAGCCTTTTGGCGGGCGCGGGCTTTCCGGCACCGGTCCCAAGGCCGGCGGCCCGCTCTATCTCGGCCGCCTCGTCGCCACGCCGCCGGTGCCGCCGCAGCATAGTTCGGTCCATCTCGATCCGGTCCTGCTCGATTTCGCCAGATGGCTGGAGGGCAAGGGCTTGAAGGCGCAGGCGCAGGCCGCGCGCGAAACCGGCAGCCAGTCGGCGCTCGGCCTGACCACGGAACTGGCCGGACCGGTCGGCGAGCGCAATCTGTATGCGCTGCATCCGCGTGGCCGCATTCTGCTGGTCTCGGAAACCGAGGAAGGGCTTTACCGCCAGCTCGCCGCCGTGCTCGCCACCGGCAATGCCGCCGTGATCGACACCGCTTCCGGCCTGAAGGACAGGCTTTCGGCCCTGCCCGCCAATGTTGCGGCCCGGCTATCCTTCACCTCGGACTGGGCGGCCGACGTGCCCTTTTCCGGGGCGCTGATCGAAGGCGATGCGGACCATATCCGCACCGCCAACAAGAAGATCGCCGCCCTGCCCGGCCCGCTGGTGCTCGTCCAGGCCGCATCGGCGCAGGAGCTGTCGGCAAATCCCGATGCCTATTGCCTCAACTGGCTGCTGGAAGAGGTTTCCACCAGCATCAATACGGCGGCCGCCGGCGGCAATGCCAGCCTGATGTCGATCGGATAAGGCCGACAACCGCTGGCATCCCGTTTGCCGATGCGCTATCACCGCGCACAAACGGGGCCGGCGGATGTTTACGCTTCAGCGCATCGAGCGTTTCGAGCAGGAAATCAAGAAGAGCCGCTTTCTGGCGGTCTGCGCCCCCGTGACCGACGAAGCGGCGGCCAAGGAATTCGTCACCGGCCATTCCGATCCCACAGCCAGCCATAATTGCTGGGCGTTCCGCATCGGCCAGACCTACCGCTTCAACGACGACGGAGAACCGAGCGGTACGGCCGGCAAGCCGATCCTGCAGGCGATCGACGGCCAGTCGCTCGATAGCGTTGCCGTCGTCGTCACCCGCTGGTTCGGCGGCACGCTGCTCGGCAGCGGTGGCCTGATGCGCGCCTATGGCGGCACGGCGGCAATGTGTTTTCGCGCGGCGGAGAAGACCGAACTGATCGAAACCGTCGGCGCCGTGATCGCCTGCGACTTCGCCGATCTGGCTCTCATCAAGGCGCGCCTGCCGGGCGTCGGCGCAACGCTCACGGCCGAGAGCTTTACCGATACCGGCGCCGAACTGACAGTGCGGATCGAGAAAGCCGGATGCGGCGCGGCGGTCGCGACAATCGCCGATCTCAGCCGCGGCCGCGCCACCGTCCGCCTCGACGATTAGTACAGCACAACCGATCGACGCACGCCGCTTCTTCGCCTCGCTCACGATAGCACGCGTGGAACCGGTGGACATGCACCGGCGTTCGATCAAGGCTGTCCGATGGCAGGACGACAGAGGGAGAGACGACATGCGGGACCGGTTCAATCTTTTTCGCTTTGTCGAGGCGCAGGCACCCTTTTACCGCAATGCCCTTGCCGAACTGGAACGCGGCCGCAAGGAAACACACTGGATGTGGTTCGTCTTTCCGCAGATCGCCGGCCTCGGCCATTCCTCGACCGCGCGTTATTTCGCCATTTCAAGCCTCGAGGAGGCCCGTGCCTATGGCGCCCATCCCCTGCTCGGCGCCCGGCTCCTGGAATGCACGCGAACCATCAATGCCTCGCAAGCCGTCAGCGCCCTCGACCTGTTCGGCTCGCCCGACGACCTGAAATTCGGCTCGTCGATGACGCTGTTTCGCGAGGCGGCGGAAGACCCCAAACCCTTCCAGGCAGCCCTCGACCGCTATTTCGACGGCGAGGCCGACGGCAGGACCCTGGACATCCTTGGCGGCCTGTGAAGCCGCAATCGGCATTCGTGCGGGGGAGACGGAGCGATTTTTTCCCGCTATAGCAGCGTTCGGCGCTCGGACGCCCTGTGAGCCTGATATCAATTGCCGGAGACCCGCATGACCTTCGATCCACTCAAGGCACTCGCCAATTATTCGCAGGCGGAATGTTCGGTGCAGTTCTGGGTCGAGGGCGACGCTCCCTCGCTTTTCCCATCGCTGGAAGAAGCGGTGATCTTTGCCCGCGACAACGGCGCCGGCTGGAAGGATGTCGAGATCACCGTGCATCTCGAACGCGAGGATATTTCCTACGCCACCGGAAAAACCCGCATGCTGATCGAGACCCTGCGGCGAAGGCCGACATAGAACGCGCGCAGGAATGCGGTTACGCCAGAATACCGGAACAGATTGATAGTAAGGGGAAAAATGGCGCACCCGGAACGATTCGAACGTCCGACCCTCAGATTCGTAGTCTGATGCTCTATCCAGCTGAGCTACGGGTGCGTCTTGCCGCGGTGCAGAACCGCTGGCGTGGCGATCCTCTAAAACGTCCCACCGGGGAATGCAAGCGAATTTGCGCAGAAACTTTGTTTTTTGTCCCGCTTCCTCGTCTACTGCGTTGAAACGTTAGGCGAATTCCATGGGTATCCAGGTATCGGCGCTTGCGTTTCGGCAGCGGCGGAGGCCTGCCGCCGGGCTTCCGTTCAGTGATGCGCCCGGGAGCGGAAGGCGTCGAGCGGCACCGGTCGATCGGGCAGTTCGATGCGAAACAGGGTGCCTAGCGTCGCCTTTTCCACCAGCGCGATCGTGCCGCCATGGGCGAGCACCAGTTCGCGGGCGATCGCCAGGCCAAGCCCGGTGCCGCCCGAGCGGGCCGAGCCGCGGAAAGCGGCAAACAGGTTCTCGCGCGCCTTTTGCGGCATGCCCGGCCCGGTATCGTCGATCGAGATCGCAACGACGCTGCCGGTGCGCATCGCCGAGACATTGATCCGTCGCGGCAGCTCCCCGTCGGACCGTTCGCCGGAAAGCGCCTCGACGGCATTGCGGCTGATATTGTGGATGACGCGGAACAACTGCTCGCCATCGGCATCCACCTGCAGGTCTTCCGGTATCTGGATGTTGAAATCGATGCCGGATTTCGGATCGATCGCCAGTATCTCGGCGACATCGCCAACCAGCGGCCGCAGCGGCAGGAACCGGCGGCGCGGCTCCGGCTCGGTGGTGCGGCCATAGGAGAGCACCTCCGTCGTATAGCCGACGGCGCGGTCGATGGTGCGCAGCAGTGTCGGCGCGAAGCGCTTGACGATCGGATCGTCGACATCGGCAAGCCGGTCGGAGATCAGTTGCGCCGAAGCGAGGATGTTGCGCATGTCATGGTTGATCTTGGAAACGGCGAGGCCGAGATCGGCCAAATTCTTCTGCTCCTTCAGGGTCTTTTGCAGCCGCCGCTGCATCGTCGCCAGATGCTGGCCGGCCATCGACAATTCGTCGCCGCCCGGTTGCGGCTGGAGAACGCGGGCGGGATCGGTCGGATCGGCGGAGAATTCCTGCATATTGGCAGTCATGCGGCGGATCGGCGCGATCATCATCCGGTTGATCGCCAGGAAGATCAGTGTCGCGGTAAACAGCGAAATGGCGATCGAGAGGATAAGGACGTTGCGCGAATAGATCAGCATCGCCTTGCGCAGGCGCTGGTCCTCCATCACCACTTCGATGATCGCCGCACTGTCGCCGACCGGCCCGTAGATGCGCACGATCCGGTCGCCGCCGAACAAAAGCGTGTCGAAAGCATCGCGGATCGCCATCAGCGGCGTCATGGCCGCGACGTCGTATTGCGCATCAACCTCCAGCGGCATGGCATCGGCCGCCGCGATCAGCCGCGAGGCGCCCTTGCGCCGGAGCACGATCGCCTTGGTACCGGTCGCCATCAGCGTCTCCTTCTGCACCATCTGCGACAGCTGGACGCCCTCCATGCCGTCCACGACCACGCTGGCGGCGGCGGCCGTGTTCAGCCGGTCTTCCAGCCAGCGGATGCGCATATTGGCGACCGAGGGCACGAAGATCAGCACTTCGGCCAGCATGACGAAAACCACGGTCAGCAGAAGCAGCTTGCCGGAAAGGCCGCGAAGCAGGGCTGCGCGCACCGGCGCCTTTCCGCTGCTTGCTGGGTCTGTCATCTCTGCCACCATGTCACGCGCGATCCTGTCGTCAGCCGAAACGCCGTAGCAGCCGGACAATCGCCCGGACGAACGGCTTTCGCGCCAAGGGCGCATAATAGGCGATGGCCGCGCGTTTTCCAATCTCCGTCAGGGTCGGATAGGGGCCGACATAGTCGCGCATATGTTTCAGCCTGCGGCCGCTCGAAAGCGCCATTGCCCAGAGATGGATCATCTCGCCCGCGCCGGCGCCGACGATGCCGACGCCGAGAATCCTGCCGCGCCGGCCGGCGATGATGCGGATCAGGCCCGTCGTCGCGCGCTCGGTTCGGGCACGGTCGTTGTCCCCATAGGACCAGGACAGGATGTCGACTTTGCCATGCGCCCGCCGCGCCTCCGCCTCGCTCAGGCCGACGGAGGCAATTTCCGGATCGGTGAAGGTGACGCGCGGAACGATCGCGCGGTTTTCGCGGGCCGGCACCCGAAAGAGGATTTCGCGCAGCACCAGGGATGCGTGGTAATTGGCCGCATGGGTGAACCGCAGGCCGCCCGCCACGTCGCCGATCGCATAGACACGGCGATTGTCCGTGCGCAGATTGCCATCGACCATGATGCCGGACGATGTCTCGCGGATGCCGGCCGCCGCCAGCCCGAGCCCGGCACTGTTGGCGCGGCGCCCGGTCGCCACCAGGAGATGGCTGCCTTCTACCGTCAACGGCCCCTCTTCGGTCTCGCATGTCAGCCGCACGCCCTGTGCCATTCTTTCGGCGGCGATGATGCGGGTCTTTTCGAATAGGGCGACGCCTTCGCCGCGCAGGCTTTCGATAACGATCCGCACCAGTTCGGGCGCCTCCCCCGCCAGAGCCGTTGCGGTCTCGACGATGGTGACCCTTGCCCCCAGCCGGTGATGCGCCTGCGCCATTTCCAGCCCCATCGGCCCGGCGCCGATCACCAGAAGATGGTCAGGGCAGCGCTTGAGGCCGAACAGCGTCTCGTTGGTGAGGTAATCGAGATCGGCAAGGCCTGGTATGGGCGGAATTGCCGGTGAAGACCCGGTGGCGATCACGAAGCGGCGGGCGCGAATGAGCGTGTCGCCGGCCGCAACCGTTTCGGCATCGGCAAAGCGCGCCTCGTCGCGAATGACATGGACGCCCATGGCGGTGAAGCGCTCGGCCGAATCATTGGGCGCAATCGATGCGATCACGTCCTTTACATGGGCCTGCACCTTCTCGAAATCGACCCGCGGTTCGCCCGCAGCGATCCCGAAAGCGGCGGCCTGCTGCACCGCATGCGCATGCCGCGCCGCGGCGATCAGCGCCTTGGAAGGCACGCAGCCATGGTTCAGGCAATCGCCACCCATCAGGCCTTTCTCGACAAGCACGACCGGCACGCCGAAGGCGGCCGCGCCGGCGGCCACCGAAAGCCCCGCCGAGCCGGCGCCGATCACGCAGATATCGGGATGAAGGATATTCGTCACGCGGTCAGTCGTCCCCGGCGCGGCTCGCCGCCTTTCTTTCCCTCACTGCTTGCACGACAAGCGGCAGCGCCGCAATGGCGGCAAGCGCGGTAAAGGCGAGCGTCAGTTGCGGCGTCAGGAAATCGGCCAGCGCCAGCGGACGTCCCTCAAGGGCGGCATCGCCGATAAGCTGCTCGAAACTGCGGCCGAGCCAGGCATAGACGAAGGTGCCGGGAATGATGCCGACGAGCGTGGCGGCGGCAAAGCTTCGCAGGCTGACGGAGAAGAAGGCCGGAGCGATATTGACGACGAAGAACGGAAAGAGCGGCACCAGCCTCAGGACCAGCAGATAGCCGAAGGCGTGGCTCGAGAACCCCTCTGAGAAGCGGGCAAGGAAGGGGCCTGCCCTTTGCCGCAGCACATCGCCGAACATGCTGCGCGCCGCCGCAAACAAAAGGCAGGAGCCGAGCGTGGCGGCGGCCAGCACCAGCAGCCCGCCCGCCAGCCAGCCGAACAGGAAGCCGGCAAAGATCGTCAGCACCGAGGCCGCGGGCACGCAAAGCGCAACCACGGCGACATAGACGATGAAGAACAGCGCCGCCGCGCCGACCGAATGCAGGGCGACGAAGTCGAGCAGCGCCTGGCGCTGGTCGGCAAGCCAGCCGAGCGAGACATAGTGATGAAGCTCAAGGGCATAGGCGCAGGCAAGCCCGGCGAGGAGAAGCATCAGCGGCAGGGCGCGCAGGACAGGCGGCGCCTTTTGCAGCGCGGGTCCTGATTTCGCATCTGTCGCCTTCTGGTGCCCGTCCACGGTCGATTATCGCCTTTCCCGCCGTCGTCCCCTGATCTCCAGCAGCATTAGAAGGAAAGTCGGGCGCAAACCAATAACGAATGATCGCGGCAACAAACGTCGGCGTGATCGAATAAAAAATCCCGCGGCCAGGCCGCGGGATCTTGTCAATGCACGGCACTATCCGGAGAGATCAGAATTCTTCCCAGCTGTCCTTGGCCACCGCTGCATTGGACTGTGCGCCGCCGAAGGCCCGGGCGACGCTGTTGAGCATCTTGCGGGCGGGCGAAGCGACAGGGCGCGTGTCTTCGCGAACCGGCGCGGCCGCCACGCGGCGCGATCCGGTCTCGTCGAGCCTGAAATGCGAGATCAGGCGGGCCAGGCTGTCGGCCTCGGCGGAGAGCTTGTGGGTGGCGGCATTCGCCTCTTCCACCATGGCGGCGTTCTGCTGGGTCACCTGGTCCATCTGGTTGATGGCGGTTGAGACCTCGCCGAGACCGGTCGATTGCTCGCGGGCGGCGGTGGCGATCGAATGGATATGATCGTTGATCGTCAGGACCCGCGTTTCGATTTTGCCGAGCACCTCGCCCGTTTCCTGGACGAGCTTGACGCCGGTCGCGACTTCCGAATCAGACTTGGCGATCAGGCCCTTGATGTCCTTGGCGGCACTCGCGGCACGCTGGGCAAGCTCGCGAACCTCCTGGGCGACGACCGCAAAGCCCTTGCCGGCATCGCCGGCGCGCGCGGCCTCGACCCCGGCGTTCAATGCCAGAAGATTGGTCTGGAAGGCGATCTCGTCGATGACATTGGTGATCTGGCCGATCTCGTTGGAGGCCTGCTCGATCCGGCCCATGGCGTCCACGGCCTTGCGCACCACTTCGCCCGATTGCTCGGCGCTCTGCTTGGCTTCGGAAACCATGACGGTCGCTTCCTGAGCACGGTCGGTCGAAAGGCGTACGGCCGAGGTGATCTCGTCGAGTGCCGCCGAGGTTTCCTCCAGCGCCGCGGCCTGCTGCTCGGTGCGCTTCGACAGGTCGTCGGCTGCCGAACGCAGCTCGGTCGAATTGCCGTTGATCGAATCCGTGGTGGTGCGCACTTCGCGAAGGGTGTTCTGCAGGGTGGAAAGCGTGTCGTTGACGTTCTGCTGCAATTCGGCGAATGCGCCCTGGAAATTGCCGTTCATATTCTGCGTGAGGTCGCCGACCGCCAGGCTGGCGATGACCCGGCGGGTCTCGTTGATGCCGCTATCGACGCTGCCCACCAGTTCATTGACGCTCGAGGCGAACCTGTTCAGGTCGGCATTGCCGTAGTCCTTGTTGATGCGCTGGGTAAAATCGCCGGCAACGGCGGCCGTGACGACGACGCCGATGCTCGACTGAAGGTCGGCGCTCTTCTGGCGCATCGCCGTTTCCTGCGCATTCAGTTCGTTGACGGCGATGCCGTTTCGCTTGAAAATCTCGACGGCGGCGGCCATTTCGCCGATCTCGTCGTTGCGTCCGGCAAAGGGAACCTCGGCATCGAGATCGCCGCCGGCCAGCTGCTTCATCGCATCCGTCAGTTTCAGGATCGGGCGGCTGAGCTGGTTGGTGGCGATCGTGAAGGCGATCCCGGCGCCGATGGCGAGACCAAGACCGGCGGTCAGGAGCACCATCAGGGTCATCCGGCCTTCGATCGCGTCGACCTCGGCCTTGATCAGGTCCAGCACCTCCCGGTCGGTTGCGGTCACGGCATCGATCTCGGCCTGGAAAGCCTTGCGGTTGGCGCGGTTCAGTTCGTTATTGCCCTGCTCGTTGGCGGCCTGCGGCGAGACTTCCTGGCCGAGCCGCGCCGTTTCGGTGCGGAAGGTCCGGAATTCGGCGGCGCGCTCGACCACGGCCTCGAAGGTCGCAAGCTCTTCGGATGGAACCAGCGGTCGCCATTCGGCAAGCAGCGCATCGATCTTGTCGAGGTTCTTCATCAGTCCCGCGGCGAAGGGGTTTGCCTTCTCGATCGTCGGCGCGGCGTAGATACCACGCGCCTCCATGACCACCGCCGTTACCAGCCGGTTGAGGTGTTCGCCGTGATAGGCGCGATCCGAGGCATTGTCGAACTGGACCAGCTGGGCATTGTACTGGCGGACCACCGTCAGAGCCATGCCGGTGACGGCAAGCGTGATCAGGCTCATTATGCCGACGATAAGGTAGATTTTGCCTCGAATTTTCATGGAATATTCTCTCTTTCAAGCGGGCTCCGCCGGATATTTCGCAGTTGGCGGCGGTGATATGAGAGAAACCATAGCGTATCCTTGGTTAACGAAGCCCTCGCAAACTTGTAAAATTTTAGTACATCCGGGCTACGCCGCTGTTTCCGCTGCGCTTTTGAAAACGATGGCTTTTCAAACCAGATGGGGGGCGCAATGGCCTGTTCGCGCATTCCCCTTGTGAGCAGCGTCCGAGGCGCCACCCGCCCACGATTGCGGGCTTTCATGCACCGGCAATTGACTTTCGCCGGTCTTTGCTTCTATAAGCCGCCCACGTCCGGACAAGTCCCCTTGCGCCCTGCGCAATGCCGTGTCCGGAACGTAACGCTCCCTTGCTAAGAAGCAAACCCAAGAAGGGCCGCACACCGCGGTATTAAAATAAATGACGAAGCGTACCTATCAACCGTCCAAGCTTGTTCGCAAGCGCCGTCACGGCTTCCGTGCACGTATCGCCACCAAGGGTGGCCGCAAGGTTATCGTTGCCCGCCGGGCACGTGGCCGCAAGCGTCTGTCGGCCTGAGGCCGTCAAGCGCGTGCCGCGCTCGCCTGCATTCGGTTTTCTGAAGCATGCAGGCGCGGTTCGCGGCGCCGGGGCGTCGCCATCGCGTCCGAAGGGACGCTTGATGCCCCTTCTTTCTGAGGGAAGGCTGGCGAATGACCTCATCTGATCGAAACACAACTGCCGGGCGGCTGAAAAGCCGGCCGCAGTTTCTTGCCGTTCGCAACGGCGAGCAACGCAGGGGACCGCTGTTCCTGCTCGAGGTTCTCGATCGCGGCGAACCGGATGCCCTTCCGCGCGTCGGCTTCACCGTCACCAAGAAACATGGCAATGCGGTCGAGCGCAACCGGATGCGCCGACGCCTCAGGGAGGCCGTCAGGCTTTCGGCGTCATTTGCAATGAAGCCCGGACATGACTATGTGATCGTCGCCAGGCGCGACCTTTTGAACGCCCCTTTCGAGCGGATCGGCAAGACCCTCTGCGAGCGGATTGAAAGCAAGCAAAAAAATTCACGGCCCCCGGCCGGCTCCAGGAAAGAATGATGGAAAAAAACCGCAATTACTTCGTGGCGATCGGGCTGTCGGTGCTCATTCTGATTGCCTGGCAGTTTCTCTACGTCAACCCGAAGATAGAGAGAGAACGGATTGCGGCGGAAGCCCAGCATCAGCTCACCCAGCAGAGCCAGCCGGCCGGCACGCCCGCCGTTTCGGGCCAGGCCCAGCCGGCTCAGGCCGCGGTTCCCGGCGCTGTCGAAACCCGCGACCAGGCCATCGCCAAGTCGGCCCGCGTCACCATCGACACGCCGGCACTCAGCGGCTCGATCAACCTGACCGGCGCCCGCTTCGACGACCTGAAGCTCAAGGAATATCACGAGACCGTCGATGACCAGAGCCCGCTGATCACGCTGTTCAGCCCGGCCGATACGCCGGAAGGCTACTTTACCGAAATCGGCTATATCGGCAGCGAGGCAACCGGCTCGGTTCCCGGCCCGACGACGGTCTGGACGGTGAAGAGCGGCGACAAGCTGACGACCGAGACGCCGGTGGTGCTGACCTTCACCAACGAGAAGGGCGTGGTGTTCGAACGCAAGATCTCCATCGACGAACATTTCATGTTCCAGGTCGTCGATACCATCGACAATCAAAGCGGCGCTCCGGTTTCGCTCTCCTCCTATGGCCGCGTTACCCGTTTCAACAAACCGACCACGCCAAGCGTCTACGTGCTGCATGAAGGCTTCATCGGCGTCATCGGCGAGCATGGCCTCAACGAGGTCGCCTATGGCAAGATCGAGGACGAAGCTCCGATCCAGCCCGGCAAGGCAACCTCCGGCTGGCTCGGCATCACCGACAAATATTGGGCGGCTGCGATCGTTCCGCCACAGGCGACGCCGTACGAATCCAAATTCGCCCATTTCCCCGACGGACGCCCGCGCTACCAGGCGGACTACAAGCAGGACGCCGTGACGATCGCCGCCGGCGAGGCTGTTGAACTCAAGACCCTCGTCTTTGCCGGCGCCAAGCAGGTGCCGCTGGTCGACGGCTACGAGACGACCTACTCGATCCCCCAGTTCGACCTGCTGATCGACTGGGGCTGGTTCTACTTCATCACCAAGCCGATGTTCAAACTGATGGATTTCTTCTTCCGTTATTTCGGCAATTTCGGTGTGGCGATCCTTCTCACCACCATTGTCGTCAAGGCCCTCTTCTTCCCGCTCGCCAGCAAGCAATATGCCTCCATGGCGAACATGAAGAAGGTTCAGCCGAAGATGGAGGAACTGAAGAAGAAGCATGGCGACGACCGCATGGCGCTGCAGCAGGGCATGATGGCCCTCTACAAGGAAGAAAAGATCAATCCGATCGCCGGCTGCTGGCCGATCCTCCTGCAGATCCCGGTGTTCTTCGCGCTCTACAAGGTGATCTATGTCACCATCGAAATGCGCCACGCACCGTTCTTCGGCTGGATCCAGGACCTGTCCGCGCCGGACCCGACCTCGCTGTTCAACCTCTTCGGCCTCCTGCCCTATGACGTTCCGCATGCGCTGATGATCGGCATCTGGCCGCTGATCATGGGCATCACCATGTTCCTGCAGATGCGCATGAACCCGACGCCTCCGGATCCGACCCAGGCCATGTTGTTCACCTGGATGCCGGTCGTCTTCACCTTCATGCTGGCGAGCTTCCCGGCCGGCCTCGTCATCTACTGGGCCTGGAACAATACGCTGTCCATCACCCAGCAGGCGGTGATCATGAAGCGCCATGGCGTCAAGGTCGAGCTGTTCAGCAATCTGAAGGGATTGTTCTCGAGGAAACCCAAACCGGCCGAATAGGCCGGACTTCCCACCGCATGCCAAGGCCCCGGACGATCGTCCGGGGCCTTTTCTTTTTCCCTTCTCCCAGCTCGCTTGCCAGCCGGCCAAGTGGCAATCCGCTGCAAGTTCCTTGACATCACTGCTCAAAAGCCTGAAGTCCAGTCGATAGCCTCAAGGACGGAACCGACATGACAGACGTGAAGCCCCAGGACGACAAGCCCGTGTTCGGACGGCCGTGGATCTTCATTCGTGGCGTGCCGGCGATGAAGTTCCTGCCGCCGGAAGGCCCGCTGGAAATCGCCTTTGCCGGCCGCTCCAATGTCGGAAAATCCTCGCTGATCAATGCGCTGGTCGGCCACAAGGGTCTTGCGCGAACCTCCAATACGCCGGGCCGCACCCAGGAACTCAATTATTTCGTTCCGGACGGCTATTCGGGCGCCGACGGCGACCTGCCGCCCATGGCGCTTGTGGACATGCCCGGCTATGGCTATGCCCAGGCGCCGAAGGAGCATGTCGATGCCTGGACCAGGCTGGTCTTCGACTATCTGCGCGGCCGCTCGACGCTGAAGCGCGTCTATGTGCTGATCGACAGCCGCCACGGCATCAAGAAGAACGATGACGACGTGCTGGACCTGCTCGACAAGGCGGCCGTCTCCTACCAGGTCGTGCTGACCAAGACCGACAAGATCAAGGAACCGGCCGTTCCAAGGCTGATCTCCGAGACGCTGGAAAAAATCAGGAAGAGGCCGGCCGCCTTCCCGGAGGTGCTTGCCACCTCTTCGGAAAAGGGTATCGGCATGGAAGAGCTGCGCGCCGCCATCAGAGTGGCCATCACCACCTGATGCCGGCGACCGGCAACATGACGGTCAGGCGGCCGCGGCCGGCTTGAAGGTCATTGCCAGGCCATTGATGCAGTGGCGCATTCCAGTCGGCTTCGGCCCGTCGTTGAAGACATGGCCGAGATGGCCGCCGCAGCGGCGGCAGTGACATTCGGTGCGCGCCATGAACAGGGAATTGTCCTCGCGGGTGCCGATCCCGTTCGGCAGTGCCTCCCAGAAGCTCGGCCAGCCCGTGCCGCTCTCGAATTTCGTCTCCGAGGAGTAAACCGGCAGGTCGCAGCCGGCGCAATGGAAGATGCCCTTGCGCTTTTCGTCGTTGAGCGCGCTGGTGAAAGGCGCCTCGGTATCCTCATGCCGCAGGACCCTATAGCGCTCCTCGCCGAGAAGCGCCTGCCATTCGGCATCGGTCCGGGTTACCTCGAATGTTTCGGCTGCCTGCGCGCCCATGGGCCTGCCCGGAAAACTGCGCCCGGCCGCCGCGACCAGGACGGCGGCACCGGATAGAAGAAAAAATCGCCTGTTCCTCATGCTGGTCTCCTTCTGCTCCACCTTTGGCAGCCATGGCGAGACGCTAGCGCCAGCGATGGCTTTGAGCAAAACAATTGCCGATCAATCCGGCGTGACAGGATGCTCCGCGATCGGCCCTTTGCCAAGAAGCGCAAGGCCAACCGGAACACGAAAGAGGCCACCGGGAGTGAAACCGGTGGCCTTGCCGGAGGGATAAGGTCTCCGGCCGGGGCCGAAAATGCGTGCCGACACGCATCAGGCCCTCAAACGGTCAGACGCCGATCAGGACTTCGGCAGCAGGACTTTGTCGATCACGTGGATGACGCCGTTCGACTGCTTGACGTCGGCGATGGTGACATTTGCAACGCCGCCGGTTTCATCGGTCAGGGTGATCTTGCCGCCATCGGCCTTGGCCTTGAGCACGCAGCCGCCGACTGTCTTGACGTCATGCGTGCCGCCATCGTCGGCGACCATTTTCGAGATCGCGTCGGACATGGCATTGGCAGCGACCACATGGCAGGTCAGAACCTTGGTAAGCTGATCCTTGTTTTCCGGCTTCAGCAGCGTGTCGACCGTGCCGGCCGGCAGCGCTTCGAAGGCGGCATTGGTCGGCGCAAACACCGTGAAGGGACCGGCACCGGACAGGGTTTCCACCAGGCCAGCGGCCTTGACGGCAGCAACCAGCGTCGTGTGGTCCTTGGAGTTGACGGCATTCTCGACGATGTTCTTGTTTTCATACATCGCCGCACCGCCCACCATCGGGTTCTCGGCATGGGCGGCAAAGGTGCCGGCGGCCAGTATCGAAGCGACGGTGACCGTGCGCAGCATGGACTTGAACATTTCTCTTCCTTCCTGTTGATCTCGCGGACCCGCTTGGCGGGCCTCTCCCGATTGTTCTGGAATTCCGTTCCCTGCAGAGGACAGAGCAAGAAACGGGAGGGCACGAAAAAGAGTTTCAGGAAAATCAAAAATCGTTCAAGCCATTGATAAATTGGTCTTTCTGTATTTATCAGGCCGCTCGATGGAAAAATGCCGCGCAACGGGCGCGGCATCTGGGGACCAGCAATTCGGATAGAACGGCTAAGGCCGGCGGGTCTTGCCAACGGCGATCACGGCGCCCGTGGCCACGCCGGTCGGAGAACCGCCGAGCGGCTCTATGCTGACGGCGAGCGTCACGCCTTCACTGATTTTCGCGCGCATCTCCGGCGCAATGACGATCCGGCCATCACCGCTCTGCGGCAGGACGCCGAGCGATACGGCCGGGTTGTCACCCTCGATCAGCCAGAGTTCCAGCGATTTTTCCTCGCCCTGCCTGGCTGCCACCGGCGTTACCTTGAGGGTGCCGCTCGGCTGATCGTATTGCGCCAGGAGATTGACCGAGGCGCTGCCCTCGCCGGCAAGTTCGGCGACCAGCGGCTCTCGCCTGTCCGCCGGCGTCAGAATTCCCGAATCAAACGTCGCCAGGGCGACGAGACCGGCCACGGCCGAAAGCGTCAGCACTCGCCAGAAGGCCAGCGAGTTCCAGATGCCGCCCGCCTTCGCAGCCGGCCTCTCCTCTTCGGCGAAAAGCCGGCGCTCCACGGCAGCGAACACCTGCGGCGGCGGCGGCACCGGCTCATAGGCCTCATCGAGCGAGGAAAGATTGCTCTGCCAGTGCTTGACCATGGCGGCGAAGGCGCGGTCGAGAACGATCCGGGCTTCCACCTTGCGGCGGTCCTCGAGGGAGAGAACGCCCAGCACATATTCGCCCGCGATCACCTGGTCGCGGCGGGAATCTCCGCCTTCGGGGTCCTGTGTGCTCATCGCTCCATGCACTCTCTCAGTTTCAACAGGCTGCGGCGCAGCCAGGTCCGCATCGTATTCAAGGGAATGCCGAAGTTTTCAGCCAGTTCCTGATAGCTCAATCCCTCGACATAGGCCTTGCGCACGGCATCCGCGCGCTCTGCCTCAAGCTCTTTCATGCACTGGTCGATCCGGCGGCCTTCGCCGGTATTGATGGCGGTTTTCTCCGGATCGGGAGCAGAATCGGCCAGATCATAGGCTTCGTCGATCGTGTTCGCCACCGGCTTTCGCGCCCGCAGGCGGTCGATCGCCTGGTTGCGCGCGATCGCTGAAAGCCACGACATCGGATGGGTATCGCCGGCGGCATAGCGGTCGGCGCGCTGCCAGATCTTGATGTAGATTTCCTGCAGGGCCTCTTCCGCTTCCGTCCTATCCCTCAAGATACGGACGCAGATTGCAAATAGTTTCGGGCTTGTCCTGCGGTAGAGATCGGAGAAGGCCGCACGATCCTTCAGCGAAACACGGCCGATCAGCGCTGAAATATCGTCAATGGCCATATAGGGTTCCGCTCTCCGTCTCGCTGGCGAACATAGAGCACGAGATGCGGGATAAAAAGACCGGCGCGACAGATAATCCAGCCCCCGCCGCTCACGCGTCACAGCGGCTTTATCTTTGTCGGCGATCATTCCCTCCGCTGGCAAGTTGCGCTAAACAGCACCCGGTTCTTCCAGAGGTATTTTTGATGTCCGCATCCGAAAGCGAAATCCAGGCAAATCTTCTCGCCAAGGCCCTGCCCTATATGCAGCGCTACGAGAACAAGACCATCGTCGTCAAATATGGCGGCCATGCCATGGGCAATCCCGAGCTTGGCAAGGCCTTTGCTGCCGATATCGCGCTGTTGAAACAGTCGGGCGTCAATCCGATCGTCGTCCATGGCGGCGGCCCGCAGATCGGGGCCATGCTCGACAAGATGGGTATCGAATCGAAATTCGAAGGCGGCCTGCGGGTGACCGACCAGAAGACGGTCGAGATCGTCGAAATGGTGCTGGCCGGTTCGATCAACAAGGAAATCGTCGCGCTGATCAACCAGACCGGCGAATGGGCGATCGGGCTCTGCGGCAAGGACGGCAATATGGTCTTTGCCGAAAAGGCCCGCAAGACCATCAAGGACCCCGACAGCAATATCGAGCGCGTGCTCGATCTCGGCTTCGTCGGCGAGATCGTCGAGGTCGACCGCACCCTGCTCGATCTTCTTGCCCGTTCCGAAATGATCCCGGTGATCGCGCCCGTGGCGCCCGGCCGCGACGGCGCCACCTATAATATCAACGCCGATACTTTTGCCGGCGCCATTGCCGGTGCGCTGCACGCCACCCGCCTGCTGTTCCTCACCGATGTGCCCGGCGTTCTGGACAAGAACAAGGAACTGATCAAGGAGCTTTCCGTCGCCGAAGCGCGCGCACTGATCAAGGACGGCACGATTTCCGGCGGCATGATCCCCAAGGTCGAAACCTGCATCGAGGCGCTCGCCGGCGGCGTCGAGGGCGTCGTCATCCTCAACGGCAAGACGGCCCATTCGGTGCTTTTGGAAATCTTCACCGAGCATGGCGCGGGGACACTGATCGTTCCGTGATGCTGTTTCCGGTCGATCGCCTCGGAGGTTGAGGAGAATTACCCCCCTCTGTCACGGAGTGACAGAGGGGGGTAAGCCGCCCCGATTTCCGGCCACGTCGGTCAGCGAAGCCGATCAGCCAGCCCCCATCAGTAAACCTTCCCCGCCTCCGCCTTCAGCCATTCGATCATCGCCCGATACGGCCCCGGCCCGTGGCTGATGCGGGCGACGCCGAGCCCGGCCAGGGCTTTTGCATCCATTCCCGACCGCATCATGATGTTGACCGGCAAGGCCACGGCTTCGCAGACCCGTCCGATCAGGTCCGGATTCGACAATCCCGGCACGAAGAAGCCGCTGGCGCCGGCCTGCGCATAGGCCGCCGCCCGCTCGATCGCTTCGTCCACCAGCGGCGCGTGCCGGACGGGATCGGAAACCTTGAGGAACAGGTCGGTGCGCGCATTGATGAAGAAGGGCACGCCCTTCTCCTGCGCCATCGCCCGGATCGCCTTGATCTTTTCAGCCTGCGCGTCGAGCGCGTGCAGCCCGCTGCCGCCGACCACCTGATCCTCGAAATTGATGCCGATGGCGCCAGCATCGATCACCCGGCCGACATTCAAGGCGACGGTCGCCGCGTCGTCCGCGTAACCGCCCTCGAAATCGATGGACACCGGCAAATCCGTGGCCGCGACGATACCGCGGGCGATATCGACAAGCTGCAGCATCGGGATTTCCTGGCCGTCGCCATAACCATTGGCTTCGGCCACCGACCAGCTTCCGGTCGCCACCGCCTTGGCGCCCGCCTCCGCGACCGCGCGGGCGCTGCCGGCGTCCCAGATATTGTAGAGCACCACCGGATCGCCCTTGCGGTGCAATGCCGTGAATGCCCGTGCTTTCTCCGTCTGGTTCATCGCTTTTCCTCCGAAAACAATTCCGCCATCCTGCCTTCATGCCGCAAAAGCCATTGCTTGCGCCAGAGCCCGCCGCCATATCCCGTCAGCGAACCGTCAGAGCCGATGCAGCGGTGGCACGGGATGACGATGGCAATCTGGTTGGCGCCGTTGGCTTTGGCAACCGCCCGGACCGCCTTGATCGTATTTATTTCCAAGGCAATATCGCCATAGGAGCGTGTCTGGCCGGGCGCAATATCCTGCAGCTTCGCCCAGACCTGTCGCTCGAAGGCCGTGCCACTGAGCGCCAGCGGCGTGTTGAATGCACCGCTTTCACCCTTGAAATAGGCCATGAGCTCCGTCTTGATCTGTTCGATCGGCGGCGTCCTTCCCGGCGCGATGGAGGAGCGCGTCCTGCGTCTCAAGCGCTCCATCTCGGCCGGCAATCCCCTGCGGTCGTGGAATTCAAGTAGATGCAGGTATGCCTCGTCGGCGACCGCGACCATCGGGCCAAGCGGCGTCTCCATCCAGTCGGCATACAGCAGTTCACGCCCCTGCGTCATCGCCGGCGCCTCCCCGATCAGCCGCGCGAAGGCGGCACGAAAACCGCTCGGCGATTCATAGCCCGCCTCGAGTTGGGCATCGATGACGCTGCCGCCATCGGCCAACTGCCGGGCAGCGGCGCCGAGCCTGCGATACCGGGCGAGATCGAGGAAGGTGATGCCGAGATGACGCTTGAAGGCGCGCCGCACGGTCGAGGGATCGTAGCCGCGCCGGATCATATCGCCCTCCATCCAGCGCCGCTCGGGCTCGGCATCGAGCGCCCGCATCAGATCGTCGACGATCGCATCCTTGCCGCCGGCGGTTTCCAGCGGCCGACAACGCCGGCAGGCTCGAAAGCCCGCCTCCAGGCAGGTGCCGATCGAATCGACGAAGATCGTATTCTCGCGCTTGGGCTTGCGGGCCGGACACGACAGCCGGCAGAAAATGCCGGTTGTCTTGACGCAAACGAAGGCCGAACCTTCGTAATCGGTGCTGCGCGCCAAAAGCGCGTCGTAGAGGGTTTCCTCGGGGGGCAGATCAAAAAGCATGAGACGTTCTACCACCCGGACAAACCGGACGCCGCCGAAAATCGGGCGTCTATTTTTTCAGAGTGTTTCCATCAAGCGCATCGCCGTTCTCAGATCACCAGCAGCATGACCACGCCGAGCACGATCAAGAGGCAGCCGATCACCTCCAGCCGGTTGATCCATTCGCGGAAGATGAACACCGCCGAAGCGAAGGTGAACAGCATTTCCACCTGCGCCACCACCTTGACGATCGCCGCCTGCTGCAGCGTCATGGCCATGAACCAGCCGAAGGAGGCGGAAGCCCCTGCAAAGCCGACGATCAGCCCCGGCCGCCAGGCGACAAGCACGCGCTTCATCTCGTCCCGTTCGCGGATCAGGATCCAGGCGAGCATGATCACCGTCTGCAACAGGATGACGAAGCCGAGCGTGAAGCTTGCCTGCATGACGAAATCCGGCTGCGGCAGGCTCGGCGCCAGGCTGAGCGATGCGGAGCGATAGGCGACCGCCGACAGGCCGAAGAAAGTGCCGGACAAGAGCCCGACGCCGGCGGTGCGGGTAAAGACCGAGGTGACCAGCGATTTCAGGCTGAGCGTCGTGCGCGCCACCGAGATGATCATCACCCCGACCACCGAAATGGCGATCGCCACCAATGTGCCGCGGCTGGCCGTTTCGCCAAGGAAGATCAGCCCGAACAGCGCCGCCTGCGCCGGCTCGGTGCGCGAATAGGCGGTGCCGACGGCGAAATTGCGGAAGGAAAAGAGATGAACGAGAAGGAAGGTCGCGGTGATCTGCGACAGTCCGCCAATGACCGCCCAGAGAAAGAAATGCCGGTCCGGTACCGGCAGCGGATGGCCGAGGCCGCGCCAGAGGATGGCGAGATAGACGAGCGCGAAGGGCGCTCCGTAGCCGAAGCGCACGAAGGTCGCCCCGGTCGTGCCCATGACGCCCTTGAGGTGCTTTTGCAGGGAGGAGCGGATATTCTGCAGGAAGGCAGCCGCGATGGTGATGAGAATCCAAGTTTGCATGGTTCGAGCTAACATGAGCCGCGCAGAGAATCCATTGCCGGGCGTCGCCCTGGACGGAATCTTTGCCGGGCGGCAGTCGTTGCAAAGGATCGGGTGATGCGATCAGCGTCCAGACACCTGGCTTGCCCGCATTTCCCGTTTGCCTTGGTCGCCGCCCGTGGCATAAGAGCGCCATGAACCAGCTCGACCGCCTGCCCACCAAAGCCGATTTCGCCCATGTCACCGACTGGGTGTTCGATCTCGACAACACGCTCTATCCGCATCACGTCAATCTGTTCTCGCAGATCGACCGCAACATGACCGCCTATGTCGCGGCCTTGCTGCAGATGGATCCGGTGGCGGCCAAGACGCTGCAGAAGGATTATTACCGCGATCACGGCACCACGCTGCAGGGGCTGATGCTCCACCACGGCATCGACCCGAACGATTTCCTCGAAAAAGCGCATGCGATCGACTATACCGTGGTGCCCGCCGATCCGGCGCTCGGCGAGGCCATCAAGGCACTGCCGGGCCGCAAGTTCATCTTCACGAATGGCAGCGTGCCGCATGCGGAAAAGACGGCGCGGGCGCTCGGCATTCTCGACCATTTCGACGATATCTTCGACATCGTCGCCGCCGATTTCGTGCCCAAGCCGGCCGGCGATACCTATCACAAGTTCATGAGCCTGCACCGGGTCGATACGAAGAATGCCGCCATGTTCGAGGACCTGCCGCGCAACCTCATCGTGCCGAAGACGCTGGGCATGAAGACCGTGCTCCTCGTGCCGCGCAATTTCGAATATGAATTCGCCGAGACCTGGGAGCGCACCAACGGCACCGACACCGAGGTCGATTACGTCACCGAGGACCTCACCGGCTTCCTCACCCGGCTTCTGTCGGACGACTGATCACGGGCTAACCCCAAGTCCGCATTACCAAAATTTAACTGGCGTTGTCGGTGCACCCGCCTATCTTCCTTCCAGGGACATGATCACTGAAAGGACTGCGACATGCGCAACACCATTCTTATTTCCGGCCTCGCGGCCGCCCTTGCCCTCACCGGTTCCATCACCCCGAGCTTTGCCGGCCAGGGCAAGCACAATCCCGAACGGCGCGCCGAGCGGATGATGAAGCGGCTCGATACCAATGGCGACGGCAAGGTTTCGCTGGACGAGGTCCATGCGCAGGCATCGGCGGCCTTCAAGACCTTCGATGCGGACGGGAATGGCGAAGTCACCCGCGACGAAATCAAGGTCAAGCGCCAGGCGTTTCGCGAAGTCCGCAAGGAATGGCGGGCTGCCAGGGACAAGACCGGCGCGGAAAAGACGGCGGCAATGGAAAAGGTCAAGGCCATGCGCCCGGCCATGCTGCCCGGCATGGGCCGCAAGGGCTTCAAGCACGCCGATGCCGACAAGAACGGTTCGCTCAGCCTTGCCGAGGTGACCGAGCAGGCCGGCCGGATGTTCAAGCGCCGCGACAAGAACAGCGACGGCGTTCTCGACGCCGCCGATTTCGCCCGGAAGATCTGACGCGTTCGTCATGACCTGAAACGGCCGCCATGGAGACAGGGCGGCCGTTCCTCTCTCAATGCATGACTGGGCCGAAAGAGGCCCTGCCTACTTTCGGCGCTTGGCGGAAAGCTTGACCTCGCCCTCGTCCTCGCCGTCCCAGTAATGGAGACGCGTCGCGCTGATCTTGATCATCACCACGCCCTTGGTGTCGATGCCGTCCTCGAACCACTGGTCGAGATCCGGTGTCCAGTGGTCCTTGAATTCGGCCTTGTCCTTGATCACCTCGGCTTGCCCCTCCACCGCCACCGAAAATGCCTTCTTGCCCTGGAAAGCCAGTGACACTTTCGAATTGCCGCGAATATCCTCGACCATGCGGGATTTCTCCCAGGTGAAATAATAGGAATCGCCGTCATAATCGACCTCGCGATTGTTGCTCATCGGTCGCCCGGCAATGGCGCCGCCGTCCGTATGGGTCGACAGCATGGCGATATCGATATCGCGCATTCTCTTGGCTATTTCGGAAAGGCTTTTCTCGCTCATTGGTCGTCTCCGCTTCAAGGATAAAGCGGAAACGCGGATCAGCCCGATTGGTTCAGGCGGCGGCCGGCACCGGCCTAGCGTGCGCCCGAAGCCATCGGGATCGATGCGGGATCGACGGCTTCATAGAAGGTCGAGATGATTTCCCAGGCTTCCTCCGCCGTCTCGACGAACTTGATCAGGTCCATGTCGCTGGGCGCGATCGTGCCAAAATCGGCGAGCGCCTGGAAATCGATGATCTGGCGCCAGAATTTCTCGCCGAACAGGATGAGCGGCACCAGCGCCATGCGGCCGGTCTGCATCAGCGTGATCGTCTCGAAAAGCTCGTCCAGCGTGCCGAAGCCGCCGGGAAACACCGTCACTGCCTTCGCCCGCACCAGGAAATGCATCTTGCGAATGGCGAAATAGTGGAAATTGAAGGAAAGCTCCGGCGTCACGAAGCGGTTGGGCGCCTGCTCGTGCGGCAGGACGATATTGAGGCCGATCGATGGCGCGCCCACCTCGTCGGCGCCCCGGTTTCCCGCCTCCATGACGCCCGGCCCGCCGCCGGTGACGACGACATATTCCTTGTAGTCGGACTGGGCCGAATGCAGCGAGCAGAGCTGCGCGAACTTGCGCGCTTCCTCGTAGTAAACCGAGGCCGCCGTCAGATTGCGGCGCTGCGTCTCGTTCTTTGCCGCCCAGGCATCGCCGCCCGGTTCCGGGATGCGCGCGCCGCCGAACATCACCACGGTGGAGGTGATGCCGCGCTCGGCCAACATCATTTCGGTCTTCAGCAGTTCGAGTTGCAGCCGCACCGGGCGCAATTCCTCGCGGCAGAGAAAATCATCGTCGGCATAGGCAAGCCGGTAGGCCGGCGACATTGATTGCGGCGTCAGCGGCACGCCGGCTGCCCGGTGGCGGGCCTGGTCGCTGTCCGCCAGCGGGTCCCAGACCCCGTCCTTGCGCCGCAGGTTCTTCTTCTTCATCCTTGCCATGTCATACTTTCCTGCCGCAAACCGGCGGCAATTCATCGCTGCCGGATGCTCCTTCTCCCGATTTCGGGGCCAATGTCACGCAGGCTGCAAGATCGCTTGCCGCCGCCATTCGTGCCATACACCTTTATCCAGCGCCGACAGCAACCGAAAACTCTTCAATTCTTCGGGATCATGCACTAGAGCAGGTCACGATAGATGCCGAAGTTTAAGGAATTCCCGATGACGACCCATGATCTCGCCTCCCTGTCGCATTCCATCGACACCGCCTTCGACAATCGCGACGCCATCACCACCGCCACGACGGGCGAGGTGCGCGACGCGGTGGAAACCGCGCTCAACCTGCTCGATGCCGGCAAGGTGCGCGTCGCGGACCGCGGCGAAGACGGCAACTGGACCGTCAATCAATGGCTGAAGAAAGCCGTGCTCCTCTCCTTCAGGCTCAACCCGATGGAGGTAGTCAAGGGCGGGCCGGGCGATGCCTCCTGGTGGGACAAGGTCCCCTCCAAGTTCGACGGTTGGAGTGTCAACGAGTTCGAGAAGGCCGGCTTCCGCGCCGTGCCCAATGCCATCGTCCGGCGCTCGGCCTATATCGCCCCCAATGCCATCCTGATGCCGTCCTTCGTCAATCTCGGTGCCTATGTCGGCGAAGGCACGATGGTCGACACCTGGGCGACGGTCGGCTCCTGCGCCCAGATCGGCCGCCATGTGCATCTTTCCGGCGGCGTCGGCATCGGCGGCGTGCTGGAACCGATGCAGGCCGGCCCGACGATCATCGAGGACAATTGCTTCATCGGCGCCCGCTCCGAAGTGGTCGAAGGCTGCATCGTGCGCGAGGGCTCGGTGCTCGGCATGGGCGTCTTCATCGGCAAGTCGACGAAGATCGTCGATCGCGCCACCGGCGAGGTCACCTATGGCGAAGTGCCGCCCTATTCGGTCGTCGTCGCCGGCTCCATGCCGTCCGGGAACGCCACCATGGCCAATGGCCAGCCGGCACCGAACCTCTATTGCGCCGTCATCGTCAAGCGCGTCGATGAAAAGACCCGCTCGAAGACCGGCATCAACGAATTGCTGCGGGATTAGCAACCGGCTTTTCGCACAGGAGCCGTGGTTTGCGCATAGGCAAGCCACGGCTCCTGAAACAGGAAAGCGCGCCCGAGAGATCGCGGCGCGCTTTGGGTTGGCCGGCGGTTCGTGCGCTACTGCCTGGGCATGCGAAAGGTAAACCGGGTCTCGTCGCCCGACGAGGTCACCGAAAGCCTGCCCTTGTGCGCCTTGGCGATTTCAGAGGCGATATAGAGGCCAAGCCCCAGGCCTTCCAGGTTTGCCTTGGCGGAGGCGCGCACGAAGGGCTTGAACAGATCTCTCGTCACCTCTTGCGGAATAGGCTCGCCGAAATTCGTCACCGAAAGCTCGAACCACTCGCCATCCACGCTGGAACATATGCGAACCGGGCGCTCGGGGTCGCCATGCGTCAGCCCATTGGCCAAGAGATTGGAAAGAAGCTGGCCGATGCGGCCCTCGTCGCAGCGCACCAGCGCCTCGGTCAGGTCCGCCTCGATCATCCGGCCGGGGTTGGCAATACGCAGTTCGGAAATCACCTGCTCCATCACCGGCCGCAGCGGCACACGATCGGCCTGCTCCACCGGAATGCCGCCACCCAGCCGGCCGCGGGCAAAGTCGAGCACATTGTCGATCAGGCCGGACATGCGTGAAATGCTGCTCTGCATCAGCGCCAGCACAGATTTTCCCTTCTCGTCCTCGACGGTGCGCAGCAGCATGCGCGTTCCGGCATCCAGAGAGGCGAGCGGATTGCGCAGGTCATGGCCGAGCACGGCGATGAACTGCTCGCGCAGCTCATTGCCCTGCCGCTCCTGATCGCTGCGCTGTTGGGCTTCGAGATGGAAGGCGATCAGATTGGCGAAGAGCTGGAACATACCCGTCGTTTCCGGCCTGCTGAGCTGGCGCGGAACCGTGTCGATGGCGCAGAGCGTCCCGAAGAAGGTCCCGTCGGCTAGCAGGATCGGCACCGAAATATAGCTTTGCAGGCCATAGATGGCTGGCGTGTGATGGCGGGCATAGACTAGGTCTTCGGCGACATTGTCGATGATCACCGCCTGCCGATGCTCGCGGATTTCGTTGCAGATCGTCGTCTCGATCTTCAATTCTCCGCCCGGCTGCAATCCGAAGGCAATCTCGTCGCGGACGCTGCAGGCGATCCACCGGTCTGCGGTCACCCGGGCGACGGCGGCAAAGCGCATACCGGTTGCTTTACAGACCACATCGAGGATGGTCGGCACGACACTGATCTGCGCGATCGCCTCGACGGCAGCGGCGGGAAAGTCGTCCAATGTTTTGCTTTCGATTGAAGATACAAAGCGAGCTTTCTATTTCGGCGGAATGGCGCCAAGATGCAAGCCTTGGACGCGAAAGACCGTCGTGTACAGGCGCCAATGCGGTTTCGCCCGGGTTGCTTCCCCCGGGCATTGCCAAGGAAAGAGCCTCTTTGGATTTCACCTCCGCGCCTCCTTCGTCTCGTCTTCATACCCCACCTCCGTCATCCTCTGGCTTGACCCGAGGATCCAAACCGCAAGCACGGAAAACGGGCACGAACGCAGATCCTCGGGTCAGCCCGAGGATGACGGAGAGAGAAGAGCCGGCTATAGGGAAAAGCCTGTTGGACGGTGGGAACGGCTCCCTCACAGCCTAGGGCAGCGGCCCTTTGAAGAAGCCAGCCTCCCTCCACCCACTACCCCCCAAGACAAAAATTCCTCCCCGCTCATCCTCGCCCTACGAATCCGTGTCACCTTATGCCTGTTCCGTCATTGGATACGCTGCCAGGCGTGGTGGTGAGGCGGAGCCGGTGCCGGATGGGGGCGGGACGCAAGTCTTCATTCGGTGGATGGGCAGAAAATGGTTTCCCTCTCGCCTGAAACAGGGCGGGGCGCGCTTGTGAGGNCCGGATGGGGGCGGGACGCAAGTCTTCATTCGGTGGATGGGCAGAAAATGGTTTCCCTCTCGCCTGAAACAGGGCGGGGCGCGCTTGTGAGGCGCACAAGAGGAGCGGCGACTGGGCTTGCCACAAGCAATCCCTTTCGTGGCGCCACCGGCACCGGAGCAATCCGGGCACGACGAGCGTCACCCTGTGCTAGAAAAAGGCGCCGCCACCCCCGCAGAGAAACCGAAGTTGCCCATCGACCAACACTGAACGGGGCGCTGGAAGGCGTCATATAAATTAACTTAGTCACGGCACTTTCCAGCGCCCCGGCCAAGTGAATGAATGCAGAGCAAACCCACGACGGATTTTCCGGGCGTGGCTGGAGGTCGTTGTGGGGGCTGCAAACGCCGTTCTTCCCTTCTCCCCGTCCAGACGGGGAGAAGGTGCCCGACAGGGCGGATGAGGGGCCGAGGCGTGTGTCGAGCGCCGGCACTTCGTCTCGAACGCCACGGGGAACCCCGTGACAGCCCCGAACGGATCGGCTAAACCAATCGCGAAAAACAACAGGCTTGCCAATGACCGCTACCGATCCCCTCGCCAATCTCGCCACCCTGATTCGCTGTCCGTCCGTCACTCCCGCAGAAGGCGGCGCGCTCGGCGCGCTGGAGGACATGCTGCGCCCGCTCGGCTTCAAGGTCGACAGGGTCACGGCGTCAGAGGAGGGCACCCCCGATATCGAGAACCTTTATGCGCGGCTCGGCACAGAGGGCCCGCATCTGATGTTTGCCGGCCATACGGACGTGGTGCCGGTCGGCGACGCGGCGGCTTGGACGCATGGGCCCTTTTCGGCCGAGATCGCCGATGGCGAGATGTACGGGCGCGGCGCCGTCGACATGAAGGGCGGAATTGCCTGTTTCATCGCCGCCATCGCCCGCCATGTCGAGAACCATGGCGCGCCCGCGGGATCGGTCTCCTTCCTGATCACCGGAGACGAGGAAGGTCCGGCGATCAACGGCACCACGAAGCTGCTCGACTGGGCCTCCTCCCGGGGCGAGCGCTGGGATGCCTGCCTCGTCGGCGAGCCGACCAATCCGGACCGGCTGGGAGACATGATCAAGATCGGCCGACGCGGCTCCCTGTCGGGAACGATCACCGTCCACGGCGTCCAGGGCCACGCCGCCTATCCGCATCTGGCCGACAGTCCGGTGCGCGGCATTCTCACCCTTGCCCAGGCGCTGATGGACCCGCCCTTCGACGCCGGCACCGAGAATTTCCAGCCATCCAATCTCGAAGTGACCTCGATCGATGTCGGCAATCCGGCAACCAATGTCATCCCGGCCAAGGCCTCGGCGCGCTTCAACATCCGTTTCAACGACAGCTGGGAGGCGGACAGCCTCAAGGCCGAGATCATCGCCCGCCTCGATCGCGCCGCCGCCGATAGCACGTTACGGCCGGACCGCCCGCCGGTTCGCTACGACCTTGTCTGGAGCGAAAGGCCGAGCCAGGTCTTCCTCACCCGCAACAATGCGCTGATCGCGTCCCTGTCCGGTGCTGTCGAGACCGTCACCGGCCGCGCGCCAAAGCTGTCGACCACCGGCGGCACGTCGGACGCGCGCTTCATCAAGGATTTCTGCCCGGTCGTCGAGTTCGGCCTTGTCGGCCAGACCATGCACATGGTCGATGAGCGCGTCGCCGTCGCCGACCTGGAGACATTGACGCGGATCTACGAAAACTTCATCCGCCGCTGGTTCGACCATGCCGCAGATTGATGAGGTCGGCGCCTATGTCAGGGGTATCTGGCTGCTCATCCAGGGCAATCGCGACGGTTACGACTGGCTCGACATCAGCGTTTCCGGCGTCTGGCGCTCCTTTGCCGCCTTCCTCTGGTGCCTGCCGGCCATGGCGGTGAGCTGGGGCGCCTGGCGGCTCTTCTATCTCGCCAATATGCCGCCCGGCACCGAGACCGGCCTGGTCTTCATCCTCAAATTGCTGCTTGTCGATCTTGCCGCCTGGATGTTCCCGCTGCTTCTGGTGGCCGCTCTCGCCCGACCGCTCGGCTATGGCGAGTTCCTGGCGGCGATCGTCGTTGCCACCAACTGGCTTTGCGTGCCCGTGTTCTACGCGATGGCCGTTCCCGCCGCTATCAGGCTGGTGATTCCGGGCAGTGGCGGCCTGACGAGCCTGCTGTCGCTAATCCTCCTGATAACCGCCTTCGCGGCCATTTTCCGGCTGATAAAGACCATTGCCAACGACCAGACGCTGCTGGCCTGCACCCTGACCGCCCTGCTCGTCTTGCCATCGCTCATTCTTGGAGAAAGCCTGCAGCGCGCGCTCGGGCTCATGCCGTTCTGAAGCATCGTCAGTAATCGACCTTCATGAAATAAAGCCCGTCCGGCGGCGCCACCGGGCCGCAGGCCTTGCGGTCCCTGGCGTCGAGCGCTGCGCGGACATCGTCCGGCGCCCACTTGCCATCGCCCACCAGCTTCAGCGTGCCGGCAAAGGAGCGGATCTGGTTGTGCAGGAAGCTCTGCGCGGTGGCGCGGATCTCGATCAGTTCGCCGTCGCGCGTCACGTCCAGCCGGTCGAGCGTCCGAAAGGGGCTGTTCGCCTGGCAATGGGTGGAGCGGAAGGTGGTGAAATCGTGATGGCCGACCAGGATCTGGGCCGCCTCGTGCATCGCCTCGTGATCCAGTTTCCGCGACACCCACCAGGCCCGTTTCGCCTCCAGCGCCAGCGGCGAAGGACGAGAGATGATACGGTAGAGATAATGCCGCCTCAACGCCGAAAAGCGGGCGTCGAACTCGTCGGAAACCTCGGCCGCCTCGATGATCGAGACCTGTTCGCCGGACTGTCCGAGATAGGCGTTCAACGCATTGCGCAATGTCTCCGGCTTCCAGGACCGCGAGAGATCGGCATGGGCGACCTGGCCTTTCGCATGCACGCCGGAATCGGTTCGCCCCGCCCCGCGGATCAGCACCGGTTCGCGCGTCAGCGCCAGGATCGCTTTTTCGACGGCACTCTGTACCGAATGCCCATTCTCCTGCCGCTGCCAGCCGACATAGGCCGAGCCATCATATTCGATGGTCAGGCGGAAACGCGGCATTCAGGCGAGCCTCGTGCCGGCGGGAATGGGCGTGCCGCGGCGGAAATCATCAGCGTCGAGAACCTTGCCGCCCGCCTTCTGCAGCCGCGTGAGGCGCACCGAGCCCTCGCTGCAGGCAATCGTCAGGTCATCGAAGAGCGCCGTTCCGCTTTCCCCGCCAGCCGCCTCGACCACGCCGGCGAGAACCTTGATCCGCTCCTGCCTGCCGCCGATCTCAAGCTCGAACCAGGCACCGGGAAAAGGCGACAGGCCGCGAATATGATTGTGCACTTCCGTCGCGGTCTTCTTGAAATCGATCCGCGTCTCGGCCTTGCTGATCTTCGACGCATAGATCACCCCGTGCCCGGCCTGCGGCGTCAGCGGCAGATCGTCCGCATCGAGCTTTTCCATCGCCTCGGTCATCAAACGGGCGCCGGCCAGCATCAGCCTGTCATGCAGTTCACCCGCCGTCATCTCCGGCGTGATCGCCACGACCCTGGTCAGCGCGACATCGCCGGTGTCCAGGCCCTCGTCCATCTTCATCACCATCATGCCGGTTTCGTGGTCGCCGGCCATGATCGCACGCTGGATCGGCGCAGCACCGCGCCAGCGTGGCAGAAGCGAAGCATGGCCGTTGTAGCAGCCGAGCCGTGTGCCCTGGAGGATGACCTTCGGCAGCAAGAGCCCATAGGCGACGACGACGGCGACATCCGCGTTGAAATCGCGGAAAGTCTGGCGGTCGGCCTCGCCCTTGAAATTGACCGGCGTCAGCACTTGCAGGCCGAGCAGTTCGGCCGCCTGATGGACCGGCGATTTCTGGAGATCGAGACCGCGCCGGCCGCCGGGACGCGGCGGCTGCGTATAGACGGCGACAATCTCGTGGCCGGCCTGCGCCAGCGCCGCAAGCGTCGGGACCGAAAATTCCGGCGTTCCCATGAAGATGATGCGAAGCGGCATCGCGGCTGCCTCCCGTTTCTGATCAGGTTTCTTCAAACGGGTTTACGAGCTTCAAATCAAGCCCTTCGAAGTTTTTTACATTGCGCGTCGCCAATGTCGCGCCATGGGAGAGGCAGATCGCGGCGATCATGGCGTCCTTGGTTTCCATCGGCCTGCCGCTTTTCTGGTAATGGGCGGCAAGCGTTCCATAACGAGCAGCTGAGACGTGGGAAAAGCTGAGGACTCTTCCCGAAAATTCCTCTTCGATACGCCGAAACACCGCAGCCAAGGCCTCTCGTCGTGCTCCTTGCGGCAATTGCGCGATGCCGAAGTGAATCTCCGCCACGGCAATCGCCGTCACGAACACGACTTCCCTGTCATAGCGGTCCAGCCAACGGAGGATGAGGTCGCTGTGCCGCCTGCCCTGCAGCTCGGAAATGACATTGGTGTCCAGGACGATCATGGCAATTATTCGAAGCCAGGCGGCGCGCGATCCGGCTGCTTGCGGAATGCCTCGATCGCCTGCAACTCGTCGTCCTCGAAGCGGGTTTCTCCCAAAGCGGCACGCAGTCGCGTTCCGGCTGTTTGACCTTGATGTTGCTCCTGCCCCAGTGCCGAGCGAATGCGCTCGATCGCCTCGTCGGAAAGAGAACGGCCGTTCCGGCGCGCACTTTCCTGAAGATCGATCTTCAGTGCCTCGTCAATCCCGCGGATCAGCAAATCGCCCATGCTCGCCTCCTTTTGATATCACCGATATCATAGGACGAAACGGAGGGATTTTCAACGCGTGTCAGATTGCCTTGGCGCCGCGGACCTTGGCGGCCTTGGTGAATTTACGGATCACCATTTCGCGCTTGAGCTTGGAGATATAATCGATGAACAGCAGGCCGTTCAGATGGTCGATCTCGTGCTGGAGGCAGGTCGCAAGAAGACCGTCGGCTTCCACAATCTGCTGGCGGCCGTCGAGATCGACATAATCGACCTTGATCGCGGCCGGGCGTTCGACCTCGGCATAGTAATCCGGGATCGACAGGCAGCCCTCCTCATAGACCGAACGCTCGTCGGACGAGGTGAGGATTTGCGGATTGATGAAGACCTGCGGCTGCTTGTCCTCGCCCTCCTTCGATACGTCGATGACCAGAAGCCGGCGCGGAATGCCGATCTGGATGGCGGCGAGGCCGATCCCCGGCGCGTCATACATCGTTTCCAGCATGTCGTCCGCCAGTCGGCGAATATCGGCATTCACCGTTTCCACCGGCTCGGAAAGCTGGCGCAGCACGGGATCGGGAAGGATGATGAGGGGCTTGATGGTCATCTGGCTCCCATAACCGATCTTTTGCCCCGATGGAATTCTCGATTTCAAGATTTTTGTTGCCGAGGCGGCAGCTGGCTCTTTCCGCCTCGCCGATGTTCTTGTTTTGATCTGGTCATGCCGCACAATTTCGCCTAAGCTGGCAAGATGGAACCCGCAAGCCTTTCCTTCGACCAGCCGCTCTTCCAGCTCGGCACCTTTCCGGTGACGCTTGGACTATGCCTGTTTTTCGCCGTCGCTCTTCTTCTGTTTGCTGGCATTCCCGCGACATTGGCGAGGCGCCGCGCCCGGCAATCGGCGCTGGAGGCGGAACAACGCATGACGGCGCTGCTTGCCGCCCAGACGGAGATGCAGGGGCGCATCGCGGCGATGGCGGAGGTTTTCGGCGCTCGCCAGTCGGAGCTCAACCAGTCGATCAGCCAGAGAATAGACGGCATGACGCACCGACTCGGCGCCTCCATCACCGAGCAGACCAAGGCCACGCACGACAATCTGCGGCGGCTGCAGGAGCGGCTGGCGGTGATCGATACGGCGCAGACCAATATCCAGTCTCTGGCCCGCGACATGGCCGGATTGCAAAGCATTCTCTCCAACAAGCAGACGCGTGGCGCCTTCGGCCAGTCGCGCATGGAGACGATTATCGCCGATGGACTGCCGATGGGCGCTTATGCTTTCCAGGCGACGCTTTCCAACGGCTCGCGGCCCGACTGCACCATCCGCATGCCGAACGACCAGCCCGTACTGGTGATCGACGCCAAGTTTCCGCTGGAAGGCTGGAACGCGATCCGGGCGGCAACCGATCCGGACGGCGCCCGGCAGGCATCGCAGCAGTTCCGGCGCGATATGGAGGTGCATATCCGCGATATCTCTGGCAAATATCTGATCCCCGGCGAAACCCAGGAAACCGCCTTCCTGTTCGTCCCGTCCGAATCGATCTTCGCGGAAATCCACGAACATTTCGAAGGCATCGTCCAGAAGGCGCACCGAGCACGCATCGTCATTGTCTCGCCATCGCTCTTGATGCTGTCGATCCAGGTCATCCAGGCGATCCTGCGCGATGCGCGAATGCGCGAACAGGCGCATCTGATCCAGGGCGAAGTCATCCGGCTGATGGAGGACCTGACCCGTCTCGACGACCGGGTGCGCAAGCTGCACGGCCATTTCCTGACATCCCAGAAGGATGTCGACGACATCCTCATTTCCTCGGAAAAGCTCAAGCGCCGCGGCGCAAGGATCGAGGCGCTTGAGCTCGACAAGGCGCAGCCATCGCCGGATGCTCGGCCGCTGGACAATCGCCTGGGGCAGTTGAAGCTCAGGGTGGTTGACGAGGACTGAGGGTCTCGGGCACTGTCCGGGCAAAATCGCCGGCATGGGGAGGCTCAGATGATCACGGTATTCGGCTCTATCAACATGGACCTGATCGCCACCACGCCGCGACTGCCGAAGCCTGGCGAAACGGTGGCCGGAACCGGTTTCTCGACCGCGGCCGGCGGCAAGGGCGCCAACCAGGCGCTGGCGGCCAGCCGGGCCGGGGCTAAAGTTCGCATGGCGGGCGCCGTCGGATCGGACGGCTTTGCCGAGGGTGCGCTTGCCCTGCTGAAACAGGCAGGTACCGATCTTTCGCTCACCAGGACGGTGGATAAGCCCACGGGTACGGCGCATATCCTCGTCAGCGGCAACGGTGAAAATGTCATCGTCGTCGTGGCAAGCGCCAATGGCACGGTCAGTGCCGCCGATGCGCAGGGAACCGTCGAGACGATGGCTTCCGGCGATACGCTGATGCTGCAACTGGAAATCCCGCCCGCCGCGGTGGAAGCGGCGCTTGCCGCTGCCAGGGACAGAGGCGTCACCTCGATCATCAATATCGCCCCTTTGACGGACGAGGCGGCGCGCCTCGGGAGGATGGCCGATATCGTCGTTGCCAACGAGACCGAATTCGAGCTCCTTGCCGGGCGCAGCGAACTCTCGGCTTCCGAGCGTGAGGAGGCCATGATGCGGCTCTCGGGAGAAACCCTCCAGATCATCATCGTGACGCTCGGTGCGCAGGGCGTCGTTGCGGTGCGCGACGGCGCGCTTCACCGCGCCTCGGGGCTGGCCATCGAGCCGGTCGATACGGTCGGCGCCGGCGACACGTTCTGCGGCTATCTTGCCGCCAGCCTGGATGCCGGCATGGAATTCACCGCCGCCCTTCGCCGGGCGGCCGTGGCCGGCTCCCTCGCCTGCCTGAAGCCCGGTGCCCAGCCGGCGATTCCGGATGCTCGTGAGGTCGACGTCAGGGCTTGACCAGGCCTGCCGGAAGGCCGGATGTGCAAACAGGACAGGAAAGGCCGCATCCACGATAGGTCCGCGTAAATCTTCTGGAAATCCCGAGATTTGCGTCTTCGATGTTGGTCCAATTTTAACAAATATCGCGCTATTCAATTCCTCTCAAAGGCCGTCCTTCTGCATTGAAACGGCCTGACGATGTCGGTCGGCATCTGGCGTCCCATGAGGGGACACTTCCAAGCATTTTGATCACGTCATCCTCGGCCGAAAACCGTGGATCTCTCACCTGTGGGGACATTCATGCTCAACTTCCGGACCAGATCGCTGGCCACAAAGCTTATCGCCGTCACCGGCGGCACGATTGCGCTCGTTCTTCTCGCTTCCAACTATGTACTGATTTCGCAGACGCAGGATCGCGTCGAGACGCTTGTCCTGGACCAGGCGCGCGGCGAAGCGAAGTCCATCGCCTCCGACATCGCCAGCGGTATCGGCGAACTGGCCGGCGCGGTGCGCTCGATGGCGGGCGTCATCGGGCGTGGGCATGAAGGCGGCTATCTCGACCGCAAGGCCGTCGTCGACATGCTGAAGACCAATGTCGAGAAGAACCCTTCGGCCTTCGGCAGCTGGTTTGCCGAGGAGCCCGCCGCTTTCGACGGCAAGGCCACGGAATTTGCCGGCAAGACGGAGTTCGGCGGCAACAAGGACGGATCGTTCAACCCCTACTGGACCAAGAGCAAGACAGGCATCGCCCTTTCCGTGTTCAATTCGGACTACAAGGCCGACTGGTACGCATTGGCGGCCCGCAGCATGAAGGGCGCGATCTCCCCGCCCTACACCGAGACCGGTACCGGCAACAATATCACGATGTCGTCGATCGGCTATCCGGTTATGTCCAACGGCAAGCTGCTGGGCGTCAGCGGCGCCGATGTTTCGCTGAGCTCGCTGGCCGACAAGCTGAAGGACATCCACCCCTTCGGAACCGGTCGCGTGATGCTTCTGTCGCAGACCGGCAAATGGCTCGTCGCACCCCAGCCCGATCTCCTGATGAAGGAGTATGACGGGGTCGGCGCGGATATCGTCAAGACCGCTCTTTCCACATCCAGCCCGGGCATCGTCCATGATCTGAGCTATGATGGTCTCGAGACATTCGAGCGCATCGTCTATCCGTTCGCGCTGCCGGACGTGAATGCCACCTGGCTGGTTCTCGTCGATGTGCCGCATTCCGCCATCAATGCGCCGATCGCCGACCAGACCTATCTGATGGTTTTCGGCGGGCTGATCGTTCTGGGTGCCGTCCTTCTCGGGCTTTATCTCGCCGTGCGCCAGCTGGTTCAGAAGCCGCTGGCCGGACTGGTCAGCGACGTCGCCGAACTGAACAGCGGGATCTATACCAAGCCGATTTCCGGCCAGGACCGGGGCGACGAGACCGGGTCGGTCGCACAGGCGCTTGAAGGCTTTCGCCATCGTCTGGCCGATACCAAGCGCCTGGAAGCCGAGGCGGAGCACGAGCGCCAGCATTCGGAACAGCAACGCAGCCAATCGGAGGCGGAACGGGCACAGTCGAACGCGACACAGCGCGAGATCGTCGCCCGGCTTGCAAACGGGCTGTCGCGTCTTTCGGCCGGCGACCTCGCCTACCGGATCGTCGAGGATTTCCCCGGCGAATATGCCAAGCTGAAGACCGACTTCAACTCGGCCATGGACAGCCTGGAGGAGACGATCCAGACGGTCAATACCTCCGTCGTCAATATCGGCACCGGCACGAGCGAGATCAGCAATGCGGCCAATGACCTGTCGCACCGCACCGAGCAGCAGGCCGCAAGCCTGGAAGAAACGGCGGCAGCGCTCGACCAGCTGACCTCGCAGGTCAATGCCAGCGCCGACAATGCCAAGGTGGCGGCGAAGTCGGTGGAGACCGCCAGCAGCGATGCCGAGCAGTCCGGCGAGGTCGTGCAGAAGGCGATCGCGGCGATGAAGGGCATCGAGCAATCCTCCGGCGAGGTCAGCCGTATTATCGGCGTCATAGACGAAATCGCCTTCCAGACGAACCTGCTTGCGCTGAATGCCGGCGTCGAGGCGGCCCGCGCCGGAGAGGCGGGCAAGGGCTTTGCGGTCGTTGCCCAGGAGGTCCGCGAACTGGCGCAGCGTTCGGCCAATGCCGCCAAGGAGATCAAGGCGCTGATCAATACCTCGGCCGGACAGGTTCGAGACGGTGTCGATCTCGTCGGCCGCGCCGGTGGCGCGCTGCAGAAGATCGCCGACCAGGTCGTCCAGATCAACGGACTGATCCGCCAGATTTCCGGCTCGGCCTCCGAACAGGCGGTCGGCCTCAAGGAGATCAATACGGCGGTCAACCAGATGGACCAGGTGACCCAGCAGAATGCAGCCATGGTGGAGGAAACCACTGCCGCCAGCATGGCCCTGAACGAAGAGGCACGCGCGCTGAGCACACTCGTCTCGCGCTTCCAGGTCACGCAGCAGGGCCGCTCGCCGGCCGAGGCGCTGCGCGAAACCGCCAAGCAGATGCGGGCGCCCGCCAGAGTGTCGGCGCCGAGCTATGCCGCAGTTGCAAGTCCGGTACCGGCACGCAGCGTCGCGGCAGCGCCCAGACCCATGCCGCCGGTTGCCGGAAATACCGCGTTGGCGGAGGACAACTGGGAAGAATTCTAAGCCCGGGGACTGAAATGGAAACGGCGCCCTTGCGGCGCCGTTTTTCATTTCAAGGTCTCGCACCGATCACAGGCGCGCCAGACGCTCCGTCAGGAGCTCGAAGAAGCCATCGGCATCCACCTCGCGCATGACCCTAGCATTGGGATTGCGTCCGGTCACCCGCCACCAGTCGACCACCGTCATGCCCATGGTCAGCTCGGATTTCGTCTCGATCTCGACATTGCAATCGCGCCCCTTGAAGAGATCCGGGCGCAGGAGATAGGCGATTACCGTCGGATCATGCAACGGGCCACCATCCGAGCCGTATTTCTCGATATCGAAGCGCTCGAAGAATTCCAGCATTTCAGCCATGGCGACGGCGGCCGGCGAGCGGATCGCCTTGATCTTCTCGACCCGGGCCTTGTGGGTCAGGACGCGGTGGGTGACGTCGAGCGGCATCATGACGATCGGGATGCCGGACTTGAAGACGATATCGGCTGCCTGCGGATCGACATAGATGTTGAACTCGGCGGCCGGCGTGATGTTGCCGCCTTCAAAGAAGCCGCCGCCCATCATCACCAGCTCACGGACACGGGAAGCAATTTCAGGCGCCTTGGTGAGCGCCAGCGCGATATTGGTGAGCGCGCCCAGGGTACAGAGCGTCACCGTGCCCGGCGCTTCGGAAAGCAGCGTCTCGATGATGAAATCGACGGCGTGGCCGGGCTGAAGCGGCATGGTCGGCTCTGTCAGTTCGGGTCCGTCGAGCCCGGTCTTGCCATGGACATGCTCGGCCGTCACCAGCGACCGGGAGAGCGGCCTGTCGGCGCCGGCAAAGACCTTGATGTCGGGGCGGGCGCAGAGTTCGCAGATGATCCGGACATTTCTTTCGGTGAGCGCCAGTGGCACATTGCCGGCAACGGCGGTGATACCGAGCACGTGGACTTCCGCGGGGCTGCCGAGCGCCAGCATGATCGCGGCGGCATCGTCCTGCCCCGGATCGGTATCGATGATGATCTTTCTCGGAACAGTCATGCGGGTCTTCCTCTCAAATCAGCGCGCCGACTATGATTTGCTGGCCAGCGCTGTGCAAGCGCCTTGCGCTGGCTACGCACAACTACCATATTGAGCCCTCGCGGATGCTGCCTTGCAGGTCCACGCAAACGGTCGCTTGAAGCCAAGGACTAAGACATGGCCCGAATCACGCCCTTCACGAGCCCGCTTCTGCTTGGCTTCGACGCGATGGAAAAGACCCTCGAGCGGATCGCCAAGGGCAATGACGGCTACCCGCCCTACAATATCGAACGCATCCGCCGCGACGACCCTGTCGGCACGCCGGAGCGCCTGCGCATCACGCTCGCGGTCGCCGGCTTTTCCGAGGACGATCTCGACGTCACCATCGAGGAAAGCCAGCTTTTCATCCGCGGCCGCCAGGCGGAAACGGGCGAACGGGACTATCTGCACCGCGGCATCGCCGCCCGCCAGTTCCAACGCGTCTTTGTGCTCGCCGAGGGAATGCAGGTCATGAAGGCGGAACTGAAGAACGGCCTACTGTCCGTCGATCTCATCCGGCCGGAACCTCAGCGCATGGTAAAGAAAATTAATATTTTGGTCCCAGAGTAAGATAGCCGACAGTTTCTGCCGGCTGCGGAAAGCACCGGGAACCTATGTAAACTCGGACGTTTGCCGCAGCGAATCAATGATTTCCGCTTCTGCGCGCCACTTGGCGAACACTGCGGAAAGGCTACGGAGTAAGTCTCATGGGATTGAAGCAGATCAGCTCGCATCTGTCGAAAAACGACCTGGCGCATCTGGGCGCCGGTGAAGTCGGCTATATCCGCAAGATGCGCTCCGACGAAGTGTCGCGCGTCTTTCCGGAAGCGCCGGACATGGATCCGGGTCTCGACCTCTGGGCGCTGTTCGGCGCCGACGGCACGCCGATCCTCTTGACCGACAATCGCTCGAGCACCTTCTTCAAGGCAGCCGAGGACGATCTGCGCACCGTCAGCCTGCACTGAGACGAGTCTACCTGAAATGCCGATCGTTCCGAGCGTGGTATCAGGCCCGCCGGAACGTCAGATAGGCTGACTTGCGCCCTTCCCGTCGTGCCTTGGCCTCGTAGCGCGTGCTCGGCCAACCGGGATAGGGGATCAGCCAGTCGTTGGCATTTTCCGCCGTCCATTCGAAAGCGGCGTGATCGCGGCAAAACATCAGCGTCCAATTGACATAGCTATCGATATCCGAGGCAAAGCAGAACAGGCCGCCGGGCTTCAGCACGCGCGCGAACCGGTCGAGATTGGCCTTCGAGACGAAACGGCGCTTCCAGTGCTTCCGCTTCGGCCATGGATCGGGATAGAGAAGGTCGATCTGGTCGACCGAGCAATCCGGCAGCCAGTCGAGCACCTGCGTCGCGTCGTCATCATGAAGGCGGATGTTCTCGGCACCGCGTTCCTCGATGTGCCCGACCAGCTTTGCCATGGAATTGACGAAGGGCTCGACGCCGATGAAGCCGGTGGTGGGCGCCTCCACGGCTCGGTGGATCAGATGTTCGCCGCCGCCAAAGCCGATCTCCAGCCGGACCCGGTCAACAGGATGCCTGTACAGCGTCCTGAGGTCCGCCGGTGCCGGCGTTTCCAGATCGAGCCTGAGGGCCGGCAGCACCGTTTCCAGATGGGATGCCTGCAGGGCGCGCAGGGGCTTGCCCTTGCGGCGTCCGAAAAAGGCTTCCGTCGAGCGGTTTCGGTGCTGTTCGGTCATGCGCGGTCTTTCCCTTGCAAAAAAGCGGGCCATTGCAAAAAAAGCGGGTGCCTCCCATGAAGGAAACACCCGCTCTTTACTGTTTTCAGCGGTCATCCGTCCAGAGGCGGATCAGGCGGCCTTGCGCGCGTCCTCTTTCAAGGCGTCCTTGAGCGGCTTGACGAGATCCAGCTTCTCCCAGGAGAAGGACCCGTCGCGGCCGGCCTTGCGGCCGAAATGACCGTAAGCAGACGTCTTGGCGTAGATCGGCTTGTTGAGATCGAGATGGCGGCGAATGCCAGACGGCGAAAGGTCCATCGTCTTGCGGATCGCGTTCTCGACCTCGTCCTCGCTCACCTTGCCGGTGCCGTGCAGATCGACATAGATCGACAGGGGCTGGGCAACACCGATCGCGTAGGAAAGCTGGATGGTGCAGCGATCCGCCAGTTCGGCAGCGACGACGTTCTTTGCCAGATAGCGGGCGGCATAGGCGGCCGAACGGTCGACCTTGGTCGTGTCCTTGCCGGAGAAGGCACCGCCGCCATGGGGGGCAGCCCCGCCATAGGTATCGACGATGATCTTGCGGCCGGTCAGGCCCGCATCACCGTCCGGTCCACCGATGACGAACTTGCCGGTGGGGTTGATGTACCAGTCGCAGTCCTCGGCGATCTCGATATCGTGCAGCGCCTCGCGGATATAGGGCTCGACCACGGTGCGGACCTTGGCCGAATCCCAGCTTTCGTCGAGATGCTGGGTCGAGAGCACGATCGTGGTGACTTCCCGCGGCTTGCCATCGACATAGCGTACCGTGACCTGGCTCTTGGCATCGGGGCCAAGCCGGCCGGCATCGCCCTCGCCCGTCTTGCGGGCCGTGGCCAACAGCGCCAGGATGCGGTGGGAATAATAGATCGGAGCCGGCATGAGATCGGCCGTCTCGCGGCAGGCATAGCCGAACATGATGCCCTGGTCGCCAGCGCCTTCGTCGCCCTGCTTGTCGGCGGCATTGTCGACGCCCTGGGCGATATCGGCCGATTGCGGATGCAGCAGCACGTCGATCTTGGCGCTCTTCCAGTGGAAGCCGGCCTGCTCATAGCCGATTTCACGGATGGCCTTGCGGGCCGCGGCCTTGAATTTCGCCGGATTGATCACGGGATGGCCGGCGGCGTCCTGCAGGACCTTGCCTTCCTTGTCCTTCTTCAACAGCGTATCGGGCACCCGGACTTCGCCGGCGATGACGACACGATTGGTCGTCGCCAGCGTTTCGCAGGCGATGCGGACGCCCCAGGGATCAACACCGGTCTTGGCGGCTTCACGATAGACGAGATCGACGATCTCGTCGGAAATCCGGTCGCAGACCTTGTCGGGATGGCCTTCTGCCACGGACTCACTCGTAAACAGGTAGTTTGCACGCATGCGGGACGTCCCCTCAAAGAAAAAACTGCTAAAAGCGTTTAGTGATTTTGGCACAAAAACACAAGCGCACAAGGACATAAATATATCTTTATATGTCTAAGGCGGGAAAGTTTTTGCGGGATTTGCGGGCGCGGAAGCGGGGATTATCTGGCCGGGCCGGTTCATGCGTTCCACTCGGGAGGATCCACCACACAAAAAAAGCGGCACCCGGGCCGCTTTCTTCAAATCGTGTCCGCAGGCCTATTCGGCCTCGGTTTCGGCCGCGAGCGCCTTGACCAGGTCCACCAGCTTGCGGCGAACCTTGGGATCGTTGATCTTGACGAAGGCCCGGTTGAGCTGGAGCCCCTCGGAGGAGGACAGGAAATCGACTACATAGTTCGAGCTGGAGGCTTCCGCCATGCCGGAGGCACCGGCTGCGTTCTCACCCGGTGCATCTTCGAAGAAGAAGGATACCGGAACATTCAGAATGGTCGAAATGTTCTGCAGACGGCTGGCGCCGACCCGGTTGGTGCCTTTTTCGTATTTCTGGATCTGCTGGAAGGTAATCCCGAGGCTCTCTCCGAGCTTTTCCTGGCTCATGCCAAGCATCGTGCGGCGAAGACGGATCCGGCTGCCGACATGAATATCGATCGGATTCGGCTTCTTCTTGTTTTCTATCATGACGGCTTCCTAATAAGCGGTGTTTTCAGATGGCCCATAATGGGCGTCCAGAGAGCGGGCCACACGCAAGATGCGTGCAGATGGCTAAACCTTCCAAACCGAGGTGAAAATCATTCGCGGACATCACACTGCAATTTGGGCGGTTTTTGGTCAATTCTCCCTTGAAGTAAAACTAACGCGGGAAATAAGCGCCAATCCTAGTAAAAGACCAGCGATCAGGAGTGCATTTCTCGCTTGATCCCGTGGATACATTAGCAAATCAAGCTTTCCCGGCAAAATTGTGTCCACAAATCCCTTTGTGCCGAAAGGAAACCCGGTGACGACTTCGCCGCGGGCGTTGACGACCGCTGAAATCCCGGTATTGGCGGCCCGGATCAGCGGCAACCCGGTCTCGACGGCACGAAGCCTGGCCTGCTGGAAATGCTGATAGGGGCCGGGCGTATCGCCGAACCAGGCGTCATTGGTGAGATTGAGAAGGGCGCTGGCGGCCAGGGCATTGTCGCCGATTTCCCCGGGGAAGATCGCCTCGTAGCAAATGAGCGGGTAGAGCGTGCGGCCGCCCGGCAACGTCAGCAGCGCACGCGACGCGGAGGCGGTGAACCCGCCGGGCATGGCGGCGGCTATAGCCTGCAGGCCGGCCGACGACAGGAGCTGCTCGAAGGGAAGATATTCCCCGAAAGGCACGAGATGGGTCTTGTCGGCGGCACCGACGATCTGGCCGCGGTCGTCGATCACGTAGATCGAATTATAGTAGCGCGGCGGCTGGCCGGCGCCTGCATCCTCGGCGCGCACGGCGCCGGCGATCAGAATCTGGCCCTCCTGCAGCACGTCGGAGATCCGCAGCAGCGCATCGGGGTTCTCGGTGAGGATGAACGGCACGGAGGTTTCCGGCCAGACCACGACATCCGGCCGGCGGGCGCCATCCAACGGCTTTGCCTGCGTCAGCTTCAGATGTTCCTCGAAGACGGACGCCCTTTGCCGGTCGTCGAGCTTCTTCGACTGGTCGATCAGCGGTTGGACGAGGCGGATGATCATGTTCGGATCGGCGGCAGCTGGCGGCAACTGGCTCAGGCGGTAAAGGCCGTAGCCGAAATGGCCGGCGATCAGCAGCAAGGCAAGGGTAAGGCCTGCCCGCAGCCCCTTGCGCGTCCCAAGCAGCGCCGGCATGGCAAAGACGAAGACCGCCAGCATAGTGATGCCGGAAAGCCCGATAACGGCCGCGGACTGCATCATCACCGGCACGGGCATGGCCATGTAGCCGAGCGCATTCCAAGGAAAGCCTGTAAGAACGAAGCCGCGCAGCCATTCCGCAAGCCCGAAGGCAAAGGCGAGCGCGGCGATGCGGGCCATACCGTCCGACCAGAGAAGACGGGCGAGCGCTGCGGCGACACCGTGGAAAATCGCCAGCAAGGCCGGCAGCCCGATCACCGCCAGCGGCAGCGCCCAGGCGAAGTCGTCGGCCTCGACCAGCAGCGCATTGCCGAGCCACCAGAGACCGCCGAGAAAATAACCGAAGCCGAAACACCAGCCGATGAAGAAAGCCGGAAGGCTGCGCCGCAGGCGGCCATGATCCGGATCTCCCGATGCGCCGTCGATGAGCCAGACGAGAATGGGAAAACTGAGAAAGGGTGTTGCGAAAATGCCGAAGGGCGGCAGGGCAAGAACGGCGACAAGGCCGGCGGCAATGGCGACACAGGCCCGGCTACCGCCCGACAACAGCATGATCCTGCCCGCAAGCCACTCCATCAACGTCCCCCATCGGCACAGCCGCTTTCCGGCCAGAAGCACGGAGGGGCGACGGCGCAAAACCATCCATCCGAATCAATCCGCGGCAGTCTTCCAAAAAAGCGGCCGCTTGTCCTGCCCGCAAGGGCGATCATCTGCAGATGGACAAGGTTCAACCGGTTTCGCGCAGGGATTTTTCGATCACGGAGGAAGGGGCGGCCTCGGCATGAAGCTCGTCTTCGCCCTTTGTCGGACGGCGGCGCGCCGGCGGCCGCTTGCGCACGATCCGCACCCGCTTCACGCGGCGCGGATCGGCATCGAGCACCTGGAATTCGAAGCCGGGTATCGCCTGGACAACCTCGCCACGGGCGGGGATGCGGCCGAGCGAGGCAAACACCAGACCGCCCAGCGTATCGACATCCTCCAACTGCTCGCGCACGTCGAAATCCGGACCGATCGCCGCCGCGATCTCCTCGAGTTCCACGCGCGCATCGGCGACGAACACATCATCGGAGGTCTTGGCGAACATGACCTCCTCGTCGTCATGCTCGTCCTCAATATCGCCGACGACCATCTCGACGATGTCCTCGAGCGAGGCCAGTCCATCCGTGCCGCCATATTCGTCGATCACCAGCGCCATCTGGATGCGGGCCGCCTGCATGCGCTGCATCAGGTCCGAGGCATGCATGGACGGCGGCACGAACAGGACCTGGCGGACGATGCCGGCCTCTTCCAGCGACTTCGAAAGATCGACGCGGCCAAGGTCGAAGCCGGCCTTCGGCTGGCGCTGCGGTTTTTCCGGCTTGTCGGATGAGGCAACCGCGATCCGGGCCGGTCCACGGCGCCGGTTGCGCGCTTGTTTCGTCACATAGGAGAGAAGATCGCGGATGTGCACCATGCCGCGTGGATCGTCCAGGCTGTCGCTATAGACGGGCATGCGCGAGCGGCCCGATTCCTCGAAGACGGTCATCAACTCGCCGATGGTGATGCTCATATCGACTGCCTCGATATCGGCGCGCGGAACCATGACGTCCTCGACACGCACCTCACGGAAGCGAAGGATATTGTTGAGCATGGCGCGCTCGGCCGGCGAAAATGCCGTATCGCCGCCGGCATCGGTCATCAGCGCATCGGCGAGATCCTCGCGCAGGCTGTTGCCGTTGCTGCGCCACAATCGTGCAGCGCGGCTCCAGAAGGTAGAACCGGATTTGCCGCCCTCAGGCCGTGGGGCGGCGGCGCTACTACTGCCTGCCTCGTCCTGGCTGGAGGCTTCCGCCTCGTCTCTTACAGCCGCAGCCGGCTGTGCTCTAAATTCGCTCATCGTTCCAGACTATCATACGGGATCACTGTCCCCATAGGGATCAGATAGACCAAGACCGGCCAAAATACCAGTCTCGAGGCTCTCCATTCTTTCCGCATCGCGCTCATCGATATGGTCGTAGCCGAAAAGATGCAGGAAACCATGGACGAGAAGATGGGTGAGATGGTCATCGAAAGGCTTGCCGAGTTCCGCTGCCTCGCGCACCAAAGTTTCCTGCGCAAGGATGATATCGCCAAGCATCGGCCCCGGCATCTTGCCCGGGACCAGCGGAAAGGCCGGGAAGGACAGGACATTGGTCGGCTTGTCCTGTCCGCGCCATTCGGCATTGATGGCCCGGATCGAGGCATCGTCGGTGAAAACCAGCGACACTTCCGCTGGCATTTTCGGAAAGGGCTGCTTTTCCTCGCGCGCCAGGAAGGCCGCGGCAGCGCCAAGCACGCGGCCGCAGATGGCCTCAAGCTGGGTTTCCGGCGGCCAGGGGCCTTCCTCGATGCTGATCTGGATATCTAGGGCCGTCATGACAATCGCCATCGCCTCAGCGATAGGCCTGCTCGCTTTCGTCCGGCACGGCGGTCTGCGCCTCATAGGCCCGCACGATGCGGGCGACCATGGGATGGCGGACGACATCGACATCCTTGAAGCGGGTCACCGACACGCCTTCGACGCCGTGGAGGATCTGCAGCGCCTCGACCAGGCCGGACTTGACGCCGCGCGGCAGGTCGACCTGGCTCGGATCGCCGGTGACGATCATCCGGCCGTTTTCGCCCAGACGAGTCAGGAACATCTTCATCTGCATCGTCGTGGTGTTCTGGGCCTCGTCGAGAATGACGGCGGCATTGGCAAGAGTGCGGCCGCGCATGAAGGCGAGCGGCGCGATCTCGATGACGCCGGCGGTGATCGCCCGCTCCACCTTGTCGCCGGGCATCATGTCGTAGAGCGCATCATAGAGAGGCCTCAGATAGGGATCGACCTTGTCCTTCATGTCGCCGGGCAGGAAGCCGAGCCTTTCGCCGGCTTCGACCGCCGGGCGCGACAGGACGATGCGATCGACGGCACCGCGCTCGAGAAGCTGGGCGGCATGCGCGACGGCCAGATAGGTCTTGCCGGTACCGGCTGGGCCGACGCCGAAGACCAGCTCGGCCCGTTCCAGCGCGCGCATATAGGCGTCCTGCGTTGGCGTGCGGGCAGTGATCGTCTTCTTGCGGGTAGAAATCTGCGCCAGATTCAATTTGGCTTTCTTTTCCATGGTGGGCAGTTGCAACTGGTCATCGGCGGCGACGGCCATGCGGATGGCGCCCTCGACGTCGGAGGCCTCGACGATGCCGCCGCTCTGCAGCCGCCCGTAAAGATAGTCCAGCGTCCGCCGCGCCTGGTTGGTGGCCACGACCTCGCCCGAGATGGAAACGGAGTTGCCGCGCGGACGGGCATCGATGTTCAACCGCTGCTCGATCAGCTTCAGGTTCTGGTCGAACTGGCCGAAAAGCTCGCTGGCGAACCGGTTGTTCTCGAAGGTGAGCACGAAGTGATTGACGTCTGTCGCGGATGTTTTCGACTGGCGCGGCGAGGATGAAACCAATTCGTGTCCGTTCAAGCGGTCAGGCTCCTTGATGTGGCGGACCTTCAGCTTACCACCTCGGCAAACAGACTGTTAGGGCCCGCACCAGTGATTCGTACAGAAATAATGTCACCGATTTGCGATGACATTGCATCAACATTCACCGATTGCAGCCAGGGCGAACGGCCGATCAACTGTCCCGGCATGCGCCCGGGCTTTTCCAGAAGCAGGTCGATGGTCTTGCCGATACAGGCCCTGGCGAAGGCGTTCTGCTGGGAAAGCAGCAAAGCCTGCAATCTTTCCAACCGGTTGGCCTTGACCTCCTCGGGCACCTGATCCTCGAGATCGGCGCCCGGCGTTCCCGGACGGGTCGAATATTTGAAGGAAAATGCCTGTGCATAACCGACCGTCTCGACCAGCTTCAGCGTATCCTCGAAGTCCTCATCGGTCTCGCCGGGGAAACCAACGATGAAATCTCCCGACAGGGCGAGATCCGGCCGCGCCGCCTTGATGCGGGCAATCAGCGCAATGTATTCGGCCGCGGTATGGCGCCGGTTCATCGCCTTCAGGATCCGGTCCGAACCGGACTGGATCGGCAGATGCAGATAGGGCATCAGCTGGCCGAGATCGCGGTGGGCCGCGATCAGGCCGTCATCCATGTCGCGCGGATGGCTTGTGGTATAGCGCAGGCGGGCCAGCCCCTCGATCCCTGCCAGATGGTGGAGGAGTTCGCCGAGGCCCCATTTGTCGCCATCCGGGCCGGTACCGTGCCAGGCATTGACGTTCTGGCCGAGAAGGGTGATCTCGCGCACCCCGGCCTCGACCAGTTTGCGTGCTTCCGCGACAATCTGGGCGACCGGGCGCGACACTTCCGAACCGCGCGTATAGGGCACGACACAGAAGGTGCAGAACTTGTCGCAGCCTTCCTGGACGGTGAGAAAGGCGGTGACGCCGCGCGAGCGGGTCCTTGCCTTATCGGGCGCCGGCAGATGCTCGAACTTGTCCTCGACAGCATAGTCCGTTTCCAGCACGCGCTCGCCGCGTTCGACGCGCTTCAAGGCCTGCGGGAGACGGTGATAGGTTTGCGGGCCGATGACGAGATCGACGGAGGGCGCCCGGCGCAGGATTTCGTCGCCTTCGGCCTGGGCGACGCAGCCGGCGACGCCGATCGTCACGGTCTTGCCTTCGCTGGCCTTTCGGCTTTTCAGGTCGCGCAGGCGGCCAAGCGCCGAATAGACCTTCTCCGCCGCCTTCTCGCGGATATGGCAGGTATTGAGCAGGACGAGGTCGGCGTCTTCCACCATATCGGTCGCGACATAACCGTCCTTCGCCAGCGCATCGGTCATCCGCTCGGAATCATAGACGTTCATCTGGCAGCCATAGGTCTTGACGAAGACCTTGCGGACAGGCGGCGCTTCGACGCCCATGTCGGGTTTTGCGGAGAGGATGGCGGTTTCCTGTGTCATAGGCGGTTCCATAGAGCAAAGAGGGCCTGATTTGAAGCCCTTTCGGCGTCATCAGCGACCGCGCAGCTTCAGCGCCAGCATCGAGCGGATGCTCTTCTCGACCTCGCGGCTGACGAGCTTGCGGTTGCTTTGCGGCGTATAGGTGAACTGCTCGCCGAAGATCACATCCACATCGACGGCGCCCTCATGGAGGATGCCAAGCAGATGCGGGCCAAGGGCGATATCGCCCGGCCAGGCCGCGATCGGGCGATGGTAGCGGCCCATCGGCATGCCGTGAATGCCGGTATAGGCAATGGCAACGGGCTGGACATGCACCGCGCCGGTGGGAGACAGCGGCACGGCGGCAGCGGCGGCGCCGAACAGCGAGGTCTTGATCTCCAGAAGCCGATTGCCGTCCGAAGTCGTGCCTTCAGGAAAAAGCACGACGATCTCGCCATCGGCCAGCCGTTTGCCGATCTCGTTGACCTGATTGCCGGTGGTCCGTTTCTGCTCACGCTCGACGAAGATCGTCGCCTGCAGCCGGGCCAGAAGGCCGAAGACCGGCCAGGACTTCACATCCGACTTGGCGACGAAGACGACATCGCAGATCGAACCGAGAACGAGAATATCCTTCCAGCTGGCGTGATTGGACACCAGCATCAGCGGCCGCTGCCGGTCCGGCGTACCATGGACACGCACCCTTATGCCGACGAGGCGGCAAGCCATGCGGTGCCAGAGGCGCGGCAAGGTGCGGCGCTGCGGCAGGTCGAAGCGCAGGAACAGCATCTGCGCCGGCGCCATGACGAGGGTCGCGCCCAGAAGCACGGTCATGCAGAGCGCGACACGCAGCCAGTTGATCACGCGCGAAATTCCCGTGCCAAAGCCGACAGGGGTCGCCTCGCCGCCTGCCGGCAGGGTTCGCCGGACTGCCAGTGCAGTTGCAACTCTTTTCCCATGGAAAAAGGGCTAGCCAAGATCGAGGCGCATGACAAGGGCGGACGTCCTTTTGCCCGACTCATCCTGGTAATAGGCCTGCCGCTCGCCGACCTTCGCGAAGGCCAGCTTGCGGTAGAGCCCGACGGCAGCGAGATTGGTTTCATCGACCTCGAGAAACATTGCTTCCGCCGCCTGGTCGCGCGTCTCCCGGATGGCCGCCCGCATCAACCGCCAGCCGAGGCCGAGCCTCGAGAAGCGTGGATCGACGCAGATGGTCAAGATTTCCGCCTCGCCGCCCGCGATCCGAAACAGCACGAAACCGCCCGTCAAGGGCCGCGAGACGGCATTGCTCTGGCGGGCGATAAAACCGAAAACTGTACTCTGGGCAAGCAAAGCGTGCAGTTCGCCATCGCTCCAGCACCGTTTGAAACCCAGCCGGTGAATGGCCGCCGCCTGCCCCAGGTCGCTTGTTTCCAAGGGGAAGATTTCGAATTGCGGCTTGCGGGCGAAATAATCCGTCAGCGACATCTCAAGCCCGCGCCACCGCAAAGCCGGCCTGCGACTTGACATCGGGACCGCGCAGGTAAAGCGGGCTGGGTTTTCCCCGGCGCGGATCGGCTGCCGCGCCAAGCCGCCCGACAACGCCGATATCGACCGCATCGGATACGGAAATGCCGGGTTGCGGAGCATCGGTCAGAAACCCGGCAGCGGATCCGCAGACGACGCCGTCAAAACCCGCATGGAGCCTGCGCGCTTCGTCCAGGGAAAGGATCGCAGGTGTGTCGCTGGCCTCGCCGTTTGCCTTGAAGCTCTGGCAATAGAGTTCGTCGCGCTTGGCATCCATCACGGCGAGCACGTCACGCCCGGGCTGGACTTCACGCGCCGCCTTCGCAAGGGCTTCAAGAATGGAAATACCGACGGCCGGAACGCCCAGCGCCAGCGCAAAACCGCGCGCGGCGGCGACGCCGACGCGAATGCCGGTAAAGGAACCTGGGCCGATGGTGACGGCAATCCGCTCGACCTCGCCCAGCGTCCTGCCGCTTGCCTCCAGCGCCTGATCGACGAAGGCCATCAATTGCTCTGCATGACCGCGACCGATCACGGCGCCGGCAGAGGCGAGAACCCGGTCTTCGCCGCCGTCATAGACAGCCGCAAAACAACCCGTCCCGGCCGTATCAAGGGCCAGGACGATCATGGCTTTCGGGCCTTGGATGGGGACAGCACGGGAAACGCTCGCTCAAACGGCTTCGACGGCCTGCACTTCGGGAATGAAATGATGAAGGAGGTTCTGCACGCCATGCTTGAGCGTCGCCGTCGAGGACGGGCAGCCGGCGCAGGCGCCCTTCATGTTGAGAAAGACAGTGCCGTCGCGGAACCCCTTGAAGGTGATATCGCCGCCATCCTGGGCCACGGCCGGGCGCACCCGGCTTTCCAGCAGTTCCTTGATCGTCGCGACGATCGTCTCGTCGCCCGGCTCGAAGAACTCGCCGTCCTGGTCACTTTCCTCGGCGCGTGTGTGAACGGCCATGACCGGCTGGCCGGACATGAAATGCTCCATGATCGAACCCAGAATAGCAGGCTTCAGATGCTGCCATTCCTGGGCTTCCTTGGTGACGGCGATGAAATCGTAACCGAAATAGACGCCGGTGACGCCGGGAATCATGAACAGGCGGGCGGCAAGCGCGGAACCGGCCGCCGCTTCTTCCGCATCACGGAATTCGGCGGTACCGTTCTCCATCACCACCTTGCCAGGCAGGAACTTCAGCGTCGCGGGGTTCGGGGTAGCTTCGGTCTGGATGAACATGACGGCTCCGTGCCACCTGTCGGCAGGCGGCTGTTTAGAATTATTCTAGCCAATATAAGCGGTTTGACGCCCTGCTTCAAGAGACATGGACGTGCTTGAAGTCTCTTATCGCAGGGCCGAAATTCAGACAATCGGGAAGTCGGCAGGCATCGGCAGCAAACGGCTTTCGGCACAGTCGAAAGCGGCACTCAACTGAGCGCATCGATTTCCTCGTCCGTCAGAAGATCGGGGATGACGGTGACCGGGATAGGAAAGGCGGCCGTCTTGCCGGCAATGGAGGATACCAGCGGACCGGGGCCCTCCTTGGCCGAGCCTGCCGCAAGGACCAGGATGGCGATATCGCGGTCTTCCTCGATCAGGCCGTAAATCTGCTCGGTGGCGCTGCCCTCCCGGATGACCATTTCCGGCTCGATGCCGATCGTCTCGCGCACCGTCTGGGCGATCTTTGCCAGCGTCGCTTCCGCTTCAGCGCGCGCTTCGGCACGCATGATGCCTTCGACGCCCAGCCATTGCTGGAAGTCGGCGTCGGCGATGACATAGAGGAGAACGAGGCCGCCGCTGGAGTTTTTCGCGCGCATGCCGGCATAGTGGACGGCGCGGCCGCATTCCGGGGTGTCGTCGATCACCGCCATGAACTTGCGGCGGTGACCTTCCAGTCTTGAGAGTCGTGTCGAAACCATGGCGGGACTCTTACACCCGATATTTTCGGCTGCAAGGACTCATTTGCGGCGAATTATTGCAGGAAGCCGACGATCTCGCGCACCTGGTTCATGGTGAGATCGGCGCGCGCCCGGGCCTTTTCGGCCCCTTTCCGCAGGATGGCATCGATATGGGTGGTATCGTCCATGAGGCGACGCATCTCGCCCGAGATCGGCGCCAGGACTTCGACGGCAAGATCGACCAGGGCCGGCTTGAAGACGGAAAACTGCTGGCCGCCGAACTCACCGAGAACCTCCTGCTTGGTCTTGTCCGACAGGGCCGCATAGATGCCGACGAGATTGTCGGCCTCGGGCCGGCCCTTCAGGCCTTCGACTTCGGACGGCAAGGCGTCCGGATCGGTCTTGGCCTTGCGGATCTTCTTCGAGATCGTCTCGGCATCGTCCATCAGGTTGATGCGCGACAGGTCGGAGGCATCCGACTTCGACATTTTCTTGGTGCCGTCGCGCAGCGACATGACACGCGGCGCCGGGCCGCCGATCAGCGGCTCGACCATCGGGAAATAGGCATGGACCGGCTCTTCGCCGACCATGATATCGACGCCATAGCTGGTTTTGCGGATATGATCCGTGAAGTCGATGTTGAACTTCTGGGCGATATCGCGGGCCAGCTCCAGATGCTGCTTCTGGTCGTCGCCGACAGGCACATGGGTGGCGCGATAGACGAGGATATCGGCAGCCATCAGGCTCGGATAGGCGAGCAGGCCGAGCGAGGTCTGCTCGGCATTCTTGCCCCCGGACTTGTCCTTGAACTGGGTCATGCGCTCCATCCAGCCGATGCGGGCGACGCAGTTGAAGACCCAGGCAAGCTCGGCATGCTGCGGCACGGCGGACTGGTTGAAGACGATGTGCTTTTCCGGGTCGATGCCCGAGGCGATGAAGGCGGCGGCGATCGAGCGGGTCTGGCCGCGCAGGTCCTGGTGGACGAGCTGCGCCGTGATGGCATGCAGATCGACCACGCAATAGATGCAGTCATGGTCCTGCTGCAGGGCCACGAATTTGCGGATCGCGCCGAGATAATTACCGAGATGCAGGTTTCCGGTCGGCTGGACGCCGGAAAAGACGAGCGGCTTGAAGTCTGACATCGTGTCCTCATTCGGGCTTGTGGAGGGCCCGGCCTCTGTTGCTGTTGGCAGGCTTATGCGCACAGGCGCCGGCAGCGATCAAGGGGCATGCAGGCGCACCTTCGGCAAATTCCACTCATGGAAAGGGAGCGAACCGCCAAGACCTTGAATCCAAAGATTCATATTAGAAATTTTTCCTCTAATGTTTCCTATGAAGTTAGGCAGGAGGCGGAACTGCAGGACATTATTCTGCGCCGTCGGAAGAAAATTCCATAAAATTGCTGCATTTCGGATGAATTCACCAATTGCCACCACAGACAGGTTCTCAGCCGAGCTCATCCTGCTGTACGATGCATACCAATGGCGCGGCGAACCCAGATTTGCATGCCCCCCCGAACGACGCGGAGCGGGCGTGCCGAGGGGATTGTCATGCGTAATCTATTATTGCTCGCTCTTGCGAGCCTGCTCGCCATTTCCAATTTCGCCATTGCCGAAGCCAGAGACAACCGCCCGCGCAAAGCGAAGCTTCCCGCCCATAGCAGAACCATGGCTTATGCCGTCCAGACCGTGTCGGTCAGAACAGGCTGCTTTTCGGCGCGACTCGAGGGTATCCTGGCGCATATCGCCGCGAAAACCGGGCATCGGCCGCTGGTGACATCAGGCCATCGGCCGCGGGCGCATCGGCGCGGCTCGATGCACAGATCCTGCCGAGCGGCGGATATCCGCGTGCCAGGCGTTTCGGAAAGCAGGATACTCGCCGCCGCAAGAACCGCGCCGGGCATCGGCGGCATCGGCCGCTATTGCAACGGCATCGTTCACGTCGATACCGGCCCCCGGCGCCAATGGGCTCATTGCGGCAGATCGAAACGCCATTTCCTCAGCGCCAAGCGCCGCTCGGGGAAGCGATCCTGAAGCCTCAGCTATCGGTTGGGGGTGGCGGTGCGGCCGCGCCCTTGCGCTTGATATTGCGGCGGATCATCGACAAATCCGCTCCGCCGATCAGGAAGGCGACGGCGAAATAGACGACCATCGACACGCCGATCAGGATTCCAAGCGCGCCCAGCTTCGGCCAGAACGGCGCACCGGAGGCCAGCGAGGCGGCAAAGATGCCGCGCAGATAATAGAGAACGCCGCCCATGACGGCGGCTGCCACGGCCTGCAGCGCCGCGCGGCGCAGAAGCGACCATTCCCAGACAAGATGGCCACGGCGCAGCAGCGTGACGAAGAGCAGGACCGTGCTGATCCAGCCGGCCGTGGCCTCAGCCACCGCAATGCCCGGCGCGCCGAGGCGTGGAAACAGCGTGATTGCCAGCGCGCAATTTGCCGCCACGGCGACTGCCGAGAACCGCATCGGCGTCCTGGTGTCCTCACGGGCGTAGAAACCCGGCTGCAGCGCCTTGATCAGGACGAAGGCCGGCAGGCCGATACCGTAGATGGCAAGGATCGAGCCGACGATGGCGGTATTTTCGGCATGGAAGGCGCCACGCTCGTAGAGCACGCGGATGATCTCGTCGGAGAGTATCCACAGTGCAAAGGCGGCGGGGATGGTCAGGAACAGCACGAACTCGATCGACCGGTTCTGCAGGTTTCCGGCCTCCCGCAGATGCCCGCCCTTCAAGGCCCGTGACAATTCCGGCAAGAGGACGACGCCGACGGCAATGCCGACCACGCCGAGCGGCAGCTGGTAGATGCGATCCGCATATTGCAGGGCAGCGATGGCGCCGTCCTGCGCCGATGCGATCGCCTGGCCGATGATCTGGTTGATCTGGGTGATACCGCCGGTGATGGCGGCCGGCACGGCCAGGACGAGCAGGCGCTTGACGTTGGGTGTGAAGCGCGGAAATTTCAGGCCGATGCTCATGCCGGCATGGAGGACGCCGAAATAGACGACGCCAAGCTGCAGCACGCCCGCCACGAGCACGCCCCAGGACAGGTACCAGGCAGTCATCAGCGGATCGGCGCCTGTATAAAGCGCATAAATGAGCGCGCTGATCATCACGATGTTGAGGAAAATCGGCGCGACGGCGGCGGCGAAGAAATGATGCAGCGAATTGAGCATGCCGCTCATCATCGCCGTCAGCGACATGCACATCAGATAGGGGAACATCACCATCGCCATGCGCACGGTGAGGCTCGATTTCTCGACATCGTCGGCAAAACCGGGCGCGATGACGAAGCGCACCAGAAGCGGCATCGACAGTTCCATCGCGATGGTGATCAGCAGAAGCACGGTAAACAGCACGCCGAACACTTCTTCGGAGAAGCGCTTGGCGCCATCGATGCCGTTGGCTTCTATTTCCTTGGAAAACAGCGGCACGAAGGCGGCGTTGAAGGCGCCTTCGGCAAAGAGGCGGCGAAACAGATTGGGAAACCGGAAGGCGGCATAGAAGACGTCGGCCATTGGCCCGGTGCCGAGCGCCGCCGCCATCAGCATTTCGCGGGCGAAACCGAAGATGCGGCTGCCGAGCGTGGCGCCGCCCACGGTCATGAATTTCCGCACCAGACTCATGATTCTGCCTTGGCCTTCCTTGCGCCGGTGACGGAACGGATGTGCTGCGGCGCGATCATGCCCGAGGGCATGCGGTCACGCATCTCGTCCGCCTCGTCCGACATCACGGCCTTCAGCCGTGCGACGATATTGTTGTGCCGGTTCTCATTGGTGATCTTCTGGCCGACGAGGTCGGCGACATAGAAGGTATCGATAACCTTTTCGCCGAACGTGGTGATATGGGCCGAGGCGATGTCGAGGGAGAGATCGGAGAGCACAGCGGTGATTTCCGACAGGAGGCCGGTCCGGTCGAGGCACTCGACCTCGATGACCGTGAACTTGTTGGACAGGCTGTTGGAGATGGTGACGGCGGGCGGCACCGTGAAGGTCTTGTTGCGCTTGCGATTGCGGGTGCGCGAGGCGATCACCTCCGGCAGGCGCCTTGCGCCGGACAGGACATTCTCGATCATCTTGCCGATGCTGGCGGCCCGGCGCATCTCGTCCTCATCGACCGGAAATTCGCGATTGACCAGGATCGTATCGAGCGCCCGGCCATCGGATGTGGTGAAGATCTGCGCATCGACGATATTGGCGCCTGCCGCCGCACAGGCACCGGCGATCACCGCTAGCAACCGGGGATGATCCGGCGACAGGACCGTGATTTCGGTGATGGCGTGGAACTGGTGGGTGCGCACCATGGTGGCGAGTGCCCGGCCCGCCTTGTCGGCCTCGCGGATGAAGCGGGCATGGCGCAACTGGTCCTCCAGCGGCACCGACAGAAGATAGGGCTGATAGTGCAGCTTGCTATAGGTCTTGCGGTCCTTCTGGCTCCAGTCGGACAGCGCCTCCTGAAGCATATCGGCGGCATGGGCCGCCCTTTCCTTGCGCGGCAGATCGGAAAAGCCACCGGACAGCAGCAGTTCCGTCTCATAATACAATGTCCGCAGAAGCTGGCCCTTCCAGCCGTTCCAGACGCCCGGGCCGACGGCGCGGATATCGCAGACCGTCAGGACCAGAAGCATTTTCAGCCGCTCCAGCGACTGCACCTTCTCGGTGAAATCGATGATCGTCTTGCGGTCGTTGAGATCGCGCGTCTGCGCGACCATCGACATCGTCAGGTGTTCCTCGATCAGCCAGGCGACCGTTTCGGTCTGTTTCGGCGTCAGGCCGAAGCGCGGGCAGAGTTTGCGGGCAACCTTGGCGCCGGCGGTGGAATGATCCTCGGGCCTTCCCTTGGCGACATCGTGCAGGAGCACGGCGACGAAAAGCGCGGTGCGATCCTCGATGCCCGGCATCAATTTGGCGGAAAGCGGATGAATGTCCTCGTCGCGCCCCTGATCGACACGGGCAAGCACATCGACGGCGCGCAGGAGATGCTCGTCCACCGTATAATGGTGATACATGTTGAACTGCATCAGCGAGACGATCTTGCCGAATTCCGGAATGAAGCGGCCAAGCACGCCGGCCTCGTTCATGCGCCGCAGGATCAGTTCCGGATCGCGCCGCGAGGTCAGCATCGAGATGAACAGCCGGTTCGCCTCCTCATCCTCGCGCACGGAGGGCGTGATGAGACCGAGCGACCGCGTTACCTGCTTGAGGGCGGCGGGATGGAATTCCAGGCCGTTGATATCGGCCATATGGAAGAGGCGGATCAGGTTGACCGGATCGCGCTTGAAGACATCCGGGCTGGCCAGCGCGATGCGCCCGCCGTCATCGACGAACTCCAGGGTGCCGGCGATCTTGCGGATGCGATGGGTGAATCGGTTCAGCGCCGCGGTGAAGCCCGGGAGCTGCTTTGCCTGCTGGTCCTCCAGCGCCGCGCAGAAGATGCGGGTGAGATCGCCGACATTCTTGGCCACCAGGAAATAGTGCTTCATGAAACGCTCGACCGCGGTCAGGCCGGGGTGATCGTGATAGCCGAGGCTTTCGGCGATTTCGCGCTGGATGTCGAAGGACAGGCGCTCCTCGGCCTTGCCGGTGAGGAAATGCATATGGCAGCGCACCGCCCAGAGAAAATCGTCGGCCTTCTGGAACAGCTTGTATTCCTGGCGCGACAGGACGCCGAGCTTGACCAGATCGGCGCTGTCCTTGACCCGGTAGAAATATTTGGCGATCCAGAACAGGGTATGGATGTCGCGCAGCCCACCCTTGCCTTCCTTGACATTGGGTTCGACCAGATAGCGCGTGTCGCCGGCCTTGCGATGGCGCTCGTCGCGCTCGGCAAGCTTGGCGGCGATGAAATCGGGGCCTGTATTCTTGACGATCTCGGCGTCGAAGCGGATTTCAAGTTCCGCCGCCAGTTCCATCGAACCGCAAACATAACGGGTCTCGAGGATCGCCGTGCGGATCGTCATGTCGCCGCGCGACAGCCTTATACACTCCTCGATGGTGCGGGTGGCGTGGCCGACCTTGAAGCCGAGATCCCACAGGATATAGAGCATGAACTCGATCGCCGGCTCGCTCCACACCGCCTTGGTGGCCGGCAGGAGGAACAGAAGATCGATGTCGGAGCCCGGCGCCAGCGTGCCGCGGCCATAGCCGCCGACGGCGGTGACGGCGAGCCGCGTCGAGGGCTTGGCATTGGCCGCGTTGAACACTTCGTTCAGGGTAAAATCATGCAGGATCGTGATCAGCTGGTCCTGCAGCCAGGAGATCCGCTCGGCGCATTTATGGCCGCTGCCGTCCTCAAGGAGCAATTGGCGGGCCTTTTCACGCCCCTCCAGATTGGCCTGCCGGAAAGCCGCCAGCAGGGCCTGGCGCATCAGGTCGCGCTGTTCGGCATGCGCCGAGGCGATGAAGCTGCATCTGGCCCTCAGCGCCTGGACGTCGAGGATGCCGGCCAGTTTATCAGGAGATGAATTTTCGTTCTTGCCTGTCAATGCCGACCATCTTCCCGTCCGGCGGGCGCCGCGCGCCGCTCTTCATGCGCTATAGACCTTTTGTCCGGGCGCGGACAAGGCTTGCGCGGTCACGATGCGCCAAGTTGCGTCTTCAGCGCATAAAGCGCGTCCATTGCCTCGCGCGGGGTCATCTCGTCGGGATTGAGTGCCTTCAGCGCCGCCTCGACCTTGGAGGGGCCGGCCTTGTCGCGCTCCTCGCGGCGGACCGCCACCTGGAACAGGGGCAGGTCGTCGATCAGCTGGCTTGCCGGGTTCTTGCGATCGGCATCCTCGAGCTTGGCCAGCACATCCTTGGCGCGGGCGACGACGGAGGCCGGGAGTCCGGCAAGCCGCGCCACCTGGATGCCATAGGAACGGTCGGCCGCACCGGGGCCGACCTCGTGCAGGAAGATGACGTCGCCGTCCCACTCCTTGACCCGCATCGTGGCATTGGACAGCCGCGCGAGCTTTTCCGACAGCACCGTCAATTCGTGGAAATGGGTGGCGAACAGGCCACGGCAGCAATTGGCCTCGTGCAGATGCTCGACGGCGGCCCAGGCGATCGACAGGCCGTCAAAGGTGGCGGTCCCGCGGCCGATCTCATCCAGGATCACCAGCGAGCGGTCCGTCGCCTGGTTGAGGATCGCCGCCGTCTCGACCATTTCGACCATGAAGGTGGAGCGGCCCCTCGCCAGATCGTCCGAGGCGCCGACGCGGGAAAAGAGGCGATCGACAATGCCGATATGGGCAGAGGCGGCCGGCACGAAGCTTCCCATCTGCGCCATGATGGCGATCAGCGCATTCTGGCGCAGGAAGGTGGATTTACCGCCCATATTGGGGCCGGTGAGCAGCCAGATCGCCCCATTTCCCTCACCGTCGAAGGGTGACAGATCGCAGGTATTGGCGACGAAGGCGGCGCCGGTCTGGCGGCGCAAGGCCTGCTCGACGACCGGATGGCGGCCGCCTTCGATGGCAAACATCTTCGACCGATCAACCAGCGGCCGGCAATAGGCCTGTTCTTCGGCCAGACATGCCAGACCGGCCGTGAGGTCGAGGACGGCAAGCGCCAGGGCCGCCGCCTTGATCGCCTCGGCTTCAGCGACGACGGCCGCGGTCAATCGGTCGAAAGCCTCCAGCTCGATGGTCAGCGCCCGGTCGGCGGCATTGGCGATTCTGGTTTCGAGATCGGCAAGCTCGGTGGTGGTGAAACGCATGGCGTTGGCCATGGACTGGCGGTGGATGAAACGGGCGCGCGCCTCGGGGCCGTCCGTCAGCGGCCCGGCGCTGCCGGCCGTCACCTCGATGAAATAGCCAAGCACATTGTTGTATTTGATCTTCAGCGCCTTGATGCCGGTTTCCTCGGCATAATCGAGCTGCAGGCCGGCGATGACGCGGCGCGACTGGTCGCGCAGCGTCCGCATTTCGTCGAGTTCCGGGTTGGCGCCATCGCGCAGAAAGCCGCCGTCGCGCTTCAGCAAAGGCAGTTCATCACCGAGCATGGTGGCCAGTCGATGGACCATTTCGCCCGGCAAGGCGGCAATGGCATCGCCGGCGACGGCAAGCTCGTCGGACAGTTCCGCCCTGCGAAGAAGGCTTTCGACCTCGACCGCCGCCTGGCATCCGGCAAGGATGCAGCCCAGATCGCGCGGGCCGCCACGGCCCAGCGAAAGACGCGACAGGGCGCGCGGCATGTCGGGCATATGCTTGAGCGCGGAGCGCAGGTCGCCGCAGAAGGCCGGCTGGTCAAAAAGTGCCGTGATGGAATCGAGTCGCGCATTGATCCGCTCCGGGTCGGTCAAGGGCGACATCAGCCGCTCCGCCAACAGGCGCGCACCGCCGCCGGTCACCGTCCGGTCGAGTGCTTTCAGGAGGGTTCCATTGCGGTCTCCCGACTGGGTCTTGACCAGTTCGAGATTGGCGCGGGTGGCGGGATCGATGAACAGGGTCGAGGCGGCGCTTTCGCGCTCGGGCCTGCCCAGCGGCGGACGTTCGGCAAACTGGGTTTTTTCGACATAGGAAATCGCTGCCGAGGCCGCTGCAAGCTCGGCGCGGGAAAAACTGCCGAATCCATCGAGGGTCCCGACGCCGTAGTAGCGGGTAACCCGGTTTTCCGCGGTCGCACTATCGAACAGCACGGCCGGCTGCGGCACGGCCACACGGCCGAGAACGTCGATGAGGGGCCGCATCTGCGGATCGTGGAAAACCGTATCGGCGAGGATCAGTTCGCGCGGCTCGATGCGCAGGATATCGGCAAGCAGCCGCGTTTCGTTGGTTTCGCAGAGCCGGAAGACGCCGGTGGAAATATCGATCCAGGCGAGCGCCAGAGCCGCCTCCGTGCCGCCACGGATGCGCGCGAGCGTCATCAGGTAATTGCTCTCGGAGGGCGAGAGCAGCCGGTCCTCGGTAATGGTGCCGGGCGTCACCAGCCGCACCACATCGCGCCGGACAACCGATTTTCCGCCACGTTTCCTGGCTTCCGCCGGATCCTCGATCTGCTCGCAGACGGCGACGCGAAAGCCGAGCCCGATCAGCTTTTGCAGGTAATCGTCGGCGGCATGCACCGGCACGCCGCACATGGGGATATCCTGCCCGAGATGCTGGCCACGCTTCGTGAGCGTGATCCCGAGAGCCCGCGATGCCTCCACGGCATCCTGGAAGAACAGCTCGTAGAAATCGCCCATCCGGTAGAACAGCAGCGAGTCCGGATTGTTGGCCTTGATCTCGATAAATTGTTCCATCATCGGCGTGGCCGTGGCGCGGCTTTCCTCCGTCGCCAGTTGGGCGGCGGAAAGAACCTCGGGGTTGCGGATGGTCGGCTCGGTCACAAAAGTCATGCTGGTCCCAGAAAAGTGGTGCCTCACTATCCATGCGCGTTTATAGAAGACAACAACAAAGCGGCGCGGGAGTGCCGTCGCCCACAAAAGGTTGGAGGACCCATGCCGGCAAAAGACAAGAGCGGCCGCAGCGCGACCAGCGTCACGGATCAGGAAGCTTTGGATTTTCACGCGCAGGGTCGCCCCGGAAAGCTGGAAATCTCCCCGACCAAGCCGATGGCGACGCAACGCGACCTCTCGCTTGCCTATTCGCCGGGTGTCGCCGTGCCGGTGAAGGCGATCGCCGCCGACCCTCAGACGGCCTATGACTATACGGCGCGCGGCAATATGGTGGCCGTCATCTCCAATGGCACGGCCATTCTGGGCCTTGGCAATCTCGGCGCGCTCGCCTCCAAGCCGGTGATGGAAGGCAAGGCAGTGCTGTTCAAGCGCTTCGCCGATGTCGATTCCATCGACCTGGAAGTCGATACCGAGAATGTCGATGAATTCATCAATTGCGTGCGCTTTCTCGGACCGTCCTTCGGCGGCATCAACCTCGAGGACATCAAGGCGCCGGAATGTTTCATCATCGAGCAGAAACTGCGCGAGATCATGGATATTCCGGTCTTCCATGACGACCAGCACGGCACGGCGATCATCGCGGCAGCCGGCCTGATCAACGCGCTCACCCTGACGGGCCGCGACTTCAAGACGACGAAGCTGGTCTGCAATGGCGCGGGTGCGGCCGCGATCGCCTGCGTCGAACTGATCAAGGCCATGGGCTTCAACCCGGCCAACATCATTCTCTGCGACACCAAGGGGGTCATCTACCAGGGCCGCACCGAAGGCATGAACCAGTGGAAATCGGCGCATGCGGTGAAGACCGATCGGCGCACGCTGACGGAGGCCATGAAGGGCGCCGACGTGGTCTTCGGCCTTTCGCAGAAGGGCGCGCTGTCGGAGGAAATGATCCGCTCGATGGCGGACAGGCCGATCATCTTCGCCATGGCCAATCCCGATCCGGAAATCACCCCGGAAGAAGTGGCGCGCATCCGCGATGACGCGATCATGGCGACCGGCCGGTCGGACTATCCCAACCAGGTCAACAATGTCCTGGGCTTTCCCTATATTTTCCGCGGCGCGCTCGACGTACGCGCCTCGACGATCAACGACGCCATGAAGATCGCCGCAGCGGAAGCGCTGGCCAACCTTGCCAAGGAGGACGTGCCGGACGACGTGGCGGCGGCCTATCAGGGCAATCGTCCCCGTTTCGGGCCGCAATATATCATTCCCGTACCGTTCGACCCGCGACTGATCTCGGCCATTCCGGTGGCCGTGGCCAAGGCTGCGATGGAGAGCGGCGTCGCCCGCAAGGCGATCCCCGATCTTGACGCCTACGGCCGCCAGCTCTCGGCCCGCCGCGATCCGATCGCCTCGACGCTGCAGCGGATCTACGAGCGCGTCCGGCGCTATCCGAAGCGGATCGTCTTTGCCGAAGGCGAGGAGGTGCAGATGATGCGGTCCGCGCTCGCCTATGCCAACCAGAATCTCGGCACGGCGCTGCTTCTCGGGCGCGAGGACCGGATGCGCGAAACGGCCGAGCGCGAAGGCATCGATCTCGACCGCCCCGGCATCCAGATCGTCAATGCCCGCATTTCCAAGCGCACCGGCGCCTATACGGATTATCTCTATGCCCGTTTGCAGCGGCAGGGCTATCTGTTCCGCGATGCCCAGCGCCTGATCAACAACGACCGCAACCATTTCGCCGCCTGCATGGTGGCGCTGGGGGATGCGGACGGCATGGTGACCGGCATCACCCGTAACTATTCGACGGCGCTCGAGGACGTGCGCCGTTGCATCGATGCCAAGCCCGGCCACCGGGTGATCGGCGTGTCGCTGGCGCTCTGCCGCGGCCGCACCGTGCTGGTGGCCGATACCGCGGTCCACGACATGCCGACCTCCGAAGAGCTGGCCGATATCGCCGAGGAGGCCGCCGGCCTTGCCCGCCGGCTCGGCTATTTTCCGCGCGTGGCGATGCTGGCGTATTCCACCTTCGGCCATCCTTCCGGCGAGCGTTCGGAACGGGTGCGCGAGGCGGTCAATATTCTCGACAGGCGGCGCGTCGATTTCGAATATGACGGCGAGATGGCGGCCGATGTGGCGCTCAACCCCAAGGTCATGGAGCAATATCCGTTCTGCCGGCTTTCGGGCACCGCCAATGTGCTGGTCATGCCGGCCTTCCACTCGGCCTCCATCTCCACCAAGATGCTGCAGGAACTGGGCGGTTCGACGGTGATCGGCCCGATGCTCGTCGGGCTCGACAAATCCGTCCAGATCGTTTCGATGACCGCCAAGGATTCCGACATCGTCAACATGGCGGCACTCGCCGCGCACAATGCCAATAGCTGATCCAACGCGCCAACGGCACCGCGTAAAAAAGCCGCTCCGGTGATGACCGGAGCGGCTTCTTCATTGCCTTAATACTGATCTTGATAAAATAACTTTGGGAACTGCAAAAGGAATGGAAGCAAGAGGGAAGGCAGGGCCGAAAGCCCTTTACGAGCAAAATCTCAGCTGGCGAAGCGGCCCGCATCGGCGCCGTAGTAATTCAGGTAGCGGCCTGAAATGCTGGTGATCGGCAGGACGATCAGCACGTCGGTCGTGCGGAAGGCGTGATCGACCACCGCGCCTTTGCCGACCATCGCACCCAGGCGCATGTAACCCTTGATCAGCGGCGGCAGGGCTGCGAGCGCCTTGCGCATATTGATCGCTTCGACCGGCATCAGGTCCATGGTGCGAAACCGCTCGGGGCGCGCCGAAACGTCCCATTCGCCGCCCACCGCCATGTGATGGTGCAGGAAGGACAGCGCCAGGGCATGTTCCTCGGGAACGACGCCTGGGAAGGAGCCACAGCCGAACATCGCGTCGATGCCGTATTTCAGCGCATAGGCCCAGTTGCCCTGCCACAGCAGTTCGACAGTGCGCTTGGTGCGGTAATCGGGCAGTACGCAGGAGCGGCCGAGTTCCATGAACCTCTTGTCCGGGTGGCGCTCCAGAAGCGCGCCGACGGAAAACTCGGAGGTGGAATAGAAACCGCCGGCGCGCATGGCAACATCCTGGCGCAGCAGGCGGTAGGTGCCGACGATCTGGTCTTCGGCATCGCCATCGATCGAGGTGTCGAGCACCAAAAGATGATCGCAGACAAGGTCCCAGGCATCGGCGTCCCGCTTGCGCCTTTCGGCATCCAGCGGGACCTGCGCCTTCATCTCCTCGACGAAAACCCGGTAACGAACCGCCTGGGCGGCATCGACTTCGGAGGCGTTGCGGGCAAGCCGCGTTTCCAGATTGCCGATGCGGCCGAGCACGTCGGACGCCGGAGCCGCAAGGCCCCGGACATAGGACTGCGGCTGGTCAGCCACGTGCACCAGATCCAAGGGTTCGATTGTCATTGCGCGTCATCCCGGTCGCTTTGTTCCTATCCGCGTTAAACCATGTTTCTGCGACAGGATAGTGACATTGGGGCTGCACGCAACAGGCTTCACCGGGGATCGAGCAGGCTGTCGATCTGGGCGGTGAGCGCGTGCGGATCGGCGGGCTTGGAAAGGACGGCGCTGGCGCCGGCGGCGATCAGACCCTCACGGATCTCCTGTCGCGTGTCGGAGGTGAGCACGATAAAGGGAACCGGCGCCCTGCCCGACTGGCGTTCGTCGTTGCGGATCCGCTCGATCATCGACAGCCCGTCGCCACCCGGCATATTGAGATCGCTGACGATCAGCTTTGGCGCATCGGCCTTGTCCTGTGGCGCGTCGAAGAGGGTCGCAGCCAGCGCCTCGAAATCACTCACGAGGCGGACCTGGTGCCCGGCCTTTTCCAGGACGGCGCGAACCAGAAGAGCATTGATCGGGTCATCCTCCGCCAGAAGCACGCCGCCTTGCTGCGGCCTTTCGCGCAGCGGCGGCACTTCGCGCAGAACCGGTCGGTTGTCGTTGATGGCGTCGCGCACTTCCATGCCCTTCATCCGCCCGCGCAGCACATCGACCAGCGACTTTTCCCTGAGCGGCCGGATGAGCCAGGCATCGTAGCCGTCCATATGGTTGATGCGCCGGCCGTTGCGCTCCTCCGGATTAATGAGATAGGTCCGCCGCAGCTTCTGGCGGGCAAGGCCCGGCACCAGCGCCAGCAGGCCGCGAAACTGGGCCGCGTGGCGGTGATCGACGATGATATCGGTGAGCGCGCGGCTGGCCGACAGCGACCGGATCGCGGCGGCCTGCGCCTCCTCCAGCGTTTCGACGGCTTCGCAGGAGCCGCCCAGCGTCCTTATGGTATCGCAAAGTGCTCGCGAGGCGGGCCCGGCCGGGGCCATGACCAGCACGGCGGAACCGGCAAGAGCGCCTTTGCGGGCACGCACCGGCGCCGTCAAGTCGCAACCGAGGGCCGGAAAGCGGATTTCGAAAGTGCTGCCCTTGCCCGGGATGCTCGAGACCCGGAGCGAACCGCCACCTTCCCTGACGATCCGCCTTGAGATTGCAAGGCCGAGACCCGAGCCGCCGGATCGCTGCGCATTGCCGCCGGCCTGCTCGTATTCGTCGAAGACCCGTGCCTGCTCCTGCAGGTTCATGCCGGGGCCGCTATCCTCGACGCGGATGACGATCATCCCCTTTTCGACGGCGGCGCTGACGAACACCCCGCCGGCATGGGTGAACTTGACCGCATTGCCGATGACGTTGAACAGCACCTGGCGCAGGCGCGCCGCATCGAAATCAATCAATGCCGGAACACCGACGCTGACCGTCGCGCCGATCTCGATACCCTTTTCATGGGCGCGGTGCGACAGCATTTCGACCACGCTTTCGATCGTTTCGCGCAAGGGACCGGGCGCCGGGCGAAGCTGGAAGCGACCGGCTTCGATGGAGGAGAAATCGAGGAGATCATCAACCAATTGCACCAGCGCATGGCCCGACTGACGCATGCCGACGAGATAGCTCTGCTGCTCGCCGGTCAGCCGGGTCTGGCCGATCAGATGGCTCATGCCAAGAATGCCCGAAAGCGGCGTGCGAATCTCATGGCTGACGGTGGCGAGCAGCCGCGACTTTGCCTGGCTGGCCTCTTCTGCGCGGCGGCGTGCCTCTTCGCTCTCGCGCGCGATGCGGGTTTCCTCCGTCACATCCCGGGCGATGCTGTGCAGCATGAAGCGGCCGCTCGACGGTTCGCGGGCGATCACGTCATGCCAATCGAACAGGCTTTCGCCGGCGGTCGTGGCGATACGGACGCGGTAGCGATTGGGGGCTGACGCCGGCTCGAATACGATCCCGAGCGCCTCGCAGGTCATGCCCTCCGGCTTCGATTGCCTGGCCAGCCGGCAGAAGACGGAATTGGCCTGGACGATCATCCCCCCCGGCTCGCGGATAATGGCGATATCGCCCAGCGCGTCGTGGATGGTGGAGAGAAGCTGCGAGGTCTCACTGCGCTCCCAGCGCCTGTCATCGGCCTTTTCAGCCTGAAGCCGGGTCGCCAGCCGCATCGGCCGAGTGGAGCGGTACCAGTCCCTGACGAAGAGGGCCGCGCCGGCAATGCCGGCGGCGGCAAGGCCGGCGGCCAGCAGGTGAAGCCCGGCTTCGGCGCCGGTTCCCAGAATGGCCGTCGAACTGACCAGCCCGGCGCCGGCCAGCAGCGGCTTCAGCAGCGGATAACGGTCCGGGACCGTCTCGATCCCATGGTCTTCCAGCGTGACGGGATTCTCGTTCAAGACGAGCGTTGGCGCCTCCTTTTCGCCCAGCCTGCGGGCGGGCGGAGTGAATTCGGAGGCAATCCGTTCCTGGAGATGCGACGGCTCGTTCATGGCCTGCCCTAGCACGGGAAGGGTTTGGAATGGCTTCAACCGGTTCCTAAAATTTTAGTCGTTCCGTTTTTTCATCTGCAGGACCTCGTCGAGAATGATCGCGCCTGCGCCAAGGGTGATGAAGCTGTCGGCAAGGTTGAAGACGGCGAAAGACCAGGTCGCGGTATGGAAAAGCACATAGTCGATGACATAGCCGAAGAGCAGCCTGTCGACAAGATTGCCGAGTGCGCCGGCAATGATCATCGCATAGCCGAGATGTGCAAAAAACCGGTCGTTCGGCGTACGGCGCCAGAGCCACAGGACGAAACCGACCACCACCAGGCGCATGGTGACGATGAACCAGCCCTCCATCCCCGACAGCATGGAAAAGGCGACGCCGTAATTATAGGTGCGAAACAGCGCCAGCATCGGGATAACCGGCACCATGCGTTCGAACGGCAACCAGAGTTCGACCGCAAGCTTGATCGCCTGGTCGGTGAGGACGGCGACGAGGATGAACAGGGCGATCGGCAGCGGCCGGGAAAATAGCGCGGTCTTGCCGGTCATGCCTTGCCATCCAGAACGAGAAGATGACGCCGCGCCTCGAACAGCATGATGCCGGTGGCAATCGCCAGATTGAGCGAGTCGGCGCGGCCCTGCTGCGGGATGCGCGCCAGCGCCGTCGCCTCCCTTGCAAGCTCGTCCGGCAGGCCCGCCTGTTCATTGCCCATCAACAGCACGACGGGCTTCTTGCGGTAGTCGATGGTGCGATAATCGACGGCGCCGGCCAGATGAGTGGCGACGAGTTGCACGCCGGCCGCCTTCTGCCATTTGACGAATTCGGCGATGCTCGCGCGGATCAGCGGCATCGCGAAGACGGAGCCCATCGTCGCCCGCACCGTTTCCAACGAGAACGGATCGGTGGTTTCGCCGACAAGGACGACGCCCGAAGCGCCGGCCGCATCGGCGGTGCGGATGATGGTGCCGAGATTGCCGGGATCGCGGACGCGGTCGAGCGCCACATAGGTTTCTCCCGGCATCGGCCTGACCGTGCGCAGATCGCCATAGCGCTGCTCGAAGACACCGACGACCATCTGCGGATTGTCGCGCCGTGTGATCGCCGACAGGACTTTCTCGCTGACCTCCAGCACCAGGCCGCCGCTGGCGACCGTTTTCAGCGCCACCTGCTCCACCTGCGGCTTGCCCTTGGCAGCCTTCGCATAGACCAGCGTCCGGATCGTCCAGCCGAGATCGAGCGCGTCGATGACCAGTTTCAAGCCTTCGGCAATGAAGGAACGGGTTTCGTCGCGCTCCTTTTTCTGGGACAGCGCCTTGATATCCTTGATGATCGGGTTGGCAAGACTGGTGACTTCCTTCACCTGGCCGACGCGGCGTGGGGCGTTATCCCGTGTAGTGTCGTTCATTTCGGAACCCATCGGCTGAAAAGGGAAGTGGAGAGCGCCCGGCCCGGCTCGCTGCCGTCAAGACCGCCTTCGCGCAGGATCAGTTCGCCGGATTCAACCATGCCGCCGCGCCCGCGCATCGTTTCGCGCATCAGTTCGTGGATGGAATAGAAACTCGCCCGGATCGAATAGGCGGTCAGCACCAGGCCCCTCGCCTCCGGCGACAGGATTTCGCGGCAGATGTCGAGCATCGAGGCCAGATGATCGAAAAGCTGCCAGACCTCACCATTGGGGCCGCGGCCGAATTTCGGCGGATCGGTGAGAATGATGTCGTAGCGGCTGCCGCGGCGCTCCTCGCGCTGGATGAATTTCATCGCATCCTCGCAGATCCAGCGGATCGGCAGATGTTCGGCGCGACCGAGCGCCTGGTTTTCCCGCGCCCAGCCGATCGCCTTCTTCGACGCGTCGACATGGGTCACCTCGGCGCCGGCTTTCGCGGCAATCAGCGAGGCGACGCCGGTATAGCCGAACAGATTGAGCACCTTCAGTGGCCGGTCGGCGGCCTCGATGCGCTCCTTCATCCAGCTCCAATGGGCAAGCTGCTCGGGAAATACGCCGACATGGCGAAAGGCGGTGAAGCGGCCATAAAATTCCGAGTCGAGAATCTGCATCGGCCAGGTCTCACCGAGCGCCTGGCGCGGAAAGCGCCAGCGTCCCATGCCATCTTCGTCGGTATCGCCGGTGAAGATGGAATCGGCGTTCTCCCAGACATGCGCCGGCAGGGACTTCGGCCAGAGCGCCTGCGCTTCAGGGCGGACGATCCGGTAGGGACCATATTGCTCGAGCTTCAACCCATCGCCGCTGTCGATCAGGTGATAGTCGCGCGCACCCTTGGTTTCGAGAATGACGGGAATCCGCTCGCCGGGCTTGTCGCCGGTGCGCATGCGCAGTTCGCGCGGCGCAACGGTTTCCTGTGCTGGCGGCTTCGATGCGGTTTTTTCGGAAAGCCGGGCGGCGGGCGGGCGGCTATTGCCGTGCGACGCCGGATGCGCTTTTGCGGGCTTCAGCCTGCCTGCCGCCGGTTGCACGGCGCGGCCCTGCACGCCCCGCGACGATGTCGCCGGTCCGGCTTTCTTTCCTGGCCGTCGATCTTTATCTTTCACGCCGTTCGTCCATACGCTGCCATTTTGCTCCGGCAGCAAATAGCACCGCTCCACCTCTTGGCAAAGCTGTTTCCCATCTGCGATAGTTTGAGCGCATAGGATCAGGGAGGATCGTCATGGATATGCAAGGGGAAGAACGCATCGCCGCGCGCCGCGAAACGGTCTGGGCGGCGCTGAACGATCCGGACATTCTAAGGCAGTGCATCCCGGGCTGTCAGTCGCTGGAACTGAAGTCGCCGACTGAGCTATCGGCCAGCGTCAAGCTCAAGATCGGCCCGGTTTCCGCATCCTTTGCGGGCGACGTGATCCTGTCGAACATCAATGCGCCGGAAAGCTACACGATTTCCGGCGAAGGCAAGGGCGGCATCGCCGGTTTTGCCAAGGGCGGCGCCGACGTTACCCTGACGGAAGATGGCGACGAGACCGTTCTCGTCTATGATGCCAAGGCAGAGATCGGCGGCAAGCTGGCGCAACTCGGCTCGCGGCTCGTCGGCTCCAGCGCCAAGAAGCTTGCCCAGCAGTTTTTCGCCGACTTCAATACCGCAGTCAGCGCCAAGGCGCCGGAATAACCGGAAATTATTTCGACGTTGAAGGCAGAAGCGTCTGCGAGGCGATGGTTTCGGCGCGGGTGCGGTGCTTTTCGGCCTCCGCATGCCATTTGACCGCCTCATGCGCCTCGTTGCGCGCGCGCTTGCGATATTTTCCCTGACCAAGCCAGGTGACAAGCGAGCCGATGATCATGCCGAAGATCACGGCCAGAAACAGGAAGACGAAGAAAGGCGCGGAGGCGGAGAGAACGCTGTCGGCCGGATCGAACGGATTGAGCGCCAGCGTCACCATCTGGCGATTGGCGACAGACAGGACGATCAGGACGATGGCAATCGGCACCAGCACCACGATGTTCACAAGCTTTTTCATCATCCTCATCCCGTCCTTGCCATCTCACCGGCCTTGAAGCGGCGCCAGGGCCAGCCGGCAGAGGTCATTCGTCGTCCTGGTCGTCGGTGCCGGGATTGAGCCGTTCGCGCAATTCCTTGCCGGTCTTGAAAAACGGCACCCATTTTTCCTCGACGAATACGCTGTCGCCGGTGCGCGGGTTGCGGCCGGAGCGCGACGGCCGGTTCTTCACGGAAAAGGCGCCGAAGCCGCGCAGTTCGACACGATTTCCGCCGGCCAGGGCATCAGTGATCTCATCGAGAACCGCGTTGACGATATTCTCGACATCGCGATGGTAGAGATGCGGATTGCGAGCCGCAACAATCTGCACCAGTTCTGACTTGATCACTGTCGCCCCCTCTCGTGAATTTACATTTGTTCTTAAAGCCTTACGCCCAGGAAAGGGCCATGTCCAGCCGCCAGGATGGCACCAGCTCCCGACCGGCCGGCAAAAGCGGCAGGCACCGGGTCACCGGCTGTCTTCAATCCTTGCCAACCTGCCAAACCGAAACCAGACCGTCAAGAAACAACTTCTCGCGGCCCAGATTTTCGACATGGCCAAGCAGCGGAAAAGCTTCATATCCCAAGGATTTGACCCAGGCGGCGGCGGCCGAGCCGAGACCGAAGGGCAAGGAATTGCTGGGGGCTTCCCAATCGATCACCGGAAGCTGCTTTCCGACGTCGCGCTTCTCAAGGAAGGCGCGGATTTCGTCGTCGCCGCCAAGTTCATCGACCAGCTTGAGGCCCAGCGCCTGGCGGCCGGTAAAGATGCGCCCGTCGGCAAGCGCCAAGGCTTCGCCACGCGGCAGGTTGCGGCGATCGGCGACAAGATCGACGAACCAGTTGAAGCTGTCGTCAATCATCGCCTGGATTACCGCCTTGGCCTCTTCGCTGGGCGGATGGAAGGGCGAAGGCTCGGCCTTCAGCGGCGACGACTTGATTTCCTCGAGCGACACGCCGACCTTGTCCATCAGGTCCTTGATCTGCGGATACTGGAAGAGAACGCCGATCGAGCCGGTAATGGAGGTATCGCCGGCAATGATGCGGTCACCGGCGAGCGCGATCATATAGCCGGCCGAAGCGGCGAGCGTCCGGACATTGGAGACGACGGGCTTCTTGGCGGCGACCTTGCGGATCGCCTTGAACAGCACTTCGCCGCCATAGGTCGTGCCGCCCGGCGAGGAAATAGTGACGACCAACGCCTTGACCGCGTCGTTCTCGGCGATCCGGTCGAGCCTCTCCACCAGTTCGCGGTCATCCTGGATGATGCCGGAAATATCGATCCGCGCCACATGCGGGCGGGCGAAGGCACCTGCCTGTCCCCCGCTGGAATAGAGATAGACCGCGATGCCGGCGCAGAGGACGAGCGCAATGGCGACGAGCCGCCAGAAGCCGAGCTTCCGCCGCAACTGGCGCCGGTCGGCGATGGCAAGCTGATCCATGTCTTTCTCCCTTTATCCGGACCTGCGATACGCGTAGCGACGCATTCCATAGCGGCGGCGCCGATCGTTGTAACGCGGTTTCAACAAAATTCGAGCCTCCATTGTAGCCGGACAAAAAAATCTCCATATTCGCGATCAATCACATTGCCGGGCATGACACGCCCTGGATGCGCCCGGCCGATTTCGAGTGACAGGTCTGTTTATGCTGAACGAAGTGCAATTTTCCGGCGCCTTGCCGCATTCGGGGGCGAGCATCGCCGACGCCTATGGCGAGGCCGCGCGGCACTCCCGGCGGGTCAAGCAATTGAAGATCGCCCTGCCCCTCCTCGCCGCGCTGGTCGGTGCCGTTTTCCTGGCAGTGTCGGTGGTGCGTGCCTTCCTGCCGGAAAATGTTCAAATCGAGAATGCAACGATCGAAAACGGCAAGATCGTCATGCAGAATCCGGCGATCTCCGGCCGCAACAAGCAGGATATCAGCTATTCCATGAAGGCGGTGCGGGCGCTGCAGGACATTGCCAATCCCGACATCATCACGCTCGAACAGATCCACGCCGAGATGCCGGTCAACGACACACTGATCGCCACCGTCGAGGCAACAAGCGGCATTTATGACCGCGGGCTCAACACGCTCGACATGAACGCGCCCTTCAGCATTACCATGAACAATGGCCTTGTCGCCGATTTCCAGGCGGCCTATCTGGATATCAATGCGGGCGAAATGGAGACGAAGAAGCCGATTGCAATCAGCATGAATGGCGGTTCCATTGTTGCACAGACGCTGAGAATGACGGATAAGGGACGTATTGTAACGTTTGAAGGCATGGTCAAGGTCGTTGTCGAGCCCAGCACCATCCGCAAAACCGCCAACTAGAAACCGGTGCACATAATGTCGGCCATTTCAGCCCTTTCCCTTCGGCTTGCCGGAACAGTCATTCTCTTAAGTCTTTTCGCCACCGTTCCCTTGTCTTCGGCCGCAGCCCAGGCGGCAACGAGCAAGATGAAGGGGCTGGAACTCTCCAATGACGAGCCGATCCAGATCGAGAGCGACAAGCTGGAGATCAAGGACCCGGAAAGCAAGGCGATCTTCACCGGCAATGTCAAGGTCGTCCAGGGGACGACGACGCTGCAGGCGGGCAATATGGTGGTGTTCTACAAGAAGGGCGGCGGCTCGATTTCCGGCGGCAATGCCGATATCGACCGGATCGAGGTCAGCCAGAAGGTCTTCCTGCAATCGGGGACGCAACAGGCGACCGCCGATACCGGCGTGTTCGACATGACGGCCCAGACGCTGGTCCTGAAGGGCAAGCAGGTGGTTCTTTCCGAGGGCAAGAACGTCTTTACCGGCTGCCAGCTGAATGTTCAGATGGAGACCGGCGAGGCGCAGCTCGAAGCCTGCGGCGGACGCGTCCAGATTCAGCTCGACCCGAAGTCCCAGAAGACGAACTGATGCAGACGCCGACGTGAATATTCCCTTCCTTCACAAACGCAAGCGGGCCGGCAAGCCGGAAGCGCTGCCCGCCCGCATGGTCGACAAGACCCGCTACGAAGGCACGCTGATCGCGCGCGGATTGACGAAATCCTATCGCGGGCGCCGGGTCGTCAACGGCGTGTCGCTGGTGGTGCGCCGCGGCGAGGCCGTCGGCCTGCTCGGCCCGAACGGCGCCGGCAAGACCACCTGTTTCTACATGATTACCGGGCTTGTGCCGGTGGACGAAGGCGCGATCGAGATCAACGGCAATGATGTGACGACCATGCCGATGTATCGCCGCGCGCGGCTTGGCGTCGGCTATCTGCCGCAGGAGGCCTCGATCTTCCGTGGCCTCACCGTCGAGGACAATATAAGGGCGGTTCTCGAGGTCCATGATAAGAACCGCGAGCGTCGCGAACACAAGCTCAACGAACTGCTCGGCGAGTTCAACATCTCGCATTTGCGCAAATCCGCGGCCGTCGCGCTTTCCGGCGGCGAGCGGCGGCGCCTGGAAATCGCCCGCGCGCTTGCGACCGACCCCACGTTCATGCTTCTCGACGAGCCCTTTGCCGGCGTCGATCCGATTTCCGTCGCCGATATCCAGGCGCTGGTGCGCCACCTGACCTCACGGGGCATCGGCGTCCTGATCACCGATCATAATGTGCGCGAGACGCTGGGACTGATCGACCGGGCCTATATCATCCATGCCGGCGAGGTCCTGACCCATGGGCGGGCCAACGACATCGTCACCAATCCGGACGTGCGCCGCCTTTATCTCGGCGACAATTTCAGTCTCTGACGACGACCTGCCCTGCCTTCTCCCCGCCAAACCGCCCGCCCGCCATTCACCTTATTGTTCGCCGGTGCTTGACCGGGCCCGATCAATAGGCAATTTTCGGGCCAGATGAAGGACCGCTGCCTTCGAGCGGAGGGCACGGCACCGATGCGCCGCATGTCAACGGGAGTTTCGCATTCGCATGGCCCTGTCAGCCAGCCTTTTCCTGCGGCAAAGCCAGACGCTGGCGATGACGCCGCAACTGATGCAGTCGATCCAGTTGCTGCAGATGACGCATGCCGAACTCAACCAGTTCATCGCGTTGGAAATCGAGAAGAATCCGCTCCTCGAAATGACCTCGGGCGACGAGATGCACGGCTCCGAGCGACAGGAGACGAGCGAGCCTCATTCCGCCGCGGTGGAGCACGACCATTATGAGGATGGGGAGCCCGCATCCTTCGATCGGCCGGGTGATGTTTATGACAGCGCCACCTCGGCCACCGGCGAACCGATGAGCGAGCAGCTCGACGTCAATTTCGAAAATGTCTTTCCCGACGACACCATAGCGCAGCGCGCCGATGCGCCGGAACTGCTCGGCCAATGGAAATCGATGCAAGGCGGCAGCGACAGCGGCGACGGTTACGATCTCGACGACTTCGCCGCCAGCCGCGTGACGCTGCGCGATTTCCTCAACGAACAGGTGCCGTTCAGCGTGCATGGCGCCGGCGATCTGCTGATTGCCCAGCTCCTGATCGACCAACTGGACGAAGCCGGGTACCTGCAGGCTGACATCGGCGAGGTCGCCGGGCGGCTGGGCTGCGCGGCAAACGACGTTGCCCGGGTTCTGAGCGAACTGCAGCTGCTCGACCCGCCGGGCATCTTTGCGCGCTCGCTCGGCGAGTGCCTGGCCATCCAGTTGCGCGCACGCGACCGGCTGGATCCGGCCATGGCCGCCCTGCTCGATCATCTCGATCTTTTGGCACGGCGCGACTTTGCCAGTCTCAAGCGCATCTGCGGCGTCGACGAAGAAGACCTGATCGACATGCTCTCGGAAATTCGCAAGCTCGATCCGAAGCCCGGCAGCCGCTTCGAGGCGAGCCCCTGCGAGACCGTCGTTCCCGACATTCTGGTGCGTGCGGCACCGGACGGCAGCTGGGCAGTGGAGCTCAACCCGGACACACTTCCGCGGGTCCTCGTCAACCAGGCCTATCACGCCAGGGTGCTGCGCCATGCGCCGAAAAACAGCGCCGACCACGCCTTCCTCAGCGAATGTCTGCAGACGGCCAACTGGCTGACCCGCAGCCTCGACCAGCGCGCCCGGACGATCATGAAGGTCGCCACCGAGATCGTGCGGCAGCAGGACGGATTCCTGGTGAACGGTGTCGATCATCTGCGCCCGCTCAACCTGAAGACGGTGGCCGACGCCATCAAGATGCACGAATCCACCGTCAGCCGCGTCACCTCGAACAAATACATGCTGACGCCCCGCGGATTGTTCGAGCTGAAATATTTCTTCACCGTCGCGCTCGGCTCGGCCGAGGGGGTAGACGGGCATTCCGCCGAAAGCGTGCGTCACCGCATTCGCGGCCTGATCGTGCTGGAAAGCCCCGACGCGGTGCTTTCGGACGACGATATTGTCGATCACTTGCGAAAAGGCGGCGTCGACATCGCCCGCCGGACGGTGGCGAAATACCGCGAGGCGATGAACATTCCCTCCTCGGTCCAACGCCGACGGGAAAAAAGGGCGCTTGCCAGGGTTTCGGCCTGAAGGCGGCAGGCGAGCGCCAGCCGGCTTATCCCCGCTATCAACAGGCTGCCTGCCCCTGCCGCCTCACTTTACGGCTGCTTTCTTGACTTTATTAGCGACTGCGGGTATGAGGCGGCCGCAATGAGGTCGGGCATGGAGCCCACCCAGTCATATTCCTTCAAAAATCCGGGCCGCCGCGACGCATAATGGTTTTGCGTGCGTGAAGTGCTTGGATGAAGGATGCGGTTGGAATAGACTGGCTACGCAAATCACGAAGAGAGAGGAAACTCCATGAGTGTGCGTGTATCCGGTAAACATATGGAAATCGGCGAAACGTTCCGTCTGCGGATCGAAGACCAGATCGAACAGGCCGTAACCAAATATTTTGACGGAGGATATTCAAGCCAAGTCACTGTGGAAAAGTCTGGATCTCGTTTCAGCGCCGATTGCAAGATACATCTTGATTCAGGCGCGGCCTTGCAGGCCAGTGGAGAAGCGAACGACCCGCAGGCCGCGTTCGACGCGGCATCGGAACGGATCGCCAAGCGCATCCGCCGGTACAAGCGGAAGCTCAAGGACCACCACAATGGCGCCGGCAATGCTGGATCTGCCGAAATCGCCTACACCGTGATGGATTCCATACCGGAAGAGGACGACGAGCTTCCCGAAAACTACGCGCCGACGATCGTCGCGGAGAGTTCGAAACAGTTGAGGACGATGTCCGTGGCGAACGCGGTCATGGCCCTCGACATGACGGACGAGCCCGTCCTGATGTTCCGCAGCCCTGGCAATGAACAGTTGAATATCGTCTATCGACGCAATGATGGAAACATTGGCTGGATTGATGCAGCCAATATCAAGGGCTGAGCGGATCGGCACGGACGGCGGTTTACCGTTGTCCGTGCCGCCGCTTTTTTCTGGTGGTGGACGCGTACAAGGCCGTTGAAGACGGCCCGGAAGCCACCGAGAGAAGATGGATGGATCTGCCGCCCGGCATTTTGCCGGTCGGATGGTCCTACCCGCGAACGAGGACGAAAAGAATGGCATTGGCAGGCCTGCTGCAGCAAAATGCAATACTTCCATCGATGAAGGCCAACTCCAAGAAGCAGTTGCTTCAGGAATTGGCGGCAAAGGCATCCAAGATCACCGGATTGCCCGAACGGGACATATTCGAGGTCATTCTCCAGCGCGAACGCCTGGGCTCCACCGGGGTCGGCAATGGCATTGCCATTCCCCACGGCAAGCTCGGCCATCTCTCGTCGATCGTCGGGATTTTCGCGCGCCTTGAGGCGCCCGTCGATTTCGAGGCCCTGGACGACCAGCCGGTCGATCTCGTTTTCCTGCTGCTAGCGCCCGAAGGTGCCGGCGCCGACCATCTGAAGGCTCTGTCCCGGATTGCCCGGGTGCTGCGCGATCCGGAAACGGTTGCCAAGCTGCGGGCCACCGACAGCGCATCGGCCATCTACGCCTTCCTTAGCGACGAGCAAGCGAACGCGGCCTGATCAACCAGGCGATCGAGATATCGAAAGCGCGGCTGAGAGGCTGCGCTTTTTTCATTTTGCCGCCACCTACGTCTTGATACCCGGATTTCGTCAAACACGGCCAAGGGGATATCGACAGGAACATGCCGCTAGACAATACTCCCTCCGATAACAGGGGGAGAACGGCAATGGTTGGACGGCTTTCGGGAAAGACCGCGTTGATCAGCGGGGGTGCGGGCGGATGCGGCCTTGCGGCCTCGAGGCTTTTCGCTCGCGAAGGCGCGCGTGTCGGCATCGTCGACCTGCCGCGCAGTAAGGGCGAGGAACTGGCGGCCGAAATCCGCGCCGAAGGCGGTGAGGCCGTGTTTGCGGCGGCGGACGTCTCGGTCTCGGCGCAGGTCAGCGCGGCGGTAAAGGCTGTCGAGGATACATTCGGGCCGATCACCGTGCTCTTCAACCATGCCGGCATTCTGGCGGTCGGCCCCTTCCTCGAAACGGAGGAAGACGAATGGGACCGGGTGATGGCCGTCAATGTCCGTTCGATGTTTCTGATGACGAAGGCGGTACTGCCCGGCATGCTGGCCGCCGGCGGCGGCAGCATCGTTTCCACCTCCTCGATTTCGGCCGTCGCGGCGACGCCAATGGAAGTGCTCTACGACACGACCAAGAGCGCCTGCCATATGTTCGCCCGGGCAATCGCCGTCGAGTTCCGCGACCGCGGTATCCGCTCCAACGCCGTCTGCCCCGGTTTCATCGCCACCGATCACGGCAAGCGCGAACTGGTCGGGCTTTCCAAATATGGGGTCGATGTATCGGATGCGGCGATTGCCGCGCAACAGGGGCGCATGTGCGATCCGATGGAAGTGGCCCAGGCCGCCCTGTTCCTCGCCAGCGACGAGGCGAGCTTCGTCAACGGCACCCATCTTTTCGTCGATAATTGTTTTACGGCTGTCTGAAAAAGGGGGAGAACGGGACATGATGCAGGCAGGCGGACATTGGCGCAACTGGGTGGGGAACCAGTCCTGTATCGTGCGGCACAGGGGCGCGCCCGATAGCGAGGCGGCGCTGGCCGAGATGGTCCGGGAGGCTACATCGAATGGGCTAAACGTGCGTTGCGCCGGATCCGGCCATTCGTTCACGCCGGTGGCGCTGACCAGCGGCCTGCACCTGACGCTTTCCGGCCTGCAGGGGATCGTCGGCATAGACGAGGCGCGCAAGCGCGTCTCCGTCCATGCCGGCACGACCATCAACACGCTCGGCAAGGCGCTGAAGGCAAGCGGCCTATCGATGATCAACCAGGGCGATATCGACAGCCAGGCGCTGGCCGGCGCGCTGACCACCGGCACGCACGGTACGGGGCTCAAGCTCGGCAACATGGCCTCGCAGATCGTCGGCATGCGGCTGGTGCAGCCGGACGGCAGCATTCTTGCCATCGACGACAGCCAGCCGGACATGCTCAATGCCGCGCGCGTCTCGATCGGCATGCTGGGCGTCATCTCGGAAATCACCCTGCAGGTGATGGACAGCTACAACCTGCATGAGAAGCTGTGGCGCTGCAGCTTCGACGAATGCATGGAGCAGCACGACGATCTGGCCGCCAAACACCGGCATTTCGGCTTCTTCTGGTGCCCGGTACCGGAAAGCCGCCACTGCTATTGCCTGCCGGACACGTCCTCCGTCTCGACCACGACACGTCTCTCCGATGTCTGCGAGATGAAGACCCTGGACATCACCGACCGGGAGCCGATGGAAGAAGGCTTCCAGAAGATTGCCTATTCCTCGGAGATCTATCCGATCGAATATGTGCCCAATTTCCACGAGCTGGAATATGCGGTGCCAGTCAAATACGGCAAGCAGGCCTGCATGGAGGTGCGCAAGCTGATGCTGGAGAAGCACCCCAACTGCATCTACCCGATCGAATACCGCTTCACCGCCGGCGACAGCGGCTGGATCAGCCCCTTCTTCGAGCAGGATTCGATCACGCTTTCGGTTTCCGGAGAACCGGGCACGGACTACTGGAACTATTTGAAGGATGTCGACGACATCCTGCGCCAGTTCGGCTCACGCCCGCATTGGGGCAAGCTGCATTTTCTGGGTGCCGAGGACGTGACCGCGCTCTATCCGCGCGCCAGGGATTTCAAGGCGCTACGCAACACGCTTGATCCGGAGGGGCGGTTCTTGAACGATCATTTGAGGCAATTGTTCGGGTAACTCAACCCGAGTGCGTGGGGCTTACCCCCCTCTGTCGGCGTCGCCGACAGAGGGGTATACACGGCACAAAGCCATTCGGTCAGGCTTCAAGCCTCCGGAGTCTCTTCCGTAACCACCGCCTTCGGGCCGCCCTTGGAGACGCCGACCATGGCGGGGCGCAGGACGCGCTCACCGATCGTGTAGCCGGCCTGGACCACCTGGACGACGGTGTTGTTGGGCACTTCGGTATTCGGGACCTCGAACATCGCCTGATGGAAATTCGGATCGAACCTCTGGCCGATCGGATCGAGCTTCTGCATCCCGTGACGCTCCAGCGCCGACAGCATGGCCCGCTCGGTCATCTCGACACCTTCGATGAGGGCGTTGAAGCCGGCATCGCCTGCCTCGCGCGCCTCGGCCGGGATGGCCTCCAGGGCACGGGCGAGATTGTCGGACACGGCGAGCATGTCGCGGGCAAAGCCGGCGATGGAATAGGACTTGGCATCCTTGACATCACGCGCGGTGCGGCGGCGCAGATTGTCCATTTCGGCGGCGAGCCTCAGATAGCGGTCGCGCAGGTCGGCGGCCTCGGCCCTTGCAAGTTCCAGCGGGTCCGGCTCCGCAACGGGCGCGTCGACCTGTTCGGCGGCGGCCTCGGCATAGGCGGCGGCAACCTCCGCCGCGTCTGCTTCAGCACCATGTTTGTTCGTTTCGTCGGTCATGACGGTCTCCGCAATGTCAACATGTTTGGATTTGGTCCCGATATCGAGCTTCGGGGCCTAAAAATCAAGGGCTCAATCGAGGATGAGGGAAAAACCGGGCCTAGCGCGACAGGCGCGACATCAGCTGGGCGGTGTAATCCACCATGGGCACGATACGCGAATAGTTGAGCCGCGTCGGGCCGATGACGCCGACCGCGCCGACGATCCTCTCATCACTGTCCCGATAGGGCGCAACGATCAGCGACGAGCCGGACAGCGAGAACAACTTGTTTTCCGAGCCGATGAAGATGCGCACGCCCGGCCCGCTTTCGGCGAGATTGAGGATCTCGATCAGGCTGTCCTTCTTTTCGAGATCGTCGAACAGCATCCGTAGCCGGTCCACATCCTCCGCCCCGGCCAGGCCTTCCAGGAGATTGGCGCGGCCGCGCACGATCAATTGCGTCGGCTTGTCGTCCGCCTCGCTGCCCGACCAGATGGCAAGCCCGCGCTCGACCAGGTCCTGGCTCAGTGTGTCCAGTTCGCGCCGCACCGTCTCCTTGACCTTTTGAAGCTGGCCGCGCACCTCGGGCAGCGTCTGGCCGGCGAGATGGGCATTGAGGAAATTGGCAGCCTCCGTCAGCTGAGCGCCGGTGACACCGGCCGGCAGCTCGATAATGCGGTTTTCCACCTGGTCGTGCTCGCCGACCAGGACGGCCAGGGCCTTGGTCGGGGCAAGACGAACGAATTCGACATGCTTGAGCACCGGATCATTCTTGGCGGTGATGACCAGCCCTGCCCCGCGCGACATGCCCGACAGCATCTGGCTTGCTTCCGTCAGCAAGGTCTCGACGGACTGGTCGCGATCCGGGCGGCGCACATGCCGGTCGATCGAGGCACGGTCCTCCGCCGAGAGATCGCCAACCTGCATGAAGGCATCGACGAAGAAACGCAAACCGATCTGGGTCGGCAGCCGGCCGGCACTGATATGGGGCGAATAGATGAGGCCGAGATCCTCCAGGTCGCTCATTACATTGCGCACGGAGGCCGGGGAAAGCGACATGGGCAGGATGCGCGACAGGCTGCGCGAGCCGAGCGGCTCGCCGCTTTCCAGATAGCTTTCGACGATGCGGCGGAAAATCTCGCCCGAGCGCTCATCAAGCGCCGAAAGCCCTTCCCGCATCGCAGATTTATCCACCATCATTCGAACGCAAAAATCCATACTGCCTGATCAATTGAAATATAGTGATCCCGGCCAGGATAGCAAAACGGAAATTGACGGGACACCCCGTCCTGCAAAGGCTTTGCAGTGGCTCCCACTCTTTTGCGCCAGATGATTTCCCTTCCGTCCAACTTAGGCTAGAAGGCTGACAAACATCACAGGAGTTCATGATGCGGCCTTCCGGCAGAAAAACCGACCAGATGCGCAAGGTTTCCTTCGAGCGCAATGTTTCCAAACATGCCGAAGGGTCCTGCCTCGTCAAGTTCGGCGACACGCATGTGCTGGTCACGGCAAGCCTTGAAGAAAAGACGCCGCCATGGCTGCGCAACAGCGGCAAGGGTTGGGTGACCGCCGAATACGGCATGCTGCCCCGCGCCACCGGGGAGCGTATGCGGCGCGAAGCCGCCAGCGGCAAGCAGAGTGGCCGCACGCAGGAAATCCAGCGCCTGATCGGCCGCTCGCTCCGGGCCGTCGTCGATCTGCAGGCGCTCGGCGAACGCCAGATCTCGATCGACTGCGACGTGATCCAGGCGGACGGCGGCACCCGCACGGCTTCGATCACCGGCGCCTGGATCGCGCTTCGCGATTGCCTGGCCTGGATGGAAGCGCGCAACATGATCAAGGTCGAGAAGGTGCTGAAGGACCATATCGCGGCCATCTCCTGCGGCATCTTCGCCAGCCAGCCGGTAATCGACCTCGACTATATCGAGGACTCCGCCGCCGAAACCGACGCCAATTTCGTCATGACCGGCTCCGGCGGCATCGTCGAAATCCAGGGCACGGCGGAAGGCAAGCCTTTCTCGGAAGAGGAATTCGCCACGCTGCTGGGGCTGGCCAAGAACGGCATTGCCGAACTGGTGACGATGCAGCAGCAGGCGATCGCCGGGTAAGACGCCGAGATTTGCCGATGCCGTCAGCCCGCTTGCCCCTCATCCGCCCAACTTTGTATAGAAGAGGGCGGGCACCGTCTCCCCGCAAGCGGGGCGAAGAGATGTGCGGCAAACCCTGTCGTCCCCTCGCCCCGCTTGCGGGGAGAGGGCTAGGGTGAGGGGCAACGCCGATGGCTAGCGATCGGAAGCCGAAACTGGAAGGCATCCTGGAAACCGCGCTCTATGTCGATGATATCGACAAGGCGGAGGCGTTCTACGGCTCCGTTCTCGGGCTTGAGAAAGTCACCCGGGCCGGCAACCGGCATGTGTTCTTCCGTTGCGGCCAGGGCATATTGTTGCTCTTCGATGCGAACGAGACGATAAAACCGCCATCCGGGAATGGACTGGCGGTGCCACCGCACGGCACGCACGGCCCGGGGCATGCCTGTTTCCGGGCGGCGCCTGAGCAGTTGGACATCTGGAAGGCCACGCTGAAAGCAGCGGGTGTGGCAATCGAGGCGGATATCGTCTGGCCGAACGGGACGCGGTCCTTCTATTTCCGCGATCCGGCCGGCAACAGCCTCGAATGCGCCGAACCGGGTCTTTGGAACCTGGATTGATCGACATCAATTGGACGGCGGAGACCGCCGGAGAGAAGACGCCATGCGCAAGCTTGAAGACAAGACCCTGATCGTCGCCAGCCATAATGAAGGCAAGATCCGCGAAATCCGCGACCTGATCGGCCCGCTCGGCTTTACCGCCAAATCGGCGGCCGACCTGAATTTCGTCGAGCCCGACGAAACCGGCACGACATTCGAGGAAAATGCCAAGATCAAGGCGCTGGCCTCGGCGAAGGCATCCGGCCTGCCGGCCCTTTCGGACGATTCCGGGCTAGTGGTCGATGCGCTTGGCGGCGATCCCGGCGTCTATACGGCCAATTGGGCGGAGACCGCCGACGGCAGCCGGGATTTCATGATGGCGATGACGAAGGTGGAAACGGCCCTACAGGACGCGGACGCGACGGCCTTCGACAGGCGCACCGGCCGCTTCGTCTCCGTTCTCTGCCTTGCCTGGCCGGATGGGCATGCCGAACTGTTTCGCGGCGAGGTCGAAGGCCATGTCGTCTGGCCACCACGCGGCACGCAAGGGTTCGGCTATGACCCAGTGTTCCAGCCGCTCGGCCATGACCGCACCTTCGGCGAGATGAGCGCCGAAGAGAAGCATGGCTGGAAGCCGGGCGATTCCGAGGCCCTGTCCCATCGGGCAAGGGCTTTCAAGCTTTTTGCCGAGACCTGTCTTGGGGCGTAGGACGGCTGTTTTGGTTTTTGCTTGACCGCTACCGGGATAAAGACGTGCCACCCATCAACGAACCCTTCCGGCCATAATTCGTGCCGCTCCGACTCTTGAAAGACTAGAAAACAAGAATGGCCATGTTTTCCTCCATCGGCAACAGCACCGATCCCGGCTTCGGGGTCTATGTGCATTGGCCCTTCTGTGCCGCCAAATGCCCCTATTGCGATTTCAACAGCCATGTCCGGCATCAACCGGTGGACCAGCCACGGTTTGTTTCCGCCTTTCTTACCGAAATGGCAGAGGCGCGCCGCCTTTCCGGTCCGCGGACCGTGACCAGCATCTTCATGGGCGGCGGCACGCCCTCGCTGATGGACCCGGCGACGGTGGAGGCGGTGCTGAACGGCATTGCCGGGCTATGGCACATGCCCGACGGCATCGAGATCACCATGGAGGCCAATCCCTCCAGCGTCGAGGCAACACGCTTCAAGGGCTACCGCGCCGCCGGCGTCAACCGGGTTTCGCTTGGGGTGCAGGCGCTGAACGACCGGGACCTGAAATTTCTCGGCCGCCTGCACAATGTCGAGGATGCGCTGAAGGCGATCCGGCTGGCGCGCGACATTTTTCCGCGCATGTCCTTCGACCTGATCTATGCGCGGCCCGACCAGACGGTGGAGGCCTGGGAACAGGAGTTGAAGGAGGCGGTCTCCTATGCCGTCGATCATCTTTCGCTCTACCAGTTGACGATCGAGGAAGGCACGCCGTTCTATGGCCTGCACAAGGCAGGCAAGCTGATCGTGCCGGATGGCGAACATTCGGCGGTTCTCTACGAGGCGACGCAGGAAATCACCGCAGGCTTCGGCATGCCGGCCTATGAGGTATCGAACCATGCCGTGCCGGGCGCCGAAAGCCGCCATAATCTCACCTATTGGCATTACGGCGACTATGCCGGCATCGGCCCCGGCGCCCATGGCCGGTTGACCACCGGACGCAGCAAGATCGCCACGGCCACCGAGCGCAGGCCGGAGGGCTGGCTGCAACTGGTGGAGGAACACGGCCACGGCATGATCGAGCAGGAGATGCTTGGCAATGACGAGCAGGCCGACGAACTCATGCTGATGGGGCTGAGGCTGAGGGAGGGCATCGATCTTGTGCGCTGGCGCAGCCTGTCCGGTCGCGATCTCGACCCCGATCGCGAGCAATTCCTGATCGAGCACGGCTTCATCGAACGGCTGGGCAATTCCCGCTTGCGCTGCACGCCGGCCGGGATGCTGATCCTCGACGCCGTGGTCGCCGACCTCGCCTGCTGAACATCCGAACCGGGAAGGACATGACGAAGCTCTCCGACATCCTGCTGACAGCCATCGCGCCGGCGATCTGGGGCAGCACCTATTTGGTGACGACGGAATTTCTGCCTCATGGCTATCCGTTGACGGTTGCCATGCTACGCGCGCTGCCGGCGGGGATTCTTCTGCTGCTTATCGTCAGGCAACTGCCATGGGGTATCTGGTGGCTTCGCGCCTTCATCCTCGGCGCGCTCAACTTTTCCTTTTTCTGGGCAATGCTGTTCATTTCCGCCTACCGCCTGCCCGGTGGCGTCGCCGCCACCGTCGGCGCGATCCAGCCCTTGGTCGTCGTCATGCTGGCGCGTTTCCTGATTGGCACGCCGATTCGTTCCGTCGCGATCGTCGCCGGCATTATCGGCATGGCGGGGGTTAGCCTGCTGGTGCTGACGCCAAGCGCCGCCCTTGATCCGGTCGGCATCATCGCCGGACTTGCCGGTGCCATCTCCATGGCGTTCGGCACGGTGCTGACCCGTCGTTGGATGCCACCCGTCTCCAGCCTCACCTTTACCGCATGGCAGTTAACCGCCGGCGGCATCCTGCTTCTGCCGGTCGGGCTGCTTCTCGAGCCCGCCCTGCCCGTGCCAAGCACGGCCAATATTCTTGGCATGGCCTGGCTCGGCCTGGTCGGCGCCGCCTTCACCTATCTTCTCTGGTTTCGCGGGCTTGCCAAACTGGATCCCGGCGCCGTTGCCTCGCTCGGCTTTCTCAGCCCGCTGGTGGCAACCCTGCTCGGCTGGCGCGTGCTCGGCCAAAGTCTGACCGCCCTGCAGATTGCCGGCATGATCGCGGTGCTCGCCAGCGTCTGGCTGGCGCAGCGGGCGCAGATGACCCGCCGGCCAGTTGCCGCTCAACAGTGAGCCGCTGAAACAGCGACTTCAGCGATCGCAGTCCAGGCTCAGGCCCATTCGCCCTTGCGCATGACCGGAACCCTGGCGCCATCTGCCCGCAGTCCGTCAATATCGACCTTGCCGGAGCCGATCATCCAGTCGATATGGATAAGGCTGGAATTGCCGCCCTGTGCGGCGATCTGCGCCTCGCTCAGCGACGCGCCGTCAAGGAAGCACTTCGAATAGCACTGGCCGAGCGCGATATGGCAGGAGGCGTTTTCGTCGAACAGCGTATTGTAGAACAGCACGCCGCTGGCGGAAATCGGCGAGGAATGCGGAACCAGCGCCACCTCGCCAAGCCGGCGCGCGCCCTCGTCGGTGTCCAATACCTTGTTCAGAACTTCCTCACCCTTCGAAGCCTTCGCCTCTACGATACGGCCGCCTTCGAACCGAACCCGGATATCGTCGATCAGCGTACCCTGATGCGACAGGGGCTTGGTGCTCGATACATGGCCTTCGACGCGCAGTGCATGCGGCGTGGTGAAGACCTCTTCTGTGGGGATATTCGGATTGCAGGTGATGCCGTTCTTGGCCGTGGAGGCGCCGCCATGCCATTCATGGCCATCGGCAAGGCCGACCGTCAGATCCGTGCCCGGCCCGGTGAAATGTAGCGCCGAAAACCGTTCGCCGTTCAGCCAGGACGAACGCCTGGCGAGATTGGCATTGTGCTCCGCCCAGGCGGCAATCGGGTCGTCGACATCGACGCGCGAGGCGGCGAAGATCGCATTGGCCAGCTTTTCCACGGCGACCGCTTCGGGATCGCCCGGAAACATCTGTCTCGCCCAGGCGGGATTGGGATAGGAGACGATATTCCAGTTGATGTCGAAATTGGAGATCTTCTCCAGCGCCGGTTTGTAGGCGATCGAATTGGCCTTGTTGGCGCGCGCCACCTTGGCCGGATCCTCGGCCGCCAGCATCATCGGATTGTCGCCGGAAATGGCAAGCCGGGCAGTATTGTTGCCGAAGGCACGTGCCATACCCTCGTAAAGCCAGCCGCTGGCCCGGTCGAAGCTTTCGTCGGGCGCATGCCTGTAGCGGGCGAGCGTCGTTTCCTCGTCCGCATAGAAGGTCGTGACCAGCCCGGCGCCGGCGATATAGGCATGTTTGGTGATCAGCCGCACCAAAGGCAGGGCAGCGATCGGCGCCGTGATCACCAGATCCTGTCCAGGCTCGAGCCGGAGCCCGACCTTGACGGCGACTTCGGCGAGCTTCTCCAGTTTGACCGGATCGACAGGGTTGTGGGCGGGGGAGTGGAAGGTCATCGCATATCCTGCTGCTATTGCTGCGAAGCACCGTTCTAATGTGCTTCGCAGCAAAACAGAAGGCTTTTGCACCATGGTTTACGCGGCGATCCTGCTGCGCGCCAGAAGATGCGCATCGTGCTTGTGAAGGAATTCCAGCAAGCGGTCGCGATAGTCCGGCGTGACCGCTGCAATAACGCTCGGACGCTCCGACAGGGCTTGCCGCCAGGCATTGACGCGGGCCAGCCCGTCGAAAATACCGCTTTCGAACAGGGTCTCGAACAGTTCGAAATAACGGAACACCGGCGCAAAGACGGCATCGACCATGGTAAACCGGGTGCCGGCGAAATAGGGGCCTTCACCCAGCTCCTGCTCCAACGTGGCAAATTTGGCGGCCAGACCCTGGCGCTTGAGGTCGAATTGCGCTGCATCCTTGGTCGTCTCATAGACCCAGAGATCGGCAAGCACGGAGGAGCCGAACTCCATCCAGCCGCGGTGGCGGGCGCGCACCAGCGGATCGGCCGGATGCAGCGGCGCGCCGGCCAGCGTTTCTTCCAGATATTCGCAGATTGCCGCGCTTTCGAACAGGATCGCATCGGCCCTGCCGCGCGGCACCGCGAGCAACGGCACCTTGCCAAGTGGCGAGATGCGCAGAAACCAGTCGGGCTTTTCCGCCAGGTCGATATAGCGTCGATCGAAGGTCGCGCCCTTTTCCGGCAGGACGATGGAGGCGCGCTGCACATAGGGGCAGAGATGATGGCTGATGAGAGTGAGTTGCTTGGAATGCATGATATTGCTCCGCATTAGATGCATATGCATGTATATTTTCTTGCCTCGATCGTCAAGATAGATGTAGATGCATTTATGAGCGAGACATCTTCCCGGCCGGAGCAGCCGTCAGCCGAAATTACCCAGGCCTGGATCAGCCTGATGCGCGCGCAACAGCGGCTGCTTGCAGCGATCGAAGCCGATTTCAAGGCGGCCGGACTGCCGGGGCTTGGCTGGTACGACGTGCTTTGGGAGCTTCACCGTGCCGATGGCGGGCGGCTGCGGCCGTTCGAGATCGAGGAGCGCACGCTGCTGGCGCAATATAATCTCTCGCGACTGATCGACCGCCTCGAACGCCATGCCCTAGTCGAACGGCAGACGTTCGATACGGATGGCCGCGGGCGCTGGGTGGTCATCACCGAAAAGGGCCGCGCCCTGCGTGCGGCCATGTGGACGATCTATTCCCGCTCGATCAAGACCCATATCGGAGGAAAACTTGCGGATGCGGACGCGGTGCAACTGGCCAAGCTGCTTTCGCGCTTTACCTGAGGGGCGATCAGGCGATTAGGGCTGCCGCGCTGGCATTCAAAACCCTGCGGGCCTCGTCCGGCGCCAGCCTCACCTGCAGGCCGCGCTGGCCGCCATTGATATAGACCAGGAGCTCGGCAAGGGCCGTTTCCTCGATGGCCGTCGGAACCTGCTTCTTCTGTCCGAAAGGGCTGATGCCACCGACATGATAACCGGTCAGACGCTCCGCATCGGCAGGCTTCATCATCTTCGCCGCCTTGGCGCCGAAGGCCGCCGCCAGTTTCTTCATGCTCACCTCCCGATCGGAGGGAACGACGACGCAGACGGGCTTTCCGTCCGCCTCCGCCATCAGCGTCTTCAGCACGCGGCAAGGCGCCTCGCCCAGCGCTTCGGCCGCGGCCAGCCCGATGCGATCGGCCGAGGGATCATAATCATAGACATGCACCGTGAAGGCCGCCTTGGCCTTTTCAAGTGCAAGCGTCGCACGGGTCGTCTTCGACATGGCCCTATCCCGCCAGCACCTTTTCATAGATGTCCGGCTTGAAGCCGGCGATCAATTCTCCATCCCTATCGAGAATGGGTCGCTTGATCATCGAGGGCTGGGCAAGCATCAGCGACACCGCCCCGTCTTCGTCGAGACCCGCCTTCTCGGCCTCCGGCAGGGCGCGAAAGGTCGTGCCGGCACGATTGAGCACGGTTTCCCAGCCAAGTGCCGCGCACCAGCGCGATAGCATCTCGCGCGAGACGCCCGACTGTTTGTAATCGTGGAAATCATGGGCGATGCCCTGGCCTTCCAGCCAGGCACGCGCCTTCTTCATCGTGTCGCAATTGCGGATGCCGTAGATCGTCGTCATTCAGAGATCACCTTTCGTCGTCGCGTTTGAAGCATGGACGGAGGCCTCACAGGCCCCCCTCTCAATCCTCCAGCGTCCCCGGCTTGCGGTTCGCCTTTGTAGGCCCGGAACAGGCGATCTTCATCAGGTCTGCCTTGAAGCGCGCGAAGCGCTGCGAGCAGCGGGTGACGATCAACCCGGCCTGCGGCGCACGGACGTCGATGGTACCATCCGCCATGCCGGGCGCAGTGATGAGCGTGGCCAACAGGTCGCCTTCGGAGACGGTATCGCCGACATCGCGATGAAAGAGGATGGTGCCGGCGGCCGGCGCGCGGATCATCTCGATATGGTCGAGCGGGGTGGCCGGCCCTTCGAACGGCGCGGCCTGCGGCACCGCCCCGTCCACCACGCCGCGCCCGAGGAGGAAGCGCCAGAGACCATCGGCATCGGCGCGGGCCATGTCCGGATAGACGTCGCGCCGGCCGCGCAGTTCGACCGTTACCGCAAGACGGCCGGGAAGCCGGGACTTCTTCTCGCCATCGGCGCGCTTCCAGGCGTAGCCGACAGCCTCTTCGAAGGCACTGCTTTCGCCATCGGCCAGGAACACCGCCTGCATCGACAGCGCTGCTGCGAGATCGGCCGCCTCCGGCCAGAACGCCTCGTCGATATAGGCATATTGCGCGGATTCATCGTCGCAGTGCAGGTCGAGCATCAAATCCACGCCGAGCGCCATATGCAGCAATTGCCGCTTCAATTGCTCGACGGCCGGGTAACGATCGAGATCGTCCAGCAGCGTCTGCCGGTCGGCAAGCGCGATCAGCGGAAAATCGCGGTTGAAATTGGTGCGCGATCCGAGATCGAAGCGGCCTTCCATCTCGCCGAAATGTGACTGGGCGGAACCGATGGGATTGGCCTGCGGCACGATGGTGATATTTCCGCGAATCCGGCCATCGGCATCAGCCTGGCGCAGCCGCTCGCACAAAAAATGCAGAAGGGCGGTGCCAGGCAGTTCATTGGCATGCAGCGCCGCCTGGATATAGACCGATGGCGCCGCCGCATCGCTGCCCTTGAACCGAATGACCGGTAGGCGCCATTCGCTGCCCGGCGTATCTCCCCTGATAACGATTTCCGAAATATCCACCGCTTGTCCTCCGCCGGTTCGGCCGTTGTTGCATGCTTCTTGCCGGTTCCGGATCAAAGTTCAAGCGGGGAATAATGACCTGACCTATCCAAGCAGCGGCCAGCGACCGAGATATTCATGCCGGCCCTCGCCGACCAGACTATGGACGAGGACAAATTCACGGACCGTCCAGCGGAGCGGTTCGGCCAGCTCCCGTTCCGGCACCGTTTTTTCGTCGTAGAGAAGCGTCATATGCGGAAGGAATCGCGGATTGTAGGAGAATATCAGCCCGGCGCTCCACATCTCCTTGGCCAGTTGCACATGGAGGTCCATCATTTCCTCGCTGCGCAGGGCGCTGCTCAGGACCAGCGGCCTGGCATAGCCATTGGCAAAGCTCATGGCGCGGTCGAAGCTCATCTCGAAGGGCATGGCGTGAACATTGGCCATGGCGGCGCAGACCGCAAAGACGACGTCCTCTGGAAGACGCGGATAGGCGCCGATGGGATTCAGGGACACATGCATGAGTTCATGCGAACGGAAATTCCGCGACAGCCCGAATTCCAGCGACAGATGACGGCCGATTTCGACCGCCTGCAGCGCCGTTTCCGGCTCGGGCAGCACGGCCAGAAAGAGATTGCTTTTTACCGACGGATCAAATTTCCGCGCGCGGCGATTGCCCGTATCGGCGAAGGCGAAAGACTGTTGATTACGGCGCACGACTTCATTCCCGGCTTTCCCAAGCATGGCAGACCTCATCCCTTTTTGAATGAAGCCAGTATAATCGCGTCCGTGTTTTCGTCAAGAACAAAACAGGAACAATATGAATTTATTCCCAGGGCTTTTGAGGTTTAGCCTGTACCCGCCGAAGAATGACACGAGCGCAAATTCCGACTTGATAGCGCTGCAAACGACAAGAAACGGGTGGCGCGAGCGCCGGATTTGGATGAAGATCACGCATGGTTCACAGCTACAAGATAATTGCGTCGCCCGTGGGCGCGCTAAAGCTGGTCGCGAGCAGCAGGGGATTGACGGCGATCCTGTGGGAGCGGGACGATCCGAAGCGCGTGCGCCTCGGCGTGCTCGTGGGAGATCCCGATCACCCTGTCCTGCTTGAAACCGAGCGGCAATTGGCCGAATATTTCGCGGGCGTGCGAACCGCCTTCGACATCGAACTGGACATGACCGGCACGGAATTCCAGAAACGGGTCTGGGCGGCCTTGCTGACGATCCCCTTCGGCGCGACGCGAAGCTACGCCGAGATTGCCCGGCAGATCGGCCGGCCGAAGGCGTCGCGGGCGGTGGGCGCTGCCAATGGCCGAAATCCGATCTCGATTCTGGCGCCCTGCCATCGCGCCATCGGCTCCGACGGAAAATTGCACGGCTTTGCCGGCGGGCTGGAGGTGAAGCAGTATCTGCTGGACCTGGAACGCATCAAAGGAACAGGAACATGACCGAGGACATGGAGAAATACACGATTTTCGAAACGACCGGCGGTTATTGCGGCATTGCCTGGAACAGCGCCGGCATATCGCGGTTCCAGTTGCCGACCCGCAGTGCCGAGGCGACGGAGCGAAACCTTCGCCGTCGCCTGCCCGATGCCGAACCGCTGTCGCCGCCACCGGAGGTGAGCGATGTCATCGCGGCCGTGAAACGCTATTTCAACGGTGAGGAAGTCGATTTTTCGGATGTGCGCCTCGATCTTGCGAAGGAAGAGACCTTCTTCAGGCAGATCTATGCTGCCCTGCGCGATATCGGCTGGGGACACACGACCACCTATGGCACCTTGGCCAAGGCGCTCGGGGCAGGTCCGCAGGCCGCGCGAGACGTCGGGCAGGCCATGGCAAAGAACCCGGTGCCGCTGATCATTCCCTGTCACCGCGTGCTCGCCGCCGGCGGCAAGGTGGGCGGCTTTTCGGCCCCCGGCGGCGCGACCGCCAAGATCCACATGCTGGAACTCGAAGGCGTGCACCTCCGCCCGCCGGAACCGGCACAGCAATCGCTCGGCCTGTGATCCAGCGTAACAGCGTCTTCGGCAGCCCGCCTCCGCCTACGCCTCGTTCTTCCGGAAAGCCCTGATATGGTCGATCAGGGCGCGCAGCTTCAGCGGCTGTCGGTGTCGCCTCGGATAATAGAGATAGAAGCCTGCAAAAGAGGGGCAATAATCTTCCAGTAGCGGCATAAGCTCACCCCGCTCGATATGGGGTTGGAAGGTTTCGGCCATGCCGAATGTGATGCCGGCGCCGACACAGGCCATGCGGATCATCATGCCCATGTCGTTGGTGGTGACGGCGGGATCGACGGCAACATCGAAATCGCGGTCGTTTTCCGTGAACTCCCAGCGATAGGGCGCAGTGTCCGGTCTTGGCCGCCAGCCGATACAGGCGTGCTCGACCAGGTCGCGCGGATGGCGTGGCGCGCCATGGCGCGCGAGATAAAGCGGCGAGGCGACCGCGCACTGCCGCTGCCTTGGCGAGACGGGCACCGCGATCATATCCTCCTCGATGATCTCGCCCAGCCTGACACCGGCATCGAACCCCTTCTCGACAATATCGAATTCGTCATCGGTGATCGTGATATCCAGTTTCACCCGCGGGCAGGCCGCGAGAAAGCCGGCAAGCAGCGGGCCCGATATGAAGCTTTCGGCGATCGAGGAGGCGGCAATCCTCAACAGTCCGGCCGGATAGGCCTGCACATCCCGGACCGCCTCGACGGCGTCGAGGATATTCTTCGCCGATGGTCGCACAGATGTATAAAACTGTTCTCCCGCTTCCGTGAGACGAACGCTGCGTGTCGTCCGCTGCACGAGAGCAACGCCGATCCGATCCTCCAGCCGCTGCAGGGCCTGGCTGACGGCCGAGCGGGTAACGCCGAGGCGCTCGCCGGCGACACGAAAATTCCGCGCCTCGGCGATCGCCAGAAATATCGAAATGCCCTCGAAGTCATCGCTCATTGGTTAGAATTCCTAACCAAGGCATGCGCGATTGGCAACTCGATCGCAAAGATGGGAGGACCTATTTTCGAACTCCCGACCAGAGGAGAAAAACATGAAGCAAGATGCACGCCCCTCCGGCGCCATGGCCGCGATGACCTTTTCTGCCCTGGCTCTTGCAGCGGCCTCGGGCCTTGCAGCGCCGGCATGGGCGGAAACGAATGAGACAGACCAGGCAAAGGAGACAAAAATGATACGGCACCCTTATGTCGGCATGTGGACGACCGATGACGGCCATGTCCGGCACGAACTTCTTCCCGACGGCCGCTACGACGAGGCACGCGGCAACCGGCAGAGCGCCTATCAGGGGCGTTACGAGGTGGACGGCACCCATATCGAATACTGGGACGATACCGGGTTTACCGCCGACGGCGATTTCGTGGACGAGGATACCCTCCACCATGGCGGCATGATCCTGCGTCGCCAGTGAGTCCGTTGGCTCAACGAAGAAGGCGTGCTCGCAACCCAGGCGAGGCACGCGCAGGACAGACAATTATTCAAGGAGTACGAAAATGCCCAAGATCGAAGGAAAAGTGATCGCCATCACCGGAGCAAGCAGCGGTATCGGCGAAGCCGCCGCGCGCCTCTTTGCAGCCGCCGGCGCCCATGTCGTCATCGGAGCGCGGCGCACCGACCGCCTCGAGACGCTGGCAGGAGAGATCGAAGCCGGCGGCGGCTCGGTTCGACTGCGACGCCTCGATGTGACGGATCGTGGCGATGTCGAGGCCTTCGCCCATCACGCAGTGGCGGAATTCGGCCGCCTCGATGCCATCGTCAACAATGCCGGCGTCATGCCGCTTTCACCGCTGGCGGCGCTGAAGACCGAGGAATGGGATCGCATGATCGATGTGAACATCAAGGGGGTGCTTTACGGAATTGCCGCGGCACTGCCGATCATGAAGGCACAGGACTGCGGCCATATCATCAATATCGCTTCGATCGGCGGGCACAGCGTTTCCCCGACGGCCGCCGTCTATTGCGCGACGAAATTCGCCGTTCGGGCCATATCCGAAGGGCTGAGGCAGGAGGAGGATCGCATTCGCGTCACCATCATTTCACCGGGTGTCACCACGTCGGAGCTTGCCGAAACCATCAGCGACGAGGCAAGTCGTGAAGCCATGCGCAGCTGGCGCGCGGTGGCGATCAGCCCGGATGCGGTGGCCGATGCGATGTTCTATGCCCTCAGCCAACCGGCGGATGTCGATGTCAGCGAGATCATCATCAGGCCGACCGCGAGCGCCCACTGACGGGGAAACGTGGCATCTGCACATTGACATACGGCACGTATATTCCTATCTGCCATACGTGACGTATGTCAAAGGGTGCGACGTCTTGCGAGCCTGGATGGCCGGGACCCGCTCCCTATGCAACAGCAAAGATGCAGAGGAATTTTAAAATGGCGCAGCGCGAAGCGATCTTTCCTGCCAACAGGCATGCACTCTACGAGGCGCACGGCTATTCAGCCGCGATCCGCTCCGGCGAGCTTCTCTTTGTCTCCGGTCAGGTCGGCAGCCGTCCAGATGGAACGCCCGAACCTGATTTCGAACGCCAGGTCCGGTTGGCCTTCGACAACCTGCGGGCAACGCTGGAAGCAGGCGGCTGCTCCTTCGACGATATCGTCGATGTGACCACATTCCACACGGATCCTGAAAAACAGTTCGAAACCATCATGGCCGTCAAGAACCAGATATTCAGCGCGCCGCCCTACCCCAACTGGACGGCGATCGGCGTAAACTGGCTTGCGGGTTTCGATTTTGAAATCAAGGTCATTGCCCGCATTCCCTAAAGGCATGCGCGCCTTGCGTTTTCGTTAATCCTCGGCTTCCGACCGGATCAGTCGCCCGATACAGACAGCCCTGCGAGAAGCGGAGCGTAGGCGGCGAGCCTGCGGGATACGAACTCCGTGAAGAGCCGCACGCGCTTCGTCTTGCGTTGTCTCCCCCTGAATGAGAGACCGCCGACAGAGCGGCAGATCTGAGGTCGCCTAGAATCTATCGACTGCTATCGAATGTCCCTGCTATCCGACACTCTCCGCAATACGCCTGATTATTCCCACTCGATCGTGCCGGGCGGCTTGCTCGTCACGTCGTAGACCACCCGGTTAATGCCGCGCACTTCGTTGATGATGCGGGTGGCGGCGCGGCCGAGGAAGTCCATGTCGTAGTGGTAGAAATCCGCCGTCATGCCATCGACCGAGGTGACGGCGCGGAGCGCGCAGACGAATTCATAGGTGCGGCCGTCGCCCATGACGCCGACGGTCTGTACCGGCAGCAGTACTGCGAAGGCCTGCCAAATGGCGTCGTAAAGCCCGGCCTTGCGGATTTCGTCGAGATAAACGGCGTCGGCTTCACGCAGGATTTCGAGCTTTTCGCGGGTGATGCCGCCCGGGCAGCGGATGGCAAGCCCCGGACCCGGGAAGGGATGGCGGCCGATGAACGAATCCGGCAGGCCGAGCTCCTTGCCGAGCACGCGCACCTCGTCCTTGAACAGTTCGCGCAGCGGCTCCACCAGGGCCATATTCATGCGAGCCGGCAGACCGCCGACATTGTGGTGCGACTTGATGGTGACAGAGGGGCCGCCGGTGAAGGAGACGCTTTCGATGACATCCGGATAGAGCGTACCCTGGGCGAGGAAATCGGCGCCGCCGAGCTTCTTGGCTTCCGCCTCGAAGACGTCGATGAACAGCCGGCCGATCGTCTTGCGCTTGGTTTCCGGATCGCTCTCGCCTTCCAGCGCATTAATGAACATATCGGAAGCATCGACGTGAACGAGATGCAGGTTGTAGTGCTCCTTGAACATGGCGACGACGTCCGCCGCCTCGTTCTTGCGCATCAGGCCGTGATCGACGAGGATGCAGGTCAGCTGGTCGCCGACCGCCTCATGGATCAGAAGGGCGGCAACGGAGGAATCGACGCCGCCGGAGAGGCCGCAGATGACGCGCTTGTCGCCGACTTGGGCGCGGATGTTGGCGATGGCCTTGTCGCGATAGGCGGCCATCGACCAGTCGCCCTTCAGGCCGGCGATCTTGTGGACGAAATTGGCAAGCAGCTTGGCACCATCGGGCGTGTGCACGACCTCCGGATGGAATTGCACGGCATAGAATTTCTTCTCTTCATTGGCGATGAAGGCGAAAGGCGCATTCGGAGAGGTTGCAACGACCTGGAAGCCTTCCGGAATGGCCGTGACGCGGTCGCCGTGGCTCATCCAGACCTGATGGCGCGAGCCCACGGCCCAGATGCCGTCATAGAGCGCGCATTCCCTGTCGATCTCGATGAAGGCGCGGCCGAATTCGCGGTGATGGCCGGCCTCGACCTTGCCGCCGAGCTGTTCGCACATGGTCTGCTGGCCGTAGCAGATGCCCAGAACCGGCAGGCCGCTGTCGAACACGATCTGCGGCGCGCGCGGCGAGCCGATCTCCAGCGTCGAGGCGGGGCTGCCCGATAGGATGATCGCCTTCGGCTTCAGCCGCTTGAAACCCTCGTCCGCCGATTGGAAGGGCACGATCTCGCAATAGACGCCGGTCTCGCGCACGCGCCGAGCGATCAACTGGGTGACCTGGCTGCCGAAATCGATGATGAGAACGGTATCGGGATGGACTGTCTCGGTCATGAAACGCTTCCGCTGGCTTTGAATATGTGGGGAACTAGGCGAGGCTTTAAATAAAGGCGCCCCCAAGCGCAATGAATTACATTGCACCCCGACAATTTTGAGCCCTAAAGGGCGATTTCGCCGGTTTCGAGGGCTTTTTCCAGCGTGTCGATGGCCGCGGCCAGCCTCACGTCGATCACGTGCAGATATTCCGTCCAGTCGCCGACATGTTTCAGTTCGGCCTTGCCGTCGGAAATGCCGCGCAGGCCGATCAGGGGAACATGAAAAGCCTGGCAGGCGCGCAGGATCGCAAAGGTTTCCATTTCCACCATATCGGCGGCGATCGTTTCATAGGCCGCGCCGGATATTATGTTGGCACCGGTCGAGAGGTTCGCCTCTTTCACGCCGGGAATGCGCAGTGGCAAATCGACGACAACCGGCAGATCGAGAAACGGGGTCGCGCCCTTTTCGAAACCGAGCGGCGAGGCGTCCATGTCGCGATAGGCGACCGAGACTGCCTGGTAGACCTCGGCCTGCTCGAGCCTTGCGGACCCGGCGGAGCCGAGCGAAACGACGAGATCGGGCAGGCCAGCGCCGCCTTCGAGGCCGGCCAGCGCGCGGGTGAGTGCCACCGCCGCCTCGACCGGGCCGACGCCGGTCATCAGCGGAGTGATGCGCTGGCGCAGATGCGGGCCATATTCGGCATCGACGGCCATGACGTAGAGCAGCGTCCTGCCGCCCACCTGTTTCAGCGTGAAATTCATCCCTCGATCCCCTCTCGACCGCGAACCACCATCATGGTTCCCGTCATCGAGGCGACCAGCTTAGCCGGGCCGTCCGGCGAAATCGCATAGGCCCGGCCATCCGAAACGATGATCGTCGTGCCGGGCTTGGTCACCTCCCCGCGAAACAGGAAGCGCTCGCCGCGACCCGGCGACAGGAGATTGACCTTGAACTCGATGGTGAGGATCGAAGCGTCCGGGTCGATCACCGAATAGGCGGCATAGGTTCCGGCCGCATCGAGTGCCGCCGAGATGATGCCGGCATGCAGAAAGCCGTGCTGCTGCGTCAGCCTTGCATCGAAGGCAAGCTCGATCTCCACCGTGCCCTGTTCGACCAGGGTCAGCTCGGCGCCGATCGTCGCCATGGTGGCCTGCCTGCCGAAACTCTTGCGGATGCGGTCGCGGAAATCCGCCGGATGCCAGTCTTCCATCAGCCTGAACGATTGCCCCTCATGGTCACGGCGCCCTGCGCGCGGCGGAGAAAGATTGCATGGGGTGGAAAGCAGGACAAGCCTCAATTCATGAGGAAAATCGATGCGTTGAGCAAGGTCGCGAAGGTCACCCAGGCGAGATAGGGCGTAAACAGGAGCGCCGAAAGCCTATCCCGGTTCCAACTGGTAGCGATGAAACCAACAATGGAGACCAGAAGAGCGATGATGACGATCAATGCCATCGCGATTTCATGCACTCCGAAAAACAGCGGCGACCAGGCAAAATTGAACATCATCTGCGCGATCCAGAACCGCATGGACGCGGAATGGCGGTGATTGAGGAAGGTGCGGGCGCCGACAAAGCCGATAATGACATAGAGGATCGACCAGACCGGCGCGAAAATCCAGTTCGGCGGATTGAACGAGGCCTTGACCAGCGACTGATACCATTCGCCGGGAATATTGTTGATGCCGATGAACAGGCCGCAGCCGAGAACGGCGACAATGAAGAGGATATGGACGAGAATACGGTTCATGCGGCCAGAGATAGGACCCGCGGGCACGATCGCCAGAGGCAGGTTGCAAATTTGACGGCGAGCGGATCAGAGCGCGCCAAGCCGGACGATATGCTGGTCCCAGGCCACATCGCTTTGCGTGCCTCCGAGCGCGCCCTCATAGGAGGATGCAATGAAGCCATGCTCCGCAGGCGCGATACCGGCTGCGTCGACCAGCCTCTCCTGCCCGCGCACTAACCCCGTCTTCGCATCTACCGTCACCATGGTTCCGCCCTTGGGCGAGGTCAGGCCGACAAGGCCTTCGCGGCGATTGACGGCGATGGCGCCGACATAATTGGCAAGCGCCTGCGTGGCCCTTTCCGGCAATTCGAGAAAGCGGATGTCCTCGCCCAGCGAAAACGAGCCGGCAAGCGGCGGCAGGTCGTTGCGCGGGCCCTCATACTGGCAGGCGAACCAGACCCTGCCATCGGCACCGATATCGACATGGCGGGTCGAGAGCCGGCGAAGGTTGTCGGGCATCGCGTGACGCTCGATCAGCCCGCCTGTCGCCGTATCCACCAGAGCCAGCGAGGGCGCCATATGATCGAGATTGAGCTTGGTGCGGCCGAAATCCGGATGGGTCTCGATGCCGCCATTGGCGACAACCAGCATCGTACCATCGGCCGACAGGGTCATGTCATGCGGGCCGATGCCATGGGAGGGAAATTCGCCGATCCGGGCGAAGCGATCGGTTCCGTCATAGACGCCGATCACGCCGCGATTGCCGGAAAAATCGTTCTCGGTGGCATAGAGCAGGCGCCCATCCGCCGAAAAGCAGCCATGGCCGTAGAAATGCCGGTTCTCTCCGGCGGTGATGACCACCGGCTGTGCGCTCCCATCAGGCGCGAAGATCATTGCATAGGTGCCGGGCCGGCGCGCAAAGGCAACAGCGCGGCCGGTTGCCGGCGAATAGGTCATGCCGTGCGCCCGGGCCGGCAGCGGCATCTGCTCGATGATCGCGCCCTCCTCGGTCAACACCGCCACGCCATAGGCGCCACTGGGCGACATGAACGCCGAGGCATAGACCGCATCGGTACGCGACAGGGCAAAGGCCGCCTGCGGCGCAAGGCTCGCCGCCCAGGCGGCGCCAGCCATTTTCAGGAAGACGCGCCTGTCTATCGGATCCGTGCCGTTTTTCATCTCGAGCTTCAATCACCATCCGCAAAGGAGAAGCCGGTGCCGAGGCCGATGGCGGCAGCGAAATCCAGGTTCAATCTCTGCAGGACATCATTGGTGTTCTGCAGAATGCGGTTGAGCCTGCCGCGCTGCTCCTCGTCGGTGATCGCCTCGTCGATCGGCAGGTCGATCTGATCGGCATCGTCGACGATCGCCTGCAGCACGTAGTTGACGGCGCCTGCGACCGGGCGGTCCTTCTCGGGAAACAGGGCCTGCATGTCGGCAGCGTTGAACAGGGTCTGAAGCGCCATGAAATTCGCCGACAAGGCCGGCATCGTATTGCCGGAGCGCCAATAGATCGCCAGCTTCGGATGGCCCTTGTCCGGCACCCCCTTGATAATGCCGGCATAGAAAGGCCGCAGACGCTGGTCCCTGATGCTTTCGACGCCATGAACGAGAATGCCGAGCAGTTCGGTCACCGCCTCCTTGCCATTCCGGAACACCGGGTTGTCAGGGCCGGGCTGTTTCCAGGCAGCCTGGATACCGTCGGGCTTTTCCCATTCTGCATGAAGCTCGGCGGCGACGGAGTTCAGATTGTCGGCGATCGCAGCACCATAGCGGCACCGAAAGCCGTTCGGGTCCGAGGTGAGATCTTCCGCACCCGTCCCGTAGAGCACATATTCCAGCGCGCCGAGACCCTGGACCGCGACGCTCTTGCCCTCAAGCGTTTCCGCCGACAGGGCGGTTTGATCCTGCGTCGCCAGGATGCGCTGGACCTGCTTCAAGCCGGTGCTCTTGCGGTCAGGAAAAAACAGGAAACGCTCGAAACGATTGTTCTCGATCGCCGGTCCGACACGGACGATCTCGATCGTCGACCATTGCTGGACGAGTTCGTCGAAGGTCATCTGCACGTCGCCCAATGTTTCCTCGGACGGTTTTTCGCACAGCATATGCGCGGCCTCGGCAACGGCTTCCGTTCCCTCCAGAAGGTCGCGGTAACCGGGACGGATGAAATCGTCGACGGCCTTCTGCATGACGGCTGGGACGGCCTCCAGCTTGAGCCCTCCGGCCGGCGACGCGCCGTCTTCCGGCTCCTGCGCGGCGGCGGCAAGCGGCGACAGGGCGAGAAGGAGGCTTAGAAGCAGGAGGGGCCGATAATGCATCAAAGGGACTCCAGGAATGTGATCAGGGCCTGCCGCTCGGCTTTTTCAAGGGCGGCGAAACGATCCCGCGCGCCTGCCGCCTCGCCGCCATGCCAGAGAATGGCTTCCGTCAGGTTGCGGGCGCGACCGTCATGCAGGAAGAAGGTGTGGCCGCTCACCGTCTCAGTCAGACCGATACCCCAAAGCGGCGGCGTGCGCCATTCCCTGCCGGAGGCTACGCCCACCTGCTGTCCATCGGCCAGCCCCTCGCCCATGTCGTGCAGGAGAAAATCGGAATAGGGCCAGATCAACTGGAAGGCATGGGCCTTGTTGCCGGCATCGCGACGGGTGACGAATTTCGGCACATGGCAGGAAATGCAGCCGGCTTCATAAAATATCTTCTTGCCGGCCAACGTTTCCTCTAAGCTCGCCCTGCGCCGCGCCGGCACCGCGAGATTTTGCGAATAGAAGCCGATGAGATCGAGAACCGGATCGGGCGCTTCCGTGTCACCCAACCGCGGCTGGACGCCATCGGCCAGTGCCATGCAGGCGGTTTGCGCCTCCGTGCAATCGCCATGGCTGCGCGGCGCGCCCGGAGAGGAGATGCCGATATCGGTGGCAAGGGCTTCGGCGCTTTGCTGGCGCACGGACGCGCTCTGGGCCTTCCAGCCGAAGCGACCGAGCGTGAGTTCGCCGGTTGTGGGATCGCGCACCAGCGCCGGCCTGCCGCTGATGCCGTCGCCGTCGCTGTCGTCTTCGTCGGCATGGCCGAGAATATCGGCGGGGTGGATCGCCTCGACCAATCCAAGCCCGGTCATCGCCTGGGTTACGCGCGGCGACAGGGTTGTGGTGGCATCAAGGGCGCCGTAGCCGGGCTGCTCGACCGAATAATGCGGCTTGCGCAGAAAGGCCGTTTCGCCGCCACTCAATGTCACGCTTGTCTCGGTATAGCTGATCTTCATCCGGCCCTCGGCGACAAGGCCGGGAACGGCGCTGTCCTGCAACTGGGCGCCATAGACGGGATCGGGAAAATTCAGGACGGTGTGGGCTGCGATCGTCTGGCGCTCGGCCTCGGTTTTCGGGGCGCGGGCAAGCCTGAGGAACATCGATGTCGCGTCCGCCGCACCTTCCGGCGGGCGCCCGCGCCCGTCCTTCAGATGGCAGGACTGGCAAGCGCGCGCATTATAGAGCGGGCCCAGGCCATCGGATGCCTGGGTCGAGGAGGGCGAGGATACCCAGAGCTTGCGAAACAGCGCATTGCCGAGCTTGAAGCTTTCTTCCTCGGCAAAGGTGATATTGGCCGAAAACTGCGAGAAACTGTCCTGATTGACGGAGGCGATGGAGGTGCCGGCGCCGCCGGACATGGCTTCGAATTTTTCGGCCTTGGAAAAATCCGCGGTGGGCCGGGTGACCCGTTCGACGCGGGCCTGGTCGGCTTCGGAAAGATCGTCGCGGCTTGGAGCGACATGCATTTCCACCGCATCGCTTTCTGCTGCCGAGGCTTTACCCCCCTCTGCCCTGTCGGGCATCCCCCCCTCAAGGGGGGAGATCGATGTGGCGACCTCTCGCCCTGCGGAAATCACGGCTGGCTCGGAGCCAATCTCCTCCCTTGAGAGGGAGATGTCTTGCAGTGACAGAGGGGGGTGACCCGCCTCGACCACGGCATTCCCGCCAAAAACCGAAAAGCCGCCGCCCGCGCAAGCGAGTGCGAGGGCAAGCGGCAGAACAAGGCGCTGTGGGCGCAGAATACGCATTCTGAAACCGGGCCGCGCGCCAGGCGGCGGCCCGCCTTTTTTCTTATTCGAAGACGGCGTTAGGATTATCCAGGCTGTCGGAACCTTCAAGCTCGATCGTGCCCAATTCGAGAGCCGCGATCACCCGCTCGACGGCTTTCGCCTGCGCAACGAGGCCGTCGATGGCGGCCTGGACAGTGGCATTGCCCTCGGCGTTGCCCTCGCCGATCATCTGGTCATAGGCCTCGACCGTTTCGGCGCGCTTGGCCATGGCTTCCATGGCGGCGACGGTGGTGGCGAGCTTGTCCTTCATTTCCTTGTCGAGCGCCGGATCCTTGGCGGCGACGAGTTCGGAAAGCGAAGGACCGGACAGCTTGGTGCCGTCAACCTTGGTATAGTCACCGGTATAGGCAGACTGGATACCGATCGCGTCATGCAGATGCGAGTTGTGGGTGTTGTCGGAGAAGCAGTCATGCTCTTCTTCCGGGTCATGCAGAAGCAGGCCGAGCTTCATGCGCTCGCCGGCCAGCTCGCCATAGGAAAGCGAACCCATGCCGGTGAGAATGGCGGAAATGCCAGCCTTCGCATCACCCTCGACAGCCTTGGCGGCAGCACCTTCCGGTGCCCATTTCTCGGCCATATCCTTGAGATCGGCAACCAGCAGATCGCTTGCGGCCTTCAGATAGGCGGCGCGGCGGTCGCAATTGCCGTTGGTGCAGTTCTTCGTGTCGAAATCGGTTGCCGGGCGGTTGCCGGCGCCCTTGCCGGTGCCGTTCAGGTCCTGGCCCCAGAGCAGGAATTCGATGGCGTGGTAGCCGGTGGCGACATTCGCCTCGATACCGCCTGCCTCCTGCAGGGTGCCGGACAGGAATTCCGGAGTGATATTGGTGGCATCGACGTCCTTGCCGTCGATCTTCACCGCCTTGTTGGCGACGACATTTGCGGTGAACAGCGCATTCGAGTCGCTTTCCACGCCATAGCTCGGATCGACATAATCGATCAGGCCCTCGTCGAGCGGCCAGGCGTTGACCTTGCCTTCCCATTCATCGACGATCGGATTGCCGAAGCGATAAACTTCGGTTTCCTGATAGGGATTACGCGCCGCAAGCCAAGCTTCGCGCGCTGCCTTCAGTGTCGCATCGCTCGGCGTCGTGATCAGCGCATCGATGGCTGTGTCGAGCGCCTGGGCGGTCGAAAGCGCGTCGGAATATTTGGCATGGGCCACGTCTGCATAATGCTTGACGACGGCGGCAGCGTCGGCCGCCGCATGGGCCGGCTGCAAGGCCAGCATCGACGTTGCAGCGACAAGCGCCAGCACGGATTTGCGAAGAAATGATGTGGTCATGGCCTCTCCTGGTCCTTTTTTTCCGAAACGAGTTCGGTGTTCCCGCCGCCTTCATGGCGGTCGCGCAATGCGCAACCGCAAACAAGGTCTTGGCTATTCAGCCGGGTTTTCATGAACCAAAACTAAACTTGTGTCAAAGTGTATAGTTTAAGAGGCCCCATTGGGACGGGTGCGGCACGACCGCTGCCGCGCAAGCCGATCAGGCCTTGCGGCCCATCAGGCAAAAGAAGAAGCCGTCCGTGTCGGTGGAGGCAGGCGTCAGGGTGACGGTCTTCATGTCGGCCGACCAGGGCTGCTTCTTGTCCGTGCCGAACAGATCGGCCCAGGCATCGGCGCCGGAGAGGATTTCGAATTCCGGATTGTCCTCGCAGAATGCATAGACCTGTCCCTCGTTTTCTTCCGGCAACACCGAACAGGTGACATAGATCAGATGACCGCCGGGGCGTACGAAGGTGGCAGCGCCTGCCAGCGCCTCCTGCTGTTGGGCAAGGCGCTCTTCAAGGTTCTTCTGGGTGAGCCGCCATTTCGTATCCGGGCGACGGCGCCAGGTGCCGGTGCCGGTACAGGGCGCATCCACCAGCACCCGGTCGAACTTTCCGGCAAAAGGCACCAGGCTTTCCAGCCGGTCATGAACCTGGACATTGCGGGTACCGGCGCGCTTCAGCCGCTCGATGATCGGCGCAAGGCGCCTGCGGTCGGCATCATAGGCATGCACCTGCCCCTTGTTGTGCATGGCCGCCGCCATGGCCAGCGTCTTGCCGCCGCCGCCGGCGCAATAGTCGAGAACCTGGTCGGTTTCCTGGGGCATGACGAGATCCGCGACGATCTGGGAGCCTTCATCCTGCACCTCGAACCAGCCCTTTTGAAACGACAGTTCGGCGGTGACATTGGGCAGCCGCGACGGACCTTCGCCGGCCTCCACGCGCATGCCATGCCGGGCGATGGCGGTCGGTGCGACGCCGCTGCGCTCCAGCGCCTTCAGAACCTTTTCGCGGGATGCCTTCAGCGTGTTGACGCGCAGGTCGAGCGCCGGGCGTCCGGCCAGCGCCTTCGCCTCGGCAAGCCAGTCTTCCGCAAAATTCTCCTCGAAGGAAGTCTGTACCCATTCGGGGATATCGCCCTGGACATGGAGCGGCGCGTCATCGAGGCTGCGGCTGGAAAAGGCGGCGACCATTTCGTCGGTCAGGGGTTCGGGCGCGAACTTGTCGCCCTCCAGTTCGCCGGCCAATTGATCGCGGGAAAGGCCCCATTGGCGAAACAGCACCGCATGGGCGAGCGCCGTCGCCTTGTCGCTGTCCATCAGCCAGGCATGCGAGAGTTTCATGCGCAGGGCATCATAGACGATGTTGCCGATGGCGGCGCGATCGCCGGAACCGGCAAAACGATGGGCAAGGCCCCAGTCCTTGAGGGCATCGGCTACCGGACGCTTGCGCGTCTCGATATCGGCAAGGACCTCAATGGCTCCAGCGAGCCTGCCACCCAGTCGCATCTTTCAAACTCCATTTTCCGCCGTGGTAGCGAGGATGGCGCGGAAGAGCAAGACGGAATGGCCGCGATCAGCAATTCGGAGCAGGCCGGACCGACGCAGCTTGGACCGAAGCAGATCGCGGTCGGGATGGAACAGCGCCTTCCCGACGGATCAGCCCGGCCGGAACCAAATCCGGGTGGGCGCGTTCAATCAACCGACGACGCGGTAACAGATGCTGGCCGTTCCCGAGCGGATCATGCCGATATGGGATGCGGCGGCCTTGGAGAGATCGATAACGCGGCCGCGAATGAAGGGGCCACGGTCATTGATACGCACGACGACGGTCTTGCCGTTGCGCTTGTTGGTGACGGCAACCTTGGTGCCGAATTTCAGGCTGCGATGGGCGGCCGTCAGGTATTTGGCATTCATCCGTTCACCGGACGCGGTGCGCGAAGTGAGCGCATACCAGGACGCGCCACCACAGTTTGAACCGGCGGCGTGGCTTGGCGTGACAGATGTGATGTTTGCCCCCAAGGCAAAGAGTGCTGCCATTGCAGCAGACGCGAATTTCGTCTTGAGCAAAGATGCCCCCTTCGTTTGAAAAATTCAGTGAAGTCTTGCGAAGAATGGCCTTGTCAGCGCCAAAAATGGCGAAAACGTGCTTCAACCCTTAAACTCTTATTAGGAAATATTGACGATCTACGAAAAATTAAAATTACGAAATTTTGAATCTCTGTAAGATTCCGTATTAACACCTTTGGAATCAAGGCCTCATCTGAAAAGGACAAACCCGCAGGGACCTTAGCAGGCATTCCCGCTCGGAAATGATTCAATTTTTTGAAATTGGCGGTAATTCCGCCTCTTGCGGCACAATAAAAACCTTATTCCCTTATAGGTTGTGGAAATTTGGCAAAATAGAGAGTGCTAAACTATCATCGGGAACGCTTATAAATCGATTTGTGCAGCCTACACTTCAGGGCCGGCAACAATCCACATATGCCACTAACATGATAGACTATCCGCAGACATCTTTACTGCATAGATCAGCCGCGCCAATTTCCGCTATTCCACAAATCCGCTAGCGAAATCCGATAGTCGGGAAAGCGGAAAGCAAAGCCCAGGTTCCTCAAGCGCGCATTGGAAACACGCTTGTTCTCGCCATAGAAGGACCGGGCCATCGGCGTGAGTTCGGCGGTCTCGAACGGCGTCTCGGGCGGCGGGGCAATCGCCATGAGCCGTGCGGCCTCGGCCACCACATCCTGCGGCGGTGCCGGTTCGTGATCGGTCACGTTGAAGACGCCGCCGATCGAACGGCCGGACAGGAAAATGGCGGCACCGGCGATATCCTCGACGCGAATGCGGTTAAAGACCTGATTGGGCTTGACGAGCCGGCGGGCCGTGCCGGCCGCAAGATTGCAGAAGGCATTGCGGCCAGGCCCGTAGATGCCGGAGAGACGCAGCACCGCGACAGGGATACCGGCCTCCCGCCCGTAGGCGAGCCAGGCGCGCTCGGCCGCCACACGCTCCACCGAACGCTCGGAAACCGGCTCCAGCGAGGCTTCCTCATCCACCCACTCGCCACCGCGGTCGCCATAGACGCCGATGGTCGAAAGATAGCCTACCCATTGGAGATTGGGCATCAGCCCGGCAAGCGAGGGCGCTTGACCGCGCATCATCGGATCGCCATCGCGGCCCGGCGCGATCGACTGGATCAGATGGGTCGTTTTCCTCATCACCGCCGCAAGCTCGGGCGATATGGTGACGCCGTCATAGACGAAGGCATCAATTCCCAATTCGACAAGGGCCGCGCATTTGTCGGCCGAGCGGGTGGTGCCGGTCACGGATTGCGCCAGCGGCAGAAATTCCCTGGCGATCGCCTTGCCGGAGAAGCCGGCGCCCAGGATCAGAACATGCATCAGACAACTCCTATCGGGTTCCGTTCGGCCAGTTTCCACTCGGCCAGCACATCAGGATCGGCCTCGCCCTGCCCCGTCGCCTTAAAGTCGGAGAATTCGTCCGGGGCCAGCAGCCGAGACAGCGCCCAGACAGCCATTGCCCGCACCGTCGCGGATGCATCCCGCGCCAGCGTGCGGCACAGGTCCAAGAGCGCGCGGTCGCCGGAATTGCCGGCGGCGATCAGGCAGTTGCGGATAAAGCGGTCGCGGCCGATGCGCTTGACCGGCGAGCCGGAGAAGAAGGAGCGGAATTCTGCGTCGTCCAGCGTCAGCAGAAAGGAGAGCGGCGGCGCCTTGAGGTCTTCGCGCGCCTGCAGCTTCATCTGCGAGGCGGTTGCCGCGAATTTGTTCCAGGGACAGGCGGAAAGGCAATCGTCACAGCCATAGATGCGGTTGCCGATAAGAGGTCGCAGGGCCGGGTCGATCGCCCCCTTGTGCTCGATCGTCAGATAGGAAATGCAGCGGCGCGCATCGATCCGGTAGGGCGCCGGGAAGGCACTGGTGGGACAGGCATCGAGACAGGCGCGGCACGAGCCGCAACGATCCTGTTCCGGCTCGTCGATCAGGAGATCGGCTGTGGTGAACAGGCTGCCGAGAAACAACCATGACCCGAAATCCCGGCTGACGAGATTGGTGTGCTTGCCCTGCCAGCCAAGGCCCGCCTGCTCGGCCAGCGGCTTTTCCATCACCGGCGCGGTGTCCACGAAGACCTTGACGTCCTCGCCGGCGCGGGCGGCAAAGCGCGTCGCCACTTCCTTCAGCTTGCCCTTGACGAGATCGTGGTAGTCGCGGTTGCGCGCATAAACGGAAATGGCGCCGCGATCCGGCTTGGCGAGAACGGCGCGCGGGTCCTCGTCGGGCCCGTAGTTCATGCCGAACAGCACGATCGAGCGCACCTCGCTCCACAGGACGCGCGGATCGGCTCTGCGTTCGGCGGTTTCCGCCATCCATTCCATCGTGCCGTGAAATCCCTGGCCGAGAAAATCGGCAAGGCGCTCCGGTGCCTTGGGAATGGCACCGGGAAGAGTCACCCGGCAGACGTCGAAGCCCTTGTCCCGCGCTTCGTCCTTCAGGAAACCGGTAAGGGTGCGGCGCCGCTTTTCGTGCTTCTCCTGATGGAGCGCATCGCCGGGCATGGTCGCCTTCTCAAAAATCGAGGTCGGCATAATGGGAGACGGGCGTGACGCCACGCACCCGTTCAGCAAGCAGCGGGCGGAAGGACGGTCGGGATTTCAGCCGCTGGTACCAATCCTTGACGGCCGGCGCTTCCGACCAGTCGATCTCACCGAGATAATCCAGCACCGAAACGGCGGCGGCGGCGGCAAGATCGGCATAGGACAGGCGGTCGCCGGCCAGATAGGTGCGCGAGCCGGCAAGCCAAGCCAGATATTTCAGATGCTGGCGAATATTGGAGCGGGATGTGCGCAACATCTTCGAATCCGGCGCACCGCCGCCCTGGTCCGGCGTCATCTGCAATTTGAAAATCCGTTCGCGCACCAAGGGCCGGGTCACATCGGCCTCCATCTTCTGCAGGAACCATTCGGCCAGCCGGCGGATTTCGGCGCGCTGGAACGGGTCTTCCGCCAGAAGCCTGCGATCGCGCTTCAGCACGCCATTGGTCTCGTCGAGATATTCGGAGATCACCGTTGCTCCGCAAAGGGCGCGCATGCTGTCATCGACATAGACCGGCAGCGTGCCGGCCGGATTAAGCGACAGGAAGTCGCGCCGTTTTTCCCAGGGCTGCTCTTCCGCCAGTTCCGTCTGATAGCCGTATTCCGACAGGATCAGCCGGACGAAACGGGACGCGGTGGACATGGGGTGGTGATAAAGTGTCGGCATGGGATATCGGGCTTCGTCAGTTCGTTCGGGAGGGAATGGATTGTCACGGCGGTACGGCTGGCCACGGCGCGTTCGAAAAAGCTATAGAAACTTGCTGGCGCAAACACAAGCGAATCAGCCAAGCCGTCAGTGGTTCACCCTAATCTCCAATGCTTCAGGGATGCTTAATTCATGGCCGACCAGTCGATCATCAGCGCACTCATTCTCGGCCTTATCGAGGGCCTGACCGAATTCATCCCCGTATCATCGACGGCGCATGTGCTGCTGGCGGGGCATTTCCTCGGCTTCAAATCACCCGGCAATACATTTGCGGTGCTGATCCAGCTCGGCGCGATTCTCGCCATCCTGCTCGTCTATTTCCAGCGGCTGCTCGCCATCGCCATGGCCCTGCCATCCAGCGAAAAGGCGCGGCGTTTCGTCCTCTCGATCATTCTCGCCTTCCTGCCTGCTGCCGTGATCGGCGCCGTCGCGCATGGCTTCATCAAGAGCGTCCTGTTCGAAACGCCAATGCTGATCTGCATCGTGCTGATCGTCGGCGGCATCATTCTCTATGCAATCGACCGGCTGCCGCTAAAGCCGATATATCGCGACGTCATGGATTATCCACCGTCGCTCGCGCTTAAAATCGGCCTCTGCCAATGCCTGGCGATGATTCCCGGCACATCGCGTTCCGGTGCAACCATTGCCGGTGCCTTGCTAATGGGTACCGACAAGCGTTCGGCGGCGGAATTTTCCTTCTTCCTGGCCATGCCGACCATGCTCGGCGCCTTCACGCTCGATCTCTACAAGAACCGCGATGCGCTGGATTTCAACGATGTCTCGCTGATCGCCTTCGGCTTCATCGCGGCCTTCCTCGCCGCCCTCGTCGTCGTGCGTTCGCTGTTGAACTTCGTTTCCAATCGGGGCTTTGCGCCCTTTGCCATCTGGCGCATCATCGTCGGCTGCGCGGGCCTGATCGGCCTCTGGCTCGTCGGCTGAAAAAAAACCGCATGCATCCTGTTTCAAGGCTGCATGCGGTTCCTGGCCCCCGCCATAAACTTGTCCGCTCTCGCGAAAAATCCTAATTGACGGCAATCGCCCCGATCGACGCCGTGGTGCAAGGATCGACCCCATAGGCCGGGCTGCAATCGCCATGATGGCCCGCAACGGTCTTCGGTGCAGCGAAGGAGCCAGCCAGGACGATAAGTGCCGCGCACGCAAAGAAAATTGCGATCGACTTGCCCATGAAATTTATGCCTCTCGAGATGATATGACGGCGCCGGTCTTTCCCCAAACCGGAGGATGCGGCGCGGCTGCTGTCTATGCGCTGGACCCGCCGTAATCAATATCGGGACATGTTGAATCGACGGTAAAGATCAATCACTTTTTCAGGTGCGGCAGAACTGCAACGTTTTGATCGGCGGCAGACAAAAAGAAACCGCCGGCACTTGCCGACGGTCTCTCTATAAACAGGTTTCATCCTTGCCTGAATGTCAGGCAGCGCTGCCGGAACCGGTGTATTGGCCCTGCGGACGGTAGCGCACCATGTAGGTGGGCAGCACCGCTTCGACCGACACCGGATCCACGCCGAAGGCCTGCAGCGTGCGCCCCTCGGCCTGTGCCTCGGCGGAGACGATATTGTCGTTTTTCAGGAGCGTCACCTGATCCGCCGTCAGCGGCGGCGCCACGAAGGGTATCATCGAGGCGACGGAGCCGACCATCGAGGCGATACCGAACGGCAAGGGCAGGAGCAGCCGCTTGCGGTTGATGGTCCGCAGCATGGTTTCGAGGCACTGCTTGAAGGTGAGGACCTCCGGGCCGCCGATTTCATAGATGCGGCCGCGCGCGACCTTGCCCTCAACCGACAGCGCGATCGCCTCGGCGAGATCGGCGACATAGACCGGCTGGAACGCCATATTGCCGCCGCCCACAAGCGGCAGGACCGGCGAGAAACGGGCCATTTCGGCGAATTTGTTGAAGAAGCCGTCGTCCGGCCCGAAGACGATCGACGGCCGCAGGATGACGGCATCCGGAACGATCTGCAGGATCGCGCGCTCTGCCCGCCCCTTGCTGCTGGCATAACTGGAGGCGCCATCGGCATCGGCGCCGATCGCCGAAACATGAGTGAGGGTTGCGCCGACATTGCGGGCCGCCTCGGCGACCGCGCGGGCGCCGAAATCCTGGACGGCATCAAAGCTGTTACGACCGCTCTCGAACAGGATGCCGACGCAATTGACGACGTGATCGGCACCGGCAACGGCCGCATCGACCGATGAACGATAGCGCAGGTTCGCCTGGACGAAGGAGATCTGCCCGACATTACCGAGCGGCTGCAGGAAGCCGGCGAGATCCGGCCTGCGGACAGCGACGCGGATGCGGAAACCACGCTTGGCCAGCGCCCGCACCACGTGACGGCCGACAAATCCGGAGCCGCCGAACACGGTGACGAGCGGCGGAAGATTGGACAAGGTCATGGCGCGGGCACTCCTGATCTGCGACTTGATATAGGGGAGCTACATAGCCCAATCATCGGGCGACGGGAAGGCTTATCACAACGGCTGCCCGCCGCATTCCGCCGCAGCTTCGCGATGTCTCAGACGCCTTCGACGACCACCATTTCGGCATCGGCCACTTCCTGGCGGATCGCGGCGGCGATCTGGTATTCAGGCGAATTGTAGCAATCGACCGCTGCCTGCAGCGAAGGGAATTCGATCACCACGTTACGGGCGCGGACATCGCCCTCCAGACGCTCGCAAGCGCCGCCGCGGGCAAGGAAATGGGCGCCGTATTTCTCGAAGGCCGGCTTTGCCGCGGCCACATAGTCCTTGTAGCGCTCGATATCGCGGACATCGACCCGCGCAATCCAGTATCCCTTGGCCATGATCACCTCCCTTGCCATCACCGGAAACCCGGCATTACGTTGGAAATTTCATCGGCCAATTTGCATGCCCGGTCAAGCTTCCGGCACAACTGCCGTATATATGCAGCCGGCAACGAGGAAACGGGATGAGAAGCGGAAAGCCGGCGCGACGTGGAGACAGGAAAATGCCGGCATTTCCGCCATGGCCGGTTGCCTGCCTGCTTCTCACCGTATTGAGCCTCTATCTCGGCAATGCGGACCAGGCCGCGGCCAGCCCGGACCAATGCTCCCCTCGCATCCTTGCAGCCTTGAGGGCGCCGGCGACGAAACAGGCGGCCAGCATCGAAATCCGCTGCAGCCTCACCCTTGCTCCCACGGATGTCGTGACCAAGCGCATTTTCTTTTCCGGCGCCCGAGCCTCCGGGGCCGTGATCGACTGCCAGGGAGCAACGCTGGACGGATCGCCAGGCACGATCAATTCCGGCAAATCCAGCCTGGTGCTGATCCGCTCGACGAAAACCCGGACCGGTGACTGGAGCGTGCCGACGGACATCACCCTGCGCAATTGCATCGTCAAGGGAGCGATCCGCTTGCAGGGGCTTGGCACCAACGGCCAGGCAAAGGCGGTGAAACAATCCTCTTACAATCGTGACCACACTGGCCATGCGCAAGCTTCGGCGCCAACACGGATCACGCTTTCCGGCCTGACGCTGATCGCCGACGGCCGCATCCCGCTTTATCTGGGGCCGGGAGTCACCGGTGTCACCTTGCGCCGATCGACGATCGCCGGGCACAGCAACGGCACGGCGCTCTATCTCGATGCGGAATCGGCGCGCAATACCATCATCGACAATAGATTTTCCGTAACGACAAAGTCACGGGAACAGATCGCCGTCGATGGGTCCGCCTATAACGTGATTTCCGGCAATCGCTTCGACGATCCGGTCGGCGGCGGCATTTTTCTCTACCGCAATTGCGGCGAAGGCGGCACGATCCGCCATCAGGCACCGCAGCACAATGTCATTTCCGGCAATGTCTTCCGCTACCGGGCATCGTTCTTCTCGCAGCCGGCGGTGTGGCTGAACTCGCGCAATGGCGCCCGGTTCTATTGTTTCCGAGATCCGGACTATCCGTTCGGCAGCAGCGCCAGTTCGCTCGATTTCGCGAAGTTCAACACCGTCACCGGAAATCGTCTTATCGGGGGAGGACCTTCGCTGATCCGCAATGATGACGACACCAACACGGTCGACGACAATGGCGAATAGCTAAACCCGCAGCGTGCCGCTCATTTCCGCAAGAATGGCAAGGGCGGCGGCTTTCGGATCGGCGGCCTTGACGATCGGGCGGGCAACGACGAGATGGCTCGAACCGGCTTTGAGCGCATCGGCCGGCGTCATCACGCGCTTCTGGTCGCCCCGGTCGCTTCCGGCCGGCCGGATGCCCGGCGTGACGATCGCCATATCCGGGCCGACGATCTTGCGGACGGCAGCCGATTCTTCAGCCGAGCAGACGATACCACCCATGCCGGCGGCCCGCGCCTGCTCGGCGCGGCGCAGCACCAGCGTATGCGGATCATATTCGTAGCCGGCGTCGATCACGTCCTGTTCGTCCATGGAGGTGAGCACGGTGACGCCAAGCAGGCAGAGACCGGAACCGGCCGCCGCCTCGACCGCGGCCCGCATGGCCTTCGGATAGGCATGCAGCGTTAGCATGGACATGCCCATCCGGGCGATGTTCTCGACACCCTTGGCGACCGTGTTGTCGATGTCGAGCAGCTTCATGTCGAGAAAGATTTTCTTGCCGTCGGCGGCCAGATCGCGGGCAAATTCGAGCCCGCCGGCAAAAACCAGCTGGTAGCCGATCTTGTAGAACAGCACATCGTCGCCGAGCGCCCTGACGATCGTCTCGGCCTCGCCGATAGTGGGAAGATCAAGACCGACGATAAGCCGGTCGCGCGCGGTCAAACTCATTGCTGCCATCCCTGCCAGAGTTCCATGGCGGTCCAGTCGCATGCGAGGGATCGGTCCGCAAGGGAAAAAGCAAAGAGATTGCCGCCGCCCGCGGGCTGGTCGTGGCTGCGCACGATCGGCAACCCGGCCAGATGACATTTCAACAGCGTTCCGACGCCGCCATGGCCGACAAAGGCGATCGGCTGGCTCGGATCATGCCGCTCGAGCACCGAGGTCACCGCGGAAACGATGCGGGCCTGCGCATCCACGGCGCGCTCCCAGCCGTCGAAACTCTCTTGCGGATGGGCAAAGAACCAATCCGCCGCCTTCTCGAATTCATCCGGCACCAGGAAACCGGTGGCCGATCGGTCGTTTTCGCCGGAATGCTCCAGCACCTCGACCTTCGCGCCGCCTGCCCGCGCCACTATCTCCGCCGTTTCCAGCGCCTTGGTCTCGTCACTGGAAAGAATGCGTCTCAAGGCAGACGCCCAGACAGATCGCGCCGCAGCCTCGGCTCGCGTGATACCGAGATCGGACAAGCCCCAGCGCGGAACGGGCACATCCGGCTCGATGCGGATTTGCGGATGGGTCAGGTAGATACCGAACATCGATCAATCGACCTTGCGGTAGACCCACAGTTGCGCCGGCGGGATGTTTCGCACGACGAAATCGAAATGGGAAATCTGGTAGCGATCCGGCATTGCGACCACCGGCGACAGGGGACCGTAGGAAATCTGGATGACCGGCCGTCCGGCCGGCACCCGCGACAGAAGATCCTCGATCAGCGCCACGCGGCGCTGCATGGGGAAATTGAGGAGGGGCACGGCGGAAATGACGCTGTCGAACTGCTGGCCGTTGCGGGCGCCGAGCGTGTTATCGAGATCGAAGGCATCGCCATTGATGAAATCGACGCCGGGAAAGGTCCTGACGAGATGCTGGAAGAAATCGGTGGAAAATTCGATGGAGACGAGGTTCTCCGGCTTCACACCCTTTTCCAGGATGGCCTTGGTGATGACTCCGGTGCCGGCCCCCAGCTCCAAGACAGGCAGGCCCGAATGCGGATTGATGACGCTGGCCATTCTGCGGGCCGTCACGCCTGATGTCGGGATGATGGCGCCGACCGCCTTCATATTGCTCTTCCAGCCCTTGAAGAACCGGATTTCCTCGTCGAACTTCCTGCCCAGCCGTTCTTTCAGACGAAAATTCATGCGTATCTCTCCACCCATGGGCCGCCTGTGTACAACAGCGCATCATGCCTGCCGTCTTGAATCCAGCGTCATCCCGAAACGATTATGTGTTGCCAACAGCGACAAAAACAAGTCGTTTCACGCCATAAAATCCATAGGCCAACAGCTCACTCGCAGTTCCTGCGGTCAATCCGATGGCGAAGATCGGTTGCGTTTATCGGCGCCATGGATTTTTTGAACGTGTTGTCGAAATAGACAAAGACATCGCGGCCGGCGGCAAAGCGCTGCGACCGCTCCACGACATGCTCCCCATCCTCCGGGTCCTCGCCCCGCGCCCACAGGCGAATACGCGCCGCCCAGCGGTCGAGTGCTTCGTCATCATACCCGCTGACATAAAGCTCTTCGGCGCCATGAAGGCGGCAATAGACGAAATCGGAGGTGAGGTCGGTGAGCAACGGCCAATCGACGGCATCGGCACAGACAAGCGCGATATCGTGGCGCCGCAGCAGTTGGATGAACCCCGGCGTCTTGAAGCTTGGATGGCGGATTTCCACCGCGTGCCGAATCTGCTGCTTTCCATCGAATTGGAGCCAGGTTCGACCGGCAACGTGATCGTCATGTCGTCTCGCCAGCGCGAGCGCTTCCTGTGCGGTGTGCGGCAGCATGCCGAGAAACTGCTGAAACCTGCCGGCATCGAATCTCATCGAAGGCGGGAATTGCCAGAGGATCGGCCCAAGCTTCGAGCCGAGTGCCAGGAGGCCAGAGGCGAGGAAATTGGCAAGCGGCGTCTCGACCTCCTTCAACCTCAACTCATGGGTGATGTAGCGTGGTCCCTTGACGGAGAAGATGAAATCCTCCGGCGTCTCGTCCCGCCAGCGAATGAAGCTTTCGGGCTGCTGGAGGCCGTAGAAAGTGCCGTTGATCTCGATCGACCCGAACTGCCGGGCGGCATGCGAAAGCTCGTCCTTCTGGCGAAGACCCTTCGGATAGAACCCACCGCGCCAGGGCGGATAGTTCCAACCGGATATCCCGATACGCACCCTGCCCGCCATCGCCCTCACTCTTGTCCGTTGGAGCGACAACGAAAAACGGCCGAAGATCGTTCCGGCCGCCTTGAAGGTTGAATCGTGGGGGACGCTAGACGCGCATCGGCATCAGCACGTAGAGCGCATCGTCGCCAGCCATGTCGCGCACCAGAGTGGGCGAACCGGCATCGGCCAGCATGAAGACGGCATCCGTGCCGGAAAGCTGGGCGGTGATGTCGAGCAGGTATTTGGCGTTGAAGCCGATTTCAAGCGGGTCGCTGTCATAGCCCACGGGCAGTTCTTCCGTCGCGCTGCCGGAATCCGGGTTGTTGACGGTCAGCGTCAACTGCCCATCGGCGAGAGCCAGCTTCACGGCGCGGCCGCGCTCGGAGGAGATCGTCGAGACACGGTCGACGGCCTGCGCGAAGGACTGGCAGTCGATCTTCAGCTCCTTGTCGTTATTGGCCGGGATGACGCGCTGATAGTCCGGGAAGGTGCCGTCGATCAGTTTCGAGGTCATGACGATCGAGCCGATCGTCAGCCGAATCTTGGCATCCGAGACCTCGACGGTGACGGTGACGTCGGGATTGTCGACCAGCTTCTGCAATTCGCTGACGGTCTTGCGCGGGATGATGATGCCCGGCATGCCTTCCGCGCCCGACGGGGCCTCGAGATCGGCGCGCGCCAGCCGGTGGCCGTCGGTGGCGACGGCGCGCAGCTTCAACTGCCCCTTGCTTTCGATGGTGTGGATATAGATGCCGTTCAGATAATAGCGGGTTTCCTCCGTCGAGATCGCGAACTGGGTGCGGTCGATCAGCATCTTCAGATCCGTCGCCTTCATCTTGAAGGTATGGGAGAAGGCACCGGCGGTCAGGTCCGGGAAATCCGATTGCGGCAGGCATTGCAGCGAGAATTTCGAGCGGCCGGACTGCACCGTCATCGCCGTGCCCTCGGCATTGGTGGCGAGCGCCACTTCCGAACCATCCGGCAGCTTGCGGACGATGTCATAGAGCAGGTGTGCCGGCACCGTGGTCGCGCCTGCCTGTTCCACCTGCGCCGGCGTCGCCTCGGTGATTTCGAGGTCGAGGTCGGTTGCCTTCATCTCGAGATTGGCACCGTCGGCGCGCAGAAGAACGTTCGAGAGGATCGGGATGGTGTTGCGCCGCTCTACCACGCGATGAACGTGGTTCAGCGACTTCAGGAGATTGGACCGCTCGAGAGTAATGCGCATGGGATGCTACCGCTTTCAACCATCGCCGGGCGGGCCGCGCCTCCCGGCTTGAACTTTTGAAGAGCCCGCTTTCGGACGGGAAAGATGTGGAGGGGCAAAATGGCAGAAACAGGCCGCCAAAAGCAAGCGCTATCGCCGGATTGTCGGGACGATTGTCAACGACAATGCCAATATTCCCCAGTATCCTGCAGGACTTGCCGGCGAAGCCCCCGACACTGCGGAAGTTCAGGCAGGAACATAAGTCAGCCGGATCACATCCTCGGTCATCAGGTCATGCGCAACAAGACGGAGCCGGGGCCGTGACCCGGCGAAATAGGGCTTGCCGTGACCAATTACGACCGGATGCAGATAGATCCGATACTCATCGATCAGGCCAAGCTCGCCGAGACTCTGCGCCAGTTCCGGGCCGGCAACCTCGATCTCCCCGTCGCGTTCGGATTTCAACCTGCGGATCGTGCCTTCAAGATCGCCGGAGACAAGCCGGGCATTAGGCCCGACGGAGGTCAGCGAACGCGAAACGACCCATTTCGTTTGCTTGCGCCATGCCGCCGCAAAGGCCCGCTCCTCCGCGCCCCATTCCGGATGCTCATCGTCCCAATACCGCATGATCTCGTAGATCCGGCGACCGTATAGACTGCCCGCCTGACGCTCCGCTTCTTCGATAAAGTGGCGAAACAGCAACGGGCCGGGCGCAAACGCCATATGATCGACGTAGCCGTCGAGCGACTGGTTCATTCCAAACACAAGCCTCGCCATATCCGCTTCCCTTCGATTGGCACATCCTCATGTTTCTCATGACATTCCGCAATCGCCCATCCGCCAGAACGATGAATTTTGCACCACAATGCCTGAACATGTGCAAGAGCGCGCCGCCGGCCGGCTCTTGCCGCCACCGCCTGGCTCGCCCATAAGGAATGGCGGCAGCACAGAGAAAGAATGTATCGTGGAACATCAGTCAGACGGCAACACCGGAGCGAGCGACAGGCAAAGGACCTATCGGATCCAAAACATCGCCGTGCCTGCCCGTCCGCTGGAGCCGGCGCTCTATCTCGTTGCAACGCCGATCGGCAATCTCTCGGACATTACCCTGCGGGCGCTGGAAACGCTGGCCGGCGCCGATGTGCTCGCCTGCGAGGACACCCGCGTGACGCGCGTGCTGCTCGACCGGTACGGCATCGTCAACCGGCCCTATGCCTATCATGAACACAATGCCGACGAGGCCGGCCCGCGCCTGATCGCGGCTCTCGAAGCCGGGAAGTCTGTCGCTCTGGTCTCCGATGCCGGCACGCCGCTCGTTTCCGATCCCGGTTACCGGCTCGGCCAGGCAGCCATCGAGGCCGGTCACCGCGTCATCCCCATTCCCGGCCCTTCGGCGCCGCTTGCGGCTCTCGTCGGTTCCGGCCTCTCCAACGAGACCTTCCTGTTCGCTGGCTTTCTTCCTTCCAAGGACAAGGCCCGCCGCGACCGGCTGGCGGAGCTCGCCGCCATTCCCGCAACGCTGCTGTTCTTTGAATCGCCCCACCGGATCGCCGCAACGGTGGTTGCAGCCCATGATGTCTTGGGGCCTGATCGCCGGGCGACCGTCTGCCGGGAGCTGACCAAGACCTTCGAGGAATTCCGCCGCGGCACGCTTTTTGAGCTCAAGGCTTTCTACGACGAGGGTGCAACCGTCAAAGGCGAGATCGTGCTGGTCATCGGTCCGCCGGATGCGCCCGCGGCACCGGATGAAGACGATGTCGATGCGCTTCTCACGGCGCTGATCAAGGACATGCCGACCGGCAAGGCGGCGACCGAGGCGGCGAAGCAGACAGGCCTCAATCGCAAGATCCTCTATGACCGGCTGCTTCAACTCAAGGCGCGAGATGAGAGCTGAGCAGCCCGCCCGAAAAAAGCTGCAGGCGCTGCGGCGCGGGGCGCTTGCGGAATATCGCGCGGCCTTTGCGCTCATCCTCAAGGGTTACCGCATCGTCGCCTTCCGCTACCGGACGAAGCTGGGCGAGATCGATATCATCGCCCGCAAGGGCGATCTGGTCGCCTGCGTCGAGGTCAAGGCTCGAACTTCGCTCGAAGCCTCCGTCTTTGCCGTTTCCAACAGCGCCCAGCGCCGCATTCGCTCGGCGAGCGATCTCTGGCTGGCGAAACAGCCGGATGCGGCGCGGCTTTCGCTGCGCTACGATATCATCTCGGTTCGGCCCTGGCGCTGGCCGGTGCATCTACCGGACGCCTTCTGAGCCATCAGCCTATAAAATGCCCGGTATTCGCCTGCCGATGCAGCGATCGCTAAAATGCGAACGAATTATGAAAATCTCCCTCTACTCTTGTCTGCTAGATCTCGCCAAGGGGACAGGAAAGGGAGAGGCCGATGGCCGTAAAATTTTTGATCGCCAGCGCAATGGCCATGGCCGTGCGTCAGGTACCTTATTATGTTCCGGCGCGGTCCGGGCCACTGGTGGCGCAGTCCATCGACAATCTCGACATGCAGGCAGCGCCGATCGACCCATCCTGGGTTCTTTCCGGTGCCCCGAAAGCCCGGCTGGCGCTTCACTCGCGCAGTAATGACGATGCGGCAACGACGGCGGTCTGGGATTGCACCGCCGGAGAATTCCGCTGGTATTTCGGCTGGGACGAGACGGTGGTCATCCTTGAGGGCTCGGTGCATGTGACGGCCGAGGACGGCTCGGAGCAAACCTTGCGCGCCGGCGATATCGGCTATTTTTCGGGCGACACCTGGGCAACCTGGCGGATCGACGACTATGTCCGCAAGGTCGCCTTCTGCCGTAAGCAGTTTCCGGCACCGATCGCGTTGGCCTACAAGGTACGCGACATGCTGCGCGGCGGGCTTCGCGGTGGCCTCGCCGCCTGACATGCCGTCCTAAAAGATGGCGCGCCCCGTTGCCTTTGGCCGTCCGGCATCTTAAATGTTCCGGGCGCAAAAGGGGATCATCGCATGGCGAAAATTGTGAATGTCGCGGTCCAGATGGATCACGTCTCGGGCATTAATATTGCCGGCGACAGCAGCTTCGCCATGAGCATGGAAGCGCAAGAGCGCGGCTACAAGCTTTTCCATTACACGCCGAACCAGCTTTCGCTGCGCGACGGCAAGGTGATTGCCACCGTCGAGCCGATGAGCCTGCGCGACGTCAAGGGCGATCACTACACGCTGGGCGAGCCCGAGCGCATTGATCTTTCGACCATGGACGTGGTGCTCCTGCGCCAGGACCCGCCCTTCGACATGGCCTATATCACCTCCACCCATCTTCTGGAGCGCATCCATCCGAAGACGCTCGTCGTCAATGATCCGGCCTGGGTGCGCAATTCGCCGGAAAAGATCTTCGTCACCGAATTTCCCGACCTGATGCCGAAGACGCTGATCACCCGCGATCCAGCAGAAATCGCCAGCTTCCGGGCGGAGATGGGCGATATCATCCTCAAGCCGCTCTACGGCAATGGCGGCGCCGGTGTCTTCCATTCGACCCGCGACGATCGCAACATGTCGTCGCTGCTCGAAATGTTCGGCCAGATGTTCCGCGAACCCTTCATCGCGCAGGAATATCTGCCGGCGGTGCGCAAGGGCGACAAGCGCATCCTTCTCGTCGACGGCGAACCCGTTGGCGCGATCAATCGCGTGCCAGCGGAGCACGACGCCCGCTCCAACATGCATGCGGGTGGAAAGCCCGAGCCGGCGGAACTCACCACCCGCGAAAAGGAAATCTGCGCACGGATCGGCCCGGCCCTGAGGGAACGTGGCTTCCTTCTGGTGGGGATCGACGTGATCGGCGACGTGATGACCGAAATCAACGTCACATCGCCGACCGGCCTTCGCGAGGTCAAGAAGTTCGGCGGTGCCGATATCGCCGCCCTGCTCTGGGACGCGATCGAGCGCAAGCGCGCCTGAGACGAGCCAGGCGGGCAGTTGCTCCCTGGTTCCCGCCGGCACATGCAGCCGAGGGATGTTCACGGTTGTTCCGTTCGGTTCGCAAATTGCAACCGGCTGCAATCTGCGCGGTTGGAAACCGCAATTCTGTTCGATAATTGTTCTTGTTTTATTCCGCTATTCGTGCAAGATTTTCCACCACAACCGATGAAGGTTGTGGTGGCGGGGCATGCTCTCGCCTCGCGGCAAGAGGGGCAATCATGGTCGCGCGTGTCAGCACGGTTGCATTTCAGGGCATAGAGGGTGTGCCCGTGGACGTCCAGGTCATGGTCGCGCCCGGCAAGGTCGGCATGCAGATCGTCGGGCTTCCCGACAAGGCAGTGGCAGAAAGCCGCGAGCGCGTCCAGGCAGCGCTTCATGCATCGGGACTGTCGCTGCCGGCCAAGAAGGTGACCGTCAATCTCGCCCCCGCCGACCTGCCGAAGGAGGGCAGCCATTTCGACCTGCCGATCGCGCTTGGTCTGATGGCGGCACTGGGCGCCATTCCAGCCGACGCGCTCGGTGGCTATGTCGTCATCGGCGAACTCAATCTCGACGGCACGATCGCCGCCGTCGCCGGCGCGCTGCCGGCTGCGATCGGCGCCAACGGGCTCGGCAAGGGCCTGATCTGCCCGGCAGACAGCGGCGCCGAGGCCGCCTGGGCCGGTGCCGAAATCGATATTCTCGCGCCGCGCAGCCTGATTGCGCTTGCCAATCATTTCCGTGGCACCCAGGTCCTGTCGCGGCCCGAACCGACGATCCGGGCCAGCGTCGCCAACATGCCGGACCTTGCCGACATCAAGGGGCAGGAAAGCGCCAAGCGGGCGCTCGAAGTGGCGGCGGCCGGAAACCATAACCTCCTGATGGTCGGCCCGCCCGGTTCCGGCAAGTCGATGCTGGCCGCCCGCCTGCCGTCGATCCTTCCGCCGCTGTCTCCGACCGAACTGCTCGAAGTCTCGATGATCCATTCGATTGCCGGACAATTGCCAGGCGGCAAGCTTTCCGATCGCCGGCCCTTCCGCACGCCGCATCATTCGGCGACCATGGCGGCAATGATCGGCGGCGGCCTGCGCGCCAAGCCCGGCGAGGCCTCGCTTGCCCATAACGGCGTATTGTTTCTGGACGAGTTTCCGGAATTCACCCCGCAGGTTCTCGATGCGCTGCGCCAACCGCTCGAAACGGCGGAATGCATCATCGCGCGCGCCAATCACCGCGTCACCTATCCGGCGGCAATCCAGCTGGTGGCCGCGATGAACCCCTGCCGCTGCGGCATGGCAGGCGAGCCGGGCCATAGCTGCTCCCGCGGGCCGCGCTGCGTTTCGGATTACCAGGGCCGCATTTCAGGCCCGCTGATGGACCGCATCGACATTCGCATCGACGTGCCCTCGGTCACCGCCGCCGACCTGATCCGGCCGGCTCCGGCCGAACCGAGCGCCGTCGTCGCCAGGCGAGTGGCGCGGGCGCGCGAAATCCAGGCGGACCGTTTCATCGCGCTCGGCCTGCCGCATGTGCTTTCCAATGCGCGCTGCTCGACCGCGATGATAGAGAGGATGGCGGAACCGGATGCGGGCGGGCTGCAATTGCTGCGCGATGCGGCGGAGAAGCTGAAATTCTCGGCCCGCGGTTATCACCGTATCCTGAAAGTGGCGCGCACGCTTGCCGATCTCGACGAAAAGCCGATGGTCGGGCGCATCCATCTGGCCGAGGCGATTTCGTACCGCATTGCCGGAGAGCGCCTGACGGCGGCGGCTTAAATGCTGGGTGACCGGTGATGTTCAATAAGCCAACTTTTGTGAAGCTGAATACCGGTTGGAACGCCGAACCCAATGCTCCCTTTCCGGAAGTCATTATTGACTCAGGTTCCATACAATTGCGTTTTTATCTCAATCCGTGGATTCATGTTGCAAGACCGGGCCAGAAAGGCACTATTACCTTCGTCAATTGCAGCCGATGGCGACTTGGGCTCACGAACGACGAAGGCTGGTATCGGGGTCAATGCCGTTACAGCCGCGTTGCGCCGGAATGGGGCCATTTCTACGAACTGATCGGAGATGACGACTGCTGCGACGATCCGCAGGATTGGATAAGCCATCATTCTCCGAATGCCGGTCAAAGGCATTTTCTGTTTTATTTTAGAGACGAAACGTTCGAATGCTTTTGCGCCGACTGGCGTTATCAGGCGGACCGAGTCTCAGCCGGTCCGCCGTAGATACCTTAAGTTTCAGCCACCCAAGCCTTCGAACAGCACCGTCGAAAGATAGCGCTCGGCGAAGGAGGGTATGATCACGACGATGTTCTTGCCTTCGTTTTCGGGGCGTTGGCCGACCTTGATGGCCGCCGCCAATGCCGCACCCGAAGAAATGCCGACCGGTACACCTTCGAGGCGCGCCACATGGCGGGCCATTTCGATCGACTCGGCGCTGTTAACGGTGACCACCTCGTCATAGACCGTCGTGTCGAGGATCGCCGGTGCAAAACCGGCGCCAAGTCCCTGGATCTTGTGCGGGCCGGGAGCGCCGCCCGAGAGAATCGCGGATTCTTCCGGTTCGACCGCCACGATCTGGACCGACGGCTTCCGCGCCTTCAGCACCTGGCCGGCGCCGGTGATCGTGCCGCCGGTGCCGATGCCCGACACCAGGATATCGACGCCGCCATCGGTATCGTTCCAGATTTCCTCGGCTGTCGTCTTGCGGTGGATTTCAGGATTGGCGAGATTTTCGAATTGCTGGGGAATGACCGCGTCGGGCAGCGCAGCGGCCAGTTCCTCGGCCTTGGCAATGGCGCCTTTCATGCCCTTCGGGCCTTCGGTCAGCACCAGTTCGGCGCCAAGCAGCGCCAACATCTTGCGGCGCTCCACCGACATGGTTTCCGGCATGACGATGATCAGCTTGTAACCCTTGGCGGCGGCGGCAAAGGCAAGCGCGATCCCGGTATTGCCGGAAGTCGGCTCGACCAGCGTCGTTCGGCCGGGCGCGATCTTGCCCTGGGCCTCGAGCGATTCGATCATCGCCACGCCGATGCGGTCCTTGACCGAGGCGATCGGATTGAAGAACTCCAGCTTGGCGAGAAGATTGGCCTTGACGCCGTTTTCGCTTGCCAGCTTGTCGAGGCGGACGATCGGGGTATCACCGATCGTCTCGGTGATCGACGAATAGATCCGGCCTCGGCCGGCCTTGCGCTGTTCGGACATGATGTTCTCCTTTTCCGCAGAATTTATCGGCAAGATAGGGCCGAAGCCTCCGCCAAGCCAGGGTGCCGCCTCCAACGGCATGACCCGGCCTGGAAAAAAATGCCCGCAACTCGGCAATTACCGGATGGATTTTTCAGGCCACGCGGGCGGCGATATAGGCGGCGGTCCCGCCGAGAATGCCGGCGGCGATCCGGTTCAACGATCTGAGCGCCCGTGGTTGTTTCAACAGCAGCCGGGCGCGCGAGGCAAGCAGGATATAGGGGATGAGAACGACCATCAGCACGGCGAAGGTCGCGCCCACGAGCACGGCATATTCGCTGAGGCCGATTGCCTGCACATCGATCAGCGTCGGCACCAGCGCCACATAGAACAGCATGGTCTTCGGATTTCCGAGCGTGACCAGCAGACCGGAGAGAAAGGAGAGACCCATGCTGGTGCTCTTCCTCGCCTTTATATCCTGCGGCAACAGGCCGGCGGTCCAGAGTTTCCAGGCGATATAGATGAGATAGAGGGCGCCGAGGATCTTCAGCACCATGAAGCTGGTGGTGAATGTCTGGGCCACGAAGGCAAGCCCGAGAATGACCGCCGTCAGATAGAGGAGATCACCGATCGCAAGCCCGAGCCCCATGAAGAAGGTCTCGCGGAAGCCGGAACCGAGCGCGCGTGCGACGATCGCCGTCATGCCGGGGCCGGGAATCGCGGCGGCGATGAACAGGGCAGTGCAATAGGCGAGAAGGGTTGCGAGGCTCATCATTGGCTCCCACGTTTCGAATTTTCCATCTAGCCGTTTTTCATGCTGCTGACAATTCGGCGGGCATTGATCGGCCGGCCTTTTCCGCGCTAAAGCGAGATGACGGCTTCTCGAAAACTTTTGCCTTGCGCTGCCGGATGGGAGAGAGCGTTCATGCCCGAAACAGCGAGCCTTGCCGCCTTTGCACTCATCGCGCTCGGCATGGTGCTGACGCCCGGCCCCAACATGATCTATCTGATCTCCCGCTCGCTCTGCCAGGGCCCGTCGGCAGGGCTTATCTCGCTGGCGGGCGTTGCCCTCGGCTTCCTAGTCTATATGCTTTCGGCCGCCTTCGGCATCACGGCGCTGCTTTTCGCCGTGCCCTATGCCTATGACATCCTGCGCCTTGCAGGTGCGCTCTATCTCGCCTATCTCGCCTGGCAGACGCTTCGTCCCGGCGGACGGTCGGCCTTCGAGGTCCGCAGCCTGCCGAAGGACGGGCCACGGCGCCTGTTCCTGATGGGCTTTGCCACCAGCCTGCTCAATCCGAAGATCGCCGTGCTCTATCTCTCGCTGCTGCCGCAGTTCATCGATCCAATGCTCGGCAATGTCTTTTCCCAGTCCATCCTGTTCGGCACAATCCAGATCGCCACGAGCATCTGCGTCAACAGCCTCATTGTTTTGGCAGCTGGCTCGATTGCCGGTTTCCTCGGCAGCCGGCCGGCCTGGCTTTCGGTGCAGCGCTGGCTGATGGGCGGCGTGCTGGGAGCGCTTGCGCTTCGCATGGCAATGGAAAGCCGCCGCTGACATTCCCGCAATCCCTCGAAACAGACCAGAGCATGACATGACCACAGCCCTCCTCATCATCGACGTCCAGAATGCCATTGTGGAAGGCGAAGGCACGCCCGATCGGCAAGGGGCGATCGACGCCGCTCTGAACGAGACCGTCGGTCGCCTGCAGTCGGTCCAGGCGCGAGCGCGGGCCGCGCATATACCGGTCGTCCTGGTGCAGCATGATGGCGGACCGGGCGATCCCCTTGCCCGCTCGTCGCATGGATGGGCGCTGCGCCATGAAATCGCGCCACTGCCCGGCGAGACCGTCGTCCACAAGACCAGCTGCGACAGTTTCCACGGGACAGATTTGCAGGAGCAACTGGAAGGTCTGTCGGTGACGCATCTCGTCATCGGCGGCTGCATGACGCAATTCTGCGTCGATACCACCGCACGCCGGGCGGTTTCGCTCGGTTATGACGTGACGCTGCTGTCCGACGGCCACTCGACCGGCGACATGGGCGATCTTACCTTCAGCCAGATCATCGCCCATCACAACCGGCTGCTCGGCGGCTTCAGCGCCGGCGCGCATGCGATCACACTGCGTCGCGCCGGCGAGATGAATTTTTGAGGGCTTGGCGCTCTCCATAGGCTGGATCAACCCGCCTGATGCCGTGCCGGGCGGATGAAAGTCCAGCCGAAAGTCATGCCGGCGGCGGCAATCAGGATCGCTACTGATCCGATAAGCTGAACCGGCTGCCATTGGTGGCCGAAGGCGAGACGGTCGACGGCAAGGGCTGCGACCGGATAGAGGAAGGAAAGCGCTCCGGTGAGATGCGTCGGCAGCTTCTGGATCGCGCCATAGAGCAGCACATACATGAGGCCGGTGTGGACCACGCCCATGGCGATCAGCAAACCCCATTGATGGGCCTCGGTCGGCAGGCCGGACGCGCCCGCGAAGGGAACGAGCATAAGAAGGCCGGTCACGACCTGGATCAGCGCGATCAAATGCGGTGGCGTGCCCTTCAATCGTTTGGCGACCAGCGCTGCCAGCGCATAGAAGAAGGCGGCCCCGAGCGCCATGGCGATGCCCGTCAGATAGTCGCTACCACCGAAACCGCCGGATGGCTTTGCCTGGACGATCGCCACCATGCCGGCAAAGGCCACGGCGAGCCAGGCAAGCTTGGCGGTGGTGATCTTTTCCCTGAAAATCAATCCGCCAATGGCGAGCAGCATGAAGGGCTGGGTGTTGTAGACCATGGTGGCAATCGAGATCGAGGCACGCGAATAGGCGCCGAACAGAAGCAGCCAATTGACGACGATGGCGATGCCGCCGAGGACCGCCAGCGCGAACAGCCGCCAGGTCAGGATGCCCTCGCGGAAATGCCCGAGCGAGGCGCAGATGGCCATCAGCGTCAGCGCACCAAAGAGGCAACGCCAAAAAACCACATCGATCACCGGCTGTCCCGACATCAGAACGAACCAGCCGATGGTGCCCGAGATCAGCATGGCGGCGGTCATTTCGATGCTGCCGGTCTTCACGTCCTTGTCCATTCCATCTACTCCATTGACGAGAATGGAAGATAATACGCCGCCCGCGTGGAATATATGGATTTTGGTAGGCATTAATGGAATTATGCCTTAACATGAAAGCCACGACATATCTTTCTCCTTATGGAGGCTTCCATGCTTGATGATCTCGACCGCCGCTTGCTCGACATTCTCTCGCTCAATGCCCGCATTTCGCTGAAGGAGTTGGCCGGCGCTGTCGGACTGTCCTCGCCCAGCACCGCCGACCGCCTCAGGCGGCTGGAGGATCGCGGCGTTATCACCGGCTTCACGGTCGGCGTCGTTCCGGCAGCATTGGGCTATGTGCTGCAGGCGATCGTGCGGGTGAGGCCGATGCCGGGCATGCTGCATATCGTCGAAAAACTGATCCAGGACACGCCGGAAATCGTCGAATGCGACAAGGTGACCGGCGACGACTGCTTCATCGCCAAATTGCTGGTGCGCAACATGGAACAGCTCGACACCATCCTCGACCGCGTCGCCGAGCGCGCCCAGACCAATACTTCGATCGTCAAATCGACCCCGGTCAAGCGTCGCCTGCCGCCGCTTGACAGCGGCAGGTAAGCGTCAGAATTCCGCCATCGGTGATAGCATGACAGGGGCGGATAAGCCGTCCGTGGCTTTCCCCCGGATCATCAGGTGGACATCGGAAGGAAACGGTTCTGGCGTGCCCAGCCAGCCCAATTTGTCAGGCGAAAAGCAAACTTCAACGCGATCAGGGCACTGATCGAACACACCGAGAATGGCAGAGAGCGATGGGATCGATTTTCCGACGACATCGAGAATCTGAAACGACGCACCATCATCTTTCCAAGCGACCACCGCCTCGAATGGATCGAGATAGGTGAGCCTGACGCCGGGATCGAAGACACTGTTGAGCAAGAACATTTCCGCCTGCGCCGCAACTGCGAAGCTTGAAGAGACTGGCGACCTTTCATGCAAAACCTGACAGGTCAGAGCAATGTCTCGGGCATTGTCGAGTGAGAGTTCACGCACCGTGCCGGTAAATCTCGTTTTCACCTGCGGCGGGGGCCCCACAAATCGTTGCTGCGGCAAAACCGTGAAGCCGTAGGGCTGGTACATGGCCGGCTTGTCCGTCAGAAGAATGCCGAGTTCGAAACCTTGTTCGTCGCACCAGCAGAACGCTCGGTTCATCAGATCCCGGAAAAGCCCGCGGTCCCGCCATTGTGGCCGTACCGCGCCGGACTGGAAACCAGCCGCCTTGACTAGGTGACCATCGATCATCATCGGCATAGAAAAAGCGCTGAAATTGGCGGCGCAAACACCATTTTCGTCGAAATAGGCAAACGGCATGCTGGTCGGATCCGGCCCACCGAACCGATCTTGAATGCCGACATCGATATTGAATGTGTCGTGTAGCAACGCGACCAGCGCAGCCCAGGCTGCCGGATCGCCAAAATAATTCTGACGGAAAGTCAATCCGCGATCATCGGTAGCGGCCGCCACTTAAACGCCCGTCGAGCCGAAGCCGCCCGTGCCGCGCATGGTTTCGCTTGTCCCGGAAGCCTCGCGAACGGAAACCTGCATCACCGGAGCCACCACCATCTGGGCGATGCGCATGCCGCGCTCGATGATGAAATCCTCTTCGCCGAGATTGACCAGCAGCACCTTCACCTCGCCGCGATAATCGCTGTCGATCGTGCCGGGCGTGTTCAGGCAGGTCACCCCATGTTTGAAGGCGAGACCGGAGCGCGGGCGGATCTGCGCCTCGAAGCCTGCCGGAATTTCGAAGATGAAGCCGGTCGGCACCAGCGCCCGCTTGCCCGGCCCGAGCACCATCGGCCGATCGGCGGCGACCGCTGCGCGCAGATCCATTCCGGCGGCACCTGATGTCTCGTAGACCGGCAGGGCGATATCCGCGCCATGCGGCAGTCGGACGAGGCTGAGGGACGGGCTGATCTCTGCGTGAAGGGTCATGCCTTTCATTAGCAATTCCGGGTCCGACATGGCCAATGCGAATTGCAAGTTATCCACGGCTCCGCTACATACGCGGCAACTCACAGGAATCTCGACATATGGCCGAAAGTCTCGCCGAGGCGGTTTCCCGCCGCCGCACATTTGCTATTATCGCGCATCCGGATGCGGGCAAGACCACGCTGACCGAAAAGCTGCTGCTGTTCGGCGGCGCGATCCAGCTCGCCGGCGAAGTGAAGGCCAAGAAGGACCGTATCCAGACACGTTCCGACTGGATGAAGATCGAGCGCGAGCGCGGCATTTCGGTCGTCACCTCGGTGATGACCTTCGAATATGGCGGCAATGTCTTCAACATTCTCGACACACCGGGCCACGAGGATTTCGCCGACGACACCTATCGCACGCTGACGGCGGTCGATGCCGCCGTCATGGTCATCGACGCCGCCAAGGGCATCGAGCCGCGAACGCTGAAGCTCTTCGAAGTCTGCCGCATGCGCGATATCCCAATCATCACCTTCGTCAACAAGATGGACCGCGAAAGCCGCGACCCGTTCGAGATCCTGGACGAGGTCGAAGAGAAACTGGCGCTCGACTGCGCGCCGATCACCTGGCCGATCGGACGTTCCAAGACATTCTGCGGCTCCTATAATCTCGCTGACAATACGGTGCGCGGCGCCGATACGCAGGAAATCCCGACCAAGGTCAGTGGCCCCGAAATGGTGGCCCATCGCCTGCCGGAAAACGAGCGGGAGACCTTTATCGAGGAAACCTCGCTGGCGATCGAGGCCTGCAAGCCCTTCGACAGGAAGGCCTTCCTCGAAGGCCATCTTACGCCCGTCTTCTTCGGCTCGGCGCTTCGGAATCTGGGCGTGCGCGATCTCATCAATGCGCTCGGCGATTTCGCTCCGCCGCCGCGCGACCAGGTGGCCGATACCCGCACGGTTCACGCGACCGACGACAAGATGACGGCCTTCGTCTTCAAGATCCAGGCGAACATGGACCCCAACCACCGCGACCGCATCGCCTTTGCCCGCATCTGCTCCGGAAAGCTGGAGCGCGGCATGAAGGCGCGGCTGGCGCGCACCGGCAAGCAGCTGGGATTGACGGCGCCGCAGTTCTTCTTCGCCTCGCAACGCCAGCTTGCCGATACCGCCTATGCCGGCGACGTGGTGGGCATCCCCAACCACGGCACACTGCGCATCGGCGACACGCTGACCGAAGGCGAACAGCTGGTGTTCCAGGGCGTGCCGAACTTCTCGCCGGAAATCCTGCGACGCGTACGCCTGGAAGATGCGATGAAGGCAAAGAAACTGAAGGAGGCTCTGCAGCAGATGGCCGAGGAAGGCGTCGTCCAGTTGTTCTCGCCGGAAGACGGCTCGCCCGCCATTGTCGGCGTCGTGGGTGCGCTGCAGCTCGATGTCCTCAAAGAACGCCTGCAGGCGGAATACGGCCTGCCTGTCTCCTTCGACATGGCACGCTTCTCGGTCTGCCGCTGGATTTCGGCCGACCAGCCGGCAGAACTCGAAAAGTTCATCACCGCGAGGCGCGGCGATATCGCTCGCGATCTCGACGGCGATCCGGTTTTCCTGGCGCAGGATGCATTTTCGCTTCGTTATGAAGCCGAACGTTACCCGGCGATCAAGATGGTCGCCATCAAGGAATATCACGTCGCTAAGGCGGCGTGATCGGTCGCTTGCAGCGGCCCGCGACAGGCAAGGAGTGACCGATGACCGTTCGCCGTATCGTTGCCAATCTGCAAGCGCCCGATCCGCAGGCGGCACGGGCCTTCTACGGCGATCTGCTCGGTCTCGATATCGTCATGGATCAGGGCTGGATCGTCACCTTTGCCTCCACCGTTCAGGCGCCGGCGCAGATTTCCTTCGCCAGCGAAGGCGGATCGGGAACGCCTGTTCCGCAGCTTTCGATCGAGGTCGATGATGTCGACGCCATCTACCGGAAGGCCAAGGCGCTCGGCCTCGCGATCTTCTATGATCTCACAGACGAGCCTTGGGGCGTGCGGCGCTTCTATCTGCGCGACCCGTTCGGGACCATCGTCAATATTCTCTCCCACCAAACGGCTTGAAGACCGCCGCTAGCGGCGATCTGTCAGGATAAGATCGCCATTCTCATCGACCGAGACCTCGATCCCCACATAGCCCGGAATTTTCGGATGAGTGGTCTCGAAGGGATGCGTATGCGTGGCGGTGATGACCATGACATCGCAGCCGGCCGCCTCCCCGGCCAGCACGCCGGCGGCGACATCTTCGAAGACCAGGCAATCGCCGGCATCGAACCCGACGCGCTTCGCACCAAGCAGATAGCATTCCGGGCTGGGCTTGCCGCGCGACACATCCTCGGCGATGACGATGAAACGTGGCTCGGGCAGGCCGGCGGCGGCGATCCGCACCTTGGCAAGCTCGCGCGGCGAGGAGGTGACGATCGCCCAGCGCTCAGGCGGCAGGCTTTTCAGGAATTCGATTGCGCCCGGCAGCGGCCTGACGCCCTCGACATCTTCGATTTCCAGCTGCGTGATGATAGCGGCCTCGGCTTCCGGATCGACGCCCGGCAGGCCGAGTTGGCGGATCGTATCGACGCCGCGCTTGCCATGCATTGTCGGCAGGAAGGTCGCAACATCCAGCCCGTGCCGCTCGGCCCAGCCGCCCCAGACCCGCTCCGCCGCTTCGATGGAACTCAGGAGCGTGCCGTCCATGTCGAACAGGAAGGCGGAATATGCTTTGCCGAAAACCGGCGAGGAGGCGGAAGACAAGGGCAGGCTCCTTCATTGCTGGGCTTGACCCCTGCGGTCAGTGCCTACCCGCTCGAATAGGAGGATTCTCCCCGCAGATCAAACGGATATCCGCTCCTAGCGAATTACCGGGCCGACAGGGCGAGCCGCAATCCCATCAATCCGAAGGCGCCGGCAAAACCGCGCCGGAGCCAGATCGTGACGCCCGGCTTGGCGATCACATGCCGGCGCGCAACCGAGGCAAAGACACCGTAGAGCACGAAGACGATGAAGGTCAGGGCCATGAAAACCAAGGCCAGAGCCAGCATGAACGGGGTCGGCGAAGGCGTGGCCGCCGGCACGAATTGCGGCAGGAAAGCGAGGAAAAACAGCGACAGTTTCGGATTGAGGGTATTGAGCAGCACGCCGGTCGCGATCACCCGCAGCGCCGGAACCGGAGGCTGGCTTTCAGCGATCGCAAAAGCCTCAGCATTCCTGAGGACGTTCCAGGCCATATAGATGAGATAGGCGACGCCGAGATATTTGATCACCTGGAACGCAAGCGCGCTGGCGTGCAGCAGGGCGGCAAGGCCGGCGATGCTGGCAATGATATGCGGAAGGATGCCGAGCGTGCAGCCGAGTGCCGCCAGAATGCTGGCCCGGGTGCCGGCATTCAGCCCGACGGCCAGCGTATAGAGCACCCCGGTGCCGGGCAGAAGGATGACGATGATGGAGGTGATGAGATATTCGATAGTCACGGCGCTCTCCGCTTCAGATTGAAAACGGCAGAAAAGCGGATTGCGCTCTGGCGGTCTTGAACAAAATTGCAAGCGGTCAGCCGGCCGCTAGCGCATAGGCACCGGGCGTGATGCCATAGGCCCTGACGAAAGTCCGCGTCATATGGCTTTGATCAGCAAAGCCACCGGCGAAGGACGCATCGGCAAGCGACGTACCTTTCGCGATCAACTGCCGGACCACGGCAAGGCGGCGCTGGACCAGATAGGCATGCGGGGTCATGCCGGTCGCCTCGTTGAAATGGCGCACGACCTGAAAACGGCTGAGGCCGCTCGCAGCCGCCAGATCGCCCAGCGTGACCGCAGCTGCGGGATCGTCATCGATTCTCTCCCGGGCCCGGCTGATCGCCGGCGGCAGGAATTGCGTTTCGCGGCGCTGCCCGGCCAGCGAGGCGACCAATTGCAGCAGCGCCGTCTCTGGAGCCAGTGTGTCCTTCGTCTCTGTCATGCCGGCATAGAGAGCATGAAATTCCCGGGCTCTTTGCCGGTCACCGATGACGGGATCGGTAAAGACGAAATCCGCGGTCCTGCCGTTGCTGATATCGAGAGCCAGTGCCGCCATCACGGCCGGATCGAAATAGAGCATCCGCCAGGAGCGCCCGTGGTCGCCGATCGGGCACCCGTCATGCACTTCGCCGGGATTGACGGTAATGATATCGCCGGCCCCGGCCTCGACCGGCCCCCGCCCGCTTGCTGATTTCTGTGCGCCGCCCAGAATGAGCCCGATGCCGAACTGGTCATGCATATGCCGGCCGAAACTATGGGCGCTGTCCGCCTCCACGGCCTCGACGCCTGAGATCGCGCATGGCCGCATCCGGAACCGGCCGGCGGTCATCGGGAATGGCGCCTTCTCATGAATCCTCCCCGCGCGGCAGGCGGCCGATCTCGTCAACCCATGGAAGTGCCGAGCCGCACCAACTCTGGCGCCTGGGGACTAGGGCACGGCGCTGGTTGACGGTGCCGAGACGGATGCCCACTTCCTCGGCGCCCTCGCCGGTGCGATAGCAGGGCGAGCCGCAGGTCGGGCAGAAGAATTGCAGGCTTTTTCCGCCGCTATCGCCCAGTTTCACATAGAGTTTCGGCTCGCCGCCGGTCAGCCGGAAATCCTCGCGACGGGCGGTTGCCGTGACGCGATAGGCCGATCCGGTCAATTGCTGGCAGTCGGTGCAGTGACAGATACCGACATCGTCCGGGTCGATGCGCGCTTCATAGGTCACGAAGCCGCAATGGCATTGCCCGTCTATTCTCATCGGCATCTCCCTTCGGCAAGGAAGGAAACTATAGCATCAGACACCGGTGAACAGCCAGGCATGCTCCCTGGCATTGTTGAATTTCCATATCCGCGACGGGCCGGCCATGACGTTGAGATAGTAGAGATCATAGCCGTGAATCGCGGCAACCGGATGATAGCCCTTCGGCACCAGCGCCACGTCGCCGTCTTCCACCGCCATCGTCTCGTCCAGCGACCGATCGTCGGTGTAGACGCGCTGCATGGCAAAGCCCTGGGCGGGATTGAGGCGATGGTAATAGGTTTCCTCAAGCAGGCTTTCGGCCGGCAGATTGTCTTCGTCATGCTTGTGCGGCGGATAGGACGAGGTGTTGCCGCCCGGGGTGATGACCTCGACGACCAGCAGCGAATGGGCGGCGCCATCGTCCTCCGGCATGATATTGGTGACATAGCGGGTGTTGGTACCCTTGCCGCGCGTCATCTGCGGATGCGTACCAGGCGCAATCACTTTCGGCTTGAATCCTTCGCCGCCGGGCGCCGAGCAGACGGCAAGATCGAGCGCAGTGGTGGCGACCGCCTCCCAGCGGCAGCCCTCGGGGACATAAACCGCATGGGGTTGCCCATCGAAGGGCGTCATGCGTTTCCCCAGTTCACCGAAAGCCTCGCCATCGACGGTGATCTTCGCCTTGCCGGAGACCAGCACAAGGCAGGTTTCCCGGTCGGCGCTTTCGCCGCCTGCCGTCTCGCCGGCAGAAAGCCGGTGAAGGGCAAAGCCGACATAGGTCCAGCCGGCCGATTGCGGCGTGATGTCGTGCACGAGGCCGGATGTGCCGTTTGGCTTGACGAGCAGGTTTGGCATGGATTCCTCCAATTTCGTTATCGGGGCGGGGTTTACCCCCTCTGTCACTTCGTGACATCTCCCCCTCAAGGGGGGAGATTGTTCTTTTCCCCGATGGGCTACTGGTAAGGGGCGCAGGCTGTTTTGGGCGATCTCCCCCCTTGAGGGGGAGATGTCGGCGTCGCCGACAGAGGGGGTGCCGCGGCACATTCATCAGCCGCCGTCCCCCTCATCCGCCCTTCGGGCACCTTCTCCCCGCTGGGGAGAAGGGAAAAGTGAAATCACCTGCGATCCAGCCCCGCCTCCTTCGCATAGGCCTTCAGCGATTTGAGGCCCAGCGACTGATAGTCCAGCGGGTTGCGCACGGCGGAATCCTGTTCGGCCTCGATCACCAGCCAGCCGTCATAGCCATGCTCGGCGGCGATTTTCAGCACCGGCACGAAATCCACGCCGCCTTCACTGTCGCCCGGGACGGTGAAGACGCCGCGGCGCACACCTTCGAGGAAGGACAGGCCTTCACCCTCGACCTGGCCGCGGATTTCGGTGCGGACATTCTTGGCGTGGATATGGCGGACGCGGTGCATGTATTTCTTCGCAAGTTCGGCCGGATCGGAACCGCCGAACCAGGCATGGCCGGTATCGAGCAGGAGCTTGGTGGCAGGGCCGGTATTGTCCATCAACAGATCGATCTCCGCACCGGTCTGGACGATCGTGCCCATGTGATGGTGATAGACGAGGTCGATGCCCTGATCGGCGCAATATTGCGCAATCGCCTCGATATCGGCCCCGAATTTCTTCCAGTCTGCGGCCGGCAGAACCGGCTTGTCGCCGACCACCGACTTCATATCGTCGCCATGGATGGCGTTGGAGGTTTCGCAGACGATGCAGACCTTGCAGCCATTATATTTCAACAGGTCGAGATGCGGCTGGATCGCCCTCTTTTCGGCTTCGACGTCATGCGTCAGAAGATTGGTCGAGTGCCAGCCGGAAACAAAAACGAGACCGTAGGAGGCCAGCTTGTCTTTCAGCGCCTTGGGATCGGAGGGCATCTTGTGCCCCTTCTCGATGCCGTCGAAGCCGATCGTCTGGCAATCGGACAGGCAATCTTCCAGGGTGAGATGCGCGCCGAGCGTCTGGTCGTCGTCATTGCTCCAGGCGATGGGATTGGTGCCGTAGCGGATCATGATGTCTTCTCTCATCAGATAGGTTCAGTCTGCGGAAGGCCGCGCACCGGCGCGGCCATCGTGCTTCTCAGCCGATGCGTTGCGAGGCGAGCGCCTTTTCATAGCCCTTGCGGGCTGCAAGAACCTCGGCGCGCTCCGAAACTTCCGGAACCGCCACATCCCACCAGTGGCCACCCTCGTCGGTGGTGATCAGCGGGTCGGTATCGATGACGATGACAGTGGTGCGCTCCTCGGCGGCCATTTCCTTCAATGCGCTTTCCAGTTCGCCGATCGACGAGACCTTGCGAGTGACCGCACCCATGGAGGCGGCATGGCCGGCGAAATCGATGGACGGCAGCGCGACGTGATGCGTGTCACGCAGCAGATTGTTGAAATTGGCGCCGCCGGTCGCCATCTGCAGCCGGTTGATGCAGCCATAGCCGCCATTGTCGAGGAGCACGATGGTCATCTTGGCGCCGAGCATGATCGAGGAAGCGATTTCCGAATTTAGCATCATATAGCTGCCATCGCCGATCATGACGATCACATCGCTGTCGGGCCTGGCGAGCTTGACGCCGAGGCCGCCGGCCACTTCATAGCCCATGGTCGAGAAGCCGTATTCCATATGATAGCTGCCGGGCGCGCCGGCCTGCCAGAGCTTGTGCAGTTCGCCCGGAAGCCCGCCGGCGGCGCAGACGAGCGTGGTATTGTTCGGTCGGGCGCGCTGCACCGCACCGATCACCTGCGCATCGGAGGGCAACGCCGCATTGGTGGTCGCCGTCGCCTTTCCGGCCGCTTTCAGCCAATCCGACTTGCCGTCCGTCGCCTTGCGCTCCCATGCCGAATCCGTCCTGTAGCCGCCAAGGCCGGCACCCAGCCGTTCGAGACCGACGCAAGCATCGGAGACCAGCGGCAGGCCCTCATGCTTGGCGGCATCGAAGGGCTGCACGTTGAGGCCGATGATCTTCACGGCCTCGTTCTGGAACAGAGCCCAGGAGCCGGTGGTGAAATCCTGCAGGCGCGAGCCGATAGCCAGCACGACATCGGCCTGTTCGGCCAACCCGTTGGCAGCCGAGGTGCCAGTCACGCCGATCGAGCCCATATTGAGCGGGTGGCTGTGTGGGAGCGACGACTTGCCGGCCTGGGTCTCGACGACCGGGATGCCGTGCTTCTCGGCAAAGCTGGCGAGCGCCGCACTCGCCTGCGAATAGAGGACGCCGCCGCCGGCAATGATCACCGGGTTTTTCGCGGCCTTGATGGCCGCGATCGCTGTTGCCAGCTCATCGGCATCGGGCTCCGCGCGGCGCGGTATCCAGAGCTTTTCATCAAAGAAGCTCTCGGGATAATCATAGGCCTCCGCCTGGACATCCTGGCAGAGCGACAGCGTGACCGGGCCGCAATCGGCCGGATCGGTCAGAACCTGCATGGCGCGGCGCAGCGCCGGAATGATCTGTTCGGGACGGGTGATGCGGTCGAAATAGCGCGACACCGGGCGGAAACAGTCGTTCACCGTCATGGTGCCGTCGCCGAAATTCTCCATCTGCTGCAGGACCGGGTCGGGCCGCCGATTGGCAAAGACATCGCCGGGCAGAAAGAGCACCGGCAGCCGGTTGACATGGGCAAGTGCCGCCGAGGTGACCATGTTCAGCGCGCCGGGGCCGATGGACGTGGTGCAGGCCATGAAGCGGCGGCGGAAGCTCGCCTTGGCGAAGGCTATTGCTGCATTGGCCATGCCCTGCTCGTTTTGAGCGCGGTAGGTCGGTAGTGTATCCTTCACGCCATGCAGCGCCTCGCCGATGCCGGCGACATTGCCATGGCCGAAAATCGCGAAGACGCCGCCGAAGATCGGCAGTTTTTCGCCATCCACCACCGTCATCTGCCGTGTCAGGAACCGCCCCACGGCCTGCGCCATGGTCAGGCGGACTGTTTTCTGGCTCATCATTTCCTCCGTAAACGAGGCAACGCCTCGCCATTGATTTCGCATGTGGGGAGAGTTCACCCCCCTCTGTCAGCTTCGCTGACATCTCCCCCACAAGGGGGGAGAGTATTCCTTTCCCTTATTTCTGTAAGGGACGATCAGAAGCAGATGGCAATCTCCCCCCTTGTGGGGGAGATGTCGGCCCCCGGGTCTTGCCTTCGGCAAGCCCGAGGACAGGCTTAGCCGACAGAGGGGGGTGAAGCCGCAAATGCCGCACCATCTCGTCAGGCCGCCTTCGTCTCTCCAAGTCCCAGCCAGAGCTCGACCAAGGCCCCGAACCGGCCCGCCATGTCGGCGATCGCCTGTTCGTCGGTCATATCGCCCCCGAGCCAGGATTTCGCCGCATCGGCGAAGATCGTCCGGCCAACGGCAAAGCCCCTGACCGTTTTCGACGAGCGGGCCGCTGCGAAGCCCTCCTTGAGGGTCTCATAGGGTGCCTCGAGGCCGAGCAGGACGACTCCGCGGCAGAGCGGATCGCGTGCCTCGATCACCGCGTCGATCGCCGCCCAGGCCGCGCGGCTGGCCTGCGGTTCGAGCTTCCACCAGTCGGGTTTCAGCCCGGCATCGTAAAGTTCGTTAAGGGCTCGCGGTATGGTCCGGTCGTCAAGCGTGCCATGTTTGCCGGCGATGATCTCGATCAGGATTTCACGGCCGATCTTTCGCGCTGCCTCGAAGGCGGCACGCAGCTTGGCAACCTGGGTCGCCCTCATCTCGGCCGGATCGTCGGGATGGTAAAAGCTCAGCACCTTGATGCAATGATCGACCGGCCAGTCGATCAGCCGGCTGCCGAGATCCTGGCTGAACTCGAATTGCAACGGTCGCGACCCCGGCAGTTCGATCGGCTTGCCGATCCAGAAATCCCGGTTCTTCGACGCGGCAAACAGCGCCTCGCGGCCATATTTATCGTCGATCAGCATGCCGAAACCGGGCCGGCCGGCGGCAATCCGTTCGGCCGCCTTGACGGCAAGCAGCTTGAAGGCCGGAATGCGGGCGAGTTTTTCCGGATCACCACCGGCCATCTCTTCCAGCTGGCTACGGTGATCGATGGCAAGCGCCATCAATTGCGGGATGTCGCGGCGGCGTGTCGTCGCCCAGTGGACGTGATTGATCGCCTCGTCCTTGCGCAGCGCCTTTTCGGAACTGCCGTTTTCAAGGAAGAATTGCAATTCGGTCCAGGTGGGGATTTCCGGCGCGCAGAGCAGGCGAGAAACCGCAAAGGCACCACAGGCATTGGCCCAGGTCGCGGAGGTCTGGTGCTCCTCGCCTCTCAGCCAGCCGCGCAGGAAACCGGACATGAAGGCGTCACCCGCACCCAGCACATTATAGACCTCGATCGGGAAACCCTTGCCGACGATGCCATCCTCCAGATCGTCGGAGATCGGCCCGTCATAGACGATGCAGCCCATCGGCCCGCGCTTCAGGACGATCACCGCGCTGGAATGCGCCCGGATGGTTTTCAGCGCGGCAAGCAGGTCGCTTTCGCCGGACGCGATCAGCACTTCTTCCTCGGTGCCGACGATCAGGTCGCAATCGGAAAGCACCGTCTTCAGATGCGCGGACACTTTCTGCGAGGCGATGTATCGGTTGTCGCCGGCATCGTGGCCGGCAAGGCCCCAGAGGTTCGGCCGGTAGTCGATATCGAAGATGACCCTGGCGCCATTTTCGCGGGCGATGCGGATCGCCTTGCGCTGGGCGGCATCCGTATGCGGCTTGGAGAAATGCGTGCCGGTGACCAGGACGGAGCGGGCGGAGCGGATGAATTCCTCGGAGACATCCTCTTCGCACAGCGCGCCATCGGCGCAATTGTCGCGATAAAAGAGCAGGGGGAAGGACTGATCGCTTTCGACCGACAGGATGGCAAGCGCCGTCAGCCGCTCTGGGTCCGTGACGATGCCGCTCACCTCGACGCCTTCGCGCTCCAGCTGCTCGCGGATGAAGCGGCCCATCTGCTCCTTTCCAACGCGGGTCAGGAGGGCTGATTTCAGGCCAAGCCGCGCCGTACCGACGGCGATATTGGTCGGGCAACCGCCGACCGATTTGGCGAAACTTGCGACATCCTCCAGTCGCGTGCCGATCTGCTGACCGTAGAGATCGACCGAGGCGCGGCCGATGGTGATGAGATCGAGCGGCCTGTCCGTCTGCTTGTCCTGGCTCACTTTTTCCTCCCGGGCGCCGGCGGCGCACCGTCATTTCCATTGATTGACCGGCCGGATGGCGGGCAATTTCAATGCAACATAAATTCCATAGATAAGTCAATGTGGAATTTTCATTCCATTATCCTTCAACGCCCATTCGTCGTCTTTTTTCAGCGATCGCCACCGTCAGCGCCATGGCAAAGGCCATACTGGCCGAGAGCGAGCGAAAGCCGGCATGATCCGCCTCGACCAGTTCGAACCAGACCTTCGAGGATTCAGCGAGCGGCGAGAAGGCAGAATCGGTCAGCGAGACGACGGGCACCTTGCGACTGGCCAGCAACCGGGCCTGATCAACACTTTCAGAGGCATAGGGGGAGAAGGAGACGGCAAAGGCGGCATCTCTAGGCCCCGCCATGGCCAAGAGATCGTCATCGATGCCGGCGGCGGTACCGGCGAGCTGGTATCTGACCTTCAGCTTGCCGAAGGCATAGGCCATATAGGCGGTGATCGGGTAGGAACGGCGCTTGGCAAGCAGATAGACGGTCTCGGCGCCGGCAAGGATATCGACAGCCCGCTCGAAGGATTCCGGCGCCACCGAGCCGGCAATATTGTCGAGCGAGCGGTGGCCGGCGGCGACGAAGCCGTTGAAGATCGAACCGCTTTCGAGCCTGCTGTGATCATTGCCGCTCAGGGCCCTCAGCCGTTCGTCGTAGCCCGGCGTGCGCTCGCGAAGGCGCGCCCGGAAGATTTGCTGCAGGCTGGAAAATCCCTCGAAGCCGAAATGCTGGGCAAAGCGAACGAGCGTCGAGGGCTGGACATCGGCCGAGGCGGCAATGCTCGCCGCCGTGCCGAAGGCGATCTCGTCGGGATTGTCGAGCGCATAGGCGGCCACCTGGGCAAGACGCTTGGGCAACTGCCCCTTGCGCTCCAGTATCAGCACCTTCAGTCCGTCGAAATCCTGAGGAGGAGACGGGCGGCTGTCCATTTCGTGCATTCGATCTTCCTGCGTTGCGGAAGACCAAGCTTATGCAAAGAATGGAGCAAGGAATAGAACATCTGTTTCAAAAATTCGATTTTCTCGCCCTCGGGCGAACGCTTCGTCCAACGTATATTCACTCCCGAGGCCGGCGCGTGATTGTCTTGAGCCCTGGGAATGACGGTTGAAGCAGCCTCCGGTTCCTCGGGAAACAGGCAGGCTTCGCGGATTCCAGCATACTCGCGCGAAAGATGAAGTGAGACATCTGTTCGTTAACGCATTTTTACCATGTTCGGCCGATGATCTCAGATAACATGGTTAACGAACCATCAAGCGGGCCGTCCGCCCGCGTTCCGGAGTGTCATTCATGTGCCGCTGGGCAGCCTATCGCGGGGAGCCGCTCTACCTGGAAGAACTGGTCACATCGCCAGCCCATTCGCTGATCGAACAATCCCATTGCGCCACCCGCGCCAAGACCGCCACCAATGGCGACGGCTTCGGCCTCGCCTGGTATGGCGATCACCCCGAGCCCGGCCGCTACCGCGATATCCTGCCTGCCTGGTCGGATTGCAACCTCAAGAGCATCGCCCGGCAGATCCGCTCGCCGCTGTTCCTCGCCCATGTACGGGCAGCGACCGGCGGCGGCACGCGGCGTGACAACTGCCATCCCTTCGTCCATGGCGGCTGGTCCTTCATGCACAATGGCCAGATCGGCGATTTCGAGCATCTGCGCCGGCCGCTCGAGACAATGCTCGACAATGACCTCTATGCCGCCCGCACCGGCTCCACCGACAGCGAACTGCTCTTTCTTCTTGCGCTGCAATTCGGGCTGGAGAACGATCCGCTCGGCGCGCTTGCCGAAACGCTCGCTTTCGTCGAGCGCCTGGCGGAACATCTGGAACGCAAGGTTCTGGTGCGCTTCACGGCCGCCTTTTCCGACGGGCATAATCTCTATGCCGTGCGCTATGCAACCGACTGGAAGGCACCGACGCTCTATGCGGCGCCGATGGGGCCGAGCGGCGGATACTGCCTGGTCTCCGAACCGCTCAACGACGACGACAATGCCTGGGTGGAAATCCCCGACGGCACGGCGGTGATCGTCGGCGAAAACGGAGTCGATGTCCGCCTGTTCAGCACCCAGGGCGCCACCTCGAAGCTTCCGCAACTGGACCGGACGGCCTCAGGAAAAATGTGAGACGACGAGCCGGCCGAGCCGTTCGGCAACCGCCTGCTTGCCCATATCCGGCCAGTCCTCCTCGCCCGCCCGGCCGATCAGCTTCACTGTATTGCGGTCTCCACCCATGATGCCTGTATGGGACGAAACATCGTTTGCGAGAATGTAGTCGGCGCCCTTGCGCTCCAGTTTCGCGCGGCCGTTTTCGGCGACATTTTGTGTTTCCGCCGCAAAGCCGATCACCAGTCTGGGACGGTCGGCATGATGGCCGACGGTTTTCAGGATATCGGGATTTTCCGCAAGCTGCAGCGGCGGCGGCGCTTCGCCGGGCTTTTTCTTGATCTTGTCGCCGGAGGTACCGGCCACCCGCCAGTCGGCGACGGCGGCGACCATGACGGCGATATCGACCGGCAGCGTCGCAAGCACGGCATCGCGCATCTCCTCGGCCCGCTCGACGCGGATGACGGTAACGCCCTTCGGGTCGGGGATCGTCACCGGGCCGGAAACCAGTGTCACCTGCGCGCCCAGCCGGGCAAGCTCGGCCGCGATCGCATGGCCCTGCTTGCCGGAGGAGCGGTTGGCGATATAGCGCACCGGGTCGATCGGCTCATGGGTCGGCCCGGAGGTGACGATCGCCCTGCGTCCGGCCAGCGGCTTTGGGCCGCCCTCGAGCAAAGCCTCGACCGCGGCAACGATTTCCAGCGGTTCAGCCATGCGTCCCTCGCCCGCCTCGCCGCCCTCCGCCATCTCGCCGGAGGCAGGCCCGACAAAGCGAATGTCGTCGGCGACAAGCGTCGCGTGGTTGCGGCGGGTGGCGGGATGCGCCCACATTTTCGGGTTCATGGCCGGCGCGACCAGCACCGGGCGATCGGTCGCCAGGAGAATGGTGGAGGCAAGATCGTCAGCAAGTCCGTTGGCCATCTTGGCCATCAGATCGGCGGTGGCCGGCGCGATCAGGATGAGGTCGCAGTCCCGGGCAAGCCGGATATGGCCGATGTCCTGCTCGTCTTCCCGGGAGAAAAGCTCGGTAAACACCTTGTCGGAGGCAAGCGCGCCGACGGCAAGCGGGGTGACGAAAGCCTGGGCGCCCGCCGTCATCACCGGGCGCACATTTGCGCCGCGCTCGCGCAGGCGGCGGATGAGATCGAGGCTCTTATAGGCCGCGATGCCGCCGGAAATGATGAGGAGGATGCGTTTATCCTGAAGCGTCATGACATGTTCCGTTTGCCGGGCCCTGCTCTTTCGGCCGGACCCTACGCGAGGGGCGGCGCCGAGGCAATCGGCGGCGATCAGGCATCAAACACCATCAATGGCCATGGTGGGCACATTGGCCGTGATCGGCAAGGACCTCGATCACCCGGCATTGATCCACCCGGCCATGGCCGCAGCCCTCCACCATCATTTCAAGTTCCGCCTTCAGCGCCGTCAGGCTGCGGATGCGCTGCTCGACTTCTACGAGGCGCGCCTTGGCGATGGCATCGGCCGAGGCGCAGGACTGGTGCGGATCGTCCTGCAGGGTGAGCAGGGCGCGAATGGCGTCGATCTCGAAGCCGAGTTCGCGCGCATGGCGGATGAAGGTCAGGCGATCGAGGTCCGTTTGCTCATAGGCACGCTGATTGCCCTCGCTACGGCTGGGTGCCGCGAGCAGACCGATGCCTTCATAATAGCGGATCGTCGGCACCTTGACCCCGCTTTTCCGCGCCGCCTCGCCTATGGTGATCTTTTTCATCATTTATCTCTTGCACCTCTAGTCGCTAGAGGATGTAGGAAGGAAGCCGGATTTTGACAACCAAGCTTACAGGACAAGATCATGGCGGATGCGATACAGACACGATACCGGGTGGAGGGCATGGATTGCGCCAGTTGCGCGGCCAAGATCGACACGGCGGTCCGGCGCATGCCTGGTGTCGAGGATGTCTCCGTTTCGGTGACGGCCGGCACGATGACGGTGCGGCACGGTGAAACGAGCGATCTTGCCACCATCGCAAAAAAGGTCGTGGGGCTCGGCTATTCCGTTTCGGAAATTGTGGGTAAGGACACGGCCAACCCGGCCGCTGGTCATCAAACCGCGTGCTGCGGGGGCCATATACACGGATCCCATGCGCATCCCGAACATAACCATTCCGGACACGATCATTCGGGGCATGACCATTCAGTGCAGGCGGGCAACAGTGGAACCGAGGGCCTGCACGGGCATGATCATGCGCCCTCCGCCGGCCCCTGGTGGGCCGGGCGCAAGGGCCGGCTGACGATCCTTTCGGGCGCCGCGCTCCTTACCGCCTACGCCATTGGCCACCTCGTGCCTTCAATCGCGCCTTACGCCTTTATCGCCGCCATGCTGATCGGGCTCGTGCCGATCGCGCGGCGCGCCGTCATGGCGGCGCTTGCGGGCACGCCGTTCTCGATCGAGATGCTGATGACCATCGCCGCGATCGGTGCCGTCATCATCGATGCGGGCGAAGAGGCGGCGGCCGTCGTCTTTCTCTTCCTCGTCGGCGAATTGCTGGAGGGCGTGGCGGCCGGAAAGGCACGCCAGAGCATCCAGTCGCTGGCAGCACTGATGCCCAAAGAGGCGCTCCTGGAGGAAAACGGCCAGACACGCGCTGTCCCGGCCGAAAGCCTTGCCGTCGGCGCAAGCATTCTCGTTCGTCCCGGAGACCGGATTTCGGCGGATGGCATCATCCTTTCGGGCGAGAGCGACATCGACGAGGCGCCGGTCACCGGCGAAAGCACGCCGGTGCGCAAAGGCACGGACGAGACGGTCTTTGCCGGCACCATTAATGGTGACGGGGTCTTGCGCGTGCGGGTCACGGCGGCTGCGGCCGACAATACCATCGCCCGCGTCGTCAGGCTGGTCGAGGAGGCGCAGGAATCCAAGGCGCCGACCGAGCGGTTCATCGACCGCTTCTCGCGCTACTACACGCCTGCCGTCGTCGTGGTCGCGGCGCTGGTGGCGATCATTCCGCCTCTTGCCGTCGGGGCTGCCTGGGGCGAATGGGTCTACAAGGGGCTGGCCATCCTTCTGATCGGCTGCCCCTGCGCGCTGGTCATCTCGACGCCGGCAGCGATCGCCGCCTCCCTCTCGGCTGGCGCCCGTCGCGGCCTGCTGCTCAAGGGCGGCGCGGTGCTCGAGACGCTCGGCACGATCAGCGCCGTGGCATTCGACAAGACCGGCACCCTGACCGAAGGCAGGCCGAAAGTCACCGATATCATTGGCTTCGACCGCTCCGAACCTGACGTATTGTCGTTCGCAGCCGCATTGGAGACCGGATCGAGCCACCCTCTTGCCAAGGCCATCCTCGGGAAAGCGACCGAAGAAGGGCTTGTCCTTCCCGCAGCCGCAGAGGCCAAGGCGCTCGGCGGCAAGGGCGTGACGGCAAATATCGAGGGCCAGCCGGTCTTCTTTGGCTCGCCGCAGGCGGCCGGCGAGCGGGTTGCCCTGTCGGCCGCGCAGATGGAACGGATCACCGCGCTCAACGACGAGGGCAAGACTGTGTCGGTGCTGATCATCGGCGCGACGCTGGCAGGCGCCATCGCCATGCGCGACGAACCGCGCGCAGATGCCAAGGTCGGTTTGAAGGCGCTGAAGGACGTCGGCATCAGGACCGTCATGCTGACCGGCGATAACCGACGCACGGCAAGCGCCATCGGTCTGCAACTGGGCATGGAGGTGCGCGCCGAACTGATGCCTGAGGACAAGCAGAGGATCGTCGGGGAACTGAAACGCGAAGGCCTGGTCGTTGCCAAGGTCGGCGACGGGATCAACGATGCACCGGCGCTGGCCGCCGCCGATATCGGCATCGCCATGGGCGGCGGCACCGATGTGGCGCTTGAAACCGCCGATGCCGCAGTGCTTCACGGCAGGGTCGGCGATGTCGCGGAGATGATCGCGCTCTCGAAGCGCACCATGGGCAATATCCGTGAGAACATCACCATCGCGCTCGGCCTGAAAGCCGTCTTCCTGGTGACCACCATCATCGGCGTCACCGGGCTATGGCCGGCAATCCTTGCAGATACCGGGGCGACGGTGCTGGTGACGATCAATGCCCTGCGCCTGCTCGCACCTGCCCGATCAGCCGGATAGACACACCCATTACCGAAAGCCGGCGATGTTCCGCCGGCTTGCCGTGTGGCTCAGCGCGGGACGCCGCTAGAACATCCGCCAGGCGATGACGGCGAGCGCCAAGGCGATGACCCAGAGCGCCACCCGGCCGGAGCGGCTGTGGCGGGCTTCCGAGCGGCCGATGGCTTCCGCAGTCTCTGCATCGAAGCGCAGGCCGTTTTCCGCCATGGTGGTCAGGTCGCGAGAGAATTTTTCCGTCTTCCTGGCGATCTCGGGCGCCGCTTCGGCAAGCCGGAGTGCCGCGTGCAGGCCTTCCTTCATATCGGAGAGGACGCGCTTGGGGCCGAGATTGTCTCTGATCCAGCCGCCGACCACCGGCTCCGACGCCTTCCACATATTGAAACGCGGATTGAGTGTGCGGGCCACGCCCTCGACGACGACCATGGTCTTCTGCAGCATGACCAGTTCCGGCCGCGTTTCCATGTCGAACAGTTCCGTCACCTCGAACAGGAGGGTCAGGAGCTTGGCCATGGAGATGGTTTCGGCCGGCTGCCCATGGATCGGCTCGCCGATGGCGCGGATCGCCTGGGCAAAACTTGCCACATCATGATTGCCAGACACATAGCCGGCTTCGAAATGCACGTCGGCGACGCGGCGATAATCGCGCGTGATGAAGCCATAGAGAATTTCGGCGAGGAAGCGGCGCTCCTTGACGCCGAGGCGCCCGACAATGCCGAAATCGACGGCAACGACCATGCCTCTCGGATCGACGAAGAGATTGCCCTGGTGCATGTCGGCATGGAAAAATCCGTCGCGCAGCGTGTGGCGCAGGAAGGACTGGATGAGTGTATCGGCCAGCGCATCGAGATCATGGCCGGCGCGGCGCAGGCCCTCGACATCCGACATCTTGGTGCCGTCGATCCACTCCATCGTCACCACGTCGCGGCCGGTGCGCTCCCAATCCACCCTCGGCACCCGGAATCCCGGGTCTTCGGCGGAATTCTCGCCGAGTTCCGACAGGGCGGCCGCCTCGAGCCGCAGATCCATCTCGATCTTCGTGGTCTGCTCAAGCGTCCGCGTCACTTCGACCGGACGAAGGCGGCGGGTATAGGCGACAAAACGCTCCTGCAGGCGGGCGACGAGATACATCGCCTCGAGATCGCGGGCAAAGCGCTGGCGCACGCCGGGACGCACGACCTTGACCGCGACCTTCTCCTCGACGCCGTTGCGGAGCACGATGGCCGGATGGACCTGGGCAATCGAGGCGGCGGCGATCGGCTCGCCGAAATGCAGATAGAGATCGGAAATCGGGCGTCCGAGCGAGGCTTCGACGACGGCACGCGCCTCCTCGACGGGAAAGGTCGCCATGCGATCCTGCAGGAAGGCAAGGTCCTCGGCAAAGCCTGCCCCGACGACATCCGGTCGGGTGGCGAGAAACTGGCCGATCTTCACATAGGAAGGCCCCAGCCTCTCGATGGCGCGGGCAAGACGGCCGCTGCGGTCTTCCCTTTTCGTCCGGCGTCGGGCCAGGAGGCCGGCAAAACCGTGGAAGGCGCGCGCCGGTGGCGGGAGATCCTCGGCCGGCAAGGCCGAAATGACGCCTTCGCGCATCAGCACCCAACCGATCCGCAGCAGGCGGAGATAGGCTCCCGGCGCACTCATGATGATTTTCCGCCCTGCGTGACGCCCGTCCGGGCGCGCTTTAATCCTGTCGGCATCATGGATCAGATTTTCCAGCCGGAATGAAGGGCCGCGATGCCGCCGGTATAATTGGTGAAGGTGACACGGGAGAAGCCGGCCTTGGTGATCATGGCGGCGAAATCGCGCTGGTTGGGAAATTTGCGGATCGATTCCACCAGATACTGGTAGGGCTCGGCATCGCCGGTGACGAGCCGGCCGAATTTCGGAATCGCATTGAACGACCAGGCATCATAGACCTTGTCGAGCAAGGGCATCTCGACCTCGGAAAACTCCAGCAGCAGAAGCCGGCCGCCGCGCTTGAGGACGCGATAGGCTTCGTTCAACGCCACATCGATGCGCGGCACGTTGCGGATGCCGAAGGCGATCGTATAGGCATCGAAGGAATTCGCCTCGAAGGGCAGTTCCTCGGCATTGGCCTCGACGAAAGTGAGATTGGGCGAAAGCCCGTTCTTTTCGGCCCGTTCGGCGCCGACGCCCAGCATCGAGCCGTTGATATCGAGCACGGTCGCATGGGCCTGGCGGCCTGAGGCCTCGACAATGCGAAAGGCGATATCGCCGGTGCCGCCGGCAACGTCGAGCACGCGGTAGTCCTCGCTGCGGCGCGGATTGAGGGACGCGATCATCGCGTCCTTCCAGGCGCGGTGAAGGCCCATGGACATGACGTCGTTCATGATGTCGTAGCGCTTGGCGACCTTATGGAAGACATCGTTGACCAGCGCCTGCTTTTCGCCTTGGCCAACCTGGCGGAACCCGTAGGAGGTCTCCATGCCGCCCTCGGCGGACGTGCGCTCACCTGTCATAGAAAAACTCCGGTTCGATCCCACAAAGCCGACCATGGCCACTCCGCCCGATCCGCGCTATCTCTGCAGCGGATGCCGCCAAGCTGCGCCCTCATATAGGGCATGCGCGCGGCGAAGGGAATTGCCCGTGTCGAGACCATCTGACACATGGCGAGGCAGGACCAGCCAAGGAGACGCCGATGCCGGAACTTCCGGAAGTGGAAACCGTAAGACGGGGGCTGACACCAACGATGGAAGGGGCGCTTCTGGTGCGCGCCGAATTGCGCCGGCCGGACCTGCGCTTTCCATTCCCGGCCGGATTTTCGGCACTGCTTGCCGGACGGAGGATCACCTCGCTCGGACGCCGGGCGAAATATCTCCTGATCGACCTTGAAGGCGGCGACGTCATCATCGCCCATCTCGGCATGTCGGGCTCCTTCCGCGTCGAGGAAGGAGCATGCGCCGCGCTGCCGGGGGATTTCCATCATCCGCGCGGCAAGGACGAGAAGCATGATCACGTGATCTTCCATCTGGAGAATGCCCGCGGGCCGGCGCGCGTCATCTATAATGATCCCCGCCGCTTCGGCTTCATGGACATTGTCCGGCGCGAGGCGCTGGAAGCCCATCCCTTTTTCCGCGGCCTTGGCGAGGAGCCGACGGGCAACCTGCTTGACGCGGCCTATCTGGCGATGCGCCTTTCCGGCAAGACGCAGCCGCTGAAATCGGCGCTGCTCGACCAGAGAACCATTGCCGGGCTCGGCAATATCTATGTCTGCGAGGCCTTGTGGCGCTCCGGCCTTTCGCCGCTGAGGGCGGCGGGCACGCTTGTGGACACGAAGGGGCGGCCGAAAGCGGCGCTTGTACGCCTGACCGAGGCAATTCGCGCCGTGATCGCGGACGCCATCGCCGCCGGCGGCTCGTCGCTGCGCGATCATATCCAGACGGACGGCACGCTTGGCTATTTCCAGCATTCCTTCTCGGTCTATGACCGCGAGGGCAAGCCTTGCCGGACGATAGGCTGCGGCGGCACGGTCACCCGCATCGTCCAGGCGGGACGCTCGACCTTCTATTGCCCAAAATGCCAGAAATAACCCCCTCCCGGCCGGTTCCGGGCCCAGGCCTTTTCAAAAATAGCGCGTTGACGCCGCCGGTGTTTAAGGCTATATGCCGCCCACAGTTTGGAAAGCCGCTCCAAGGTTTTCCGATATTGCTCCCGAATTGCTTGGACGACAGGTCGCACTGACCCGGCACGGCGCGTCGGAAGTTTTTGTCAGATTTCGAAGAGAGACACCAAATGGCCAATACAACTTCGGCGAAAAAAGCGACCCGCAAGATCGCACGCCGCACGGAAGTCAACAAGTCCCGCCGTTCGCGCGTTCGCGGCTTCATCCGCAAGGTCGAGGAAGCTATCGCCACCGGCGATCAGGCACTGGCCCAGGCAGCCCTCAAGGCAGCCCAGCCGGAACTGATGCGGGCAGCCACGAAGGGGGTGCTGCATGCCAATACGGCATCGCGCAAGGTCTCGCGTCTGGCCAGCCGCGTGAAGTCGCTCCAGGCTTAATAAGACTTCTAATTTTTCGTTAAGCGGAAGCCCGGTCCCACGACCGGGCTTTTCGGATTCGGGCTTGGGCCAGGGATTACCCGCTGTCATCACATTTTCATCATGTCAATGTGATGACATCATTTTATAAGCAATTTCAGTAACTTGTCGGAGGACATAGCAGCGGCCGCAGCTTTTGCGGAGCCCTGCCGAAGCCTGCGGCGAGTCAAGAGAATTTTTATTTTTTTTGTTTTTCGCCGGCCGATTTCCAAGCCAAAAATCAAAGCCCTTGATTCAAAAGCGATTCTCACAAGCCGGCTACCGGCCCATGCAGGACACGCTATGAGAGTCAACGGCCAGTCGCCTCTCGCCCATAAAATTGGCGATTGATCTTGTGCCACGATCCTGCCTAAATGCCTCCACAGAAGGCGCGGGGGATACCTGTGGACAAGATGAAAAAGCGACCATTCAACGGGTCGCACAATTTCACTTAAGCTTTTTGTGACGGGGTGGTTCCACAACGTTCCATCAATCAGACCTGAGAATCCCCAACCGCACGATCTGTCGCGCGGCGCGGTGTTCTGCGATTTCTGGTTGTGGTGCGCACCCCCGGAAGACATACGCGCCGTGGAACCGCGCGACAGGTCATGCGGATATCCAGGGGAGGATATTCGGAAGTACGGCAACCCTTCTTGTAACGAGGGTCGGGATGTCGGCGGGAAGGAGACAACGGACGAGAGGCGGCCCCTGTTATAGGGCCGGCCTTGGACGAGAGAATGAAACCGTACAGGCGGGACAGGCGTTTGGCTTCATGCCGGCGGGTCTGTACGGAACCGGGCAGCGAGAGGAGGATGAGGATTCCTCTTGGGGCTCGGCGAGCGTCTGGATGGGCGGCATGCCTTTTAAAGAAGGGCCGCAGGTACAGACATAAAGGCTGACGTCGGCAGCAATGACGGCGTCGCGGAATGACATTGGAAGGCGGCAATATGTTTGGTAATTCGGTGACGTCGGCGATCGTATTCGAAAATGGGGAGAATATACGTCAGATCGCTGCGCAGCAGCCTGACGGAGCCACGGGGGAAAAGGGCGATATGAGGCACAGTGCACTGTTCGAACGGGTCAGTGCGCGCTTGAAAGCCCAGGTCGGCCCCGACGTCTTTGCGAGCTGGTTCGGACGACTGAAGCTTCACTCGGTCTCCAAAAGCGTCGTGCGGCTTTCGGTACCGACGACCTTTTTGAAATCCTGGATCAACAACCGTTACCTCGATCTGATCACCAGCCTCGTCCAGCAGGAGGACCCGGAGGTCCTCAAGGTCGAAATCCTGGTGCGCAGCGCAACGCGCGGCGCCCGGCCCGGCCTTGCCGAGGACGCGCCGCAGGTCAGCCACGGCGATGCCGCAAACACCACTCCGCGCCGGTCCGTGCCGCAGACGCTTGCCCATCACGCCGCCGCCACGGTCGGAAATCTGCAGAAGGCCCAGCCGGTCGCCGGCCCGCTGTTCGGCTCGCCGCTCGATCCGCGCTATACATTCGAGAGCTTTGTCGAAGGCTCTTCCAACCGGGTCGCGCTTGCCGCCGCCAAGACGATCGCCGAAGCTGGCGCCGGCGCCGTGCGCTTCAATCCGCTGTTCATCCATTCGACCGTGGGACTGGGCAAGACGCATCTTTTGCAGGCGATCGCCACCGCCGCCATCCAGAGCCCGCGCGTTCCGCGCGTGGTCTATCTGACGGCCGAATATTTCATGTGGCGCTTTGCAACCGCCATCCGCGACAATGACGCGCTGTCCCTCAAGGAGACGCTCCGCAATATCGACCTGCTGGTGATCGATGACATGCAGTTCCTGCAGGGCAAGTCGATCCAGCATGAATTCTGTCACCTTCTCAACATGCTGCTCGACAGCGCCAAGCAGGTGGTGGTCGCAGCCGACCGCGCGCCCTGGGAGCTGGAATCGCTCGACCCGCGCGTCCGCTCGCGCCTGCAGGGCGGCGTCGCCATCGAAATGGAAGCGCCTGATTACGAGATGCGCCTGGAAATCCTCAAGCGCCGGCTCGAAGTCGTGCGCCAGGACGATCCGTCGCTCGATATTCCCGCCGCCATTCTGAGCCATGTCGCCCGCAACATCACCGCCAGCGGGCGCGAACTCGAAGGCGCTTTCAATCAGCTGCTGTTCCGCCTTTCCTTCGAGCCACAGCTTTCGATCGAGCGGGTCGATGAATTGCTGGGGCATCTCGTCAATGCCGGCGAGCCGCGCCGGGTGCGCATCGAGGATATCCAGCGCGTAGTGGCGAAACACTACAATGTCTCGCGCCAGGAACTCGTGTCCAATCGCCGGACCCGGGTCATCGTCAAGCCGCGCCAAATCGCCATGTACCTGGCCAAGTCCCTGACGCCGCGCTCCTTCCCGGAAATCGGTCGCCGCTTTGGTGGACGCGATCACACGACGGTGCTGCATGCCGTGCGCAAGATCGAGGACCTGATTTCCGGCGACACGAAACTGTCGCACGAGATCGAGCTTCTGAAGCGCCTGATCAACGAATAGCCCGACCGCCCTCCCCTGCTGAGGATTTTTCCTGCCGCTTACAGCCTCGCCCGATCGGGAGAGGCTGTAAGGGCGGTGCTGTGACGCGAAGGCGAAAGACCTACTTCGCCTTCGCGATCATATGGTAGAGGGCGCGGATGGCCTGCGCCTCGCCGCCGAGCGGCGCGTGCGGCCGCTCGCTCGGTGACCAGCCGAAAATGTCGAAATGCGCCCAGTTTTGGGCGCGGGTGACGAAGCGCTTGAGAAACAGCGCCGCCGTGATCGATCCCGCCATGCCGCCCGAGGGCGCATTGGTGAGATCGGCGATGCGCGCCGAAATATCCTTCTCGTAACCCTTGTAGAGCGGCATGCGCCAGAGCGGATCATCGGCCGCAAGGCTTGACTGCGCAATGTCTGCTGCGAGGGTCTCGCTGTCTGTATAGAAGGGCGGCAGGTCCGGCCCGAGTGCCACCCGGGCGGCACCGGTCAGCGTCGCCATGTCGATCAAGAGGTCCGTCTCTTCTTCGTCGGCATAGGCGAGCGCATCGGCCAGGATCAGGCGTCCCTCGGCATCGGTATTGTCGATCTGCACCGTCAGGCCCTTGCGGCTGCGATAGATATCGCCGGGTCGAAAGGCATTGGAGGCGATCGAATTTTCTACCGCCGGCACCAGCACGCGCAGTTCGACATCGAGCTTCGCGTCCATGATCATCAGCGCAAGCCCCAGGACATTGGCGGCACCGCCCATGTCCTTCTTCATCAGAAGCATGGAGGAGGCAGGCTTGATATCCAGCCCGCCGGTATCGAAGCACACGCCCTTGCCGACCAACGTGATTTTGCGGCCTCCCTTTCGGCCCCAGCGCATCTCGAGAAGACGCGGCGCTTCGGCGCTGGCACGGCCGACCGTATGGATCAGCGGGAAATTCTCCTCCAGCAGGTCTTCGCCGGCAATGACCGAGATTTTAGCGCCGTAATGACCGCCGAGCGCGCGAAACACATCTTCCAGCGCATCCGGCCCCATGTCATTGGTCGGCATATTGATGAGGTCGCGCGCAAGATAGACGCCGGCGATCTGGCGTTCGATATCGACGGCATCGGCGCCTTGAGGAACGACAAGAACGGCGGCATCCTTGCACTTCGGCTTGTACTGGTCGAACCGATAGGCGCCGAGGCCGTAACCGAGCGCCAGACGCTCCGCCGAAAGCGGCGTCGTGGCAATATGCCAGTTGCCGGCAGGCAGGCTTTTCGCCAGTTGTCCGGCCGCCAAGGGGCTATCGGAGGGATGGGCGCCGAGCCCGAACAAGGCGCCACCCAGTTTTCCTCCAGCCGAGGCGACCAGCAGGACCGAGCCGCTTTCCGCCTTGAAGCCCGCCCCCCGCGCCCAATCGAGCGCTGCCCTGTCGATCGTCCCTTCCTCAATATCCGCCGGCGTCACCGCAAAGACGGGCAGGGTCGGGCCAGTGCCGGCATAGAATGGCGAGGGACGATCGATAAACTGGTAGGAAGCCATGAAAATCTCCGGACAAACTTCTGCAGAATCACCTGATTAACGCTCTGTTAGGGTTAACAGATTATTGCTGGAGTGGAGAGTGCGCCGATAGTGCCAGGGAACCTGTTGGCGCGTGAACAGATGCTGGGGGCATTGGTTATGACTGCACGTCGCTATTCATCCATTTCCGACAGCCGGTGGCTAAGGGGCGCTTCAGTCGCGATCCTCGCCCTGGCGCTGGCCGGCTGCGCGAACCACAAGAAGGAACTGACGACGGGCTCGGTGCCCTCCTCCGCCAGCTTCTCAAAGCCCGTCTCCTCGATGAACGCCAGTGAACTGGCGGCGGCCGCCGAAAGCATCGGCCAGGCCTATGAGCGCAACCCGAAGGACCGGGCCGCCGGGCTCAACTATGCCAATATGCTTCGGATGACCGGCCGCAACGACCAGGCGCTGGCGGTGATGCAGCAGGTGGCGATCCATTTTCCGAGCGACCGCGAAGTGCTGGCCGCCTATGGCAAATCGCAGGCCGCCGCCGGCCAGCTGGAACAGGCGCTGAACACGATTTCGCGGGCCCAGACGCCCGACCGGCCGGATTGGAGACTGAAATCGGCCGAGGGCGCCATCCTCGATCAGCTTGGCCGTTCCGGAGAAGCCCGCCAGCGCTACCGCGATGCGCTTCAGATCGAACCGAACGAGCCGTCCGTCCTCTCCAATCTGGGTATGTCCTATCTACTCGCCAAGGATCTGAAGACCGCCGAGAGCTATCTGCGCAACGCCGCCGGCCAGCCGGGCGCCAATAGCGGCATCCGCCAGAACCTGGCGCTCGCCGTCGGCCTGCAAGGGCGCTTCGGCGAAGCCGAAAAGATCGCCCGCGAGGAGCTTTCACCGCAGCAGGCGGAAGCCAATGTCAAATATCTGCGCTCCATCCTGTCGCAGCAGAATGCCTGGAAAAAGCTGGCCAAGGACGACGACAAGGCCACGAACTGACGCTGCATTGTTTGATCGACCATAGCGAACGAGCGCTCGATCAGCGGTGGAATTGGCCGCAATCCACCGCAAGCGTCTCTTCGGCCCATCGTCTCCGCGAAGAGTCGGACCTTCAATTCGCACAGGATTGGAGCGGAACATTTGGCCGCCCGTTACCGGGCCTGAGCCGATTTCAACTATTTAGCCAATAGCTAGGGGGAGCGGAAATTGCCGCCCGCCCTGCCTCTCGTTGCCACACGCCGAAATCTTCAGAACTTGTCCGACACCTGGATGCCGGCCGGGCCGAGGATGACGGCCACGAGGACCGGCAGGAAGAACAGGATCATCGGCACGGTGAGCTTGGGCGGCAGCGCCGCGGCCTTCTTTTCGGCCTCGTTCATGCGCTGGTCGCGGCTTTCCTGGGCCAGCACGCGCAGGGCCTGCGCGATCGGCGTGCCGTAGCGGTCGGCCTGGATGAGGGCCTGCATCACCGCCTTGACATCGTCGAGCCCGGTTCGCGTGCCGAGATTTTCGAGCGCGACGCGGCGATCGGGCAGGAAGGAAAGCTCGGCCGTGGTCAGGACCAATTCTTCCGCCAGCGGCGCGGATTGGGCGGCGATTTCATCGGCGACGCGCCGCATCGCCAGTTCCATGGAAACGCCGGATTCCACGCAGATCAGAAGCAGGTCGAGCGCGTCGGGCCAAGCCCTGCGGATCGAGTGCTGGCGCTTGGAAACCGCATTGGAAATGAACATGTTCGGTGCATAAAAGCCCGCATAGCCGATGCCGATCACCGCCAGGAGCCTGATCGGCAGGGATTTGTCGGCCAGATGGTTCAGAACGAAGATATAGAAGGCGCCGACGGCGAGAAACAGGAAGGGCAGGCAGAACCGGGCGACAAGGAATATATTGAGCGCGTTCTGCGAGCGATAGCCGGCAGATTTCAGCCGGTTGACGGTCTGGTCATCGACCAATGCCTTGCGCAGATTGAGCCGTTCGACGAACTGGCGCGCGGAGATATTGTTCTGGGCGCGCAGCGAGGCCTTGCTGCCCGACCCTTCCGCGTTCAGGCGGGCGCGCTCGCGGGCGCGGATCAGTTCGCGCTCGGTCGCGACGGATTTCATCCGCTTGTCCAGGTTGCCCCTTTCCAGAAGGGGCACGGCCAGCGAGTAGAAGGTCGCAAGGACGGCAACCGCGACCAGGAAGGCGACGATGATATTTGGATCGGTCAGGGTACTGATTAAGCCTTCGCTCATGCCGGACCTCCTAGATGTCGAAGTTGATCATGTTGCGCATGACCAGAATGCCGATGCTCATCCACACCGCCGCACCGGCCATGATCAAATGACCACGCGGATCGGTGAACAGGATCATCATGTAGTCGGGCGATGTCATGTAGACGAGCAGCGAGACGATGAACGGCAAGGCGCCGATGATGCAGGCGGAGGCCTTGGCCTCCATCGACAGCGCCTGGACCTTGGCCTTCATCTTCTTGCGTTCGCGCAGAACCTTGCTGAGATTGCCGATCGCCTCGGAGAGATTGCCGCCGGCCTGCGCCTGGATGGCGATGACGATGGCGAAGAAATTGACCTCGGGCAGAGGGATGCTGTTGATCATGCGGGCGCAGGCTTCGGGAATATTCAGGCCGACCTGCTGCGCCTCGATGACGCGCTTGAATTCGGATTTGACCGGCTCCTGCCCGTCATTGGCGATCAGCCTGATGGCATCGTTGAGCGGCAGGCCCGATTTGATCGACCGTACCATGACGTCGAGGGCGTTGGGAAATTCGTTGAGGAACGCCTTGCAGCGCCGCTTGATCATGAAACCAACGATCCAGCGCGGAAGGCCGGCGGCGCAGACGAGCACAATGCCGGCCGCGACCACGGGCGCGGCGCCGGCAAGCAGTGCCATCATTCCCGCCACAAGTCCGAAGATCCCGCTGGCGAGATAGAACTGGGCGATCGAGATCGGAAGGCCGGCCTGCATCAGCCTGATCTTCATCGTCGGCTTGGCTTTCGCGGTTTTTTCCTGCTGCTTCTTCTCAAGATCCTTCAGCGAATCCTGGACCGATTTCCGCCGTTTCGACGATTCGTTCACGCGGTCGCGCGCCGCCTTCATCTTGACCCTGTCGGTCTCGGCGAATTTTACCTTGCGGACACGGCTCTCGGCTTTCTTTTCGGTCTCGATGCGGGTGAACAGAATGCCATAGGCAAGGCCGGCCATCGCGAAGGCGGCGAGACCGGCGATGGCCAGGATGGAGATGTCTATTCCCAGGATCAAGGCAATCAATCCTTTTCCATCGCATCGAGGGTTGCGGCCAGCCGCTTGTCCTCGTTGAAATAGCGGGCCCGGTCCCAGAAATGCGGGCGACCGATGCCGGTCGACTTGTGTTTTCCGATGATCTTGCCGTTCGCATCCTCGCCGTCGATCTCGTAGCGCATCAGATCCTGCGTGATGATGACATCGCCTTCCATTCCGATCACCTCGGTGATCTGGGTGATGCGGCGAGAGCCGTCGCGCAGGCGGGCAGCCTGCACGATCACGTCGATCGAGCCGGCGATGATCTCGCGCACTGTCTTTGCAGGCAGCGTGTAGCCGCCCATGGCGATCATCGATTCCATACGGCTGAGGCATTCGCGCGGCGTATTGGCGTGGATCGTGCCCATCGAGCCGTCGTGGCCTGTGTTCATTGCCTGCAGCAGGTCGAAGACCTCCGGTCCGCGCACTTCGCCGACGATGATCCGCTCGGGACGCATGCGCAGGCAGTTCTTGATGAGATCGCGCATGGTGATCTCGCCCTCGCCTTCGATATTCGGCGGGCGGGTTTCGAGACGCACGACATGCGGCTGCTGCAGCTGCAGTTCGGCCGTATCTTCGCAGGTGATGACCCGCTCTTCCAGATCGATATAGCCCGTGAGGCAGTTGAGCAGCGTCGTCTTGCCGGAGCCGGTACCGCCGGAAATGACGACATTGCAGCGGACGCGGCCGATGATCTGGAGAAGCACCGCCCCTTCCGGGGTGATGGCGCCGAACTTGACGAGCTGATCGAGCTTCAGCTTGTCCTTCTTGAACTTACGAATGGTGAGCGCCGTGCCATCGATGGCAAGCGGCGGCGCGATGACGTTGACACGCGAACCGTCGGGAAGACGGGCGTCGCAGATCGGCGAGGATTCGTCGACGCGGCGGCCGACCTGTGAGACGATGCGCTGGCAGATCGACAGGAGCTGGGCATTGTCCCGGAAGCGAACCTCCGATTCGATGGTCTTGCCGTTGACTTCGATAAACGTCTGGCCGGCACCGTTGACCATGATGTCGGCAATGTCGTCGCGTGCCAGAAGCGGCTCCAGCGGACCATAGCCGAGCACGTCGTTGCAGATGTCCTCGAGCAGTTCCTCCTGCTCGGAAATCGACATCGCGAAATTCTTGATCGTGATGATGTCGTTGACGATATCGCGGATTTCCTCGCGCGCGCTCTCCGTATCAAGCTTGGCGAGCTGCGACAGGTCGATCGTATCGATCAGTGCCGAGAAGACCTGGCTCTTGGTATCGTAGTAGTCCTCGGTACGGGCAGCTTTCTTGCGCATCGGCGGCGGGGATGGCTGGGCGCGCACGACGGGCGCCGCCTCGCGCACGGGCTCGGCAAGCACGGGCGCCGCCGGCCGCTCCATGACCGCGGTCGCGGCAGCGGATACGGGCGGTTGCGCGGCAGGACCGCCCTTTCCGAAGCCTTCGTTTCCTCGTTTACCAAACATGCGTTCAATCCGATTTTTCGTTTATACGCCAGTTACTTACGCCCAAGAATTTCCATCATCTTGCCAAGCCCGCTCTTTTTCGCCTTCTTGGCGGTGGTGCGGCCGGTGAGCAGATGGGCGAGTTGCGAGAGGGTCTCGGCCGTCGGCGCTTTCTTGTCGATCTCGGCGATCATCCGGCCGCTATTGGCCGCATTGCCGAACAGCATGGCGTCGAAGGGAATGATCGCCACCGGTTCGATCTCGAGCGAATCGCAGAAATCGCTCGGCGAAATTTCCGGGCGCTTCGGCATGGCGACCTGGTTCAGCACCAGATGCGGCATCTTGTCGTTCGGACGAATCTTCTTGAGCGAATCGAAGAGGTTCTTGGCATTGCGCAGATTGGCGAGATCCGGCACGGCGGTGACGACCACCTCGTCGGCATCGGCAAGCACGGTGCGCGTCCAGTCCGCCCAGAGATGCGGCACGTCGAGCACCGAGACCGGCGCGTTGCGCTGCAGGATTTCCATCAGCGGCTGGAAGGCCGTGGCGTCGAAATCATAGGGCCGGTCGAGCATGGAGGGCGCCGTCAGCAGCGACAGATGCTCGGAGCATTTGGTCAGCAGGCGATCGAGGAAGACCTCGTCGAGCCGCTCCGGCGAGAACACAGCCTCGGAAATGCCCTGCGGCGGGTCCTGATCGAAATTGATGTTGGCGGTGCCATAGGGCAGGTCGAGATCGGCAAGCACGACCTCGGTGGAAAACAGGTTGGAAATTCCCCAGGCGCAATTATGGGCCAGTGTCGAGGAGCCGACACCGCCCTTGGCGCCGATGAAGGCCACCGAGCGGCCGAGGGGCTCGGCTTCCGGATCGACGAAAATCGAGGCGATGGCTCCGAGAATATCGGGCATGCTCACCGGCGCGACGATATATTCGGAGATGCCGTTGCGTATCAGTTCGCGATAGAGCGGAATATCGTTGTAGCGGCCGATCAGGATGACCTTGGTGCTGGGATCACAGACGGCCGCGAGCGGTGCCAGTTCCTCCATCAGCAGGCGCGGCTCGGTCGCTGTCTCGAGGATGATGAGGTTCGGCGTCGGCGTCGTCGAGAACATGTTGGCGGCGGCGGCGATCGAACCGCTATTGATGCGGAAGGAGACCTTGCTCATCCGCCGGTCCTGGCCGCAACGCTCCATCACCCGCAACAGGCCTTCCGTCTCGCAGAAGGCATGCACGGATATCCGCGGCAGCGGTCGCAGGTGATCGACTTCGCCTGGGCGCATGACATCATTGATACCATCCGTCTCTCCGGTACCGGTCTCGATCTCGTACTCAATCGCGCTCATTGTTCTGTCCCGTCAAACCCGTGGGTTATGTCGATGCCTGGTGCCTAGTCTGCAGTCTTGATGCCGCGGTAGTCCTTGATCACCTGGCCGCGCCGAACGGCGTCGATCGGCGACATCTGGCGCGGTCCGATCAGATCCATCGGCTCGGCGACCATGGCAGCGAGGTTTGCCTGTGACGCGCACCCGAAATTCTCGTAATTGCGGTTCTGCACGGTATTGGTCACCAGGTCCGCCGGCCAGTTCCCGCAAGGTTCCGTCTGCGCCGTGATGGCCATATAGCTCAGCCGGATCGGTGCGGCGTCGCCGGTCGCTCCCGCCTGATAGCTGACCTCGACCAGCCGCGCCGCCGGAATGCCGGTTTCAACCAGCACGTTGCGGATTTCCCGGCGAAGCACCGAGGCCGCATGGGCGTTGACGGAGCCGCTGGGCAGGAGAATCCGAACCGTGCCGGTGGAGGAATTGGTATAGCGCGATGCGAAGCCGCGGATGACGTCGCGCGCCCCCTTAGTCAGGTGTCGGTCGCCGGAGGCAATGGGAATATCGATCGAATGTTCGGCTTCGGCGATCACGATCGGATGGCGGGTGCGGTAATCGTCGGGCAAGGCGCCCGTGGACAAATTGTCCCGGTTGGCACAGCCGGCAAGGCTCGTGCCTGCCACAAGAACGAGGCCGACCGCCGCCAGGCGTGCGAAACGAAACGGACCGGTCGGGATATGTGGCCGCATGGTCGAGTGCCTTTTTGTCAGAGGGTCCAGGATGATCTGATTGCTCATGTCCGTTCCCGCCTATTTGTAGATGAAGCCGACATTGCCGTGATACTGCCCGACGGGGGCGGCCTGGCGGTTGCCGTAGATGCGATTGACCTCGCCGAGGAAGAAGCTGGAGAGATCGTCGGTCGGATTGAAATTATCGTCCGGACGGGAAATGGCGGAGCGCGCCACCGGCTGCACCAGATAGGGCGTCGCGATAATGACGAGCTCGGTTTCGTTGCGGACGAAATCCTTCGAGCGGAACAGCGTGCCCAGAACCGGGATTTTGCTGGCACCCGGAAGGCCGGACATGGCCTGGCGAATATTGTCCTGCACGAGGCCGCCGATGACGATCGAGCCGCCCGAAGGAAGCTCGACACTGGTAGAGGCCCGGCGGCGGCGGATCGACATATAGGTCTGGCCGGGAACGTTAACGGCATTGGCGTTGACCACCGACCCTTCGAAGGTAGGCTCGGAGACTTCGGTGGAGATGTCCAGGCTGATACGGCCCGGACCGAGCACCACCGGGGTGAAATCAAGGCCGATACCGTATTCCACGGTCTCGGTGGTCCGGTTTATCGCGCCGTCCTCATCGACTTCCTGTTCGGAGGGCAGGCGATATTCGCCACCCACGGAGAAGCTCGCCTTCTTGCCGGAAATCGCCGTAAGGCTCGGTTCGGCTAGCGTGCGCATCACGCCCGCCTGCTCCATCGCATTGAAATAACTGGCAAAGCCCATCGAGCCGGAGCCGATGCTGCCGGTGACGGCCGACGAGATCGCGTTGACCGCATTGCCCAGGTTCGAAGGATTGCGGAAGGTGATGCCGTCGCCGCTGGTGGAACTGCGGATCGAGCCGCTGAAACCAAGCTGCTTCAGCACCTGGCGGGACACTTCTGCCACCGTGACCTTCAGCATGACCTGGTCTTCGCTGCCGATGACCAGAAGGTTGACGATCTGGGATTGCTGGCGATCCTCCGCGAAAATGTCCGCGTCGCCGTTATTGCCCTGCGCGGTGATGTTGCGGGTCGTGGCCTCACCACCCTGAATGAAGGCCCTGGCGAGTGCTTCGGCCTGGGTCGCGTCAAGCGGTGTGCGCACGGTGCCTGTCAAAACGATGTTGTCGGAGACGATTTCGACCCTGATGTCGGAATCCGGCACGAAGCGCCGCAGATTGTCCTCGAGGCCGGCGATATCGCGCTCTACCGCCAGGTCGAGACTAACGATCTCCTCGCCGTTCGGGCCGAAGACGAAAATATTCGTCTGCCCGACGGATTTTCCAAACAGATAGATGCGCCGCGACGTGCGGGTTACCGCGTCGGCAAGGGCAGGATCAGCCACAAGGATATCATGGGCGTCGGAGGGAAGATCGACCACGACCGCCTTGTTCAGTCCGAGCTTGATGGTCTTCTTCACGCCGGGTCCGCTCTCCACGATGCGCACCACCGATTGCGATGCAGCCTCGGCGGTCGATGGCTGGATGGGCAGGCCGCAGAAAGCCAGACAGAAGGCCAGTCCGCCCGCGACGGAGCTACGAAGTTTGTTTCCGACCCGGTTCATGTTTCGCTCCCGCTCACACATTATCTCGCCTCGATCGAGGAGGTATTTTCGTCGCTGGCGACGATGGAACCCGATTTGATGACCTGGATGGAGGGCCGCCCGTCGCCGCTCAGCAGGTAATCGGCGGCACTGGTATCGGGCTCCTGTGCGTCGGCAATGCTGCGCAGCGCCAGCGACAGGCGCTCGGCCATCTGCTGGGCGACCGCCATGACCTGCGACTGATCGGGCGTGAGTTCCAGTGTGGCGGTGGTTCCGACGACCGTTTTGCCACCGTCTTCCCGTTCCTCGATCTGCTGGTCGATGGCGAGCACGCGGACATTGCTGAGCACGGTTTCGGTGAGGAAGGTGTCTTCCGCGCCCTTTCGCACCATGATCACGTCGACGCGGTCGTTCGGAAGGATGAAGCCGCCGGCGCCGGTGGCGACCGTGATTTCGGTGGCCACGGCGCGCTTGCCGGCGGGAAGCAGCGACGACATGATGCGGCTCGACGCATCGGCGATCTTTTCCTGGCGCACCGGCTCGCCGTTGAAGATCGGCAGGCGCACGACGACGCCCTCGAGATCGGTTACGGCGCCCGGTCGCGCTTCTTCCGTGATAAGGCCATCGACGATGCCGTCCTTCGGCCAAGAAACCCAGTGTATGGAATCGGCATTGAGCCGCGAGCCGACCGGCAGGCTCTTGCTGGCGACCAGGACATTGACCACCGGTGCGCGCTCGACCACAGGCTCGGCGGAAGAACCGCCCTTGCCGCTGGTCAGCTTGAGTGCCAGAAATCCAGCCAATCCCGCCGAGACGACGGCAACCGCCAAAATGATAACACGCACCGGCTTCATGATCTTTCCCTGCACCCCGAGACTATGCTGGAAAGAGAATGATCGGAATTGGTGTAATTATAGTTAACGGACCGCTTACATTCGTGGTTAACAAAGAATTTGCGCCACAAGAACACAACACAGACGCGAAACGGCGCGCCGGCCGGCGCGCATGCGTTCAAGACGGCACAGAGATATTAATGGATTTGGGCGAGCGCCGCCTGCATCAGCGGCGACGACGGATAGGCCAGGAAGCCGCCAATACCAATGGCAATGCCATAGGGGACTTTCTGAGCAGTGAATAGCAGATGGGGCACTGGCAGGCCGGTGGCAAGGATCGTGTTTTCCCGCTTGCGCATCGCCAGGATCAAAAGCGTCAAAGCGCCCCCGATGATGGAGACATAGACGAGGAATGCGAGCAGAGAGCTGTTAAAGCCGAACCAGACCGCCGACGCCGTCAGGAGCTTCGCATCGCCGCCGCCCATGATATTGAGCGCGAAAAGCGCGAAACAGGCCGCAAAGACGGCCAGGCCGGCAAGCAGATGAACGCCCATGCCCGCGAGGCCAAGGCCAGCGAGCGGTGCTACCAGCACAAAGGCGCCGAGAAGAATGGCGGAAACCCGGTTAGGGATGGTCATGGTGAAGAGATCGGAAAAGGCCGCAATCGCGAGGCAAAGCGGAAATACCACAAATATGGCTGCCTCTGTCATGGTTTCCCCAACATTGAACGCAGAATGTATAGCCCACAGAATTTACAAGTATCGGATTAAGGATTCGTTGCTGCCAAGCTGTTGATATTAAAAGGCCGCCTCCTTTCGGAGGCGGCCTTCAGCATCGTCAATCAGTTTAGCTTGACGTTCAACGCTGATTAACGAGCGTCGTTTGCCGTATCCAGCTCATCTGCGAGCTCGCCGAATGTGGTGTTAAGCTGGTCGCCCAGCGTCGTCGCGCCGGCGATCAGGGCAACGGAGATCAGGGCTGCGATCAGGCCGTATTCGATCGCGGTAGCGCCGGACTCGTCCTTCATGAAACGCGAAAAAAGCTTGGTCATGTATTTCTCCTACTTCACTTTGTTGTTCAGCACTTCCGCCAACTGTTTCCGTTGATCGGATGAAGCGAACCTACACAGGGTGAATTTCGATCGGCTTAAGGAAAACAGTTACCCATCCGTTAACAAAGGATGGCGGCTTTCATAGTAAACGGACCATCAATGTCCCGCTTTCGATCGAAGTTTGCAGATGGTCGACAGCGCGGGCGCGACCAAGGCACGGCTTTGCGCGCGAACATTAAGGCTTCATTCACCAAAACCGGCGATGCTAAATCATCCGCATCATCAGGAAACGGTCATGAACTTGCAAAACTCGGTCATCGGCACCCGGCTGCTGGCACCCGCCTTCGCAGGCTTTGCCGCTATCACGCTGTTTTTTGCAAACCCGGCCTCCGCCGGCGAGGAAATGATGCGCGTCTTCATGGATCACGCGCGCGTTCTCAAACTGGACCGGCCGATCAGCAAGGTGATCATCGGCAATTCGGACGTCGCGGATGCCACCGTGGCCGATGCAAAGACAATCGTGCTCACCGGCCGCTCCTTCGGCACGACCAATCTCGTCATTCTCGATATCGACGGCAACGCGATCGTCGACGAACGCATCCTGGTCTCGATCGACGAAGGCAATACGCTACGCGTCTTCCGCCAGACGAACCGTACCGTCCTGTCCTGCACACCCAATTGCGAGGAGCATGCCGCGCGGAAATCCGCCTCCGGCAACTGACGGCGGCTGTTCGATCGTCATGCCTGCGGGAATAAGGGCGAGGCTTTCTGCCCGATTGCTCACCTGATGCTTACCAAACGGTAAGCCGCTCAACTCGAATTGTCCCATTATCTGCATACGAAATATAAACAGTCATTTCCTAGACTGCCTTATCGTGTGGCTGCTGGTGGACATGACGGATGCTGAAATACGAAAGCGAAACTTCCGCAAAGAAAGCCGGCCCCGCGCCATCAGGCGGCAAGGGCCTGCTGCGGCGGCTGTTCAGGGAAAGAACCGGCGCGACGGCAATCGAATTCGCTATCCTAGCCGTTCCGTTCATGCTCGTCGTTTTCGCAACCCTTGAAACATTCGTGGCCTTTACCGGCGAACAACTGCTTGCCAATGCCACCGAGACGATGGCTCGCAAGATCCGCACCGGTGAAATTACCTCCGGGGTCAATCCCGCGACCGATATGGATCAAGAAGTATTTCGGCGAGCGTTCTGCGACGAAATCGCCATAATAATGACGTGCTCGCCGACCGAAGCCACCACTGCCTCCAAGCTCTTCATCGACGTGCGCAGCTATGACAAGTTTTCGGATATTCCGACCGATATCCCGCGCAAAGTGTCATCGGACCGTTCGTCCGACTTCAATCCCACCGGCTTCAAATTCGATCCCGGCGGACCGAAATCGATCAATGTGCTTCGGGCCTTTTACCGCTGGGACGTCGCGACCGATCTTGTCCGCCCCTATGTCACCAATCTGCGTCCTGCCGGCAGCAGCATGCCACATGATTACTTGATGGTGTCGACGGCAACCTTCGTCAACGAGAACTATTGAGGATGACGATGAAAACCGCCTACCGTCACTCCATCGGGGCACTTTCGAGGAAGGCAGCCGTTCTGCGCGCCTTCTTCAAGGACCGGCGCGGCACTGGCGGCGTCGAATTCGCCATCATCGTCCCACTGCTGATCGCCGCCTATCTCGGATCCTTCGAACTGACACTGGGTTACAGTGTCGCCCGCAAGGTGGCACGTGCGGCCAGCACCGTCACCGATATCCTCACCCGGGAGGACCAATGGAGCAAGAATTCGCTTAATGCCATGCCGAATGTGGTAAAGGGCGTCATGGCCCCCTTCCAGCCGAAAAACGGGTCGACATTGAAGGTGACGGGCATCAAGGTCATGGCGCCGGGCGTCGGTGTCGTCGTCTGGTCGCGTGGCTGGTCCGGCAATTGGGCCGGGACCTCCGAGCCGACCGGTTCCGTCGCTTATATTCCAGGCACCCCAGTGACGTTTTCGGACGATATCGCGGCCGCGAACGACTTCATCGTGCGTACAGAGATCGACGTTCCCCACGATATTCTGCTGTTCGCGGCCGATATGACCGACAAGACTTTAAAACCGATTCATATTGCCAAGACCTATTATTTTCGCCAGCGCATCGGCAATATGAGCACCTGCAGCGATTGCGCGTTCTGACGCGCACTGCCTGACGGCTTGTGCTCATTTGCAATCCGGCGCGGCGCGGCGTAAATCTTCGCGCCTTCTTTGCCGCATCATAGGGGCGTGGAGCGACAACAACCATCTGCCGTCGCCTTTAAAAACGACGGCAGCCTTGCGGGGAATTCATGGCGCGTGCCTTTCTGTTCGTTCTCGATTCCTTCGGCATAGGCGGCGCGCCGGACGCGGCCGGTTTTGGCGATGAGGGCGCCGATACGCTCGGGCATATCGCCGAGTTCTGCGCGGCCGGGGCCGGCGACAGGCCGGGCCTGCGCGAAGGGCCGCTGCTGTTGCCGAACCTGTCGGCGCTCGGATTACTGCACGCCGCCAGGCTCGCAGCCGGCCGTTTGCCCGCCGGCATGCCGATGCCGGAAACGCTATCCGGGCTCTACGGCGCCGCAAGCGAAGTGTCGCGCGGCAAGGATACGCCCTCCGGCCACTGGGAAATCGCCGGCACGCCGGTGCGTTTCGACTGGGGCTATTTTTCCGCCGAGGGCGATGCCTTTCCGCCCGAACTTGTCGAAGCCATCTGCCGGGAAGGCAATGTGCCGGGCATCCTTGGCAACTACCATGCCTCAGGCACCGATATCATCGCCCGGCATGGTGAGGAGCATATGCGCAGCGGCAAGCCGATCTGCTATACATCCTCGGATTCCGTTTTTCAGATCGCCGCGCACGAGCACTCGTTCGGGCTGGAGCGGCTGCTCGAACTCTGCCTGATAGTGCGCCGCCTGCTTGATGAGTACAATATCGGCCGCGTCATCGCCCGGCCCTTCGTCGGCACCTCGCCGCAGGATTTTCAGCGGACAGGCAATCGCCGCGACTATTCGGTGCCGCCACCCGAGCCGACCTTGCTCGACCGGCTGAAGGAGGCTGGACGAACCGTGCATGCGGTCGGCAAGATCGCCGATATTTTTGCCCATCAGGGCATAGGCCGGCTGATCAAGGCGAATGGAAATATGGCCTTGTTCGACGCAACACTGAGAACCATGGACGACGCTGGGGACGGCGACCTGGTTTTCACCAATTTCGTCGATTTCGACATGCTCTACGGCCATCGGCGCGATGTTCCGGGCTATGCCGCAGCGCTCGAGGCCTTCGACAGGCGCCTGCCGGAGATCGACGATAAGCTGAAGCCAGGCGATATCGTCATCCTGACCGCCGACCACGGCTGCGATCCGACCTGGCGCGGTACGGACCATACGCGCGAACGGGTGCCGATCCTTGTTTACGGCCCCGGCATCCGGCCCCGCTCGCTTGGCGTCCTCACGGGGTTTGCCGGCATAGGAGAAACCGTCGCCCGACATTTGGGCATCGAGCTGGGACTGCATGGAAGGAGTTTTTTGTGACCGCACATTTGAAAAAGGCCGAGCTGCACTGCCATATCGAGGGCGCGGCGCCGCCGGCACTCGCACTTGCCCAGGCCCGCAAATATAATGTCGATGTGAGCGGCCTCATCGAAGACGGCGCCTATGTCTGGGCCGATTTCAGCCATTTCCTCAAATGCTACGACGCGGTGGCCGAACTATTTCGCAGCGAAGAGGATTATGCGCTGCTGGCCGAGGCCTATCTGACCGAGCTTGCCGAAGCGGGCACGATCTACAGCGAGATCATCGTCTCCCCCGATCATGGCAATACGATCGGCATTGGCAGCGACGCCTATATTCGAGGGCTTGCCGCCGGCATCGAAGCCGCGAAGGCAAAGACCGGCATCGAGGGCCGGATGATCATCACCATTATCCGGCATATGGGCGCTGAAGCTGCCGAGCGCACGGCGCGCTACGCGGCGAAACGCGCGCACGGGCTGGTGACCGGCTTCAATCTCGCCGGCGAGGAACGCATGCACAGCGTCGCCGATTTCGCGCGTGCTTTCGACATAGCCCGCGATGCCGGCCTCGGCATCACCATTCATGCGGGCGAGATGGCCGGCGCCTTCAGCGTCCGCGACGCGCTCGATCATGTCCGCCCGTCCCGCATCAGCCACGGCGTGCGCGCCATCGAGGATGCCGACCTCGTCCGGCGGATCGCCGGCGAAGGCGTTGTCCTGGAAACCTGTCCGGGCTCCAACGTTTCGCTGCAGGTCTACCCCGATTTCGCCTCGCATCCGCTCACGGCGCTCCATGCGGCCGGCTGCCGGGTGACGCTGAATTCCGACGATCCGCCCTTCTTCCACACCTCGCTCAGGCAGGAATACGAGATCGCCTCGCAGGTCATGGGATTTTCCGACGAGGAGATCAACGGCATGACCCGCACCGCGATCGAGGCGGCTTTCGTCGACGAGGCGACACGCGCCCGACTGCTCGCCTCGATTTGAGCCGCCGGGGCTGGGGATGACGGGGCAAAGCGCCGCCCGGGCCTTGCGGCCGCTCTCGTTTCCATGAAAAAAGAGTTTCTAAATCCGGATCGCGCAGGAGGCCTGGCCATGGACGGCGTTACAGTCATCAATCACCCGCTCGTTCAGCACAAGCTGACCATCATGCGCAAGGCGGAGACATCGACGGCAGGCTTCCGCCGGTTGCTCCGCGAGATTTCCACCCTGCTCTGCTACGAGGTCACCCGCGACCTCGAATTGACGATGGAAACCATTCAGACGCCGATGCAGGAAATGCAGGCGCCGGTGCTCGAGGGCAAGAAACTGGTCTTCGCCTCGATCCTCCGCGCCGGTAACGGCCTGCTCGAAGGCATGCTGGAACTGGTGCCCTCGGCGCGGGTCTCGCATGTCGGCGTCTACCGCGACCATGAAACGCTGGAGGCGGTCGAATATTTCTTCAAGGCTCCCGAAGGCCTGTCGGAACGCCTGATCATCGTCGTCGATCCCATGCTGGCGACCGGCAATTCCGCCATCGCGGCCATCGACAAGCTGAAGGAGCGCGGCGCCACCAGGCTGCGTTTCCTCTGCCTGCTTGCAGCGCCCGAAGGCATCCGTAATTTCCAGGAAGCTCATCCCGACGTGCCGGTCTACACCGCCTCGATCGACAGCCATCTCAACGAGCAGGGCTATATCGTGCCGGGGCTCGGCGATGCGGGCGACCGGATGTACGGGACGAAATAGGCGCGCTTCGGCAGGATATCTGTTCCTTAACCAGATTTTCACATCCTTTTGGCGCGATCGCGTTTTCGGGCCGCTTTTTGCGCCTTGTTAGTGCGCTTCGTGCTTAGCTTTTCCTCATCGGCAAATGGGGTGAGGTCAGAATGTTGTTGCGATTGGCCGTCTTTTCCGCTGGCGTGGCCGTGGCGGCCATGGTGCTGCCGGGCCTTGCCACATCCTATCTCGAGCGACCTCAGCCGGAAGAGAAAAGCAAGCCCATGCAGACGAGTCCTGCCGCATATGCCGGTGGTCGAGGCGTCTCGCTCAAGCCCAGTGCCGGAGGCCATTTCTTCGGCAGTTTCACCGTCAATGGGCGCAAGGAAAACGGCCTTGTGGATACCGGCGCCAGCGTTGTGGCGATCAACCTCTCCACAGCGCGGCGGCTTGGAATTTCGACGGGGTCGCTGTCCTTTCGCGCCAGGGTCAACACGGCCAACGGCACGGTCAAGGCCGCCCATGTCGTGCTCGATCGGGTCGAGATCGGGACCATTTCCGTCAAGCAGGTCGATGCAATGGTGCTGCCCGACACCTCGCTCTCCGGCATGCTGATCGGCATGAGCTTCCTCAACAAGCTCTCGTCCTACCGCGTCGAAGGCGGTAGCCTGCATCTCAACCGCTGATCCTGGAAAGCACCGTGGGGCGCCCGGCGGGCGTTTCGTCGCCCACCGCGTAGATTTCGACAAGCCGGGCGCGGGCCTTCTCGGCCTGATCCCCGCTTGCCGCATGGACGAAGGCGAAGGGTTCGCCTGCCTCGACTTTCGTACCCAGCGGTCTCAAACCACTGAATCCGACGCGATGGTCGATCGGCTCGTCCGGTCGGGTGCGGCCACCACCAAGCGCGATGACCTCCATGCCGATTGCACGGGCATCGCAGGCCTCCAGGAACCCGCCCCTCTCCGCCTTGACGGGAAGGATGACAGGCGCTTTTGCCAGGTAGGATTGCGAACGCTCGACAAAATCGCCCGGCCCGCCCAGACACCGAACCATGCGACCGAAATGTTCGAGCGCCGCACCGCTCTTCAGCGCCCTACGCGCAATAGGCATGGCTTCAGCAGGGTCAGCCACGAGGCCGGACGTCGTGAGCATTTCGGCGGCAAAGGACAAGACCACCGTTTCAAGCCGGGTCCCGGCCTTTTCGCCGCGCAGGAACGCCAGGCAGTTTTCGATTTCCAGAGCATTGCCGGCGGCATCCGCCAAGGGCTCGTTCATGTCGGTGATCAAAGCCGTTGTGCGGACGCCCGCGCCATTGGCGACGCCAACCAGGGACCGAGCAAGCGTTTCCGCCTCCTCAAGCCCGGTCATGAAGGCGCCACTGCCGATCTTGACGTCGAGCACCAGCGATTGCAGCCCGGCGGCCAGCTTCTTCGACAGGATGGAGGCGGTGATCAGCGGCACGGAATCGACCGTCGCCGTGACATCGCGGATGGCATAGAGGCGACGGTCGGCAGGGGCGAGGTCCGCGGTCTGGCCGATGATGGCGCAGCCGGCCTCCCTCACCGTCTGCCGGAACAGCGTCTCGGAGGGCTTGATGTCATAGCCCGGGATGGATTCCAGCTTGTCGAGCGTACCGCCGGTATGGCCAAGCCCCCGGCCGGAAATCATCGGCACGGCAAGGCCGCAGGCTGCGGCGATCGGCGCCAGCATCAGGGAGACATTGTCGCCGACGCCGCCTGTCGAATGCTTGTCGGCGACCGGGCGATCCATATCCGCCCAGGAGAGCACGGCGCCGCTGTCGCGCATGGCAAGCGTCAAGGCCACGGTCTCGTCAAGGCTCATGCCGGAAAACCAGACGGCCATGGCGAAGGCGGCCACCTGTCCCTCGGAAATCGATCCATCGGCGAGGCCGTGGATGAAGCTGGCGATCTCCGCCCCTCCGAGCGTGCCTCCGTCGCGCTTGATCCGGATGATTTCCTGCGGGATCATCGTCAATAGGCCGTGGCACCGGCGACCGGCTCGCGACCGTCGAGCACGGCGAGAATATCCGTGAGCAAGCCGGAGGCGCCGAAGCGGAATGTCGAAGGCATCGGCCAGTCCGGGCCATGAATGGTCGAGGCCAGGTTGAGATAGAGACGAGCATCGCCGACGGTGCGCACGCCGCCGGCCGGCTTGAAGCCAACCTTGCGGCCGCTCTCGCGGATGCAGGTCAGCATGATATCGGCCGCCTCCAGCGTCGCATTGACGGGGACCTTGCCGGTGGACGTCTTGATGAAATCGGCGCCTTCCTGGATGGCGATATGGGACGCATTGCGGATCAGGTCGCGATCCTTCAATTCTCCGGTTTCCAGGATTGTCTTGAGCAAGACCGGCGCCGGGCAGGCCTGGCGGACTGCCGATATCATCGTGCGCACCGCCTGCTCGTCCCCGGCCATGAAGGCGCGGTAGGGGATGACCAGATCGATCTCGTCGGCGCCATCGGCAATTGCCTGGCGGGTTTCCGCGACAACGGTTTCGACCGGCAGGCCGCCGGAGGGGAAATTCACCACGGTGGCGATCTTTACCGCGCTGTTGGCTCCAAGGATCGACCGGGCCTGGGCGACGAAACGCGGCCAGATGCAGATCGCCGCGGTATTGCCATGCGCCGTGCGGGCAGAGGCACAGAGTTTTTCGATGGCGGCCGGCGTGCAATCCTCCGTCAGGTCGGTGAGATCGAGCAGCGACAGAGCGAGTGCGGCGGTCTGGCGATTATTGGCTTCGGGCATCATCTGGTCCGTCCATTGCTGTTCACGATGGGCCGCGACCGAAAGCGCGATCACGAACGGTTGTTCTATAGACTTGGAGCGGCGAGGCAAAGTCATGAGATGCGAAGGCCGGTTCGGCTTTTCAGGCCGAAGCAGAAATCATTTCCGTCAGGATCGACGCCAGATGCCGACCGCCGACCGGTGCCATGTCCTTGGTCTCGTGATGGCTGAGTTCGCCGCCCGTCATGCCCGCCCCGTAATTGGTAATGACGGACGCGGCCGCCACCTTCATCCCGAAGAACCGCGCCAGGATAACCTCGGGCACCGTCGACATGCCCACCGCATCGGCACCGAGAATGCGCGCCATGCGGATTTCCGCCGGGGTTTCGAAATTCGGCCCGGAAAACCACATATAGACGCCGGAGCCAAGCGGGATATCGAGTTGGATGGCGGCGGCCCGCATGCGCGCGGCCATTTCGATATCATAGGCCGAGGTCAGGCCGACGAAGCGAGCATCGCTCTCCTCGCCGATCAGCGGGCTGGCGCCGGAGAAATTGATGTGGTCGGTGATCTGCATCACCGATCCCGGTGGCAGGTCTTCGCGGAGCGAACCGGCGGAATTGGTGAGGATCAGCGTCTCGATCCCAAGCGCCTTCATGGTTTCGATCGGCACTCGCATCGCATTGGCATCGCCGCGCTCGTAATAATGAACGCGGCCGGACAGCACCACCACCGGCACGCCGCCGATTGTACCCGCCACCAGTTCGCCGGCATGACCGGAAACAGCGCTGATCGGGAAGCTCGGAATATCCGCATAGGATATACGCTGCGGCGCGCTCACCGCCTCCACAAGCGAGCCGAGGCCAGAGCCGAGCACGATGCCGTAGCGCGGAGAAAAGCCGGAAAGCCGTTGCTTCAGCATCTCGGCAGCGGCGGTCATCCGAGAATCTCGGTCTCGAACGAGTGCGGCAAGAGATCGGACAAGGCGAGCGTCTTCTTCACGCCGGTTTCGTCACAGAGATAGATGCGGGTGCTGGCGCCGGAAAATTCCGCCAGCCGCTGGCGACAGCCGCCGCAGGGCGGGCAGAGCGCCAGCTTCTCGGCGATCACGGCAACCTCGACGATCTTGCGCTGGCCGGCCATGACCATATGACTGATCGCCGTGGTTTCGGCGCACCAGCCTTCCGGAAAGGACAGGTTCTCGATATTGGCGCCGGTATAGATCTGCCCGTCCTCGGCGCGAATGGCCGCACCCACAGGGAATTTGGAATAGGGCGCATGGGCCTTGGCCATGGCCTCGCGCGCCGCTTCGAAGAGTTCGGTTTCCATGGTCAGCGCTCCTTCACATAGGGTATGCCGCCGGCTTTCGGCGGGATCGCCTTGCCGATGAAGCCGGCAAGCAGGATGACGGTCAGGATATAGGGCAGCGCCTGCATCAATTGCACCGGCACCTGGCCGATCAGCGGCAGCGGATTGCCCTGCAACCGGATCGCCAGCGCATCGAGGAAGCCGAACAGCAGGCAGGCGAGCATGATATTGAGCGGCCGCCATTTCGCGAAGATCAGCGCGGCAAGCGCGATATAGCCCTTGCCGGCGGTCATGCCCTTGACGAAGCCGGCGCTCATGGCAAGTGATAGATAGGCCCCGGCAAAACCGCACAATATGCCGGCGCAGATGACTGCGCGGTAGCGCAGCCAGATCACCGAAATGCCGGCCGTATCGACGGCGCCGGGATTTTCGCCGACGGCGCGCAGGCGCAGGCCAAACCGCGTGCGGTAGAGGACCCACCAGCTGAACGGCACCATGGCGAAGGCCAGATAGGTGAGGATGAAGTGGCCGGAAAGCAGGTCCGAGTAGATCGGCCCGAGGATCGGCACGTCCTTGACCGCTTCGGCAAAGGGCAAGGTCACCGTCTGGAAACGCGCATCGCCTGAAAGCGCCGGCGTGCGGCCGCCCTGGCGGAACCAGGCTTCGCCGAGAATGACGGTGGAGCCGGCAACGACGAAATTGATGGCGACGCCGGAAACGATCTGGCTGCCGCGCTGGGTGATCGAGGCATAGCCGTGGACGAGGGACAGAAGTACCGAAATCAGGATGGCGGCCAGCAATCCGGCCATGACGGAGCCACTGACGGCGGCAACGGCACCGGCCGCGAAGGCGGCTCCGAGCATCTTGCCCTCGAGGCTGATATCGAACACGCCCGCCCGTTCGGTGAACAACCCGCCCAGCGCCGCAAAGATCAGCGGCACGGAGACGCGGATGGTCGATTCGAGGATCGCGATGATGGTCTGGAACAGGTCCATGGCTCAGGCTCCCCCTGTCTGTACGGCTGGAGCCGACCGGCGGCCAAGCCCGGCGAAGGCACGGCCGATCGCCGGGCGGAACATGTTTTCGAGCGCGCCGGCAAAGAGTATGACGAGGCCCTGGATGATGACGATCATGTCGCGCGAGATCGACGGCATTTCGAAAGCAATCTCGGCGCCGCCCTGGTAGAGCATGCCGAAGAGTATCGCCGCCGGGATGATGCCGGCCGGATGCGACCGTCCCATCAGCGCCACGGCGATGCCGACGAAACCCGCACCCTGCACGAAATCCAGCTGCATGCGGAACTGCTCGCCCATGATCGGGTTCAGCGCCATCATCCCGGCCAGGCCGCCGGAAATCATCATGACGATGATGATGATGCGGGTCTCGCTGATACCGGCATAGCGCCCGGCCGAAGGGCTGTGGCCCATGGTGCGCATTTCATAGCCGAACCGGGTGCGCCAGATCAGCGCCCAGACCGCAAAGGCGGCAAGCAGTGCAAGAAGGAAGGACACGTTGAACGGCGCATTGCCGATATCGAGGCCGAAGATGGACAGGAGCCAGTCGAGCTTCGGCAATTGGCCGCCCGCCTCGAAGGTGCGGGTCTGCGGCGCCATCGAACCGAGCGGCTTCAGGACGCGGGTGAGCAGATAGACCATCAGGCTCGAGGCGATGAAATTGAACATGATGGTGGTGATGACGATATGGCTGCCGCGCTTTGCCTGCAGCCAGCCGGGCAGGAAAGCCCAGAGCGCCCCGAACAGCGCCGATCCGACGATCGCCAGCGGAAAGACGATAAACCACGGCATGGTCGCGTCAAACCAGAGGCAGACCAGTGCAACACCGATGCCGCCGATATAGGCCTGTCCTTCGCTGCCGATATTGAAAAGCCCGGCATGGAAGGCCACCGCCACCGAGAGGCCGGTGAAGATGAAGGTCGTGGCATAATAGAGCGTGAAGCCGATATATTCGCCCCGGCCGAAAGCACCGTTGACCATATGATAGGCGGCTTCCAGCGGATTTTCCCCGACCAGAAGCACGACGAGCCCGGCCACCAGGAAGGCGACGACGAGATTGACCAGCGGGATGAGCCCATATTCCGCCCAGGCCGGCAGCTTCGCATAGGGATTGCTCATTCGGCGGCCTCCCGATTTTCCTCTATCCCGGCCATCAAGAGCCCCAATTCGCCTTCGGTCGCATCCGGTTCGCGCTCGCCGACGATGCGGCCGGCGAACATGACGAGGATACGGTCGGACAAAGCGCGGATTTCATCGAGTTCGACGGAAACGAGAAGCACCGCCTTGCCCTGGTCGCGCATTTCGATGATCCGCTTGTGGATGAATTCGATGGCGCCGACATCGACGCCGCGCGTGGGCTGACCGATGATCAGCACTTCGGGATTGCGCTCCATTTCGCGGGCAAGGACGATCTTCTGCTGGTTGCCGCCGGAGAAATTGGCGGTCTTCAGCCGCGGATTGGGCGGCCTGATGTCATATTTCCTGATCTTCTCCTCGGCATCGGCCTTTATCGCCTTCATGTCGAGAAAGGCGCCGTTCAGATAGCGCTTGTCGCGGTGATAGCCGAGAATGCCGTTCTCGCTTTCCTCGAATTTCAGGACGAGGCCGACATGGTGCCGATCTTCCGGAACATGGGCGAGGCCGCGCTCGCGCAGTTCGGCGGGATCGGCATGGCCGGTGACGTCGATGGCAGCGCCACCGAGCAGGACCTTGCCGCTGACCGCCTTGCGGATGCCTGAAATCGCCTCCAGCAGTTCCGACTGGCCGTTGCCGGCCACGCCGGCAATGCCGACGATTTCGCCGGCACGCAGGTTGAAGGAGACATTGTCGACCATGGTGACGCCGCGGCTGTCGCGCACCGTCAGGCCCTCTACAGCGAGCTTGACCTCACCCGGATGGGCCTCGCCCTTGTCGACACGCAGCAGGACGCGGCGGCCGACCATCAATTCGGCGAGTTCCTCCACCGAGGTTTCCTTCGTCTTGCGGGTCGCCACCATCTCGCCGCGGCGCATGACCGAGACCTCGTCGGTGATCGCCATGATCTCCCGCAGTTTGTGGGTGATGAAGATCACCGTCTTTCCCTGCTCCTTCAACTGGCCGAGGATGCGGAACAGGTGGTCGGCCTCCGGGGGCGTGAGAACGCCCGTGGGCTCGTCGAGAATGAGGATATCGGCCTTGCGGTAGAGCGCCTTCAAAATCTCGACGCGCTGCTGCAGGCCGACCGGCAATTCCTCGATCAGCGCATCCGGATTCACCTCCAGCGCATATTCGTGCTCCAGCCGCTTCAGCTCAAGGCGCGCCCTTGAAATGCTGGCATTGAGGACCTGGCTGCCCTCGGCGCCGAGCATGACGTTTTCCAGCACCGTGAAATTTTCGACCAGCATGAAATGCTGATGCACCATGCCGATGCCGCTGGCGATGGCAGCATTCGGATCCTTGATGGTCACCTTCTTGCCATCGATGAGGATATCGCCGCGATCGGCCTGATAGAAGCCGTAGAGGATCGACATGAGCGTCGATTTGCCGGCGCCGTTTTCGCCAATGATCCCGTGAATGGTGCCCTTGCGGACGGTCAGGTCGATGTTTTTGTTGGCATGGACAAGGCCGAAGCTCTTGTCGATGCCGCGCAACTCGATGGCAATATCGCTCATGCTGACCAATGTCCCCAAGTCGGCCCGGTTCTTCACGCTCCCAAGGGTCGCGGTCCAGGCGTCGATTTTTTTACCAATTGGTATAAGTTTAGCATCGAAATCCGGGCACGGAAGTCCAAAAATCGCAGGCCGCCTACTCTTCCCAGTTCGGCCAGGAGAGTCCAGCGCGATTTAACCGCTTGCCGGCGAAAGGCAAGAGCGCGGCTCTGCGGCCTTTATCCTTCATGTGGATATGCTAGGGAAAGCCCTGCACAAAAATGGCTGGCAAGGAAGATCATGAGCGAAGATCACGAACGCATCACCCGGCTCGAGGAGACGATCGCGCATCAGGCGAAGGTCATCGAGGAGCTTTCGGACCAGTTGACGGAGCAGTGGAAGGTCGTGGAGCAGACCCGCGCCAAGCTCGACCGCCTGACCGAGCGGTTCCTCAACCTGGAGGAACAGAGCATCGAGGCGCCGGCAAACACCCGCCCGCCGCATTACTGAGCCGCAAAAACTTGCAGCTTTCCCCGGCAGCGCAAACGGCCACATATCTTGACCAATTGTTGGATACCGAGAGACCGCCTCGCATTCTCCGTCATCGGGCTTGACCCGAGGATCTATCACCCTCTCGTCACATCGAGGGGCCAGCAGATGGTCGGGTCGCGCCCGACCATGACGGAGAGGTGTGGGCTGCGCTGCCAATAAAAAGCCGCCGATCTCAAAGGATCGGCGGCTTCTTCATTCAATCCATCAAACGATCAATAGGGGCAGGCTTCGTCCGACATGTAGTCGTGAACCTCGACCGTGCCGGCAATGATGTCGGCCTTGGCCTTGTCGACCGCAGCCTGCATTTCCGGGGTGATCAGGGCCTTGTTGTTCTCGTCGACGGCATAGCCGACGCCATCTTCCTTGAGACCGAGATTGGAGATGCCGAACTCGAACTTGTCGTTCTTGGCATCGGTGAACGCCTCATAGACGGCGACATCGACGCGCTTGAGCATAGAGGTCAGAACCTTGCCCGGCTGGAGCATGTTCTGGTTGGAATCGACGCCGATGCCGAGCTTGCCGGCGTCTGCCGCCGCCTGCAGGACACCGACACCCGTGCCGCCGGCTGCGTGATAGACCACGTCCGAGCCCTGGTCGAACTGGGATTTGGCAATTTCGCCACCCTTGACCGGATCGTTCCAGGCATCCGGCGTCGTGCCGGTATAGGCTTCGAGAACCTTGACCTCGGGGCCGACCGATTTCGCGCCGCCGATATAGCCGCAGGCGAATTTATGGATCAGCGGAATGTCCATGCCGCCGATGAAGCTGACCGTCTTGGACTTCGACGCCATCGCGGCCATCACGCCCACGAGATAGGAACCTTCCTGTTCCTTGAAGACGATCGACTTCACATTCGGCTTGTCGGTGACCATGTCGATGATGGCGAACTTCGTATCGGGATATTCGGCGGAAACCTTTTCCAGAGCAGCGCCCCATGAGAAGCCGGCCATGACGATCGGATTGTTGCCGTCGCCGGCAAAGCGGCGAAGCGCCTGCTCGCGCTGCGCGTCGTTGGCGATTTCGAATTCGCGGTACTCGATGCCGGTTTCAGCCTTGAACTTCTCCGCGCCGTTGAAGGCCGCTTCATTGAAGGACTTGTCGAACTTGCCGCCAAGATCGAAGATGACCGCCGGCTTGATATCGGCGGCCAGCGCCGTCGCGGACATCATCGAGAAGGCAAGGAGACCGAGAAGGGTTTTTTTCATTGTGCAGCCCTGTGTTGCTATTGATCTTATTGGGTCCTCCCGCAAGTTCCTCTTCGGGAACATGTCTGCGGAACCACCGCTCCCATGAGGGATGCCTGGCTGGGGCGCATCCTTGCACGCCTCAGGCGAAAATTCACCCGAAATTTTTCAGTTGGTAAAAAAAGGTAAACGGGCAAAACGCTGCAAAAATCATTGGCTTTGCGGGCGGATTTGTCGGATGCGAGCGCCTTTTTCCGTCTCTTGCACATATGAAAAACCCGCGGCGCAGAAGTGTCGCGGGTTTTTATCCAGGCAGATTTTCCGGCTTACCAGGACTTGCTGAGCTTCAGCGTGATCGTCCGCTGATCGCCGTAGCCGCAGGTGAACATGCCCTGGCAACCCTTGACATAGTCCTTGTCGAACAGATTGGTCACGTTGAGCGCCGCACCCCAGCCGTTCTTTTCGTAACGGATCGCCGCATCGGCAACGACCGCATCCGGAACCGTGGCCGTGTTGGCCATATCAGCGAAAGATTCACCCTGGTAGCGCAAACCGCCCCCGACGCTGACGCCTTCCATCGGGCCGTCCGTTACAAGATAGTCAAGCCAAACGGAAGCCTGATGTTCCGGGATCAGGTAAGGCCGGTTTCCGATAAATGCCGGGTTTGCGTCCTCGGTGATTTCCATATCCGTGTAGGCATAGGAAGCCAATATCTTCCAGTTCTGGTTGATGTTCAGCTTGCCTTCGATTTCCAGCCCTCTGGATTCGATTTCACCCACCTGCTCCTGGATCAGGCCGCTCGTTACGAGGGCATTCTGCTTGGTGATGTGGAAAAGCGAAGCCGTCAGGAGACCGTCCACGAAGGTCGGTTCGTACTTGATGCCGGCCTCGTACTGTTCGCCTTCCTCCGCAATCAGCGGCGCGACCTTCAACGGATTGAACGGATCGGCAGGGTCGGTCTGACGCGTACCAGCCAACGGATTGAAGAACGTCGCCGCGCTGACATAGGGTGTCAGTCCGTTGTCGAACTCGTAAGCCAGGCCTGCGCGACCGCTCAGTTGCTCGTCCTTCGTATCGTAGTCGCCGCCGACAAGCCGCGATTCGCCCTTCAGGTTGATGAAGTCGTAACGACCGTTCAACGTCGCCAACCATCCATCGCCGAAGCGGATCTGGTCCTGGGCATAAATTCCCACCTGCTGCATCCGCGTAACGCCATCGATGTAGGGAGAACCGTAAGTCGGAAACGGCTTTCCGTATTCAGGATCGGTCGGATCGAGGTCGGACGCAGGAAAGGCGGAGGACTGCGTCTGATCGAGTTTGAAGTTCTTGTAGTCGATACCAACGAGCAGCGTATGATCCAGTGGGCCTGTCGAAAATTCCTTCTCGCCGCGTGTGTCGATACTCAAACTGTCCACGCTGGTATCGTGCTTGAACCCAAGACGGGCAAGGTCTGTACTGCCCGGTACCGAACTGAAAGCATAGGGATAGACAAGCTCCTCGGCCTTATCGACATGGGCGTAACGCAGATTCTGCGACAGTTTCCAGCCATTGTCGAATTCGTGCGAGAATTCGTAGCCGATCATCTGCTGGTCGTAGCGGCCAAAATCGTGGTAGGGTTCGCCAAAGAAGAAGTCACGATCGATCTTGCCGCCGAATGGGCCATCGGTCACGGTGCCAGCATAGGGCAAAAATCCGTTTCCGACATGGACCTGATCGAGCGCGGACGCCATGGCATAAAGCGTGAGGCTCGTCGCATCATCCGGCGCGAAGGTGACCTGCGGCATGATGAAGCCGCGCAGGTCTTCGGAATAGTCGCTGTAATTGTCGCCGCCGGCAATCTTGCCCGTTACGCGGTAGGTGACAGTGCCGTCCTCGTTGAGCTTGTCGTTGGCGTCGAAGCCGAAGAAGGCATTGCCGAAATTATTGATGCCGATCTCGGTCGAATAGGCCGGTTCCGCCTGCGGCCGTTTGCGAATGAGATTGACGATGCCGCCTGGATTGGCGCCACCGTAGAGAACCGAAGCCGGTCCCTTCAGCACCTCGACGCGCTCCAGCATGTAGGCGTCCGTCTGGAACCCGCCGAAGCCGAAGGAAAAAAGGTTCAAGCCGTCGAGAAAGACACCGGTCTGGGTGGCGTCAAAACCGCGGATATAGAACCAGTCCGTATCCGGGTCGCTACCGAAGGGTTCGGTGGAAACGCCGGCGGTATAGCGCAGAGCCTCGTCGATCTTGGTCACGACGCCGCGATCTTCCAGCTCCTCGCGGCCGACCACCGAGATGGATTGGGGAATTTCAGAGATCGGGGTGGCGGACTTGGAGCCGGCGCCGGTGGTCTTCGCGACGTAGCCATCGACAGGCTCCATCGCCTGGCCACCACCTTGGCCGCCCTGGACCGTCAGTTGTTCAAGCTGCGTCGCATTGCCTGCCGTCGCATCCTGCGCCCAGGCCGCGTGCGGGACCGCGACTGCCGTCACCGCCGCGCTTGCCATCATTATCCTGTAGAGACCGGTCGCCTTGATCTGCATCTGTTCGTCACCCCAACTGAACCCGATCGTCCCCGCCCCCATCGACAGGATACGCTCCGGAAAATTTACGAAATAAGATGAGTAGTTAATTCAACTTTTTCGGTGGGGATTGTCTCTGGCTGCGGAAATTGAACGTTTCTGGCCTATATTCCGGCTTCGAATGGGCGCGGGATCAAAGCCGCTGGCTTTTTGCCCAGGTCGCCGGTGTCGCCCCCACGGTTTTCCGGAAGACGCGGGTGAAATGCGCCTGGTCGGCAAAGCCGGTTTCGGCGGCCACGACGCTCATCGGCAGATCGCCTCCGCGCATCAGGCTTTTGGCACGCTCGATCCGGGCTTTCATCTGCCATTGATGCGGCGGCAGGCCGGTCGAGGCCTTGAACGCATGGCTGAAATAGGATTGCGACAGGCCGGTGAGAGTGGCCAGTTCCTCCAGCCGGATGCCGCGCAGGCAATTTTCCTCGATGTAGTCGATCGACCGGCGCAACTGCCATGAGGCCAGTTCGCTGCGCTTGCGCGAGCGAACCGGGCCAAGCCGCATGACATCCACGAATAGTGCCACCGACAGGCCGTCGCCATAGAGATCATGCAAGGGCTGCGGATTGACGCATTCCGCCGCGATCAGTTCCGCCAGCGCCAGGAAGCGCGGCTCGGAAAACAGCAGGCGCGGCATGGCAAGCTTGCGCGGATCAAGGTCTTCCATCAGTCGGCGGCTCAGCGTTTCGACGTTGAAATGCAGATCGAGATGACGGACATAATTGACATCGACCATCTCCGCCCAGAGTTCCATGCCGGCGGGAATATAGGAGATCACCTGCCGCCTGCCGTCTTCGGCAACCGCCTGCTGGGTCCGGCGCAGCCGGATATTGCGCCGGCCGCCGCCCTTGGCATCGAGCACGATGAACAGCCGCGGATCATCGGCCACATAGAAGCCGCCCGCGACCGGCGCGCATTCGACATCCCAGAGATCGGCGACGATCCCATTCCATTCGCGCCGGTTCAGGCCGCCGATGACGGAAAACCCGGATATCCTGTTGTTCATGCGCGGTTGGAAGGTCATGCCTGATCTCGGGCAGCGTGGCCGCCAGTAAACTTGCTTATAATAGTCAAGTTTACTAATCGACTTTCCGCACGGTTTCAATCGCCGAACTGCCTGCAAGTCCATGCTTCAGGGGGACTGCGACCTTTTTGCCATGCCCTCCACACGAAAATGCCGCGCCTGTTCGGGCGCGGCATTCCAGAAATTCAAGCAAGTTTCCGGCGAGCCGATATCAGATGGCGCAGCTGACGCCGGTGCCGCGCAGGCCGCAATAGCCGCCGGGATTTTTCGCCAGATATTGCTGGTGGTCGGCATCGGCGAAATAAAAATCCCCGGCCCTGGCGATTTCCGTGGTGATCCTGCCGCCGTGGCCGGCCTTTTGCAGCGCAGCCTGGAACGCGTCACGCGCCGCCTGCGCCTCGGCCATTTGCTCATCGTCCTCGACATAGATGACGGAGCGATAGGTCGTGCCTATGTCGTTGCCCTGGCGCATGCCCTGGGTTGGATCGTGATTCTCGAAGAAGACCTTCAGAAGCTCGGCGAAGGAGAGCTCTGTCGGATCATAGACGACGCGAACCACCTCGGCATGGCCGGTCAGTCCCGTCGTGGTTTCCTGATAGGTCGGGTTTTTCGTGAGACCACCGGAGTAGCCGGCAGCCGTGACATGAACGCCGGGGATTTGCCAGAGCAGCCGTTCGGCGCCCCAAAAGCACCCCATCCCGAAAAGAACCTGCCTGGAACCGGCTGGATAAGGGCCTTTCAACGGCCGACCGCTGACATAATGCGCCTCGGCGGTCGGAATTTCGGCGTCCCTGCCCGGCAGGGCGTTTCCGGCATCCGGCATCGCCGTCTTCTTGTTGAACATTTCGGTCAGGAACATCGTGTCATCCTTTCAACTCTCGACCAGCAAGCCCCGCTATCGCCGATCATCCGGTCTCGGGGCCGGCACCGCATTTCAGACTTTGCTCAAAGGCCAAGGCAGCCGGCGTGCCGTTCGTTCAGGCTGAGAACCGACCGGCCGCCGGCGCACGCTTGTAGCCGACCACCCAGAAAACCAGCGCGATCAGCAGGAAAAAGGCAAAGGCGGGCTGGCGCAACGACCATGCGATCACGGCATCCAGCAAGGCCCAGTCCGCATGCGGCTTTTCGAGCGATTGGACCAGTGTCTGCGCCGAGCCGCCGACGGCCGCCAGAGCCGACGCCAGCGGCGTCAGCACCGGCTGGGAGGCCGAGACCGACTGAATGGCATCGACAGATGCCACCAGCACGCCGGCAATCAGCGCAATAAAACTCGCAAATCGCAGCAGAAGCCGCATTTCTTTCTCCGCTTGCCGGCTCGCAGGCGCGCAATCTTTACCCGCATTTGCCTGACTACGGCAAAAATAGGCGCTGGACCGGTGAAGTGCAATGCCGCCCTTCCGCGGCCCCGCTCACATGAAGTCAAAAAACTGTCAGAAATCGGTTGATCCCGCCGAGTTCATCAGTATATATCCCGCCGGTCCGCTGGTTTGCACCGCGGGCGCTTCCGGCCGGGCCTTGCGTCCACCGGCAGGGGAAAGCGGCAACGCTCTCCAGTCCACCGGGCCAACCGCCGGTGTGATGGCAAACGGACAGGTGGCCGAGTGGTTGAAGGCGCACGCCTGGAAAGTGTGTATACGTGAGAGCGTATCGCGGGTTCGAATCCCGCTCTGTCCGCCATTATCAAGTTGCGAACTCCCCACATCCCGATCTGAGCGTCGAAAGTTCTTTTGATTTCAAAGGAAGTTAGCGATGGAGACCGAACCACAGAGACTACCGCAATCCCGACTTTCGGTCTCTGAGCGGCTTTCGTCTCAAACCGAGCGAACCTCGTCGGAATTGGTTCGAGCAACGAAAGAGATACAATTTCAATATATTAGAAGGTTGAAGGCGTAACGCAGTTTCGACGGGCTCGTCCACCAGCCACCCAATCAGAGAAACCCGAGGTAGGCGTCGCCGGGCGGAACGCAGCGCAGTGTGTCGCGTGCGGTTCGTTGCAGGTAGTCATCGAAAAGCTGAAGCGCGTGTCCGGTTTCGGTCATGATGTCCTCCTTTTTCGTCAGATGCTGCTGTCTGGCGGAGGTGGGCGCAGGATGGACCAGTCCATTGACTTGATCGAACGGAATCTTGTCCGTAGCAGTACCAAGATCGGTTCGGCTTCGAAGGATCAGTAAATGGGACAGGGAAATCTCTCGGTGAAATACCCTCGTGAGGCGGCAGACGCCGACGGGAATTTCTCTCCAGATCGGCTGTCGTCATACTACGACACGTGCGCTGGTCTCGCCGACCAGTTCGCGCAATCTCTGAAAGAGCCACCGACAAAGCACAACGTGCTCATCCTAGTGGATTTGCAGGGCGTATACCTAGGCTTTACGCGATGGATGAAGGAGCAGAGCATTCCACTCGATAGCGGCATGCTTGCCAGCCGTTTCGCCCACTACCTGCTCGAGACTGTGTCCGCCAAGGTCGATGAAAAGATCATCCGGGAGGTCGACGGCGGGATTGCTCGCAATGACCTTATTCGTGCGATTTTTCGGAAAGAAGTCGATCAGCTTGGGTTGATCCGACAGGTCGTGGACATCAAGCCTAGCATTGAGTTGTTCTACGCCCCTCTCGCACTCAAGGATATCGAATGGCGGCTCCGCAAGGAGGCCAATAAGGGAAGTGCAAATGCGCGCCGACAGCTCGCCGATATCGGTAGCGGGATTCTAAACGTGCACGGCGACACGCGGGATTACAGCATCTTCGAGCACTTCATTGAATGCATGAAGCGCGGCTCGAACGTATCCCGCTGGGAAGAAGGTTTTTACAAGATCTACGTCGACTCATGGGGATTGAAGGCATTTGACGAGAAGGAGGTCGACACCCGGATTACGATCCGAGCGGTCGACGCTTGCGTCGATTACGAAGCTGACTCGATCTGCATAATCTCTTCTGATCAGGATTTTATACCGCTTCACAAGCGTGGCGAAAAATCAGGTGTGACGACGTACCAGGCGGACGTTTCAAAGTTTGCGTCGCCCGAATGGGTCGGCCGGAAAATCCGCGAGCTCGGCGACAGGTTCATCCCTGTTGGCATCGATCCTTTGTGGTCCATGCGCGCCATTTACGAGGCTGCCGGTCACGACCCTTTCAATGGAGTTCCGGTCGGAAAGCACATCGGCGAAGGCTTGACCCAACGAGAATTCGAAGCCCTCTGTCGGCTGCACAACAAGTCAAACCTCGGCTACCAGCTCGAGCCGGCAGCGGAAGCCGATGGGATCATGGGCGTAAGAGTGATCGCGTAGCAGTTCGGCGCGCAATTGGAATTTCAGGCATTCGCGTAGTCCACGCTGGGCTCTTCATAGCTCTGCGCCGAACACGGTCTCCACCTGCTCTGCCCAAGGTCGATTGGTGACGGCGATCAGATCGTTGAGTGACAGCGCCGGTGGCATGCGGTGGATGACCAGCCTTTCGAGAACATCAGGCGCCAGGTAAGTCAGGCGGATCATCCGGCTTACAAAGCGGTCGGAGATATTCTCTGCTGCGGCAACATCCTGGATGGTAGAGGCGGCCCCGGTTTCCAGCTGCCGCCGCCAGCTCCAAGCCCTGGCAATGGCCCGCAGCACGTGAGGGTCTTGTGACCGGTTGTCCCGAACGATCGTGTCGTCGGGCGGCAGGATCTTCGGCCGCCCGTTGCGTTTGCGGATCGTTAGCGGAATGACCACGCGGATGGTGTTCTTCGTGCCGGTCATGCGCAGGCCTCCGTCTGGCGTGGCGCCATCATGTCCCGCAGGACCGACCCCAGCCCCTCTTGGCGCAGATCGACGGCGATGCCGGCTTCGCCGACGGTCACCCGCTCGACCAGAAGCTGAATGATGCGGGTCTGCTCCGCGGGATAGAGCGCCGCCCAGAGCTGATCGAACTCGCCGAGCCCTTTGACCACCGCCTTCTCCTCGATCGTCGAACCATCTTCGCGAAGGGCTTTGATCGTTCGGGCCGCAATCTCGGGCGCGCGGATCATGCGACGGATTTCGCCGACGACGGCGTCCTCGACCATTCCTGCGGGCAAACGCAGCGGACCCGAGGCAGCGCCAGTTAGGCGGTTTCGGATCAGGTCCATAGACGCGTAGTAGCGGTATAGGCGCGTACCCTTCTTCGTCGCCGTCGGCGTCATCGCCGCCCCCGTCTCGGTGAAGATGATCCCTTTCAGCATGGCCGGCGTCTGGCGGCGCGTGTTCTTCGCCCGCAGGCGCGGGCTCTCCTGCAGGATGCTGCGCACCTTGACCCACAGGGCCTGATCGATGATGGCCTCGTGCTCGCCGGGATAGGCCGTGCCCTTGTGGACGGCTTCGCCGAGGTACACCCGGTTGTTGATCAGTTTGTAGAGGAAGCCCTTGTCGATCGGCTTGCCGCGCTTGTTCAGCACGCCTTCGGCCGCCAGCGCTTTCGCCAGCGTCGTGGCGGAGCCGATAGCGACGAACTGCTGGAAGATCATCCTGACCGTCGCGGCCTCAGCCTCGTTGATCACCAGCTTGCGGTCGTGCACATCGTAGCCGAGCGGGACATGCCCGCCCATCCACATGCCGCGCTTGCGGCTCGCGGCGACCTTGTCGCGGATGCGCTCGCCAATCACCTCCCGCTCGAACTGAGCGAAGCTGAGGAGAATGTTCAGCGTCAGGCGGCCCATCGACGTCGTGGTGTTGAACGACTGCGTGACCGACACGAAAGTCACCTGATTGCGGTCGAAGATCTCGACCAGTTTGGCGAAGTCCATCAGGGAGCGCGACAAACGGTCGATCTTGTAGACCACGATCACGTCGATCAGGCCGGCCTCGACGTCATGAATGAGCCGCTTCAGGCCGGGTCGCTCCAGCGTGCCACCGGATTGCCCGCCGTCGTCATAGCGTTCTCGGATGGCGGCGAAGCCTTCCGAGCGCTGGCTGGCAATGTAGGCCTCGCAAGACTCCCGCTGGGCGTCGAGGCTGTTGAACTCCATGTCGAGCCCTTCCTCGCTCGACTTGCGGGTGTAGATGGCGCAACGCTGGCGGCGCGGCATGATCGCGACGGCTTCCTGAGGGCGGCTCATCGGTCGTCCCTCCGAGCTTCGCGAAGACCGAAGAAGCGGTAGCCGTTCCACTGCGTGCCGGTAATCGCCCTCGCCACCGCCGACAGTGACTTGAACCTCCGCTCCTGCCAGTCGAAGCCGTCCTTCAAGACCGTGACGGTGTGCTCCACCCCGTCCCATTCGCGCACGAGCCTTGTGCCGACGATTGGGTTGCGGGGATCGGCGATAATCGACCTGTGCCTGGCTTGGCCTTCGATCTCGTCAGCCAGCAGGTCCAGCGTCCGACGGGTCTCGCGCGATAGCCCGCCGAGGCTCAGTTCCTGGATCCGGTAACCCAGCCTCAGCTCAAGGTAACTGCGGCTGTTGTTCGGGGCGGGCGCGCCGAAGAGGCTCTCCCACTTCGTCTTCAACTCGACCACGGTCATACGTTTAATCGCCGCCAGTTGCGCAATCACGCTCGCATCTGCCGCGGCGCTCTCGCGCGGTTGTCCATGTTCGGCCTCAATACTTCCGGTCCTGCCCGGCATCATCGCTCTCCAATTCGGTTGCTCGGTTTGCGACGAGCAACACGGCGTTTGAGGGCGAGAATGTCGAATGAACTGTCTTCGCCAGCTGCAAGTAAAGAACTGGACTGTTCCGGCAGAAGACGCCTCAGCCCCGCAGCAACGATGCTGGCGAGCTCATCAAGGCGTTCGTGCGCCGACAGATGGCCGGGCGACAGCGGGTTTGGACCGGATCGAGCGTCTTGCATGAGACCGTTCGCAACTGAAGATGATCAGCGAACGGTACCGGTGGCTGAACAGGTTACAAGCGATATCAGTGGGTTATCGCAACGTGGAGAAATCATTCAAACAGGTGCGCGAGTCTCAACTGCGGGCGCGGCGCTCTTCCTCGTCAACGATCGATTTGACGGTTTCGAAGTTCATCGGCGCCTGGCTGATTCGCGCAACTTCCGCTGCGACACGCGCCCAATAAAGAAAAGCCCCGCCATCACCGGCAAAGCGAGCCTGGGCGGCGGCGCGTTGAGCATCATAATAGGCGGTCAGGGGATCCCGCTCTACAAGTTGGCGTGCGTCATCCCGACAAAGCCGTCTTAACTCTCGTCGTCTTTCGAGCCATTTGGAGAAGATGGAGAACATGCCAATGATCCAACGCGCAATCTTGCCGTTTATCTTTGCTGCTTTTGCGCTCGTTGCAAGTTCGGCAGACTCGCTGGTTGAGGACGAGAGCGTGCGGTCACTGGTTGGTCGCGCCTCGGTTATCGATGGCGACACGATCGAGATCGCCGGTGAGCGCATCAGGATCAACGGCATAGATGCGCCTGAATCCTCGCAGCTCTGCGAGGACGATCAGGGACGATCATACCGCTGCGGAGCGATGTCGGCACGCGCCCTCGACCAATTGCTTGCTGAGTCTCGACCCGTGCGCTGCGAGTTCGTGGAGCGGGATCAATATGGTCGGTTCGTCGGGGACTGCTTCCGTGCCGACGGGCTAGGCGTGGCAGTTGCAATGGTGCGAGCCGGAATGGCTATGGACTGGCCGCGTTATAGTGGTGGCGCCTACGCGGATGAGCAGTCGGCGGCGGCCGTCGAGAAAGCAGGAATCTGGCAGGGCGAATTTCAGCCGCCATGGGAGTGGCGGGCAGCACAACGGAATTCGTCACCTGTCGCCCCTCTGACCGCGCCGGTCACGTCGGACGGTTGCGACATCAAGGGTAACATCAGCAGGAGTGGCGAGCGGATCTATCACGTTCCAGGCATGCGCGATTATGACCGGACGCGGATCAACGAGCGTGCGGGGGAGCGCTGGTTCTGCAGCGAGGCTGAAGCGGGAGATGCTGGCTGGAGACCCGCCCAGCGATGACCTCTGAAGCCCGAGCTGCCGCCTCCGCTGACACATGCTCTCCCACTAGATCTCTCGCCCGAACCACCTGATGCGCCCGATGATCTTGATCTCCTCGGCCGTTCGCTCATAGGGGCTATAGAACGTATTGTCGGAGATGATGCGGACCTGTGGCGGGTCAGAGTTCGGAATGTGTTCCAGCCGCTTGGCGACCAGGCCCATTCCATCGAACAACACAAAGATGCCGGGTGGAGTAGGGAGAGCGCGACCGAGATCGACGAGGACGACATCTCCGTCGTGAAGGGTCGGCATCATGCTGTCCCCTTCGACGTGCATGATCCTGAGGTTCGCCGGGTTGGCGCGCAGGCTATGGCTGATCCACGAACTCTTGAAGTGATAGGGCTCGCCGGTTTCCACCTCGTCGGCGACGAGCTTCCCGCCGCCCATCGAGGCAGTGACCTCGACTGAGGGAATGGCAACGAACCCGTCCGGTTCCCCACCCATCACGGGCTCTTCGCCTTCGACTTCGCCCCTGCCGTTGAGCAACCAGTTGCGGTCGACCTTCAGCACCTTGGCGATCTTGTCGAGCTTCTCCAGGTTGGGATGCTCCGATCGACCGCGCATGATGTCGTAGACGAACGACCGGTTAACGCGTGCCTGCTCTGCCACCTCGCGCGCGTTCATTGCCAACTGCTGAGCGCGTGCCCTGAGCCGTTCGGCGAGCTTCATCTGCATCTGGGTCATCCGATATGTGGATAATGTGGACATAAGCGGATTGATTCGTCCGCGTCAAGGAAATAGAACAAACACGGAACGAATGGTAGTGGGCGAGTCCGTGGCATGGCAGGCATCGAGAAGGAGTACTTTGCGCTCGAAGAGCTGGAGGAGCGGTGGGAACTGCCTCACCGCGACTTGGTGTACCTTACCGAGAACGGACTGCTGAAAGTTTCCGTGCGCCTCTATGGCGTTCGCCTGGAACAGGGCTGCTACGAGGAAGTGGACAAGGGCCAGTGGTGCAGCATCCCCGAGGATCAGAGTCTGTTTCACGGGCTTCAGGATCTTAGGGCTCACGACGCCTATCGTCTGTTCCACGAGGGCGCGCTGCGCGTCGAGCGCTTCGATGCTCCCTCTGACCGCTACTGTGTGGTGCTGCAGCCGGAGAATGGCATCCTGGTCAAGCAGGATGAATTGGTTGTCCGCCGAGATGAGCGGGATCGTGCTGAAGCCAAGCACGGACTGGCGGGCACCGGACGCGGCTCCGAGATCGTCTTCGAACAAAGGGATGATTTCAGCGAGGTTACCCTCGGAGAACGAACCTACATGCTCGGGCAGTTCCAGGCTCGCGTCGTGAAAATCCTCCATGATGCTGCCGTGAGCGGGTGCCCATGGCAGCACGGTAAGGCAGTGCTGGCGGATGCTGGCTCCTCCTGCACGCGCCTGTCTGATCTTTTCAAGACGCAGCCCGATTGGCGCAAGCTCATCCAGTCCGACCGGCGCGGACGATATCGGCTTAACATCAAGTTCTCCTGATCCCCCACCACGAAGCCGGATTCCGCCGGGCTTTTCGCATTTGATGGGTCTGGCTCGCCTGAGCTTTATCCCCCAGACATCCCCCTTCACATAGGAAAACGATCCTATTTCATCCCCCTACGATCCACTTTCCGTCCCGACGACGCAGTTCTGATCCTTCGCCATCCTCTCCGCAGGTTTTCGACTGGAACCGAAGGACAGACAGATGGCTACCAAACACCTCAATCAAATTGATCTGGCTGCGCGCTGGAACATCTCGCACCGCACGCTCGAGCGGTGGCGCTGGACGGGCGAAGGCCCACGCTTCGTCAAGCTGGGCGGCCGGGTCGTGTACCGGCTCGAGGACATCGAGGAGTACGAGCGCGAGCAGATCCGCGCAAGCACTGCCCGCACCTTCGCCAATCCTGCGGCGTGAGGGGTGCGGCGATGAGAGATTCCAACCGCATTTCACTTGACGACCTCGGGCTTATGCCGATCGGCGACATCGCCGCTCTGGCCGCCGAGCAACTGGCGCTTCTGCAGGAGGAAGCCGGCGAGCGGCTGCGCGCCGCCGAGGCTGTTAGCGAGTGGCTCAACGGGGCCATTGCGCTCAAATACACCGACCGCGCCGCCATGGCGCGCCTCGAGGCTGCCAAGGACACCGGCACGGTGCGCCTTGCTGACGAAGATGGCGTCGTCGTTGCCGTGACCACGCCCAAGAGGGTGGACTGGGATCAGCATATCCTTGCTGCGCTCGTCGAAAAGATCAGAGCCGCCGGCGAAGACCCTGCCGAATACGTCAGGACGAAGTTCGACATCACCGAGCGCGCTTACGCAGCATGGCCCTCACACATCCGCAAAATCTTCGAACCAGCCCGTACCGTTCGCACTGGCAAGATGACCTTCAGGCTCATCCGGGCCGGGGAGGAATGAAATGACCCTCCCCATCATCTCGGCCGATCAGCGGCTCGCCGAACCGCGCGGCATCAAGGGTGCGATCTTCGGCAAATCCGGCATCGGCAAGACCAGCCTGCTGTGGACGCTCGATCCCGCCACGACGCTCTTCATCGATCTGGAGGCGGGCGATCTGGCCATCGAAGGCTGGTCCGGTGACAGCGTGCGACCGCGTACCTGGGCCGAATGCCGCGACTTCGCCGTCTTCATCGGCGGACCCAATCCGGCGCTCCGGGACGACCAGGTCTACAGCGAGGCCCACCACGCTGCAGTGTGCGATCGCTTCGGCGATCCGGCGGCGCTGGACCGCTACCAGACCATCTTCATCGACTCGATCACCGTTGCGGCCAGACTTTGCTTCCAGTGGTGCAAGGGTCAACCGGAAGCCTTTTCGGAAAAGACCTGCAAGCCCGACATCCGCGGCGCCTATGGATTGCACGGGCGCGAGATGATCGCGTGGCTCACCCATCTGCAGCACACGCGAGCGAAGAACGTCTGGTTCGTCGGGATCCTCGATGAGAAGCTCGACGACTTCAACAAGCGCGTCTTCTCGGCGCAGATCGACGGGTCCAAGACCGGACTCGAGCTCCCTGGCATCGTCGATGAAGTCTTGACGATGGCCGAGATCAAGGACGAGTCCGGCACGCCGTACCGCGCCTTTGTCTGCCAGACCATCAATCCCTGGAACTTCCCCGCGAAAGACCGCTCCGGCCGGCTCCTGTCTGTCGAGGAGCCGCATCTCGGCCGTCTCATGGCGAAGATCCGCGGGCCGGTGAAACCCGCTTCCGAGCGGCTCGACCATCGCAGCCCATCACCGGCCGCCGCCCCGGACACCGACACCCCCACCCAATCCCAAAACGCCTGAACGAGGAGAGCCCAGTCATGTCTGGATCCTGGAACGACTTCAACGACGCCAAGCAGAACACCAACATCATTCCCAAGGGCACGCTGGCCAAGGTCCGCCTGACGATCCGCCCGGGCGGGTTCGACGACCCCGCGCAGGGCTGGACCGGTGGATACGCCGCGCGGGGAACGACCGGTTCGGTCTACCTCTCGGGCGAGTTCACGGTGCTCGAAGGGCCCTATGCCCGACGGAAGATATTCACCCTAATCGGGCTCTACAGCCCTAAGGGGCCGGATTGGGCAAACATGGGCCGCAGCCTGATCCGCGGCATGCTGAATTCTGCGCGCGGCATCTCGGACAAGGACAGTTCTGCACAGGCGCAGGCCGCCCGCCGCATCAGCAGCTTCGCCGATCTCGACGGGCTCGAGTTCGTGGCAAAGGTCGACATCGGCACAGACACCAATGGCGACGAGAAGAACGAGGTTCGCGCGGCGGTGACGCCGGACCACAAAGAATACGCTGCCATCATGGGCGCGGCCGGTATCGTGCCGCCGACGCAGCCACCGGCTTTCACCGCCCAGTCCTCGATGCCGCAGCCGGGCGTGCGCCCCTCCTGGGCACAGTGAGGGGCACGCCATGCTGCTGCGCCCCCGCCAGAAGCAGTTCGTCGAGCGCAGCGTCCGCGCGCTCGGCGAGCATGGAAACACCCTCGGCGTTGCCCCAACCGGAGCGGGCAAGACGATCATGCTTTCTGCGGTCGCTGGACGAATGGTGGCCGAGACCGAAGCCAAGGCCTGCGTGCTGGCCCACCGCGACGAGCTGACCGTTCAGAACCGCAGCAAGTTTGGTCGCGTGAATTCGAGGATCACGACCTCGGTCGTCGACGCCAGGGAGAAGTCCTGGGGCGGACAGGTCACCTTTGCGATGGTGCCGACGCTGGCACGCGCCGGCAATCTCGATCAGATCCCTGCGCTCGACCTCCTGGTGATCGACGAGGCGCATCACGCGGCGGCGGACAGCTATCGACGCATCATCGACACCGCGCTCAAGCGCAATCCGATGTGCCGCATCTATGGTGTTACCGCCACGCCCAACCGGGGCGACAAGCGCGGACTGCGCCCGGTGTTCTCGAACGTCGCCGACCAGATCCGGATCGGTGAGTTGATTGCCTCCGGCCACCTCGTGCCGCCGCGCACCTTCGTCATCGATGTCGGCGTCCAGGATCAGCTCACCAGGGTGCGCCGCACGGCCGACGATTTCGACATGGCCGAGGTCGATGCGATCATGAACCGCTCGCCGGTCACGGAAGCGGTCATTCGACATTGGCAGGAGAAGGCGAGTGAGCGCCAGACGGTGGTGTTCTGCTCTACCGTCGACCACGCTCGCAACGTCACTGACGCCTTTAACGCGGCCGGCATCGCCGCGGTGTTGATCCACGGCGACATGAGCGATGTGGACCGCAGGGCCACCCTGGCGGCGTATGCCGCTGGTGACCTGCGTGTCGTCGTCAACGTCGCGGTCCTGACCGAAGGTTGGGATCACCCGCCGACCAGCGGCGTCGTGCTGCTGCGGCCGAGCTCCTACAAATCGACCATGATCCAGATGGTAGGCCGGGGCCTTCGCACGGTCTCGCCCGAAGAGCATCCGGGCATCGTTAAGACCGACTGCATCGTGCTCGATTTTGGTACCTCGACGCTGCTGCATGGATCGCTGGAGCAGGACGTCGACCTGAACGGCCATGAACCCTCCGGCGAGGCGCCGACGAAGGATTGCCCCGAGTGCGGGGCCGTTGTGCCGCTCGCCACCACCGAGTGCCCGCTGTGCGGTCACCTTTGGGAGCGCCCTGAAGGCGGCGAAGCAGCCCCGCTCGGCGACTTCGTCATGTCGGAGATCGATCTCCTCAAACGGTCGAGTTTCCGCTGGTGCGACCTCTTCGGCGACGATGCTGCGCTTGTCGCCAACGGCTTCAACGCATGGGGAGGTGTCTTCTTTCTGGGTAGCCGCTGGTATGGCGTCGGCGGCCTGCAGAAGCAGCGCCCGCATCTGCTGGCGCTGGGCGAGCGCACTGTGTGCCTCGCGGCAGCCGACGATTGGCTCAACGAGCATGAGAGCGACGAAAGCGCCCACAAGACGCGTCGTTGGCTCAATGAGCCGCCGACCAGCCGGCAACTCGCATTCCTGCCCGCCGAATACCGGCAGGACTTCGGGCTCACCCGCTACCAGGCCTCGGCGTTGCTGTCATTCCGCTTCAACCGCGATGCCATCCGCTCCCTCGTCTTCGGGGCCGCCGACGCTGATCCCGAGGCACCAATCGGAGCGGCGGCGTGATGGAGGATGCTCTTGGTCTCGGCCGTTTCCGATCGACTGCGGCTCTGGCATCCGCGTGGGACACTCTGCGCCGTGTGTCGGCGGCCAACTCGTGGCTTTGGCTGGTCCGACCCGGTGCGGTCCAAGCAACCGCGCCCCTCGGTCTGGTTCTGCTCGATGGTTTGCCAAGGCTTCTGGACGCGCTTGGCGCGGGAGCGATGGACCATGGTTGACCTCACCGAACACGAGAAGGCGGCGATCCGCGCCGCCATGAAACCGCTCGCCGAAATCATGGAGGAGATCGGCTGGCAGGCGCGCTTCTCTGATCTCTCCGAGGCGCAGGTGCTCACGCTCATCGAGGTCGCCGTCGGCGGCTTCCAGGACGCCATGCACGGCATGGCCGCAAACGTCGATGCGGAGGTGCCGTTCTGATGCTCGACTACAATCACCGCGCCCCCTGTGCGGAACACATCAACACGGTCATCGACGAGGCGATCGTCGCTGAACGAACGTTAATCCCGCCACGAACCTATCTCGGGGGCTCTCGCCTCGGACACGCCTGCGAGCGCGCCCTGCAGTTCGAGTTCGCCGGAGCTCCGAAGGACGATGGCGCTGATTTCGGCGGGCGGACACTGCGGATCTTCGAGATCGGACACGCCCTCGAAGACCTCGCAATCCGGTGGCTGCGCGGCGCCAGGTTCGATCTCTACACCCGTAAGGGCAACCAGCCGGACGGAGAGCAATTCGGCTTCTCTGCCGCCGATGGACGTATTCGCGGGCACGTCGACGGGATCATCGCCGCGGCACCAGAGCCGCTGCAGATCAAAGTTCCGGCGCTCTGGGAATGCAAGACGATGAACGCGAAGAACTGGCGCGACACCGTGGCCAGGGGTGTCGTTCTGGCAAAGCCCATCTACGCGGCGCAGATCGCGCTCTACCAGGCCTACATGGAAGCGCAGGTGCCGGGCATGTCCGCCAATCCGGCGCTGTTCACCGCCATCAACAAGGACACCGCCGAACTCCACCACGAGCTCGTACCGTTCGACGCAGGGCTGGCCCAGCGCATGAGCGACCGCGGCGTGCGGATCCTGCAGGCAACGGACGCAGGAGAGCTGCTCCCCCGCATCGCCACGACGCGCGATTTTCACGAATGCCGAATGTGCCCGTGGGCGGATCGTTGCTGGGGGCTACCGGCATGAGCGAGAACAAGGTCGTCTCCCTCGAAGCATGGCGGGACTTCAACGACGCCGCGCCGCAGCCCGATGCCTTCGACGTTGAGCCGGATCCTGAGCAGATCGCGATCTTTCTCGACGTCGTCTTCGGCTATTGCGAGGGCTGGGTGCCGCTGCGGGGCTTCGTCGACAAGGGCCAGGGCATCGACGGCCGCCCCCATAACGCCTGGATCGAGATCGGCGACAGTTTGCTGGAGAAAGCGGGGGCCTTCGCCAGCTGGGCGGCGCGCGAGGGCGCGGCCTTCTATGTGGTGCCGGGGACGGTCGCTGAGACCGGCAAGGCGAAGGCCGCCGACGTCCGGCAGATGCAGACCGTTCTGGTCGATCTCGACGCGGGCGACATCACAGCCAAGCTCGATCATCTCATCCGGCATCTCGGCGAACCGACTCTGCTCGTCGAAAGCGGCGGCCGCACGCCAGATGGCCTGGATAAGCTTCATGTCTGGTGGCGCCTGAGTGAACCGGCCGAGGGCGAGGACATCTCGCTCCTTTGTCGGCTGCGCGGTGATATCGCCGTCAAGGTGGGCGGCGACACCCATTTCCGTTCGGCCCACCAACCCATCCGTTTGGCGGGCTCGGTCTATCACAAGGGCGGGTTCAGACGGTTGGTCAACATCCGCCGCCACAGCCCTCGGGTAGAGGTCCATCTGGGCGATTTCGCCGAACTCGTCGCTGACATGCCGCCGCTGGCAGGTGTTGGTTCCGAGCCCGGACCGACGACCGGAAAACCATCAATTACGGAGATCCTGACGACTCCGGCCCGCGAAGGTGGCGCCGACGACTGGTCGCGCTTCCAGGGAGCAAGCGCCGCGATCGGTCACTATGTGCGTATGGCGCACGAAGGCCGCATGAGCCGTGACGAGGCCTGGGAGGCAATCTGCCAGTACAACGCCGCCCAGTTACGCCCACACTGGCCGCTGGAGCGACTCGCCTCGGAAGCGCAGCGCCTCTGGCGACTGCACGAGGAACGTCATGGGCCGGCGCTCGAGCGGCTCTCCGCCCCACCCATGTCGGCACTGCCGGCCTTCACACTCGGCGCGCTGCTCGACGATCTGAGCCCGATGCCGGAGGACATCATAGCGCCGCGGTTGCTGACGCCGGGCGGGATGCTGGTGCTCTGTGGCGCGCCGAAGGTCGGCAAGAGCGACTTCCTGATCAGCCTGCTGGTCCACATGGCAGCAGGCGTGCCGTTCCTCGGTTTCGCGCCGAGCCGGCCGCTGCGGATCTTCTATCTGCAGGCCGAGATCCAATATCATTACCTCCGGGAGCGTCTCCAGGCCATCAAGGTCGATCCCGCTCTCCTGGCGAAGGCGCGCGGCAATCTGGTCGCCACGCCCAAGGTGCGCATGCTGCTCGACGCCGGCGGCGTCGCTCTCGCCGTCGCTGCCGCCCGTGCTCATTACGGACACGGCGCACCCGACATCCTCTGCATCGATCCGATCCGCAACCTCTTCGATGGCGGCCCGGACGGAGGTGGCGAGAATGACAACACGGCGATGCTTTTCTTCCTGCAGGAGCGGATCGAGGCATTGCGCGACGCTGTTGCGCCCGATGCCGGCCTGATCCTCTGTCACCACACACGCAAGATCACCAAGAAGCAGCTGGTCGAGGATCCGTTCATGGCGCTCTCGGGCGCCGGATCCCTCCGCAGCTTCTATAGCTCCGGCATCATCATGCACCGGCCCGACGAGGAGTGCCCGGAGCGGATGTTGCATTTTGAACTGCGCAATGGGCCGGGCATCGAGCCCATGGTCGTCGACAAGGCCGGTGGGCGCTGGGTCGATATCGACCGCTCCGAGACAAGGCTCGTACGCCGCGAGTTCGGCGAGAAGCTCGACGCCGAGCGCGTCCGCAAGCATGACGTCATCCTTCAATTGCTCTTCGATGAAGCACAAGCCGGGCGGCTCTACACGGCGCTGCAGTTCGCTGAGAGTTTCGAGAACCGCGCCGGGCTCGGTGGCAAGGACACGATCCGCGAACGGATCAGCGTGCTGGCGACCAAGGGTTTCATCAAGTTCGTCCGCGACGGCGCACCCTTCGGTCTGCCCACCTCGAAGTCGAAGTTCGGCTATCTCTGCGTCGAGGACATGGTGTTCCCGACCGGCGACGAGATTGCTGATGTCGAGACCGGCGAGCTCATTCCGGAGCGGATACAGGTCCTGCCCAGCACGTACAAGTGCCCCCAGACCGGTGCCGCTCTTCCCGTGGAGAACCCTGGCGTCTGGGTCTATCCGGAGGGCGCCGAATGATCGCCCTCCACCGATCCGCATCATTCGCAGACTTGCGCAGCTTCAAGTTGGGGAAGTTGGGAAAGCGGCGCCCAACTACCTTCGCTCCCTTCCGCACTGCCGCCTGCGGTTGCGCGGCGTCAAGTTGGGCAGACCTCTCCCAACTACCTGCGCTGCTGCTCGTACAGCTTCGATGGGCTGCGCAGGTTCAAGTTGGGGAAGCGGCGGCTCCCCAGCCCATCCCCAACTTGAAATTTATCAACATTATCAGGGCCTCGTTTGGCCTTCCAAGTTGTGGGGGTGAAAGCCACCCCCTTCAGGGGTGGGGGAGAACGCCGCAGGCGGGTTCTCCCTCGCCCACCCCCAGGGGCTTCGCGTGCGCATGGCGTGCCGGACCTCTCATTCCCGACAGAACACGAGAAGGATCAACCCGCATGAACATGCATCCATCACCCGTCCCTGTAACCGACCTCTCTCCCATGCGCGTTGCTTCCGCTTCTGCCGGCAGCACCATCCTCGCTCTCGACCTTGGGACCACCACTGGCTGGGCGAGCCTTGTCAGCGGGATCGTTCACAGTGGCACCGCGACATTCCGGACCGGGCGCTATGACGGCGGCGGCATGCGGTATCTGCGTTTCCAGCACTGGCTCGAACAGCTGGCTGACGACAGTGGTGGGTTGGCCTCGATCTATTTCGAGGAGGTCCGGCGTCACATCGGGACCGACGCCGCCCACCTCTACGGCGGGTTTCTGGCAACGTTGACGTCCTGGTGCGAGCGCGAAGGCGTCGCCTATCAAGGCGTACCGGTCGGCACCATCAAGCGGTTCGCCACCGGCAAGGGAAACGCCGGCAAGGAAGCCGTGTTGGCCGCAATGCGCGAGCGTGGGTTCCAGCCCGCCGACGATAATGAGGCCGATGCAATCGCCATCCTGCTCTGGGCGATGGAGACCCGGGGAGGTGTGCTGTGAGGTGGGCGCCACGAGGTTATGGCGGACAGCGCCGCAGCCCCGAAGAGGTCAAGCGCGAGGGCTGGCGGGAGCAGCGCGTCCTCGCGGTGTCGCTCGATGATGACCGGCTGACCTGGCCCGAACGTGAACTGATCCGGCAACTCGGCGACAAGCTCTATGGCGATCGCGATCAGGCGAAGGAGGCGCGCCGATGACCGAGTGGACACCGAGCCTCGTCGAGGAACGCCTGGCGGAAGCCGCTTACGTGCTCAAGCGACTGCCCGAACAGCAACGACAGGGATACTTCAGCACCTGGCCAGAGGTCGTTCATGACTTCGCCGACAAGGTTGGACAGCAGCCCAAGCCAATGCGCATCTTGCCGTCGCCCGCTGCCATCAGCCGGATGGAGGAGACGCTCAGCTGGACGGTGGGGCTCGAACCTGTTGACGGCAAGATTATCTGGCTGCGTGCGCACGGCGAGCGTTGGAAAACGATCTGCTGGACGGTGGGACTGCAGCGGTCGGCGGCGCACGAGCGCTGGCTGTATGCGCTATGCGTCATTGCATTCCGGCTCAATGGCCGGCGGCTCAATCGCAGCTATTCGAAGCGCAAGGTGATCGAACTGACTGGCGCGGCGCGGCGGTGAGCAATGGCGAGGAAAGTGTCTGCCGGACAGTTTTCGAACGGACATAAACGGCAGATCAGACTAGATTTTCGGCCATCCTCGCGAGAGGCGCGCGCATCCCAATCGCGGTCCGCTATCATGCGAGTTCGCGGGTCCTTCCTGGCGATATTCGTATGCTGGCGGGCGAAGCGCGGGACATCGCCAGCGACAGGGCCGGATTTTTGGGAAGCCACCCGGAAGCCGGCCCCACCTGCGCCCCGCGCAAACACCAATGAACACGAGCCGTTTGACCGGACACCGCTGGTGGCCGCTGGACCTGCGTGGAGTCCAGCAGGGCATCCGGAGTCCGGAAACCACCGGCATCCACCCGACTGAGGAACCTTGCCCACCATGACGCTGAGCTTCGCCCCGGACGCGATCGAGACCTGGTCGCTGTCGCGCCTCCAGCCCTACGCAAAGAACGCGAAGGCGCATGGCGCGGACCAGGTCGCGAAAATCGCCGCCAGCATGGCCGAGTTCGGCTGGACCGTGCCGTGCCTCGTGGCGGAGGACGGCGAGCTGATTGCTGGGCACGGCCGGGTCCTGGCGGCGACGCAGCTCGGGCTGACCGAGGCACCAGTCATCGTGCTGGGGCATCTGACCGAGGCGCAGCGCAGGGCCTATCGAATCGCGGACAACAAGCTGACGGAACTGAGCACCTGGGACGAGGCGCTGCTGTCGGCGGAACTGAACGACCTGCTGGCAGACGACTTCGACCTGTCGCTGGTCGGCTTCACCGATGGCGAGCTGGACAAGCTGCTGGCCTTCGTGCCCGAGGGGGACGGTGAAGAAGGTGGTGCCGGCGGCTCCGTGCCCCCGGTGACCATCCCGGAGCCGCCGCGCAATCCGGCGTCCCGCACCGGCGATCTCTGGATACTCGGCGACCATCGGCTGCTCTGCGGCGACAGCACGAGCCACGACGACGTGCGGCGCCTGATGAATGGCGAGCGCGCGATTCTGTTCGCAACCGATCCGCCGTATCTCGTCGACTATGACGGCTCGAACCATCCGACGCGTAACAAGGACTGGTCGGCGTCCTACGGCACGACCTGGGATGACAGTTCTCAGGGCGCGGAACTATACGACGGGTTCATCTCGGCGGCCGTGGCGGAAGCCATCGCCGAGGACGCAGCATGGTACTGCTGGCACGCCTCGCGCCGTCAGGCGATGCTCGAGGCCTGCTGGGAGAAGGCCGGTGCCTTCGTCCATCAGCAGATCATCTGGGTGAAGGACCGCGGCGTCCTGACCCGCTCGCATTACCTCTGGAAGCACGAGCCCTGCTTCATGGGCTGGCGCCGACCGAACCGTCCGCCGAAGGTGGCCGAGGAAACACTGTCATCAACATGGGCGCTGCCCAGCTTCGCCAAGGACGACCGGCCCGACCACCCCACGCCGAAACCGCTCGACGCCTTCGGGATTCCGATGCGCCAGCATGTGGCGCGCAGCGGGCTTTGCTACGAGCCGTTCTGCGGCTCCGGCTCGCAGATCATCGCGGGCGAGGCCAACGGCCGTCGCGTCTTCGCGATGGAGATCAGCCCGACCTATGTGGATGTCGCCGTGGAACGTTGGCAGGCGGAAACAGGACGCGAGGCGATCCTCGACGGAGACGGCCGGACCTTCACGCAGGTGAAAACCGAGCGACTTAGAGATGAGGCCAATACCCTCACCGAGGCTGCGAGCATACGGCGCAGGAAGAGCAAGGCGGCATGAAACAGTCGCGGCTAATGTCACTGGTCGAGTCGATCGCCAATGTCGCGGTCGGCTACGGCGTCGCCGTAGTGACGCAGATCCTGATCTTCCCGATTTTTGGCTTGCACACCACGCTGGCGCAGAACCTCCAGATGGGCGCGATCTTTACTCTTGTGAGTATAGTGAGAAGCTTTGGACTACGGCGGCTGTTTGAGGCGATTCGAGTTCGCCGAGTGTGACGGAGAAATATTTCTGACCATAGAGAACGGTGGCACCAGCGACGCAACGCTTCCGGATGGGCTTGAGGCCCTTCGTCGCGAGCTTAGTCTTGCGGATGTGATGCAACTCATCGAGCGGACCGCCCGATGGGTCGATCCGAAGACGTTTCAGTATCTGCCGGTCTGGTACCCGGAACATGCTCGGCGCAGTCTTTTCTACAAGGCGAACTGGTCAGAGCCGCAGATGAACACCAATCGGCAGACGCGCGTCAGCGTACATAAGTCCGAGGGGAATGTGCATGCAAACAAGGCTCTGACACTCGCGCTAGGGCTCCGTTCTGATGAGCGGCCGAACTGGTCGTGCTGCCATATCTGGGGGGTGGATGACGCGTTCTTTCAGATGAGTAACGCTGTTGTTCAGGACAGGCGTTTCTTCTCGTGCGTGGCGAACATGGTATTGCTTCCAACGCCACTGAAAGCCTTCACCGACGTCATGACCGAAGTGAAGATGCTGCTGCGAGTGTGCGCACTACATCTCTACGGCTGGTCGTGCGACCACACAGAGGTCGCGGCGCTAGCTGCCCAGGTCGAAAACTGGTCGGAGTGGCATGGCTATCCCGAAAGCTGGCCCAGGCCGGACAGGCCTTCCATCCCGCCTGGAACGGCGTCCTTCTCGTCGCGCATCAAGATTGCTGCGGACAACCGACTGGCGCGAATTCGCCACGATCTAGCGAACGCCGGTCCACACTATCCTCGCGATGAAGTTCGGGAGGTACTCGCCTACTGGAAGATCTCCATCTGAGATCTCGGCTAGAGGCATGACGACCGCCGTCCTCCGGGGCGGCGATCGTCAACTTGTCGGGGGTCAAGTGCGTCAGGCGGCAGGGAGTTTGTACACGCGTCCCCGGTTCTCGACTTTCTCCGAGGTCACGTCGAGCCTGAGCTTCTTCTTCAGCGCCCCGGCCATCGCGCCGCGCACCGTGTGCGACTGCCAGCCGGTCGCGGCCATGATCTCCTCGATGGTCGCGCCATCCGGCGCGCGCAGCATGGCGATCAGCGTGGCCTGCTTGGTGCCCTCGCGCGGCCTGCGTGCCTTGGGCGCGGGTACTGGCTCAGTGGGGGTGTCCGGCGCGGACTCCTCGGTCGGCGCGTCCGTCGCGCCCGCAGGCGCGGTATCCGCGTCCTCGAGCTCGATGCCGATGGCGGTGAGGCCTTCGTCGGTGGCGACCAGTGTGACGCCGTGGCCGTCGCCGGTCTCGCGCCAGACGGGCTCGCTGTTGCGCATGTCCGCGTCGACCTCTGCGAGTAAGCCCTTTGCGAGCATCGCGCCCACCACCTTGGCGGCGGCGCCTCCGCGCAAGCTCTCGGGCAGCGGCAGGGCGATATGCTCGGGCCGCTGGGCGGCGGCGCTCAGGATCAGGGCTTGGGTGTCGGAAAGCTGTGTCATCGTCGTCTCCCGTATCGGGCGCGCGGGATGCGGCCCCTTCTACGAGGTCGAGCCCGCCAGTCGGCGGGCGGGACCGGGAGCGGGTCGTCTTACTCGGCGTGTTCGCCTTCGCTGAAGGCCATGTCGGTTATCTCGCGCAGCTTGGCGCGGTAGTGGTTCAGGGTGCCGACATGGCCCCAGTTGATCTCGTCGGGGCTGGTCCCGAAATGGTCCGCCTGAGGGCGGAGAGCCGCTCCAGCATCCCGTCGATCTCGATTTTGGCGGCGATGAAGGCGTCGAGGGCGTTGGAATTGTCGGTGGCGCGGCGGGTCATCGGGGTGGCTCCGTGGTGAGTTGCATCGTCCTTCTGGAGACACGTTCCCTCTGTCCGCCACGCTTATCAACTCGATAAGCACATGATCTTGAATGATAATCGGAGCCGTCGATGCAGGGCATGAGCGAGCGGCAGTACGCCGCGCATGTCGGGCTGTCGCGGGGCGCGATCCAGAAGGCGAAGACGGCCGAGCGACTGGTCTTCTATCCGGACGGCAGCATCAACGCAGCCGCAAGTGATGCGCGGCGGGTGGAGACGACGGACCCGTCCAAGACCCGCAAGCCGCCCGCGCCGAAGCTGAAGCCTGTCCCCGAGGCGGCGGTGGCCGCTGTTGGCGACACGCTCCGCGAACAGGGTTTGGCGGTTCCGGCCGTCGGCGGCGGCACGACCTTTCTGCAGGCCAAGACCGCGAACGAGGTGCTGAAGGCGCAGGAGCGGCGCATCCGGCTCCAGAAGCTGAAGGGGGAGTTGATCGAGCGGGCCCGCGCGCTGTCGCTGGTGTTCCGCCTGGCGCGCGAGGAACGGGACGCGTGGGTGAACTGGCCTGCACGCGCGGCGGCGCTGATGGCGGCCGAGCTCTCCGCCTCGTGCAGGGACGCGACAGGCTCGCAGATCACCGTGGAGCCAGCCGCGATGCAGAAGGTCCTGGAGAAACATGTACGCGCCCACCTCGACGAGCTTGCCGAGGTCCGGCCTGACTTCAGGTGATGATGACGCACTGACGGACTTCGACGGCGCGGGCGAGATCCTGCGCGCCTGGGGCAACGGGCTGCGGCCCGACCCAGACCTGACCGTTTCGGAATGGGCGGACCGGCACCGGATGCTTTCGGGCCGCGCCTCGGCCGAACCGGGGCGGTATCGCACGGTGCGCACACCTTACATGCGCGAGATCATGGACCGGCTGAGCCCCGGCGATCCCACGCAGCGGATCGTGTTCATGAAAGCCGCGCAGGTCGGTGCGACCGAGGCAGGGAACAACTGGATCGGGTTCGCGATCCACCAGGCGCCGGGCCCGATGCTGGCGGTCCAGCCGACGGTAGAACTGGCGAAACGCAACTCGCGCCAGCGGATCGACCCGCTGATCGACGAGAGCCCGGAACTGCGGGAGCGGGTCAAACCCGCCCGATCCCGCGACGCGGGCAACACCATGCTGTCGAAGGAATTCGCGGGCGGCATCCTGATCATGACCGGGGCCAACTCGGCGGTCGGGCTGCGGTCGACCCCGGCGCGCTACATCTTCCTCGACGAGGTCGACGCCTATCCGGCCTCGGCCGACGAGGAAGGCGATCCGGTCACGCTGGCGGAAGCGCGGTCGCTGACCTTCGCGCATCGGCGCAAGGTGCTGCTGGTCTCGACGCCCACCATCCGGGGGCTGAGCCGGATCGAGCGCGAGTACGAGGCCAGCGACCAGCGCCGGTACTTCGTGCCGTGCCCGCATTGCGGCGCGATGCAGTGGCTGAAGTTCGACCGCCTGCGCTGGCAGAAGGGCAAGCCGGAGACGGCGGAATATCACTGCGAGGGCTGCGACGCGGCAATCGCGGAACACCACAAGACGGCGATGCTGGAGGTTGGCGAATGGCGGGCGACCGCCACGGCCGCCGATCCAACCACGGTGGGGTATCACCTCTCGGCGCTCTATTCGCCGATCGGCTGGCTGAGCTGGGAGCGGATCGTGCGGGCCTGGGACGCGGCGCAGGGGTCGGACGAGGCGATCAAGGCATTTCGGAACACGATCCTCGGCGAAACCTGGGTCGAGACCGGCGAAGCCCCCGACTGGCAGCGGCTCTACGACCGGCGCGAGCGCTGGACATCCGGCACGGTGCCCGCGGGCGGGCTGTTCCTGACCGCCGGGGCCGACGTGCAGAAGGACCGGATCGAGGTCGATGTCTGGGCCTGGGGCCGCGGTCTGGAAAGCTGGCTCATCGATCACGTCGTGATCGAGGGCGGGCCGGACCGGCATGACGCGTGGTCGGAGCTGACCGCGCTGCTCGACCGATCCTGGCCGCATGAGCGCGGCGCGCATCTTCGGATCGCGCGGCTCGCCATCGACACGGGCTACGAGGCCCCGGCGGTCTATTCCTGGTCGCGGGCGCAGGGGTTCGCGCAAGTGTCGCCCGTGAAGGGTGTCGAGGGGTTCAACCGCTCGAGCCCGGTCTCCGGCCCGACCTTCGTCGACGCGACCGAGGGTGGCAAACGCCTGCGGCGCGGGGCGCGGCTCTGGACCGTGGCGGTCTCGACCTTCAAGGCCGAGACCTACCGCTTCCTGCGGCTGGCGCGCCCCACCGAGGAGGAGATGGCCGACGGTGCCGCGTTCCCGCCCGGCTCGGTGCACCTGCCGCACTGGGTCGAGAATGAGTGGCTGAAGCAGTTCGTCGCCGAGCAATTGGTGACGGTGCGGACGAAACGCGGCTTTGCCCGGCTGGAATGGCAGAAGCTGCGCGAGCGCAACGAGGCGCTGGATTGCCGGGTCTATGCCCGCGCCGCAGCCTGGATCGCGGGCGCGGATCGCTGGTCCGACGAAAAATGGCGCGACCTCGAGGACCAGCTCGGGGCCGCACCCACCGACACCGATCCCGCCGGGCAGATCAACCGGCAGGGACAGGCCCCGCAGGGCAAGCGCCGCTCCGACTGGCTCGGACGGCGCGGAGGATGGTTCTGAACATGACGGACTGGACGGAAACCGAGCTCTCGGCGCTGCGCCGGGCCTATGCCAGCGGCACGACCCGCGTCAGCTATGACGGCAAGTCGGTGGACTATGGCTCGGCCGAGGATCTGCTGGCCCGCATCCGGACCATCGAACGCGCCATCGCGGGCGTCAGCCGGCCGTTGCCGATCGCCGGCCTAGCTGGCTTCTCGCGCGGGGACCGGTGATGTCGGCGAACTGGTTCGATCACGCCATTGCCACGGTGGCCCCGCGCATGGCGGCCCGCCGCGTGATGGCGCGTCAGGCTTTCGAGACCCTGACGCGGGGCTATGACGGCGCTGCGCGCGGTCGGCGGACGGAGGGCTGGCGCGCGCCGAGATCCTCGGCCGACACCGAGATCGGAGTTGCCGGTGCGCTGTTGCGCGACCGGATGCGTGACCTCGTGCGCAACAACCCGCATGCGGCCAAAGCCGTGGCGGTGCTGGTGAACAACATCATCGGTGCGGGCATCATGCCGCGCGCGGCGAGCGGAGACGACAAGCTGGACCGGAGGGTCGACGCGCTCTTCGAACGCTGGACCGCGGACTGCGATGCTGATGGCCAGCTCGACTTCTACGGCCTTCAGACGCTGATCTGCCGCGAGATGGTCGAGGCGGGCGAGGTGCTGGTGCGCCGCCGTCTGCGGCGGGCAAGTGATGGCCTTCCGGTGCCGCTGCAATTGCAGGTGCTCGAGGCCGACTTCCTCGACGCCACCAAATCCGGCACACTCGGCGCGGGTCGCCTCGTGCAGGGAATCGAGTTCGATCCGGTCGGCAAGCGTCGCGCCTACTGGCTCCATGCCGAGCATCCGGGCGACGCCTACGGGTCACTGCAGAACGGGTTGCAGAGCCGCCCGGTCCCCGCGACCGAGATCGCCCATGTCTACGAGAAGCAGCGCACGCAGGCGCGCGGCGTACCCTGGGGCGCGCCGGTGATCCGGTCCTTGCGCGATCTCGACGACTATGAGGTGGCCGAACTGGTCCGCAAGAAGACCGAGGCCTGCGTCACTGCCATCGTCTTTGGCGATGATGAGGCGCAACAGGGTATCGCGCCCTCCGTGGTCGACGCTGACGGCAACCGGGTCGAGCAGTTCGAGCCGGGGCTGATCGCCTATGCCCGCGGCGGCAAGGACATCCGCTTCAACCAGCCCTCGGCGACCGGCGGCTATGGCGAATACAAGCGCGCGAGCCTGCACACGATCTCGGCCGGGTTCCGGGTGCCCTACGAGCTGCTGACCGGGGACCTGAGTCAGGTGAACTATTCCTCGATCCGCGCAGGGCTCGTCGAGTTCCGCCGCCAGATCGACGCCGTGCAGTGGCAGTTGTTCATTCCGATGTTCTGCGTGCCCGTCTGGCGCTGGTTCACGGAAGCCGCATGGGCGGCGGGCCAGATCCCGTCGCCGACCGTGCCGGTGGAATGGTCGCCGCCGAAGTTCGAAGCGGTCGATCCGCAGAAGGACGCGATGGCGAACCTGCTGTCGATCCGCTCCGGCACCATGACGCTGGCCGAGGTGATCGCCCGGCAAGGCCGCAACCCCGACGCGGTGCTCGCCGAGATCGCTGCCACAAACGCCAAGCTCGACACACTCGGGCTGGTGCTCGACAGCGACCCGCGCCGCGTCACCAAGACCGGCAGCGCCCAGACCAGCGATCCGGCGACCGATCCCGCCGCCCACGATCCCTCCGCCGAAGCGGATGAAACCGACCCTGCGCAGACCGACCAACAGGACTGACCTTCATGGATACGATGATCGAACTGCCGGCCATGCGCCGGTCGGCGGAACTTGCGCCGAACACGGCTGATGCCGACAGCCGCACCGTCGAGGTGGTCTGGTCGGCCGGAGCCCGCGTCCGCCGCGCCACCTTCTTCGGCGAGCCCTATGACGAGGAACTCAGCCTCGATCCGGCCCATGTGCGGCTCGAGCGGCTGAACGCAGGCGCGCCGTTCCTGAAGGTGCACGAGCTCGACACGCTTGATGCGGTCATCGGCTCGGTCGTGCCGGGTTCCGCCCGCATCGAGAATGGCCGGGGTATCGCGCTGGTGCGTATCTCCGAGCGCGCCGATGTCGAGCCGATCTGGCGCGACATCCAGGCCGGGCACATCCGCGCGGTCTCGATCGGCTACCAGGTCCACCGCTTCGAGGTCTCGAAACCCGAGGCTGCCCGCGAACTCTGGCGCGCGGTGGACTGGACGCCGTTCGAGGTCTCCGCCGTCGCGGTCGGGGCCGACCCAGCTGCCGGTTTCCGCGCCCAGCATCCCCTTCACGACTGCGTCCTTCACCGCCGGGACGCCCCTTCCAGCCCGAAAGGACGCCCGATGACGGACAAAACCGAAACCCCGGCGAGCGACGCCGCAACCCCCGCCACCATCCAGCCGACCGACCCGGTCGAAACCGAGGACGCCACTATGACCGAGCCGAAAGCGGCTGCGCCCGACCCGAAGGTCGCGGCCAGCGAAACCCGCAGCCAACCCCAGACTGCCCAGACGAGCACGTCTGACACCGAAGTGGTCGCGACCCGCGCCCGCGAGGCAGAGCGCGACCGTGTCTCGACCATCTACGATCTGGCGAGCCGGCTGAACCTTGAGCGCGGCTTCGCCGAGGATCTGGTCAAGCGCGGCGTCAGCGTCGACGAGTCCCGCCGCCTGATCCTCGAACAGGTCGCAGCCAAGTCCGACGAGACCCGGACCTTCGGCCATGTTTCCCTCCCGCTCGGCGGCCGCGACGAGCGCATCACCCGCCGCGATGCCGTGGCGAACGCGCTCCTGCACCGCTACAGCCCGACGCTCTTCCAGCTGGACGCCGCCGCTCGGCAGTATCGCGGCATGACGCTGCTGGAACTGGCCCGCGAAAGCCTCGGCAATGCCGGGGTCAACACCCGGGGCCTGTCGCGCGACGAGGTGGCGACGCGCGCCCTGCACTCGACCTCGGACTTCCCCGAGATCCTGTCGGCGGTCACCAACAAGACCCTGCGGCAGGCCTACGAGGCCTATCCCCGCACCTTCATGCTGTTCTGTCGCCAGGTGCTCGCCACCGACTTCAAGGCCATGCACCGCGTCCAGCTCGGCGAAGCCCCGCAGCTTCTGGAGGTCGGTGAAAGCGGCGAGTTCAAGCGCGGCACGCTCGGCGAGTCGAAGGAGAGCTACAAGGTCAAAACCTATGGCCGGGTGGTCGCCATCACTCGGCAGGTGCTGATCAACGACGATCTCGACGCCTTCACCCGGATCCCCGCGATGTACGGCAACTCCATCGCCCAGCTGGAGTCTGACGTTGTCTGGGGCATCATCACCGCCAACCCGGCGATGGCCGACGGCAACGCGCTCTTCCACACAACCCACAAGAACCTCGCGGGCGCTGGCGCGGCGTTGGCGGTCGAGGCGGTTGGCGCGGCGCGCGCCGCCATGGCCAAGCAGACGGGGCTCGACAAGAAGACGGTGCTGAACGTTCGCCCCGCCTTCCTGATTGTGCCCGCCTCGCTGGAACTGAAGGCCGAGCAGCTGGTGGCGCAGAACCTGGTGCCCGCCGCGACGTCGAGCGTGGTGCCGCAGTCGATCCGCACGCTGGCGCCGATCAGCGAGCCCCGGCTCGACGCCGCCAGCGAGACGGCCTGGTATCTGGCGGCAAGCCCGAACCAGATCGACACCATCGAGTACGCCTATCTCGAGGGTCAACAGGGCGCCTACATCGAGACGCGCAACGGCTTCGACGTCGACGGCGTCGAGATCAAATGCCGCCTCGACTTCGGCGCCAAGGCGATCGACTGGCGCGGCCTCTACAAGAACCCGGGCGCGTAACCCGCATCCCATGCTGAACCCTGACATGCGGGCGGTCCTGACGGGCCGCCCGTCGTCTTTCCACGAGGATCCCCATCATGAAAACCTACGTCCAGCCCGGCAACACCATCACGCTCGCCGCGCCCTATGCCGTCGCCTCAGGCGATGGCCTGCTCGTCGGCTCGATCTTCGGCAACGCGGCTGGCGCCGCGGCCATCGGCGAGCCCGTCGAGACCGCGCTCGTCGGCGTCTTCGACATTACCAAGGTCGGCTCTCAAGCATGGACCGTCGGCGCCAAGGTCTATTGGGACGACACCAACAAGCGCTGCACCACAGTCGCCACCGACAACACGCTGATCGGCGTGGCAATTGAGGCGGTGGCGAGCGGCGCAGGCGACACCATCGGTCGGGTGCGCCTGAACGCCGCGTTCTGATGAGCGCCTTCGCCGCCGCCGTCGGCGCACTCTTCGCCGATCCGAACGTCGGCAGCGACGCGGTCTACATCGCCGACGGCGGCGCGCCCGTGCTGGTGCGCGTCGTCGCCCGGCGCGCGGATGCGATCAGCGATCTCGGCGATGCGCGGCTCTGGTCGGAAACGACCCGTATCGACCTGCGCGTGGCCGAGGTGGCGAACCCGCGTCCCGGCGACCGCATCGAGATGGACGGGGATGCCTTCCTCATTCAGGGCGAGCCCGCCCGCGACCGCGAGCGGCTGGTCTGGACCGTGGATCTGAGGCCTGCGTGAAACTGAAGCTCGAAATCGATCCCGACATTGTCGCGATGATGGCCGCCGAGGTGACGGCGGGCGAACGCGCCGTGACCGCTGCAATGCGCGAGGCCGGAATAGGGCTGAAGTCGGCCTGGCGGTTGCAGATCACCGGCGCGGGGCTCGGCATACGGCTGGCCAACTCGATCCGCAGTCAGAACTTCCCGAGGTCGGGCGAAAGCCTCGACGCCGCGGCACTGGTCTGGTCCAAGGCCCCGGTCATCGTCGGCGCGCACGACACCGGCCCGCTAATCCGCTCAAAGAACGGGTTCTGGCTGGCGATCCCGCTTCCCGCCGCAGGCAAGTCCCTGCGCGGCGGCAGGATTACGCCCGGCGAATGGGAACGGCGGCGCGGTCTGCGCCTGCGCTTCGTCTATCGCCGCACAGGTCCGAGCTTGCTAGTGGCGGAGGGACGGCTGAACAACAAGGGTCAAGCGGTGGTGTCGCGCTCGAAGACCGGGCGCGGCAAGGTCACCGCGCCGATCTTCCTGCTCGTGCCGCAGGTCAAGCTGCCGAAGCGGCTGGACCTCGCACGGGATGCGGACCGGGCGTTCGACAGTGTGCCGGGGCTGATCGTGGCGAACTGGGTGGAGGGGCGGCTCTAAACGGATCGGAAAAGACTACCAGCTCGATCGGAGCTTGGTGATGTCTACGCCCGCATCTTCCAAGCGCTGCTTAGCTGCTGCTTGAACTTCTAAATCAAAGGATTCGCTGTGTTTTAGGACGAGGGCTTCACCGGTCAGTTCGGGGAGACCTCGTTCAATCAACATGTTGAAGCCATCGGTCGGAGCTTTGCTCATAGCGAAATCTGTCAACGTCTGCTTGACACCCACTCGGCCAATCTTCTGCCGAGTCCTAGACAGGCGAACCGTTTTTCCCCGCTCGTCCCGAAGAACCTCCTCGAAGGCGTGAATCGTCATCCAGAAATCATGTTCAATGCTACCAGGTGCCTGTTCGGGGAGGATCTCTACCAGTCGTCTGAATGCCGCATCTGCGACAGCGGTGACGCCCATCCTCTGGGCGTTCTCCCGAAAGCGTCGCAGCTTATCGGCGTCGGTGGAAGCTGCGATGGAGGCAAGGACCTTTTCATGATCGCTCATTGCTCAAACGTCCTGCGCGGTTGCCAAAGCAGGCGCACGAGCCGCCGCACTTTGAAGCAATGTGTAGCTTTTGATTGGCTCGCCCTTGACGAACGCGCGGCGTGGCTTCCCCGCGTCGTCCAACGACGGCTGGGCATTGATGGCGTTCTTGATGTACCAGCCAAGATACATATTGAGTGGAGTCTTTTTTGGCGCGCCGTCCGTATAGGCATCAGCCTCAATCACCTGCTCGTAGAGCTGACGTGAATTCGAGTCGGACATCAGCTCGCGGAAAACCGTCAGCGTGAAGTGTTCATCGAAGCGCCCGGCATCGAATATCTCGCGCGCTTTGCTTTGCGCGGCGTTGTAAAGCGTTTCCATATTGTCGAGCTCCCTTTGCCTTTCGGGCGGAAGATGCTCGTACACAGCACGCTCCAGAGCTCGCTGCATGAAAGCTGACGGATCCAGACCGGCATCGGCCGAGAGCTTCTGAACCAGGTCAAAGATATCGGTCTTTAGACGAAACGAAACGCGTGTCGTGTTTTCGGTAGCCATTGCTTCCCCTCACATGGTGCAGACACATGTGAAGATAGGGTGGCGAAGCGATGCTGTCAACACGGTGCAGACACCTGTGAACGATTGATACGGATGTCCACCCTTCGCGAAACCATCCTCGCCGCGCTGCACGCGCGGCTCTCGGCACTGCCCGCCACCGCCCTGCGCGGCGAGGTGCTGCCCGAGCGTGTCCCGACCGAGGGGCTGCTGATCCTGCGCGACGGTGAGCCCGGCGAACCAGAGGTGACGTTGTCGCCCCTCCGCTATCACTACCAGCACCGCGCTGAGATCGAGGCGGTCGTGCAAGGTGCCGACCGTGACACCGCCTTCGACACGCTTACCGCAAGCGTTGGCGCAGTGCTCGCCGCCGACCGGACGCTAGGTGGCCTCTGCGACTGGATCGAGGCCGAAGCCCCGCGCCCGGTCGATCTGCCCGTCGAAGGGGCGGCCAGCATGAAGGCCACCGTCATTCCGGTCGTCCTGCACTACACCACGGCCGATCCGCTCGGCTGATCCCGACAACCCTAGGAGAACACCATGGCACGAGCCCAAGGGGCCCGGGCGCAGATGGCGCTTGCGTTCGAGACGACCTACGGAACGCCGCCCGTTGGCGGTTTCACCAAGATGCCCTTCGCCAGCACCTCGCTGGGCGCGGAGCAGCCGCTGCTGAATTCGGAGCTGCTGGGCTACGGCCGCGATCCGCTGGCGCCGATCAAGGACGCGGTCACGGCCGACGGTGATGTCGTGGTGCCGCTCGACGCCGAGGCCTTCGGATTCTGGCTGAAGGCCGCCTTCGGCACGCCCACGACCACGGGCGCGGAGGCCCCGTACACCCACGAGTTCCAGTCGGGGTCCTGGACGCTGCCCTCGATGTCGATCGAGACCGGCATGCCCGAGGTGCCGCGCTATGCGATGTATTCCGGCTGCGTTCTCGACCAGATCACCTGGCAGATGCAGCGCTCGGGGCTGCTCACCGCCACGGCTCGGCTGGTGGCGCAGGGCGAGACAGTCGGGGCGACCACTAGTGCCGGAACGCCTGCCGCCCTTGAGCTGAAACGCTTCGGGCATTTCAACGGTGCGATCACCAGGAACGGCTCCGCCCTTGGCAACGTCGTCTCGGCCGACATCACCTACGCGAACAACCTCGACCGGATCGAGACGATTCGGGCGGATGGCCGCATCGATGGGGCGGACCCGTCCATCGCGGCACTGACCGGCTCCATCGAGGTGCGCTTCACCGATCAAACGCTGGTGACACAGGCGATCGACGGCGAGGCCTGCGAGTTGGAATTCGCCTATGCGCTGCCCTCTGGTGAGAGCTTCACCTTTACCGTGCACGCCGTCTACCTGCCGCGTCCGCGCATCGAGATCTCCGGGCCGCAGGGCGTGCAGGCCACTTTCGACTGGCAGGCCGCGCGGAACAGCACCGTCGGCAGGATGTGCACCGCCACCCTCGTGAACGATGTGGAGACCTATTGATGCTGACTCTCGACCTGACGAACGCGCCGCGCTGGCATGATCTGGCGCCCGGCGTGCGGGTGCAGTTGCGCCCGCTGACCACTGCGCTGATGGTGGCGACGCGCAGCGATCCCGTGATTGAGGCGGTTTCGGAAGAAGCCTCCGACGAAGAGCGTGCCGTCGCCTTCGCCAAAGCGCTGGCGAGGCGGGCGGTGCTCGCCTGGGAGGGTATTGGCGATGCCGACAGCAACCTGATTGACCCCAGCCCCGAGGGCATCGACGCGCTGCTCGACATCTGGCCGATCTTCGAGGCCTTCGAGCTGACCTACGTCTCGAAGGGTTTGCTGCTGGAACAGGAAAAAAACGTCTCCGCGCTCTCGCCGAATGGTCCTTCGGTGGGGGCGAGCGCTACTGCGAAGCCTGTGCGCAAGCCTGCCCGGACTGCCCGGCGCGGCTGAACCGGCCGGAAACGCCGGAGGGCTGGCAGGTCTGGGACCTCGTCGGGCGTCTCGGCGGCCAGCTGCGCGTCCTGCCGTGTGCAGTCATCGGCTGGGACATGTCGGCCGCGCTGGCGCTCGGCAACGCGCTCGGCGTGCCGCCACTCGCCATTGCCGAACTGCTGCCGGTCATCGAGGCGGTGATGGTCGCGAAGCTCAACGAACAGATGGATGGTGATCGGCCTGGGCGAGGCTACTGAGCAAAGGCATACGCCTGTCGCAGCCAACGGCGGACTTCGTCATCAAGGTCTGACCTGTTGCGCAACTCAAGATGATGCATGAAACGCCCCGGCGACGGCTCGACGACCTCCTTCCAGCGCGGTGAGGCATCACGCACGGGCAGCGAGAGACTGAGGGCAAGGGGCGCCACCGTCGGTCCCCGCAGATACCGGTCCGGGCACCAAATCCAGGCGAAATCGCGCCGTCGCCGATAGGCGATCTGGCTCTTGCTGACGCGCGTCTCGAAGCTGCCGAGATCAGCCATATTGGCGATGACCGCATCGAACAGTTCTCGCGCCTCGTCCCGATCTTCGAAGAACTCCTCAAGCGTCATGGCCTGATCTTAGCACAGGCTGAAGTAGACGGGATGAACATCAATCATGACAGAGAAGCGTGTCTCCGTCCGGCTCGCCGCAGTCGGCGGGCGGCAGGTGCGGGCCGAGCTGGAAGGTGTCGGCGAGGCCGGGTCGCGCGGCTTCGGACGGCTCAGCCGGGAGATGGAAGCGGCGAACGCCCGGCTCGCGGCGTTTTCCCGCCGTGTGGCTGTAGCGGCTGCCGCCGCTGTGGCCGCCGCTGCCGCCGCTGGCGTGGCAATGATCCGGTCCGGCCTCCAGACGGTCGATGCGCAGGCGAAGCTCGCGCAGTCACTCGGTACCACCGTCGCTTCGATCCAGACGCTGGAGCGCGCGGGCGAGCTGGCGGGCGTGTCGATGTCCGGCATTGAGCAGGCGACCAAGGACCTGACGCGCCGTCTCAGCCAGGCGGCCACTGGAACCGGCCCCGCTGCCGACGCACTGGACCGGCTGGGGCTTTCGGCCAATGAACTGATCGGCCTGCCGCTCGACCAACGCGTCGGCGCGATCAACGCCGCCATCGAGCAGTTCGTCCCCGCTGCCGAGCGTGCCGCCGTGGCTGGTCAGCTCTTCGGCGAGGAAGGCTCCATCGCCATGAGCCGGATCGACACCGCAACGCTGCGCCAGGCGACCGAGGACGTGGTCGCATTCGGGGTCGTGGTCTCGGAGCAGGATGCCGACCAGATCGAGCGGACGAACGACGCGATTTCACGGCTCGGGCTGATCTGGCGCGGGCTTTCAAACCAGCTGGCGGTCGCCGCGGCTCCAGCGCTGGAAGCCGTCGCCAATGCCATGGCGGCGGTCGCCAGCCGCACCGGTCCGCTCGGCATCGCAATCCGTGGTCTCTTTGACAACATCGGTCGCCTGACCACCTATGCCGCGACGTTCGCCGCATTCCTCGGCGGCCGGTGGGTTGCGGGACTGACAGCAGCTGCGCTGTCGGTGCGGGGCGTCGCAACCGCTCTCGTTGTTCTACGTGGGGCGCTTATCCGAACTGGCATTGGTGCGCTCATCGTTGGCGCAGGCGAACTGATCTACCAGTTCACCCAACTTGCCCAAGGCGCCGGTGGTTTCGGCAATGCGATGTCCCTGTTAGGCGACGTCGCTTCGGAGGTCTGGGATCGAATCAAGCTGGGTGGTCAGTCGCTTTCGCTCTCCCTCCAATCCGTGTGGGCTTCCATTCGTGCTGGGTGGCTTTCAGCGCTCCAAAATATCCAGAAGACCTGGGCGGATTTCCTCCACGCCGTGGCGCGCGGCCTCGACGGCATTCCCGGCATGGAGGCCACCATGCTTGGCGTCTATGGAGCGGCGGTCGGTGCCGGGTCTGCTTTCTACGAAACGGCTGGCGCGGCTGCGGAGGCAAGTGCAGAGGCTGACCGGCTCGCGGCTTCTGCGAGGGCAGCAGCAAACGCCGCAGTAGCGCCCCTCAGCTCGATCGAAGCGCTGCGTCAGGCACTATCGCGCGCCAGTGAACCCGACGGTTCTGCGCTGACCGATGCCACGGATGCGGCCGAACGCTTCGAAAGCGCCCTCGGCGATGCCGGGCGCGCAGCCACAGAAGCAGGTGCTGCCGCCGGAACGGCGGCCGCCGCCGCGAAGCCCGACACCGAGGCCGCCGTCACAGGGTGGCAGGCGGTCACGGCGGCGCTGTCGGACTACGCCAGCAAGGCGCGCGAGATCGGTGGTGATATCGGACAGAGCCTCGTTAGCGCCTTCCAGTCGGCGGAGAACGCCGTCGGCGAGTTCGTGAAAACGGGCAAGCTCAATTTCACCGACCTCGTCACGTCGCTCATTGCCGATCTCGCCAAGCTCGCGGCACGGCGGTTCATCCTCGGCCCCATTGCGAATGCGCTTGGTGGCATTCTCGGCCAGGCCGGTGGCCTGTTCGCAAATGTGCTGCACGCGGGCGGCGTCGTCGGAGCTGGCGGACCAGCACGGATGGTGCCGGCGCTCGCCTTCGCCGCAGCGCCCAGGATGCACTCCGGGGGAACCGTTGGTCTTCGCCATGATGAGGTGCCCGCGATCCTGCAGCGGGGCGAGCGGGTGCTCTCGCGGCGCGAGGCAAAGAGCTACGGCGCAGGCGGCGGGGTCAACGTCACCATCATGGCCCGCGACGCCGAGAGTTTCCGCCAGTCACGTACTCAGGTGGCTGCCGACATTGCCCGCGCCGTGTCGCTTGGACGGAGGGGTCTCTGATGGCGTTTCACGAGATTCGGTTTCCCGATGACATCAGCCGCGGCGCTCGCGGCGGTCCTGAGCGGCGCACCCAAATTGTCGAACTTGCCTCGGGCGACGAGGAGCGCAACGCCAGCTGGGCTGATTCGCGCCGACGCTACGATGTTGCCTATGGCATCCGCCGCGTCGACGACCTGGCGGCGGTCGTCGCCTTTTTCGAGGCGCGCAACGGGCGACTCCACGGCTTCCGCTTCAAGGACTGGGGCGATCACAAGTCGTGCCTGCCGGCGCAGGCGCCGGCCGCAAGCGATCAGCAGATCGGGACAGGCGATGGCGCGACGACGGCTTTCCAGCTGGTGAAGCGCTACGCCTCCGGCGCGCAATCGTGGACGCGCGCCATCGCCAAGCCGATGGCAGACACCGTGCGCATCGCGCTCGGCGGGGTCGAGCAGCTTTCTGGCTGGTCGGTCGATACCACGACCGGCGTCGTCAGCTTCAGCGCCGCGCCGGGCACTGGTGTCGCCATCACTGCGGGCTTCGATTTCGACGTACCCGTTCGCTTCGACACCGACGCGCTCGACGTGACGCTCGACCTCGAGCGGCTCGGCTCGATCACGTCCATTCCGCTTCTGGAGATCCGGCGATGAAGTCGCTCGACCCAAACTTCCAGGCACATCTTGATGAGGGCACGACCACGCTCGCCTGGTGCTGGCGGATTACCCGTGCCGACGGTGTCACCTTCGGCTTCACCGACCACGACCGGACGCTGACCTTCGACAGCACCGACTTCGAGCCCGAAAGCGGGCTGACGGCCTCAGAGGTGCGCTCGGGCTCGGACCTGTCCGTCGATGCGCAGGATGCTGAGGGCGTGCTGACCTCCGACCGCATCACCGAGACGGACATTCTCGACGGCCGCTGGGACAATGCGGAGGTGGAGGTCTGGCGGGTGAACTGGACCGACACTGATCAGCGCGTGTTGATGCGGCGCGGCGCCATCGGCCAGATCCGGCGCGGGCGGCTGGCCTTCGTCGCAGAAGTTCGGTCGCTCGCGCATGTGCTCGGCCAGACGGTCGGGCGAACCTTCCAGGCGAGCTGCGATGCGGAGCTCGGCGACGCGCGCTGTAAAGTCGATCTCGAGGATCCCGCCTTCAAAGGTACCGGCGCCGTCATCGATCTGCTGCGCGACCGCGCCTTCACCGCCTCGGGACTCGCCGGTTTTACCTCCGGCTGGTTCACCTTCGGCACGTTGGACTGGACGAGCGGCGCAAACGCGGGTCGGCGCACCGAGGTGTTGGGCCATGACGTCACGGATGGAATCGCGGTGCTGACGCTGCTCGAAGCGCCGGTGCGCGCGATCGCCGAGAGCGACGGTTTCACCATCCGCGCCGGCTGCGACAAGCGCATCGAGACCTGCGGGACGAAGTTCGCCAACACCGCCAACTTCCGGGGCTTTCCGCACATCCCCGGCCAGGACACGATCCTGCGCTACGCCACAAGAGACGGCGGCCACGACGGAGGGGTGTTGTGATCCCCGCTGATCCCGAACGCATCATCACCAGCGCGCGCTCCTGGCTTGGCACCCCATACCACGATCAGGCGTCCCTCAAGGGCGTGGGTTGCGACTGCCTCGGGCTCGCTCGCGGCGTCTGGCGCGAGGTGGTGGGGTCCGAGCCGTTCACGATCCCGCCCTACAGCCGCGACTGGGGTGAAACTGGCCCACTCGAAGTTCTGGCCGAGGGTGCACGGCGCATGATGATCGAGATCGAACCCTCATATGCCGGTCCCGGTGCGCTGGTCCTCTTCCGAATGAAGCCCCGCGCCATCGCCAAGCATGTGGGGATCCTGACCGCGCCCGACTGCTTACTCCACGCCTATGAGCGGCTGGGCGTGATCGAGGAGCCGCTCACCCAAGCCTGGCGCCGGCGCATCGCCTTCGCTTTCCTCTTCCCGGAAAAGATCTGATCCACCATGGCAACTCTCGTTCTCGGCGTGGCTGGCGCTGCCATCGGCGGCAGCATCGGCGGCGCCATCCTTGGCGTGAGCGCGGCGACGATTGGCGGCTTCGTCGGCTCCGCCATCGGTTCGGTCGTCGACAGCTGGATCATTTCCTCGCTGGCGCCCACCCAGCGGATCGAAGGCCCGCGGCTCGACAGCCTGCGCATCACGTCGTCCACCGAGGGAGCCGTCATCCCGCGTGTCTATGGACGAATGCGGATGGGCGGCAACATCATCTGGGCGACCGACTTCCGCGAGGAGATCAACACGACCACGCAGGGCGGCGGCAAGGGTGGTGGCGGCGGCAAGGTCAGGACCACCGAGTATCTCTACGATGCCTCCTTCGCAGTTGCCGTGTGTGAAGGTCCGATCACCGGGATCGGTCGGATCTGGGCCGACGGCAAGCTGCTTAATACTGCGGGGATCACCTGGCGCTGGTATCCAGGCGACGAGACACAGACGGCCGACCCATTCATTTCGGCCAAGATGGGCGCGGCGAGCACGCCCGCCTATCGCGGTACCGCCTACGTTGTCTTCGAGGAGCTTCCGCTCGGAAACTACGGCAACCGTCTGCCGCAGCTCTCCTTCGAGATCTTCCGGCCGCTCGCCGATCCCGACACCGCTGAGGGTTTGACGCAGGCGGTCACGATGATCCCGGCCTCGGGCGAGTTCACCTATGCGACGGAAGGAATTCGCAAGGGGAGCGGCGGCACTCAGACGCCCGAGAACCTCAACGCACTCTCAGACACCGCCGACATGATGGTGGCGCTCGACCGGCTGCAGGCCATGGCGCCGAAGGTCGAAAGCGTCAGCCTGGTCGTCGCGTGGTTCGGCGATGACCTGCGCGCGGGACAGTGTCAGATCAGGCCCGGCGTCGAATATACCGAGAAGGCCACGAGCCCAAAGACGTGGAGCGTTAACGGCGTCAGCCGATCTGCTGCCCATCTTGTCAGCCGCGATGAAAAGGACCGGCCGGTCTATGGCGGTACCCCCGCCGACTTCGCCGTGGTGCAGGCGATCAAGGAGATGAAGGCTCGCGGCCTGCGCGTCACCTTCTATCCCTTCATCCTGATGGATGTTCCGCCTGGGAACACCTTACCGAACCCGTATTCGGACAACACCGCCGAGACTGGCCAGCCCATCTTCCCGTGGCGCGGCCGGATAACCTGTTCGCCCGCGGCCGGCTATGCTGGCAGCGTCGACAAGACCGCCACGGCGGGCACACAGGTCGCGGCGTTCTTCGGCTGGGCCAGTTCGTCCGACTTCGCGGTGTCTGGCGAGACCGTCTCGTGGATCGGTGCCTCCGGCGACTGGGGTCTGCGCCGCATGGTGCTGCACTACGCTCATCTCTGCGCGGCTGCGGGCGGGGTCGACGCCTTCCTGATCGGCACGGAAATGCGTGGGCTGACGACGATCCGCTCGGGCGCCAGCGCCTATCCGGCGGTGCAGGCCTTCCGCGATCTGGCTGCCGACGTGCGGTCCATCCTCGGGACAGAAACGGAGGTCAGCTATGCCGCCGACTGGTCGGAATACTTCGGGCACCAGCCGGCCGACGGATCCGGCGATGTCTACTTCCACCTCGACCCACTCTGGGCCGACCCGCAGATCGATTTTGTCGGCATCGACAACTACATGCCGCTGTCCGACTGGCGCGATGGCTTCGAGCATCTCGACGCGGAGAACGGCTGGCCCGCGATCTATGACCGCGCCTACCTGCAGGCAAACATCGCGGGCGGCGAAGGCTTCGACTGGTTCTATGCCTCCGACTTGGATCGGTCTTCGCAGGTGCGGACACCGATCACCGATGGCGCTGCCGGCAAGCCATGGGTCTTCCGCTACAAGGATCTCCGCAGCTGGTGGTCCAACCCGCACTTCGATCGTCCCGGTGGGGTGGAGAGCGCTACTTCGACTGTTTGGGTGCCGGAGCTGAAGCCCATCCGCTTCACCGAACTCGGCTGCCCGGCTATCGACCGCGGCACCAACCAGCCGAACGTTTTCTTCGACCCGAAGTCTTCCGAGAGCTTCGTGCCGCATTTCTCGCGCGGCTGGCGCGACGACGCGATACAGAGGGCCTATCTCGAGGCGACCTATCTCTTCTGGGGCGATGACGCGAACAACCCGGTGTCGTCGATCTACGGCGACCGGATGGTGCACGTTCCCGAATGCGCCGCCTGGACTTGGGATGCGCGGCCCTATCCGTTCTTCCCCGAGCTCACCGACGTCTGGACGGACGGGCCGAACTGGCGGCTCGGACACTGGCTGACCGGGCGGCTCGGGGCTGTATCGCTGGCCGCGCTTGTCCGCCATCTCTGCCTGCGCGCCGGGATGCCCGAGGAGAGGATCGACGTCTCCGGCCTGTGGGGTGCGATCGAGGGCTACGCCATCGGCGCGCTCGAAAGCCCGCGCGCCTCGATCACCACGCTGTCGCGCCACTTCGGCTTCGATGCCGTCGAGACCCAAGGCGTGATCCGCTTCATGATGCGCGGGCGGGCAGCGGTCGCCAGCGTGACGGCGGACGATGTAGTCGCCGCGCGCGAGGGCGACGCGCTCGAACTCACCCGCGGGCAGGAGACCGAACTGCCGCAGGCATTGAAGTGGCAGGTGGCCCGCGCCGACGAGGACTACGACGCCGCACTGGTCGAGGCCCGGCGCATCACCGTGGATACGAGCCGCATCGCCTCCGAGAGCTTCCCGTTCGCCGTGCCGCCCGAGGAGGCCGAGCGGCGCTGCCGTCGCGCGCTCATGGAAGCATGGACCGGGCGCGAGAGCGCCGTCTTCCGCCTGCCGCCGTCGCGGCTGGCGCTCGATCCGGCCGACGTCATCACGCTGGTTCATGACGGGCGTGGGGTTTCGCTGCGCCTCGTCTCGACCGCTGACACGGAGTCACGGAGTATCGAGGCTCTCCGTCAGGACCGGGAAGCCTACGATCTGCCGCCCGGTTCGCCACGCCCCGCGGCGCTGTCGAGGGCCGTTGTTTTCGGCGCGCCAGTGGCGGTCTTGCTCGATCTACCTCAACTGACCGAGGACCAGCCTGCGCATCGGCCGCTTGTTGCCGCCCATGCCGTTCCCTGGCCGGGCCAAATGGCCGTTTTCCGGAGCCCTGCAACCGACGGCTTTGAACTGCTGACGAGCTTCGGAACACGAGCGCGCATCGGCGTTCTGGCGTTCGATTTCTGGTCGGGGCCAACCTCGCGCTTTGATCTGGGCAATGTGCTGGTGGTAGATATGCTGTCGGGCACGCTCGAGAGCGTCACTGACCTGACACTGTTCGGCGGCGCCAATGCGCTTGCCATCGAGAGCGCAGCGGGCGTCTGGGAGATCGTACAGGCGGGATCGGCCGAGCTCACCGCGCCGAGCCGATATCGCTTGACGCGGCTCCTTCGCGGCCAGCGCGGCACTGAGGGCGCTATGAGCAATCCGGCGCCCGCTGGTGCTCGGGTTGTCGTACTCGACGGGAGCATCGCGCCCCTGCCGATTGCCGAGGCTGACCTGGGCGTTCCGTGGAACTGGCGCATCGGCCCGGCAAGCCGGCCTGTGAGCGACGAAACCTTCATCGCGCAGAGCTTTACGCCGGAGGGGGCCGGCCTTCGTCCGTTCTCGGCCGCCCATGTCGAGCAGCCGTGGCGCACGCCTCGCGCACCTGGCGATCTCACGATCCGCTGGACGCGCCGGTCTCGCGCGCTTGCGGCCGACAGCTGGGGCGCTCTCGAGGTGCCGCTCGCCGAAGAATTGGAGGGATACGACGTCGAGATCCTCCACGGCGCGACGGTGAAGCGCGTCCTGAGTGCCGGCACCACGAGCGTCACCTACACCGCCGCACAGCAGACCGCCGACTGGGGCGGACTGCTTGAGCCCGGCAACACACTCACCGTCCGCATATTCCAGCTCTCAGCCCTTGTGGGACGGGGTGCACCGAAGACCGTCACGCTAACGTTCTGAAAGCCTTTCATGTCCGACGCCACGACCCATCTGCTGCTGCCCTACATCCTGGCGGCGCAGGCCCAGAAGCACGTAACCCACAACGAGGCGCTTCGTCTCCTCGATGGGCTCGTGCAGCTCTCGGTCCTTGATCGGGACCTGACCGCGCCGCCCGGTTCTCCGGCCGACGGCGACCGTTACATTGTAGGGTCTGGCGCCACCGGCGACTGGGCGACCTGGGACCTGAACGTCGCCCTCTGGACCGACGGCGCCTGGCTGCGCCTGCCGCCTCGGGCAGGTTGGCGGGTCTGGATCGAGGATGAGAATTTGTTGCTCGTCTATGACGGCTCGGAATGGAAGAGCACGACCCCTGCGGCCCTGCAGAACTTGGTGTCGGTTGGCGTAGGCACCATAGCGGACGCGGCTAATCCGTTCTCCGCCAAGCTCAACGCCGCGCTCTGGACAGCCAGGACCGTCGGCGAAGGCGGAAGCGGCGATCTCTTCTACACGATGAACAAGGAGGCGGCGGGCGATGATCTCGGGCTCACCCTCCAGACCGCCTACGTCACAAAAGCACTGCTGGGGCTGTTCGGCTCGGACAAGTTCAGGCTTGCCGTGTCGGCGGATGGCTCGAGCTTCTTCGACGGGTTCATCGTCGACAACGCCAACGGCGTCGTCGACCAGCCGCGCCTGCCGCGCTTCAAGAGCTTTACGAACTACGACAACTACGTAGCCGTCGACACCTGGACCAAAATTGGCATCAACAACACCGACTATAACGACCAGGGTGCCTTCGACGCTGCCAACAACCGCTTCGTGGCGGCGGTCGCCGGCACCTACCTGTTCGGCGCGACGCTCCTCTACAAGGTGAATTCCAGCACAACAGCCCGGATGCGCGGCCGACTGGTTCTCAATGCCGCCACTGAAATCAGAGGCACCTTCGGGGAAATCTCGGGGCCCCATGTCTCCGAGGCTACCGCGCTCTGGCTTCAGACGATGGTGCCGCTCAACGCCGGCGACACGGTTGAGCTGCAGGGCGCCTTCCGCGTTGCCGATGGCTATTTCGCCGCTGATCACACCTCGTTCTGGGGTGCGAAGGTCGGCTGATGAGCGGGAAAGGAGAAATGATGACACCACCCCGTTCCGATCAAGGCTTCGTTCGCATTCCAGAGGGTGAGTTCGAGGCGATGCTGGCGCGCGCTGCCGAAGAAGGCGCCAAACGTGCGCTCGCAGACGTCGGGCTCGAGGGCAAGGAAGCCGCACTCGATATCCGTGACATCCGCTCGCTGCTGGAATGCATCCGGCTTGTGCGGCGGACAGCGGTGCAGACCTCGGTGCGGATGATCACCACCGGGATCATGCTTGCGCTGCTCGCGGGCATCGCAATCAAGCTCAAGATCTTCGGCGGCACTCCGTAGGCGCACCAACCAACCCGATTGGCCAACCGCACCGCCCTCGAGGCGGGTTTTTCGTATCCAGCATCAAGAGGAGAACCGGCGATGAGCACGGCCAAGTTCCGGCGCTGCCATGACGTGACGAAGAGATGGGAGGGCGGATGGTCTGACCATCCCGCCGATCCAGGTGGCAAGACGATGTATGGCGTGACCGAAGCCGTGTACCACGCTTGGCTGCGCCAGCACGGCAAGCAGATCCGCCCGGTTCGTCAGATCACGCTTGCCGAAGCCGAGCAGATCTACTTCGAGCAGTATTGGGTGCCCAGCGGCGGCCCAACGCTGGCGACCGGCGTCGATCTCGCCACCTACGATGCGTCGGTGAACTCCGGCGTCTCGCGCGGCCGCAAATGGCTGCTCGCTTCGATCGGCGGGCCGGACCATGTGACAGTCAAGCGCATCTGCGCCACGCGGCTCAGCTTCATGCGGTCGCTGAATATCTGGAACACCTTCGGCCGCGGCTGGGCGCGTCGCGTCGCTGATATCGAGGCCAAGGGCGTGGCCTGGGCACTGACGGCCGCGAACGACAACAGCGATCTGGTCAAGCAGCAACTGGGTGACGAGGCGGACAAGGCGCGCTCTCAGGCGGGTAAGCAGACCGGGGCCGCGGCTGGCGCCGGTGGAGGCGGCGCAATCTCCATCGATCAGGGCGCGCAGCTCGGGGACTGGATCCTCTCTGGCATCGTCTCCGTCGCGTTCGCGGCGCTCGCCTTCCTCATCATCCGCGCAGTGATCAACACCCACCGCGCCACAGCCTACGCACGTGAGGCCGCAAATGCTTAGTTCCCTTGCTCCTGTTCTAGTCAGCCTTGGCGCGCCCATTCTCGGCTCGATCCTGCGCACCAATGTCGGCGGGATCGCTGGAGAAGCTTCCGCACAGGTGGTTGAGGCGCTCGCCCAGGCCTTCGGTGCTCAGCCCACACCGGAAGCATTGAAAGCTGCGATCGAGGCGGACCCCAAAGCCGCCACCAAGGTTCAGGCGATCGAGCGCGAACGGAGCGCCGAGTGGGTTGGCTATCTCACCATGGCGACCGCGCAGCGCGACCACATGCTGGACCGTGAGGATCAGCGCGGCAGCGTCTTCTCATGGGGATGGCGCCCGGCCATGTCGTGGATGTTGCTGTTCCTCTGGTCGTGGAACGGCGTGATCCTGCCGGTTGTGAACGCAACCGCCGGTACATCTATCGTCCCGATCCCGTGGGAGCACCTGCTCGGTTTCGCCGGCCTCTGGCTCGCCATCTATGGCGGCGGTCACACCATAAAGTCAGTGTTGGGGCGGTAGGGCATCGACGCCTTCGGGCCACTCATAGGTGTATCATGATCACAGCGGCGCTTGAGATTAGATCGTTGGCACGTCAGCAGGAAAGCAATCTTGGGCAATCCCCTTAGCGGCTAGAATTCGACAATCCGATGACTTGGCTGCCGGCACTGTCCATCCGCATTTCAAGTGCCGGTGCCTTAGAAAGGAGGTAGGCCGTCGAGCCACCAAGCACGAATGGGTAGATAATGGGGCTCGATTCTATGATCGCTAAGGCGAGCGCACGTCCGCTGTATCGTAAGCACGCTTCGGCCAGCCAAGCAGCAACTGGCGCCCCGTGTAGATCGATCGCCTCCTTGCGCAGGATCCGCTGACCTTTATCGACTCGCGCGATTGCGCCCCAGCTCGCCTGAGATTGCAGAACCATATTGGTCATGCGGCGAGTGCCCTCACGTTCTCCATAGATCTCAGCCATACGCCGATGGACCTCTGCGGAGGTGCAATCGCCTTGTAGCGCCGTCAGCCGCCCGACGATCTCCGCCACTCTTCCGAAGAAGGGATAAGTGGCGAGTGCCATGCCCCAGGTCAGCCCGGGCGCGGTGGTATCGGGTGCGTCGCGATAGATTTGCACGCCGCGATTTGCAAAGTCGACAAGATCAGGCCGCGGCTCCAGCCACAGGCGATTAAGTACAGTTCTGGTCTTCTTCCTGGCTGCCGGCCCAGCGTGCGACGATTCCAGTACCTCCGTGAGAGCTTCAATAGTGGCCACGCCCGCCCTGATGCGCAGCGCGGTCACAGCCCAGTCCAACTGAATGAAGCGGTCAAAACCGATTTGCGGGGACGGCGAGCTCATGAAGTCATTCTCGATATCTTTATCTTTATGAAAGGGACAATCAGCTCCTCAACTGATGCCCCGCCGTGCGCAACGATTTGTTCTCCTCTCGGAACAAATGCTCCCCGCGAGCCCGCGTATAGCGGCAAGAAGTCTGTCGGTAGTCCAGGACTATTGAACCGGAAGGCATCGATTTCTGGCGGTACCGACGCTGCTAGGGTTTCATTGCGATAGGTTCGCACCCTTTCGCCCCTCAACTCAGACACCACACCTTGGCTAAGCCGACCAATGCCTTCCGCATCCACGTTGCCGTGGTCAGCTGTGAGGTAGATCTGATACCCATGCTCGGCCAAAAGCAGGAACAGCTTCTCGATAAAACCAGTTTCGCACCACGCACGGATCTGCCCTGCGATGCCTCGTTTCCCGAGCATCGCCCCGTGAACAATTTCATCGATCATATCGACGACTATTCCGGCCACCTTAGTTGTCGGCCTGGCGATGGCCTCCTCCAACTCAGCCAGTTGCTCAGTCCGCTTCAGGCTCTTCTGATAGATGATCTCCGATTTGTGAAGTCCGTTCTCCTGCCAAAAGCGGGTCCACAGAGAAGGTTCCTGAGACGTGGTTTCGATCGAGTTCTGGAACTCACGGGGCCTAAGACCTGAGAACAGAGCCTGTCGCGAGACAGAGGTCAGAGTGGGCAGCCATGCGAAGCATCCGCCTTCATCCGCCGAAAAACCGGGCACGCTTGCCGCCAAGTACTCTCGGACCTGGATCCATTGATCCATTGCCATGCCGTCGAATACAAGGAGCGCAATCCGTTCGTCGCCCGCGCTCCGGCGCAATGCCAGATACCGCGGGACATGATGGACCATCACGGGCCCCTTCGCGGCAGGAAGAGACGGCAGGTCTGCGAAATGCTGTAACAGCCAGTCTTTTAAACGCTCGTCCACGTCGCGCTGCAGCGCGCGGACCTGCTGTTGTATCGGCTCAGCAATTTGCGCGTTCAGACTATTGAACCGGGAGATGACCTCTCCAAGCCGGCGCGCTAGCTCGACCCAGTCGCGATGCGAAGATTCGACCGAGGGCAGGTCGGCAGCGATCCTCTTCACACCTTCGGATATAAGGTTGCCAAGCGCGTGAGGATCTTCAACCAGCCCCACATTGATCCACCCCGGCAAGTCAGGCGGGAGAGACCCTTGCACACCGACCGGCTGAATGGCTCCTTCGAGAAACATCGTGTCGACGATGACCCTGACATCGGGATGCTCAAACGGGACCGAAACCGGTTCGAGCGCCTCTGTCGTTCCGTCGTTCGATGAACGATCGTTCTGGATCCCGTACTGCGATAAGAATCGACTCCACGCCTCCTGCACGGCGCGCACCATGTAGCTCTTCGACGAAAGCAGCTCTGCAACGGGCAGTTCGCCGAGGAGCGTGTCTTTCAATACTGCCGCAACATGCCGCGCGAGCAGATCCGGCAGCCCGGCTCCGCGGTAGTGCAGCCGCAGAACCTCCCGCCAGAAGTCCTCGGGCCTGCTGAGCAGGTAGGGGCTGATGCGAAAGATGTGGGTGAGTATGAAATCCTTGGTCGCGCTTTCTCCGAGCGGCTGAGTGGTGTGCCTGTTGTGCGCCAGGAACAGGGCGTCGTGGTACTCCGTGTCGATCTGCCGGAGTACGCCATAGCTCAGCTTGGGAAATAGATCGGCCAGGCTGAGGCCGACCTTTCGTCCCATACGGACGTAGTCCCACGGCAGCGCGTTAAGATCGGTCCCGCGCAGCTGCAAGATGAGCGCTTTTGCAGAGCCCTCCTCACCGCGGTCCCAAGCTGCCCGGTAGCGCTCTTCATATTCTGTCCTGAAGGCAACAGAGTCTTCAAATGGCAACGCCTCGAAGCCCCGCTCCCGAAGACTGTGAAGGATGCGCTCATCCAACAGAAGGTCGTCCGGGTCGCAGGCGATCCAGAAGCGGGACAGGTCGGCCGGAAACTCCTGCAGTATGCGGTCGGTCCAGGCACTCATGATGCACCGGGTGCCGGTTCACCGACGCGCAACATGAGAACGGCACTGAGATCGGGCGTGTATGCCTCGGCAGCATCGAGCTGGGCCATACGGGTATCATGGTCGGACTGCAGACGCTTGCGACGGAAATCCCGGACCGTCTGGAGGCCGATCCGGCCGATTGCCTGATGTCGCGCTTCGTAGGCATATTTGGCGCGTTGGCGCTCTTCCTGGACCCGGGTCCTGTGCTCTTGGACCAGATCCGTGAAGATGCGTTCACCATGAGCGACAGCTGCATTCCTTGACCGATCAAACCCGTCATCGGCATCTCCCGCAGCGACTGCCCCTACTCGCTCGACATGTTCCGTAAGAAGAAGGTCCCAGATCCGCTTGGCTGTCGGCAGGAAGGTACGCCCTTCGTCGTTGACGAACACGGGCAGGAAACGCCGCCGGCTGAAATCATCGGCGGACAGGCTTATCTCCCAGAGCGACCATGCGCCACGGACGCTGTCAGGAAGTCCTGCAATCCGGACTGTCGGCAGCGGTTGACCCGAAACGCAGCGCGGCAGATCGCTGATCAACGCCCGAGCGCGGGGATCTTCGAGCGTCACCCACTCGACGTCGGGGCGGCCTTCTGCTGTTCTCGCGTCGAAGCAAACTTTGGCTGACTCGCTGCCGTCGGCCCAACGCACCTGCCATGCGTCACCTTCCTTGGCAGCTTTTCCGCCACGCGCGGGCAACCCGGTTGTGATGGCCCGCTCCAGCCAGAACTGCGCCGGGTGGTCTCGCCACTTTCGGGCACCGTCTGCATCAAGCTCGTGGCCGTCGGACAAGAGCTCGCTGCTCTTGCGGCTTTCCGCAAGGGTCGATCGAAGTTGGGATATGACCGTGTCGCACTCGCTTTCGATTGCGTCGGGGTTCTGGATGCCGTGGACGAACAACGCATCAAACAGCGGCTCTGTTTCGACAGAGTCCATCACATCGGAGGCTTTGTCGACGCCGAACTCTTCGGCAATGACCGCCAGCTTGGTTTCCAGGACCTCGCGGACACGATGCTCGACCGTCTCCTCCAGCACGAAGTTGATCGCGCGCACGATGTGCGGCTGCCCAATACGGTCGACTCGGCCAATGCGCTGTTCAACGCGCATCGGATTCCACGGCATGTCGAAGTTGACGATGACGTGGCAGAATTGAAGGTTCAAGCCCTCGCCGCCCGCATCGGTCGAGACCAATATACGGACATCGCGGGAGAAAACTTCTTGGGCCTTCGCGCGTGCTTCGAGATCCATGCTCCCGTTAAGCGTGGCGACCGAGAAGCCGCGGCTTTCCAGGAAATTCGCGAGCATCGCCTGCGTCGGCACGAATTCGGTGAAGACCAGCACCTTCAGCTCAGAATCGTTCTCTTCCTGCTGAGCCTTGTAAATCAGTTCCAGCAGTGCTTCGGCTTTGGCGTCAGTTCCCTGAGCCTCAGTGGACCGGGCCAGTTCAAGCAGCGTGTCGACCTCGGCCTTCTCCATCTCCCAGCCCCTGGCCTGGATGGCGAGATCCACCTGGGTCTGGCCGTCGAGCTCCGCCCACTCATCGACGTCGCCCGCTTCGAACAGTGATGGCTGGAGCTGCGGCTGGCCCAGCAAGGCCTGCCGCTTTTCAAGCGTCGTGCGGATGGCGGCCGTGCTGGAGGTTACCAGCCTCTGCATCAGGATCATGAGGAACCCGATGTGCCGCTGCTTCGCGTCCATGGCTTGGTTATAGCCGTGGCGGATATAGTCCGTGACAGCCTCATAGAGCTTCTGCTGAGCCGCGTGGCGGTCCTCCCAGGCAACCGGATGGAGCCGCGTCATGCGCGGCTTGAACAAAGGCTTGCCTTCCGCGTCGATCGCAACGCGCTTCTCCGTGCGCACGACGAACGGGCGCACCCGCTCGCTCGTCACGCTGTTCTCATCCGGGAAGGAATCCCGGTCGATCAGCTGCAGCAGGCGAAGGAACTGGTCGGTCTTTCCCTGGTGCGGCGTCGCCGAGAGGAGCAACAGGTAAGGTGCCGCCTCCGCCAATGCAGCGCCCAGTTTGTAGCGGGCGACCTGGTCGGTGCTGCCGCCCATGCGGTGGGCTTCGTCGATGATGACCAGATCCCACGAGGCCGAGATCAGGTCCTCGAAGCGCTCCCTGTTATAGGTGCTGAGCTGCTCGAGGCTCCAGCCGCGGCGGCCCTCGAGTGGCTTCACGGAATCGAGCGAGCAGATCACCTGATCATGGAGCCGCCAGAGGTTTTCCTCGTCGCTGCGCCATTGACGGAAGGCGGAGAGTTCCGAGGGCTCGATGTATTGGAAGTTTTCTCCGAAATGAAGGCGCATCTCGGCCCGCCATTGCCGGACCAGCCCCTTCGGCGCCACGACAAGGATCCGCTTCGCCATGCCGCGCAGCTTGAGCTCGCGAAGGATGAGACCGGCTTCGATTGTCTTGCCGAGGCCGACCTCGTCCGCAAGCAGGTATCGGATCCGATCCTTGCTCATGGCGCGGTTCAACGCATAAAGCTGGTGTGGCAGCGGTACGACGCTCGACTGGATCGGCGCCAGCAGGAGGTTGTTCTCCAGTGCGTCCAGCAGCTTCGCCGCGGCGGCGGTGTGCAGGATCTGCTCGACCGTCGGCTGGACGGCGTCGAGCGGGCTCAGGTCGCGTGAACGGGCGCGGATGACGGTATCCTTGCCGGGCAGCCAGACCCGATAGGCGGTCTCGCCCCAGATCTCCTCCCGGTCGACGACACGGCAGGGTGCGGCATGTCTCTCATGCCAGCACCACGCGCCAATGCGATGTCCGCCGTCCGCATGCGTCACGCATCGGCCTCCATGCGGGTGAGCGCCTGATCATACCAGAGCAGCAGCTTCTCATCTTCCTGCAGCGCCTCCTCGGGAATTTTCTGCGCGAGGCCTATGATGGTCTTATAGTCCTTGCCGGCCCACGCGGTCTTGAAGCCCGCGCGGAGCACCTCAAGGCGGAACTCCTTGAGGCGACGGCCGGGAGCGGACTTGTAGTTCTCGAATTCCTTTAGCAGCGCACGCTCGCGCTTCTGCTCCAAGTCCTTCGCCTTGCTCGGGTCGGGGACGTACCAGCGATCCTTCGCCTTGACCTTCAGCCGCGGGTCGTCTTTCTCCAGCCCGCGCTGGTCCTTGAAGTTTGTGGACAGGTAGCTGTGGATCTGGCTGGGCACATCGCCGTTGCCGTCATATTTCAGGAAGTTGTCCTCCAGTAAGGGTAACAACTCAGGTTTAGCCTCATGCTTTTTCCAACCTGCGCCAAGCTGGCCCATGAACTCAGGGCTGATTTCTTGATAAGTTGAAGGACGACGCTTTAGGAAATCTGATAGCCAGTCGATCGCACTTCGCTCGTCTGAAACAAACATCTCCATCTGAGGAGCGATGGCAGCTTGCAACCGCTTCTTGTCATATTCTGTCACTTGGTCAGGAAGAAAAATCATTCCATCGCGCTCGACGAATCGATGCACGAGGCCGGACTGAAATTCGTTAGTGGACATCGGAACAGGCGTGTTGTGGCGCACGAACCAAGCCACCATGCGATCGAAGATTATCCTGGGATCTCGCTCCGCGATGAACTCTAGTTGGCCATGCTTTGCCTTGACGACAGGAAGGTACTTCAAGTGGGCCCGCGCAAAATCCCAAACAGATTCCTCACTTCCGCCGACCGAAATGAAGCGATCTTCCAAGCCGCCATTTGGCTTGTACGCGGAAATGACCAAGTCCTGCTTAACAGAGGTAGTGGTAGTGACCGAATTGAAGCTGCCTTGTTTCTTATCGAGAGCAGACACATTAGCGACCACAAAGCCTGATTCTTGTAGTGCCACTTGGATGATATTCCAAACGCTTGCTTGCGTATTTGAGAACTCTACCGTTATCCAACGCCCTGGCTTCAATACCCTAAATGATTCTGAAAAAGCTCTTTTCATCAGGGAGTGGTAAAAAGACAGATCTTTCTTGTGCACATAGTTCAGTACACAATCGTTCTCTATGGATGACCTTACCGACAGCCATGCCTCATGAAAGAAATTTAGCTCTGCGTACTGGAGCGATTCACCAAACGGCGGGTCTGTGAATATATATTCGATCGAGTTATCCGGGATCGTGCGAACATCGGAGTTTGATCCAGTCGTAATTACGGAATGATCGGGATCCGTCTCTAGCGGCAAGCGAACAAAGGAGCGCCTTTTGCGATCAAGAACATCGTAGGGACTTTTTTCTACTTGTAGAGAAGGCACGTATAGGGTCCCGGATTGGGCACCCTTCCCAGAGCCATCTCGGTATCGCTCACGCTTGGAGATAAGTGTGATAGTTCCCGTCAAAAGGAACAGAGCAGCTCTACCTGATCTGGTGGATGACCGAGATGCCGCACTCTTCCAGGCATCAGAAAGGAACCGAAGTCCTCGACGAGTAAACATCTGGTGGATCTTCCCGATACCAGATCCTGTTTTCACTTTTCTAGTCTGACGTCCATGCGGGAACGCGGCGTTAGGAACCCCATTTAAAGGGGCGTCATCAAAGGAACTTGCAAGGTTTAAGTCGTACTCTGTCGGCTTGAATCGGGTCGTTCGACCTGAGACATCTGCAACCACTTCAACGGGTACCGTTTTTGGCTCCCTGAGTAGCGACTTCCCGTCGATATCTAGGGTGGACACCCATACGCGCTCAAGATCTTCCTTCTTCAGCGCCTTGCTACAAGAGGGACAGGAAAACTCATCCCGCATTCCACCCGTCGAGCGGTCGACTGCCAAATCAAACAGCGAAGCCTCATGCTGGCAGCTTGGGCACGAGAACACTTCAGACCATATGATGTAATCTATCGGCCGCTTGGCATCGCCATTTGGACCTGCGGTAACGTACAGCTCGCGATGCTCTGCGCCGTTACCCATGAGTTCATCGAGAGTCGAATTAGAATCGTAGTCGCTTGGCCTGAAATCATTATATCTCGAGGAAATGAAGGCCGCGAAAGGGGACAAGTCGTTGAGTACAGCACGCCTCTTTCCAATCTTCGAAACAGGCTTCCACGTGCCTAATCCATCCTCTTGTGTGTGTTCGAGTACGTTCCCGTCGCGATCCACGCGATAACCAAGCGACTCGATGGCCCTCCTGTCTCCGCAGAGCTGGGCGGCAACCCCGGTCATTCCGGTTCCGCAAAATCCATCAAACACAATGTCGCCGGGCTGCGTGTAGTGAAGGATGTATCGCATAATTGCCTTATGCGGCACCTTCGTGTGGTAGCTGTGGGCGTTGTAAATGGGGTCATTCTTCCCCTCGCTCACATCTGCAGCGAACGGCTCTTTGCTGTAAGATGCGCCGCCTTCATAAGGGGTGCCATATTCTCGCACAAAATCGCCAATGAAGGGATTAGGGCATGCCGTAAAGAAGGGAGGATTAGAAAGCGCCAGGATGTCTTCGTCTGAACCGATCGGAAATCCTTCGATCTTTCGGAATTCCGGATCTTTAAGCCTCTCCGCAAGCAACTTCAGATAATGCTCGCGACGGGCCTCATCACTCGGGAACGATTGCCCAAGGCATTCAACGGGGCCTGATTTGGCCATGTGGTTCTGGAAAAGGTTACTCATCAGTCGTGCCTCGAATTCTTTCTGTCTTGGTGAGCGATCAACGTATCACTCGACCACGAAGCGCAGTTTGGTGGTGTCCTTCCCCTTGCAGCGATCGTTCAGGAAGGCTTCGAAGCGCTTGCGCAGATCCTCGGGCGTTGCCGGTGACCCGCCTTGCAGCAGCGCCTTCCTGATGTCCTCTTGAGCAACGCTGATCTTTTCTAGACCCGACAGCGCCTCTTGAACGGCAGCTATGAACTCGGGCGTGACGAACTCGGGAAGAGTTTTGCTCTCGGTAAAACCCGTCACGATATTGCGGGATGTGTCCTTCAGGAGCTCGAAATTCGACTGAATGATCGGATCCTCGAGGTTGTTGACCAGCGTCTGCACCCAGCCTTCCAGAAGGAGGTCAAGCTCGTCGTCGAGCTGCTTCAGCACATTGGCGGCCGGTAGCAGGTCGCCTTGCTCGTTTGCGGCCCAGAAGTTGCAGTGCGGGCAAACCGGGCTTGCGGAGAGCTCCGATTCCACCAGCGATGCGCAGCTCTTTAGCTTGTCCAGCTTCTCCTCGAAGCTCGTCAGCTGGCTGGTCGGCATCAGTGAGATGCCTGCCAGCGCACGCATTGCGACCAGCCGGGGGTCCTTGCGAAGCGCGGACTTCGTCTTGTCCTCCGCGACGCCAAGACGCGCCTGGCTGTGCTGCCCGACATAGGCGGTGATGTAGTCTTTCTTGAGCCGAGCGAGCGTCTGACGGTACTCGGCCGCATGCTGCGCCGTCCGATCCGAAGCGAGCTTGTCAAGAATCTGCTTCCGGGTCTCCTGCGCCTGCTTCGCCCATGCATGATCCGCCGACAGGACCATCTCGCCCTGCGACAGATAACTGGCCGTCGCGCCGAGCTCGGTGACAAGATCCAGCATCCCCTCGACGGCTTCCAGCACTTCCAGGTTCTTCTTCTGGGCCGCGATGTCGTCGGAGCCGATGCGTAGGTTCTTGAGTTTCCCGACCGTGTTGTAGGGCGCCAGGCTTTCCGAGAAGGTCTTTAGCGCATCGATCTTGGTTCGCCAGTCGCGGATCTCTTCGTCCCGCAAGAGGGGCTGGCCCCAGAAGCTCAGCCTGCCGGTCATGTCCGTGGTGGCGCTGAGCACGCGCCGCGTCAGCTTCCCGACTTCTTCCTGGAGCAGCTTGACTGGCTCGTCAGAGCCTTGCGTGGCCTGCTGAGCCAGCCCAGGCGGCAAGCCCAACATCTCGAACAGCGAGCGGAGGACGGCGACGTTGATCTCCTTCGGCGCCTCGACGTGCTTGAACTGCTTGAGTTCATCCAGCGGCCGTTCGGCGAGCAGCGTGATCTTGCCGGAGTCGATCTTGTCGCCGGTGATCGCCAGGACGATGTCGCCGGCATAGACCAGTCCGCCGAGAACGGTGGCCAGAAGATCGGGCTCGAGGCGGAATTTGATCGGGGCGAAATACTCGACGTCGGCTTCGCCGCTGACCAATTCGCCGCGGTTCAGCACCTGGCCATGCCCTTTGGCTTTCAGCCGGGTCAACACCTCCTGAGCGTACCGAGACCGGGTCGGGTCGATCCGATCGCCATCGAGCATCTCCAGCCCGTCGAGAATGACGACTGCGTCTTTCGTGCGGTTCCCGCCTGCAAGCATGCGGAGGGCGTTTCCGATGAGCTGCTTGCGGTTTGACTCGGTTACGAGGGCGGAGAAGGTGGGGTACTCGGGCGCCACTTCGGCGAACTGATTGTTCAGCGCCAGGCCGGAGACGACGTTCACGGCGTCGCGGAAGTTAATCCGCTCCTCCGGCCCAAGCCGGGCTTTGTCGCGCAGGGAGACACCTTTGGTCCACTCCTGCAAAGTCTTCGTCTTTCCCTGATAGGTAACCTCGAAGGCCGCCATCTGCTTTTCCTGCAGCCACTTGCTCATGTCGCGCAGGGCGTCTTTGGCCTTGTCGAGGTAGATGGATTTCGCACCTCCGCTGGCGGTCGATGCGAGATCCTGAGCGGCAGCATAGAAGGAGAGATGACGCCGGATCGTATCGTCGAGCCCCTTCAGCCGGAGGAATACCTCATCGGCTTTGTGTTCGTCTCGGAACCGCGGTGGTTCGAATGGCTGGATGAAATAGATGTAGAAGTCCCGCTCAGGCTGAGCCGTCGGCCGATCGTTGGGCGCGCCGAAGAAGAGATAGCCATTGCGCTCGACACGTCGGTCCTGCCACTCGATCTGGTACTGCCAGATTTGGTGGCCGGTGACGTAGGTGGTTTCGTCAGTGCGCTCCATCAGCTGTCGGATGGCGCTGTAGTAGGCGCGATCGAGCGCATCGTCGGAAAGGGCTTCAGAGCGCTTCTCGACCTGGGCGTCGTAATCGACATCCTTCTTCAGATCGAGGTAGTACTGTTCGGTGTCCGGCGCTTTGGAGATGAACTGGCCATTGACGGTTTTCAGTGTCTCCCGCAGGACGGTCTGCACGAGTGACAGCAGGTCGGCTTCCGGCTCTCCACCCATATCTCCGATGCCCGGCTGGAACAGGCATAGCGTGTCGCGGAGCTCCTCGGCGGTCGGGCCGACGGGAACGTAGATATCCCCGCCCGTCGTCAGACGATGGACCGCGAGACCGTCAATTATCCGAAGCGCCATCGGCTTGTATGCTGGGCGGGTGAACGCCTTTCGCACTCGCTCCGACAGGACCTCAGATACGTTGAGCACTGGTCCGATGTTTGGATCCGCGCGCAACACGGAGTTTGAGGTAACCGTCTCCCAGAACTTATCGTAGCCGATCAGCCCCGGCCGATCTTCAGGCACCTCATCTTTGAGGACGGCCTGAATCTGATCCCGAAGCGTAACCAGTGCCCCGCGTTTTTCGGTGAAGACCAAGCGTTCGAATGTTCCGATGTAGTCAGGATGCACCGGAAAAAGCCGGACGTATTCATCCATGCGCTCATTCATCGAGCCATAGAACTTGGAAAACGGCGTGAGATAGGCGCGGATCTTGTTCTGCTGGTCAGCCGTCTTCTTCAGGAGCCGCTCGGCCACAACGAAGCTGACATCTTGCCGAGCGAGCAGGACCTGCGTGAAGCGGTCCTTCACACGGCGAAGGCTATCGGCAACGTGCTGGAAACGGCTGCTATCAAATATCGCCTCCTGAACGCCGGCGACGAAGCGGAAACGGAGGTGCTTCGTGACCTCGCCGATCTCACGCAGGAACGACAGGTCGAGAACGAGGTCGTGATCCTTTCGAGAGCGAAGATAATCTAGGAACTCGTCGACCACGAGAAGAACGCCATGGTTCGGGTGAACCTCAGCGAACGCTGCCATCATTTCCTCGAAGGCACCCTTGTTGTTGGTCACCTTCTCGGCTGGCGGGAAACTGTAGCTGACGCCGTGCTTTTCTAGGAATATCTCAAGCTGCTGTGTGACGATATCGCGGAGGGACATCTGGCTGGAGATTTCGATCCGATGTACCTTAAACTTTCCAGCGATCGCGGCGGCCGCTTCGGCGACCTTCGGATGGCGAATCATCGGGACATATGCGGCGTCCTCAGCAACCAGCGAAAGCACCGACATTAGGTGCGACTTACCAGTCCCGTAATTGCCGACAACCAGCACGCCCATATGGTCTACTGCCGCGTCAAACGAGAGCTGGGGGATCATCAGCTTCGCAATTCGCTCGGCCATGTCGTCGGAGATGACGTAGGTCGATACGAGCTTCTTCGCCTCGTCCGGGCGGTTAGCGTCCAGAAGCTGAATGACCGATTCGATCGGCTCAAATTGAATGAGATCGCCATAACGCATCGGCATCCCGTGTTCCCCCTTCAATGAATTTTGAACGGGACCAGCCCGTCGATGCCGTAGTCCCGATGTTCTGGATGTCCTGTTGTAGCGTAGGAAAGCCGGTCTTCCCGAAGGTCTCCTGGCCACACCGCAACGACGCGACGCGCATGAGCATGTCGCTTCAGTAAGTCGAGCGGGCTGAGTTGCAGCGTCCGGTCGAACAGAAGCTCGATGTTGTCCATGAGCAATACCCCCTGGCTGGCAAAGTCTTCTGCGAGGTCCTTTAACAGGTCGGCCGCTTGCAAATGTCTTCGCGTGCTGGGTACGGTCAGCAACTCACGACCAAGGGCCGCGCCGAGGTTCAGCAGACGGAGCTGCCTGCGCGCGGCTAGCTTCCCAAGTAGATTGCTCTTCCCAGATCGGGGCGGACCAATCAGAAGTACCAACTTGCTGTTGATGCCCGAGATATCCTCGACGACGCCATGCAATCTCTCGATCATGCGTCAGTCCTCCATTCGGGACACGGAGGTCTGAGCTAGTGGCTTGGTGCCGAGTTCCGCGCCATTGAGCAGTACGATTTGCTGATCCTGGGGGCGCCGCGCAGCGGGATCCGTGTCCAGCCCCAACCGCTTGAGCGCGTAATAGAGAAGCGCCTTCCGGACTGGGATCTTGGCCTTCCCGCTACGCATTCCATAGTCGAGAGCGATGACCTTCTGCTGCGTATCGGACAGTTCCGGGTGGGCCCCGATTTCCAAGGTCACCTGCTCGTTCCAATCAGCATCCGCTTCAGCCTCCGCTTCGCTCGGTTTGGTACCGCGGGTCTCGATGATCCGTGAGAGCAGGAAATCCCTGAAGCTTTGGTCGGTGAGGCAGAAGGCTCGCGTGTGCCACCGGAACCCGTCGAAACCGACGGCGTGTGGTGCGATCCAACGCCAGCTAGGCTCGGGCCGGGAGAGCGACTGGTACTTGACCTCAATCGCCTCAGATCGGCGGATTGCGGCGATCACCGAACGCAGTGTCTTGGCGTTGACGCCCCTCGCAGGGGTTGGTGTGGCGTCATAGGAAGGGAATTGACCGATCCAGGCGTCAGCCCGGTCTAGGATGCCATCGGCAACGGACCTAAGTTGCGCGAGATAACGACTGGCGTCCGGCTTCAGGTAAAGCGGCGCGAACGCTGTGCCGCGGACATACGCGCGCGCGCTCTTGTCGTACTGCATGTTATCCGGCGCCATTCCGATATAGCGGTTCAAGTCGGTGGACGCCTGGTTCACCGACACCCCGAACGCGCCCATCAGATCGCCTCGATTCACATGCCCCTCCCAAAACAAGCGGAACTCGATGAATTCGAGTCGCTGCTCGACTCCCCACCGAAGATCAGCCTTCTGTGTTTCCACCATGCACTCCCAGTGACCGGATCGGTCTTGAAACTAGGCGAGCCCAGTTACTAAGCCCCTCACGTAAATAGTCGAGTAGGCGAGCGCGATCAATCGAAAGTGCATGCGGCAGCCATTTTCAAACAAAGGGCGGTGTATTTCCGACAGCAAGTATGGACGTGCCGGGAAAACGCCGCCGCTCCACCGGCACGTCCATATGTACATGACCAGCCAGCGCTGACCATGCGATCGGCGAAAACTCTGCCGACCTGGTGGGCTCCGAGCGGGTTCGCCGCCATTCCCACCGCCGCGCTTGATCCGGCCCACCGTCCGGCGTCTCCTGCGGTCCCCGCGCTTATCGGGTCCGGGTCCCCATCACTTGCCGCGTCGGCCTACTCCGCCTCGGACGGCAAGACGGATGTCATCTCGGCAATCGACTGGAACTCGGCAAAAAACTCTGGCCGGTGCTGCATCAAGTGTCGCACCACGCGCGCGTTCCCGAGCAGCTTGGCGAGGTATCCCTTGATCACGGTCAGCTGCAGATGATCCTGCCCGTAGGTCTCCTGGACAGATGTGATTCCCTCCTGCAGCCTAGCGAGCTCACGCTCCATGCGGGCCATCGCTTCTGGCGTCATTCCCCTCAGGCGCTTGGGTTTGGTAGTTTCAACCAATTGCGCCTGCGGCGTGCCCGCAAGAATCGCGGAGACATAAGCCACTGAATAGTTGTTGGCGTTCACAAGTAGTTCGGCGGCCTCGATCTGTCGCAGTGTCTTCATTTTGCGAAGAACCTCGAAAGCGGCCGAGGTGCAGGGCTTGTCCTTAAGTATCGCGACTGCCTCCTCGCAGATCCCGTCCAGCAGGCGAACCTTGCGCCGAATGCTGCTGGGGTTCAGGTCCAGTGCGGCTGCGATCTTCTCCTCGGGAACGCCGCGCTCAATGGCCTTCAGGATCATCCGGTGCTCCTGGATCGGGGCGAGACGGCTGATCCGCTTGTTGTAAGTGAAGGCTTCATCATCGGTCGAGACGAGGCACTCGACTTGGTCGAAGCCTAGGTCCTTCAGGATCTCGATCCGGAGATGCCCATCGAGGAGAAGGAAGGCGCCATTTTGCCCGGAAGCGCGTACGACGACCGGCGGCTCAACTAGCCCGACCTCACGGACTGATGCCGTGATCTGCCGGTACTTGCGGCTGGACTTGACGGAGGAGCCGAGGGCTCGGACGGGCAGGATCGACTGGATTGGAACGGTCAGGCAGTCATTCTCGAAGGCGAGGACGACCGCACCGGCCGAACTCCGCTTGCCCGATTTCATGTCCGGGCTCCTTCACGCAGCGCATCCGTAAGATACGTTGGGAACGTGTCGAGCCCCTCGGCCCGAAGGAGGGTCAGGAAATGCTCGTCGTCTCGCAGGCTGCGGAATGCCTCGACGACGAAGATCAATCGGCCCTGCGTCAACTCCGCCTTCTTGATTAGAAGTCTTTGGCGGTCCGCCTCCTGCTGATATGCATGAACAAGAGCGTCACTGGTGAGGGGACGCTTGGCGCCATCTTTGCGGCCATAGCGATGGTATTTCAGGTGCGGGCCCTGGGCCTCACGTTGTTGGATGAGGCGGCGCACCGCGGTCAGCTTTTTCCCACGCAGCTTCTTTTGGGTATAGGCATCCATCAGGGCGCGCTGAGCACCTTCGGCGTTGGTCTTTGAGATCTCGATGGCTAGGTTGAGCGGCAGGAGACCGGTCTCCACGGCCGAGACGAGACGTTCCTCGCCGTGATCGAGAAGACCAGCAATCATGCTGACATACTCGGTCGTCACGCCAATCTTGTTGCCAATCTGCCGGTCATCGTAGCCGCGTTTCCGAAGGGTACCGATCTCGCGCATCAGGTCTATCGGCCGATGTTGCCGGCGCGCACAGTTCTCAACAAGGCTCATAACGAGGCACGCGCTTTCGTCGACATTGACCACGATAGCCGGGATCACCTCCTGCTCGAGCTCAACGAAGGCCTCGAGGCGGCCCTGACCACACACAAGATCGAACTCGACTGGGTCGGTACCTGCGCGCTGGGCCACGGTGATGGGCCGCTTCAATCCGATGCGCGCGATGTTCTCGACCATCTCCTCAAAATTGCGGCGGTTGCGCACCCGCGGATTGAGAATGCGGATCTGGCTGGTTGGTATCAGCACCACCTGTTTAGGGTCGTGCTCCTGCAAGTCGTCCGGCATCATGCGGCCTCCGTGATGCGGGTTCGGCCAGCGAGCGTGTAGAAGAAATCGAGCGTGTCGAACCGATATGCGTCCAGCCCGAGTCCGTTTTGCTCGGCAAGGCGGAGCCGATCGTGCGTCATGTCGATGCTGGGAAGGAGATAGTAGTCGCGCGGCGCTTCGTTCAGCTCGTCCATCCGAACGGCGATGGTGATGTCGGGCATCAGACCGGTGTCTAATCGGATGCGCCAACGTAACGATCCTGCCTCTGTCGAATGACACCGGGCGAGAACAATGGATGCGGTGAATTCGCCGTTGAACCGGATCAGCTCCGTGTCCGGTTGTTTTACGGCAATGCCGCCGCGGCGCTCGACGCCGGCGATGATCTGGGAGACCACTTGGGGGTACGATTGTCTCAGCGCCCGGTTGATCTCGATGTAGCGGTAGTCGCGCTCCGGCTCGTATCCGATCAGTCGGTACGCGCGAAGCAGACTGCCGAAACGGCTACGATAGGCGCTTGATGAGGGCTGATCATCCTGTTCATCGATGATCAGACCAGACAACGTGCCTTGTTGCATCAGGATTGCGCGCAAGGCGTCGAGCAGTTCCTCATCCGTGAAGTGGCGACTGCGCGCATCCACGATCTCCCGCGCGCGCAGGAACAGCGCCTGGTCGACGATGGCCGGATAGGCGCCCTCGGCGCGGATCCACATCTCGCGCGGGTTCACGACCCGGCGCTGCTTCAGCTTGAACGACATCTTGGCGAAGACATTGTTTCCGATATATTTCTCGTTCGTCAGGACCTGGTGGACCGTCGCGCGTGTCCATGGGCGGCCGAGATCGGTGTGGTGCCCTTCGGTGTTCAGAGCCTCCGCAATTTCGCGCTCAGAACGGCCCTCAAGTGCGAACATCCGGTACATACGCTGAACGACCCGCTGCTCCTCATCTGGCCCAGGAACCAGGATGACGCGATCCGTCTGCAGGCTCTTCTGTTCGCCGCGCGACAGCTCGCCCTTGGAATTGCCGTGCTCGTCGATGAGCACGCGACGTAAACCGTATCCAGCCGCGCCGCCCTGGCGAAATCCGAGCTCTACAAGTCGGCACTGCCCCGCGAAAACCTTAACCGACAGCTCGCGGCTGTATTCGCCGGCCATCACCCGCTTGACGGTCTTCAGGAGATTAGAGCCAATGCTACCGTCGTTCTCGAACTGCTCACCGCAGTAGTGGACGCGGATACCGGCGCGGGAGCAGACATGCTCATGATAGGCGCCCTCGTCGGCATCCTGGAACCGACCCCAACGGCTGACGTCATAGACGAGGATCGCCTTGAAGTTGGCCTGGCCGGATTGGACCTCGGCCATTAGGTTCTGCAGTGCCTCTCGTCCGTCGAGGCGGAGGCCTGAGCGCCCAGAGTCTTCGAACACTCGCAGGATCTGGAGGCCACGGGCCACAGCGTAGCTGCGGATCACGTCGAGCTGGTTTTCCGTCGAATACTTCTGATGATCCGTCGACATCCGGACGTAGGCGATCGCCGGGATCTCGTCGCCAAGTTTGTCACCACCTGGGGGTCCGTCTTCTGAATAGCGCCCAGTCAACAGATCGTCCTCACGCTATTGCGGGCGCAACTCGTCTTTTACTGCAACGCCTCCGGCTCAACTCTCCTTGCCAATATAAATCTAAGGAGAGTGGAATGTCGTTTCCGAATAAGGGCAAGTTCTTTCCAGATCGAAACGGGCATGAGCGTGATTGCGACGGTCAGCAAGCTATCTGCTTCACTGCCGTTATCGCTGCTGCGCTACGCCGTTCGCTCGGAACCACTGGTGCCGGTGTGAAGACCGTGGCAGGTTGGACCGGTGCGAACGAGAAGACCGTCAAGAACTGGTTTTCTGGGCGCTATGGTCCTAGCGGCGAGCATCTCGCTGTGCTCGTTCGCCATTCCGACGAGGTCCTGAACGCATTTCTGGTGATGGCAGGGCGGCAGGACCTGATGGTGGCGATGAAACTCGCCGCAGCCGAACAGGCGATCATCGAGTTGCTGATTGCCGTTCGCAGCTTGCCGGGCGATGGCGAAGGCTGACCGCCCGCAAGGTGGTTGGACCGGAGAAGTCCTGCGTATCGTACTATTTTCGCCAATTTTCGCAGCGAATTCACCTGCTGCGCAGCACTCCGCCGAGAGAGTTTCCGGCGGGGGGCTTTCCCTCCGCCATTTTTTCCAGATTTGGAATACTGCCCGCTTATTACATGCATTGACGAAGCCGCCGCCGGTAAGGGCGACGGCTCAGGTTTTGAATTTTCAGACGTCACGCGCGGATTAGTTTGCGGGAGCCGTCGTCGTGGCCGGGGCATCGGTCGCGGGGGCCTGGGCTGCCGGGGCGTCGGCGGCCGGCACGTTGACATCCACATTCGTACTGCCGGAATTTCCGCCGAGATCGATCACCCCGCCGAAGATCAGCAGTGCACCGATCACCACAATCGCCAAGACGGCCGCAACGGCCCATCCGGCACCGCTTCCACGGCCGGTATTGATCACTGTAGGTCCACGATCCGTCATTTGGCGCTCCTTCGCGTTGAACTCGAACATAAACGCGCAGGAGGCCCCGCGGTTCCTTGCGCCCTCAATCATCTTTGGCCGGCCCCTGTTCAAGAGGAAAAGGGCGAGCCCTGACGGGGTCGCCCTTTTCGGCCCTGGCTGTGATAGCAGCCGGTTATTGAATGATCTGCACGACCGTGTGGGTCTGCGGATCAACGATCACACGCTGGTCGTTGACGATCGTATAGGCATAGCGCGGATCCTCGGCCACGGGCGTCAGGACGACCGATTGCGGGATGGGCTTGCCGACGACCAGCGGCTGCTCAACGACCACGGATTGCTGGACCGGCTGCTGCTGGACATAGGTGACGACCTGTTCCGGCGGCGGATCGATGGCGGCGCCGGCAACAAGACCGACCGCGCCGCCAACGGCAGCGCCGACCGGACCACCAACGATAGCGCCCGTGACGGCACCACCGGCGGCACCGGTAACGGCTGCATCTTCCGCGAATGCGGCTGGCGACAGCATGCCGAGGACGGCGGCGGAGAGAATAAGGATCTTGGTTTTCATGGCTCACTCCTTTCGTTTGTCATGGCCATGGCACCAACAATGTCGGGAGGCGCCTATCGTTCCGAAAAAGATCATCGCGAATTGTTTCCTTCCGTAACGACACCGGGCAAATGTTCTGGCTGGACGGAAGGGAAGAAGAGCGACTTCTGTCCGGGATTGGCGACACCCTGCTTGTGCCAAAAATGCAATAGCCGGCCGCACCATCGTTCCTCTTGCCGCATCCTTTTCCGCGATGGACTTGACGGAGACTTCCGGCTGTGAGCGATCTGCACCGCTCAGGCCAGTCTCGTGTCAAACCAGTCTCGTGATCTCCTGCCCGATCGGACGCGCATTCATGACTTCACCGTCATCCAGCAGTTCTAGTTCCACAATTGCTCCGGCTCGTACCCGCCTGCGCTGCGCCGCGGGGCTCCTCTCGCTCGTCGTGCTTCTGTCCGGTTGCGGCCATGCCAGGGGCGTCATGGAGCCGGTGGAGCTTTCAGCCAAGGCCAAGGATGTTACCGTCGTCGATATGCTGGTGGCGACCAGCCGGCGGCCGTCCGACGATCCGGCCATCCTGTTTTCCGGCGAGCGCAGCCCTTATCCCTCGATCACCGACGTTGCCGTCTCCATCCCGCCGGACGAGATGCGGGAGGTCGGCACCGTCCAGTGGCCAAAGACACTGCCACCCGATCCGGCCAAGGAATTCGCCGTGGTCCGGGTTAGGCCGGTGCCCACCCTCAAGGATGCCCGTGCCTGGACGCGCCAGCATTCGGCGGCCGGTCACGCGATGGTCTTCGTCCATGGCTTCAACAATACCTATGAGGATTCCATCTTCCGCTTTGCCCAGATCGTCCATGATTCAGGCTCCGACGTGACCCCTATCCTCTTCACCTGGCCCTCCCGGGCCAAGGTGTTCGACTATAATTACGACAAGGAAAGCACCAATTATTCGCGCACCTCGCTGGAATTGACGCTCAGGGCCCTGGTCGAGGACAAGAACATCAAGGACATCACCATTCTCGCCCATTCGATGGGAACATGGCTGGCCATGGAGGCGATCCGGCAGATGGCGATCCGCGAGGGTACCTTGCCGGCCAAGATCGAGAACGTCATTCTCGCTTCGCCCGATATCGATATCGACGTTTTCGCCCGCCAGTGGAGCGAGCTTGGCAAGAAGCGCCCGAATTTCACGATCTTCGTCTCACAGGACGACCGGGCGCTCGCCCTGTCGCGCTATATATCAGGCGATGTGCAGCGCCTGGGGCAGGTCAACCCGGCGGACGAGCCCTATCGCAGCAGCTTCGAAGAGGCCGGCATTACCGTGGTCGACCTGACCAGGGTGAAAACCGAGGGCAGCCTGCGCCATGGGAAATTCGCGGAAAGCCCGGAAATCGTGCAACTGATCGGCAAACGGCTTGTCACCGGCCAGACGTTGACCGATTCGGATATCGGCGTCGGCGATGGCATCACGGCGCTTGTCGCCGGAACGGCCAATACAGTCGGCAAGGTCGCCGCCACGACGGTCGCGACACCGGCGCAGCTTTTCTCCGGGAGCCTCACGCCACCGAAGAAAAAGCCGCCTGTCCTCGACGCAACATTCCTCGGCGAAGCCGAACCGCTGGACTGAACGCTTGAAGCCGGCGAACGCGGTGGCTTGAAGCGCTCCTCCTTGGTGAAATTCGATCTTCGGAACCATCTTGCGGTCCGCATCGTTTTCCTGCCGACAAAGGAGAACCATCATGCCGACCACCATTCCCATTCCAGAAGATGAAACGCCGCGCGGTCCGCAGCCGACGCCCGGCATTCCCGATCGTTCGCAGGACAAGCCGGCCACACCGCCAATCATCGACAAGGGCGACACAAAGAACCCCAACGACCCGGTTCTCGACCCGGCCCTTCTGCCGATCGGCGATCCCGCCGGCATGGCGTGAGGCAGGCACGATGTCGTCCAGCGATAAAAACACCGAACCGGAACAGAAGACGCCCCTCGACGTGCACAGGCCGCCGGGCTCGAATTCCGCGGATGCGCCCTCCAAGGCGCCGCCTGCGGTACAACCGCCCGGCGTCGAAGATGCAAGCGAAAGACCGGTAGTGAACCCCGTCACCGGCGGCACAATCTGACAGGAGCCCAGGATGATCACCTCGGAAACGCAACGGATGGCGGCTCACCGCGAATATCGCCAGATGATGTTTCGACAACTGGTGATGTGGCTTATCGGCGTGCCCCTGCCTATTCTGCTGCTGATCGCAATTTTCATCTATTAATATCCGCACTGATGTCCGGTGGCTTGCCGGCCGGCGTATGGTGGCGCCCTCAGTGAACTCTTACCTCAAGATGATTTTCAACCAGATGGACGCCGATGACCGAGGCGGCCGCCTCCTCGACGCAACCGATTTCCGTTTCGCAGGAGACATGGCCGCTCAACAGGATCGTTCGCCCCAGCGCAACCACCGTCAGGCCGGAAGTATCGATCAATGCCACATACTGGATATAGCGAAATACCTTCCCGGCAAGATCATCATCGGTCAGGTCCGGGCGATCGTCCTGACGGGCATAAATCTGCTTTTCCATGATGCGTTTCCTCCAGGAAAGGAACGCCGGTTTTCCCTGAATGTTCCGCACCGCGAACTGACGCCGGCCCTGAAATCTCAACTGTTTCGCCGAATGTGGATGAAGGCCTCGACCGCGGCCGCGATAAAATCCTGACGAGCATAATCAGCCGGCTGATCGCCCGTCAGCACATAACGGCACATTCGTATGGCGGCCTTGTAGGCCATGCCCTCATGGACGGGCCACCGGTCGAGGAGGCACTCCGCGGCTTCGCGGGTGTTCCGCACGATGCGGTATTGTCCTATTCCGTCGAGTTCGAGAACGACGGGCTCCTGCCACCATTTCTCAATCATCTCCGCCTCCTCACGCATATTCTCATATGAGACTTGCGTGAAATATGATTTTCAACGGCGCGACGGCATGCGGTTGCGGATTTGTGCCGAATAACGCTATGGCGAAGGACCGATTCCCGAGAGGCCGCGCGCGATGTCCGATGTATTCCTGAATGTCGTGCCGATTTTCGTGCTGATCCTGCTTGGCTGGCTGATCGTACGGCTGGACTATCTCAAGGCGAGCGTCGGGGAGGCGCTGGGCGACTTCGTCTTCCGCGTCGCGGTACCCGTGCTTCTGTTTCGCACCATCGCCGTTGCCGATTTCCGGGATGGGTCCCCCTGGGCGCTCTGGGCCGCCTATTTCTCTGGAGTGGCCATCACATGGACGCTCGGCCATCTCGCAGCCACGCTGCTCTTCGGCAAGGATGCCCGTCTCGGCGTACTGGCCGGCGTTTCCTCCGCCTTTGCCAATACGGTGTTCATCGGCCTGCCGCTGGTCTCGCACAGCCTGGGTGAGGAAGGGGTGGTGGCCTTGTCCATCCTCCTGTCCGTCCATCTTCCCGTCATGATGATCGCCGGCACTGTCCTGATGGAGCGTGCCGAGCGTCGCTCCAGCGGCGGCCCCGGCCATAGCCCTTGGCAGCTTTTGAAAGGCATCCTGCGCAATCTGGCCTTCAATCCCCTGGTCATCGGGTTGGTGGCCGGTGCCCTCGTCCATCTGGCCGGGGTGCCGCTCGGCGGCCCGTTCGAGGTCGTGATCGACCAGCTCGCCGCCGTCGCGGCCCCCGCTGCGCTGATATCGATCGGCATGGCGCTCGATAAATACGGCCTTTCGGGCAATAGCGGCCTTGCCGTGCTGACCAGCACCCTGAAGCTCGTCGTGCTGCCGGCCAGCGTTTATTGCGCCTGCCGGCTGCTTGGCCTTGGCGATCACTGGACGGCGGCGCTGGTCCTTACCTCTTCCGTGCCTACCGGCGTCAATGCCTGGCTGATTGCCAATCATTTCAATGTCGGACACGGGCTGGCCTCGACGACGATCACCATCACCACCGCGCTCGGGGTCGTTTCGGTATCCGCCTGGGCCTTCATTCTCCTCTAAAGTCTTGAAAGGCGGCATGGCCGCCCCACCAAGGCTCCACGAAAAAGCCCGGCACGGGGCCGGGCTTTTTTCGTCAATCTTTTGTCCACAAGCGCCTGGCTTATTGGGCCGGGGCGGTCTCGGTGGCGGGCGTTTCTGCCTCGCCATTGGCAGCCGGCTGTTCAGCCGCACCCTCAGTCGCCGGCGCAGTGCCGTTGGCGGCAGGCTGCTCGGCTGCACCTTCCGGTGCGGGCTGTGCAGCATTGCCGTCCGCGGCCGGCTGTGCTGCGTCACTTTCGGCGGCTGGCTGTGCTGCCTCGCCTTCGGCGGCGGCAGGTGCTTCGGCGGCAGGAGCTGCGGCAGCGGATGCATCCGGCAGGGCAACCGGAGAATCGGCCTGCTCACGCAGCCAGGCAATCAGGTTGGCGCGCTCGTCGGGCTTCTTCACACCGGCAAAACCCATCGCTGTGCCGGGAACATGCTTCTTCGGCGCTTCGATGAAGAAGCTCAGGTGATCATAGGTCCAGGTCTTGTTGGCTTCCGCGAAGGTTTTCATGCCAGCCGAATAGCTGAAGCCCTCATGCGAGGCGATCGGGCGATCGACGACGCCCCAGAGATTCGGTCCGACCTTGTTTGCGCCGCCCTTGTCGGCGGTGTGACAGCTCGCGCATTTCTTGAAGACGGCAGCACCGGCCGATGCGTCGGCAGTGGCCAGAAGCGGCTTGATATCGACTTCGACTTCCGCCGCGGCGCCGCCGCCGGTATCCGCCGTGCCTTCCTCGGCGACGATGGCAAAGCCTTCCTTTTCGGGAGTCTCCGAATGGAAAATGCCTTCCGATGCGATCGACACGGTCATCAAAACAAAGACCGTGCCCAGAAAGGCACCCACGCCCATGTTCACATATGAGTTCATCTGTAAACGCTCCCTTGCAACCGGCGCAAACAAAACGCCAGCCTATCTTGAAATCGCGCGGAACCTATGTCTTTTGGCTTTGCGTTGCAACAGACTTTATAAGTGCCGGACTGAGACCTTTTGACACTTTTCCAATGGATTTTGAAGGCCAAAGCATGACCAGCGACAATTTGGACAAAACACTTATCCTCATTCCGGCGCGAATGGCTTCGACCCGCCTCCCCGGCAAGCCGCTCGCCGATATTTGCGGGCTTCCGATGATCGTCCAGGTGGCCCTCAGGGCGCAGGACGCGCAGGCCGGCCGTATCGTTGTCGCGGTCGATGATCGGAAGGTTTTTGATGCCGTCACTGCCGCCGGTTTCGAGGCCGTGATGACCCGGGTGGACCATCAGTCCGGATCCGACCGCATCCATGAGGCGTTGCTGGCCAGCGACCCGGACGGCAAGGCCGACGTGATCATCAATGTCCAGGGCGACCTCCCGACCATCGAGCCGGAGACGATTCGCGCCGCCTTGCGGCCGCTCGCCGATCCCGCCGTCGATATCGCCACGCTTGCCGTGGAGATCGAGGAAGAGGACGACAAGCTCAATCCGAACATCGTAAAGGTGGTCGGGTCGCCCCTGTCCGAAAGTCGGCTAAAGGCGCTTTACTTTACCCGCGCAACCGCGCCGCATGGAAAGGGGCCGCTTTATCACCACATCGGGCTCTATGCCTACCGACGCGCGGCGCTCGAAAAATTCGTCTCGCTGCCACCTTCGGCTCTCGAACAGCGCGAGTCGCTGGAACAGTTGCGAGCGCTTGAGGCCGGCATGCGCATCGACGTCGAGATCGTCAAATCCATCCCGCTTGGCGTCGATACGCCGGCCGACCTTGAAAAAGCACGGCGTCTTCTTACTGCCAACGACTGATCGGAACGCATGATGACCACCAAGACCAACCGGATTTCCTTTCAGGGCGACTACGGCGCCAATTCCGACATGGCCTGCCGCGACATGTTCCCGCAGATGGAGCCGCTGCCCTGCCAGACCTTCGAGGATGCCTTTCTGGCCGTCGATAACGGCGAGGCCGACCTGGCGATGATCCCGATCGAGAACACCATTGCCGGCCGCGTCGCCGATATTCACCACTTGCTGCCTGAATCGCGGCTGCATATCGTCGGCGAATATTTCATGCCGATCCGCTTCCAGCTGATGGTTCTGCCGGGCGTTTCGCGTGACGAGATCAAGACCGTGCACAGCCATATCCACGCGCTCGGCCAGTGCCGCAAGATCGTGCGCGCCAATGGCTGGAGACCGATAGTGGCCGGCGATACCGCCGGCGCCGCCAAGCTGGTGGCGGAAACCGGCGACCGGTCGATGGCAGCGCTTGCACCACGGCTTGCCGCCGATCTCTACAAGCTCGACATCATTGCCGAAAATGTCGAGGACACGGAAAACAACGTGACCCGCTTCGTCGTCCTGGCGCGCGAGGCGCAGGACATTCGCCGCAATAAAGATAATGACGTGATCGTCACAACATTCGTCTTCAATGTCCGCAACATCCCGGCCGCCCTCTACAAGGCGCTTGGCGGCTTTGCGACCAACGGCATCAACATGACCAAGCTCGAAAGCTACCAACTGGGCGGCAAATTCACCGCCACGCAGTTCTATGCCGATATCGAGGGACATCCCGACGACCTGCCCGTGCGCCGGGCGCTCGACGAATTGCGGTTCTTCTCCGAGAAAGTGCGCATCCTCGGCTCCTATGCCGCCCATCCGATGCGGCCCGCGGTGTAGCCGGACAATTGCGGCATAGGCACGCCTGGGACGAATTTAAAGGGCAAAAACTGACCTCTGTAATTCGTGGCCAAAAGATGGTTATTTTACGGTGACCAGATGGTTCGTTGACGCAACAGGCCAGTATGGCATTCGACGATGCGCGTTCATTTTTCGGCAACAATTTATCCGGCGTGGACGGCTCTCCCTGCCGCCATGCGCGGCAGAGGTTCTCCCATGTTTCTCAAGACAGTTTTTCTCGGCTCGGCGGCAGCGCTCATGGCCATCTCCAACGCGGGCGCAGCCGACGCGATTGTGGCGGCCGAACCCGAAGCAATGGAATATGTGCGCGTCTGCGACGCATTCGGCAAAGGCTATTTCTATATTCCCGGCACCGAAACCTGCCTGAAGATCGGCGGCTATGTTCGCTTCGATCTGACGGCCGGCGATGACGTCTATAGCGGCGAAGATATCGGATGGGGAACGCTTACCCGCGCGACGCTGACCTATGACGCGCGCTCCGATACGGAATACGGCACGTTGCGGTCTTTTATCGAGCAGCGGTTCGAGGTTAACGGCGACGGCGACGAAACCGCGAAGCTGATCAGCGCCTATATCGAGCTTGCGGGATTCCGCGCCGGCTTCACCGATTCGCGCTTCGATACCTGGACGGATTCGGCCGGCAACATCATCAGTGACGATGTCATCAACTACACCGGTTCGCGCACCAACCAGGTCAGCTACATCTATGAAGGCGGCAATGGCTTTTCAGCGCTGATCGGCCTGGAAGAAGGTGCCGGCACCTATGATTTCGGTTCCTACAAGGGGGATGATTTTCCGCATGTCATCGGCGGCGTGAAATACGAGCAGGATTGGGGCGGCATCGCGGCCATCGGCGGCTACGACACCAATGCCGAGGCCTTCGGCGGCAAGATCCGCGTCGATGTTACCTTCAACGAGACGCTATCGGCTTTCGTGATGGGTGGTTACCAGTCGGACTGGGACAACGACAATGGCCCGGGCGGCACGCGGCAGCTGAATTATTACGGCCCATGGTATGGCGACTGGGCGGTCTGGGGCGGTTTTTCCGCCAATCTCTCGGAGAAGGCTTCGCTCAACGGCCAGGCAGCCTATGAGGAAGACGGAACGTTTGCCGCGGCTCTCAATGTCGAATATGCGCTCGTGCCGGGCCTCAAGCTGATGCCGGAAATCAACTATACCGATTTCGGCGGAGAGCGTGGCAGCGGCGACGCGATCGGCGGGACTTTCCGCCTGCAGCGCGACTTCTAAGCAAGGGCAGGATGCCGGATAAAGTACGGCGCCCGTCTTGCGGGCGCCGGCCCTCCTGACCGCCTATTGCGGCCAGTCCAGCCAGTCGCGCATCAGCTGATGGGCGATGGCGCCTTTCGGCGGTGGCCCGAGTTCGCCCGCCGACAAGGCCACACCGGTATTGCGCGACAGCATCGCGGCCGTTTCCTCGCGGGTGAACCAGCGGCAATCTTCCAGTTCCTGCTCGTCGCAGTGGATATCGTGCGACCTCGCCTCTGCATAGCAGCCGATCATCAGCGTGTGCGGCATCGGCCAGGGCTGCGAGGCATGGTAGCGGACACGGCCGATGCGGATGCCGGATTCCTCCTGCGTCTCGCGCCGGACGGCATTTTCCATCGTTTCTCCCGGCTCCACGAAACCGGCCAGGCAGGAATACATGCCTTCGGGAAAATGCGGGCTGCGGCCAAGCAGGCAGAGATCGCGTTCCAGGTCGATGGTCAGCATGATGACGACCGGATCGGTGCGCGGAAAGGTCATATGACCGCAGCCGGTACAGATGCGGCGATAGCCGCCGGCCTTACTCTCCATCGCCGATCCGCATTTACCGCAGAAGCGGTTGGTGGCGTTCCAGCTGATCAGGCTCGAGGCCTGCGCGAACTGGCCCAGCAATTCGTCCGTCAGCATCTGCTGGCGATAAAGCGTGCGGCCATCGGCAAGCTTGAAGGGTTCGGGAAGGGTTTCTTCGGTGAGCTTGATCGGCACGGCCAGCCGCGGCTCGCCATTGGCGATAAAACCGAGCAGGATCGCATCGTCGAGTTCAGGCTCCAGGCCTGCCAGCTCATAGGGCGCAAACAGGGGATCGATGACCTTCTCGTCATGCTTGACGACCAGCTTGCCGCCGGAAAAGACAAAGACATGGGCACCCTGCTTGCGGAACGCCGTTTCCAGGCAATCGTCGGGGCGATGTTCGGATTGTCTGTCGAGATGATTTTCGGAGAAGGCGACGAGCGTGCTCGGCTCGGGATGCGGGCTGTGCAGGTCGAAGATCGATTTCGTCATGGTCAGAGATTTTCCACTATCCGTGCTGCGAATGCCTTGCGCCCGCTTTCGTCCCAGGGTTCGGCCGAACCGAAACCCCAGACCGGCCCCGGCCAGTTGGCATCGCCTTCGCTGCGGGCGATGACATGGACATGGAGCTGGCGGACGATATTGCCGAGCGCGCCGACATTGATCTTCGTCGCCCCGGTCGCCTTTTTCAATGCCAGAGCGACCATGTTCGTCTCGAAGGTCAGCATCGCCTGGTCGAGCGGCGTCAGGTCAAACACTTCCGAGATGCCGCCGCGCTGCGGAATAAGCACCAGCCAGGGCCAGCGCCGGTCATTGTGGACGCGCAACTGGCAAAGCCCGAGCGTGGTGACCAACATTCCGTCACGCTCAAGGCGTTCATCGATCTCGAAGGCGGACAAGCAACTCTCCCATGACTTTGATTTCCCGTTTGTTTGCACATCGATAGCAGTTTTTTGAAGGCTTGGCTTGCATTTGGTTTGGATATTGCCGATATGAGAACCGGGAGGTTGGTGGTGGACGAGCCACTCGCCAACCGGGTCAGGTCCGGAAGGAAGCAGCCCCAACGAGCCAGGCACGGGTCATCGTGCCAGCCTCCCACCCTTTTCCTTCTGTCCTGTCCGGACACGACTTGCACCCAAGCGGCCCCATGGTGGGAAAAAAGGGCGATGAGCGAAGATAGCCTGATCCCGACATCCGAAACGCCCGCCGCCTACCGCGTTCTGGCGCGCAAATACCGGCCGAAGGACTTCTCCGACCTGATGGTCGGGCAGGAACCGATGGTGCGCACGCTCACCAATGCGTTCGAGACCGGCCGCATCGCCCAGGCCTATATGCTGACCGGGGTGCGCGGCGTCGGCAAGACCACCACCGCCCGCATCCTTGCCCGCGCGCTCAACTACAAGACATCTGACACCGACAAGCCGACCATCGACCTGCGCATTCCCGGCGAGCATTGCCAGGCGATCATGGAAGGCCGCCATGTCGATGTGATCGAGATGGACGCCGCCTCCCATACCGGCATCGACGATATCCGCGAGATCATCGAGCAGGTGCGCTACCGGCCGGTTTCGGCGCGCTACAAGGTCTATATCATCGACGAAGTGCACATGCTCTCGACCCAGGCCTTCAACGGCCTGTTGAAGACGCTCGAAGAGCCGCCGGAGCACGTCAAGTTCATCTTTGCGACCACCGAAATCCGCAAGGTGCCGATCACCGTGCTCTCGCGCTGCCAGCGCTTCGACCTGCGGCGCATCGGCGCGTCCGATCTCGTCGGCCTGTTCACCACCATTCTCGGCAAGGAGGGCATTTCCGCCGATCCGGACGCCATGGCGATGATCGCCCGCGCCGCCGAAGGCTCTGCCCGCGACGGCCTGTCCCTGCTCGACCAGGCGATCGCCCATGGCGGCGGCATTGTCGAGGTGGAGGCGGTGCGCTCGATGCTCGGCCTTGCCGACCGCGCCCGCATCGTCGATCTGTTTTCCCATATCGTCAAAGGCGATGTGGCCGCGGCGCTGGACGAATTTGCCGGCCAATACGAGATGGGCGCCAGCCCCGCTGTCGTGCTGACCGACCTTGCCGATTTCACCCATCTCGTTACCCGGCTGAAATATGTGCCGGATGCCGCCAACGACCAGTCGCTGAGCGAGATCGAACGGACACGCGGCGCTGAATTTGCCGAGGGCGTCGCCGTGACGACGCTCTCGCGCATCTGGCAGATGTTGCTCAAGGGCATTCCCGAGACGGAAGCCTCGTCGCGCCCGGCGGGAGCCGCTGAAATGGTGCTGATCCGGCTTGCCCATGCCGCACACCTGCCTTCGCCGGAAGACGCCGCACGGCGCCTCATGGAACTGTCGAACGGCGAAGCGCCACGTCAGCCCCTGGCACCGGGCAACGGCAATGGCGGCGGCACCCAGGCCTCGATAGCTGCGCCAGTTCAGGCGCGTGGCAGCGACATGATGCCGGCGCAGCGCACTACCGGAAACGGCGCCACCATGCTGCGCGCCGTGCCGGATGCAGCGCCGCAAGCCATGCCGGTCGGCAGGGTCGAGGAGAGGCCCGTCGAGGCGCCTGCCGCGAAAGCCGAGCCGAAGATTACCGTCCGCTCCGTCAGCGACATTGCCGATCTCTGCGGCACAAACCGCGACATCAAGCTGAAGACCCTCGTGCGCGGCTTCGTCCGGCTGGTCAATCTCGAGCCGGGGCGACTGGAAATCAACCTGCCCGACGATGCACCGAAGACGCTGGTCGCCGAATTGCAGAAGAAGCTGGAAGAGTGGACCGGCATTCGCTGGATGGTCATTCTCAGCCGCGAACCCGGCGCGCCGACCCTGATCGAGGCCGAGACGCAGGCGCAGGAAAAACGCGTCAGCGACGCCCGCCAGGACCCCGATGTGGCCGCCATTCTCGCCCGCTTCCCCGGCGCCAAGATTACCGATGTCAGGATCAAAGGCCCCGAGCTGGAAGAGGATCTCGAGCCGGTAGCGGTGGCCGCCGCCGAATCCGAAGAGGGCGACATCCTTCCCGGCGACGATATCGAGCACTAGTTTAAGATTTATCGAGACATTCAGAAGAGGACAGGGCGATGCGCGACATCATGGGCATGATGGGCAAGGTCAAGGAAATGCAGGCCAAGATGGAGAAGATGCAGGAAGAGATTTCCGCGCTCGAAGTCGACGGCTCCTCCGGCGGCGGCCTGGTGACCCTGCGCATGGACGGCAAGGGCAATCTCAAGGGACTGAAGATCGACCCGTCGCTGTTCAAGGAGGACGATGTCGAAATCCTCGAGGATCTGATCGTCGCCGCCCACAAGGACGGCAAGGACAAGGCCGAGGCGATCACCGCCGAAAAGACCCGCGAACTGACAGCCGGCCTGCCGATCCCGCCGGGCATGAAACTGCCGTTCTGACCGGCGCCGGCAGGATATCTCTCAACCCGTCAGCCTGGCTCTGAGCTTATAATGGATCGGGGCCGCCAGATAGCGGGCCCGGTCCTCGTCGGAGAGGTTCTTGCCATAGGTTTCGAGCATTTCCGGCATCAGCACCGGCGGGCCGGAATAGGCGTGATAGACAATGGCATCTCCGGCCCGGACGACGCCGTCCTTCAATACCCGGCAATAGAAGCCCGGCCGCCCGGCCCTGACGAACCTCCTTGCAAAACCCGGATCGCCCATGCGGGCGGAAAGCGTGGCGCAGGGGATGCGGGTGGAGGTGACCTCCAGTTCCACCGTCTCCGTGACGAAACGATCGCCAACCGAAATCTTGCGGCTGTCGGCACCCTCGATCACCAGGTTTTCACCGAACGTGCCGGGTTCCAGCACGCGATCCAGTTCCCTTGCCCACCAGTCGAGGTCGATGGTGCCGAGCGCATAGACGGCCTGATCGACGCCGCCATGGTGTTTGCGGTTGCAGATTCTATCGCCGATCAGCCCCTCGCGATCGACCATCACGCCGGCCTCGACCGAATGTTTGAAGATGCCGGTCTTGTAGGACTTGCCGGGCAAGGTTTCAGCGCTGCCGGCACAGACGGCAAGGATTTTCATGGATGGCGACCCCGTTCAGCGATTCCGTTCGATGTGGATATGAGATAGAACCGCCGCATGGCAAAGCGAGTCACAGGCCCCGAAATCGAAAAACTCATTCAGCTCCTGGCAAAGGTGCCCGGGCTCGGACCGCGCTCGGCGCGGCGCGCGGCCCTGCACCTCGTCAAGAAGAAGGATCAATTGCTCGGGCCATTGGCCGATGCCATGGGTGAGGCGCATGCGAAGGTGCGCATCTGCTCCTGTTGCGGCAATGTCGATACCAGCGATCCGTGCAGCGTCTGCTCCGATGAGCGGCGCGACAATTCGGTGATCATCGTCGTCGAGGACGTGTCCGACCTCTGGGCGTTGGAGCGGGCCAGCGCGATGAACACAGCCTATCACGTGCTCGGCGGCACCTTGTCGCCGCTCGACGGCGTCGGCCCGGACGACCTCAATATCCGCGGCCTGGTGGAACGGGTGTCCAAGGGTGGCGTGCGCGAGTTGATCATCGCGGTCAACGCCACCGTCGAGGGCCAGACGACGGCCCATTACATCACCGACCAGCTCGACGGCCTGGGCGTCAAGATCACCAGGCTCGCCCACGGCGTGCCGGTCGGTGGCGAACTGGATTATCTGGACGAGGGAACGCTGACGGCGGCGCTCCGGGCGAGGACGGCGATATGAGGAAACCTCTGAATATGCCGTGGCTTCCCCCCCTCTGTCACTTCGTGACCTCTCCCGCTCAAGGGAGGAGATCATTCCTTTCCCTCGTTGGCCACATTGTCAGGCAGGCACAACAGTCTCGGTCAATCTCCCCCCTTGAGGGGGAGATGTCGGCGTCGCCGACAGAGGGGGGTACTCTCCGAAGGACGTTGACGGCAGCCTTCGCCGCGCTGCTCCTCCTCTCATCCTCCCCCGTCCTCGCCGCCTCCAAGGCCGATACCGAAGCCCAGTTCCGGCAGTGGCTGCAGGCCGATCTCTGGCCGGAAGCCCAAAAATCCGGGATTTCGCAAAAATCCTTCACGGCCGCCTTCGCCGATGTGAAACTCAATTGGGACCTGCCCGATCTGGTGCCACCGGGCACTAAGCCGCCGGGCGAACGCAAGCAGAGCCAGGCGGAATTTTCCTCGCCCGGCGCCTATTTTTCCGAAAAGAGGCTGCAGGGGTTGGCGGCGACCGGCCGCAGCCTTGCCAAGAGCCATGCCGCGACGCTGCGCCGGATCGAGAAGGCCTATGGCGTTCCCGGATCGATCATCGTTGCCATCTGGGGCCGGGAATCCGGCTTCGGCCGGGCGAAAATCCCCCATCCGGTCATGGATGTGCTCGCGACCAAGGCCTTCATGTCGACGCGGCCCGACCTCTTCCGGCGCGAACTGGTGGCCGCACTCCATATTCTCGACAGCGGCGATGTGCGCGAGGCGGACATGAAGGGCTCCTGGGCCGGCGCCATGGGCCAGCCGCAGTTCCTGCCGACGAGTTTCCTGAAATATGCCGTCGATTTCGATGGCGACGGGCGACGCGACATCTGGACGTCAGTGCCGGATACGCTCGCCTCGATCGCCAACTATCTCTCCGAAAAAGGCTGGCAACGCGGCCGCGACTGGGGTTTCGAGGTCAAAATCCCGCAGGACATCTCCTGCGCGCAGGAAGGGCCGGACCTGGCCAAGCCGATCGCGCAATGGGCAACGACCGGCATCGAGCGCATATCCGGCAAGGCTTTCCCTGCGCGCGAGACGAAGGCGGACGGCATGATGCTGGTGCCGGCCGGCCGGCACGGTCCGGAATTTATCGTCACGCCGAATTTCTACGTGATCAAGGAATATAACAACTCCGATCTCTACGCCCTGTTCATCGGCAATCTCGCCGACCGGATCTCGTCCGGTAGCGGCGCCTTCAAGGCCGGCTTCGGCGATGTCGGCAAGATGCTGCGCTCGGACGTTTTGCACATGCAGAAAGCCCTCCAGGCGAAAGGCTATGATGTCGGCAAGGCTGATGGGCTGGCAGGCTACAAGACCCGCCGGTCGCTGGGCGACTGGCAGGCGAAGAACGGTTTGAGTCCGACCTGCTTTCCGGATGCGGGATTGAAGGCAAAGCTCAGATAGTTTCGCCTCCGGACTTCACCATCTCAATCGGCTAGTGCATATCGACCTGCTGCTTGTAGCGCTCGTAGTCATAGGGAAGGATGGTCTGGCGTTCGATCATCCGATGCACCCGTGGCGGGGCTTCGCCGCGGTGGAGCGCCAGCAGCCGGTCGCCGATGATCGCATCGGCCTGGGTGCGGCGCTGATTGTGGCGGACATATTCGATCCAGGTCGGCACATGATAGGTCTCCGTCCAGACCGTCGGATTTTCCAGATCCCGCATCAAACCCCATTGGCCGGCACCGTCACGGATGCGGATGCGCCGCCGATCGGCCATGGCGGTCAGGAATTTCGGCACGTCTTCATCGGCGATCTCATAGTCGATCATCACCACGATCGGGCCGCTGCGCGGTTTCAGGTCCAGCTTCAGGAGCGGCTCGGAGAAGCGATTGAGCGGATCGAGATTGAGGGACAGGAACTCCGGCAGCGGCAGGCGCAGTCCGATCGCCGCGCCGACAATCATCACCAGCGCGGAGGCCATCAGCGCATAGGCAGGACCATAGGCTTCGGCTGCGTGACCCCAGATCCAGCTGCCGGCAGCGATCCCGCCAAAGGTTGTCGTCTGGTAGAGCGAAAGGGCGCGCCCGACCACCCAACGCGGCGTTGAAAGCTGTACCGTCGTATTGAACAGCGACAGGGCGAGCACCCATCCGGCGCCCGACAGCAGCAGCGCCAGGCTTGTGAGCCAGCCATAGGGGCTGAGCGCCGTGATCAGGCTGCTTACCGCGAAACCGCCAAAGGCGATGCGCACCACCCATTCGCTCGACAGATGCTCACGCAGCCGGGCACTCAGAAGCGCACCGCCGATCGCACCGACCCCGAAGGCCCCGAGCATGATGCCATAGGTCAGCGGTCCGCCAGAGACGAGATCGCGCGCCACCAGCGGCAAGAGCGCCAGGATGGCGCTGCCCGAAAGCCCGAAGACGAAGCCGCGGAACATCACCTTGCCGATATTGGGCGACATGGCCACATAGCGCAGGCCCGCCGAAATTGCCCGGCCCATCGATTCGCGCGGCAACGCGCTCAGACTCACTTCCCGGCGCCAGCGCACCAGCGCGAAGATAATGGCGAAATAACTGAGCGTATTGACTGCGAAGGCAGCCGCGGCGCCGGCAGCGGCGACAATGGCGCCGCCGACCGCCGGGCCGACACTGCGCGTCAGGTTGAAACCCATGCTGTTGAGAGCCACGGCGGCGGGAAGGACATCGCGCGGCACCATGTCTCCGACCGAGGCCTGCCAGGACGGATTGTTGAGCGCTGTGCCGCAACCGATGAGGAAGGTGAAGAACAGGAGCAGCCAGGGCGTGATCAATCCGACATAGGCGCAGAATGTCAGCGCGGCCGAGACGCACAGCATGAAACACTGGGCGGTGAGCATGATCCGGCGCCGGTCGAAATTATCGGCGAGCGCGCCCGAGACCAGCGAAAACAGCATGATCGGCAAGGCCGTGGAGGCCTGCACCAGCGCCACCATGTTCACCGAGTTGGAAATCGAGGTCATCATCCAGGCGGCGCCGACGGCCTGGATGAGGCCGCCGAAATTGGAAGCAAGGCTTGCTACCCAGATGATGCGGAACGTATCGTGCCTGAAGGGCGCCAATGGCGATAGTCGTTGCGGCAAGGCGCTTTTCCAATCTCGTCTGTCTTTGCTGGCAATTTAGGCCAGTTGATGTGTCGGGCAAGCAAAAGCATCGCGGCGGCGGAATTTTGTCGCCGAGCGCCGGATCATGCTTTTGCCACCTCGGCCGACGGCTTGCATTTATCGACGATGGAGCGTATATGAAGCTCAAATTCTTGATCGGTTGATGAAGAGTGGGCCCGTCAGGACCCGCTCTTTTTTATTACCCGATAGACCGGGAGAGCCTCGTTTGTCCGACATGACAGCGACAGAAAATACCATGGAGCCGCGACTGGTGACCGAAACCGGGATCGATCGGCGTGTTGCCGATATCATCGAGCCCGTTCTTACGCCTATGGGATACCAGCTTGTTCGCGTTCGCCTTTCCTCGCAGAACGGCGCCACACTGCAGATCATGGCCGAGCGGCCCGACGGCACGATGACGGTGGAAGACTGCGAAGCGATTTCGACGGCCATTTCGCCTGTGCTCGATGTGGAAGATCCGATCGAAAAGGCCTATCATCTGGAAGTGTCGTCACCCGGCATCGACCGGCCGATGGTGCGCAAATCGGATTTCAGTCGCTGGTCCGGCCACCTGATCAAGTGCGAGACCTCGGTGCTCGTCGATAGCCGCAAGCGTTTTCGCGGCAAGATCGTTTCGGCCGACGACGAGGGTTTTACCATCGAGCGCGACCAGCCGGCTGCCGGCGAAGCGCCGATGGTGACCATTCCATTCACGGCGCTGGCGGAAGGCAGGCTGATCCTGACGGACGACCTGATCCGCGACGCGCTGACGGCGGACAAGAAAGCAAAGGCCGCGCAAGAAGCGGCCAACGAAAACTTCGAAGACGAAGATTCGCCGATCAATTGAGTTTAGGCGCGGGAACGCCTCTGGGAGAGGCCCCGGCATTCAGACGGAGACTTGAATATGGCAGTGAGTGCTAACCGGCTCGAACTTCTGCAGATCGCGGATGCCGTCGCGCGCGAAAAGGTGATCGACCGCGAAATCGTTCTGGCCGCCATGGCCGACGCGATCCAGAAGGCGGCCCGCTCGCGCTACGGTTCGGAGAGCAATATCCGCGCCGACATCAATTCCAAGACCGGCGAAATCCGGCTTCAGCGCCTGCTCGAAGTCGTCGAGGTCGCCGAGGATTACTCGACCCAGATCCCGCTGGAGCTGGCGCGTGACCGCAACCCGGACGCGGCGCTCGGCGATTTCATTGCCGATCCGCTGCCGCCGATGGATTTCGGCCGCATCGCCGCGCAGTCGGCCAAGCAGGTCATCGTCCAGAAGGTGCGCGAGGCCGAGCGCGACCGCCAGTTCGACGAATTCAAGGACCGCATCGGCGAAATCGTCAACGGCACGGTCAAGCGCGTCGAATATGGCAATGTCATCGTCGATCTCGGCCGTGGCGAAGGCATCATCCGCCGCGACGAAATGATCCCGCGCGAGAACATGCGCTATGGCGACCGTGTTCGCTCCTATGTCTACGACGTGCGCCGCGAACAGCGCGGTCCGCAGATCTTCCTGTCGCGCACGCATCCCCAGTTCATGGTGAAGCTATTCACCATGGAAGTGCCGGAAATCTACGACGGCATCATCCAGATCCGCTCGGTTGCCCGCGACCCCGGTTCGCGTGCCAAGATTGCCGTGATCTCGAACGACTCGTCGATCGATCCGGTCGGCGCCTGCGTCGGCATGCGTGGCTCGCGCGTCCAGGCGGTGGTCGGCGAATTGCAGGGCGAGAAGATCGACATCATTCCCTGGAACGAGAACCCGGCGTCGTTCATCGTCAATGCGCTGCAGCCGGCGGAAGTCTCCAAGGTCGTTCTCGATGAAGATGCCGAGCGCATCGAAGTCGTGGTCCCGGACGAGCAGCTGTCGCTGGCCATCGGCCGCCGCGGCCAGAATGTGCGCCTGGCATCGCAGCTTACCGGCTGGGACATCGACATCATGACGGAAGCGGAGGAATCCGAGCGCCGCCAGAAGGAATTCAACGAGCGCACCAACCTGTTCATGGAAGCGCTCGACGTCGACGAGATGGTCGGCCAGGTGCTCGCCTCGGAAGGCTTTGCGGCGGTCGAGGAGCTTGCCTATGTCGAGCTTGACGAAATCGCCTCGATCGAAGGCTTCGACGACGATACGGCCAGCGAACTGCAGACCCGGGCGCGCGAATATCTCGAGCGGCTGGAAGGCGAGCTGGACGCCAAGCGGGTTGAACTCGGAGTTGCCGACGAGCTGCGCTCCATCAACGGCATGACCGGCCAGATGCTGGTGGCGCTGGGCGAAGACGGCATCAAGACGATGGAAGACTTCGCCGGCTGTGCCGCCGACGATCTCGTCGGCTGGTCGGAACGCAAGGATGGCGAGACGAAGAAGTTCGAAGGCCTGTTTTCAAAACTCGACGTATCGCGCGTCGAGGCCGAGAACATGGTGCTGCAGGCACGTCTTGCCGCCGGCTGGATCACCGAGGAGGATCTTGCCAAGGAGCAAGCAGCCCTCGAAGAAGTCATAGAGGAAGGCGCGGAACAGGACGCCTGACGGCGTTGCTGACGCGATTGCCGCTCATGCTGGGTGACGAGCGCCATGCTGGTTGAAGACAGGGATCCGGTCGCGGATGTGGAAGGTGAAGCCGTGAACGGCCGCATGTGCATCGTGACGCGGCAGGGCGGCACGCCCGAGACGCTGATCCGCTTCGTCGCCGGCCCCGAAGGCCGGGTCGTGGCGGACCTCAAGAAGCAGTTGCCGGGACGCGGCTGCTGGGTGAGCGCCGAACGGTCTGTGCTGGAAAAGGCGATCGCACGGAAGCTGTTCAACCGGGCCTTGCGGGCCGATGTGACGGCCGGGCCGGAGCTTGCCGACGAGGTCGACCGGCTCCTGGTGTTGCAATTGGCCGGCATGATGAACCTGGCGCGCAAGGCGGCGCAATTCGTCAGCGGCGCCTCGAAGGTCGAGCAGGCGGTGCGCGGCCTGGCGGCGCTGGCCACGTTCCACGCGGTGGATGCCGCGGCGGATGGGGTACGCAAGATCGACCAGGCGCGCAAGGCGATGAGCTTTGTCGTCGAGGACGGACAGGAAATACCCTCCTACCGCTTCTTCACCGAGGCGGAAATGGAAGGGCTTTTAGGCCAGAATGCGTTTATCCATGCTTGCGCGCTTGCAGGGCAGGCAGGTGAAGGTGTAGTGAAGCGCGCAAACATGCTCGAAAGATACCGGGGAACCGTCCCGGCACGAGCCGTTGGCGCCGATACTGGCCAGCCGACACAATGACGCGGGTCACCGGCGCATGCCGGAACAACCGCGATTGCAGAACGGAAATCGAACGGCAGGGTCTGGTGATACGCATCCGGCCCTGATCTTAGGAACGGAACGGAATGACCGACAACAACGACGACAAGAACTTCAGTGCAGCGGGTAAAAAGACGCTGACCCTGAAACCCTCCGGGGTTCAACAGGGGACCGTTCGCCAGGACATGGGTCGTGGCCGGACGAAGGCCGTTGTGGTCGAAACGCGCAAGCGGCGGCCGATGCGACCGGAAGACGACAAGCCGGTCGTTCCGATCACCGCGCCGGCACCCGTGGCGCGTGCCCCCGAGCCGCAGCGCGCCGCACCGGTCCAGCAACCCTCGCGTCCGGCACCCCAGTCGCCGCAGCCGCGCAGCGACAACCGTCCAGACGGCAACCGCCAGGACGGCAATGCTGCCCGGCCGCGCGTCGGCGTGGTTCTCAACCAGCTGTCGGCTGGCGAGATCGACGCGCGTCGTCGCGCCCTGGCGGAAGCACAGATCCGCGATGCCGAAGATGCCAAGCGCCGCGCCGCCGAAGAAGCGCGCCGCAAGGAAGAAGAAGCAGCGCGCCTGAAGCTGGAACAGGAAGAAGCCGCCCGCAAGGCCGCCGAAGAGGCAGCCCGCACGCCGGCCGAACGTGCCGCCGAAAAGGCAGCCGTGGAGGCCGCGCAGGCAGCGGAAGCGGAAGCTGCGGCCGTTGCCGCCCGCAAGGCGGAAGACCAGGCCCGTGCCCAGGCTGCAAAGCCGGCCGCCGCATCACCGCTCGATGCGCGCCGCAAGCCCCAGGAAGAAGACGAAGCCCGTCCGAGCCGCCCCGGCGCGACGCCGGTGCGTGGCAAGGTGGTTCGTCCCGAGCCTGCCAAGGCCCCTGCCCGTCCGAAGACCGAAGAAGAGCGCCGCAAGGGCAAGCTGACGCTGACGGCCGCTCTTGCCGACGACGGCAATCCGCGCAGCCGCTCCATGGCTGCCATGCGCCGTCGCCAGGAAAAATTCCGGCGCAGCCAGATGCAGGAAACCCGCGAAAAGGTCATGCGCGAGGTCATCCTGCCGGAAACCATCACCATTCAGGAATTGTCGCAGCGCATGGCCGAACGTGCCGTCGATGTGATCAAGTACCTGATGAAGGAAGGCCAGATGATGAAGCCGGGCGACGTCATCGACGCCGACCTCGCCGAACTCATTGCCAGCGAATTCGGCCACACGGTCAAGCGCGTCTCGGAATCCGATGTTGAGGAAGGCCTGTTCGACGCATCGGACGACGGCGAAATGCTGCCGCGTCCGCCGATCGTGACGATCATGGGTCACGTCGATCACGGCAAGACGTCGCTGCTCGATGCCATCCGCCAGACGAGCGTTGTTTCGGGTGAAGCCGGTGGCATCACCCAGCATATCGGCGCCTATCAGGTGGAACAGAACGGCCACAAGATCACCTTCATCGATACGCCCGGCCACGCCGCCTTCACCGCCATGCGTGCCCGTGGCGCGCAGGCGACCGATATCGCCGTGCTGGTGGTTGCCGCCGATGACAGCGTCATGCCGCAGACGATCGAATCGATCTCCCATGCCAAGGCGGCCGGCGTGCCCATCATCGTGGCGATCAACAAGATCGACAAGCACGAGGCCAATCCGGACAAGGTGCGCCAGCAGTTGCTGCAGCATGAAGTGTTCGTGGAATCCATGGGCGGCGAAGTGCTCGATGTCGAAGTCTCGGCCAAGACCCGCCAGAACCTCGACAAGCTGCTCGAAGCCATCCTGCTGCAGGCGGAAATCCTCGATCTGCGTGCCGACGCCGATCGGTCCGCCGAAGGCACGGTGGTCGAAGCCCAGCTCGATCGCGGACGTGGCTCGGTTGCCACCGTCCTCGTCCAGAAGGGCACGCTGACACCCGGCCAGATCATCGTTGCCGGCGATCAGTGGGGCCGCGTGCGCGCGCTTGTCAACGACAAGGGCGAGCATGTGAAGTCCGCCGGTCCTGCAACCCCGGTTGAAATTCTCGGCCTTTCCGGCACGCCGCAGGCCGGCGACAGGTTCGCCGTCGTCGAAAACGAGAGCCGCGCCCGCGAAATCTCCGAATACCGCCAGCGCCTGACCCGTGACAAGGCGGTTGCCCGCGCGTCGGGCCAGCGCGGCTCGCTCGAGCAGATGATGATGACGCTGCAGAATACCGGCCTGAAGGAATTCCCGCTGGTCATCAAGGGCGACGTGCAGGGCTCGATAGAAGCCATTGCCGGTGCGCTCGAGAAGCTCGGCACCGACGAGGTTCGGGCCCGCATCGTCCATTCGGGCGCCGGCGGCATCACAGAGTCCGATATTTCGCTGGCCGAAGCCTCGAATGCGGCCATCATCGGCTTCAATGTCCGCGCCAATGTCCAGGCACGGGCCGCCGCGGAACGCTCCGGCATCGAAATCCGCTACTACAACATCATCTACGACTTGGTGGATGACGTGAAAGCGGCGATGTCCGGCCTCCTTTCGCCAGAAAGACGCGAAACCTTCCTCGGCAATGCCGAAATCCTGGAAGTGTTCAACATAACCAAGACCGGCAAGGTCGCGGGCTGCCGCGTCATCGAGGGCAAGGTCGAGCGTGGTGCGGGCGTCCGTCTGGTGCGCGACAACGTCGTCATCCACGAAGGCAAGCTCAAGACGCTCAAGCGCTTCAAGGACGAAGTCGCCGAAGTGCCGATGGGCCAGGAATGCGGTATGGCCTTCGAGAACTACGAGGACATCCGCGCCGGCGACACGATCGAGTGCTTCCGCGTGGAGCACATCACCCGCACGCTGTAAGCCTTTCAGCATGAGCGCGACAAGCAAACGCCGCCTGTTTTCACAGGCGGCGTTTTCAGTTCTTGGATATTGGGCTGCGACCGCGCGGCGCCGTCAGATTTGCCTGCCGAGCTTGGCATCGACCGAATGCGCATTCGATCCGCGAACTGCGAAGAAAAGGAAGATCGCCGCCCAGAGAATGGACTTCTCGGCGCCGCCAAGCCCTTCCGCCTTAACGATCCCGTGGAAATAGACGGTCACCAGCAGCACGATCATTGCCGCGAAGGATGCCGGACGGGTGAACAGGCCGATGGCGATGAGGATGCCGCCGAAAAACTCCGTTGCCGCCAGAAGCGGGGACCAGAAGACGCCGGGATAGAAACCCAGGCTTTCGACCATGCCGGCCGCCCCGAATGGATTGAGGATTTTGGTATAGCCGTGCGTGACGAGCAGCGCACCGGCGACCACCCGCAGCAAAGTCTCCGCTGTCGTGTCAAAGGGCCGGTAGAGCCGCTGCAGGGCCGGCACCATTGCTGGCGGACGGGCAGATATGTTGTCGGTCATGTCGTCTCCTGTGGATTTCGAATGTCGATCTACTTGCCGGCAAACGACTGGCGGGCAAGCCTCGCACCGAGAAAACATGATAAAATAAGTTGACATTTTCGTGAAGCCGTCGGTGGCCGCATGGTTGCGGGATCGATGTTCGATGGATAACGTCTCGCCAGCACTCCACCGGAAATCGACATGAACGAAAAACCACGCATTACCATTCTCTACTGCACCCAGTGCAACTGGCTGTTAAGGGCTGCCTGGATGGCGCAGGAACTGCTCTCCACCTTTGGCGATAGCCTCGGCGAGGTGGCGCTCATTCCGGGCACCGGCGGCAATTTCGAGATATGCGTGGATGGTGCGCTGATCTGGGAGCGCAAGCGCGATGGCGGCTTTCCGGGACCCAAGGAACTGAAGCAGCGCGTGCGCGATGTGATCGAGCCGGAGCGCGATCTCGGCCATACCGATCGGAGCTGATTTCTGTGACGGCTATGCTGTTGCTGGGTGTTTTCGGAGCGGCCTTCCTGTCCGCGACACTGCTGTTCGGAGTGTCCGAAGCGGCGCTGCTCGTGGCGGCGGCCCAGCAGGATGCCCGGCTGTTGCCGCTGTTCCTTGCCGCCACCGCCGGCAATGTGACGGGTGCCATCGTCAATTTCGTGCTCGGTCGCTTTCTCCTGCGCTTCGAGAACCGCCGATGGTTTCCGGTGGGCCCGGAAAACCGGAGCAGGGCGCAGACGCTGTTCGAGCGCTTTGGCCGGCCGGTTCTGCTCTTCTCCTGGTTGCCGCTGATCGGCGATCCGCTGACGCTTGCCGCCGGACTGCTGCGCATGCCCTTTTCCGTATTCTTCGTCTATGTGACGATCGGCAAAGCGGCGCGCTATGCCGCGCTGCTCTGGGGCTACGATCTGGTCACCCGATAGGAGCCGATATGAAAACGGCGGGGGAAAGCCCCGCCGTCGATTGAAGTGACCGCCCTATCGATAGGGCGAGCGGCAGATTTTATAGACCCCGCCATAGGACAGGAACCGGTTCGTGGCCGGATTATAGGAGCGGTAGCGCGCCAGACACCAGTTCACATGCGCGCTGCCGCGGCGGACATAGCGCTCGCGATAGATCGGCCGTGGGGCGATATAGACCCCGAAGCCGGGCCGATAATGCCGGCGATGGCCATAATAGGGCCGGTGATGGCGATTGTAATAATGACGACGGTGCCCGCGTCGGTGATCGACCAATTGCACGTCGTTCCCGGCACTGACGGCCGTCGATGGCACCGCCTGCGGCATCGCCAGCACCGGCGCAGCAGGGGTCATCATAGTGGCGACGCCCAGAGCGCAACTAACAACGAAATTCCGAAATCTCGTCATTTGCTTCCTCTTTTCTCCCAAAAGGGTTTGCTTCGATTGATGTCCCTGCTTCATAAACGCACGGTCTTTTTGTTTTATTCTAGGCGAAGGCTGCTCTCCTGAAAAATCAGGATTGCCATCCAGTCCATGGCAAGCCGGGTAGAATGCGCCAATATGCGCCATATGTCACTTGCTCGGCCCATCAAAACCCTGTCATCGCGACGGAGACAAGACATTGAGTTTGAAATTCGGCACCAGCGGCCTGCGCGGCCTTTCCACCGATCTCGACGGCCCGGCCGCCGCGGTCTACGCAACCGCATTTGCGCGCTACCTTCTGGCGTCAGGCCAGGCGAAGGCCGGCGACCCGATCCTGATCGCCCGCGACTTTCGAGCCTCCAGCCCGTCGATCTCGGCCATCTGCACCGGCGCGCTCAGCCGCGCCGGCCTGACCGTTCTCGACTGCGGCACGGTGCCGACGCCGGCGCTGGCACTCTATGGGCGGACGATAGGGGCGGCCGGGCTGATGGTCACCGGTTCCCATATCCCGGCCGATCGCAACGGCATCAAGTTCTATCGCCCGGACGGCGAGATCGCCAAGACGGACGAACAGGCGATCGCCGCTGCCGCCGCCGACATCATGGCCGAGGCGCTTCAGCCTGAAACGACCCCTCTCCGGGGGCAGGATCACTCCCGGCAGGCGGAGACGCTTTTCCTTGACCGCAACAAGGCCATCCTGCCGGCGGGCGCCCTGTCAGGCCTCAGGGTCGGCGTCTACCAGCACAGCACCGTCGCCCGCGACATGCTTGCCGAGCTGCTCAGCCATTACCGCGCCGATATCGTCGCGCTCGGCCGTTCCGAGACGTTCATTCCCGTCGATACCGAGGCGGTATCTGCGGAAACCGTGGCGCTTCTGAAAGCCTGGACGCAGCAATACCGGCTCGACGCAATTATATCCGCCGACGGCGACGGCGACCGGCCGCTTGTTAGTGACGAGACCGGCCTGCCATTGCGCGGCGACCTTCTCGGCCTGATCGCGGCGCAATTTACCGGCGCCAAGGTGGCTGTGACCCCCGTCACCTCCAATTCCGGCCTGGAGCGCCAGCCGGGCCTCTCCATCCTGCGCACCCGCGTCGGCTCGCCTTTCGTCATCGAGGGCATGACGGAGGCCGTTGGCGCCAATGGCGACCGTGCGTCCGGCGTGGTCGGTTTCGAGGCCAATGGCGGCACGCTGACTGCCACCGATTTCACGATCAATGGCACAGTGCTTGCCGCGCTGCCGACACGCGACAGTTTTCTGCCGATGCTCGCGGTGCTTTTCAGGGCCGCCGAGGCTGGCAAGCCGCTTTCGGCGCTGGCGGCGGATTATCGCCTGCCGGTGGCGCTCAGCGACCGGGTCGAGAATTTCCCGCTTGAAACGAGCGCCGCCCTGATGGCCCGCCTGCGCACCGGCATGGACGAGCTTGCCGCCTTCCTCGCGCCGATCGGCACGCCGCGACATGTCAGCGACATAGACGGCCTGCGCGTAACGCTCGCGGGCGGCGGCATCATTCACTTCCGCCCCTCGGGCAATGCGCCGGAAATGCGCTGCTATGTCGAAGCGGAGACGCAAGCCGAAGCAGATGCGCTGCTCCAGCGGGGCCTCGAACGTATCCGGACCTTTGAAAGGGAACATTCCTGACGGGCAGCATGGACTGCCGGACGTAAACCGCCTTGGCAAAAACTCTTGCGATCCAATGGTTTATTGCCTTTTTCCGGACGTTTCCCAGAAAACTTCAAAAACCCTGTTGACACCCGGACGCCAGCCCCTTACATCCCGGTCCGTCGCCCAGATGGCGGAATTGGTAGACGCGCCAGCTTCAGGTGCTGGTACTCGAAAGGGTGTGGAGGTTCGAGTCCTCTTCTGGGCACCATTCCATTTTAAGCCCTTGATTTAATTCAAGGGCTTTTTGCTTTCAGCAATGTCCCGGCTGTAAAGTGCCTGTTAAATCGAGGCATTCAACGCGTTGGAACACCCCGCGAAACGGCTGATGGTGTACAACGGCACCTTCGGTTGCCGAGTGTGGTGTCGCGCGACCTTGCGTTGGATCCCTGGCTCGCAGCTGGTGGCCATTTCCTTGCGGACAAAAATCTCTCCAGTCCTTTGACTCTTCCTTCCCAGCCGGCGTCTTGCGGACAGCGAGTCAAGGCAATCCTGATGCAAATGGCACCGGCGCCGGCGGGCGTGGGTGGCAGGGCTTCACCGCGCAGGGCTAAAGCTCAGCCTCGGCAAATATCGTCACCAGCCAGTTCAGGAAGACGCGAAGGCGCGGGGCGAGCTGCCGGTTCTGGGGATACAGAGCGGAAAGCGGCGTCGGGCTCGGGGGATAACCCATCAGCACTTCGACTAGCCGTCCCGCCTTCAAATCCTCCTGAAGGCGATAGCGGGGCGCCTGGACCAAGCCCAGCCCCATCTTCGCCATGTCATGGGTCGTGTCGGAATGATTAGCTGTGACGCGACAGGGCAGAATGAACTCCTTGGCCTTGCCGTCCATCATGAACTCCAGGGGGATAACCTCTCCCGTCCGCGACGAGATGAACCCGACCATCACATGGCCCTTGAGGTCTTCGGGAGACGCCGGCATGCCGTATCTCTCGATATAGCCGGGACTGGCGCACGTCACCTCCGTGATCGTCGCAAGCCGCCGAGCGATCATGCCGCTGTCAGCAAGGTCGCCGGCCCGGATGACGCAATCCACACCCTCGCGAACCAGATCGACAAGGCGATCCCCCTGTCCGAAATGGATGTCGATCAACGGATTGAGCGCCAGGAATTCCGGCAGCCGCGGCAAAAGGAATGTACGGGTCAAAAGAACGTTTGCATCGATGCGCAGCAGACCCCGCGGCCGGACATCGCGGAAGACGTTTTCGGCATCGTCAACGTCCGAGAGGATCGACCGACAGCGCTCATAGAAAGCCTGCCCATCCAGCGTCGGCCGCACATGCCGGGTGGTGCGCTCCAGAAGGCGTGCGCCGATATCCGCCTCCAGCTGCTTGATAGCCTCAGTTACTGTCGAGCGTGCCAGCCTCAGATCGGTCGCGGCGTTCGTGAAGCTACTGCGCTCCACGACGCGCACGAAAAGCTGCATCCGGTCCAACCTATCCATTCATTGTTCGCCCCCGCCGAACTTACATGTCAAATTCCGAGTAATTGTTTCCGCCCGTCGATGCAATATCTTATCGCCATCACAGATGGAGAGAAAAATGACAGATCAACAAACCCGCGTAGCCATCGTCACCGGCGCTTCCAAAGGCATCGGCGCGGCCATCGCAAAGCGCCTGGCACAAGATGGTATTGCCGTCGTCGTCAACTACGCGAAAGACCGTGAGGCCGCAGACGCCGTCGTTGCGGCGCTGGAGGCTTCGGGCGGCAAGGCCATTTCCGTTGGCGCGGATATCGGCGATCCGGCCGGCATGGCGATCCTGTTCGACGCCGCCGAGCGGGCTTTCGGTGGAACCGACATTCTCATCAACAATGCCGCTATCATGGAGCTCTCGCCAATGGCCAGGGTTACCGACGAATCCTTCGAGAAAATGATGTCCATCAATCTCGGCGGGGTGTTCCGCGGACTTCGCGAGGGCGCGCTGCGGCTTCGGGACGGCGGGCGGATCATCAGCTTCTCATCGAGTGTCGTCGGCATGTACCAGCCCGACTACGGTGTCTACGCGGCCACCAAGGCTGCAACCGAGGCCATGACGCATGTACTTGCCAAAGAGCTTGGGTCGCGGGGCATCACCGTCAACGCGGTTGCGCCGGGGCCGGTGGAAACGGAACTGTTCATGACCGGCAAGAGCGAGGAACTGGTGAAGACGATTGCCGGCATGAACCCGTTCGGCCGCCTTGGCCAGCCGGGCGACATCGCCGGCGTCGTGTCCTTCCTTGCCGGTCCGGATAGCGACTGGGTCAGCGGCCAGGTGATCCGCGCCAATGGCGGCATAATCTGACCGGCCGGTGAAGGCTTATGCAATACGACCTATCGGCCAACAGGAGACGATCATGCCATTTGCCAATTTCAAGCTGCCGGAAGGCGCCCTTTCGAAGATCCAGCAGGAAGAACTTATCCACAAAACGACGCAGATGCTCGTCGATTATTTAAGTGAAGCCGCCCGTCCCCATACGATGGTGCTGATCGAGACCGTACCTGACGGCGGCTACGGCCGTGCCGACGAAGTGTTCGTCATCCCCGATGCGCATCGGGCCAAGGACGTCACCTGATTTATACGCAAGGCCCCGTCCCCGGCGGCCCACTGTCTGAACCCGAAAGCCTAAATTGATAGCGCTGCATCGTTCAGCAACGGTATTTTCGCTGTCGCCGAGATCGAGGATCGAGGATCGAGGATCGAGGATCGAGGATCGAGGATCGAGGATCGAGGCGATGGCGCCTATCGAGAATACCGATCATGGCCTATTAAATTCGACGAATGGACGCTGTAAATTTCAAGTCGTCGGAATTTGCAATCAGCCGGATTACCAGACAAGAACCACTGATGGTGAGTATTCGTGCAGCCAAAATTGCTTAGAACATTCCTGGCGGTTGCCCGTAGTCGGAATATCACCCGCGCAGCCGAGGAAATCCATCTCGCCCAATCGAGTGTAAGCGACCAGCTTCAGTCCCTTGAAGCGGAATTGGGAACGGCTCTTTTCACGCGATCCAAGCTGGGCCTGAAGCTGACGCCCGCGGGCGAAACATTGAAGTCCTATGCCGAGGAAATTCTCGCATTGACGGACGAAGCCCGGGCTGCGGTAGAGGCAACCGTCGGACATACGGGCGGGTTGGTTACGATCGGCGCACTGGAGACGATTGCCTCTGTGAAGCTGCCGCAATGGCTATCACGCTTTCGAAATAACCATCCCGACATCGATTTGCGGGTTAAGGTCGCCGGCAGCGACGACTTGCTGCGCGGTCTTGAAGATGGCGACATCGATATCGCCTTTTGCTTCGACGGAGGGGATCCGGACGAACGCTTCTCCCGGCGAATCGTATCGGTGGAGCCGATGGTTCTCGTTGCCGCTCCCGCACGACAGCCTATCTTGGCAGGGCCTGGCTTGACCATGCTTACCTCCATGAGTTTCGTGGCGACTGAGGTTGGGTGCGTCTATCGGCACCTGTTCGACAGGGCATTTTCCGAGGCGGGTATTTCGATGCCGAAGCTGGCCGCAGAGGTCGGCAGCATCCGCGCGATCGCGGGGATGGTCGTGGCCGGTGCAGGCCTTGCTCTCGTTCCGCGCATTGCGGTCGCGGATGCGCTCGACCGCAGCGAGATCATCGAAATACCGTGGCCAGCCCCTGCTCCGGCGGCTTCACTCGTGATGATCTGGCGTCGCCGACGTGTCCAGCCGCCAGCACTGAAATTGCTGCTGGCGGCGGCGAGTGAAAATTTCGCGCCGGCTAGATCAACCGGTGGCCGCCCTCGACGTGCAATATCGTCCCCGTCGTGAACGTGTTGCCCATCAGGAAGCCGACGGCATCGGCGATATCATCAGGTTGCCCGACCCGCCCGACCGGCAGCCGCTCTGCCATGGCGCTCAGCGTGTCGCTTTTCCTGTCGCTGGCGACGTAAGCCCAAATGGGCGTATCGACCCAACCTGGGGAGACGGCATTGACCCGGATTGGCGCCAGTTCGACGGCGAGCGCCCGGACGAGCCCTTCCAGCGCCGCGTTGACGGCGGCAACGACTGAGCCGCGCGCCGATGGCCGATAGGCCGCGATGCCGGACGTGAAGGTGAGAGAGCCACCGGCTGAAAGCATGGGGGCGCCATGCTTGGCGAGAAGGAGCGGCCCGTAGAACTTGCTTTCCACAACCTTCTGCGCGGCGGCAAGCCTGAGCGATGGCAACAGCTCATAAGCACCCTCGATATCGGCGGCGGTGCTGACGATATGATCGAGGGGACCGATCCGTTTGAATAGATCGGCCACCTGGTCTTCGTGCGCGATATCGGCTGCGATTGCGTGCAACGCCGCGAGATTATCCAATTGCTCTCGGGCGCGCTTCAATTTCTCCTCATTCCGCCCGACGATAATGACCTCTGCTCCGGTGCGGAGACAGCGTCTTGCCAGCGCGAGGCCCATTCCGGAGCTTCCCCCAACAATGAGAACCTTTTCAATCCCGACTTTTCTATATGCCATGTGTTCCATCCTTAGCCGAACTGCTTCAACCCGGAATTCGCAGATGGATTCGATCAAAGGAAACGGAAAAGCCCGATAGCGCCATCGGAAATCCCGATGATGGGTTGCTGGATGCGTCAGCCCCAGAGCCTCTGCAAGGCCGAAACCGTGACCATCGGTCGTGGCAACCCACGCTGAACAGCTCGTGTGCAGTCCGTCCATTGCGCCAAAGCCGTGGGGTCAGCGCCGATAGCGCCTTTCGTCCGCCGGCTTGAACACCACGCTCCGCCCGACCGCGAGCGCGGACGGAACTGTTTATCCGGACACCAGTATTGCACGCATGTCGTTGACGTTCGTAAATGTTGGCCCGGTAGACAATAAATCTCCGATCCTTTGAAACGCGGTATAGCTGTCGTGCTTGCTCAGCATGGCCGCAGGATCGATCCCGGCTTCTCGCATACGCATCAGCGTTGAGGGAGTGACAATTGCTCCCGCCGCATCCTCTGTTCCGTCTATCCCATCAGTGTCGCCCGCTACCGCCCAGATACCGCTCGCGCCATTCAAGCCAAGCGCCAGACTCAGAAGGAACTCTGTGTTGCGGCCGCCTCGACCGGCGCCTTCCGGCCCGATCGTTACGGTTGCTTCTCCGCCGGACAGGAGAACGGCCGGGGCAATCACGGGCTTGCTGGCCTGCCCCCGTCGGGTGATCCGGGTTTAATGTTAGTGCATGCTTGGTCTGGCCGCCAGTGCTGGCGTTGAAGCGGCCCGCGAGCTGCCGGGCGCCTCGAATTCTACGTTCCATGGCTTCGATTACTGAGGATCGACAATTGCAGCAGCATTACCGGATGGCCGCTCTTTTCCCGTAATACTGCTGCAACCTTCGTCGCTGAGAACGGGGGCACGGAAGGGTTACGGACAAGATGAGACTTCTACTGATAGAAGATGAGAAGGAACTGGCCGCGGCGCTGGCGGTTGCTCTCGGCAAGCACGGTATCGTCATCGACCACACAACGCATCTCGCCGACGCCGTCGAATTGACGCTTCAGAATGACTACGATGCCATTCTCCTGGATCGACGTTTGCCTGACGGCGAAGGGCTGACATTCATTCCGAAGCTGAGACGGTCGGGGCGGGATACCCCAATCATTGTCATGACGGCTCGAAACGAACCGCTGGAGCGCGTCGAGGGGCTCAATATCGGCGCCGATGACTATCTCGGCAAGCCGTTCCTGGTCGAGGAACTGAGGGCGCGTGTGCGCGCGGTGCTTCGGCGGCCCATAAACCTTGCCGAACCGGAGATTGTTGCCGGACACATGGTGATCAACCCGCTGCAGTTAAACGTTGCAATCAACTCGGTTCAATTCGATGTGCCCAGGCGCGAACTTTCGGTTCTCATCGCGCTGGCAAAGCGGAAGAACAAGACCGTCCTTCGGTCGATGCTGGAAGAAGCTGTCTATAACTATGAGGAAGAAATCCAGTCCAATGCTCTGGATGCGCACATCTCGCGGCTGCGAAAACGACTGGCGGATGCCGGCTCCGGCGTTGCAATCCACAATATCCGGGGCGTCGGATATCTCCTGAAGGAAGAATGATGCGCTTAGCAGAGAAACCGACCCCTTCGCTTCGGTGGAGACTGAGCTGGCAGCTCAGTCTGGTCATCGTCGCTGTTGTTGCCGCAGTGATCTTCGGGCTCTGCGTCTGGGCCGCGACGGTCATGTCACCGAATATCGCCATGGAGGAGACGGTTGGTTCGGCAATAGCCGGAGCTGCGGTACGCAATAGCCAAGGGCTTCTGGAGTTACAAGAAACTCCCGAACTAAGGGCACTCAAGGACCAGAATATATCGCTCTGGTACGTGGTGGCCGCGACGGATGGGGCTTTGGTCTCTTATGGCACCATCCCCCCACCCTATGCCGGCCTCGCGCATCTGGTGTATTTATTTGACGACGCAGACATACGCGGATCCTCCGCGACAAACGAGATCGCGACGATTGATAGCGCCGAGACAGCGGTTGGCGAAGTTCGAATTCTGTTTGGCGGCGTGGCTGACAAGGGATCGCCCGTTTTCGCCCTTTTGACCAGGGCCTACCCGATCTATGTCTCCCTGCTCGCGGTCGCGCTGCCGGCGATTTCACTGGCGGTTCCGCGGATCGTCAGCCGCGCACTTGCGCGGGTGAGCGACGTCGCTGAAAGTGCAGCGCAAATCGAGCCGCGCCGGCATGGGGTCCGGCTCCCCGTGGTTGGGATTCCGACGGAAGTCGCTCCTCTGGTTACGGCTTTCAACGGAACGCTCGATCGCCTTGAGAGCCAGGCCAGGAAGCGCCAGCGGTTCCTGATCGACGCAGCGCATGAGCTCAGAACACCGATCGCGATCATGCAGACGCGGATTGACGGAATGCTTGAGGGGCAGGAGCGCAAGCGACTATTGGACGATGTCGCACGCCTGGCAGATACGGCCGAACAACTCCTCGACTTTGAACGTAATGATCAGGCCATAGACCTTGATGGTACGGTCGATCTGGTTGCAATCGCACACACGGCCGTGGCGGACATCGCTCCCTTGGCGATCGCTGCCGGCTATCAGATTTCATTTCACAGCGACGTTGAAAAGTTGGAACGTCAAGGCAACGCGCCAGCATTGGCGAGAGCCGTCAGCAATCTGATCCGCAATGCAATTGATCACTGTGGAGGCCGGGGAGAGATTGCCGTTTCCGTTTCAGCGAATGGCGCGGTAGCAGTGGCTGATCAGGGGCCAGGCATACCGGCTGAGCAGCAGGAACTGGTTTTCGAACCGTTTTACCGCATGACCCCGAAAAGTCAGGGCGCCGGGCTTGGCTTGAGCCTGGTGAAGCAGATCGTTTCCAATCATGGCGGCCGTGTCTTGATGCAAAGCGATGGAGAGGGAACGACAGTGACGATTGCGCTCTGAAGAGCGACGGAGCACCGGCGATCCGGGGCCAAGTTCTTGTGTCAATTCTGGTGTCAATTTCTTCCGACCGTAGGACTTGCCCCGCTTCCTCGCCCGGCGCCCGTTGCCTCCGCAGCCGAAAGACGCTGCTCGCTGAGCTTGCTGCGCCCGAAGCGGGCTTCGGTTGCAATAAAGCGCACTGAAATTTTTCGCTTTCGTAAGGCTTGCAAACCGGCAAAGCGGGGATTAGAGCGAGAATATATACAGTTAGACTGTATGTATTCTCGTAGCACAATTATGCAAGGGATCAGTCATGCCCGCCGATAACAAGGAAGTGGTTCGCCGCTTTAACATCGAGGTCATTCAAAATGGAAACGAGGTCGAATTCCATGCTTTGATGGCTCCGGATTTCATCAATCATGCCGCTCCGTTGGGAATGCCGAGCGGCTCCCAAAGCATGTGGAACACGTTCCAGAACATCCTTCGTCCCGCTCTGTCCGACATCAGGGTAACGATCCATGATCAGATCGCCGAGGGAGACAGGGTGACGACCCGCAAAACGATCGGCGGCATTCATTCGGGCACATTGATGGGAATTCCGGCGACGGGGAAGGATGTCGCCATCGAGGTCATCGATATCGTGCGGGTTGAGGACGGCAGATATGCAGAGCACTGGGGCCTGAACAGCTTGGCGCATGTCCTTGCTGCATTGGCGAAAGTGTAATGCCGCCGCTATGCCAGTCGCTCGATGACGACGATTGCGGCCCGGAGAATTTGCCTATCGCGGTCGGACAGTTTTTCTTCAATCAAGTCCGCAATCTTCGAGGTCCTTGCCTCCCTTGATCGGGATAGCGCCTCCCGGCCCTTTTCGGTAAGGGACAGAAGTTGGCTGCGTCCGTCGGCGGGGTTTGGCAGCTTGTCGGCGAGCCCTTCCATTTCCAGCTGGGCGACAACCAGACGCATGCTCTGGTGCCTGACATGGCGAAGGCCTGCCAGTTGGGCGACACTCAAGGGACCGTTCCTGTCCAGAAGCGAGAGCGTCTCCGACTGTGATGTCGTGGGCGTATCCGCTTGGGATCGGATGCCTCGGACAAATTTTCCAATTGTATCACGGAGGTTTTCGGCCAGAGCCAACGCATCTTCCTGACCGGAACTGGCTTGATCGCCTGCCATCTGTCGTTCGTGCCCATCCTGAAGAATGCGGTTCACCGACGCTATACACCGACGCGGACATTTCGCGAATGCCCGCGCTGAAATAACTGCAATTGCCCTCGGACTACGCCGGCTCAGGTGAGATGGCAAAAGCCCGGTGTCATGCGGCCTTCTCGATCTCGATGGTGACATGAGACAGTTCGTGAATATGCGAGAGCTTTTCCTTGTAGTTTGAGGGCTCCAAAGGTGATGCCGAACGGATCGCAAGGATTGCGCCATGATGGCCAGGTCCGAGTTGCCAAACATGAAGATCGGTTATCCGGTCGCCCTCGCCTTCGATCGCCTGACGAATCTCCCGAGGAAGGCCCTCATCGCCCGGCACGTAGTCGAGTAGAACGCCGCCGGCATCGCGAACAAGACTCCAGGACCATCTGGAGATCACGAGAGCGCCAACGATGCCCATCGCGGGATCCATCCAGTTCCAGCCGTAGAGACTGCCAAGGATCAGAGCCACGATTGCCAGTACCGATGTCAGGGCGTCTGCCAGAACATGCAGATAGGCCGCACGCAGATTGTTGTCGCCGGCATGGCCATGTGCGCCATGAGAATGCCCATGGTGATCATGGTGATCATGGTGGTGGCCATGGTGGTCGTGATGATGGTGGCCGTGAGCGTGATGTGGGTGATCGCCGCGCAAGAGCCAGGCGCATAGCAGGTTCACAGCCAAACCGACAACGGCGACGACGATGGCCTGCGAAAAGTCGATAGCGACCGGGCTGTAGAGGCGCATGAGGCTCTCCCAACCGATCAAGAGAGCAATCAGTGCAAGAATGACTGCACTCGCAAATGCGGCAAGTTCGCCAATCTTGCCCGTACCAAAGGTGAACCGCGGGTTGCGGGCGTTTCTGCGCGCATAGAGATAGGCGAGCGCCGCGATCAACATGGCGGCGGCATGGGTCGACATGTGCCATCCATCGGCAACCAGCGCCATGGAGCCGTAGATCGTGCCGGCAATGATCTCAACGACCATCATTGTTGCGGTGATCGCGATTACAAGCCAAGTCCGCCGTTCGTTTCGAACGTGATTGTCTCCCAGGAAGACGTGGTCGTGAGGGCTTGCCAGTCGAGTGGTCTGTTTGTTCATTTCAGATATGTCCTGATGACTTCGATCAACTCTGATGCTGCCTGCGCCCGGGCGGGATCGTCATCTTTGTCCGGGTTGGAAACATGTTCTCGAATATGTTCCTCGATCAATTCCGAAGTCAGGCCCGTTATCGCGCCACGGACCGATGCGACGAGGTTGAGGATATCGCCGCATGGAACTTCGGCTTCCAGCGAGCGCTCGATCGCCTCCAATTGGCCTTTTAGCCGTCGAATTCGCGCAATGATCTTCGTTTTGTTTTTCGATGTATGACTCATAAGATAGGGGTGTACCCTATATCTGCGGTATCAATCAAGCCCATCCGGCGTCCACATCATCAACCGGTGCTGCAAAGTCGGGACAGCGCTACAGCCCAGCGAATATGTATTTGAGTCTGCGGCCCAGTGTTGCCGTGCGAACGATCATCAGCACGATCATCCCAATCCACAAACCGTGATTGCCCCAGACCTGCTGCAGGCCATAGGCGGCCACGATGAAAACAATCGTCGAAATGAACATGCTGTTGCGCAGGTCCCGCGTGCGGATCGCACCGATGAACACGCCGTCCAGCATATAGCCGACGACGGAAATGAGAGGCAGAACGACAACATAGGGAAGGTACTCGACAGCCGTTGCGCGCACCTCCTCCTGGTTCGTCAAAAGCGCGATGATCGATGGACCAGCCAATGCGTAACAAAGAGAGAAGAGAAGTGCTACGAGGCCAGACCATACAAAGGCAGCCTTGATAACACGATAGAGGGCTTGCCTGCGGCGGGCACCGATGGCCGATCCGACGAGGGTTTCGGTGGCATGCGCAAAGCCATCGAGCCCATAGGAGGTGATGCCGTGGAGGTTGAGGAGGACCGCATTGGCTGCAAGGATTGCATCGCCTTCGGCTGCGCCGCTGCGGGCGAACCAGGCGAAACAGACCAGCAAAAACAGACTGCGCAGGAATATATCGCGATTGACGGCGATCAGCTGGCGAAACGCAGTCCCATCCAGCAGATCCCGCAGCTCCAACGCCGGGTTCGCCCTGAATGGCCTGACAATCATGAGGCCGGCGATGAACGCAATCCATTCTGCAATTGCAGTTCCAGCGCCTATACCGGCGACCCCCCAGTCGAAACCGAAGACGAGCACCAGCGTCGCAATCAGGTTGATCGCATTGAGCATGACCTGGAGCGCCAGCGATACCATCACGCGCTGGCGACCCAAAAGGTAACCGAGCAGGACGAAATTTCCGAGGGTGGCCGGCGCCGACCAGATCCGTGCGAAGGCGTAGGCGGCGGCACTTTCATAGACCGCTTCGCTTCCCCCGAGGAAAGCAAGGCCGGCCTCGATGATCGGCTTCTGCAGAAGGATGATTGCACCGCCACCAGCGGCGGCGATGAGAAGCGCGCGGAGCAGGTGCTTTCGCATGAGTGCGCCGTCTTCCGCTCCCCAGGCCTGGGCAACCAGGCCGGTGGTCGCCATACGCAGGAAGCTGAAGCTCCAGAACAGGAAATTGAAGAGCACGCCACCCAGCGCGACACCGCCAAGAAACCACGCCCCGGGCAGATGCCCCGCCACCATCGTATCGACCAGCGACAATATCGGCTGGGCAAGATTGGCGAGAATGATCGGAAACGCCAGTGTGACCATCCGGCGGTTCCAGTTTTCCTGGTGCTCTACAGGCGGCAAAATATTCATTTCTCACAAAGGTCCCGGCGGTAAGAAAGCGGCCGCATCCGCCTGACCTGATGTCATTCTATTCCGTCGGCGAACTTTCCGATCATCCGCCAACGCGTCTTCGCCGTTCACCAATCCATGACGACCTTGCCGGAATTTCCCGAGCGCATGGCGGCAAAGCCTTCGGCGAAACCGTCGATGCCGATGCGGTGGGTGATCAGCGGC
>NZ_LMFA01000022.1:1478-541278 GCF_001426565.1 Rhizobium sp. Root482 | reverse complement strand
AAAGGGATTGCTTGTGGCAAGCCCAGTCGCCGCTCCTCATGTGCGCCTCACAAGCGCGCCCCGCCCTGTTTCAGGCGAGAGGGAAACCATTTTCTGCCCATCCACCGAATGAAGACTTGCGTCCCGCCCCCATCCGGCACCGGCCCCGCCTCACCACCACGCCTGGCAGCGTATCCAATGACGGAACGGGAGTAAGGTGACACAGGTTTCATGGGGCGGGGATGAGCGGGGATGAATTTTTGCTCGGAAAGGGGTGGATCGTGGATGCTACGGGCTTCTTAAAGGCCGATGTCCTGGGCTGTTTGCGGGCTGCCGCGCACTCCAAGGTGATATTTCCGCGACCGGCTCCTCCCCCTCCGTCATCCTCGGGCTTGACCCGAGGATCCAGGGCCACGCCCATTGTCCATCGCCTGGGGCGTGGATCCTCGGGTCAAGCCCGAGGATGACGGAGAGTGGAGGGCGAGATGACCAAGGGATCGGCATATACAGGAAGGGGCGAGCCGGAGAAACAGGGCGCTCGAGGTACGGCCGAGGAGCTGTCGGCATTGCGGAAGCTAGCCGTCGTCGGCGCGCGATGCCGGCTCTCGGGGGCATTTGGGGGTGGCGTGATCCTTGCCGACAGGCGGTCAGAGTGGGGATTCGTACGTAAGAAAGATCGGATTCAATCTTTGTTGGTAATTTTCCGTTAGCATTTGAGACTGGTGGAGGCCGATGGCCGCCTGGTGTCTGTTTTGCGTGAGTGTCCTATGCGTCTATCGGCTGTTGCGGCGATTTTCCTTGGCTGCCTTGTTCTCTCGGGCTGCGCCTCCAGTTCGGGGCCTGAAGCGCTCGTCGCCGGGCTGCCCTCGAAGGAGGTGACCAGCTCGGTCGTGCCGGGTCCGGTGCCGACGGCGGCGGTCGGCGTGGCCGGGAACAGGGTGAGCGACGGGACGAGCGGCGAGCCGGCGGCGCGGCCGCACGAGCTTGCCTTTGCCGGCGGCGTGCCTGCACCGGAAGTCTTCCAGTCCGAGACCGTGGCGGGCATGGCCGTCCCGATGGAAAGGCCGGTCGCACTGGTGACGCCTGGCGACCCTTCCGCGGATGCAAGGCCCGGCCGGCGCACGCGCATCTACAGCCATCAGTTCCGCGACGCCCATCCGATCAATTTCGGCAAGCGCTCTCCGCGCAAGCATGCGGTGCACGGCGTCGATGTCTCCCGCTGGCAAGGCGAGATCGACTGGGCGACGCTGCGGACGCAAGGGGCGAATTTCGCCTATATCAAGGCGACCGACGGCGGCGACCATCTCGACCCGATGTTCAAGACGAACTGGCGCCGGGCCAAGGATGCCGGGCTGAAGCGCGGCGCCTATCATTTCTTCTACTGGTGCCGCACGGCCGGCGAGCAGGCCGACTGGTTCATCCGCAACGTCCCGAGGGACCCGGACGCACTGCCGCCGGTGATCGACGTGGAATATAACGGCGAATCCAGCTGCAAGTACCGCCTGTCGCGCGCCAGGGCGCTGGAAAAGATGCAGGTCTTCATGGACAAGCTGGAACGCCACTACGGCAAGCGCCCGGTGATCTATACCGCCCCGGATTTCTACCGTGACAATCTGGCCGGCGAATTCAAGGCCTATCCCTTCTGGCTGCGCTCGGTGGCCGCCCATCCGTCACAGGTCTATCCGGGCCGCAAATGGATGTTCTGGCAATATTCCGGCTCCGGCCTCTCGCAGGGCGTCGAGGGCAGGATCGACCTCAATGTGTTCCACGGCAGCGAGGCCGATTGGCATGACTGGATGGCGGGGCAGAGCTGAGGGTTGAGTTTCCTGGCCTGCGACTGCCGCATTCGGCCCGATATCGTGAGCGACCGGAGTTCACCCGGTCGCCGATGAACCCCTCTGCGGGAAGCGTCCCCCCATGGCCCGCGTCACCTCCTCCGCCGCCGCCTTCACCCACGGGCCGAGCGCTGCCAGCGTTTCGTCCGGAAGCCTGATCGCCGGGCCGGAGATGGAGATGCCGGCGATGGCTTCGCCATATTCGTTGAAGATCGGCGCGGCGAGGCAGCGCATGCCGAGCGTGTGTTCCTCGTCGTCGATGGAATAACCGCGGCCGCGAATGATTTCGAGGTCGGCCATCAGCCCGGGCAGGCTGTCGCGGGTGTTTGCGGTAAAGCGGAGGAGCGGCCGAGCGGAGAAAAGGCGCTCGACTTCGGTGCTCTCCCAAGTGGACAGCACCGCCTTGCCGATGCCGGACGCATGGACCGGGCCGCGGCGACCGGGGCGGAAGAAGGCGCGCATCGGCGCATGGCTTTCGACCTGCGACAGGAAGACGACATCACCCTCTTCGACGATGCCGATATTGGCGGTTTCGCCGCAGCTTTCCATCAGCTGTTTAAGGTATGGGCGGCTGATCGTGCCGAGCTTGCGGAAGCGCTGGAAGGCATTGCCGATCTCGAAGGCCTTGACGCCGATCGTCCAGGCGCCGGTCTCGCCGTCGTGGGCAACCATGCCATGGCCCTGGAGCGCGGTCAGCAACCGGTGGACGGTGGAGGGCGCCATACCGGACTGGTCGGAGAGGTCGGTGAGTGCTGCACCATCGGCACCTGCCACAAGGTCGAGCAGCCTGAGGCTGCGGTCGAGCACCTGCACGGAGGAAGGGGTGGCATTTTCGCCCGCCTTGCGGCCGGGCCGGGCGCGGATGGGGTCGTGTCTGGTTGGCTGGTCGGGCATGACGGGTCCGTGGTTCTCTTAGGCAACAACATATTGCATCGTGGATGAAAGCGGAACGATCTTCCTCTTCTCCCCAGCGGGGAGAAGGCCGACAGGCCGGATGAGGGGGCTGAAGGCCATCTTTCCACATCACTGACACCGGCTTTGCCGAAGCCCCCTCATCGCCTCACTGCGTTCGGCACTTCTCCCCGCGGGGGAGAAGAGGGAGATCGTTTCCGCCATCGGAAATTTCTTGTGCACTTATCAGCATGCCGTCCGCCTCCATTCCTACTCAATTCCTTGAAAATGTTTATTTCCACATGATGAGAATGATTTCCATTTAAAAATTGCGCGTCTCGAAATTTGATCTAACTTCCTCCTCACAGGATGGAGGAGACAGTCATGGCAAAAATGCGCGCAGTCGATGCGGCGGTTCTGGTTCTGGAGCGGGAGGGCGTCGATTGCGCCTTCGGGGTTCCGGGCGCGGCGATCAATCCGTTTTATTCGGCGCTGAAGGCGCGCGGCTCGGTGCGCCATATCCTGGCGCGGCATGTCGAGGGCGCCTCGCATATGGCGGAGGGTTATACCCGCGCCAGGCATGGCAATATCGGGGTTTGCATCGGCACATCCGGGCCGGCCGGTACCGACATGATCACCGGGCTCTATTCGGCCCAGGCGGATTCGATCCCGATCCTCTGCATCACCGGCCAGGCGCCGCGCGCAAGGCTGGACAAGGAGGATTTTCAAGCTGTCGATATTGCCAGGATCGCCGCGCCGGTGACCAAATGGGCGGTGACCGTGATGGAGCCGGCGCTGGTGCCCTTCGTCTTCCAGAAGGCTTTTCACCTGATGCGCTCCGGCCGACCGGGTCCGGTGCTGATCGATCTGCCGGTCGATGTGCAACTGGCCGAGATCGAGTTCGACATCGATACCTATGCACCGCTTGAAGCCTACAAGCCGAAGGCGACGCGGGCGCAGGCGGAAAAGGCGATCGCCATGCTGAACGCGGCCGAGCGGCCGTTGATCGTCGCAGGCGGCGGCATCATCAATGCGGATGCCTCCGACCTGCTCACCGAATTCGCCGAGATCACCGGCATTCCGGTCATCCCGACGCTGATGGGCTTGGGCACGATCCCGGACGATCACCCGCTGATGGCCGGCATGTGCGGGCTGCAGACCTCGCATCGCTACGGCAACGCCAATCTGCTGGCTTCCGACTTCGTGCTCGGCGTTGGCAATCGCTGGGCCAATCGCCATACGGGCAATGTGCCGACCTATACGGAAGGCCGCACATTCGTCCATGTCGATATCGAGCCGACCCAGATCGGCCGGGTCTTTGCGCCGGATTTCGGCATCGTCTCGGATGCGGGTGCAGCCCTGAAACTGTTCCTCGACGTCGCCACCGAATGGAAGACGGCGGGCAAGCTCAGGGATTGGTCGGGCTGGGCGGAAGAATGCCGTAAGCGCAAGCGGACCATGCTGCGCAAGACCCATTTCGACCAGGTCCCGTTGAAGCCACAACGTGTCTACGAAGAGATGAACAAGGCCTTTGGCCGCGACACCTGCTATGTCTCAACCATCGGGCTGAGCCAGATCGCCGGGGCGCAGTTCCTGCATGTCTACCGGCCACGCAACTGGATCAATTGCGGCCAGGCCGGCCCGCTCGGCTGGACGCTGCCGGCAGCGCTCGGCGTGCGTGCCGCCGATCCCGACCGGCCGATCGTGGCGCTGTCGGGTGACTATGACTTCCAGTTCATGATCGAGGAACTGGCCGTCGGCGCCCAACACAGGCTGCCCTATCTGCATGTGGTCGTGAACAATTCCTATCTCGGCCTCATCCGCCAGGCGCAGCGCGGGCTGAACATGGATTTCGAGGTGAGCCTCGCCTTCGACAATATCAATGCGTCCGGCGATGCGGAAAAGGGCTATGGCGTCGATCATGTGGCGGTCGCCGAAGGGCTCGGCTGCAAGGCGATCCGGGTGAAGAGCCCGAACGAGTTCGCGGATGCCTTCGAGAGGGCAAAGGCGCTGATGGATGAGCACCAGGTGCCGGTCGTCGTGGAATTCATCCTCGAGCGCGTCACGAATATTTCCATGGGCGCCGATATCGATGCGGTCGTCGAGTTCGAGGACCTGGCCGAGCGCGGCGAGGATGCGCCGACGGCGATCATGGCGCTCATCGACTGAAACAGGAGGATTTCCCATGCCCAGATTTGCGGCGAACCTGACCATGCTTTTCAACGAGGTGCCTTTCCTCGATCGCTTCGCGCTGGCCGCCAAGGCCGGTTTCACGGCGGTGGAATATCTCTTTCCCTATGATTTCGACCGGAAGGTTCTGCGCTCGGCACTCGACGACCACGGATTGACCCAGGTGCTGCACAATTTGCCGGCCGGCGATTGGGCCGGCGGCGAGCGCGGCATCGCCGTGCTGCCCGACAGGGTCGATGAGTTCAGGAGCGGCGTCGCCTCGGCGATCGACTATGCCACGGCGCTTGGCTGCAGCCAGATCAACTGCCTGTCCGGCATCGCGCCGTCCGGCCTGTCCGATGCGGTGCTCAGAGCAACCTTCGTCGCCAATTTGAAGCTTGCGGCAAACGAACTGGGCCGGCACGGCATAAGGCTGCTGATTGAGCCGATCAACCGGTTCGACATTCCGGGCTTCTATCTCAACACGGTGGACCAGGCGGCCTCGATCATCGAGGAGGTCGGCAGCGACAATCTGTTCATCCAGTATGACCTCTACCACCAGCAAAGGACCGAGGGAGAACTGATCGGCACGTTCCGCAAGCATCAGGACAGGATCGCCCATATCCAGCTTGCCGACAATCCGGGCCGCAATGAGCCGGGCACCGGCGAGATCAACTATCCCTTCGTTTTCGGGGCGCTGGACGCCGCCGGTTACGACGGTTTCATCGGCTGCGAATACAAGCCGCGCACCACCACCACCGAAGGCTTCGGCTGGCTTGTCGCCGAACGGGCCGCCGAAAAAGGCGCAGACATTATCAGGATCAGGAGCTAAGCATCATGGCCACAATCGGCTTTATCGGACTGGGCATCATGGGAACGCCGATGGCGCGTCATCTGCAGGATGCCGGCCACACCGTCGTCACCTCGAAATTCCACATCCCGCCCAGACAGGAACTCATCGACAACGGCCTGCAATTCGCCGAGACCCCGAAGGCGCTGGCCGAACAGGTCGATATCACCATCCTTATGCTGCCGGACACGCCGGACGTGAAGGATGTTCTGTTCGGCGAGAACGGCGTTTCGCACGGCCTGTCGAGGGGCAAGCTGGTGATCGACATGAGCTCGATCTCGCCGATCGAGACGAAGGAATTTGCAAGGATCGTGCGCGGGACGGGTGCCGAATATATGGACGCGCCGGTGTCCGGTGGCGAAGTGGGCGCCAGGAATGCGTCGCTGTCGATCATGGCCGGCGGCACCAGCGAAAGTTTCGAGCGGGCGCTGCCGCTCCTCCAGCTGATCGGCAAGAACATCACGCTGGTCGGCGATTGCGGCGACGGGCAGGTGACCAAGGTCGCCAACCAGATCATCGTAGCGCTGACGATCGAGGCGGTGTCGGAAGCGCTGGTCTTCGCGTCGAAGGCCGGCGCCAATCCGGCCCGGGTTCGGGAAGCGCTGATGGGCGGGTTTGCCTCCTCGCGCATTCTCGAAGTGCATGGCGAGCGGATGATCAAGCGCACCTTCGATCCGGGCTTCCGCATTTCGCTGCACCAGAAGGACCTGAACCTCGCTCTGCAAGGGGCGAAATCGCTCGGCATTTCCCTACCGAATACGGCAGCGACGCAGGAGCTGTTCCACAGCTGCGCTGCCAATGGCGAAGCTGGCCTCGACCATTCGGGTCTCGTCAAGGCTCTGGAACGCATGGCCAACCACGCGGTCGCCTGACGGTCCGGCCGGGCGGGGAGAGGAGCCTCGCCCGGTACTATTGTTCGTCTTTATGTTCGTGAGCGGCGCCCCCTCATCCGCCCTTTGGGCACCTTCTCCCCGAGGGGAGAAGGTGCCCAAAGGGCGGATGAGGGGGATTCAAACAGGGGAAATTTCATGTCAGCCATTACCGAACCCAGAGCCTTTCTGGAAAACCTGTTCCATGCGGCCGTCGCTGCCGCCGATCCTGAGACAGTGCTGGCCGCCAACCTGCCGGAACGGCCAAAGGGCCGCACGGTGGTGATCGGCGCCGGCAAGGGGGCGGCGCAGATGGCGCGGGCGTTCGAGAGGCTGTGGGACGGGCCGCTGACCGGCACAATCGTCACGCGCTACGGTTATAGTGCGCCCTGCGAGCGGATTGCCGTGCTGGAGGCTGCCCATCCGCTGCCCGACGAAAACGGGCTGAAGGCTTCGCAACGGCTGATCGAGGCGGTAAGCGGGCTTGGCGAGGACGATCTTGTGGTGGCGCTGATCTGCGGCGGCGGCTCGGCGCTCCTGCCCCTGCCGGCGGGTGGTCTGTCGCTGGAGGACGAGATCGCCGTCAACCGCGCGCTGCTTGCTTCCGGAGCGCCGATTGCCGCGATGAATGCGGTGCGCAAGCATGTCTCGATGATCAAGGGCGGGCGGCTGGCGCTCGCGGCCCATCCGGCGCGTGTCGTGTCGCTCGTCGTTTCCGATATTCCCGGCGACGATCCCGCATTGGTTGCCTCCGGGCCGACCATTGCCGATGCCAGCACTCGCGACGACGCGCTGGCGGTGATCGAGCGTTACCGGATGAGCTTGCCCGAAAAGATCATGGGCGTCATCCGTAGCGAGGCTTCCGCCGCGCCGCTTCCGGACGACCCTCGTTTTGCGCGCAACACGGTGCGGCTCGTTGCTTCCGCCGGCGTCTCGCTGGAGGCCGCGGCCGAAATGGCGCGCGCGGCGGGTATCGAGGCGGTGATCCTCTCGGATGCGATCGAGGGCGAGGCCCGCGAGGTCGGCCGCGTCCACGCCGCCATCGTCCGCGAGGTCGCGCTGCGCGACCGGCCTTTCACCAAGCCGGTTGTCATCCTTTCGGGCGGCGAGACCACCGTCACCCTGCGGGGCAAGGGCAAGGGCGGACGCAACAGCGAATTTCTCCTGTCAATGGCCTTGGGCATCGACGGGATGAAGGGCATCCATGCGCTGGCCGCCGATACGGATGGTATCGATGGATCCGAAGACAATGCCGGCGCCTTTGCCGATGGAACGACGGCGTCCCGGCTTGCCGGCCTCGGCCTCGATGCGGCGGCGCTCCTGGGCGCAAACGACAGCTGGTCGGGTTTTGCCGCGCTGGGCGACCTGTTCACGCCCGGGCCGACCGGAACCAATGTCAATGATTTTCGCGCCATCCTCGTGCAGGGCTGATCATTGTCGGAGGCCTGAAGCGAAATCCGGAACCAAACGTCGGATGGCAAGTTTGATCTCCTGATGGTTCAGCCAAAGGAGCAAGAAGATGACCGATCCCAAGAATGATGGGCTCGACGCGGAGACGATCCGGGGCAGACCGGGCAAGGGCATGCCGGATAAGGACGCGCCGATGACGGCGGCGACCTGGGCGCCGGAACCGCCGGCGCTCGATCTCGGTCCGGTGCCGGACAGCGGCCGCAATCTGGAAACCGAGGCGGATGATCCCGGCGCGCCGCCGGCCCGCAGCGGCCGGTCGCAGCGGACGGAAGATCCTGCAAAGGCCAATTCCGAGACCGGGCGTGTGGAGCCATCGAGCCGCGTTCCGCCTGAAGTCGTCGGCAACCGGTCCGCCTGACGCGACCAAGGAGAGATCTCATGCTGAAATCCCTGACGGCCGAAATTTTCGGTGTCGATGTCGATCCGCGTCATGGCGGCGCAAGCCTTGCCGATTTCGAATGGCGCTACCGGGTGCTGGTCATCTTTCCTGACAGCCCGAATATCGAGGCGACGCGACAGGCAAGCCTGCTTCTGGCCGAGGCGGACGGACTGCGCGAGCGCGACCTCGTCGTGCTGGAAATCGGCCAGACGGATGTCCGGGTTCTGTTCGGCCCGGACGAAGACCTCAACCCGTATGCGATCCGCTACGATCTGGACGTCGCCGATGGGTTCTTTTCCCTGCTCCTCGTCGGCAAGGATGGATCGGTCAAGATTCGCTCCGATGAGGTTGTGCCCTGCTCGACGATCTTTTCGCTGATCGACCAGAAGAGCGCTGCCGACAGGAGAGTGGCAAACTAGATTTTGCCGGAGGCGGGCGACGAGGCCTTGTCCGCCCGATCAAGCCTCCCGATCAAGCCCCCGCAAGCCATGTCTCGATGCCGCGTCCGGCCGCCCGGCCGGTGGCAAGGCAGGCGGTGAGCAGATAGCCCCCGGTCGGGGCTTCCCAGTCGAGCATTTCGCCGGCGACGAAGAGACCGGGCACCCGTTCCAGCATGTAGTTCCGGTCGATCGTCTCCCAGGGGATGCCGCCGGCGGTTGAAATCGCCTCGGCGATAGGCCGTGGCCGCAGGAGCGGGATCGGCAGAGCCTTGATGAGGCGCGCAAGCCCCGCGGGATCGCCGAGCGCGGATTTCGGGGCCAGTTCCCGCAGCAGGGCCGATTTGACCCCTTCCAGGCCGGCGCCCTTGCGCAATCTGTTGGAGAGGCTGGCTTTCACGTCCTGGCGCGCCAGATCCCTTGTCAGCCGCTCGACGCTTCTTCCCGGCGCCAGATCGATGTTGAGTTCCACCTGTCCACTCTGTTTCAACCGGTCGCGCAGTGCGGCGGCATGGGCATAGACGAGGCTGCCCTCGATGCCATGTTGTGAGACGACGAATTCACCCGGAAACGTTCCGGCGTCGGAGCTGGCGGTGGTCGATTTCAAGGCGGCGCCGGAGAACCGGGTTCTGAAATCCTCGCTCCAGGCGACATCGAAGCCGCAATTGGCGGGCTCAAGCGGGCTGACGCCGATGCCATGTGCGCCGAGAAGCGAGGCCCAGGCGCCGTCCGATCCGAGCTTTGGCCAACTGGCGCCGCCGAGTGCCAGAAGGCTTGCATCGCAGCGGATCTCAATCGGCCCCGCCGGGGTTTCGAACAGATGGCCGGTGGGGGTGATGCCGATCCAGCGGTGCCGCGTCAAAAGCCGGACGCCGCGCGCCTCCAGCCGGGCAAGCCAGGCGCGCAGAAGCGGCGAGGCTTTCATGACCCGTGGAAAGACGCGGCCGGAACTGCCGACGAAGGTGTCGGTGCCCAGGTCCGCCGCCCAGGCACGCACATCCTGCGGGGTGAAAGCGTCGAGCGCGGGGCGCAGGCGCTCGCCAGCCGCACCGAAGCGGGCGGCAAATCGCTGATAATCCTCGGAATGGGTGATGTTGAGGCCGGATTTCCCAGCCAGCAGGAATTTGCGGGCAAAGGTCGGCATGCGGTCATAGACACTCACCGCATGGCCCGACAGGGAAAGCGTCTCCGCCGCCATGAGCCCGGCCGGTCCGCCGCCGATGATCGCGATCTGTCTTGCCGTCATGTTCCGTCCATTGTCGATTCGCCGTCTGTTCCGGGTTTGGGCGATACCGCGAACCCCTGGGGCTTGCAGAGGTCTTATTGCAAATGGCCGGTTTTGCCCCGCGAATTTTTACAAATCATGCGCGCAACCGCTCCACTTGGTTCGGAAGTTAGCAAAAGCCTATGCTAGTCTCCAAAAACGAGGCTGGGGAGGAACGAGGAAATCGGCCCGGCGGGCCTCGGCTTATGGTTTTGGCGACATATATCGATGGGATGCTGCGATCTCGGGAGGAGAGCAGGCGCGCGCTGGGTCTTGGGGCCTTGCGACTGTGCGAGGAGGAGGCTTCATGTATTCGGGCGGTTTAGGTTTTGCCTTGGGCGACGAAATCGAGGCGTTGCGCGAGGCCGTGCGCCGGTTTGCCGGCGAGCGCATCGCGCCGCAGGCGGCGGCGATCGATCGCGACAATCAATTCCCGATGCCGCTCTGGCGGGAAATGGGGGATATGGGCCTGCTCGGCATCACCGCTGACGAGGCCCATGGCGGCAGCGGTCTCGGTTACCTCGCCCATTGCGTGGCGATGGAGGAAATCAGCCGGGCCTCGGCCTCGGTCGGTCTGAGCTACGGCGCCCATTCCAATCTCTGCGTCAACCAGATCAACCGCAACGGCACCGATGCGCAGAAGGCGCGCTACCTGCCGAAGCTGATCTCCGGCGAGCATGTCGGCGCGCTTGCCATGTCGGAGCCGGGCGCCGGTTCGGACGTGGTGTCGATGAAGCTGAGGGCCGAGCGGCGCGGCGACCGCCATGTGCTGAACGGCAACAAGATGTGGATCACCAACGGCCCTGACGCCGATGTGCTGGTGGTCTATGCCAAGACCGATCCGGAAGCCGGGCCGCGCGGCATCACCGCCTTCCTGGTGGAGAAGGGCTTTGCCGGATTTTCCACCGGCCAGAAGCTCGACAAGCTCGGCATGCGCGGCTCCAATACCTGCGAGCTGATCTTCGATGATTGCGAAGTGCCGGAGGAAAATATTCTGGGATCGGTCGGTGGCGGCGTGCGCATCCTGATGTCGGGGCTCGATTACGAGCGGGTGGTGCTGTCGGCCGGGCCGCTCGGCATCATGGCGGCCTGCATGGACGTGGCGGTTCCCTATCTGCACGAGCGAAAGCAGTTCGGCCAGCCAATCGGCGAATTCCAACTGATGCAGGGCAAGATCGCCGACATGTATGTGACGATGAATGCGGCGCGCGCCTATGTCTATGCGGTGGCCGCTGCCTGCGATCGTGGCGAGACGACCCGCAAGGACGCGGCCGGCTGCATCCTTTATGCCGCCGAGAAGGCGACCGCGATGGCGCTGGAAACGGTCCAGGTGCTGGGCGGCAACGGCTATACAAACGACTATCCGGCCGGCCGCCTGCTAAGGGACGCCAAGCTTTACGAGATCGGCGCCGGCACATCGGAAATCCGCCGCATGCTGATCGGCCGCGAACTGTTCGGTGAAACGGCGTGATGCACTAATGGCCGCTTGGGCAAGCAGATTTGGACGATCGGAGGACGAATGGCCGTTCTGAAGTCACAGGTTTCGACATCCTCGGATGCCTTCCGGGCAAACCGGGAGGCCATGGGCGAGGCAATGCGGGTGGTGGAGGAGGCGGCGGCCCTGGCGGCGGGCGGCGGCGGCGAGGCGGCGCGCGAGCGTCATGTCAGCCGCGGCAAGATGCTGCCGCGCGAGCGGGTGGCGCAACTGATCGATCCGGCGACGCCGTTCCTCGAAATCGGCCAGACCGCCGCGCACGGGCTTTATAACGGCGACGCGCCCGGCGCCGGGCTGGTTACGGGGATCGGCCGGGTTTCGGGCCGCGACTGCATGATCGTCAGCAACGACGCGACGGTCAAAGGCGGCACCTATTATCCGATGACGGTGAAGAAACATCTTCGGGCGCAGGAGATCGCCGCCGAGAACAATCTGCCTTGCATCTACCTGGTGGATTCGGGCGGTGCCAACCTGCCGAACCAGGACGAGGTCTTTCCCGACCGCGATCATTTCGGCCGCATCTTCTTCAACCAGGCCAATATGTCGGCTGCCGGCATCGCGCAGATCGCCGTGGTCATGGGCTCCTGCACCGCCGGCGGCGCCTATGTGCCGGCCATGTCCGACGAGGCGATCATCGTCGAGGGGCAGGGAACGATTTTCCTGGCCGGCCCGCCGCTCGTCAAGGCGGCCACCGGCGAGATCGTGTCTTCGGAGGATCTTGGCGGCGGCGACGTGCATACGCGGCTTTCGGGCGTTGCCGATCATCTCGCCCGCGACGACGCCCATGCGCTGGCTTTGGCGCGCCGGACGGTTGCCAATCTGAACCGTCAGGTCATTTCGGCGGTCGAGCAGCAGGTGCCCGAGGCACCGCTCTACGATCCCGACGATATCGCCGGCATCGTGCCCGCCGATCCGCGCACGCCCTATGATATCCGAGAGGTGATTGCTCGCGTGGTCGATGGCTCCCGGCTCGACGAATTCAAGGCGCGCTACGGCACGACGCTCGTCTGCGGCTTTGCCCATGTGCACGGCATTCCCGTGGGCATCATCGCCAATAACGGCGTGCTGTTTTCGGAATCGGCCCTGAAGGGCGCGCATTTCGTCGAGCTCTGCTCGCAGCGCAAGATACCGTTGGTCTTCCTGCAGAATATCACCGGCTTCATGGTTGGTCGCAAATACGAGACCGAGGGCATTGCCAAGCACGGCGCCAAGCTGGTGACGGCGGTGGCGACGACGAAGGTGCCGAAGATCACCATGCTGGTCGGCGGTTCCTTCGGGGCGGGCAATTACGGCATGGGCGGACGGGCCTTTTCGCCGCGCTTCCTGTGGACCTGGCCCAATAACCGGATTTCGGTGATGGGCGGCGAGCAGGCGGCCGGCGTTCTCGCAAGCGTGCGCGGCGATGCGCTGAAGCGCGCGGGAACGCCCTGGACGCCGGAGGCCGAAGCCGCGTTCAAGCAGCCGGTGCTCGACCTGTTCGAAACCCAGAGCCATCCGCTCTATGCCTCGGCGCGGCTGTGGGACGATGGTATCATCGACCCGCGCAAGAGCCGCGACGTGCTGGCGCTTTCGCTGGCCGTGGCGCTGAATGCCCCGATCGAGGACACCCGCTTCGGCCTGTTCAGGATGTGAGGAGACGATCATGAAACGCGAAATACACAATGCCATGAATGCGCCCCAGCCGCGCGGCGGCTATTCGCAGGCGGTCGCGATCGAGGATTTCCGCAGGGTGCTGTTCGTCAGCGGCCAGATTCCAACCGCCTCGGATGATGTCTTGCCCGCCGGCTTCGAGGCGCAGGCGCGCCAGGTCTGGCTGAATATCGATGCGCAGCTGAAGGCGGCCGGCATGGGCAAGGCGGATATCGTCAAGATCACCACCTATCTTGCCGATAGGCACCACGCCACCGCCAATCGCGAAATCCGCAGCGATTATCTCGGAAGCCTGGCGCCGGCGATGACGGTGGTGATCGCCGGCATCTTCGACGAGGCCTGGCTTCTCGAGGTCGAGGTGACGGCCGCGCAATAGACCGGGACGGTATCGATGTTTTCGAAGATCCTCATTGCCAATCGCGGCGAAATCGCCTGCCGCATCATCCGCACGGCGCAGCGCCTCGGCATCCGCACGGTGGCCGTCTATTCCGATGCGGATGCGGCGGCACTGCATGTCGAACTGGCCGACGAGGCCTTCCGCATCGGTACGGCGGCGGCGAGTGAAAGCTATCTGTCGATCGAGCGCATCCTGGCCGCCGCGGAAAAGTCCGGGGCAGAGGCGGTGCATCCGGGCTATGGCTTCCTGTCCGAGAATGCGGAATTTGCCGAAGCGGTGGAGGCGGCGGGCCTCGCCTTCATCGGCCCTTCGCCTTCCGCCATCCGCGCCATGGGGCTGAAGGATGCGGCCAAGGCGCTGATGGAAAAGGCGGGCGTACGGGTGGTTCCGGGCTATCATGGCGACAACCAGGACGCGGCCTTCCTCGGCGAACGGGCGGCCGAAATCGGCTATCCGGTGCTGATCAAGGCCCGGGCCGGCGGCGGCGGCAAGGGCATGCGCCGGGTTGACCGGGAAGACGAATTTGCCGCTGCGCTCGAGGCGGCACGGCGCGAGGCCGTGGCGGCCTTCGCTGATGGCGCGGTGCTGATCGAGAAATATCTCACCAAGCCGCGTCACATCGAAATCCAGGTGTTCGGCGACCGGCATGGCAATGTCGTGCATCTGTTCGAGCGGGATTGTTCGCTGCAGCGGCGCCACCAGAAGGTGATCGAGGAGGCGCCGGCGCCGGGCATGACGGCGCAGATGCGGCACGCCATGGGCGATGCCGCCGTGCGCGCCGCCCAGGCGATCGGCTATAGCGGTGCCGGCACGGTGGAGTTCATCGCCGATGTCACGGACGGATTGTGGCCGGACAGGTTCTTCTTCATGGAAATGAACACGCGGCTGCAGGTCGAGCATCCGGTAACGGAGGCGATCAGCGGGCTTGACCTGGTGGAATGGCAATTGCGGGTGGCGGCCGGGGAGCCCCTGCCGAAGAAGCAGTCGGAGCTTGCGATCGACGGCTGGGCCTTCGAGGCGCGGGTCTATGCCGAGGATCCGGCGCGCGGCTTCCTGCCCTCGACCGGCAGGCTTTCGCATCTCAGCTTTCCCGAAACCGGCGCCCGCATCGATACCGGCGTGCGGCAGGGCGACCGGGTGAGCCCCTTTTACGATCCGATGATCGCCAAGCTGATCGTCCACGGGCCGACGCGCGCCGCCGCCCTTGCCCGGCTGACGCAGGCGCTGAAGGTGAGCCATATCGGCGGCGTCGCCAATAATCTCGATTTTCTGGCCCGGCTGAGCGAGCAGGCGGATTTCGTGGCCGGCCATCCCGATACGGGGTTGATCGACCGTGAGGTCGAAGGGCTGACGCAACGGGAGGCGCCTGACGCTACGGTGGTGGCGCTTGCGGCCGTCGTCTCGCTCGGCATTCTCAAGACGCCGCCGGCCGGCGATCCCTTCGCCTCGCTTGGCCATTGGCAGATCTGGGGGCAGGCGACCCGCACGGTGACGCTCGATCATCAGGGCGAGCGGCACAGCCTGCGAGTGGCAGCGCGCGGTCTCGACCTGTTTGCCGTCCATATTGGCGATCGGATCGTTCCGGTGCGGATCGGCGGCAGGACGGAAAGCGGTTGCCAGGCGGAAATCGACGGCCGGCAGATCGGCATCACGGTACTGGCCCTGCCGCGCGGCCTGGGCCTGATCCTCGACGGTCGGGTCCATGAATTCCACACCATCGATCCGCTCGACCAGGCGGCTGAAGATTCTCAAGGCGGCGATCATCTCATTGCGCCGATGCCGGGCCTGATCAAGCTGGTCAGGGTGCGCGAGGGCGACGCGGTCTCTTCCGGCGATGCCCTGATCGTCATGGAGGCGATGAAGATGGAGCTGACGCTTACCGCGAGCCGTGACGGGATCGTCGAGACGCTCTCGGTTGCCGAGGGCGACCAGACGAGCGAGGGCACGCTGCTGCTTTCGCTGAAGCCGGAGGACGCCTGATGTCGGCCGCGCAACTAGCGGCTGGAGCGCCGCATGTGACGATCGTCGAAATGTCGCCCAGGGACGGGCTTCAGAACGAGAAGGCCCTGATCGGCACCGATGAAAAGATCCGGCTCGTCGACATGCTTTCGGATTGCGGTTTCGAACGCATCGAGGTCACCAGTTTCGTCAGCCCGAAATGGGTGCCGCAGCTTGGCGATGCCGCCGAGGTGATGGCCGGGATATTGCGCAATCCTGGGGTTCGCTATGCGGTGCTGACGCCCAATCTCAAAGGGTTCGAGGCGGCGCTTTCGGCCCGCGCCGACGAGGTGGCGATCTTCGCCTCCGCATCGGAGAGTTTTTCGCGCCAGAATATCAACTGCTCGATCGACGAAAGCCTAGAGCGCTTTCGTCCCGTGGCAGAGGCGGCTCGTCATCACGGCATTCCGGTGCGCGGCTATGTCAGCTGCGTGGTGGAGTGCCCCTATGAGGGCGCCGTGGCACCGGTTGCCGTGGCGGGTGTCGTGACGCGGCTTGAAGCGCTTGGCTGTTACGAGATCAGCCTTGGCGACACGATCGGCAAGGGCAGGCCGGAGGCGGTGGAGCGGATGCTGGATGCGGTGCTTGAAACTATGCCGGTCTTCCGGCTGGCCGGGCATTTCCACGATACGGACGGCCGGGCACTCGACAATATCGGCGTGGCACTGGAGCGCGGCCTCCGGGTGTTCGACGCCTCGGTCGGCGGCCTTGGCGGCTGCCCCTATGCACCGGGCGCCAAGGGCAATGTCGATACGCTGCTGGTCGATCGCTATCTAAGGGCGCAGGGTTTCGAGACCGGTCTTGCGCAGGACGCGCTTGAAAGGGCTAGCGATTTTGCGCGTGGTTTGAGGAGTGCGGCATGACATTTGAAACGATCCGCCTGGCGATCGACGGCCGGGGCGTGGCGTACCTGACGCTTGCCTGCCCGGAAAAGCACAATGCCATGTCGGCGGCGATGATCGACGAACTGACCGCGGTGGCGGCACGCCTCAGCACCGATGAAAATGTGCGTGTGGTCGTTCTTTCGGGCGAAGGGGCAAGTTTCTGCGCCGGCGGCGATCTTGGCTGGATGCGGGTGCAGATCGAGGCCGACCGGCAGACCCGGATGGTGGAAGCGCGGCGGCTGGCCCTGATGTTCAAGGCCCTGAACGAGCTGGAAAAGCCGTTGATTGCCCGGGTGCATGGCAATGCCTTCGGCGGCGGCATCGGCCTGCTCTGCATTGCCGATGTGGCGATCGCGGCCGAAACGGCGAAATTCGGACTGACGGAGACCCGGCTGGGGCTGATCCCGGCGACAATCAGTCCCTATGTGATCGCCCGCATCGGCGAGGGCCGGGCCCGGCCGCTGTTCATGTCCGCCGAGATCATCGATGCGGCAAGTGCGCAGCGCGCAGGGCTCCTGACCAGGGTCGTTGCGACGACGGATCTCGATGCGGCGGTGGAGGCGGAGGTGCTGCCCTATCTACAGGTGGCGCCGGGCGCCGTTGGCCGCGCCAAGGCGCTCGCCCGCTCGCTCGGCATGCCGATCACCGAGGCGGTCATCGATGCGACGATCGAGCGGCTGGCCGATTGCTGGGAGACGGCAGAGGCGAGGGAAGGCATTTCGGCCTTCCTGGAGCGGCGCCAGCCGGGGTGGCGGCAAAAGATCTGACGGCACTTGAATAAGGCATGATTTGCGCATATTTTGATAGAGGATTGATCAAACTATGACAGGAGAATGCCATGACAGCCCTAAGCTTCGACATGGCGGCGACGCATTTCAGCGATGGCCAGACGCCGTTTCTTTCCGCCGGCCGCGTTTCGGAGAAGCTCGGACTGACGCTATCCGAGCTTGCCCGGCTGATCGGTGTTGCCCGCAACACGCTGACGGCGAAATCGAGCGCCCGCAAGGTCGACAATGCGCTCAGCCATGTGGTGCGCATCCTCGCCATGGCCAGCGAAATGGCCGGCGACGAGAACCGCGCGATCATCTGGTTCAAGCACCAGCCGATCCCCGGCTGGGCCGGCAAGACGGCCTATGATCTGGTGAGCGAGGGCAAGTCGGACAAGGTGCTTGCCTATCTCGAGGCGGTCCGGTCCGGCGTCTATGCCTGAAGGGAGCGGTAGGCTCGAGCGTTCCAACGCGGTGCAATTGTGGCGCGCCTTCGTGCCGAAATGGGCCTTCGCGCCGCTTTCGGGCGAGGGGGCCGCGCGGTTCGGGGGGCGCTGGAACCCCTTGGGCGCGCCGACCATCTATGCAGCCCGCGAACTCTCCACCGCCTGGGCGGAATATAATCAGGGCTTCGTCCAGCATCCTGCCCTGATCGCCCAGCTTCAGCTTGAGGACGCCGCGCTCGCCGACCTGACCGATGCCGCAGTGCTGGCCGAACTTGGGATTTCCGAGAATATCCACCGCTGCGAATGGCGGATGGAGATCGACCGGGGCGCCGTTCCCGAAACTTACCGGCTGCGCGACCGGCTGATCGGGCAGGGCTATGACGGTGTGGTCTATCCCTCCTTCATGTCGCCGGGCGGGACCTGCGTGGCGCTCTGGCGCTGGAACGCGCCCGGCGCGCCACAGCTCGACATCATCGATCCCGACGGCCGCCTGCCAAGGACGCAGGCCTCGTGGATCTAAGGCATGCGTCTCGGAGCGGCTGGCAGAGATTGGGCATTCCCAGGCAAGTAGCCGCCGCATCGCTAGACTTCGCCCGTGCGGATTATAACAGAAATTATAATGCCGACCTGATTGTGCGCGGCGCCATCAACCAGCCGGGGCGTGGCCGTCGCCTCCTAACCCCGATTGCCCGTCAGGGAAGGATAGATTTCTCCGCTTTCGCGCAATGCCGCCAGCCGGCCACGCATGCCCTCGATCTCCGAGACCTGCGTGGCCAGGATCTTCTCGGCGATTTCCCGCACGAGAGGATCGCGTCCGTGAAGAAGCACGAGCCGGGCCATTTCGGTGGCGCCCCAGTGATGGGGGATCATCATGACGAGGAAATCGAGGTCCGGGTCGCCGGAGGGCGGGTCCTCGTCCATGTCGAGCATCATCTTGTCCATGCCGGTCCGCATTCCCGCGGTGAATCTGGCATAGTCCAGCGGATCGACCCCTGGCGCCGCCGGCTTGCCGGGTTTCGACGAACAGATATCGGCGAGGTAACCATCCCCGGCCGGCGCGTTGACGACATCGGCGTCCGCCGTGTCGCCAAACCAGCCCGTCGGGAAAAATGCTCGGCGTGTCAGGGGCATCTCATTTCTCCTTATGCCGTTTCGCTCGGCGAACCGGGGCGAACGTAGACGAGGTTGATCGATTTCTTGTTGCGCAGCTTTCCCGACGGCAGATCCAGCGTGCCCAGCGGAATCTGGCGAAGGAAGCGCGGCTTCATCGGGTCCGTGACGTCGAAGACGGTGCAGACGGTCTGTCCGGCATTGGGCGTGTCCGGCAGTTCGTCGAGTTCGTGCGCGACATAAAGCTTGGTGTTGGAAGGATCCGTCCAGATGCCGTGCGATTCCCGTCCATGGCTGAAGAAATCGCCGACGACGCGGCGCTCGCCCGACTTGGCCGACCGGTCGATGATCCCGATCCGGCTGGAGGCAACCCCGTCCGGGCCGTCGTCATCGACGCGGGCGAATGTGACATAGGCGACGCTGGCGCGTTCGTTGCTGACGAATTCGACATGGTTGGGCCGTGCCTTTTCGCCGAGCATGACATAGTCTTGCAGTCCATGTTCTCCAGACGCGCTGTAGACCGAGACGGCATCGGCGAGCTTCTGGGAAATCCAGAACTCCTCGCCGTCGGGCGACAGCTTGACGAAGGGCGCAAACCCGAAGCGATCCTGCTGCGTCGTGTCGATCGTCGCCTTGTGCTCCACGGAGGAGAAGCCGTCGGCATCATATTTGACGTTGAGAACCTCGATGCGGGAAAGCTTCTGCGAAATGACGAAGGCCGTTTCGCCCTTGGCCGAAAACCAGATCATCGCCGGGCCGATCAGGGTCGGAATAAAGCCGCGCACCGATGAACCGCGCGGCAGTTCCCCGGAGGATTCGCCCCGCGCCTTCTCGACATCCACGACCGCTATCCGGTCTTCGCCGCGCACCGCGACCCAGATTTCCTTGCCGTTGCGGGTGAAGACCGGCTCGTGCGGCTCGCGGCCAACCAGGATGCCGGTGGTGAGGACGTCCGGGCTTGTCTTGTCGCTGGCCTGCGGATTGGGCTGATTGCCGACGACCTTCAATGTCGTGGTATCGACGAGATAGAGATTGCTGGTGCCGCGTCCGCAGGTCGCAAACGTCCGGGAATCCGGCGAGGGAACGCATCCATGGATCGAGATCGCGCCGTGATAGAGCGGCTTCTGTATCATCTCGCCATGCGCCGGCATGACGCCGCCGGTGACGAAGCGGAAGGGAGGACGGGGATCCTCGTCGAAGCTCGTCAGGTTGACGGTGCCGATGATCTCGTCGGTTACCGGGTCGATGGCCGTCAGCGTATTGGAATCCTCATTGGTGAGGAAAACGCGGTCGCCGGGCTTGGGGCCGGCGGTCTCGGCGGCATTGGCCCTGCCGAAGGCGGGAACGACGCTGGCGGCGGCAATGGCGCCGGCAACCTGGAGGACGGTACGGCGACGGATATAATGGGTTGGTTCAGTGGTCATCTGGCTTCCTTTCGTTGTCGCCTGTTTGACTCACCGGACCGGCTCTTATTCCAGTCGCCGCGATCACGGTCGCGTGAAGGGCGGAGGTGTGACGGATGAACGGCATCGGCAGCCGAGCCTTGCCGGTGCTCTCGACCCAGGGGACGGTTGGCAAGGAGGCAACGGTATCCCAAGCCCGCTCAAAGCGAGCGAAGCCGGGGCCGTCCATCTCTGTTCCCCGAGATGCGCTAGACGCTGTTCTTCAACTGGCGGCGCGCCTCGTCGGCGGTCGGGTGGAGCCTTGCGGCCTCCACCGGGCCGACGAGGCTGTAGCCGAGGCCGCCTTCGGACCAGGCATAGCCGTTCACGTCGCCGTTCGAATAGGGAGACATCGGCCCCTCCCGCTCAATGGCCATCGGGCGGGCAAGCATGACAAGGCGGGTGCCCTTGTCGTCGTCATACATGAACATTGCCGCCGGGCCGTGATTGGTGGGCACGACGCGCCCGCCCATGAAGCGATAGCCGGATGCCGCGAGGTCCGGGATGGCAACCGGTCGTCCGAGCCGGCTCGCCGCCCATTGCGCAAGGGCGGGCCGCTCGTCGGCACGGATTTCCACCGGGCGGTTCCGGTCGGCGGCGTAGACCCTGTAGCTGTCGGCTGCCTCCTGCGCGATCGTTTCAAGACCCCTGGAAGTGGGCAGCCCCATATCGCGCAGCATCCAGCCACCGGCGCCGCCGAACGACAACAGAAGCGTGGCTGCCACCGCCATGGCCCATCTGCGGGCCGGGCGCGGCCGGCGGCGCTCGGCAATGAGGCGCGACAGGTTGAGTTCGGGCGGCAGCGGCTCCTCGGCGATCGGGGCAAGGGCCGCACGCAGCTGTTCGCGCTGCTCGCAGTAGCCGGCGACCCGGCGCGCGACATCGGGATGGGTCTCCAGATAGGCGACGACCTCCGCGTGGCGCGCCGGCTCCAGTGCATGATCGACGAAGGCGTTGAGGTCGTCTTCGGTGATGGGGCTCGTGCTCATTTCACGCTCCGCAGATGAGGGTGGCTCGACTGTAGGCTGGCATCCCCCGACATCAGCTTGTGCAGGCGTTCGCGGGCGCGGGACAGACGGGACATGACGGTTCCGATCGGAATGTTCAGGGCCTGCGCCGTATCGGCGTAGGACAGTTCCTCGACCGTGACAAGCAGGAGGACGCTGCGCTGGTCCTCCGGCAGGAGATCGATGGCATGGAGCAGGTCGCGGTAGCGCAAGCGGTCCTCCTGGCGGGCGGCGACCGAGAGGCTTCTGTCATCCGCATCGTCCAGGGTGACATGCGCCGGACGCTGCGTGGTGCGCCGCAGCCGGGTCATGGCCAGATTGTGCAGAATGGCGAAAATCCAGGCGCGGGGGCTGCCGTCCTTGCGCCGCTGGTGCCAATGCTCGATGGCCCGTTCCAGGCAATCCTGGACGAGGTCGTCGGCGGCGGAACGATCCTTCATCAAGGCGCGGGCATAGCGGCGGAGCGCCGGAATGATCGGCTCGATGAGCTTCACCATGTCCTGTGTCATTTCAGCACCTCAGATGGGCGGTGCGCCCGGCCACGCGGACGCATCCCCATTTTGATCGTCGATGGGCATATGCGCTAGACGCCTCAAGGCCTCGTTTATTCCATGGCCTTATCAGTTTTTACGGCGGTCCCGGGCTGGACTGCACTTTACCGGCCCCGGAGAGGATCAGATGCTTGCTCGGCCCACTCAGAAGACGGGGATAAGAAAGAGGGCGAGACAGGTCATCGAAGCAAGGGCCACGACCGAGAATATGCCGGCAAGCAGGACGCGGCCGCCGGAAGCGAGCATGGAGCGCAGATCGACCGAGAGGCCGAGGGCGGCCATCGAGATCGTCGTGAGGGCGGTTTCGAGATGTTTGATCGGGGAAAGCGCTTCTTCCGGGATACCACCGGCGGAGCGCAGGAGCATCATGGCGAAGAAGCCGATGATGAACCATGGAAAGACCTGCCGGAAGGTGAGGCCCGTCCGGCCGCCGTTGCCGCGGGCGATGCCGAGGAAGATGATGACCGGCCCGAGCATCAACACCCGCAGCAGCTTTATGATCGTTCCGACCTGTACGGCGACCGGGCCGATGGGCGCGGTGGCTGCGAGCACCTGCGGGACGGCATAGACGGTCATCCCGGCGAGGATGCCGTAATGCCATTCCGTCATCGGGAGGACCTGCGATACGGCCGGAAGCAACAGGACCATGACGATTCCGAGCGCCGCGGTAAAGGCGATCGAGGAGGCGATGTCGTCCGCCCGCGCGCCGATGACCGGCGCCGCCGCGACGATGGCCGAATTGCCGCAGATGGAATTGCCGCAGGCGACGAGGGTGGCGAGGTGACGGGAAAGCCCGAAGGCGCGCGAAATGCCGTAGCTGACGGCAAGGGAGAGAAGGACGAGCGAGACGACCAGAACGATCACAGGCATGCCGGCATCCGCGATCATGCTGGCACTTGCGGAGGCACCGAGCAGCACAATCGCGAATTCGAGGATCGTCTTTGCGGCAAAATGGATGCCGGGGCCGAAGAGGGGCCGCAGGGGCAAGGCGGTGCGCACCCCCGTTCCAAGGACAATGGAAAGGACCAGCGCATCGAACCAGACCCGCCCGCCGAGCGCAGTCTCGGCGAAGGCGACGAGATAGGCGAGGGCGGCAATGGCCATTGAGGCGAAGAGTCCAGGTATTATTGCTAATCTGTTCGGCATAGGTAGAAGGAAATTCCGTGTTTGATTCCTTCTTGAGGATATTCGCCCTCTAGGTGCAGTTCCATCGCACATTTATTGACGTTTCATGCGTTTTTATTGCATGATTGGAGAATGACATTCGATCAGCTGAAAGCCTTCATCGCGGTTGCCGAGCGGGAGCATCTGACACAGGCGGCCGCTGCCCTCGGGCTCACGCCATCGGCGGTGAGCGCCTCGATCCGTTCGCTTGAATCCTTCTACAAGGTACAATTGTTCGACCGCATCGGCCGCGGCATCGAATTGACCCGCCAGGGAGAGGCGTTCCTGCGGGAGGCCAAGGCAACGATGGCCAGGATCAGGGCGGCGGAAGACGTCTTGAGCGAATTGGGAGGCTTGCGCACCGGGCGACTGGAGCTCAGCGCCAGTCAGACGATTTCCAATTACTGGCTACCGCCGAAACTGATGCACTATGCCAGGGATTTTCCGGGGATCGTCGTGGAAGTCGCGACCAGCAACACGGCCGGCGTCATCAGGAGCGTGCTGGAGCGGAGCGCGGAACTTGGCCTGATCGAGGGCCTTGTCGATGAGCCGGCGCTTGCGGCCAAGGTGATTGCCCGGGACAATCTGGTCATTGTCGGCGTGCCGGACCTGCTGCCAGCCCAGTCCCGAACGGGTCCTGCCGTCGAGGCCCTTGCAACGCTCCGATGGGTGGTGCGCGAGCCGGGGTCCGGCACGCGGGCCATGTTCGAGCGCGCCTTGCGGGGGCTTTCGGTGGAACCGGACACACTGGACGTGGCCATGGTTCTCCCCTCGAACGAGGCGGTGCTTTCGGCGGTCCTGACGGGAAATTGCGTGACGGCGGTTTCCAAGGTCGCGGCCGCTCCCTTTATCGAAAACGGACAATTGGCGGTGCTCGACATCGCGCTGCCGCCGCGCGAATTCACGTTGCTGCGGCACAAGGAGCGAAGCCTGAGTGCGGCGGCGCGGGAATTCTACGCCCTGTGCACCCTGCCACAGGATGCCCGATAGCCGAACAAATCGCCGCCCGTTCTTTGCGTGGGGACAAAGAGCGGGCCTCCAACTGCTGCACTAATGGCGGCCGACCAATGGAGGCAAAGGCGCATGAGTTCGGCAACTGGAAGACACTGCAGGCAGGACACGCTGTCCGATGCGCCTTGCCCCGATTGGGACCCCCGCGACCCGCAGGTCCAGTCCGACCAGATCCTTGCCTATGATCATATGCGCGAAACATGCCCCGTGGCCTATAGCGACTATCTCGGCTGGTCGCTGTTCCGGCATGCCGATATCCTGCGGGTCCTGAACGACCACGACACGTTCAGCAACGTCGTTTCCCGGCACATATCCGTTCCCAACGGGATGGATCCGCCTGAACATACCGGCTACCGGCGGATGATCGAGCCTTACTTTACCAAAGAGCGGGTCGATAGCGTCGAGCCCGCATGCCGGGACATTGCGCGCGATCTGGTTGCTTCGCTGAAGGAAAATCCTTCATGCGACCTCATGACGGAATTTGCCGAACCTTATGCCGTGCGGATTCAATGCGCCTTTCTGGGCTGGCCCCAATCCTTGCACGAGCCATTGCGGCAATGGGTGCGAAAGAACCGCGAGGCGACGCTCGCCCGTGACACCGAGGCCATGGCCTCCATCGCGCTGGAATTCGATGGCCATATCCGCTCGCAGCTCGACTGGCGGGAAGAGGCCGGGGCGGCCGCGCCTGATGATATCACCACCAGCCTTGTGCGACAGGAGGTGTATGGAAAGCGGCTTGAACACGGGCAGATCGTCAGCATCCTGCGCAACTGGACGGTGGGAGAGCTGGGCACGATTGCCGCCTGCGTCGGGATCATCGTCCGCTTTCTTGCGGAGCACCAGGAGGTTCAATCGCTGCTGCGCCGTGACAGGGCGCGCCTGCCGCAAGCGATAGACGAGATTCTCCGTCTCGACGGGCCGCTGATCGCCAACCGGCGCAGGGCCGCGCGATCCGTGACCATCGGGGAGTGTGGGATCAGTGAGGGGGAAAGGATGACGGTGACTGGGCTTCGGCAAACCGCGACGCGGCGGTGATCGAGGAGGCCGATCAGTTTCGCCCCGACCGCGACCAGTCGCAAAACCTGCTCTACGGCGCCGGCATCCATGTCTGTCCGGGCGCGGCGCTGGTGAGAATGCAGTTGCGGGTCGTTCTCGATGAATTTCTTGGAGGCATCGGGCCCTTTACGCTGCTTGACGGCACCCGCCCGGTGCGCGCGACCTATCCGGCCGGCGGATATTCGTCGCTTTTCCTGCAGCTGGACGGGTGAGCCGGCCTCCAGCAGGCGAGGGAACCGTTGTCCGCCGTTACTTTTGAAGGAAAATCCGGCCGTCAAAGTTCCGGTTTCAGACGAAGGCCATGATAACAACCGCGCCGATGACGACCAGCACCAGGCCGGCGATCAGCATGGGCAGCAGCGTTGGTTCACTGGTGGGGTCTTTGGCACCGGCCGGGGCCGCGTGGTTCTCGCTCTTGTCATGGGGCATCGTCATCTCCATTCGGTAGGGGGCGATCGCAGGCATGTCCGCACGCATGAGCGCAGCGGCCGTATCGCCGGAAGCGGCGACACATGCCGGCTGTCGCCAGTCTCTTCTTGCACGCAAATTGTTGCGCGGAATTTGCGCTAGCGCAAATAAGCGGGCGCTTATCCCCTCCGGTACGCGTTTACGGGGCGGTTCCCCGTGTCGCGTTGGATGCGATTCTCGCATCATACATCCCGCTTTTTGTGATTGACCCTTTTCCCCCAGCCGGTAGGTATGTCGCGCGGCGAAGATGGACGAAAGCGGGCGGCCGGGAGAAGGCAGACTATGACCGGAAATTCCACCATCGCTCGGGTCACGGGTGCTGAAAAGGCGGCTGCGTTCAAGGACCTGCTCGAGGAGCGCTATGGCGGTAGGGACGCGCCTCATGTCATCGGGGATGCCGTCCTACGCACCCTGTTGTCGCACCGTTCGGTTCGTGCCTATTCCGACAGGCCGCTACCGGAGCTTGCGCTGGAAACGATGATTGCGGCCGCGCAATCGGCATCGACATCGTCCAATCTCCAGACATGGAGCGTTGTCGCGGTTGCGGATGCGACCAGAAAGGCCGCCCTTTCGGCGCTGGCCGGCAATCAGCGGGCAATCGTCGAGGCGCCCCTGCAACTCGTCTGGCTCGCCGATCTCGCCCGCCTGCGTTCTGTTTGCGCGAAACGGGAGATAGCGTCAGACGGTCTCGATTATTTCGAGCTGTTCCTGATCGGCTGCATCGATGCGGCGCTGGCGGCGCAAAACGCGGCTGTGGCGGCAGAGGCGATGGGGCTCGGCGTCGTCTATATCGGCGGAATGCGGGATAATCCCCTGGAGGTCGCCCGCCTGCTCGCCCTGCCAAAAGGCGTCTTTGCGGTTTTCGGTATGTGCGTCGGCTATCCCGACGAAGCCCGCCCGGCATCCATCAAGCCGAGGCTTCCGCAGGATGCCGTTCTGTTCCGGGAAACCTATTCCCCGGACCATGCCTCAGGCCGCATCGATGATTATGATGCGCTCATGGAGACATTCTATGCCAGCCAGCAGATGAAGCGCCCTGCCTGGTCGGAACATTCGGGCAGGCGGGTAAGCGGGGCAAGCCATTTGTCCGGCCGCGACAGGCTGAAATCCATCGTCAGGAAGATGGGTTTTCCGCTGAAATGAACGGGCCCCGCGGTCCGCTTTGCGAGAACACGAATTGCGAGCGTCAGGCGTCGCCGCGCACTGCGGCCACGAGCCGCTTGCTGGCCTCGACCAGATTGGCCTTTTCGCGGATCAGCGCGCCGCCGACGAGATACATGACGCGGTCGCCGTAAGCGGCGCGCATTTCCGGCACGCGCTCGAAGGTCATGCCGCCGCCCGGTGCCGGCACGATCGGCTTGTAGCCGCCGAATTCCATCTGGCATCCCTCCACGATCGACTGGCATTCCTTGAGCGTGAAGCCGAAACGACCGCCGAAGTTCGGATAGACCACCGCATCGACGCCCATCAGGCGCTGCAGCAGGCCGAAATAGAAACGGTGCGAGAAGCCGGTCGTCGGCGTGATCATGTTTGCGCCGCTGAAGGTCGGGTGCGAGACGATCGGCAGGCCGAATTCCGGATCGGCGGCCAGTGCCCGCGTCACGTCATAGCCGGCGAGTGCCGGTGCCACCATGACGCCGCCGGCTCCCTGTTCCTTGGCCATCCAGGCGCGATCGAAGATCTGCATCGCCGGGCCGGTGATGTTTGGCACATAGGCGGCGCGCCCGCCGGTCCTCGCATTCGCCTCGTTCACGCCATCGACGCAGGCCTTCAGCCGGTCGGAAAAGGGTGCCGTGCGCTGATCGACAAGCCCGTGATCGTCCTTGACCAGATCCATGCCGCCAAGGGCAAAATCATGGGCGAGCCTGCCCAGTTCGCTGGCGGATAGCCCGACCGGCTTGATCGCCGACATCAGGATCGGGCCATTATCGACGCCGGTGCGCTCGCGAAGGCCGGGCAGGCCGAAGCGCGGGCCGGCGCAGAGGCTGAGAATGCCTTCGGACAGGCGGATGTCCTCAACGCGGATATTCGCCTTGATCGAGGAATTGCCGAAGACGATGTTGAGCAACTGCAGGAAATCGCCGCCCATGTCGTCATCGCTGTAGGAAATCTCGGCGAGGAAGCCGCCGCGTTCGGTCCCGGCCGGCTCAATTTTCTCCAGCCTGCCGAGGATTTCGTCCTCGACATAACCGGCGGGAACGGTATCGCGGGGGATTTCGACCGTCTGTTCGAGCGCGATATCGAGCGCCCGGGTGCGGGCCTCCGGCTCGTCCGCGGCGCCGAGCCAGTAGGTGACCGAGAAGCGTCCCATCAGAGCGCCTCGGCCTTCTGCGCCGAATGCACGGTATCGAGACGCACAGCGTCCAGTTCGCCATCGGCAATGTCGATCACCTTGCCGAGCAGGTCGCCGATGGCAAAGATAAGCGCGCTGGCATCGAGCCTGTATTTTTTCATGAGATAGGGCTTGGAGGCGCCATGCGCGAAAGTGTCCTGCAATCCAAGGCGGCGCAGCTTTACGCCGAGACCTTCTTCGGCGAGGATTTCCGCCACCAGCGAGCCGAGACCGCCGTTGATCGTGTGGTTCTCCAGGGTCACGACGCCCTTCTTGCCGCGTGCGGCCCGGATGAGGCCGTCGCGGTCGAAGGGTTTTAATGTCGAGGCATGCAAATGGTGGATGCCGATGCCGCGGGCCTTCAAGGGCTCGGCGGCCCGTAGGGCTTCCTCGGTGCAGACGCCTGAGGTGACGACGAGAACGTCGTCGCCTTCACTCAGCGTCCTCAGCCTGTTGAATTCGAAGGGGGTGGAGAAAAGCCTGGGCACCTCGCCGCGCAGCACGCGGGCATAGACCGGGCCGTCGATGCTGTCGGCAACCTCGAGCACGGTCTCGACTTCGGTGGCATCGCCGCATTCGAGGATCGTCATGTTGGGGATGGCGCGCATCACCGAAATATCCTCGATCGCCTGATGGGTGATGCCGCCCGGCGTGGTGATGCCCGGCAGGAAGCCCATCAGCCGGACCTTGCGATTGGAATAGGCGATCGAGTTGATCAGCTGGTCATAGGGGCGACGGTAGAGGAAGACCGAGAAGGTGTGGAGGAAAGGCCGGAACCCCTGCATGGCAAGGCCGCCGGCGAAGGAAAGCATGTTCTGCTCGGCCATGCCGAGCGACAGGAACTGATCGGGATGCCGGTCGCGGAAACCATCGACCTCGCAGGACGAAGTGAGGTCGGCGGAAAGGCAGAGCACTTCGGGGCGGGCTGTCGCGAAAGTCTCGAAGGCCTTGGCATAGGGACGGTTGACGATTTCGACCATGGTCAGGCCCTCGCGATTTCGGCTTCGTCGACGCCAAGCTCGGCGGCGATGGCGGTCTGCATTTCCTGGCGTTCCTCGGCGGATTTGAAGCGGACATAGTGCAGGCGCGGAAAGCGCCGCTTCAGGAACTCCATGCCCTGGTAGGGCGAGGTATTGGCAAGGATGATCAGCGGCTTGCCGGGCTCGGCGCTGCCTGCGGCCTTGCGGAAGGCATCGAGGTCGTGGCCGTCGATCGAGCGGCAGGTGACGCCGAAGGCCGAAACGCGGGCCGCCAGGTCTCCGAGATCGAGCACAGAGGACATGGCGCCGTCGCATTGCTGGCGATTGACGTCGACGACGACGCGGATGTTATCGATCTGGTGGTGGCTCATCGCCGCCAGGCATTCCCAGGTCTGGCCCTCCTGGAACTCGCCATCGGACATATAGACCCAGACCTTGCCGGCTTCGCCCTTCTTCTTGCGTGCCCAGGCAAGGCCGGAGGCCATGGAAAGGCCCTGCGCCAGCGAGCCGGTGGTCACCTCCATGCCGGGGCTGTGCTCGGCGCCGATCATTTCGACCGAGCCGCCGTCCACGTTGAAATGGTCAAGCGCATGCTCATCCATGCGGCCCATCTGGATCAGCGCCGAATAGATCACCAGTGCGTAATGCGCCGGCGATATGATGAGGCGGTCATAGTCCGGCGCGAAGGAACCGTGATAGCCGGCGCCGGTAAAGGCATCCGGATTATCGGAGGAAGGCACGCCGGCAAAGGGCAGCGGTACTTTCGGCAGTGTCGGTTCGCCGAGCTTCAGCGCTTCGTTGTAGAGGAAGGCAAGACTTTCGGCGGCCGAACAGGCCTGGCTGAGATAGCCGCCATTGTTGCGCATCGTGTGTAGAAAGACGCGCTTGCGAATGCCGGCGGCGACGTCTTCCGTCTTCTGCTGGTTCGAGAGGGGCATGGGCTCAGCTCCGTTCCGGGAACATGTCTTTCAGACCTTGCGGCGAGGCCTTGGCGATACCGCGCTCGGTGATCAGGCCGGTGATCAGCCGGGCAGGCGTCACGTCGAAGGCCGGATTGGCGGCGGGGCTTCCTTCCGGCGAAACGCGCACCGTCGAAATGGTGCCATCGGCATTGCGGCCCTGCACGAAGGTCACTTCGTCGCTGTTGCGCTCCTCGATCGGGATTTCCCTGACGCCGTCATGCACGGTCCAGTCGATGGTCGGCGAGGGCAGGGCGACATAGAAGGGCACGTCATTGTCCTTGGCGGCGAGCGCCTTCAGATAGGTGCCGATCTTGTTGCAGACATCGCCATTGGCCGTCGTGCGGTCGGTGCCGACGATCACCATGTCGATATCGCCATGCTGCATCAGATGGCCGCCGGCATTGTCGACGATCAGCGTATGCGGCACGCCATGGCCGTTCATTTCCCAGGCGGTGAGTTGGGCGCCCTGGTTGCGCGGTCGTGTCTCATCGACATAGACATGCACCTTGATGCCGTCCTCGACCGCCATATAGATCGGCGCGGTGGCCGTGCCGTAATCGACGGTCGCCAGCCATCCGGCGTTGCAATGGGTGAGGATATTGACCGGCTCGCCCGGCTTCTTGCGGGCTGCGATCTCGCGGATGACCTCGAGGCCGGCGGCGCCGATCGAGCGGTTGAGCGCAATGTCTTCCTTGGCGATCTCGGCCGCTTTCCGGTAGGCAGCCTCGATGCGCTCGGCAACCGGCAACTTGCGCAGATGCGCCCGCATCGCATCCAGCGCCCAGCGCAGGTTGATGGCGGTGGGGCGGGTTTCGTGCAGCACGTCCCAGACCTTGTCGAGCGCTTCGTCGCTGGCATCCGACAGCATGGCGATCGCCACGCCATAGGCGGCGGTCACGCCGATCAACGGCGCGCCGCGAATCCACATGTCGCGGATCGCGATCTCGACATCCTCGACGGTTTTCAGGGTGACGACGCGGAATTCATGCGGCAGCCAGCGCTGGTCGATGATGTCGACCGAGCGGCCGTCCTCGTTCAGCCAGATCGTGTGGTAGTGGCGGTCTCCGACTTTCAAGCGACTATCTCCTTTTCGAGCCGTTCGGCGAGCGCGTTGATATCCGCGATACTGTGGATCTTGCGCCGGTTGACGGCCAAGTGGCGGCCGAGCTTGAGGGCCTTGGTTTCGCAACGGGCGCGCAGGTCGGCATCTTCGATCGTTTCGAAATCGGCGTTATGGGCGAGGCCAAGAATGCGCCGGTGCATCTCGACACCGGCAAAGCCGAGCATGTCCGTCCAGATCGACTGCAGAACCTCGTCCAGCGCCTGCGCCGATCCGAGCGCGTCGCCGCGATCCTCGAACAGCGCCCGCTGGTAGAGAATGCCGGTGCGCTCCGTGTGCCAGAGCCTGGAAAACTCGTCGCGGAAAACATCCCAGATGTCGATGACGACATCGAGAAGATAGTCGCGCATGCCGGCGCGGTCGCCGTCGGTCTCGTGGCCGGCCTGCGAAAAATAGCTCATCCAGAAATTGGCAAGCAGCATGCCCACATCGAAGGCCATCGGTCCATAGAAGGCGAACTCGGGGTCGATGACCCTGGTTTCGCCCGGCGTGACCATGACCGAGCCGGTGTGAAGATCGCCGTGCAGCAGGGTTTCGGCCTTGGCGGTGAAAAGATGTTTCAGGCGCTGGGCCTCCACCTTCAGGTCGCGGTCGGCGCGCAGTTCCTCGACGATGCCGTCGAGCTGCGGCGTCGTGTGCCGGTTGAGCTTGGCTTCGAAATAGGGGTCCGAGAAGACCAGGTTTTCCGTGATGTCGCAGAGCTCGACATTGTCGGAGAACAGGGCGAGGTCTTCCTTGCGCTTGCGCGCTTCCATCGACAGGTCGGAGCCGCGAAACAATGTGCGGGCGACGAAAAGGCCGAGATCCTGGGCGATCCGCGGCAATTGCTGGCCCTCGATCAGCGCCTTGCGCAGAATGATATGCGGTGACAGGAACTCCATGACGATGATTGCCTGTTCACGATCGAAATGCAGGATTTCCGGCACCATGCCCGGATCCCGCTCCTCTTGGCGCACCAGGGCGTTATATTCGAAATAGGAGCGCTTCAGCGGCAGCGGCCAGCTTTCGCCGACCAGCCTGACATAGGGCAGGGCCTGCTTGACGACGACGCTTCCCCTCGTTCCCTCGACGATGAACACCAGGTTGAGATTGCCATCGCCCACCTCGCGGATTTTCCAGGCGGATGTGTCGGCGCCGATACGTTCCAGAAGGGCCGTGGTGCGGCCCAGGCGCACAGGAAGCGTCTCGGCATTCAGGGCTTCGAATGCGGTCGTCATGGTGTTTTCCTCCCGTCTGGACAGCGGCAAATGCTGGCACCACCACCCTTGTCATCCTTTTCGTAAGCCAGCATTCTGTCAAATGTCAATGGGCTTGACATTTGACGATCCGCCGTCCTAGCATGATCGTCGAGGGAGGAGCATATGGTGCAAGAGGCGGTTTTCCGTATCGAGGATCTGCGCAAGTCATTTGGTCCGATCCAGGTTCTGGATGGCGTCGATCTGGACTTGCGCGCCGGAGCCGTCACCGTTCTGATGGGCGCCAATGGCGCCGGCAAATCCACGCTCGTCCGTATCGTCAGCGGTGTCTATGACCGTGACGCGGGGCGCATTATGCTTGCCGGAAAGCCCTTTTCTCCCTCTTCGCCTGCGGACGCCATCCGTGCCGGCGTGGTCACCGTGCACCAGAACATCAATGACGGCGTCGCTGCCGATCTGGACGTGGCAACCAATCTGACGCTCGACCGTCTGAGCGGCAAGGGCGCACCGCTGTTCTTCAATCCGCGCCGCGTCCGTCGCGAGGCGAAAGCGGTTGCTGACCGCATGGGCCTTTCGATCGATTTCGGCGCGCGCATCAATGATCTTTCGCTCGCCGACCGCCAGATGGTGGCGATCGCCCGTGCGATGGCGCACGAGCCCAAGGTGCTGATCCTCGACGAGCCCACCTCGTCCCTGTCGAGCACCGAGGCCGAACGGCTGTTTGAAGTGGTCGAGCGACTGCGCGCCCGCGGCGTCGCCATTCTTTATATATCGCACCGCATGTCGGATATCCGCCGGCTCGCCGATACCATCGTCAGCCTGCGCGATGGCCGCATTACCGGCGTCTTCGAAGGGCCGGCGCTGGATTACGAAGGTGCCGTCAACGCCATGCTGGGCAAGACGATGAGCGCCGGTCATGTCTCCGTGCAGACGGCGACGGCTCCGGTGCTGAGCGCTGTCAACCTGAAGCTCACGCCCGCATCCAGGCCGTTCTCGCTGACGCTGGGCGATGGCGAGGTGGTGGCGGTGACGGGGCTTGTCGGCGTCGGCAAGAGCGTACTGGCTGAAACCCTGTTTGGCGCGCGCGCCCCGGCCAGTGGCACTATCACCCTCGACGGTCGGGCTTTTGCCCCGAAGACGACCCGCCAGGCGATCGAGCGCGGCGTGTTCCTCGTCGCCAAGGATCGCGGCGCAAACGGCATCGTGCCCGGCTTCAATATCTACGAGAATATCAGCCTGCCCTTCCTGAAGCGGATCTCGAATTTCGGCATCACCAATCGCCGCAGCGAACGCGATCTTGCGCGCTCGCAGATCGAAGGGCTCGGTGTCGTCTGCCGCAGCGAACGCGACGAGATGCATACGCTGTCGGGCGGCAATCAGCAGAAGGTGATGGTCGGCCGCTGGCTGACGCAGGCTTCGCGCGTGCTGATCCTCGATGAACCCTTCCAGGGGGTCGATATCTCGGCGCGGCGCGATATCGCCGGCAAGCTCCGGGCCTCGGCCGCCGGCCGGGCGACCCTGGTCTTCCTGACCGAACTCGACGAGGCTTTCGAAATCGCCGATCGCATTCTCGTCATGTCGGAACACACGATCGTCGGCGAGCATCGTAACGCCGATATCAATGTCGATACGCTTCTGGCCGAAATCGCCGGTCAACATCAAATGGTTGGTTGAATGAGCATTGAACAGACAAAGACCTCGATCGCCACCGCCGGCCATGCCGCGGCGCCACCGGCACGTCGGTTGACGACACGCGAGCTGGCGATCAAATACGGTTTCCTGGTGCTTCTGCTCGGCCTCGTCCTGTTCTTCTGTCTTTCTGCCGACGGTTTCGCTTCGCCGCAAAGCGCGGTCTTCATCCTGCAGTCGGTATCGATCACCGGTATCCTGGCACTCGGCGTCACCGCGACGCTGGTGGTTGGCGGCTTCGACCTGTCGATCGGCTCGGTCGCGACGACGGCGATGATGGCCTCGTCCTATGTCATGGTCGTGATGGGCGGCGATGCGCTCACCGCCACGCTCGTCTGCATCCTGATCGGCATGGTCGTCGGCCTGATCAACGGCTTCCTGATCGTCTATATGCGCGTACCGGACCTGCTCGCCACGCTCGGCATGATGTTCCTGCTCGTCGGCCTGCAGCGCATCCCCACGGAAGGCCGCTCGATCGCGACGGGCATGACCATGCCGGACGGCACGGTTGCCGACGGCACCTTCTCGCCGGCCTTCCTGGCGCTCGGCCGCCATCGCTTCGATCTTTTCCTGCCGAACCTTTTGCCGGTCTCGGTCGTGGTGCTGATCGTGCTTGCCATCGCCATCTGGTTCTTCCTCGAATACACCCGCTTCGGCCGGATGATGTATGCCGTCGGTTCCAATGAGCGCGCGGCCCAGCTCGCCGGTGCGCCGGTCAATGCCTACAAGATCAGCGCCTATGTCATCTCCGGCGTCTTCGCCTCGATCGGCGGCATCCTGCTTGCCGCGCGCCTCGGGCGCGGCGACATCGCGTCCGGCAACAATCTGCTGCTCGATGCCGTCGCCGCCGCGCTGATCGGATTTGCCGTTCTCGGCGCCGCCAAGCCGAATGCCTTCGGCACGGCGATCGGCGCCCTGTTCGTCGGTGTCCTCCTGCAGGGCCTGACGATGATGAATGCCCCCTATTATACCCAGGACTTCGTCAAGGGCGTCGTCCTTGTCATTGCCCTCGTCTTTACCTTCGCCCTCTCGCAAAGGCGGCGATAGGACCTTCGGCCAAGCCTGAAAATCTGTTGAACACGAACGTCTAGTGGAGGAGCCCAAATGACGATCACGCGCAGAACTCTCGGAAAACTGACCCTCGGCCTCATCGGCGCTTCGGCGCTCGGTGGCGTTTCCTTCGCCGCCGACATGCCGGCCCCGTTCGACAAGCCCGGCGACGTCAAGATCGCCCTTGTCCGCTATCTCTCGACCGGCGACTTCTTCCAGTCCTATCTCTCGGGCGTCGAAGCTCAGGCCAAGGCCCTCGGCGTCGATCTGCGCGTGCTCGACAGCCGCCAGGACGCCGCCCTGCAGGCCGACATGGTCGACCAGGCGATCGCGCTCGGCGTCCAGGGCATCATCATCCAGCATGGCCTGACGGAATCCATGAAGGATGCCGCCCAGCGCGCCGTCGATGCCGGCATCAAGGTCGTCGCCTTCGACGTCAATGTCGAGAACGACAAGATCCCGCAGGTCGAGCAGTCCGACCGGGACCTTGCCCGTCTCGCCCTCGAGCAAGCGATCAAGGACAATGGCGAAAGCTTCAAGGCCGGCTATGTCTATGTCGCCGGTATTGCCCCGCTCGATCGCCGCGACGAGACCTGGAAGGAATTCAAGGCGAAATATCCGGGCATCAACGAAGCTGCCCAGTTCGGCACGATGGACAATCCGATCGCCAATTCCGTCGCCAACCAGGCCCGTTCGGTCATTACGGCCAATCCCGATATCACCGTCATGTTCGCGCCCTATGACGAATTCGCCAAGGGCGTGAAGATCGCCGTCGACGAAGCCGGTCTCTCCACCAGCGTCAAGATCTACTCGGCGGATATCTCAACCTCCGACATCGCCGCCATGCGCGAGCCCGACAGCGCCTGGGCAGCAACGGCCGCCACCAATCCGGCCGTTGTCGGTCAGGTTTCGGTGCGCGCGCTCGCCATGCTGCTTGCCGGGGAAGATCCGGGCCACAACGTCATCGTTCCGCCGACGCTGATTACCCAGAAGGATCTGATGGAAAAGGACATCAAGAATATGGAAGAGCTCGGCTCCAAGCTGCCGCAGTTCGCCCATGCCGACGTCGCCATGCCGGCCTGGATGCCGAAGCCCTGATAGGTAGGCAGATTTCCCAGCGACTGGGCGGCCTTCGGGCCGCCTTTTTTATTTTCGCTTGCGTCTCGGGAGCGCCCATTTGGATAGATATAGATTTATGATATATTGATATCTCAAAAGGATATCCACATGGCCCTCTTTATTCGTGACGATACCGTCGATGCGCTGGCAAACGAGCTGCAGAAGGCGTTGAAAGCTCCAAGCAAGACGGAGGCTGTCCGTACAGCTCTCAAGCGCGAGCTTGAACGGACGCGCCAGGCGATGCCGTTGCGAAAGCGTGTCGCAAAGGCACAGGCAATGGCTGCTGCGATGGGCAGCCCGGATCCGGATTTCAGCCTGAAAGCCTATACCGACGAAATGTGGGATGAAATCTGATGTTCCTCGACGCGTCGGTTATCATCGCAATCATCGCTCGCGAACAGGGCTGGGAGGAAATCGTCAAGCGACTGGAAACCAGTGATGGCGATTTCGTCATCTCGCCGGTCTCCCGGTTCGAGGCGGTTCTCGGACTGGCGCGAAAGTACAATCCTGGCGGTGCAGCCAAGAGTAAGACAACGATTCTTGTAGCCAGAGCCGCCGTCGATGAATTCCTATCGGCCGTGACGGCTTCGGAGATTGCGATCTCACCGGAAATCGGCGCGGCGGCACTTGAGGCTGCGATGATCTATGGCAAGGCGGTCGGCCACCGCGCGGATCTCAATTTCGGTGATTGCTTCAGCTATGCCTGCGCCAAGACAATGAAGATTGCCCTGTGCTACAAGGGAGACGATTTCGCCTTGACCGATCTCGCCTGAGGCGAGGGTGGCGTATTGAGTGATGGATGATGCGGGTCAGGTTCTCATTCAACGTTCCCGTCGCGCGGAGACGTTGAGTGAGGGAGACCACGATATTCTCCCGCCTATCGCATCGCAGCGGCAATATTGCCGCCGTCCACTGTCGTCACGTCGGCGGTGGTGCGCTCCGCCAGCGCGTGGTGGACGAAGGCTTGGGCCACGTCGTCGGCGGTCACCTCGAGGCCGAGCAAATTGCCGCCCATATAGTCCGTGACCGAAAGGCCGCGGGCGGCGGCGCGGTTGGCGATCATCTCGTCGTTGAGCAGGCCGGAGCGGATACGGTCGGCATTGACGGCATTGACGCGGATCTGGTCTCCCCCATGTTCCAGCGCATATTGCCGCGACAGGAACAGGGTCGCGGCCTTCGGCAGCCCATAGGCGCCGAATTTCGCGCCCGGATTGACCGCCTGCTTGCTGGCGTTGAACAGCAGCACGCCGCCGGTTCCCTGCTCCTTCATGATCCGCACCGCATTCTGCGCCACCGTCTGGTGGGCGAAGAAATTGAGCTCGAAGCTTTTGCGCAGCAGCGCATCATCCATGGTGGCGATCGGGCTTTCCCAGGCTGCGCCGGCATTGGAGATGACGATATCGACACCGCCATAGGTCGCCACCGCCTTGTCGAAGGCGGCGCGCACGGAAGCCGGCTCGGTCACGTCGCAACCGACGCCGATCGACTGGTTGCCGGCAAGCTTTGCCGTCTCGGCGGCCTTTGTACCGTCGAGATCGAGCACCACCACATGCGCGCCTTCGCGGGCAAATGCGCGGGCGATGGCAGCGCCGATGGCACCGGCGCCGCCGGTAACGACCGCGACCTGCCCGGTGAAGGGTTTTGGCCTGGCGCCGGCGAGCTTTGCCTGTTCCAGCGACCAATATTCGAGATCGAAGAGATCGGGTCTGCTCACCGGCTCGAACCGGCCGATGGATTCGGCGTCGCGCGCCGTCTCGATCCAGGTTTCGGCGACATCGGCGGCGATCCTGGCGTCCTTCAGCGTTCGGCCATGGCCGAACAGGCCGAGCCCCGGCACCAGCGTCAGCCGTGGCATCGGGTCCAGCATGATTTTCCTGACGCCGTCCCGGCCGTCATTGGCCTTGAAGTAGGCGGTGTAGTCCTCGATGAAGCCGACGGTGCGCGCGGCGATCGCCTGCCGGTAGCCGTCGAGATCGGACGCATCCGGCGCCGGCAGCACCATGGGGCCGGTCTTGATGCGGATCGAAAGATCGGGTGTGGAGACGCCGCGCCGGGCCATGTCCTCGACCTCGGCCGCGTTGACGAAGGCGAGAATGTCCGGCGAGGTGCGGAATTCGCTGATCATCCGGTCATAGCGGCCTTCACCCCTGGAAACAGCGACGGCGCCGCGCAGCATGGGTGCGATATCGCCCGGCCGGGCAAGGTTTTCCGGTAGGACTGCCGGCGTAAACGGGTTCCTGCCATTGGCGCGAACATAGTCTTCCGCCAGCGTCACATAGTGGATCATCAGGTCATAGGCTTGCCGGGCGGTGGCGCCGAAGGTGAAGATGCCGTGCTTGTCGAGGATCAGGCCTTCGACGCTCGGGTCCTGGTCGTAGACTTCGGCCGCCAGCTTGGCGAGTGCGAAGCCCGGCATGACATAGGGCACATAGCCCATTTTCGGGCCAAAGACCTCGCGGCTGCGGCTGTCGCTGTCGGCCAGATCGGCGATGGCGAGGACCGCGGTCGAATGGGTGTGATCGACGAATTTGTGCGGGATGAAGGCATGCAGCAGCGCTTCCACCGAAGGATTGGGCGAGGCCGGATCGATCAGGTTGGCCCTTTGCAGCGCCACCATGTCCTCGTCGGAGAGCGTCTGCAGCTTGCGGGCTTTCAAAAGGGGCGCGATCTTGACGGCGGGCAGGCCGGCCGGCTCGATGATGCCCATGTCCCAGCCGCTGCCCTTGACGCAGAGCACCTCCCATTCGTCACCGACCAGATCGCTGACCGTCGTCTTGACGGAGGTGTTGCCGCCGCCATGCAGGACCAGCCGCGGCTCGCCACCAAGCAGACGGGTCGTATAGGTGCGAAGTGCGAGGTCCCGATTGATGCCCTTGCCGGCATAGGCGGCGACCATGGCTTCGGCGTCGCTGTCATTCCAGAGATTTTCCACGTTCATTCCCTCACGCAATGCTTGAATGCCCGGACGCCGCCGTGCTCGATCTGTCTTGGTACTGGTTGATCCGCCGTTCTACCCGGTGCTCCAGCGGGCAAGAAGGCGCCTTGCCATCGTCGTCGTGACGACGAGATGGGAGGCAAAACCGCCCTTGATGGCGGCGACCAGAGGCTCGAACTTGGAATCCTCCTCGACCACCATCATCCGCTTCGGGATGGCGCGGATCGTGTCGAGATTGGCCGAAATGCAGCGGCGGTTATGGGCGCAGTCCATCCATTGGCCGTCCTTGTCGATGACCTGGCCGGCAATGACGCCGCCGGCGCCGGCATCGGCAAGCGCCTGCATTTCCTCGGCCGCCAGCGCGCCGCAGCGCACCAGATGGCTGTCGCTTTCGCAACCGCCGACCGAATAGAGAACGAGCTGGCAATCGGAAATGGCGGTGAGCTGGTCGCGGATGACCGGCTCGCCGCGCAATTCATCGGCCAGTTGCTCGGAGCTGAGGACCAGCGGCGCATAGATATTGATGCCCTCGGCATTCAGGCGCCGGGCGATTTCGGTGGTGCATTGGTCTGGGCGATAATTATAAGGCGCGCCGAGATTGCCGCAAAGCTGCATCACCGTGACGCCCTTGAGGTCCGCATAGGGCATGACGTCGGCAAGATGATAGACCGTGCGGCCCCAGGCAACGCCGATCCGGTCGCCCTTGTTGATCAGTTCGAGGAATACGGCGGCGGCGACGACCGGCATTTCCGCCGTCGGGTCCATCGCATGTCGGTCCTCGGGCACGATCCACACGGATTTGAGGCCGGTCGCATCTTCCAGTTCGCGGGCGAGAACGTCGTCGGCGAAGAGCTGGGTCGAGGTTGAGATGGTGACGATGCCGCTCTCGCGGGCGCGTCGCAGATACATGGCGACGGAAGCGCGGGAAATATCCAGCTGCCGGGCCACTTCATCCTGCCGCAGCCCATGGGTATAATAGAGCCAGGCGGCCTTGTGCAGGATGTGATCATTGGGCCGGATGGGCATGCGTGGTCCTCGTCAATGCGGTGATTAGACATTATTCACGCGCACTGACAAAAGTCAAACCATCACGACAGGCTCGGCCGGGAGTGCCGGTCGAGCCTGTCGGTTTTATCTCGCCTATATGGAATCCGGGACGACGACATGAGGTCGTAGCCCGATCAACGGCTCAGTCAGGCGGTGGCCCTTCCGTGCGCGGGACGGCGGACAACGCGGATGGTGCCGCTCTTGCCGCCGCCGCAGAAGAAGCGGTCGGCGCCGTCGGATTCGAGGCCGGAGACGCCGGTGCCGGCGGGCATCGTGATCGTGTCGAGCAGTTCGCCGGTCTTCGGGTCGATCCGGCGAAGATCGCTTTCGTCTCCTTCCCAGGTTCCGTGCCAGAGTTCGCCGTCGACCCATGTGACGCCGGTGACGAGGCGGGTGGTCTCGATCGAGCGCAGTACCTTGCCGGTGTCGGGATCGATCTGGTGAATCTTGCGGGCGCGGTAGTGTCCGACCCAGAGCGAGCCTTCCGCCCAGGCGAGGCCGGAATCACCGCCTTCGCCGGGCGCCGGGATGGAGGCGATCACCTGGCCGGTCGCCGGATCGATCCGGTGGATTTTGTCCTCGGCAATCTGGAAGAGGTGCTTGCCGTCGAAGGCGGTGCCGGCATGGCCGGCCGTGTCGAGGATGCGGGTGGCGGCACCGCTCTTCGGATCGAAGGCCTCGATATGATCGCCCGTGGCGAACCAGACCTCTTTGCCGTCATAGGTGACGCCGTGTACCTGTTCCGTGCCGGGGAAGGGGCCGTATTCGCGGATGATTTCTGCCTGTTTCATGTCCTAGTCCTCAATGTTCATCGTTGATGTGGCGATCCTAGTCGCCAGGCAGGAGACCCGGGAGTAACAAGAGTGTCGGGAATGCGGGCAGCGGCGGCGTCATCCACCGGCGTGACCGGCCGCGACCGACCGGCGTCACCCGGGCGGATGCATGAAGATCCTCGAGCGCGCGTTGGATGGTGCGGGCGCTGGCGCCAAGCGCGATCGAAAGCGCCGAACTGGACCAGGCCTCGCCATCGGAGAGAAGTGCCAGCAGCGCGCCGTGTCGTTCCTCGACCGGCGGCGCGATGACGGTCATGTCCTGTTGTCTCGGCACCACAAGGACGAAGCCGCTCTCCGTCGCCTCGATTGTCGCGAACCTCTCGATCTCGGCGCGCAGGCGGCCGATCTCGACCCGCAGGCGTGCGCGATGGGACTCGTCGGCCTCCTTCGCACGGAAGGCATGGGAAAGCAGCCTCTCGCGGGTGGCATCGCCGGGCCAGGCCTCGGCCAGTGTGCGCAGGAGCGAGAAGAGCACCGGGCGGGTTGCCAGCGACAGCACGTTTTGGCCCCGGCGGACGGTGCTTCGGCACGCGTCGATAACCAGACGGTCCGAGGCGAACAGAGCTTCGACCTCCGCAAGACCGAGCAGGCGGCCGCCATCTCGACCGAGCAGGCGAGCCGCAGGTGCCTCGAGGACTGCGGCCGCAGCCTCCACCTCCATCGCAAGGGCGGGAATGCCCGAGGCTGCCGCCGCCTGTCGGGCGCGGGAAAAAGCAACGCGGGCCGCTCCGGTCCTCAGCCGGCGCAACGCGCTGCCGGCGACGGCGAGTTCATGCGAGGCGCGTATGGCCGGGGGCAGGGGCTCCGGATCGAAGCTTTCGAGCATGGCCTCCGCCTCCGCCACGCGGCCGATGAGGAGCAGGCGGCGAACCAGAAGATTGCGGGCATGCGCCGCGTTCGCCGCATCGCCATGCCCGGCGAGCGTTCGCGCGGCGGCTTCAAGCGGCTTGACGGTTGACGCAAGCGCGCGGGAGGCAAGGGCGATTTCCGCCTCGGCAACGCGGCAGCGGGCGCCGGCCACCGCCTCGCGCGGACCAAAAGCGCGGGCAGCGCGTTTCAGAAGCGCTTTCGCGCGCTCGAAATCGCCGAGCTGGGCCATGGCAATGCCGCGCAGGGCGAGCGCCGGCGCATCGTCGCGCAGGGCGACGCGCTTCAAAGCGCCGAGCGCATCACCGGCCGCGAGCGCCCGGCCGGCGGCATTGATCAGCGAGTCCATGCCAATCCCGTCATATTTGTAACTCTCACCCCGCGTCCTCCAAGGTTTAACCATCGCATGGCACGACACGGAAGAGAAAGGATGTTCGTGATGCACAATCAAGTCGTTTCACGCGAAGACTGGCTGAAGGCCCGGCTGGAACTGCTCGCCGCCGAGAAGGAACATACCCGCCAGCGCGACGCGCTGACGAAGCGCCGGATGGCAATGCCCTGGGTGCGAGTGGCGAAGGACTATCGCTTCCGCACGCCGGCGGGCGAGACGTCGCTCAGCGACCTCTTCGACGGGCGCTCGCAGCTTCTCGTCTATCACTTCATGCTCGGCCCGGATTGGGAAGAGGGCTGCAAGTCCTGCTCCTTCTGGGCGGACAATTTCAATGGGATCGACATCCACCTCAATCATCGCGATGTGACCTTCGTTGCAATCTCGCGGGCGCCGCTGGAAAAGATCGAGGCTTACAGGCGTCGCATGGGCTGGAGCTTCCCCTGGGTCTCTTCCCATGGCAGCGATTTCAACTTCGACTACCAGGCCTCGTTCACGCCCGAAGAGCTTGCGAAAGGCGAGGCTTATTATAATTTTGCAGTAAGGCCGCATTCGATGTCGGAAATGGTCGGCGTCAGCGTCTTTTATAGGAGCGGGGCAGGCGAGGTGTTCCACACCTATTCCTGCTACAGCCGCGGCGTGGAGATGGTGAACGGCGCCTATCACTTCCTCGATCTCGTGCCGAAGGGCCGCGATGAGGATGGCCTCAGCTACGGCATGGAATGGCTGCGGCGCCGCGACCAATATTGAGGTTCACTTCGGCACCGGTCGATGCGGCCGCGCCCCAAGGAGACGCATATGAACAATCTCACCTATCGATGGGTCATCGTCGGCGCAGGCGGCCTTCTCGGCTGCATTGCCATCGGCGCCATGTTCTCGCTTCCCGTATTCCTCCAGCCGATCGCAAAGGATACCGGCTGGTCGGTCACCGGCATTTCCAGCGCCATGACCATCGGCTTTCTCGCCATGGCCTTTGCCAGCATGGCCTGGGGCAATCTGTCCGATCGCTGGGGCCCGCGCCCGGTCGTGCTCATCGGCTCGACCCTTTTGGCCGTAAGCCTCGGCCTTGCCAGCATCGTGACCTCGCTCATTGCCTTCCAGTTCGTCTTCGGCCTCCTTGTCGGGGCGGCGACGGCTGCGGTCTTTGCCCCGATGATGGCCTGCGTGACGGGCTGGTTCGACACGCATCGGAGCCTTGCCGTGTCGCTGGTCTCGGCCGGTATGGGCATGGCGCCGCTCACCATGTCGCCTTTCGCGGCCTGGCTGGTGTCGGCCTATGACTGGCGGACATCACTGCAGATCATCGCGCTTATCGTCGCTGTTGTGATGATCCCCGCCTCGCTTCTGGTCCGGAGGGCGCCGGCGCTCGCCGAACAGGCTGCGGGCAAGGCGGTGCCGGAACATGAAGTCCCATCCATGACCGTGCGGGACGTACTGAAATCGCCGCCCTTCCTCATTCTCTTCTTCACCAATTTCCTTTGCTGCGCCACCCATTCGGGACCGATCTTCCACACGGTCAGCTATGCGCTCACCTGCGGCATCCCGATGATGGCGGCGGTCTCGATCTACAGCATCGAGGGGCTTGCCGGCATGGGCGGCCGCATTGCCTTCGGCCTGCTCGGCGATCGGTTCGGCGCCAAGCAGATCCTGGTGCTCGGCCTTCTGGTCCAGGCCTTCGGCGCGCTCGGCTATGTCTTCGCGCAGGGGCTCGGCAGCTTCTATGTCGTCGCGGGGCTGTTCGGCTTCATCTATGCCGGGCTCATGCCGCTCTATGCGGTGATCGCCCGAGAGAATTTTCCATTGCACATGATGGGAACCGTCATCGGCGGCACGGCCATGGCCGGCAGTCTCGGCATGGCGCTCGGCCCGGTTGCCGGCGGTCTGATCTACGACAATTTCGCAAGCTATACTTGGCTCTATGTCGGCTCCTGGGGCATCGGTATCGGCGCCTTCCTGATCGCGCTGACCTTCAAGCCGGCGGCCCGCCCGCAGCCGGTCGCTGCGGCGGCGTGATCGCTTCGACACCAAGGCGGTCCCGGCAACGGGATTGCCTTGGAGGCGTATCAGCCGCGTCGCGCCGCTTCGATCGTCGCCACGTCGATTTTCTTCATTTTCATCATCGCCGCGAATGCGCGCTTTGCCTCGGCACCGCCCGCGGCCATTGCGTCGGTGAGGACGCGTGGGGTGATCTGCCAGGATATGCCCCATTTGTCCTTGCACCAGCCGCAGGCGCTCTCCCTGCCGCCATTGCCGACGATGGCATTCCAGTAGCGGTCGGTCTCCTCCTGATCATCCGTGGCGATCTGGAACGAGAAGGCCTCGCTGTGCCTGAAGGTGGTACCGCCGTTGAGACCGATGCACGGGAGGCCGGCAACCGTGAAATCGACTGTCAGGACGTCACCCTCCTTGCCGGACGGGTAATCGCTGGGCGCACGATGAACAGCTTTTACCGCGCTGTCGGAAAAGGTCTGCGCGTAAAAGCGGGCGGCGTCCTCGGCATCCTTGTCAAACCAGAGGCAAATCGTATTCTTTTCCATTGCGGGTCCTTCGCTTAACTCGTCCGGTTGCCTTCCTGCCCAGCCTCGATTTTGACAGCACTCATTGGTCCTGATTGGAATCGACCGGTCCGCCCCCGGCTGTCTGACGGGAGCAGTAACGCCGGCAGGGGGCGGCAATCTTGAAGACGGCCGGGCCGGCGTTTCCGCGAGGTCAATTCGTTGCGGCGGGAGCAGCCTCCGTCGGTGTGGACGCCGGCGCCTGGCTGGCCGTGATCCGCCAGACCGTGTTGGCCATGTCGTCGGCGACGATCAGGGCGCCGCGGGGATCGACGGTCACGCCGACCGGCCGTCCCCGTGCCTTGCCGTCTTCAGTAAGGAAGCCGGTGGCGAAATCCACGGGGTCGCCGCTCGGTTTGCCGTCACGGAACGGCACGAACACCACCTTGTAGCCGGACGGCGGCGTGCGGTTCCAGCTGCCATGCTCGCCGACAAAGACGCCGTCGGCGAACTGGGAGCCCATGACGGGCGACGAGAAGGCAAGGCCAAGCGCTGCCACATGCGATCCGAGACTGTAATCGGGACGAGTGGCGGAACTTACTTTTTCGGGGTCCTGGGGCTGAGCGCGCGGATCGACCGTCTGTCCCCAATAGCTATAGGGCCAGCCATAGAAGCCGCCTTCCTTTACCGAGGTGAGGTAATCGGGCACGAGATTCGGCCCGATCTCGTCGCGCTCGTTGACCACGGCAAAGAGCTGGCCGGTATCCGGCTGGATGGCAAGCGCGGTCGGGTTGCGAAGGCCGGTTGCATAGGGCTTGTGTGCGCCCGTCTGCGCATCGATCTGCCACACCATCGCGCGGTCGATTTCCGCGTCCATCCCCCGCTCGGTGATGTTGCTGTTCGATCCGATGCCGACATAGAGGAAGCGGCCATCGGCACTGGCCGCCATCGACTTGGTCCAGTGGTGGTTGATCGCCGAGGGCAGGTCGGTGACCTTTACCGGCGGCCCGCTCGCCTCGGTCTGGCCATCGGTGTAGTCGAAACGCACGAGCGCATCCTGGTTGGCCACGTAGAGGACATTGTTCACGAATGCGAGACCGTAGGGCGCATTGAGATTGTCGGCGAAGATGCCGCGCATCTCGTAGGTGCCGTCGCCATCCGCATCGCGCAACAGCGTCAGGCGGTTGCCGCCCTTCACGTCGGTTTTTCCCATGCCCTTGATGTAGCCCGCGATGAGGTCCTTGGGACGCAAGGTGGGTGCCCCGCCGCCGGAGCCCTCGGCAACCAGGATGTCGCCATTGGGGAGGACGAGGGTTTGGCGCGGCACCGCCAGATCGGTGGCGATCGGTTGGATGCTATAGCCTTCCGGCACCGAGGGGAGGTTGTCGCCCCAGGCGGCGGGAAGCGCGATCTTCATGTCGGGCAGGAGGCCACGTTGCGGCGAGGGCAGATCCGGGCTGCCGCCATATTGCGATGGCGCCGGATCTTCACCACAGCCGGACAGGACGGTTGCAGCGGCGAAAAGCACGAGAAGACGGCGCATCACATCACCTCCACGGAGCGATAACCCGAATAGCCGATCCAGGCTGCCACGAGGGCCAGCAGGGCGGCGGCGGCGGAGAGATAAAGGCCTTCCGGCATCATTGCCCAGGCATCCTTCGCATGGACGAGGGCATTGACGAAGCCCAGTATCCACATGACCAGAAGCACGATGAAATAGACAAGCGGCCTGGCGCTGCCCGCGCCTCTGAATCGAAACAGATCGACCAGCGCCCAAAGAAGGGCAAAGCTGCCGCCCAGCATTCCGCCGACGATCAGCCAGGAAGAGAAATTCGCCCATTGAATCTGGAACGTCCCCTGGTAAGCGAGATCGCTGACCAGGGCTCCGAGGAAAAACGGGAACGGAAAAGCCAGAAAGATCGCATTGAGCGGATGAAGCGACCTTCGAAATGCTGGTCCTGCTACGATGGCCATGGCGACTCCCTCTTCCTAAACCAGCGGCCCGTTTTCGACCGCCTATCAAGAACAATAGAGCGCCTTTCCAGCTTATCCAGTGCAGCCGCCCTACACCCGCTCAAACCCCCGGGGAGCGTGACGTTCCAACTTTGCGGGAACGGGACACTTTAACCTTGGACTACAATCGTTTGGCAAAGCCAATTCGAGATGCGAGGGGGCTGGCCAGTTAGAAATGCGACACATCGGGCAGTGGCAGCTTCCGACCCGATATCAGCCAATTCGCGCCTGGCACTACCGTTTGCTTCGCGTCGCGGATTCTCATGCCTTAAGGAAATCGATCAGGGCGCGCAGCGGGGGTGGGGTCTGCCTGCGGCTGGGATGGTAGAGAAACACCCCGTCGAACGGCGGACACCAGTCGTCCAGAACCTGTTCAAGGGCACCGGAACCCAGATCTTCGGCCACGTCCTGCTCCATGTGGAGGCTCACGCAGGCGCCCGACCGCACGACCGCCAGCGCCAGGTCCGTGGAGTTGCAGATCAAGGGACCATCGACCCGCTGGCGCACCTCCTTGCCGTCCTTCTTGAATTCCCACGGGCTAACCGTCCCACCGCTGAGATTGTGATAGTTGACACATCGATGCTGCCTCAGGTCGCGTGGATGTTTCGGCCTGCCATGCAGGGCCCAATAGTCTGGCGTGGCGACCACGACATGGCGCAGCGGAGGGCCGATACGCACGGCAATCATGTCCTTCTCCACATCGTCGCCGAAGCGTAGCCCCGCATCGAACCCGCTCGTCACGATATCCTGGAATCCATCATCGACGGTGACCTGCACCGTGATGCCGGGATGCGCAGTAAGAAACGCCGGGAGCCGCTTTGCAAGGTAGGTGGATGCGAGCCAGTGAAAGGTCGTCAGCCGCACGACGCCTTCGGGTTCGTTCCGCCAGTCGGACAGGGTGGCGAGGCCCGCTTCGATCTCGGACAGCGCGGGACCGAGGCGTTGCAGCAGTGCGTCGCCGGCCTCCGTTGGTGCGACAGACCGTGTGGAACGGGCCAGGAGCCGCACGCCAAGACGCTCTTCCAATCCACGCATGGCGTGGCTCAAAGCCGAGGGCGACACGCCGATCTCCGCCGCAGCGGCAGTGAAGCTGCGTGTTCGGGCAACCGCCGCGAACGCGGCCAGATCGTTGAGAGGTTGGCGTGGCATTGATGAATATTTCTCACAGGCTCATGGCACCGATACCAGCTAATCCCCAGCGAGGCATCCTCTTATCTTTCGCGTCAACAGCAATGAAGGAGACAAACGATGCAGATGACAGACTATCGCAGCTTTGGCCGCTCCGGCTTGATCGTCAGCCCGATGGCGCTTGGCACGATGACCTTTGGCGCGGGTCGCTGGGGCACAGACGAGGCAACCGCGCGCACGATTTTTGACACCTATGTCGAGGCCGGTGGCAACCTGATCGACACCGCTGACGTCTACAGCGGCGGCGAGAGTGAAAAGATGCTGGGCCGTTTCCTCTTGGACAGCGGGTTGCGAGACCGGCTGGTGGTCTCGACCAAGTCCGGGTTCCCAAGGTCGGGAGGAACACCCATGCTTGGCGGCAACGGCACCTTCAATATCCGGGCCGGAATTGAAGGTTCGCTGAAGCGGCTCGGGACCGACCGGATCGACCTTTATTGGGTGCATGTCTGGGACCAGACGACCCCTGCGGAAGAAGTCCTGCGCACGCTGGCCGACGCCACGACGCGGGGCGAGATCCTTTACTATGGCTTCTCCAACACGCCGTCATGGTACGTGGCCAAGGTGGCGACGCTGGCCGCTGCGCACGGGCTGCCGGGGCCTGTCGGCCTGCAATACGCCTGGTCCCTGCTGGAGCGTGGAGTGGAATTGGACGTGCTTCCCATGGCGCAGGAATTCGGACTGGGAATGATGCCGTGGAGCCCTCTCGGGGGCGGTTTGTTGACCGGGAAATACGGCCGCGAGAAGCTGGCTGACGCGGCGCGCAGTGCTCAGGTACCGAACAGCATTGAGGAGCCCGACGACCAGCCTCGCGAACGCTTGAACGGCGCTAACCCCTATGGCGGAATGCTGTTTACCGAAAAGAACTTTGACATTGTCGATACCGTGCGTGAACTGGCGGGAGAGCTTGGCGTGCCCATGGTGCAGATCGCGCTGACCTGGGTCTTGGGCCAGCGTGGCATGGGCTCGCTTCTCTTGGGCGCCAGCCGACCCGAGCAGCTGAAGGGTAATCTTGCTGCATTGTCCCTGTCATTGAGCGACGAACAGCGCAACCGCCTCGACACGGTGAGCGCCCTGCCTTCGTTAAACCCCTATTTCATCTTCAACCTCCCGCGTGAGATGATATTTGGCGGAATGCGGGTGACCCCCTGGGGGAAGGGATGACACAAATGGACGAAGTCCTCGGTGTTCGGCCGTCGGAGAAACCGGGCCGGTCAATCCGGCGGCTTATCCGTCGCTGCCATCAAGAGCTGTGAGCTTTCAGGAGGTTGTCCATTCGGAGCGGATTTAGGAGCCTGGAGTTACCACACATCAGTTTTCAGGACCGCGCCGAATGAACATTCATTTGAATGGCCGACTGACGCCTTCCGCCGCTCGTGCTGCTGATAGCTCTCGCTCATCGCTATCAATCCCATCGGCAATCTCCCAGGCATTATTCAGATCCGGGGAGTGTGACATTCCAACTTTGCAAAAATAGGACACTTTAACTTTGCGGCTACACCTATGCATCGCGTAATCTATCTTATGGAACTCATGGCGCCATATCGAAGATCGGCATGTGTCACGTCTTCGTGCCTGTCGATGAGCAGCCGTGGTTTCTTGACGAAACGCGTATCTGCTACCGTTTCCCGGAGTGACCTTCGGATTTGACGTTGCGGTGAAGTTTGCAATTCGATCCAAGGGAACCGGGCGTTACAGAAAATCGTCGCGGCGCGGCGTGAATGTGTCAATTAGCAAGCCCTTTGTGAGAGCGACCACGCCATGGACGAGGTTCGGCGCGACGATGAAGCTGCTTCCCGGGCCAAGTCGGGTGGTGACGCCATCGACCGTCACGTCGAACGTGCCTTCGGCAACATAGCTCGCCTGCGTATGCGGGTGGGAATGGAGAGCCCCGACGGCGTCCTTGTCGAAGCGGAAGGCGACCAGCATCAGTTCGGGGCGCTCGCTGAGGACCGCGCGGCGATTGCCCGGCGCGACTTCGGTCCAGACAGTGTTTTCGGGTAGGGAATAATGCTGCATCTCATCCTCTCATCGGGCGAGCCAACCGCCGTCCACCGGCAGGATGGTGCCATGCACATAGTCCGATGCCGGGGCCGCCAGGAAGACGGCCGCACCCACCATGTCGTCGGGCCGCGCCCAGCGTCCGGCGGGAATCCGTTTCAAGATATCGGCGTTACGCTCCGCATCTGCCCGCAAGGCCACGGTATTGTTGGTCTCGACATAGCCCGGCGCAATCGCATTGACGTTGACGCCCCTGGCCGCCCATTCGTTTGCCAGCAGCTTCGTCAGGCCAGCAAGACCGCTTTTCGCCGCCGTATAGGAGGGCACGCGGATGCCGCCCTGGAAGGAGAGGAGAGAGGCGATGTTGATGATCTTGGCGGGACGCCCTGCCGCGATCGCCGCCTTGGCAAAGGCCTGACAAAGGAAGAACACGGATTTCAGATTGGTGTCGAGCACCGCGTCCCAATCCGCTTCGGTGAACTCCAGCGCATCGGCGCGGCGGATGATGCCGGCATTGTTGACGAGGATGTCGAGCGAGGCGCCGGCGTCCAGTGCCTCGGCAATGACCTTGTCGCCGATGCCCGGCGCGGAAAGATCGGCCGTGACGGCGATGAATTTTTGGCCGCAAGCTGTCACATCCGCTTCCGTCTCGCCCATGGGCGAGCGTCCGACCCCGACGATATCGGCGCCGGCTCTCGCGAGCCCCACGGCGATGGCCCGGCCGATGCCGGTATTGGCGCCGGTGACGATGGCGAAGCGGCCGCTCAGGTCGAAAAGGGTCATCGAAGCGTTTCCATCGGTACCTTGTCCATGTCGGTGAAGCTCATATTGTCACCCGCCATGGCCCAGATAAAGGCATAACGCCCCGTGCCGGCACCGGAATGGATCGACCAGCCCGGCGAAAGCACCGCCTGGTGGTTTTTCAATACGACATGCCGCGTCTCGTTCGGCTCGCCCATGAAGTGGAAGATGCGGGTTGCCTCCTGCATGCCGAAATAGAGATAGACCTCCATGCGCCGGTCATGCACATGCGCCGGCATGGTGTTCCAGACGGAACCCGGTTCGAACATTGTGAGGCCGACGAGCAACTGGCAGCTCTCGCAGACATCCGGATGCACATACTGGTTGATGGTGCGGGCATTGGATTCCTCGGCGGAACCCAGGCTGACCTTCTTGACCATGTCGCGGCTGATATGAACCGTCGGGCAGGCGCGATGCGCCGGCGCGCTCAGGAGATAGAACAGCGCAGGCTCGGCCGGATCGTTGCTTTTAAAGCCGAGCACCCCCTCGCCCATGCCGATATAGATGGCCTCCTGGAAGCCGAGCGCGTGGTCTCGGCCCCCGACGCTGACCGTGCCGGCGCCGCCGATATTGACGATCGCTGCCTCGCGCCGGTCGAGAAAGCGTTCCGTTCCCGTCTCGGCGACATGGTCGATTTCCAGAAGCCCCGAAACCGGCGCCACGCCGCCGACGATCATCCGGTCGAGATGGCTATAGGTGAGGATGATTTCGCCCGGGCGAAACAGTTCCTCGATCACGAAGCCATCGCGCAGCGCCTGCGTGTTGCGCCTTGCGGCATCCTCCGGTCCGACGACCTGACGTGTAGATACGGAAATTGTCACGGCATTTGCCTCTTGTCTTTCAGTAATGGGATCAGGTGAGCACGACATATTCGGTCAACTGGTTGATCGTCGTATCGGCCTTTTCGACGTCGAAAACCTTCGTGCCGTGGCTCATGATCACGAAGCGATCGCAGACCTGATAGGCGTGGTAGATATTATGCGTGACGAGCACACTGGAGACATTCTCCGCCTTGAGCTTCAGGACCTGATTGAGGAGCGCTTCCGTCTCGCGAACGGAGAGCGCCGAGGTCGGCTCGTCGAGAAGGAGAACGCGCTTCTTGAAGTAGACGGCGCGGGCAATGGCAACCGCCTGCTTCTGGCCGCCGGAGAGATTGCCGACGAGCGTATCGGGGGAATCGATGCCCGAGATGTGGACGGCATTCTGCAGCACCTCCATGGTGATGTCGCGCATCTCGCCTTGTCGGAGAAAGCCGAAGCGATCCGTCAGTTCACGGCCCATGAAGATGTTGCGGGTGATCGAGAGCGAGTCGACGAGCGCCGTGTGCTGGTAGATCGTCTCGATCCCGGCATCCGCGGAGTCCGATCGGCAGGTAAAGGCGGTCTTCCTGCCATCGACACTGAGATAGCCCTCGGTCGGTTTGTGAATGCCCGAGATGAGGTTGACGGTCGTCGACTTGCCGGCGCCGTTGTCGCCGAGCAGACCCACCACTTCGCCTTCGCCGATATGGAAGCTGAGGTTCCGAAGTGCTGTCAGCGCGCCAAAACTCTTGGAGATATTGTGCAGTTCGAGAAGTCTGGGGTTCGACATCACGCAAGCCCTCTCCGCTCGATGAGATGGTTGAAGATGGCGGCCAGCACGATCAGCGTGGCGATGAACATGTCGAGATAGAAGCCCGGCGCGCGCAGGAGAAGCAGCACATCGGTGATGGTGTGGATGAGCATCACGCCGAGGAAGACGCCGATGATTGAGCCGCGACCGCCGCGCAGGGACAGCCCGCCGATGACGCAGGCGGCGATCGCCTGGAGTTCGAGACCGGCGCCCTGCCCCGGCTGCACGCTGCCGACGCGGGACGTGGCAAGAATGCCTGCCACCGCCGCCATGCCGCCGGCGATTGCAAAGGCGATGAGCTTGACGCGGTTGGTGTTGATGCCGATTGCCTCGGCGGCGCCGCGATTGCCACCCGTTGCGAAGACATGATTGCCGAAGCGGTGGCGGTGCAGCAGGAAGTGGAAGCCGACGGCGAAGAGAACGATCCAGATGAAGGCGGCATTCGCCCCGAACAGCGTGCCGGAAAACAGGCTGGTAAAGACCGGCTCCGGATCGAAGCGCACCTGGACGGCGCCGTTATAGAGCAGCACCGCGCCGCGCCAGAACAGAAGCCCGCCAAGCGTGACGATGAAGGACGGCAGGCCGAAGCGCAGGGTGATCTGGCCGTTAAGCAGCCCGATCAGCAGGCCGGCAAGGATGCCGAGCGGCGCGGCGAGGAAAGCGCTCAGGCCCGCATCGACGAGCGTGGCCATCAGGATGGCGGTGAAGGTGTAGACGGAGCCGATGGAAAGGTCGAATTCGCCTGATATCATCAGCACGCCGGCACCGAGCGCCAGGCAGCCGAGGACGGGGATCGCCTTCATCAGGATCGTCAGGTTCTGCGGTGAAAGATAGCGGAAATCATCCGGATAAAGGAGCGCGCCGGCAATGCAGACGACCTGCAGCGTCACGAAGACGAGAAGAATCGCGCCCGCGGGCATGGCCATGATCTGCTTGAGGATGGATTGTCTCTTCGTCCGCGACCGGGGCGCGGCACTGTCTGCAAGGATAGGTGTCACGGTCTGGTACTCGATCATTTGGGAACGGGGAACCTACCGGCGCCGCCGGCAGGTTCCCACGGAACGCGGTTATCGATAGCTGCCGATCAGAGGCTTGACCGAGCTGATACGCGACTTGTCGAGGAAGGCGCCCTGCCCCGTGTCGATATCGGTCGGGGTCAGCCCGTATTTCTTGGCAAGCGCGATCTGGGCGATCGGGTGATAGCCCTGCAGATAGGGCTGCTGGTCCATGGTCGCGAACATCGCGCCGGATTCGACCGCATTGACGATCTCGACCGCCAGATCGAAGCCGCCGAACGGAATATCGACGCCGGCATCCTTGATGGCCCCTGCCCCGACGGTCGAGGTGACCGAGCCCGTGCCGAACAGTGCCTTCACCGTTGGATTGGCGATCAGGAACTGCGCCATGATGTTCTGCGCTTCCGCCGGATCGAGGCCGGCGCGGACCGTCTCGACCTTGATGTCGTTCTCGGTCATCGCCTTTTCGATGCCGCCGCCACGGGCGACCGCGAAGCTCGCTTCGGGAATCTCACGCGGATTGAAGACGACGTCGCCGGCCTTGAGGCCGAATTCCTTGATCATGCGGTTACCGAGTTCATAGCCGGAGGCGAATTCGTCCATGCCGACATAGGCCTGCCGGCAATTGCCCTTGGCGCCTTCCAGATCGTCGTTGTTGAAGCCGATCACCACGATCCCCGCCTTGACGGCGGCGCAGATGCTTTCGTCGAAGGCATCGGATGAGGAGATGGCCACGGCAATGCCATCGACACCGCTGGCCGTGGCGCTTTCGATCAGGTCGTTCTGGCGCACCGGATCATTGTTTGCATATTGCACGTCGAGATCGACGCCAAACGCTGCGGCCGCGTCTTGCGCGCCCTTCACCACGGGGTTAAAGAACTGAACACTTGGATCGAGGTAGATGATCATTGTTGCCTTGACGTCCGCGGCAAGCACTGTCGATGTCAGCATGGTGGCAATGCCCGCCGCAAGAACTGCGGTTTTGAACCTGGTCAATTTCATTTGCGTATCCTCCCTTTGGATGTGCAATACGGGTCGAAAAGACCCGAAGTCTCGGCTGGCGAGCTCCGACCAAAGATCGCGCCAGCCGAGATTTTCCTCCCGAGCCTTTCCGCCTTTCTACGAAACGCGAAAACGCCCTATCTCTTTGTTTTTCCGCAATTCCGGACGCAAAACCGCTTCACACTTTTGCTGGAATTGCTCCTGCCGCCTGAGCAGCCGGTTACCCGAACCAGGGCGCGGGGCGCCCGAACGTCACGTGGACGCCCTTGAACTGGGAATATTCGTCGAAGCCGTAGCGGCCGAGTTCGCGGCCGAGGCCGCTCTTCTTGTAACCGCCGATCGGCAGTTCCGGCGTTCCGTCGATAACGCTGTTGATCCAGCAGCGGCCGGCACGGATGCGGCGGATGCTCTGCAGCGCGTTTTCCAGATTGGTCGACCAGACGCTGGCCGAGAGCCCGAACTCCGAGGCATTGGCAAGCGCCACGGCCTCGTCGGCGGTCTTGAATGTGAACGACGACAGCACCGGTCCGAAAATCTCCTCCCGGGCAATCGACATGTCGGGCGTGACGCCGGCAAAGACGGTCGGCGCGTAATAGAGCCCGGCCTCCCTACCGACCCTTTCGCCGCCGAGCAGCAGTTGCGCGCCGGCGGCGATGCCGGCCTCGACATAGGAGTGGACCTTCTTGGCATGCGCCTCCGAGATCATCGCGCCGATCCTGGTGCGTTCGTTCAGCGGATCGCCGAAGGTCACCCTGCGGGAGATATCGAGCAGCCGCTCCATCAGGGCATCGCGGATACCTTCCTGCACCAGAAGCCGGCTGCCTGAAATGCAGCACTGGCCGGCATTGTGATAGACGCCGTAAGCGATGCCGTCGGCGGCCGCGTCGAGATCCGCGTCGGCAAAGACGATTTGCGGCCCCTTGCCGCCAAGCTCCAGCCCGACGCGCTTGACGCTGCGCGCGGCGATCTCGCCGAGCTTGGTGCCGACGCGGACCGAGCCGGTGAAGGCGACCATATCGACGCCCGGATCTTCCGCCAGCACCTGGCCGGCCGGATCGCCATAGCCGGTGACGACGTTGAAGACGCCGTCCGGAATGCCGGCCTCTCGCGCCAATTCGGCCATGCGGATCGACGTGCCGGAGGTGAATTCGGACGGCTTGAGCACCACCGTGCAGCCGGCGCCGATCGCCCACGGCACGCGCTCGGAGGCAATGATGAACGGGAAGTTCCACGGCGTGATGATGCCGACGACGCCGACCGGTTCGCGCAAGACGAGACCAAGGCGGTCATCGCCGATATTGTTGTGGGTCTGGCCTTCGAGCGCGCGGGCCTGGCCGGCCGCATAGGACCAGAGATCGGCGCAGAAGCCGATCTCGCCGCGGGCCTGCGCGATCGGCTTGCCGACCTCCAGGCTTTCCGCAAGCGCCAGTTCTTCCTGATGCACAAGGATAAGGTCCGCCACCTTGAACATCAGTCGCGAGCGCTCGGCACCCGACATGCGCGGCCAGGGTCCGGTATCGAAGGCCCGGCGCGCTGCGGCGATCGCCAGACGCACGTCGTCGGCCGAAGCTTCCGGCCAGGTGCCGACGACGACGCCGGTGTGGCCGGGGCTCACACGATCGATCGTCCGGCCGGACGCGGCATCGACGGACTTGCCATCGACAAGCATCCGGTAGCGGGATTTAATGGCCAGTCGCGGATCGCTGGAATCAGGTGCAATGAAGTTGGACAGCAATATTTCTCAAAGGCCGGGCACATGGCGCCGACCCCTCCCTCTTTGTCCGGACCGGATGCCGGATTTATGTTGCGTTTAATGTGTATGGTACTGTATGGTGGTTTAAATTGGATGTCAACGCATGACGGCAGCAAAAGATATGAACCTTGAATCCCTGAAGATCGACACCGGAGAAACGGCGGCGGCCCAGGTCGAGCGCGACCTGCGGGAATCGATCATACGGCTCGAACTCGCCCCCGGCACGCGCCTGTCGGAGCAGGACATCGCCACAAGGATGGGTGTGTCACGGCAGCCTGTGCGCGAGGCGCTGATTGCGCTCGGCAAGTCGAAGCTGGTCGATATCCGCCCCAACAGGGGGACGGTCGTGGTGCGGATTTCAGCGCGTCAGATGATGGAGGCGCGCTTCGTGCGCGAGGCGATCGAGGTCGCCGTGGCGCATCGCGCCGGCGAAACCTTCGACAGTTGGACGCGGCGCAAGATCGATACGATTCTGTCGCGCCAGAAGGCGGCGATGGAAGCGCATGACCACAACGCCTTTCGCCGGGAAGACGAGCAGTTCCATATTGCCCTTGCCGAGGGGGCCGGATGCGGGCTCGCCTGGAGCGCGATATCGGACATCAAGGCGCATATGGACCGCGTCTGCAATCTTCAGCTACGGCATCCGGACTCGATGAAGAAGCTGATTGCGGAACATGAGGCGATCGTCACAGCTATCGATTCGAAGGACGCCGACGCGGCCGCGGCGGCCATGCGAGGCCACCTCAACGGGATTCTCATGGACCTGCCGCAAATCGAAGCGGACAACCCGGATTTGTTCGAGTGATTGTCAGAACTTCCTGCGCGCACCGGGAAAGGCAGCCGGTGTGCCTTACTCGACCTGCGGCATGTCCTGCTGGCCGATCCGCCTGGCATAATCCTTGAAGTCCGGACGATCGCCTTTTTCGGCGGCCTCGTTTGCAAGAAGCAACAGCCGAATGGGAAAGGCGACACTGCTGCGATTGGATTTCGATAGCTCCGATCGATCGCCCGCATCGATGCCGGCAATGGCTTGCGACAAGGCTGCTTCGACATCCGCGTGGCTGACAAGGCCTTTTTCGACCATCAGCCTGTTCATCGCTGCCAGCGCCATATAGAGCCCTTCCAACTGTAGATTAGCCGTATTCAAAGCCGCCTCCCCTCAATGAAATCGGTAACGAATGGATACGCCATGCTGCGAATGGCAGTATAGCGCGTCGGATGCGTGGCCGTCACCCTATCAGGCTGTCGATGCGGATCGGCAGCTGGCGGATGCGTTGTCCCGTGGCGTGATAGACGGCGCTGGCGATGGCGGCCGCCGTCCCGACATTGCCCAGTTCGCCGAGACCCTTGATTCCGGCCGGATTGGCATCCTTGTCGACCTCGGGGACGAGGATGACCGTCACCTCCTGGATATCCGCATTGACCGGCACGAGATAATCCTGCAGGTCGCGATTGACGACGCGGGCGCTACGATGATCGAACTCGGTTGCCTCGTGAAGGGCGGACGAGATGCCCCAGATCATTCCGCCCATCAATTGGCTGCGGGCTGTCCTGGTGTTCATGATCCTGCCACCGGCAAAGGCGCCGACAATGCGGGGGACGCGGATTTCGCGGGTACGGCGATGAATATGGACTTCGACAAACTCGGCGCCGAACGCATATTTCACCATCTCCCCCTTTTCGCCGCTCACCATTTCCATCTTTCCCTTGTAGAGTTTGGATACGGCTTCCGGCGAGGTCGCCTCCGGGCGGAACTCGCTATATTGCTCTATGACGCCGCTTCCGAGCAGCTCGAAGATATCTTTCAGCTCCTGTGATGCGTTCCCGGCAACAAGCTTTCCTTCCCGGAAAACGACGGAATGCGGATCCTGGCCAGAGAACGGGCCATCCTTGGCGGTGACTGCCGCGCGCGCGAGTTTCTCGCGGATTTCGCCGCAGGCCTTCATGATGGCGGACGAAACGCTGGCCGTGGTGTTGGAGCCGCCGGCGACGGGAGCGGCTGGAAGCCGCGTATCTCCCATCTCCACCTCGATGGCACCTATATCGAGCCCCAGCTGTTCGGCGGTAAGCTGCGCGGCGACGGTGCGTATGCCGGTGCCGATCTCATGCGACGCCGTCTGAACGCGGGCGCGCCCGTCATCCGTCAGAATGATGCGAACCGCGCATGGCGCGATATTGGCCGGATAGATCGCCGTGGCGCAGCCCATGCCGATCATCCAGTCGCCATCCCGCATGCTGCCCGGCTGGAGCGAGCGCCGCGACCAGCCGAATTCCCTGGCCGCCTCGTCATAGCATTCCATTAAGGGACGGCTTGAAAAGGGTTTGCCCTCGATGGGCTCGTGGGTGGCATCGTTGATCCGGCGAAATTCGACCGGGTCCATGTCGAGCGCCACCGCCATCTCGTCCATGGCACTCTCGAGCGCATAGACATAAGGCGTTTCCGGTGGCGAGCGCATATAGCTCGGCGTAGGTCGGTCGGCCTTGACGAGGAAGACTTTGGTGAGCACCGAGCCGTAATCATACATTCGGCCCGTGGTCGATGTTCCGCCGACCACGTAAGGGTCAGGCCTGGACGTTACTTCCCAGCCTTCATGCCTGAAAGCGGTAATCTTTCCGTCCTGCGTCGCGCCCATCTGGATATGATGGCGGGTCTCGGCGCGGTAGGTTTGTGTCGTGAAAGCCTGTGGCCGCGTCACGACGCATCTGACCGGCCGTCCCAGCCGGCGTGCGACGAGCGCGACAAGCGCGGTGCGCGGCGTGACCGGTCCCTTGGAGCCGAAGGCGCCGCCGATATAGGGGCTGATCACCCGGACGCGATCCGGCTCGATTTTCAACTGGCGGGCAATCTCGACCTTCCAGCCATGAACGTTCTGGCTCGGCTCGTGCACCACGAGGTCTTCACCCTGCCAATAGGCCGTGGTGGAGAACAGCTCGATGGGATTGTGGTGATGCGTCGGCATCAGATATTCGGCGTCTATCGTGACCGGGGCCGAGGCGAAGGCGGCGTTGAAATCGCCGGCCTTGACGTCTTCCTTGAATTGCTTGCTGGCTTCGGTGGCTGCAACCGTCTCGGTCCCTTCCGAGCCAAAACCGGTGCTTGGCTTTTCCTCGTCGTAATCCGCCGTCACCCGCATGGCGGCCTCGCGGGCGGCCTCGATGGTTTCGGCGATCACCAGTGCCATGATCTGCCCGTCATGCCAGATTTTCGTGTCGTGCAGAGGCCCGATCGAGGTTGATGCTGGTCCGAATTTCGGCTTTTCCAGATCGCCATGAAGGCTTTCGGAGGTGAAAATCTCGATCACGCCCGGCACCGCCCGCGCCTTGTCCAGATGAAGTGCCGTGATCCGACCGCGGGCGATTTCGCTGGTTACCAGCACCGCATGGGCAAGATTGTTGACCGGTATGTCGGCGGGATAGGGCGCCTGTCCCGTCACCTTGAGCCGTCCGTCGATCCGAGGCAGGGGTTCACCCATGTTTTCCTTCGGCCGGGGTGCTGCTTCGTTCATGGTCATATCCTCATCTGCCCGACATCCATCAGCGCGCGAACAAGGGTCTGCTTGCCGAGTTCGACCTTGAATGCATTGTGCTGGCGCGGTTTTGCCCCGGAAAAGGCGATCTCGGCCGCCTTGGTGGCCGTCTCTTCCGTCAGCGCCTTGCCTTTCAGAGCCTCTTCCGCCTCCGTTGCGCGCCACGGAACAGTAGCCACGCCGCCAAGAGCGATGCGCACATCGCGGACAGTCTCTTCCGAAAGATCGAGAGCGACGGCCGCGGATGCCAGGCTGAAGGCATAGGATTGCCGGTCGCGGATTTTCAGATAACCGGACCTTGCTGCCCAGGCCGGGAGGCTTACGGCGATCGCAACGATGATCTCATCCGGCCGCAGGACGGTCTCGATCTCCGGCCGATCGCCCGGAAGGCGATGCAGTTCGGCAAAGCGCATCCGACGACTGCCGGCCTGCCCCAGTATTTCGACCGACGCGTCCAGCGCGATCAGTGCCTGCGCGAAATCGCCGTGATAGGTGGCGATACAGGCATCGCTTGTCCCGAGCACCGCATGCTGCCGGTTGAAACCATCCATGGCGGCGCATCCCGATCCGGGGTCACGCTTGTTGCAGGGCCAACTGGTTTCGCGGAAATATTCGCATCGTGTCCGCTGGAGGATGTTGCCGCCAAGGCTTGCCATGTTGCGGATCTGGCGGCTGGCCGCCAGCTTCAGGCTCTCGGCCAGCATCGGACATCGCTGGTTGATCCCGGGGTGATCCTCGACCTCGCTCATGCGCACCAGCGCGCCGAGGCGGACTTCCGACTCCGTGATCGCGATTGTCCGAAGCGAGGAATCCGGTATCGGATTGATGTCGACCAGATGCGCCGGCCGGTTCACGCCAAGACGCATATAATCCGACATATTGGTGCCGCCGGCAATGAACTGCACGGCTGCGCTCGTCGGCGGCTGTTCCCCGCCGTCACTCACGGCTTTGCGTGCGTCATCCAGAGTTTCGGCTCTCTCGTAGCTGAAGGGCAGCATCAGGCCTTCTCCATCTCGTGGCGAGCCTGCTTCACAGCAGCCACGATATTAGGATAGGCGGCGCACCGACAGAGATTGCCGCTCATATATTCACGGATGTCCGCATCGTTGTCGGCGCGTCCTTCCTTGACGCAGCCAATGCCGGAGAGGATCTGGCCCGGCGTGCAATAGCCGCATTGAAAGGCATCGTGATCGATAAAGGCCTGCTGCATCGGATGCAGTTCGCCCGCGGCCGTAGCCAGTCCCTCGATCGTCGTGATTTCACGCCCTTCGTTCATCGCGGCGAAGCTCAGGCAGGACAGCGTGCGCTGCCCGTCGGTCAGGACCGTGCAGGCCCCACATTGACCATGGTCGCATCCCTTCTTGGTCCCGGTCAGACCGGCATGGTCACGAAGCAGATCAAGGAGCGAGGTGCGCGCATCGACGCTGAACTGATAGGGCTGGCCGTTGAGGCGCATGGACACGGTCGTGCCGGCATTCCCGGCTGATCCCGACGGTCTCGCCGTTTCCGGTCGATCGGCAGCGGCGGCCAGAAAGGGGATGGCGGAGGCAGTGATGGTCCCGGTCATGAGTGTACGCCTTGTCAGTCCTGGCGGCGTGATCTTCGTTGGACGAGACATGCTGTGCCCTTCCGGTTCGCTGAAAATCGCAGCTGCAGAGTTGAGAACAGCGTGTTAACGGCGAATTTGCCCAGGAGTTCCAGTCGGTGTCGCAGATGGCCGGGTTTGTGGCATTGGCCCATGGGCCGATGGGGTGCGTGATACGCATCGCCGGAGGCGTATATTGGGTGCTGGTACAGCACCTTCAGCCTCCCCGCCTCTTCCGGGCGGTCGACCGGGTTCGCGGGATAATCGGTGCGCCATTCACGAAAATCATTTCCATGAATGGCGCCGTTTCAGTTCTGGGAGGGGATTATTCGGCGATCGCGGCCGAGACGACGATCTCGACGCGCATATCGGGATCGGCCATCAGGACTTGCCCGCAGCAGCGGGTCGGGGGATCGCCCGCCGTTACCCAGGCATCCCAGATTTCGTTCATGCCGGCGAAATCCGCCATGTCCCGAAGCCATATCTGTGCGGTGAGCAGCCTTGATTTGTCCGTGCCCGCGCGGCGGAGGAGGTCATCGATCTTTGCCAGGGTGTCTCTCGTTTGCTCGGCGATATCGCCGTCGGAATCGGAGAACTGGCCCGACAGGTAGCAGACGCCGTTATATTTCACCAAGCGGCTGCGTCTTGCGTTCACGTCGAGACGTTCAATTCCCATTGTTCTTCCTCCAATTGTTGCGGATCAGGTTGGATTTGTGTGCGGATAGCTTCCCGTTCAGGCTTTTGCCTACCCGATGGCGGCGCCCATGCAGTCTCTCAATTCGCCTATGACGTCCTGCATCCAGGTTTCGGTCATCAATTCGAGAGGCGCGGTGAAAGAGATCGCGACGTTGAGCTCATAGGGGTTCTTGCCGGAGATCGGCAGTCCGAGCCCGCCCTCGCCGGGAAGGTAGTAGGCCATGTTGACGGCATAACCCCGCTGGCGCGCATCTTTTATCTGCGATTCCACGATGGTGCGATCGACATGCTGGACGGACGGATGGGCCAGATAGCGCGCCGCGTTCGCATTCAGCAATTGAAGGCACTCCGCCTCCGGCATGATCGACATCAAAGCGACGCTTCCGGCCGCGATGCCCATCGGGACGCGCCCTCCGACACCCATCGTGAATTGCCGTCGCGGTGAGCGGGAAACCATCTCCGCGCAAACCGCATCGACGCCCGCTTGAACCATCATGTAAACCGTATTCCCGGTCCGTCGCGCGAATTCCGCCATGCCTGGCCGGAACTTCAGAATCAGTGGTTCTAGCCGTTCCTGGCGGCGCGCAAGCATCGGTATTGCTGGCCCCAGCCTGTAGTGGCCATGGCGCGGAGCTGGTTCCGCAAAACCCTTCTGCAACAGGGAAGACAGACTGCGATGAACCGCCGGCTTTGCCTCGCCGATCTGCTCGGAAATATCCGCCAGCGAGAACCCGTCGGGGCCACCTTCCCCAAGAAAAAGGAGGATGTCGAGCGCACGTACGGCGTTGGATGAAGCGTTCACGGACATTTCAAGATCCAAATTCTAATAATTAGAACGTAGCATAAAATCCATTCTAATAAAAGGAATTCGTTGACTTGCGCAAGTTTTTCCGCTGATATTCGTTTCAAGTGATGCGGTTTCGAAATGTGGGAGGACGTTCGAAGCCGCGGCGCGCACGCCCCTCTTTCGATATGGGCGTTGAGCGCCTGTCCGTTTGCTTCTCCCCTTTTTGTGACCAGCGAGGACGGCCGAATGGTGTCATTCCTGATCAAGCGAATGGGATTTGCGGTCTTGACGCTTTTCAGCGTCTTGACGCTCGTATTCCTGATCGTACGAATTCTGCCCGGCGATCCGGCACTGGTCATTCTGGGTGACCAGGCCAGCATCGAGAGCATCGCGGCGCTACATCACAGGCTTGGCCTGGATAAGCCGGTCCTCGTTCAATACGGGCAGTTCATGCTCGGCGTCCTGCAGGGCGATCTGGGAACGTCGATGATCACCGGACGCTCGATCACGGCCGAGATCGCGAGCGTGCTGCCCTATACGCTGGAATTGACGATCGCGTCGCTGTTTCTGGGCGTCCTGCTCGGCGTTCCGGCAGGGGTCTGGGCGGCGGTCAAGCGCAACCGGCCGGCGGATTTCATCCTGCGGTTCGTCTCGCTGCTTGGATTGTCGCTGCCAGCCTTCGTCGCCTCGATCATCCTGTTGATGATCTTTGCGATCAACCTGCGCTGGTTTCCCGTCATCAGTTCCGGTGGCGGCGATGGTCTTCTGGATCGCCTCAGGCAGATGGCGCTGCCGACAATCTCGCTGGCCCTGATCATGATGGCCTACATTACCCGCGTCACCCGCTCCGCAATGCTCGAAGTGCTCAACCAGGACTTCGTGCGCACCGCCCGCGCCAAGGGTGCCTCGCATCATGCCGTCATCTGGCGCCATGCGCTGGGCAATTGCATGATACCGATCACCACTGTCGTCGGCCTTTATCTGGGCATTCTGATCGGCAATTCGGTGCTGACGGAAATCGTCTTCTCGCGGCCGGGTCTCGGCAAGCTCATCCTCAACGCCTTGACGCAACGCGACTATACGCTGCTGCAGGGCATGATCGTCATCTACACCATGATGGTCGTGGTGGTGAACCTTGTGACCGACCTCACCTATGGTTTCCTCGATCCGAGGGTTCAGTACAAATGACAAGCCTCTCCACACTTCCGACCCCGACGGCAGGTCGACCGCAACCGAGATGGGCGCTTCTGAAGCGGCTGAATTTTTCCACATGGCTCGGCATGGTCATTGTAACAGTGCTCGTCCTTTGCGCGATTTTTGCGCCGCTGATCACGTCCTACAATCCGAACGACCAGAACATCATCCTCTACCTGTCGCCGCCAAGCGCTGAAAACCTGCTTGGCACGGATCAGTTCGGGCGGGACGTGCTTTCGCGTCTGCTCTACGGCGCCAGATATTCGCTGACCATCGGCTTCCTGGCCATCGTGGTGGCGCTGATCATCGGTTCGCTGATCGGCATGATCGCCGGCTATGTCGGCAACAGGACCGACATCATCCTGATGCAGATCATGGATGTCGTGCTGGCCTTCCCGTCGCTGATCCTTGGCCTGGCGCTTGTGGCGCTGATGGGCGCGACGCTGACGAACATCGTCATAGCGATTGCGTTCACCGCCATACCGGCCTTTGCCCGCATTGCCCGCGCCGGCGTCATTACCCAGCGCGACCGTGAATATGTGCAGGCCTGCCACGCCATGGGGTTCTCGGACACCCGCATCCTGCTCCGCCACATCCTGCCGGCCATCTTGCCGGAAATCATGGTGATGGCCTCGCTTTGGATGGCGACCGCCGTGCGTACCGAAGCCTCGCTCGCCTTTATCGGTCTCGGCCTTGCGCCGCCGACGCCAACCTGGGGCGGAATGGTTCGCGAAGGCTTCGACAATATTCTGAGTTCCTTCCACCTCGCGCTTTATCCAAGCTTTGCGATCCTGCTCCTGGTTCTCGCACTCAACCTGATCGGCGACGGCCTGCGCGACGCGATCGATCCCCGCCTGAAGGACGCAAGCTGATGACCGACCGTCCCGTTCTCGAAGTCAGAGATCTGAGTGTTTCCTTTGCCAAGAAGCAGGTCGTTCATGGCATGAATTTTGATATCAGCCCGGGAAAGACGCTGGCCCTTGTCGGCGAATCCGGCTCGGGCAAGAGCGTGACGTCGCTGGCGATCATGCGGCTTCTGCCCGAGAATATCGCAACGGCGCAAGGCTCGATAAAGCTCGGCGGGCGTGACCTTTTGAAACTGTCGGAAGCGGAAATGCGACGGGTACGCGGCGGCCAGGTCAGCATGATCTTCCAGGAGCCGATGACCTCGCTCAATCCGGTGCAGACCGTCGGAACCCAGCTGGCGGAAGTGATCCGCATCCATCGCGGACTGAGAGGCCAGGAACTGCGCGAGGCAGTGCTCGAAATGCTGCGCAAGGTGCGCATTCCGGACCCCGAGGAGCGCATCAAGCAATTTCCGCACACATTTTCGGGCGGCATGCGGCAACGCGTGATGATCGCCATGGCGCTGGCATGCAATCCGCAGGTGATCATTGCCGACGAGCCGACAACCGCGCTCGACGTCACCGTGCAAGCGCAGACCCTGGACCTCCTGAAGGAACTGCAGCGCGAGACCGGAACCGCTGTCCTGTTCATCACGCATGACATGGGCGTGGTGGCGGAGATTGCCGACGATGTCCTGGTCATGCGGCATGGTCGGGTGCTCGAGCATGGCAGCGTTCACGAGGTCTTCGGCAATCCCAGGGATCCCTATACCCGCAGCCTCATCGCGGCCGCGCCGAGCCTTGCCGGAAAATTGCAGATCAACACCGTTCCCGCCGAGCCGGTCGGCGACCTGCCGATCCAGATTGCCGATGAGCCGATTCTGGAAGTGCGCAATCTCGCGGTCCGGTTTCCGGTCCATGGCGGACTTCTCGGCCGCGTCAAAGGTGCGGTCCACGCCGTGGAGGACGTCTCCTTTTCCATCGGGAAGGGCGAAACGCTGGGGCTGGTGGGTGAATCCGGCTCGGGGAAATCGACGATCGGCAAGGCGATCATAAACCTTGCCCCCGTCCATGGCGGCGAGATCAAGGTTTGCGGCCAGACCATAGATTACAAGGATCCGAGAAGCCTCGCCCAGATGCGCCGGCAGGCGCAGATGATTTTCCAGGATCCCTTCGGGTCCCTGGATGCGCGGCAAACGATCGGATCCGCGATCATCGAGCCGATGCATGTCCATGGGATCGAAACAGGGCGCGCCGCCATCCAGCGGATGGAATGGCTGATGGAACGCGTCGGGCTGGATCCGAACCGGGCGACAAGTCTGCCGCACGAATTCTCCGGTGGACAGCGGCAGCGCATCTGCATCGCCCGCGCTCTTGCCATGGCGCCGAAGCTGATCATCGCCGACGAGGCCGTGTCGGCGCTCGACGTGGCGATCAAGGGTCAGATCATCGAGTTGATGATCGACCTGCAGAAGGAGTTCGGCGTCTCCTATCTTTTCATCAGTCACGACATGGCTGCGGTGGAGCGCATCTGCGACCGGGTCGCCGTCATGTATTTCGGCGAGATCGTCGAGATCGGCCCGCGCGATGAAGTGATCGGCCGTCCCGGCCACGCCTATACGCAGCGTCTTCTGTCAGCCATTCCCATCACGCATCCGAACATGCGTGAGACGCGGCAGCACCGGGCCGCCGATACGGCCCCGCCGCGAAGCCCGATGAAGCCCGTGGGATATGCCGCCCCTGCTGCCAGTTGGGGCAGGGCTTCAGAGGGCCATTTTATCCGCCAGACAAACTGATCCGCAGGAGCGCCTAAATGCATGCCTTGACCCAACTTGCCGCATTCGTCAGCGGCCAACCAAAGGGAGCGCTTCCGCAAGAGGCGCGAGAAGCCATTTCGCTGCTGCTTCTCGATCTCGTGGGGGCAACCGCAGCCGGTCTGCGTTCTCCGCTTGCGGCAGCGGCGCGACAGGCCGCATCCGACGTCTACGGAGATGGAGACGCCCAGGTCTGGCTGACCAACAGGCGCCTGAGCGTTGCCGGCGCCGCCATGGCAAACAGCGCCGCTGCCAGCGCGCTCGACATTGACGATGGTCACCGCGGCGCTGCCGGCCATGCCGGTGCCGGCGTCATCCCGGCTGCCCTTGCGGTCGGACAAGCGATAAAGGCGTCTGACGCCGATATTCTCGACGCCATCGCCCTGGGTTACGATGTGGCCTTGCGCGTCGCGGCCTCGCGCCCGACCGCCACGATCGAAACCTATGCGAGCGGCAGATGGGTGGGGTACGGCGCTGCCGCAAGCGCCGGTCGTCTGCTTGGGCTCGACGCCATTCAGATGGCTCATGCATTGGCAATCGCCGGCAGCGAAGGCCCGATTGTCTTTCCAACCGGTTCCTCGAAATTCCAGGGCAGCACGGTGAAGGAAGGAATTCCGCCGGCCGTGGTTGCAGGCGTGACCGCGGCCTATCGCGCGCGCGCCGGAGCAACCGGCCCGCTCGACTTGCTCGACCGGGAAGATCGCTACGACCGCTCCATCCTTCTCGGAAGCCTCGGCACGACATGGGAGTTGCAGAAATGTTACCTGAAACCCTATGCGTGCTGCCGCTACATGCATGCCGCCATCGATGCGATCCTGACGCTCCGGCAGAACGGCCGCGATATCAAGCATCTGCGGATCGAAACCTTTCCCCAGGGGCTGCGTCTTGCCAATGAGAGAGCGCCCAGTTCCCTGGAGGGCGGTCAGTACAGCTTCTATTTCAGCTGCGCGCTCGCTGCCCTGCGCGGTCGCGAGGCGTTGCAGCCCGTCGATGTGAGCAGCCTGAACGACCCAGAGGTCATCAGGCTCGCCAGCCGGATCGAGCTGGAAGCTTCCCACGATTTCGCAACCTCGTTTCCTGTTCGCACGCCCGCCCGCATCCTGATGGACCAGGGCGACGGCGTCGAGGAGATGGTCGTGGACTATCCGCTCGGCGACGTGGCGAACCCGATGAACTGGGACCAGGTCGCAAACAAATTCATCAATATCGGCAAGGTCAGCCTGACCTCGCAACATCAGCAAGGCATCGTCTCGGCGATCAGCGGTCTCGGTGAAAACGGGTTCGGCCCGTTGCTCGCAGCTTTAGCAGTGTCAGAAACGTATAATTGAAAATGAGGAGGAACTCTTAAATGACATACAACAAGCACATCTTCTCCGGGGCGCTCGCCGTCCTGATGGCCTGCACAGGGTTGGCATCGCTGCCGGCCAACGCCGCGCAGACCGAGCTCAGGGTCGGTGCCGCCTCGGCGGATATCGGCAACCTCGATCCGCATTTTGCATCCAGCACATCGGATCGCACGCTGGTGGCCTGGATTTACGGCGCACTTGTGCGTTTTGCCCCCGGCTCTACCGATCCGGCGACCATCGAGCCGGATCTCGCCGAGAGCTGGGAAGCGACCGACAACAATCTGGTCTGGACGTTCAAGCTGCGTGAAGGTGTGCAGTGGCAGCACGGTTACGGTGAAGTAACCGCTGACGATGTCGTTTTCAGCCTGCAGAAATCCGCCGATCCGAAGCGTTCGGCCTTTGCCACCGATTATTCGGCGATCAAGAGCGTCGAGGCGGTCGATGCGCATACGGTCAAGATCACGCTCGCCAATCAGGTGCCGAGCCTGTTGGGGCTGCTGACCAACTATTCGGGTGGCTTCATCATCAGCAAGAAGGCGTATGAAGAGCGCGGCGAAGGCTTTACCCGCAACCCGGTCGGCTTCGGCCCGTTCCAGTTCGAGTCCATCGAGCCGGGCGTGGCTGTCCATTTCAAGTCGCATGACGAATACTTCCGCGGAAAGCCGAAGATCGAAAAGGTCACCTATCGCTTCCTCAACGCCGCTGCCGGCCGCGACCTTGCCTTCACTGCAGGCGAAATCGACGTAGCGGCAGGATCGACCGACCAGCGGTGGCTGCAACGCATGCAGGCAACCCCGGGTGCTGCGATCGATATTTTCGATCCGTCGGAACTGACCGTCCTGCACGTCAACCGGACCCAGAAGCCATTCGACGATATCCGTGTGCGTCAGGCGATCGCCCATGCGGTCGATCCGGCGCAGATCGCCCAGTTCCGTGGCCCCGAATTTACCCGCGTGGCCAAGTCCGTCATCCCGTCCAACAATCTCGGTCTCAATCCGGAGCCCGGCATACTGCCGCACGACATCGACAAGGCGAAGGCCCTGTTGGCGGAGGCCGGGTTCCCGGACGGCATCACGATCAAGATGATCGCCAGCCAGATGCCGAGCTATGCGACGACCGACCAGATCCTGCAGGCACAGCTCGCGAAGGCCGGCATCACGCTCGATCTCCAGCCGGTGGAGCATGCGGCCTGGCACCAGATGATCCGCAAGGATCTCAGCCCGCTTGTCGACTACGGCGCGGCGCGGTTCCCGGTGGCAGATACCTATCTGACCCAGTTCTTTCACTCGGCCAGCGCGATCGGACAGCCGGCGCAGGTGACCAATTTCAGTCACTGCAGTGTCGCCGACAAGCAGATCGAGGCGGCCCGCACCGAAACGGACGCGAAAAAGCAGATCGAGCTGTGGCAGGAGGCACAGAAGCTGATCGTCGCCGACGTTTGCGGCATCCCGGTCACCGAGACTGCGCAGGTCTGGACCCGCAACGAGAAGCTCGATTGGGGGTTCGAACTCAAGGGATCGATGTCCCTCGGACCGCTGCTGACCGAGCAGGCACACTTCAAGGACTGATCATTTCGTCCGGGGCTGCTTCATCTGGCAGCCCCGATCCTCATTCAGGCATCAAAAATGACAAAACTCACCTTCCCGAAATATTCCAATCTTTGCGGCTGGAATGCGATGCTGCCGCCCCGCGAACCTCATGCAGCCCTGGATGGCAGCCTGACGGTCGATTATGCGATCGTCGGCGCCGGTTATACGGGCTTTGCGGTTGCCCGGCGGCTGCAGGAACTCGATCCTCAGGCGCGGATCGCTGTGCTCGAAGCCACGACGGTTGGCGAGGGGGCGTCCGCGCGCAATTCCGGCTTCACGGGCGCGCATGTGCTGCCGCGCAACGCCTCGATAGAGATGGCGCAGAAGGCGCAGGTGCAGACCACCTTCTTCAGGGAAGCCTATGATTGGCTGATGTCGATTGTCCGCGACAATGGGATCGAGTGCGACATACAGCAGGCCGGATCGATACGGGGGGCTGCCACCGAACAGGGGGAGGCCTCGCTGCGGAAGGTTCTGGAGGTCGCCCAGGCCAACGGCATTGCCCATTCCGTGCTCTCGCGGGATGATATCCACCGCCGGATCGGCTCGCCCTATTACCGGTTCGGCATCCATATGCAGGACACGGTCCTGCTGCAACCGGCCGCGCTGATCCGGGGGCTCGCGGATGCGCTGCCGTCGTCGGTCGCGCTCCATGAGAATACGCCGGTGACGGCGATCCGCAGGAAGGACGGCGGCTGGATATTCGAGACGTCCGGCGGGGTGGTGAAATGCAAGCAGCTGGCGCTCGCCACCAATGGGTTCATACCCAAATTCGGCTATCTCAAATCGCGGATGGCGACGATCTACACATATGCGGCCGTCACCGAGGAAATCCCGGACGGGCGGCTCGGCGAGATAGGCGAATCCGAAGCCTGGGGCCTGTTGCCGTCGCATCGGCTGGGCACCACCTTGCGACGCATCGGTCGCAACAGGGTGATGGTACGCAGCCTTTACGCGCATGAAGCCGAGATCGACGAAGGGCGGGCCAAGGCCATGCTCCGGGATCGCTTCGAGCGTCGCTGGCCCAATCTGAAGGATATCGGATTCGAATATCTGTGGGGCGGCACCACCGCCTTCACGATGAACGGCGCTCCCTGGTGGGGGCAACTCGAGGAGGGGCTCTACGCGTCGGGCGGCTGCAACGGCAGCGGCATCGCCAAGGGTACCATGCTCGGCCGTCACCTGGCCGAACTCATGCTGGGCAAAGGCAATGACCATCAGGCAATGGCGCAGAGCATGGGCTCCGCCTCCTGGATCGCGCCAGAGCCTTTGCGCACGATCGGGTTCCATTTCGTCTCGGCGATCGAGCGCCGCAAGGCGGGCCTGGAGATCTGAAACAGGATCGGGGTGGCATCAACGAGCCGGCGGGACGAGCGGTCCTCGCCCCGCGGACGGAGCGTCCGACAAGCCGGTTCGCCAATGATGAGGCTAGCAAGCCTCGATATTCATGATCGTCGAGGATTCCAGACGGCACGATACGAAAGCGTTTCGTGGATGAAGGGATTTCCGCATCCGTCCCGGTCAATTGGCGTTTGCAATTTCGGCATCGGACCTTAGGGTACTCCGTGGGCGCAAGGGCTCTCCGGGACGATCTCAATGCATGAACTTCCACGACTGACATCAGGCATCCAAGGGTTGGACGCCATACTCGGGGGAGGCTTTGTCGAGGGCGCTTCCTATATCGTCCAGGGACAGCCGGGCGCCGGCAAGACGATCCTGTCGAACCATATTGCGTTTGCGAATGTCGCGCTTGGCCGAAAAGTGCTCTACGTAACGCTGCTGGCGGAGACGCATGATCGCCTCTTTCAGGTTCTGGGCACGCTCGACTTCTTCGATCCGTCCAGGCTTGGCGATGAAATCGCCTATGTCAGCGTCTTCCAGACGCTGCGCGATCAGGGGCTTCCGGCGGTCGTTTCCTTGATACGAAAGGAAATCAGCCGGCAGGGCGCAACCCTGCTTGTGTTCGACGGTCTCCTTAACGCGCGTGATCGCGCCGATAGCGCGCTCGACGTCAAAACCTTCGTGGCGGAGGTTCAGAGCCAGGCCGCATTCGCAGGTTGCACGGTGCTGTTCCTCACCAGCACCCGCCTTGCCGACGACAGCCCCGAGCATACCATGGTCGACGGCGTCATAGAGTTGAACAACGAGCTTGCAGGCGTGCGCTCCGTTCGACGCCTGCATGTGAAGAAATCGAGAGGCAGTCGCGCTCTTGACGGGTTTCATCAGTTCGATATCGGCTCCTCCGGTGTTACTGTCTATCCGCGGCTGGAAATCGCCCTGGCGCATCCCTCTCAGCCCGAAACCCTGGTGACGGGCACCGTCCCCTCGGGGGTCGACGGCCTCGATAGACTGCTCGGCGGCGGCATTCCCGCAGGCTCGGTCAGTCTGGTCTTTGGCCCATCCGGATGTGGCAAGACGACGCTCGGCCTCAATTTCCTGAGTGCGTCGAGCGAAGCGGAGCCGGGCCTGCATTTCGGATTCTATGAGACGCCGGCGCGCCTTCACGGCAAGGCCAGAGCAATCGGCCTTGATTTGCAGCCTCTCCTCCATTCGGGCGCCCTCGGCTTCCTCTGGAACCCGATGACTGAAAACCTGCTGGATAAACTGGCCCATCGCCTGCTGGATGAAGTCAGGGGGCGCGGCATCAAACGGTTGGTAATCGACGGCCTTGGCGGCTTCGAGCGGGCCGCGATCTATCAGCAGCGTCTCGTCGAATTCTTTGCGGCGCTTTCCAACGAGCTTCGGTCTCTCGGTGTGACCACGATCGCGACGTGGGAGCTGCGTGATCTCTTCGGCCCGACGGTATCCACCCCGCGTTCGGAAGTTTCTAGCCTGCTCGACAATCTGCTGATGCTGCGGCATGTCGAGGTAAGCTCGCGCTACAAGCGGACACTTTCTATTTTGAAGGTCAGGGACAGCGACTTCGAACCTGTCATCCACGAACTGGTCATCGGGAACAACGGGCTTGCGGTGTCGTTACCGCTTGAGCCGGTCGAAGGTGCCGCGACCGGTCTTGCAAAACCATTGGGTGCCTGACCGCGTGACAAAACTCTTGGAAGAGCTCCCGCCATGGCGCTGATCGTGATAGCCGAGGACGAATTCCTCATCGCGGAAGTGCTGGTGATGATGTTGGAGGACGCCGGCCATGACGTCGCCCCGGCCGCTCACGGGCTGGCTGCTCTCGACCTGGTGCGGGAAAAACGTCCGGACCTGGTCATCACGGATTTCATGATGCCGTTGATGACCGGCCTGGAACTCGCCAAGGCGATCCGAAGCGACGACGCGCTGGCCGAAATCCCGGTCATCCTCGTCAGCGGTGCGCAAGGAAGCATCGGTCGATCGCATCCCGATATGTTCAATGCGGTTCTTGACAAGCCCTATCAGGAAAAACGTCTTCTGGAGACGGTAACCCGCTTGCTGCAGCAGCAGTAGACGTCGTTCTATCTCGGCCGCAGGACGCTCATGAGACATCCAAACTCGGACTGCTCCGCTGGCTTGTCTCAGCTCGCTTCGGCGAGCCTGTATCCGACACCCGTTTCCGTGAGAATATATTGCGGCTGGTCGGGCTTTTGCTCGATCTTCTGGCGTAACTGCCGGACATAGACGCGCAGATACTGGACATCCGTAAGGCCATCCCAGACATGCTCGGGCAAGAACCGATGGGTCAGCACCTTGCCGGCATGCTGCACCAGGATGCGCAGGATGCCGTATTCCTTCGGCGACAGCTTCACCTCCCGTCCGGCGACCCTGACGATGCGCTTGACGAGGTCGACCGAAAGCTCGCCCTGGCTTTGCAGCCGGTGGCGCACCGCTACTCGGATGCGGGCAACCAGTTCGTTGATGCTGAAGGGTTTGGCGATGTAGTCGTCGGCACCAAGCTCCAGCGCCCTCACGATACCCGCCTCGGTCCGGCTCGAAAGAATGACGATCGGCAGGGCAAGCCCCTCCCCGCGCCACTTGGCGAGGAGATCGTGTCCCGGCATGTCCGGCAGGCCGAGGTCGAGCACGATGAGATCAGGTTTTTGCGACATGACCAGTTCCATCGCCACTTTAGCGTTCATTGCCTCGACGATGGCATAGTTCTGCGTCGAGAGCCCGACGCGCAGCAATTTGCGGATAGGCGGTTCGTCATCGACGATCAGGATGCGGACGGCCGTGCTGGTCATTCGTTTTCTCCCAGGATAGGCGGATTCTTCGGCACCGGCATGCGAACCGTGAAGAGACCGCCCGAACCCCCATGGTGGTTTGCGGCGGTGATCGTGCCACCCATCGCCTCCACGAAGCCGCGACATATGGAAAGGCCCAGACCCGTTCCGGCGCGTACATGATCGCCCTTTCTCACGCGATAGAAACTGTCGAAGATCCGCTCCAGATCATTGGGCGGGATGCCGGAACCTTCGTCGGCAACCGACAGCATGATGGCATCTCCGTCTTTCCAGCCACGGATGGTAATTGTCGTGTCTTCCGGCGCATATTTGGCGGCATTGTCGATAAGGTTGAAGAGCACCTGCTCGAAAAGGACGGGATCGACCCGCAGCATCAGTAGATGCTCCGGGATACTCACCTCGACCTTGTGACGCGAGGTCATCTTGGCGGCGCGCGAAAGCGCGTGGAGACGATGATTGTCTCGCAACTAGATATGCACCCGAACCGGATAGGCGTTCGAGAGTGACCGGGGCGGTAAAAAATAGGAATTTCATAGGAATATCGCCAGGCTATCGAAGGTTGCCCATCGCCGCGCTTGACAGGCTCATCAGGGTGATAATTCCGTTAGATTCTGGAACCGGTCCGGCCGTCCGACGAAGACGTTTCCCAGCCGCGTCCCGAGACTAGGCTGTCGCTGGCCCGCAGCGAATTGTCGGCCGAAATTTTCCGGGCTTGCGACGGAATGGAGACTCGCTTCAGCCCCGAAATCACCGAGCTCGAGCCGCGTATCGGCCGATACGCGACGAGATGCCGCTCACGTACAGGCGCGGAGTGGTTTCATCGACGCTCGGAACAGGAGGCGGGTCACAGGTATTTCCTTTCAAAGGAGAATCCAATGCCGCTCGCCGAGCCGGAACGCATACGAACCTACTCATCCTCACAGCTTGCTCGTGAATATGGTCTGAGCATTCAGCAGGCGGATCGCTATATTGCGCGCTTTGGCTCAATCAAGGCTGAACTCGACAGTCTTTTGGCGTCGAAAGAACGGACTGAGCAACATCAGGCCGCCGACCTCCACCGCACGCTCGATGAAGTCACGTTTGGCTGATCCTGTAATAACGCTGGCTACTGCAGCTGAACCGGTTAAGCGGTTCGTGCCGACCCAGCAGTGATGCCATGATATTGCGTTTCGTCGTTCGTGCGTCCCCTTGGCCCGAAGGAAATAGATTGCGGTTACACGGGCTGTTGGATGAGACTTCCAGCGAGGATGGCCCAGTTTTGGCTAGAACCTCACCGCCAGACGCGTGAAGATGCCGTGCTGGGTGGCATCATAGCGGAAACCGCCCTCCGTGTAGTCGGTGTAGAGCGCCTTGTAGCCGAAAGACGAAGCGATCGTGTCCGTCCAGTTGTAGCCGACCGTCGCGGTTCCCTGCAGGGTGATGTCCGAGGCGACGCCGAAGCCGCCGACATCGGTCATGACGTCCACGAACCATTTTTCATTGATGTCATAATGCATGGTGAGACCGACGAGTGGATCGACCCAGCTTTGCGAACCGCTGCGGTCGATCGCCGGAAAGAATATGGGATTGATGTCGAGTTCCACCTTGTTGTGCTGGTAGCGAAGGCCGGCCGTCGCGTAGAGCTGTATGTTCTCGACGTTGATCGGCACCTCGTAGCCGACAAGCGCCGTCGCCACGATCTGCCTCTGTTCGAAGTCAGCGGTTCCGCCGAATGGACCGACATCGGCATCGGTCGAAATCCTGGCCCACATGATGTCCGTATAGAGAAGCCAGTGATCGCCAACCGCTTGAAAGGACCCCGCAAACGCGCCGTCCAAGTTCTCGAGCACGTCCAGAGGCGAGACATCGACCGCCGCCGCCGGAAGGCCGCGGACACCTATGTCGCCATTCAGGCCTGTCAACCAGGCGTCTAGCGTAACCTGATATTTCCAGCCGTTGTCGATGACGGCCGATCCCGGCTGCGAGATGTCGGCCGCCGTCGCGGGGGTTGCCGCTGCGAGAGCTGCTGCCAGCGCGTGATATCCTTTCCGAAGTCCTGTCATTCCGCCTGTCCCCCCGATCGACCTGCCTGGCCAAACTCCGGAATTGGTTCCGCGCCTGAGAATAGCCGATCCCGACAGAAACGCCCGTATGTTACCGTATCATCTGTTCGTGCGGACTGTCGGCGTTGCCCATTTTGCGGCGCGTATGGCTGGCGCGCCAACAGTCCGATCTCCGAATGGACCACACATGCGCGGTCGACAGCCGGAACATCGCCGTAGGTTACTGTAATGTACATGGTCTCCGCCGAATTCCGTGTCATCCTTATGGCGAATGGCGTGCCATTCCCTGCGGCGTGTTGAAGCCGCAAATCTCGCCTCATCGGCACCACGGCGGCTATCGAAAAGGAAAAACATGCCTCGACAGATGGCGATCATATTTCTGTTCGCGGTCGCCTTGATCGTGGCGGCTTTGACAATCTGGTGTTCCCTGGCCCTCTGGTATCGCCTGCCCCTGCCCGATATCGGACGGGCAATTGCCGCCGGCGTCTTCCTTGTCTTCGGCCTTTTCACTCTGGCGGCGCTTGCCAGTCGGCTGCGCATGAAAGCCATTTTTTCGTTTGCTGCCGTTTTCGTCCTGGTTCTTTTCTGGTGGAGCACGATAAAGCCGGACGAAAATGCTCAATGGGCACCCGATGTCGCCCGGCAGGTCACAGGCAGGATCGAAGGCGATACCCTGACGCTCACCGATCTTCGGGATTTCCAATGGCGGAGCGAGACGGACTTTACCGAGCGGTGGCAGACACGCAGCTATGATCTCGACACGGTGAGGACTGTTGATCTGTTCATGTCCTACTGGGCAGGGCCGAAGATCGCGCATGTTATTTTCAGCTTTGGCTTCGAAGACGGCGAGCAACTCGCCTGGTCGATCGAGGTCCGCCACAAAATCGGTGGCGGGTTCTCGCCGCTTGCCGATCTCTTCAAGAACGATCCGCTGGTGATCCTTGCCGCGGACGAACGCGACGTTGTCGGCGTCCGCTCGAACATGCGTGGGGAGGACGTCCAGATCTATCGGTTAACGGCAACCCCGGCGCAAGCCAGGAACCTGTTGCTCGAATATGTCGCCGAGGCCAATGCCCTGGCCCGGACACCGCAGTTCTACAATTCGATCACGACGAATTGCACGACGACTGTCGCAAGGCTGATGCGTGTTGCCGGAGACAAGGTACCGTTCGACTGGCGGCTGATCGTCAACGGGTATCTCCCCGACTATGCCTATGATCACGGCGCCATCGACACCTCGATGCCGCTGGGCCGGTTGCGCGAGATTGCCAGGATCGGCGAGCGGGCGCGGGCTATTGGATTAACGCCCGACTTCTCCAGGGCGATCCGTGTCGGCGTTCCCTCCTCGACGCCCGCCGCTACGCCGTAGCATACCGTAACATACGCTCCTATTTCCCTTCGATGGAGCATGATCACCTATCTCTTATCGGTTCCAGCATGCGGTGCCCCAACCAGGTCAACCAGGACGGATCTCATGAAGATCATCAAGCGCTTCCAGAACGCAGTCATGGCTACCGCCCTGTTCATGATGGTGGCCGCACCCATGCTTGCACCCACCCCGGCCGAAGCCCGCCGGGCGGTGGGTGGCTGCGGGGCCAGAGGATGCGCCGTCGTCGGTCGCGGCGGCGCTGTCGCAGTTCGCCGCCCACCGGTCATGCGGGGTGTGGTCGTCGTGAACCCGCGTCGGTACTGGCCGGCGGGCGGGGCCGTTGCCGCCGGCGCCGCGATCGGCTTTATTGCAGGCGCAGCGGCCGCCTCGGTTGCCGGAACGCCGCCGCAATCCGGCATGTGCTGGTACTATACCGATAGCACCAAAAAAACAGGTTTCTGGGACGTCTGCCCGCGATAATCTTTGATGCATGGCGAACAGGGTGACGGCGATGCGGGGTGGCAGAGAGCCCTGCAGCCGGCATCACGCTGTCCCTTGTCATCGACGGCAAGGTCGTCCGAGCACCCGCAAAATTCTCCTTCGCCGAGCGCTAACGCGGATGGCCGTGGACTTTCAAGGTAACGAGAACAGGGTCACGGCGATGTTCAAGTGGTGATCAGGATTGTCGCTCGAAGCCATTGGCCGGCCCATCCTCTCATTCAGAAACAGGCCTGTGCGCTATCGATGCTCGGCGGTATTTCCGGCCATCGATATGGCGCATCCCCATATGGACTTAATCCATATTCCGACAGGCCTTTTGCGGATGGCTGCTCGCGGGGATTGGCGAAACGGCTGAGCCCCCACCAATCGGGAATGTTACATCGCATTCACCGCAATGTGCTTGCGGCCGGATGATCGCCGCGCAACCTGCCGGTGACATGCAGCATGTGCGTCGAAACATGGCTTCGCCGCCTGCCGGCTAAAATCCCGTTCAAGATGGACGTGCTACGCTTTCAGCGATAGGTTGCATCCGGGGTTCTAACATTTGCAGTGGATTTTCACGTAATTGGGACAATGAGGAGGGGCAGTGCAGACTCCAGGGCCAATGCATGACTGTCCGCGCGAGCGCCCGTGTCCCACCCATGACGAGATCCGGGCCCAGCTTGAGCGCATACTCTCCAGCCATGAGTTCCCTAGCGGCGGGCGGGGCGGAGCCTTCCTGAAATATGTCACGGAAGAAACGCTGGCTGGACGCGCCTCCAGGCTCAAGGCCTATTCAGTCGCGATCGAGGTGTTCAGCCGGAGCACGGGCTTCTCCCAGGACGATCCCGTCGTTCGAATCGAAGCCGGACGACTGCGCCGGGTGATCGAACGCTATTATCTTATTGCAGGCAAGCATGACCCGATCCGTATTGATATCCCGAAGGGCGGCTATGTACCGACCTTCAACTGGAACGACGAGCCGAAAGAAGCGGTCGACAATGAGCCGAAACGGGAGACCGCCGCTGGCCGGGTGTTTGCTTGGCGGCATTCCGGCCGGACCTTACTCGCCATGTTGGGGGTGCTGTCCTGCACCGCGCTTGGTTATTACATGGGTGTTATAACAGGTCCCGGCGCCAGCGGTTCGACGACGGTAATTCCAGATGAACCGATGCTCGTGATCGCGCCCTTCGCGGGTCTGGGCGAAGGTGCGGAAGCTGCACTTTATGCCGCCGGGCTGACCGAAGAGCTCCTGACCGCCCTTCCCCGTTTCAAGGAGATCACAGTCTTCGGCCGCGAGACGTCGAAGGCACTGTCTCCCGGCGTCGCGGCATCGCAGGTGCGCGAGGGACTGGGCGCGCACTACCTTCTTGCAGGTGGAGTTCGCGTCGGCGGCGACAAGCTCCGTGTGACCGCGCGCCTTGTCGATACGTCCAACGGCTCCATCCTGTGGTCGCGGAGCTACGATGAGCAGCTGAACGCGCACGAACTTTCCGCCATACAGTCCGACGTCGCCAGCAAGGTCGCGACGGCCATAGCCCAGCCTTATGGCGTCATCGCCAAATCACTAGCGGCCAACCCGCCGCCGGATGATCTTGGCGTCCATGATTGCATGTTGCGTTTCTACGCCTACCGCGAGGAACTGAACCCGGAAGTGCATCTGATCGCCCGCAACTGCCTGCAGAGCGCGGTGGCGCGTTTCCCCGCCTATGCGACGGCCTGGTCAATGCTCTCGATCATTCATCTCGACGAGAGCCGGTTCGAGTTCAATCCGCAAAGTGACGAGGCTCCCGCGATGGAACGCGCGCTCGGTACGGCGCGGCGGGCGGTCTCACTCGAACCCGACAATACGCGCGCTCTGCAGGCGCTCATGACCGCGCTGTTCTTCAACAACGAGCCGAAGGAGGCGCTCGAGGTCGGCGAGAAGGCGCTTATCGCCAATCCGAACGATACGGAATTCCTTGGAGAACTGGGAACGCGCATCGCGTTGTCGGGGAAGTGGGAACGTGGCGCCGACCTTTTGGATCGTGCGATCAAGCTCAATCCCGGCGGAGCCGGATATTATTTCGGGACGCGCGCCCTGACCGCCTGCATGCTCCGGGATCATGAGATGGCGGTGCGGCTGATCCGCAAAGCCGATCTGCAGAAATTTCCGCTCTTCCATGCCGTTGCGGCGGTCATCTATTCCGAGGCCGGGCTGTTTGCAGAGGCGAAGCGAGAAGGCGAGATCTTCATGGAGATGCGCCCCGATTACCTGCCCAATATCGTGGCCGAGAACCGGAAGAAAAACTTGAGGCCGCAGGACAGCATGCGCATGATCGCTGCACTCCGGCGGGCCGGCTTGCCGGTGCCAAGCGCGACGAATGTCGAAGCTGAGTTCAGGCTTTCCGACGCCTCGGACAGCCTGTGAACGCCGTATGCTACGGTAACATACTTCCCTTGAATGCCCCGATGACATACCGGTTTCCAGGCTGCGGAACAGATATCCCGCGTCCAAGGAGCCAAGCTACGAGCACAGCATGAGGTTGATGCCGACCCGACTGCTAAAGTTTACCAGGACGGCGGTGGCCGCGCTGCCCGCTGCCACAAGGTCTCCTTCGCGCTGCAGGCCTGGCCCTTCGCGCCGAGTAGGGAACCCACCCATGACTGGAAGGCGCGAGTGGTCTGTGCCTATCAGCCCGACGGCCGGGCTGCGATACCTGGCGGCGGTTCCTGACAGGCATTTTTCTTCCCGCGGTGAACTTTTGACAGCCCCCTTGCAGATCAAAAATTTCGGACAATGAGCAAAGGATGCCTCAAATGCGCATGACAAACAAAAGAATGCTGCTGCTTTCGTCATCCGTCCTTACCCTTGCCGTCACGTCGGTCTCAGCCCAGGAGCGACATGCCTATTTCGGGCAAACCCATCAGCACACAAGTTGGTCGTTGGACGCGTACATCATCGGCAATACGGTGACCGGCCCGGCGGAAGCTTACCAGTATTCGATGGGGAACGTCGTCAAGCACCCTGCCGGATATGACGTGCAGATCAAGACTCCCCTGGATTTTCAAGGGGTGACCGATCATTCCGAATATGTCGGCGTCATCCGGCTGGCCAACGATCCTACATCTTCCCTCAGCAAACTCCCGATTGCCGAGAAGCTGAAGGTCACCAAGGACAACCCTGCCGTTAAAATCTTCCAATGGCTTGCTGGAAGCATTGCCAGCCACAAGACCATTGCCGAACTGAGCGATCCCAAGCTGAGTGGGACTGTCTGGCAGGAGAACACCGCAATCGCGGACAAATACTACAAGCCCGGCCAGTTCACGACCTTCTGCTCCTACGAATGGACGTCGATGCCGAACAGCCAGAACATGCATCGCAACGTGTTCTTCAAGGACTGCTCCAAGCTTCCCCCCAGCCCGTTCACCGCGATGGACTCCGACCACCCGGAAGATCTGTGGACATGGATGGACGGACAGCGCAAGGCCGGAAACGAGGTTCTCGCGATCTCTCACAACGCCAACCTTTCGAATGGCATCATGTTTCCGATCGACGTGGACAGCAAGGGCAATCCGCTCGACCTTGCCTGGGCGCAGCAGCGCATGACCAACGAACCGCTAAATGAAATCAAGCAGATCAAGGGTGTCTCGGAAACACATCCAGACCTCTCGCCGAACGACGAGTTCGCGAACTACGAGATTATGAACTATCTCATCGGCATCGATAACAGCTCGTCAAAGCTGCACGGAAGCTATGCCCGCGAAGCTTATGAAAACGGATTGGCGATGCAGGCGACACGGGGATACAATCCCTACAAGTTCGGGGTCGTCGGCGGGGGCGACTCGCACAACACCGTCACCGCATATTCGCAGTCGAATTTCTTCGGCGCACACGGGCTTGTCGATGCGACTGCGAAGGCGCGGCTCGCCGGTAAGGTCGAGGCCGGAATGGACATCCTCAAGACCGGAACATCCGGCCTGACCGCCGTCTGGGCCGAGGAGAACACCCGCGAGTCGATCTTCTCCGCCATGCAGCGCAAGGAAGTCTATGGGACGAGCGGTGTCCGCATCCAGGCCCGGATGTTCGGCGGCTGGGACTTTGACAAGGGGCTGCTATCGAACGAGGACTGGGCGAAAACCGCATATGCCAGCGGCGTGCCCATGGGCGGCGATCTCGCACCCGCCGACGACAAGGTTCCGTCGTTCGTCGTCAATGCCGTGAAGGACCCCGCGGACGGCAACCTCGACCGTATCCAGATCGTCAAGGGCTGGACCAAACAGGGTCAGGTGTTCGAGAAGATCTACGACGTGGCGTGGTCAGGTGCTCGCCAGCCCGACCCTGTTACGGGCAGGCTTCCTCCGGTCGGGAGCACCGTGGACATCGACAAGGCGACCTACACCAACGACATCGGCTCGGTCGAGCTGAAGGCGGTCTGGACCGATCCGGAATTCGATCCAGGTCTGCACGCCTTCTACTATTCCCGCGTCCTGCAGATTCCGACTCCGCGCTGGAGCACCTATGATGCCGCCAAGCTGGGCGTGCTGCCGCCGAGCAATGCTCCTGCGACCGTGCAGGAACGTGCCTGGACGACGCCGATCTGGTACACGCCGTCCCCCGCGGCGATCGCCAAGGCAGAGCGTGGCCTGACCGTCGACGACCTCACCAAGTCCGGATCGACGGCATTGACCGATGACCAGCTCAAACAGCTCGCGGTCGGCAAGATTTTCAAAGTGCGCAACACAGTCACCAACGAGACCTTCGATGTGCTCTTCGGTGAAAGCGGACAGCGTGTCGTGACGAAGGTCAACGACGCCGCGCCGCGCGCGGATGAGCTGTTGCAGGCCATGCATCCGAGCCCATCGGGATCAGCGGCCTACGAAATCAAGGACGGCCATATCGTCACGACCATCGACGGCACGGCGTTCGAACTGACCGTCTACACGTCGGGCGACAAATACATCGCCGCCCGTAGCAACGAATTCGGGTTTGCGAACTACGAAGTTGTGTCGGTCGCGCAGTAGTGTCGGGGTGTCGTCCATGAGAGTGTTGTCGATCGCTCCCGAAGATTCCCCTGCTGCCGAGCGCGAAAAGAGCGGCGACAGGTGGCGTCTGCTGCGGGAGCCGCTACTTCACTTCCTTTTCGTCGGAGCCGCCCTGTTCGGCGGCTTCCACTATCTCAATCCGACCCCGGAGGGCGGTGCGGACACCAAGAGAATCGTACTGACGAAGGACGACGTGCGGCAGCTCGCCATCAGCTGGCTCGCCCAGGGACGTTCGGCGCCGACGATCGAGCAGGTCCAGGGATTGGTTGATCAGAAAGTGTCGCAGGAAATCCTGTTTCGGGAGGCCGTCAATCTCGGGCTCGACCGTGACGACGAGGTGGTCAAGCGCAGGCTGGCGCAGAAGATGGACTTCCTTGCCGCCGACGTGGCAGCGTTGCAGGAGCCGACATCCGAACAACTTGAAACCTGGTTCAGCCGGAATGCCGCGAGCTTCGCTCTGCCGGGGCATGCCAGCTTCAGACATCTATACTTCTCGTCGGACAGGCATGGGAGGGTGACACGGGACGCTGCCTTGGCCGCCCTCGCCATCGTCGGTGGGAAGTCGCCGGACGACATCGTCGGCGCGGTCGGCGATCCCTTCATGTTCAAGGCCCATTACGGTGACGCTACCCCGGAGCAGACGGCGAAGGAGTTCGGCCCGGATTTTTCCAGGGCTCTGTTCCAGCTCACGCCGGGCACGTGGCATGGGCCGATCCAGTCCGGATACGGATGGCATCTGGTCTGGATCGACGCCATCGATCCTGGTCGTGTCCCGACATTTTCGGAGGTCGAGCCGAACGTCAAGGCGCGTTGGATCGATGAACAGTACAGGCAAATCAAAGCATCGGCGCTGGCGGATATGCGCGCGCAATATTCGATCACTGTGCCGGTCATCGAGGCGAGCGACCTTCAAGGCCTCCAGATACCGCCCGGAACCAGCACCGAGTTCGAGGTGTCGGCGCAATGATCGGCCGATCCTTGCTCCCTGCTGTGCTCTGGCGTCTACTTTTCGCTGCCGCGATGAGCCTGTTCGCCTTTCCGGTGACGGCCTTCGCGCACGAAATTCGGCCTGCCTTCCTGCAGATCGATCAGACGGGGCCGGCACGCTACAAGGTCGTCTGGCGCACGCCCGTCCTGTCCGGCATGCGCCTTCCCGTTGTGCTTCGCTTCTCCGAGGACATCCGCGACGTGACGCCGCCTGCCGAGCGCGCGCTCCCGGATTCCCTCGTCGAATCGCGTATCATCGATACCGATGACGGCGGTATCGCGGGCAAGCGCGCGGACTTCGTCGGGCTTCAGGCGACCATAACCGATGTTCTCGTGCGGGTGCATATGCTCGACGGCACGGTCACCACGACGATGATCCGTCCTTCCCAGCCCTGGATCGATTTCGCCACCGAGCGGAGCCCGCTTGAAGCTGCCCGCATCTATTTCGTCAGCGGCTTCGAGCATATCCTCATGGGCATCGACCACCTGCTGTTCGTACTGGGACTGCTGTTCATCGTCCGGTCGCGCTGGATGCTATTCAAGACGATTACCGCCTTCACGGTGGCCCATTCGATCACGCTGGCAGTCGCGACGCTCGGCAAGGTCGAGATTCCGGCGCTTCCGCTCAATGCGACGATCGCGCTGTCCATCCTGTTCTTTGGGCCCGAGATTGTCCGCGCATGGCGGAGTCAAACCAGCTTCACGATCCGCCATCCGTGGATCGTCTCCTTCGCCTTCGGGCTGCTGCACGGATTCGGTTTTGCAAGCGGCCTGACGGCGCTCGGCCTGCCGCAGGGTGACATTCCCTTCGCGCTGCTCCTCTTCAATCTCGGCGTCGAGGCGGGCCAGCTCGCATTCGTCGCACTGATCCTGCTGCTCATCGCGGCGCTGAAATCGATCGAGATCAGGTTGCCGCGTGGAATGGAACTGCTGCCCGCCTATGTGGTGGGCGGGCTTGGTGCCTACTGGACGATCGACAGGATCGTCGCGATGTTTGGAGGACTGGCATGAGAGCTTCGATAGTGCGGAATATCGGCCTGGCCTTCGTTGCACTGCTGTTGACCGCCGGCGTCGCCGAAGCACATGCCGGCGCGAGCGGGGCTTCAGGCTTCTTCGCCGGGTTTCTTCACCCGATCATGGGACCGGACCATGTCGCCGCGATGATGGCCGTCGGTCTGTGGGGCGCGCAACTCGGCAGGCCCGCGATCTGGTTGCTGCCGATCACGTTCCCGGTCGTCATGGCGTTCGGCGGCCTTCTGGGACTCGTCGGCGCGCCCATGCCCGGCTTCGAGATCGGTATCGCTCTTTCCGGCGTTCTGCTCGGCGCGGCAGTGTTGACCGAGGCGCGCCCGCCCCTGTTTGCTGCGGCGATCCTCGTCGGCATCTTCGCAATCTTCCACGGCTACGCGCATGGTGCCGAACTGCCTGTGGGCGAGAATGCCCTGTTCTTCAGCATGGGCTTTGTGGCTGGCACGGGACTGCTGCATGGGATCGGGATTGTGATCGGACTGCTCTATCAGTGGCGCTGGGGCAAGGTGGCCGTCCGCGCGGCGGGTGGAGCTGTCGGAGTGGTCGGCGCTGTCTTCCTGTGGAATGCGATCGCATGACAGCGGGAGCAATCTGCCGGATATTGTTGCTTCCTGCTATCGTGGCGATGGGCGTCGCCGTTGCCCCTGCCGACGCCAATGCGCATCTGATGACGACAGGTCTTGGCCCGTTTTACGATGGGGCGGCCCACTTCCTGATGTCGCCTGAAGCCATTCTTCCTGTCGCGGCGCTCGGCATCTTCGCCGGGCTTCAGGGTCTTTCGCATGCACGTGCAGCCGTTGTGATGCTGCCTATCGGATGGATTTTATTCGGTTTCGCGGGGGTGCTTACAGGTCCGCTTGATATCAGCCCGATCTACGAAAGCGTGCCCTTGATACTTCTCGGCGGACTTGCGGCTGCGAACCTTCGATCTCCAACATGGCTTACAGCGGTACTGGCGATCCTGCTTGGAATGCTCGAGGGCTACATATTCGGGTCGGCGGCTTCAGCAATTCGCGACGGGATGGTCGGTGTCGTGGGGACGGTGAGCGTGGTGTTTATAACGATCGCGCTTGTCACCGCCGCGGTCATGAATGCCACCCGGGGCTGGAGTCGCATCGCCGTGCGCGTGGTCGGTAGTTGGACGGCAGCCACAGGGATACTCCTGCTCGGCTGGGGATTGCGATCAAATGGGAGCCTGTGAAGCTTGCTACGCGGATTGACCGCGTTGAACGGATATGAACCGCCGATCGCCAATTGGATCGCGGCGAATATCTCCGGCCTCACCCGGCAAGCGCCTTGAGTATCATTGTGCGGCGTCGATGGTTCTGATCCAGCCGGCCGCCCGGCGCGCGGCGTTGGCGAGTACGGGCTTCGGAGCTTTGTACCATTCGTTTTCCGGCAGCTCCCGTCGCCGGCGGACGAAGCCGATGGCATCATCGAGCAACGGGAATTCCTGTGGCAATGTCAGGTGAAGAAAGAGCGCGACAACGGCGACGGAGCGTGAACGGCCGCCGCGGCAATTGATGAGAACGCTGCCGCGTTCACGTCTCGGATAAGAGGGCTTTTCCGGAAGAACCTGCTCGAGTGCGGCGCGCAGGATATAATGGGCCGCGACCATTTGGGTCTCGGGATTACCCTCGCCGTCGATCAGGCCGATCTTGAAATAGCGTATCTCGCCCGGCCCATAGACACGGCCTTCATGGTCTGAGACGAGCTGTGGCTGCTCGACGAAGTTAAAGTCGAGATTGACGGCACAATTGACGACAGTGGTGATGCCGTTGCGGCGTAGAAGGTCGAGATCGCTTGCGCCTTCCTTGCCCGAAATGAACAGATCGACGCCGTAGAGGGGATGCTGTTCGTAGATGAGGCTGAGTTTTGGCAATCCTTGCGCTTCCGGCCGAGGCGTGAGTTCCTGCTCCACATTCTGCATATCGTTTCTCCGCAGGCGCCGTTCCCATTGGTCGGATGCCATTCCATGTTTTCAATTCAGTCTTTTCGCGCGCCAACTGCTCATGCGCAGCTATTCCTTTACGCCGCGAACTTAGCAATGCGGCTTTCGGAAATGGAATGCGCCACCCGCGTCAGTGTCGGATAGCTTGCCCCCTCGCCTGTTGCGATATAGCCGGGGCAGAGAAAGTCGGCAGATCCCAAGGCCACCTTTCCAAGGGTCAGGGGCTCGTATCGCCCGCCGGCTTTCTTGAGGATCAGCGTGGCGGCGGCGACATCCCAGGCATTGACGCCGAAACCGGCGGCAGCGTCCGTCCAGCCGGCGGCGACATGGGCGAGGCTGAGAGCGGCACTTCCCGGGCGACGCAGCGTCGAGAAGGTTTCGACCAGCTCGCCCAGATTGGCGAGCGCGACGTCCCGTCCATCGAGCCTGAAATCACGGGACACCGGATAGCCGGTGATCAGCGTGGCACGGTCCTCTTCCCGGGCCGAGCGAGAGTGCAACGGCGTGCCGTTCAGATAGGAAGCGTTGAGATCGGCGGCGAACATCAGGTCCGCGACGGGATCGTAGATCGCACCGGCAACGACTTCGCCTTCGATGACAGCGCCGATTGAAACGCACCAGAAGGCCAGGCCCCGGGCAAAATTCGCGGTGCCGTCGATCGGATCGACATACCACTGGATATTGCCGCTTCCGACCTGGCCGCCCTCCTCGCCCATGATCGCCGAGTCTGGCTCATGTTCGAGAATAAAACTTCGGATGGTCGCTTCCGCGCGCTTGTCATGGATGGTGACGATGTCGTGGAGGTCGACTTTGTAGTCCACCGCCATGTCCGAGCGAAACGCCTCAAGCAGCGGATCGCGCACGGCAAGCGCTGCCGATTTCGCGATTTCCATCAGTTGCGTCGAGCGGGAAAGTGCATCCCGGCTCAAGGGTTTCTGTTCGGGCGAGGAGGCGCTTTGCATCGGCATGTCCAGTCTGTCGTTTGGGATGGAATGGCCGGCGCGGTGGAAACTGCGCCGGCTGCGGCATCATTTCGTGTAGTTCACGCGCCAGAAGTCCTGCCACTCTTCGCGGCGGTCGAAATCGTTCAGACCGGTCGAGGAATCGTAGTCGAACAGCTTGTCTGCCACCTTCAGCAGGCCCGACGGCTCGTCCTCCGGCATCTTGATGTCGGTATTGGTCGGCAGCTTGCCGTCCTTCATCTGCGGAGCGATGCCTTCTTCCGTCAGAACATAATGGATGAAGAGCCTGGCGGTGTTCGGGCTCTGGGTCTTGGAGGCGATCAGGCCCAGCTTGATATAGCTCCAGCCGACCCAGGGATCGAGATCGGTGCAGATTCCAAGCTTGTAGCCCTTGTCCGCATTGTCGCGGAACTTGGCGGAGCTGAGGAGGCCGAGAAAGGGCTCCTTCTGCCCGGGAGCGCCGACGGCTTCGGCGACCGGGTCGTCGCCATCCGTTGCCAGCGGTGCATTCTGGGCCAGCGCCTTGATCCAGGCCGCCGCCGCACTTTTCTCCTCCGTTTCGAGCTCCTTGCCGAAATGCGCCTTGTAGGCGGCGGCAACCTTGTCGTTGCCGTGAGCCTCCAACTGGTTGAACCAGTCGGTGTAATTGCCCTTGGTCAGGGGATCGACCATCGCGATCTTGCCCTTCCATTTCGGTTCGGTCAGTTCCCAGATATTGGCAATCGGGCACTTGTCGTAAGCCTCGGTATTGTAGGCCCAGACATTGGCATTGGTGGAGATCGCCAGCGGTTTCTGGAACTGTGCCGGGATTTTCGACGTCATGTCGCCCGGCAGATAGTTCTCGACGAATTTTTCCGGCAGAAGCTGGGCAAGGGCCGCCGGGGCGTCGGTGATCAGCACCACGTCGCCCTGCACATTGCTGGCCTGGCTTTCGCGGATGATCATTTCCAGCTGGCTGTTGGCGGAGACCTTCATGCCCGTCGCCTTCAGCCCGTATTTGGCGCTGAAATTCTCGGCCATCTCGACGATCTTGCCGGTGCTATCATAGATATTGATCGGCTTTTCCTGCTTGGCGGCGGTCACCAATGCGTCGAGATCGAAGGCGTCTTGCGCGGTGGCCGGTCCTGCCGAAATCCCGGTGGCGAGACCAGCGGCCATCATGGCCATTGCCAGGTGCTTGTTTCGTTTCATCGTTTTCCCCTCCCAAGGAAAATGGAAGGCAGGCTTGAGCCTGCCTTCGGTTTATTTCTTGTAGTTCACACGCCAGAAATCCTGCCAGCTCTCGCGCTTGTCGAAATCGTCGGCAGCGGTTGCCGCATCGAAGGCCATGAGCTCGTCCAGATGCTTGGCTATGCCGGAGGCTTCGTCCGCCGGCAGGCCGATCTTCGCGTTTCCGGAAATCTTGCCGTCGATCGTTTGCGGCGCGATGCCCTCTTCGGTCATCAGGTAACGCACGAAGAGCTTTGCGGCATTGGGGCTCTTCGTCTGAGCGGCGATCAGGCCGAAGCCGGGATAGAGGAAGCCGGAAAACGGCTGAACGCCGCTGCAAAGGCCGAGCTTCAAGCCCTTAGCTTCGTTATCGCGGTATTTCGCCGTCGAGGTGATGACGAAGAACGGTTCCGCCTGACCGGGTGCGCCGGCAGCTTCCGCAACGGTGCTCGAGTCCGAAAGCAGCGGATCGTTTTCAGCAAAGGCTTTCACCCAGGCTGCCGTGGCACTCTGTTCTCCGGTCTCCAGCGTCTTGCCGTAGAGGTCCTCATAGGCCTTGGCGACGTCCGCGTCGTGATGGGTTTCGATCTGGTTGAACCAGTCCGCATAGAGCGGCTTGTCGAAGAGGTCGAGCATGGCGAGCTTGCCCTTCCACTGCGGCTCGGTCAGCTGCCAGATGTTGGTGACCGGGCACTTGTCGTATTTCTCGGTATTGTAGGTCCACACATGCGGATCGGAGACGACGACAAGCGGATTGCGCAGCTTTTCCGAAATGTCGTTCTCGATATCCGGCGGGGTCCAGCTGGTGACGATGCTTTCGGGAAGAAGTTGGCCCATGGCCGAGGCCACATCGGTTGCGAGGCTGACGTCGCCGACGATATTGCCGGCCTGATGCTCGCGGATCATCAGTTCGACCTGCGTTGCCTCATTCACCTTCTTGCCGCTGGCCTGCACGCCGTATTTTGCGGTGAAGGCCTCGGCCGTATCGACGATCTTGCCGGTGACCGCGTAGACGGTGATCGGCGGCTCTTTCTTCGCAGCCTCGATGAGTGCATCGAGATTGAACACATCTTCGGCACGGGCGGTGCCGCCGAGCGCCAGCGAGAAGATGAGGGCCAGTGCCGAGGCGGCTGTCTGCCGCCTCTCCTTCTGTGTCTTAATGGTCTGGGTCATGACGTCTGCTCCCTGGTCCGCCGTTTATTTCTGATAATTCACCCGCCAGAAATCCTGCCAGGTCTCGCGCGCATCCCAGTCGTCGAGGCTGGTGGCCATGCTGTAGGGAAGGACCTGGTCGAGGACGGCGATGATGCCCGATGGCTCGTCGGCGGGCGGCTTGACCTCGGTATTGGACGACATCTTGCCGTCGATCGCCTGCGGAGCGATGCCCTCTTCGGTCATGGCGTAATGGATGAAGAGCTTGGCCGCATTCGGACTGTCGGTGCCCTTGGTGATCAGGCCGACGCCCGGATAGAGCCAGCCGAGCCACGGCTTCAGATCCTTGCAGAGACCGAGCTTCAAGCCCTTCTCGGCATTGTCGCGGAACTTGGCCGAGCTGATCAGGCCCATGAAGGCTTCCTTCTGGCCGGCGACACCGACGGCTTCGGCGGCGGCCGCGTCCGCATCGGTCAGGAGCGGCGCGTTGGCGGCGAGAGCCTTGACCCAGGCAGCCGTGGCACTGGTTTCTTCTGTCTGAATATCCTTGCCGTAGAATTCCTTGTAGGTGGCTGCCACCTTTTCGTCGCCATGTTTGGCCATCTGGTTGAACCAGTCGACATAGGAGGCCTTGCCGAGCGGGTCCTGCATGGCGACCTTGCCCTTCCACTTCGGCTCGGTCAGTTCCCAGATGTTGGAAACCGGGCATTTGTCGAAGAGTTCGGTGTTGTAGGCCCAGACATTGGCGCTGTTGATGACCGTCAGCGGGTCCTGGTATTCGGCCGGGATGGTCTTGGCGAGATCCGGCGGCAGCCAGCTTTCGGCAAAGCCCTGCGGAATGAGCTGGGCCATGGCGGCCGGCGCGTCGCTGATGATCGAGACGTCGCCCTGGATGTTGTTGGCGCGCGCCTCGCGGATGATCATTTCGAGCTGGGCTGCCGCCTTGACCTTGGAGCCTTCGGCGGCGACGCCGTATTTCTTGGCGAAATTCTCGGCCATTTCGACGATCTTGCCGGTGCTGTCGTAAACCGTGATCGGCTTTTCCTGTTTCGCCGCTTCGATCAGGGCATCGAGGTCGAATGGCTCCTGCGCCTTCGCCGTACCGCCCAGCATGGCCAGAATGGCCATGGCGCATAGGAGGCGGCTGTTGCCGCCCGTCATATTCCGCTTCATGCTGCTCCTCCTTCAGCGAGCGTGTGCTCGTTCCCAGTTGCTTAGTTGTAGGTGTTGCTCCTCAGCACCGCGTCGGCCTCGGTTATCCGCTGCCCGCCCGCATCGAAGGCATGCAGGGCCTCCGGCGGGATATGGAAGAAGACATGCTCGCCGCTATCGACCCGCGGCAGGGCATGCGTCGTCAGGAACAGCGTGTGGGATGCGCTCCTCAGTTCGAGAATCCAGCTGCCACCCGTCGGCAGGACGCCCGTCACCGTCATTTCGCCGAAGAAGCTGCCCTGCGGCACGTCCTCCAGCCTTGCCGCATAGCCCATGGCTTCCGGCCGCATGCCGATGGAGTCGATACCGCGCAGCTGCGGATAACGCGCCGCAAAATAGGCTTCTGCCTTGTCGGCGACGTCAGAGTCCCCCGGCTTCCCGAACGTCAGGATGTTGATGGGCGGGCTGCCGACGAACTCCGCGACGAAGCGGTTGGCGGGACGATCATAAATGTCGTTGGGCGTGCCCATCTGCTGCAGCGTGCCCTCGTTCATGACGGCGATCGTCGTTGCCAGCGTCATTGCTTCCCACTGGTCATGGGTGACGAAGACGATGGTCGTCTTGAATTCGGTGTGCAGCCGCTTCAACTCGGCACGCATTTCAAGCCGCAGCCGGGCATCGAGGTTGGACAGCGGCTCGTCGAGCAGAAGCACGCCGGGATTGACGGCAAGCATGCGGGCGAGCGCCACGCGCTGCTGCTGGCCGCCGGAAAGCTGCGACGGATAACGATCACGATATTTGGCGATATCCAGTGCCTGCATGACGCGCTCCACGCGGGCTTCGCGTTCCGCCTTCGGGAGTTTCCGCAGTCGCAGGCCAAAATCGGTGTTGCGCTCGATCGTCAAGTGCGGCCAGAGGGCATAGCTCTGGAAGACGAGGCCCATCTCGCGCTTCTCCGGCGGCACGAAGATGCCGTCCGCAACCGAATCGATGATCCGGTCTCCGACCCGGATTTCGCCGCCCGAGAGGTTTTCGAGGCCTGCGATCATCCGAAGGGTCGTTGTCTTGCCGCAGCCGGAGGGGCCAAGCAGGCACATGAACTCGCCGTCGCGGATTTCGAGGTCCAGGTCGGACACCGCATTGGCGGAGTTTACACCATAGTTCTTCTGCGCGCCGCGCAAGTTGATGGTAGGCATCAGCTTCCAAGTCCTTCTGCAAGATTTGTGCGGGTCAGCTTCTGGGCGAGCAGCGTGCCAAAATAGGCGATGGCGGCAATGATCAGAACCACGGCATTTGCGGCTTGCGTGTAGTGGTAATCGACCAGTCGCAACGAATAGGTCGTCAGAACGTCCGTGCTCGGCACGGCCAGGATGACGAAGAGGCTCAAGCCCTTGATGCCCGAGATGAACGGCAGGAGCACGCCCGTCACCAGCGACCCCTTCTGAATGGGGATGACGATCAAGATCATGCGGCGGAACCATCCGGCACCGGCGATCTGGGCCGCCTCTTCCGGGTCTTTGCCGAGCTGGGTCATGGCCGAGATGCCGGCACGCGAGGCATAGGGCATCTGGTCGGCAATAAGAGCCAGGACAAGGATGGTCACGGTGCCATAGAGCGCCGGCATCGGGCCGCGCGGGACCGCGAACAGCGAAAGATAGGCGGCCGCAAAGGCAATCCCGGGAACCAGATAGGGCAGGAAGGTAATCTGGCGCAAATAGACCGACAGGGCACGGACCGGCGTGCGGATGACGACATAGCCGACGAGCAGGCCGAGGATGCCGGATGTCAACGACGCAAGCCCGACGATCATCATCGTATTCCTGGCCGCAGCCCAAAGCTCGGGGCTGAGCAAGATGCCCGTCTGCAACGCCACCGTATGAAGGTCGGTGCCGATCCAGTAGTCGAGGGTGAAATTGTCGAACGTAAATTTGGCCGGCATCTTCATGACGGTGGAGAGGGCAAGCGTCAGCAGTGGCATTCCGACGCTGAGGATGAAGATTGCCGCAGCGAAACCCGTCGCCGGAAGGCGCATCCTGCCCAGCCGGTTTTGCCGGTTCATCGATCCCTTTGAGCCAATGGTTACGAAGCGGCGGGCTTCCCGGACCAACCGTGCGTCGATCAGAAGCGTGATGATGCCGATCAGCATGATCGATGCGGCGACGACCCCGGCAACGCCGGTCTGGCGGGACGCGATGCTGCGGAACAGGGAGGTCGAGAGAACTTCGAACTTCACCGGAAGGCCAAGCACGTAGGGGACACCGAACTCACCCAGGCATTTTGCGAAAATCAGCACCATGGAAGACAAAAGCGCCGGGCGCATCAGTGGCAGAATCACCTGAACGGCAACCTGGTAGCGGCGCGCGCCGAGAATCCGGGCGGAATCTTCCAATTGTGAATCGAAGCGGCGAAGCGCCGATCCGAACAGCAGGATGACGAAGGGTGTATAGTGGAGCGCCAGAATAATCGTGATCGGGAAACGGCCATAGGCGACCCAGTCCGGTGGCGTCAGACCCATGGCTTCGAACCAGCCGGGTTGTCCGCCGATGGTGCGGTTCTTGAACAACGTCGTCCAGGCAAGTGCAAACGTCCAGGCGGGCAGCATATACGGCACAATGAGCGCGGTCGCGAACCAGCGACGGCCGAACATGTCCGTGCGGCTGATAAGCCAGGCAAGCACCGTGCCTATCACCAGCGACAGCGCGATGGCGCCGAGCGCCACGGTGAGGGTGTTGAGGAGTGGACGCCAAAAAAGGTCGTGTGCGACGGGCGAGAAAAATGCCCGATCGATATAGTAGAGCGTGAAATCGCCGACATCCTGGCGAAGACGCCGCTCATGCCCGAACTGCACGCGTACCGCGTCGAAAACGATGGAAATAATCGGGACGAGGATCAGATAGGTGAAGATCAGCGCGGTCAGAATGCCGACAAGTGTCGTCGGCTCCCGAAGCGCCACCTTGGAACGATATCGCCAGGCCTGCCATGCCGAGGGTGTAGCCATCGGCTTCGGAGCCTGGACCTTCGTTTTCGTCGATTCACTTAGAAGCGCCATTCCATCCCCCGTAGCCACAACATTGCCCCCTACACTTCGGTAGATTCATTCGAGCGCTTTGCGCCGTCCCTTGGCGGGCGGCATGACGCGTTCGGCGCGGCAATGGTTATTCCTCCAGTATCAGGCCGCAGCCTGCTTTGACGGCGTTGATGCGGCTCCTCCCAGAGGCATCGTTTGCCTTTAGAAAATGGAATATAAATTCCGTTTTAAAGGTCACCGTGGAATTTATGATCTACTGACAAGGCCGGTTTGTCAATGAAAAAATGCACACGTGATCACTGGCTTATCTATTTGAAATTAAACGATTATATTTTGCAGATATTGCAGGTCCTCGATGTGTTCCTCGAATGGATGCCTCTTCTTTCGGAACACATCGTGTTTGTCCGTCGGCTTGCTCCCGTTCGGGGCGGTAGAATATCCCGATACTCGCTGCGCCCTCTGGGCGCCGGCACAAATTTTTACGTTGGAAAAACCGGTGCAATATGGCCTGTAGCATCAGGCAATCGATTTGCATTGGGGACATGAATGGGAAGAGGATTCGTAACGGCCGAGGAGGTGGCCAGAAAGGCAGGCGTTTCGCGTTCGGCCGTGTCACGCACGTTTACGCCCGGCGGCAGTGTGTCGACGGCGGTTCGGCGCAAGGTAATGAAAGCCGCGCAGGAACTTGGCTATCGCGTCAATCGCCTGGCTCAGGGACTTAACAATGATCGTTCGAACCTGATTGGCGTGGTTGGAGCCAATCTCGGCTCTCCTTTCATTTCAAAGCAGCTCGATCTCCTGAGCATCGGCCTCCTGCGACGCGGGCTGCAATGCCTGTTGCTGAATGCAGCCGATGCCCGCAAGGATATCGCTCCACTTATCGAGCTTCTGTTTGAGTTCCGTGCGCAGGCGATCGTCGTTCTTTCCGGTGAGCCGCCGGCATCGATCATCGATGAGTGTATTGCCAATGGCGTCAGGCTGATCCTGATCAATCAGAGGTTGGACCGCACGGATACGAACATGGTGCTCAGCGACGATTCCCATGGTGCCGATCTCGCTGCAATGCGGTTGGTCCAGGCCCGGTGTCGAAAAGTTGCGGTCATATCAAGCGGTAGCAAAACACCGGCACAGATGCGGCGCGTCAGCGCCTTCAGCCAGCGCATGGCCATCGAGGGTGTGGACGTCGTTTCCTGGTCCGATGGCCCGACGAGCTATGAAAGCGGTTATCAAGCAGGTTGCGACCTGTTGGGCGACAAGGATATCGATGGCGCGTTCTGTGTCACTGATCTGCTGGCGCTCGGCTTCATGGATGCAGCCCGGCTGGAGATGGGCCGTCATGTGCCGCAGGATCTGTCGATCGTCGGTTTTGACGACATCCCCCAGGCCCGCTGGAAAAGCTATCAACTGACAACGGTCGGACAGTCTTTCGATGTTTTGACGGAGAAAGTGTTGACGGCGCTTGCGAGCGACGAACCTGAAACCCGACTGCAAATCGTGCCCGTCGCCTTGGTTGAGCGCATTACCGCCGGCTAGAGCGCCTGCTTGATCCGGCTTTCGCTCAGAAGACCGCTCTGATCGAGGATCGGATGGGCAACGGAGGCAATATGCGCGTTGATACGTTTCAGGTCGCGCAGCATGTCGAGATGCACGGAACTCGTCTGAATACTGTCGGCCCGACCGTCGCGCAGGCGTTGCAGGTGACGCTCGGCCGATTGCTTTTCCAGTCGACGCACGTCCTCCTTCACTTCGACCAGCTGGCGCGCGAGGTCGCTATTCTGCGTCGCAAAAACCGTTTGCGCCGTGCGGATATTGTCGAGTGTAATGCTGAAAAGATGCTCAAGCTCAGTTTTTCCGTCGCTGGAGAATTGCAGGCCGAGATTGATCTTCTTGGCAATTTCCCGGCGAATGCCTTTCTCGATGATATCGCCGATATGCTCGAGATTGATGGCATATTCGACGATATCCATCGCGCGGCGATGGTCCTTGTCGCTTAAGCCGTGCTGGCCAATCTTCGAGACATAAACCTTGATTCCATGCTGGATATGATCGACGCGCCCTTCAAGCGTGCTGATAGCGGCGAGCTTGGACAGGTCGTTGTCGCGCATGGCGTCACCGGCCTGCATGAGCATCCGCTCGACCAGGTCGCCCACCATGAGAGCCTCGCGGCTTGCTCCCGCGAGAGCCGCGACCGGCCGGTTGAGGTCATGGTTGTCGAGATAGCTGCGATCGTCTTCGCCGCCCTTCTTCTCTGGAAGAAGGGCCGTGGTTGCGCGCAGGAGCAGCGGCGAGAGCGGCCAGGCGATCGTGGCCACAGCAAGATTGAAAAGCAGATGCGCATCGACGGCGAAATTGGCATGGGAGAAAGGCGATATCTCCAGAAAATCGGCTGCGTATCCGGCAAGGGGGAGAGCCGCGGCACAGCCGATCGCCCGCACGATGAGGTTGCCGAGAGTAACGCGACGGGCAGCGGCCGGCGCTTTCAACGTTGCCAGCACCGGCGGCACGGCGCCGCCAAGATTGGCGCCGAGAACCAGCACGATAACCAGACTGGTGTCGATGCCGCCGTTTGCCGCGAGCGACAGGATGAGAACGACGATGGCGAGGCTCGAGGATGCAAGCACCGCGAGCACGGCTGAGAAAATCAGCGCGACCGGCCAGGCATTGCCGAGCATGGTGATGAAAAGGCCAAGTGCCGGGGACTGGCGTATGGGGTCCGTCGCGGCGGAAAGCAGATGCAACGAGAGCAGCATCAGGCCGACACCGACCAAGGCGGCACCTGCACCCTGCCGCCGCGTCGATTTGGTGCGCGAGAGGATGACGCCGGCAAGGAGCAGCATCGGCGAAATCCAGCCAAGGCCCAGGGCAACGATCCATGCCGTCGTTGCAGTGCCGACATTGGCGCCAAGCAGCACGATCTGCGCCATGGCCGGCACGATCAGGTCCTTCTCCACGAAGGAAGCCACCATCAGAGCCGTCGCCGTGGAGCTTTGCAAGGCAATCGTTGCAATGAAACCGGCAATGAGGGAGCGGAGCCCCCCACGGGTACCGGCGGCGAGGCCAAGGCGCAGCCTGGCGCCAAAGGCGCGTGTCATGCCGTCCTTGACCTGGCCGAGCCCAAAGAGCAGCAGAGCGACCGCGCCGAAGAGATTGATGCTGATAACGACCGATTCCATCAGATCACCCCCTATCGTCCAACAGGTGCAGGTTCGCGATCATACCGCCAGACATTCGTGCTGCGGTGCAAGCTGGACAGTTGTTCTCCGCGACCCGCCTTCAGCGCGATCAAGAAAAACACCGAGTGCGCCGAAGAAAACGCCGAGGAAGCTCTGAAGAGAGCCATCGTGATGCCTCGGTTCGCGTCCGAAATGCCTTGCAAGTGCCCGATAGAGGGCGAGCCTTTCAGGCTCGATATGCCACAGCGCCAAGACTCCTCCCTGGCGCAGGCAATACCAGTCGGCGATCAGTTCCGACATGGGCAGATCGGAACAAGGAAGGTCTTCGGATGGCTGCCCGGGTTTTCTTCCGATCGAGCGGAGAACATCCGCCACCCGCTGATCCCTGATCGCAGCGACGATGTCAGCCGGCCATTCTTTCGCAAAATAGCGATGCCGCACCAGCGCGCGCTTGTGGCCGCGGAGGAAGGCGCCATAACTTCCCGCCGTGATGATCGGATCCTGCTCCTCCCCGACAAATGCGGCTTCCTGCGCATATCCCGCGCAAAGGCGGTTATTGACCGGTCGTTCGGACATTTCCACGGTCTCGACGGCGATCTCCTCAAGCGACGGGTGAACGACCTTGAATGCCGGCGGAAAGGCGACGAGGGATGGCACGGCGATATTGGCGAGCGAGCGATGCCCATCTCCTCGTCGCGTGATACCTTCGACATGCAGATGCCCGCTGAAATGGACGGAAAGTCCCCCCCGCAACAATGCATCGGCGACTGCCTTGCGCGGGGTGCGTCGGACGACGCTGGTTTCACCGAACAACGCGCTTTCGGCGCCAGAAGCGCCGTCGAAGGGATCGAGCGCCGGATAGTGAGAGAAGGCAAGCAGCGTCTTGCCAAGCGCCTGCGCCCTTCGGCTTACATTGGCAATCCAGTCGATGATGAAAGGCTTGCTGCGCAAAACTGCGTTCCAGCCGCCCGATGTACTGTCGATGAAGGCCGTCTCTTCCCCTGTCTCGAAGACATCATCGACGGGTTCGAAGACGTTGGCATCGATCATCAGCAACCAGAGTCCAGGTTCAGGCTCGACCAGATAGGATGCATCCATCAACTGGTAGATATTGCTCCCGTCGGGCGAACGGACTTCATAAAGGCGATCTTGCGGCGCATCGGAGCCGTCGAAGGGCGTTTCCCAGTGCAGATAGTTCGGGTGGCGGAAATAGCCGAAGGTTGCCATGGGGCCAAGGCCCGCGGGATATCCTTCGCAATACATGCCGCCGCTGAAGACGACATGTTCGCCTGCCAGGCGTGCATCGCTGGAGACGGAAAGTCTTCTGCCGTCTTGTGTCAGAAACTCCTTGGTATGGTGCCGACCGCGCGGGCCGAAGATATCGTGGTTGCCGGGCAGCGCGTAGAAGGCCGTGCCATAGGTGTCGCTGTGGCCTTGCAGGATGCCTTTCAACGTTTCGGTGGTGCTGCGCTGGCCGTCGTCGGTGTAGTCGCCGAGCAGCACCACATGGCGGATGCCGCGGCGCTGCACCTCATCGAGCGCCGCGTGCAGCGCGTCGGCGCTTTCGTTGAAGACGCGGGTCGATTGACGCGTATCCGACCAGCTCCGCATGGTCATGCGCCGGCCGTCGATCTCAATGCCGGGAAAGCCGAAATCGGCGGCCGTGTCATGAAAATGGGCGTCGGCAATGACGGCAATGGACGGAAGAGCGCGTGTCGGCATGATTACGGCAGCTTCCTGCCTTCGATGACGTCAATCCATTCGGAGGCGCGGCGGGCGGCCGCATAGAGCATCGGCTTCGGCGTTTCGAACCATTCGTCCGGTCGCAGCTCCCGCTTTTCGCGGATCACGGCGATTGCATCGTCCAAGGTCGGATAGAGATGCGGTTGTTGCTTGTGAAGGAAAAGGGCCACCAGAGAGACGGAGCGGCTGCGGCCGCTGCGGCAATTGACGAGCACATTGCCCCCGTCCGGGAAGGGATAGGTTTCCCGCTTCGGCATGGTCTGCCGCAGCGCGCCGTCGAGAATGTAATAGGCGCCGAGCATCATCGTATCCGGGCTGCCTTCACCGTCGATCAGGCCGAGCTTGTAATAGCGAACACCGCCATAGCCACTTGCAAGCAGATCGCCGTGCTCTGCTTGCGCCGGCACAAAATTGATGTCGAGATTGACGGCGCAATTTACGACAGTGGTGATGCCGTGCCGGCGCAAGAGTTCGAGATCGGAGGCGCCGTCGCTGCCGCCGATATAGATCGCCGCGCCATGCGGTCCGAGGCCTTCGCCAACCAGGCTGATTGCAGGTCGGGTATAAACAGGTCCATCCATTTTCATTCCTCCGCACGCCAGGTACGCTTTCAAGTTATGCCGATGTTACCTGCAGCCGATCCGCCGCCTGTGACATGGCCAACGGGATATTCGCAGCCTTGCTGACGCCCAACGCGACGCCTGCGGCGGCTGCGAGCACCGGCCCGCCCTCCTCCAGACTGCCGATATCGAAGAACGGGCAGACCTCGCCGCCTGCTTCGCTGACGAGCAGCAGGCCCGCAAGGCAATCCCAGGAATTCATGTGCAACTCGATATAACCATCCGAGCGGCCATCGGCGACATAGGCAAGGGCCAAGGCCCCCGAGCCGACGCGGCGGACATTGGTGCCCATATCGAGCAGATTTTTGACGACGTCGAGATAGGTCGCATTCGGCACCCGGGTCGACCAGCCCATTTCGATAGAAGCCGTGTCGAAGCGCTCAGTTTGCGCGACCCGGATCGGAAGCCCGTTCCGCGTCGCGCCCTCGCCACGACGGGCGAAATAGAGTTCGTCGAGAGCGGGATTGTAGATAGCACCGATTTCGGTGCGCCCGTTTTCGACATAGGCGATGGAAATGCAGAAATGCGGAATACCGCGCGCGAAATTGGCTGTTCCATCCACGGGATCCACGACCCACACCCGCTCGGCGATGTCGCCACCGCCCTCTTCCCCAAAAAAGCTGTCAGTGGGAAAATGCGCTGAAAGCACATCTCGAATATGCGCTTCCGAGGCGGCATCCGTCACCGTCAGGAAGTCCTGGGGGCCTTTCATCGAATAGCTGCGTGTCGTCTCTCCGTAAAACCCTTTCAAGACGAGCTCTCCGGCAGAACGAATAACATCGCGGCATAGGACGGACCGACCTGCCAAGGTGTTTTGATAGGACATTGCTTCCATGAACTTTGCCACGTCGATATGTTGAACACGTGTTCATATTGCACACGCGTTCATTCACTTCAAGTGCGATGTGATACGAACGGCGCGGCCGTAGCGCAGCAAGTCGTTCAATTCTGCTCCGTCATGGACTTGCCGAGGATGAAGTCGAAGACAGGCTCGGGTTGCCCGTCTTCGATGACGTGCAAGGCCGGCATTGCAGCCGCCGTCGCTTCGGCCAGCCGAGCAAGCGATACGGGCGAGATTCCCAGACTGTTGGAGAACGCGGAGTGCTGTACCACCGTGAAACCGCGAAGCAGAGTGCTAGCGCGTCCGGCGTGACGCATCGCCGGCGCGCGTTTGCGTTCCCGGATCTTCACCCCGCACGCCGCGAGCAGGATGAGCGCCTTCAGCAAGGAGCGGAGCGGGCTGTTTGTCTCGGCAACCCGCCAAATCCCTTCCCACGCCTCATGCGCTTCCCAGTAATAGCCGTGATTGAAGAGATCCTGTCCCCAGTGGAATTCCTCCGAAGAAAGCGATGCGACAGCCCGCACAGGCTGCATCTGGTAGCTGTGCCCCAAAGGATCCCGGACCGGATGTGGTTGCCGACCGGGAAGATACGCATAAGCCGGAAAGCACCTGTCCGGACGTAAACGAGGACGTTCCATAGGCTTACCCTCCTGTCGGTTCATCTTCTCTATCAGCCGGCCAACCATGATGACACCCGGCTCCGCCCTGGCCGCTCTCTACCATTCCCTCGCGACCGTTACCTGGCGATCGGCATTGAAACGCCAAGGTTCACAGGCTCGCAATGGGTAAGTCATTTTTGTGCAAAGTGGGTGTAATCACCATTCCCGGCAATGTCGCCGAGGGCCAAGAAAATCCGCCAGCAGGTTGTTTTCGAGCCTGCAGGGACCGGTGATCCCGGTCTCCGGCCACCTGAATGCAAAATGGCCCGGCGCTTTGGCCGGGCCTTCCGGGGGTCTTTCCGGTCTTGTGCCTTACTTTGCGATCGGCGCGTAATTGCCATTGGTCCAGCGGTTGATGTCGTAGCTGGCGTCCTTCAGGTCACCCTTCTCATCGAAGGTCACGGTGCCGACGACGGTGTCGATCGGCTGGCCGTTCTTCAGGGCTTCGGCGACCTTGGTCGGATCATCCGAGCCAGCACGCTCGATGCCCTGCGCGAAGGCCTGGATCACGGCATAGGAGAAGAGCGTAAAGCCTTCCGGCTTGAAGCCGCCCGCCTGAATCTTCTCGACGGCTTCCTTCGCTTCCGGCTTTGCCTGCGGATCGGACGGGAAGACGAACATCGTACCTTCACCGGCCGGGCCGGCGACCTGCCAGAATTCAGGCGAGGCGATCGAGTCGGGCATGATCAGCTGGAATTTGTAACCCTGCTCGGCAGCCTGGCGCAGGATGAGGCCCGCCTCTGGATGATAACCGCCGAAGTAGACGACATCGATCTTGGCGTCCTTCAGTTTCGTGACGAGGGCGTTATAGTCCTTCTCGCCGGCATTGATGCCCTCGGCAAGAACCTCCTTGAGGCCGCTTGCGTTCATCGTGGCGCGCACCGCATCAGCGACCCCCTGGCCATAGGCCGTCTTGTCGTGCAGCACGGCAACGTTCTTGCCGGCATATTCCTTGGCAATCCACGGCCCGATAAAGGCGCCCTGCGCGTCGTCGCGGGTGTAGAGCCGCATGATGTTCGTCCAGCCCTTGGCGACCGCATCGTCCGTCATGACCGGGTTGGAGGAGGCCGGGCTCATCATCAGCGTGCCGTTTTCGGCATAGACGGCGGAGGCCGGGATGCTCGAGCCCGAGCAGGCGTGGCCATCGACGAACTGGATGCCGGCCGCTGCAATACGATTGGCAACGGAAACGGCCTGTTTGGGATCGCACTGGTCGTCTTCGAACTGAAGCTTGATCTGCCGGCCCATCACCCCGCCCTTGGCATTGATGGCGTCGGCGGCCGCCTGCGCGCCCTGCTTGAACTGGTCGCCGATCGTGGCGAGCGGCCCCGTCAGCGGGCCGGCGACGGCAAAGGTCAGGTCGTCCGCACGGGCGGCGGTCCCCATGAGCAGGCCGAGCGCCGTGCCGAGGATCAGAATTTTTCTCATTGTCTCACTCCCTTTTTGCCCGCACCATCGCGGGCTGCTCCCAAAACTGAATTTCTACTCTTGCGAAAAGAGCGGCTGACATTCGAACCACTCCCAGAGATAGCCGGCAAGCCCTCTTTCGATATGAACACGCAGAATCTCGCCGTCACCGTGCCGGTACACAATGCCCATCACGCCGCCAAATGGCATGGCGGCGCAGGGGCTCGGATTGTCGGGATCGATTGTCGTCGCCCGCCCCAGAAGAGCGCGGATCCCCTCGCCCCTCGCTTCGAAGAGACGCAAGGCCGAACTGACGGTCGAGATCGCATAGCCCTCGTCGTGCCATCCGTCAGTCAATTCGGCGGCAGAAAGCCCGATCACGAGCAGTCGGTCGCGGGCAATACGCACCGCGTAGCGCTCGCCGAGCGCAAGTCCCAGAGCGCCGACATCCCGGCCAAGATCATGACGGGCGAGGAAGCGCTCGACATCACCGCTGATGAGACGCTGTACTATTTCTGAAACGGCGCTCACGCGAAGGGTACGACCTTCGAGGCGTGCACTCGCCCAATCCGGCTCGGCCTGCCACTTGCCGGCGATATCAAGCATGGAGACGGCTCCCTTCCCTATCGAATGCGCAGGCGGAAACCACGCGTGCCCGCCTGATCTCCCGCAGGTGCTGCAACTCGACGATCTCGCCCATGCGCGACAGGCCAAGCTCGATCAGTCCGAGCGCAATCGGCTTCTGCAGCACGGGGCTGAAGTAGCTCGAGGTGACATAGCCGATGCTGCGAGGGACACCGGACCCGCGCTCGATGCCATGCGCTCCCGTCGGCAGAACGCCCTTGCCGTCGATTGCTTCGAGCCCGACGAACTGGCGGCGATCCGGGCGCCCTGCATCCTCGGTGATCAGCGAGCGGCGACCGATAAATTCGACTTTCTTGCGCTCCAGCGGCGCGGTAAGGCCGAAATCCATCGGCCGGCTCGTGCCGTCGGTATCCTTGCCGACGACGACATAACCCTTTTCGGCACGCAGGATCATCAGGGCTTCGAGGCCGAGCAGGCCGGCGCCGAATGCCTCGCCCGCCTGCCGCAGCCTTGTCCACAAAGCTGCGGCATGGTCGGCCGGCACCGAGATTTCGTAGGACCGGTCACCCGTGAAGCTGATGCGCGCAACCCGCACGGCAATCCCCTCGAATACACCGGAAACGACGGCCATATGCGGCAACGTCGTGTCGTCGAGCGCGATGCCGAGATCAATCGTCCCCATCAGCGCCTTCGCCTGCGGCCCGGTGACCGTGAGCGTTGCCATTTCGGCCGTCGCATTGTGAATGAAGACACGCTTCCTGTCGAAGCGGTCCTGCCGCCATTCTTCCAGGAGGGCGTGCATGCCAGCCACATGCGAAGACGAGCAGGAGACGATAAAGCGGTTTTCATCGAGCCGCACCAGTACGCCATCATCGTAGACGTTGCCGCCCTCCGTGAGCACGAAGCCGTAGCGGCAGCGGCCCGGCGCGAGCGTCGACATGGTGTTGTAGTAGATGAAATCGAGGAAGGACGCGGCATCCGGCCCGATCACCTCGATCTTGCCGAGGGGCGAGCCGTCGAACAGCGCGACACGCTCGCGTGCACCCCGCGCTTCCGCCTGGATGCGCTCCTCCGGCGAGCCGGCACCATAGAAGGCCGGCCGCAGCCAGCCGCCATATTCACGGAACACCGCATTGTCAGCCCGATGCGCCTGTTCGAGCGGCAGGCGGCGCAGCGGGTTCATGCGCGTGCCGGAACGCGCACCGGCGAAGGAGGCGAGCGGCACCGGCGTAAAGGGCGGACGATAGGTCGTGGTACCCACATCGGGAATTCGCCGGCCGGTGATTTCGGCCATCAATGCGAGGCCGTTGACGTTGGAGGTCTTGCCCTGGTCCGTTGCCATGCCAAGCGTCGTGTAGCGTTTCAGGTGCTCGACCGAGACGAAGTTCTCCCGCACGGCAAGCTCCACATCCTTGGCCGTGACGTCGTTCTGGAGGTCGATCCAGACCCGCTCCTTGGCGCCCGGCTTCGGCCAGGCGGCGATGATCCCGAGATCTCGGGCCATGCCATCCGCAAGCTCCGGCGGAAGGCCGAAAGTCCCCGCGGCGGCCCCAACCACATCGACGCCCTCGACGGGCCGGCCGGGAACGAAGGCGAGGATATCGTCGCGCCAGTCCAGCTTGCCCTGTGCCTGGCAATAAAGATGCACAGTAGGCGTGAAGCCGCCGGAGACCAATACCGCATCGGCTTCCAGCACCGTGCCATCGGAGAGCGTCACGGCATTGACCGCATTGCGGCCGGTCGCGGCCCTCACGGATACGCCCTTCAACACCCGCAGCCCGGCCGGCGTCGAGGCGTCGGCGCGATAATCCACGACAGTAACATCGGCCCCGGCCGCGACAAGCGCTTCCGCTGTCTCATAGGCAAGCCCGTTGTTCGTGGCGATCACGATCTTGCGGCCGGCGACAATGCCGAAGCGGCGAAGATAGACAAGCGCGGCCTCGGCGGACATCACACCCGGCAGGTCGTTGTTACCGAAGGGCAGCGGCCGCTCGATGGCGCCGGTGGCAAGCACGATCGACTTGGCGCGGATGCGCCACAGCCGGTCCGGCGCCCCGTCCGCCCCCTTCTGGCTGAGGCCGACAAGGTGGTGGTCGTAGATGCCAAACGCGGTGGCGCTAGTGAGCACGAGATCCCCGGCCCGTTCCAGTTCTGTGGCTACATCGGCTACCCATTCCGCACCGGATTTTCCTTCGATGGTGGCCGCACGATAAAACAGGCTGCCGCCGGGCTGCCGGCCATCATCGCACAGTACGACGCGCCTTCCCGCGCGGACCGCCTCACGCGCGGCATGGAGGCCCGCAGGGCCGGCGCCGACAACCAGCACATCGCAATGGTGGTTCACCTGCTCGGCAAATTCTGGCCCCGTCTTCGTCTCGTCCAGCGTTCCGAGACCGGCCATCTCACGGATGCGTGGCTCGAAAAGGTGCCAATCGGGAAACATGAAGGTCTTGTAGTAGAAGGCAGCCGGGATGAAGCGCGAGAAGGCGTCGATGAAAGCGCGGCGATCCTTTTCGGCGCTCGGTTCGGCATTCACACTGCGCACGGCCATGCCATTTGCCGCGAGTGCCTGCGTGGCGCGTGTATTCGGCATGCCTGCGGCAATATCGACGAGAGCGTTCGGCTCCTCGACGCCCGCTCCCCAGAGGCCACGCGGACGATGATATTTGAAGCTGCGGCCGACCACGGAAACACCGCCGGCCAGCAGTGCCGAGGCGATGGTATCACCGGCGAATGCTTCGATCACCTTGCCGTCGAAGCTGAAGGCAAGCGGCTGAGACCGGTCGATGGCGGTACCGCCGTCATTACGCCATGCCGCCATTGTCGCCTCCTTCTCCAAGCACGAAGGACTGCGCCACCCGGTGGTCTACCGTGTCGCGCTCCATGCGAAACACTTCGCCGCAGGCCATGTGCATCCAGATCTCGTTTGCGGCCCCGCGCGGATTGTTGCGCTCATAGAGATAGGCGGTCCATTCGCTGTCGGTCACATCGCGAAAACCCTCGGGGCGATGGTTGCCGGCATCGCCGCCGAAATGGAACTCGCTTTCGCTCCGCGGACCGCAGAAGGGGCATGGGAAAAGCTGCAATCGAACCTCCTAGTGCGCGATGCCGGAACCGGCTGCCTCATCGATCAATCGCCCGCGTGAAAATCGGTCGAGATCGAAGGGACGGCTGACATCGTGGTGCTTGCCGGTTGCCAGCAGATGGGCAAGCAGCGTGCCGCCGGCGGGAATGGCCTTGAACCCGCCTGTTCCCCAGCCGCAATTGAGGAAGAGGCCCGGCAACGGGCTTTCGCCAAGGATCGGCGAGGAATCGGGCGTCACGTCCACGATGCCGGCCCATTGACGCATCAATCGAAGCTGGCGGAACGACGGAAACATTTCGAGAAGGCCCGTGACGACGTCCTCCAAAACAGGAAGGTTGCCGCGCTGGCCGTAGGAGGGAACCCGATCGAGCGCGCCGCCGACGACGAGTTCACCCTTGTCCGACTGGCTGGCATAGACGCCTGTGCCGGGAGAAAGAACGACGGTATCGAGCACCGGCTTGATCGGCTCGGAAACGCAGGCTTGCAGGGCATAGGAGGTGATTGGCAGGCGGAAGCCCGCCTTGGCCGCAAGATGCGAGGAATGGCCGGCGACAACCATGCCCGTCCGCTCCGCGCGAATCTCGCCAAGGCTGGTCTTTACGCCACGACACCGCCCGCCCTCGATCAGGAACTCCTCAACCTCGCAGGTCTGGATGATATCGACGCCGAGCCTGTCGGCTGCGCGCGCATAGCCCCAGGCGACCGCATCGTGTCGCGCCGTGCCTGCCCTGCCCTGCCAGACGCCCCCGAATACCGGATAGCGTGCCTGCGGTGAAACGTTGAGCAAGGGCAGGACGCGGCGCACGTCCTCGATGCCGAAGAGTTCCGCATCCGTGCCGTTGATCTGCATGGCGTTGACGGTGCGCGCCGCCATTTCCATATCGGCCTCGGAGTGGGCAAGCGTCATGATGCCGCGCTGGGAGAGCATGATATTGTAGTTGATCTCCCGGCCGAGCGTTTCGTAGAGGCGAAGCGCCAGATCGTAGAGCTCGGTGCTCTCGGGGAAGAAATAGTTGGAACGGACAACGGTGGTGTTGCGTCCGGTATTGCCGCCGCCGAGCCACCCCTTCTCGATGACGGCGATATTGCGGATATTGTGGACCTTTGCGAGATAGTAGGCCGTCGCCAGACCGTGCCCGCCACCGCCGATGATGAGGATGTCGTAGCGTGGCTTCGGCGCCGGCGAGCGCCAGGCCTTCTGCCATCCCTTCTGACCCCGCAGGCCTTCCTTGAAAAGCGAGAGAGCGGAGTAATGCCGTGTCATCGAGAAACTCCCGCACGAACTTTGGCGCAGCGATGACGTGACAAGGCGAAGTGCGGTCTCATGCGTTGCCCCAGGAATGAAGGAACCATCCGATCAAGGTCTTGTCGCCTGATCCGCGATTATGCGTATTTTAACTGGACACAAATGTCCAGAAGATTAGAGCGGTAAGGCCGCGTACCGTCATGCTTTCCGCCTGGCGCCTGATTTCTGGTAGGTTATCCGCGTACAGTTATGTCCATTTCAGGCATCCGGCTGGATGCGCCGCATCAATGTCTCGAAAGCGTCGGCCTCATCATCGGATGCCTGGCGCCCGGTAAAGCCAAGGAGATAGGGACGCAGGAGACGAAGCCGGGTATCCCGGTCGTCGCGCATGCCGAGCGTGAAGTGACCGATCTGCGTGAAATAGAGAACGCGCGCCCGCACGAAAGCCTCCTCCTCCGGATAGTCATAGCGCAGGAACATGCGCGTGACGGCATCGACACGCTGGTCGTCGGCCTGATCGACGATGCTTCGGATGCTCGTGTCCACCTGCCCCCAGGACCGCACTGCCGCATCGAGGCGCGGGTCAAAGAGGCTCGGGTCCACCCAGCATTCGAAGATATGGCACACCGCCTTCGTCACCGTCGGTGCCGGGCGCAGCGCACGCTCGATGATCGGGCCGGTGTTCCGGCGAAGCCAGTGTTCAAGGAGTTCCTTGTGCAGGTCCTGAAGGTCGGGGAAGAACCAATAGAAGCTCGAACGCGACACCCCGAGCCTCTTTGCCATGACCTGGATCTTCACATTGGCAATACCCTCGTCGATGAGCGCGGCGATGCCGGCCTCGATCCAGGCGTCCCGCGTCATGCGGCCCGCCGCCTGCCCGGTGGCGCGCTTCCCTCTGCCCGAAGGCGTCGCTGCACCTGCCATTTGCCCTCTGGTCACATAAGCCCGAATTCGTCTCAAGAATCATGTTGCTGAAAGAATTTGGAATATCAAGCGCGCGTATCACTTAGCGGCAGCGGCGCGCGACACGGCCCTCGCCGCCTTTTACGAAGCGTGTGGCGAGCCTGCGAAACTGACTTGAATCCGATTTTCTCACCTTGGGAACCCCAAGAGTCCATTCTAGGATTTCAGCTCGAACACATGATGATGAATAGCGCCGTCGAACATCGCCAGCAGGCCCTTGGTCATGTCCCTGCTTGCATAGCGGACGGGCGATTCCAGTGCCGCGGCCAAGGCTTCGCGGCTCTCGTACATGGTCGACAGCACCATGGGAAAGGCCGGAGCGCCCTCGTCGCGCTCGACAGCATAGAGTACGCGGACCTCGCGAACACCCGGGAAGTCCAGCCACATCGGCATCAGCTTGTCCGCCACATATTCCTTGAACGCAGCGTCCTTGCCCTCGTGAATGCGGCCTTCGAAGAGCGCCTGACGAATGATCATGATATGTCCGATTCAGTTGACGCTGTTCGGCGGTCTTTCGCCGTTGAAGAAAGCCTGGAGATTGGCAAGGACGATCTCGCCCATCGCGATCCGCGTTTCGCGCGTCGCGCTCCCCTGATGCGGCATCAGGACGGTATTGGGTGCCGTGAAGAATTCTTCCCGGATGCGCGGCTCGCCGACGAAGACGTCGAGACCCGCGCCGGCGATGGTGCCATCCCGTAGCGCCTGTAGCAGTGCGTCCTCATCGACGACGCTGCCGCGTGCCACGTTGATGACGATGCCTTTCGGCCCAAGAGCCTCCAGAACCTCTGCATTGACGATGCCCTGGGTAGCTGCATTGGCTGCAACGCAAATGGCCAGGATATCACTGGAGGCGGCAAGTTCCGTGGGCGTGGAATAGGAGGTCCAGCCGGTATCGGTCTGCGGAGAACGGTTCCAATATCCGACGGAGATGCCGAAGGCTTCCGCGCGGCGGCCCATGGCGCGCCCGATCTGGCCGAGCCCCAGGATGCCGAGACGCTTGCCCTTCGGGCTGGTGCCAAGCGGGAAAGCTTCGCCCTTCGCCCAACGCCCTTCCCGGACGAAATTGTCGCCTTTTACGAGGTGACGAAAAACAGCGAGCATGAGCGTAATGCCGGTATCGGCTACGTCGTCGGTGAGCACCCCAGGCGTCGTGGTGACATCGATGTTGCGGCCGCGGGCCTTCACGAGGTCGACCTTGTCGGTTCCTACGCCATTGATGGCAATGATGCCCAGCGCCGGCAGACTGTCGATATAGTCGTTCGAGAGCCCGGTGCCGCCGCCCGTTACCGCCGCGCGGATGCCCGGCAGGGCCGGCCCCATGGCGGCTTTCTGTGCGGGGTCATAGAGGCGACGGACGACATAGGCGTCATCGAGCCGAGCCTCGATCTCGTCGAGCATCGGCTCGACCAGCAGGATTTCCGGTTTCATTCTTTGAATACTCCTTCACCGAGCTCCGATCGCTCAGGAAATCTGGCCGAGGAAGTTGCGTGTCCGCTCGTGCTTCGGATTGCTGAAAAACTCTTCCGGGGGCGCGGATTCCACGATCTCGCCGCGATCCATGAAGATCACCCGGTCGGCAACCTGGCGCGCAAAGCCCATCTCATGGGTCACGCACAGCATGGTCATCCCTTCATTGGCAAGGTCGATCATCGTGTCGAGAACCTCCTTCACCATTTCCGGATCGAGAGCCGAAGTGGGCTCGTCGAAAAGCATGATCTTGGGGTTCATGCAGAGCGCGCGGGCAATGGCAACGCGCTGCTGCTGTCCACCGGAAAGCTGAGCAGGATATTTGGCCGCCTGCTCCGGGATGCGCACCCGCTCAAGGAGTTTCATGGCCGTCGCCTCGGCTTCGGCCTTGGAGACGCCTCGCACCTTCATGGGGGCAAGGGTGCAGTTCTGTATGACGGTCATGTGCGGGAAAAGGTTGAAGCTTTGGAACACCATGCCGGTTTCCTGCCTCACGATGTCGACATTCTTGCCGCCTGCGGTGAGGTCGTGCCCGTCAACGACGATCCGGCCCTTCTGTATCATCTCCAACTGGTTGATGCAGCGGATAAGGGTGGACTTGCCGGAACCGGATGGCCCGCAGATAACGATGCGCTCTCCACGGTTGACGGCGAGGTTGATATCCTTCAGCGCGTGGAATTCGGCGTACCATTTGTTGACGCCGTCCATTGTTACCGCCGGACCGGAAGCTCCCCGCACGTCTGCCATCGATGTGTTTGCATGAATTTCAGCCATGCGAGGAACTCCTGTCTCTTGGTTACTTGCCTTCGGCGACGAAGTTCGGCAGCGGCGCGCCGAGCCATTTTTCATGGATGGCACTGAGCTGGCCGTCAGCCTTTACCTTCTCAAGGAAAGCGTTCACGGCCTCCAGAAGCTCGGTCGAACCCTTGCGGACTGCGATACCCTGTACCTGCTGGCTCAGTTCGAGTTTCTGGTTGAAGCGGCCTGGCGCTGCCTGTTCGATCTGGGCGGCAACGACGTTCGACACGCCGATCAGTTCGACCTGGCCTGACAACAGGGCCTGGACGGCACTTGCATCATCGTCGAAACGCTGAATGGTGGCGTCCTGCGGGGCGACCTTCGTGACTGCCGTATCCTGCGTGCTGGCGCGGGCAACACCGATGGTCTTGCCGGAAAGATCTTCCGGCTTGGTGACCGCCACATCCTCGGCGCCGAAGACGCCGATGGAGATGCCGGCATAGGGTGCGGAGAAGTCGACGCTCTTGGCGCGTTCTTCGGTAATGCCCAGCGACGCGACGAGCAGATCGACCTGATTGCTCTGGAGATAGGGAATTCTGTTCGGACCGGTCACCGGTACGATCTGGGCCTCGACGCCCCATTCCTTGGCAAGCAACTTTGCAACGTCCGCGTCGTAGCCGTCCGGTTGGTTGCTCTCATTCATGATACCGAACGGCGGGAAGTCCACCAGCATCCCGATTTTCACGGTCCCGGCGGACTTGATCTCTTCGACGGTTTGCGCCGTCGCGGGAAAAGAGGCCACGGCGGCCATCAAGCCTGCGCCAATCACGGCCATTGCCGCGCGTCTTGAAATGTTCATTGCTTCCTACCCTTTCGTCACTGCCGGCCCTCCCGCCGACTGGGGTCCCGTCAACGTTGTGTTGCCCGGGAAAACCTGACTTCCATCCGCCGTGCCAGCACGGAGAGCGGCCAGCACAGGATGAAATAGACTGCGGCCACCGTACCGAAAACCATGAACGGACTGAACGTCGCATTGTTGATGATCTGTCCCTGGCGGGTCAGTTCGGTAAAGCCGATGATCGCCGCGAGAGACGTACCCTTGATGAGCTGAACGAGAAAACCGACGGTCGGTGCCACGGCGATGCGTGCGGCCTGCGGCAGGAGGATGTAGCGCATCCGGTTGTAGTAACGCAGGCCGAGAGCCGTCGCAGCCTCCCGCTGGCCCGGCGGCACAGCCTCGATGCAGCCGCGCCAGATTTCCCCAAGGAAGGCGCTGGCATGCAGGGTCAGTGCGATCGCCGCTGCAATCCAGGGGTTGATGGCCAGCCCGAAGATATTCATGCCGAAGAAAACCAGGAAGAGCTGCATCAAGAGTGGCGTGCCCTGGAAGACCCGGATGAAGCCGAGAGCGGCAAGCCGCAGTGACCGTATGTCGGAGACGCGGGCGAGAGCGATCAGCAGCCCGCCGATGCCTCCGCCGGCGAAAGCGATCGCAGACAGCGCGATCGTCCACTGCGCCGCCATGACGATGATGAGAAACTCGTTCCAGCCGAAGGGTCTGATCATCGAGGCCTCCTATCGGCTCAGCGGGTACTTGAAGGCCGTTCGCTCGATCGCGGCGAAAATTGCGGAGAAGCCGATCGAGAGAACGAGGTACATCAGGGTGATGACGATATAAACTTCGAAACTCGCGAACGTGGCCGACTGAAGGTCGTTGCCGGCGGCGGCGAGATCGTCTGCCGAGATCACCGAAACTACGCTCGACGTCAGCATCAGGTAGATGAACTGGCTTGTCAGAGACGGATAGACGGTACGCAGTGCCGGTTTCATGATGATGTAGCGGAAGATTTGCAGCTTCGACAGGCCAAGAGCGGTCCCCGCTTCCAGCTGCCCCTTCTGGATGGATTCGATGCCGGCACGAATGATCTCGGTGCCATAGGCCCCGAAATTGACCACGAGCGCCAGAAGGGCGGCACTGTTCGGCGAAAGACGCAAACCGAGGGACGGCAGACCGAAGAAGATGAAGAATATCTGCACCAGAAACGGCGTGTTGCGGATAATTTCGATATAGGCGTTGATGACGAACCGTATCAATGCCGGACCGGAGGTCTTGCCCCATGCACAGACCACCGACACGATCAAGCCAAGCAGCATTGCCGCGCACGAAAGGCGGATGGTCAGCCAGGCGCCCAGAAGCAACTGGTCGAACGAAGCAAATACCGGTGCAAAGTTGAACTCGTACACGTGGGGCCTCCCAAGGTCGGCGCACTCCCTCCCGCGCCCGTTAGATCGATCTAAATTTCCATGTTCGACAAGTCAACCGCCAAATGGGCATCCTGTTTCACGAAATGCGGAGAGGACCGCAGGATTCGCGGATGTGAAGCCGGGCCGGACTGACGCATCGACGCGGCGGCAGCGTAGGCTGCGCAATGCGATCCAGCAGCAAGGCCGCAGCATTTTGACCGATGCCGCTGGGTGCGGTCGATACCGAGGTGAGACGCGGTCGCATTGCTTCGGCATCGGTGACATCGTCGAAGCCGATAAGGGAGATATCATGGCCTATTTTCAGGCCGCGGTCATAAAAGCCCGCTGCCAATCCATGGGCCACTAGATCGTTGAAGCAGATCACGGCGGTGGGTGCCCGGCCCTGCTCGAAGAGCATATGGGCGTCTTGAGCGACGTGGTCGACCCGGTCGGGAACAGCAATAACAAGATCAGGCCGCAGCCCGGATCTTGTCATGGCCTCACGAAAGCCCTGGATGCGCTCCTGATACGCCGAATGAACCGGCCCATGGATCGCAAAGCAAATGGTCTGATGTCCAAGCGAGACAAGATATTCGACAGCCTCCTCCATGCCCGCGGCATAATTTGCCCCGGCGTAGTCAAGTTCGTCTGTCACATGCCGCAGGGCCTGCACCATCGGCAGTTTCCAGTCGGCGACCTGCCTTGCGAGATCGTCAGGCGTATCCGCCGCCGGACAAAGAATGATCCCATCGACGCCATGCTCCCGCATGCGCTGCAGGACGGCGGCTTGCCGCGACGGCCCGTCTCCACTGTTGGCAATGATCATCACCAACCCGGCCGCATCGATCGATGCTTCCATCCCTCCCAACAACTCGGCAAAAAACGGGTTGGTAAGGTTGGGCACGACGACGCCGACTGTATGGCTTCGCTCGGCACGCAAGCGGGCAGCACCCATATTGTAGACATAGCCGAGCTCACGCATCGCTGCCTCGACGCGCAGGCGGGTTTCAGCGCCAACCAGAGGGCTTTTGCGCACCACGAGAGATGCTGTCGCGCGTGAAACATCAGCATGTTTCGCAACATCCAGCAGTGTTATCTTGTTTCGCTTGCGATCTTGCATAGGCATCGAATTGCATTCCCCAAATGCGTCGCCATCGTTAAGGGTCGCCGCACCATTCAGCAAGAGCCACAATAGCGTGCGGTGGCCATCAGGCATGCGCCGACGAGGCGGAAAGGGAGATGATTACCGCGTGGCACCGCGGTGACGGAGCCCCAAAGCTACAAACCAGAGATAAAAAAATCGCGTCGTCGATCAACAATGCTTTGCGATCCAAGCCTGAAATAGAAGCCGGCAAATCCTGATCGAAAGGAGCGCCTCTGCGAAGACGCTCCCCCTGTGACTCCGGCTGTTTATCCTTGGAGACCAACGGCTCTGGCGACAGCGGCCAAAGGTGATGGTTCCGGCGAAAATACGTCATAGACGCAAGGCGCCGCAAAGACGGCAAGCGCCAGCATGCCAATGATTATGCGTTTCGTCGGACACTCCGTGAGATGGCAGGACAGTTCAGGCAAGCGCCAGTTCGACAGCGATATCGCCACGGGTGGCCTTCGAATAGGGGCAGGTCTGATGGGCTTCATCGATCAGCGCGCTCGCCAGGTCAGGATCAAGTCCCGGAAGGCTGACATTCAGCCGAGCTTGCAGCAGATAGGCGCCATCCGTTACACCAAGATCGACCTCGGCATCGACTGCCGTATCCACTGGCAGCGACAGTTTGCGCTTGCCGGCAGCAATGCCCAGGGCGCCGATGAAGCAGGCGGACCAGCCGGCAGCAAAGAGTTGCTCGGGATTTGTCCCGGGCTTGCCGCTGCCCGGAGGCGAAAGCTTGACGTCAAGCTGGGCATCGTCACTGCGCGCCGCGCCTTCGCGTCCGCCGGTCGTATGGGTCTTGCCGGTGTAAAGAACCTTGTCGATCGTCGTCATGAAACACTCCTTCGTTCTGTCGCCCGAGGCGACCTTGTTGACGGGAGTGTTTTGCCGCATCGACGTATCGGACATGTGTTCGAAAAGGCCGGACTTGTGTCACACCGTAGCGACGGCTGGCGGGGCTACCTTTCTATACAATAGCCGACAAAACCGAGCATTATTCAGAGCAGCGATATCTCTGCCGCGAGCCCGCCGCCGACGCGATTGTAGATCCGCACTGCGCCATCGAGCGAGGCGGCAAGCTGCTGGGCGATGGCCAATCCGAGGCCCGTGCCCCCGGTATCGCGATTGCGGGACGTCTCGAGACGGAAGAACGGCTGCATCGCCGCTTCGAGCTTGTCATCCGGAATTCCTGGTCCGCGATCCAGGACCGTAATTACGACGACACCTTCGTCTGTCCGTTCGACGCTGATCTCGGCAGCACCCGCGAACTTGAGGGCATTGTCGATGAAGTTGGTCAGGATGCGCCGCAATGCGTGCGGTTTCGTCGCGGCGGTATCCTGAACGATGCCCTGCACCGTGACCGCTTTTCCGGTGTCCTGGTAATCATAGGCAATGCTGTCGATGAAGGATGCGAGATCGATACGCGAGGTCTTCTCCCCATTTCCGTGAGAGCTGCGTGCATAGGCGATGCCGTCCCGCACGAGCCGCTCGATCTCCCGCAAGTCGCTGACCAGCTTGTCTTTTTCGGGAGTATCTTCCGTCATGTCGGCGCGCAGCCGCATGCGCGTGATGGGCGTCTGCAGGTCATGCGAGATCGCTGCGAGAATCTGCACGCGTTCTTCAAGATAATGCGCGATCCGGTCACGCATGGCGTTGAATGCGCGCGCCGCATTGGCGACTTCGCTCGGTCCGCTCTCGCTCAATGGAGACACTTTCCTGCCGGGATCAAGCGCGTCAGCGGCGGCGGCCAGGCCGTAAAGTGGACGAACGGCCTGGCGCACGGCAAACCAGGTGCACAGGATGAGCAGCACCATCTGTGCGGCAAAGACATAAGGCAGCCATTCGGCCAGGGGCATCACTCCACGCGGAGTGACGTCGATCGTGAGCGGCGAGCCGTCCGAAAGCGTCAAATGCCCCTGCAGCCGCATGTCGTTACCGGAGACGGCTTCGACGCGAATCGAAAACCTGTTGCCGGCGGCCTGGCTGATCCGATCTGCAATCTCGGCACCGCGGCCCGACAAATCCGGAACACCGGGCAGCCCCGGACCAAGAACGAGCCGATAGCTGCCGCGGCTCAGGCGGTCCAGCCATTCGGCCCGCTCGTTGGCCGGCAGTCGATCGAGAACGGCGATCGAGGTTGCCAGGTCGCTTTCCAGCGTACCCAGCATGACGGCTTTGGCCGACATGTAGCGCTCGGCAAAAAGAATGCTGAAGGACAGGCCGTAGGCAACCGCCAATCCGGCAAACAGGATCAAAAAGAGACGTGAGCGCAGCGTTCTCGGCCACCAGCCGAAGCGGACCTTGCTGCCCTCGCTCATGTCCTGGGCACCGAAATCTCGACCGGTACGGAGAACACATAGCCTTCGGCCCGCACCGTCTTGATGTAGGTCGGCTCGCGTGCGTCGTCGCCGAGCCGCTGGCGCAGACGGCTGACCAGAAGGTCGATCGAGCGGTCGAACAGTTCGGCGTCGCGGCCCTGCGTCAGGTTCAGTATCTGATCTCGGTTGAGCACCCGCTGCGGATGATCGATGAAAACCCGCAACAGACGATATTCCGCACCGCTCAGCGCGATTTCCGTCCCGTCGCTGTCAAGAAGATGGCGGCCAACGGTATCAAGTCGCCAGTCGCCGAAGGTCAGCAATTGTCCGGCTTCGCTGATCTGAAGATTGGGTGGCAACATTCGGGTGCGTCGCAGAACCGCCTTGATGCGTGCGAGAAGCTCTCGCGCCGCGAAGGGCTTCGGCAGATAGTCGTCCGCGCCCATTTCGAGCCCGATGATCCGGTCCATCTCATCGTCGCGTGCCGTCAGCATGATGACCGGCGTCGCCTTGTGTTTGCCGGCGCGAAGTTCCCGGCACAGGACCAGGCCATCGTCGCCGGGCATCATCACGTCGAGCACGATCAGATCGACTGTACTGGCTTCGAGAAAGCCACGCATTTGCCGGCCGTCGGCGGCAACTGTCGTCCGAAGGCCGTTCTTCGTCAGATAACGCGATACCAGTTCGCGAATTTCTCGGTCGTCATCGACGATCAGGATGTGGTCGACATGCTCCATCTATGATCTTCCAAACCCTATCGATCGGCTGCTCTGCCGCCATTTGTCCGTATCGGCCGCCACGAGTAAAGGAGTTTCTCGCGGCGGCTGACGTTCAGAATTTCGCAACGTCAAGGATGGCCTTAGCGAATGTCTGCGGCGCCTCCTGGGGCAGATTATGCCCGACACCTGCTACATTTCGGTGCTCGTATCTTCCAGAGAACTTCTTTGCATAGGAGGATGGTTCCGGATGCGGCGCGGCATTTTCATCGCCTTCCATGGTGATCGTCGGAATAGTGATGATTGGCCGCATCGCCAGCTGCTTCTCGTAGGCATCGTATTTTGCTTCGCCTTCGGCGAGACCCAGCCGCCAGCGGTAATTATGAATGGTGATGTCCACGTGGTCCGGATTATCGAATGCGGTAGCCGAGCGATGGAAAGTCTCGTCGTCGAATTTCCATGTCGGCGATGCCGTCCGCCAGATCAGCTTTGCAAACGCATATGTGTTGGCGGCATAGCCTTGCCGTCCCCGCTCCGTCGCAAAGTAGAACTGATACCACCAGGAAAGTTCTGCCGCCGGCGGAAGTGGCGTGCTGTTGGCCGCCTGGCTGCCGATGAGATAGCCGCTGACCGAAACCATCGCCTTGCAGCGTTCCGGCCAGAGAGCCGCCATGATGTTGACGGTGCGCGCACCCCAGTCATATCCGCCGAGGATCGCCTTTTCGACGCCGAGTGCATCCATGAACGCGATCATGTCGGCCGCCAGCGCCGCCTGCTGGCCGTTACGCGGCGTTTCGTCCGAAAGGAAGCGGGTCGTGCCATGGCCGCGCAGATAGGGAATGATAACGCGGTAGCCTGCATCGGCCAGGATCGGTGCGACATCCACATAGCTATGGATATCGTAAGGCCAGCCGTGAACGAGCAGGACAACGGGACCATCGACTGGGCCGGCTTCTGCGTATCCGATATCGAGCACACCGGCCTTGATCTGCTTCAGCGCTGCGAAGGAGGTGTTCCCTCCTGCCCTGACCGCCGCCAGGGATGCGGCGGGTGACCGGGCATTGGCGATCGCGGTCATGCCGAATTCTGCGGCAGCCACGGTCATGGCGGCGATACCGAAGAAGCGGCGACGCTGGTGGTTGAATGCGGGTGACATCGTTCTCTCCATCTCGATTGGTGTTGATGGCAAGAAGGCTGGCAGCATGTATCCCCCATGTGTCGCGCCAAGCGCGCGATTGAATGCGGATGTAGCATCGGGCTTCCTCGATACGTTTTGATACAATCCGTTCCGCCTGTTGGTCAGCGCTGCTGGCGATTGCGTCACCGTGTCGTGGAGCCGAAAGGTTCCTACACTGCGGTACATTTCTCAATGAAGCCGGACACATCCGGGATACGTCGCTCCGACCAGATTGGCACCGTTCCTGGTCGCGCCCATCGCCGTCCAGAATCCACCAATCGGCTTCAAGGAAACGACGATGACACTTCTCATCATTGCCTACCTCGGAGGCGCGCTGACCATTCTCAGCCCGTGCATCCTTCCCATTCTCCCCTTCGTCTTTGCCCGCGCGGGACAGCCCTTCATCAGAAGCACGCTGCCCATGCTGATCGGCATGAGCGTGACTTTCGCACTGGTCGCGACGCTTGCAGCGGTCGGCGGAAGCTGGGCGATCCATGCGAATGAATACGGCCGTCTTGCTGCGATCCTGTTGCTTGCCGTCTTCGGGGTCAGCCTTCTTTCGCCACGCATTGCGGGCGTCGTCACCCAGCCGGTCGTCGATTTTGGCAACAGGCTGCTGAATGCATCCGGCAGGCCGGGCTCCGTACCGACGGCGGCGAGCGCCTTCATCCTTGGGGTCGCGACCGGGCTGCTCTGGGCGCCTTGCGCCGGACCAATCCTCGGCCTCGTGCTAACGGGCGCAGCCTTGCAAGGCGCCAATCTGCAAACGACTTTCCTGCTGGTCGCCTATGCTGCAGGTGCGGCGACGTCGCTTGCCGTTGCCCTTCTTGTCGGCGGGAGGATCTTTGCCGGCATGAAGCGGTCGCTGGGCGTCAGCGAGCGTATTCGCCAGGTGCTGGGTGCAGCGGTTCTGGCCGGCGTTGCCGTCATCGCGCTGGGTCTCGACACCGGCCTCCTGGCACGGCTTTCCTATGCCAGCACGTCTGCCTTCGAACAGGCTGTGCTTGACCAGCTCCATGAAAAGCCTGCCGTCGGATCATCATCCGACCTTGCCGCGAACGGCACGTTGGCTGCCGCCTTGGATACAGGCAGTCCCTTCCTCAGCGATCTTCCCATGGAGGGACGTGCGCCATCGCTGACCGGCGCCGTCGAATGGCTCAATTCGCCGTCTCTGACAACGGAAGAGCTGCGCGGCAAGGTCGTCCTCATCGATTTCTGGACCTATTCCTGCATAAACTGCATCCGCACCGTGCCTTACGTGCGCGCCTGGGCCGAAAAATACAAGGATCAGGGTCTGGTCATCATTGGCGTGCATGCCCCGGAATTCGCCTTCGAGAAGAAGATCGACAATGTCAAAAAGGCGGTCGCCGACTTCAAGATCGGCTATCCTGTCGCGATCGACAACGACTACAGGATCTGGCGGGCTTTTGAAAACAGCTACTGGCCGGCCCATTATCTGATCGATGCAAAAGGCAATATTCGCTACCACCACTTCGGCGAAGGCAACTACCCCCAGACCGAACAGGCAATCCAGGATCTGCTGCGCGAAGCCGGCAGCGAGATGGCCTCGACTGCGCCAGTGACGCCGGAGGCAAAAGGTGCCGAGGCGAGCCCGGACCTCAAGAACATCCGCTCCGGCGAGAGTTATCTCGGCTACAAACGCGCCGCCGGCTTCGTCTCTCCGGAAAACCTGCGTGCCGACGCCGCCAACACATATTCCATCGACCAGCCGGGCCTGAACGAATGGGGCTTCTCCGGAAGCTGGACGGTCGGCGCCGAGCACGCCGTATTGGATCGAGCGGATGGCAGCATCCTCTATCGTTTCAGCGCCCGCGACCTGCATCTGGTCCTCGGACCTGGCGCCGCCAGCAAACCAGTTCGCTTCCGGGTGACGATCGACGGCAAGGCGCCCGGGGCCAGCCATGGCGCAGATACCGATGCCGGCGGATACGGCACGGTGACCTCGACAAAACTCTATCAGCTGGTCCGCCAATCCGGCGATGTGGAGGCCCGGACGTTCGAAATCCGTTTCCTCGATCCGGGTGTCGAAGCATACGCCTTCACCTTCGGCTGAAACCTCATTTCCCTTTAAAATCAACCATGAAAACAGGAGTCAAACGCATGAACCGTCATTACATCTCGACCCTCGCGCTCGCTTTCGCTACCAGTATCATCGCCTTCGCTGCGCAGGCTGCCGATATCAAAAATATCGTCATCGTCCATGGTGCGCTCGCCGATGGTTCGGGCTGGCGCAGGGCATCCGATATCCTCGTCCGGCGAGGCTTCAATGTCACGATCGTGCAGCAGCCGATCACCTCGCTTGCCGACGATGTCGCGGCTACCAATCGGGTTCTCGACCTGCAGGACGGCCCGACGCTCCTCGTCGGTCACAGCTATGGCGGCATGGTGATCACCGAAGCCGGCCACAGCCCGGCTGTCGCCGGTCTCGTATATGTCGCAGCTTTCCAGCCGGGCAAAGGCGAAAGCCTGCTCAGCCTCGCAAGCTCGAAACCGGCTGGCGGAATGAATATCCGCGAAACAAAGGACGGAAAATATCTCTATCTCGACCCCGCTGCCTTTGCGAAGGATTTCGCCGCCGACCTGCCGAAAGACGACGCCGCATTTCTCGCGAGGTCGCAGGTTTTCGCCTCGAAGGAAGCCTTTTCGACGAAGGTTGGTGATCCCGCCTGGAAGACGAAGCGGAGCTGGTCCATCGTCGCAACTGAAGACCGCTCCATCAATCCCGAACTTGAGCGTGAGATGGCGAAGCGAGCCGGTAGCGCGGTGACGGAGATAAAATCCAGTCATGCCGTCTTCGCCTCGCAGCCCGAAAAGGTTGCTGACGTCATCGAAAGAGCGGCGAAGGCACTCTGATGTCGATGGGCCGGTGGCGATCCGACATATGGATTGCCACTGGCCCCATTGTCATCAAATGGCTGCGAAACTTATGCCGAGGCGCGATCACAGCTTGCAGGATCTATTCTTCGCCGCTGCTATTAACCATCTAATTATCTGATAATAAAAATTATTTTCAGTTTTGCGGTTTAGGCCGACGATGTGCAGTGGGACAATTGGTCTGTTCGTTGCTCTTCAGGGAGCATTCTATAAACCGTTATCGGTGTGCGAGTGGCCAATTGTTGTCTCGAAAATGACTGTGCAGTCGCTCTCCACTTAAGGGCGGATCAGAATCGGCAAAGCGCATGGCGCTGATCCAGCGCGTCTCAGAGGGCATCTACATCTACAAGCCGTTCTCCCCTCCCCCCAGGCCGGAGATCATCGGCCTCCATATCACCGCCTGCCCTTCCGGGGGCCTGTCTCACATCCCCGCGATTGCCTGCGGCATAGCTGCTGCAGCTGACAGAAAAAGGCTCTGCGTTCAGTCCTCGCTTCGCGGGGCGCCGGTTTGCCGGTATTCCTGGTAAAGGCTCTCCAGCCGCTCCGACAGGAAGGCGCCGAATTGCGAGGCGTCTTTAGCCTTCAACGACAGCGTAAAGGCCTTGCCTGCATCCTTCGTCGAGACGGAAACCGCCTTTTCAGCGATTGCCCAGTTTTTTTCTATGGGCTTGCGGACTGCCGGTTTTGATTTGCGCGCCTTTCTCAATTGTTCGAGCAGCGCATTAAAACGTGCATCCGCAGGCAGGCTCTTGAACGCATCGCTCGCGACGAATTCGATTGCCCATTCGGCGCGATGCGGATCGAGGGCCAGCTTCTTGGCTTCCTCCCATCGATCGCGCCCTACCCCCTTTGCCGATCCGACCGCGTCCAGAATGGCCTCGGGAACGTTTTCCGCTACGGAGAGCATTCGCGACAATAGCGTGTCGTCGATGGTCAATGCCGTCTTGATCGTGTCCTTGGTCATGCCGGCGCTGGCCAGCTTTCTCGCAAACAGTGCCTTCTCGATGAAGGAGAGATCGGCGCGCGCCGTATTTTCCTGGCCCTGGGCGATGACATGGGCGATGTCCTCGATCGGCTTGACGACAGCGCGAACCTCGATCCCCAGTTCCTTGGCTGCACGCGCGCGACGATGTCCGTAGACGATCATGTAGCGGCTCGGCGCGTCGGGATGCGGCCGCACCAGGATCGGCGAGGATTGGCCGCCCTGCCTGATGGCGTCCACCAGGCCGGCGAAATCCGCCTCGTCGTCATCGATCCTGTCCGCGAAAGCGGACGCGTCGAGCCTGTCCGGATCGAGCATGACGATCGTCTCGCCTTCCAGGACACGCATCGAATTCTCGGCCATCTCGTCGAGAGACTGCATCATCGAGCGGGAGGCGCCGCGGCGGGCATAGTCGACGCGGGTTTCCGACGGCTTGCCGTCGTTCGCCTTCTGCGGCAGCGTCGAACTAAGGTTGGTGAGCAGGTGCTTGCGAGCCATCCTCGATCCTCACTTCTGTGTATCTAGCTGAATTTGATTGAGAAAATTGTAATTTGCACGGCTGTCAAGAATTCTCTCACTTTCGCCCCCATGCCTTATGGACGAGCGTGACGATTTCTCCGTTGACGCCGTTCAGGCATTCCATGGCGCGGTCATAGGTGGAGCGGGTGAACTGGCTGCGCTCGACCTCGTAGAGCGTTTGCTTGGTAATGCCGGCATCGGAGATCGCCGTCGATTTCACCATCTGGTGCTGCAGCATCCGCTTGTTGAACATGGCCTGCATGAAGCCGACCATCTGCGCCTGTGGCCCATCCATCGGCTCATAGCGGGTCACGAGATAGCGGAACCATTTCAACCGGACAGTCGCCCCCGCGCTTTTTATCGATTCGAGAATGCCGCCGAGCATCAGCAGGAACTGGCTCATCGACATGACGTCGAGCATCTGTGGATGAACGGTGATCAGTACCGAGGTAGAGGCAGTCAGCGCCGTGAGCGTGAGGTAGCCGAGTTGTGGCGGGCAATCGATCACCACGACATCGTAGCGATCGTCGACTTCTTTCAAGGCCTTGGAGATGCGGGTAAAGAACAGCCGTCCCTCGGGAGAGCTTTTGTTGGAGGCGGCAAGGGGGGTCTCGTATTCGTATTCCTGAAGTTCGAGATTGGCAGGCACGATATCGAGCCCCGGAAAATTCGTAGGCTGGATGATGTCCTTGATCGACTTGCGCTGGTCATCGTAGCGCAGCGCCTCGAACAGGGAAGGATTCTTGTCCAGTTCGGGCTGGATTCCGTGCAGGGCGGTCAGCGATGCCTGAGGGTCGAGGTCGATGGCAAGGACGCGATGGCCGGTCAAGGCGAGATATTGCGCCAGATGCGCCGTCGTCGTCGTCTTCCCGCTTCCACCCTTGAAATTGACCACGGAAATGACCTGCAGCGCTTCCCCCGCGCGGCGATGAGGAACATAGCGCTTGAAATCAGACCTGCCGTGCTTGTCGAGATATTGCCGCAGTTCGAGCATCTGCTCGGCGGTATAGGATCTGCGGCCCGAACCCGTCACTTCGGGGACAGGCCCCTTTCCTTCAAGGTGAAGCTTCTTGATGTGATTTTGCGACACGCCGATAAAATCGGCGACTTCCACGGACGAAAACCGGCGCAGGCCCTTTTCCGCATTTGGCGGATATTGCTCCATCCGCAGCATGTTGAGCTTGTCGGAAATAAGCTCTCCCTGCTCAAGGATTTCTTCGTCGAAATCCTTGTCTTCCGCGACATTCACATCCGCAACCACGTTCAATTCAGCCACCGTCCTGGAAAAACGCTTTTCCGTGACACATCGCCACTAAAGCGTGATTACTATCGGTGGATTCTCAAAAACCCGCAAGAGATTTTTGGTTAACGCCTCCTTAAAGGCCTGCACAGGAGGCGCGGCGGGCAACGAAGCCCGGTCTGACCGCAAGATCGGGGTATCGTGGACTGAAGCTGCGCAATCGGGGGAGGGGAGGACTCCACCATTGCAGGCAACCCGGCGACAAGCGATGCGACGAAGCGATCGCCAACGCGCTATGACCTCCGCGAGGCGACCGTACCCACGCTCGCAAGCGAGGCAACAGCAAAAGGCCCGCTCATGCGGTTCGGGTCGTTTTGTCGATAATCTTGGCCTTCAGGCTTCTCCGTGGGCTGATCGACGCCTTGGCACCGTCTTTCATCGCAAGGGATTGGGCATTGGACGTGACGGTCAGCCGCCAGGACGGGTCCCGTGATGAGAGATCGCGCGAGAAGGTCCAGATGTCGCAGGTTTCGATGATATGGTTCAAATCACCGGAAATCATCTTGCCGGCTTCGGAGCGTGTCGCCTTGACGATGTCGGTTACGAATCTGACCGTTATGTCAGCCATGCCGTCAACGATACCGGCATCGACAATGGCGGCTTCCTTCTCTCCGACGACGATCAGGTCAAGCGTTTCGCCCCGCTGCCGGCGCTCGTCGATGGCATCGACAAATGCGGTGAGGACATCCGGTCCGACAAGCGGTCCGAGGATCATTTCGTCGCCCGCCGCAAACGCGTCCAGTATGATCTCATGGGCGTTCGCGGCGGCCGCCAGGAAATGTGCCCTGGTGAAATTCCGGTCGGCCTTGCCGATCGCTTCCAGGGCAGCCGGGAGATGGCCAGCCTCCATGTCCGGCTGTGGCGTATCCGGCATGGCGACGCCCTTCTCAGCGGAGTCCTCGTTGCCGGACGGCACCGACTGGCTGGCGAGATTGAAAAGCAGCCAGTAGAAGAGGAAAAGCCCGACAAGATAGAGATTGCTGTTCATATCCATGGCTTCGGTCATCGCTTCTCTCCTTGGAACCGTGTTCATGACCGTTGGTCGACGTACAGGCAGATCAACGGATCAGCGGCAACGAACTGAATTGGTGGTAGGGCGGCGGTGACGACAGCGTCCATTCAAGGGTCGTCGCTCCTTCACCCCAGGGATTGTCGCCCACACTGCGCCTGCGGATAAGGGCTTCCGCGACGGTGACGAAGAAGACGACGAGACCGGCGGTCGAGATATAGGCGCCGATCGAGGAGACGAGGTTCCAGCCGGCGAAAGCATCGGGATAATCGGCATAGCGGCGCGGCATGCCCGCAAGGCCGAGAAAATGCTGTGGGAAGAAGACGAGGTTGACGCCGATGAACATCAGCCAGAAATGCAGGCGACCCAGCGTTTCGCTGTACATGTAGCCCGTCATCTTGGGAAACCAGTAGTAGAAACCCGCGAAGATGGCGAAGGCCGCGCCCAGCGACAGCACATAATGGAAATGCGCGACGACATAATAGGTATCGTGCAGAACGCGGTCGATGCCGGGATTGGCAAGCACGACGCCGGTCACGCCGCCGATGGTGAAAAGCAGCACGAAGCCCGAGGCCCAGAGCATCGGCGTCTTGAACCGGATAGAACCGCCCCACATGGTGGCCAGCCAGGAGAAGACCTTCACGCCGGTAGGCACGGCGATCACCATGGATGCAAAGGCGAAATAGCGCTGTGAATCGAGGGAAAGCCCGACCGTGAACATGTGATGGGCCCAGACGATGAAGCCGATAAGGCCGATGGCGACCATGGCATAGGCCATGCCGAGATAGCCGAAGATCGGCTTTTTGGCGAAGGTCGAGATCACATGACTGACGATGCCGAAGCCGGGCAGGATCATGATGTAGACTTCCGGATGCCCGAAGAACCAGAACAGATGCTGGTAGAGGATCGGATCGCCGCCGCCTTCGGGCGCGAAGAATGTCGTGGCGAAATTGCGGTCGGTCAGAAGCATGGTCACCGCACCGGCAAGCACCGGCAGGGAAAGCAGGAGCATGAAGGCAGTGACGAGCATCGCCCAGGCGAAAAGCGGCATTTTGTGCAGCGTCATGCCCGGCGCGCGCATGTTGAAGATGGTGGTGATGAAATTGATCGCGCCGAGGATCGAGGAAGCGCCGGAGAGGTGAATCGCAAGAATGACGAAATCGACCGCCGGACCGGGCTGGCCGGAGGTGGAATAGGGAGGATAGAGCGTCCAGCCGCCGCCATGGCCCAATGTTCCGGCAGCACCGGGCGAAAAGAGCGAGAGGATGAACAAGACGAACGACGCAACGAGCAGCCAGAAGGAGACATTGTTCAGGCGCGGAAATGCCATGTCGGGGGCGCCGATCATGATCGGGATCATCCAGTTGCCGAAGCCGCCGATCATGGCCGGCATGATGACGAAGAAGATCATCACCAGGCCGTGGCCGCTGACGACGACGTTGAACACGCCGGGATCGTTGAAGATCTGCAGTCCCGGCGTCTGGAGTTCCATGCGAATCAGCACGGAGAGGGCGGTGCCGAGAACCCCCGCGATCATCGAAAATATCAGATAGAGCGTGCCTATGTCCTTGTGGTTGGTGGATAGGAACCATCGGGTGACAAAGGTCGGCCTGTCGTTTTCCGGCGTGGTGCTTGCACGTAACATGACACTCTCTTGCTTTCGCTTGCGGGTCCTGAAGGCGGGATCGAAACAGGGCCGCCTCGCCTCCAGCGGCGGCCGCAACGCAGATCACCCGTCGGTCACGACGAAATCCATTGGAACATCGAAGGGCTGCGGATAGATCGTCCTGATCCGGCTTTCCGCATAGCCGACGCCGATGACCTGCGGTTTCCTCGACATGGCGGCGAGTGTCCGGTCGAGAAGGCCGCCGCCATAGCCGAGGCGATGATCGGCCTCGTCGAAACCGACGCCGGGCGCGACGATGACATCCGGCTGCACGGCAGTTCCGCGCGCCGGAACCAGCATGTCCCAGACGCCGCGCTCCAGTCGGTCTCCGGGCGACCAGAGGGAAAATTCCAGCGGCCTGTTTTTTGCGATGACGATCGGAAGCGCGATCCGCGATCCGCGTTCGAACGCCCGGATCATCCAGTTGCGCAGGTCCGGCTCGCCACGAACCGGCCAATAGGCTGCGAGAATACGTCCGCCGGGCCTGCCGAGCGCCGCCTCCAGTCTGGAGGCGATCCGTTTCGACCTCCTATTTCGCTCATCGGGATCAAGCGCCATGCGTGCGTCGATCAGGCGCTTGCGCTCCGCACGGCGCCAGCGGGCGACGTCGCTGCCGCCGGAGCGGTGTGTGGCAGGCTGAACCCGATAATCGGGCGTCAGTTCGTGCATGAAGCAGGGCGGGGAAGCATATCCGCCTGTCATCTCCTCCAAGTCCTCGTCATTCGACATCAGCAACTCCGTGGCACCGAGCGGTGCCGGCGAACAGGATCATTCGCGACCAGCCTGCTCCCGTTGAAAATAGAAGACAAACGGAATTAAATGCAGCATCAATGCAATAATTTTGCATCGACGGAGGGCGAGATGGATATTGATCGGGCAAGGACCTTTCTTGAAATTGTTCATTCCGGTAGCTTTCTGAAGGCTGCCGACCGGCTGAACGTGACCCAGACCACTGTCAGCGCCCGTATCCGCACGCTGGAAGAGGAACTTGGCCGGCAATTGTTCGTCCGTAACCGCAACGGCGCGCAACTGACGGCGGCGGGACGGGAATTCGAGCGGTTTGCGCTGTCCTTCGTCCAGGTTTGGGAACGGGCAAGGCATCAATTGGCGATCCCGGAGGGGCAGACGAGCGTGATCGCACTGGGCGGCGAGCTCAGCCTATGGAACCCGCTGCTCCTCGATTGGCTGATCTGGATGAAGAAAACCAAACCGGAGATCGCCCTGCGCGCCAATGTCGGCGTGCCGGACCAACTCCTCGAACAGTTGCGCACCGGTGTTCTCGACATTGCCGTACTCTATGCGCCGAAACTGCTGCCCGGCTTTCGAGTCGAACTCATCGAGGAAGAACAGCTGATCCTGGTGCGCACGACCGGCGAGGGGCATATGCCGGCGGACAAGCAGGAATATGTCTATGTCGATTGGGGACCGCTCTTCGCCGCGCAGCACGATGCCAGGTCGACGCCGTTCGGCGAGCCGGGATTATTGGTCGGTCTTGGACCGCTGGGGCTAAGCTATATCCTGCGGGCCGGCGGCATGGGCTATTTCCGCAAGGGTGTCGTGCAGCCTTTCATCGAGGCGGGAGAGCTTGAGGTGGTCGATGGCGCGCCGGAATTCACCTATCCGGCCTATGCGGTCTATTCCGAAAGCAGCCAGGGGCGCACCGATCTCCAGGAAGCCCTGCATGGGTTGAAAAAGGTGGTTGACGCGCCCCGCGGCCCAGGCCTGAACCGGCAGCTTTTTTGAGCCGAGACGGTATTTTCCCGCTTTCCGCGTTTCAGTTCTCGGGCGCGCCGATCAGATAGTCGATCACCAGTTCACGGCCAGCCCTGCTGATGCCCACTCCGGTCGGTCTTTCCACCGCCATTCCAAGAAGGATCAGGCGCGCTGCCATGTCTTGGGAAAGAGCAGGGTAGGGGCCGCGGTTCATGCGCTTGAGAGCCGTCTGCTCATCGGCGGTGAGATCGTTCCACGCTGTCATGGCAAGTCCTTGAATATCGGTATCGGCCTATAGGCCAGATCATCATCATCTTTGGCATTTTGCGTATTGACTGCAAGAAAATTGCGCTGAACCCAAAGTAAATTTCATTTGCCTTGTTCTCAAGCCGGGTGAATGATTGAATTCGGCGAAATCGCAAGATCCGGCGACGAGCCCGAGGCGATAGGGCATCGGGCGCATGACGGCGTCGCCAGCCTGGCCGATCGTCATTACGAGCCCGGCAAAAGGGAAGCGCCTTCAAGTCACATCTGTCCGATCCACGCCATGCACCGCGAACCGGAAGAAAGGGAACAGAATGTTGATCGCAAAAGATATCATGTCGCCGTCTGCCGTTTCTGTAGGGTTGGACAGTACGGTGGCGGATGTGGCCGATATTCTCGTATCGCATAAAATCAGCGGCGTCCCCGTCATCGACCGGGGCGTGCTGTGCGGAATTGTCAGCGAAGGAGACCTGCTCCGCCGGATGGAAATCGGCACGGACCGGCATTTTCGCCCCTGGTGGCTCCGCCTCTTCAAGGGCAATGCCATTCTCGCCGCCGATTATATCAAGGCCCATTCCGTGCATGTCTGCGACGTGATGACGTCCGACGTCGTCACCGTCACCGAAGCGACGACGGTGGTCGATATCATCGATCTCCTGGAGCGCAAGGGAATCAGGCGCGTGCCGGTGTTGCGAAACGGACAGGTCGTCGGCATCGTCTGCAGGGCGGATCTCGTCAAGGCAATCCTGGTCGCCGAAACGCCACCGCATCCGGCCGAGATGAATGACGACAACCGCATTCGGGCAGAGATTCAGGCCGCGCTCCGGTCCGAATCCTGGCTTTCGGAGGAAAATTCGACAGTGACGGTCCATAACGGGATCGTCACCTTCTGGGGGGCCTACATAACGGATGAAGAGCGAAAAGCCTCGCATATCCTGGCGGAAAATATCGCCGGCGTTCGCGCTATCGATGATCATCGCACGCCATTGGCGATCCCTTACGGCATGATGTAGACACGGACCCGAATGAACGCCGGAATCCCTCGAAAGCCCGGCCGCCAAGGGCGGTGGCGAAGCGCCGAAAGTCCCGGGAGCGCTCTGTTTTGTCGCGCCGACGGCCACGTCCGTCCGCCGCTGCCGTAGATCTTTCCAAGATGCGGCTGATGCGCGCCGGTGCGCGTGCAAATACTCTCCTCCCGATAAACGGACCAAGCGGACATCCATGATGATGGTGAATGAAACTGGGGCTCCCCTCTATCTCGGTATCGATACCGGCGGTACCTATACGGATGCCGTGCTTTGGGGAGACGATATAGGCATTATCGCCAAGGCAAAATCGCTTACGACGCGACATGACCTTGCAATAGGCATCGCCGGCGCGGTCGATGCAGTTCTGGCAAGCACAGCCGTCCAGCCCAGGAGCATCAAGCCCAGGGACATCAAGCTGGTCTCCATCTCCACGACGCTTGCAACCAACGCGCTTGTCGAAGGGCAGGGCGGACGGGTGGGCCTGGTCATGGTCGGCTTCAACCGTGAGGACCTGTCGCGCGATGGCCTGGCCAAAACGCTTGGTTCCGATCCTGTCGTCTTCTGTCCCGGCGGACATGACGTTCACGGCAATCCGAACGATCTTGTTCTCGACAATCTGGAGGCCGTCTTGCCGGTCCTGGCCGAAACGGTATCGGGTGTCGCGATTGCCGCCTATTTCGCGGTTCGCAATCCTGAGCATGAACTCAGGATACGCGACATCGTCCGCGAGAGGACCGGACTGCCGGTGACCTGTTCGCACGAACTGACCTCCAAGCTCGGCGGCCCGCGCCGGGCGCTGACGACCCTTCTCAATGCCCGCCTTGTCTCCATGATCGGCCGGCTTATCGATGCCACCGAAGGCTTCCTCGGCAAGCGGAACATCACGGCCCCATTGATGGTCGTGCGCGGCGACGGTGCGCTGGTGACGGCGGAATTTGCCCGAACACGCCCGATCGAGACCATCCTGTCGGGGCCGGCGGCAAGCCTGGTCGGCGCGCGGCACCTGACCGGCCGCGACGATGCCGTCGTCACCGATATCGGCGGCACGACGACCGATATCGGCATACTGGACGGCGGCCGGCTTCGTCTGGACCCCGAGGGCGCGATGATCGGCGGGATGCGGACAATGGTGGAGGCGATCGCCATCCGCACATTCGGGCTGGGCGGTGATTCCGAAGTGAGGCTCGACGAACATGCGCTTACGCCGTCGATCCTGCTTGGCCCCCGCCGTCTCGTTCCCCTGGCGCTTGCCGCCATGAAACATGGTGATGTCATCCGCAAAAACCTCACGCGTCAGCGGCTCAGTCCGACGGTGAACAGGCTCGACGGTCGCTTTGCCGTGCGGGTGGGCGTGCCGGAACGGCTGGCCAGCGGGCTGACGGCCACCCAGGGAAGACTTTACCAGGCCCTGTCCGATATCCCGGTTGCGCTCGACAAATTGCTGACATCGACCTCGCAGATCGCCACGCTGGACCGGTTGGTGGCGCGCGGGCTGGTGCAGATCATCGGCTTCACACCATCGGACGCGGCTCATGCGCTGGGCAGGCAGGACAATTGGGATAGCGCCGCCGCACGCCTGGGCGCCGAGCTGTTTGCCCGCAAAAGGGACGCCCAGGGAAATCATGTCGCGGAGGATGCCGCGGGCTTTGCACGAAAGGTGCTCCAAGCGGTGACCCGCAGGTCGGCGGAGGCGGTGTTCGAGACCGTCTTTGCAGAGGATGGGCTGGATGGCGAGGTCTCCGTTGCCCATCCGGTCGTGCAGCGGGCGGTGAGCAGGCAGGAGGGCATCGCGCGCCTGTCGATCGCACTCGACCGGCCGGTGGTCGGCCTCGGGGCCTCCGCGTCGCTCCATTATGCCGAACTTCCAGCGCTCGTCGGAACGGAATGCCTGGTCCACGAACACGCCGACGTCGCAAATGCGCTTGGTGCCGTCGTCGGACAGGTGCGGATGTCGGCGACGGCGCGCGTCAGCCAGCCGGAGCCCGGCCTTTACCGGGTCAATTCAGGGGAAGCGCTTGACGATTATGACAGCGAGGCCGAAGCCATGGACGCTGCCGAAATGCACGTCCGCCGGATGTCCATCGACCTTGCCGAACGGGCCGGTGCCGATCTGCCCCGCATCGAGATCGCCAGGGACGTTGACGTGGCCGAGATCGACGGCGAACGCAGTTTTATCGAGGCAAGACTCGTGGCAACGGCGACCGGCCGGCCCCGCATCGCCTCCTGAACCGATCGTCGGCGGCGAAGCCTTCGTGAAATCAGGGCAGGAGAGGGGAAGCCGGCGCTTGGTGCGCCGGTGGCCATATCCCGAAAGTTCTACGAGTTATTCCGCCGCGGCATCATTCCGCACATTGAGAACGGTCAGGCGATGACGCCGTTCATCGCGGGCGGTCCATTCGATCGACTGGCCTTCCGTGAGGCCGATCAACGCCGTTCCGATCGGCGTGAGAATCGAGATCTTGCCTTGGGCGATATCCGCCTCGCCGGGATAGACGAGCGTGACGCGGCGCTGGCCGTCGTCCGCTGCATATTCCACGGCAGACCCCATCTGCACCACATTGGCGGGCATCGTCCGCTGCGAGACGATTTTCGCCCTGTCCAGCTCGCCCAGAAGCTCATCCGCCAGTTCCGGCATGCGGTCGGCTACGGCGGAGGCAAGCCCGCTCAGCCGCTTTTCGTCGACATCGCTGACAACGATCTTCGGTTTGGCGTGATGGAGGGTCGATTTGCTGTTTGCCATTGTTCTATTCCTGACGTCTCCCCGCAATAGGCTTGCCGGAGACATCTGTTCGACTGGATTGTGATAGTGACTGGTCCGCTCGCCGTTCAAAACCGATGATGCGGAAACGCTCTGTCGCGAGAAGTCCGATAATGACGCCGCCCCCGTCCAGGGAGAATTTCTGCCGGGCCGGGGTTACAAGCCTACGGCGGGAAATACCCGATAGGCAAAAGCAAGCAGATTATGGACAGGTGTCGGTTTCATGATGTTAGCTTGGCGGATTTGACGATATTGTCAAGTCGAACCGATCGCGGCCTCCTGCTTGACTTCGGGAATGCTTCGCTTACATGACCGCACGAAATCGACGGCCTCTAACCATGCTGGCAACGGGCAAACTATTGAAATGGGCAGGCAGCCGACATCTTGAAGACGCATCCGGCCCTGCGCCCGGGTCTGCCAGGAATTTATTGAATGTCCAATCCGACCACGCAGTTGCGCCCGGCACAATTCGCGACCACTGGCTGCGATATCAGCCGGTATCCATGAGTTCTCGCCAAATGGTGCGGGGCCGCGAGGGATATCTCGGCGGCATTCGCACCGGCGGCCCAATATCGGAATCTTGAGCCTTGGCCAGACCGACATATGACGACAAGGCCCATCGTGCTACGATTTGCCGCGCACTTTCAAAGCTCGGCCATTGCTCCCGCACCCAGGCGGAGGCGCTGGTTGCCGAAGGCCGCGTCTCGATCGGCGGAAAGCCTGTCACCGATATCCTGACATGGGTCAATGTCCAGTCGGACGCGATCATGGTCGATGGCGTGCGGGTCGTTGCCGAAGAAAAAATCTATCTGATGCTGAACAAGCCGCGCGGCATGGTCACGACCCGGATCGATCCCGAGGGCCGGCCGACCGTCTTCGACTGTCTCAGGCATCTGGACGATACCTACCTGTCGCCGATCGGCCGCCTCGACAAGGCAAGCGAGGGGCTGCTGCTTTTCACCAATGATACCGTGCTGGCCCAACGCCTGCTCGACCCCGTCACCGATGTGGGCAAGATCTACCACGTCCAGGTGAAGGGCCAGATTGCGGACAATATCTGTACCGCGCTCTGCACGGGAATGGTCGAAGGCGGCGAAGCCCTGGAAGCGGCGGCCGCACGGATCCTGCGGCAGGGGGAAAAAAACGCCTGGCTCGAAATCGAATTGCGCCAAGGCCGCAATCGGCAAATCAGGAGAATGCTTGCCACCCTGGATCTGGAGTGCCTGCGGCTCATCCGGGTGGCGATCGGCGACATGGCACTCGGCGACCTGCCGAAAGGCTCGGTACGGTCGTTGACCACGGATGAAATCCGAAGGCTGCGGCGGCGGGCAGGGCAGACGGTTGCCTGATATCAAACCGGGAGACTTTCCAGGGAAAAGCCTCCCGTTTCTCGGACGGACGCCTCAAAGACATTCCTATTTTGCCCGCGCCACGATCCGGCCCCGCATATTGGGGTGATAGCGGCAATAATAATCGAGCGTACCGGCCTCCTTCACGACGATGGAGGCCGATTTTTTCGCCGGAATGCGCACGTCAAAGCCGCCTTCGACGGTGGCGGTATGCTCCATCACGTCCCTGTTCACCCATTCGATGGTATCGCCGACCGCCAGGCTGATTTCAGCAGGGGTGAAAACAAGCTTGTCGATAACGACTTTCATCGTGGCGGCCTGGGCGGGCAGTGAGGCCAGCATCATCGCCACCCCGCCGAGCATTGCCGTTCGCATGATCATGGGCATGGCGGCACACCTATTCCAGCATGGTTGCGACATGTTCGGCATGCTGCTGGTGTCCCTGGAAGAGCTTGAGGCCCGTTTGGAGCAGGTCCTTGAGTTCGGCATTCTGCGCCGAGGGAATAAGGAGCGTTTCGAGCGCGCCGTTGACCTGCTTGTGATAGGCGATTTCGTTTTCGACATAGGCCTTGTCGAAGGCCGCGCCATCAAGCTTTGCCAGTGCATCGCGCTCCTTGGCGGCGGCCTGCGTCAGGGACTGGCTGGTTGCATTGTCTTCCGGCGTCACCTTGAGCTTTGCGACGAGATCAAGCGCCTGCTTGTTGACGGCCTCATGGTCGCGCAGCATGTCTTTCGCGAATGCGACGACATCCTCGTTTTTCGACATCTTGACCGCCAGATTGGCGGCCTCGATGTCGATGACGCCGGCCGTATAGGCGATGTGGGCGATCTGGGGGTCGCTCGGGGCATCCTGGGCAAACGCGGCGGGGCTGAGAAGGCAAAATGCGGCGAAGATCGTGCTGATACGGACGGACATCTGATTGGCTCCTTTGTACCGACGCCAAGGGCTGCCGGTATTTTGTTGACGCCTGTTCGATGCCCCAGCGAGACGAATGTTCCCGATTTTATTCCTTAAAACCAAGCTGGTTCATCACTTTCGCAGTGAGCCGTTCGCAGCGCCAGCCGGCAAAGGGAAAGGCATCCAGCAGCACGGGGCCGATCTGATTGTCGATATGCCGGCGCAAGAGGACCCTTGCGCGATGAAGCCGCGTGCGCGCGGTTTCCGGCTTGATGCCGAGAAGTGCCGCCGTTTCCTCGACGCTCATGCCCTCGATCACCCGGGCGATGAACACCATGCGGAAATGATCGGGCAATTCATCCATGGCGTCTTCTACAAGCTTCAATATCTGCCGCTGCGCCATTGTCTTTTCCGGATCGTCCGAGGCCGTGCCATAGGGAAACTGCAGGATGTCGGCAATCGGCCCGCTGGCGACCGCCTTGCGCTGCCGGGCCGCTTTTCGCAGCCTGCCGAGCGCCTCGTTGAGGACAATCCGGTGCAGCCAGGTCGAAAGAGAGGCTTCGGCCCTGAACTTATCCAGGTTCCGAAAGGCGCGGAGATAGGCTTCCTGAACGACATCCTCGGCGACACCGTCGTCCCGGACCACGCCGCGGGCAATTCGGAAGAGCCGCTGATTGTGCCTCGCCATGATCGCGCGAAAGGCGGCGGGCTCATTGCGAAGCGCGCCTTCCAGCAAGTCTCCGTCCGTGATGTCAATATCAGCCAGGCGATGCGCCGTGGCTGCCGCTGGATCGTGCTGCTTCATTTTTTCCTCCGTTCAGTGATTGGATCACCGAAGCAAAGAAACGTTCCCATGTTTTTTTGAACTGTTCCGAAAATATCGCCAGTGACGACGATATCCATCCTATCAAGCGGCTATCCGTTTACTTGGAACCCGACTTGGCGCGTTTTGCGGCCATCAGCAGATCAAGCTCGATCTTCGATGGGCCGAAGCGCGTAAACAAATCTGTCGCTTCTTCCGGATCGATATCATATTTTTCGATAAACGCCTCAAGGGTATAGGCTTCGCCTCCAGCCCGGCGTTTCCGCTCTACATGCTTGATTTCCGTCATCGTCCTGTCCCATCTCATCCGGGAAGAGAAGGGCGGACACCTGCTGAAAGTTCCATTCCGTCGATTGAAATGGTGTTCCTTCATGGCGGTCGGCGTGGAGCCGGCGAGAATTCAGCCGTGGGGCGAATGGCATTGGCGACGGCCGCCGCTATAGGACTGGTAGGAATTGTCTTCTGGCCGATAGGACCGATAGTGGTTGGCGCACCAGGCGGCATGGGGATCGTCGACGAAGCTTGCGCTCTCTCCGCCGGCAACCTCCACCTCGCCAGTGTCGGCGGACATGAGCGGAGAGGCGCATTGGCGGCGAGGCCCACTATAGGGCTGGTAGCTATTGTCGTCGGCGCGGTAGGATCTGTAGCGGTTCTGGCACCATTGCACATGAGCCTCGCCGAAAACCGGGATTTTCTCGATCGCACTCGTGACTAGCGTCCGGTCGATAGTCGGCTCTTCCGCCTGGGCGGTAGAAGCCTGTTCGACGATCGCCGGCATTTTCCAGTCATGCTCGGCGGCCTGGATGGGGGCGGTGCGCGGCGGAAGGCGCTCGTAGGTCTGGGCAGCGGGATCGATGCGCACCGGCCGCGTCGTCCAATGAGACGACATGTCGATATTGGAAAAAGGATGGGCAACCGGCTCCGCCAGAAGCCAGGATGCGATGCCCGCACTTCCCATAAGCACCGTCAGGGATAAGGTGAGCTTCAGCAAAAGCGCGATCATCGTCTTCAAGGCCACACTCCTATTTCAAATCCGTTCGACCATCATTGCCGGGACGTGAGCTGTGGCGTGAGAGGCACGAAGACGTTTGGCCGATGATCTGTCGGCGCTATCGTTCCGGATGTCGCCAGGAACAGGGAAATTGCCGCCATCGCCAGGACCAGGAATAGCAGTGGCCCGGCGATGGGGAGGCTGGGTTTGGATGAGGAGTGATCGAAGGACATTTGACGCCTCTTTTCCGGCAGTTGCGCTTCCTGAAGCCGGCCCGGCTCAGGCAAGCCCGATGAAAGACAAGATTGCACCGATGATGACGATCGCTCCGACGAGCCAGACTATACTGTTCATTTCGCTTCTCCTTGTCAGGGTTTGCCGGCTTGTCCGGGAAGCGCGAATGCGCAACCCGAACAATCCGACGGCTTTACTGCACGACCTGAACGACGGTTCGCGTCTGCGGGTCCACGATCACGCGCTGCTCGTTGACGATGGTGTAGGCATAGCGGGGGTCCTCGGCGACCGGCGTCAGGACCACCTCCTGCGGAACGGGTTTGCCGACCACGATCGGTTGCTCCACGACGACGGAATGGGTCACTGGCTGCTGCTGCACATAGGTGACGACCTGGGTCGGCGGCGGATCAAGGGCTGTACCGGCGATCGCGCCGACAACACCGCCAACCGCGGCACCGACCGGACCACCGACAATCGCTCCCGTGACGGCGCCGCCGGCGGCGCCGTTGACCGTTCCCTCCTGGGCGGAGGCAGCGGTGCCCAATGCTCCCAGCATCGCGGCGCTTAGGATAATCAATGTCCTGTTCATGACATGCTCCTTTTCTTACACATGGGTCATTCCCGGGAGCACAACGCCAGAGCAGGCGCACCGTTCCGCCATAGGGCCTCAGTCCATTCAGGCCCGGACCTATGCCCTGGTTGTGTGGGACCAAGGTCCTATATGTGCGAACGCAAAGGTCTCTCCCTGCAGGTTTTGAAGAGACTGGAGGACACGCGAGCTTGACTTCCCTTCGGCAAATGATGGGAATGGAGACTGACTGCGCAAACGCGACGCGTATGCCCGGCAATTGCGACCAGCTTGCCGATGGCAACCGAATGGCGTTTATCGTCACAGGAGATTTCGTCGAGGTCGGCAAGGCCGCCAGCCGGCGCTTTGCTTTCCATGATTGTCCCGTGATCGGGATCGGCATTGCCAGGAGGCAACATGCTCTCGCGTAGAAAGATCACGACGCTCTTCTGGTGTGCGCCGGCGATGATCGCCCTCATGGCGTCGCCGCTGCATGTCCGGATTGACGGCACATGGACACTGGAGCTTCAAGCCGCGTTTGCCAAGGATAACGGCGGCCGAGGTGGCAATGGCAATGGAGGCGGGAAGGGCGGCGGACAGGGGAACGGCAACGGTAGCGGCAACGGGAGTGGCAAGGGTTCCAGCTCCCGAAGCGACGGAGCCAGGGGAAACACGACCGGCGCAAAGGGCAAAAATGCCTCCATCGATGACGCGTCAGTCGAAGTCCGCCATGTGGAAGGCATCACCGAATTCCTGCGAAACGGCCGCTACGTGATGAAGGATGCCAAGGGCCGCACCATCATCAACCGGAAAGCATCCCGCGCCGACCGAAACCGGTTGAACGCCTTTCTCCGCTGAGCATCGCGCAGGGCCTATTACCTGCCGTCCGACGCATTTCTCAAGAGCATGGCGGCTTCGGTCCTGTTGCTCGCACCGAGCTTTGCCAGAATATGCGTCATGTGATGCTTGACGGTCTTCTCGTGAAGATCGAGCTGGAGAGCGATCCGCTTGTTGCTCAAGCCCTCGGCCACCAGATGCAGGACCTCCTGTTCGCGATTTGTCAGTTCCGCAAAGGGATCGGGCCGCTTTGCCTGGCCGGATACCGCCGAGAGGTCCGATAGCAATCGGGCGGACAGGCCGGGCGCCACATAGGTCTCGCCGGCGGCCACCATGCGGACGATCTCGGCCAGGGCGCGGGAGCCGACGCCCTTCAGCACATAGGCCTTGGCGCCCCTTTTGAGGGCATTCATCACGTCATCGCCGCCCTCTGAGACAGTCAGCATGATGATCCTCTGCTCCGGTACCTTTTCGAGGATCGGCTGGATGGCGTTCAGTCCCCCACCAGGCATGGAAATATCCATCAGCAGAATATCCGGGCGGTGCTGGTCGCAGATCCCGATGGCCTCATCCATCGAACTTCCTTCCCCGACGATCGCAAAACCGGGGATTTCCGAGAGGATACGCATGACCCCTTCGCGAAAAAGCGGGTGATCGTCGATCACCGCAATCCTGATCTGTTCCATCACGCTGGCTCCAACTCATCCATATTCAATGACATGCGGATCACCGTCCCCCCAGCCGAACTCTCGAGGTCGAAGTGTCCGCCGAGGCTCTCGATCCTCTCGCGCATCCCGGCCAGCCCGAGGCTGGTGGGCTTGACCTGGGCGGGATCGAAGCCGGGCCCGCTGTCTGCGACGACAATGGTGATGCGCCCGTCCTCGAATGTCTGGGTAACCGTCTGCCCGATGCCGCCGCCGTGGCGAAACCCGTTGTAGAGCGCCTCCTGCACGAACCGATATATGCAGATTTTCGCGGCCAGCGGAACCTTGGGCGGCGTGTCGGAAAATGAAGCTTCGACCTTGACGTCGGTACGCCGGCGGTGTGCCTGCACGGCCCGATCGAGGATTTCGCCAAGGTCGGCTTCCTCGATCTGCGGCAGGACAAGCCCGCCGCAGATATCGCGGATTTCGCGCAGCGCGTCATCGAGGCAGGCCTTGATGGAGGCGATTTCCCTGTCTCGCGCCGACCCCGGGGACGAGGGGTTGCTGAGGATTTCACCGTCGATCCGCAATGCCGCCAGTGCCACGAGCTGCGCCGGCCCGTCGTGAAGATCGGCCCCTATGCGTCGCAGATAGCGTTCATTGAGTGCAGCCGTTCGCTGCGAAGCGCGCTGTACCCGCAGATGCAGGAGATTGTTCTGCGTAACGAGATGGGACAATTCATCGACCCGCCGTTTCAGGGCTTGCCGCTGTCGGTCGATCGTCCGGCTTCCACGGAAGACGAGGGCCGACAAGATCAGGAAGAACGAGAGGGTGAAGAACGATACCGCCAGCCAGCTTCGAAGCCGCGCCTGGATCAGACTGTGCTGGAAATCATCGGCGATTTCATAGAATTCCGATACCGCCACGACCTCGCCCGACCAGGGTTGCAGGATCGGATTGTAGATTTCCAGCAGCGGCTGGCCGCTGGCCTTTTCCATCTCGCTGCCGGTATCGTCGGCCCGGTTGAACTCTGCGACCATCTTGCCGGAAAACGCCGTCTTCAGATCTTCGCTCGGCTCGAACCGCTTGCCGACCAGTTCCTTGTGGTTGGAATAGAGGATCGTTCCATCCGCCCGCCACAGCCTGAACGACATCAGCCGGCGACCCAGCGCACCCTGTCCCAATGTTTCGTCGAGCGCCCTGGAGATCGTGTCGCCAAGCACTTCGCTCGTCTGCATGTCCGGAAGCAGCGGCGCGATGACGCTATCGACATAGAGTGCCGTCGCGGCGGCCGAATTGCGCGTTACGGCAACTTCGATCAGATGCGTCACGAAGGCGCCGACGATGATGGCGGCAACCAGCGATACGGCTCCGCCTGCCAGCAGGAATTGTTGGGCAAGGGACGCGGAACCGTAGCGCTTAAGACGTTCAAACACTCGCACCAATATCCTTTGTCGGCGATAGGCGATGCCAAACGGGATATCGTTCGGCCGTGGCGCGGTAAGTATCGCGGACGGCCCCAAGGTCAATGTTCGGTTGTCCGTTCCTTGCCGCCCGCCGAAGCCTCGAAAACTCATGACGGCGACGGTGGTGTCTCCCCTTCACTGGATGGGCAGGTCCTGTGTTCGGTTGACAAGTTACGGGCAAGACGAAAGAGTGAAACCGGTCAAACGGCAGCGTTGGGGAGGACTTTTGTCTATGCGCGCGCTTATCCGGCTTTCAGCGATCATTCTTGGCGCCATGATGTTCCTGCCCGCGGCTCAGGCGGCGGACCGGCAGGTCGTTCTTACGCAGGATGGCGATTATTTCGGTTTCGACCTCAGGACGGAGCAGGATATTTCCTTGCCCGAATGCGAGAACGCCTGCATAGCGGACGCCTCCTGCCGCGCTTTCACCTATAATCCCAAGGTGAAATGGTGCTTCCTGAAATCCGACTACAACACGCTGAACAGCTTTGCCGGCGCGGTGGCAGGAAAGATCGTTGAAGTGAGCTCCGCCGGCCCCGATATCGGCGCGCCGCCGGCGCTCTCCTTCGTGACCGAACAGCTTGTCGAGGACGCCCGTGTAACCAAGGCCAAACTGGCGCTGGAAGCGGATCAGGAGGGTCAGGGGATCGCCGGACTGAAGGCGGCCGCCTACCGCGAGCTGGCCGCCGGCAATATTGCCCCGGCGCTGAAGGCGTTCCAGGGCGCCCTGGCGATCACGCCGGAAGACGGTGATCTGTGGATCGAGGCGGCCCGTGCCGCCAACCGTGTCTACGGCAATACCGGCTTTGCGGCCCAGGCGGCAATCGCCGCGCTCAATGGCTACCAGCTGACACGGACCACCTCGATGCGCGCCGACGCGCTCGCCGTGCTTGCGACCGCGCTGCAGAATTCGGAGAATTTTCGCGCATCGCTCGGCGCCTACAAGGCGAGCCTCGAACTGGTCGAGGCGCAGACCGTGCGTTCTTCCTACGAGGATCTGAAGGCCCGGCAGGGTTTTCGCGTGACCGAGCACAAGATCGATTCCGACAGTGCCAGCCCACGGGTCTGCGTGCAGTTCTCCGAGCCACTGGTCAAGAGCGGCGTCGATTACGCGCCCTTCGTCATCCTCGATGGCGCCGCCCCCCGGGCGCTCGAAGCCAAGGGCAGCGAAATCTGCGTCGAAGGCCTCAGTCATGGCCAGCGCTACAAGCTGGCACTACGGCAAGGCCTGCCGTCCTCCATCGCCGACGAGCCGCTGGCCGCGCAGGTCAATCTCGATCTCTATATCCCCGATCGCGCCGCGATGGTGCGCTTTACCGGTGACAGCTTCGTCCTGCCGGGAACGGCGCGGCGTGGCATACCGATCGTCTCGGTCAATACGACGAGCGCCAATCTCAAGCTCTACCGCGTCGGCGATCGCAACATCGCTTCGCTTCTCGCCAATTCGCAGTTCCTGACCCAACTCGACGGCTACAGCGCCCGGCGGATCGAGGAGGAAAACGGCGAAATGGTCTGGCAGGGGGCGATCGACATCGCCACCGACCTGAACCGTGACGTTGTCACGAGCTTTCCCGTCGACGAGGCGCTGCCTGAGCGCAAGCCCGGCGTCTATGTCCTGACCGCCGTCTCGGCGACGGGCTCAAGGAACGAATGGGACAGCCAGGCGACGCAATGGTTCGTCGTCTCCGATATCGGCCTGTCCACCTATTCCGGCACGGACGGACTTTCGGTCTTTACCCGCTCGCTCGCCAGTGCCAGGCAATTGCCGGGGCTTGAACTCACCCTGCTTGCCAAGAACAACGAAGTCCTCGGCACCGCCACCACCGACGACGATGGCCGCGCGACATTCGATGCCGGCCTGCTGCGCGGTACGGCCGCGATGTCCCCGGCCGTCATCACCGCCAAAAGCAGCACCGGCGACTATGTGTTTCTCGATCTCACCCGCGCCGGCTTCGATCTGTCGGATCGCGGCGTCACCGGGCGGGCAGCACCCGGCGCCATCGACGTCATGACCTGGACCGAGCGTGGCATCTATCGTGCTGGCGAAACCGTGCATGTGTCCGCCCTTGCGCGCGACAGTGCCTCGGTCGCCATCGAGAAACTGCCGCTCACCTTCATCTTCACGCGCCCCGACGGCGTCGAAGACCGCCGCATCGTCAGCGATGGCGGCCAGGCGGGCGGTTATTCGCTGGATCTTGCGCTGCAGCCGAATGCGATGCGCGGTACCTGGACCGTCCGGCTGTTCACCGATCCGAAGGGCACGGCGATCAGCGAGAAGCAGTTCCAGGTCGACGATTTCGTGCCCGACCGCGTCGAGTTCGACATGAAAAGCACGGCCGAGGCGATCGAGATCGGCACGCCGACGCCGATCACCATCGACGGTCGCTACCTCTACGGCGCCCCGGCGGCCGGCCTTGAATTGGAAGGCGAACTGGCCCTGAAGCCGACCCGCGAAAATGCCGATTTCAACGGCTATGTCTTCGGCCTCGCCGACGAGGAGGCGACGGAAGACAGCCGCACGCCGCTCGAGGGCCTGGTGCCGCTTGACGAGGACGGAAAGGCGAGCTTCGAGGTCGATCTGACGGAAACGCCGTCCACCACCCAGATGCTAAATGCGACGATCACGGTGCGGGTCCAGGAGGCCGGGGGCCGGGCGGTCGAACGATCTCTCGTGCTGCCGGTCAAGGCGGACGGCGCGATGATCGGCATCAAGCCGGAATTCTCGGGCGAGCTGGCGGAAAATGCCGTTGGCAAGTTCCATGTCATCAGCATCGACGCGGACGGCCGCAAGCAGGCGAAAACCGGCCTGAACTGGAAGCTGCTGCGGGTCGAGCAGGATTACCAGTGGTACCGTGACGGCACGACCTGGAAATACGAGCCGGTGCTCTCCACCAAGCAGGTTTCCACCGGCAAGCTCGATCTCACCGAGGATGGCGGCGAGATTTCCCTCTCCGCCGGCTGGGGCCGCTACCGGCTGGAAGTGGAAAGCCCGGAAGCCGACGGGCCGGCCTCAAGCGTGGAGTTCGATTCCGGCTGGTATGTCGCCGCCAGTTCGACCGAAACGCCAGACGGTCTCGAGATCGCCCTGGACAAGGAAAACTATGCTATCGGCGATACCGCCAAATTGCGCATTTCGCCGCGCTTCGCCGGCGAGGTTCTCGTTACCATCGGCTCGGAAAAGCTGGTCGCGACGAAGACGGCGACGATCCCTGCCGAAGGCGGTGAAATCGACATTCCTGTAACGGAGGATTTTGGCGCCGGCGCCTATGTCTCGGCCACCCTCTATCGGCCCGGCGATGCGCAGGAAAGCCGCATGCCGATGCGCGCCATCGGCATCAAATGGCTGCCCGTCGATCCCGCCGAACGCAAGCTTTCCATTACGCTCGACCTGCCGGAAAAGACGCTGCCGCGGCAGACGTTGAATATCCCGGTCGAAGTGGCCGGGGCAGGGGTGGGCGAGGAAGCCTATGTAACGATCGCCGCCGTCGATGTCGGCATTCTCAACCTCACGCGCTATGAAGTCCCCGATCCGGACGGCTGGTATTTCGGCCAGCGCCGTCTCGGCCTGGAAATCCGAGACCTCTACGGACGGCTGATCGACGGTTCGCTCGGCACGACCGGGCGTCTGCGCACCGGCGGCGACGGCGGGCAACTGCCGCTCCAGGGCAATCCGCCCAAGGAAAAACTCGTGGCTTTCTTCTCCGGCCCGGTCGAGCTTGACGCGGATGGCAAGGCCATCGTCAGCTTCGACATTCCGCAGTTCAACGGCACTGCCCGGGTCATGGCGGTCGCCTGGTCGAAGACCGGCGTCGGCCATGCCAGTGCCGATGTCATCATTCGTGATCCCGTCGTCGTCACGGCGAGCCTGCCGAAATTCCTGGCGCCTGGGGACAAGGCGGAACTGCGGCTCGATATCGCCAATACCGATCATCCGGCCGGCGACCTGACACTCCGCTTGACCAGCAGCCCCGCGGTCGTGATCGACACGGCCAAGGCCGAGCAGACCTTCAGCGTTCAGCCGGGCGGGAAATTCGATGTGACATTGCCACTCTCGGCCGTTCATCCCGGTGACGGCGATATTTCGATCGAGCTTTCGAGTGCCGACGGGCTGTCGCTGACGCAATCGGTGTCGGTTCCGGTGCGTCCCGCCGCCCTGCCGGTGACGACGCGTCATCCCGTTACCCTCAGTCCGAATGCAAGCCTCACGGTGGACGGCGAACTGCTGGCCGAAAGCATGTTGCAGGGTTCGGCCGTCAGCATCAATGTGACGCGCTCGGCCGCCTTTGATATTCCGGCATTGCTCACCTCGCTCGACCGCTATCCTTATGGCTGCACCGAACAGACCACCAGCCGGGCCCTGCCGCTCCTTTATCTCAGCGAGCTTTCGGAAAAATCCAGCCTGCCGGAGGATGATGCCGTGAAGGGCCGGGTTCAGGAAGCAATCTATCGGGTACTGTCCAATCAGTCGTCCACCGGCAGCTTCGGGCTCTGGAGCCCCGGTTCGGGCGATCTCTGGCTCGACGCCTATGTCACCGATTTCCTGACGCGGGCGCGCGAACAGAAGTACCAGGTGCCGGACCAGGCCATGGTGCAGGCGCTCGACAATCTGCAGAATGCGCTTAGCTACGATGTCGACATGAAGAGCCAGGGCAATGAGATCGCCTACTCCCTCTATGTCCTGGCACGAAACCGCAAAGCCTCGATCAGCGATCTCCGCTATTATGCCGATACGAAGCTTGCCGAATTTCCGACGCCCCTTTCCAAGGGTCATCTGGCGGCAGCGCTTGCGCTTTATGGCGATGCCCAGCGGTCGGAAAGCATCTTCAGGGAAGCGCTTGAGATGTCTTCGACGGCAGCCTCCATCAGCCTTGCCCGCTCCGACTACGGCTCGCCCTTGCGCGACGATGCCGCCGTCCTGACGCTGGCCGCCGAAAGCCGGCCGGTGCCGACGATCATTCCGCAAATGGCAAAGATCGTCGCGCGCGAATGGGAGCGGCAATCCTATACGAGCACCCAGGAGCAGATGTGGACCCTGCTGGCGGCGCGCGCCATCCAGGGTGGCGACCGGGATCTGATGCTCGAGATCAACGGCGCGCCGCAGAGCGGCGGCTATGCCGCCCGCATGACCGGCGACGACATTCTCGACCAACCGGTCACGGTCACCAACAGGTCGAACGACCCTGTGACGGCGATGGTGACGACGGTGGCGGCGCCGGCCTATCCGCTGCCGGCCGGCGGCAACGGCTTCACCATCGAGCGCAGCTACTACACGCTCGATGGCGAAGCGGCGAATGTCACCGAGGCCCGGCAGAACGAGCGCTATGTCGTGGTCATCAATGCCACCGAAAGCAATGACTGGCCGTCGCGGGTGCTGATCACCGACCTTTTGCCGGCAGGTTTCGAGATCGACAATCCGAGCCTTGTCGATAGCGCGAAATTGTCCAATTTCGAATGGATCGGCGAGGTCGAGGCGGCACATACGGAGTTCCGCAGTGACCGCTTCGTTGCCGCCTTCGACAGATCGGCCGGCGACAACCGATCGATCACGGTTGCTTATGTCGTTCGCGCCGTTACGCCCGGCACTTATGATCATCCGGCCGCCAGTGTAGAGGACATGTACCGGCCGCAATTCTCCGCGCGCTCCGCCATGGGGCGCATGGAGGTCCAGGCGGTCGAATAATGTCGTTCTGGCGAGAAATCTGCGCCGCATGGATTGGCTCCACGCTGTTGTGCATGGCGGCGCTGGCCGGTCTCGATGCCGCCGATCGCGCCTATCCGCCGCCGCTCGATCAGGCGCGCACAGTCTCTGTCGAAGTGCTCGATGCGGACGGCGAGCTTCTGCGCGCCTTTTCCACGCCGGAAGGCCGCTGGCGGCTGCAAACAGCGGCCAAGGACGTCGATCCGCAATTTATCCACATGCTCGTCGCCTATGAGGACCAGCGCTTCTGGCAGCATGGCGGGGTCGATCCATGGGCATTGATGCGAGCTGCCTGGCAGTTCGCCAGTCATGGCCGCATCGTCTCGGGCGCCTCGACGCTTTCGATGCAGGTGGCGCGCCTGATCGAGCCTCGCGAGGAGCGCTCGCTTGCCGCCAAGCTGCGCCAGCTGGCGCGCGCCGTGCAGATCGAGCGGCGGCTGGACAAGGCGGAAATCCTCGATCTCTACCTGACGCATGCGCCCTATGGCGGCAATCTGGAGGGCGTGCGCGCCGCAAGCCTTGCCTATTTCGGCAGGGAGCCACGGCGGCTGAGCGTATCGGAGGCGGCGCTTCTGGTGGCGCTGCCGCAATTGCCAGAGAGGCGCCGTCCCGACCGTCACCGGAAAGCGGCGGAAACCGCGCGTCAGCGCGTCCTCGAACGCATGGCCGTCGCCGCCGTCATCGGGGAAGGGGAGGCGGAGCGCGCCGGGGCGGTTGCCGTCCCCGCCCGGCGCCTGCAGATGCCCGCCTTCGCTGCCCATCTCGCCGAAGCAGCACTGCGCAAGGCGCCGAAGGCCGTCCAGCACCACACGACCTTGCGCCGGACGGTCCAGAGCGGGCTGGAACAGGTGGCCAGGGATGCGGCTGCCCGTCTCGGCCCGAAAGTATCGATCGCCATGGTCATGGCCGATGCGAAGACCGGCGAGATCATCGCCGAGCTGGGATCCGCCGACTATTTCGATGCCAGCCGCTCCGGCTGGATCGACATGACCCGGACCCCGCGCTCGCCCGGTTCGACGTTGAAACCCTTTATCTACGGTCTTGCCTTCGAGGAGGGACTGGTCTCCCAGGAAACCATCATCGAGGACCGTCCCGCCGATTTCTTCGGCTATCGTCCGCGCAATTTCGACATGACCTATCAGGGTGACGTCAGCATCCGCCAGGCACTGCAATTGTCGCTCAATGTCCCGGCCGTGCGGTTGCTCGACAGCGTTGGCCCGAGCCGGCTGATGATGCGCTTCCGGCGCGCCGAGGTCCGGCCGCTCCTGCCGCCGAACGAAACGCCCGGCCTTGCCATCGGGCTCGGCGGGCTGGGCATCGATCTCAAGGACCTGGTGCAACTCTATGCGGCGCTTGCCAATCGCGGCAAGCCGGTGCGGCTTGGCGACGGGATCCATGCCGAGCCGGGCGTGATCGAGGGCGAGCCGCTGCTCGATCCGCCGGCCACCTGGCAGGTCGCCGATATTCTGTCCGGCGTATTGCCGCCCGCCGGTGCCGTCAAGCGCGGCATCGCCTACAAGACCGGAACGAGCTACGGCTACCGCGATGCCTGGTCGGTCGGCTATGACGGCCGCCACGTGCTCGGCGTCTGGGTGGGCCGGCCCGACAATGGCGCGGTTCCGGGCCTGACCGGCTACGCGTCGGCGGCACCCATTCTGTTCGAGGGATTTGCCAAATCAGGGCTTGCCGTCACGCCGCTGCCGCGCGCGCCACCCGGCGCCGTGCGCATTGCCCAGTCGCAATTGCCGATCAGCCAGCGGCGCTTCACGCTCACCGCAAGCGGCCTCGTTTCCGCGACTATCCGGGAAGCGGCCCCGCAGATCGTCTATCCGCCGGAGGGCGCACGCGTCGAACTCGGCGCCGATATGTCCGGCACGCCGATGCCGCTGGTCCTGAAACTACAGGGGGGAAGGGCGCCGTTCCGCTGGCTTGCCAATGGCAGGCCGCTGCCTGAGACCTCGCGCCGCCGCGTCAGCCAATGGCGCCCGGACGGCGCCGGCTATTCGACGCTGACGGTGATCGATGCAGCCGGACGTGCCGCAAGCGTCAGGGTTTTCCTCGATTAAAGATCCATATAACTGCCCGCGAACGCGAGACGTGGCAGATTTGCCGATCCTTCATATATGGCACCGGAGACGCCCTGGTATTTCGTCGTTCGACGACGAGCAATGAAACACGTGAAGCAAAGGCTCGACCATGGTTGATCAATGGGTGGAGGTGAACGACCGGATGCAGCACGGTTATCGATATGCACGCATCGCGCCGGTCGGAGCAGATTTCCATGCCGACTTCAAGCCGGACCTGACGCCTTCCGAAATGCTGGAACTGGGCATTTTCGGCGGAAAATACATGACCGATTGCCGGGAGGAATTTCCGGATGAATGGTTCGAAAACGCCAGGCTTTCTTCCCGGCGCGATCCCAGGCTCAATTTTTTCAAGGTCGCGGCAAGCCAGCCGCTCAGCGTCTGGCAGGCCAAGGGCTGGATCTATCCAGACGATCCGCGCGGCTGGTTCCAGTGGTATTGCCGCTATTTCATGGGCAGGCGGATTGAAGACGAGGACGAACGGCAGGTGAGGCGCTGGAAGGCGATGAGCCGCCATGTCGCGCAGGTCCGCAATCACTGCCATCCGTCCGACTGGTATTGCCGTCCGAAGCAAAGGCAGGCGCTTCTGCAATGGGCCTATGACAGCCGCGCGCTATAGCGCCGCTTTCCTGCATGTCACCTTGCGGCTTCTCCCACCGTGTCGGCCATCACCGCTCCGCGCTCCCCCATCGGAACGGGCGCCCCCGTCGTTGAATCGCAAGTGGTCTGGTGTTCCAACTCGGCATTCAGCTCGGCTCCGACGATGAGGATGGTGATCGAAAGCCAGGTCCACACCATGAAGCCGACGAAGGCGCCAAGGGCTCCATAGGTGGCGTTGTAGGATGCGAAGTTCAGCAGATAGATCGAAAAACCGATCGTCGTGATCGCCCAGGTAAGCGTGCTGAAGGCGGCACCCCAGGTCAGCCAGCGAAGCTTGGCCTTCTCGCGGCTGGGGCCATATCGGTAGATGACGATGGTCGCGCCGCCGGTCAGGAGAAGAACGAACGGCCAGCGGGCGATCTTTGCGAGGAATTCGGTCCACTGGTCGAGATAGAGAGCCTCAAGCACCAGCGGGAGAATGCCGATGATCGCGGTCAGCAGCATGATCACCAGGATAGCTGCGAGCGTGAACCCGAATGCCAGCAGATTGAGCCGCATGAAACTGCGCTTCTCCGTCTCGCCATAGGCAATGTTCATCGCATCGAAAAGCGCCTTGACGCCGCTGGTCGCGCTCCAGAAGGCGAGCATAAGGCTGAGGCCGAAGGCAAAACTCAGCTCCGACTTGCCTTTGCTGACCAGAGCCTCGAGCTGCGGCAGGATCAGTCCGAACGTGCCCGGCGGCAGGATATCGCCCAGAAAACCCATCTGGAGCGCCAGGTCGGCGGGATCGGATATGAAGCCGTAGATGGAAACCAGCAGGCCCATGCCCGGGAACAGGGACAGAAGGATAAAATAGGTCGCCCCGGCCGCAACCAGCGTGACCCGATCGGCAAGGACTTCCGAATAGACCCGCCAAAGCACGTCCCGGAGGCCACGGGCGGGGAGTTGCGAAGGACTTTGCGCATACCGTCCATGGTCCGCATCTTCGCGCGGTTTGGTGTCGTCGGTCATCGCAGATCCGGTTCTGTTCGTAGCAGGGTTTGCGGGTTCCAGAGGTCCGCCGCTGGCGAAGCACAGGATAGCATTCTATTCCAAGCCAATATCAAGCCTTTCGCTTCCTGGGACAACAGGCGATCGCGATGGCGAGCGTCCTCTCGAAAGGTTCGTTGAAAAAGCCGGAAAACAAAGCACTGGCTCGCTGTCTCCCCTTGTCTTTCATCTGCTCCTGTCCACATTACTGCCAATGAATGAGGGTGCCATGACTGCTGTTTCAACCTTGCAAACTCCTGGAATCGAGGGGCGCTATCGACTGCTGGTGGACGCCATCATCGACTATGCTATCTTCATGCTCGACCCGGACGGCACTGTCAGCAGCTGGAATTCAGGAGCGCAGCGCTCGAAAGGGTATTCGCGGGAGGAGATTCTCGGCGAGCATTTCTCCCGCTTCTACCTTCCCGAGGATCGGGCTGCGGGTCTGCCGGAACGGGCCCTGGCGACCGCGGCCTCGGAGGGCCGCTTCGAAAGCGAAGGCTGGCGGATTCGCAAGGACGGCTCGCATTTCTGGGCGCATGTCATCATCGATGCCATTCGAGACCCCTCCGGGCAGCTGCTCGGATATGCCAAGATCACCCGGGATCTTTCCGAGCGGAAGCTGGCGCAAGCCGATCTGCAACGGAGCGAGGAGCAATTTCGGCTTCTCGTCCAGAGCGTCACGGATTATGCGATCTACATGCTCGATCCCGAAGGAACGGTGGCAAGCTGGAATCTCGGGGCGCAGCGGATCAAGGGCTACCGGCCCGAGGAGATCATCGGCCAGCATTTCTCCACCTTCTATATCGACGAGGATCGCCTCAGCCATATGCCCAAACAGGCTCTTGAGATGGCGGCGAAAGAGGGAAGGTTCGAAAAGGAAGGATGGCGGGTTCGCAAGGACGGCACGCGGTTTTGGGCGAATGTCATCATCGACGCCATCCGTGATCACGACGGCACGCTTTTGGGCTTTGCCAAGATCACGCGCGACATCACCGAAAAAAGGGAGGCACAGCGCGCGCTTGAACAGACGCGCCAGGAGCTGTTCCAGGCCCAGAAGATGGAAGCGGTCGGCCAATTGACGGGCGGAATGGCCCATGATTTCAACAATCTGCTGATGGCGGTGCTCGGCAGTCTCGAAATCGCGCGCAAGCGGGCCCTGCAGGGCCGGAACATCATTCCGCTGATCGACAACGCGATCCAGGGCGCCCAACGCGGCGCCGGGCTTACCCAGAGGATGCTCGCATTTTCCCGCAAACAGGAATTGAAACTTCAGCCGACCGATATTTACGACCTGGTGCGCGGCATGACGGATTTGCTGCAACGCGCGATCGGCCCCTCGATCGCCGTTCAGACAAGCTTTCCGCTTGTCTTGCCCAAGGCGCTTTCCGACGCCAACCAGCTTGAAAGCGCCTTGCTCAATCTCGCGGTCAATGCGCGCGATGCAATGCCGGATGGCGGCGCGCTGATGATTGCGGCGAAGGCCCGCACGGTTGCAGCCGGCGATATCGCCGACCTGAAGCCGGGCCGGTATATCTGTCTCTCGGTCACGGACGAAGGGGAGGGAATGGACGCCGAGACGCTTGAAAAGGCGACGGCACCTTTCTTCACGACGAAGGGCATCGGCAAAGGAACGGGGCTGGGACTTTCCATGGTGGCGGGTGTCATGGGTCAATCCGGCGGTAAGCTGGTTCTGGAATCGGCGATCGGCAAAGGAACGACGGCGGTCCTCTGGCTGCCGCAGGCGGAAGAAGGCGATATGCCTGCTGATCTTGCCGGCGAGGCAGCCGATATGGTCGCGGTACGGCCGCTCAGGATTCTGGCCGTCGATGACGATCCTCTCGTGCTGATGAACACGGTGCTCATGCTGGAGGATCTGGGGCATATTCCGGTCGAGGCCACGTCCGGGGAGGATGCCTTGCGGATACTCAAATCCGATCCCGAGATTGGCCTTGTCATCACCGATCACGCCATGCCGCGCATGTCGGGGTCGCAATTGGCAGCGAAAATCCACGAGCAGCAACCGGATATGCGGATCGTGCTGGCCACGGGCTATGCCGAACTGCCAGAAGGCTCGGATCGCAGCCTGCCTCGCCTGGCCAAGCCATTCAGCCAGGACGAACTGGCCTCGATCATCGCCCAAGTCGCCAAAGACCCGCAATAAAGACCGGTGCACCGCCTGGAATTCGGCGCCGCGTTCCAATGGTCAGACGGTTCCGGGCGCGGCGTACGCGCTATAGATCTGAGCGATGACGGCAGTCTTCCTCCCACGCCGCATTGAACGAAAGAGCCTGACCATGGACGCCACTATTTATCACAATCCCGAATGCGGCACGTCTCGCAACGCATTGGCCATGATCCGCCATGCCGGGATCGAGCCTCATGTGATCGAATATCGGGAAAACCCGCCATCCCGCGACCAGCTTATGAAGATGATCGCCGATGCCGGCCTCACCGTGCGCGGGGCGATCCGCGCCAAGGGCACGCCCTATGCGGAACTCGGGCTGGACGATCCGGAATGCAGCGACGACCAGTTGCTCGATGCGATGATCCAGAACCCGATCCTGATCAACCGGCCGTTCGTGGTCACGCCGCTTGGAACACGCCTTGCGCGGCCGTCCGAATTGGTTCTGGAAATCCTTCCCGAGACGCATAGGGGCGCCTTTGCAAAGGAAGACGGAGAGAAGGTTCTGGACAGCGAGGGAAAGCGGATTGTCTGACCTGTCCGCCGCCATCCGCTCGCGAGCCGACCATCCATGATCCGGTGGGTCTTCCTCATCTTTTATTGCGGAAATTTCGGAAACAGTTGATCCGTCCGTCGGCGGAACGTATCTCAATCGTTCACGGAGGATTTCGCCCACATGACCAATATCGACGCGATCGTCATTCCCGAACGCAAGCGAGGCTCCGGCGTGAAGATGGTCTATGACCTTCTGCGCGACGAAATCCTTGATCTGGTGCTGCCGCCCGGAAGCCCGATCGACGAAGTGCAACTGGCGGAGCGTTTCAAGATGTCGCGCACGCCTATCCGCGAGGCGCTGGTGCGGCTTTCGGGTGAGGGGCTGATCGACACGCTGCCAAACCGTTCCACCATGGTGTCGAATATCGATTTCCTCAACATGCATACCTTCTTCGATGCGCTCGTTCTGATGTATCGCGTCACCACCCGGCTGGCGGCGCAATATCATCGCGCCGAGGATCTGCGGGCGATCCGCGCCCACCAGGCCGAATTCGCCGCCGCCGTGCAGGCGCAGGATGCGCTGGCGATGATCGCCACCAATGCGGCTTTCCATTCGGCCATCGCCGAGGCGGGCCGCAATCCCTATTTCATCGGGCTCTTCAACCGGCTTCTCGATGAAGGACGGCGAATCCTGCGGCTATACTACCAGTCCTATGAGGACCGGCTGCCTCAGCGTTTCGTCGATGAGCATGAGGAATTGATCGCCGTCATCGCCGAGCGCGATGTCGAGGCGGCAGATCGGCTGGCGCGCGCCCATGCAGAGCAGATCGTCGAGCAGATTCGCAAGCTTTTCGTCCGGGAAGAGCGTCTGGATATCGCATTGTGATTCACTGTCGAATTCTTGTCGACAAATAAAATGCAAATGGTATTATGGTTTTCGAAGGCGCAGAATCGAGCGCCGGCGAGACGTGGCGCCCTGCTGGCAAAGGCAGGCTAAGAGGAGTTCGACATGAAGGCCCAGATTTTTTCCGGCGTGATCCCGGCGCTGATGACCCCTTGCAAGGAAGACCGCAGCCCCGATTTCGATGCGCTCGTCCGCAAGGCGAAGGAACTGATCGGCGAAGGCATGTCGGCCGTCGTCTATTGCGGTTCGATGGGTGACTGGCCGCTTCTGACCGACGCACAGCGCATGGAAGGCGTGGAGCGCCTGGTGAAGGCCGGCGTACCGGTTATCGTCGGCACCGGCGCTGTCAATACCGCCTTGGCAGTCGCCCATGCGGCGCATGCGCAGAAAGTCGGCGCGCAGGGCCTGATGGTGATCCCGCGCGTCCTGTCGCGTGGATCGTCGGTGGTCGCGCAGAAGGCGCATTTCAAGGCCATCTTGGCCGCCGCACCTGACCTTCCGGCGGTGATCTACAACAGCCCCTATTACGGTTTTGCCACCCGCGCGGACCTGTTCTTCGCGCTGCGCGCCGAACATTCCAACCTGGTCGGCTTCAAGGAATTCGGCGGTGCCGCCGACATGCGCTATGCGGCCGAGAACATCACCAGCCGCGATGACGGCGTTTCGCTGATGATCGGCGTCGATACCTGCGTGTTCCAGGGCTTCGTGAATTGCGGCGCGACCGGCGCGATCACCGGCATCGGCTGCGTCCTGCCGAAGGAAGTCATCCATATGTGCAATCTCGCACAGGCGGCCGCGGCCGGCGATGTTGACGCCCGGCAGCGTGCGCTGGAACTGGAACAGGCGCTGGCCGTGCTGTCGTCCTTCGACGAAGGCCCGGACCTCGTTCTCTACTTCAAGCACATGCTGGTCCTGAAGGGTGACAAGCAATATGAACTGCATTTCAACGAAACCGACGCCCTGACCGAGAGCCAGCGCGGCTATGTCGAGGCGCAGTTCAAGCTGTTCAACACCTGGTATGCCGAATGGAGTAAGCTCCCCGGCGCCGTCCAGACATACAAGGCATAAGCCTTAGTATTCCCAAGCGAAAGGCTCTCCCCTGTGGAGGGCCTTTTTTGTTTGGCCATGACCGATTGGCTTGCCCACTCTCGACGTCATCCTCGGCCTTGAGCCGAGGATCCACCAGCGTGGTCGGAGCATGGATACTCGGGTCGAGCCCGAGTATGACAGAAGAGAGAGCAGAGCGCGCGGTGGACACGCAGGCCGCGATCAGGCGATCGCGTCGAGCCCCATCTCCAGCAGGCGGGCGAGCTGTTCCATCTCGGCGGCCGTTAGCGTGACGCCCTCCGTTTGCGAGGTCTTGCGAGCCATGAACCGGCGCTGCGAGGGCAGGCGGGCACCCTGGCCGACAATGGCGTCGAACAGGAGTTCGGCGCGGGCGAAGGGATCGCCGGGCCGGCCGGCGGCAAACGCTTCCGGCGACATGGCGATGATGAGTTCGCCGTGGAACGGGGCCAGCGTCGTCGTGCCGAGATAGTCGAGCACTTCCGGGCTCGTCAGGTCGCCGATCATGATGCCGGCGAGCAGTTCGATCATCGTGCCGATCGCCGAGCCCTTGTGGCCGCCGAAGGGCAGCATGGCGCCGGCAAGAGCGGCATCCGGGTCGGTGGTCGGATTGCCTCCAGCGTCGATCGCCCAGCCTTCCGGCAAAGGCTTTCCGGCACGGCGGTGCAGTTCGATCTCGCCGCGGGCGGCAACGGAGGTCGCGAAGTCGAAAACATAAGGCGACTGGTTCGGGCGCGGCCAGCCGAAGGCGAAGGGATTAGTGCCGAGCAGCGGCCTGTTGCCGCCGGTCGGGGCCACGGTCGCATAGCTCGGGCACATGACGAGGCCTGCCAGGCCCTCGTTGGTCACGGCTTCCACCTCCGGCCAGAGCGCCGAAAAATGGGTGCAGTCGTTGATGACGAGGGCGGCGATGCCCAGCTTGCGGGCGCGTTCGGCAAGGGCCGGCAGGCCGAGCTCGAAGGCCGGATTGGCGAAGCCGCCGCTGGCGTTTACCTTGACAATGGCGGAACCCTCGTTCAAGTCCAGTTCCGGTACCGCATCCGGCTTTACCTTGCCGGCCTTCACCGTGCGCAGGGCGCCCTCGATCCGGAAGATGCCGTGCGATTTGCAGGCATCTCGCTCCCCGGCCACGATCACCCGGGCAAGGGCGCCGGCCTGGATGGCGTTGAGCCCGGCCTTGCGGAAGATGGTATCGACGCGCTCCTGAAGTGCGGCGATCGTCAGGGTGGTGGTCTCGCTCATCATGCGTCTCCTGGCTTGGCCTGACCGGGACGGGCAGGGTGGTTGATGTTGTGCATACATAGAGTATACAGGGCTTCATGCGGCAAGTGCAATTCGCTATGGACCGATTCTTGTCGAAGTGCACGCCGGGTTCTCAAGAAAGGAACGTCAGATGGTCTTCAATCCCAAGGGAAAACACCTCGTCGCGGGCGAATGGCTCGACGGGGCTGGAACTTTCGCCTCCACGCCGGCGAAGGGTCCGGTCCACGCCTTTGCCGTCGGCACCGTGGACCTGGTGAACCGCGCCTGCGAGGCGGCCGAGGAGGCTTTCTGGAGCTATGGTTATTCCTCGCGCGCCGAGCGTGCCGCCTTCCTGCGCGCCATTGCCGACGAGATCGAGGCCCGTGCCGAGGCGATCACCGAGATCGGCAGCCAGGAAACCGGCCTGCCGGAGGCGCGGCTGCAGGGCGAGCGGGGCCGCACGACCGGCCAGCTGCGGCTCTTCGCCGATCATATCGAGAGCGGCGCCTATCTCGACCGCCGCGTCGATGCGGCATTGCCCGACCGCCAGCCGGCAGCACGCCCGGAAATCCGGCTCGTCCAGCGGCCGATCGGCCCGGTCGCCGTCTTCGGCGCCTCGAACTTCCCGCTCGCCTTCTCGACGGCCGGCGGCGATACGGCAGCGGCCTTGGCTGCCGGTTGCCCGGTCGTGGTCAAGGGGCATTCGGCCCATCCCGGCACCGGCGAGATCATCGCGGAGGCGATCGAAGCCGCCATCCGCAAGACCGGCGTCCATCCAGGCGTCTTCTCGCTGATCCAGGGCGGCAACCGCGAGGTTGGTCACGCGCTGGTACAGCATCCGCTCATCAAGGCCGTCGGCTTCACCGGCTCGCTGGCCGGTGGGCGTGCGCTGTTCGATCTCTGCGCCGCGCGGCCCGAGCCTATTCCCTTCTTCGGCGAACTCGGCTCGGTCAACCCGATGTTCCTGCTGCCCGAGGCGCTGAAGGCGCGGGCCGAAGGGCTCGGCCAGGGTTGGGCGGGCTCGCTCACCATGGGCGCCGGGCAATTCTGCACCAATCCCGGCATTGCCGTTGTGGTCGAAGGTGCCGACGCAGACCGCTTCACGGCAACCGCTGCCGAGGCGCTCGGCAAGGTGGCGCCGCAGACCATGCTGACGGACGGGATCGCGAAAGCTTATCAGGACGGGCAGGCACGCTTTGCCACCCGCAACACCGTCAAGCCGTTGGTCGTGACTGAATCCGCGGGCCGCGCCGCATCGCCCAATCTGTTCGAGACGACGGGCGAGAAGTTCCTGTCCGACCATGCGCTGGGTGAAGAGGTCTTCGGACCGCTTGGCCTCGTGGTTCGCGTAGGTTCGGTGGACGAGATGGAACATCTGGCGCGCGGCTTCGAGGGCCAGTTGACCATGACCATTCATATGGACACGGCCGATCTGCAGGCTGCGCGGCAGCTGCTGCCGGTGCTGGAACGCAAGGCGGGCCGGGTTCTGGTGAACGGCTTCCCGACTGGCGTTGAGGTGGTCGATTCCATGGTGCATGGAGGCCCCTATCCGGCCTCCACCAATTTCGGCGCAACCAGCGTCGGCACCCTGTCGATAAGGCGCTTCCTGCGGCCCGTTTCCTACCAGAACCTGCCGGAAGAACTGCTGCCTGACGATCTGCGCGCCTGATCATGAGGCACCGGGAGGCCTTCCGGTTAGACTGGCCTCCCGGAGAATGTCGAATTCCGATTTCTTCGACATCTGTATACATTTTGTATTTTTAGCTTGATTTCTGCTTGCGGTGAGGAATAGGGATAGAACTGTCATCGACAGACCAACTCAGGGAGAGAGTTAAATGAGAATTCCGGTCCTCGCATTCGGCCTCCTGGCCGCCACCGCACTGACCAGCCCGGCCCAGGCCGACAAGCTGGATGACATCATCTCGTCAGGCACGCTGCGCTGCGCCGTTGTGCTCGACTTCCCGCCAATGGGTTCGCGCGACGACAGTAACAATCCGATCGGCTTCGACGTCGATTATTGCAACGATCTGGCCAAGGCGCTCGGCGTTACTGCCGAAATCGTCGAAACCCCGTTCCCGGAGCGGATTCCGGCACTGATGTCGGGCCGCGTGGATGTGGGTGTCGCTTCGACCTCCGACACGCTGGAGCGCGCCAAGACCGTCGGCATGTCGATCCCCTATTTCGCCTTTGAAATGGCGGTCACCGCCAATGAAAAGTCGGGCATCAAGTCCTTCGACGAGATGAAGGGCAAGGTTGTCGGCGCCACCGCCGGTACCTTCGAGGCCATCGCGCTCGAAGCGCAGGTCAAGGCCTGGGGCGAGGGCGAGTTCCGTCCCTACCAGACGCAGGCGGACGTGTTCCTTGCGCTGAGCCAGGGTCAGCTCGACGCCACCGTCTCCACATCGACCGTGGCGCAGGCCAATGTCAAGACCGGCAAGTTTCCCGGGATCGCGGTCGTCGGCAAGGCGCCGTTCGATGTCGACTATGTGGCTCTCTTCACCAACCGTGAGGAATACGGCCTGATCAACTACCTCAACCTGTTCGTCAACCAGCAGGTTCGTACCGGCCGTTATGCCGAGCTTTACGAAAAATGGGTCGGCGGCGAACTGCCGGACCTGTCGGTCAAGGGCGTTTACCGCTAATCTGACCGCTTCTCTGCGGCGCGGGGCAAATGCCCCGTGCCGTTCGTCCTTTCCGAGAGGTAAGACGGCATGTTCAACTACACCTTCCACTGGAACCAGGCGCTGCGGGCCTTGCCGCAGATGCTCGACGGCGCTCTGGTGACGCTGGAGATCGCGCTTCTGTCGATGGCCATCGGCCTGGCCTGCGCAATGGTCCTGACCCTGTTCCGCCTGTCCGGCAATCGCGTCCTCAGCGGTTTTGCAGCAGTCTGGGTCGAGGTCGCGCGCAATACGCCGGCGCTGTTCCAGATCTACATGGCCCATTTCGGCCTCGGCAATTTTGGTATTCATCTCAGTCCCTATGCGGCACTGCTCGCCGGCATCGCCTTCAACAATGCGGGCTATCTGGCGGAGAATTTCCGTGGTGCGCTGAAGGCCATTCCCGATACCCAGGCGCGCGCCGGCCGTTCGCTCGGCATGTCCTCGCTGCAGGCTTTCCGGTATATCGTCATGCCGCAGATGCTGCGCATCGCCTTCCTGCCCGCCACCAACCAGATGGTCTGGGCGATCCTGATGACCTCGCTCGGCGTCACCGTCGGCATGAATACGGATCTTGCCGGCATCACCCAGGAGCTGAATGCCCGCTCCTTCCGCACCTTTGAATTTTTCGCGCTGGCCGCGGTGATCTACTATGTGATCGCCAAGGCCGTTACGCTGGCAGCCCGGGCCTTCGCCTCGCGCATGTTCCGTTACTGAGGGGTGAGAGAGATGTTCGAAACCGCCCTCACCTGGAGTGATCTCGCCTTCCTTGCGCAGGGCGCGGGGATGACGCTTCTGGTCACCGCCGTCTCCGTCACCGCAGGCACCGTGCTCGGCGTTATTTTCGGGGTTATCCGCTTCCAGGTCGGCCCTTACTGGTCGATACCGCTGACCTTCGTGCTTGATGTGTTCCGTTCGGTGCCGCTGCTCATCCAGCTGGTCCTCGGCAATGCCTTTCAGTCCATCGCCAGGCTCGGCTGGCCTCCTTTCACCACCTCCTGCGTGATCCTGTCGCTCTATACGGCGGCCTATTGCACGGAAATCGTGCGCGGCGGCATTTCCTCCGTGCCGGTGACGACGCGACGCGCGGCCCGCTCGCTCGGCATGACCTGGTGGCAGGACATGCGCTATATCGTGGCGCCGCTCGCCACGCGTGTCTCGCTTCCGTCCTGGATCGGACTGACGCTCGGCGTGATGAAGGATTCCGCCCTCGTGCTCTGGCTCGGCCTGATCGAGCTTCTGCGCGCCTCGCAGATTCTCGTCACCCGCCTGCAGGAACCGCTGTTCATCCTGATGATATGCGGCGCCATCTATTTCATCCTCAGCTTCCCCGTCGCCCGGCTCGGCGGATATCTCGAAAAACGGTGGTCTCCCAATGATTGAGATTGAAAATGTCCGCAAATCCTTCGGCGCGCTGGAGGTCCTCAAGGGTATCGATCTCACCGTCAGCAAGGGCGAAGTGGTCACGGTCATCGGCGGCTCGGGCTCAGGAAAATCGACGCTACTCACTTGCATCAACGGTCTGGAACCTATCGATTCCGGCCGGATCACGCTCGACGGCACCGATGTCCACGCCAAGGGCACGGACCTCAACAAGCTGCGCAGCAAGGTCGGGATCGTGTTCCAGCAGTGGAATGCCTTCCCGCATCTGACCGTGCTCGAAAACGTCATGCTGGCGCCGCGCAAGGTGCTTGGCCTGGCGAAGGATCGGGCCGAGGAGATCGCGGTCAAGCAATTGACCCATGTCGGCCTGGCCGAGAAGCTCTCGGTCTATCCGAACCGCATGTCTGGCGGCCAGCAGCAGCGCATGGCAATCGCCCGGGCGCTCGCCATGTCGCCGGAATATATGCTGTTCGACGAGGTGACCTCCGCACTCGACCCGATGCTGGTGGGCGAGGTGCTCGACACGCTGCGCATGCTCGCTTCGGAGGGGATGACGATGATCTGCGTGACCCATGAAATGAAGTTCGCGCGCGAAGTCTCCGACCGCGTGGCGTTCTTCCACCAGGGCGTCATGGCCGAAATCGCCTCGCCGGAACAGCTGTTCGACGCGCCGCAGCACGTCGAGACCCAGAAATTCCTTGCTGCGACGCATTGAGGGCATGATGAAAAACCAGGGTCAGCCCGATGTGATCGTCATCGGTGCCGGCGTCGTGGGACTTTCCACGGCATTGGCGCTTCAGTTGCGGGGCCTTTCGGTGACGGTACTGGACCGGGAAGGTCCGGCCGCCGGCGCCTCTGCCGGCAATGCCGGGGCTTTTGCCTTTACCGATATCCTGCCGCTCGCTTCGCCCGGCATCCTTAAGAAGGCGCCGAAATGGCTGCTCGATCCGCTGGGGCCGCTGAGCGTGCCGCCGGCCTATGCGCTGAAGATCGCGCCCTGGATGTTCCGCTTCTGGCGCGCCTGTTCGCCAAGGCATGTGGCCCATTCGACGGCGGCGCAGACGGCGCTGATGGATCTCTCGAAGGCAGAGCTTGAACCTTTCCTCGATCAGACCGGCACGCTGCACATGCTGCGCAAGGAGGGAAACCTCCAGGTCTATGAGAGCAAGGCGGAGCTTGACGCCTCGCTTCCCGGCTGGACAGTGCGGGAAAAGCACGGGATCGAATTCCGGCACCTCGATGCCGGCGGCATGGCCGAGATCCAGCCGGGCCTCGCGCCGCGCTTCACCCATGGCACCTTTACCCCCGGCTGGTACTCGATCGCCGATCCGAAGCTTTACACACTTGCGCTGGCTGATCGTTTCCGCTCCAAGGGCGGCGTCATCGAGCGCGCCGAGGTCAAGGGGCTGAAGCCTGTCGAGGGCGGGGTCGAGATCTTGGGCGCGGACGGCAGTACGCGGCGGGCGGCGCAGGTGGTGGTCTCGGCCGGCGCCTTCTCGCACAGGATCGCGCGAACCATCGGCGAGAACATTCCGCTGGAAACCGAACGTGGCTACAATACCACGCTTCCCTCCGATGCCTTCGACGTGCGCACCCAGGTGACGTTCGGCGGACACGGATTCGTCGTCACGCGGCTTTCGACAGGCATCCGCGTCGGCGGCGCCGTCGAATTGGGCGGGCTCGACCTGCCGGCGAATTTCCGACGCTCCGAGGCCATGCTGAAAAAGGCGCAGTCCTTCCTGCCCGGACTGAAATCTGAGGGCGGGGTGCAATGGATGGGTTTCCGTCCGTCGCTGCCCGACAGCCTGCCGGCGATCGGCCGCGCCCGCGCCACGCCTCGTGTGGTCTATGCTTTCGGCCACGGCCATCTCGGCCTCACCCAATCGGCGGGCACCGCCCGGCTGGTTACCGACCTGCTGACGGCGCAGGCGCCCGCCATCGACATCGCTTCCTTCTCGCCTCAACGCTTCTGACAGAGGTTCACCCATGGCCACCCATACATTCTCCTGCATCGACGGACATACCTGCGGCAATCCGGTCCGCCTCGTTTCGGGCGGCGGTCCGCGCCTTGAGGGCGCCAACATGCTGGAAAAGCGCGCCCATTTCCTGCGCGAATTCGACTGGATTCGCACCGGGCTGATGTTCGAGCCGCGCGGCCACGACATGATGTCCGGCTCGATCCTCTATCCGCCGACGCGACCCGATTGCGACGTGGCGGTGCTGTTCATCGAGACCTCCGGCTGCCTGCCCATGTGCGGCCACGGCACCATCGGCACGATCACCATGGGCATAGAGAACGGCCTGATCACCCCGCGCGAGCCGGGCAGGCTGTCGATTGACGCGCCGGCCGGCAAGGTTGATATCACCTACCGCCAGGAGGGCCGCTTCGTCGAGGAAGTGCGCCTGACCAATGTTCCCGGCTTCCTCTATGCGGAAGGCCTGACGGCCGAGGTCGAGGGCCTGGGCGAGATCGTCGTGGATGTCGCCTATGGCGGCAATTTCTACGCCATCGTCGAGCCGCAGAAGAATTTCCGCGACATGGCCGACCACACCGCCGGCGAACTGGTGGGCTGGAGCCCGAAGCTGCGTGCCGCGCTCAACGCCAAATACGAATTCGTCCACCCGGAACATCCGGAAATCCGCGGTCTCAGCCATATCGAATGGACCGGCCAGCCGACCGTCGAAGGTGCCCATGCCAGAAACGCCGTGTTCTACGGCGAAAAAGCCATCGACCGTTCGCCCTGCGGCACCGGAACTTCGGCGCGCATGGCGCAGCTTGCGGCCAAGGGCAAGCTGAAGGTCGGTGATGAATTCGTGCATGAATCGATCATCGGGTCGCTGTTCAAGGGCCGCGTCGAGGCGGCGGCGAAGGTCGCGGGCCGGGATGCGATCATCCCCTCCATTGCCGGCTGGGCGCGGATGACCGGCATCAATACGATCTTCATCGATGACCGCGATCCCTTCGCCCATGGCTTCGTCGTGAAATGAGCGACTTGGCGGCGGCTCGCAGCATTCTCGGTGGCTCGGCCGATGGCCCTGTCATCGCCACCGGGGAGGCACTGAGCTTCTGGGGCGGGGTCGATCCCGCCACCGGGAGCGTGATCGACGTGCACCATCCGTTGCACGGCACCTGTCTTACCGGCGGCATCCTCGTCATGCCGTCGAGCCGCGGCTCCTGCACCGGCTCGGGCGTTCTGCTCGATCTCGTTCTCACCGGCCGCGCGCCGGCAGCGCTGGTGTTTTCTGAGGCCGAGGACGTTCTGACGCTCGGCGCGTTGATCGCGTCTGAAATGTTCGGCAAGCCGCTGCCCGTGCTGCGCCTTGCACCGGAGGCCTTTGCGGCACTGTCGCGCGCTAACACCGCCCGCATCACCGCTACGGCGATCGAAGCCGACGGTCTGTCTCTTCCTGTCGCCCCGCCCGCAATTGCGGCTCTCGACCTCACTAAGGCCGATCATGCCATGCTTGACGGACGTGACGGTATCGCGGTGCAGCAGGCCATGCGGATCATCTGCGCCATGGCGGTGCAGCAGGGCGCGAAAAGCCTTGTCGATGTTACCCAGGTTCATATCGACGGCTGCATCTATGCGAGCCCCGCCAACCTGACCTTCGCCGAGAAGATGGTGGAAATGGGTGCCAAGATCCGCGTGCCGGCGACGATGAACGCCATCTCGGTCGATCGCTCCAACTGGCAGGCGCAGGGTGTTCCGTTCCCCTTCGGCGATCCTGCTGCGCGGCTGGCCGACGCCTATGTGCGGATGGGCTGTCGCCCCACCTTCACCTGCTCGCCCTATCTGCTCGACACGGCGCCGCAAGCCGGCGAAACCATTGCCTGGGCGGAATCCAATGCGGTGATCTTCGCCAATACCGTGCTTGGCGCCCGCACGGCGAAACATCCGGATTTCCTCGATCTCTGTATTGCGCTGACCGGCCGTGCACCTCTCTCGGGCGTCTATCTCGACATCCATCGCAAGGCCCGGCGCATCATCGACGTGGAATTGCCCGAAGCGGTTGACGATGCGTTCTGGCCGCTGATCGGCTATCTTGCCGGTCGCGTGGCGCCAGACCGTATTCCGTTGTTGCGCGGGCTCGCCACGGCAAAACCCTCGCGTGACGACCTGAAGGCGCTTTGTGCCGCCTTCGGCACCACATCGGCCGCGCCGATGCTGCATATCGAGGGCGTGACGCTCGAGGCCGATGGTGCTGCCGCCGAAGATGCCGATCAATCCGCCATCTCCCGCGCCGACATGATCGCGGCCTGGAGGCACCTGAATGACGGACCGGAAGAGGTCGAACTCGTCGCCATCGGCAGTCCGCATGCCTCGCTGTCCGAATGTCGCGTGCTGGCCGATGCGCTTGCCGACCGCAAGCGCCACGCGGATGTCGCGGTGATCGTCACGGCCGGCCATCAGGTTATTTCCGAAGCGCGGGACGAGGGGACGCTTGCCCGGCTGGAAGCGAGCGGCGTGCAGGTGCTGCCTGACCTCTGCTGGTGCTCGATCTCCGAGCCGGTCTTCCCGACGCGGACTCGGGCACTGATGACCAATTCCGGCAAATATGCCCATTACGGCCCGGGACTTTCCGGCCGGGCCGTCCGCTTCGGCAATCTTGCCGATTGCGTCGAGGCAGCGCTGACCGGGCGCGTTCCGCCGCGACGGCCGGAGTGGCTTTCCTGAGGAGTTCCAAAATGCGCAGCACGAAGACCATCCATGTGATTTCCGCCCATGCCGAGGGTGAGGTCGGCGACGTGATCGTCGGCGGCGTGACGCCGCCGCCCGGCGATACGATCTGGGAACAGAGCCGCTGGATCGCCAAGGACAATGTGCTGCGCAATTTCGTGCTGAACGAGCCGCGCGGCGGCGTCTTTCGCCATGTCAATCTGCTGGTGCCGCCGAAACACCCGGACGCCGATGCCGCCTTCATCATCATGGAACCGGAAGACACGCCGCCCATGTCCGGCTCGAATTCCATCTGCGTGTCGACGGTGCTGCTCGACAGCGGCATCCTGCCGATGACCGAGCCGGTGACCGAAATCATCCTCGAAGCTCCGGGCGGGCTCGTGCGCGTGCGAGCGGAATGCCGCAATGGCAAGGCCGAGCGCATCTTCGTGCAGAACCTGCCGAGCTTTGTCGAACGCCTGGATGTCACGCTCGAGGTCGAGGGGGTGGGCACGCTCACCGTGGATACCGCCTATGGCGGCGACAGTTTCGTCATCGTCGATGCCGAAAAGATGGGTTTCAGCCTGAAGCCTGACGAAGCGCACGACATTGCCCGCCTCGGCGTCCGGATCACCAATGCGGCGAATGCCGCGCTCGGCTTCCATCACCCGGAAAACCCCGATTGGCGGCATTTCTCCTTCTGCCTCTTCGCCGGTCCGGTGGAGCGTACCGAAGAGGGCCTGCGTGCTGGTGCTGCGGTGGCAATCCAGCCCGGCAAGGTCGATCGCTCGCCCACCGGCACGGCGCTGTCGGCGCGCATGGCGGTCCTGCATGCCCGCGGGCAGATGGGATTGGAGGATAGCCTGACAGCGGTCTCGCTGATCGGCTCCACTTTCACGGGCCGTATCCTTGGTACGACCACGGTGGGCGGCCAGCCGGCGATCCTGCCGGAAATTTCCGGCCGGGCCTGGATCACCGGCACCCATCAGCACATGCTCGACCCCTCGGATCCCTGGCCGGAAGGCTACCGGCTGACGGACACCTGGGGTGCGCGCTGAGGCTAGGTTTCGTCAGTCTCCCAGAGAGTCTTGTGGTCCACTAAGCAAAGGCCGGCACGGGGATATCGCGCCGGCCTTTCGAGTGAGTTCTCCAGCCAAAGCTCAGGGCCGGATCACCAGGGAAGCGGGCCGCTCGCGCCCGAAAATCCGCCTGTCGGAGCGTTTGCGCCAAGCAGCGCGAGACGCACGGGTTCACGGGCAGCCTCTTCGACCGTCTGCGTACCCTCGAAATTATTGAGGTCCGTTGCGGTGAAGCCCGGGCAGACGGCGTTAACCTTGATATTGGTCGTTTCCAGTTCCAGCGCGAAGGCCAGCGTAATGGCGTTGAGGGCCGTCTTCGACGGGCTGTAGACGGCGCCGAAAACCGAGCGATAGGGGTTGGACGGATCCGAGTTCATGGTCAGCGAGCCGACGGCGCTGGAGACATTGACGATGCGCGCGGCCGGTGCTTCCCGAAGCAGCGGCAGCATGGTCTGCGTAACGACGAAAACACCGAACACATTTGTCTCGAACACCGCCCGTACCTCCTCGATGGAAGCGATGCTCGGCCGGCCGGATGCCACGACCTCATGGAGCGACCTGCCTGGCTTTCCCGCATGCGAGATGCCGGCATTGTTCACCAGTACATCGAGGCGGCCGAATTCTTCGCGGATGCGCCCCTCGGCAGCGGCGATCGAGGCCTTGCTGGTAACGTCGAGCTGCAGTGCGCGGGCATCCGGTCCGACGCTCCTTGCGGCTGTCGTCCCCTGGTCGAGATTGCGCGATCCGACAAGGACGGTGAAGCCCTGCGCGGTGAGGTCCTTGGCGATCTGGAGACCAATTCCCTTGTTGGCTCCAGTGACGAGGGCGACGGGTTTGTTCTGCATGATATTCTCCTATAGCCTGCCGACATGTGGCGAATGTCGTCGTTCCGTGTTATTTTGGTAAAGCGGAACGACATTCCGTTTTATATGGAACATTGTTCCGTTTTGCAAGTGGGTGAGTTGTGAACGAGGAATCGAAGCATCAGGAGAGCAGTCCGGAGCCGGCTGGGCGTACCGACCGGCGCGTTCGTGCCGATGCGCAACGCAGCGTCGATGCGCTGCTCGATGCAGCCAAGGCGGTCTTTGCGACCTCAGGCGTCGATGCCCCGGTGCGGGAGATCGCGGAGAAGGCGGGCGTCGGCATCGGCACCGTCTACCGGCACTTTCCGCAACGCTCCGATCTCGTCGCCGCCGTCTTCCGCCAGGAGGTCGATGCCTGCGCGCAAGCCGCCGCGGTCCTCGCAGCCGAGCATGAGCCCGGCGAAGCGCTGGCGCGCTGGATGCAACGCTATGCGGATTTCATAGCCACCAAGCGCGGGCTGGCTTCGGCATTGCACTCCGGCGATCCGACCTTCGACAGTCTGCCCGCCTATTTCCAGCAGCGGCTTCACCCTGCTCTCCGCACGCTCATCGATGGAGCGGCGGCGGTCGGAGCGGCCCGCGGCGATATCGACGCAGACGATCTCTTGAGTGCGGTCGCAAGGCTTTGCATGTCCGCCAACGATGACAAGCCGGACCATGCGCGGCGCATGGTTGCCCTGCTTGTCGACGGCCTGCGCTACGGTGCGACTTCATCGAAGGACGGAAAATGATGACGGCGTCATCGCCCTGCGGAGGATGACGCTCAAGCCGGATCTGAACTTCAGCCTTAGACTCGACGCGACCGTTTCCGTCTACGGCGCAAAGAGAACTTTCTTCCCGCCCGGACTGGCGCAAGATGCGCCGCGTGAACAGGCTCGAGCTAATAGGCGGATCATGACGACACTCGCGCAGATGCAGGAACAGCGGCTGAACGCTCTCGAACTGACGCGATCTGGGCCGCCGGGATTGCCGTCCAACCCGTTCTTCGGCGTCGGTCCGATCACCGACGCGGCGGCCGACGAGGTTGACAGCCGCCTGCGGCGTTTCGCCTTCGATGCCTGGATCGAAAAGACCTATCGCAAGTTTGACGACAGGGGCAATGATATCGGCGGTTTCACGACCGCCGAGCTTTCCCGCAGCATGCATCGCGGCTATCCGGCGGACAAAATCCTCACCGACATGATGCGGACGATTCACCGCTATTTCGAGTTTCCCAAGGCGAACCGCATGGCGGTCGGGCTTGGCGGCGGTCACAGCGGATATACGGTCTGCATGCTGCATCTGGTCAATGCCAATGATGCCGCGCAGCGCCTCTATGTCGATACGCCGCGTCCCGAAAGCGATCCGTCGAAGACGGCCGGCTTCTTCCGCCAGTCCTGGGCGACGCAGTTGATCGAGATGCAGCGCTTTGCCGAAAAGGGCTGCGAGAGCCGTATCCATTTCGCTTCCTCGGAAGGCGTGATCCCCAAAGCTGCCGAACTGGAGGCGCTCGGCGTAACGATCTTCGTCGGCGTCGGCCACGAGACGACCGGTGCCAACGCCTATAGCAGCGGCGATATCCGTGAATTGCTGAAATGGCTCGACGCCGACCCGGTCAACCGCCACGCGGTCTTCGATGCCACCTCGATGCTCGGCGCCATGCCCTGGGAGCCGGAACTGGTGCGCGCCGTCACCGCCAAATGCTGCCTGTTCATGCCGTTCCAGAAGGCGATCGGCGGGGTCTCGGGTTATTTCGTCGCCTCCTTCACGCCACAGGCTTTGGCGCTGATCGAGAAGAACCAGCGCGATCCGGCCTGGGCGATCCCCAGGCAATTGAAGATCGCCCCGCCTGTGGATGCGAAGCAGCCGCTTTCGGCCAGGCGCTCGGTGGATGTGGGGCCATTCTACGATGCGGTCGAAGACCGCATGCTCGGTGGCGTGATCAATACCTATAGCGTGCTCGCCTTTGCCGAAACCACGTTCGGCCTGTTGCAGTCCGAGGCCCGGATCGGGCCGCTCACCGAACTGAACCGGCGCTCGGCGGCAAATCGCGGGGTGATCGACACATGGGTGGCATCGCATCCGCTGTTTTCGCTGGTGGCGACGGATGCCGACCGGCGCGGGGCGGCGGTGACGCTGCTGAAAATCGAGGATGGCGATATCGCCGATCCCGAAATCCACGCCCGCATCATTGCCCGCTCCAAGCAGATCCTCGGTTACGAGGGCATCACCCATCCGAACGGCGACTATGAGCGGGGTCTCGACGCTGCCCGTTACGTCAATGCCTTCCCCGGCACGCCGGGCGATTACCGGGCCTGGGTCGGCGGCATCCGCGAGCCGGAGGACATCGTCGCCCTGCTCGACAATCTGCATTATGCCTATCTGCGCGCAAAAATCGTCGTTCTCGAAGAGGAGCTGGCGAAGGGCGGCATTGCGTTTGAAGTGCCGGCGGCGGCGGCCGGCCGCACCCGCAAGGACGATCCCGAGCGCGCCTATACGGTGCTGATCGCCGACCTGGTCGGCCTGCGTATCGGCTTGGACGGCAAGCCGGACCATGGCGAGATCAAGGCCTATATCGAGGAAAAGGGCGGCGTCTTTCACGTAGGGCGGCTTGGCGACAGGGCGGCGCTCGAAAAAGGCCGCATTCATTTCTTCTACCAGCCCGATCTCAGCACCGAGGCGGAAATCCTGCCGCAGACGGACAAGGGCCAATACGACGCGCTGATCGCGGCGGCGACGTTTGTCCCGAAAGCTTCCGTCTTCCCGCTCGGCGGCGTGCGCATCGGTGCCGGAACCGGCAATATGGGGTCGCAATCCTGGGGCGGCGGCCAGGGCGAGGGCGGGGAGGCGCCGCTGATGAACACGCCGGGCATCAACAGCCGTGCCACCGCGCAGATGGTGATGAAGGCGATCCTGAAAACCAGGCCCGACCTGCCGGTGGACAGGTTGCACCGCATGGTTGCCGACGGTGATTTCGATACCGGCCGACAGCTCAAGGACTTCCCAACCGCCAAGCTCGAAGGCCAGAAGATCGCTATCCTCGGATACGGCAATATCGGCCGCGAAGTCGCCAAGCTCGCCAAGGCCTTCGGCATGAAGGTGGCGATCCATGCGCGCACCAATCACAGGCGCTGGATCGAGGCGGAAGGTTTCGAACATGCCGCAACGCCGGTCGAAGCGGCGCGCCATGCGGATGTTCTCTCTGTCCATATCGGTCTCGGGCGCCAGGAGGCGGCGACCGGTTCCTATGCGAATGCCGGTTTTGTCGATGATGGCATTTTGTCGGTGATGAACACGGGATCGGTGCTGGTCAATTACGATCGCGGCGAGGTGGTCGATGTCGCCGCGCTGGATGCCGCGCTGGCGTCGGGCAAACTCCGTCATGCGGCAATCGACGCGGACCTCTTCAAGGACGCGGCAACCGGCGGGCTCAGCGGGCCGATGCTGCCCTATCTGCCGCTTGAAACGCGCCACGCGGGCAAGCTTGAACTCCTGCCGCATGCCGCCGCCGATACCGATCATCCCTCGCGGGTCGCCGGTGCGAAACAGGCAGTCGACCAGATCTTCGATGTCATCCGCTTCAAAACGGTCACGAATCTCAAAGGAGACCTGCCGGAAAACTATGTCTCCGCCGGCAATCGCATTCCGGCCGGGGTCGGCCGGGTGACGAAAGAGGCGGTTAGGAGCCTTGCCGACAAGGCTGAACTTTTGGCCGAACTTCGCCAGGCCTCCGAAAAAGCCGCCGCGATCTTTGGCGCGCTTTCCGCCGTGGCCGATAGGGATCACCGCGACCGCATCGTCGACCGATATACGGCGTCATTGGTCGAAAATGCCAACCGCCAACGGGTGCTGATGGAGGAACTCGGCCTTTACGGCCCGGCGGAGGAATGATCGAGGCGCGGTTGTCTCAAGCGCATTTGCCCTTCTGGCGGTCAAGATGGGGATTGGTGCGTTGACCGAGCCAGATACTGCCTATGACGAACAGGACGCCGGCAATCTGGAGCGCGGTCAGCATCTGGCCGAGCAGCAGCCATCCGAGCAGCACGGCGGTCACGGGGCTGAGCAGCAGGAGCGTTGAGACGACGGAAGGGGCAAGGCGCGTGATGCCGCGAAACCAGAGGACATAGGTCAAGGCGGCTCCGACCAGGCCGAGCCATGTCAGGCCTAGAAGATTGCTCATCGTGGGAACCGGAATGGCGGGCTCGAAAACGAGAACCACTGGGACCAGCAACAGGCCGCCGGCGGTCAATTGCCATGCGGTGAAGGCGAGCAGTGATACCGGCGGCTGCCATTTCCGGCTCAGCACCGTTCCGCAGGCCATGGCGGCCGCGCCGGCAAGGCCGGCGATGATGCCGGTCGCATCGAGCGCCGCACTGGGGGTGAGGACCAGGAGTGCGACGCCGGCGGCGCCCACGAGGGCGGCCAGGACGGAGACCATGCGGATCGGGCTGGCGAGGATCGCATAGGCGAGGAAAACCACCATCAGCGGCTGTGTCGATGCGACCGTGGCGGCGACGCCGCCGGGCAGCCGATAGGCCGAGATGAACAGCATGCTCAGGAAGAACGAGATGTTGAGGGCACCGAGCAGGAGGATGCGCGCCCACCAGATGCCGCGCGGCAATTGCCGCGCGAACAGCAGCAGGAGCAGCCCCGCCGGCAAGGCGCGGAGCATTGCCACCGTCATGGGAGAGAAATTCGGCAGGAATTCCGTGGTGACGATATAGGTGCTGCCCCAGACGGCAGGTGCGATCGCCGTTACCAGAAGGTCGGAAACATTCGTTCTCATGCGATTTCCAGGACCTCCGTCAGCGGTCGCCGGGGCTTCTGCGGCCAGTTCCCGGGTGCCGCGCGCCCGACTGCGACAAGCATGACAGGCACTTCATGGCGTAGAAGGCCGAATTCGCGGATCACGCCCTGCGCATCGAAACCGATCATCGGCGCGGAGGCGAGGCCCATTGCTTCGGCTGCATGGATCAGCGTCGCGGCGCCAAGCGTGGCCGAGCGCACCGCTTCGTCGCGGGCCATCTGCGGATCGGCATATTGTGCCCGTGCGCCTTCCTGCCAGCCTGCCGCCGCCTCCGCCGACATGTGACCGGCCTTGATGAAAGGAAGCAGCCTCCTTTCGATGTCGGCGTGATTGGGAAGGAGCCCGCAGATGATGAAGGTGACGGCCGCTTCTGATATTTTCGCCTGTCCATGGGCGAGCCGCTGCAAACGCATCTTGGCTTGCGCCGTGCGTAGCGCAATGAAGCGCCAGTTCTGGAGATTGTAGGCGCTTGGCGCCCGCGTGGCGAGCCGCGCCAAGTCCTCGATCTCGGCACCCGTCAATCGATGACCGGCATCGAACCGGTTGGCCGATATGCGTCGTTCGATAAGCGTAATGGTCGGGTTGGTCATGATGCAATCCAAACTGTGAGGTGTCTGGCGTACAATAGGCAATTCACCATAGGGAGATAATAGGCTAGAATAGAAAGAGATTATCTGCTTTTGGAGAATAATGTTGGACCGCTTTACCGCTTTGCAGGTCTTCCGCCATGTGGCGGAACTGAACAGTTTCGCTGAGGCGGGGCGGCGGCTCGGCCTGTCACCGGCGGCGATCAGCAAGAATATTGCCCAGTTGGAAGCGCATGTCGGCGCGCGGCTGATCAATCGGACAACGCGGCGGATGGCGCTGACGGAGGAGGGCAGGCTCTATCTGGATCATGTCGTGCGCGGCCTCGATGCTTTTTCCGAGGCGGATCGGGCCCTGTGTCCGATCAAGACCGGGCCGAGCGGCACTTTGAGGGTGAGCGCGCCCATGACCGTCACCCTGACACGGCTGTCGGCGGCCATTCCCCATTTCCTGTCGCGCTATCCGGACCTGGTTCTGGATCTCCATCTCGACGACAGAAGGATCGATCTCATCGGGGAAGGATATGATCTCGTCATCCGCGGCAGCGACAATCTGGAGGATTCCAGCCTGGTGGCTCGAAAACTCACGGTCATGCCGCATGTGCTTTGCGCATCGCCCGGCTATTTCGCGGCCCATGGCAAGCCGAAGACGCCGTCCGATCTCGGCGCGCATAGCTGCGTCCGCTTCAGCCTCTCCGGACATGCCGATATATGGGAGTTTCGCAAGGATGGACATGTGGAGCGGGTCGCCGTCAATGCCCGATACTCCGTCACCTCAAGCCTCGCCGTCCGCGATGCGCTCCGCGAGGGCTTCGGCCTCAGCCTCATGCCCTATCCCTATGTCGAGAAGGATTTGCAGGAAGGGCGCCTTCATGCCGCGCTGGAAGACTGGAGCATGATGGAGACCACGCTCTATGCCGTCTATCCGTCCCGGCAACATCTTGCTCCGAAAATCCGCGCGTTTCTCGATTTCCTCATAGAGGAATTCGGCGGATCATGAGTGCCGGTCGGCGGAAACGGCATCGAGCGCCGGCCAGTTTCGAAAGGCCCATCAGCCCTTCTTGAAAGATTGCAGGACCGCCGCCGAGCCCTCGGAGAACAGCCGGGAGAGTGCTCGGACGATCTGCGCACGAAAATCCGGATCCGCTCCGAGATCGTCGCCGAAGATTTCCTTCATGCCGAGCAGTGCCTTGGCGATCTCTTCGGGATCGTCCGATCCCTGAGCCAGTTCCGCGATACGGGCGGAGAGCGGGTCGCGGACGTCGATGGCCTTTCCGGCCTCGTCGATGCCGCGCGCATAACGCATCCAGGCGGCGACGCCGAGTGCGAGGCGATCATAGGGCGCCCCGGCCTGTATACGATCGCGGATCGTGCCGAGCAGCCGTTGCGGCAATTTCTGCGATCCATCCATGGCAATCTGCCATGTCCGATGGCGCAGGGCCGGGTTGTTGAAACGCTCGACCAATGCCCGCCGATAGGCAGGAAGATCGAAGCCGGCCAGCGGAGGCAGTGTCGGGGAGACCTCGTCCCGCATCAGTGCCTCCACAAGGTCCTCCATGCCGGGCAGGGCCATCGCGTCCGCCACCGTCTCGGCGCCGGCGAGATAGCCGAGATAGGCAAGGGTCGAATGGCTGCCGTTGAGAAGCCGCAGTTTCATCGTCTCGAAGGCCGACACATCCTCGACGAAGACTACGCCCGCCGTTTCCCAGGCGGGGCGGCCAAGCGGAAAATCATCTTCCACCACCCATTGCCGGAACGGTTCCGTCATCACCGGCCAAGCGTCGCTGAACCCAAGTGCAGCGGTAATGGCGGCCCGATCGGCATCCGTCGTTGCCGGAACGATCCGGTCGACCATCGTCGAGGGCGACGCGACATCGGCGACGAAGGCGGCAAGCTCCGGATCGCGCAACTCGGCGAAACGGGTGACGACGCGCTTCAGCACATGGCCGTTTGAAGGAAGATTGTCGCAGGTGAGCAGGGTGAAGGCGGGCGCCCCCGCCGCTTTCCTGCGCGCCAAGGCCTCGACGATGAACCCGATTGCTGATTTCGGCTTCGACGGGTTCTGCAGATCGTGAAGAATATCGGGATGGTTTTCATCCAGCGTCCCGGTCGCCGGATTGTGGCAATAGCCTTTTTCGGTGACGGTCAGCGAAACGATCCGCGTGGCTGCGTCCGCCATCCGCGACAGAACCGCCTCGGGATTTTCAGGTGCGACGAGGATCTCGACGATGCTGCCGATGACGCTGAGCCGCTCGCCCTGTCCGTCCTGAACCTTCAGCGTGTAAAGCCCGTCCTGCGGTGCCAGCGCATCGCGCGTATCGGCGCTGCGCAGGGAAACGCCGCAGATCCCCCAGGAAGGGTCGTCTGCCAAGATCTTGTCCGTATAGACCGCCTGGTGCGCCCGGTGAAAGGCGCCGATGCCGAGGTGGACAAGGCCGATCGTGACCTTGTCCCGGTCGTAGGCGGGTTGCTCGACCCTATCGGGCAGTTGCGGCAGGGAGGAACTCGACAATCTCATCATGATGCTGGCTGCTGTTTGGCCCGGGCAACGATCTGCGACGGGTTGACGAACTGGAGCGCGAGAACGAGCCAGAACAATGTGGTGACCATATAGATCACCGCCATGGCGTCGATCGATTGCCCCGCGCGCACGCCGGAGGCAAAGACCGCGTAATAGAGCGAGACGACGAGTGTCTGGCTGGTCGGTCCCGCGACGAGGAAGGTCAGTTCGAACATGGCGATGGTGCGCACCAGCACCAGGAGGAGGGCGGCCAGCATGCCGGGCAGAAGCAGCGGCAAAAGGATGCGCAGGAACAGGCTGCCCGTTCCCGCCCCGAAGACGCGCGCGGCTGCCTCGATGCGCGGATCGATCTGCTCGATGAAGGGGATCATCACCAGGACGACGAAGGGCAGCGACGGCACGAGATTGATCAGCACCACGCCCCAGAACGAACCGCCCAGTCCGAGCTGGTAAAGCACCGTTGCCAGCGGAATGCCGTAGGTCAGCGGCGGGATGAGCAGCGGCAGCAGGAAGAGCAGCACGACGATGCGTTTTCCGGGAAAGTCGCGCCGTGCCAGCGCATAGGCCGTCGTCACCCCGAGAAGCCCCGAGATGATCACCACGGCGAACACGACCTGGAAGGTCACCAGCACGACGCTCGACAGCTGGAATTCCTTCCAGGCGCTGAAATACCATTTCGTCGTCAGGCCGAGCGGCAGCCAGGTCCCCAGCCAGCGCGTGGCAAACGAGTTGACGATCACCGCGGCTATGACGCCAAGCAGGTTGAGAATGAACAGCCCGGCAACGGCCCAGACCGCGAAGCGCCAGATTTTGGACAGGAGGCCCTGGTCACGGATCATTGCGGCGTCCTCCGAAAAATAGTGGCATGTGAGGGAAGGTCCGTCATCGCAGTCATCCCTTCGTTCCGCCGGTCGGGCCGCGATAGAACAGCGAACGGCTGCCCAGCACGAGAAGGACGATGACAAGCTCGACCGCGCCCATGATCATCGCGATCGCCGATCCCAGCGAATGATCATATTGTTCGAAGGCCGCCTGATAGGCTGCGATCGAAATGACCCGCGTCGATCCCGCCGGAGAACCGAGCAGGACGGCCGATGGGAAGACGGCGAAGGCCTGCACAAAGGCGAGGCAGAAGGTGACGGCAAGGCCCGGCACCAGCAGCGGCAGGAAAACCCGCATGAAGCGCTGCCGTGGACTGGCGCCTAGCGTGGCCGCCGCCTGCTCGATGGCGGGATCGATGCCGGTCACATAGGACAAGGTCAGAAGGAAGGCGAAGGGAAAGCCGGTAATCACCAGCGAGGCGAAGACGCCCCAGTAATTGTTGGTGAGTTTTACCGGCCCGTCGAAGAGGCCAACGAGGATCATCACCCGGTTGAACCAGCCCTGCGGTCCGAGAAAGGTCAGGAGCCCATCGGCGACGAAGACGGTGCCGAGCGTGATCGGCAGGACGAGAATGGTGGTCAACAACCGCTGCCGGGTCATCAGCCGCACGCGAAAGGCAATCGGCACGGCAAAGGCGAGATTGACGATGGTCACCGGGATCGCAAGCCAGAGCGTGGCCGCAATGGTGCGATATTGAAAAGGATCGCTGAAGAAATTCGCGTAATTCGCATACCAGACGCCTTCCTTCGGCATCAGCGAATCTGCGAGGCCATAGAAGAACGGATAGATGAACAGCCCGAGCATGACCGCGAGCCCCGGCAGGACCAGAAGCGTCGTGCCGTCGAAGCCGCGGGAGGCAAGCCTTGTGCGAAGCGACGGCGCTCTCATGCGCCAGCCTCCTTGAAAAGCAGCGCCTGGCCGCTTGCGGGCTGTAGCGTCACGGATGCGCCGCGCGGCAGGGCGCGGTCGGCGCGGAAGTAGAGAACGCTGTCGTCGCCTGCGCGTGCCATGCCGAAAAAGGCCCTGCCGCGATATTCCATGCTGACCACGGTGGCCGGCATGCCGTTGCCGTCATCGACCGCAACCAGATCCTCCGGCCGCACCGACAGGACCGCCGCATCGCCGATACGCAGCGGTTCGCGCATCGTACCCGTCAATCGCGCGCCGGCAACGTCGATGGCCGCTTCCTCGCCCGAAACGCCGACGATCGGGCCGGCAATGCGGGTGCGGAAGCCCATGAAATCCGCGACCTCGATATGAACGGGACGCTGATAGAGATCCTGCGGCGAACCGATCTGCATGATCCGCCCCTGGCTCATGACGACGATCCGGTCGGCCAGCGACAGCGCCTCGTCCTGGTCATGGGTGACATAAATGGTTGTCGAGCCGATCTGGTCATGGATGCCGCGGATTTCGGCGCGCATTTCAAGACGCAGCTTGGCGTCGAGATTGGAGAGCGGCTCGTCCATCAGGACAATCGGCGGACGGATGACGATGGCGCGGGCGATCGCCACGCGCTGCTGCTGGCCACCCGACAATTGTCCCGGCAGCTTGTCGATCTGGCTTTCCAGCCTGACGAGCGCCAGCGCCTCCTCGATCCGCCGATCGGCTTCGGCGCCGCGAATGCCCTGCATGGTGAGGCCGAATCCGACATTGCGGCGCACGCTCATATGCGGAAACAGCGCATAACTCTGGAAGACCATGCCGAAGCCGCGCTTTTCCGGCTCCAACTCATCGATGCGATTGCCGCCAAGCCGGATTTCGCCGCCCGAAAGCCCTAGAAGACCGGCGACGCAATTCAGCGCCGTCGACTTGCCGCACCCCGAAGGTCCCAGAAGCGCGATGAACTCGCCCGGTTCGATGGTGAGGTCGATGCCGTCGAGCGCGTTGTAGCTGCCGAACGAGCGGCGCAAGCCATCCAGTTCAAGACGGGCAGTCTGTTTCGGAACCTGCGTTTTCGCTCCGTCCTGTGCCGGCAAAGTCAATATCGTGTCCTCCAGTTCGATAGGCGTGCGGAACGGCGGCTGGATTGCCGCCGTTCCGCTTCTGTGTTGGTTCAGGTCTTGGATGCGCCGACCTGCTCGTCCCAGATGCGGAATGCATCGACGATGCGCGCCGGCTCGAGCGGCACTTCCAGCGGATTGTTGGCGATCCAGTCGGCATATTCCGGCCGGCCGAATTCGTTGATCGCGTCCTGGCTTTCCTGCGGCGCCATGTCCAGCGTCACATCCTTCACCGCCGGGCCCGGATAGAAATATCCCTGGTCATAGGCAATCGCCTGCTGTTTCGGCTGCAGGATGAAGTTGATGACATCCAAGAGCACCGCGACCTTCTCGTCCGAGACGCCCTTCGGAATGACCGCATAATGGGCATCGGTTACCCAATGGAAGCCTTCGAGCTTGCCGACCTTGGCTTCAGTGGGAACGATGCCGAGCGCACGCGGATTGATATCCCAGCCGGTGGTCGAAACGACGATGTCACGGGTGCCTTCGCCGAGTTCCTTCATCGTCTGGGTGGTGCCGGTGCCGTAATATTCGATATGCTCGCCGATCGCCTTGAGATATTCCCAGGTCTTCGCCCAGCCATTGACCGGATCGAGCGGATCGCTGTCGCCGAGAAGATAGGGAAGTCCCATCAGGAACGTCCGGCCTGGGCCTGAATTGGCGGGACGGGCATACATGAACTTGTTGGGATTGGCCTTGGCCCATTCCAGAAGCTCGGCGGCCGTCTTCGGCGGCGTCGGCACGCGCTCGGGCATGTATTCGATCAGCGGCCCGGAGGGGTAATAGGTGACGACGACGCCCTGGTCCTTGGCGAGCCCCTGCATCTTGAAGGCTTGCGGCAGAAGAATGTTTTCAAGATCGGGCAAGCTGGACTTGTGCTGGGCAAGATCGATCCACAGCCCCTGGTCGAGGCCGGCGGCAAGGGCGTCGGTGCCGGTCAGCACCAGATCGATATCGACCTTGCCGGCAGCCTGCTGCGCCTGAATCTTCGCCGGCAATTCGGGTGCCGGCGCCTTGGTGAAGGCAAAGCTCGACACCCATTCCGGCTTGGCCGCCGCATAGTTTTCGAACATGCCCTGGGTTAGGGCGAGATTGCCTGCCACATCGACGATGGTGATGGTGACCGGGCTTGCCGGCGCCTTGGCCTGGGCGAAAAGACGGCCGGGCAACAATCCCAGTCCCGTCATGCCGGCGACGCCGCCGACGAATGTCCTGCGTGTGATTTTCATGTCGTTTCCTCCTCGGTTATCGCAGCGAGCGCCTCCTGTGCCGCCCGTCTGCCGGATGTCGTCACAATCGATAGGCTTTCTTCGCAAGCCCGTAGGCGAGTTCGCCGGCCAGATCGAAGGCCTCTTCCTCGTCGAGCCGATGATCCGCGACCAGCCGCGCCAGATAGGCGCAGTCCACCCGGCGTGCCATGTCGTGGCGGGCCGGGATCGACAGATAGGCACGCGTGTCGTCGTTGAAGCCCACCGTATTGTAGAAGCCGGCTGTCTCCGTGGTCGTCTCGCGAAAACGGCGCATGCCCTCCGGGCTGTCGAAAAACCACCAGGCCGGTCCGAGCTTCAGAGCCGGATAATGCCCGGCAAGCGGCGCCAGTTCGCGCGAATAGGCCGTTTCGTCGAGCGTGAATAGAATGATCGCCAGGCCCGCATCGTTGCCGACAGCATCGAGCAGTGGCTTGAGCGCATGCACATAATCTGTGGCCTTGGGGATATCGGCACCCTTGTCGGGCCCGAAATCCGCAAAAAGCGAGGGATTGTGGTTGCGGTAGGAGCCGGGGTGAAGCTGCATTACCAGCCCGTCGTCCTGGCTCATGCAGGCCATTTCCATCAGCATCTGGCCGCGGAAGGCATCCGCCTGCGCCGCATCGGCCCGGCCGGCAAGGACCGTGTCGAATAGCGCTGCAGCATCGCCGGCGCTCAGATTTTCCGTCCGGGCCGTCGCATGGCCGTGATCCGTCGCCGTCGCGCCGCGCTCCTTGAAGAAGGCCCGCCTTGCCCGATGCGCCTTCAGATATCCGGCCCAGGTGGCGGGCTCGCCGGTCACCTCCAGAAATTGCGCGACGTTTTTGGCAAATCCATAAGCCTGCGGATCGACCACCGCGTCCGGCCGATAGGTCGGCACGACGCGGCCATGCCATCCGGACGCGCGAACCGCGTCGTGATGGGCAAGATCGTCCAGCGCGCTGTCGGTGGTAGCGATTACTTCCAGATTGAAGCGGTCGAACAGGGCACGTGGCCGCAAGGCCGGGGTGGCGATTGCCGTCTCGATCCGGTCGAACATCTCATCGGCATTTTTTGCGGTAAGACGGTCGGTGATGCCGAAGATGGCTTCCAGCGAATGCTCGAACCACAGGCGGGTCGGCGTTCCCGCAAAGAGATGAAAATGCTTCGCGAAGAGACGCCAGATTTTTCGCGGATCGGTTTCCACGGGCGCGCCGTCACGGCGGGCGACACCCAGATCCTGAAGCTTCACGCCCTGCGAATAGAGCATGCGCGTCGCATAATGATCCGGGGTGATGAACAGGGCCGCCGGATCGGGAAATGCGCCGTCGCGCGCATACCAGGAGGGGTCCGTATGGCCGTGCGGCGACAGGATCGGCAGGCCGGCCACCGCTTCGTAAAGCCGACGTGCAATCGAACGGGTGGCTGGATCGGCAGGGAAGAGCCTGTCGGGATGCAATGCCATTCTTCTTCGCTCCTCCCGCGTTCCGTCTTGGCAACGTGTCACAACTGATATACTAGTATCCGCAACGCTGTCAACGCTTTGAGAATCGTCATGTCCTCAACTTCACCTCCCAAGGCGGCCGTGCCGCCGATGAGAGAGCCGGCAGGCATCAAGCTGCGGCGGATCACCGCTGGCTCTGCGATCTATGATCGCCTGTATTCGGCCATCGTCTCCCTGCAGATGCCGCCCGGCATGCCGCTGCAGGAAAAGCGCATTGCCGAGGAGTTCGGTGTCAGCCGGACGCCGGTCCGAGAAGCCTTGCTGCGGCTGGCGGAAGCGGGGCTGGTCGATATCTTCCCGCAATCGGGGACATTCGTCTCCCTGGTTCCCGTTGCCGCCATTCCCGAAGCGGTGGTCATCCGCAAGGCGCTGGAAGGCACGACGGTGGAGAAGACCGCTCTGATCGCCACGCGCGCCGATATCGCCCGGCTGGACGCCATCATCGCGCGCCAGCGGGCCGATGCCTTGCACAACGAGACATCGGCCTTTCACGAACAGGACGAGGCCTTCCATGAGACCATCGCCGGCATTGCCGGCTATCCCGGCATCTGGACGATTTTGAAAACCGTGAAGATACAGATCGACCGTGCCCGCCGGCTGACCCTGCCTGCGCTCGGCCGCATGGACAATGTGATCGAGGAACATGTGACGATCCGCGATGCCATTGCCGCGCATGATGTCGAGGGCGCGCGCAATGCGATGATGCATCATTTGAGCGCCGTCATTCCCGACGTCGCCGAATTGCAGTTGCAGCATCCGGACTATTTCAGCTGAACGATTAAACAACGATAAGGAAGGAACTCGGCCATGCGGCAGGGATGGAGATGGTTCGGGCCGGATGCGCCGGTCACGCTGGACGATGTTCGCCAGACGGGTGCGACCAATATTGTTTCGGCGCTGCATCAAGTGCCGATCGGCCGCGCGTGGACGAAAGCGGAGGTTGAGGAGCGCAAGTCGCTGATCGAAACGACGCCGCCAGGCCGCTCGCAACTGACGTGGTCCGTGGTCGAGAGCATTCCGATCCCCGATGCCGTGAAGCGCAGGGGTGGCGAAGCCAAGGCCGAGATCGAGGCCTGGATCGCCAGCCTCGAAGCGGTCGCGGCCTGCGACATCGGCATCATCTGCTACAATTTCATGCCGGTCGTCGACTGGACCCGCACCGAGCTTGACTACGTCACGCCGACGGGCGCCACCGCGATGCGGTTCGACCAGGAGCGATTCGCCGCCTTCGATCTTTTCGTGCTGCAGCGTCCGGGTGCCGAAAAGGAATATTCCGACGAAGACAAGGTCCGTGCCAAGGCCGTCTTCGAGGCCATGCCCGAAGCCGAGATGGCGGAAATCACCCGTATCATCACGTCGGCGCTGCCGGGCTCGACCACCGAGCCGATGACGGTTCCGGGCTTTCGGGAGCGGCTTGCGGCCTATGACGGTATCGATGCCAAACGCCTGCGCCGGCACCTGGTCGAGTTTCTCGAGGCGGTAACGCCTGCGGCCGAAGCCCGGGGCGTCAAGCTGACGCTCCATCCCGACGATCCGCCGCGCCCGCTCTTCGGCCTGCCGCGCATCGCATCCACAGGCGAGGATTACGCCGCGCTGTTCGATGCGGTGCCGTCACCGGCCAACGGCATGTGCTTTTGCACCGGCAGTCTTGGCGTGAGGGCCGACAACGACCTTCCCGCCATCGCCAGGCGCTTTTCGTCCCGCATTCACTTTACCCATCTGCGCGCCACGACCCGCGAGGGAGACGGCCGCAGTTTCCACGAGAGCGCCCATCTGGAGGGCGATGTGGACATGGTGGCGGTGCTGAAGGAAATCACTGCCGAAGATCGCCGCCGCTCGCCTGAAAATTCCATCGTCTTCCGGTCCGACCACGGCCACCGCATGCTCGACGACCTGGAAAAGACCGTGACGCCCGGCTATCCGGCGATCGGCCGCCTGAGAGGCCTTGCCGAGCTTCGCGGCATCCTCCACGCGCTGGGCGCGCCGCCCAACTAGGATTGTGCCACCGCGCAGTTCGGCCTGACCTTGCATGGCTGTTGCGCGAAACCTTCCCGCGTGCATTCTTGGGCTTGCACGCGGGCCGGCATATGGACTGGCGGCGACAACCATGTCCGGGGATTGAAAATGAAGATCTTTATCAGCGCCGATATCGAAGGCTGCGCTGCGATAACAAGCTGGGATGAAGTCAGGAAGGGCGGGGAAGGGTATCAGGAGTTTCGTGAGCAGATGACCGCCGAGGTCGTCGCGGCCTGCGAAGGTGCCCGCGCCGCCGGCGCAACAGATGTCCTGATCAAGGATGCGCATGAGAGCGGATGCAACCTGATCGTCTCGCGCCTGCCCGATTATGCCCGGATCGTCCGCGCATGGAGCGGGCACCCGCATGTGATGATGTTCGGCCTCGACCCGAGTTTCCATGCCTCGGTTTTCATCGGTTATCACGATGCGGCCGGCTCGGACGGCAATCCACTCGCCCACACCATGAACGATCGCATCGCCAGCCTTTCGATCAATGGGGAGCTGGCATCGGAATTCACCGTGAATTGCTATACGGCGGCGCTGAACACGGTTCCGATCGCGTTTCTTTCCGGCGACCGGCAGATTTGCGCCGCAGCCGGGAAACTGGTGCCGGGCGTGAAAACCCTGGCCGTCAGTGAAGGTTTCGGCAGGGCGTCGATCTCGATCGCGCCGGCAAAGGCGATCCGGATGATAAGGGAAGGTGTCGAGGAGGCGCTTTCGTCCGACCTCGGCGCCAACCTCGTCGCACTTCCCGAGAACTTCGAGGTCGTGCTGAAATTCAACAATGCAAGCGACGCCTATCGATCCAGTTTCTATCCCGGCATCGAGCATGTCGAGGCCTGCACGCTTCGTTTTGTCTCCCGGGATTATTTTGAAGTGTTGAGAACGCTCCGCTTCATAACGGTGTGACCCAGGCTGGCGCCGGCGCTGCGGCGGGCAGCCGCCGCGTTGCGGAGTGCCGCGCGATCCGCCCCATGCAAAAATTGCATTTCGTCAAAGGAACATGGCATTGGCCATGCCGCGGCCCCGCCGATAACCTTCCTTTCGTCTTCAAGGGGGGTGTCCGTTGCAAAGAACAATCTACGTGAACGGTGAATACAAGCCGGAGTCGGAAGCGCTGATCTCGGTCTTCGACCGTGCTTTCCTGTTCGGCGACGGCATATACGAGGTGAGTGCGGTCATCGGCGGCCGCATGATCGACAATCACCTTCATATCGCCCGCCTCGAGCGCTCGCTCGGCGAACTCGACATGCCGATGCCGCTTTCGAGGGAGGACCTCGTCGAGGTTCAGCAGGAGCTCATCGCCCGCAACAGGCTGGATGAAGGCGTCGTCTATCTTCAGGTCAGCCGGGGAAGCGAAGATCGGGGCTTCGACTATAGCGACGACCTGAAACCCAGTCTGATCGGCTTCACGCAAAGCCGGAAAATACGAGACACGCCGTCGCTCCGGGATGGAATCAGGGTCGCCGTCGTCGATGATCTTCGCTGGGGCCGCCGGGACATCAAGACCACCATGCTTCTGGCGCAGGTCCAGGCAAAGCGGCTTGCCAAGGCGGCCGGTTGCGCCGAGGCATGGTTGGTGCAGGATGGAACGATCACCGAAGGCGCGTCATCCTCGGCCTTCATCCTGACCCGCGCCGGCTGCCTCGTGACCCGGCCCAATTCCCACGCCATTCTTCCCGGCTGCACACGCCAGGCCGTTCTCCAGGCCGCCCGGGAACTTGGTCTGGAGATGGAGGAGAGGCCTTTTACCGTCGACGAAGCGCGAACCGCCGGGGAGGCCTTTCTCACCAGTGCTTCCAGCCTCGTCACGCCGGTCGTCGAAATCGACGGCCACACGATCGGCGAGGGACGTCCGGGACCCGTTACCCGCCGCATTCAGCAAATCTATCTGGAGCTTGCTCTTCCTGCCGAGACCTCGGTCCAATAGAAGCGGTTGTTTGAAGTTTCCTGGAGTATGACGTGACCAAGACCGCAAGAGATTTCGGATTGACCTGCGGAGTGCTGCCGCAGGGACGCCTGAATGCCATCACCGACATAGCCGGCGTTCAAGTGGGTCATGTCACCCTTCGCACCGGCGACATCAATACCGGCGTCACCGCGATCCTGCCGCATAGCGGAAACCTGTTTCGAAAGAAGGTCGTTGCCGCCAGCGATGTCATCAACGGCTTCGGAAAGAGCGTCGGCCTCGTTCAGGTCGAGGAGCTTGGAACGATCGAAACACCGATCCTGCTGACGAATACGCTGTCGGTGCCCGCCTGCACGAGCAGGCTGATCAGGGAGGCGATCGCGCAAAATCCGGATATCGGCCGCAGCACTTCGACCGTGAATGCCTTGGTATGCGAGTGCAATGACGGGCCGCTGAACGATATCCAGGCGATGGCCATCACCGAGGACCACGCGAAGGCGGCCTTGCTCGCGGCGCGGCCGGGAAAGGTCGAGCAGGGCAGCGTGGGCGCCGGCACCGGCATGACCTGCTTTGGCTTCAAGGGCGGGATCGGCAGCGCCTCGCGCCAGCTCACTCTCGATGGAAGCCTCTATCATGCCGGCGCGCTCGTCCTCACGAATTTCGGCAATGCGGGCGATCTCGTCCTTCCGGACGGCCGCCGTCCCCACCCCGAAGGAGGGGTTGCCCGGCCGGAAACACCTGAAAAAGGCTCCGTCATCATCATTCTGGCAACGGATATACCGTTGGAATCCCGTCAATTGAAGCGAATGGCGCGCCGGGCGGCCGCCGGTCTTGCAAGGCTGGGTTCGTTCTGGGGCCATGGCAGCGGCGATATCTCGATCGCCTTCACCACGGCAAACACGATCGACCACGATCAGGCGTCCGATCTCGTCAGCCAGAGCCTGCTCAACGAAAATCGGATGGATCTCCTGTTCCGAGCCAGCGCCGAGGCGACCGAGGAAGCGGTTCTCAATTCCCTGCTGTCCACAGCGGAATTCATTGGCCGCGGCGGCGAGCTCCGCCACTCGCTGGCGGATTGGCTGAAGGCATAGCAGCCGAACTTCCTGCGGGGATTTCCGGTAGCCTGATCGCCGCCTGCTCAATAGGCGGCCTGATAGATTGCCAATGCATCCGCCTCGGTCATCGGCCGCGGATTGTTGACGAGAAGGCGCCCCTGCTTCATTGCGTCCTTCGCCATCATGGCGAGCGCCTCTTGCGGGATATCCACGTCCCGCAGCCGCTGCGGCAGACCAAGTTCCCGTCCAAGGCCGGCCAGGGCTTCGACGAAAGCTTCCGCGCGGGATTCCGCCGGAATGGCGGTAAGGTCCGGAAATGCATCGGCGGCGATTTCGGCGTAGGCGGCGGCGCCGTCCGGCAGGTTGAACCGCAGCACATGCGCCAGAACCAGCGCGTTCGAAAGCCCATGCGGCACGTGAAAATGCCCGCCGATCGGATAGGCGAGTGCATGGACGGCGGCGACCGGCGAATTGGCGAAGGCCTGCCCGGCGAGCAAGGAGCCAAGCAGCATCGCGCCGCGCGCCTCCCTGTTCCGACCGTTGAACACCGCTTCGCGGATATTGGCGCCGATCAGGCAAAGCGCCTGTTTCGCCAGCCCGCGTGAAATCGGATTATTGTTGGCCGACGCCGAGGCGTAGGATTCGATCGCATGCACCATGGCGTCGATACCGGTCGCGGCCGTCACCGCCGGCGGCAGGCCGAGCGTAAGATCGGCGTCGAGAACTGCGATATCCGGCAAAAGGAGCGGCGTGACGACACCCTTCTTTTCCGCGCTGCCCGTCGTCACGATGGCGATGGGCGTGACCTCCGACCCGGTGCCGGCCGTCGTCGGCACCAGAACCAGCGGCAGACGAGGCCCCTTGGCGAGATTGACGCCATAAACGTCGGAGAGGTTTTCACCGCTGCGCGAAAGCAGCGCCGCGACCTTGGCGACATCCATCGGCGACCCGCCGCCGATCGCGAGGATTCCGGTGGCGCGATGCCTGAGGACGACATCGACCAGCGCCAGGATATTGCTTTCCGGCGGATCGGCCGCGACCTCATCGAAAATCGCCACCTCGATGCCGGCAGTCTCAAGCGACGCCAGCGGCCGGTCGGCAAGCCCGAGCGCGCGAACGCCCTTATCGGTAACAAGCACGATACGCTCGCCGAGCACCGGCCCGGCGATCTCCGCCATTCTGGTGCTGGCGCCGGCCTCGCAGACAATCGATTTCGTCGTGTTGAAGATGAAGTCCGTCATGACAGCGCTTTCGATTGTCGGTGGGTCGGGTTTGCCCATCCGCCGTTATCGTCAAACTCAATCCTCGCCGCCGGCGGAACCATGGGCATAGGTCTCTTGCAGGCGCTGGAGGATCGTGATGAGCTCCGGCGCCAGATCGCGGATTTCCCTGAGATGGACGGCACTCAACCGCAGCAGGATCCGTTCCGCCTTTTCGGTCAGTGTCAATGTCTGCCGGCGCTTGTCCTGCGGGTCTGAGTGCTGGTCCACCAGTCCGGAGGAATTCAGCCTGCCGACCAGTTCCGTTGCCGAGTGCGGCGCGATCATCAGCCGGTTTGCCAGCGTTCCGATGGTCATCGGCCCATCGCCGGCATGGCCCTTTATCACCAGCAGTGCCTGATGTTGCTGGCTTGGAAGCCCTTCCGCCACTGCCGCCGAGGCGCTGAAATCCATGAAACGCCGCAGCGTGTAACGCAGGTTTGCGAGCCCCTCGTAATCGGTTTCGCTTAAAATCTCATTCTGGGTTTTCACATTTTCACCGTTCTACGGACCTCGATCGACAGAATCGGCGGCGCCCTTCGCAATCCGCTTCAACTTACGATGATCTTGCAGGATTGGGAGCGACCGTATCCGCTTCGATGCGATTTTTCGATCTCTTTCGGTAGCACCTTCCATGTCCGATTGATTTATATCGTATCACGATATAGAGGGAGCGCAGATTCTAGAAGCGCATGCCGCCTGGCCTGCGCGCGCCGGAGAGAATGCATTGGCAGAGGCTGAAACCAAACATCAATATCGCCCCCACGATTTCACCGGCGGGCTGGCACGCCGCGAGGCCGGCGATTTTACCACCGACAGGCGCGTCCTGCTTCTGATCGGCATGGCCGTCATCATCGGCACCGGGGGCGTGCTCGCGGCATGGATATTGGTCGATCTGATCTCGCTGGTGACCAATCTCGTCTGGTTCGGGAATTTCAGTTTCGAAGCCACCTCGCTCGCCAACGCGGTTCGCTCGCCTTGGATGGTCGCGGCGCCGGTTCTCGGCGGCCTGGTCATCGGCCTGATGGCGCGGTACGGCTCGGAGAAGATCCGCGGCCACGGCATTCCCGAAGCGATCGAGGCGATCCTCATCGGTGGCAGCCGGATGTCGCCCAAGGTTGCCCTTTTGAAGCCGCTGTCATCCGCGATCTCGATTGGAACCGGCGGGCCGTTCGGGGCGGAAGGCCCGATCATCATGACGGGTGGCGCAATCGGCTCGCTCTTTGCACAATTCTTCCATATGAGCGCCGCAGAGCGAAAGACCCTGCTGGTCGCCGGTGCCGCCGCGGGCATGACGGCGGTTTTCGGCTCGCCGATCGCGGCGCTGATGCTTGCCGTCGAGCTGCTATTGTTCGAATGGAAGCCGCGCAGCTTCATTCCGGTCGCCGTGGCCGTCTCCGTTTCCATCTGCCTCCGGCCCTTCTTTTTTGAACACGGCCCGCTGTTTCCAACGGATTTCCAGTTCCCCTTTCCGTGGTGGAGCATATTCCTCTGTGGCGCGATCGGGATCGTGTCGGGTCTTCAATCCGGCTTGCTGACAATGCTTCTCTACAGGATCGAGGATGCCTTCGAACGGCTTCCGATCCACTGGATGTGGTGGCCGGCGCTTGGAGGCCTCGTTGTCGGCCTTGGCGGACTTGTCGAGCCGCGGGCCCTTGGCGTTGGATATGATATCATTTCCGATCTGCTCAACAGCAACATCGCCGTCCAGTCGGTGCTTGCGATCCTGCTGGTCAAATCGGGAATCTGGCTGGTCGCGCTGTCTTCGGGAACCTCGGGCGGCGTCCTTGCGCCGCTTCTGATTCTTGGCGGCGCGCTCGGCTGGCTCATCGGCCTTGCCTTTCCCGGCGAGCCTGGGTTCTGGGCGCTTCTCGGCATGGCGGCGATGATGGGAGGCACGATGCGGGCGCCGTTGACCGGCACTTTCTTCGCCGTCGAGATCACCGGCGACATGAGCACGCTTGCGCCATTGCTCGTCGCCACGGTCGCTGCCTATGCCGTAACCGTCCTTCTCCTTCGCCGCTCGATCCTTACCGAAAAGATCGCCCGCCGCGGCCAACATATTACGCGGGAATACGGGATTGATCCGTTCGAACTCACGCGCGCGGCCGAGATCATGATCCGGAAGGTCGATACCTTGCCCGCGAATATGACGGTGGGAGAGGCCTGCGAATTCTTTGCGTCGCAGGCAAAGACGCACCGCATCTATCCGGTCGTGCGGGACGATGGCACCTTCGCCGGCATCGTCTCCCGAGCGGATGCGTTGCGCTGGCAGAGCGACCGCGACCTCGCAAGCCAATCGCTGGCCGAGGAGGTTTCCGATGGATCGATGCCTGTCGGCCACCCCGACGACACTGTAGGCTTCATCGCCGATCTGATGCTGGCCGGAGATACCGGTCGTATCCCGATCGTGGAGCGCGCATCCGGCCGTCTGGTCGGCCTGATCGCGCGCAAGGACCTTCTGCATCTGAGGAGTGCATCGGCCTCCTCCGAATCCGAGCGCCGTCCCTATCTGCGCGCCCGCCCGCCGCAAGGAAAGTAATGCGCGGTTGGGTTCCACAGGCGCGCCATTAAATGATGGCGGGAGATCGAACGGCGTTCGTTCAGAGCGCCAGATATTTGTTGCGCAGGTCCGTATCGTCGAGAACTTCGCGCGCGGTACCGTCGAAGACGATCTGGCCCATGTCGAGGATGAGAGCCCGGTTTGCCAGCTCGAGTGCTGCCACCGCGTTCTGTTCGACGATGATTGTGGTGATGCCGCGCTGCTTGATGTCGTGGACGATGCGCTCGATTTCCTTGACGATGACCGGAGCGAGACCCTCATAGGGCTCGTCCAGCAGAAGCAGCTTGATATCGCGTGCGAGCGCCCGGGCAACGGCCAGCATCTGCTGTTCGCCACCCGAAAGGGTCACGCCTTCCTGCTTGCGCCGCTCCGCCAGCCGGGGGAAATGCGAATAGATCTCGTCGAGCGACCAGCCTTTCGGCTCGGCGATCTGCGCCAGCTGCAGGTTTTCCTCGACCGTCAGGCCGGGAATGATGCGCCGGTCCTCCTGGACCAGTTGGACGCCGAGCTGTGCGGCCTGGAAATCCCGGAGCGTGTGGAGCGCATGCCCGTTCAGCCATATTTCGCCGGATTTCAGCTCCGGATCGCCGGCCCGTGCCAGCGTGCGCAGCGTCGAGGTCTTGCCGGCGCCGTTGCGGCCAAGCAGGGCGATGACATCGCCTTCCGAGACATCGAAGCTGACCCCTTGGACGATATAGCTTTCGCCGTAATAGGCGTGAATGTCGCGCACGCTGAAATAGGCCGGCTGCGCCGTCGCGGCGCCTGCATCGGGCATTGTCATCGCGTTCATAGATGCGCTCCTCCGAGATAGGCTTCCTGTACTTTCGGATCGCCCCTGACCTGTTCGGGGGGGCCGTCGGCGATAATTCTGCCCTGGGCCAGCACGGTGATGCGGTCCGCAAGCGAGAACACGACATGCATGTCGTGCTCGATGATGACCTTGGTCATGCCGCGTCCCTTGAATTTTTTCAGGAGATCGATCGTCGAATTGGTGTCGTGGCGCGACATGCCGGCCGTCGGCTCGTCGAGCAGAAGCAGTCGCGGGCTCTGAACCAGCCCCATGGCGAGCTCAAGGCGGCGCTTGTCGCCGCGAGACAGGCTCCCGGCAACGGCATTGCTCTGGCCCGCAAGACCGACATCCTCCAGCCAATGCAGGGCCTCGTCGCGGATATCGGTCCGCTTCGACACCGGCTGCAGGGCATTCAGCCGAAACGACCCGTCGCGCTTGGCGAAGGCGGGAACCATGACGTTCTGCAGCAGCGTCAGATCCGGAAAGATTTCCGGGGTCTGGAAGACCCGGACGACGCCCATCTGGTTGATTTCATGCGCCTGCTTGCCGGTGATCACCTGACCGTCGAAGACGACCGCACCCCGATCGGGCGCGAGGCGCCCGATACAAACGTTGAGGAGGGTGGATTTGCCGGCCCCGTTCGGCCCGATGATGGCGTGGATGGTGCCTTCCTCGACCTGAAGATCGACATCGGAGAGGGCGTGCAGCCCGCCGAAGCTTTTGTGGACATCCGCCACATGCAGAACGACGTTGGATTTTGACATTTTTCTACTCCGCCGGCTGCGACTGGGCTGTTGAGATCTTCACGCCGTCCCTGGGAGGCCTGTTAAACAGGGCGGCGATGCGACGCAGCCCCTCCATGATTCCACCCGGCAGGAAGATGACGATGAGCATGAACACCACGCCAAGCGTCAGATTCCAGCCGTCGCCGACGAAGAACGACAGGAAACTGACGACCGGGTCTTCGATCGCGTCGGGCAGGAAGCCGAAGACGCCATGCAATGTACCCTCGCCGAAGGATGAGAAGATGTTCTCGAAATATTTGATCACCGCGGCGCCCAGGACCGGGCCGACCAGTGTGCCGACGCCGCCGAGAATGGTCATCAGTACGACTTCGCCTGATGCCGTCCACTGCATCCGCTCCGCCCCGACCAAGGGATCGGTCACCGCCATCAGCCCGCCCGCCAGGCCCGCATACATGCCGGAGATGACGAAGGCAGCAAGCAGATAGGGACGGGTATTGAAACCGGTATAGCGCATCCGGGTCTGGTTGGATTTGATCGCCCGCAGCATCATGCCGAAGGGCGAACGGAAGATTCGCAGCGCAATGAAGAAGCAGATGATCAGGACGATCGCGCAGAGATAAAACCCGGCATAACCGCCGCCGCTGATATTGAGCGAGAAGAGATTGACTCTCGGCAACCCGGCCGCCGGCTCGAAGAACAGGTTGTCGATGACGCGCGGATCGCGCAGCGACAGTTGAAGCCCGGTTTCGCCGTTCGTCAGCGGTGTCAGGACCGAATAGGCCAGATTGTAGCTCATCTGGGCGAAGGCAAGCGTCAGGATCGAGAAATAGATGCCCGATCGCCGCAGGCTGACATAGCCGATGACCAGTGCGAACAGGGCGGCAAAGACGACGGCCATGACGACGGCGGGGATGGCGTTCATGGTGAACAGCTTGAACGACCAGACCGCGGCATAGGAGCCGACGCCGAGAAACGCGGCATGGCCGAAGGAAAGATAGCCCGTCAAGCCGAAGAGAATGTTGAAGCCGATGGCGAAGATGCCGAAAATACAGAATTTCTGCATCAGCGCCGGATAGGCCGCGCCGATCGGATCGAGAATGATCGGCAGGCAGAGAACGACGACGGAGAAGCCGAGAAACAGCAGCATGTCGTTGCGGCCGGGGTTTTTGAACATGTCCTAGTCCTCCATCACGCCCCGGCGGCCAAGGAGGCCACGCGGCAAGGTCAGCAAAATGACGACGGCGACCAGATAGATGATGACATGGTCGATTCCCGGCACGATGGCCTTGATTTCATTCATTGAAGCAAAAGATTGAAGGATGCCGAGCAGGAAGCCCGCCGCCACAGCTCCACCGAGCGAGCCCATGCCGCCGACGACGACGACGACGAAGGACAGCACCAAAAATTCCATTCCCATATGATAGTCCGGCGGCAGGATCGGCGTGTACATGACGCCGGCGACCCCTGCCACGACCGAGGCAAGTCCGAAGACCACCGTGAAACGCCGCTGGATATCGATTCCGAGGAAACCGACGGTCTGGCGGTCATGCATGCCGGCGCGCACCACCATGCCGTAGGTGGTGAATTGCAGGAATGCGAAGACCGCGCCGATCACCGCCACCGAGAAGAACAGATAGACGATGCGCCACAAGGGATAGGCGAGTGTCTGACCCATGCCGAGCAGCGTCCCGACATAGACGGTTCCGCTGAACGCATCCGGCGCGGGTTGCGGGATCGGATTTGCCCCGAACACCTGCCGCATGATCTCCTGGATGACGATCGCCAGGCCGAATGTCACCAGGATCTGGTCGGCATGGGCGCGCTTGTAGAAGTGACGGATCAGGCCGCGCTCCATGATGATCCCGAAGGCGAGCATCACGGGAATGGCGAGCAGGATCGACGCCGGTACCGAATAATCGTTGAGAAACACGCCGAAATCGCCCAGCCAGGCTTCGACATAGGGTGTGCGAACCTCCAGTGGACTTCCCCAGGCCGTCGTCTGTGCCGGGTCGATGACGACGCTTTCCAGATTGAGAAGCTTGTTGAAGGTGACGGCGCAGAAGGCGCCCAGCATGAACAGCGCGCCATGGGCGAAATTCACCACGCCAAGCGTTCCGAAAACCAGGGTCAGGCCAAGCGCGATCAGCGCATAGGCGCCGCCCTTGTCCAGCCCGTTCAGTATTTGCAGCAGTATTGCATCCATTCCCGTCCGCCCATAGTGTCTGTCCACGCCAGTGGAAATGAGCCGGCCGCCAGACGGCGGCCGACGTCCGGTTTTTCAGATCAGCATTGCTTGGGATCCGACGGGCCGAGTTCGCCGCCGAAGATCGCCGGATCGTAGGTCAGTTCTTCGCGCGGAACGACCTTGATGACTTCCATGAGGTCGTATTTGTCCTTCGGGTTCTCCTTGCCCTGCACCACGACGCAGGATTTCATGCACTGATGGTCGTCGGCGCGGTACAGCGTCTTGCCATTGCCCATGCCGTCGAACTCGAAGCCTTCCAGCGCCTTGATCACCGCGGGTGCATAGAAGGTGCCGGCGCGCTCGCAGGCATCCGCATAGAGAAGCGCCTGGACGTAGCAGGTGTGAGCCGCCTGCGAGGGCGGAGAGCCGTATTCGGTGCCGAAGGACTTGGTAAAGGCCTTGGTCGCCTCATCCTCCAGCTTCCAGTCCCAGTTGGCAGTGCCGTAGATGCCCTTGACGGCATCGCCGGCGCCCTGCGCCATGAGTTCGGAAAACAGCGGCACAACGATCTCGAACTTCTTGCCGTTGACCTCCTTGTCGCGCAAGCCGAACTGCACGGCCTGGGTCAGCGAATTGACCATATCCTTGCCGTAATGGTTGAGGATCAGCACGTCGGCGCCCGAATTGAGGACCGGCGTGATATATTGCGAGAAGTCGGCGGCGCCGAGCGGCGTGCGTACGGCCTTAACCGTTTCCCAGCCGAGCGCCTCGGTTGCGTTCTTGATCGATTCTTCCTGGGTCCAGCCCCAGGTATAATCGGCCGTCAGGTGATAGGCCTTGCGATCCTTGCCATAGGCTTCGCCGATCACGGGCGCCAGCGCCACGCCCGACTGGTAGGCGTTGAAGAAGTGGCGGAAACCGTAGCGCTTCTTGTCCTTGCCCGTCGTGTCATTGGAGTGGGTAAGGCCGGCCATGAAGATGATGCCGAGTTCCTGGCAAAGGCCCTGCACGGCAACGGCAACGCCCGACGAAGAGCCGCCGGAAATCATGATGGCGCCGTCGCGTTCGATCATGCGCTTTGCACCGTCGCGGGCCGCATCCGACTTGGTCTGCGAATCGCTTTGCACATAGGCGACCTTCTTGCCGAGGATGCCGTTGCCCTTGAGCACGGTCGGCTTCATCGTATTGATCATGCCGCCATCGCCCTCGCCATTGAGGTGCTTGACGGCGAGCTGGAACGCCTTGAGCTCGTCGGCGCCTTCATCGGCGTAGGCGCCCGTCAGCGGCACGTTCCAGCCGAAGGTGATGGTATCGCCCTTCGGCATGTTGCAGGACATGTCTTCGGCATAAGCGCCGCGGATGAAATGCATCGGCGCGGCAAGGCTCACGCCCAGCGCCGCGCCGGTCTTGAGAATGAAACGGCGGTTCACGTTCTCGAATTTCATTGATCCCTCCCATGGATGTCGCGTCGGCTCCCGGCCGTCGCCACTGAGCGTTGTCGCCCTGTCATTATTGTCCGCGCCTTTTGTCATCGGGACAATAAGTCTTTGGTTTAATATGCGATTTTTGTAAAATTTCACGTTTGCGCATCGCAGCATTTGTCAGTAATTTACAAACCACCGAAATTGCGAGGTGCCCATGACCCGAAACCTGGCCGGACTGAAGATAAGGACGCAGCGCAAGCGCGCCGGCCTGACCCAGGGCGAACTGGCGCGCCGGGCCGGGATTTCCGCCTCCTATCTCAATCTCATCGAACTGAACAAACGTACCATCGCCGGTGCGCTCATCGACCGGATCGCGGCGGGACTCGGCGTCGACCGCGCCGAATTCGACGACACGCCGGAACGACGGGCCATCGACAGCCTGGACGAACTCTCCGTCGATCCCGCCTTTGCCGGCAGTGCCGACCATCCCCGTGCCGCGGCCGAATTCGTCAGCCGGCATCCGGACTGGGCGCATCTTTTGCTGAAGGTCTATCGCGCCTTCATCGATCGCAACGAGGCGGTGATGGCGCTGGCCGACAGGCTCAACCGCGATCCGTTCCTTGGCGAGAACGTCCACCGGATTCTGACTGGCGTGACAGCGATCCGCGCCGCTTCGGAGATTCTCGGGAATTATGAAGGGCTCGGCGCAGCGGATCGGGGGCGGTTCCTGAACATTATCGCGACCGACAGCGAGAAATTGTCCGATGCCGCACGGTCTCTGGCTCAGTTCTTCGACAATCCGGACATGCGGGCGGCATCGGGTTCTTCCATGGAGCAGGTCGATGCCTTCATGTTCGAGTCCGGCAATTATTTCCCGGAACTGGAGGAGGTCGCGGCAGGCGTCCTGCGCGAACACGCCGAGACGCTACACGACGGGGCAGGGCCGGTTTGGCAAAATGGCGATAGCCCGGCCGGAACGGATGTGGTTACCGGGAGCGCACAATCGCGCCGCTTCCGCCGGGTGAGGGAACTTTCGGCGCCGATGGCACGCGGTGCCGTGTCGGCGTTGATCGCCGACCGACCGGTGCTCGCCTCCGACGAGGCACGCCTTTTTGCTGCCTCGGCGCTCCATTCCTACACCGCAGCGGCGATCCTGATGCCCTACGAGCCCTTCCTCGCTGCTGCCGAAAGGTCGCGCTATGATCTCGATCGTCTCTCGCGGCTGTTCGATGTTTCCTACGAGCAGGCGGCCCATCGCCTCGCGACCCTGCGCCGGCCGGGCGCCGAAGGGGTGCGCTTCGCCTTTATGCGGTCCGATCCCTCCGGCTATGTGACAAAACGCCTGCCGCTGCCACGCCTGCCGCTGCCGCGCTACAGTAATGCCTGTCCCTTGTGGGTGATCTACGCGGCCTTCCAGCGCCCGGGCGCGACCGTCCGGTCCTTCGGGGCTCTGCCGGCGGGCGATTCCTTTCTGTTCTTTGCCCGGGCGATCGAAAAGAGCCCGCCATCGGTTACTTTCCCCCGTCACCTTCTGTCCATCATGCTCGCCTGTCCGGCTTCCGAGGCCGGGCGTGTCGTCTATGGCGACGGGATCGACCGGAGCGACCCAAGGACCATGGTGCCTGTCGGCACGACCTGCCGCCTTTGTCCACGCGCGCATTGCAATCATCGCCAGGAGGCCGCGCTCTTCCCCGATGCGCTATCATCATAAAGGCGTATTCCCGACCGGGCGCGACCCGTATAGGGTGCATGAAAATCGCTGACGAAGGGGAGGTCGCCAGGTATTGACGAAAACGCGAGTGCTCATCGTGGAGGACGAGCCGAGCATAGTGGAATCACTGAGCTTCATCCTGCGGCAAGCCGGTTTCGACACCGAGATCGCGGTCGATGGAACGGAAGCGCTGCAGCGGTTGCGCAGGCAGGTCTATTCGGCCCTCATTCTCGATCTCATGCTGCCGGGGATCAGCGGTTTCGATGTGCTGCGCACCGTGCGGGCCGAGAAGGCGCTGGAAACCCTGCCGGTGATCGTATTGACCGCCAAGGGGCAGGCGGCCGACCGCAAGGCTGCGGAGGACATCGGCGCCACGGCCTTCATCACCAAGCCCTTCTCGAACGCGGATGTGGTCGCGCAGGTGCGCCAGTTGACGGGGAACTGACCGGATGGCCCGGCGATCCAACCGTCAGGGCTTTCGCGATGCCGCGGCGATCCTACCCTTTGCCGCCGCCCTGCTGCTGATGCCACCGCTAGTCCGGATATTCGCAACCCCCTCGATCCCCGGCGCGGTTCCGCCGATCGTTCTCTATATATTTGCCGTCTGGGCCGCCATCATCCTTGTCGCGCTGTTCGTCGCCCGCCGTGTCGGCGACGCCACCGACGATCCGGAGGATACGCCCGGACCCGGCGGCACCTAGCGCCATGCTTCCCGTAAACCTCGTCGTCCTCGTCTGTCTCGCCTATGTCGCCATCCTGTTTGGCGTCGCCTTCGCAGGCGACAGGCGGGCGCGCAAGGATCCCACAGGCTGGCTGTCTTCACCGCTCGTCTACACGCTGTCGATCTCGATCTACTGCAGTTCCTGGACCTTTTTCGGCTCGGTCGGCTCGGCTGCGAAGAACGGACTGGAATTCCTCACCATTTATCTCGGTCCGACCATCGTCTTCGTCGGCTGGTGGATTTTTCTGCGCAAACTGGTCACGATCGGGCGCATCCACCACACCACGTCCATTGCCGACTTCATCTCGGCGCGGTTCGGCAAGAGCCCGGCGCTCGGTGCGCTGATCACTATCCTGACCCTGGTCGCGATCACGCCCTATATCGCGCTTCAATTGAAGGCGATTACCGCGAGTTTCCAAGTGACGACCTATCCGGCCGGCGCCCTTGTGGCCGCCTCGCAGAGGCTCGAACCCGATTTCGTCGTCGCATTCTGGCTGGCGGCGGGTCTCTGCCTCTTCTCCATCATGTTCGGCGTGCGCAATATCGATGTCAACGAGCGCCATCACGGCGTCATCGCGGCGATCGCCGTCGAGGCCCTGGTCAAGCTTGTCGCTTTCCTGGCTGTCGGCATCTGGGTCTTTGCCACGCTTTCGAATGCGCCCGATGTCATGTTCCGCAACGCGCCGGTAAGCCTGCTCAATCCGGAGCAGGGCTTCGGGTCGCGCTGGGTCGCGCTTTGCTTCCTTGCCGGGGCGGCCGTCATCTGCCTGCCGCGGCAGTTCCAGGTCACCGTCGTGGAGAATTCCAGCGACGAGCAGATCCGTACCGCCTCGTGGATGTTTCCGTTCTATCTCTTCCTGATGAACCTGTTCGTGATCCCGATCGCGATGGCCGGCCTGAACTACCTTCCCGCAGGGTCCGATCCTGACCTCTTCGTGCTGACCCTGCCGATGACCAACGGGCAGGAGACGATCGGCCTGCTTGCCTTTATCGGCGGCTTTTCGTCGGCAACCTCGATGGTGATCGTCTCGTCGATCGCCCTCTCGACGATGATCTCCAATCACATCGTCATGCCGGTGGCCATGCGGTTTTCGCTGGTTCCGACCGGCAGCGGGCAGAGCGCGCGCAACTTCATCCTGACCGCGCGACGCATGAGCATCGTCTTCATCATCTTCCTTGGCTTCATCTATTTCTGGGTCAGCGGCACGTCCGACGCGCTCGCATCGATCGGATTGATCTCCTTTTGCGGGCTGATCCAGCCGCTGCCGAGCCTGGTCGCCGGGCTCTACTGGCAACGCGCGACCCACCGCGGCGCGCTGGCGGGACTTGCCGCCGGCTTTCTGGTTTGGGGCTATACGCTATTCCTGCCGAGCTTCGAGGGCGCCTTCCTGATGTCGGCGGATGTCATCGAGAACGGACCTTTCGGACTGACTTGGCTCAAGCCCTATGCCCTGTTCGGGCAGGATGCCTACGATCCGCTGGTTCATGCGCTGCTGTGGAGCATGACCGTGAACATCGTTCTTCTGGTCGCGGTTTCGCTGTGGCGCGAGCCGACGCCCCTCACGCGATTTCAGGCGACATTGTTCATCGACGTCTTCCGGCGGCAGACCGAGCGCGAACGGGGCGTGATCCGCCGCACCGCGCGGGTGGCGGACCTGCGCCAGATTGCCGGCCGTATCCTGGGACCGGAAGAGACGGTCCGCCTGTTCTACCTGGATGGGGTCGGCGAGCGGGCCGTCATTGCCAGCGACGAACTTCTTTCGCTTGTTGAAACGCGGCTGGCGGCCCATGTCGGCGCCGCGACGGCGCGTACGCTGGTGTCGCAGGTCGTCACCAGCGAGACGATCAGCGTCGAGGAACTGAAGCGCCTTGCAGGCGAGGCTGAGCAGATCCGCGCCTATTCGGCGGAACTGGAACGCAAATCGCGCCAGGTCGAGGCGACGGCGGCGGAACTCGCGGCAGCGAATGAAAGGCTGCGGGAGATCGACGTTCAAAAGGACGAATTCCTCAGCCAGGTCAGCCATGAGGTTCGCACCCCGATGACCGCGATCCGTTCCTTCAGCGAAATCCTTCTGACGAACCGGGATCTCGATGAGGCCCGAAAACTACATTTCCTCGGCATCATCCAGTCCGAGAGCTTTCGCCTGACCCGCCTTCTCGACGGTATTCTCGACCTGAACGTCACAGAGCCGGGAGAGCAGGCCTGGGACATGACGGTGTTCGATCCCGAAGTCGCGGTCGAGCATGCCATCGCGACTTGCGAGCCCCTGGCGCGCGCCGCCGGTGTCAGGATCAGGCGCGGCCGGCGCGCCCGTCACGCGCTGGTGTTGGGGAGCCAGGATCGCCTGGCCCAGGTGTTCATCAACCTGATCTCGAATGCCATCAAGCACAATCCCAACGCCAATCCGGAAGTGGTCGTTTCCAGCAGCATCCGGGCAAACGTGACCTATGAGGCGAAAGTGGCGGACAATGGCCCGGGCGTGGCGCCGATGGACCGGGAAAGCATCTTCAGGAAGTTTGTCCGCGGCGCAAAGGCGCAGCAGGGCGGCGTGGGGCTGGGTTTGGCGATCAGCCGGCAGATCGCCGAACGCTTCGGCGGCGAGCTTTGCATCTTCGACAGCAAGGCCGGCGGAGCGGAATTTGTCGTTCGCCTGCCGCTTTGCACCCGCGACGGGGCCGGTTCCGGCCATTCCACCGCCGTCTGAGCATCGCCGGCGCGCTGCAAGACCTTGCCCTATTTGATATAATTTGTCGGCACGGCGGTGGTGGACTTGATTTCCTCCATCGAGATCGAGGCGCTGATATTGGAAAATTCGAGCTGGGTGATCATCCGCTTGTAGACGCTGTCATACATGGCCACGTCCGGCACCACGATGTGAAGAAGATAGTCGTCCTGGCCGGTCAGCCGCCAGGCGCCGATGATCTCCGGGATTTTCTCGATCGCCCCGCGAAACAGTTCCAGCCATTCGACCGTATGGCGCGAGGTTCGTATCATCACGAAGACGGTTGTGGAGACATTGGCCTTGGTGCGATCGAGAAGAGCGACACGGCGCGAAATATAGCCCTCGTCCTCCAGTTTCTTGACGCGGCGCCAGCACGGGCCGTTGCTGAGGCCGATCCGCTCCGCCAGTTCGGACACCGGCAAAGTGGCGTCGGCCTGTAGCAGATCGAGAATTTTGCGGTCGAGGCTGTCCATATCGAGATTTCCTTAAAGAGACTAGGATTGAGAAAATATATCGTCGTTATGCGAAATGATGAAGTGATATTAGGAAATTCGACGTAAATCGAGAACTGGGGAGGATAGAAATAGCGTAAATATTGAGAGAAACTGACTGCTGATACAGGGATATCGGCCTTGCGTGTGTAGCCGATGGGTGAGGAGCAGTTTCCGATGGCAGATTCTTCGATTGCACAAGTGCCGGAGACCGGTTGGGCGCTTGCCGCTTTCCGCCAAAGTCTGGCGCGGCCGGATGTGGTGGAAAGGTTGCGCGCCGACGTGATCGGCGAGGGTGTATCCATCCCGGGGCCGTTCGGCGATGTGCCCCTGCTCTATGCCGATTATGTCGCCTCCGGCCGCGCCTTGCGGATCGTCGAGGACTTCGTCATGAATGCGGTGCTCCCCTTCTATGCCAATAGCCATACGGAAGCGTCCTTCTGTGGTTCCTATGTGACGTGGATGCGCCGCGAGGCACGGGCCGTCGTTGCGCGCTGCATCAACGCGGGGCCGGACTATGCGGTGATCTTTGCCGGCGCCGGCGCGACCGCCGGCCTGAACAAGCTGGTCCAGGCCCTGGGCGTGACGGAGGCGGTGAGGCGCGGCGAAAGGCCCGTCGTCTTCATCGGCCCCTATGAGCATCACTCCAATATCCTGCCCTGGCGCGAAAGCGGCGCCGAGATCATCCAGATCGACGAATGCGACGGTGGCGGCCCGGATCTGGCGGTGCTTGAGAAGGCCCTGCAGGAGACGGCGGATCGCCCGCTTCGCATCGGCGCCTTTTCCGCCGCGTCCAATGTCACCGGCATCGTCACGGATATCGACAGGGTCACGGCCCTCCTCAAGAAATACGGTGCGTTGTCCGTTTGGGATTATGCCGGCGGTGGCCCATACCTGCCGATGGACATGGCGCCGGCCAAAGGGCTGGAGAAGGATGCCATCGTCGTTTCGACGCACAAATTTCCCGGTGGCCCCGGCGCATCCGGCCTGCTTGTCGTACGCAAGGCGGCCGTCGCCCGCACCTGCCCGACCCAGCCGGGCGGCGGCACCGTTACCTTCGTTTCGCCCTGGGGGCACGATTATGTCGATGATCTCGCCGCGCGCGAGGAAGCGGGGACGCCGAACGTCATCGGCGATATCCGCGTCGCGCTCGCCTTTCTCGTCAAGGATGCCGTCGGCCAGGCCTTCATCGATCGCCGGCACGAGGAACTGAACCGGCGCGCCCTGGCGGTCTGGAGCGCCAATCCAAACCTTGTGCTTCTCGGGACGGACAAGAAGCAGCGCCTGCCGATCTTCTCGTTTCGGGTGCGCGATCCCAGGGGCGGGCTCCTGCACCATCAGTTGTTCACGCGGATGCTCAGCGACTATCACGGCATCCAGGCACGCGGTGGCTGCGCCTGCGCCGGCCCCTATGCGCACAGCCTGCTCGGTATCGACCGCGCCGCTTCCGATAATCTGCGGGCTGCCCTCCAGGCAGGCGACGAATTGCAGAAGCCTGGCTGGGTACGCCTGAATTTCAGCTATCTGCTCGATGACGCAAAGGTCGACAGGATCATAGACGCGGTGGACCGTCTGGCGCGCGAACCCTATCCGGCCGCCGACGCCTATACGGTCGATCCTTCGACGGCACGTTTCAAGCCGGTTCCGAAAGGCTCGAGAGAGGCGCCCACGCTTTTCCAGCCGGCCTCGTCCGCCGAATGGGGACAAGCCTGACATGAGCGAAGGCCTGGGGAGCAAGCCCGAAGTCACCGGCTTCTATGATCCGAACACCTTTTCCATCCAGTATGTCGTTGCCGATCCCGAAACGGCCCGCTGCGTGATCATCGATCCGGTGCTGGATTTCGACGAGAAATCCGGCACGATCGCCTCGTTCAATGCGGAGCGCATCCTGGCCTTCATCAAGGACCGCGGATATGCGATCGACTGGATACTGGACACCCATCCCCACGCCGATCATCTGTCCGCCGCCCGTCACCTGAAGGAGCGGACCGGTGCACCGACTGCGATCGGAGAGAAGATCGTCGGCGTGCAGAAGCTCTGGAAAGCCTTCTACAATTTTCCCGACTTTCCGACCGACGGCTCCCAATGGGACAGGCTTTTCGCCGAAGGGGAGATATTTGAAATCGGCAACATCCCGTGCAGGGTTCTGTTTTCGCCGGGCCATACCCTGGCTTCGGTCACCTATGTCATCGGCGATGCGGCCTTTGTCCATGACACTTTGTTCATGCCGGACGGCGGCACGGCGCGAGTGGATTTCCCGGGTGGCAGCGGCCCCGACCTGTGGAATTCGATAGAGGCCATCCTGGCGCTGCCGCAGGATACGCGTCTCTTCACCGGTCACGACTATCAGCCGAACGGCCGGGAACCCCGTTGGGAAAGCACGGTGGCCGAGCAGAAGGCCGACAATATCCACATGGCGCGCTATCGCAACCAGACAGACTTCGTCGCGGCGCGCCAGGCGCGCGACAGGACGCTCAGCATGCCGAAACTGATCCTGCATGCGCTGCAGGTCAATATCAATGGCGGCCGCCTGCCGGAACCCGAAGCCAATGGCCGGCGCTACCTGAAAATTCCGCTTGGCCTTTTCGACGGCGATCCGTCCGGGCCGTGAGGCAGGACTTCGATTTCCGGAACGGGAGAATGGCGGTGGATCATCCGCCGAATTGACCGTTTTTAACATTGCGATTTGCACACCGGGCGAACGAACGGAGCCGAGATGTCGCTGGACATATACCAATATGTGGCGGGTGCCCTGTCCGGCGGTCTGGTCGGCTTCAGCCTTGGCATGTTCGGTGGCGGTGGCTCCATCCTGGCGGTGCCGTTGATGGTCTATTTCGTTGGTGTTCCCAATGCGCATATGGCAATCGGGACCAGTGCCTTTTCCGTCGCCTTCAATGCCGCCACCGGGCTTGTCAGCCATGCCCGTTGCGGAACGGTGAAATGGCGGTGCGCGACGATCTTCATGGCGACGGGCTCGGTGGGTGCCTTTATCGGTGCCAGCCTTGGCAAGGCGATGGACGGCCAGCGACTGCTGCTCCTGTTTTCCTTCCTGATGATGGTCGTCGGCATCCTGATGTTCCGTCGCCGCTCGAGCGAAGGCGATCCGCTCGCGCAATGCAACCGCAACAATGCGCCGAAGGTTCTGGGTATCGGCGCAGGAACGGGCCTTTGCGCCGGCTTCTTCGGGATCGGTGGCGGGTTTCTGATCGTGCCGGGTCTTGTCCTTTCCACCGGCATGCCGACGCTGAACGCGATCGGCTCGTCGCTCGTCTCGGTAACCGCCTTCGGGCTGGTCACCGCTCTCAGCTACTCCGTTTCCGGTCTGGTAGACTGGCCGCTTGCACTGGTCTTCGTGGCGGCGGGATCTATCGGCGGTTTTGCCGGAACCCGCGCAGCGCAATCATTGGCCGCTCGAAAATCCACGCTGAACACGGTCTTCGCCGCCCTGATCCTGCTGGTGGCACTCTATATGGCCTGGCGAAACCTGGCCGGCTGAGCCGCCGATTCATCTGGCTGTGATGGCAAACCCGGATATTGCCGATCGCAGATAGGCTGTTCTCGCACCCTCAAATGTAATCCCGTCCCCACGTCGCAGATGGAACTTTTGGCTGGACTGGCTGTTAGCCGGTGCATTGCGGTGGGCGAGTATCGCCCGCCGCAGGACGCCGGTCGTTCAAGGCCGAGTTTCAGATCTGCGCGCCCGATGGTTCGGGATGCTGCCAGTCATCAAACGGGAGAAACCAATGACCTATGAAACCGAAACACGTTCCATCTTCGTCACGGGGCTGAAAAACGCCCATGCCATGGAAAACCAGGCTCTGTCGATCATGAAGCCGCAACTCAGCCGCATCGAAAACTATCCCGAAGTCGCGGCAAAGCTCGACCAGCATATTCGCGAAACGGAAGGCCAGATCACCCGCATCGATGGTCTGTTGGCCGATCTGAACGAGGATTCCTCCTCCCTGAAGGACATGGCGCTCTCCTTCACCGGTGCCATGGCCGCCATGGGCCACACGATGGCCGGCGACGAGATTCTCAAGAACTCCTTTGCCAATTTCGCCTTCGAGAATTTCGAGATCGCTGCCTATAAGTCGCTGCTGACGATCGCCGAACTCGGCGGATTTGCCAATGCCACCTCCGCCCTCAAGGCCAATCTCGAAGAGGAAAAGGCGATGGCCAAGTGGCTGGACGAGAATTTGAGGAGCGTGACGATGAAGTTTGCCTCCCTGAAGGAAGCTGGCGAGACAGCGAAAATCTGATAGCCGGCGCTTAACCGAACACCTTCAGGCGGGCACGTATTGTCGCGTCGCCCGCCGAGGCTTGCTGCCGAACGGAACTTTGCCGATCCATCTCCCTTTGGTCACGCGGCCCCGTCTCCTCTATGCGCGACGCTCATTCCCCAATCCCCTTTCATAGGCAGAGTATAGTCCGCCGTTTGGTGATGACCGCGCGGGGTCGAAACCGCATTTCTGCATCGTGACGTTTTCTTTAGCTCTGTCTGGTAGAGAAGGTGCGGCCGCCTGCTGAGGGGCAGCGTTCGGCACTTATCTATAGGGCAACGAATAGCTTCACCATGTCTGAAATCCGGCTGTTTGACGAAGGCGATCTCCCGGCAGTGGCCGGCCTGTTCCAGCGTCGCCTGCGCAAGCAGAAGGCGCCCGCCAGCCCGTCGCTGCAGGCCTACCTGAAGACCATCTTCCTCGATCGGCGCGAGGCGGATGACCCGATCGCCTCCAAGGTCCATGTGCGTGCCGACGGGCGCGTCTCCGGCTTTCTCGGCGTCCTGCCTATGCCGATGGAATTCAACGGGGAGCCGCTGCGCGCCGCGGTCTGCGGCACATTCATGGTCGATGGCCATGATGACGATCCCTTTGCCGGCGCGCGCCTGCTGCGCGACGTGCTGTCAGGCCCGCAGGACCTGTCTTTCAGCGAGACCTCCAACGATATCTCCACCGGGATGTGGCGCAAGATGCGCGCCATCGCGCCGCCATCCTATTGTCTTGAATGGCTGCGCGTCCTCCGCCCGGCGGCATTCGGCCTTGAAATGGCAGCCGGCCGTCTCGGGGCGCTGAGAGTGCTGCGACCTTTGGCTATTTCCGTGGATGCTCTGTCGGGCCGGCGCGGCGAGGGGCAGTCCTGGTCGCGCTACCGCCCGACTGCCGACAAGGCCGACGGCTTTTCCGATACGGATGCCAGCGAGGCGGAGTTTATCGCCCTCGTGCCGGAGCTCCTCGCCCCGTTTGAGTTGCGGCCGCGCTGGTCGTCGGTGCAGCTCGAGGAGATGCTGGTCCATTCGCGCCGCAAGGCGCTCCATGGCGAACGCGTGCTGCGCATCGTCCGGGCCCGGACCGGCAAGGCGGTCGGCGCCTTCCTCTATTATGGCGACAGGGGGCGGGTCGGGCGCGTGGTGCAGATCATGGCGCTTCCGGGCCTTGAAGGAATCGTCATCGACCGCTTGCTGAAGAATGCCTACGAACGCGACATGGCGGCCTTGCGCGGACGGGTGCAGCCCGCGCTTCTCGATGCCATGCTCGGCCGGAAATTCGCTTTCGTGCATGCGTCCTCAACCGTCCTCCACTCACGGCGCCCGGAGCTTTTGAAGACGGTCGCCGCCGGCCATGGCTTTTTCAACGGTCTGGCAGGTGAGGGCTGGACACGCCTTATCGGCGATCGGTTCGATTGATGGCGGAGGTGGCGCAATGTGCGGGATAGCCGGATATTTCGGTCGGGGTGTGCCGCCGGACGGCGCGAATGCCCTGCTTCGGCAAATGGGCGCGGCCCTGTCGCATCGCGGTCCCGACGCGGACGGCATCCATGCGGATGGCCCCGTCGGCCTTGCACATACCCGGCTTTCGATCGTCGGGCTTGCCGATGGCCAGCAGCCGATGCGCAGCGCGGATGGTGCGAGCGTCCTCTGCTACAATGGCGAAATCTTCAACTATGTCGAACTGCGCGACGAACTGACCGCCCGTGGCCATCGTTTCAGGACCCATTCCGATACCGAAGTCATTCTCCATCTTTATGAGGAGAAAGGGCCGCAGTTTCTCGAGGACCTCAACGGCGACTTTGCCTTTGCCCTGTGGGATGAGCGGCAGCAAAGACTGATGCTCGCCCGCGATCGCATGGGCGTGCGGCCGCTGTTCTATGCCGAGCATGAAGGAACATTGTTCTTCGCCTCCGAGATCAAGGCGCTTCTGGCGGTGCCCGGGATCGATGCCGCCATGGACCCTGTGGCGCTCGACCAGATCTTCACCCTTTGGGCGCCGATCCCGCCAAGGACGGCCTTTTCCAATATTTTCGAACTACCGCCCGGCCATATGATGCTCATCGATGCGGACCACCGCAGTGTGAACCAATGGTGGAAACTGGAATTTCCGGATCGGACCGAGGCCGGCGCCGCCGATGTGCCGGCGGAGGAACTGGCCGCACTTCTCGACGACGCCACCCGCATTCGCCTGCGTGCCGATGTACCGGTCGGCGCCTATCTGTCGGGAGGTCTGGATTCGTCGCTGATCTCGGCGCTGGCCGCCCGTGCTGTGCCGGGGCGCCTTCACACATTCTCCGTCGCCTTCGACAGCAAGGAGCATGATGAAAGCGCCTGGCAGGCTTTGATGGCGGAGGCGCTCGGCGTTACCCATGCCACCGTCCGGTGCGGCGCCGGCGATATTGCCGCGATCTTTCCCAAGATCGTCCACCATATGGAGCGCCCGGTGCTGCGCACGGCGCCGGCGCCGCTGCATATGCTGTCGCAGTTGGTGCGCGAGGACGGCATGAAGGTCGTGCTGACGGGGGAGGGCGCCGACGAAATTTTTGCAGGCTACGATCTCTTTCGCGAGGCAAAGATCCGCCGCTTCTGTGGCCGGCAACCGAACTCCACACGGCGTCCGCTGCTCTTCCGGCGGCTTTATCCCTATCTGCCCGGCCTCCAGCAACAGTCGCCGGAATATCTTGCCCGCTTCTTCGGTGCCGGCGCCGATGCGGTCGATGATCCGCTGTTTTCGCACCGGCCGCGCTTCCGCTCGACGGCGGCGGCAAAACTGTTCTTTTCCCCGGAATTGAAGGATCGGCTGGCCGGTTATGACGCGGCTGCCGATCTCGCCGCGCAATTGCCCGCGGATTTCGCCCGCTGGCACCCGCTCCACCAGGCCCAATATCTGGAAACGGCCTTTCTGCTGCCGGGCTATATTCTCTCCAGCCAGGGTGACAGGGTGATGATGGCGAATGGCGTCGAGGGGCGGTTTCCCTTTCTCGATCACCGCGTCGTCGCCTTCGCGTCAAGGCTCTCACCCGACGTGAAGCTGCGCGGGCTCTGCGAGAAGCATGTCCTGAAGGAAGCCGCCAGGGGGCTGGTGCCGGACGCGATCATCGACCGGCCCAAACAGCCCTACAGGGCGCCGGAAAGCGCCGCTTTCACCGAAAACCCCGGCTATCTCGATGAGATGCTGTCGTCGCAGGCCTTGGCAAAAGGCGGGCTTTTCAATGCGCCCGCCGTTGAGAAGCTAAAAAGCAAGGTCCTTCACCAACAGGCAACGAGCTTCCGCGATAATGCGGCTTTCATAGGTATTCTCTCGACGCAATTATTACAGGCGGCTTTCCCGCCGAAGGGCGCCGAAAGCCAAAAAACCAAAGAGGATTGACAGCATGTCCGAGGCGACCAGGACCGATATTCGCACCTTCATCATCGACAATTTCCTGTTCGGCGACGAAAGCCAGCCGCTGCCGGACGACCTGTCGCTGATCGACAACGACCTGGTCGATTCCACCGGTATTCTCGAACTGGTCAGCTTTATCGAGGAGCATTTCGAGGTGAAGATCGAGGACGCCGATATTGTGCCGGCCAATCTAGACACGATCGGCAAGATCGTCGCCTTCATCGACCGCAAGCGGGTCCACTGACCGCAGGAGGACCGAGCGCGATGCGCATCGAGGACTATCTTCGAAGGAGCACGGAGCGGGTTGCCGGCAAGACGGCACTGGTGGTTGGCGGGCGCCGCCTGAGCTATGCCGAACTGTCCAGCCTTTCCGATGGTCTTGCAGTATCGCTTCTTGCCGGGGGCGTGACGAAGGGAGACCGCGTTCTCGTCTTCATGGAAAACAGATGGGAAGCGGCCGTCTCGATCTTCGCGGTCTGGAAGGCCGGCGCTGTTCTCTGCCCGATCAATCCTTCGACCAAGGCCGGGCGGCTTGCCTTCATCATCGGAAACTGCAAACCGGCGGCGATCATCGCGCAGGGAAAGCTGGCTGGCATCGTCGTCGAGGCCACGGCCGCTGTACCTGTGGCGGAGATCATTCTGACCTCGCCGTCCGCTGCACTCGAGAAGGCCCGTGATTTTGCGGCCTGTCTTGTGGTTGCGCCCCTGCCGGCCCTGGCCGGGCTTTCCGACGATGACCTGGCCATGATCATCTATACATCCGGCTCGACCGGCGAGCCGAAGGGCGTGATGATGGGGCATGCGGCCATGGACGCAGCGGCGGGCTCGATCATTTCCTATCTCGAAAAAACCGCTGACGACATCATTCTCAATGTCCTGCCGATGGCGTTCGGCTATGGCCTCTACCAATTGCTGATGAGCGTGCGGCTCGGCGCGACCCTGATCCTCGAAAAGTCCTTTGCCTTCCCTTACGCCATTTTCGAGCGGATCCGCGAGGAGCGCGTCACCGGCTTTCCGCTGGTACCGACCATGGCGGCGATGATAGCGCAGATGGAAGGTCTCGATCCCGGCCTGTTCGCAAGCCTGCGTTATATGACCAGCGCCGCCGCGCCGCTGCCGATCGCCCATATTGAACGCCTGCGCGCATTTTTCCCGCATGTGCGGCTCTTCTCCATGTACGGCCAGACGGAATGTACCCGCGCCGCATGGCTGCCGCCGGCCGAGCTCGACAGGCGGCCCGGCTCAGTTGGCCTCGCCATTCCGGGAACGCAGGCCACGGTCGTCGATGAGGCGGGGCATGAGGTGGCGGCCGGCACGGTCGGCGAACTCGTCGTCTCCGGGCCGCATCTGATGCGCGGCTATTGGGAAAATCCGCAAGCGACACAACGAGCCTTGAGGCCGGACCCGGCAGGCGGTGACCTGCGCCTCCACACCGGCGATCTCTTCACCATTGATGCGCAGGGCTTCCTGACCTTCGTCGCCCGCAAGGACGACATCATCAAGTCGCGCGGGGAGAAAGTCGCCCCAAAGGAAGTCGAGGCAGTGCTGCATGCGCTGGGTGGCGTGTCGCAGGCGCTGGTCATCGGCGTTGCCGATCCGGTTCTCGGCCAGGCAATCCGCGCCCTGGTCGTCGCCTCCGATCCGCAGCTTTGCGAGCGCGACGTGATCCGCCACTGCGCGCGGCATCTCGAGGATTACATGGTTCCCAAATCCGTCGAATTCCGTACCTTTCTCCCCGTGACCGATACCGGCAAGGTGAGCCGCCGGCTTGCGGCGGCAATTCCAGATCAGACAGGACGATCGTGATGACAAAGCCTGAATCCCGTGCCTTTTCCGCCGCCGCACTCGATATCGATCCGGCAGCCGAGACCGACCGCATCACTGCGATGATCCGCGCGGCGTTGCGCGACGACCTGCGCAAGCGCGGTCTTGTGCTCGGCATTTCCGGAGGGATCGATTCGAGCGTCTGCGCGGCTCTTGCTGTGCGGGCGATTGGTGCGAAGAACGTCTTTGGGCTGTTCATGCCGGAAAACGATTCCGATCCGCAAAGCCTGAGGCTCGGGCAGAGCGTGGCCACGACCTTTGGCATGGAGAGCGTCACCGAGGATATCGGCCCTTCGCTCGCCGCCATGGGGTGCTACGAGCGGCGCGACGGCTTCATCCGTCAGGTGGTGCCGGATTACGGCCCGGGCTGGGCCTCCAAGATCGTCTTCGACAATGCGCTGACGACCGGCGGCTACAATATTTCCTCGCTGGTGGTCCGCGCGCCATCGGGCGAGACCAGCAAGGTGCGGCTGCCGGCGCCTGCCTATCTCGGCATCGTCGCCGCAACCAACATGAAGCAGCGGACCCGCAAGCAACTGGAATATTATCACGCCGACCGGCTGAACTTCGCGGTGATCGGGACGCCGAACCGGCTGGAATACGACCAGGGCTTCTTCGTCAAGAACGGCGACGGAGCCGCCGATATCAAGCCGATCGCCCATCTCTACAAGTCGCAGGTCTACCGGCTTGCCGAATATCTCGGCGTACCCGCGGAGATAAGGGCGAGGCCGCCGACCACCGACACCTATTCGCTGGCGCAAACGCAGGAGGAATTCTACTTCGCGCTCCCCTACGCCAAGATGGACCTCTGCCTCTACGGGCTGGGAAACGGTGTCGCTGCCGTAGATGTCGGGCCCGCAGTCGGCCTTTCGGCCAGCCAGGTAGAAGCGGTCTGGAGCGATATCGCCGCCAAGCGCAAGGTCGCGCGCTACCTGCACATGCCGCCTCTCATGGTGGCTGCGCCTTAGGACCGATCAGCGCGGATTGATTAAAATCGGCTGTTGAGAAAAGATAAATCTCCTTCTCACCCATCCTTGCAGGTCAATGCAGTCCACCGACCCCGAGAAGGGTTTCGACCGTGTCAGGATCAGCCGAAAGCGCTTCCGGCGCGCCCTTCCAGGCGATCCGTCCGCGTTCGAGAATGATGACCTGCTCGGCAAAATCGAGTGCGCTCTGAATGCGTTGCTCGACCAGCAGGATCGTCATTTCGCCGGAGGCGGCCAGCTTGCCGAACGCCGCCATCAACTCCTCGCAGATTACCGGCGCCAGCCCTTCCAGCGGCTCGTCCAGCAGGAGAACGGACGGCTGGCCAAGAATGGTGCGCGCGGTCGTCAGCATCTGCTGCTCGCCGCCGGAAAGCTGGGAGCCGAGATTGCGCCGGCGTTCCTTCAGGCGCGGAAACATCTCATAGGCCTCCTCGATCGCTGCTTTCGGACGCGCCTTGAGGCCGACGAAAAGGTTTTCCTCTACGGTCAGCGTCGGAAAGACATCGCGCGACTGCGGCACGTAGCCGAGGCCCTTCAGCGCCCGGGAGGAACTGTCGATTGTCTCGACTGGCTCTCCTCCGAGGCGGATTTCTCCGCCATAGCGCCGGGTCTGGCCGGCCAGTGTCGCAAGCAGTGTGGACTTGCCCATGCCGTTGCGGCCGAGAACCGCCAGGCGCGACCCGGCGGGCGCGGAGAAGGAAATCTCCTCCAGCACACGGGTCGGGCCGTAGCCGGCCGATAGATTGACGATGTCAAGCGAGGCTGCGGGCATCGGCATAGCTCCCGAGATAGGCTTGGCGGACGCGCGTGTCCCGCGTGGCGTCGGATGGCAGTCCGTCGAAGATGATCTCGCCGGCGGCAAGCACGATGACGCGCCGGGCAAAGCGAAAGACGAGATCCATGTCGTGCTCGATCATCAGGACGGCGAGATCGGCGGGCAAGTCGGCCAGGGCCTTCTCGATGAGGCCCGTATCGCTCTGCGGAACGCCGGCTGCGGGTTCGTCCAGCAACAGGACCTTCGGTTTCAGCGCCAGTGCCAAGGCCAGTTCAAGGAGGCGCTGCTGGCCATAGGCGATCTCGCGGACCCTGTTGTCCGCCAGGGATGACAGGCCCAGTGTCGAAAGGATGGCGGCGGTTTCCTCGCCGACATCGGCCATGGCGCGATGGCTGCCGAACATGCGGCCGCTGCGCCCTTCCCGCTGCAGGATGGCAAGCGCCACGTGTTCTTCCGGCGTCATTTCGGGAAACAGGCGGGTGACCTGGAAAGACCGGACGAGGCCGCGGCGGACCCGTTGCGTGGAATTCAGTCCGGTCACATCCTCGCCGCCGAGCAGGACCTGGCCGGCGCTCGGCTTGAGATTGCCGGTCACCAGGTTGACGAAGGTCGTCTTGCCGGCGCCGTTCGGGCCGATCAGCGCCACGCGGTCGCCCGGCGCCATGGAAATCGAAACGTCATTGGTCACCGCAAGACCGCCGAAACTGCGCTTCAGGTTGCGGACCTCGAACACCGCGCTCATGCCGATCTCCTCTTGCGGCCGGCAAACCAAGCGGCAATCGTTCCGTAAAGCCCCTTGGGCGCAAAGAGCACGACGGCAATCAGCAGCGCGCCGACGATGGTGAGCCAGTGGAACGGATTGGCGGCGGAAACCACATCCTCGAACCACATGAAGGTGAGGGTGCCGATCAGCGCGCCATAGAGCGATCCCGTTCCGCCGAGCACCAGCATCACCAGCGCTTCGGCCGAAAGGGTGAAACTCAGGCTGTCGAGACCGACCACCTGGGTGGAGATTGCGTTCAGCGCGCCGCCGGCGCCTGCGACAGCACCGGAAATCACATACATCTTGACCAGCGTGCCGTTGACCGAGGCGCCGAGCGCCTGCACGCGCAGCGGATCCTGCCGGATACCCCGGCACAGCATGCCGAACGGCGAGCGGACGATCTGGCGCAGAACGACGAAGACGAGAATGAGCAGCACGATGCCGAAGACATAGGCCGTGCGGCCCCAGAGATCGAACTGATAAAGGCCGAAGACGGCATCCGGGGTGATGCCGGCAAGCCCGTCGCTGCCGCCGGTCCAGCCGGAGGCCTTGTTGGCGACTTCATGCGCGAGGTGGACAATGGCGATCGACAGGACGAGCTGCGGCAGACCATGGGCCCGAAGGACGACGACGCCGGAAACAAGGCCGGCAAGGGCGCCGGCGATGATGCCGAAGCCGAGCATGGCAAAGGGATCGGTCATACCGAAATGCACCGCGACAATGCCAGCGCCATAGGCACCTGCGCCGAACAATGCCGCATGGCCAAGCGTCGCCACGCCGCAATAGCCGGTCACCAGATCGAGCGACAGGACGAGCAGCGCGATCGCCGTGATGCGGGTCAGCAGCGCGAGATTGTTCGGAAACAGCAGATAGCCGGCAATGGCGGCGGCGGCGATGACGAGGACGCCGATGACGTCGGGCCGCAGTCGGACACGGCGATCGGAAGTGGCGCTGCTTGCGCTGTCCTTGCTTGTGGGAACCGTCATCTACTTGGCCCTGCCGGCAAGGCCGCGCGGAAACAGGCAGACGATGGCGATGACGGCCAGATAGAAGAAGAATTCACCGAATTCCGGCATGAGGTAACGCCCGGTCGTGTCGATGCCACCGAGCAGCAGGCAGGCGGCGAGAGCGCCCGGAATGGAGCCCGCGCCACCAACCGAGACGACGACGAGGAAGGTGACCATGTAGCGCAGCGCATAATAGGGCTCGACCGGCAGCAATTCCGCGCCGACCACGCCACCGAAGGCCGCGAGCCCGACCGCCACGGCAAAGCTTGCGGCATAGACGATCTTCGTCTTGACCCCGAGCGCCGCCGCCATCGCCGCATTGTCGACGGTCGCGCGCAATTTCACGCCGAAGGCGGTGCGCTCGATCAGGAACCAGAGGCCAAGGGCGACCGCCAGGCCGCAGGCGATCGCGAAAAGACGGTGGGCGGCGATCGTGCGAAAGCCGAGGCTGACCGATTGCTGCAACTCGGCGGGCACCGGGATCGTCTTCAAGGTCGGGCCGAAAACATAATTGGCAATGCCGATGACGCAAAAGGTGATGCCGATGGTCATCAGCACCTGCGTCAATTCGGGCGCGCCATAGATGCGGCGGTAGAGCAGGCGCTCGATCGGGATCGCGATCAGGATGGTTCCGACAACAGCGATGATGACCGCGAAGCCATAGGCAAGGCCGAGGTCACGCGCCGCATAGGAGGCGATATAGCCGCCGATCATCGCAAATGCGCCATGCGCCAGGTTGACGACCCGCATCAGCCCCATGGTCACCGAAAGGCCGATGGAGATGACGAACAGCACCATGCCATAGGCGAGCGCGTCGATGGCTATGCTGAGGATCGTCTGCATGAACTGTCCTGCTGTTGCGCCGCGAGGGTTTTGCCCGCAGCCCCTTTGCGGTGACTGCCTTACGGTGCCCGGTCCTGAATCCTCGGGTCAAGCCCGAGGATGACGGAGGGTAAAGGATGACGGCGAATAAAGGATGGCGGAGAATAGACGACGTCGGAGAGTATGGGGAGTGCAGGACGACAAGGGACTGCCTGCCGCGAAGGTTCCTCCTGTCACAGCGTGTCGAACATCCCGTCACACACCCGCCGTCGTCATCCTCGGGCTTGACCCGAGGATCCCCTCCCATATTCGCCCGCCTTCACGGTGCCCTTACTTCGCCGCTTCCAGCCCCGGGTCGCCCTGCTTCTCGAAAGTCTGGATTTCCTTGTTGTAATAGGTGCCGTCTTCCGCCTTGGCGACTTCGCGCAGATAGATATTCTGCGTGATGTGGCGGCTTTCGGCATCGATCGTCACCGGGCCGCGCGGGCTTTCCCAGGAGAGACCCTTGACGGCCTCGACCGCCTTGGCCGCATCCTGCTCGCCGCCGGTAGCCTCGATCATCTTGTAGATGACATGCATGCCGTCATAGGCGCCGACAGCCGGGAAGGAAAGCTCGGCCGGATTGCCGATCGCCTTGGAAGCGGCTTCGACGAATGTCTTGTTTTCCGCGGAGTCATGCGAGACGGCGTAGTGGAAGGTGGTCTTGAGGCCGAGTGCCGCTTCGCCCAGCGCCGGCAGGTCGGATTCCTGGGTCAGATCGCCGGGCGCGAAGAATTTGACGCCCGCATCCTTCAATCCGTTCTCGTTGAACGACTTGACGAAGCCGAGCGTCGTCGGGCCGGAGGGCAGGAAGGCAAAAACGCCTTCCGCGCCGGAATCCTTGATCCGCTGCATGATCGGCGAGAAATCATTGGTCTGGAGCGGCATGCGGATGGTCTCCACCACTTCGCCGCCCGCAGCCGTGAAGCCGGCCTTGAAGGCATTTTCGGCATCGACGCCCGGACCGTAATCGCTGACCACCGAAATCACCTTCTTGACGCCCTCGTCGAAGGCGACTTTGGCGATCGGTGTCGAGGTCTGCCAGGTGGTGAAGGATGTGCGCACCACATAGGGGCTCTTGGTGACGATCGCCGAGGTGGCGGCGTTCATGATCACCATCGGCACATTCGCCTGCTCGAGCAGCGGTGTCGCGGCCATGGCATCCGGGGTAAAATAGAATCCGGCGAGATATTGCACGCCTTCCTTGACGACGAGTTCCTGGGAGAGTGCTTTGGACTGGGCCGGGTCGGCCGTCGGCACGTCGCGGTAGATGATCTCGATCGTATCGTCGCCGACCGTCGAACCGTTCAGCGCCATATAGGCATCGATGCCGGCCTTGAAATTCTTGCCCTGCAGGGCGAACGGACCCGAAAAGGGACCAACGACGCCCACCTTGATCGTATCGGCATGCGCGACGCCGCCCATCAGCATGGCGGCAAAGGCCGCAACCGCAAATTTCCTCATAGTTTCCCTCCCTTGTCGGCCGGTCTCAGGCCAGCCTGGCCTTTGTCAGAGTGCCAGATGAAACGGTGATGTAAAATGAAATATGTGCCATATTGCATAACTCTCTGCTTATGTATCGCTTTCCCTATGACGTGCCGAGCGAGCGGATGGAAGCGAGCAACTGCCCGGCCAGCCGCAATGCCGCTCCCGTCGCCACCGTCATTTGCGGCAATACCATCCATTCGAGCGTCCAGGCGCTGCCGGAGCGCTCCTGTTCGTGGACCAGGGCGTGGTGCATGGCGGAGAGTTGCACCGCGTTGAAGCGCGCCAGCGTCACCAGCGTTTCGGCCGCGACGGGGTTTTGCTTGTGTGCCATCGCCGATGACGTGCCGCCACCGACCAGAGCAATCTCGGTGCCCTCCTGCGCCATCAGCGCGACGTCCTGGCCAAGTTTGCCGAGATTGCCGGTGATGAGCGAGAGCAGGCCTGCAAACTCCGCGATCCCGTCGCGCTGGCTGTGCCATTGCGGGCGGTCGGCAAGGCTGAGCTCCGCCGCAAGCCGTGCGCGCACCGCCGGGCCTTTTTCACCAAGCTTGTCCAGGGTTCCGGCGGCTCCGCCGAACTGGACCGCAAGACCGTCTCCGATAAAGGATTGAAGGCGGGCACGGTTGCGTTTCAAGGGGGTGGCCCAGGAAGAGATGCGGTCCGAAACCGTGATCCCGATCGCCGCCTGCATGCGGGTGCGCCCCGTAAGCGGGTTTGCGCCGAATGTTCGGGAAAGTTCGTTCAAGCCCTCTTCAAGCGCCTCGATCCGGCGATCGAAACCTGCCGCCACTGTTTTCAGCCGCAGCATCAGGCCGGTATCGATCACATCCTGGCTGGTGGCTGCGAAATGCACATATTGTCCGTGCTCCGGTCCCACGGCTTCGCGCAATTGCCGCACCAGTTCCGGCACGACGACGCCGTCCCGGCCGACCGCCTGCCGGAGCGCCGCCATGTCGGGCGCGAAATGCAGGACTGCCCAGGCGATCCGCTCGGCCGCCGCAACAGGAACAACCCCTTCATCGCACTCGGCCCGTGCCAGGGCGACCTCGAAACGCAGCATGGCTTCGATCTCGGCCGCGGCGGAAAATTGCGCTGCGGTTTCCTCATCGCCGAGAAGACCGACGAGATAGGGATGATCGAAGGGAGATACGGTCACGGGTCCTCATTTCAATCCGGGTATCGGATGCCAGCACTCATGCCGCATCTTCAAAGGCCAAGACAAGGCGGAATCGACGACCTCAAATATCGAAGAACACCGTTTCCTTCTCGCCCTGAAGATGGATGTCGAAACGGTAGGTCTTTCCGTCGCCCTCGGCAATCAGTGTCGGCACGCGGATACGATGTTCGATGCGCGCCAGCACCGGATCCTCCGCATTGGCGGCCGTCTCGTCTGCGAAATACATCCGGGTATTGAGGCCAAGATTGATTCCGCGCGCGACGATCCAGAACGAGATATGCGGCGCCATTTTGCGACCGTCCCTGAAGGGGACGCGGCCGGGCTTGATCGTCTCGAAACGATAGTCTCCCGTCGTGCCATCGGCGGCCGAGCGCCCCCAGCCCGTGAAATTCGGATCGGCCGAGCCGCGCATTTCGGACGGGCTATTGTAGAGCCCCGCAGCATCCGCCTGCCAGATTTCGATCAGCACATCCTTCATCGGCGTGCCGGTGCCATCAAAGACCTGCCCGGTGACGGTGATGCGCTGCCCGAGCGTATTATCGTTGACCATCGCCGTGCCAAGGTCGTTCTGATAAACGCCGGCGATATCGCAGAAATTCGGGGTCAGGCCGATATGCACATAGGGGCCGGCGGTCTGCGACGGCGTTTCCTTGAGGGTGTCGAGTGATTGCACCATCAATTGCCCTCCAGCCGGTTTTCAAACAGCGTCGAGCGGCGACCGCGCAGCACAATGTCGAACTTGTAGGCGCGCGCATCCATCGGGATCGTATTGCCCCAGTCGAGCGGCGCGATCAACTGCTCGATTGCCGCGCGGTCGGGAATGGTGGCGATGATCGGGCATTTCCAGATCATCGGGTCGCCCTCGAAATACATCTGGGTGATCAGGCGCTGGGCAAAGCCATGGCCGAAGACGGAGAAGTGGATATGGGCCGGGCGCCAGTCATTGACCCCGTTCGGCCAGGGATAGGGGCCGGGCTTGACCGTGCGGAACGCATAAGTGCCGTCCTCGCCGGTGATCGCACGGCCGCAACCGCCGAAATTAGGGTCAAGCGGCGCCAGATAGCTTTCCTTCTTGTGGCGGTAACGCCCGCCGGCATTGGCCTGCCAGAATTCCAGCAATGCGCCTGGAACGGGGCGTGCGCGCTCGTCCAGCACCCGGCCATGCACGATGATCCGCTCGCCGATCGCGCTTTCGCCGGCGCGGGCGAAATTGTGGATGAGATCGTTGTCGAGCTCGCCGAGGATCGAATGGCCGAAGACCGGGCCGGTGATTTCCGAGAGCGTGCCGTCGAGCGACAGCAGCGCTTTTTGCGGCGAGCGCAGGACCGAGGTCTTGTAGCCCGGCGTATAGGCCGGCGGATGCCAACTGCGGTCGCGGGGAAAGAAGGCGCCCGTCTCGGGCTTCCTGTTGGACATATCGCTCATTCCCGTCTCAACCCATCTTCCCTGCGCCCGTCTCGTCAAAAACCTGCTTGGCGATCTTGATCGCCCGGTTGGCTGCCGGTACGCCGGCATAGATCGCCACATGCAGGAGCGCTTCGGCGATATCCTCGCGGCTCGCGCCGGTGTTTGCGGTCGCCCGGACATGCATCGCCACTTCCTCGTCATGGCCGAGTGCCGCCAGAAGCGCGATCGTCACCATCGAGCGCTCGCGCTTCGACCAGCCAGGGCGCGACCAGACCGTGCCCCAGGCAGCCTCGGTGATCAACTCCTGAAACGGAAAATCGAAATCGGTGATGGCGGATTGTACCCTGTCCACATGGCTGTCGCCGAGCACGGTGCGGCGCGTTGCCATGCCGCGCTCATAAAGAGCGGAAAAATCGTCTGTATCAGCCAATCTGTCGTTCCTCATGCAAGAGCGGTTGGATGAAAGCCCGCAGCAGTTCGGCCAACGCCTCCGGCTGCTCGATGCAGGGAATATGTCCCGCATCGCGGATGATCTCGTAGCCGGCGCCGGGAATGAGCCTTGCCATGGACAGCACCAGATCGGGCGGCGTCGAGCCGTCCTGGTCGCCGACGATGCAGAGCGCCGGCACCGCGATCCTCTTGGCAGCCTCGGTAAAATCCGCATCGCGGATGGCGGCGCAGGTCGCGGCATAGCCTGCGGCCGGCTGGCGCACCAACATATTGCGATAGCCCTGGTAGGCGGTGTTCTCCGGCCGGCGGAAGGCCGGCGTGAACCAGCGTTCCATCACCGTGTCGGCCATGGTCTCGAGCCCGTCCTCTTCGACGGCCGCGATGCGCGCATTCCATGATTCAACTGTGCCGATCCTGTGGGCGGTGTCACAGAGCGCAAGAGCCCGCACCAGATCCGGTCGCGCTGCATAAAGCCCCTGCGCGATCAATCCACCCACGGAAAGGCCGACGATAACGGCCTGTTTGATCGCATAGCTGTCCATCAGCGCGGCGAGATCGCTCACATGGTCGTCGATCGTGTGGGGCATGTGGCCGACATCCGAAAGACCGTGGCCGCGCTTGTCATAGGCCAGGATCGGAAAATCTCCGGCAAGGCGAACGATGACGTCGCGCCAGATGCGGAAATCCGTTCCGAGCGAATTGGAAAAGACCAGCACCGGCCTGTCTGCCGGCCCGCCGATGACCTGGTGATGCAATGCGATGTCGTTGACGCGGGCAAACTGCACGGGAGCCCTCCTGTTGAAGCGGCAGATTATACTTTGATCCGGTTAGGTAAAATGATATTTCATGCCATTTCCTTAACTTCGGGGTTATGTGTTTCGTGATCGACAATCGCATCAAGTTTCGTCATCTACAGACCTTTGTCGAGGTCGCGCGCCAGAAGAGCGTGATGAAGGCGGCCGAGCTGCTGCATGTCAGCCAGCCGGCCGTCACCAAGACGATCCGCGAACTGGAGGAGGTGCTGGGCGTCGCCGTCTTCGAGCGTGACGGACGCGGCATCAGGATCACCCGCTATGGAGACGTGTTTCTGAAACATGCGGGCGCGGCGCTGACGGCACTCCGGCAGGGTTTCGATTCGGTCTCGCAGGAGCGCCATGGCGACGGCTTGCCGATCCGCATCGGGGCGCTGCCGACGGTGTCCACCCGCATCATGCCCCATGCGATGAGCCTGTTCCTCAAGGAGGATACCGGCGCGCGCATCAAGATCGTCACCGGCGAGAATGCCGTTCTGCTGGAACAGTTGCGCGTCGGCGATCTCGACCTGGTCGTCGGCCGGCTGGCCGCGCCCGAGAAGATGACCGGTTTCTCCTTCGAGCATCTCTATTCCGAGCAGGTGGTCTTCTGCGTGCGCGCAGGCCATCCACTGCTCGCCGGCAAGGCGGCGGATTTCTCCAATCTTGGTGCCTATCCGGTGCTGATGCCGACCCGCGCCTCGATCATCCGTCCTTTCGTCGAAAGCTTCCTCATCGCCAACGGGATTGCCCGCCTGCCCATCCAGATCGAGACGGTTTCGGATGCCTTCGGCCGCGCCTTCGTGCGCGCAAGCGATGCGATCTGGATCATTTCGGCCGGCGTTGTGGCAAGCGACATTGCCGATGGCATGCTCGTGACGCTGCCGATCGACACCAGCGGGACGAGCGGACCGGTCGGTCTCACCATGCGAACCGACGCCGTGCCTTCGATGCCGCTGTCGATCCTGATGCAAACGATCCGTGAAGCGGCCGGAAAGGTGCCGCAGCATACCTGATCAGCAGTGGATGGAAACGGCCAGACCCGCGCGCAACGAGTTCGCGACCGTGCAGACCGCCTGCGCTTTCTCGATCACATGCCGCGGATCCGAGCCGTCGAGCGTGTCACATTCCACGCGCATCGAAGCTGCGGTCGCGACAAGCGGGGTGCCGCCGAGCTCAACGGTCACGGTAATCGCGATGCGTCCGAGCGGTACGCCGATTTCGTGCGATACATAGCGAAGATCGTTGCAGAAGCAGCCGCCGAGCGCCAGTCCGAGAAGTTGGGCGCCATTGAAGCCGAGGCCGGCGCCCCCGGCTTTGCCCTCGGGCCGATCGATGACGATGGTGTGGCCGCCAGCCCAACCCATCGCCGCTTCCGTTCCTTCGACATTGCGCAATTCGACCGAGACAGCAACCATGCGACCCTCCATCTGCCAGCAATTCGTCGGACTATAGACGATTTCACAATGATGTTGCTTGGCCCGGGGGGTTAATAGGGCAGGCCGACATAGTTTTCCGCGAGTACCGTTTCCGCCGCGCGGGAATGGGTGAGGTAGTCCAGCTCCGCTTCCTGGATCTTCTGGTCGAAATCGCCGCTATCGGGAAAGCGGTGCAGCATCGTGGTCATCCACCACGAGAAGCGGACGGCTTTCCAGACGCGAGACAGCGCCCGCTCCGAATAGGCGTCGATACCGGCATTCGAGCGATCGTGATAATATTCGGCAAGGCCCGAATACAGGTAGTGGACGTCGCTTGCCGCGAGATTCAGGCCCTTGGCGCCGGTGGGCGGCACGATATGGGCTGCGTCACCGACAAGGAAAAGCCGGCCGAACCGCATCGGCTCGGCAACGAAGGAGCGAAGCGGCGCGATGGATTTTTCGAAGGACGGCCCGGTCACCATGGCCTCGGCATGGTGGGCGGGAAGCCGGCGGCGCAACTCGTCCCAGAATCGCTCGTCGGACCATGCCTCGATTTTTTCGTCGAGCGCACATTGGACATAATAGCGGCTGCGGGTTTTCGAGCGCATGGAACAGAGCGCAAAACCGCGCGGATGATTGGCATAGACCAGTTCGTCGCTCACCGGCGGCACCTCGGCCAGAATACCGAGCCAGCCGAAGGGATAGATGCGCTCGAAAGTCCGGATAGCGCCCGTTGGAACTGCCTTGCGGCTGGCCCCGTGAAATCCGTCGCAGCCGGCGATGAAGTCGCAATCCAGGTGGTGTGTCGCGCCATCCTTTTCAAAGGTGATGAAGGGTGTCGCGCCATCAAATCCCTGCGGCATGACATTTGCCGCCTCGTAGACCGCCGGTGTGCCATCCGCGGCGCGCCGTTCCATCAGGTCGCGCGTCAGCTCGGTCTGGCCATAGACCATGACGCGCTTGCCGCCTGTGAGATCGGTTAGATCGATGCGATGATCGCGGCCGTCGAAAGCCAGTGAAAATCCGTCATGCGGCAGGCCCTCGGCGTGCATGCGCGCGCCGACCCCGGCCCGATCCATCAAGCCGACGGTGCCTTCCTCCAGCACGCCGGCGCGGACGCGGCCAAGAATATGATCCTTGCTCGACCGGTCGAGGATGACATTGTCGATCCCGGCATTGCTGAGTAATTGTCCAAGCAGCAGGCCGGAGGGGCCAGATCCGATGATGGCGATTTGGGTGCGCATGAACACTCCGGACAATTGCGTTTCGGCAATTCTGTGCGGCGGCGCGAGCTGCGGCAATGGACAGATCGGCCAAAAAATTGCACAAATCGAACATCAGCATTCCGGAGCGGATGGTGCAGAACGACGTCCCGACCTATGATCTCTATGGCGAGAGAAGTGCCAGCAGCCCGAATTTCTGGCTGCATTGCGAAACCATTCCCTCGCGCAGCAGCCTGCATCATTGGGAAATCGGCCTACACCGGCACGAAAGCTTCTTTCAACTTTTGTACATTTCGGACGGCTCCGGAGATGCCGTCTTCGGCAGGGAGATCCTTGCGATCCGTCCCGGCTCGGTGGTCACGGTGCCGCCTGGCTTTGGCCACGGCTTTCGCTTTTCGCAGGATATTGATGGCTTCGTCATCACCCTCCTTTCATCGCATCTGCGCGTCGTGCCCGGCGGGCGCAGCCGTCTCGGCATCTTTCTTGCCGCACCGCGCGTGACGGTTCTTGATCCCGACGACGCCGATGCGCGCCATGTCGACGAAACCCTGAAACGGCTCGGTGCCGAATGGCTGTCGCGCCAGAGCGGTCGCACCGATCTGATGGAGGCCTATCTCACGACCGCGCTGACGCTGACGGCACGGCTTTGGGGTGGCTACGGGGATGAGGAGCGGATCGGTGGCGCAAACGAGCGGCGCGTCGAGCGGTTGAATGCGTTGGTCCACCAGCATTTCCGCTCGCACAGGCCGGCCGCCTTCTATGCCGCCGAACTTGGCCTGTCACCGACGCATCTGAACCGGATTGTTCGCGCCGTCACCGGACAGGGCGCCCATGACTTCATCGCCCGCAAGCTGATGGAGGAGGCGCGGCGTGAACTCGCGCTGACGACGGCGACCATAAAGGACATCGCATACCGTCTCGGATTTTCCGATGCGGCCTATTTCACCCGTGTCTTCGCCCGCCGGACCGGCATGACACCGAAGGCCTGGCGGGCGGCCGAGCGGGAAAAGACTGTCCGCCAGGCTCAGTCGTCCGAATAGCGCTCTTCGGTCCAGGGATCGCCGCGCATATGGTAGCCGTTGCGCTCCCAGAAGCCGGCGGCATCACCCGGCATGAATTCGATGCGGCTGATCCATTTGGCACTTTTCCAGAAATAGAGATGCGGCACGACGAGGCGGACCGGGCCGCCATGTTCGGTTGTAATCGGCGCACCATCCCAGTGAGTTGCAAGAAGCGCATCCTCGGCGGCGAAATCGGACAGCGGCAGGTTGGTCGTATAGCCGTCGGAACTCGTCAGCATGACGAACCGCGCCTCCTGCCTCGGCATGACATGGTCGAGCAGGTCCCGGGTCGAAACGCCCTGCCATCTGTTGTCGTAGCGCGACCAGGTGGTTACGCAGTGGATATCCGACAGTTTTTCGGCCTGTGGCAGGTCGTTGAAGGTTTTCCAGGTGAGCGTCACCGGGTTTTCGACGCCGGCGCGGATATCGAGCCGCCAGGCGTCCAGCGAAATGACGGGTTGCTGGCCAAGGTCGAGCACCGGCCAGTTCTTCACCAGATGCTGGCCGGGCGGAAGACGGTCGGCTTCGGGGCGCGCCGTCTTGCCGGTCAGGAACTTGCCCTGTTCCGCCCAGCGGCGCTTCGACAGGGTCAGCTTGGTTTCCGGTGTCTCGTCGGCGCTGCTCATCTCTGTCTCCTTGCTGCCCTGTTCCTTGCTGCATTGCAGCGGATTAGACGCCCCCGCTGCCTGTGCTGTCAAGAAATCGGATGGATCACACCAGCACTTTGCGCAGTGCCGCCTGTACCTCGCGCAACGCCGGCAGATAGCGTTCGGGCATATCCGCGGCGGGCACCAGCGCAGCCGGCGCGCCGATATTGAGCGCCGCCACGACGCGGCCGCGGGCATTTTCCAGCGGTACGGCGATCGAGCAGAGGCCGATCTCCAGTTCTTGGTCGATCACGGCATAACCATCCGTTCGCACGCGGGCGAGCACGGCCATCAGTCTGTCCGGATCGGTGATGGTGTTGATGGTATTGGCCTTCAGTTCCGAGGCGTCGATGAGGTCACGCGCCTCGGCATCCGGCAAGGCCGCTAAAAGGACCCTGCCCATCGAGGCGCAGTAGGCCGGCAGGCGCGAGCCGGCCATGAGGTTGATCGACATGACGCGGCGTTGCGCGGCGCGGGCGACATAGACGATCTCGGCGCCATCGAGCACGGACGCCGAAGCGCTCTGCCCGACTTTCTCCGACAGGGCGTCGAGACTGGGTTGGATGAGGCGCGGCAGCGGTGTCGCCGAGAGATAGGCATGGCCAAGCCGCAGGATACGCGGCGTCAATTGGAAGAATTTTCCGTCATAGTCCGCATAGTCGAGTTCATGGAGCGTCAGCAGGCAGCGCCGCGCGGTGGCGCGGTCGAGCCCGGTGATCGCGGCAATATCGGTGATCGTCAGTCGCGGATGTGCTTCCCCGAAGGCTTCTATCACCTTCAGCCCCTTGGCGAATCCGCCGATGAAATCCGTTTCCCGCATTTCTCCATCCTGATGCTGGAGAGATTTTGTGCGATAATTGAACAAATGTCAATTATCGCACAAATTGTTTGACGAACCTGCGCGCCTGCCGCTTACTCGCATCAAGGTGCGGCTGACTTGCCTTATATGAACAGCACCACGACAGGAGGGCCGTCATGGCAGCCAGGATCATTTCGCTTGCGGAGGCCATCGCAGACAATCTGAGGGACGGCGATACGCTCGCCATGGAGGGGTTCACCCATCTCATTCCCTATGCCGCCGCGCACGAGATCATCCGGCAGGGGCGGAAGGATCTTTTCCTCATCCGCATGACGCCGGACCTCATCTATGATCAGCTCATCGGTGTCGGCGCGGCGCGTGGCATGAAGTTTTCCTGGGGCGGCAATCCCGGCGTCGGCTCGCTACACCGGTTCCGCGATGCCGTCGAGAACCAGTGGCCGCGACCGCTGGACATCGAGGAGCATTCCCATGCCGCCATGGCCAATGCCTATGAGGCGGGCGCCGCCAATCTGCCTTTCGCCATGCTGCGCGGCTATATCGGCGCCGACCTGCCGAAGGTGAACCCGAATATCAGATCGGTCACTTGTCCCTTTACTGGCGAAGTGTTGGCAGCCGTGCCCGCGATCCGGCCCGATGTCTCGGTGATCCACGCGTTGCGTGCCGACCGCAAGGGCAATGTGCTGCTGGAAGGGATCGTCGGCGTGCAGAAGGAGGCGGTGCTTGCGGCCAAGCGATCGATCGTCACCGTCGAGGAGATCGTCGACGAGCTCAATCCGCCCTCGCCGAATTCCGTCGTCCTGCCGGGCTGGGCCATCAGCGCCGTCTGCCATGTCCCGGGTGGCGCCTTTCCGTCCTACGCGCACGGCTATTATCCGCGTTCCAATGCCTTCTATATCGCCTGGGACGAGATCGCCCGCGACCGCGATCGTTTCAACGACTGGATCAGGGACAATGTGATGAACGCGACGCCGGAGGACTTCGCCAAATATGCGAAGACGCCGGCGAAGATTGCGTGAGGAGATGAGCATGAGCCAGGATTTCACGCCGACCGAAATGATGATCATCGCCGCCGCGCGGGCGCTGATCAATGACGATGTCTGCTTCGTGGGCATCGGCGCACCATCGGCCGCCTGCAATGTCGCGCGGCTGACGCATGCACCGGATATCACCCTGATCTACGAAAGCGGCACGATCGGCACGCGGCCCGACGTGCTGCCGCTGTCGATCGGCGACGGCGAACTCTGCGACACCGCGCTGTTTACCGTCCCGGTGCCGGAAATGTTCCGCTACTGGCTGCAGGGCGGCCGCATCACCACCGGCTTCCTTGGCGGCGCCCAGATCGACAGGTTCGCCAATCTCAACACCACCGTCGTCGGCCCCTATGACAATCCGAAAGTGCGGCTTCCGGGGGGCGGCGGCGCGCCGGAGATCGCCTCCAGCTGCGGCCGCATCTTCATCACCATGGCGCTTTCGAAGCGCGGATTCGTTGACAAGCTGCCCTTCATCACGTCAATGGGCCATGGCGAAGGCGGCAATCACCGCGAACGGTTGGGCATGAAGACGGCCGGCCCCACGCGGGTCGTCACCGACCTGTGCATCCTGGAGCCGGACCCGGAGACGAAGGAACTGACGGTCACCTCGATCCACAGCGGCGTCACCCGCGACCAGATCGTCGAGAATTGCGGCTGGCCGATCCGCTTCGCCGCGGAAATCGTGGGAACCCCGGTTCCCACCGAAAGCGAACTGACGGTGCTGCGCGACATCAACGCCCGCACCAGGAAAGCCCATTCGGGCGACGGCAAAGAGGCTGCCTGACATGACCGAAGCGTTTATCTGCGATTATATCCGCACTCCGATCGGCCGGTTCGGCGGCGCTCTTTCTCTGGTGCGCACCGATGATCTTGGCGCGGTGCCGTTGAAAGCGCTGATGGCGCGCAATGGCTCCATCGACTGGGAAGCCGTGGATGACGTGATCTTCGGCTGCGCCAACCAGGCGGGCGAGGACAATCGCAACGTGGCGCGCATGTCGTCGCTGCTGTCCGGCCTGCCCGTGTCGGTCTCCGGCACGACTGTCAACCGCCTCTGCGGCTCCGGCATGGACGCGGTCATCATGGCTGCCCGCGCTATCAAGGCGGGCGAAGCGGAATTGATGATGGCCGGTGGCGTCGAGAGCATGAGCCGCGCCCCCTTCGTCATGCCCAAGGCCGAGACCGCCTTTTCGCGAAATGCCGAGATCTACGACAGCACCATCGGCTGGCGCTTCGTCAACCCGGTGATGAAAAAGCAATATGGCGTGGATTCCATGCCGGAGACCGGCGAAAACGTTGCGGCAGACTTCGACATATCCCGCGAGGACCAGGACCGCTTTGCTGTCCGAAGCCAGGCAAGGGCAGCGGCAGCGCAGGAGAATGGGAGGCTGGCGCAGGAGATCGTGCCAGTGTTCATCCCCCAGCGCAAGGGCGAGCCGGTGATCGTCGAGAAGGACGAGCATCCGCGCGCAACGACGCTGGAAGCGCTTGCCAAGCTCGGCACGCCCTTCAGGAAGGAAGGCGGCACGGTGACCGCCGGCAATGCCTCCGGCGTCAATGATGGGGCCGCGGCGCTGATCGTCGCTTCCGAAGCGGCGGTGAAGAAATACGGGCTGACGCCGATCGCCCGCATTCTCGGCGGTGCTGCGACCGGCATCGCGCCGCGCATCATGGGCTTCGGCCCGGCACCGGCGACGAAGAAGCTCTGTACTCGCCTCGGCCTGACGCCGTCGGATTTCGATGTCATCGAGCTCAACGAGGCCTTTGCATCGCAGGCCTTGGCGACGCTGCGCGATCTCGGCATCGCCGACGATGCGGCCCATGTCAACGTCAATGGCGGCGCCATCGCGCTCGGCCATCCGCTCGGCATGTCCGGCGCCCGCATCACCGGTTCGGCGGCGCTCGAACTGAAGCTCACCGGCAAGAAGCGCGCGCTCGCCACCATGTGCATCGGCGTCGGCCAGGGCATCGCTATCGCGCTGGAGCGCGCCTGAGCTCCGTGGATTACCGGCTGGCCGAAAACATCGGACCGCCCTTGTGGGCCGGAAAGCCGTAGCCGTTGATCATCACCAGGTCGATATCGCTGGAGCGAATAGCGATGCCCTCGGCGAGAAGCGCGGCGCCTTCGTCCGCCATTGCCTTTAGCAGGCGGGTGACGATCTCTTCGTCGGTAAAAGCGCGCGGTACAATATTCTTGGCAGCTCGCGCCGCCTCGATCAGCGCCGTGACCTGCGGATCGACGGCGCGCTCGCCGCTGGAATAATCGTACCAGCCACGTCCCGCCTTGCGTCCCAGGCGCCCGGCCTCGCACAAACGGTCGGCGGTCTCGATATAGCGCGCATCGGGATCGCGGGACGCTGCCTGCCGCTTGCGCCTTGCCCAGGCGATTTCCAGTCCCGCCATGTCGTTGACGGCGAAAATGCCCATCGGGAAGCCATAGGCCTCAAGGGCGGCGTCCACCTGTTCCGGCGCGGCGCCATCCTCGACCATGAACTCCGCCTCGCGGCGATAGGCCGAAAAGATGCGGTTGCCGATAAAACCTTCGGTAACGCCGCAGACGATCGGCAGCTTGCCGAGGCGCTTGGCGAAGGCGAGCGCGCCTGCAAGAACCTGTGGTTCCGTCGCCTTGCAATCGACCACCTCGACCAGCCGCATGATATGGGCGGGCGAGAAGAAATGCAGGCCGACGACGCGTTCGGGACGGGCCGTCCGGGCGGCGATCAGATCGGGATCGAGATAGCTGGTATTGGTGGCGAGGATTGCGTCCTTGCGGACAATGCCGTCCAGCTTTTGAAACAGGCCGGTCTTGACGTCGAGATCGTCGAATACGGCTTCGATGACGAGATCGGCGGCTGCAAGTTCGCTGGTATCGGCGGTCACGGTCAGTCGCGCCAGGCAATCGTCGCGCATCGCGGGTGCCAGGCGCTTCGATTGCACCGATTTTTCGAGGATGCCGGCAATCCGTTCACGGCCCTGCTCGGCAGCTTCGTTCGTCTGTTCGACGCCGATGACGCGGTAGCCGGTGGTCAGCGCGGCAACGGCAATGCCAGCGCCCATGAGGCCGGTGCCGACGATCCCCACGGTCTCGATTTTGCGCGGCGTGACGCCGTCCAGCTTTTCGACCTTGCCGGCTGAGCGTTCCGCGAAGAAGACGTGGCGAAGCGCCGCCGATTCTTCCGAATCTCGAAGACGCAGGAAGGTGGCGCGCTCGTCGGTTAACCCCGTTTCCAGATTGTTATGCGCGGCAGCAGTGATAAGGCGAACGGCCTCGGCCGGCGCTGCCTGGCCCCGCGCTTTCGACAGGATTTTCCTGGTTGCGGTATCGACCGCCGCCTGTTCCGCTACCGGGACCGGGAGCATGCCGGTGCGGCGCAGCGGCTGTCCGGCCATGGTGCGGACGAGGGGCAAGGCAGCGTCGAGGGGATCGGCAGCCATGTCGTCGGCCAAGCCGAGTTCAAGCGCTTCGGCGGGTTTGACAGTGCGGCCGCTGCCGATCAGGTCGATCGCTTGGGGCAGGCCTATCAGGCGCGGCAGGCGCTGAGTGCCGCCGGCGCCTGGAACGATGCCGAGCTTGACCTCCGGCAGGCCGAAGCCCGCTTTTTCGCCGGCGATCCGGCCATGGCAGGCAAGCGCGATCTCGCACCCGCCTCCCAAGGCGGCGCCATTCACAGCGGCGACCACGGGCTTTGCGAAATTCTCGATGCGCTCGATAATTTCGGGCAGCGAGGGTTCCACCGGCGGCTTGCCGAATTCGGTGATATCGGCGCCGCCGATGAAGATGCGTCCTGCTCCGGTGATGACGACGCCGGTTATGGCCTCAAGCGTGGCGGCATGGTCGAGCGCTTCAGTCAGGCCCTGTCGGACATGGGCCGAGAGGGCGTTGACCGGCGGATTGTCGATGCTGACGAGGAGAACGTCGTCTTCAATCTTGCCCGATACGCTCGTGGAAAATGCCAGCGCATCCATCTAGGCTTGTTCCGGGATGACCGCTGTGGCCTGGATCTCGATCTTGGCGCGCTCCTCGACCAGGGCCACGACCTGCATGGCGGCCATGGCCGGAAAGTGCCGGCCGATAATGTCGCGATAGGCCTGGCCGATGCCGCGCAGGTTTTCGGTATATTCCTTCCTGTCGGTGAAATACCAGGTCATCGAGGTGATGTGCTGAGGCTCGCCGCCGCCGCTCCTCAAAACCGCAACCACGTTTTCCAGCGTCTGGCGCACCTGGGCGACGAAGTCGTCGGTTTCGAACTGGCAGTTGCCGTTCCAGCCGATCTGCCCGCCGATAAAGATCGTGCGGCCGCTCGCCGCAACACCGTTGGCATAGCCGAGCGGCTTTACCCAGCCCTCGGGTTGCAGGATTTCATGCATTGGCAGTCTCCAGACGGGTTTCGAGCGCGGCGCGGAGATCGTCCGGCCAGGCGAGCGATGTATGGGTTTCAAGCGAGGTCGCAACGACCCGGTGGCGGGCAGTCCACAGCAATTGTCCGGCGGCCGAGACCTCGTGTTCGAGATCGAGCGAAGACCGGCCGACGCCGCGCACGCTGAGCGCAAAGTCCAACTGGTCGCCATGAAAGCCGGGACGGACGAAGGTCAGGTCGAGCCGCACCGTCGGGGTGCCGATCCGTCGGTCGGTATTCAACATCTTCCAAGGCGCGCCGATCTCGGCAAAAAATTCCTCCAGCACGCCGACGAGGGTGTTCACATAGGACGGGAAATAGGCGATGCCGGAGGGATCGCAATCCCCAAAGCGCAGCGGCCGGCTGGTGCGGAAACTCATGACGACGCCCTTTCTTTGGCGGCTTTCATCAGTTCGCGGCCGATGATGAGCTTCTGCACCTCGGTGGCGCCCTCATAGATGCGCAGCGCCCGGATCTCGCGATAGAGCCGCTCGGTGATTTCGCCGACGCGCACGCCGCGACCGCCAAAAAGCTGCAGCGCCTGGTCAATCACCCATTGGGCATTTTCCGTCGCCGTCATCTTCGCCATCGCGGCTTCGCGCGTGGTCGGCAGTTTCTGCACGTCGCGCCGCCAGGCCGTCCGGGCTGTCAAAAGTGCTGCGGCATCGATTGCCGTCGCCATCTCGCCGAGCGTGCCTTGCGCGGTCGGCAGGTCGGCAAGCGTTGCGCCGAACATGTTTCGCGATCTGGCGTGAGCGACGGCCTCGTCCAGCGCCCGGCGCGCGAAGCCGAGTGCCGCGGCTGCCACGGAAGGGCGGAAGATGTCGAGCGTGCGCATGGCGATCTTAAAACCTTCGCCCGGCGAACCAAGGAGCTGCGACGCCGGAATGCGGCAGGCATCGAAGCGGATGCGGGCGAGCGGATGCGGCGCGATGGTCTCGATGCGCTCGACGACCGAGAAGCCGGGCGTATCGGCAAAGACGACGAAGGCGGAGATGCCGCGCGTGCCGGGGGCCTCGCCGGTGCGGGCAAAGAGCGTGTAGACATCGGCAATGCCGCCATTGGAAATGAAGGTCTTTTCGCCGTCGAGCACATAGTCGTCGCCGTCGCGGCGGGCCGAGCATGCCATGGCAGCGACATCCGATCCGGCCTCCGGTTCGGTGAGCGCGAAGGCGGAAATCAGCTCGCCCCTGGCAACTGCCGGCAGGATGCGGTGCTTGAGGTCGGCCGAGCCCGAAAGGCTGACGGCGCCGGTGCCGAGGCCCTGCATGGCGAAGGCAAAGTCCGCGAGGCCGTCCGCATAGGCCAGTGTTTCGCGGATGAGACAGAGCGAGCGGCTGTCGATGTCCTCAGCCGCGCCGCCGAATTCCGCCGGAACGCAATGGCGCAGGATGCCGGCAGTGCCGAGCATTCGCACCAGTGCCCGGCAGGCCGCGTCGGTATCGGCATGATCGATCCCGTCAAGACTGCCAGCGGCGACAAAAGCGTCGAGCTCGACGGCGAGCGCCCGGTGGCTGTCGGCGAAGAACGGCCAGTCGAGATGGTCGCGGCTTGGAGTGCCCGCCGGCGTCGAATGGGAAGCCATGGCTCAATCCCCCTTGAAGACCGGCCTGGTCTTGGCGGCAAAGGCTTCGAAGGCTCGACGGAAATCGCCGGTCGCCATGCAGATCGCCTGGGCCTGCGCTTCCGATTCGATCAACTGGTCGATGCCCATCGCCCATTCCTGGTCGAGCATCTTCTTGGTCATCGCATGGGCGAACCATGGGCCGTCGGCGATATCGCCAGCGAATTTTTGGGCAGCTTCGAGCAGCGCCGGACGCTCGTGCAGGGCATTGTAGAAGCCCCAGGCATGGCCTTCATGTGCAGTCATGACGCGGCCGGTAAAGAGAAGCTCGGCGGCGCGGCCCTGACCGATGATGCGCGGAAGAATGCCGCAGGCGCCCATGTCGGCGCCGGCAAGGCCGACGCGATTGAACAGGAACGCCGTACGGGCCTCGGGCGTCGCGATGCGATAATCCGCCGACATGGCAAGGATGGCGCCGGCGCCGGCGCAGATACCATCGACGGCGGCGATGATCGGCTGCGGGCAGGCCCGTATCTGGCGCACCAGGTCGCCGGTCATGCGGGTGAAGTCGATGAGGTCGGGCATCGCCATCCGCGTCAGCGGCTCGATGATCTCGAACACGTCGCCACCGGAAGAGAAATTATGCTCCGCGCCGGTGAGCACCACGGCGCGGACATCGCTGGCGCGGTGAAGCGAACGGAAGAGATCGGTGAGCTCTTCATAGCTTTCGAAGGTCAGCGGATTCTTCTTCTCAGGCCGGTTCAGCGTGATCGTGGCGACGCGGCCGACGGCATCGGTTTCGAACAGGAAATGTTTCGGCCGGTGATCCTTGAACGGACGCTTCTTGTCCTGCATCGGGTTGGTCATCGTCATCCTCCCAAAACTTCGCCGCCGGCGACCGGGATCGCCTGGCCGGTGATCGCCGTTGCCTTTTTCGACGCGAGCCAGAGCACGGTGTCGGCCACTTCCTGCGGGGTGACCAGCCGCCCTTGCGGATTGGCGCGGGCGAGACTAGCGCGCGCCTCCTCCGGCGAACGGCCGGTCTTGCCGCTGATGGTCTCGACCGCGCCGTCGATCAGCGGCGTGTCTGTGAAGCCCGGGCAGACGGCGTTCACGGTCACGTCGCTGCGGGCAAGTTCCAGCGCCAGCGCCCGGGTCAGGCCGATCACGCCGTGCTTGGAGGCGCAATAGGCCGACACATAGGGATAGCCGGTGAGGCCCGCCGTGCTGGCGATATTGACGATCCGGCCCTTGCCGGCGCGCCTGACCGATGGAAGGGCAGCCTGGGTGACGAGGAATGTGCCGGTGAGGTTGATGCCGATCACCCGGTTCCACAGGGCAAGATCGGTTTTCTCGAACGTCGCTGACGGTGCCTCGCCGGCGCAATTGACCAGCACGGTGATATCGCCAGCCTCGGACACGGCCTTGGCGATACCGGTCTCGATCGATTGCACATCGGTGACGTCGAATCCCGACAGCACGAATGCCGTGCCGCCCGCGGCCACGATCTCGGCCTTGACCGCGTCGAGCGGAGCGGCGCGCCGGCCGCAGAGGCTGACGGACAGGCCGGACGATGCCAGCGCAAGGGCAATGGCCCTGCCGATACCGCTGCCGGCGCCAGTCACGAGGGCGTGGCGCATCGTCATGGCTTGCTCGTCGGGTTGCCGGCCGCCGCGGCGCGTACGAGATTGTTCACATATTGCGCCCTGGCCGAGTGGTACTGTTTCGGCCATTCCTGCTCGTCGTAGCCGATCCTTGCCGCCTCATGCATGACGAAGGAGGGGTCGGCCAGATGCGGACGGGCAACGGCGCAGAGATCGGCGCGGCCGGCGGCGATGATAGAATTGGCGTGGTCGGCCTCCGAAATCGCGCCGACGGCGATTGTGGGCACCTGGATCTCGTTGCGGATCTTGTCGGAGAAGGGCGTCTGGAACAGGCGGCCATAGACCGGCTGCTCTTCCTTCACCACCTGGCCCGACGAGCAATCGATCAGATCTGCCCCGGCCTCCTTGAACATCCTGGCGAAGATCGCCGCATCTTCCGGCGTATTGCCGCCCTCATGCCAGTCATGGGTCGACAGGCGCACCGAGATCGGCTTGTCTTCGGGCCAGACGGCGCGGATGGCGCGGAACACTTCGAGCGGATAGCGGGCGCGGTTCTCATGGCTGCCGCCATACTCGTCGTCGCGCCGGTTGGTCAGCGGCGACAGGAAGCTCGACAGAAGATAGCCGTGAGCGGCGTGCAGTTCCAGAATATCGAAGCCGAGGTCACGGGCGCGTTTGGTGGCGCTGACGAAATCGGCAAGCACCCCGTCCATGTCCTCGCGTGTCATGGCGCGCGGCGTGTCGGAATGCTTGAGATAGGGCAGGGCGGAGGCCGAAATCAGTGGCCAGGCACCTTCGGTCAAAGGCTGGTCTATGCCCTCCCAGGCCAGTTTCGTGGCGCCCTTGCGGCCGGCATGGCCGAGCTGGATGCCGATTTTCGCCGGGGTCTGCCGATGCACGAAATCGACGATGCGCTTGAAGGCGGAAGCCTGCTCGTCGTTCCACAGTCCAAGGCATCCGAGCGTGATGCGGGCATCGGGCGAGACGCAGGTCATTTCCGGGAAGACAAGGGCTGCGCCACCCATGGCGCGGGCGCCGAGATGGACGAGGTGGAAATCGTCGGGCACGCCGTCGGTGGCCGAATACATCGCCATCGGCGAAACGACCATGCGATTCTTCAGGGTCAGGCTGCGGATCGTGAACGGCGTGAACATGGGTGGCGGCACCGAGCCGTTCGGCGACGGATCGACGCCGGCGCGCTCGGCGAACCAGCGCTCGTAACCTTCCAGCCAGGTCTTGTCGCGCAGGCGCAGATTCTCGTGGCTGATGCGCTGCGAGCGGGTCAGCATCGAATACATAAACTGTTCGGGTTCCAGCGTATCGGCATAGCGCGTACCGACAACCTCGAACCATTCCATGGCGTTGCGCGCCGCATTCTGGATGCGGGCGACATCGACGCGGCGCACCTCTTCATAGGCATCGAGCACGGCCGGGATGTTTTCCTTGTCGTGGCCGATCAGATCGAACTGGCGGGTCAGCTCGATCGCGTCGTCGATGGCGAGCTTGGTGCCGGAGCCGATGGCGAAATGGGCGGTATGGGCGCTGTCGCCCATCAGGACGACATGGCTGCGGCCGTTGAAATGGCTCCATTTTTCGCAGATCAGCCGGCCGAAATTCAACCAAGCGGAGCCGCGCAGATGGCGAGCATTGGTCATCAGCCTATGGCCATCAAGCGTCCCGGCAAACAGTTTTTCGCAGAAGGCGATGGACTGGTCCTGGTCCATCTCGCCGATGCCGTGCGCCTTGAAGACGTCGTCGGTGGTCTCGACGATGAAGGTCGAGGTATTGTCGTCGAAGCGGTAGATATGGGCCTGGAACCAGCCATGCTCGGTCTTCTGGAAATCGAAGGTGAAGGCGTCGAAACGCTTGTCTGTGCCGAGCCAGATGAAGCGGTTCGGCCGCATCACCATGTCGGGTTTGAACACATCGGCATATTTCTGGCGGATGCGCGAATTGACGCCATCGGCGGAGATGATGAGATCGGCGTCCGGAAATTCCTCGTCGCCGGTGACCTCGCGCTCGAAGACCATCTCGACGCCAAGCTCGATACAGCGGTCCTGCAGGATATTGAGCATCTTCTTGCGGCCGATACCGACGAAACCATGTCCTGAGGTGCGGATCTTGCGGCCCTTGAAAACAAGTTCGATATCGTCCCAATGGTTGAAGGCGTCTTCGATCGTCGCGGCCGTGGCCGGATCCCATTGGCGCATCGCCTGCATGGTGGCGTCGGAAAAGACCACACCCCAGCCGAATGTATCGAAGGGGCGGTTGCGCTCGACCACGGTGACGTGATGCCCGGGATGCTGCTTCTTCATCAAGAGCGCAAAATAGAGACCGGCCGGCCCGCCACCGATACAGACAATCCGCATGCCGTTTCCTCCGCAATTGCGTGAGATCGGTAGCGCCCGATCCTGAGCTGGAGGGCAACATGAACCCGTTTCCAAAAAACTTCAAGCTTAAAGTTATTTTGGGATGCGCAGGCCCTTCCGCTCGTGGAACTCCCCTACGGAGGAGAATTTCAGCAATGAAGCGAGAAATTGACGATGTCAGCCGCCCCGGGCAAGCGAGGCCACGATCGAGCCCTTGAGTCTGGCAAGCTCGTCCATCAGGACGGTGCTATCGGCAGCCTCGAGGCGACCGAACAGATCGGCGATCCAGTCGGCATGCGCGGCGGCCATCTTTTCGAACTCGGCGCGGCCGAAGGGCGTCAGTGCGATGATCTGCACGCGCCGGTCGGTCGGCGAAGTGGTGCGGCTTATATGGCCGCTTTCGGCAAGGCGCTCGACGAGAACGCTGATATTTCCGGGAGAAACCATCATGCGCTTGGAAACTTCGCCGAGAACCATGCCGTCCCTGGCACGCTCCAACTGGGCCATCAGGTCGAAGCGGGGCAGGGTGCTGTCGAACTCCTCGCGCAGCCGGCGCCGCACTTCGGTTTCCACCAGCGTCGTGCAGGTCAACAGGCGCAGCCATAGGCGCAGTTCGGCGCCGTGATCGCCGGGGGCTTCGAGCACCTTGGTCTCGCCGTCCACCCATTCGGCCGCAATGCCCTTCCTGTCGTCCTCGTCGCCCGTCATCTGTCACTCTTCCTCGCTGGCGGCAGGCCCGGACACGCGCCGGGTCGCCCCGCGTGTTGTAGTGCCCTTCCGCCGGCTTGGACAAGACCCCGCGGGCGGCCGTTCAGGGTTTCGGAATCTGCCCGGCCAGCACCTGGGCATAGGCTGCAGCGTCGATATTGCCACCGGATATGACGCAGACCACATTGCCGGTGGCATGCTCGCTGGCAAGAGCGGCGGCAAACGAGGCCGCCCCGGCTCCTTCGGCGACGATCTTCCCCTTGGCAAACAGAAGCCGCATCGCCTCGGTCACCTGTTCCAGGCTGAGGGTGACGGCTCCATCGATCAGTTCGCGCACCACAGGCCATAATTGCGGCACCAGCGACGGGCCGCCGATGCTCTTGATGAAGGACGGGCGCGTCTCGATTTCGACGATGCGGCCGGCTGCCAGCGCGGCCGTGACCGGGGCGGCATTCTCGTCCTCGACCGCGAAGACTTTTGCATTGGGTCGCAAGGATTTGACGGCGCTGGCCACCCCGCAGGTCATGCCGCCGCCGCCATAGGGGGTGAAGAGAACATCGATCTCGGGCAAATCCTCGACGATCTCCAGGCCGATAGTGCCATTTCCGCAAAGCACGGCCTGGTCGGTGACCGGGTTGATCAGCAGTTCGGGTGCCTGCGGCCGGGCGGCGCCGATAATGTACTGCCACCAGGTTTCCATCGAGATGAACCGCACCTCGCCGCCGAGACGGCGGACACCGTCGATCTTGGTCTGCGGCGCGCCCTCGTACATATAGGCCGCCATCGGAATGCCGAGCCTGTTGGCCGCCCAGGCCATGCCATAGGCCATGTTGCCGGAACTGATCGTGGCGACGCCGTTTTCCAGTGCTTCTGGGTTTCGCGAAAGCAGCGCGTTCAAGGCCGGCCGGAGCTTGAAGGCACCGATCGGCGACAGGGTTTCCAGTTTTAGGAATATCTGCCGGTCGGGAAGGCCAAGATCGAGGCGGATGAGCGGTGTGCGGCCCATATATCCTGACAATCGTTCGCCCGCGGCCTCGATCTCTTCCAGCGATGGGCGAAACGGCAGGATCATTCGGCGGCAGGCCTTGCCTTGAGACTGCCGGTACGGGCGGTCCGGCGCTTTTCACCATAATCCTTGCTGTGGACATAGACATGCAGCGTATAGCCGATATGGGCGGTCATCAGTGCTTCTGCCCGTTCCATGTCGCGATCGAGCGCGGCTTCCATCAGTGCCGTATGATGCTCCAGCGCCATGGCCTCGCGCAGCGCCGCCACGGCCTCCTCATAGCCATCCGTCATACCGGCTGCGGCGCGCAATGTCGGCGCGAGACCGAGGAAGCGGTGATGGCGGCGAAGCTGGTCCGAGATCGTCGAACGAAAGCGCAGAAGCCAGCGCGAGGTCGAGGCGCTGAGAAGCGCGTCATGAAAGGCCTCGTGCATCTCGTCCCAGGCATCGACCGCCTCGTCGGACGGGTCGTCGGCAGCGATCTTGCAGCGCGACAGGCGATAATGCGCGGTGACGACGGCGGCCTCCCAGTCGCTGCCGCCCTTTTCCATCGATTCCCGCAGAAGCGGAAGCTCGACGACCATGCGGCTGCGCGCCAGATCCTCGAGCTCATCACGCGAGACGGGGGCAACCGCAAAGCCGCGATTGCTGATGGCCGTGACCAGCCGCTCAGCCTCGAGCCGCGACAGTGCCTCGCGCAGCGGTGTCCAGCCGACACCATAGTTGGTGCGCAATGCACTGAGCTTGAGCGGCGCGCCGGGCATGAGCCGCGTCGTCAGGATATCACGCCGCAGTAGTCGATAGGCGGCTTCGGTCTTCGTGAATGTTTCGTCGGTGCTCATCATTCATCCGTCAGGTGCAATGCAAAATTATATATCATCGGCGGCCGTGGCAAGAATTATATATAATATTGACAGTGATGGGCGCGCTCGTCATGATCCTCGTCAAGCTGTCTTACATGGCAGCCTTATCGATCTGGGAGGAGAAGATAATGAAGAATGTGAAATCGCGCTTTCTGTCGGGTCTCGTCGTCGCCGGTGCGCTGGCCGCCGGGCTTGGTGTCGCCCATGCCGATCCGATCAAGATCGGCATTGCCAATTTCGGCGAGCACCCGCAGTTGAATGCCGCCATCGCCGGCTTCAAGACGGCGCTTGGCGAAAACGGCTATGTCGAGGGCAAGGATGTGGTCTACAGCGAAAGCCACACGAATTTTGATGCTTCGCTGGTTCCGCAGATGATCGCCAAGCTCCAGGCCGAGCAGCCGAAGCTGATCTATACGATCACCACGCCCGTTTCGCAGATTGCCAAGAAGGCGCTGGCCGGTACCGGCATCAATGTCGTCTTTTCGGCAGTGACGGATCCGGTGGCGGCCAAGCTGGTTCCCTCCTGGGAGGCCGGAGACGAGGGCATGACCGGCGCCACCGACCTGCAGGACATGGCCGCCGTGATGGCCTTCACCAAGAAGCTGCTGCCGGACGCCAAGCGGTTCGGCGTGCCCTATAATCCGGGCGAGGCCAATGACGTGGCGCTGCTCGAAAAGATCAAGGAAGTGGCCCCGGCCGCCGGTTTCGAAGTGGTCGAGGTCGGTGTCGACAATATCAACGATATCCAGCAGCGCGTGGCCTCGCTCGCCGGCAAGGCGGACGTGATCTACACGCCGGCTTCCAACCTCCTGCAGCCGGCGATCGCCGCCGTCTCGGCCGCCGCCCGCCAGGCTGGCATCCCGATCGTCAATTCCGACGACGGCGCCGTGCGTGACGGTGTCGTGCCGGCAAGCTTTGCGGTGAACTATACCCAGGTCGGCATGAACGCCGGCAAGATCGCCGCCGAAATCCTCAAGGGCAAGGACCCAAAGACGATCGCTCCGTCGCGTCCGGCCTATGAGGATCATGCCCCGACGATCTCCAAGAAGGCCATGGCCGCCTTCGGCATCGAGATCCCGGCGTCGCTGGCCGATTGCGGCTGCATCGTCGACTGATTTCGACTTCATCTAGAGCAGGTGATGGCGCCTTGCGCCATTGCCTTTTTCGGGAGAGACGGATGCTTGAAATCCAGTCTGCACGCAAGGTTTTCTACAAGGGCCAGGCCGACGAGAAGATTGCCCTCGACGGTCTCAGTCTCAAGCTTGCCACCGGCGAATTCGCGGTGGTCATCGGCTCCAACGGCGCCGGCAAGAGCAGCATGCTGAACGCCATCTCTGGCGCCCTGCCGCTCGATGTCGGCAAGGTTCTCATCAATGGCGACGATGTCACCGACATGCCGGTGCACAAGCGCGCCGCCCGCCTCGCGCGGGTGTTCCAGGATCCGATGAAGGGCACCGCTGCCTCGATGACGGTTGCCGAGAACATGCTGCTTGCCGATCTGCGCAGCACGAGGCGCAGGCTCCGTCGCGGGCTGAACGCCAAGCGCCTGGAGCAATACAGGGAGCGGCTTTCGCTGCTCGGCCTCGGGCTTGAAAACCGCCTGGATACGCGGGTGGAACTGCTGTCCGGCGGCCAGCGCCAGTCCCTGTCGCTGATCATGGCGGTCGGTGGCGATCCTGAACTGCTGCTGCTCGACGAACATACCGCCGCGCTCGATCCGCGCACCGCCGATATCGTCATGCAGGCGACGGTGCGCGCGGTGGATGCGCTGAAGCTGACCACGCTGATGGTGACCCACAACATGCAGCATGCCGTCGATTTCGGCCACAGCGTCATCATGCTCGACGCCGGCAAACTCAGGCTGGAAATCTCCGGCGAGGAGAAAACTACGATCACCGTTCCCGACCTGATCGGCCATTTCGCCGTGAAGACCGACCGCATGATGCTGGCGAGCTGATATGATGGACCTTATCCAGACGATTTCCTCGAGCTTCGTCTCGCTTATCCCGGTCACGCTGGCGCAGAGCCTGATCTTGGCCTTCGTCGTGCTCGGCATCATGATACCGTTCCGCACCCTGAACTTTCCCGACCTCACCAGCGAGGGCGCGTTTCCGCTCGGCGGCTGCGTCTGCGGTGTTCTCCTGGCCGGCGGGGCCTCGCCGTTGACGGCGATCGGTGTGGCACTTGTCGCCGGCTTCCTTGCCGGCTGCTGCACCGCCTTCATCCATCTGCGCTTCCGCATCCATACGCTGCTGGCCGGTATCCTGATGATGACGATGCTCTACAGCATCAATCTGCGCATCATGGGCAAATCCAACCTGTCGGTGTTCGGTGCGCCAACGGTGTTCGATTGGGCGCCCTTCACGCAGCCGGGCTTCCCGGCCAGCAAGATCGTCGTCGCAGGGATCATCGGCCTCGTCGTCTTTCTCCTGCTCGACCTGTTCTTCAAGACCGAGAAGGGCACCGCGATCCGCGCCGTCGGCGCCAATCCGGACATGGCCGAGGCGCAAGGGATCAATGTCTGGGTCGCCACGATCGGCGGCGTCGGCCTCGCCAGTGCGTTTTCGGCAACCGGCGGCGCGCTGATGGTGCAGTCACAAGGCTTTGCCGACGTCAATATGGGTCTCGGCATCCTGATCAACGGCCTGGCGGCCCTGATGATCGGCGAGGCGATCGTCGGCAAGCAGACCGTGGTGCGCCAGCTTGCGGCGCCCTTCGTCGGTGCCGTGATCTACTACCAGCTCGTCTCGTTCTGCCTGGCCGCCGGCATGCCGCCGCCGGACCTGAAGCTTGCGACCGGCCTGTTCGTTCTCGCCATGCTCGCTCTTCCGAGCCTGCGCCGCAGCCGCGGGCCCGCACAGGCGCGCGAAACCATCCGCGAATAATGAGGATTGCCTGACATGACCGGAATTCCCGATCTCGCCGCGATCGAGGCGATGGACGCCGCCGATCCCCTGCGCACGATGCGTGACCGTTTCGACCTGCCGGACGATCTCATCTATCTCGACGGCAATTCGCTGGGGGTGGCCTCGAAGGCGGCCTATGGCGAGATCGAGAAGGCGGCGCGCGAGGAATGGGGTCAAGGCCTCATCCGCAGCTGGAACACCGCCGGCTGGTTCGACATGCCGGTGGAACTCGGCGACCGGATTGGCCGCCTGATCGGCGCGGCACCCGGCCAGACCGTGGTGGCGGACACGACCTCGATCAATATCTACAAGGCACTGCACGCCGCCATGGGCCTGAGGCCGGGGCGCAATGTCATCGTCGCCGAGGGCGGCAGCTTTCCGACCGACCTCTACATGGCCGAAGGCGTGGCCTCGACCCGGCCGGGGACTGTCCTGCGGCTGGAAGGCGTCGATGCTCCCACTATCGAGGACCTGATAGACGAGGAAGTCGCGGTCGTGCTCGTCAATCATGTCAACTACAAGTCGGGCGAACTGCGCGACATGGCGGTGCTGACCGAAAAGGCGCAGGCCGCCGGGGCGCTCGTCGTCTGGGATCTCTGCCATACGGCAGGCGCGCTGCCGGTCGATCTGGACGGATCGAATGTCGATTTCGCCGTTGGCTGCAGCTATAAATATCTGAATGGTGGCCCCGGTGCGCCGGCCTTCATCTATGTCGCGAAGCGTCACCTTGCCGACGCGCAGCAGCCGCTCAGCGGCTGGTGGGCCCATGCCCGCCCCTTCGCCTTCGAGCAGGGTTTTGCGGCCGACGCCGGCATCCGGCGCTTCCAGTGCGGCACCCAGGGGATCCTGTCGATGCGGGCGCTGAAGGGCGCGCTCGATATCTGGGACCAGGTCGAAATGGCGGTTCTGCGCCAAAAGAGCATCGCGCTCACCGACCTGTTCATCCTCCTGGTCGAGAGCCGCTGCGGCGGCCACGGCCTGACGCTTGAGAGCCCCCGTGACAGCAGCAGGCGCGGTAGTCAGGTCTCGTTCGAGCATGAAAATGCCTATGCCGTCATGCAGGCCCTGATCGAGCGCGGCGTCATCGGCGATTTTCGCGCCCCGGCCACCATCCGCTTCGGCTTCACGCCGCTTTATACGCGTTTCCGGGATGTCTGGCAGGCCGTCGAGATTCTCGAAGACATCCTGCGCACCGGCGCCTGGAAAGACGCGCGCTTCGCGGTCAAGTCCGCGGTGACCTGAGCGGCTGACGAAAGCGCTCTTCTCTTCTCCCCTCGGGGAGAAGGTGGCCCGAAGGGCCGGATGAGGGGGCCGCGAAGCTGCGGATGTGCCGGATCCTTCATCGCCCGCGTAGGTCCGGCGGGACCTCACACGCCGAGATAGCGGTCCTGAAGCTCCGCCGTCAGCTCGCCCGGCGCACCCTGAAACACGGTTGCGCCTTTTTCCAGAACGAAACAACGATCGGCGACGGGCAGGAGTTCCGACAGCGTCTTGTCGACGACGAGGATCGACTGGCCGGCGGCCTTGAGCGTGCGGATCGCCGCCCAGATGTCCTGCCGGATGACCGGTGCCAGGCCTTCCGTCGCCTCGTCGAGGATCAGCAGGCGCGGATTGGTCATCAACGCTCGTCCGATGGCCAGCATCTGTTGCTCACCGCCGGACAGCGTGTTGGCATATTGGTCGCGCCGTTCGCCGAGCCGCGGAAACAGGTCGATGACCCGCGACAGCGTCCATTCGCCGCCGCGGGCAGCGGCGATGAGGTTTTCGTGCACGGTAAGATTGGGAAAGCAGCGCCGTCCCTCCGGCACAAGCCCGACGCCGAGGCGGGCGATGCGGTATGGCCGCAGACCCGCGACCTTGCGGCCGGCGAAATCGATAGCGCCCGAGCGCGGCCGCACCAGGCCGAGGATCGAGTTGATCGTCGTCGTCTTGCCCATGCCGTTGCGGCCCATCAGCGCCACGACCTCGCCCTCGCCCACATCCAGCGAAACGCCGAACAGCGCCTGCGATGCGCCGTAGAAGGTTTCAAGGCTCTTGATGTCGAGCAGGCTCACGCGGTTTCCCCCAGATAGGCGCGCCGGACTTCGGGGTCGTTGCGGATTTCATCGACCGTGCCGGTGGCGATGACGCGGCCGTAAACCAGTACCGAAATCCGATCGGCGAGCGCAAAGACCGCGTCCATGTCGTGTTCGACAAGCAGGATCGGCGCTTCGTGGCGCAGCCCGTCGAGAAAAGTGGTCAGCGATTTCGAGCCTTCCGGCCCCATGCCGGCCATCGGTTCGTCGAACAGGAAGGCTTTCGAGCCGAGCGCGAGCGCGATGGCGATTTCCAGCTGACGCCGCTCGCCATGCGAAAGCTCCGCCGCTGGCAGATGCGCCCGCTCGGCAAGGCCGACGCGCTCCAGCATCGCCATGGCCGGATCGGTCAGGCTGCGGTCGCCCATCACCGGGCGGAAGAAGCGCAGGCTCGATCCCTGCTTTGCCTGGACGGCGAGCATGACATTGCGAAGTGACGAAAATTCCGGTGCGAGCGACGAGATCTGAAAGCTGCGTCCGAGCCCCAGCCTTGCGCGGGCAGCCATGTCGAGGCCGGCCATATCCTGGCCTAGAAAGCGGATCGTGCCGCTGTCGGAGCGAATGGACCCTGAAATCTGGTGGATGAGCGTGCTCTTTCCGGCGCCGTTGGGGCCGATCAACGCATGGATTTCTCCGGGCCGCAGGTCAAGGCTGACGCCATCCGTTGCTGCCAACGCGCCGAAATTCTTGCGCAACTCGCGGATTTCAAGGACCGGTTCAGCCATGACGCGCCTTTCCGGCAAGAAGACCGAGCAGCCCGCCGCGCGCGAAAAGCACGACGCAGAGCAGGATCAAACCGAGGAAGAACTGCCAATGTTCGGTGATGCCGCCGAGCGCATATTCGATCAGCACATAGAGCATGGCGCCGGCCACCGGTCCGAACAGCCGGGCCTTGCCGCCGAGGATGATCAGCACGATCAACTCTCCCGACATGTGCCATGACAGCATGGAAGGGCTGACGAATTTGTTGAGATCGGCAAAGAGCGCGCCGGCAATGCCGGTCATCATCGCCGAGACGACAAAGGCGACCAGCCGAATATTGAAGGGTGCGATGCCGACGGCGGCAAGCCGCGTCGCATTCTGCCGTCCCGCCTCAAGCGCCGCGCCGAAGCGGGCGCCACGCAGGAGCCAGAACAGGCCGAGCGCCAGCATCAACAGCACGTAGCAGATGAGGAAGAAGGAGAGCGGCTGGGCAGTATTGACGCCCGGAAATTCGTTGCGGACATAGATGGACAGACCATCCTCGCCACCATAGGCCGGCCAGGAAACGGCGAAGAAATAGATCATCTGTGCAAAGGCGAGCGTTATCATGATGAAATAGACGCCGGTGGTGCGCAGGCTGATCGCGCCGATCGGCAGGGCGATGATGCCGCAGATCATCACTGCCACCAGCCAGATCACCGGCATGGACGTCGTACCTTCGATGCCGAACAGCAATGGCTCGGCGTTGAAGGCATGGGTGGAGAGAATGCCGGCGACATAGCCACCGAGGCCGAAAAAGGCGGCGTGCCCGAAGGAGACGAGGCCGCCGAGGCCAAGCGCGATATTGAGCCCGACGGCAGCCAGTGCCAGGACGACGATGCGGGTGGCAAGGGTGATGTAGAAGGTCTCGCCCATCGCCGAAGCGCCAAGAGGGAAGGCGAGAAGCATCAGCGCCAGGAGGATATTGACGACGGTTTCGCGGGAGAGGCGGGGCTTGGGGGGCATGGCCGGCCTCACGACTGCGCCGCAAACAGGCCGCTTGGCCTGAAAGCGAGAATGAAGGCCATGACGATATAGATCAGCATGGAGGCAAGGGCCGCGCCTATGAGGCCGGCCTGGGCGGCGGGCAGCACCAGGGCAAAGATTTTGGGCAAGAGGAAGCGGCCCATCGTATCGACCACGCCGACCAGTATGGCGCCGAACAGCGCGCCCTTGATCGAGCCGATGCCGCCGATGACGATGACGACGAAGGCAAGGATCAGCACCGGCTCGCCCATGCCGACCTGCACCGATTGCAGCGCGCCGACCATGGCACCGGCGAGCCCCGCGAGTGCTGCGCCCAGCGCAAAGACCACCGTATAGAGCGTCCTGATATCGACGCCGAGCGCGCCGATCATCTCGCGATCGGATTCGCCGGCGCGGATACGCATGCCGAGTCGGGTGCGCGCGATCAGGAAGTAGAGGCCTATGGCGACCACGATGCCGACGCCGATGATGGCGAGGCGATAGAGCTGGTACTGGCCGACACCGGGCAGGGGCACGGCGCCCTGCAAGAGCGGCGGAATGTCGAGATAGAGCGGAAAGGAGCCGAACAGCCAGCGCATGCCTTCCGAGAACATCAGGATGAGCGCGAAGGTTGCCAGAACCTGGTCGAGATGGTCGCGGTCATAGAGCCTGCGGATGACGACGATCTCTGTGATCGCACCTGCCGCCGCCGAGGCGATCAGGCTCGCCACCAGCCCGATCCAGAAGGAGCCGGTTGCCGCCGCCACGGCGGCGCAGGCAAAGGCGCCGACCATGTAGAGCGACCCATGGGCAAGGTTGATCAATCCCATGACGCCGAAGATCAACGTCAGGCCGGCGGCCATGAGGAACAGCATCACCCCGAGCTGCAGCCCGTTGAGGAGTTGTTCGATGAGCAATGCAATGGACAAAGGGGCGATCCGAGGCTCGGTTCCAGAAATACTTCACAGGCTGCACCGAACGGCACGGCATGGACGCAAGAGTAGAGGCCATCGACGCGCCGGCCGAAGTCGGCGGCGCGTCGATGGAGCAATGGCCGGAGCCTACATCTTGCACTGTTCGGCGTAGGCATCACCGTGCTTTTCGAAGGCGGTGCCGATGATCTTGTTGGTCAGCACGTCGCCTTCCTTGATCACCTCGCGAACATAGATGTTCTGGATCGGGTGATTATTGGTATTGAAGGAAAAGTCGCCGCGCACCGACTTGAAATCGGCGGCCTTGAGGGCTGCACGGAAGGCGTCCTTGTCCTTGACGCTGGCCTTGGCCATCGCCGACAGGATCAGGTTCGCCGTGTCCCAGCTCTGGGCTGCATAGACGGAGGGCAGGCGGTTATATTCGGCCTGGAAAGCCTCGACGAATGCCTTGTTGGCCTCGTTGTCGAGGTCCTTTGCCCAGCTTGCCGAGTTCTTGACGCCAAGGGCCGCGTCGCCCACTGCCGGCAGGATGTCCTGGCTGAAGGAGAAGCTTGGTCCCATCACCGGAATATTGACGCCCGACTGGGCATATTGCTTCATGAAGGCGATGCCCATGCCGCCGGGCAGGAAGAAGAACACGGAATCGGCGCCGGAATCACGGATCTGGGCGATTTCCGCCGCATAGTCGGTCTGTCCGACCTGGGTATAGATTTCGCCCGCCAGTTCGCCCTTGTAATAGCGCTTGAAGCCGGTCAGCGAATCCTTGCCGGCCGGATAGTTGGGGGCGAGAATGAAGGTCTTCTTGTAGTCCTTGTTGGCGTATTGCCCCATCGCCTCGTGGAAATTGTCGTTCTGGTAGGCGACGTTGAAATAGTTCGGGCTGCACTTGGCGCCGGCAAGCGCCGAGGGGCCGGCATTCGGCGACAGGTAGATGATGTCCTGCGAGACGGCATTCGGAACGACGGCCATCGCAAGGTTCGACCAGATGATGCCGGTCATCAGGTCGACCTTGTCGCTCTGGATCATCTTTTCGGCGATCTGAACGGCGATTTCGGGCTTTTGCGCATCATCCTCGATGACGAGTTCGACATCCTTGTTGCCGGACTGCTTCATGGCCAGCACGAATGCGTCGCGCATGTCGGTGCCCAGCCCGGCGCCGCCGCCGGAAAGCGTAGTGATGACGCCGATCTTCACCGGTTCGGCATTGGCCAGTCCGGCCGTCGCCAGCGTCAGGCCGAAAATGCCGGCCGCGATCGTCTTCTTCATGCTGTTCTCCCTTTGTGTTCCCGTTTTTATCAATTGGTATTTTTAGAGTCGGGTGCGAACTTTCCAGAGTTCCGGGAAAAGTTCAACCTCCAGCATCTTCCTGAGATAGGACGCCCCGGACGTGCCGCCGGTGCCGCGCTTCATGCCGATGATGCGCTCGACGGTGGTGACATGGTTGAAGCGCCAGCGGCGGAAGTAATCCTCGAAATCGACCAGCTTCTCCGCCAGTTCGTAGAACATCCAGTAGCGCTGCGGATCAAGATAGATCGCCTGCCAGGCGGCAAGCACCTCCTCGCTCTCGACGCGCGTCTCGCGCCAGTCGGTCCGAAGCGCATCCGGGCCGACATCGAAGCCGTTGCGTGACAGAAGGAGGATGGCTTCGTCATAGAGCGAGGGTTGCGAGAGAATGGCTTCGAGCCTGCCGGACAGTTCCGGCTGATGCGCATGCGGACGCAGCATGGCGAGATTGCGGTTGCCGGCCGTGAATTCGATGGCGCGATATTGCCAGGACTGGAAGCCCGAGGACTGGCCGAGCGACCCCCGGAATTCGGTATATTCGCTTGGTGTCATCGTCCTCAGCACGTCCCAGGCATTGTTGAGCTGCTCGAAGATGCGGGCCACTCGCGTCAGCATCTTGAAGCTCGGCTCCAGCCGGTCGGCGCGGATCGAGGCGATCGCGGCGCCGATCTCGTGCAGCGCCAGCTTCATCCACAGTTCCGAGGTCTGGTGCTGGATGATGAACAGCATTTCGTCATGCGCGCTCGACAGCGGAGATTGCGCCTCAAGCACTTTTTCGAGATGCAGGTAATCGCTGTAGGACATGCGGTCCTGAAACGACATCTGCGCGCCTTCCGCCGAGGGATCGTAGGGCTTGCTCACTTCACGATCTCCGCGCGCAGCCGGAACCGCTGGATCTTGCCGGTCTGGGTCTTGGGCAGGGCATCGGTGAATTTCACCGAACGCGGATATTTATAGGGCGCGATCACCGCCTTGACATGATCCTGCAGGCGCTTGGCGGTCGCAGCGTCCGCCGCAATACCCTCGACAAGGACGATATGCGCCTCGACGATCTGCCCGCGCTCCCGGTCATCGGCGCCGATCACCGCGCATTCGGCAACCTCGCAATGGGAAAGAAGGGCGGCTTCCACTTCGGGGCCGGCAATATTGTAGCCGGCGCTGACGATCATGTCGTCCGAGCGGGCGGCGAAATGGAAGAAGCCGTCCTCGTCCTGGTAGAAGGAATCGCCGGTCAGGTTCCAGCCGTCGCGGACATATTCGCGCTGCCGGTCGTCGGCCATGTAGCGGCAGCCCGTCGGGCCGCGCACCGCCAGCCGGCCGACCGTTCCGCGCGGCGCCTCGTTCATCTCCTGATCGACGATGCGTGCCTCGTAACCGCCGACGGGCTTGCCGGTCGATGCCGGCTTCATGTCCGTCAAGCGGTTCGAAATGAAGATGTGCAGCATCTCGGTGGCGCCGATGCCGTCGAGGATCGGCTTGCCGGTCTTTTCGATCCATTCCTCGAAGACCGGGCCGGGCAGGGTTTCGCCGGCCGAGACGGCGATGCGCAGCGACGACAGGTCGGCGCCCTCGTCCACGGCCTTCATCATGGCGCGATAGGCGGTGGGCGCGGTAAACGAGATCGTCGCCTTGTAGGTCTCGATGATCTTGATCATGTTCGGCGGCGTCGCCTGTTCCAGCAAGGTGGCGGCAGCGCCGAACCGCAAGGGGAAGATGGCAAGCCCGCCAAGCCCGAAGGTGAAGGCGAGCGGCGGCGAACCGACGAAGACATCGTCGGGCGTGACCGCCAAAACCTCTTTTGCATAGGTATCGGCGATCAGCAGCAGGTCGCGGTGAAAGTGCATCGTCGCCTTCGGTACGCCCGTCGTGCCCGAGGTAAAGCCGAGCAGGGCGACATCGTCGCGGCCGGTCTGAACGGCATTGAAGAGGACCGGTTTGTCGAGTGCGATCCGGTCAAGCTCGGCGTCGTGATTGGCGGTGCCGTCGAAGCCGACCACCTTTTTCAGGAAGGGACTGTCCTTGGCGCAGGCGACCATTTCGTCCATCAGCCTTGTATCGCAAAGCGCCAGCGAAATCTCCGCCTTGTCGACGATCTTGGCAAGTTCGCCGGCGCGCAGCATCGGCATGGTGTTGATGACCACGGCACCCGCCTTGGTGGCCGCGAGCCAGCAGGCGACCATGGCCGGATTGTTGGCGGAGCGGATCAGTATCCGGTTGCCCGGCTTGACGCCGTAATTCTCGACCAGTGCATGGGCGAGCCGGTTGGTCCAGTCGGACAATTCCTTGTAGGTGCGGCGCCGCCCGTTGCCGATCAGCGCGGTATGGTCGCCAAAACCCTTTTCGACCAGCCTGTCGGTCAGTTCCACGCCGGCATTGACATGATCTGGATAGTCAAAGCCGTCGAGCAGGAAGTCCGGCCACTGGTCCTGCGGCGGAAGATTGTCGCGCGTGAAAGTGTCGGTATGCGCTGACGGTCCAAGCATTCTGCGGCTGTCCCCTACCTGCTCATCGTCACGAACGATGGCCAACATGTCTTTTGTGCGTTGCGTGTGGGGAGGTGTGCGCTGGCGTCAAGGCCGGCGGAGCAATCCGTACCCGGCACAGCGAGACCTCCCACCTTCTCGACTGATGCAATCAGAATTGCACCGGATCAAAATTATTTCAAGCATAAAGTTTTTATGCGCGACCATTGACGAAATCGGGCGTTCTGGCCATTGCTAGAGCATGTCGCGCAAAAGCCGCATAGGCGTTTTGCGATGCCGGCATGCGGAAACAACGACCTGAAATCCAATGCCGGGGAGGGCGCGGTGCTCGAACGTCACATCACAGATTGGAACGATGCCTATACCAATGGCGCCAATATCGCCGGCGGCGATCGCTTTCCCGGTGCCTGGGTAAAGCCGGCGCTTTCCTATCGCGAGAGGCTTTCCTCGATCGGCCGGGCGCGGCTCGACATCGCCTATGGCGCGAAACCGCGCAACGGCCTCGATCTCTTTTTGCCGGCCACAACGCCGAAGGGGCTCGTCGTCTTCATCCACGGTGGCTACTGGATGGCGCTCGACAAGAGTTTCTGGTCGCATCTGGCCGCAGGTGCGGTCGATAATGGCTATGCGGTTGCCATGCCGTCCTATTCGCTCTGCCCCGAGGTCCGCATCGCCGAGATCGTCGGCGAGATCGGTGCCGCCGTCACCAGGGCTTCGGAACTTGTGGAGGGACCGGTGATGCTGACCGGGCATTCGGCCGGCGGCCATCTGGCAAGCCGGATGGTTTCGACGACCACGCCGCTTGCGCCGTCGCTGCAGGCGCGTATCCGCAATGTCGTGTCGATCTCCGGCATCCACGATCTGCGTCCGCTGATGGCGACCGATATGAACGGCACGCTCAAGCTTGATGAGGCAGAGGCGCTGAGCGAGAGCCCGGCGCTGCTGCGGCCGATGGCTAATGCCCGCATCACCTGCTGGGTCGGTGGCGGCGAGCGCGGCGAATTCTTGCGCCAGAACGCGCTTCTCGCCAATATCTGGACCGGCCTTGGCGCTACCACCAATGCGGTGGTCGAGTCCGACCGCCATCATTTCAGCGTCATTGACGGGCTTGCCGATGCCGATCATGCGCTGACGCGCACGCTGCTTGGCTGATGATCGGGAAAGACCGGGCCGCCGCGCATGAAGATGGTCCGGTTCAGCTTGCCTGCCGTTGTGGCCGCGCCCGCGCCTCGATGAGGGCTGCGGCATCATAGGCCTGGGCGACGATTTCGGGAACGAGATCGATATCAGGCAGCGAGCCGAGCCCGAGCGGACCGATGGCGAAGAGCCCGGCCGTCCGCCCCGCCGGCGTCACAAGTTCGCCTGCCGAATTGACCGCCAGTCCCAGGTCGAGTTCGTCGGTGGCGACGAGGCCCGTATGAAGAAGGTCGGCGACGACGGGGTTTTTCAGGTCGGGCGAAAGGCAACGGCAATCAAACACTTTGTCAGCTGCCAGATGCGTGAGTTCCGTCGTTCCGGTCCAGCGGACAAGAAGGCCCGTCGGCGTTCTCTTGACGGCGGTGCCGCGCTTCAACACCGTGGCGCCACTTGCCAGTTCGCGCTCCAGTCGCGCATGGACATCGGCCGGCAACCGATTGCGATGGCTGTCATAGAGCGAGCGCAGATGCCGGTTGAACCGGCGTTTTTCGGCGGCCGGAAGCGAGGACCACAGCGTGCGCGCCCGTTTGCGCAAGCCGTTGATCGCCGCCTGCCAGCTCCAGCCATTCTCCTCGGCCTGCTCGCAGGCCTTGCGCACGAAGCGCACGATCTCGCGCAGTTGCGATGGCATGGGTTGCGTCGGAAAAACGGCATCCGCCGGCATGCGCGTATGCGGCTGCGGCAGGAAACCGCGCCGCGACAGGAGGGTAATCGGTCCTGAAAAGCCGCCATCCCGCAATTGCAGGACCTGGTCGACAGCCCGTAGGCCACTGCCCATGACCACGATATGGCCGGGTGTTCTCGTCTCTTCGTCCAAACTTGCCGCAGGCCGGATTTCCGTCGTTTCCAGCGGCGGCTTCAACCCATAGCCGGTCGCGAGAATGACGATGTCGGCGGTCACTTCGCCGCCGCCGGCCATTCTAAGGGTAAAGCCTGCATCATCCGCGCGGCGGACGGTGAGGATTGCATCGCTCGACATCTGCACGCTGGTATCGGTACGATGCGCCAAGGCTTCGGAAAATCGCTGATAGATATAATCGCTGAAGGTGGATTTCGGCACGAAAATCTGCCCGAAGCCCGGGATTGCAGCGCTAACGGCGGCGCGGAAGGAGGCATTGGCCTGCAGCCAGCGGGAGAAATCCTTCGGTTCCCCCAGGGAAACGGAGAGATCGCGGGCGCGGCTGTTGAGGATTTCGGTGGAGCGGAGCGTGGCCAGCGCTTGCCCACCATTGACGATCGGTTGCGGGTCGAACAGGCGCAACCGAAAGGGCCGACGCACCGATTTCAAAAGGGCGATAGCCATCATGAGGCCGGAAAAGCCGCGTCCGACGACGGCGATCTGCAGGAGCGGGTCCGCCCTCGACCGCGGTGATGAAAAACCGTGAACCGTCATATCTTTCCTCCCCGCGTCACGCGGCCGGATCGTTGAACCACTGTCACGCAAATGCCAGTTCTCAATATGCGGTATAGTCTATGTAATTTGTGATCTTAATCCGGAAGAACGAAAGCATCAAGCGCGATCTTGTTATGCGTTCGTTGAGTGAGTTCTCAGCGCTCCGTGTGCCCGGGGCGCAGCCTCTCGAGACGATGCATGAAAACGCCGATGTCATCTGCCCGGCGAGCCTGCCGCTTGCGCACCAACAGGCACATGATACGGGCGGCGGTCGAGAAGCTCATTTCGTCCAGCGGATTGTCGCTGGACCAGGGTTTGTTCAGGCGCTCGGTGATGGCGCTGACCATATTGTGCGGCAGGATGTCGGTGCAGCCGCGCATATGCTCGAAAACCGCGTTGATCGAAACCGGGTTGCCTTGATGATAGGCTCTGGGGACGTCCGTCCCGTCGATCCAGTCGTCGTAGGCTTCCAGTGCCTCGCGAAACAGCTGATGCAGCGTGATTGGCGCATGTCCCTCGTAGAGTTCAGGAAGGGGGTTGCTCATCTGTAGATCCTCGCATCGTTGGAAGACGGTGGTTGGTGCCGGCAGAATCGACCAGACGCCTCAACTGGCGGAAGCCCTATTTGTTCCGGCGACGGCGCTTGTCATAATCTCGAGGCAGGGCAGCCTTGTTCATTTAATATCCGATTCGCAGCCAAAACACTGCCAAAGATGCTTTTCGGTCGCGGTGCCCGGCGGCCAGCCGTGTGGTATGCATGAATCCTTTCAAGGCGGGTATCGCCTCGCCTGAAGATTTGCATGATGGGAAGGATTTGGATTCACAATGGAAATGGCAAGGCTGCAGTTGCAGACTCATTTTCTCAAGGGTCGCGAGCAAGTGCCTGTTTAACAATAACGTCTTGCGCGAATCGTAGCGTTGGGCAATCGTCACGGATATATTGCCGTTCTGGCTATTTTACCGTGACGAAAGTTTTTGAACGTGAACAACGCTGTTCGGGCGCACAAGTTTGACCGCAAGACGGTCGACGAGACGATTGGAGATCACGCTGCGATCATCAGCGCGCAGCTCCACGCCATCAGCGAAGCCGTCTTCCCGCCAGCCGCCAACAAGACGCTTCGCCGCTTCACATCCGGTGAAGCGGCGCGTCTGATCGGCGTTTCGGATTCGACCTTGCGGAAAATGACCCTTGCCGGCGAGGGGCCGCAGCCGGATGTGGGCACGAACGGCCGACGTCTCTACACGCTCGGCCAGATCAACGAATTGCGCGAAAAGCTGGCCCAGACGGCACGAGGCCGCGAGATTCATGATTTCGTTCCGCGCCGTGGCGCGGAGGATCATCTCCAGGTCATTGCCGTCACCAATTTCAAGGGTGGCTCGGGCAAGACGACCACGTCCGTCCATCTCGCCCAGTATCTCGCATTGCAGGGCTATCGTGTTCTCGCCGTCGATCTCGATCCGCAGGCGAGCCTCTCGGCGCTGCTCGGCGTGCTGCCGGAAACCGACGTCAAATCGAACGAGACCCTCTACGCCGCCATCCGCTACGACGAGGAGAGGCGCCCGCTGAGTGAGGTCATCCGTAAAAGCTATTTCGAGGGCCTGGATCTCGTTCCCGGCAATCTCGAACTGATGGAATTCGAGCACACGACGCCGCGCGCCCTGACGAGCGGTGCGCGGGACGCGGATGGGATATTTTTCACCCGGGTGGCGCGCGCGCTCGACGAGGTCGCCGACGATTATGACGTCGTCGTCATCGACTGCCCGCCGCAGCTCGGCTATCTCACCCTAAGCGGCCTTTGCGCGGCGACGTCGATGGTCGTGACCGTGCATCCGCAGATGCTCGATGTGGCGTCGATGAGCCAGTTCCTGCTGATGACCCACGATCTTCTGGCTGTGGTGCGCGAGGCCGGTGGCGAGCTGAAATATGATTTCGTGCGCTATCTGCTGACGCGCTACGAGCCGCAGGATGCGCCGCAGACCAAGGTCGCCGCTCTTCTGCGCAACCTTTTCGACGATCACGTCCTGACCAATCCGATGGTCAAGTCGGCTGCCGTTTCGGATGCGGGCCTGACCAAGCAGACGCTCTATGAAATCGGTCGCGAAAACCTGACGCGCTCTACCTATGACAGGGCGATGGAAGCGCTCGATGCGGTCAATGGCGAGATCGAATCCCTCGTTCGGCAGGCATGGGGGCGGGCTCCGCGATGATCGTCCACGCCATCCCGCAGCGTTGGGAGCTCCCAACATTCCGTTCCGGCCCGCGGGCCCCGGCAGAAAGCCGGCGCGATGTCGCTCCTGCTGACGGCCGGATTGCGACCTGCTCTTCCGGGCGAGGTGACCAGCCATGAGCCGGAAGGAAACCGTCAACACGCTGTTCATGCGCAAGCCGGAAGGCTCGGCGCCGGCTGCTGGTATCGAGAAAAGCAGCGAGCGCGTACGCACCGGTGCCATTTCCGCGATGGGCGCATCCCTTCAGGAAATGACCGAAGGCGCGCGCAGCGCGGCAAGGCTGCAGGAGCAACTGGCAAGCGGCTCGACCGTCGTCGATCTCGATCCGTCGCTGATCGACCAGTCCTCGGTCAGCGACCGGATTTCCATCGCGGTCGATCCGGGCTTTGATGCGCTGGTTGCAAGCATGCGCGACAACGGCCAGCAGGTGCCGATCCTGGTGCGCCCGCAGGCAGTTCTGCCCGGCCGGTTCCAGGTCGCCTATGGCCGCAGACGACTGCGGGCGGCTGTGCTGCTTGGAAGAACGGTGCGGGCCATTGTCCAGTCGCTGACGGACAATGAGCTGGTGATCGCGCAGGGCAAGGAAAATCTCGATCGGCAGGATCTTTCCTATATCGAGAAAGCGCAATTCGCCCGCCGTCTCGAAGACAATGGATATGACCGCGCGACGATCATGGCGGCCTTGTCGACCGACAAGGGCGACCTCAGCCGCTACATCTCGATCGCGCGCAGCATTCCCGAATATCTGGTTCAGGCGATCGGCCCGGCACCCAAGGCAGGACGCGCCCGCTGGGCGGCTCTGGCAGATCGGCTCGGGCAAAGGCATGCCGGGCTGGAAGGCCTGATCGAGGCGCCCGATTTCCTGGCGATCGACAGCGACGGCCGCTTTGCCCGCCTGTTCGATGCAATTGGCGGAAGACCGGGAAAGCGTGGGCCGAAGGCGCAGGAATGGAAAGGTCCGAAGGGGAAAAAGGCTGCCCGTATCGAACGCGACGAGCGGCAGACGCGGATCGTCTTCGATGAGCGCCAGGTACCCGATTTCGGCAATTTCCTCGCAGATCGGCTCGACGAGCTCTACGCGCAATTCACGGCCGGGCGAAAGCCGGACCGCCGAAATTAGTTTCAACCGGGCGCCATGGTCGGCGCCTTGATGTCAACCGCTATCGAAGGATAGGCAAAGACGAAAACTGGCAAAGAAAAAGGCCCCCGAAATGCATTCCGGAAGCCCTTCTCAACTGTTTGGCGACTGAGAGAATCACACTTCCTGGAATCGTAGTCAAGTCTCTTCATTGAGATCGGCGTCATTTTGACGAGCCGGACAGCTTTGCCTGCACGAAAGGCGAAGAAGATGGAAAGTGGAAGTGTGACGACGCCCTTTGGGCGGCGGCCGATGACGCTTGGCATGTTGGCAAGTCAATTTGCGGCCGAGACGATCGACGATACCAAGTCCGCCGACAAGTGGAAGCTTTACCGGGCGCTCTGCGAGGCGAGGCCGCTGCTCGGTGTCACCGATCGGGCACTTGCGGTGATGAACGCGCTTTTGAGCTTCTACCCCAAGGACGAGCTGTCACAGGCGCATGGCCTCGTCGTCTTTCCGTCGAACGCCCAACTGTCTCTCCGGGCGCATGGCATGACGGAACAGACGATCCGGCGTCATCTGGCCGTTCTGGTGGAGGCCGGGCTGATCAGCCGCAAGGATAGTCCCAATGGTAAGCGCTATGTCCGCCGCAACAGCGCCGGCGCGATCGACGATGCCTTCGGCTTTTCCCTGGCGCCGCTTCTGGCGCGTGCCGAGGAGATCGCGCAGTTGGCGGCCGAGGTGGTGGCCGAGCGGCTTGCGCTGCGGCGGCTGCGCGAACGATTGACGCTCTGCCGACGCGACATTGCCAAGCTGATCGAGATGGCAATGGAAGAAGGGGCGACAGGCGATTGGGAAGCGATCACGCTTCAGTTCCGATCCCTGGCAGGGGCCTTGCCGCGCATCCCGACGGCCGATGATGTGACGCCGGTGCTCGAAGAAATGGAAATGCTGCGCGACGAGATCGTCAACTTGCTGGAAGCGCGTGTAAAAACAGAAAAAATGAATGGCAATCCCTCTCAGAATGACTGCCACATACAGAATTCAAACTCCGACTCTACCTATGAACTTGAACCTTGCTTCGAAAAGAAGCAGGAGGCGACTTTCGAGACGGATCACGAAGGTTCGGTTGTACCGATCCATCTCGAAAGGTCTGATGAGGATGCAACTGCACGGCAGGAACCTAAACCCGTAAGGGATCAAACCGATCGTTTGCGGGTGGCGCCCGAAATCAAGGCCTTTCCGCTGGCTCTCGTTCTCCAGGCCTGCCCGGAAATCATCGCCTACGGTTCCGGAGGTACGATTTCGAACTGGCGCGAGCTTATGTCGGCGGCGGTCGTCGTCCGCTCGATGCTCGGTGTCAGTCCCGATGCCTATCAACAGGCCTGCGAAATTCTCGGACCGGAAAATGCCGCCACCGTCATCGCCTGCATTCTGGAGCGGGCAGGGCATATCAACTCGGCCGGCGGCTATCTGCGCGACCTTACGCGGCGGGCGGAGAAGGGCGAATTTTCGCTGGGGCCGATGCTCATGGCGCTTGCCAGGACGAACGGAAATTCCGCCAGAAGGGTCGGCTAGAAAGGGCTGATTAACCTTTATTTTCTATTGAAATGGATGGTGCGAATGCCCGTGAATTCTGAGTGAGCAGGTCCCATGCGTCTTTCCCGAACCAATTTCCCGAATGGCCTTGATATGACGGAAGAAGAACCCGCCTATGGAGATCAACCGCTGGAAAAGGCGGATATCCAGCGGTCCGTCTATGGCGCGCATCCCGTTTCTGTAAACGAGGAAAGCATGAGCGGCGTTTCTACCGATGCCATTGCGGCCAGCGAAATCGAAGGCCGCAAGGATGCGCCGGTTTGGCAGAGCGCCTTTGTACTCGGACCGAATGTCCGCTTCACCCGCACGCCGGAAAGCGTCATTTCCAAAAAGTCGATGCCTGCCGCGAGGCAGGAGAAAGGACAGCCGGTCGCACCGCTGAAGGTCGATCCTGTCGGCATCGATGTCACCGGCATCACGGATATGACGACGCCGGCGTCTGCCGTTCCGCCCGGCATCCAGAATGCCCCTGTCGGCGGGATCCGGTTACTGTCGCTTCGCCTGCAGCGGGAAATGGAAATGCGTGCAGCCGAGCCTTCGGCTGTTGCAAGCAACGAGACGGCCGATATCGACCTTGCCTGTTTTCCGGCCGATGGAGAGATAGTATCCGCCGCTGTGACGGAGCCCGGCTTCCGGCGGGCGGCGCCTTTCCTGCATGTCTCCGACGAGGTGTTCTGGGATACGCTGCACATGGAGGCCGACCTGGACGTGCTTGCGCCGACGCTGCGCTGGCAGCCGCCGGAATATCAGGTCGCTTCGAACTCCGTGACATCGCTTTACCGCGAGGTGGGCGTAAGGCCGGTGGGTAAGACGTCTGTCGCGCCACCGGTTTCCATATCGGTTCCCGCAGCACAGCCGCAGAAGCCACCGCGAGCTGCCGTTGCGGAGGAAGTTCCGGCTCCTTCAAGGCCGCTCGAACGACGGGAGAAGCCCGCGCCCGCAGGTGTTTCCGCAAGGCCGGTGACGGCAAGGTTGATCGAAACCATCGGAGCGATCGAGGCCGGCGACGATTATGTCCACCCGCCGGTGGACCTGTTGCAGGAACCCTCGATCCAGCAAACCGCGATCCTGTCGCAGGAAGCGCTGGAACAGAGCGCCGGCCTGCTGGAAAGCGTGCTGGAGGATTTCGGTATTCGCGGCGAGATCATTGATGTCCGCCCGGGACCGGTGGTGACGCTCTATGAATTCGAGCCGGCGCCGGGCGTCAAGTCCTCGCGTGTCATCGGTCTTTCCGACGATATCGCCCGCTCCATGTCGGCATTGTCGGCGCGTGTCGCCGTCGTCCCCGGCCGCAATGTCATCGGTATCGAACTGCCCAATCCGGTGCGCGAAACCGTCTATTTCCGCGAACTGATCGAATCCGAAAACTATGTCGAGACCCGGTTGAAGCTGGCGCTCTGCCTCGGCAAGACCATCGGCGGTGAGCCGGTCGTGGCTGAACTTGCCAAGATGCCGCATCTTCTGGTGGCCGGCACGACGGGCTCCGGAAAATCGGTCGCGATCAACACGATGATCCTGTCGCTGCTCTACCGGCTGAAGCCGGAGGAATGCCGGCTGATCATGGTCGATCCTAAGATGCTCGAGCTTTCGGTCTATGACGGCATCCCGCATCTGCTGACGCCGGTCGTTACCGACCCGAAGAAAGCGGTGATGGCGCTGAAATGGGCGGTGCGCGAGATGGAGGACCGCTATCGCAAGATGTCGCGGCTCGGCGTGCGCAATATCGACGGCTACAATGCGCGTGCGGCAACCGCGCGCGCCAAGGGTGAAACCGTCCTGTGCAGCGTCCAGACCGGATTCGACCGCTCGACCGGCGAGGCGATCTTCGAGCAGGAGGAAATGGACCTCGCGCCCATGCCCTATATCGTCATCATCGTCGACGAGATGGCCGACCTGATGATGGTCGCCGGCAAGGAGATCGAAGGCGCCATCCAGCGGCTGGCCCAGATGGCCCGTGCTGCCGGCATCCATCTGATCATGGCGACGCAGCGTCCTTCGGTCGATGTCATCACCGGCACGATCAAGGCCAATTTTCCGACCCGCATCTCCTTCCAGGTGACCTCGAAGATCGACAGCCGCACCATTCTCGGCGAACAGGGGGCGGAACATCTCCTGGGGCAGGGAGATATGCTGCATATGGTCGGAGGCGGCAGGATCGCCCGCGTTCACGGGCCCTTCGTCTCCGACGAGGAGGTCGAGAAGGTGGTTGCCCATCTGAAGACGCAAGGCCGGCCGGAATATCTGGGAACCGTCACCGAAGACGCCGACGAAGTGGACGAGCCCGCGGAAGAGGATAGCGCGGTGTTCGACAAGGGCGCGATGGCCGAGGAAGACGGAAACGACCTCTACGACAAGGCCGTGAAAGTCGTTCTTCGCGACAAGAAATGCTCGACGTCCTATATCCAGCGCCGCCTGTCGATCGGCTATAACCGGGCCGCCTCGCTGGTGGAGCGCATGGAGCGCGAAGGGCTGGTCGGCCCGGCAAATCATGTCGGCAAGCGCTCGATCCTGTCGGCGGTCGGCCGGGAGACGGTGGATATTCCGATGGGCGACGCCGAGGATTAGCCGGTCGCTGGCTGGTGGCGCTCGAAAAATGCAAAGGGATAACGCAGGCAGCCGGGAGATTATGTCTCAGGCTGCCTGGTTCACCACCTCCAGTTCGGCGACAAAGTTCGTGCCATCACCCTCGGCATAGTCGAATGTTCCGTTCAGCTGAGAAATCACGCCCCGGATCAGCCGGGTGCCCATGCCCGTATGAACGGTCGACGGATCCATGCCGATGCCGTCATCGGAGATCTCGAGGCGAGCGAGCCGCTCCGAAATCACGTGGAATTTTACTGAAATATGGCCCTTGCGGTCGTCCGGAAAGGCATATTTCAGGCTGTTGGTAACAACCTCGTTGGCCAGCATGGCGAGCGGCGTCGCATTGTCGCTGCTGACCTTCACATCCTCGATATCGTAGGAAATGGTGACGTCGCTGGCATAGGCCTTGACGAGCGTGTCGAGAATGACCGGCAGGAGATCGCGGGCCGAAACCTCCATGAACTGGTCGCGGCTATAGATCTGCTCGTGCACGGCGACCATCGCGGCGATCCTGTCCGACAGCGATGCCTGCATGTCGGCGGGCAGCTGCTGCATGCGGATCACCGCCTGCACCGATTGCAGGTTGTTCTTGACGCGGTGATGGATCTCGCGGAGCAGAAGCTGGTTCTGCTCGAGCGCGAGGGATAGCCGGGTAGAACGGACCGCGTCTCGCTTGAGGAGGTGTCTGATCCACCCGCCGGCGGCAAGCGAGCCGATCGCGGCAAGGATGAGAACGCCCGCGGCGATATAGACATCGCTCCAGAACGGCCGCAAGGCAACAGTGTAGTCGGCCGATCCGATGGCGATGAAATCCGTTCCTTCCACCGCCTGATAGGCAACCACGCGTGACGCGCCGTCCACCGGCGATGTCGCCAGATAGGTGCCGGAGGCTGATTTCGGCAAATAGTCGGTGAAGAGCACATATTTGCTCATGTCGAGAGGCCCGTCCGCGAACGGAAAGCGCGCCACCAGCATGCCGTCCTTGCGGATGATGCTGACGGTCGAGTTCGGCCCGAGATCGACAGCCTCCCAGACATTCGCGAGCAGCCCGGCTTCGAAGGAAACCATGGCGGCGCCGGCAAAGACACCGTCGCGCTCGAGGCGGCGGCTGAAGACGAAGATTTGCTTTCCGTTCAGCCGGCTGACAAGGAGGGCGGAAACATATTGTCTTTCCCCCTTGGCAAGCGCCGAGAAATAGTCCCGATCGGTGATATCGAGCGGCTTGATGGCAGGATCGGTGGAGTAGAGCGTGCGGCCGGTCCTGCCGACGACATAGGCCTGCACCTGTCCTGGCAGGTTCTCGACCGCTTCATTGATGTCGCGGACCTGTTCATGGGCGTTGACGTCGATCGTCGCGCCCAGGGATTCGTCGATCCGTTGCAGCGCCTGCCAGGCCAGCGCGTTGATCCAGGATGTGTTGGTGGCGACGATCTTGGAGGCCGCGATCGCTCTTTCCTCGCCGCGACGTTCCGCCGTCTCGTGGCCCTGGTAGAGCCAGAAGGCGATCAGGACGATCAGCGCGGCAAACATCGCGGTAATGATCGCGGTCGCAGCCGTCGAAACGGAAAACGATCGACCCTCGTAGTCCCCCATTACTACTCCCCGAATTGCCGGCGTCGAGATGATCGACGCATTGCCGCCCGTGGCCGCGACTTTAGAACTCTCCGGCAATCAAGCGCAATCCCCGAAATAAACTGGTGTGTGAGCCAGGAAGGTGCAGTTTCGGCGCGCTAGAGGCGCCGACCGTTTTCACCGAAGAAATGCAGGCGGTCCCGATCGGCATGCACGGTCACCACCGCGTCGATGGCGATCGAGGAACGGCCGGAAACGCGGAAAACTATGGTTTCTCCATTCGAAAGCACGCCATGGACATAACTTTCCGCGCCCACGAGTTCCACTGCCGCGACCGTGACGTCGGCTTTGAAGACGTCGCCGGGGCCACCGTCTTCGGCCAGGTGCAGGTCTTCGGGGCGGATGCCCAGCATGGTGGCGCCCGGCGGCGGCACCATGTCCGGCGAGAGCGTCCAGGGCCGCTGCGCTCCGTCCGGCAGGAGGTTCATCGACGGCGAGCCGATGAAGGTGGCGACGAAGCTGGTCGCCGGCTTTTCATAGAGCTCGATCGGCGTGCCAACCTGCTCGATCCGGCCGGCATTGAGGACCACGAGGCGGTCGGCAAGCGTCATTGCCTCCATCTGGTCATGGGTGACATAGACGCTGGTTGTGGCAAGGGCGCGCTGGAGACGCCGGATCTCGACGCGCATCTGCACGCGCAGCTTGGCATCGAGATTGGATAGGGGTTCATCGAACAGGAAGGCCGCCGGCTCGCGCACGATGGCGCGGCCCATGGCCACACGCTGGCGCTGGCCGCCGGAGAGCTGGCGCGGCTTTCGCTCGAGGAAGGCCTCAATTTCCAGCGCCTTGGCAGCTTCCGTTATGCGCCGGACAATCTCGTCCTTTGGCGTATTGCGGTTCTTCAGGCCATAGGCAAGGTTCTGGCGCACCGTCATATGCGGGTAAAGCGCGTAGTTCTGGAAGACCATGGCGATATCGCGCTCGGATGGTTCAAGATTGTTGACGACGCGCTCGCCGATCGAGATTTCACCGCCGGTGATGCTTTCGAGGCCGGCGATCATGCGCAGCAGCGTCGATTTTCCGCAGCCGGACGGTCCGACCAGCACAACCAGTTCGCCATCGGCGATATCAAGCGACACGCCCTGGATCGCATCGACCGTGCCATAGCGTTTGCGAACGTCGTTGAGGATAATCTTGGCCATTATTTCTCCGTCTCCACGAGACCTTTGACGAACCATCGCTGCATCAGCACGACGACGAGGATGGGCGGGATGATGGCGAGGATCGCCGTCACCATGACATAGTTCCAGGGGGTGGATGCATCGGTGAAGTCCACCATGCGTCGGAGCCCGATGATGATCGTGTTCATTTTGGCATCGTTGGTGATGAGCAGCGGCCAGAGATATTGCGTCCAGCCGTAGATGAACAGGATGACGAAAAGGGCGGCGATATTGGTGCTCGACAGCGGCAGCAGGATATCGCGCATGAAGCGGAACGGCCCGGCATTGTCGATCCGCGCCGCCTCCACCAGTTCGCCGGGAATGGTGAGGAAAAACTGTCGAAACAGGAAGGTGGCGGTGGCCGAGGCCATCAACGGCAGGGTCAGGCCGGCATAGGTATCGATCAGGCCGAGATCGACGATGACCTTGTAGGTCGGCAAGATACGCACCTCCACGGGTAGCATCAGCGTCACGAAGATCATCCAGAAAAAGGCCATACGGAAGGGAAAGCGGAAGAAGACGATGGCGAAGGCCGACAGGAAGGAAATGAAGATCTTGCCGATGGCAATGGCAAGCGCGACGACGAAGGAATTGAACAGAAGCCGCTCCAGGCTGACGCCGATCACTCGCTCGACGCCGCCGGTCATGGCCTCGCGGTAGTTTTCGACCAGATGGCCGCCCGGCAGGAGCGACATCGGCGGCCGGATGATCTCGACCGAGGTCATCGACGAGGCGATGAAGGTATAATAGATCGGAAAGGCCACGATGATGATTCCGAGGATCATGATCAGGTGGCCGATGAGGCTGGCGATGGGTCGTTTCTCGATCATTCCTGTCCCTCAGCCATAATGCACCCGCTTTTCGACGAAACGGAACTGGAACGCGGTCAGGGCGATGACGATGACCATCAGGATGACCGATTGCGCCGCCGAGGAGCCGAGGTTCAGATTGACGAAGCCGTCGTTGTAAACCTTGTAGACGAGAATTTCGGTCGCCTTTGCCGGGCCGCCGCCGGTGACGGAATGGATGACGCCGAACGTGTCGAAAAAGGCATAGACTGTATTGACGACCAGAAGAAAGAAGGTCGTCGGCGCGAGCAGCGGGAAGACGATGGTCCAGAAGCGCCGCGCGCCGCGTGCGCCGTCGATCGAGGCGGCCTCGATCAGCGATTTGGGGATCGCCTGCAGTCCGGCCACGAAGAACAGAAAATTATAGCTGATCTGTTTCCAGGCGGATGCCACGACGACCATCGCCATCGCCTGGTCGCCGTTCAGGAGCGGGTCCCAGGCAAAGCCGTTGCGGCGCAGCAGATAGGCCAGCGTTCCCATCGCCGGATTGAACATGAACAGCCAGAGCATGCCGGCGACGGCCGGTGCCACCGCATAGGGCCAGATCAACAGCGTCCGGTAGAAGGTCTGGCCGCGAATCACCTTGTCGGCCGCTGTCGCCAGAAGCAGCGCCACGGCCATGGACAGAAGTACGGTCAGGAGCGTGAAGATGACGGTAATCTGCACCGAATGGATATAATTGGGGTCGGTCAGCACGGAACTGAAATTGGCAAGCCCGACAAATTCGCTTTTCAGCCCGAACGGGTCCTCGCGCATCACGGACTGGTACAGCGCCTGGCTGGCCGGCCAGAAGAAGAAGACGATCGTCAGGATGATCTGGGGCGCAACGAGAAGATAGGGCAGGACCTTGTTGGGAAAGGCGACATTGTGCACGAAATGCTCCTCATGCGGCAGTCAAGAATGCCGTCCGCAACCTTGAAGGATGCGAACGGCCGATGAAAACCCGACTTTAGTTGCCGATGGCTTCGGCGATTGCAGCATTACCGCGTTCGACGGCCTTGTCGAGGGCGGTCTTGGCATCCTGCTGGCCGGCCAGCATCGCTTCGAACTCTTCGTTCATGATGTCGCGGACCTGCGGCAGGTTGACCAGGCGCACGCCCTTGGAGTTTTCGGTCGGCGCCTTGCCCATCATCTGGAGGATCGGCGTTTCACGGCCCGGATTCTTGTCGTAGAAACCGGATTTCTTGGTTTCTTCGTAAGCCGCATTGGTGACCGGCATATAGCCCGAGACCTGGTGCAGGCGGGCCTGGATCTTGGTCTGCGACAGGAAGTCGAAAAACTGGGCGATACCCTTGTATTCCTCGTCGGACTTGCCGCCGAAGACCCAGAGGCTGGCGCCGCCCGGAATGGTGTTCTGTGGGCCGTGTCCTTCATAATAGGGAAGCTGGCCGATGCCGTAATTGATGCCCGACTTGACGATATCGCCGAGGCCGCCGGAGGATTCCGTCAGGATCGCACATTCGCCCGACATGAACAGCTGCTTGGCTTCCGACGTGCGGCCGCCATAGCGGAAGGTGCCGTCCTTGGCGAGATCGGCGATCGCCTGGAAATGCTCGACGAACAGCGGCGCGTTGAAGGCGAGCTTGACGTCGTTGCCGCCTAGGCCGTTTTCGTTGCTGCCATAGGAGACATTGTTCCAGGCGGCGAAATTCTCCGTCTGGATCCAGGTGAGCCAGGTAGACGTGAAACCGCAAGGGGCAGCGCCGCTCGACTTGATCTTCTTGGCCGCTTCGAACACTTCCGGCCAGGTCTTCGGCGGGTTTTCGGCGTCGAGGCCGGCCTTCTGGAAGGCGTCCTTGTTGAAATAGAGGATCGGCGAGGACGAATTATAGGGGAAGGACAGCATGGTGCCGTCGGGCTTGGAATAATAGGCGGCGATGCCGGCGAGATATTGCGACTTGTCGAAGGTGAAGCCACCCTTTTGCAGAACCTCGGCGGCCGGCATGATCGCGCCTTCGGCCGCCATCATCACGCCGCTGCCGGCGTCGAAGACCTGGATGATGGCCGGCGGCTGCTTCGAGCGGAAGGCGGCGATGCCGGCATTCAGCGTTTCCGGATAGGTACCCTTGAAGACCGGCACGATCTTGTAATCGCTCTGGCTTTCGTTGAATTCCTTCGCCAGGTTATCGACCACCTCGTTGTTGGCGCCGGTCATGGCATGCCACCATTGCAGTTCGGTGGCGGCGAAGGCGCCCGTGGGCAGGGCGATCGTCAGGCTGACGACGGCTACGGATGCTGTCAGGAAGTTCTTGAACATGCATTTCTCCTTGATGATGCTCAAACAGAATGATTCCGTTTGATTGCAACCCCGTGACAACCCTCCTCGATCGTCGCGGAAACCCTTCTTTTCATGCCGAAAATCGCCCGAATGGCTCCCCAGCCTGCGAATGAGATAGGAGCGGGCGGGAATTTGTCCATGCGCAAGCGCCAGCCGTTTTGCAATGCCTACAAGCCGGCAATTTTTCTGAGATCCTCCCGCGCTCCAGGGGCGGCCGCCAGAACCGGCGCTCCCTTGGTCAAATGGTCGCCTTCCACCGGAAAAGGATGGTGCCAGCCGCCGGCCTCCTTGATGAGGCAATAGCCGGCAAGGCAATCCCAGGCGTGCATATAGGGCTCATAATAGCCGACCAGCCGGCCGGCGGCGACATAGGCCAGCATCAGGGCCCCGGAACCGTTGCGGATGAAATTGCCGCCGGCTTCGAGCAGGTTTTCCACAATTCTGCCGACGAAGGCGGGGGTCACGTAATTATTGGCGCCGATGCCGGTGACCGCATTGCGGATCGTGCGCGTCGGATCAAGGCTCAGCACCTTGCCGTTCAGCGTGGCGCCCTTGCCCGAAGCACCGGCATAGATCTCGTTGTGACAGGGCGCGCAGATCACGCCGATCACCGGCTCGCCGCCGGAAAGGACGGCAATCGAGACACACCAGTTCGGCATGCCGTTGACAAAGAGGCTGGTGCCGTCGATCGGGTCGACGACCCAGGTAAAGCCCGAACTCCCCTCGGCAAGGCCGTATTCCTCGCCGAGGAAGCCGTCGTCGGGGTGGGCGGCGGCGACCCGGGCGCGGATCAGGTTCTCCACCTCCCGGTCGGCGATCGAGACGACGTCCTGCAGGTCGCGCTTGGTTTCTATCACCAGCGTTTCGCGCCTGTTGTAGTAGCCGAGCGCCACCGCTCCCGCTTCGTCGGCAATGGCTTTGGCCAGTGCGAAGCGCGCGTCGAGCCCGGAGATCTGCAATGTCATTTATGTCGTCCTCTGTACCTGATTGCGGGTCAGCCGTTGATAATGGCGATGCCGCGCCCCTTGAAACCGATGGCGACCTCGGTTGCCGGCGCCAATGCGCGCTCGACCGCCGGATCGACGACGAAAAGCTTTCCGGTCGTGGTCTCCACCTCGTATTCGACATGGTCGCCGAGATAGGCCGCATGGGTGATCTGGCCGGGAAAGGCAGCACCCGTTGCCGGCTCCAGCGTGATCGAATTCGGCCGAACGGCAAGCTTTGCCGGACCGGGTCTTGCATTGCGGCTCGGCACCCGATGTTCCAGGGCGCCGATACGGATGGTCGCGTCGGCGCCCTCGACGCGGATGACGTCGCAGGAAACGACATTGGCCTCGCCCATGAAATCGGCGATGAAGGCGGATGCCGGCGCCTCGTAGAGATCGCGAGGGGTGCCTTCCTGGGCAATCACCCCGTCCTTCATGATGACGATACGGTCGGAGACCGCCAGCGCCTCGTCCTGGTCATGGGTGACGTAGACGGCGGTGAAGCCGAGCCGTTGCTGCAGGTCGCGAATATCGGTGCGCACCTGGCGGCGCAGCCGGGCATCGAGATTGGACAAGGGCTCGTCGAGCAGAAGCACCTGCGGCTCAAGGACCAGCGCCCGGGCGACCGCGACGCGCTGCTGCTGGCCGCCCGACAATTCGGCGGGAAGCCGCTGGCCCATGCCGCCGAGACCGACGAGGTTCAGGCCCTCCTCGGCCCGTTCGCGGGCTTCCTTCTTCTTCAGGCCGGAGGATTCCAGTCCATAGGCGACATTGTCCAGCGAGTTCATGTGCGGAAACAGCGCATAGGATTGAAACACCATCGACACGTCGCGCTCGTTTGCCGGCAACATGGTCACGTCCTTGCCGCCGATCAGGATGCGGCCCGAGGTCGGATGCTCGAGGCCGGCCAGCATGCGCAGGGTCGTGGTCTTGCCGCAGCCGGAGGGGCCGAGCAGCGTCACCAACTGGCCGGGCTCGATGGTCAGCGACAGGTCATGAATGGCGGTGAAGGCACCGAACTGCTTGCGGATATGTTCAAAGACGACGGAGCCGGCACGGGAAGCGATCATGCGGTTTTCTCCTGAGCGAGGGGAAGGGAAGGGGCGGCGGAAATGCCCGAGACGCGGTTCTCGCGCCTCAGCCGGCGTTCGCCGACAAGCAGTTGGAAGCCGGTGATGACGACGATCATCACCACGATCAGCATGGAGGAATAGGCGATCGCCACGCCATATTCGCCGTTTTCGACCAGGCCAACGATATAGGAGGTCGCCATGTTGTATTCGGCGCTGACCAGGAAGATGACGGCGCTGATCGAGGTGATGGCGCGCACGAAGGAATAGACGAGAGCCGCCGTGATCGCCGGCCGCAGCAAGGGCAGGATAACCTTGCGGATCGTGCGGAAACTGGTGGCGCGCAGCGTCAGCGAGGCTTCGTCGAGGCTCTTGTCGAGCTGGCTCATCGCCGCTACGCCGCCACGCACGCCCACCGGCATGTTGCGGAAGACGAAGCAGGCGATCAGGATCAGCGCCGTGCCGGTCATTTCGAGCGGCGGCAGGTTGAAGGCCATGATGTAGCTGATGCCGATGACCGTGCCGGGGATGGCGAAACTCATCATCAGCGCGAATTCGAAGACGTTGCGGCCGGCGAATTTCTGCCGGACGATCAGATAGGCGGTGAGGAGGCCGACGGCGGCCGTCAGCGGTGCCGAGATCAGGGCGATTTCCATCGTCGTCCAGAACGAGTTCCAGGCAACGCCCGTCCAGGCCAGGGCGCCGTCGCGGAATTCGATGGAGAAGGCTCGCGCATAGTGTTCGAGGGTCAGCGAGTTATCGAGGCCCCAGGTCTTCACGAAGCCACCGAACAGGATCATCGCGTAGACGACGACCGTGAAGATCATCCACGGCACGACCACGGCGTGGACGGCGATGGAGAGCGGGCGCGGCAAGGCGATGTGGGCGCCGCTGTCGCCCTTGCCGGTAACGGTGGCGAAATTCTTGCCCGACAGCCAGTAACGCTGGGCAAGGAAGGCTGACAGGGTGAAGCAGAGCAGGATGATGGCAAGCACGGCAGCCCGCGACGGATCGTTCTGCGAGCCGACGACCGCGAAGAAGATTTCCGTCGACAGGACGCCATGGCTGCCGCCAAGCACCAGCGGATTGCCGAAATCGGCCATGCTTTCGATGAAGCCGATGAGAAAGGCATTGGCGATGCCGGGCTTCATCAAGGGCAGGGAGACGCGCCAGAAAGTGCGCCAGCGATCGGCGCGCAGGGTCTGGGAGGCCTCCTCCATCGAAGGACTGACGCCCTCGACGACGCCGATCAGGACAAGGAAGGAAATCGGCGTGAAGGAAAGGACCTGTGCGATCCAGATGCCGGTGAGACCATAGAGCCAGCGGCCCGGCTCGACGCCGAACAGGCTGGAAAGTGCCTCGGTAATGACGCCGGAGCGGCCGAACAGCAAGGTCAGCGCCAGGCCGATGACGAAAGGTGGCGTGATGATCGGCAGCACCGTCAGGAGCCGCAAGCCCTTCTTGAAGGGAAAGCGCGTGCGTGTCGCCACCAGCGCGAAGGCCAGCCCCATGACGGTCGAGCCGCCGGCGGTCATGATCGCCAGCCACAGCGTGCGCCAGGCGACGCCGCAGCGCTCACCGCCCACTACGCAGCCAAGGCTCCAGATCGACGGGTCCTGGATATTGCGCATGAAGCCGTCCGGCTTGAACGAGCCGTCGAAATCCTGGAAAGCGCCCACCAGCATGCTGCCGACCGGATAGAAGACGAAGATAGCGACCAGGAAGACCAGGATGGTGATGGCTGAAACGACGAAGGCATCGCCCTTCATCACGCCGCGTTCGGCAAGCCCGAAGGAAAAGATCAGCACGAAGGCGAGCGAGGCAAGGATGGCGCCGGCGCCCATTGCCGGCTGGCCGTCGGCAAGCGATCCGAACAGCGCCTCGCTTGCCGTCCAGGTCCAGCCGGTAAAGCCTATTGCCAGTCCCTGCAATGCCAGAAACAAGACGCCGAAGGCGCCGGCCCAGGCAAGCAGCGTTCCGCGCCGGGCAGGATCCGCAATGAAACGCGCGCCGACCGCCACGGCAAGGATCACCGCTGCGATCGTCAACCACCAGCGGCCGAACCCGAACATCTGCAGCACACCGGGCGCGACGGAGGCTTCCGTCGGAAAACCGGACAGCCAGCCCAGGCTCAGGAACCCGCCTTCGAACCGATACCACGGCACGAGCACGAAGGCGGCGATGGCGAGCCCAAGGACGATGTCCAGTCTGCGGTTGCGATGGTCCATGATGGTCCCGCGCCTCTTGATGGTGTCGAAGGAAATGACTGGCCGGGGCCACGATTCATCCGTAGGGATGAGGCGCGGTGAACGGGCCAGAACGTGCGCGAACAGCGGGGTGGAGCGGATACGAGCCGCCTCACCCCGCTTCGTTCGGGCTAGTTGGCGTTGGCGCTGATCTCGCGGTCCCAGCGCTCGAGCAGTTCCTTGCGCTTGGCCGGATCGCCATAGGTCTTGAAGTCGTAGTCGATCAGCTTGATATCCTCGAAGCGCGGCGCTTCCTTCGGCACTTCGGCGGATTTGTTGGAGGGAAGCTGGAAGGATTTGGCATCCTTCATGCGCGACTGCACCTCCGGCTTCAGCGCCCAGTCATACCAGGTCTTGGCATTGTCGAGGTTCTTGGCGCCCTTGACGATCGACATGGAGCCGATTTCGTAGCCGGTGCCTTCGCATGGCGCGACCGACTTGATGGGGAAACCCTCGACCGTCATCGAAACCGCATCATGCATGAAGACGATGCCGAGCGCGGTTTCACCGCGGGCCGCCGCCTTCACCGGCGCGGAGCCGGACTTGGTATATTGCGAGACATTGTTGTTCAGCTTCTTCAGATAATCAAAGGCCTCATCCTCGCCCATGATCTGCACCAGCGAGGCAAGCGCCGTATAGGCCGTTCCCGAGGAATTCGGATTGGCAATCTGGATTTCGCCCTTGAGAGCCGGGTCGAGCAGATCGGCCCAGCATTTCGGCTCCTTGAAGCCCTTGGTCTTGAAGATTTCGGTATTGTAGCCCCAGCCAAGCGCTCCGGCATAGATGCCAACGGTCTTGTAGCCGGCGCTTTCGGCCTGGCTTTTCGCCCAATCCTGCAACTGGTCGAACAGAGGCGACTTGTATTCCTGGGTCAGGTCCTCGGACGCTGCCTGCAGATGGGGGTCGCCGGTGCCGCCCCACCAGATATCCGTCTTCGGATTGCGGGATTCCGCACGGATCTTCGCATAGGTCTCGCCGGACGACAGGCGTACCATACTGACCTTGATGTCGCTGTGCGCCTTTTCGAAATCGCCTTTCATCTGCTCGCAGATGACGACATCGGCCGAGCAGATCAGGTTGAGATCGCCCGCGGCCTGGGCGCCAAAGGCGGACAGGACCGTTCCGGCCGCAAGGGCGGCGCCGGCAATATATGTTGAACCCATGAAATTCCCTCCTGTTGAATCGGCGCCTCCACGCCGTCGCCTTTTTGCAAGCGTGTGCAAATGCTGCATGAGAGTGTAACGGCTGTCAAACATTTTCTTTAAAATCGTTGCGGTGCAAAAAGAGTGTGCGCTTGCACGCAATTGCAGAATTGTGCAAAGTAAATGCCGTGGATGGAGTCCGGCATGTCGCAGAAGCTGTTCGTCAGTGCCCAGGAGGTTGCCGAGAGGGCCGGCGTTTCCCGCTCGGCGGTATCGCGCACTTTTACCTCCGGTGCCAGCGTTTCGCCGAAGACCCGGCAGAAGGTGCTGGATGCGGCCGATGCACTCGGTTACCACGTCAATCATCTTGCGCGTGGGCTGATGCGCAACGAAAGCGGCATCGTCTGCCTGATCGTATCTGAAATCGGTACGCCCTACCGCTCGGCACTGATCCGGGCGCTTACACAGCAGCTGCAGAATACCGGCAAGATCGCCATGCTGATCAATACGGACCGGTCCGACGGAAGCGTCGATCTGGCGCTTCGCCAGGCGATCCGCTACCGGGCCGATGCCTCGATCATCCTGTCGGGCCTGCCGGACAAGTCGATCACCGATCTCTGCCTGAAGAATGGCCAGAGGATCGTTCTGATCAACCGCGACGACGACCGGGAAGGGCCGCTTAGGATCAATCTCGACGACGAGGACGCCGCCGCGCGGATCGCGACCGCCTTCGTGCGGGCCGGCTGTCGGCGGCTTGCCTTTGCCAATTCGCAGGCCGGAACGCCCAGCCTGATGGCGCGCGAGCGCGGCTTCGTCGCCGCTGCCCGGGGGCTCGGGCTGGAGGTCGTCGTGGAGCGTTTCGGCCATACCGGTTACGAGAGCGGCCGGGCCGTCGCCCAGCAGTTGCTCACCCGCAAGGAGCGGCCCGATGCGATATTCTGCGCGACCGATCTTCTTGCCTGCGGCCTGATGGATGCGGCCCGCCACCAGTTTTCCATTTCGGTGCCGGACCAGCTGTGCGTCGCGGGTTTCGACGATATCGAACAGGCGTCCTGGTCATCCTATCAGCTCACGACCTTTGCCCAGCCCGTGGATATCATCGCCCGCGCGGCGGTGTCCTGGCTTTCTCAGGAAACGGAGGCGCAACCGGAAAACCGATCCGTGCGCCTGCATGCCGATCTGGTCTGGCGCAGTTCGATCCGGGGCGGTTGAATAGGCCGCAACAGACCTCTGAGAAAGCGAAACAATGGCTGGACTTCTTCCTTCTTTGACATTTCTTGCAGCACTTGGCGCCGGGCTCAATGCCGGCCTGTTTTTCATTTTCTCCGTCTGCATCATGACCGCCCTTTCGCGGCTGCCTGCCGAACAGGGCATCGCCGCCATGCAGGCGGTCAATGTCGTGATCCTCAATCCGCTGTTCATGCTTGCCTTCATGGGGACGGCGGTGCTGGCGCTGCTCCTGGTCATCGGCGGGTTTGTCGTCGGCGGACCGGCGCGTCTCTATCTGGTTGCCGGCGGTCTTCTGTTCCTTGGCGGCACGATCCTGGTGACCATTGTCTTCAACGTGCCGATGAACAATGCGCTGGAGGCCGCGCGTCCGGATAGCGAAGAGGCCGCACGCCTCTGGGCCGGCTATCTCACCGACTGGGTCCGCTGGAACCATGTGCGTACCCTGTCGTCCATCGGGGCCCTCGGCTGTTTCCTCATGGCCTTCAGAACGGCCTGATCCGGAAGAGCGCCCGTCGCGTCCCCATCCGCGACCGCATGTCTTTCGGCGGCTGCATTGCCCGTTTGCCGTCCACCCCTCGTTCGTGCCACACAGGGCCGTATCCGATTCCAGGGAGAGGAAAGATTGGGAGAAGCTTTTTTGCGGCGGGCTCTGTTGTCACGGCCTGATGTCACCATCGAGGACGCGGCCCGCGTCGCTGCCGGGCACTACGGCCTGACCGGGCCGATCGTCGAGCTGGGAAGCCAGCAGGACCGGAATTTTCGCATCGAAACGCCACAGGGCCGGTTTGTCCTGAAGATCAGCCGCGCCGATTATGCCACCGTGGAGCTTGAGGCGCAGAACGCCGCCTTGCGCCACATCGCCGGCAAGACTGGCAAGAGTGGGAAGACCGGCATGCCGCAGGTGCCGGGCGTGGTCGCCAGCATTGACGGCGCCGATATCCTGTCGGTAACGATCGGCGGGGAAGCCTGCCAGGTCCGCCTGCTCGACTATATCGAAGGCGAGCCGCTGACGCAGCGCAAGCACCTGTCCGCCACCACCATTGCGGCACTCGGCGAACTTGGCGGACGCCTGGCGCTCGGGCTTTCGGACTTCCGCCATCCGGGCCTTTCCCGCGCACTTCAATGGGATCTGCGCCATGCCGAGCCGGTCGTCCGCCGGCTCCTGTCGGCGGTGCGGGACGAGGGCAGGAAGGCGCGCATTACCGAGGCGATGGCCGATGCGTCGCGCCGTATCGACGGCCTGAAAGCGGATTTGCGCCTGCAGGCGATCCATCACGACGTCACCGACGACAATGTCGTCAGCCGGCCGGACGAAAGCGGCCGTCCGATACCGGGTGGCGTCATCGACTTCGGCGATATCATCGAAGGCTGGCTCGTCGCCGATCTTGCCGTCACCTGTGCCTCGCTGCTCCACCATGTCGATGGTAATCCTTTCGGCATCCTGCCCGCCATCCGCGCCTTCCATGCCGTCTTCCCGCTCAACGAGGCGGAGTTGCGGGCGCTTTGGCCACTGGTCGTGGCGCGTGCCGCGGTGCTGGTCGCAAGCAGCGAACAGCAATTGGCGCTCGATCCCGAAAACACCTATGTCAGTGGCAATATCGAGCATGAGCGGCTGATTTTCGACATCGCCGTCTCGGTGCCGCCGGCGTTGATGGAAACGGCGATCCTCCAGGCCCTGGGGCGCAACCCGATCGTCGCCAATCAGCCGATATCCGGCGCCCGTCTCCTGCCGCGGATCGACCCGACGCAGGTGGGGATCATCGCGCTCGATCCGCAGAGCCCGCTTTTCGACGGCACGGACTGGCCGTCGTCCGGTCTCGAAGCGACGCTCCTTGCGGCTGCGGCCTTTCCCGTCGCGGCGACGCGTTACGGCGAGCACCGGCTGACCCGAACCGCGCTGCTTTCCCCCAAACCCTCCGCGACATTCGCGCTCCATGTGGAATTGCTGCTGCCGGCGGGCACTGAGGTGGTTGCGTCCTTTGCCGGCGAAGGCCGATCGGTTGGCGCGGGCATCGTGCTGGTCGGAGATGATGTTACCCTCCATCTGGCCGGGATCGCGCCCGCGCCGGGTCATAAGGTCCGCTTCGAGCGTGGCGACATACTGGGCGTCGTCGCAGGCGCTGCCAGTGAGAAGGGCAGGCTTCACGTGCAGCTCTGCCGCGATCCTGATATCGCGCCGCCGGCCTTCTGCCTGCCGGGCCAGGCGGAGGCATGGTCGGTGCTCTGCCCGTCGCCCGCCGGTCTTTTGGGCTTCGATTGCGACGCGCCGGCGCCTGAGGGTGCCGCCCTTCTTGCCCGCCGCGAGCGCCATTTCGCCCGGCCGCAGAAGAATTATTACGCCGCGCCGCCGCAGATCGAGCGCGGGCTTCGCGAACATATGGTCGATGTCGAGGGGCGCGCCTATCTCGACATGGTCAACAATGTCACGATCCTTGGCCATGGCCATCCGCGCCTTGCCGAAGCCGTCCACCGGCAATGGCAGCGGCTCAACACCAATTCGCGCTTTCACTATGCCTCGGTGGCCGCTTTTTCCGAGAGGCTGGCGAAAATGGCGCCGGAAGGGCTCGACACGGTTTTCCTGGTTAATAGCGGCTCGGAAGCCAATGACCTTGCGCTCAGGCTTGCCTGGGCGGCAAGCGGTGCCCGCAACATGCTCTGCCTGCTCGAAGCCTATCACGGCTGGACGGTGGCGAGCGACGCGGTCTCCACCTCGATCGCCGACAATCCGAATGCCCTGACGACACGCCCGGACTGGGTGCACCCGGTGCCGTCGCCCAATACCTATCGCGGCCCCTTCCGCGGACCGGGCTCCACAGCCGATTATGTGGCTGCCGTGAGGCCGGTGCTCGATGCGCTGGATGCACAAGGCGAAGGCCTTGCCGGCTTCATCTGCGAATGCGTCTACGGCAATGCTGGCGGCATTCCGCTGCCGCCGGGCTACCTGAAGGAGATTTACGCCCAGGTGCGGGCCCGTGGCGGCCTCTGCATCGCCGACGAGGTGCAGGTCGGCTACGGCCGTCTCGGTCATCATTTCTGGGGCTTCGAACAGCAGGGCGTGGCTCCCGACATCATCACCGTCGCCAAGGGCATGGGCAACGGCCATCCGCTCGGTGCCGTCATCACCACCCGGGCGATTGCCGATGCGCTGGAAAAGGAAGGCTATTTCTTCTCCTCCGCCGGTGGCAGCCCGGTCAGTTCCGTTGTTGGCATGACCGTCCTCGACATCATGCGCGACGAGGGCCTGCAGGAGAATGCCCGCGACACCGGCGAGCATCTGAAGCGCCGCCTCAAGGCGCTCGGCCAGCGCTTTGCGCTTGTCGGGGCAGTGCATGGCATGGGCCTTTATCTCGGGCTGGAATTCGTCCGCGACCGCGAGACGCTGGTGCCGGCGACCGAAGAAACGGCGGCGATCTGCGACCGCCTGCTCGAACTCGGCGTCATCATGCAGCCCACAGGCGATCACCTGAACGTCCTGAAGATCAAGCCGCCGCTTTGCCTCACCCGCGAAAGCGCCGACTTTTTCGCCGACATGCTGGAGCGCGTGCTTTCGGAGGGCTGGTAAGCAAATGCCTATTGAATTTGGCCTGTCAAATTTGCCCGGTTGAATTTGGGCAGCGGATCGGCTTAGCTCGCGCTTTCTCTTTTGATTGCGCGAGCTCATCATGACCCAGACGGCCGATATCATCATTCTCAATGGGCGCGTCCTGACGCTTGACGGCGACAATCCGCGCGCCGAGGCCGTGGCGCTCGCCGCCGGCCGGATCGTCATGGTCGGCGCCCGGGATGAGATCGAAGCATTGCGCGGCGAGGGTACCCAGGTCATCGATGCCAATGGCGGCTCGGTGCTTCCGGGATTTTCCGAAAACCACATGCATCTGTTTTCCGGTGCCGCCGAACTCGATCATCTCCAGCTTGCCGGCGTGAGCGGACTGCCGGCCCTGACGAAAGCGGTGCGTGCCTATGCAGCAAGCCGCAGCGGCGAAAAAGTCCTGTTCGGACAGGGAGCGGATTATACCATCCTCGGCGATAGCGACCGGCTGACCCGCCGGCATCTCGACGACATTCTTCCCGACCAGCCGCTGGCGCTGGTCGCGCCGGATCACCACACCGTCTGGGCCAATACGAAAGCGCTCGAACTTGCCGGGCTGCTCCATGGGAAAGACGTCGGCCCCGGCAACGAGGTCGTCATGGGGAAGGATGGGCTGGCGACCGGCGAATTGCGCGAGATGGAGGCCTTCGGTCCGGTGCTGGCGGCCGGCGGCTTCGACCGTTACCGGCTCGGTTTGTCCACAGGCGGCGAGCCCGATCCCTATCCGGATGCCGAGGTCTTTCGCCGGGACATGGCGGTCATGCGGCGCGGGATCGACTATTGCGCCAGCCACGGCATCACCACCATCCAGAACATGGATGGCAATCTCTACCAGCTGGAACTGCTGGCGGCGATCGAGAAGGAAGACGGCGGCCTTAAGTGCCGGGTATCGATCCCCTTCCACTTCAAGAATTTCATGTCGCTCGACATGCTGGAAAAAGCCTCGGATCTGGCCCGCCGCTTCGATAGCGACTGGCTGTCTTCCGGCGTCGTCAAGCTGTTCTATGACGGCGTGCTCGACAGCTGGACGGCGGTGATGGTCGAACCCTATGCCGACAAGCCGGGCGATTGCGGCGAGGGCCTGTTCACGCCCGAGACTTTTCGCGCTGTTGCGGTAGAGGCCGATCGGCGCGGCCTGCAGATCGCCGTTCATGCCATCGGCGACGGGGCCGTGCGGGCGGTGCTCGACGGCTATGAGGCGGCACGGCAGGCAAACGGCGCCCGCGACAGCCGCCATCGCATCGAGCATATCGAAGTGGTGCACCCGGACGACATCAGGCGCTTTGCCGAACTCGGCGTCATCGCCTCGATGCAGCCGCCGCATCCGCCGGGCTGCGCCGGCGTGCCGCTGGAGCCCACCGTCTCGCGCATCGGCCGCCATCGCTGGCCATGGAGCTATGCCTGGCGGACGTTGAAGGAGGCCGGCGCCCATCTTTGCTTTGCGTCCGACTGGCCCGTTTCGCCGATCGACCCGCTTGTCGGCATCGAGGCGGCCGTGACCCGCAAGTGCTGGGCAGAAACCGACCCGGACCAGTCCTTCTCGCTCATGGAAGCGCTTTCCGCCTATTGCGTCGAGGGTGCCTATGCGCAGTTCAAGGAGGACCGAAAGGGCAGGGTAAAAAAGGGCTATCTCGCCGATCTCGTCATCCTTGACCGCAACCTTGAGGAGGTGCCCCCGGAGGCCATGCATGAGGTGAGGCCGGTCACGACCATCTGCGGCGGCCGCGTCAGTTTTTCCGCCTGATAAATATTTTTTGCCGACAACGAGAATCCGGTTGTCAATGCGTGGGGCCTGTGGTCACCTAGCGCCAAGCCGAAAAGGCGGGAACAGCAGTTGATGTGATGGTGAGTACCGCAGATGGCGGATGTGAACGCGGTCGAAATACGTAATGTTTCCAAGATATTCGGTTATGGCGAATTTGCCTTTGCCGCCGTCGATTCAGCGTCGGTCTCTATCCGCCAGAACGAATTCTTCACGCTTCTCGGCCCGTCCGGCTGCGGCAAGACGACCCTGCTGCGGCTGATCGCCGGCTTCGAGTTTCCCACATCCGGTGAGATCATGCTGAATGGCGAGAATATCGCCGCCATGCCGCCGTTCAAGCGGCCGATCAACACGGTTTTCCAGAGCTATGCGCTGTTTCCGCATATGACGGTGGCCGAAAATATCGGCTTCGGGCTGACCATGCTCGGCAGGCCCAAGCAGGAGGTCAGGGACCGCGTCGCCGCCATGCTGAAACTGGTGCGCATGGAGGCGCTGGCGGACCGGCGCACCAGCCAGATTTCCGGTGGCCAGCAACAGCGCGTGGCGCTGGCGCGAGCGCTTGCCCCGCAGCCGAAGGTGCTGCTCCTCGACGAGCCGCTCTCGGCGCTGGACTACAAGCTGCGCAAGGATATGCAGATCGAACTGAAGCGGCTGCAGGCGGAAACCGGCATCACCTTCATCTTCGTCACCCATGATCAGGAGGAAGCCCTGACCATGTCGGACCGGATCACGGTCATGTCGTCCGGCCGCATCCTGCAGGTCGGCAATCCGCGCGAGATTTATGACGCGCCGTCGGATCGCTTCGTTGCCGATTTCATCGGCGAGACCAATTTCCTGAAGGGCCGGATCGAAACGCTGGCAGGCGGCGTTGCGACCGTCGACACGGAGGTCGCCGGCAGGATATCGGCCACAGTTCCCACGGACTTCCACCCGCAGGGCGAGGTAACTGTGGTGCTGCGACCGGAGCATGCCACGCTTTGCGCGCCCGACCAGCCCGGCGCCTCCCAGATGACAGGAACGCTGGAGACGATCGTCTATTTCGGTACCGACACGCATTATCATGTCCGACTTTCGGACGGCGAGAGCCTGTTTATCCTGCGTGAGCAGAACAAGCCGCTGCAGACAGCGCGGTTTGCCGAAGGCGACAGGGTCGGCATCGCGCTTGAGGCCAATGCCGCCCGGGTCTTGAGGAACTGAGATGACCCAGCCGGCCGGACCGATCGACGCCGAACAGAGCCGGGATATCCGCAAGCGCTGGCTGCTTTCGCTTCCCGCCCTCTTGATCATTCTCGTCGCCGCCTCCGGCCCGCTGCTGATCGTCCTTCTCTATTCCTTCCTGACGCCCGGCCCCTATGGCGATGTCGCCTGGCGGTTCTCGCTCGAGGGTTGGATCGGCGTGGTTCTGGAAAAGGATATATTCGATGACACGCTGTCGCTGGCCGATGCGCATGTCTCGATCTTCCTGCGTTCTGCCGGCCTGTCGCTGATGACAACCGTGCTGACACTTCTTGTTGGTTTTCCGACGGCCTATTTCATCGCCACCCGTCCGGAAAGAAGCCGCGAGCTCTGGCTGTTCCTGATCACCATCCCGTTCTGGACCAATCTGCTCATCCGCACTTTCGCCATCCTGGAGATCATCCGCAATGAGGGCTTGATCAACACATTGCTGATCGATCTCGGCCTGATCGGCAGGCCAATGCAGATGCTGTTCACCGACGGCGCCATTCTGGTCGGCATGGTCTATGTCTATCTGCCGCTGATGGTGCTGCCGCTCTATGCCAGCATGGAAAAACTCGACTTCCGCCTCGTCGAGGCCGGCTACGATCTCTATGCGACGCCGTTCCGGGTGCTCCGGCGGATCATCATTCCGCTCGTCAAGCCGGGCATCGTCGCCGGCTCCATCCTTGTCTTCATTCCCGCGCTCGGCGCCTATGTCACGCCCAGCATTCTCGGCGGCGGCAAGAACCTGATGCTCGGAAACCTGATCGAATTGCAGTTCGGGCAGGGCCGCAACTGGCCGCTCGGCTCGGCCCTGTCGATCACCCTGATGCTGATCGTCATGGTGGCGCTGCTGTTTTATGTCCGCAATGCGGGTTCGCAAGGGGCGCGGCATGGCTAAGGCTTTTTCGGTCCAGCGCCAGAGGGGCTTTACGGCCATCGCCATCGGCTGTTTCTTCGCGCTCTACCTGCCGATCATCGTGCTGGTCTTCTACGCCTTCAATGCCGGTGAATCGCTCTCTTCCTTCGATGGCTTCTCCCTGCGCTGGTTTGCCCGGGCCTTTGAAAACCAGCAGGTGATCGACGCCTCGCTGCGCTCGCTGCAGATCGCCGCCGTGGCCGCCACCGTCGCCACGATCGCCGCGACCATGGCGGCGCTGGCGACCACGCGAACCGAACCCTACCGCGGTCTGACGCTGAAATATGCCTTCATCAACCAGCCGCTGATGATCCCGGAAATCGTCACCGCCGTGGCGCTGCTGATCTTCTTTGCCCGCATCAAGATCTGGACCGGCTATTCCGGCCTCGGTTATCTCATTGCCGCCCATACGGCTTTCTGCATCCCCTTTGCCTATCTGCCGATCCGGGCGCGGCTGGAGAATATGGACCTGACGCTGGAAAAGGCGGCCGCCGATCTCTACGCGACGCCGTGGAAGGCCTTCCGCTACGTGACGCTGCCGCTGCTCTGGCCCGGCATTCTTGCCGGCTTCATGCTTGCCTTCGTCATCTCGCTTGATGATGTGGTCATCACCCAATTCGTCAAATCCGCCGGCCAGGATACCCTGCCGACCTATATGCTCGGCCAGATCCGCCGCACCATCACGCCGGAAATGAACGCGATTTCGACAGTGTTCCTGCTTTTGTCGATCGGCGTCGTCACGGTGTTCTTTTTCGTCAATCGAAAACGCGTCTAACAGAAAGGGAACAGCAACATGAAATGCATGACCGCGACCATGGCCTTGACGGCCGCACTTCTGGCGTCGACGGGCCTTGCCCGTGCCGAGGGCGAACTCAACATCTACAATTGGGGCAATTACACCAGCCCCGAAATGATCAAGAAGTTCGAGGATGAATACAAGGTCAAGGTGACCATCACCGACTATGATTCCAACGACACGGCTCTTGCCAAGGTGCGCCAGGGGGGCTCCGGCTTCGACATGGTCGTGCCGTCGCAGAACTATATTCCGATCTGGATTTCCGAGGGCCTTTTCCTCGAAACCAATCCGAGCCAGATGGAGAATTTCAAGAACGTCGCCAAGGAATGGGTGGATCCGGAATTCGACAGGGGCCGCAAATATACGGTGCCGTGGGCGATGGGCACGGTCGGGACCGTCGTCAACACCGACGTCTATAAGGGAGACATCAATACCTGGGCCATCATCTTCGACACGCCGGACGAACTGAAGGGCAAGGTCAATGTCGTTCCGGAAATGAACGACGTGATGGACGCCGCGGTGCTCTATAACGGCGGCACCAAATGCACCGGCGACCTCACGATCCTCAAGAAGGTGCGCGATACGCTGATCAAGGCCAAGCCCGATTGGGTGGCGATGGAATACGGCACGGTCGAGAAGATGGGCTCGGGGGATTTCTCCGCATCCAGCGACTGGAACGGCTCGGCCTTCCGCCAGCGCCTGAAGAACCCGGCCATCAAATATGGCTACCCCAAGGAAGGCTTTGTCGGCTGGAGCGATAATCTTGCCGTGCTCAAGGACGCCAAGAACGTCGAGAACGCCAAGCTCTTCCAGAACTTCATGATGGACCCGGAAAATGCTGGCATGAATTCCGGCTTTCATCGTTATGCCAACGGCATAGCCGGTTCCGACGAATTCATGCCGGCCGACATGAAGGGCGCTCCGGAGATCGATATTCCGGCGGAATTCGCCGGAAATGCCGTTCCCTCCATGACCTGCCCGCCGGAGGTCCAGGAACTCTATACGAAGATCTGGACCGAACTGCAGAAATAGGCCTTCGATACGACACCCCGCGTCTGACGCGCGGGGTGTCCCACCAGCCGACGCGTATCCCCAAGAGTATCGCCATGAAAACTGTCTTTTCGCCCCGCCATCGCGGCCATGCCGACCAGTCCGAACTAGTCGCCGGCGCCATCGTTCCCGGCTATGAGCTGACCTCGCGCGCGGAATATGTCTGCGACCGCATCCGCACCGTCGGGCTCGGGCCGATCTTCGAACCCCAGGATCACGACCTGACGACCGCTGCCCGCGTACACCGCCAGGATTATCTCGACTTCCTGCCGACGATCTGGAACCGCTGGACGGCCGAAGGCCGCTCCGGCACGGCACTGCCCTATGCCTGGCCGACGCGCGGACTTCGCGGCGACGTGCCGCCGGAATTCATCGATGGCCTGCTCGGCTATTACTCCTTCGATGCCGGCTGCGGTATCGTCGAGGGCTCCTGGGATGCGATCAAATCCTCGCATGACACGGCGCTGACGGCGGCCGATCTGGTCGAGGAGGGCGAGCGCGCCGCCTTCGCGCTCTGCCGGCCCCCCGGCCATCATGCCGGCTCGGCTTTCATGGGCGGCTACTGCTATATCAACAATGCGGCCGTGGCGGCGCAGCGCTTCCGCGACAACGGCGCCAAGCGCGTTTCCATCCTCGATGTCGACTATCACCATGGCAACGGCACGCAGGAAATCTTCTATTCCCGCGCCGATGTGCAGGTGATCAACCTGCATGCCGATCCGATGCAGGAATATCCCTATTTTCTCGGCCATGCGAATGAGCGCGGTTCAGGCGAGGGCGAAGGCTACAACCTCAATTATCCGATGCGCTTCGGGACCGACTGGGCGCGCTGGAGCGAGACGCTGGAAGAGGCCTGCGGCAAGCTCGTCGCCTATAATCCGGATGTCGTCGTGGTCTCGCTCGGCGTCGATACGTTCGAGAAGGATCCGATCAGCCAGTTCAGGCTGAAGACCGAACATTACCCCCGGATCGGCGAGCGCATCGCCCGGCTGAACCTGCCGACCCTGTTCGTCATGGAAGGCGGCTATGCGGTCGCCGAAATCGGCGTCAATGCGGTGGGCGTGCTCACCGGTTTCGAAGGCGCCTGACGGCCGTCCGCTTTGCGGCCCGGCGATCGTGTTGAAGGATGCAGGCAATGACGGATTTCAAGCGCCGCGACGTGACGCTCGCCAATTGGCGCACGGCCCCCTTTTGCCGATGGTCCTTCCAGAATGTCGGCGAAATCGTGCCCTCGGCGGTCATCGAAGCGAACCGCCGGGACGAGCCGCCGGCGCTTTCCCTCGGCGCGCTTGCAGCCCTCGAGATCACCGGGCTCGACGGCGCGCCGCAAACGCTCGATGCCTTTCTGAGCGCAACCGAAACCGATGAACTCGTCGTCATGCGGGAAGGCCGCATCGTCGCGGAATGGTCTGCGGATCATTCCGATCCCCATCGCCCGCATATCATCTTCTCCGTCTCAAAATCACTGACCGCCCTTCTTGCCGGCATCCTTTCGGCAAAGGGCCGCCTGTCGTTCGACAGGCCCGTCGTCGATTACCTGCCGGAGATCGCCGGTTCGGCCTATGCGGATGCCACCGTGCAGCAATTGTTCGACATGGAAGTCAGCGTCGATTTCGTCGAGGATTATCTGGATAAATCCGGCGGCTATGAGCGCTACCGGCGCGCCACCGCGTGGAACCCCGACCGACCGGAGGACCCGGCGCCGGATCTGCCGGAATTTCTCCGCAGCATCGGCAAGGGCACCGAGCCGCATGGCACACGACATGCCTATCGCTCGCCCAATACCGATCTCGCAGGCATCGTTCTCGAGCGTGCCGGCGGCATGCGTCTTGCGGAGATGATGAGCCTGTATCTGTGGAAACCGCTGGGCGCCCGGTCCGATGCCATGGTCACTGTCGATCGCATCGGCACGGCGCGGGCTGCCGGCGGCATGTCGGTCACCGCCCGGGACCTGGGGCTTGCCGGCGACCTCGTCCGCCGGAAGGGTGCCGGTCTCGTCGAGCCGGAATGGGTCGAGGATCTCTGGACCGGCGGCAGCCGCGAAACCTGGGCGAAGGGCGACCAGGCGGACCTTTTTCCGCAGGGAAGCTATCGCAACTACTGGTATGAGACAGAGGGCGGGGAGCTTGCCGCGATCGGTATTCACGGCCAGTGGATCTGGATCGATCCCTCGACGCACACGGTCATCGTCAAGCTTTCCTCGCAGGCGCAACCGACCGATGCGGCACTCGATCAGGCGATCGTAGCAATGCTGCGCAGGATCTCCGCCGCCTCAGCGGTCTAAGCCGCCGAAACCCGGACTATCCGATTTTTATGGCGGACTCGTCCGCGGCAGGCGGCCAGCGTAAAAGCGCCTCAGCGCCGGCCAGGGTCAGGCCGTAGATGCCACGATCGATGCGTTCGAACCAGCCATAGACATTATCCCGCAAGATCGCCCCGGCCTTGGGAGCGAGAGCCTTCAGGTCGCGGGGGCGCAAGGGACCGTCACGCATGGCGGCGGCGCAGGCAAGAGCCTGCTGGCGATAGGCGGTCATGATCGGCGCGCGCGTGCTGCCGCCGACGGTGGGGTCGCCCTTCCGGCGCCGGTGTTCATCGACCAGCCGCGAGCGCTTGCGCGTATTTCTGCGCGGCAGGGCGGAGATGGGGCTCACGAGAATATCGACCTGTCCGCTATCGGCCACCCCAAGCATGCCGAAACCCAATCGGCGGCAGAGGTCGCGGTAGCGCCGGTCGCTTTCGCGTCCCTTGCCCTTCGCCGAAACACGTGCTGCGATCCACACCTCGTCGCTGGCCGCGGCCCTGTCGACCGCCTGCAGGATCAGTTCGAGATTGAAGCTGAGCTTGAGTTCGCAGATCACCACGATCGGCGGTTCGCCGTCACTGAGCCCGACCAGGTCGCAGCCGGCGATCTCGCCCTTGACGCTATAGCCGGCCGCTTCGAGAAAGCGCTTGATCGGCAGATAAAGCGTGGTCTCCATTCCCGTCCTTAAAATCACGAAAGCAATCGCCCGGGTTTTAAGCCTTTTGCGGCGCAGATCAATATCGGCATGTGGATGCGCGGATGGCGACGATGGGACTTCCTCCAGGAACTTGTGCCGCAGCCCGGCATTTACCATCTGAAAGGGAGATGCCGTCATCGAGGCGGCGCGAAAAGGAAAACCATGACAAGCACAGACCAGGCCTTCAGCTTCCGCGGCTATTCATCGGAATTCGACCATGCGGAGCGATTGCGTCGGTTGCGCCGGTTGAATGCGGCGGCGCGCCTGATGGATACGGCGCTGCGCATTCCCGGAACCAATATCCGCTTCGGCGCCGATTCCGTGCTGGGGCTGCTTCCCGTGGTTGGCGATGCCGGCGGCGCCTTGATCGGCCTCGCTATCGTCAACGAGGCGCGCAGGCTGGGCGTGCCACGGCACAAGATCGTCAGGATGCTCTACAATCTCGGCATCGACGCGGCCGTCGGCACGGTGCCGGTGGTGGGCGACGTGTTCGATCTTTATTTCAAATCGCACAAACGCAACATCCGGTTGATTCTCGATCATTTTGGAATGGACCAGGCGGATCTCAGATAGGCGGATCATCCGCCTATCGGCTCGCCCACAGCCGGCTTGCCGCCCCGCCCCTGCCTTCGATCGGGTCGGCCTTTGGCAGGGCCACGGCACGAATGGCCGCAAAATCTTCCTCCTTGGCTGGCTCCGTCCTGATGTCCGCCTCCTGCCCCGGGGGATAGGCGCCGATCACCAGGAAATCCGGATCGGCGCTGATGCGGCAATGACCGGTACCAGCCGGCAGGAGCAGGCAGTCACCGGCCGAAACCTCGATCTTGCGACCGTCCGGTCCGCCGATCAGAAGACAGGCCTCACCACGCGCTATGCCGAGCACCTCATGAGCGCGCGTATGATAATGCTGATAGGAATAGACGCCGTCTCGCCAGCAGCCCTTCCAGCCGTTTTCCAAAAACCGCGCTTCGAATGCCTTTGCCAGCTCCGTCTCTCCCGCCAGGGCGCGGTGGTAGACGATCACCGGCAGGGCCGGATTGTTCGGTATGCCTTCACTCGGCGTGAGCAGGAAATCCTCGATCCGCATTTGTCATCCTCCCTGTCCAGATCGTCGGCCTTTCAATTCTTCGGCAAACTTCGCGTTCAGGCGTCATCGATTTTCGGATTCGATCGACAGGATCGAAATCTCTTCGTCCCGCCCGGCGGCATCGAATTCGACGATCTCGCCGACGCCGGCGCCCTCCAGAGCCTGGGCGAGGGGCGAGGTCCAGGCGATCGCTCCGGAAGACGGATCGGCCTCATCCTCGCCGACAATACGTATCCGGCTGGCCTTGCCGTTGCGTTGGATCACGACGGTGGTTGCGAACCTGACGACGGTCGGGTGAGGGCTCGGCTCAACGATCTCCATCGTTGCGCGTCTTGCATCCCAATAGCGCAGGTCGCGCCTCAAGGCAGAGAGGGCTGAGATTTCACCACCTGCCTCCAGTTGTCCGGTCAGCGTCGCGATCATCTCTTCGATCTGCCTGGCGCCTTGCCGGGTCACGAGATTGCGCGCAGCGCTCACTGCCCGCTCCGGAACGGGGGGAGGAGGCGCGTCGTCGATTTCCCGGGTAAAGGCTCGGCTCATCCTGTCTCTCCGCTATGGCGTCCCGAATGCTCCCTGTCGCGGGAAGCGCCATCGACAGCTTTAACGCGTGGAAGCCGGTTCGGTTCGAACAATGGCGTGCGGGAGTGCGGTTTGCAACCGCTTCATCCTCCCCAAGCCCGGCATGGGATGAGCGTCGTACCACGCCATAGTCCGGAAAGCGGATCAGCGATGCCGGGCCGGAAGTGCGTGCATGCGCAGCGGCAAGACGTCCGGTCGGCGCACGATATGGCGCGGCGTGAAGCGCCAGAGGCGTTCGGCGCCCGGGAAGCTTGCGACCTCCGGCCCCTCCGGTATTACCTCCGCCAGGCCGGAGAGCTGCAGCAGTTCGCCCGTCTCGAAATCGGCAAAGACGAGGCCGGCCCGGCCATTGATGAGGATATTGCCGAGCGTGTTGAAAAACAGGTTGCCGGCAAAATCCGGGATCGTCAGCGCTCCATCCTCTCCGATCCGCACGAAACCGGGCGCGCCGCCGCGATGCGAGACATCGACCTGCCGGCCCTTCTGTTCCGGATCGGCATAGGACGCGACGAAGAATGTATCGGCTTCGCCAATCAGCCGGCGCGCCGGCGGGTCGAGATGATCGAGCCACGCCGGACCGGCGCTGGAGGGCATGGACGGCGCGCGGGTGAAGGCAAAATCCCGCGGCTGGATATAGCGCGGGCAATTGCCATAGGACTGCCCGACCTCGATCTCGAAGCGGCCCGGTCCCTCTCGCCGGATTGTGCCGTTCAGCCGATTGCGGCGGCGCGTCTGCAGTTCGATGCCGAGCAGGCCGATGGCTTGGCCGTCTTCCATTCCCATATCGGCGGGATCGTCCGGAGCGCGGCCAAGCGTGACGCACAGAGAATGGGGATCCGGGCTTTGCAGGAAGCCCGGTTGGCCGGCGCGCAAGCTTGCCCATGCATTCCCCGCGTCATCGACGGTGCCGAGAACCACGAAGGGAAGCTGGGTATAAAAGGCGCGGTGCTGGTCGATCAGGTGATCGCGCAGCACCCGCCGGCCGATCTCGTCCATCCGCACTGCCACGCCGGCCTGTTGCTGAAGGGCGATTTCGCCGGCATGCCAGGGGGAATCCGCTTCTGTCGGGATTTTGGAGAGCATTGCGAACACCTGTCGTGAAGGATGGTGAGCAGGATCGTTTTTTGTGATCAGGCCGGCTCAGAGATGCCGGCGGCGCTCTTCTGGAAGCCGACAAAGCCGGGAAGCGCTTCGATGCGCCCCAGCCAGGCTTTGACATGGGCATAGACGCCAAGATCGACGTTGCCTTCCGGAGCGCGGGCGACATAGCTGTAGAGGGCGATGTCGGCGATGGTCGGGTGATCGGCCGCTATCCAGAGGCGTCGGCCCAGCTCCGTGTCCATCCGCGTGAGGACGGTATGGGCGCGAGCAACCACTTCATCCGCATCGAATTTGGCACCGAAGACAGTAACGAGCCGGGCGGCGGCGGGGCCATAGGCAATCTCGCCGGCAGCGACCGAAAGCCAGCGCTGCACGGCCGCGGCACCCTTTGGGTCTTCCGGAAGCCAGTTTTCCGCCCCGTGCTTCTTGGCAAGATAAACCAGGATGGCATTGGAATCGGCAATCACGATGCCGTCGTCGTCGAGCACCGGGACCTGACCGAACGGATTGAGCGTCAGGAAGTCCGGCGCCTTGTGGGCGCGTGCGGCCAGGTCGACCTCGATCAGCTGCGCATCGACGCCGATGAGCGACAGGAACAGCCGGGCGCGGTGGGCGTGGCCGGACAGGGGGTGATGGTAGAGCTTCATCGCAATCTCCAGTTTGGGTCGTCGCCAAGAGCATGTTTCTTTCCCAAGGAAGATAGAAGTGCGATAATGAACAAGAGATCATTCCACTTGGCGGAATAATCTCGATGGAGACGTGATATGGACAGGCTGCAGGCCATGCGGGTGCTGGTGAAAGTGGCGGAGGCCGGCAGCTTCGCCGGCGCGGCCCGCGCGCTCAATATGAGCCCGCCCGCCGTCACCCGCGCCATCGCCTATCTGGAAGAATTGACCGGCGCACGGCTCTTCCTGCGTTCGACGCGAAGCGTGAAGCTGACGGCGCCGGGCAGCCGCTATGTCGAGGATTGTCGCAATATCCTCGCCGATATCGAGGAGGCCGAGGCTTCGGCCGGCGGCTCCCATGCCACGCCCACCGGCCTGTTGACGGTGACGGCCCCTGTCCTGTTCGGCCAGATCTACGTCATGCCGGCGCTGACCGCCTTTCTCACCGCCCATCCGGCGGTGACCGGACGCGTGCTTCTCTTCGACCGGGTGGTCAATCTGGTGGAGGAGGGCATCGATGTCGCGCTGCGGATCGGCCATCTGCCGGATTCCGGCTACACGGCCATCAAGATCGGCAGCGTCCGCCGGGTGATCTGCGCCGCGCCCTCCTATTTCGAGGATCACCCCGTGCCGCAGGTGCCGGCCGATCTCGCCGGCCACACGATCATCGCCAATACCGGGTCTTCCGCGCCGCTCGACTGGCGCTTCGGCGCCGAGCAGAAGACCGGCGTCGCCCTCCAGCCGCGGCTGTTCTGCAATACCGTGGAGGCATCGATTTCGGCGGCCGCCAGCGGCTGGGGCCTGGCGCGGGCGCTCTCCTATCAGGTGGCGCCGGCCGTTGCCGAGGGACGCCTGATGATTGTTCTTGCCGATCACGAGGAGCCGCCCCTGCCGGTTCATGTCATTCATGCCGAGGGTCGCCATGTCTCTGCCAAGACCCGCGCCTTCGTCGATTTCCTGGTGACACGCATGCGCGCCATCATCGAAAACCAGCGAGCGGCGACGTCCGGAGAGACGATTCCGCGTTGACAGATCCGTGGTTTCGAATTACGACTGACGAAATATGAAATTCGTCAGTCTTAATTCGTGAGAGGGAATCATGGACGAGAGCGCCGATATCATCGATGCCATCCGTCAGGAGAATATGACGAAAATACTGGACAGCGGCGAGCGGCTGTTCCGGCATTTCGGCTATGCCAAGACCAATGTTGCCGACATCGCCCGCGATCTCGGCATGTCGCCGGCCAATATCTATCGTTTTTTCTCCTCGAAGACCGAAATCCACCAGGCCATTTGTTTGCGGATGCTCGACGGCATCTACCACCAGGCCGTGGAGATCACGCAATTGCCGATCAGCGCCGCCGATCGCCTGCGCCAATATGTGCAGGCGCAGTACCAGTTCACCCTGGCGGCCATGCTCGATCATGAAAAAGTCCATGAGATGGTCGTCGTCGCCATCGAGCGCGACTGGCACGTCATCGAGAAACATATCGATCGCCTGCATGACCTGATCGAGGAAATGATCCGCCAGGGTATCGCGGCCGGCGAGTTCGCCGATCAGGACCCGGTCATGGCCTCCAGGTGTTTCGGGGCCGCGACGCTTGGCCTCTGCCATCCGCAGATGGTGGCCCAATGTCTTTCCAAGGAAAACCGGGCGATGCCCGACGACCTCATCGAATTTGCAATCAAGGCCTTGAGGTGAGCCGACCGGCTCGCCCATCGAAAATTTTCAAGTGATCAGGAGCGCGAGCATGTCTTCGCCCAGCCAGTCCCGTCTTCGCCTGCCTTTTCTTTTCCTGCCGGTTTTCGCCGCCCTTGCACTTTCCGCCTGCTCGCAGGAGAAGGCCGAGGCGCCGCAGGTCGTGCGCCCGGTCAAGGTGATCGAGATCGCCAGGGCCGACAATATACGCGAACTGCACTATGCTGGCGCGGTGCGCGCCCGTACCGAAATGAATCTCGGCTTCCGCGTCGCCGGCAAGATCACCGAACGTCTCGTCGATATCGGCCAGCGCGTGAAGGCCGGCGATCCTCTCGCCCGGATCGATCCGACGGATTACGAGCTTGCGGTGAACAGCGCCAAGGCCAGCCTCGATGCCGCCGAACGGCAGGTGGAGACGGCGCAACTGGCCCGCAGCCGCGCCGAGCAGCTGTTCGCCAAGAATGTGTCGCCCAAGGCGCAGCTGGAGCAGGCCGTGCTCAATTACGACCAGGCCGTCGCCACCCGCGATACGGCCCGCTCCAGTCTGGACCAGGCGAAGAACCAGGTCCGCTATGCCGAGCTCAGATCCGACCACAACGGCATCGTCACCGCCGTCAATGCCGATATCGGCCAGGTCGTCGGTTCGGGGACGCCGGTGCTCACCGTTGCCGTCGATGGCGGCAAGGAAGTGCTGATCGCCGTGCCGGAAACCGAGATTGCCCAGTTCAAGCCCGGCAATGCCGTGGAAGTCCGTTTCTGGTCGAGCGCCAAGCTGGTGCTCGAAGGCAAGATCCGCGAGATCGCCGGCAGCGCCGACCCGCAGTCGCGCACGTTTGCCGTGCGCATCAGCCTGCCGGACGATCCGGGTGTCCTGCTCGGCATGACGGCTGGCATCGAAGCCACGGTCGAAGCCGGGCCGCAGACGGTATCCCTGCCGCTCAGCGCCCTTGCCCAACAGGATGATCGGCCGATCGTCTGGCGGGTGGATCGCGCGGAAGCGACCGTGCATGCCCATCCGGTCGAGATCGCCGGCTTTACCGACGACGGTGTCCGCATCGCCAAGGGCCTGGAAGCGGGCGACATGGTGGTGTCCGCCGGCACCCAGTTCATGACCGAGGGCCTGAAGGTGAAGATCGGCGAGCAACCCGGTCATGAAACCGCATCGACTGCCACCGGCAATGGCGCGCTTCTGCGCTGAACCTAAAGACCATCGAAAGCGGAACCACGCCGATGACCTCCTCGACCGGTGAAAAGCAAGGCTTCAATCTCTCGCGCTGGGCGATCACCCATCCCAGCATCGGGCGCTTCCTGTTCGGCCTGATCCTCGTTGCCGGCGTGCTCGGCCTGATGCGCATGGGCCAGAAGGAAGATCCGGATTTCACCTTCCGCGTCATGGTGGTGCAGGCAGTCTGGCCGGGCGCCTCGATCAAGGACATGGAAGACCAGGTCGTCAACAAGATCGAGCGCAAGCTGCAGGAAACGCCGCATCTGGATTTCGTGCGCTCCTTCACCCGCTCCGGCAGCGCTATCATCACCCTGCAGGTCAAGGGCGATACCAATGCCGCTGACGTGGCCGATGCCTTCTACCAGGCACGCAAGAAGGTCGGCGATATCGCAAATGAATTGCCGCAGGGCCTGCTCGGCCCCTATTTCAACGACGAGTTCGGCGATACCTTCATTACGCTGCATTCCCTGAGCGGCGAGGGCTACAGCTATCCCGAACTGAAGGACTTCGCCATCCGGGCGCGCGACATGCTCTTGACGACGCCGGGCGTCGAAAAGGCCGTCATCATCGGCGACCAGGCCGAGAAGATCTATATCGACATACCGTCCAAGGTGCTCGCCGCGCGCGGCCTGACGCTCACCGATATTCAGGCGGCGATCAGCGGCCAGAACGCGGTCGATCCGGCGGGCTCGGTCGATACCGGCACGCGCTCGGTGCGCATTTCGGTCGATGGTGGCGTCACCAGTGCCGATGACATCCGCGAGCTTCGGCTGCGCGCCGGCAATGAGGTGACCCGTCTGGGCGATATCGCCACCGTGACCTCCGGCCTCGTGGACCCTTACCAGCGCAAATTCCTCTTCAACGGTCACAACAGCGTCCAGATCGGCGTGGTGATGGCCAAGGGCTTCAACGTCACCGATGTCGGTGCCGCCGTCGAGGAGACCTATCAGCGGTTCGAGGCTTCTCTGCCCTATGGCGTCGCCGTCGACCAGATCGCCAACCAGCCTGAGGTCGTCACCGAGGCGATCGGCGAATTCATGAAGGCGCTGGCCGAGGCGCTGGTGATCGTCCTTGTCGTGTCCTTCCTGTCGATCGGCTGGCGCTCGGGCCTCGTCATCGCCATCGCCATTCCGCTCGTCCTCGCCGCCACCTTTGCCATCATGTACGAACTCGGCATCGACCTGCAGCGCATTTCGCTCGGCGCCCTCATCATCGCGCTCGGCCTTCTGGTCGATGATGCGATGATCGTCGTGGAGATGATGGAGCGAAAGCTTGAGGAGGGTCTCGACAAGATCGATGCGGCGAGCTTTGCCTATTCCTCGACGGCCTTTCCGATGCTGACCGGCACGCTGATCACCACCGCCGGCTTCATTCCGGTCGGCTTCGCAGCCTCGACCGCCGGCGAATATGTGCGCTCGCTGTTTTATGTCGTCGGCATCGCGCTGGTCGTGTCCTGGTTCGTCGCGGTCTATTTCACGCCCTGGCTCGGCCACATGATCCTCAAGCAGAGGCCGCATGCGGGCGTCCATCACGATGTCTTCGACACGCGGTTCTATCGCCGCCTGCGCGCCACTGTCGGCTGGGCCGTGCGCCACCGGATCATCGTGCTGTCGCTCACGCTCGTCACCTTCATGGCCAGCCTCTGGGCCTTCCAGTTCATTCCGAAGAATTTCTTTCCGCAATCCTCGCGCCCGGAAATCCTCGTCGATCTCTGGCTGCCGGAAGGCACCAGCATCAGGGAGGTCGAGACGCAGGCGAAGGCGCTGGAGGACAAGATCGCCGGCGACGAGGACAAGAAATTCGTCGCCACCTATATCGGCGAAGGCGCGCCACGCTTCTTCCTGCCGCTCGACCAGCAGCTGCGCAATCCGAATTTCGCCCAATTGCTCGTCATGGCAAAGGACGAGCCGGCCCGCGAGCGGCTGATCGTCAAGCTGCGCGATATCCTTGCTAAGGATTTTCCCGACATCCGCGGCAAGGTCGATCGCCTCTTCCTCGGGCCGCCTACGGGCTGGCCGGTGCAGATGCGCGTCACCGGCCCGGACCGCGAAGAGGTTCGCCGCATTGCCGATCAGGTCAAGGCGAAATTTGCAGAAACCCCCGAACTCGGCGCCATCCACGATGACTGGCTGGAGCCGGTGCCCGCCATGAAGCTGGTGATCGACCAGGACCGCGCCCGGGCGCTCGGCGTCACCTCGCAGCGCATCCGCCAGATGCTGCAGGCCACCATGTCCGGCGCGCCGCTCGGTGATCTCCGCGATGGTGAGGAGACCGTTTCCATCGTCGCCCGCGAACCGGAGGCCAGCCGCCAGCTGCTGTCGTCGGTCGATTCCATCTATATCCCGACGGATTTCGGCAGTTTCGTGCCGCTTTCCCAGGTGGCCAAGGTCGTTCCGGTTCTCGAACAGGGCATCGAATGGCGCCGCAACCGCCTGCCGACGATCACGGTGCGCGGCACGCTTCCGGACGGCGTCCAGCCCAATGACGTGGCGATGCAGATCCATGCCGACATGAAGCCGCTGCGTGACAGCCTCGCACCCGGCTATAGCGTGGAAATCCAGGGCGGTGCCGAGGATGCGGCGGAAAGCCAGCAGTCGATCGCCGACAAGGCGCCGATCATGCTGGCGGTCATCGTCCTCCTGCTGATGATCCAGCTGCAGCATTTCGGCAAGGCCATGCTGGTGCTGGCGACCGGCCCGCTCGGCATTATCGGTGCGGCCGCAGCCCTTCTGATCAGCGGCGCCCCCTTCGGCTTCGTCGCCATCCTCGGCGTCATCGCGCTGCTCGGCATCATCATGCGCAACTCCATCATCCTCGTCGACCAGATCGACCAGGACATCGCCGCCGGCATGGAGCGCACCGAGGCGATCATTGGCTCGGCCGTGCGCCGCTTCCGGCCGATCGTTTTGACGGCGATGACGGCGGTGCTGGCGCTGATCCCGATTTCGCGCGGCGTCTTCTGGGGCCCGCTCGCCTATGCGATGATGGGCGGCATCCTCGTCGCCACCGTCCTGACCATCCTGGTCCTGCCGGCAGGATATGCCCTGTTCTTCGGCCGCGAACCGAAGCGCAAGGATGAGCCGGAACAGACAGCCGGCGGCGGCGAGCCGGAGCAGCATTATCCGGCGCTGGCCGCCGAATAAGCCCGGAAGTTGATCATTTCAAAGCCGCCGCGACGTTTCGCGGCGGCTTTTCTCATCGCAGCATGTCGGCTCTCAGCTGGCCGCAACCGCATGGAAGGTCTCTTCCAGCACCGCCAGCAGATGATCCGCGTCCCGCCTGGAAAAAATCATCGGCGGACGCATCTTCAGCACATTGTCATGCGGCCCCTCGGTGCCTATCAGCACGCCGCGCTGGCGCGCGCCGTTCGAGACCGCGCGGGCAAAGTCCGTGGCCGGCGTCTTGGTCCGGCGGTAGGTGACCAGTTCGATGCCGAGGAACAGCCCCATGCCGCGCACGTCGCCGATCACCTCGTGGCGGTCCTGCATCGCCCGGAAGCCGGCCATCAGATAATCGCCGATCCCCTGCGCGTTGCGCCGCAGGTCCTGCCCTTCGATCACATCGAGTACCGCAAGCCCGACGGCCGTGGAGACCGGGTTGCCGCCGAACGTGTTGAAATATTCCATGCCGTTATTGAAGGAATCGGCGATTTCCCGCGTCGTGACGACGGCCGCTATCGGATGGCCGTCGCCGATCGGCTTGCCCATGGTGACGATGTCGGGCACCACGCCCTGGCTTTCGAAAGCCCACCAATGGCTGCCGACCCGGCCGAAGCCGACCTGTACCTCGTCGGCGATGCAGATGCCGCCGGCCTCGCGCACCATGCGGTAGACTTCGTTCAGATAGCCATCCGGCAAAAACACCTGGCCGGCGACGCTCGGGATGGATTCGGCCATGAAGAAGCCGGGGTCTTCGCCCTTGGCCTGCATTGTGGCGATCAACTCCGCCACGCTTTCGGCATAGCGCCTGCCATGTTCCTCGACCGGCCAGTCCGCCGGGGCGCGGTAGCTGTCGGGAACCCGTGCCACATGGACATGCGGTTTCTTCGGCTGGCCTCCCTTGCGCCGGAACTTGTAGGGGCTGATGTCGATCAGTTCCTGGGTCGTGCCGTGATAGGCCCAGTCGAGCACGATGGCATTCTCGCGCCCCGTATGGGCGCGCATCATCCGCAGCGCCAGACTGTTGGCTTCTGAGCCACTGTTGACGAAGCCGGCAACCGTCAATTCCTTGGGCAGGGTCGCGGTCAACCGCTCGGCATAGGCGACGATATTGTCGTGCAGGTAGCGGGTATTGGTGTTGAGCACCGCCGCCTGCCGCGCCATCGCCTCGACCACGGCCGGATGAGCATGGCCGATATGGCAGACATTGTTGAAGCAATCGAGATAGGCGCGGCCGCGATCGTCGATCAGCCAGACGCCGTCGCCGCGCACGAATTTGATCGGCCGGTCATAGGAGATCGACAGGTTCGGCAAAAGCAGTTCCTTGCGCCGCTTGACGATCTCCTCATGCGAGCGGCCGCTACGCTTGTAGAATTCCGGCGCGATGCCGGCAAAGGCGTTGGCATCGGGAAACAGTTCCGCCCAGACATCGAGATAGCGTTCTTCGCCGACGCCCAGAATGGCCGCCGCCGAAAGGCTGGTATCGGTAGAAATCTGCAGGTGCAGATGCGGCGCCCAGCCGCCGTTTTCGCTCGGTGCCCCCATCTCGCCGACCAATGCTCCGGCTTCCAGCCGGTCGCCGGCCTTGATGCGGTCGAGCGCCTCATGGGCAAGATGGCCCCAGAGCGTGGTAAAGGGCGGGCAGCCCTCCGGCTCATGGCGAAGTGCTACCAGACAGCCATAGCCGAGCGGGTCCTTTTCGATCTCGACGCTGGCGACCGTTGCCGCGATCGGTGTATAGAGTCTGGTGCCCGCCGCCATGAACAGGTCGAGCCCGAGATGGCGGGTGCGGCGGGTCTTTTCGATCAGCCTGGAGACGAACATCTCGCCGGAATAGACGGTGCGCGCCTCGCCCCAGGGACCGATGCCGAGCGCGACGCCGTGCTCGCGGCAATGAGCCTCCCAGATCGCCTGCGCCTCATCCGGCTGCTCGCCTGCGGAGGTCACGGTCATCGGATGGGCCGGGTCGCCATAGGGCACGAGGTCGGCCGGATAGGTCGCCGCCGGCTTTTCAAGCAGCGGATGGAGTGAGGCGCGATTGGCCGCGATCCAGTGGGTGACGGCCCGCGCACCGGGAACCGCCTCGAAACCGCAGGCATGGCGCAGGATGGCGGTGGCGAATTTCGGATTCATCGCGTCGAGCTTGCGCAGCAGCGTCCAGGCCGGCTTCTCGCTGATGGCAAGATAGGGATTTGCCCCCGTATGGGCATGGCGCGACGCGGAAATGGTGACGGAGGTGACGAGCCGCAGGGCGATCAGGTCGAACAGAAGATCGACCTCCTCTTCGAGCAACGGATATTCGGCATGGAAACCGCGCAAGATACTGGCCGTGGCGCCGATCGGATCGGCATGGTCGAGCCCGGCATAGGCGGCGGCGATCGCGACTTCGGCGATCACCGGCGCATAAAGCGCATCGCCGAAATCGATCAGCCCCGCAATGCGGTCGTGATCCCCCTCGGCGACCAGCACGTTCCAGTCATTGGCATCATTGTGGATGACCGCCGAGCGCAGCCTGGGCAGTTTCGGCGCGACACTTGTCTCGAAGCGGGCGAGGAAGCGGCCAAGCAGGGCGCGGTCGTCTTCTCCGGCGATATGATGCAGCCTGTCAGCGGATCGTCCGGCATTGCGGATGTTCCAGTCGAGATCGTCACGCAGGGCACCCGGATGCATGAAACCCTTGAGGGACGCATCGAAACGGCCAAGCAGGCGGCCGAGCGCTTCGAGTGCCGTATCGCTGCGGGTCGAGCGCGCCAGCGGAACGCCCTCCACCCAGCCGACGAGGCGCAGCAGGTGGCGGGCGCCGTGCGGGCTGGTAATCTCGGCGAGGCTCCCGCCTTCCAGCGTCGGCCGCAAATGCGGCACCGGAAGTGCCGGCGCATGTGTCGCGACATGGTCGAGCAGGGCGGTCTGGAAATCACTCTCCGCGCGTGGCTCGCTGGCATTGACGATCTTGAGGATATAGACGCCCTCGTCGGCCGTGACCTTGAAGTTCTGGTCGCGCTCGCTTTCGAGCGGCGATAGCGAGCCGGCGAGGCCGTAATGCTCGGCCAGAAGCCGTGTCGCGTCGTCGACGGAAAAATCCGGAATGGTCTTCATCATGTCGTTCATTGGCGGTTCCTCATGGCGCCGCCAGATTTGCATGAGAGGCGAAAAGCTGCACCCGGCATTTCGCCGGTTGCACCGGCAGTCTGTATGGAATAACCGTCATCTTGTCGGCTCTCTCGGAAGTGGAAAAAGATGCAGGACACGGACGCAATCGACCGGGCGATCCTCAGCATCCTCTCGAGGGAGGCGCGCATCCCGATGAAGGCGCTGGCCGGGCGGATCGGGCTTTCTAGGAGTGCCGCGACCGAGCGGGTCAACCGGCTGGAAAAGGCCGGCATCATTCGTGGCTACCGCGCCGATATCGGGCTCCTGGAGGACGACAGGATCCACGCCTTCCTGCTTTTGACACTGAAGCGCACGCCCTCGATCGGCGTTCTCGACCGGCTGGCGGGGTTTTCCTCGGTGCGCAAGGTCTCCTCGGTCAGCGGCCAGCTCGATCTCGTCGTCGAGGTCGAGGTCGGCTCGATCAACGCGCTCAACGAATTGCGGAACGAGGTGGCGACGCTGGACAATGTCGATGATCTCACCACGGCCATCGTCCTTCGGCGCGACGTGGAACGCAGTTGAGGCGCGCCGCTTGTCGTGTTGCGATCGCCATCGGATGATAGGCATCTCTTCTCGCGCCGTTCCCCGAAAAATTTGAAAGACTTTCGCTTGACCGGTCGAAATGGACGGCTGGCGGACGAGCCGATGACAACGCACAATCAGGAAACCGTCAATGAGACATCCCGTCATCCCGTTCAGGGAGCGGGCATCGACCGAGCAGGGGGCCTGACAAGCCGCGACGGCTTGGACATCGGCTGGGGATCGAGGGCGCGCTGCTTGAGGAGTAAGCGGTTCGGCCCATTGCATTTGCCGGGATCAGGCGATCCCGGCCAAGGGAGGAAACATGTTCGAACGGCTCTTCAAACTGAGTGAGCACAATACCACGGTCCGCACCGAACTGGTCGCGGGCGTGACGACATTTCTCACAATGTCCTACATCATCTTCGTCAATCCGGACATTCTGTCGACGACGGGCATGGACCGCGACGCGGTCTTTGTGGCCACCTGTATCGCCGCCGCGCTCGGCTCGATGGTCATGGCGCTCGTCGCCAACTGGCCGATCGGCATGGCGCCGGGCATGGGGTTGAACGCCTTCTTCGCCTTCACGGTGGTGGCGGCGCTCGGCTTCACCTGGCAGCAGGCGCTCGGCGCCGTGTTCATTTCCGGCCTGATCTTCGTGTTCCTGACGGTGACCGGCATCCGCAGTTGGCTGATAGCGGGCATTCCGCAATCGCTGCGCAGCGCGATTGCCACCGGTATCGGCCTTTTCCTCGGCATCATCGCGCTCAAGAATGCCGGTATCGTCGTCGATAATCCCGCAACCCTGGTCGGGCTCGGCGATCTCACGGCCACCGGTCCGCTTCTGGCGATCTTCGGCTTCTTCGTCATCGCGGTGCTGGATGCGCTGAAAGTGCGCGGCGCCATCCTGATCGGCATTCTCGCCGTGACGGTGCTCGCCTGGCTGACCGGCGTCAGCGAGTTTCGCGGCATCGTCTCGATGCCGCCGAGCATCGCGCCGACCTTCCTGCAGCTCGACATCATGGGCGCGCTGCATGGCGGCCTGATCCATGTCATCCTTGTTTTCGTCCTGGTCGAGGTGTTCGACGCTACGGGAACGCTGATCGGCGTTGCCAAGCGGGCCAATCTCATCCGGGAAGGGCAGCAGAGCCGGCTCGGCCGGGCGCTGCTTGCCGACAGCACGGCGATCGTTGCCGGCTCGCTGATCGGCACCAGCAGCACCACCGCCTATGTCGAAAGCGCTTCCGGCGTCCAGGCCGGTGGCCGCACCGGCCTGACGGCACTGGTCATCGCCATCCTGTTCCTTGCCTCACTGTTCATCTCGCCGCTCGCCGCCTCCGTCCCGACCTATGCGACGGCACCGGCCCTGCTCTACGTGGCGGGCCTGATGATGCGCGAACTGACGGAAGTCGACTGGGAGGACCTGACGGAAGCGGCACCTGCCGCGCTGACGGCGCTTGCCATGCCCTTCACCTATTCGATCGCCAACGGCCTCGCCTTCGGCTTCATCAGCTATGTCGTGCTGAAGCTGTTCACCGGCAAATGGCGCGCCATTCACCCGGCCACCATGATCGTCGCCGCCCTCTTCGTCATCCGCTTCGCGTTTTTCGCGGAGTGACGGGACGGAGGCGGTGATCTGCCGCCTCGTTTCATGGACGATGTCGATCGCGAGCCGGGCCGCATTTATTGCGGCCCGGCTTTTTCATGGCGTGTGGTCGGCGTCTTTTCAACGCAAAAAAAAGGCCGGTCGCGATGGACCGGCCCTCAAAATCGCGGAAAGACTGTGCGGTTACCGGATCAAAAACGGCTCCTCGTAAAAATGCTCTTCCAGGTTGACGCCCTCGCCGCCGCGGTCGATCACGGCGAAATCGGAAAGGCCTTCGAGCGGCGTCAGGATGCCGTGCCAGACATTGCGGGCGATATTGACGCCCTGGCCAGGCACCGTCCGGAAGGCGATCGGCTCGCCCGGTCCTTCAGGCGTCTCTTCGGCCACGACCACCAGAAACGGATGCTGGCTCAGCGGAATGAAGGCCTGGCTGCCGAGCGGGTGGCGCTCGACCATGGCAAGTTCGAGCGGTAGCGAATAGGGCTCGCCCCGCAAGAGGCTGATCATCGGGCGGGCCTTCTCGCCCATTGTCTCGATCCGGGCGAGATCGTGATAGCGCAGGCATTTGCCGGCATTGATCGGAAAGCTTGCCGCGCCCTCGGTTTCCAGAACCTCTCCGAAAGGCGCAAAGGCTGCGCGAGTGAGCGGCCTGATGTCGATGTTTTTCATCTCGTCGCCTCAGCTGGCCAGCATGTCGGTGAGCCGAAGCAGGGCAATCCGCTCGACCTGGCGGCAGGCCGTTTCGAATTCCGATTGCCAGTCATTGCCGATGCGGCGTTGAAAGGCATCCAGGATGTCGTCCTTGCCAAGGCCGCGCACGGCGATGATGAAGGGAAAGCCAAAAGTCTTCACATAGCGGCCGTTGAGAATGTTGAACCGGTCGCGCTCGCTGTCCGTCAGCGCATCGAGGCCGGCGGAGGCCTGTTCGCTGGTCGAGCTTTCGGTGAGGCGTCTCGCCTGCGCAAGCTTGCCGGCAAGATCCGGATGGGCATTGAGGACGCCAAGGCGTTCGGCGTCGCTCGCTTCGCGGAACACAGCGCTCAGGGCGGCGTGAAGGCCGCTCGCGCTATCGTTGGCTGGGCCGAGTTCGCCGGCATGGGCGCGGCGCGCAATCCAGTCCGAATGTTCGAACACGCTGCCAAAGCGTGCGACGAAGGTCTCCTCGTCGAGATGTGATGGGCGATTATCGTTCGGCCCGAAAGGATGGGTGGTTGCCCAATGCTCGGCGATATCGATGCGGCGGGCAAGCCAGACCCTGTCATGGCTTTTGACATAATCGATGAACCGGGCAAGGGCGGCAGCTCGTCCCGGCCGGCCGGCAAGGCGGCAGTGCAGGCCGATATTCATCATCTTCGGCGCGCCCTCGGCCCCCTCGGCATAGAGCACATCGAACGTATCCTTCAGATAGCTGAAGAACTGGTCGCCGCTGTTGAAGCCCTGCGGCGTGGCAAAGCGCATGTCGTTGGTATCGAGCGTATAGGGAATGACGAGCTGGTGCTTGCCGCCCTGCGCGTGCCAATAGGGCAGGTCGTCGGCATAGCTGTCGGAGACATAGGCAAAGCCGCCCTCTTCGGTGACGAGGTCGAGGGTGTTCTGCGAGCAACGGCCGGTATACCAACCGCGCGGCCGTTCGCCGGTGACCACTTCGTGCAGCCGGATCGCCTCCGCGATCTGCCGGCGCTCCTCCTCCGCCTCCATGTCCTTGTGCTCGATCCATTTCAGGCCGTGCGAGGCGATTTCCCAGCCGGCTTGCTGCATGGCGGCGACCTGCGCCGGCGACCGCTTCAAGGCCGTTGCCACGCCATAGACCGTCACCGGCACCTGCCGCCCGGTCAGGAGCCGGTGCAGCCGCCAGAAGCCGGCGCGGGCGCCGTAATCATAGATCGATTCCATGTTCCAGTGGCGCTGGCCTTGCCAGGGCTGGGCGCCGACGATCTCCGACAGGAAGGCTTCCGATGCGGCATCGCCATGCAGCACGCAGTTCTCGCCGCCTTCCTCGTAATTGACGACGAACTGGACGGCGATATGGGCGCCGCCCGGCCAGGCGGCATCGGGCGTGTTTTCGCCATAGCCGTGCAGGTCACGGGGATATCTCATCGGCTCGCTCCTCCCTCGATATGCGATAGGGCGATTTCTAGCCATAAAGCGCGCGCGCCATTCCCCTCGAAAATTTTGAAAGTCTCGAATGATCAACGCTCTATCCAAGGGAAGTCGGCTGGGCGATAGTGCAAGGATGGATGCAGTCTGCGGGAGGTAAACGCATGCAGTCTCAAGACGGAAGCGGCGGTCGGCTGACCACTCATGTGCTCGATACGGCGCAGGGCAAGCCGGCGGAAAACCTGCGCATCGAGCTTTTCCGGCTCGAGGGCGACAGCGCCGTGGAGATCGGCGTGTTCCGGACCAACGGGGACGGCCGCTGCGACGCGCCGCTGATGAGCGGGCCGGCGATGAAAGCCGGCATCTATGAACTTCGTTTCCATGCCGGCGATTATCTCGGCCGCAAATCCGGCGATATCGCCTTTCTCGACGTGATCCCGATCCGCTTCGGCATTGCCGAGGAGACGGCGCATTATCACGTGCCGCTGCTGCTTTCGCCCTACAGCTATTCGACCTATCGCGGGAGCTGAGCCATGACCGCCGAAATCCGCACGACCATCCGTTTCCTGCTCAACCACCGGCCGGTGGAACTGTCGGCCGTCTCGCCCGTGCAGACGCTGCTCGATTTCCTGCGGCTGGAGCGCAATCTGCGCGGCACCAAGGAAGGCTGCGCGGAAGGCGACTGTGGCGCCTGCACGGTGCTGGTCGGACGGCTGATAAATGGCCGACTGGCCTATGAGAGCGTCAATGCCTGCATCCGCTTCGTCGGCTCGCTCGACGGCTGCCATGTGGTGACGGTGGAATCGCTGGCCACACCGAATGGTCCGCTGCATCCGGTGCAGCAGGCCATGGTCGATACGCACGCCTCGCAATGCGGATTCTGCACGCCGGGCTTCGTCATGTCGCTCTACGGGCTGTGGATGGAAAACCCGAAACCCACGGTGGCGGAGATCGAAAAGGCGCTTCAGGGCAATCTCTGTCGCTGCACCGGCTATGCGGCGATCATCCGCGCGGCGCAAGCGATTTCGGTCATCGGCGATCTCGGCCGGGATCCGCTGGTCGCCGAGCGCGATGCGGTGAGCCGCCAGCTGGAAGCAATGAAGGACGGCCGCCGCGTCGTCATCGGCGACGGCACCGAGCGCATCATCCTGCCGGGTTCGGTGGACGATCTTGCCGAAATCTTCGAAGCCGAGCCCAAGGCCCGCCTCGTCGCCGGTTCCACCGATGTCGGCCTGTGGGTGACGAAATTCATGCGCGACATCTCGCCAGTCGTGCATCTCAGCCATCTCGACGAATTGCGCCGCATCACCGTCGACAAGGACGGCATCACGCTCGGAGCCGGCGTCAGCTATACGGATGCCTATCCGCTCATCACCCGGCATTTTCCGCAGCTCACCGAGCTTTGGGACCGGATCGGCGGCGCGCAGGTGCGCAATATGGGCACGATCGGCGGGAATATCGCCAATGGCTCGCCGATCGGCGATACGCCCCCGGCGCTGATCGCGCTCGCTGCCTCGGTGACCCTGAGAAAGGGTCGCGTCCGGCGGACCCTGCCGCTCGAAAGCTATTTCATCGAATATGGCAAGCAGGACCGCGAGCCGGGCGAATTCGTCGAGACCATCCGCATCCCCTTGCTTGGCAAGGACGAGCACTTCGCCGTCTACAAGATCACCAAGCGGCTGGACGAGGATATTTCCGCCGTCTGCGGCGCGTTCCGGGTCGCTCTCGATGCAACGGGCAAAGTGAAGAGTGCCGTCATCGCCTTTGGCGGCATGGCCGGAACCCCGAAGCGGGCGACGAACGCGGAGGTGGCGCTGACCGGCTCGGCCTGGACCGAAGCGGCGGTGGAGACCGCCATGGAGGCGCTCGGCGCGGACTATGTGCCGCTCACCGACTGGCGCGCATCGGCCGACTACCGCCTGCTGGTGGCTAAAAACCTGCTGCGCCGCTTCTATCTGGAGACGCAGGGCGGCGAGCAGGTGCGGCTTGACCGCCAGGCCAGGCTGGCCGTGTGAGGAGATGAAATCATGAATGTCATGCAGCCCATCGAGCGCATCCGCGGCGGAGTCCATGAGAATGAACGCCACGAATCCGGCCACAAGCATGTGACCGGAACCGCCGAATATATCGACGACATGCCGGAACCGGCCGGTACGCTGCATGCCTATCTCGGCCTTTCCGGCCGCGCCCATGCCGACATAATCTCGGTGGATTTCGACGCGGTTCTGTCGGCGCCCGGCGTCGTCGGCGTCCTGACGGCCGCCGATATTCCCGGCGAAAACGATGTCAGCCCGGCCCATCTGCGTGACGATCCGGTCTTTGCGACGGCCAAGGTCGAATTCCACGGCCAGCCGATCTTCGCCGTCATCGCCGAGAGCCGCGAACTGGCCCGGCGGGCGGCGGCAAGCGTGAAGATCGACTATCGCGACCTGCCGCATGTGACCGACGTCCTGGAAGCAGCGGCTGCCGATTACCCGCTGGTCGTCGATCCCCTGAAACTCGAACGCGGCGAGATCGCCGCCGGGTTTGCCAAGGCCAAGAACGTCGTTGAAGGCGAGATGCGCATCGGCGGCCAGGATCATTTCTATCTGGAAGGTCAGATCTCCTTTGCCATTCCCGGCGAGGACGACGAGATCACCCTCTATTCCTCGACTCAGCATCCGAGCGAGACCCAGCATATGGTCGGCCAGGTACTCGGCCTTCCCTCTAATGCGGTAACGATCAATGTGCGGCGCATGGGCGGCGCCTTTGGCGGCAAGGAGACGCAGGCGAACCTGTTCGCCGCCGTCGCGGCCCTTGCCGCGAAGAAATACCGCCGCGCCGTGAAAATCCGCCCCGACCGCGACGACGACATGGTGGCGACCGGCAAGCGGCATGATTTCCATGTCGGCTACAAGGTCGGCTTCGACGACGACGGCCGGATCGAGGCGGTGGATGCGGTCTATTCGGCGCGCTGCGGCTTCTCGGCCGACCTGTCCGGCCCGGTTACCGACCGCGCGCTGTTTCATGCGGATAATTGCTATTTCTACCCGCATGTCCGGTTGCGGTCTCAGCCGCTGAAGACCAATACCGTCTCCAATACCGCCTTTCGCGGCTTCGGCGGGCCGCAGGGCATGGTCGGCGCCGAACGCATGATCGAGGAGGTCGCCTATGCGCTCGGTAAGGACCCGCTCGATATCCGCAAGCTGAATTTCTACGGCGGCGAAGGGCGCAACCTGACGCCCTATCACCAGCCCGTCGAGGACAATATCATCGGCCGGATCATCGAGGAGCTGGAAGCCTCCTGCGATTACGCGGCGCGGCGTGCGGAGGTTCTCGCCTTCAACCGCAAGAGCCAGGTCATCAAGCGCGGCATCGCCCTGACGCCGGTGAAATTCGGCATTTCCTTCACCAAGACCGAGTTCAATCAAGCCGGCGCGCTGGTGCATGTCTATGCCGATGGTTCGATCCACCTCAATCACGGCGGTACCGAGATGGGGCAGGGGCTCTATACCAAGGTCGCCCAGGTGGTGGCCGACGAATTCCAGGTTGATCTCGACCGGATCAAGGTGACGGCGACGACGACCGGCAAGGTGCCGAACACATCGGCGACCGCGGCCTCCTCCGGCTCGGACCTCAACGGCATGGCGGCGGCGAATGCCGCACAGCAGATCAAGGCGCGCCTGGTCGCATTTGCCGCCGAGCGCCATGGCGTCAGTGAGACGGATGTGGCTTTCGAGCCGAACATGGTGCGCATCGGGCCTGAGCGCATCCCCTTTGCCGATTTCATCAGGCTGGCCTATGGCGCCCGCATCCAGCTTTCGGCGGCGGGCTTCTACAAGACGCCGAAAATCCACTGGAACCGCTCGGAAGGCCGGGGCCGGCCGTTCTTCTACTATGCCTATGGCGCCTCCTGCTCCGAGGTCAGCGTCGATACGCTGACCGGCGAATACCAGGTCGATCGCGCCGATATTCTCCACGATGTCGGCCGCTCGTTGAACCCGGCGCTCGATATCGGCCAGGTCGAGGGCGCCTTCGTCCAGGGCATGGGCTGGCTGACAACGGAAGAACTCTGGTGGGACGCCAAGGGGCGGCTGCGCACCCATGCGCCGTCGACCTACAAGATCCCGCTTGCCTCCGACCGGCCCCGCATCTTCAACGTCAAGCTGGCCGAATGGTCGCTCAACCGCGAGGAGACGATCCGTCGCTCCAAGGCCGTCGGCGAGCCGCCCTTCATGCTGCCGATCTCGGTGCTGGAGGCAATCTCCATGGCGGCGGCAAGCGTTGCGGAGTATCGTATCCCGCCGCGCCTCGATGCACCGGCGACGCCGGAACGGGTGCTGATGGCGGTCGAGCGGCTGCGGCGGGCGGCAAAGAACGGGTGAACCATGGCAGCGGGACGCGAGGACATCAGGGAATTCCTGCGACGCGAACCCGGCTGCCTGCTTGTCGGGATATCCGGCGTCGCCGGTTCGACGCCGCGCGATACCGATGCCTTCATGCTGGTGTCGGCCGAGCGGCTGTTCGGGACGATCGGTGGCGGCCAGCTCGAATATATGGCGATCGACCATGCCCGCCGCGCCTTGCGGCAGAGCGAGCCGGCGCAGGCGATGGATGTGCCGCTCGGCCCGGAGATCGGCCAGTGCTGCGGCGGCCGGGTCGCCCTGGCCTTCACGGCGGTCACCCCGGAGATCGCCGCTTTTCTCATTGCACGGAGCGACCGCGAAATGGCAGAGCGTCCGCATGTCTATATTTTCGGCGCAGGCCATGTCGGCGATGCGCTGGCCATGGCGCTGTCGCTGGTGCCGGTGCGCACCGTTCTTGTCGATACCCGCGAGGAAGAATTGTCGGCGTCAACCGCGCAGGGCATCGAGACCTGCCTGACGGCGATGCCGGAAGCGCTTGTACGCGACGCACCGGCCGGCAGCGCCTTTGTCATCCTGACCCATGACCACGCGCTTGATTTCCTGATCGCAACAGAGGCGCTGCGCCGCGAGGATGCTGCTTATGTCGGCATGATCGGCTCCAGGACCAAGCGCGCCACTTTCAAGAACTGGCTGTCGCGCGAAATCGGAAGCCCCGACCTGTTCGACCGCCTCGTCTGCCCGATCGGCGGCACGGCGGTGAAGGACAAGCGCCCGGCCGTGATCGCCGCCTTGGCAGCAGCGGAAATCACCACGGCGGCGTTGAGTTGGGCATCATCCAAGCCAGCCATTCGCAAAGAAGCGCAGCCAAAAATCTAGCTCCTCCTTCAGAACTCGATGTCGCGTCCTTCGAAAGACAGGCGTTCCGGTGTGAAATCGCGCTCTTCGAAGGCTTTCACTCCAGCATCCTACCGATCATCCGCTGGCAGCGCTCGGCCATGAAGTCGATCATCAGCCGCACCTTCGGGTCCTGGAAGCGCTTGTGCGGGTAGATCGCCGCCAGTTGCACGCTGGCCGGCGGGGTGTCCTTGAGGATTTCGATGAGGGTGCCGTCGTTCAGATGGGCCTTCACCTCGAACAGCGGCTTGTTGATGATGCCGCGGCCTTCCAGCGCCCATTGCGTGAGGACGTCGCCATCGTCGGAATCATAGGGCCCGCCGATTTCGAATTTGCGCATGCCGTCCGGGGTCTGCAGCGTCCAGTAATATTCCTTGGAGCCGGGATAGCGCAAAAGCAGGCAGTCGTGCCGGTTCTCGATCAGCGCCTCCGGCGTCTGCGGCACGCCGCGCTTTTCGAGATAGGCGGGAGCGGCGCAGACGACGCGCTGGCAATTGAGGATACCGCGCATGCGCAGGTTGGAATCCTCCAGCACGCCGAGCTTGAAGGCGATATCCACCCCCTCGCTCAATATATCGATATTGTGGTCGGAGAGGCGCAGGCGCACCTCGATATCGGGATATCTGTCGTGGAATTCCGGAATGCCCGAGGCGATCAGCCGGCGGCCGAGGCCGAGCGGCGCGGTGATGCGGAGCGACCCCTTCGGATTGTGGGAGAGATCGGCGATGGCGCCTTCGGCCTCGTTCACCGCCTCGATAATCTTCACCGCGCCCTGATAGAACACCCGGCCATGTTCGGTCGGCGAGAGCTTGCGCGTGGTGCGGTTGAACAGCCGCACGCCGAGATGGCGCTCCAACTCCTTGATGCGGTTGCTGGCCACGGCCGGCGTCACCCGCTGGTCGCGGCCGGCCGACGAGAGGGTACCGAGTTCGACGACCCGGACGAAGACGCGGATATTATCGAGATAGGACATGAGAGCCTTTCTATCACAGGCAGCAACCCGCCGCAGCCGGGGCGATCTTATAGATTTTTTTGAAAGTGTTGGGGATTAACCGGCATTCCGGCGAAGATCGCGCGATGGCACAACGCTCCTGAACAGGCAGGGGCTGTTGGATATGGAGCGACGGCGATTGCGTCAGGCTCCCTCTTCTCCCCGTCGGGGAGACGTGCCGAGCGCAGGCGAGGCGATGAGGGGGCCTTTCGGCGATTTCTATGCCGGCCTTCCCCATCATCCGGCGCTTTGCGCCACCTTCTCCCCGCCGGGGAGAAGAGGGGAACGCGCGGTAAATCCATAGGCAATAGAACTGCCGTACAGGGAGGTTCCAATGTATGAATATGCCATTGCCTGGGACTGGCTGACCTTCGCCGTCCGCTGGCTCCACGTCATTACCGGCATCGCCTGGATCGGCTCGTCCTTCTATTTCGTGGCACTTGATCTGGGCCTGCGCAAGCGCCCGGACCTGCCGGCCGGCGCGTATGGCGAGGAATGGCAGGTGCATGGCGGCGGCTTCTACCATATCCAGAAATATCTGGTGGCGCCGGCCAACATGCCTGAGCACCTGATCTGGTTCAAATGGGAAAGCTATGTCACCTGGCTTTCGGGCTTCGGCATGCTGGCACTCGTCTATTATGCCGGCGCCGATCTCTACCTGATCGATCCGAACGTGCTCGACGTGTCGAAGCCTGTCGCCATCGCGATCTCGCTCGCCTCGATTGCGTTCGGCGGGATCCTCTATGACCTGATCTGCAAATCGCCGTTCGGCAATGACAATACCAGGCTGATGGTGCTGCTCTATTTCATCCTGGTCGCCATGGCCTGGGGCTATACCCAGTTGTTCACCGGCCGTGCCGCCTTCCTGCATCTGGGCGCATTTACCGCGACGATCATGTCGGCAAACGTCTTCTTCATCATCATCCCCAACCAGAAGATCGTGGTTGCCGACCTGATCGCCGGCAGAACGCCCGACGCCAAATATGGCCGGATCGCCAAGCAGCGCTCGACGCACAACAACTACCTGACGCTGCCGGTGCTGTTCCTGATGCTGTCGAATCATTATCCGCTGGCCTTCGGCACCCAGTTCAACTGGATCATCGCCTCGCTGGTCTTCCTGATGGGTGTGACGATCCGGCATTATTTCAACACGCGCCATGCCAATGCCGGCAATCCGACCTGGACCTGGCTTGCGACCGCGCTGCTGTTCGTCGCCATCATGTGGCTCTCGACCGTGCCGAAGGTTTTGTCCGGCGAGACGGACAAGGTCTCGGCCACGCAGCAGACGTTCATCGCGGCGGACGCCTTTCCGAAGGTGCGAGACACGATCCTCGGGCGCTGTTCCATGTGCCATGCCAGGGAACCAGGCTGGGAGGGCATCGTCATTCCGCCGAAGGGCGTGACGCTCGAAAGCGACGCCGAAATCGCCGCCCATGCCCGTGAAATCTACCTGCAGGCGGGGCGCTCGCACGCCATGCCGCCGGCCAATGTCACCGCCATATCCGACGACGAGCGGCAATTGCTCGTCGGCTGGTACGAGGCGGTCGTGAATGGAGGAACAAGCCAATGACCGAACTCCTGATCCGTGGGCGTGTGCTCACCTTTATCGACGAGCCCCAAAGCCTCGATGATAGTGCATCCTACCGGGCCGTGGAGGACGGCGCGGTGCTGGTGCGCGACGGCAGGATCGCTGGCGTCGGCGATTATGCCGATATCCGCCGCCAAGCCTCGCCCGATGTGGCGGTGGCCGACCACCGGCCGCATCTCGTGCTTCCCGGGCTGATCGACACGCATCTGCATTTTCCCCAGACGCAGGCGATCGCGTCTTATGGCGCACAGCTGATGGAATGGCTGAACACCTATATTTTCGTCGAGGAACAGAAATTTTCGGAGCCGGAACATGCCGCCTTCATTGCCGGCCGGTTCATGGACGAGCTGTTGGCGAACGGCACGACGACCGCGGCGGCCTATTGTTCGGTGCATCCGCAGAGCGTCGATGCTTATTTCTCGGCGGCCGAACAGCGGGGCATGCTGATGATCGGCGGCAAGGTGATGATGGACCGCAATGCGCCGGAAGCACTCCGCGACACGCCGCAGACGGGCTATGACGAGACGAAAAAGCTGATCGGCAAGTGGCATGGGCGGGGCAGGGCCCACTATGCGATCAGCCCGCGCTTTGCCATCACCTCGACACCGGAGCAGATGGAAATGGCGAGCACGCTGGTTGCCGAGCATCCGGACTGCCATGTGCAGACGCATCTGTCCGAAAACCGCGACGAGATCGCCTTTGCCACTTCGCTTTATCCGGATGCGCTGGATTATACCGACATCTATGCCCGTTACGACCTCTTGACCGACCGCACGCTGCTTGGCCATTGCATCCATCTGAGCGACCGGGAGATTTCGGCGCTGGCAGAGACCGGTGCCGTCGGCGTGTTCTGCCCCACCTCCAATCTGTTCCTCGGTTCCGGCCTGTTCGACCGCGACCGCTTCGACAAGCTCGGCGCCCGCTGGTCGGTGGCCACCGATGTCGGGGCCGGCACCAGCTTCTCGATGCTCGAGACCATGGACGAGGCCTACAAGGTGCTGCACCTGCAGGGCCAGCGATTGTCGCCGCTCAATTCCTTCTACCGGATGACGCTCGGCAATGCCCGGGCGCTCGGGCTTCAGGACCACATCGGCTCGCTGCATGTCGGCGCCGATGCCGATATCGTCGTGCTCGACAGTAGCGGCAAATCGGCGATGGAACTCCGGATGCGCACCGCGCGCTCGCTCGTCGACGAACTGTTCATCCTGCAGACCATGGGCGACGATCGCTGCGTGGCAGAGGTCTATGTGGCCGGCAAGGCAATGAAAGCCCGCAAGGCGACGGCCGGGCGGGCGCTGGAGCTGGCGTGAGGAAGACTGCCGTCTCCGTGAATTCGCCGCATCCCCCTTCTCCCCAGCGGGGAGAAGGTGCCCGAAGGGCGGATGAGGGGGTGGTGGTGCGGCATCGGTGGAACATTGCTTTCGCTGCCATGCTTTCAAAGCTTCCTGTCTGTCTGGCCGCGCGGTGTGATGTGGCTTCGGCCCCCTCATCCGGCCCTGCGGGCCACCTTCTCCCCGCTGGGGAGAAGGGAAGAACGGCATGCTTGCGGCGTCATAGATCTCCGTTATGGCCTGTTCTGCTTGTGGAGAGAGGCCCGGGGTGAGGGGCTTGGGGCGCTCGGGTTCGCCGCATCTCCCTTCTCCCCGCTGGGGAGAAGGTGCCCGAAGGGCGGATGAGGGGGTGGTACGGCATCGGTGGGTCATTGTTTTCCTTGCCATGTTTTCAGAGCCTCTTGTCCGTCTGGCCGCTTGGCATGATGTGGCTTCGCCCCCCCTCATCCGGCCCTGCGGACCACCTTCTCCCCGCCGGGGAGAAGGGAAATTCGGAGAATGCCGGCTCCCAACCGCCTTCAGCCACGCCCGGAAAACATCCGTCGTGGGTTTGCTTTCATTCACTTGGCCGGGGCGCTGGAAAGTGCCGTGACTAAGTTAATTTATATGACGCCTTCCAGCGCCCCGTTCAGTGTTGGTCGATGAACAATTCCGGTCTCTCTGCGGGGGTGGCRGCACCTTTTTCTAGCACAGGGTGACGCTCGSCGTGACCGGATCGCTCCGGTATCGGCGACGCCACGAAAGGGATTGCTTGTGGCAAGCCCAGTCGCCGCTCCTCATGTGCGCCTCACAAGCGCGCCCCGCCCTGTTTCAGGCGAGAGGGAAACCATTTTCTGCCCATCCACCGAATGAAGACTTGCGTCCCGCCCCCANCGAAAGGGATTGCTTGTGGCAAGCCCAGTCGCCGCTCCTCATGTGCGCCTCACAAGCGCGCCCCGCCCTGTTTCAGGCGAGAGGGAAACCATTTTCTGYCCATCCACCGAATGAAGACTTGCGTCCCGCCCCCATCCGGCACCGGCCCCGCCTCACCACCACGCCTGGCAGCGTATCCAATGACGGAACGGGCATAAGGTGACATGGATTCATGGGGCGGGGATGAGCGGGGAGGAATTTTTGTCTTGGGGGGCCGGTGCTGGGGATACGGCTGGCTTCTCCAACAGCCCGTTTGCCTGGGTTGTGAGGGAGCCGTTCATCATCCAACAGGCTTTCCCCATGGCCGCTCCTCTCTCTCCGTCATCCTCGGGCTTGACCCGAGGATCTGCAATCACACCGTTTTCCGTGCTTACGGTGTGGATCCTCGGGTCAAGCCCGAGGATGACGAAGGAGAAGGTGGAGGCCGACGAGGGAGGGGGCTGAAGGTGAAGGGGCACAGAACGGAGCGAGCAGGGATTTTGTTCGGGCAGGGTGAGTGTGACGCGCGGTCGGCTCCTCCCCTCTCGTCATCCTCGGGCGCGACCCGAGGAACCAGGGCCACGCCCACGTCCATCGCCTGGGGCGTGGATTCTGAGGTCGAGCCCGAGGATGACCCAAGGGGCGGAGTACGCAAGGACGAGCGGCAAGCCAACTGCATGGCGGAGGGGGAGATGGGAAGGATGACCAGGGAGGGAGGGAGGGAGAGAGAGAGAGAGAGAGAGAGAGAACCGAGGATGAAAAAGCCCGGGATTGGCAGGAGGAAAGATCGGGGCGTCACGGAGGATCGAAAGCAGTTCCGGGCGGAGTTGGAAGGAACGAAGGCAGACGCGGCGGTCACGAGCGAAGGAGGTGCGGCATCCGGGAATGCCCGCGCTATCAAGGTGACTGCCGCCCGATCTGGCCGTTTCCCCGCCACAAACACATCCGAACCGCTTGCCTGACAGACGCACGCTCCGGAGCCACAGAGTGCCCGACAGAAAAAAGCCCCGTCATCGCTGACAGGGCTTTTGGAGTGAGAAGCGGTAGAGGCCGGCTTATGCGGCTTCTTCCTGCGTATCGTCTTCCTCGACGGTCTTGCCGCGCTTGGGGCCCTTCGCGAGGTTGACCTCGACCAGGCGAACGGCTTCCGTTTCCGACATCTTGTTCACGGCAGCGATTTCGCGCGCCATGCGGTCGAGTGCAGCTTCGTAAAGCTGGCGTTCGGAATAGGACTGCTCCGGCTGGTTTTCAGCACGATAGAGATCGCGGACCACTTCGGCGATCGAGATCAGGTCGCCGGAATTGATCTTGGCATCATATTCCTGCGCGCGACGCGACCACATGGTCCGCTTGACGCGGGCCCTGCCCTGGACGACCTTCAATGCACGTTCGACGAAATCCGTTTCGGACAGCTTGCGCATACCGATGCTGACGGCCTTGGCGACCGGCACCTTGAGGCGCATCTTGTCCTTCTCGAAATCGATCACGAAAAGCTCGAGCGACATGCCCGCAACAACCTGTTCGTCGATCGCCACGATCTGTCCCACGCCATGGGCCGGATAAACGATGGATTCGCCGGTCTTGAAGCCGTGGCGCGTTGAAGATTTTTTCTGCTGCGTCGTCATTCGTTTCAAAAACTCCCTGTTACGCTCCCGGCGATGGGCCGGGGCCGGGTCAGTCAGGCCCGGGATGGACGGGGGCACCGTCGGGTGACTCCATACTGATCCGCTCCAACGGTCTTCAAATCGATCTTCTGCGCGGCGATCACATACGAGCAACAGACGTTGCGTATTTGGGGTCAGCCGCGCCTTGGGAAGGTTTTGCTTTCGTGATGGTTTTCGGGCATGCCGAATGCCGCGATGTGGATCAGTATTCGGACCCTATCATAAAAAACTGCGGAAATCAATAATTTGCTTTACAAGCGCGGCAAAGCCCAACCTGTCCGCCAAGGACATGGTTAAGCCTTGATTCCCCGAATTTCGCCATTTTTCCAGAGCGGAAAACCATGGCGGTCCAGCGTACGGATCAGTCGCCCTTGCCCGGCTTGGGGGAGAAGTATTTCTCGAACTTGCCTTCCACGCCGTCCATTTCCTTGGCTTCGGGCAGTTCGTCGCGCTTGATGGTGATGTTCGGCCACTGGGTGGCATAGTCGGCATTGACCTTCAGCCACATATCGAGACCCGGCTCCGTATCCGGCTTGATGGCGCCGGCCGGGCATTCCGGTTCGCAGACGCCGCAATCGATACATTCGTCGGGATGAATGACGAGGAAATTCTCGCCCTCATAGAAGCAGTCCACCGGGCACACTTCCACGCAATCGGTATATTTGCAGAGAATGCAATTGTCGGTCACGACATACGTCATGAGGTACTCCAGCGATGTCTCACATGTGACGGCAGCGGCCAGGGCCGCCTATCCGCTCCTTCGGCGATACCGGTCTCCGCCTTCGGCGCTACCGGCTGCACATTGCCTCCGTGAGGTAATGGCTTTACCGGGGCTTTGCAAGAATAAACCATGCGTCAAAATGCCGGTCGGCGGGACAGTTTTCTAAAGCGCGTCGCGATCTTTCAGATTCGCTTCCGGCGCTTTAGACTTTGATTTTACGCATGTCGTTATCGCAAAACCGCTGCACACTTTTGCGCGACATGCGTTATTCCTCGTGCCAGTCTGGCCCCGGCATCAGCCGGTCGGTCTCGCGGCGCTCCTTCTTGGTGGGCCGGCCGCTGCCGCGCTCGCGCGTCGCCTGCTCGAAGGCGCTGGGCTTGTCTTTCGGATCGGCCGGCGGCGTCAGGTCCTCGTAGAGAAGCCGGGCTTCCTCATAGGGGCCGCGCCGGGTGCCGGCAAGAAGCATACGGACGATCACGTCGCGACGATCGAGCGAGAGGGTGACGATGTCGCCGCCTTTCAGCGAATGCGACGGCTGGGTGACGCGGGCATCGTTGACCCGGATATCGCCGCCCTCGATCGCCTTCTGGGCGATCGAGCGGGATTTCTGCAGGCGCGTGAAAAACAGCCATTTGTCGAGACGCTGGCGCAGGACCGGCGGAATCTGCGGCTGTCTTTCGGTCATGGCCTATTTCTTCATCTGCTCCTTCAGGGCAGCGAGCTTGGCGAAGGGCGAATCCGGATCCAGCGGCTTTTCCTTGCGCGGCGGACGGGCCTCGAACTTGGCGGCCTGCGACTTTCCGCCGCGGTCGTTGCGATCGGGCCGGTCCTGGCGCTCGCCTTTCTCATGACGCGGGCCACCCTGCGGCTTGCCGCCGTCACGACCCCTGTTGCGATCCGGCCGGCCACCGCCGCCCTTGCGGTTGTCGTCACGTCCTTCACGGCGCGGTTCACCTTCGCGACGGGCTTCACCGTCACGGCGTCCTTCACCGTCACGGCGTCCTTCGCCCTGCTGCGCGCGGCCGCCACGGCGCTCGCCCTGGGGGCGTCCGCCAGCACGCTGGTTGTCGTTGCGGCTTCCCGGACGCCACAGGAGAACCGGCTTGGCCTCCACAGGCTCGGCCGGCTCGACCGGCTCGGCCGGCTGCACATCCGCTGCCGGCTCGCCGGACACTTCGGCTTCAGCCGGTGGCGTTACCGGGGCTTCGGCCGGCTGTTCGACAGCGGCGACTGCCGGTGCGGCTTCAGCCTCGGGGGCCACTTCGGAAGATGGCTCGACGGCTGACGGTTCCACGGTTGCCGATGCCACAGCTTCCGGCTCGCTGGCCGCAGTTTCCGTCTCGACAGTCCCGGCGCTCTCCGGCTCGGCAGCGTCGTCGGATTCCTGCACGGGCGCCGCGTCGGCTGCCGGGCTGTCCGACGCCGGCTTGGCGGCGCCGGCCTGGGTAGTCAGAAATGCGGCGGCGTCCTCGGCGGTAACGCTATCGGCGCGATAGCCGAGGCCCTTGAGGATCTCTTCCATATCATCAGGGGTCGCCCCGAGAATGGAGAGCATGGCCGTCGTGGCGGTAAAACGGCGGCCGTCATAGGCGCCGTCCGGACGCGCGGTCGTGCCGGGCTTCCACTGCAGGAGCGGCCGGATGAGATCGGCCAGCCGCTCGAGAATATCGATGCGCACGGCCCGCTTGCCGAGGAAGCGGAAGCCCGCCAGCTTGTAGAACGAGCGCTCGAAGGAGGGATCGGTGACCACCGAGGTGCGGCCGGCGGCCAGCACCGGGATGAGATCGCCGTAGCCGGGCTTGTCCAGCCCGTCGTTCTTCAAGGCCCAGAGCAGCGTGATGAGTTCGGCCGGGGCCGGCTTCAACAGCGCCGGCATGAAAATGTGGTAGGCGCCGAAGCGGATGCCGTGGCGGCGGATCGAGGCGCGCGCCTCCTGGTCCAGCGACTTGACGTCGTCGGCGACGTCGCGGCGGAACATGACGCCGAGATTCTCGACGAGTTGGAAGGCGAGGCCCTTGGCAAGGCCTTCGAGGTCTTCGGCGCGCGACAGGTCGTCGAGCGGCTTCAGCACGGTGGAGATATGATGATTGACGAAGCGCTCGATGCGGGCGAGCACATGCTCGCGGGCATTGCCCTGCAGTTGCTCGTCGGCGAGCAGAAGCACGCGCGGGCGCATGACATGATCGCTGGCGGCAAGCCGGGCCACGGGATCGCCGAGCCAACGCACCAGCCCGTCGGAGGCAAGCGCCAGATCGGCATTGCCGGCCGCATGCAGCCTTGCAGCCCGCGCCTCGAATTCGAGCGCCAGCGCCTTCTGCGCGGCACCCTGCACGGCGCGCGCATCCAGCCCGTCGGTCACTGTCGCCAGTGTGAAACGGAACCCGGCCAATTGTCCCACATGATGTCCTTCTACGAAGACATCGCCATTTACACTGATTTCAGCTTCCAACATCGCATTCTCTCTCAGGCGCTTCATGAGCACAGATGTCCTGCGATCAACAAAGCGTTTCGTCAACCTTTCATGTAACGCGTCGGACAACCGATCCTCGATTTCCCGCGTCTTTTCTTGCCAGTGTGTCGGATCGGCAAGCCATCCCGGACGGTTGGACACATAGGTCCATGTCCTGATTTGTGCAATCCTGGCGGACAATGTGTCGATTTCACCATCCGTATGGTCCGCGCGGCGGACCTGTTCGGCCATGAAATCCTCGTTCACCGTGCCGCGCCGGACGAGATCCGCATAAAGGGTCGAAATCAGATCGGCATGCTGCGCCGGTGTTATACGACGGTAATCGGGAAGCGCACAGGCCTCCCAGAGCTTTTCCACGCGCTCCGGGTTGGTGGCAAGGCTGGTCACTTCCGGATAGCGCGAGAGATAATCGAGCGCCTGCTGGTCGACCGCCGGAAGCGCCCGCGTCAGCCCGTTGACCGCGGGTGCCGCGTCGAGGCTTTTCTTCAGTGCCGCGATCGATGCGTAGTTGAGCGCCTTCGAGCGCCATTGCAGCACCCGCACCGGATCGAACTGGTGCGATTCGATGCGGTGGACGAGCTCATTGTCGAAGGGTTCCACCCGCGAGGTGACGCCGAAGGTGCCGTCGCGCAGATGGCGCCCGGCCCGGCCGGCGATCTGCGCCAGTTCGCCGGGATTGAGATTGCGGAACTGGTAACCGTCATATTTGCGATCCTGCGCGAAGGCGACATGATCGACATCGAGATTGAGCCCCATGCCGATCGCATCGGTCGCCACCAGATATTCGACGTCGCCGGCCTGGTAGAGCGCGACCTGCGCATTGCGGGTGCGCGGCGATAGCGCGCCAAGCACGACGGCGGCCCCGCCCCTCTGGCGCCGGATCAGCTCAGCGATCGCATAGACCTCCTCCGCCGAAAAGGCGACGATGGCAGTGCGCTGCGGCAGGCGAGTAATCTTCTTCGAGCCGGCATAGAGCAATTGCGACAGGCGCGGGCGCTCGACGACGGTGATGCCAGGCAGGAGATGCTCGAGGATTGGCCGCATGGTGGAGGCGCCGAGAAGCAGGGTCTCGGCGCGGCCGCGCAGATGCATCAGCCGATCGGTGAAGATATGGCCGCGCTCCAGGTCGCCGGCCAGCTGGATCTCGTCGATCGCCACGAAGGCGGCCTTGGTCTCGCGCGGCATGGCCTCGACGGTGCAGACCGAGAAGCGCGCCATATGCGGCGTGATCTTTTCCTCGCCGGTGATCAGCGCGACATTATGGGCACCGACCTTTTCGACGACCCTCGTATAGACCTCGCGCGCCAGAAGCCGGAGCGGCAGGCCGATGACGCCGGACTCATGGGCGACCATGCGCTCGATCGCGTAATGCGTCTTGCCGGTATTGGTGGGGCCGAGCACCGCGATGACACCGCGGCCGCTCAAGATCATCGGTTGGTCAGGCACTCTATCGATCCTGCGCATTCTTCATTGCAAGGCCATGGCTGGCAAGGTCACGGATAAGGGCACGCCATGCCTGTCCGGCAGCACACATGCCCATGCGGTGGCGCAAAGACAAGGGCAGGCCCGCATGAAACTGACAAATGGAGCGTCACGCCGGCATTTCCACCCGATATCGGCGAACAGGAACAGCGGTGGAACGAATCGGCGACGAATCGCTGACTCCGAGGGATTCAGGCTTTGTTCACCCGCAACATATGGATTTCGCCGGGCTTGCCGCCACCAGATGCTGAATCGTCGCCGGTCAGACGAAGAACTGGCCGCCATTGGCCGAGAGCGTCGATCCGGTGATGAAGCTCGCATCGTCCGAGGCCAGAAAAAGCACGCAGCGCGCGATTTCCTCCGGCTCGCCGAGCCTGCCGACCGGGATCTGCGGGATGATCCGTTCGGTCAAGACCTTTTCCGGGATGGCCCGCACCATTTCGGTGCCGATATAGCCCGGGCAGATGGCATTGACGGTGATGCCCTTGGCAGCACCCTCCTGGGCGAGCGCCTTGGTAAAGCCAAGATCGCCGGCCTTGGACGCCGAATAATTGACCTGGCCCATCTGGCCCTTCTGGGCATTGATCGAGGAAATATTGATCACCCGGCCGAAATTGCGATCCCGCATGCCGCACCAGACCGGATGCGTCATGTTGAACAGGCCGGTGAGATTGGTGTCGATCACCGAGCTCCATTGTTCGGGTGTCATCTTGTGGAACATCGCATCGCGGGTGATGCCGGCATTGTTGACGAGGATTTCGATCGGGCCGATTTCGGCCTCCACCCGGGCGATGCCGCTGGCGCAGGCGGCATAATCCGATACGTCCCACTGATAGGCGGGGATGCCGGTGACCTCGGTAAAGGCCTGCGCCCTTTCCTCGTTGCCGGCATAGGTTGCCGCCACCCTGTATCCGGCGCCCTTCAGCGCGATGGAGATTGCCGCGCCGATGCCGCGTGACCCGCCGGTGACCAATGCTACCCTGCTCATGCCGTTCCCCTGTTTTATCGTTCTTGACGTACTGCCTTGCGTGAGAGCGTAAATAGAGTTCCACGGACTTGCCGTGAAAACCGCCCCGGCCTCGAGAGCCGGGACCATTTGATCAGGTGGCGAGCCTCAGAGCCGCTCGACGCACATGGCGACACCCATGCCGCCGCCGATGCACAGCGTCGCCAGTCCCTTGGAAACGCCGCGCCGCTTCATTTCGAACAGAAGCGTATTGAGCACACGGGCGCCCGAAGCCCCGATCGGATGGCCGATGGCGATCGCGCCGCCATTGACGTTGACGATCGAGGTATCCCAGCCGAGATCCCTGTTGACCGCGCAGGCCTGCGCGGCAAAGGCCTCGTTGGCCTCGACCAGTTCGATATCGCCGACCGACCAGCCGGCCTTTTCCAGCGCCTTGCGCGAGGCCGGGATCGGCCCCGTGCCCATGACCTGCGGATCGACGCCGGCGGTTGCCCAGGAGACGATGCGGGCGAGCGGCTGGATGCCGCGGCGCGCTGCTTCCGCCTCGCTCATCAGGAGGGTCGCGGCGGCGCCATCATTGAGCCCCGAGGCATTGGCGGCAGTAACGGTGCCTTCCTTGTCGAAGGCCGGGCGCAGCTTGGTCATCGACTCCAGCGTGGCGCCATGGCGGATATATTCGTCCTGGTCGACCACGACATCGCCCTTGCGGGTCTTGACGGTGAAGGCGATGATCTCGTCGGCAAAGCGGCCGGCCTTCTGGGCGGCTTCCGCCTTGTTCTGCGAACCGAGCGCGAACTGGTCCTGCTCCTCGCGTGTCAGCTGCCATTTGCGGGCGACATTCTCGGCGGTCGTGCCCATGTGATAGCCGTAGAAGGCATCGGTCAGGCCGTCCTTGATCATGGTATCGACCATCTTGAGGTCGCCCATCTTCACGCCGCCGCGCAAGTGCGCGCAATGCGGCGCCATCGACATGGATTCCATGCCGCCGGCCACGATGATCTTCGCATCGCCGGTGGCGATCTGCTGCATGCCGAGCGCCACCGCCCGCAGGCCGGAACCGCAGAGCTGGTTCATGCCCCAGGCCGTCGCCTCCTGCGGCAGGCCGGCCTTCATCGCCGCCTGGCGGGCGGGGTTCTGGCCCTCGCCGGCCGACAGCACCTGGCCGAGGATCACTTCGTCGACCTCGCCGGCCTCGACGCCGGCCCGCTCGAGCACGCCCTTGATGACGGCGGCGCCGAGCTCATGCGCGGGCGTATTGGCAAAGGCGCCGTTGAACGACCCGACAGCGGTGCGCGCCGCGCTGGCGATGACGATGGAGGGAGTGCTCATCAGAAAGTCCTCGTTCTTTTCGCAATTGCGGCAGACTGGCAAAGCTCACAGCGCAAGTCAAACGCCATGATGCGCCCAGGCTCGGCAATTGCGGCGGCAGACGAATTCCGCAACTGCGTCGTCGCGCCGCACAAAGAGATTGTCAGGAGCGGTTTTTTGCGGCTACTCTGAAAAACATAACAAAGTCGGGAGCATGGGGAGGAGACCCAGATGGCAAAGAACGACGGTCAGATCGTCATAAAAAAATATGCGAACCGGCGGCTCTACAATACCGGGACCAGCACCTATGTGACGCTCGACGACCTCGCGGTGATGGTGAAGAAGGGCGAGGAATTCACCGTCCAGGACGCGAAGTCAGGCGACGACATCACCCATTCGGTGCTAACCCAGATCATCTTCGAGCAGGAATCCAAGACCGGCAACACGCTCCTGCCGATCTCCTTCCTGCGCCAACTGATCTCGTTCTACGGCGACCAGATGCAGATGGTCGTGCCGAGCTATCTCGAACATTCCATGCAGGCCTTCACCGACCAGCAGGTGCAGATGCGCGAACAGATCAACAAGGCCTTCGGCGATACGCCGCTCGGCAAGAATCTTTCGGTTCCGCTGCAACTTGTGGAGGAACAGGTCAAACGCAACACCGACCTCTTCAACCAGGCCATGCAGATGTTCTCGCCCTTCATGGCGGCAGCCCCTGCCGCCAAGGAGCCGCGCAAGGCCGAGGCAAAGGACATCGACGAATTGAAGCAGCAACTTCGCGCGCTGCAGACCAAGCTGGAGAATCTGGGGTAAGGGGCGTTTGCGCCGGAGGCCCCGTACCTGAGGCTTCACGCCCAAAGGCAGGCCAATGCACAGGAGCTTCGGCTTGCTCCCTCTTCTCCCCGGCGGGGAGAAGGTGGCGCGAAGCGCCGGATGAGGGGGCCGAAGGCAACGTCTTCGGCTCCGGCTTCGCCGAAGCCCCCTCATCGCCTCGCCATCGCTCGGCACTTCTCCCCGCCGGGGAGAAAAGGGAGGTTGTTGCGCGCTCTTCCAATCCACATGCAATTGTCTTGCCTTAGGGAGATGTAATATCGCCAGAGGTGAACTCTCCTCATGCACCCAGCTGGCGAAAGATCATCACAGCCCGATCGCCACGTCCCGCCCGGCAGTGCGCATGGAGACGGAGAAGCCGGCGATCACGTCGATGAACGAGATCGTCATCAGGATGAAGAAGACATGCGTCGCGGCATTGGCGACGAGCAGGAACTCCACCAGGAAGACGACGAACAGCACCATCGACAGGAGATGGTCCATCAGCGCCTTGGAACTGATGCGGGTGGCTTTCAGAATCTCGACGAAGAGCAGCATGAGCGCGGTGACGATCAGGAGATCGCCGACATCCATGGTCCAGACCGCTCCGGACAGCATCGTCATCGACATGACGGTGTCTTCGAAAACCGCAACCCCACCGCTTCCCAGAATGCCCATCATTCCCAGATTGTAGAGAATGAAAGGCAGGATCAGCAAAGGAATGGCGGCGATCATCGGCAAGCTCCAATTTGGCGCGCCCGGCTTCTTTGGACATCCGGACGGCAGGCGAGTGTGGCCTACGGCATCCATGGGGTCAAGAAAACGGCGTTGGGATCCACCTCCGCTTGAAGGCCCCTCATCCGCCCTGTCGGGCACCTTCTCCCCGTTTTAACGGGGAGAAGGAATGTGCGGCACGCTCCACAGAAATCCCCTCTCCCCGCCTGCGGGGAGAGGGTTAGGGTGAGGGGCCGTTTGCTCAAGAGGCGGAACCAGCGACGAGAAGCGTGAATTCGAACAAACGCAAAAAGGGCCGGCTTTCGCCGACCCTTAAAAATTTGCCTGACGGCAGGCCTGATTAGGCGCTTGCCTTCGGGGTCAGGACCTGGCGACCGCGATACATGCCGGTCTTCAGGTCGATGTGGTGCGGGCGACGCAGTTCGCCGGAATTCTTGTCTTCGATATAGGTCGGCGTCTTCAACGCGTCAGCGGAGCGGCGCATGCCACGCTTGGACGGGCTTGTTTTTCTTTTAGGTACAGCCATTTCATACTCCACTTATCGGGCAAACTCTGTTTCACGCCCAGACCGGTGGCCGGGAAAAACAGGTGTCAATCTTCGAATTTGCCGGGCTTATACATGCCCCACAGGGGTTTGACCAGTCCCCGCCGCCATTTTTTCGCGAAGAGGCGGCTGAGAGGCTCAGACCTCGTCCTCCGGCACGATCCAGCTCTCCGCAAGCGCCGCTTCCTGCCATTTGCGGAAGGCCGGATGGGTCTTGACCGCATCCATATATTCGAGCGAGCCCGGATTGCGGGTGAGGTCGTAAATCTCGAACCGGTTGACGACCGGGGCGAACATGGCATCGACGGCTGAGAAGCGTCCGAACAGGAACGGACCGCCGGAGCGCGCGACCGCCTCGCGCCAGATCGTCTCGATCCGCGCGACATCCTCCATGACGCCCTCGGGAAGGTCGATCGCCCGCTTTTCGCGGCGGATATTCATCGGGCAGGCGCTGCGCAGAGCGCGGAAGCCGGACAGCATCTCCATGGAATAGCTGCGCGCCGCCGCCCGCTCGCTGCGATCCTGCGGCCAGAGGCCCGCCTGCGGATAGAGTTCCGCGGCATATTCGATAATCGCCAGCGATTCCCAGACGCGGATATCGCCATGCTCCAGGACGGGCACGCGACCGGTCGGCGAAATATCCCTGATCTTCGGATTACCGGCTGCAAAATCGAAGGGTATGACGACATCCTCGAATTCGATGCCGCAGGCTTCCAGCGCAAGCCAGGGCCGGAACGACCAGGACGAATAGTTCTTGTTGCCGACATAGAGGGTAAGTTTGCTCACCGGTCTTCTCCGATCCCATGGATAGAAGCCCTGCTATAGACGAGCGGCTGCGATCAGGGCCAATGAAAAGGCCTGATCCTACTCATAAAGGCATTTGATATATTCGCCCGAACGGCCGGCGCGCCGCTCGATCGTGGTGGCCAGCCGGCGCAGGCCGCGGCCCGGCTTGCCGGCATTGCGTTCCAGCGGATTGGGCAGGGAGACCGCAAGCAGCGCCGCCTGCCGGCGCGTCAGCTTGGAGGCCGGCACGCCGAAATGATGAAGGGCAGCCGCTTCGGCGCCGTAGATCCCGGGGCCCCATTCGGCAATGTTGAGATAGAGCTCCATCATCCGCCGCTTGCTCCAGACGAAATCGGCAACCAGCGCCAGCGGCAGTTCCATCGCCTTGCGCACGAATGAGCGGCCGTTCCATAAAAACAGGTTCTTGGCAGTCTGCATCGCGATGGTGGAAGCGCCGCGGGTGGATTCACCCTCCAGCGCATCATTGACCACGCCGCGCATCTGCACCCAGTCGATGCCGGCATGTCTGCAGAACTGCCCGTCTTCCGACATCATCACCGATTGCACCAGATGCGGCGAAATCTCGTCGAAGGACACCCATTGCCGGTCATAGCCGCGCAGGAGCGCCAGGTCGCGCAGCATCAGCGTCGAGACGGGATGGATGAAACCCGGCACATAGAGGAGGATCAGCACATAGGGCAGGACAAGGACGGCGAGAACCGCCATGACCAGCTGGCGCCAGCGCCGGTAAAGAGCCGGCATCCATCCCCCCGAACGGCTGCGCCGCGCAGCGCTTGACGCCACGTCTTCCCCCTCCCGCGTTTCCGGTACGATATCCACCCTTTGAAAGGCCCGCCTGATGATCCCTGATGTCTCTTAGAGCAAGAGCGCGGAAAACTGAACGGTTTTCATGGGCTTTGTCCCTCGGCTCCGCACCCGCGCCGGAGAATCCCGTTGCCTCCGGCTTTGCTCTCATGCCAAACAGCGCGCATGAGCGAAACATCCGAACCCTTCCTGGCCCGCCTGAAAGCGAGCGCCTTGGCCATCGAGGCCTGCCTTGCCGACATCCTGCGGGAAGAGCCGGCGGCCGGCGAAACCCTCCGGCCGGCGCCGCTGCTGGCCGCCATGCGCCATGGGCTGCTGAACGGCGGCAAGCGGCTGCGCCCCTTTTTGGTGATGGAAAGCGCTGCCTTTCTCGGCGGCGACCGCCAGGCCGCCCTGCGTATCGGCGCGGCGCTCGAATGCGTTCACAGCTATTCCCTGGTCCATGACGACCTGCCGGCCATGGACGACGACGATCTCAGGCGCGGCCAGCCGACGGTGCATATCGCCTATGGCGAGGCCAATGCGATCCTTGCCGGCGACAGCCTGCTAACGCTTGCCTTCGACATCATCGCCGCGCCGGAAACCCCGCTTGCCGACGGGCAGAAAATCGAGCTGGTGCTGGCGCTGGCGCGGGCCGCCGGCATCGGCGGCATGGCGGGCGGACAGGCGCTCGATCTCGCGGCCGAAAACTCGACGCTGGATGAGACGGAGATCGTAACCCTGCAGGCGATGAAGACCGGTGCGCTGATCCGTTTCGCCTGCGAAGCCGGTGCGATCATCGCCGGCAGCGATGACGGACAGCGAAAGCTGATGCGCAGCTACGGCGAAAAGATCGGCCTTGCCTTCCAGCTTGCCGACGACCTGCTCGACCTGACGGCCGACGCAAAAACCATGGGCAAGGCCACCGGCAAGGACGCCGCGCGCGGCAAGGGCACGCTGGTCTCTCTGCGCGGCCAGGCCTGGGCGGAAAGCGAACTGACGCGGCTTGTGGAAGAGGCCGCCGCATTGCTCGCGCCCTTTGGCGACCGTGCGGACATCCTCAACGAAACAGCGCGTTTCGTGGCCGATCGGAGCCATTGAGGGCTTGCATCCGGAGTTCAGAGGCCCCTCACCCTAGCCCTCTCCCCGCAGGCGGGGAGAGGGGACAATCGTGGTTGCCGCATCTCCCTTCTCCCCGCGCGCGGGGAGAAGGTGCCCGAAGGGCGGATGAGGGGCGCTCGCGTCGGAAATATTTAGAGCGCTTGCCGGAATTGTCACCGCGACAAGATCGGGATTTTCTTTGCCGACCGAGCCTGCAAGAGTGCCGCCAGCGCCTCCGACGGAACCAGCCGATGACCTCCTTTCTTCCCTACCTGCCGCAGCTGATGGTCGCCTGGGGCGCCTATCTGATTGCCACCGCTTCGCCGGGGCCGGCGGTGCTGGCGATCATCGGCACATCGGTCAGCCGAGGGCGCAGCGCCGGCATGGCGCTGGCGCTGGGCGTGCTGACGGGCTCCTATATCTGGGCGATGCTGGCGGCAGCGGGGCTTTCGGCGCTGATCCGCTCCTATGGCCAGGCACTGGTGGCGCTGAAGATCGCCGGCGCCCTCTATTTGTTCTGGCTCGCCTTCAATGCGCTGAAGGCGGCGCTGCGCAAGGAGCCGCCGAATGCCGCGTCGACGCGGGACATCAGGCCTTCGCTGCGCCGGTTCTACTTGAAGGGGCTCGGTATCCACCTCACCAATCCCAAGGCGGTGTTCGCCTGGATCATGCTCGTTTCGCTCGGTATGCCGAAACAGGCGCCGGCCGGCACCATGGCGGTGCTAATCGCCGGCTGCATGGTGCTGGGCATTCTGGTCTTCACTGGCTTTGCGCTGCTGTTTTCGCTGGCGCCGGTCAACCGGGCCTATCTGAAGGCGCGCCGCTGGATCGAGGGGGCGATGGCCGGCTTCTTCGCCTTTGCGGGGTTCAGCCTGCTAACGGCCCGGCTCTAGCCTATTCCGCCGCCGCCTGGCCGTTACCGAATCGTTTTTCGATATAGTCGGCGACCAGCGCCTCGAAATCGCCGGCGATATTGGTGCCGCGGATGGTCAGCGCCTTCTTGCCGTCGATATAGACCGGGGCTGCCGGAAGCTCGCCGGTGCCGGGCAGAGAAATACCGATATCGGCATGCTTGCTTTCGCCGGGGCCATTGACGATGCAGCCCATGACGGCGACCTTCAGGCCCTCGACGCCCGGATATTTCTCGCGCCAGACCGGCATGTTGCGGCGAATGTCGCCCTCGATCTTCTGGGCCAGCTCCTGGAACACCGTGGAGGTGGTGCGGCCGCAACCCGGACAGGCGGCGACGACCGGGATAAACTGGCGGAACCCCATGACCTGCAGCAGTTCCTGCGCCACCTGTACTTCGCGGGTGCGGTCGCCGCCGGGCTCGGGCGTCAGCGAAATCCGGATCGTATCGCCGATCCCCTGCTGCATCAGGATACCGAGCGAGGCGGCTGAGGAAACGATGCCCTTGGAGCCCATGCCGGCCTCGGTCAAGCCCAGATGAAGCGCATGGTTTGAGCGGGCCGACAACATTGCATAGCAGGCGATCAGATCCTGGACATTGGACACCTTGGCCGAGAGGATAATGCGGTTGCGCGGCAGGCCGATCTCCTCGGCCAGTTCCGCCGAAATCAGCGCCGATTGGACGATGGTCTCGCGCATCACCTGCTGCGCCGTCAGCGGAAAACCCCTCGCCTGGTTGTCGTCCATCAGCCGCGTCAGCAATTCCTGGTCGAGCGAGCCCCAGTTGACGCCGATGCGCACCGGCTTGTCGAACTGGATGGCGCGCTCGATGATCTCGGCGAAATGCTTGTCCTTCTTGGCCTTGAAGCCGACATTGCCGGGATTGATGCGGTATTTGGCCAGCGCCTCGGCGCAAGCCGGATGGTCGGCAAGCAGCTTGTGGCCGATATAGTGGAAATCGCCGATCAGCGGCACGTCGAGCCCGAGACGTTCCAGCCGCTCGCGGATTTTCGGCACGGCGGCGGCACTCTCGTCGCGATCGACGGTGATGCGTACCAGTTCGGAACCGGCCCGGTGGAGGGCGGCGACCTGCGCGACCGTGGCGTCGATATCGGCGGTATCGGTGTTGGTCATCGACTGGACGACGACCGGTGCCGAACCGCCGACGATCACGCCGCCGACATCGACGGCGACCGAGGCGCGGCGCGGCTGCGGTTCAAAATCGAAGGCAGAAGACATGGTGGCCCCTTGATCGTCCTGTCCTGGCGCGTGCGGTATGTTCCTCAGGTGGAGGAGGAACGCCGCGATGTCAACGGCAAGAGCAGCGGTTGACGGCGATTTGATGACCGCCGCGCCTCAATGCTTCGGATCCGCATGGACGGCGTGGTGCGACAGGAGGAGCACGACGATGAACAGGATCGGCACGCAGGTGAAGACGATCGAGAAGCCGGTATGTTCGGCGACGAAGCCGATCAGCGACGGCGCGAACAGCATGCCGGAATAGCCCATGAAGGTGGCGACTGACAGGCCGATGCCCGGCGCCAACCCCGGCATGTTGCCAGCGGCGGAAAAGGCGATCGGCACCATGTTGGAAATGCCGATACCGGCGAGCGCGAAGCCGAAGATCGCCAGCCCCGCATTGGGCGCGAGCCCGGCCAGCACGAGCCCGACCAGCGCCGTCAGCGTGCTGATCCGCAAGGTTTTCACGCCGCCGAACCGGTCGCGCACATGATCGCCGGCAAACCGCATGATCGCCATGGTGGCCGAGAAGGCCGCAAAGCCGAAGCCGGACAGGGCAACCGAGGCGCCGAGTTCGTTGCGCAGATAGAGCGCGCCCCAATCGAGAACCGTGCCTTCCGGCACCATGGAAAACAGCGCCACCAGGCCAATCAGCCATGGCAGGGGGTTCGTCGGCAGCCGCAGCTTTTCCTTGGCGGCGCTCGGATGCGGATGATCGGCAAGGATCATCGGCCAGGCGAAGGCGAGCACGGCAAGGCAGAACAGGGTGACGAAAACGGCATGCGGCAACACGCCGAACCATGCCATCATCAGGCCGCCACTTGCCGCGCCGATCAGGCCGCCGAGGCTCCAATAGGCATGGCAGGACGACATGATCGCCCGCCGCATGGATTTTTCCACCTCGACCGCATTGGCGTTCATCGCCACATCCATGGCGCCGACGAAGCCGCCGAGCAGGAACAGGGCGGCGGCCGATGTCCACACATTGGGCATCAGCGTCAGGAGAAGAAGCAGCGGCGAGAGAAGTATCGCAGTAACCTTCACCACCTTTTGCGAGCCGAGCCTGGCTATAAAACCGCCGGCGATCGGCATCAGCACCAGCGAACCGACGCCGAAGACAAGGATCAGCAGCCCGAGCACGCTTTCGCCGACGCCGAGCTTCTCCTTGAATTCCGGGATTTTGGGCGCCCAGCTGCCCGTGACGAAGCCGTTCATCAGAAACAGCAGCGAGACCGCCAGCCTAGTTTTCGGCATATAGGGCTGCCGGGCGGTGGCGCCTTGCGGCGGGGCGATAGGGTGCTGGTCCATGGTCATTTCCTGTTTCGGCCGCTTGGCCGGTATCAAGCCGTGATTTCGATGAGATTGCCGTCGGGATCGCGCAACACCGCCTCGTAGAAGCCGTCGCCCGTCATCCGTGCCGGCGAGACGAGAATACCGCGTTCCTGGGCCTGCGCGGCCATGGCATCGACGGCGGATTTGCTGCCGAGAGACAGCGCCAGATGCGCATAGCCTGCCCTCTCCTCCAGATCCTGGCCGGCTTCGGCAATCCAGGGACCTTGCATGATCTCGATTTCCGGCCCTTCGGCCAGCCTCAGGAAGCGCGAGGAAAAACCCGGCCGACGGCGGCTTTCATAGAGATCGCCGACCACGGCGCCGAAGGTCTCGGCCCAGAAGGTGCAGAGCCGGTCGAGATTGCTGGTCCAGAGCGCGATATGGGCAATCTTCATGGGTGGGCCTTTCGTGCATGGGCGATGGTGATGCCGGCCGTTTCGAACGGACGTGTCACGTCGGCGGGCGCATCATGCTCGAAGACGAGGGCCGCGCATCCGGTGGCCGCGACCACCCGGTGCGGCGCCGACGTGCCGAGCTTGTCGTTGGTGACGGCGGCCAGCACGGCACTGCTGCCGCGGGCAACGAAGCGTTTGAATTCGGCATCCTCGTATTCGAACACGGTCAGCCCGGCATCGATATCGGCGCCGCAGGTTCCGAGCAGGCAAAGGTCGGGCCGGAGCGTCTCGATATCGCGCTGCGCCTTGGCGCCGATCGCGGCCCCCACGCGCCGGTCGACGCGACCGCCGACGAGGATGAGGTCGATTTCCGGCTTTTCCACCAGCACCGTTGCGATCAGCGGCGTATTGGTCACCGCCGTCAGGGCGAGATCGTCGGGAAGCGCCCGGGCGATCGCCAGATTGGTGGAGCCGGCATCGAAAAAGACCGTCGAACCCGGCTTGATGAAGGCAAGCGCGGCCAGGGCGAGTGCAGCCTTGCGCTCCGGCGCCTCGCCCATTCGCCGGGCGAAGGTTCCGCCCGGCGCCACCGGCAGCGCGCCACCATAGACCCGCTCGCACAGGCCGGCGGCGGCAAGCTCGCGCAGGTCCCGGCGGATCGTATCCTCGGACACGGAAAATTCCTGCGCCAGATCGGCAGCAAGTACCCGCCCGGACTGGCGAAGCCTGTCCTGGATCAGATTCTGTCTTTGCCGCAACAATAGATCAGGCTGCATAAAATCTCTAACGTGCATAAACGTGCATAAACGGACAAAAATATGCATAAAGGATTCGGTTCCGGTTTGAAAGCGAATTCGGGCAATTGCCTGCGGTGGAACAATTCGGCAAAAAATCCTATGCCACTGCTTGATTTTGGCCCCGATTGGCCGAATTTCCGTCCAAACGGCTGAAATTGAGAAAGATCTTCGCTGTTGTCTTGTGCAATTGAAGTTTTGTGCGCTGTCGCCCCGCAGGCCATATGCGATTGTCCCTTCACCGGCAGACGAGCCGGACAAAAAGATGGAAAAAACACGATGAAATGGGTTCCCACACTTCTTGCCGCCGCCGCTTTCGCGCAGCTTGTCTCCTTCGGCACTGCCCAGGCAGGCTCCAATCTCGAAGAGGTCAAGGCGGCCGGCGCGTTGAAGATCGGCACGGAAGGCACCTATGCGCCCTTCACCTATCACGATGAAAGCGGCAAGCTTGTCGGCTTCGACGTCGAGATCGGCGAGGCCGTTGCCGAGAAGCTCGGCGTCAAGGCGGAATTCCTCGAAGGCAAGTGGGACGGACTGATCGCCGGCCTCGATGCCAACCGTTACGATACCGTCATCAACCAGGTTGGCATTACCGAGGAACGCAAGAAGAAATACGATTTCTCCGAGCCCTATATCGCCTCCAAGGCCGTCTTGATCGTCAAGGCCGACAATGAGGACATCAAGGATTTTGCCGACCTCAAGGGCAAGAATTCCGCCCAGTCGCTGACGAGCAATTTCGGCAAGCTGGCGCAGGCCTCGGGTGCCGAACTGGTGGGCACCGACGGCTTCGACCAGTCGATCCAGCTGGTACTGACCGGCCGCGCCGATGCGACGATCAACGACAGCCTGTCCTTCCTCGACTTCAAGAAGAAGAAGCCGGATGCGCCTGTGAAGATCGCCGCCGAAAAGCCCGACGCCGATCATTCCGGCATCATCATCCGCAAGGGTGAGCCGGAGCTTCTGGAAGCGATCAACAAGGCGCTGGCCGACATCAAGGCCGACGGCACCTATGACACGATCTCGCAGAAATATTTCGGCGCCGACGTTTCGAAGTAAGTCAGTTTCCGCTTACCGCGTTGCTGCCCCTCATCCGCCCTTCGGGCACCTTCTCCCCGTCATGACGGGGAGAAGGACCAGGTGGCGAACTCTCTAAAAAGTCCCCTCTCCCCGTGCGCGGGGAGAGGGCTAGGGTGAGGGGCTGTTTGCGAACCGAGAACAACCGACTGCGCAAATCCGAATTCGTCGAAGATTATCCTGACCGCCTATTCACGCTGTTCCACCGCGCGCCTGTCTGAACTATAAGTCATGATCCGTTCCGGCCTTCCGGAGCGGATCAATTATGTGAAAGGCCCGCCCGTGCCCCCCTGGCTTCAACTCATGCTCGATTCGCTCCAGCCGCTTCTCTGGGCGGGGCTGATCTTCACCATTCCGCTAACGCTCCTGTCCTTCGCGCTGGGCCTTGCGCTCGGTCTCCTGACGGCGGTGGTGCGCCTGTTCGCGCCCAAGCCCCTGGTGGCGGTGGCGCGTTTCTATGTCTGGGTGATCCGCGGAACACCGCTTCTGGTGCAGCTCTTCGTGATCTTCTACGGCCTGCCGAGCCTCGGCATCCTGCTCGATGCCTTTTCGGCGGCATTGATCGGCTTCACGCTGAATATCGGTGCCTATACGTCGGAAATCATCCGCGCCGTCATCTCCTCGGTGCCGCGCGGCCAGTGGGAAGCGGCCTATTCGATCGGCATGAGCTGGGGGCAGGCGATGCGCCGCACCATCCTGCCGCAGGCTTCGCGCGTCGCCATCCCGCCCCTGTCCAACACCTTCATCTCGCTGGTCAAGGACACCTCGCTTGCCGCCGCCATCACCGTGCCGGAACTGTTCCAGACGGCCCAGCGCATCGTCGCCACCACCTATGAGCCGCTGATCCTCTATATCGAGGCCGCGCTGATCTATCTGGCGCTGAGCTCGGTCCTCTCGGCGCTGCAGGTACGGCTCGAACGCCGCTTTTCCCGCTATGGCGGCTATCTGGAGGCGCGCACATGATCGAGCTTTCCCATCTCGAAAAGCGCTTCGGCGACAATGTCGTCCTGAAGGATATCAGCGTCACCATCGCCGAAGGCACGGTGACGGCGCTTGTGGGACCGTCCGGCGGCGGCAAGAGCACGATGCTGCGCTGCGTCAACCTCCTGGAAATCCCGACGGCCGGAACGATCCGGCTCGGCGAGGAGGAAATCAACTTCACGCCGGGCAAGAAGACCGGCTGGGAGGCGATCCAGCGCCTGCGCCGCCAGACCGGCATGGTCTTCCAGAATTTCCAGCTTTTCCCCCACCAGACGGCGATCGAGAACGTCATGGAAGGCCTGGTGACGGTGCTGAAATGGAAAAAGGACCGGGCGAGGGCCCGCGCGCTCGAACTCTTGGAAAAAGTCGGCATGGCGCACAAGGCCGATGCCTGGCCGGCGACGCTTTCGGGCGGACAGCAGCAGCGGGTGGCGATCGCCCGGGCGCTGGCGCCTTCGCCGCGCGTGCTTCTCTGCGACGAGCCCACATCGGCGCTCGATCCGGAACTGTCGGAAGAGGTCGTGGAGGTCTTGAGCCGGCTGGCGCGGGAGGGCACGACGATGATCATGGCGACCCACGACCTGCGCCTGGCTTCCAAGGTCGCCGACCAGGTCCTGTTCCTCGACGGCGGCCTGATCGTCGAAAGCGGCGCGCCGAGGTCGATTTTCCAGACGCCGGAGCGGGAGCGGACGAAGAAGTTCATATCATCGCTGAGCGCTGGGAATAGCTACGATATTTGAGGGGTGATAAGGACCGCGTTCGTGGAGAGTTTCACCCCCTCTGTCCATCCGGGACAGAGGGGGGTTAAGCGCGGCAAACTCCGAATCGGTCCCCTCATCCGGCCCTTCGGGCCACCTTCTCCCCGGCGGGGAGAAGGGAAGCAGGCGCTTCAGGCTCCAAACACCACCAACAGATCCTTCGCATCGATCTGGTCGCCGGTGCGGACCAGGACTTCGGCGATGGTGCCGTCCTTTTCGGCGTGGAGCGCCGTTTCCATCTTCATCGCTTCGATCGATAAGAGCACGTCGCCGGATTTCACCGACTGGCCGGCGGAAACCGAGACGGTGGAGATGACGCCGGGCATGGGGGCGCCGAGATGGGCGGCGTTGCCGGCTTCGGCCTTGCGGCGCACGGCGCTGGAGGCGCCGCGGTTGCGGTCAGGCACCTTGATCGGGCGCGGCTGGCCGTTAAGCTCGAAGAAGACCTTGACCATGCCTTTTTCGTCGATCTCGCCCTGGGTCTGGTTGAGAATGACGAGCGTCTTGCCCTTTTCCAGATCGGCGAACAATTCCTCGCCCGGCGCCATGCCATAGAAATAGGCTGGCGTCGGCAGCACGCTGACCGGCCCGTACATTTCACTAGCCTGGGCGTAATCGGTAAAGACCTTCGGATACATGAGGTAGGAGGCGAATTCGAAATCATCGACCTCACGCTCCAGCTTCTCCTCGATCACCAGGCGCTCTGCATCGAGATCGGCGGCCGGAAGCAGCGAGCCGGGACGCACCGTGTAGGGCGTCTCGCCCTTCAGGGCCTTCTTCTGCAGGATGTCCGGCCATCCGCCCGGGGGCTGGCCGAGATCGCCCTTCAGCATGGAGACGACCGATTCGGGGAAGGCGATGTCCTTTGCCGGGTTCTCGACATCGGCGACGGTCAGGTCCTGGCTCACCATCATCAGCGCCATGTCGCCGACCACCTTCGAGGATGGCGTCACCTTGACGATATCACCGAACATGCGGTTGGCATCGGCATAGGTCTGGGCGACCTGGTGCCAGCGGGTTTCGAGACCGAGCGAACGCGCCTGTTCCTTGAGATTGGTGAACTGGCCACCCGGCATTTCATGCAGGTAGACTTCCGAGGCAGGCCCCTTCAGGTCGCTTTCGAAGGCGGCATATTGGTGGCGCACGGCCTCCCAGTAGAAGGAGATGCGGCGGATCCATTCCGGATCGAGATCGGGATCGTGCTCGGTGCCGCGCAGAGCTTCGACGATCGATCCGAGGCAGGGCTGCGACGTGTTGCCCGACAGGGCGTCCATCGCCGCATCGACGACATCGACGCCCGCCTCGACAGCCGCAAGCACGGTGGCGGCGGCGATGCCGGACGTATCATGCGTGTGGAAATGGATCGGCAGGTCGGTCGCCTCGCGCAGCGCCTTGAAGAGCACGCGGGCCGCCGCCGGCTTCAGCAGGCCGGCCATGTCCTTGACAGCGATAATATGGGCGCCGGCCCTGTCGAGTTCGACGGCAAGGGCCGTGTAATATTTCAGGTCGTATTTCGGCCTTGCCGAATTGAGAATATCGCCGGTATAGCAGATCGCCGCCTCGCAGAGCTTGTTCTCCTCGGCCACCGCATCCATCGACACGCGCATGTTTTCCACCCAGTTCAGGCAGTCGAACACGCGGAACAGGTCGATGCCGCCTTTGGCCGCCTGGCGGACGAAATATTTCACCACATTGTCGGGATAGTTCTTGTAGCCGACGCCGTTGGCGCCGCGCAAAAGCATCTGCAGCAAAAGGTTGGGCGCATCCTCGCGCACCTTGGCCAACCGCTCCCACGGATCTTCGGTGAGGAAGCGCATGGAGACGTCGAAGGTGGCGCCGCCCCAGCATTCCAGTGAAAACAGGTTGGGCAGCGCGCGCGCATAGGTGCCGGCGATGCGCGCGATATCATAGGTGCGCATGCGGGTGGCGAGCAGCGACTGGTGGCCGTCGCGCATCGTCGTGTCGGTGATCAGGACGCGCTTTTGCGCCCGCATCCATTCGCCGAATTTCTTCGGACCGAGTTCGTCGAGCAATTGCCTCGTGCCCGGCTTGATCTCACCTGACGTGAAGGGCACGACCGGTGCGGCGATATCGTCCGACGGCATCGGGCGGCCCTTGGCCTCGGGATGGCCATTGACGGTGACGTCGGCGAGATAGGTCAGGAGCTTGGTGGCGCGGTCCTGGCGCTTGACCTGCTGGAACAGGTCCGGCGTCGTATCGATGAAACGGGTCGTATAGCTGTTGTCGCGGAATTTCTCGTGCGTGATGATCGCTTCGAGGAAGGTGAGATTGGTGGCGACGCCGCGGATACGGAATTCGCGCAACGCCCGATGCATGCGCTGGATCGCCTCCCCCGGGCTCGGTGCCCAGGCCGTGACCTTCTCCAGGAGCGGATCGTAGAAGCGGGTGATCACCGCGCCGGAATAGGCGGTGCCGCCATCGAGCCGAATACCGAAACCGGTGGCGCCGCGATAGGCGGTGATGCGGCCGTAATCGGGAATGAAATTCTGCTCCGGGTCTTCCGTAGTGATGCGGCACTGCAGCGCGTGGCCGTTGAGCCGGATATCCTCCTGTTTCGGGACGCCCGATTCCGGCGTGCCGATGGCGAAGCCGTCGAGGATGTGGATCTGCGCCTTGACGATATCGATGCCGGTGACGACCTCGGTGACCGTGTGCTCGACCTGGATACGCGGATTGACCTCGATGAAGTAGAACTTGCCGGTATCCATATCCATCAGATATTCGACCGTGCCCGCACCGATATAATTCGTCGCCTTGGCGATGCGGGTGGAATAGCCGGCCAGTTCCTGGCGCTGTCCCTCTGTCAGGTAAGGCGCCGGCGCGCGCTCGACGACCTTCTGGTTGCGGCGCTGGACCGAACAATCGCGCTCGAACAGATGCACGACATTGCCATGGGTATCGCCGAGCACCTGGCTTTCGACGTGCCGCGCGCGCTCCACCAGCTTTTCCAGATAGACCTCGTCCTTGCCGAAGGCGGCCATCGCCTCGCGCTTGGCCTCCGTCACCTCGCGGGCAAGATCCTTCGGATCGCGGATGGCGCGCATGCCGCGCCCGCCGCCGCCCCAGGAGGCTTTCAGCATGACCGGATAGCCGATCTCCTCGGCCATCCTTGCCACTTCGTCCATGTCGTCGGGGAGCGGCTCGGTGGCCGGAACGACCGGCACGCCGATCTCGATGGCGAGATTGCGCGCCGCGACCTTGTTGCCGAGCCTGCGCATCGTATCTCCGGTCGGGCCGATGAAGAGGATGCCGGCGGCCTTGCAGGCATCGACGAATTCCGGGCTTTCCGACAGGAGCCCATAACCGGGATGAATGGCGTCGGCGCCCGAAAGCTTGGCGACGCGGATTACCTCCTCGATCGACAGGTAGCTCTCGATCGGACCGAGGTCACGGGCGAGATGCGGTCCGCGCCCGACCTGGTAGCTTTCGTCCGCCTTGAAGCGGTGAAGCGCCAGCTTGTCCTCCTCCGCCCAGATCGCAACCGTTTTCAAACCCAGTTCGTTGGCCGCGCGAAACACGCGAATGGCAATTTCAGAACGGTTGGCGACAAGGATCTTGGATATGGGCAAGTCGGACTCCTCATGACTTGGAACGCGGCAATGCTGCACCGCGAAAACGACTATTAGCGTTTCACGAAAGGAAGTTCAATTTCAGAAGCGGCGCGAAATGGATCAGGAAGGCGCGTCGGACCGGCCGAGGCGGAGACCGCGTGAAAGGATCTTTTCCGGAATCCCGACCTGCCGCGAAACGACATGAATGTCCCGTTCAGCAGCCATTCATGTTGCCGACGCGATAATCCGAAACGTCAATAACGGTATCACCTATCACCGCATCCCCGGACGCTCCGCCAGATGCAACAGCAGACTATGGATAATCCCGCCAAGGCCTTTCTTCTACCTCCCCCTTCGACTTTGGCGCCCGCCACAAATGCTGTTTCGCACTGACGTTCGCCCGATAAATGTGGTGCCGGATGCTGAAACCAGAAGAAGGACAGATGAAACGAACCTGCGGTATTTCCTCATGATTGTAGAAGCAAATGGAAATGACTGCCCGGTACGAAACTTTTTCCTTCCAAGCCACTTATAACGCGATGCCAATGACAGTTTTGCTTTTCGTTGCACCGCAAACATCTGCCCATGAGGGATAAGACAGTGTCATTGTTCCAGGTTTATGCAAGAGCACTCCAGTATCTTGCCGTTCATAAGTTCCGCGTCTCGGCCATTGTGCTCGCCAACATTGTCCTGGCGGCCATAACGATTGCCGAGCCTATTCTCTTTGGCCGTATCATCGGTGCGATCTCGGACAAGCAGTCGGTCACGCCGATGCTCCTGATGTGGGCCGGCCTCGGCGTCTTCAACACGATCGCCTTCGTCCTGGTGGCCCGCGAGGCTGACCGGCTTGCCCATACGCGCCGCTCCACGCTGATCACAGAAGCCTTCGGTCGCATCATTTCGATGCCGCTTTCCTGGCATAGCCAGCGCGGCACCTCCAATGCGCTGCATACGCTTCTGCGCGCCTGCGAGACGCTGTTCGGTCTCTGGCTCGAATTCATGCGCCAGCATCTGGCCACCGCCGTGGCGCTGACCCTTCTCGTTCCCACCGCCTTTGCCATGGATGTGCGCCTGTCGCTGGTCCTCGTGGTCCTCGGTGTGCTCTATGTCGTCATCGGCAAGCTGGTGATGGCCCGCACCAAGGCCGGCCAGGCCTCGGTCGAGGATCATTACCACACGGTGTTTTCCCATGTTTCGGATTCGATCAGCAATGTTTCGGTGGTGCACAGCTACAACCGCATCGAGGCTGAAACCCGCGAGCTGAAGAATTTTACCCAGAAGCTGATCTCCGCCCAGCTGCCGGTTCTCGACTGGTGGGCGCTGGCCAGCGCGCTCAACCGCATGGCCTCGACCATCTCGATGATGGCCATCCTGGTGATCGGTACCTTTCTCGTCCAGAAGGGCGAGCTGGGCATCGGCGACGTCATTGCCTTTATCGGCTTTGCCGGCCTGCTGATCGGCCGCCTCGACCAGATGAAGGCCTTCGTGACGCAGATTTTCGAAGCCCGCGCCAAGCTGGAAGACTTCTTTGCGCTCGAGGATTCGGTCTGCGAGCGTGAGGAACCGGCCGATGCCGGCGAGCTTTCCCATGTGCGGGGCGAGGTCGAATTCCGCGATGTTTCGTTCAACTTCGCCAATTCGAACCAGGGCCTGAGCGACGTGTCGTTCACCGCCAAGGCCGGACAGACGATCGCCATCGTCGGCCCCACAGGCGCCGGCAAGACGACGCTGGTCAATCTGCTGCAGCGCGTCCACGAGCCGGCGGCCGGCAAGATCCTGATCGACGGCGTCGATATTTCCACCGTCACCCGCAAGTCGCTGCGCCGGTCGATCGCCACCGTGTTCCAGGACGCGGGCCTGCTCAACCGGTCGATCAGCGAGAATATCCGCCTTGGTCGCGACGATGCCTCCCTCGTCGAGGTTATGGAAGCGGCAGAGGCCGCCGCCGCCGCCGATTTCATCGAGAGCCGCCAGGGCGGCTACGACACGCGCGTCGGTGAGCGCGGCAACCGGCTGTCCGGCGGCGAGCGCCAGCGTATCGCCATTGCGAGGGCGATCCTGAAGAATGCGCCGATCCTGGTGCTCGACGAGGCGACCAGCGCGCTCGACGTGGAGACCGAGAACCGCGTCAAGGCGGCGATCGACAATCTGCGCCGCGACCGCACGACCTTCATCATCGCCCACCGGCTTTCGACGGTGCGCGAGGCCGATCTGGTGATCTTCATGGATCAGGGCCAGGTCGTCGAAATGGGCGGCTTCCAGGAGCTCAGCCAGAGCAATGGACGCTTCGCCTCCCTGCTGCGGGCAAGCGGCATCCTGACGGACGAGGATGTCCGCAAGAGCCGCGCCGCCGCCTGACCGAGCCAGGACCGAACGTTCAGAAGGCCTCGCCGTGCGCGAGGCCTTTTTTCGTTTACGCCCGCGCGTGAGCGGCTCCGTAAAGCTCGCCGAGCCAGTTCAGGTAGAAGGCATAGACGAAATGCAGGCCTATGCCGCCGGCGACGAAGAGCGCCCCCCAGAGCGGATCGCGACCGGTGACGAACAGCAGCACCTGACCGGCCATGGCCAGGATCGTCCCGAAGATGAAGACCGGAAGGGAGTGACGCCCGATCAGCACGAGGGGATGATCGAGGCGCAGCCGCGCCAGCCGGCTGAACACCGGAACGACCGCCAGCAGATAGCCGAGCGAAAGCACGTGCAGCAGCCGGGACAGCGACAGAAAGGTCTTGTCGAACCCGGTGAGAACGGCCGGCAGCCCGAAGGAAATATCGATGCTCCACCAGGACAGGACCACCCAGAGGAAAGACAGAACGAGATAGCCGGCAGAGATCGCGATCAATACCGGATGCCGGGGCAGAGGCTTGCCTGACCGCGAGCGCATCATGCAGACGAGGCCGATCACGAACAGGAACTGCCATGACCAGGGATTGAGGAACCAGTAGCCCTCATCGAGGAAATTGAACGGCACGATCGTGAAGACGCCGGCCGCCAGCCAGACAAGGACGGAGAAAAACAGAAGCAAGGAAGGGCTGCGCGCCTGCAGCCACAGCATGGCCGGCAGGAACAGGAAGACCACGGCATACATGGAAAGGATATTGTTGTAGCCGAGCTGGTGCCCGAGCAGCACCATGGCGACGAAACCCTGCTCGGTATGATCGACCAGCGGCCGGATATTGATCTCGCTGATGAGATCCGGTCTCGCGAAATAGAGCGCACCGCCGGCGAAGATGGCGAGCGTCACCATGCTGGTCATGATATGCGCGACATAGAGGGTGAAGGCCCGGCGCCAGACCTTCATGGCGACGGCGAGGCGATTGCCGGGCTGGAACCTGCGCCCATAGGCAAGACCGGCCGACAGGCCGGAGATCAGCACGAAGGCCTCGGCGGAATCCGAAAACCCGTAGTTCTTCGTGGTCAGAGCCTCGAGATATTGCCCCGGCACATGGTTGATGAAAATCATCAGCAGGCAAAGCGCGCGATAGACGTCGAGACGCGTGTCGCGGGTGGTTGGTGGAGGCACGATAGCAGGTGCGTATCTATCGGCGGGTGGAAGATCGTTCGGTTTTTGCAGCATTCGGAAGTCTCGTCGGGTTCAGGCCCCTGCCCCATCGACGCGATGTCTCCGCCCCGTCGCCAAAAGGAAACCGGCCTTGCCCCTTGTGGAGCAAAGCCGGTTTTCATCCCTTCGCGACGCGCCGGCGGCTACAACAAAACGCCTTCATGCGCGTTTTCTGTGACAGTATCATTGACGCTGACGATCAATTCTCCGCTTTGCGCATTTTTCGTCACGGAAATCCGGTGCGCCTTGCCGTCCAGGGTCACTGTCGCGGAAAAACCGTTCCAGCTCTTCGGGATGACCGGCTGGATGACCAGCCTGTCACCCTGCTTGCGAAGGCCGAGAATGCCTTCGACCGCAGCGCGATAGAGCCAGGCGGCCGAGCCCGTATACCATGTCCAGCCGCCGCGACCGGCCAGTGCACCGTCGCCATAGATATCGGCGGCGACCACATAGGGCTCGACCCGGTAATGATCGGCGCTTTCACGGTCTCTCGCATGATTGACCGGGTTGAGCATCTCGAAGGCCCGCCAGGCATCTTCCGTGCGGTTCTGGGCTGCCAATGCCAGGACGACCCAGGTGGCCGCATGGGTATATTGCCCGCCGTTTTCGCGAACCCCCGGCGGATAGGCCTTGATGTAACCCGGATCCTGATCGGTTCCCGACAGCGGCGGCGTGAACAGCCGGATGATGTGGTGATCGTCGTCGGCCAGTTGCGACATGACCGCGTCCATCGCCTGCTTCGACCGATCCGCGTCGCCCTCTCCGGAGAGCACGCTCCAGGACTGGGCAATGGAATCGATCCGGCATTCGTTGCTGTCGGCCGATCCGAGCGGCGTTCCATCGTCGTAATAGCCGCGGCGATAATGGCCGCCATCCCAACCGGCCGTCTCCAATGCTTTTTCAAGAATGGCCAGATGTGCCTGCCAGGCGGAAACCCGCGCCTCGTCGCCACGCTTTGCAGCGATCTCGATGAAGGATTTCAGTGTTGTCGCCAGGAACCAGCCGAGCCAGACGCTCGTGCCGCGACCTTCGATGCCGACACGGTTCATGCCGTCGTTCCAGTCGCCGCCGAGGATCAGCGGCAGGCCGTTCTCGCCCTTGCGGGCGACGGCAAGATCGAGCGCCAGCGCGCAATGTTCGTAAAGGCTTGCCTTTCGCTCGGACACCGTCGGCTGGAAGAAATTGTCGTGCTGCTCCGGCTCAAGGGCCGGTCCTTCGATGAAGGCGATCTGCTCATCGAGAATATCGCTCGTGCCGGTGACCGCGCAATAATGCTGTGCCGCATGGCCGAGCCAGACGACATCGTCCGAAATCAGCGTGCGCACGCCCGAGCCATTGCCCGGCAACCACCAGTGAAGGACATCGCCTTCGACAAACTGGCGGGCGGCCGCGTTGAGGATCTGCGCCCGGGCAAGTTCGGGACGGTGCAGGATGAAGGCGAGCGTATCCTGCAACTGGTCGCGGAAACCGAAGGCGCCGCTGGCCTGGTAGAAGGCCGACCGCGCCATGATCCGGCAGCCAAGGCTCTGATAGGGCAGCCAGGCATTGACCATGTGATCGAAGGCCTTGTCGGGCGTTTCGACCTGGAGAATGCCGGTGAAATCCTGCCAGAAGCTCCTGGACGCGTCGAGCACCGCGTCAAAACTGCTCTTGCCGGCGGTTTCCAGGTGCACGAGCGCCTGTTCGCCGGTGTCGGCATCGCCCATATAGAAGGTCAGTTCGCGGCTTTCGCCGGGTTTCAGCTCGATATCGAGCGCCAGCGCGGCGCAGGGATCGCCGTCGGCTTCGATCGCGCCGGAGAGCGCCGTGCCATCGATGACCGCCTGCGGCGCATAGAGGCTGCCGCCGCGGCCGAGGAACTCCCGCCGGCTGGTCGTGAAGCCCGAGGGCATTTCGCTTGCCGCCAGGAAGGCCGTGCGGCCGGAATAATCGGTGCTGTAGGGATTGGTGGCGAGAAGGGCGCCGCTCGCCTCGTCGCGATGCGAAAGAACGAAGGGAGCGGTCTTGGCGCGATTGTTGCCCAGCACCCATTCGGCATAGGCATAGGCCTTCAGGCGTCGCGTCTCGCCACTGAGATTTTTCAGCCGGAGCCGCAGATATTTGACCGGCGCCTCGCGGTGCACGGCCTGGGCGACCTCGATCTCCATCCCATCCTGCGTGCTCCTGAAGATGGAATAGCCAAGCCCGTGGCGGGTTTCGAACTGGACCGACCGGCTGCGCGACAGGGCTGCATAGGGCGAGAGCACCGCGCCGCTGTCCATGTCGCGGAGGAAGATCGCCTCGCCCGGCCGGTTGATGACCGGATCATTGGTCCAGGGCGTCAGCTGGTAATCGCGCGAATTACGCGCCCAGGTGAAAGCGGCGCCTTCGGCCGCCACGTGGAAGCCGAACGCCTCGTTGGCAATGACGTTGATCCAGGGCTGCGGCGTCGCTTCGCCGCCGCGCAGGCGTACGACATATTCGCGGCCATCCGCGGAAAATCCGCCATAGCCGTTGAAGTGGTCGAGATCGTCTCCATTGATCTCGGCGGCCGGCAGGTCGGAATCGACGGCCGCAACCGCAAGCAGCGGCACATCCTTCTTCTCGCCTTTCGCCACGGGTTTCGAAGACAGGGCTTCGGCGCGCGAAATCTGGTCGGAGATCTTGCCGTTGCGAGCGTGGAAAACGGCCCGCGACGCGGCAAGCAGCGCCGACCAGGTCTCCGGTTCGATGATATCGCGACGGACGGAAAAGATGTGCTGGCGCGGACCATCCGCCAGGCCGCGCAGGCGCAGATTCTCGCACATCGCATCGAGCGTGTGCTGCATGTCCTGCGCATAGGAGGAGGCACGCTCATTGACGATGACGAGATCGGCGGTGACACCGCGCGCGCGCAGATATTCCTGCGCCTTCAGCGCCTCGCGGGCAATGCCGAGATCGACATCGTCGTTGATGCGGACGGCGAAGATCGGGAAATCGCCGGAAATCGCCAGCGGCCAGAGGGAAGACTGGGGTGCGAGTCCGGCCTGGACGGTGGCCGCATCGGCGCGCAACTGCATGTCCGGATAGGTCAGGTAGCGGCCCAGCATCTGGAAGCTTGCCGCCTCCTGCGAGGTGACGCCGACATGACGCATCTGCACCTGGGAGCGGGTCCAGGCATGGATCAATTCATGGTTGAAACTGTCGGGATGGCGGTAACGATCGATCGCCCGGTCGATCGCCTCGCGATCCGGGGCGGCGATGGTCCAGAAGATCACGCTGACCTTCTTGCCGGCCGGCACCCGCACGACGCGGCGCAGCGAAACGATCGGATCGAGCGTATAGCCATCCGTGCCGGAAAGACTGGCTTCCGGGTCGAAGGCCTGCGCCTCGGCCAGCGTGCGGCCGACGCCGATGAAGCGGCGCCTGTCGGTTTCGGCCTCGGTGTGGCGGGTGCTGCCGGCATTGTCAGCAACCAGATGCGCCACCTGCATGTCCGGTTCGCCGGGGCTGCGCTTGTTGCGCGTCACCCGGATGACGTCGCCTCTCGGGTCGATCTCGGTGCGCAGGAACATCTTGGCAAACAGCGGATGGGCGCTGTCGGTATCGTCGGTGGTCAGCACCGGCTCGGCATAGGAGGTGACCTCGATGAAACGGTCCTCCGTGCCGGTATTGAGGAGGATCACCCGCCGGCCTTCGGCGTCGTGCTCGGTGGCGACGATGCACTCGACCTCACTCATCAGGTCACCGACCGTTTTGATGAACTCCGCCTTGTCGTCGCCGAAGCGGGTCATGGTCTTCTCGCCCCTGGCCCGGCGCGGCTCGGCGGTCGCCGACCACCATTCGCCACTCGCGGTATCGCGCAGGAAGATGAAGGTACCGGTGCGGTCCTCGCTCGGATCGGCCTTCCACCGCGCCACGGTTTGGCCGTTCCAGCGTGAATATCCGGCGCCGGTCGCCGTCAGCATCACCGAGTAATGACCGTTGGACAGGAAGACGGTTTCGCGTGGCTTGGCGAGCGGATTGGTGAAGGTGCGGATTTCCGGGCGCAGCAGGTCTTCCTGGCCGCGATTGAGCGTTTCCGGCTCGCGCTTGGCATTGATGATCGGAATGTCGCGCGGCGCCTTTTCCTGCAGCAGCAGTTCGGCCGCCTCGATGACCGGATCGGCATGGAACCACTCGCGCAGGCGCCCGTTGAAGACGACATTGGCAACAGCGGCGATCGACATGCCGTGATGGTGGGCATAATAGTTGCGCACCACCGCGCAGGTCTTGCCCTCCGGCACGCGGGTCGGCGTGAAATCGACGGCGTCGTGGAAGCCGTAGGCGCCGAGCGCGCCGAGGCCGCGCAGCCGCTCCAGATTGGCAAGGGCGGCCTTCGGATCGTACATGCTGGCAAGGATCGAGGCATAGGGCGCGATGACGGCATTCTGGCCAAGGCCACGCTTCAGCCCGAGCGTCGGCACACCGAAATTGGTGTACTGATAGGTCAGTTCGTGATCCCGGGCGTTGAAGGCTGCCTCGGAAATACCCCAGGGCGTGCCAAGACGGCGGCCGTGGTTCATCTGCTCCCTGACGATCAGATTGTTCGTCTGGTTGAGGATGCCGCCCTGACGCTCCTGCATGACCAGCGGCGGCATGAGATATTCGAACATCGACCCCGACCAGGAGACGAGCGCCCCCCGCGAACCGATCGGAACGATCGGTCGGCCGAGCTTGTACCAATGCTCCGTCGGCAGGTCGCCCTTGGCGATGGCAAACAGGCTGGTGAGACGCGCTTCGGAGGCCAGGAGATCGTAGCAGGCTTCGTCCAGCTCATTGGCATTGACGCGGAAGCCGATCGACAGGAGCCGCCGCTCGGGCCGGAAGAGGAAGCTGAAATCCATCGTGAAGGCGATGTCGCGCGTCCTGTCGCGAAGGACGATGAGGCGCTGGCGAAGCGTCTCGATGGCGCGCAGGTCGAAAACGCCGTCCGAAATATGGGCCTCGCAGGTGTTGACCAGAAGCGTCGCCCATTTCGTCACTTCGCCGCTCTCGGCGCTTTTCACCTCATGGTCGAGATTAAGCGTGAGCTTGTGGATGTCGCGGGCGAGCACCGCCAGGTTGATCACCCGGATGGAGGCGAATTCCTGCTCGCGCTTGACGGTCTGCAGACCGCTGTGGAAGCCGGCGATACGCTCTTCCATCAAGCGGCGCAGCGGCCGCACGGTCTTGCGGTCGTCCGGCAGTTGCGCCAGCACTTCGGAAAGGATGGAGGCGACATCGCCGATGCCGTCGAGATTGCCCTGCAATTGCGCCGAGGGCGCCTCGGCCCATTCCCGGCACATGGACGAGACCGCGATGAGGTGGCCGGCGAGATTGCCGCTGTCGACGGCCGAGATATATTTCGGCTCCATCGTTTCCAGCGTATCGGTCTTGTACCAGTTGTAGAGATGGCCGCGATATTTCGGCATCCGGTCGATCGTCGCGACGGTCTCCTCCAGCCGCCTGATCGCCTCCTCGAAACCAATCCAGCCGAAATCGCGCGCCGACATGACCGACAGGAGATAGACGCCGATATTGGTTGGCGAGGTGCGTTCGGCCAGCACCGGATGCGGGATTTCCTGGAAATTGTCGGGCGGCAGGAAATTCTGCTCGGCGGTGACGAACTGTTCGAAATAGAGCCAGGTCCGCCGGGCGATCTTGCGCAACTCGTCAACCACCTCCTGCGGAACGACCAGCTGGTCCTCCGTTTCAGCCGACTGGCTGACGAACCAGGCGATCGCCGGCGACAAGATCCAGAGGAGGGCAAAGGGAATGCCGATGAAGGGAAGGCCGGTATCCGACACGGCGGCCAGCGCCAGTGAGACGATCGCCAGCGCCGGCGCGGTCCACATCGAGCGGTAATAGTCGAGCACGGTTCCGCCCGCCGCATTCTGGACCTGCGCCGCCGTGCGCCATTCCAGCATCAGCTTGCCGCTGACGAAGGTGCGGTAGAGCGAGCGCACGATCGCATCGGCCATCATCGCCGCCGAATGGGCGATGAAGACGATGCGCAGCGCGACCTGGGCATTGGCAGCCTGGATTTCGGAAAGCACGGCATGGACATGAGCACGCGCGACAATGTCGTTGCGGCGCGGCATCAGGCCGGAAATGAGCGACAAAGTGGGGGCGACGAAAAGGCTGAAGATCAATACGAACTGCCAGATCAGCGCCTGCGTCGGCTGCATGTAGTACCAGCCCATGACGGAGGCGACGAGCCAGGCGCAGGGGATCAGCGAGCGCCGCAGATTGTCGTACATCTTCCAGCGGCCGAGCATGCCAAGCCCGTTTGCTGGATTGAACATATAGGGCAGCAATTGCCAGTCGCCCCGCGCCCAGCGATGCTGGCGCGACGTCTCGACCTCGTAGCGGATCGGGAAATCCTCGACCAGTTCGACATCGCTGACGAGCGCGCAACGGGCGAGCGAACCTTCCAACAGGTCATGGCTGAGGATAGAATTTTCCTCGATCTTGCCCTTCAGCGCCGCCTCGAAGGCATCGACATGATAGAGCCCCTTGCCGGTGAAGGTGCCCTCGCCGGCAATGTCTTGGTAAACGTCGGAAACGGTGAAGACATAGGGGTCGATACCACGATTGACCGAAAATATGCGCTGGAAGGCCGAGGCCTCGCTGCCCGTGGTGAGCGAGGAGGTAACGCGCGGCTGCAGGATGCCGTAGCCGGCGACCACCTTCTGGGTAACGGGATCAACGACCGGGCGGTTGATCGGATGGTAGAGCTTGCCGACCAGCTTCGTCACCGCATCGCGCATCAGGCGCGTGTCGGAATCGAGCGTCATGACATATTGCACATCCTGCGGCACCGTGTTGGCGCCGGGCAGGAAGGTCGTGTCGCTGTCGCCGCGCAAAAGCAGGTTCAGTTCATGCAGCTTGCCGCGCTTGCGTTCCCATCCCATCCAGGCGCCTTCCGCCTCGTTGAACAGCCGGCGCCGATGCAGCAGATAGAAGCGGGTGCGCCCGTCATGGGCGTAGCGCGCGCTCAGGGTGGCGATCTCGCCCTTGGCATAATCGAGCACGTCGAGATCGGTGGCGGTTTCCTCTTCCTGGTTGTCCGCCCAGTCGCTTACAAGCGCGAAATAGATTTCGCCCTTCGGATTGGCGAGATAATGGACCTCGAGATTGCGGACCAGCTCATCGACATGATCGCGCTTGGAGATCAGACAGGGCACGACGACCAGCGTGCGGGCATCCTGCGGGATACCATTGAGGAATTCATATCCGACCAGCCGGGACGGCGGGACGAACAGGGTGACCAGCGTATTGAACAGGCCGGCGGCCCCCTCCGAGGCCGGCAGCGCAAACAGCACCAGCATGATCAAAAGGGCGCCCGTCGGAATATCCATCGGACTGACGAAGAAATAGACAGCGATCATGGCGAGCGCGGTCAGCACGATATTCGGGCCGGCGATCGCCAGCCAGTCCAGCTTGCGCCCGGCGCGGATGATGGCCTGCACCACCGAGGGCCGGTAGCCGATCTTCGCTTCCAGCACCCGGCGTCGCTTGCCGACGAGAAACGCGCCGACATTGGGCTCGTGATAGGCCTTGCCGTCATCCGCCTCGGCACCGATCTGCTCCCTGACGAGATCGAGCGCGATCCGCGTGACCTCGACTTCCTCGCTGCCGGAGCGCCGGGCAAGGCGCTCGATGGCGCTGCGGTACTTGTTGCGCGAACCGAAATCGAGAGCCTCGTAGTCCGATCCGTCGCGAAGCTCGCTATCGACCTTGCTGACACTTTCGAACCAGACGGCCCAGTCATTGTCGTCGATTTCGCGCAGGCCGCGAACGATGTTGCTCATCGTCACATTGCCGGACGACAGCCGGTTCTGCTCGGCGACCAGAGCCTCCTCGACATTGCTGCCGCGCCGCTCGAGCCGCTCCTCGATCCAGTTGATGACGTGACCCGATGTCTGGGAACCGTCTCTCAGGCGATAGAGAAGCTGTGCGACGAAGGTATTGTCGGCGCTGAGCGGCTCGGCCTCTGACAGGATCGACTGGAATTTCTCGGGCTCGCCCAGCCGGACGATCTGGTCGGCGACATCATTGGCCTTCCTGCGCATATTGCGGGAACGATCGACCCGGATGGCAATGCGGCGCAGATTCTCGATCAGCACGAAACGGACGATGGAAGGCAGCGCCCAGAGTTCGCCGATCTTCAGCGTCTCGTTTTCCTGGAAGCCCTCGACCATGGCGGTCAGGCTTTCGCGCGAGACCGTGCTGTGGGTATGGGAGACATAGAGCCAGGCGAGCGCCAGAGTGCGCGGGATCGTGACGCCGCCGACATCGATGGTCGGCAACTGGCGATAAAACTTGCGCGGGAAATCGCGCCGGACCTCCTGAATGGCTTCCTCGACAAGATAATGATTGTCGAGCAGCCATTCCGCGGCGGGCGTTATCGTCGCGCCGGCTTCGACATCCCCCGCCGTGACCCTGTAGACCCGGAAAATCTCGTTTTCATTTTCACGGTGCCGGGCGCGGAAATCGAAGGGGAAGAACCCCGGCAGGCTCTTGGCCCCCTCCCGGGCAAGCGCGGCGCCGCAGGCGTGAAGCTCGTCGATGGTGAAATAGGTCGAGCGGATCGAATCATTGTAATCGATCGGCTTGATTTCGGCTTCGCGCGAAGGCGTGGTCTGCGGCTTGTGAGGGGGCATGTTTATGGGTTCTGGGTCCAGGCGATGTTGAGGGGTCCGGTCGGTGTCGTCGTCATACCGGATGGGCTGCTGCCCTGATGATTGGCTCGGCGCGACCACGATCCTAAACTCTCGCCTGCGGTCTGTCGCCAGCCGTCAGGTCTCTCGCAAGCGGGAAACCATCATCTTTGAAGGCGACGGAAAATGAAGCAGGCGATAGGAGGGTGGCGGTCGTTTCGTTGTAAGGGCTAAGTGATACAGGAAATTGGCATTTTTTAGCCACAGAGCCAATATGTTGCAAGATGCGGCGCCTGCCCTGGGGCGCAATTGGCACGGCTTGAGCGCAGGTACCTGCAGGGCGGGTCCCGTTTACGACAAATATCACCGCGCCGCCCAAAACTGGTTCATGAGTTTTGTTCATCCAGCCCGGAACGCGCTAGCGTGGGAAAGGTTCCCATCGCAGGCCGCGTCGGATCGAACATCAGCCGACGCGGGCGGTGATCCAGACGCGAAAAGCCTGGCTTACCGGGTTTTCAAGCTTCCCTTCAGGCACGACCAGATAATAATTGTTTTCCGTCTGCATCGGCCGGTCGAAGACGACGCGCAGGCGGTCGGTGGCCAGTTCCTGCTCGATCAGATAGCGCGGCACCAGCGCAAAGCCGAGGCCGGCGATCGCCGCCTCGATGACCATGGAAAACTGGTCGAAGCGATTGCCGCGATAGGCGGACTTCATCTCGCCACCGTTGTTTTCGAACCATTGTGCCCACATTTTCGGCCGGGTGGCGAGATGCAGCAGCGGCTGGTCCTCCAGTTCCCCCGGCTCTTCCATCGGATTGAGCGCCAGCAATTGCGGGCTGGCGACGGGCACGATGATTTCGCTGCAGAGATAGCTGCAGGTCGCATGCGCCCAGACCGGCTGGCCATAATGGATGGCAAGGTCGAAATTCTGCTCCTCGAAATCGAAGGGTTGCGAGCGCGAGGCGATATTGACCACTGTGCCGGGATGCTCCTTGAGGAATTCCGGCAGGCGCGGCATCAGCCAGCGGCTGCCGAAGGTCGGCAGCGAGGCGACGGAGAGTGTCGATTCCGAGCGCGCCGAGGCCATGGCGCGCACCATCAGCTCTTCCGACTGGGTGAGCAGCCGGCGCACCTCGGGCAGGAATTTCTGGCCCGCATCCGACAGGATGACCCTCTGGCGCACGCGCTCAAACAGGAGCACGCCGATCTGGCTTTCGAGATCCTTGATCTGCCTGCTGACGGCGCTCTGGGTCAGGTTGAGCTCCGCCGCGGCCTGCGTGAAGCTGCCATGGCGCGCAGCACATTCGAACGCCTGCAGCGTGGTGACGTCCGGGACCAGCCTTCTGCTCAACTTCATTCCAGCCTCGCATGATCATAGTCACAACTGTCGCAATCCATGCCCGCTCGATCTCTATATGATACGAAATGAGAATGATCACCTACCTGATCCATACTGCGAGGCGCGCTTTCGTGAAAGAGAATAGTTTCGTTTCCACCGACTATATCCGCTCGGCCTTTTCCGCCGCGATGTCGGCCATGTATCGCGACGAGGTTCCGGCCTATGGCACGTTGATGCAATTGGTGGAAAAGGTGAACGCCGAGACGCTGGCCGCCGACCCGGCGCTGCGGGCACGCCTGGAAGACACCGATTCGCTGGAGCGGATTTCGCAGGAGCGCCATGGCGCGATCCGGCTCGGCACGCCCGCCGAGCTTTCGATGATGCGCCGCGTCTTTGCCGTCATGGGCATGTATCCGGTCGGCTATTACGATCTCAGCACCGCCGGCGTGCCGGTTCATTCCACCGCCTTTCGCCCGGTCGGCGATGCCAATCTCAAGAAAAACCCCTTCCGGGTCTTCACCTCGCTTCTGCGGCTCGACCTGATCGCCGACGAGGTTCTGCGCAAGGAGGCACAGGCCATCCTCGATGCCCGCCGGATCTTTACGCCCGGCGCGGTGACGCTGACGGAAAAGGCCGAACAGCAGGGCGGCCTCGACAAGGCTGATGCCGCGCGTTTCGTAGCCGAGGCACTGGAAGCCTTCCGCTGGCACGACAAGGCCAATGTCAGCTCCGACATGTACCACCGCCTGCATGACGCGCATCGCCTGATCGCCGACGTCGTGTCGTTCAAGGGGCCGCATATCAACCATCTGACGCCGCGCACGCTCGATATCGACGCCGTGCAGGCCCGCATGCCGGATTACGACATCGCGCCCAAGGCCGTGGTCGAAGGCCCGCCGACCCGCAAATGCGCCATCCTCCTGCGCCAGACCTCGTTCAAGGCGCTCGATGAGCCGGTCTCTTTCCAGACTGAAGACGGCAGCTGGCAGCAAGGCTCGCACACCGCCCGCTTCGGCGAGATCGAGCAGCGCGGCGTGGCGCTGACCCCGAAGGGCCGCGCGCTTTACGATGAACTGCTGGCCGCCTCGCGCAAGGTCATCCGGCCCGCCGCCGACGGCTCGAACGCCGCGGAATACGAAAAAGCGCTTGCCGGCGCGTTCGAGGATTTCCCGGACGAATGGTCCGATATCCGCGCCGCCGGCCTCGGCTATTTCGCCTTTTCGCTGACCGAAAAGGGCCGCCGTAGCCGGGTCTCCGATCCGGGCTCCATCGACGAGCTGATCGCCGCCGGTCTCGTCCGGTTCGATCCGATCGTTTACGAGGATTTCCTGCCGGTCAGCGCCGCTGGCATTTTCCAGTCCAATCTCGGCGACGATGCCGCCCAGGAATTCGTGGCAAGTCCGAACCAGAAGCGCTTCGAGCAGGATCTCGGTGCCCCAGTGCTGAACGAATTCGACCACTATGCCGGTATCGAACAGGCATCCATCGACGAATGCCGCCAGCTTCTTTCCATCGCCGAAGCAGCGGAGTAAGGCTGGAGCGATGATCGACCAGGGACATATCGCGGCGCTCGGTGCACGTCTCGGCGACAAGGCCATTGTCACCGATGCGGGCGATATGGCCGCCTACCAGACCGGTGCGCGCTATGACGAGGGCAAGGCGGCGCTGGTGTTGAGGCCACGGACGACCGAGGAGGTTTCGGCTGCTGTCGCCTATTGCGTGCGCCACGGCATCGCGCTCATCGCACAATCGGGCAATACCGGCCTCGTCTCCGGCTCGACGCCGGACATGAGCGGTGCACAGGCCGTGCTCAGCCTCGACCGCATGACGTCAGGCTTTGCTCTCGATCTCGACAACCGCTCGCTTACGGTCGATGCCGGCTTCCGTCTGTCCGACGTCAACCGGCGGCTGGAAGAGCACGGGCTGTTCTTCCCCATCGACCTTGGGGCCGATCCGCGGCTGGGCGGCATGCTGGCGACCAATACCGGCGGATCGCGCTTCCTCAAATATGGCGATGTGCGCCGCAACACGCTGGGCATCAAGGTGGTGCTGGCCGACGAGGACGGCACGGTTCTCGACCTGATGTCGACCCTGCGCAAGAACAATACCGGCGTCGACTGGAAGCAGGTTTTCATCGGCACCAGCGGCGCCTTCGGCATCATCACCGAATGCGTGCTCAATCTGGAACCCCTTCCAAAGCAGCTGGCAACTGCCTATCTGGTGCCTGCGAGCGGCGCCCATGTGATGCCGCTCTTGCGCGCCATGGAGGAGCGGCTCGGATCCTATCTCTCGGCCTTCGAGGGCATGTCGGGCAATGCCATGAGGGCGACTTTTGCGCATGTTCCTTCGCTGAAAAATTCCTTCCAGGGCGGCAACATACCCGACTATGTCATCCTCGCCGAGATTTCCCGCAGCTGGCAGCCGCGCGAGGGCGAACAGCCGTTGAATGCCGTGCTGGAAGAGGTTCTCGCAGAAATCTGGGAAACCGACGATGCGCCGCTTGCCGATGCCTTTGTCGGCCCGGCCGAGGAGATGTGGGCGCTGCGTCATGCGCTTTCGGAGGGCGTCAAGCATGCGGGAAAGCTGATCGCATTTGATCTTTCCTTCCGCAGGGGCGATATCATGGCCTTCTGCGACCGCATGAAGACGGACATGCCGACGACGTTCCCGGATGTGACGATCTGCGATTTCGGCCATATCGGCGATGGCGGCGTGCATTTCAATCTCGTCGTGCCGAAGGACAGCGAGGCGGCGCGGGACGCGGATTTCGAGCGGCGGCTGCGCGACTGGGTCTTTGCCGTCGCCGTTTCGGATTTCAACGGAAGCTTCAGTGCCGAACATGCCATCGGCCGCAAGAACCAAGCCTATTACGACCTTTATACGCAACAGAAGATCAAGGACATGGCCAGAGGCCTGAAGTCGATCACCTCGCCGGCACAACTCGGCACGGTCGTCTTCGGATAGTCCTTCCACACAGAGAAACGGGAGTTTGCTCACATGAACATTGCAACGAAGACGGTCAACGTCGTTCAGGAAACCGCCTCCATCCTGGAGAAGCTGGGCGTCGCCAAGAGCCTCTATACGGGCGGCGACATGGCCTCCTATTCACCGGTCACTGGTGAGCAGGTTGCCAGTCTGAAGACCGATTCGGCCGCTGACGCCGCCGCCAAGATCGAAAAGGCCGAAGCGGCGTTCCGCGCCTGGCGTCTGGTACCGGCGCCCAAGCGTGGCGAACTGGTTCGCCTGCTCGGCGAGGAACTGCGCGCCCACAAGGCCGATCTCGGCCGCCTCGTCTCGATCGAGGCCGGCAAGATCACCTCCGAAGGTCTCGGCGAAGTGCAGGAAATGATCGACATCTGCGATTTCGCCGTCGGCCTGTCGCGCCAGCTCTACGGCCTGACCATCGCCACCGAGCGCCCCGGTCACCGGATGATGGAAACCTGGCATCCGCTCGGCGTCATCGGCGTCATTTCCGCCTTCAACTTCCCGGTCGCTGTCTGGTCATGGAATACGGCACTGGCGCTCGTCTGCGGCAATGCCGTCGTCTGGAAGCCGTCCGAAAAGACACCCCTCACCGCACTTGCATCGCAGGCTATCCTTGAGAAGGCACTTGCTCGCTTCGGCGATGCACCGGAAGGCCTGTCCCAGGTCCTGATCGGTGACCGCGCCATCGGCGAAGTCCTGGTCGATCATCCGAAGGTCGCGCTCGTTTCGGCAACCGGTTCCACCCGCATGGGCCGCGACGTCGGCCCGCGTCTTGCCAAGCGCTTTGCCCGCGCCATCCTCGAACTCGGCGGCAACAACGGCGGCATCGTCTGCCCGTCCGCCGATCTCGACATGGCCCTTCGCGCCATCGCTTTCGGTGCGATGGGCACGGCCGGCCAGCGCTGCACGACGCTGCGCCGTCTCTTCGTCCATGAAAGCGTCTACGACGCGCTGGTGCCGCGCCTGAAGAAGGCCTACCAGAGCGTTTCGGTCGGTAATCCGCTGGAATCGACCGCGCTGGTCGGCCCGCTCGTCGACAAGCCGGCCTTCGACGGCATGCAGAAGGCACTCTCTGAAGCCAAGGCCCATGGCGGCACGATCACCGGTGGCGAACGCGTCGATCTCGGCCATGCCAACAGCTATTATGTGAAGCCGGCCCTGGTCGAAATGCCCAAGCAGGCAGGCCCGGTCACCGAGGAAACCTTCGCGCCGATCCTCTATGTGATGAAGTACAGCGATTTCGACGCCGCCGTTGCCGATCACAATGCGGTTGGCGCCGGCCTTTCCTCGTCGATCTTCACGCTCGACCTGCAGGAAGCCGAGCGCTTCCTGTCGCCGGATGGCTCGGACTGCGGCATCGCCAATGTCAATATCGGTACCTCCGGTGCTGAAATCGGCGGCGCCTTCGGTGGCGAAAAGGAAACCGGTGGCGGCCGCGAATCCGGCTCCGACGCCTGGAAGGCCTATATGCGCCGCGCCACCAACACCATCAATTATTCGAAGGCCCTGCCGCTGGCACAGGGCGTCTCTTTCGACATCGAGTAATTGGCGACATCGAATAATCGAACAACCGGCGTATCGAGGATCTGACATGACCATCAACACGAAGATCGAGGAGGCGGGCTTTTCGCCCGCCTCGCGGATATCCGCGATCGGCGTTTCCGAAATCCTGAAGATCGGCGCCCGGGCGCAAGCCATGAAGCGCGACGGCAAGCCGGTGATCATCCTGGGTGCCGGCGAACCGGATTTCGATACGCCGGATCACATCAAGCAGGCCGCCTCCGATGCCATCGGGCGCGGCCAGACGAAATATACCGCCCTCGACGGCACCCCGGAGCTGAAGGCGGCCATTCGGGATAAATTTTCCCGCGAAAACGGCGTTTCCTATGCGCTGGACGAGATCACTGTGGCCACCGGCGCCAAGCAGATCCTCTTCAATGCGATGATGGCGACGCTCAATCGCGGCGACGAGGTGATCATCCCGACGCCCTACTGGACCTCCTATTCGGACATTGTCGAGATCGCCGAGGGCAAGCCGGTCCTGATCGCCTGCGATGCAGAGGCCGGCTTCCGCCTGAAGGCCGAGCAACTGGAAGCGGCGATCACGCCGAAAACGCGCTGGGTCATGCTCAACTCGCCCTCCAATCCGTCCGGCGCCGCCTACAGCGCGGAGGACTACCGGCCCCTGCTCGACGTGCTGCTGCGGCATCCGCATGTCTGGCTGCTGGTCGACGACATGTACGAGCACATCGTCTATGACGATTTCAAATTCATGACCCCGGCCGCGCTCGAGCCGGCACTGAAGAACCGGACGCTTACCGTCAACGGCGTTTCCAAGGCCTATGCCATGACCGGCTGGCGCATCGGTTATGCCGGCGGCCCGCGCGACCTGATCAAGGCCATGGCGGTGGTGCAGAGCCAGGCGACCTCCTGCCCTTCCTCGATCAGCCAGGCCGCATCAGTTGCGGCACTCACCGGACCTCAAGACTTCTTGAAAGAACGCACTGCCAGCTTCCAGCACCGCCGCGACCTTGTCGTTGCAGCCCTCAACGCCATAGAGGGGCTCGATTGCCGCGTGCCGGAAGGCGCCTTCTACACCTTCTCCGGCTGCGCCGGCATGCTTGGCAAGACGACGCCAAGCGGTAAGCGGATCGAAACCGATACGGATTTCTGCGCCTATCTGCTGGATGACGCCCATGTGGCCGTCGTGCCGGGCTCCGCCTTCGGCCTGTCGCCATTCTTCCGTATTTCCTATGCCACCTCGGAAATGGAACTACGCGAGGCGCTGGAGCGCATTGCCGCCGCCTGCGCCGCCTTGCGCTGAAGCATTCGGCGCCAGGCCGATAGCGTCACCCACGCTGTCGGCCGGGCGCCGAAAGAAGTTTGCGCCGTTCGAAATTGCTGCTATCCGATAGCTCGAAAAGTCGCGCTCCGCGGCGCAATCGGAATCGACAGGGGCAACCGGAGCATGTTCTCCAGTTTACGGCAATCGACCGACATTGTTGAGAAACTGAGGAAGAACGCCTTCGAGCCGGCGCATTCGGCCTATTACCGGGGAAAGCCCGGGCAATCCCTGTCTCTCATCCTGAAGGCCCGCCACGACTTCCTGTCTATCTGGCGCAAGAACGACTATACCGACAAGGTCTCGTCGATGACGCTGCTCGGCAGGCAGCTGGTGATCGTCAATTCGCCCGAGGCGATCCGCTATGTGGTGGCCAAGCGCCACGAGAATTTCGAGCGCAAGTCGCCGCAGATGCGCCGGGCGCTGGAATTTCTTCTCGGCGACGGCCTGTTCATCTCGGACGGAGAGACCTGGAAGCAGCGGCGCCCGCTGGTCAACGATATCGTCCACAAGAACCGCCTGCCGACCTTCGGCGGGATCATGGAGCGAACGGCGAGCGAGCTTGCCGAACGCTGGTCCTCGCTGCCGGACGGCGCGCCGGTGAACGCGCTCTATGAAATGGCGGGGCTGACCGCCGAGATCATCTCGCGCAGCGTTTTCGGCAATGATCTCGGCGAAGAGGCCGCCAATGCGGTCACGCAAGGCTTCGAAAGCTACCAGTCGCTGATCGATTCCATCAATATCGGCTATTTCCTCGGCTTCGACGAAGGCCTGCCGGTGCTGCGGACGCCAAAGCTGCGCCGGTCCGTCTCGCGCATCCACGGGATCATCGACAAGGTGGTGGAGGATCATCTCGCCGGGCGCGGCGACGACAATTCCATGGTGGACCTTCTGGTGCGCCGGCAGAAGCGCAATCCGGAGCTGAAGCTCGACGTGGTGGCGCTGCGCAACGAGGCCGCCACCATCTTCATGGCCGGCCATGAGACGACGGCGGCGACCCTCACCTGGGCCTGGTATCTCCTGTCGCGGGCGCAATGGGTGGAGAAATCGCTCCACGAGGAGATCGACCGCGTCTGCGGCGATCGGGTGCCGACGCTCGACGACCTGCCGCAACTGGAACTCTGCCGCGCCGTGATCGAGGAGACGCTTCGGCTCTATCCGCCCGTGCCGATCCTTGCCCGCCAGACCGGGGAAGCGGACCGGATCGGCGATATCGACGTCAAACCGGCGTCGCTGATCCTGATCGTGCCCTGGCTGCTGCACCGGACCGAAGCCTTTTTCAAGGACGCGCATCTGTTCCGGCCGGAGCGTTTCCTGAACGGCGAAAGACCCATTCCCTATAGCTATATTCCCTTTGCCAGCGGGCCTCGGGTCTGCCCGGGGTTGCAGTTCGGCCTTACCGAGGCGATCCTCTGCCTTGCCATCCTTGCCCAGCGGTTCAAGCTGCGCGTGGCCGAGGACGCAAAGGTCGAGCCGCAATGCCGCCTGACGCTTCGCCCGCGCGGCGGCCTGCCGGTCACGCTGCACCGGCGAAAGGGGAGCTAGGCCATGGCGGAACAGCAGAAAAAACTGGAGGCGAAAAAGCGACAGGCCTGGGTCTACCGGCCGCCGGAACAACCGCCGCTTGGCGACCTGTTCTCGACCGCCGAACGCCGACGGAAAGCCTTCCGCTATCACGTCACCGGCAATCTCCAGAACCTCGCCGACCTTGCCCTGCATTTCGGGCTAAAGGCGCTACCGACCGATCTCTGCTCTTCCATCGGCGCCGCACTCGGCAGCTTCGTCATTCCGCGCTGGCACAAGGGCGCGGTCAAGAAGGCGAGGAAGAACCTGAAACGGCTGCTGCCGCATGCCTCGGAGGAGGAGCGCGACGCCATCCTGAAGCGCAACTGGGAAAACCAGGGGCGCCTGATGACCGAATTTTCGATCATCGGCCGATTGGCGAAACCCTCCAAACGCGTCATCTGGCACAATGTCGAGCTGATCGTCGAAGCGCAGCGCAAGGGGCCGGTGATCATGGTCGGCCTGCACCTGGGAAACTGGGAGATATTGGGGCCGAAGCTGGTGGAGCTGGGCTTCAAGCCGTCGGCCAATTACACCCCTCCATCAGGAAGGGCGCGGGCCTGGATCGCCGACCGCGTTCGCATCAAGCTCGGATACCGGCTGATGCCGCCCGGCAAGGACGGGATCAGGCCCGCGGTCAAGATCCTGAGGCAGGGTGGCGTCATCTCGCTCTTCTGCGACGAGGGCTTTGCCGGCAAGATCCGCGGGCCTTTCCTTGGCAAGCCACCGCATCTGGAAGGCAATCTGGCCATCGCGGTCCGGCTGGCGCGGATGACGCAGGCGACGATCTGCCCCGGCTATATTTTGCGGAAGGAAGGTGCCAATTTCGAGGCCTTCGCCCTGCCGCCGATCGTCCTGCCGCCGGAGACCGTGCCCGGCGAGCGGCTGATCGACGATGTCCTTCTTCTGAATTCCGCGATCGAACCGGTCATCCGAGACCATCTCGACCAGTGGTATTTCCTCGACAATTCGCTCTGAGGTAAACGCCTCAGGCCGGCCGCCGGCTTTTCAGGCTTGCGACAAAGGCCGCGAAACGCTGGCCGGCAATGTCGAGCGGGCCGCTATTGTCGATCGTCATTACGTCCGCCTCGTCGAGCAGGTCCGGTACCTGCCGCCGCAGCCGGTTAAAAATATCCGCCTCGCTCTCGCGACCGCGCGCCACCAGCCGGCTTGCAAGCACCTGCGGCGAGGCGGTGATATTGACGACGCAAACCCTCGGAAATGCCTTGCGGAACTGACCGAGCGCGCCGCGACTGCCATTGGCGATCAGTGTCTCGCCATCCCGTGTCCGCCGGACCGCCTCTCTTGGAATCCCGTATTTCAATCCATGTGCCTGCCAGGCGACGGCGAATTCGCCGGCAGCCAGGCGCGTGTCGAAACCGGCCGGCGACACGCTCTCATGAACCTCGCCGCCCGCATCCGTCGGCCGGGTGATGACGCGCCGCACGAAGCCGATATCCTTGCTGCCGGCAAACTGCCGCGCGGCAAAGCCGATGACGCTGTCTTTGCCGGCGCCGCTCGGTCCGACCACGACGATGATCGCCCCGGGTTCGTCGCGCCCTTCCATCAGGCGACCCGCCGGCCTTCACGCCAGACGGAGCGAACCACCGGAATGCCCTCATTGCGCTGGACGCGGGCGATATCGGCACGAAGGCCGGTGGCGATCCGGCCACGATCCGTCAAGCCGACGGTCCTTGCCGGCGTTGCCGTCACCATGGCGAGCGCCTGCGGCAGGCTGACGGTTTCGATCTCGTCGGACAGGACGAAAGGCGCCTGGATCAGGCTGAACGGCACATAGTCGGAGGAAAGGACGTCGAGCACGCCGCGCTCGGCAAGGTCGCGCGCGGCGATATTGCCGGAATGCGACTTGCCGCGAACGATATTGGGCGCGCCCATGAGGACGCTGAGACCGGCCGCATGCGAAGCCTCCGCCGCCTCGAAACTGGTCGGGAATTCCGCCAGGCGGATGCCGAAGCCGACCGATTCCTCGACATGGGCAAGGGTCGCATCGTCATGGCTGGCAATGGTGATGCCGCGCTCGGCGCAGGCCCTGGCGATCTCGGTGCGATGCGGACCGGCATATTTCGCCGACAGCCTCTGCTGGCGCTCGCAGAAGGCCTCGAATGCGGCGTCAGAGAGCCCGCGCTTGGTCTTGTGGTAGAGCGTATACTGATCCATCGTCTGGAACTGCCGCTGGCCAGGCGCATGGTCCATCAGGGAGACGAGGCCGACCTGCGGATCGTTCTCGAACTCGATGAAATGAGCAAGCACATTGTCGGTGGAGACTTCGCAGCGCAGATGAATGCGATGATCGGCACGCAGCCGGTTTTCCCGGGCCGCCTGCGCCAGCGCATCGGCCATGTCGCGCATCTCGCCCTGCTCGAAGCCGCCATCCTCGTCGGAGCCCATGCGCAGGCAGTCGAAGACCGTGGTGATGCCGGAGGTGACGATCTGCGCGTCATGCGCCTGGATCGCCGCCATTTTCAGCCAGCGCACGCCGGGACGCGGCGAATAATGCGCTTCCAGATGATCGGTGTGTAGCTCAACGAGGCCGGGGATGAGGTAATCGCCCTCGAAATCCTCGCCGACCCGGCTTGTGCCTTCCGAAATATCGGCGATCAGCCCGTCGCGGATCAGCACCGAGCCGGCGAGGATGCGGTCCTCGAGCACGATGCGAGCATTGGAAAGAACGGTTTCAGCGGTCATGTCATGCCATCTTTCGTTTGGTCATGCCGCCAAGCGGCAAAAGCGAGTGAACCTTGAAGGCGGCGCCACGCTCCGGCTCGACGAAGAGCGCTAGCGAGGTCACCGACAGCGGTTTTCCGATAAAGGGCGCGAAGCGCTCTTCCAGAACCGCTTTCATCGCGGCCTGCCGTTCGGCCGGCACCGGGCCCGTGAGCGTCATGTGGAAGCGGAAGCTTTCGAAGACATAGGGATATCCCCATTCCATGAGGTTGCGGCGCTGCGCCTCGCTCAAAAGATGGGGCTTGCGGCGCGCCAGATCCGCATCGGAGAGCGGCGCGCGGAAGGGCTCGAACCGGCGCACGGTGTCATCGGCAATGGCCTGCAGCGCCGGACATTCTAGCGCCGGCACCAGCGCGAAGAAAGGCCCGAGCTGGCCGAGCGCCAGCGCCGGTATTTCGAAGTCGGCGCGCTCTTCGGCAAAACGTTCGAAAGCATCGAGCAGTTGCGCTTCGCCTGTCCCGGCGGCAAGCGCGAACGGCGCCTTCACCGTTCCATGAAAACCATAGCGGCGCGGATCGGCCGTCAGGGTGGCCAGTTCTTCGGCGCCGAAATCGCCGGCCGGATCGAGGGACGTGGCGCGACCGGTGAACGGGTTCGCCCCAAGCCAGCGGGCCGCAGCATCCGTCAGCGGATCATCTTCATCGGGCGTGATATAGAAAGCGTAGCGCAATGTTCATTCCCTGCAGGCGTCACGGGAGTGGCGGCGGACGATACCGATCCGATGCCGTCGCTACGCGTCTTTCATGACATTATCGTGATGGCCGGCACGGGTCCGGCCCCATTTTCAATGTGTTTTCTGGCCCATCAGACGGGAGCGCAGCAGATTGGAGATGCCGTCGAACAGGAAGACGACGATGAGGATGAGAATAACCATATAGCAGACGTTTTCCCAATCGGAATTCGTCCGCATCGCTTCCCAGAGTTTCAGGCCGATGCCGCCGGCACCGACGGCGCCGATGATCGTCGCCGAGCGCGTATTGGATTCCCAGAAATAGAGCGCCTGACTGGCAAAGACCGGCAGGACCTGCGGCATGACGCCGAAGCGCTGCACGGCAAGGGGTGCCGCCCCCACCGATTTGACGCCCTCGCGCTGCTTGTCGTCGATATTTTCCAGCGCTTCCGAATAGAGCTTTCCGAGCGTGCCCGTATCGGTGAAGAAGATCGCCGACATGCCGGCAAGCGGCCCCGGCCCGAAGGCGCGCGTGAAGAACAGTGCCCAGATCAGCATGTCGACGGAGCGCAGGAAATCGAAGAAGCGCTTGGTCGCCTGGTTGAGCAAGCCATTACGGGTGATGTTGCGGGCCGCGAGGAACGAGAGCGGAAAGGCAACGACCGAGGCAAACAGCGTGCCGACAAAGGCCATGACAATGGTCTGCAACAGCTTGGTCCAGACATCGAGATGCTGCCATTCGGAATTGTAGAGGATGTTGTTCCAGGCGAGCGACAGGTTGGAGCGATCCGGATCGAGACGCTCACCGCCAAGGACCAGGCCTGCCACCTCGCCGAATGACTTGCCGAAGAACGGCGATTGCGTATCGAAGATGAAATTCGCCCATCCGGGAAAGCGATTGTGAATGCTGATCTTTTCCACGTCCACATCGGCCCAGCCGGTCATGCCGAAGGAGAGCGTGATCTTCTCGCCCGGCCGCTTCTGGCTTGCCCATGCCGGCAGATCGCCGACAGGCTGGACGCCATTGGCACGGTCGAGATCGATCCGGAGCGTTTCACCCCTGTGCTCCGCAGTCACCTGGCCTTCGGCAACGTCGATACTTGTGGTGGGGTTGAAGGCAATGGTCGCGCGGCTGACGACCTCCTCGGTGCGGGTCTCGGGCTTCACCTCGGCCGGCGCAGCACCGCCAACGGCAGCATTGGGCGCCATGAAACTGAAACTCGAACTTTCCTTCGGTGCCTGCTGTTGCGTTGCGACCGGGGCCTCAACGGTCCGCTCCATCATTCTCGTCTCGATCCGCACCCATTCGGGCTCGGCATCGGGGCCGAGCGGCGAATAACGGGGATAGACGACCTGCATTGTCCCATCGTCGGCTATCCGGATGTCAGGACGGACCTCGTAGGAGACCCAGTCGGCGAGATAGGTGCCGGCAATGCCCCAATTGGCATTGGCAAGAACCTGGCCGATCGAGAAGAACCACCAGCTATAGACCATGTAGAGCGCCAGGCCGGCGAAAAACAGGGCCGACCTGATCCGCTTGCGCGACGATCCCTCGACCAGATGCGGATGGCGGGCGGCGACCGCCTCCATCTGGGCGGTATTCATCATGGTGCTGGCGGTCATGACCGGCTCCTATTGCGCAAGCTGGAAGGCCTGGTCACCGACGAGGCGGCGCCGCAGCCATGCGGAAAACTGATCGACGGCGATGATCGTCGACAACAGCAGGAGGACGATGGCGAGCGTCTTTGCCTCGTGACCCTGGCTGATCGACAGGCGCAGCGGCTCGCCGATGCCACCGCCGCCGACCGCGCCGATGATGGTGGAGGCGCGCACGTTGATTTCCAGGCGAAGCAGGAAATAGCTCATGAAATTCGGCATGACCTGCGGCACGATGCCGAACCAGACCCGCTCGAACCAATTGCCGCCAGCGGCCTTCAGGCCCTCGTCCGGCCGCATGTCGGCATTTTCGACGACCTCGAAGAAAAGCTTGCCAAGCGCGCCGACCGTGTGCACCGACACGGCAATGATCGCCGGGATCGGGCCGAGCGACAGGATGGCAAGAAAGAAGCCGGCAATCACCACCTCGGGAAAGGCCCGCAGCAATTCCATAAGCCGGCGGACAGGACCGCGCACCCACGGATTGGGCATCAGGTTTCGGGCCGCAAGGAAAGAGAGGAGAAAGCCGAAGGCGAGGCCGAAGATGGTGGAAAAGATCGCGATATTCAGCGTTTCCAGCATCTTGTAGACATATTCGGGCACGTAGATCGTGTCCGTCAGGTAGAGGCGGCCTTCCGGATAATCATATTTCAGGCTGCCATCGTCATAGGGCGAGGGCAGATCGAACAAGGCGCGGCCAATCTCCGCCCCGTCGCGTGGCACGAGATCGCCGACAAAATCGAAGAAATGGGGGAGCCGGTCGAAGAACTTGCCGGCATTCGTCTCGTTGGCGAACCAGAGCGAGCCCGTGAGCGCAAGAAAAAGCACGGCAAGGCCGAGCCATGTATAGAGGCGGCGGCGGCCGGCAAGCTCTTGAAAATGCCGCTCGATCAGCGCGCCCTTCTCGCTGAAACCGTCACCAAGCCTATTCATGTTCATGGTTATCGCCTGCAGGAGGATTGGGTAACGCAACACCGACACGGCCACAACCTCTCCTCCGTCATGGTCGGGCTCGACCATGACGTCGCGCGTGGGCAACGTCGATGAGAAAGGCGCCGGCCGGATCGCAACCGGCGCCGATCCTGGGTTGGTGGATCAGCCGCCGATGGTCGACTTGCGGGCGTCGATGATCGGCTTGTAGAAATCGGCATTGACCTCGACGAAGCCCTTGAAATCGCCGCCCTGGATGGCTGCGAAGCAGGCCGCATCGGTCTTCGGCAGGTCCATCATGAATTGCTTGAACTTGGCCTTCATGTCGTCGTTGAGCGACGAGCGCACGACGATCGGGCCGTTCGGGATCAGCGGCGAGCGCCACAGCTCGACCAGGTCGTTCATGTCGACGATGCCCTTGTCGACCATCTTGCGCAGATTGCCGGAAGTATAGCCCTCCTTGAATTCGCCGATGCCCGAACCGAAGGTCGTGCCGGCATCGAAAGTGCCCTTGACGACTTCGAGGACCAGATTTTCATGACCGCCGCCGAAGCCGGTTTCCGCGAAGAATTCCTTGACCGGCATGCCGAGCGTTTCCGGCAGGGTGACGTTCGGGATCAGGTAGCCGGAGGTCGAATCCGGGTCGGCAAAGCCGAGCTTCTTGCCCTTCAGGTCCTCGACCTTGGTGAAGCCGGCATCCTTGCGGGCAACCATGATCGAATAATAGCCGGTCGAGCCGTCGGTCTGCTCGGTCGTCAGGATCGGCTCGACCGCATCTGCCTTGGCAAGATAGATCTTGGCATAACCGGAGGCGCCGAGTTCAGCATAGTCGAGCGTGCCGCCAAGCAGGCCCTGAATGACGCCGTCATAATCGGCGGCCGGGAAGAAGGAAACCTTCTCGACGCCGATCGCCTGCGGAAGCGTGTCCGACAGGCATTGGAAATTGCGCAGGCGGTCGGCCTCGTTCTCGCCGCCGATGATGCCGACGCGGAATTCCTTGAGGTCTTCGGCCTGGACGTGGCCGGCGAAGGCGATGAGCGCCACGGCGCTCAAGAGGGCATTCTTCAACATGGGTCTTCTCCTGTTGTCCGGCGGCGCCGGCTTGTCGTCGTTGCAAAGCGATCGCCCTTGACGCGGGCTTTCGATCTTGGCGAGCCTCAGAGGCCGGCCAGTGCCAGCGGCTTCACGCCGGCGGATTTCCTGTTGTCCTGCACCGGGGCAGCGGGACTGACGATGCTTGTCGAGGTCATCGCCTCCTCGATCTCGACGCCGCCATAGATTTCGCTGACGGCGGCGGCCGTCAGGTCCCGCGGCGGGCCGTCGAACACGACACGGCCATGCGCCATGCCGATAATGCGCTCGCAGTAATTGCGCGCCGTATCCAGCGTGTGCAGATTGGTGACGACGGTGATGCCGTCGCGCTCGTTGATATCGCGCAGCGCATCCATGACGATCTTGGCGTTCAGCGGATCGAGCGAGGCGATCGGCTCGTCGGCAAGCAGCATCTTCGGTTGCTGCATGAGGGCGCGGGCGATGGCGACGCGCTGCTGCTGGCCGCCGGAAAGCGTGCCCGCCGCCTGCAGCGCCGTCTGCTCGATGCCGAGCCGTTCCAGCGCGCCGATGGCCATGATGCGCTCCTCGCGGGTGAACATGTTGAGGATGCTGAGCACGGTGGAGCGGTGATTGAGACGGCCGAGCAGCACGTTGGTCAGTACATCGAGGCGCGGCACGAGGTTGAACTGCTGGAAGATCATGGCGCAATCGCGCTGCCAGTTTCGTAGGGCCGCACCTCGCAGCGCCGAGACTTCGAGATCGCCGAAATGGATGGAGCCGGAGGAGACGTCGTTGAGGCGGTTGATCATCCTCAGAAGCGTCGACTTGCCGGCGCCCGACCGGCCGATGATGCCGACCATCTGACCCTGCGGGATATCGAAGGTCACCGCATCGACGGCAGTCTTCTTGTCGAATCGTCGGGTCACGTTCTTCATCTGAAACATGGGCTTCATCTGAAACATGGGCGCTCGTCCTCTTTGGCGATACCGGTCATCGGCATGCCCTTGCCTTAACGGCGCTTGATGAAGGGGGGATGTCAGTTCTATGTCGGTTTCGTTACAGTCGACGATGCCCGGGCGGGCATGGACTGCAGCGGCGAAATTCAGGCATTGTGACGGGTGAGGAATGCATCCGCGTCGAGCATCCGGAAGTCGTCGAGCGCATCGCGGAGCTTCGCATGCTCCCAATCCCACCAGGTAAGTTTTTCGAACCGCGCGGCGATCTCGCTCCCGAAGCGCTCGCGGATCAGCCTTGCCGGCACGCCGCCGACGATGGCATAGGGCGCGACATCCCTGGAGACGACAGCACCGGCGCCGATCACCGCGCCATTGCCCACGGTCACGCCCGGCAACACGGTGGACCCATGGCCAATCCAGACATCATGTCCGATGGTGACACGGTTTTCGCGGCGCCAGGCGAAGAAATCCTGGTCCAGCCCGGCATCCGGCCAATAATAGGAAGACCGGTAGGTGAAATGATGCAGCGTCGCCCGGCCCATCGGGTGATTGGTGGCGTTGATGCGCACGGATGATGCCAGATTGGCGAATTTGCCGATCGTCGCGCACCAGATGGAACCGTCGCGCTCGATATAGGAATAATCGCCGAGTTCGGCTTCGTCGATGCGGCAGCGTTCGCCCACTTCGGTATAGCGGCCAAGCGTGGATCCGGTCACGATGGCGGTCGGGTCCACGGCCGGCTCTTCGCTCAGCCTCTTGCTCATGCGGCGGCCTTTCGCGGCGAAAAGGCGGAGACATCGAGAATGCGGTCGGCGACGGCGTCACGCACTTCCTCGTCGTGGAAGATGCCGAGCAGCGCGACACCCTCGGCCTTCTTGGCGGCGATCAGATCGATGACGACGCGGCGGTTCTTCGCATCGAGCGAGGCTGTCGGCTCGTCGAGCAGAAGGATCGCATGGTCGGTAATGAAGCCGCGGGCGATGTTGACGCGCTGCTGTTCGCCGCCGGAAAAGGTGGCCGGCGGCAATTGCCAGAGTTCGCGCGGCAGGTTGAGCCTTGCCAGGAGGTCGGAAGCCTTTTCCCGCGCCTCCACCTGGTCGATGCCGCGCGCCAGCAGCGGCTCGGCGACGACGTCAAGCGCCGGAACGCGGGGAACGACGCGCAGGAACTGGCTGACATAGCCGAGCGTATCGCGCCGGACTTCCAGAACCGCACGGGGCGCGGCATCGGCGAGATCGACCAGCCGTCCCTGGTGCTCGATCAGGATCTGGCCGGCATCGACGGCATAATTGCCATAGAGCATCTTGAGGATCGAGCTCTTGCCGACGCCCGACGGGCCGCCCAGCACGACGCATTCACCTTTCCTGACGGAAAAGGAGACACCGGAGACGACCGGCAGGCGGATACCGTCGCGCAGATGCATGGTGAAGCTCTTGGCGACTTCGGAAACAACAAGCGGCGTGGCCATGACTATTTCTCCTTTTGGAGCATGGTTTGGTCCGAAAACCGGTTCCCACTTTTCGGAACCATGTTCAGACCTGCAGGATCGAGGAAACGAGAAGCTGGGTATAGGGTTCGCGGGGATCGTCGAGCACCCGGTCGGTCAGGCCCTGCTCGATCACCAGCCCGTCCTTCATGACCATCATCCGGTGCGACAGGAGGCGCGCCACGGCAAGATCATGGGTGACGATGATGGCGGAGAGGCCGAGATCGTGGACGAGGCCGCGCACAAGGTCGAGCAGCCTTGCCTGCACCGAGACATCGAGCCCGCCCGTCGGCTCGTCCATAAAGACGAGGCGCGGCGAGGTGACGAGGTTGCGAGCGATCTGCAGGCGCTGGCGCATGCCGCCGGAGAAGGCGCGCGGCTGGTCGTCGATGCGGTCCTCCTCGATTTCGACGCGCCGCAGCCAGTCGGCCGCGGTCGCGCGGATATTGCCGTAATGCCGGTCGCCGACCGCCATCAGCCGCTCGCCGACATTGGCGCCGGCAGACACCGTCATGCGCAGGCCATCGGCCGGGTTCTGGTGCACGAAGCCCCAGTCGGTGCGCATCAGGAAGCGACGCTCCGCCTCCCCCATGCGGGCCAGATCACGGTACTGGCCATCGCGCATGTGATATTCGACGGCGCCGGAACTGGGCATCAGCCGGGTGGAGAGGCAGGACAGCAGCGTCGTCTTTCCGGACCCGGATTCGCCGACGATGGCGAGAACTTCGCCCGGCCAGAGTTCGAACGAGACATTCCGGCAGCCGACACGCGTGCCGTAGAATTTCGAGACATCGTTGACTTTGAGAAGGGGAGTCTGGGTCATGGGGCAATTTCCATGCTGAGCGAGAATTGCTGTTCCGGGCGGAAGAACACCGCTGGCTCCCTCTTCTCCCCAGCGGGGCGAAGGTGGCGCGCAGCGCCGGATGAGGGGGGCCGAAGGCAGCCAATTTCAATATAACGTCGATGTGGCTCCGGCTTCGCCGAAGCCCCCCTCATCGCCTGGCATCCGCTCGGCACTTCTCCCCGCTGGGGAGAAGAGGAAGCGTGCGGCACGCTCCGAAGCAAATATTCAGCCATCGCACTCATTCCGCCGCCTCCCGTCCCAGCATCTCGCCCTCATGGCCATGCTCCCGGCGGTCCTCGCAATGGTCGGTGTCCGAGCAGACGAACATGCGCCCGCCCTTGTCGTCGAGCACCACCTCGTCGAGATAGACATTTTCGGCGCCGCAGAGCGCGCAGGGCCTGTCGAAATGCTGGATCTCGAAGGGATGGTCCTCGAAGTCGAGGCTGACGACATCGGTATGGGGCGGTACGGCATAGATGCGCTTTTCGCGACCGGCGCCGAACAGCTGCAGCGCCTCCGACATATGCATTTTCGGATTGTCGAATTTCGGCGTCGGCGAGGGGTCCATGACATAGCGCCCCTCGACCTTGACCGGATAGGCATAGGTGGTGGCGATATGGCCGTTGCGGGCGATGTCCTCGTAGAGTTTTACATGCATGAGGCCGTATTCCTCCAGCGCATGCATCTTGCGGGTCTCGGTCTCGCGCGGCTCGAGAAAGCGCAGGGGTTCGGGGATCGGCACCTGGTAGACCAGCGTCTGGCCGGCGGAAAGCGTCTCCTCCGGGATGCGATGGCGCGTCTGGATGATCGTCGCCTCGCGCGTCTTCGTGGTGACCGCGACATTGGCGACCTTCTGGAAGAAGGCGCGGATCGACACCGCATTCGTGGTGTCGTCGGCGCCCTGATCGATGACCTTCAGCACGTCGTCCGGCCCGAGGATCGCCGCCGTCACCTGTACGCCGCCGGTGCCCCAGCCGTAGGGCATGGGCATTTCGCGCGAGGCGAAGGGAACCTGGTAGCCGGGGATGGCGATCGCCTTCAGGATCGCCCGGCGGATCATCCGCTTGGTCTGCTCGTCGAGATAGGCGAAATTATAGGCGGCAAGCTTGGCGCTCATTGTGCGGCCTCCAGCAGATCGGTGGATGTGTCGCCGGCCTGCCTTGCCTCGTATTCGGCGCGCATGCGGCGGACGAGATCGAGTTCAGCCTGGAAATCGACATAGTGCGGCAGCTTCAGGTGCTCTACGAAGCCGGTCGCCTGGACATTGTCGGAATGCGAGATGACGAATTCCTCGTCCTGCGCCGGCGCGACGATATCCTCGCCGAATTCTTCCGCCCTCAAGGCCCGGTCGACCAGCGACATGGCCATGGCCTTGCGCTCGCTCTGGCCGAAGACGAGACCGTAGCCGCGGGTGAATTGCGGTGGGGTTTTCGCCGAGCCCTGGAACTGGTTGACCATCTGGCATTCGGTCACCTGGATGCGGCCGAGCGAGACGGCGAAACCGAGTTCGGGAATGTCGAGCTCCACCTCGACCTCGCCGATGCGCACCTCGCCGACGAAGGGATGGGTGCGGGCATAGCCGCGCTGGGTGGAATAGGCGAGAGCCAGCAGGAAACCCTCGTCGCCGCGCGCCAGCGCCTGCAGGCGCAGGTCGCGGTCGAGCGGAAACTCCAGCGGTTCGCGGGTGAGATCGCCGGGTTGATGATCCGCCGGCATCTGGCCGTCACCCTCGATCAGCCCTTCGCCGGCCAGGATGTCGGAGACGCGCATCATCGAGGTTTCGTCTGCCTCCCGGCGGAGGGGATCGGCGACAGGCTCGTCCTCGAGCAGTGACGGATCGAGCAGGCGGTGGGTATAGTCGAAGGTCGGCCCAAGCAACTGGCCGCCGGGCAAGTCCTTGTAGGTGGCCGAGACGCGCCGCTCGATCTTCATGTTCGCGGTATCGACGGGCACCGACATGCCGAAGCGTGGCAGGGTGGTGCGATAGGCACGCAGGATGAAGATCGCCTCGATCATGTCGCCACGCGCCTGGCGCACGGCAAGGGCGGCAAGCTCCCGGTCGTAGAGCGAGGCCTCCGCCATGACGCGGTCGACCGCAAGGCCGAGCTGGGCGACGATCTGGTCGATGGAAATGGCCGGCAGCGATCGCTCGCCTCGGCGGCGGTCGGCGAGCAGCCGGTGTGCATTGGCGATGGCGGCCTCGCCGCCCTTGACTGCGACATACATGGCTAGGCCTCCCTGCGACGAAGCGTGGTCGTGCGCGGCAGACACAGGATATCCATGCCGGACACGAGAATCAGATCAACGCCGCGCGGAAATACGGCGCGGTTTTCCGCCCAGAGCGCCAGGAAGATATCCGGCAGGCCCGATGGCGCGATGACGGTTTGCTCCCGGATGCCGGGGCCGGTGGCGATCAGTTCGGTGCCGCCGTCGAGCGACGCGATCTCAAGCACCAGCGTCGCCGACCGGTCCGGATAGTCCTGGCTGCCGAGCGCGAACTGGTCGAAGCCGGGCACGAGGCTTCCCTCCTCAACGAACGCGAAACGGGCTTCTGGTTTCACTTCGGTCACCGGCGCGCCGGTGTGGAAGGCCAGCCAGGCGGGAACGGCAGACCGGGCGAGGGCAGCGGTAAGCCAGACCGGTGTTCCATCGTCGCACAAAGTCAGCGCAATGGCGCCGGCGCCGGCGCCAAGCGGCGCGGGCGGCACTGCCGGGGCGCCGAGTGGCAGGATCGAACCCGGCCGCGCCATGCCGTCCATCAGCGCCTTGAACACCGATTGAGACTGGAAAACCGGATCGGCGAAACCCCCGGCATAGGCGCTGGCGTGATTTTCTGCTGGAATGGCCATCAATCGTCCCCTCGGACCATGGTAAAGAAATCGACCCGTGTCGCGGCGGTTTCCTCCGCTCGGCGGCTGTCCTCGGCGTCGATGCGCGCGGCAATTTCATCGAGAAGTGCCTCGACGGCGGGACGATGTTCGGGACGCTGCTGGAGCGCATCGAACAGGGCGGCGAGCCGCGCCTTTTCCCGGTCGTTGCCGAGCATCTGGCCGTGGCCGATTTCGCCCGAGGCAAGCCGTATCGTCGCGCGGCTGACGGTCGCCTCGCCGAGATTGAAGGCATCGCCGCCGCCGCCGATGCGGCCGCGCACCATGACCAGCCCGGTTTCCGGACCGCGCACCGGATGGACCTCCGGCTTGGCGTCGAGCCCGTCCCATCCCGCCTGCAGCTCCGCACAGGTGGCGCGCGCCAGGAGGCCCATGATCTGCTTGCGCTCCAGCCCCGCTGCCGTGTCGTTTCGTTTGGTCGCGTCCATTGCTTTTCCGTTTCAAATGTCTATTTATGTAGACAACTATACAACTGACTTCAGATTTAGAACGCCAAGGTGACGGGCTTGTGACATGAACGCGAAAAAAACTGTCGAACGGCAAACCGGCGTCGCCCTCTGGCGGCAGATTGCCGACCTCATCCGGCTGTCGATCAGCAATGGCGATCATGACCGGACCGGCCTCCTGCCGCCCGAAACCGTACTCGCCGGCCAGTTCGGGGTCAATCGCCATACGGTTCGCAGCGCCTTGGCAGCCCTTGCCGAGGAAGGGCTTGTACAGGCGATCCAGGGTCGCGGCACGATGATCCGGCGCAAGGAACGCCTGAGTTTCCCGATTTCGAAGCGCACCCGCTTTTCGCAGGGGTTGGGCGACCAGGCCCGCGATATCGAGGTAAAACTGCTTGCCCGCGACATCGTGCCGGCCGAGGCCGATGTCGCGGTCGGCCTGGCCATTGCGCCCGCCACGCCCTGCATAAGGCTGGAACTGGTCAGCAGCGCCGACGGGCGGCCGGTTTCCTGCTCCACCAGCTATTTTTTATCGGAACGGTTTCCGCTGATGGCCGAACATTTCGAAAAGACGCGTTCGATCACCCGGGCCTTCGCGGCGCATGGGCTGGCGGACTATGTACGCGCCTCGACGGAGCTTGTCGCGCGCCATGCCGATGCCGCGGAATTGTCGCTGCTGAGGCTCTCGCCCGGCGCCATCGTCATCGAGGCGACGGCGGTCAATGCCGATCCGGATGGCGTGCCGGTCCAATTCGCCCGCACCCGCTTCGCCGCCGACCGGGTCAAGCTCAAGATCGAAACCTGAGGCCACGAAAAAGGGCGCGATGCCTTTGCACCGCGCCCTTTGATGGATCGGGAAAAGCACTCAGACGTCGGCGACGAAAGTCTGCTTCTGGGTTCCCAGGCCCTCGATGCCGAGTTCGACCACATCGCCGGGCTTCAGATAGTGCGGCGGCTTGAAGCCCATGCCGACGCCGGGCGGCGTACCCGTGGAGATGATGTCGCCGGGATGCAGCGTCATGAACTGGCTGAGATAGCTCACCACATGGGCGACGCCGTAGACCATGGTCTTCGAGGACCCGTCCTGCTTGGTGACGCCGTTGACGGTCAGCCACATTTTCAGCTTCTGCGGGTCGGCCACTTCGTCGCGGGTCACCAGCCAGGGGCCGGTCGGACCGAACGTGTCGCAGGACTTGCCCTTGGTCCACTGGCCCGAGCGCTTGGTCTGGAAATCACGCTCGGACACATCGTTGATGACGCAATAGCCGGCGACATGCTCCATCGCATCGGCTTCGGCAACATATTTGGCCTTCTTGCCGATAACGACGCCAAGCTCGACTTCCCAGTCCGTGGCCTCGGATCCGCGCGGAATGATCACATCGTCGTTCGGGCCGACGATCGCCGAGGTCGCCTTCATGAAGATCACCGGCTCCGGCGGCACGGTGGCGCCGGTTTCAGCAGCGTGGTCGGCGTAGTTCAGCCCGATGCAGATGAATTTGCCGGTGCCCGCGACGCAGGCGCCGAGCCGGGGATTGCCCGCGACGACCGGGAGGCCGTCGATATCGAGGCTCTTGGCCCAGCCCATGTCGCTGATCGCCTCTCCACCCACATCGGCGATCAGACCGCTCAGATCGCGAATCTGGCCGTCCGTGCCGAGAACGCCCGGCTTTTCCGAACCGAGGGGTCCGTAGCGCAAAAGTTTCATGCTTTTCTTCCCTGCAAAAGTTTGTCGTGTTGTCTGACAAACCAAAGGCAAGCGGCATTGTAAAGCGCTTTTGCGGCCGGCGTCCTACTCCAGGGGCAATTCCCGCAATCCGGCCAAGGCTCTTTCGACGATCGCGGCCAGCGGCAGGTCGACATCGACGGTCACCACATCCGGCTCGCCGCGTGGCGACTCAAGCGTGGCCAACTGGCTTTCGAGTAGTGCGGGCGGCATGAAATGACCGCTGCGGGACTTCATCCGCTCTTCCAGGACCGCACGCGACCCTTCAAGGAAGACGAAGGCGAGCCGACCGCCGGCCGCGGCCCGCAATCGGTCCCGATAGACCTTCTTCAAGGCCGAACAGGACAGGATAACCCGCTCGTGCCGTCCCGTGCCTTCACCGATCAGGCCGCCGATAATGTCGAGCCAGGGCCAGCGATCCTCATCCGTCAGAGCGATGCCGGCAGACATCTTTGCAATATTGGCCGGCGGATGCAGGCTGTCGCCCTCGATGAAGCGGCATTGGAGCGCTTCGGAAAGCCGCTGGCCGACCGAGGTCTTGCCGCATCCGCTGACGCCCATGACGACGATCGGCAGGGCCTGATCGTCAAAGAGAGGTTGTGAGACCGCCGTCGACATAGAGTGTGTGTCCATTCACGAAAGAAGATGCATTGCTCGCCAGGAAAACGGCCGAACCGACCAGTTCCTCGACATTGCCCCAGCGCGCCGCCGGTGTACGCTTTTCCAGCCAGGTTGAAAACTCCGGATCGTCGACCAGCGCCTGATTGAGCGGCGTCTTGAAATAGCCGGGGGCAATGGCGTTGACCTGCAGCCCATGGCGCGCCCAGTCGGCGCACATGCCGCGCGTCAGGTTGCGCACTGCGCCCTTGGTCGCGGTGTAGGGTGCGATGCCCGGGCGGGCAAGCTCGCTCTGGACCGAGGCGATATTGACGATCTTGCCACGGCCACGGCCGATCATGAAGCGGGCGACGGCCTGTCCGACATAGAACACGCTGGAAATATTCGTCGTCAGCAATTGCTCCCACCGGTCGGCGGGAAAATCCTCGAGCGGCGCGCGGAACTGCATGCCGGCATTGTTGATCAGGATGTCGATGGAGCCATGCCGGCTCTCGATATCCGAAACCGCATCGGCGACGGCATCCTTGCTGGTTACGTCGAAGGCGGCCGCCTCGGCGGTATGACCTTTGTCACGCAAGATTTGGACCGCGGCCTCGACCTTCGCCCTGTCGCGACCGTTGACGATGACATGGGCGCCATGGGCGGCGAGCCCTTCGGCCAGCGCGAGGCCGATGCCCTGGCTGGAACCGGTGACGAGGGCGCGTCGGCCGGTCAGATCAAAGAGTGTGGAGCGCATGGGCAGCCTTTCGGGGGTATGGCGGGATTTCTCCCGCCACCTTTAAGGCCTCAAACCGTCTTCGAATAGGCCTTCGCCATCTCGGGCAGGCGCTTGATGCGGATTTTCGACGCCTGTCCGGCCGTATTGAAGGCCTGGAAGCGTTCCTTGCAGACCTCGACCATGCGCGCGGTCGCGGGCTTGAGATAGTTGCGCGGATCGAAATTATCCGGCTGCTGCAGATGATGCTTGCGGATTTCGCCGGTGAAGGCGAGGCGCAGATCCGTATCGATATTGACCTTGCGGACGCCGAGCGGGATCGCCTTCTGGATTTCGGACACCGGCACGCCCCAGGTCTGCTTCATCTTGCCGCCGAATTCGTTGAACAGGTCCTGAAGGTCCTGCGGCACGGAGGACGACCCGTGCATGACCATATGGGTGTTCGGCAGGCGCTTGTGGATCTTGGCGATGGTCTCGATCGAAAGGATCTCGCCGTCCGGCGCGCGGGTGAACTTGTAGGCGCCGTGGCTGGTGCCAATCGCGACCGCCAGGGCATCGACACCGGTCTTCTCGACGAAATCGAACGCCTGCTCCGGATCGGTCAGCAACTCCTCGCGCGACAGCTTGCCCTCGAAGCCGTGGCCGTCTTCCTTCTCGCCGGCACCCGTTTCCAGATTTCCGAGACAGCCAAGTTCGCCTTCGACCGAAACGCCGGCGGCATGGGCGAACTTCACCACTTCGGCGGTGACGGCGACATTGTAGTCGTAGCTGGCCACCGTCTTGCCGTCGGCCAGCAGCGAGCCATCCATCATCACCGAGGTGAAGCCGTTGGTGATCGCCGAAATGCAGGTGGAGGGCTGGTCGCCGTGATCGAGATGGAGGCAGATCGGGATATGCGGATATTCTTCCGCCGCGCCGAGAATGAGGTGGCGCAGGAAGGCATCGCCGGCATAGGCGCGCGCGCCGCGGCTGGCCTGCAGGATGACCGGCGAATCCGTCGCATCGGCTGCGCGCATGACGGCCTGAATATATTCCAGGTTGTTCACGTTGAAGGCGGGCAGCGCATAATTGTTTTCGGCTGCGTGGTCGAGCAATTGCCGCAGGGTGATCAAGGCCATTCAGGTCTCCCGTTTACTGGCGCCATTGTTCCAAGCGACAAGGCGTCCTCTTATTCTCCGCTTGAGCAGAAGGCCGACCGCAAACGCCGAACTGGCAGTGATAACCGGGCCTCAGTCAAAAAAATGGGGCGGATTTGCCTGCAACATAATTGATGATCCGGGTTTGGCAACCGGCGCAAAGGCGGAAATACGAGCCCTTCCGAACCTAAACCGTTTTAGGTTGGAGGCTGTGGAAAAATTCCGGAAACTCGACGGCAGGAGGCACAATCGAAAATTGAATGACGTAAATTTTACGCGTCATTTTCTTGACTGGCTTCCGGCGTGTCGGCTGGCTCTTGCAACGGTCGGAGATCCTTTGTGATCCTTTCGAGGCGCAACGAGAATACGCATCTATGTTTCGCGAGACGGGCGGTTTGGATCAACGAAGTTGCGTGTTACCATTATGATCCGGCTCCGGAACCGAAAGCATCGGCGCAAAGGGAGCGAAAAAGGGCGCGATTGAAATACAACCGGAAAGACGCATCCGCCCAAGCGGCGCCGAAACGATCCGGCTTTGCCCATGACAAGAGCCTTGCCTTTGCAAAAAAATTGGCATTCTCTCGTGCCTTCGCAACCTTAAGAGGGGAAGGAAAACAAGAATGACATTGGCAAAAATCAACCTGCGTACGGCAGCCCTGCTGGCAACGTTTCTCATCGGCGCGAGCCCTGTGCTTGCCGAAACCGTTCTGCACCGCGGCAATGCCGGCGAGCCGCAGACGCTCGACCAGGCCCATACCTCGATCAATATCGAGGAGTTCATCCTCAAGGATCTCTATGAAGGCCTGACCGTCTATGACGCCTCCGGCAAGGTTTCTCCCGGTGCGGCGGAAAGTTGGACGGTCTCCGATGACGGCACCGTCTATACCTTCAAGCTGCGTGCAGATGGCAAATGGTCCGACGGTTCGCCGGTGACAGCCGAGGACTTCGTCTTCTCCATCCGCCGCGTCGAGGACCCGAAGACGGCGGCCGGTTATGCCAATATCCTTTTCCCGATCAAGAATGCCGAGAAGGTCAACAAGGGTGAACTGCCCGTGGACCAGCTGGGCTTGAAGGCCGTGGACGAAAAGACGCTGGAAATCACGCTCGAGCGCCCGACGCCCTTCTTCCTCGAACTGCTTGCCCACCAGACCGCCCTGCCCGTTTCCAAGACCAGCGTCGAAAAGAACGGCGCCGATTTCGTCAAGCCCGGCATCATGGTCTCCAACGGCGGCTATAAATTGACCGCGCATGTGCCCAATGACAGCCTGACGGTGGAAAAGAACGCCAATCATTGGGACGCGGCCAATATCAAGATCGACAAGGTGATCTTCTACCCGATCGACGACCAGGCGGCATCGGTGCGCCGCTTCGAGGCCAAGGAAATGGACCTCGCCTATAATTTCTCCGCCGACCAGCTGGACCGCCTGCGCAAGTCCTATGGCGAACAGGTCCATGTGTCTCCGACGCTTGCCACCTATTACTACGCCTTCGATACGCGCCAGGAACCCTATAGCGACGTGCGCGTCCGCCGCGCCCTGTCGATGGCCGTCGATCGCGACTTCCTCGCCAAGGAAATCTATTCCGGCTCGCAACTGCCGTCCTATTCCATGGTGCCCCCGGGCATGGCGAGCTACGGCGATCCGTCCAAGGCCGATTTTGCCGACAAATCCCAGCTCGACCGCGAGGACGAAGCGCTCGCGCTGATGAAGGAAGCCGGCTACGGCGAGGGTGGCAAGCCGCTCGACATCGAAATCCGCTACAATACCAACCCCAACCATGAGCGCGTGGCGACCGCCGTTGCCGATATGTGGAAGAACACGTTCGGCGCCAAGGTCTCGCTGGTCAATCTCGACGTGTCCTCGCACTACGCCTATCTGCAGGAAGGCGGCAAGTTCAACGTCGCCCGGGCCGGCTGGGTCGCCGACTATGCGGATGCCGAAAACTTCCTGGCCCTCAGCCTCTCCTCGAACAAGACCTTCAACTACGGTCATTTCGAGAATGCCGACTTCGACGCCCTGATGAAGAAATCCTATGAGGAGACCGATCCGGCGGCACGCTCGAAGACGCTTCACGAGGCCGAAGCGCTGCTCATGAAGGAACAGCCGATCGCGCCGTTCCTGACCCAGGCCGATCTCTGGCTGGTCTCCGACAAGGTGAAGGGCTGGCAGGACAATGCCGTCAACGCCCATCTCAGCCGCTTCCTGAGCGTTTCCGAATAACGGACTGACGAGCGGCGGCGATTGCTGCCGCTCGTCAACGATCAGAGAGCAAAGCCATGATTTCCTTCGTCCTGCGTCGCCTCGCGAGCGCCGTGCCGACCCTGTTCATCGTCGTCACGATTTCCTTCTTCCTGATGCGGTTCGCCCCCGGCGGCCCCTTCAATCTCGAGCGTCCGCTGCCGCCGCAGACCATGGCGAACCTGATGCGGACCTATCATCTCGACCAGCCGCTCTGGAGCCAGTACCTCACCTATATCGGCAATGCCGTCACCGGCGATTTCGGCCCGAGCTACATCTACAAGGACAACACCGTCTTCGAACTGATCGGCAAGGGCCTGCCCTATTCGCTTCAGCTCGGCGGCTATGCGTTGCTTCTGGCACTTGTCGGCGGCGTGCTGGCCGGCACAATCGCCGCGCTCCGGCAGAACAGTGCCTTCGATTTCCTGATCATGTCCGTCTCCACGGTCGGCGTCACCGTACCGAATTTCGTCGTCGGTCCGGTGCTGACGCTGATCTTCGCGATCAGCCTCGCCTGGCTGCCGGCCGGCAGCTGGGGCGACGGCTCGCTGCGCTTCCTGATCCTGCCGATGATCGCCCTGGCGCTTCCGCAGCTTGCGGTCTTTGCCCGGCTGACGCGCGGCTCGATGATCGAGGCGATGCATACCGACCATATCCGCACCGCCCGCGCCTACGGCCTGCCATCGCGCGTCGTCGTCGTTACCCATGCCATGCGCGCGGCCATGTTGCCGGTGGTCTCCTATCTCGCTCCGGCCGCGGCCGCCCTGCTCACCGGCTCGGCGGTCATCGAGACGATCTTCACCATTCCCGGGGTCGGCCGCTATTTCGTGCTCGGCGCCATCAACCGTGATTATACGCTGGTGATGGGGACCGTCGTGCTCATCGCCATCTTCGTCATCGTCTTCAATCTTCTGGTCGATATTCTCTACGGCCTTCTCGATCCGAGGGTTCGCCATGACTGACATCCTCACCCCTGCGGCGCTGCCGCCTGAGACCGCCAGCCGAAGCCTGTTCCAGCTTGCGGCGCTGCGCTTCCGCCGCAACCGCGCCGCCATGGCAAGCTGCATCATGCTAGTGCTGATCGCCCTGTTTTCCTTTGTCGGCCCCTATTTCATCAGCCACAGCTACGACCAGGTCTTTCCCTCCTATGTGTCGATACCGCCGAGCCTCGAGCCACGGCCGGATGCGTCGAGCCTTCAGGATGTGATGGAGAGCGTCGCGTCGCGCGCGCGCGTCGAGCTGAAGGAATTTGCCGTCGAGGGACAGATCTTCACCGCGACCGTGACCTCGGACAAACCGGTCGATCCGCGCACCACCCGCTATTTCGACCGTGCCAACGAATTCGACGGCACGCAGGTCGTAGCCACCGAGGACGACGGTCGGACGCTCAAGCTCACCGGCAGCGTCTCGCGCGAATATTTCCTGTTCGGCACCGATTCCAACGGCCGCGACCTGATGGCCCGGGTCATGCTCGGCGGCCAGATCTCGATCGCCGTCGGCCTGCTGGCCAGTCTCGTCTCGCTCAGCATCGGCGTGCTTTACGGCGCCACCTCCGGCTATATCGGCGGACGCGTCGACAATGTGATGATGCGCTTCGTGGAAATCCTCTATTCGCTGCCCTTCGTCTTTCTCGTGGTGGTGCTGGTCGTCTTCTTCGGCCGCTCCTTCATCCTGATCTTCCTTGTCATCGGCGCGGTCGAGTGGCTGGACATGGCCCGCATCGTGCGCGGCCAGACGCTGACCTTGAAACGGCGCGAATTCGTGAGCGCGGCGCAGGCGCTCGGCCTGACCGACTGGCAGATCATCCGCCGCCATATCATCCCCAATACGATCGGCCCGGTGGTGGTCTTCGTCACCGTCGTGGTGCCGAAGGTCATCCTGCTCGAAAGCTTCCTGTCCTTCCTCGGGCTGGGCGTGCAGGCGCCGCTGACGAGCTGGGGCGCGCTGATCGCCGAGGGCGCTAACAATATCCAGTCATCGCCCTGGCTCCTGATCTTCCCGACGATCTTCTTCGTTCTCACTCTCTTTTCGCTGAACTTCGCCGGCGACGGCCTGCGCGACGCGCTCGACCCGAAGGATCGCTGACATGGAAGAAAACAAGGAAACCATTCTGTCGGTCAAAAACCTCAAGGTCAGCTTCTCCACGCCGGATGGCACGGTGGAAGCGGTCAAGGGCATCGATCTCGACGTCAAGGCCGGCGAGACCATTGCCGTCGTCGGCGAGTCGGGCTCCGGCAAGAGTCAGACGATGATGGGCATTATGGGCCTGCTTGCCGCCAACGGCGCGGTCGAGGGCTCGGCCAGATATCGCGGCCAGGAACTGGTCGGCCTGCCGCTCGACAGCCTCAACAAGGTACGCGGCGCCAGGATCACCATGATCTTCCAGGAGCCGATGACCTCGCTCGACCCGCTCTATACGATCGGCCGGCAGATCGCCGAGCCGATCGTCCATCATCGCGGCGGCAGCTTCAAGGAAGCGCGTGTGCGCGTGCTGGAACTGCTCGAACTCGTGGGCATCCCCGAGCCCGGCCGCCGGATCGACAGCTACCCGCACGAATTGTCCGGCGGCCAGCGCCAGCGCGTGATGATCGCCATGGCGCTCGCCAATGATCCCGACATCCTGATCGCCGACGAGCCGACGACGGCGCTCGACGTGACCATCCAGGCACAGATCCTCGACCTGCTCAATTCGCTGCAGGCGCGCTTCGGCATGGCGGTCGTGCTCATCACCCATGATCTCGGCATCGTGCGCCATTTCGCCAGCCGCGTCGTCGTCATGCGCCGTGGCGAGGTCGTGGAAACCGGCACCACGGCCGACATTTTCGAGCGACCACAGGCGGATTATACGAGGATGCTGCTTGCCGCCGAACCGAGCGGCCACAAACCGGCGCCGGCGGATAATGCACCGATCATCCTGGAAGGCCGCAATGTCGCCGTCGATTATGCCACCGGCGGCGGCCTGTTCGGCAGGTCGGCCGGAACATTCCGTGCCGTCGATGGCGTCAGCATCCGTTTGCGGCAGGGCCAGACCATCGGCATCGTCGGCGAATCCGGCTCCGGCAAATCCACACTCGGACGTGCCTTGCTGCGGCTGGTGCCGAGCAGCGGCCGCTACAATTTCGAGACCACCGATATTTCCGACTTCGGCCGCGCCGCGATGCGTCCGTTGCGGCGCGAATTGCAGCTGGTCTTCCAGGACCCCTACGGTTCGCTCTCGCCGCGCCAGACCGTTGGCGAAATCATCACCGAGGGCCTCTATGTCCATGAGCCGCAGCTCAGCCGGGCCGCGCGCGACAAGCGCGCCATCGAGGCCCTGAGGGAAGTGGGGCTCGATCCGGCAGCGCGCAATCGCTATCCGCACGAATTTTCCGGCGGCCAGCGCCAGCGCATCGCCATTGCCCGCGCCATCATCCTCAAGCCGAAAGTGGTCATCCTCGACGAGCCGACATCCGCCCTCGACCGGTCGGTCCAGGGGCAGGTCATCGATCTGCTGCGCGACCTGCAAAACAAGAACGGCCTATCCTACATCTTCATCAGCCATGACCTCTCGGTCATCAAGGCAATGTCGGACTATGTGGTGGTGATGAAGGACGGCAAGATCGTCGAGGAGGGCGAGACCGAGGCGATCTTCGAGGCGCCGCGCGAGACCTATACGCAGGCCCTGATGAGCGCCGCCTTCACCGCCTGAACATCAAGCCCCAGCGTCACCCGCCGGGGCCGACCACCTTTGCCTGTTCTTGTGATTTTCCGGCCGGCACTTTAGGCTGCCCGGCTCGCCCTGCCGGGCTGCGCAGAGCGCAACGCCGTCCATTTGCCTCCACAGGAAATGCCATGTCCGATCCGTCGCTCTATGAAATCCATGATCCCAGATTCCGGTCGCTGATCATCGCAAACGCCGCTCTGGAGGAACTTCACTCCGGCTGCCGCTGGGCGGAAGGGCCGGTCTGGTTCGATGACGCACAACAGCTTTTGTGGAGCGACATTCCCAACCAGCGGATGCTGCGCTGGGTGCCGGACGGCCCTGTCACGGTGTTCCGCCAGCCGTCGAACTTTGCCAATGGCCATAGCCGCGACCGGCAGGGACGGCTGATCTCCTGCGAGCACGGGACAAGGCGCGTCACCCGCACAGAGCCGGACGGATCGATCACCGTGCTGGCCGACAGTTTCAACGGCAAGCGGCTCAACTCGCCCAATGATGTCGTCGTACATTCCGACGGCAGCATCTGGTTCAGCGACCCGACCTACGGCATCCTCTCCAACTATGAAGGCTACAAAGCCGTGCCGGAGCAGGCCGAGCGCAGCATCTACCGTCTCGACCCCGCAACCGGGGCACTAAGCGCCGTCGCCAGCGATTTCATCCAGCCGAACGGACTTGCCTTTTCACCGGACGAGACAAAACTCTATGTGGCCGACAGCGGCATCAATCCGGATGGCACGGCGCCCGCCCATATCCGCGTCTATGATGTCGATGGCGCGCGCCTCATAAATTCCGCCGTCTTCTGCCGCCTCGACGAGGGCCGGCCCGACGGATTCCGGTTCGATGACAGTGGCAATCTCTGGACGAGCGGCGGCCATGCGGTTCATTGCTTTGCCCCGGACGGACGCCTGCTCGGCAAGATCCGCATACCGCAGGCCGTGTCCAACCTCACCTTCGGCGGCCCGCGGCGCAACCGCCTCTTCATCACCGCGACGCAATCGCTCTATTCGGTCTTCGTCACCGCCACCGGCGTCCAGCGGCCTTAGAACAACTATCGGGGCTCGCCCGTCACCGGAAAATCGTCCTGCGCCGAGAGGGTGCCGCGCCGCTGCAACTGCTGCTCGCGGAAGAAGATGAACAGGCCCGAGGCGACGATCAGGCCGGAGCCTACGATGACGGTCATGCGCGGCGTATCGCCGAAGAACATCCAACCGAAGATCACAGCCCAGAACAGCAGCGTATATTGCAGCGGCACGACGGTGGCCGCATCGGCAAGCTTTAGCGCCCGGCTGACGAAGATATGCGCCAGCATGGCGACGACCCCGAGCAGGCCAAGCGCCAGGACGGCCTGGATATCGAGCGGCGCCCATCCGGCCGGATTGATGCCGACGCCGATCACCGAGAAGATCAGCGCGCCCATGACCTGCCAGAAGACCAGCGTCGTATCCGGCGTGGTGCGCAGCGTGCGGCCGAGCAGAAGCGCAAAGGCGAAGGCGGCGCTGCCGACCAGCGCAATCAGCGCCGGCAGGGAGAAACTGTCGCGTGATGGTTCGAGCGCTATGACGACGCCGGCAAAGCCGATGAGGATCGCCGCCCAGCGCCGCCAGCCGACCTTCTCGCCCAGCAGGAAGGGCGATGCCGCCGCCACATAGATCGGTGCCGCCAGCCAATAGGTCATGGCATCGGCAAGCGGCATATAGGCGACTGCGAAATAGAAGGCCGAGGCATCGACGGCAAAGAGCAGCGACCGCAGCGCCTGCAGGCCGGGCCGATCGACATGGATGAGGCTGCGCCAGCCGCGCCTGAAGAGGAAAGGCGAAAGCACCAGAAGCGCTGCCAGACTGCGGATGGTCATCAGTTGGCTGACCGAATAGGTCGCCACCAGCCATTTGCCCATGACGTCGTTGAGCGAAAACATCAGCATGCCGAGCAGCATGATCAGCACGCCGTTGCGCGCGGCATTCGAGGAACTGGCCGGGGAGATGGTTTCGGCGTTCATGGCATCGGTCTCGTGACGGAAAGCCTGCCACTCGCATATTCCGCCGCAGTGATCCATCCCCGTTTGCAGATGGGTTGATGAAGGTTGAGAATAGGATGGAAGATTGCCGGAACTTACGGTTAAGAGCCTCGCATTCCGGCGCTCGGAAGGCAGCGCAACCTTGACCTTTGCCGCAGCATCGCTAAATAAACGATGACCTCGCGGCAAAGGGCAAGACAGATCCGCGAGGCGAACCTTGGTGCCGGGCCCCTCTGGCGAGAGTTTTACGGCGCTCTCGCGATGTCGGTACCGCCAGCAGATAAGCCGGCGGATTACAAACAGATGAAAATCCACCTCATGCGTTCAGCGCGTGCCAATTCCGGCATGCGTATTTTTGCTACCCGTGTAGCCCCTCCCCGCCACGCCTTCGGCCGGGAGGGACGGACATGAAACCACAAGCCAGCGAAACATCGACCCTCAGCTACTTCAAATGGTCCTTCATCGTCACGGCCGCAGGCCTTGCGCTCGGCGCCTGGCTCGGCTGGGCAACGACCGGGACGATCAGTGGCATGGCCACGGTCTTCTTCATCTGCACGGTGCTTGCCGTGCTGGAAATCTCTCTCTCCTTCGACAATGCCATCGTCAACGCCAACAAGCTGAAGGAAATGACACCGGTCTGGCAGCATCGCTTCCTGACCTGGGGCATCATCATCGCCGTGTTCGGCATGCGCATCGTCTTCCCGCTTGCCATTGTGGCGATCGCGGCCAGCATCGGCCCATGGGAAGCGCTGAAGCTTGCCGCCTCGCAGCCGGATGAATATGCCCGCATCATGAACGAGGCGCATCTGCCGATCGCCGCCTTCGGCGGTACGTTCCTGATGATGGTCGGGCTCAACTACTTCTTCGACCATGAAAAGCACGTGCACTGGATCAAGATCCTGGAGCAGCGCATGTCGCGTTTTGCCACCATCAAGGGCGTCGAGATCGCGTTCGTGCTGGCCTTGATCCTGGTATTTTCATCGCTTCTCGAAGGCGAGGAATCGACCACCTTCGTCTACTGCGCCATCTATGGTCTCCTGACCTTCCTGGCCGTCGAGGTCCTGGGCGCCATTCTCGACGCCTCGCAAAGGACGATGAGCGCCGCCGCGCAAGGGGGCCTCGGTGCTTTCATCTATCTGGAGGTGCTGGATGCCAGCTTTTCCTTCGATGGCGTGATCGGCGCCTTCGCGCTGACGCAGAACCTCTTCGTCATCGCCATCGGTCTTGGCATCGGCGCCATGTATGTGCGCTCGATGACGATCATGCTGGTGGAAAAAGGCACGCTCGGCGAATACCGCTACCTTGAGCATGGCGCCTTCTACGCAATCCTGATCCTCTCGGTGATCATGTATTGCCAGACGCTGGTGCATATTCCCGAGGTCATCACCGGCCTTGGCGGCGCGACGCTGATCGGCATTTCGCTCTGGTCGTCGATCCGCCACAACAGGCGCGCGGAGGCGAAGGCGCAGGTCTGACGCTTGGATAGCTAAAATGACAAAAACCCGCCGATCCCTGGGATCGGCGGGTTTTTCACGCATTAAGAACGGTCCGTCTGCAACGTCATGCAACGCGCGACGGAATTATCTCACGGAATGGAAGCTCTCAGGGTTGATGCCGAGCGTGCGCAGGTCGCGATCCAGCGGTCGGCGATGGCCCTCGACAGCCGCGGCGGCGGCCGTGGCCGCGCCGAACACGGCGATGGCATTGCCTAGAAAGCCTCGGGTGGTTTTACGAAGGGCAGACATCTTTTGTACTCGCTTTCCTATGTTGTTCGATGACTAGGACATGGTCCTCCCGCCACTCTTTTACAACGCACAGGAATTCATCCCAGCCATGCAAATAGAAAGACCCGGTCAGCATCGCCAACCGGGTCTTTTACATTGCGTGATCAAGAAGATCAGTCTTCGTTTGCCGCCAGTTGGGAAAGCACCTCGCCACGGCCACGCGCCCGCAGGATCAGCGGTACGATCAAGGCGGCAGCGGCGATCGCCAGCAGCACGGCCGCGATCGGCGAGGTGAACAGCACGGTGACGTCGCCCTGGCTGATCGCCAGCGCGCGGCGCAATTGCTGTTCGGCCAGCGGCCCCAGGATCAGGCCGACCACCACCGGGGCAATCGGATAGCCGAAGATGCGCATGACATAGCCAAGCACGCCGAAGGTGAGCAGCATGCCAAGCTCGAACACCGAGGGATTGGCGCCGATCGTGCCGAGCGTCGCAAACAACAGGATACCGGCATAGAGCCAGGGCTTGGGAATGGTCAGCAGTTTTACCCAAAGCCCGACCAGCGGCAGGTTCAGCACCAGCAGCATGAGGTTGGCGATCAACAGGCTGGCGATCAAACCCCAGACAAGCTGCGGATTGGTGGCGAACAGCAGTGGCCCGGGCTGCAGCCCGTATTGCTGGAAGCCCGCCAGCATGATCGCCGCGGTCGCGGTTGTCGGCAGGCCAAGCGTCAGGAGCGGCACCAGCGTGCCGGCGGCGGAGGCGTTGTTGGCGGCTTCCGGCCCGGCGACGCCCTCGATGGCGCCATTGCCGAATTCCTCCGGATGCTTGGTTAGCCGCTTTTCGGCGGCATAGGAAAGGAAGGTGCCGATCTCCGCGCCACCGGCCGGCATCGCGCCGATCGGAAAACCGATCGCCGTTCCGCGCAGCCAGGCCTTCCACGACCGTGCCCAATCCTGGCCGGTCATCCAGACCGAACCCTTGACCGTTTCGATCTTGTCCGGCCCGCGGTCGCCTTGGGCGGCGATATAGAGCGCTTCGCCGATGGCGAACATCGCGACCGCAAGCGTCGTCACCTCGATGCCATCGAGCAGATCGGGAATGCCGAAGCTCATGCGCGCCTGGCCGGTCAACTGGTCGATGCCGATGATGGCGAGCGTGAAGCCGATGAACAGCGAGGTCAGCCCCCGCAGGGTCGAATCGCCGAAGGCCGATGAAACCGTCACGAAGGCCAGTACCATCAGCGCGAAATATTCGCGCGGGCCGAAGACCAGCGCCAGCTTGACGACGAAGGGCGCAACGAAGGCGAGCGCCAGCGTAGCGATGAGGCCGGCGACGAAGGAGCCGATGGCCGCCGTTGCCAGTGCAGGCCCACCCCGCCCCGCACGGGCCATCTTGTTGCCCTCCAGCGCGGTGACGATGGAGGCGCTTTCCCCCGGCGCGTTCAACAGGATGGAGGTGGTGGAGCCGCCATACATGCCGCCATAATAGATGCCGGCGAACATGATCAGCGAGCCGCCGGGATCAAGCTTGTAGGTGACCGGCAGAAGCAGCGCCACGGTCAGCGCCGGGCCGATACCCGGCAAGACCCCGACAGCGGTGCCCAGCGTCACGCCGATCAGGGCGTAGAACAGGTTCATCGGCTGAGCGGCGACGACGATGCCCTGCAGCAGAAACTCGAATGTCGACATGTCAGGCCCCTACCAAAACAGATGTTCAAGCGGCCCGGCAGGCAGCGACAGTTGCAGGAGGCCGGCAAAGAGCAGCCAGATTCCGAGAGAGAGTAAAATCCCCGCGGGTATGGTGAACCACAGCTTGCGCCTGCCGAAGCCGGCGGCGGCGGCGGCAAAAAGAACGCCGGTCGCGATCGAGAACCCGAACGACTTGAGGAGCAGCATCTGCGCCGCAAGACCGCCGATAATCCACACCACCGGTGCGATTTCCTGCCGTTCACGCTCGGGAAAATCACCGCGCAATGCCTCGAAGACAGTCCAGGCGGCCAGAAGCAGCAATCCGCAGGCGATCACGAAGGGGATGGTGGAGGGACCGATGCCGGAATAGCTGTTGATCCTGGCGAGCCGCGAACTGTCCCAGAAGATCAGCCCGGCGAGACCGGCAAGGAAGACGGCAATGGCAAGCGCCGCCCGGTCGGGGCGGCGCCTCTCATTCGAAGGGGTGTTACCCTTTGTCATTGAACCAGACCAATGTCCTTGAGGACGGTTTCGGTGGAGGAAATATCCTTGGCCAGTTGCTCGGCGAAGGCGTCACCGGCGAGATAGGTATCCTGCCAGCCCTTGGTCTTCAGCGTTTCCTGCCAACCGGCCGACTTGGCAAGCTTTTCGATATCGGCCGAAACGGCGGCCTTCTGCTCGTCGGAAAGGCCGGGCGCTGCGGCAATCATCCGCCAGTTTTCAACCACGACGTCCAGTCCGCCTTCCTTGATCGTCGGCGCATCGATGCCTTCGAGGCGCTCCGCGCTCGATACGGCCAGAAGGCGAAGCGTGCCCGACTTGACCTGTGCCTCGAACTCGCCGTAGCCGGAAATGCCGGCCGTCACCTGGTTGCCGAGAATGGCGGCCAGCGCTTCGCCGCCGCCGGAAAAGGCGATATAATTGATCTTCGTGGGATCGACGCCCGCCGCCTTGGCGATCAGGCCGACAGCGATATGGTCGGTACCGCCGGCCGAACCGCCGGCCCAGGAAACGGCGCCCGGATCCTTCTTCAGCGCCTCGACGAGGTCGCCCATGGTCTTGAGCGGCGAAGCGGCCGGAACGACGATGGCTTCATATTCGCCGGTCAGGCGCGCGATTGGGGTGACATCCTTCAGGGTGACGGGCGACTTGTTGGTAAGGATGGCGCCGACCATGACATAGCCGCCGACGATGAGCGCATTGGCATTGCCCTTTGACTGGCTGGCGAACTGGGCAAGACCGATCGTGCCGCCGGCCCCGGGAACGTTCTGCACCTGGACATTGCTGGAAATGCCCTCTTCCTGCATCACGGTCTGGATGGAACGGGCCGTCTGGTCCCAGCCACCGCCCGGGTTAGCCGGCGCGATGATGGTATAATCGGCGGCAACGGCCGGCAGTGCGAGCGCACCGGCGAGAATGGATGCCAGAAAAAACTGTTTCAAGGGAAGTCCTCCGTCAGGCGCGCTGGTTGATCCGGCGCGCAATGTTCATCTTTGCGGACGGGACTGGTTCACTGACGGCGGATAGGGCGGCCTTCAAGGCCTGCCACTTTCCGGATCTGATGAACGCCTCCCATGCGCCTTGATCGTCCGCCTCCACGGGCGATGAAGAACCACAAGGCACCACAGGAAGCTGACATCTACCTGACATCGGCGGCACCTTGCCGGAATAATCTCCCCCAATTTTGCCTTGCCGTCTACTGGAGACGCAAAACTTCGTTCCAGCGGGCGATCAGTCGGGCCCGTTTGACCTGGTCCAGATAGACCATCAGCCCGGGACTGACGGGAACCGGCCGCAACTGGGCGCCGAGCATTTCACGCATTGTATTGGCGGTATTGACGCCCGCAACCTCCGGGCTGACGGCCGGAATCTGCAATTCGCGCGCCATGATCGTCTGGCCCTCCTTCGACATGAAGAATTCCAGATAGCGACGTCCGAGATCGGGCGAGGCGGCCGCCTGCGGCACCAGCCCGATGCGCGACATAACCACGGTATAATCCCTTGGCAGCACGATGCCGACATCGGGATGGCGCGAGGCCCAGTCGGCTGCATAGGAGCCGAGAATATTGTAGCCGAGCACGAAGCGGCCGTCGGACACGCGCTCCAGAATGGCCGAACTGGTGGAATAGAGCTTGACGCCGGCGGCGCCCATTGCCTGGATCACCGACCAGATATCGCCGAACTGCTCCTGGTCGCGCGCCATGAACAGGAAGCCGACGCCCGATCGCTCGATGTCATAGGTGCCGATCTTGCCGAAGACAGCACTTCCCTCGCGCCTGAGATAATCGATAAGCTCGGCCCGCGTCGAGGGTGGTGCCTGCCCGGCGAAGCTCGGCTTGTGATAGACGAAGACCGCGGGCTCGAAGGTGAGTGCATAGGCAGTGTTGCGCCAGTTGGCCCAGTCCGGCCAGCGGCCGCTCATCGGCAGGTCGCTGCGCTGGGCGTAGCCGTCATTGCTGAGCTTGACCTGCAGGTCCATGGCCGAAGAGAAGGCGAAATCGGCCGTCTTCAGCCCGGCATCGGTTTCCCTGACGATCCGGTCGTAGATCTCGCCGGTGAGCATGTCCTCGTAGCGCACCGCCACATCCGGGTTGGCGGCCTGGAAGCCGGCGATCATCGGCCGGGCCATGGGCTCGTCGAGCGAGGAATAGACGGTGACGGTCTGCGCCGAGGCATCGCCCGACAGCGCCGGAAACAGCACCGCCTGGGCACTGGCGGGAAGAGACAATCCGCCAAGAAGGCAGAGGAAGGGAAGGACGCGCATAAAACCATAGTGCCGCAGCCCTTGCCCGTTCACAAGCCGGGGCACGCCCGATAGACTGGTAAAAGGGAGGCGACGGATTTGCGGATATTGCTGGTCGAGGACAACAGGGCGCTGTCGGAGGGGCTCGTCGCCATCCTGCGCGGCAGCGGCTATGCGGTTGATGTCGTCAGCGATGGCGCTTCGGCCGATGCCGTGACCGCGACCGAAAATTTCGACCTCGTCATCCTCGACCTGACTCTGCCGGAAATGGATGGCCTCGACGTGCTGCGTTCCATGCGGGCGCGGCAAAACAAGGCGGCAGTGCTGATCCTGACGGCGCGCGGCACCCAGGAGGAAAAGATCAGGGGGCTGGATCTCGGCGCCGACGACTACATGATCAAGCCGTTCGACATCAGTGAATTCGAAGCGCGGGTGCGGGTCCTGTTGCGCCGGCAAGCGGGTCTTCGCTCTTCGATCGTCAGCTACGGCACGGTGTCCTTCGACCTGAATTCAAGGACATTTTCGGCCGGCGGCATCACTCTCGATATCCCGGCGCGCGAACTCGGCCTGCTTGAGATCCTGTTCATGCGGGCCGGAAAGGTGGTGGCCAAGGAGGCCATCATCCAGTCGCTGACCGCCTTTGACGACGACCTGAGCGCCAATGCCATCGAACAATATGTGAGCCGGCTAAGAAAGCGTCTGGCGCCGCACGGACTGACGGTGCGCACCGCCCGGGGCATCGGCTATTATCTCGACAAGCGGGTGGACGGCTAATGCCACGCACCGCCTATTCGCTGCGTGGCAGGCTGCTCGCCTGGCTGCTGATCTCAACGCTGGTCATCGGCAGCCTGGCGCTGATCGACACCTACCGCGAGGCGGTGAAGACGGCGAACACGGTTTCCGACCGGGTGTTGGCCGGTTCGGCGCTTGCCATTGCCGAACGGGTGGTGGTCGCCGAGGATGGCTCGCTCGAGGTCGACATTCCCTATGTCGCGCTGGAAATGCTCACTTCGGCGGCGCAGGACCGCGTCTTCTACCGTGTCGACGGCCCGCCCGGCCGGTTCATCACGGGCTACCAGACCCTGCCATCCGTCGGCGACATGAAAGGGCAATCCGCCGTCTTTGTCGATGCCGCCTTTCGCGGCGAGCCCATCCGGGTGGCGGCGCTCGAACGTTCCGCCTCGACGGGCATCAATTCGGTTCCGTTCATCGTCACCGTCGCCGAAACGACGATCGCCCGGCGACAACTGACCCAGGCCATCCTGCTGCGCTCGGCCTTTCGCCTGCTGATGATGATCCTTGGCGCAGCGATCATCGTCTGGGTCGCCGTCACCTTTTCGCTGCGGCCGCTCTACCGGCTTGGCGACGCCATCGCGGAGCGCAATCCGGACGACCTGCACCCGATCGATCAGACGGTGCCGAGCGAGGTCGAAGGGCTTGTCGAGACGGTCAATTCCTTCATGGTGCGGCTGCAATCGGCGCTCGATGCGCTGCGCCATTTCACCGGCAATGCCAGCCATCAGCTGCGCACGCCGCTCGCCATCATCCGCACCCAGCTGGCGCTGTCGGCCCGCGCCACGTCGCTGGAGGAGGCGAGGCAGGCGGCACGCAAGGGCGACGAAGCCGTTGCCCATGCCGAGCGCATCCTGGCGCAATTGCTGCTGATGGCGAAGATCGACGCGGCCGGCTCGACGCAAGCGCAGCCGCTGGCGCTGCTTGATCTCGCGGCGCTGGCCCAGGAAATTACCGCCGACCACGTGCCCGGCGCCGGCGATGCCGGCGTCGATCTCGGTTTCGAAGGGGAGGGCAGCGCGCCGATCCGCGCCCAGCCGCTGCTGATCGGCGAACTCTTACGCAATCTGATCGAAAATGCCATCGCCTATGCCGGTCGCGGCGCCATTGTCACCGTTCGCGTGGCGGTGGACGATCAGTTTGTTCGCCTTGATGTGGAAGACAACGGCCCGGGCATCGCGCCGGAAAACCGGCCGGCCGCGCGACAGCGTTTCGCGCGCGGCCTTCGCGGCGAAGCACCGGGCGCGAGCCCCGGGATGGGATTGGGTCTGCCGATCGTCGAGGAAATCGCCGGCCTGTTCGGCGGGCAGCTCTCGCTGGCGGATGGTCCGGGCGGACGAGGCCTGAAAGCCTCGATCGTCTTTCCGCTTGGGTCGCCTTAGCGGCCGCGGCCGCGCATCAGCGAGGACGTTTCACGGGTCTGAACGAGAAGGATCGCGTTCCAGATCGACTGGATGAAACCGCGATCAGACGGGCTCGACAGCTTGCGCTGCGAAAACATGATAAACTCCATAGGATTGTTTCCAAACCTGGATGGCATTTTATTTGCGCATGAGGAAGCCCCTAACGAACAAAGCAGCCCTGCGTGGCAAACATGGCAGGATGTATTGATGGCGAAAAAGTAACACCGGAAATATTGTAGGTTTATTATTTTAATCTATCGGACACGGCGGCTGAAAAGCGGCGCAACGACCTGGCCGAACCGGGCTTGCCCGACGGATAGACTCGCTGCCGCTCCTGATAATAGATCCATATCAGAATGTTGGCGGCGTATTGATCCACAGGAGCACGGTTTCGCCGTCATGCCGGTTCGACCAGGCGTGGTGACGGCGGCTTTCGAAATAAAGCGAATCTCCCGGATTGAGATCGTGGAACTGATCGGAATCGAGCACGAACTCGACCCGTCCTGTAAGGACATAGACGAATTCCTCGCCCTCGTGCTTATAGGCGCCTTCGCTGGATGCGCCGGGCTCCAGCACGAAACGGTGGCAATCCATCTGGTTGTGCCCTTCGGCGAGCAATTGCACGGTGACCCCAGGCGTCGTGCGCGGCCAGGCACGCCATTCGCCCGAACGCACCAGCGCCCGCACCTTCGGCTCGTCCTCGCCGGAGAGACTGGACACCGTGGTCCCGAAATAGGCGGCGAGATTATGCAGCACCGCGACGGATACGCCTTGCGAGGTCCGTTCCAGCGTCGAAAGGACCGAGGCCGCGATACCGATATCGCCGGCCACCTGCTCCAGCGTCCTGCCCGTCGCATGTCGCATGCTCCGAAGCTTGCGGCCAACCTCTGAAGCGACATCTGGTGGGAGCGAACTGGGATCGTCGGGTTCGCCGGCTTCTGCCTCGAGCGCCTCGCGAATGGCGGCCGGATTGAGTCCGCGCTCGGCACGGAACCAGGCAATGCGCTTCAGCTGGGCGAGATCGCCTTCGCTATATTGCCGGTGGCCGGTGGCGGAACGCTCCGGCACCACCAGGCCCTGCGCCTCCCACAGCCGCAAGGTCGAGGCGGAAACGCCTGCGAGCCTGGCCGCCTCGGCGACCTTGTAGCGGATTGTCATGGCATCGCTCGCGGGCTGCGGCACGAAAACCTCATGCGATCAATGTTCCAGGTCGTGAAACAGGTCCTCGCCGCTATCGAGCCGGCGCGTCGGGCGTTCAAGAGCGGGCATCTCTGCCGTTTCAGGCACCTTCAATTCGAAAGGCAAACGTTTTTCTTCGGCGATGCGCAGCATCAGCAGGCGAATGGCATCGGAAACCGAAAGTCCCATGGCCTCAAGGGCTGCAACCGCCTTCTGCTTGGTCACTGAATCGATGCGGGCACGGATTATGGTGTCTGCGGTCATGCATCTTCTCCTGCAATGCTACGCTTTACAAATAGGCGGGATCATGACCGGCTGTGCCGTGACTGACCCTTAAAAATCGACATTCGAACAATGAATTCGTCTCCAAGCGTCAATGTAGCCACAGCTCTCCATGCGGCACAAGAAAAAGCATCAACGGCGCTGTAGTTTCGATCACCATAATTAATTTGCAAGCCTACAGAAAAAATATAGGATTTACTCAATCTGCCACTCTCAACGCTCAGGATGCCAGCCGTGACCAGTTTGACCGACCGCAAGAATGCAGCCATTTCCCGGGGCGTGGGCATGACCACGCAAATCTATGCGGATCGGGCGGAGAATGCCGAGATCTGGGACAAGGAAGGCAATCGCTATATCGATTTCGCCGCCGGCATCGCCGTCGTCAATACCGGCCACCGCCATCCGCGCGTCATCGAGGCGGTCAAGGCGCAGCTCGATCGGTTCACCCATACCTGTCACCAGGTCGTGCCCTATGAGAATTACGTGCATCTTGCCGAACGCCTGAATGCGCTGACGCCAGGCAAATTCGTCAAGAAGACCATCTTCGTCACCACCGGCGCCGAAGCGGTCGAGAATGCCGTCAAGATCGCGCGCGCCGCCACCGGCCGCCAGGCGGTCATCGCCTTTGGCGGCGGTTTTCATGGACGCACCTTCATGGGCATGGCACTGACCGGCAAGGTCTTTCCCTACAAGGTCGGCTTCGGCGCCATGCCGGGCGATGTCTTCCACGCGCCCTTCCCGATCGAGTTGCATGGCGTCAGCGTCGATCAGTCGATCACCGCCCTGAAGAAATTGTTTGCCGCCGATGTCGATCCGGGCCGTGTCGCCGCCATCATCCTGGAACCCGTGCAGGGCGAAGGCGGATTCTATCCCGCCCCGACATCCTTCATGCGGACGTTGCGCGAGATCTGCGACGAGCACGGCATCCTGCTGATCGCCGACGAAGTGCAGACCGGCTTTGCCCGCACCGGCAAGCTGTTTGCCATGGAGCACCATGATGTGGCCGCCGATCTCGTCACCATGGCGAAAAGCCTGGCCGGCGGCTTTCCGCTGGCGGCCGTTACCGGCCGCGCCGAAATCATGGACGCCCCGGCGCCCGGCGGGCTTGGCGGCACCTATGGTGGCAGCCCGATGGGTATTGCCGCCGCGCATGCCGTCCTCGACGTCATCGAGGACGAAAAGCTTTGCGAACGGGCCGAGCAGCTCGGCGGCCGCCTCAAGCAGCGCCTTGCCGCCATCGCCGAACAGGTTCCGGAAATTGTCGATATCCGCGGCCCCGGCTTCATGAACGCCGTCGAATTCAACGACAAGGCGACCGGCCTGCCAAGTGCCGACTTCGCCAACCGCGTGCGCCTGAATGCCCTGGAGAAAGGCCTGATCCTCCTGACCTGCGGCGTGCACGGCAATGTCATCCGTTTCCTCGCACCGATCACCATCCAGGACGCGGTCTTTGCCGAGGCCCTGGATATCCTCGAAGCTTCGATCGTCGAGGCGCGGGGCTGAGGAAGGCACAAGGCTTGGCCACCGGATAATCCCTCCCCCATCCGGTGGACCTGGCCGCGTTTATCGGCTACCGGCATTGTCACGCAGCGGCTTGGCCGTGTCTGCCTGCCCCTTCAGGGAAGCCAGAAAGGATCACCGATGATCTTTACCGAAAAGCTGACCGCCCGCGTGACGGAACCGCACAAGCTCGGGCTTGTCGCTGCGGCGGTTCCTGCCGGCACCCGGACCTTCGACGTCCTCAATCCGGCCAATGGCGACAGGCTTGCGACCCTGCCGGACATGGGCGTGAGTGAGACTCGCGCGGCGATCGACGAAGCCTATGCCGCCCAGTTCCCCTGGGCTGAACGTCCGGCCGGCGATCGCAGCAAGATATTGCGCCGCTGGCACGATCTCGTCATCGCCCATCTGGACGATCTTGCCGCCATTCTCACGGCCGAAATGGGCAAGCCGCTCAACGAAGCGCGCTCGGAAATCCAACATGCCGCCGCCTATATCGAATGGTATGCGGAGGAGGCAAAGCGCGTTTACGGCGAAACCATCCCGGCCCCCTCGACGGACCGGCGCATGCTGGTGATCAAGCAGCCGGTCGGCGTCGTCGGCACCATCACGCCCTGGAACTTCCCCGCCTCCATGGTGGCGCGGAAAATCTCGCCGGCGCTTGCCGTCGGCTGTACCGTCATCCTGAAGCCGGCCGAGCAGACGCCGTTGGTGGCCTTCGCCATGCATGCACTGGCGATCCGCGCCGGCTTCCCGAAAGGCGTCTTCAACCTGATCCTCGCCTCCCGCGGCGATGCGATCGGCCGCGAGCTTTGCACCAATGCCAGGGTCCGCAAGATCTCGTTCACCGGCTCGACCGAAGTCGGCCGCATCCTGATGCGGCAATGCGCAGACCAGATCAAGAAGGTCAGTCTCGAGCTTGGCGGCAGCGCACCCTTCATCGTCTTCGACGATGCCGATATCGACGCGGCGGTGGATGGCGCCATCCAGGCGAAATTCCGCAATGCCGGCCAGACCTGCACCTCCGCCAACCGCATCTATGTGCAGGACCGCGTCCACGACGAATTTGCCCGAAAACTGGCGGCGGAAGTGCGCAAGCTCCAGGTCGGCGACGGCTTTTCCGAAGGCGTTTCCATCGGCCCGCTAATCGACGAGCAGGCGATGGAGAAGGTCGAAAGGCATGTGAACGACGCGACCGCAAAAGGGGCGACCCTTCTGTGCGGTGGCAAGCGCGTTTCAGACGCCTTTTACGAGCCGACGGTGCTTGCGAATGTCGACAAGACCATGCTGGTCGCCTGCGACGAGACCTTCGGGCCGGTTGCGCCGATCATCCGTTTCGAGACGATGGAAGACGTGATCCTGCAGGCCAACGACACGATCTACGGCCTTGCCGCCTATTTCTATGCGACCGAACTGAAGAAGGTCTGGCGGGTCGCCGAGGCCCTGGAATACGGCATGATCGGCATCAATACCGGCCGCATGTCATCGGAAGCCGCCCCCTTCGGCGGCCTCAAGCAATCCGGCATCGGCCGCGAAGGCTCCCGCCACGGCGCCGAGGATTATCTGGAGATGAAATATCTCTGCATGGGGAATATTTGAGGGGAACGGCGCAATCGCCGGAAATATCAGGCCTCGTCGTTCCAAGCCCGTCGTCTGGGAATAGGCTCCATGTCCGGATCGCTGCCGCCCATCTGCGCCAGCCGTCTCGAGACTTCGCGATGTATCAGGGTTTGCTACGCGTACCGGATGACCACCGATTTTTTACCAAGCCCGCTATCGAACGCTCATTATTTGAAAGCGTCCGGCGCCATCCCGATCTCGGCCAGAACCTCATTCGTATGCTCTCCAAGTCTTGGAGCACCACGTTCCAATGCAAGCTTGGCATCCGAAAAGGCCAGCGGCGTGCGCACCCCAGGGGCCGTGCCGCCGGCCGATCCCGTATGTGGCGTATCGACCCGCATGCCGCGATGGACGATCTGCGGGTCGGAAAAGACGTCGGCAACCTGGTTGATCGGCCCGCCGGGCACGCCGGCGGCTTCGAGCGCGGCCAGCAGGTCGTCACGGCTGAACCGTGCCGTTTGCGCGGCAAGGTCCGGCGTCAGGCTGTCGCGGTGTTTTACCCGGCCGGCATTGGTGAGATAGCGCGGATCGGTGGCAAGATCGTCGCGCCCGAGCAGGCCGCAGAACTTGACGAATTGCCTGTCGTTACCGACCGCGACGATCAGATGGCCGTCGGAGACGGGAAAGACCTGGTAGGGCGCGATATTCGGATGCGCATTGCCGAGCCGGCGCGGCGATTGCCCGGAAACAAGGAAATTCAGCGCCTGGTTGGCAAGGACGCCGGTCATGCTGTCGAGCAGCGCCATGTCGATCTGCTGGCCCTGGCCGGTGCGCTCGCGCATCTGCAGGGCCGCCTGCACGGCGATGACGCCGTAGAGACCGGTGAAGATATCGGCGAAGGCGACGCCGATCTTCTGCGGCTCGCCGGCCGGATCACCGGTCAGGTCCATGATGCCGCTCATGCCCTGGACGATATAATCGTAGCCGGCACGGTGCGCATAGGGGCCATCCTGGCCGAAACCGGTGACTGAGCAATAGATCAGGCGCGGATTGATCTTCTTCAGGCTTTCATAGTCCAATCCGTATTTCGCCAGCCCGCCGACCTTGAAGTTCTCGACTAGCACATCCGACTGCGCCGCCAGGCGGCGCACCGCTTCCTGGCCCTCGGGCGTGGTGAAATCGAGAACGACGGAGCGCTTGCCGCGATTGCAGGCGTGGAAATAGGCGGCATCCAGATGCCCACCGCCTTCCGCCTCGATGAAGGGTGGCCCCCAGGTGCGAGTATCGTCGCCGGCCGGGCTCTCGACCTTGACGACATCGGCGCCGAGATCCGCCAATGTCTGGCCGATCCAGGGACCGGCCAGGATACGGGCGAGCTCGAGAACCTTCAGGCCCTTCAACGGCGTTTCCATGCCCTTTCCCTCGATCACGCTCAGAAAAAGGCCTGCAGCCCGGTCTGGGCGCGGCCGAGAATCAGGGCGTGCACATCGTGGGTGCCTTCATAGGTGTTGACCGTTTCGAGGTTCACCATATGGCGCATGACCTGGTAATCCTCCGAAATGCCGTTGCCGCCATGCATGTCGCGAGCGGCGCGGGCGATATCCAGCGACTTGCCGCAATTGTTGCGCTTGACGATCGAGATCATCTCAGGCGCCATCCGGCCGGCATCCATCAACTGGCCGACCCTGAGCGAGGCCTGCAGGCCGAGCGCGATTTCCGTCTGCATGTCGGCAAGCTTCTTCTGGAAAAGCTGCGTCTGCGCCAGCGGCTTGCCGAACTGCTTGCGGTCGAGGCCATATTGGCGGGCCGCATGCCAGCAGAATTCCGCCGAACCGAGCACGCCCCAGGAAATGCCGTAGCGGGCGCGGTTGAGGCAGCCGAACGGGCCCTTCAGGCCTTCGACATTGGGCAGCAGCGCATCCTCGCCGACTTCGACATTGTCCATGACGATTTCGCCGGTGATCGAGGCGCGCAGCGACAGCTTGCCGCCGATCTTCGGCGCGCTCAGGCCCGCCATGCCCTTTTCCAGCACGAAGCCACGAATAGCATTGCCATGGGCCTCGGATTTCGCCCAGACGACGAAGACATCGGCGATCGGCGCGTTGGAGATCCACATTTTCGAGCCGCTCAACCGGTAGCCGCCATCGGTCTTCACCGCTCGCGTCTTCATGCCGCCCGGATCGGAGCCGGCATCGGGCTCAGTGAGCCCGAAGCAGCCGATCCATTCGCCGCTGATCAGCTTGGGCAGGTATTTCTGCCGCTGCTCCTCGGAACCATAGGCATGGATCGGATAGATCACCAGCGATGACTGAACGCTCATCATCGAGCGATAGCCGGAATCGACCCGCTCGACTTCGCGGGCAACGAGACCATAAGCCACATAGGAGGCGCCGACGCCGCCATAGGTATCCGGAACGGTGACGCCGAGCAGGCCGAGATCGCCCATTTCGCGGAAGATCGAGGGATCGGTTGCCTCATTGCGATAGGCATCGATGACGCGCGGCTGCAACTTGTCCTGGGCATAGGCGCGAGCCGTATCGCGGATCATCCGCTCGTCTTCGGAGAGCTGGTCCTCCAGAATGAAGGGGTCGTCCCACTGGAATTCTTGCCTGCCTGCCATGTCGTCGTCCTCCGCGCTTTCCTTATTCTGCCCGTTATGGCAAGCCGGAGAAAGCGATACAAACGAAAATGTGGCACTGCATCATGCGTTGCGGGAATGGAACCCGCAATCCGTGCGGTCGGGACAAGGACGACAGCATGACCTATCTCGACCGGGCGCGGGCCTCCTCCCTGATGGTGAAAACGGGCCTCGACGCACTCCTTCTTCTGTCGGCGGAAAGCTTCACCTATGCCACCGGCGCACCGGCCGGAGTGGCGACGATGTGGCGGCGCGCCGGCGCCGTAGCGGCTGTCGTGCCTGCCGATCCGGCCCTTTCGCCGGCAGCCGTCGTGACCGATCTTTTCGAGGCGGCGTTTCGCGCGACGAGCCCGATCACCGATATCCGCATCAATCCGACCTGGGTCGAGACCGGCGATATCCGTGGCCTGGAAAGGGACGCCCTGTCCCCCGAGGCGCTGCTGCGAGAGGCATGGGCAAGGCAGGGCCGGCCTGCCGGCTTCCAGCGCCCCGAAACATTCGACGCCTCCGAGGGATTCCGTCTTGCCGAAGAACTTCTCGCCGCGCGCAGGCTGGAGAAAGGGCGGATCGGCGTCGAACTCGACAGTCTTTCCGTTATCGATTTCCAGCACCTTTCCAAGGTCTTGCCCGATGCCGAGCTTGTCGATGCATCCGATCTCGTCCGACGTTTGAAGATGATCAAATCCGTGGTCGAAATCGGCCATCTGCGCACGGCAGTGGAACTGTCCGAAGCGGGAATCGTCGCCCTGCGCGAGACGGTTTCGATCGGCGTCAGCCGCGATGCGCTGGCCGCCGCCTGGGAAAGCGGTGTTCGGGCCGAGGCGGCGCGCCGTGACATCCGAAATCTGACGGGGCTGTGGGAATATATCTCGGTCGGCCAGAACCCCTGGACGAAAGGTGGCGTGGTCGCAGCCGGCGATCTCATCAAGGTCGATGTCGGTTGCCTGATTGCCGGCTATACATCCGACACCGGACGGACCTTCGTCTGCGGCACGCCCACGCCGATTCAGGCCCGTCTGTTCGATACGCTGCAAGGTGCCTATCATGCCGGCCTCGCCCTTCTGAAGCCGGGGGTGGCGATGAGCGAGGTTCATCGGGTGACGACCGAGGCAATGGCGAAGGTCGGTTTTCCCGGCTATACGCGCGGCCATTTCGGCCATGGGCTGGGCGCTAGCCTTGGCAGCGAGGAATGGCCCTTCCTGTCGCGGCAATCGGATGTGCTGCTGGAACCCGGCATGGTGCTCGCCTTCGAAACACCCTGGTATGTCGATGGCGTCGGCGGCCTGATCATCGAGAACCAGTTGCTGATCACGCCGGAAGGCCACGAGATCATGAACCGGTTACCCTACGGGCTGGATGTCATCTGAGCGGGACCCTTCCGATTCTCGTGCGCGCTGTCTTCCCAATTCCTTTCCAAGGATCGCTGCTTGGGCGAATAAGGCAACCCTTGCCATGTCCTGGCGGAAGCGCGCCATCTCCTCCTGTTTTCGCCCCTCTTCCGGAATTCTGAGCAAATAGGACGGATGCACCGTGACCAGCAGCGAACGATCCGGAGCGAGCTTGATGGTCTGGCCGCGCAGATCAGCGAGGTGCTGCCTGTCGTCCGTAAGGGCGGAAAGCGCTGTTGCTCCAAGCGCCACGACCAGCTTGGGCTTTACCAGGTCCAGTTCCAGCCGCAGCCACCATTTGCACATCTGAACCTCGCTCTTGTTCGGCTTTTGGTGAATGCGCCGCTTGCCGCGTGGCTCGTATTTGAAGTGCTTGACGGCATTGGTGACATAGGCCTCCTCGCGATTGAAACCGACTTCGCGCGCAATGGCATCGAACATCCTGCCGGCCGGTCCGACGAAGGGACGTCCGGCAAGATCCTCCTGGTCGCCCGGCTGTTCTCCGACGATCATGATATCGGCGGTCGAGGGACCTTCGCCGAACACGGTCTGCGTCGCCCGGCAATGAAGCGCGCACCACGTGCAGTGCCGAGCCTCCTCGCGAACCTCCTCCAAGGTTCCCGGCGGCGGGCGGTCGATGTCCTCGGCTATTTTCGCGGCCGCCTGCAATCGGCTGTGGAACAGCGGCGCATCCTGTGCCGCGCGCTCGGCCATGGCGACGACGCTTGCCTCTGCGCCGGCAATCATGGCCGGTATCAGTCCGGCTTCCGGCAGGTTCTTCCAGTATTTCTTCGGCATCTCCGCCTGCATCGCCTTCACCTTCAACCGCGCCGGATTGAAGATATTGGCGAAATAGGTGCGCCACAATTCGTCGGTCGCATCCGTCAGCATCGGATTTTCCGCCGGCACCGTGGAGACATGCAGCACCTTCCCGTCCCAGGCGGCCGCTCCCTTCGGCGTGGCAATTACCCAGTCCATGTCGGTAAACCGGCGCTGGAAAAACGGCGCCGTACGCGCGACGATATGATGATCCGGCTCGAACCAGGCGACGAAACGCCGACGCGTCGCGCCGATCGCCGCATCGACCTCCTTGAAGCGGACGAAAGCCGTCATCTTGTGGCAATCGCGGCGAACCGATTTTTCCAGCGCATTGAGCGCGGCCACATCCGCATCCGAACGTATGGCAAGAAGATCCGGTTCGCCCTGCAGGCGGTGGAGGGTACGGTAGAGGAGCGAAAGGCGCGCCGGATCGGAATGGCATATCACCGCTTCGGCTAGCGTCATGAAGGCACGGGGCACGGTAAGCGAGGGCAAAGGGGCGACGGCCTGTTCCGGTACCGAAGTCTCCGCCTCACCGACGGCAAACAGATCCGCTCCCTCCTCGTCTCGCAATCGCCATTCGACCGCATCGGGCGGAACCCCGTTTATAAGCAGGCCGCGTGCCGCCATGCGCCACTCGTCGAAATCGCCCTTGCCGTCCAGCCAAACCCTGCGCATCAGAGCAAGGCCAACTGTTCCGGCTTCGGCTCGAACCGGGCGCGCAGGTCCAGGCGATCGATCAGGCGATGCGGCGTCGTGTCCTCGGCGATGATAAACGGCTGCACCTTTTTTATCGACACATGCAACCGCGCAAGATCGGCCAGGCGAAGCCGGCGATATCGACGTGCCGAGAGGATGGCCTTGACGGCTTTCGTGCCGAGCCCCGGCACGCGCAGGAGCATTTCGCGCTCGCCCGTATTGATATCGACCGGAAAACGATGGCGATTGGCAAGCGCCCAGGCAAGTTTCGGGTCCAGCTTCAGGTCCAGCATCCCGTCCGGCTGGCTTTCGGTGATTTCCTCGATGCCGAATCCGTAAAACCGGTAGAGCCAGTCCGCCTGGTAGAGCCGATGCTCCCGCATCAGCGGCGGCCTGATCAGCGGCAGGTTCTTCGAGGCATCCGGTATGGGGCTGAACGCGGAATAATAGACCCGCCGCAGACCATAGCTGCCATAAAGCCGGGCACTGGTGCCGAGAATGACTGAATCATTCGCGGCGTCCGCGCCGACGATCATCTGCGTGCTCTGGCCGGCCGGCACGAAGCGCTGGCGGCGCTTTGTCTGCAGGGTGGGGTCCTCGGCTGCCTCGATCTTCAGCCGCAACTCGCCCATGGATTTGCGGATATTGGCCGGCTGCTTTTCCGGCGCGAAGCGAGCGAGGCCCATATCGGTCGGCAATTCGATATTGATCGACAGGCGATCGGCGTAAAGCCCCGCCTCCTCGATGAGAAGCGGCGATGCCTCCGGGATCGATTTCAGGTGGATATAGCCGCGAAACTTATGGGTCACCCGCAGTTCGCGGGCGATACGCACCATTTCCTCCATCGTGTAATCGGAGGACCGGATGATACCGGAGGAAAGAAACAGCCCCTCGATGTAGTTGCGCCGGTAAAATTCCAGCGTCAGCCACACGACCTCCTCGACGCTGAACCGCGCCCGCTCGACATTGCTCGACGAGCGGTTGATGCAATAGGCGCAGTCATAGATGCAGAAATTCGTCATCAGGATTTTCAGAAGGGAAATGCAGCGTCCGTCCGGTGCATAGGCATGGCAGATGCCCGATCCCTCCGTCGATCCCAGCCCGCCGGACTTTGACGAATCGCGCTTGGTCGTTCCGCTCGAAGCGCAGGAAGCATCGTATTTGGCCGCATCCGAAAGGATTGCCAGTCGTTCATTCAGCGATTTCTTCATGATTGTTCATGTTATGTTCTTTCGCGCCTTCCGTCAATGCCGATTGGGAAGGATCGGAACGATTGCCGCACATGCCCGTTGTATGCCCGAACCCTCTCCTGGAAATTCGAAAGGAACGGGCACAATGCCTTTCATAGACAAAGCGAAAATACTCATCCTGGCGACCCATGGTTACGAGCGGTCGGAACTCCGCGTGCCGCTGGAGGAATTCCCGAAACGCGGCGCGGACGTCAAGATCGCCTCCATCAAGAAGGACCCGATCAAGAGCTGGGACAAAAAGGACTGGGGCGACACGGTCGATATCGATCTTCTCGCCGGGGATGTCCGGATTGAGGATTTCGATGCGCTGGTCCTGCCCGGCGGCCAAATGAACCCGGATATATTGCGCGCCAACGACGAGGCGATGCGGGTCGTGCGCGACTTCGTCGCCTCCGGCAAGGTGATCGCCGCCATCTGCCATGCGCCCTGGCTGCTGATCGAGGCCGATGCCGTGCGTGGCCGCAAGATGACCTCCTATGGCTCGATCAAGACCGACATGATCAACGCCGGCGCCATCTGGTCGGATGAGCCGGTGGTCACCGACAAGGGCATCGTCACCTCCCGCAACCCGGGCGATCTCGGCGTCTTCGTCAACAAGACCGTAGAGGAAATCGAGGAAGGCCGGCACGAGCGCCGCGCCGCCTGACAACAATTCTCAACACCCGTGAAAGGAAGAATTATGGTCGATCTCTCCAAGACGAAAAACGATCCGCTCCAGCAGCTCTGGGACGTCATGGACGGCGTTCATGCCGGCATGCTGGGGGTGCAGGAATCCGGGCAGCACATGCAGCCGATGGCACCTTTCGTTGAAAAGGAAAGCAACAGCATCTGGTTTTATACGAAGGACGACAGCGATCTGGTCAAGGCGGTGCGGACCGGCGACCGGGCGCATTTCTGCATTATCGGCAAGGACCATGACTACCACGCCTGCCTGTCCGGCACGATCGACGAGGTCAAGTCGCGCGAACATATCGAAAAATTCTGGTCGCCGATGGTCTCCGCCTGGTTCGAGGGCGGCAAGGACGACCCGTCGCTGACGATGCTCCGGCTCCGGCTCGATGATGTCGCCATCTGGGCATCGACCGACAGCACGCTGCGCTTCGGCTGGGAAATGGCCAAGGCCAACCTGACCGGCAAGGAGCCGGACCTGGGCGTACACACCCATATTTCCCTACCGCACTGATCGTCTCTTGCAGGCCTCGCCGAAACACTGGCGAGGCCTGCTGTTCACGATACCCTAAAGAACGACAGCCAGCACGGCGACGCAATCGCCGGCTTTCACCAGGCCCGGGAAATGCCGGGCGCAGAGAATGCCGTCCATCCGGGCGCTGACCTCCAACGGCGCGGCTCCGGTGCGCCCGAGCGGATAGATGCGCGCCAAGATCTGGCCCTTGACCACTTCCTCGCCCATATCCACCAGCGGCTCGATCAGCCCGGCATCCTCGGCGAATGAGAAGCAATCACCATCCGGCATGTCCAGCCATTGGGTCGGCACGACCTCCGCCTCCCCCGCGACGATCCCGGCTCGGCGCAAAAGGTTGAGGACGCCTCGCTTGGCGATCCCCGCACTTTTCGCCGTCGCGGTGCCGCCGCCGCCAAGTTCGGTGGTGACGAAGACCTTTCCCATCTCCTCGGCCGCCGTGTCGTACATGCCGACCGCATCGATCTCGAGCATCTTCATCGAATAGGGCGCCGAAAAAGCCTCGACCAGATCGAAGCTTTTCTGCTCCTGCGCCTTGTCGGGCAGGATATGGGCAGCACAGAAGGGCAGGAAATCCAGTGTCTTGCCGCCCGAATGGAAATCGAGCACGATATCGGCGAGCGGTAACAGCTCGCGCTGGAAATAATCGGCGATCTTCGGCGTCACCGTGCCGTCCGGCCGCCCCGGAAAGCTGCGGTTGAGATTGCCCTTGTCGATCGGCGAGGTGCGCGTTCCGGCAACAAAGGCCGGATAGTTCATGGCCGGCACGATGATGACGCGGCCCGATACGTCTTGGAGTTTCAATGTCCGGGCGAGATCGAACAGCGCGATCGGCCCTTCATATTCATCGCCATGATTGCCGCCGGTCAGGAGGGCCGTCGGCCCCTCGCCGTTCTTGATGACGGTGATCGGAATCATCACCGAGCCCCAGGCGGAATCGTCGCGGCTGTGGGGCAGCCTCAGGAAACCGTGCTGGATGCCCTCGGCCGAAAAATCGACCGTGGGCGAAATAGGTGAAGGGCGCAAGGCGGTCTCGCTCATCTGGGTATCAATCCTTGACGAACAGCTTGCGCGGCACATTGGCCAGGCATTCGACCCCGGTCTCGGTGATCAGGATGCTTTCGGTGATCTCCAGGCCCATGGTCTCGAGCCAGAGGCCGGTCATGAAATGGAAAGTCATGCCGGGCTTCAACTCGGTGCGGTCGCCGGGACGCAGGCTCATCGTGCGCTCGCCCCAGTCCGGCGGATAGGAGATACCGATGCCGTAGCCGGTGCGGTTATCCTTGACGATGCCGTATTTCTTCAGGACGCCGAAGAAGCCGTTGGCGATATCCTCGCAGGTATTGCCGGGCTTGGCGGCGGCAAGACCGGCGTCCATGCCTTCCAGCGTCGCCTTCTCGGCATCGAGGAATTCCTGCGTCGGCTTGCCGAGAAAGACGGTGCGCGACAAGGGCACGTGATAGCGGTTGTAGCAGCCGGCGATTTCGAAGAAGGTGCCTTCGCCGCGCTTCATCGGCCGGTCGTCCCAGGTCAGATGCGGTGCGGAGGCATCGACGCCGGATGGCAGGAGCGGAACGATCGCCGGATAATCACCGCCGATCTTGCCATCCGGCCCGTCCGTGCCGCGAATGCCGGCGTCGTAGATTTCCGCGACTAGGTCGCATTTGCGCATGCCCACTTCGATCGTGTCGAAGATGCGCTGGTGCATGCCCTCGACGATGCGGGCGGCATTGCGCATATATTTGATCTCGGTCTCGCTTTTCACCGCGCGCTGCCAGTTGACCAGCGCGGTGACGTCGACGAAGCGCGCGTTCGGCAGATGTTTCATCAGCGCTGCAAAGGCGGCGGCAGAGAACCAGTAATTGTCCATCTCGACGCCGATCGTCAGCTTGTCGAGACCGCGCTCGGCAAGCTTGGCGGCGAGATAGTCCATCGGATGCCGCTCGGTCGACTGCACGTAGTGGTCCGGATAGCCGATGATGTTCTCGTGCTTCAGATAGGCGGTGAGTTTTGCGCCGTTGGCGTCCTGCCCGCGGCCATACCAGATCGGCTCGCCGGTCGGCGGCACGATGACCGCCTGGTGCACATAGAAGGACCAGCCGTCATAGCCGGTGAGCCAGGCCATGTTGGAGGGATCGCTGACGATCAAAAGATCGACGCCTTTCTTCTCCATGGCTTGCCGCGTCTTTTTCAGGCGCGCTTCATATTCCCCCAAGGAGAATTTGAGATTCGGTTGGGTCATGTCACTCCCTCATTCTCCGGCAAATGCCGGTCTCAACTTTCAAATGCGGTGCCCGCGCCTGCCGAACCGGCACGCGCAAAGGCAAGCGTTGCGATGGCGGTGTCCTGGATACCGGTTCCGGTGAGGTCCGCGATGGTGATCTGGTCTGCGTCGGTGCGCCCTGGCCTCTGCCCGGCGACGATCTGCCCGAGTTCGGGGAAATCCACCTCGGCCTCTGCGAGGCCGGCGGCGATCGCGTGGTGCAATTCGCCGAGGCGACGCGTCTGCCCGACGCTGTCGGCCACGTAGTAGCCGTTGACGACGGTGGCCGGCTCGATCTCGTTCTTGTGCTCGGCATCCGAACCCATGGCCGTGATGTGCTGGCCGGGCTGCAGCCACTCATCCTTCAGGATCGGGATGTCCGAGGGCGTGGTGGTGACGATGATATCGGCACCGGTGACGGCCTGTTTCGCGTCCGCATGGGCGACGACCAGAATACCGAGCGCTGCCGCAAGCTCGGCCGCGACCAGCCGCGCCTTTGCACCATCCCGCGCCCAGATCCGCGCTTCACGGATCGGCCGCACCAGCGTCAGGGCCTGCAATTGCAGCCGCGCCTGCATGCCCCCGCCGAAGATCGCCGCCACGCTTGAATCCTCGCGCGACAAATGCTTGGCCGCGACCGCGCCGGCGGCGGCCGTGCGGATATCCGTAAGGTAGCCATTGTCGAGCAGCAGCGCCTGGACGAGACCGGTTTTTGCCGAAAGCAGCACCATCATGCCATTGGTGCTCGGCAGGCCGATCTTCGGATTGTCGAAGAAGCCGGGGCTGATCTTGATGGCGAAACCGTCAAGCCCCGGCACATAGGCGGTCTTCACATCGACTTCGCCGCGATGTTCTGGAATATCCAGCCGCAGGATCGGCGGCATGGCGACGGCCTTCGTCGCCAATGCATGAAACGCGTCCTCGATGCAATCGACGATCTCACGGTCCAGTCCTACGACGGCTCTCAACTCGGCTTCGGTGAGAATGATCATCCGGCTCATGCGGCTTCCTCCGTGGTGAGGGACACGGCGCCGTTGATGATCCGGCGGTGCAATTCCATATCGACATTGCGGCCGGACAGGATGACGACGACCGGTCCTGGCAGTCGGATGCGGTCGAAAAGCAGGGCGGCCATGCCCACGGCAGCGGCACCTTCTACGATCTCGCGCTCCACGGCATAGGCATGGCGCATGCCGCCAGCGATCTCTTCTTCGGAAAGCAGGACGACCTCGTCGAGCAGGTCGCGGCACATGGCAAAGGTCAACCGGTTATCGAGCCCGATGCCGCCACCAAGCGAATCGGCAAGGCTCGGCAGTTCCTCGACCTGCACCGGACGGCCGGCATCGAGGCTCGCCTTCATCGCCGCCCCCCGCTCCATCGTCAGGCCGATCACTTTCGTTTTTGGGCGCAATCCCTTGACGGCGGCGGCAACGCCGGCTGCCAGACCGCCACCCGACAGGGGCACGAGCACGGTTCCGGCCTCCGGCAATTGCTCCATGATCTCCAGCCCGAGCGTACCCTGTCCGGCAATCACGGCCGGATGGTCGAAGGGCGGCACCATGGCCATGCCCTTTGCGGCAACCAGCCGGTCGACCTCTTCCTGCGCTTCGTCCTGCGAGCGCCCGACGATCCGCACATCGGCACCGAGCCGGCGGATTTCCGAAACCTTGTTGTCCGGCACCAGCCGCGACATGCAGATGGTGGCGAGAGCCCCCTCCGCTTTCGCCGCATGCGCCAGTGCCCGGCCGTGATTGCCGGTGGAGGCCGCGACGACGCCACGCGCTCGCTCCTGCGGGCTCAGGGACAGGACGGCATTGGTGGCACCGCGCAGTTTGAAGCTGCCGGTCGTCTGGTGATGTTCGAGCTTCAGGTAAACCGGAACGCCGGCCAACTGGCTGAGCACGGGCGATTGCACCATCGGCGTCTTCAGGACACGCCCGGCAATGCGGGCGGACGCGGCGCGAATATCATCAAGGAAAATATGTATCGATTGCCTGCCCATGCCATCAGCCTTCCGGATAGGGCCGGGTCATCAGCATGCCCAGTTCAGGACGCGCCGCCCTCTCGCCGCAGAGCCTGAGGCAGGCCCAGGCGGTGGCCAGATTGCTGCTCACCACCGGCTTGCCGATCGCCTGCTCGATCCGCGCAACGACTTCGGCTGCGCGCACGGCGGTGCAGGAGATGAACAGCGCGTCCGATTCCGGCGCCATGGCTTGCCCGGCAAAGCCGATGATCTCCTCATGCGAAATCCGCGCCATTTCACGGTCGTCGGTGAGGCCGAGGCAGGTGAAACGATCGATCGTAAAACCGAGCCGCTCGAAATACTCGGCCATCGGCCGGCTGGTCTCCACGGTATAGGGCGTCAAAACCGAAATCCGCTTCGCACCGAGTGTCCGCAAGCCCTTGACCGCCGCCGCCGTCGGCGTGACGACGGGCACGCCCGGTTTTGCGGCCTGGACCGCCGCCTCGATCTGCTGGTCGCCGATGACGACCGATGCCGAGGTGCAGGAATACATCACCACATCGAGCAGCTCGTCGGGCAGGATGAGCGCCGCCGCTGCCGTCAGCGACGGCTGCATCTTCCTGAGGTTCTCCGGCGTCACCGGATTGGCATAGGGGATGCGGGTGACATAGACGCCGATCCGCCCGCTTGCCACCATGCGCTGGAAATCGACTTCGGTCGTGTGGTCGGTCGAAAGGATGATCAGGCCGATGCGCTTTTCAAGCGGCCGGTCGTCGAGGCGCGGCGCGCGGGAGGCGGTGTCGATCGTCACGGTCATCGCTCGTCCACCCGGGCATAACGCTCTTCCAGCCAGCGAAGCGCCACGACGGAAATCAGGCTGATGACGAGGAAGAACACGCCGACCATGGTGATCGGCTCGATATAGCGATAATTGCTGTTGGCGATGCTTTTCGCCTGGTTCATCAGTTCCAGCACGGTGATTGCCGAAAGCAGCGGCGTTTCCTTGAACATGGCGATGAAATAATTGGCGAGCGCCGGGATCATCGGCGGAATGGCCTGCGGCAGGACCACATGGATCCAGGATTGCCGCATGCTGAGATTGGCGGCGCGCGCCGCTTCCCATTGTCCGCGCGGGACATTGTCGATGCCGGCGCGATAGACCTCCGCCGCATAGGTGCCGTAATGGATGCCGAGCCCGATCACGCCGGCGGTCAACGGCGACAGGCGGATGCCGATATCGGGCAGCACATAGAAGATGAAATAAAGCTGCACCAGCAGCGGCGTGCCGCGGATGAAATCGGCGGCGAAACCCACGCTGCGCGAAACGAGCCGGTTGGAAGAACGCCTGGCGATGGCCAGCACCATGCCGAAGACCGCGGCGACGATCGCGCCCAGAACCGTGGCGATGATGGTGATCTTCAGCCCTTCGAGAAGGGTCGGCATGATCTGCCAGACGAATGCCCAATCCCATTCCATGATCAGACCCTCACACCATCAAGACCGCGCGTCGCCCGGCGCTCGAGCCAGCGGACGCCGGCGGATATCGCCCAGGCCATGGCGAAATAGAGAACCAGGATAGTGGCGAAGGGAACCAGCGTATTGCCGGTCTGGGCCCGCACGACCTGCGCCTGGAAGGTCATGTCGGAGAGCGAGATCAGCGAGACCACGGCCGTGCCTTTCAAAAGCTCGATCGCATTGTTGCCGAAGGTCGGCAGCATCAGCGGCAGCGCCTGCGGCAGGATGATGTACCGCATCCGGTGATAGCGGCCGAGATTGAGCGCGACGCAGGCCTCGTGCTGCTCGCGGCCGATGGCCCGCACCGCGCCGCGCACCACCTCGGCACCATAGGCACCGACATTCAGCCCGAGCGCCAGCACCCCGGCCTGCAACGGCGTCAGCGTGATGCCGGCAAAGGGCAGCACGAAATAGACCCAGAACAACTGGACGAAGATCGATGTGCCGCGGAAGAACTCAATATAGACGGTCGCCAGCGTCCGCACCGCGAAAAAGCGCGACATGCGACCGAGACCGGCGGCAAAGGCCACGACCAGCGCCAGCGCCGAGCCCATGATGGTGAGCTTGATCGTCACCCATGCGCCGTCGAGGATGAGCGCTATATAGCCGGACCAGTCGATCATCGTGCCTTCTCTATCCTTGCCGGTTCAGCATTCGCCACAGTTCGATGATGTGCACAGGCATCCACTCCTCACCGTCATCCTCGCCCTTGTGGCGGGGATCCAGCGACCCGACGTCCGTCGGGTCAAAAGACTCTTTGCCCAAAGACTTGTGCCGCTGGATTCCTGTGACAGGCACAGGAATGACGGAGAAGAATGATGGATCTCCGTCAATCGAACGCGGGCAGAAGGCAAACCCTCCGCCCGCATCTCGTTTTACTGCGCAGCCGCGCAGAGCTTGTCGCGGGTCGTCGACATGGCGGCGGCGGCCGAGAAGCCGTAGGGCTCGATAATCTTGGCGAATTCACCCGATTCCTTCAGCTTGGCCAGTTCGACGTCGAAGGCATCGCGCAGCGCCTCGTCGCCCTTCTTGAAGGCGGCACCGTCGCAATAGACCGGAGCACCCTGGACCGGCGCGATGACCTCGAGATTCGGGTCATTGGCCTTCTTGACCAGGTCGTTGATGGACAGCACCGGCAGCGAATAGGCGTCGATGCGACCATCCTGCAGCATCTTCAGACCGCTCTGGCCATCCGGCACGACGATGACACGCTCGCGCGGTACGCCGGCTTCGAGCGCCAGCTTCTCTTCCGTGCCGCCACCCGGCGCGCCGATCGTGGCGGACTGGTCCTTGGCAACGTCTGCATAGCTCTTGAAGCCCTTCGGATTGCCCTTCTTGACCAGCATCGCTTCGGCATCGCAAAGGACCGGCTCGGAATAGGCAACCGCGGCGCAGCGCTCCGGCTTCATGAACAGGCCGGCGGTGACGGCGTCATGGCGGCCGGCCTGCAGGCCCGGGATCATCGCGCCATATTCGGAGATCGAGGCAACGACATCCGCCACGCCGAGGCGCTTGAAGACTTCGCGGGCTACATCCGGCGCCGCACCCGAAACCTTGCCGTCGGCACCGACGGCGGTGAAGGGCGGTTCGTTGGCAATGGCGATGCGGGCAAAGCCCTGCGCCTTCAATTCTTCCAGCTTCGCATCGTCGGCGAAAGCCGGCGCTGCCGTCGAAAGCGCCATCAATGCCGAGGCGGCTGCGGTCATCATCATCAAATGCTTCAGTTTCATCGTTCCATCTCCTCTGGATTTTTCCGTTTTTATGGGAGGCATTGTCCGCTCGCCGGGGCGATCAGACGCGGTGCCCTGCCGCAATGATCTTGCGCAGGAAAGCCTGCGTGCGCTCCTGCTTGGGATTGCGGAAAATATCGTCCGGCTTGCCCTGCTCGACGATCTTGCCCCGATCGAAGAACAGCACCCGGTCGGCGAAATCATGCGCGAAGCCCATTTCATGGGTGACGAGCAGCATGGTCATGTCGGTTTCCGCCGCCAGCTTGCGCATGACGTTCAGCACCTCCTCGACCAGTTCCGGATCGAGCGCCGAGGTGACTTCGTCGAACAGCATGATCTTCGGCGAAAGCGCCAGCGCACGGGCAATCGCGACGCGCTGCTTCTGCCCGCCGGACAATTGCGCGGGCATGCTCTTGGCCTTGTCGGCCATGCCGACCATCTCGAGAAGCTCCATCGCCCGCTTCTCGGCGACGGCCCGGGCGACACCCTTGGTCAGCATCGGCGCGAGCGTGATGTTGTCGAGCACGCATTTGTGCGGGAAGAGATTGAAATGCTGGAAGACCATGCCGATCTTCTCGCGCATCTTCTGCAGATGCCGCTCGTCGGCGTCAACCAGGCCGCCGGCCTTCTCCATATGATAGAGCTGCTGGCCCTCGACCTCGATATGGCCGCCATTGATCTTTTCCAGCGTCATCAGAATGCGCAGGATCGTCGTCTTGCCTGAGCCGGAGGGGCCGATCAGCGCCAGCTTCTCGCCCGGCATGACCTCCATCGACAATCCGTCGAGCACCGTCAGCGGCCCATAGGCCTTGGTAATGGTATCGATCCGGATGATAGGCGAAGGCATGCATGTCTCTCCGTGTTGAGACCGGTGATGCCTAACGATGACCACTCATGTAAATCATGTCAATTACCTAAATAATATCATGACAATTATTCTGACGTTGCCCAAAAACCATGCATTCCTCAAATCGCCAGCAGCAGAGCTTCAGGATTTCCCTGCGCCAGTGAGGCGACGATGCCGAGTCCGGCGCGCAGTTCGGCTTCCGATGTGGAGCCGAGCGAAATGCGCACGGCGGGCGCCCATCCCTGGTCGGCAGTGCGAAACGAGGTGCCGGGCGCAATCGCCACCCCGCGCAGGCGCGCCTGCGCCACGAAACCCTCCTCCCGATGCTGGCCGGACAGCGGCAGCCAGACATGCAGGCTCTGGGGGTGGGCGTGATAGGCAAGCCCGCCCAGCATTTCGGCGGCGATCTCATGGCGCAGCGAAAGCGCCCGGCGCTGCCAATCGACCAGTTCCATCGCCGTGCCGTTGCTTACCCAGCGCGTGGCGATTTCGGCGATCGCCGGCGTTGCCATCCAGTTGGAAACCAGATGACGGTTGGCGACGGCGGCGACATAGCGGTCGGGGGCGACCAGATAGCCGATGCGCAGGCCAGGCACGGTGATCTTGGTGAAACTGGTGACATAGAGCGTGCGCTCGGGCGCAAAGGCTGCCACCGGCGGCGGCCGGTTTTCCACCAGGGGGCCGAGGATATCGTTTTCGATGATGGCGATATCGTGCTTTGCAGCGACCGCCGCCAGCGCCTGCCTGCGTTCCGCGCTCATCAGCGCCGCCCGCGGATTGACCACCGATGGCTGCAGGAAGACGGCGCGGATCGGCCCCTTGCGGCAGGCATCGTCGAGCGCCTCGGGAATCATGCCGTTCTCGTCGATCGGCAGGCCTTCGAGGTGAATGCCGAGATAGGTGGAGAGCGGCACCAGCGTATGATGGCTGATCGCCTCTGCCGCCACCGTCGATCCGGGCGGCGCGACGCTCATCAGCGCCACCGTCATGCCGGAGGTTGCGCCGTTTGTCAGGTTGACGTTGAGCGGCGAGACATCGAGCCCGCACTGGGCCAGCCATTCGGTCGCCACGGCCCGGTGCCGGGGGAAGACCATGTTCGGCCGGAACGAAAGGGCAGAGCTCGATGGCAGGTTTTCCGAAAGCCAGCCAAAGGCTTCGCGCATCTGCTCCAGATGGAGCTGCTCGCAGACGGGTTTCAGGATCGACAAGTCGATAAGTTCGCCAAGCCGCTCCGGGAGATAGGGCGGCTCCGGCTCCTTGGCGTGGGTCTGGACGAAGCTGCCGCGCCCGATCTCGCCGGTCACCAGGCCGCGGCGGATCAGTTCGTCATAGGCACGGCTGACGGTCTGGATCGACAGTTTGAGGTCGTCGGCAAGCTTGCGGTGCGTCGGCAGTTGCATGCCGCTCGTCAGCTTGCCCTCCTGTATGGCGCGAGCGATCTGCTCGGCAAGCGACAGATAGGCCGGGCGGCGGAGTTGTAATGGATCGGGGCGCCAGTTTGTCATGATTTGACAGTGATTAAATTCATGTCAATTGACAATCCGGAAATTGCATTCCACTTGTCTTTTTCATAGTCTTGCCTTGATTTCCACCTTGGGACACCCGCCCGCATGAAGCTCGACGCCATCGACCTGCGTATCCTTGAAGCCGTCCAGCGCGACGGCCGCATCACCAAGGTGGCGCTGGCCGAGGAGGTCGGCCTGTCGCCGACGCCGTGCTGGATGCGGCTGAGGAAGCTGGAAAAGGCCGGCATCGTCTCCGGCTATCACGCCCGCATCGCGGTGCGGCGCGTCGCACCCGTCGCCAGCGTCATGATGGAGGTGACGCTCGGCAATCATCGCCAGGCGGATTTCGACCGTTTCGAGCGCGCCATTGCCGGCATCCCCGAAATCACCGCCTGCTGGTCGGTCGGTGGCGGCGTCGATTACATCCTGAAGATCATGGCCGCCGATATCGACGCCTATCAGCGGCTGGTCGACGGCTTGCTCGATCGCGAACTCGGCATCGCCCGCTACTTCACCTACATCGTCACCAAGACGGTGAAGGAGGAGACCGCCCTGCCGCTCTCGGTGCTGCTTTCCGACGGAGATGCGCCGGACGCCGGCTAGTGGATTCCTCTGCGGCGGTCCGCCCTTTTGGACCAATCCTCTTCGATCCTCCCGCTCAACAGACAATCTCTCGCATCGAAGCTGTCAGACTTCGCACAGATCGAATTGTTTCGATTGATGTGCCGGGATGCTCCTGTGGGTGTCGCATCACTTACCTCCCGTCATTCCTGTGCTTGTCACAGGAATCCAGCCACGCGATGTCCATCGCGTGAAAGAGCCTTGCGCGGACGCGCCGCTGCTGGATTCCCGCCACAAGGGCGAGGATGACGGAGAGAATTGAGACCGGGCGCATCAGCGAGACCTTGCAAATGGACGAGAGGAGACCGGATGAACGCCGTATTCGCACGCCCCGCCTGTCACGACGCCCTTGAACGGCTGAAGGACAAGCATCTGTTGAAATCGCTCGCCTATGTCGGCGGCCGCTGGGTGGCAAACAGCGCCAACCGCACCTTCGAGGTCAAGGATCCCGCGTCCGACGTGCCGGTCGCCTGGGTGGCGGCGCTCGATGCGGACGAAACCGGCAAGGCCATCGAGACCGCCGCGGACGCCTTCCCCAAATGGCGCGCCCTGCTGCCACAGGAACGTGCCGCCATCCTGCGCAAATGGTACGAGCTGATGCTTGCCGCCAAAGACGATCTGGCGCTGATCATGACATTGGAGCAGGGAAAGCCGCTGGCGGAATCGCTGGGCGAGATCGCCTATGCCGCGTCGTTCATCGAATGGTATGCGGAAGAGGGCAAGCGCCTGAACGCCGAGAGCGTGACCAGCCACCTTCCCGACGCCGAAATGATCGTGCGCCGCGAAGCACTCGGCGTCGTGGGCATCGTCACGCCATGGAATTTCCCCTCCGCCATGGTCACCCGCAAGGCAGCCGCCGCCCTTGCCGCAGGCTGTACCGTCGTTGCCCATCCCTCGTCCGAAACGCCCCTTTCGGCACTGGCACTGGCCGAACTCGGCGAGCGAGCCGGCCTGCCTGCCGGCGTCTTCAATGTGCTCACCGGCAACGCCGCCACCATCGTTGGCCGCATGTGCGAGGATGCACGCGTCCGCGCCATGAGCTTCACCGGCTCCACCGAAATCGGCCGGCTGATTGCCGGACAGTGCGCGCCGACCATGAAGCGCCTGGTGATGGAGCTTGGCGGCCATGCGCCGCTGATCGTCTTCGACGATGCCGATATCGGCAAGGCCGTCGAGATCGCCATTAACGCCAAATTCGCGACCTCCGGCCAGGATTGCCTCGCCGCCAATCGTATCTTCGTCCAGCGGCCGATCCTCGATGCCTTCAACACGGCCTTCAAGGCCCGCATCGAGACGCTGAAGGTCGGTACCGGCCTTGAGCCCGATGTCGAGATCGGCCCGCTGATGCACGAACGGGCGGTGGAAAAGGCCGAAGAGCATGTGACCGATGCCATCAGGCGCGGCGCAAAATGCCTGACGGGCGGCAAGCGCCACGCGGCCGGACCGCTGTTCTACGCCCCGACGCTTTTGACCGACGTGCCGTCCGATGCCCTGATCATGCACGAGGAAACCTTCGCGCCGGTTGCCGCCGTGACCGCCTTCGATACGGAAGAGGAGATCATCGCCCGCGCCAACGATACAGAATATGGCCTCGTCGCCTATGTCGTCACCGAGAACGGCGCCAGGCAGATGCGACTTGGCCGCGCGCTCGAATACGGCATGGTGGCGATCAACCGGGTAAAGATCACCGGTGGCCCCATTCCCTTCGGCGGCTGGAAACAATCCGGCGTCGGCCGCGAGGGCTCCCGTCACGGCCTCGAAGCCTTCACCGAACTCAAATATCTCTGCATCGACACGGCCGCCTGACACTCCAGGCTGCCCCAACTATCCGAACACGCATAAGGAAATAGATCATGTCCGAACACAGCAACGAAATGAACGCCTGGGACCGCGACCACTTCTTCCACCCATCGACCCATATGGGCACGCATGCGCGCGGCGAGACACCGACCCGGATCATCGGCGGCGGCGAAGGCGTCTACATCACCGATACCAACGGCCGCACCAGCCTCGACGCCTTTGCCGGACTCTATTGTGTCAATGTCGGCTATGGCCGCCAGAAGATTTCCGATGCGATCGCCAACCAGGCCAAGAACCTCGCCTATTACCACGCTTATGTCGGCCATGGCACGGAAGCCTCAATCACGCTTTCGAAGATGATCATCGACCGGGCGCCGGAAGGCATGTCCAGGGTCTATTTCGGCCTCTCCGGCTCGGATGCCAACGAGACCAATATCAAGCTGATCTGGTACTACAACAATATCCTCGGCCGCCCGGAGAAGAAGAAGATCATCTCCCGCTGGCGCGGCTATCACGGCTCCGGCGTCATGACCGGCTCGCTTACCGGCCTTGAGCTCTTCCACAATCTGTTCGACCTGCCGCGCGCGCCGATCCTCCATACCGAGGCGCCCTATTATTTCCGGCGCGAAGACCGCGGACAAAGCGAGGAGCAGTTCTCGCAGCATTGCGCCGACAAGCTGGAAGAGATGATCCTTGCCGAAGGCCCTGATACGATCGCCGCCTTTATCGGCGAACCGATCCTCGGCACCGGTGGCATCGTGCCGCCGCCGCAGGGCTATTGGCAGAAGATCCAGGCCGTGCTCGACAAATACGACATCCTGCTCGTCGCCGATGAAGTGGTCACTGGCTTCGGCCGCCTCGGCTCGATGTTCGGCTCCGATCATTACGGCATGAAGCCGGACCTCATCACCATCGCCAAGGGCCTGACCTCGGCCTATGCGCCGCTCTCCGGCTCGATCGTCTCCGACAGGATGTGGCGCGTGCTGGTCGAAGGCTCCGACAAGATGGGTGCCATCGGCCATGGCTGGACCTATTCCGCCCATCCGATCTGCGCCGCCGCCGGCGTTGCCAATCTGGAACTCGTCGATGAACTCGGCCTCGTGGAAAATTCGGCCACGACCGGCGCCTATTTCCGCGCCGAACTGGCCAAGGCGGTCGCCGGCCACAGGAATGTCGGCGAGGTTCGCGGCGACGGCCTGATGGCAGCGGTGGAATTCGTCGAGGACAAGGACGACCGCAAATTCTTCGACCCAGGCAAGAAGATCGGCCCGCAGATCTCGGCCGCCCTTCTCGAGCGCGGCGTCATCGGCCGGGCCATGCCGCAGGGCGACATTCTCGGCTTCGCGCCGCCGCTCTGCCTGACACGCGAGGAAGCTGATATCGTCGTCAAGGCGGCGGCAGGCGCGATCGAATCCGTGCTCGGGCGCTGAAGGAGGCGCCGATGACGACGCTTCCAACGACGATGGCCGCCGTGTGTCTGACAGGACATGGCGGCCTGGACAAGCTGGTCTATAGCCGCGACGTGCCGGTTCCGGTCGCGGCACCCGGCGAAGTGCTGATCCGCGTCACCGCCTGCGGCATGAACAACACCGATGTCTGGGTACGTCAGGGAGCTTATGGCACCGAGGATGATCCGGCCGCCGTGTCCACATGGCGCCGGCAGGGCAATACGCTCACCTTCCCGCGCATCCAGGGCACCGATACGGTCGGTCATGTCGTGGCGGTCGGAGAGGGTGTCGATCCCGCCCGCATCGGCGAGCGAGTCATGGTCGATTTCTCGATCTACAACCGCGACGACGACAGCCTCGCGGACATCGACTATATGGGCCACGGCCGCGATGGCGGCTATGCGGACTATATGGCGCTGCCGGCAGAGAACGCCCATCTGGTCAGGACCGATATGAGCGATATCGAGCTTGCCACCTTCTGCTGCGCCTATCTCACCGGCGAGCGCATGCTGGAACGGGCGCGGCTTGGCGCCGGCGAGATCGTGCTCGTCACCGGCGCGTCCGGCGGCGTGGGTTCGGGCATCATCCAGCTGGCAAGGGCGCGCGGTGCCGTGCCGATCGCCGTAACGGCGCCCGGCAAGGAGCAGGCCATGCTTGATATCGGCGCGGAGGCCGTCGTCACGCGTGGTAGTGGCGATCTTGTCGAGGCCGTGCATGCGGCATCGGGGGGCAGGCCGATTGATGTCGTCGCCGATCTCGTCGGCGGCGCGATGTTCAATGATCTCCTGAAAATCCTTCGTCCCGAAGGCCGTTACACCACGGCCGGCGCCATTGCCGGCCCGGTGGTCCAGCTCGATCTGCGCACCATGTATCTTAAACAGTTGGAACTGCACGGCTCAAGCCAGGGCAGCCGCGCCGATTTCCGCCGGCTGGTCGGCTATATCGAGAAGGGACAGATCCGCCCGCTGGTCGGCGGCGTCTATCCGCTTTCGGAGTTTCACCGCGCCCAGACAGATTTCATGCAGAAGGGCTTTGTCGGCAAGCTGGTGGTCGTTCCGGACGGAGCCTAAGACAGGGATCCGCGGCCGGCTTGACGGGCAGGCCGCGGGTGCCCAGCGGTGTTATTGCCCGGCAAATCCGGTCAGGAACGAGGTGAGATTGTCGCCGAGTTCATCGCAGAGATAGCCGCCTTCCTGAACGATCACCGCCGGCAGGCCCAGTCTTGCGATCGCTTCGCCGATCCGGGCGAAACCCGGCGTCGAAACGGACAATCCGCCGAAGGGATCGCCTTCGAAGGCATCGAGACCGAGTGCGACGACTACCGCATCCGGCGCATAGGCTTCCACGCGTCGGCAGGCGGTCTCCAGGGCCTCGAGAAACCCGGCATCCGCTGTCTTGCGCGGCAGCGGCAGGTTGAAATTATAACCCAGTCCCGCCCCTTCGCCGCGCTCGTCTGCATGCCCCCAGAAGAAGGGATAGAAGCGGACAGGATCGGCGTGCAGCGACACGGTCAGCACATCGCCGCGACCGTAGAAAATGCCCTGCGTGCCATTGCCGTGATGCAGATCGACGTCGAGGATGGCCACCCGTTTCGAGTGGCCGAGCAGGTGCTGGGCGGCAATGGCGGAATTGTTGAGGAAGCAGAAGCCGCCGGCGACATCGGCAAAGGCATGGTGGCCGGGCGGGCGGCAGAGCGCGTAGGCCGACCTCTCGCCGGCCAGCACCGCCTCGGCCGCCTCGACCGCGCTCCAGGCGCTCCAGCAGGCGCTTCCCCAGGTATCGGCGGAGATCGGGCAGGCGGTATCGGCCATGTGATAGCCGGCCTGGCCGACGGCTGACGCCGGATAGCGGCCGGTGCGCGCCAGCGGATGGATATTGGGGATGACCTCCGGCGAGGCACCTTCGATCCGCTGCCAGCGCAGGAAGATGTTTTGCAGGAACTCGATATATTCCGGCGAATGCACGGCGGCGATCGGCCTCAGCCCGTGATCGCGTGGCCGGACGATCTCGCAGCCCGCAGCCCTGGCACCGAGAAGAAGCCGCTCGACCCGTTCCGGCTTTTCCGGATTAGGCTGCTGGGCACCGCTCGAAAGAAACATCGTGGGATCGTGCCGCTTCTGCTCCTTTGCGTAAAACGTCTTCATTCTCAAACCCCGCTTTCGTGTTGCCCGGCAAGCGCCTCGAAGGCATCGCCGTAGGCGGCATGGATACGTTCGTCCCGCGACCAGGAAAGACCCAAACGCTCGTAGAAATGCTGTGCCGAAACATTCTCGGCATCGACAGACAGGCGCAGATAGGTTCCGCCCTCTGCCCGCACATGGGCAGCGGTGTGGCGAACAAGGGCCACGCCGACGCCGAAGCCGCGAAACCGCTCGTCGACGACGATGTCCTGGATATAGGCCCCCTTCTGCCCGCGCCATGTGGAGAAACTCGGGAAAAACAGACACATGCCGGCGAACATTGCCTCCCTCTTCTCCCCATCGGGGAGAAGAGGCCCTAGGGGTAGATGAGGGGGTATGTCCGCAAATTCCGGGCCGATCGCCCCCCTCATCCGGCCCTGCGGGCCACCTTCTCCCCGCTGGAGAGAAGAGGGAGCAAGCCCTACCTCCGCGATCAAAACCTGAAAAGCCGGCTGTGGCCCAAAACCATGACGTCTGATATCCTCGATGGTGGACGTGACCTTGCCTTCCGCCTTCAGATGACGCGCGATCATCAGCAGGCCGGCATGGATGATCTCGGCATCCTCCGCCATCGCAAGGCGAATCTCAAACTTCTGTTTTTGCAAGACATCCCCCATCAAAACGCCACCCGATCGCCGCCCTTCAGGGCCAGCATGGCGCGGGCCTCCTCCGGCGTGGCCACTTCCAGCGACAGGGCTTCGAGAATGAGGCGGATACGGCTCACCTGGTCCGCATTGGATGTCGCCAGTTCTCCCCTGCCGAGCGTCAGGCTGTCTTCCAGCCCGACGCGCACATTGCCGCCCATGACCGATCCCATCGTGATCAGCGGCATCTGCCTGCCGCCGGCGGCCAGCACCGAGAAACGGTAGTCGTCGCCGAATAGCTTGTCGGCAATCCGCTTCATATGGACGAGGTTTTCCGGATCGGCACCGATGCCGCCGAGAATGCCGAGCACGAACTGGATGAACAGCGGGCCTTTCACCAGGCCGCGATCATAAAAATGTTTCAGCGTATAGAGATGTCCGACATCGTAGCATTCGAATTCGAAGCGCGTGCCGCAACCCTCGCCCAGCCGCTTCACTATGTCCTCTATATCGGCGAAGGTATTCTTGAAGATCGTCCCACGCGTCGCCTCCAGGAGTTGCGGCTCCCAGTCGTGCTGCCATTCCATGCCGGGCTTGGCGAGCGGGAAAATGCCGAAATTCATCGAGCCCATATTGAGCGAGCACATTTCCGGCTCTGCCTTGAGTGCTGCCGCCAGCCGGTCGTCCAGCGTCATCAGCGAACTGCCGCCGGTGGAGATGTTGATGACGGCGTCGCAGGCCTGCTTGATGCGTGGCAGGAACTGCATGAAGACCGCGGGATCGGCGGTCGGTCGGCCATCGGCCGGATTGCGCGCATGCAGATGCAGGATCGACGCCCCGGCTTCAGCCGCCGCGATCGCCTGTTCGGCGATCTGATCCGGCGTCACCGGCAGGTGGGGGCTCATCGATGGCGTGTGGACGGAACCTGTGACGGCGCAGGTGATGATGACCTTGTTCTTTGCCATGTCTTATCCTCAACCGTTCACCGGAAGATCGCGTTCGGCCGCCAGCTGCTCGAAACTGTCGCCGAGGATCGAGACGATCTCGCCGACCTGTTCGGCCGTGACGATCAGCGGCGGTGCGAGAATGAGATTGTCGAGCTCGGCGCCATCCCCGCGGATCCGGCGGGAATAGAGGATCAGCCCCTTGTCATAAGCGATATCGAGCAGACGCTGATTGGTTGCCCTTTCCTTCGGCAGCGGCTCGAAGGTTACCGGATCAGCAACCAGGTCGCAGCCGATCAGCAGCCCCTTGCCGCGCACGCCGGCGATGAAAGGAAATCGCTTCGACAGGGCTTCCAGTTCGGATTTCAAAAGATCGCCCATGGCGGCGGCATTGGCCTCGCATCCGAGCCTGCCCATCTCCTGCAGCACGGCGCGCCCGGCAGCGCAGGCGAGCGGATTGCCGGCATAGGTATAGCCATGCTGGAAGCCGCCCATGTCGAGGACCGGCTTGACCAGCTTTGCCGAAGCCGCCATGGCGCCGAGCGCCGCATAGCCGGAACCGATGCCCTTCGACAGGGTGACGATATCCGGGCGGCAATTCCAATGATCGCCGCCGAGATAGCGGCCGGTGCGCGCCGCCCCGGTCATCACCTCGTCATGGATGAGCAGGATGCCATATCTGTCGCAAATCTCGCGGATGCGCGGAAAATAGCTGTCGGGCGGCACGAGCGCCGCCGTTGCTGCCCCACCGATCGGCTCCATGATGAAGGCGACGACGCTTTCGGGGCCTTCGGCGAGAATCTTTTCCTCCAGCATGTCGGCGTAGCGCAGGCCGCGTTCTTCCATCGAGAGATTGTCGCGGTCGCGATAGGCCGTCGGCGCGGGGATCGCCGGCATGGCCTGGATTTGCGGCGCGAAACTTTCGGTCAAAGCCAGATCGCCGGTGACACCGAGCGCGCCCATGGTGCCGCCATGATAGGAGGGAAAGCGCGAGATCACTTTCCAGCGCTTCGGCTGACCGATTGCGACCGCCCATTGCCGCGCCAGCTTGATCGCCGATTCCACCGCCTCCGAACCGCCGGAGACGAAGAAGATACGGTCGAGATCGCCGGGCATTCTTGCCGCCAGTTCGCGTGCCAGTTCCTCGGCCGGTTCATTTTCGAAATGCAGCCGGTAGGCGAAGCTCGCCTTTTCCATCTGCCGCTTCATCGCCTCGATGACATGGCGATTGCCATGGCCGATATTGCTGACCATCGGCCCGCTCGACCCATCGATGAAACGGCGGCCGTCCTGCGTCCAGAAATAGATGTCCTCCGCCCGCTCCACCAGCGGCCGGCGCAGACGCGTGACGTAAAAGAGATGGGACGGGGGCCGCTCGCCGGTCTGGATGTTCATTGTGTCTGCCTCGGTGTCAGGATCGGTTGAGATAGCGGTTCAGCACATTGGCGGTGACGCGCTCCACCATCGGATCGCGGCGCTTGAGGCCGGCCACCCATTCGCAGGTTCCAGCGTGGAAGACCTCACCCTCGCCGCGTTTGAAATGGACGATCATGCCGTTGCTGTAGCGAACCTTTTCCATATTCTCGTCGCTCGCCTCGCCATAGAGCGTCTCGGCGATGAAGCGACCGTCCTCGTCGCCGAAGAACTGATCTTCCGGCGCCAGAATGTCGCTTTCCTCCACCTGGCTTGCCATGCCGAGCGCCAGGATTTCCAGCCCCTCCGGCGCGCCGCTGTCGGCGGATGGGTAGGGCAGGCCGTGGCGCATCTCATAGGAAAGTCCATCGACTTCATAGCCATAGATATGACTGTCGGCGCCGAGCAGATCGCCATAGAACAGGCCGGTTCCGGCAAAGGCCCAGTGCCCCGGCCGATAGACCGGAAATCCGCGCACGCCGCGCGGCGCGCAACCGCCCCAGCCGGCATAGACGCCATTGGTGGCATTGAGCCCGAAGGTCGCGGCACCCGGGCGGCCGATCTCCGGCGCCTCCCAGGAATTGGTGGCACGCGTGACGTCGCCGCTGCGATAGGCCGGGTCTTCCTTGCGCGCAATATATTTGTAGCAAATCTGCTTGCGCCCCTCGTCCTCCAGCCGCGTCTGCCACATGAAGTTGCCGGCAAAGCGCGCGACGCGACCTCCGCCATCGACATAGGCATCGACGGCGTCGCGCATCTCCCAGGTCCAGTATTCGTCATGGCCGGTAAAGACGACGCAGTCATAGTCTTTTAGAATGCCGGGATTGAAATGCAGTTCGTGCTGGCTGGCGAGATCGACGCCATAACCCTGGCGCTCCGCCCAGCGGAAGAACCGGCTGTCATAGCTTGCCCAGCCGGAAGAGGCATATTTCTTGGAATAGCCCCTGGCATAGGCCCATTCCATATGCGGATAGCGCGGTACGGTTCCGGGCGGCAGGCTGACCTCCAGCGGCACCCGCGGCGCGTCCTCGGGCAGGACGACAAAGCCGCGGCAGAGCGGCCGCTCGATGCTGACCATGGTCGCGAACTGGTCACGGTTCGGACCGGTAATGCCCTGGTAATGGTTGGAGCCGCCCCAGGTATTATAGGCGGCCCAGGTTCCGGTGGCCGCCACCTGCAGGATGCGGCCGGGCTTGGGGCCGGCATCCGGCAGCACGATGATCAGGTGATGGCACGTGATCGGCTTGCCGTCCCGCCCTTCCGCCGTCAGCGTGATGCGGTAGGCGCCGGAGGGCCAGCTTTCGTGGATCCGAAAGGAATAGGTCGGTGACCAGCCACAGCCCAGCACCGAAACCTGGTCGGGCGTATCCTGCCAGGCGGTGGCAATGCCGTCGGCGCCATAGACCCTTGTCTCGACGCCGCCGTCGCGGATGATGGCCAGTTGGCAGGAAGAGGCCGACGAACTGATATGGAGGTCCACCACGGCGCCGCGTGCATAGGCATAGGCCTTTGAGTAGCACCAGATTTCGCCACGGGCGCCGTCCATCCCCGGATATTCGTAATAATGGCCGCGCACGGCGTGGCGCCGTTCCTCGGCGGTAAGCCCGAAATCCGGAAAAACCTGGTCCCTGTCCGTCACGTCGTCCCCCGCATTCGCACGCCGGTACGATCAAACCACGATGGACGGGGCGAGGCAAATACACTAGGTGAAGGTGGAGCATTCACGAAATGAATGGAGCATGCGGATGACCGGTCCGAGGCGGCGCTTTGTCTGGGAGATCGACTGGAACCTCCTGCGCACCTTCACGGTAATCGTCGAGGAGAAGAGCCTCACGGCCGCCGGCAACAGACTTCTGTTGAAGCAACCGACGATCAGCAACGCGCTGCGACGGCTGGAAACCCATATGGGCTGCCGTCTCATCGACCGGTCTTCCAGCCATTTCCGCATGACGCCGGCCGGCGAGCGGCTCTATGGCGAATGCCTGGCGATGCTGACCATCGTCACCGGGCTTCCCGATCTCGTCAAGGACGATCCGGACCTAGTGACCGGCCATGTCGAGATGGCCTTTGCCAGCCACATAGAATGCCCGTTCCTCGATCGTTTCCTGGCCGATTTCCACAAGGCGCTCCCGCGCGTCAGCTTTTCGACGACCGTCTCCGCCAGCCAGTCGGTAATCGAATCCGTGCTGTCCGGACAGTCCTGCCTCGGCATCTGCCTTGCCCATGAAAAGCATCCAGACCTGAGCTACACCGTGCTCTACCGCGAATATTTCGGCTTTTTCTGCGCGCCCGGCCACCCGCTTTTCGGGCAGCGCGAAACACGGATGTCCGACCTGGCCGGCCTCGATTATGTATCCTTCAAGACGGACCGGCTCGGCGACGCGCTGTCACCGGTCGCGCGCCTGAGACAGCGGGAAAATTTCAATGGGCAGGTACTGGGGCTCTTCACAAATCTGGAGGAAGTCCGCCGGCTGATCAAGGTCGGCCTCGGCTTCGGGCCCCTGCCGATCCATGTCGTGGCCGCCGATATCGACGCCGGCCAGCTCTGGCAATTGCCGCCCTATGACGATCCGCCGGCTGCCGACGTTTATCTCGTCACCAGGCCGGCGGCGCGGCGCAGCCTGGCGGAAACACTGATGATCGAGCGGCTGCTGGCAGCGATCGATACCGTTCCGCTGTCACAACGAACCTACCCCCAAAACCTTGCCACCGCCGAGTCCGGACGGGAATAAGTCATTCTTCGTGTGAATGTATCCGATCGAGGCGATTGCGCGACCCTTGATCGAGATTGTCGTCCGTCGATGGTCGAATCATCCGCTCCTGGCCGCTTGACGTACCTGCCTCAATTTGCATTATTGCTCGGATGTCAGACCAATTATGGTGTGAGATGGACGCAGTGATGAACCATCAGGATGCAAGAGCAGTCCTCCGGCCCCTGCCGCCCGCCGACCGGGTGCGCCAGGTTACGGCGGCGGTTGCCGATTACATCCAGCGCTCGGGCCTCAAGCCCGGCGACAGGCTTCCGGCCGAGCGTGAGCTGATGGCAACGCTGGCTGTCGGGCGATCCACCATTCGCGAGGTGATCCGCCATTTCCAGGCGCTCGGCGTCGTCGAGGCCCGCAAGGGAAGCGGCACCTATCTGCTGCGCGCCGTCTCCGGCACCACCATCCACATGCCGCTCTCTCTGGAAACCGCCCATCTGCGCGACCTGCTGCTGAAGACGCTCGAAGTCCGGCGCGGCATCGAGGCGGAGGCGGGCATGGTTGCGGCCCGCATGCGCACGGCACATGACCTCACGGTCATCGAAGAGAAGCTCGCCGAGATGGAACGCGTCCAGATCGCCAAGGGCACATCCGGCCCGGAAGACCTCGCCTTTCACCTCGCCATCTATGACGCCACCCATAATCCACTGTTCAAGCAGCTTCTGGAGCAGATGCGCGGCGCCTTCGAGCAGTTCTGGGATCAGCCCTTCAACCGGGCCGACTTTGCCCGTCGCTCCTTTCCTTTCCATCGTACGCTATTCAATGCCATCGCCGCCGGCGATCCGGAATCGGCGCGTGCCGAAACACTGAAAATCCTCGCCATCGTCGAGGAAGACATCAAGGACATGTCCAGATGAGCAACGGGTTCGATCCGTTCAACGACGCCTCCCTCATCGTCACCCATGACGTGGGCAATGCCTATGACGCGGTGGTGCCGCCGATCGTACAGACTTCGCTGTTCACCTTCACCGATTATGACGACATGATCGCCTCCTATCGCGGCGAAAAGATCCGGCCGATCTATACGCGCGGCCTCAACCCGACCGTGCGCATGTTCGAGGAGATGCTGGCGAAGCTGGAAGGTGCCGAAGACGCGATCGGCTTTGCCAGCGGCATGTCGGCCATTTCCTCCACGGTGCTGTCCTTCGTCGGACCGGGCGACCGGATCGTCGCCGTCAGGCATCTCTATCCAGACGCCTTCCGCCTGTTCGGCACCTTCTTCAAGCGCATGAACATCGAGGTCACCTATGTCGATGGCCGCGACGAGGAAGAGGTCGCGCGCGCCCTTCCCGGCGCAAAGCTGCTCTATCTGGAAAGCCCGACGAGCTGGGTCATGGAAACCCATGACATCGCGGCCCTTGCGGCGCTCGCCCGCAGCCACGGCGTCATCACCACCATCGACAACAGCTGGGCGAGCCCGATCTTCCAGCAGCCGATTTCGCTCGGCGTCGATCTGGTCCTGCATTCGGCCTCCAAATATCTCGGCGGCCACAGCGACGTCGTCGCCGGCGTCGTTGCCGGATCGAAGGAACTGATCGGCCGCATCCGCGCGGAGGCCTATCCCTATCTCGGCGGCAAGCTTTCGCCCTTCGATGCCTGGCTTCTGATCCGTGGGCTTCGCACCCTGCCGATCCGCATGAAGGCGCATGAACAATCGGCACTGGCCGTCGCCCGGCGGCTGCAGGCACATGAGGCGGTCGAGACCGTCTGCCATCCGGGCCTTGCCAACCAGCTGGCGCCCGGCCTTACCGGCACATCCGGCCTGTTCTCGTTCATCTTCCGGGACGGCATCGATATCCGCAAGTTTTCCGATCATCTGAAATTGTTCAGGCTGGGCGTCAGCTGGGGCGGGCATGAAAGCCTGATCGTGCCCGGCGATGTCGTCCTTTCGCAAAAAGCACAACCCAATTCCGCGGTCGCCTTCGGCATCAGTTCGCGGTCGGTACGGCTCCATGTCGGCCTGGAGGGAACGGAGGCCCTCTGGAGCGATCTCGAAGCGGCAATCGCCGCCGCGACAGGCTGACACGACAGACCAACAGTTCAACAAAAAGGGGAAATGAAATGAGGAAACTGATCGCGGCGACCCTGTTCGCCTCTCTCATGGCAGGCACGGCCCTTGCCGATACCAACCTCAAGCTGGTGGAGGTCATTACCAGCCCGGAACGCACCGAAACCCTGAAATCGATCGTCGCCAAGTTCGAGGCGGCGAACCCGGGCACCACGGTCGAGATCATCTCGCTGCCCTGGGGCGAGGCCTTCCAGAAATTTGCCACCATGGTCTCGGCCGGCGAAATTCCCGATGTCATGGAAATGCCCGATACCTGGCTGTCGCTCTATGCCAATAACGGCATGCTGGAAAGCCTGGAGCCTTATCTCAAGGACTGGGAACATACGTCGGGCCTGACTGACCGCGCGCTGGAGCTTGGCCGCGACGTCAAGGACACCGCCTATATGCTGCCTTACGGCTTCTATCTGCGCGCCATGTTCTACAACAGGAAGATCTTCGCGGAAGCCGGCGTAGAAGCCCCGCCGAAGACGATGGACGAGTTCGTCGCGGCCGCCGAGAAGATCAAGAAACTGCCCGGCAAATATGCCTATTGCATGCGCGGCGGACCCGGCGGCCTCAATGGCTGGATGATGTTCGGCGCCACCATGGCCGGCGACAATGCCTTCTTCAACGAGGACGGCACGTCGAAATTCAGCGAGGAAGGCTGGGTCAAGGGCTTCACCTGGCTGATCGACCTCTACAAGAACGGCTATGCGCCGAAGGACAGCGTCAACTGGGGCTTCAACGAGGTCGTGGCCGGCTTCTATACCGGAACCTGCGCTATGCTCGACCAGGACCCGGATGCGCTGATCGCGGTTGGCGAGCGCATGGATGGCGCCGATTACGGCATCACCACCATGCCCAAGGGCCCTTCGGGCAAGACCTTCCCGACCATCGGCTTTGCCGGCTGGTCGATGATGTCGGCCAGCGCCAACAAGGATCTCGCCTGGAAGCTGATCGCAACCCTCGAAGGCCCGGAAGGCAATATCGAGTGGAACAAGAAGATCGGCGCCCTGCCGGCGCTGAAGGCCGCCGAGAAGGACCCCTTCTACGCCAGCGAGCAGTTCAAGGGCTGGTTCGAGGAACTGGCCGACAAGGACGCGGTCCCGACCGTGATGCCGACCTATCTGGAAGAGTTCGCCTTCTTCAAGGATTCCATGGCGATCAAGACCAGCCAGGAAGCCCTGCTCGGCGATATCACGCCGGAGGAGATGGCCCAGCAATGGGCTGACTACATGACCAAGGCTCAACAGAAGTTTCTCGCGAGCAAATAGGTCGTCAGCCCTGAACCGCAGGCAGCGACATGATGTCGGCTGCCTGCGGCCAGTCTCGACCGCAGCCGGCAGTCTTGCGGTCCGCCGCCAAACGGAATCCTGATGATGACTTCACATGCAGCACGCGAAGGCGGCTCCCGCATAGATCGACCCCCGCTGAAAAAACGGCTGGCGGATGCTTCGGCACCCTATCTCTACACCGCCCCGGCGCTGATCCTGATCGTCACCGTCATGCTGGTGCCGCTGGTGCTGGGAATTTCCTATGCCTTCCGCGATATCCAGCTGCTCAACCCCTTTTCCGGCGGCTTCATCGGCCTTGATCATTTCAAGGCGCTGTCGCAGGACCAGAATTTCTACCGCGCACTCCGAAACACGCTGTGGTGGACCGGTTGGTCCGTCCTGCTGCAATTCGTCTTCGGCCTCATTCTGGCGCTTCTTCTCGACAAGCCCTTCCATGGCCGCGCCATCGTGCAGGCGCTGGTCTTCCTGCCCTGGGCGGTGCCGAGCTTTCTCGCCGGCCTCAACTGGGCCTGGCTGTTCAATCCCGTCGTCGGGCCGCTGCCGCACTGGATGTTCGCGCTCGGGCTGATGAGCGAGCCGTCCAATATCCTCTCCGACCCGCAGCTTGCCCTCTGGGGACCGATCATCGCCAATGTCTGGTGGGGCATTCCCTTCTTCGCCATCACCCTGCTTGCCGCCCTACAAGCGATCCCGCGCGATCTCTACGAGGCCGCCAGCATCGATGGCGCCGGACCGGTGCAGCGCTTCTTCTCGATCACGCTGCCCTTCCTTGCGCCGACAATCGCCATCACCGTTCTCCTGCGCACCGTATGGATTTCCAATTTCGCCGACCTGATCATCGTCATGACCAATGGCGGTCCGGCAGACCGCAGTCAGATCGTCGCCAGCTATATCTTCACCCAAGCCTTCAAGCGGCTGGATTTCGGCTATGCCTCGGCCATCGCGCTCGTCCTGCTGATGCTTCTGATCACCTATTCCATGCTGATCGTCGTCTTGCGGCAATGGCTGCTGAGCAAGGATTGAGATCATGACCGGCAAACGCATCCTCGCCTTCCTCGCTCATCGGCTGGCCATTTTCGCCTATGTCGTCTTTGCGCTGTTCCCGCTCTACTGGCTGCTGAAAGTCTCGGTGACCCCCAACAAGCTGCTCTATTCCGAAGGCATCCGGATGTGGCCGTCGCGCACCAGCTTCGAGCATTTCGAATTTGTCCTGCGGCACAGCGATTTCCCGGTCTTTTTCAAGAACAGCCTGATCGTCTCCGGCTCGACCGCCGTCATCGTCACGGCCCTTGCCTCGCTTGCCGGCTATGCCCTGTCGCGCTTCGGTTTTCGTGGCAAATACTGGATCGTCGCGCTGATGCTGCTCACCCAGATGTTTCCGCTGGTAATGCTGGTGGCGCCGATCTTCAAGATGCTGTCGCCTCTCGGCCTCACCAACAGCCTGACGGGCCTGATCCTCGTTTACACCGCCTTCAACATTCCCTTCGCCACCTTCCTGATGCAGTCCTTCTTCGACGGCATCCCGAAGGATCTGGAGGAGGCAGCGATGATCGATGGTGCCACCCAGTTCGTCGCCTTCCGCCAGATCATCCTACCCCTGACGCTGCCGGGCATCGCCGCGACGCTCGGCTTCGTCTTCACCGCCGCCTGGAGCGAGCTTCTGTTCTCGCTGATGCTGATTTCCGGCAATGACGCGGCGACCTTCCCGGTCGGGCTCCTGTCCTTCGTGTCGAAATTCTCGGTCGATTTCGGGCAGATGATGGCGGCCGGCGTCCTGGCGCTCATCCCCGCCTGCCTGTTCTTCCTGTTGATCCAACGTTACCTCGTGCAGGGCCTGACGGCCGGCGCCGTGAAAGGCTGATCCCATGGCATCGATCGATATTTCCGCCATCCGCAAATCCTACGGCATCCTGCCGGTGCTGCATGGGATCGACCTGGAGATCAGGGATGGCGAATTCGTCGTCCTGGTCGGCCCGTCGGGCTGCGGAAAGTCCACGCTGTTGCGGATGATCGCCGGACTCGAGGCGGTCACGTCAGGCGAAATCCGCATCGACGGAAAGCGCGTCAACGATCTTGCCCCAAAGGACCGCGACATCGCCATGGTGTTTCAGTCCTATGCGCTCTACCCGCATATGAGCGTGGCGAAGAATATGAGCTACAGCCTGCGCCTCAGGAAGACGCCGGCTGAAAAGATCGCCTCGGTGGTTGCCGGCGCGGCGACGAAGCTCGGCCTCGATCCGCTGATGGAACGGCGGCCGAGGGCTTTGTCGGGCGGCCAGCGCCAGCGCGTCGCCATGGGCCGCGCCATCGTGCGCGAGCCGAAAGCCTTCCTGTTCGACGAGCCGCTCTCCAATCTCGACGCCCGCCTGCGCGAGCAGATGCGCGCCGAGATCAAGAAGCTGCATCAGGATCTCGGTGCCACATCGATCTACGTCACCCATGACCAGATCGAGGCGATGACGCTGGCCGACCGCATCGTCGCCATGCATGGCGGCATCGTCCAGCAGGTCGGCAGCCCGCTGGAACTCTACGACAATCCGGCCAATCTCTTCGTCGCCGGCTTCATCGGCTCCCCGGGCATGAACTTCTTCGAGGGACGCTACATGCGCAGCGGCGAAACGGCCAGTTTCGCGCTCACCGGCGGCGCGGTTCTGCCCCTGCCAAGCACCGCCAACCTGCCGGACGGCAGCCGCGCGACGCTGGGCATCAGGCCGGAACACGTGATTCTGGGAGCCGAGGGGCCGGACGCGATGCTGGCAAAGGTCGATCTGGTGGAGCCCACCGGCTTCGGCATCATCGTCCACCTGACGCTTGGGTCCGTCGCCTTCAAGGCCTTCACGCTGGATCGCCGCTTTCTTGGAATGCAGGGCGAAGTGGCTGTCAGGCTGCCAGTGCCGAACCTGCATTTCTTCGATGAAGCGGGGCGAAAGGTTTAGCGGCGTTCCGCAAGTGCCCAAGTGATCAGAATAGAAACTGAGCTTCGATAGCGGACTTATCGATAACCGACCACACTTGCATGATCTTTCCATCGAGAAACTCGTAGATCACGTTCTCCGCGAACGAAACTCTCCTGCCGTTTATAGGAAGGCCAAGGAACGTTCCCCTTGGCGTACAGTCGAAGCCCAGTCGGCTCGCTACATAGCGTGAATCGGAAACCAGCATTTGAACGTTGAAAGAGAGATCCGGTATTTCGTCGAAATCTCTCTTCAGCATATCGACGTAACCTGACAGCCCGATCCGCCGGTCGTTGTGGATCGCGTCATCATGAACGAACTGCCCCAGCCGCGACCAGTCCTGCTGGTTCAGGCATGCAATGTAGGCGCGATAGATTCCCTCGAGATCGGCTTGAGCCATGGCCATTTTCCCCTTCCTGATACAGGACCGCTGCTGCGAAGCACACTGAGGAAAGCTCTGTGACAAAACCATCCGGACATCGCCGCCAAACAGCGCAATGCTCGCCAACTCAGAGCCAATCCTATTTCAACGCACTATACCGGGCCCGCCGATCAACTACTCTACGCCTCTTCCGCCGGCATCAGCGTGAACAGTTCCTGCGCCCGCTTGACGCCGCGAAGTGCATAGCGGCCGATGGAAACCACTTCGGAATGGCGGGGTGGCGGGGCTGCGGCGACGAACTGCGACGACATGATGACGGTACGATCGACGAAGCGGCACATGGAGGAAATCCGGCTGACCTCGTTGACCGCCGGCCCGATGACGGTGAAATCCAGCCGGTCGCTGGAACCGATATTGCCATAGAAGACATCGCCGATATGAAGGCCGAGATAGACTTCGGTCACCGGCCGGCTTTCCGCAAGCCGGCGCTCGTTCAGCCCCTTCAGCTTCTCCCGGAGGTTCTGTTCGGCCATCAACGAGCGGGCGCAGGCATCCTCCCGCTCCTCGGCCTTGAAGATCGCCAGCGTGCCGTCGCCGATCAGCTTCAGCACATTGCCGCCGGCCTCATGGATGGAGGAAATCACCGCATCGGCGTAGTCGTTGAGGAACGGGATGATTTCGTCCGGCGGCAGATTGTCGGAAATGCGGGTATAATTCTGCAGATCGGAAAACCAGAGGACCGCGGAAATGCGCTCGGCCTTGCCGCGTGAAATGCGTCCCTGCAGCACGCGCCTGGCGGCATCCTCGCCAAGATAGACTTCCGCGATGGTGCGCGAAATCCGCGTCAGCGAGCCGGATTTGACCGCGAGCGCCAGCACCGGCACCAGTTGCCGCAACGCCGCCAGATCCTCATCGCTGAACCCCGTCTCGTCGGTCGTCGTCCAGTGCGAGTAGAAACAGTCCATCTCGCCGATATGGCTGTCCTGGGCGAACCGGTGGATCATCGCGATAAAATCCTTGTGGCCGGAGGCCAGCAGGGTATCGAGGGTAAAGAAGTCGGCCGGGTCGCCGAAGCCGATACGGCGGCGCACCTCGTCCTGGTTGTTCATGCGCAGATGATAGAAGGCCGAACGTTCCCAGTTCTCCGCGGAAACGCCCTCGTTCGAAGGACCATATTCGAAGGCCGTCTTCACCGGCTCGTGGCTGTCCCACTGGAACGCCCGCCCCTCATAGACCGGATGGAGCGTATCTATCAGCGCCAGCCCGCGATCGAGCTTGAGCCCGGCGGCACGGGCGCGCTGGCAAAAACCGTTGACGATATCCATCTCGTCGGTGCCCTTGAGGCCTTGAGTCGTCAACCAGGCCGAAATCTCGCCGATATCGTTTGCGTCCATGTCGGTCTTCCTGGTCTGGGCCGGCGGGCCGGCGTGGCGCCCGATGTCCAATCCGGAACGGACCAGGAAATCCCGACAGTTGCCGGGCATCGTGCGCTTTCGTCCGTGGAACGGACAGGGCTGGAGGGCGGATGTGGGAATGTGACAGCCGAAAGACAAGTCCCGGCACAGGCTTTCTTTATCCTGCCTGTTCACGGAATTATCCATGGCTTTGGCCAGCACTGCCGCCAATTGACTGGTCCGGCTTTTTTTCACCGAACCTCGACACCTAGATCGAGATGATCCTGGTATATTCCTTGAGCGCTGCGCCGTAATTGGCCTGGTACCATTCCATGTCGAGCGGGACCTGTTTCTCCATATTGGCGGGATCGACCGGATTGAGGCGTGCCTGCTCGGCGGAGAGAAGCCGGTCCGCCGCCGGGTTGGCCGGTCCCTGACCCAGCATTTCGAACATGACCACCTGCTTTTCCGGATCCTGCGCCGAGGCGATGAATTTCATCGCGGCCTCCCGGCCGCCCGGATTGCCCTTGATCACGCCCATGGCGCCGGGAGAAATCAGGCCCTGGTCCCAGATGAAGCTGATCGAACCGCCCGAATCCTTCTCGACGAGGCCGGCCCGTGTCGACCAGATCAGCGCCATCGAGACCTCGCCGCTCAACAATAATGACTGGCTTTCCCTGCCGCTGCCCCAATAGGCAAGGACATGCTCCTTGAAGGCGGCGATCTTCCGGTGGGCACGATTGAGATCGAGCGGATAGAGGTCCGCGGGCTCAACGCCATCGGCAAGAAGTGCCGCCTCCCACATGCCGCTGCCCCATTGGTAGAGCGACCGCTTGCCGGGAAATTTTTCCACGTCAAAGAAGTCCGCCATACCGCGCGGCACGCTATCGCCGAACTTGGTGGCGTCATAGGCGATGACATAGGAATAGAAATAGCTGGAGGCGGCGAATTCCCAGCCGAAGCCGGGCCGCATCCTGGACCTGTCGACGACGGAATAGTCGATCGATTCCATGATGCCCCTCTTGCCGAGCGCCTGTGCGGAGAAGGGGTCAATATCGACGATATCCCAGGCCGGCTGGCCGCTCTCGAACTGGGCGGTGACCGCCTCTTCCGTCGGTCCCGATTCGTCCTGGCGGACCGGAATGCCCGTTTCCTCCCGGAAGGGTGCTCCATAGGCCCGGTCATAGGCTGAGCCGGCATCGCCGCCCCAATTGACGAACACAAGCGCGCCCGCACCGGCCCAGGCACGCCCCACACCAAGCGCAAGCGGGCTTGCCGATAAAAGCAGCGCCATATGCGTGAACCGCCGGCGGGAAATCCCCTCCCCGCCATTCGATGCGACGTCCTCCCCCATGACCTCCCCCCTCTATTCTGTATCGATGTCGTCGATCCACCGCCGTCGATCCGGCCGATGGGCTCGCCCCCTCTTTCTCCCGACAGGCCGGGCCAGCGCCCCGACTTGCCAGCGCATGCGCTTTCCCCTTCCCGGCCAGTGCAGCGGAATGCTAGACCGGATTTAGAGCATTGACGAACTCAATTTTGCTGAATGCACGAGAACGGCATGCCGGTATGGGCGGTTCTGATGCGGATATGCGACGGCTACGAAGCGCGGGCGGTCCGCGACGCCGATCGCGGGCTCACGGGTAGAGTGATAAAGGGAACCGAATGACGATCATCGATGATCTCGTCGAGGCGCTCGGCGCGGAAAACGTGCTGACCGGCGACCGGAGGGGCGAGCGCTATCGTAGCGATGCAAGTGCCACCGGCAGGCATCTGCCGCTGGCGGTTTTGCGCCCGACAAGCGCCCATCAGGTCGCGGCCGCGCTTGAAATCTGCGACCGGCACCGCCAACCGGTCGTGCCGCAGGGCGGCCTCACCGGGCTGGCCGGCGGCGCCAATCCGCGAGAAGGCGATATCGCACTTTGCCTGGAAAAACTGTCGGGCATCGAGGAGATCGACAGGGTGGCCGGCACCATGACCGTATTTGCCGGAACACCGCTCGAATTTGCCCAGAAGGCCGCCGAAGACGCCGGTTTTCTGCTGCCGATCGACCTCGGCGCCCGCGGCAGTTGCCAGATCGGCGGCAATCTCTCCACCAATGCCGGCGGCATCCGCGTCATCCGTCACGGCGTCACCCGCGACAATGTTCTGGGCCTGGAAGCGGTGCTGGCCGATGGCACGATCCTGTCGTCGCTCAACCGGATGACCAAGAACAATACCGGCTATGATCTGCGCCAGTTGTTCATCGGATCGGAAGGCACGCTCGGTATCATCACCCGCGCCGTGTTGCGCCTGCGCCCGCTGCCGACCGGCCGGCTGACGGCACTTTGTGGGCTCACCTCCTACGATGACGTGCTGGCGCTCCTGAAATCAGCGAAATCCGGCCTTCCCGGTCTTTCCGCCTTCGAGGCGATGTGGGAAACCTATTTCCGCTTCAATGCCGACGCCCTGAACCTGCGGTTCTTCGAGAAGGATTATCCTTTCGTCGTGATCATCGAACAGGATGGCGTGGGTGAAGACGAGCGGGACCGTTTCGAGAGTTTTCTCGGCACGGCCATCGAGAATAACCTTGTCGCCGACGCACTGCTTGCCCAGTCGGAGAAGGAAAGCCGCGCCTTCTGGTCGGTGCGCGAGGGCCATCTGATGGATCAGCGCCTGCCCGGCCTGATCAATCTGGATATCAGCCTGCCGATCGGCAGGCTCGATGAGTTCGCCCGGCAATGCGAGGCAGTCCTGCTTGCCCGCTTTCCAGCGGCCCATGTCTCCTTTTTCGGCCATATCGGCGACAGCAACCTGCATGTGGCCGTTTGGGTCGACACGCCGGACGAGCACGACACGCACGAGGTCGACGCCATTGCCTATGGACTCGTTCGGAAATTCGACGGATCGATCTCCGCCGAACACGGCATCGGCACGTTGAAACGCGATTTCCTCGACCATTCCCGCAGCCCGGCCGAGATCGACGTCATGCGCCGGATCAAGGCTGCCCTCGACCCGAACCAGATCCTCAATCCGGGGAAGGTATTACCGGCCAAACACCCCTGACCGCCGACGGCTCAGATTGCGCGGCCCGCTAGCGGCATGTGGATGGACCGGAGAATGAAGGTGATCACCTTTGCCGTTTTCCTTCCGTCAAGACTGGAATTGCCGGTCAATCTCGGCGAGGATGGCTCATCCAGAACCGGAATCGGGAGATCGCCATGCTGCCTGTTGCCCGCACAATCCCCTTCACGCTTGCCCTCGCCCTTGCTTTTTCGCCGCTTTCCGCCGTGCTTGCGGCCTCGCCGGAACCGGTCAAGGCCGAGAACGGCATGGTTGTCACCGCCCAGCATTTGGCCTCCGATGTCGGGGTCGATATCCTGAAGAAGGGCGGCAATGCCGTCGATGCGGCGGTTGCGGTCGGCTATGCGCTTGCCGTCGTCTATCCCGTCGCCGGCAATATCGGCGGCGGCGGTTTCATGACCATCCGCCTGAAGGACGGCACGACCAGCTTTCTCGATTTTCGCGAGCGCGCGCCGCTCGCCTCCACCAAGACCATGTATCTCGACGACAAGGGCGGGATCGTCGATGGCCTGAGCACCGACGGATACATGGCCGTCGGGGTTCCCGGCTCCGTGCTCGGCTTCGAGACCGCGCGTGAACGCTACGGCACACTGTCGCGCCAGGAATTGCTGGCGCCGGCGATCCGCTTCGCCAGGGAAGGCTTCACGCTCGAACAGGGCGACGTTGCCTCCCTCGACAATGGCGCGAAGAAGCTGGCGAAAGACAAGGCTGCCGCCGAGATCTTCCTCAAGCCCGACGGCAAGAGCTTCACGATCGGCGAGACGCTGGTGCAGCCGGACCTTGCGGCAAGCCTTGAAAGCATCTCCGAAAAAGGACCCGACGCCTTCTACAAGGGCACTATTGCCGACAATATCGTCAAGGCGAGTGCTGCCACCGGAGGCATTCTGGCCAAGGCCGATTTCGAGCAGTATGCGGTGCGCGAACTGAAACCGGTCGAATGCGATTACCGCGGCTATTCGATCGTCTCCTCGCCGCCGCCCAGTTCTGGCGGCATCATCATCTGCGAGATTCTCAACGTGCTGGAAGGCTATCCGCTCTCTTATCTTGGCTATGGATCGGCCGACACCGTTCATGCCATGGTCGAGGCCATGCGGCATGCCTATGTCGATCGCAACTCCGCGCTCGGCGATCCGGATTTCGTCGAAAATCCCGTCGAAAAGCTGCTGGACAAGGCCTATGCCAAGGACATCCGCGCGAAGATCAATCCTTTCAAGGCCGGCATCTCCAAGGACCTGATGCCTGAGGGCATGGGCGAAAGCACCGAGACGACGCATTATTCGATCATCGACAAGGACGGCAATGCGGTGGCCGTCACCTATACGCTGAACGGCTCCTTCGGCGCCGGCGTCGTGGCGCCGGGAACCGGCATCCTCCTCAACAACGAGATGGACGATTTCACCTCCAAGCCCGGAACGCCCAATCTCTACGGGCTGGTGCAGGGCGAGGCGAACGCGATCGCGCCGAAGAAGACGCCGCTATCATCGATGAGCCCGACGATCGTTTCCAGGGACGGCAAGCCCTTCATGGTGATCGGCAGCCCCGGCGGCGCCCGCATCATCACCATCACGCTGGAGGCGATCATCAATGTCATCGATCACGGCATGGACATACAGGAAGCGATCGACGCACCACGCATCCACCATCAATGGCTGCCCGACAAGGTCTATATGGAACCGTTCGCCCTTTCGGCCGATACGCTGCGGCTCCTGACCGAGATGGGACACAATGTCCAGATCGATGCCGGCTGGCCGATCTGGGGCCAGGCGGCCGGCATCCTCGTCGGCGGCAGGAATCTGGCGGAAATCGAAGAAGGTGGCGGCGCCCGCTACAACGGCGCCATCGACAGCCGCGCCGCAGCCGGCGCGGCAAGGGGATACTGAGTAGACGAGGCGAGCGTGCTCTTCCGGGCGAACAACAGGAAGCCTCGTTGCGTTGCTCTCAGCCATCGGCAGGACGTCGAGCGGCTCTGATAGAGAGGAGATCGCTATAGATCACCAGAGAGTGCCACACTCTCCCTCTTCTCCCCGCCGGGGAGAAGAGCCGAACGCAGTGAGGCGATGAGGGGGTCGGCGAAGCCGCCGGCTAGAAGGAAGGTCCGCCGCCGCTCCTTCACCCCAGAAACCGCTGGACTGCCTCGATCTCGTTCTGACGGATATCATGGCCGCCGGTGTGCCATTCGAGTTCGACCTGCGCCGCCTGCCCGACGAAATAATCGGCAAGGGCCTGCGTCAAGGGTGCCGGGCAGATCGGGTCGCGCTGGCCGGCGGTGATCAATATGCTCTTTCCGGCCAGCGCCGCATTGTCCTTCGGCCGGAAGGGAATGAGCGGGTGCAGGAGCACCGCCTTGTCGAATAGGTCCTTTTCGATCAGCAGATTGGCGAGAATATTGGCGCCGTTGGAAAAACCCAGGCCGAAGATGCCGGAGGCCTCATGTTCAGCGGCCAGCCTGGAAACGAAGCCCGCCATTTTCTCCGTCGCCCGGGCAAGATCGGCCATGTCGTAAACCCCCTCGCCGGTACGCCGGAAAAAGCGCGCCGCGCCCTGTTCGGACACATCGCCGCGCGGCGAGACGATGGTTGCCCGCGGCAGGAGATCGGCGCCGAAATCGAAGAATTGCCGTTCATCTCCGCCGGTCCCGTGAAAAACGAAGAAGATCGGGTTTCCCGCCTCGCCGGCCTTCACGCGGTGGACATAACCATAGTCGCTCATGATGGTCCCTCCGGCGCCGCCGGGCTCCCGCATCTCGGGAAGCCTGCGCCGACAGCGCGCATTGCAGCTAGATGTATCTTTTCTTGGCCGATCGGTAGCCATCAGGCAATGGACGCATCGTCTCTCAATGGTGAACGGAGAATGCCTGTTCGACAAAGCGGCGATCCGGACCGCCAACGAAGCGTCGGGCGCCGAACGAGGCGCATGCGCGAAGTCTGATGGGATACAACCCTCGCTCTAGGTGGCGCGCCACAAAAACCAAGAGTTGACAAACGCCGGAAGCCCCTTTATATGTCCGCCCATCGATAGTTGTTTGACTGATATTTGTTTCTGCCCGCGCTTGGCGCGTCTCTGACGAACTTCCCCCTTCAAAAATCGAGATGAATACCCGCCGTGCGTCGTACGGTGGAGAATAAATGTTGCTATTGAAAGGGTTCGTTATGACCACTGGCACAGTTAAATGGTTCAATTCCACTAAGGGCTTCGGCTTCATTCAGCCTGATGACGGCGGCGCGGACGTTTTCGTCCATATCTCCGCAGTCGAGCGGGCCGGCATGCGCGAAATCGTCGAAGGCCAGAAGATCGGCTACGAGATGGAGCGCGACAACAAGTCGGGCAAGATGTCTGCCTGCCAGCTGCAGGCCGTCTAATCGGATCGTGCCTCTCCGGTGACCACGGATGTACTGGCATCGTTGATGAGGCAAGATCCAATGGAAGGTCAGGCAGCACGCCTGGCCTTTTTTCATTGCCGAACGGCCGCGCGCAAAAACCGCTCGGCGACCTGTCCGGCAAAACCGCTGCGACGAGGATATCAACTTGACCGAGAATAGCACGAAGGCCCGCGACCAGGCGGAATCGGCCTTCAACAGAACACAGACCCAGTTCATGGCCCGCAACCGGGTAATTTCCGAGATCGACACCGTCGCGGCCGAGCGTGAGGCAAAGACCCAAAGGCTGCGCGAACAGCGTCTTGAAAAAGAAGCGCAGACGCCGGCCGCAGTGCCCGCACCGCGCAAACGCGCCAAGCGCTGATTTCACTGAATTACCACCGACTTGTGCATGCCGATGACCGGAAAATGCGCAAAAATCGGCTGTTACCCTGTTTTTTTCGGCATTTCCACTCTATCTTGAGGCGGCGCGACATGCGAAACGGCAGGCGCATTGGCCAGCAACGCGGTTTGCGTGCGCTTACCAAAAACCAACATCCCACGAATAAGGACCACCAAGTTTGAGACACGTCACCGACAATGGTTTCGCCGATCGGCGCAAGGCTGCGGACGAAGCAAAAAAGCAGCTTTTGAAGAAGTTTGCGCAGGCGCCGAAGGCCGATGATCCGGAACTGGCGGCCAAGCTTGCCGAACGACAGGCCAATACGGAAGCCCGGGAAGCGCGCCGCGCCGAGCGCGACCGCCTGAAACAGGAAGAAAACGAACGCCAGCTCGCCGAAGCTGCCGCCCGGACGGCAGCCGCCGAACTGGAAGCCAAGGCCGAAGCTCTCGCCCGCGAGGAAGCGGACCGCGACCGTATCGCCCGCGTGGTCGCCGACGAAGCCGAACGCAAGGCCGAGCGCGACCGCCGTTACGCCGCCCGCAAGGCCCGCCAGCGCTGAGACCTTGCCTGACCGGTTTGCGCTCGTGGCTTTCTGAAGAGCGCCCGCCGCACACCCTACACCATGCCTCATGAAGATCGCCCTTATCGGGCGATCGTTTTTTTTGGCGCAAACGGGACGGCGATAGGTGGAGCGACAGGCGTTCGTTCGCGCGGAACTTGCGGACGAGCGGATCAGGACGCATGTCCCTCTCGTCTTCTCACATTGCCGATAGCGCGAAAATCACGGATTTTGCAGCTAGGTCTCCTTTCTCTGCAAAGACGCCTTTTGCCCCCTCCGGCTCGGCATGCACGATATCTCCTTCGACCGGCAGTATTCTGGCGGTCGTCTCGCCGAGATTAGCGCGCAAATGCAGGCGGGCACCACCTTTCACGCGCCAATCCACCGCCAGAAGACCTCGCTCGGCGACCATCACCCGGCCTTCTGTCTCGCCCTCCCGGGCGCCGGCAAGCAGGGGAATGATGAACCGCTGACGTGTGCGGATGAGGTCTCTCATGAACCCTGTCCATCCGCGGCCTTCCGGGCTCTCCGTTTTTTCCCAGTCGAGCTTAGACTGCGCAAACGTCTCCGGCGCGTTCGGATCGGGCAAGTCTTTCTCCGTTCGTCCGGTCGGCATCCCTCCGAAATTATTCGCCTCGCCGCGCCGGCCCTCGCGTACGGCTCGGGCCAGATCTCCCGTGTAATCCGTGAAGAAGCAAAACGGTCGGGTTTCGCCGAATTCCTCTCCCATGAAGAGCATCGGCATATGCGGCGAAAGCATCGTGATGGTCATCAGGGCCTTCAGCATGTCGGCCGGGATCAGCGAAATCAGCCGGTCGCCGAAGGCGCGGTTGCCGGCCTGGTCGTGATTTTGCAGGAAGCTGACAAGCGACGGGAGACAAGGCGCAGGATGCGCCTCGCCGGCCGGCGGCTTTCCCGGGAAAACATAGCCCTTAGCTAGGGCAAGGGCGAATTTTTCAAGCGGATCCTCTGCAAAGTCGGAATAATAGCCCTTGGTTTCGCCCGTCGCCAGAACATGCGCCGCATGATGATAGTCATCATTCCAGTCGCCGTCATAGAGCCTTTCCTTGCCGGGGCCGGGCTGATGGCGCAGAGCGGTCAGGTTCCTCGGATCCTCGGTGATCAGATGCACATGGCGGTCCGCGAAGCGCGCGCGGATACGACTGGCGATTTCGACGATCACATGTGGATCGCCGCCCTCGTCCAGGATCTGGTCGATCGCATCAAAGCGCAGCCCGTCGAGATGAAATTCGCCGATCCAGTAGAGTGCATTGTCGATAAAGTAGTTTCGAACCGGCTTTTTCTCGAAGGCGATCGCCGCGCCCCAAGGCGTTTCCTTCTCCTGATGGAAGAACTTAGATGCGTAGCGCGGCAGCGCGTTTCCTTCAGGCCCGAAGTGATTGTAGACGACATCGAGAAACACCATCAGGCCGAGACCATGCGCCTCGTCGATCAGGGCTTTCATCTCGTCGGCCGTGCCATAGGCATTGTGGGGCGCATAGTGAAAGACGCCGTCATAGCCCCAGCCCCTAGCACCGCCGAACTGGGCGACGGGCATGATCTCGATGGCGGTGACGCCGATTGCCGCAAGATGGGAAAGCCGCTCGGCTGCCGCGCTGAACGTGCCTTCCGGTGTGAAGGTGCCGATATGAAGCTCATAGATGATCGCCTCGTGCCAGGGACGGCCGCGCCATTCGGCATGTTTCCAGCGATAGGAAAGGGGATCGAGCACCAGCGAGGGGCCGTGAACGTCCCCAGCCAGCCCGCGCGCCGCCGGATCTGGGACCGAGGTGCCATCGCCAAGCACATATTCATAGGCTTGCCCCGGCCGGACATCCTCCATCTCGATCTCGAACCACCCGTCTTCACCTGCGCGCATCGGCACGTCCCGGTCACCGAGCCGGAGAGAAAGAGAACTTTCGCCAGGCGCCCAGAGGCGGAACCGTACGCGGCCGTCGCCGATGAAATGCGCACCCCATGCTTTTCCTGTTTCGCCTGAAATCATCCATCTCGCCCTTCGTTACCGATGCCCGATCCCTGAATTCGACCGTCAACATCGCCATGACGGGAAATGTTCCGCGCTTTCGCTTCGCCGATTCGCGCTTGCCATGCGCAAGCTGTTGAAAATTTTGCCGCTTCGAGCCTTTTGCCGGAACAAAAACGGGCGTGGCACAATTCCTCTGCGCAAGCAGCGAAGCGGGGATTTTCAAACGATGGACGCCAAGGCGAACCAGCACAGGATCGAGGCCGGCCAGTGGCACCAGCTGGGTGCTGTTCCGGACGGCGATGGCACCAATTTCGCTCTGTTTTCCGCCCATGCGGAAAGGGTCGAGCTTTGTCTCTTCGACGAAAGCGGAATGGTGGAGACCGCCCGGATCGAGCTGCCGGAATATACCAATGAAATCTGGCACGGCTATGTGCCCGGCCTGAAGGCGGGCACGCTCTACGGATACCGGGTGCACGGCCCCTATGACCCGCAAAACGGCCATCGGTTCAACGCCAATAAGCTGCTGATCGACCCCTATGCCCGCGAACTGGTTGGCGATGTGACCTGGTCCAAGGCCCATTTCGGCTATGAACTGAACAGCAAAAAGAAGGATCTCTCCTTCAGTAAAACCGACAGCGCGTCAGGCATGCCGAAATGCCGGGTCATCGATCCGCGCAGTTATGACTGGAAAACCGATCGCAGTCCCGCCATTCCCTGGTCGAAGACCATCTTCTACGAAACCCATGTGAAGGGATTTACCCAGCTCCATCCCGCCATACCTGAAAATCTGCGCGGTACGTTCGAAGGGCTCGGCGACAAAGCGATCGTCGAATACCTGAAGAGCCTCGGCATAACCTCGATCGAGCTCCTGCCGATCCATTTCTTTCCCGATGACAGCCATCTGATGGACAAGGGGCTGCACAATTTCTGGGGCTATAACAGTCTCGCCTTTTTCGCCCCGGAAAACCGCTATTACGGGCCGCGCGGCATGAATGGAGTGCGTGACATGGTGCGCGCCCTGCACGATGGCGGCATAGAGGTGATCCTTGACGTGGTCTACAACCACACGGCCGAAGGCAACGAACTCGGCCCGACGCTGTCGTTCAAGGGCATCGACAATTTCTCCTATTATCGCACTCTGCCGGACGACCACCGCTATTATATCAACGATACCGGTACCGGAAACACCGTCAATACCTCCCATCCGCGCGTGTTGCAGCTGATCACCGATTCGCTGCGCTACTGGGTCGAGGAAATGCATGTCGACGGCTTCCGCTTCGATCTCGGCACGATCCTCGGGCGGGAGCCGGAGGGTTTCGACCAGCGCGGCGGCTTCTTCGATGCGGTGACGCAGGACCCGGTGCTCTCGCAGGTCAAGCTTGTCGGCGAGCCCTGGGACATCGGCCCGGGCGGATACCAGGTGGGCGGCTTCCCGCCCGGCTGGGCGGAGTGGAACGACAAATATCGCGACACGGTGCGCGACTACTGGAAGGATACGGACGGCACCGCGCCGGATTTTGCCGCCCGCCTTCTCGGTTCGGGCGATATTTACGACCAGCGCGGGCGCCGGCCCTGGGCGGGCGTCAATTTCATCTCGGCGCATGACGGCTTCACGCTGAACGACCTTGTTTCCTACAACGACAAGCACAACGAGGCGAATGGCGAGGACAACAAGGACGGCCATGGCGACAATCGCAGCTTCAATTATGGCGTGGAAGGCCCGACCGACGACCAGGCCATCAATGCCGTGCGCGACCAGCAAAAGCGCAATTTCCTGGCGACGCTGCTGCTATCTCATGGAACGCCGATGCTACTTGCCGGCGACGAATTCGGAAGAAGCCAGCTTGGCAACAATAACGGCTATTGCCAGGACAACGGGATCAGCTGGGTGCATTGGGAAAACCTGCCGGGCAGCGCCGAGGAACTGCGCGAGTTCGTTCGCAGGCTGACAAGGCTGCGCGCCGAGCAGCCGCTCCTGCGCCGCGAAAGCTGGCGCGACGGCATGAACATCATCTGGCTGAATGCCGGCGGCGGCGAGCAGCAGGAGGAACATTGGCAGGACGGGGGCGGAACCACGATCGGCGTCTGGCTGTCCCGCAAGGATCTGGCGGAGAAGGAAGGCACCTGGTCGGATGTGCTGATGATCTTCAACCCGCATGAAGGCTCGGTGCCCTTCGCCATGCCGCCATCACCATCGTCATCCTGGGCTTGCGCGCTGACGACCGCCATTGAAGACGATGCCACGAACGGCCCCGATGAAACCGGCCTCGTGCACATGCCCGGCCGCAGCCTGGCGCTGTTTCGTCCGCAATAGGATATCTGCAGCCGACAGCGGCGACTGCTCTCTCGCGGTAGCCGCTGTCCTGGTGACATCAAACGATCTTGCTGCGTTTTCGTGGCGTCGATTCGGCGCGATCAGTCTCCAGTGGTGCTGCTATCCGGGGGCTGGCTTCGGCCTCGGTCTGCTGGCTCAACTCGTGCGATGCCTGCAGCCAATGTGCCTCGTGGCTTCCTTCTGGACGTCCGTCGGCCTCCCAAAGTGCATAAGCCCGTTTCCTGATGTCGTCTTCGCTGATATCGGTCATCTGTTTCTCCCTTCGATTGGCCAACGATAACTGCGATGAAAGCGCTTGGTTCCGCCTGCGGCCTTCGGCCAGAGAAAGATCCTCTACACGGCAACCGGGCGACGGCTATAGGCAAATTCAACAGCGAAAATCGCGCTGCCACATTTCGCAAACGAACGCATCAACCGATTCTCAGCGCCATTTTACCCCCGGCTTCTTTGGCGGGCATAAGACATCGCAAATGCGGCCTGCCTGACCGTGTCCTCGAAGTGGAACCAAAGTCGGCCTCCCATCGTTATGGTTGCGCGTCGGCGCCCGCCGATAGACCCCGGGAGTTCACCATGAAAACGATCGTGCTCGTTCTCGCCCTGGCGGCGTCCCCTGCCGCCGCCCAGCAATCCCCCGCCGCCCAGCAATTGAAGGTCGAAGACATGTGCGTGAAGGTGGCAAAGCACCTTCTGATGACCGACACGCTTCACACCGGCGTCGTCCAGTCCTTTCCCGAGCTCAAGCCGCCGGGCGCCCGGCTGACCTATTCCACCCGGGAAGGCGTCGAGAAAAAGGACATGGTCGATACGATCGAATGCCAGTTCGACCAGGCAAAGGCGCCCTTCGGGCTGAAGCGCTTCTGCCTTGCCAGCAGCTGCTATTCCGCCGGCGAGAAAAACGAGGAAAACAAACGCCGCTTCGAGGAAGTGCGCACACTGCTGGAGCGGGAAGGCCTTTAGCTGGCAGTTTCCCCTGTTTAAGGCCGTGCATGCCCGTTGAAGGACGCCTTTCCGTTCAGACGATGCGGCCGCGCGCCACCACCGGCCATGAGCCGGTGATTTCGCCCTTTTCCAATATGGTCACCGCATCGACCATATTGGTCACCACGCAGGCGTGGTTGGGCACGACGTGCAGCCGGTCACCCACCTTCAGATTGATCGGCCCCTCGCTGACGAGGCGGCCATGTTCCTCCGACAACTGGTCGATGGCGATATCGTCGCGGCCGAGCACATGGCCATAGCCGGTGAGGCCCAAAAGGTCCGAGGTCAGCGTCTTCGAGCCGGCATCGATGATGGCGCGATGGGCCGAGGGGACAGACACGACCGTGGCCAGCACGGTCAGCGCGCAATCATCCCAGCCGCAGGCGCCGCGTGTCACCAGCGAGCGATCATTATAGACATAGGTTCCCGGCCGGTATTCGGTCGCCACCGGCGCGTCGGCCGCATCCATCATCGAAGGCGTGCCGCCTGAGGTAATGACCGGCACGTCGATGCCGTCAGCCTCGATCAACGCCTTGGCGCGGGTCATGAAGGCCTGCACGGCGGCGGCACCCTTTGCCGGCGGATAGGTCATCAATCCACCGAAAACCAGTCCCGGCGCAGCCGCGATCCGACGGGCCAGCGCGGCCGCCTCCTCCGGGGTGGCCACGCCGCAGCGATCGGCACCCGTATTGCACTCGACCAGAACCCGCAACGGTGCCGGCTCGGCGACGAAGGCTGAGGACAATCCGGCGATGACGGTCTCGTTATCGGCGACGACGCCAAGCCTCACCTTGCGCGCCAATGCGGTCAGGTGTTCGAGCTTCTCAGCTCCGAGAATATTATAGGTGATCAGCACATCGCGGATGGCACTGCTGCCGGCCACCATCGCCTCGGCCTCCGACACTTTCTGGCAGGTTATGCCGACGGCGCCGGCCGCGAGCTGCATCTCGGCGATCGCCGGGATCTTGTGCGTCTTGATATGCGGCCGGGCTTTCAGCCCATGGGCATCGGCATAATCCTGGAAGCGACTAATATTGCGCCGGGCGATGTCGAGATCGACGATAACGGCGGGTGTGCTCACGGTCTTGAGTGAAATTTCGGCCTTGCTCATGGGATCTCCGCGCTATCGCTTTATCGGCCGGAAAACCCTTGCGCGCCTGCGGCGCAGATTCTTCTCCGGCCAGTTCTTGACAATCTATGCATCCTGGCGCTGTATAGGTCAATCCGGTAAAACAGACACATGTCCGAAATACCGGACAAGACGCCAGAACCGTTCATCAGGGGGAACACCATGAGCCTTTCTCTGCGCATCAGCGCGCTTTCGCTGACCACCGCCTTCCTCATTTCCGCAATGCCGGCCGCCGCCCAGGAGGCGACGAGCAAGCTCGACGAGATCATCGCCCGCGGCCATCTCGTGCTCGGCACCGGCTCCACCAATGCGCCGTGGCACTTCAAGAGCGCCGAAGACAAGCTTCAAGGCTTCGACGTCGACATGGGCCGCATCGTCGCCAAGGCGCTGTTCGGCGATCCCGACAAGATCGAATATGTCAACCAGTCGTCCGATGCGCGCATTCCCAACATCACCACCAACAAGGTGGACCTTACCTGCCAGTTCATGACGGTGACCGGCGAGCGCGCCCAGCAGATCGCCTTCACCATTCCCTATTACCGTGAAGGCGTCGGCCTGATGCTGAAGGCCGGCGGCAGCTATGCCGACTACGATGCGCTGAAGGCCGCCGGTTCGTCCGTCACCGTTGCCGTTCTGCAGAACGTCTATGCCGAGGACATGGTGCATGCCGCCCTGCCGGAAGCGGCCGTCGACCAGTATGAATCGGTCGATCTGATCTATCAGGCGCTCGAATCCGGCCGCGCCGATACGGTTGCCACCGACCAGTCATCGCTTGCCTGGTACATGACCCAGAATCCCGGCCGCTACACGGATGCCGGCCATGGCTGGAACCCGCAGACCTATGCCTGCGGCGTCAAGCGCGGCGACCAGGATTGGCTGAATTTCGTCAACACCGCCCTGCATGAAGCGATGACCGGCGTCGAGTTCGATTTCTACGCGAAATCCTACAAGACCTGGTTCGGCAAGGACCTTGCCCCGCCGCAGATCGGCTTCCCGGTCGAATACAAGTAAGTCGAATACAGTCAAGTCGTTGGGGCGAGGAGCAGCGCTCTTCGCCCTTTCCACCTCCGCGCCAGGATGCTTCCCGGGATACCTCATGGGTTACACACTCAATTTCGCCGCCGTCTGGCGCAGCTTCGACCAGCTTCTGGAAGGACTGGCGCTCAGCCTCGGGCTGGCCTTCGTCTCCATCCTGATCGGTGCGGTCATCGGCCTCCTCGTCGCCTTTGCGCTGATGGCGAAAAGCGGCTGGATCAGCCGCCCGGCAGCCACCTATGTGACGATCATCCGCAACCTGCCGATCCTGGTGCTGGTGCTCTTCGCCTATTTCGCGCTGCCGCAGATGGGCGTACGGCTTGGCAAGATCGAGAGCTTCGTCGCTGTTCTGTCGATCTATTCCGGCGCCTATCTGGCCGAAGTGTTCCGCGCCGGGCTTCTCTCCATCCCGAAGGGACTGACGGAGGCCGGACTCGCCATCGGGCTGACGCCGATGCAGATCCGCGTCTCCATCATCGTGCCGCTGATGCTGCGCAATGTCCTGCCATCGCTGTCATCCACGGTGATCTCGCTGTTCAAGGATACCTCGCTTGCCGCGGCCATTGCCGTGCCGGAGCTGACCTTCGAGGCCCGCAAGATCAATGTCGAGAGCTTCCGGGTGATCGAGACCTGGATCGTTGCCTCCGGTCTCTATGTCGTAACCTGCTCGATTCTCGCGGCCCTGATGCGCGTCGCCGAGCGCCGCCTGGCCGTGCCGAGGTGATGTCATGATGGATTTCTCCGCCTTTCTCGAACAGATCTGGATCGCCCGCTTCGTCATCCTCAAGGGGCTCGGCGTCACGGTGTCGATCTCGGCGCTTGCCATCGTCGCCGGCTCCCTGCTCGGCGTCCTCGTCGGCCTGTCGCTCGTCTATGGCAACCGCGTTCTTCGGTTCCTGGTGCGCGCCTATACGGATTTCATTCGCGGCACGCCGGTCCTGGTGCTGGTTCTCGCCAGCTATTATGTCCTGTCCGGCATCGGCATCGCGCTTGGCCCGTTCCAGGCCGGTGTCCTGGCGCTTGCCGTATTCTGCTCCTCGCATGTCGGCGAGATCGTCCGCGGCGGGCTGCAGGCCATACCGAAAGGTCAGACGGAAGCCGCCAAGGCGATCGGCCTCACCTTCAGCCAGACCTTCGCCTATGTGCTCTGGCCGCAGGCGCTGCGGCAGTTCCTGCCGGCCTGGGTCAATACTGCGGCCGAAATGGTCAAGGCTTCGACGCTGCTGTCCGTCATCGGCGTCACCGAGCTTCTGTTGCGCACGCAGGAAATCATCTCGCGCAACTTCATGAGCCTGCAATTCTATTTCCTCGCGGGCTTTCTCTATTTCGTCGTCAATTACGGCATCGAGCGGTTCGGCAAATATGTCGAGCGCAAGACCGCCGTGCCGTCCTGAGGTTCGCCGTCATGAGCAAGCTACTTCTCGAAATACAGGGGCTGCGCAAGCAATACGGCGCCCTCGAAGTTCTCAAGGGCGTCGATTGCACCATGCGTGAGGGCGAGGTGATCTCTATCATCGGCTCTTCCGGATCCGGCAAGACGACGATGCTTCGCTGCATCAACATGCTGGAGGATTTCCAGGCCGGGCGCATCGTGCTTGATGGCGAGGAGATCGGTTACGAACAATCGAACGGGACGCGCCGCCGCAAGAGCGAGAAGGACATTGCCCGCCAGCGGGCGCTGACCGGCATGGCCTTCCAGCAGTTCAATCTCTTTCCGCATATGACCGCCGCCCAGAACGTCATGCTCGGCCTTATCAAGGTGAAGAAGATGCCGCGCGACGAGGCGCGTGCCGTCGCCGAAAAATGGCTCGACCGGGTCGGGCTTGCCGCCCGTGCCGATCATCATCCGGGCCAGCTTTCCGGCGGCCAGCAGCAGCGGGTGGCAATCGCCCGCGCCATCGCCATGTCACCGCGGCTGATGCTGTTCGACGAGGTGACCTCCGCGCTCGATCCCGAACTGGTCGGCGAAGTGCTGCAGGTCATCAAGGGGCTGGCGGCGGATGGCATGAGCATGCTGATCGTCACCCATGAGATGCGCTTTGCCTATGAGGTCTCCTCGCGGGTGATCTTCATGAACCAGGGCGTGATCGGCGAGGAAGGCGATCCGAAGGAGATGTTTGCAAATCCGAGGACCGAGCGGCTTGCCGAATTCCTCAAGACATCCAGTTTCAACTAGAACAAAAGAGAGAAGTTCGATGACCATCAAACGTTATGGTGCCGGCGAGACCGGCGCCGGCGGACAGGCCCTGCCCTTTGCCCGTGCCGTCGAGGCCAATGGCTGGCTGCATGTTTCCGGCCAGGTGCCGATGGAAAAGGGCGAAATCGTGCCGGGCGGCATCATTGCCGAGAGCCGGAGGGCGATTGAGAACCTGATCGCCATCCTGCACGAAGCCGGCTATGGCCTCGAGGACGTGGTGCGCGTCGGCGTCTGGCTCGACGATCCCCGGGATTTCTGGAGCTTCAACGGCGTCTATGCCGAATATTTCGGCGCCAATCCGCCGGCCCGTGCTTGTGTGCAATCGCGGATGATGGTCGATTGCAAGGTGGAAGTCGATTGCGTCGCCTATCGGGCGGACAGGACTTGAAATGCAGGGCGCGGCTTGCCAAGGTCGCGCCGTGACGCTCGAAGGGAATGAACGGAATGACTGACAGCGCCGAAGATATCGGACCGCGGCGCATGCGCGGCCTCGATCGCGCGTTCGAAATCCTCGAATTCCTGCGAACCAGGCGCCAGCCGATGCGGCCGAACGAGATCGCCGTCGAGATCGGCGGTCCGCGCTCTTCCATCTATGAACTGATCAATCTTTTGCTGCGCCACGGCATGCTGGATTACCAGGGCGGCAATGGCCGGGTCTTTCTCGGCCGCAAGCTCTATTTTCTCGGGACGGCCTATGCCGACCAGTTCGACCTGATGCGCGAATCGGAGGAGGTGCTGGCGCGCCTCGCCGAAGAAACCCGCGAAACCGCGCAGATGTGCCTGCTGGAAGGCAATAAATACACCGTTGCCATGATGCGCGAGGGTGCGCGCGCCTTTCGCATATCCTCCGATATCGGCGAACTCGTGCCGATCCCCTGGACGGCCTCCGGCCGCCTCCTGATCGCGCATCTCACCGACGAGGAAATCCTCGACTTCATTCCTGCCGATGATTTCGTGCTGCCGAGCGGCAAGCGGCTGGATGCCGGGCATTTTATCGCCGAAGTCCGCCAGGCGACCCTCGACGGCTATTTCACCTTCAACAGCGAAGTCGAGACCTACACCCATTGTTTCGCCGTGCCGGTGCACCAGACGGATGGGCAATGCGTGGCGACGCTTTGTCTCGTCGCGCCCAAGGAAGACGGATTGCGCAACCGGCAGGCCTATCTCGACAGCCTGCTTCGGGCCGCCCATGAATTGTCCGAGCAACTCGGCTATTCCCGCGGCCGCAAGCGCGCCGAGCAATAGTCTTCTCAGCTTGGCATCGACGCGACAGCAGACGCCCTGAGGCTTCACTTGAGGCTTCAGGCGTGGATATCGTTCTGCGCTTCGTCGGCGAGACGCTGCGAATAGCGCCGCATCATCTCCACCTGGACTTCGGTCTGGAACGTCAGGACCTGGACGCTGATTTCCTCCTCGTCGCAACCAAGCCGGCGCAGATTTTCCGCCAGGGCGCGGCATTCGCGCTTCCAGTAGTGAAGCGCGACATCGCCATGGATATTTTCCAATTCTCTCGCACAGCGCCTGATTGTGCCGACCTGCCCGTAGAGGGGAAAGGGTACGATCTGTTCCGGCGGCTTCGAAAAACCGGCATCCTTCAACGCAGCACTCATCAGGCGGCTCTCCTTGTTGGCGATTCTCATTTAGAAAGCATATGGTTAACGCTTCGTATCTTCGGGGCGAACTTTGTGGTTCAGGCGGCAATAGGCCGGTCTTGCAGAGGTGTTGGATCGCCCAGCCGCCCCGATTGCTGGCCAGATGCGCTGCCGTAACTGTCGCCCTGCCGGTTGCAGTCGGGCCGGATGCCGTGGCATGAGTGCGGACGGCGCACATGCGCATCCATCGTCTTGAGGTCGCAGCGGGAGAATTCTCATGACCAAAACGGATATTGCCCGCCGGGTCTACGACAATGCCTGGAAACTCGATCCGGTCGTGCGCAGCCTGCTCGACACGGATTTCTACAAGCTTCTGATGCTACAGATGATCTGGCGCCTCTATCCGGAGGTGGATGCCACCTTCTCGCTGATCAACCGCACCCGAACCGTGCTCCTGACCGACGCGATCGATGAACAGGAACTGCGCGAACAACTGGATTATGTGCGCAATCTCCGTTTCACCAAGAAGGAGATGATCTGGCTCGCCGGCAATACCTTCTATGGCCGCAAGCAGATTTTCGCGCCCGAATTCCTCGCCTGGCTCGCCGATTTCCAGCTGCCGGACTACGAGCTGTCGCGCCGTCACGGCCAGTACGAGCTGACCTTTCCCGGCAAGTGGACCCATACGACCATGTGGGAAATCCCGGCATTGGCGATCATCAACGAGCTTCGCTCGCGATCGGCGATGAAGGATATGGGGCCTTTCGCGCTCGACGTGCTTTATGCGCGCGCCAAGGCGAAGATGTGGACGAAGGTCGAACAGCTGAAAGCCCATCCGGACTTGCATATTTCCGATTTCGGGACGCGCCGGCGGCACAGTTTCCTGTGGCAGCGCTGGTGCGTGGAGGCCTTGAAGGAAGGCATCGGCGCCTCGTTTTCGGGCACCAGCAACGTGCTGCTCGCCATGGATACCGATCTCGAGGCGCTCGGCACCAATGCCCATGAACTGCCGATGGTCGCCGCAGCCCTTGCTCGCAACGACGCGGAACTGGGCGATGCTCCCTACAAGGTGCTGCAGGACTGGAACCGGTTTTACGGCGGAAACCTGCTGATCGTCCTGCCCGATGCCTTCGGCACCGCCGCCTTCCTGCGCAACGCCCCGGAATGGGTGGCCGACTGGACCGGCTTTCGCCCCGACAGCGCCCCGCCGATCGAGGGCGGCGAAAAGATCATCGCCTGGTGGAAGAAGATGGGCCGCGACCCCAGGGAGAAACTGCTGATCTTTTCGGACGGGCTGGATGTGGACACGATCCTCAAGACCTATCGGCATTTCGAGGGCCGGGTGCGCATGAGTTTTGGCTGGGGTACCAATCTCACCAATGATTTCGCCGGTTGCGCACCGACCGAGATCGACGGCCTCGATCCGATCTCGATCGTCTGCAAGGTAACGGACGCCAATGGCCGCCCGGCGGTCAAGCTGTCCGACAATCCGCTCAAGGCGACAGGCGAGCCCTCAGAGGTCGAACGCTATCTGAAATTCTTCGGCAGCGAGGATTTTGCCGAACAAGCGGTGCGCGTCTGAGCGCATCGCGCCCGGCGCCAGCTCACCGGACCCTGCCTAACAAAAAAACCCAGCCGGTGGAGGTGTCCGGCTGGGTTCGTTTGCGCAGTCTTGGGAGGATTGCGCCGGCAGGTTCTTGGGTTCTTGGGTTCTCAGGCGCTCAGGCGAACAAGGTCGGAGCGTGCGGCGAGCGGATGGACCATCGACAGCAGGCGACGCTTGGGTGCCGCCAGAAGGTTGACCGAATGGCTCCTGGCGCTCGTCGTTCCCGGCTGCGTCTGGCGAAGCGCGCTGGCAGCCGAATAGAGAAGCGTTTTCATTTCATTTGTTGTGACACCGTCCGCGCGCATCACGGCGCGGATCAGCGGATCGGTCAGAACCTCGGAAATGGTCAGATCGCTGTTTGGCTGGTGCATGGTGGTATTCCTTGGGTTCATCGTCTTTTCCGGCGGGCGGATCCCGGCCGGGGTCTTCAACTTGACATCGTTTTCTTGCGGTGTTACCAGTAAGTAACATCCGAATAGTTACCGACCGGTCACACCTATGTCAAGAAGCCTTGTCCATAAAAGTGCAAAATCCGTATCGGGTCCGAAGCCGGCCGATATAAGGCTGGAAGATGGTCTCTCTGTGCAGGCCCGCGCCGCCCCTCGCGATCGCATCGTTTCGACGGCCTGCGAACTGTTTCGCCAGCACGGAATCCGCGGCATCGGCGTCGATGCCATCGCCGTGGCGGCCGAAACCAACAAGATGACCCTCTACCGGCATTTCGGCTCCAAGGACGACCTGGTCTGCGAGACCCTGCGCTTCACCTCCGAAAAGGCCGCCGCCTTCTGGGACGAGTTGGAAGCCGCCCATCCGAACGACCCGATGGCGCGATTGCATGGCTGGGTGGCCGCTAAAGCCAAGTGTCTGGCGGACGAGCGCTTCGGCTGCGATCTGGCCAATGCCGCAGTGGAGCTCAAGGAACAGGGCCATCCGGCGCATGCCGTGATCGAGAACTTCAAGCTGGCGCAGCGCCGTCGTCTGGAAGACCTCTGTCGAGAGGCCGGCGTCAGCGAGCCTGAACTCCTCTCCGATACGCTGGCCATGCTGATGGAGGGCGCCCAGGTCTCAAAGTTGGCAACCGGCAGCGAAGGCCCGTCCATGCGCTTCCTGCGCGCCTGCGAGGCCGCCATAGCCTCCTTCCGCCAGCCCGCCTGACGGCGCCGCATTCGCGCTTATCTCCTGAATACATATGAGGCGGCGAGTTTCGCTGCCGGCTGTTTCCCGTCGCCCTTTGTGCTACAGCCGGGGCAGACGACAAGGAACAAGCCTGTGATCCCCTGGACCCTGATCGATACCGCCGAAATGCCCGATGGCGGCGGCGAATTGCGCCTGAAGCAGCGCGGCAGCGAATTTTCCATCATGCTCGGCCCGACCGAACTGATGAACAGCCGCCTCAGCGGCTCGGAAGAGGCACTGGCCCGGCTCGCCTGCGAAAAAATCGGCGGCCGCCCGCGTCCGCATATGCTGATTGGCGGCCTTGGCATGGGCTTCACGCTGCGCGCTGCGCTCGCGGAACTCAAAGCGGACGCGCGCGTCACGGTCGGTGAACTCGTACCCTCGGTCGTCGCCTGGGCGCGCGGACCGATGGCCGAACTGTTTGACGGCTGCCTCGACGATGAGCGGGTCGTTGTTCGCGAGGGCGACGTGATCAGCCTGATCCGTCCGGCTTCACAAGCCTATGACGCCATTCTGCTTGATGTCGATAATGGTCCGGCGGGGCTGACGCGCAAGGCGAATGACGATCTCTATGCACTGGGCGGCCTTCGTGCCGCCCACCGGGCACTGCGCCCCGGCGGCGTGCTGGCCGTCTGGTCCTCGGCGCCCGACCCGGCCTTCACCCGCCGGCTCCGCGAAGCGGGCTTTCGCGCCGAGGAACTGAAGGTCCGCGCCAGCACGAAAGGCAGCGGCGCCCGCCATATCATCTGGATGGCCACCAAGGCCTGAACACGACGATCACCGCACTCCATCGGAACCGCACAGTCCCGCCACCAGAACGGTGACGGGACTGAAAGGAGGCCGGTCAGCGGCCGGCAAGGATGCTGGCGATCACGCCGGATGTGATCCCGACCAACAGGAAATCATTGTCCACCTTGACCCATTGATGACCACGCGGCGGAGCGGAAAGCCGGTAGCGACGGTAATCGCTGACACGCGCCATGCGACGGCGTTCGGATGCGCTCATCCGGTGTCCCTTGGACCAGCGATGCTTGTGCACCACGACCTTCTTCTCGATCTTCACGCTGCGCTCGACATGGCGGTGACGATCAGGCCCACGATGTCCGTCCCTTGCCTGTGCGGTCATGGGAGCGATCAGGAACGTGCCGGCCAGCAGCAGTGCAAAAAACTTCTTCATCGATAATCTCCTGGTTTTTGTTGACGCAGGAGTCCTAGGCCGTCGATGATGAATGGAAAATGAAAGTTATATTACAATAGTTTAACCTGACGACATGCCTTCATCAAATCTGTCTCCGGAAAGGGAGAGGAGGCGACCTCCGGCCCTGCGGGCGGAAATCCCGGGCCGGAATGGTGCCGGTCCGCCCCATCTCGCGCCGCGTTAATCACTCGACGCCCCGCCGTGCGACGAACGGATTTTAGACGAAAGCGCGTGAAACGATTGATTAACCATGCGGGATGTTTCGTGGGGAACAGCGAATTGCGCGCCGCAGAATAGTCTCACCCCAGCGCTCAAAGCGTCTTTCAAGCATTCGCAAGGAACTGGGACATGACCACAGACAGAGGCGTCACTTTCGCCGTCATTGCCGTCGCGATCGTCGCGATGGCCACGCTGCATTTTGCAATGACACATTCTGGCACACCCGGCATGCCCGCCGGAGTGTCGTCGGAGATCACCTCCTCCATACCGCGTTGATCTGTCTGCCACGAAGCGAGACCGCGCGATCGAGCGAGACCGGCGCGAGGAACAGGACACTTCCGAGGACACCGCCAATCCCTGACGGCACTCTACGACCGGGCAAGAACGCGCCTTGACAGCAATGCACAGCTGTGCACTACTACTTTCTAGGGAAAGTTGTGGAGGACTGACCTTTGGACGCACTGGAGGAGCGGGCTGCGTTTTGTCGCAGCCTCGTCAAGGCGGCTGGCGAGTTGGCGATGCAGGGCTTCGGCCGTGCAAGGCATCTCGATATGAAAGGGCCGCAGGATTATCTGACGGAAACGGACGGGCTCTGCGAAGCCTTCATCCGCGACGGCATTGCGAGGACGTTTCCCCAGGACGGATTTTTCGGAGAAGAAACGGGCGGCGTGAGCGCCGGCAATCTGTGGGTCGTGGACCCCATCGACGGCACTGCCAATTTCGCGCGCAATATCCCGCATTTCTGCGTCGCTCTCGCCTATGTGGCCGATGGACGGACGGAGATCGGCGCCATCTACAATCCGGCCACGGACGAACTCTATTTTGCCCGGCGCGGACATGGCGCAACTTTGAACGGCAAGCCGATCCAAGTCGCCGCGACGCAATCCGCCTCGGCCGCGACCGTCGAATACGGCTGGTCGCCTCGCATCGCCCACACAGCCTATATGCAGTCTCTGGATGCTCTTTTGCTGTCGGGCTTCAATGTCCGCCGTGCGGGCTCCGGCGCTCTCGGTCTCGCCTATGTGGCCGACGGACGGGTGGATGCCTATGCGGAACTGCACATGAATTCCTGGGATTGCCTGGCTGGCCTCCTCCTCGTCGAGGAAGCCGGCGGGCGCATATGCCCCTTCTTCGACATGGCGACGGTGGAGGGCGGCGGAGCCGTCCTGGCATCCACCCCGCTCATCGCAAAAACCGTCAGCGCCGCCACGAGAATACCACTACAAGCGCCTCTTGCCGAAACCGTGCATGTGCGAGCTGCCGTCTGAAATATATGCACAGCTGTGCATGGAGAGACTTCTGGAGGGAACGCGTGAACGCCTATCTTGAAATCGCATCGACGCGCGTTCGCTACGGGGAAGTCGAAGTGCTGAAGGGCATCGATCTTTCCGTCGGCAAGGGAGAGTTCGTGGCGCTGCTTGGCTCGTCGGGCTGCGGCAAGACGACCCTCCTGCGCACGATCGCCGGGTTCAACACACCGACTGCGGGCACCATCCGCGTCGATGGACGCGACGTCACGCGCCAGCCGCCCGACAAGCGCGGCATGGCTCTGGTTTTTCAGTCCTATGCGCTATGGCCGCACATGACCGTCGATCAGAATATCGGCTACGGATTGAAGCTTCGCCGGATGCCGGCCCGCGACGCCTCGGCCCGCGTGGCGGAGATGAAAAGCCTCCTCGGCCTCGACGCGCTCGGGCAGCGCAAGCCCGGTGCCCTGTCGGGCGGACAGCGCCAGCGCGTCGCGCTGGGCCGTGCACTGGCCGTCAACCCGGACATCCTTTTGCTGGACGAGCCGCTTTCTAACCTCGATGCGCGGATTCGCCTGACGGTGCGCCACGAAATCAGCGCATTGCAACGCCGGCTCGGCATCACGGCCGTGCATGTCACCCATGACCGGGAAGAAGCCATGGTCATGGCGGACAGAATCGTCATCCTGGATGGCGGAAAAATCGCCCAGACCGGCACGCCGCAGGAAGTCTATAACCAACCGAACTCGGATTTCGTGGCGGCATTCATGGGCGCCGAGAATATCCTGGATGTCGACGTGGTGGCGCGGGGCGACAGCATGGAGATCGCGGCAGGACCGCATAGTCTCCGGGCGACCGTTCACCGTCCGGGCCAGGCCGCCTTCACCGGCAAGGCCATTGCCCGGTTCCGCAGCGAATCGATCGGCGTTGCGGACGCGAGCGACGACACACTGGGCACGAAAAGCGGCGGGCTCCTGCTCAAAGGCATTGTCGAGCAGGTCAGCTATCCCGGCGGGCTGTGGAGGCACGTCATCCATCTGGGAGACAACAGCGTCATCGTCGATGCGGAGCGGCGTTTCGAACAGGGCGCGCAGGTTCACCTGCGCGTGCCGGAGGACCGCCTCTACATTTTCCCCGCCCACAGGGCGTAAACCGCGGAGCGGAGGCTCCCGGATGGAAGGCACGCTGGCCAAGGCATGGCGTGGAACGGCAGCGATATCAACACATTGGGAGGTTTGTGATGAGGAAAGTATTCTATTCGATAATGGCATTGGGCCTGTCGACCTCGCCGCTCGCGGCGGCGGAACTGACGGTGATCACGGCGGGCGACCAGAATATGGTCGATTATATCAATCAGTATCTCGGCCCGCTCTTTGAAAAGCAGAATCCGGGTACGACGGTCCGGGCCGTGGGTACCGGCCCCGGCGATGCCGGGTCGCAGAAGATCCTGGAGCGCTTCGATGCCCAGGCCCAGGCAAATGTCGAAACATGGGACGCGGACGTGGCCGTCGCTCACGAGAAATTCGTCGGCCCCATGGTCGAGAAGGGATATCTCGAGAAATACCGCGACAAGATCGAAAGCGGCGCCCTGGTGACCCGCGCCAATGCCAAGATGGCGCTTGGCAGCAATGTCGATGGCTATGTCATGCCGATGTTCAACAGCCAGACGGCGCTCGCCTACAATCCCGCGCTCGTCGCCAGCCCGCCCAAGAGCTACGAGGAACTCGTGGCCTGGGCCAAGGAAAACCCCAAGCAGTTCGGCTATAACGGCATCAAGGGCGGCGCCTCCGGCGTCAGCTTCGTCATGGGCTGGATCTACGCCTTCGGCGGCGATGCCGACAAGCTGATGAATGGCCCGTTCGACGCCGCGGAAACGTCGAAATGGAACGACGCCTTTGCAAGCCTCAAGGATTTTTCAACCAACGCCACCATGACACCCGGCAATGCCGGCACGCTGGACATGCTGAGCCGGGGTGAAATCTCCATCGGACCGGTCTGGGTGGACATGTTCTATTCCTGGCAGGCCAATGGCCAGTTGCCGCCGGACATGAAGCTGGTCCTGCCTGCACCGGGCATGCCGGGCCAGCCCATGCACTATGTCATTCCCGCCAAGAGCCCGAACAAGGAACTGGCGGAGAAATTCGTCAATCTGGCGACCAGCCCCGAAGTCCAGGCCGAGGGGATCGTGAAGCGTTTCAACTGGTATCCGGGCATCGACGCCAAGCATGTCGAAGCGGCGCTCGACAAGGAAACCTGGGCCAAGCTCTTCACGGACATCTCGCCGGAAGATCTCGCCAAATACGGCAAGGCGTTCCCGATTGCCCCGTACAATACGGCCATTCTGGAGGCCTATGAGCGCCAGGTCGGCAACTGACTGAAACCGGGCGCCGCGGCATACTCGCCGCGGCGCTCTTCCCACGATCCGTGGGTTGCTTCGACCGCCCGTTCATTGCCATCAGGTGCTTCTCATGCCGATCCCGCTCATTGGCCTTCTTCTTGTCACGCCGGCACTGATCATCGTGCTTCTGCTGTTCATCGTTCCGCTTTTCAGTTCCGTGACCGGCGCATTCGATGTGGATGGCAGCTTCGGCCTCGGCAACTTTCAAAAGGCATTCGAGCTCTACAGCAGCGACATGATTTTCACGGTCGTGATCGTGCTCCTGTCCACGTTTCTCATCGGCCTGTTTTCCATCGCCATCGGCGGATATCTCACATTGGGATCCAATCCGCGCGCGGTCGCAATTCTCCGCTGGCTCTATCGATGGCCGCTATTCGTGCCCTTCATCGTGGTGGGGCAGATCCTGCGCACCTTTCTTGCCAAGAACGGCCTGATGAACAGCATGCTCGTCGAGGGAGGAATCCTCACCGCAGCCCAAACCGTCAGTTTCCTGGACTGGCGGGGCATCGTCATCGCCTTCGTATGGAAGCAGACACCCTTCGTGACGCTTCTCCTGTCCGGCGCCATGGCCTCGCTCGACCGTTCGATGATCGAATCTGCCCGCAACCTTGGCGCCAGCCGGACACGCATCCTGATCGAGATCATCCTGCCGCAGGTGCTGCCGACCCTGTTGGTCGGCCTCATTCTCAGCTTCGTGACCATGATGTCGGTCCTGTCTGTGCCGCTGATGATCAATGCCCAGTCTCCAACCATGATCACCGCAAGCATGGCCTTCCGCATCAACGCCTACGGCGATTACGGCGTCGCCAATGCGCTCGGCTTCATATCCCTGCTGATCACCAGCGCAGCCGCCTGGATCTATCTGCGCCAGACCATGAAGGAGCGCGCATGATGGCCGGCAGCATCGATCTCAAATGGATACCGCGCGGTCTCGGCCTCGGGCTTCTTGCCTTCGCCATTTTCGGCCCGCTGACGAATCTCTTGCTCTGGGCCTTCACCGAGCGGTGGTATTTCCCCCATGCGCTGCCGCTCGAATATGGATTTTCCTATTGGGCCAATGTGTTCTCTCCCCGCGGCAATGCGACGACGTCGCTGATCATGAGCGTCCTGATCGCCAGCCTGACGGTGGTCATATCGATCGGGCTGGCCATTCCGGCCGGCTATGCGCTCGCCCGGCTGCGTCTGCCGTTTCGCGGCGCGGTCCTGCTCATCCTCCTGATCCCCCAGGCCTTTCCCAATCTTCCGGTCTATGTGAACATCGCGCGCATCTTCTATCAGTTCGGCCTCAACGGCACGGTGCTGGGCGTGGTTCTCGTACATGTCACCCACGGTCTCGTTTATGCGGTCTGGATCGCCACCGCCGCCTTCTCGGCCATCGACCGAGAACTGGAGGAAGCGGCCCGCTCGATGGGGGCCTCCGCCCTGCGCACCTTCGCCGACGTCACGCTTCCGATCGCGGCACCCGGCCTTTTGGCAAGCGCCGTTTTCGTCTTCCTGGAATCACTCGATGAATTTACGGGAACCTATTTTGTCGGCGCGCCGGACATCTCGACGCTGCCGCTCCTGCTCTATACGGCGGGCTCCGGCGGCAACTACCAGATTGCCTCGATTACAGCCTTCATCCTGCTGATCCCGTCGATCGCATTCATGTTCGTCATCGAGAAGTTTATGCGCGCGGATGTCCTGTCGAAGGTAGGCCGGTGACAGGTGCCCGCCATCCTTCCGGACCATCAACGGCAGCACGCATGACAGCAACCCGCATCACCCGCGCTGAGGCAGCGGCTCATCCAGGCGGACATTTTGAAAGAGATGAGACAGCATGACCACGTATCACTCGATCTGGCTGATGCCGGCAGAGAAGGATCTGGCCTTCCTGACGGAATTGAATCATGAACTGGCCGGCATCTTCGGCACCCAGATCTTCTGCCCGCATCTGACGCTGGTCGAAGACCAGCCGCGATCGGCCGACGAGATGTCCGAATTGCTGGCCCGTGATTTTGCAGGCGAGCATGCCTTCGAGTGCCCTGTCTCGACCATTTCCGAAACGCCGATGTTCTACCGCTCGCTTTTTGCGGCCTTCGAGGCGAAGGGGCAATTATTGGCCCTGAAGGAGAAGGCCATCTCCGCGTTCGGCAAGGGCGACCTCAAGACATTCGTGCCGCATATTTCGCTCGCCTATGGCGCCCCGGACGAGGCCAAGCCCGCAGCGATCGATTATCTCCACAGGACGCTGACCGGGCGCCCGATCAGGTTCGACTCCATCGCCGTCGCCGAATCCGCTCAGACCATTCCGATCGAAGAATGGAGGATCGCGCACGACCATTCCCTGACGCCGATCAGGCCGGCTACCTGACGAAACCGAAAGGTTGCGGAAGCCGGAGGACTGCCTGTGGAGCGGTCATCGGCCTGACCCTTGCGCTGCACGCATGGGTGGCGTGAGACATTGGCGCTACCGCGAAACCGGCAAGGAGCGTATGTTGCCCTCATCAAACGACGCCGGGGCAAACAGGCTGCTGACGTCAACGGAACCTCAGGAAAGGGGATCAACATGACCATCGCACGCACCCTGAACAACTGGCGCAAATATCGTCAGACCGTCAATGAACTCGACCGCATGACGAACCGCGAACTGAACGATATCGGCATCAACCGCGGCGATATCCGCTCCGTCGCCCGCGCCCAAGCCTCGTTCTGAACGAAGCCAGCCCTGGATTTTGCAGCGCCTGCTCGATGGAGCGGGCGTTTTGCATTTCAGGCTGGCCGGGAGCGGTCTTGACGCGCCGATCATGGCCTTTGCCGGCATTCCACGCGCCCTTCGCTCCGTGGGCTTCACGCCCAGGCCCTGCGGAACGATCCGGGGAATCCCGGAGGCAATCTACAGCAATATTGGGAACTGAAATTGAGCCCCTTGTGGGAGCCCGCTTACTCTCAAGCCCGGTGCGCGCTCATCCGATACAGTTGAGGCCTATGCCGCCTCGGCAAGGATGACCTGCCAGGCGTCATAGGCAGACAACACCGTTTCCATCTGCGCCCGATGGCCGGCGATGAAGTCGTCGCCATAGATCGTCTCGTCCGGATATTCGGTGATCAGCGTCATCGGCACATCATGTCGGTTATCGACAGAGGATAGGCACGGAAAGCCATTGATCAGGCGAAAGCCCGTCTCTCCCGCATGGATCTCGTAGAGATCAATCTGCCGGTCGTTGAATGCGAGCAGCCCGGGTATCTGCCCCAGATGGCGCGTGACCATGTCGAGCATCGCTTCAGCCCTGTCTTCCCATCCGGCGCGATGGCGCATGACCAGGAAAAAGCCCTTGGGCAAAGTCCACATGGCGAAATTACGCGGCACATAGCCTGAGAGCGGCCGCGTCCATTCGTGAGACGGATATCCGTGCAGGTTCACATGCAGCAGGGCGCCGCTGAGTTCCTGAGCCCTGAAGCGGATTTCCTTTTCGTTCACCCGGCCCCGGGCGTCTTCGCGCGTGCGATATTCGAGATCGTCGCCCAGCGCCGTGTAGCGCGCCGCGTGGTGCATATGGCTTGGGTTTTCGATACGCAGCCGCTGGTGAAGGGCGTAGCCATCGGGGTTTTCCAATGGCGAGAGGGTGAAATGCGCGCCCTGCCTTTTCGACAGGATTTGCGCTGCACGGATTGCCCCGACGATACCCGTCGTCTCGTTCGGATGCTGGCCGCCACTGATCATCACCGCGGCATCGCTGCCCTTGATATAGCGGCCCGAAACCTTTCTTTGCGCCCGCGATCGAGCACTGAAGGGCTCTCCGCCGGTCGCGTCGAGCAGCCGGTTGATCTGCGATGCCGCCAGCGGCTCGCGCGCCACATCGATCTCTTGGTCGCCGCCGTCATGGAAATCGGTCGACAGTGGTTTCAGTTCGATGTGGACGGTGACTGCGCCATCGCTCTTGACGATGTCCGGCACGATCTGTCCGGGCTGCAATCCCCGATCGCCAAGCGGCCGGCCTGATTTCTTCTGGAAAAACTCGAGAAGCGAAAAATAGAAATCCTCGTGCAGCGCCTCGCGCAGGCTCACCACTTCATCGCCGATGTGAAGCGGCTCATCCGCGCAGGGATATCCGACCCGGATGTTCAACTCCTCGAAATAGGGCTCGTCCCGCCCCCATGGGTGACGCGAAATCGCGCCGACGGCCTCATGGAAGAGGGCTTCGTAATCCGTCACCAGGCGCTCACCGATAGCCTCGCCCGCATGTCGCAACCAACCGGTGGGCGACACATTGGTCTCGCCCACGACATCCGCATGAACGCGGTTTGGCGCGACAACCTTGTGTGTTTCGGTCTTTCCGGCACGTCTCAGCGTCACGTCATAGAAAAATTCGCCGTCCTGGCGGGCCACGAAATTGATCTCCGAAGCGCCGACCAGCGCTGCCAGCGGATAGGTCTCGAGACGAAACCGGTTCTCCGGCGCTTTGGCATGGACGGGATAGCGGATTTCGATCGCCTCCACCCCAGAAAGGTCGATCTCCTCGCGAAAATAGAAGAGCAATGGCTTGTAGGCGCTGCGGATACGCGCGGTGACGCCCTTGGCAGCCAGCTGCTCTTCGGCGGCACGGCGACTTTGCGTGTCGTCGAACGTCCAAGCCTCGACGGATTGGCCGGGCTTTGCAGCCGCCACCAGTTGACCGAGGCTGCGCTCGAAGCGTTTGCTGAAAATTTCCGTCATGCCGATTTACCTCGAGGTTCTGCCGGTTGGATCGAGGCTGTCACGCAGCCAATCGCCCAGGAGATTGAGACCGAGCACTGTCACGAGAATGGCCAGGCCCGGAAAGACGCTGACCCACCATGCCGTCTGCAGATAGGTGCGGCCGTCGGCCAGCATCCCGCCCCAGCTCGGAATGGTCGGATCGACGCCCAGTCCCAGGAAGGTCAGGCTGCTTTCGAGCAGTATATTGTTGGCGACATTCAAGGTCATCAGCACGATTACCGGCCCGATCAGGTTCGGCAGCAGGTGCTGCAGGATGATCCGCCAGTCCCTTACCCCGATCGCCCGCGCCGACAGGATGAATTCCCGCTCCCGCAGCGTCAGCACGGAGCCGCGCACCAGGCGGGCATACTGCACCCATTGCGAGACGATCAGGAGAATGATCGTGTTGGTGAGGCTGCCACCGACGATGGCGATGAAGGTGATGGCCAGCAGGATGAAGGGCATGGCAAGCTGGAGATCGGCGAAACGCATGACGACCATGTCCCAGAAGCCGCGGTAATAGCCGGCGATCAGCCCCATCAACACGCCGAACACGACGGCGCCGATCACCGAGGTAAATCCGACCAGGAGCGAAATCTTGCCCCCCGCCACGACGCGCGCCAGCACGTCACGACCGAGAGGATCGGTGCCGAACGGATAGGCCGCATTGGTGAAAGGCTTGGTCAGGCGCGCCATCAGGTCGATCTTGTTGGCGCCGCCCGGAAAGAGGACGTCGGAGAAGACGACCGCCAGGCAGATGACGATGGTCAGTGTTGCGCCCAGAATGAATTCCAGGTTCTTGAAGCGCGACAGGCGGGATATCCTTGCGGCCATGACGATCACTCCGTACGAATGCGCGGATCGACGAAGCCATAGGCGATATCGACCAGAAGATTGATGCCGACGATCATCAGCGACAGCACGGTGATGACCGCCTGGAGCACGGGATAATCCCGCGAGGCAACGGCATCGAACGCAAGCGTTCCCATGCCGGGCCAGTTGAAGACCCGCTCGATGACGACGATGCCGCCCAGAAGCCCGCCGAACTGCAGGCCGAAATAGGTGATCAACGGAATGGCGCAGTTGCGCAGGGCGTGTTTGTAGAGAACCTTGTTTTCGCTGAGGCCCTTGGCCCGCGCCACCATGATGTACTGCGACTGCAGTGTTTCCAGCATGGACGAGCGCACGAGGCGGACATTGGTCGCCGTCAGGATCACGCCCATGGTCACCGCCGGCATGACATAGCTCGCCATCCCCGACATGCCGCTTGGCGGCAGCCAGCCGAGCGTGATCGAAAAGAGCAGCACCAGCATGATGGCGAGCCAGAAATTGGGGAAGGAAAGCCCTACCAGCGACAGGATGCGGATAAGCTGGTCGGCGCCCTTGCCGCGCGCCGTCGCGGCCTTGATGCCGAGCGGAATCGACAGGACGATCGAGACCGCCATGGAGATGAAGGCAAGCAGGAGCGTCGCCGGAAGAGCATTGCCGATCAGCGTGGAGACCTGGGTGCCGCCCACGAAACTGCGGCCGAAATCAAGCGTCACGAGACCCTTGAGAAAAGCGAGATACTGGACGATGAACGGCTTGTCCGTGCCCAGCGCCGCGCGGATACGTGCCAGGTCGTCTTCCGTCATGCTGCCACCGCCCTGGAACATCATCATGGCAGGATCGCCCGTCAGGCGAATGGCGGAAGAGACGATGAGCGTGATGGCGATGACGACAAAAATCGCCTGCAGCAATCGCTTGATGAGGAAGCCGGTCAACGTTCTTTTCCTTCGAAACAGGGTCGATGTGCCGCCCGCCTGCACGGGCGGCACTTAGGTCCGTCCGTCTTACTCGACGGTCACGTCCGTCAGCTTCAGGCGGTTGTCCGGAGCGGCAACGAAGCCCTTCACCCGCTTGGAAACACCGTAGATGGCATTGCTGTTGTAGAGCGGCAGCTCCAGCGCCCGGTCGGCGACATAGGCGCCGATTTCCCGCAGGATCTTCTCACGCTCGGCCCGATCGGTGAGTGGCCGCTGGGACTCCAGCAGCTTGTCGAGCTTTTCGTCCTTCTCGTAAGGATTCCACTTTTCCCCGGAGTGGTACATCGAATAGGCGGTGTTGTCGTAATCGAAGGTCCAGCCGCCCCATTTCTGCTGGAACATCGCGCCGGTCTTTCCCTGCGGGATGATGTCGTTCAAGAGGACATTTGTCTCATACGGCTTGATCGTTGCGGTCAGGCCGACCATCGACAGATAGCTCGAGACGATCTGGGCCACTTCGTTCATCGTGGCGTCGTTGCCGCGAATGTCGATCTGCAGTTGCGCACCCTCCTTGACGCCCGCCTCCTGCAGCAGCGTCTTGGCGCCTTCCGGATCGAAAGGCAGCGGAGCGAGGTCAGGATCATAGCCAAAGGACAGTGCGCTCTGGAACGTTGCGATTTCCGCGCCCTGCCCGGCAAGAATGGACTCGACGATCGTCTTGCGGTCGACGGCCATGATGATGGCCTTGCGCACCTTGGGATCGGCCGTGATGCCGTCACGGGTGTTGAAGCGCAGCGAATCGACCGTCGGGCCGGGAACGCTGACAATTTCGAGATTGTCGTCGCCTTCGATGACCGGGATCATGCCGATCGGAATGATCGGCGGAATGACCAGATCGACGCGGCCGGCCTGCAATTCGGCAACCGCGGTCGCCGGCTCGGCGATGAACCGGAAGTCAAGTTCTGACAGTTTCGGAGCGCCACCCCAGTATTCGCTATTCGCTTCGAGCTTGATGCCAACCTTCGGCTCATAGGACACGAACTTGAACGCGCCGGTGCCGACAGGGTTCAGGTTGAAATGATCCTCGCCGTGTTCCTCGATATATTTCGGCGGCACGATCATCGCGCCATAGCCTGCCAGCTTGGTCAGAAGGACCGGATCGGGCGTCGAAAGCTTGATGTCGACCGTATAGTCATCGATGACCTCGACGCTTTCGATGGCGATATAGTTCGAACGCTGCGGGCCCTTGGAGCCTTCTTCACCGAGAAGGCGATCGAAGGTGTATTTGACGGCCGCGGCATTGAAGGGCTCGCCGTTGTGGAAGGACACGTTCTGGCGCAGCTTGAAGCGGATACGCTTGCCCTCGTCGAGCTCTTCCCAGCTTTCGGCCAGCGCCGGCACCAGCTTCATGTCCGGCCCGCGATAGGTCAGTCCATCGAAGATATTGGTCGAGACCGCCGCCCAGGCGACCAGGAACGTGTCGATGGGATCCCAGCTGCCCGGATCCTGCGGCGAAGAAATCGTCATTTTTCCGGCAGCCAGCGCCGGCGCTGCGGAAAACACAGCCCCTGACAAAGCCAGCGCCATGACGCCTGCCCTCAGTCCCCGTTCGATCGTTTTCATTGTATCTGTTCCTCTTCAGATGATTGCGACATGTCGCGGTTCTCAGGCGCTCTTCGCGACGAAGTGGCCTGAACGGATTTCCTCGTGGACGAGGATGGCGGGCTCGTCGCCGACGCGGCGAACCGGATTTGGGATTTCCCCTTCGATCATGGCCGTCTCGCGCCTGGCCGTCGGGTCGGCGACCGGAATGGCGGAGAGGAGCCGGCGCGTATAATCATGCATGGGCGTCTCGAACACCTGTCGGCGACTGCCCATTTCCATGATCTGACCGAGATAGAGCACGGCCACGCGGTGGCTGATCTTCTCGACCACCGCCATGTCGTGACTGATGAACAGGTAGGACAGGCCGCGTTCGGCCTGGAGGTCCATGAAGAGATTGATGATCTGGGCCTGGATCGACACATCGAGCGCCGACAGCGCTTCATCGGCAATGATCAGCTTGGGATCGGATGCGAGCGCGCGGGCAATGCAGACGCGCTGGCGCTGCCCACCGGAGAATTCGTGCGGATAGCGCTCCGCATGCGCCGAGCTTAGCCCGACGCGCTCGAGCAGTTCGTCGACACGACGGCGCACCGCCTTGCGATCGGCAATCAGGCTATGGGTATTGATCGGCTCGGCGATCGAGAATCCAACCGTTTTTCGCGGATCGAGCGATGCGAAGGGATCCTGGAAAATATACTGGACCTCCTGCCGCATGCGGAACCGTTCTGCCGCGGACATGCTGGAATAGTTCTTGCCGTCGAAGGAAATCTCGCCCGACATCGCCTTCTGAAGCTGCTGGATGGTTCGGCCGATGGTGGATTTTCCGGAGCCGGACTCTCCGACCAGCGCCAGCGTCTCGCCCGGATAGATATCGAAGCCGACCTTCGATATGGCACTGAGGCGGTGGGTGGCCCTGCCAAGCAGCGTCTTGCGGATATCGAAGCGCACATACAGATCCTTGACGGAAAGCAGCGGCTTTTCGTCATAGCGCGCCGTGTCCTGCAGCCGCTCCTCCCCGACGATCTTCGGTTCGCCATCCTCGAGAACGGTCAGCGGCAGGCGCTTGGGAAAATCTTCGCCGGTCATGCTGCCGAGACGCGGAACGGCGGCCAGGAGGGTTCGCGTATAGGCATGCTGCGGGTTTTCGAAAATCTCCCGGACCGGCCCTTCCTCGACTTTCCTCCCTTTCCACATGACGACGACATGGTCGGCCATTTCGGCGACCACGCCCATGTCGTGGGTGATGAAGATCATCCCCATGCCCAGATCCTTCTGCAGCTCCCGAATGATGTTGAGGATCTGCGCCTGGATCGTGACATCGAGCGCCGTGGTCGGTTCGTCGGCAATCAGCAGTTTCGGGCGGCAGGCGAGCGCCATGGCGATCATCACGCGCTGGCGCATGCCGCCCGACAATTGGTGCGGATAACGCGCCAGCAACCCCTTGCCATCCGGCAGGCGCACCATGGCGAGAAGTCTTTCGGCCTCGGCAGCGGCAGCGGCCTTGCCCATTTTCTCGTGCAGGATGAGGACTTCACTGATCTGGTCGCCGATCGTGAAAAGCGGATTGAGCGAGGTCATCGGCTCCTGGAAGATCATGGCGATCTCCTTGCCGCGAATCCGCTGCATCTCCTTCTGCGACGCCTGGAGCAGGTCCTTGCCCGCGAACATGATGCGACCGGCCGCGAATTTCGCGCCCATCATGTCGGCGAGCCGCATGGTCGAGAGGGACGTAACGGATTTGCCAGAGCCGGATTCGCCCACGACCGCCACCGTCTTGCCCGGTTCAACGGAAAAAGAGAGATCATCGACGACGCGATCAGCGCCGAACTCGACGCTCAGTCCCTCGATCGACAGGAGAGGCTTACGGTTGTCGGTCGGGATTGTCATGTCAGCATCTCCGGCTCTCGCGCGGTGTCGTTGGATGGTCCCTTGCCATCTGGCGCAGCGATCCGTGCGATGATCGCGCCGGCAGCCTGGAAGGAGCCGACCTGCACGAGAATGGAGACAATTCCCGCCTCCGGAGCCGCGATGGCAGTCTCCATCTTCATAGCATCCATCACGGCAACCACATCCCCTTTTTCGACATGAGCGCCGTCTTCGATATTCCAGTGGGCAAGCGTGCCGGCAACCGGCGCACGAACCGCGCCTGCATCCTGTTCGACATCGTCCGTTGTCGAACGATTCTCACCCAAGGCCGTATGGCCGAAGAGTTGCAGGAACGCATCCGGGATGCCGACCTCGACCAGCCTGCCGCCGATCTCGATCATACCGCGCCGAAGCCCGGCGGCGGCAAGCACGGGCGGGCGAGGTGCCGCCGCGAGGCTTTCGGCAAAATCCACTTCGATCCAGCGCGTGTGAACCCGGAAATCGTCGCCCGCAAAATCGCCATGGTCGATGACGGCACGGTGAAATGGCAGCACCGAGGGCACGCCTTCGATCACGAACTCGCTCAAGGCACGGCGCGCGCGGGCAATCGCTTGTTTTCGTGTCGGACCCCAGACGATCAGCTTGGCGACGAGCGAATCGAACATCGGCGGAACTGTCGATCCACCATCGACACCGGTATCCAGCCTCACGCCCGGGCCGGAGGGCGCCGCAAAGCGGGTGATTTCGCCGGCAGACGGCAGGAAGCCCCGGCCCGGATCCTCGATATTGATGCGGAACTCGATCGCATGTCCGCGCGGAGCCGGCATTTCGGACATGCCGAGCGGAAGGCCCGCCGCGATGCGAAACTGCTCGACGACCAGATCGAGCCCGCTCGTTTCTTCCGTCACCGGATGCTCGACCTGCAACCGCGTATTGACCTCCAGGAAGGAGATCGCCCCGTCCGCACCGAGCAGGAATTCGACCGTTCCCGCACCGGTATATCCGGCTTCCGCACAGATATCGCGCGCCGCCTTGTGAATCTTTTCCCGCTGTTCGAGGGAGAGGAAGGGCGCCGGCGCTTCCTCGACAAGCTTCTGGTTTCGCCGCTGCAGCGAGCAGTCACGGGTTCCGACGACCACGACATTGCCGAAGCGGTCGGCCAGGACCTGCGCTTCGACGTGGCGCGGTCGATCGAGAAACTGCTCGATGAAGCATTCACCGCGGCCGAAGGCAGCCACCGCCTCGCGCGTTGCCGATTGAAAAAGCTCTTCCACTTCATCGAGATGGCGCGCGATCTTCAAACCACGCCCGCCGCCGCCATGCGCCGCCTTGATGGCAACCGGCAATCCGAATTGACGGGCGAATGCCAGTGCTTCCGCGGCACTCGAAATCGCACCCTCGCTACCGGCGACCAGGGGTGCACCGACGCGCTTGGCGATGCGGCGCGCTTCGAGCTTGTCGCCAAGCACCTCGATCACCTTTGGGTCCGGTCCGATCCAGATCAGGCCGGCGTCGATCACCGCCTGGGCGAACTCAGCCCGCTCGGACAGAAACCCATATCCGGGATGAACGGCATCGGCGCCGGAGCGCTTGGCAATGGCGATCAGTTTGTCGATATGGAGATAGGTTTCCCCGGCATTTGTGCCGCCGAGGGCATAGGCCGCATCGGCCTGCGCGACGAACAGCGCATCCGCGTCGGCGTCGGCATAAACAGCCACCGAGCCGAGGCCATAATCCTTGCAGGCCCGGATGATCCGCATCGCGATCTCGCCGCGGTTTGCTATCAGAACCGTCTTCATATGTGTTTTCCTGGGATCGTGCGGGGCGCAAATCGGCTGATCGCGTTGAAGCGGATTCGCGCGCCGACCGGAATTTGCCCGGCGAGATCGAGATGATACCGCGCGACATTGGCGATGACAGGATAGCCACCGGTAATCGGGTGATCGGCGAGGAACAGCACCGGCTGGCCGCTGGCCGGTACCTGGACCGCGCCATGCACGGTCGCCTCGCTTGGAAGTTCGCCGTTGTTCTGGCGTTCGAGCGGCTCGCCTTGAAGCCGGATACCAACCCGGCTCGACTGCGCCGTAACCGTCCAGTCCTGCCACAGGAAGCTTGAGACGGCGTCTTGCGTAAACCAGTCCGTCCGTGGACCCAGGACGACATCCAGCATCACCGTTTCGCCTGCCCTCGGCATCTCGAAAGCGGGGGGCTGGGGCAGCGAGATCGCCGTCCCCGTGGCCTTGGCAAGGATCGGGATCACATCGCCTGGCAGGACCGTGGGCGGACCGATCTGTCCCAGCGTATCCGTCGCCGCGCTGCCGAGCACCGGCGCGACGTCAAACCCGCCCCGCATCGCGAGATAGGAGCGCATGCCGGCGGCGGGTGCAGCGAGCGTCACCCGGTCGCCCTCGTCGAGCGCAAACGCCTCGTTGTGCGGCGCTGAAATCCTGGCGCCGCTTCCATCGGTAACCGTAATCGCCAGGGGAGCGCCGCTCACCGCCATGACTGCGCGGCCGGATATCCTGAAACTCAGGCCGCCAAGGACGATTTCAAGTGCGGCCGCTCCATCCGGATTGCCGACAAGGCGGTTGGCTGCCCTCAGGCTACCGCGATCCATGGCACCGGACCTGCCAATCCCATGATGCGACTGGCCCGGCCGGCCCAGATCCTGAAACAGGACCGGAAGTCCGATGATGGTGATTTCCATCGCCGCTGCAGTAGCCGCGCCCTTACGGGTCGCCGCCTTGACCGGAGACTTCCTTGTCGTCTGGGCGATCTCGTAGGGCGCAGAAATAGCCATGTCGCGGAAGCGCACGCGATATCCCGGCTGCAGCAATGAGGCGGGCGTCCGGTCGAGGTCGAACAGTGTCAGTGGCGTGTTGCCGATCAGCTGCCAGCCGCCCGGGCTGGCCTTCGGATAAATGCCGCTGAACGCCCCGGCCAGCCCGACAGAGCCGGCCGGCACATGGGTTCGGGGCGATGTGCGCCGCGGCACCGCCAGGCGAGGGTCTCCATCGGCGAGATAGGCAAAGCCTGGAGCAAAGCCCGTGAAGGCGACCAGATAGTCCCTGCCGCAATGCCGCCGCACGACTTCCTCTACCGTCGTCCCGATGAGGCTGGCCACCTCCTGGAGATCTTCGCCGTCATAACGGACGGGTATCTCGACGAGAGGGCCAGGACTTTCCTCGATGTCCGCGCCTCGGCGCGAAGCAAGCACATCCGTCAGCGCATCGAGAGAAATCTCCGCGGGATCAAACTGGACCAGCAGTGTCCGGGCAGCCGGGATGATTTCACCGACGCCCGCGATCGGATCGCCGTGCATCGCCTTGAGGAGCGCCAGGGTCTCGCCCAAATCGGCCAGCTCAACGAGAACACATCCTGCCGCCACCGGCAGGACGCGCATCGATGTATCCCGGGAACGGACAAGGGCGGCAGCCTGCATGTTATTTCCAGACCGAGCGCGCAAAAGGGCGAATGGCGATGCTGGCAACATCAAGCACGGCAGCGTCATCGCCCATGCTTGATGCGCCGAAGCTCTCGCCCGGATCGCTGCTCAGATCGAACATTCGCCACTCCCAAATTCACCCGTGAAAACTATCAATCCCTGAGAAGCGAGTCCAGACTGTTCAACAATTTTTGTATATCACCCTACAAAAGGCGCAGGAAAGGCCCTAGCATCGCCTATCGTTGCGCAACGCAATGCCGATCTCTATGAAGTCGATTGCAGATTGCCGGAACCGGGTCAGTGAGCATCAGGATATGGCCAAACCAATTGGCGGGACAAAGACTGCGGCCTCGATCGAGGAGAAGGGACGGGGTAGGCCCATCAAGCGCGTGAGGGAAAAGACATCCGAGCCCATCCAGACACTGGCCGAGGCCGTTGCGGCGCGCATTCGGGAGAAGGTTATCTCCGGCAAGCTGACGCCCGGCAGTCATTTGTCCGAAATTGCCTTGAGCGAAGAACTGCAGGTTTCCCGTAATACGCTGAGGGAGGTCTTCCGGCTGCTGACCAAGGAAGGCCTGCTGCGCTACGAAGCCAATCGCGGCGTCTTCGTGGCGACACCAAGCATGTCCACCATTATCGACATATACCGGATTCGCCGTTTCATCGAGATTCCCTCCCTTGCCCAGGCACATCCACGCCATCCCGCCGTAAAGAAGATGCGGGCTTCGGTCGATGCGGCGCACAGGTGCCGGGATGCCGATGACTGGCTGGGGGTAGGCAGCGCCGATATCGGCTTTCATGCTGCAATCGTGGAACTCGCCGACAGTCCGCGACTGGCGGGTTTCTACGCGCAGGTTTCGCTGGAACTCAGGCTTGTCTTCGGCCTGCTGCAGGACCCGGAGTTTCTTCACGCACCCTTCATCGACCAGAACACGCTCATCGTGACCCAGGTCGAGAACGGCAATTCCGCGGCCGCCGCCGAGATACTGGAAGCCTACCTCGCCCAGGCGGAGAGGTTCATCCTTAGCGCATATGCGCGAGTGGCATCGGCAAGTTCTCGAGGATTTGAGTAAGCCTCTGGGTGGCACGGCTCCGCTCGATGAATGCGGCTTATATTCACACTGCCGCGACAATCGACCTGCCGCGGATGCGGGCTGCCATGCGATAGGCGCGAGGCGTGAGCCCGGTTTCCATTCTGAAATAGCGGTTGAAGTTGGACAGGTTGTTGAAACCGGCTTCGAAGCACACCTCGGTAATGGGGATTTCCGATTCCGCGAGCAATGTGCGTGCGCGCCATACCCGTACGGAGCGACTATAGTTCGAGAAGTTCATGCCGGTCATGCGCCGAAAGGCGCGCGAAAACGCCGAGGGCGCAAGCCCCACGGCATCGGCCACCTCGTGCATCTGGCTGCTGGGATCGGACTGCAGGATCTGTATCGCCTGGTCGATGCGGCGATGACGCTTGTCGGACAGTTCGTTGTAGAACGATATGAAGTGCTCGCTGGCCAGAAGGCGCGTACGTGGCGCAGCTTCGATCTCGGTGAGAATCTGAAGGAACAGGCTCAATCCCCCGTGTCCCTTGAGCTCGTGCAGGTCGATGATCTTCTGGCCGATCCGGCCTGCTTCGGGACCGAGGATCTCGATACCGCGTTGAGCCAGCGCACTCAGCCTGTGCAGGACGTCGAATTCGGGACAAACGGTGCGAATGCCCATCAGGGCCTCGGCATCGAATTGCAGCACGAGGTCGCGGCCGGGAAGGGACGGCGCGCCGGGCGTGATCCAGTTGTGCGGCAGATTGGTGCCGGTCAGCATCAGGTGGCCGGGTTTGAAGGGGCCGACATAATCGCCGACATAGGCAAAGCCTTGCGCGTCCGGAATGTAATGGATCTCCCATTCCGGATGATAGTTCCAGATGCAGATCGGGTTCGGATAATCGTCGCGCCGGATGAGATAGGACATCCCGCCCGGCAGGACGATCTGTTCACGGGTCGCCACATGCGAGGCAGACTGCGGAAAATCTGATGTAATTCTCATTCAGTTGGAGCCTTTGACGCGAGCTGATGTCAAAATAGTATCATCGAATAGCAAAAAGCCAACTAGTTCCATTCGACCGCACAAGCACAATGGGGATGTTGGCGGCGTGGGAGTTCTGCCGCCCGAGGGAGGAAATCATGTTTCAGAAAATGCTCCGCGCCAGTTGCGCGGCGATGGCCCTGTTTGCGGCTTCCAACACCATGGCTGCGCAGTGCACCGAAGACCTGCGTATCTTGGCGCAGCCTCGCGACGGTCTGACCCTGCTGGAAGACTATGTCGACGAGTTCGAGAAATTGTCGGGTGCGGGCTTCGAATTCAGCTATCTCAACGAAAATGACCGCCGCGCCAAATCGCAAGCGGACGCATCGACGGTCGGCAGCTTCAACGTCTATTACGTCGATGAAGCCAATCTGGCGCTGTTCGCGTCCTCGGGCTGGATCGTACCGCTCGAAGGCTACTATCCGGCCGATTATGACTATAATGATTTCGACGCAGGCATGCGCGCCGCCGCCACCTATGAGGGCAAGCAGTGGTTTGCGCCGATCCAGGGCGGCGGCGACCTGATGGTCTACCGCACCGACCTTCTCGAAAAGGCCGGCATCGCCGTTCCCACAAATTGGGAGGAATATCTGGCCGCGGTCAAGAAGCTGCACGATCCGGACAATGGCGTCTATGGCACGGCATTGCGCGGACAGCGTGGTTCTGGCGCCAATGTCTGGCGTTGGATGCCGCTGTTCAAGGCCAATGGCGGCGAGTGGTTCAAGGATGGCCAGCCGGCCTTCAACTCGGAAGCCGCCGTCAAGGCCACGCAGGCCTATCTCGATCTCTTCAAATATTCGGCGCCGGGCACGCAGACGGGCTCCTGGGACGAATCCACCGGCGCCTTCCGTGCCGGCAAGGTAGCGATCATCGTGGAATCGGCACCGCTGGGCGGCATGTCGGTCGACAAGGCACAGAGCCAGGTGGCCGACAAGGTTGCCTTCGCGGTTCCGCCGACGCCTCTGCCGGGCGCCGGTTACGCGCATGGCTTTGCGATCGCCGCCAAGGCCAATGCCACCGAAGAGGAAAAGGCCTGCGCCGGCCTGTTCGTGGCCTGGGCCACGTCCAAGGAGCAGGAGGCCCGCCGTCTCGCCGCCGGCCAGCCGGGTGAACTGACCCGCACCAGCACCTACCAGAGCCCGGAATATGCCAAGACCTTCGGCCAGAACCTATCCGATGCCATGGCCGCAACAGGCGAACGCACCCAGGTCACGTTCTGGCAGGATGCGCGCTGGCAGGAACTGGGCAACCAGTGGGGCATCATGCTCGAAGAGCTGATCACCGGCAGCCGCACCGACATCAAGGCGACGTTGGACGAGCTCGAGGCCTTCGCCCGCAAGCTCTGATACACGCAAGCAGGGCGCGCTCTCGGGCGCGCCCATCCCTTATCTGAGGATTTGTCCTGATGCGCCGCGGACGCTCGCTACCTTACGTCTTCCTGGGCCCGACCCTCGCCGTCCTGATCGTCCTGGCCCTGGTGCCGACGCTCTATGCCGTCAACATTTCGTTGCAGAACCGGACGCTGGCCCAGCCGGTGGCCGATTATGTGTGGTTCGCCAATTACGCGGCGTTGTTCTCCGATGCGCGTTTCCTCAACGCGCTCTGGGTTTCGCTCAAATGGGAAATCATCAGCGTTTCCGCCACGATGCTGGTCGGAATCGGTCTCGGCATAGCCATGTTCGAGGCTGCAAGCCCTAGGGCCCGCAACATCCTGTGCCTGCTGTTCATCATTCCAGTGCTTTTGCCGCGCGTCTGCGCCGCCTTCGTGTGGAAGTTCGCCTTCCATCCGCTCTATGGCGCCCTGACCTGGCCGATGCGCGAACTCACGGGAAGCACGCCTGACATCCTCTCCACGCCGCTCGGCGCGCTGCTCGCCGTGGCGTTCGTCGATGTCTGGCAATGGGGCCTGTTCTTCGCGGTGATCGTGCTGAAATTGCTGGAATCGCTTCCGCCCCAGCCGCTCGAAGCGGCGCGGATCGATCGGGCGAAACGGTGGGAAATCCACCGCTACGTCACGCTCCCGATGCTGAAGGCGCCGCTGATCAGCCTTTTGCTAGTCAAGGCGATCGAGAGCCTGCGGTCGTTCGACCTCGTCTATGTGATGACCCGCGGCGGCCCGGGGATCTCGACGGAAACCCTCGACATGTATGCCTATTCGCAGGGCTTCATCGAGTCCGGCAAGATCTCCTACGCATCCTCGATGGCGGTCATCATGATGGTGTTGACGGTCGTCGCCTTTACCGTCACCTGGAAAAGGCTGAACCGATGAAGGTCTCGACGCTGTTTCTCAAGGCGATCCTGTTTCTGGCGGCAGCCCTGGTGGTCCTGCCGCTCCTGTGGACGCTGCTCAACGCTTTCAAGACCAATGCCGATCTGCTGGTGAGCACGCCGAAGCTGATCTTCCAGCCGGTATGGGACAATATGAGCTATGTGCTCAACCGCCGTTCGGTGGCGCGCGCGCTCACCAACTCGGTCATCATCTGCTCGAGCGCGGTCGCACTCGGCGCCGTCCTCGGCGTGCCGGCCGCCTATGTCATCGCCCGGTTCAAGAATCGGCTGACGGCGGAGGCGCAGTTCTTCGTTCTGTCGCTGCGCTTCCTGCCGCCGGTCGCCATAGCCATCCCGATGCTGGTGATCTGGCTCGGGCTCAATCTCTACGATAGCCGCGCATCGCTCATCGTCACCTATCTGATCGTCACGGCGTCGATCACCATCTGGTTGTCCGTTCCTGCCTTCGAGCGGGTCAGCCTGCATGTCGAGGAAGCGGCGCGCGTCGACGGCCTCGGGCCCTACGCCACCTTCTTCCGGATCGCGCTGCCGATTGCACGGTTCCAGATTTTCGGCGCCATCGCCTTCTCCTTCGTCCTCGTGTGGAACGAATTCCTGCTGGCGATGATGCTGACCACCGCCACGGCCAAGACGCTTCCGATTGTCGCCTCCGAAATGTCCCAACTGGGCATGAACGTGCCATGGGGCATCCTCAACGCCGCCGTCGTGCTGCTGTCGCTACCGCCGCTGATCCTGCTCGGCTTTCTCGCCGGCGGTCTCAATGCGGCATTTTCCAAGAAAACTGATCAAGGTTGAAGATGATGAAAGCACTTGTTCTCGAGCGCGTCCGCGAGCTTTCCCTGCGCGAGATCGACCTGCCCCGGAATATGGGACCCGACGACGTGCGCATCAGGCTGCACACCGTCGGTGTATGCGGCAGCGATGTGCATTACTACCTCCATGGCCGCATCGGCGATTTCGTCGTCAACGAGCCGATGGTGCTCGGCCACGAGGCGTCCGGAACAGTGATCGAGGCAGGCGCCAACGTCACCCATCTGAAGGCCGGCGACCGGGTCTGCATGGAGCCCGGCATCCCCGATCCGCTGTCGCGGGCATCGCGGCTCGGGATCTACAATGTCGATCCCGCCGTCACTTTCTGGGCGACGCCGCCGGTCCACGGCATCCTGTCCCCGGAAACGGTGCATCCGGCCGCTTTCACCTACAAGCTGCCCGACAATGTCACATTTGCGGAAGGCGCAATGGTCGAGCCTTTCGCCGTGGGCATGCAGGCGGCGGCGCGGGCGCGTATCACGCCCGGCGATACCGCTGTCGTCACCGGTTGCGGCACGATCGGCATCATGGTGGCATTGGCGGCTTTGGCCGGCGGATGCTCGCGGGTGCTGATCTCCGATCTTTCCGAAACCAAGCTGAAGCTTGCGGAGACCTATCCCGGCATCACCGGCGTCAATCTGCGCGAGACGGACATCATCAGCGCCACGGCCGAGGCGACCGGGGGCTGGGGGGCGGACATCGTCTTTGAATGCTCCGGCGCGCCGGCGGCGGTGCGGGACCTTTTCAAGATCGTGCGTCCCGGCGGAACGGTGGTGCTGGTCGGCCTGCCGCCCGAGCCGGTGCCGGTCGATATCGCCGCCGCATGCGCGCGCGAATGCCGGATCGAAACCGTGTTCCGCTACGCCAATGTCTTCGACCGCGCGCTGGCGCTGATCGCCGCCGGCAAGGTCGATCTCAAGCCGCTGGTTTCCGATACCTTTGGGTTCGACCGGTCGATCGCCGCTTTCGAGCGCGCGGCGGAGGGACGCCCCGAGGACGTGAAGCTGCAGATCCTGATGGATGGGGAGGCAGGCTGATGGCGACCGTCGAATGCCGTTCCATTCGCAAGGCCTATGGTGCTGTGGAGGTGATGCGCGACTTCGACCTGAAGATCGCCGATCAGGAATTCGTGGTTTTCCTCGGTCCGTCCGGCTGCGGAAAGTCGACGATGCTGCGCATGATCGCCGGGCTGGAAGACATCACCGGCGGCGACCTCCTGATCGGCGGCGAGCGCATGAACGACCGCGATCCGGGTGACCGGGGCATCGCCATGGTGTTCCAGAACTACGCCCTCTATCCGCATATGACGGTGCGCGAGAACATCGTCTTCGGGCTGGAACGGGCAGGGGTGGCCAAGGGAGAGATCGATACACGGCTGGCGCCGGTGGTCGAGGCGCTGGGACTTCAAGTCTATCTGTCGCGCAAGCCCACGGAGCTATCGGGCGGACAGCAGCAGCGTGTCGCCATCGCCCGCGCCACGATCAAGACGCCGGAGGTCTTCCTGTTCGACGAGCCTCTCTCCAACCTCGATGCCAAGCTGCGCGGCAGCCTGCGCGTCGAGATCGCCCGCCTGCACAACGACCTGAAGACGACCAGCGTCTATGTCACGCACGACCAGTTGGAAGCGATGACGCTGGCGGACCGGATCGTGCTGATGAAAGACGGCCGCATCGAGCAGATGGGCACACCGGAAGAAATCTACCAGACGCCGCAAACCCTTTTCGCGGCGGGCTTCATCGGTACGCCCAACATGAACTTTCTGGAACTGAACGCCGCGGATGACGAACTCACCGACGGAGCTGTTCGGCTGAAGTCGCCCTTCAGCGTCAGGCCGGGTCCGGTAACGGTCGGCATTCGGCCGGGCGCGTTCAAGCTCGATGACGGAGCCGCTAGCCTGCAGGGCGTGGTCGAGCGGAACGAGTTCCACGGGGAAACAAGATTGGTGACCGTCCGCGTCAACGGAAATGACGTCAACGTGGCGGCTCCGGCGTCGGGCCGCTTCAAGAAAGGCGAGACCGTTGGCCTGGTCGTGGATGCGCAAGACCTGCATCTTTTCGATCCAGCCACCGGGAAGCGGATCAGCGGGTAGCGCAGGAGGAATTCTGCTCCGTCACCTGCGAGAGCAAACCGCGCCGCCGACTACGCCGGAACGCCGATCGGTCCTATTCCACAGAGGGTTGTCGCGGCGCAAGAACAGCCTTGCCTTCAAGCATTCCTACCCGCCTACTGATCGGCTTTGAGAATATCCGCCGCCGCCTTTTCCGCGATCATGATCACCGGGGAATTGGTATTGCCGGACACGATGGTCGGCATGATCGAGGCGTCGACGACATGCAGATTGGCGATGCCGTGGACGCGCAGCCTTGTATCCACCACCGCCATGGGATCGTCGCCCATCTTGCAGGTGCCGACCGGGTGAAAGATCGTCGTGGCGATATCGCCCGCCCGGCGGATCAGGTCCTCTTCGCTTTCATATTCCCGGCCCGGCAGCATTTCCTGCGGCCGGAAACGGGCAATCGCCCTGGTCTCCATGAGGCTGCGGGCATGGCGAATGGATTTCGCGGCAAGCAGCCGGTCGCCGACCGTTGAAAGATAGTTCGGCCGGATTTCCGGCGGCAAGCTGGCATTATCCGAACCGATATGGACCGTGCCGCGGCTTTCCGGCCGCAGGTTGCAGACGGAGACGGTCACGGCCGGATAGCGATGCAATGGCTCGCCGAGCCGGTCGGTGCTGAGCGGCTGGACGTGATATTCGAGATCGGCCGTGGCGACCGCCGGATCGCTTTTGGCAAAAATGCCGAGCTGGCTTGGCGCCATGGAGAGCGGCCCCGAGCGGCTGATCGCATATTGCAGGCCCATGCCGGCGCGGCTGAAGAGATTGTGGTAAAGCTGGTTCAGCGTGCGCGCGCCCTCGATCTTGAAGACCGTGCGGATCTGCAGATGGTCCTGCAGGTTTTCGCCGATACCCTGGAGTGCATGATGGACCGGAATACCGAAATTCGAGAGCACATCCAGACGCCCGACGCCCGAAAGCTCCAGCAGCTTCGGCGAGTTGACGGCACCGGCTGACAGCACGACCTTGCGCGCCGCATGCGCGACACAGGTCCGCCCGTTGAGACGGAAGCGCACGCCGGATACCGTCTTGCCATCGAACACCAGCCTTTCCGTTTCGGCGCCGGTGAGAACGCGCAGGTTCCTACGTTTCATGGCCGGACGAAGAAAGGCCTTCGTCGTGTTCCAGCGCAGGCCGCCGCGTTGGTTGACCTCGAAATAGCCGGACCCCTCATTGTCGCCGTCGTTGAAATCATCGGTCTTTCGAATGCCCAGCTCTTCCGCCGCATCGCGGAAGGCATCGAGGATCGGCCAGGAGAGCCGCTGGCGCTCGACCCGCCATTCGCCGCCGGCCCCGTGCATCTGCGACTTGCCGCGGTAATTGTCTTCCGATTTCAGGAAATAGGGCAGGACATCGTCCCAGCCCCAGCCGGCATTGCCCGCCTGGCGCCAGCCATCATAATCGGCCGCCTGGCCGCGCATATAGATCATGCCGTTGATGGAGGAGCAGCCGCCGAGCAGCTTTCCGCGCGGATAATTCAAGGCGCGGCCGTTGAGTCCCGCCTCGGCTGCCGTCTTCATCATCCAATCGGTGCGCGGATTGCCCATGCAATAGAGATAGCCGATCGGCACATGGACCCAATGATAGCGATCCGTGCCGCCGGCCTCGAGAAGCAGGACCCGGTTTCCAGGGTCGGCCGAGAGCCGGTTTGCCAGCACGCAGCCGGCAGAGCCGGCGCCGACGATGATGTAGTCGTAGCGGCCTTCGTCCACCGGCGTTTCGTGTATCGACATGGTCACGCCGTGGCCTCCGTTTCCGGCCGTTCGGTTGCCGAAAGGCGCTGCCAGAGGGGGGCCATGGCCGTGGCTATATCCGCATAGAGCCCGTAGCGGCGGCCGTAATGCGCGGCGAGCGTAGGGTTCGGCTGATAATACCGGTCGGTCCGTACCATGGCGTCGGCACCCTCTGTAAAATCGGCAAAGAGGCCGACACCCGTTCCTGCCGCAATCGCCGCACCGAGAGCCCCGGTTTCCCGTGACATGGCGACGGAGACAGGCATATCAAGCACATCGGCGAAGATTTGCGGCCAGAGGCGGCTGCGCGATCCGCCGCCCGAAAGCACCGCCTCGTCGAAACTGGCACCTGCCTTGCGGATGGTTTCGATATGCTGGCGATGGCCGAAGGCCACGCCTTCGAGCAGCGCGCGGATGAGGTGCCCCTTTCCATGCCAGCCGGCAATGCCATAAAAGCCCGCCCGCGCATGGCCGTCCTGCTGGGCGCCGTAGAGAAAAGGATGGTAGAGCGGATCGTCGGCTAGGGGTTCGATCGCTGCCGCGAGCGCGCAAGCTGCGTCGAAGGGCGACACGCCGTCCGGATAGTCGCCGTCGAAGAACTCGCGCACCAGCCATTCCAGATTGGCGGCGGATGTCGCGCTGTTTTCCATCCCCATATAGCGGCTGCGGTCAAAGGTCGAGGACATGAAGACCGGACCATCGAGCACCGGTCCATCCATGATCACCTGGTTGATGCTCCAGGTGCCGGCGATGATCGAGGCGCTGCCGGTGCGCGACACGCCCGAGCCGAGCGCCGAAGCGACGACGTCGAACAGCCCGCCGATGACCGGCGTGCCCTCGGCAAGCCCGGTTTCGGCCGCCACCTCCGCAGTCACATGCCCGGCAATATCGGCGCTTTCGATCAGCGGCGGCAAAAGGTCCATGCAGTCGGCAAGCCCATAGGCCGCCATCAGCGTCTGGTCGTAGCGGCGGGCGGCGAGATCGAGCAGGCCGGCGCCCGACATATCAGACACTTCGCTGACGCGCTTTCCTGTGAGCCGGTTGACGATAAAATCCTTGGAAAAGAAAACCATGCCGATGCGCTGGAAGAGCTCCGGGCGGTGGCGCTTCAACCAGGCGAGCAGCGTCGGCGTCTGGGAGGGCCAAGGGCGCTGCCGGGCGATCGGCGCCGTCCTATCGCCGACGCCTTGCGCGCGCCATTCCTCGACAAGCCCGGTCGCCCTGGTATCGAGCGACTGGATGCCGATGAGCGGCTCGCCCTGTCGGTCGAGTGCATAGAGCCCGTTGCCGTGGCCGGCGCAGCCGATCGCGGCAATATCCGTTGCCGCGATACCCGCCTTGTCGAGGCAGGTGCGGATGACGCGCCGGGCATTGGCCCAAAGCTCACCGAGATCGCGCTCCACATGACCGGGAGATGGCATGCGGCTATGGCCCTCCTCCCCGGCATAGGCGACTTCCCTGCCCGCGAGATCGAATATCACCGCCTTGATGACGGTGTTGCCGGCATCGAGCCCCAAAAGATATTTTTCCATTTCGAACCCTCCCAAGGCTCCGTCAGACTTTTTGCGCGGCGCCGATCCCTCTTCTCTCCAGCGGGGAGAAGGTGGCCCGAAGGGCCGGATGAGGGGGCCTAGCCGCCCACTCAAAGTTTGCCGCACCACCCCCTCATCGCCTCGCATATGCTCGGCACTTCTCCCCGCCGGGGAGAAGAGGGAACGCGCCCTTCCCTTATCCCCGCTGATAGACCGCGATGGCCTCCTCGCCGCTCGCATCCTCGTGAATGATCGCCATGAGCCCGCGCACGACGGCGCTTGGATTGGCGTGCTGGTAGATGTTGCGCCCGTAGACCATGCCCATTGCGCCCTGCCGCATCAAGGCGGCGGACTTGGCGAAGACGGCCGACAGGTCTTCCTTTCCACCGCCGCGCACCAGCACCGGGCAGCGCGCCGCCTCCACCACGCGGTGGAAATCCTCCGGATTCGTCGTCGGATCGGCCTTGACGATATCGGCACCCATCTCGCGGGCAAGCCGCGTCAGGGTGACTATCTTGTCGGCATCGCCGTCTACCATATAGCCGCCGCGCTCGGTCACCGGCTGCATCACCAGCGGCTCGATCATCAGCGGCATGCCGTATTTTTCGCAGTCCGCACGCACGCGCGAGATGTTCTGCACGCATTGGCGGAAGAGGTCCGGCTCGTCCGGCAGCATGAAGAGGTTGACGACGACGCAGGCCGCATCCATCTGCAGCGCGCCGATCAGCGGCTCGGCGTCGTTCTGCAGCACGGCCCACATGTCGCGATGGCGGATGCGGTTATAGGGGTTTCCCATGTCGATGCGCATGACGAGCGCCGGCTTGTCCTTGCCGGGCAGGTCCTGCAGCAGGTCTGCCTGGCCGTAGTTCATCTGGATCGCATCGGGCTTCGCATCGACCAGCGCCTTGACGACGGCAGGCATGTTTTCCAGCCCGTCGAGGAAGGACGGCTCGTTGCACACGCCGTGATCGATCGCCACGTCCAGGCAACGGCCGTTGCCGAACAGCCGGTTCATCCGGACTTTGCGGTTGTCTCGCATGGTTCACTCCTGTGTTGGTTCCTTGCGGAAAGAATTGCCTCCGTGACGCCGTGACGGTCGTTCAGGAGGGTGAGAAAAAATGCGCGCTCCTTGGCCATGCGTGTAGGCGACCAGCCTTTCTCAGTGGCGAGGATGCCGAGAACGGCATCGGTCATGGCAAGCGAAAGTTCGCCGGCAATGGCAAGCGCCGTGCGTCGCAGCAGGAGATCGTCCAGACGCTCGACCGCCTCGTGGCGGATAAGGTGGAGGATTTCACGCATGCTGTACCCGGCATGCGGCAAGGCCTGATCGGGCTCCAGGGCGATGAAGCCGGCGATATCCTGTGCATCGGTGCCATAGCGGGCAAAGAGCGTGGCGGCACGCTCGACAGTGATGCCCGTCGCCACGACAAGCTGGCTGATCCAGATCTCCGGACTTTCGGGAAAGGCACGTCCTCCCCCGAAGCTCCGCTCGGCGGTGTCCATGTGACGCGGAAGGCCAAGCCGCGCAAGGGCCATGTCGGCGGCAAGTTCGCCGAAGGACCGGAAGGTCGTCCATTTGCCGCCGATCATGCACAGCACCGGCGGCCCGCCGCCTTCGCCTTCGAGCATGGTGCAGAAATGATCGCGCGGGATGCGGCCGGTAAAGCTATCCTTGCTGGCCGGCAGCGGCCGCACGCCTGAAAACTGGAAGACGATTTCGTCCGGGCGGATGGCGATGCCCGGCAGCACGAAGGCGAGCGATTGCAGGATATAATCCCTCTCGTCCGCCTCGCAGCGCACCGTGCCGGGATCGTCCACCCTGATATCCGTCGAGCCGACCAGCACCTTGCCGAGATAGGGAAAGAGGATGCAGATGCGCCCGTCCTCGTTCTCGTAATAGATCATGTGCCCATCGAGCATGTCGCGCAGGCCGGCATTGTCGATGATGAGATGCGAGCCCTTGGTGCCGCCCATCAGGGGGGCGGGACGGGCCTCCTCGGGAAAGAGCGTGCCATTGGCGATGTCGATCCAGCCGCCGGTGGCGTTGATGATCAGCGACGGCTGGATTGCCGTCGTCTCGCCCGAAATACCGTCGCGCAGCAGAAAACCTGCGGTCGGCGCCTGTTCGATCGTCGCATAGTTCAGGGCGCCGGCATTGCGGCCGGCCGAGAGCCCATCGCGCAGAAGTTCGATACCGATACGCTCCGGATGGCTGACCCAGGCATCGAAATAGGTGGCGGAGCTGCGGATCGCCGGATTGAGGGCGGGCCATTTGGCAAGCGTCGACCTGCGTCCGCGGAACTGATGTTTCGGCATCAGCGCCCGCTTGCGCGTCAGGAAATCATAGATGCCGAGCCCCGCCTTGATGGCCAAGGCGCCACGGCGGCTGGGGCGGCGGGTGAGGCCGAGGAAACGGACGATGCCGTTGCCGAGCCCCGAGAATATATCGAAGATCGGAACCGTGGTCGGCAGGGGTGCGACATAGTGCGGCGCGTTGCGCAGCAGTCGGTCGCGCTCGACGAGCGATTCCTGCACCAGGCTGAACTCGCCGTTTTCCAGGTAGCGCAGCCCGCCATGCACCATGCGCGACAGGGCGGCACTTGCGCCGGAGCAATAATCGCCCTTTTCGACGAGGAGCACGCTGACGCCCTGCAGCGCAAGCTCGCGAAAGACGCTGAGCCCGTTGATGCCGCCGCCGAGGACGCACACGTCCACTTTCGGGCTTTCGCGAAGCCCGTCCAATATTTCTTCACGGTTCATGATGGCAGTCCGTTATCCGTCCATATCGGTCAGCTTCGCCGCAAGCGCAGCATTGATGGCGCCGAGATCTTCCGCAGGGAGCCGAAGCGTGCCGGCCCGGGCATTGTCGAGCGCCTGTTCCGGATTGCGGGCACCGCACAGCGCAAAGGTCACGCCCGGTTGCGCCAGCGTCCAGGCGATCACCACCTGAGCGATGCTGGCACCATGCCGCTCGGCAACGGGCCGGATCGCGTCCGAAAAATCGCGGGCCTTCTGCCGGTTGGCGACGGAGAAGCGCGGATTGTCTTTGCGCTGGTCATCGCCCGAGAAGACCCGGTCCGGCCCGATGGTGCCCGAAAGCAGGCCGAGCGCCAGCGAGGAATAGCTGAGCGTCGAGACGCCGTTTGCAAGAGTAAGAGGCAGCAACTCCGCCTCGATCCCGCGATCGATCATGCTGAACCGTTCCTGGATCGCATCGAGCGCGCCGGTCTCTATATACTGCCGAAGCTCGGAACCGCTGACATTGCTGGCGCCGATGGCGCGGATCTTGCCGGCCCGTTTCAGTTCCTCCAACGCCGCGACAGTCTCCTCGATGGGCGTCGTCGCGTCCTGCCAATGGGTGATATAGAGGTCGATATAATCGGTGCCGAGCCGGCGCAGGCTTTCCTCGACCTCATGGATGATCGAGTCGCGGCCAAGATAGCGATGGACCGGCTTGCCGTCCTGGTCGAAGAAATGACTGCCCTTTTGAGTGTGCCAGACGAGCCCGCATTTCGTCGCAATCACCGCCTTGTCGCGACGGCCGGCAAGCGCCTTGCCGACGATCTCCTCCGAGCGGCCAAGGCCATAGGCCGGCGCCGTGTCGATCAGCGTCACGCCCGCATCGAGCGAGGCCTGGATCGCGGCAACGGATTCTGCCTCGTCTGTCCCGCCCCACATCCAGCCGCCGATCGCCCAGGTGCCGAGCCCGACGGCCGACGCCTTGACGCCGGAGCGTCCGATCTCGCAGATCAACTGTTCGCCGCTCATGCCGAAAACCCTTCCTCGGATGCAATTTCAAGAATACGCGCGCCGGTCGCCTCGTCGGTGACAAGCGTGTCGAGATGGTTGCCGCGCAGCACGCTCAGGATCGGGCCCGCCTTGTTCAGGCCGCTGGCGACGCCGATCTTCGTCGGGATCGAGGCGAATTCCGGCAAAGTGAGCGAGACCAGCGAACGGTTGAGGCTGTAGTCGCAGACCCGGCCGTGGTCATCGAGCAGATGGGCGAGCAGTTCGCAGCTGGCGCCCGAGCGCTGGATGGCCGCCCGGTCGGTGCTGGAGGACGGGTGCAGGTCGTAATAGCTCGAATCGTCCGTCAGGATCGAGCCGATGCCGACGATGGCGATCTTTGCCTCCCGCGCCCGCTTGAAGACGTCGGCGACGGAACGCATGTTGATCAGCATGCCCCGCTGCTCGGCATTGTCGGCAAAAAGCGGCGCGTGGATCTGGTAGGATCGCCCGCCAAGCCTGTCCGCCATCAGAGTCGAGACGTGGTTGACGTCGGTATAGTGCTTGCCCTGAACGCAGCCGGTCGCCGGGATCACCTCGACATCGAAACGGCGCTGCGTCTCGAGCCCGGCAACCACGGCGCTGACGCCCTTGCCGCCGGTGATGCAGATCGTGTCGCCATCAGCGATCTCCTCGATCAGCAGCCGGGCCGCGGCCTCGCCGACTGCCTGGAGTGCCGTCTGCGGATTGTCGGAAACCGTCGGCACCACGACAGCACGTGTGATGCCGCCGAGTGCCAGCAGCCGCTCCTCCATGTCCACCAGCGGCTCGACCGGCGACTTGATCTTGATCTCGACGAGGCCGAGCTGGCGGCCGCGCTTGATCAGCCGATTGACGGTGGCATGCGAGAGACCGAGCCGGTCGGCGATCTGCGCCTGCGTCAGGCCCTCCAGGAAATGCAGGACGAGCGCCTGGTGCATCTGGCGGGCGATGACGATTTCCTCGCGCGGCGCGCTGGTCGTCTTGGGTTTCAGCTTAGCGATCGGCATGTCAGGCGGCCTTCCGCTTGTGCAGGAAATGGTCGATGGAAACAGCGGCGAGCAAAATGCACCCCTTGATCATGTCCTGCCAATAGACCGAGACATCGAGCAGGATCAGCGACGAGGTGACGACCGAGAGCAGCGCGATACCGAGGATGGCACCGAGGATCGTGCCGGAGCCACCATTGAGCGAGGCGCCGCCGATCACCGCCGCGGCGATGATGTTGAGCTCCATGCCGACGCCGAAGGTGGGGGTGGCGGCGCCGAAACGGGACATGTAGATCACGCCAGCGACACCGGCGAGCGTCGAGCAGAGCACCGTCACCCAGAATTTGACCTGGTTGGTCCGAATGCCGGAATAGAGCGCCGCCTTCTCGTTGCTGCCGGTATAGAAGACCTTGCGAAAGGCGGTTGCCCGGCGCAGCAGGAAATCGAACAGCACGACGACGGCGACGAAGATCAGGATGACATAGGGCACGCCGTGGAACGTGCCCTGCCCGACAGCCTTGAAGCCGGCCGGCAGCGTGAAGAGCGACAGCGGCGTGCCCTTGGTGATGACAAGGCAGAGGCCGCGCACGATCACCATGGCCGCAAGCGAGGTGATGAAATGGTTCAAACCCACCACCGTCACGAAGAAGCCCATGATCGCGCCGATGACACCGCTGGCCAGGATGCCGATCAGCGAAGCCGTCCAGGGATCGAGCCCGGCAAGAAACAGTGAACCGGACAGCACCATCGCAAAGCAGACGACCGAACCGACGGCCAGATCGATACCGCCGACGATCAGCAGGATCGTCATGCCGACCACGACGATGCCCTCTACCGAAAAGCTCATCAGCATGGCACGGAAATTTCCGAGCGTCAGGAAGTGCGGCGAGGCGAAAGTCATGGCGATGCAGAGGGCAAGGATGATCGCGATCAGACCCGCTTCGCGCATCGTGCCGATGCGCTTGAAGGAGGATGTTCCGGGCGTCCCTGCCGCCATCGTATCGATTGCCATTCCGGTCTCTCCCAGGTTCTTCTCACGCGGCATGGCTTGCCGCCTTTGCCGTGCCCATTCCCGAGGCAAGGCGGATCACGGCCTCCTCCGACATCTCGTCCGCGCCCAGCTCGCCGGCAATCCGCCCCTCCCGCACCACAAGCACGCGGTCGCAAAGCCCAAGGAGTTCCGGCATTTCCGAGGAAATGACGACGATGCCGATGCCCGAGCGCGCGAGATCGCGCAGCAGGCGATGAATTTCGGCCTTGGCGCCCACGTCGATGCCACGGGTCGGCTCGTCCATCAGGATCACCTTGGGCTCGACGGCAAGCTGCTTGGCGATCGCCACCTTCTGCTGGTTGCCGCCGGAAAGCGATTTGACCGGCGCCTCGACGCCAGCCATGCGCACGGCAAGCCGCCGGGCAAAATTCTCCGCCAGCGCGGTCTCCGCACGACGCTTGAGCAGCCCGGCCGGGTTGGTCAGCGCCTTCAGATCCAGCACGGAAATATTTTGCGCGATAGACAGTTCGAGAAAGATCCCGGAACCCTTGCGGTCCTCGGAAAGATAGACGATGCCGGCCTTCACGGCATCCGCATAGGCCGTGATCTTCTGCGCGTCGCCATGCAGGCGCACCGTACCCGCTATTCGCGGCCGAAGCCCGCAGATGCCCTCGGCAATCTCCGTGCGACCGGAGCCGATGAGACCGCCGATGCCGAGAATCTCGCCCTTGCGCAGGTCGAAGCTGACATCCTGGAAACGCGCGCCGTCGCTGATGCGATCGATCTCAAGGATCGTCTCGGCGGAGGCTTCCCCGGACTTGAGCTTGTCTGGATAGAGCTGGGTGATCTCGCGGCCGACCATGCGGCGCACCACCTCGTCCGGGGTCACGTCGGCGATGTGGTCGGTGCAGACATAGCGGCCGTCGCGAAACACGGTGACCCGGTCGCAGAGGCTGAAGATCTCGGCCATCCGGTGGCTGATATAGATGATCGAGATACCGTTGGCCTTGAGGGTGCGGATGATCGAGAAGAGCTGCTGCGCCTCGGTTTCGGTCAAGGCGGCCGTCGGCTCGTCCAGGATCAGCACCCGGCAGTCGAGCGTCAGCGCCTTGGCGATCTCGACGAGCTGTTGGCTGGAAATCGGCAGATCGGCGACCTTGCCGCGGACGTCGATGGCGGCCAGCCGGTTCATCACCGCCTGCGCGTCGCGCTCCAGGGCCCGGTAATTCATGAAGGGCGCGCGGCGGCGGTTGGTTGCCGCCATGAACATGTTTTCAGCCACCGTCGCATCCGGGCAGAGGGCGATTTCCTGGTGCACGAGCCCGATGCCCAGCGTCTGGGCGGCGGCAGGCGAAGATATGCGCACCGCCTTGCCATCGACGCGGATTTCGCCTTCGGTCGGCTGCAGTACCCCGGCAATGATGTTCATAAGCGTCGACTTGCCGGCACCATTTTCGCCGCACAGCGCATGGACCTCCCCGCGTTCGAGCGTGAAATCGACATCGGTCAACGCCCTTACCGCACCGAAATGCTTGGTCACGCCATGAATGGTGAGCACCGGCTCCGCCATCGTCATTGTCCCTTATTCACGCCATCGTACACAAAATGAAAGCGGCTGCGACAGCCTTCCTCTTCTCCCCACCGGGGAGAAGTGCCGAGCAAAGCGAGGCGATGAGGGGGTATCTCCGCTTGCTCCAGGCAAGTCATCCCCCTCATCCGACCCTTCGGGCCACCTTCTCCCCGCTGGGGAGAAGGGAAGAAGCCGACGCCCTTACTCTTCGATGCCCTTGGTGCCACGGCGCTTCAGGTACTTGTCCCAGTAGAAGTCATCGGCATTTTCCGCGGTAACGATGGACAGGCCGTTATCGACGACCGGGATGCTCATGGCGTTGAAGCCGGAGCGCTTGGCGTCGTTCATCGGATCGATTAGTTCGGGATGCTTGGCAAGCCACAGAAGCATGAAGCCCATGTAACCCTGCATGCCCTGGTTCGGATTGATCGAGCCGAAGACTTCGCCGGCCTTGATCATGTCGAGGATATTGGCGTTGACGTCGGCGCACATGACGAGAACCTTGCCGCCGTTTTCCTTGGCGGCCTGCGATGCGCCGATCGCCGAATTGGCTTCCGGCATGAAGACGGCGCCGAGGTTCGGATTGGCCTGGATAAGGCTCGAAAGCCCCTGATAGGCTTTTGTCGGATCCTGGTTGGATGCGGCGCGGCCGACAAGCTTCATGTCCGGCCACTTCTCTTCCATGCGACCGATGAAAGCGGTGATGCGCTTGTCGTGATTGTCCTGGCCCGGATTTTCAAGGACCGCATATTCGCCCTTGCCGCCCATCTTCTCGGCAATCGCATCGGCGGCATAGACGCCTTCGCGGTTGTTGTCCGAGGTGATGAAGGACACGCGCTTGGAGAGCGGTGAATCGGCCGCGAAGGTCACGACCGCCGTGCCCTGGTCGATCGCCCGGTTGATCGGCTCGATGAACGGATCGGAGTTCATTGGATGAACGAGGATGCCGGCCGGGTTCTGTGCCAGCGCCTGGTCGAAAGTGGCGATCTGCTTGTTGACGTCATATTCCGGCGTGCCGGTATATTCCGTCTCGCAGCCGAACTGCTGGCCGGCCTGCTTGAACATCTCGTAGACCGGGAACCAGTATTCCACGCCAGAGACCATGACGTTCATGACGTATTTCTCGCCCGGCTTGCAGCGGAACGGATTTTCCGTCTCCGCGGATGCAGTACCGGCAAGAAGCGTTGTTGCAAGGACCGCCATCGCGGTCGAGCTGATAAATTTGCGCAAGATTCCTCCTCGAGGCCGAAGCCCCTCCCAATAGCCCGAGGGCGCCGTTGAGACGCCGCTGATCGCGTTGAAACCGAACTTCCTCCTCGAAGTGCGGTAGGCGCAATAAACGCGAACGCCACAACGCTGTCAATATAATTCATTCATAGAAATATATTTCATGAAAGCCGTGAGTCAAACTCGTCGATTGAACCGGAGCATTGAACTGGGCGTCCACCGGCGCGTGTCGCAATCTCGATCCATGCTGACTCACTTTGGCACAGGCGATCAGCTTTTGCTGGCGCCCGTAAAGCTCATTGGAGCAAATATCGCAGCCTTTCCAACGCCCGCAGCAGCCCGACTTGCCCCTGAATTGCCTCCACCCTAGATCAAGCCTCATGGATAATGAGCGTACCACAGGCACCTTGAAATCGATCGGGCCGTCTTCGCACAAGCCCCTGCCGAAATTGAGCCCGGCCGTGGTCGGCGAAGTCGAACGGCTTCTGGGGGGACGCACGCGCGATATCCGCCTCGACGGTGAGTTGGCGCGCCTTTTTCGGGAGCGCTCCTGGCCGCAGGCTGCCAAGATCATTCGGGCCTGGATGTTCTGGGTGATTGTACTCGATATCCTGACCTTGGGCCTCAATGCGATCCTGCTTCCGACCGAAACCGTGGCGTCGATGCTTCTGCCGGCCTCCATCCTCCCGCCCGCGGCTCTTTTCACGGCAATCGGATTTCGCAAGCCGCACGCTTTCTGGCTGCGTGGATTACTGGTGCTTTCCGGCGTGTTTCTGATCCTGCTGTCGGTGGCCCTGGTGGGCGTGAACACGGGCGGCGAGTTTTATGAGCGCCATTTGACCATCATGCTTTTCGTGGCGGTTACAGCCATCGTCATCTTTCCCGTGCCACTCGGTTGGGCCATCACGATCGGTGGATCCGCTCTCGGCATCTATCTGACGTTTCAACTGCGCAATCCGGGCATCGAAGTGGGAAGCGCGCTTGCCGGGACGCTGTTCTTTGCGAGCGGCGTGGTGGCTACCGTGGAAGCGCGACGGACCGCGACGATCCTGGCGCACAAGACCTTCCTGCTTGAATTGCGGGACCGAAGCCGCCTTTCCGACCTGACCGAGATCAATGCGCGGCTGGAATTGCTTGCCCGCACCGATCCGCTGACGGGCGTCGCCAACCGGCGCTCGATGATGGAGACACTCAATCGTTTTTGGAACGAGGACATCGAACGCACCGGCGATGCGGCGATGCTCATGTGCGACGTCGACGACTTCAAGAACCTCAACGACAATCTCGGGCATGCCGAGGGCGATCGATGCCTGGTCAAGATCGCCGGCATCATCCAGAGCTGCATGAAAGACGAAACGGACCAGGTTGCCCGTTTCGGAGGTGAAGAGTTTCTCGTCTTTCTCCCAGGCTGCGATGAAGAGCAGGCGAGAATGGTCGCAGAGAAAATACGCAGCCGGGTGGAAGCTGCCTCTCTTCCGAACCCCACATCCCGCGTCATGGCCTTTGTCACCGTGAGCATCGGACTGGCGACATTGACGCGCGCCGGTGAACGCGTCCCGGCCGAGCTTCTCCAGCGCCAGGCGGATGCCGCGCTTTACGTGGCGAAGAAGTCCGGCCGCAACTGCGTCATGGCCTACACGCCGGAGAGCCAGGCCAGGGCGTAGACATGGACAGGCACGGCGGGGCGGTTCAATGCATGCGTCATTGGCCGCCCCGCCTTAGCCCCTGCGAATGTCTCAGCTTGCCTGTTTCAGCACGTCCGGCACCTCTTCTCCCGGCGTGCCGAGCCAGACCTTGAGTTCGCGCAATCGCGCCTGGATATCACCGACATCGATAGAGGAGGTCGGCACGCCACGGCTGGCGGCAAGTGCCGCGGCGATCGCGGCAGCTTCGCCGGTCATGGTGCAGGCCGGCACGTTGCGGGTGGAACCGAAGGCGATGGCATCGGCCGAAATGCAGCGACCGGCGATGATGATGTTATCGACCTTGAGCGGCACCATGGTGCGATAGGGAATGCCATAGCCGATGCCGACATGATCCATGATCGCGCGGCTACCGCCCGGCTCATGGACGTCGACCGGTGAATTGCAGAGCCCGATCGCATCCTCGAACCGTCCATGGCCGCGAACATCGGCTTCGGTGATGGTGTACTGCCCGGTGATGCGCCGCGTTTCGCGGATGCCGAGCTTCGGCGCAACTTCGAGGAAGATGGCATCCTCGAAACCCTTGACGTAGCGCTGCAGGAAATCGAAAGCGCAATAAGCCTGCTTGCGGATCTCGATCTCCGCCTTGCTGAGATCGCGGTCGTCCAGCCCGTTGCCTTGGAAACGGGTGACGTTGACACTGATCTCGCCGGGGATCAGCCCGGTCTTCATGGTAATATGGTCTTTGGGGATGATCCAGTCGAATCCCTCGGCCACCTTATCCTTGATGCGCTGTTGAAACCCGGTCAGCAAAACGGCCATCGCATAGTCCTCGTTGCGCTCGCCGGCCTCCTTTGGATAGACGACTTCCCACATATCGGCACGGTTGGCTTCGCAATCGGCAATCAGCCGGGGAACGTTGACATTCAAGACGCGGAAATAGGAGGTGATCGGCTGCGTCAGCCCGTCGCCGTCGCGCCCCAGCATGAAATCCGCTCCGGCAAGAGCTGCCACGTCGCCATCACCGGAGGCATCGACGAAGGCCTTGGCAAGCACCAGGCTTTCACCGGACTTGGTGCGGATGATCAGCCCGTGGACGGCGCTGTCCTTCATCACTGTCTGGACGACCATGGCCCGAAGCAGCACCTCGACGCCCGCCTCTTCGACCATCTCGATGATGACGCGCTGCATCACCTCGGCATCGAAGGTTCCGGTATACTTGCCCCAATAGGATTCGCGCACGCGACCGTCGGCACCCTTGTACCCGACACAACGGTCAAGCATTTCGTGGAAGATCGGCGAATTGATCAACCCGGTCGGCTTCGTCAGACGGCCACCGGTAATCAACCCGCCGAGAAATCCGGTTCCCTCAAGCAGCAGCACCTTTGCGCCTTCGCGCGCCGCGCGGATGGCTGCGACGATGCCGGAGGAGCCCGCGCCGGTGACGACGACGTCATAAGAGCCGAAGAGATTCATGGAGATAGTCCTTTCAAATGCGATGGCGACGGAAGCTTCGGCCCGCCTTACCCGTTGAATTCCATCACGTAGAGACCGGCATTGTAGTCGGTCACGTAGATGAGGCCCGCTTTATCGACGAAGATATCGCAGGTCTGAATAATCGGTTTCTTGCCCGGGCGCTGGTCCATCATCGAGCGTGGCGGCGGCGGCACCAACGCACCGACTTCCCTCGGCTGGCGGGCATTGGCGATATCGAAAACCCGTACGCCTGCATTCTGCCAGGTCGAAAAGATCAGGGTCGAACTCTGGAAGGTTCCCGGCCGGTTCTCATGGATATTGTGAGGGCCGTAGTGCGCACCCTTGTGCGGATAATCGGCATCGGTCGGCGGCGGCATGGTCGAGACCGGCACGGGATTGGCCGGGTCCTTGACATCGAACAGCCAGATGTTCTTCAAGCCATCCTCGAAATCGTCCAGCACCGCCTCGTCCAGCACGACCAGCAGGTCGCGATCGGCAAGCGGCAGGCAATTATGCGTGCCGCCCTGGAATGGCGGCGACCAGTTGACATGCTTGATCAGCTTCGGATTGGCACGGTCGGCGACATCCATCACCACGAGACCGGCATCGCGCCAGGCGCCCCAGGCGATATCGCCGTCGACGAGCGCATGGTGCAGTCCGAATTTCCTGTTGGCTTCCCATGACGGGATCTCGCCGGCAGCCTGGTTCATGCCCGGCAGCGCATAGCGTCCCGCTTCGCGCGGTTGCGCCGGGTCGGACATGTCGATGGTCATGAAAATGAAATCGGTATAACCGTCGAGCAGCGCCGACACATAGGCCCATCGGCCACCCGTGTACCAGATGCGGTGAATGCCGCCTGACACCGGCATGAAACCGATCCGTTTCGGCTGGCCAGGCGTCGAAATGTCATAGACTGCCAGCCCGGCATCCCAATTGCGCGCCCCCGTTGGCCTGGTGGTACCGAGCGCGGTTCCGGCGGCGGCCTTGTAATAACTTGCCTCGTCGGCAAAGGCGGCATCAGCGAAGACATCCTTGCCGTGGATTACCAGAAGCAGGTTGTCGGCCACCTGGAGATGGACGTTCCAGGTGTTCGCAGGTGCCGCGACATATCCCGCAGGCTTCGGATTTTTAGGGTCGCGTACATCGACGATCGAAAAGCCCTGGCTGAACAGATGGCCGATATAGGCAAAACCATTTTCCACCATCACCTGAATGCCATCGGCCCGGCCGCCCTGATCCGAGTGTCCGATAAGGCGCATGTTGCGGGCGTGGTCCGGCTTCATGATATCTGTCGTGTTCACTACAAGCTCCTGAACGTCATTCATTCGGTAGAGGGCCGGGGCGCGCCTTGATCCGCGCCCCGGCTTGTCATTCGGGCGGAATGATTACTTGACCATGTTGCCCCAGTTGTCCGTGCTGTCGACGTTTTCCTTCCAGATCATCACCGGCTGGATCAGCGTTTCCTTGGCGACCGGCTTTCCGGCAAAATGGTTTTCCATTTCCCCGACAATCGAAGTCCCCATCGAGAAGGGGTTCTGGCCAACATCGGCATCCTGCGTCCCTTCACGGATACGCTGCAAGCCGAGCGGCGTTCCGTCGAAGCCGATGACCGGAATATGGCCTTCCTCGCCGGGCTTCTTCAGGCGATCGATCTGGCGCAGCGCCGAGACGACGCCGCGGATCATCTCGTCGTTGTGTGCCCAGATGGCTGCCACGTTCGGATCGCGGGTAAACGCATCGACGGTCAGCGTCTGCGCATTGTCGGCCGTCCATTCGGCCTTCAACGTTTCGATCTTGATATCCGGATATTTTGCGTCCATCTGGTCATGGAAGCCCTTGTAGCGCTTTTCCGACTGGCCGGAACCGATGGCGCCACGCACTTCGAGAACGAGACCCTTGCCGCCGGTCAGCTTTGCCACGGCATCGGCAGCGGCAGCGCCGCCGGCAACGTCGTCGAATGTATTATAGGCAACCCATTCGCCTTCGGGCGGCAGGTTCTCCAGCATGAACAGCGGGATTTTCGATTCATTCGCCTTGCGCACGCCACCCTGCAGGAGGGTCGCATCCACCGGGTTCAGAAGGATGATATCGGGCTGCTTGCTGACGACGTCGAGCAGCTGCGTCGTCTGGGTGCTGGCGTCGCCCTTGCCGTCATAGACGGAAATGGTCATGCCCTTTTCAGCGGCGAGCTTCTTGACGTGCTCGACCAGCGTGACCTGGTATTCGTATTGCAGGCCGAAGGCGATATAGGCAAGGCTTTTGCCTTTCAGCGCGCTCTCCTGCGCAAGGGCAGCCGTGCCGAAACCCGCGCTTCCCATCGTCAGTGCTGCGGCACCTGCAGCAAGGCTCAGAAACATCCGTCTGGTCGTCGTCATTGTTCTGTTGATATCCATGGTTTTTCTCCTCCCAATTGGACCACTTCTCCCGAACGACAGACAAGGAGAACCCGAGCATAACCGCTTGCGGTGATGCGTCCTGTTGCCGATGCTGTCACGAAAAGGCACGTTCAAAGGCAAGCCGCGCGGTGCTGTGGAACGCGACTGGACGGACTTGCCGATGCTGTTCTGCTAGGACGGCTTTTGTTGTTTGCCAGCCTTGGTCGCGATAACCTTCTTGCGCATTCCAGCCTCCAGATAGCTTCTCCGGTAGACATCGAGTGCGGCGGCCGCTGCAATCACCAGGCCGCTCACCACCGAGTCCCAGTTCGGCGGTACGTTCAACAGGTTGACGGCGTTTTGCACCAGTCCGAGCAGCAGGACCCCGAGCAGCATGCTGCCTATATTGCCTTCGCCGCCGAACAGGCTGACGCCGCCGATGACGACCGCGGCGATGACGGCAAGCTCCAGTCCCTGCGCAGCGGTTGCCGCGCCCGCCTCGAAGCGTGCGGTGATCAAGAGACCTGCGACGGCAGACATCAGGCCCGAAATCATGAAGGCGGCGATAATCACACGCTCGGTCTTGATACCGGCGAGCCTTGCCGCGAGCGGATTGCCGCCGGTTGCATAGACGGACCGGCCGAAGCGGGTGCGCGACAATACGATCTGGGCAAGGGCGGCCAGAACCAGGGTCAGCACGATCACGCCCGGAATGCCGAAAACGCGACTTGCCTGAAGCTCGATGAAAATGCGTGGCACTGGCGCGATGTTGGTGCCGCCGGAATAGATATAGGCAAGGCCGCGGGCGATCGTCATCGTAGCCAAGGTTGCGATCAGCGCCGGAATGCGCAGCTTCGTCACCGCAAGACCGTTGATCAGGCCGACACCCAGACCAGCAACGAGTGCGGCCAGGATGGCAATCTCAGGCGAAAAGCCCTGGAACTGGACAAGGCCGACGGCAAGGACCGATGACAGAACCAGCACGGAGGCCACCGAGAGATCGATGCCGGATACCAGAATTACGAAAGTCTGACCGATGGCGACAACCGCGATGATGGTTGCCGACTGCAGCACGTTCTCGATATTGCGGATGGTTGCAAAGACCGGGCTGAGCGTGCTCATCACCGCGCTACCCAAAAGAATAACCGCCATCAGGCCGAGGCTTTGCATCAGGTCGATGAAGGACAATTTACCCCGCAGCGACGAAAGCCCTCCGGATCGCCGGGGCACAAGATCGGTCATAGGTGCGTTCTCCACTGCCATTCGTCGTTCTCCTCGCCTTGGTGCCGCGCGCATCCTCCGGATGCAGACATGCAGGCGCCAATATTAGAATATTCTTTCATCCAGGCGCTCGCCCGGATGACGCGCTTAGCCTGTCGTGGCAAAGCTCATGATCGTTTCGCTGGTCGCCTCTTCCCGTGTCAGCGATGCGGAAATCCGGCCGGAGCGCATCACCAGCACGCGATCGGTGAGCGTCAATATTTCCGGCAATTCCGAACTGATGAGCAGAATGGCCATGCCGCTTTCGGCCAATCGCAGGATCAGCTCGCTGATTTCCGATTTCGCCCCGACATCGATGCCCTTTGTCGGCTCGTCGAGGATCAACAGTTTCGGCTTGCGCGCCAGCCATCGGGCCAGCACCACTTTTTGCTGATTGCCGCCCGAGAGCGTTGAAACACGCGTGCTCGATGACGGTGTCTTGACGGACAGAGCCCGAATCTCGCGATCGGCGATCTCCTGCTCCCGGGCCATGCTGAGAAACCCTAAACAGGAGATGCGATCGAGCAGGCTGAGCGTTACATTACTCTTGACGCTCATCAGCCCGACCAGGGCCTGCCGGCGGCGGTCTTCCGGAACAAGGCCGATTCCAGCCTCGATGGCGGCCTTCGGATCATTCGGCCGGATCGGTTCCCCGGCAATCTCGACGGAACCGCTGTCATAGGGATCGATGCCGAAGATGCACGAGGCAACTTCGCTGCGCCCTGCCCCGACAAGGCCGGACATGCCGACGATTTCGCCGGCACGGACGTCGAAGGAGATATCGCTGAGCACGTTCTGGCGCGAAAGATTGCTGACCCGTAGCACCACGTCGCCAATGGGGCGTTTGCTGAGAATCGTATCGCGAACCTCACGACCGACCATCATGCGAATGACCTTGTCGTGGTCGAGCTCGCAGATCGGACGGCTGCCGACCAGTCGGCCGTCGCGCAGAACCGTGACGCGGTCGGCGATCCGGAAGACTTCGTCCAGCCAATGCGACACGAAGACGATGCTCATGCCTTTGCTTTTCAGATCATCGACGACTGCAAACAGGCGGTCGATTTCCGGTGGCGAGAGCGAGGTCGTCGGCTCATCCATGATGAGGACCTTGGAATCCTCGGAGATCGCCCGGGCGATCTCGACCAATTGCTGGTCAGCCGACGACAGGCGACCGGCAGGGGTGGAGGGATTGAGATGCGGGGCGACCCGCAGAAGAGCGGCGGCCGCCTTCGCGCGCTGGCGCTTCATCTGCACCCAACCATAGTGGGTCGGCCATCGGCCGAGCATGATGTTTTCCGCCACCGACATGGCCGGCACCAGATGCGCATCCTGGTGAATGGTCGCGATACCGATATGGTGGGCCGAGGACGGGTCTGCATGCAAAGGCGCGCCATCGACCGTGATCTCGCCGTCATCCGGCGCATAGAAGCCGGCCATCATCTTGATGAGGGTGGACTTTCCCGCACCGTTTTCACCGAGAAGGGCCGTCACCTCTCCCGCCCGTACATCGAAATCGACATTGTCGAGCGCCAGCACGCCGGGAAAGGACTTGGTGACGCCGCGGGCCACAAGAACGGCGCGAGGGACACTTTTGTCGGCCGGCGGCGCGATATGATCGGCAATGCTCACGACAACGCTCCAAGGCGCACGGCAGCCAGGCTTCTTGCGAACAGGCGCATGAACGGTCCCCCAATTGTTTTGCGGCTCCTCCAAGAACCAGCCACAGACTGAAAGAGCATGCCCTTTCGCTGCGATTACGGCACGCTATTGGTCCGGTATTCGCTTGTCAACTGGTACTTATAGCAGACCAGTAAATTTTTCTCCTCCATAGATAAAACCACCCTCATGGGGACTGAATATTTCGAGCACGGATGACCGACGCCTCCGACAAATTGACATTCAGATTTTTCATTCGCCAATAACATCTCTAACTATAAGAAAATAAATGACTTTACAAAACACCTCACCCGTCATCAGCCGGGATTTCGGGCGGTGATCGGGACGCCGCCTTCGGGGAGCGCCCTCCTGAACAGCCCATCCTACTGCCGCGATTTTTATTTTTTCAGGTGACAGCGTCAGAACAATCGTTTAACTGGTCCATTAACTAGTCCAGCGTCGGTGAGCAAATGGCAACTCCGCTTTCCCCTCTACACGAAACGATCCACAAACAGACGGCCAAGGAAATGATCCGGGACAAGATCGTTTCCCTGATCGCTTCAGGCATCCTGCAGGTCGGAGACGAACTGCCGAGCGAGCGAGAATTGGCGACCATGCTGATGGTCAGCCGCGAGACCGTGCGCGGCGCGGTTCAGCGCCTGGCATCCGAAGGTATCGTTCAGGTCTCCCAGGGCGCCCGTACGCGGGTGGCAAGGGTCGACGTCGAAGTCGGCGCCCAGAGGATCGGCGTCACCAACCCCACATCGATCAATGGATACAGCCTCGACGCCGTCCACGCCGCCCGCCTTCTCGTGGAAACCGCCGTCGTCGCCGATGCGGCCAAGCATCTGAGCGACGACGATATAAGGCGGCTGGAGGATTCGATCGCTGCCCAGCAGATGGCGTGCAACGATCCGGTCCGCTTTCTCATCTGCGACCGGGAATTCCATCTGACGATCTATTATGCGTCGCCAAACCGGCTGCTCGCCGATTTCGTGGTCGATCTCTACACCTATATGCTCGACCATCGCCGTATTGCCATGGCCCAGCCCGGCGCCATCGAAAAGAGCCTGGAGGACCACCGGTTCATCGTTCGCGCACTTAAAATGCGCAATCCGGACGCCGTGGCTGCGGCCTTCTCCGAGCATATTCTGCGCATCCACGATACCAGCCTTGCGGTCGATGAAGGGAAAAATGCCCAAGCGGCGGCCCCCTTCACCGTCACGGATGGCGACAAGGAGCCCGCTTGACATGAACATACTGATTATCGGCGCCGCCGGCATGCTTGGCCGCAAGCTCGTCCAATCGCTCGTCGCCAAAACAAACCTGCAGGGTCGGCCGATCCGCCGCCTTGTCCTGGCCGATATCGTCGCGCCGGAACAGCCTGCATTCGACGGCGAGATCGAAACCGTCGCCGCCGATCTCTCGCTTCCGGGCACCGCCGAGCGGCTGATTCAGTCTCGCCCGGACCTTATCTGCCACCTGGCGGCCGTCGTGTCGGGTGAAGCGGAGGCCGATTTCGAAAAGGGCTACAGCGTCAATCTCGATGGCACGCGCTCATTGTTCGAGGCGATCCGCCTCGCCGGCAAGGACCGCCCCTATTGCCCCAAGGTGGTCTTCACCTCGTCCATCGTCGTCTTCGGCGAACCCTTGCCCGATATCATCGACGACAATCATTGCCTGACCCCGTTGACCAGCTACGGCACGCAGAAGGCTATCGGCGAACTGCTCCTGGCTGACTATTCCCGACGGGGCTTCCTCGACGGCATAGGAATCCGGCTGCCGACGATCTCGATCCGCCCCGGCAAACCGAACAAGGCTGCCTCCGGCTTCTTTTCCAGCATTCTGCGCGAACCGTTGATCGGCGAGGAAGCAGTCCTTCCGGTAAGCGAGAGTGTCCGGCACTGGTTTGCAAGCCCACGGGCTGCCGTGGATTTCATCATCCATGCAGCAGAGCTCGATACCGCGCGGCTCGGCTCGCGCCGTACCATCACCATGCCCGGGCTTTCGGCAACGGTCGGCGACCAGATCGAGGCGTTGCGGCGGGTGGCCGGCGATGGCGCCACGGGCTTGATCCGCCGCGAAGCCGACAAGGCCGTGGCCGATATCATCGCCGGCTGGCCACGGAGCTTCGACGCACAGCGGGCCGAAGAACTCGGTTTCAAGGCCGAAAAATCCTTCGACGACATCATTCGCGTTCACATCGAGGACGAACTCGAAAACGCGCTGCCCGCGCGGGAGCATGTTTGATGCTGCTGGGTGCGATAGCCGACGATTTTACCGGGGCAAGCGATCTCGCCAACACCCTTGCCAAGGGCGGCATGGCGACGACCCTGTTCGTCGGACCAACCGGAACGGCCGGCGCCTGCGAAGCCGGTGTCGTTGCACTGAAGACACGATCCGTTCCCGCAAGCGAGGCAGTCGAGCGATCCCTGGATGCAGCACGGTGGCTGCTGGCGCAGGGCTGCGAGCAGATCCTGTTCAAATATTGCTCGACCTTCGATTCCACACCGTCCGGTAATATCGGGCCTGTGGCCGAGGCACTGATCGATCTTCTCGGCTCCGATGTCGCGATCGTCTGCCCCGCCTTTCCGGCAACGGGGCGGCGGGTTTTCATGGGGCATCTCTTTGTCGGCGACAGGCTGCTCAGCGAATCGGGAATGGAGAACCATCCTCTCACCCCGATGACCGATCCGGATCTGCGGCGTTGGCTACGGCGCCAGACCCGCGGCGAGATTGGCTTTGTTTCGCTCGACGGTGTTCGCGCCGGAGCTTCATTTTTGACCGAAGCGTTCAACACCGAAAGCCATGCCTCCAGGCGGCTGGTGGTAACCGACGCCGTCACCGACGACGACCTGCGCATTCTCGGCAAGGCGGCGGCGCGTCACAAGTTGATCACCGGCGGCTCCGGCATTGCCATCGGATTGGCTCAGAATTTTCGCGACCGCGGTCTTTTATCCGATCGTGCTCCGCTTCTCTCCTTCGTCAGAGGAGCCGGCGTTGTGCTCTGTGGTTCCTGCTCGACCGCATCCCAAAGACAGGTCAGCTACCATCTCAGAGACAATCCCGGCCTTGCCGTTCATCCCGGCGAGTTGATGGATGGCCGGACAGAGGTTGCCCGGGTTGCAGACTGGGTGGGTGCACAGGAAGGCCGTGAGCCAATCGTTTATTCGACCGCCGATGCCAAAGCGGTTTCCGATGCGCAGGCGACCTATGGCCGTGAAGCGGTGGCATCGGCCATCGAACGGTTCTTCGGTGAGCTTGCCTGTACGCTTGCCGACGGCGGCATACGCCGCATTGTGGTGGGCGGCGGCGAGACGTCCGGCGCCGTCATTGAAGCGCTTTGCGTACAGAGCCTGCAGATCGGTGCGGAAATCGATCCGGGCGTTCCCGCACTCGTTTCGGACCGCAACGGCCCGATCGGCCTCGCCCTCAAGAGCGGCAATTTCGGATCTGAGGATTTCTTCACGAAGGCATTGCAAAAGGTAGGCCGCGCATGAACGAGAGCGACCTTCGAAACGATATGGTGAAATGGGGCCGGTCGCTGTTCGAGCGCGGCTTGACAGCCGGCTCCTCCGGCAATCTCTCGGTCCGACTGGCAGACGGCTACCTGACGACGCCCACCAATTCCTGCCTTGGATTTCTCGACCCGGCCCGGCTCTCGCGGCTGGACAGCGAGGGGCGCCTTCTCTCGGGCGATGCGCCGACCAAGGAACTGCCTTTACATTTCGCCTTCTACGAGAAGAGGCCGCAGGCGCGGGCCGTCGTGCATCTGCATTCCACCTATGCCACCATCCTTTCATGCCTTTCGGACGTCGATCCGGCCGATGCCATACCGCCGGTCACGCCCTATGTGGTCATGCGCGTCGGCCGGGTGCCGGTGGTTGCCTATACGCGACCGGGTTCGGCCGACATCAGGCCGCTGATCGGGAGGATCGCCGGCGCACATGCGGCGGCACTGCTGCAGAACCATGGTCCGATCGTCGCCGGTAACGCGCTGGATGCGGCGGTCTTTGCCATCGAGGAGTTGGAGGAAGCTGCCAAATTGGTTGTCCTGACACGCGGCATGGCCGTGCGGATGCTGAGCCCGGACGCGATCTCCGATCTCGATCAACATTTCCAGCTGAAGTGAGCCAATGCCAAAATTTTCCGCAAATCTCGGCTTCCTCTGGCCAGACCGCCCTCTCCTGGAACGCATTGACGCGGCCGCAAGGGCGGGTTTCAAAGCCGTCGAATTGCATTGGCCGTACGATGTCCCGCCGGATGCCGTACGCAATGCCTGCGCTGACCACGATCTTGTCCTGCTTGGACTGAACACCGCGATCGGTGACACCGGCAAGGGCGAATTCGGCCTTGCCGCCCTGCCCGGTCGGCGCGCCGATTTCGAAACCTCTCTCGATCAGGCCATAACCTATGCGCGCGCGTCCGGCGCGTCGTCCATCCACGTGATGGCGGGCGTGGTGGCGGCGAACGACAAGGCCGAAGCCCGGCGCGTGCTTGCGAAGAATCTGGCTCTGGCAAGCGAAAGGGCGCCCGACGTCACGCTATTGCTGGAACCCATCAACCAGCGTGACAAACCGGGCTACTTCTACTCGACGATCGGCGAGGCCGTATCGTTGATCGAGGAAATCGGCGCGCCCAATATCAAGGTGATGTTCGACGTCTACCATGTCGGCGTCAGCGAAGGCGACATCCTGAAAAAGCTGGAAAAATATCTGCCGGTCATCGGCCATGTGCAGATCGCCGCCGTCCCGAGCCGGGCGGAACCGGACGAAGGCGAGATTGCCTATCCGGCAGTGTTCACCGAACTGGACCGGCTTGGCTATGAGGGCTGGGTCGGCTGCGAATACAGGCCTCGGGCAGGAACGGATGAGGGGCTGGGGTGGATCAACGCTCTGGGGATTTCGCTTCAGACGATGACCGGATGACGAAATCGAGCGGGAGAGACCATATGCTTGCCACCAAAACAGTACTGACCATAGAGGCCGCCAAGGCGATTGCGGGGGCCTGCGAAGCCGAAGCGAAGGCCAAGGGGCTTCGTGTGGTGATCGCGATCGTCGATGATGGAGGGCATCTTATGCTTCTGCATCGCGACGACGGTTCACAGGTCGGCAGCGTCGAGATCGCGACGCTCAAGGCGCGGACTGCCGTTCTGTTCCGCCGGAACACGAAAACGTTCCAGGATGTCGTGGAAGGCGAAGGACGTTACGCGCTCCTTTGCATTCCCAACGGCATTCCGCTTGATGGCGGCGTCCTGCTGAAACACGGCGAGGAAATCATCGGCGCCATCGGGGTCAGCGGCGCAAGCGATGAGGATGACGGCGATATCGGCCGGATCGGTGCATCGCTGCTGACGTCTGCCGGATGATTTTCAAAGTCAACCACCATTGATGAATGACGGCCGGAGCCTGGCCGTCCGATACAGAATTTGGAGTATCCTAATGTCGATAACCAAGGAAACGCTGGCATTGACGCATGCCGGCGCGATGATTGCCTTGCAGGCCGCCATCGCCCATGCAGAGGAAATCCATGTCCCGCAATGTATCGTACTCGTCGATCCAAGCGGCGAGACTCTGGCAACGTTCAGGATGGATGGCGCGAAATATCTGAGCATGCACACGGCGCGGAGCAAGGCACGCACCGCCGCGTCGATCAATGCGCCGACCGGTGCCATGAACGTCGAGTTCGGCGTTGCAGCAGGAATCGCTTCCCAGGGCGGCGTGACCCACCTTCCCGGCGGCTTGCCCATTCGCTTCAACGGCCATCTCGTCGGTGCAATCGGCGTCGGGTCCGGAACCGGCGACCAGGATTTCGCGGTGGCGCGGGCTGCCCTGGAGGCCATCGGCGCGGAACCTGTCTGATCGTCCTTGACGCCTGTGCAGTGCGTCAAGCCTCTTCGGTACGATCATCGCGTGAATAGACGGCACATCGCAGGCAGCGCGTGCCCGGCCTCACCAAGTGCGTCTCCGCGGTCAATCTGGTTGTCCGAAGCTCCGTTGCCTGCACAGAAGCGCGACTACGCCTTGAATGGATAAAATCGAACATGACTACTCGAGCGAATGATCGGTTGAAATATGCTGCCTCGCCCGCGCAATCGCTTCGTCCAGTCGCGCGCGGGAAACAGCCGCGAGTCGCTCGACGCCAAGCAGCCGGGCCAGATCTCGCGGCGGATCTGGCTGCTCCATGAGGCCGGGATTGTCCAGCACCACGAAGGCAAGTTCCGCAAGCGGAATATCGGCGATCGACCTGCGTGCTTCCTCGCTGGCTGGCTGCCGGTAGGAAGTAATCTCCGAAACGGCTCCCGCTTTCCAGACGAATTCGCCGCTCGATTCTCTGGTCGTGTCGAAACCACGGAGATGGAGGTCGATCCTCTCTCGGATTCGACCGCCGGTGCGCAACCAGCCATGCGCGCGCGATAGCCGCTGTGCAAGTATGTCCGTGCGCAGCGGGCTTTCGGTTTCAATGACCCTTTCGATCATCCCCCGCAGAGTGTCCCTGTAGCCGAATTCGAAGAACTGATCGGGATCGGCTCGGAAGCTGGAGAGATCGGCGACATGGTATCGCCGCTCATCCGAAGCTTCGCCGCCAAACGAAGAGGCAGGTGGTTGCGCTTCCGCCGTTCCAGACGTGCTGGGCAATGGCTGCGTCTCCACGGAGACGAGGTCGGTTTCGACGACTGCTGGAAACAACGCAAGCTGCTCGACAGAAGCGGCGGCTGCCTCGTCACGGATTTCGTCGATCCCCTCCACCTCGTGCCCCATATCCCAATGGGTCGCGGTGTCCTCCGACTCAGTCGTGCGATGCGCCCTGCTTTCCTCCAACAGAGCTTCCAGGCCGGCATGAAGCCGCTCGGCGCAACCGGCTGCATCGAACCACCAATCGGTCGACCACACGCGCAATATATTCCAGCCAAGCCCCCTCAGCACCTGTTCTCGAACTTTGTCACGGTCTCTTGCAGTGGCCGATCCATGATAGGTGGCGCCGTCGCATTCCACGCCCGCCAGATAGGTACCAGCCAGATCCGGATGGCGGATACCGAAATCGATCCGGAATCCGGAAATGCCCACCTGCGGCACCACTCTCCAGCCGCGCCGCTCCAATTGCGCAGCGACGGCCTCCTCGAAAGGGGACTCGAAACCGCCGACAGACCCGATATCCTGGGTCGGCAGGGCAATTGCGCCACGCTCGGCGTAATCGAGGAACGTCTTCAGATGGTGTACGGCAAGCGCCTTGGTGCGGGTCGGGTCGATCTGGTCAGCGGTGAAACCCGAGAAGACGATGAGCTCCTGCCGCGCACGCGTCACAGCAACATTGAGGCGTCGCTCGCCACCGTCGCCGTTGAGCGCGCCGAAATCCATTGTCAGCTTGCCGGCGGCGTCCTTCCAGAACGTGATCGAAAAAAGGATGACGTCCCGCTCGTCGCCCTGCACGTTTTCCAGGTTCTTGATGATCGTGGGTTCGACCCGTTCCTCGGCAAAGAACCACTCGAGTTCGGGATCGTCTCGGCGCGCTGCATCGAGGAGATCGAGGATCAGCGACTGCTGCTGTGCGTTGAAGGTGATCACTCCCAGCGTCGGGCGGTCTTTTTCAGGCAGTTTCAACCACCCCTTCATTCGCGCAACGGCTTCTTTCGTGACGGCTTCCGCCTCTATTCGATTGGTTCGGCTTTTCCCACGGTCGTAGATGCCAAGAGGTATCTTCCGCAGATGTACGGCGCGATCTTCTACGGCCGGCGATGGAAACGTCACCAGACGATTCTGGTAGTAGTGATGATTGGAGAAGGCGATCAGGGACTCGCTTCGGCTGCGGTAATGCCATCGCAGATCGCGGATCGGAATGCCGGCCGCTTTCGCCTCGTCGAGAATGCTCTCCAGATCCTTTTCGTGATCGGCGACTTCCTCCTCTTCCTCGTTGCGTCCGAAGAAGTTCGTCGGCGGCAACTGCTTCGGGTCACCGACAATGATGGTCTGGCGCGCCCGCGCGATGGCACCGACAACATCCCACGTTGTGATCTGCGACGCTTCATCGAAGATCACAACGTCAAACAGCGCCTGGTTGGTCGGGAGATACTGGGCGATGGAGAGCGGCGACATAAGCATGCAGGGTGCGAGCTTGGCAAAGCTCTGCGGCATCTTGCCAATCATGTCTCGTATCGACTGGCTCGGACGCTGCAACTCCATCTGGTAGCGCAGCAGCCCGAGCTCCGAATTTCGTGGAACGGTCTGCACGGGCGGTAATCCGTGGGCGATCACACTGATGACGCGCGCGGTGGCATGCGATCGTACGAGATCGTCGATTTCACGAAATTCACTGATTGCGTTTTCATGCTGGAAACGCCGAAAATCCCGCAGAACAGGGTCGGCATCGAGCACCTTGGGAAGCCACCACCGGGCATAACCGAGGCGAAACGCAGCGCGCGCTTCATCGGGCCGGATCACCCCGCTCTCAATTTTCTCCACCAGGGAGGACAGGTTCGCTTGCATTGCCCGGCTTCTGATCCGGCACCAGGCTGACCAATCGCGAAGCAGATGTCTTGCTCTGACGAGAGCGTCAAGTTTCTCCCTGAGCGTCGCAAGATCGCCCGTGCCTTTTTCAGCGAAGCTGCCCTGCCCTGCGATCGTGCCAAAGCGCTGACTTGATTCTTTCAAGCCTTCAGCTGCAGCAAGAAGCCTGTCTCCCGCCTGCCGGACCCGATCGCTTTCAACCACTGCGCGGAGAGACGGCGCAATGCTGCGGAGCACCGATCGTATCTCCTCCTGATCACGTCCCGGAAGGGGCATGGTGGCGCGAAACTCCCGTGCAAGCTCGAGAATTTCCGCGACGGCTCCGACATCCGTATCGAGGCCGTCTACCGGCAAAGGTTTTCCGTTCAAGAGATTCTGGTCGATCGCCGATAGGCAATCCTTCATGCGGCGCAAAAGCGGGAGATCCAGTTCAGGTTGCGCGGTACCTTGAGCGGCATAGCTTTGCAGGAGCTTCTGGACCTTGCGTTTGCCGAGCAGCGCGTTGGGCCAGAACGAGGCGTTCGCCTCTCGCCACTGGCGGTCCAGCATATCCGCATCGAGGTCGCGGACGGCGGAGGCAGCATAAGATGCCGCAAGTCCCCGCTCCGCTTCGCGGTAGGCCCTAATGGAGTGCCCAAGGCCCTCCAGCGCCTCGGCGCATCGCGCGAAATCCCGATCGTAAACGATCGTAATGTCGCGACCGCGGCATTTCCGCAGTGCCTCTGCAAGAACTGCCAGGGCCTGGAGTTCTGTTTCTGACGACTGTTCCTGCGGTTTGAGGCCGAGACTCGCGAGATATCCATGGACTGAGCTGGCCAGCAAATCGATCGAATTCTGCAACGATTGTGCGGCCGCGAACAATCCATCCTGCCAGCTGGAACTCCATTCGTTGACATTGACGAGGTCCAGTGCCGGCTGCCGCTCGACCGATGCGAACACGAGACCAAGTTCGCCGGCAAGATCTTCAAGCTCGCGGAGAGTGTGAGCGTCGTGAGCGTCCCGTTCCGGCCATGACAGGGTTGGTGCCGGGGCCTCCATGGCCTTGAGCGCTACTCCCAATGCCAGATAAGGCATCCATCCGTTCGAATAAGAATTATGCAAGGCTTCGACATAGGCATTGAGCTCGTCACGGCGCAGTCGAAGACGCTTGTTGATCGCAACCCACTCGGACGCGTCGGTTCGACCGCCATGATCCCAGGCTGCCTTGAGCTGTCCGAGGAAATGTCGGCGATCAGCCTTGTTTGAATGCAATTCGATGCAGTGATCTCCGAGGCCATGCGTGCGCAACCGGCGATAGACAACGTCGAGCGCGGCCGTCTTTTCAGCGACGAACAGAACCGTCTTCCCCACCGCGAGACAGTTGGCGATCATGTTGGCGATGGTCTGGCTCTTGCCCGTACCGGGCGGACCGACAATGACGAAGTCTCGCCCTTCGGCAGCCGCGAGGCTTGCCGCTGTCTGCGATGAATCTGAAGGAAGAAGGCAAATGATGTCTGCTGGTGCATAGGCACGGTCGAGGTCACGCTCGTCGCAGAACCTCGATTGTCCGCCGCCTTCGCGGAAAGCGTCCTCCGGCGTATCGATCAGATGGCGGACCACCCTGTTCTCGCGAAGCGCCTCGGTGCGTTCGACCAGATCCTTCCACATGAGGAATTTCGCAAAGGAGAAAGTCGATAATGCCGTCTCGTCCACAACTTCCATGCCTGGAACGTCGCGAATCGCCTGCCTCATCATGGCGAGAACACGCGGCACATCCACCCCATTGTCGTCGATCGGCAAATCGCCGCCGAACTGGGGAAGGGTCAGGTCGAAATCTCGCTCCAGGAATTGAAGAAGGGTCGCATTGAAGCGCGGCTCATCCTCGTGAAAGCGGCTCGGCATCGCGCTCGAGCGCATCAGGCCGGGCCATCCGCAAGAGAATGGCCGGCATGAGCGCATGCACCTGACGCTGAAGAAAGAGGCGACCAGACGGCTCGGCATCGCGCTCGAGCGCATCAGGCCGGGCCATCCGCAAGAGAATGGCCGGCATGAGCGCATGCACCTGACGCTGAAGAAAGAGGCGACCAGGCCACCTGGCAGAAATATCCTGCAGCAACAGGCCCGCTTCGATGCGTTCGTCAGCGAATTCAATACCAAGCGGCCGCATGAAGCCCTGGCGATGAAGACGTCGGTCGATTTCTACGCGCCATCGGCGCGCCGATATAACGGGCTGCCGGAGATCGACTATCCTTTCCACGACCGGGACGCACTGGTGACCCATTGCGGACGCATCTGCATCTACCGCAAGAAGATCAACATCTCGACTGTGCTGGCCGGACAGAAACTCGGAATCAAGGAAGTCGACGACGGCATTTGGCTCGTCAGCTTCATGCACTATGATCTGGGATATATCGACCTGGAGCAGAGGACTTTGCAAACCATCGACAACCCGTTCGGCACGAGGTTGTCACCGATGTCTTAGGTACGAGGTGTTACCTATGTCTCCGGGTCGGACAAGGAAATTCTTGGTAGTGGACGCAGTCCGTAGCGAGGAGCAGAGGACTTTGCAAACCATCGACAACCCGTTCGGCACGAGGTTGTCACCGATGTCTTAGGTACGAGGTGTTACCTATGTCTCCGGGTCGGACAGTCCAACGAATGGCGGAGAGGGTGGGAAGAGGTATATCAAAAATTCTCTATAATATCATTAATTTAAATGGGGACGAGGCTGCGGTCAAGTAGCAGCAAAGGTAGCAATTTATAGACGCGCCTTGAATACCATCCATGTCGTGTGGAGTTGGAGATGGACTACGTGAAGCCTTTCTTCTGTTAGACCCGACGCCGGATCATCTTGAGACGCCAATGCAGGCTGTTGCCTTCGATCGGCACCACCCTTAGAAGTGGCATAACCTTTGGTTCGGCTCATGTTCGGACGCCACGGTACTAAACCGCTTTTTAGGACTTGCTTTAATGCAATCAGAGAACCCAATGACAGCCTTCCCAATAACGCAGTTCTCCGTTTTTTCTTTGCTGGGGGATAAGAATTACACGCTGAACGTTGGGGGTGGTGCAAGTATAATTGTAGGACCGAATGGCGCCGGAAAAAGTAATTTTCTTAGTATATTGTATTTGGTTTTGTCTAGGCAGTGGGCAAAACTCGCCGATTTCAAATTCGACAGCATTTACTTGAGGGCTAACGACTCGGATATTCGGGTCAGCAAAGATGACATACTCGAAGTAATGTCATTCGTGGGCGACTCCCCTCGTTTCCGAAGTTTTTATTTGCACCTTGTTGAGACCAATAAGATCGGAAGCTTTATCGCATCAGACGTAGTGTCCTACGCTGATCAGAAGCAATACTCGGACATGTTTCGGATACCGACGGGCAGCGTGAAAACATTTCACGCGAGCCTCAAGGCTGAGTTGAAAGACGCCAAGGGCCTTCTTGCACTTGAGAGCTTCATCGAAAGCCTGAACCTCGGGCTGGTGATCTATATGCCGACCTATCGACGAATCGAGAAAGACCTCAGAGCGTTCATCCCGGACACTGATACGATTCCCCGCCGACCTCCTGTCGAGAAGTCGCCTCGCTCGGGCTCTTGGATCGAGGTGATCGGAGCTGGGATGGGTGATGTAAAAAAACTGATCGACCTAAAAATACAATCGATTGCAATTGCGAAGCAGCGCACAACCGAGCGCGCAGCTCAGGAGTACATTCTTGATCTTGTTCGCGGCTCTATCTCGACGTTTTCACTCAACCGGTTGAAGGACATCGATGAACAGTCGCTGATATCGTTCATCGACTCCTTGGACAACTCAGTCTTCAGCCAGAACGAAAGAAAGCAACTAAAAAACAAGATTCTGAGCTTGCGGAACAGAACTAAAGGTCAGCCAAAGGCGGAAGACCGCTACCTAGGGCTTTATGTCGAGAAACTAGTTCAAGCGCAGGAGAGGATTAGTGCCCTAGAGGAGCCCTTGAAGCGCTTATCGGTTTTGGCTAATAAGTATATCGGTGTAGATAAGAAATTCAATTTTATTGCATCGTCTAGATTCACTTCGGTGCACAGAGATCAAGAAGAAGTTGAGTTAGATGGACTTTCGTCTGGGGAGAAGCAGGTTATCGCGATGTTTGCTTATCTCATACTATCCGTTGATTCAAACTGTGTGTTAGTTGTTGATGAGCCGGAGTTGTCACTTTCAGTGCCGTGGCAAAAAACGCTTCTTCCTGACATTCTTGCTACTGATAAATGCGCCCACGTTTTCGCTGTTACTCACAGTCCATTCATATTTGCGAACAATCTTCGCGAATGCCTGATTGATACGGAAAGCATGAGTGCTGACTGACATGAGCTGGGCACAAGAATTACTTAGGGAGCAGGACGCTCCGTACGCTAAACTTACCGAACTTCTGCAGTTAGATTATGTGGATTACGAGTACATAGTCGCCGTAGAGGGAAAAGACGATATCGAATTTTACTCAGACTTTTTGGAAGCAGAGCTTGGTGCCAATTTCCTTCCATTCAGTTGTGAGAACAAGCACGGCGTCCTTAACATGAAGGAAGCCTGCACATCTTATGATTGGGTTATCAAGCCAAAATTTATCTACATCTGCGATAGAGACTATGATGGGTACATAGGAAAAATAGTGGACGGGGTTTATTACACTGACCATTACAGTATTGAGTCAGAAGTCTGTAAAGGTGAGATGGCTGGCTATGCGATCCGCCGAGAGGTCAATCCGCGTCCGTCATCGAAGGTGGTGGCGAAAGTAGTATCGGAATTCGAAGTCGAATTGCAACGATGCGCGCTGCACCTAAAACGTATCTCGTGTTTGATGATCGAAATCCGCCATCGAAATCTTCATCCAGACTTCGATCAATGTTCGATCACGGACTTCTTTGAACTCACTCAAGGCGCCATAGATTGCAAAGAAATTGATTATGAAGCGATACTGGCACGCTGGGGCGTCGAGCAGCCAGATTTATTAGAGGCGTCGCTAGCTTGGGAAGCGACTCTTTTAGACGAGAACTACAGAGACTGGATTCGAGGAAAGTACCTGATCCGGGTTGCACGGAAATGCTTAGAGGTCATATCGAGGAAGAGATGGGCAGAAGCGTCTCTTCGTTGTTCGGGTTTCCTTGGCAAGACAGCGTTCAAGTCTGTGAAGGTCGTCTTCAAGGAAATACCTTCCTTAACCGAAAACATGCGGCTGCATGCTTCACCCGACGTCAAAGCGGCTTAGGTGTCGTCCTCCAGATCATCACTCCCCGCTTACGCGCCTCCTTGGTAAGCGAGCGACCAATCTGGCAGCGCCAAATGTAGGGTAATGGCTTGCTGTTTAACGAAGCGGGCGTGGGTCAACTTCGTTTTCGCGACCATTAGCTTACCGCCGCGCACAATATTGCTCACCGCAGCCAGCGACATCCACCCCTTTATATATTTACTAATATATACTTCTCTCCCAATCGATGCTCCAGTCGATCACGGATCGAGGGCTGTCGAGCATTTCAGATATCTCCCACACAACACGCTCGTCGTCCCCCTTTCGGCGCGCCGACGTGCTCACTTCGAAATGAGCACGCGGCGGTTCGCCGACAATTTCAAATGACGGGGTTCCGAGAAGTCGTTGCGCCTCCTCCATGTCCGAGATTGCGACGGAAACGACGATCCGGGGGAGCCATGTTCCGTAGCCATTCGATCGTAGCATTCTCTCTTTCCTTCCAATCGTCCGATCTTGTCAGAGGGTACATGTCTGTTTGCAATGTCTGCCAGAATGGGTAATTCGGTGAAGATGGCGGATAGAAATTGTAAGGGGAGTAGTTCGTATTATTGTTGTCCAGCTTCACACCGAACTTCAGCGCATAATGAAGAAATCTCGTCATGCCGCTTTCGCAATCGAAGGGCTCAAGCGTGATGAGTGCTATCTCTCTCGTGGGATTGGTGATCTCGTACGAGCCGTCCAGTTGTAAGAAACGAGCATTGGCGATCGCAAAGTTTGCCAGTGTCGTTTCGTGGAACAAGATGCCGCCGTGACCATGTGGATCGCTTGTCACGACATCGTAGGAGCCGTGCCTTGTTCCCTCGATATCGAAGCCTAGAAATGACATTGGCAGAAACTTCATGTTCCTAGACGTCAGCTTCCGATTGTCCATACACTGGTGACCGAGAACGTCATTGTAGTAACTACTAAAATGCTTTTTCAGATCATCTTGCGCTTGGTTGATTGTTTTATAGCGCGAAGACTTTCTCAATATAACTGTGGTGGAGAACGTATGTCTCGATAGGTAATTATCTTGTGCACCGACTGATGTGTCGAGTTGGTTGCGTATATCGAATATAACCTTCTTTTTGAATGTATCTAATATCCAGTTTGTTAGTATCTTCTGATTCTTATCTTTCATGATGTTTGTTTTTGGTATGATAAACAATTGTGCATCTCGTAAGAGATGGACAATGCTATTCCTATTGGGGGTGGGAGAAACCCACGATCGATCTTGATCGGCTCGGGGGCGGCAATATCTCTTCACTATGGACCTGAACACCCAAAGCCCACAGAATGAGCTGACAGATCAAGGGCATCCTGACAAGATGCCGCTGTCGATATTTAGGTCGCAAGGGAGTTTTGGATTCGCTTTAAGCGAGTCTTCAGTTGCTATTATATAATAGATTTGGTTTGATGTAAATAGATATATTCTATTTTCTCAAAATATACCGATATTAAATTGACCGACACCAAAATTAGTACCGCGAAAATTTAGAATTATTACGAATTACTTGGGAATGATTAGTCATTCGAATTTTTACGAATGAGCATTTTCACGATGACGCTTTGCAATCTTGGCAACAGTGGGGCGACTGACCTTCATGGAGTTCATGATAAAGGTGTAGCTACGTCCCGCCTTCAGCATAGCACCAATGCCTTCATTGCGTGCTACGTCTTCCTTGCGCCCGGTGTAACGTCCTTCTGCTTTGGCTTTCGCTTGCCCTTGTTCAACACGTCTACGGCGATCCTCGTAGTCTTTCCGTGCCACAGCTGCGAGCACATCCAACATCATCTTATTGATGGCTTCGAACATCCGTTTTGTGAATTCGTCTGTCTTTTCCGAAGCCATTGTCCACGAGGTAGGCAAGTCTAGCGATACGATCCGAATTCCTCGTCTATCGATCTCGACGCAAAGCTTTCTCCAGTCTGATTCAGTCAGGCGGCTGATGCGGTCAACTTGCTCGGTCAACAAAATGTCGTTTGGTTGGCAATCGTTCAGCAGCTCGAACAGTTTCGGTCGGTCTAGTTTCGCGCCGCTTTCATTCTCGGTGTAGAATTTGGCGATCTTCAATCCCCGCTCATCCGCAAAGGCTTGAAGCTCGGTGCGCGCGCGGTTTGCGTCTTGTTCGTTCGTCGATGCTCTTAGATAGACCCTTACTAACACAAAACCCTCACCGGTTAATTTAGGATGGTTAAGTGATATACGGTATAGTATGAATAGTCAATTAGTGGATTTGGGTGGCTAATCGGGCGGTGAACTTAGGGCACAACCTAAATGAATGCTCGCAATGCGAGGCCGCATCGAAGCGATCGTTTCACTGCCTGATCATGCGTTCAGGAAATCGGGGGCACAGAACAAGACATCGATACTGTTCTTCCGCAAGTTCACTACAGTGGAGAAAATCCGGGCAGACAGGATTATATCCGAAAGTCTTGACGCTGGCGCCACCTTGGACAACGCGATAGGCAATATGCTTCAGCAAATGCCCTACAAGATATTCTTAGCTGAAGCAGGCCACGTTGGCTATACGACTACTGGCGCGTCTAGTGATTTGAATGATCTTTATAATGGAGCGGAGGGTGGTTTCTTAAATAGGGAGCAGGAAGGTTCGATTCTTGGCGAATATCGTAAATTTCAAGAACAACCCGACAACTATGGGGGTCGAAGGTTACCTGACTGCATAGCGTTAGACTCACGCGCAGTCTGGGACGCCCATCCCAGTCATCGACTGGATCCAAAATATCACCTTTTTAAGCATGAGGAACTAGAAGCTATTCCCGACGGATGGCGGCAAGAGCGGATAGGTGCAGTCATGCGCCGCCGGGAAGAAGTTGTTCATCCGGAGAATGCGCCGGATCAAGAAGTGCAAGTCATGACTATTTCACAAACGGGCGAGATTCGTCGCCGGGCAGCTGGGAAAGGCAGGAACCCTCCCGAATGGCTTGGGATGTATTTCGAGGAGAGCCCCTCGACTTGGTACCAAGCCAGACAGGGAGACGTCGTATATTCGTCTATCGACCTTTGGAAGGGCTGTGTCGCTGTCGTGCCTGAAGCGATGGACCATGCGCTAGTTACCAAGGAGTTTCCTATCTACGAAGTCACGGACGAAAACTTGGACCCCGACTTCCTCTCGATCCTGTTACGAAGCAGGTATTATCAGCGAGCTTTTCGCGCGATCACGACTGGGCACAGCAACAGGCGTCGAACGCAATCTGAAGATTTTGAAAATCTTGAAATTGCTTATCCTCCAAACCGAATTGAACAGAGGGAGTTGATCGAGGAAATCATGGTCGCTCGAAACGCCCATAGAGGAGCAACGGGCAAACTGGCGGAGGAGTTGCTAAAATTCAGCGATCTTATCGATGGACGGGGGGACGAGGAGCTACCGGACCTCGAAGACCCTGTTGCTGAGGAAAGGCCTGATGATCAATAATTCTTTCCTTCGGTCACGTAGACTCTTTTGTGTTGGAAATGCTGCGAGGGTCTTTGGATGTCCTGCTCAAGATAAAACTGATCCAAGTTTGCGGTTTTTCGGCGAAAGGCAGTAGCGAGGACAGCGTCCGATTTAAGTTAACACGCAAGGCGGTCGACAAATTTCTCGTGCCGTCTTGTAGACAATTTGGAATAAGTGGAAGGAAAGGTCTTGGAAGTCAAAGTCGAGTTTGAATCTTCAGCCTCGTCTCTGCGGCTGACAAAAAGTCTGCGTCGAAGAGTTGCCGCCATGGCTCCTTCAAAACAAGTGCTTCAACAGTGAGATCTTTCTTACCCATCAAAAATAGCCGCGTGAAACCGTCGGACTGCGAATTCGCAAGTACAAGCCTTCGCGCCGTCTCCATGGCACCGAGTCTGCTCAACATGTCGCCGAAAGCATGAGGCGTGTAGCCCGCCTTTTGCGCCTCCACATAAATTCCTCGCATCGCCCGACCGAATTGCCGAATAAGTCGCTCGCGATCTACACTGGAAAGTGACAATGAGGGCGTTGTTTCCGGCTTAACTTTTTCCGCAACGGGCGGTCGAATTTTCGATCGCTTTCGCCAGTTTTCTTCCGCGCGCTGCAAAGCCGTATCATCCACTGCCACCGATTCCGAAAACAGTACATTGAACCACGCGTCCGTCTCAACCAATATGCGAGGATCGGTAAGAAGCACGTTAGCTTCTGCCCAACCTTGCAGCTCACTGCCTTCCACCGCCAATCCGTTGGACGAGGCGTTCGACGAACCGATGACTGCCTTGTCGGCTGACCAATAAACCTTAGCATGCAAGCGAGCGTTTGTTCGTACCTCGACATTGCGCGACAGTGATAGGAGCTTTTTGATTTCAGTGGGATTGCAAGCGCCAGATTCCAGATTACACACTATGCTTGCTCTGAGCCCGGGTCGATCCAGACCGAGCATCTCAACCGCCCCCTTTCCCCAGAAGGCCACTGCAATTTTCACCGCTGCTGATTTCCGGATGATATCCGCGATCAGCAGCGGTGAGGTCTGTTCCGTTAGAAGTTGCATGTATCCGCTATCCTTCAAGCAAGGGGCTTTGTTCCAGACCGTCTGCTAAACAACAGTGACCTATCGAATAGCCAGAATAAATTGCACATTCCGCCGCCAGTGTTAATCAAGCAGCGCTAATTCTTCATCGATCCTCTTACGGTTCTTCGTATGAATAATGGCGGCATCGAAGAAATTATTCCGCTTTAAAAGTTTGATAAGGTGATCATAAATGCTGAAGAATTCCGTACGGGCATTATTATCTATAATGAGATTTTCGTATTCAAATTTGAGCATAGCATATTCCAATTGCGGAACATGACCGGTACATAATATATCGAATTCATTGTGGTCATCTTGCGTGTTTAAGTTTGAGGGTGTTATTTGATGAGTTCAAAAAATTATTTAAACGGTCTCGCCCAACGCTTTGACAAGTGCGTCTCGCTTGTTCTCAAGGGTGAAACCCAAACCGTAGTGCATGCTAAAGCCTTTCGATTCGTGACCAAGAATCGCGTTTTTTAAAGTATCTTCACAACCTGACTGGCGAAGTCGGTCTGCCATACGGTGCCGGTAACTATAGGTCGTTTTATCCACGACCTGCCGCACGATCTTGTTTGATGACGCGGAAAGCACCTCGCTGCCATTGTCCCTGCGATATTTCGGGAAACCACCGGAAAATCGCCTCATCGCGTCCAACGCCCGCCCCACCAAAGGTATGTCTCTGTGCCGGTCGCCGCCAGATTTGACTTGTTGGCGCATTTCGTTGTCGGCAATTCGGATGTACGGTACGGGCGCGTTTAAGAAAATATCGGAGGGCATGAGCAGGCAGATTTCCTTAGATGTCGCGCCCGTATTTTGCATCACCGCGTTGATAGCCTTTAGCTCGCCATTGGCATTGCTTTTGGCGATTTGATCCGCGACCAGCTTTATTTCTCCTTCGGTAAACGGCGGTCTCGCTCGCTTGCCCTCTTTGTGTTCTATTTTCACCTTTTCGAACGGATTCGGTTTGTCGTGCTGCTCCTCAGCGAGATAGACTTTTCCGACAATTAACTTTAGCCACATCAACTTTTTATTCGCAGAAGATGCGAGCAGCTCCTTCGCAGCAACCTTCGCTGTCAATTTCTTGCTGAACGCGAAAGCATCGCGCTTCCTCAGGCTGAGAATATCGAGATCGCCCATTTCACTAACGAAGCGTTCAACCGCTTCTTCATACGGGCGAAGCTTCTTAGTACGTTCTCTAGCCCTAAGGCGCATCCATTTATCATCAGAGAGTTCTTTAAACCGCTCCAAGGCTATAGTCATCGGTAGAGGGGGAACTGAAGTTACGCCACCTACCGCCGCCACCTCAACTATCTTGGGCGCCTTCAGTAGTCGTAGGCTCATTAGACCGTCAGAAAGCATGCGCAGCGATTCACGAACTTCAGCATTCAAGACCGACTCTGCTGGTGTGTATGCCTTCATGCCGAGTGCCACTGCGGTTGCAGCGACAGTTTCTGGCGTCATCTCTCCAGCGGTTGGCGCACCGCCGAAAAGCTTGCGATAATAGCGAGCGCGTTCAACTGAGCGTGCTGTTGCCTCAAGAATGTCAGCGGTACCAAGTGCCTCCCAAATTTGCGCTCTGCCGAAGCGAGTGCGCTGGTTGGTCGGAACAGCAATCTTAAAGGAGTATGTTTCACCCCGTTTAACAACGTATTTAAGTTTCATCTCATTTGCTTCCATTTGCGTTTCCATAGGTTTCCGGCGGCTGACTGCGCGTTTTGGCAGCTCAGCATCGGATGTAATTTTGATTTGAGGGATGTGGCGAGGCGTTTGCACCGGCTCCCGGTGCTGTCTCGTCATCAACCGTGTAACAGGACTGCCACCGCGTCGTCAACAAAAAAATTCTACAATAATCGATTTTTTTCATTTGAAACAGCAGAATTTGAAATGATTTTAGATTTTCATTCCAAAACTGACCCGACATGTTCTTACTACGATTTAAGAGTCGTGCGGAGGGGGCTGACCTGCCGCGCGCGGCAAGAACGGGCACTGGCAAAGTAGCAGACGCGGTAGCACCGCACGCCACTTTCATCTTAAATAATTGAATATATTGCATATTTTGGCGGAGAGGGTGGGATTTGAACCCACGATACCCTTGCAGGTATGCCGCATTTCGAGTGCGGTGCATTCGACCACTCTGCCACCTCTCCGGATGATTTGGTCGGCGCTTTTGCGCGAGGCGGTTCATAGCGGCAGTTTGCCGGGATGACAAGAGGGGTGATCGCGGAATATCAGGTCGATGCGCGCCTTTCGCCTTGACAGTTTTATCGGCTTCACGTAATTCGCGCAATCGAAGTGGTGTGGCATGTCCTCACCGCGCCGGGTGTCTTTTGCGCCCGTTCACCGGCAAGGTTCAGGCCTTGTCATGTCCGACTGAAGAAAAAGACGGCCCTGCCCGATGGTAGAGAGCCGGAACGAACATGAAAGGATAAAAAATGTTCGCAGTCATCAAGACCGGCGGTAAGCAGTACCGCGTGGCAGCCAACGACGTCCTGACGATTGAAAAATTGGAAGGCGCTGCAGGCGACAAGATTGAATTCACCGAGATCCTGATGGTTGGCGTCGGCGCCGACGCGACCATCGGTGCTCCGTTTGTCGAAGGTGCCGTTGTCAGCGCCGAAGTTGTGGAACACGGCCGCGCCAAGAAGGTCATCGCCTTCAAGAAGCGCCGCCGCCAGAACTCCAAGCGCACCCGCGGCCATCGCCAGCATCAGACGACCGTCCGCATCCTGGACATCGCTGCTGTTGCCGGCGCGAAGGCGAAGAAGGCTTCCAAGAAGTCTGACGACGCTGCCGCTGAAGCTGCAAACTGAGCAACGGATCAAAAGGTTTAAAGGAGAACACCCATGGCACATAAAAAAGCTGGCGGTTCCTCGCGCAACGGTCGCGATTCACAGTCCAAGCGCCTCGGCGTGAAGAAGTTCGGTGGCGAAGTCGTCATTCCGGGCAACATCATTCTGCGCCAGCGCGGAACGCAGTGGCATCCGGGCAGCAATGTCGGCCTCGGCAAGGACCACACGATTTTTGCGCTTACGGCCGGCAATGTGAACTACCGTACCAAGGCCAATGGCCGCGTCTACGTGTCTGTAATGCCGAAAGCCGAAGCAGCGGAATAAGCCGGTAGCGCTCTAAAACAGCCGGCGTCTCATCGACCCGGCTGACGCTTACCGTTCAGGCCAAGATCAAAAGGGGAGATGGGGCAATGCCCGATCTCCCCTTTTTCACGTCTTGGAGGACTGAACATGCAAAGCGAATTGTTGAGGGAGGGCCAGTCGCTGTCTCCCCAGGAGAGGCTGAGGCCTCAGCGGTCAAGGACCGATTGCCCGATATTGTTATCGCCAAGGCTCGTTCTGCGCGCGCCCCATGAAGACGATATCGACGCCCTTGCCCATCTTGCCAACAATGCCAATATCGCCACCATGGTTTCGCGCATGCCGCATCCCTATACGGTGGCCGATGCCGCGGATTTCGTGCGACGCACGAAGACAGGCACGATTGGTAAGTGCGTCTATGCGATTACCAAAGCGGATAATGGCGCATTCCTCGGCTGCTGCGGTATCGAACCGCATCCGGACGGCAGGACGGCGGAACTCGGCTATTGGCTGGGCGAACCGCACTGGAATGACGGCTATGCCACGGAAGCCGCGCAGGCGCTCACCGACATGGCCTTCCGCACCCGCGATATCGACCAGATCGATGCGCGCTGCCGGGTCATGAACGTCGCCTCGCGGCGGGTGATCCAGAAATGCGGCTTCCAGTTCCAGGGCTCCGGCATGGTCGACAGCTTGGCACTGGGCGGCATGATGGCGGTCGAATGGTATCGGCTTGATCGCAAGACCTGGATGTCGCTCAGAAGCTGGGGAGGTCTGCGATGACCACCCATCTTCGCGAACGGCCGAAAGATGCGGCACGCCTCGATCCCGGCCCCTGCCCGGTCATCGAAACGGCGCGGCTGCGGCTGCGGCCGCACCGGCTTTCCGATGCGGACGCGATCGCGCAGACGCTCGGCGACTACCAGGTCTCGCGCATGCTGGCGCGGGTGTCGGCGCCCTATCACCGGGCCGATGCGCTCGATTGGCTCGTCCGCCAGGGCGCCGGGCTCGTTCCCGGCTGGACGCTGGCGATCACTGAAGGCGACGATGTCCATATCGGCTGCGTCGGCATTGAGCTGCGGCATGGCCAATGGCATATCGGCTATTGGCTGAACCGCTTCTACTGGAACCGCGGCTATGCCGGCGAGGCGGTGCATGCGGCGATCGAGCGTTTCTTCCGGCGCATGCCCGGCACCGATCTTCATTCCGGTGTCTTTGCCGACAATGCGGGATCGCTGAAACTGCAGAAGAAGCTCGGTTTCGAAATCACCGGCTGCGCGCAGATTTATGCGCTCGCCCGCAATGGAATGGTCAGCCACATCGAAACCCGCCTGACAGTGGCCGATTTGCGCAGGCCTTGAACGATGACCGGCCGGCGCGCTCTCGCCGGCCGTTTCTTTTTGACAGCGACATGCCGGCGGACGACGCAGCAAAGGCCCGACACCCCGGGGTGTCGCGGCTCTGGACTTCACGATAATCTTTGACCTGACAGGCAGGCGCCTATATCGATGGCGGCACAGAGGGCAGGCAAGACACCCAACAGATGGCAGTACGATGAAATTTCTCGATGAAGCAAAAGTCTATATCCGCTCCGGCGATGGCGGCGCCGGTGCGGTGTCGTTCCGGCGCGAGAAATTCATCGAGTTCGGCGGTCCGGACGGCGGCGACGGCGGCCGCGGCGGCGATGTCTGGGTTGAGGCCGTCAATGGCCTCAACACGCTGATCGACTTCCGCTTCCAGCAGCATTTCAAGGGCGGCACCGGCATTCACGGCATGGGTCGCAACCGCACCGGCGCCGGCGGCGCCGATGTCACCTTGAAAGTGCCCGTCGGCACCCAGATTTTCGAGGAAGATTCCGAGACGATGATCATCGACATGATCGCGGAAGGCCAGCGTTTCCGGCTGGCCGCCGGCGGCAATGGCGGTTTCGGCAACACCCATTTCAAATCCTCGACCAACCAGGCGCCGAACTGGGCCAATCCCGGCCTTGAAGGCGAGGAAAAGACCATCTGGCTGCGGCTGAAGCTGATCGCCGATGCCGGTCTGGTCGGGCTTCCCAATGCCGGAAAGTCGACCTTCCTTGCCACCACGACGCGGGCCCGGCCGAAGATCGCCAATTATCCCTTCACGACGCTGCACCCCAATCTCGGCGTGGCGACGATCGATGGCCGCGAATTCATCCTGGCCGATATTCCCGGCCTGATCGAAGGCGCCCATGACGGTATCGGGCTCGGCGACCGTTTCCTTGGCCATGTCGAGCGCACCCGCGTCCTGCTGCATCTCGTTTCCGCCCAGGAAGAGGATGTCGCCAAGGCCTACAGGACCGTGAAGCACGAGCTGGAAGCCTATGGCGGCGAATTGCTGGACAAGCCGGAAATCGTCGCATTGTCGCAGATCGACATCCTGGATCCGGATGAGATGAAGGCCAAGCAGAAGGCGCTCGCCAAGGCCTGTGGCCAGACACCGCTTCTCCTGTCGGCCATCGCCGGAACCGGCATGACCGAGACCCTCCGGGCCCTGCGTGACATCATCGTCGCAGCCCAGACCTATACTGGCGAAGAAGACTGACATGGCCGCCACGCGCAAACCGCTGGAAAAATACCGCCGGATTGTGATCAAGATCGGCTCGGCCCTGCTGGTGGATCGCAAGACCGGCCTGAAGAGGGAATGGCTGAACGCGCTCTGCGCGGATATCGCAGCCTTGCGGGCAAAGGGCGTCGAGGTGCTCGTCGTCTCCTCCGGCGCCATCGCGCTCGGCCGCTCGGTGCTCGATCTTGCGCCGGGCCTCCTGAAGCTCGAGGAAAGCCAGGCGGCGGCGGCCGTCGGCCAGATCGCCCTTGCCCGGGCCTGGTCGGAAAGCCTGTCGGCGGACCAGATCGTCGCCGGCCAGATTCTCCTGACGCTCGGCGACACCGAGGAACGCCGCCGCTATCTCAATGCCCGCGCCACGATCAGCCAGCTCCTGAAGATGGGCGCCGTGCCGATCATCAACGAGAACGACACGGTCGCCACCTCGGAAATCCGCTACGGCGACAATGACCGGCTGGCGGCAAGGGTCGCGACCATGACGGGCGCCGACCTTTTGGTGCTGCTCTCCGATATAGACGGGCTCTATACCGCGCCGCCGCATCTTGATCCCGACGCCCGCTTTCTCGAGACGATCACCGAAATCACCCCGCAGATCGAGGCGATGGCGGGCGGTGCTGCCTCTGAATTGTCGCGCGGCGGCATGCGCACCAAGATCGATGCCGGCAAGATCGCCACCGGCGCCGGCTGCGCCATGATCATTGCCTCCGGCAAGGTCGATCACCCTCTGAAAGCGGTCGATCAGGGCGCCCGCTCCTCCTGGTTCGCGCCCTCCGGCTCGCCGGTGACGGCACGAAAGACCTGGATTGCGGGACAATTATTGCCCGCCGGCAGCCTTGCCGTCGATGCCGGCGCGGAGACCGCGTTGCGCTCGGGAAAGAGCCTTCTCCCCGCCGGCGTGCGCGAGGTCACCGGCACCTTCAGCCGCGGTGATACGATCGCCATTATCGGGGGCGAAGGCCGCGAGATTGCCCGTGGGCTTGCCGGCTACGATGCCGATGAAGCGCGCCAGATCGCCGGCCGGAAATCGGCGGACATCGCCCTCATCCTCGGCTATGCCGGGCGTGCCGCCATGGTGCACCGCGACGACATGGTGATGACCTCTTCCGCCCGGCACGACACCGACATGGCAAGGAGCGATGTCCATGCTTGACGATGTGAGGAAGAAGGAAATCCAGGAGATCATGGCGGTCATCGGCCGGCAGGCCCGCGCCGCCAGCCGCCCGCTTGCCACCGCATCGGCCGAACGCAAGCATGCCGCGCTCGTCAGCATGGCCGCCGCCATCGTGGCGCGCAAGGACGATATCCTCGCCGCCAATGCGCTCGATCTCGTCAATGCCCGCGAAACCGGCGTCGCCGCCTCTTTCCTCGATCGCCTGACCCTGTCTGAAGCCCGCGTCCTCGATATGGCCAATGCCATCCGCGCCATTGCCGAACTGCCGGATCCGGTCGGCGATATCATTTCCGAATGGGATCGCCCGAACGGCCTGCATATCGAGCGCGTGCGCACGCCGCTCGGCGTCATCGGCGTCATCTATGAGAGCCGGCCGAACGTGACGGCGGATGCGGGCGCGCTCTGCCTCAAGGCCGGCAATGCAGTTATCCTGCGCGGCGGCTCCGACAGCCTTCATTCATCGCAGGCGATCCATTCCTGCCTTGTCGAGGGCCTGCAGGATGCCGGCCTTCCGGAACATGCGATTCAGATGGTTCCAGTCGCCGATCGTCTCGCGGTCGGCGCCATGCTGACCGGCCTTGGTGGCTCGATCGACGTGATCGTCCCGCGGGGCGGCAAGAGCCTCGTCGCCCGCGTCCAGAACGAGGCGCGGGTGCCGGTCTTTGCCCATCTCGAAGGTCTCTGCCACGTCTATGTCGATGCGTCCGCCGATCTCGACATGGCCAAAAACATCGTCGTCAATGCCAAGATGCGCCGCACCGGCATCTGCGGCGCGGCCGAAACCCTGCTGATCGACCGCAACAACGCCGGCAGGCTCGTGGCGCCGCTGGTCTCGGGCCTGCGCGAAGCCGGCTGCGAAGTCCGTGCCAGCGATGAGGTCCGGGCACTCGTGCCGGGGCTGATCGCGGCGACGGAAGAGGACTGGGCGACGGAATATCTCGACGCGATCATTTCGGTGACGCTGGTCGATGGTATCGTCGGCGCGATCGAGCACATTGCCGAATGGTCCTCGTCGCATACCGAAGCCATCATTGCCGAAGACCAAGCCGTCGTCGAGCGTTTCTTCGCGGAGGTCGATTCGGCCATCCTGCTGCACAATGCCTCGACCCAGTTTGCCGATGGCGGCGAGTTCGGCATGGGCGGCGAGATCGGCATCGCCACCGGCAAGATGCATGCGCGCGGACCGGTCGGCGTCGAGCAGCTGACCTCGTTCAAATACAGGGTGCGCGGCACCGGTCAGGTCCGGCCATAAGGTGCATTCTGGCGACGTCGATCCGTTCTATCTGAAAATGCCCCATGTCGAGAGCGGCATGGTGGTCGGCCTGTTCGGAGGCTCGTTCAATCCTCCGCATGACGGCCATGTCCTGGTCGCCGACATTGCGCTGCGCAGGCTTGGCCTTGATCAGCTCTGGTGGATGGTGACGCCGGGCAATCCCCTGAAGAGCCGCAACCAGCTTGCACCGCTTGCCGAGCGGATCGCGCTCAGCGAAGCGATCGCCGATGATCCGCGCATCAAGGTCACCGCTTTCGAGCAGAGGTTCGGACAGAGCTATACGGCGCGCACGCTCGAGAAGATTCGCGAGAAGAACCGGGCGATCCGCTTCGTCTGGATCATGGGCGCCGACAATCTCAAAAGCTTCCACCATTGGCAGGATTGGCGAAAGATCGCCTGCACCTTTCCGATCGCCGTCATCGATCGCCCCGGCGCCACCCTCTCCTATCTCTCCTCGAAAATGGCCCAGACATTCTCCCATGCCCGTATCGACGAGGATCACGCCCGGGCGCTGGCCTTCCGCAAGGCGCCCGCCTGGACCTTCATCCACGGGCCGCGCTCGCCGCTCAGCTCGACCGCGCTGCGCGGAAAATCCGAGCAGCAGGCATCGCCCACCTGAATGAATAACCATCATTCAGTTCTCATGTCTTGAAACCTTAAGGTATCAGTGCCTACATTTAGGGTGTGGTTCGATGAATATTCGAATCATGCCGTGCCTGTTCTGTTCATTTGGAAAGGAAAAACACCTGACAACAGTACACGCCAAGGGAAATGTCACGCGCATCTTCCCCCAAAGCCCGGAACGCAGCGACGAAGCCGCCGCCCGTGCTCTCAAGCTGGTCCTCGAAAGCCTCGAGGACTCGAAGGCAGAAGATATCGTCACCATCAACATTGCCGGAAAATCGGCGCTGGGAGACTACATGGTCGTCGTCTCCGGGCGGTCGAGCAGGCATGTCATGGCGATCGCCGATCACCTTATCTCCGATCTCAAGGACGCAGGTCTCGGAAATGCCCGCGTCGAAGGCCTGGAAACCGGCGACTGGGTGCTGATCGACAATGGCGACATCATCATCCATGTGTTCCGCCCGGAAATCCGCGAGTTCTACAACATCGAGAAGATGTGGGCGGCTCCGGATATGGAAGACGGCACATTGCACTAAGCCGTGGGCACTAAGCTGCGGGTGTCTTGAGGGACGCGGTGCACAGCAACGACCGACAAGCTCCGGCGGCCAAGACGCGGGCCCTTGCCCGGTTGCGGCCTTCAAGGCTAGGCTGTTTGCGCGATCACTTGACTGCCTCAGGTTTGAAGCCTGTCGGCGGCAAGGTAATCGCGGCCTTGACAGCTCAACAATGGGGTAGCGAATGCGGATCGGGCTTTTTGCCGTCGGGCGGCTGAAGCCGGGGCCGGAGAAGGACCTTGCGGCCCGCTATCTCGACCGGTTCTCCAAGGCCGGCCCGGCCATCGGGCTTGAATTGTCGCGCGTGACCGAAACGGTCGAAAGCCGCGCCTCCAATGCCGATACCCGCAAGCGCGAGGAAGCGGCGCTGCTCGAAAAATCCCTCCCCGAATCAAGCCTCCTCATCCTGCTCGACGAACGCGGCAAACAGCTGGACTCCGCCGGCTTCGCGGCCCTTCTCGGAACGTTCCGCGATAGCGGCAAGCGTGATCTCATGCTGGCGATCGGCGGCGCCGACGGCCTTGACCCCTCGCTTCACGGCAAGGCGGATGCGGTCATCTGCCTGGGCAGGATGACCTGGCCACACCAGCTCGTGCGCATCCTCATCGCCGAGCAGCTCTATCGCGCCGTCACGATCCTCTCGGGCCATCCCTATCATCGCGTCTAGGGCTCCTTGGGTTGGCCCGGCAGGGATGCATGAGGTCATGCACGCCCGAAAATCCGGGCCGCGCGGGAAAATTGCCATTTGGAGATATCTTCGAAAGCCGTTCTCTGTAATGAGCCGTTAATCGCCTCCCGCTATGCTTCCTGACGGGATGCGCCGTGTCGCGACAGGATGTCAGTCGACAGGCCATTCCTGACGCAACTGCCGGGGAGCAGGTGGACTTGAAAAGCCTATCGGAATTGCTGCCCCACAGGCGCGCCGCAGCGGGCTGGCGCGAGGCCTTCCGCTTCCTCTGGGCTTTCGTGCTGTTCATCATTCTGGCGGGTTTTGCAGCGCTTTTCGCCGTCCTGCTCGTGGATCAGCGCCAGCAGGACTGGCGCCAGGCCGAAATCGCCGCGCGCAATCTCGATGCCACCATCCGGCGTGATATCGTCCAAGCCTTCAGCAGTGCAGACCAGGCGCTCCTGTCGGTGCGCGAAATGATCCGCACCAATGCCGATTTCCGCTTCGACCAGCAGAAGCGCCGGGCACTTCTCGGCAGTTCCTCGAACGATGCCGGGCTCGGCGAAATCTATGTTCTCGATTCGAGCGGAAGCCTGGTCCTCAGTTCGGAAACCAGTCCGCGTACCCGCACGGATTACGCCAACGAGGCCTTCTTCTACACCCATGAACGCAGCCGCGGCGACGCGCTCTTCACCGCAAAGATGGTCACCCTATCGCCACTCAAGCAGGATGTCGTCGTGCTCAGCCGCCGGCTGATGGACCGGAACGGCCGCTTTGCCGGCGTCGCCGCCTTCATGTTGCGCCTGTCGCGCTTTTCGCCCTTGCTTCACTCCCTGGATCTGGGCGAGAAGGGCGCGGTCTCCCTTTTCGCGACCGACGGAACCTTGCTTTTGCGGGCACCCGATCCCGAAAACTCGGTCGGCAGGAATTTCATCACGTCCCCGATGTTCTGGCAGCTCGCCGCCGCTCGGGAACCGTTTACAGCCGTCTCCGCCGTCGATGGCGGCGAACGCCTGTTCAGTGCCAGCCAGGTCGACACCCTGCCCCTTATCGTCTCCGTCGGCTTATCGACCGAGGAAATCTATGTCGGCTGGAAGAAACTCGCGGTCACGACATGCCTGGCCTTCGCCCTGCTCGCCGTCTGCGTCGTCGGGCTTTCCATCATGCTCGGGCGGGAATTGCGCCGGCGACGATCCAACGAACTGCGCTATCGCACGCTTTCCCAGGTCGATGGCTTGACCGGCCTGCACAACCGCCGCCATTTCGACGCCATGCTCGAAGAGGAATTCGCAGCTGCATGGCGGCGTGGCGAACCGATCTCCGTCATCATGATCGATGTCGATCGCTTCAAGTTCTTCAACGATATCTATGGTCACCAGGCGGGCGACGATTGCCTGAGGATGATCGCGCAGACGATAAGAACCCATATGACGCGCGCGACCGATATCGCCGCGCGCTATGGCGGCGAGGAGATCGCGGTCATTTTGCCCAATACGGACGAGACGAGCGCCCGCTTCGTGGCCGAGTCGATCCGCGCGGCGATCGAAAGCCGGGCGATTGCCCATAGCCGCAGCCATACCGGCCATGTCACCGCCAGCTTCGGCACCGCCACCGGCCAGTCATCGGCCGCCTTCTCTCCCGCGACACCGGCAGAATTGGTTGCCGCGGCCGACGAAGCGCTCTACGGCGCCAAACGCAGCGGCCGAAACCGCGTCGTCACGCATCAGCCGGGCGGCCTGCCCGCGCTTGCCGCCGCCAACGAAGCGGCCCGGGCCGCAGGCGACGACGACGTCCTCCGCCCCGCGCCGGAGGTGAATGTCAGCCTCGACCGCGTCAGCCATATGGCGGCGCTGGCATTCGGCACGACCATGGCCTTCATCACGCTTGGTGACGCGACCCTGCAGCGCCTGTCTGGAAAGGCCGGTATTTTCGCGGATGCAGCCGGTCCGGACCTTTCTTTCTACGCCAGAATTCTGGAAGATCCGGATAGTTTCGTCGTGCTGGACGCAGCACTTGATATCCGCTTTGCCGGTGCAAGTCTGGCCGGGCAGCCGGCGATCCGCTTTTACGCCGGAGCGCCGCTGCTCGATCGCGAAACCGGCGCGTCCATCGGCATGATATGCATTGCGGATCCGGTGCCACGCACCGTCTTTGACGAGGACCAGCGGAAACTGCTGTCCGGTTTCGCCGCACTGGCCGTGGAACAGCTCGACACCGAGTCAAATCCTAACGATCAGCCGATCGACGGCCAACGCGCCTTCGGCTGAAGGCTGGCTGCGCAGCGCATGCTTTGCCATCCCGCTGCCGCATTTTGCGGGAATGGCTGTTGGCGGCGCGGGGCAAATCAGCATAGATTCTGCAATGACGACCAGTTCACAGAAAATGGCGGAATGAACAGAGATCCAGCAAAGCCGAAGGTGCCGATCCGAGCCGCACCCTTGCGCCGTGGCGCCGGCCTTCTGGCCGCCGGGCTTTTTGTCGCTTTTCAATCTCAGGCTCAGGCCCAATCCCAAGCGCCCGTTCAGGAACAGGCGGCACCGGCCACCGATCCGCAGGCGACGGCCGGCGAGACGCCGCAACAGGCCGATCCCGTTGCCACCCTTGCTCTCAGGCGCGACAGCACCCGCCGTGAGCTGGAAGCGCTTTCCGAGACGATCACTCTTTCGAACGATCGCGCCGCCGAATTGCAGGCCGGCATTGCCGAGCTGGAAAAGACCACCGAGACCCTGAGGACGGCGATCGTCGATTCGGCCGGCAAGCGCAAGGCGCTCGAACAGCAGATTCTCGACGGCGAAGCCGGCCTTGCGGCGCTCAGAACCAAGGAGGATGCCGTCCACGCCTCCTTGCGTGCAAGGCGCAGCGTGCTTGCAGAAGTGCTGGCCGCCCTGCAGCGCATGGGGCGCAATCCTCCGCCTGCCCTTCTCGTCACGCCCGAGGATGCGCTGGGCTCGGTTAGAAGCGCCATCCTGCTGGGCGCCGTGGTGCCCGGCATTCGTAGCGAGACCGAAGACCTCGCCGCCGACCTCAAGGCCCTGGCCGGCCTGCGCAAGGACATCACCACGCAGAAGCAGGCGCTGGGCACGGACATGGCGGGGCTGCTCGAAGAGGAGCGGCGCATGGAATTGCTGATCATGGAAACGCAGAAGCTCAAGCAGCGCAGCGCCGGCGAGCTTCTGGCCGAGCACCGCAAGGCCGAACAGCTTGCCGCCCAATCGACCAGCCTCGAAGGCCTGATCGGCTCCATCGAAACCGAGATCGCCTCGGTTCGCGACGCGGCCGCCGCGGCGCGGGCAGAGGAAGAAGCTCGCCGCCGCATGTCGCTGGCCGAGCGCGAAAGAGCTCGCGAACTGGCAAGGAATACGGCGCCCGACAAAAACCGCATTGCACCTGCATATGCCTTTTCGGACCTGCGGAAAAAGCTTGCGCTTCCGGTTGCCGGATCGATCCTGCGTCGCTTCGGCGATTCGGACGGCACGGGGCATTCGCTTCAGGGCATGATGCTCGAAACCGCCGTCGGCGCCGTGGTGACGGCGCCATCGGATGGCTGGATCGTCTTTGCCGGCAAGTTTCGCAGCTACGGCCAGATGATCATCCTCAATCCCGGCGACGGCTACCATGTGGTCCTGTCGGGGCTGGAGGAGGTTTCGGTGCAGCAGGGACAGTTCGTCGTCGCCGGCGAACCGCTTGGCGCCATGGGCGCCAAAAGAGTGGCGAGCGCAACCGCATTGGCGCTGGAAACAGAACGACCAACGCTTTACATTGAATTCAGGAAAGACGGTAAACCGGTTGATTCCCAGCCATGGTGGACCGCAGCAGACACCGGAAAGGCACGAAATGATTCGTAGGGCTTCACTTGTTCTGGTCGGGGCGCTGATGGGTGCCACCGCCATGGGCGTTGTTTATTCCGCCTCGGTCCCGGCCGTTGCGGCCAATGCGTCGACCTATCGCGAATTGTCGATCTTCGGCGATGTGTTCGAGCGGGTGCGCGCGCAATATGTGACGCCGCCGCAGGATGACAAGCTGATCGAGAATGCCATCAACGGCATGCTCTCCTCGCTCGATCCCCATTCCAGCTACATGAATTCCACCGATGCGGAAGACATGCGCACCCAGACGAAGGGCGAATTCGGCGGTCTCGGCATCGAGGTCACCATGGAAGACGAGCTGGTCAAGGTGACGAGCCCGATCGACGATACGCCCGCCGCCAAGGCCGGCGTGCTCGCCGGCGACTTCATTTCCAAGATCGACGGCCAGGACGTGCGCGGCCTCAAGCTCGAGGAAGCCGTCGACAAGATGCGCGGCCCGGTCGGCAAGTCGATCAAGCTGACCATCCTGCGCAAGGGCGCCGAGAAGCCGATCGAGATAACGATCGTCCGCGACATCATCGCCGTCCGCGCCGTCAAGTTCCGCACGGAAGACGATGTCGGCTATCTGAGGGTGATTTCCTTCACCGAAAAGACCTATGACGACCTGAAGGCCGGCATCGAGAAGATCAAGGCCGAGGTTCCCGCCGACAAGCTGAAGGGCTATGTCCTCGACCTGCGCCTCAACCCGGGCGGCCTTCTCGATCAGGCGATCAACGTTTCCGACGCTTTCCTGGAGCGCGGCGAGGTGGTTTCGACGCGCGGCCGCAATGCCGACGAGACGCGCCGCTTCAATGCCACGGCAGGCGACCTCACGGATGGCAAGCCGGTTGTCGTGCTCGTCAATGGCGGCTCGGCCTCGGCCTCCGAAATCGTCGCCGGCGCCCTGCAGGATCTGAAGCGCGCCACGGTTCTCGGCACGCGGTCCTTCGGCAAGGGCTCGGTGCAGACCATCATCCCGCTCGGCGAAGCAGGGGCACTGCGCCTGACAACCGCGCTCTACTACACGCCGTCGGGCAAATCGATCCAGGGCACCGGTATCTCGCCGGATATCAAGGTCGAGCAGCCGCTGCCGCCGGAATTGCTCGGCAAGGTCGAAGCCACCAGCGAATCCAGCCTGCGCGGCCATATCCAGGGCCAGAGCGAGACGGAAGAGGGCTCCGGCTCGATCGCCTATGTCCCGCCGGAAGCCAAGGACGACCTGCAGTTGAACTATGCGCTCGACCTTCTGCGCGGCAAGAAGACCGATCCGGCCTTCCCGGCCAATCCGGAAAAGGCCGAGCTGAAACAGTAGGCATCATCGCTTTGGCGCGATCCTGTTAACGCCGCCCGGTTCCACCCGGGCGGCGGTTATCTTCCCCGGCACGTTGCCGGGGACCCCTTCCCCACAACACCGGTCGGCAGAGGCCCCCTTGGGAACAGATCTCAACGCTCCTCTTGGTCAGAACCGCAAGGCGCGCTCCTCGAAAACAGACAAACCGGGCTTGTCGCTCGGCCGGGCCGCCATTGGCCTTGCCGTGATCGCGCTTGTCGGCGGGTCTGCCTGGATCGCGCTCAGGCCAACAGGCCTGATCGAGACGACGCCGGAAACCGAAATTGCGGCCGATACCCCGCAAAAAGCAGAAACCACGGCGGCGGACGCCGGCACCCTACGCAAGCCGCCGACAAGCGGCGGGCTTTCCGGCGCCCATGTCGAGGAAACGCTGACCAATGACGGCTCGGTCGTCACCAAATTCTCGCCCCGCCGGCGCTCCGGCGACGGCCCGGCCTTTATCGAGGTCGGCCGCACCAAGGGGCAGGACCTGCGGGTCGCCGCCTTTCCCAACGACGCCCTGCTGGAGGACAGCCCCGAAGGGCGGCTGCCGATCGTCGGGCCTGACGGATTGCGGCCGATGGACCAGTATGCGCGGCCCTGGTCGGGCACGCGCGGCACCCGGATCGCGCTCGTTGTGGGCGGGCTCGGCCTTAGCCAGACCGGCACGCAGAATGCGCTGCGCCAATTGTCGCCGGAGGTCACGATGGCGTTTGCCGCCAGCGGCAACAGCCTGCAGCGCTGGATGCAGGAAGCCCGGCGCTCCGGCCATGAAATCCTGCTTCAGGTACCGTTCGAGCCGTTCGATTATCCGGATAATGATCCCGGCCCGCACACGCTGCGCGTCGACGTGAGCGCCGAAAAGAACCTGTCGGAGCTGCATTCCTCGCTTGCCAGCATTACCAATTATACCGGCATCATGAATTTTCTCGGCGGCCGCTTCCTCTCCGATGCCGATGCGCTGGAGCCGGTGATGCGCGATCTTGGCCGGCGCGGCCTCCTGTTCCTCGACGACGGCACCTCGGCGCAATCCCTGACCGGCACGCTCGCCGATACGATCGGCGTTCCCCATGGCTTTGCCGACATGGTCATCGACACTGAAATCGACAGGACCGCGATCCTCAAGAAGCTCGACGATCTCGAACGCGTTGCCCGGCGAAACGGCGCGGCGATCGGCGTCGCCTCGGCCTTCGATGAAAGCGTCGAGGCGATTGCCCGCTGGATGGACGAAGCCGGCGCCCGCGGCATCGAATTCGTCGGCGTCTCGGCGCTCGTCAAGGATCCGCAACAACAATAGCCTATGACCGCTGGGATGCGGTGCGAACATCGCGGGCATTCCTATGGACGAACCGCTGGAAGGGGATGAAATGAGCAAGGACAAACGCGAACCTGTGAAGGCGGAGGACCTGCCCTATCGTCCCTGCGTCGGCATCATGGTTCTCAACCGTAAGGGCCTCGTCTGGGCCGGTCGCCGCATCCCGCTCGGCAATTCCGAATATGACGGGTCCGCCCAGCTCTGGCAGATGCCGCAGGGTGGCATCGACAAGGGCGAGGACCCGCTGAAGGCCGCCTATCGCGAGCTTTACGAGGAAACCGGCATGACCTCGGTTTCGCTGCTGGCAGAGGCGCCCGACTGGATCAACTATGACCTGCCGGCCCATCTTCTCGGCATCGGCCTCAAGGGCCGGTATCGCGGCCAGACCCAGCGCTGGTTCGCCTTCCGCTTCGATGGCGACGAGTCCGAAATCGCCATCAACCCGCCCCCCGGCGGCCATGAACCGGAATTCGACCAATGGGCCTGGAAGCCCATGCACGACCTGCCCGGCCTGATCGTCACCTTCAAGCGCGACGCCTACGAAAAAGTCATCACAACCTTCGCCCATCTGGCGGAGTAGAGCAGCACAAATCTCCGCCCACACCCCAGCCCTCACCATGCGGCATCCGCCCCGTCCCCGGAGCGGATGCCTTTCATGTCAGTGAAACGCTTCTAGGCAAAGGCGAAATCGCTGGTCGAGAGCGTCGTCACGTTCTGCAGGATGGCGACGAGTTCGAGATCTGCATCGGTTCCCTTGCCATCGGCGTCGAACCACAAGCGGCCATTGTCGCTTTCGAACAGGAAGGTGCCCTTGCTGCTCGTTGCCACCGGATCGGCGCCCACGACCAGGGTCACGGTCGAATCCCCGGCACTGATGCCGTAGTCGCTGCGGTCGATGACAAGCTTGTCCTGGCCGCGGGTGAAGTCGGTGATGACGTCGCCGTCGTCGCCCCGCCCGTCCAGGTCGAAGACGAACTTGTCATTGCCCTTGCCGCCGGTCAGCCAGTCGTCGCCGGCACCGCCGACGAGCGTGTCGTTGCCGTCGCGCCCATCGAGAATGTCGTCGGCATCGCCACCCTTCAGCATATTGGCCTTGGCATCGCCGCGGATGTCGTCATCATTGGCGCTGCCTTCGATGATCTCGAAGTTCTTCACCGTCAGCCCCAGCGCCAGCCCCTTGTTCTTGCTCTGGGTCATCAGGTCGAGCACGACGGAGGTCGAACCTTCGCTGAAGGCAAGCGTGTCCGTACCAGTGCCGCCGTCGAAGACATCCTTGCCGGTCGCGTCGGTGCGGGTAAGCCTGTCATTGCCGGCATCGCCGAACAACTGGTCGCTTCCCGCGCCGTCCCACAGGCTGTCATTGCCGTCGGCGCCGCGCAGGATATCATTGCCGGCATTGCCCTCGAGATTGTCGTTAAGGCTGCCGCCGGTGACGGTATCCTTGCCCTTGCTGCCGGAATAGTCGAGCGCTTCGAAGGCTTTGAACCAGGTTACCGAGTCGACGTTGACGGTGCCGGTGGAAAAGGTGAAGCCGATATCCTTGCTCTGTTCGGAGACATCAAGGCTCACCCGGTCGGTGCCGGTGCCGCCATCGGCGCGGTCGCCAATGCCGAGATAGGCTATATCGTTGCCGTCCTCGCCGTAGATCCGATCCTTGCCGCCTGTCAGGCCATAGCCGTCGCCATAGATGATGTCGTCGCCGGCGCCGCCCTTCAACAGATCGCTGCCGAGATCGCCGGAGATGAAATCATTGCCGCCGCCGCCGGTGAGCGTGTCATTGCCCTTGCCGCCGCGCAGATCATCATTGAGACTGCCGCCCGTGAAGACGTCGTTGCCGCTGCCGCCAGTAAGCGCGATCCGCTCGACATTGTTGACCACGACCGGCGCATTGGTGGTGGTCACGCTGGAGGAAAGCTTGAAGGTGATACCATCAGTATATTTGCTGAAATCGATCGAGGCGAAATCGGTGCCGGTGCCGCCCTGGAGATTAAGCTTGCCGGTCGAGGCGCTGCGGTAGAAGCTGTCATTGCCGGTTCCCAGATCGACCGTATTATGGCCGATGAGGACGCCGCCGGAATAGCCATCCCCGACCTTGACGACATCGTTGCCGTCGCCGGCAGTGATCTTGTTGGTGCCGCCATCATTGTCGTAGATCCAGTCTGAACCGGCGCCCGCGCTCAACACGTCGTTGCCCTTGCCGCCGTCGAGGACATCGGATCCGGCGGTGCCGATGAGGGTGTCGTTGCCGTCATAACCGTAGAATTCGACGCTTTGCGCCGAGCCGACGGATTTGACGACATCGTTGCCCTTGCCGAACATGGCGACGTAATGCTCGAAATTCTTGAGGCTCGTGCCATCCGTCAGCGTTGCCGTGGTGCTGCTCACGGAGAAGGTCTGGGCGGCCGTCAGCGAGCGGCGATCGACCATGACGGTGTCCGTGCCGCTGCCACCATCGGCATAGTCGGCGCCACCGTCGCCGAGGCCGATATAATCATTGCCGCTGCCGCCATAGGCCTTGTCCTTGCCCAGCCCGGTCTCGATCAAATCGTTGCCCGCGCCGGCGGAGATCCAGTCATCGCCACCCTCGGCATGGACGATGTCATCGCCGGTGCCGGTGGTGATCTTGTTGGCACCGCTGCCGGTCGCGTAGATCGTATAGTGATCCATGCCCTGAAAGGTGGTGCCGCCCGAAAGCGTGTTGACCTCGGTCGCCGCCTTGGCGGTGAAGTTGCCGGTGAAGTTGCGCAGCACCAGGCGATCGCTGCCGCTCGTGTCGGTGATCGTGTCCTTCCCCTCTCCAAATGTATAAGAGATGGTATCATTGCCGGAGCCACCGTCGATGATGTCGTTGCCAGTGCCACCATCGATCCAGTCACCATCGGCATGGCCATTCAACGTGTCATTGCCAGCACCGCCTGACATCATGTCGTCGCCATGGCTGCCCGAGAGATAGTCGTCGCCATCGTCACCGTTGAGGATGTCGCCGCCTTCGCCGCCGTAGAGCTTGTCATTGCCATCGCCGCCGAACAGCAGATCCAGGCCCTGGTCTCCATAGAGCGTGTCGTTGCCGATATCGCCGAGCAGCGTGTCGGTACCATAGCCGCCCCTTAGCGTATCCGTGCCGGCGCCGCCGATGAGCACGTCATAGCCGCGCCCGCCGGACAGGATGTCATTGCCGGCGCCGCCCTGGAAGAAATCGTCATAATTGCCGCCGGTGATCGTATCGCTGAAATCGGTGCCTGTAATGGCGAAGGATTCGACATTGGTGACCTTGATTCCGCCCGTCAGCGTCTGCGGCGCGATCCAGTCCTTGACGGTGAAATTGAGCTTGGCAGTCGCCGCCGAATAATCGACGGACAGCTGGTCGGTGCCGGAGCCGCCGTCGACCGTATCGCCGGATGCAATGGTGGAATCCCCGACCGCGATCGTGTCGCGGCCGCTGCCGCCGCTCATTATGTCCTTGCCGGCGCCGCCGTCGATCTGGTCATTGCCGCTGTTTCCCTTCAGCGTGTCGTTGCCATCCTCGCCGAACATAAAATCGTTCTGGAAGGATCCCGAGACCGTATCATTGCCTTCTCCGGCCTGGATGAAGTCCGAGCCCATGCCGCCGACGATCGAGTCCAGGCCGGCAAGGCCCATGATGAAATCCCCTTCGAGATCATTGCCCCGCAATATGTCATTGCCCGCTGTTCCTGTAATATATGCCATTCTCATCTCCTGATGATCGGTGGAAAACACGCAATTGTCCGATCGCCGCCGCGGCGGTCGTGTCGAAGCCTGTCGTTTTCCGGATTGAGGTCTTCGCCCTATGGGCGGGATAGGTGGGGAAGTGTGTCAGCCTGGGCGCTGGATTGCCTCGTCGGCTCCTCCCGATCGACCGCTCTTGCGAGGTCTGTTTCTACGAGCAGGACCGTTGTCCGATCCCTGCATGCGAAGGATATATCGGCAGGCGCAAGCGTTCTCGTGTTCCCGCGGGAACACGCTTTGGGTCCCTACTGGCCGGGCCAGATGGCTGATCGAAGAGGAAGGTCGGGGAGAGAAATTACCATTCGGTGCTACGGCACCGGGAGACATAGCCGGGCCGTCGGCGCAACCACGCCCGGGCGGCTTTGTCCGGCGGCAGAAAGATCGACATGCCGGCGGCGAGGAGGGGCGCCCGCTGAACGGGCGCCACACAGAGCTATTCGGCTTCGTTTGCCGGGGCGGCGTTGAGCTGGCCGTATTTTTCCGCGCCGATCGTGTTGAAGAGATCAAGCTGAGTCTCGAGGAAGTCGATATGGCCTTCCTCGTCGATCAGCAGTTCTTCGAACAGCTTCATGGAGACATAATCGCCGGCGTCGTGACAGATGTCACGGGACCTCTTGTAGGCCGCGCGGGCATCGTGTTCGCCGGCAAGATCGGCTTCCAGCACTTCCTTGACATTCTGGCCGATCCGGAGCGGCGCCACCGTCTGGAGGTTGGGATGGCCTTCGAGGAAGATGATACGCGCGATCAGCTTGTCGGCATGGTGCATCTCTTCGATCGATTCGGCACGCTCCTTCTTGGCAAGAAGCGTGTAGCCCCAATCGTCGAGAAGGCGGTAATGGACCCAGTACTGGTTGACTGCGCCAAGTTCGAGATGGAGCGCTTCGTTAAGCTGCTCGATGACTTTTGTGTCGCCTTTCAAGGTCCGCTCTCCTGTTTTCTTCATGGAAGTGTTTGAGGCGGGTCATGAAATCAAATATCTGGTCATCCGTCGAGTGCCGGGCGGCATGATATTGCTCGGTGGTGCGGATGATGATGTCGACGACATTGGGAAAACAGCCGCAGCAACGGCCGCGCTTTTCCATGGCGTGATAGACTTTCGCAGGCACGATCAGCTGCCAGCAATCCTCATCCAGAAGTCCGATGATGGTTTCCTGGATGTCTTTGTCGGTGATGAAATTGCAGCTACAAACCAGCATCTCGCCTGCCCGTGATACGCAACGCACTGAATTTCATCATAAAGCAAAAGCGGACAATTGCTGTCAACAAAAAATTCGAGCCAGGAATCCGGGCGGAATTTAGAGCGATTCCAAACTTGATAAAAAATATCGTGTTTTCATCGCTTTATGATGTCGGCAAGCGCAGCACGTGGGAAATCAGCCTGGCGGCTCACCGAAACGCGCCGGCCGAAATCCGGAAATTTTCCGGATCGCACCGAGTGGTCGCGCCATCCCGGCTGGTGAGTCGCAGGAAGCGAGGCCGGCTTGACGCGGCCCCCACCCCATTTCAGACCGTCATATAGTTTTCAAGCGTATTGCGGACGATCAGGTCGATATCCGGAAAATCGACATTGCGCATATTGTTGCCGGAGCGGTTCGGCGTGATCATTTCCGAGACATGCTTGAGGATGTCGGTGGGGTTTTTGACGTATTTGCTGAAATAGGTGCCGATATCGGCATCCTTCAGGATTTGCGCCACCACCTTTTTCAGCGCCTGCGCATCCGCGTGGCCGAGCGCTTGCGCGAGGGCGTCGAGACGCCCCACCCCATTTCAGACCGTCATATAGTTTTCAAGCGTATTGCGGACGATCAGGTCGATATCCGGAAAATCGACATTGCGCATATTGTTGCCGGAGCGGTTCGGCGTGATCATTTCCGAGACATGCTTGAGGATGTCGGTGGGGTTTTTGACGTATTTGCTGAAATAGGTGCCGATATCGGCATCCTTCAGGATTTGCGCCACCACCTTTTTCAGCGCCTGCGCATCCGCGTGGCCGAGCGCTTGCGCGAGGGCGTCGAG
>NZ_LMFA01000022.1:1169-1456 GCF_001426565.1 Rhizobium sp. Root482 | reverse complement strand
AAATAGGTGCCGATATCGGCATCCTTCAGGATTTGCGCCACCACCTTTTTCAGCGCCTGCGCATCCGCGTGGCCGAGCGCTTGCGCGAGGGCGTCGAGACGGCCGTCATCCACTTCGATGTTGAAATCGAACAGCGCCGGCAGGGTGAAGCTGCAGGCAAAGCCATGCGGCAGGCCGTAATGCGCGGTGATCGGATAGGACATGGAATGCGCCAGCGCCGTGCGGGTATGGCTGATGCAGAGACCGGCGAGCAGGCTTGCCTGCGCCATGTCGGAGCGCGCCTGAAG
>NZ_LMFA01000022.1:0-1069 GCF_001426565.1 Rhizobium sp. Root482 | reverse complement strand
GCGAAGGGCGTGACTTCCGCCCCGGTGCCGGACGTGGTCGGCACGACGTAGCAGGGCAGGGGCGCGTTCCTGTGCACCGGCTGGCCGTCGCGAAAATGGAGGGCCAGCGTCCAGCCTTCCGGCGCACTCACCGCCTTGGCGATGACCTTGCCGCTGTCCATGGCGCTACCGCCGCCAAGGCCGAGAATGACATCCGGTTCGGCGGCGCGAACATCGCGGATGATCGCATCGAGACGATCGAGATCCGGATTGGGATCGATCGTATCGACAACATGCACGAGACGGTCGCCAAGGGCATCACGAAGGCGCTGCGTCAGACCGCGCCTGGTGAAGCCGGCCGAGGTGACGAGGCAGATGCGCTTGCCAACAACGATCGATCCCAGCTCGGCAATCTTGCCGGCTCCGAAGATGATGCGGGTGGGATTGCCGAAGCTGAAATTGTCGCTGAGCTTCATCAGGCCACGCCGATCTGCTTCATCAGGTTGGTCTTGTTTTCAAGCGGCGTGCTCTTCGGGCGGCCGAGATCCTTCAGCTCGATGAAGGCAGGGCCCTTTGATCCGGAAGCCTCGGCGATGGCGGCAAGAATGCCTTCGCGGCTGTCGCTGCCGGAAACCGACGCATAGCCGCTGGCCTTTGCCACGGCCTGAAGATCGACCGAGAAGCCGGCCGTCGGCTGGGCGCCGACCGAATCATGCACGCCGTTGTTGAGGACGATATGGACGAGGTTCTTCGGCGCCGCCTTGCCGATGACCGGCATGGCGCCCATGTGCATCAGCACGGAGCCATCGCCGTCGAGGCAGACGACCTGGCGATCCGGCTGGGCGATGGCGATGCCCATGGCGATCGACGCGGTGTGGCCCATGCCGCCGACGGTGAGAAAATCCTTCGGCGCGGTCTCGCCCTTGCGAACGCGGTATTCGTAGAGTTCGCGCGAGGTAAAGCCCGTCGTCGCGACGATGACGCTGTCTGCCGAAATGGCTTCCGCGACGATCTCGATCGCCTCTTCGCGCGACAGCGGACCACCCGAAGGCAGCGTCTCGCCCTTGCCGGCAAAGCTCTCGAACGCATC
>NZ_LMFA01000021.1 GCF_001426565.1 Rhizobium sp. Root482 | reverse complement strand
GCAGTTCTACTTCCGCACCACCGACGTGACCGGCATCGTGTCGCTTCCGGAAGGCACGGAAATGGTCATGCCCGGCGACAACGTCACCGTTGCCGTCGAGCTGATCGTGCCGATCGCCATGGAAGAAAAGCTGCGCTTCGCCATCCGCGAAGGCGGCCGCACCGTCGGCGCCGGCATCGTTGCATCCATCGTCGAGTAATCGACGCTAAGGAAACGGCGTTTCATCACGCCGTTTCCTCGATCATTTGTTGGTCGAAGCATGCGATTTCCTCGTATGCCTCTCGAATTGGCGGGAGCGTGAAAAAAACACGCTTCCGTAGGCGTTCGGTCATTGTGCCGGACGTTAATTCCGTATATTTGGCGGGTCGATTTGCAGATTCGGACAGGGAGCGATTTGCTCCTTGTGCTCTTTGAAGCATCAGCACCCGGTAACGAACGACGAAGTGCCTCGCCTGAGGCCTTCGCCCAAAAGAGAACAAGGACAAGTCGAATGAACGGCCAAAACATCCGCATCCGCCTCAAGGCGTTTGATCACCGGATTCTTGACGCTTCTACGCGCGAAATCGTGTCGACGGCCAAGCGTACCGGTGCAAGCGTACGCGGCCCGGTGCCGCTTCCGACCCGGATTGAAAAATTCACGGTCAACCGGTCGCCTCACGTCGACAAGAAGAGCCGCGAACAGTTCGAGATGCGTACCCACAAGCGCCTTCTTGATATCGTCGATCCCACTCCGCAGACCGTTGACGCGCTGATGAAGCTCGACCTGGCTGCCGGCGTCGACGTGGAAATCAAGCTTTAATAACAAGGAAGGTACGTGGATTTCGGTCCAACGGCTTCCAAAAACGGGCGACCCTTTGATCGAGTGATCCGAGGGAGACCTTAAACCAGAGATGCAACGGGGTTCTCTCCGTCGCTAACTCTTAAGAGGAATGAACCAATGCGTTCAGGTGTGATTGCACAGAAAGTCGGGATGACCCGCGTCTATAATGACGCTGGTGAGCATGTCCCGGTCACAGTATTGCGGATGGAAAACTGCCAGGTGGTGGCCCATCGCACGGAAGACAAGAATGGCTACACCGCAGTTCAGCTCGGTGCCGGCCAGTCCAAGGTCAAGAACACAAGCAAGCCGCTGCGTGGCCAGTTCGCCGCCGCCAATGTAGAGCCGAAGGCCAAGGTCGTCGAGTTCCGCGTTTCGTCGGACAATCTGATCGATGTCGGCGCCGAACTCACCGCAAACCATTTCGTCGCCGGCCAGCTCGTCGATGTCACCGGCACCTCCGTCGGTAAGGGTTTCGCTGGTGCGATCAAGCGCCACAATTTCGGTGGTCTGCGTGCAACGCACGGCGTGTCCGTATCACACCGTTCGCATGGTTCGACGGGTTCCAACCAGGATCCGGGCCGCGTCTGGAAGGGCAAGCGCATGGCTGGTCACATGGGCCAGACGCGCATCACCACCCAGAACCTGGAAGTGGTCTCCACCGATGAAGACCGCGGTCTGATCCTCGTCAAGGGCGCCGTACCCGGCTCCAAGGGCGCATGGATCGTCGTTCGCGACGCCATCAAGTCCGGCACTCCGGCGGACGCTCCGCGTCCGGCCGCCGTGCGCGCAGCCAAGTAAGGGGGCCAGATCATGGATCTCAAAGTCACCACACTCGAGGGCAAAGAAGCCGGTAAGGTTTCCCTGTCCGACGCGATTTTCGGCCTTGAGCCGCGCGAAGATATCATTGCCCGCGTCGTTCGCTGGCAGCTCGCCAAGAAGCAGCAGGGCACGCACAAGACCAAGGGCCGCGCGGAAATTTCCCGCACCGGCGCCAAGATGTTCAAGCAGAAGGGTACGGGCCGCGCCCGCCACCATTCGGCACGCGCTCCGCAGTTCCGCGGCGGCGGCAAGGCCCACGGCCCGGTTGTTCGCAGCCATGCCCACGACCTGCCGAAGAAGGTTCGCGCTCTTGGCCTGCGCCATGCGCTGTCCGCCAAGCTTCGCGCCGAAGAGCTGATCATCGTCGACAACCTGGTTGCCGCTGAAGCCAAGACGAAGGTGCTGACCGGCGCATTCGCGACGCTCGGCCTGACCAATGCGCTGTTCATCGGCGGTGCCGAACTCGATGGCAATTTCAAGCTCGCAGCCCAGAACATCCCGAATGTGGACGTTCTGCCGGTCCAGGGCATCAATGTTTACGATATTCTGCGCCGCGGCAAGCTCGTCCTGTCCAAGGCTGCAGTTGAAGCTCTTGAGGAGCGGTTCAAATGACTGATCTTCGCCACTACGATGTGATCGTTTCTCCCTCGATCACCGAAAAGTCGACCCTGGTTTCTGAACAGAACCAGATCATCTTCAACGTCGCCAAGGATGCGTCGAAGCCGGAAATCAAGGCTGCGATCGAAGCATTGTTCGGCGTCAAGGTGACGGCTGTGAACACGCTGGTCCGCAAGGGCAAGCTGAAGCGCTTCCGTGGCTTCGCTGGCCGGCAGAAGGATGTCAAGAAGGCGATCGTCACACTTGCTGACGGTCAGACCATCGACGTCTCCACCGGACTCTGAGGAATAGAACAATGGCATTGAAAAGTTTCAATCCGATCACTCCGAGCCAGCGTCAGCTGGTCATCGTCGATCGGTCCGGCCTGCATAAGGGCAAGCCGGTCAAGTCGCTGACCGAAGGCCTGTCCTCCAAAGGCGGTCGCAACAATACCGGACGCATCACCGTGCGTTTCCAGGGTGGCGGTCACAAGCGCACCTACCGTCTGATCGACTTCAAGCGTCGCAAGTTCGACGTTGAGGGCACGGTCGCACGTCTCGAATACGACCCGAACCGCACGGCGTTCATCGCGCTGATCAACTATGCGGACGGCGAGCAGGCCTATATCATCGCTCCGCAGCGCCTTGCTGCCGGCGACAAGGTGATCGCTTCGGAAAAGCAGGTTGACGTGAAGCCCGGCAATTCCATGCCGCTTCAGTACATGCCGGTTGGTTCGATCGTTCACAATGTCGAGATGAAGCCGGGCAAGGGCGGCCAGATCGCCCGTTCCGCCGGCGCCTATGTCCAGCTGGTCGGTCGCGACCAGGGCATGGCGATCCTTCGTCTGTCCTCGGGTGAACAGCGCCTCGTGCACGGCTCCTGCCTTGCAACGGTCGGCGCCGTATCGAACCCGGATCACGGCAACATCAACGACGGCAAGGCCGGTCGTTCGGTGTGGCGCGGCAAGCGTCCGCATGTTCGCGGCGTCGTCATGAACCCTGTTGACCATCCGCACGGCGGTGGTGAAGGCCGCACCTCGGGTGGTCGTCATCCGGTTTCGCCTTGGGGCAAGCCCACCAAGGGCAAGCGGACGCGCTCGAACAAGTCGACCGACAAGTTCATCATGCGCTCGCGTCATCAGCGTAAGAAGTAAGAGAGGAAGTCTCCAATGGCTCGTTCAGTATGGAAAGGTCCGTTTGTTGACGGCTATCTTCTCAAGAAGGCTGAGAAGGTTCGTGAAGGCGGTCGTAACGAAGTGATCAAGATGTGGAGCCGTCGCTCCACCATCCTGCCGCAGTTCGTCGGTCTCACGTTCGGCGTCTACAACGGCAGCAAGCATGTGCCGGTCAGTGTCAACGAAGACATGGTCGGACACAAGTTCGGTGAATTCTCTCCGACCCGGACCTATTACGGTCACGGTGCGGACAAGAAGGCAAAGAGGAAGTAATTATGGGCAAGGCAAAAGCCGAACGCCGGCTGAAGGATAATGAGGCGCAGGCAGTTGCGCGCACGATCCGCGTCAGCCCCCAGAAGCTCAACCTGGTTGCCGCGATGATCCGCGGCAAGAAGGTCGACCGGGCTCTGGCCGAACTGGAATTCTCGCGCAAGCGCATTTCGGATACCGTCAAGAAGACGCTGGAATCCGCGATTGCAAATGCCGAGAACAACCATGATCTCGACGTCGACAGCCTTGTCGTCGCCGAGGCCTATGTGGGCAAGTCCATCGTCATGAAGCGTTTCCACGCCCGTGGCCGTGGCCGCGCCTCGCGTATCGAAAAGCCTTTCGCGCATCTGACGATCGTTGTTCGCGAAGTCGAAGCTAAAGGGGAGGCCGCGTAATGGGTCAGAAGATCAATCCAGTCGGTTTCCGCCTCGGCATCAACCGCACCTGGGACAGCCGCTGGTTCGCCGACAACGCCGAATATGGTCAGCTTCTTCATGAAGACCTGAAGATCCGTGCCTATGTCATGGAAGAGCTGAAGCAGGCCGGTATCGCCAAGGTGGTCATCGAGCGTCCGCACAAGAAGTGCCGCGTCACGATCCACTCGGCTCGCCCGGGCCTGATCATCGGCAAGAAGGGCGCGGACATCGAAAAGCTGCGCAAGAAGATTGCCGAGATGACCAAGTCGGAAACGCATCTCAACATCGTTGAAGTGCGCAAGCCGGAAGTCGACTCGACGCTCGTCGCCCAGTCGATCGCCCAGCAGCTCGAGCGTCGCGTGGCGTTCCGCCGTGCAATGAAGCGCGCCGTTCAGTCCGCCATGCGTCTTGGCGCCGAAGGCATCAAGATCACCTGCGGCGGCCGTCTCGGCGGTGCTGAAATTGCCCGTACCGAATGGTACCGCGAAGGCCGCGTGCCGTTGCACACGCTTCGCGCCGACATCGACTACGGTGTTGCCGAAGCGCATACCGCCTTCGGTATCTGCGGCATCAAGGTCTGGATCTTCAAGGGCGAAATTCTCGAACACGACCCGATGGCTTCCGAGCGTCGCGCGTCCGAGAGTGATGCCCAGGGCCCCAGCAGCAACAACCGTCGTCGCGAAAACGCGTAACAGTCGTTCCTGGCAGCTAATATCGGAGAATTAAAAAAATGTTGCAGCCAAAGCGCACTAAGTACCGCAAGCAGTTCAAGGGACGCATCAAGGGCGTTGCCAAGGGCGGTTCCGACCTTGCTTTCGGTGAATTCGGCCTGAAGTCTCAGGAGCCGAACCGCGTCAACGCACGCGAGATCGAAGCGGCCCGCCGCGCGATCACCCGTCACATGAAACGTGCCGGCCGCGTCTGGATCCGCGTATTCCCTGACGTTCCGGTTACGGCCAAGCCGACCGAAGTTCGTATGGGTAAAGGTAAGGGTTCGGTCGAATACTGGGCATGCAAGGTCAAGCCCGGCCGAATGATGTTCGAAATCGACGGCGTCAGCGAAGAACTCGCCCGCGAGGCGCTTCGCCTTGGTGCTGCGAAACTCTCTGTCAAGACGCGCTTCGTTCAGCGCATTGCAGAGTAAGGAGTAAAGCCCAATGAAAGCCGATACCGTCCGCGCGCTCAGCGCCGATCAGCTCAACGAAGAGCTTGCCAAGCTGAAGAAGGAGCAGTTCAACCTGCGCTTCCAGAAGGCCACCGGCCAGCTCGAAAAGTCGTCGCGCATCAATGAAGTCCGCAAGGACATTGCGCGCGTCAAAACCATTGCCCGCCAGAAGGCGGCAGAAGCCAAGGCTTAAGGATCCAAGAATATGCCAAAACGCATTCTGCAGGGCACAGTCGTCAGCGACAAGAACGATAAGACCGTCGTGGTCCGTGTCGAGCGTCGATTCGCGCACCCGATCTTCCAGAAGACCGTTCGCCGGTCCAAGAAGTACAAGGCGCATGACGAGAACAACCAGTACAAGGTCGGCGATCAGGTTTCCATCGAGGAATGCGCGCCGATTTCCAAGGACAAGACCTGGACGGTCGTTTCCGTTCAGGCCTAATTCTTAAGACTTTCGCATCCGGCCCTTGCGTCGGCTGCGAAAATCTGTATGAAGCAGCGCAAGGACGCTCGGTTACGGGCGTTCTTTTGCTTTGAGCGCACGGAAGGTCCTGTTTCAAGGAAACCACCCTGGCAACGATCGATCCCGCGCGAGAACAGAAATTTCAGAAGCTGGAACAGGGGGCTCTCAGTCTGATGAGGCTGGCCCAACCGGTCCGGTCACAACAAGAAGGCGACCTGACATGATTCAGATGCAAACAAACCTCGACGTGGCGGATAATTCCGGCGCACGTCGTGTCATGTGCATCAAGGTGCTAGGCGGCTCCAAGCGTAAATACGCTTCGGTCGGCGACATTATCGTCGTTTCGATCAAGGAAGCTATTCCGCGCGGCCGCGTCAAGAAGGGTGATGTGATGAAGGCGGTTGTCGTACGTACCGCCAAGGACATCCGTCGTCCGGACGGCAGCGTCATCCGGTTCGATAACAACGCAGCTGTTCTTATCGACAACAAGAAAGAGCCGATCGGCACCCGTATCTTCGGACCGGTTCCGCGCGAACTTCGCGCCAAGAACCACATGAAGATCATCTCGCTGGCTCCAGAAGTGCTGTAAGGAGCGATAGAGATGCAAAAGATTCGCAAGGGCGACAAGGTCGTCGTATTGACCGGCAAGGACAAGGGCCGCTCTGGGGAAGTTCTCCAGGTCATGCCGAAGGAAGACCGAGCTGTTGTGCGTGGCGTCAACATGGTGAAGCGTCACCAGCGCCAGACCCAGAGCCAGGAAGCCGGTATCATCAACAAGGAAGCGTCGATCCATCTGTCGAACATCGCGATCGCCGACCCCAAGGACGGCAAGCCGACCCGCGTCGGTTTCAAGGTCGAGGGCGACAAGAAGGTTCGCGTCGCAAAGCGTTCGGGAGTGTCGATCGATGGCTGACACCAAGAAGTATGAGCCCCGTCTGAAGACGGACTATGTCGAGCGCATCACCAAGGCGATGCAGGAGAAGTTCTCCTACGCCAACGTCATGCAGATCCCGCGTCTCGACAAGATCGTCATCAACATGGGTGTTGGCGAATCGACCGCCGATTCCAAGAAGCCGACTGTTGCAGCTGCCGATCTCGCTGCCATTGCCGGCCAGAAGGCAGTCATCACCAAGGCCCGCAATTCCATCGCCGGCTTCAAGCTGCGCGAAGGCATGCCGATCGGCGCCAAGGTTACGCTGCGCGGCGTTCGCATGTATGAATTCCTGGATCGCCTGATCAACATCGCGCTTCCGCGCGTTCGAGATTTCCGCGGCCTGAATCCGAAGAGCTTTGACGGCCGTGGCAACTTCGCCATGGGCATCAAGGAGCACATTGTGTTCCCGGAGATCAACTACGACAAGGTTGATCAGATGTGGGGCATGGACATCATCGTTTGCACGACGGCAACCAACGACGACGAAGCGCGGGCTCTTTTGACAGAGTTCAACTTCCCGTTCCGCCAGTAAGCCGTAACGACAAGCAGAAGGATTAAGTTGAATGGCGAAGACGAGCGCAATTGAAAAGAACAATCGCCGCCGTAAGTCGGTTGCCCAGGATGCCGGAAAGCGGGCAGCCCTGAAAGCAACCATCATGAACCAGTCTCTTCCGATCGAAGAGCGCTTCAAGGCTACTCTGAAGCTGGCCAGCCTCCCGCGTGACGGTTCCAAGACCCGCGTTCGCAACCGTTGCGAAGTGACCGGTCGCCCGCGCGCATATTATCGCAAACTCAAGATGTCGCGTATTGCGCTTCGTGAACTTGGCAATTTCGGCAAGGTGCCGGGCATTGTTAAGTCGAGCTGGTAAGGAGACGGGCACATGGCAATGACTGATCCGCTGGGCGATATGCTCACCCGTATCCGCAACGGTGCTGCACGCCGCAAGTCGAGTGTTTCTACTCCGGCTTCCAAGCTGCGCGCACGCGTCCTGGATGTCCTTCAGGCTGAAGGTTATATCCGCGGTTATTCGGAAACCGAATTTGGTAACGGCAAGGCCGAGATCAATATCGAACTGAAATACTACGAAGGTGCGTCGGTGATCCGTGAGATCGGCCGCGTATCCAAGCCGGGCCGCCGGGTTTATGTCTCGGTCAAGTCCATTCCGCAGGTCGCGAACGGTCTCGGCATCACTATCCTTTCGACTCCGAAAGGTGTGATGGCTGATCACCAGGCACGCGAACAGAACGTTGGTGGCGAGGTTCTCTGCTCCGTATTCTAATACGGCAGCAGTGATCTCCATAACGGACAGACAGGTGAACAATGTCTCGTATCGGTAAAAAACCCGTTTCGGTTCCTGCAGGTGTCACGGCCACGATTAATGGCCAGACGGTGACTGCAAAGGGCCCGAAGGGTGAACTCTTCTTCGTTGCTAACGACGAAGTCGTCGTAAAGCTGGAAGACAATAATATGGTCTCGGTGACCCCGGTCGACCAGTCCAAGGATGCTCGCTCGAAGTGGGGCATGTCCCGCACGATGATCGAAAACATCTTCAAGGGCGTCAAGGACGGTTTTGAGCGCAAGCTCGAGATCAACGGCGTCGGCTATCGTGCCTCCATGCAGGGCAAGAACCTGCAGCTGGCGCTCGGCTTCAGCCATGACGTGGTCTACGAGACCCCGGAAGGCATTTCGATCGCTGTGCCGAAGCCGACGGAAATCGTCGTCACCGGCATCAACAAGCAGCAGGTCGGCCAGGTTGCCGCGGAAATCCGCGAATACCGTGGCCCCGAGCCCTACAAGGGCAAGGGCGTCAAGTATGCCGGCGAGCGGATCATCCGCAAAGAAGGCAAGAAGAAGTAAGGAGCACGCGAAATGGCTACAAGGAAAGATACACTTGTGCGTCGCGCCAGCCGCGTGCGCCGTCAAGTCAAGGCAGTCGCCAATGGCCGCCTGCGCCTGTCCGTTCATCGCTCGTCGAAGAACATCTATGCACAGGTTATCGATGATGTTGCCGGCAAGACCGTTGCGTCTGCCTCGACACTCGACACGGATCTGCGTCCGTCGCTCAAGACGGGTGCCGACACGGCAGCTGCTGCTGCCGTTGGCAAGCTCCTCGCGGAGCGCGCCTCGAAGGCTGGTGTCAAGGACGTCGTCTTTGACCGTGGCGCCTTCATCTATCACGGCCGCGTCAAGGCGCTGGCCGAGGCAGCCCGCGAGGGTGGCCTGAACTTCTGATGCACTTTTCCAGGCATTCGTGTCTGGACTCGACCAAGCTGCACAGATAATACCCGGTCGCTTCGGTTCAATGAAACCGAAGCGACTTTTGTCAATCTGCCGATTGCACCCGGAAAAGAAAAAGGAAAAGGACAATGGCACAAGAAAAAAGAGGTTCTCGCGACGATCGCCAGAACCGCGAGGAGCGCGACAGCGAATTCGTCGATAAGCTCGTCGCCATCAACCGCGTCGCGAAAGTCGTCAAGGGCGGCCGTCGTTTCGGCTTTGCTGCTCTCGTCGTCGTCGGCGACCAGAAGGGCCGCGTCGGCTTTGGACATGGCAAGGCACGCGAAGTGCCGGAAGCCATCCGCAAGGCCACCGAAGCTGCCAAGCGCGAACTGATCTTCGTTCCGCTGCGCTCGGGCCGCACGCTTCATCATGACGTTCATGGCCGTCATGGCGCCGGCAAGGTTCTGCTGCGCGCTGCCAAGGCCGGTACCGGCATCATCGCCGGTGGCCCGATGCGCGCCGTGTTCGAAACGCTGGGCATGCATGACGTTGTTGCGAAGTCGACCGGTTCGTCGAACCCGTACAACATGATTCGCGCCACGTTCGACGCCCTGAAGAACCAGATGCACCCGAAGGATATCGCAGCTCAGCGCGGCATGAAATATGCCACCCTGCAGGGCCGCCGCGTATCCGCCGGCGTTGCTTCCGAAGAATAAGGGAGCCAGACAATGGTCAAGAAAGAAGCTGCAAAGAAGACGGTTTCGGTCGAACAGATCGGTAGCCCCATTCGCCGCCCGGCCGTACAGCGCGCAACGCTGATCGGCCTCGGTCTCAACAAGATGCACCGGGTCAGCACCCTGGAAGATACACCTTCCGTTCGTGGCATGATCCGGGCCGTCCAGCACCTCGTTCGCGTCGTCGACGAGAAGTGAGGGGGATACCATCATGAAACTGAATGAAATCAAAGACAACGAAGGTTCGACCAAGAACCGCAAGCGTCTCGGCCGCGGCATCGGCTCCGGATCCGGCAAGACTGCCGGCCGCGGTGTCAAGGGTCAGAAGGCACGTTCGGGCGTGGCTATCAACGGCTTCGAAGGCGGCCAGATGCCCATCTACCGTCGCCTGCCGAAGCGCGGCTTCAACAACATCTTCCGTTCGGATTTTGTCGTTGTGTCGCTCGGCCGCATCCAGATCGCCATCGATGCCAAGAAGCTTGATGCGTCCAAGACCATCGATGCTGCTGCTCTCCAGGCCGCCGGCGTCATCCGTCGCGCCAAGGACGGCATCCGCGTTCTCGCCGATGGCGAACTGAAGGCGAAGCTGTCGCTCGAAGTTGCCGGTGCATCCAAGCCTGCGATCGAAAAGATCGAAAAGGCTGGCGGCGCCATCAAGCTTCTCGCCGGCGCTGCCGAATAATTATCGCTATCGACCGCCCGGGGTGCTTCACACCGGGCGGTTTTGCTCCCATATGAGAGCCTCATGGCCCATATGACTGGCGGGCGGAATGCGCGGCCGGATTTGTCCGGCGCAGAATATTGAACGGGAACCGCGGTATGGCACGGGATTGCGTCTGCAATCATTTCCAGGCCGGTTTTCATAAAAGAAGATAGCCTTTCCGGAGCCGACCGGGTTTTCCCGCGGGTTTCGAACTGGCTACGCGGAGAATTGCATGGCTTCTGCAGCGGAACAGCTCGCCTCCAATCTGAATTTTTCGACTTTCTCCAAGGCGCATGATCTGAAGAAACGCCTCTGGTTCACGCTGGGCGCCCTGCTGATCTATCGACTGGGAACCTATATCCCGCTGCCAGGCCTCAATCTGGAAGCGTTCGCCCAGGCTTTCCAGAGCCAGAGCGGCGGCATTCTCGGCCTTTTCAACATGTTTTCGGGTGGCGCCGTCGAGCGCATGGCGATCTTCGCGCTCGGCATCATGCCCTATATCTCTGCCTCCATCATTGTTCAGCTGATGACCTCCGTCGTCCCTTCGCTCGAACAGTTGAAGAAGGAAGGCGAGCAGGGCCGCAAGGTCATCAACCAGTATACGCGCTACGGCACGGTTCTGCTCGGCACGGTGCAGGCCTATGCCATCGCCGCCGGCCTTGAAAGCGGCAACGGTCTCGTGGCCGATCCAGGCTGGTTCTTCAGGGTTTCGACGGTCATTTCGTTGCTCGGCGGCACCATGTTCCTGATGTGGCTGGGTGAGCAGATCACCTCGCGCGGCATCGGCAACGGCATTTCGCTGATCATTTTCGCGGGCATCGTCGCCGCTCTGCCGTCCGCCTTCGCCGGAACGCTGGAACTCGGCCGCACCGGCGCCCTGTCGACGCCGCTCATCCTGGCCGTCATCGTCATGGTGGTGGCCGTCATCGCGCTGATCGTCTTCGTCGAGCGGGCGCAGCGCCGGCTTCTGATCCAGTATCCGAAGCGCCAGGTCGGCAACAAGATGTTCCAGGGCGATACCTCGCATCTGCCGCTGAAGCTCAACACGGCTGGCGTCATTCCTGCCATCTTCGCCTCGTCGCTGCTGCTTCTGCCGGCAACGCTTGCAGGCTTTGCCAATAGCGCGAGCCTTCCCGGCTGGGCGACCACGGTTATTGCCGCGCTCGGCCACGGCCAGCCGCTCTATATGATCCTCTCCGGCGCCATGATCGCCTTCTTCGCCTTCTTCTATACGGCCATCGTCTTCAATCCGAAGGATACGGCCGACAATCTGAAGAAGCACGGCGGCTTCATCCTGGGGATTCGCCCGGGCGAGCGCACCGCGGAATATATCGATTACGTGCTGACACGCATCACCGCAGTCGGCGCGCTCTATCTGGTCTTCGTCTGCATTCTGCCTGAAGTTCTCATCGCGCAGACCGGCGTGCCGTTCTACCTTGGTGGTACGTCGCTTTTGATTGTTGTCAGCGTTACCCTTGATACTGTAGCACAGATACAGGGTCACCTGATTGCTCAGCAATATGAGGGGCTGATCAAGAAATCAAAGCTGCGCGGAGGGAAGAGGGGCCGATGAGACTGATATTTCTGGGACCGCCGGGAGCTGGCAAGGGAACGCAAGCCAAGCTCCTGACAGAAAAATACGGCATTCCGCAACTGTCCACCGGTGATATGCTGCGGGCTGCCGTGGCTGACGGCAGCGATGTCGGCAAGCGCGCCAAGGCCGTCATGGACGCTGGCCAGCTGGTCTCCGACGAGATCGTCAACGAGATCGTTTCGGACCGGATCGACATGGCCGATTGCGCCGCCGGCTTCATTCTCGATGGCTATCCGCGCACCGTCCCGCAGGCCGTGGCGCTGGATGCCATGCTCAAGGGAAAAGGTTTGCAGCTCGATTCCGTAATCGAATTGAAAGTCGATGAAACCGCTCTTGTGCGGCGGATCGAGAATCGGGTAGCTGAAACACTTGCCGCAGGCGGCAAGGTTCGCTCCGACGACAATCCGGAAGCGTTCAGGAAACGGCTTGTCGAATATCGCGAGAAGACGGCGCCGCTGTCGCAGCATTATGCGATGACCGGCCAGCTTCGTACGGTAGACGGCATGGCGGCGGTTGAGACCGTCACCGCCGAAATCAACAGGATACTGGCTTCGGCTTCGGCCGACGCCTGAGAGGCCGTTCTTGAAAAAGGGCCGCCGGGGAGTTGACTTTTGTGGTCGATTCCTTCAAAGACCGCGCTAACTCGCGACATGCAAGGGATCGGCGCGGATTTCACGAACGAAGTCCGGGCGCGATTCTTTTGACGTGTCCCGAACACGATTTTAACGTCGGCCTTTGGGCTGCATAACGAAGCACCTATTGCCGGACGGCAACTGGAAGCAAGGAGAACAGGCGTGGCACGTATCGCTGGCGTCAACATCCCGACGAGCAAGCGCGTAGTAATCGCGCTTCGTTACATTCACGGGATCGGAGCGAAGTTCGCACAGGAAATCGTCGAGAAGGTCGGTATCCCGGCTGAACGTCGTGTGCATCAATTGACGGATGCTGAAGTTCTTCAGATCCGCGAAACCATCGACCGCGACTACCAGGTCGAAGGCGACCTGCGTCGCGAGACCTCGATGAACATCAAGCGTCTGATGGATCTGGGTTGCTATCGCGGCCTGCGTCATCGTCGCTCGCTGCCGGTTCGCGGCCAGCGCACGCACACCAATGCCCGCACCCGCAAGGGTCCGGCAAAGGCGATTGCAGGCAAGAAGAAGTAAGTTTCCCCGCATGGGAAATGCGGAGGCTGGTGCCTGGCGCCGGCCTCTTTTCTAGTTTCGGAGGGGCGCTGCTTCGTGTCCTTCCGGTGGAGCTGCTGGCATTACGGCAGTGACGATATCGCCGCGCGGATTGGTTTGTCGCTTCGCGCATGACTGAATATTCAGGGCAGGGGGTTTCCTCTTCCCGGTGGAGCCGCTGGTGTTACGGCGGTGAAGAGATCAACGAAAGGGTTATCATGGCCAAGGAAGCCACACGCGTTCGCCGTCGCGAGCGGAAAAACATTTCGACGGGCGTCGCTCACGTCAATTCGTCGTTCAACAACACGATGATCACCATCACCGATGCACAGGGCAATGCAATTGCCTGGTCGTCGGCCGGTTCGAAGGGCTTCAAGGGTTCGCGCAAGTCGACCCCGTTCGCAGCCCAGATGGCTGCCGAAGATGCGGCCAAGAAGGCTCAGGAACATGGCATGAAGACGCTCGAAGTCGAAGTTTGCGGCCCGGGTTCCGGCCGTGAATCGGCTCTGCGCGCGCTCCAGGCTGCGGGCTTCATGATCACCTCCATCCGTGACGTGACGCCGATCCCGCACAATGGCTGCCGCCCGCGCAAGAAGCGCCGCGTTTAATCGCACCATTCGTCAAGCCGGCAGGGAGTGATCCCTCCGGCGCTTCAAGGCTCGGTTGCCACGATTGGATGGTGGCAACGAACGGAAGGCAAAACATATGATTCAGAAAAACTGGCAGGAACTGATCAAGCCGAACAAGGTCGAGTTCTCCTCTTCCGGCCGCACCAAGGTAAGCCTTGTTGCCGAGCCGCTGGAGCGTGGCTTCGGCCTGACCCTCGGCAACGCGCTGCGCCGCGTTCTCCTGTCGTCGCTTCGGGGTGCCGCGGTTACCGCGGTCCAGATCGACGGCGTCCTGCACGAGTTCTCCTCGATCCCGGGTGTCCGGGAAGACGTGACGGACATCGTGCTCAACATCAAGGAAATCGCCATCAAGATGGATGGCGACGATGCAAAGCGCATGGTCGTGCGCAAGCAGGGCCCGGGCGTTGTGACCGCCGGTGACATCCAGACGGTTGGCGATATCGAAATCCTCAACCCGAACCATGTGATCTGCACCCTCGACGAGGGCGCCGAAATCCGCATGGAATTCACCGTCAACAACGGCAAGGGCTATGTGCCGGCCGACCGCAACCGTTCGGAAGATGCGCCGATTGGCCTCATCCCGGTCGACAGCCTGTATTCGCCGGTCAAGAAAGTGTCCTACAAGGTGGAAAACACCCGTGAAGGTCAGGTTCTTGATTACGACAAGCTGTCGATGCAGATCGAGACCGATGGTTCCGTCACCGGTGAAGATGCAGTCGCTTTCGCGGCCCGCATCCTTCAGGACCAGCTCGGCGTCTTCGTCAATTTCGACGAGCCGCAGAAGGAAGCCGAAGAAGAAGCCGTTACCGAACTGGCGTTCAACCCGGCTCTGCTCAAGAAGGTCGACGAACTGGAACTCTCCGTCCGTTCGGCCAACTGCCTGAAGAACGACAATATCGTCTATATCGGCGACCTCATTCAGAAGACCGAAGCCGAAATGCTTCGCACTCCGAACTTTGGCCGCAAGTCGCTCAACGAAATCAAGGAAGTTCTCGCTTCCATGGGCCTGCATCTCGGCATGGAAGTGCCCGCATGGCCGCCCGAGAACATCGAAGATCTCGCCAAGCGCTACGAAGACCAATACTAACAAACAAAAAGGCAGGTTAAACCTCTGCCTTTCCCAGTCAAACAGCAGGTTTCGAACCTGTATGTGCCAGGAAACGGCAGGCCCAGCAAAGATCGGGGTACCTGCACTTAAAGGAGAATAGCAATGCGCCATCGCGTCGCCGGCCGCAAGCTGAACAGAACCGCCAGCCACCGTAAGGCAATGTTCGCCAACATGGCTGCCTCGCTCATCGAGCATGAGCAGATCGTCACCACCCTGCCGAAGGCAAAGGAAATCCGCCCGATCGTCGAGAAGCTCGTCACGCTCGGCAAGCGCGGTGACCTGCATGCCCGTCGTCAGGCCATTTCGCAGATTCGCGACGTCGCTGTCGTTGCCAAGCTGTTCGACGCCATCGCCACCCGTTACGCAACCCGCAACGGCGGCTACCTGCGCATCATGAAGGCCGGTTTCCGTCACGGCGACAATGCGGCTCTGGCCGTCATCGAATTCGTCGATCGCGACACCTCCGCCAAGGGCGCCAAGGATATCGCACGCGTTGCCGCCGAAGCGGAAGCCGCTGAAGCAGCATAAGCATCCGATCCTTCGGACGTTTGAGACAGCCGGGCCAAAAGCCCGGCTGTTTTACGTTTCGGGCAAGGGGCGGGCAGGGCATTTACGGGCCGGGAAGGCATTTTCACGGTTCCGCCGTCTTTGCTTTCTATCGCTGAAAGCCTATCTCTATTGCTCTTGTCCCATACCGCCAGGATGCCCCGCATGAACCGTTCGCCTCTCGTCTTCGTCCTTTCCGCCCTGTCCGGCCTTGCTCTTTTCACCGGCGTCGCGGTCGTCGGATTTGCCGCCGGCGAGCCCGCTGATACTCCCGCCCAGACGGGCGCCGTCACGCAGGCGCAGACACCGAAGGTCCTGCCGCAGAGCAATGCCGAAATGCAGCTTTCCTTCGCGCCGCTGGTCAAGCGCACCGCAAATGCGGTGGTGAATGTCTATGCGGAAAAGACGGTCGAGCGTCGCTCTCCCTTTGCCGACGACCCCTTCTTCGAGCAGTTCTTCGGCCAGAGGATGCCGAACCGCTCTGAAAAGCAGTCCTCGCTCGGCTCAGGCGTCATTGTCGGGCAGGATGGCATCGTGGTGACCAACAATCACGTGATCGCCGATGCCGATGACATCAAGGTGGCGCTCGCCGATGGCCGGGAATTCGAAAGCACCGTCATCCTCAAGGACGACCGGCTGGATCTGGCGGTGCTCAAGATCAAGTCCGATGGCCCCTTCGACATCGTGCCCTTCGGTGATTCGGATGCTGTCGAGGTCGGCGATCTCGTTCTTGCGATCGGCAATCCCTTCGGCGTCGGCCAGACGGTCACCAGCGGCATCGTTTCCGCACTGGCCCGCAACCAGATCGTCTCCGGCGATTTCGGCTTCTTCATCCAGACCGATGCCTCCATCAATCCCGGCAATTCCGGCGGCGGCCTGATCGACATGAACGGCCAGCTGATCGGCATCAACACGGCGATCTTTTCGCGCGGCGGCGGCTCGAACGGCGTCGGCTTCGCCATTCCGGCCAATCTCGTCAAGGTTTTCGTCGCCTCCGCCGAAGGCGGCAATGGCAGCTTCACACGCCCCTATATCGGCGCGCGTTTCGAGCCGGTGACCTCGGAAGTCGCAGACGCGCTCGGCCTTGATCGTGCCCGCGGTGCCCTGGTCAGCGCAGTGACGGAGGATAGTCCGGCAGATCGGGCGGGCCTCAAGCCGGGGCAGGTGATCGTTGCCGTCAATGGCATCGAGGTGGAACATCCCGATGCGCTGGGCTACCGCCTGACCACGGTCGGCATCGGCCATGACGCGCGGGTGACGGTGAGCGAGAACGGCAAGACCCGCGACGTGACGATGACGCTGGCGGAGGCGCCGGAAACCAAGCCCCGCGACGAGCGGCTGATCGAAGGCCGCAATCCCTTTGCCGGCGCTGTGGTCGGCAATCTCTCGCCGCGCCTGGCCGACGAACTGCATATGCCGACATCGTCTACGGGCGTGGTCGTCACCGAGGTCAATCGCGGTTCGCCGGCCGCCCGTGTCGGCTTCCAGCCCAAGGACATCGTCGTCGCCGTCAACGGTACGCCGATCGAGACGTCGGAGACGCTGGAAGCGCTTGCCCAGTCCGATCCGTCGCTCTGGCGCGTGGAAATCGAGCGCAACGGCCAGCGCATCCGCCAGTTTTTCCGATGAGCGACCTGTTCTCCCCAAGCGAGCCGCCCGGCATGAGCGAGAAGCGGCCGCTTGCCGATCGTCTGCGGCCACAGGCCCTGTCCGAAGTCACCGGGCAGGCGCATCTGACCGGCGAGGACGGCGTTCTCGCCCGAATGATCGCCTCCGGCTCTCTCGGCTCGATGATCTTCTGGGGGCCGCCCGGTACCGGCAAGACCACGGTCGCCCGGCTTCTCTCCGGGGAGGCAGGGCTGGCCTTCGAGCAGATCTCGGCGATCTTTTCCGGCGTCGCCGACCTGAAGCGCGTCTTCGAGGCTGCGCGCCTGCGGCGGACGAGTGGGCGCCAGACGCTGCTCTTCGTCGACGAGATCCATCGGTTCAACCGCGCCCAGCAGGATAGCTTCCTGCCGGTGATGGAAGATGGCACGGTCATTCTTGTCGGTGCCACCACGGAAAATCCGTCCTTCGAGTTGAACGCCGCTCTTTTGTCGCGGGCCCGCGTCCTCACCTTCAAGCCGCATGACGAGGAAAGCCTCGCCGAACTGCTGGCGCGCGCCGAACAGGTGGAGGCACGCCCACTGCCGCTCGATGCCGATGCCCGTGCCAGCCTGATCCGCATGGCCGATGGCGATGGCCGCGCCGTGTTGACGCTTGCCGAGGAGGTCTGGCGGGCGGCGCGCAAGGGCGAGACCTTTGACGTCAATGCCTTGCAGGAAATCGTCCAGCGCCGCGCGCCGGTCTACGACAAGGGCCAGGATGGCCACTACAATCTGATCTCGGCGCTGCACAAGTCGGTGCGTGGTTCCGATCCGGATGCGGCACTCTATTATCTCTGCCGCATGTTCGATGCGGGCGAGGATCCGCTCTATCTCGGTCGGCGACTGGTGCGCATGGCGGTCGAGGATATCGGCCTTGCCGATCCGCAGGCGCTGGCGATCTGCAATGCCGCCAAGGATGCCTATGATTATCTGGGCTCTCCGGAAGGCGAACTGGCCTTGGCGCAGGCTTGCGTCTATCTAGCCACCGCGCCGAAATCCAATGCTGTCTACACCGCCTATAAATCGGCCATGCGCGCCGCCAAGGAACACGGCTCCCTGCTGCCGCCCAAGCACATCCTCAATGCGCCGACGAAGCTGATGAAGGGCGAGGGCTATGGCGACGGTTATCGCTATGACCATGACGAGCCGGACGCTTTTTCCGGCCAGGATTATTTCCCGGAGAAGATGGGCCGCAAGACCTTCTACGATCCGCCGGAGCGTGGCTTCGAGCGCGATATCCGCAAGCGTCTCGACTGGTGGGCGAAGCTGCGCAAGGAGCGCGGCGAATAGGCGCGAATGGCTGCCATGCGCTGCCGGCCCTTGCCCCGGCAGCACCATGATGGCATAAACCCCCATGCAGACGGCTGCACGGATCCGGCACGATCGCCGCTTCCGCCCAACCGCGGGGACGGCCTCGCTCCATCAAACGGAGTTGATCATGGCCTGGCTTATTCTCTTCCTCGCGGGACTTCTCGAAATCGGCTGGGCAATCGGGCTTAAATATACCGAGGGCTTCACCAAGCTGATGCCGACGGTGCTGACCGGCGCTTCCATGGTCGCAAGCGTCGTCCTGCTCGGTATCGCGATGCGGACCCTGCCGCTCGGCACCGCCTATGCGGTCTGGACCGGCATCGGCACGGTCGGAACCGTCATTCTCGGCATCGTCCTTTTCGCCGAGCCGGCAACGGCCATGCGGCTCGGCTGCATCGCGCTCATCATCGCCGGTATCGCCGGCCTGAAACTGACGGCCTGATTACCGTACAGCAGCGACGTTCAGCGCAGGGCGTCGAGCGTCGCTGCTGCGGCCAGCATGTCCTGCCAGCGATTTTCGCGGCGCTGGAAGGCTTCCTCGTCGGTTCCCCAGTGCTCGATCTGCCAGTCCTCGTCGAGATGGGCAAGCGACCAGGCCTGTTCGGCGGATAGCCGCTTTTCGGCGAAGGCAATGGCGATGAGGGCCGATCCGGTCAGGCTGGTCATCATATGCAGACAGGCGAGCCCGAGCGGCGTCGCATGCGGACGCAACGCCTCGGCAATTGCATCGATCGCGGTGCGTGGTTGCGTCTGGTGCACCACGCCTTCGGCGAGGATGAAGCGCGCGCCGAGCCGTTCCGTCGCCCATTCGATTATCGGGTCCCAGTGCTCTCCCTGCCGCGCCACCAGTTCCACAGGCTCGCTCGCCCGATAGCAGAGAAGATCGGTGCCTGCGAAATTGAGGATATCGTCGAAGACCGCCCGGATATCCTGGGCGACGCCGTCGATCGCCGTATTGACCAACCGCGTCACCGGCATGGTCGCGGGGTCGATCACCTCTTTCTGGGCGTCCCACTCGCCTGCCAGAAGCTCGGCGACGGCGCGCGTCGGCACGGCCAGGAGCTGTTTGGCCGGCGTGCGAACCGGCCGTCCGTCCAGAACGACCGCATGACCGCCTTCCTGCGCCTCGATGCCGACGGTCTTGTAGAATCGTTTCGGTAGTGGCTTCAGCATCTGGATCTGTGCCCGGCGTACCGGATCGGGATCACTGAGTGCGCCGGTCAGCTCGTCGCGAATATCAGGCATGGTGTGTCTCCATCCAGTCCAGAATGTCGTTTGGCGTGCGGGCAATCGTATCGGCGCCGGCCCCGATCAGCTCGTCGACGGACGCATAGCCCCAGGCGACGCCGATGGCTGCTGCGCCCGCGCTCTTTGCCATCTGCATGTCATAGATGGCGTCTCCGACGACGATCGTATCCCTGGCATCGATGCCGGCCTCGCTGCAGCATTCCGTGACCATCGCCGGATGCGGCTTCGACGGACAGTCGTCGGCCGTGCGTGAAACGAAGAATGTCTTTTCATAGCCGTGAGTTGCGCAAATCTGATCAAGTCCGCGCCGCGACTTTCCCGTTACGGCACCCAGGAGCATGTCGTCGCGTTCCGAAAGCGTTTCAACAAGGTCGGCAATGCCGGGAAATAGCGGCTCGCGGAAATTCATCTCGGCGCGGATGGCGCCATAGCTCTTCTTGTAATGCGCCGTCATGGCCAGCGCGCGGTCGTCGACATGCGGCTCGCCCATCAACCGAGCAATGGCGATATCGAGCGTCAATCCGATAATGCCCTTGGTGGCTTCCAGGGAGATAGGCGCAAGTCCGAAATCCTGGAAGGTCCGGGCCATGACCTCGTGGATCAGCCCGGCACTGTCGACCAGCGTGCCGTCGCAATCGAAAAGAACCAGTTTCATCAGTCTTCATCTTCCTGCGCGCTCGCCATGTCGAAGCCGATCAGGTTCCAGCTCTGGACCATGTGCTGCGGCATTGGAGCGGTGATTTTCAGGCGTCCACCGTCGGGATGTGGAATATCGATGCGGCGCGCATGAAGATGCAGCTTGTTCTGCACGCCGCCGGGGAAGGCCCAGTTGAATTCGGCGGCGAAATATTTGGGGTCGCCGATGATCGGATGGCCGATATGGGCGGCATGGACGCGCAGCTGGTGCGTACGTCCGGTATAGGGCTCCATTTCCAGCCAGGTCAGGTTCTGGCCTGCCGTCTCCACGGTGCGATAGAAGGAAACGGCATGATCGGCGCCGTCCTCGCCGTGCTTGGCGATGCGCATCCGGTCGCCGTCCGGCGTCTGCTCCTTGACCAGCCAGGTGGAGATCTTGTCCTCGCGCTTGCGCGGCACGCCCTTGACCAGCGCCCAATAGGTCTTCTTCGTATCCCGCTCGCGAAAGGCCGCCGTCAGCTTCTGGGCAGCGCCACGGGTACGGGCAATCACCAGAACGCCGGAGGTGTCGCGGTCGAGCCGGTGCACGAGGCGCGGCTTCTCGCCCTTGGGGCTGGTCCAGGCTTCGAGCATCTCGTCGATGTGACGGTTGATGCCGGAGCCGCCCTGAACGGCGATGCCCGGCGGCTTGTTGAGCACGATCACCTTGGCGTCTTCGTGCAGCAGCATGCGCGACAGGAGTTCATGATCCGAGGCATGGCGCAGATCCCGGCCGGCGATCGGGCCGGTCTTCAACTTGGCATCGACATCCAGCGGCGGCACGCGGATGACCTGTCCCGGCTGGATGCGCGTATCCGATTTGACGCGCCCGCCATCGACGCGCACCTGGCCGGAGCGCAGGAGCTTCTGCAGCGGGCCGAAGCCGAGGCCGGGAAAATGCACCTTGAACCAACGGTCGAGCCGCATGCCGGCCTCGTCGGCCTCCACCTGTCTATGTTCAATGCCCGCCATGTTCTTTACCCGCATCCATTGCGATCGCGCCTCGACAAGGGTGCCGACCGGAAATCCGTGCGCAAACTGATATGACAGAGCAGGCCGGTCCTTGAGGGACGCACAGCGCTCTGAAGGGCAGGCTTTAGCCTATTGCACGCACGAGGGCCAGCCCGGCAATGACCGCGATTGCCGAAAGGACCAGGCTTGAGCCCACATAAAGTGCAGCGATCGCCGGCTGCCCACGTTCGATCAGGCTGATCGCATCCAGCGAGAAGGCCGAGAAGGTCGTGTAGCCGCCGAGAACGCCGGTGACGAGAAACAGTCGCATTTCGAGGGAAGCGCCGAAATGGCGGGCGATAGCCTCGGCGAGAATGCCGATCAGCAGTGACCCGGTGACGTTCACCGTCAACGTGCCCCAGGGGAAGTTCGGCCCGAACTGGCGCAGGCTCCAGAGCCCGACGAGATGGCGCAACGCCGATCCGACGGCGCCGCCGGCGGCAACGAGAAGAAGATGTGTCATGTCCATCCCATAGCCGGAACCGGCATGGCGGGGAAGATGGGTTCGGGCGCAAACGACAGTTGCGACAAGTGTGAACCATCCCCGCCAGAACCATTCATTAACGCGCAGTGCCTACCATGCCGATCCCTGGCTTGACGATTACAACGGACATGGAATGACCAAACTGACATTCGCCTTCACGCATTACGACCTGAAGCAGCAGCGTGGCGGCGCGACGATAGAGATCACCCTGTCGGCCGTTGCCAATGTCCGGCTGATGACCGATCAGAATTTCGCGCTCTACAAGCAGGCGATGAAACACCAGTTCGTCGGTGGCGTCGCGAAAAAATCGCCGATTCGCCTGGTCATTCCGAAAGCCGGTCACTGGCACCTGGTCATCGATATGGAAGGCCATCACGGCCAGAGCGAGACGAGCATCCGCGTTATCGAAACCGCGCCGTCGCCCCGGTTCCAATCAACCTCCTGATACTGTTTCAGGCTTCCTGGCCTCGATCGGTGGTCATCCCAGCCGATCGGCATGCCATCTCAGATGGTCGTCCATGAAGGTCGAGATGAAATAATAGGAATGATCGTAGCGCTCGTGCAGCCGCAGCGTGAGATCGATGCCGGTTCCCGCGATCGCCTCTTCGAACAGCCAGGGCCGAAGCCCGGTTTCGAGAAAATTGTCCGCCTTTCCCTGGTCGATCAGGAATTCGGGAAACCGGGCGCCGTCCTCGACCAGAGCGCAGGCGTCATAGGCCCGCCAGGCCGTCCTGTCCTCGCCGAGATATTTTTCAAAGGCGCCGACCGACCAGTCGGCAGTGGAGGGCTCGACGATCGGGGCGAAGGCCGAGCAGCTCTTGAAGCGGTCGGGGTTCTTCAGCGCGATCGTCATTGCCCCATGGCCGCCCATCGAATGACCGAAAATGCCCTGCCGGCTCATGTCCACGCGGAAATGCTCGGCAAGGAGCGCCGGCAGTTCCTCTGTCACATAGCTATACATCCGGTAATGCTCGGCCCAGGGTGCCTCGGTCGCATCGAGATAGAAGCCGCCGCCCTTGCCCATCTGCCAGTTGGTCAGTTCATCGGGCACGTCATTGCCGCGCGGGCTGGTATCCGGGCAGACGACGATCAGGCCGAGTTCGGCCGCCATCCGCCGGTATTCGCCTTTCTCCATGACATTGGCATGGGTGCAGGTGAGGCCGGAGAGATACCAGACGACCGGGCAGGGGCCGGTGATTGCCTGTGGCGGCACATAGACCGCGAAGGTCATTTCGGTGTTGCAGGCGCTCGAGCCATGCGAAAAGACGCCCTGCATGCCGCCGAAGGCGGTATTCTGTGAAAGGACTTTCAACATTCTTTCCTTTGAAGTGACGCGCCCTGTCGGCGCTAGCGCTTTTTGACGCGGCGGCAAAGCCGGTCGAGTGTTTCGAGGAAGGCGGAACGATCGCGTGGCGAGAAGGCGGCGTTATAGCCCTTGCTCTCGCCGGTTTCGCGCAGATGCGCGCCGAGATCGCGCATCGCCGTCGCCATGCCGATATTGGCCTTGTCGAAGATGCGGCCGGTCGGCCCGGTCACCTCGGCGCCGGCGGCAACGCATCGCCCGGCCAGCGGCACGTCGGCGGTGATGACGATATCGCCTTCGCCGGCCCGTTCGGCGATCCAGTCGTCGGCGGCATCGAAGGCGCCAGAGACGATGACGTTTTTCACCATCGGGTCGCGGGACGGGCGCAGACCAGAATTGGCGACGAAGGTCACTTCAAGGCCGTGCCGCTCGGCAACCTTCAGGATTTCGGCCTTCACCGGGCAGGCATCCGCATCGACATAGATCATGATGCCAGGGCTCCCTGGTCCGGAACGGTATTCGGAGAAAGGCCAGCGGCGCGTCGCATATTGATATGCGGAATACCGTCTTCGACATATTCGGCCGATATCGGCGCGAAACCGAGAGAGTGGTAGAAGCGCTCGAGATGGCTTTGCGCCGAAAGGGAGATCGGCTGTCCCGGGAAATGCGCCTCGCAGGCGCGAATCGCTTCGCGCATCACCGCCTCGCCGAGACGTTTTCCCCGCTGGTTCGGGGAAACGAGGACGCGGCCGATCCGCGGGCCGGCATGCGTCGCCGGCAATATCCGCGCATAGGCGGCCGTTTCCGCATTTATCAGCAGGCGAAGATGCAGTGCGTCCGCATCCTCGCCATCCAGTTCCGGATAGGCGCAGGCTTGCTCGACCACGAAAACGTCGACGCGCAGTTTCAATAGCGCGTAAAGTTCGACTGCGGAGAATGCGTCCATCCTCCGCAGATCGACGCTATAGGCAGTATGTGCGGTCAATAGATCACCACGCTCCTGATGCTCTCCCCGGCATGCATGAGGTCAAACCCCTTGTTGATGTCCTCGAGCGGCATGGTGTGGGTGATCATCGGATCGATCTGGATCTTGCCCTGCATGTACCAGTCGACGATCTTCGGCACGTCGGTGCGGCCGCGCGCGCCACCGAAGGCGGTGCCCATCCAGGTGCGGCCGGTGACGAGCTGGAACGGGCGGGTGGAAATTTCCTGGCCGGCGCCGGCCACGCCGATGATCACCGATTTGCCCCAGCCGCGATGGGATGCCTCCAGCGCCTGGCGCATCACCTTGGTATTGCCGGTGCAGTCGAATGTGTAGTCGGCCCCGCCGATCGTGTCGCCGTTGCGCTTCGTCATGTTGACGAGATAGGGGACGATGTCGCCCTCGACTTCCTTCGGATTGACGAAATGCGTCATGCCGAACTTTTCGCCCCAGGCCTTGCGGTCCGGATTGATATCGACGCCGATGATCATGTCGGCGCCGGCCAGGCGAAGGCCCTGCAGCACGTTGAGACCGATGCCGCCGAGGCCGAAGACGATGGCGGTCGCGCCGATCTCGACCTTGGCCGTGTTGATGACCGCACCGATGCCGGTGGTGACGCCGCAGCCGATATAGCAGATCTTGTCGAAGGGCGCGTCGGGATTGACCTTGGCCAGCGCAATCTCCGGCAGGACCGTGAAATTGGCGAAGGTCGAGCAGCCCATATAGTGGAAGATCTTGTCCTTGCCGATGGAAAAGCGCGAGGTGCCGTCCGGCATCAGCCCTTGCCCTTGCGTTGATCGAATCGAGGTGCACAGGTTCGTCTTGCGCGACAGGCAGGAGTAACATTCGCGGCATTCGGGCGTATAGAGCGGAATGACATGGTCGCCCTTCTTGAGCGAGGTGACGCCCGGGCCGACATCGACGACCACGCCGGCGCCCTCATGGCCGAGGATGGCCGGAAAGATGCCTTCCGGATCAGCGCCCGACAAAGTGAATTCGTCCGTATGGACCAGAACCTCGCCGGCCCGCGGGCCCTCGAGCTGAACGGTCATGATTTCCAATGGCTTGCCTGCCTGAACGGCAACCGCCGCGCGTACGTCCATGTTTGTCTCCCAAGATGAATCGGCGCCACAATCGCAGACTGGCCGGTGGCGCTCAAGCCGGAATCGGACCTGTCCGGTGCTTCTCTATCGCAGGTCGCTCAGAACGCGGTTGAGCTCGGCCTCGAATGTTGCGATCGCCTTGCCCGTCTGCTCATGCAGTTTTCGCAGCTGTGCCAGCTGGTCGCGCAACGGGCCGTGGGCGCTGCCGGACAGGTCGTCCTTCGGTGCCTCGCCGATGCCGGCGATCAGCCAGGCGGGCGTCACGCCCAGAATGCCCGCCAGCATGAACAGCCGGTTTGTGCGCGGCTCGGAGCGATCGCGTTCCCAGGCGGAAATCGTGTCGATGCGAACGCCCAGCCGATCCGCCAGGTCCTTGGTGGACAGTCCAAGCGCATCGCGCGCCCGCCAGATTCGCCCACCCAGCGTATCATTGTCGCTTGGAAGGCGAATCATCGCTAAAACGGTATCTGTTGATAGACGCATCGGTCTCTCCTCTGTGCCATATCGGCGGCGGATGGATCGAATTCCGGGGCGGCCGCATTAACAACGGTCGTGGGATGAGCATCGCAATCTATCGTTTTTTTGTCCGGTTTGGACAGGCTTCCACGTCAAAAATACCATCAAATGCGCCTCGGCCCGGCTTCCTGCCGGATCACCCAGTCTGGAGTTTCCGCGTGACCATCCCGTCGTCCACTGCCGTCGCCGCGCCGGCCCATAGCGCCATGCAGGGCGTCGCGATCCTGCTCGTCGCGATGATCATCCTGCCCTGCATGGATGCGATCGCCAAATATATGGCGGTCTATCAGGGCATGTCGCCGGGGCAGGTGACGTTCTACCGCTTCTTCTTCCAGCTCCTGTCGGTGCTGCCGCTTCTCGTTTCCTCCGGCGGCCTTAAGGCACTGAAGCCAAAACGGCTCTGGTACAACCTGCTGCGTGGCGTGCTTCTGGCCGCCGCCGCGCTTCTGTTCTTCGTTTCCGTCAAATACATGCCGCTCGCCGATGTCTTCGCCATCTATTTCGTCGAGCCCTTCATCCTGACCTGCCTTTCCGCCCTGGTGCTCGGCGAAAAGGTCGGCTGGCGGCGCTGGCTGGCGATCGTCGTCGGCTTCGGCGGCGCGATGATCGTCATTCAGCCCAGTTTCGAACTGTTCGGGCTCAAGGCGCTGCTGCCGGTGGGATGCGCCTTCCTGTTTGCCTGCTATCTATTGATGAACCGGGCGCTCGGTGCCGCCGACACGCCCTTGTCGATGCAGACGGTCGCCGGTATCGGCGGCTCGCTGTTCATGATGGTGGTGATCGCGGTCGGGCATGGTGCCGGCGCGGTGGATTTCGTCCCTTCGCTTCCCCATTCCGCGCTCGGCTGGGTTCTGGTCGTCGCGCTTGGGGTTATCTCCGGTTACGGCCACCTTCTTGTCGTCAAGGCTTTCCAGGCCGCGCCCGCTTCGCTGCTGGCGCCGTTCCACTATTTCGAGATCATCACCGGCACCGCGCTCGGCTTCCTGATCTTCGATGAATTCCCGACCTCGTCGAAATGGCTGGGCATCGCCATCATCGTCGGCTCCGGCCTGTTCATGATCTGGCGCGAGCGGTCAAAGGTAAAAATTGAATGAATCGTGCAAGCCTTTGTTCAGGCTTATTCTTTTCATGTTGGAAAGAGCTTGGTCCTACCCTAGTTGCAGTTTCATGACGAAACGGGAGGAAAGAGATGGGCGAACTTCATCTTTCGTATCCAGCACGTGTGATCGCCGGAAAAATACGGCTGACTGCCGAAGATATCGACATTCTGCGCGATCATGTTTTCGTCCAGGGGCTCTCCACGTCGCAGGATGCGGTGATTCTCCTGGCGATCAACAATTCCTGCAGCGAAAAATGTCCCGAATGGCACCATTATTTCATCGAGACGATGACCGATTTCATTGTCCGTTACTGCTATCCGCAGGGCGCCATGGACGAATTCAATGCTGATTGGCTGATCTCCATGATTTCGACGCGTGGCGTTGTCAGCTCGCCGATCGAACTTGAACTCCTGTTCCATGTCATCGACATGGCCTCCCATATTCCCGAAAGCCTGTCGATCTTCGCGCTGGAACAGATCCATCTTGCCATCAGCGAGGAGACCGGCGCCTGGGCCGGAATGCGGGGCAGCCGCAGACACGGCTTGCTGAAGGCCGATATCGCGCTGGTCAGCCGGGTGATGAGCGCCATTGCACGCTCGCGCGGCCGCCATCTGACGCCCGGCGAACGTCGCATGCTCGGTCGGATCGGCATCCTGACGGGACAGCCGCAGACAACCGCCGCCGCCTGAGGCCGCTTGCCGGCCGGGAATCGCCTTAAGCGAAAGACCGGCTGTCAGAGGCGGAAACCTGCGCTTCGTCGGCAATGGTTGCCCCGAATATGTCCTCGAAGGATTGGCGAAGCGCCAGATCGACATCCGCCATCGCCACCGGCAGGCCGAGATCGACGAGGCTGGTGACGCCGTAGCCGCGAATGCCGCAGGGTACGATGCCGCCGAAATGGTCGAGGTCGGGTTCGACATTCAGCGACAATCCATGAAAACTCACCCATTTGCGCAGGCGGATGCCGATAGCGGCGATCTTGTCTTCGGCGACAGTGCCATTTGCGAGCGCCGGCCGTTCGGGACGGCGCACCCAGACGCCGACCCGGTCCTCGCGGCGCTCGCCCCTGACATTCATCGAGGCCAGCGTTTCGATGACCAGGCTCTCCAGCGCGGCCACGAAGGCGCGCACGTCCTGTTTGCGCCGCTTGAGGTCGAGCATGGTGTAGACGACCCGCTGGCCCGGCCCGTGATAGGTATATTCGCCGCCCCGGCCAGTCTGGAAAACGGGGAAGCGGTCGGGCATCACCAGGTCGGCGGCATCGGCGCTGGTGCCGGCGGTATAGAGCGGTGGATGCTCGACCAGCCAGACGAGCTCGTCGGCCTCGCCGGCGGCGATGGCGGCGGCTTCGCGCTCCATGGTTTCGATCGCATCCAGATAGGCGACGGGGGCAGGGGCGATTCTCCATCGCACGGGCGCTTGGCCCGGTGCTGCGAAGAATGTCTTTTCAAGGCTTTCGCGGTGCATGATGCTTTCGATCCTGCTTAAATCTGCCCTCTAAATGGTATCTTTGAGCCCCGGAGTCCAGCAAACTCGGGGCCGCGGAGAGAGGTCCGCCGAAATAGTCGCTGCCGCCGTCAACTTTCTGTCGTCATGCCCTTGTGCACCCCAAATGCTTTTGCTACATGCAGCCCCGCCGGAGCAATCGGGCACCTACCACGATGCGGTCGTGGCGGAATTGGTAGACGCGCAGCGTTGAGGTCGCTGTGGGGCAACCCGTGGAAGTTCGAGTCTTCTCGACCGCACCATCTGGCTCAAAGCCAGGACAAGAACCCGCCTCGCGCGGGTTTTTTTGTATCTCCGTTCAGCCCGATTTCATCTGCTTGGAAAACCGTTTGACCGCACGGTCGCGCTTCAGGCGGGACAGGCGCTGCAGCCAGAAGATGCCGTCGAGCTGGTCGATCTCGTGCTGCAGGCAGATGGACATCAGACCTTCGGCGTCTTCCTCCGCTTGTTCTCCCGACAAGGTTTGATAGCCGACGCGAACCCGGTGCGCGCGCAGCACCTCTTCGCTGATCCCGGGCATGGAGACGCTGCCTTCCGCATGCAGGATCGTTTCGTCCGATGACCAGAGGATTTTCGGGTTCACATAGGTTCTGGCGCCCGTGGCGGCGTCGAGTTCGATGACCGTAACGCGTTGCAGCACACCGATATGCGGCGCGGTGATGCCTATTCCGGGCGCCGCCCGCATCGTCTCGAGAAGATCGCCGGCAAGTATCGAAAGCTCCGCGCCGAACCGTTCCGCGGCAAGCGCCGGCAGCTGCAGCCGCTGGTCCGGATAGCGCAGGATCGGACGTTTGGCCATGTCGGGCTCCTCCATGCAGGCCCCAAGACCTAAACAATTCGCATGATTTTGCAACAGCTTGGACAAAAATGAAACGGCATCGACCCGCCGTTCCATCCGAAGGTGGACCTTGCCGCCCGATTGGTTTAGCAGGGGAAATACGGCATCCGTCTGGGTGCCGCGACCACCGTGAACCGACAGGCATCCCTCGTCGCGCCCGGCCTTGCGCCAGCGCCTTGGGCGGCTGCAATTCTTTTGAGGCGGGGCGATGAGCAACATCGGCGGACAGGATGGGGATCGCATCCCGGTGGACGAAGACGTCTATGACGGCTTCGATATCTATGCGGAAGACGGTTCGGTCCGCTCGGACTATCTGATGCATGTCGGCGCCGCCGTCGCCGATCGCGATCTGCTCTATCTCCGCCAGCACGTCGCCCGCCTGCATGCCTCTGAAATGGGTGACCTCCTGGAGGCGATCCAGCAGGATCAGCGCCGGGCGCTGGTCTCGCTGCTCGGCGACGATTTCGACCTGTCGGCGCTGACCGAGGTCGATGAGGCGATCCGTCTCGACATCGTCGAGCATCTGCCGAACGAGCGCATCGCCGCGGCACTCGGCGAAATGGATTCCGACGACGCGGTCTATATTCTCGAGGACCTCGACCAGGAGGACCAGGAGGAAATCCTCTCCAAGCTGCCGTTCACCGAGCGGGTGCGGCTTCGCCGGTCTCTGGACTATCCCGAAAGCACGGCCGGCCGCCGCATGCAGACGGAATTCGTCGCGGTGCCGCCCTTCTGGACGGTCGGCCAGACGATCGACTATATGCGCGAGGATGCCGATCTTCCCGAGAGCTTTACCCAGATTTTCGTCATCGACCCGACCTTCAAGCTTTTGGGCGCGCTCGATCTCGACCGCCTCCTGCGTTCCAAGCGCTCGGTCAAGATCGAGACGATCATGCGGGATACCAATCATCCGGTGCCGGCCGAGATGGACCAGGAAGAGGCGGCCCAGCTGTTCGAGCAGTACGACCTTCTGTCGGCCGCTGTCGTCGATGAGAACAACCGGCTGGTCGGCGTCCTCACCATCGATGACGTCGTCGACGTCATCCAGGAGGAGGCGGAGGAGGACCTGATGCGCCTCGGCGGCGTCGGCGACGAGGAATTGTCCGATTCGATCATCGATGCCTCCCGGTCGCGTATCGTCTGGCTGCTCGTCAATCTGGTGACGGCCTTCCTGGCCGCCTCGGTCATCAGCTTGTTCGATGCCACCATCCAGCAGATCGTCGCCCTTGCGGTGCTGATGCCGATCGTCGCCGGCATGGGCGGCAATGCCGGTTCGCAGACGATGACGGTAACCGTTCGGGCATTGGCAACCCGCAATCTCGACATTCACAACGCGTTTCGGGTCATTCGCCGCGAGGCGGGCGTCGGCCTGCTGAACGGCCTGCTTTTCGGGGTCCTGATCGGGCTTGCCGCCGGCGCCTGGTTTCAGGATGTCAATCTTGGCGGCATCATCGCCGTCGCCATGTTGATCAACATGATCGCCGCTGCCCTTGCCGGCATCATGATCCCGCTGCTGCTCGACCGGTTTGGCGCCGATCCCGCCGTTTCGTCGGCGGTCTTCCTCACGATGGTCACCGATGTCATCGGCTTTTTCGCATTCCTCGGGCTCGCCACCTGGTGGTTTCACGTCGGCTGAAAGTTTGACTTTTACGTCAAAGTCAATAACACTGACCCTGTCTTCGCCAACCAGGTTGGGCCAAGACAGGCGGCGCATTACAATCGCAACTTTCGTTTCCGGCCTTGCGCCAGGTTGCGGTTCCAGACGAGGCAGGCGTGAACAAATATTATACCATTACCGAGCTGACACGGGAATTCGGCGTTTCAACCCGGACGCTGCGCTTCTACGAGGATGAGGGCCTGATCAATCCGGAACGGCGCGGCCGCACCCGGCTGTTCCGTTCGGCAGACCGCCGGCTGATCATGGAAATCCTGCGTGGCCGCCGTATCGGATTCACCATCGCCGAAATCCGCGAAATCATCCAGGTCTATCGCGATCCGCCGGGCGAAGCCGGGCAATTGCGACTGCTGATGAAGCGCGTCGAGGAAAAGCGCGACGAGCTCAACCAGAAGCGCAAGGACATCGAAGAGACGCTTGAAGAACTGAGTAATGTCGAGGAAGCCTGCCTGACGCGCCTGGCCGAAATCGGCGTGGGGACCTGAGCGGGCTGAAGTCTAGGGGATGCTCCTAGATCCAGCGGCTGGTGGCGCGACGATAGCGTTCGAATTCGAAGCCGAATCGCGACAGGAGATGCAGTTCCTCCTTGCGGACGGCGAAAGCGGTGGCGACAACGACCGTGGCGCTGGCCATGATGAGCCACCACGGATTGAGCGTGATCAGCCCGAGGCCGGCCAGTATCAATGTATCGCCGAGATAGATCGGATTGCGGGTGAAGCGGAACGGTCCGCAGGTCACCAGATGGGAAGAGCAGCGGTGCGGCAGCACCGTCGTGCGCCTTTCGATCAGCGTCTTCACCGCCCAGATATCGAGCGAGACCGCCATCGTCACCAGCAGTGAGCCGGCAAGCCAGGGCGCCCAGCCATGACTGTGCGAGACGGCGATCGGCGCCATGCGTTCGAGAAAAACCGCCGCCAGCACTGCCGCCGCGTAAAGAACGGGTGGCCAGGGGTAGCTTAGCGGTTTGGCTCGATAGGCGTTCATGTCCTATTCCTTCGCTCGTGCATCCATCGTGCATTGCTCGGCGATTCGCGCAATATGCGCGTTCGCCTCGGCGTCGGTCTTGCCGGCATTCAAGGGCTCGAAGAGATCGGCGGCCATCAGTTCGTCGAGCGTGCAGTCGCAGAAACGCGTGCAGAGCCCGACGCTCTCACTCTCGCTGCATCTGGCGACGCAGCTTGACTGGAAAGCCGCGACGGGATCGGGTTTTGCAGCCGGAAAGACAAGCGCGAAGAGAAAGACGAGGCCGAACAGCAGCGGCTGGTGCAGGAGGTAGATCGCCAGGCTGTGCCGCCCGGCTGTCGAAAGCGCGGTCTTCCACCATTTGTCCGTCACCCCGCGCAATCTCTCCAGCCAGCCGAAGGAAAGCGCCAGCCGCGCGGCGGCCATCCCGGCAAGGAAGGGCGCCAGCCAAGGCAGGAGCGGCACATAGTCGTTCGAGCGCGGCAGCGTCTGCGAAAGCCCGACCCACCAGAGCGCCGGCATGTCGAACAGAGGGGAGCGCAGATAGAAGGGAGCGGCGAACACCGCGCAGGCGGCGGCAAGCGTCACCAGGGCCGGCAGGCGCAGGAAGACCAGTCCGATCACGCTGGCGGCGGCGATAGAATGCAGGATGCCGAAGAAGATGAAACTGTCGGGAAAGGCGAACCAGGTGGCGATGGTGATGACCAGCGCCGCGGCGATGATCCGCGCAAGGCGCGTGAGGAAGGATTTTGGCCGCAGGATCGGAAAATGTCCGAGCACGAGGCTGGCGCCGGCCAGGAACAGGAAGCTGCCGGCGATCAGCCGCGCATAGAGCTTGAAGCCGCCGGCCCCGACGGTGCCCGCCTCGAGATAGCCGAAATATTCGAGGTCCCAGGAGAAATGGTAGGTCGCCATGGCGATCAACGCCACGCCGCGCAGGGCATCTATCGCCCATATGCGTCCCCGCTTTACCGGTATCGCCACGGCTTCAGCTTCGTTTTTCGTGCCACTATCGATAATCGACATGATGTCAGGCTTTCCGGATCGATGAAACATAGCCCGGCGAGCTTGCGCCAGGCGCACCGTCTCACCGTGTCATGCCTGGATTTCAGGAGTTTGTGTCGTCAAGAAGGGCGGCGCGCGCTTCCGAGTAGAATTGCCGGCGCGCCAGGACGAAGATGACGAAGACGGTCAGTGCCATGAACACATAGGGACTGACAAACCAGCCCAGATAGCCGATCGACAGGAAGATGCTGCGCAGCCCGGCATTGAAATTCTTGGCGGCCAGGATGTTGACCTGGATGGCCCGTTCGGCGGCGCGCTCGGCACCAGGGCGGTCATGCACCATGTCCGACATCATCGGAATGCCGCCCATCAGGATCGAGCAGTAGTTGAACAGCCGGTAGGACCAGGCGAACTTGAAGAACGAATAGGCGAACAGGCAGGCAAGGCCGCCGACCTTCAGCTCGAAACTGCTGCGCCCGCCGTGAAAGACATAAGGCAGGTCGTTCATGATCGACTGGACCTGGTCGGTGGCGCCCAGCAGCGCAAAACAGCCGCCCAGTGCGAAGATCGTCGTCGAGGCGAAGAAGGCCGTTCCCGCCTGCAGTCCGGCAACGATCTGGCTGTCGATCATCTTCAGGTCGCGCGTCAGCGAATTGAGGATCCAGCGGCGACGGTGATCCATCATCAGCCGTGTCAGGCTGACCCGGCTCAGTTGCACACGGCCGTCGGTGGCCCAGTTGTAACCGGTCCACAGAAGCGCGAAAACCGAAAGCGCGATATAGTCGGTCAATGTCATGCATTGTTTCTGGCATGGTTTGGCGAAATTGCAAGCCATGCGGAAAGTTTGCGACGCCTCTTGAAATCGCCCCTGCGGCATGGCGACTTAAGGGCAGGGATCGTGCTACAGGCATCCGGCTGCGGATCGTGTCGCACGCGCGGAAGCGGATGTCGGTACACCGCCGGGGTACACGGGGGCCGATATTCTAGTTTGATGCGACTGGCATGGCCGGCGATATCGCCGCACCCTCCAGTCCGGGCGGAGTTGGAATGTTTCTTTCGGTTTTTGATGTCTTCAAGATTGGTATCGGCCCGTCGAGTTCCCACACGATGGGGCCGATGTCGGCGGCCAACCGCTTTCTCGAGCTGATCCTGTCGAGCGACTGGCCGCGTCCGGCCAATGCCGCCGTCGCCTCCATCAAGGCGAGCCTGCACGGCTCGCTCGCCTTTACCGGCATCGGCCATGGCACGGGCAGGGCGGTCATCCTCGGCCTGATGGGCGAGCGCCCCGACCGCGTCGATCCCGACCGCATGGACCCGATCATCGAGGAGGTCGAGCGTACCGGCCGGGTCACGCCCCCCGGCCATCCGGCTTACGCGTTCCAACCGAAGACCGACCTGGTTTTCGACAAGAAGGTTCCGCTGCCGGGCCATGCCAACGGCATGTCCTTTTCCGCCTTCGACCGCGATGGGCGGCTTTTGCTCAAGCGCGTCTATTATTCCATCGGTGGCGGCTTCGTCGTGACCGATACGGAACTGGAAGCGATGAAGGAAAGCAAGGCCAAGCCGGGCGGGATAAAGGTTCCCTATCCCTTCGCGTCCGCCAGGCAGATGCTCGAAATGGCGGCGCGCTCCGGCTTGACGATCGCCCAGATGAAGCGCGCCAACGAGGAATGTTCGATGTCGGGCGAAGAGCTCGACGAGGGCCTCGACCGGATCTGGGCGGCGATGAAAAGCTGTATCGACCGGGGCCTGACCGGTTCCGGAATCCTGCCCGGCGGCCTGAAGGTACGCCGCCGCGCCGCCATGATCCATGACAAGCTGCAGGACGAGTGGCGTTCCAACAAGGTCAATCCGCTGCTCGCCAACGATTGGCTGAGCGTCTATGCCATGGCGGTGAACGAGGAGAATGCCGCCGGCGGCCGTGTCGTCACCTCGCCGACCAATGGCGCCGCCGGCGTGGTTCCGGCCACCATCCGCTATTATCTGCATTTTCACGAGGACGCCGATCATCACGGTATCCGCGACTATCTGCTGACGGCCGCCGCCATCGGCGGAATCATCAAGTTCAACGCCTCGATCTCCGGCGCCGAGGTCGGCTGCCAGGGGGAGGTGGGCTCCGCTTCCGCAATGGCCGCCGCTGGCCTTGCAGCCGTCATGGGCGGCTCGCCGGAACAGGTCGAGAATGCCGCCGAGATCGCGCTCGAACATCACCTCGGCATGACCTGCGATCCGATCGCCGGCCTCGTGCAGGTGCCCTGCATCGAACGCAACGCGCTCGGCGCGGTCAAGGCCGTCACCGCCGCCTCGCTGGCGATCAAGGGAGACGGCCAGCATTTCGTGCCGCTCGATGCCTGTATCGAGACGATGCGCCAGACCGGCGCCGACATGCACGACAAATACAAGGAGACGTCGACCGGCGGTCTCGCCGTCAATGTCGTCGAGTGTTGATCTGCCACGATTGTGGAATGATTGACCGACGGGCTTGACCGGGACAGTCCGGGAGGTATTCAACACCGCCATGGCCCTGCATCTCGTAAAACTCTGCGTCGGAGCGGATTCGATCGACGACCTCAATGAATGGGTGTCGCGCAAGGCGCTGACGGCGATCGCCGCCGGCCTCGAGCCGCATTCCTTCCACACCACGCGCATGGTGCCCAAGCGCGTCGAGGAACTGCTCGACGGCGGATCGCTCTACTGGGTGATCAAGGGGCAGGTACAGGCCCGCCAGAGCCTGATGGATATTCGCAGCTTTACCGATACCGATGGCATCGGCCGCTGCAATCTCATCCTCGCCCCTCAGGTCGTCGAAACCACCTACCAACCGCGCCGCGCCTTTCAGGGGTGGCGCTATCTGCAGCCATCGGAGGCGCCACGCGATCTTGCAGCACTGGGCGCCGGGGCGGCCGAATTGCCGCTCGATCTGCGCCGCGAACTCGCCGAACTCGGCCTTCTCTGAAATGTTCATTTAAAACGAAAGAGCCCGGCAATGCCGGGCTCGATATGATTTTCGATGAGGGAACCGCTTATCGAATGCGAAGCCGGATCGGATAGCGCCCGGACGGCGATGTCACATGCAGGTGGAGTTCGGCGTCCGGCTGGGTCGAGCGCCAGGCCCGGGCCCCGTGGGTCAGGAGCAGCGTCACCAGATCCTTCGTCCTTGCCCGCGGCTTGCTTCCCAGTTCGGCGATGCGCATGGCCGCCTCGTGCAGGGGGTGCAGGCTGGAGCGTGGTGACTTCCGTTTCTTGTCCGGCATGGGCGTGATGCCCCGGCCATTCTCGTTCATTCCCATAACTGACCTCGTTACGCACTACCAAATCCGAGGAGGATCGCCGGCTGACTGTGGCCGATGATCGAAACGTGTCGCTGCTGTTCCGAAGCATGGCGCTTCGGAACGACGGCATTTACTATTGCAGGCTTGCCCAGCAGGCGACGCCGTTGCGCTTCAGGGCCTTGCAGGCGGAAACGGCCTTGTCCTGGTTGGAGAAACCACCGAACCGTGCCCTGTAGAGCTGGCCATTGTCGCTGGCAAAGGCAAGCGTGAACGGCGTGGCGCCGCGCAGGGCCTTGCCGCCCTTGTCCTTGGCCTTTTCGAGCAGGTTCATCGCCTGGTCCTTGTCCGGCGTCGCGCCGATCTGGATGACCCAGCCTGCCTGCTTGGCTTCGGTGGCGGCTTCGGTCTGCACCTTGGAAACCGAATTGGTGATCTGGTTGTCGACGTCGGCCGCGGGAACCGGCACGACAGCGGCGACCTTGCGGCTCTGTGCCTGCAGCGTGTTTGCCATTGCTTTGTCGTCCAGAAGCGGGTTGTTGCCCGTTTTGGCCGGTGCCGCATAGGCGACTTCCACGCTCTGGGTGGTTTCGCCACTATAGCGGAAATCCGGAACCGGACCGTTGGTCGGCAGGTTGAAGCTGCCGCCGGTCGCGCTTGCCGCTACTTCCATGGTCGGCGCATCGGCGGTCTCTGCCACCAGGTTGCCGCCGCCGCGACGCGAGGCCTGCGGCATGTATTTCGCCACCAGCGCGCGCATCTGGGCATCGCGGCTGCGGCCGGATTTACCGCCGATCACGACGCCGACGATGCTGCGGCCGTCGGCCTGGGCCGAGGTCACCAGGTTGAAGCCGGAAGCACGGGTATAACCGGTCTTGATGCCATCGACGCCGCGCACATTGCCGAGCAGCCGGTTGTGGTTGCCGATGGTCTGCTTGCCGAAGCGGAAGCTGCGGGTCGAGAAATAGGAATAATATTGCGGAAAATGCTGGCGTAGCGCGATGCCGAGTCGGGCCTGGTCGCGGGCCGTGGTCATCTGCGCCGTGTTCGGCAGGCCGTTTGCATTGCGATAGGTAGTCCGGGTCATGCCGAGGGCACGGGCCTTGTTGGTCATGATCCGGCCGAACCGCTCCTCCGAGCCACCAAGCAGTTCGCCGAGCGCCGTTGCCGCGTCATTTGCCGATCGGGTGACCAGGGAAAGGATGGCCTGTTCGACGGTGATCGACTTTCCAGCCCGCACGCCGAGCTTCGAAGGCTCTTCCGCGGCGGCGTTCTTGGAGAAGGGGACCGGCGTGCTCTTGCTGATCTTTCCGGCCTCCAGGGCTTCGAATGTCAGGTAAAGAGTCATCATCTTCGTCAACGAGGCCGGATAGCGCAGGCTGTCGGCGTCTTCGCTGTAAAGCACCTTGCCGGTCTTGGCATCGACGACGATGCCGGCATATTCGGCCGCAGCGGCGGTGGAGACGACCGTGAAGGAGGCAACCAGCGATACCAGCAGTATCCGGCAAGCCTTTTTGAAGAATGGGACCGGGCTGTGTGGAACGGAACCGTCGAATGTGGATTGGGACACTACACTACTCTTCATTCTTTTTCACGAGATGTCGTCCGGCCGTCGCCTCCAGAAACGGCCGTTCTGAAAACAGTAGCGGGATAGCGTTACCAATCGGTTTATGATGAATGATTGGTTTCCATAATCGGCGCATCTTTTTCATGTCGGTACAGATGTCCGTTGAACGAAAAGCAACCGCGATTATTCCAGTCTCAGGGGATCAGTCGGTCCGTCACGAATCGCGCGACGGCTTTGTCGATGGCGTGCCATTGTGGCAGCAATTGGCTGGAAAACCGGTAAAGCACAACAAGATCGCGTCCGGCGTGGATATCGCGCTGGCAATCGGCGCTCGTTGAAAGGTCGGGCGCCTTCGGCATCAGGCAGCGCACGGCGTAATGCCGGCCTTCCTCTTCTTCAGCCGTGAAGAAGACCTCCTCGCCATAGCCGGAATTTTCCTTCATCTCATGGCGCATCAGTCCCGCCGGGCCGGGTAGTGGCGCGCCCTCGAACAGATGGCTGTAGATCGGCTCCAGCCGGCCCGACATGTCGCGCGACATGGTGCTCTGGGAAATTTCGAGGAAAATCAGCGAGCTGGGTCGATTGACGTCATTGAAGAGGCTGCGGGCATCGTCGCTATACCCCTCCATCTGCGGCCAGGTAAGGTAGAGATCGGCGCGCTCGGCAACGCCAGTCGCACGCTGCGCTGCAAAGCGCATCACATTGGAGGGCAGGCGCAGATGGTCCTGTCCGATGAAGATGTCGTGCGGTTCCGTGCTTGTCGTATGGCCGGCAAGTGCCAGGTTTTCACCCCACCAGCGGCCGGCGAGGCTGATTGCTCCGGTCAAGGCCGCAAGCCCCACCGCGATCGCCGTCAGGCCGTAGACGAAGCGGGCCGAGATCAGCGGACGATAGGCGTCGTCCTTGGTGGCTTGGGGCTTGGCGGTCATCGAGTAACGACGGTGCTCCCGTGAGTGGCTGCGGCGGTCTCGGCAGCGCCCATCTCGAAGGGAAACAGGCGTGGCAAACGGCATGCTCTTTGAGCAGCCAGGCGAAACGCTGCGTCAACATGGTTAATATCCGGTGAATATCATCGTATCGGTCGCCACCCGCCTGTGCCGCCCATTATTCCCGCTCTGCGTTTCAGAAGGGGCGGAAAGAAAAAAAAACGGCCGGTTCCGGGGACAGCGGAACCGGCCGAGAGGCCTTGGTCAGGGACGGGGATGGGGACGACCAAAGCCCTTTTCATGCACGCCCCGGGCATCCCGGTCCGGAGCGCGATGTCTCGTGACGGTGGTTACTGCGTCTGCACGCTGCCGACGGCCACTGCACGGCCATCCTGCAGTTTCACCCAGCGGCCGGCATTCTCGTTCGACTGGCGCTTCAGGAACGTATATTCGGTCTCGGACCAGAGCAGCACCTTGTTGCGCATATTGTCGAGAACGAAGTCACCGCGGTCGGTCCGTACCGTCAGCACTGCATGGCCCTCGCCATTCGGCTGCAGGACGACCGTGATCAAAAGGTTGGACGGCGAAAAGCCTGCCTGCATCAGCAGCTTGCGCTTCAAGAGCACATAATCCTCGCAATCGCCCACCTTGTCGGGATAGGCCCAGCGCTCTTCGACGCCGTAGATCTCCATGTCGGTCATCGGCGTCACCGCTTCGTTGACGTCGTAGTTGACCTCGAGGATTTTCTTCCAGCCATCGCGGGTCAGCACCGTCGGTGCCGCGCTGCCGCCATTGCTGCGGCATTCCTGCGGCTGGCTGCGGCAGAATTCGTAGTGGCCGACCGGCGGATTGGTTGCGCCGTCCGTGGTCATGTTGGCGGAAAAGGCAAAGGCCGACTGGGCTGCCGCCGCACAAAGGAAGGCGGCGATGAGGCCGGTCTTCAGGAAATTTTTCTTTGTCATGTCTGTCTCCCCGTTCTGGAGTGACAATGACACCGAGATTTTTATTGCGCACGAATATCGGAAGTAAAACTAAGTACAAACTCAAATCAAATATGTACAAAATCAAATTTAAACTTGAATATAATTTTAGATTATATTGATTCAAATGCCATCTAAATTTGCGCCTGCCTACACCCGATGGGCGGTCGCGAAAGAATGCGTAAACCATCCTTGCGGTTGAAAGAATTCGAGTTTTTCGAAAGGGCATTACGGCTGGGCACCGGGCACGAGACGTGCTTGGCATCGATCCACCCCGTTCCCACTGCGCGCGGTCTCGGGAATCAGTCTTCGTTTACCATGGCAGGATGTGTTTCGACGTTGAATCGACGGGCGAACCGCCGAAATAATTTTGATTTTTCTTCAAAAAAAACGGAGGCCGTCACGATTTTCGTCTCGTTCTGCTCCAGTCGATCGCTTCCGACTGTGCCAGATTGGAGCGCTGACGGCGTCGGCGGCGGGAGTAGGCCCGTCATTGATCGCTCGCCGGCGGTCGATCGGGGCTTCCGGCGTGCCGTTTCAGTGCAGGTCGCGGACATGCGAAAAGGCGCGCCGGTGAAGCGCGCTTGGTCTCTGCAAGATCATCAGGTGGTGGGAAAGGGTATGAAAGATGGGTTGTGGCCGTCGGCGCTTCTGGAGCCTAGAGAAATTCTCTCAACGCCTCGCGCGATTGAATTCCCAGGAACTCGATCGCCACGCCTTCCTGGAAATGCCGCACGATGCGGCCTTTCATGCTGCCGAGCAGGATCGCCGTGCCGAGCGGCAGGCGCGTTTCCATGTCCACGGCCGCGCCCGACAGCGACAGGTCGATGATGCGGCAGACATATTTGCTGCCGTCGTCGAGCGTGATCTCGGTGCGGGTCCTGCGGGGGGCGAGGCGATCGTGCCTACGGTCTTCCGGCAGGCCCAGTTCGTGCTTGTTGGCAATCCAAGTCAGCTGCGCCGCCAGTTTTTCGCGCTTGCGGTCGGTGGCGTTGATCTGGATGACGAAGGCATTGTCGGCAAGGCGCGAGACCGTGCCTTCAAGCCGCCCGACATGATCGACATAGGCGATGATGCGTTCGCCGGCGCGCGGGCGGGCATCGCAGGTAAAGAGAACGTCGCCGGGCGACATGTCGATGGCGGTGCATTCGAATTCGTCGTGATTGGCCAGCATCAGGCGGCCGGTCAGGTTCACGGAGACGCGCTGGAAGGCGCCTTCGTTGTGCTGCTTGGGGCCGGTGTTCTGCGCTTGCTGAAACGAATACATGTCTACACTTGTGCGATGTCCATCCAAACCCTGTTTTACGCTCATCCGGTTAATAGAAAGTTTTTTATTACGGGCAAGACTCAGTCGCGCCGGCCGCCGTCGAGGACGCTGAGATGCAGGACTCGGCGGATCGCGCCGGAAAATGTTCTCTCGGGAAGGCGGGAAGGAGTACGCGGCGGGCTCGTTTCCGCATGGTCCCGACGCAAGAGGCTGGCCTTTTCCGTGTCGAGCGTCCGGGTGTCGCCGAGCCTGAGATAGTTTACCGGCGTCGCCTCCAGCCAATGCGGCTTCGACAGCGGCGCCAGCGCGCCGACGATGCGATCCACCGCGCCATCGGGCGATTTCAGCGGCAGGAGGATGATTTCCGTTCCCACCTGGTCGCCGTTGGCGGCAAGCGCAGAGGCGCAAAGCACGACCGGCATCTTCTGCGCCATCACTTCGGCGGCAAGGCTTGCTATCCGGCCGATCTGCTCGCCGCGCCACAATGCGTCGAAGGCCGAGCCGCGCAATTCCCGTTGAAACAGCGCGCAGATGCGCGTGCCGGCAAGCCGGAAGCGGATATCCACCCGCGGTGTTCTTTCCAGGATGAACAGTTCGGCCAGAAGTGTGCGGATATGGGCCGGCTCGATCTGCCCGCGATCGGGGACATCGCGGCGTCCGCGCAATTCGTCCCAGTAGGCATAGAGGTCGATGATGGTCTTGCTGCGCATGCGATGCTTCCGTTTGAAACGGTCCTGTACCGATCTGGCACAGGCCGCGGAGAAAAATGCTCCCTTGAGACCGCAGTGCGATTTCCGTGCCAGCCGGATATTAAGGTTAATGTTTGGTTTAGATTGAAGGCCGGCCGCCGGAATGGCATGAAAGGGCATCACTTCACGAAGGATTGCCTTCGGCACATAATTTCAGGGCTCGGGGTTTTGGGGGCTCGACGGCCGTTCGGTTTCGACTGGACGGCCTTTTTTCTTCGGGCGTCTTCAACCATGATCATGCGCCAGCACACCGGCGCTGTCGGTGCGGGCGGGAATCGTTTAAAGCGGAGGCCGACAAGCGGCCGTCGCCGGCCTGCGGAAAGACGTGAAGAACCATGACAGACCAGCCGGAACATACTGTGCTGCCGGAAGGCCATCCGCCAGGTGAAGAGGAGGGGCAGGGTGCATCGCCGCAGCGCGAACCGGCCTTCAACCTGCCCTCAGGACTGCTTGCGATCCTCGGTTTCCTTATCGCGGTCCATGCGGTGCGCACCTATCTCCTGCCCGTTGAATATGATGATCTGGTGATCTTCGAATTCGCCTTCCTGCCCGCCCGCTATGTTCATTCGCTGGCCGAACAGGGCCTTGCCTGGCTGTGGAGCCCGGTGACCTATTCCTTCCTGCATGGCTCCTGGGAGCATCTCGTGTTCAACGGCTTCTGGATGGTGGCTTTCGGCGCGCCGGTGGTCCGGCGCATCGGCATGGTGCGCCTTGCGGTCTTCTGGTGCCTGTCGGCCGTCGCCGCGGTGGCGCTGCACATGGTCTTTCACTGGGGGGAGATGGCCGTCGTCATCGGCGCCTCCGGCGTCGTTGCCGGCCTGATGGGAGCGGCGGCCCGATTCGTCTTTTCGCCGAGCGGCCGCATCAGCCGCCAGTTCGCCCATCTCAACCGCCGCCTGCCGATCGGTGAAGCCCTGTCGAACCGGTCTGTCGTGGTCTTTGCCAGCGTCTGGTTCGTGACCAATATCCTGATCGGGCTTGGCATGTTCGCCTTCGGCGGCGCCACCTCCATCGCCTGGGAAGCGCACATTGGCGGCTTTCTGTTCGGCTTCCTGCTGTTTGGTCTTTTCGATCCGAAGGACTGAAACCGTGCGGCTGCGATCTTACCGCGAGTGCTTGATTTTCCGTTCGCCGTGGCGCACCATTCCCGTCCGAAGGTGGTCGCCGCAGGCAATTGGCGGCGCTGCCGGATGGGCGAACAACGCGACAGGAATGACGTCTGTCCTTTGCGGAGCGGTTCAGACCCCCGATTGCGCCTTGCGCTTGGCGGTTATCGCTCTCCCGGTCGGACGCAGGTGCTGAAACGGGAGTTTTGGAATGTCTGTGCAAGCCATACTGAATGAAAAGGGCCGCCGGGTCGTCACGGTCGATCCGCAGGCGATGATGCATGAGGCCGTCCGGCTGCTGCATGAAAATCACATCGGCGCGGTGGTCGTCGTCAAGCCCGGCGATCAGGTCGCGGGCCTTCTGACGGAGCGCGACGTGGTGGCGGCAATGGCCAAGTTCGGTGCCGGCTGTCTGCAGCAGCCGGTCGCGGAACTGATGTGGTCGAAGGTTCATAGCTGCACGGAGGATATGAGCATCAACGACATCATGGAAATCATGAACGACCGGCGCGCCCGTCATCTACCGGTGGAAAGCAACGGCCGCCTCGTCGGCATCGTCTCGATCGGTGATGCGGTGCGCCATCATATCCGCGCCATCGAAAGCGAGGCCGAGCAGATCAAGGCCTATATCGCCGGATAGAATCTTCGCCGTGCCATGAAAATGCCGCGCCCGAACGATCCGGCGCGGCATTGTTGTGTCTGGGGATCAGCGAACCAGGACCTCTTGCAGGCGCTGCAATTCACTGAGCCGGGCCTTGGTCTCGAGATAGCCGCGATCGATCGCTTCGCCGGCGCGGTGGAATTCCGACATGCCGATATCGTTGAGCTTGGGATGCAGCGCGAGATCCGGCGGATCGCCGGCAAGCCGGGCGCGCGAAATCCGGTCCTGGATGATGTTGAAGGCCTGCACCATGACGCTGGTCATGCCGAGCCGCGATGTCTGGTCCTGGCCGGGCCTCTGCTGATGATCGACGGGCTGGTTGTCGGCGCGGTGCTTGATGACGGCGGATCGGCCGTAGAGATCGTAGTTGAGATTGACGGCAACGACGAGCTGCTGCTCATAGGCGCGGCAAACCGAGACCGGCACCGGATTGACGAGCGCGCCATCGACCAGCGTGCGGTTGTTGCACTTGATCGGTTCGAAAATCCCCGGCAGCGCATAGGAGGCACGGATCGCGGTGATCAGCGATCCCTCGCCGAGCCAGACCTCATGGCCCGAATTCACCTCGGTCGCCACGGCGACGAAGGGGCGGTCGAGATTTTCGATCAGCATGTCCTGCAGATGTTCCTGCATGCGCCGCGTCAGCCTGAGGCCGCCGAAGAGCCCGCCGCCGCCGATCGCGAAATCGAGCAGGCCGGCAATGCGCCGCATGGTCAAGGAACGGGCGAAGGTTTCCAGTTCGTCGAGCTTGCCGGCAAGATAGCAGCCGCCGACCAGTGCGCCGATCGAGGTTCCGGCGATCATGCCGACTTCGATGCCCTCCTCGTCGAGCGCCTTCAGGACGCCGATATGGGCCCAGCCGCGCGCCGCGCCGCCGCCAAGGGCCAGCGCGATCTTCGACTTGGCCGGCTTTGCCGGTTCGGGGGGAGGGGCAGCCAGGGCGTGGGAGGGGCCGCCGGGGGCCGATGCGTCCGCGGTCATGCCGCTGCGATTAAATGTCCAGTTCAACATCCGGCACCTCCATGCCGCAGAACACGCTGTCAAAGACCGTAACGCCCCGCATTGCTGCGCTGCAAGCCCGTCCGGTAAGCCATTCTATCGCGGACCGTCCCGATGGGTGTTCCCGGCGGAACTTGTCGTCCTTGCAGGATTAGGCTCCCGGTCTGGTTGCCAATTTATGAATTCGCGGGAAAACATTGTATCAAAACAAGCCGGATGCTTAATTTTTGACGTAAACTTCGTCCGGATGGAAATGAATTTCGGTGTCAGCCATGTTAAGAGACGTGACCCCGTCGCGGGTCTCGACCACCCGGTAGAAGCAGGAGCGGCGGCCGGTATGGCAGGTTGCGTCATGGCCGGCGACGCGCACCTTCAGCCAGAGCGCGTCTTGGTCGCAATCGGTGCGGATTTCCATCACGCTCTGCAGGTTTCCGGAGGTCTCGCCCTTCTTCCACAGGCTTTTGCGCGAGCGGCTGTAATAATGGGCGATGCCGGTTTGAAGGGTGAGCGCCAGCGCCTCGGCATTCATATGCGCCACCATCAGGAGCACGCCGTCCCCGGCATCGGTGACCACGGCGGTAATCAGCCCGTTGGCATCGAAACGAGGCGTAAAAGTGGAGCCGGATTCAAGCTCGGTCTTGTCGGCGGATGGCGGGGCAAACGGAATGGTCATCGGAAGGCTCCCTTGGGCGGGAGCCTATTTGAAGCCCCGCAGCATGGTCATGAAGCGGGCCTGTTCGGCGGGCTCGGTCTTGAAGGCACCGGTAAAGGTGGTGGTCAGCGTTGTCGAGCCCTGTTTCTGCACGCCGCGCATGGCCATGCACATATGTTCGGCCTCGATCATGATGGCGACGCCGCGCGGCTGCAGCGTATCATCGATCGCCTTGGCGATCTGCGCCGTCATGGTTTCCTGCGTCTGCAGGCGGCGGCCATAGATATCGACGACGCGGGCGAGCTTGGACAGGCCGAGCACCTTTCCATTCGGCAGATAGGCGATATGCGCCTTGCCGATGATCGGCACCATATGGTGCTCGCAATGGGAATAGAAGGGAATGTCCTTCACCAGCACCATGTCGTCATAGCCGGCAACCTCCTCGAAGGTGCGGCCAAGCACGTCCTCGGCGGCAAGGTCATAGCCGGAGAACAGCTCCTTGTAAGCCTTGGCGACGCGCGCCGGCGTATCGACCAGGCCTTCGCGTTGCGGATCGTCGCCGGCCCAGCGCAGGAGAACGCGCACGGCGTCCTCGGCCTCTTTCTGGCTCGGCCTGCCATCGCTGACGGGCAGGGGAGGAAAAGTCTTGACGATGGCGTCCATAATGGCCTCTTGCGTAACACCGGGTTACTTGACGTTTATCTTTTCGGACAACTCGCCACTGGCCATTGACCTGACGTACAGGCCTGGTTTCCGTCGGCGGGCTCCGGGGCTTTCGGATCTTCAGAGGTTAAGGACTCTGGATCGTCCGGCACGGTTTCCCAAACAACAGGCGACTGTTCGCTCTTGCGAACCTGTCGCCTCCACACGACATAGCATATAATAGGCCGGGATATATGTGAAAGGGGCGCAGGCGGAGACACTGTGTTTTTTTCCTGGATACGATAGAAAATCATGCGCCTATGGCCTGAAAACGCGCAAAACCCGTGGAATCGCGTCGAATGATGGATAATATTTACAACAGCCGGATTCTCGAATTCGCCGGCAATATCGAGCGCAGCGGCCGGCTTGCCGACGCCGATGCCGAGGCGAGCGCCCATTCGCGGCTCTGCGGATCGAAGGTCCGGGTCGGGCTGAAAATGGAGGGCGACGCGGTCGCCGATTTCGCCCATGAGGTCAAAGCCTGCGCGCTCGGCCAAGCCTCGTCCTCGATCATGGCACGCCACATCATCGGCGCGACGGCGGACGAAATCCGCACGGCGCGCGAGGACATGCTGGCCATGCTGAAGGCCGACGGCGAGGGCCCGACCGGCCGTTTCGAGGACATGCGCTTCCTGAAACCCGTCAAGGACTACAAGGCGCGCCACGCCTCCACCATGCTCACCTTCGACGCGGTGGTCGATGCCATCGGCCAGATCGAGGCGAAGCGGCTGGAAAGGGCTGGGTGAGCGCCGATGTGCGACGCCCCGGACTGCCGGCATGCCGCCGCGCGCCGGCCCTATAGGGGCCGCAACTGGCAGGGTCCGTTCCGCAAGACGCCGGACCGCCTTCTCGGCATGGGTTTTATCCGCCTCTACCAGCTCACGCTTTCCGGGTTCATCGGCAATTCCTGCCGCCACCTGCCGACCTGCTCGGAATACGGCTATGAGGCCATCGGCCGCCATGGCCTGTGGCGGGGCGGCTTCCTTACGCTCTTCCGCGTCGCCCGCTGCGGCCCCGGTGGCACGACCGGCCTCGATCCGGTGCCGGAGATGCTGGAACGGCGCTTCCGCTGGTGGACGCCCTGGCGCCTGTGGCGTGTTTCGCAGGGCAAGAAGGGATGATGCCGTGACCGAGCCGATGAAGCACCGCCGCGCCCGATGACCACCTATGTCGCCCTCCTGCATTCCATCGTGCTTAGCCCCGGCCGGCGTGTCGTCATGGCGGATTTGAAGGCGATGGCGCAAACACTCGGCTTTGCCGATCCGCGCACGCTGGTGGCGAGCGGAAACCTAATCTTCGAGGCGGACCAGGCGCCGCTTGCCACCCTCGAAAACCGGCTGGAAACGGCCTTCCGCGAAACATTCGGCAAGCCCGTCGATATCATCCTGCGCACCGAAGAAGCCTGGAAACGCCTTGCCGCAGCAAATCCCTATCCGGGCGGCGACGGTGCCAATGTCTGCGTGCGCGTGATGCGAAAACCGCTCGGCGCGCCGGAATTTGCGATGCTCGAACGGATCGCGACACCGGAAATCCGCCTGTCGTTCGTCAACGGCGATCTCTGGATCGACTTTCGCGGCAAGCCGAGCGAAACAAAACTGCTCTCGCACCTGACGACGAAAAAGCTCGGCATCGGCACCCTGCGCAACGCCAACACCGTCAACGGGCTTGCAGCGATGCTGGGGTGAAGGGCGGCAGCTTGCATGGCCGACCCAAGCCGACTTGCAGCCCTTGGGAAGGGGAAGCCTGTAACAACAGAAACTCGCGGTTCCGCAGCGTGCGCACCTCTTCCGCCGCTCGCGGCACGTACCCGCAGCAAACGAAAGCGCTCCACCCGCATCGACACGTTACGCGATCCGTCGGCGGTGGATGGAGTTTCAAAATACGGGAGGTTTGGGGGGCGGGGAAAGCGTGGATGGAATTTTTTATGTCGCTGGGGCTGTTTTGCGCCAGTTGCGGTCGTCGGTATTGGGCTGGGTGAGCGAGCGCTTTGGGGCCGTAGCCGACTAGCAGGTTTAGATGAGGAACTAATGATAACAGACGCTCAGGACGTCGAGTTCGGTTGCCAATCGGGGGGCCGACAGCGAAAAGACCGTCTTTTAGCAGGGGCTTCCACTCGCGGCGACTATCTCCAAAGACTGGCTTGGTCGACGCCGCGTTTGGCGCGGCGTGCGTGCTCCGTATAACTCAGTAACAAAGGCCATGCGGCGGGCGCGGGTATGTTGCGCTGCGTATAAAGTATTTCCCTGCGGTCAGGGTGGCGGACGCAGCGCTCCGCTATGGCAACGAAGGTGTTACTGCCGGCCTCCGTCTCCTGCAATGTCTCAACCTCATACCACGTCGCCCTGCGGCGCGGCTTGGCCTTTTCGTATATCGACGCGACGAGCGCCCGGTCGCTCCAGTCCCGAAAATAAAGATTAGCGTGACCGTGGACCGCCTGCAGGTCGTTGAAGGTGGCCACGTCCGAGACACGGTCGATTACGCCAAGTTCGTCCAGCCTTTTCTCTAGGCGGTAGACGGCCGGGTCGAACGACAACAGCAGGAGCTGCGGCGTCAGCGGCATGAAGAGCATGGCGCCCGGACTGCCAAGGCCCGCCCCGCCCAGCACGTCCTTTTGCAGGTGGAAGCGGTTGGTATAGACCACCGGATCATCTGACGTGAAGAATGGTACTGCCGTGCGATTGAGGATAATCCGGGTCCGTAGATGGGCCGTACCTCCAACGCTGTTCCTGAATGCGCTCAGAGCGAGATGAAGGGCCATCTTGTGCGTTATAACCAGGCTTTCCAGCAACTCCGGTGTGGCCTCGTCGGCCACCGTTGCGCGTTCCGCCTCTGCTAGCCGGATTTGGCCCTCGATCCACGCTGCACTCCGATAGGACTGCAGCAGCATGAAGGTGTGGAGGCGTAGAAAGTCTGCCTGTGCCACGGAATTGCGATCTTCGACGACGCGCCGCATGATTTCGGCGTATTCACCTTCGGGCTCCTGCAACGCTCGCTCCAGAGCGCCATCGCGTCCATAGAAGTATGGTTTTGCGCACTGTCCCTTCGCCGGTGCCGATTCGAACGACTGCTCGCGGGCCATATTGAACAAATTGATGGCAGCGCCTTCGCCATCTGCGCAGAAAGCGCGGAGATAACAACGGGGTACGAAATGCTGTGACTTGTTGGCGGGCATGGTGGCCAGATGATGTCTTGCTCGGGCCGAAAACACAACATGTCGCCACCTGTCGGCGCGCGTCATCGTTTCGCGCAAGCATCGCGATAAGGTTGGCTAAGCCGAATGGCTGCTTTCAGGTGTTGATAGCCCCAGATGTTAAAAACGAGGCCGCAAAACAACTTGGTATGCGGTGATGATAATCAGCGCTCTCCAAGCAGGCGGCGTGCATCCTCGCGCAATCAATCCTGCATTCTGGGTGACACGGCGAGCCCCAGGAACACCAGAAGGGCGCGGTTGAGGCGCAGTATATCCTCGTCGTCCAGCCGCCCGATCCGCTTGCCGATTTTCGATTTTGGCACGGTGCTGATCTTGTCGACCATCAGACGAGAGGCGGCGAGAAGGCCGTTGCGTGCATTGGGCTCGACGATAAGCCGGAACAGCGGCGCTTCCGTTTCATCCGATGTGAAGGCGCAAATGGTGATCGAGGCCGTCTCATCGAATGAATCGTCCTGCACGATGACGACCGGGCGTGGCTTGCCCGCATAGTCCCCGCCGCCGGCAACGGTCCAGATGTCGCCACGCCTCATTCATCACCCCGGTCGGAGATTGCGTCGATGAAGGCCTGATCGTCCCCGGCGTCGGGGCTGTGCGCCACGGCAAGCGCCTGGCGGCGCGCTTCGGCCTTGAAGGACGCCGCGCGCACATCCGGCACCCAGATCTGGATTGGCCGCAGACCCTGGGCGCGCAGACGAGCGCGATGTTCGCCAACCTTTATGCGGGAGGGTTTTGGGTGTGAGGGCATGGTGCTTTCCTCGCAAACTGGGTTACATGTAACTTAGCAGAAGTATGGACCGATGCAATCTTCTGCGTTGGGACTAGGCGCGGCGCTGCTTGTTGCGGGGAAGGTTTTGATGGGAATGCGATAATCACGGACACGGCGATCCGCCATAATCGAAACAGTCTTGATCTCGCTCCCCTTCCAATCCCCCCATTTTCCCCTTATACCGCGCACCGCACTTGGCCGGTCCTTAGGCCTTCCACCCATACCACCCGCATTCGTTGGCGGGACTGGATAGGAGATTTTTATGTCTGATGCTGTTTCCCTTACATTTCCAGATGGTTCCGTGCGCGGCTATGCCGCCGGCACGAGCGGCCGCGAGGTTGCCGAATCGATTTCCAAGTCGCTGGCGAAGAAGGCCGTGGCGATCGCGCTCGATGGCGAATTGCGCGATCTCACTGATCCCGTCACCTCCGGCCGGCTCGAAATCGTCACCCGCGAGGATGCCCGCGCGCTGGAACTGATCCGCCACGATGCCGCCCATGTGATGGCCGAGGCCGTGCAGGAATTGTGGCCGGGAACCCAGGTCACCATCGGCCCGGTGATCGAGAACGGCTTCTACTACGATTTCGCCAAGGACGAGCCCTTTACGCCGGAAGACCTGCCGAAGATCGAAAAGCGGATGAAGGAAATCATCCAGCGCAACAAGCCCTTCACCAAAGAAGTCTGGCCGCGCGACAAGGCGCGCCAGGTCTTTGCCGACAAGGGCGAGGCCTACAAGGTCGAACTGGTCGATGCCATTGCCGAGGGGCAGGACCTGAAGATCTATTACCAGGGCGACTGGTTCGATCTCTGCCGCGGGCCTCATATGGCCTCCACGGGCCAGATCGGCACGGCCTTCAAGCTGATGAAGGTGGCTGGCGCCTATTGGCGCGGCGATTCAAACAATCCGATGCTGACGCGCATCTACGGCACGGCCTGGCACACCCAGGAAGAGCTCGACCAGTATCTGCACGTGCTGGCCGAGGCCGAAAAGCGCGACCATCGCCGCCTTGGCCGCGAGATGGACCTGTTCCATTTCCAGGAAGAGGGTCCGGGCGTCGTCTTCTGGCACGGCAAGGGCTGGCGCATCTTCCAGACGCTGGTCTCCTATATGCGCCGTCGCCTCGAAGGCACCTATCAGGAGGTGAACGCGCCGCAGGTGCTCGACAAGTCGCTCTGGGAGACCTCCGGTCACTGGGGCTGGTACCGCGACAACATGTTCAAGGTGACGGTGGCCGGCGACGAGACCGACGACGACCGTGTCTTCGCGTTGAAGCCGATGAACTGCCCCGGCCATATCCAGATCTTCAAGCACGGGCTCAAATCCTACCGCGAACTGCCGATCCGGCTTGCCGAATTCGGCAATGTCCATCGCTACGAGCCTTCCGGCGCGCTGCACGGGTTGATGCGCGTGCGGGGCTTCACGCAGGACGATGCCCATGTGTTCTGTACCGACGAGCAGATGGCCGCCGAATGCCTGCGCATCAACGACCTGATCCTCTCGGTCTATGAGGATTTCGGCTTCAAGGAAATCGTCGTCAAGCTCTCCACCCGGCCGGAAAAGCGCGTCGGCGAGGATGCGCTCTGGGATCGCGCCGAAAGCGTGATGACGGACGTGCTGAAAACCATTGAGGAACAGTCGGAAGGCCGCATCAAGACCGGCATCCTGCCGGGCGAGGGCGCTTTCTACGGGCCGAAATTCGAATATACGCTGAAGGACGCAATCGGCCGCGAATGGCAGTGCGGCACGACGCAGGTCGATTTCAACCTGCCGGAACGGTTCGGTGCCTTCTACATCAACCAGAATTCGGAAAAGCAGCAGCCGGTGATGATCCACCGCGCCATTTGCGGCTCGATGGAGCGTTTCCTCGGCATCCTGATCGAGAATTTCGCCGGCCATATGCCACTGTGGATCTCGCCGCTGCAGGTCGTCGTCGCCACCATCACTTCGGAGGCCGACGATTACGGCCGCGAAGTCGCCGAGATGCTGCGCGATGCCGGCCTGAACGTCGAGACCGATTTCCGCAACGAGAAGATCAACTACAAGGTGCGCGAGCATTCCGTCACCAAGGTTCCGGTGATCATCGTCTGCGGCAAGCGCGAGGCGGAGGAACGCACGGTCAATATCCGCAGGCTCGGCTCGCAGGCGCAAACCCCGATGACGCTGGACGAGGCGGTCGCCGCGCTGGTCTCGGAGGCAACGCCGCCGGACCTGAAGCGCAGGGCCGAGCGACGGAAATCGTCGGCTGCCTGAACTGATCAGAAAATGGGAAGGGGCGCCGGAGTGGCGCCCTTTTCCTATGCAGGCTTCATGAAATGAAAATTTCGCTCAGTCCAGCGCGTCGGCGGCGCCTGCGGTTTCCGGCGCGGGAGCCTGCGCAGAACTGTCGTTCAAAAGCACCTCGACATCGGTATTGACACCGGCGCTAACCTTGAAATCGCGCTGGAAGATCTTGTCCTTGTTGCGGGCGATCGCCGTATAGTCGCCCTCGGCAAGAATGAGCGTCGGAAAGGCGCCGACGCTTTCGCTGACCACGTCGCCGGAGGATGTCAGAATCGACCAGGCCGTATCGGCAATTGCCTCACCGCCGGGCTCGGAAACGAGTTTCAGCGTCAGCTTGGCGGCCCGGTGCTGGATCGTCGCCGAGGTCAGCTTGCCGGCCTCCACCTGGATATCGGCGCGGATGACGGCATTGACGGCGCCATAATTGGACACGACGTGATAGGTGCCGGTGTTCAGCCGCACGACGGTATTGGCCTTGACGTCGGCCACCACCAGCGCCCGTTCGCCATCTTCCTTCTCGTCGGCGGAAAAGATCGAAAAGCTCAGCTCTTTCGGCGGAATGCGTACATCACTGCCCGAGACCGCGTTCAGCATGACGCCGCCGGCATCGAGCACGAGGACCTGCGTGTCCACCGGCCCGGTCTCCGCCACCCTGATCTTGCGCGTCGCGCCGGCGCGCCCGAAGGCGACGTTTACAAAATATTCGCCGGGGATGAGCTGGAACGCGGCCGAGCCGCCTTCGGAGGTTGCCAGCAGCGGCAGCTTCCCGTCGGTGCCGGGAATGGGGCTGAAGACGCGCCAGGTCAGCCCCTGTTCCACTGGCTTACCCTTGTCCGTCAGGAGCGCTTCCAGCCTGATATCCTTGGCCTCCGGCCCTTCGCTCACCGCTTCCGCCGTCAGCGGATTGAAGCTGTTGAGCTTGGGCATTTTCTGCGCGCCGGAAATGGACGGGAAGCTCTTGAACGGATCGGCCGCCTCTTGCGCGCGGGCGCCCGAAGTGCCGAAGGCGGCAAAAGCCAGCGCTGCGGCAAGGCAAAGAGAAGGGGCGGCGGGGAGGCGCATGGCGGCAGTTGACATCCTGAGTGCGTGGCTCCACTTGAAGCGTCGGTATGGCAATTTCGTGGCTGCCTCGATGGCGGGAAGATGCGGAGGGTGCCGCACCGATGGCAAACTAGTGGAAATGGACAGCGATGAAAACCGAAATCAGCCTGCGTGACTATCTGGCGACCCGCCGCTCGATCCCGGCCTTCCAGATGGGCGGCCCAGGCCCTGGAACCGCGGAGATCGAGGAGATGCTGAGGCTCGCCTCGCGGGTGCCGGATCACGGCAAGCTCGCCCCCTGGCGCTTCATCGTCTATCGCGGCGAGGAGCGGGCGCGGCTGAGCGCGGAACTGGCCAAGATGGCGCTGGTGGCCCGGCCGGACCTGTCGGAGGAGATGGTCAAGGTGGAAAATGCTCGCCTGACGCGCGCGCCCGTGGTCGTCGCCGTCGTCAGCAAGGCCGCTCCGCATGTCAAGGTGCCCGAATGGGAACAGCTCATGTCGGCCGGCGCCGTCTGCCTCAATCTCCTGATGGCCGCCAATGCCTATGGCTATGCCTCCAACTGGCTGACCGAATGGTATGCCTTCGACGCGGCGGCCCATCCGCTGCTCGGCGTCGAGCCCGGTGAAAGGATCGCCGGCTTCATCCATATCGGCACGCCGCAGGTTCCCCCGACCGAACGCCCGCGCCCGGAGCTTTCCGAGATCGTCACCTGGGTCGGAGAGGAGGCCTGATGTTCTACGAGACGGCCGAAAATGCCCATGGCCTTGCCCATGATCCCTTCAAGGCGATCGTCTCGCCGCGACCAATCGGCTGGATCGGTTCGCGGGCCGGCGATGGCAGCCTCAATCTTGCGCCCTATTCCTTCTTCAACGCGATCAGCGACAAACCGAAGCTGGTGATGTTCTCCTCGGCAGGCCGCAAGGATTCGGTCCGAAATATCGAGGAGAGCGGCGAATTCACCGCCAATTTCGTCAGTTTCGACCTGAAGGAGGCGATGAACGCCACTTCTGCGCCGGCGCCGCACGGCATCAGCGAATTTGCCCTTGCCGGCCTGACGCCAGTGACCGGCCGCATCGTCGCCGCCCCTTATGTTGGGGAGGCCTATGCGGCGCTGGAATGCAAGGTAACGCAGATTTTTCGCCCGCAGGCGCTTGATGGCTCCGAGAGCGAAAACCACGTCGTCATCGGCCAGGTGGTCGGCATCCATATCCGCGAGGAAGCAATCCGGGACGGCCGCTTCGACATGGCCAAGGCACGGCCCGTCGGCCGGATGGGCTATATGGATTATTGCGAGTCGGGCGAGGTTTTCGAAATGCTGCGGCCGAAATATTAGCCGCTACGGTCAGGAACGCGGAAGCGCCTGCAACTGCGCCGGGTTGCGTGCCACCAGTCCGGTAAACCCGTCAGCCAGCGTCGCGTCTCGCAGCGTCCGTAGATCATCCATTGAGAAATTCCCGTCCGGCAATTGTTCCCAGCAGCGAATGCCCGCCTGGCTGGCCTTCAATACGGCGACCGCGCGGGCCATGATCATCGGCGCCCCCGGTCTCGCCGCCACTTCATTCTTCGCGCTGCTCCCGGTTGCTTCCAGAAGGGCGGCGCCATCGAAGATTAATCCTTGCAATCGTTTGGAGAGGCCGGCGAGTGGCGCGTCCGAGAGAAAGAAGCCCGGTTCCTGCCCGATTTCGGCGAGGATGGCGATCGATCCGTCCTCGATCCCGACCTGCGCCTCCGCGACCCGCAGCATGATATCGAGCCGCTGAATATCGGCGCCACCGCCGCAGCCGGAAAGAACACATCCGTCCGGCCGAAGCGCTGCCAATCGTACGAGTGCTTCTTGCGCTGCGTCATCGTCGCCGGGCAGGGCGATGCGCAGCAGGACGGGGCCGGCACCACGTTCGCTGAGAGCCGCCTGCGCCGCGCTTGCAGCGTCCGGCCCGCGCCAGTTCGGGCTGATATCGAGGATTACCGCAACCGAACGATCATCCAGCCTTGCGCGGACCGGATTCTCCGGGCGGATGCGAAGCAGGGCCACGATGTTTTCGAAGCGGTTAACGGACATGGTGAACCAATCTTAAACCTTTGATCGCTAACGTAAGCCTGACCATGAGTGGCTGTTGGGTGTGTAGTGAGGCGTCGGTGATCATTCAAGCATTTCTTCGTTGGGTCGAAACCGCCCGGACCGGGGATCGGGTTCGCGCCGCCGCGGCCCTTGGCCGGGCCTATGTAGCCGCCGACATGAACAGCCTCGACGATCACGCCGCCGAAATGGCGATGACCTTCCTACTCGACGATCCCTCGCCGAAAGTGCGTCTGGCGCTGGCGCAGGCGCTGGCCGGGTCTTCCCGCATTCCGCGCCCCCTTATCCTGTCGCTCGCCGAGGACCAGCCGGAGATCGCCTATACGGTGATTTCCTGTTCGCCGGTACTCAGCGATGCGGATCTTGTCGATCTGGCCGCCCGGGGCACGGTCGAGACCCGCGCCGTGATTGCAGCGCGACCCCATGTCTCGTATCCGATCGCCGCCGCGATCGCCGAAATTGGCGGCGAGGAGGAGGCGTCGATCCTGCTTGAAAACCACGGTGCGGAGATTTCCGGCCGCACCTTGAAACGGCTGAGCGACCGGCTCGGCCATCTTTGCGCGGTTCGCAATCTGTTGCTTGAACGCTCCGACCTTCCGGCCGATGCGCGCCATGCGCTGGTGGAGAAGGTAGGCGCGGCGCTCTCCGGCTTTGCGCTGGTTCAGGCGGCGATCGGAGAAGGTCGGGTCGCGCGCATCACCCGCGAAGCCTGCGACAGGGCGGCCGTGGGTATGGCGGGCGGCGCGGAGGCCGCGCAACTGCCGGTGCTTGTCGAGCATCTGCGCGCCAGTGGCCGCCTGACGCCGGCCTTCCTCCTGCATGCGCTCTGTTCCGGCAAGGTCGATTTCTTCGCCGCGGCGATCGGCGATCTGGCGGCACTTGGCGACAAGCGCGTGCGCTCCATCCTCTCCGACGGCCGCGTCCACGCCATGCGCGCCTTGTTCGAAAGTGCCGGCCTTGGCCGCGATGTCAGCGCCCTGTTTGCCGAGGCCATGCTGATCTGGCGGCGCGAAAATCGCTCGGGCGCGGCCGGCGCGACCACCTCTATTTCCGCGGTCCTCCTGTCGAAACTGCGTGGCGGACGGCAGGCGACAAATGCCTCCGGCAGCCTTGCCGACATGATCGAGCGGCTGGCGATCGCCGAGCAGCGGCAGAGCGCCCGCGACTATGCGCTCCTTGCCGCGCGGCAGGCGGCCTGATAGCCCTCTCTGCCGGCCGCTCTCCCTATAGGTGCGATCGGCAAGCCAAGGTGGAAGGCGCCGATGCAGATGGCAGGCAGGATGATTACGGTGACGGGCGTGGGCGGATTTCTCGGTCGCCATGTCGCCGCCCAGGCGCTGCGCGCCGGCTACGAGGTGCGTGGCACGGTGCGATCGCTGAAGAAGGCAAGGGCGATCGAAGCGGCGATCCGTTCCTCAGGCGGCACCGAGCGGGGAAAGCTCTCCTTCGTCGCTGCAGACCTCCTGTCGGATGCAGGATGGGAGGCGGCCTTTTCCGGGGCGGCCGATATCATCCATACCGCCTCGCCCTTTCCCTCCCGCATCCCAAAGCATGAGAACGACCTGATCCTGCCGGCGCGCGAAGGCACGCTGCGGGTGCTGCGCTTTGCCCGGCAGGCCGGTATTCGCCGTGTCGTCCTGACATCGTCCATCGCCGCCGTCAGCTACGGGCCGGGCAGGGCGCCCTATGACGAAACCGACTGGACCGATGTGAACGGACCGCTCGCCACGGCCTATTACAAGTCCAAGACGCTCGCCGAGCGGGCGGCCTGGGATTTTGCCCGCGAGGCAGGCCTCGAACTGGTGGCGATCAATCCCGGCGTGATTCTCGGCCCGCTCCTCGGCCGGGAAACCGGAACGTCGGTCGCTCTCGTGCAAAGCCTGCTGAAGGGTCGCTATCCTGTCCTGCCGGATTTCAGGATGCCGCTCGTCGATGTGCGCGACGTCGCCAATGCGCATCTGCTGGCGCTGAGCGTGGAGGCGGCGGCAGGCGAGCGCTTCATCACCGCCGGCGCGGTACTTTCGCTCAAGGAGATCGTCGCCGTCCTGAAACGCGATTTTCCCGCCTATGCGCGTAAGCTGCCGAGCTTTGTCCTGCCCAATCTGCTTGCGCGCCTCGCCGCCCATGTCGATCCCGGCCTGAAGCTGATCGTCCGTGAACTCGGCCGCGATGCCCGCGTCTCCAATGAAAAGGCAAGGCGCATTCTTGACTGGAAACCGCGATCCGAAGAGGAGGCAATCCGTGCCAGCGCCGAAAGCCTGATCGCCGCCGGGCTGGTGTGACCGGTCAATTCGCCAGCTTGCGGGCGATCCAGGAATAACCGTTGCCGATGGAATGGATCGGCGCAGTCACGGCCTGGCGCAGTTTCGTCCCATCCGGCAGCACGCCGCCGATCAGCGCCAGCGCCCGGCGCGGCAGGCCCTGCGGTTCTTGCGCATGCGGTTCCGGAACGGCCTCCGCATTCGGCGCGGGAATGTCGGTCGCGACCGTAGCCTCCTTGGCCGGCGCTTCGTGGGCGCGGGCATCCGCCGTTGCCGTGCCCGAGGTCTCGCAGACGGCGACGATCACCGGATAGTTGCTGTTGGTGAATTTCGGCAGCTGCTTCTGCGATTCCGCATCGCATTTTTCAATCGTCGTCCAGGTGCCGCTGACGGAGGAAACGTACCGGCACTGGCTGACACTGTCGTCGCAGCCCAGAATTGTCATGACGATCATGGCGGATATCATCGGATCGCTTTCCTTGGTGTTCGCACCGGCCGCGATTCGGCCGCCGACGAGATAGAAACCGCATTTGCTTCGGAACTATGGCGACGCGGCATTTTCGAGGCGCGGCAAGAAGAAATCTGGCGGCAATCCTCTTCTCTCAGCGTCGCACAGGGCTGCGATCGAGGGGAAGAGACACCTACCGCCGACGCGTCGCGCTACCCAGAAAATACAGCTTCTTCAACGGCTTGAAGGCCGAAAATGAATCAATCCGGCAGCCGCTTGAATCAGATCCTCAAGTCAATCGCTCAGATGTCGAGGTTTTCGGCGAAGACCGCCCGTTCCTGGATGAAGCGGAACCGCGCATCTGCCTTGGTGCCCATCAGATTGTCGACCGCCTCGCGGGTGCCCTCGAAATCCACCTCGTCTATGGCGACTTTCAGGAGCGTGCGCTTGGACGGATCCATCGTCGTTTCCTTCAATTGCGCCGGCATCATCTCGCCCAGCCCCTTGAAGCGGCCGATCTCGATCTTGCCGCGCCCGTTGAATTCCGTCTCCATCAGTTCCACCCGGTGGGCGTCGTCGCGCGCATAGAGCGTCTTGGCGCCCTGGGTGATCCGGTAGAGCGGCGGCACCGCCAGATAGAGATGGCCGCCACGCACCAGGTCCGGCATTTCCTGGTAGAAGAAGGTGATCAACAGCGAGGCGATATGGGCGCCGTCGACATCGGCGTCGGTCATCACGATGACCCGCTCGTAGCGCAGGTCCTCCTCGCGATATTTGCCGCGCGTGCCGCAGCCGAGCGCCTGGATGAGATCGCTGATCTGCTGGTTGGCGCCCAGTTTCTCGCGGCCGGCGCTGGCGACGTTGAGGATCTTGCCGCGCAGCGGCAGGATCGCCTGGTTGGAACGGTTGCGGGCCTGCTTGGCCGAGCCGCCGGCCGAATCGCCCTCGACGATGAACAGTTCGGCGCCTTCTGCGGAATTCTGCGAGCAATCTGCAAGCTTGCCGGGCAGGCGCAGCTTGCGCACCGCCGATTTGCGGCTGACTTCCTTTTCCTTGCGCCGGCGCAGGCGCTCGTCGGCCCGCTCCATCACCCATTCCAGCAATTTATGGGCTTCCTGGGGATTGTCGGCGAGGAAATGGTCGAAGGGATCGCGCAGCGCATTCTCGACGATGCGCTGGGCTTCCACGGTCGCCAGCTTGTCCTTGGTCTGCCCGACGAATTCCGGCTCGCGGATGAACACCGACAGCATGCCGGCCGCCGAGATCATCACATCCTCGGTGGTGATGATCGAGGCGCGCTTGTTCTGCGTCAACTCCGCATAGTGCTTCAGGCCCTTGGTGAGCGCGATGCGGAAGCCGGCTTCATGGGTGCCGCCCTCCGGCGTCGGGATAGTGTTGCAATAGGAATGAAGGACCGTGTCGCCGCCATACCAGGTCACCGCCCATTCGAGTGCGCCGTGGCCGCCGGTCTTTTCCGTCTTGCCGGCAAAGATTTCCCGCGTCACGGTGAATTCCTTGCCCATCGTCGCCTGCAGATAATCCTTCAGGCCGCCGGGGAAATGAAACACCGCCTTTTCGGGCGTGTCGGTCCCTTCCACCAGCGTCGGGTCGCAGGACCAGCGGATCTCGACGCCGCCGAACAGATAAGCCTTGGAACGCGCCATGCGAAACAGCCGGGCGGGATCGAACTTGGCATTGGCGCCGAAGATGTCCGGGTCCGGATGGAAGCGCACCTTCGTGCCGCGCCGGTTCTGGACATCGCCCAGCTCCTCCAGGCCGCCCTGCGGAATGCCGCGCGAAAAACGTTGGCGGTAGAGTTTTCGGTTGCGGGCAACCTCCACTTCCAGGAGATCCGACAACGCATTGACGACGGACACGCCGACGCCGTGCAGGCCGCCGGAGGTCTCGTAGACCTTGCTGTCGAACTTGCCGCCCGCATGCAGGATGGTCATGATCACTTCGAGCGTCGACTTGCCGGGAAATTTCGGATGGTTCTCGATCGGGATGCCGCGGCCGTTGTCGGTGACCGACAGGCAGCCTTCGGCGTCCAGATGCACGTCGATGAAATTGGCATGCCCCGCGACTGCCTCGTCCATCGAATTGTCGATGACTTCTGCGAACAGGTGATGCAGCGCCTTTTCGTCGGTGCCGCCGATATACATGCCCGGACGCCGGCGCACCGGCTCCAGCCCTTCGAGCACTTCGATCGCCGACGCATCGTAATCGCCGCTATCGGCCTTCAGCGCCGTCGCCGCGCCGGAAGACGGTGCGGCCCGGGGGGGCGGCGCGGAAACTCGTGCCTCGACCGGCGGCGGGGACGGCTTGTTCACCGTGGGCAATGCGGAAAAGAGATCCTTGCTGTCGGTCATGGTCTGTTCAGCTGTCTTTCATTACGGTCTGGCATTGCGATCCGGTCCGGCCCTATCGTGGGCGCCGGCCGGCGGTCGGGGCGAATCACCGGAATTCTGCCAGACTCTTCGTTCCGGAGCGACATAGGCGGCAATCCGGAGGATCAAACGCCTGCAAGGACGCCACTTGCGGATTCACCCGTCGAACAGTTGCGTCCTGCAAGCGCCGATGGCAAGGCTTGGATCAAAAGAGGAACATCCGATATGCGCCTGTCCACAGTTCATTTGCCGTTTCGCGCCCTTTCCTGCCTTCTGCTCGTCTCATGCCTTGCGTTTCCGGCAAAGGCCGCGCCGTTGAAGCCTTTCAAGGACGAACTGTTTTCCTATGAAACCGTGCTCGAAACGGCCGATGGTGGCGATTACCGGGTCGTCGATTACCAGGAACTGCGCGATATCAACGGCCGCGACCAGACGCCGGAGCGGCGGGTCAAGCGCGCCTATCTGGCGCTCGGCGTCAAGCGTCAGCAGGTGAACGAGACTATGGAAACCGGCACCCGGCCGCTTGCTGTGACCCGCGTCGGTGCCGCCGCCGGTGCTGCCTTCACGGTGATTTTTATCCATGGCAGGGGCGGCGACCGGCGGCTCGGCGCCAATGATTATTCCTTCGGCGGCAATTTCAACCGGCTGAAGAACCTCGCCGTGGACAATGGCGGCGTCTATTACGCGCCGAGCGTCCAGTCCTTCGACAAGGCAGGCGTCGCCGATATCGCCGGGCTGATCGCCCATGCGCGCCGGCAGTCGCCGGAAAAGCCCGTCATCCTCGCCTGCGCCTCGATGGGCAATTTCATCTGCTGGGGCATCGCCCGCTACCAGACTGCCGTCGAAGCGCTTGCCGGCCTGATGATCATGGGCGGCCCGGCCGATCCGTCGTTCCAGAAAAGCGCGGCACGCAAGGCCGGGCTGCCGATCTTCTTCAGCCACGGCAGCGCCGACACCGTCTATCCCGCCGCCGACCAGATCGCGCTTTACCGCGCCCTGCATGCGGCCGGCCATCCCAGCCGCTTCGTGCTTTTCGAGACCGGATCGCACGGAACACCGGTGCGCATGACCGATTGGCGCGAGGCGCTGAACTGGATTCTGGTTCACAACAAGTCCTGACAACGAATTGGAATTGTTAACCAATAGACAAGATGGGGCTTGCCATTGCGGCCCTGTTTGCTTTTTCGAAAGTTGATCATGGGACTGTCCGGGTAGATTTATCGGGATATGAACCTATGGATGCTCGAACGGAAACCCGGCTCATTCCGCTATGTGTCGATCTCGACGGCACTCTGCTGGCCGCCGACACGCTCTGGGAAGGGGCCGCGGTCATCCTGCTGCGCAATCCGCTGATGCTGCTTGCGCTCCTGTACTGGCTCACCAAGGGCAAGGGGCGGCTGAAGCATGAGGTGGCGGCACGGTCGCGGCGGGAGCCAAGTGATTGGCCCTATCGCGAGGTCGTGCTCAAGCGCCTGGCGCGCGAGCGCAAGAGCGGCCGACAGGTGGTTCTCGTCACCGGTGCCGCCGAAAACGTCGCCCGTGGGATCGCCGCCCATGCCGGCGTCTTCTCCCTGGTTCTGCACAGTTCGCCCGAGATCAACCTCACCAGCATCCGCAAGCGCGAAAAGCTCGTCGCCGAATACGGCGAGGGCGGGTTCGACTATATGGGCAACAGCCACGACGACATTCCCGTCTTCGAAGCCGCCCGCAAGGCAATCGTCGTGGCGCCGGACCGGGCGGCGGAGAAATGGCGCCGGGCGCATGACGCCGAGAAGCTCGATACCGGCAGGAACAGCCGCCTTGCGGCCCTGAAGTCGATCCGCGTCCACCAATGGGCGAAGAACGTGCTGATCGGCGTGCCGATGGTGCTCAATCACGATATCCTGCATCTAGATGCGGTGATCAGGGTGGTGCTGGCTTTCTTCGCCTTCAGTTTCCTCGCCTCAGCCGTCTATGTCGTCAACGATCTCTCCGATCTTGCCAATGACCGGCGCCATCCGACCAAGCGGAACCGGCCGCTGGCCAGCGGCCAGATGTCGGTGCCGATGGGGCTGACGATCGCGCTCTGCCTGCTGCTGGCATCGCTGTCGATGACGCTGCTGCTGCCACTCGAATTCGCGCTGGTGCTGGCTTTCTACGCGATGGCGACCACCGCCTATACCTTCGTTCTCAAGCGCAAGCTGCTGGTCGATGTCTTCACGCTTGCCGGCCTCTATACGGTGCGCATCATCGCTGGATCGGCCGCCGGCGGCACGGACCTGTCCTTCTGGCTCCTGTCCTTCTCTATCTTCTTTTTCCTCAGCCTGGCGCTGGTCAAGCGCTATGTCGAACTCGACGAATATGACGGCCGCGACGGCAACCAGGTGCCCGGGCGCGGCTATATGGCCGTCGATTTCGAGATGGTCGGGCAGGCAGGCGTCTCCTCCGCCTTTGCCTCGGCACTGGTCCTGGCGCTCTATATCCACAGCAACGAAATGCGCGAAATGTACCAGATGCCGCTGGCGCTCTGGCCGCTCTGCCCGCTGGTGCTCTATATGCTGCTCAGGATCTGGATGCTTGCCCGCCGCCGCCTGCTGCACGAGGATCCGGTGGTCTTCCTGATGCGCGACTGGCGCAGCCTCGTGATCATGGCGATCGGCGGTGTTCTGGTGCTTGCCGGCACGCTGGGCATGCCATGACCGAAGAAAATTTCGACAGCTGGGGCCGGCTCGACCGGCACCCCCGCGTGGCCCTCTCGCCGGATGCCTATGAAAACGAGCGGGGCCATGCCGGCGCCGGGGCTTTCCTGCCGTTCGGCAACGGGCGATCCTATGGCGATAGCTGCCATAACGACCAGGGCAGGCTGATCGACAGCCGCCTGCGCACCCGCATCCTGGGCTTCGATCCCGGAACCGGCATCATCTCCTGCGATGCCGGGGTGACGCTGCGGGCAGTCCTCCAGGCCGCCATTCCGCATCGCTTCTTCCTGCCGGTCACGCCCGGCACCGCGGCGGCCACCATCGCCGGCGCGGTCGCCAATGATGTCCACGGCAAGAACCATCACAGCCGCGGCACCTTCGGCCGGCATGTGCTCAGGCTGACGCTGCTGCGCTCCGACGGCGATGTGCTGACCTGTTCGCCGACCGAGAATCGCGACCTGTTCGAGGCCACCATTGCCGGCATGGGCCTGACGGGCATGATCCTCACCGTCGATCTGCAATTGATGAAGGTGCCGTCTGCCCATATCCAGCAGCATGCGATCCGCTTCGATGGCCTCGATGAGTATTTCGCCATGGTCGCGCAGGTTGATGGCGAACATGAGTATTCCGTCGCCTGGATCGACCAGCTCGCGACCGGCAGGTGCACGGGCAGGGGCATCCTGCTGGCCGGCGACCATGCGGATGCCTCCTGCGAATTCCCCGATATGCCGCGCGCGAAAAGCCGGTCGATACCCTTTTCGCCGCCCTTCAGCCTCCTGAACACCGTCACCCTCAAGGTCTTCAACGCCTATTATTTCCGCTGGCAAAGACGTGGCGAGAGGGTGGCGACGGTGGAATGGCCGGGCTATTTCCACCCGTTGGACGCGATCGGCCACTGGAACCGGCTCTATGGCCCGAAGGGCCTCTACCAGCATCAGAGCGTCTACCCGTCCGAGGTGGCGCCCGAGCTGACGCGACGATTGCTCGAGACCGCCCGCGGCGCGGGGCACGCCTCCTTCCTCACCGTCCTGAAGAAGTTCGGCGAGGCGCGACCGCCGGGATTATTGTCCTTTCCAAGGCCCGGTTTCACCCTCACGCTCGATTTCGCCAACCAGGGAGAGGAAACCCTGAAGCTGCTCGACAGGCTCGATGCCATGGTGATCGAGGCCGGCGGCGGCATCAATCCCTACAAGGATGCCCGCATGAGCCCGCAAACCTTCGCCGCCTCTTTTCCGAACTGGGCGCGGCTCGAAGCGCTGCGCGATCCGGCCATGGTCTCGAATTTCTGGCGGAGAACCGCGCTCGCCCTGCCTCGTTAGGCTCGGTCCTGCCGGGGAGCGCTCCAGAACGGGAAACCGTTAGAATTTGAATCGAATAAATACGGGAATTTCACGGAATCTACGTCTCTGGCGTGTAGCTGTCAGGATGGAACAGGGACACCGACATGAAATATATTCTCTTCATTCTTTTTACCGTGCTGACCAACGCGGCCGCCCAGCTCATGCTCAAGCAGGGCATGTTGTCGCTCGGGCCCTTGAGCTTCACGGCCGACACATTCATCGCCCGTATCTTCCAGGTTGTCTTCAACCCCTGGGTGTTCGCGGGCCTCTTCACCTTCGTCATTTCCATGGCCTCGCATCTCTATGTGCTGTCCAAGGTGGAGCTTTCCTTCGCCTACCCCTTCCTCAGCCTTGCCTATGTGGCGGTGGCCGTCTTTGCCTATTTCGTCTTTCGCGAGGACCTGAATGCCTGGCGCATCGCCGGCATCGGTTTCATCTGCGTCGGAACCATTCTCATCGCCCAGTCCGGCATGTCGTCGCAGGATGACAAGCCGGCGCTTGAAGCGGCGACTGGTGCCGCCGCCAAAATCGGGAGCCCGTCATGAAACATATCATCTTCGGTGGCGACGGTTTCGTCGGCCGCCATCTGGCCGAACGCCTCGTTCAGGATGGCGAGGAGGTGCTGATCGCCGATATCGTCCGCTCCGATCTGCCTCATTACGGCCGCGCCCGCTTCGTGCGTTGCGACGTCACCAGTCCGGATGACGTGATGGCCGTCGAGATCGGCCCGGACGACATGGTCTACAACATGGCCGCCATGATGCTGTCGCCGCTTCAGGTGCGCGCCAAACGCTGGGACTTCTTCTGGCCGGTCAATTATTACGGCGCCGAAAACATCATGAAGGCGACGGCCCGTTCGGGTGCCAACCGGCTGGTGCAGTTCACCACCGACATGATCTACGGCCACACCGTGCAGTCGCCGCAGACCGAGGACCATCCGGCGGCCCCGCTCGGCGAATACGGCAAGTCGAAATGGGCGACCGAGCAACTGGCCGGCGAATGGCGCAAGCAGGGCATGAACATCTCGATCTTCCGCCCGCGCCTGATCATCGGCCCCGGCCGCCTCGGCATTCTGGAAAAACTGTTCAAGCTGGTCGACGCCAACCTGCCGGTGCCGATGATCGGCTCTGGCCGCAACCCCTACCAGTTCATCTCGGTCTTCGATTGCGCCGAGGCGGCGCGCCTTGCCTGGAAGGGCGGGGTGCCGAACGAGGCCTATAATCTCGGCTCCGATAATCCGCCTTCGGTCCGCAAACTGCTCGGCGACCTGATCGTCCATGCCGGATCGAAATCCTTCCTGCTTCCGACGCCGGCCTTTGCCGTCAAGGCGACGCTCGCCGCCTTCGATTTCGTCAACCTGCCGATCATGGACCCGGAACAATATCTGATCGCCGACGAGATGTGCATCCGCGAGACCGGCAAGCTGAAGCGCGATCTCGGCTGGAAGCCGGGCTATGACGACGGCGCCATGCTGATCGCGGCCTATGACGAATACCGCGCCAAGAAGGCGGGCAGGGTCCATGAACACGCGTCGGCCGTACCGGCGGAATGAACGAGGGAACAGAGACGATGCTCGATAAACCGCAACGCGCCCAGATCGAGGCGCCCGCCCTTGCCGGCGGCATCAACAGGCCGGACCTGATTACCGTCGAACAGGCCAAGGCCATGAGCCTTGCCGACATGACGACCTATTTCAAGGACCACCTCAACCCCGGCCAGTTGCATTTCATGAAGCTGCTCGGCTTCAACAAAGTGAAGGTCGAGACGGCCGAAGGCATGTACTACACCGACCAGAACGGCCGCAAGATTCTCGATTTCTTCGGCGGCTTCGGCTCGCTCGCCTTTGGCCACAACCATCCGCGCATCCTTGCGGCGCGCAAGAAATTCCAGGACGAGAACCGCCACGAGATCGCCATCGCCTTCCTGTCGCAATATGCGGCAGCACTCGCAAAGAACCTCGCGGCCATCGCGCCCGGCGATCTCGACATGGTCTTTCTCGGTTCCTCCGGTTCGGAAGCCATGGAGGCGGCGATCAAGCTGGCCGAGCGCGCCGCCGGCCCGAAGCGGTCGCGCATCGTCTATGCGCAGAATTCCTTCCACGGCAAGACCAAGGGCGTGCTGTCGATCACCGACGGCCCGCTCTATCGCGGCGAGTTCAAGCTGCTCGACAACAATGTCAAAGTCCCGTTCGGAGATATCGATGCCATCCGCAACGCCTTCGAGCGCGATCCGCAGATCGGTGTTCTGGTGCTCGAGACCATCCAGGGTGGCGGCGGCATCGTTTCGGCGCCGCCGGAATTCTGGCGCGAGGTGCGCGCGCTCTGTGATAAACATGGCGTCGTCTGGGTTGCCGACGAAGTGCAGTGCGGCATGGGCCGCTCGGGCCGCTTCTTCGCCTTCGAGCATGCCGGCGTGGTGCCGGACATCACCGCGCTTGCAAAATCGCTCGGCGGCGGCAAGTCGGCCATGGCGGCGATGATCGCCAGGCGCGATATCTACATGAAGGCCTATGGCACGCCGAAGACGGCGCTGATCCACGGCCACGCCACCTTCGGCGGCATCGGCGAGGCCTGCATCACCGCCATCGAGGGCCTCAACATCCTCTATGACGAGGACCTGATCGACAATGCTTCAGTCCAGGGCGACTACCTCCTCGAACGGCTGCGGGCGCTGCAGGAAAAATATCCGAAGATCATCAAGGATGTGCGCGGGCAGGGGCTGATGATCGGCCTGGAATTCCAGGATTTCAGCCAGACCCTTCCCATGGTGCTGCGCCCGGTCGTCGCTGTGCTCGACGACAAGCTGAAGGGCTCGCTGTCCGGCTTCATCGGCGCGCTTCTGCTGCGCGACTATGACGTGCTGGTGGCCTTCACCGAATATAACCGCAACGTCATCCGGCTGGAGCCGCCGCTGATCTGCGAGCGCGCCCATGTCGACCAGTTCGCCGATGCGCTCGACGATCTGCTCGGCCGAGGCATCGTGCGGATCGTCAAGGACTTCGTCGGCAGCCAGATCGGTTGAGCGGTCTCGCATTGATGGATTTTGGCGCTGCGGCGGCTTCGTCGCGGCGCTTTCCTTTGTCCTGCCTTTTTGCTACGGCCTTCAAGCGAAAACGCAGCTGCGAGGAGACGACATGACGCCCGAGGTAACACCGCTTGTAGCCGGAAACTGGAAGATGAACGGCCTGCGCGCCTCGCTCGATCAGATCAAGGCGATGGCCGAAGGCGTCAAGGGGCCGCTGTCGAAAAAGGTCGAGGCGCTGATCTGCCCACCGGCGACGCTGCTCTACGTGGCAACCGCGCTTTGCGACGACAGCCCGCTTCTGATCGGCGCCCAGGATTGCCACGAAAAGACCTCCGGCGCCCATACGGGCGATATCTCCGCCGACATGATCGCCGATTGCTTCGGCACCCATGTCATCGTCGGCCATTCCGAACGCCGCACCGACCATGCCGAGACCGATGCGCAGATCCGCGCGAAGGCCGAGGCTGCCTTTGCCGCCGGCCTCATCGCCATCATCTGCATCGGCGAAACCGGGGACGAGCGAAAGGCGGGCCAGACCCTCGACGTGCTGAAGCGCCAGCTTTCCGGCTCCGTGCCGGACAGTGCCACTGCCGAAAACACGGTGATCGCCTATGAGCCCGTCTGGGCGATCGGCACCGGCCTGACGCCGACCGCGGCCGATGTCGAGGAAGCCCATGCCTTCCAGCGGTCCGAGCTCACCGCCCGTTTCGGCCCGGCCGGCGCAAAAATGCGCATCCTCTATGGCGGCTCAGTGAAGCCGGGCAATGCCCGCGAATTGATGGGGGTCGCCAATGTCGACGGCGCGCTCATCGGCGGCGCCAGCTTGAAAGCCGAGGATTTCCTTTCCATCTACAGGGCCTATGAAGAATTGACTGCCTGAGCCGCCGAACGGGCGGGCAGGGGCTTTCCATGGGCGGTGGCTTGGTATATGCAGCCGCCAACACGAACTTTGCCGCGCGGAGCGGGTGCCGGGACTTGCCATGAGACTTGCCATGACAAGCGCGCGCCGCCCCAGTGCCGGACGATCACACGATTGCGTTGCCGCCCTCGGCTTTTTTCAAGCCGGGCAGGGCGCGATCCAAGGCAGGACTGGATAAAATGCAGACCGTATTGCTCGTCATCTATCTCATGGTTGTGCTGGCGCTCATCGGCGTCGTGCTCATTCAGCGCTCGGAAGGCGGCGGTCTCGGCATCGGCGGCGGCTCCGGCTTCATGTCGGCGCGCGGCACCGCCAATGCGCTGACCCGCACCACCGCGATCCTGGCCGCCCTGTTCTTCGTGCTGGCGCTCGGCATGGGCGTTCTCGCCCGCTACGAGCCGGATGCCACCGACGTCCTCGACCGTATCCCCGGCACCACCAATAACGGCAATGGCGTTCTCGATTCGCTCGGCGGCGCGGCGACCACGCCGGCCACCCCCGCGCCTGCGACCCAGACACCGACGACCCAGGCCCCCGCTGCTCAGGTGCCGACGACCGGCGAGCAGGTCCCCGCAACTCAGATGCCTGCAACTTCGGCACCTGCGACCGGGACGCCTGCGGCCCAGCCGCCGGCCGCCACAGAGACCAAGCCGGCGCCGTCCGCCTCGGACGTGCCCACGGGTCAGTAAGAACCCTCTCATCCAATCGCCGGCGGAAGCCCGTCTTCCGCCGGTTTTCTTTTGTTCGCATTCCGCCCGCCGCAGTTTTGAACGGAAAAATTCTGGAAGATGAATTTTTCGGTGGCGGAATCAATTTTGAAACGGTATCCGGTGAAGCCCATGGCGCGATATGTATTCATCACTGGCGGCGTGGTGTCTTCCCTTGGTAAGGGGATAGCCGCAGCCGCTCTCGGAGCTCTGCTGCAGGCCCGGGGTTACCGGGTCCGGCTTCGCAAGCTCGATCCCTATCTCAATGTCGATCCGGGCACGATGAGCCCGACCCAGCACGGCGAGGTCTTCGTCACCGACGACGGCGCAGAGACCGATCTCGATCTCGGTCACTACGAGCGCTTCACCGGCCGCTCGGCCACCAAGACCGACAACATCACCACCGGCCGCATCTACAAGAACATCATCGACAAGGAACGCCGCGGCGACTATCTCGGCGCCACCGTCCAGGTCATTCCGCACGTCACCAACGAGATCAAGAATTTCGTCACCGACGGCAATGACGATTATGATTTCGTCATCTGCGAGATCGGCGGCACGGTCGGCGATATCGAGGCCATGCCGTTCATGGAGGCGATCCGCCAGCTGAAGAACGACCTGCCACGCGGTACCGCCGTCTATCTGCACCTGACGCTGATGCCCTATATCGCCGCTGCCGGCGAACTGAAGACCAAGCCCACCCAGCATTCCGTCAAGGAACTGCAGGCGCTCGGGATCCATCCCGATATTCTTCTCGTGCGCGCCGACCGCGAAATTCCCGAAGCCGAGCGCCGCAAGCTGTCGCTGTTCTGCAATGTGCGCCCGTCGGCCGTCATCCAGGCGCTCGATGTCGCCTCGATCTACGACGTGCCGATCGCCTATCACAAGGAAGGCCTCGACAACGAGGTGCTGGCCGCCTTCGGCATCGAGCCGGCGCCAAAGCCCCGGATCGAGAACTGGGAAGAGGTCGCCAACCGTATCAGCACCCCGGAAGGCGAGGTGACCATCGCCATCGTCGGCAAATATACCGGCCTCAAGGATGCCTATAAATCGCTGATCGAGGCGCTCTACCACGGCGGCATCGCCAACCGCGTAAAGGTCAAGCTCGAATGGATCGAATCGGAGGTCTTCGAGCAGGAAGACCCGGCGCCCTATCTCGAAAAGGTCCACGGCATCCTCGTCCCCGGCGGCTTTGGCGAGCGCGGCTCCGAGGGCAAGATCCAGGCCGTCCGCTTTGCCCGCGAACGCAAGGTGCCCTATTTCGGCATCTGCTTCGGCATGCAGATGGCGGTTGTCGAGGCCGCCCGTAATCTCGCCGGCATCGAAAAGGCCTCGTCCACAGAATTCGGCAAGACGGAAGAGCCGGTGGTCGGCCTGATGACCGAATGGATCAAGGGCAATGCGCTGGAAAAGCGCGCCGCCTCCGGCGATCTCGGCGGCACGATGCGGCTCGGCGCCTATCAGGCCAGCCTGAAGAAGGGCACCAAGATCGCCGAGATCTATGGCGCGACCGATATTTCAGAGCGCCATCGCCATCGCTACGAGGTGAATGTCGAGTACAAGGACCGCCTCGAAGCCTGCGGCCTCGATTTCTCCGGCATGTCGCCGGACGGCGTCCTGCCGGAAACGATCGAATATCCGGATCACCCCTGGTTCATCGGCGTCCAGTACCACCCCGAACTGAAGAGCCGCCCCCTCGACCCCCACCCCCTCTTCGCGAGCTTCATCGAAGCCGCCGTGGAGCAGAGCCGGCTGGTCTGAGCGCTTTGGCCTTCCTTGCTTGCCCGAGAACCATGCCCCAAGCGATGGACAATGGGCGCGGCCCTGGATCCTCGGGTCAAGCCCGAGGATGACGTGAGGAGGGGGCGGATTGCAAGCAAACAGCCGGCTCTACGCGGCAAAAGCCTTTCGTCTGCCTTCCTTCCTGCAATGCTCTTTCGACTTCTCCGGCCCACCCTTGGACCCTCTCTAGAGGGCTGACTCCGATGGCATCTGCCGGATTGGGAAATCAAAATGAACGAGACTGAATTTGTCGCTCTTTTGAATCGGCACATTGCGGACTTGGCCGCACTGTCTATCCACCAGGCCTTCGAAGACAGTGTCCCGCGTTATCAAGACAGCGCCGCAAAAATTCAAAGGTTGCTCACTGGTCAAGTAGTTGATGGGTTTGGAGAGTTTCTGAAACGCTTTCCACAAACTGATGGCTGGCTTCCCGAACGTCCGGAAGATTTGGACCCGATGCCTGCTTCTGAAATTTACTTCCGGTTGGTCGCTCATCGGGCGGGCGAGCGTTGGGTAGAGAATGCTCTTTTGCCAGCGTTTCAAACAGGGACGTACCTGCGGGCACTCGAAAAGTTGAGGGACGGCGTATCAGAACTCAAGATGAAGCCAAACACACCTGAAGGAATGCTCTGATCATCGTTCGCAGTGCTTCTCAGGCGGAGGTGCCGCCCCCTCGATCCCCACCCGCTGTTCGCGAGCTTCATCGAAGCTGCTGTGGAGCAGAGACCGGCTGGTCTGAGGACTTCGGCTTTCGTTGTGTACCCCGAGGACCATGCCCCAGACGTCGATCTATGGGCGCGGCCCTGGATCCTCGGGTCAAGCCCGAGGATGACGTGAGGAGGGGGCGGATTGCAAGCAAACAGCCGGCTCTGTGCAGACCGTCCCGACCTCCCTCTTCTCCCCAGCGGGGAGAAGGTGGCCCGAAGGGCCGGATGAGGGGGGCGAAGCCATTCGATAGTTCGGATGTCGCCCCCCTCATCGCCTCGCCTGCGCTTGGCACTTCTCCCCGTCGGGGAGAAGTAGAAACCGCCAAACTCAGTGCTTCAGGCGCGGTGGCTTCTCGCCCTCTCGCAAAAAAATCATCCCCGTTCATCCCCGGCCTCTCCTCTTGTGTCAGGATGAAGTTGTTCTGTCACGGATACACCGCAAGACGTTTGCGGCGAGGCAGGGCTGGCGCTCCACGCAAAGCCTCGTGGTCTTCGATGAGAAGGCCGCGAACGTCAGGCGGACCGGAAGGAGAGCCCCCGGAAAATGGATCCCCCCTGTCCTTACGGGGCGGNAAGCCTCGTGGTCTTCGATGAGAAGGCCGCGAACGTCAGGCGGACCGGAAGGAGAGCCCCCGGAAAATGGATCCCCCCTGTCCTTACGGGGCGGGCGTGCCTGTGAGGCACGCAGGCCGGGATGGGAAGCGTGATGCGCCGGTGCGTGTTTAGTACCGGCCGGAGAGCCGTATCACGACGATCGTCCCGGATCAGAGGATCCGGAGTCGGGGTCTGTAGGGGGGGAAGCTCCCGAGAGAACGCCAAACGGGGCGCTGGAAAGCGTCACTTGTATTTGTCTGTTCGAGACGGTTTCCAGTGCCCCGTCCGATCTTCAAGACAAGGCCCGAAACCCCGGCGAGACCCGCGCGGGGTGCTTCCGGCTGCCGTATCCTTGCCTTTACATCGCGGTCTTGAGCACTAGGTCGCCAGGAGAGCTTTGAAGACAGGCGCGAGACGATTTTCGTTTGAATTTATTGTCGCGCCGCAAGGAGGATGCTGATGGGGAACGATATCCAGCAGACGGCCGATACGATCCGCACCCTGCGTGCCGAGGTGCCGCTGAGTGCCCGGCTGCATGTCTGGCTGAAGGCGACCGGTCCGGATGCGCCGGGAACCATGGCCTTCGTGCTGGCGGGCGAGAAGATCGGCCAGGTCGAAGTCGGCAATAGCGAGGAATATGTCTTCCGTACCTTCGTTTCCAGCTCCACCGGCATGCTCGAATGCGTCTATGACACGAAGACCACCGCCGTTTCCGTCGCCTATTTCTTCAATGCCGCCGAGGTGGTGGATCAGGGCATCACCGTCATGCATACCAGCCAGGCCAATGCCCCGGCGCCGGTGCCGGACGGCTATCATTTCCGCCCGCCCTTCGGCTGGATGAACGATCCCAACGGCTTTGGCCGCTTCGGCGGGCGCCCGCATCTGTTCTACCAGCATTATTCCCACGGGCTGCGTTGGAACACCATGCATTGGGGCCATGCGATCTCGACCGATTATATCCATTGGCACCATATGCCGATCTTCCTGTTTCCCTCCGAAGACCTGATGGCCCGGCCCGACCGGCGCGGCGGCGCCTTTTCCGGGTCTGCCATTCCGCTCGAAAACGAGCCCGGCATCCGCGTCTTCTTCACCGAGCAGGTCATCGAGCGGGAGCCTGAAACACAGATCCAGCTGACCGCCACCTCGCATAATATCATCACCGCCAGCCATGCCGAGGTCATTCTGGCCCATCGCCCGACAGGGCTCGGGCTGACGCTCGATTTTCGCGATCCCTATGTGGTCAAGGGGCCGGATGGCCTGTGGAAGATGGTGCTGGGCAGCCTCAGCCAAAAGGGCGGCGTCATCCTGCTCTATGAGACCGACGATCCGGCCGCCGCCGGCGGCTGGCGCTTCGTCGGCACGCTGCTGCTCGAGGAGCGTTTCGGCACCGCCGTCATCGAATGCCCCTGCCTCCTGCCGCTCGATGGACCGGCCGGTAATCCGGAAACCCGCTGGGGCCTGATCTACGGCCTGATGAACAGCCTGGAAAAGAAGACCGGCCGAAAAAACCTGACCATCGTCGCGGTCGGCCATTTCGATGGCGTCCGCTTCCTGCCGGAGTTCGAGCAGGAACTGGATTTTGCCACCGACAATTACGCCTTCCAGGCCTTTATCGACGAGGGCACCGCAGTCGGCATCGGCTGGCTGGCGAACTGGGCGGACGTGTCCCACACGATCGATTTCCCCACAGCCATGACCTTGCCGCGCAATCTTTTGCTGCGCGACGACGAAGTGCTGACGCCGCCGGTTGCGGCGGTCGGTGACCTGCGCGCCGGTTCTCTCGACGATGGTCGCTTCCTGGCCGGGGAGGTCGTCACCCTGGGCAATGGCGCGGCCGAGATCGTGCTGGAGCTCGCTGGCCCTGGTTCGCCCTTCGAACTGGCCTTCGATCATCCCTCGGTGGCACTTTCCGTCGTACTGGATGCCGAAGGCCTGTCCATCCGCTATGCGCCGGCCGCGACAGGCGGGGTGAAGGTCGCGCCGCGCTATATCGCCAACGGCGCAAGGCCGTCGAGCCTGCGCATCTTCCTCGATGTCGGCTCGATCGAGGTTTTCGCCGATGGCGGCCGCTGGGCCGGCACCAAGCGGATCGAGGGTTTCGAGCCGCTGCGCTCCGTCCGCATCGCCTCGGGCACGCCTTCCATCCGCGCGGCGGAAATCCATGCGCTGAAACTGCGGCCCGCTGTCTGAGCGGTCGGACGGGGCAAAGGATCGCTAAAAACCTCTCTTTAACATTTACCGGTTAGTAATCTCTCGGAAAGAGAGATTTGTGCGATGCGTATTGCGTTTATCGTCGCCCTTCTGCTTCTGGCTGGCTGTGCGACCGCTCCGAAACAAACCCGTAATGCCTGTGCGATTTTTGAGCAGCGCGATGGATGGTTCAACAACTGGCGCAGCGCCGCCGAACATGCCGAGCGGCAATATGGCGTCCCGGTTCCGATCCTGATGGCGACGATCTACACCGAATCCGGTTTCCGCCCCAATGCCCGTCCGCCGCGCACGAAACTTCTCGGCTTCATCCCCTGGAAACGGCAGTCGACCGCCTATGGCTTCTCACAGGCGCTGAACGGCACCTGGTCGGAATACAAGAAGGCGACCGGCGACTGGTCGGCGCGTCGGACGAAGTTTTCCGACGCCGTGCATTTCGTCGCCTGGTACCACAACAACAGCAGCAAGCGGAACGGCATCGCCCGCAACGATGCCTACAATCTCTATCTCGCCTATTATCTGGGTGATGGCGGCTATCGCAAGGGCGCGTGGCGCGGCAATGCCCAATTGGCGCGCGCCGCCCAGCGCTCCTCCAATATCGCCAGTGCCTATGCCAAGCAGTTGCGTGACTGCGACTGACAGCGCCGATCGGACGGCCCGGCGGATGGCCGGGCAGGAAAATCAACCCCATTTTTCCCCGCCCTGAAATCCCGTGGCAGGATTGTTCCTGGGCTCGAGGAATATTTGGGGAGACACAGTCGCGACCGGTGACTTCGTCCAGAGGAATAGTGGGACAAATCCGGTTTCATCCTTCAACACACCGCCGAGCAGAACGGAAATCCCGGTTTTTTGTAAGTCGTGCTTATTTAGTATATTGAATAACACTTTTTGTTAATATTAACCTTCTGTTTGCTTATGAGTCATGCTAGGCATCCTCCAACCTGGGGAGGGAACGATGGCCAGTATTACGGGGACAAATAGCAGCGAGACGTTGAAGGGCACCAACGACTACTATGACTACATCACTGCGTTGGGCGGCAATGATAAGGTCTATGGATACTACGGCGTGGACTTTGTCTCTGCAGGTGATGGCAACGACATTGTTTACGGTTCATTTCAAAGCGACAGTCTTTTCGGCGATGCCGGCGACGATACACTCTACGGTCAGAGCGGCAATGACGGCCTGAACGGCGGGCTCGGAAAGGACAAGGTCTATGGCGGCAGTGGTGCCGACCAGATCACGATCGGCTCGACCACCGAAGGCAAGGGCGACATCATCGATGGCGGCTCGGGCCTCGATCGGCTGGTCATGGATTATTCGGCCTATACCGCCGCGCTCACGATCGCCATCAAGGACTGGATCAGCGCGCAGACGCTGACCGGCGGCATAAGCGTCAAGAATGTCGAGCTTTTCCAGTTCACCGGCACCAGGTTCAACGACAAGGTCACCGGCGGATATTACAACGACATCCTGTACGGCGGTCTCGGCGCCGATACGCTCGGTGGCGGACACGGCAACGACACGCTGAGCGGCGGCGACGGCAACGATATCCTCAACGGCAATTACGGCTCCGATTCGATCTATGGCGGCGCCGGCGACGACAAAATCTCCGGCTCCTATGGCCATGACTACATCTACGGCGACGTCGGCAAGGACACGATCACCGGTGGCTCAGGCGTTGATACGCTCAATGGCGGCGATGACAATGACAGCCTGAAGGGCGACAGTGGCGACGATTATCTCTATGGCGATGCGGGCGACGACATCGTCGATGGCGGCAGCGGCAATGATACGCTGAGCGGGGGATCGGGTGCCGATACGGTCAATGCCGGAAGCGGCAACGACACCGTTCAGTACACGATCGGCCAGGGCAAGGACAAGATCGACGGCGGCACGGGCAATGACCGGCTGATCGTCAACGGTCTGACCGGCAGCTTCACCTTCAAGCCCGCAGCCTCCACCAATACCCTTTCCGACGGAACCACCTTCAAGAATATCGAGAACTACACGATCTACGCGATCTACGGCAAGGCGAACAAGATCACCACCGATACCGGCATGGATGTCATCAATAGCTATGACGGCAACGACACGATCACATCCGGCGCCGGTGACGATATGGTCGATGCCGGCGATGGTAAGGACACCGTCACGGCCGGTTCCGGCAACGATACCGTCTATCTGGGTGAGATCGCGGGAGACAAGGCCGACGGCGGCAGCGGTATCGACAGTGTCACCGTCTATCGTACCAAGGCGACGACGGCGCTGACCTTCAGCATCAGCGGCGCCACCGCGACGATCAGCGACGACACTTCCCTTAAATATTTCGAGACGATCCGGGTCTATTTCGGCGCCGGCAACGATATCGTGAAATCGGTCGGCTCTCTCTCGTCCGTAACCTTCTACGGCTATGGCGGCAATGACACGCTGATCGGAACCGCGAATGCCGATACGCTCAACGGCGGCGACGGCAACGACAAGCTGACCGCAGGCTCCGGCGACGACAATCTCGACGGCGGTGCCGGCAATGACCGGATCTATGCGGGGGCGGGCAACGATTATATCACCGACCAGTCCGGAGGGACCAACACGATCGATGCTGGTTCCGGCAACGACAATGTCTATGTCAGCGACGGCTATAGCGGGGCGCTCGGCAATCATACGGTGACACTTGCAAGCGGCGACGACACGCTGACGAGGGGGCGGGGCAAGGGCGACCTTCATGCCGATGGCGGCACCGGGATCGACACGATATCGCTCGATCTTGCGGACATGACCACCGGCCTGACCTTCACGCTTTCGTCCAGCGTGACGATTGTCAAGCCGGACATCACGCTCAAGAATTTCGAGCGCGTGCAGATTTACGGCGGCAGCGGAGCCGACCGGTTCACCGGCGGCACGCTGGACGACAGGCTCGACGGCGGCGGCGGCAACGACAAGCTCCTTGGCGGCTCCGGAAACGACACGCTGACGGGTGATTCCGGAGATGACTCGATCGGTGGCGGTGCCGGCAATGATACGATCTACGGGGATGGTTATTATATCAACGACGGCAAGGACAACATCAATGCCGGCAGCGGCAATGATACGGTTTATATCGGCATAAACGACATCGCCGATGGCGCCTCGGGCAGCGATCACCTGGCGCTCTATTTTGCCGAACAGACGAAAAACATCAGCTTCGTCTTCTCCACCGGAACCTTCAAGCCGGAAACGAACACGACGGTGAAGAATTTCGAAAGCCTCTCCTATCAGGGCAGCAGCGGCAAGGACACGGTGACCGGCAGCGCCAAGGACGACAACCTGCAGGGCAATGCCGGCAATGATATATTGCGTGGCGGGGCAGGCATGGACACGATCCATGACGGTGCCGGCAACGACAAGATCTATGGCGATAGCGGTAACGATTTCCTCTATCGCTCCGAAGTCGGTACGGATTATTTTGACGGAGGCTCCGGGCGGGATACGCTCTCCTTCAGCTTCTACAGCCTCTCCGCGACGATCGATCTGCTCGACCAGGCAAAGAACGACGGCGCGGCCAAGGGCGCGACCTTGAAGAGCATCGAAACCATCATCGGGACCTATGCCGACGATGACATTCGTGGCGACAATACCGCCAACCGGCTGGAAGGCGGCTATGGCGACGACGTTCTCCAGGGTCGGGGAGGAGACGATATCCTGATCGGTGGTGGCAGCGACGACTGGCTGACCGGCGGTACCGGCAAGGACAAGTTCGTCTTCCTCTATGACGGCCTGTCCGGCGAAGGCGATGTCGTCACCGATTTCAAGCGCGGCGAGGACAAGCTGGTGATCGATAGTTACACGTTCGGCATGGCCGGCAAGACCAAGGTCACCCTTGTCAGCGGCGCCGATCCGGTTGCCGCCGGCACCGGCGCCTCGTTCCTGTTCGAGACCGACAATGGCCGGCTCTGGTTCGACGCCGATGGCACCGGCGAGGCAGACAAGGTGCTCGTCGCCACCCTTCAGGACATCAAGACCCTCTCGACCTCGGATTTCGAATTCTGGACCTATATATAACGGGTTGAAAAACGGGAGGGCGTGCGGGCTGGTCCAGCATGCCCTCCCGGCGTATTTTGCCGGGTCTCCGAGAACGGACCGCCCGGTCTTCGGCCACCGGTTCATTTCCGTGCTGCAACATTTTCTTGAAATCACCGGTCAAAACGGGCAAAGCACTGCCAGGTATATTTTTGGGACATTCATGAGCGCTGCTGCCCGCACTTCCCGCCCGCTCGACCATCTGGTCCTGCCGGTGACCGACCTTGGCACTGCCAGAACGCGTTACGAGCAACTCGGTTTTACCGTCGCCGCCGATGCGCTGCACCCGTTCGGAACGGAAAATGCCTGCGTCTTCCTGGCCGACAAGACCTATCTTGAACCGCTCGCCATCGCCAAGCGCGAGGACTGCGAGGCTGCCGCCGTCGCCGGCAATGTCTTTGTCGCCCGCGACCAGGCCTACCGGTTCCGCCGGGGAGAAGGTCTCTCGGCCGTGGTTCTCGGCACCGATGATGCCGTCGCCGATCACGGGCGGTTTCGCCGTCTCGGCATTTCCACAGGCGACATGCTGGATTTCTCGAGGCAGATGGCTCTTCCGGATGGAACGCAGGCGCTCGCCAGTTTCCGGCTGGCCTTCGCAGCCGATCTGCGCGCGCCGGATTTCTTCCTCTTCACCTGCCAGCGCCTGCAGCCGCTGCCCGCCGATCGCTCCGCCCTCGAAACCCATGCCAACGGCGTCATCGGCCTGTCGGATGTGATCCTGTCGGAGCCGAACCCCACCGATTTCCAGTATCTGCTGCAGGAAGCCGTCGACGAGCGGCGGGTCTCGGCCCATTCCTTCGGCATGGATATCGAAGCTCGAAACGGAACGAGGATTTCCGTCCTCAATCCGGCGGGCATGGCCGGCTTCTTCGGCAAGGATGTGTCCGCCCGCTCGCGTGGCCTGCGCGGCCGCGCCATCGTCTTCAAGGTCGCCGACCTCGCTGAAACAGAACAGCGTCTCGCCGCCAATGCGGTGTCCTTCTCAAGAAAAGACAATAGCCTGATCGTCCCGGAAGCGCCGGGGCAGGGTGTCATCTTCGCCTTCGGAGAATAATCATGCAGACCAATGCAACTGTGGTAGCCGGCAGCGGCGCGGGCCAGGTGGTTTTTTCCAATGCCGGAAAACTGTCGCTGATGGCCGGCCCCTGTCAGATGGAAAGCCGCGACCACGCCTTCATGATCGCCGGTACGCTGGTCGAGCTCTGCAAGTCGCTCGGCATCGGCCTTGTCTACAAATCCTCCTATGACAAGGCGAACCGGACGTCGCTTTCCGGCAAGCGCGGCATCGGTCTTGAAAAGGCGATGGAAGTCTTCACCGACCTGAAGAAGGAATACGGCTTTCCGGTGGTGACCGACATCCATACGGAAGAACAGTGCGGCCTCGTCGCCCCCACGGTCGATATCCTGCAGATCCCGGCCTTCCTCTGCCGCCAGACGGACCTGCTGGTGGCCGCCGCCAAGACCGGCCGGGTGATCAATGTGAAGAAGGGCCAGTTCCTCGCTCCCTGGGACATGAAGAACGTTCTGGCCAAATTCACCGAGAGCGGCAATCCCAACGTGATGCTCTGCGAGCGCGGCACCTCGTTCGGCTATAACACGCTGGTCTCCGACATGCGCGCGCTGCCGACCATGGCGGCGCTTGGTGCGCCGGTCGTCTTCGACGCCACCCATTCGGTGCAGCAGCCGGGCGGCCAGGGCGGTTCCACGGGCGGCCAGCGCGAATTCGTCGAGACCCTGTCGCGCGCGGCGGTTGCCGTCGGCATTGCCGGCCTGTTCGTCGAGACCCATGAGGATCCGGACAATGCGCCGTCGGATGGCCCGAACATGGTGCATCTGAAGGACATGCCGCGTCTCCTGGAAACGCTGCTTGCCTTCGATGCCGTCGCCAAGCGCTAAAAGCGCGCAATGTGAAATTTTCTTGAAGGCCGGGCGCGGCGCGGCAATTGGCGCTGCATCGCCATTGTAATTTCCGGTCCATCACTTATGACAGGGCCACCGTTCACACCATGTCTAAAGCGGGCATGTTTCAAGCAGGGAAGAGATCATGACTGCAATCATCGACATCATCGGCCGTGAAATTCTCGACAGCCGCGGCAATCCGACCGTCGAGGTCGATGTCCATCTCGAAGACGGCAGCTTCGGTCGCGCCGCCGTCCCCTCGGGCGCCTCCACCGGCGCGCACGAAGCCGTCGAACTGCGCGATGGCGGCAAGCGCTATCTCGGCAAGGGCGTCGAAAAGGCCGTCGCGGCCGTCAACGGCGAAATCTTCGAGGCCATCGGCGGCATGGATGCCGAGGACCAGCTCCATATCGACGCGACCATGGTCGAGCTCGATGGCACAGCCAACAAGTCGCGCCTCGGCGCCAATGCCATTCTCGGCGTTTCGCTCGCCGTCGCCAAGGCTGCCGCCGAAGCCTCCAACCTGCCGCTCTTCCGCTATGCCGGCGGCCCCAACGCCCGCCTGCTGCCGGTGCCGATGATGAACATCATCAATGGCGGCGCCCATGCCGACAATCCGATCGATTTCCAGGAATTCATGATCCTGCCGGTCGGCGCCGACAATTTGCGCGATGCGGTTCGCATGGGCGCCGAAGTCTTCCACGTCCTCAAGAAGGAATTGTCGGCCAAGGGCCACAACACCAATGTTGGCGACGAGGGCGGCTTTGCGCCGGGCCTTTCCAGCGCGTCGGAAGCGCTCGATTTCATCATGAAGTCGATCGAGAAGGCCGGCTACAAGCCGGGTGAGGACATGTTCCTCGGCCTCGACTGCGCCTCCACAGAATTCTTCAAGGACGGCAAATATGTCATGGAAGGCGAGGGCCGCACGCTGGAGCCGGGCGCCATGGCCGAATATCTGGCCGAACTTGCCGCCAAATACCCGATCGCGTCGATCGAGGACGGCATGGCAGAGGACGATTGGGATGGCTGGAAGACCCTGACCGAACTTGCCGGAAGCAAGTGCCAGCTGGTCGGCGACGATCTCTTCGTCACCAATTCCTCGCGCCTGCGCGACGGTATCAAGATGGGCGTTGCCAATTCCATCCTCGTCAAGGTCAACCAGATCGGCTCGCTGTCGGAAACGCTCGATGCCGTGGAGACCGCACACAAGGCCGGCTATACCGCCGTCATGTCGCACCGTTCCGGCGAAACCGAGGATTCGACCATCGCCGATCTCGCGGTCGCCACTAATTGCGGGCAGATCAAGACCGGCTCCCTGTCGCGCTCCGACCGTCTTGCCAAGTATAACCAGCTGATCCGCATCGAGGAGCAGCTCGGCCCGCAGGCGAAATACGCCGGCCGCTCGATCCTGCGCGGCTAAGAACTCGGTTTGCAAATCAGCGAACTGCCTCACACCCCTTCGTCATCTCGGCCTTGAGCCGAGGATCCATCAGCCTCTCATCGAGTGGAGAGGCTGATAGATGGTCGGGTCTGGCCCGACCATGACGCAGGTGAGGTATGCCTCCCAAAAATCCGACCCGTGTTCATTTGAGAGCGCGGGTTTTTTGTTGCCGGTGTTTATGGTCAACGCTCGGTTAATCAATGGCTGCTAGCGTCTTTTGGTATTGCGTAGCAGGGCATGATCCATGTGGACCAAACATCATAAGAAACGGAAGCTGGGACGGTTCGTCATGCCGCTCATCACCGTCGCTTTTCTTTCCTATTTCGGCTATCATTCCGTTCACGGTGAATATGGGCTGAAGGCGACCGAGACCTTCGACCGCCAGCGCCTTGAACGCCTTGAACGCCTTGCGGAACTGACGCAGCAGCGCCAGACGCTTGAAAAGGAAGTCGCGCTGTTAAGCGACGGTTCGCTCGAGCGCGACATGCTGGATGAAAAGGCCCGGTTCGGGCTCAATATGTCGCGCAGCGACGAAATCGTGATTTTCCACTGAGCCGAGATTAACCGAAATCGAGTTAATCGCGAATTGCTGTTTATTTTCAATAGACTGCAGTGGATAAGAGCCATGCAAATATAGCATTGCTGTGATCACATTCTTTCCCTATGGTACCGGCAAATGGCAACCATTGGGAGGATTGAATGGCACCGCGAAAATCCGCGTCCGTTTCCAGCCGCAAGACAGCGGCAAAGCCCGCCAGGAAAGACTTTACCAACGGCGCGATCGCCGAGTTCGATCGCGATGCCGATCTCAAATCCTATCGCGAAATGCTGTTGATCCGCCGCTTCGAGGAGAAGGCCGGCCAGCTCTACGGCATGGGCTTCATCGGCGGCTTCTGTCATCTCTATATCGGCCAGGAAGCTGTCGTCGTCGGCATGCAGATGGCCTTGAAGGACGGCGACCAGGTCATCACCGCCTATCGCGACCACGGCCATATGCTCGCCTGCGGCATGAGTGCGCGCGGCGTCATGGCTGAGCTGACCGGCCGCCGCAGCGGACTTTCCCGCGGCAAGGGCGGCTCGATGCACATGTTCTCCAAGGAGAAGAATTTCTATGGCGGCCACGGCATCGTCGGCGCCCAGGTCTCGCTCGGCACCGGCCTGGCCTTCGCCAACCGCTACCGCGGCAACGACAATGTGTCGCTCGCCTATTTCGGCGATGGCGCGGCCAATCAGGGCCAGGTCTATGAGAGCTTCAACATGGCGGCGCTCTGGAAGCTGCCGGTGATCTATATCGTCGAGAACAACCGCTATGCCATGGGCACCTCGGTGTCGCGCGCCTCGGCCGGCCATGATTTCTCCCAGCGCGGCGTCGCGCTCGGCATTCCCGGCCTGCAGGTCGATGGCATGGATGTGCGCGCCGTGAAGGCCGCCGGCGACGAGGCTGTCGCCCATTGCCGCGCCGGCAAGGGCCCGATCATCCTCGAAATGCAGACCTATCGCTATCGCGGCCATTCCATGTCGGACCCGGCAAAATACCGGTCGAAGGACGAAGTGCAGAAGATGCGCTCGGAGAACGACCCGATCGAGAAGGTCAAGGCGCGCATTCTCGACAAGGGTTGGGCGAGCGAAGACGAACTGAAGGCGATCGACAAGGATGTCCGCGATATCGTCGCCGACAGCGCCGACTTCGCCCAGTCCGATCCGGAGCCGGATGCATCCGAGCTCTACACCGATATCCTGCTTTAAGACGCGGCGAGGAACAGATCATGCCTATCGAAATTCTGATGCCCGCTCTGTCGCCGACGATGGAAGAAGGCACGCTCAGCAAATGGCTGAAAAACGAAGGTGACAAGGTTGCCTCCGGCGACGTGATCGCCGAGATCGAAACCGACAAGGCGACCATGGAAGTGGAAGCGGTCGATGAAGGCGTGATCGGCAAGATCCTGATCGCCGCCGGCACCGAGGGCGTCAAGGTCAATACCGCGATCGCGGTTCTCCTGCAGGATGGCGAGAGCGCCGATGCGATAAGCGAGACGAAGGCGGCGCCGAAAGCCGATGCCGATACGCCGGCCGCAACCGCGTCCGACGCCGGCGGCAAGGCGCGCGAATCGAGCGAAGAGCCATCCGCCAAGTCCGACAGCAAGGTTCCGGCCCAGCCCAAGGCCGACATCCCCGCCGATCCGGATATTCCGGCCGGCACCGAAATGGTCTCGACCACGGTGCGCGAAGCCCTTCGCGATGCGATGGCCGAGGAAATGCGCCGCAGCGAGGATGTCTTCGTCATGGGCGAGGAAGTTGCCGAATATCAGGGCGCCTACAAGATCACGCAAGGTCTGCTGCAGGAGTTCGGGCCGCGTCGCGTCGTCGATACGCCGATCACCGAGCACGGTTTTGCCGGCGTCGGCGTCGGTGCGGCCATGGCCGGCCTCAAGCCGATCGTCGAATTCATGACTTTCAACTTCGCCATGCAGGCGATCGACCAGATCATCAATTCCGCCGCGAAGACGCTTTACATGTCCGGCGGCCAGATGGGCGCGCCGATCGTCTTCCGCGGCCCGAGCGGTGCGGCCGCCCGCGTCGGTGCCCAGCATTCTCAATGTTATGCCGCCTGGTACAGCCATATCCCCGGCCTCAAGGTCGTCATGCCCTACACGGCGGCCGACGCCAAGGGCCTGCTGAAGGCGGCGATCCGCGATCCGAACCCGGTAATCTTCCTCGAAAACGAAATCCTCTACGGTCATTCCTTCGATGTGCCGAAGATGGACGATTTCGTGCTGCCGATCGGCAAGGCGCGCATCCACCGGACCGGCAAGGACGCGACCATCGTCTCCTTCGGCATCGGCATGACCTATGCGGTCAAGGCGGCCGCCGAACTGGAGAAGGAAGGCATCGACGTCGAGATCATCGACCTCAGGACCATCCGCCCGATGGACCTGCCGACCGTGATCGAATCGGTCAAGAAGACCGGCCGTCTGGTGACCGTCGAGGAAGGCTTCCCGCAGTCCTCCGTCGGCACAGAGATCGCCACCCGCGTCATGCAGCAGGCCTTCGATTATCTCGATGCGCCGATCCTGACGATCGCCGGCAAGGATGTTCCGATGCCCTACGCCGCCAATCTCGAAAAACTGGCCCTGCCGAATGTCGGCGAAGTCGTCCAGGCGGTGAAGACCGTCTGCTACAAGTAAGGGGAGGGTGAAGAGATGCCTATCAACATCACCATGCCGGCCCTCTCGCCCACGATGGAAGAGGGCAATCTTGCCAAGTGGCTGGTCAAGGAAGGCGACAAGGTTTCCTCCGGCGACGTGATCGCCGAGATCGAGACCGACAAGGCGACGATGGAAGTCGAAGCCGTCGATGAGGGTACGGTCGCCAAGCTCGTCGTTCCCGCCGGCACCGAAGGCGTCAAGGTCAATGCATTGATCGCCATCCTGGCCGCCGAGGGCGAGGATGTGTCTGCCGCCGCCGCTGGCGGTGATGCGGCACCCGCCGCCAAGGCTGATGCGCCGAAGGCGGAAACGGCCAAGGCGGAAGCCCCCAAGCCGGAAGCGGTAAAGACCGAAGCGCCGAAGGAAGAGGCAAAGCCGGTGACCGACAAGGCGCCTGCGACCTCCACTCCGGCGCCTGTTGCCGCCGATGGCGGGCGTGTCTTCGCCTCGCCGCTGGCGCGCCGTCTGGCCAAGGAAGCCGGTCTTGATCTGTCCGCCGTCTCCGGCACCGGCCCGCATGGCCGCGTCGTCAAGAAGGATGTGGAAACGGCCGTTGCCGGTGGTGGTGCCAGGGCCGCCGCTCCCGCAAGTGCCGGTCAGGCTGCGACCGCAGCCGCTCAGGCCCCGCTTGCCAAGGACGCATCCGACGAGGCGGTTCTCAAGAACTTCGCCGAAGGCTCCTACGAGCTCGTGCCGCATGACGGCATGCGCAAGATAATTGCCAAGCGGCTGGTCGAATCCAAGCAGACCATCCCGCATTTCTACGTCACCGTCGATTGCGAACTGGACGCGCTTCTGGCTCTGCGCAGCCAGATCAATGCCGCGAGCCCGGAAAAGGACGGCAAGCCGGCCTACAAGCTTTCAGTCAACGACATGGTGATCAAGGCCCTGGCGCTGGCGCTCCGCGACGTTCCGGATGCGAATGTGTCCTGGACGGAAACCAACATGGTCAAGCACAAGCATGCCGATGTCGGCGTTGCCGTGTCGATCCCGGGCGGCCTGATCACCCCGATCATCCGCAGCGCCGAACTGAAGAGCCTGTCGGCCATCTCCAACGAGATGAAGGACCTTGGCAAGCGCGCCAAGGACCGCAAGCTGAAGCCCGAGGAATTTCAGGGCGGCACCACCGCCGTCTCCAATATGGGCATGATGGGCGTGAAGAATTTTGCCGCGGTCGTCAACCCGCCGCATGCCACCATCCTGGCGATCGGGGCGGGCGAGGAGCGCGTCGTGGTGAAGAAGGGCGAGATGGCCATCGCCACGGTGATGAGCGTGACGCTTTCGACCGACCATCGCTGCGTTGACGGCGCGCTCGGCGCCGAACTGCTCGGCGCCTTCAAGCGCTACATCGAAAACCCGATGGGCATGCTGGTGTGACGGGATAGGGGCTTTGTTTTAAGGCCCCTTTCGGTTGCCGCGGCATAGGCCGCGTGACCGGGCTCCCGCGGCGGGCACGGCAATAACGGAAGTTCAGATTTCAGGTACGGCTCGCAAAGGTCCATCTTGATGAAAACGATCCTCTGCTACGGCGACAGTCTGACCTGGGGGTATGATGCCGAGACGCTCGGTCGTCATGCTCTGGAAGACCGCTGGCCGAGTGTGCTGCAGAAAGCGCTCGGCGAGGGCATTCATGTCATTGCCGAAGGGTTGAACGGCCGCACCACCGCCTATGACGATCACCTGGCCGATTGCGACCGCAATGGCGCCCGCATCCTGCCGACGGTCCTGCAGAGCCATGCGCCGCTCGATCTCGTTATCATCATGCTCGGCTCAAATGATATGAAGCCGATCGTTGCAGGCACGGCCTTCGGGGCCTGCCAGGGTGTCGAGCGGCTGGTCGAACTGGTGCGCCACCATGCCTGGCCGATGGCGGGGCAGGAGGCGCCGGACATTCTCCTCGTCGCGCCGCCGCCGCTCTGCGAGACGGGCGATGCGGTTTTCGCGGCGATGTTTTCAGGCGGCGTCGAGCAATCGTCGATGCTGGCCTCGCTCTATGCCGATCTCGCCGACGAGACGGCTTGCGGCTTTTTCGATGCGGGATCGGTCGCGCAAACGACCCCACTCGACGGTGTTCATCTGGACGCCGAGAATACGCGCGCCATCGGACGCGGCCTCGAGCCGATGGTCCGGGTGATGCTGGGACTCTGAGCCGGACGTTCGATCGTTCCGGCGCGAATAAACAAGGCAGGAAGAAAATGGCAAATTCCTACGACGTCATCGTGATCGGTTCCGGCCCTGGCGGTTATATCGCGGCGATCCGCGCGGCCCAGCTCGGCCTGAAGGTCGCTGTGGTCGAGCGCGAGCACCTGGCCGGCATCTGCTCCAACTGGGGCTGCATTCCCACCAAGGCGCTGCTGCGCTCCGCCGAAGTGCTGCATCTTTCACAGCATGCCAAGAACTACGGCCTGACGCTGGAAGGCAAGGTGACGCCGGACCTGAAGGCGATCGTCGCCCGCTCGCGCGGCATTGCCGAGCGGATGAACGGCGGCGTCGGCTTCCTGATGAAGAAGAACAAGGTCGATATCATCTGGGGCGAGGCAAAGCTCACGAAGCCCGGCGAGATCGTCGTTGCCAAGACCACCAAGACCATTGTCCAGCCGCAGGGGCCGATCCCCAAGAACACGCTGGGCGAGGGCACCTATAGCGCCAAGCACATCATCGTCGCCACCGGCGCCCGCCCGCGTGCCCTGCCGGGCATCGAGCCGGACGGCAAGCTGATCTGGACCTATTTCGAGGCGATGAACCCGGATGCCATGCCGAAATCGCTGCTCGTCATGGGCTCGGGCGCCATCGGCATCGAGTTCGCCTCCTTCTACCGCACGATGGGCGTCGAGGTGACGGTGGTCGAAGTGATGAGCCAGGTCATGCCGGTGGAAGATGCGGAAATCTCCGCCTTCGCCAAGAAGCAGTTTGACAAGCAGGGCATGAAGATCATCCTCGATGCCAAGGTGACCAAGGTCGAGAAATCCGCCAATTCCGTCACGGCCCATGTCGAGAAGAAGGACGGGTCGATCGAGAAGATTACCGCGGACCGGATGATCTCGGCTGTCGGCGTGCAGGGCAATATCGAGAATCTCGGGCTTGAGGCGCTGGGCGTGAAGACCGAGCGCGGCTGCATCGTCATCGACGGCTATGGCAAGACCAATGTGCCGGGCATCTATGCGATCGGCGACGTCGCCGGCCCGCCGATGCTGGCCCACAAGGCCGAGCACGAAGCCGTGATCTGCGTCGAGAAGATCGCCGGCCTGCCGAATGTTCATCCGATGGACAAGCTGAAGATTCCGGGCTGCACCTATTGTAATCCGCAGGTCGCCTCGGTCGGCCTGACGGAAGCGAAAGCCAAGGCCGAAGGCCGCGATATTCGCGTCGGCCGCTTCCCCTTTGCCGCCAATGGCAAGGCGATCGCGCTCGGCGAGGACCAGGGCCTGGTGAAGACGATCTTCGACAGGAAGACCGGCGAACTGCTCGGCGCCCATCTGGTCGGCGCCGAAGTCACCGAACTGATCCAGGGTTTTGTCGTCGCGATGAACCTCGAAACGACCGAGGAAGACCTGATGCACACCATCTTCCCGCATCCGACCATTTCCGAAACCCTCAAGGAAAGCGTGCTAGATGCCTATGGACGTGCGCTGAACGCTTGATTGTGTTAGGGCTCGCCTCCATCTCGAAGAACAGGCCCTGACGGCCTGAAGGAAAGTGAAAGCCAAGATGGTCACCATTCTCGACCGCACCCATATCGAGATCGATGCCAAGCGCATCCGCCATCCGGAAAAGGCCCACAAGCCGGATACCGAGATGCTGCGCAAGCCCGAATGGATCCGCGTTCGGGCGCCGACCTCGAAAGGCTATGCCGAGACACGCGCGATCGTGAAGGAGCACAAGCTCGTCACCGTCTGCGAGGAGGCGGGCTGCCCGAATATCGGCGAGTGCTGGGACAAGAAGCACGCCACCTTCATGATCATGGGCGAGATCTGTACCCGCGCCTGCGCCTTCTGCAATGTCGCCACCGGCAAGCCGAATGCGCTCGACATGGCCGAGCCGGAAAATGTCGCCAAGGCTGTCCGTGAGATGGGATTGTCGCATGTCGTCATCACCTCGGTCGACCGTGATGATCTCGCTGATGGCGGTGCCGAGCATTTCGAAAAGGTGATCTGGGCGATCCGTGCCGCCTCGCCGGCGACCACCATCGAAATCCTGACGCCGGACTTCCTGAAAAAACCCGGCGCGCTGGAGCGCGTCGTCGCGGCCAAGCCCGACGTCTTCAATCACAATATGGAAACCGTGGCCGGCAATTATCTGACGGTGCGCCCGGGCGCCCGATATTTCCATTCGATCCGGCTTCTGCAGCGGGTGAAGGAACTGGACCCCACAATGTTCACCAAGTCCGGCATCATGGTCGGGCTTGGCGAGGAGCGCAACGAAGTGCTGCAATTGATGGACGACCTCAGGACCGCCGATGTCGATTTCCTGACGATTGGCCAGTATCTGCAGCCGACCCGCAAGCACCACAAGGTCGAGGCATTCGTCACCCCGGAGGAATTCAAGTCCTACGAGACCGTCGCCTATACCAAGGGCTTCCTGATGGTGGCCTCGAGCCCGCTCACCCGCTCCTCGCACCATGCCGGCGACGATTTCGCGAGGCTTCGGGTGGCGCGGGAACGGAAGCTGCTGGCGGCGGCGGAGTAGACATTTCTCCATGTTTCTTTAACCCCGCCGTCCTGGACGGCGGGGTTTTCGTATTGAGAGTGAGGGCAAATGGCGAGGTCGATCACGATCATGGAGGCGGCCGAACGACTGAGAACCGCGCAGCGTGTTCTCGTGATCGGCTGTTCGGGCAGTGGCAAGAGCACTCTGGCGCAAAAGCTTGGAAGCCGACTTGGTCTGCCGCACATTTCTATGGATCGGGAAATCTTCTGGCTGCCTGGCTGGAAGGTGCGGCCGCGATCGGAGCAACTCGCCCGCCTGCAAGATATCGTTGCGCAAGAGCGCTGGATGCTTGACGGCACAAGCCCCGGGACTTTGTCGTTGCGTCTACCACACACTCATCTCGTGCTCTGGCTGCGCCCGCCGCGCTGGGTGTCGCTCTACGGCGTAATCTCCCGTTGGTTCCGCTTTCGCGGCCGGTCGCGGCCAGAAATGACAGATGGATGCCCCGAGAGGATCGACCGGGAGTTCCTCGCCTATATTTGGAATTTCGAAAAGACGCAAAGCCCGGAAATCGAAGCGAATCTTGCGACATTTGGACCGGACGTGCCGGTTTGCGTGTTGAAATCGCGGGCCGAGAACCGGCAACTACTTGCCATGTCGGAACAGGTTTACTAGCTCTCAATAATGCCCCAGTTCGAAACCCGCAGGCCCGTCAGACATACACCCGAACAGATGTTCGACCTGATCGCCGATGTCGAAAAATATCCGCAATTCCTGCCGCTTTGCGAAGCCTTGTCCATTCGCTCGCGCAAGGAGCGCGACGGCAAGGAATTGCTGGTGGCGGATATGACGGTCGGCTACAAGGCGATCCGCGAGACCTTCACCACCCAGGTCCTGCTCAACAGGGCGGATCGCGTCATCGACGTCAAATATGTCGATGGGCCGTTCCGTTATCTCGACAATCGCTGGCGCTTTGAGGCCGTCGGCGAGACCGGGTGCACGGTTCATTTCTTCATCGACTACGAGTTCAAGAGCCGCATTCTCGGCGCGCTGATGGGCTCCATGTTCGACCGCGCCTTCCGGATGTTTTCCGAGGCCTTCGAGAAGCGCGCCGACATGATCTACGGCGTGGCCTGAATAGGGTTCCGGCAGTCCCCAACCTTTCCGGTCAGTCTTCCGTCGCTTCTTTCAGCATGTCCAGCGCCGTTTCCACCGTGGAGAGGCGCACGGCGTCGCGGCCGATATCGCCGTAGCGCATTTCCCGGTGGGAGACGTCGCCGCCGCGCCGCGCCGTTGCCAGATGCACGAGCCCGACCGGCTTTTCCGCCGAACCGCCGCCGGGGCCGGCAATGCCGGTGACAGCCACCGCGATCTGCGCCTTCGAGCGGGCGAGCGCGCCGCGGGCCATCTCGATCGCTGTCTGCCGCGATACGGCGCCATGCGCCGCCAGCGTTGCCGGATCGACGCCCAGCATCTGCATCTTGGCATCGTTGGAATAGGTGACGAAGCCGCGATCGACGACGCTGGAGGAGCCGGCGATCTCGGTGAGGGCGCCGGCGATCAACCCACCGGTGCAGGATTCGGCCGTGGCGACCATAAGCCCGCGGGCGCTGCAGAGGGCGATCAGCGCCGTTGCCTTTCGCTCGATGTCAGCCGGCCAGCCGCTCATTTTGCCTCCTTGGCATAGACCACGGTCGCCGTGGCGATCGCGGCGATGCCTTCGCGCCGCCCCACAAAGCCGATCGTCTCGTTCGTCGTCGCCTTCACCGAGCAGCGGTCGAGCGAGATGCCGAGCATGCCCGCCAGGTTTTCGCGCATGGCAAGGCGGTGCGGCCCGATTTTCGGCGCTTCGGCAATCAGGGAAACATCGGCATTCATGATCGTGCCGCCCTTTTCCCGGACGATCCTGGCTGCCTGTTCGAGAAAGATGCGCGAGGCGACGCCCTTCCACTGCGGATCGGAGGGCGGGAAATGATCGCCGATATCGCCGGCGCCGCAGGTCGCCAGCAGCGCATCGGTCAACGCATGCAGCGCCACATCGGCATCCGAATGGCCAAGCAGCGTCTGGTCGTGCGGAATGAAGATGCCGCAAAGCGTCACGCCGTCGCCTGCCACGAGCTGATGGACATCGTAGCCATTGCCGGTGCGCACATCCGGGAGAGGGGGCGGGCTCAGTTTTTCGTCTGCCATGGCGATATCCTGTCTGATCGTCAGTTTGACATTGTCGGGCGTTCCCTCGATCAGCCTGACCGGCAGGCCGGCCCATTCGGCGATCGAAGCGTCGTCGGTGAAATCGGCTCGTCCGGAGGCGGCGGCCCGATGATGGGCGTTGACGATGGGTGCAAGGCGGAAGCACTGTGGCGTCTGGGCGCCGAAAAGGCCCTCTCTCGGCACGGTCTGCGTGACCGTAGCCCCCAGTGAACCTCGCTTCAACGTGTCGGCAACGGCAAGCGCCGGCAACACGGCGTCGCACCCTTCGAGCGCCGCGGCGCAACGATCGAGCAGCGCATGGTCGATGAAGGGGCGAACGGCATCATGGATCATCACATGGGTAATGCCGGCCTGGTCCAACGCATCGAGCCCGGCAAGCACCGAGGCCTGCCGTGTCGGCCCGCCATGGACGGTCGTGATTGCTCGCCGGTCGTCGGGCAGCGAGGTGAGAGCCTGATCGAACAGGGCTTCGTCATCGGGATGGATGACGGTGACGATCTTCCCGGCCCGTGGCCATGCCGCAAAAACGTCGAGCGTATGGGCGATAACGGGCCGGCCGCCGATGGGGCGGTATTGCTTGGGCCCTTCCTGCGGCGCGCCGGCGCGTTCGCCGCGGCCGGCAGCCACGATGACGATGCCGAAGGAAAGCTGTTCTTCTGTCTGCATTTTCTGTAGGGGTTCCCGCAAATATGCCACCAATGGCGCCAAAGCCGACGAGCCGACGGCGTGCCATGCCTTGGCCGCGTCTTCGCGTCATTGGCAAGGAATGGTTCAACTGCCGATGTGATCTACCGCGAAGACCGCGGCTTTACCAGTCGGGGCGGAATTTTGTCGCACGACGGTGAAATCGCTTGGCAAGCTCGGCAATGATGTCTAAAAATGATGCAGAGAAGAAATGTGCTCGAAAGATAATCACTTGCCAGGACCGGCCCTATCGTCTCCCCTCCAGCTCGGGCGGATTTCCATGCGCAACCGCGTCGTGCTGGCGCCGATGTCCGGGGTGACCGACCTGCCGTTTCGCCAGCTTGCCTGGCGGTATGGTGCCGGTCTTGTCATCACCGAAATGGTGGCAAGCCGCGAACTGGTCGGCAATGCGGCGGAAAGCTGGGCGCGCCTGAGAAGCTCCGGCATCGATCCGCATATGGTGCAGCTGGCCGGGCGCGAGGCGCACTGGATGGCCGAGGCGGCAAAGGTCGCCGCCGGCAATGGCGCCGCTGTGATCGATATCAATATGGGTTGTCCGGCGAAGAAGGTGACCGGCGGCTATTCCGGATCCGCCTTGATGCGCGACCCGGATCATGCCCTGTCGCTGATCGAGGCGACAGTCCGGGCGGTCGATGTGCCGGTGACGCTGAAGATGCGCCTGGGCTGGGACGAGAATTCCATCAATGCGCCGCTGATCGCACGACGGGCCGAAGAGGCGGGCGTGCGGATGATCACCATTCATGGCCGCACGCGCATGCAGTTCTACAATGGCAGCGCGGATTGGGATGCGATCCGTGCCGTGCGCGAGGTTGTTTCGGTGCCGCTCATTGCCAATGGCGATGTGGCGACCCTTGCCGACGCCGGTGATATTTTGAAGCGCTCCGGTGCCGACGCGGTGATGGTTGGCCGCTCCTGCCAGGGGCGCCCTTGGCATGCTGGTGTCTTGGCCGGCGCCGTGCCGCATCCCGGGACGGAAGAAATCTGCGACATCGTTGCTGAACATTACGAGATGATGCTCGAATTCTACGGCGTGGATACCGGCCTGCGTCATGCCCGCAAGCATCTCGGATGGTATCTCCAACGCTTCGCGCCGCATCTGCCCTCGTCCGAGAAGGCGGCGATCATGACGTCGACGGACAGGAACCTGGTGCTTTCGCGCGTCGTCGCGGCGATCGCGGCCGGGCACGGGCTGGACCTTGAAAGGGACGCGGCATGATCGAGAGGCCGGACGAGGAAAGCGACGTGACCGGTTCGCTGCCGATGGCCGTGTTGAACGCCATCCAGAACCCGGTCATCCTTGTCGATGCGAAAGGGCTCGTTGCCTTTGCCAACTGGGAGGCGGAGGCTTTTTTCGGCGCCAGCGCCCAGTACCTCGCCCGCCACGATATCAGCACCTTCATTCCCTTCGCAAGCCCGCTTCTGGCGCTGATCGAGCAGGTGCGCGAGCGCCGCGCCGCCGTCAACGAATATCGCGTCGATCTGAGTTCGCCGCGACTGGGGGCAGACAAGCTCGTCGATCTCTATGTGGCGCCGGTGCTGTCGGAGCCGGGCTCGGTGGTCGTGGTCTTCCAGGAACGCTCGATGGCCGACAAGATCGATCGGCAGTTGACGCATCGGACGGCGGCGCGCTCCGTGACCGGCCTTGCCTCCATGCTCGCCCATGAAATCAAGAACCCGCTTTCTGGCATCCGGGGCGCCGCCCAGCTTCTGGAAAGCTCCGTCAGCGACGAGGACCGGGCGCTGACGCAGCTGATCTGCGACGAGACCGACCGCATCGTCTCGCTGGTCGATCGCATGGAGGTCTTTTCCGACGAGCGGCCGGTCGATCGGGTGCCGGTCAACATCCATTCGGTGCTCGACCATGTGAAAGCCATCGCCAAGGCGGGGTTTGCCCGCCGGGTTCGTATGACAGAGAACTACGATCCGTCCCTGCCGCCGGTTTATGCCAATCGCGACCAGCTGATCCAAGTCTTCCTCAACCTGGTCAAGAATGCGTCCGAAGCGGTTGGCGATCGGCCGGAAGGCGAGATCATGCTCACCACCGCCTATCGCCCGGGCATCCGCCTTTCGGTCGCAGGTACCCGGGAAAAAATCTCGCTGCCGCTGGAATTCTGCGTCCACGACAACGGGCCGGGCGTTCCGTCCGATCTCGTGCCGCATCTGTTCGATCCCTTCATCACCACCAAGACCAACGGCTCCGGGCTCGGCCTTGCGCTTGTCGCCAAGATCATCGGCGCGCATGGCGGCATCGTCGAATGCGACAGCCATGCGAGCCGCACGATCTTTCGCGTCCTGATGCCGGCCTCGAAAGGGGCGACGGCGGAGGACGGCGAGCCACTGACCCTACCGGAAGGACAATCCCGATGACCGGCGCCACCATCCTCGTTGCCGATGACGATGCTGCCATCCGCACCGTGCTCAATCAGGCGCTCAGCCGCGCCGGCTATGATGTGCGCATCACCTCCAACGCAGCCACCCTCTGGCGGTGGATATCGGCCGGCGACGGCGATCTCGTCGTCACCGACGTCGTCATGCCGGATGAAAATGCCTTCGACCTCTTGCCGCGCATCAAGAAGGCGCGGCCGGAGCTGCCGGTGCTGGTGATGAGCGCCCAGAACACCTTCATGACGGCGATCAAGGCCTCCGAAAAAGGTGCCTATGACTATCTGCCGAAACCCTTCGACCTGACCGAACTGATCGCCATTATCGGCCGGGCGCTGGCCGAACCGAAGCGCAAGCCCGCCAGACTGGAGGACGACGCACAGGACGGCATGCCGCTTGTCGGTCGCTCCGCAGCCATGCAGGAAATCTACCGTGTCCTGGCGCGGTTGATGCAGACGGACCTGACGCTGATGATCACAGGCGAATCGGGCACCGGCAAGGAATTGGTGGCCCGCGCGCTGCACGACTACGGCAAGCGCCGCAACGGGCCTTTCGTGGCGATCAACATGGCGGCGATCCCGCGCGACCTGATCGAATCGGAATTGTTCGGCCATGAGAAGGGAGCCTTTACCGGCGCCCAGAACCGCTCGACCGGCCGTTTCGAGCAGGCGGAGGGCGGCACTCTGTTTCTGGACGAGATCGGCGACATGCCGATGGATGCGCAGACGAGGCTGCTTCGCGTGCTGCAGCAGGGCGAATATACGACCGTCGGCGGCCGCACGCCCATCCGCTCCGATGTTCGCATCGTCGCGGCCACCAACAAGGACCTGAAGCAGTCGATCAACCAGGGGCTTTTCCGCGAAGACCTCTATTACCGCCTCAATGTCGTGCCGCTGCGTCTGCCGCCGCTGCGCGACCGGGCGGAAGACATTCCCGACCTGATCCGTCATTTCGTCCAGCAGGCGGAAAAGGAAGGGCTCGACGTGAAGCGCTTCGACCAAGAGGCGCTGGAGCGGATGAAGGCGCATCCCTGGCCGGGCAATGTGCGTGAGCTGGAAAACGTCATACGCCGGCTGACGGCGCTCTATCCACAGGACGTCATCACCGGCGAGATCATCGAAAGCGAACTGCGCTCCGACATCCAGGACAGCCCGGTCGATAAGTCGCCCGCCCGTTCAGGGCCGATGACCATCGCACAGGCGGTGGAGGAGAATATGCGGCAGTATTTCGCGGGCTTCGGCGAGCAATTGCCGCCGTCGGGATTGTACGAGCGTGTCCTTGCGGAAATGGAGTATCCGCTGATCCTCGCCGCCCTGACGGCCACGCGCGGCAACCAGATCAAGGCGGCCGACCTGCTTGGTCTGAACCGCAACACCTTGCGCAAGAAAATCCGTGAACTGGGTGTATCCGTTTACCGCAGTTCGCGCAGCGCTTGACTTCGGCCTGAAAACCGTTGCATTTTCGCCACAATATGTTGCTTAGAAAGCACAGGAGTGGCGGCGTCATCGGCATTGAGTCCGCCGGGAAGCCGGTCGCCCTTGTCGAAGCGACCGGAACTTCCGGTCATTTCCTGATCGAAGAATAAAGTGGATGCCGGCCGTAGCTTCTGCATGAAGACGGCCGGTGGGGGATGTGTTTGCGATGGCCGAAGGGCTGATTGTGCCGCTGGCGAAGGAAGAGGCCCCGGTGATCGGTCACGATCGGCGCGCCTCCTTCGCATTTCCGGGCTTGGTCCTGGCAACGGGCGCGCTTGTCTGCGCGATCCTGTCGCTGCTTGTCCTGCTCGGCCTGACGCCGATCAGGCCGGAAACCAATATCATCATCGGTTCGGCGGCGATCAATGCGCTGTTCGTCATCGGCCTGCTGTTCCTGATCGGCCGTGAAATCATGCGCCTGTTGAAGGCACGCAGCCGGGGCAGGGCGGCCGCCCGCCTGCATGTGCGCATCGTCGCGCTCTTTTCCATCGTTGCCATAACCCCGGCCATCCTGGTCGCTATTTTCGCCAGTATTACGCTCGATGTCGGGCTTGACCGGTGGTTTTCGCTGCGCACCCAGTCGATCGTCAGTTCCTCGCTGGATGTGGCGCAGGCCTATGTGCTGGAGAATGCCGGCTATCTGCAGGGGCAGACGGTCTCGATGGCTAACGATCTGGAGCGCAACCGGCAGCTTTACAGCCTCGACCGCACCGGCTTCGTCGATCTGATGACCCGGCAGGCGCGCGGCCGCGGCATGCTGGGCGCCTTCCTGGTGCGCGGCGACGGCAGCCCGATCCTCCAGGCGAATATTCCGACCGAGCGACCGCTGCCGGCCATTCCCAAGGATGCGCTCGCCAGCACGGTTTCCGGCCAACCCACCCTTATCCCGCCCGGCATCACCAACCTGGTCGGCGCGATCATTCCGATCGACAATATCGACGGTGCCTATCTCTACACCGTCCGCAGCGTCGATCCGAAGGTCATGCGCTCGATGCGGCTGATGGAAGACAATACGGCGGAATACAAGAATCTCGAGGCAGGCCGTACCTCGCTTCAGATCGCCTTCGGGGTTCTCTATCTCGGCTTCGCGCTGATCGTTCTCCTGGCGGCGATCTGGACGGCGATCGCGGTTGCCGACCGCATCGTCCGGCCGATCCGGCTCCTGATCGGCGCGGCCGACAGCGTCGCGACCGGCAATCTGAATGTCGTGGTGCCGGTGCATGCGGTCGATGGCGATGTCGGCAGCCTGTCGCGGACCTTCAACAAGATGATTGCCGAGATCCGCACGCAGCGCGACCAGATTCTGGAAGCCAAGGACGAGATGGACGACCGGCGTCGCTTCATCGAGGCGGTGCTGTCAGGGGTGACGGCGGCCGTGATCGGCGTCGAGGACGATCGCCGCATTACCATTGCCAATCCCTCGTCGGAACATTTCCTGTCGCGCCCGACACTGGCGCTGGTCGGCGAGCGACTTGCCGATGTGGCCCCGGAAATCGAGGAAGTGCTGAACGAGGCCGCCAGCCGTCACCGCAATGATTACCGCAAGCAGATCAATATCATGCGCGGCGGCACCGAGCGGACGCTGAACGTGCAGGTGACGCGGGAGGAATCCCATGATGCCAAGGATTCCTACGTCATCACCGTCGATGACATCACCGACCTCGTCATCGCCCAGCGCTCGACCGCCTGGGCCGACGTGGCGCGGCGCATCGCTCATGAAATCAAGAACCCGCTGACGCCGATCCAGCTCTCGGCCGAGCGGCTGAAACGGCGCTACGGCAAGCAGATCGACCAGGACGACCGGACGATCTTCGACCAGTGCACCGATACGATCGTGCGCCAGGTCGAGGATATCGGGCGCATGGTCGATGAATTCTCCGGTTTCGCCCGCATGCCGAAGCCGACGAAGGAGCAGGTTGATCTGCGCGACATCCTGAAGGACGCGACCTTCCTGCGGGAAATGGGCAACAGCCATGTGACCTTTATTCGCGATCTGGGCGAGGAACCGCTCGACGGTACCTTCGACAGCCGCATGCTGGGCCAGGCCTTCGGCAATATCATCAAGAATGCCGTCGAAGCGATCGAGGCCCTGCCTGCCGACGCGGTTCGCGGCGAGCGCACGGTGCTGGTGCGGGCCCGGCATAATGAAGCGAGCGGGCGGTTCGTCGTCGATATCATCGACAACGGCAAGGGCCTGCCGACCGAGAATCGCCATCGCATCCTCGAGCCCTATATGACCATGCGGGAAAAGGGCACCGGCCTTGGTCTGGCGATCGTCAAGAAGATCATCGAGGACCATGGCGGGCAACTGGAACTGCATGATGCGCCGGCCGATTTCGACCGCGGCCAGGGCGCCATGATTCGCATAATCTTGCCGCCTGCGGGTCAATCCGGCGGCAATGAAGACAGACAGGACAAGGACATTTCCCATGGCGGCTGACATTCTGGTTGTGGACGACGAGGAGGATATTCGCGAGATCGTCTCCGGCATTCTCTCCGACGAGGGGCACGAGACCCGCACCGCCTTCGACAGCGACAGCGCCTTGCAGGCGATCAGCGACCGGGTGCCGCGTCTGGTGTTCCTCGATATCTGGATGCAGGGCAGCCGGCTCGACGGGCTGGCGCTGCTCGACGAGATCAAGAGCCGCTATCACGACCTGCCGGTGGTGATGATTTCCGGCCACGGCAATATCGAAACGGCCGTCTCGGCGATCCGTCGCGGCGCCTATGATTTCATCGAGAAACCGTTCAAGGCCGACCGGCTGATCCTGATCGCCGAGCGGGCGCTGGAAAACTCCAAGCTGAAGCGGGAAGTGTCCGAGCTGAAGAAACGCTCCGGCGACCCGGTCGAACTGATCGGCACCTCGGTTGCCGTCTCGCAATTGCGCCAGACGATCGAGAAGGTTGCGCCCACCAACAGCCGGATCATGATCCACGGCCCCTCGGGTTCCGGCAAGGAACTGGTGGCCCGCATGGTCCACCGCAAGTCGTCGCGGGCGGGCGGTCCCTTCGTGGCGCTGAATGCGGCGGCGATCACGCCCGATCGCATGGAAATGGCGCTTTTCGGCACCGAGGGGACGCCGGGCCAGCCGCGCAAGACCGGGGCTCTGGAAGAGGCGCATGGCGGCATTCTCTATCTCGACGAGGTCGGTGAAATGCCGCGCGAGACGCAGAACAAGATTCTGCGGGTGCTGGTCGACCAGCAGTTCGAGCGCGTCGGCGGCTCCAAGCGGGTGAGGGTCGATGTCCGGATCATCTCCTCCACCGCCTACAACCTTGAAAGCCAGATTGCTGAGGGTGCCTTCCGGGAGGATCTTTATCACCGCCTTGCGGTCATTCCGGTACGCGTGCCGGCCCTTGCCGAACGACGCGAGGATATTCCCTTTCTCGTCGATATGTTCATGCGCCAGATCAGCGAGCAGGCGGGCATCCGCACGCGCAAGATCGGCGATGATGCGCTGGCCGTGCTGCAATCGCATGACTGGCCCGGCAATATCCGCCAGCTGCGCAACAATATCGAGCGGCTGATGATCCTTGCCCGCAGCGATGGCCCGGATACGGCGATCTCGGCGGACATGCTGCCGAGCGAAGTGGGCGACAACCTGCCGAAGATTTCGGCGCAGGGCGACCAGCACATCATGACGCTGCCGCTGCGCGAGGCGCGCGAAATGTTCGAGCGCGATTACCTCATCGCCCAAATCAACCGCTTCGGCGGCAATATTTCGCGCACGGCGGAGTTCGTCGGCATGGAACGCTCGGCCCTGCATCGGAAGCTGAAATCGCTCGGCGTCTGAGGCGATCGAGGGGCGCGGATGCCCGTTTCAACGGCCATCCCGGCGGCGTGTCACAGAAAATTCGCCATGTCTTTTTCGACATTGCGGAAAAGACTGCGATTTGATACCAAATCCGGGGGGACGCCGACGGAGAGACTTTTCGTGGCGCTCGGGATAATCAGATCGAATAATCAACCGGTTAATCGGGCCGGAAAATAAGAAAGAAGCGGCGCCATGGCGGAACGTTCTCAAAACTTGCAGGATCTCTTTCTCAACACCGTCCGCAAGCAGAAGATATCTCTGACGATATTTCTCATTAATGGTGTGAAACTCACCGGCGTTGTCACCTCCTTTGACAATTTCTGTGTCCTTTTGCGGCGTGACGGGCATTCACAGCTCGTGTACAAGCACGCGATCTCGACCATCATGCCCGGCCAACCGATGCAGATGTTCGAGAGCGAAGAATCCGCAGCCTGACGGGACATAAAGCAGATTACCAAACGTGATGGAAAATCGGCGTCGATCATCCCGGAGCTTGAAAAGCTTCGCGATGATATGCGCGCCCTCGTTATCGTCCCGGTTCTGAAAAAGACCGGCCGGCAGACGCAAGAGCCGGTTGCCACCTCGACGCGCAGCGACGACAGCAGGCTGCAGGAAACGATCGGGCTGGCGCTCGCCATCGATCTCGAAGTCGTGCACGGCATGATCGTGCCCGTCGCCCAGCCGAAGCCGGGCACCCTGCTTGGAACCGGCAAGATCGAGGAGATCGGCCATCTGCTGAGCGAGCATGATGCCGGGCTGGTCATCGTCGATCATCCGCTGACGCCGGTGCAGCAGCGCAATCTGGAGAAGGAATGGAACTGCAAGGTCATCGACCGGACCGGTCTCATCCTTGAAATCTTCGGCCGCCGCGCCTCCACCAAGGAAGGCACGCTGCAGGTCGATCTCGCCCATCTGAACTATCAGAAGGGGCGGCTGGTGCGCAGCTGGACCCACCTTGAACGCCAGCGCGGTGGCGCTGGCTTCATGGGCGGCCCGGGTGAAACCCAGATCGAGGCCGACCGCCGGCTGCTGCAGGACAAGATCGTCAAGCTGGAAAAAGAGCTGGAGCAGGTTCGCCGCACCCGCCAGCTCCATCGCGCCAAGCGCAAGAAGGTGCCGCATCCGATCGTGGCGCTGGTCGGCTATACCAATGCCGGCAAATCCACCCTGTTCAACCGCATCACCGGCGCCGGCGTGCTGGCCGAGGACATGCTGTTCGCCACGCTCGACCCGACGCTGCGCCGCATGAAGCTGCCGCATGGGCGCATGGTGATGCTCTCCGACACGGTCGGCTTCATCTCCGACCTGCCGACCCATCTCGTTGCCGCTTTCCGCGCGACACTGGAGGAGGTGCTGGAAGCCGACCTCATCCTGCATGTCCGCGATCTCTCCGATCCAGACAACCAGGTGCAGGCACAGGACGTCCTGCGTATCCTCACCGATCTCGGCATCGACGAGAAAGCGCGGTCGGAACGCCTGATCGAAGTCTGGAACAAGATCGACCTGCTGGACACGGAAACGCGCGAAGGCCTGGTCCAGAAAGCCGAGAACACCGAAAATTCAGCCGCGGTTTCGGCTGTTACGGGCGAGGGCGTCGCCGAACTGCTCGACGAGATCGGCAAACGGCTTTCCGGCGTGATGACCGAATGCACGGTCGTGCTGTCGGCTGAAAAGCTGCAACTTCTGCCTTGGGTCTACGAGCACGCGATCGTCGATGGCCGGGACGATCTTGAAGATGGTTCCGTCAGCCTCGATCTGCGGCTGGCACCCTCGGAGGCCGAAGAACTCGAGCGCCGTCTTGGCAACGGTCCGAAGGCTGCGCCGCAGGATTGGTAAGCGGGCGGTGTTCCTGCCGTAAGCCTATCGACACTCTCTCCTTCGTCATGGTCGGGCTCGACCCGACCATCCATCAGCCGCTCCATTCGACGAGAGGCTGGAAGATCCTCGGCTCAAGGCCGAGGATGACGTGAGGTGGGGAGCGGTTTGAGGTCTATTGCGAGGGGGCGGGAGGCAAGACGCCCGTTTCACAACTCTCTGGCTGCAATCACCCACTCCTATCCAAGCTGCCGCTCGATCGCCTTGGCCGCCTGCCACAATTCCTCCATTCGCTCCAGCGTTGCCCCTTCCAGCGTTTCGCCGGCTGAGCGCAAGCCCGTCTCGATATGGCCGAAACGGCGGCGGAATTTTGTGTTGGTGCCGCGCAGTGCCATTTCCGGGTCGGCATCGACATGGCGGCCGATATTGACGACGGCAAAGATCAGGTCTCCGAGCTCGTCGGTAACCCTTGCCTTGTCGCCGGCCGCCAGCGCCTCGCGCAGTTCGCCGATCTCTTCCTCGACCTTGTCGAGGATCGGCTCGGGCGAAGACCAGTCGAAGCCGACTTTTGCGGCCCGTTCCTGAAGCTTCAGCGCCTCGACGAGTGCTGGAAAACTGCGCTGGACCGAGCCGAGATGGCCCATATCGGCATCTTCCGGCAGACCGCGGCGGGCGCGCCTGTCGCGGCGCTCGGCCTTCTCCGCCTGCTTGATGTCATTCCATTGCAGCTTGACCGCCTGCGGCGTATCCGCATCCGAGCGCGCAAACACATGCGGATGGCGGCGGGTCATCTTGCGCGTGATCGCCTCGACCACGTCGCCGAAGTCGAAATCGCCGGCCTCCTCGGCCATGCGGGCATGGAAGACGACCTGCAGCAGAAGATCGCCCAGTTCGTCGCAGAGATCGTCCATGTCGCCGCGTTCGATGGCGTCGGCGACCTCATAGGCCTCTTCCAGCGTATAGGGCTTGATGGTCTCGAAGGTCTGGACGACATCCCAAGGGCAACCGGTCTCCGGCTGGCGCAGGGCTTCCATGATGTCGAGCAGGCGGGTGATGTCTCGGGACGGTGTCATGGGCTCAATTCAGCGGTATGGCGTTGGCGTCCTTGCCGGACTGGTAGCGCTCGGAAAGGCTGTCATACCGGTTGCGAATGCGCCTGTCCTGCGCGCGAAGCGCCGGTTTCGCCGCCTCGTCCGATGTTGCCACCAGATCGGCGATCGATGAGGACCTCCAGAAGGCGTTTTCCTTCGCATAGCCGCCCGGGTCCAGCCGGAATACCTCCTTGAGGATTTTCAGGTCGTGCGGGATGGCAAAGGCGTCGCGCGAATCCTCATGGCTGAAGAAGTAATAGAAATTGTCGAAGCCGGCCCAGGTGATGGCCGACAGGCACATGGAGCAGGGCTCGTGGGTGGAAAGAAAGACGAGATCCTTCGTGTCCGGCTTCTCCGTCTTTTCATAGAATCGCTTCAGCGCATGCACTTCGCCGTGCCAGAGCGGATTTTCGGTCTCGTTGTTGGTTTCGGCAAGAACCAGCGACAGATCCGATTTCCGCAGGATGGCCGCGCCGAAAATCTTGTTGCCGGCCGCCACACCCCGGTCCGTGAGCGGCAGTATGTCTGCCTCGATGACCGTCAGGAGGCGTTCCGCAAGCTTTGCGTTGTTCATCATCAGGCTCCCGAGGTTGAATGTGGTGGTGTCGTCCCTTGGCATTGGAATACGCAATGCCGCATGCCGACGTCAACCGCGCGCGGCGCCCGTGACGCTGCCGGAGAGATTTGCTCCATTCCTGCTGATGTCGAGCAAAACAATACGCAGGCGTAAAAGCCGGCGGATTTTCGTTTCTTCAAATTCCCTCCCATAAAAGGGATAGTGCGGGCACCTTCAACAGGACCGGATTCCGGGCGTCATGACCGAGCAATTGACCGTCTTTCCAGCCTTCTTCCGCGTCGCGCAGAAATGCGTGGCGGTGTTCGGCAATGGCGAGGAGGCTTTTGCCAAGGTCCGGCTGCTGATGAATACGCAGGCAAGGATCGTCGTGCATGCCGACAAGGCGGAAGACGATTTTGCTGCCTTTCTACAAGCGCATCGCATCGAAACATTCACCGAGTCGTTCCAGCCTGCGCAGGTCGAGGGCGCTGTGCTGGTTTTTGCCGCGACGGGCGATGCCGCAGAGGACAGGGCGGTGGTTGCCGCCGCCCGTGAGCGAAAAATTCCCGCCAATGCCGTCGATCAGCCGGAATTCTGCGATTTCCTGACGCCGGCGTTGGTCAATCGCGCGCCGGTCGCCGTCGCCATCGGCACGGAAGGCGCCGGCCCGGTGCTTGCGCAGATGATCCGTGCTCAGATCGACCAGCTTCTGTCGCCCTCCCTCGGTGCCCTCGCATCCCTGGCGCAGGCCTATCGCGATGTCGCCGACCGGGTCCTGCCGCGTGGCGTCGCGCGCCGGGTTTTCTGGCGGCGGTTCTTTTCCGGTGCTGTCGCCGACCAGGTCTCGCTTGGCGACATGGCTTCAGCCCGCCGCGAGGCTTCCCGCCTGCTGCAATCGGCTGGTCAGGTGCCCGGCCATGTCTGGCTGGTTGGTGCAGGGCCCGGAGCCGAGGACCTTCTGACCCTGCGGGCTCAGCGGGTGATGATGGAGGCCGATGTCATCGTCTATGATGCGCTGGTGCCGCAGGCCATTGTCGATATGGGTCGCCGCGATGCCGAAAGGCTCTCCGTCGGCAAGCGCAAGGGCTGCCATTCGAAATCGCAGGACGAGATCAACGCATTGCTGGTGCGGCTTGCCGGTGCCGGCAAGCGCGTCGTGCGGCTGAAATCCGGCGATCCGCTGGTCTATGGCCGTGCCGGCGAGGAACTGGCCGCGCTACGTGAAGCAGGCATTACCTGCGAGATCGTGCCGGGCATTACCTCGGCTTTCGCCGCCGCCGCCGATTTCGAGCTTCCGCTTACGCTTCGCGGCGTCGCCTCGTCGCTGGTCTTCACCACCGGTCATGACCTGACCGGCGATGTCCTGCCCGACTGGGCAAGGCTGGCGATTTCCGGTGCGACGATCGCAGTCTATATGGGCCGGACCGTTGCCGCCTCGGTCGCCGACCGGTTGATGCAGGCGGGACTTGCGCCTGAAACCACTGTTGCCGTGGTGGAAAATGCCAGCCGTCCCGAGCGCCGGCTTTTCCACGGCACGCTCAAGGACCTGCCGGATCTCCAATATCGCGACGAGTTGGACGGGCCGGTCATGGTCATCATCGGCGATGCCGTCGCCGGCGCCAATTTTACCCGCTCGCAGCCGCTCGTCCGGGGCAGGGCGCTTGGCGCCGCCCTGGCCGAGCCGGCACAGAAACAGACAGACGAGGTGAGAAACTAACATGGCTGACAAGGTACTGACCGCAAACCGCCTTTCCGATGGCGTTTCCGTCTGGCTCGACGCGGTGGGCAATTGGGTGGAATCGCTGCAGGACGCCTTTGTTGCCCGCCATGCCGAAGCCGTCGCAGCGCTAGAGACCGCCGGCACGGCTGCGTTTCGGGACAACAAGGTCGTGGACGTCAATGTCATCGACATAGAAGAGATCGACGGCGTGCTGCACCCTTTGCGGCTGCGCGAGCGCATCCGTGCCAAAGGCCCGACGATCGATTATGCGCCCGGTTACGAGGGCCTGACCGGCCCGCTGCGGGCGGCCTGAGGAAAGAATACCCATGTACCGTTACGATGAATTCGATCATGCCTTCGTCTCCGGCCGTGTCGCGCAGTTTCGCGACCAGGTGAGCCGCCGTCTCGCCGGCGAGCTTGCCGAGGACGCGTTCAAGCCGCTGCGGCTGATGAACGGCGTCTACCTGCAGCTCCACGCCTATATGCTGCGCGTCGCCATTCCCTACGGCACGCTGAATAGCCGACAAATGCGCATGCTCGCCCATGTCGCCCGCAAATACGACCGCGGCTACGGGCATTTCACCACCCGCCAGAACATCCAGTACAATTGGCCGAAGCTGTCGGAGACGCCGGATATCCTCACCGATCTGGCATCGGTGGAGATGCACTCGATCCAGACCTCCGGCAACTGCATCCGCAATGTCACGGCCGATCATTTTGCCGGCGCCGCCGCCGATGAAGTGGCCGATCCGCGTCCCTATGCGGAAATCCTGCGCCAATGGTCGTCGGTGCATCCGGAGTTTTCGTTCCTGCCGCGCAAGTTCAAGATCGCCGTCACCGGCGCCGAGCGTGATCGCGCGGCGATCCAGGTTCATGATATCGGCCTGCACCTGAAAAAGAACGCAGCTGGTGAACTCGGCTTTGCCGTCTATGTCGGCGGCGGGCAGGGCCGTACGCCGATGATCGCCAAGAAGATTCGCGATTTTCTGCCGCAGGAGGACCTCCTGTCCTACACGACGGCGATCGTCAGGGTCTACAATCTGCATGGCCGGCGCGACAACAAGTTCAAGGCGCGCATCAAGATCCTCGTTCACGAAACGGGCGCCGAGAAGCTGACGAGCCAGGTAGAGCAGGAATTCTTGTCGATCCGGAACACCGAGCTGAAGCTGCCGGAAGCCGATATCGCCGCCATCTCCACCTATTTCGCCCCGCCGGTGCTTGCCGAGCGGCCGGAAGGTTGGGCCAATCTGGCCGGCTGGAAAAAGGCTGATCCTGATTTTGCCCGTTGGGTGCATCAGAACGTGCAGCCGCACAAGAATCCAGACTACGGCATGGTCACGGTTTCGCTAAAACCCATCGGCGGCATTCCGGGCGATGCCAGCGACGTGCAGATGGATGCTGTGGCCGACCTTGCGCAGGACTATGCCTTCGACGAAATCCGCATCAGCCACGAGCAGAACATCATCCTGCCGCATGTGGCGCTTGCCGATCTCGAACCTCTCTATCGCGGATTGGTGTCGGTGGGTCTTGCGACCGCCAATGCCGGCCTGATTACCGATATCATCGCCTGCCCGGGGCTGGATTATTGCGCGCTTGCCAATGCGCGCTCCATCCCGCTGGCGCAGGAAATCTCCACGCGCTTCGGTGCGGCGGAACGGCAGGCCGAAATCGGCGAGTTGAAGATCAAGATTTCCGGCTGCATCAATGCCTGTGGGCATCACCATGTCGGTCATATCGGCCTTCTGGGCGTCGAGAAGAAGGGTGCCGAACTCTACCAGATCACGCTTGGCGGCTCCGGCGACGAAAACACTTCGATCGGCGAAATCATCGGTCGCGGTTTCGAGCCCGAAAAGGTAACGGATGCGGTGGAGACGATCGTCAACACCTATCTGGGTCTTCGCCGGGATTCCTCCGAAATCTTCCTCGATGCCTATCGGCGGGTGGGCCCGCAGCCTTTCAAGGATGCGCTCTATGGCAACAGTGCTCAGGAAGCCGCCTGAGGCCTTGGAAGAACGAAGCCTCTGAAGAAGCGCGCGCAAGGATAAAAACATGCCTGAAATCTGGAAAGAAACCGGCTTCGTGAGCGACGACCCATGGGTCGTCGAGACCGAGGAGACTAGGGCCGGCTCGAACGAGAGAGCCGTTTACGGCCTCGAGGAGTTTATCGAAAGAGCCTCATCGGGGCAGGCGGGACTTGGTGTCCTGGTCAGGCCGGACGAAGATGTCGGCCGATTGAAACCCTTCCTGGAGCAGATTTCTCTGGTCGCTCTGGTCTTCCCCGCCTTCAACGACGGCCGCGCCTTCAGTCATGCCTCGCTGTTGCGCACCCGTCTTGGTTATACGGCGGAACTCCGCGCCGTCGGCGACGTGCTGATAGACCAGGTGCCGTTGATGCTGCGTTGCGGGATCGACAGTTTTGCGGTAAGCAATGAAACCGCCTTGAAGAGACTGGCGGAGATGCGCCTGCCGGGCATCGACCGGCACTATCAGCCGACGGCAAGACCTTCGGCGGACGCGAAATCCTATAGTTGGCGGCGGGTTTCCTGAGGGCGCGACAGTCTGAATCGCGCTAAGGAACGTTAAAGGCGCGCTGTTTGGAACGGAATTGCTTCCAAAGCCGCGCCTTTTGGAATATCCGCTGATACTTGAAAGCCATTGTCATCATTACAGGACCTGACGCCGAAATGAATGCTCCTGCCAAGATCGAAGAATTTGCTCCTTCCGTGCCTGCCGGCGTGTTCGCCGAAACGGTGACCGGCGTCACCCATTATACCGATCGGCTGTTCAGCTTCCGCATGACCCGCCCGCCCGAGTTTCGGTTCCGCTCGGGCGAATTCGCGATGATCGGGCTGATGGTCGATGGCAAGCCGGTCTACCGCGCCTATTCGATTGCCAGTCCCGCCTGGGACGAGGAACTGGAGTTCTTCTCGATCAAGGTGCCGGATGGTCCGCTGACCTCGCATCTGCAGAACATCAAGCCCGGCGACCAGGTGCTGATGCGCAAGAAGCCGACCGGCACGCTGGTGCTCGACGCGCTCACGCCCGGCAAGCGCCTCTACATGTTTTCGACCGGAACCGGAATCGCGCCCTTTGCCAGCCTGATCCGCGATCCGGAAACCTACGAGAAATTTGACGAAGTGATCCTCACGCATACGACCCGCGACGTCGCCGAACTGAAATACGGTTTCGACCTGATTGAGGGCATCCGTAGCCATGAATTCCTGGCCGAATTGGTCGGTGACAAGCTGCGCCACTATGCGACGGTGACGCGCGAGGATTATCCCCTCAAAGGTCGCATTACCAACCTCTTGCGCGGCGGAAAATTCTTCTCCGACCTCGGCCTGCCGGCCTTCGATTCGGCCGTCGATCGCGGCATGATTTGCGGCTCGACGGAGATGCTGAAGGAAACCAAGGACATTCTGGAGGCCGCGGGCCTGACGGAAGGCGCCAACAGCAAGCCCGGCGAATTCGTCATCGAGCGGGCCTTCGTCGGCTGAAAATTTCAGGAACTTCGTGCTGAAAGGGCGGCTCAATGGCCGCTCTTTTCGTCGCTCGATATGAAAAGGGCCGGATCGTGACGATTCGGCCCTTCGTCTCGGCATGCGAACTAAAGAATGAAATAGCCCTTCGATAGCGTCATCGCATCGTCGAGATGGATCGCGATGTCTATCTTCTTGTCGCCATTGACATCGCCATAGACATAGGTGTCGGATGCCGCCTTCACATAGCGCAACTCGCCGGCCGTTCCGGTAAAGACGCCGGTGCCGATGAAGCTGAACGCCTGGTTGCCTGCGGTCTTCGTGCTGGCATCGATACGGGAAAGATCGATCCGGTCGCCCGCCGTTCCGGAAAAATCAAAGATGGTGTCTCGACCGGTAGAGGAGGCCGTCGAGTCTCCTATTTTGGAGAAGATGAAATTATCGGCATCCGCTCCTCCATAGAGATCATCCGCGCCTAAGCCGCCATAGACCCGGTCTTTGCCGACATTGCCGCTTACCATGTCGTTTCCTTCCCCGCCAAGGAGATAGTCATCGCCTTCGAGCCCATACAGTCGGTCATTGCCGTTATAGCCATAAAGCGAATTGGAAACCTCGTTGCCGGTGATCTTGTCGCTGGCGGATCCGCCGCGGACATTTTCGATCAGCGATTGCGTATTGCCCTGGTAGAGGAGCGCGTTGAAGATATTGCCGCGCGCATAACCATCGTTGCCGCCCCCGCCCAGATAGGCGAGCTGGTCATCGCTGAACGTCGAATAGCGACCGGGGCGGAGGTCGATGGTAATGGCCGTGGCATAGGCCCTCAAGTCGAATGTATCGACGCCGCCCCCGTCCCAGATGGTCGCAAAAATCCGGTTGGCGCCGGCTGCGATCGCGATATCGCCGTCTACCACGGTATTGCCGCTGGTCGGCGTCCACTTATAGACCGTATTGCCGCTATTGGTCGTGTAATCGGCGCCGTACATATGCTGAAGGGCGGCGATATCGGCCATCATGAAGCTTTGCGGCGCGCCGAATTGCTCATATTTGTAGCCGCTTCCGTCATCACCTACAAAGCTGTGATAGGTCATCACCGTATATTCTACGGAATTGTATTTGGCCGGAATTGCACCGAATGTATCCGTTTGATGCCCGTGCTTCAGGCCAAGCGCATGGCCCAGTTCGTGGATGAGCGTATGCCAGGCATAATTGCCGGCGACCGGTGTGCGGTAATCGTTTACGGTACCGGCATATTGGGTACTGAACCAGATGTCGCCTGCTGCATCGAAGGAGCCCGGATAATAGGCGTAGGCCGTCGGCGTTGCCGCATCCGATTGGGCAAAGCGGAGATTTGCGGTGGTCGTGCTCCCAAGCGAGAAAGATATTTTCGTGAAGCCTTCGACGGAAAAGCCGTCATTGGCGGCGGTTCCGAAGGATTGCTCCATGGCAAACAGCGCCGCATTCTTTTGCGCCGTCGAAATGGCGGCGAAATTATTGCTCGTCTCGGTAGTGTAGGTATAGCTGCTGGTGAGGGTGGGAAAAGCATAGGTGATGCTGGTGCCGTTCCAAGCATAGCCGGAGATAACGCCGTCGATCAGCGGGTTGGTTGTATCGAAAATGGTTTTGGACGTCTTGTTGATGCCGGTCATCGATTTTTCTCTTGTTAGGGGAAGGCAATGCGCGCGGTCGGTTCCATCGCGACATCGAATTTTTAGAATGCGCAATTGTTTCTATAAGCAGAATACTATCTCAAGATAGTCTAATATGACAAAGTTTCCCGAAGCTGAAAAGATGGTGACATGCAGATCGATATTCGCAGGCCCTGGTCATTTTTCGTGTTTCTGGCGGCCGCTTTTTCAGGTGTGATAAGTGGCCCTGCTTCCGCAACGCAGGCACCGGAAGGAACCGGCGGCATCATGGCGCCGGGGCCGGATGTCGAAGCGGCCGTGCAGTCCGAATATGACGGCGTCGTAAAGAAAGGCACGCGCGAGGCTTATGAACGCTTCATCCGTCGCCATCCGGACCATCCGCTGGCGAGGAAGGCACGCGCGGTGATCGACGGCGGAACCCTGCGCTGAGCGCCAATGCGCCTTCGCCGCAGTCTGTATGACCGGTAGCGAAAACTCTTTGCCGAAATAATCAAGTCGAAATGAAACAGGCCCACCACGAATATGGTGGGCCTGTCCTTTGATCATGGCGACAGCGCCTAGTGCAGGATCTGGCTGAGGAACAGCTTGGTGCGCTCGTGCTGCGGATTGTCGAAGAAGGCGGCCGGCTCGTTCTGCTCGACGATCTGGCCCTGGTCCATGAAGATGACGCGGTTCGCCACCTGGCGGGCAAAGCCCATTTCATGGGTGACGCACACCATCGTCATGCCTTCTTCGGCAAGACCGACCATGGTGTCGAGCACTTCCTTGATCATTTCCGGGTCGAGCGCCGATGTCGGCTCGTCGAACAGCATGACGCGCGGATTCATGCAGAGCGAGCGGGCGATCGCCACGCGCTGCTGCTGGCCGCCGGAAAGCTGGCCCGGATATTTATGGGCCTGTTCGGGGATTTTTACCCGCGTGAGGAAGTGCATGGCGACTTCGTCGGCCTGCTTCTTCGGCATCTTGCGCACCCAGATCGGCGCCAGCGTGCAGTTTTCCAGGATCGTCAGATGCGGGAAGAGGTTGAAGTGCTGGAACACCATTCCAACTTCGCGGCGCACTTCGTCGATCTTCTTCAGGTCGTTGGTAAGCTCGATGCCATCGACGAGGATCTTGCCTTTCTGGTGTTCTTCCAGACGGTTGATGCATCGGATCATGGTCGATTTTCCGGAGCCGGAAGGGCCGGCGACGACGATCCGCTCACCGCGCATGACCTTGAGATTGATATCGCGCAGAACATGGAAGTCTCCGTACCACTTGTTCATGTTGACGATTTCAACGGCGACGTCGGTGGACGACACTTCGACTTTTAGCGGCGTGGCTTCGTTTGCCATGAGTTTTCCCCTTATATTTTATCGTTTGTGGCCCTTGTCGAGCTTTCGTTCCATGAACCCTGAATAGCGCGACATGCCGAAGCAGAAAAGCCAGAAAGTGAAACCGGCAAAGACCAGACCCGACAGCGGCGTCACCGGGGAGGCCCAATTGGCGTCGGAAAAGTTCTGGCGAACGATGCCGAGCAGGTCGAACATGCCGATGATGGAAACCAGCGACGTATCCTTGAACAGGCCGATAAAGGTGTTGACGATGCCCGGGATGACCAGTTTCAGAGCCTGCGGCAGGATGATCAGCCGCATCTTCTGCCAATAGCTCAGGCCCAGCGAATCGGCACCTTCCGCCTGGCCTTTGGGGATGGCCTGCAATCCGCCCCGGATAACTTCAGCCATATAGGCCGAGGCAAACATCGACACGCCGATCAGCGCCCGAAGGAATTTGTCGACCGTCATGCCTTGCGGCAGGAACAAGGGAAGCATGACGCTGGCCATGAACAGCACGGTAATCAGCGGAATGCCGCGGACGATCTCGATGAAGATCGTGCAGAACAGCCGGATCACCGGCATGGTCGATCGTCGCCCGAGCGCCAGCGCGATACCGAGCGGCAGCGACACCGCGATCCCGACAAAGGACAGAATGAGCGTCACCATCAGGCCGCCCCAGAGCGGGGTCTCCACATATTCCAGGCCGAGGAACATGCCGCCGATGAGCAGGAAGAAGGCCACGATCGGCAGGACGCCGAACAGGAGGATGGCATTCCATCCCTTGTAGGGAATTTTCGGGATGAGCATCGGAACGAGCAGGGCGACGAACAGAATGCCCACGAGCGCCGGGCGCCAGCGTTCCTCCACCGGATACCGGCCGAAGAGGAACTGGTCGAACTTGGCGCCGACAAAGGCCCAGCATGCGCCGGTCCAGTTTTCCGGCTGTGAACCGCCCTGTGCGACCGTTGCGCAAACGCCGCGGCCGCCCCCCGTCCAGGATGCGTTAATGAACAGCCAGTTGATGACCGGCGGTAGGAACCAGGCAAGCAGCAGCAGCGCCAGGATTGTCAAAACGGCGTCCGACGGTGTGGCGAACAGGTTTTTGCGGGCCCAGGCAATATAGCCTTTTTCAAGTGTCGGGGGAGTGGACGGCTCCAGCATGCTGCTGCGAACGAATTGGGTTGGATATGTGCTCATGGCTTATCTCTCCACCAGTGCCATCTTGGCGTTGAACCAGTTCATGAGCAGCGAGGTCGTCAGGCTGAGCGTCAGATAGACGACGATCCAGATGCTGACGATTTCAACCGCCTGGCCGGTCTGGTTGAGAATGGTTCCGCCGACCGCGACGAGGTCGGCATAGCCGATCGCGATGGCCAGTGACGAGTTCTTCGTGAGGTTGAGATACTGGCTGGTCAGCGGCGGAATGATGATGCGCAGCGCCTGCGGCACGACCACGAGGCGCGTTGTCAAGCCAGGGCGGACGCCCAGGGCATGGGCGGCCTCCGACTGGCCGTGGCTTACGCCGCGGATGCCGGCGCGCACGATCTCTGCAATGAAGGCGGCGGTGTAGAAGGACAGCGCCAGATAAAGCGACAGGAATTCCGGGCCAACGACCATGCCGCCGGTCAGGTTGAATTTTCCGGCGACCGGGATGTCGAAGGAGATCGGCATGCCGGTAACGAAGAAGGTGAGGAGCGGCAGGCCGATGAGCAGGCCAAGCACGGTCCAGAGAAGCGGGAACCGCTGTCCGGTTTCCATCTGCCGTTTGCGGGCAAACTGCGCGATCGCGATGCTGGCGATCACCGCGACGATCAATGCGTAGAGCGTGTACTGCGAATTGGCGTTGAAGACGGGACTGGGAAACGCCAATCCGCGATTGTTCACATAGATATCCATCGGCAGATGCAGCGAATCGCGCGGATGCGGCAGGACGGCGAGAACGCCGGAATACCAGAAGAAGATCACGAGCAACGGCGGGATATTGCGAAACACCTCGACATAGACAAGCGATAGCTTGGCAATCAACCAGTTTTTCGACAGTCGGCCGATGCCGACCAGGAAGCCGATGATCGTCGCGGTGATGATGCCGGTGACGGCGACCAGAATCGTATTGAAGAAGCCGACGAAAAGCGCCCGCCCATAGGTGGAATCGCTCGTGAAGGCGATCAGCGACTGGCCGACATCGAAGCCGGCGCGTCCGTTCAGGAAATCATAGCCCGAGGCGATATTGGCGCGCCTGAGATTTTCGACGGTGTTCGAAGCGACCCAGTATACGAAGGCCGCGAGCAGGATCAGCGTGATCGCCTGGTAGATGATGCCGCGGACTTTCGGGTCGTTTAAAATTGAGCCTGACGGCTTGTCCTTGCCGCGCGCAATGGTGGCGTCAACTGTCATTCAGAGCCTCTTATTCCCCTGTTCGCCCTGTTTCGAGCGATACTTATTTTTGTAAGGAGAAAGCGGCCAAAGCCGCTTTCTCCGTCGTCAAGCGGTCTTAGCGGACCGGAGGAGCGTACTGAATGCCGCCCTTGCTCCACAGCGCATTGAGGCCGCGTTCGATCTTCAGCGGGCTGCTGGCGCCGATATTGCGGTCGAAGATTTCGCCGTAATTGCCGACGGCCTTGATGACCTTGACGGCCCAGTCATTGTCCAGGCCGAGATCGGTGCCAATCTTGGTATCGGCCTCGACGCCGAGGAAGCGCTGGATGTCCGGGTTGGCGGACTTCTTCATTTCTTCCACATTGGCCGTCGTGATGCCGAAATCTTCAGCACCGACCAGCGCATAGTGGACCCAGCTGACAATGTCGAACCACTGGTCGTCGCCCTGGCGGACGGCCGGTCCAAGCGGCTCCTTGGAAATGATTTCCGGCAGGATCATGTGATCGTCCGGTGCGGCCAGCGTCAGGCGCAGCGAATAGAGGCCGGACTGGTCGGTCGTGTAGACGTCGCAACGGCCGGCGTCATAGGCGGCGTTAACCTCTTCGAGCTTTTCAAAGACGACCGGATTGTACTGAAGATTGTTGGCCTTGAAATAGTCGGCCAGGTTCAGTTCCGTCGTCGTGCCGGTCTGGACGCAAACGGCGGCGCCGGACAGTTCGAGTGCGGATTTCACGTTCAGGCTCTTGCGGACCATGAAGCCCTGGCCGTCGTAATAATTGACGGGGCGGAAATTGAAGCCGAGTGCCGTGTCGCGGTTGATGGTCCAGGTCGTGTTACGTGCGAGCACGTCCACTTCGCCCGACTGCAGCGCCGGAAAACGGTCCTTGGCAGAGGTCGGCGTATATTTCACCTTGGTCGCGTCGCCGAAGATCGCTGCGGCAATGGCCTTGCAGTAGTCAACGTCGAAACCGCTCCAGTTGCCCGAAGCATCGGGCGCAGCAAAGCCGGTCAGGCCTGTATTGACTCCGCACTGCAGGAAGCCCTTTGCCTTGACATCGTCGAGCGTAGCCGCGGATGCTGCCTGTGCGCCAATCCCCATGACGGCAGCGCCGATCAGCGCTGTCAGAATCGTTTTTGCCATTTTTAGAACCTTTTTCTGTTATCTTTGTTCTCGTCCCGAACATGCCGCCCGATCAGGGCGCCAGGCGCGGCCCCCGCCACCCTCCTGGCGCGAGTGCCGTCTATCTCATGCCCAAAACAGCGCAGGGTCAAGACGTTGCGCCGATTTTGTGGATTGGACGACATAATTCATCGATGGCGGCCATTTTTTGCTCGTTTTTTCGCCGTCATGCGTGGTTTTCTGATCAAAAAGACGCCAAACGCGATCTTTTATGTTTTGCGCCCGCTTGGAAACAACCCTCTTGACGGTTTCCGATCGTCGGCCGACAACAGCCTGGTGATGTTTCCCGGACGGATTTTCCCATGAATGATAAACTGAATTTCCTCGCGAAGGCGGGCATGAACACGCGTTTGAGCCATATCGGCCACACGCCTTCGGACTATTACGGATTCGTGAATCCGCCCGTCGTACATGCCTCCACGGTGCTGTTTCCAAACGCAAAGACCATGGAGACCCGGGAGCAGAAATACACCTATGGCACGCGCGGCACGCCGACCACCGATGCGTTGTGCGAAGCAATCAACGCGCTGGAGGGCTCGGCCGGCACCATTCTCGTGCCCTCGGGGCTTGCTGCCGTCACCGTGCCCTTTCTCGGCTTCCTGTCTGCCGGGGATCACGCGCTAATCGTCGATTCGGTCTATTTTCCCACGCGGCATTTCTGCGACACGATGCTGAAGCGGCTGGGTGTGAGCGTCGATTACTACGATCCGATGATCGGCGCCGGCATCGAAAGCCTGATCAAGCCGAACACCCGGCTCGTCCATACCGAGGCGCCCGGATCCAATACATTCGAGATGCAGGATATTTCGGCGATTTCCGCCGTGGCCCATCGTCACGGATGCGTGGTGACCATGGACAATACCTGGGCGACGCCGCTCTATTTCAAGCCGCTTGATCATGGCGTCGATATTTCCATCCATGCGGCGACGAAATATCCTTCCGGTCATTCCGATATCCTCATGGGCACCGTTTCGGCCAACGCTGCCCATTGGGAGCAGTTGCAGGAAACCAATATCACGCTCGGCGTCTGCGGTTCGCCTGATGACAGCTACCAGATCCTGCGCGGACTGCGAACCATGGGCGTTCGCCTCGACCGGCATCAGGAAAGCACCTTGACCATCGCGAGATGGCTGGAGCAGCGGGAGGATGTGGCCCGGGTTCTGCATCCTGCCTTGCCGAGTTTTCCGGGACACGCTCTCTGGAAGCGCGATTTCACCGGATCAAGCGGCATATTCTCGATTGTCCTGAAAGCCGAAAGCCCCGACCGCTTCAAGCCGAAGGCGCATGCCTTCCTCGATGCCCTGTCCCTGTTCGGGCTCGGTTATTCCTGGGGCGGCTATGAGAGCCTTGCCGTGCACGTCGGCCTGTCGGATCGCAGGATCTGCAAGGCGCCGACCGAGGGCCCGGTCATTCGCCTTCAGATCGGCCTCGAGGATGTGGCGGACATTCGCCGGGATATCGAGGCCGGCCTTGCGGCGGCGGCAGCCGTCTGAGGTCAGTCGCGCGGCTGATAGCCGTAGAGCCAGTCGAAATCGGCGGCCAGGCTTTCCGGCCGCCGCATCGACAGGACGAGATCGCGGCCAAGCCGGATGGGGCCACGAGCGTGATAGGCAAATCGGTTGAAATCGCCGCGTGCCCGTACTCTCGCGATTCGGCGTTTGCGGTGGGCCGCGAAGGCGGCAAGCGGCTGGCCGTCGGCAACGAAGGCGGCAAGTTCGAACCCGTCCTCGATCGCCATGGCGGCGCCCTGGGCCGCAAACGGCATCATCGCATGGGCCGCGTCGCCGATCAGGACGATGCTTTCGCCCTGGTGCCAGGCACCGTCGCTGACTTCATTGAGCGGCCAGATCGTCGGCTCGACCGCTCCCTTGAGGCAGTCGAGGAGGCGCGGATGCCAGCCTTCAAAAGCGGCAAGCAGTTTTGCGCGGACATCCGCAAGCGACGTATCGGCCGGTTCGGCAGTATCGTGTCCCGCAGTAATGGCGACCAGGTTGAACCGGCCGGATTTCCGCAAGGGATAGACCACGAGATGACAGCCGGGGCCGAGATAGGCGGTTACCTTCGATACGTCGAAAATCGTCGGCGCGTCGGCTTCCCGCAGCGTCAGCCGCCAGGCGATGTTTCCGGAAAACCGCGCATTTCCAGATCCTTGTACGCGGTTTCTCATGGCCGACCAGACGCCATCGGCGCCGATCGTCAGCCGCGGCCTGTCCGCAGAAGGAAGGTCGCCGGATGTCTCGATCGGCGCGCCGAGGTGCAGCCGGCACAGCGGTTCGGCCTTCACGGCATCGAGCAGGACGCGTTGCAGATCCGCCCGATGGAGCACGCCGTAGGGTGCCGCCCAGCGGTGCCGCGCGAATGGGCCTGAAGGAACCGAGGCGAGGGCGCGCAGCGAGGTGCCGGAGACGAGATCGATGCTGGTCGGCTCGCTCCACGCCCGCTCCAACTGCGAAAGCAGCCCGAGCCGGTCAAGAATGCGCGTCGCATTGGGAGACAGTTGCAATCCGGCACCCACCTCGCTCAAGGCCGGCGCCCGCTCGAAAATATCGGTGGCAAAACCCTTGCGGGCGAAGGACAGGGCGGCGGTGAGACCGGCGATGCCGGCCCCGGCAATGGCGACGGACCGCGATTGCGTCATGTCAGCAGAGCCAGCCGTCAGGCCGCCCTGACGTTGAAGGTGCAGCCTTCCGGCAAGGTCTGGTCGGCATGCAGCTTTTCATTGAACCGGTAGAGCGTCGAGCAGTAGGAGCAGACCTTTTCGTTGTCGTCGCCCATGTCGATATAGATATGCGGATGATCGAAAGGTACGGAGGCGCCGGTGCACATGAATTCCTTCACGCCGATCTCGATCACGGCGTGGCCGCCGTCATTCTGGAAATGGGGAATACCGTGCGCGGCCATGTCGTGCTCCAATTGCATCGTCTGGAAGGATCGTCGAATTTCGGCGGCACCATAGAAAGCTTTCCGTCAAAAGTGTAGCAGCAAAGATGCCGCGGACGCCGGTTTTTTGGCTGACCGGGGTTTTCGCGGGCAGATGGGCGTCGTAGGTTCGCCTGAAAAAACCAGGACGCTTCCAATGGATCTGAACCCGCCGCCTTTTTCGAGCTTTTCCCATGAGGGCCTGTCGATCGCCTATTTCGACGAGGGTGATCGCGCCGGCGATCCGATTCTGCTGATTCACGGCTTTGCTTCCAGTGCCAGGGTCAACTGGGTTGCCCCTGGCTGGGTAAAGACATTGGGGGAGGCTGGCTACCGGGTGATCGCCCTCGACAATCGCGGCCACGGCGCGAGTGACAAGCCGCATGATCCCGCCGTCTACCATCCGCCGGCAATGGCCGGCGATGCGGCGGCCCTGCTTGATCATCTCGGGATCGCGCGCACCCACGTCATGGGCTATTCCATGGGCGCGCGCGTCTCGGCCTTCCTTGCGCTTGGCCATCCGCAGCGCGTCCGGTCGCTGATCCTCGGCGGCCTGGGCATCGGCATGGTGACGGGGGTTGGCGACTGGGACCCGATCGCCGAGGCACTGACCGCTCCGTCGCTCGATATGGTCACCCATGAAAGAGGCCGGATGTTCCGTGCCTTCGCCGAGCAGACCCGCAGCGACCGCAAGGCGCTGGCCGCCTGTATTTCGACGTCCAGGGACCTGCTCTCCGCCGATGAGGTCGGCCGGATCGCCGTGCCGACGCTCATCGCTGTCGGCACCAAGGACGATATTGCCGGCTCGGCGCAGGAGCTGGCGGCCCTCATGCCCCATGCCACGGCGCTCGATATTCCCGGCCGCGACCATATGCTTGCGGTCGGCGACCGGGTCTTCAAGAAGGCCGCGCTTGAGTTTTTGGCAAAGGTCGGGCAAGCCTGACCCTCCGTCCCCGAGATCGGCCGCATGACGGCAATTTCAAGCGAACCATTTATATCCAGCGCGAATTGGCCTATATCTGATGGCCAGACGGACCACGAAGGAGAGCGGCGATGGTCGCAAAGACTGATTTACGCCCGATCGAAACCGTGCAGATCATGGATCCGATCTGGGGCAGTCTGCGAGACGAGGCGCGCGCCGCCGCCCAGGCGGATCCTCTGCTCGCGGCCTTTCTCTATTCGACGATCATCAACCAGCGTTCGCTCGAAGACAGCGTCATCTACCGGATCTGCGAACGGCTCGACCATCCCGACCTGCAGGCCAACCTGCTGCGCCAGACCTTTGCCGAGATGCTCGACGACTGGCCGGAATGGGGCGCCATCCTTCGCGTCGATATCCAGGCGGTCTACGATCGCGATCCCGCCTGCACGCGGTTCCTCGAAGCGATCCTCTATTTCAAGGGCTTTCACGCCATCCAGACGCACCGCTTGGCGCACTGGCTGATCGAGCGGGGGCGCCGGGACTTTGCCCTTTACCTGCAAAGCCGCTCGTCGTCGGTTTTCCAGACGGATATCAATCCGGCGGCGCGGATCGGCAAGGGCATATTCCTCGATCATGCCACCGGGCTGGTGGTCGGCGAGACCGCCGTGATTGGCGACAATGTCTCCATCCTGCACGGCGTCACGCTTGGAGGCACCGGCAAGGAAGGCAGCGACCGCCATCCGAAGATCGGCAATGGCGTCTTGATCGGCGCCGGCGCAAAAATCCTCGGTAACATCCATATCGGCCATTGCTCGCGGATTGCGGCGGGCTCGGTGGTGCTCAAGGAGGTTCCACCGAAGACCACGGTCGCCGGGGTTCCCGCCCGCGTGGTCGGCGAAGCCGGCTGTTCGGAACCGTCGCGATCGATGGACCAGACGCTCGTTTCCTTCGAAATCTGATCCACCGGGTTTTGTCGGAAGGCAGGGGTTTACACCTGTCGCGGCCCCGTGCGAGAAGCGGCGCAAATCAAAACCGCCATGGAGAAGTGACTTGAAACCCGAAGAAATCAAAAAGCTCGAAGCCTATTTCAAGCGCACCTTCAACCAGTCGATGGTCATCAAGGCCCGCCCGAAAAAGGATGAATCTGCCGAGGTCTATCTGGGCGACGAGTTCCTGGGCGTCGTTTTCCGCGACGAGGAAGACGGCGAACTGTCCTATAGTTTCTCGATGGCCATCCTGGACATCGATCTCTAGGATCACGGCGCATTCGCGTTCGAAAAACCGAGCCCGGCTTCATTGGAAGGCCGGGTTTTTTATTGGTCTCGGTCGAGAATACGCGGATTTCGGCCGCCGTTTCATCAGCCTGTCACGACAGCGGTGATTATTGCAATGCACGCTAATATTGACTTTATTGTGCATTGCACATAAGCATGGATCCTACCGCTGTCACAAAGGAGCAATCGAATGTTCAATTTCGAAGATGCGAACCGGAAGAGCAAGGAAACGATGGATACGATGCTGAAGAGCTACGCATCGCTGGCGACTGCTTTCCAGGCGATCGCCACGGAAGCCGCCGATTATTCGAAGAAGTCCTTCGAGGACAGCGTTGCCCATATCGAGAAGATCAGCAGCGTCAGGAGCGTCGAGGCGGCGGTCGAGCTGCAGACCGGCTTCGTCAAGTCGGCCTATGAAGGCTATGTCGCCGAAGCCACGAAGATCGGCGAAATGTATGCCGACCTCGCCAAGAACAGCTACAAGCCCTATGAAGCGCCGGCTGCGAAGACGCCGGCATCCGCCAAGGCCGCCGTTGCGGCCTAACGGCCCCCGACTGGAATCCTTCCTTAAAAACCGGCCGTGCCCTGCGCGGCCGGTTTTTTCGTTGCGCGCCGGCAGGATGAGGAGCGAACAGGCCGGGAAAGTCTGTCAATCCCCCGGCTTATGATGCAAATGTGATTGCAGTGCCGGCGAACAGCCTTAAAATCCGAAAAAGAACCACTAGATTATGTTACGAACGGGCCGCGAGATCTTCCGGGGATTTGCGGCTGGACAAGGGAATGAAGTAGAATGATCGCCATGCCGATCCGGATGCAAGACGACAGCGACGGGGATGGGGGCAGTGCCAATCGCGGCACCTCCGTCATTACCCGTACGAAACCGAAGACGAAGAAGCCGAGCCTGTACCGCGTATTGCTTCTGAATGACGATTATACGCCGATGGAATTCGTGATCCATGTGCTGGAGCGGTTTTTCCAGAAGGATCGCGAGGCGGCAACCTTGATCATGCTGCACGTTCACAATCACGGCGTGGGTGAATGCGGCGTTTTCACCTACGAAGTTGCCGAAACCAAAGTGACGCAGGTGATGGATTTTGCGCGCCAGCACCAGCATCCGCTGCAATGCGTCATGGAAAAGAAATGAGGAACTGACGTGCCAACATTTTCGACGAGCCTTGAAAAGGCACTGCACCAGGCTCTGACGCTGGCCAATGAACGGCATCACGAATATGCGACGCTCGAGCATCTGTTGCTGGCGTTGATCGACGATGCCGATGCGGCTGCGGTCATGGGTGCCTGCAACGTCAATCTCGATAGCCTGCGCAAGACGGTATCGGATTATGTCGACAACGAACTCGGCAATCTGGTGACCGGCTATGACGAGGATTCCAAGCCGACGGCGGGCTTCCAGCGCGTCATCCAGCGCGCGGTGATCCATGTCCAGTCGTCCGGCCGCGAAGAGGTGACGGGGGCGAATGTGCTTGTGGCGATCTTCGCCGAGCGCGAGAGCCATGCCGCCTATTTCCTGCAGGAGCAGGAGATGACCCGCTACGATGCGGTTAATTTCATTTCGCACGGCATCGGCAAGCGCCCCGGCGTTTCCGAAGCGCGGCCGCCACGTGGCGCCGACGAGCCGGATTCCGACCAGAAGGCCTCGCGCGAACAGGACGAGAGCAGCCCGAAGAAGCCGCAGGATGCGCTTACCGCCTATTGCGTGAACCTGAACGAGAAGGCCAAGGTCGGCAAGATCGATCCGCTGATCGGCCGCCACGCCGAGGTCAATCGCACCATCCAGATTCTTTGCCGCCGCTCTAAGAACAATCCGCTCTATGTGGGTGATCCCGGCGTCGGCAAGACGGCGATCGCCGAGGGGCTCGCCAAGCGCATCGTCGAGAAGAAGGTGCCCGAGGCACTGCAGGACGCGACGATCTTCTCGCTCGACATGGGCACGCTGCTGGCCGGCACCCGCTATCGCGGCGATTTCGAGGAGCGCCTGAAGCAGGTCGTCAAGGAACTCGAGGAATATCCGGGCGCCGTGCTGTTTATCGACGAGATCCATACGGTGATCGGCGCCGGTGCGACCTCCGGCGGCGCCATGGACGCGTCCAATCTCCTGAAGCCGGCCTTGTCTTCCGGTGCGATCCGCTGCATCGGCTCGACCACCTACAAGGAATACCGCCAGTTCTTCGAAAAGGACCGGGCGCTCGTCCGTCGCTTCCAGAAGATCGACGTCAACGAGCCGACGATCAATGATGCCATCGCCATCATGAAGGGGCTGAAGCCCTATTTCGAAGACTATCACAAGCTGAAATACTCGAACGACGCCATCAAGTCGGCGGTCGAGCTTTCGGCACGTTACATCAATGACCGCAAGCTGCCTGACAAGGCGATCGACGTGATCGACGAGACCGGTGCCGCTCAGATGCTGCTGCCGGCCAACAAGCGCCGCAAGCTGATCACCGAGAAGGAAATCGAAGCAACGATCGCGACGATGGCCCGCATCCCGCCGAAAACCGTGTCCAAGGACGACGAGGCCGTTCTCGCCAACCTGGAAAAGGAGTTGCGCTCGGTCGTCTATGGCCAGGATCTGGCGATCGAGGCGCTTGCTTCGGCGATCAAGCTGGCGCGGGCTGGCCTGCGCGAGCCGAACAAGCCGATCGGTTCCTATGTCTTCTCCGGCCCGACCGGCGTCGGCAAGACCGAGGTTGCCAAGCAACTCGCCGCCTCGCTCGGCGTGGAACTCCTGCGCTTCGATATGTCGGAATATATGGAGCGCCATACGGTCTCGCGCCTGCTCGGAGCACCTCCCGGCTATGTCGGCTTCGACCAGGGCGGGCTGTTGACGGATGGGATCGACCAGCACCCACATTCCGTGCTGTTGCTGGACGAGATCGAGAAGGCGCATCCCGATCTGTTCAACATCCTGCTGCAGGTCATGGATCACGGCTCGCTGACCGATCACAACGGCAAGAAGGTCGATTTCCGCAATGTCATTCTGATCATGACCACCAATGCCGGTGCCTCCGACATGGCCAAGGCCGCCATAGGCTTCGGCTCGGCCAAGCGCGAAGGCGAGGATATCGAGGCGCTGAACCGGCTGTTCACGCCGGAATTCCGCAACCGCCTCGATGCGGTGATCCCGTTCGGCTCGCTGCCGACGCCGGTCATCCATCAGGTCGTGCAGAAATTCGTCATGCAGCTTGAAACGCAGCTTGCCGAACGCAATGTCACCTTCGACCTGCATCAGGACGCGATCGCCTGGCTTGCCGAAAAGGGCTATGACGAAAAGATGGGCGCGCGGCCACTGGCGCGCGTCATCCAGGAGAACATCAAGAAGCCGCTGGCCGATGAAATCCTCTTCGGCAAGCTGAAGAAGGGCGGCGTGGTCAAGGTGACGGTGGGCGACAAGCCGGACGGCGCGAAGGGCCTGCAGCTCGATTATGTGGCCGAGACGGTGCCGATCAAGCCGAAGGCGGAGGTCGTCACACCGGTGAGGAAGCCGCCGAAGGCCAAGGCCAAGGCGAAAGAGATGGAAACCGTTGGCGCCGAGCGCGAAAGCCAGGCCAAGGCGAAAAAGCCGTCCAAATCGGCTGCAAGCGACGAGCCGGCCGGTGCCGCGGCACCGGAGCCCCGCAAGGGGCGGACGGTTCCCAAGGTGCCGCGCAAGAAATAGGCGCTGTCAAAGAAATACGCAGTGCCGGGCGGAATGGCCCGGCACTGTTTTTTTGTGACATGAACCAGCGGATGATGTGATGAACGACGGCCAGACGATCGGTTCGACGCGAGCCTGGTTCCTGGCCGGCATGAGGGGCATTTTCAGCCTGCCCGCCGCCATCCTGATGCTGTCCTTCGTCGGCTTCTGTGCCTATACTGTCCAGGCCGGAATACCCGTGGCCGAGGTCGTGTTCATGACTGGCATCGTCTGGGCGCTGCCGGCCAAGGTCATTCTCGTCAGTTCCATCGTCAGCAATGCCAACCTGGCAACCGCCTTCATTGCCGTCACGCTGTCGTCGATCCGCCTGATGCCGATGGTGGCGGCACTGGTGCCGGAAATCCGCACAGCTAAAACCCCGACCTGGCTGCTGCTAGCGCTCTCGCATTTCGTGGCGATCACCGCCTGGGTCTTTGCCATGGACCGGCTGCAGACGGTGCCGCGCGAGCGGCGGATCGCGTTTTTTGCAGGCTTCGGCATCACGCTCGTCGCGACCAATATGGTGCTTGTGGGCGTGATGTACCATTTCGTCGCCGAGTTTCCGCCGCTTGTCGCCGGCTGCCTGTTCTTCCTGACTCCGGTTTATTTTCTCACCTCGATCTGGAACTCGGCCCGCCATCCGGTGGTCTATGCCGCGCTGGCCGCCGGCCTCGTCACGGGGCCGGTGGTCTACTGGTTCGCGCCGGAATTCGACATACTGGCGGCCGGTCTTGGCGGCGGCACGCTTGCCTGGCTTGCCGAGCGCAACTGGCGGCAGCGCAAGGGACGGCACGCATGACCGCGTTCGAGGCCTGGTGGCCCTATCTCTTCATCGTCATTGCCGGATGGCTGGCGACCGATCTCTGGCGCTGGCTCGGCGTATTGGCCGGAAATAGGTTGAAGGAAGGCTCCGAGCTATTGAACTGGGTGAGGGCGGTGGCGACGGCGCTGGTGGCCGGCGTCATCGCGCGGCTGGTCCTCTTTCCAACAGGCGTTCTTGAACAATCGCCGCTCTGGCTGCGCATCGGCGCTGTCGTCGTCGGAGGATTGGCCTTCTTTCTCGGCCGCCAGAAACCCGTCATCGGCATCGCGACGGCGGTCGCCGTTCTGGCGGCGGGGCTTTACGCGCTCGGTTTCTGATCGACGAGCCTGTCAGCCGGCGAGCGCACGCCTCAGCTTTTCAGCATTTGCCGCAAGGATTTCACCGTCTTCCATCTTGCCCGAATGGGGTTTGAGCGCGATGCCCTCGTGCCGGGGGAGAACATGGAAGTGAAGATGGAACACCGACTGGCCGGCGGGCGCTTCGTTGAACTGCATCACCGTCACCCCATCCGCCTCGAAAGCCGCCTTCGCCGCAACCGCGATTTTCTGGACGACGCCGATCAGGTGGCCAAGAACAGCCGGGTCGGCATCGAGAAGATTGCGGGAAGCGGCTTTCGGAATGACCAGGACATGGCCTTGCGCCTGCGGCATCACATCCATGAAGGCGAGCGTGTCGTCGTCCTCATGGACCTTGTGGGCGGGAATTTCGCCGCGCAGGATCTTGCCGAAAATATTGTTGCTGTCATAGATCGCGGTGTTCATCTCGCTCTGTCCTCCGGAAAATAGCTCTTGGGGCTCATTCGTCGCTCTCCTGGCGCTCGCCTTTGCGGAAAGGACTGTGCTCGGCGAGAATATCGCCGATCTGCTCAACTTCCAGCCGCTCACGCTCGAGATAATCGGCCACGGCCCGTTTCAGGCCGGGATGGGCGATGTAATGGGCCGAGTGTGTCGTGACCGGCAGATATCCACGCGCCAGCTTGTGTTCGCCCTGGGCGCCGGCTTCCACGCGGTCCAACCCCTTGGCGATCGCGAAATCCACGGCCTGATGGTAGCAGACCTCGAAATGCAGGAAGGGGTGATCCTCGATCGCGCCCCAGTGGCGGCCGTAGAGCGCGTCGCTACCGATGAAATTGATCGCGCCGGCGATATAGCGCCCATTTCGCCTGGCCATGACCAGCAGGATATCGTCGGCCATGCGCTCGCCGATCAGCGAATAGAAGGCGCGGGTGAGGTAGGGCCGGCCCCATTTGCGGCTGCCGGTATCCATGTAGAAGGCGAAGAACTGGTCCCAGATGTCTTCCGTCAGGTCCTTGCCCGTCAGCCAGTCTATGGTGATGCCGTTTTCGAGGGCCGCCCGGCGCTCCTTCTTCAGCGCCTTGCGCTTGCGCGAGGCCAAAGTCTCGAGGAAATCGTCATGCGAGCCATAGCTGCGGTTGAGAAAATGAAACTGCTGGTCGGTCCGGTGCAGGAAGCCGGCCTGTTCGAAGGTCGCAATTTCGTCTTCCGGCAGGAAGGTCACATGCGCCGATGATACGCCATGACGCCGCGCCAGTTCCTGGAGACCGGCGGCGAGCGAATGGCGGACCATGGTTTGATCGGCCCCGATGGCACTCAGCAATCTTGGCCCGGTCGCCGGGGTGAACGGCACCGAAGACTGCAGTTTCGGGTAATAGTTCCCACCGGCCCGCTCGAGCGCGTCGGCCCAGCCGTGGTCGAAGACATATTCACCCTGGCTGTGGTTCTTCAGGTAGGAGATAAGCCCGCCGGCAAGACCGCCGTCACCGTCCTCCATCAGGAGATGCTGGCCGAGCCAGCCCGTCTCGGCGGTTGCCGAACCGGACTCCTCCAGCGCGGACAGATAGGCATGCGAGATGAAGGGATTGTAGAGCCCGCCGGGCTGGCCCTTGGCAGTCCCGCCCAAGCGGCCCCAGTGTTCCTTCGAAATATCCCGGAAGGACGTTTCGATACGGATTTTGACCTCGCCTGTCATTCTCTAAGCGATAAGCCTTTCCTTCGGATCAAAACCCTCGAAGGTCATCTGATCTGCATGGCTGAACGTGTGATCGACCGCGGCCTGGTCGCGGACGGTCCAGGTGATCACCGGCCGGCCGAGCGCCCTCTGCCGGTCGATGAACGGATTTGGCAGATGGCCGTAGAAATAGGAGATGAAATCGAGGCCAAGCTGCATCGCCTGCTCGTGCACCTCGAAATTCTCGGGCCGGTTGCCCTCCGCCGTCAGGCCGATCGGGCAGGGCGGGTCGAGGTCCTTCAAATCCTTGAGGAGCCAGTGGTCGAAGCTCATCAGGGCAACGGGGCCATCGTAGTTTTCCAGCGTCTCCACCACAGCATCGGCAAAGCCATCGTCATCGCCCTTGCGGCCCTTCAATTCCAGGACCAGCGGCACGCGGCCCTTGACCAGCCTGAGAAGCTGGCCGAGCGTCGGCACCTTGTCGGCGGTGCCGCCGACGGCGACAAGGCCGAGTTCGCCGGCCGTATTGGCGCGGATATCGCCCTTGATGCCGCAGAGCCGCTGCATGTCGTCATCATGAAAGACCACCGGCACGCTGTCGGCGGTATATTGCAGGTCGCATTCAATGGCGAAACCGTGCTCGACCGCCCGGGAAAAGGCCGAGAGGGTGTTTTCCCAGATGCCACGGTTGACGTCATGGTAGCCGCGATGGGCGATCGGCTGCGCCGTCAGCCAGGACAGGTCTTTCATGATCAATTCCGTTATGCGATTTCGATCACCGCGTCGACTTCGACGGCGGCATTGAAGGGCAGGGAGGCCATTCCGACGGCGGCCCGGGCATGGATGCCAGCGTCGCCCAGAACCTTGGCGATCAGGTTGGAAGCGCCGTTCATGACGAGATGCTGTTCGATGAAGCTCGGCGCCGAGGCGATGAAGCCGTTGAGCTTGACGATGCGGCGGATGCGCGAGAGATCGCCGCCGAGCGCCGCCTTTGCCTGGGCGAGAATGTTGATGGCGCAGAGTTCCGCGGCGCGCTGGCCCGTGGCCACATCGACGCCATCGCCGAGATGGCCGGTGATGGCGATCTTGCCGTTCTCCATCGGCAATTGCCCGGACACATAAAGATGCACCCCGCTGATGACGAAGGGGACATAATTGGCTGCGGGAGCGGCTGCCTGCGGCAGGGTGATTCCCATTTCCTTGATGCGTGCTTCGATCTCTGCGGACATGATATCTCCGGTCATTATTGTGTTTTCTCACCAAATGCTGCATGCAAAGCATGAATCATGAAGTGGTCATATGCCGCTCCGCGCTCATCTATGCCTCGCTTTCGCCGGATGTGTTCTTATAGCATTGGTGGCGAGTCCAACAGGAGGAAACGGATGTTTCGTTCAGGCTTTGCCCATGCCATTCTGGCGGGGCTGTGTTTTTCGAGCCTGCCTGCCGGCGGCGTTTCCGCTGCATCGGCCAGCATCCTGGTGCCGCACCGCGCGGTCTACGACCTCGAATTGAGGGATGCCTCAGAGCGGTCGGGAATTTCCGGAATGTACGGGCGCATGGTCTATGAATTCAACGGCTCGGCCTGCGAGGGTTATACCGTCAGTTTCCGCTTCGTCACCAAGGTCGATACCGGCGACGAGATCAAGCTGACCGATCAGCAGACGACCACATACGAAGACCTGAAGACCGGCAATTTCCGTTTCCTGACGCGGTCATTCACCGACGAGAAGCTGGACAAGGAAGTGCGCGGCTCGGCCCATGAAGCGAAGGCCGGCGTCACCGTCGACCTGACCTCGCCGGACAAGAAACAGATCGATCTCGCCCAGAGCCTGTTTCCGACCGAGCATATGCTCGAAGTGATCGAGCGGGCGAAGAAGGGCGAAAGGCTGTTCGAATCGCGTATCTTCGACGGCTCCGATTCGGGCGACAAGACGCTGATCACCACGACCCTGGTCGCCAAGTTGCAGAAGCCGGCTGCCGACGATGCCGATGCCGGCAAGGCCGGCACCATGGCGGCAAAACCCTACTGGCCAGTGACGATCTCCTATTTCAACGACGAGGCGACAGGCGACGCCGTGCCGATCTACCGCATGGAGTTCAAGCTCTATGAAAACGGTATCACCCGCGACCTGACGATGGATTACGGCGATTTCGTCCTGAGCGGCAAGCTGGCCGACCTCGAAATGTTCCAGCAGGGCGACTGCAAGTAACGCTCTTTCTGCCACCTCCCGGTATTTCGCCTTCCTGCCCTTGATTTATCGGGCGGCAGGGGGTATGGGCAGCACATTCCACACGTAAGGTTTGGGGCCATCCGGGAGAAATCCGGACAGTTCCACCCGGTGGCACTTTCGAAGAAAGTGCTGTTTGCCTTGCGGAGGTTCAACCGGAAAAGGAGAAAAGGCATGGCATTGCCTGATTTTAGCATGCGCCAGCTTCTGGAAGCTGGTGTTCACTTCGGTCACCAGACCCATCGCTGGAACCCGAAAATGAAGCCGTATATCTTCGGCGATCGTTCCAACGTTCACATCATCGATCTCGCACAGACCGTTCCGCTTCTGTCGCGCGCCCTTCAGGTCGTCAGCGACACGGTTGCCAAGGGCGGCCGCGTTCTGTTCGTCGGCACCAAGCGCCAGGCGTCCGAAATCATCGCCGATGCTGCCAAGCGTTCGGCTCAGTATTACGTCAATGCCCGCTGGCTCGGCGGCATGATGACCAACTGGAAGACGATTTCGAACTCGATCCAGCGCCTGCGCAAGCTCGACGAAATCCTCGCTTCGGAAGGCTCCGGCTATTCCAAGAAGGAACGCCTGAACCTCGAGCGCGAACGCGAAAAGCTCAACCGCGCTCTTGGCGGTATCCGTGACATGGGCGGCGTGCCGGACCTGATGTTCATCATCGATACCAACAAGGAATCGATTGCGATCGAAGAAGCCAAGCGTCTCGGCATCCCGGTCGTGGCGATCATCGATTCGAACTGCGATCCGGACCAGATCGACTTCCCGATCCCCGGCAACGACGATGCGTCCCGCGCCATCTCGCTCTATTGCGACCTGGTTTCGCGCGCAGCGCTCGACGGCATCGCCCGTCAGCAGAGCTCGTCGGGCCGCGATCTCGGCGCCGCTTCCGACCTGCCGCTTGAGCCGGCTCTCGAAGAAGTCGCTGCCGAAGCCTGATAAGGCCGGACGGCGGGCCTGCCCGCCGCTCCACTCGATATAATCAGGACGAGGCCGTTTACGACTGAAAATGTGAACGGCCTTGTTCTTTTGCATCCGGCCGACCCCAAGCGGCGGTCGTTACGATGCGCATCGCCGGGATGGAACATTTCATCGCGGCGTCACATTCAGGGGTCATGCCCTGCCACATCCTCCTGGTATCGCGCCGGCTTTCTGGCAGCGCACCAGCCGAACAAACGAAGAGGCAAAAAAGATGAGCGTTACTGCAGCAATGGTGAAGGAACTGCGCGAAAAGACCGGCGCAGGCATGATGGATTGCAAGAAGGCACTCGGCGAAACCAATGGCGACATGGAAGCGGCGATCGACTGGCTGCGCGCCAAGGGCATTGCCAAGGCCGACAAGAAGTCCGGCCGTGCCGCCGCCGAAGGTCTGATCGGGATCGCAGCCAAGGGCACCAAAGCTGTCGTCATCGAGCTTAACTCGGAAACCGACTTCGTCGCCCGCAACGACGCCTTCCAGGATCTCGTGCGCGGCGTCGCTGCCGTCGCCGTCGATACCGATGGCACCGTGGAAGCAATCGGCGCAGCTAACTATCCGGCCACCGGCAAGTCGGTCTCCGACACGGTCACCGATGCGATCGCCACCATCGGCGAGAACATGTCGCTTCGTCGCGCAGCCCTTCTCTCCGTCGAGGACGGCGTGGTCGCCACCTACATCCACAACTCCGTTGCCGACGGCCTCGGCAAGCTCGGCGTTCTCGTCGCGCTGAAGTCGACCGGCGACAAGGAAGCCCTGAACGCCATCGGCCGCCAGGTCGCCATGCACATTGCCGCGACCAACCCGCTGGCAATCCGTTCGACCGAAGTCGATGCCACCGTCGCCGAGCGCGAACGCAACATCTTCATCGAACAGTCCCGCGCCTCCGGCAAGCCGGACAACATCATCGAGAAGATGGTCGAAGGCCGCATGCGCAAGTTCTTCGAGGAAGTCGCGCTTCTGTCGCAGGCTTTCGTGATGAACCCGGACCTCACTGTCGAAGCGGCCGTCAAGGAAGCTGAAAAGACCGTCGGCGCGCCGATCGAGGTGACCGGCATGGCCCGCCTCCTGCTCGGCGAAGGCGTCGAGAAGGAAGAGAGCGACTTCGCAGCCGAAGTGGCCGCTGTCGCCAAGGGTTGATTTTTTCATCCTGATTTGGAAAACCATGGGGCATCGCGTGACAACGCGGTGCCCTTCGTGTATCCGGCATCGTCACCGCATTTGACGCAGGCTCCTTTCCGGATCACCGGAACGATGTCGGCCGCGCAGAGGTGACGGATAGTTTTCGCACCCTGCCGGGTGCCCTTGGACAGGAGCGACGATGCCGGCCACCCCCCTTTATAAACGCGTGCTTTTGAAGGCCTCCGGCGAAGCTCTCATGGGAAACCAGGGTTTTGGCATCGACGTTGCCGTCGCCGACCGGATTGCTTCCGACATTGCCGAAGCGCGCGCCATGGGCGTGGAGGTCGGGGTCGTCGTCGGCGGTGGTAACATCTTCCGCGGCGTGGCGGTGGCCTCCAAGGGGGGCGACCGGGTGACCGGCGATCACATGGGCATGCTGGCGACCATCATCAACGCGTTGGCGCTGGCGACCTCGCTGCGCAAGCTGGACGTCGATACGGTCGTTCTTTCGGCCATCGCCATGCCGGAGATCTGCGAGAGCTTTTCGCAGCGCGCGACGCTCTACCACCTCTCGCTCGGCCGCGTGGTGATCTTTGCCGGCGGCACCGGCAATCCGTTCTTCACCACGGACTCGGCGGCGGCACTTCGGGCCGCGGAAATGGGCGCCGAGGCGATCTTCAAGGGAACGCAAGTCGATGGCATCTATACCGCCGATCCGAAGAAGGATCCGAATGCCGTGCGTTTCGACCGGCTGACCCACAGCGAGGTTCTCAAGCAGGGCCTGGCGGTAATGGATGTCGCCGCCGTGGCGCTGGCACGCGAAAACAGTATCCCGATTATCGTCTTCTCGATCCACGAGAAGGGCGGTTTCGCGGAAATTCTGACCGGCGGTGGCCGGGCGACGATCGTAACCGACAATTGAGCAGTCCAGGGCGGCCGCAGGGCCGCCGCGAGAACGGGAGTTTGATCCATGAGTGAAGGTATTGACCTGAATGACCTGAAGCGCCGCATGGACGGCGCGATTACTGCGTTCAAAAGCGATATCGCATCGCTGCGCACGGGGCGCGCCTCGGCCAATGTTCTCGATCCGGTGATGGTCGAGGCCTATGGTTCGCGCGTGCCGTTGAACCAGGTGGCCAATATCACCGTGCCGGAAGCGCGCATGCTCGGGGTGTCGATCTGGGACAAGTCGATGGTGAATGCGGTCGACCGGGCGATCCGCGAGTCCAATCTCGGCCTCAATCCGATCGTCGATGGTCAGAACCTGCGCATTCCGCTGCCGGAATTGAACGAAGAGCGCCGCCGGTCTCTGGTGAAGGTGGCGCATGACTATGCCGAAAAGGCAAAGATCGCCGTGCGCAATGTTCGTCGCGACGGCATGGACAGCCTGAAAAAAGCCGAAAAGGATGGCGACATCGGCCAGGATGTAAGCCGTGGCCAGTCGGAAAAGGTCCAGAAGATCACCGACGATATGATTTCCGACATCGACCGCTTGCTCGGCGAGAAGGAAAAGGAAATCATGCAGGTCTAGTCTGCTTGCGAATCTCTGTTTGTCGGGCCGTTGATGTCGAATCCCTTGCCTAGAAATGTTCCCACGCACGTGGCCATCATCATGGATGGTAACGGCCGCTGGGCGAATCTGCGCGGACTTCCGCGCACGATGGGCCATCGCAAGGGGGTCGAGGCCGTTCGCGAGGCGGTTCGCACTGCCGGCGAGGTGGGGATTCGCTACCTGACACTCTTTGCCTTTTCCTCGGAAAACTGGCGCCGGCCGGAGGCTGAGGTCTCCGACCTGATGGGTCTGCTCAAGGCCTTCATCCGGCGCGATCTCGCCGACCTTCACCACCAGAACGTCCGCATCCGGGTGATCGGCGACAGGGCCAATCTTCGCGGCGACATCCTGCCTCTGCTCCTCGAGGCCGAGGACACGACGCGCGGCAATACCGGCATCACGCTCGTCATTGCCTTCAACTACGGATCGCGCGACGAGATGACCCGTGCCATGCAGTCGCTGGCGCTCGACGTCGCGCAGGGGCGGCTTTCGGCCGAACAGATTACGCCGGAGCGCATCGCCGGCAGGCTCGATACCGCCGGGATCCCCGATCCCGATCTCGTGCTGCGCACCAGCGGCGAGGAGCGGCTGTCGAATTTTCTCCTCTGGCAGGCGGCCTATTCCGAATTGCTGTTCGTTCCCGAACTCTGGCCCGATTTCAACCGCGACGTCTTCCTGACGGCGCTGAAAACCTATGCCGGGCGGGAGCGTCGTTTCGGCGGTCTCGTGCCGCAGACACTGGCGGTCGGTTCGTGATGCAGAAGGAATTGCAACTCCGTATCGTCTCCGGAATCGTCCTGGCAGCCGTCACGCTCGGCGCCACCTGGATGGGCGGCACATTGTTCCAGTTGCTCTCGGTGGCGATTGCCCTGCTTGTCTACCACGAATGGTCGACCATCACTCGGCTTGCCGAGCGCGATTTTCAGGGCAATGCCTTCGGCTGGCTTGCGCAAGTGGTGATCGCCGCGCTGATCCTGTTCGATGGCGCTGATATGACCTTGCTGGCGCTTGCCGGCTTTGCCGTCGCGGCGGGTATATGGGTCTTGCTGCGCGGTGGCACATGGTGGCTGCCGGGCGGCATCGTCTATGCAGGCCTGACCGGCATTTCGCTTTCGGCGATCCGCGGCGACAGCGATATCGGCCTGGTAGCGATGATCTTCATCTTCGCCGTCGTCTGGGCAACGGATATCCTTGCCTATTTTACCGGCCGGGCGATCGGCGGGCCGAAACTGGCGCCGGCCATTTCGCCGGGAAAAACCTGGTCGGGCGCCATCGGCGGCGCCATTTCCGGCGTCGTTGCCGGCGTTGCGGTCTATCTCAGCTATTTTTCGCTCGACGAGGCACGCATTGCCGTGCTTGCGCTTGCGCTTTCCATTGCAAGCCAGCTCGGCGATCTCTTCGAATCCTATATCAAGCGCCGCTTCGGCGTGAAGGATTCGAGCAAGCTCATTCCCGGGCATGGCGGCGTCATGGACCGGGTTGACGGACTTGTTTTTGCCTGCTTTGCCGCGCTTCTGATATCCTTGGTGCAGGTTCTGTCCGTTGGCGGGCCGGAACTGCCCATGGGGGCAATCCTGCTGAGGCCTTGAGGTCCCGGCATACCGATCGAGGACGACATGGCTCAACTGGCCGATATGCTTCAACTGATTCTCGGCTATATCGTGCCGTTCCTACTGGTGCTTACCCTGCTCGTCTTCGTGCACGAGATGGGCCACTACCTGATCGGCCGCTGGTCGGGCATCCGCATCCTCACTTTTGCCGTCGGCTTCGGGCCGGAACTTGTCGGCTATACCGACAGGCAGGGGACGCGCTGGAAGATCTGCGCCATCCCGCTCGGCGGCTATGTCAAATTCTTTGGCGACGAAGATGCCGCGAGCACGCCGGACTATGAGCGGCTGGCGAGCTATTCGGAGGCCGAGCGCGACCGGACTTTCCTTGGCGCCAAATTGTGGAAGCGCGCCGCGACCGTGGCTGCCGGCCCGATCGCCAATTTCCTCCTGGCGATCGCGATCTTCGCGGTGCTGTTTTCGATCTATGGCAAGCCGGTGGCCGATCCGGTCGTGTCCGAGGTCAAGGAGAATAGCGCGGCCGCCAGCGCCGGCGTCAAGCCGGGAGACCTGCTGGTCTCCATCGACGGCAATGCGGTCACCACCTTCGACGATGTGCGCCGTTATGTCAGCGTTCGCCCGGAAATGCCGATCACCATCCAGGTCAAGCGCGACGAACAATTGCTCGACCTGACGATGGTGCCCCAGCGCACCGAGATCACCGACCAGTTCGGCAACAAGATGGAACTCGGCATCATCGGCATCCTGACCAACCAGGAGTCCGGGAACTTCCGCGTCAAAACCTTCGGTCCTTTGGAGGCGGTGGGGCAGGGTGCGATCGAGAGCTGGCATATCGTCACCGGTACATTCGATTATCTCGCCAATCTCGTCACAGGCCGAATGAAGGCGGACCAGCTCGGCGGGCCTATCCGCGTCGCTCAGGCCTCCGGCCAGATGGCGACCATCGGCGTTGCCGCCGTTCTGCAACTGGCCGCGGTTCTTTCGGTTTCCATCGGGCTTCTCAACCTGATGCCGGTTCCTGTGCTTGATGGTGGCCATCTGATGTTTTATGCGGTGGAAGCGGTCCGCGGAAAACCGGTTGGACCAGGCACGCAGGACATTGCCTTCCGCATCGGTTTTGCGATGATCCTGATGCTGATGGTCTTTGCCACCTGGAACGATATAAGTCTGCTCCTGGGCTAGTTTCAGGTGTGCCCCGGTGGGCGCTGCCTAAGTTGAGGCGATCCTCCCTGTTGATATTTCAAAGGGTTGATCGAAAGGAATTGTTTACGATAAAGCAATTCCGTAGTGACTGTTAGGACACGGTTTCAATTGAAGTAAACAGAAATTAACGTGCTGGCTTGCTTGTATGTGAAAAGCGGTTAAAACGGCAGCCGTGACCGGAGTCGGTACGAGTTCGCTGCGGGGCATTGGGAAGAAGGTAAGATTTATGAAAGCTGGTTCAAAGTTTTTGAACGCGGTGTCGGCGGTTGCGCTGTCTGCCAGCATGGTTGCAACGGGGAGCGGCATTGTAACGCTTGCAAGTGCCTCTGTCGCAGAGGCTGCCACCATCAGCCGTGTCGAAGTTCGTGGTGCCACGCGCGTCAGCCCTGAAACCGTCCGCGCCAACATCACCATCGTTCCCGGCAAGAGCTTCAGCAATGCAGAGATCGACGCTTCCGTAAAGCGCCTCTATTCCACCGGCTATTTCTCCGATGTCAGCATTAGCGTGTCCGGCGGAACGCTCGTCGTCTCCGTTGCCGAGAACCAGCTGATCAATCAGGTCGTTTTCAACGGCAACCGCAAGATCAAGGACGACAAGCTGCAGTCCGTGGTGCGTACGCGCTCGCTTGGTCCGTATAGCGAAGCCACCGTCGAATACGATATCCAGGCCATCAAGGACGCCTATTCGGCCGCCGGTCGCGAAGATGTCACGGTCACGACGCAGGTGGTTCCGATCGCCGAAGGGCGTGTCAACCTGGCCTTCGTCATCAATGAGGGCGATCGCACCAAGATCACCCAGATCAATTTCGTGGGTAACAATGCCTATGGCGACGGCCGGCTCCAGTCCGTGATCGCCACCAAGGAATCGGGTATCTTCTCGTTCCTGAGCCGCAAGGACGTCTACAATCCAGACAAGCTGCGTGCCGACGAGGAACTGCTGCGCCAGTTCTACTACAATCGCGGTTATGCCGATTTCCGTGTCGTCTCCTCCGATGCGATCCTCGACGAGACCTCCAACGAATATACGGTGACGATCACCGTCGAGGAGGGCGAGCGCTACGACTTCGGACCGGTTGGCGTCGAATCGACCGTCGAAGGTGTTGATGCCGAGGAACTGAAGGCTCTGGTGCAGACCTCCGAAGGCTCGATCTACAAGGCCAAGGATGTCCAGGAAAGCATTTCGGCGATTTCCAAGCGTGTCGCGGCTCAGGGCTATCCCTTTGCCCGCGTGACGCCGCGCGGCAACCGTGATTTCGGCAACCGCACGATCGCCGTCGATTATCTCGTCGATCAGGGCGAGCGTGCCTATATCGAGCGCATCGAAATCCGCGGAAATACCCGCACGCGCGACTACGTCATTCGCCGCGAATTCGACATGAGCGAAGGCGATGCCTTCAACCAGGAAATGATCGCGACGGCCAAGCGCCGCCTCGAGGCTCTGGGTTATTTCTCGACCGTCAATATTTCCACCCAGGCGGGCAGTGCGTCCGACCGCGTCGTGATCGTCGTCGACGTACAGGACCAGTCCACCGGCTCGTTCGGTATCGGTGCGGGTTATTCGGCCGGCAGTGGCGGCGGCTTCCTGGTGGAAGCCTCGATCGAGGAGAAGAATTTCCTTGGTCGCGGCCAGTATATCCGGCTCGCCGCAGGGCGTGGCGAGGACAGCCGCACCTATAATGTTGCCTTCACCGAACCCTATTTCCTGGGATATCGCCTGGCCGCCGGCTTCGATGTCTTCCAGAACGAGAACGATTTCGACCAAGACAATTACAGCTATGAAGACCGTGGCTTCAGCCTGCGTCTCACCGCGCCGATCACCGAGCGGCTATCGACCACGCTCCGCTACAACCTGACGCAGATGGATTATCACGGTGATACCGACGATCTGTCGAGCCCCTACGATCGCGTGATCGACGATTCACCGTGGACCCGTTCGTCGATTTCTCAGACGCTGACCTACAATTCGCTCGATGATGCTCAGTTGCCGCATGAAGGTATCCTGGCCTCGGCGACGCAGGAATATGCCGGTCTCGGCGGAACGTCTGATTTCTACAAGCTGACGGCAAAGGCCAAGTGGTATTATACGCTCAGCGACGATGCCGATATCATCGCCTCGATCGGCGGTAGTGCCGGTCATGTATTCAAGACGGGCGGCGAGATGGAAGTCTTCGACCAGTTCCAGTTGGGCAACAACGATATTCGCGGTTTCGAGCGCAACGGTATCGGTCCACGCGCAGAAAACGGCGACTCGATCGGCGGCACGACCTATTTCACAGCCTCGGCCGAAGCGACATTCCCCTTGCCCTTCGTGGCACGTGACGCCGGCTTCCGTGGAGCGGTGTTTGCAGATGCGGGAACGCTTTACGGCAACGAGGTGAGTGTCACGGCGGCTGATGGCGTTCGCGGCACCGGAAGCTCGCTGCGTGCCTCGGTTGGTCTCGGCCTCCTTTGGGCTTCGCCCTTCGGTCCGCTGCGGATCGATTACGCCTTCCCGATCGCCAAGGAAGATTTCGACCGGGTTCAGAACCTGAAATTCGGTATTTCGTCGGCCTTCTGATCCCTGCAGTCCAGAACTGCCTGCCAAAACTGTTCTGGAGTTGGCTATGGAACATAACTGGTTCTACCCACCGCATGCGGGTATCCGCCTCGGTGATCTGGCGGCCCGCATCGGCGCGGTGCTTGCAGATGACAATCTGGCCGACCGGCTCGTCCGGTCGGTCTCTCCGGTCTATCGGGCCGGTGAGGGCGATCTCTGCTATATGCTGTCGCGCAAGAGCCGCAGCGAGCTGGAGACTTGCCAGGCGACGGCAATCCTCTGCGACAAGGCGCTTGCCTCCATTATTCCGTCCCATATTCCCGTTCTCCTGACATCGCACGCGCACACGGCGTTTGCGCTTGCGGGCATGTATCTGCATGAGGAGGCGATGCGTCCGTCGCGCAATCTCTCGCAGACCGGCATTTCATCGGCCGCGGTGATCGACCCGCAGGCGCGGCTTGAGCTCGATGTCGAGGTGGAGCCCATGGCCGTGATCGGTGCGGGCGCCGAGATCGGTTCGGGCACGCGGATTGGTGCGGGCGCTGTGATCGGCGCTGGCGTGCGCATCGGCCGGGACTGCACCATCGCTGCCGGCGCCAGCATCCTTTGTTCGCTCATCGGCAACAATGTCATCATCCACCCGGGTGCGCGCATCGGCCAGGATGGCTTTGGCTATGCGCCGGGCCCGAAGGGGGGGATGATCAAGATCGTCCAGATCGGCCGCGTCATCATCCAGGACAATGTCGAGATCGGCGCCAATACGACGATCGATCGCGGCACGATGGACGACACCGTCATCGGCGAAGGCACCAAGATCGATAACCAGGTCCAGATCGGCCACAATGTGCGCATCGGGCGCCATTGCGGCATCGTCAGCCAGGTCGGCATCGCCGGCAGTACGGTCATTGGCGATGGTGTCATGATCGGCGGCGCCACCGCCGTCAACGGCCATATCAGGATCGGCGACAGGGTACAGATCGCCGCTATGAGCGGCGTCGCCGCCGATGTTCCGGCAGGCGAGCGCTATGGCGGCATACCGGCCCGTCCCATGCGTGACTTCCTTCGCGATATCGCTGAAATGACGGCGCGCGCGCACAATAGGCAGAAAAAGTCTGGAGGCAATGATGAGTGAAGCAGCAACCACCGTTCTCGGGACAGCCGATATCCGGGAAATCCTCAAGCTGCTTCCCCATCGCTATCCGTTCCTGCTGGTCGATCGGATCGTGGAGATCGACGGCGACAATTCGGCGATCGGCATCAAGAACGTGACCGCCAACGAGCCGCATTTCGCCGGGCATTTTCCTGAACAGCCGATCATGCCGGGCGTTCTCCTGATCGAGGGCATGGCGCAGACCGCTGGCGCCATCTGCGCCCGCAAGACCGGCAATGGCAGCAACCTCGTCTATTTCATGACCATCGACAATGCGCGTTTCCGCAAGCCGGTGGTCCCCGGCGACCGGGTCGAATATCATGTCGTCAAGCAGAAGCAGCGCGGCAATATCTGGAAATTTCACTGTGATGCAAAAGTTGACGGGCAACTCGTCGCGGAAGCTGATATCGGCGCGATGATTATCAGCAAGGAAGATGCCTGACATGATTGCCGCCACTGCGAAGATTCACCCGCTTTCCGTCATTGAAGAAGGGGCGGTGATTGGCGAGAACGTCGTTATCGGACCGTTCTGCCATATCGGCCCGAAGGTGAACCTTGCGGATGATGTCGTGCTGATCAGCCATGTGGCGGTCCTTGGCCGTACCACCGTCGGCAAGGGCACGAAGATTTTCCCCTCCGCCGTCATCGGCGGAGATTCGCAGAGCGTGCATCACAGCGCCGTCGATACGGTGCTCACGATCGGCGAGAATTGCACCATCCGCGAAGGCGTGACGATGAACACCGGCACCGTCGAGCACGGCGGCGCGACGGTGGTGGGCAACAACAATCTCTTCCTCGCCTATGCTCATGTCGCGCATGATTGCCGTCTCGGCAACAATATCATCCTGTCCAACAATGTAATGCTGGCGGGGCATGTGACGGTCGAGGACCGTGCCATTCTCGGCGGCGGTTCGGCCGTGCACCAGTTTGCCCGGATCGGCCGCCAGGCTTTTATCGGCGGGCTTTCGGCCGTTGCCTATGATGTCATTCCCTATGGCATGCTGAATGGCAATCCGGGCGTTCTGAGCGGCCTCAATGTGGTCGGCATGGCAAGGGCAGGCATCGAAAAGCCGGTGATCCACGAGGTCCGCCGCGCCTACAAGCAGATTTTCGAAGGAACGGGCTCGGTGCGGGTCAATGCCGCCGCCATTCGTGGCGATTATCTTGGCTGCGCGCCGGCCCTCGAGATCATCGATTTCATCGCCGCCGAGAGCGATCGCGCCCTGTCGTCGCCGAGCCGGGGTAAAAAAGGCTGAGCGTCATGTCCCTCGACAGCCGGCCGGAAAAAAGCGGAAGGCTGGCCATCATCGCCGGCGGCGGCATGCTGCCCCACCATGTCGCGGAAGCAGCCCGGGAAGGTGGAGAAAACCCCTATATCATCGCGCTCAGCAACGAAAACGGGCTCGACTGGAGCGATTTCGACCACCAGACGCTCGGCATCGGCGATTTCCGTGCGATCAGTGCTTTGTTCCGTTCCGAGGGGATCGACCGCGTCGTGCTGTCGGGCGCGGTGCGCCGCCGCCCGGAATGGCGCGACATCAAGCCCACGCTGAAGACGCTGGCAAAGGTGCCGGGCGTCCTGAAGACGTTGATCTCTGGCGGCGACGATGCGGTCCTGAAGATGGCCATTGACCTGATCGAAGCAAATGGCGCGCGCGTCATTGGCGTGCAGGAGGTTCTTCCGGGGCTTCTGGCGGAAACCGGCCCGCTTGGCGAGGCAATCCCCGCCGCCGACGACTGGAGGAACATCGAGGTCGCGGCAACTGCTGCGGTCGCGCTTGGCAAGCTGGATGTCGGGCAGGGCGCCGTTGCTGTCGGGGGCCGGGTCGTTGCCCTGGAGGGACCGGAAGGAACGGATGCGATGCTTGCGCGCGTAGCCGGCCTGCGCGCGGAGGGCCGGATATCCGCCCGCCGTGGCGGGGTGCTCGTCAAGCTCTGCAAGCCGCAACAGGAATTGCGCGCCGATCTGCCGTCGATAGGCGCCTCCACGATCACCGGGGCGCAGGCAGCCGGACTTACGGGCATTGCCGTGGAAGCGGGCCGTGCGCTGGTGCTGGAGCGGGCGGACCTCGTTTCGCTGGCGAATCGGACCGGTCTCTTCGTGACGGGGATCGACCGCAAGTTCCTGAAAGGTCTGACATGACGGCGAACAATGTCAAGCTGGGGATTATTGCCGGCGAGGTCTCCGGCGACCTCCTGGGAGCGGACCTCGTCCGGGCATTGCGGTCGCTCACCGGCGGCGATCTTTCGCTGGTCGGGGTCGGGGGAGAGGCGCTCGAGGCCGAGGGGCTCGCATCGCTCTTTGATTATTCCGAACTCTCCATCATGGGGATTTCACAGGTTTTGGCGAGGTTGCCGAAACTGATCCTGCGCATCCGCCAGACGGCCAATGCCATCATTGCAGCGCGCCCCGGTATCCTCGTCATCATCGACAGTCCGGATTTTACCCATCGTGTCGCCCGGATCGTCGCCAAGGCCTTGCCGGATCTGCCGATCGTCGACTACGTCTGCCCCAGCGTCTGGGCCTGGAAACCGGAACGCGCCGTCAGGATGCGCCCCTATATCGATCATGTGCTTGCTGTTCTTCCCTTTGAGCCGGAGGTGATGGAGCGGCTCGGCGGACCGCCCACCACCTATGTCGGACATCGGCTGGCAAGCGACGCCGATGTCCTGTCCGTGCGGCAACGCCAGGTCGAAAAGCGCACCGCCCGAACAAATCTCACCGCGGCGACATGCCTGCTCCTGCCGGGGTCGCGCGCCAGCGAGATCAGCCGCCTGTTGCCCAGTTTCGGCGAGACCGCAGAGGAACTGCAAGGCCGCCACCCGCAGATGCGGTTCCTGCTGCCGACTGTTGCGCGACAGGAAGAGTTGGTCCGCCAAATCACCGCCTCATGGGCCGTTAAGCCGGAGATCACGGTAGGGACTGAGGCCAAGTGGCGCGCCTTTGCGCGGGCGGATGCAGCCATCGCTGCGTCGGGCACGGTCATCCTCGAACTGGCGCTCGCGGGCATTCCCGTCGTATCGACCTACAAGGCCGACTGGATCATCCGCCTGATGCACAAGCGCATCAAGATATGGACAGCAGCCATTCCCAATCTGATCGCCGATTACGCCGTCGTTCCCGAATATCTGAACGAGGCGGTCCGGCCGGGCGCACTTGCGCGCTGGGTCGAGCGGCTGAGTAAGGATACGCCGGAGCGCGAGGCGATGTTGGCCGGCTTCCGAACGGTCTGGCAGCGCATGGAGACGGACCATCCTCCCGGCGAGACCGCCGCCCATATCGTCCTTTCGGTTCTACAAGACAAAAGGCCCGGTCATCGCTGACCGGGCCTTTTCAATGCGCGTTCTTCAAGCTCAGCGCTTGGAAACCGGCAGGTAATCGCGTTCCGGCTCGCCGATATAGAGCTGACGTGGCCGTCCGATGCGCTGTTCCGGATCCTCGATCATCTCGTTCCACTGGGCGATCCAGCCGACGGTGCGGGCAAGCGCGAACAGCACGGTGAACATGGTCGTGGGGAAGCCCAGCGCCTTCAGCGTGATGCCGGAATAGAAGTCGATGTTCGGATAGAGCTTCTTCTCGATGAAATAGCTGTCCGTCAGCGCGATGCGTTCCAGCTCCATCGCCACTTCGAGCAACGGATCGTCCTTGTGGCCAAGCTCGGCCAGCACTTCATGCGTGGTCTTCTGCATGATCTTGGCGCGCGGATCGTAGTTCTTGTAGACCCGGTGGCCGAAGCCCATCAGGCGGAACGGATCGTTCTTGTCCTTGGCTCTCGCGACAAATTCCGGAATGCGGTCGACCGTGCCGATTTCGGCGAGCATGTTCAAGGCAGCCTCGTTCGCGCCGCCATGGGCCGGTCCCCAGAGGCAGGCGATGCCGGCCGCGATGCAGGCAAAGGGATTGGCGCCCGACGAGCCGGCAAGACGCACGGTGGATGTCGAAGCGTTCTGCTCGTGATCCGCGTGCAGGATGAAGATGCGGTCCATGGCGCGCGACAGCACCGGATTGACGACATATTCCTCGCAAGGAACGGCAAAGCACATGCGCAGGAAGTTCGACGCATAGTCGAGGTCGTTCTTCGGGTAAACGAAGGGCTGGCCGATATGGTATTTGAAGGCCATGGCCGCAAGCGTCGGCATCTTGGCGATCATGCGCAGGCTGGCGACCATGCGCTGATGCGGATCGGTGATGTCGGTGGAATCGTGATAGAAGGCCGAGAGCGCGCCGACGCAGCCGCACATGACGGCCATCGGATGGGCATCGCGGCGGAAGCCGGTGAAGAAGCGCGACACCTGTTCATGCACCATCGTATGGTGGGTGACGCGGTAATCGAAATCCTTCTTCTGTGCCGCTGTCGGCAGTTCGCCATAGAGCAGCAGGTAGCAGACTTCCAGGAAATCGCCGTGTTCTGCCAATTGTTCGATCGGATAGCCGCGGTGCAGCAGAATGCCTTCGTCGCCATCGATATAGGTGATCTTGGATTCGCACGAAGCTGTCGAGGTGAAGCCGGGATCGTACGTAAATTGGCCGGTCTGTTTGTAGAGCGTGCCGATATCGACAACGTCCGGACCAATGGACCCCGATCGTACCGGCAATTCCACCGTTTTGTCATTGACCGTTACAACTGCGCTTTTTCCTGTCATGGGGATCCTCCGTTTGCAGCAAATTGGCACACAATTATGCCGCAGTTATTAACGTTGACCATGTGCTATCCGATTTGATCCCGACTGCCAAGTTGAACCAAAGGCAAATTGTGCGACGCAAAAACAGGCATATGGCGCCGCAATAATCGCACGTTCCGGCCGCAAGGCCAATGCCGCAGCCGGGCAAAAAACAGTCAGCGCGGCGTGTATTCAAATTCGTGCTCAATTTTTAGGCTGTTTCTGGTCGGTTGCATTTTATCGATCCACTCGGCACACTGGCCCATTGTGGTGGTGGAACGGCGTCCATGAGAGAGGGGCGAGAGCAGGAAACAGCGTGGCCCTCGCAATTTCCGGGCCTCACGCCCGATGGGCCGGAGAGGGCCGCCGAGCGTGCCGATGCGCGAAACATGCCTGTCGAACGCCGCTCCGGCACAGCTCCCGGCCCAGGTTCAGGCCAACTCGGACGCTCGATCATCGCCGGCCTTCGCGCTCGAAACTGGCGTACGGTGATCGTCAGGGCGGTTGATGAGGAACAGGCTTTTGGTCATGGCTTCCTGTTTCTGCCGGTATTTCTCGGCGCCGGTGCGCTTTTCTGGTTTTCGCTGCCGCAGACGCCCGGCTTTTCCGAACTTGCACTGCTGATATGCGTATTTGGCATGGCGGCGGTGCTGTTGCGGCATTCGCCGGGATTGAGACGAAGCGCTGCCATTTTCACATTTCTGTTCGTCGCCGGCATGATGCTTGCCGCCTGGGAAACCCGGCGCGCCGATACCGTGATGCTCGACTCGCCGGTGACCACCCGAATTCAGGGCAGGGTCGTTGCGCGGGAAACGACAGATCGTGGTCATTGGCGTTATACCGTCGTCCTGGCCGAAACGTCCGATCCGGTCCTGAAGCGGCCTCCGGAGCGGGTCACGCTTCTATCGCGCAGCCGCGAAGCACCGATCGCGATCGGCGGAGGCGTCGAGGGCAGGGTGCGCCTGTCGCCCCCATCCGGCGCAGCACTTCCCGGCCTCAACGATTTTGCCTTCGACAGCTATTTCAAGGGGATCGGCGCTGTTGGCTATTTCTATGGGAAGCCAAAGTCGGTCGCCAGCCCTGATAGCGTCGCCCATGGCCCGATGGCGGCATGGCGAGGAAAGGCACTGGAGCGGATCGCCGGCTGGCGCGAGGCGATCGGCGCGCGCATCCGCGCAACGATCGGTGGCGATGCCGGCGCGATCGCCGCGGCGCTGGTCACCGCCGAGGAGCGCGCCATCAGCCGCCCGACAGTCGAGGCGCTGCGCGAAGCGGGACTGGCGCATGTCCTGGCGATCTCGGGTCTCAACATGGTGCTGGTCGCCGGCACCTTCCTCATCGGCGCACGGACGCTTCTGAGCCTCGTGCCCGGCCTGGCGCACCGGTTCGCCATCAAGAAGCTGGCCGCGGTCGGCGCCCTGGTCATGGTATTCTTCTATATCCTCATCTCGGGCGGTGCGGTGTCGGCGATCCGGTCCTGGATCATGATCTCGATCATGCTGGTGGCCGTGTTGTTCGACAGGCCGTCGATCAGCCTGCGCAATGTCGCCCTGTCGGCTCTCGTCATCCTCGTCGTCACGCCGTCGGCCGTCACCGGCCCCGGTTTCCAGATGTCGTTTGCGGCGACGCTCGCATTGGTGGCCGGCTACGGACATTGGCGCGATCGGCCAAGCCGCGACATGCTGCCGATCACTATGCGGACCCGGTCGCTCACACTCGTCGGCGGCTTTTTCGGCGGGTTGCTCCTGAGTTCCCTGATCGGCGGCCTCTCGACGATGATCTATTCCGCCGGTCATTTCCACCGGCTTGCCGCCTATGGATTGGTCGGCAATATCCTTGCCATGCCGGTCATCAGCGTGCTCGTCATGCCGTTCGGACTTCTCGCCATGCTGCTCATGCCCTTCGGTCTCGATTACTATCCGTTGCTGGTGATGGGACAGGGGCTGGAATGGATGATCGCCATCGCCGATCTCGTTTCTTCATGGGGCGGCGAGGTGGCGACCGGAAGGGTGCCGCATGGCGCCTTCCTGCTGATTGCCGCCGGTGGCGTGCTCGCCTGCCTGTTTCGCACCTGGCTTGCGCTCTCCGGCATCCTCGTGATCGTCGTCGGGCTTTTCGCCGGCTGGTCGGGAGAGACTGTCCGCCCGGTCCTGGCCGTTGCCGAGGATGGGCGCCTCGTCGCTCTCATCGATCACAAGGCCGTTGCGAGCAACCGCGCGCGGCCGGGCGATTTCGTGTTTTCGCAATGGCAAAGAGCGTTGCGGCTGGAGGCGCACGAAAAACCCGTTACCCGGGATGATCTGAGCCTCGACGAGCCGGCCGAAGTGGCTGCCGCTCTCGACGCAACCGGCGCGACGCGAAGGCACAGGCCGCCATTTGACCCAAGGGAAGCGCGGTCCGCCCTCAAGAAATTGGTCGCGGAGGCATCAGGAGGGCGATTTGCTTGCGTTGCGAAACAATGGTGTGCGGCCACGACGCGGCAGGGATGGCGCATCGTCACCGTGGAGGATGCGCGCCTTGTCGGTGCCGCCTGCGACCAGGCCGATATTGTCGTGACCCCGGTGATGCTGCGTTTTTTTGCCTGTCGCTCGGGCGCATTGCTTCTGAGCGGGCAAAGCTTGCGGCGGACGGGTGCCGTCGAGATTTACGCCGCCCCCGGCGATGGTGGCGCCAGGCCGACCGATAAGGCGGATATGCGGGTGGTTCAGGCACAGGAACAGTTGCAGCGCCCTTGGGCGCGCCACAGGACCTATGACTGGCGCAGCGGAACCTTCGACAGCACCGCCGCGACCGAGTAGCCGACGCGCCGACCGAGGGGCGGCGGCGGTTGCCTGTTATTTCTTGATTATAATACTCAACAAATACTTGTCTCTGCACCTCGGTCTGTCGTAAGAAGCCGCGACGGCGGTCGGCCAATGCGTTCGGCTGCGAGACGGATTGCACCTGCCTTGCCGGTCGGCGGGTGCTTATATGAGGACAGGTCATGGCAAAGCGGACAATGGCGAAATGGGTGGTGCTGGGGACGATGCTGCTGGCGCTGTCGGGCGCGGGCGCGCTTCACGCACAGGATATGCCGGCGACGGCTCCCGAGGCAGCCACGCAGCAACCGGTCGAGATAGCGCCGATGGGCGCGGATGCGGATCAGGTGCCGACGATCGAGACGAATGCGGCGCAAGGTGAGGCGCCTGATCGGACCCTGCCGCACAATCTCTCGCCGCTCGGCATGTTCATGGCCGCCGATATCGTCGTCAAGGGCGTCATGGGCGCCTTGGCCCTGGCGTCGGTGGCAAGCTGGGCGATCCTCCTCGTCAAGCTTCTTGAAATCGGCTCTGCCAAGGCCGGCGCACGGAAGGCGGCACGGACCTTGTCGGATGCGGTTTTCCTGCGAGATGTCAGGCAAAAGGCGACGGACGCAAAAGATCCGACGACGCAGATGATCGCCGCCGCCGCAAAGGAACTGGAAAAATCAGACGCGGTGCTCGATCTCGTCTCGACACAGGGCGTCAAGGAGCGCGTGACATCGCATTTGTCGCGCATCGAGGCCGGGGCCGGCAAGCGCATCGCCAGCGGTACCGGCGTGCTGGCGACGATCGGTTCGATCTCGCCTTTCGTCGGGCTGTTCGGCACCGTCTGGGGCATCATGAATTCCTTCATCGGGATCAGCCAGGCCCAGACGACCAATCTGGCGATCGTGGCGCCGGGCATTGCCGAAGCCTTGCTGGCAACCGCCATCGGCCTCGTTGCAGCCATTCCCGCGGTCGTCATCTACAATTATTTTGCCCGCTCGATCAGCGGTTACCGGCTGATCCTCGCCGATGCCGCAGCGGCGGTGGAGCGGCTGGTCAGCCGCGAACTTGATTTCCGCCAGGCCGACCGGCTCGGATCCCGCAAAGGTGAAGGCCAGGCGCGTGCCGATGCCGGCATGGCACGGATCGGATAAGTCATGGCTGGCAGGATCAAGGAAGCCGAAGGCGATCTCGAGGAAAACAGCGAAATCAACGTCACGCCGTTCATCGACGTGATGCTGGTGCTGCTGATCATCTTCATGGTGGCGGCGCCGCTTGCGACGGTCGATATGAAGGTCGATCTGCCGCAATCGGCGGCGCGGCCGGAAAAGCGCGAGGACAAGCCCGTCTTCGTCACTTTGAAGGCCGATCTTACCCTCGCTCTGGGCAATGACATGGTGGGCCGCGATGGCTTCATCGACGCGCTCAGGCAGATGACCGAGGGCGATACCCAGGCGCGAATCCTGCTGCGTGCCGACAAGGCCGTCGGCTATGGCGAACTGATGACGGTGATGAACCTCATCCAGAAGGCGGGCTATTCCAAAATCGGTCTGGTGGGCCTGGAAGCGGCGCCGGCCGGCTAGAACTTGTAGCCGAGCGACAGGCCGGCGCGGCTCAGGCCGTCATTCGGTCCGTCGCAGAGATTGGCATGCGATGCGTGATCGGCGGTCGCCAGCAACTGCCAATTGTCGCTCACCCGATATCCGAGTGCGACCTGTTCGCGAAACAGAAAGCGGCAGCCGAGCTTCGGTTCGTCTGCCGGACCGCTATCCAGATTGCCGTTGTGCACGGTGCCGCCAAGACCGAGTTCGACGAAGAGGCGGTCGGTAAGATCGGCGCTCCAGCTGAAGCCGCCATAGACCTGATCGACCCCGTTGCCGGTGCCGACGGAGGCGCCGAGATAGATGCGCGGCTCGAGCAGAGACTGCTGCCAACTGGCCGGCTCGCCGCTCGACAGGGGATCGAAGAAAATCGTCGCCGATGGAAACACGCCCGTTTCGCCCGAATTATCGCTGACCGATCCACTCACGCCGAAACGGAGTTCGTCGAAAACACTGTCGGCTGCGTGCGCCTGTCCTGCAGGCTGCCAAAGAAACAGAGCCGCCGAAAGCAAGGCAAGCCCGGTTGCGGGAAGGCGTGATGGCTGAACGTTCATGCTATCTCCCGGATCGCTCCGCGATTCGTCAAAGTCTCTCGGATAATCTGCCCGAGATTTTTTCCACTGCAAGTCGGAATAGCGCCCGGCGCTTTCGTGAAGCTTGCTTTTTTGACAGAACTGCATTCCATAGCTTGAAACGGGTGCCTCGCGGATTTATGAGCATGGCGTTGACCGGCCGCCGATGGTTGCCGGTTGTTGTTGCGCCGGCGAAGCGCAATGCCGGACGGTGATCCGGATCATGAGGGCATTGATATGGATTTCGAAGCAGCACGCATCAAAATGGTCGACAACCAGATCCGCACGACGGATGTCACGTCGCATGCCGTTCTTTCGGCCTTCCTGTCGGTGCCGCGCGAAGAATTCGTGCCCGACCGGATGAAGGCGCTTGCCTATATCGACACGGATGTCGAATTGTCGGATGAACCGGCCATTGAGCGGCGCTACCTGATGGAACCCTCGCCGATGGCGAAACTCCTGCAACTGGCGACGATCGCAAAGAGCGACAGGGTTCTCGAAATCGGCTCCGGCACCGGTTATGGCGCGGCGATCCTTGCGCAGCTGGCCGATACGGTGGTGGCGCTCGAGAGTGACGGCGCTCTTGCTGCACAGGCGTCAGAAACCCTTGCCCGCCTTGGTTACTCTTCCGTCGTCGTCGTCAATGGCGATCTCGAGCAGGGCCATACCGCAGCCGCGCCCTATGACGTGATCTTCGTCCATGGTGCCGTTGAAATGGTACCGTCCGCACTTTGCGAACAGCTTGCCGAGGGTGGCCGGCTCGTGGCGGTCGTCGGGGCGGGCAATGCGTCGCGCGCCCGGCTTTTCCTCAGGGAGAGCGGCAAGACATCCGAACGGCTTGCCTTCAATACCGCCGTCAAGCCGCTGCCAGGCTTTCGCCTTAGCCGCGAATTCGTATTTTAAAGGATTGGCGCCAAAGCCGCGCGCCACATCGGTTGCGATGTGGCGATTTGGCAACGGGCTTTTCGTTTCTCTCCGGCTCTGCCTAGCCCGGCGAATGCGATCGGTTGCCGGTCTTTCAAATTAAAGCTTCAAAGAGACATCTTGCGGACGACCGGATGAGGCTTTGCCTTCCTCTGTCGGTCAGCCGGAGACCGCAGACGTGGCGTCGCCGGGGGGCGTGCCTTTGTTCCGCGAACTGAGCATGCAGGCTTCCATACGGAGTAGAGATCGTGACGAGTTTGCGCAAATCGGCCGCGGCGGCTGTACTGTCTGCTGCCCTTTGGCTGATGCCTTGCGGCGTTTCGGCCGAGACGATCTTCGATGCGATGGCCAAGGCCTATCAGAACAATCCGGACCTGAACGCGGTGCGCGCCGGTCTGAGGGCGACCGACGAAGGCGTTCCGATCGCCAAATCCGGCTATCGGCCGAGAATAGGGGCAACGGCGCAGGGGACGTTCACGCGGCTGGGGACCGAGAGACTCAGTCCGTTTTTTCCTGCCACGCCCCTGATACAGAATGATTTCCATACCGGCTCCGCCAGCATCACCATCACGCAGCAGGTGTTCGATGGTTTCCAGACCCTCAACAATGTGAAGGCGGCGGAAGCCAATGTCTTTTCCAGCCGCGAGACCTTGAAGGCCAACGAGATTTCCATCCTGCTGGCGGCCGCGCAATCCTATGCCAATATCGCGCGCGACCAGCGCGTCGTTTCCATTCGCAAGCGTAACCTTGCCTTCCTCAAGGAGCAGTTGAACGCCGCCCGGTCGCGTCTCGATGTGGGCGAGGGCACGCGTACCGATGTCAGCCAGGCCGAGGCGGAACTGGCGGGCGCGCAGGCGATCCTGGTCAACGCCGTCTCCCAGCTGAAGCAGAGCGAAGCCCTTTACGTGCAGATCGTCGGCGATGCGCCGAGGGGCGTCAAGCAACCGGCGCCGGCCTCGAAGGCGTTGCCGAAAAGCCTGGACCAGGCGGTCGCCGCCGGCTTGCGCGATCATCCGACGATCGCCGCCGCCCTTTATAATGTCGATGCGGCCGGCTATCGGGTGAAATCGGCGGAAGGCACCATGTTGCCGGGTGTCGTCGTGCAGGGAGCATTGTCCCGCAACACGACCGATCGCGATGGCAGTCCCGATACGTCCAATGCCTCCATTACCGCCAGGCTTGAAGTGCCGCTCTATCAGGGTGGCGCCGAATACGGCCAGATCAGGCAGGCCAAGGAGCGGATGGGACAGCAGCAGATCCTTGTCGATTCGGCGCGGGCCGAAGTCCAGCAGACCATTGTTTCGGCGCATGCGCAGTTCGAGGCCGCGCTGGCCACGACCAGCGCCAACAAGGCACAGGTCAGTGCCGCGAACATGGCCCTGGCCGGTGTCATCGAGGAGCGCAAGGTTGGCCAGCGCACGACGCTGGACGTGCTGGACGCACAACAGAGCGTGCTCGTTGCCGAGGAGAGCCTCGTCGCCTCCGAGCGCAACGCCGTTGTCGCCAGCTATTCGCTCCTGGCTGCTGCGGCCCGCCTGACGGTGAGGAGCCAGGGGCTCAAGGTCGCCGAATATCGGCCCGAGGATCATTACGAAGCCGTCAAGGACAAATGGTTCGGACTGCGGACCGTCGATGGACGCTGACCGGCTGATTTCCCACCATTTGAGCACCGATGCCGGTGCATGGCAGCCTCGTGGCTCGGCTCGGCAGGTGACGCGGCAAACAAAACTGTGCAAGATTCGAGCTGGATGATTCGCGGCGTTTTGTTCGCTGGCGGTATCGCCTACAGTCGAGACCAATGACTGCGCGGCCCGTCCTGCGACGCGGCCGCAGAAACGGGGATAAACATGGCACAGCCCAATGTAGCGCGCGAGCCTTCGATGGACGAAATTCTCGCCTCCATTCGAAAGATCATCGAGAGCAACGAGCCCGGCATACCCGGCTTCCCCGCAAATGACTTCGGCCCCGGACGACAGGAGGACGAAGACTCCGGACGCGCCGAGGAGGAAGGTGACGCCGAGGATATTCACCTGACCATCGACGACGATGTGCTGGTGGCGGAATTCGAGGCGCAGCAAGAGCAGCACAGGCCCACCGAACAGCCCCAGGCGCATGACCTGCCGCAGGAAAGCGCAAGGCCTGCCGCAGCGGCGACGCCGCCTCTGTCCCTCGCCGATGTCGCCGCGCGCGTGCGCGCCGCCTCGGAACGGCATTCCGCGCCGCAAAGGGAGGCCGAGGAGGCCCCGCGCGCCAGGATGGAGAACCCTCTTGTGACCTCGCGCATGGCGCCGGAGCCGGAGCCGATATCGAGCATCGGGCAGAGGCAGGAAGCGGTCTCAGCGCCACTGTCGCAGCCGGCTGTTCATGCTGAACCAAGTGATTCCGATCCGCAGCCGGCCGCGAGCACGCCCATGGCGTCCGAAAGCAGCCGTTCCGCCGTGCCGATGGAGACGGCGACGACCGCTCTCCTGTCCCCGGCGGTCGGCGAACAGGTGGCCCGTTCCTTCGGCGATCTTGCCCTCGCCGTCGATAGCGGCGCCCGCCGCTCCTTTGACGAGATTGCCGAAGACATGCTGCGGCCGATGCTGCAGGAGTGGCTGGACGACAATCTGCCGACGCTTGTGGAGCGCCTGGTGCGCGAGGAGATCGAGCGGGTGGCGCGCGGCCCGCGCCGCTGATCGCCAAAGCGTCCGACATCGAGCCGCCAGTCGCCACACTGGCGGCTTTTTTGTTGTTATTGTTGACACCAATGCGCCGTTCCGCTTTACCAATCATCGATATCAATCCAGCAAGTTTGGTTCCAGAATGCTTGAAAAAACCTATGATTCCGCTGCTGTCGAACCGCGCATTGCCAAGCTCTGGGATGACGAGGATGCCTTCCGTGCCGGCGCCGGGGCAAAGCCGGGCGCCGAGAGCTTCTGCGTCGTCATTCCGCCGCCGAACGTTACCGGTTCGCTGCATATGGGCCACGCGCTAAACAATACGCTTCAGGATATCATGGTGCGGTTCGAGCGCATGCGCGGCAAGGACGTGCTCTGGCAACCGGGCATGGATCATGCCGGCATCGCTACGCAGATGGTCGTCGAGCGCAAGCTGATGGAGCGCCAGCAGCACCGCCGCGAAATGGGCCGCGATGCGTTCATCGACAAGATCTGGGAATGGAAGGCGGAATCCGGCGGCCTGATCTTCAACCAGCTGAAACGGCTTGGCGCCTCCTGCGACTGGTCGCGCGAGCGTTTCACCATGGACGAGGGCCTCTCGAAGGCGGTACTTGAAGTCTTCGTCTCCCTCTACAAGGAAGGCCTGATCTACAAGGACAAGCGCCTGGTCAACTGGGATCCGAAGCTCCTGACGGCGATCTCCGACCTGGAGGTCGAGCAGATCGAGACCGCCGGCCATCTCTGGCATCTGCGCTACCCGCTGGAGGAGGGCGTCACCTATCAGCATCCCGTCGCCTTCGACGAGGACGGCAAGGCGACCGAGTGGGAAACCCGCGACTATCTGGTGGTTGCCACGACGCGGCCGGAAACCATGCTCGGCGATACCGGCGTCGCCGTCCATCCGGACGACGAACGCTACAAGGCCATCGTCGGCAAGCATGTCTTGCTGCCGCTGATCGGCCGTGCGATCCCGATCGTCGCCGACGAATATCCCGATCCGACGGCCGGCACCGGCGCCGTGAAGATGACGCCCGCCCATGATTTCAACGATTTCGAGGTCGGCAGGCGCCGCCGTCTGCGGCAGGTCAATATCCTGACGATCGACGGCCGGCTGACGCTCGCCGGCAACGAGGATTTCCTTCACGATCTCCCCGCCGGTGCTGAACTGGAAGGACTGATCTCCACGCTCGAGGGTATGGAGCGCTTTGCCGCCCGCAAGGCGATCGTGTCCCTGTTCGAGGAACGCGGCCTGCTGGACAAGGTCGAGCCGCACAAGCACACCGTTCCGCACGGCGACCGGGGCGGCGTTCCGATCGAGCCGCGGCTGACCGAACAATGGTATGTCGATGCCAAGACCCTGGCGAAGCCGGCGATCGCCGCCGTTCGCGAAGGGCGCACCAATTTCGTTCCGAAAAATTGGGAAAAGACCTATTTCGAATGGATGGAGAATATCCAGCCCTGGTGCGTTTCCCGGCAATTGTGGTGGGGCCACCAGATCCCGGCCTGGTATGGGCCGGATGGACAGGTTTTCGTCGAAAAGACCGAGGAAGAGGCGCTGCACGCCGCCATCCAGCATTACATCGCCCATGAAGGCCCGATGAAGGCCTATGTCGAGGATCTTCTGGAGAATTTCCGTCCGGGCGAGATCCTCGTGCGCGACGAGGATGTGCTCGACACTTGGTTCTCCTCGGCCCTCTGGCCGTTCTCGACGCTCGGTTGGCCCGACAAGACCCCGGAACTCGACAAATACTATCAGACCGATGTGCTGGTCACCGGCTTCGACATCATCTTCTTCTGGGTTGCCCGGATGATGATGATGGGCATGCACTTCATGAAGGACGCCGACGGCACGCCGGTCGAGCCCTTCCATACCGTCTATGTCCATGCGCTGGTCCGCGACAAGAACGGCGCGAAGATGTCGAAGTCGAAAGGCAATGTCATCGATCCGCTGGAGCTGATCGACGAATATGGCGCCGATTCGTTGCGGTTCACGCTGGCCATCATGGCGGCGCAGGGTCGCGACGTGAAGCTCGATCCGGCCCGCATCGCCGGATACCGGAATTTCGGCACGAAGCTCTGGAACGCGACGCGTTTTGCCGGCATGAACGGCGTCGCCAACGATCCGAAATTCGTGCCCGAAGCCTGTTCGCTGACCATCAATCGCTGGATCCTGACGGAGCTTTCCCGCACGATCCGCGACGTGACCGAAGCCATCGAGGACTATCGTTTCAACGAAGCCGCAGGCGACCTCTATCGCTTCGTCTGGAACCAGTTCTGCGACTGGTACCTAGAGCTGCTGAAACCCGTCTTTGCCGGCGACGATCCGGCGGCGAGAAGCGAATCGCAGGCTTGCGTCGCCTATGTGCTGGATGAGACCTACAAGCTGCTGCATCCCTTCATGCCGTTCATGACGGAGGAACTCTGGGCGCAGACGGCAGGCGAGGGCGCTACGCGAGACGGGCTTCTCTGCCATGCGGACTGGCCGGCGGCCTCCTATGCCGATGATGCCGCGGCCGGCGAGATCAACTGGCTGATCGACCTGGTTTCGGGCATCCGCTCGGTGCGCTCCGAAATGAACGTGCCGCCGGCCGCGATCGCGCCGCTGGTCGTCGTCGGGGCAAGCACGCTCACCAGGGAAAGGCTCGACAGCCACGCCGCCGCCATTCGCCGGCTCGCCCGCATCGACGCGATCGAACTGTCGGATGCCGCGCCGAAGGGAAGCGCCCAGATCATCGTCGGCGAGGCGACGGTCTGCCTGCCGCTCGGCAAGCTGATCGATCTCAACGCCGAAAAGCAGCGTCTCGAAAAGGCCATCGGCAAGGTCGACCAGGAGCGCGAGCGCATCCTCGGCAAGCTTTCCAATGAGAAATTCGTCGCCAACGCACGACCCGACGTGGTCGAGGCGGAGCGCGAACGACTGGCGGAACTGGAAGGCCAGAAGGCATCACTGGCCGTCGCGCTGGCACGCGTCTCCGACGCTGGCTGAGATGTGACGTTTCGGCGAAAACAACAACAAGGGCGCCACTGGCGCCCTTGTTGTTAAGCGTTGATTCCATTGACGCAAATCAAGGCAGGCTGTCACCAGACCGCTCGGTTTTCCTTCTCTGTGTCGAATGTACCGTTTTAAAGGCCTGCAGACCTCAAAAAATGGCGATGTTGTGTCGAAGTGACACTTCGTGAAATTTGAGGGAGATTATTCTAAAATACGATCCACTATAATTGCCGGATGGAATTTTGTTCCGATCGTGACAAATTATCGGTGGCTGTGGATTTTCTTACGTAAATTTTTCGTGATGCGCGGCCTCCGATCCCTAGAACTAGGTATTTGCCATTCTCGAATCCCGGCGGATAGTCGCTGTCAAGGCCGGCTTCGCGTCGGCCCGTGATTTGGGTTCAGGGGAGGAACGGATGGCTCATCATAAATTCAGGACGGCGATGACGGCGGCGGTTGCGGTCCTGCTCACCACGACGGCGGCGAGCGCCGGCGGTCTGGAGCGGGGCGGCTACAATATCGATCTGCTGTTCGATCCATCCGACTACGCGGCCGAGGCGGCAGCGACTTATGTCAATCCGCAGCGTGAATTGAACAATGTCGTTGATGAGAATCTATCGGATGGCGTTGGTTCGAATGGTATCGGCGGTGGTCAAACGAATGGCGTCAGCGATACCGAAGGTTACTGGGTGCCGCGCATCGGTGTAAAGGCTGGTATCGGCGACAATGTCGACTGCATGGCCGATTATTCGCAGCCTTGGGGTGCTCATACCAACCCCGGTTCCGGATGGATGGGTGCCAATGACAATATCGAAACGAAGATAGAAAGTGACAACTACGCTGCCACCTGCTCCTATAAGTGGGACGCTGGAAAAGGTCAGTTTCGGATTATTGGTGGCGGCTTTTATCAAGAAATCAGCGGCTTTAAGGAGCGCTTTGTAAGCCCTATTCTTGCTCCGGGATTTGACGGGGTTGGCCGCCTAGACCTGGAGGGCAGTGGTTGGGGTTGGCGGGCCGGTGCGGCTTACGAAATTCCCGAGTATGCGTTTCGTGCAAGTTTGGTTTATAACAGTGCGGTTGACCTGGACAATCTAGGGGGAACGATTGACCTTACTGGGGTTATCCTGCCCATTCGAGATGCGAGCGGCGCCGTTATTGGAACTACTCCCGGCACCAAGTACGACGTATCAAGTTTTGCTTCTATGCCGGACTCGCTAGAACTCAAGGTTCAGTCTGGCGTAGCCCCCGGTTGGCTTGTCTTCGGGTCCGTCAAGTGGACTGATTGGAGCCAGTTGCAGGTCATTCAGGTTACTCCGGACAACACGCTCGATCCACGCAACCGTCCGACGAGCCTTACGCTGCTCTATCGAGATGGTTGGACGGTTTCGGGTGGTGTTGGTCATAAATTCAACGACCAGTGGAGCGGTGCGGCAAGCGTAACCTGGGATCGCGGTACGAGCCATGGCTACGGCAACCAGACCGACACTTGGACGCTCGGAACCGGCGTATCCTACACACCGACGGAAAATGTCGAGCTGAGACTGGCCGGCGCCATCGGCGTCCTGACGAGCGGCAGTTCAGTTGGCGAGGACGTGTCCTACGATTTCGACACCGACATCGTTACCGCCATTTCGACATCCCTGAAAGTCAAGTTCTGACAATTCCGCATCACTGAAAGCCCGGCCAGTTCGCCGAGCTTTTTGCTGTCAGAGGGCTTGCCTCGCCGCGTCGGCCGAGGCTTCTTAATATTGCATATTAGCCGTTCATTTTGTGACGATTCCGCAACACATTCTCTCCATAGTCGCCGGGCGCTGGCCGATGGCCGATTATGTCTATTTCCCGCCACAAACTGGGAGCACCGATGAGCTTGACAAACCTGCAAAGAAGTCTTGAGCATGCGGTGTTTGAGGTAAGATGAATCGTCGCTTTGTCGAATATATCCATGTTTCCCATGATGTTGCCGGGCGTCAACGCAGTTCTTCGGGACTGTTCGCTGTTGCCTGCGAGATTGGACGGAGCGATGGGAAAACGACAGGCCGCAGTCTTGCCGGAAATCTTGCATACGGTGGCAAAACCGTCCGCAGGATACCGGGCGGAACGCGGCGCGACGGGCGATCTGCCCGGCACTCCGGCTTTGGTGCTGGCGACAGGAGATTTACCGGGACCGGCGATAAGCGGTTTTCGGTCTTGAACGGAAGAAATAGACTATCATGCTGATACGCGGTTACCGGTCGTTGACGTTTCTTGTTCTGGGTGTTGCGCTGGCGCTGACGACGCAGGAGCGAGCGGCCCAGGCCTTCGATCCGGGTGCCGGAGTGACGAAGGAATCGGGACCCTTCGCCCTCTTCAAGTTCGGTTTCTCCGCTTATAAGAACGGCCGCAAGGACGAAGCGGTCGAGGCCTATCGCTACGCCGCCGAAAAGGGCCATACCGGCTCGCGCTGGGCCCTTGCCAATATGTATGCCTATGGCGACGGCGTTACCGAAAACGACCTCGAAGCCTTCAAGATCTATAGCGAGATCGCCCAGAAGGGCGTCGAACCGGGCTCGGAAGATACGGGCTATTTCGTCAATGCGCTGATTTCGCTTGCCGGCTATTACCGGCGCGGCATTCCCGACAGCCCGGTGAAGAGCGACCTCAATCAGGCTCGCCAGCTCTATTTCCAGGCTGCTTCGACCTTCGGCGTTGCGGAAGCGCAGTTTCAGCTGGCAAAAATGCTGCTCTCGGGCGATGGCGGCAGCGTCAATGTCCAGCAGGCTAAGAAATGGCTCAACCGCGCCCGCAAGAGGGGCCATGCCGGCGCCATGGGCGTTTTCGGCAATGTGATCTTCCAGGAAGGCCAGACGGCACGCGGTCTCGCCTATATGACCGCCGCTCTCGACCAGTGTACCCCCAAGGAGCGGCCCTGGCTGCAATCGCTGCAGGAACAGGCCTTCTCGCTTGCCAGCGAAGACGACCGCCGGGCGGCCGTCTCCATGTCGCACAGCATCCATCTCGACAACGACTGAGCCGCTTTCGCGGCAGCATCACGCCGCGAAATTAAATTGTGCGGCCACCGGCACATGATCGGACGGCTTTTCCCAGGCGCGCACGTGTTTTTCGATCGCGGTGGACTGCAACCGGTCGGCCGCTTCCGGCGACAGCATCAGGTGATCGATGCGAATGCCGAAATTCTTCGGCCAGCATCCCGCCTGATAGTCCCAGAACGTATAGAGCGCCGCCTCGTCGGAGGTCGCGCGGACGGCATCGGTGAAGCCGAGATTTTCCAGGCGGCGGAAAGCCTGGCGCGTGCGCGGCTGAAACAGCGCGTCGTTCCGCCAGACCTTGACGTCCCAGCAATCGTGCGGCTCGGCAATGACATTGTAGTCGCCCGCCAGGATCAATGGTTCCTCCAGCGCGAGGCGGCTGGCGGCGAAGGCATTGAGACGCTCCATCCAGGAGAGCTTGTAAGGAAACTTTTCGGTTTCGATCGGATTGCCGTTGGGCAGATAGAGGGAGCAGACGCGCACGGCGCCGCCCTTGATCGAAAACACCCCTTCGATGAACCGCGACTGCGCGTCGCCATCGTCTCCCGGCAGGCCGCGGTTGACTTCATCGGGGCGCTGCTTGGACAGCAGCGCTACGCCGTTGAAGCCTTTCTGGCCGTGGGTTTCGACATGATATCCCAGCGCCTCGATCTCCGAGCGCGGAAAGCCCTCGTCGACCGTCTTGATTTCCTGCAGGCAGGCGATGTCCGGCTCTGATTCTTTCAGCCAGGCCACGAGAACGTCCAGCCTGGCCCTGACGCCATTGATGTTCCAGGTCACGATTTTCATGGGTGGAGGCGTCCTTTTCGACTGACGGCGCGGGGGCGTTGCCTCCTTTTAGCGCCGGCCGGTTTCTTTGACAAATGCAATGGCATGCGGCAGCGAGCGGCGGTGAATTGCTTCCGTGAAGCGGGTCGCTATAGTCCGTTCATGATCGAACTGCTCACAACCTACTGGCCGCATTTCCTGGCGGTGCTTTCCGTGGTGCTCGGCGTACCCGCCGCCATTCACGCCGCCATGACCAAGGACGAGGTGCGCTCGGCAATTGGCTGGGTCGGGGTGATTCTTCTCTCGCCGGTGCTGGGAGCGCTGCTCTACGCGGTTGCCGGCATCAACCGGATCCGGCGTTCGGCCATCGAGCAGCAGCGGTCGCAGGCGAGGGGGCACGGCCCGGATGCGGCCGGCCATGCCGATATCTCAGGTGCAGCCATCGCCGAGCGTTTCGGCCAGCGCTTTGCCGCCATGAAGATGCTTGGGGACCGCGTCAGCCGGCATCGCCTCTGTTCCGGCAACATGATCACCATGCTGGAAGGCGGCGATGCGGCCTACCGGGCGATGCTGCAGGAGATCCAGGCAGCCCGTCGTTTCATCCTGCTCGAAACCTATATCTTCGACCGTGATGCCGTCGGCCTCCGTTTCGCGGATGCGCTGATTGCCGCGGCAAAGCGCGGGGTTGAGGTGCGCGTCCTGATCGATGCGGTCGGCGCGCGCTATTCGACGCCCAGCATCGTCGGATATATCGAGGCCGGCGGCGTGAAGGTAAAGGTGTTCAACGGCAACATCATCATGGGCCTGCGTCTGCCCTATGCCAATCTGCGCACCCACCGGAAAATCCTTGTGGTCGATGGCACGGTCGCCTTTAGCGGCGGCATGAATATCCGCTCGGGCTTCACGGCGGAATTCGCTGGCGAAAGCGTGGCGCGCGATACCCATTTCCGCCTCACCGGACCGGTCGTCGCCGACCTGTTCCAAGTTGCGCGTGAGGATTGGCAGTTCGCCAGCCGCGAGGACCTCGACGGCGCGGCGTGGCGCATGCCGCCTCTCGCGGAGAACCGGAAGGCATCCATGCTGATGCGCGTCGTTCCGTCGGGGCCCGACAGGACGAACGAATCAAACCACAAGATGATGATGGGCGCCTTTTCCGTGGCGCGGCGCAGCATCCGCATCATGTCGCCCTATTTCCTGCCCGACAGGGAATTGATCAGCGCGCTGGTGACGGCTTCGATGCGCGGCGTCGAAGTGGATATCGTCGTTCCCGCCGCCAACAATCTCGTTCTTGTCGACCGGGCGATGACGGCGCAATTCGATCAGATACTGAAAGGCGGGTGTCGCATCTGGCGCTCCAGGGGCGCCTTCAATCATTCGAAGATGATGGCCGTGGATGGGCGCTGGGCCTATGTCGGCTCGTCCAATCTCGACCCGCGCTCGCTGCGCCTCAATTTCGAAATCGATATGGAAGTGCTGGACAGCAATTTCGCCAGTGGCGTCGGCCAGAAAATCCTTTCGGCCCTGAAACAGGCGGACGCGGTCACCCTGGCCGACCTGAAGGCAAAGCCATTCGCCACGCGGCTTCTCAACCGGATTTTATGGCTGGGCTCGCCCTATCTTTGATCCGCGATTGGCGCTCAAAGTGAAAAACTGGTGCCGCATCCGCAGCTTGCGACGGCATTTGGATTCTTGATCTGAAAGGACTGGCCGAGAAGATTGTCGACGAAATCGATTTCCGACCCGCTCATATAGACCAGCGACAGGCTGTCGATCAGCACCTTCGCATCGCCCTTTTCAAGGATGAGATCATCATCGTCGGCATTGCCGACCAGATCGAACTTGTAGGAAAATCCCGAGCAGCCGCCGCCTTCGACGGAGACCCGCATGGCCGTCTTTTCGGCATCGGATTTGAGGATGGCGGCGATGCGTTTTGCCGCCGAGTCCGAGAGTGTTACCGTTTCTGCAGTCATATCCACCTCCTGCCGGGGTCAAGAACCGGAGAGATTCGCCATTGGCGCCATCCGTTGCGCGCCATGCTTGCCCGCCGGGAGAAATACCGGCGTCCAACCTCTTGTTTTCACTCAGAGTCAGCGCCATTTCCACTCGGCGCTTTCCTGCCGCGCCCACTATAGGTATGAAGGCGCAAGGACCGCGTCAATGGGATGCCGGGTGGGAAATGACATTGGACAGACAAGCGCTTGGTTTCGGTTCGGGTGAACGTGCGGTTTTTTCTTCCGATCCGTGGGCGAGCCGGGGGCGGCTCCATCCGGAAACCTCCAGCCCGACACGGTCCGATTTTCAGCGAGATCGCGACCGCATCGTCCATACGACCGCCTTCCGCCGGCTGAAGCACAAGACCCAGGTCTTCATCGCCGCCGATGGCGACCATTATCGCACGCGCCTGACCCATACGATCGAAGTGGCGCAGATCGCCCGAGCTTTGGCGCGTGCTCTGAAGCTCGACGAGGATCTGGCCGAGGGCGTGGCGCTCGTCCATGATTTCGGCCACACGCCCTTCGGCCATACCGGCGAGGACGCGCTGGCCGAGATGCTCGAGCCCTATGGCGGCTTCGACCACAATGCCCAGTCTCTGCGGATCGTCACCAAGCTCGAGCGCCGCTATGCCGAGTTCGACGGCCTCAACCTGACCTGGGAGAGCCTGGAAGGGCTGGTCAAGCACAACGGCCCGCTGGCGAACATCGACGGTGGAGGCCTGCGCGGACCGATCCCGCGGCCGATCCTCGACTATTGTGCCCTGCATGATCTGGAATTGTCGAGCTTTGCCAGCCTTGAGGCGCAGGTGGCCGCGATTGCCGATGATATCGCCTATAATACCCATGATATCGACGACGGCTTGCGGTCCGGCTATCTGACATTCGACATGCTGGAGGAGGTTCCCTTCCTCGCCGGGCTGATGCGCGAGGTGGGCGACCGCTATCCGGGACTGGAGACAAGCCGCTTCACCCACGAGATCATGCGCCGCCAGATCACCGCCATGGTGGAGGACGTGATTTCCGTGGCGCAGGATAATCTGAGGCAGGTGCGGCCGCAAAGTGTTGCGGATGTTCGCGGCGCCGGGCGGGTGATCGCGACCTTCTCCGAAGCGATGTCGCAGACGGACGTGCAGATCAAGAAGATGCTGATGACCCGCATCTACCGCCATCCCGACGTCGTTCTGGTACGCCAAAACGCGGCGTCCATCGTCGCCGATCTCTACAGGGCGTTCATGGCCGAGCCGCGCGAGATGCAGAAACATTACTGGATCGACCAGATCGCCGGCATGGCGGAAGCCGCCAAGGCTCGTCATGTCGGCGACTATATCGCCGGAATGACCGATACCTATGCGATCGCGGCGCACCGTCGCTTGTTTGACCATACACCGGAATTGCGGTAGTCACCGCGCCGGTTGGCGGCAGCGAGGACATATCGGCTGTCGCGATCGCGAACGATATCAACGCGGTCTCGCGCGCCTCTGGGCGGAGCCGAGCGGATGGGTGCCATGAATCTTTTCACAGACTTCGAATCAAGAATTAAAAACGTGCTGGAAACGCTTGATATCGTCCGTGAAAAGCGATCGGAGATCGATTTCGGCCGGATCAGCGTGGAATCACCGCGGGATGCCAGCCACGGCGATGTCGCGACCAACGCCGCCATGGTCCTGGCCAAGCCGCTCGGCACGAATCCGCGCGCGCTTGCCGACCAGATCGTCGAGAAATTGAAAGAGGATCCGGAAGTCACGGATGTCTCCGTGGCAGGCCCTGGCTTCATTAATGTGAAACTGTCCGTCGCCTACTGGCAGAAACTGCTGGCCGTGATGGTCGGCGAGGGAACGGACTATGGCAGGAGCGCCGTCGGCGCCGGCCACAAGGTGAATGTCGAATATGTCTCGGCCAATCCGACCGGGCCGATGCATGTCGGCCATTGCCGGGGTGCCGTCGTCGGCGATACGCTTGCCAATCTCCTGGAGTTCGCCGGCTACGAGGTCGTCAAGGAATATTACATCAATGATGCCGGCTCGCAGATCGATGTGCTGGCCCGCTCGGCCTTTCTCCGGTACCGCGAAGCGCTCGGCGAAAAGATCGGCGAGATTCCGGCCGGGCTTTATCCGGGCGATTATCTCGTTCCGGTCGGCCAGGCGCTGGCCGACGAGTTCGGCACCAGCCTGAGGATCATGCCGGAAGACAAATGGATGCCCTTCGTCAAGGAGCGGACCATCGATGCAATGATGGTAATGATCCGCGAAGACCTCGCGGCCCTCAATGTCCATCACGACGTGTTCTTCTCCGAGCGCGCGCTGCACGCCGATGGCGCCGGGCGGATCCGCAACGCCATCAACGACCTGACCTTCAAGGGGCATGTCTACAAGGGCTCGCTGCCGCCGCCGAAGGGGCAATTGCCCGAGGATTGGGAAGACAGGGAACAGACCCTCTTCCGCTCGACCGAGGTCGGCGACGACATCGACCGGCCGCTGATCAAGTCGGATGGCTCCTATACCTATTTCGCTGCCGACGTCGCCTATTTCAAGGACAAGTTCGACCGCGGCTTCAGCGAGATGATCTATGTCCTGGGCGCCGATCACGGTGGCTATGTCAAGCGGCTGGAAGCCGTTGCGCGCGCCGTTTCGGGCGGCGCCTCCAAGCTGACCGTGCTTCTGTGCCAGTTGGTCAAGCTCTACCGTGACGGCGAGCCGGTGAAGATGTCGAAGCGGTCGGGCGATTTCGTCACCCTGCGTGACGTGGTCGAGGAAGTTGGCCGCGACTCGGTCCGCTTCATGATGATCTATCGCAAGAGTTCCGAACCGCTCGATTTCGACTTTGCCAAGGTCACGGAACAGTCCAAGGACAATCCGGTCTTCTACGTGCAATATGCCCATGCGCGCTGCATGTCTGTCTTCCGGCAGGCGGGTGAAGCCTTGCCGGATGTGGATTTTTCGACTGTGGATCTGGCCGGCGCCGTTGCCGGCAATATCGTCGATGCGAATGAACTGCAGCTGGTGGCCAAGCTTGCAGAATATCCGCGCATCATCGAGGCGGCGGCACAGTCGCAGGAGCCTCACCGGATCGCGTTTTACCTCTATGATCTTGCCAGCGCCTTCCACGCGCACTGGAATAAAGGTAAAGAGTCTCCGGAATTACGTTTTGTTAACGATAAAAATAGAGAATTGACCATCGCCAGATTAGGGCTGGTGCGTGCTGTCGCCTCGGTATTGAAGTCGGGCCTGTCCATAACAGGTACTGCTGCGCCGGATGAGATGCGATAAGTATTGTCACCATTTCCCCACAAAGCACTGGCAATGACTGGCTAGTAAGTTGTGAGTGGAGCGCATGGCAGACAAACAATTGGCACGAAGCGGGACTGCGGATTTCGACGTTCTGGCGGATGATGATCCGCTGGCCGAACTTGCCCGTATTGTCGGCTACGACAATCGCCCTGCGGTCCAGCAGTTGCAGGAGCTGGAAAAGCACCGGGATCTGGTGCGCCGGGAACCGGTGATGAATCTGGAAGACGAACTCCTGCGCGAGTTCGACGTCTACGATGCGCCGACACCGGCGCCTGCCGTATCTCTTGCGGATACAGTGCCGGAAGAGGTGCAGCCGCTGCCGTTCGACACTGTCCAGGCAGATGGCCCGGCGACGTTCGAACCCGACGAGCCCGTAGCGATCGATTATCAGGAAGAGCTCCTGCAGACGCCGTCCCCGGAATGGGATATGCCTGCCGTAGAGATTGAACCGGTCTCGCATGAGGCCGATGTCTTCGAACCCGCCGCGCTGGAACAGGCGCCCGTCCAGGCCTCGGTACATGAGCCGGAGTTCGCTGCGGCGCCGCAGGCCGATTGGGCGATGGAGGAGTGGGACCAGCAGGCTTTCGACGGCGCCGCACTCGAGCGCGAGCTTGAACTGTCGATCGGCTCCGACGAACCGGTCGAGATGGACCGTGCCGAGGCGCTACCGCAGCATGTTCAGCATTTCGAGCCAGAAGCGGAACCTGTCGCCGAAGTCGCGTCGGTTGAAGAGGCTTTTCCTTCAGCCGGCGACGGTTCCTTCTTAAAGACAGCGACATTCGAACCCGTCACCGAGCAAGCGCCTCCGGCAGATGAGCAGGCCATATTCGAACTGCCCTTCGAGCCGTCGCAGCAGGACGAAGCCGCCGAGCAGCGCGCTGTGTCGGATACAGGCGACGTCTTTATTTCTCCGGCCGACCCGCATGGCATCGATGCCTTGCTTGCCGATATCGAGCGGTTTCCGGTTCCGGTCACGAACAATGCGCGGGTAAGCGCGTCTCCGGATACGGGTCGGAAGGTCAATTTCCCCTTCACGCCGACATTCAGCCGGGCAACGCCGGTCGCTTCCAATGGAGGCGTGCTGTCGCAGAAGGCGTTTGCAACCCCGCTGCCGGCAGCCGTGCCGGTTGCAGTTCCTTTTGTCGCCACGCAAACCGCCTATCAACCGGCGGCAGCCGAGCCGGTCGTGGTCGAGGCCGCCGAGGCGCTGACCCCGTCGGTCGATGCCGAGCCTGATTTCGACATTGATTCGTTTGAAATGGACCTGTCGGGTATCGACCTCGACATCGATCCCGCTGAGTTCGAAACGGCTGCGCAGGAAACGGCTTTTGCACCGGTGCAGCCCGCCATGGCCAAACCGGCCGCGGTTAATCTACAGCAGGCGGCCGCCGCTTTCGTGCCGGCGATGGAGCAGATCGAGGAAGAGCCGGAGAGCGTCCTTCCTTTCGATCCCTCGATGATCTCGGAGCCGGAAGAAAGCCTGGTGGCGATGGCCGAGCTCAATGTGCCGCAATTGCCGGTCGTCGAGCAGGAGCGGCCGGTCGCCCAGCAGCCGGATTACGATCTGGATATCGACGCCGAGATGGCGCAGCTTTTCGGCACGCCGAGCCGCAGCGCCCGCGGCACTCCGGCCGAAGAGGATCACGCATTCGGATCTGTCGCTGCGCCGAAATCGCCAGCTGTCGGAAATGCCCGCCCGGAAGATGATTTCGAAGAATTCGAAAAGGCGATGGAGGAAGATTTCCGCCAGTCGCTGACCCAGGGCCAGCAGCCCGACCCGGCGGCCGATCGCCTGGCAGTCGGATCGGGTTATGCCGCCGAAAATCAATATGACGACGAGCAGGCCGGTATCGGCAAGCGCCGCCGCCTTTTGCTTGCCGCCACGGTGGCATGCATTGCAATTTTCGGCGGCGCAGGCGTCTACGCATTCCTGGGCGGCGATGGCATTGTGCAATCCGGCGGCGAGCCGAAAATCATCCTGGCCGACAAGACGCCGGTAAAGGTGGTTCCTGTGGAAAAGGGCGGCAAGACCGTGCCGAACCAGGACAAGGCCGTCTATGACCGCGTTGCCGGCACGCAGGACACCGCCCCGCAACAGGATGCGCTGGTTTCCTCCACCGAAGAGCCGATCGATGTCGTCCAGCGCACACTCACGCCTGAGGACCTGCCGCTGGAAGGTCGCGCAGATGATCTGCCGGGTCTCACGCCTTTGGACGATGACGGTGCCGATCGGCTGTTGCCTGAGGGACAGGCGGCGGAGAACGCCGCTGATGCAGACCCGGCGCTGGCCCTTTCGCCACGCAAGGTCCGCACGATGATCGTCAAGCCGGACGGAACGCTGGTTGCCCGCGAAGAGCCGGCGCCGACTGAAGTTGCATCGGCGGATGCCGGCCCTGCGACACAGACGGTCAAGACGACGACAATCGCTCCTGCCTCGCAGACCGGCGCCACGCCGCAAGCCCAGCAGGTAGAAAAAAGCGCGCTTGCGCAGGCCGCCGAGGCAAGGGTCGAAGAAACCGCGCCGGTTCGCTCCGTCAAGACGACGGCGGTTGGCGACGGTAGCCCGGTTCCGCAGGCCCGTCCGACCGGCGAGCAGGCAAAGCCCGTCGATACCTCCAAGACCGAGCAGGCCCAGCCTGCGGTCGAGGCCAAGCCAGTAGAGACGGCGTCGATCGCGCCGGGCACCTATGTCATCCAGATCGCCTCGCTGCCGTCCGAAGCCGAAGCCCAGAAGTCGTACAATACGCTCTCGGGCCGGTATGCTGGCGTTATCGGTGGCAAGGGCGTCGATATCAAGAAGGCCGAGATTGCCGGCAAGGGAACCTATTTCCGGGTTCGCATTCCAGCCGGCACGAGGGACGAGGCAAATGCGCTGTGCTCTCGCTACAAGAGCGCCGGCGGCAGCTGCCTCGTGACCCGCTGATCCGCTTCCGCGGATGATATATAAAAAGGCGCGGCCCACCGGTCGCGTCTTTTTCGCGTCTGGCGTCAGATGATGCGGCAATAGCTGTGAATGATTCGGCCCTGTTTCAAAACGCCGTTTCGCCTTGCGCGCCGCAGCGTCTATTGTTTCGGCATGAGCGAATCAAAAGCATTTATCTCCGGCTGCAAGGGCCTTGTCCTCACCCCCGACGAAAAGACCTTCTTTGCCGGCGAACGGCCCTGGGGCTTCATTCTTTTCGGGCGCAATATCGGCGAGCCGGAGCAGATCGCCGACCTTGTCGCGTCCCTGCGCGACAGTATCGGCAATCCCGCAGCGCCGGTGCTGATCGACCAGGAAGGCGGCCGGGTGCAGCGCATTCGCCCGCCGATCGTTGCCCAATATCCGAATGGCGCCGCCATTGGCGAGATTTACCGCCGGGATCGGGCTGAAGGACTTCGCGCCGCCTGGCTGATGTCGCGGCTCCATGCCTTCGATCTGATGCGGTTCGGCATCACCGTCGACTGCCTGCCGGTGCTAGATGTGCCGGTCGAAGGCAGCAATGAGGTGATCGGCAACCGCGCCTATGGCTACGATCCCCATGCAATTGCCGAAATCGGCGCAGCAGCGGCGGCCGGCCTGAAGGCGGGCGGCATGCTGCCGGTGATGAAACACATGCCGGGTCACGGTCGGGCCTTCGCCGATTCCCATCACAATCTGCCGGTCGTCGATGCTTCCTTCCAAGCCTTGGCCGCCAGCGATTTCCTGCCTTTCGCGGCGATGAAAGACGAGCTGATGGCGATGTCGGCGCATATCGTTTTCACGGCGATCGACCCGGACAATCCGGCGACCACGTCCGAAAAGGTCGTCCGGGAAATCATCCGCGGCCATATCGGCTTCGACGGGCTGCTGATGTCGGACGATGTGTCGATGAATGCGCTTGCCGGCAATATCGAGGAGCGGGCCCGCGGCATCGTCGCGGCCGGTCTCGACATGGTTCTGCATTGCCATGGCATCATGGAGGAAATGCTCCAGGTGGCGCGTGTCGTGCCGGTGGTTGCAGGGGAGACGCTGCGGCGGGCAAGGGCGGTGGAGGCGGGTTTCGCCAAGCCTGATAGCGCCGACGAGGCCGCGCTGCGCGACGAGTTCAACGGCATGCTGGCGATCGCATAGCATGTCGGGTTCAATGGCGGAGCAATCGTGAACAACGCCGGTGATACACAGAAGAGACCGGCGGCGAGGGCGCCCATGGACCCTCTGTGGCAGGACGACGGCGCGACGGATCGCGGCTTGCACGAGGAGGCGCTCGTCGTCGATATCGCCGGCTTCGAAGGCCCGCTTGACCTCCTGCTGCATCTCGCCCGCAACCAGCGCGTCGATCTTTCGCGCATCTCCGTTCTGGCGCTTGCGGAGCAGTATATCGCCTTCATCGAACGTGCCCGCAGCATCCGGCTTGAGCTTGCGGCCGATTATCTGGTGATGGCAGCCTGGCTGGCCTTCCTCAAATCGCGCCTTCTCATTCCGCAGCAGGCCAAGGACGAGGGACCGTCCGGCGAGGAAATGGCGTCGGCGCTCGCTTTCCGCCTCAAGCGGCTTGAGGCCATGCGCGATGCGGCAAGCCGGCTGGTCAATCGCAACCGTCTCGGCCGCGACGTCTTTGCCCGCGGGGCACCAGAGCATATTCCGGTCGAGAAGAAATCCGCATTCGAAGCGTCCCTCTACGACCTGCTCAGCGCCTATGCGTCGCTGCGCCAGCGTGAAGCGGTGATGCAGGTGACCATCGAGAAGCGCCAGGTCTGGTCGCTTTCCGATGCACGGCTGCTGCTTGCCCGCCTGGTCGGCGATATGGTGGAGTGGACGGCGCTCGATCATTTCCTGCTGCGCTATATGACCGGTCCCAAGGAACGAGCGACGGCGATCGCCAGTTCCTTTGCCGCATCACTCGAAATGGTACGCGAGGGGCGGCTGGAAATTCGCCAGGACGGCGCCTTCTCGCCGATCTACCTGCGCCAGGGGCCAAACCCGCTGACCGCAGAGATATTGGCGGAAATGGAGGCGGGACGTGACTGATCCGCAGAATGATCTGCCCGGCATGAGGCCGGCCGAGGAGAACGGTGGCGCGGAGGAAATGCGGCTCGATGCACGCGCGGAGCAGGAGGCCGAGCGGATTGCCGAAGCGCTCGTGTTTGCCTCGGCGCAACCGGTCTCGGAAACCTATATCGCCGCCCGCCTGCCAAGGGGCGCCGATGTGCCGCGCATCATGGCGCGGCTGAAGTCGCTCTATGCCGATCGTGGCGTCCATCTGCTGCAGGTTGCCGATCACTGGGCGTTCCGCACCGCCGCCGATCTGTCCTTCGTCGTCCAGACCGATGAGAACGAAGTGAGGAAACTGTCGCGCGCCGCGCTCGAGGTGCTGGCGATCATTGCCTATCACCAGCCTGTCACACGGGCGGAAATCGAGGATATTCGCGGCGTGCAGACATCGAAAGGCACGATAGATGTTCTGATGGAGGCCGGCTGGATCCGGTTTCGCGGTCGCCGCCGCACGCCCGGCCGGCCGGTGACCTTCGGCACGACGCGCGATTTTCTCGATCATTTCGGTCTGGAGGAACTGCGCGATCTGCCTGGTCTCGAAGAATTGAAGGGCGCCGGATTGCTCTCCGGCCGCATCCCTTCGAATTTTCACATCCCCATGCCATTGGGCGACGACGATCTCGGCGAGGACGAAGACCCGATAACGCAGCTCGATCTCGAGGAACTCGGCCTTCTGGCGCCGAGCGGCGGCGATGAATAGGGCCGTGGTGGCTCTTCCGTTCGCGGCTTGCGTCATCGTCACGCATCCCCATCCACGGCCGATCGCAGGCAGGAGCATTGCGTGACGAAGCGCTTTCCTTTAACGAGCGGTGGAATTGTTGTTTGAAAATGATGGCCGGACATCTTAAATCCGGAAGACTGGTTTCAAGGGAGTAAGGACATGGGTTCCTTTAGCATCTGGCATTGGCTGATCGTTCTGGTCGTAGTTCTGCTGCTGTTTGGTCGCGGCAAGATTCCGGAATTGATGGGCGACGTTGCCAAGGGCATCAAGAGCTTCAAGAAGGGCATGACCGACGACGAGACGACGACGGCCGACAAGACCGTCGACGGCAAGACCGTCGAGCACAAGACCGACGAAGTCCGCTAGTCGAACATTCGGCCCGTCCCCGAGACGGGCCTGTTACCTACGGTTTCGTGGAGACCCTGAAGAATGCTTGATGTCGGCTGGACCGAGCTTGTCGTTATTGCGATCGTTCTGATCATCGTGGTGGGTCCAAAGGACCTGCCGCCGATGTTGCGCACCTTCGGCAAGATGATGACCAAGATGCGCGGCATGGCCGGTGATTTTCGCCAGCAGTTCGACGAGGCTCTGAAAGAGGCCGATCTCGACGATGTGCGCAAGACATTGAGCGACGCCCAGAAGCTCAATCCGGCACATAGCCTGCGCGAGGCGATGAATCCGCTGCGCCAGATGGGCAACGACATCAAGGCCGACCTTCAAAAGGCGACCACGCCAGACCCGGCGCCGAAGCCGGCCGCAGCCGATATCGCGGCCGAGGCCGTCGTGCCGCAGGATCAGCCGGAAACTGCTCCCGTTGCCGCCGCCCAAGCAGCGGCGCAGGCATCCGCCGGGGCAACTGACACAGCGGTAGCAAAGCCGAAGGTAAAACGCGCGGCAAGCACCAAGGCCGTCAAGGCGGATGCTCCTGCCGCGGTGTCGGCGACAACCACCCGCGCGAAAAAGCCGAAAGCAGCGGTCGGTGACGCCGGAAAGCCGGCTACGCCCCGGGCTGCCGCGAAGAAGACCAGTAAAAAGGGTGACGCATGAGCGGCGATATCGAGGACAAGCCCCAGCCGCTGATGGCGCATCTGATCGAACTGCGCTCGCGACTGATCTGGGCGGTGGGCGCTTTTTTCGTCGCTTTCCTGGTGTGTTTCTATTTCGCCAAGCAGCTTTTCAACGTCCTGGTGCAGCCGTTCCGCTGGGCGGTCGAATGGGCAGGTCTCGATCACCGGACCGTGGAGTTGATCTACACCGCACCTCAGGAGTTTTTCTTCACGCAGATCAAGGTCGCCATGTTCAGCGCGCTGGTCATCGCCTTTCCGGTGATCGCCTCGCAGGTCTATAAATTCGTGGCGCCCGGTCTCTACAAGAATGAGCGGGCCGCCTTCCTGCCGTTTCTCATTGCTTCGCCGATCCTGTTCCTGATGGGGGCGGCGCTCGTCTACTTCTTCTTCACGCCGATGGTCATGTGGTTCTTCCTGGCGATGGAGCAGGGTGGTGGTGAAGGGGAGGTGTCGATCCAGCTGCTGCCGAAAGTGTCCGAATATCTCAGCCTGATCATGTCGCTGATCTTCGCCTTCGGCCTGGTCTTCCAGCTGCCGGTGGTGACCACGCTGCTCGCCCGGGTTGGTTTCGTCACCTCGGATGGTCTCCGGGAGAAACGCAAATATGCAATCGTTATCGCCTTCATTGCCGCCGCGATCCTGACCCCGCCGGATCCGGTTTCCCAGATCGGCCTTGCCCTGCCGGCTATCCTTCTCTACGAGATTTCCATCTATACGGCCCGACTCGTCGAGCGGCAAAGGGCACGCGACGCACTTGCGCGCGCGGCGGCCGATACGGAAGAAGACGCCGGCTGATCCGGATTTTCCTTCTTGGCGGCAGATGCGGGCTTTCGTTTCGACACGACGGTCAGGATTTGGACGAACATGCTTGATATCAAATGGATTAGGGACAATGCCTCGGTCCTCGACGAAGCGCTTGCCCGTCGCGGTGCCGAGCCGCTTGCGGCGGAGCTGATCCGTCTGGACGAGAACCGCCGCTCGCTCGTGCAGGCGCTGCAGGACATGCAGTCGCGCCGCAACTCCGTCTCCAAGGAAATCGGCGCTGCAATGGCGCAGAAGAACGCGGCATTGGCCGAGACGCTGAAGGCGGAGGTGGCGGAACTCAAGACCGCCATGCCGGCGCTCGAGGAGGAAAGCCGCAAGGCCGATGCCGATCTCGCCTATGCCTTGTCCACGCTCCCGAACATACCGCTCGACGACGTGCCGGTCGGCAAGGATGAAAGCGGCAATGTGGTCACGCGCAGCCATGGCCAGAAGCCGGGCTGGAATCATCCGGCCAAGGAGCATTTCGAAATCGGCGAGGCGCTCGGCTGGCTGGATTTCGAGGGTGCGGCCCGCATCGCCGGATCGCGCTTCACGATCGTCAAAGGCCAGCTTGCGCGGCTGGAACGGGCGCTCGGTCAGTTTATGCTGGATCTCCACACGACCGAACACGGCTATGTCGAGGTCCAGCCGCCGCTGATGACCCGCGACGAAGCCATGTACGGCACGGGCCAATTGCCGAAATTCAGTGAAGATCTGTTCAAGACCACCGATGGCCGCTGGCTGATTCCGACCGCCGAAGTGCCGCTGACCAATATGGTGCGCGAACAGATCCTCGAGGAAGAGGTGCTGCCCTTGCGGCTGACGGCGTTGACGCCCTGCTTCCGCTCTGAGGCAGGCTCCGCCGGGCGCGATACGCGCGGCATGCTGCGCCAGCATCAGTTCAACAAAGTGGAACTGGTGTCGATCACCGATGCCGAAAGCGCCATCGACGAGCATGAGCGGATGACCGCCTGTGCCGAGGAGGTGCTGAAGCGCCTTGGCCTGCATTATCGGGTGATGACGCTGTGTACCGGCGACATGGGGTTCGGCGCCCGCAAGACCTATGATCTCGAAGTCTGGCTGCCGGGGCAGGACGCTTACCGCGAGATTTCCTCCTGCTCCGTCTGCGGCGATTTCCAGGCTCGGCGGATGAATGCGCGTTACCGGGCAAAGGAAGACCGTAGCCTGAATTTCGTCCATACGCTGAACGGTTCCGGCACTGCCGTCGGGCGCGCGCTGATCGCGGTGATCGAAAACTATCTCAACGAAGACGGATCGGTAACCATCCCGGACGTATTGTTGCCCTATATGGGCGGCCGTACCAAGATCGAAAAGGCCGGTTGAGCCGCGTCCGGCGACAGGGGTGACCATGCGGATTCTGCTGACCAACGACGATGGCATTCATGCCGAGGGCCTTGCGGTGCTCGAGCGGATTGCCCGCACCATCTCGGACGATGTCTGGATCGTGGCGCCTGAAACAGACCAGAGCGGGCTCGCCCATTCGCTGACGCTGTCGGAGCCGCTGCGGCTGCGACAGGTGTCGGAAAAGCATTTTGCCCTGCGCGGCACGCCGACCGATTGCGTGATCATGGCTGTGCGCAAAGTCATGGACGTCAAACCCGACCTGATCCTTTCGGGCGTCAATCTCGGCGCCAACATGGCAGACGACGTTACCTATTCCGGTACGATCGCCGGTGCCATCGAAGGCACGCTGCAGGGCATTCGCTCCTTTGCGCTCAGCCAGGCCTATCGTCATGCGGATGCAAGCATCGTCGCCTGGGATGTCGTCGAGACCCACGCGCCCGCTCTGCTGCGCAAGCTCATGCGGATCGACCTGCCGGACGGCACCTTCCTCAATCTCAATTTCCCGAACTGCCCGGCCGATGCGGTTGCCGGCACCGAGGTGACGTCGCAGGGCAAGCTCAATTTCGGCCTGTCGATCGACGAGCGCGCCGACGGCCGTGGCCACCCCTATTTCTGGCTGCGGTTCGGCGAGCGGCTCGGCGATTTCCGGGCCGGCACCGATATCCACGCGATCCGCGAGCACAATATCTCGGTGACGCCGTTGAAGCTCGATCTCACGGATTATGCGGTCCAGGATCGCGTCGCCCGGGCCCTCCTCGGCGGGGATGGCGATTGAGCCCGCGCATCGTCGAGCAGGAAGGTTTTGCCGCCCTGGTGCTGCGGCTGCGGGCCGAGGGCATTTCCAACAAGGAATTGCTCGATGCGGTCGAGCAGACGCCGCGCACGCTTTTCGCGCCGCCGCAATATGAGGAAAATGCCTATTCATCGCGACTCTTGCCGCTCGATTGCGGAGCCTTTATGGAAGGCTTCGATTTCGCGGTCCGGCTGTTGCATCACCTCAATGTCAGGCCCGGACAGCGCGTGCTGGAGGTCGGGACCGGCAGCGGCTTCACCGCCGGCGTGATGGGCCGGATCGCCGAGCGCGTCCTGACGATCGAGCGCTACCGGACGTTGGTTGCCGGTGCCCAGCGGAATCTCGAAAAGGCGGGCATTCGCAACGTCGTCGTCCGCCAGGCGGATGGCAGCATCGGCCCGGCCGGAGAAGGAACCTTCGATCGCATCCTGGTAACGGCGGCCTTCACCAGCCTGCCGCGCGTCTTTTCCGATCACCTCGTCTCCGGCGGCATTCTCATCGTGCCGATCATGACCAACGACACCGATTGTCGGATCGTCCGGCTGACGCGGACCGGTAGCCGCTTCGACCGGGAGGACCTGTTCGACGCGCCCTATCTGCCGATCGTTCCGCAGATCGCTTCCTTTCTCTAGCCGATGTCAGCGCCCGATACGATCTATACCGACCAGAGGCTTGCGGCGCTCTACGACAGCCTCAATCCGGCCGGACCCGATACGGATTTCTATTCATCGCTCCCCGGGCGCCCGAGCCGCATCCTCGATCTCGGCTGCGGAACCGGCCTGCTGACGGCAAGGCTTGCCGAAGAAGGGCACAGCGTTACCGGTATCGACCCCGCCGCCGCCATGCTCGATATCGCCCGCCGCTGCCTTGGAGGCGACAAGGTGCGCTGGATCGAGGGCGATATCTTTGCCCTGGAGCCCGGTAACCGTTTCGACTTCATCTTCATGACCGGCCATGTGTTCCAGGTGTTTTTGACCGAGGCTGCGGTTTCGCGGGTATTGGCATGCTCACGGCGCCATCTTGCGGTCGGCGGGCGCCTCGTGTTCGAAAGCCGCAATCCGGCGCTGCGTCCCTGGAAGAACTGGACGCCGGAGATTTCGGTGAAGACGATAGATCATCCTGACCTCGGAAGGGTCCGGATCTGGCACGAATTGGTCGAGATGCGTGGCGGGCAGGCGCGGTTTCGTACCCACAGCCTCATCGAGGGGCAGGGTGAACCATTTGTCTCCGAAAGCCGCCTTGCCTTTCGCGAGCGCGGCGAAATCGAGCATCTGCTGCGGGCGGCCGGTTTTTCCGACATGACCTGGCTTGGTGACTGGCACGGCGGGCCGCTCGAAGCCGGAAGTGCCGAAATCATCGTCAAGGCCGGCTGATTCCGCCAGGTTTAGCGCCGCCGTGGAATTGACCGCCGTCAATTCTCTCTCGATTCCCGCCACGAAAACAGCGCGTTAATAATTCGTTAATAAAATCCAGCCTCGCGCAAGTTTCAGGGCTTAACCGAAAATTGCGCGGTCAAGTCATGCCAAGCGGCTGAATTTCGGCTTGATGCGTGTTTGTCAGTTCCATTCCGGGCGTCAAAGCGCAGGAGACGACAGATGCAAATCGGCAATAGAGTGAACGCGGCGGCGACGGGCGACGGCCCGGGCAACCTTGCCGGCCGCAATCCGGTACAGGCTGCCACAGCAGGCCGCGAGGACGGCGGCGAAGCTGCGATGCGCACCGGCGGCTATGATCCGTCGTCTCGCGTTTCGCTTTCGGCGGAAGCACTCCTGTTTCTTGGCCGGGCGAAGCGTGCGCCTGAAAAATATCCGGCACTCACCAGGGACGAATGGGCCAACAAACTCTCGCCGCAGCTCGCCGCGCGTGAATACCAGGCTTTTGGAAAATACAGCGAGACCGGCGACCACAAGGCCTATTACCGCGCCTTCATCAGCTATTATGACAATCTCCGTCCCGAAGATCAGAACAGTCTCCGCTATTTCGGCACACGGGATGCAGCCATCGCCGGCGCGCGTTCTGTCGAATACAGCGATCATGCCGGCATCGACAGCGGCTCGGCCTTCCAGACGCTGGTCAGCGTTCTGCTCGACGAGAACAAGGCGGGGACCGGTAGTCCGGTAGAGCAGGAGACCGCCGGCATGATCACCGGCGACATGTTCGGCTGGGACACCGGCACGATCAGCTATGAAGATGTTTCGCAGAAGCGCGCCGGTCTTTCCGAGATCGAAAAGTTCTATCGCGAAACTTTCTGATGTCGGACAGCCGCCTGTAGAATCTTTCGCGCGCGCGCCATCTCGCATCCCTGAAAACCCGAAACCGCCTGCACAATCTACGTCGCGGCGCGATCATGGTTATCAATTCATCAAAAATACCGACCCCGTACGGCGCTTTTAACTGCGCGGTAACTCTAATGCGTTTTAATCCTCCTACACCGAGTTGTGTTCCAAGTGGGTAAAGCGTCATGCGTATGAGAGTTTCGTCGAGTGTGGAAAAGTCCGTCCTTCGCCTCTGTGTGGCGGTTCTGCTGGCAGGCGCGGCGACCGGATGTAGTTCGGATGCCAGCCGTTTCGACGGGCTTTTCTCGAGATCGGACAATCTGACGACAAGTTCGATCCGCCCCGGCGGCAACGGGCCGGTACCGCAAGGCGAGGTGCAGGGTGCTGGCTTGGCTGCCGCGCCGACAATGGCGGTCGAAAGTCGCGATCAGGCGATGGGACAGTCTTTCCCCGATCCGGTCAATACGGCGACGACACCGGCCTCCGCACGGGCCGCTTCCACGCCGATCAATGTCCAGCGCGTTGAACTCACAGATCCCGCTGCAAACTCCCGAAATGTCGCGATGGAGCAGTCTTTCCCTGCCGCCCGCGAGACGGTTCGTGCCGAAAAGAAGAACGTCGTCGATCCGGTCACCACCGCGACGACCAAGGGCGGATGGTCCACGAACAACGCGCCGGCCGTGCTGCTGCGCCAGGGCGATACGGTTGCCACGCTCTCCAAGCGTTTCGGCGTTCCCGAAAAGGAAATCCTGAAGGCGAATGGCCTGAAATCCGCATCCCAGGCCGAGCCGGGACAGCGCATTCTTATTCCGACCTACGGAGTTGCCGGAAGCGCTGCCAAGGCAGCCGCGTCCGACGCTGCGGCGAGTCTTGACGTCGACAAGCAGAAGAATATTCCCTCGCTGCCCGAAAGCCGTGACGTCGCCATCCTGCCGGGCCAGACCCAATCCCGTGAAAAGGGCGTCGGCCGCACCGATATCGCCGCCGGCAAGCAGCCGGTGGCCGGCGAGGGCGACAAGGGAACCTATACGGTGAAGGCCGGCGATTCGCTGAACCGCATCGCCAAGGCCAATGGCGTCTCCGTGGACGCGCTGAGAAAGGCCAATGGCCTGACCTCGGCTGCGATCCGCATCGGCCAGACCCTGAAGGTCCCCACGGGCGGAACTGCCGCCCCGGACCAGATCGCCACCGCATCGGTTCCCGACAAGAAAATCGAGACCAAGACTGGGAAGCTTGAAGAGACGAAAACCGTTCAGGACGCACCGGCCGTCGCCAAGCAGTCGGTAACCGAGGTCGCCTCCAAGGATAGCGGCGACGAAGCCTCGCCGAAGTCTACCGGCATCAGCAAATATCGCTGGCCCGTCCGCGGCGCGGTCATCGCCGGTTACGGCGCCAATGTCGAAGGCAACCGCAATGACGGTATCAATATCTCTGTGCCCGAGGGTACGCCGATCAAGGCAGCCGAAAACGGCGTGGTCATCTATTCCGGCAGCAGCCTGAAGGAATTGGGCAATGCCGTGCTGGTGCGCCATGACGACGGCACGGTCACGGTCTACGGCAATGCCTCCGAACTGAAGGTTCAGCGCGGCCAGAAGATCCAGCGCGGCCAGACGCTTGCCGCGTCCGGCATGAGCGGCACCGCCTCGCAGCCGCAGGTGCATTTCGAAGTCCGCAAGAACGCCAGCGCGGTCAACCCGGTTACCTATCTGGAATAGGCCGGCCGACCGGCCCACCGGCTCATCGACGATCAACGAAGAACGCCGCCATCCCGAAGATGGCGGCGTTTTGGCTCTTGCTGGCCGCTATTCGGCCGCTTCGGCATAATCCTCGAGTGGCGGGCAGGAGCAGACGAGGTTGCGGTCGCCATAGACATTGTCGACCCGGTTGACCGGCGACCAGTATTTGTCGACACGGAAGGCGCCCGGCGGGTAGCAGGCCTGTTCGCGCGTATAGGGGCGATCCCATTCGCCGACCAGGTCTTCAACCGTGTGCGGTGCGTTCTTCAGCGGATTGTTGGTCCGGTCCATGCGGCCTTCCTCGATCGCGCGGGCTTCCTCGCGGATCGCCAGCATGGCGTCGCAGAAGCGGTCGATCTCCGCCTTGGTTTCCGATTCCGTCGGCTCGATCATCAGCGTGCCGGCAACCGGCCAGCTCATGGTCGGCGCGTGGAAGCCGCAATCGATCAGGCGCTTGGCAACGTCGTCCACCGTTACGCCGGCGCTGTCCACCAGCGGGCGCGTGTCGATGATGCATTCGTGCGCCACACGACCCTTCGCCGACTTGTAGAGCACGTCATAGGCGCCCTTCAGCCGTGCGGCGATGTAGTTGGCATTGAGGATCGCCACCTTGGTTGCCTGCGTCAGGCCTTCGCCGCCCATCATCAGGCAGTAGCTCCACGAGATCGGCAGGATCGAGGCCGAGCCGAAGGGGGCAGCCGAAACGGCACCTTCGCCGCCATCGGTTTCAGGATGGCCGGGAAGATAGGGCGCAAGATGCGCCTTGACGCCGATCGGCCCCATGCCCGGACCGCCGCCGCCATGCGGAATGCAGAAGGTCTTGTGCAGGTTGAGATGGCTGACGTCGGAGCCGATGTCGCCCGGGCGAGCAAGGCCGACCATGGCGTTCATATTGGCACCGTCCAGATAGACCTGGCCGCCATGCTTGTGGACGATCTCGCAGACCTCGCGGACATTTTCCTCGAAGACGCCATGGGTCGAAGGATAGGTGATCATGCAGCAGGAAAGATTTTCCGCATGCAGTTCCGCCTTGGCGCGGAAATCGTCCATGTCGATATCACCATTGTCGCTGACCTTGATGACGACGACCTTCATGCCAACCATCTGGGCGGACGCCGGATTGGTGCCATGGGCCGAGGTCGGGATCAGGCAGACGTCGCGGTGCGCATTGCCATTGGCGAGATGATAGGCGCGGATGGTCAGAAGCCCGGCATATTCGCCCTGCGCGCCCGAGTTCGGCTGCATCGAGATCGCGTCATAACCGGTGATCTGGCAGAGTTTCTGGCTCAGATCTGTGATCATGTGGCGATAGCCCTCTGCCTGGTCTGCCGGCACGAAGGGATGGATCTCGGAGAATTCCGGCCAGGTGATCGGCAGCATTTCGGCCGTGGCATTGAGCTTCATCGTGCAGGAGCCGAGCGGGATCATCGAGCGGTCGAGTGCCAGATCCCGGTCCGACAGCCGGCGGATATAGCGCGTCATCTCGCTCTCGGCCCGGTTCATATGGAAGATCGGGTGGGTGAGATAGTCGGTAGTGCGCAGGAGATCCTTGGGTAGGCGGTGATCGGCTTGGAAATCCCCGACCTTGAAATCGCCGCCGAAGGCACGCCATACGGCTTCCAGCGTCACCGGCCGCGAGCGCTCGTCAAGGCTGATGCCGATCCGGGTCGTACCGATCCTGCGCAGATTGACCTCTTCGGCAATGGCGGTCTTGAGGATGACGCCCTGCAGCTTGCCGACTTCGACGGTCACCGTGTCGAAGAACACGTCCGGCTCGACCTTGTAGCCGAGCTTTTCGAGGCCAAGCGCCAGAAGAGCGGCCTTCTGGTGAACGCTCTGGGCGATCGCCTTGATGCCCTTGGGGCCATGGAAGACGGCATACATCGACGCCATGACGGCGAGCAGCACCTGCGCCGTGCAGATGTTGGACGTCGCCTTTTCGCGGCGGATATGCTGCTCGCGGGTCTGCAGAGACAGTCGGTAGGCCCGATTTCCGCGGCTATCGACCGACACGCCGACCAGACGACCGGGCATGGAGCGCTTGTAGCCGTCCTTGACCGCCATATAGGCCGCATGCGGGCCGCCGTAACCGACTGGCACGCCGAAGCGCTGGGTGCAGCCGATGGCGATGTCGGCGCCCATTTCGCCGGGGGATTTCAAAAGTGCCAGCGCCAGGGGGTCGGCGGCGATCGTCGCGATCGCGCCGGTCTGGTGCAGCCTTGAAATCAGGCCGGTGAAATCATGGATATGGCCGTAAGTACCCGGATACTGGAAGATGGCGCCGAAGACATCCACCGGATCGAGATCGGCGAAGGGATTGCCGATGACGATCGTCCAGCCGAGCGGCTCGGCGCGGGTCTTCAGGAGCGCAATCGTCTGCGGGTGGCAGTTCTCGTCGACGAAGAAGGCCTTGGCCTTCGACTTGGCGACGCGCTCGGCCATTGCCATCGCTTCGGCAGCAGCGGTGGCCTCATCGAGCAGCGAGGCATTCGCGACATCGAGGCCTGTGAGGTCGCAGACCATGGTCTGGTAGTTCAGAAGCGCTTCCAGCCGCCCCTGGCTGATTTCCGGCTGGTAGGGCGTATAGGCCGTGTACCAGGCGGGGTTTTCCAGGATGTTACGCTGGATGACCGGCGGCGTGATGGTGCCGTAGTAGCCCTGGCCGATCAACGACACGAGCTTTTTGTTGCGGTTGGCCGTTTCGCGCATCTTGTCGAGCGCCTCGCGCTCGGTCATGGCGGCGCCCCAGGCGAGCGGGGTCTTCTGGCGGATCGACGGCGGAACCGTGTCGTCGATCATGGCATCGAGGCTGCTATAGCCGATGACCTTGAGCATCGCCGCCATTTCGTCGGGCGAGGGGCCGATATGTCGCCGGTTGGCGAAATCATAGGGCTGGTAGTCTGTGAAGGTGAAGTCTTTCGGCATGCTCATCAGGCGATAAGCTCCTTGTAGGCGGCTTCGTCGAGCAGCGCATTGACGGCCGACGGATCGGAAAGCTTCAGCTTGAAGAACCAGCCAGCGCCCTGCGGATCGCTATTGACCAGCGACGGATCGTCGACGATCGCCTGGTTGCTTTCGACGATTTCGCCGTCCAGCGGACAATAGACGTCGGAGGCCGCCTTGACGGATTCGACGGTGGCCGCTGTCGCGCCCTTGTCCAGCGCCGTGCCGCCTTCCGGCAGTTCCACGAATACCAGGTCGCCCAGCTGCTCGGCGGCATGCGCGGTGATGCCGACCGTTGCGACGTCACCCTCGATTATCAGCCATTCATGTTCATCGGTAAATTTCAGCATCGGATTTTGCTCCAGATCAGCGTTTGTAGGTAGGGGTAACGAAGGGCAGGGCGGCGACCGTGATCGGCAGGAATTTGCCGCGCACATCCGCAAAGATTTCCGTGCCGATGACCGTATGGCTTTTGGCGACATAGCCCATGGCCACGGGGTGATCGGCGCTCGGGCCGAAGCCGCCGGAGGTGACGGAACCGATGGCCTGCTTTCCTTCGGCATCGGCGAACAGCTGCGCGCCGGCGCGCACCGGCGCCTTGCCTTCCGGCTTCAGCCCGACCCGGCGACGATCGGCGCCATCCGCGAACTGGCCAAGAATGACATCGGCGCCCGGGAACCCGCCAGCGCGCGCGCCACCGGCCCGGCGCACCTTCTGCAGGGCCCATTCGAGCGCGGCCTCGACCGGCGTCGTCGTCGTGTCGATGTCGTTTCCATAGAGACACAGGCCGGCTTCGAGGCGCAGCGAATCGCGCGCGCCAAGGCCGATCGGCATGACATCGGGATGGTCCAGGATGCGGCGGGCCAGGTCTTCGGCGGATTCAGACGGAATGGAGATTTCGAACCCATCCTCGCCGGTATAGCCGGAACGGGAGATGATGCAGGGCACGCCGTGCAGCGAGACTTCGGCCACATCCATGAAACGCATGGTCGCAATATCGGCCGAGAGCCCGGCCAGAATTTCGGCGGCCTTCGGCCCCTGCAAGGCGATCAGTGCGCGATCGAGCAGCGTCAGTTCGCAGCTGTCGCCGAGATGTTTTTGCAGATGGGCGAAATCGGCCTCCTTGCAGGACGCGTTGACGACGAGGAAAAGATGGTCGCCGCGGTTGGCGATCATCAGGTCGTCGAGAATTCCGCCTTCGTCATTGGTGAAGAGCCCATAGCGCTGGCGGCCTTCGGCAAGACTGAGGACGTCGACGGGAACCAGCTTTTCCAGCGCCAGCGCCGCATCCTCGATGCGGCCGGACTTCGGCCGGAGGATGACCTGCCCCATATGGGAGACATCGAAGAGGCCGGCGGCGGTGCGCGTGTGCAGATGTTCCTTCATGACGCCGGCTGGATATTGCACGGGCATATCATAGCCGGCAAAGGGCACCATGCGGGCTCCGAGCGAGACATGCAGCGCATGAAGTTGTGTTTGTAACAAGGGGGAATGATCGTCCAAGTCCGGCCTCCGGGTTTGGCGCAACGCGCCGGCTCATCTCCACGGCGCATCCACGATGCGACGTTTCCTCAAGCCCCCTCTGTCCCTTTGCCTGAGATTGTTATCCCTTCGGCGAGCAAAATGCTTCTCTCCAGAGTCCTGACGGCACCTTGTCGGTCCTTTGGCCTGAGAGTTTCCGGGGCGGTTGCTCCTTCGGCACCGGCATGCGCCGGATTCTCCCAACAAGATCGGCCTCAGATAACGGCGATCCCGCGTCCTTGGCAAGCGCAAAATGTCGCGCTCGAGCAGATTTTTGTCGTATCATTTGGAGCCGAGGGATGCGGCAAAACGGCCTTTGCATTTTCGCCTGCGGCGCGATACTGCAATGAGACCATACGGAGACAGACGATGACCAGGTCCCGGCGACCGATAAGCGTGGCGGTGAGGGTGCTTTCGGCACTGGCGCTTCTGCTGCTGTCCTTTGCCCATCAGCCTGCCTTCGCCCGCCAGATCACGCCCGACGTGGCGGCGGCCTATGTGCTGCCCGACGGTTCGATCGGCGAGATCTGCTTCGGGACGGATGGCGTCAAGGACCATGGAACGCCGACCGGCGAACTTGCTTCCATCTGCGACTATTGCCGGCTGGCGGCTTCCATTCTGCTGCCGGAGCCGGGCGATGCCTATCTCATCGGCCGCGTCGCGCTGGACATTGCAACGGACGCCGAGTTCCGTTTCGTCTTCATCGACTATCCGCGCGTCCTGCCGCAATCGCGCGCGCCTCCGCGTCTCGGCTGAAACACCTCGCTTTTGCGATTTCCGTCATGATTGAGATTGTTCAGCCGCTCCGAAGCGGCATCGACCGGCTTGCCGCTGCGGCAAGCATCCGGTCCGGAGACAGACGATGACCAAGACCAGAACCACCTTCCTTGCCTTCGCGCTTTCCCTTGCCGGCGCGGCCGCGGCGCAGGCGCATACGAGCTTTGAAAAGAAGGAGGCGCCATCGGAAAGCCAGTTCAAGGCCGTGCTGCAGATACCGCATGGCTGCGACGGCAAGGCAACCTCGGAAGTTCGCGTTAAGCTGCCCGAAGGCTTCGTTTTTGCCAAGCCGCAGCCGAAGGCCGGCTGGGAGCTCGAAATCATCAAGGGTGACTACCAGAAAACCTATGACAATCACGGTGAAAAGGTGAAGGCCGGCCCGATCGAGATCCGCTGGAAGAACGGCGATCTCGCCGATGAATTCTACGATACCTTCGTGATCAGCGGAAAGCTTTCCGGCTTCGACAGGAAGACCCAGATCGCCTTCCCGGTAACGCAGCTTTGTGGCGCCTCGGACAAGGCGGTCTGGGACGAGGTGGCACCGGAAGGCACGGATGCCCATTCGCTCGATCATCCCGCGCCCACGGTGACCGTGACGATGGCCGAGAGCGATCATGGTGGCCACGCCGCGCATGCCTCCGGCATGGCGGCGCCGACGCCGGTCAAGGTCGGTGCGATCGAGATTTCCGGCGGCACGATCAAGGCCATGCTGCCGGGCGCCAAGGTCGGCGGCGGCGGCCTGGCCGTGACGAACGGCGGCAGTGAGGACGATGTCCTGGTTTCTGTCGAAAGCCCGGCGGCAGGACGCGTCGAACTGCATGACATGGTCATCGAGAATGATGTGATGAAAATGCGCAAGCTGGAGAGCGGGATTGCCGTTCCGGCCGGAAAAACCGTCGAGCTGAAAAGTGGCGGTATGCACCTGATGTTCATGGATGTCGTCAAGCCGTTTGCCGAAGGCGACACCGTGCCCCTGACCCTGACCTTCGAAAAGGCCGGGAAAGTCGATTATGTGCTGCCGGTCGGCAATGCCGCCGGAACCACGCACCAGCACAATTGAACGAACGGAAAGTTGGTATAATGGCGGCGCCCGCAGAGGCGCCGCTGTTTTGGGTTAACGCTGCACGGCGCATGACATGACTTAGCCTTGCCGACCCTCGGGCGCCTGATCGGCCGCATCTTCGTCCACCGGTTCGAATTCCATGTAGCGGTCCAGCACTTCACCGCGCGTGCCCTGGGGCAAGCGGCCCTTGGCCGTCATCAGCATCAGGGACAGCGATGTCGGGCTGCGAAGGGCGGCGACCGTATGGGGAGAGACCTCCTCCTTCGGCCGGGCCGACAGGAGCGTGATCGCCTCATCCGTCGGGCCGTCGCCGCTCACGCGAGCGGACGGCTTGACGGCTTGCGCCGCATAAGCCGCCGTCGTGGCTGACATGGTAACGACCAGGGTCATGATGTGCGCCTGTGGCCTCCTTGGATTCACGTCAAAACTACACGCACTGGATTTCGCGCGCCTCAATTTGCACGGTAAGATTTTATTCGAATGTGATCGATTACGCGCGGCAATTGCTCTGCAGGCGGCTTTCATGTGCAATTTGCAGAGCGCCATCAGGAGGGGACCGAGGCCAAATGACGTGCCGAATGGTCCGGTATCGGCCAGGCCGTGGGGAAACACCGCCCGGGACTTGCGGAACACATATGGAACATGTAGGTTCGTTCTTGATTTGTTTCTCGATTCTGGAGTTGTCTTTCATGCTGACGCGCAAGCAACAGGAACTGCTTCTCTTCATTCACGAAAGAATGAAGGAATCCGGCGTGCCACCGTCCTTCGACGAAATGAAGGACGCGCTGGATCTCGCGTCGAAATCGGGCATCCACCGCCTGATCACCGCGCTCGAAGAGCGCGGTTTCATCCGCCGATTGCCCAATCGCGCCCGCGCGCTGGAGGTCATCAAACTGCCGGAAGCTTATTCGGCAAGCCTGCAGCCAAAGCGCGGTTTTTCGCCCAGCGTCATCCAGGGTAGTCTTGGCGCCCAGCCGGCCGCTTCACCCGCCAGGAGCGCGGCCAATACGGACAATAATTCGGTGTCCGTACCGGTCATGGGACGCATCGCCGCCGGCGTGCCGATCTCGGCGATCCAGAACAATACCCATGATATTTCAGTGCCGCTCGAAATGGTCGGCCCCGGCGATCATTACGCACTGGAAGTGCGTGGCGATTCGATGATCGAGGCCGGCATATTGGATGGTGATACCGTCGTCATCCGCACCACCAACAGTGCCAATCCGGGCGAGATCATCGTTGCGCTGGTGGACGATGAGGAGGCGACGCTGAAGCGGTTCCGCCGCAAGGGCGCGTCCATCGCCCTCGAGGCCGCCAATCCCGCCTATGAGACGCGGATTTTCGGACCCGACCGGGTGAAGATCCAGGGCAAGCTGGTCGGCTTGATCCGCCGCTATCACTAAAGCCGCGTTCCGCGTGCCAATGCCACGGCCTGTCCTGGCTATCCGGAGGTGTTCGATAGACCTTTGGTCGAAATTTAGGATGCGTGTCCTTAGCTGCGGCGAAGGATGAAAATGAAGGCGATGCTGACGACGAGCCCCGTCACCACGCTGACCGGCATATCCTCCGGCGCCAGGACGATACGGGCGGCGATATCGGCTAGGTTCAACAGCACCGTACCGGCGAGCGCGCAGAGCGGGATGACACGCACATTGTCGGTGCCGGCCAGCGACCGGAGAAATAATGCAGCACGATCAGGCCGACAAGGCTGATGACGCCGCAGAAGGCCACCATCACGCCAGCCGGGAGCGCGGTGACGATGAAGATCTGGGCGCGAAAGCGCCTGCGACCGGAATGCCCAGCGTCGTCGCCGTTTCATCGCCCTTGGCCCGCGATAGAGGCAGCGCGGGAGAGGTCTTTCCGGCGCCGTTCGGCCCGATGACGCCGGGCGTGCGCCGAGCTTCAGCGAAAAGCTTACATCGCGCACAAGGAAAAGGTCAGCCTTCGGCCCCAGCCGAGCCCGGAAACGCGCGGCAAACTCTTCGCGGCACCGAAGGTCGCATGCGCGTTCATTGCGCCTCTCCCCGTTCGAAGCCCGGTACCGGCGCCTGGAAATGATCCCGCGTCTGGCCAGCGAGTACAGTCAGGGATCGCTGGCCAATCCTCAGGTCGCCGCCGCTGGTGCTGGCCCGAAACGATGTTTTAGTGGATGAGTTGCCGGATCGGCCATGTCTGTTCTCCGCGGGCAGGCCCGGGAGGCAAAATGGCGAAAGAGGGCAGGCGCAAGCGCGCGCTGCTTTCAGGCTAGATTTTTCCGTCTGAACACCCCGTCCGTTACGGTTGATCATGTTCGATAGCAGGTCTCCTGGATCGCGGGTGGATGCACTCTTCGCTTACAGTTGCGGGGGCAGCCAAGGTTTCGGCTCCTGATGGGGCGTCCTCACCGTGTTCCCTGTTAAGCCGCCTCCAGGGTCACCCCGCACGCAGCACCATCGATTTGGCAATGGGCATGATTCCGCACGGCTGACAACCGTCGCGAATGGCTCGTATCGTCGACAAAGACGCCGTTCGAAGGATTTGCCGTGCGGCATTTCGCCTGCCGGACACGGGGGGCGCCGACCGGATGGCGGGGCGGACGAAGACGGCTCCCGGAAGAGGAGCCGTCTGTCGGTCAATCAGCTGAACCGGCCTGCCGCATGGGCAAGCATTGTATAGACCTTGCCGGTGTCGGATGTCAGGTAGGTCTGCGTCATCACCTTGTCGCGGTCGCTGCGGGCGACGTCGCCAAGCAGTTTTTCGAAATCGGCGATGTAACGATCGACGGCGGTGCGGAATTCCGGCTCGCGTTCATACTTGCGCTTGATCTCGTCGAAGGTCTGCTGGCCCTTCAGCGTGTAGAGGCGACGGGTGAAGACGTCGCGTTCGCCGCGCTGGTAACGGCGCCACAGATCGACGGAGGCATCATGGTCGATGGCCCGGGCGATATCCACCGAGAGCGAGTTCAGCGATTCCATCACATGGCGCGGATTGCGCGTGTCGCCGGCGCGGACCGACGGCTGGCTTTCGCTTGCCCTGGCTGCGGGCGCGGCGACGGCGGTCTGCTCGTCGCGCGATGCGCCCCGCAGCAGGTCGCGCATCCAGCCGCTGCCTTCTTCCTGTTGGCGGGCTTCCGGCTGACGAGTCTGCGCCGGCGCCTCGGCCGGGCGGCTCGCAGGCTGCTGGGCAAGCGCGCGCGGCTGCTGTTCCAGGCCAAGACTGCCGCGAAGCGCCGGTGTTGCCTCCTGGCGAAGCGAGGCAGGTGCTGCCTGCGGCTGAACGGCGCGCGCGGGTGCGGCGGCAACCGGCTGCGGCGCCGCTTGCTGGGCTTCCTGCTGGCGAACCGGCGGCTGCGAGACCTCGAGCTGGCTGGAGGACTTGCCGATGATGTCAGACAGTTCTTGCAGCGCCTTGATCTGTTCGGAGACGGCCCGGCGCATGACCGCGGCATTCTCCTTGGCTTCTTCCGGCAGGTCGAAGGCGCCGCGCTTCAGTTCTTCGCGGGTCACGTCGAGTTCCCGACGGATCTCGTGAGCCGAGCGGCGGATTTCGTCGGTCGCGCCGCTGAAGCGGGTGACGGCTTCCTCGACGGCCTGGCGGATGGATTCTCCCATCTGCTGGGCGGCGACGTCCGATTTCTTGCCGGTATCGGTCATCAGCCGGTCGATATCGGACAAGGATGCGCCGACGCTGCCGCGCAGGCGGGAAGCGACCTCCTTGGACCGTTCCTCGGCGCGCACGAAGGCGCCTTCGACAGCCATGCCGGCATCTTCTCCGGCCTTGCTGACGGCCGTTCGCATGGCTTCGCTTGCGGAGGTGGCGCGCGCTTCGGCATCCGACAGGGTCTTGCTGACCTCGGCAAACGAGGCCTGCACGCCGGCCCTCAGATTGCCGGCGATCTCGTTGGAACGTTCCTCGGCACGGATGAAGACGGATTCGACCGACATGCTGGCTTCGTCACCGGCCTTGACCACGACGCTGCGCATGGCCTCGGCTGCGGAGGCAGCGCGCTGTTCGGCTTCGGTCAGGATACGACCGACATCGCTGAACGACGACTGGATGCCGGATCGCAGATTGCCCGCGACCTGGGCCGAACGATCTTCGGCGCGCTGGAAGGCGCCATCGACGAAACCTTCCAGGGCATGCATGGTCTTTTCGATTTCTTCCGACCGGCTGACGAGGCCGATCGACAGGGTGCGCAGCGCGTCCTGACGCTCCTCCAGCGTGCTGGCGAGATTGGACTGCGCGGCACCCAGAAGGTCGGATGCCTGGCTGAGCACCCTCGAATGGTCCTCGAAACGGCCGACGATGCCGCCGATCTGCGAAAGCGTCGCGCCCGAAATATCGGCAAGCTTGTCGACCTTGCCTTCCAGGAGGCGGGTGGAGGTGGACAGCATGTCGGAGGCGCGGGTGGCGGATTCGGAGAACCGTGCCGTTGTCGTTTCCAGCTGCTCGTCCATGGCGCCGAGATTGGCGCTTGCCTGCTCGATGACGCCTGCGATCGAGGAATTGCTGGACGCCAGCTGGTCGATCAGGCCCATTGCCGTCGATTGCAGGCGGTTCTCGACCATCTTCATCGCCTTGGCCGTTTCCTCGGCGCGGCTGGAAATGGCGTCCACCGTTTCGCCGGTGCGTGCCGTCAGGCTGTCGATCAGCGTCGCGTTTTCGGCGCGCAGGCGCTCCGCGGCCTGTCCGGCCACGTCGCTGATGCGCTCGGCTGCTTCCCTGCCGGTTGCCGCATACTGGTCGATGATCGGCCGTGCCTTCTCCTCGATCAGGCGGGTCAGTTCGGCCGAACGTCCGGCCAGCATGGAATTCAGTTCACGCGTGCTGTCGTCGAGCGTCGAGCGGATCGTGTTGCCGCGCGCTTCCAACGCCTTTTCCACTTCGCTCAGGCTCTGGTTGAGCACCGAGGCCTGCTCGTCAAGGCGGGCCTGGGTCTCGGCGATGCGGGTGGTGGCGCCATCGGTGGCATCGCCGACCGAGCGCGCCAGTTCGGCGCTGCGCATGGCGGCGGTCGCCGCCGCCCGTTCCACGGAAGACTGGAAATCGGCCTGGCGTGCCGCCATGGCCTGAGCAAACTCTTCGCCGGCCTTCGTAAGGGTTTCGGCCGAGCGCAAAGCCTCCGCGTCGATCCCCTCGGCGGCTTCGCTGACGGCGCCTCGCAGATTGGTGACGAGACCTGCGGCCTTGCCCTCGATCGTGCGGCTGACATTGTCGAGGCCGATCGACAGCGCGCGATCCATGGTTCCAAGCCGCTCCTCGATCCGGCCCGTGCCGCCCTCGATGCTGGCTTCGATCCGGCTTGCGGCTTCCTCGCCGGCGCGACCCAGATCGTCGGTATGGCTGCGCAAGGTCTCGGCGATCCGGCTTGCCGTGGTGCTTCCGATGGTTTCGATCTCGCGGGTGCGGTCAGAGAGGCTGTCCGAGATCATCGCCGCCGCAGCGGTGGCGATCTGGTCGAACTCGGCCGTATGACCGGACAAGGTTTCGGCAATCCGCGCCGCCGCAACATTGCCGATCCGATCGATTTCCTCGGTGCGGCCGGACAGGCTTTCGGCGATGCGCGTCACTGCGCTGTCGCTGATCTGGTCGAGTTCGGAGACCTTGGCGGACAGTGTTTCCGCGATCCGCTCGCCGGCCGTGCTGGCGATGTCGCTGACGCCGCCGACGCTATCGCGAATGCGGGTTTCCAGCATGCCGAGGCTGGTTTCGATGCGCGCACCGGTCTCATCGACACTGGCATTGATGCTGGAAAGCGATGTGTCCAGCCGGTGGGTGAGGGTATCGGCGGCGCGGCCGATCTGCTCGGCCGTTTCGCCCAGTTGGCCCGCCACATGGCCGGTGCTGGCGCGCAGACGCTGCTCCAGCGCTTCGGCGCTCGTGTCGATCGCCCTGGCAAGCGCGTTCTGGCGCTCCTCGAGCGACATTTCCAGCATGCTCGAACTGGTGGCGATCGTCGTGGCGATGGATGTCGCCTGGTCGCCGAGTACATCCGAAAGCTGCGCCGTTCCATGCGTCACGGCGATGTTGATGGCGTCGATCCGCTCGTCGAGCGTCGCCTTGATCTGGTCATGCGTCGAGGCGAGGGAGGAGGTGAGCAGATCGGCACGGCTGGCCAGCGTATGGTCGATCTCGTTCGCACGGCCGGTCATCATTGCCGCCAGTTCGGACGTGTGACCGGAAAGGGTTTGGGCAATTCCCGCAGTTGCGCTGGTCATCGTGCCGGCGATCGCGTTGACGCGGCCGGTCAGGTTGTCGGCCACCTCCGTGACGCGCTCGGAAAGCTGCTTTTCGATGTCGCCGGCGCGGTCGGTCATGGCTTCGGCGATGGCCGATGCGCGGAACGAAAGATTGTCGGCGATCTCCTCCGAGCGGCTGTTCAGCGTGTCGGCCATCTCGTTTGCCCGTGCCGACATGGTGCCGGCGATCTCGGCGGAACGGTCCGCGAGCAGGCTGTCGAGCGTGGCCGTCTGGCTGGCAAGCGTCTCGTGGAGCGCTTGGCTGCGCTCCGAAAGCAGAAGGTCCAGTCGCTCCGCCGTGCCGCCGATGGCGTTCTCGATTGCACCCGCCGAAGAGGTGAGGACATTTGCAAGCGTGCCGGTGCGCTGCGACAGGACGGTCTCGATGCGTTCAGCCGTGCCGTCGAAGGCATTTTCGATCGCGGCGCTCGACGATGTCAGAACTGTTTCGAGAGCGCCGGTCCGCTCGGACAGGATCGTATCGATCCGCTCGGCCGATCCCTCCAGCGCGCTGTCGATGGAGGACGTGCTGGCGGCGAGCAGCCCGGCCAGTTCCACCGTGCGTTCCGAAAGCGTCTCGTCGAGGCGGGTCTGGCTGGTGGCGATGGCGCTGGTGATGTCGCCGGCGCGGCTGCTCAGTGTGTCCTCGATGCGGCCGTGGATGGCCTGCAGCCCGTCGATGAAGCCGCTCGTCTTCGCCTCGATGTTTTCCGTCAGTTCCCGATTATGGGCGAAAATGGCGCCGGTGCGGGCCTCGAGCGTCTCGGCCATCCGCTTCTGGCTCTCGGTGAGGGTCGCCTCCAGCATATCGGCGCGGCCGGCAAAGCCGTTCTCGATCCGGTCCTGCGCGGCGCTGAGCGCGCTCATCAGCGAGCCCGAGCGCTCCGTCAGCACGGAATCGATGCGGCTATGGGCGTTGCCGATGGCATCGCTGAGTTCGGCAGTCTTGCCGCTGATCGTCTGCTCGATGAAGTCCTGCGTCGTGCCGAGCGTCGTCGCAAGCGTCAGCGACTGTTCGGACAGGGCGGATTCGAAGCGCTCGATGCCGCCGTCGAGAATGCCGCCGATCGCGTCCGAGCCGCCGCTGACCGACTGGTTGATACGGGCGAGCCCCTCCATCAGCTTCGAATCCAGCATGCCGGCGCGTTTGTCGAAGGCGGAGGCAAATTCGTGGAATCGAGAATCGAAGGATGTCGACAAATGCCCGACCGTGGTCTGCAGCTTCTCCTCGAAGAAGCCGGAGCGAAGGTCGAGGTCCATGATCATGTCGTCTGCGGAGGTCTTGAGGCTCTGGCGGAAGCTCGCGCCCTTTTCGTCCAGTGCCGCGTTCAACGTATGGAGGATGTCGTCGAGACCGCCGGTGATCGCCTGCTGGCCGACATTCAGGCTCTCGTTGAGATCGCGGGTGCGCGCAATCAGGGTCTCGTTCAGCTGGCGGGCGCGCTCGTTCAGCGCTGCGTTCAGCTTCTCGGTATTCGCATCGAGCGAGGAGGCGCGGGTTTCGAACTGGCCGAGCAACTGCTGGCCACGCTTCGTCAGCGTGTGGCTGAGGTTTTCGAGGCGCGTGTCGAATTCGTTGCTGAGCGACATGCCGGCGGCCGTGAGCCCTGAGACCAGATTGTCCGTGCGTGTCGAGAGCATCGCACCAATGGCCTGCGAGGCGTTCTCGGATCGCTCCATCAGTGCGGCGGCACGGGTTTCGATCATCGAGGCGAAGGCTTCGCCGGAGGTGGCGATGCGGTTGGCGATATCGTCGCTGGCAACCGCCAGTTCGTCCTTCAACTGCGTATGGGCACCGGAGATCGAGGAACGGATGCGTTCGGCGTGGCCGACGATGGATTCCCGTTCGAGCCCGAGCTCCTGGACAAGGGTGCGCACCCGCAACTCGTTGTCGCTATAGCTGCGCTCGAGCGCATTGACTTCGGCATGCACGAGCGTTTCCAGCTCCGTCGCCCGGGCGATGGTGCGTTCGATGCCCTCATTCATGGCCGAGACTTCGCGGCGCACAGCCTGACCGACGGTCATGATGCGTTCGGATGCGGCGGTTTCCGGCTCGGCGAGCCGGAGCGCGACTTCGGCCATGGAACGGGCGGCATTGCGCAGTTCCTGCGCGCGCGAGATCATGGTGGCGAAGGAGAAGAACAGCATCACCGGCAGGATGATGAAGATGGCCACGCCGATGGCGCCCGGCATGGCGGAAAGGTCGGCGAGCGAGCGGATCTGCCAGATTTCAGGCCCGTAAAGCAGATTGGCGACACCCAGGCCGCCAGCGACCCACAACAGCGAAACGGCGGCTGCGATGCGCAGCGCCGAGCGGCCGGAGCGCATGTCGAGCGATCTCAGGATCGCGGCCGGGCTTTTGCGGCCGTCGTCATTTGCGGGAGCGAAGCTGGGCGCGCGGGGTGCCGGCTCCGGGGAAAGGCTTTTCTGTGCCTCGGCGCGGGCGCTCTTGCCGGCCTGGTCCTGTTGAGGTCTTGCGCCTGTGGACCGGGCGGGCGCCGGCGCCGGGTTGCTGGCTTCGGACACGTGTTCCTCCGGATCATCCAAGGAAGTCTTGTCGTTCAAGGCAGACTTGAGCTCATCGAAATCGATTTTCAGCGCGTCTTCCAACGCCTGAAAAGCCTTGTCGTCGATCGTTTCGCTGCTTTTATTCGTCGCCATGCGGATACGCCTTGTTACTAGATCGTCCTTCCGAAGGACGCTCCGCAACGCCGCCTGCATTGGGAGCCTCTCCGAACCGGACTGTGATGGCAGGACATGCGTATCGCATTTACGCAGAACCTGACATGCACCCATTTCACCACACATCTGCGGAAGACCCAGTCTCCTCGTCAGATGCTTTATTCCACGCGGTCGCCCGTCGGGGAGGTTCGTGCCGGACGGCATGAACACATCCCTCAACGTACCGTAGTGACACATTCACCAGTTTCTTACAATTAAGGGTGCCGGGATTCATTAAAATCCTAACAATATCTTAATTGAAATCATTCCCGTTTATCGCTGAAAGCTGTTGGATTCGGCCGGTTTAACAGTCGTTAACCATGCCGAGCGAAAGCCGTGACCGCCCATGCCACTTTAACCGGATGGCAGCATCGAAGCCGCCAAAACAGATCCGTGGAAAAGCGGGCGCGCAGGCAGGTAGAAGCCCCGACCAGGGAACTTCGCCACCCTTGCGCCATGCGATAGAACGACAGGCCGAGGCAATTTCAAGGCGGACGGGCAGTTGCTCCAGAAAAGCACAGAACGGGGATAAGGGTACATGGCTGCACTGCGCATTGCATTCGAGGCGCCCGATACGATCGGGGCCGCTTGCCCGTCGGCCTCCAGACCGATCGATTTTCTTCACCTTGCCCAGCAGACGATGGGCGACAAGGCACTGGAAATCGAGGTGCTGCAGATTTTTGCGCGACAGGCACGGCAGCTGATGAAGGAGCTTTCCCCCGCCACCCCGGCGGAGCGGCAAGCCACGGCCCACCGGATGAAAGGCGCTGCTCTCGCTATCGGCGCATCCGCGGTCGCTTCGGCAGCGGCCAAGGTCGAGGGCGCGCCGGACGATGCCGGCCATCTGGCAATGCTCGCAGCCGCGGTGCTCGAGGCGGAAATGTTCATCCTCAAGCTCTGCCGGTAACCGCGCGGATAGATCGGCTCCAGCGATCGCGACGAAGGGTCACGGACGACCAAGGCCTTCGCCTGCCGGCCGCGTGTTGACTGGCGCGACGATTTGTTGGAAGAAATCAAAAGAAATTAGCCGCCTGCCGCCGCCGCCGCCTTTAGAAGGGGCGGCGTGATCGTTCCTGCGGCACGCCGATAAAACGCCAGGAATCCGGAAGAAACCATGCCAAAACTGACCATCATCGCCTTTGACGGCACGCGCCATGAGCTTGACGTCCAGAGCGGCTCCACCGTCATGGAAAACGCGGTGCGCAATTCTATTCCGGGGATCGAGGCGGAATGCGGCGGCGCCTGCGCCTGCGCGACCTGTCACGTCTATGTGGACGAGCAATGGTCGCCGACCGTGGGTGCGCCGGAGGCGATGGAGGAAGACATGCTCGATTTCGCCTATGACGTAAGGCCGACCTCGCGGCTGTCCTGCCAGATCAAGATGAACGATGGCCTGGACGGGCTCGTCGTTCACGTTCCCGAGCGCCAGGCCTGAGACTGGCCGAACGATGCTCTAGCAATACGCCGGCAAGAAAAAGCCCCGCAGGTCGTTGCCGACAAGCGGGGCGAGGAGGGCGCATTTCGAAGGGATGAGGGAGGGAACATCCGTCGAAAAAGCATACGCCAGGAGAACATCTGTGCATGACGGTCCGGACGGTCGGTTGCAATCCAGAACAGGACAGTCAAGCGCGAAACAATACTTCCGGCTTCTCTCGCCCGTCATGGGCGCATACTCGGGCGGAACCGGGTGAGGCGAGCAAAGCTTTCATGTGCTGTCTCTCACTCCATGATTGAACTATAGCGCAAGCTGCGTTGCTGTTCTATCGCTAGAAATCACCAATGAGATACTGTTGAGGCGCAAGTTTCGGGCCAGGCAGGTGAAGCAGCGCCGGGAACCTTGGCGGCCGTACGCCGCGGCGCCTGCTGCTCGCATCACTTCGTCATGCTATCCAGGCGATATTGCAGCAGCCGGATCATCCGTCGGTCGAAATTGACGGCCTCGGTGCGGTCGAAGCGGGCCTGGTCCCGGTCGTGTTTCTCGATGGCGGTCTCGCTCAATCGCGCCACGCGGGCCTGCATGCGCTCGCAATCGGCCTCGGGCTTCAGCGCCATAAAATCCTTTTCCAGCTTGCGGGCATGGTTGCGGGCGATCTCGGCATGGCGCTCCTCGTGACGTTTGATATCCCGAGACAGGGTGTCCCAGACGAGGGCGAGATCTTTGTTCGCCTTTTTTCGGTTTTTCCAGCGCGGCAGGATCAGCCTCGTGCTGAGCGTCACCTTGGCGCTGCCGACCGCGCAGCGTTCGCCGTGCTTCACATAGGTCACCGTGCCGCCGAACTTGATCTTGGTGGCGCCGGGATGGCGGGTGCCGGTCGAATTCATCATCGGCCCGTGACTGGACAGCGCCTTGTCGAGCTCTTCGGCCGTGCGCCCCCCCACGGAGAAATAGGTGATCGTCTTGTTGATGACGGTTTCGGCAGGCACTGTCGCGGGCAGGATCGTCGAGAAACCCGCAATCAGGAGCGCGGCGAAAGGAATGCGGGCAATGGGCATGGGGATGAGGTCTCGGCAGTTGAACTTCCGTCAAGCTTGGGGCATAGCCAGCCGGAGCGCAACAGCAAATAGAAGATGCTCCCGCGCTGGCGAAGATCGGATACCGGCGCGCCTCGGAAGCGGCGGATGCGTCTTTGCCACAGTCGCGCGCATGATGCCATCGCCCCAGGGTGGAAATTGATGGAAGGAAGTGTGACAGCATGAACGATCCCTTCCAGCCTTTCACCTGGAATCTGGCTCATGGACGGAGCCTGACGCTCGGCCCCAAGGGCATGCTGATGGCGATCATCAATGTGACGCCGGATTCGTTTTCGGATGGCGGCACCTATGACACGACGGAGGCCGCGGTCGCGCAGGGGCTGCGCTGCATCGAGGCGGGCGCTGACATCCTCGACATCGGCGGCGAATCGACCCGACCGGGCGCGGCCGCCGTGACCGCCAGCGAAGAACAGGATCGCATCCTGCCGGTCATCTCGAAACTGGCAAAAAATACCGATGTGGTTCTTTCAGTCGATACCTATCGCGCCGAGACGGCGCGGCTGGCAATTGCCGCCGGAGCGCATATCGTCAACGACGTGCACGGATTGCAGCGCGAGCCGGAACTCGCCGTGATCGCGGCCGCCAGCGGGGCGGGCCTCTGCATCATGCACACCGGCCGCGACCGTGAAAAACTGCCGGATGTCATTGCCGATCAATATCTTTTCCTGGAACGCTCGCTCGATATCGCGGCTGCGGCCGGCGTCGAGAGGCAGCATATCCTGCTCGATCCCGGTTTCGGCTTTGCCAAGGATACGCGGGAGAACCTCGAACTGATGGCGCGGTTCGAGGAATTGCGCGGATTTGGCTTGCCCTTGCTGGCCGGAACCTCGCGCAAGCGCTTCATCGGCGCGGTGACCGGCCGCGAGGCGCAGGAGAGGGATATCGGGACGGCGGCCACCACGGCATTGCTGAGAATGTTAGGCGCTGCGGTTTTCCGGGTACACGATGTCGCAATCAACAGGGATGCGCTGCTGATGGCGGATGCTATGCTTGCCGCAGAAAGACAGGGAGTTCGGCCATGACGGCGACCTATACGATCACGCTCAAGAACTGCGCCTTCTTCGCGCGCCACGGTGTTCATGACGAGGAGGAATTTCTGGGGCAGCGCTTTTTCGTCGATGCCGAACTCGACGTCGAACAGGGTAACGCCCTTGTCGAGGATTCGATCGACGATACCGTGCATTACGGCATCGCCTTCACCGAGATCGAGGCGATCATCACCGGCCGCCGGCGCTATCTGATCGAGGCGCTGGCGCTGGAGGTTGCAACCACGCTCTGTTCGCGCTTCCCGCAGATACGCCGGGCAAAGATCTCGATCCGCAAGCCGAATGCGCCTGTGCCCGGCGTGCTCGATTATGTCGAGGTCACCGTGGAACATTTTGCCTGACATGGGGTCGCATCTGGCAACGCTCGGCCTCGGCGGCAATATCGGCGATCCCGCCGCCGCCATGGCGCGCGCCCTGAACCTTCTCGACACATTGCCGGATTGCACTGTCACGGAAGTCTCAAGGCTTTATCGCACTCCGCCCTGGGGCAAAATCGATCAGGCCTGGTTCTTCAATGCCTGCGCGCAGGTTCGCACCGGGCTTTCCCCCGAAGAACTGCTTGATGCCTGCCTGTCGATCGAGCGGCGGATGAAGCGGGAGCGACTGGAGCGCTGGGGGCCACGCACGATCGATATCGATATCCTGACCGTCGACGGGCTGGAGCGGCGCACCGAGACGCTCGAACTGCCACATCCGCGCATGGTCTCGCGTGGATTCGTTTTGAAGCCGCTTGCCGATTTCGCGCCGGACCTCATCGTGTCCGGCCGGAGCGTCGCAGACTGGCTGCGAGACGCCGATGTCACGGGTATAGAAATTGCTGATCCGGGCACGGATTGGTGGCGCCGCCGCGCTGCATCCGGCGTCTGAACGAAATCAACCGCCGGGCCTGGCTGGGAACGCCTGCTACTTCTTGATCGATCCGACGGCTATATTGTCGAGTTCACGGCTGAGCCTGACGCCGATCACCGGCACCATCGTGTCCTCGACCTTGACGGAAATGGTGATGTTGAGGGTCGAAGGATCCTGGAGGCGCGCGATCATCGCGCCATTCAGCTTCTTGCGGTTGATCCCGACGACGACCTTGTCCTTGGCAACATTGCCCGAGACGATGTCGAGGCCCTTGCCATCGGCGCCATCGAGGAACCTGCCTGTATAGCTTTTGCCCGCCTGGGTAATGACGGCCGACATCGGCTGCTTGAAGACACCGACGCGGCAATGGCCGTCGAGCTTGATGCCGGCGGTTCCGTCGGCTGCTTCACCGGTCAGGTCGCAGGTGAATTTGGTGCCCTTGTATTTGCCGGCGACGATTTCGCCCGGGCCTTTCCACTGGCCGGAAACCTGCTCGAAAAACGCCTTGTCGCCGGCGCCCGAAAGGGCCGGCGAAGCAGCGCCGGCAACTGTGGCAAGCGTGGCTGCGGCAATGCCGCGAGCAATCAAAGAGGGGCGCGAAAACATAAACGATCCTTGATGGTCAGCGTCCGGAATGTGAAGCTACATTTGCGCTTAAATGGTTAATGGAGCGTTTCAGGTGCCACTTCGAAAGGCTTGTCCAACTCACGAAATGTTTCAGGCCGCCGGCTGCGTTTGGGGTTACGGAAACCACTGATGGCGGCTTTCACGGCAATATCACCAGGATGTGCGTGGCGGTGACAGGATATGCGTTTGAAACCGGTCGGCGGCTTGGTACGTAATGATGGAGTGGAGGATGGCAGATGAGCATAGTCGATGAGGTCGAATCGCGGCATGCCTCGGCGCGTGACGGGGGCGAGGTGATCTATCGGCACCGGGTGGCGACGCGTCTGACGCATTGGACCTGGGCGATCGCGCTGTTCTTCCTGCTCCTGAGCGGACTGCAGATATTCAACGCTCATCCCACCCTCTATATCGGCAAGCAATCCGGCTTCGAATTCGACAACAGCGTGTTGTCCATGCGGCCGATGCGGAATGCGGATGGTTCGGTCGATGGCTATACGACGGTCCTTGGCCAACGGTTCAAAACCACGGGTCTTTTCGGTATGAGCGGATCTGCGGAAAATCCATCCTATCGCGGCTTTCCCGCCTGGGCGACGCTGCCCTCCTACCAGGATCTGGCAACCGGACGGGTAATCCATTTCTTCTTCGCCTGGCTCTTCGCCGCCGCCTTCCTCACCTGGTTCTTCAGCAGCCTCTTAAGCGGGCACATCAGGCGCGATATCCTGCCTTCGCTGGACGATATCAAAAGCCTGCCACGCAGCATCGGCGATCACTTGCGGTTCCGCTTTCATCGTGAAAGCCGCTACAACGGCCTGCAGAAACTCACCTATGCGGCGGTGCTGCTTTTGATCTTTCCGCTGATCATCCTCACGGGCCTGGCCATGTCGCCCGGCATGAATGCTGCCTGGCCCTGGTTTCTGGACCTGTTCGGCGGGCGGCAGACGGCGCGCAGCATTCACTTCATTTGCATGGCCCTGCTGGTCGTCTTTTTCATCGTCCATGTCGTCATGATCGTCGCGGCAGGCCCGTTCAATGAAATGCGCTCGATCCTGACTGGTTGGTACCGGACTGATCCCGAGAAGAAGGAGGAGCACGGAGCATGAGCCCGCTCGCCATCAATCGCCGTCGTTTCCTCACGCTTGCCGGCGTTGCCGCCTCCACCGTTCCCCTGTCGGGCTGCGACGCGCTTGATGGATTTCTGTCGAACCAGAGCCCGGTGCGCGACGTCCTTGCCTCCGCCAATGGCCTCACTTATCGGGCACACCGCATACTGATCGGTGCGGACACTCTTGCACCGGAGTTTTCGGAGAGCGAAATCCGGCAAGGCCAGCGGCCGAACGGTTCCACCGATCCGAGCGAGCCTGAATATCTGGCGCTCAAGGACAAGACCTTTGCCGATTACCGCCTGACGATCGGCGGATTGGTGGAAAAGCCCGTGAGTTTCAGCCTCGCCGAACTGCGCAACATGCCGGCGCGCGCGCAGGTGACCCGGCACGATTGCGTCGAGGGCTGGAGCTGCATTGCCAAATGGACGGGCGTGCCCCTTTCCGCGGTTCTCGACGAGGTCAAGGTCAAGCCGGAGGCGCGTTTCGTCGTCTTCCATTGCTTCGACAAAATGAATCTCGGCCTGTCCGGCGCGGTGCCCTATTACGAATCGATCGACCTGATTGACGCCCGCCACCCGCAGACGATCCTCGCCTATGGATGCAACGATCAGGCGCTGCCGGTGGCCAATGGCGCCCCGCTCAGGGTCCGCATCGAACGCCAACTCGGTTACAAGATGGCGAAATATATCAAGGGCATCGAACTCGTATCGACGCTTGCTCCCTTCGGCAGCGGCAAGGGCGGCTTCTGGGAAGATCTCGGCTATGAATGGTATGCCGGGATCTAGCTTTCGTCCGGCGTTCGCTGCCGGGAGGCTCCGGGCGTCAGGTCGCCGATGAAGTCGCCAATGCCGGGGCGCTTCAGTGCCTGGAAGGGCATCGGCCGGCAGAGATCCATGGCGGCGATGCCGATGCGGGCCGTCATCAGGCCGTTGATCACGCCTTCGCCAAGCCGCGCCGACAGTTTCGAAGCGAGACCATGGCCAAGCACCTGCTGGACAAGGCCGTCGCCGACGGCGATGGAGCCGGTAACGGCGAGATGGGCGATGACATCGCGCACCAGCCGGAAAAGACCCAGCGTGCCCGGCCGGCCGCCATAGAGATCGGCCATCGAGCGGATTAGCCGGGCCGATTCATAGATGACGTAACCGAGATCGACGAGTGCGCGCGGGCTGACCGCCGTGACGATTGAGACGCGCTTGGACGCGTTGAGGATGAGGAAACGTGCCTCGCGGTCGAGCGGTGTCAGAAGCTCGCGCTCGATGAGATCGATGAGGTGCGGGCCGTCGATGATGTCCGTTTCGGTTTCCTTCAGCCGTAGCCGCCCGCGCGCTGTCTGAGGCTTCGTCGCCAGCAGATGGGTGAGATGCGCCATGACCTGGCGCGCCGGCTTCGGCCCCGGCGACAGGCCGGCATCCACGACCTCCTGCTTCAACGCCTGCACCGCATTCAGCCGCATCAGCCCCGCCGCCTCGCGGGCAATGACGGCCAGAAAGGCGAGAATGCCGATGGCGGCTGCCGCAATGGCGAGATAGCCGAGCCAGTCGGCACGGCTGAAAAGATCGCGCACGAGGCTGTCGACCCAAAGCCCGACGGCGAGCGACAGGAGGATGCCAAGCGCCCCGAAGGCGAGCTTGGCAAAGGAAAACCGGCGCCGGCGCGGTGTTGCGAGCGGAACGTCGGGAAGGGTGCTCGTCGTCGCGGCGAAAGGATCGTCCGCGTTTTCGGTCATGACGATCCTGTCGTCGAAGCTTGATGGCGCGCGACGTACTGTTTTCGAAGCTGACGGCTCGCTCTCAACCGTGAAGGCGGCCGGCTTTCGCTGGGGAATTTTCGGGATGTCGCTCATGCCAGCCGGTCTCCGAACAGGAATTGCATCGCCCGGTCGAGCCTAATATGCGGCACCGAAAGTTTCAGCCCGCCTCCGGTCTCCTCGATATGGGGCGGTCGAAAGCGAACGAAGTTCAGATCGGCAACCAGACTTTCCTGCGGCCGGACGTCAAGGTCTTTAAAAAGAACATCAGGATTGGCCGGTAAGTCACCGGTAAATATAGCTGTTTTACGGTTTCCGTCGAAGGTTTCTCCATTGATCGTCTCGCCGGAAATCGGTGTTCCGACAATGACCGGAAGAGCCTGGCCGTCATGGTTGACGGTCGCCTCCCGGGTTGCGCGCACCGAGGCGATCGCCATGACCTCGAGGCCGGTACCGCTCATTCCGATGCGCTCGACCGCGCGCTGGACCAGCCGCGCCGCGATCCGCTCCAGCCGATCATGGCTTTCGTGATGCAGGTGATCCGCCTTGGCGGCGGCGATCAGCACCTTGTCGATGCGCCTGGTCAGGAACGAGGTCAGGAAACCGTTGGTGCCGGGCCGAAAGCTTTCAAGCACGTCGGCCAGCGCCCCCTCCAGATCAAGGAGCGATTCCGGTCCGCGATTGATGGCCTGCAGCGCGTCGATCAGCACGATCTGCCGGTCGAGCCTGGCGAAATGATCGCGAAAGAACGGCTTGACCACATAGGACTTGTAGGCCTCGTAGCGCCGCTCCATCATCGCCCACAGCGAGCCTTTTGGCGCACGACCCTCGGGCAGGCTGGTGAGTGGAGAGAAGGTGAGGGCCGGCGATCCCTCCAGGTCGCCCGGCATCAGGAAACGGCCGGGGGGCAGCGTCGAGAGCGAGCGCTCGTCGGATTTGCAGGCGCGCAGATAGCGGGTAAAAGTCTCGGCAAGCCGCCGCGCATCGGCCTCCTCTGCCGGCGCGGCGAGATCGAGCGACGCCGCCAGCGTCCGCCATTCCGCCGAGAGTTCGGCGCGCATGCCGGTATTTGCCCGCGCCGCAGTTCTTTCGCTGAAGGTGCGAAAATCCTGGGCAAGCAACGGCAGGTCGAGCAGCCATTCGCCGGGATAATCGACGATATCGATCGACAGCCTGCCGGGCGAGAAAAGCCGGTTCCAGCCGCTGGCGCTCTCGTAGTCGAGCGTGATGCGCAATTGGGAGATCGCTCGCGTCGAATCCGGCCAGAGCCGATCGCGGACCAGTGCGGCAATGTGATCCTCGTATTGGAAGCGCGGCACGGCGTCGTCGGGCTGCGGTTCCAGCCGGATTTTCGACACACGCCCTGACCGGACCGCCTCGAATACCGGCAGCCGGCCGTTGTTCAGGAGGTTATGGACAAGGGAGGAGATGAACACCGTCTTGCCGGCACGCGAAAGCCCGGTGACGCCGAGCCTCAGCGTCGGGTTGACGAAATCCGATGCCCGGTCGGCCAGGGTGCCGAGTGCCAGGCGCGCGTCGTCGGTGAAGCGGTTCATGATGGACGTCAGGTCTTTCGTTGCGAACAGAAGACAATTCCGGCCGGAAGGCCGGGCGCGATCATAGGCGATATAGGTCGCCGGAGCGGCCGAAAAAAGAGAGTGCCGCACCCGTCACGCAAGATGGACGCCAGGATCGAGCCAGTCGGCAAGCCGGCCGATCGGCAATGGTCCGCCTGTGGGAGGCACGTCGAAATCCACCACAGCCAGGGCGCCCGGTGGATAACCGGCCGGAATGGCGCATGCGGCGGCCTCGTTGCCAAGGCATTCCTGCAGGATTTCCTCGATCACCGGATTATGGCCGACCACCATCAGCGAGGCGCGATCCGCCTGGGCGGCGATCAGGTCGCGATAGACGTTGACGGCTCCGGCATAGAGCGCGTCGACATGGCGGATTTCCAGATCCTCGCGCAGCGCCCGGCGGAAAGCATCGGCCGTCTGGCGGCAACGCAACGCCGTCGAGCACAGCACAAGGCCCGGCGAATAGCCGCGATCGGCCGCCGTGTCGGCAAGGATTTCGGCGTCGGCAAAACCGAGATCGTCCAGCGGCCGGTCGAAATCGGACTGCCCCGGAAGGGCCCAGGCGGCACGCGCGTGCCGGAGAAGATAAATCCGGAAAACCGGTATCGGGGCGACGGACATGAGGCGGGGTCCCAAACGATTTTCGCACAGATGGCAGAGCGCCTTCGGCAGGCGTCCTGCATATGGCTTTGTCCGATGCCGCCACCGAAAGATCAAGCCGCCCCATCCATTTCTTCGGATTCATTGCTGCGCGAGAGGCGCAGTCAATTGTCCGCACTGACGACCAGTCTCGTGTCCGGGCTATTACACGGAAATCTAGCAGACTGTAATTTTGGTGAAATATGAACCTGTTAGGCTCAATGTAAGCAGAGATTAAAAAACAGTGGGCTGTTTTTCAGAGACTTGAAACGGCGTCGGCATGGGTCTATACACCGCCGCACATGAGATGTTCTTCAGGAGAATCGCGTTGAGTGAGAAGATCGATCTTAGTTCCTTCGTCCTGTCCGAGACCGAGGAATTCATGAACACCAACCAGCGTGCGTATTTCAGGGCGAAACTGAACGCCTGGAAAAACGATATCCTCCGTGAGGCGCGTGAAACGCTCGGACACCTCGCAGAGGAAAGTGCAAACCACCCGGATCTTGCAGACAGGGCCTCTTCCGAAACCGACCGGGCCATCGAGCTTCGGGCCCGCGACCGGCAGCGCAAGCTGATCTCCAAGATCGATGCCGCGCTGCAGCGGCTCGACGAGGGGACCTACGGTTACTGCGAGGAAACCGGTGAACCGATCGGATTGAAGCGTCTCGACGCGAGGCCGATCGCCACCCTTTCGATCGAGGCGCAGGAGCGTCACGAGCGTCGGGAAAAAGTCTACCGCGACGAATAGTTAAACCGGTATCACATCAAAACGGCGCGATGATCTCGCGCCGTTTTTCTTTGTCTGCTTAATTCTTGCGACCGACCGCGATCTCGTTGAGCATCCGGTTCATCTCGTCTTCGAGCGTCGGTTCGGTCCGCCCACCGGGTGCGTTGCTAAGCCGCGGCTCCTGTCGGACCGCCGTTGCCGGAGAGGGAGCAGGCGTTCGCCTGTCGCCATCGACGCGCACATCCTCCGCCGTCAGCTTGCCAAGGTCGCCGCTGATCTCGGCATCGAGAATACGCTCGAATTCCGTGGCGACGGGATCTTGCTGGTCCTGCGGACCCTGAGGCCCGGGCGCAATGGTCGTTGGCGTCTGCGGCAGAGGGCGTGGGTGCGCAGTCGTCTGGTTTGCCGCAAGGACGCGGCTCCTGGCCGCCTCCAATATGTCTTCCGGCGACTTGGCAGAGGCCGTCGCCACCGGCGTTCCGCCGGGGGATGCAACGGGCTGGGGACGCGGGGGCATCTCAGCGACCGCTTTCCGCTCGGGAAGCGGTTGGCGTGGCGCTGCGGCAGAGGAAGGGGCAGCAAGGGTTTCCGGCCTTGCCCGTACCGACGCCGTCGGCCTGACAACCGCAGATGTACCCGTGTCTTCGCCGTAGAGAACCTGTCCCATTCCGGAAACCGGCGCAGCGCCGGGTTCAGCCGGCAGCTGGGCGCGTCGCTCGGGACGTCCGGTCGTTGCTTCGGGGGCGGACGCCGTTACCTGCGGCACGGGCCGCGCCTGGGTGGCGATCCTGCTTTCGATGACGACGTCGGTCGGCCCGCCGATCATGATCAGATGCTCGACATCGTCGCGCCGCACCAGAACCAGCCGTCTGCGGGTATCGATCGCGGCAGCATCGAGGACGGCGAGCCGCGGCTGGCGGTTCTTGCCGCCGCGGATGAAGGGCGAGGACGGACGGTTTCGGATGAACCAGAGCACGGCGACGAGGCAGAGCAGCCCGAGCGCCACGGCGCCGGCGGCAATGATGAAACGCGTACCGTTGTTGCCAACGATATCCTCTATCATGTGCTATTCTCCTTCCTAAAATGCGGCTCTGAGGCTCAGCTCGCTCATTTGACGGTTTTTTTCGGACAGAGACAAGCAGCGCCTTCGATTTGTCCAAGCCTCATTGTTCGCTGGCGATATAGCGCGCCGTGCCGCTTCGGCGAGGCCATGGCGGACATTCCCTGTGAATTGTCGGCGATGGCTTTCATGCAGGTGCTTTCTGCGCTTGGCTGCGGCTGTTAAAGATGATTCTCGCTTGGCGCTCGCGGTTCGCCGGCGCGGGTCGATGACCTGTCGCCCGACTGTCGGGCCGGGCAGGCGGCCCGAACTTGCGCATCCATTCCGGAGGCGCCGATGCCGGTTGCAGACGAGGACTTTGATGACGAAATTGCGTCAGGCCGGTGATTACCACATGCCGATTGTGGACCGTGGAACCCGGCCGGGCACGGTGCTGCGGATCATTCTGCTTGCCATCGTCCTCACAGGCTCGGCCGTCGCCTTCGTCGTCTTCAAGAACCAGCTCGAAAACGAGATCGTGCTTGGCATTCTCGGCGTGCTGGCCATGGTCGGCATCTTTTTCCTGGTGTCCTCGGTGATCGGCTTTATCGAGGTCATGCCGCAATCGCGCCCGGATGAACTCGCGCGTGCCTTTCTCGACGGTCACCAGGACGGTACGCTGGTGACCGACCGAAAGGGCCGGATCATCTATGCCAATGCCGCCTATGGTGCGCTCACCGGGGCGACGAAATCGACCGATATCCAGTCGCTGGAAACCATCCTGTCGCGCAATCGCGAGGCGACTGAAGCGATCTATCGGCTGACCAACGGGTTGCACGAGGGCAAGCCCGGCCATGAGGAGTTTCGGTTGCTGAAGCCGCTGCGGCCAAGCGGCGGGCCGGCGGGATCGGGGGCGCATTGGTTCCGGCTGAAGGCGCGGGTTTTGCCCCTGGAGGATGGCGAGCGCAACCCGCTCTATATATGGCAGATTTCCGACATCACCTCCGAGCGGGACGACCAGGAGCGCTTCTTCAAGGAATTGCAGAACGCCATCGACTATCTCGACCATGCGCCGGCCGGCTTCTTTTCGGCCGGCAGGAAGGGCGAGATCTTCTATGTCAACGCGACGCTCGCCGACTGGCTGGGTCTCGACCTGACGAAATTCCAGCCGGGCTCGATGACCATTGCCGATCTTGTGGCGGGCGAGGGGCTGGCGCTGGTGCAATCCGTCCAGGCGGAGCCGGGCCTCAAGAAGACCAAGACGCTCGACCTCGACCTGCGCAAGGCAAACGGCCAGAGCTTTGCGGTGCGCATGGTGCACCGGGTTTCTTCGACCCGCGACGGCGCACCCGGCGAAAGCCGCACCATCGTGCTTGCCCGCTCGAGCGACGACGAGAGCGACCAGTCGGCCTCGATTGCCGCAATGCGCTTCACCCGCTTCTTCAACAATACCCCGATGGCGATCGCCTCGGTCGATGGCGACGGGCGGATTCTCAGGACCAATGCGCCGTTCCTCAAGCTGTTTTCGGCCGTTGTTTCGCAGGACGACATGGAACACGGCGCGCTGCTTGAGGCCGTTGTCCATCAGAGCGAGAGGTCGCGGCTGCACGAGGCGCTGGACGCCGCCAAGGACCGGCAAGGCGATATCGCGCCGATCGATTCCCTGCACCCGACCGACGAGGCGCGGCATTTCCGCTTCTACGTCAATGCCGTGATTGACCAGAGCGACCAGGCGCCGGAGGAGGCGGCGATCGTCTATGCGGTGGAGATCACCGAGCAGAAAGCGCTCGAAACCCAGATGGCGCAGACCCAGAAGATGAATGCCGTGGGCACGCTTGCCGGCGGCATCGCGCATGATTTCAACAATGTGCTGACGGCGATCCTCCTGTCGTCCGATCATCTGCTTTTGTCGGCGCGTCCCTCGGATGCGAGTTTCGCCGATCTGATGGAGATCAAGCGCAACGCCAATCGCGCGGCCGTGCTGGTCCGCCAGCTTCTGGCTTTCTCCCGCAAGCAGACGATGCGCCCGACCGTGCTTTCCATGACCGACGTGGTTGGCGACCTGCGCATGCTGGTCGATCGGATGACGGGAACCAATGTCAAGCTCGAGGTCGATTACGGCCGCGATCTGTGGCCGGTGCGCACCGACCTGGGGCAGTTCGAGCAGGTGGTGCTGAACCTTGCCGTCAATGCCCGTGACGCCATGCCCCATGGCGGCGTCATCACCTTGCGCACGCGCAACCTGCCGGCGGCAGACGTCGCTGCGCTGAACCGGCGCGACCTGCCGGAAGACGACTACGTGATGATCGAGGTGTCCGACCAGGGCACCGGTATTCCGCCGGAAATCCTCGACAAGATCTTCGAGCCATTCTTTACCACCAAGGAGGTCGGCAAGGGCACAGGGCTCGGTCTGTCGATGGTCTATGGCATCATCAAGCAATCGGGCGGCTATATCTATCCCGAATCCGAAATGGGCAAGGGAACGACCTTCCGCATTCTTCTGCCGCGCTATGTCGAGGAAGAGCAGCCGGCCGGGGCAGGCGGCGAGGCGGCATTGGCCGTGCCGCTTTTGAAGGCGCCGGCAAAGCCGGAGGAGCCGGCGGACCTCACCGGCAATTCGGCCGTCGTTCTCCTGGTGGAGGACGAGGAGGCGGTGCGCCGCGGCGGCAAGCGCATGCTGGAAACCCGCGGCTACACCGTCCACGAGGCTGGCTCCGGCGTCGAGGCGCTGGAGATCATGGAAGAGCTCGGCGGCGCCGTCGATATCGTCGTCTCCGATGTCGTCATGCCGGAAATGGACGGCCCGACGCTGCTGAGAGAAATCCGCAAGACCTATCCGGATCTGAAGTTCATCTTCGTCTCCGGTTACGCGGAAGACGCCTTTGCCCGAAATCTCCCCGCCGACGCCAAGTTCGGTTTCCTGTCCAAGCCCTTCTCGCTGAAGCAGCTTGCCGTCGCGGTGCGGGAAATGCTGGATAGTTGAGCGGCAGCAAGCACTGCTGGCGGTCTTTGCCGCCGACCCCAAGCGAAAAGCGGCGCGAAGCTGGACTTGGTCATTCATCGAATGTCCGGGTTGGCACGCGGTACCTATTCTCTCCGTCATGCCTGTGCTTGTCACAGGCATCCAGCCAGCCCAAGTCTTTGGGCTGAGGGGTCATTTGACCCGACGGACGTCGGGTCGCTGGATCCCCGCCACAAGGGCGAGGAAGACGGAAATCGGAGTTTCGATCTCTTCTCACAAGGGATTTCAGCGTTTGTCAGCAGTCTGAGGGCGGCGTGAAACCGGCTTTAGTCCCTGTCCATGAAGCGGCCTAGATCAGCGCGACCGCAATCTCGGCCGCCAGCCGCGCATTGTTCTCCACGAGCGCGATATTGGTTGCGAGGCTGCGGCCATCGGTCAACCGGAAAATGCTGTCGAGAAGATAGGGCGTCACCGCCTTGCCGGAAATCTCGTCACGGGCGGCATTGTCGAGCGCGCGGGCAATATAGATTTCCATTTCATCGCGCGGGATTTCGTTTTCCTCAGGCACTGGATTGGCGATCAGCATGCCGCCATCGACGCCGAGCTGGTCGCGCATCCTCTGGAAATTGGCAATCGCTGCCGGACTGTTGAGCATCAACGCGCTTTTCAGGCCGGAATCGCGTGACCAGAAGGCCGGGAATACCTCGCTGTCATAGGTGACCACCGGAACGCCACGCGTTTCCAGCACTTCCAGCGTCTTCGGGATATCGAGGATGGCTTTGGCCCCGGCGCTGACGACGATGACCCCGGTGCGGGCCAGTTCATCGAGATCGGCGGAAATGTCGAAACTCTCCTCGGCCTTGCGATGCACGCCGCCGATGCCGCCGGTGGCAAAGACGCGGATGCCGGCCCGGGCAGCGGCAATCATGGTCGCGGCGACCGTGGTGGCGCCGGTGCGGCGTTCGGCCAGCGCAAAGGCAAGATCGGCGCGCGACAGTTTCATCGCGTCCTGCGTCTGCGCCAGCGCCACGAGCTCGGCGTCCTCCAGCCCGATATGCAGCACGCCGTCGATGACCGCGATGGTTGCCGGCACGGCACCTTCCTCCCGGATGATCGCCTCGACGCTGCGGGCCATGTCGAGATTGCCGGGAAAGGGCATGCCATGGGTGATGATCGTCGATTCCAACGCCACGATCGGTGCGTTGCGCGCCTTGGCGGCGGCGACTTCGTCGGAATATGCCATCGGCAACAACGGAGAGAATGGCTTGGTCATAGCAAGTCCTTTCAAGGCTTGAACGGCGCGTTCATGACAGGATTTCCGCCGGCGGCACAAGCGCAATCGCTTCCGCAAGTGTTTCGGCGGACATTTTTTCCGACACCGCCAGCGGCGAGCGCACGGTAACGACGGAAGCGGCAATGCCGGAGCGCAGGCACATCTCCAGTGCTTCGCCGGCAAGGAAGGCCGACAGGAAACCGGCGGCAAGCGCATCACCGGCACCGGTGACGTCGCCAAGGGTATCGAGGCTTGGCGGCGAAACGCAGACCGCTTGGCTGCCCTCGAAGGCGATCGCGGGCTTCCCGCCGCGGGTGACGACGCCGCCACTGAGGCCGGTGGCGCCAAGCACGGCCGGCCATTCGGCGGGATCGGCGACATCGCGGCCCGCCAGGGCGCGTGCCTCGGCCTCGTTCATGAAAAGGAAGCGGATTCCCGAAAGACTGCCGGAAAGCCGCACCACCTTTGCCGGCGAGATGGCGATTGCCGCCACCGGCTTGCGTTCCGCTCCGGCCCGTTCGATCAGGCCCGCCAGCGTCTCCGCCGACAGATTGGCATCGGTCACGATAAGGTCGCTCATGGAAATATGATCGCGCATCGCCCTCTGCTGCAATCGGCGCGGCGAAAACATCCGGTACAGGTCCATGTCGGCAAGTGCGATCACCAGATTGCCGTCATTCTCGAGAATGGCGGTGTAGCTCGGGGTCTTGCGATCGAGGAAAACGAAGGGGCAATCGACGACACCGGCGTGCAGGGCAGCCTGCGCCACCATTTCGCCGGCCGCGTCGCCGCCACGCGGGCTGATCATCCTGACCACCGAGCCCAGCCGGGCGAGATTGCGGGCAGCATTGAAGCCGCCGCCGCCGGCCTCCTCGAACCAACTGCCGGGATTGCTGGCACCCGGCACGGTCTCCCCGGCGATGCGGGCGCGCCGGTCGATATGCGCGCCACCGAAGATCGAAACAGTCTTGCCCGTCATGCGATTTCCCGTCCGTTTCCGCCTACGATTCGAGGCTTGGCGCCATCGGAACGCCTTCATTCGTCACTGTCACGGCAAGTTTCACATTGCCCGGAACAAAAATTGAACAAAAGCCATTTTATTTCGTGAATTCAGCTCCGTAGAGGGTGCTTGCAATACGAGAACAAAAAGTGTACAAACCTTTCAGCGGCGGCTTCATTGCCTCATTAGCTTCCATAACCTAAAAGGTGGATCACATGGCACAAAATTCTTTGCGGCTTGTAGAGGACAAATCGGTGGATAAAAGCAAGGCACTTGAAGCGGCTCTCTCCCAGATCGAACGGTCGTTCGGCAAGGGATCGATCATGAAGCTCGGTGGAAAAGACAGCATCATCGAGATCGAAACCGTTTCCACGGGGTCTCTCGGCCTGGATATCGCGCTTGGCATCGGCGGTCTTCCCAAGGGACGCGTTATCGAAATCTATGGTCCCGAAAGTTCGGGCAAAACGACGCTGGCCTTGCAGACCATTGCCGAGGCCCAGAAGAAGGGCGGCATTTGCGGCTTCGTCGATGCCGAACATGCGCTCGATCCGGTCTATGCCCGCAAGCTCGGCGTCGACCTCGAAAACCTGCTTATCTCCCAGCCCGACACGGGCGAGCAGGCGCTTGAGATCACCGATACGCTGGTACGCTCCGGCGCGCTCGACGTTCTCGTCATCGATTCGGTCGCGGCGCTCGTTCCGCGCGCCGAAATCGAGGGTGAAATGGGCGACAGCCTGCCGGGTCTCCAGGCGCGTCTGATGAGCCAGGCGCTGCGCAAGCTGACTGCATCGATCTCCAAGTCGAACTGCATGGTCATCTTCATCAACCAGATCCGCATGAAGATCGGCGTGATGTTCGGTTCGCCGGAAACCACGACGGGCGGCAACGCCCTGAAGTTCTACGCCTCCGTCCGTCTCGATATCCGCCGCATCGGCGCCGTCAAGGAACGCGAGGAAGTGATCGGCAACCAGACCCGCGTCAAGGTCGTCAAGAACAAGATGGCGCCGCCCTTCAAGCAGGTCGAGTTCGACATCATGTATGGCGAAGGCGTATCCAAGACCGGCGAACTGGTCGATCTCGGCGTCAAGGCCGGCATCGTCGAGAAATCCGGCGCCTGGTTCTCCTATAACAGCCAGCGCTTGGGGCAGGGTCGGGAAAATGCCAAGTCGTTCCTGCGCGACAATCCCGATACGGCCAGGGAGATCGAGCTCTCGCTGCGCCAGAATGCCGGCCTGATCGCGGAAAAGTTCCTTGAGAACGGCGGTCCGGAAGCGGGCGACGACGATGACGATGCCGCTCTGGCATAAGCTCGACTGAATTTTGCAAGTCTTTGCCGGCCGCTCCTTCAAGGGGCGGCCGGTTTTCTTTTGCCGTCTGGACAGGGATTGGCCCGACCGTTAAAAGCCTGTGTTCCAATGGGCGCGCGCGGATCGGCAAATTCCGGCGCCCGGTGATTTCAGGAGTTTTCCGGTTCGCGAGGTCCGCCAAAGGGCAGGCGAGCGGTGTGATGTGAGAGATAAGGGCGCAATATGAGCGGCGTGAATGAAATCCGGTCGACATTCCTCGACTACTTCAAGAGGAATGGCCACGAGGTTGTTTCCTCAAGCCCGCTTGTTCCGCGCAACGATCCGACGCTGATGTTCACCAATGCCGGCATGGTGCAGTTCAAGAATGTCTTCACCGGCCTTGAACAGCGCCCCTATTCGACCGCCGCGACGGCGCAGAAATGCGTGCGCGCCGGCGGCAAGCACAACGACCTCGACAATGTCGGCTATACGGCGCGCCACCACACATTCTTCGAGATGCTCGGAAATTTCTCCTTCGGCGATTATTTCAAGGAGCGGGCGATCGAGCTCGCCTGGAACCTGATCACCAGGGATTTCGGCATAGACGCCAGGCGGTTGCTCGTCACGGTCTATCATACCGACGACGAGGCCTTTGGCTTGTGGAAGAAAATCGCCGGGCTCAGCGACGACCGCATCATCCGCATCCCGACGAGCGATAATTTCTGGGCCATGGGCGATACAGGCCCCTGCGGTCCGTGTTCCGAGATCTTTTACGATCACGGCGACCATATCTGGGGCGGTCCCCCCGGCTCGAAGGATGAGGATGGCGACCGGTTCATCGAGATCTGGAACCTCGTCTTCATGCAATATGAACAGGTGACCAAGGACGAGCGCGTGGATCTGCCGCGCCCGTCGATCGACACCGGCATGGGCCTGGAGCGAGTGGCCGCCCTGCTTCAGGGCAAGCACGACAATTACGACATCGATCTGTTCCGTGCTCTGATTTCGGCCTCCGAGGAGGCGACCGGCGTCAAGGCGGAGGGCGACCGGCGCGCCAGCCACCGTGTCATTGCCGACCATCTGCGCGCCTCCGCCTTCCTGATTGCCGATGGCGTCCTGCCGTCCAACGAAGGCCGCGGCTATGTGCTGCGTCGCATCATGCGCCGCGCCATGCGCCATGCGCAATTGCTTGGTGCCCGCGATCCGCTGATGTGGAGGCTTCTGCCGGCGCTGATCGGCCAGATGGGCCGCGCCTATCCGGAACTGGTGCGCGCCGAGACGTTGATCTCCGAAACGCTGAAGCTGGAGGAAACCCGCTTTCGCAAGACGCTGGAGCGCGGCCTGGGCCTGCTGTCTGACGCCACAAGCGATCTCGCCGAGGGCGACCGGCTTAACGGCGAAACCGCTTTCAAGCTCTACGATACCTATGGGTTTCCGCTCGACCTGACGCAGGATGCCCTGCGTGCCCGCGGCATCGGCGTCGATACGGACGCCTTCACCGCCGCCATGCAGCGGCAGAAGGCCGAGGCGCGCGCCTCCTGGTCCGGCTCGGGCGACAAGGCGACGGAAACGATCTGGTACGAGTTGAAGGAAAAGCTTGGTGCCACCGAATTCCTTGGCTACGACACGGAGACCGCCGAAGGTGTGGTCCAGGCGATCGTCAGCGACGGCAAGGCGATCGATACCGCTTCAAAGGGCGAGACCGTCCAGCTGGTGCTCAACCAGACGCCGTTCTACGGCGAATCCGGCGGCCAGATGGGCGATACCGGCACTATCTCAACCGATCATGCAAAGCTGACGGTGACCGACGTGCAGATGCGCGGCGAGGGCCTTTTCGTGCATTTCTGTGTCGTCGAGGAAGGCACGGTCAAGGTCGGCGATGCCGCAGCACTCGCCGTCGATCACGCCCGTCGGCTCCGCCTGCGCGCCAATCATTCGGCAACGCATCTTCTTCACGAGGCGCTGCGCGAAGTGCTCGGCACCCATGTGGCGCAGAAGGGCTCGCTGGTAGCGCCCGAGCGGCTGCGTTTCGACGTGTCCCACCCGAAGCCGATGACGGCGGACGAGTTGAAAATCGTCGAGGAAATGGCCAATGAAATCATCGTCCAGAACGCAGCGGTGACGACCCGCCTGATGAGCGTCGACGATGCGATCGCCGAGGGTGCCATGGCGCTGTTCGGCGAGAAATATGGCGATGAAGTGCGCGTCGTATCCATGGGGCAGGGCCTTCGCGGCGCCAAGGCCAACCGGCCCTATTCCGTCGAGCTTTGCGGCGGCACCCATGTCGGCGCCACCGGCGAGATCGGCCTGGTGCGTATCGTCGGCGAAAGTGCCGTTGGGGCCGGCGTGCGCCGGCTCGAAGCGCTGACCGGCCCGGCCGCACTTGCCTATCTCAACGAACAGGACGAGCGGGTGAAGACGCTCGCTTCGGCGCTGAAAGTGCAGCCTGCCGAGGTGCAGGCGCGTGTCGAGGCGCTGATGGATGAGCGGCGCAAGCTCGAGCGCGAACTGAACGAGGCGAAGAAGAAGCTGGCGCTCGGCGGCGGCGAAGCCGGCGGTTCCGCAGATCAGGTGCAAGAGATCGCGGGCACGAAATTCCTCGGCAAGGTCGTCACCGGCGTTGAGCCGAAGGATCTGAAGAGCCTTGCGGATGACGGCAAGAAGAGCCTCGGCTCCGGCATCGTCGCCTTCGTCGGCGTCTCGGGTGACGGCAAGGCGAGCGCCGTGGTCGCCGTCACCGATGATCTGACATCGCGTTTCAGCGCCGTCGATCTCGTCCGCGTCGCCTCCGCGGCGCTTGGCGGCAAGGGCGGCGGCGGCCGTCCCGACATGGCGCAGGCCGGCGGTCCGGACGGTGAAAAGGCAGCGCAAGCCATCGAAGCCGTCGCGGCTGCCTTGGTCGGTTAGCTGTCAGGCGGGCAGAGAAAGCAGGAAGTCAGGCTGTGAAGCCAATCCCTAACGAAATGTGGAGCCAAGTGTAAATCAGTTGGCTCCACATTCCTTTGAACGAAACCAGCTAACGTGATAGCGCTTGCGCCAGAGTTCCTTCATGCACGAGATGTGGACCTCGGCCTTGATCTCGCAGTTCCAAGGCCCGAATAATCTTTAAGCCTTCGTGGCTGTGCCGCCAATCTCGTGAAGACTCTACCGCCACGCAGAGATAGTTTGTGTTCCTGCATACACTGCTTTTAAACTCTCCACCGCGATCGGAAATCATCCCAAGAATCGCCTTTCTGGGGCCTAGGGTAAACTTTCCGGTCAAAACGAACATCTGTCGATCAAAGACGACTTCGTTGTGATCCTGAAGTGCGCCGTCAATGACGCCGACATTGCCGAAGGTAGCCATCCCGGTGTCGCTGGCGCTGTCGCCAACCAAATACGTGATCCATGTGCAGATGTCGTCAGATTCTTCCGGTGTGATCCGTCCGTCTGCAATTGATCTTTGCGCCGCGCTTTTAAGGTTGGTTACTCGCTTGTCGGCCTGGATATTGGGATAGCTGCTCAATTTGAGCAGTAGCCTTTCGACCTCGTTGGGCGTTATGCGATTGTCGCAGGCGATTCCAGCGCAAAACCCATAGAGTTCATTGATCTCATCTTTTTCACTCTCGATAACAAATTCTCGCGAGCGTATTGAAACTATATTCTCAATAATATCATATACTTCTCTCGGATCGTCCTGCCATGTATGAAGGTCCTCGATAAGTTCGCGAGCATCGGGATCGTGAAGCAAATTGAGAAATCTCTCTGCTTCGACTCTGATAGGATAATATTCGGCGGTCTCCACTTTGGTGCTTGCTAGGATCCCCTTCAAGAAGCCAAGCCAATAGCCCAGTGCTTTTCTGCTATTTGATCTTGCGTGAATTCTGCCGAGCGTCGCTCCTTCGTGCTCAAGTGCATTCTTCCCCGTACGCATTGTGTCGACCATCCTATCCCCCTTGTAAGACCAGCACCTCTACAACCTAACAGCGAACTGCTCGAAACGCGAGTGCCGTCGATGGCGGCGATTATGCGGTGCTGCGCCACAAGGGACCCTATGCCGACATGCACAAGGCCTATCAATGGCTGCCGAAATCCGGGCGTGAAATCCGCGACACGCAAATGTTCGAGGAATACGTCAACAATCCGCGCGACACGGCCCCGCCGGAACTGCTGACCGATATCCATCTGCCGGTGAAGTGAGGATACACGGCGCTCCCATGGTGGGAGCGCCGTGGTTTTCATGCGGAGGCTGATGGCGCAGCGGTCATGGCGACGGGCTGAACAGACCCCAATGCGCCAGCCCTTCCAGTACGCCATCCGCCATGTCTGTTTCGGCGCGATAGATGTTGGCCCGATCGTCGGCAACCGCCTTCAACTCGGCGAGGGCATTGCCGACGACAATGCCGCGAATGCCGGGAATCTCGAACATGCTGCGGTCGTTGTTGGTGTCCCCGGCAACCACGACATCGTCATGCGAAAGGCCAAGCTGGCGGCAGAGCCAGGAGAGGGCAGCCCCCTTGTCGACGCCTTCGGGCAGGATATCGAGGTCGCGGTTGCTGGAATAGACGAGGCGGACGGCAAGCCCGGCGTCCGCCAGCCTTTCCTCGATGGCCGACAGCATCGCCGTATCGGCATCGCGCAGGTACCAGCTGGATTTATGCGCATGCTGGTATTCGTCCGGCTGCGTGGCTATGCCGGGGATACCGGAAAGCGCCTCCGCGATTTGGCCGCGATCGAAACCGCCCCCCAGCGAGCGGGAATAGCGTTCCGCATGGTCCGGCTCGCTTTCATGAAAAAGCATGGTGCCGACGCCGCCGATGTAGATGTCCGGCACCGGCAGGGCGGTGCTGGCGATAAAGGCCTTCTGGTCCTCGATCAGCCTGCCGCTGTTGAGCACCAGAAGCGGTCGACGCACGGGGTCGAGACCCTGCCATGCCTGGTGAAACCGGGCTTCCGCCTGCCTGTCTCCTGCCAGCGTGCCGTCGATATCGCTGCAGAACAGCCGGACCGGCCTCAATCTCCGTCCGTCCATGGTTCGTCCCATTCGCCATCGTCGAGCGCCTGCGGCATCGGCCGTCCTTCGACGACGCCGATCAATTGCTGCGCAATGCCGGTCCAGGTGAAGAGGCTGCGTGCCTTGTGCGCGCCCATGCGCGACAGGCGGCCCGCCAGCCGCTCATGTTTCAGCGGCTTCATCATGGTGATGCCGAGATCATATTTGTCGAATGGATCGGCAAACAGTGCGTGCCGCCCGTAGCTGACGGCCCGGAACAGGCCGCCATGGATGGTGATGACTGTGGGCGTGCCGCTCGCCATGGCCTCGATCGCCGTCATGCCGAATGGCTCGTAGCGGCTCGACAGCACGAAGACATCGGCGGCGCGGTAGTAATCCGGCAGGTCCTCCTCGGTGACGAAGCCGGAGAAAACCACCTTGTCCTTGAGACCGAGTGACGCGACGCGTTCCTTCAACTCTTGGAAAAGCGCCGAATCATGGGCGTCCATGCTCTCGCCGCCAACCGCCAGATGCAGGCGGGCCTCCGGCTCGCGTTCGGCCAGCACTGAAAAACCGTCGATCAACAGGTCGTAGCCCTTGTTGGTGGCCAGCCGCCCCATCGCCATGACCACTTTTCCCTCGAAGCCGAAGCGCTGGCGGGCCATCTCCCGGGTCGCTTTCGATACGGGGAAGAAGCGGTTGTCGTCGTAGCCCGGCGGGATCATGTGCACCCGGTCTCGCGGCAAATTGTAGTCGTTGACCAGTACCTCGACCTGGATCGGCGTCGTGGCGATGACCATGCTGCAGGAACGGTAGACGATCAGTTCATGCTTGATGCGTTCGGAGAAGTTGAATTCCTTCTCGAACGTATCCGCCTTGTCCGGGTAATCGGTTTCCATCTGCCGCTTTTTCCACAGGCCGAGCGAATGCGGTGTATGGATATGGGTCACGCCCAGCGCTTCCGACATGCGCTGGCCGGCAATGCCCGCATCCCAGTAATGGCTGTTGATCAGCATATAGGAGAAATTGTTGCGGCGAACGAAGCGGACGGCATTTTCGCACCATTCCATCAGGTGTTTGTACAGATATTCCTTGGGAATGAATTCATTGCCGCCGCAGGGAATGCGGATCACGCGGACCCGCTCATCGACCTCGTCAAATTCCGGCTGGTCCTCGAAACGGCGGGTATAGATATCCACCTCATGACCGAGCAAGGCCAGCTTGCGGGCGAGTTCGATCACATAGACCACCTGTCCGCCGGTATCGGCCGCGCCAAGCGGTGGTTCGGCGGCGACATAGCCATGGGTCGAAATCAGCGCAATGCGGGGAAGGTGGGAATGGGGCTTATGAGGAGAAGAGGTCATATATCAGTGTTCACGATCCATTTGAGAGGGTGAAGCACACAGGATTGCATGCAAGGGTTACCCTCGCGAACGAACGGGGCGCCAAAAGGTTCCGAAATTCTTGCCTGGAGATGCATCTTCCGCCGGCGGGGTGTTCGGAAACAGTCGGATGCTTGCCTGCAAAGCCGCCGGCTTCCGCCAGGCCATAAAAAAAACCCGGCTTGGCCGGGTTTTTCTGCAGTTCAGCGGTCGAGATGCGGGATCAGGCCGCCATCGCCTTCTTGAGGTTCTCGTCGATCTTGTCGAGGAAGCCGGTGGTCGACAGCCAGGGCTGGTCGGGGCCGATCAGCAGCGCCAGGTCCTTGGTCATGAAGCCTGCCTCGACGGTATCGACGCAGACCTTTTCCAGCGTATCGGCAAATTTTGCCAGTTGGTCGTTGCTGTCGAGCTTGGCGCGGTGGGCAAGGCCACGCGTCCAGGCGAAGATCGAGGCGATGGAGTTGGTCGAGGTTTCCTCGCCCTTCTGGTGCTGGCGGTAGTGACGCGTCACCGTGCCGTGGGCGGCTTCGGCTTCCACCGTCTTGCCGTCCGGCGTCATCAAAACCGAGGTCATCAGGCCGAGCGAGCCAAAGCCTTGCGCGACGATGTCGGACTGGACGTCGCCGTCGTAGTTCTTGCAGGCCCAGACGTAGCCGCCGGACCATTTCAGCGCCGAAGCGACCATGTCGTCGATCAGGCGGTGTTCGTACCAGAGCTTGGCTGCCTTGAACTTCTCGGCGAATTCTTCGTCGAAGACTTTCTGGAAGATATCCTTGAAGCGGCCGTCATAGACCTTGAGGATGGTGTTCTTGGTCGAGAGATAGACCGGAACGTTGCGCTGCAGGCCGTAGTTCAGCGAGGCGCGGGCGAAATCGGTGATCGATTCGTCGAGATTGTACATGCCCATGGCAACGCCGGCGGCCGGCGCATCATAGACTTCATGCTCGATTTCCGTGCCGTCCTCACCGACGAACTTCATCGTCAGCTTGCCCTTGCCGGGGAATTTGAAGTCGGTGGCGCGGTACTGGTCGCCGAAGGCATGGCGGCCGACGATGATCGGCTTGGTCCAGCCGGGAACGAGGCGCGGCACGTTCTTGCAGATGATCGGCTCGCGGAAGATGACGCCGCCCAAGATGTTGCGGATCGTACCGTTCGGCGACTTCCACATCTTCTTCAGCTTGAATTCCTCGACCCGCTGCTCATCCGGCGTGATCGTCGCGCATTTGACGCCGACGCCATGCTTCCTGATGGCATTGGCCGCATCGACCGTCACCTTGTCGTCGGTCGCATCGCGGTTTTCCATGCCGAGGTCGTAATATTCCAGGTCGATATCCAGATAGGGATGGATCAGCTTATCCTTGATGAACTGCCAGATGATGCGGGTCATCTCGTCGCCGTCGAGTTCGACGACCGGATTGGCGACCTTGATCTTAGTCATGATGCTACCTCTGCATGGTGTTGGATAATCGGGTTGCGCCCCTATAGCATCCGCTTCACCACAGGCAAAGACAGAGAGTGCATCAATCGACGAGATCGTCTGGCAAGGCGGATCGGAGGCTTTCAGGGCTATGAAACTGAACCTCGCAGGCCTTTGTCGTGATGGCGCCGCTTTTAAAAATGCTTCAATTGTGCAAGGGAAGCGCGAAACAGGCGAAGGCAGCGGCATGGCAGGCACGAACAGCGAGCGCAAACTTCTGACGGAAGGCCCGGCAATCATCCTGGTGCATCCGCAGCTTGGCGAAAATATCGGCATGGTGGCGCGCGCCATGGCCAATTTCGGCCTGGCGGAACTGCGCCTCGTCAGCCCGCGTGACGGCTGGCCGAGTGAAAAGGCGCGCTCCGCCGCCAGCCGCGCCGATCATGTCATCGATGCCGCGAAGGTCTACGAGACCTTGCCGGAGGCGATCGCGGATCTCAACTTCGTCTATGCGACCACCGCGCGCGACCGCTATGGATACAAGCCGGTGCGCTCGCCGCTGGTCGCTGCCGAAACGCTGCGCAGCCGTTTTTCGGCCGGGGAGGCGACCGGCATCCTGTTCGGCCGCGAACGGACAGGCCTCACCAACGAGGAAGTGGCGCTGGCCGACGAGATCGTCACCTTTCCCGTCAATCCCGCCTTTGCCTCCCTCAACCTGGCGCAGGCCGTGCTACTCATGTCCTATGAGTGGATGAAGACGAGCATGGCGGCACCCGACGAAACCTCCTTCCAGGCCTTGCCGCAAAGTGCGGCAACGAAGGAGGAGTTGCAGGGCCTTTTCGATCATGTCGAAGAAGCGCTGGAGGCGCGCGGCTATTTCAGGCCGGACGCCAAAAAGCCGAAATTGGTGGACAATTTGCGCGCAGTCCTGACCCGCCCCGGCTTTACCGCCTCCGAGATCCGGCTGGTGCGCGGCGTCATCTCATCGCTCGATCGTTTCACCCGCGAAGCGCCGCGCGGTGCCGGAGCGCCGGAAAATTCGCGCGCGAAGAAGGCAGACGACGCCGGTGACGACAACTGAGCTGAAGCCCATCCTCGTTTTCGACAGCGGCATCGGCGGGCTCACCGTGCTGCGCGAGGCGCGCGTCCTGATGCCCGAGCGGCATTTCATTTATGTCGCCGACGATGCCGGCTTTCCCTATGGCGGCTGGGAGGAGGCGGCGCTGACGGAGCATGTCATTTCCCTGTTCGGAAAATTGCTTGCCGAGCATGATCCGGAAATCTGCATCATTGCCTGCAACACTGCCTTCACGCTGGTCGGCGCCGATCTGCGCGCCGCCTTTCCGCAGATGCGCTTCGTCGGTACCGTGCCGGCCATCAAGCCTGCGGCGGAGCGAACGCGCTCCGGCCTCGTTTCCGTTCTCGCCACACCCGGCACCGTCAGGCGCGCCTATACCCGCGACCTCATCCAGTCCTTCGCCTCGCAATGCCATGTCCGCCTTGTCGGCTCGGAAAACCTCGCCCGCATGGCGGAAGCCTATATTCGCGGCGAACCGGTAGAAGACGCGGCGGTCCTTGCCGAAATCGAACAGTGTTTCATGGAGAAGCAGGGGCGAAAGACCGATATCGTCGTGCTTGCCTGCACCCATTATCCGTTCATGGCCAATGTCTTTCGCCGCCTTGCACCCTGGCCTGTCGATTGGCTCGATCCGGCCGAAGCGATCGCCCGCCGGGCCCGCAGTTTGGTGCCCGCGCCGGACGGGTTCGAACCGCTCTATGGCATCGATCCGGCCATCTTCACCTCCGGCAATCCCGATTTCACGACGCGCCGGCTGATGCAGGGTTTCGGGCTGACGATAGGGTAAACGAAATCCTGTCTTAGCTGTGGGTTTCCGCGGTGCCGGGGCGCAAAGCGCGGCAAACGGTGCTAAGCAAAGGCCTGCGGGTTCGTGGCGGCGCATCCGGCATGGCAGTTTGAACGAGGGTGGCATGAAAGTCGGCATCGATATGGGGACGGCGTCCGACGGCGCGTCCGTTCCGCTCGATATCGAGGAGCTTCTGGCAACGCGCCTTCTGGTGCAGGGCAATTCCGGTTCCGGAAAATCGCATCTGCTGCGCCGGCTCCTCGAACAGTCCGCGCCCTGGGTGCAGCAGTGCATCATCGATCCGGAAGGCGATTTCGTCACGCTGGCCGATAAATTCGGCCATGTGGTGATCGAGGGCGAGCGCACGGAAAGCGAGCTGATCGGGATTGCCAGCCGCATCCGCCAGCACAGGGTGTCCTGTGTCCTGTCGCTGGAAGGGCTCGATATCGAGCAGCAGATGCGCAGCGCCGGCATCTTTCTCAATGCCATGTTCGATGCCGACCGCGACCATTGGTACCCGGTGCTGGTGGTGGTGGACGAGGCGCAGATGTTCGCGCCCTCGGTTGCGGGCGACGTTTCCGAGGAAGCGCGAAAAATCTCGCTCGGCGCCATGACCAATCTGATGTGTCGCGGCCGCAAACGCGGCCTTGCCGGGGTCATCGCCACGCAGCGTCTGGCAAAGCTTGCCAAGAACGTCGCTGCCGAAGCGTCCAACTTCCTGATGGGCCGTACCTTTCTCGATATCGACATGGCTCGCGCCGCCGACCTGCTCGGCATGGACCGGCGCACGGCGGAAATGTTCCGCGACCTTAAGCGCGGATCCTTCGTGGCGCTCGGTCCGGCCCTGTCGCGCCGGCCCTTGCCGGTGACGATCGGCAATGTCGAGACCTCGGCGCGCTCCACCAGCCCGAAACTGACGCCGCTGCCGGAAGCGGTTGCGGATGTCGAGGATCTGATTTTCACGCCGGACCCGGACGAGTTGGTCCGCCCGCTCATTCGCCGCCCGAGCGCCCAGCCGCGCCCGGCCACCGATATTCTCGCCGAATTGTCGCGACCGCGGCCTGAGCCGCTTGTGGTCGGCGAAGCGAAAACGCCGGCGCCGGAAATGCCTGTTGCCGAGCGCGAGGCGCTGCTCGACGGGCTGCTCGCCGAAATTCTCGAAAATCCGGAGGCTGCCTTCCGTGCCGATGCGGAGCTGTTTCAGGATTTCCTCGTCCGCTGCCGCATCCGCCGCGTGCCGGGCGCCCCCTTGTCGCTCAGCGCCTTCCGTCGCAAGATGGCCGTCGCACGCTCCGGCGTGGATGCCGAGACAGCGGCGAGCGAAACCTGGGCCCTGGCCCTGGAATTGTCGCGCAAGGTGACAGACGACCTGCAGGGCGTCTTCCTGCTTGTGGCACAATCGGCGGTGCGCGGCTTGCCATGCCCATCGGACGCGATGATCGCGCGCGCCTACGGTACCCATTCCGCCCGCCGGGCACGGCGCCTACTCGGCTATTTCGAGGAACAGGGCCTGATCGTCGTTCACAGCGACCTGTCCGGCAAGCGCATCGTTGCCTTCCCGGACCTGGCGGCCGAAACCGCGCCGGGCGCCGCCGACGCACACTACGATGCGGAAAGCCGAAACGCTGCGGAATAGGCCGTTTTGCTGTGTTTCTTCCCGCTGGTCGTTGACAATATTGTAAAACTTACCTAAAGACCCGCTCAACGCCGGGCCGAAATGCCCGGTGTTTTATTTGACATGTCCCGTGGCTTCTCCGTTCGCGTGATCGTGAGAAACCTGTCAGAGCTTCATCGAGGTTCAGAGGAGGGCGTGTTTCCTTCATCCGGTCTGGTAACGGGCCGGTGTAACCGTCTGAAAGGAAATGCGATGAGCAAGCGCGCTTCATCCAAGTACAAAATCGATCGCCGTATGGGCGAAAATATCTGGGGTCGTCCGAAGTCCCCGGTCAATCGCCGCGAATATGGCCCCGGCCAGCACGGCCAGCGCCGCAAGTCCAAGCTTTCCGACTTCGGCGTGCAGCTGCGCGCCAAGCAGAAGCTCAAGGGCTATTACGGCGATATCCGCGAGAAGCAGTTCCGCGCGATCTACGACGAAGCCAACCGCCGCAAGGGCGACACCTCGGAAAACCTGATCGGCCTGCTCGAATCGCGCCTCGACGCGATCGTCTACCGCGCCAAGTTCGTTCCGACGGTCTTTGCTGCCCGTCAGTTCGTCAACCACGGCCATGTCAAGGTCAACGGCATTCGCGTCAACATCGGTTCCTATCGCTGCAAGGTCGGCGACGTCATCGAAGTTCGCGAAAAGTCCAAGCAGCTCGTTTCGGTTCTCGAAGCGGTTTCGCTGGCTGAACGCGACGTTCCCGACTATATCGAAGTCGATCACAACAAGATGGTCGCGACCTTCGCTCGCGTTCCCTTCCTAGCCGACGTTCCTTACGCGGTCATCATGGAACCGAACCTCGTCGTCGAATTCTATTCGCGATAATTTCTCAAAGGCTCGGGCCTTGCGATTTTCAGGAAAGCCACTCAGGAATGGGTGGCTTTTTTGTTGTCGTCAAAACCAATCGCAAACCGGAGACTGATCGATGCCCGGCACGGAACCCTTGGACCTGCAGGCGATTGTCGACGATATCCACAGGGAACTTGCCCCGCGGCTGGGCGAGGGGAAGGTGGCAGACTATATCCCGCAACTGGCGCGCATCGATCCCAAGCGCTTCGGCATGGCCGTCGTCACTGTCGATGGCCAGGTGTTTCAAGCAGGCGACGCGGGATTGCCGTTTTCCATCCAGAGCATTTCCAAGGTCTTTACGCTGACGCTGGCGCTTGGCAAGCATGGCGAAAACATCTGGAAGCGGGTCGGCCGGGAACCGTCGGGCTCGGCCTTCAATTCCATCGTCCAGCTTGAGCATGAGCACGGCATTCCCCGCAATCCCTTCATCAATGCCGGCGCGATCGCCGTTACAGACCGGGTGCTGGCCGGCCATACGCCGCGCGAGGCGATCGGCGAGATCGTCCGTTTCGTCCGCTATCTTGCTAATGACGAGGACATCCTCATCGACGCAGAAGTCGCGCGCTCGGAGGAGGCCACCGGCTACCGCAATTTCGCGCTTGCCAATTTCATGCGCGCCTTCGGCACGATCGATCATCCGGTCGATCATGTGCTCGGCGTCTATTTCCATCAATGTGCCTTGGCGATGACCTGCATCCAGCTGGCGAGAGCCGGCCTTTATCTGGCGGCATCCGGGAGCGATCCGCTGACAGGCCATTCGGTCGTTTCCCGCCAGCGGGCACGCCGCATCAATGCGCTGATGCTGACCTGCGGCCATTATGACGGGTCCGGCGATTTCGCCTTTCGCGTTGGCCTGCCGGGCAAGAGCGGGGTCGGCGGTGGCATTCTTTGCGTAGCACCCGGCAAGGCCGCCATCGCCGTCTGGTCGCCCGGTCTCAATCAAAACGGCAATTCGCTGCTCGGCTCGCTTGCGCTGGAAATGCTGGCAAACCGCACGGGATGGTCGGTCTTCGGCGCCTGAGGAGAGATTGCGGGCGTTTTGTGCCAGGTGGCGCGCATTTTCCTTGATCTCGCCAGCCGGGGCAGGCAAGTGCAGGGCAGTCATTCGCCTATGCCGCGCGCATATTCCATCGGGGCCCTGTCATGGATCACATCGACCAATCGCACCGCGTCCTCTTCGAGGAGTTTTCGCCGGAGGAGAATCAGGCCGGTGGTGAAGCCGTGCACCCGATCTTCGCCAACATGCCGTCATCGGTATCATTCAACAAATTGCGCAAGCGACTGCTCCGCCAGGTGCGCCAGGCGATCGACGATTTCGGCATGCTGAACGGCCAGAAGCGCTGGCTGGTCGGCGTCTCCGGCGGCAAGGACAGCTATGGTCTCCTGGCGCTGTTGATGGACCTGCAATGGCGCGGCCTGCTGCCGGTCGAACTGATCGCCTGCAATCTCGACCAGGGACAGCCGAATTTCCCCAAAAATGTGCTGCCGGACTATCTGACTTCGATCGGTATCCGCCACCGGATCGAATATCGCGATACCTATTCGATCGTGAAGGAGAAGGTGCCGGCGGGCGGAACCTATTGCGCGCTCTGTTCGCGCCTGCGCCGCGGCAATCTCTACCGGATCGCGCGCGAGGAAGGATGCGACGCGCTGGTGCTCGGCCATCACCGCGAGGATATTCTCGAGACCTTCTTCATGAATTTCTTCCATGGCGGCCGTCTCGCAACCATGCCGGCAAAGCTGCTCAATGACGACGGCGACCTCATGGTGCTCAGGCCGCTTGCCTATGCGGCCGAGGACGACCTCGCAAAATTCGCCGCCGCAATGGCGTTTCCGATCATCCCTTGCGATCTCTGCGGCACGCAGGACGGCCTGGAGCGCAATGCCATGAAGGCGATGCTGTCGGATATCGAGCGCCGCATGCCCGGCCGCAAGGATACGATGCTGCGCGCTCTTGGCCACGCCAATCCGTCACACCTGCTCGACCCCAAACTGTTCGATTTCCAAACCCTTCTAGCGGATCCAAAGCCATGACCCAGACCATCGATATCGCCGGCATCGCCAATATCCTGCAGGAGGCGGCAGCAAGGGAAATCCTGCCCCGTTTCCGCAATCTCGGCGCCGGCGATGTGCGGATGAAGACCGAGGCCATCGATCTCGTGACCGAAGCGGACGAGGCGGCCGAGCGGCTGATCAAGGCGCGCCTGGCGGAACTCGCGCCGGAGGCCCTGTTCATCGGCGAGGAGTCCGTGGCCGCCGATCCGGCCCTGCTTGGTCTCGCCGGTGCCGATCTTGCCGTCGTCGTCGATCCGATCGATGGCACGTTCAACTATGCCGCCGGCATGCCGCTGTTTGGCGTCATGGCTGCCGTCGTTGCCGGGGGCGAAACCATTGCCGGCGTCATCTACGATCCGATGGGCAATGACTGGGTGATTGCGGAAAAGGGCGCCGGTGCCTGGCTTTGCAAGGCCGATGGGTCGCAGGAGCGGTTGAGCGTCTCGCCTTGCCCGCCACTGGAAGGCCTTGTCGGTTGCGCCTCCACCGGCTTTTATTCTCCGGAGAACCGCCGGACCGTCATGGGCAATATGGGAAAGGTGCGGATCGCCACCAGCTACCGTTGCGCGGCGCATGAATACCGTGCCTTTGCCGGCGGCCATTTCCATTTCCTGATGTACCAGAAGCTGATGCCCTGGGATCATCTTGCCGGCACGTTGATTGCACAGGAAGCCGGGGCCTATGCCGCGCGCTTCGACGGCTCGCCCTATCGGGCGCAACATCTCGATGGTGGTTTGCTGCTGGCGTCCGACAAGGAATGCTGGGAACTGTTGCGGCGCGAGGTCTTTACCGTCTGACGCGCACGCCTATCGCAGAAAGGCCCGCCTGGACATGGTCCCGGCGGGCCTTTCCGTATCAGGCTGTCACATATGCCCGCCGGCGCCTTCCAACAGCGCCTCGTCGTCGCCCGGATGGGTGAAGAGCTTACCCTTTTCCGCCCAGAGGACCGCGGCGATCGTCACGGCACCGAATACGGCAAATCCGGCAAACAGCGGCTGTACCGTACCGTTGAACATCTGTCCGACCGCCCCGCCGATCAACGCCCCGCCGGTTGTCGAAACGAAGCCGGTGACGGCGGTGGCGGTGCCGGCCAGATGGCCCATCGGCTCCAGGCTGATAGCTGTGAAATTGGTGGCAATCACCGCAAACAGCATCAGGAGAACGGAGAACAACAGATAGGCGACCGTGAAATCCGGCCGGCCACCAAGGGAAATCAGCAGGCCGGCGCCGGAAAGCAGGGTGAACAGGATGACCGCCGCATGCGAAATCCGCCGCATGCCGAAGCTGCGCACGAAATAGCCATTGGCGAAGTTGGCGATTGCGATGCCGCCGGCGGTACCGGCAAAGGCAATCGGCAGCCAGTCGCCGAGCCCGTAGACCTCACCGAATATCTGCTGGACGGTGACGATATAGGCGCAGATGACGGCGGTGAACATGGTCAGGCCGATCATGTAGCCGCAGGTGATGCGGTTGGTCAGGACCGTCTTGAAGCCGGTGAGGACGGAAGCAACCGAAAGCGGCAGGCGTTCTTCCTGCGGCAGCGATTCCTTCAGGCGCAGCGCTGCCCAGACGAAGAGGATGGCACCAACGGCGCCGAGCAGGATGAAGATCCAGTGCCAGTTGGCATAGAGGATGACCGCCTGGCCGAGCGAGGGCGCGACGATCGGGATGATCATGAAGACGATCATGACATAGGACATGACCCGCGCCATCTCGCGACCGCCGAAGCAGTCGCGCACGATCGCCATCGTGGTGATGCGTACCGCTGCCGCGCCGATGCCCTGGACGAAACGCAGCAGAAGCAGCATTTCAAAGCTCTGCGTGGCGGCTGCGCCGAACATCGTCACGACGTAGAAGGCAAGCCCCGCCAGTAGCACGTGGCGGCGTCCGAACGTGTCCGACAGGCTGCCGAAAATGATCTGCGAACAGCCAAAGCCGAGAAAGAAGATGCCGATCACCAATTGGGTGTCGTTGGTATTGACGACCCCGAGCGAGTGGCCGATGGCCGGCAGGGCGGGCAACATGATGTCGATCGCCAGCGCGACGCTGGCGGTCATGAGGGCAATGGTGATGACGAACTCGAAAAAGCCGAGGCCGATACGGGAAGAGCCGATATTTTCGGCATGATGCCTGGTGTCTGCGGACATGGGGGAACCCTGTGAAATGTCTTTCAGGAAGACGAAGTCTCGTTAAATCGATGGATTGTGCGGGCTGAAAAGGCGGCCTTTTTCGGCGATCAGAACGAAAATCAGGCCGACGATCGAAACCGTCAGGAAGCCGATGGCAAGCGGGGTCACGGTTCCGTCGAAGGCCTGACCGATCAGTGCGCCGATAAGCGCACCGCCGATCGTCTGGGTGAACCCCAGCACCGACGATGCCGTGCCGGCCACGTGACCGAGCGGTTCCATCGCCATAGCGTTGAAATTGGCACCGATCAGGCCGAACTGGAACATTGCAAGACCATAGAGCACGGCAAACAGCCAGAAGGGCAGCGTGCCGAAGATCGACGTCATGGCCCAGGCGAAACTTGCGAGCACGAAGCCGATCAGCGCGCCATGCGACAGCCGGCGCATGCCGTAGAGTTTGACCAGCCGCGAATTGGTGAAGGAGGCGATTGCCATCAGGCCAGCAAAGCCGGCAAAGGCCAGCGGAAACCAGGGGCCGAGCCCGAAGACCCCGACGAAGATCTGCTGCGCAGAATTGATGAAGCCGAACAGCGATCCGAAAACGAAGGACGCCGCCAGCGAATAGCAAAGCGCGACACGGTTCGTCAGCACGATACGGAACGCCCCAAGGATGGATTTGACGGTGAACGGACGGCGGTTTTCGATCGCCAGCGTTTCGGGCAGGCGAAGCATGACCAGCGTCGCCACCAGAATGGCAAAGAGGCAGATCACCACGAAGATCATGTGCCATTCGGCAAAGATCATGATCAACTGGCCGATGCTCGGCGCAATGACGGGCACGATCATGAAGACCATGAGCACCAGCGACATGATCTCCGCCATCATCCGCCCGCCATAGATATCGCGGACGATGGACACAGTGATGACCCGCGTTGCCGCCGCGCCAATGCCCTGGACGAAACGGAGCACCAGAAGCCCTGTGAAGGACGGAACGAAGACAATGGCAAGGGCGCAGAGCGCATAAATGCCGAGACCGCCGAGCAGCGGCAGTTTGCGGCCGAACCTGTCGGACAGCGGACCGAAGAAAAGCTGGGCGCAGCCCATACCGATCAGATAGGCGGTGATCACATATTGGCGCGCATTCTCGTCGACCACGCCAAGGCTGGCGCCGATCTCCTGCAGTCCGGGCAGCATGATGTCGATCGACAGCGCATTGATCGCCATCAGCATCGCCATCAGGGCGACGAACTGCGGCTTGGATAGGGCAGGGATGCCCGGCGCTTCGGAGGTGGTGGTCATGGCGATAATCCTGGCGGGTAGGAGCCGGCGCCTCAGCCTGCGGAACATAAATGTTCCGGCATGGCTCAGGCGCGGATGAAATGCTGGAGCAGGCGGATACGGATTGAAAGCGCGCTCCGAAGCGCTTTCAAAAAATCTCTGGCTGCCGTTCTTCCGACAGACGGCAGGGATTGCGACTTATCGAGAATTACAGATCACGACAGTCGTATATGCCTATCGCCAATGGCGATGACCGGCATGTGACAGTCGCGCATATGGTCTTTGGCTGATAAAGCCTGAAAGACATTAGAAAAACGGCACGGTTTCCAGGAATCAAAAAAGGCGGATGCCCGCCTTTTCAGGTGCAATCGAACGGTGCTGCTGTCAGGCTGCGCCCTTGACGGCGATACCCTGCTCCTCGAAATGCGACTGGAGTTCTCCGGCCTGGAACATTTCGCGCACGATGTCGCAGCCGCCGACGAATTCGCCCTTGACGTAGAGCTGCGGAATGGTCGGCCAGTTGGAATAATCCTTGATGCCCTGGCGAAGATCGCCGTCGGCGAGCACGTTGATGCCCTTGTAATCGACGCCGATATAATCGAGCATCTGGACCACCTGGCCCGAGAAACCACATTGCGGGAACTGCGGCGTGCCCTTCATGAAGAGAACGACATCGTTGCTCTTCACTTCATTGTCGATGAATGCGTTGATTCCGCTCATGTCTTTGGTCCTTTCTCATCCCGCTTCAAGGGCGGGGGTCTTGATAGGCTGTTAGATAACATGCACGCCGGTGATTTTCATCACCCGGGCGCAACAAAAATTGATGCATGGCAGCGTGGCAACAGCAGCCTGCGGTGTTACCTCGCTCCACTTCGGGCTGCGGCGGTCCTGCGTCGGCTGACCTGCTTCTTCGCGGGCTTGGCGCGGCGCGCCGAAGCGGATTTCTTGAAGCGCCCGGTGTTTGCCGATCGCACCTGCCGCTTCTGGCGCTTGGTTGCGCGTTTGCCGCCCGCCTTTTTCAGAATTTCCTTCAGCAGGCTTTCGACGACACCGCTGACCAGCTCCTTCACCAGATTGGCCATCCCTGGCTATTCCGGCGCTGATGTCTGAAGGGCAAGGGCATGCAGCACGCCGCCCATATTGCCCTTCAGTGCATTGTAGACCATCTGGTGCTGCTGCACGCGGCTCTTGCCACGAAAGGCTTCGGCGACGACTTCGGCCGCATAATGATCACCATCGCCGGCGAGATCTCGGATCGTCACCTTCGCGCCGGGAATGCCGGATTTGATCATGTCTTCGATATCGCCAGGTGCCATCGGCATGGTCGTACTCCCTGATTACTCGGCCGCGATCAATGTTTCGCCGCCCATGAAGTCAGGGAACCATGATTCATGCGCCGAACGCAATTGCAGAATTGCAAGCGGCCTGGCCGAACCCAGCACCACTTCGGTTCCGCCGGTCGTGCCGATCTCAGGTGCTGCGACGCCGGCGGCCTTGGCACGCTCGGTGACAAGTGCCGCATGTTCGCGGCTGACCGTGACGACATAGCGCCCCTGGTCCTCGCCGAAGAAGACCGGGATCGGGTCGCGGCCGGCGACCGCCTTGATCGTCGCACCGATACCGGAGGCCATGGCCATTTCCGCAATCGCCAGTGCAAGACCGCCCGAGGAGCAATCGTGCACGGCACTGGTCAGGCCGCCGAGGATGAGGCTGCGGACGAAATCGCCGGTCTTGCGTTCATGGGCGAGATCGACATGCGGGGCAGGGCCGTCGGTGCGCCCGTGGATGTCGCGCAGATAGACGGATTGGCCGAGATGAGTTCCCAGTTCCTCCGGCGCCCCGACAAGCAGGATCACCTCGTCTTCTGCGGCAAAGCGGATGCGTGCCATCTGCGACCAGTCGCTAAGCAGCCCGACGCCGCCGATCGTGGGTGTCGGCAGGATGGCCTGGCCATTGGTCTCGTTGTAGAGCGAGACATTGCCGGAAACGATCGGGAAATCGAGCGCGCGGCAGGCTTCGCCGATGCCCTTGATGGCATGAACCAGCTGGCTCATGATTTCCGGGCGCTCGGGATTGCCGAAATTGAGATTGTCCGTGGCCGCCAAGGGCAGGGCGCCCGTCGCGGTGATATTGCGCCAGCATTCGGCGACCGCCTGCTTGCCGCCTTCGAAAGGATCGGCCTCGACGTAGCGCGGCGTCACATCGGAGGAGAAAGCGAGTGCCTTGGACGGATGGCCTTCGACGCGCACAACGCCGGCATCGCCGCCCGGCAATTGCAGCGAATTGCCCTGGATCAGCGTGTCATACTGCTCATAGACCCAGCGGCGCGACGAATTGTTGGCCGATCCCACAAGCGAAAGCACGGCGTCCGCAATATCCGCCTGCGGGATATCGCCCGCCGCCAGAGGGGCTGCGGTCTTTGCCGGTGTCCACGGCCGATCATATTCCGGCGCCTGATCGCCCAGATCCTTGATCGGCAGGTTGGCGACTTCCTCGCCCTGGTGCAGCACGCGGAAGCGCAGGTCGTCGGTGGTCTTGCCGACGATGGCGAAATCCAGTCCCCATTTCACGAAGATCGCCTTGGCAACCTCTTCCTTGGCCGGCTCCAGGACCATGAGCATGCGCTCCTGGCTTTCCGACAGCATCATCTCATAGGCCGTCATGCGCTCCTCGCGCACCGGTACCTTGTCCAGTTCTAGCTCAATGCCGAGGTCGCCCTTGGCGCCCATTTCGACGGCGGAGCAGGTGAGGCCGGCAGCACCCATGTCCTGGATGGCGATGACCGCGCCGGTCTTCATCAGCTCGAGGCAGGCTTCCAGCAGGCATTTTTCGGTGAAGGGATCGCCAACCTGCACGGTAGGCCGCTTCTCCTCGATCGATTCGTCGAATTCCGCCGATGCCATGGTTGCGCCACCGACGCCATCACGGCCGGTCTTGGCGCCGAGATAGACGACCGGCAGGCCGACGCCCTTGGCTTCCGACAGGAAGATCGCATCGGATTTGGCAAGCCCGGCGGCAAAGGCGTTGACGAGGATATTGCCGTTGTAGCGGGCGTCGAATTCGACCTCGCCGCCGACTGTAGGCACGCCGAAGGAATTGCCGTAGCCGCCGACGCCGGCGACGACGCCGGAGACGAGATGGCGGGTCTTCGGATGATCCGGCGCGCCGAAGCGCAGCGCGTTCATCGCCGCGATCGGCCGGGCGCCCATGGTAAAGACGTCGCGCAGGATCCCACCGACGCCTGTTGCCGCACCCTGGTAGGGCTCGATATAGGACGGGTGGTTGTGGCTCTCCATCTTGAAGACGACTACATCGCCGTCATCGATATCGACGACGCCGGCATTTTCGCCAGGTCCCTGGATGACCCGCGGCCCCGTCGTCGGAAGCGTGCGCAGCCATTTTTTCGAGGATTTATACGAGCAGTGCTCGTTCCACATAGCCGAGAAGATGCCAAGCTCGGTAAAGCTCGGCTCGCGGCCGATCAGGTCGAGGATGCGCTGATATTCGTCCGGCTTCAGCCCGTGCGAGGCAATCAGGTCGGCGGTAATGGGGCGGCTGTTGGAAATGGTCATCGTCGTCCGTTCGGTCCGTTGGAGCGCCCCGGACGGCGTCAGGCGCCACATCCGCAGGGAGCGTCAAAACAAAGAGATCGCGTCGGCGTCTCTTTAGCCGATGCCGTCTTGCGATGCGACAGGAAAATGCCGGAAAAGACCGGAGATAGCTGCTTTTCGCCCCTATTGCGCCGAAACCCTCAGGCGAAGCTGTCATGGCCGGTGCGGCCGCTGTCAAGCAATCGCCGAAGCGTCATGAAACCGGTGCGCACCTCGTTGCGGGTCGCGGGCGAGGAGAAGCCGATCCGCACCCGGTGGAAGACACTGTCGGTCCGGCCGGCCTTGAATTCGTCCTCGTCGTCGATCAGCACGCCCTCGTCGAAAGCGGCATGTTTGAACGTGCCGGAGAACCAAGGCTCGGACAATTTCAACCACAGGAACGGCACATGCGGATGCGAGTTGAAGTCGAGGCCTGAAAATATCTCGCGGGCCATCTGTTCGCGACCACGAATTTCATCGATGCATCTGGAACGAAGGATCGCTGCCTCGCCGCCAAGGACCAGGCGGGCACAGAGTTCCGCAAGGAGGAACGGCATGCCGCCGCTCACCATCTTGTGAGCGATGCGTACGCGCTGGCTGAAATGGGGCGGGCAGGCGACCCAGCCGCCGCGCGCGCCTGCCGCAACCGATTTCGAAAGGCCGCCGACCAGGAAGGTGCGCTCGGGCGCAAGCTCGGCCAGAAGCGGGGTCATGTCGCCGGTCATCGCGCCATAAAGATCGTCTTCCAGCAGCCAGACACCATATCTGCGGGCAATATCGGCCACGGCACGGCGGCGCTCGATCGACAGCGTCGTAACGGTCGGGTTCTGAGCGGTCGGCATCAGGAAGGCCAGTTTCGGATGCTGCTGGGCACAGACCCGCTCGAAATCCTCCGGATCCAGGCCACCGTCATCGGTGCGCAAGAGAATCGTCCGCCGGCCGATCAGGCCTGCACTGCGGCTGATCTGCGAATAGGTGACATTTTCGAAGGCAATCTTGTCGCCGGGCGCCGTCACAGCGGCGATCACCGCAACGGCACCGGCGTGAGCGCCGAGCGTCGGCACGATGCAGTCGGGTTTCGGCCTGAAGCTACCCTTGGCCAGCCACTGGCTTCCGGCCTCGAACCAGTGCTGCGGAAAATCGCGGGCATAGCTGGCAATGTCGGCATGATGTTCGCGGCTGATGTCGATCAGCAGTTTTTCCAGCGAGGCGCCCTGGCCGATATCGGGGGCCGCGGTGCTGTCGAATCGAAGTTTTCCCGGCGGCGCCTTGATCGGGCGGGTGCCGGCCAGCGCCGCCGTCATCGGGTCAGCCTGCTCGGCCGGCCGCATATCGGCATTGTCGAGCACATAGGTGCCGCGGCCAACCTCTCCGCTGACCAGGCCGCGTTCGCGGACAAGATGGTAGGCGCGGCCGATCGTGCCGATCGTCACGCCGATATCATAGGCGAGATTGCGCTGCGGCGGCAGCTTCGTGCCCGATGGCAGCACACCTCCGGTAATCGCCTGCTCGATCTGGTCGGCGATGCGGGCATAGAGCGGGCCTTGGCCCTGGCCGGGATCTGGCATCCAATTTGTCATGGTTACAATTTCTACATTGTACCCGCGCGGGTGTCAATTGTAACAATAGATACAATTAGGCGCAGACAATGAGAGGATTGTGGCGATGAAGGGTACAATTTGCACCGTAAACCATCTGGATTGCTCCGCCATCGCGAGAACGCCCAAGCAACGATCTGTCATTGGGAGCCTCGCAAATCTATGTCGGAAACTATTCGCCTGGATTCTCGAGCGGGAAGGCAAGCGACTGAGCCGCCTTGCCCTCAGCGAGATGACGGACAGCCAGCTTGCCGATATCGGCGTCACGCGCGCGGAAGCGCGCCGCGAGGCGGCACGTCCATTCTGGGACTGAGAAAAGGTGGCGTGACGCGCGCTAGGCGGCGCAGCCGGTGCCGCCGGCTGCCCAGCGTTTCACATCATCGGCCATGCGTGAGCCGGACGCGTCGTCGAACAGCGGACCAAAGGCCTGCAACCGGGCCGGATGACCTTCCGCCTGCACGACGGCGAGCGGCCGCGATTCGGGCGCATCCCGCCGGACGATCAGGATACGTGGGCGGCCGGAAAAGGAATTGAGTTCCGGCGCGAGCCGATAGGGCTTGAACGCGGCGTCGCCGGATTTGAACCAGCAGCGATTGGCCCCGAGTGCAACGCGTTCCATCGTCGGCAGGGCTGCGCTGTCGTGCGCGGGGGCAGGCTTGTCCGACTGGCAGCCGGCGATGAGCATCAGGCTCACGAACGAACCTGCGACCGCAAGAAAAGGAACGAAGGATGCGCGCATCGAAAAGCCTCGGTGATTCGGTCTTTGTGCGTGATGTCTATCAGACCGGAGGTTAAGCGGCGATGACGTCGAGCGCGGAGGCGAACAGACCGCGCCCGTCGGACCCGCCATGGGCCGCCTCGATGAGATTTTCCGGATGCGGCATCATGCCAAGGACATTGCCCTTGGCGTTGACGATCCCGGCAATGTCGTTGACCGAGCCATTCGGATTGGTGCCGCCGGCATAGCGGAAGACCACCTGGCCATTGTCCTCGATGCGTGCCAGCGTTTCGCTGTCGGCAAAGAAATTGCCATCGTGATGGGCGACAGGGCTGCGAATGATCTGGCCCTTTTCATAGGCGCGGCTGAAATCGGTGTCGGCGTTGACCACTTCCAGAAGCACTTCCTTGCAGACGAATTTGAGCGAGGCATTGCGCATCAGCGCGCCCGGCAGGAGACCTGCCTCGACAAGAATCTGGAAGCCGTTGCAGACGCCGAGCACCTTGACGCCGGCCTCGGCCTTCGCCTTGATCGCCTGCATCACCGGCATGCGCGCGGCGATCGCACCGCAGCGCAGATAATCGCCATAGGAAAAGCCACCGGGAATGACGATCAGATCGACATCAGGAATTTCCGTTTCGGTCTGCCAGATGGTGACCGGCGCCGTGCCGGAAATCTTGGTGAGCGCCGTAATCATGTCGCGGTCGCGATTAAGGCCTGGAAGCTGGACGACGGCTGATTTCATGGGTGCAGTTCAAACCTGGATTGGGCCTCGGCAAGCTCGCGCAGTTCGAGGCGGTTTTCGATACGGTCGAGGCGCATTTCATGTCTCGCGAGAACGCCGTAGATATTGTGAATGTCCTGCTGCATCGAAACCATTGTTCCGCGCATCGCATTCAATTCCAAGCGGATTTCCCGTTGACCTTCCTTCAAGCCGGCAACGTCAGTGTGAACGCGCTTCAGCAATTCATACATCAGATCGCTTGTGACTTCGGCCATCCAGCACCTCTTTCAACCATCAGGCGAGTGAGATAGTGTAATTCTCAATCACCGTGTTTGCCAGAAGTTTCTCGCACATCGCCTTTACCTCGGCCTCGGCCTTGGCGCGGTCGGCGGTCTCGATCTGCAGATCGAAAACCTTGCCCTGGCGGACATGGCCGATGCCGTCGAAGCCGAGGGCGCCGAGCGCGCCCTCGATGGCCTTGCCCTGTGGGTCGAGAACGCCGTTCTTCAGCGTCACAGTTACGCGTGCGTTGATCACTGTCGCTCTTCCTGCCTATTTCACCAATACGGGGCCTGAGCCACGCGGCGGTTCGTTCTCGTTCATGATGCCAAGCCGGCGGGCCACTTCCTGGTAAGCCTCGACGAGGCCGCCCATGTCGCGGCGGAACCGGTCCTTATCCATCTTTTCCTTGGTCTCGACATCCCAGAGGCGGCAGCTGTCCGGCGAAATCTCGTCGGCCAGGATAATGCGCATCATGTCGCCCTCGAACAGGCGTCCGCACTCGATCTTGAAATCGACGAGCTGGATGCCGACGCCGAGGAACAGGCCGGTAAGGAAGTCGTTGATGCGGATGGCGAGCGCCATGATGTCATCGAGTTCCTGCGGGCTTGCCCAGCCGAAGGCGGTGATATGCTCTTCGGAGACCATCGGGTCGTCGAGCGCATCGGCCTTGTAGTAGAATTCGATGATCGAGCGCGGCAGTACCACGCCTTCGTCGATGCCGAGGCGCTTGGCAAGCGAGCCGGCGGCCACATTGCGCACGACGATCTCGAGCGGGATGATTTCCACTTCCTTGATCAGCTGCTCGCGCATGTTGAGGCGGCGGATGAAGTGCGTGGGAATACCGATCTTGTTCAGATGCGTGAAGATATATTCCGAAATCCGGTTGTTCAGCACGCCCTTGCCGTCGATGACGTCGTGTTTCTTCTTGTTGAAGGCGGTGGCATCGTCCTTGAAGAACTGGATCAGCGTGCCCGGCTCAGGACCTTCGTAAAGGATCTTGGCCTTGCCTTCGTAGATACGGCGGCGACGGTTCATGAATATCGTCTCTATGGTTGTCGGCGCGCTTGGGCAGCGCCAGGGGTATTTTCTAATCGGGTCCTTAGCCCAAAAGAATTCATTTCACAATCGGCCTGTCACTTGATCCGGTGAATTAGCGAAAAGCCAGGCACCTGAAGCGGCCGCGCGGAAACATCGCATTGCACTTTTCACCGGCTTTTGGTTTAAGCGCGGCCAAGCCATTTAGAACTCCGTTTCAGGAGAGAGAGAGGATGACGACCAATATGCAGGACCGTGAAAAGGCGTTTGAAGCGAAGTTTGCGCTGGACGAGGAGCTGAAATTCAAGGCCGAGGCGCGGCGCAACAAGCTGCTCGGCCTGTGGGCCGCCGAACTTCTGGGCAAGAGCGATCCGGCCGCCTATGCGGCAGATGTCATTGCGGCCGATTTCGAGGAAGCCGGGCATGAGGACGTGGTGCGCAAGATCCGCGCCGACTTCGACGCGGCCGGCATCGCCCAGACCGACGAACAGATTCGCACGAAGATGCTTGAACTTCTCTCTGAGGCCGTCACTCAGGTCCAGAACGGCTGATTTGACGATGACTGCCCAAACCGCCCGCCCGCCGGGCGGTTTTTCTATGCCTTGAAGTCTCGCTTGATGAGATCGCGCAGTCTTTCCGCCGGCATTTCGGCAGGCAGCCAGCTGCGCGCGCGGATGAAGGCTTCCAGTTCCGGTTTCGGCATGGGCCTGGCGAAGGCATAGCCCTGCAGGATGTCGCAGCCGAGATCACGCAGCATATCGGCATGGAGGCGGGTTTCCACCCCTTCCGCCACCACGTCGATATTCAGCGAATGGCCGATATCGATGATCGACCCCACCAGCTTTCGTTGTTCGGGAGATTCGGTGATCGGCTTGATCAGGGCGCGGTCGATTTTCAGGCGGCTTGGATTAAGCTTCATCAGGCCGATGATCGACGCATGCCCCGTTCCGAAATCATCGATTTCGATCTCGATGCCGAGGGCTTTCAGGTCCGCAAGCGTTCTTGACGCAGCCTCGTCGAGATCATCGAGAAAAATCGATTCCAGCAGTTCGAACGAGAGTTTCCCGGAGGGTATGCGCAACTGCTCCAGGCTTTCGATCAGGCCTGCCTCGCGCAGCCGGGGCGAGGAGACGTTGACCGAAATGCGCGGAATGGACAGGCCCTGCGCTTCCCAATCGGCGAAATGTCGCAGCGCCAACTCAGCGATGTGGCGGTCGATGATCGTCAGCGCATTGATATCCTCGGCGATCTTCAGGAAATAATCCGGTGCAAGCAGGCCATTTCTCGGATGCATCCAGCGGGCAAGCGTCTCGACGCCCGCGATCTCCAGCGTGCGGGCATTGAATTGCGGCTGGTAGAACGGAACGAATTCGCCGTCTTCAAGCCCCTTGATGATGTCGTCCGCGGTGCGCTTGGCATGATGGATCTGCGTCTGTAGCTGCTTGGTGAAGAATTCGTACCTGTTGCGGCCGAGACTCTTTGCACGGTACAGGGCGATATCGGCATTCATCAGCATCTGTTTCGCATCGACCGCAACGTCCGGCGCCCAGGCAATGCCGACGCTGGCGCCGAAGCGGCAGAGATGCCCGTCATAGGGAACGGGCTGGCGCAGGGCGTCGATGATCCGATCGGTCAAGGCGATCACATCCTCGCGCGAATGCCGCGCATCGCACAGGATCAGGAACTCGTCGCCGCCGATGCGCGCGACGAAATCACAATTTCCGACGATAGAGGATAGCTTGCCTGCGGTATGCGCCAGCATGGCGTCGCCGGCCAAATGTCCCAGCGTGTCGTTGATCTGCTTGAAGCGATCGAGATCGATATGAAGAATGGCGCAATAGGCGACTTCGCCGGCAATCCAAGTGTCGATCTGCTGTTCGAGGTAGCGCCGGTTGGGCAAGCCGGTCAGGTGGTCGTGGAGTGCATTATACTCGATGCGAGTGCGGGCGGCTTCCAGCTCGTGATTGCGGGCTTCGGCCAATTGCATTGCCTGCTCGAGCTCCTGGCGCAGCAATACGTCCTCGGTGATGTCCCAATTGGCACCGATCAGTTTGCGTGCGCCTTCGGCGTCGATGAAGGTCACGGAACGCGATTGTACATAGCGGACCTCGCCGTCGGGGCGAACGATCCGGAAGGCGTTGGCGAAAGGTTCCTGGGAAGCAATTCCAAATTCTACCCTTGCAAGCGCCTGGGCACGATCGTCCGGATGGAGCCTCTCACTGAAAACTGTTTCCTGCGGTGTCGGGTTGGCAGGATCGAGGCCGTAGATGCGCAGCAGTCTGTCGTCCCGCACGACCGTGTCCGTATCGAGATTGGCTTCGAAGACGCCGACCTTCGAGACATCGAGGGCCAGACGGAGGCGGCGGGAAATTTCCTCGAGGCGTGCCTCCGCCTTCTTACGCTCGGTGATGTCGGTGTCGGTGCCAATGATGCGGGTCGGATTGCCGTCGCTGCCCCATTCGATGGAAGCGCCTCGGCTTTCGATCCAGACCCAGTGGCCATCGGCATGCCGCTCGCGATACTGGAACAGATTGAAGGAGGCATCGCCTTCTTCCTGATGGCGAATATGCTCGAGAACATGCTCTCTGTCGGCCGGATGGACATTTTTGATCCATGCCTCGAGGGAGCCGTCGACCGGCTGGTCGGCGGGCAGGCCGCGAAGTCGCTTCCAATGATCGGAATAGAACAGCTCATTGGTCTGGAAGTCGTGGTCCCAGACGCCCTGATGGGCGCTTTCCAGTGCGCATTTCCAGCGCCACTCGCTTTTTCGCAGCGCTTCCAGGACCCGCTTCGTTTCGTCCACCGGCTGGATCTGGACGGCGACCCACAAGGGCGCGCCCGGCAGGGCGGAGAGGGAGACCTTGGCCCATGAGGCCCGGTTGTCGGATTGCGTCAGGCGTATCTCGCAGGAAGAAGGTGCTGCCGCGTTCTCAAGCAGGGCGGTCAGCGCCTGACTGAACAGGTTTACATCGTCCCGAAGCACGAAATTGGAAAAGCTCGCGCCGGGCAGCGCGTCGGGCGGTTGTGACAGGACCCTTGCAAAGGCGGCATTGACCTGACCGATGCGGCCTTGGCGGTCGATGAGACAGAAGCCGACGGGCGAGGCGGCAAGAATCACATCGGCAACCGGAAGAGGGGCGGATGCGGCAGCCGGGATCAGCACATCTCTGGTTTTTCTCGTCGCTGTCACGTGGCTGTCATTCTCAAGTGATTTTGAGGCATGATGCCGAAGGACAGTGAAAGCCGTCTTAATGCCAAGATGCTAAAAAACAGGATGGTATCAGGGCCGCAGACGGTTGAGGAACTGGGCAAAGACCATAGTGCCTTCCGGCCAGGGACCATGGCCCGATTCGCTGTTGATATGGCCTGATTCGCCGGCATCGACCAGCAGGGAGCCCCAGGCATTGGCCATGTCGCCGGCATGCTCATAGGCACCGAAGGGATCGTTGCGACTCGCCACCACCAGGCTTGGAAAGGGAAGCGGCTCGCGCGGATAGGGGCCAAAGGTCATCAGGTGTTTCGGGCGGATTTTCGGGTTCGTCACCTCCGGCGGAGCAACGAGAAAGGCGCCGGCGATCTTCTTCTCCGCATGCGGGATCGCGTGGATGGCCGTGGCGACACCCAGTGAATGCGCCACGATGACAACCGGTCGGCTGGCCGAGTTGATGTCCTCGATCATGCGCTTGACCCAATCGTCACGAACAGGCTTTGCCCATTCGGTCTGCTCGACCCGGCGCGCCGAGGCGAGCTTGTTCTGCCAGCGGGTCTGCCAGTGATCCGGTCCCGAATTGGTATAGCCGGGAACGATGAGGATATCTGCTTCCGATGCTTTCATGGTAACGGCGATGTGAGGTCCGGCCGGTCCGAAGTCAAGTGAAAGAAAAGCAAATCCGGTATATGCTGTGCGCAGGGCTCCCTGAATCGAGCCGCTCCGCACCCTGCAGGATGGGCGCGGAAAAGCAGGTTCCACCAAAATGCGGGACCGCGCGCAGACCAGATTGAACTGTTCCCGAATGACCTGACAAGCGTGATTCCAGGAGGAGAATTGGTCATGACAGCATTCCATGTAATGGCAGGAGCCCATTCCGAGCTCGCGCGTCCCGCCATCGCCAGGATCGGCGTTGCGGAGGTTCTTGACGCGTTGCGTCTTGGTTGGGAGGATTTTCGCGCCAAGCCGTCGCACTATGTCTTTCTCGGCTTGATCTATCCGATCGCGGGCGTGGTGCTTGCGGCATGGAGTTCAGGCGCAAACATGCTGCCGCTGCTCTACCCGCTCGCCGCCGGCTTTGCGCTTCTCGGACCGGTGGCGGCCATCGGCCTCTACGAGATCAGCAGGAGACGGGAAGCCGGAATGAACGCATCGTGGCGGCATGCCTTCGATGTGCGTCGCTCGCCGGCTCTTGCCTCGATCATCGGTCTTGGATTGGCGCTGCTGGCCGTCTTCGTCACATGGCTGCTGGTCGCGCAGTTCCTCTACGTCCAGTTGCTCGGCGAGGCGCCGCCAGCATCACTGTCGGCCTTCCTTTCAGAAATTCTGGGGACTGAGGCGGGCTGGAGCCTGATCATCATCGGCAACGCCGTCGGCTTCGTTTTTGCCGCCGTCGTGTTGTCGTCGGTGGTGATCTCATTTCCGCTTCTGCTCGACAGGGATATCGGTGCGGTCGCCGCAATTCAGACCTCCATGCGCGCGACATTGGCCAATCCGGTTCCGGTCGCCCTCTGGGGTCTGATCGTCGCTGCCGGGCTGGTCGCCGGCTGCTTGACCGTCTTCGTCGGCCTTGCCGTCATCATGCCGATCCTCGGTCATGCGACCTGGCATCTCTACCGCAAGCTGGTGGTCGATCCGCAAGCGGGATGAGGCGGACAGCGGAAAAACGCCGCCGGCGATCGGTGGCGTTTTTGTAAAGAGATTCGTTTAACGGAAATATTTGAAATAGGAGGAAATCTGCGCGGCGGTCTTCGAGGACATATCCAGCCGGATGCCGATCTTGTCACCGCGATACCATTGCACTACGCCGGTGAGGTGGCCGAATTCATTGCTGTTGATCGTGACCTCTTGCCCGGTCCTGGCATTGATGTCGAAATAGAGCTGGAAACAAATTCCGGCTGCCGAGAGGTCCTTAACGATGCCGCGGCTCGTCCCGCCCTTGCAGGTGACCTCTCCGGTGAACTTTGTCGTCGTCCTTACGGCCTTGCGCTCGATCGTCTGCTGGTAGTGCATGTTTCACCAACTCCGCCTCTTTATTTCCCGCAATTTCGCAGAAAAGATCGACGGAAGTCTTGCGGGATTTCCTCAAAATTGAGCGAGATGGGCCGAAATCGGTCATTTGGCAGGGACGGACGAAAAGGGGAGCCGAGAGGCTCCCCGAAAGACGATCAACCGAAAACGCGGTTGAAGATCGTATCCACATGTTTGGTGTGATAGCCGAGATCGAATTTCTCGCGGATTTCGGCCTCGGGCAGGAAAGCCCTGACTTCGTCATCGGCCAGCAATTCCTCGAGGAAATCCTTGCCCTGTTCCCAAACCTTCATGGCATTGCGCTGGACAAGGCGATAGGCATCCTCGCGCGATGCGCCGGCCTGGGTCAGGGCAAGCAGCACGCGCTGCGAGTGAACAAGCCCGCGGAACTTGTTCATGTTCTTCATCATCGTCTCGGGATAGACGAGCAGCTTGTCGATGACGCCGGTCAGGCGGGCCAGCGCGAAATCGAGCGTCACCGTCGCATCGGGGCCGATCATGCGCTCGACCGAGGAGTGCGAAATATCCCGTTCATGCCAGAGAGCGACGTTTTCCATCGCCGGCAGGGCAAAGGCGCGCACCATGCGCGACAGGCCGGTCAGGTTTTCCGTCAGGACCGGATTGCGTTTGTGCGGCATGGCCGACGAACCCTTCTGGCCCGGCGAGAAATATTCCTCTGCTTCCAGGACTTCCGTGCGCTGCAGATGCCGGACTTCGGTCGCCAGGCGCTCGACGCAGGATGCGATGACGCCAAGGGTCGCGAAATACATGGCGTGACGGTCGCGCGGGATGACCTGGGTGGAGACCGGCTCGGCGGCCAGGCCCATTGCCTTGGCGACATGTTCCTCAACATAAGGGTCGATATTGGCAAAGGTGCCGACCGCGCCGGAGATGGCGCAGGTGGCAATTTCCTCGCGCGCGGCGATCAGGCGCTTCTTGCAGCGCTCGAATTCGGCATAGGCGAGCGCCAGCTTGATCCCGAAGGTGGTCGGCTCGGCGTGGATGCCGTGTGAACGGCCGATGGTGACGGTGTCCTTGTGCTCGAAGGCGCGGCGCTTCAAAGCCTCAAGCAGCTTGTCGAGATCGGCAAGCAGAAGATCGCTTGCCTTGACAAGTTGCACGTTGAAGCAGGTGTCGAGCACGTCCGACGAGGTCATGCCCTGATGGACGAAACGGGCGTCGGGGCCGACGATTTCGGCGAGATGGGTCAGGAAGGCGATGACGTCGTGCTTGGTGACGGCTTCGATCTCGTCGATCCGGGCGACGTCGAAACTGGCGGCTCCGCCTTTTTCCCAGATGGTTTTTGCTGCTTCCTTGGGGATGACCCCGAGTTCGGCGAGCGCGTCGCAGGCATGCGCCTCGATCTCGAACCAGATGCGGAATTTGGTCTCGGGCGACCAGATGGCCACCATTTCCTGCCGGGAATAACGGGGGATCATGGGATTTCAGCTTTCGTCACGAATGAGGGAGTTTGAGCGTCTAGCAAAGATGGCCGGCAATCTCAACGTCAGTAATCTCAACGCCAGTAAACTCAACGGTGATGATCGGCCATCCGGTTCGCCAGCCACAGGCTGGTCAGGCCGAGTGCCACGAAGCCGAGCGGTAGATAGAGCCGCAATCCCATGACGAGGAATTGGTAGACGGCGCCTGCGAGCGTGAAGACGAATTGGTAGGCCCATATGCGCGAGCCGAAAGGCGCGTGCCAGCGCGCATAGAAGAGCCGGTAGTCCAGGGCGAACAGAAAGGCGGTGGCGGCGATGGTAAAGACTGTGAGGCACAGGAAGAACGCCGCAAAGCGGGTTTCCCGGCGTCGGCCGAGCGCGCAGAACCGCCCAAGGAGCAGCGCGCAAGGCCAGGCGATAAGACCGCCGCAAAAGAATAGGAGAAGGATGCTGTGTAGATGCGCCGTCTCGGCGCCATTGCGCAGGATCAGCGCCACCAGCGACGAAAGCGCCATCACGAACCCCCAGAGCGGTGAGCCGAGCAGGATTTCTTGCAGGCTCGGTAGCGAGGCGGCGAGCCGGAGGCGGAGGTTGCGCATCCGCCCGCGGGCCGGTGCGCCGGCACTCTCGGATGGCATCACGGCGTTACGGGAGCGGGCACTGCGATCCAGTGGCCATCCCGTCCTTCGAAGCCGAAGCTCAACACCTGCACGAGGACGACATGGACCGGATCCTTGCCATCGGGATGATGAACCATGACCCCGCCGAGCCGGTAGCCGGTCGGACAATTGCGGCTTTCGGGAATCTTCTGGTCCGCGTGGAGAAGGCGCTGCGACGGTTGGCCATCCTCCATCTCGAAGGAAAGCCGAAAACCGATGGATTGCGGCGTGACATCCTTGCAAAGGGCGGATGGCGGCAGTGCGATCTCTTCCAGCGCCAGCGCGAACTTTCCGCCGACCGGTGGATCCATCGCATATTGCCGATAGGTCAGGCTATGGTCCGGGCTTTCGGTTTCCGTGACCGGATTGAAGGCGGCCATCAGCCCGGGGGCTGCGTCCATTGCGAATTTCTGGACAAGAGGGGCCGCTTGTGCGGCGGCTTTTGCGCGGGCGCTCGAAAGTCCGGCATTTTCATTGTTCATCCGGACGCGGATCGGCGTATCGGGAAGAAACGCATCCTTGCGGGTGTCGATGAAGAAGATGGAGGAATAGGGAAATCCGGACCCGTCCTGGATTCCATATTCCTCGAAGGCGAAGATGCCGCCATCGGGCGAAAAGCCGATCGGCCGGAAGGAGGCTATGTCACCGGCATTTGCAGCGCCCGCAATCAGGAGCGACGCAAATGCGGCGGCAGCGATCCGGCCCGGAAATCTCACCTTAGTCCCCCTTCGGCGTTGGTGCGCAGAGTGTCGATGGTTTTGCGATAGGCGTCAACATGGCCGCCGCCGAAGATCGCCGAGCCCGCGACGAAGACATTGGCGCCGGCCGAGGCCGGGAGTGCGATGGTCTCGAGCGCGATGCCGCCATCGACCTGCAGCTCGATCGGCCGGTCGCCGATCATCGCCTTGATGCGGCGGATTTTCTCTTCCATCGCCGGAATGAATTTCTGGCCGCCGAAACCGGGATTGACCGTCATCACCAGGATCAGGTCGAGCTTGTCGAGCAGATAGTCGAGTACGCTTTCCGGCGTTGCCGGATTGATCGAGACACCGGCTTTCTTCCCCAGTGCCCTGATTGCCTGGATGGAGCGGTCGAGGTGGGGGCCGGCTTCGGCATGGACGGTGATGCCGTCGCAACCGGCCTTGGCGAAGGCTTCCAGATAGGGGTCGGCGGGCGCGATCATCAGATGGCAGTCGAAAAACGCATCCGTATGCGGCCGCAGGGATTTGATCAGGTCGGGGCCAAACGAGATATTGGGAACGAAATGGCCGTCCATGATGTCGAGATGGATCCAGTCGGCGCCGGCGGAAACGACATCGCGCACCTCCTGACCGAGCTTGGCATAATCGGCGGCGAGGATGGAGGGGGCAATCCGGATCGGCAGGGGCATGAGAAGAGGCTCCATATGGTTTTCGCGGCAATAGCACCGCTTCTCGTCGCAAACAATATTCACCGCCGCGCTTTGAAGACCGTCCCAGGCTTATCGCAGTGAGGCCCAGGCGGGAAGAAGATCGTTTTCGGCGGGCGCCGCGTCATGCACGCCGCGGGCAATGGCGCGCGCCATCGTCGATGCCGCCACGGCGCCAAGGTCGATGAAATCGGCGAGATCGACGGTCTTTCCGCTCGTGCCCGTCGCCAGCGCGAAAACGAGATCGCCGTCGAGCGGCGTGTGGGTCGGCCAGAGGGCACGCGAGAAACCGTCATGGGCCGCGATTGCCAGGCGCTTCGCCTCGCTTTTGGTCAGCACCGCATCGGTGGCGATCACCGCGATCGTGGTATTCTGCGTTTCCCGGGCGCCGTCGCGCAGTTTCGTGCGGATGTCGCGGGCATCGCTTGGAAACGGGTGGGGCATTCCCAAGCCGCCGAATTCGGCGTCTTCCTCGAAGGGAGAAGCCCAGAAATGCCTGCTGGTGCCGATCGTCGCCGACCCCAGCGCATTGACCGCCACCAGTGCGCCGATGGTAATGCCGCTGTCGAGGCGCATGGATGCGGTGCCCAGACCGCCCTTGAGGCCGGCCGTCAAAGCGCCCGTGCCGGCGCCCGCCGTGCCGGTGGTAAAGTCGAGCGCAGCGGCTCTTGTCGCCTTGTAGCCAAGCTCGCGATAGGGCGGATAAAGCCCCCAATCCTTGTCGCCGCCATTGATCAGGTCGAAGAGGATGGCCGCCGGCACGATCGGGATTCGCATTTCGCCGACCGGAAAGCCACGGCCGATTTCGCGCAATGCCGCCTGGACGCCGGAGGCAGCATCGAGGCCGAAGGCGGAGCCGCCCGACAGTACCACCGCATCGACCGTCTGGACCGTATTGTGCGGCGCAAGCAGGTCGGTTTCGCGCGTTCCGGGCGCCCCGCCGAGAACCTGAACGGCCGCCACAGCCGGCTGATCGCAGAGAACGACAGAAACTCCGGATTTCAGACCGTCATCGCCCGCATTGCCGACCCTAAGCCCGCCGACATCGGTAATCGCGTTGCGCGGACCGGGGTGCATCATTCCGCTTCCAGCATTGCGGGGGCCGGCACGAAGCGGTCGTTCCGCCATTGCAGCAGCCGGTAGGGATTGGCGGCGAGTTCATGGTTCTGGCCGAAACCGACAGAACCGATCGCCGTCTGGTAGGGACCTTTCAAAAAAGCCTCAGCCAGCGAAATATTGTCGGCGCCCGCCTTGTCCTTTGCCTGCTCGACAAGCGACACGGCGGAAAATGCCGGCAAGACATAGCCTTCCGGCACCAGCTTTGCCGCGGTCATTGCATCGGCGACCGCCTTCGCCTCCGGCAATGCGGCATAGTCGGGCAGGGAGACGGCAAGGACGCCGTCGGCAAGCGCAACCGGCTGATCGGCCGCATCCAGCGCTTCACCGCCCATCAAGGTCAGCGCTATGCCTTCCGAGGCCGCGTCGCGCGCGATGATTGCCGTATCCGCCCGGTCGCCGCCGGTGAAGACATGCGTTGCGCCGCTCTTGGCCAGGCGGCGCACAAGGCTCACCTGTTGTTCCTGCGACGGGCGATAAGTGTCGGTAAAGACCGGCGTGAGGCCTGATTCGGCAAGCCGCGCCCGCACGGTTTCCACCAGTTCACGCCCGTGGATCGTCCCGTCCTCGATCAGTGCCAGCGGCTCGGCCTTCCAGCGCGACAGGATGATGTCGGTGACTGTCTCGGCCTCCATCCGGGCGCTTGGCACCAGCCGGAAGAACGGCCATTTCTTCTTCAGGGCATCTTCCATCAGGATATCCGAGCGCACGCTGAGCGTCAGCGCCGGGATCTGGGCTTGCGCAAGTGCGGGCAATGCCGCCTCCAGGCTTTCGGTGCACAGGAAGCCGATCACAGCCTCCGCGCCGCTCGCCAGAAGCGCCTTCGTCAGCGCTTCGCCATCCTTTTCCTCGCAGGTTTCGGGAATGGCGATGATCTGTGAACCTCTTTCCTCCGCCTGGAAACGTGCCCCCTCGACTATCTGCTGCCCGAGAAGCGCGAAAGGACCCTCAGCCGGCGCGACGACGGCAATTTTGGCGCCGGCCGCAAGGAGTGGCGAGGCCTGCAGCGATCCGGCGATGAAAAGAGTTGCGGCAAGGAGACGGAACATGGCTGCTTCCAGGAAAAACAAAGCGCATGTTTTAAGGATGTGCCGGCAAGCGTCAAAGGAAAAGATACACATCTCTGCGATCATGCGGTGTCTTTGCCGTGCTGGGCCAAGAAAAGCCGGCTGGCGGGTTTTAAATTTCGCGCCACCCTTTATGTGTAGCTGCGAACACCGATCTGGAGAATGCCGTGTTGGACAAGTCCCAACTCGACCCGAAATCCTACCGCGATGCCATGGCCCGGCTGGCCGGCCATGTCCACATCGTCACCGCCGCCCATGAGGGCGAGCGGCGCGGCGTGACGATTACCGCCGCCTGCTCGGTGTCGGATGCGCCGGCGACGCTGCTCGTCTGCCTCAACGGCACCAATCCGCGCAACGCCATCTTTTCACGCAGCGGCAGTTTCGCTCTCAATATGCTCGGAGCGGGCCAGATGGCGCTTGCCGACGTGTTTTCCGGCAGGAACCAGGTAGACCCCGAATTGCGGTTTGCGCATGGGACGTGGAAAAAATTGAAGACGGGAGCGCCTGTTCTTGCCGAGGCCGTCGCCGTGTTCGATTGCCGCTTGATCGATATCAAGACCGTGGCGACGCATGTGGTCCTGTTCGGCGAGGTCGTCGCCGTCTCGCTCGGCAAGCAGGCGCCGGCGCTCGTCTATCTGGACCGGGACTATCGCACGTTGTAGAATTTTTTCCGGAGGAGGGAGCAGGCATGACGGGATATGCGAACGGTGCATTGCCAACCTCCATCGCCGATACGGCGCAGATGCTGGAAACGGGCGACTACCTTGCCGGGACGGCACTGTCGACCGTGCTTTTCCTCGCCCTGAGGATGAAGCGGCCGCTGTTCCTGGAGGGCGAGGCGGGCGTCGGCAAGACCGAGATCGCCAAGGTGCTGGCGAGGGCGCTCGACCGGCCGCTGATCCGCCTGCAATGCTATGAGGGGCTGGACATCTCGTCCGCGGTCTATGAGTGGAACTATCCGGCGCAGATGCTGGAAATCCGGCTTTCCGAGGCTTCCGGCATCGCCGACCGCCAGAAGATCGAAGGCAATATCTTCTCCGAGAAATATCTGATCCGCCGCCCGGTCCTGCAGGCCATTTCGGCCGAGGCCGGTAAGGCGCCGGTCTTCCTGATCGACGAACTCGACCGCACCGACGAGGCCTTCGAGGCCTTTCTGCTCGAGGTCCTTTCGGATTTCCAGGTGACCATTCCCGAACTGGGCACGATCCACGCCAAGGAACCGCCGATCGTCATCATCACCACCAACCGCACACGCGAGATTCACGACGCGCTGAAGCGGCGCTGCCTCTATCACTGGGTCGATTATCCGCAGGCGGCGCAGGAACTGGAGATCATTCGGCGCAAGGTGCCGGGCTGCAATGAGCGTCTTTCGCGCGAGATCGTCGCCTATGTGCAGAGATTGCGCACAATCGACCTCTTCAAGAATCCGGGCGTTGCCGAAACGATCGACTGGGCGACGGCGCTGACCGAGCTCGACCGGCTAGCGCTCGATCCGCAGACCATTTCGGACACGCTCGGCACCTTGCTCAAATATCAGGACGACATCGCCCGGATCGAAGGCGGCGAGGGCCGCAGGGTCCTGGACGAGGTCAAGGCCGAACTCCTGGCGGTGGGCTGATCATGGCAACGGCTCTCCCGGGGGATGGCGCCGTGCTTCCGCCGCTTGCTCCGGGCGACGGCCGGCTGGCCGACAATATCGTCTTTTTCGCCCGCACCCTTCGCAAGGCAGGCCTGAAGATCGGACCCGGTGCCGTCGCCGATGCGATCGAGGCCGCGGCGCTGATCGGCATCGGTGCCAGGGAGGAATTCAAGGCGGCGCTGCAATCGGTCTTCGTCAAGCGCCGCGAGGATCAGGCCCTGTTCGACGAGGCTTTCCGGATTTTCTGGCGGTCGCGCGACCTGATCGGCAAGATGATCGCGATGCTTTCGCCGGTGGCACCTGACAATCGCGAGAAGCAGCCCCCGCGGGCAGCGGCAACGCGTGTCGGCGATGCGCTGTTTGCCGAGCGTGACCGGCCGAGCCCCGTCCGCGACAGGCCGGATATCGAGGTGGACGCCCGCTTCACCGCCTCGCAGCGTGAAATCCTGCGCCGCACGGATTTTGCCCAGATGTCGGCGGCCGAACTTGCCGAAGCAAGGAAGGCGCTTTCGGCATTGGTGCTTCCGATGGACCGGACACGAAGCCGGCGGTTCCGCTCCTCGCACCGGCCGCGACACATCGATCCGCGCGCCACCATGCGCGATGCGATGAGAACCGGCGGAGACCTGATCCTGCCGCGCTTTCGCGAGCACAGGACCATCCATCCGCCGCTGGTCGTGCTCGCGGACATTTCCGGTTCGATGAGCCAATATACCCGCATCTTCCTGCATTTCCTGCATGCGCTCACGGAAAAGCGCCGGCGCGTCCATGTCTTCCTTTTCGGCACGCGGTTGAGCAATGTCACACGGCAGATGAAGAACCGCGATCCAGACGAAGCGGTCAGTCAATGTCTGCGGATCGTCGACGACTGGTCGGGCGGTACCCGGATCGGCGAGGCGCTGGGGGATTTCAACCGCCTCTGGTCACGCCGGGTGCTGGGGCAGGGCGCCGTCGTGCTCCTGATCACCGACGGGCTGGAGCGGGACGACACGAGCGTGCTGGAAACGGCGATGGACCGCCTGCACCGGTCCTGTCGGCGGTTGATCTGGCTTAATCCGCTCCTGCGCTTCGAAGGGTTCGAGGCACGGGCGCGCGGCGTCCGGGCCATGTTGGCGCATGTTGACGAATTGCGCGCCGTGCATAATCTTGAGGCCGTAGCGGATCTGGCCGCGGCTTTGTCCGGTCGGGCCGTCGATGGCGGCGATCCGCGCCGCTTCCTCGGTGGCCGTTAGACCCCTGGAGAGCCTGTCATGTCCAGCCAACCGAATTTCACCGATCCGCTGACGACGGCCGAACACTGGTTGCGCGAGGGCCGCAGCGTCGCGATCGCCACGGTCGTCGAGACCTGGGGCTCGGCGCCAAGGCCGGCCGGCAGTCATCTGGTCATCGATGCCGATGGCAACTTCGAAGGTTCGGTCTCGGGCGGCTGCGTCGAGGGCGCGGTTGTGGGGGAAGCGGCCGAGGTCATCGCGACGGGCGCGCCGCGCCTGCTCGAATTCGGCGTTGCCGACGAGACCGCCTGGCGCGTCGGTCTTTCCTGCGGCGGCCGCATCCGCGTCTATGTCGAAAGGCTCGGATAGATCATGCTGCCTGAACAACTCTACAGGATCAATGTAGCACGCCAGGCGCGGCGTGCTGTCGCCACGGTGACCGAACTGGAGACCGGCCGGACCGAGGTCTTCATCGAGGGCGAAGCGATCACCGGCAGCGCCGCCGTTGCCGTCGAGGCCGCGTTTCGCAGCGGCAAGCCGGGGATACTGCAGGGCGGAGAGCAGCCGGTCTTCATCAACGTCTATCTTCCGCCGCCGCGTATCGTCGTCATCGGCGCGGTCCATATTTCCCAGGCGCTTGCCGGCCTGGCGCCGATCGCCGGGCTCGACCTGACGATTATCGATCCCCGCTCCGCCTTTGCGACGCCGGAGCGGTTCGGGCACACGAAATTGCTGGCGGAATGGCCGGACGAGGCGCTGGCCCACGTGCCGCTGGATGCTCATACGGCGCTGGTGGCGGTCACCCATGACCCGAAAATCGACGATGTCCCGTTGAAGGCGGCGCTGGATGCCGGCTGTTTCTATGTCGGCGCGTTGGGGAGCCGAAAAACCCATGCCGGTCGGGTGGAACGACTGTCCGCGCTTGGCGTCGATCAGGAGGCCATTGCCCGTATCCGCGCGCCGATCGGTCTCGATATCGGCGCGTCGAGCCCGGCCGAAATCGCCGTCGCCATTCTGGCCGAAATCATTCAGGCGCTGCGTCGGCGGGATGTGGCCGGCGATCGAAGGGGCGCGGCATGAAGTTTGGGCCGGTCGCAGTAGCCGAGGCAGAAGGCACGGTGCTCGCCCATGCGGCAAAGCTTGCCAGCGGACGCCTGCCGAAGGGCCGTCTCCTTACGTTGGAGGATATTGCCGCCCTGCAGACGGCTGGAATTACCGAAATCATCGTTGCCCGCCTGGAACCTGGCGACGTGCTGGAGGACGAGGCCGCAGCCCGCATTGCCGGCGCGATCGGGCGCGACCATTTGACATTTTCGCCGGCGAGCACCGGGCGGGTCAATATCTTCGCGGAAGCGGACGGGCTTTTCGTCGCGAACAGGTCGGTGGTCGATCGGCTCAACGGCGTCGATCCGGCCATCACGCTTGCCTGCCTTGCCGATCATGTGCCGGTGCGCTCCGGCGATATGGTGGCGACGATCAAGATCATACCGCTCGCCGTCGCTGAAAAATCCGTCGAGCGCGCCGTCGGCCTGCTCGGCGAAACCGCGGCTTTTGCCGTCAAACCCTTTGCGTCGCGCCGTATCGGTCTGATCGCGACGCTTTTGCCTTCCCTGAAGCCGAGCGTGCTCGACAAGACCCGTCGGAATCTGGAACAGCGACTGTCCCTGTCGCAAAGCCGGGTCGAGCATGAGGAGCGGATTGACCACGACGCTGAGGCCGTCGCTGCAGCGATCAGGAAGATGCGGCCGCTCTGCGATATGATTGTCATTTTCGGCGCCTCGGCTGTGGCAGACGAGGACGACGTGGTGCCGGCCGGCATCCGTCGGGCAGGGGGGGAGGTCGAGCATCTGGGCATGCCGGTCGATCCCGGCAATCTCCTGGTTCTCGGGCGGATCGGCGATCACCCGGTGATCGGCGCGCCGGGTTGCGCCCGCAGCCCGAAGGAAAACGGCTTCGACTGGGTCCTAAACCGGATTCTTGCCGGCGAATGGCCGACATCCCGGGACATAGCCGGCCTTGGCGTCGGCGGCCTGCTGATGGAGATACCGACCCGCCCTTCGCCGCGCGCACTGGCTGGCCAGCAGGCCCGGGAAACCTCCGTCGCAATCCTGCTGCTTGCGGCCGGTAAGGCGAGCCGCATGGGGCCGTCCGGGCATCACAAGCTGCTTGCCGAATTCGGGGGCGTCCCGATGATCCGTAGCAGCGCCGAAGCGGCACTTGGCGCGGGCGCTGACAGTGTCATTACCGTGACAGGTCACAGGAAGGCGGAGATTCGCACCGCTCTCGACGGGCTCGATATCGCTTTTGCCGACAATGACGACCATGCGTCCGGCATGGCTTCGTCGCTGATCGCCGGACTGGATGCCATCGGCCCGGCGGTCGACGGCGTTCTCGTCATGCTGGCGGACATGCCCTTCGTGACAACAGGCGAGCTCGCCGCGATGATATCCGCGTTCAGGACGCAAGGCGGGGCGGCCGTCATTCGCGCAGTCTCGAACGGCCGGCGCGGCAATCCGGTCATACTGCCACGCGCGGTCTTTTCCGAGGTCCGCAAGCTTGAGGGGGATGTCGGCGCCCGCCATATCATCGAAACCTGCGGATTGCCGGTGATCGACGTCGAAATCGGGCCCGCCGCCCATCTGGACCTCGACACGCCGGAGGCAATTCTTGCCGCGGGCGGCATATTGAAAGGCTGACACTGATGGACAATGCGGCGATCGAGGACATGTTTTCAGCGCTCGGCCCGGTGAAGGTCAAGCGCATGTTCGGCGGCAAGGGCATTTATTTTGACGGCCGCATCCTCGCCCTGGAGGTGGGCGGCGATATTCTGCTGAAGGCCGATGCGCAGACCGCGCCGCAATTCGAGGCGGCCGGCGCCACCCAATGGGCCTATGACGGAAAGGGGAAATCCGTGAAAATGCCGTATTGGTCGATCCCCGATCAGGCCTTCGACGATCCGGACGAGATGGCGGATTGGGTGCGGCTTGCCTGGCAGGCGGCGCTCAGGGCCAAGCCATAGCCTGCTGGCGCAGGGCATGGACCGCATCCATGGCGAAGCGTGACAGCGGTTGCGGCAAGTCGTCGAGCGAATACCAGCCGATGTCGGAAAGCTTGTCCGGCTCGGTCAACCATGGTTCGCCGGAAAAATCGTCGCTCACATAGATCAGCGACACCCAATGCTGACGGTCGGCATCGATCAATTGTTCGCTGAGACAAAGGAAGCGGGCCGAATGGATCGCCAGGCCGCTTTCTTCCTCGGCCTCGCGGCGAGCGGCATCGGCGGCGGGTTCCATATGATCCACCTTGCCGCCGACGATGTTCCAATGTCCTGATTCGGGCGCCTTCAGGCGCTTGCAAAGCAAAAGCTTGCCGTCTTTCACGACGGCAAGCCCGCAACCCACACCGGGGAAATCAACGCCTGGACGAGCCATGGCAGCCCTCGCGCCCGGCTCGGAGATCAGGCCTTGCCGGCAATCAGCATGAAGGCGGGAATATCCTCGCCAAAACCGATCGGCGTCGGGCCGTCGTCATGGTCGCGGCGATAGCGGTTACGACGATCACGATTGTCGTCATTGGCCGGATAAGGCTGAGGCGCAGGGCGGTTGCTGTTACGACCGGCGTTCTGCGGCTTCGTTTCTGCCTTGCGTTCTGCTCTCACAGGGTCTGCCTTTGCAATGATTGGTTCCGGTTGCGCTACTGTATCGTCTGATTTGATGTCCGATTTGTGACTGGACACCGGGCGGGGCGCGTGGTCACGATCCCGCTCATTACGCCGTCCGCCGCGTTTGCCGTCGCGTCCGCCACGTTCCGGCTTGCTGCTCTCATGGCTTTCCATGGGCGCGGGCAGGGCGGAAAGATCGCCGTTCTGCCATTCGATCTGCTTGTCGATCAGCTTTTCGATCGCATCGAGGAATTTCGTGTCGCGCTTGGAAACCAGCGTGAAGGCAGCGCCGGAACGGCCGGCACGACCGGTGCGGCCGATGCGGTGGACATAATCCTCCGCATGGATCGGCACGTCGAAATTGAACACGTGGCTGACATCGGGGATGTCGAGGCCGCGGGCGGCGACGTCAGAGGCGACCAGCAACTGGATCTGGCCGTCCTTGAAGCTCGCCAGCGTCTTGGTGCGCGAACTCTGATCCATGTCGCCATGCAGCGCGCCAACCGAAAAACCATGGCGGCTGAGCGAACGGAACAGGTCGGCCACGTCAAGCTTGCGATTGCAGAAGATGATGGCGTTCTTCAGTTCTTCCTGCTTCTGGATCAGGTCGCGCAGTACGGCGCGCTTCTCATAGTCCTTGCCATGGGTCGCAACCAGGCGCTGCGTCACCGTCAGGGCGGTGGAGGAGCGTACGGAAACCTCGACACGCTCCGGATTCTGCAGGAAGCGGTCAGCCAGCTTCTGAATTTCCGGCGGCATGGTGGCCGAGAAGAACAGGGTCTGGCGGGTGAACGGAATGAGCTTGGCGATGCGCTCGATATCCGGAATGAAGCCCATGTCGAGCATCCGGTCGGCTTCGTCGATGACGAGGATCTCGACGCCGGTCATCAGAAGCTTGCCGCGTTCGCAATGATCGAGCAGGCGGCCGGGCGTGCAGATCAGCACGTCGGCGCCGCGCTCCAGCTTGCGGTCCTGCTCGTCGAAGGACACGCCGCCGATCAGAAGCGCGATATTGAGCTTGTGGTTCTTGCCGTATTTCTCGAAATTCTCGGCGACCTGGGCTGCCAGTTCGCGGGTCGGCTCCAGGATCAGCGTGCGCGGCATACGCGCGCGGGCGCGGCCCTTTTCAAGAAGGGTCAGCATCGGCAGCACGAAGGAGGCCGTCTTGCCGGTCCCGGTCTGGGCGATGCCCAGAATGTCACGCCGCTGCAGGGCTGGCGGAATGGCGCCGGCCTGGATCGGGGTCGGGATGGTGTAGCCCGCGTCCGTGACAGCGGAAAGAACTTTTTGGCTCAGGCCAAGGTCTGAAAAAGTGGTCAAAGGGAAATCTGTTTCCGTTCCGGTTCGATCGAACACTGGTCAATCGGCACATGCTTTGAGCGCCGTCGCAGGGCTCTTAGTCCCATAGACGGACAAAGTCAAGAAAACCGGCAATCGGAGCGGCGAAGAGCACCAAAAATGGCCGAACGACAATGGGATAGCGCAAATCTCCGCCCGTAACGAATGTCAATTGATGTAATTGTCGAGCTTCCGGCCTGCGGTCAAAAAGCGCATGGGATCGACGGCCTTGCCGTTCAGCCGAACCTCATAATGCAGGTGCGGCCCGGTCGAACGACCGGTGCTCCCGGAGCGGGCAACGGCGTCACCCTTCTCGACCCGGTCGCCGGTATTGACGAGAATGCTCGACAGATGGGCATAGCGGGTGGTGATGCTGTTGCCATGATCGATCTCGACCATATTGCCGTATCCGCCGGATTTTCCTGCTGTGATGACCGTTCCGGGAGCTGTGGCGACGACCCGGGTTCCCGTCGGTGCGCGAAAATCGATGCCGGCGTGCAGCGCGAGACGGCCGATGAAGGGGTCGAGCCGGTTTCCGAAATGGCTGGTGATATCGCTGGCCGACGAGGGATTGCTGAACGGAAGTTTGCTCGCCTGGCTGCGGATCTGTTCGAGCCGGCCAAGGGCGCTGTCGAGCGCGACCAGGGAATTGTCGAAGGCTTCGGCGGCTTCGGGTTCCACGAAGGGTCCGCCGACCGGCGCTTCCGCAGCCGATGCCGGGACACTCGCAACAAGGTCTTCATTCTCGACTTTGACGCCGGTTCGCGTCAAAATGTTTCGTATGGCCTCGGTTGTCTCGTCGGCGCCCGCGGTCAGGCTGTCGATACGCGTCCTCTGCTCCTGCTCTATGTTTTTCAGCGACAGGGTAACCTTGGAAAACAGCCTGTCGGCCCGATCAGAGATGGTTTCGCGCAGGCCCGTCACTGCCGGCGGCGCATAGGCAAGCGCCGTGCGCTGCTCCGCCTGGCTGCCGGTGATCCCCATCAGCCGCTCGATCGCGCGCAGGCCACCGGATGCATCGGCTTGCTTTCCGTCCTCTTGAGGCATGATCGCGATCGGCTGCGGCGCTTCACCGGCGATCCCCGATTCCTCGGCGCGCTCGAGCAGCGAGCCCAGCCTGCCATGGCGTGACGACAGTGCCATCTGCTGCTGAAGCAGTTTCTCGACCTTGTCTTCAACGACCTGCTGGTCGAGGAGCTGGCGGCTCGTCACGCGATCGACCTGGGCGCGCAAAGCTGCGATCCGGTCCTCATATTCATGCTGCATGCGCGCCTGCCGTGCCATCGTGCCGCCGATCAGATCGTCGCGCAGTACCAGGTAGGAGGTCGCGGCAAGGTAGCCGATGGAGAATACCGATATGAAGCAGACCGAAAGCGCTGCCATCCAAGGCTGGACGGTCATGTGGCGGACCTTGTCGCCGCTGGCCAGGATGAGGATGTGCTTTTCCGCGCGTTTGCCGAAGACTCGGCTTTCCGTAGACATCAACTCACCCCCGCCGCCTGCGTTCCGCGCATTTGATGGGGAGGATTAGATACTGTTAAGGTTAACAAAGCCTTGCCCGAGCCAGCCGGGAGGTGCCTTCCCGGCCTAGATATTCACCGATGCGGTCATCGAGCGGTAGAAGGAAGGCGTCAGGCCGGCTTCGGCCCGGGCAATGTCGTTGAACGGCGCCTTGAGCGGCCCGCGGAAATTCGCCCGTACCAGCGCCTGGAAGGCGATGGCCGGGTTTTTCTTCTGGCGGGCGCAGAGAAAGCGAAACCATTTCGCGCCTACTGCAACATGGCCCTTTTCGTCCTCGTAGATCACGTCGAGCACCGCGGCACTTTCCAGATCGCCGGCCTCGCGCATCTTCGCCTGCAGCGCCGGGGTGACATCGAGCCCGCGGGCCTCGAGGATGAGCGGAACGACCGCAAGCCGGGCGGTAAGATCGTTCCTCGTATCGTGCGCCGCCTGCCAGAGACCGTCATGGGCGGGCAGGTCGCCATAATCGGCGCCCAGCTGCCGCAGCCGGTCGCGCACCAGGCGAAAATGCTTGGCCTCCTCGAACGCCACTCGCATCCAGCCATCGAAAAAGGAATTGGGAACGGGCTCGCCGGCAAAACGCGCGACGATATCGAGTGCGAGATCGACGGCATTGAGTTCGATATGAGCGATGGCATGGAGCAGGGCTACTCGGCCCTTTTGCGTGGTCAGAGACCGCTTCGGAACCTGCCTCGGTGCAATGAGATCCGGTTTTTCCGGTCGGCCGGGACGCTCCGGTGCCAGCATGTCCAGTGGTGATCGCAGCGATAGGCTGCGCTCGTTCCAGCGCCGCGCCGCCTCCTGCGTCAGCAATGTCTTGACGTCGAGATCGGCCGCGCGGATGGCGCGTGCGGCGCCGTCACGCAGACTGTGGATCGACGGCAGGCCCGTCATTCCCTTTCGCCTTGCGCAAGTGCCCTTGCTGCCGCCAGAACCTCTTCGGCGTGTCCCGGGACTTTCACTTTTTCCCAGATCTTTCGCACGCGGCCGTCTGGCCCGATCAGGACCGTGGTGCGCTCGACGCCCATATATTTGCGGCCGTACATGCTCTTTTCCACCCAAACGCCATAGGCATTCAGAACGGCCTTCTCCTCGTCGGCTGCGAGAATCACCGACAGTTCGTATTTCTTGGCAAATTTGTCGTGTTTTTTCACCGAGTCCGGCGACAGGCCGATGACCACGGCGCCAACTCCGGCAAACGCATCCTTGAGAGCCGTAAAGGCGATCGATTCGGCCGTGCAGCCGCTGGTATCGTCCTTCGGGTAGAAGAACAGCACGACCGTCTTGCCGCGAAACTCTTCGAGAGAAACCGTTCCGCCGCCGTTGCGGGGAAGGATGAAATCAGGCGCGAGGGCACCTTCCGCTATGTTTGCCATGGTTATTCCTTTTTTTTGGATCATGTGCTGCGGTTTGTCGCCCATGGCTTAGCCAATCCGGACCGGTGGCGTCCAGTACGGAGTGATCAGACATGCGAACAGAGGCGATGGAGCGGCGCGTGGCTTCCACTCTGTCCGCAAGGCCTGTGGACCACCTGCAAATGTGCACCTCCGTTTCGTCGTGACGGTGGCATTCATGGCCGAAAAGCTGCAAGAATCAGCCCGGCGCAACGCCAGCAGACTATGCACCATGGAGAATGAGACGTTGAACGCTGCGGCCGAGACCGCGGCAAACGGGAAAGACGGCATGATTCGATTGACCATTGCTGAGGTAACCGGGCGCCGATGAACGATATTCGCGGCGAAAAAGTATCGTTTCGCAAGCAGGACATTGTGGCTTTGCATTCGCTGCCGTCGGCGCAGGCACATGATCCCTGTATCGTGCATGCGCCGCACGGCCGTGGCCGCGCCAACCGGTTGCTTGCCGCACTGGCCGGCCTCACGGCCGTTCTCCTTCTCCTCGGCGTGGCGGTTTTGGCGACGATTGAGAGCGGCATGCTGGACGGCCCTCTCAATGCGCGGGCCAAGGCTGCGCTGAATGTCGCGCTTGGCGACGGTTACCATGCCGAAGTCGGCAGCACCGTGGTACGGGTGACCTCGAACGGCGCGCTTGCCTTGAAGGCGCGCGACGTCACGCTGGTCGAAAACGCTTCCGGCAAGCGCCTTGTCTCCACCAAATCGGTCTTCATCGAACTCAGCCCGCTTGCCCTGATGACCGGCAGGGTCGCGGTCACCAGGCTTGAGGCGGAGGGGGCAACGCTTGATCCCTCACTCCTGCCGCAGGGCAAGCCGATCGACCTGACGGCGATTCGCGTCGGTCACATCGCCGATGGCCTGGAGCGTGTCTTTGCCCGGATCGACGGTATTTCCCAACTGATCGGTCGCAGCAATACCAAAACAGTGCGGATCGCCGACCTCAGCCTGTCCATCGCCGGGCCGCGAAAACAGGTGGTGGCAGTGGTCGTGGATGCCATCGACTTCAAGCGCAGCGACGATGGGTCCATGCAGATCGATGGAGCCTTCACCGTCGATGGTCAGGATGCCGAGTTGCATCTTCGCGCCGAACGCCGCGATGGCCGGATGGCGAGTATGGCCGGCGCTGTGAGTGGGCTGCCACTGTCCTCTCTCCTCTATCGCGAGGAAACGCCGACCGAGGAGGCCTTCGGCATCAAGGCCGCCGCCGATCTCGCCATCAAGGCGACGCGCGGCGACGATGCGGTCGCGCCGACGCTGGAATTGAGCGGCAAATCGAGGGAAGGGCTTTTCGAGGCGGGCGGATTCAACTCGCAACTCCTGCCGTCCGAACTCGTTGTCACCTATGATTTTAGCCGGAAACGGATCGAGGTTTTGCCCTCGACCATGCGGGTCGGTCGATCGACCTTCCCGTTCACTGGCGCGATCGCCGATCTCGAACGTGCCGGCGAGACCGGCGAGGCCGGATTTTCAATCGATCTCCTGGCCCAGGGCGCGCGCTCGGCGCCGGTCGATGTGACAGCGACGCCCTTGGTTTTCGACGCCAAGGCGCGAGGCCGGTTCCTGTCCCAAAGCCACAAGCTGGTCTTCGACGAACTGACGGTGGCAAGCGGGCTCGGCACGGCGGCGGGATCGCTCGCCATGACATTTGGAGACACGTCGCCGCAGATCGGTTTCGCGCTTGTCTCCGACCAATTGCAGGCGGCTGCCGTCAAGCAGCTCTGGCCGTGGTGGATCGGCAAAAAGGCGCGTCGCTGGGTCATCGCCAATATTTTCGGCGGCACGGTTACCGATGGCAAGATCGAGATATTCGTGCCGATGGGTCGGATTTCACAGACGGTCGGCCCAATCGATCTCAATGCCGATGAATTGAGCCTCCAGTTCAAGGTCGCCGATGCGCGGGTCAATATCACCGGCGATATCCCGCCACTGCGCGATGCCGCCGGCGCGATCAAGCTTAAGGGAGAGCATCTCGGCATCGAGATCGAGCAGGGGACCGCCTATTTTCCCTCCGGTCGTTCCGTCACGCTGAAAGGCGGCGATTTCATCATTCCCAACACCTATGAGAAGCCGCTGATCGCCGAGATGAAGCTGGATGTCGGCGGAGAGGCCGATGCGATCGCGGAACTCGTCAGTTACAGGCCGATCCTTGCCCTGCAGCGAACGCCGTTCAAGCCGGAAGATTTTTCCGGGCCGATGACGGCACAGGTCGGGGCGCGATTCGGTCTGGTGGACGAGCAGGACCCGCCGCCGCCGCTCTGGCAGGCGCAGATGCTGCTTGACGGCGTCACCGTCAACAAGCCGATCTCCGGACGCGACATTTCGGCGATCGAGGGAACCTTCAGGATCGATTCGCAGCAGGCGGTCCTGGAGGCGACGGCCGACATAGACGGCATGCCGATGGACATCTCGTTGATCGAGCCGGTCGACAGGTCGAACCCGGTTCCACGGAAGCGGGAAATTTCGGGAACACTGAAGGACGGAGCCCTTGCGAAGCTGGCGCCGGGTCTTGCCGGCCTCATCGCCGGACCGGTCTCGGTCGATATCTCGATAGACGAACAGGATCGGCAGAACATTATCGCCGACTTGGGCAAGGCATCGGTCTCCCTCCCGTGGATCGGCTGGGAAAAAGGCGCCGGCATCGGCGCGAAGGCACGTTTTTCAGCAATTTCGGACGAGGGAGTGACGCATATCGACGATCTGGTGCTCGACGGCGATGGTTTCGGTGCCAGCGGCAAGCTTGTTATCGACAAGGCCGGCTTGAGTTCCGGACGTTTTTCTTCGGTGCAGCTTGCCAAGGGCGACGATTATGCCGTCACGATCCAGCGCCAGAAGAACGGCTTTGCCGTCGCTGTCGATGGTCGCTCGGCCGATCTGCGACCCGTCATCGAAAACCTGCGAAAACCCTCCGGCGACACTGCGGAAAGCAGCGGGAGGGTCGCCATCGCTGCGCGGCTGGAGAGCGTCAGCGGATTCCATGGCGAAACGCTGTCGAATTTCAATCTTAATTATGCCGCCAGGGGCCAGCTGATCGATACGGTCGATCTGTCCGCCGTTACCGGCGGCGGCCAGGCACTGGTGGCCGGATTGAAGAAGAATGGCGCCGACAACATACTGGAACTGACCAGCAGCGACGCTGGCGCCCTGGCACGTTTCGCCAATATCTACAGCAATATGCGCGGCGGGCTGGTCAATCTGAAATTGCGCGATCGTGGCGGCGGATCCTGGCGGGGGAGCGTGGATATCCGCAAATTCTCCCTGGTCAATGAGACCCGACTGAAATCCATCGTTTCGACGCCGGCGGGAGCCGACGGGCGAAGCCTGAACGAGGCGGTCAAGAAGGACATCAATGTCAATTCGGCCCGTTTCGAGCGCGGCTTTGCCAATCTGATGCTCGACAATGGCGCCATCGCTGTCGAACGCGGGGTGGTGCGGGGCGTGGATGTCGGTGCGACCTTCCAGGGAACGGTGCGCGACCGCAACGGCAATATGGACATGACCGGCACCTTCATGCCGGCCTATGGGCTGAACCGGTTGTTCAGCGAATTGCCGCTGATCGGCGCGCTTCTCGGCAATGGCCGCGACCGTGGCCTGCTCGGGATCACCTTCAAGCTGGTGGGGCCGTTCAGCAAGCCGGAACTGACGATCAACCCGCTGTCGCTCATCGCGCCGGGCGTCTTCCGCAACATCTTCGAATTCCAATAAAAAACCGGCGGGAAACCCGCCGGTTGGTTTGGCATGCTCGAGCGCTGGCCGATCAGGCCGGGCGAACGAGAATATGCTTCTTCTTGCCGAGCGACAGCTTGATGACATTGTCGGAGGTAATCTCGCCGGTGCCGATCAACTGCCGGTCATCGGTGACCACGGCGTCATTGACGCGCACCGCGCCGTCTTTCAGGAATTGCCGGACCTTGCCGTTGGATTCCGCCAGCCCGGCATGCACGAAGAGCGCGAGAACGCCGATGCCGGCCTCCAATTCCGCGGCCGGAATGTCGATCGACGGCAGGTTGGCAGCAAGCGTGCCTTCTTCGAAGGTCTTGCGGGCGGTTTCGGCGGCTTCCTCGGCTGCGGCCCGACCGTGCAGGATTGCGGTGACCTCGGTCGCGAGGATCTTTTTCACCTCGTTCAGTTCCGCGCCGTCGATCGCCGACAGCCGGGCGATTTCCGTCATGGGCAGGGTGGTGAACAGTTTGAGGAAACGGCCGACATCGGCGTCTTCCGTGTTGCGCCAATATTGCCAGAAATCATAGGCCGAGAGCAGGTCGGCGTTGAGCCAGACCGCGCCGGAGGCGGATTTACCCATCTTTGCCCCGGACGAGGTGGTGAGCAGCGGCGAGGTCAGCGCATAGAGCTGCGGCGTTCCCATGCGATGGCCGAGATCGATGCCGTTGATGATGTTGCCCCACTGGTCCGAGCCGCCCATCTGCAACCGGCAGCCGGTGCGTTTGTGGAGCTCGACGAAATCGTAGGCCTGCAGGATCATGTAGTTGAATTCGAGAAACGAGAGCGACTGTTCGCGGTCGAGCCGCGTCTTGACGCTGTCGAAGGCGAGCATGCGGTTGACCGAGAAATGACGACCGACATCGCGCAGGAACTCGAGATAGTTGATGCCGAGCAGCCAGTCGGCATTGTTGATCATCAGCGCCTCTTTCGGACCGTCTCCATAGGTGAGGTAGTTGGAGAAGACCGACTTGATGCTGGCAATGTTCGACGCGATCGTCTGCGGCGTCATCAACTGCCGTGCCTCATCCTTGAAAGAGGGATCGCCGACCATGCCGGTGCCGCCGCCCATCAGCGAGATCGGCCGATGGCCGGTGGCCTGCAGCCAATGCAGCATCATGATCTGGATCAGCCCGCCCGCATGCAGGCTGGGTGCGGTCGGATCGAAGCCGATATAGGCCGTCACGATTTCCTTGTTGAAGAGCGCATCCAGCCCGGCATCGTCGGATGTCTGGTGGATGAAACCGCGTTCTTGGAGCGTATGCAGGAAATCGGACTTGAACCCGGGCATGGCTGTCTCTTTCGGTGGACTGTCTGGAGGTGATTTAACGCTTGTTGGATATTTGCGCGGCGTTTAGCACTGTTTCTTCAAAAGTGCACCTGTTTGCGTGGGAATGTTTGGGAGATCTGTTCGGCATGGCGGAAATGAGGACGGCGATCGGGCTGATGAGCGGCACCAGCATGGACGGCATCGATGTCGCGCTTTTGCGCACCGATGGCCGCGATCGGGTCGAGCGCGGCCCGGCACTCGGTCTTCCCTACGAGCCGGTTTTCCGTGACCGCCTGAAGACGGCGCTGGAGGACGCAAAGGGCATCATGGCGCGCAACGAGCGTCCAGGCAGCCTTGCCAGGATCGAAACCGAGCTGACGCTGCGTCATGCGCGTGCGGTCGAGACATTCCTTAACCGAAACAACATGAAAGCCGGCGATATTGATGTGATCGGCTTCCACGGCCAGACCGTACTGCATCGTCCCGACGCTGGCCTGACCGTCCAACTGGGCGATGGTGCACTGCTTGCGAAGGAGACCGGAATTGCCGTCGTTCATGACATGCGCGCCAACGACATGGTGCATGGCGGGCAGGGCGCGCCGCTCATTCCGGTGTACCATGCCGCTCTTGCCGCCGGCCTGCCGGCTGCGCTGCGTGCGGATCGAGCCGTCGTCTTCGTCAATATCGGTGGTATTTCCAATCTGACCTTCGTCGGCAAGGAAGGGCTGGTTATTGCCTTCGACAGCGGCCCGGGAAATACGCTGATCGATCAATGGGTAGAGGCCCATGCGGGCATTCCCTACGACCAGGGCGGCATGATCGCCAGCGAAGGCCGCGTCATCGAAGGGCTGGCCCGGCGCTATCTTGAGCATCCGTTCTTCAGTGCCGAAAAGCGCCGCTCGCTTGACCGTAACGATTTCCAGCCGCCGGCCGGCAACGAGGCGAGCCTCGAGGACGGCGCCCGCACGCTTGCCCATGTGACGGCCGCCGCCATCTTCGCATCGGCGGCGCATCTGCCGGAAAAGCCGGGAACCTATGTGATCTCGGGTGGCGGCCGGTTGAACCGGGTGACCATGGGCGATCTTGGCGAACTTGCCCGGGCGGCGGAGGCGACGGTGGTGACGGCCGACGAGGCGGGCTTTGACGGCGATGCGATGGAGGCGGAGGCCTGGGCCTATCTCGCGGTGCGCTCACTTGAAAAACTGCCACTGACATTTCCCGGCACGACGGGTGTCTCGACGCCGGTGACGGGCGGCATCCTGAATGCGCCCGGATCCGGGTCGCAAGCCGGGGATTAACCCTTTCTTTTCCCTCGCAGGATATAAATCAACCATATTTGCGACCTCCATCTTCTCCTCGTTCGCAACGTTGAGAAATCCGGGGCGCGGGCCATGCCCGAACGGACAGAGAGATGAACGGCGCGCTTTTTCTTCTGACGGTCAACTTCCTGATTGCGCAGCTCTTCTGCGTCTTCTTCCTGATCATCACCAAGCGAAGCCGCATCCCTGCCGCGGGGCGCTGGTTTGCCGCCGCCTTCGCCGTGGCATCGCTGGCGGCGCCGTTCGAAGTGGCGATCCGCTATGCTGATTTCGACCGGTTTGCCAGTTTCGGCGCTTTTTCCACCTTGCTCTGCGCGCTCCTGATGATCCGCGCCGGGCTCGGGCGGCTCTATGCCGTTCCATCCAATATTACCGTCACCGCCTGCGTTATCGGCGTTTCCATGGCGCTCAACCTGTTGATCTACGACCTGCCGCGAGGCACGTTCGCCCACTCGCTCGGCTATCAGCTGCCGTTCATCATCGCCGAACTGTTGGCAGCGGCCGTCATCTATCGGTCCGGACGGCGATCGGCGGCGGATATCACGCTGATGGCGTTCCTGCTTCTGACCGCCGCTCATTTTGCCAGCAAGATCTATTTCGCCGTGCGCTTTTCCGGCGGCAGCGATGCCCAGTCCTATCTCGCCAGCACCTATGCGCTGGTCTCGCAAAGCCTCGGCGCCGTGCTCGTGGTTTCCACCGGCCTGGCGCTGCTTGCCGTTATCGTCGTCGAGATCATGGACGAGGCCAAGGCCAATTCGCTGATCGATCCGCTGTCCGGTCTTTTCAACCGCCGCGGTTTCGACGAGCGGGTCACGCAGATCCTGGCGCGCCCGATTTCTGCCTATCCGCATTGCGTCGTTCTCTGCGATCTTGATCATTTCAAGTCGGTGAACGACACCTATGGCCATGCGGCCGGCGATCGGGTCATCGTCGCATTCAGCGAGATGATCCGCCAGCAAGCGCCGCCCGAGGCGGTCTGCGCCCGGTTCGGCGGCGAGGAATTTGCGGTGTTTCTGCCTTCGACTGGGGAGCCGACGGGATATCTGTTCGCTCAGGGCCTGCGGAACGGTTTCTCTTCGCTCGCCTTTGCCGGCCTTCCGCAGGCCGTTCGCCTCTCCGCCAGCTTCGGACTGTGCGAGATGACCGGGATAGACGACGCCCTCGGCGAGACGATCGATCGGGCCGACGCGGCGCTCTATTGTGCCAAGAAGAGCGGGCGAAACCGGGTGAACCGGGCTGAGTCCAACAGTGCGACCAAGACCGCGGAACTGCAGGCGCAGGCCTGACGGGGCGACATGAAAAAGGCCGGAATATCCTGTCGATATTCCGGCCTCTCAATTTACAAAGCCGGGTTTCGGCCGTTCTGTCAGCGAATGCGTTTTGCCGCCGGTTCCGGCGTCAGTTCGCCATTCAGGCGGCGATCCAGATAATCCTCGCATTCCCCCATCAGCGTATCGACCTGACCGTTGAAGAAGTGGTTGGCGCCGGGGACGATCTTGTGCGTGATCAGGATGCCCTTCTGGGTCTTCAGCTTGTCGACGAGATTGTTAACGTCCTTTTCCGGCGCCACCCTGTCGAGATCGCCATTGATGATCAGGCCGGACGAGGGGCAAGGGGCGAGGAACGAGAAATCATAGGTATTGGGCTGCGGCGCGATCGACATGAAACCCTCGATTTCCGGACGGCGCATCAGGAGCTGCATGCCGATCCAGGCGCCAAAGGAATAGCCGGCCACCCAGCAGCTCTTGGAATCCGGATGCATGCTCTGCACCCAGTCGAGCGCCGAGGCCGCATCCGAAAGCTCGCCGGCGCCGTGATCGAATTCGCCCTGGCTGCGGCCGATCGAGCGGAAATTGAACCGGAGCGTCGTGAAGCCGCGCTTCTGGAACATGTAGAACAACTGGTAGACGATCTGGTTGTTCATCGTGCCGCCGAACTGCGGATGCGGATGCAGGACGATGGCGATCGGCGCGTTCTTCTGCTTGGACGGCTGGTAACGGCCTTCGAGGCGACCGGCAGGTCCGTTGAAGATGATTTCGGGCATTGGCTCTCCGGGCATGTTATGGCACTAAAAACCGATTCCGCCGCCGAGTAGTCTTGACTAAATAACTCAGCTTTTTTAGAACACAGTTTAGAACCATTCAAAACTTCACACGGTCTTTCCGTGGCGAGTGTCGTCTCTTACGGCAAGCGAAGCGAAAATTTCAAGGAAAATAGACCGGCTGCCTGCCTTAACATGGCAAGAGGCCGTTCTTTGGCAAGGGATCGATGAGCAAGGCGCGCATCTATATGGACTGGAATGCCACGGCACCGCTTCTGGAAGCGGCGCGCGAGGCATGCCTGTCGGCGCTTGGCCTGATCGGCAATCCCTCGTCCGTCCACGGCGAGGGTCGCAAGATCCGCGCCCTGATCGAGAGCGCCCGGCGCGATGTCGCGGCGCTCTGTGGGGCGGCTCCCGCCAATCTCGTCTTCACCAGCGGCGCGACGGAAGCGGCCAACCTTGTGCTGACGCCGGATTTTCGCATGGGCAAGACGCCGATCTCGATCGGTCGTCTCTATGTGTCCGCCATCGAGCATCCGGCGATCCGCGAAGGTGGACGTTTTCCAGCCGACCGGGTGAGTGAAATTCCGGTGACGCAGCAGGGGATCGTCGATCTGGTAGCCCTTGAAAGCGCGCTTGAGGCCCATGATCGTCAAACGGGCCTGCCGATGGTCGCGGTCATGCTTGCCAATAATGAAACCGGCATCGTCCAGCCGATCGCCGAGGTCTCGCGTCTCGTCAAGGCGGCGGGCGGCGTCCTGGTCGTCGATGCGGTACAGGCCGCCGGGCGCATGACTCTGTCAATCGAGGAGCTAGGGGCGGATTTCCTGATTGTTTCGTCCCATAAGATCGGTGGCCCCAAAGGTGCCGGCGCTCTTCTGGCGCGCGGCGAAATCCTCATGCCGACGGCGTTGATCCGCGGCGGCGGTCAGGAAAAGGGGCATCGGTCAGGCACCGAAAATCCCGCCGCGATTGCCGGTTTTGGCGCCGCTGCGCGGGTTGCCGTCGAAAATCTGGAAGAACGGATGGTTCCAGTTTTGGCGATGCGCGACAGGCTGGAGCAGGCAATGGTGGCGCTAGCGCCCGATGTCGTCATTCACGGCAGGGATGGCCACCGCCTTGCCAATACCTCCTTCTTCACTCTGCCGGGCCTGAAGGCGGAAACGGGGCAGATCGCCTTCGATCTCGAAGGTGTCGCCCTTTCGGCGGGGTCGGCTTGCTCGTCCGGCAAGGTCGGGCAGAGCTATGTTCTGGCCGCGATGGGGCACGATCCGGGGCAGGGCGCCCTGCGTATTTCGATCGGTCCTTCGACCAGCGAAGCAGAGATCGACGGAGTTATTGCCGCCTTCGGCAAGATCGCGGCGCGGCGCAGGCTTTCGGGTGCCGCCGCCTGAGCAAAACAAAATTGCGGAAATGCAAATTTCCGCTTGGCAAACGGGGTGAAAATCGCCCTTTAGCCATTACATAAGCGATGCAACGAAACTTGCATCGTATTGACAAGCTGCCGGACCTTGGATCCGGCAAGATTGGAGAACGACATGGCAGCCGTCCAGGAAACAATCGATCAGGTCGCTCTGATCGATGTGGACCAGTACAAATATGGGTTTGAGACCACGATCGAGATGGACAAGGCGCCCAAGGGCCTGTCCGAGGACATCATCCGCTTCATTTCGGCTAAGAAGGACGAGCCCGAATGGATGCTGGAATGGCGCCTTGACGCCTATCGGCGCTGGCTGACTCTGGAAGAGCCGACCTGGGCGCGTGTCAATTACCCGAAGATCGACTTCAACGACATTCATTATTACGCCGCACCGAAAAGCACGCCCGGGCCGACATCCATCGATGATGTCGATCCGGAGCTTTTGAAGGTTTACGAGAAGCTGGGCATTCCGCTCCGCGAGCAGGAGATCCTTGCCGGCGTCGAGAAGCCGCGGATCGCCGTCGATGCCGTGTTCGATTCGGTTTCCGTCGTCACCACCTTCAAGGAAGAGCTGAAGAAGGCCGGCGTGATCTTCATGTCGATCTCCGAAGCCATTCGCGAGCATCCGGAACTGGTGAAGAAATATCTCGGTACCGTCGTGCCGACGACCGACAATTATTATGCGACGCTGAATTCGGCCGTCTTTACCGATGGCTCCTTCGTCTTCGTGCCGAAGGGCGTTCGCTGCCCGATGGAGCTGTCGACTTATTTCCGTATCAACGAAAAGGGCACCGGCCAGTTCGAGCGTACGCTGATCATCGCCGAAGACGGGGCCTATGTCTCCTATCTGGAAGGCTGCACGGCGCCGCAGCGTGACGAAAACCAGCTGCATGCGGCCGTCGTCGAACTGGTTGCCCTCGATGATGCGGAAATCAAGTATTCCACCGTCCAGAACTGGTATCCGGGCGACAAGGAAGGCAAGGGCGGCATCTACAATTTCGTCACCAAGCGGGGCGATTGCCGTGGCAAGAACTCGAAGATTTCCTGGACGCAGGTCGAAACCGGCTCGGCGATCACCTGGAAATATCCGTCCTGCATCCTGCGCGGCGACGGATCGCGCGGCGAATTCTATTCGATCGCCGTCTCGAACGGCCATCAGCAGATCGACAGCGGCACGAAGATGATCCATCTCGGCAAGAACACGTCGAGCCGCATCGTCTCCAAGGGCATCGCCGCCGGCGTCAGCCAGAATACCTATCGCGGCCAGGTCTCGACCCACCGCAAGGCGGAGAACGCCCGCAATTTCACCCAGTGCGACAGTCTGCTGATCGGCGACAAATGCGGCGCTCATACCGTGCCCTATATCGAGGCGCGCAATTCCTCGGCCCAGTTCGAGCATGAGGCGACGACGTCGAAGATTTCCGAGGACCAGCTGTTCTACTGCCTGCAGCGAGGCATTCCGACGGAGGCCGCCATCGCCCTGATAGTCAACGGCTTCGTCAAGGAAGTCATCCAGGAACTGCCGATGGAATTCGCCGTGGAAGCGCAGAAGCTGATCGGGATTTCGCTGGAAGGCTCGGTGGGCTAAGGCCCGCCACCCATTCGAACCTACCGCACGCGCCGCCGCGTGCACCTCTATTCGTTCCCAAGGGAAGAACAAAATGCTTGAAATCAGAAACCTCCATGCCCGCATCGCCGAAGATGGCACCGAGATCATCCGTGGCCTGAACCTGACCGTAAAGGCCGGTGAAGTCGCTGCCATCATGGGACCGAACGGCTCCGGCAAGTCGACGCTGTCCTACATCCTGTCGGGCCGCGAAGACTATGAAGTGACCGAAGGCGATATTCTCTACAATGGCGAGAGCATTCTGGAGCTCGATCCCTCCGAGCGCGCTGCCAAGGGCATTTTCCTTGCCTTCCAGTATCCGGTTGAAATCCCGGGCGTGGCTACCATGCAGTTCCTCAAGGTGGCGATGAACGAGCAACGCAAGTTCCGCGGCGAGGCCGAACTGACGACCCCGGATTTCATCCGCCGCGTCAAGGAAGCATCCGCCCGGCTGCACATCAATCCAGACATGCTGAAGCGGCCGCTCAATGTCGGCTTCTCCGGCGGCGAGAAGAAGCGTGCGGAAATCCTGCAGATGGCGCTCCTGGAGCCGAAGCTCTGCGTGCTCGATGAGACCGACTCTGGCCTCGATATCGATGCCCTGAAGATCGTCGCCGACGGCGTCAATGCGCTGCGCTCGCCGGATCGGGCGGTCATCGTCATTACCCATTACCAGCGCCTGCTCGAATATATCGTGCCGGATACGGTCCATGTTCTCTACAAGGGCCAGGTCATCAAGTCCGGCGACAAGTCGCTGGCGCTCGATCTCGAAGCCAATGGCTACGCCGACATCATCGGCGCGGCAGCCTGAGGAGAGCCATCATGAACATGCAAACGGCAATCACGATGACGGCCGCCGAAACGGCCCTTGTCGATGCCTATACGGCCATGATCGGCGAATTGCCGGGCGAGGGCGCCGTGTTGTCCGCCCGCGATGCGCTGCTTGCCGACCTGAAGAGGCAGGGCCTACCGACACGCCGTGTGGAAGCCTGGCATTATACGGACCTGCGCGCGCTTTTGCGGGCCGTGCCTGCCCATGATCCCTCGGCCTTCGCGCAGAGGGTCGAGCCACTCGTCGCGGGTTCCTCGGTCCTTTCGGTCCTGAACGGCAAGGCTGACGTCAAGACCGCGCCGGCCGGTATAAATCTGCGCTCCTATGCCGAAAGCCTGGTCGAAGGTGTTGCCGCCGCCGATCTGATCGAGCGCGACACCGACGATGCCATCGGCCGCATCAACGGTAGCTTCGTACGCGATGGCTTCGAGATCGAGGTGCCGGAAGGCACCGTGCTGGAACAGCCGCTGGAACTTCAGCTGGTACAGAGCGCCGGCCAGAGCCATTCGCGGTTTCCGGTCACCTTCGGCGCCAATTCCAGGGCCACCGTCATCGAACGCCACCTTTCGGTGGGCGACGCGGCAAGCCTCGTCACAGTCGTCAGCGATCTCATCCTCGACGACAGCGCCGAGATCACCTGGATCATCCTGCAGCAGCAGGGTGCGAGCGACAGCCATCTGGCCCAGGTGAATTTCGATCTCGGCGCCAATGCCAAGCTTCGCCTCTTCATCATCAATGCCGGCGGCAAGCTGGTGCGCCAGGAAATCCATGGCGTCACCACCGGCGAGGGCGCCGATTTCCAGCTGCGCGGCATCAATTTGCTCGGCGGAGACACCCATACCGACGTGACCTTCACGCTCGGTCATGACGTGCCGAACACGACATCGAAGGAGGTCATCCGCAATGTCCTGTTCGACCGCGCCAAGGGGGTCTTCCAGGGCCAGATCCGGGTTGCTCCCGATGCGCAGAAGACCGATGCCAAAATGGCCTGCAACACGCTGCTTCTCTCCGATGACGCGGATTTCTCCGCCAAGCCGGAATTGGAGATCTTTGCCGATGACGTTCAGTGCGGTCATGGCGCCACGGTAATCGATATCAACCCGACGCATCTCTACTATCTGCGGGCGCGGGGCATTCCGGAAAACAAGGCGCGGGCCATGCTGGTCAATGCGTTCGTCGATGAGATCGTCGAGGAACTCGAGGATGAGGGGCTGATCGAGACTCTGGAAACGATCATTTCCGCCTGGCTCGAAAAACACGCGTGAGCCGGGCCGACCGGCGCAAACCCGTCTGAGACTGGACGTTTGACATGGAACATTCGCTACCGAAACCCGCCTACGACGTCGAGGCGATCCGTCGGGATTTTCCGATCCTGTCGCGGAGCGTCTACGGCAAGCCGCTCGTCTATCTCGACAACGGCGCCTCGGCACAGAAACCGCAGGCAGTGATCGATGCGGTCGCCCATGCCTATGCGAATGAATATGCCAATGTCCATCGCGGCCTGCATTTCCTCTCCAATGCGGCGACGGATGCCTATGAGGGCGCGCGCGAAAAGGTGCGCCGCTTCCTGAACGCGCCTTCGGTCGATAATATCGTCTTCACCAAATCGTCGACCGAGGCGATCAATACGGTTGCCTATGGCTATGGCATGCCGAAGATCGGCGAAGGCGACGAGATCGTCCTGTCGATCATGGAACATCACTCCAATATCGTACCATGGCATCTGATCCGCGAACGGCAGGGCGCAAAACTTGTCTGGGTGCCGGTCGATGACGAAGGCGCGCTCCATGTCGATGATTTCGCCAAGCGCCTGACGGACAACACAAAGCTCGTCGCCATCACCCATATGTCGAATGCGCTCGGCACCGTCGTCCCGGTCAAGGAAATCTGCCGCATCGCCCATGAGCGCGGCATTCCGGTACTGGTCGATGGCAGCCAGGGCGCCGTGCACATGCCGGTCGATGTTCAGGATATCGATTGCGATTGGTATGTGATGACCGGCCACAAGCTTTACGGCCCGTCAGGCATCGGCGTTCTCTACGGCAAGACGGACCGGCTGAAGGAGATGCGGCCCTTCATGGGCGGCGGTGAAATGATTGTCGAGGTGACCGAGGATACCGTCACCTACAATGATCCGCCGCACCGTTTCGAAGCGGGCACGCCGCCGATCGTCCAGGCGATCGGGCTCGGCCACGCGCTCGACTATATGGAAAAGATCGGCCGCTCTGCCATCGCCGCTCATGAAGCTGACCTGGCAGCCTATGCCCAGGAGCGGCTGTCTTCTGTCAATTCGCTGCGCATCATCGGCACGGCGCCGGGCAAGGGCGGCATCTTCTCCTTCGAACTGAACGGCATCCATGCCCATGACGTCTCGATGGTCATCGACCGGGCAGGGGTTGCGGTGCGGGCGGGCACCCATTGCGCCCAGCCGCTTTTGAGGCGCTTCGGCGTGACCTCGACCTGCCGCGCATCCTTCGGCCTCTACAATACCCGGGCGGAAGTGGACGTCCTCGTCGATGCGCTGGACCAAGCCCGCAAATTCTTCGCGTAAGGAATGGACTGATGAGCCAGGAAATGACTGAAGACAAGATCGACGCCCGCGAGGGGATTGTTCAATCCACTATCCCCGCGGATGAACTTGCCCGTCTCAGCGACGACGTCATTGCCGCCCTGAAGACGGTCTATGATCCGGAAATTCCGGCCGACATCTTCGAACTCGGATTGATCTACAAGATCGACATCGAGGACGATCGCATGGTCAAGATCGCCATGACGCTGACGGCCCCCGGCTGCCCTGTCGCCGGGGAAATGCCCGGCTGGGTCGAGAATGCCGTTGGCGCCGTCGAGGGCATTTCCGGCGTCGAAGTGTCGATGACCTTCGATCCGCCATGGACGCCGGATCGCATGTCGGAAGAGGCGCAGGTTGCCGTCGGCTGGTATTGAGGCTTGTATTGAACCCTTAACCGCGCCGCATTACATTCAATCCGGATAACGTCGGGCCTTGAACCCGATGTCACAGGGAGACCGCCGATGGGCTTTGCAATCATGACTTTGACCGATGCGGCCGCAGGCCGCGTCAAGGCGATCGTCGAGAATGCCGGCGGCGAGGCACGGGGCATCCGCGTCGGGATCAAGAAGGGTGGCTGTGCCGGCATGGAATATGCCGTCGATCTCGTGATCGAACCCAATCCCAAGGACGATCTTGTCGAACATCAGGGTGCCCAGGTCTGGGTGGCGCCCGAAGCGGTTCTCTATCTTCTCGGCACCCGCATGGATTTCGAAGTCTCGACGCTACGCGCGGGCTTCACGTTCACCAATCCGAACCAGACATCGGCCTGCGGCTGCGGCGAATCGGTCGAGCTGAAGCCCGCGGATCTGGCGGCATTGGCGGCCAAGGGCGATGCGGTTGTCCGTGCCAGCTGAAAATAATCCACGTATGAGCGCTGGGTAATGCTATGAAAAGAGACTGGTTTTGCCGGTCTCTCTTCGTTTGGAGCCGGAAATTTTTGAACGGCCAGGCATGGATCGGGTAACGCGATGCCGATTGCGCAGAAACATTTCATTACGGCGCTCTACGACAGTTTTCCCGATCCTGTCGTGATCTTCGACGCCGCGAAGGTCGTTATCGGCATCAACGATGCGGCCATTCGACAGTTCGGCTATGCGGGCGGTGACATGACCGGCCTTCAGGCACGCGTGCTCTTTGAATCCGACATGGAGTATCGCGACTGTCTGGAGAAGGACTGGCCGACGATCCGTGACCCGGGTTTTTCCTCGTCCGTCTATTGCATGAAGCGGGCCGATGGCACGGTTTTCGATGCCCGCTTGCGCGTGACCGAGGTTGCTGGCGAAGACGAGCGCGCACAGGGCTTCATCGGCGTCATCGACGATATTTCCGATCTGCTCGAACTGGATGCGCAAAGGCGCAAGGCCGCCGAAACCCTCGATACGGCGTTGCAGGCGATACCGGAAGGATTTGCGATCTTCGACAAGGACGAGCGCCTCCTCGTCTACAACGACGCCTATCGGCGGATTTGCGGGGCCGCGGGCGAGCATCTTCATGTCGGCATGACTGCCGAGGCCATCATGCAGGCCGCCCATCTGGCAGGAAATTATCCAACCGTACCGAAAGCCCCCTCGGAAGCGGCGGAGTGGATCGGTTCGAGGCTGCGCGATTTCCGCAATCCCACCAGCCGGACGCAGGTTTTCCCCTATGGCGACGGCCGCTGGATGCGGGCGGAGAATCTGCCGACGCGGGACGGCAACACGGTGGTGCTGCGCATCGATGTGACCGAACTGAAGGAAGCCGAACTGGCCCGCGACCGGCAAAGGCTTGAATATTTTTCCCTCGTGCAGAGCATTCCTGATTTCATCGTCCGCATCTCAAGGGAGAAGCGCTGCACCTTCGTCAACGACCGCTATGCCCAATTCATCGGTTTGCCGGCGACAGAGTTGATCGGCGAGCCATTGATGAAATTCGTGCCGGAACCGGATCGGGCGCGATTGGGCGCCTTGCTGGACGATCTCTCCCCCGAGCAGCCGACCGTCATGCGCGAGCAGCGTCGTCTGCGGCCGGATGGCCAGGAATTCTGGGTTCTCTGGTGCAACATCGCCATCTTCGATGCAGGCAATCTCGTCGAATATGTCACGGTCGGCCGTGACATTACCGAATTGAAGCAGCAGCAGACGCGAATTGCCCAGCAACATGCCGAACTCCAGCGGAAGAACGAGGCGTTGCACCAGTTCACCGGCACCGTTTCGCATGACCTGAAGGCACCCTTGCGGCATATGGCGATGTTTTCTGAAATGATCGAGGAAGGGCTTGCCGCTGGCAAATTTGAGGAGCTTCCGACCTATGCCCGGCATCTGCGCCAGAGTGCCAGGCGCATGAACCAACTGGTCGACAGTCTTCTCGACTACGCCCAGATCGCCGACCAGATCGGCAACTGGCAGACCGTCTCCATGGGCGAGGTGATCGCCGACGCAATCCTCAATCTCAACAGCTTCATTCAAGAGGCCGGTGCCGGCTTCGAGTTCTCCAATCTGCCGAAGGTCCAGGGCGACCCCGAACTGCTCAAGCGGCTCTGCCAGAACCTGATCGGCAACGCCATCAAATATCGCAGGGAAGGAGTGCCGCCGCTTATCCGGATTTCTTGCGAGAAGGAGGACGGCATGCTGCGCATTTCGTTCGAGGACAACGGCATAGGCGTCGATCCGCGATTCGCGAAAAAGATCTTCGACGTGTTCCAGCGCCTTCACCGGGATGAAAGCGTCTACCAGGGCACCGGCATAGGCCTGGCCCTGGCAAAAAGAATTGCCGAGAGCCATAACGGCAGCTTGTCGCTTGACACGACATTCGCGCTGGGCGCACGTTTCGTCCTGCTTCTACCAGACATGACATAGCCGCGCAGAAAGCCAGACTTTTGCAAAACCGGACCAAAAAGCTGCTTGTCGTCGATGACGATCCGATCGACGCGCAGTTCGTCATCCGGGCGTTTTCCGACGTCACCGAGGATCTGGAAGTTACGCATATCGCCGATGGCGACGCGGCGGCGAGGTGCCTCTCGGGGGAATTGTTCGATTATGTGCTGCTGGATATCAACATGCCGGGCACCGATGGCATGGAACTGCTGAAGCGCATTCGCACCGACAAGAAGACGGCGGTCCTTCCCGTCATCGTTCTGACATCCTCAATGAATCCGGCCGATGTCCACCTGTCCTATGCGCAAGGCGCCAATGCCTACGCGCTAAAACCTTCTTCGCTCGGCGGCTATCGACGGTTTGCCGAGGGATTCGCCCGTTTCTGGATCGATGTCGCCTTCCATCCCTATACGCCGACGCCTCGCTGACCTGTGAAGCTTGGGCAGTGGCTCAGGAGAGATCGATCTTCTTGTGCGAACGGCCGGCGAGATCCTGGATGAACTGCCAGGCGACGCGTCCGGAGCGGGCGCCTCGCGTCGTGCTCCATTCGAGCGCTTCGGCATGCATCTGCGCCCGGTCGGTTCCCAACCCGAAATGGGCGGCATAGCCGTCGATCATCGCCAGGTAATCGTCCTGGCTGCATTTGTAGAAACCGAGCCAGAGCCCGAAACGGTCCGAAAGCGACACCTTCTCCTCGACGGCTTCGGAAGGATTGATGGCCGTCGACTGTTCGTTTTCCATCATGTGGCGCGGCAGGAGATGTCGGCGATTGGATGTCGCATAGAGCAGGACATTGGCCGGCCGACCTTCAATCCCGCCATCGAGAACCGCCTTCAGCGACTTATAGGACGTATCGTCATGATCGAAGGAGAGATCGTCGCAGAAGACGATGATCGGTACCGGCGCGCTCTTGAGGATTTCCATCAGCGTCGGCAGCGTGGCGATATCCTCGCGGTGCACCTCGACGAGCTTCAGGGGTGTCTGCCGGTCGCGAGTGACGCTTGCATGTACAGCCTTTACGAGGGAGGATTTCCCCATGCCCCGCGCGCCCCAGAGAAGGACGTTGTTTGCCGGAAAGCCCTGCGCGAAACGCAACGTATTGTCGAACAGGATGTCCCGGACATGGTCCACCGCCTGGATCAAATCCAGTTCGACCCGGTTCGGCTTGGCGACCGGCTGCAGATGCAGGCGCTGGGGCGACCAGACGAAACACTCCGCGGCATTCCAGTCGTTGACGGCGGGGGCCGGACCGGCAATCCGCTCGATGGCTTCGGAAAGCTTGCGCATTTCGGCGATCAGAACGTCGATTTTCGTATCCTGCATGTATATCCTCCAAGCCGTCGTGGCTGTCCTTCGTCATCTCCGCAGGTCCGTCCGGTAGCATGGGCCGGAGAACGGTAAAAGAGGCGAAATCCGGCAGAAAGTGCTTCGCCTTCAGGCAATTTGCTGTAAGAGGCTGAACGAGAGCGGGTTGGTCTGTTATTGCATTCATATCAGCCTTTCCTATATTTCGGCGGTCTTGACAGGGGCATTGTCCGCCCGAGCCGCATCCCAAGGAGTGATAGATGTTCATTACCGAAGCATTCGCCCAGACAGTACCCGGCGCAGGCGCCGGCGGCGCCGATATTCTCATGTCGATCCTGCCGTTTCTGCTGATCTTCGTGGTAATGTATTTTCTCATCATTCGCCCGCAGCGCGCCAACATGAAGCGTCGCGAGGAGCTTTTGAAGAACATCCGGCGTGGCGATCAGGTCGTGACCGGCGGCGGTATTCTTGGCAAGGTGACCAAGGTCGTCGATGACAGCGAACTCGAAGTCGAGATCGCCGACGGTATCAAGATCCGCGTGCTGCGCAGCGGTGTGAGCGAAGTTCGCGTGAAGGGCGAACCGCTCAAGGAATAGGCAGCAAGCGCGGCCATTGCCGGCCGGCTTTGAAGAGACAGGTCCGAGAGCCTCATGCCGTATGTTTCCCGTTGGAAAACCTTCATCGTCTGGCTCGTGGTGCTTGTCAGCATCCTGGTCGCGCTACCGAATGCATTGCCGGGCAGCATTCTTGATGGTTTGCCCGGCTGGCTCACAAAAAACCGGCTGAGGCTGGGGCTCGATCTTCAGGGCGGATCGCAGATCACGCTGAGGATCGAGCGCGAGGATGTGGTCGAGGCCAGGCTAGAAGCCCTCGTCGAGGCTGTCGGCTCGCGATTGCGGGCAGCGGATATCGGCTATTTTGATCTGACGGGCACCGGCCAATCCGTTGACCTTCGCCTGCGCGATCCGGCACAAATGCAGGCCGCGCAGGTGGCCCTTCAACCCCTGACCGCTTCGCAGGCCGAGGCCGCCGAAGATAAAGCCGCCGAGGTCATCCTCAAAAGTGCGGCCGATGGTGTCCTTCATCTCGAAATGACGGACAAGGGCATCGAGCGGCGCATGACGGCGGCCCTCGATGACGCTGTCCCCATCCTTCACCGTCGCCTCGCCGGGCTTGACGCGCTTCACCCGGAAATCCGCAAGCGTGGCGCTGACCGCATCACCGTGCAATTGCCGGGGCGCGCCGATCCGGAACAATTGAAATATATCCTCAGCCAGGCCGCTGCGTTGTCCTTTCGCACCATCGATATGTCGATGCCGGTCGAGGATGCGGTTTCCAGCCAACCGCCGGCGGGTTCGGAAATTCTCTATTCGGCCGACGATCCGCCGATCGGCTATCTTGTCCGCCGGCAACCGATCGTCGCCAGCGCCGATATCATCGAGGCGAGGGCGGCCATCAACGCGCAGTCGGGAGATCCCGTCGTCAATTTGCGCTTTTCGCCGCAAGCTGCGGCGCGGTTTGCGGATGCCACGGCCAATAGTGCCGGCGTTACCCTGGCGGTGGTCCTCGACGGCGCCGTCATCGCGACACCGCTGGTGCGCAAGGCGATCACCGACGGGACCGTTCAGCTTGCGGCACCCATGAGCGTCGAGGGTGCCGAGGATCTGGCGCTGATGCTGCGCGCCGGCGCCTTGCCGACGCCGCTGACCGTCGTCGAGGAACGATCGATCGGAGCCGGTCGCGGCGCGGATTCAATTCACTCCACCCTGGTTGCCGGTGCCATCGGCGCCGGGCTTGTCATCCTGTTCATGCTCGGCTTCTACGGATTTTTCGGTTTGATCGCCAGCCTGGCGGTCGCGCTCAATGTGGTGATGATCATCGCCGTTCTCTCGGCGATGGGCCTGGTGCTCACCCTGCCGGGCATTGCCGGCATCGTGCTGACGATCGGCATGGCTGTCGATTCCAATGTGCTGATCTATGAGCGTATCCGCGAGGAGGCCCGCCACGGCCGCTCGGTCCGCGATGCAATGGAGTTCGGCTTTTCCCGCGCATTCGCCGCCATCGTCGATGCCAATATCACCACGCTGATCGCCGCCATCGTCCTTCTGTTCCTCGGCACCGGGCCGGTGCGCGGCTTTGCCGTCACGCTTGCCATCGGTATCGTCACGACGCTCTTTACCGCCTTTACGCTCACGCGCGTCATGCTGGACGTATGGCTGCAACGCCGCCGGCCGACCCATCTGCCGGAGGGGATCCGCACCGGGCTGTTCGACGGCACCGGGTTCCGGTTCATGGCCATCCGCAATTACGTGTTCTCGCTGACGGCCGTGCTCTCTGTTCTGAGCATGCTGCTGTTCGGCGCCGTCGGTCTCAATCTCGGCATCGATTTCTCCGGCGGCTCCGTGATCGAGCTGAAGGCGCGCCAGGGGAATGCCGATATCGGCGATATCACCGCGCGGCTGGACGAGCTCAATCTTGGCGAGATCACGGTAAAGCCGTTCGGGTCGCCTCGCGATGTCGTGGTGCGCGTGCATGCGCGCGATGGCGGCGAGAATGCCGAGCAGACCTCGGTGGTCCTCATCAGGGGCGAACTGGAGGATGCCTATGAATTCCGCCGTGTCGAGGTCGTCGGTCCCACAATATCCGGCGATCTGACAGCGGCGGCGACGCTTGGGGTCATGGCCTCGCTGGCCGCGATCCTTCTCTATATCTGGTTCCGGTTCGAATGGCAGTTTGCCGCCGGTGCCATCGTTGCCACATTGCACGACGTGCTTTTGACCCTCGGTCTTTTCGTCGTTACCGGCATGGAGTTCAATCTCACCAGCATCGCCGCCCTGTTGACGATCGTCGGCTACTCGCTGAACGACACGGTGGTGGTCTATGACCGGGTGCGCGAAAATCTCAGGCTCTTCCCGCGAATGCCTCTGCCGATCCTGATCGACACCTCGATCAACCAGACACTGTCGCGAACGGTGCTGACCGGCGCGACGACCATGCTGGCGCTTGCAGCGCTTTCCCTTTTCGCGGGCGAGGCGATCCAGGCCTTCGCCTTCGTCATGCTGTTCGGTGTTGCCGTCGGGACCTTCTCGTCTATCTATGTCGCAGGCCCGGTTCTGATCCTCTTCAAGCTGCGGCACGCGGCGCCGGGAAGCAATGCAGGCAAACCCGAAGGCGCGGATGCGAGCAAGGGAGCCTGATCGATATGCGCAAGCCGATAAAGATCCGCAATGCACATTTCCCCGGCCGGGCGCCGATCGACAGCTACGGCAATGGCGGATTTCGGTTTGCCGATATGTCGCATCGCGGCTCCTTGCTCATGCTGCCGTCCGGCATTTACGGCTGGGACATGGAGGAGGGCGATCCGCTGACCGTCGCCAACTTCCAGCGCGTCTTCAGCGAGGCAGCGGAGATCGAGGTGCTGCTGGTGGGAACGGGCAAGGATATCCGGCCCTTGCCGGCGGAGTTGAAGGCGCAGTTGCGGCAGCACGGGGTTTCGTCCGATCCGATGAGCACCGGGGCGGCGGTGCGTACCTATAATATCATGCTGGCCGAATCCCGCGCCGTGGCTGCCGCATTCATAGCCGTTTGAACCATGACCATTCCCGAAAATCTTCCCGCATCCGGCAAGGCGGACTACGACCAGTCTCTTGGTGCATTGCGCATCAGCGATCGCGACCGTTATCTCGCCTGTCTTCTGTCGCCGCCGGACAAGCGCGGCCCCTTGTCGGCACTCTATGCGTTCCACGCGGAGATTGCCCGCATACGCGATATCGTGCGCGAACCGCTGCCCGGTGAAATCCGCCTGCAATGGTGGCGCGACGTGCTCTACGATAAAACCGGCGCCGGCGCCAACGGGCATCCTCTCGCCGAAGCGTTGCTTGTCGCCATCGAGGCGCACGATCTGCCCATCCCGGTCCTCCAGGACATGATCGATGCCCGCATCTTCGATCTTTACGACGACCCGATGGAAAGCCGTTCGTCGCTTGAGGGATATGCCGGCGAAACCGCGTCCGCGCTTATCCAGCTCGCCAGCCTTGTTCTTGATCCGGCAGGCGCGCCACAATCGGCGGTCGCTGCCGGCCATGCCGGCGTTGCCCAGACGGTTGCGGGCCTGCTTTTGCTGCTGCCGCAGCATCGCCGTCGCGGCCAGGTCTATTTCCCCGCCGACCTGCTTGCCGCAACGGGCCTTACCCGGGAAACTTTCCTTTCGGGCGAGGACAAGGATGCGATCGGCCTTGCCATTCGCGCCTTCGCCGGGCTTGGCCGCGAGCACCTCGCCAAGGCGCGCGCCGATGCGGCAAGGATCTCGGCTGCCAACCGCCATGCCTTTACCGCACTGGCACTGGCCGAGCCCGTGTTCGATCGCGCCGAACGGGCGGGCGCCGGACTTTTCGAGCGCTCGATCCTGCCTGCACAATGGCGCCGTCAGTGGTGGATGTGGAGAACCGCGCGCACAGGCAGATGGTAGGGTTGGAACAGGGAGGCGCTCGACTCTACCGCGGGGGCGGGACATTGGCGCAAGTTTGGCTCTATAAAGTCGCGGCTCTATAGTCTGGGAACGGCGTGAAAGGAACCGGCGCCATGATCTGGCCGATCGTCATCATCTGCATTCTGCTCGCAGGCTTCTTCTACCTGCGCATGAGGACACGCGCCGAGAATGACCGGCAGGACCCGGACACCGGACTGGCGATTCTCGATTTCGGGCGTGCCTTTCCGGAAGAAGCGATCAGAGCCATCCATGCAACGGCCGATGAACAGGCCTATTTCGTCCGTCTCTACGACGGCAAGGCCGGTTTCATGATCTCCCAGGGGCATCACTATGCCTGCCATGTGATCGAGGCGGGCAAGGTCAATGTGAAAGACGCACCGAGCGGCCAGGGGCTTGCAGTCCATTTTATCGATTTCCCGCAGCTGGACGGCACGTATGAATTCCGCACGGCCCAGATCACGGCCGAAGTCTCGCTCTGGCTGCTCGACAGTTTTCAGCCGCAACTGGACCTGAAAGCAGACCCTTCGGCCTAGATTCCCTTCAGCCAGGTGGCGCAGTCGGCAAGGGCGCGTTCGGCGAGAAGCTGCCTTTTCATCACGGTCTTGTCCTTGCCACGAAAGCGCTTGACGCCCTCCGGCTTGACGATAGCGCCCGGCTCCAGCGGCGGAAACAGCCCAAAATTGATGTTCATCGGCTGGAACGAGCGCTTGCCCGGTTCGTCGTCGGAGGTGATGTGGCCGCCGGTGATATGGTGAAGCAGCGATCCGAAGGCGGTGGTCGCCGGCGGCGCCACGATCGCTTGCCCCTTGCGCTCTGCGGCGGCGAATCGGCCGGCAAGCAGGCCGATGCTGGCGCTTTCGACATAGCCTTCGCAGCCGGTGATCTGGCCGGCAAACCGCAGTCCCGGACGGCTCTTCAATGTCAGCGATTGATCGAGCAGGATCGGCGAATTGATATAGGTGTTGCGGTGCAGGCCGCCGAGCCGGGCGAATTCCGCCTTTTCGAGACCGGGAATCATCCGGATGATCTCGGCCTGGGCGCCATATTTCAGCTTGGTCTGGAAACCGACCATATTATAGAGCGTGCCAAGCGCATTGTCCTGGCGCAACTGCACCACCGCATAGGCCTTGACGGTCGGATTATGGGCATTGGTCAGCCCCATCGGCTTCATCGGCCCGTGCCGCAGCGTCTCCCGGCCGCGCTCGGCCATCACCTCGACCGGCAGGCAGCCGTCGAAATAGGGCGTGCCTTCCCATTCCTTGAACCCGGTCCTGTCGCCGGCGACCAGCGCATCCACGAAGGCATTGTACTGCGCCTCGTCCATCGGACAGTTGATATAGTCCTTGCCGGTGCCGCCGGGACCCACCTTGTCGTAGCGCGACTGGAACCAGCAGATGTCCATGTCGATGCTCTCGGTATGGACGATCGGCGCGATCGCGTCGAAAAAGGCCAGGGCGTCGGCGCCTGTCTCGGCCTGGATGGCGCTCGCAAGCGAGGGCGCCGTCAGCGGGCCGGTGGCAACGATGGCGAGGTCCCATTCCTTCGGCGGCAGGCCGGTCATCTCTTCGCGCCGGACGGTGATCAGCGGATGGCTCTCGATCGCTGCGGTCACAGCCTGCGAAAATCCCTCGCGGTCGACGGCAAGCGCCCCGCCTGCCGGGACCTGATGCCTGTCGGCCGCCGACATGATCAGCGAGCCGGCAAGCCGCATCTCCGCATGAAGGACGCCCACGGCGTTGCTGGTGGCATCATCCGAGCGGAAGGAATTGGAGCAGACCAGTTCCGCAAGTCCATCCGTCTTGTGGGCATCTGTTCCGCGCACGCCACGCATCTCGTGCAGGATGACCGGGATGCGGGCCTCTGCAATCTGCCAGGCCGCTTCCGAGCCGGCCAGACCGCCGCCGATGATGTGAATGGGGGAATGGGAAGATCTATCTGTCATGGGCCGCTTATTAGAGCATGGCGACCGGGAAGGAAACCGGGCAATCGCTATCCGCCATGAACAGGGGCCGCCATGAGCAGGGAGCTGGAATCAAAACGGCACCATGTGGTGCCGTTTTCAGTCTCTCGACACTCCGGTTCCGATTAACGGTAGGAGCGCGATGCGATGTTGCGGATGTCGAAACGGGTGATACCGATATCCGACAGGGCGTGGTTGGACAGGTTGCCCAGTTCGGCAACGGTGCGGCGGTAGTTGATCCAGTTTTTTGCGACACGAATCGGGTTCATGGTCTTTTCCTCAAGAACATCGAGCCGACAGCCATCTGTCTGCCTCGTTGCTAGTCTTATACCCCTATGACGGGAAAAAATGGAGTGCAAAGAAGCGGCATCTGCTATGCATTTGTGCAGTGCTCAGCTCGTTTTTTGTTCAGGACTAACGCCATGAACCAAGGCGGGGTGTTGCCGTAATCCTGCCCTGAAAAAGCCGAGAATAAAGGTGTTTCGCCGCAATTTCCAAATGATCGCTTATTGCCGGATTGAAATGGACGCGAAGACTGAACAGAGGCGGTCGCCACCTGTGGCCTGATGCCCGATTGGCAAACCATGCTGCGTTGCGGCAAAACTAACGCTCGCAGGTAATGGTTGAATTGGTGAAAGCCGCCATGACTTATGGCGGTGAGAGGCATCCCGCAAAGAAAAACGCCCTCCGACGGAAGCCGGAGGGCGTTTGGCAGTTTCGCATCGGCCGGTCGCCCGGCCCATGCCTGATTACTTGACGGCCTGGCGGGCGACGTACTGAATGTCGCCACGGCCGATGCCGAGATCGCTGAGTTCGCGGTCGCTCATGCGGCCGAGTTCGTTGCAGGTCTGACGGTATTTGCGCCAATTGTTGAACGAGCGAGCAATGTTCATGATGCTGGTCCTTTCCAAGGTTTTGCCAGCACCCTTGCCGGCCTCATCTGATGGCTGGGATATAGTCTTTCACGGCTGGAATTTACAGAGATAATGGTGCATCGCACCCATGCAGCGCTTGCAGACCTCGGTAGGAGGATTGACGCGTTTTGACCAAAATATGGGCGATCGCGGCCTGTGCCGTCTATTCCAAATCGTCAAAGCGTGAGAGGTGCAAAACGCAAAACAACGCCCGTCGGGGGAGGAGATCCGACGGGCGTTGCCTGTTCTGATCGGCAACCGGGAGGAGGAGTGTTGCCGATCCCATCAAGGCGCGCTGGGAGGAGGAGTGCGCTGCCTCGAAGTTGAGTTGACTTTAGATCACCCGGGCAGGACAGGATAGAGACAATAGCGAATGGCACCAATGCCGCCATTGCATGGCTGGCTTTCCACCGCTCCGGCGTACGCTGGCGACCTGCGCCAGTATTTTGAAATAAAAGGAAAATTCTTACAGGGAAGAATCAATAACGCCCGCTGGGGGAGGAGATCCAGCGGGCGTCATTTATGGTGACAGGCAACTGGGAGGAGGAGTGTTGCCCGTCGGATCGAAATGACGCTGGGAGGAGGAGTGCGTCACTTCGAATTCTATGAAGCGTGCCTTTCGGCACGCCGACCTTCTCCGCACTTGCGCGGAAGCGGCTGGTCTCGCCGCGGACGGCCCCGATCGCTTGCGCTGATCTCGTTCCGTCTTGTTGATTTCAATATAGGCCCGGCGGCGAAATTTGTGCAGTGCAATATTATCATAGATGCCATGCGATCTGTGCATGGGTGTTTTGCGACGGCCGTGCCTGCTGTTTATTCGAGGATTGCATGAAAGTCTTCATATTACGTTAACGATGATCGCGTGGCGGCTACGGCGGCTGCCGTCTAGGAATTGCGGTTGGCTATGCTATGTTTTGCGCAGCACGCGGCTGGAGGGATCGGTCATGTACCGGGGGCGTATCGAGAAGGACTTCAGGCACTGGGTGTCCATGGGCATGCTCGATGCTCGGGCGGCGGACGCCATGCTGGCGGAATATGATGCGCGGCCATCCGTTTTCAGCGCCGGCCGGGTTTTGCTGATTCTGGCGGCGGTGCTTCTGGGCTCGGCCATTCTCCTTCTGGTGGCGGCGAACTGGGAAGCCATTCCACGGCTGGCCCGCATTGTCGGCATCGTTGCGCTGATCTGGACCTTCTATCTGTCCGCTGCCCTTTGTTTCGCTCGCGGTTTCTCGGCCATCGGCGCCGCGTTGCTGGTGCTGGCGACCATGTGTTTTGGCGGCGCCATCGCGCTTGTCGGGCAGATGTATCATCTTTCGGGTGATGCGGCCGACGCTTTGCTTGCCTGGTTTGCGGCGGCCTGCCTGGTGGCATTCCTGTTCCGGTCGGCGGCGGTCACCGTGTTGTGCGGCCTTCTCGCCTGGGCGCTGTTCGGTCAGTTGATCTTCGATAACGACGCCTATTTCGGCGGGAACGGCTCACTCTATTTCATTCCGGCACTGGTCGTGATCGTGATTGCGCTGGTGCGCTATACGCAGGCCGGCGTGGCGCGGCATCTGGCCTATCTGCTCGCCCTCGCATGGCTCGGCTGGCTGCAACTCGAGATCAGTGGCGGCTGGCTGGCCTTCGCCCTGTTCGCGCTTGGCCTCGTGGCCTTTCTGCTGGCAAGCCTTACCGCATCGCCCCTCCATCGTCTTGCCCGGGAGACGGGCGCGGCCCCGGCTTTCTACAGTTTCGCCCTTGCGGTGATGGGTCTGGCGGTCCTCCACGGCGAGGTCAACGGGTTGGCACAGGAGATTGCCATCGGCGCGACGACGCTTGCCGTGGCGCTCGGCGGCATCGTCCTTGCCGGCCGGGTGAACGGCGCCGTGCGGTTTCTCGGTTATGCGGTTTTTTCCGTCGAAACCCTCTATCTGGCCTCCGAGACGCTTGGCAGCATCCTCGGCACGTCCGGCTTCTTCCTGATTTCCGGCCTGGTCGTCGGGCTGATCGCCTGGTTGGTGATCCGGCTGGAGAAGCGGCTTTCGGCAAAACCCGCCTTGAAGGAAGCCTGAGATGAGCAACAATCGGCTGATCCGCCCGCTTTTTGCCGCCCTGCTCGTGGCCCTGCTGCAGACCGTCTTTCTCGGCTATATGATCGAAAGCCGCGCCTCGATCCTGCGCAATGGCAGCGAAGTGGTCCTTAAGAGCGTACCGGTCGATCCGCGCGACCTGCTGCGCGGCGATTATGTGATCCTTTCCTACGACGTCTCCAGTATTCCCTCATCCAAGGTGAGCGGCGGCTTTCCCGCCGATCCCGTAACCGCGCAGCTTTCCGTGCGGCTCGAAAAGCAGCCGGACGGCTTCTGGGCGGTGTCGGAAGCGGCATTTGATCCCTTGCCGCCGAAACAGGGATCGGTCGTCATGCTCAGCGCGCCATTCAATTTCTATCCGTCCACCGATCCACCGGCATTCCTGAATGTCGATTATGGGATCGAACGCTATTATGTGCCGGAAGGGCAGGGAAAGCCGCTGGAAGAGGCGCGCGACAGCCACACCCTGTCGGTGACGGTGCGCGTCGATGACAGGGGTACAGCGCAGATCCGCGAGATCGCCATCGAGGGAAACCCGCTCTACCAGGAGCCTCTTTACTAGTTCGATTCGCTCTTATGTCGGCCAAATGACGGGAACCCGGCCTTCTTCCGCATTTTTCCTTTGATCCACCGGAAACGGGTGATATAGAGACGCCGCGCTCGGGAACGCCCTGGACCCGGCGCAGGATGAGCGTTTGCGCGATCGCGCTGCCTTTATCCTGTGCCGATGCGATCAGGCGCTGCGGTTTTCTGAACGCGGGTATGGTGAAATTGGTAGACACGCCAGATTTAGGTTCTGGTGCCGCAAGGCGTGGGAGTTCAAGTCTCTCTACCCGCACCAGAATGAAGGGACGTTCGGGCTTGTCCTGGCGTCGATCGAGAAGACGGCGCCATTTTGCTTGCAAAACGGTGACTGATTTGCGTAAAGCCACTCCCGGCAAATGGATCGGCTCGAATGCTCGTGTACAAGACACCGACAGAGCCCTGTCAACGTGAAATGAAGGTTTGAACATGCAGGTTATCGAAACGCTCGCTGAAGGGCTGAAGCGCGAACTCAAGGTCGTCATTCCGGCCAAGGACATGGAAGCTCGGATGAACGAGCGTCTTGAGGATGCCAAGGGCAAGGTCAAGATCAACGGCTTTCGTCCCGGCAAGGTGCCCGTCGCCCATCTGAAGAAGATGCATGGCAAATCCATCATGGCGGAAATCGTCAACGAACTCGTTCGCGACAAGCCGACCGAGATCCTGTCGGAGCGCGGCGAAAAGTCAGCGACCCAGCCGGAAATCGCGATGACCGAGAACGAGGCGGAAGCCGACAAGATTCTCAGCGCCGAAGCCGATTTCGAATTCACGCTGGCCTATGAGATCATTCCTGCGATCGAACTCAAGGACATCAGCGGCGTCAAGGTGACGCGCGAGATCGTCGAGATCGACGAAGCCGAAGTCACCGAGCAGATCCTCAAGATCGCCGAGAACGCCCGCACCTACGAGACCAAGAAGGGCAAGGCCGCAAACGGCGACCGCGTCACCATCGATTATCTCGGCAAGGTCGACGGCGAAGCCTTTGACGGCGGCAAGGATGAGGACGCCGAACTCGTTCTCGGTTCCAACCGTTTCATTCCCGGTTTTGAAGAGCAGCTGGTCGGCCTGAAGGCTGGCGATGAAAAGGTGATCACCGTTACCTTCCCGGCTGAATATCCGGCAGCAAATCTCGCCGGCAAGGAAGCGACCTTCGACATCAAAGTCAAGGACGTGGCCGCCGCCGCTGCCGTTGAAATCAACGACGATCTTGCCACCAAGCTCGGCCTCGAATCGGCTGACAAGCTGAAGGAAGTCGTTCGCGGCCAGATCGAAAGCCAGTACGGCTCGATGACCCGCCAGAAGGTCAAGCGCCAGATTCTTGACCAGCTGGACGAACTCTACCAGTTCGACACGCCGCAGCGCCTCGTCGACGCCGAGTTTGAGAACATCTGGCGCCAGATCAACACCGATCTGGAACAGGCCGGCAAGACCTTCGCCGACGAAGACACGACGGAAGAGGAAGCCCGCGCCGAATATCGCAAGCTTGCCGAGCGCCGCGTCCGCCTTGGTCTCGTTCTTTCGGAAATCGGCGAGAAGGCCGGCGTCCAGGTCAGCGACGACGAAATGCAGCGTTCGCTGTTCGAGCAGTTGCGCCAGTTCCCGGGCCAGGAAAAGCAGATCATCGACTATTTCCAGAAGACCCCGGGTGCCGCCGCTTCGCTGCGCGCGCCGATCTTCGAAGAAAAGGTCGTCGATCACCTCCTGTCCGAAGTGAAGGTCACCGACAAGACCGTCAGCAAGGAAGAGCTGATGGCCGATGACGAGGACGACGCTTCCGACACGAAAAAGAAGGCTGCGCCGAAGAAGAAGGCTGCCAAGGCTGACGCCGCTGAAGGCGAAGAAGCCGCCGCTCCGAAGAAGAAGGCTGCGCCGAAGAAAAAGGCCGCCGACGACAGCGCCGAATAATTCGGTCTTTACGGACAGATTTAAAAAGGCCGTCCCGCAAGGGGCGGCCTTTTTGCCGTCTTCAGAAAAGCGGGATGGCGCCGGGCACAGATGAAGCCCTTGACCGCGGCGGCTCGAACGCAGCAACGCGATTGGTGAGGAGAGGGCCGTTTAAAGGCAGTTTCCGCCAGATAGTAAATGCCGTCGCCTATGGCTTCTGAACTTCGCCCATCCGGTTGCCGGCGTCGAGGCCGGCGATCTTGTAGGCTTCGGCAAGCGTCGGATAGTTGAAGGTATTTTCGACGAAATATTCCACCGTGCCCTTCAGGTTCAGCACGGCCTGGCCGATATGGACGAGTTCGGTCGCCCCTTCGCCGACGATATGGACGCCGAGCAGGCGACGGGTCTTCAGCGAGAAGATCATTTTCAGAAGGCCTGAATCGAGCCCCATGATATGGCCGCGCGAGGTTTCGCGAAAACGGGCGATGCCGCATTCATAGGGAATGCCGCGCTCCTTGACCTCTTCTTCGGTCAGGCCGCAGGTGGAGATTTCCGGCACGGCATAGATGCCGTAGGGAAAGAATTTCGGCGGCTCCTTGGCGATGGCGCCGACGGCGACGCGCGCCGCGATCCGACCCTGTTCCATAGAGGTCGAGGCAAGGCTTGGAAAACCGACGACATCGCCGGCCGCGTAGATATTGGGCACCGATGTCTGGAAGGTTTCCGGATTGACGCTGAGGCGTCCGCGGCTGTCGGCCTGCAACCCGGCGGCTGGAAGGTTGAGCCAATCGGTGGCGCCCATGCGGCCCGCCGCAAACAACACCATCTCGCAATGGATGACACGGCCGTTGTCGAGCGTGATTGCGCACTTTCCATCCGGCAGCCGCTCCACCTTGTCGGCCTTCTGGCCGAGATTGAGCTTCATGTTGCGGTCGCGCAGCTGATAGGTGAAATCCTCGACGATTTCCTTGTCGATAAAGTCGAGCATAGTTGCCTTGGGGTCGATCAGGGTGACCTGCGTATCGAGCGCGCTGAAGATCGTCGCATATTCGATACCGATGACGCCGGCGCCGATGACCGCGAGCGACCGCGGCAGATCGTCGATCTCCAGCAACTCATCGCTGTCGAGTACGGTCTTGCCATCGAAGGGGATGTAATCGGGGCGAAACGGCTTGGTGCCGACGGCAAGAAGAATACTGACGGCGGAGACCTGCATCACCTCACCGTCGTCCTTGACGATCTGCAGGGTCTGCGGATCGATGAAGCTCGCCTTGCCGCGCAGATGCTGGACACGGTTGCGGGCAAACTGGTGTTCCAGCACATCGACCTCGTGATCGAGCGTGATCAACAGCCGGCGGCGCAGATCGGCGGCGCTGATCTCCTCCTTGACCCGGTACGAGCGCCCATAGAAGCCGCGCTCGCGCCAGCCCGTAAGGTTCAACGCGGTCTCGCGCAGAGTTTTCGAAGGGATGGTGCCGGTATGCACGGAGACACCGCCGACCCGCTTTCCCTGTTCGACGACAAGAACCTTCTTGCCCAGCTTGGCGGCCTGGATGGCGCCCCTGCGCCCGGCAGGTCCGCTTCCCACAACCACGAGATCATACTGGTTCATGACGTTTCCAATGATGAAGAGAGAATCGATGCGGCAGATTGGTGGCGCTGCTCAAGATGGTCAATTACAGGGCTTAACAAAATATACGCAATGCCGCGGATTTCATGCCCGCCGTTGAATGTCGCATTCCGCCGGCGTGCCGGGGGAGATCGGGACCACGCCCGTCAGATCAGCCGCAGCCCTTTCAGGCTGGCATGGCCGTCCTTGCCGATGATGATGTGGTCGTGAACGGTGATGCCAAGCGGCTTTGCCGTATCGACGATCATCTTGGTCATGTCGATATCTGCCCGCGATGGCGTCGGGTCTCCGGAAGGGTGATTGTGCACGAGAATCAGCGCCGTTGCCGACAGTTCCAGCGCCCGTTTGACCACCTCGCGCGGATAGACCGGGGTGTGGTCGGTTTGGTGTTGATAATGAAAGGAAGATAGAGAGGAAAATGAGGGGAGTCAAGGGATGCGCGGCAGGTAAGTGACTGAATAGCAATAACAATTAGCGGCGATCATTTCCGAAGGGCTGATTGGACCGCCATTATGTGAAAACTCAAATAATTGGCACTTTTATTGGCAGTTTATGGCAAGGACGAAAAAGCCGCCTCAATGGGCGGCTGACTGGCGTTCAATATCCTTGGCGATGATGAACCGTATGGGGTGCGAAAGATAGTTTCGAATGTGCTTCTGTGCGGCCTCTGGCTTGTCACGAACCTTGTCGCTCATTGCCAAGATGCCGATGGTGAAGCTTTCACCGGTCGCTGGACACTTCATCCGGAATGCATTGCGCGACAGCCGTTCGATTTCGTCGGTTGTGAATTCGCGGGCATTTGGGCTGTAGTGGCATGAGTGAAGGTCGAAAGAGACCGCGACATGCACGGTCTCAATCCAGTTTGTCAGTTCGCCATCGGTTGGCAGTATGGCGAATTCAATCATTGTATCGTTCCCGGTTTCAGTCGTGATATTTAGAGAATTCACAACCCTGCCGGTTCGAAGCCAAAACCGATGTCTTGCCATTTGAGACCGATGATTGAACGGTCAAAATGCTGATTGAGATATTTGACTTTGCCATAGGCAACGGCGCTGATGATCGCATCAGGTTTCAGGCAATGCCCATATATTGACCTTTGTGACATTCGGTTGCCGCAAGCCTTTTCAGCTTCGGTCGTTGCGGCGAACTTTCCCCACGGTGTCACGTAATAGCCGGTGAATTTGTAGTTCCGCTCACCACCGTTCGCTTCGGAAATTTTCTTCAGAGTTTCGGCTGATCGTTCCTTACCGAAGTTGGGATTGTTCGCGCCGCTATACTTACCCGCTCGCGCTTCGCTGATCTTTCGGCGAGTCTCGTCTGAACGCTTCAAACCTGTCAGACCTTTGCTTCGCTTCTGAAGGATTTCCGCTTTTCGAGGATGCAGATAAACGGCAAATCCGCCTGTCGATTTGTTTGCAATATTATAGCTGAATTCACCGCTATCGATGTAGGTTTGTTCGACAGCTTTCAGCGTTTCCCTGTTGGCTTCCTGTAACACAGACCATTCGAACCCATCCTTTCCATGGGCGTTATAAGCGTTCTGAAGTAAGCCGTTCTGGTGACTATTGCGAGACAGGTCGTTGAAGTGCTGCCATACCCTGCGCTTGATGTTGATCGATGATCCGACATATTTTTCGAGAGTGAATTTGTTTTCGATTTGATAAATTCCAGAATTCATATTGGTTTGTTATGTTCCTAGTTCTCGGATTTTGCATCCGGTTTGATTGATGAAAAAAGTTATGATTTTATCGAAATAAAATGAAATTAGCTGCGAAAATAGGTCAAAATAGCATGTCTGAAAAACCCTTGGCGACTAAATAATTTTATCGAAATAAGGAGAACTTTCAGATGACTATCAATAACACTACCACTGGCATTTACTCGCTCACCGTAAACGGAAAAACCTACATTGGAGCAAGCCAAAATTTGAAGTCCCGGGTGTACCATCATAAGCGCGATTTGCACCTCAACCGTCACCACGTTCCGGCAATGCAGTGCGACTTCAACGAACTGAATTGCGGGAATAGCGCCATCTCATTTTCGGTGCTTGAATATTGCAACTTTGATCAGTTGCGAGACCGGGAGCAATTTCACATTGACACCAAGGGGCCTGATTACAACATCCGTGCAGCTGGTGGCGGGGTTCGCGTCATCACTGATGAAGCTCGCGAAAATTCACGCAAAAGACTGACCGGAAAGCAGATGCGGTACGATGGTGATTTCTGCACGCCGTTTGGCGTATTCCCGTCAAGTTATCAGGCGGCAACCGCGTCTGATGTTCCGATGTCACAGCCTGCAATCTGGAATGCCTGCAAGCGACCAGACACGACTATTACACGTTCAGCTTATATGAGGTCGCGTTACCTCAAGCATAATCACGACGAGTCAGTGATTGGTAAGACGTGGCGTGAACTTGGCTTTTCGTTTCAGCCAAAGGCGGATGATGATACAGGGATAAAGGATGTTTCAACCGCTCAATTGGAGCTTAACGAAATTCCTGAACTGTCGGCTTCGGAGCGCTCAACGCTCATCGAAAAGCTGAAGAACAGCATGGCGAATGCTCTTGACCAAGTGAAGCAATCAGCTTCGGAAATAGGTGCGATAATCGATGCCAGCAAAAGCCGTCTTCACTAACGGCTTGGCGTCAAAGACTACCGATATTTAACAGCGATAAATATGGAGATGATAAACAAATCGAGGTACCGCAATGAGAACTGCACCTGACATTCTGCTTTCAACCGGATCGGATACCGGCAAGCCTCAAACAAAGGTGCTGGTAGCCAAAGGGCTGTTCGTGGTGCTTTATGAAGGGAAGCCGTTCAATTTGACGACTGATCGGCGTCCAGCAGACCAGCCGGTAATTTACCAGAGAACTTGTTATGTCTCGCGTAAACCGGCTGAAAATCTGGCAACGAAACTGAACACCATTTTCGATGTCGATGGATTCAGCGTTGTTGATGTGGAATTGGATTGAGGGCTAAGCCTTTGTCCGCTTGTAACCGTTCTTATTATATTTCAAAGCGGTATCCTGATTATACCAACTCTTTACATGTTGGTCAAGGAAAATCCACCTAAACCATTGAAAAATAACTTGTAATCAAATCAAGTTTTGCCACCGTTAGTCCAAACAGAAAATGCCAGCGTCCCGAAAGGAATGTCTGGCATTTTCCTATGTGTTCACGGTATGCTTCGATCACCTAAGAGGGAGCGTTTTTAACATGAAACGTATTATTTTAAGCGTATTTTTGGCGGCTGCTTTTTCGACCGGCGCTCAAGCTACCTGCATCGGAAGCGGTAGTCTTCAGAGTTGCATCGATACCAATGGGAATAGCTACACAGTCAATCGACTTGGCAACACCACGATTATGAACGGTTCGAATGCTTATACCGGTTCGACGTGGTCGCAAAACTCCATTCGGGCGGGTAGCAGCACTTACACCACGGGAACCGATTCAGACGGCAACAGCTGGAATATGAACCAACAGCGCATTGGTCGAACTACGATTTATTCCGGCATGGATTCGGATGGAGATTCATTCAATGGGACATGCAACCAATTCGGCTGCAACTGACCAGACCGATTGTCTTGTATCATAGAAAAGCCCGCTTCTCGGAAGATAGCGGGCTTTTTCGTTGTGAAACAGGAGAGTTCCAGACGTATTTATGGTTCGCCGATGTGTAGCGTTTAGATCGCCAATGCCTGCGACCACATCACATCGACGCTTTCCGGTGCCATCTGAAGTGCGCCTGCAACAGCCTGTAGTGTCGGGCTAAGCCTTTCGAACGATGTGCCGTACTCCCACGCAATTTGGGATTCTTCCTTTTCCTGACCATCCGGCAGTGCCGAAATAGCAGCATCCACGCTGGCGAGCGAATGACCGTTCCTGACCAGTGCCAACCGCAATTGACGTGGGCTGATAGGCGGCATCATTGCGCGTAGCTCTTCCGCTGTCGGTTCGGCAGGCGGAACATAAGGATCAATCGGGAAATCCGGATTATCAGTCAGCCATGCGCGGATAATTGGATTGAGACCGAAACTATCGTCCGGACGACTGCAATAATCACAGACGTATCGTTCGCCGTTCATATCGGTTAGATCGACGTTTACGATATAAACATCAACATCTTGTGTTGCAGATACTTTTGTAACTTCATGTAGAATTGGAGTTGTCATAGAAATTTCCTTAATTATGCCGTTCTTTGAAAAGTTCCACGAGCGCTTTCTGTGATGCCACACGAGCGCCAAGTACCGGACAAAGCCGCACCGCCGTTATCTGCCGTAACGTAAGCTCTTGTGTCCGAACCACTCAAATAGATCGGGCTTGTTTGATTCCTGTTCACCGTCGAACCCATCACCGCCAAAAGCTGCCCAACAGGGAAATTCGTAAGGTCTTGCGTAGAACCCGTATAAAATTGCGCATATCCAACAAGGTCAGAAGAAATTTGAGCGTTCACGAATGCAGTGGTTGCGAGACGAGTTGAACTGTTGCCAGTGGCTTGCGTCGGGGCAGTAGGCGTTCCAGTCAGTGCCGGGGAAGCCAAGTTTGCCTTCAGACCAAGCGCGGTGTTCATAGCAGCCGTGGTTGCGTAAGAAGCCGCCGCAACACCACCAAGGCGAGCCGCATCATATGCCGTTCCAGCTGCCGCCGTGGCGATTTGTGAACTGGAAATGTAGCCGCGTTTGGTGTCCAGTTCGAAGCGGAAAACTTCACCAAAAGTCACGTCATCTGTTGATGAATCGAAGTAGACGTTGTTGCCGTCAACGCGCATGCGAGCGGAATAGGAACCGGACGTTTGATCGATGAATTTGATTGCCGGTGCAGTGCCCTGAACGAACAAATCACTGTTGACTTTGAAACCGAGCGGAGTCGTAAACTCAAATGCGCCGCCGCTGTTGAAGTAGAATGCGCCGGTTGACAGAGCGCCATTATTACGAACAAAAAATTCATTCGTATCCATGGCAATATTTGCGCCGGTCGTCGCACCGATTTGGAATGCATGAGCGGTTGAAGTTTCCGAAAGGTCTGAAGTAGACAATGCGCGAACGCGATTTGCCGTCAAATAGTCGATACCGTCATAATTTCCTGAAATGCGAGCATTCGGAAGGGTGCCTGTCGAATTCGCTAGATCAAGGAAATACGTGCCTTGCTGACCATCAAGCAAATCGGCATCAAGCGTCGAGCCTGCACCATCATTGCCAGCTGTCCAGACCTTCTGTCCCCAAATTTCAGCGCGTAGAGCGGCACGGTCAAATGCGAATGCATGGGGTGATTCAAACGTACCATCACCAGCATCGTCTTGCTGAAGCTGGAAAACACCACCATTCAGATACAAACGCCAGTTCGATGCGTCGTTTGTTTCGATGAATGAAATGACCGGACCGGTGTTCTGAATGGTCATATTACCGGATGTGACGAAAGTCGCATTGTCCCGGTAAAAGCTGGTTGAATCGCGACCATCAAGCAAATCGGCATCAAGACCGGAACCGGTGCCATCGTTTCCGCTATGCCAAACCGTGTTGTACGTTGTTGCCGAGCTATCGTAAAACTTCAGGGCGTTCACGCTGTCCGTGTTGTTCAGCAAGAACATATCGTTGGTGGCGTCGTTATAAAGTCGGAGACCTGCCGCTTCTGTGGTTCCAGCCCTATGCTGAATATAGGCAGAGCGAACACCGTTCCTGTTGAATGTAAAATATGGATCGCTCGTGGTATCGCCAGCGGGCGTATCCATTTGCAGAACGCTAGACGTACCAGTCAGTTTGAGTACACCGGCTGAAACTACCGCTTTGTCTACGCCGCCGTCCGCGATGAAGGTGAAGGTGTTCGTGCCATCATCAAATGTCAGATTGTCGTTGTTTGCGAAAGAAACGCCAAGAGCGGCGGGAACGTTCAACTGACCAGTCAGGGTCACGTTGTTGGCGGTTACAGCAGTGAAAGCCGCATTGTTTGCCGCGATATCGCCGAAGCTGGTGTTGCCGGTGAACTTGGCGTTATGCACTTCATTCGAGATGACAACGAAACTTGTGCCGTTGTAAACAACCTCAATGATGCTACCGGCTTTGATCTGTCCAGCCGTGAGCGCAACGCCATGCCAAGACAAGACGCTTTTGGCTCCGAGTGAATTCACGTTTATCGTTGCCGCGCCGGTATTGGTGATGTGGGCATAGAACCGGATCACAACGCCTTTGGCATAAGCTGCCGGGGCTTGACCATATGTCAGGACATAGGCGCTCGCACTGCCGGTTGATGTGACAAGGGCGTTTGCCTGTACATATGCGCGTTTGACCGCACCGCGAATGTTCCGGATGATCGGCGCAACTGTGGAAGGTGAAAAACCGCCCTGTACGCCATTCGGGCTTGGGTTCGTGTTGTTTGCGTCGAGTTCAGCCCAATCGCTGGAAATAATGTCTGTCATCGGTGGCTTTTCGCCCTCTTTTTATTGGTAGTCGGGCCTTTCTTCCCGGTTGATTAGCGGTCGTCTTCGCTGTATTGAGCGATCTTCAAATATTCATTGATGGCGGCGGCAAGCGCGTTGTCTGATGTCGATGCACCAATCTTCGCGAGCTTCTTGACGTAGGATTTCAAACCACCACGCTCCATCTGACCGCGCCCGATATTGGCGAGCCACGCAACGGTTTGTGGGTTTTGCAGAAGCTTGGCTTGCGATCCGGCGCGCAACGATGAAGTGGCACTGCCCATTGCCCGCTTGGCAACTGCACCAGCAATTGCGCCGGTTGCGGCTGCACCACCAGACGCCAATGAAGCGCCGGTTCCCAATGCAATCGAAATCAGATTGTTGCGGGAAAGTGGGTCAAGCGAGTCTTTGATCTGCCGATGGTTTTCGGTGTTCGAATGGTTCGCCTTCTTGCTGTAGTCTTTCCAATATCCGCCGATTTCCGCAAGACGGTCCAAATCCTTCCGGTATTGAGCGCCTTCGGTGCCGGTGAAAATTGCGTTTTTCACTTCCGGAGAGACGTTCTTTTTCCAGTTATTCAGGAATAGCGTTGGTTCGAAAGCATCTTCACCATTAATCGAAGCGCGACCAAGGCGTTCTGTAAATCCAGCGGCAACCTGATTCCAAGCTTGCTTACCGCCTTCCGAACGTTCAACAATTCGCCGAACTTGAGCGACACGATTACCGCCCTTTTTGGCGTCTCCCATGGCGTACTGAAAGACTTCATCGGCATTCTTGGAAAGGATATTGTAGGCTTCGCCGCCATTGTCCAAGCCATCTGGTCGCTTCTGTGCCTTGCCGAAGCCGGTGACCGGACTGGCGTAATTATCGCGATAATGATCATTCGCTTTCCGAAATGCCTCAAGAGCTTCCGGACCACTGACTTCAGCGGTCTTTTCCATGTCGGTTTCGAGCGCTGCATACATGCGATTTAGCTTGTTTTTGACAAACGGGTCATCGACATCTTTAGCGGCTGCACCAACGCGAGAACGGGCTTCCTTCAGCTGTTTCGCCGAAAGTTTCCCCTCTTGAGCGGACTGGATAATCTTGGATGCACGTTCAATAACACCGTCAATCAAAGCCCCTTGGCTGAAAAGTTCTTCATGGTTCATCGCTGCCTTTTCATCAATCAAGGACGCGAGAAAGCTTTGCGTGTTGTCTGTCAAACCCGGGCTTGTGACCTTGGATTCCATGATCGAATAAAGACGGTCGCTTTCATCCTTTGCAGACTGCTTTGCGAGCTTCGTTGCATTTCGGATAAGTTCGCCTGAACCTGCCGGTGTCGCGGTCGTCGGTGACATGCTGCCGATGATGCGGTTGAATTCGTTTGCCTGCGCTTGAAATGCTTCATCCTGTTTTGCGGCGATCTGCCCACCGTTCCGCATCGGCTTCAGTGCATGTTCAAGCAAAGCCGTCTTTTCATTGCCGGTGATCAGACCAGCGGTCGGTTCGACGCCAATACCGCGCCAATCTTCAAGGCGTTGCGCTGCTTTTGCATCAGGGGTGCCGATAAGCGATTGCTTATAAGCTCCGGAAAACGGGTTGAAATTCTTGTTGAGGGCTTTTGCAGCGGGTGCAAGAACAAGTCGCCCGACGCCTTCACCAGCTGCGCCAAGCGCGGCTGTCTGTGCCATATCGACAAGCTGTTCTTTTCCGGTTCGCGTGTCTTCGTTGCCGAAGATTTTGTTCATTGCCCACATGGTGCCTTCGCGACCAGCGGCTGAACCAACACCTGCACCGCCGATAGCACCTGTTACGGCACCAGCTGCTGTGCCGACGACAGGCACGGCAGTACCAGCCACACCACCACCAACACCGCCAAGGAGACCACCAACACCGCCACCAACCGTTTCACCGATTTCTGGCATGATGCTGGCAAAGTCACCGAGACCGGGAAACCAGCTTTCGGTATTGTAGAGTCTGGTTTTTCCCTGTTCGTCGCTGAAAATAAAATTGCCGTCGCCATATGGTTTGGCATCAGGGTAATGCTTCCGGAGTGCGGCAAGTCGATCTTCTGGCTTTTCAAGCGATCCGACTTCCATTCTAACAAGGGCAGGGGCGTCGTCACTGTTATCGATCTGTGAGGCTTGCGGTCCAGCATCGCCGAAGATGTCGGCGGAAACGGAGTCGCGCTCCATCGCCTTGCGCATCCACTCCGGTACCTGTTGAGAAGCCGTGTCGCGCTCGATAGCGCGTTTCTGCCAATCTTCCATTTTAGACGTAAAAACCTCCTAACCCGCCAAGCGATCCTTTCTTCTTCTTGCGCGGTAGTGCGGACGGCATCATCGTAAATTCAACCGGCGTATCTGAACGCCCGCCTGATCGCGCTGAAGCCTGTATTTGCTTATTTAGCTGCGCATCGCTTTCACCGAGGGCTTTCGCGAAGTCCCCGATGCCGGAAAGCGCGTTCGTGACTTTGCCGGTCTCGACACCGAAAATTTCTTTCGGCGGCTGTGGTACCTGCACGTTCTTCCCGGTGATCTTATTAAAAGCATCGACTAATATGCCGTTGTTCGATTTCGGCGCTGTCTCTTTCGTATCGGTAGCGAGTGCGAGAGACTGAAGTTCGGGCTGTGGCAAGGCTTGCGGTGCGTCGGGATTTGCAGCGGCTAGAACTTCCGCGATGACATCCGGTTTGCCAGATGGAGCGCCGTTGTACGCATCGCGAAGCCATGACGGGGCGTTGTCACCCTTGCCACCAGCCCCCCAAACACCGGGATTGCCCATGCCGATATGCATACTGCCCTTGGACATGTAGCCGGGTCCAGCGCCGAAGCCGCTAACCCCATTTGCCTTGCCGTTGCGGACAATCTCTTCAAAGATCGGGACGTGTTCCGGGTTCGACCAATCAAGCGGCTTATCGCCCTGAAAGAACCGCACATCAGCGGCGTGACCGTGATCATGTCTGGTAGAACCAACGCGACCGCCGCCTTCACCCTTGCCGGGCTGACCACCGCTGAACACTTCAGCCGTGATGCCCATCTTTTCGAGGAAGCCAAGCCTTTTCAATAAATCTTCGGAAAGCTGCTGATTTCTGGTGGCGTTCTGGTTGGCGTAACGGATGTAATTGACCATTAGCGCTTCATCCGTTTTGTGCCGGGCGGATCGCCAGCGAAACGATAAGACGCACCAGCCGGAAGGCTGTTATATTCAGCTTCAGAGCCGACAACGATTGCATCGCTCGATTCAGGCTGAACGCTGCCGGTGCTGTCCGATGAAGCATCGCCGCCACGAGCTTCGCGGAATTCGGCAAACGGATCGGGAAGGGCGTTGATTTCTTTTTCCGCGTCCTGCCAATTCCCATAGAGCGGGTCAGCCGAGTCATAGACGCGGTTGGCGATTTCGGCGGCTTTGATCTTGTTTTGCTCGATTGCCGAGGTGGTCCGGGCAATGAGGGCGTTGCCTTCAGGCGAATTCGCCATAGCCGGAAGCGATTTCAGGAACTGGTTGGCGTCGAAGTCTGATGTCGCGCCAGAACCGGGAACGCGCATAGTCGGGGCAACCTTGGCAACCATCGACTCGAATGCCTGAATTTCGTCCATACCTTCGACGTTAACGCCAACAGCTTGTGCCCAAGGACCAACCGTCTTTTTGACTTCAGCCCATTTGCCGGTGCCGATGCTCTGGCTAAGCTGCGCCATACGCGAAACGTTGTTCGCCAGTTCCTTGGCTTTCAAGCCTTCAGCCTGATAGCCCGCAAAGCGTTCGGATGCGTGTTTAGCGGATTCGCCGAAGAACTTGTTGTCCGGTTGAGCTACGCCAGCCTGTTTCAGCCGAAGTTCATTTTCGCGGAATGCCGGGTTCTCGTTGCCATACTCGAAATTCTTCTGGTCGGCGGTCATCTGCGCATTCTGACCAACGGCATTGCCGAGCGATTCAGCCTTCTTGGTGTCGAACAGACTTCCGGCATAACCACCGGCAAGACCGAATGAACCATCTTCACCAACCACCATGCCGTTCTTCGCGCCGGTCTGCTGAAGCTGCTGGATCATCCCAACCGTATCGCGAGCGCCCGCTTCATCGCCGTTCGCCATCTGGATTTGGAGAAGATCGTGAAGCGCTTCCTGCGAATAGCCGTTAGGACCGGGCGCACCGTACTTTTCAGCAAACGCCATACCACGCGCCTGACTATCGGCAATCGTCTGCAATTTCTGCTGTTCAGCGCTGTTCGCGGCTTTCGATGCTGCCATTTTAGCCGCGTTCAATGTGTACTCATCAGCCGAACCGACACCAGCGCCGATACCACTGCCAAGAACGCCAAGGAAGTTCGTAGGGGTAGCCGATGGACCACCAGCAGCCATCATCGAAGCGCCGCCCATCATAAGAGCGCGTGACAATGCGGCACGTTTGGTTTCATCTTCAGGAAGGAACTGATCAAGGAAATTGGCTTTCTTGGAAGCGGTAGGATTAACCACCGCTTCAAGGTCATTGCCGTCCACGAGCTTCTTCTTTTTTGGGTTTAGGAAATCAAAGACGCCCATGATTATGCAGCCTCCATCATGTCAATTCGGATATGTTTCTTGCCGTTAAACTCGACAACAGCGGCGGTCTTTTCTTCGACTTCCTGCGCAATGGGACCGAACCAAATCGTCTGGTCAGGATCATCACAATATGAAAATTCGTAGATCGAAAGGGTTTCGCCATTCGTCAAAGGCATGTAACCAATGTGACGATGCAAGACTTTCGTGGTCGCATCACAGAGCGCGAACAATCCCGCAAGCGATGACAAGCCACCAAGAACCTGACCGGCAGTATTTGAGTAAACCGGAGTCGTAGTATTCGAGTATCCACCGCCATTGAGCATGTTCAGCATATTTTGGATATTTTGAATCGGCTGCTGTTCCTTGCGATCCCACGCATTAATTTGCGACTGCAATTCGAGGTCGGAACGCTGGTCTTTCTGATTACCGACACCGGCAAGAAGTTCGTTCGGCAGATTTGAATTCTTGTAGATGTCACCAGCCATGCCAGCAGCATTGAGCTTCTGTCCGTTGACCGTATTTTGATTGTTCAGCTGTGAATTAGCCGCGTTCATGCGTTGGTCATTGAGACCCAAAAGGTTCGAAATGTTGTTCTGGTAATTGCTGTTTTGCAGGTTCAAACCCTGCATTTGGTAATCACGGTTTGCGTTGAACTGCTGGTTGGCAGAATTTGAGGCGTTCAGATTTTGCGTCTGCTGTGAGTTCGCAAGATCGCCGTACAGCTGCATGCCGTTAAGGCGCTGGCTGTTCTGGCTGTCGAGGATGTTGGCATAGTTCTGGTTACCGGCAAGACGCTGCTGGTTCTGGCTGTCGTTCAGCTGACCAAGCTGACCAGCTGCATTCAAGCGGCTATTCTGCTGGTCCTGCGCCATCGAGCCGTAAAGTTGCGTTCCGGCAAGGCGTTGCTGGTTCTGTGAATTCTGAAGATCGCCATAAAGACCAGTACCGGATTGACGGGCCTGTTCCTGCGCCTGACTGGTCTGTGACAAAGCCTGATTGGCGTTGAGCCGGTTGGAAACGTCCTGATTGGCAAAGTTCCCATACTGACCAGCGGCGTTCATTTGGTTCTGAACGTCCTGATTATATTGAGCGCCGTACATGTCCGTTGCAACGCGGCTCATCTGTTCGGCGGCGGTCGACTCCGCGTTGTTCCGCTGTGTGGCATATGCTGACGAACCCATTCTGCCCATAGCAGCGGCTTGGCTGTCGATGCCCGGGGCGGTCACGTTCTTCAGCTTATTGGCAATCTGGTCCTGCTGATTGGAGACCATCGAGTCGAGGTAAGCGTTTTTGCCAATATTCGCGCCGGATGCCGTGTTCTTCAGGTAGTCCAGCGCCGGGTTGCTGCCGTTCTGAAGCTGCTGCGCCTGTTGGGTCTGCAAGCCGGAAGCAGCGTTTTCGAAGGAATTGTACTGCGATGCCTGACCAACGGCGCTATTCTGGAAATTGCCGAGGTTCTGCGCCTGTTGCGCTGCCGGGTTCGTGTAACCAAGCATCGACTGGATATTGCCGATTGCCGAGTTCTGGTAGTTCTGAAGCCCTTGTGCTGTCTGTCCTGCGCCGTTCGTATAGTTTGCATTGCCGGCAGCTTGTGCGAGCGCCGGATTCTGGAAATTCTGATTGTACTGCCCGGGCGCTTGCGGCGCCTTGCCGTTGGCGATCTGTGCAGCCATCGCATCAGTCGGATTGGCACCAAGCTTGGTGTTGTTCTGAATCTGCGAAAGGGTGTTGTTTGCCTGCGAATTGCCGTTCTGTGTAAGGACACCGTTCAGGGCATTCGTCGCATTGGTGAGCGCCGACTTGTCGCCATTGCGGGCAAGTGCTTCAGTGTTGGCAAGCGCGTCCGTCGTCGCCTTCGACTGATCGGCAATCGTCTTTCCGTCATACGGCTTAGGGGAGCCATCCTTGAACAACTTATCCGCGAGTGCGTATTGTTCGAGTATATATGGTTGTGCACCGCTCCATGGCTCGACCTTCGTTGTGGATTCCTTGGGTGTTGAAGGCATTAGAAAAGCTCCTTTTCGAAGTCTTGATTTTGGGCTTCAGCGAAGCCATTCCGTTTGAGATAAGCGTGAAATTCCTTTCGCGGCTGTCCTACTAATTTAGCGAAATCCATCTTTCTAAGATGGTCGCAAAGAACCGAATGCGCTTTCATAATGGAGCGAAGAGACTGGTTCTTTTCGCCGCCGACTAGCAGAATATTAGCAATCTTTTCGCCTTCACAAATGCAGCACTGAAGGACGCATGCAGCGTTCTCGATTGTGATCAAATGCCAATCGCCAGACCGCAATTTGTCGAGAAGCTGACTTTCGGTAATCTTATCGGGGTTCACTTCGATTGCTGAAACCAGCCATCCGCGAACCCTAAGATATTCCTCTTCCGAAAAACCAACCCGGATCATATGGCGAAAACTGCATAGTCGAACGTCCTTCCCGCCGCACCGGCAATATGACCAATGACAAAGCTTCCGTTCGAAATCGCGCTAACGAAATAGACGGATGCGGCAGCATTGGCGTTGCGCGGCTGCAAAATTACCGCGCTTTGGGTCGTGACTTTGGGATTGTTGACGGTCGTGGTCGTGCCAGTCGTAAGCGTTGCCGTTCCAGTGTTTTCGAACTGGCGAACTACCTGATTGAGAACTGAAGCGACTTGCCGAGAGTCGGCATGGTTATAAACTCTTTCCATGCGAGTATTTAGCGTCTACCGGCAGTTTTCCCGTCGATTTGAAGCGAGAATGCACGGTTCCAATCGCCCGAAATAGTCAGACGAATACGCTGGTAACGGCTCTGATTACGGAAATATGCAAAGCCTGTTTCGGCATTGGTTTCCTTCAGTTCAGACCAAACGACATCGGTATTCTGTAGTGACTTTGTGCCGACACTAATTCGCGCTGTACCGTCGCCTTCAAAGAGGGGACGCGCTCCATGAACAGTTGCCATGTCCGCTTGGCTGTCGTTCGGCAGCATCCGACTTAGCTGGAATTCCGGTGTCTCGATGCTCAATTCAAGCTTGGAACCGCTGAACGAATAAATCTTGCCGGTCTGGTCCATCCCCCAAAGGAGATTTTTGCCGCCGCTCCATACGGGATCATCGAAAGATGCCGGGACGTTGTCGAGTGAGCCGAATTCGTCCAGCTGGTCGATTGTCCAAGGCAGCGACATGGAATTGAAGATGAAGTGGCTAGTCGCATCGGCGGTGGTCCACTCGCCTGTATGATAGTTGTAGATCAGCATCATATCTGGCTTTCCAGCCACGGCATTCTTGCTGCAAAACTGCCAATACACGAGGGTTTCGCGAGGATCGGCGGCAACCGTCATCAGGTTCGCTTGGGTCAGGTCCGCATTTTCGAGAAACCATTTATCGATCTTGCCCATGCCGATTGGCTGAAGCTGACCACCTTGAAGCATGTAGAAGCCGTCATCGGAGAGGAAGAAATGCTTCCCTTCGACGGTGATGACGCTTTGTGAAACCGAGCAGCCCTTGCCGGTTACGCGGGATTCGAACTGGAAAATATAGGGGCTGCCCACAAAGGTTGCCTGAACGATTCCGCGCTGAAGCAACACATAGCAGCTGTCATCGGTGACAATGCCCTGAATCGATCCGAACCCTTGGATGTCTTGGAAGTCAGACATTGTTGCTGCCGAGAACGTCCAATCCGATGGGGATTCGAGACCTGACCATCTGAGTCGATAGGGAACAGCGCCATCAAGGGCGTCATAGGTATTGCCAAGGATGACGAAACCCTTGTGCGTGTTGATATGCCTGCCTTTAACCAGCGTGGTCAGGTCGGCAAACTTCACGTCCGTATTCATGTCGATGAATTGCGGATTGTCGCTGTAATTGGTGAAGCATTGCAGCGAACCGAATTCGACCGATTTCCAGCCTTCGGTTGCACTGGTCAGATAACCACCGGTACGGCTGATATCGGTCCAATCACGAGTAGACGGACTTAGCTTGTAGAGATGCCCGGCATCTGCGCCATACACCTTGGCATTCTGAAAGCGATCCTGACCAACAGCGGAACCGAGGGGCATGGAAGCCATAGTGGTATCGCTATAGAGGCTTGCCCGCTTCAACGGGAAGAACGTGACAGCGCCGGGACCAGCGCCAAGACCGGGGCTGCAATTGTGCGCCCTTACCAGACCGGGATTCCCAAGGGCTGGCAAATCCGGCTGAAATGAAGTGAAGGGGACGTCAAGCGCTACCATGAAGACGGACCTGCGATAATCGTACCGAACACGCGCCCGCGACGGTCGTCTTCTGCAACGATGCTCAAAGCCTCTTGAAGGGCGGATTGCTCGATTGAGACGCCTTCAGCGTCCTTGGTCCACCGGTAGAATTCCTTTAGGACGGCAGCGAGGTAGACATTCGGGAAGCGTTCGAACAACCAGTTTGAGGTTTCCGGCGTCAAATCCTGAAATGCAGCCGAATAAAGCAGCCCAATTTGAGCATCAGCGATGCCCACGAGGACAAGGCGTGCGCCGTCACGGTAATAGCCGACTTCATCAGAAGCCATGGTGGCGTTCATCGGTGCAACCGGCTTATACGTCTTGGTGCCGGTGATCGCTCGAATTTCGCGAAAGTCGGAAGGCAGAGCCACGGTGTTACCGGTGACAGGCAGCGTCACAACCTTTTCGGCAAGGTAGTGCTTTGCCACGGTTCGCAGATAGCTTTCAGCGCGGCGGATGAATTCAGCAACCGGATAATCATCCCTGATTGTGTAGCTGTTGATGGTCTCGATTAGTTCGTCATACGTCATGATTCAGAGCCTCCATGTCGAGGTTCGAAACTTGCGGTAATCGCTGTCATTCAGACGGCGGCGCATTGCTTCCCGGTCTTCGGTGATGCCTTCACGCTGCCATGCCCAATACAATTGGCTTGGGATACTGGCTTGCTTCACTAGGTTGCCGTGCGAACCGTTTGCGTTGAAATCAGCGGCTTCAGCGGCGTTCGTATCGAAGAGAGTTTGAAGGTCTGGCGATGACCAGCGCATATGCAGCTTGTCGCCTTCGCGGTGCATGTAAAACGTAATTCCGGACTCTTCCGTCCATGAAACTGTCTGTCCATCCGGCACCAAATCGCCAGCGTTTAGATTGTCCATTCCTTTCATCCATTTTGTCTGTTCGACTATTTAGGATCGCAGACAAAAAAAGAGCGCCCTTTCGAGCGCCCTAAGTTTAACCCTGAATTTGTGTACTAAGATTAGCCGTTCAGGTCAGCAATCTTACCGTTGCCAGCTTCGTTCAGGCACTCAAGAGTGAGTTCCGTAATAAGCATGAACTTGTCGCTATCGCCGGTCTTAGCCAGTTCCTTCTTTTCGAGCGAACGAACAACAGCCTGATTCCAAAGTGACGGATCAAAAGCGATGACGGTCGTTGCCGACATGAAGCGATGCGGAAGGATATCGACCGTACCGAAGTCCGACTCGTAGAGGTCAACCGCCTGATGGACAGTCTTGTCCTTGGCGTTCTGTTGCTTCTGACCACCACCAACGAAGGTCGAAATCTTCGTCTTCAGCGTGCCCGGTGCAATGACCTTCTTCGGATCGCCACCGGCATTCCAAATGCCCTGAAGCATGCTGATGAACATCGGTTCGGTAAGAGCGCGAGCCGTGCCCGGGGTGACAGCACCAACAGCACCAGCCGAATAGCCAGCGGTTGCGCCGTTCGCGCCGTGCTGCGCATTGGTGACGATGAAGGCTTCTGCGCCACCGAGCTTGCGAGCGCCAACAGCGACCGAAGGATTGGCGGATACAAGAGCGGCTTCAATGTCGCGCTTGATTTCCTTACCAGCCTTGGCGATCTGGCGAGCAAGCTCGTCACTCGTGCCAGCGGTCGAAACAGCCTGAAGGGTGCCCGATACGCGGATGTCCTTAGTGAAAATCTGCGCCTGATTGGAAATACGAACCGGACCTGCAAGCGTGCTGTCGGTTGCATCAGCGCCTTCGACAGCTGCTGAATCCTTATTGGCAGCGGCAAGGGTGTCCTGAAGCCATTCATGCTTGGTTGCGGTTGCCTTGGTCTTGCCAATGGCGGTGACGAACGGAGTTTCTTCCGGGGAAATCATCGAAATGATGTTGGACAGGTCTTCTTTGACGTTTGAGACTGCCGAAGTGATAAGTGTGGGCATTTTTGCCTTCTCCTTAAAGTAGATTCTTAATTAGCGCCGCCGCATCTGCAACGGAACGTGAGTTGTTGAATTTTTCGAAATTCTGCCGGTTAAAGTCTGTCTTCTGTGACGGCTGTTTTGCCGACAGGACAGGCTTCTTATTGATCTTCTCGACAACTGCCGGAATGCTTTTCTGCGCCTTTTGCGCTTTCACATTCTGGTAGAGGATGTCGATAATTCGATGATCACTAACCGAACGAATTTCTTGTTCAGAGAAACCAGTGTCCAAAAGATACTGTGTGATGTCGCCGAAAACCTCATTGGATTTGGCAGCATCCTTCAGTTCAGGGTACTTCTCGTAAAAACGCGCATTGGATTCCTGAAGTGCGGCTTTGTGCTGTTCAGCTTCGTATTCGGCTGCTTTCTGTTTAAGATGCATTTCCGTTTCATAAAGCTGCCGAACGGCATTTTCGCGCTTCTCCCATAGTGCCTTTTGACGGACGTACTCACCGGGATCGTTTTCAGCAAGGTAGTCAAAATCTGGAACTTCAGCCATTCGGAATTCAATGGAAACTTGCTGTTTCAGGGTTTCGAGGTTTTCGAGTGCCTGATTGCGAAGTTCATTGATATCGCGTTGGTTTTCCTGATAGTGCTTACGCTGTTCCGCAATCTCTTGCGTCTTTCGCGTATAGTCCTGCTGTCTCAGATAGCTATTGCGGATTTCGGTTAGGGAAATCTGGTTCCCGTCGATGTCAACAAATTGCTCTTCTGGTGTCTCGTCTACTTCCGTAGACTGTTCTTCAACAACCGCTTCAGTTTGCTCTACCGAGTCATCAGTCTGGTCGTTCATTTGGCTAATCAGATTAGCGGCTTCATTAACGTCTAGTGCAGTTCCCGTTTCGGGGATTGTTGCTTCGTCTTCCATTTCTATTTATAAATTCCGTTATTATGAATTTGGTTTTATTTAGCGATCTTCATCCTTTGAGGCTTCGAAAACCGCAAGTTCAATGTATTTATCCACTCGCAACCCTAGAAGTTTGAAACCGTGCGACAGGTCGTGAACGGTTTTCAGTGCTTCTGAATCGCCAAGCTTCACATTCTTGAACGCATCAAAAATGTCGGCTTCAACGCATTTCATAATCAGCTTGAAGTCTTCGTTTTCCTTCAGGCGAATGGCAGCGTTTGCCTTATCGATAGGTTTCATTGTGGGTACTCCATCGGATTAGGCTGCTGCATTTGTTCCGGCTGTGGCTGCATTACATGTTCAGCTTGCATCATTGGATTCGGCTGCTGCTGTTGCATGATGACATTGCCGGTAGGATCACGCGGCATATTCTGTTCAATCTTCAACCGAGCGATATCGATCTGTGCGCTATATTTTGCTGTGATTTCGGCTTCTTTGAGCGCGAAATCCTGCGCCATCTGATCGCGCTTCAGGTCTGTTTCAGCGATGAATTTCTGAAGCTCGAATTGGCGCTGTAGCTCGTCTGACTGTGCCTTCAGCTGTGCTTTGATCTTTTCGATTTCGATTAGACCGGCGTTGGGATCGACGGGCGGCGGGGGCGGCGGGGCAGGGGGCAGCGTTGACGGATCGGTGAAGAACATCGAACCGTTCTTGAAACCGGCTGTTTCAGCAAGCTTCGAAAGCGTGGAATAGATGTTCTGCGCATTGGCAACCGGCAAACCTGCCTGCATCGCCTGCATTTGCTGACCCAAGAGGTTCATAAGCGTTTGAGTAGACTGGTCGCGGCTCATGACGCCAAAGGCGACAGAAGTCGTCACATCAAATTCGGGGGTGAATTCGTCAATCGGTACAAATTGGTTGGTCAGGCGAGAAACGAATTCCTGCGCTTCATCTGGCTTCTGAATGAGGGCATCAACGATCATCTTCACCAGATAGCGATAGCCGGTGTCAGCGAAGTAGCGGGAAATGGACTCAACGATCAGCTGACCGGAATTAGAACGCTGGTTAGCCGCCGTGGCGGTCACATTCTGCATGTCGGCAGCATTGACGCTGACCATGCTAGGACCGACACCAGTCGAGAAGTCGAGCGACTGTGTAAGATTCTGGATTACCGGGATAGCCTGACCACCGGCAAAAGGCGGGGTATTGTATGAAATGCCGCCATTCGGATCGGTGGAACGGATAACCGAACCCGGATGGACGTTTAGCAAGTCGTCCAGATTGGTCACGTCCGGGTTCACTACCTTGTAGGGGTGAACGGACATATGCAGGCTGTCGAGGACAGCGCGGTTCATCTTTGTGATAATCAGATGGTCATCGCCGATCTTGTCGGGGATGCCGAGACCGAACAGGGTGTCAGGAATATCATAGGGGGTGAAAGCCGAATACGGATAGTATTTCGTGGTTTCCTCATAATCGAGCAAAACAGGGCGGTCCAAGTCGCCAGCCAGCGTAAGGCGGTAGTGGCGGTTCTTGTTGTCCAGCTTCAGCTTTGTGTAAATCTGGTAGACTTCGACATCGTCGCCGGAAATGCCCTGACTGCCGTCGAGGTCTTTGGAGCGTTCAAGGGCAATGCCGTCATTCTTGTCACTGGCGAGCGGGATCGATCGAACCTTTTCGGCATCAAAGCCAATGTCGATCAGGTCTTGTTTGCCCATGACCTTACGGTGACCCTGAAGCTTTGCCTGAATGCCACCAGTCTCGTTTGAAAACTTGGCGTCCTTGGACACGATGAAATCTTCTGGCGTGACGCTAAGAATGGAGAAGGTCGGGACGCGCTTGATGGTCCTGATTTTCAGGTCGCGGGTTTCGATGCCTTGTTCATCGGTCTTCGGCTTGGAAACGGACTCGATAACAATCTGACCGTTTTCTTCCTGTTGAACGAATTGTGCCAGCTGTTCGTTGGGAATGCCCTTCAGGACACGAGCAAGCGATTCCTGACTTTGGGTCTCGAATTCCACGGTGATGATACCGAGACCAGCAATCAAGCCGTTCTGAAGCCATGGCTTTAGGAACGACAGATGCGAATTCTTGGTTTTGATAATCCAGTTGACGACTTTGGTCTGTTGGCTTGCAACAGCTTCATCTTCCGGACCGAACGGCACAAATTCGCAGACGTTTTCCGGAGAGGTGAAAATGCGGACAAGACTTGCCGTCATCCAATCGACGTGTTGAGCGACTTCAGGACTGACCCATTTCGAGCGCCCTTTAAGCTTGTCGTCACCGGGAAGATAGGACCGCTTATAATATTTAAGCGCCTGTTCCTGCTTTGCCGCAATGTTTGAATTTGACCACTTCACCGCATCCTTCAACGGACCGGAAATGCCTTTTAGAATGATGTCTTCTTCAGCCATAAACCCTTACCAATATTTCTGGTATTTAGGGTCATTCGAAGCTTTGTAGGTTGCTGTAGGCGAGGGGCTGTGACCACGAGTATTTTGACGCATAGCGCGTCTTAGAGACGGCAAACGTGATGGCTAGGGCGTCGGCATAGTCCGGGGATCGTCCACCAGTCAGACGCTTCTTGATGCTCTTTTTGTCTTCCAACTTGATCTTGCCGGAACTGTCGTCATAGGTCGGTGTGGCAAGCTCTTCGATAAGCTTCTGATGATTGGGGATTTGCACATTCTCGGAATGAATCCATTCGCGCATTTCCCACCACAGCTGGTCACGAACACGGCTGTATTTTTCAGGGTTGCGCGTCGGGGTTCCGGCAAAGATGGCGGAATGAACCGGTAGACCGAAATCCTTCAGGTTGGACGCAACGCCATTACCAAGACCTGTAGCATCAACCGAGATGATCGCCGGGCGCATGGGCTTTGGCGTCTTCTCGAAAAGATCGCGAACCTTGTAGGAAAGTTGGGTCGGTTCAAGCCCGTTCCACTCATGGAAGGCGAGAAGCTTGTTGTCATGCCGGATACAGAGAACCGAAGCGTCCTTGCCAGCACCAGCCGGGTCCAGCCCCCAAATCACCGGCACATTCGCAGCTGGTTCACATTCGTTAGCAACAGCCGTTTCAATGTGTTCGCGAGAAATCAGACCGTCTACGTCGGATAATGGGAATTCACCGAGAACCATGACGCGGTACTGTCGAGACGTGACACCGCCATAATTCTTGGCAAGCTGTTCGAAGGTTACCGGATCAAAGTGCGGACTATCCTTCATCTGCCCATGAAGATGGGTCCACTGGTCGGAAATGTCCGGATCGTTGAAACATCTCCAAAAGAAGCCGGAAGCTCTTGACGGGTTGCTGACAAGGACCAGCTTGGCATTAGGGTCAGTCAGGACGTTCAACAGAGCGCCGGTAAAAACCTCGTCGTCAATACCGCTGGCTTCGTCAACGAGGACGAAGTTGTTTGTCGCATGGATACCGCGTGCGTTGTCGGGCCTGTCGCCAGATGCAAGGCGATATTCAGCAAAGCAGGATGAGGGGTTCACTTTTCGGCTGATGCGGGTTGCCGCTACGTCAAACACGTCCTTGAACATCGGATGCATTCGGGCATGGAGAAGCTGTAGTTCCTTGTAGATGCCGCCTTTCAGCTGTGGTTCGGACGGACCGAAGATGGAAATCTGAACCTGATCATGGGTGATCAATGACCACCATGTCACGATAGCTTCCGCATGCGTCTTGCCGAAACCTACGCCACCGCGAAAGGCGATGGTCCGTTTCGTCCGGAACGCTTCGCAAAATTCGATCTGTTTGGGGGTGAGCGTTGAGTCAAAGACCTGTTTCGCGAATATGGTGATATCGCTGCGATAGAGGTCAAGAAGGTCTTTAAGTGCTTCAAAATCGGTGTTCTTTGTCATCCGATATTTAGCAGAATGACCTAATGGAAGCGGCTTTCGGTCACTTGTCCTTTGGACCGATCAAGCGAAGGGCAAGGTCGCGGAAATCTTCTTTCAGTTTGCCCGGGTTCTTTTTGTAGTCTTTCCCGATGGCGATAATCGTTTCCGTAATCGCTACGCCAACCATGCCGAGGAAGAATGCAACCGCATAAGGCGGAACGCTTGGCATGCTCAACATGAGAACCGCAACGGGCGTGAGGTAAGCAGCAAAGACAGCCCCAACGAAACCGCCTGCGAGGTTTTCCCAAATCGTGCCTGTTTTGGCGACGATTGCCCTAACGATTGAACCGAGAAACCCGGCAAGGATATAAGACGGCGGAAAGCCGTTCACGCCAAGCCAGACATAGAGCGCGACACATCCCGCGATTACCCAATCAAACATTCTTAGCCGCCTTTTGGCTAACAACGCGAAGCTGTGGGAGTGCATCCGCCTCTTCATGCGAAGCGATAGGGGTGATGTCGATTGTCTTTCGGCTGTCGTCCTTCAAACGCATCTGGTTGATTTCAGCCAGCATGTCAGCGATTGAATGTTTGTGGTTCACATCAACAGTCGTCGGGGCCTTCGATACAAACGGGTCAAGGAAGTATGCAGCTGCCTTCACCCGGGCATTGTCGTTGCTGGAATTCAGCATTACGTCATAGAGCGTTTCAACCGCATCGATGGTTCGCGCCTTCAATGCTTCTTTGACATCCGGTGGAATTGCGACCGTGCCGCCTGTCTTCTTGCGTCCTTTCTGGAAACCGACTTTCTTTAGCCGTTCTTTCTCATCTGGTGTGCGTACCGTCGCGTTACCCAATGATCCGCCCTCCGAAGAGGTTCAGGAACGCAATCGCATCATCTTCATAAACGAAATCTGCGATGAAATTCGTTTCGCTGATTTCCATGGTGAAATCATTCGAGATTAGATCACGAATGCGAGCGCCGAACTTGCCGTCAACCCAAGCATGAAAATCGTTGTCTTCGCGTGCCTTTGTCATGTCCGCTTCGTAACCACGCGGAAAGGAAAATTGAATCTTCATGAATGTTTTGTCTTGCCTTTTCGAACGGAATCCTTTTGAGGTTATTTAGGAACAGAAACCGTTTGGAAGGAATTTGATATGGTCTCGTTTTTCGATTTGGCAAAAAAGTACGAAGTGAAAGAAAACAAGGCTCATTCGACCTTTGCAAAAGGATTGAGCGCGGCTAAGTCCTCCTTTGAAAAGGGCGAGTTCACAAGGCGCTCATGGGTAAAAGAAAGCGGGAACGGCTATTCGCTGAAGCTTGGCAAGCTGGAAACCACCTACCAGATTCCGACGAAAGACGAAGTGATTGCGGTTCTGGATAAGGCTTCTGAAGCGCTTCGGTCGGATAACGAGTTTCAGGCAGCGGTCGAAAATGCCTACAATGGTCCGCTTGGCGAGGAACCGGCTGTCAAGAAGCCGCGCAAGAAGCGGGAACCCAAAGCCGCCGCTGTCGATACCGACGTGTTGAGCATCCCTTTGCGCCCGCGCAGCTGATCTAGCGGAATTTTACCGGAAAGCCCACGATATGCAGGAATGGTACAACAACACCAACACCAATCAGCGAATACTAATGTTCGTTGTGTCGGTTGGGATGATACCTCTGTTTATGACCGGATTGATTCCATTGGTAATTCTGCTTTACCTGCATTTCGGAAGCAAAACGCGATAAAGCCGAACTAATGGCAAGGTTGAAAAGGGTGGCTACTGATGTGCCGCCCTTTTCCCGTTGTGCCGATCTGTCGCAAAAATTTGGCTTGATTCGTCAGGCGAAAGTCGTAGGCTGATGTTGTTCCAAAACCGACGAATGGAGGCAGGCATATGTCGTTATTCGATACGAACAGCAATGTTCAGGCAATTCCGCCCGGCGATTTGTCAATGCTCACAGAGACTTTGAACGTCTGGTGCAGTCTCCATCGCGTTCCCCGGAGTCAGGCAACCAAAGAAGCCAAAATTCTGATTGAGACTTATCAAAAGGGCAAGAGAAGCCAAGCTGACCTAGTAGACGCGCTTTTGAAAACCGCGCACTGAACCACCGATATGATGGATGTACGAAAGGCGGCTACTGATGTGCCGCCTTTTTTCGTTGGGATAATGGTGAGGGTTAGTGCTTCGACGATGCCGACAGTGATGGCTTTCACGGCTTTGCCTTAAATGTAGTGCTGAAAACCACGATTGACGCCGTTTTCAATGTAGTTCTTGGGTAGGTTGTCAACCAGCTGTTCAGCCAGCCAGCGGCGGTTATCTTCATCAGGAATCGCCCGTAGGAGATGCTTCAGGATTGCAACCGCTTTCGTCTTGGCAAGGTGAAACTTGACTTCGGAAATTCCTTCGCCGGTCTTGAAGTTGACCGTGTGCGTGTCGCTTGTGTCGGTATTGCCGTGCAGTTGGTCAACTAACGTCTTCAGGTTGGTCGGCTCTTTCGATAGGTTCTCTTTGGATGTGTCGGATTGGGGAATTTTGGACGTGGTCAGTATGATCATTTCGTTGTGTTCTCCTTGTTTCATTCTGTCATGTTATTTAGTCGCTTTCCGAGCGGTGAGGGCCTGGACTAAATTTCGGGGTTAGGCGGTGAGGGTGGCTTGTCGGATCGTGAGAGAGTATTCACCGCTGTCGTAGTAGCGCTGTGCTGCATCAATTCGCGCTTGCGGGTCGTCCAGTAGCTCCAACACCTGAAGTGAAAATCCGTCTTCGCCATACTCATTATAAAGAGCTTGCATACGCGGACTAATGTGCCTTTGGCGCTCCAAATCTAAGAAGTGTGATCGGCGGCGCGTGGCGATGTCCTTAGAATGGACAACAAGCTTTTCGCCAGTGGCATTGCAGGTAAGTGCGAAAACGCCTGCAATGACCTGTCTCGCTGGTTTAGGCGGCTTGACACGTGTTGCCCGTTTTTCGGTAGCGGATTTCGCTTTTCGCATGGGTACCCAAGGGTTTTCATCGATATTCAAATCAAATAGCCCTGATTTGATGTACCCATTTTCCAAGCGAAGAATATCGGTTGCGCTCAAATCCGCGATTGGTTCAAGGAGTATCCAAGCCCATTCGTCCGGATACTGCATATGAAGCTGATGTAGCTTGTAGTTTTCATGGACGCCGTTGCGAAGTTTCCCGAAATGGGTTTGCAGGCGCGTCTTTAGATCGGTTGAAGAACCGACATACATCGATCCATTTTTCCGACACAAAAGGGCGTATATGCCCGCCTCTATGGGCGGTGAGGGGAAATTGGTGCCGTCGATGTTGAATACAGGGCGTGGAATGTCGTGGATCATTATATTTTGAGCCTGTCTGGATGCTGTCGTTTGTTGGGTCATGTCCTTTCCGGTGTTTTGAGTTGTGATTTCAGGCGGTGAGAAGGTCGGTTAAGACAGTTTGCCTTGACCGATTGAGACTGTGTACCAGCCGCGTCGGTGCCCCACGATCTTTGCCAAGCAATTTTGCGGCAACAGAAAGGGCGCGGATCGCCTCATGGTCCGGAACCTTATGGGTATAAACAAGCGCAATACCAGCTTGCTTGAAGGCGTCATCACGGTTGCCGGGAACAGCAGCAGCGGCAATATCACGAACAATCGCATCGATGTCAGCCGGTCCAAGTGCAACCTTCTCAACCTTGGCGGATGCCTTTTCCGGTTCGGGCGTTTTGGGCACCTGTCTAATGAGGTAATCCTGAACATCCAAGAACGAATATTCTTTGGTCAGGATGCTTTTCCAACAAGGCTTGGCAATCAAAAATCCTTGCCCAAATTTGGACTCGCATGGCATCGCAATCCACTTGTTGATTGAACTGTATTTGGCTTCAATCGGCAATTCTTTCTCTCCGAACCGAGCTTCAAGCAGCGCACGAACCACCTTGAAGATGTGGCGATAATTGCCTTCATTCACCGCCCGCGACAATGGAATGAGGACGTGGAAACGATATGGATAACCCTTGTGGCTGAAGCTGTTGTATATGAGACTCGTAATGCCCAAGGACGCCAGATAGCCGGATATAGCTTCTGGCTTGTGAATCGAGTCATCAATGTCGAAAGCCAGCATCTTCGATGAGGTCAGATTTCCAGCGATTTCGGATTTGTCGAGGTAATTGAACATACCTTCTCGGAATTGCGAGCAACCAGACTTGAACTTGAGCGGCATTTCGGCAGCGCGTTCCATCAGTTCGACAACGTCTTCAAAAGCATAAGTCTGATAAGTCGGTTCCTTGTCAGCACCAGTTGACCAGATACGAGCGCCAAAGCCTTCATACTGTGGTGTGGCTTGATCATCGGCAATACGTGCCTTTTGGGCTTCATTTGCCCGCCAACGGGCTTGTGCACCGGTAGCAGCCGCCGTCGCGTCATATGGAAGCTGCTGGTCTTCCTGAAGCTTCTCAATGCCAAGATCAATAAAGGTCGGTTCGCCGCAACCAATCATCGCTTGCATCCGCTTGGCGGTTTGACGGTCGAACACGATCAGGGTCAGTTCTTCGCCTTCCCGATAAACGCGGTCATAGTCGCGCAAGCTGGTTCTGCCCAAAAACTGGTAAATCCGCTCGAATTGGCTGGCACGAACAACTTCGTCACGCGAGATGGTCAGGAAGTCATCGAAGAAATGAAAATCCATGGGCGTGTAGTTCAGCGCTGCCATGTGAATTGCCATGTCATAGTCAGCCAGACCATTCCAGCCACGCGGATCAGGCGAAACCATTTTGCCGGTCTCAAGTGCCCAATGGTAAGGTGCTGGTCGAGTCCACTTCCCGTTCACCCTCACAAGATCAGGATGGTTCATGGTGTAGATGTGCCGCTTATCGGGGAACATCCTGCCAATCATTGTAGCGGCTTTGTCAAAGAAGGTCTGGAATCCTACTTCTTTGCCACCGAGCAAACTTTTCGAGCAATCCCGATGTGAAAAGTAGTAGATTTTGGTATTATCAGATTTGTGTGAATGGTCGTCATAAAAGCCTTTGATGAAGCCGTGTGGGACAAATCGAATGTTCTTCTCATGAACGAGGTAAAGCAGGCTATCCTTGAAATTTGCACCGATAATCGTGACGGATTTGAATCCGGTAAACACCGATGGCTGCAACAAAGTGTAGAATGTAAGACGGATGCCGTCGCTATCAGTGAACCTGTTGTGCGATTCAGTGTCGATGACCATGCGGAAATATTCGCACCACATAGTTTCCAACGTTTTCGGCAGGGAGGGTTTCTCTCTGCCTTTTTTGTCAGTTATCGTGTCCAGCCTGAAGACCTGTTCCTTTCGCCATTTGTTTAAGAAATCGATGCCTTCGGGAGTGATGTTGACATCCAAGAAATCGGCGGTCTCCTTGGTTGGCGTCGTGCTGAAATACCTGCGAATATCATTCTTGGAAATCACCATTCCATCTATGAAAAACGACTCATAGATGTTGGGAATTTCGTCGATGATAAGGTGATAATTCGCTGTGTAGATGCGATTCAGCTTCAGGATGACATCAAGGTTAGCAACGATGACTTTGTGTTTGTTTTCACCGATAGCGGCAATCAGCGCTTGCTTGCAATTGATGCCGTTTTCACTGTCGATCTGAAGGACCGATACGCCTTTGGCAACGAGAGAACTGGTCGTCTCTTTGGAAAGTTTCGTATTGGGAGTGGCAATCAGAAATCTATCTGATGCGGGGGATGATGCGATAAAATCGATTGTGTGAGTGGTCTTTCGAGCACCAACGAGAGCATCAACATATTGAACTGTCGGTAATTGTTGTGACATGAATCCTTTCTGCCTTAGAGTTGAAATAGAAAAAGGTCTCGCGCCGGTTGGACATTCGCGAGACCTCTGACCAAATTCTTTCAATGGCATTAAGGATTGCGGAACTAACCGATTGTCTTGACCTATGGAAAAATAAGCCAAGCGTCCAACCGGCTTCGTTCCAATGTTTTATTTAGCGTTTTGGGATTTGCAAATTGGTCATTTCGACCGGTTTCGTGAAAATATTTTATACTGATATAATTAGGCAATCTCATTAATTCATTCGATTACCTAAAAATCGCATTCCAGCCTATGGATAGTCGAAAAAACTTACCGGTTTTTGTAGATAGTAAGCCTATAGGTTTCTTAGACTCATTCTCTACACAAAGTGACAAATTTTTCGACTTCCAATCGGTTGGAATGCGGATATTCGGTTATTCCGCCACCGGCTTGTATTCCAGATGAGTACAATCTCGAAATCCAGTTACCATGGAGTGAGCCGATAGGCGAGCGAACATCTTCCGAAGGAAGTAGGTGACCATTGGTAGTGTTTCACCACCGATCAGCTGCCGTTCATCTCGACACATCCGGAAGTCTGGCAACGTTCATCAAAATTTTTAGGGCAGGGGCTTTCGAGCGCAGGGAATGGTAGGGCGGTCCGGAGTTCTATTTCAAAAAAAAACGGCTGGACCGCCATATTAGTATTTGCGGAAATCCCACAGGGGGTGGTAGGGTGGAATTTCCTTGATTTTCGGCTAAAAAAGATGTGTGATTTCAGTAGGTTACGCACCGAGATAATGCGTTTTCGTGCAGGATGGTACAATGACCAATGCCGCTACATCGATGTGTGCGTTTATCTCAAGCAAATGGACAGGAAGCCTTATGGCATAGGGGTTTGCGGGCAATTGGCTTGGATCATACCCGCGCCGTAACTCTCTCCACGCCTGTCGCCGTCCACTTGTCGCCGCGTTGTGTCTGCTGATAGCCAGTCTTACGGGCGAGGGGAGCCGTCCAAACGCAATTCAGGGTAGCGTTATACACCCTGTAGTTACGAACGATAATGGAAGGTTATCGTTCATTGTTGATCTGCACGCTCTTCGCTGTGTTGATCGGGAAGAGCGGAAAGAGCTACCAGCCTGCAAAGGCAACGCCATCACGTTCCGATATTGTTCAACGTTGAACCATTACGGCAGCGAAACGATTTCAGCGGGAGTTCTGGCGAGGTCGAGAGGCGGGCGCGTGAAACGTCATCACGGCAAGAACCTTGTAGGACTAAGCAGGATGCGAGTGTGCATATCTGTCCCCGTTGTCCACAGGGCAACTGTGTAAACCAACCGCGACAGCAAAATATCGGTGATTCACCTTCAACGCCAATTGTAACCAAGCTACATTGCGTTTGTGCTTCTCGAATCGAAGCACAACCGGTGCTTCTCAATTCAGAAAAGCACCGGCTGTATTGTCAACTAAGCGGACAATGTCCGTCGAGTTGTTGAGTGCGAGACTGTAGCAGTCCCTCCCTAGACAAGAGAGAGGTTACAGTCTTCGCCCTTCAGCGACAAGGCGCAACATGTCGCAGAAAGGTAATTTCCATGAAACGAAAATCTCCTCCGGTAACACCTGAAATGGCTGCTCGTATCAAGTGGCTGCTTCAGACGCATATGATGCAGCACGACATCGCGGCTAAGTTTGGGATCAATCCCGGGCGGGTCAGCGAAATTAATACCGGCAAACGCTTCAAGGAAGTCGCACCGGTCTCCGGGGCTTGACGACAGGAGTCCGCTGCTTCGGTGGCGGACTCACTCTGTCTCGCTATTAGCAGCCCACAGCGAGAACTTCCTACCTTTTTTGTTTATCCGTCTCTCTAACTTGGACACCATTTATGATCAGCCTACAGACATGGCTTCTCGCGTTTTGTTTCGGTGCGTTTATCTGGTTTCTTGGAAGTCAAAGCGGACCAGTTGCCGCTGCCGCCCTAGTGGGTTTTTTCACAGTCGCCAATGGGCGGCATGGGGAAATCAAGATAGCAGAGCTTGAGAAGCGCTTGGAAGACCTTTCATGGCGTCTTCGCGATGTGATGAAAGATGAATAATGAAGCCGCTTAACTTGTCTCACGAAATCCACCATTCCACCATAAATAGCGGATGCTTCAACAGTTCAATCTCTACATCATCATCGTCTTAATCGTCCTGCTTTTGACCGTCTCCGGTGGCTTCTTTGCCTATCACCGGATCGCATCGGCGGACATCGCCTTGCTTGAGCAACAGACGGTGACCTATCGTCTCGCTGTCGATGAGCAGACACGAACAATTGAGACGATCTTGGCTGATGCGGCAAAGCTGGCGACGGCTAACAAGGCCCTGTCTGAACGGATGCTGCATACTGAAACGGAATTTGCTGCCGAATGGTCAGCGATCAACGAACTTGATTTGATGAGTGGCGGTAGTCTCGATGACATGGAAACCCGCGCCAATGACGTTTTCGGTAAATCGATAGATCAGCTTCAAAAAGCCACGAGCCGTTAAAGGCATTCTTTTGCCGCATGTGCTAAATCGCAAGGATTAGCGGCTATCGTGTTCTGCTGTGCTTTTTTCTTTTTCCGACAAAGCTTTCTTAAGCTCTAATATGAGCTTTGTTGCATTATAGGGTTTTGTGACGAGATATGCCGGAAACGGTCTTTCATTCGTGAGGAGTCGTTCCGGATATCGCGTATGAAATATGGGAACTGTCCCCCACTGCTGTTGAAAGTGGCGGGCAATATGGAGTCCTTGTGTCGGGCCTGACTGCAACGCAACTTCTGTTATCAAGAAGTCAGGTCTGGTTCTTTCACCTACCACCAGCGCTTCCGCCCCATCTCCTGCCAGTCCGACACAAACATAGTCGTTGGTCATCAAAAGAAGATGGATATCCGTGGCAATCTTGCTGTCCGGCTCTAGTATGACAAAGGTTGGTCGCCTTCCGTCCTTCACCACTCCTTCTACATCGGTTAATAGCGCGTCTAATCTCTGTCGTGTCTGGACCAGCTCATGTTTCAGGCTCACGACTTCAGCTTCCATGCGTGCACTTCCGGCGCGTGCATCCTGCAGCTCGGCATTCGCCTGTTCAACTGTCGCATTTGCTTCTTCCAGAGCGGCAACGCTGACTAAGCGAGACTTAGGGCTGTTTCTCAAGATTCGGGGGAGGTTTCTTCGCCACGCCTCTCTCTTGTGATCCCATGTAGAGTCGCTACGGTTCTCTAGCGAAATCGCGGAATGGCGAATTTTATCGCGAAGTTTCACCAGCCCGTTTTGGTCGGATATGTCCCACGCCTGAACCAACCCAAGAGTTCGGGTCACTTCATCAAAAGCTACCGGTTTCACAACGATTGGTAGCCGGTCTAGCGAGCGGGACCATGTGGCACCGAGTTCCATTAAGCAAAATTTACTCTCAAGGTAGGACGGTGTCATCAGCAGAATCACTAACGCGGGCGCTTCGATCCGCGACTTCATATAGTCGTTGAAGTTTTCACCCAAAGGTATGCCGTTTTCGGCAACGCTGGAACAGAAAATTTCATCCGTTGGCACGCCGATTGCCTCCTTTAAGAAGTCCACAAGCAGAGTTGCTAATTTTTTGTCTGCGACCGCGTGACTGATAAAGATTTTGCTCATGCTGTGCGTTTACCCGATGTGCTGGCTTTTCGACCGTTACCGTATAGGCGTTTGAGTCCAACTGGTTCTACATTATTTCTGCTACAAATATCGCCAGCGTTATCGTCCACCGAAATCACCATTTTTAATGATCTCCTAAAACACGCATAAATATTCGTCTGCTATCCTAGCGGGAAATGGAGATTAGTCGATGCGTCATCGCCAGTTTCAGACAAAGCCGGTTCGTCGGTCGTTCATTCGTGAAGCACCGGGAGTCGCTCTAGGTTTGGTCGCCATCGTTGTCGCTGGCGTTTACAGTGTCGGCAACATCTCATCGGTCACCGCGATAGCCCAAGGCTGTTCGATCAAAGGCAACATCAGTATCAATTCGCGTGAGAAGATTTTTCACGTTGCCGGGCAGGAATACTACGCCGCGACGAAGATCAGCCCGCAATATGGCGAGCGCTGGTTTTGCACGGAAGATGAGGCGAGGGCGGCAGGATGGCGAAAGGCTAGGAACTGATCCTGCCCTGATCCGATTGACTCTTGCCCACAAAGGGAACAAAGTTGGAACATCCGTCTAGGGATGTACCGCTATGATCGCAGCCAGCGAAGCCATTGTTGATGTTCTGCGCCGGATCGGCGCTACTCCGGACAAGCCTGTTGGCATGTACGAAATAGGCGTTCCTCTTGTGGGGAACCCGTACACACAAGACGACATCGTCAATGGGCTGTTTTGGCTTCAGCGAAAAGGTGTGATCGAGCTAAAAAATGACAACCGTTTGCAGCTGGTCAAAGAGTTGCCTTCAGGCGAGTAACCGCACCAAAAACGTTCCTCAACCCCTACTTGTTCTGATGCCACGAATGTTCCACAGTGGCTTGATTATATGAGGGGAAGCTAAATGAATATTGTTTTTCTTGCTGCCGTTGTCTCATCGTCAATGGCAAACCCGGGAACGTTGAATGCGCCTGCTGAAGGCCCTCAAGTTGCGATGATGTGCTTCAAGTCTGGCGAACAGGTCAGCGGAATGAACAAAATATGCTTCTATAATTGTGGTGGATCGGCGAAAGCCGTTACCGTTGGCGCTGCTGAACTTTGCCCGCTCTCGGTAGATGACTGATCAACGATAAGCATTTCGATGATCCTGACCACAGTCCAGTCATTCTTCATTGGGCCTTTTCACGGCAGATTGGTGAACGTCTTACCAATCTGCCGCTTCTTATCGCCGTTAAAGCTTTGGGGCTTTACGCAAAGTAAGCTCTGGCTTGTTCGGATAGCTTAAACTCGGTTGCCCACTGATAGATGCTTTCCAGCCCCTCTTTTTCCAGTTTCCACCCTTCTTCTGTGTCACCGGCAGCGAGCGCGTCGGTGAACGAGCGAACAGCCTTCTTCGCAGATTTAGCTGCCTCGTCCGCATAGCTGCTTTCAACGTCGCCAACAGCATTATCCAAGATTGTTTCAGCCTTCTGCAAAAAGTCTTGCGCATGTCTAAGGTTGAAGTCGTTTCTTTCCCTAAACCAGTTAAACGCTATCATATTAGATATCCTTTATGTGAAATTGTGTTGTTGAATGAAATCGCCATTACGTTGCGTCTGAAGTGAGGATGCAACGAATCTCAACCCGATCCCTTACCATTGCCCGTTGCTGCCATGCTGGTGCGTGTTCGATGCTCTTTTTGAATTCCGCTGCCTTATGAGCGCAAGTCATTTCTGCTTGGTTTTGGTATTGCCAGATGTCTCCCTCAATCGGTGATATTCGGACGGAAAAGCCGTCTTCGAAGTAGACGTGGCAATAATCTCCCATGCCGACATTCATCAGACGATCACAAGGTAACTGAAGATTGGTCACAACCGCATTGATTGCTGATGTTTTGTATGAGGCAACAGCCTCATACGTGTCCTTGTTGAATGCGCCAACATAGGTAAGGTAGAACAGGACGACACCGAGAAGCGTTACACTCGCGATATATCTTGTTGCTCGTTTCATTTTGATGCCTTTCCTGATTGTCATTATCGTTGTTCGTGCATTGTCTCGATGCAATGAATCATTCGCTTTTTAATAACGATTTCAATCTGTTAGCGAAGTGAGTCAACAGCCGCCTTATGTTCGTTTCGTGTTTTAATATGGTCCATGGCGGCATCCAGATAGCCAAAGTCCTTCGACCACTTTATGATTTTGCTGAATCCAGCGAAGTATTCCTTGTATGCCTTATCGTCGTAGACAAGCGTTTCTAGGGTAGTCATTGATATAAAGATTTTCCAAAATGGGAAATGATGACGTGTCACATAATATATAAAAGATTTTCAATTCGGTCATATTTCTTACGGGTTGATGTTAAGCTGTTCGTTTTCGTGTTCTTCTTTTTTAGGTGCAGCCGCAAGGGCTTTAACAAGAGCCTCCTTCTTATCTTTGAGTGTGTAACCGTTTCCTGATTTTCCATAATATAGTAGACGCCCGCCGAGCGAGTGACCGGAGATTGCAGCCTTGATGCCAAGATCGATATTTGCTGTTTTAATCAGGTCGTCCAATCGATGGCGTGCCGAGTAGAATGACTTGCCGGGTGTTACCGCTTGGAAGAACGGTGAAAGTTCGCCGTTCAGTATCGATGGTCCTCTATCCCCTTGATACAGGGTGAAGCCATCCGGAAATTGCTTCAACAGCTTCACGCCTTCGTCGGTCGCTATTGGCAAATCTCTATGCCGATCTTCCCCTGACTTGACCTGAGCGCGAAGACGATTGGGACCGATCTTCATGAACGGCGTCTTCGCATCTAGTCTGAGGTCCTCTTTCGTGATCCAGCACAATTCCTTGGGACCACATCCGGTGATGAGCGCAATTTGGATCATTGCCTTGGCTTGGTCCGACATATCCGCCGTTGGCAATGCGGCATAAATTGCCCTGACTTCGGCTTCAGTGAATGGAAGTCGCTTGCCAGCATCGCTAACTTTGAGCTTGATGCTATGTCCATCAAGGGCAGTGAACTTCCGCTTGTAGCGTTTATCCAATACAAGCTTCAGTACCTTTCGGACTTGGGTAATTCGACGGTTCGCGTGATCTGACCCAAACTTCTTGCTGGCGTCGAGAACATCGGTCCAAAGCGAATTGACGTATGTTTCTGCTATCGTCTCATCAATCGTAAGAACGTCGATGTCGCCACAGCGGGCAATGAAGTCCTTCATCGCATTTTCGTACCGCTTGATTTTTTGCTTCGCATCCCATTCACGCAGATTGAGAGTGAATTGATGGTCGAGTTCTTGATAAATCTCAAATGCCTTCATGATCAGAAGTGCCGGTTCCTTCGTCGCGCCAATAATCGTGACAGCATCCAAGTGAGTGGGATTATCGATGAAATACGCAATTCGGATACGTTGTGCCATCTCAGCCATTTGTTGTTCCATAGTATCCAAACGGATTTGAGCAGAGCTTTTGCTGGTGATGCCAAATTGTTCGGCGCGTTCCAACTGTTCATCATATGAAACGGTCTTAACCTTGCCATTGCCAGCAAGTGCCGCTTCATGATCCCGCTTGCATGTTTCGAGGTCGATCACGGCTTGCGTGAAGTCCGGACCCAACGACTTCGATACCTGTCGACGGTTCTCGAACAAGTGACGATGGCGAGGCGGAATGTTACGGATGTACGTATACTGGTTGCCGCGCTTGAATAGGTACTTTGGCGTCTTTGCTTTTTCGGTTGCTGCTTTCATGTTGTTAAATCGCAATAAGGTGCGGACGGCTCATGGCGAGCCGTCGCAAGAATGAAAATTTGGGATGATGAAAGAGACTATAGCCCATAAAAGCAGTGGCGTCAACCGATATGTTGCGCAACCCATTGTAATCATTACAGAAGTTGAAATGATTCCAAATTCTTGAGGCTTGTAATGGGGAAGTAGTGCAAGCGCGAATAATTGGCACTTTTATTGGCAGTCGAGGGGGTAAAGCAGGCTGACTGCTGGCGGAATTCGCCCTAAAAGCCTGTAAAAACAACGGGTTGTAAATCTGCCCCATGTGAAATAGCTCGCATTCTTCCGACCGGGGTGTGATCGACGGTGCCTGTCTGCTGCACCTCGTCGGCGATCAGGGCGTTGCGCTTGTCGAGGAACAGAATGCGAAACTGTTCGCGTATTTCGTGCGCCATTGCCGCATGGCAGTAATCGATAACCGAGGACCAGGAGGCAAGCACCTGCTTGCCTTTGAGTTCGCTTTTCAGGGTCCGGTGCGCGACGGAGGAAACCAGCTTGAGATCGAAAGCGACCGCCTCGCCGATCCCCTTGACCTCCTGCAGCAGGGCAGGCGAAGCGCCGAAGACCCCGGCCAGCGTGCCGAACCGCTCCAGCAGCGCTTTTGCGATCGGTTTGGTGTCGCGTCGCGGGATCAATCGGAAGAGCAGCAGTTCGAGGATTTCATAGTCCGCAAGCGCCGTATCGCCATGATCCCGATAACGGGTCCGCAGCCGGTCCCTGTGGCCATGATAATGCGCGTCGTCGGATGGGGTAGCGGCAATGTTGAGGCCCGCACGCTTGGGTGCCTGCTCAGCAAAAAATCCCCTCTCGTCGGCCGGCTGGAAAACTTCGCCATCGGGAGAGGGGGGCTTGGCCATTGGAAACCCTATTGAGCGGTGAGCCCCGGCCGGTCGAGCCCGGCCGGCGACAGGGTGAAGATCTCGCAGCCTTCGGCCGTCACGCCGACCGCATGTTCGTATTGCGCCGAAAGCGACCGGTCGCGCGTCACGGCCGTCCAGCCATCCCTCAGGACTTTGACATGCGGGCGGCCGAGATTGATCATCGGCTCGATGGTGAAGATCATGCCTTCGCGCATTTCCGGGCCTTCATTGGCGCGGCCGTAATGCAGGATATTGGGCGCATCGTGAAACAGCCGGCCGACGCCATGGCCGCAGAAATCGCGAACCACCGAACAACGCTCGGCTTCGGCAAAGCTCTGGATGGCCTCCCCGATGGCGCCGGTGCGCGCGCCTGGCTTGACGGCGGCGATGCCGCGCATCAGGCATTCATGGGTGACCTCGAGCAAGCGATAGGCGGCGCGCTTGATCTCGCCGACAGGATACATGCGGCTGGAATCGCCATGCCAGCCATCGACGATATAGGTGACGTCGATATTGACGATGTCGCCTTCGCGCAGCGGCTTCTCATCCGGAATGCCGTGACAGACGACGTGGTTGATCGAGGTGCAGGAGGATTTCATATAGCCGCGATAGTTCAGCGTCGCGGGCAGGGCGCCGTGATCCATGCCGAAATCGAAGACGAAGCGATCGATCTCATTCGTGGTGACGCCCGGTTGCACGCGGCTTGCCAATTCATCGAGGCAACGGGCCGTCAGCTGGCAGGCACGCTTGATGCCGGCGAAATCGTCAGGCGTATAAAGGCGGATGGCGCCGGTGTTCTTGTAAGGCGCGGAGGCCGCTTCGATATAGGTTACCATTACGGGGCTTTCGTTTGTCTTTGCCTGTTGTCATAGATCAGCAAGGGCCGGTTCGTCCATGGCGATCAGGCCGGCCGGGACGATTTGCTGCGGCGAAACCCGGCATTGGACGGCAAAGACTTCGACGCCGCGCTGTCGCGCGTACCGGAAGGCACTGGCGTAGAGCGGATCGAATTCCGCGCAGATCGAGAGGCGGTCGCAGTCATCGCGCTGGATGAGATAGACCATGATGCCGCGATGGCCCATCTCGACCATATCGCCCAGTTCCTCGAGATGTTTTGCGCCGCGTTTGGTCGGGCTGTCAGGAAATTCCGCAAGGCCCTGGATTCGGCTGAAGTGGACGTTCTTCACCTCGACATAGGCGAGCCCGCGTTGCGGGTCGCTCAAAAGCAGGTCGATGCGCGAATTGCGGCCATATTTCCGTTCGCGCTCGACCTTTGCATAGAGATGAAGATCGGAAACCTGCCCGGCCCGGATTGCCTCTTCGGCCAGCCGGTTGGGCAGGCCGGTATTGATGCCGATGGTCGTATCGCCGACCTCCACCATTTCCAGCATGTGCCGGTATTTTCGCGTCGGGCTGTCATGCTGCGACAACCAGATGCGCGAACCCGGTGCGGTCAGGCCGCGCATGGAGCCGGTATTGGGGCACGAGCCGGTAATGGCGCTTCCGTCTTCCAGCACCGCATCGAAGAGAAAGCGTTTGTAGCGCTGGACAAGGACGGCGGGGAGCAACGGCGGATCGAAATACATGAATGAGGAAATCCGTTGGCTCAGGCGCGGGCCCGGACATAGGAACCGGGCGCTTCCTCCAGCGAATTGAGCGTCCCGCCGGTCTTGCGTGCCGGCACGCGTTCGCCGTCAAGCGCCTCGATCCATTTGTGCCAATGCGGCCACCAGGAACCCGGCGTTTCACTGGCCGTCTTGACCCAGTCCTCGAATTCACCCTCGACAGGCCCGCCCGTCCAGAACTGGTACTTGCCCTTGTCCGGCGGATTGACGACGCCGGCAATATGGCCGGAGCCGGACATGACATAGGTCACGTCGCCACCGAAAGACCGGCTGCCGAGAAACACCGACTTTGCCGGCGCGATATGGTCTTCGCGGGTGGCGAGATTATAGACCGGGATCTTGATGTCACCGAGCGAAATCTTCTTCCCGGCCAGCACCATCTCGCCCTTGGAGAGATTGTTGTGGAGATAGCAGTTGCGCAGATAGAAGGAGTGGTTGGCGGCCGGCATGCGGGTCGAATCGGAATTCCAGTAGAGCAGGTCGAAGGCGGTCGGCTCCTGTCCCTTGAGATAGTTGTTGACGAAATAGGGCCAGATGAGCTCGGAGGCGCGCAGCATGTTGAAGGCCGTCGCCATCTTCGAACCGTCGAGATAGCCGTTCTCCTTCATCTGCTCCTCCATTCTCTCGATCTGTTCGTCATCGACGAAGACCTTGAGGTCGCCGGCATGGGTGAAATCGACCTGAGTGGTGAACAGCGTGGCGGAGCGGATACGCCTGTCGCCCTCCTGTGCATGGAGCGCAAGGGTTGCCGCAAGCAGCGTGCCGCCGACGCAATAGCCGATCGCATTGACCTCCTCTTCGCCCGTCGCCTGGCGAATCGTGTCGAGCGCGAAACCGATGCCGTCGCGGGCATAGGCCTCCCAATCCTTGTTTGCATGGCGCTCGTCCGGGTTCACCCATGAAATGACGAAGACCGTGTGTCCCTGGTCCACCGCCCATTTGATGAAGGATTTTTGCGGATTGAGATCGAGCACATAGAACTTGTTGATCCAGGGCGGGCAGATCAACAGCGGCCGCTTCAGCACCGTCTCGGTGGAGGCGTCATATTGAATGACCTGGCAGACGTCGCTCTGGGCAAGCACCTTGCCAGGCGTTATGGCGATATTCTCACCGATGGCGAATTTGCTCGTATCCGTCTGTCGAAGTTTCAGGTCTCCCTTTCCGGCGATCACGTCCTCGGCGAGCATCTGCATGCCGCGCACCAGATTGGCGCCGCTGGAGGCTACCGTTTCCCGGTAGAGCTGCGGGTTTGTGGTGACGAAATTCGACGGCGAGATGGCGCTGGCGATCTGGCGGACATAGAAGGCCGCCTTGTGCTTTGTATGGTCGTCGAGCCCTTCGGCCTCCCGCACCATCCGGTCCGCCCAGTCCGACGTCACGAAATAGGCTTGCCGGAGAAAGTCGAAGAACGGATTGGCGACCCAGTCCGCATCGGAAAAGCGCTTGTCCGTGCGTGCGCCATCGTCGGGCTCGGCCACCGTCTCGCCGTTTATTTTCTGTAGACTGCGCGTCCAGATGGAAAAGAAGCTTCCCATCAGCTGCGTTTGCGCATCCAGGGTCCGGCGCGGATCGGACAGCCAGTATTCGGATATTTTTGAGAGCGTCTTGACCATGTCGACGACCGGATCGGCCATCAGGTCGCTCTTTTCACCGCTTTCGCGCGGCGCAAGCCAGGCCGATGCCGCCTTGCCGAGTTGCTCGACCGTGCGGGCGAGATTGAGGGTGAGGGCCTGCGGGTCCTTGACGATATAGGCATCGACGGATTTCGGATCGAAACCGGTGAAACCATCCGCGCCGGCGGTGGTTCGACCTTCGGACTTCCGGTCGTCTGCCACTGCGCATCCTCCACAGATGTTTGTCGTTTTGTCTTTTTACATTCTGCCCTAAAATGATTACAAGTCCAGCGTGCCGGACGTGATGACAACAGGGCAGAGGCCGATTTCCGGCAGAGATTCAACGATATGCGCCGCCTATGGCAAGAAGATGAAGACGGGAAAACAGAGATGATGCGGATGGCGACGGGTTTTGGCCTTGCGGGCTTGGTGCTCGCCCTTGCCGCGTGTTCCTCGTCCTCTGGCCCGGCGCAGCCATCGCTCTATTCCGCCGCCGCCAAGCCTGCCTCGGCCGATGTCTATCCGGTGATCGAGGGAAAATTGCCGGCCGCAAGCGCGCAGATGAGCAATGAGGAAGCGGCCACCCAATCGGCTCGGCTGACGGCGCTCGGCGGCGCCCGCTCGTCCGGCCAGATCACCGAAGCGGAATATCAGCGCCGCCTGAAGGAACTGCGCTTGCTTGCCGCCAATCACGGCTCGGATGCGCTGAAGCAGATCGAGAATTAGCGCTTGCGTTCCAGCGGATTTGGACGCAAAGCCTTTCATGGCCGCGTGGCCTTTTGCACCGCGCACGTCTCCATGCCGCACATGATTCATGCATGGGGCCGCGCAAGACGAGGTTAGAGATGGAAGAGTTTCACAAAGTCCGGCGTCTGCCGCCTTATGTCTTCGAACAGGTCAATCGTTTGAAGGCGAGCGCGCGAGCGGGCGGAGCCGACATCATCGACCTTGGAATGGGCAATCCGGACCTTCCGACGCCGCAAGCGATCGTCGACAAGCTGTGCGAAGCGGTCAAGGATCCGCGCACCCACCGCTATTCTTCCTCAAAGGGCATTCCGGGCCTGCGCCGGGCGCAGGCCGCCTATTATGCGCGCCGCTTCGGCGTCAAGCTCAATCCGGATACCCAGGTCGTCGCGACCCTTGGTTCCAAGGAAGGCTTTGCCAACATGGCGCAGGCGATCACCGCGCCCGGTGATGTCATCCTTTGCCCCAACCCGACCTATCCGATCCACGCCTTCGGCTTCCTGATGACCGGCGGCGTCATCCGCTCGATTTCGGTCGAGCCGGACGATACTTTCTTCCCGCCGCTTGAGCGGGCGATCCGCCACTCCATCCCCAAGCCTATCGCGCTGGTGATCAACTATCCGTCCAATCCGACCGCGCATATCGCGACGCTGGATTTCTACAAGGAAGTCGTGGCCTTCGCCAAGAAGCACGACATCGTCATCCTGTCGGATCTCGCCTATTCGGAAATCTATTTCGATGGTACGCCGCCGCCATCGGTGCTCGAAGTTCCCGGCGCCGTTGATATCACGGTCGAATTCACCTCGATGTCGAAGACCTTTTCCATGCCGGGCTGGCGCATGGGTTTTGCGGTCGGCAACGAACGGCTGATTGCGGCGCTGACGCGGGTCAAGTCCTACCTGGATTACGGTGCCTTCACGCCGATCCAGGTTGCCGCGACCCATGCGCTGAACGGCGACGGGTCCGATATCGAGGAGGTGCGCAATATCTATCGCCGCCGCCGCGACGTGCTGGTCGATAGCTTCGGCAAGGCCGGATGGGATGTGCCGCCGCCGGCCGCCACCATGTTTGCCTGGGCAAAAATCCCGGAAAAATTCCGCCATCTCGGTTCGCTGGAGTTTTCCAAGCTGCTGGTCGAAAAGGCCGATATCGCGGTGGCGCCGGGCATCGGCTTCGGCGAGCAGGGCGATGACTATATCCGCATCGCGCTGGTCGAGAACGAACACCGGATTCGCCAGGCGGCCCGTAGCCTGAAGAAGTTTCTTTCGTCTGCCGATGACACTCTGCACAATGTCATTTCGCTGAACGCCCACCGCTGAGACGCCGGAAACATCCGGCATCCTCTTGAATCCGCTTCGCCTTTCGGCGAGGCGCTCTCTATATGTTAGGAACTACCTATGGCAGATGCCCTTAAAATCGGCATTGCGGGCTTGGGAACCGTCGGTGCCTCGCTCGTGCGTATTCTTCAGGAGCGCCGCGCGGCGCTGGAAACCACCTGCGGCAGGGCCATCGAGATCACCGCCGTCACCGCCCGCGACCGGAACCGCGATCGCGGCGTGGACCTTTCAACCACGACATGGCATGAGGATGCGCTTTCGCTGGCAGGGACTGCCGATATCGACGTTTTCGTCGAACTGATGGGCGGCGCCGGCGAACCGGCCCTGTCGGCAGTCAAGGCCGCACTTTCCCGCGGCGTCCATGTGGTCACCGCCAACAAGGCCCTGCTTGCCGCCCATGGCATCGCGCTTGCCGGCCTTGCCGAGGAAAACGGCGCGCTTCTCAATTACGAGGCAGCCGTCGCCGGCGGCATTCCGGTCATCAAGGCGCTGCGTGAATCGCTGACCGGCAACACGATCTCGCGCGTCTATGGCATCATGAACGGCACCTGCAACTACATCCTGACCAAGATGGAAAAGGAAGGCCTGTCATTTGCCGATTGCCTCCGGGAAGCGCAACGGCTTGGCTATGCTGAGGCCGATCCCGCCTTCGACATCGAGGGCAATGATACCGCCCACAAGCTTTCCATCCTCACCAGCCTTGCCTTCGGAACCGCAATCGCCGCCGAGGATATCTATCTCGAGGGCATTACCAATATTTCGATCGACGATATCCATGCCGCCGCCGATCTTGGCTACCGGATCAAGCTGCTCGGCGTCGCCCAGCGCACCGAGAGCGGCATCGAGCAGCGCGTACACCCGACCATGGTGCCGCTCGATTCGGTGATCGCGCAGGTCGATGGCGTCACCAATGCGGTGGCGATCGAATCCGATATCCTCGGCGAACTGCTGATGGTCGGTCCCGGCGCCGGCGGCAATGCCACGGCATCCGCCGTCCTTGGCGATATCGCCGATATCGCCAAGAGCCGGCCCGGCGAGCAGCACGTTCCGGCCTTCGGGCGTCCGGTCACTGCACTGCTCCCCTACAGGCAGGCGCAGATCCAGAGCCATGAGGGCGGCTATTTCATTCGTCTCAAAGTTCTCGACAAGACCGGCGTCTTTGCCAGCATCGCGACGCGCATGGCGGAAAACCGCATCTCGCTCGAATCGATCGTCCAGCATTCCAAGCATCCCGTCGAGACCGGCGAGCCGCAGACGATCATCCTCGTCACCCATGCGACCACCGAGGCGGCGGTGCGCAAGTCCGTCCTGACGATCAAGAACGAAGGCTATCTCGTCGGCGATCCGCAGGTCATCCGCATCGAGCGCCCGAAGGCCGCCTGACAAGATTGAACCGTTTCCAGCGGCCCTATCCGGATGCGAGCCGGGTAGGGCCGTTTCGATTCCGGTTTACGGCGAGGGCCAAAGACGGCTACGAACACGGGCAAACGATGGGAGAGACGATGAGCGAATTGGTGGACCCGGTACAGCGTGCCTTCTTGAACGTGGAACGGTCCGCAACCGGCCAGCGCTGGGTGTCGCGGCTCGACCAGGCAGGGCAGAACCGCGCGCTCGCCATCGCCCAGGTTCACGGACTGTCCGATCTCATCGCCCGCGTGCTCGCCGGGCGCGGCGTGACCATGGATGACGCGCTCGCCTTTCTCGACCCGACGATCCGCAGCCTGATGCCGGACCCCGACACGCTGACCGATTGCACGAAGGCGGCCGCCCGCATCGTTGCGGCCATTGCGAAGGGAGAAAGGGTCGCCATCTTCGGCGACTATGATGTCGATGGCGCCGCTTCCTCCGCGCTTCTCTATCGTTTTCTCCATCATTTCGGCGTCGATGCGGTGATCTATATCCCCGACCGCATCTTCGAGGGTTACGGCCCCAATCCGACCGCGATCGGCCAGTTGATCGATGCCGGCGCGCAACTGCTCGTCACCGTCGACTGCGGCTCGACCAGCCACGAGGCGCTTGCCGTCGCCGAGGCGCGGGGCATCGACGTGGTCGTCATCGACCATCACCAGGTCGGCGCGGAACTGCCGCCCTGCGTGGCGCTGGTCAATCCGAACCGGGAGGACGATCTTTCAGGGCAGGGGCATCTCTGCGCCGCCGGCGTCGTTTTCCTCGTCCTCGTCAATGCCCTTCGCCAGTTGCGCGAAGCGCGCGATCACCGCGCCCCCTCCTTTGATCTTCTCGCTCTTCTTGACCTAGTCGCCCTGGCGACGGTCTGCGATGTCGTGCCGCTCAAGGGCCTGAACAGGGCCTATGTCGTGAAGGGGCTGATCGCCGCGCGCCACATGCAGAACCCCGGCCTGGCGGCGCTGTTTCGCAAGGCGGGGCTGGGCGGTCCGGTCACGCCCTATCATTTCGGCTTTCTGGTCGGACCACGGATCAATGCGGGCGGACGGATAGGCGATGCGGCGCTCGGCAGCCGGTTGCTGACACTGGACGACGAAGGTGCCGCCGATGAGATCGCCGCCAAGCTGGACGAACTCAATCGCGAGCGTCAGGTCATGGAAGTGGCGATGCTGGCGGAGGCGGAAGCCGAGGCGCTTGCCGAATATGGCCATGGCGATTCGGCCTCCGTCATCGTCACCGCGCGCGAGAACTGGCATCCGGGGATTGTCGGCCTTCTGGCGGCGCGACTGAAGGAAAAATTCCGCCGCCCGGCCTTTGCCATCGCCTTCGATCCGAACGGTCGCGGAAGCGGGTCCGGTCGGTCGATCAGCGGTTTCGACATCGGCAAGATTGTTCGCGCGGCGGTGGATGAGGGCCTGCTCGTCAAGGGCGGCGGCCATGCCATGGCGGCCGGCCTGACGGTGGAGCGCGTCAATCTCGGCAGGTTGCGGACCTTCTTCGAGGAGAAGGCAAAGAATACCGTCAGGGATCTGGTTTCGGCGGAAACCCTGAAGATCGATGGCGCACTCGGCGCCGCCGGCGCCAATCTGGCATTGATCGACCTGCTCGAGCGGGCAGGGCCCTATGGCGCGGGGCATCCGCAGCCGATCTTTGCGCTTCCCGCCCATCGTTTGCGCGATTCGCGACAGGTGGGCAGCAACCATGTGAAGGTGACGCTGGAAAGCCAGGACGGGTCAAGGGTCGAGGGCATCGCTTTCCGCGCCCTGGAAACCCCGCTGGGTGATCTGCTCCTGTCCAAGCGCGGCGAGACCATCCATGTGGCGGCCTCGATATCGGCCGATCTCTGGCAGGGAACGCGACGCGTGCAATTGCGGGTGATCGACGCTGCAATGGCGCTGTGATCCACGCATTTTGCAGGCAAAGGGGGGACGATGGATTGCTGGGGGGAGAGAAAGACCTGGTACGCCCTAGGGGAGTCGAACCCCTCTTCCCAGAATGAAAATCTGGTGTCCTAACCGATAGACGAAGGGCGCAGCAGGTGGCTGTCTTATAGTCAGCGACTTGGAATGCCGCAAGCGGCAATTTTCAAATTTCCGGTGTTTTTTCCAATAAAAACAGCAGGCGATTCGGCGACGGTTGCGAAAGTACACGCGCGCTCGCCCGAGGTCTCTTTTGCGATCTCGGGGAAAAATCCTGGTGTTTTGGGGAGGGTCACAATGGTACGCCCTAGGGGAGTCGAACCCCTCTTCCCAGAATGAAAATCTGGTGTCCTAACCGATAGACGAAGGGCGCAGCCGTTGTGTGGGCGTCTTATAGTCAGGGCTTTTGAATACCGCAAGCGGCAAATTTCATTTTTCTGCAAAAAAATCCCGCCCGGTGCAGAAGGCGCGGCCGACGCAAAAACTATCAATTATAACAAAAGCTTGTCATTTGCTTCTGCGCCGACGGCAGCGCCAGTTCCAGTCGCGCGCCTCGCCAGTGTCGATATGGACAGATTCGGTATGGCAGTAGGTTCCGACGCCGCCTCGGCCAGGCATCGTGCGCAGATAGCCGGCGAGCTCCCATTTGCTGACGCCGGGAACCTGGATGTCCGCAGCCTCGCAGGTCGTGTGAAGCGAGCCGCGGCTGCCGCCGGCGCGCCGGTTGTGCTTGACGTCGCGAAGGCCGGACGTAACCATGATCTTGCGGCCGTAATGGGTTTCGATGGTTTTCAGGACCTGCATCAGCTCCGGTTGAAAACAGCCGGTTTCCACCTTTTCGGTCTGCAGCCAGAGTCCGTTCGGCGCAAGCCGGGCAAGGCCGGAGAGGGAGGCAAGCTCGACCTTTCCGCTCTGGTCGTCATGGCCGGGTTGCGAATCGTCGGCGGTGGCGAACATGGATCCGGTTTTGACGCCGGGCAGGGCGGTGAAGCCCAGCGCCGCGACCTGATTCTGCGCACCTGCGGACGTCAGCGTCTTCTTTTTCTGCGATTGAGCAAAGCGGTCGCCATCGAACTGATTGCGGTTCCGGCGCTTGGCGGCAAACAGCCCCGCCAGCGTCAGGGTCTTGCCCGCCTGCTGCGGTGTGTTTTCTTGCGATCCACCGGTCTGATCTTGCGCGACTGCTGCGTCATCGATGATGCCTGTTGCCGCCACTTCATTTGTCGTCGCTGGCTGGCCGGCATCGGTCCGCATCGCCTGTGCGCTCGTGGGCACCGGCACCGCGACGGGAAGCGTGCCCGCGTCGCCGGATGTCTCGGCAGTTGCCATCTGTGCGCCGGCGGCTGCGTCCGCTCGCCTGCTTGCTTCCTCAAGCGGCAGGGGAGCGGGCTCCGCCGCCGGTTGGCCGCCGTTGAAAAGGCTGTTGGAGGCAGGATTGACCCCGGTCTCCTGTTTGATGGGGAGCGGCTCGTTGCCTGCCTGAGCCCGTGCATTCTGGGCCTGTGCGTTCTGGGGCGGCAGCGCATTTGGTGCCTGAACGGCAAAAATGCTGCTGGATGTTGCGTTGAGGCCGGTTCCCTGCAGCGTTAGCGATGCGGGTTGACCATCGGCCTCGGTCGGAACCAGGGCCGTGCCGGACGCCGGATATCCCACCTGCTGCTGCTGGCCGCCCGCGCCCATGGCGGAGACCTGCTGGTCCTGGTACGTGGCTTCGGCGCCGGCCGATGCTGCGTCCGCCTCGGCGGTTTCGGTGGTTGTCTGGTCGGCGGCGGTCGCGGCGTCCGCCGTTTCCTTCGCCGCCGTGACGCAACCCGAAAGGGCAAGAACGGAGACGGTCAGGGCGAGGGCGCAACCAAGGCCACGGATGGTGGTTGCCTTTTGCAGAACATGACGCAACGTTGGATCCCCACTCATGCGGGCCTGGCGACATTGCTGCCATCATGGCCCATTCATCAGGAAGTCACGATCCACACAACCGCTGCAAAAGCCGTAAGTCGGGTCGATCGATCAACCGAAAACGGGAAAGTCCACCGCCAGGCGCCGGACTCCTCCCGATCGTTAACGTGTCGTTCAAACTTTAGTGAACGCGCCGTTACTTGTAAACCTGTGCCGGTTCGAAACGACCGGCGTTGATCCATCACGCGCCACAGGCTGGAGCCGCGGCAGGGCCGGACGATCATCGGTAATCGGCACGGAAAGGGCCAATAACGGATGCAGATATCGCCCGGCCGCATTGTGCGAGGCTTACCAGGCGCCGGTATTGCCCATGGAAGCCCAGGGCTCCTGCGGCGCCAAGCGGTCGCCCTTCTGCAGGATTTCGATGGAAATGCCGTCCGGCGAGCGGACGAAGGCCATATGTCCGTCGCGCGGCGGCCGGTTGATGGTCACGCCGTTGTCCATCAGCGCCTGGCAGGTCTTGTAGATATCGTCGACCTCGTAGGCGAGGTGACCGAAATTACGCCCTCCGGTATAGTCTTCCGGGTCCCAGTTGTAGGTCAGTTCCAGGCAGGGCGAGAGATGGGTTTCCGCATGGTCGAGATCGCCGGGCGCGGCCAGGAAGACCAGCGTGAACCGGCCCTTTTCATTCTCGATCCGGCGAACTTCCACCAGTCCGAAAAGCGTGCCGTAGAAGTGAAGTGCCGCGTCCAGATCTTTGACGCGAACCATGGTATGCAGATAGCGCACTGTAATATTCCTGTTTTGCTGAAGACGAGCGCATAATTAGGCAACAGACAGCCAGAGGCAAGGCTCGGACGCTAGGGATGGCGACGGCAAATTTCATCCGAGGGCTTGCGCAATTGCGGCGGGACGATGTTATTCTGCCATCAAGAATCAGTTAACCGTGATGTGACGCGTATTCGAGGGGCTGGAAGACAATGGCGGACAGGATTTCAGCAAAGGGCGCCACGCCGGACGAGGATTTCGGCAGCGACGCACTCGATCTGGTTGAAATCACCGGCGTGATTAAGTGGTTCGACGTTGCCAAGGGGTTTGGCTTCATCATCCCGGACAATGGCATGCAGGATGTGCTTGTGCATGTCACCTGCCTGCGCCGCGACGGTTACCAGACGGTGCTGGAAGGTGCGCGCGTCGTCGCCCTGATCCAGAAGCGCGATCGTGGCTACCAGGCCTTCCGCATCCTTTCCATGGACCAATCGACTGCGGTACATCCCTCGCAGCTGCCGCCGGCCCGCACCCACGCACAGGTCACCCCGACCAGTGGGCTGGAACGTTGCCTTGTCAAATGGTTCAATCGCACCAAGGGCTTCGGCTTCCTGACGCGCGGCGACGGCACCGAGGACATCTTTATCCATATGGAAACACTGCGCCGCTTCGGCCTCACCGAGCTGCGCCCGGGCCAGACGGTGCTGGTGCGTTTCGGCGATGGCGACAAGGGGTTGATGGCGGCGGAAATACACCCCGACGTGCCGGCACCCTCCGGCCGGGCGCATTGATGCTGGGGCGGTTATTTCGCCCAATAGCAAGCGCCTTCGCGGCGCTTTTTTTGTGCCTTTCCGCCTCGCCGGCCCTGGCAGCCGACATCAGCTTCGAGAAGGCGCCGCTGACGGTGACGACAGCCGATGGCCGCGCCCATGCGTTCACAGTGGAACTGGCGCTCGAGAGCGAGCAGCGCGCGCAAGGCCTCATGAACCGTCGCGAAATGGCCGGTGACGCCGGCATGTTGTTCGATTTCGGCGAGACGCGTCGGGTCCTGATGTGGATGAAGAACACCTATCTGCCGCTCGACATGCTGTTCATCGCGAGCGACGGCAGGATCGAGACGATCCGTGAAAACGCCGTGCCGCTTTCGGAAAGCATCATCGATTCCGGCGTTCCAGTCGCCTTCGTGCTCGAATTGAATGCCGGCTCGGCCGAGCGCTTGGGCATCGCCCCCGGCGACCATGTCGAAAGCCGCCAGATCGCCGCATCGCCCCAGGCAGCCCGGCCGTGACGCGTCGCCCGGCCGTCACCTCAAGCCGGCCAATTTAACTGTTGCAGGGGCAGGGGGAAGCGTGTATCTCCCCGCCATCGGCCGGTCACGGAGTGTAGCGCAGCCTGGTAGCGCATCTGGTTTGGGACCAGAGGGTCGGGAGTTCGAATCTCTCCACTCCGACCACCGATATCTTCCTTCCATCATGATGACGAAGTCCGCCACGGCGACGTTGGCACGCCTGCTTCAGCTTGCCGGTGCGCAAGGCGAACCACGTCCTCCATACGCCGCGCGGCCCACCCTGCCGAAATCGGCGCATATATCGCGCAAAAGTCATTCCGTTTCATTCCATTCTGCGCTATGGGAATGCAGCGATCGGCTTGGAAGCCGGCGCGATGCACTGTTGAGTGGAGCCGCTTGAAGATATGTCCGCGAAAATCTATCGCCCCGCAAAGACCGCCATGCAGTCCGGCAAGGCCAAGACGCATTTGTGGGTTCTCGAATTCGATCAGGACAGCCCGCGCACGATCGATCCGATGATGGGATATACGAGTTCGGCCGATACCCGCCAGCAGGTGAAGCTGACCTTTGAGACCGCCGAGCAGGCGGTCGCCTATGCAGAGCGCAACGGCGTCGAATACCGCGTCATCGCGCCGAAGGAGGAGACGCGCAAGAGCGTCTCCTACAGCGATAATTTCCGCTTTACCCGCACCCAGCCCTGGACGCATTGATTCCAGGGCTATGTTCCAGCGGAGGTGATCCCTCCGCCAAAGCGGCCCCTTAGCTCAGCTGGATAGAGCACCTGCCTTCTAAGCAGGTTGTCGCAGGTTCGAGCCCTGCAGGGGTCGCCAGCATGTTCTCCGCAAAGCCTCAAACTATCCCGCCAATAGTCGACGTCGTCAGGCCATGGCCGATTTGACGCCATCGACCACGAATTGCACGGCGAGCGCCGCGAGAATCACGCCGAGCAGGCGGGTCAGGATCGCCCGACCGGTGACGCCGAGGAACCGGTCGATGCGCTCGGCGATGACGAGGGCTGCGAACAGCACGGCGAGGCAGAACGCGATCACCAGGATCAGCTGGGCCCGGTCGATGGTCCCCGAAAACGAGCCCGACAGCAGGATCGTCGCCGAAATCGCGCCGGGACCGGCGATCAGCGGCAGGGCCAGCGGAAAGACCGCGATATTGTGAATATGATCGCGGGTCACTGCGACCTCTCCGGTCTTTTCCTTGCGCTCGTTGCGCTTCTCGAAAATCATCTCGAAGGCGATCCAGAACAGCAGCAGACCACCGGCGATCCTGAAAGCGCCAATCGAGATGCCGAGCAGGCCGAGAATGCCGTTTCCGAACAGGGCGAAGGCCGACAGGATGAAAAAGGCGATCAGCGTGCCACGCCGGGCAACGAGAAAGCGCTGCTGCCGGTTCATGCCGACCGTCAGGCTGAGAAAGATCGGCGCCAGGCCGGGCGGGTCGATGGTGACCAGGATGGTGGTGAGCGCATTGACCAGAAGATCGATGTTCAGCATCGCAAATTCCCCTTTGGCCTGTTCACGCCGGCCGTTTGATCGATTGTTAGGCGAGGGGACCGGCGAAGGAAAGGCCCGTCTTCCATGGTTCCGCCGCTTTTGCCTTGCAAATCCCGCTGGGCCGTGGCTTGAAGGGGAAAAGCCTGTTCAAAACCCGGCCGCAAAATTGGCGCTGCCCGGTACATTCGGCTATAAAAATATGTCTGATTCTGAACAAAGATCGTGATCGAAATTGACTGAGCAAACCACACCCGGCGGCGGCAAGAACCCACCAGGCATCGAGCCTATTTCCATCATGGAGGAAATGCAGCGCTCCTATCTCGATTACGCCATGAGCGTCATCGTCAGCCGCGCTCTTCCCGATGTCCGCGACGGCCTGAAGCCGGTTCACAGGCGCATCCTCTTCGGGATGAGCGAACTGGGCATCGACTGGAACAAGAAATACGTCAAATGTGCCCGCGTCACCGGTGACGTGATGGGTAAATACCATCCGCACGGCAATTCGGCGATCTATGATGCGCTTGCCCGCATGGCCCAGCCGTGGTCGCTGCGCCTGCCGCTGATCGACGGGCAGGGGAATTTCGGCTCGATCGACGGCGATCCGCCGGCGGCCGAGCGTTATACCGAGTGCCGGCTGCAGAAGGCGGCCCATGCCCTGCTCGACGATCTCGACAAGGAAACGGTCGATTTCCGCGACAACTACGACGCGACGCTCAGCGAGCCGGTCGTCGTGCCCGCGAAATTCCCCAATCTCCTGGTCAACGGGGCAGGCGGCATCGCCGTCGGCATGGCCACCAATATCCCGCCGCACAATCTGATCGAAGTGATCAACGGCTGCATCGCGCTGATCGACGAGCCGGCGCTTGAGCTGCACCAGCTGATGGAGATCATTCCCGGTCCGGATTTCCCGACCGGCGCCTTCATCCTTGGCCGTTCCGGTATTCGGTCTGCCTATGAGACGGGCCGCGGCTCGGTCATCATGCGCGGCCGTGCCACCATCGAGCCGATGCGCGGCGACCGCGAGCAGATCATCATCACCGAAGTTCCCTATCAGGTGAACAAGGCGACGATGATCGAGAAGATGGCCGAACTGGTCAAGGACAAGCGCATCGAAGGCATTTCGGACCTGCGCGACGAAAGCGACCGGCAGGGTTACCGGGTCGTCGTCGAGCTGAAGCGCGATGCCAATGCCGACGTGATCCTCAACCAGCTCTATCGCTACACGCCGCTGCAGACCTCCTTCGGCTGCAACATGGTGGCGCTGAACGGCGGCAAGCCGGAGCAGATGAACCTGCTCGACATGCTGCGCGCCTTTGTTTCCTTCCGCGAGGAAGTCATCAGCCGGCGCACGAAATATCTGCTTCGCAAGGCGCGCGACCGCGCCCATGTGCTGGTCGGTCTTGCCATCGCGGTTGCTAATATCGACGAGATCATCAAGCTGATCCGCGAAGCTCCGGATCCGCAGACGGCGCGCGAACAGTTGATGACGCGCCGCTGGCCGGCCGCCGATGTCGAAAGCCTGATCCGCTTGATCGACGATCCGCGTCACCGGATCAACGAGGATCTGACCTACAATCTCTCCGAGGAACAGGCCCGCGCCATTCTCGAACTGCGTCTTGCCCGCCTGACGGCGCTTGGCCGCGACGAAATCGGCGACGAATTGAACAAGATCGGCGCCGAGATCAGCGACTACCTCGATATTCTCGGCTCGCGCGTCCGCATCATGACGATCGTCAAGGACGAGCTTGCCGCCGTCCGCGACGAATTCGGTACGCCGCGCCGCACCGAGATCGTCGAGGGCGGTCCGGACATGGACGACGAGGACCTGATCGCCCGCGAGGATATGGTCATCACCGTATCGCATCTCGGCTACATCAAGCGCGTGCCGCTTGCCACCTACCGCGCCCAGCGCCGTGGCGGCAAGGGTCGCTCCGGCATGGCGACGCGCGACGAGGATTTCGTCACGCGGCTTTTCGTCGCCAATACGCATACGCCGATGCTGTTCTTCTCCTCGCGTGGCATCGTTTATAAGGAAAAGGTCTGGCGCCTGCCGATCGGCACGCCGCAATCGCGCGGCAAGGCATTGATCAACATGCTGCCGCTGGAATCGGGCGAGCGCATCACCACGATCATGCCACTGCCCGAGGACGAAACGACCTGGCAGAACCTCGACGTAATGTTCTCGACGACCCGGGGAACCGTCCGCCGCAACAAGCTGTCGGATTTCGTCCAGGTCAACCGCAACGGCAAGATCGCCATGAAGCTTGAGGACGAGGGTGATGAAATCCTCTCCGTCGAGACCTGCACCGATCGCGACGACGTGCTTTTGACCACGGCGCTCGGCCAGTGCATCCGCTTCTCCGTCACTGACGTTCGCGTCTTTGCCGGCCGCAATTCGATCGGCGTGCGCGGCATTTCGCTTGGCGACAATGATCGGATCATCTCGATGACGATTGTCGGCCATGTCGATGCCGAACCGTGGGAGCGTGCCGCCTACCTCAAGCGCGCCGCCGCCGAACGGCGGGCGACCACCGGCGAGGACGAGGAAATCGCCCTTGTCGGGGAAGAGGTGACGGAAGAAGGCCAGCTCGACGACGCGCGCTATGAAGAACTGAAGGCACGCGAGCAATTCGTGCTCACCGTGTCGGTCAAGGGTTTCGGCAAGCGTTCCTCCACCTACGACTTCCGGACGTCCGGACGTGGCGGGAAGGGAATTCGGGCCACCGATACCTCCAAGACAGGCGAAATCGGCGAACTGGTCGCCGCCTTCCCGGTCGAGGACAAGGACCAGATCATGCTGGTCTCCGATGGCGGCCAACTGATCCGGGTCCCGGTCGGCGGCATCCGGCTCGCAAGCCGCGCCACCAAGGGCGTGACCATCTTCTCGACCGCCAAGGACGAAAAGGTCGTTTCGGTCGAGCGCATCAGTGAGCCGGAGACGGACGAGGAGGACGAACTCCTTGACGCCACGGACCTGCCGGAGGGTGGGGAGCCACCGGCTGCGACCGAGGAATAAGCCCACAATCCATGGAAAAAGCCGGCGAATTTTTCGCCGGCTTTTTCGTAAGCAGCCCCAGATACAGAAAGACCGGACTGGCAGGGACCATCCGGTTTTTCAGGACAGCGCGCACTGGAGGTTACGGCTGTCAGATAGAGCTGGAATGTCGCAGTCGCGGATCAAACGCTGAAGCCGCCCGTATTCCGGGTAATGGTCTTCATGACCGCACGATCGCGCTGAAGTTCCAGAATGGTTTTTGCGAAATCGACCAGAAACACAATACTGATGACTGCCGATACGAGCATCATGATGATCGCCATGGCGATTCTTCCTATTTCAACAATTGATCCGGCAGAAGACCATCGCGGTCGTTGCGCGCTTCGTTTCTTATCGCGTGCGCCGTTGCAAAGAGCATCGCGAAAAACATTGTTATCGACAGAAGAATAAGTCCCATGACAGTGATCCTTTCGCCCTGTTAACGGCCGCGATTGCAAAAAGTTCCGTTCGCTACTTCAGAAATTGAATGCCCCTTGGCGAGAACTTCGAAACTGGACCCTGTTTAACATTGGTGCTGCAGGCAGGCTGTTTCCATGGGAACAGGGCCAGACGACCGGGACGCTCCCTTGCGGTTGTGCGCGGTCCGTGACAAAAGGCTTGCGAAACGGAACAGGCGCGATGACCACTGCTTTTTATCCCGGCTCCTTCGACCCGATGACCAACGGCCATCTCGATGTGCTGGTCCAGTCGCTGAACGTGGCCTCGTCGGTGATCGTCGCCATCGGCATCCATCCCGGCAAGGCGCCGCTGTTCAGCTTCGAGGAGCGTGCCGACCTCATTCGCCAGTCGCTGAGCGAATATCTGCCGCAAAGAGCTGGCGATATCTCCATCACGTCTTTTGATAATCTGGTGGTCGACGCGGCCCGCCAGCACGGCGCATCGCTTCTGGTGCGCGGCCTGCGCGACGGTACCGACCTTGATTACGAGATGCAGATGGCCGGCATGAACCGGCAGATGGCGCCCGACATCCAGACGTTGTTTCTGCCGGCCGGAACAGCCTCGCGACCCATTACCGCCACATTGGTCCGCCAGATCGCGGCCATGGGCGGCGATGTCAGTGCCTTCGTTCCGAAAGCCGTTCACCAGGCGCTCAGCGCCAAGCGCAAATCCTGACGCGTTCACATCATTTTCACGGAGCTATCATGAAAATTCTCCAACTCGCTTTCGCAGGCGCCTTCGCCCTTGCATCCTTGACGGGTACTGCCTTTGCCCAGGCAAAGGACTATCTCACCATCCAGTTGAAGGACGGTCCGGTGGTCATCGAACTCCTGTCGGATGTCGCGCCGAAGCATGTTGCGCGCATCAAGGAACTGGCCGAGGCCGGCGAATATGACAATGTCGCCTTCCACCGCGTCATCCCGGGCTTCATGGCGCAGACCGGCGACGTTCAGTACGGCAATATGGAAAAGGACTTCAAGGCCGACATGGCCGGCATAGGCGGCTCTTCCAAGCCGGATATCGAAGCCGAATTTTCCAAGACCCCCTTCACGCGCGGCACGGTTGGCATGGCTCGCAGCCAGGATCCCAATTCCGCCAATTCCCAGTTCTTCATCATGTTCGCACCCGGCGATTTCCTGAACGGCCAGTATACGGTTGTCGGCCAGGTCGTCGAAGGCATGGAGAATGTCGACAAGATCAAGATGGGCGATGAGGCCAATAACGGCTCCGTCACCGATCCCGACCGGATGATCAGCGTCAAGGTCGGCAAATAACCGTTACAACACCAAGGAGAAAAGCCATGGCCGAGATCAAGGATCCGGAAAACACCATCATCCTGGAAACCACCAAGGGGCAGGTCGTCATCCAGCTTCTGCCGGACCTGGCGCCCGGCCATGTCGCGCGCATCAAGGAACTCTGCGCCGAGGGCGCCTATGACGGCGTCGTGTTCCACCGCGTCATCGACGATTTCATGGCGCAGACCGGCGACGTGCAATATGGCAAGCAGGGCGGCGCCGACTTCAACCCGGCGCGCGCCGGCATGGGCGGCTCCTCCAAGCCGGACCTGAAAGCCGAATTCTCCAATATGAGCCATGTGCGCGGCACATGCTCCATGGCTCGCAGCCAGATGCCGAACTCCGCCAATTCGCAGTTCTTCATCTGCCTTGCCGACAGCCCGTGGCTGAACAAGCAATATTCCGTCTGGGGCCAGGTGATCGAAGGCATGGACAATGTCGACAAGATCAAGAAGGGCGAACCGGTCAAGGATCCCGACAGCATCGTCTCGATGAAGCTTGCCGCCAACGCCTAAGTCAGGCTATTGCCAAAGCCCGCCCCGCCGTCCTCATGGCGTCGGGGCGGGTTTGTCGTTTGAAGAAGATGTTTTATGCGCGTCGAGCTGTTCGATTTCGATCTCCCCGAAGACAATATTGCGCTGAGGCCGGCAAGTCCGCGTGATACCGCGCGCCTGCTGGTCGTCGATCCGCAGGCGCAGGAACCGCTGCAGGATCGCGGCGTCCTCGATCTTGCGTCCTTTCTGCGGCCGGGTGATGCCCTGGTCTTCAACGACACCAAGGTCATTCCGGCGCAACTCGAGGGCGTTCGCCGGCGTGGCGAGGATATCACCACGGATGTGTCGCTGACACTGCATATGCGTGTGGCGGCGGATCGCTGGAAGGCCTTTGCCCGTCCGGCCCGGCGGCTGAAACCCGGCGACCGCATCGCTTTTGGCCATGGCTCGGCCGAGAGGTCTCAGGCTCCGCTGGAGGCAACCGTCGAGGAAAAAGGGGAGGCGGGCGAGGTCACCGTCAGGTTCGACCTGTCCGGTCCGGCTCTCGACCAGGCCATCCTCGCCACCGGCCACATTCCCTTGCCGCCCTATATCGCCTCGAAGCGGCCCGAAGACGAGCGGGACCGTACGGATTACCAGACCGTCTATGCCCGCGACGAAGGCGCCGTGGCCGCGCCGACCGCCGGCCTGCATTTCACCGACCGGCTGTTCGAGACGCTTGAAGCCGCCGGCGTCGAGCGCCATTTCGTGACGCTTCATGTGGGGGCGGGAACCTTCCTGCCGATGAAGGTGGACGATACCGAAGATCATGTGATGCACGAGGAAATCGGCCATGTCAGCGCCGAGGTTGCCGAGCGGCTGAACGCGGTGAAGGCGAGGGGCGGCCGCATCGTCTGCGTCGGCACCACCTCGCTGCGGCTGATCGAGAGCGCTGCGTCCGAGACCGGCGAAATTCTTCCCTGGTCCGGCCCGACCGGTATCTTCATCACGCCCGGTTACCGCTTTCGCACTGTCGATATGCTGATGACCAATTTCCACCTGCCGAAATCGACATTGTTCATGCTCGTATCGGCCTTCTGTGGGCTTGAGACCATGCGTCGCGCCTATCGCCACGCGATCGACACGGGCTACCGCTTCTATTCCTACGGCGATTCCAGCCTGCTTTTCCGGGACACGCCCAGAAACGAGACGCTATGACCGAGACATTCCAGTTCAATATCAGCGCAACCGATGGCAAGGCCCGTCGCGGCACGGTATCGATGCCGCGCGGCGATATCCGCACCCCGGCCTTCATGCCCGTCGGCACGGTCGGCACGGTCAAGGCCATGTATCTCGACCAGGTGCGCGATCTCGGCGCCGATATCATTCTCGGCAATACCTACCATCTGATGCTGCGCCCGGGGCCGGAGAGGGTGGCCAGGCTGGGCGGCCTGCATGATCTCATCCGCTGGCCCTATCCTATCCTCACCGATAGCGGCGGCTTCCAGGTGATGTCGCTGGCCGGCCTGCGCAAGCTCGACGAAAAGGGCGTGACCTTCAAGAGCCATGTCGATGGCGCCTTGCACCATATGTCGCCGGAGCGCTCCATCGAAATCCAGGGCATGCTCGACAGCGATATCCAGATGCAGCTCGACGAATGCGTGAGGCTTCCGGCGGAAGCCGCTGATATCGAACGCGCAATGGAAATGTCGCTCCGTTGGGCGGAACGCTGCAAGACGGCGTTCGGCGACCAGCCCGGCAAGGCGATGTTCGGCATCGTCCAGGGCGGCGACGTTCCCGCGCTCAGGGTTCGTTCGGCCCAGGCGCTATCATCGCTCGACCTGAAGGGCTATGCGATCGGCGGACTGGCTGTCGGCGAGCCGCAGGAGGTCATGCTCGACATGCTCGACATCACCTGTCCGGAATTGCCGGCCGAGAAGCCGCGCTATCTAATGGGGGTCGGCACGCCAGACGATATCCTGAAATCCGTGGCACGGGGCATCGACATGTTCGACTGCGTCATGCCCACCCGCGCCGGCCGCCACGGTCTGGCCTTTACCCGGCGTGGCCGCGTCAACCTGCGCAATGCCCGCCATGCCGAAGACAGCCGGCCGCTCGACGAGCAATCGTCCTGCCCGGCCGCCCGCGACTATTCCCGGGCCTATCTCCACCATCTGGTGCGCGCCGACGAATCGCTCGGCGGCATGCTGCTCACCTGGAACAATCTTGCCTATTACCAGGACCTGATGGCCGGCATCCGCAAGGCGATCGAGGAAGGCCGCTACGACGCCTTCATGGAGGAAACGCAGGAGATGTGGCGGCAGGGCGATCTGGCGCCACTGTAACGGTATCGGCTCAGATTTCAGGGCCGGGGGCCTGCTGCAGCATCTGAACGCCATTGATCCTGTAGCTGCCGTCCGGCTGCCGGGTGAGGAAATAGAGCGCCGTCCAGTCCTTGCCGTCCGGCCCCGAGATCAGCACTTCCTGCATGACCGTACCGCCATCGACCTTGCTGCGACCGAAGGCGAAATTCCCGGGCCGATAGACTGGCGTATAACCGCGCTTGACCATGTCGAAAAAGAGGCTCTTGTCTGGAAATTTTTCCCTGATCTGCGGCGAGGCGAAGGAATAGGCCGTCTCCGCGTCGTCCGCAAGAAAGGCCTTGATCTGCCTCTCGATGATCGATTGCGCCGTATCCACGGGCTCTGCCGCCAGCGCTGGAGACACGGTCAGAAAAACGAGAAATATGACGCCAGCCCTGAGCAGTCCGACCATTGGTACCTCCCGATCCATCTCGCACAATAAACCAATTACGATGTCCGTGCCGCAAAGGTTTCAAGCCGTCAGCGGAATGGTGAGCGTGAAGTCAAAATAAACATTTCATCTCAAGATATTGCGGAATGAGTCTAAACCAATCATCCATCTGCGACTGTTCCTGATCACCAGAACACGGACTGTTTCGCGAAAGTCACAGCAAGCCCAATTCAAGTTCCGATAAGGTGCCACTGACCAGTTGCGGCCAGCGGCCGGGATGGTGGCTGAACCGCTGCGCCGGGTCATTGATCAGCCAGCCGATGCAGACGCAAGCCGACGATGCTGAAAGGCCGATAACATCGGAAGCATCCAAAATCTCCAAGGCAAAGTGGTTGAAATTACTGGCAAGTCGCAGTGGGAGACAGAACCCACCCGGTTACATCCGGAGATCAGATAAGATAGATTATGGAACTAATGGATATACCGCTATGCCGAGGATATGGCCTTTCAGACCAACAGGACGACGAATTCCTCTGCAGGAAACTCGCTGCCACTTAGCGTTCAGAGATCAAACTCCAGCCGCATGCCATCATAGCCCGGCTCGACATGATCGGGCGTCTCGCGCATCAGAGTGTCGTAGTCGAGAGGCACATGCATATGGGTCAAGACGGCACGGCGTGGCGCCAGGCGAGAAATCCAGTCGAGCGATTGCTCGAGCGAAAGATGGCTGGGATGAAACTTGTACTGGAGCGTGTCGATGACCAGGAGATCCAGCCCGAACAGCTTTTCGACGGTTTCATCCGGGAAATCGCTGATATCGCTGCAATAGGCAAAATCGCCGATGCGGAAGCCGAGCGAGGTAATATTGCCATGCTGCTGCAGGAGCGGCTGCAACGGGATGGTGCCACCGGCGCCGGTGATGTCGATCGATGCCGAGGACATATCGATGATTCTTGGTTCGACGATCGGCGGATAATTGCTGCCGTCGGGCGTCTCCATGCAGTAGCGGAAGCCTTCGCGAATGCGCTCCATAGTTTCTGCATCGGCCCAGATCGGCATGCGCCTGCCGGTATATTGCACATAGCCGCGCAGATCGTCGATGCCGTGAATATGGTCGGCATGCGGATGCGTATAGAAGACCGCGTCGATATGGCCGACCTTGGCGGCGATCATCTGTTCGCGAAAATCTGGTCCGGTGTCGATGACGACGGTCGTCTTGCCGCCATCGGTGCCGATCTGCTCGATGAGCAGCGCCGCGCGGCTGCGGCGGTTTTTCGGATTGCTCGGGTCGCAGGCGCCCCAGTCTCCGTTGATGCGCGGCACGCCGGGTGAAGAGCCGCAGCCGAGAATGGTGAAGACCCGCCTCGCCGTCATCTCAGACTCTCGGCATTTTAGCAAAGACGCGGAAAGCATTCTCCGTCGTGATCGCCGCAATCTCCTCGGCCGAAACACCGATCGTGTCGGCCAATACCTGCGCCGTATGGGCGACATAGGCAGGCTCGTTGCGCTTGCCGCGAAACGGTTTTGGCGCGAGATAAGGCGCGTCCGTCTCGACCAACATCCGGTCGCGCGGGACCGTTTTGGCGATCTCGCGCAGTTCCTCGGATTTCGGAAAGGTCAATATGCCGGAAAACGAGACATAGCCGCCGAGAGAGACGCCGATCCGCGCCAGGTCCGGGCCGGAGGAAAAGCAGTGCAGCAGGAAGGGGAATGCCCCCTTCCCCATTTCCTCGGTCAGGATCGCCGCCATGTCGTCATCGGCAGAACGGCTGTGGATGACCAGCGGCAGTCCTGTCTGCCGTGCTGCCGCGATATGGCGCCGCAGGCCGATCGCCTGGGCGTCGCGCGGCGCATTGTCGTAGAAATAATCAAGCCCGGCCTCGCCGATCGCGACAACCTTCGGATGCCGGGAGAGGCGCACGAGGTCCTCCGTCTCGATATCCAGTTCCTCGTCGGCATTGTGCGGATGGGTGCCGACCGAACAGAAGACGTTCGGATAGGTTTCCGCAATGCCAAGGATCGTGTCGAATTTCTTCACGCGGGTCGAGATGGTGATCATCTGACCGATGCCGGCCGCCCGCGCCCGCTCCACGATCGCATCGCGCTCGGCCTCGAAATCCGGAAAATCCAGGTGGCAATGGGTGTCGATCAGCATGCGTGTCCCTTAGGCCTCCGGGGCGACATAGCGCGGGAAAACCGGCTTTGGCGCCTCCAGTGCCGTTCCGGCAACCAGTCGCCCAGCCTCGCCGAGAGAGGCGAAATCGCGCTTATCCGCAGGAATGGCAACGAGATCGAGCAGCTTGCCGGCCGATTCCGGCATGAAGGGTTGCAGCAGGATGGCGACCTGGCGCACCACGTCGGCGGTCACGTAAAGCACCGTTCCCATGCGCTCCGGATCGGTCTTCTTCAGCGCCCAGGGTTCCTGGCCGGCAAAATAACGGTCGGCCTGCGAGACCACGGCAATGATCGATGCCAGTGCCTTGTGGATCATCAGCGCATTCATGTCGTCGCGCGTCGAGGCATGCAGCGCATCCGCCGCCGCCAGCATCGCCTTGTCCTCGTCGGTCAGCGGTCCGCATTGTGGAATCTGGCTGTCGCAGTTCTTAACGATCATCGACAGCGACCGGCTGGCCAGATTGCCGACGCCGTTGGCGAGATCGGAATTGATGCGGGTCGCGATCCCCTCCTCGCTATAGCTGCCGTCCTGTCCGAAGGAGACCTCGCGCAGGAAGAAATAGCGGATCGGATCGAGCCCGAAATGTTCGACCAGGTTGACCGGATCGACGACATTGCCGAGCGACTTCGACATCTTCTCGCCCTTGTTGAGCAGGAAGCCATGCGCAAAGACCTTCTTCGGCAGGGGCAGCCCCGCCGACATCAGGAAGGCCGGCCAATACACCGCATGGAACCGGATGATGTCCTTGCCGATCATATGGATATCGGCCGGCCAGAATTTCGCCCGCGGCCCGGTGGGGTCGGTGAGATAACCCGTCGCGGTGATGTAGTTCGTCAAGGCATCGACCCAGACATACATCACATGGTCGGGATCGTTCGGCACGGGAATGCCCCAGTCGAACGTCGTGCGCGACATTGAAAGGTCCCTGAGCCCGGATTTGACGAAGGAAATGATCTCGTTGCGACGCTCGGCCGGGCCGATGAAGTCCGGATTGTCCTCGTAATGCTTGAGCAGCCGGTCCTGGTAGGCCGACAGCTTGAAGAAATAGCTTGCCTCCTCCACCCATTCGACTGGCGAGCCCTGCGGCCCGTAGCGCACGCCGTCGGCGCGCAGCTCGGTCTCGCCTTCCTGGTAATAGGCCTCGTCCCGTACCGAATACCAGCCGGAATAGCTGTCCTTGTAGAGGTCGCCCGCCTCGCCCATGCGGACCCAGATATCCTTCACCGCCTCGTGATGGCGCGCCTCCGTGGTGCGGATGAAATCGTCGTTGGAAGCGTTGAGCAGCACGGCCATCTGCTGGAATTCGGAAGAGTTGCGGTCGGCCAGCGCCTGGGGGGAAATCCCTTCCTTGCGCGCTGTCTGCTGCATCTTCTGCCCGTGCTCGTCGGTTCCCGTCAGGAAGAAGACCTCGCGTCCGTCGAGCCGCTGGTACCGCGCCATCGCATCGGTCGCGATCAGTTCGTAGGCGTGGCCGATATGCGGCTTGCCGTTGGGGTAGGAGATCGCGGTGGTGATGTAGAACGGGGAAGTGTCTGTCATGATCGGGTTCGGTCTCTGTGGGATCGCATCGGGTGCCCAGCTATTAGCGCATCCCTCGTTGGGATGAAACAGCCGACCGCACAAAAGGCGGCGCGCCCTGTGTTTGCGCCGGCCGCCAATGGCCGGCGAAGCTCAGGCCGCCGCCTTCAACTCGTCGAGAACAGACAGGATCGTCTGCTTCCGGTCGAGATTATAGCCCCTGGCCACGGCGATGCGCTCGACGATCGCGGCCGAAAGCCGGGCGAACCTGTCGGCACGTCCGATGTCGCCGGCCTGCGCTGCCTTGTGGGCTTCGTCCATCACATGTCGGCCGACGCGCTCGCAGAAGAAGTCGAAGATCGTGTCGCTGTCCTTGGCGGAAAGCACCTCGGCAAGCTTGTGCATCTCGCGGCGCACGCCCGGCCCCTGCCCTGCAAGGATCGCCTCGAAGGCGGTGATGATATCGAGGCCGCCGTAATTGATCAGCTTCAGCGCCTGCGAAACGCTGCCCTCGGCACCAGCGAGCGCTTTTTGGGTATCGGTGCCGGATGGGTCGAAGCCGAGATGGGCCATGGCATCGCGCAAGGCGGCGGGCGCAAGCGGAGAAAGCTGCAAAGGCAGGCAGCGCGAACGGATCGTCGGCAGGAGCTTGCCCGGCGCATGAGTGAGCATCAGGAACAGCGACCGTTTCGGCGGTTCCTCGAGGATCTTCAGGATGGCATTGGCGGCATTGCGGTTGAGGTCGTCGGCGGGATCGACGATGACGATCCGCCAGTTGCCGGTGCCGGAGGTCTGCGAGAAGAATTTTCCGGCCCGGCGTACCTCGTCGACGGTGATCGCCGCCTTGACCTTGCCGGTCTTTTCGTCGACCGGGCGGGTGAGATGCAGGAGATTATGCGAGGCGCCGGAGGCAATCTGCCGGCTGACGAGCGAGTTCGGGTCGGGATCGGCCATCTCCGCCGGCGCCTGCATGGGATCCGGATGAGTGAGCACGTGTTTTGCAAACCGAAAGGCCAGCGTTGCCTTGCCCACCCCCTCAGGCCCCTCGATCAGGATGGCGTGATGCCCCTTGCCGGAGCGATAGCTGCGCGCGAGGAAATCCTCCGCCTGCTGGTGGCCGAAGAGCCTGGTATTTTCCGCCGGCGCCACAGCCCCGTCCAGTACGTCGAACCGTTCGCTGCTCATGCGCGCGGTTCCGCATCGAGGCCATTGCTCATGGCGGGAAGCAGTGGCTCGACGATCGCCAATACGGCGCCGGCGATATCGCTGGCCGCCACTGAGGCATCGACGACGTGACAACGGGCCGGATCGGCGGCGGCGATGTCGAGAAAAGCCTCGCGGCGCTTTTCATGGGTCTCGATTTCCTCCTGCTCGAAACGGTCAAGACCTGCCACCTCGCCTGCCGACAGGGCGGTGCCCCCTGCCCTCCGGCGCACCCGCTCCAGCCCCATCGCGGCCGGGAGGTCGAACACGATCGTGCAGTCGGGCACGACGCCGTTGACTGCGACGCGCTCCAGCGCCTCGATAAAGGCTGGATCGAGATTTCCGGTGACGCCCTGGTAGACGCGCGAGGAATCCATGAACCGGTCGCAGATCACCACCAGGCCCTTCATGAGCGCCGGCCGGATCACCTCCTCGACATGGTCGCTGCGGGCCGCCGCAAACAGAATCGCTTCCATGCGCACACCGAACTCCTGCGCGGCACCACTGAGGAGCACGTGCCGCACGGCCTCCGCGCCCGGCGAACCGCCGGGCTCGCGCGTCGTCAGCACGGTATGGCCGCGTTCGCGCAGGGCATCGGCCAGCAACCTGATCTGGGTTGACTTGCCGGCCCCCTCACCGCCTTCGAATGTGACGAACAATCCGCTTCCGATTGGCACTTTCAATTCCCGTATGTTTGTTCCATGCGCAGCGCCGAAGTCCCCATCGCCACGATCCGCACGCCAGGGAGCGCACCGCTATCCATCTTTTGCCTGCTTAAACGATTGTGCCCGTCTGCGAAACCAAAAGCGCCGTCATTTCCTCAAAGCCAGAAAAACAGCATTTCCTGCAGGGCATCGAGCGCCCGGCCGGAAAGCGTACCCACCTCCACGGACGCCGCGGTTTCCACCGGAACTTCGCGCAAAAGTCGCTCTCCATTCCATATTTTCAGCGTGCCCGCTTTCATTCCGGCCTGCACCGGCATGGGCAGAGGCCAGCGATAGATCACCTTTCCGGAAAGACGATCCTGATTGTTGACCGGCACGAGAATATCGACGGCATCGCGCGTGATCAGCGGCACATGCGACTGGGCGCCGCCGTAGATGCTGGCCTCGCCAACCACGGTGCCCGCCTCGAACAGGCGCTTCCGCTCGAAGGCCGCCATCGACCAGTCGAGCAGCTTGCGCGTTTCCTCGATCCGTTCCTTCTCGCTTGCAAGCCCGTCGAGCGCCAGGAAGACCCGCCGGCCATCCTTGCGCATGGTCGCCACCATGGCATAGCCGAACCCCTCGGCAAATCCCGTCGCGAACCCGTCGACGCCGATACCGGCATTGATCAGCGGCGTGCGGTTACGCTGGAAAATCTTGTTCCACTCGAAATCCGGCTGGGCATAGATCGGGAAGAATTCGGGATAGCTCGCCTGGATATGCCGGGCAAGCAGCACCATGTCGCGCATGGTCGTCATATTGTCCGGATGCGGAAGACCGGTGGCATTGGCAAAGACCGAGGCCGAAAGCCCGATCTCGCGCGCGCGCTCCGTCATCCGCTTGGCAAAGGCGTCTTCGCTGCCCGCCATGCCCTCGGCCAGAATGATGCAGCCATCATTGGCAAGCTGCACGATCACGCCGCGGATGAGATCGGCAACGCGGATCTTCGATTTGAGCGCCGCGAACATTGTGGAAGTCCCGGACGGCGCGCCGCCGGTGCGCCAGGCATGTTCCGAAACCGGAAATTCGGTATCGAGGCTCAACTCCTTCCGGTGGATCGCGTCGAACACCACCTCCATGGTCATCAGCTTGGCAAGCGAGGCCGGCGGCACGGGCGCGTCTTCGTCCCTGGCGAAAAGAACCGTCCCGGTTTCCGCGTCGATCAGGTAGATCTGCTTTGCCTTGCTCTCAAAACCCTGCGCCAGCGCGGCAAAGGGCGTCGTGGCGACAAGAAGGATGGCGAGAAAAACCGAAAACAGCCGTGTGCGCATTCCAAACTCCGGTGCCCCTCCGGCCATAGCAGCCGGTCCGTCCCGGATCAATCGCGATCACTCCGCCCAAGCAGATGGCCCGATCATTTGGCCGATCAATCGGCCCAATCAATCGGATTGACGTACCGTGCCCTGGCGCCGCGCATAGTCGACGATCGCATTCGGGGTCAGAGGATTGGCGTCGACAAGGATCGCATCGAACGCTGTCTCGGATGTGCTCACCCGTGCCTCGACATAGGCGGCCGCATAGACGAGGCTGCCATCCGGCAGGGGAATATAGTCCGGCCGATCGTTTGGAATCGGGCCGATATCCGGCAGAAGCGCGAACTCGCCGAATGCAGCCGATGCGGCCGGCGCATCTTGCGTCTCGGCCAGCGCCATGACCGGCACGCCCGTTTCCAGGTTGGATTTGGCGGGAATGGTCAGTGTGCCGAGCTCCCCGGCCTGCTTGCGCAGCGGCTCGTTCGAGGCGACCATCACGCCGGTTGCGATCTGGCCTTCAGGAAAGGAACTCGGGCCGCGATCGCCCTTCTGGACATAGGAGGCCATCAGATAGGGCATGTCATTGCCCTCAAGCGGCGCCTTTCCGATATATTGAACCCGGACCTTGGCGCTGCCCTTGCGCTTCATGTCGAGAAAATCGGCGGTCTTGGAGGAAACGTCGATGATGCGGCCGAATTCGTAAGGGCCGCGATCATTGACGCGCACCACGACTGACGATCCGTTCTCCAGATTGGTGACGCGGGCGTAGCTCGGCAGCGGAAAGGTCGGATGGGCAGCCGACAGATGATATTTGTCATAAACCTCGCCATTGGCGGTCAGCCGGCCGTGGAAGGCCGATCCGTACCAGGACGACATGCCCGTCTTGTTGTAGCCGGGCTCTTCCTTCGGCTGGTACCACTTGCCCTTGACCTTGTAGGCCTTGCCGACCTGCGCGCGACCGCCGCCCTTGGGCATGGTCTTGCCGTTGGCGACACGCGGGCTGGCCTTTACCCCATAAATGGACTCGGCGAAATATTCCTTGCTGCGCGTCTTGTTCGTCGCAACCTTCCCGGTCGAGCCACAGGCCGTCAACCCCGCGCAGATCATCGGGATGGCGGCAAAACGCAATCCCTTGAGAAGAAGAGCCGCAGTCTGATTGGATGTCATATGCCCCATCGCCATTCGCAAAACGCCTCACCCGGCCCGCCCGCACAAGTAAAAGCGTCACAAAACGTAACAGTCGATTAATCATGACAACAACATGGCGAAAATGCGAATGGTTAACCGTGCCGGGACGGAACAATTGAACTTATGGTTTACGAACGGTTAACAGCCGCAACCGATGGTGCGCTGTTTACCACTGTGGAAGGATGAACAAAGTACGCTCGATATCCCGCTGACACGGGAATTGCAGTCACAGATCCACACGAATTCACTGAAAGCCGGTGAAATGGCGGAAGAGGTGGGATTCGAACCCACGGTACGGTCTCCCGCACGCCGGTTTTCAAGACCGGTTCCTTAAACCACTCGGACACTCTTCCCTTTTGACGGGCTGCGATAATGAGGCTTGATCCGTCACGGCTCGCTTTATAGCCTGAGGGCTAGCGAGGTCAACAGGCGCGAAACGGAGTTTGTCCGCATTCGCTCGAAGGCATCCTTATCGGCTGACAGCGCCCTTCCACGCAGTGCGTGTCGCCGTTTGCGTCGAACGGGTAGCGGCGCCTATGGCGGCGATGCTCGCGGCAAGGCAAATCAGCGCATAGACCGCGTCCGCCCATGGCCGCGCAATGATCGAGGTTTACGCCTCCAATCCCGCATCTCCCTGGAACCTTTGTCCTGCCGGCCCGTTTTGCGATTATCGCGAAGCTCGAACAGCGTAACGGCTGCGGTCAAAGGAGATGGAATGACAAAATATGTTGACGAACGCGGCAACCGGGTCTCCACCGACGACACGAACAAGACCGTCGATGTCAGTGGCGTGGAGGCGCGCCAGGGTTTTCTCGGCCGGCCGGTGCTGATGGTATTGATCGGCGGTCTGGTGCTCGTGCTTCTCGCCTGGGGTGGCGCCGAAATTTTTGGTGAAAGCACCGACAATGATGCCGCCACGCAGGTCGAGCAAACCACCCCATCCAGCAATGAGACCACCGGCAGCGGTCAGGATACGATCGACAACACGCCAGCCGCCGGAGAGAATGCAGAGCCTACGCCCACGGATACGGACCCGACGCCGCAGACCGGAACCGGCGGCTGATTCTCGAAAAGGTCTCCGAAGCGCTCCACCTGATTCCAGGTGGGGCGTTTTTCATGGAAGGCCTCGCGTTTTAAGCGGATGGCTGTCTTCGGCGCGCCCACCAGACCGAAAGCCTGCGGCGCCTGCGCCGCACATAGGCGAGATCGTGCGAAAGCACGATCAGCCCAAGTGGAACCATCCAGTATCCAAGCACCGGAAGAAATCCCAGCAGTCCGCAGAAAACCAGTGCGGCCCCCAGCGCGATGCGCGGCGCGCGCGATTGCGGCAGGGGAATGCGCCAGGAACCCAGGATGATTTCGTGCGTCAGCGCATCGATGCCGAAACTTTTTGTCGTCCGCGGTCGCGTCATGAACTCCATCCGTTGATTTCCTGCCGCCTGCTGTGGCGGCGCCATGGCGATCCGCAGAAGGCATCCTTCGGATCGCGCCTCCCTGAGATGGGGAGTTCTCCACAGTCTCGCAAGATTGTGCGCTTTTTTTGAAAAACCGCTTGGCAAATCGGAAAAGCATTTGTATTAGCAGCCTCACTTCTGCAGCGCGCAGATGATCCCTGGTAGCTCAGCGGTAGAGCATTCGACTGTTAATCGACAGGTCGCCGGTTCGAATCCGGCCCGGGGAGCCAGATTTCAAAGACTGCATTTCCAAAAGAGATGCAGTCTTTTTCTTTTTGGCTTGCGGCTTCCCTTCAAGCGCGCGACTTTCCGGTCTTCCTGCGATATGCATATGCGCCCCGGATACCGACAGGAGCAGGCGATGCCTTCTACCGAATTGCTGATTGCATTTCTCGCCACCACTGCGGTCTTTGCCTATATTCCCGGCCCGGCGATGATTTATGCCGCGGCGCAGACGATCGCGCGCGGCCGCTGGTCCGGGCTCATGGCGGTTCTCGGCATTCATCTGGGCGGATATGCGCATGTGCTTTGCGCCGCCGCCGGCCTGTCCATCCTCTTTCATGCTGTCCCGCTCCTCTACATGGCGGTCAAGCTGGCGGGTGCCGCCTATCTTGTCTGGCTGGGCATCTGCCTGTTCCGCGCCCGGGTCGAGGGCGATGCGGCAGCCGCCGATACAGCTCCGAAAACAGGCCGGCGCGCCTTTTTCGAAAGCGTCACCGTCGAGGTTCTCAATCCCAAGACCGCGATCTTCTTCCTGGCCTTCCTGCCGCAGTTCGTCGACGCATCTGCCGCCTTTCCAGTCTGGCTGCAGCTTGCGATCCTGGGCGTGATCGTCAACCTGATGTTCTCGTCGGCGGACATCGTCTGCGTCTTCCTGGCCGGCGCCGTTACCGCCCGGCTGAAGCGGTCGAGCCGGGCGCGAAGGCTGATGCATCGCGCCGGCGGCGCGATGCTGATCGGGCTGGGCGCGCATCTGGCGTTCCAGAAAACCTGACGCACAGGTCTTCGCGCCATTTTGCGGGACAGCCTGTCCGGCTGCGACCTTATTGAGAAGAGGCAAGATTTTGCGTCTTGCCAATGGCATCCCCTCTCCTACTGTCCCAATGACATGGACACGGTCCTGGCATGGATTTCCACGCGAATACCCTGTTGGCGGGCCGGTGAAATGCGGTTATTTTGCGTCAAGAGCAATGATTGCTGAGGATCTGTCGCATGAGCACAGCAGGTACCGGTTATTGTGATCAAAACGACGGCGAGCGTCTTTCCGCCGAGAATCTGGCCCAGATCGTCAAAGGCTTGCCCGCCAAGGCGCAGATGGTGCTGCGTGGCCTGGTCCATATCCAGGCCGGCTGCCTGAAGCTCACCCTGCCCGATCGCCGAACCGTGGTGGTCAAGGGCAAGGCGCAAGGCCCCGTCGCCAGTGTCACATTGCACAACTGGAACATGCTGCAGCGCGCGCTCACCGGCGGCACCATTGCCGTTGCCGAAAGCTATGTGGATGGCGATTGGGACAGCCCGGATGTCGGCGCCTTCCTCGAATTGTTTCTCGTCAACGCCGAGGTGGGAAACAATTTCTCCAATGGCGCGCGCGGGCTTCTGCGGCTGGTCGAAAAATTCCGCCACTGGATGAATGCCAATACCAGGACCGGCTCGAAACGGAACATCTCCGCCCATTACGATCTCGGCAATGCCTTCTATCGGGAATGGCTCGATCCAACCATGACCTATTCCTCGGCGCTCTATTCGACCGGGGCCGGCGACCTTCAATCGGCGCAGCGCGCCAAATACAAGGCGCTTGCCGATGCCGTGGGTATCCGGCCGGGCGATCATGTGCTTGAAATCGGCTGTGGCTGGGGCGGCTTTGCAGAATATGCCGCCGGCGAGATCGGCTGCCGGGTCACGGGCCTGACGATCAGCCGCGAACAGTTCGATTTCGCCACTGCACGAATGCAAAAGGCCGGGCTCGCCGACAAGGTCGAGATCAGGTTCCAGGATTATCGGGACGAGACCGGCCTCTACGACCGAATCGTCTCCATCGAGATGTTCGAGGCGGTCGGCGAAAAATATTGGCCGGCCTATTTCTCGCAGTTGCAGCGCTGCCTGAAGCCGGGCGGCAAGGCCGGATTGCAGATCATCACCATCAAGCCGGAAGCCTATCGCGAATATCGCGCCAATCCGGATTTCATCCAGAAATATGTCTTTCCAGGCGGAATGCTGCCGACGCGCGAACATCTGATCGAGCTTGGCCGCAAGGTGGGCCTGCAGATGAGCGGCGACTTCGGCTTCGGTCTCGATTATGCCCGCACGCTGGCCGAATGGCGCGAACGGTTCTGGAAGGTCTGGGACAGGGTCGAGCCCTTGGGGTTCGATACGCGCTTCAAGCGCCTTTGGGAATTCTACCTGTTCTACTGCGAGGCGGGGTTCCGTGCCAGGAACATCGATGTAAGGCAGGTCGTCTACGAGTGAGTGCCCGCCTTCCCTGCCCTGCGAAAGGAATCATCGCCAGACCGTGGCACCCGCCTTTACCGTCCCCCGCAAAATGCCTATGGAATGCCATCTCATTCCATCATCCAAAGGGGACGACATGCGTCTTGCATGGGCTTTTCTGGCGCTCGCCATCGCCACCGAGGTTATCGGCCTTACGGTCATGAAAGCGGCCTCGAGCGGCGGCGGCGTCTGGGGCTATGCCGTCATGTATGTCTCGATCGCACTCTCCTATGTCTTCCTCGCCATGGCCGTGAAGAAAATCTCGGTCGGTGTCGCCTATGCCATCTGGGAAGGCTCCGGCATCGCGCTCATCACCCTCGTCTCGGTCTTCGTCTTCAACCATGTGCTGACCGGCCGGGAAATGCTCGGGCTGGCCATGGCGGTCGTCGGCATCATCCTGGTCAATGCCGGCGAAATCCACGAGGAGGCCGCCGATGACCTCGCCTAATGTCTATTTTCTTTTTGCGGTTGTCGCCGGCATCCTCGATGTCGCCGCCAATCTCGCCTCCACCAAGTCGAACGGCTTTGCCCGCCGTGGCTGGGGTGTCGTCTCCATCCTTCTGGTGCTCGCCGCCTTCGCCTTCCTGGTGGAAGCGGTCAAGGGCATGGAACTCGCCATCGCCTATGCCATCCTCGGTGCTACCGGGATCTTCGGCACCGCGATCTCGGCACGGTTCCTGTTCGGCCAGAAGCTGAAGCCCGTCGGCTGGGCCGGACTGTGCCTCGTCTTCGGCGCGGTGGTGGTCCTCCATACCGGCTGACGGCAGGACCGCGGAAGACGATTTTTGCCCGTGACGGCGGGCCGGCGAAAAGCCATTCCTTGTCAGTTCGAGGGCCAGGGTCGAAAACAGACCGGAAATCGACAGATCGGATCGGCAGGGCCTGACAGGCGCCGGCCGATTTGCGATATGTCTTTCACTCGTCATATCCCGCCGGGCGGCTATTGCCCAATGCGGCGCGCAGCAAAGGTTAGGCCATGTCCGTTTTGCCCTCCGTCCTCGATGCCATCGGCAACACGCCGCTGATCCGCTTGAAAGGCGCCTCGCAGGCGACGGGCTGCACCATTCTCGGCAAGGCGGAATTTCTCAATCCCGGCCAGTCGGTCAAGGATCGCGCGGCATTGTCGATCATCCGCCAGGCGGAAAAATCCGGGCAATTGCGTCCGGGCGGCGTCATCGTCGAGGGAACGGCCGGCAATACCGGCATCGGCCTGGCACTCGTCGCCCAGGCGCTCGGCTACCGCACGGTAATCGTCATTCCCGAAACCCAGAGCCAGGAGAAGAAGGACGCCCTGAAGCTTCTCGGCGCGGAACTCATTGAAGTCCCGGCGGTGCCCTACAGGAACCCCAACAACTACGTGAAACTGTCGGGCCGTGTCGCGGCCGAACTGGCGAAAACCGAACCGAACGGCGCGATCTGGGCCAACCAGTTCGACAATGTCGCCAATCGTGATGCGCATGTGGAAACGACTGCGCCCGAAATCTGGCGCGATACGGACGGCAAGGTCGATGGCTTCATCTGCGCAGTCGGTTCCGGCGGCACACTGGCTGGCGTCGCTCTGGGCCTGAAGGCGAAGAACCCTGACATCAAGATCGGCCTTGCCGATCCGGAAGGCGCCGCCCTCTATAATTTCTATGCCCACGGTGAGCTGAAATCCTCCGGCGGCTCGATCACCGAAGGAATCGGCCAGGGGCGCATCACCGCCAATCTCGAAGATTTTTCGCCGGATTTCGCCTATCAGATCCCCGATAGCGAAGCCGTTCCTCTGATCTTCGATCTCGTCGAAAACGAGGGTCTCTGCGTCGGCGGCTCCTCCGGCATCAATATTGCCGGTGCCATTCGGCTGGCAAAAGATCTGGGTCCCGGCCATACCATCGTGACGATCCTCTGCGACTATGGTAACCGCTATCAGTCGAAGCTTTTCAACCCGGCGTTTCTGAAGTCCAAGGACCTGCCCGTACCGGTCTGGATGACTCGAAATTCCGGAATAACGGTACCCTACGAACCCGCCGGATGAGAATTCATGACCAATGCCCTGTTTCGCGACGATTTCTACCTTTCGACCACGGAAGCAATCGTTACGGAGATCGGGCAGGACGGCGGCATCCGGCTTGACCAGACCTGCTTCTACGCGACCTCCGGCGGTCAGCCGGGCGATTGCGGGTTTTTCGAGCGCGCCGACGGCAGCCGGGTAGAGATCACCACCACCCGGCATGGCGAAACCAAGGACATCATCATCCATGTTCCCGCAGCCGATGAGCAAAGCCCGCTGGTCGGCGAAAAGCTCGTGCTGCATGTCGACTGGCCGCGCCGCTATAGGCTGATGCGCATGCACACGGCCTGCCACCTGCTTTCTGTGGTCTGCCAGTTCCCGATCACCGGTGCGGCGGTCGGCGAGGAGGAAAGCCGGGTCGATTTCGACATGGGCGAGACCATCGACAAGGATGAGGTGACAGCCGCGCTGATGAAGCTGGTGGCGGAAAACCATCCCGTCTATCTGCAATGGATCACCGACGCGGAACTGGCGGCCAATCCCGATATCGTCAAATCCAAGAATGTCCGCCCGCCCGTCGGTCTTGGCCGCGTCAGCCTTGTTTGCATCGGCGAGGAGGCAGCCATCGACAGCCAGCCCTGCGGCGGCACGCATGTGTCTGAAACCCAGGAGGTCGGCGCGATCTACATCGCCAAGATCGAAAAGAAGGGCAAGGAAAACCGCCGGTTTCGCATCCGCTTCGGCACGCCGGAAACGGCATCCGCCCTCTGACTGGAGACCTATCATGACTGACCAGAAAAGCCCCTTCGTCGTATCGGCTGATTGGCTGCAGGACCGGTTGAACGATGCGTCGATCCGCATCCTCGATGCCTCCTGGTATCTCCCGGCGCAGGGCCGCGATCCGCGCGCCGAATATAGCGCGGCGCATATTCCCGGCGCCGTCTTCTACGATCAGGATGCCATCGCCGATCTCTCGAGCGGCCTGCCCCACACCATCCCCTCGCCCGAGGCATTCGCCGCCACCATTGGCGATCTCGGCGTTAGCGAAACCGATATGATCGTCGTCTATGACGGGCCGGGCATGATGACGGCGCCGCGCGTCTGGTGGCTGCTGCGCACCATGGGCGCGAAATCGGTCTTCGTGCTGGATGGCGGCATGGATGGATGGAAAGCCGAGGGACGGCCGGTCAACGCCGAAATCCCGACGCCGCGGCGCGCCCGGTTCGAACCCCGATTCGAGCCGAAGGCCGTCACCTCCTTCGAGCAGATGAGCGAGATCGTCGCGAGCGGCGCGCGCCAGATCGCCGACGCCCGCGCCAATGCACGCTTCACCGGCGAGCAGGCCGAGCCGCGGGCCGGCATGCGCTCCGGCCATATGCCGGGCGCCAGGAGCCTGCCTTTCAACCTGCTGTCCTCGGATGGAAAACTGAAATCCCTGCCGGAATTGCGCGACATCATCCAGGCGGCCGGCATCGACCTCGACAAGCCCGTCGTCACCAGTTGCGGCTCAGGCATCACCGCGGCCGTGATCACGCTGGCGCTGCAATCGATCGGCCATACCGACAACAGCCTTTATGACGGCTCCTGGGCCGAATGGGGCGGCCGCCCGGATACCGCCATCGTCACCGGGCAGGTCTGACGCGATGACGGAAAACACCACTGCGTCCCTGCCCGTCCGGGTCACCGAACTGGAAATGACAGCTCCGCCGAAGCAGAGCCTGCCGGTGCCGGTGAATATCCAGACCGCCATCATGGGGGTGCCCGACATCCCCTTGCCCTTCTATCGTTTCCTTTATCTGCAGGTGGGGCGACGCTGGAACTGGGTCGATCGGCTGCGGCTGGGCGACGCCGAGCTTGCTGCCATCCTGCACGACAAGCGCAATTGCGTGACGGTACTCTATGTCAACGGTGCCCCCGCCGGCTTCTTCGAGACCCTTGCGGTGGACGAGGACACCGTCGAGCTGTCGCATTTCGGCATGTTCGAACATGCGCTGGGGCTCGGGCTCGGCAAGTGGTTTCTCCTGCAGGCGCTCTATGCCGCCTGGAACACCAGCCCGAAGATCGTGCGCGTTTCCACCAATACGCTCGATCATCCGCGCGCACTCCAGCTTTACCAGCGTTTCGGCTTCTCCCCCGTCTCCACCCATGATGCCACCGTCCAGCCGCTCAGCGACGCGGAATACATGGCCCTTTCGAAAAAACTCTGAAAAACCACGGCAAGAATCGGGTGTCGCTCTCTTCACGCGCATGGCAAATCCTGCGTCCCTGAAACGGAGGAGACATGATGACCTTGCGCTACACGCCCATGCCGAGCGACCTTGCGGACCATTATCGCCGGCGAGGGCCGGATGCCTACGACCAGGCGCCGGAACGGCATATATCGGATGGAGACGGCATGCCGTGCCGGCATTGCCTTGCCAATATCGAGGCCGGCGATCCCTATCTGATCCTTGCCTACCGACCCTTCCCGGCGCTGCAGCCCTATGCCGAGACCGGCCCGATCTTCCTGCACGCCGAGGAATGCCCGGCCTACGACAGTCGCGGAGACCTCCCGCCAATCCTGATGACCAGCAAGGACTATCTGCTGCGCGGCTACGGCCCCGACGATCGCATCGTTTATGGCACCGGGGCGGTGACGCCGGTCGAGGAGGTGAAGACCCGGGCCAGCGACCTGCTGGGTCGCCCAGATATCGCCTATGTCCATGTCCGGTCGGCGCGCAACAATTGTTATCAGTGCCGAATCGAGCGCGCATGAAACGAGGCCGGAAATTCCGGCCCCGTTCAATCTGCATCGCGTGGTAGAGATCAAGCGGATTTCAGCAGCACTTCCGGCGCATGGTTTTCATAGCCCAGCGCATCGGCAACCGGCTTGCTGGTAATGCGGCCCCGGTGCACATTGAGGCCGGCCCGCAGATGCCGGTCCTCGGCGATCGCCTGAAGGCCGCGATCGGCAAGCTGCAGCCCGTAATAGAGCGTCGCATTGTTGAGCGCATGGGCGGAGGTAACCGGCACGGCGCCCGGCATATTGGCGACGCAATAGTGAACGACGCCCTCGACCTCATAGGTCGGGTCGGAATGGGTGGTCGCATGCGAGGTCTCGAAGCAGCCGCCCTGGTCGATGGCGACATCGACGATGACGGCGCCCTTCTTCATGCCGGTGAGCATGTCGCGCGTCACCAGCTTCGGTGCCGCGGCACCCGGGATCAGCACCGCACCGATGACCAGATCCGCCGAGAAGACCTCCTCTTCCAGCGCATCGATCGTCGAGAACCGGGTATGGACCCGGCCGGCGAACAGGTCGTCCAACTGGCGCAGGCGCGGAATGGAACGGTCGAGAATGCAGACATCGGCACCCAGCCCCGCTGCCATGCGCGCCGCATGCAGCCCGACGACTCCGCCGCCGATGATGGTCACCTTGGCCGGCAGCACGCCGGGCACGCCGCCGAGCAGGATGCCGCGGCCGCCATTGGCCTTCTGCAGCGACGTCGCGCCGGCCTGGATCGCCAGGCGCCCGGCCACTTCCGACATCGGCGCCAGGAGCGGCAGGCCGCCCCGATCGTCCGTCACCGTCTCGTAGGCGACGGCCGTCACGCCGGAGGCGAGCAGTCCCTTCGCCTGCTCCGGGTCGGGGGCAAGATGAAGATAGGTATAGAGAATTTGTCCGTCACGAAGCTGCGCCCATTCGGAGGGCTGCGGTTCCTTCACCTTGACGATCATGTCGGATTTTTCGAAAACGTCCCTGGCTGTCGCCACGATTTTCGCGCCGGCCGCGCGATATGTATCGTCCTCCGCGCCGATACCCGCGCCCGCCTTGGTTTCGATGATCACCTCGTGGCCGTGCGCCACATACTCCCTCACCGCTCCCGGCGTCAGGCCGACACGGTATTCATGGTTTTTGATTTCCTTCGGGCAACCGACACGCATCTTCGCGTTCCTCTCATTTTGGGGCTTTCGCCATTGCTGTTTACCCCCGTAGCGAAACAGAAATGCCGCCGCATGTCCTTGCAAAATCAATGGAGATCACGCTAATATTTGGCGGAATACCGCGTTTTATCTCCTCATTTTCGAAGGATATTCGATTGCCGGCAATGAATGCCATTGATGCTGCGATCCTGCGCATTCTCCAGCAGGACGGCCGGATCGCCAATGCGCAGCTTGCCGAGAAAGTCGGCCTGTCGGCTTCGGCCTGTTCGCGACGGGTCGATATTCTGGAAAAATCCGGCGTTATCGGAGGGTATCACGCCCGCCTGTCGCACAAGGCGCTCGACTACCGGATCATGGCCATTGTCCATATTTCGCTGTCGGGCCAGTTCGCCAAGACGCTCGCCGAATTCGAGGCGGCGGTAAAGCTCTGCCCCAATGTTCTGGCCTGCGACCTCATGTCGGGCGAATATGATTATATCCTGCGCGTTGCTGCCAAGGATCTGGAGGATTACGAGCGCATCCACCGCGACTGGCTGTCGGCGCTGCCGCATGTCGTCAAGATCAATTCGAGCTTTTCGCTGCGCGAGGTCATCGACCGCCCGAATGTCGGCGTCTGAATAGGCGGCGACTAAACCTGGCGGGTTGCCGCGTCATCGGCGAAAAGCGCCGGTCCCTGCTGGTCGATGATCTGGCGTGCCTTGCGCAGGGTGGCCTCCACGACGTCCTCTTCCGAACCGAACAGGTCGGCACGGATGAAGGTTCGCACCCGGATTGCACCGTCCACCTCTTTCTCCACCGAGCCAGCCAGCCGGAACTGAGCACCTTCCCGGATCGGGTTCGGACGGATCAGGCAGTCCTTATAGGTCTCGGTGCGACCGGAAACAGTCGTTTCGGCGGGCGCGGAGGCACGTGAGAAGCCAAACAATTTTGAAAGAAACGAAGCCATGCGAAAGACTTAACCACAGCCCGCAAGCCTGTCAAAGACTAAGTTGAAGCGAGAGCCCAAACTTCGCCGCAGTTGCGACGAAGCACAACCGACCCTTTCGGTGACCGATAACTTACTTTAAAAATGGCCACTAAAAGCCTGATTTAACGAAACAAACAGACCTATATAACCAGATTGGCGAGGATTTCATTGTCCGTGATGTCCTGGTAACGCAGGCCGGCTTTGTCGAAGGCCGCCTTCAGGCGCGAAAAATTCTCAGGCTTCCTGGTTTCGATACCGATCAGGATCGAGCCGAAATTGCGCGCCGATTTCTTCAGATATTCGAAACGGGCGATATCGTCCTCCTCGCCGAGCAGGCCAAGAAAATCCTTGAGCGCGCCGGGACGCTGCGCCATGCGCAGGATGAAATATTTCTTCAGGCCGGCATGCCGCATCGCCCGTTCCTTGACGTCGGGAAGACGCTCGAAATCGAAATTGCCGCCCGAGACGATCGCAACCACCGTCTTTCCCTCGAGCCACTCGCGCCCGACCACCTCCAGCGCGGTGATCGACAGGGCGCCGGCCGGCTCCAGCACCACGCCTTCCACATTCAGCATCTCGGTGATCGTCACGCAGACGGCATTCTCCGGCAAAAGCAAAACCTGCTCCGGGGAAAAATGCCTGAGCGCTTCGAAATTCAGGTCGCCGATCCGGCCGACGGCAGCCCCATCGACGAAATTGTCGACCTGCTCGAGCGTCACCACGGCACCCGCTTCGAGGCTCCGCCTGAGGCTCGGCGCCCCCTCCGGCTCGCAGAACAGGAAATCACCGGTCGGAATCTCGTCCTTGAGATAGCCCGTCACGCCGGCCGAAAGCCCGCCGCCGCCGACCGGCAGGATCACCAGGTCCGGCAAAATTCCTTCCGGCAGCTGCTCGGTGATTTCCGCTGCCACCGTCGCCTGTCCCTCGATGATGTCGGCATGGTCGAAGGGCGGCACCATGACGCCGCCGATGCGTTCCACATGGTCGCGCGCCGCCTGGTAGCACTGGTCGAAGAAATCGCCGATCAGCTTGATCGTGATGAATTCGCCGCCGAACATCTGCGTCTTGTCGATCTTCTGCTGCGGCGTCGTCACCGGCATGAAGACGACGCCCGGCACGCCGAAATGGCGGCAGACGAAGGCAAAGCCCTGGGCATGGTTGCCGGCCGAGGCGCAGACGAAGGTCTTGCCCGTTCCGCCGGAGGCTATGACCTTGCGGAAGAAATTGAACGCGCCGCGGATCTTGTAGGACCGGACCGGCGAAAGATCCTCGCGCTTGAGATAGATTCGGGCACCGTAGCGGGCGCTCAGATGCTCGTTGAGCTGCAGCGGCGTCGCCGGAAACAAGGTGCGCAACGCGTCTGCGGCCTGATCGACGGCGTGCTTCATGATAGGCCTGTCTTCTTCTGTTCCATGCCTCGCCTATGCCACAAGCGCCCGGCCGAAACCACCGGTTTTGCACCGCATGGCACGAAACTTTTGCAGGCAAAGCGGGTCTGGCTTGACAGCCGCGGGCAAATCCAGAACATCCGCATCAAGGCATTCGGGAGGATGAGGATGCGTGGCCGCAATGGAAAAAGCCTTGGAATGGCCGGCATCGCCGTGATGCTGCTCCTGTCGGCGGGGCCGGCTTTTGCCGGAAACCTCGCGCAAGCGGCCGCCAAGGCCGAGGCGCTGGCTGCAGCCGGAAATGCCGCCGGTGCCCACGATCTCATGCGCGGCGCGATCGGCGATTTTTCCGAAACCCTCCCCTTCGCCATCGGCAAGGCCGTCTTCGTCAAGACGGACCCGGCCGGCTATGCGATGTACGATCCGAAACAGGGGCAGGTCTTCAAGCCCGGGGAGACACTGGTCTCCTATGTCGAGCCCGTCGGTCTGAACTGGAAACCGGCCAAGGATGCCGGCAAGATCCAGTCGCATTTCACCGTCGATCTCGACATTTTGAGCGCCACCGGCGAACAGCTCGCCAGCCAGAAGGCATTTGGCGATTTCACCTTCACCGGCTTCCTGCGCAACCAGGAAATCTACGCAACGCTCAGGACCGATGTCAGCGGCGCGGCGGCCGGCGATTATATCCTGCGGTTCCGGTTCAACGACGTCAACAGCGGCAAATCGGCAAGCATCGACCAGAAATTCACCATCGCCGCCGGCGCCAAGGCACCGTGATCCGATCACCCGCCCGCCTTTGTCGCGGCAATCGCCTCGATCATCGCCCGCACATCCGCTTCCGCCGCCTCGATGAGCGCCTCGTCGCGTCCGCGGATGACCAGGTCGGTCGAGAAGGATTTTCCGTCGAATTTCGGATAGGAACCGATATTCGTCAGCGGATGGGCCTTCTGCACCGCGCCGAGCGGGCTGCCGATATCGCCTTCCCCGAACGGTGAGCGAACCGTGCGCGATTTCACCACCACGCCGCTTTCGAGCTGCGGCAGGAGCGCGTCCAGCATCGCCTGGAAAACCTGCGGCACGCCGGCCATCACATGCACATTGCCGATGCTGAACCCGGGCGCGGTCGAGACGGAGTTCGGGATATGGCGCGCGCCTTCAGGCATGCGCGCCATGCGCTGGCGAGCCTCGCTAAACTCCATGCCGCGGCGTTCATACATGGCGCCAAGCAGCGCCATGGCCTGCGGATCGTGAATACAGGCAACCCCGAAGGCCCGCGACACCGCATCGGCGGTGATGTCGTCATGGGTCGGTCCTATGCCGCCGGAGGTAAAGACATGGGTATAATGCGGTCGCAGTCCGTTCAGCGCCGCAACGATCGCCGCCTCGTCGTCGGCGACGATGCGCACCTCCTTCAGGTCGATGCCCTTCAACGTCAGCATATCGGCGAGATGGCCGATATTCTTGTCCTTGGTCCGGCCGGACAGGAGTTCGTCGCCAATGGCAAGCATGGCGGCGGTGACGATTTTATCGCTGGTCATCGGGTTTTATCCTGTCGGTGGAGAAGATATCGTTCATCCGAAAATTTCGCCGTCAAATATTCTCGAACAGTCTGTCGTCCGCATCAGCTCTGACAGAGCCTGCGCAAACTGCTAGATTCTCCTCATGGAGGCAATCGACTGGATTGCCGGAACGATGGAGAAGATGATGGCGAAGATTCTGGTGCTCTACTATTCGGCCTACGGACATATCGAGACCATGGCCTATGCGGTTGCCGAAGGCGCAAAATCCGCGGGCGCCGAGGTAACGGTCAAGCGCGTGCCTGAACTGGTGCCGGAAGAGGTGGCGAAATCCTCGCATTTCAAGCTCGACCAGAAGGCTCCCATTGCAACGCCCGCCGAGCTTGCGGATTATGACGCGATCATCTTCGGCGCCGGCACCCGCTTCGGCACCGTCGCCTCGCAGATGCGCAACTTCATCGATCAGACCGGCGGGCTCTGGGCCACGGGTGCCCTGGTCGGCAAGGTCGGGTCGGTCTTCACCTCGTCGGCGACGCAGCATGGCGGCCAGGAATCCACCATCCTCGGCTTCATCCCGACCCTGATGCACCAGGGAATGGTCGTCGTCGGTCTTCCCTACGCCTTTCAGGGCCAGATGGGAATGGACGAGATCCTCGGCGGCTCCCCCTATGGCGCCTCGACCATCACCGGCGGCGACGGCTCGCGCCAGCCCTCGGAAGTCGAGCTGGAAGGGGCCCGCTACCAGGGCGCCCATGTCGCCAAGATCACAGCCAAGCTGTCAGCCTGATCATCAGCGACAGGCATGAGCAGAGACCGGGGCGGCCGAAAGGTCGCCCTTTTCGTTGCTGCTCTGGTGTTGCCGCTTCATCATCACCGGGAGGGTGGTCGCCGACGGCTTGGAAGCGAAAATGCCAAAACCACCGGTTTTCATGATAGGCTGCGAACGCCCGCGCCGCGGCCCGGAACGAATATCGGGGATCGGCCGTTCCTGTCCGACACATCGGCGCCGCGGCAACAACCGTCAAAGGCGCGCTTCAAGGAGCAGGAAATGACCAGAGTGGTATATGCGATCGTCGAGCATGACGGCGGATGGGCCTACAAGCTCGCCGACGTCTTTTCCGAAACTTTTCCAAGCCGGGACATGGCGCTCGCGGCCGCAAAGGCGGCCGCCGCCGAGCAACAGGTCGGTGGAGACGATGAGGAAATCAGCTTCCAGGATCAGAAAGGCCACTGGCATTTCGAACATGCGGACGGCGGCGATCGCCCCGAGGCCATCGTCGAAGACAAATAATCTGGGTGCTGAAATCCGTGTTGAAACCGGTCAGTGAAAGCGCCCCTTTCCGGCGCCGGAAAGGGGCATGGAGATGTTTTCGTGCTGAAATATGCCGGGTCTCCCTCCCCCGGCAGGCCTATTAGGACAGGTTCCGGGGCCGCTTCAACGCAAAACCCGGATTAACCTTCACGCGTAGGGTTAATGCCGCGCCGGCCTTGAGCCTCCTGGCCTCGCGGGACCGCCGCCCGATGTGCCGCGATTGCCTCCTTCACCTGATGGAATATCTCCTGGCGTTACACCCTCATATCCTCACGGCCGGGATCATCGCATCGTGCGAATTCGTCCGCCGCCCCCCATCGCCGAAGAGGTCGATGGGATTTTTCCGTAGAGGCCTGACATTCTCCGGCCATTTTTGGGTCGCATCGACGCGCCCGCCAAACGGTCATGCGATCGGCCAAGCCGCTCTCACCGCCGTTGGTCGTCCGGCTGGCGATCTCCATGTTTCTCCTGTTACGCGGATTTGGAAAAGCCGTTAAGGGTACTGGTCCTGCGGCGGAGATTCTTGCCGATAGCGTGCCGAGCAAAGGAGCGTTCATGTACTGGCTTAAACAGCACCTTCGCGTGAGCGCAGCGCTGATTATAAGAGAGACGGCGGCCCGATACGGAAACAAGCCCGGAGGCTATATCTGGGCGATCCTCGACCCGCTGGCGCATGTGCTGCTTATGAGCTTCCTGTTCAAGGCGATCGCCCGCGCGCCGGCGATCGGTACGGATTTCGCCCTGTTTTTTGCCTCAGGCTACCTGCCTTTCGCGGCCTATCAAGGCATGACCGCCTTCATGGCCGGTGCGGTCAAGGCAAACAAGAACCTGTTTTCATACCCCGTCGTCGCGCCCATCGATGCGGTTGTCGCCCGCTATATTCTTCAGCTTCTTACATCTGTCCTGGTGACCATCATCATCTTTGCGGTCTGCACATCTGAGCCCGAGCATTTCGGCTCGATCAATCTGGGCAATGCCGTGGAAGCCTTCATGCTTGCGACCTTGCTGGGGCTGGGTGTCGGCATGGCCAATATCGCCCTGTTCAACGATTTCCCGATCTACGAGAAGATCTTCGGCCTGATCAATCGTCCCATGTTCCTGATATCAGGCGTGTTCCACCTCCCCGACGCATTGCCCCGCCAGGCTCACGAATTCCTGATGTGGAACCCGCTGGTGCACATCATCATGTGGTTCAGAACCGGCATCTTTCCCGGCTACAAGGCCAACGGACTGGACGTGGGCTATGTCATCGGATGGGCATTTTTCTCGATTGTGATCGGCTTTACACTGTTCACCATGTCGCGGTCGCTCCGCGAAGATCGAATTTGATTTTTTCGCTTCACTGCCAAACAGGACAAGACGCCCGCGAGGTTGCCCCGTCGAAGGATGCAACGCAGAACTGACCCGAACGCCGGCGCGGGTTTTTGCAAGACATATAGGAAAGCCTGCAAAACATTCTCTTGACGAAATAACCCAAGTGCCGGAAAGGAAAACGGCGCGGACGTGGCGAAACTGGTAGACGCAAGGGACTTAAAATCCCTCGGAGAGATCCGTACGGGTTCGACCCCCGTCGTCCGCACCATTTCACGAAATATTCCGACGGCGATCAACTGGAGCTTCGCAGATGTCACTTCCCGAAAAAGCCTTTCCCGTTTCCTGGGATCAGTTTCACCGCGATGCGCGCGCGCTTGCCTGGCGGCTGGCCGACAATGGCGGAACCTGGAAGGCGATCGTCTGCATCACGCGCGGCGGGCTGGTGCCGGCGGCGATCGTCTGCCGCGAGTTGAATATCCGGATGATCGAGACGGTCTGCGTCGCCTCCTACCACGACTATGATTCGCAAGGGCAGATGCAGGTCCTCAAGGGCATTGCCCCGGAACTGACGGCCGATGGCGGCGAAGGCGTGCTGATCATCGACGACCTCACCGACACCGGCAAGACCGCCGCCGTGGTGCGCGCCATGCTGCCGAAGGCGCATTTCGCCGCCGTCTACGCCAAGCCGCAGGGGCGGCCGCAAGTCGATACCTTCGTTACCGAGGTCAGCCAGGACACCTGGATCTATTTCCCCTGGGACATGGGCTTTACCTACCAGGAGCCGATCGCCAAGGGGGCCCGCGGCTGACTGCGCCGACGGGTCGCCGCTGGCCGGTTGCATGACGACCGGCTTTCCCGCGCCTTTCCTTGCTGATATGCCTGTGCCTCTATCGTCGGCGCGCTCCCCGGGGGCCGTCGCCAAGGCAGGAGGAACCGGACGTGATGAGAGGCAAGGCCCTGGTTCCAATGATCGCCGCGGGCCTCTGCATCCTGGCAGCCCTGCCCTCGGTTGCAAGCGATGTGCATATCGGCCCGGTCACGGCCTATGTCGAGACGAATATCCGGCCGTGGATGAATGATTCGCGTATCGTCGAGGAACTGAGGCGCCAGAACAGGCTGAACGCCTATCTGTCGCCGACCGATATCGAGCGCCTGGATGCCACCTGGCGCCAGGAGCGCGCCGGCACGGCCCAGCCTTTGATCGAGACCGTGGCCAAAAGCCCCCTGTCGATATTTCTGAAGGAAAAGCAGGCCGCCTCGAACGGCGCCATCACCGAAATCATGATCATGGACGCAAAGGGGCTCAGCATCGCGCAAAGCGAGGTCAGTTCCGATTACTGGCAGGGCGACGAGCCCAAATGGCAGAAAACCTACCGTGCCGGAAGCGCCAGCCTGTTCGTCGATCGGGCGGAGCGGGATGAATCGACCCAGATGCTGCAATCCCAGGCCAGCATGACGATCACCGATCCCGATACCGGCACGGCGCTGGGGGCGATCACGATCGGCATCAATCTCGGCGCGCTATAGCCTTTTCGCTGGCCGGGGCACAGAATCAGAGCAGCAACACATTTCCACGATCTTGGCTATCGCCGAGGATCGCGATGATGAACGACCTGTGGATTTTTACCCGTAAAATTTTGAAAACCGGCCCGCATCGTCGGGCCAAGCTTCAGGCAAGCCGGCGAAGCGCCTGATTTTGCTGAATTTGGTGTCTGTCCCCGTTTTCCACAGCCGCGGCACACAACATCTGGTGTTCATCAATACGACATGAACCACCCCTTGACGGAATCGGGTTCAATACCGTTAATGGATTTCACGTTGCGGCGGCGGCGGGACCGGAAAGTTACGAGGCCGGTTTGTTTCAGGAAAAATCGTCTGTGTTTCAGGCGCCCCGGTGGATGATCCGCCGGTCGCGACGGTTATTTTTTGTGATCTCTTCGCCCGCCGGATACGTCACATAAAGCTGGCGTAAGGAAGCTGTTGATACTATATTTAGTGTTTGCAGCGAAAATCAGCACAAGATACAGGGAAACGGAACGCCGTTTCCACAGTTGAACGGACATTAAGAACGGACTGCGCGATCCTCCCCCGCGCGGCTCGGCGGGATAATTTTGGCCGACGCTTTCATGCGGTCGGGCATGTGGCACACAAAGGACACGAGGACGATGCAGATCGAACGCCGCTTCACCAAAGCCGGGCAATCAGCCTATGCCGAGATCGAATTTCGCAAGGCGATCAGCGAGATCAAGAATCCGGACGGTTCGGTGGTCTTCCGGCTGGCGGATATCGATGTCCCCGCACAGTTTTCGCAGGTTGCCGCCGATATCCTGGCGCAGAAATATTTCCGCAAGGCCGGCGTTCCGAAGCACCTGAGACGAGTCGAGGAAAACTCCGTTCCCTCCTGGCTGTGGCGCTCCGAGGCTGACCTCGCCGCCATGAAGGACCTGCCCAAGGAAGAGCAATACGGTTCCGAAACCGATGCCCGCCAGGTTTTCGATCGCCTGGCCGGCACCTGGACCTATTGGGGCTGGAAGGGCGGCTATTTCGCCTCCGAGGATGATGCGCTCGCCTTCCGCGACGAGCTTGCCTATATGCTCGCCACCCAGCGCGTCGCGCCCAACAGCCCGCAATGGTTCAATACCGGCCTGCACTGGGCCTATGGCATCGACGGCCCTGGCCAGGGTCATTTCTATGTCGATCCCTTCACCAATAAGCTGGTGAAATCGAAATCCTCCTACGAGCATCCGCAGCCGCATGCCTGCTTCATCCAGTCCGTCGGCGACGACCTCGTCAACGAGGGCGGCATCATGGATCTGTGGGTGCGCGAAGCCCGCCTGTTCAAGTACGGCTCCGGCACCGGCTCCAACTTCTCCTATCTGCGCGGTGAAGGCGAGCGCCTGTCGGGCGGTGGCAAGTCGTCGGGCCTCATGTCCTTCCTGAAGATCGGCGACCGCGCCGCCGGCGCCATCAAGTCGGGCGGCACCACCCGCCGCGCCGCCAAGATGGTCGTCGTCGATATCGATCACCCGGATATCGAGGATTACATCAACTGGAAGGTCAAGGAAGAGCAGAAGGTCGCAAGCCTGGTCACCGGTTCCAAGATCGTCGCCAAGCACCTGAAGGCGATCATGAAGGCCTGCATCAATTGCACCGCCGATAACGACGCCTGCTACGACCCCAAGCAGAACCCTGCCCTCAAGCGCGAAATCAAGGCCGCCAAGCAGAACCAGGTTCCGGAAAACTACGTCAAGCGCGTCATCCAGTTCGCCAAGCAGGGCTACAAGGATATCGAGTTCAAGACCTATGACACGGATTGGGATTCGGAAGCCTATCTCACCGTCTCCGGCCAGAACTCCAACAATTCCGTATCGCTCAAGGACGACTTTTTGCGCGCCGTGGAAGCCGATGGCACCTGGAACCTCACCGCCCGCAAGGATGGCAAGGTGATGAAGACCCTGAAGGCGCGCGATCTCTGGGAGCAGATTTCCCATGCCGCCTGGGCGTCTGCCGATCCGGGCCTGCACTTCAACACGACGATGAACGACTGGCACACCTCGCCGGCCGCCGGCCCCATCCGCGCATCCAATCCCTGCTCGGAATATATGTTCCTCGACGACACCGCCTGCAACCTCGCTTCGCTGAACCTGCTGCAGTTCAAGGATGCGGCCACCAAGAACATCAATATCGCCGATTACGAGCATGCCGTGCGCCTGTGGACGCTGGTTCTCGAAATCTCCGTGATGATGGCGCAGTTCCCGTCCCGCGAAATCGCCGAGCGCTCCTATGAGTACCGCACGCTCGGCCTCGGCTATGCCAATATCGGCGGTCTGCTGATGTCCTCCGGCATTCCCTATGATTCGGCAGAAGGCCGCGCCATTGCCGGCAACCTGACGGCAATCATGACCGGCGTCTCCTATGCCACTTCGGCCGAGATCGCCGCCAAGCTCGGCCCCTTCCCGGGCTTCAAGCCGAACCGCGAGAGCATGCTACGCGTCATCCGCAATCATCGCCGCGCCGCCCATGGCGAAACCCAGGGCTATGAAGGCCTGTCGGTCAATCCCGTCGCTCTGATCCACGGCGAATGCCCGGATCAGGATCTCGTCGCCCATGCGACCGCCGCCTGGGACAAGGCGCTGGAACTCGGCGAAAAGCACGGCTATCGCAATGCCCAGGTCTCGGTCATCGCGCCGACAGGCACGATCGGCCTGGTCATGGACTGCGACACGACCGGCATCGAGCCCGATTTCGCGCTCGTAAAATTCAAGAAGCTCGCCGGCGGCGGCTATTTCAAGATCATCAACCGCGCCGTTCCCGAAGCCTTGCGCACGCTCGGCTATTCGGAAAGCCAGATCGCCGAGATCGAGGCCTATGCTGTCGGCCACGGCAATATCAACCAGGCACCGGCCATCAACCCCGGCAGCCTGCGCGCCAAGGGCTTCACCGACGACAAGATCGAGGCGATCAACGGTGCCACCAAGGCTGCCTTCGACATCAAGTTCGTCTTTAACCAATGGACGCTTGGCCTTGATTTCCTGAAGGAAAAGCTGGGCGTCAGCGATGAGCAGCTGGCTGATATGAGCTTCAATCTGCTCGAGCATGTCGGTTTCTCGAAAAAGGACATCGAGGCGGCCAATATCCATGTCTGCGGCGCCATGACGCTCGAAGGCGCGCCCTTCCTTAAAAACGAACACCTGCCGGTCTTCGATTGCGCCAATCCCTGCGGCAAGATCGGCAAGCGCTACCTGTCGGTGGAAAGCCATATCCGCATGATGGCGGCGGCCCAGCCCTTCATTTCCGGCGCGATCTCGAAAACCATCAACATGCCGAACGAGGCAACGGTGGAGGATTGCAAGGCAGCCTATATGCTGTCCTGGAAACTGGCATTGAAGGCCAATGCGCTCTATCGCGATGGCTCGAAACTGTCCCAGCCGCTCAACGCCTCGCTGATCGAGGACGATGAGGATGACGACGCCATGGAGGACTTCCTGGCCGCCCCCGTCGCTGCCCAGGCCGTCACCGTCACGGAAAAGATCGTCGAGCGGGTCATCGAGCGGATCACCCGCGAGCGTGAAAAACTGCCGAACCGCCGCCAAGGCTATACCCAGAAGGCCGTGATCGGCGGCCATAAGGTCTATCTGCGCACCGGCGAATTCGGCGATGGCCGGCTTGGCGAGATCTTCATCGACATGCACAAGGAAGGTGCTGCCTTCCGCGCGATGATGAACAATTTCGCCATCGCCATCTCGCTCGGCCTGCAATATGGCGTGCCGCTGGAGGAATATGTGGAGGCCTTTACCTTCACCAAGTTCGAGCCGGCCGGCATGGTCCAGGGCAATGACGCCATCAAGAACGCCACGTCGATCCTCGACTATGTGTTCCGGGAACTGGCCGTCTCCTACCTCAACCGCCACGATTTGGCGCATGTCGATACGTCGGATTTTTCCAACACCGCGCTCGGCAAGGGCATCGAGGAAGGCAAGACCAACCTCTTGTCCACCGGCTGGACCCGTGGCTACAAGCCGACGCTCGTCACCAGCGGCCAGATCGACCGCACCTCCGGCGAACCCAAGGGATCGGCCACTGCCGCTCCCGCAAAGGCCATCGGCGCCGCCCCCATAAAGGCCGCAACCGGCGCCACTGTCACCGCCTTTGCGGGCTCGGCCGTCCGCAAGCTGGAACCGGCCGTGTCGGCAGCCACCTCCGAGATCGTCGCCTTCAAGCGCGATTACGAGGAACGCGCAGCCGAACTTGCCGAGGAGATCGCCGATGACGGCCCGTCCGAGGCCGCACCCGACGTCACCGCCCTCTTCTCCGACAAAGCCGCCGCCGACGCCGCCGCCGCCAAGTCGGACGCCAAGAAACTCGAAACCGAACGCCGCATCCGCTCGATCGCGCAAGGATACACGGGCAATATGTGCTCCGAGTGCCAGAATTTTACGATGGTCCGCAATGGGACATGTGAAAAGTGCGACACGTGTGGTGCGACGAGCGGGTGCAGCTGATCGCTGGTAAAAATAAATGATTGATAATGGCCCGGGAGTTCCCGGGCCATTTTTGCATTCAAAACTCAGCACCTCCACCAGAGGTAGAGGTGCTGAGTTTTGAAGGAGAGAAGTTTTTAAGTTTATCAAAAAGACGGAAGCTCTATCTCCCCCTCGGCGGGAGAGAAAGCAATTTCAACATCTTAGCTTTAGCTAAGTGTTAGAAATTGCAAGAGAGGGGGTAGGCATGGACGCACGGATCAACCGTAAGGAGAACGATCCCCTCACCAACAAAATCTAACACTTAGCTGAAGCTAAGATGTTGATTTTGTATCCTCTCCCGCAAGGGGAGAGGTAAGCTGCCGACAATGTCCGAGCCACCGAACAAAGCGATCACGTTTGCAGCCTGCAACGGACTGGCCCGCACCTTTTGGTTGCGCCAAGTTTGTGGTGGCCTGCTCCAGAATCCAATATGTCTCGATTCCCGCTTGGATCGGAGCAAGAGATGGCGAGCTGCAAAGATAGTAATGGTGATACCTGGGAAATCTACAACGGCACCGACGGCTGGCGTTGGCGGCGCACCGCAACCAACGGACGGATCGTTGGCTCATCAACGCAAGGATATACGAATCGCAGTGATTGCATCGACAATGCCAGGCGAAATGGCATGACCTGCAATCCGACGTAATTCACGGTTTATCGCATCCGACAGGTGCAGTGCGCCCTTTTTATCTCCCCCTCGGCGAGAGGGGGTAGGCATGGGACGCGAGGACGCCCCAACAAGGAACGATCCCCTCACCAAGAAAATCTAACACTTAGCTGAAGCTAAGATGTTGATTTGTATCCTCTCCCGCAAGGGGAGAGGTAAGGCCCTTCATCCACCGGTGTTTCTCAGTTCCGAAAGGATCGTCAGGCAAGCACCGTCGAGATTCCTCACGATCTCCTCGTTCCAGAAGCGCAGGATGCGAAAACCCTGGCCATGAAAGAATGCGTCCCGAGCCAGATCGCGACCGCTCTCCGCGTGCTGAAATCCATCGACCTCGACGATCAACCGCGCCTCGAAGCAGACGAAATCTAGGATATAGCCTTCAAGCGGGACCTGTCTTTTGAATTTGAAGCCTTCGAGCTGGCGGTTGCTCAGCACTTGCCAAAGCAGGTTTTCCGCCAGCGTCGCATCAGTCCGCATGGTTTTCGCAAAGTGACGATGCTGACCAGGAACCTTGCGACGCATGCAGGTTTTCCGAAGAAATGTAGGGGTGCGGCAATCCTATCTCCCCCTTGGCGGGGAGAAAGCAATTTCAACATCTTAGCTTCAGCTAAGTGTTAGAAATTGCAAGAGAGGGGGTAGGTCCGAGAAAAGAAACAAGTCCTCACCTACATTTCAAACACTCACACCTTTGGCTAAGCTCTTGAAATTTCTCCCTCTTCCGAAAGGGGAGAAAAAATCCGCATCCCCGTTCATCCCCGCCCCTCGCGCTCATGCCACACTCATCTCGTTCCGCCCTCGGATACACTGCCAGCCGTGGCAGAGAGGCGGGGCCGGCGCCGGGTTTGGGGAAAGGACGGAAGTCCTCAAGCTTGGGGTTCGCGGAAAATGGTCTCCAGACGGGAGTTTTGCTCCTGTCTCTTGATGCCCGAAAGAGCGCGCCGGGCGTGCCTGTGCGGCACATAGGGTGCGCCAGCGGAGGGTTTCGCCGGGTTCCGGCGGCGGCCGGGTGGAGTGTTGCCGATAAATTGGTTCGGCCGGGCTCCATCAGGTCAGACGAACATCTTTCGCCGGGCCACCTCAGAGGGACCCAAGTCGTGGGCAAAAACCGCCGAACGGGGCGCTGAAAGGTGCCACTTTTAGACTACCAAGCGAGGCAGCTTCCAGCGCCCCGTCCGAACTTACAGCCAAACCACGGCGAGACATCGCGCGTGAACGCGAACGCGCGCCCTGTTCGCAAAGTCAGGACAATATGAAGCAACGGCCTGTCGCACATGATGAGGAAAGCCCAGGCCGCGAACGCCTCTTGATCGCCGCAACGCAGTGCCTTTACCCATAGGACCGCCCCCTATGTCCGGACAAACAGTCTCAGCCTTCCGCGTCGGCCTGCATATGATCGTTGATCTCGACCCAGTAGTCGTCGGGGTCCCGCAGATAGACCTGGCGAAACCCGTCGCGCCGCGTGCCGATTTGCCCGGCCTCGCCCGGCCAGTCGCAAAATGCCACGCCGCGAGCACTGATCTCGGCGACGAAAGCGTCGAAATCGGCCACCCGCAGGGCGAAATGGGTGTTCTTGGTCAGATGCGTCGCGCCGAATTCGGCCTCGATCAGGTGGATCGTATCGAGACCGCCGATCGTCAGCCAGGCAACATGAGCGCTGCCGGCCCGCTCGATCGGCTCGAAGCCGAGAATATCCCGGTAGAAGGCGATGCTGCGCTGGAGGTCACGCACGCAGAGCGCCACATGATCGAGCCGGTAGCCATGGCGCATCGCATCCTCCTCCGCTTGCACCACCCTGCCATCCGCCTTCCCACCATGGGAAGACGGAGGGAGAGGTTCGCGTCCGTTGCCGTCCAATCAGAACGGGATATCGTCGTCCATGTCGCGGGAGAAATTCCCGCCGCCGCCGCCGGAGCGTGCTGCCGGCGCTGCCGGGCGGTCGTAATCGCCGCCGCTGCCGCCGTAATTGCCCTGGTTGCCGCCGCCATAATCGGCGCCGCCGCGACCGGCCCCGCCGCCACCGCCCTCGCGGCCATCCAGCATGGTCAGGGTCGAGTTAAAGCCCTGCAGCACCACTTCCGTGGAGTAGCGGTCCTGGCCGTCCTTGTCCTGCCATTTGCGGGTCTGCAGCGCGCCCTCGATATAGACCTTGGCGCCCTTCTTCAGATATTGCTCGGCCACCTTGCAGAGACCTTCGTTGAAGATCACCACGCGGTGCCACTCGGTCTTTTCCTTGCGCTCGCCGCTGCCCTTGTCGCGCCAGGTCTCGGAGGTCGCGATATTCAGGTTGGCGATCGGCCGGCCGTCCTGCGTGCGCCGGATTTCCGGGTCGGCCCCGAGGTTCCCGATCAAAATCACCTTGTTGACACTACCCGCCATCTCTGTTTTCCCATTCTCGCGCCAGGCCTCGCCCGGCCATCAGAAGCTCCCGGCCATCATAGCGGCTGGCCGCCGCCGGCTCGCCCTTCGCCTCGCGTAATCCACAACAGATTTCGAAAATCGTTCTTTCTTTGTTCTAGTAAATCCCTATTATCCTGTCAACCGACTCGGCAAAGCTCTCTGTTTTTCACCTTTCGCCTCGACATGGGCTTGCGTGTTCTTAAATAGATGCTTTCCACTGCATGGACGAAGCTGGACACGATGAGCGAACTGAAGACCATTTCCATCCGCGGCGCCCGCGAGCACAATCTGAAGGGCATCGACCTCGATCTGCCGCGCAACAAGCTGATCGTCATGACCGGCCTGTCCGGGTCGGGAAAGTCGTCACTCGCCTTCGACACCATCTATGCGGAGGGCCAGCGGCGCTATGTCGAGAGCCTGTCGGCCTATGCCCGCCAGTTCCTCGAAATGATGCAGAAGCCGGATGTCGACCAGATCGACGGCCTGTCGCCGGCCATCTCGATCGAGCAGAAGACCACCTCGCGCAATCCGCGTTCGACGGTCGGCACGGTCACCGAGATCTACGATTATATGCGCCTGCTCTTCGCGCGCGTCGGCGTTCCCTATTCGCCGGCCACCGGCCTGCCGATCGAAAGCCAGACGGTCAGCCAGATGGTCGATCGCGTCGTCGATTTCGGCGAAGGCACCCGCCTCTATATCCTCGCGCCGATCGTGCGCGGCCGCAAGGGCGAGTACAAGAAAGAGCTCGCCGAGCTGATGAAGAAGGGCTTTCAGCGCGTCAAGATCGACGGCCAGTTCTACGAGATCGCCGAGGCGCCGGCGCTCGACAAGAAATACAAGCACGATATCGACGTCGTCGTCGACCGCGTCGTCGTGCGGCCCGACCTGACGGCGCGGCTCGCCGATAGCCTTGAAACCTGCCTGACGCTCGCCGATGGCCTGGCGATCGCCGAATTCGCCGACAAGCCGCTGCCCCCGGAAGAAACATCCGCCGGCGGCTCGGCCAACAAGTCGCTGAACGAGACGCATGAGCGCGTGCTGTTTTCGGAAAAATTCGCCTGCCCGGTTTCCGGCTTCACCATTTCCGAAATCGAACCGCGGCTGTTCTCGTTCAACAATCCCTTCGGCGCCTGCCCGACCTGTGACGGTCTCGGCAGCCAGCAGAAGATCGACGAACTGCTGATCGTGCCGGAGCCCGAACGCACGCTGAAGAACGGCGCCATCGCGCCCTGGGCCAAGTCCTCGTCGCCCTATTACAACCAGACCCTCGAGGCGCTCGGCAAGGCCTTCGGATTCAAGCTGTCGAGCAAATGGACCGATCTGTCCGACGAGGCCCGGCATGCAATCCTGCACGGCACCGAGGAGAAGATCAGCTTCCATTATGAGGATGGCGCCCGCTCCTACAATACCACCAAGAATTTCGAGGGCATCGTGCCCAATCTGGAGCGGCGCTGGAAGGAAACCGACAGCGCCTGGGCTCGCGAGGAGATCGAGCGTTATATGTCGGCGGCCCCCTGCCCGGCCTGCAACGGCTTTCGCCTGAAGCCGGAGGCGCTCGCCGTCAAGATCGACAAGCTGCATATCGGCCAAGTCACGCAGATGTCGATCCGGCTTGCCCGCGACTGGTTCGAGACCCTGCCCGGGCATATGAACGCCAAGCAGAACGAAATCGCTGTGCGCATCCTGAAGGAAATCCGCGAGCGGCTGCGCTTCCTCAATGATGTCGGCCTCGAATATCTGAGCTTGTCGCGCAATTCCGGCACCCTGTCGGGCGGCGAAAGCCAGCGCATCCGGCTCGCCTCGCAGATCGGCTCGGGCCTGACCGGCGTGCTCTATGTTCTCGACGAGCCGTCGATCGGCCTGCACCAGCGCGACAATGCACGGCTGCTCGATACGCTCCGGCATCTGCGCGACATCGGCAATACGGTGATCGTCGTCGAGCATGACGAGGATGCGATCCTCACTTCCGATTATGTGGTCGATATCGGCCCGGCGGCCGGCATTCATGGCGGCGAAGTGGTGGCGCAAGGCGCGCCCTCCGATATCATCGCCAATCCCAATTCGCTCACCGGCAAATATCTGTCCGGCGAGCTTTCGGTGGCGGTGCCTTCGGAGCGTCGCAAGGCGAAGAAAAAAAGGGAAATCACCGTCGTCGGCGCCCGCGCCAACAATCTGAAGAATGTCACCGCCTCCATCCCGCTCGGCATCTTCACCGCCGTCACCGGCGTGTCCGGCGGCGGCAAGTCGACCTTCCTCATCGAAACGCTGTACAAGGCGGCGGCCCGGCGCATCATGGGCGCCCGCGAAAACCCGGCCGAGCATGACCGGATCGACGGCTTCGAGCATATCGACAAGGTCATCGACATCGACCAGTCGCCGATCGGTCGCACGCCGCGCTCCAATCCCGCCACCTATACCGGCGCCTTCACGCCGATTCGCGACTGGTTCGCCGGCCTGCCGGAAGCCAAGGCGCGCGGTTACCAGCCGGGACGCTTCTCCTTCAACGTCAAGGGCGGCCGTTGCGAGGCCTGCCAGGGCGATGGCGTCATCAAGATCGAGATGCACTTCCTGCCGGATGTCTATGTCACCTGCGATGTCTGCCACGGCAAGCGCTACAACCGCGAGACGCTCGACGTGCATTTCAAGGGCAAATCGATCGCCGACGTGCTCGACATGACGGTCGAGGAAGGCGTCGAATTCTTCGCCGCTGTGCCCGCCGTGCGCGACAAGCTGATCACCCTCAACCAGGTCGGCCTCGGCTATATCAAGGTCGGCCAGCAGGCGAACACGCTCTCGGGCGGCGAGGCGCAGCGCGTCAAGCTTGCCAAGGAGCTGTCGAAGCGCTCCACCGGCCGCACCCTCTACATTCTCGACGAGCCCACCACCGGCCTGCATTTCCATGACGTCGCAAAGCTGCTTGAAGTGCTGCACGAACTGGTCAACCAGGGCAATTCGGTCGTCGTCATCGAGCACAATCTCGAAGTCATCAAGACCGCCGACTGGGTCATCGATTTCGGCCCCGAGGGTGGCGATGGCGGCGGCGAGGTAATTGCCGCCGGCACGCCGGAGGAGATCGTCAAGGAGAAGCGCTCGCACACCGGCGCCTTCCTCAAGGAACTGCTGGAACGCCGGCCGATCCGCAAGATCGAGGCGGCGGAATGAACATTATATCGGGGGGAACATGACAAAATCAGGAACGATCCGTTGCGGCATCGGCGGCTGGACCTTCGATCCATGGGAAGGCACGTTTTACCCGGATGACCTCACGAAGAAGCGGCAGCTCGAATATGCGAGCCGGCAGTTGAAGGTGATCGAGGTCAACGGCACCTACTACGGCTCGCAAAAGCCGGAAACCTTCGCCAAATGGGCCGCGGACGTGCCGGAGGATTTCGTCTTCTCGCTGAAGGCCAGCCGCTTTGCCACCAACAAGAAGGTGCTGGCGGAGGCCGGTGAGTCGATCGCTCGATTCCTTGGGCAGGGACTGACCGAACTCGGCCCCCATCTCGGGCCGATCCTCTGGCAGTTCATGCCGACGAAGAAATTCGACGAAGCGGATTTTGGCGCCTTTCTGGCGCTCCTGCCGGAAAAGCAGGACGGGCTTGCTTTGCGCCATGTGGTGGAGGTGCGCCACCCCTCCTTCCGCACGCCGGAATTCATCTCGCTGCTGGAAAAGCACAAGGTCGCCGTGGTCTGCGCCGACCATGCCGATTATCCGATGATCGCCGATGTCACCGCGGACTTCGTCTATGCCCGCCTGCAGACCGGTAGCGACGAGGTGGCCACCTGCTATGATGACAAGCGGCTCGATCAATGGGCGGAGCGGCTGAAAAGCTGGGCCTCGGGCGCCATTGTCGATGACCTTGAACGCGCCGACCCGTCGCACAAGGCGGCAAAGAAGCCGCGCGACGTCTATGCCTTCTTCATCACCGAAGGCAAGGTCAATGCGCCGAACGGCGCGCGGGAACTGCAGAAACGCGTCGGCTAACTCTTTGGGCCTCGACCAATCATCCGGCCGAGGCCGGCAGCGGCTCGATCGCCCCGATCAGGCTCTCGGCGGTCAGGCCTTCTCCTGCCCGCGCCCCGGCCCGGCCATGACGCCAGACAGCGGCGCAGGCGGCTTCGAATGCCGGCATGCCCGCGGCCAGATGCGCGCCGATAATGCCGGCCAGCACGTCGCCGGAACCGGCCGTCGCCAGGAAGGCCGGCGCATTCGCATTGATCGCGGCCCGTCCATCCGGCGCGGCAATCACCGTGTCGGCGCCCTTGTAGACGATGACGGCGCCGGCGCGTCTTGCGGCGGCGAGCGCCTGATCGACCTTCGACAGGCGCTCATCGGCATGGATATCGGCAAACAGCCGCGCAAATTCGCCCTCATGCGGCGTCAGGACCAGCCGTGTCCCGCCATCCGAGAAAGCCTTAAACAGGGCCTGGGCATCGTCCTTGAAGGCAGTGATGCCATCCGCATCCAGAACCAGGACACGGTCGTGCAGCATCAGCGCGTAGTCGCGCGCCGTTTGGGTCGCGCCGAAGCCGGGGCCGAGCACGAAGGCGGTAAGCCGCCGGTCGGAAAGCCAGTCGGAAAGCGCTTCTGGCCCGCCGATCTCCTTCAGCATCACGGCGGTCAGATGCGCGGCATTTACACTGACGGCTCCGGGGGAAGAGGCGAGCGTCACCAGTCCGGCCCCGGCCTTCAATCCGGCTGCCGCCGAAAGCCGTGCCGCCCCGGTCGCGAGCGCCCCGCCCGAAAACACGCCGAGATGGCCGCGCTTGAATTTATGGGCGGAAGGATCGAGGCTCGGACGGTCACTGCCCCAGAGAGGAGGACCGTTTTCGCAGAGCCCGCTCCAATGCTGTCCGACAATCCTTCGGGGAATGCCGATATCGACCACCTCCACCTGACCGCAGGCCATCCTGCCGGGCAGGAGCAGGTGACCGGGCTTGCGGGCCATGAAGGTCACGGTATGGCGCGCATGAAAACTGCAGCCCTGCACCTGCCCCGTTCGCCCGTCGATCCCGGAAGGCAGATCGACAGCGATCACCGGCAGGTCCTGCTGCCCGATGGCCTCGATCACATCCGCGACCTCTTTGGAAACCGGCCGCGACAGGCCGGCGCCGAACAGCGCATCGATGACGACATCGCCCGGTTCCGGCACATAGTTGGAGAGGGCATGGACCGGCCGCCGGCAGGCGGCATGGGCGCGGGCTGCGTCTCCCCGCAAGCCGCCCACATCGCCGAGCGCATGGACGACGACAGTCCCGCCGCTATCGGCCAGCGCCGCTGTGGCGATATAGCCATCGCCGCCATTGTTGCCCGGCCCGCACAGCACGACGAAGCGTCGCGCATCCGGATGGAGCCGCAGTGCCGTCGCCGCTACGGCATGGCCGGCGGCTGTCATCAGCGCGAAACTGTCAATTCCCGATCGCGCCGCTGCCCCGTCAATCGCGGACATTTCCTCGGGCGTGATGATCGAAAAGGGGGAGATTGCTGGCATGGGATCAAGATGCTCCGACGAACCGCCATCCGACAAGACCTAAAATCAGGCGGGTGCTGGTCATTTATTGTGCATTTGCACATATTTGGAGCGCGCTTTTCAGGCAGAATGGTGATGGAACAGGATGCCGCGCCCAAACAGTATGCCTTTGCAGCGGAAAACCATAAAAATTAGGCATGGGGCGCTGTTTATTCCGCGCAATTGGCTATGATCGGAACTGGCTGGAGATTTTTCTCCTCAACCGCATCGCCCAGGCCGGTCTGGCACGGAAAATGCGTATCGAGAGCGAGCGGGCAGAGGTCCGTGCAAAGAAAGAAGCGGAGAGAGTTTTTCTCATGAAAAAGATCGAAGCGATCATCAAGCCCTTCAAGCTCGACGAAGTGAAGGAAGCCCTTCAGGAAGTCGGCCTGCAGGGCATCACCGTTACCGAGGCGAAGGGTTTCGGCCGACAGAAGGGCCATACGGAACTCTATCGCGGTGCTGAATATGTCGTCGATTTTCTTCCCAAGGTGAAAGTCGAAGTCGTATTGGCCGACGAAAACGCGGAAGCCGTGATCGAGGCGATCCGCAATGCCGCGCAGACCGGACGCATCGGCGACGGAAAGATTTTCGTCTCCAATGTCGAAGAGGTCATCCGCATCCGTACCGGCGAGACCGGCATCGACGCCATCTAGTTCGCCCGGCCGCCGGCTCGGGTTCTACCTCGTCATCTCAAAGAGGGACTTTCAAAAAATGACGACTGCAAACGATATCCTCAAGCAGATCAAGGAAAACGACGTCAAGTTCGTCGATCTGCGCTTCACCGACCCCAAGGGCAAGCTGCAGCATGTGACGATGGACGTCTCCTGCGTCGACGAGGACATGTTCACTGACGGCGTGATGTTCGACGGGTCGTCGATCGGCGGCTGGAAGGCCATCAACGAGTCCGACATGGTGCTGATGCCGGATCCGGCGACCGTCCACATGGACCCCTTCTTTGCCCAGTCGACCATGGTCGTGATGTGCGACATCCTCGATCCGGTCTCCGGCGAGGCCTATAACCGCGACCCGCGCGGCATCGCCAAGAAGGCGGAAGCCTATCTGAAGGCGTCCGGCATCGGCGACACCGTCTATGTCGGCCCGGAGCCGGAATTCTTCGTCTTCGACGATGTGAAATACAAGGCCGACCCCTACAATACCGGCTTCAAGCTGGACAGTTCGGAACTCCCGTCCAACGACGACACCGACTACGAGACGGGCAATCTCGGCCACCGTCCGCGCGTCAAGGGCGGCTATTTCCCGGTTCCACCGATCGACAGCTGCCAGGACATGCGCTCGGAAATGCTCACCGTCCTCACCGAAATGGGCGTTTCGGTCGAAAAACAGCACCACGAAGTGGCGGCGGCGCAGCATGAACTGGGCGTCAAGTTCGACACGCTGGTGCGCAGCGCCGACAAGATCCAGATCTACAAATATGTCGTTCACCAGGTCGCCAACGCCTACGGCAAGACGGCCACCTTCATGCCCAAGCCAATTTTCGGCGACAATGGCTCCGGCATGCATGTGCACCAGTCGATCTGGAAGGACGGCAAGCCGAACTTCGCCGGCGACGAATATGCCGGCCTGTCGGAATCCTGCCTGTTCTATATCGGCGGCGTCATCAAGCATGCCAAGGCGATCAACGCCTTCACCAACCCGACCACCAATTCCTACAAGCGCCTCGTCCCGGGTTACGAAGCACCGGTATTGCTCGCCTATTCGGCCCGCAACCGTTCCGCCTCCTGCCGCATCCCCTTCGGTACCGGCCCGAAGTCCAAGCGCGTCGAGGTCCGTTTCCCCGATCCGCTGGCCAACCCCTACTTCGCCTTCGCCGCGCTCCTGATGGCCGGCCTCGACGGTATCAAGAACAAGATCCATCCCGGCAAGGCCATGGACAAGGATCTCTATGACCTGCCGGCGAAGGAATTGAAGAAGATCCCGACCGTCTGCGGCAGCCTGCGCGAAGCGCTCGAAAGCCTCGACAAGGACCGCAAGTTCCTGACCGCCGGCGGCGTCTTCGACGACGACCAGATCGATTCCTATATCGAATTGAAGATGGTCGAGGTCATGCGCTACGAAATGACCCCGCATCCGGTCGAGTTCGACATGTACTATTCGGCCTGACATTCGTCGCCGACAATAACCAGCAACGTCAAGGCCGGTCTCGCGAGAGGCCGGCCTTTTGGCAGGCGGTCGCCGTCCAGCCGGATGAAAGCATCTCCATGCTGTTCGATTCTGAGACGGATGCCCGAGCCGGCGCGCTTCTCTTGATATTCGGCAAAAAACCACCACATATCAAAGCGAAAGGAACCTAACATGCTGAAACAAAGAGACGCAAAATTTCAGATTGGCCAGGTCGTTCGCCATCGCGTGTTTCCGTTCCGCGGCGTCATTTTCGATGTCGATCCGGAATATGCAAATACCGAGGAATGGTGGAACTCGATCCCCACCGAAGTCCGCCCGACGAGGGACCAGCCGTTTTATCATCTGCTCGCGGAGAACGAGGAGACCGAATATGTGGCCTATGTCTCCGAGCAGAACCTTGTTTCGGATGAAAGCGGAATGCCGCTGCGCCATTCGCAGGTAAACGCCTTCTTCGATCCCCAGACGGTTGGCCAGTACAGGCCAAAGGCAGTCATCCAGCACTGACACCGCCCGGCAGGAATTGCCGCGAATACGAAGAAGGCCCGGATCGCTCCGGGCCTTCTTCGTTTTGTCGTCTTGCCGTTAAGCGGCGGTTAGCCACTCAGTTGGCCTTGGCGGCTTTCTGGGCTTCTTCAAGCTTCTTGCGGGCCTCTTCAGCCTTCTTCTGCATTTCTTCCTGCAGCAGGCGCTGGCGCTCCTCGAGCTTGGACTGTTCGATCGGCTCGCCGTCATAGACGCCGGTAAAGCCTTCGAGCGTTATCTTGATCGGGTTCGGCGCGCGCTGGAAATTCACGGAGGTGAAGACCACTTCGCCACCCTTCTTCAGGCTTGCCAGCATGCCGTCGCTCAAGGGAACTTCGGCAACGCATTTGTCGGGCATGCAGATGGCGTAATCGAGCTTGGCAGCCTTGCCGCCGTCGATCTGCATCTGGATGCCGGGAGGAATAAGCCGGGCGGACGGGACCGAGACCTGCAGGATCTTGCGGTTGACCTTGCCCTGGACGCTGATGAGGCCGACAGCCGTGATCATCTGGCCATTATTGGCGGTCAGGAGATTCTGCACGATGCAGACATCATTGTCTTCCTGCTTGGTGCAGACCTTGAACCAGCCCTGCGGCGGACGACCGGCTGCCTGCTGCGCAAGGGACGCGGCTGGCATGGCAGCGGCAACGACCGCTCCGGCGAAGGCCGACAGTGCCGCCTTTTTGGTGATGTTCGACTTGAAGGTCATAACGATATCCGTCTCCTGAATTCCGGTGCCTGGGCGTTTTTCAGCCGCTCGTCGTCAAATGGTCAGTTGCCCGCTCTCTGTTGGCCAAATGAGGCATTTACATGACCCCTCGCCTATGAACACCTGTTACAATGCGCCGGCTCCGATATCCAGCCTTTCCTCATATTTTTAGAGACCCATCTTGGGGTTTTTCCGGCATCGACCGGTTGGAAATGCGGATCAACGTGATAATTTGGCTCGATTCACCGGATGGATCGACTAAAAGGAGACGGGCTTGCGCGCATTGTTATTGGGTATGCTTTCGCTGCTGGTTGCGCTTGGCTCAAGCGTCGCGGCACGGGCCGAACCGGTCCACGGCATCGCCATGCATGGCGAGCCCGCCCTGCCCGCCGATTTCAAGCACTTCCCCTATGTGAAGCCCGACGTGAAGAAGGGCGGACGGGTCTCCTATGGCGTCGTCGGCACCTTCGACAGCCTCAACCCGTTCATCCTGAAGAGCATGCGCACCACCGCGCGCGGCATGCTCGATCCGGAATACGGCAATCTGGTCTATGATTCGCTGATGCAGCGCTCGCGCGACGAGGCTTTCTCGCTCTATGGCCTCCTGGCGCAGACCGTCGAATGGGACGATGACCGCAGTTTTATCCAGTTCAACCTCAACCCGAATGCCAAATGGGCGGATGGAAAGCCGGTCACGCCGGAAGATGTGATCTTCACCTTCGAACTGTTTCGCGACAAGGGCCGCGTTCCCTTCAGCACGCGGCTGGCTAAGGTCGAGAAGATGGAGAAGGTCGGCGATCGAAGCGTCCGCTTCACCTTCAACGACGAGGCCGACCGCGAATTCCCGTTGCTGATCGCCATGACGCCGATCCTGCCCAAGCATGCGACCGATGTTGCGACCTTTGACCAGACATCACTGAAATTTCCGCTCGGCTCCGGCCCCTACCAGGTCTCCGAGGTCAAGCCCGGCGAACGCATCGTCTATAAGCGCAACCCCGATTACTGGGCAAAGGACCTCCCCTCGAAAGTCGGCTTCGACAATTACGACGAAATTTCCGTCGAATATTTCCTGCAGGAAAATTCGCTGTTCGAAGCGTTCAAGAAGGGTGAAATCGACATCCATCCCGAAGGCAGCCCGACGAAATGGGCGCGCAGCTACAATTTTCCGGCCGTCCAGTCGGGCGATGTGATCAAGGACGTTTTCACGCCGAAGACGCCGTCCGGCATGCTGGGCTTCGTCTTCAACACGCGTCGGCCGATCTTCGAGAACATCAAGCTGCGTCAGGGACTGGCCCTGGTCTTCGATTTCGAATGGGTGAACAAGAACCTGTTCGACAATGCCTATACCCGCACGCAGAGCTTCTGGCAGAATTCAGCACTGTCCTATCTGGGCGTGGCAGCGGACGGCCGCGAGCTTGATCTTCTCGGCGACATCAAGAACCGCATCAATCCCGCAGTGCTCGACGGCAGCTACCGCTTGCCGGTGACCGACGCCTCGGGGCGCGACCGCAACGTCCTGCGCGAGGCCGTCACGCTATTGCGCGAGGCCGGCTACGGCATCAAGGACGGCAAGATGGTCAACGAGCAGGGCACGCCGCTCAGCTTCGAGATCATGACGCAGAACGAGGGCCAGGAGAAACTGGCGCTCGCCTATCAGCGTTTCCTGGCGGCTCTCGGGATTAGCGCCACGGTGCGGACCGTCGATGATTCCCAGTATCAACAACGCAGCCAGTCATTCGATTATGATGTGATCATGAAGTCCTTCCCGTCCTCGCTTTCGCCGGGGATCGAACAGATTTCCTACTGGGGCTCTCAATCGCGCGACCGGCAAGGCAGCTCGAATTTTGCCGGCGTCGCCGACAAGGATGTCGATACGTTAATCGACAATATTCTTCGAGCCGTCAGCGTCGAAGACTTCACAGCCGCCATTCGAGCGCATGACCGCCTGCTGGTCTCCAGTTTCTACCTGGTGCCGCTCTATCATGTCGGCTCGCAATGGGTGGGGCGTTCAAAGCGGATCGGCCGCCCCAGCATCGTGCCGCTCTATGGCTACCAGCTGCCGACCTGGTGGGACGAGACCGCTCAGTAGACCGGATTCGGGCGCTGGTATGGTTCCGGTAACCCATTGAAACCGGAAACGTCTTTGCCTATGTCGCTGGTCAACCAATGTCAGCGCAGGGAGAACCGCCGTGGACCATGTGAATATAGACGTCGTCTCCGATGTCGTGTGCCCCTGGTGCTATCTGGGCAAGGCACGTCTGGACCAGGCTGTCGCCAGTCTCGCCGGCGAAGTCCATGTGACGGTCAACTGGCGTCCCTACCAGCTCAATCCCGACCTGCCGCCCGAAGGCGTCGATCACAAGGCGCATCTCGCCGCGAAGCTCGGCGGCCAGGCCGCGGTTGAGCGGGCACATGACATGCTGACGCGGCTTGGCCAGGAGGACGGCGTCGCCTTCGATTTCGATGCCGTGACGATCAGTCCGAATACGCTCGACGCCCATCGGCTGATCCGCTGGGCCTTGACGGAGGGCGCCGAGACACAGGACAAGGCTACAGCGCTGCTGTTCAAGGCCAATTTCGAGGAAGGCCGCAATATCGGCGATCATGCCGTTCTTCTCGACATCGCGGAAGCGGCCGGTCTCGCCCGCACCGTCATCACCGCGCTTCTCGCCTCGGACGCGGACAAGGAGGCCGTTCGCGAGGAAATAGAGACGGCCCGCGGCATGGGCGTGACCGGCGTTCCATGCTTCATCATAGACGGAAAATATGCGGTCATGGGCGCGCAGTCGGTCGATGTCCTCACGGATGCCCTGCGCGATATCGCCCGGATGAAGGATGCGTCGCAGATCAACTGATCCGCGACGGTAAACCGTCTGGTGCTCAGGCGCCCTTCGCAAGCCCCGCCAACTGCGTCATCACCACCGCAGCTCCGGCCAGCCGCTTTTCGGGCGTCGGGAAATCGCGCTGGAAGAAGATGCTGTGATCGGGGCGGATCTTCGCCATCAGGCCCTGCTTGGCGATGTAACCGACCAAGGCCGCCGGATTGGGGAATTCCCGGTTGCGGAACTGCACGACGACACCCTTCGGCCCGGCATCGAGCTTTTCGACATTGGCGGTGCGGCAGAGCGACTTGATGTAGACGATCTTGAGAAGATGCTGGACCTCGATCGGCAGCTGGCCGAACCGGTCGATCAGTTCCGCGCCGAAGGCATCGATCTCGCCGAGTTCGGTGATCTCGCCCAGGCGCCGGTAAAGCCCGAGGCGCAGATGCAGGTCCGGAACATAGTCGTCCGGGATCATCACCGGCGTTCCCACCGAAATCTGCGGCGACCAACCGCTGTCGGCAATCTCCTCATCGCCCTTCAGCTCGGCGACCGCCTCTTCCAGCATCTGCTGGTAGAGTTCGAATCCGACCTCCTTGATATGGCCGGACTGCTCGTCGCCAAGCAGGTTGCCGGCGCCACGGATGTCGAGATCGTGGCTGGCCAGCTGGAAACCGGCGCCCAGCGTGTCGAGCGACTGCAGCACCTTGAGACGGCGCTCGGCGGTGCTCGTCAGGGTGCGATTGACCGGCAGGGTGAACAACGCAAAGGCCCGCACCTTCGAGCGGCCAACCCGGCCGCGCAGCTGGTAGAGCTGCGCCAGGCCGAACATGTCGGCGCGGTGCACGATCAGCGTATTGGCTGTGGGCACATCGAGCCCGGATTCGACGATCGTCGTCGACAGCAGAACATCATAGCGGCCTTCGTAGAAGGCATTCATGATGTCCTCCAGCTCCGTCGCCGGCATCTGGCCGTGGGCGACGGCGACCTTCAGTTCCGGCACGTCCGAGGCGAGGAAGTCGTGGATTTCAGAGAGATCGGCAAGACGCGGGCAGACATAGAAGCTCTGGCCGCCGCGATAATGCTCACGCATCAATGTTTCGCGGATCACCAGCGCATCGAAGGGCGAAATGAAGGTGCGAACCGCCATGCGGTCCACCGGCGCGGTGGTGATCAGCGAGAGTTCCCGCACGCCCGTCAGCGCCAGTTGCAGCGTACGCGGGATCGGCGTCGCAGACAGGGTCAGCACATGCACGTCGGATTTCAGCTCCTTCAGCCGTTCCTTGTGCTTGACACCGAAATGCTGCTCCTCGTCGATGATCAACAGGCCGAGATTGGCGAAACTGATCGACGTGCCCAGAAGCGCATGCGTGCCGACGACGATATCGGTCTTGCCGTCGGCGACCTCCTTCTTGGTCAGCGCCAGTTCCTTGGAGCCGACAAGGCGCGATGCCTGGGCGATGCGCACCGGCAATCCACGGAACCGCTCAACGAAGGATTTGAAATGCTGCCGGGCGAGAAGCGTGGTCGGCACCACGACCGCCACCTGAACCCCATTCATCGCCGCGATGAAGGCGGCGCGCAATGCCACCTCCGTCTTGCCGAAGCCGACATCGCCGCAGACCAGCCGGTCCATCGGCCGGCCAGCGCCGAGATCCTCGCGCACCGCCTCGATCGAGGTCATCTGGTCCTCGGTCTCGTCGTAGGGGAAACGCGCGGCGAATTCGTCGTAAAGTCCTTCCGGCGTCGTCAGCACCGGCGCATGCCGGGTCAGCCGTTCGGCGGCAATGCGGATGAGGCCGCCGGCCATGTCGAGCAGGCGTTTCTTCAGCTTGGCCTTGCGCGCCTGCCAGGCTACACCGCCCAGCTTGTCGAGAACCGCATCGCTGCCTTCCGAGCCATAGCGCGACAGAAGCTCGATGTTCTCGACCGGCAGGAAGAGCTTTGCCTCGTCGGCATAAACCAGTTCGAGGCAGGCATGCGGCGCGCCGGCCGCCTCGATGGTGCGCAGGCCGATAAAGCGGCCGATGCCGTGCTCGGCATGAACGACGATGCTGCCTTCGTCGAGGCCCGCCACTTCGGCGATGAAATCGGCGCCGCGCTTGCGGCGCTTGGAACGGCGCACCATGCGGTCGCCGAGAATATCCTGCTCGCCGATGACCACGAGATTGCCGGTCTCGAATCCGCTTTCTAGGCTCAGCACGGCGGCTGCCGCCTCGCCGGGCTTGAGGCGATCGAGATCCGACAGCGCGCTGACCGGCTTGATATTGGCCAGTCCATGCTCGGCGAGAACCTGCAAAAGACGATCGAGCGAGCCTTCCGACCAAGCGGTGATCAGTACCTTGGCACCCTTGGCGCGACGGTCGGCTATATAGGTTACGGCCTGGCCGAAGACATTGACCCGCTCGGCATCCCCCGTCGATTCCGTCGCATTCTTTGCCCAGCGCACGCCGAGCCGCGCATCGACGGTCATCACCTGCCGGGCTTCGCCCTCATGCTCGCTGAACGGCGACAGGCGCACGGCGTTGCGGGAGACAAGCGCCGCATTGAAGTCGGTGGCGTTCAGATAAAGCATGTCCGGCGGAACCGGCTTGTAGGGCGTGCCCTGGGAGACCTGCGATTTTCCGGGCGCCACCGAGGATTGCCGGGCCTCGTAATAATCCTGGATAAGTTTGGACCGTTCGGCGGCGGCTTCGCGCGCAACATGGTCGGTGACGATGTGGAAGCCGGCAAGATAATCGAACACCGTATCGAGTCGGTCGTAGAACAGCGGCAGCCAATGTTCCATGCCGGCATAGCGCCGGCCTTCGGAGACGGCCTGATAGAGCGCGTCGTCGCGCGTCGCCGCACCGAACATCGACAGATATTGCGTGCGGAAATGGCTGATTGTCTCCGGTGTCAGCGTCACTTCGCTCATCGGGTTGAGTTCGAGCGAACGCGCCTGGCCGGTGGTGCGCTGGCTGGCGGCGTCGAAGGAGCGGATGCTTTCGAGCGTATCGCCGAAGAAATCGAGGCGCACCGGCTCGTCGCTTCCTGGCAAAAAGACATCGAGAATGCCGCCGCGCAGCGCATATTCGCCAACCTCGCGCACGGTGGGGACGCGCTCGAAGCCGTTTCTGGACAGTCGCGCGGCAAGGTCGTCCATGCGGATCGTCATTCCCGGGCGGGCGGAAAAAGCCAGGCTGTCGATCACATCCTGAGGGGCGATCTTCTGCAATGCCGCATTGACGGTGACGAGCACGATCGCCGGATGCGGCTTTCTCGCATGGGCGATCAGCCCGCCGAGCGTCGCCAGCCGCCGTGCCGAGATGTCGGCGCTCGGTGATACCCGGTCATAGGGAAGGCAATCCCAGCCGGGCAGCGTGAACACCGGGATCTCGGGCGCCGCGAACCCGAGCATCTGCTCGACATCGGCGATGCGCTGGCCATCCGAAAGAATATAGGCAACCGGGCCATTGGCGCGGGCGAGTTCGGCAAGGATCAGCGGCTCGACGCCGGCGGGCACCGGGCCGATGGTCACTTCGCGCGTGGCGCGTGCGACTTTCAGAGGATCAAAACCGGCGATCATCGGGCGTTTCTATCGACCAGGAGAACATCGAAATCCGGGCGGTAGGAGACAATCTGCGCGAACAGCGGCGTGCGGTAGCGCTCCGGCACAGGCTGCTCGCCGGTGATCCACTTCACCAGGTCATTGTCCTCTTCCGACATGATGGTCTCGAGCTCGTCGAGATCGGCATCGGCGAGATCAGCCAGCACATTATCGGCGAACTGCCCGAAAACCAGGTCCATCTCGCGAATGCCGCGGTGCCAGGCACGGAAAAGAATGCGCCGGCGGCGCGGATCGAGGTCGGCGCTGGTGCGCGTGATGCCGGTCATGAAAAGTCCTTCCTGTCGCCGCGGCATTGAAGGCGGCCTGTCGTCATGGCTCTATAAACGCTGGAAAGAAAGTTGTCAGCCTTGCCAAAGACCTAATCCTCGTTTCAGTCTGGCCGAATGCGCCCGGCCCTTCTCGATCCCCTGTTTGCTCCGCTCAACACGCTTTCCGGCATCGGCCCGAAGGCGGGCGAACTTTATGCGCGGCTTCTCGGTCGCGAAAGCATCGATGACTGCCGGGTGATCGACCTTGTCTTCCATGCGCCCCATTCGCTTATCGACCGGCGACACCAGCCCGGCATTGCACGCGCACCGCAGGGCGCCATCGTCACCATCACCGGCCGGGTGGACCGGCACCAGCCGCCGCCGGCGCGCACGAACCAGCCCTATCGCGTCTTTCTGCATGACGACACGGGCGAACTGGCGCTGACCTTCTTCAAGGTCAAGGGAAACTGGTTGGAAAAAGCCCTGCCGATCGATGAAACCGTCACCGTCAGCGGAAAGGTGGACTGGTTTAACGGCCGCTCCTCCATGGTCCATCCTGATTACATGGTGCGGGCAGCCGAAGCGGAAAACCTGCCCCTGGTAGAGCCGGTCTATCCGCTGACGGCAGGACTTTCGGCCCGCATCCTGCGGAAATCCGTGGAGGCTGCCCTGCCCCGCATTCCCGAATTTCCGGAATGGATCGACGAGGCGCTGGTGCAGAAACAGGGATTTGCCGACGCGCGGGAATCATTTCTGGCGCTTCATCACCCCCGTGATGGAGCCGATATCGATCCGCAGGCTCCGGCACGCAGGCGTCTTGCCTATGATGAGTTTCTCGCCGGCCAGCTTTCGCTTTCGCTGGTGCGCCAGCGGCTGCGCAAGGTCGCCGGCATAGCGGTACATGCCACGGGAAGGCTGAGTGCCCCTGTCCTCGCCGCCCTGCCCTTTTCGCTGACCGCCAGTCAGGCACAGGCGATTGCCGAAGTGCTGAAGGACATGGCCGGCACGGAGCGCATGCTGCGGCTTCTGCAGGGCGATGTCGGCTCTGGAAAGACCGCCGTCGCGCTGATGTCGATGCTGGCAGCGGTCGAGGCCGGGGGGCAGGCGGTGCTGATGGCGCCGACGGAAATTCTTGCCCGCCAGCATTTCGCGACCCTGTCGAAAATGGCGGAGCCGGCGGGAATTGCCATCGACGTCCTCACCGGGCGTACCAAGGGGCGCGAGCGGGATGCCATCCTCGATCGCATCGCCAGCGGCCAGACGCAGATCGTCATCGGCACGCATGCGCTATTCCAGGATACGGTGGTCTATGAAAACCTGCTGCTGGCGGTCGTCGACGAACAGCACCGTTTCGGCGTGCACCAGCGCCTGCGGCTGACCGCCAAGGGAATTTCGCCGCATATGCTGGTGATGACCGCAACACCCATCCCGCGAACCCTGGTGCTGGCCGCCTTCGGCGACATGGATGTTTCCAAGCTCACGGAAAAACCCGCCGGCCGCAAGCCGATCCAGACGGTGACGGTCTCGACAGAGCGCACCGGTGAAATCGTAGCGCGGCTGAAAACGGCGCTTGGCGAGGGCAAGAAGGCCTATTGGATCTGCCCGCTGGTGGAGGAATCGGACGCCTCCGACCTGATGTCGGCCGACGAGCGGTTCCAGATGCTGAAGAGCCAGTTCGGCGCCGAGGTCGGGCTTGTCCATGGCCGCATGAACGGCGCCGAGAAGGATGCCGCCATGCTCGCCTTCAAGAGCGGCGAGACCCGGCTTCTGGTCGCCACCACCGTCGTCGAGGTCGGGGTCGATGTGCCGGATGCGACGATCATGGTGATCGAACATGCCGAACGCTTCGGTCTGGCGCAGTTGCACCAGTTGCGCGGTCGCGTCGGTCGCGGCGAGGAAGCCTCCACCTGCATACTGCTCTATAAGGGACCGCTCAGCGAAAACGGCCGAGCCCGGCTGTCGGTTCTCCGGGATACGGAAGACGGCTTCATCATCGCCGAGGAGGATTTGAAGCTGCGCGGCGAAGGCGAGCTTCTCGGCACCAGGCAATCCGGCACGCCCGGCTTTCGCATCGCCAGCCTCGAAGCCCATGGCGATCTCCTGGAAATCGCCCGCAAGGACGCCGCATACATGATCGAGCGCGACCCGGAACTGACCACGCCGCGCGGCGAGGCGCTGCGCACGCTGCTCTATCTCCACCGCCGCGACGAGGCGATCCGCTTCCTCAGGGCCGGCTGAGAATTTTTCCGCGCTTGGCCGCGACCTCTTCCATGGCGGGCAGTGTTACGGGCAGATGGTCAGGAGCAACGAGCCCCCCGGACAGCAGCAGCTTGGCGGCATCTTCCGGGCTCATGTCGAGCGGCACGATCTTTTCGCGCGGCACGAAGATAAGGAAACCGGCGGTCGGCACCGGGGTCGGCGGCAGGAAGACGACGACCATGTCGAGGCCGCGCTCTCTGAATTTGACGGCGATTTCGCCTTTCGCATCGGTGGCGATGAAGACCAGCGCCCAGAGGCCGGGACTGGGATATTCGATCAGGCCAGCCTTCTTGAAGGAGTTCGTCTGGTCCTGCAGCACGGTCTGGAAAATCTGCTTCAAGCCCTTGTAGATCGAGCGGACCAGTGGCGTGCGCACCAGCAGCGATTCGCCGAAGCCGACAATGCTGCGGCCGATCAGATTGGCGGTGAAGAAGCCGACCAGGGTGATCAGCATCAGCGCCGTCAAAAGGCCGAAGCCCGGAACCGGATAGGGCAGGAAATTATCGGGATTGTAGCTGAACGGCAGATAGGGCTTTACCCAGCTGTCGGCCCACAGGATGAACGACCAGGTGATCCAGGCGGTGATGGCGAGCGGCGCGCAGATGATCAGGCCGGTAAGGAAATAATTCCTTAACCGCGTGGCGAAAAACCCGCGTGCCGGTCTGTCCGTCATGCCGCTCCGTCTATCCGTCTGGATTCACATAAAAGGCTTCGTCATAGGTCACCATGCCGGACCCGTCCGCGAGGGACAAGGCTTGCGCCAAAAAATACTGCGGCGCACAATCGGCGTAGCTGATCTTGGCATCGTTTCGGAACCCGAATTTCTGGTAGAGATCCGGTTCGCCCATGACAACGCAGCCGGCGGCGTTCCGGGTTTTCAGCATTTCAAGTCCTTTGCGGATCAAGGCAGCGCCAATACCCTGCCCTTGCCGCGACGGCGTGACCGATAGCGGGCCAAGCCCGAGCCAATCCGGCGAACCGTCGGACAGTTCGACCGGTGAAAAGGCGATATGGCCGACGATCTCGCCGTGGAGTTCGGCAACCAGGGAAAGAGCAAGCTTCCCCCTTTCCCTCAGCCGCTCGATGATCAGATGCTCCGTCTGCTCGCTGTGCGGATGATCCAGGAAGGCGGCACGCGTCACGGCGCGGATCGCCGGAATATCGGCCGGAGCCTCCGGACGAATGATCATTCCACCGTCACCGACTTGGCGAGATTGCGCGGCTGATCGACATCGGTGCCCATGAACACGGCCGTATGGTAGGCGAGCAATTGCACCGGCAGCGAGAAGATCATCGGCGCGATGATCTCATCGACATTCGGAAGCACGATCGTGCTCATGGTTTCCAGTTTCGAGGCCGCCGCCCCCTTCTCGTCGGTGATGAAGATGATGCGGCCACCACGGGCGGCAACCTCCTGCATGTTCGACACCGTCTTTTCGAAGAACCGGTCATGCGGCGCAATGACGATGACCGGCATGTTCTCGTCAATCAGCGCGATCGGCCCATGCTTGAGTTCGCCGGCGGCATAGCCTTCCGCATGGATATAGGAGATTTCCTTGAGCTTCAGCGCCCCTTCCATGGCGAGCGGATAGCTGGTGCCGCGGCCGAGATAGAGCACGTCCTTGCATTTTCGACAATTCGCGCG
>NZ_LMFA01000020.1:2500-390492 GCF_001426565.1 Rhizobium sp. Root482 | reverse complement strand
GGCCTCGGCCAGTTCCTCGCTATCGGCAAGGCCGAGATAATTGTTGGCGCAGAAGTTCAGCACCCGTTCGCCCGAGGCGACCTCGATCTCGCCGGCCTGCTTCGAGGTGATGACACGCTCGCTCTTGTAAAGCCCCGCCGACTTCAGGCCTTCGAGTTCGGTGGCGAGATGCTGGATGAAGGCGTTGGTCATGAAGGCCGCTTTCCAAACGAGGGATCGGGGTTTCGATGGAGACCTACCATATTCCTCCCCCGATGACAGCGAAAGAGAGCCGCAGGAGGCGGCGTTGACGCGATCTGCCCGGTTCCGGCGGCCCCCAGCGTGCATGAGACCGTAGCGGCGGCGGGCGGGAGGATAAACCGTCCCGCCCTGCCTGTTCCTTCAGCTTGCCCTGGCTTTCCCTTCAGCTTGCGATGGCAGGCTTTGCCTGCTGATCATCGTCTTCGACCTGGCGGGAAAAATAATTGGCCAGCAGCGCACCGGAAATATTGTGCCAGACGCTGAAGATGGCGCTCGGAACGGCGGCAACCGGCGAGAAATAGGCATTGGCGAGGGCGGCGCCAAGGCCGCTGTTCTGCATGCCGACCTCGATGGCGATCGCCTTGCGCTTGGCCAGCGACAGGCCGCTGGCGCGAGCGGCGAAGTAGCCCAGCAGATAACCAAGACCATTGTGCAAAACCACCACGGCAAAGATCATCAGGCCGGACGTGGCAATCGCCGGCTTGCTCGCGCCGACGACCGCCGACACGATGAGCACGATGCCGACGACGCTGACCAGCGGCAGAGCCGGAACCGCGGCCTTGACGAGGCCCGGCAAAAGCTTCTGCAGGGCAAAGCCGAGTGCCAACGGCACAAGCACGACCTTGACGATGCTGAGGAACATCGCCCAGCCGTCGACCGGCAGGTACTGGCTGGCAAACATCCAGACCAGAAACGGCGTGACCACCGGCGCTGCCAGCGTCGTGACGCTGGTGCAGGCAACCGAAAGCGCCACATCGCCCTTGGAAAGATAGGTCATCACATTCGACGAGGTGCCGCCGGGGCAACAGCCGACCAGGATGACGCCGGCGGCGACTTCGGGCGCCATCGGGATGATCTTCGTCAGGATGACGGCGATGAGCGGCATGATGATGAACTGCGCGAAGACGCCGATGGCGACATCGAACGGCCGGCGGGCGACCTCGCGGAAATCGCCAGCCGAGATCGTCAGGCCCATGCCGAACATGATGATGGCCAGCAGCGTGACGATATACGGCGCGATCTGCTTGAACGTATCCGGGAAGAAGAAGCCGAGAACAGCGAACAGAATGACCCAGATGGCGAATGTCTTGCCGACAAACGCCGAGAACGATGCAACAGCCTTCAAGGCGGCCTCCTCCAAAATGAACAGTACGGCGGGTTTAGCCGCCAAGCTCCGGGTGTCAAGAACGCAACCGCTTGTCGGCGTGGCAAAATTTAGCCTTTCCCGGTGGAAAAAAGCAGCGACCCGTGCGATGAAACGCCATGAGCATCTTCGACAGGTTTTCCCTCAAGGGCCGGGTGGCGCTGGTGACCGGCGGTGGCCGCGGGCTGGGGTTCGAGATCGCCCGCGCACTGGCCGAGGCCGGTGCTCATGTGGTGATCAACGGGCGCACGACAGCCACATTGGAAGAGGCCGTGGGCGCGATCGTTTCGACCGGCGGCAGCGCCGAGGCGCTTGCCTTCGACATCACCGACCGGCAGGCGCAGCGCGACGCCCTGGCCGGCATCGAGCGCCGCCACGGACGGCTCGACATCCTCGTCAACAATGTCGGCGCCCGCGACCGCAGGCCTCTGGCAGAATTCGACGACGAGGCGATCCTCGATCTGATCCGCACCGACCTGATTGCCGCGACGACCTTGTCGCGCGACGCGGCCGCGATCATGAAGCGCGCCGGTCACGGGCGGCTGATCGCGGTGACCTCGATCAACGGCCAGGTGGCGCTGCCGGGCGACGGCATCTATCCGCTCGCCAAACAGGGGCTGACCGGGCTGATGCGGGCGATGGCGGTGGAATACGGCCCCTTCGGCATCACTAGCAATGCGATCGCGCCCGGCTGGTTCGCCACCGAGACCAATGCGGCGCTGGCCGCCGACGAGGAATTGATGCCCTTCGTGCGCCAACGCATCCCGACGCAGCGCTGGGGCCGGCCGGACGAAATCGCCGGCGCGGCGCTGTTTCTGGCAAGCGACGCGGCCTCGTTCGTCAACGGCCATGTGCTGACGGTGGATGGCGGGATGACGGTGCGGATGTAGGCTATTCAGGTCGCTTGTGGATCGGATCGACCCAATAGACCTCTTCCGGCTTTTCGACGGGATCGACATCGGTGATGTTGACGACCACGGCCTCGTTGTCGGAGCGGACCAGCACGCATTCCAGCACATTGTCCGGATCGGCGTTGATTTCCTGATGGGGAACATAGGGCGGGACATAGATGAAATCGCCGGGACCGGCTTCCGCGACATATTCCAGCCGGTCGCCCCAGCGCATGCGCGCCTTGCCGCGCAGGACGAAGATGACGCTTTCAAGCGCGCCGTGGTGATGCACCCCGGTCCTGGCATTGGCTTCGATGGCGACGGTGCCGGCCCAGATCTTCTGCGCGCCGACGCGGGCGTGGTTGATGGCGGCCTGTCGGTACATGCCCGGCGTCTGCGGCGTGTTGTCGTCCAACTGGCCGCCCTTGATGACGCGCACGCCATCATGCTTCCAGCGTTCGGAATCGTGCTGATGATCATCGCTCATGCTGCCTCCCGCCTATGCTCCCCACTGTCAATCCGCCGCGCGGACGACCTTCAGGAAAGCATCACCGTAGCGCTCCAGCTTGGATTGGCCAATGCCGGAAATGCCGAGCAGCGCGTCGCGGGTCTGCGGGCGGTCCTTCGATAGTGCGATCAGGGTCGTATCCGGGAAGATTACATAGGGCGGCACCGCCATTTCCTTGGCAAGGCTCGCGCGCAGCGCGCGCAATTGCTGGAACAGGTCCTGATCGCCCCCCTGCAGCTCGGCCTTGGCGGCCGGCGATCCACCCTTGGCGTGGCGCGCGGCCTTGCCCGTGGTCGGGCGGTCCTTGCGGAAACGCACGTCCTGTTCACGCTTGAAGACTGAGCGCGCCTGTTCCGTCAGCTTCAGCGCGCCAAAAGCCTGATGATCGACACTGACATAACCGGCGGCCAGCAACTGTCGATAGACGGACTGCCAGGTTTTCGAGGGAATGTCCTTGCCAGCCCCGAAGACCGGCATGTCGGCGTGGCCAAAGCGGGTAGTCTTGTCGTTTTCATTGCCGAGCAGCACGTCGATCAGATGACCGGTACCGAAGCGCTCGCCGGTGCGGTAGATGGCGGCCAGCGCCTTGATGGCAGCCTCGGTGCCGTCCCAGGTCTCGACAGGCTTGAGGCAGGTATCGCAATTGCCGCACTGGCCGGCATGGGCCTCGCCGAAATGGGCAAGGATCGCCTGCCGGCGGCAGCCGGGCGTCTCGCAGATAGCGAGCAGCGCGTTGAGCTTGGCGCGCTCGACCCGCTTGATCTCGTCGGCCGAGCCGCCCTCGTCGATCATCCGGCCGCGCTGAATGACATCGGCCATGCCATAGGCCATCCAGACCTCGGAGGGCAGGCCGTCGCGCCCGGCCCGGCCGGTTTCCTGGTAATAGGCCTCGACCGAGCCCGGCAGGTCGAGATGAGCGACATAGCGCACATCCGGCTTGTCGATGCCCATGCCGAAGGCGACGGTGGCGACGAGGCAGAGATCCTCTTCCTTGAGGAACGCATCCTGGTTGGCATCGCGCAACGCCCTTTCCATGCCGGCATGATAGGCAAGCGCGCGCACCCCCTGCCCGTTCAGCCATTCGGCGGTGTCCTCGACCTTGGCGCGCGACAGGCAATAGACGATGCCGCTCGCTGCCTTGTGGCGCGACAGGAAGCGCAGGAGCTGCTGGCGCGGCTGATCACGCTCGACGATCTCATAGGCGATGTTGGGCCGGTCGAACGAGGTGGTGAAGACCTCCGCCGAACGCAGGCCGAGCCTGTCAATGATGTCCTCGCGGGTATGCGGATCGGCGGTGGCCGTCAGCGCGATGCGCGGCACGCCGGGATAAAGCTCGCCGAGATGGCCGAGCTCGCGATATTCCGGGCGAAAATCATGGCCCCATTGCGAAACGCAATGCGCTTCGTCGATGGCGAACAGCGCGATCCTGGAATTGCCGATCATCTCCTTGAAACCGGCGGTGACGATGCGCTCGGGCGTCACATAGAGGAGATCGAGGCTGCCATCGGCGACCGCCCGGCGCACGTCGAGAAATTCCTCGCGCGTCAGCGACGAATTGAGCGCGGCGGCGCGCACGCCAAGCTGTTTCAACGCTTCCACCTGGTCGCGCATCAGCGCGATCAGCGGCGAGACGACGATGCCGACGCCATCGCGGCAAAGGGCCGGAATCTGGAAGCAGAGCGACTTGCCGGCCCCTGTGGGAAACAGGACGACCGCATCGCCGCCCGACACCACCCGGTCGACGACCTCGGCCTGCCTGCCGCGAAAAGCGGGATAGCCATAGACCCGCTTGAGGACGGAGAGCTGGTTTTTCGTGCTTTCATTGTCGAAGAGGGGATCGATACGGTCTTGGATCGGCGGCATGGAATCGCTTTCGTGGGGAAGCGGCGACTATGGCACAGATCCCGCCCCCGCCGCGACCCCTTGATCCGCCTTTGCAAGGTCAGGCGTTTGCCCTGCGGTAGAAGGCGAGCGAGCTGGCAAGCGCCAGCAGCGCGCCGCCGCAGATGCGGTCGAGCCAGGGCGCGCCGGATGCCTTCAGCACCTTGACGGCCTGCGAACCGAGCGCGGCATAGCCGAACATGACGAGGAAATCCACGGTGGCGAAGACCAGGGCGAGTGCCGCATATTGCGGCAATTGCGGCAAGGCCGGGGCGATGAACTGCGGCAGGAAGGCCGAGAAGAACAGATAGCCCTTCGGGTTGGTAACGGCGACGAGAAAGCTCTTCCAGAAGATCGCGCCCGGCGCGCCCGAACCATTGTCCGCCTTGCCATGCAGCTGATCGTTGAGCGTGCCCTTCGAGCGCAACAGCATGATGCCCAGGAAGACGAGATAGCCGGCGCCGATCCATTTGACGACGGAGAACCAGAATTCGGAGGCCGCGAGCAACGCGCCGAGCCCGAGCGCCACCGCGCCGATGAGGACGAAATCCGAAAGCACCGCGCCGACCATGCCGACAAGCGCACGCCTGACCCCGAAGCGTGAACCGTTGGTCAGCGCCAGGAGCACGGTCGGGCCTGGCGTGGCGATGCCGATGAACGAAACAAGCGCGAAAGCCAGCAAGGTCATTTCAGTCATGGACTTCCCTCCCGCAGGCCGGCCATTGCCGGCTGACGGGGGGAGTTTTGCAATTGCCGGGATTGATGGCAAGAGGGCGAGAACTGGCGGCACACCAGACCCGGCGGGTGAGCCCGAAGGCCCCTATCACGAGAAGAACGTTAGCAGCCCGGTCCACGCATCAGAGTAGGCTATAAAAACCGAGCGCGCCGACACAGGCAAATGTCATCCCAGACACCACCGCCACCAATAATAGAAATTGCGTTGTCGAGAGCCTGTCGAGCCAGAGCTTGCGCCGAAAATCTTCGCTCAGCACTTTCAGCTTTTCCTTCGGATCGCCCCATTTCACCCGGCGGAATTTGTAGATGTTTCTGACCATTGCCAGAGTATATTTCCGCTCGCTTAAAGGAGCGTGAACCCGTGCGCGGCAGGGTTGTTCCAGATCGATACGCTTGCCCGGCAGCACGCTCCCCTACTTCCCAGCCGGCCCTTTCACCCGCCCGGACAACACCCCGAACCCGTCGATGATGGCTTCCTGGTTTTCGAGCCGGGTGACTTCAAGCTGGACTTCCTGCAGGTTGCGCAGGATCAGGCTGACGGTGTCGTCGTCGCCTTCCTCGGTGGCATAGGCGAGTTCATTTTCCAGTTCGCGGCGCTGCCAGAGCAGGGCCTTGGTGCGCTGGTGGAGGGCGAGTGCCTGCAGATAGCCTTCGCGGGCATCCTCGGAGGCCGCGGCGGTGGTGGCGGTCCAGAGCCGAGCGAAGCGGATCTGCTGGTCGAGCGATTTCAGGAGATCGCCAAAACCCTCGGCCTCCAGATGTTCGATCAGGTTTTCGCGCGTCAGCCGCGGGCCCTTGGCGGAGGCGGCATTGAGCACGGCCGACCAGAAACGCTGCAGATCGCGGTTGTCGTAGTCGATGGCGGAAATCTCGTCATATTCGGCAAACAGAAGATCCGGATGGTTGACGATGGTCAGCGCCAGCACGCTTTCGCGCAAGGGCGGCAGGCTCTGATGGCCGCTGACCAGCGCCGAGCGGGCTAGCCGGTCGGAAATGCCGGTGCGCTCGCTTATGCGCGCACCGGGGCCGCCAAGTCCCTGCCCCTGCCCGCCGCTGCGATTGCCACCGCCCTGACGCGGATTGCGGTCGAAGCTGCGCTGGCCGCCCTGGCGCGCGCCTTGAAAGAACTGGTGCAGCCGGTCGCGCACATCCTGGCCATAATGCCGGCGGACGTTTTCGTCGGCGATCACCGAGACGATCTGCTTCAGCGTCGCCTCCAATTGGGCGCGCTTTTCCGGCGTGTCGAATGTGCCCGACTGCACCTCGCGCAGCCAGACCATCTCCGAGAGCGAGCGGGCGGAGGCAAGCACCTTGTCGAACGGCGCCCGGCCTTCGTTGCGCACCAGATCGTCCGGATCCTTGCCATCCGGCAGCATGGCGAAGCGGACGGAATAGCCTGGTTTCAGATGCGGCAGGGCGAGATCGACGGCCCGGTTGGCGGCGCGGATGCCGGCACCATCGCCATCGAAGCAGAGGACCGGCTGCTGCGTCAGCTTCCACAGAAGCACCATCTGGTTTTCGGTCAGCGCCGTGCCGAGCGGCGCGACGGCATTCTCGATACCGGCCTGATAGAGTGCGATGACATCCATATAGCCTTCGACGGCGATAATTGTCCCTGCGCCATTCTCATTTTGCGCGGCTTCGCCGGCGCGGCTGGCCCCAGACATCGCCTTGCGCGCACGGGAAAAATTATAGAGCACGCTGCCCTTGTGGAAGAGCTCGGTCTCGTTGGAATTCAGATATTTGGCCGGCGCATCCGGCGACATGGCGCGGCCGCCGAAGGCGATGACCTTTTCGCGCGACGATAGGATCGGGAACATGATGCGGTCGCGGAAGCGATCATAGGAGACGGGAATATCGGGACCATGGACGACGAGGCCGCAAGCCTCGATCTGGTCCTTCGGTACGCCCTTGCCGGCCAGATATTCCTTCAGCGCATTGCGGCTTTCCGGCGCATAGCCGAGCCTGAAGGTCTCGATCGTGCGGCCGGTCAGGCCGCGGTCGCGCAGATAGGCGCGCGCCTTGGCGCCGTTCGCCGTCTGCAACTGGGCCTCGAAGAACTGGGTGGCCATTTCCATGACATCCTGCAGGCCGGTGCGCTGGCGATCGCGCTTCTCGGCCTCAACATCGGGCTGCGGCAGGGCGACGCCGGCGAGATCGGCGATCTGCTGCACGGCCTCGGGAAAATTCATGCCGTCGAGTTCGATCAGGAAGCGGAAATGATCGCCCGAAACACCGCAGCCGAAGCAGTGATAGCGGCCCTTGCGGTCTTCGCAGTGGAAGCTCGGCGATTTCTCGCCATGGAACGGGCAGCAGGCCCAGTAATCGCCGCGCGAGACATTGGTCTTCTTGCGATCCCAGGTGACGCGCTTGCCGATCACGTCGGATATCGGGACGCGGTCGCGGATCTCGTCAAGAAAGGCGTTTGAAAATCGCATGAATACCTCTGGGCTGGCCTTTCCTATAGGTGGCTATCGCAAAGGAAGCCAGCAAGGCCGCGCGTCATACCCGCAATTCACAGATTGACGCCGATCTGTATATACATTACGTAATCATCATTACGATGATGCGTGACGCATGATGTGCCCGAAAGCTTCCACACCTTTCGGAGCCCACGATGCATCCAACGGATATACAATTCTCATCCTTTGAATGATGAAAACAAGCGCGCTGCAAATTTTCAGAAGCACGGTATCGACTTTCCGATTGCAGCAACGGCCTTGAACGAGCAGCGCCTCGAAAGTCAATCCGACAGAAATGGAGAAGTCCGGACATTGGCCATTTGTCCTTCCTCGGGAAATCTGATCGCAATCGTCTATACGATGCGGGATGTGACCTGCAGGATCATTTCGGCCCGTCCGACGCACAGGCATGAGCGAAGAAAATATCGTCAGATATTCGCTGGATGACATCCGGCGAAAAGTGGCCAAGGGTGAAGATAAAACCGACTGGGCGCGCATCGACGCGCTGAGCGACGAGGATATCCTGGCGGCCATGCGGGACGATCCCGACTGGGCGGAGTTCATGGACATCGACTGGTCGAAGGCGGTGGTGGTCTATCCGATCGCCAAGAAGGCCGTTTCCATCCGGCTCGACGAGGACGTGATCGACTTCTTCAAGCAGGGCGGCCCCGGCTACCAGACCCGCATGAATGCGGTACTGCGGCATTTCATGACCGAGCAGAAGGGCAGAAAGAAAGCCTAGCGAAATATCGAAATAAAAACGCCCCGCCGAACCTTGCACAGACATGAACCGTTCAACCCCTTTTCGGAATTGCCGATGGTCTTTGCAGCGCAGGATCTTGTTTCAGACAGCGGCTTTTTCGCCGCCATGCGGGAAAATGCCCGGCAGATGACGGCGATGTTCGCCGAAAATCCACGGATGAACTCGATCTTCGCCTCGCAGCAGCGCTGGCTGATGGCGCAACTGGGATTGTCGCTCCATTACCGGCGAAAACCGGACAGCCACGACAAGGGTCTCTATACCGGGCGTTTCGTCGCTTTAGCGGTGGAGCATGGCATAGCCAGCCGCAATACCGCCGGCGCCTTCGTCCAGGAAATGCTCGCCTACCGGTTTGTCCGCCATATAGACAATCCGCCCGACCAGCGCATGCGGCCGCTGGAACCGACGGAGATTGCCGTGCAATCCGTGGTGAAATGGCTCTACGCGCATCTTGCCGTTCTCGACATGCTGGACGGCGGAGAACGGGCGGTGGCGCTGGCGGCGGACCCTGCGCTGTTTGCCCGGCTGCAGCCCGAAATCGCGCAAGCCATTCTTGAAAATCACCGGCTGCGCAATCCCGGCAAGACCTTCGACCTGTTTACCTGGGCCAATTCAGGCGGCGTGGTGATGGACTATTTCATCGCCATGATTGACGCTTATGATCCGGACGCACCGAGAATTCCGGTCGGCATGATCTCGCCGGCCGAAATGAGCCGGCGCTACAGGATTTCCAAGACCCATCTGAAGCGGCTGACGACCAGGGCCGCCGAATTGGGCAGTCTCGGCTTCGAGCCCGTGTCCGGCAAGACTATGTCCGGCAAGCCCACCCTGTGGCTTTCGCAGGATTTCGTGCGGGAATACCGGATTTACCAGGCCGAGAAATTCGCCATCATCGACGCGGCATTCCACCGGGAAACCGCGCCGGCGCCGGTCAGGCAGTTGACAGCAGTTCCTTGAGAATGGAGGACGCCCTGGCGAAATCCATCTGGCCGGCATAGCGCTCCTTCAGCACCGCCATGGATTTTCCCATGTCGCGCAGGCCCGTGGCGCCGGTTTCGGCGATCACCGAAGCGATGATCTCGCGCGTCTTTTCCTCGGAAAGCTGCTCCGGCTGGAACTCGGCGATGATGGCGATTTCCTCGCGTTCATGGGTGGCAAGCTCGGGGCGGGCGGCATCGTCATAGATCTTTGCCGATTCCTCGCGCTGCTTGACCATCTTTGCAAGGATCTGCAGCACTTCGTCGTCGGAGGCGGCCTCCTTGCCGGTGCCGCGATTGGCGATGTCCCGGTCTTTCACCGCCGCCTGGACGAGCCGCAAGGTCGAGACCCGCCGGGCATCCTTGGCCTTCATCGCCGTTTTCAGGGCGTCACTCAGTCTTTCACGCATGGCAGAATCTCCCGATGGAGGATGAGGGCGCCGCAAGGAAAATGCGCCCTTCCCGGATGTTGTCCTTGGCGTTGTCTTAGACCAGAGGCGTGCAAACAATCAACCGATTGGGCAAGGGGTTGAATTTTCGGGGTTTTTATTTGCGCTCCATCCACAACATGGTGTTGACCGCGCGCGGATGCGCGTCTATTTTCCGCAAAATGCACGACATTGGCAGAAGAAGACCGCCCGCGGGTTTCCGCGCGCGCCTGCCTGAGCACAAGATGGCGATGAGGACAAAGGCCCCTGCCTGCCCGCGTCCGCGCCGCAACGGGATGAAAAATGATGAGCGCAACCGCCCCCTGGACCACCACCAAGCCGACCGCCCTGCTCGTTCTGGCCGACGGCACCGTGATTACCGGAAAGGGCATCGGCGCCACCGGCAAGGTGCAGGCGGAAGTCTGCTTCAACACCGCGCTGACCGGTTACCAGGAAATCATGACCGATCCGTCCTATCTCGGCCAGATCGTCACCTTCACCTTCCCGCATATCGGCAATATCGGCGCCAATGACGAGGATATCGAGGACCTGACGCCGGCGGCCCGCCACGGCGCGGTCGGCGTCGTCTTCAAGGCCGACATTACTGCCCCCTCGAGCTACCGCTCCGCCAAGCATCTCGACGCCTGGCTGAAGGCGCGCGGCATCATCGGCCTTTGCGGCATCGACACGCGGGCGCTGACGGCCTGGATCCGCGAAAACGGCGCGCCGAACGCGGTGATCGCCCATGACCCGAACGGCGTCTTCGACATCGAGGCGTTGAAGGCGGAGGCGAAAGCCTGGGGCGGGCTGGAAGGCCTCGACCTCGCCAAGGTCGCCTCGTCCGGCCAGTCCTCGCGCTTTGCCCAGAAACCCTGGGCCTGGAACGAGGAATTCGGCGAGCTTGCCGAAGCCGATGCGACGCACCATGTCGTGGCGCTCGATTACGGCGTCAAGCGCAATATCCTGCGGCTCCTGACCGGGCTTGGCTGCAAGGTGACGGTTGTTCCCGCCACCACCAGCGCCGAGGACGTGCTGGCGCTGAAGCCGGACGGCATCTTCCTGTCGAACGGCCCAGGCGACCCGGCGGCAACAGGCGAATATGCGGTTCCGGTGATCCAGGAACTGATCAAGACGGACATCCCGGTCTTCGGCATCTGCCTTGGCCACCAGATGCTGGGCCTGGCGCTTGGCGCCAAGACCGAAAAGATGCACCAGGGCCATCACGGCGCCAACCATCCGGTCAAGGACCATACGACCGGCAAGGTCGAGATCGTCTCGATGAATCATGGCTTTGCGGTCGACAGCAAATCGCTGCCGGAGGGCGTCGAAGAAACCCATGTCTCGCTGTTCGACGGCAGCAATTGCGGGCTGCGGCTTAAAGGCAAGCCGGTCTTTTCGGTCCAGCACCATCCTGAAGCCTCGCCCGGGCCCCAGGACAGCCACTATCTCTTCCGCCGCTTCATCAACCTCGTGCGCGAGAAAAAGGGCGAAGCGGCACTCACCGAACGGTAACTACCGCTCTCCTGGAATGTGGAAAGGCCCGGATCGCTCCGGGCCTTTAACTCTTTGACGTAACAATCGCTCGTAAACGCTGACCTTGCATCCGGTTTTCGCGAGAAGGCCGGATCCAGCCCATCCGACATTCGCGGCACAGGCAATTCCTTGTTGACTAGGAAACACAATCCAGATAGTTTCCTAGTCAACTTGAATGGAGTTGTTTGTGAAGTCTGTTTCCAACCTGTCCGATCATACTGGCTACTGGCTGCGCATGGTGTCGAACGCCGTGTCCCAGGAATTCGCCCGCAAGGTAACGACCGAGGGGGTGACGGTCGCCGAATGGTCTTTCCTGCGCGCCCTCTTCGATGAAGAGGGAATAGCTCCCACGGCACTCGCCGACAGGATGAACATGACCCGTGGCGCGATCAGCAAGCTTGCCGACCGGCTAGTGACCAAGGGGTTGATCCTGCGACAGGAGATCGGGGCCGACATGCGCGGCCAAACACTTTTGTTGACACCGGAGGGACGGGCAAAGGTGCCAATTCTTGCTCGGCTCGCCGACGCAAACGACGCCGAATATTTCGGCGTGCTTTCGGGGGAAGAATATGAGGCGCTCGACCGGGTGCTACAGGCCCTCGTCAATCGGCGGGGACTGACCGCGACGCCGGTGGATTGATCCGCTTAGACAACAGAAACATCAGAATGAAAGGAACCGACATGGACGCGGAACGGATTTACATTGCCGAGACTTGCCTGAAGGCTGCGCATGAAGGCACACTTAGCTTTCCCGAGATCGTGGGCAAGCTGATCGCCGCCGGCTTCGAGGGCTATGCGGTCGATTATCGCCGTAACAGCCAGGCCTTCTACCTGCCCGACGGCGACAGCGTGATGCTTGAGATGCGTTCGTCCTCCGGAGACGTGGCTCCTGCCTTCGATCCCGCCGAGGTCGAGCGCCTGGTGCGCTGGGCGCAGGCCAACCCCGTCGACTACAGCTACATCGCCTTCTGCGAGAAAGTGAAGGCCGCCGGCTGCGCCTTCTATCTGGTCTCCTTCCTCGGCCGCCGCGTGGTCTATTTCGGCCGTACCGCCGAAACCCATGTCGAGCATTTCCCGAGCTGACCCGCCCCCACACAGCGACCGCAAGGGCGCCTCGGTCGCCGTTTCGAAGCCAAAGCGCGTCGCGATCTTTCGAATCGCTTTTTCGCGCTTCAGTCCTATCCAGCATGTCGTCTGCGCACTCCCGCCGTGCGGCTTTTCGCGATATCCTTCTTTATGCCGGAAGGGCGAGCAGCTTTCTTTCCTTCGACAGGAAGCGGAAGAAGCGCCAGGTGAGCGAGATGCTGGCGGCGCCAAGGCCGAGCACGAAGCCGTACCAGACGCCGACGCCGCCATAGCCGGCATGGAAGGCGAGCAGATAGGCGGCGACGAAGCCGATCGCCCAATAGGAAACGAGCGCCAGGATCATCGGCACGGTCGTGTCCTTCAATCCGCGCAGCATGCCGGCCGCCAGTGCCTGGACGCCGTCGACGAGCTGGAAGGCGCCGGCAATGACGATCAGCGGGCCGGCATAGGCGAGAACCGCCGCCGCATCCGGACGTCTCGTATCGAGATACATGGCGGCAAGCTCGTGTGAAAACAGGGCAAAGACGAGGCTGCCGACGAGCGCGAAGCCGCAGCCGATGACCAGCACGGCGATCGCCGCCCGCTTGATGCCTTCGCCATCGCGCCGGCCATGGGCAAGCCCGATGCGCACTGTTGCGACCTGGGCGAGACCGAGCGGCACCATGAAGGCGACCGAGGCAAATTGCAGCGCAATGCCGTGGGCGGCAAGCTCGACAGTGCCGATCATGCCCATCAGCAGCGAGGCGACGGTGAACAGGCTGACTTCGGCGAGGATGGTGATGGCGATCGGCAGGCCGAGCACGACGACTTCCTTGAGCACCGGCCAATCCGACCGCCAGAAGCGCACGAAGATCTCGTAGGAACGGGTCTGCGGCTGCGCCTGGATATAGGCAAAGAGCAGCACGAAGCTCAGCGTATTGACGATCAGCGCCGAAATCGCCGCGCCGACGATGCCGAGCGCCGGGGCGCCGAAATTTCCGTAAACGAAGACGTAGCAGAGGGCGGCATTGGCCAGAAGTACGATGATCGTTACATAAAGAATGATGCCGGCGCGCTCCAGCGAACTCAGAAAGCCGCGCAGGACCATGAACAACAGCGCCGGAAACATGCCCCAGAGGGCGACGCGCAGATAGCTTCCGGCGAGCCCCGCCACCTCCGGCTGCTGGCGCATGGCAAGCAGAACCGTTTCGGCATGCCAGAGCAGCGGCGCGGTCAGAACCCCGTAGCCGAGCACGGCCCACATGCCCATGCGCACGGCACGGCGCACGGCGACGCGATCGCCCCTGCCCTCAGCCTGCGCCACCATCGGCACGACCGCATTGGCAAAGCCCGAGCCGAAGATGAACACGGTGAAGAACATCTGCGCGGCCAGCACCATGGCTCCGAGCTCGGTGGTGCCGAGCCGGCCGACCATCAGCACGTCGGTGGCATGGATGGCGAACTGCGCCAGCTGGGCGCCGACGAAGGGAACGCCCAGCGCGATGCTTGCGCGGTAATGGGCGGACCAGGAATTATCGGTATGGCCGCCCGAATTCTGTTCGGTCGAAATCGGCATGACGGAATTTAAGCCTTTGGCTACGTCGCAACCGGAATGGGCCGCATGACGGGAGAGACGGAAATAGAACAGCCGCTTTTAAAGCGCCAGACGCAAAGCCGAAACTGATTATTTTTTCATCCAAAGATCACAAAACTTGATCTGTTCGGCAAAGAAAGCCCTCACATCGCCCCCGCCGCTGCCGGCCCGCCCTGCGCGGCCGCTTCCAGTGGGCGAACCTTGAGGAGATAGAGGGCGACTGCCAGCACGACGAAGAAGGCTGCCAGCAGATAGGGCGCGCCGGCAAAGGCGACGGGTGCCGTGGGTGCGGTAAACAGGCTGAAGACCTGGGCGAACATCAGCGGCCCGACAATGGTCGTGAAGCTGGAAATGCTCGACAGCGCGCCCTGCAGCTCGCCCTGCGCCGAAGGCGGCACTCTGGCCGAGGCCAGGCTGCGCAGCGGCGGATCGGCCAGCGCCTCCAGGCAGGTGGCAAGGATGACCGCATAGATCATCCAGCCCTGAAAGGCGAAGGCATAGCCGAACAGGCCGAGCCCGGTGAAGACGAGACCGAGCGCGCCGGTCCGCCATTCGCCGATCCGCGAAATGACGCGCGGCAGGACGAAGCCCATGACCAGCGCGCCGCAAATGCCGAAGACGCCGAGCGACAGGCCGATCTGGCCCTCGCTCCAGCCATAGCGGAAGGAGGCGACGAAGGACCAGACGGCCGGATAGACCGCATGCGCCTGCCACAGCAGGAAGAACACCAGCAAGATCCAGCCGATGCCGGGATAATTGCGCATCTGCTTCAGGGCGCTGAGCGGATTGGCGCGGCGCCATTCGAAGCGCCGGCGATTGTGGCTTTCGAGCGTTTCGGGCAAAAAGAACCAGGCGACGACGAAATTGACGAGGGACAGCGCGGCGGCACCATAAAAGGGGATGCGCGGGCCGAATTCGCCCAACAGGCCGCCGAGCACCGGCCCGAGCGCAAAACCGGTGCCGAAGGCAATGCCGATCAGACCGAAATTCTTCGCCCGATTGGTATCGTCGCTGACATCGGCGATATAGGCGGCGGCGGTAGAGAAGCTGGCGCCGCTGATGCCGGCCAGAACCCGGCCGACGAACAGCATTCCATAGGTGGTGGCCAGCGCGCAGATGAGATTGTCGAGCGCGAAGGTCAAGACCGAGGCCAGCAGGACCGGCCGCCGGCCGAAGCGATCCGACAGATTGCCGATCAGCGGCGCAAACAGAAACTGCATGGCGGCGTAGACGAACAGCAGCCAACCGCCATCCACCGCCGCCTCGCTGATCGTGTCCCCGGTCAGTTCCTTCAGATAGGCGGGCAGCACCGGCACGATGATGGCAATGCCCATGATATCCAGAAACAGGATGATGAAGACGAGAAACAGGCCACGTCGCGCGGATCTGGGATCAATCATCGAACAAACCTTCCCCGGCATCCGCCGGAGGCGGAGCACAGAACGCGAACGGAAACCTGAAATTCCTGTCTATCGAAAAACCACGAGCGAAACAATCCGTGAACATTTCAATCTTCGTGATGGATAAGGCGGGAACATTGATGGTTGCAGGATGGATGCACTACCCCTGTCTTGCGCGCAGTTTCACGAAATCGATGAAAGCCCTGAGTGGCGCCGGCATGTGGCGGCGGCTGGCGTAATAGAGGGATGGCCCGGGGAAGACCGAGGCCCAGTCACCGAGAATCGGCACGAGCTCTCCCCGGTCGATGAAGGGCGCCAGGAATTCCTCGAAGGTGCGGATGATGCCGAGGCCCGCCACGGCCGCATCGATTTCCAGGTCGATGACATTGGAGATCATGCAGGCCGGCGGCGAGATGAACAGGCTCTCCCCGTCCTTTTCGAATTCCCAGGGCGGCACGATGCCGCTCAGGAACCGGTGGCGGATCGCCACGTGATCGAGCATTTCGCGCGGATGGTGCGGACAACCACGCCCGGCAAGATAGGACGGTGCCGCGGCCGTGACGAACCGCTGGACGCGCGGGCCGATCGGCACGGCGATCATGTCCTTCTCCAGCCGCTCGTCATAGCGCACGCCGGCATCGAAACCCGCGGCGAGAACGTCGATGAACCTGTCCTCGCCGCTGATTTCCAAGGTGATGTCCGGATAGGCATTCAGAAATTCGGCGGCGATATCCGGCAGGATCATGCGTGCCACCACCGTGGGCACATTGAGGCGCAGCGTGCCCGCCACGCGATCGCGAAAGCTGTTGAGCTGGTCGAGCGCAAGCACGAGTTCGCCCAGCGCCGGCGACAGGCGGTCCATCAGCCGCTCGCCCGCCTCTGTCAGGGTAACGCTGCGGGTGGTCCGGTTGAACAGCCGCACGCCGCAGCGCTGTTCCAGCCGCCGCACGGCCTGGCTGAGCGAGGAGGCCGAGACGCCACGCAGGCGAGCGGCGGCACGAAAGCTGCGTTCGCGCGCAACGGCGGCAAAGGCATCGAGATCGGTGAGAGGCAGGTCCGGCATTGTGCATTTTTCCAAACAGCTCGTACAGCTTGCAACGGATTATCGCACAAACGGAGCTTTGGTAAAACCATTCGAACCGACGCCGCGATGGCAGCCGGCACAGGAGAAGCAAGATGAAACAGGTACAACTCGGCAAGACAGGGCCCTTTGTCTCGACGCTCGGCCTTGGCTGCATGGGCATGTCGGCGCTTTACGGTCCCGCCGACCGGAAAACGAGCATCGCCACCATTCACGCCGCACTCGACCAGGGCATCAACCTGCTCGATACCGGCGATTTCTACGGCATGGGCCATAATGAAATGCTGATCGGCGAAGCGCTGAAGGGGCGCCGGCGCGACGAGGTCGTCCTCAGCGTCAAGACCGGGGCGCTGCGCGATGTCGATGCCGGCTTCAACGGCATGGACAATCGCCCGATCGCGCTGAAGAACTTCGTCGCCTATACGCTGCAGCGGCTGGGTGTCGATCATATCGACATCTATCGCCCGGCACGGCTCGATCCGAATGTGCCGATCGAGGAGACGATCGGCGCCATCGCCGACATGGTGAAGGCCGGTTATGTAAGCCATATCGGCCTTTCGGAAGTGGGCGCGGAGACGATCCGCCGGGCCGCCGCCGTCCATCCGATCGTCGATCTGCAGATCGAATATTCGCTGATCTCGCGCGGCATCGAGGACAAGATCCTGCCCGCCTGCCGCGATCTCGGCATCGCCATTACCGCCTATGGCGTTCTCTCCCGCGGACTGATCAGCGGCCATTGGCAGAAGGGCCAGGGACAGACGCCCGGCGACTTCCGCAGCTTCAGCCCGCGTTTCCAGGAGGGGAATATCGATCGCAACCTGGCGCTGGTCGAGGCACTGCGGGCGATTGCCGACAGAAAGGGCGCGACGGTGGCGCAGATCGCCATTGCCTGGGTCGCGGCGCAAGGCGCCGATATCGTGCCGGTGATCGGCGCGCGCACCGTCGAGCGGTTGGCAGAGACGCTGGGCTCGCAGACAGTCCAACTGTCGCCTGCCGATCTCGCCGCGATCGAAACGGCCGTGCCGAAGGATGCCGCCGCCGGCGGGCGCTATACCGAAGCAATGCTGGCCCATATGGACAGCGAAAAGTAACGATCCGCCATGTCATGCGGCCCGGCTTCCAAATCGGGGCCGCATGACCGTGCTCGGTCCTTGCCATCGCAGGCGGCATGGCCTGGAGTTAAGGCTCCCCTGGTACGTCGTGCGATGCGCCGTCAGATCAGCGGCAGCGGCCATCCTTCCAGATTATCGCACCGCCGATTTAGTTTGCCAAATAGCAAACTGTTCCCTATAGTTCTCCGTATGGAAAACTATCAGTCATCTCTTGACGCCGCCTTTCATTCGCTTGCCGATCCCACCCGGCGGGCGGTCATCAGCCGTCTTACGAAGGGGCCTGCCCCTGTCAAGGAACTGGCGGAGCCCTTCGCCATGGGGCTGCCGGCCTTCATGAAACACCTCAGGGTGCTTGAGAAAGATGGCCTGATCAGTTCCGAAAAGATCGGCCGCGTCCGCACCTGCAGAGTAAATTCCGAGAGGCTGACAGCCGCTGAAACCTGGCTCTGCGAGCAACGCCGGCTTTGGCAGGCGGGAACGGACCGGCTTGCCGACTATGTCGAAACCCAGATGTCGAGGAGCATTGAAAATGCCGAGTGAACAAGGCCAACTCACCGTTACGCGTATCATCAAGGCACCGCCGGCCATTGTCTGGAAAGCGTGGAGCACGCCCGAGCATCTGGCGAAATGGTGGATCCCCGCTCCGATCGAATGCCAGGTGGTCAAGCTGGACCTCCGCCCGGGCGGCGGCTTCGAGACGCGCATGCGCGAAGACGAGGGCGAATTCCAACCGCATGTCCAGGCATGCTTCCTAGAGGTTGTCCCCGAGGCACGCCTGGTCTGGACGACGGTCCTGACCGAGGGTTGGCAGCCCGCCGAACCCTGGCTGGCATTGACCGCGATCATAACGTTCGAGGCACAGGAAAGCGGCACGCGCTATTCCGCCCGCGTTCTGCACAGAAACGCTGCGGACTCCAGAAAACATGAAGAACTGGGCTTCCATGAAGGTTGGGGAACCGCGATCGACCAACTCGCGGAATTCGCCGAGCGATCGATGTGATCCGATGATCGCATCGGATGCCAAAGGTTGGCGAGACGATCACCGGCTTGCCCCGCTACATCGCCCCGCTATCTGACATAGACGATCTTGCCGCCATTCAGGGCGGTAGCGACGCCGACGACATTGCGGAGTTGCACCCGTTTTCCTTGAAGAGCGGCTCTGAGGCGACTATCGGCGTTAATCTCCGCCTGTGCCCGCGCGATCGTCTGCGGCGAAGCATGCCGGTATCTCTGCGGTATCTGGTTGTAGTCGGACGGGTCGTAATAATCCTTGACAAAGATCACGGTGACCCCCGGCAGCGCGCTCTGATGGTTCGCGCGCTGGGCCTGCGCGGGCGCTGCCATGATGCCGGCGGAAAGAGACGCGGCAAGGGCCAGGACGATAGGAGTTTTCATTGTCGTCTCCTCGATCAGGGACGCATTCGTCCCGCTTGGATAACGGCGCGAGGCCGCAAAAGTTTCGTCCGGGCGGTGTGACCCCGTCGATCACACGCGCCCAGCCGCAGGCTCAGATGTCACCCGTAAAGGTGTCGCAGGACGCAAGCTTGCCGCTGTCGAAGCCGCGCTTGAACCATTCGGAGCGCTGCGCCGAGGTACCGTGGTTGAAGCTTTCGGGAACGACATAGCCCTGGCTGCGCTTCTGCAGCGTATCGTCGCCGATCTGGGTGGCGGCATTCAGCGCCTCTTCCAGGTCACCCTGCTCCAGCAGGCCCTTCTGCGCCGTGTACTTGCCCCATATGCCGGCAAAGCAATCGGCCTGGAGTTCGGTGCGCACCGACATCCGGTTGGATTGCGCCTCGCTCATCCGCTGGCGCTGCTCGTTGACCTTGGGCAGGATGCCCAGCAGGTTCTGGACATGGTGACCAACCTCGTGTGCAACGACATAGGCAGCCGCGAAATCGCCGGAAGCCTCGAATTTCCGCGACATCTCGTCGAAGAAGCTCATGTCGAGATAGATCTTGTGGTCGCCCGGGCAATAGAAGGGACCGGTGGCCGAGGACGCCGTGCCGCAGGCGGAATTGATGCCGTCGCGGAACAGCACCAGCTTCGGCTCCTCATAGGTCTCGCCGCTCGCCTGGAAAATACCGTTCCAGGTATCTTCCGTCTCGGCGAGCACCGTGGAGACGAAGGCCTTGGTCTCCTCCTCCGCCGCCGTGCCTTGCGGCGCCGGCGAGCCATCACTCTGCTCATAGCCCGGAGGACTGACCGAGCCGCCTTCCATCACCTGCAACAGGTCGATGCCGACCATTTTCAAGCCGAAATAGACCACGACGAGAAGGACGATGGTGCCGATACTCATGCCGCCGCCGCGCCCGCCGCCGCCCGTGGGGATACGGAAACCACCGCCGCGCCCGAACGGATTGCCGCCCATCCCGCCGCGAACCGGTCCGGATCCGCGCGCATCCTCGACATTGCCCGATTGGCGTCGGCCTTTCCATTCCATGCTCTTCTCCCGTCCATGCCTGCTTTTGCGGCGCCTGACTTCTGCCGCTAGCATATAAGGCACCGGTCGAAATTTTGTACAAGATGGCAATAACAAACTTAGGTCTACCGCACGAAATCGCGCTGCGGCGGAGGACTGATTTCGCAGCAGCATGAATGACGGTTCAACGCGTGAAAGAGCCCGTCTTCGACAGCCGCCGTCCGCGGTGGCGTTTTTCCTGTCGATTGCCACATTTTCGGGGTTCCGCTTGGGCGCAGATTTCCCTATAAGCCGCTTCTAGCCTCAAAAGACCAAGCATGCGCCCCCCGGCCGGTGATCTCCCACCCTGGCCGGTTTTTCGCGCAAGCCGAAAAGCGGATAGAACCCATGCCAAAGCGCCAAGACATCAAATCGATCCTCATCATCGGCGCGGGTCCGATCGTCATCGGCCAGGCCTGCGAGTTCGATTATTCCGGCACCCAGGCCTGCAAGGCGCTGAAGGAAGAGGGTTACCGGGTCATCCTGGTCAATTCCAATCCGGCGACGATCATGACCGATCCGGACATGGCGGACGCGACCTATGTCGAGCCGATCACCCCGGAAGTCGTCGCCAAGATCATCGCCAAGGAACGCCCCGACGCGCTTTTGCCGACCATGGGCGGTCAGACGGCACTGAACACGGCGCTTTCCCTGAAGCGCATGGGCGTGCTCGACCGCTACAATGTCGAGATGATCGGCGCCAAGCCGGATGCCATCGACATGGCGGAGGACCGGGCGCTGTTTCGCGAGGCAATGGCCCGCATCGGGCTCGAAACCCCGAAATCGCTGCTCGCCAATGCCACCGAGATCAAGGACATCGACCGCAAGGCGCATGTCGCCGAACGCGACAAGCTGAAGGCGCAGCTTTCCGGCCCCGAACTCGACACGGCGCTGGACGAGTTGGAAAACCACTGGAACCTCGGCGAGACCGACCGCAAGCAGCGCTATATGAGCCATGCCATGGCCATCGGCGCGCAGGCGCTCGACACGATTGGTCTTCCCGCGATCATCCGCCCCTCCTTCACCATGGGCGGCACCGGCGGCGGCATCGCCTATAACCGCTCGGAATTCTTCGAGATCGTCAATTCCGGCCTCGATGCCTCGCCGACCACCGAAGTGCTGATCGAGGAATCGGTGCTCGGCTGGAAGGAATACGAGATGGAAGTGGTCCGCGACACGGCGGACAATTGCATCATCATCTGCTCGATCGAGAATATCGACCCGATGGGCGTGCATACCGGCGATTCGATCACGGTTGCCCCGGCGCTCACCTTGACCGACAAGGAATACCAGATCATGCGCAACGCCTCGATCGCGGTGCTGCGCGAGATCGGGGTGGAGACCGGCGGCTCGAACGTGCAGTTCGCCGTCAACCCCGAGAACGGCCGCCTCGTCGTCATCGAGATGAACCCGCGCGTGTCGCGCTCGTCGGCGCTGGCATCGAAGGCGACCGGCTTCCCGATCGCCAAGATCGCCGCCAAGCTTGCGGTCGGCTACACGCTCGACGAACTCGACAACGACATTACCGGCGGTGCGACGCCGGCCTCGTTCGAGCCCTCGATCGACTATGTCGTCACCAAGATCCCCCGTTTCGCCTTCGAGAAATTCCCGGGCGCCGGCACGACGCTGACGACGGCGATGAAATCGGTCGGCGAGGTCATGGCGATCGGCCGGACCTTTGCCGAATCGCTGCAGAAGGCACTGCGCGGCCTCGAAACAGGCCTCACCGGCCTCGACGAAATCGAAATTCCGGGTCTCGACGATTCAGGCGACAACAAGAACGCCATCCGCGCCGCCATCGGCACGCCGACGCCGGACCGGCTGCGCATGGTCGCACAGGCCCTGCGCATGGGCATGTCGGAGGCCGACGTGCATGACGGCTCGAAGATCGACCCCTGGTTCATCGCCCAGTTCAAGGCAATCGTCGACATGGAAGCCCGGGTGCGCGAGCATGGCCTGCCGGAAGACGCCGAAAACCTGCGCATGCTGAAAGCCATGGGCTTTTCCGACGCGCGGCTGGCGACGCTTTCCAAAAGCCGGCCCAAGGAAGTGGCCGAACTGCGCAACCGGCTGAATGTGCGCCCGGTCTACAAGCGTATCGACACCTGTGCGGCCGAATTCGCCTCGCCCACGGCCTACATGTATTCGACCTATGAGACGCCGTTCGCGGGACAGACGCGCTCCGAAGCCCAGATTTCCGACAAGAAGAAGGTCGTCATTCTCGGCGGCGGCCCGAACCGCATCGGCCAGGGCATCGAGTTCGACTATTGCTGCTGCCATGCCGCCTTCGCGCTGAAGGATGCCGGCTATGAAGCAATCATGATCAACTGCAATCCGGAAACCGTCTCGACGGACTACGACACCTCCGACCGGCTCTATTTCGAGCCGCTGACGGCCGAGGACGTGATCGAGATCCTGCGCGCCGAACAGGAAAAGGGCGAGTTGCATGGCGTCATCGTCCAGTTCGGTGGCCAGACGCCGCTGAAGCTTGCCGAGGCGCTGGAAAAGAACGGCATCCCGATCCTCGGCACGGCACCGGACATGATCGATCTGGCCGAAGATCGCGACCGGTTCCAGAAGCTCCTGATGAAGCTCGACCTCAACCAGCCGAACAACGGCATCGCCTATTCGGTCGAACAGGCCCGCCTCGTCGCCTCCGAAATCGGTTTCCCGCTGGTGGTGCGCCCGTCCTATGTTCTCGGCGGCCGCGCCATGCAGATCATCCATTCGGAATCGATGCTGCAGACCTACCTGCTCGACACCGTGCCGGAACTGGTTCCCGAAGACATCAAGCAGCGCTATCCGAACGACAAGACCGGCCAGATCAATACGCTGCTCGGCAAGAACCCGCTGCTGTTCGACAGCTACCTGACCAATGCGGTGGAAGTGGACGTCGATGCGCTCTGCGACGGCGAGACGGTGTTCGTCTCCGGCATCATGGAGCATATCGAGGAAGCCGGCATCCATTCGGGCGACAGCGCCTGCTCGCTGCCGGTCTATACGCTGTCGGACGAGATGGTCGACGAACTGGAGCGGCAGACCAAGGCGATGGCGAAGGCGCTCAATGTCGGCGGCCTGATGAACGTGCAATATGCCATCAAGGACGGCACGATCTACGTTCTCGAGGTCAATCCGCGCGCCTCGCGCACCGTGCCTTTCGTGGCCAAGACCATCGGCGCGCCGATCGCCAAGATCGCCGCCCGCATCATGGCCGGCGAAAAGCTCGACGCCGCCATCGCCGCCTATGGCGAAAAGCCCGATCCGCGCAACCTGAAGCACATCGCCGTCAAGGAAGCCGTCTTCCCGTTTGCCCGCTTCCCCGGCGTCGACATCCTGCTTGGCCCGGAAATGCGCTCGACCGGCGAAGTCATCGGCCTCGACACGGATTTCGCGCTGGCCTTCGCCAAGGCCCAGCTCGGCGCCGGCGTCGACCTGCCGCGCGAGGGCACGGTGTTCGTTTCGGTGCGCGACGAGGACAAGGAGCGCGTGCTCCCCGCCATCCGCATCCTCACGGATATCGGCTTCAAGGTGATGGCGACCGGCGGCACCCAGCGCTTCCTCGCCCAAAAGGGCATTACCGCCACCAAGGTCAACAAGGTGCAGGAGGGTCGCCCGCATATCGAGGACGCCATCCGCAACCGGCAGGTTCACCTCGTCATCAACACGACCGACAGTTCAAAGGCGATCTCGGACTCGAAATCGCTGCGCCGGGCGACGCTGATGCAGAAAGTGCCCTATTATACCACCATGGCCGGCGCCGAAGCCGCCGCCCGGGCGATCAAGGCGCTGAAGGCCGGAAACCTGGAAGTGCGGACATTGCAGAGCTATTTTGCTTGATTGGTTTTGGGCGTACCCTCTAGCTGTCTCCGTGCGTGTCGCAGGATGACTGAAAGGGGGTCCGCCGTCTTCCCATCGCTCTAAACGGAAGGGCGGACGATCCCCGCCCTTCCCTTGCGCTAGAATTTTCCCTCGATGCGGGCTAGCCGCGCCGTTCTTGTGCCGAAGAGCACCGAGACGGCGGCGATGGCGCAACCAGTGCCGAAGACCAGCAGCATCGCCTGCCGCAGAATGTCCGTCGAGGCATGCTCGCCAAACCCCATGACATTCGCAACCAGGCCGAAAACGGCGGCGCCGATGGCATAGCCCGCCGATTGCAGGGTCGGCAGCATGGCCGATGTCCGGTCGCGCTCGGCGTCCGACGAGACATCCATCATCAACTGGCTGAGCGTTCCCCAGGAGACGCCGAAACCGGCACCGATCATCGCCTGGCCAGGCAGGACGAGCCAGAGCGCGCCCGACCCGATGGCCGCCACGATCGCCGCAAGGCCGGCCAGAAGCAGGACGGGACCGACCAGCATGATCCGGTTGCGCAGGGCCATTGAGCCGATGCTGGCCACGCCGATCGCGGTGAGGCTCCAGGAGATCGCCATGACGGCGCTGAGCGCGCCGGCCGCCGTCGGCCCGAGCGACCAGAGATGCTGCAGGCCATAGACGAGGAAGACCGAGCCAGCGGCTTGAGCAAAGGGCATCAGCAGGATCACCCACAGGCCGGTGCCGAGCGCCTTGCGCAGGGTGAAGGCGGCGCGCGGCAATACCGGATTTTCGGAGCGTCGGTCGAGAAGGACGACCGTGACCAGCACGATCGCGGCTGCGGCCAGAAGCAGCGCCATCAGTGCGGCACCGGATGCCACGCCGGACAGCGAGATCATCAGGATGCCCGCACCTGCAGCGGCCAGCCGCGCGAAGGGAATGGCCGGCGCCGGCCCTGCCCCGGTTACCCCGCGCGGCACGATGAAAAGAACCAGCACGATGAAGACGATGGCGGCCGGAAGGGAGACGAAGAAGGCGGCGCGCCAGGAAAACTGTTCCGTCAGGCTGCCGGCCACCAGCGGCCCGGAAAAGGCGGCGAGTGCCCAGACGATGGCTTCGGCGCCAAAGACCTTCGGGACCAGGCGCGAGGGAAAGAGTTCCGGGATCAACGCGTAGCAAAGGGCGGCGACGATTCCCTCGCCGGCACCCTGCAAGAGCCGCCCGGCCAGCACCTCGCTCATGCCGCCGGCGAAAGTCGCAAGCACGGTGCCGGCAATAAAGACGGCCGCCGCCGCAAGCAGGGTGTTTCGCGCCCCGAACCGCTGTTTCAGATTGGCTGCGAGCAAACCGCCCATGATGGCAAAGACGAGATAGAGCGTGAAAGCCCAGGAGAGGAGCTCAGCACCGCCGAGATCGACCACCGCACTCGGCAGCGCCGTGGAAATGAAGAACTCGTTGAAAGCGAACAGCGCGACGCCAAGGCAGAGCGTGATGGTAGAGACGAGATGGCGCGGCTGCAGCAACTCTCCCCATCCCGCCGATCGTTCCACCGCCGTCTCGCTCATCTGCCCGCCGTCACAGGGAATATTGTCGCTCGTCATGCCTTGCCTCTCCGATAGGGAAGCATGACTGTTACAACCTCAAGCGCGGTTGAGGTAAAGCCCTATTCTCGACAACGCGGAGTTTTCCCGCCTGCCGGACGAAGAAGCCCCCCGATCAATACCCGCCGATGATCGGCAGGATTTCGCCGGTGATGTAGCTGGAGCATTGCGGCGAGGCGAGGAAGACATAGGCCGGGGCCAGTTCCTCCGGCTGGGCGGGCCGCTTCATCTTGGCCTTGGCGCCGAACTGCGCGACATCCTCGGCCTCCTTGTCGGACGGATTGAGCGGGGTCCAGACCGGGCCGGGCGCGACCGCGTTGACGCGAATGCCCTTTTCGATGAGCTGACCGGACAGGGCCCGGGTGAAGGCATGGATGCCGCCCTTGGTCATCGAATAGTCGATCAGTTCCTTGCTGCCGTCGATGCCGGTAATCGAACCGGTATTGATGATGGCGCTGCCTTCCTTCATGTGCTCGATGGCGGCCTGGGCCATGAAGAAATAACCGTAGAGATTGGTTTTCAGCGTCTCGTCGAAATGTTCTTCGCTGAGGTCCAGCACATCGGCGGTATGGACCTGGAAGGCGGCATTGTTGACCAGCACGTCGAGCGCGCCGAAGGCCTCGACCACGGCGGTCACGGCCTTGCGGCAAAAAGCCCTGTCCTTGACATCGCCGGGAATGGCCATGGCCTTGCGGCCTTCCGCCTCGATCGCCTTGACCGTATCCTCCGCATCCCGCCCTTCGGCCAGATGCAGGATCGCCACATCGGCACCCTCGCGGGCAAAGAGCACGGCGACCGCGCGACCGATGCCGCTATCGCCGCCGGTGATCAGCGCTACCTTGCCCTCGAGCTTGCCGGAGCCCTTGTAGAAGGGCGCATCGTAGAGCGGGGCCGGATCGAGCTTGTATTCGGCGCCGGGCTTGGGCTGGTGCTGCTTGGGAAAAGGCGGGACCGGATAAGCCCGCGCGCCGGCCTGCATGGCCTTCGGCTTTTCGGATTTGGAGGATTTCTGCTTGGCGTCGGCCTTTGCGACCTCATCCTGGATATCGCGCTGTTTTTCCGCGGTGCGTGCGGTGCTCTTTGGCTCGGCAGCCATGATATTCTCCCTGTTCGTCAAATTGGTCGGTTCAGGAAACCTGCGTCGGCTTGATCGTGCCGACCGAGACGACGCCTTCGACGACACCGCGCGGGCCGGCAGTGGCAAGGCCCGACTGGTCAAGCATTTCGACGACGGCATAGAGGCGCTCGTTGCGGAAGGCGCTGGCATCGCGCGTCGAATTGCCTTCGGCCGGGAGCGCATCGATCTCGGTGAAATCAAGCTCGGCTTCTGCGGCCGCGACGCGCGCATCGGCTGGGGAGAAGGCACGAACGACGATCTCGCCCTGGTTATCGGCACTGTCCCAGTTGGGATCATTGGCGCGGGCGACCGGAACCAGCCGAAAGAGCTTTAGTCTGTCCGTGGCGCGGCTATTTTCCTGCATGGTTTTTTCCTTCATGTGTTCGTGTTCGCCCGCGCCGCGATGGCCTGGCTGCGCGACAGGGCCGCCTTTACGATCGAGCGCATCTCCTCGTCGGCGCCCGCCTGGAGCGCAAAACCGTCGTCGGGAACGATGCCGGGATCTTCCTCGTGATCGACGACCGTCTCGGTCTCGCGCGACAGGCGGTCGAGAAAGGCGCGGCCCTCGCTGTTTTCGGCGAGAAAGGCCGCAAGCGCGATGAAAAGCTTGCGATGGGCATTGAGCCGCGCTTCGAGTTGATGCGTTGAAGACTGCTGCATGACCTGGTTCCTGTGTCGTCAACAGCAACGGACAGTCCCCGTGCTTTGTTCCCGGATCGCCGCCGCCGCATCGTCCGCCTGCGGTTCAGCGCACGCGCCGTGGCCGCTTGCCGCAGCGTCGTTGGGTGCGATTAATCTGGCTTTTCGTTCGCGCTTTCTGCTATAAGCCGTGTTCAAATGTTTCCGACGGTTCCGGGGTTAATCCTCCGGTGACCGTTTTCTTTTGTGCGCAGCCTGCTTTAGGCAGGTCAGGCATGGACTATGAAGGACAGTGAAATGGTCGAAAAAGTGCCGATGACCCAGGGCGGATTCGTCAAGCTGCAGGAAGAACTGCGCTGGCGCCAGCAGGAAGAGCGCCCCCGGATCATCGAAGCCATTTCCGAAGCGCGCGCCCATGGCGACCTTTCGGAAAATGCCGAATACCACGCCGCCAAGGAAGCCCAGAGCCATAATGAAGGCCGCATCGGCGAGCTGGAAGATTATGTCGCCCGGGCCGAGGTGATCGACCTTTCCAAGATGTCCGGTTCGAAGATCAAGTTCGGCGCCACCGTCAAGCTGGTCGACGAGGATACCGAGGAAAACAAGACCTACCAGATCGTCGGCGACCAGGAAGCCGATGTCAGGCAGGGCCGCATCTCCATCTCCTCGCCAATCGCCCGCGCGCTGATCGGCAAGGAAGTCGGCGATTCGATCGAAGTCGTCGCCCCCGGCGGCTCGAAGGCCTACGAAATCCTCGCCATCAACTGGGGTTGATCAGCGGCGACGCATCGAAAAGCCCGGATGGCGCAGCCTGCGCCTCCGGGCTTTTTCCGTTGAAAGACGAGAGGAACGCCAGAGCGTGGAAGACATCAGCGACGTCGAGATCATCGCACCGAACTTCAAGCGCCGGCTTTCTGGCGTGACCTCCACCATCATCCAGCTCGTTCCGGTGCAGCGCGCGCTCGGCCAGAAGGTCGCAGCGCTCGGCCCCGGCCTGCCGGAAAGCCTGCCGCATATCGGCTATGGCGCGCTGCTTCGTCTCTGGGGACGGCCGAAGAACAGATCACGGCGGGTCTGGCATGCGCGCCGCAATATCGAGATGCTGCCGGCCCTTTTCCTGCGCGATCTCCTGCGCATGCGGCTGAAGATTGTCTTCACCTCCGCCTCGCAGCGCAAACATTCAGGCTGGAGCAAATGGCTGATCCGCCGCATGGACGCGGTGATCGCCACTAGTAACAGGACCGCCGCCTATCTCGACGTGCCGAACACGGTGATCATGCACGGCATCGATACGAAGCGGTTTTTCCCCGCGGACGACAAGCGGGCGGCGAAGACGGCGCTTGGCCTGCCCGGCGACAGGAAGATCGCCGGCTGCTTCGGCCGGGTGCGCCATCAGAAGGGCACCGATCTCTTCGTCGACAGCATGATCGCGCTCCTGCCGCAACGGCCGGACTGGATCGCCGTGATCGCCGGGCGCGCCACCGGCGCGCATTTGGGCTTCGAGGCGGAGTTGAAGGCGAAGGTGGCCAAGGCGGGGCTTGCCGAGCGCATCCTCTTCGTCGGCGAACATACCAATATCCCCGACTGGTACCGGGCGCTCGACCTGTTCGTGGCGCCACAGCGCTGGGAGGGTTTCGGCCTGACGCCGCTGGAAGCCATGGCGACATCCGTACCGGTGGTGGCGACCGATGTCGGGGCGTTTTCCGAACTGCTCATCACAGGCGAGGGTGAAACCGGCATCCTGATACCGGCCAGCGAACTGACCGCCATGACAGAAGCCGCGGCATCGTTGATGGACGATCCGGAACGCGCAAGGCTTGCCGGCGGGCGCGGCCTTGCGCGCGCCGTAGCCAGCTTCAGCATCGAGGGCGAAGCAGCAAAGATCGGCGAAATCTACGAAAAGCTTCTCTCGACCGCGCGCTAAGGCTTACGCTTGAACAACTCAATATAGGCGTTGGCTACGGCTTCCTCGGAGAACTGACCGACCAGCGTATTGCGGCCGGCTTCGGCAATACTTGCAGCCAATTGCGGCTGGGCGATCAACTGGTTGATGGCACGCGTATAGCCGGCGACGTCATCGATATCGACAAGCAAGCCGTTTTCACCGTCGCGGACAAACCAGCACGGACCTTCCGAACGGGAAGAAATGACCGGCTTTTTCTGCGCCCAGGCTTCAAGGATGACATTGCCCAGCGGCTCGTGACTGGACGGCATGACGAAGATATCGGCGGCCGCGACATAGGCCCGCGTGTCCTTCTGCCATCCGAGGAAACGCACACGATCCGTCATGTTGTGGGCGCGAACGAGGGCTTCCAGAACCGCCCGCTCCTCTCCATCGCCGGCGATCCACAGGAATGCGTCCGGCACGGCCACCATCGCCTCGATGAGAAGATGGAAGCGCTTGCGGCGGACGAAACGCCCCATGGTCATCACGACGGGAACACCCTCCGGCGTATTGACCGAAGCTCTGGAAACAGGTGTGACTATCGTCGTGTCGGTGAAATTCGAGATCACCTCGACGCCGCGTTTCCAGCCGAGCTTGCGCACGTGATCGGCGATTCCCGGCGTATTGCACACCAGAATGTCGGAGTTCTTGAAATAGCCGAGATGCGTCGGATAGTCGCCAAGACGGGAAAGCTTGATCGCGCCATTGTAGGCGGGCATCAGCCGGGCGCCGCGGGTCGACCAGGAAATGATCGCATCGACCTTCTCCTTCCGTGCCATCGACATAACCTTCATGGGCAGCAGGATGCGATCGGCAGAGAGATTACGAAAATTGCTCTGGATCACCCGCGCATGCGGCTCCACATCCTCGCGCCACCTGCGGTTCCAGCGCATGACGGCCGTCTGCTCGACGCCGCGCCGCGCAAGTGCGCCGACCAGATGGACGAAGAACTTCTCCGCCCCGCCATCCTTGCCGAAAATATACTGATGAACCCGCATAGGTCTTAATCCCGCACTCTGTCTTACACCCGCTACGGCACAAAATCCGCGTCACCAGGCAATTTCGTCTTTATGTTACGCTTGAGGCATCAACACAAGTGCAACGCCTCTGTTGCCCCGGGAAACTTGCCGGCAGGCGCGGGTCAAAGTCCGGCCCGGCATGTGCAGTGACGATATCCCTGATAATCCGCGTCGCGCCGAATCCGCCTTGTGAAGATCGGTCCGACCGCGATATTGCAAGAACAGTTGGCATCGACTACGTCCACACTGACCGTGAGATCCAAACGGACAGAGGACTGCGCGAACGGCCATCGTGCCTCTCCCACTGGAAAGGGAAAAATGCAATCGCTTGACACCTACGTCATCAATCTGGACGGCAGCGACGACCGCCTGCACGCCATCAGCAACCGGCTTGCCGGTTACGGCATCGTTTTCGAGCGCATCGCCGCCGTCGATGGCCGGGGCCTGGATCTCTCGACAGTCGCGGATTATGACGCAGAACGTACCGAGCGCTACATGGGCCGCAGCCTCGTCGGCGGAGAAATCGGTTGCTATTACAGTCACCTGAAAGTGGCGGCCCGTTTCCTGCGATCCGACGCTCGCTATGCGCTGGTTCTGGAAGACGACGCATTGCCGCTGTGCAACCCTGTGGAACTGCTCGAAACCGCTCTTGCCGACCTCGACGCGATCGACCCCGAATGGCTGCTCATCAATATCGGCAACAACAAGCTCAAGATCGCGACGCCTCTTTCCGGCTACGACATCGGCGGATATCGATGCGAGCTTGTCGCTGCCCATTATTTTCCAATGACGACGAGCGCCATTGTCTGGTCGCGCGAAGGCGCGCGGCTTTTCGTCGAGCAGCATCACAAGATGTTTGCGCCGGTGGACAATTACTTTCGGCACTGGCTGACACGCACAGGCCACGGCTACTCCTTTACGCCCGCCCCGGTGACGACGACGGACGCAGAAAGCCAGATCCTCGCAAGTGCCGGACGGGGGAGAAAGACCAACAAGAGAAAATGGTTCTACGGACTGGCTAAACAGTGGCGCCTGATGCAGGACAAACTGATTGCCTTCATTCACAAAAAACGATTTCGCCCGGCCCGAACTCCGACGCCTCCTGTCGTCTGAGGTTCGCGGTCAGATCACCTCAGCGGGTTGCCGCCGTGCCATCGGTCGCGCCGGAATTGAGGATAACAATCTCGCTGACTGTTCCAGGCCTTGGATACGAATTTCCGAAATAGGATTCCTCGTTCAGCAGATGATGAACGAGGAAAGCGGGAGCTTCGATAGCATGAAGTGCGCCCTTCAGGATGTGCGGGCGAAATGGGTGGCCTTGCGATTGCTGCTGCGCATCACGTAACCCCGGTCCTTCAGGTTAGAAATCAACGCAGCGATAGCATCCTCACCAACGATATGGGGGTGCAGTTCGACGATGATATGCTCAATATTTTTTAGATCCACATTGCCGAGTAGCTCGATCTCAGCCCCCTCCACGTCCATGATCAGCACTGAAGGGGCACGCTTTTCCAGAATGTCCGCCAAGGCTTCGCTTTCGACTACGATTTGCTTGTCGTGGCGCTTGCGGTCATAGACGCTGGAAGAGATGATATTGTCGCTCTTGAAGAAGGTGATCGGCGCACCGTCGACGGTGACGGCTCGCATCGTAAGATCAGGCGTCATATCATTCAACGCGAAATTCCGCCTGATGATCGGTTCGAGATCGGGATTAGCCTCGTAACAGAAGACATTGCTCTGACCGCAAATCCGAGCCGCAACAAGGCCCACGAAACCGATGCCAGTGCCAATCTCGAGCGTGCGCATACCGGGCTTTAGAATTTTGCCGATCAGGTCCCGTTCGGTATCCTCATAGGTCTCACGAAAGATCAGCTCACGGACGTTCGCGGGAATGTGCTCAGCGGTCGTGTCAATCGTAACTCCGTCAAGCCGGACGGTGCGCGCGTTGGACATGTACCTGAAGCGCTTACGCAGCGATCGCAATAGTCTTTTCAAAATACCTGATCCTATTGTTATCACCGGAGATACCTGCGCGCGAAGACTGGGCGCTTAGATCTCTACAAGGGAGACATTCTTGACCTGCCGGATGGTCAACATCGTTCGTACGGTATCCACATTCTCTGTGGCCGTGAGCTCTTCAATAACGAAATCCTGAAAACCTGCAAGGTTTTCAGCGATGCATTGCAAGAGAAAGTCTGATTCCCCGGACACCATCCAAGCTTCGCGAACGAGCGGCCAATTTGCTGTTTGCTTGGCGAAGGCTTTGAGATTGGCGTCAGACTGGTGTTTCAGGCCGACCATACAGAAGGCGACCAGGTCGTATCCCAGCGCCGGCGCATTGAGGAGGGCGCGATAACCGCGAATGATGCCAGCTTCCTCGAGCTTGCGGACCCGCCGCAGGCACGGTGGCGCTGATATGCCGACGCGTTCTGAAAGTTCGACATTCGTCATCCTGCCGTCGTTCTGAAGTTCGCGCAGAATTTTCATATCGATGGCATCAAGTTCCGCGCGCATCAGCATTCATGTATCCTAACCACCTCTGGCAGCCTGCTTCGTGTTGTGCAATTTTCAAGAGTCAGCCCATACCGGATGGATGAACCCCTGGCGAATGAGATCTTCCGGATCCGAGTATTGCAGCGTGCCGTCATAGACAAAATTCACATCGCCATCTTCAGTTAGCGCCTGAAGTATCTTCTGATATTCTCTGGCTTCACCGATATGTTGCTTCTCTTCAACCGCTTGCGTCGTCTTCTCCTTGTAATCCGAAAAGAATTTAAAGTGGAGCAAGGCCGCGCTGATAGGAAAAAAATTGCGGTGATAAGGAAGTGGCTTGTGAATCGTGGTGCCGAGACCGCATTTGTCGTCCCAGTAGAGCAGCGGATATTTAATCAAGTCTACGTCAGAACCAAATTTACGTTTGCGTGGTCCGCCGCGGAGTTGAAGAAACCGCTTCGTGATATCAAGTGTATAGTCGTTCCCATCAAAACAGGATGCGACCGACCAGGGCATCGTTTCGTCTACGCCAGCGAATGGATACTGACTCGGGGGACCTGGAGGATACATATCGATCATTGGCGCGGACAGCCGATAGACGCCCTGCTCTTCCAGCCTCCGAATTAATTGCGGCAATCCCGACTCGAAACAGTCTTGGTAGACAAGGTATTCATCCGAATCGACGTTTAGATACCACCGGTTTTTCCCATACATTGCAAATAGGGCCTCGCGCCAAAGACGGCCCCGCCGGGCCTCCCGGTAACGCACCTCAGAGGTCCATATGTCGACATCCGGTTCTCCCGTCAGGAATTCCCGTGTGCCGTCTGTCGAAAGATCATCAACGCAGATGAACCGGGTGACACCCAATCGGCGGTAATGGGCTAAGAAGGACCGCAAAAATTTTAGGTCATTATGCGTCAACAGGACAAGGGGAATTTCGTCCTCTCCAAGGGGGCGAAATTCGGCAGGATGAGCGAGAGAAAGAAAGGCGTGAGCCGTCGCGGCCCTCTTCTTCACTCTTGCAGCTACACGACGGCTCTCTACGGATGTCAGCAGCTTTTGTAGAAAATTACGATCATAGGCAGCGACATTTGACGTTCTGCAAGGGAATGCGATCTTGCGTTTGCCCATTAACGGCTCTCCAGCATCAATGACGTTGTTTGGCTGGTCGATAGCAACATCGCTCGTCAAAAACGAGGGCAAATGTGCGAATGCTCTCGCAAAAACATGATAAATGGAAAAAGCACTTGTGCGTATCGCTTCAGAAGCCTTGAAAGACAGCTCGTTAAATCCCAAAACTGGTGGATGCAGAACTGACAATGCATGGCGCTGACAAGATAGTGCCATAACTGAGGACCAAGCCCCATGACTGCCCGACACACCAAAGTTCTCATCATCGGCTCCGGCCCGGCCGGTTATACGGCGGCGATCTATACGGCGCGGGCCATGCTCAGCCCGGTGCTGATCGCCGGGATGGAACAGGGCGGGCAGTTGATGATCACCACGGATGTGGAGAATTATCCGGGCTATGCCGATCCGGTCCAGGGTCCGTGGATGATGGAGCAGATGCTCAACCAGGCCATCCATGTCGGCACCGAGATCGTCAACGACCTGGTGACGGAGGTCGACCTCTCGGTGCGGCCATTCCGGCTGAAGACCGACAGCGGCACCGACTGGACGGCCGATGCGCTGATCATCGCCACCGGCGCCAAGGCCAAGTGGCTGGGCATCGAGAGCGAGGCGGGCTTCATGGGCTTCGGCGTTTCGGCCTGCGCCACCTGCGACGGCTTCTTCTATCGCGGCAAGGATGTGATCGTCGTCGGCGGCGGCAATTCGGCGGTCGAGGAGGCACTCTATCTTTCCAACCTCGCAAAGACGGTGACCGTCGTGCATCGCCGCAATCATTTCCGCGCCGAAAAGATCCTGCAGGAACGGTTGTTCGCCAAGGAGAATGTCCGGATCGTCTGGGACCACGAGGTTCTGGAATATACCGGCACCCCGGCCAAGCCGCCGATGCCGGCCTCGGTCAGTGGGGTCAAACTGCGCAATACGAAGACCGGCGCCGTGAGCGACATGCCGATCGACGGCGTCTTCGTGGCGATCGGCCATGCGCCGGCGGTGGAGCTGTTCAAGGACAAGTTGCGCCTGAAGCCGAACGGCTACCTCTGGACAGCGCCCGATTCAACTGCCACTGATATCCCCGGCGTCTATGCTGCCGGCGATGTGACCGACGATATCTATCGCCAGGCCGTAACCGCGGCCGGCATGGGCTGCATGGCGGCACTGGAAGCCGAAAAATATCTGGCGGGCCATATGCCTGTCGCAATTGCGGCCGAATAGAAGCCGCGAACGAATGCAGCGGTCGATGACCGCTGCGGAGTGGGAACAGACAATCAGCCTGCTGGCGGGAAACAACGAGGCCGTTTTCCGCCACGGGTGACCATGGGGGATTTCATGCCGCTGGACTGGGACAAATTGCGCATTTTCCATGCGGCGGCGGAAGCGGGATCCTTTACCCATGCGGCCGACAAGCTGCATCTTTCCCAATCGGCTATCAGCCGCCAGGTGAGTTCGCTCGAGCAGGATGTCGGCATCAAGCTGTTCCATCGCCATGCCCGCGGTCTCATCCTCACCGAACAGGGCGAAATCCTCTACAAGACCGCCCATGAAGTGCTGATGAAGCTCGAGGGCGTGCGCGTCCAGCTGACGGAGAACACCGACAAGCCTTCCGGCAAGCTGCGCATCACCACCACCGTCGGCCTCGGCCAGGGCTGGCTCACCGACAAGGTGCAGGAATTCCTGACGCTCTACCCGGAAATGCAGGTGCAGTTGATCCTCGACAACGAGGAACTGGACGTCAATATGCGCCATGCCGACTGCGCCATCCGGCTGCGCCAGCCGCAACAGTCCGATCTCATCCAGCGCAAGCTCTTCACCGTACACATGCATGTCTATGCGGCGCCCTCCTATATCAACAAGCATGGCGAGCCGCAGTCGATCGAGGACCTCGACAACCACCGCATCATCACCTTCGGGGAGCCGGCGCCCAATTACCTGCTCGACGTCAACTGGCTGGAGATCGCCGGGCGTGACAGCGACAATCCCCGCCCCTCGCATCTGCAGATCAACAGCCAGACCTCGATCAAGCGCGCCTGCCTGCTCGGCATCGGCGTCGCCATGATGCCCGACTATATCGTCGGTCGCGACCCGGGCCTCATCCAGTTGCCGATCGGCGCCGACATTCCCTCGTTCGACACCTATTTCTGCTATCCCGACGAGTTGAAGAACTCCGCCAAGCTGAAGGTCTTCCGCGATTTCATCGTTGCCAAGTCGCGCAACTGGAGTTTTTGAGCCCTAGCCGTTGCGTCTGCCTAAAAAACATTCTCTACATTTTACCTAGACAAACCCCTGTTTTTGCAGGATTTTTCTACCGAACCTCCGGCTAAGCCACGGAAAAACCGTCGATATTCGCCTCCGAATTGCGCAAGCGGTGCGTCCGGCACATGGCTGGCATGCGTATTCATCGATTGCTAAAAGCCCAAAAAACCAGCATATCAACTGCAGCTGATGCATTTTGGTGGCTTTTTTCCTCCCAGTGCCACCGCAGCAGCTGTTCCCCTCTGGAGGTTTAATTACCTTCATAACTATAAAGGGCCCAAGTTTTCTTGTGGCCCTCTTTTTTTGCCCTGATTTCAAGCACATGCCGCCGACTGCGTTTTTTCCTGGCAATGCCATTGAAACTTTGGCGACCATTCCCATATTGATTGTAGCTGATGCAAATGGTGGCTCTTCTTCCTCCCAGCGCCACCGCAGCAGCTGTTCCCCTCTGGAGGTTTTAACCTTCACACCTAAAGGGCCCTGCATATGCTGAGGCCCTTTTTTTTGTCTTCGATTTTCCGACACCCTCACGCGGACGTGACTTGAATATCGTAAATTGACGATACATATATCGTTAGAACACGATTTAACGATATGCGCGATTTGACGAGACGATGGACAAGGACGAAATCCTCAAGGCACTGGCCCACCCCAAGCGGTTGGAAATGCTCGGCTGGATGAAGGAGCCGGAGCAGCATTTCTCCGACCAGCATCATCCGCTGGACATGGGCATCTGCGCCAAGCAATTCGAGCGCTGCGGGCTGTCGCAATCCACCGTCTCGGCGCATCTGGCCGTCCTGCAGCGCGCGGGCCTGGTGAAGACAAAGCGTGTCGGCCAATGGATCTTCTACACCCGCGACGAAGAGGCGATTAGCGGCTTTCTCGCCGAGATCACCCGGGCGCTCTGACGACATATTGCTCGGGCGCTCCGACGACCGGGCCTCCCCCATCCCTCCCAGGATACCCCGCAAAGAACGGAAAGGACTGTTCATGACCTCCCTCTTCGACCCCATCACCATCGGCGATATCCCGCTTGCCAACCGCATCGTCATGGCCCCCTTAACGCGCAACCGTTCTCCAAAGGCCGTGCCGAATGCGCTGAATGCCGCCTATTATGCGCAGCGCGCCACCGCCGGCCTTCTGATCACCGAGGCGACGGCCATCACCCATCAGGGACAGGGTTATGCCGATGTGCCCGGCCTCTACACACAGGAAGCGCTTGACGGCTGGCGGCAGGTGACCGACGCGGTGCATGCGGCCGGCGGCAGGATCGTCGTGCAGCTCTGGCATGTCGGACGTATCTCGCACACTTCGCTGCAGCCAAACGGCGGCAAGCCGGTCTCCGCCTCCGCCATCCAGGCGAAATCCAAGACCTTCCTCGTCAACGAGGATGGCAGCGGCCGGTTCGTCGAAACCTCCGAGCCGCGGGCGCTGGAGCGCGCCGAGATCGCCGACATCGTCGAGGATTATCGCAAGGCCGCCCGCGCCGCGCTCGATGCCGGTTTCGACGGCGTCGAAATCCATGCGGCCAACGGCTATCTGATCGACCAGTTCCTGCGGTCCGGCTCCAATATCCGCACGGACGAGTATGGCGGCTCGATCGAAAACCGCGCCCGCTTCCTGTTCGAGGTGGTGGACGCCGTAACCCGTGAAATCGGCGCTGGCCGCACCGGCATCCGCATCTCGCCGGTAACGCCTGCCAATGACAGTTCCGACCCCGACGCCCAGGCCCTGTTCACCCATGCCGTCGAAGGCCTGGCAAAGTACAAGCTCGCCTATATCCATATCATAGAAGGCGCGACCGGCGGCCCGCGCGACTTCCAGCAGGGCGATGCGCCGTTCGACTACAAGGCACTGCACGGCGCCTATGAAAAGGCCGGTGGCGCAGCCGCCTGGATGACCAACAACGGCTATGACCGCGACCTTGCGCTGACCTCCGTGGAAGAGGGCAAGACCGATCTCGTCGCCTTCGGCAAGGCCTTCATCGCCAATCCGGACCTGGTGCAGCGATTGAAGGACAATGCGCCACTCAACACGCCCGACCAGGCGACCTTCTATGGCGGCGGCACCAGGGGCTATACCGACTATCCGCTGCTTGACCAGCAGGCCGCCTGATATCCAACCTTGCCGATCCCGCCCGAAAGGGCGGGATTTGCCGTCGCCGGGCGCTCCCTGCCCCACCCCGTCGGACCGGCCCCTTCCCGCTTCACTTGATCGCCCAGGCGCCGCAGGCGATGATCCGCCTTTCCGCCGGTCCGGCATCGGTGGTATCAAGGAGCGATCTTGCGGGCGCGCCATGAACCGGGAAAGACATAGGGACCAGGCTCTTCGACACGGTCTTGCCGCCGCGATCCTGCTCGTCCCCTCGCTTGCTGGCAATGCTCTTGCCCGGCCCGAACGGCAGGCGCCTGGCTGTCTCTATGCCCGCAGCGAAAACGGTACCAGCCTCTGCATCCGCGCGGAGACTTATGGACAAGACATCTGCACGGCGGTTGGCCATTTCGCCGAGCGGAACGGTCTGCCGGCCGATTTCTTCGCACGGCTGATCTGGAAGGAAAGCCTGTTCCGCGCCGATGCCGTCAGCCCGAAAGGCGCCGAGGGCATCGCCCAGTTCATGCCGTCGACGGCGCGGATGCGTGGGCTTTCCGACAGTTTCGATCCACTGCAGGCCATGGCGGCATCCGCCGAATATCTCGCACGCCTGCGCGAACGCTTCGGCAATCTCGGCCTTGCCGCGGCGGCCTACAATGCCGGCGAGACCGGCGCGGAAACTTTTCTGCGCAACGGAATCCTGCCCTATGAGACGCGCGCCTATGTGCTGGCGATCACGGCCCATACGGTGGAGGAATGGAAGGACGAGCCACCGGAGGCGCCCGACCTGCGACTGGACAGGGAAAAGAGCTTTCAGGATGGCTGCGTGGCGCTGGCGATGACGGGAAACCTGAAGGACATGGACAGCGGCGAGGAAGGCGTCTGGGCGCCCTGGGGTGCGCAACTGGCCGCCCATTTCCAGAAATCCGTGGCGCGACGGCTGTTTCAGACCGTGATCGACCGCATGCCGGCGCCGCTCGATGCGGAAAAGCCGCTGATCCAGCGCCAGCGCAACAGAGCCTTCGGCACGCGGCTGCGCTATACCGCCCGCATCGGCCGCCAGACCCGCAAGGAAGCCGAAACCGTCTGCACCGCGATCCGCAAGGTCGGCGGCGCCTGCATCGTCTTTCGCAATTGAAGATTCTTTGGGGGTCTCGGCGGAAGGCGGTTCCGTCGCGACGAACATTCGCTCGGATCAAAATTTATGAAGAACGACAATGGCTTGGAGGAAAACCCGGAATCAGTTTACCGGCTAACTGAATCAATATCTCAACAGCAAAAAGGCCCGCCGTCGCCGGCGGGCCCTGTTGCATCAGTTCGTCTGTCCACGTGATTACCGGCAGGCTGCGCAGAAGCGCTGGATGCGCTTGCAGGCTTCCTCGAGCAGTGCCTCGGATGTCGCGTAGGAGATGCGGAAGTTCGGGCCAAGGCCGAAGGCCGAGCCATGGACGACGGCGACGCCTTCGGCCTCCAGCAGTTCCGAGACGAAATCCTCGTCCGTCTCGATGACCTTGCCGCTCGGTGCCGTCTTGCCGATCAGCCCCTTGCAGGACGGATAGACATAGAAGGCGCCCTCCGGCGACGGGCATTCGATGCCCTTGGCCTGGTTGAGCATGGAGACGACGAGATCGCGGCGGCCTTCGAAGATCTTCTTGTTTTCGGGAATGAAGTCCTGCGTACCGTTCAGCGCCTCGACGGCCGCCCATTGGGCGATCGAGCAGGCGCCGGAGGTCTGCTGGCCCTGGATCATGTCCATCGCCTTGATGAGCGGCAGCGGGCCTGCGGCATAGCCGATGCGCCAGCCGGTCATGGCATAGGCCTTGGAAACGCCGTTCATCGTCAGGGTCCGGTCGTAGAGCGCAGGCTCGACCTCGGCGGGCGTGGCAAACTTGAAATCGCCATAGGTCAGGTGCTCATACATGTCGTCGGTCAGGATCCAGACATGTGGATGCTTCAGGAGCACGTCGGTCAGGCCCTTCAGTTCCGCGTGGCTATAGGCGGCGCCCGACGGGTTGGACGGCGAATTGAAGATGAACCATTTTGTCTTCGGCGTGATCGCCCGGTCGAGATCCGCGGGCGTCAGCTTGAAATTGTTTTCCTGGGTAGTCGAGACGAAGACCGGCGTGCCGCCGCAGATGGCGACCATTTCCGGATAGGAAACCCAATAAGGCGCGGGAATGACGACTTCATCGCCCGGATTCATCGTCGCCATGAAGGCATTGAAAAGAATCTGCTTTCCGCCGGTGCCGACGATCGTCTGGGCGGCGGTGTAGTCAAGCCCGTTCTCGCGCTTGTATTTGCGCACGATCGCCTCGCGCAGTTCCGGAATGCCGGAGACCGGCGTATATTTCGTCTCGCCGCGATTGATCGCCTCGATGGCGGCCTTCTTGATATTGTCCGGCGTATCGAAATCCGGCTCGCCGGCGCCAAGCCCGATCACATCGCGGCCCTTGGCTTTCAGTTCCCGGGCTTTCTGGGAAACGGCGATGGTAGCGGATGGCTTTACACGGGAAAGGGCGTCGGCAAGAAAGGCCATGATATGTTTATCCTGATCAGGTTGAAACAGCATGCGGCCCATGGACGAGGCAAGGCCAGGCTCCATAGCGGTTAGGTGTATGTCGAAAGACAGGCCGGGTTTCAAGCGCAAAGACCGCCGAAAGGCGGCAAAAAGCGTGACCATGACAATGTTTCATCAATGGCATCAAGGGTTCATATGAATCACTTTATCGGCCATGCCGCCCAAGAGATTGAAACTGCTGAAGTTTTACGCCGGCCCGGCATTGGCACCGTCGCGTCTCTGCATCTCCGTCACGCATGGCAACCCGGACATACCCCATCTCCCACAGCACCTCACAATACGGTAAAAATGGCTTGAACCATCTTGATCGCCGGTCCCGAGACACCAGTTTCAGAGCCAAGCACAGGGGGACCAGACCATGGCTGGAATTCGATCGATAGGTGCGGGGCCGATATATGCAGGATTGGCGGTCGCACTTCTTGCCGTACCGGCGGTCCAGGCCGAAGACGCCGATAATGGACAGGTGTTTTCAAGCCGTGAGGCGCAGATCCGGGTCGAGACGGTTGCCTCCGGCTTGGACAGTCCCTGGTCGGTGGAGGTGCTGCCGGACGGCACCTATATCGTCAGCGAGCTTGGCGGCACGCTGCGCATCATCCGCGACGGCAAGGCGTCGGACCCGATAAAAGGCCTTCCCGACATTGCCCGCCACGGCCAGGGCGGGCTTCTCGATATTGCGCTCGCCGCGGATTTCGAAATGAGCCGGACCCTGTTCCTCACCATGGCGGTGAAGGGCGATGGAGGCTATGGCACGGCACTGGTGCGGGCGCGATTGTCGAAGGACGCGGGACGCCTGGAAGAGGTGAGCGAGCTATTCCGGATGAACAGGTTCACCGGCAAGGGTCAGCATTTCGGATCGCGAATCGCGATTGCGCCGGACGGCAGCCTGTTCTTCGGCATCGGCGATCGCGGCGAGCGCGACCGGGCGCAGGATATGAAGGACCATGCCGGCGCCATCCTGCACATCGAACCCGATGGCGGCATTCCCGCCGACAATCCATACAAGGACGGCGGCCAAGGCCTGGCGGAGCTCTGGTCGAAGGGCCATCGCAATCCGCAGGGCATCACCATAGACCCCGCCAGCGGCCAGATGCTGACGGTCGAGCACGGCGCGCGCGGCGGCGACGAGATCAATGCGCCGCAGCCTGGCAGGAATTACGGTTGGCCGGTCATCACCTTCGGCAGGGATTATTCCGGCGTCGAGATCGGCGTCGGCCAGGCGGCGGACGGCTATGAGCAGCCGCTCTTCTATTGGGATCCCTCGATCGCGCCCGGCGCCATCGATGTCTATCGCGGCGAGATGTTTCCCGAATGGGAGGGCGATCTTCTGGTGACGGCACTGAAATACCAGCTTCTGGCCCGGCTGGAGCGCGACGAGGATGGCAAGATCCTGTCGGAGGAACGCTTGTTCGAAGGCACATTCGGCCGGCTGCGCGACGTCAAGGTGGCGCCGGATGGATCGGTGCTGATGCTGACCGATGGCGATGACGGAAAACTGCTGCGGCTCGTTGCAGGCGACGCGGAGAACTGACGCGACGCTCCGCGTCCTGCCGGATCGGCGTGCTTGCGGCGCTACGGTGCACCTGTTAGCTAGAGGCATCCCCTCTCCCTGCCACGGCGTCGCTTCACTACAAGCGGCGACCACCAGGCTTTCAGGAACCGCATCGTGACCCGTCTCCAGGCCAATTCCCTGCTGCTTCTTTCCGGCGCCATCTGGGGCGCGGGCTTCGTGGCCCAATCGACGGCGATGGAGGCGATCGGTCCCCTGTGGTTCATCGGCCTGCGCTTTGCCCTTGCCGCATTGGTGGCGGCGCCCCTGGCGCTATGGGAACATCGCAAGGCGAAAGCGCCACTGCCGAAATCGAGCCTGCGCAGTTTCCTCTGGATCGGCCTGGCGCTGTTTGCCGGCGCGGTCACCCAGCAGGTCGGGCTCCTGAGCACCAGCGTCACCAATTCTGGCTTCCTCACCGGCCTCTATGTCGTGTTCGTGCCTGTGCTGACCGTCCTCTTCCTGCGCCGCAAGCCGCATTGGGTGATCTGGCCGGGCGCGCTGATGGCAACCTTCGGCATCTTCCTCCTGAGTGGCGGGCAGCTTGCCGGGCTCACCGATGGCGATTTCCTGACCATTGCCTGCGCGGTGTTCTGGGCCGTCCAACTGATCCTCGTCGGCCTTGCTGCGTCTAGTACCGGCCGCCCCATGGCGATCTCGCTTGTCCAGTTTTCCGTTTGCGCGGTGCTTGGCTGCGCGGCGGGCGCCGTTTTCGAGCCGCTGGATCTCACCGCCGTGACGAATGCCCTGCCGGAAATCCTCTATGCCGGCATCTTTTCCAGCGGCATCGGCTTCATCTGCCAGGTGGTCGGCCAGCGCTACACGACGGCGCCCCAGGCGGCCATTTTCCTCTCGAGCGAGGCCCTGTTTGCCGCGCTGTTCGGCGTGCTTCTTCTTGGCGAAACCATTGCGCCGATCGGCTATCTCGGCTGCGCGATCATCTTCGCCGCCATGCTGATCGTCGAAATCGGCCCCGAACTGGGCCGGTCGAGACGCACGGCCGCCGGAGCCTGATGCGCGCGCGAACGGTGTGGCACGCCCTGTGCCGATGACCTGCAAACAACAACAGAAAGAAAGCAAATACGAATAGTTTCAATAGCTTGCAATATAAATACAGAAAAATCATATTTTTCGATGACGGCCTGCCCGGCCAGCAAACCAAAACGGCACACTTGCGTCAGAAAACTTTTGCTTGCCAATTCAAAACAAACACAGCAATCTTACTATGTTCGGGCAATCTGCGAACATGGGAAGACCTTTAAAAAATGCGCGCCGGGCACGTAAACTGTTCGGGCGGCGGGGCAAAGACGGGAGTTCGATGCCTGGCCGCAATCACAGGATCCTTTCCTCGAAAATCGAGACCTGCCTGCCACACGCCTCTGGGCAAAGAGTAATGCTGCCCGCCGCTTCGGGCAGAGGAAAAAGGGACCTGACGCATGGCCGAGACTGGCATTGTTAAATTCTTCAACACCGACAAGGGCTTCGGCTTCATCAAGCCGGACAATGGCGGCGCTGATATCTTCGTGCATATTTCCGCTGTACAGGCTTCAGGCCTGGATGGCCTGTCCGAGAACCAGAAGGTCAGCTTCGACACGGAACCGGATCGCCGCGGCAAAGGCCCCAAGGCCGTCAATCTGCAAGTATCCGGCTAACGCCGACCTGCCACCGACCAATCGTTTGAAGCCCGGCTTTTTGCCGGGTTTTTTTATTCAGGCTGCATTCAGTTTCGCCACACTATCCTGTTTTCATCATGAAGGACTAAAAAAGTCCCAAGCCATCACAGGATCGAAACAATGAACAAGGTTATCAAAGCTGCTGTTCTTGCCCTTGCGACCGCTGCAGTGGTCATCCCGACGGTGACGCCGGCGCAGGCGGATCACAGGCGAGGCCATCGAGACTATTACCGGCACCATGGCCACTATAACGGCGGCGATGCGGCAGCGCTCGGCGCCCTTGGTCTTGCCACCGGCGTAATCATCGGCGGCGCCATTGCCAGCCAGCCGCGCTACCAGGAGCGGGTCTATATCGATCCCGAGCCCGAATATTACCGGCCGCGCCCGGTCTATCGCCGTCCGGTCGTGGTCCAGAACTACGGCTCGCTCGAGCCCTGGTCGCCGGCCTGGTACCGCTATTGCGAGCAGCGTTACCGCTCGTTCGAGCCCCGCTCGGGGACCTTTACCGGCTATGACGGCCAGCAGCATTTCTGCAACGCAGGCTGAGCCGGACACAACGAACGACGAGAGGCACGCACCTTGGGCGCGTGCCTTTTTTATTGTGCGATTTCGGGACGCCGTGGCTTTCGGCTGTAGCCTACAGGCCACGCAGATAGGGATTGGTGCGGCGCTCCTCGCCGATCTGGCCACCCGGACCATGGCCGCAGATGAAGCCGACCGTATCGCCGAGCGGCAGGATCTTGTCGCGGATGGAATCGAGAAGCTGCTGGTGGTTGCCGCCCGGCAGGTCGGTGCGGCCGATCGAGCCGCGAAACAGCACATCGCCGACATGGGCGAAACCCTGGGCGCGATTGAAATAGACCACATGGCCGGGCGCGTGGCCGGGGCAATGCAGCACCTCGAAATGATGATCGCCGAAGGAGACGGTATCGCCCTCCTCCAGCCAGCGGTCCGGCAGCACGTTCTGAACCTTCATCGCGAGCCCGAAACGCTCCGCCTGGGTCTCGAGATTTTCGAGCAATGGCAGGTCGTCCTTGTGCGGGCCGATAATCTCGATGCCGAGCTTTTCCTTCAGCTCTTTGGCGCCGCCGGCATGGTCGATATGACCGTGGGTCAGCCAGATGGCTTTCAGGGTGATGCCATTCTCTTCAATCGTCTGGACGATGACATCGACATCGCCGCCGGGATCGACGATCACGCCTTCCTTGGTGTCGGTGTCGAACAAAATCGTGCAATTCTGCTGGAAATGGGTAACCGGGATAATGCCCGCCTGTAGCATGCCGTCTGCGCCTCGCTTCTAAGATCGTTGCACGGCATATAGGACGGCGGGACGACAATGGAAACCGGGTCAGTCGGTAATCGCACTGACCATGGGGGAATGGCTCGCCTCAGGCAGGCCGGGCTTCAACGCATCTCGGCGAGTTCGATGGCGACCGGCATGGGCGCCTGCAGGTTGATCGTGGTCATCAACAGAGCGAAAACCGCAAGTTTGGCGACGACGACGGTTATGACGACAGGGCGCAACTGGCGGGCGGCGGATTGATCATCATGTGAAATCGAATATTGCATCTGACTGGTCCTTCTTATGGCGTCTAAACACCCGGATTGCCCAAAGGTTCCGATAAAAGGGAACGATTCCAGTCTTTTACATTTCCGCGTTTTCTTCAGTTCCGCCGGGAACAAAGCCGCCAGCGGTTGCGTCCTGCGTCCTCGCTCAGATGTTTGTCGGCCTCTACAAACACATCCGCCCCCGCGGCGAACCGTGGGGGCGGGCTTTCCGCCGGCCGGGGGAGACAGGACGGAAAGAGCGGGTTCAGCCGCTGCGATCAGCGGCCGATGAAGGGGCAACCGCGGGCATTGGCGAAGACATAGGAGCGATGGGCGCCGTGGCGGCGGCCTTCGACGACGACGCGGCGCGGCGTCACATCGACGACGCGGGCGCGGTGCAGGCCGCGGGCGCGGGCCTTGTCGGTGGCAAGCCAGGGATCGCAGCGGCCGCGGCGATGATGGCCCCAGCCATGACCGTGGCGGCGGTCGCGGTTCCAGTCGCGCTCGTCGCCATGGCGGCGGCCTTCGCGATACTGCACCTTGACGGCATCGCCGGAGGTGATGCGGAAGGACAGCGTATCGGCCGAAGCGGGAACCGTGGCGGCGCCGAGGCCCGAAAGTCCGATGAGGCCGGCAAGCGCCAATTTGGCAAAAATCTGTCGCATGGATGTATCTCCGATTGGTGGTCTGAAAGCTCTGTCTGTCCGCCCGCGCTTGTTTCGGGGCATTGCAGGGAGACTAGATCCGGGCGGCTGAACGGAACCGGAATCTTGCATTCATCCGGGGTTCACGTTCAACGAAGCTTATCCGCAAGGATGGGTGGTGCTCAGCGCGACAGGGCCTGTTCGAAGACACGGGCATTGCGATAATGGCTGAGCCGGGTGACAGCGCCGTTTTCGAATTCGAAGACGAAGACGCCGGGGATCGAATAGGCCTGGCCGCTCGCCTGCGGAAAGCCTTCCATTGTTTCGCGGTAATGGCCGCGCGCGGTGAGATCGACGGCGACGCGCTGGCCGAAGGCATCGTGCATCAGCACCATGTCGCTGAACTGTTCGTCGAAATGACGGAAATAGCTCATGATCGCCATGCGCAGCGGCAGGGCGCCGATAGTGCGCTGGCCGGTCATCGTATCGAGCGCCACATCTTCATCGAGAAAACCGGCGAGGGTCTCGAAATCGCGCTCGTTCAAGGCATCCATGAAGCGGCTGGCAATGGTCTGCGCGTCGGTCATCGGTCTTCCCCTGCAATCCGCGCCGGCATCGTGGCACGGCTGCCGGCTTAACGCCAAACCCCTGTTTTTGTTCCCCAATGAAGAACCGAGCCGGGGAGTGCCGGCGGCCCACGCGAATCCTCACCTGCCCAGATGCAACACGATCTCGCGCCGGTGCGGATGGCGGCGGTGCTCGAACAGATAGAGGCCCTGCCAGGTGCCGAGCAGCAGCCGGCCGCCGGAAAGCGGAATGGAAAGCGAGACCTGGGTCAGCGCCGCCTTGATATGGGCCGGCATGTCGTCCGGTCCCTCGGCCCGATGCGAGATCCAGGCCATCGACGGATCGTCGGACGGCGGCACCAGGCGCTTGAAGAAGCGATCGAGATCGCGCCTGACATCGGGATCGGCATTTTCCTGGATAAGCAGCGAGCAGGAGGTATGGCGAACGAAGAGTGTGAGAAGCCCCTCCCCCTCGCCGCTTGCCGCGACGAAGGCCTCGACCTCTCCGGTGAATTCGTAAAGGCCGGGGCCGCGGGTCTGAATGGAGATGATCGTCTGCGGCATGGCATCACCGATCTTCGCGAGGTTGTGAATGCGTTGCTTGCATCGCCAAGGCGGACGATGCCCGGCACTTCGCCGTGCCATCGGTCGCACGCTTCGAGGCGGGCTCTAAGACTTAGGTCCCGGTTAGCAAAGCATTGGTCCCAATTCTACTTGAAGATGTCATGATTACCGCAATCTTGCGGTATCGGAAAGTGCGCCGAGGTCGCGCTGAAGAGAAACCAGGAGAAAACTCATGTTGATGAAAACAGCGATCACATCCACGCTCGTCACGATTGCCCTGACACTGGCCAGTCCTGCCGGAAGCGCCCTGGCCAAGAATGGCGGCCAAGGTGGCGGTGGCGGTCATGAAAGCAGCGGCGGCCATGGTGGCAACGGCTCGGGACAGGACAAATCCGACCGCGGACATGGAAAAGCTGCGGCGAAGGGCGGCGATGACGCCAGGAACGGCAAGAACCGGTCGAATGACGCCAAGCCCAACTCCAAAATTGCCAAGGCCGACGCGGCAGAGCGGGCTGGCCTGAACTCTCTGAAACGAAACTACCACGCCTACCTCAACTCGAATGATCCACGATTCGCCGATGTCTTTGCCTATGCGCGCGGCTACGCGGAATACGAAGCCGCCAACGGGGTTGATGCGGTTCCGCCCGGGACAGCGTATTCCGACGAAACGCTGCGGGAAGCCCTGGCGACCGCAGCTGGCACGACAACCGTTTCGGACGCGTCGCTGGAATGGGCCAAGGGCATTCTTGGCGTTGGAGACGAGATCGGCAAGATCGACCAAATTCGCGAAACATTGGTCGATGACTCCCAAGCCGACTGATGCAACAGGCGTGGACGGCGGCTGGCAGCCGCCGCCTCGCATACATGGTCCACAGCGTCCACAGCCGGAATCGTGATCGCGCATCTGCCGTTCAAAACCATTTTCGGCTATCTCCGGCAAATGATGGCACAGCATCGGACCACGTCAAGCACCGGATGAGTATCCAGCGGGCGATGACGGTCCATTGCCGGGATTGAGATAGGGCGACAGGGTCTCGGGCGCGCAGAGATCGGCATGCGGCCATTGGACGTGGAGAGGCCGACGCTGCGGGGCCGCCCGCGGCGGATCGATGGGCATGGAAAAATGATCGTCCCAACAGACGTGCCAATAGGTGATGAAGAGCTCCAGCCAGCCATCATCGGCGCCGGCCATGCAGAGCGGCAGCCAGGCCGCGAAATCCGGCGCCTGGCAGAGGGAAACCGGAATGGCCCGGCGCTTCAGCTTGCCGCGACACATTCCGTAGCGGGCACAACGGCGAAGCCCGCAGAAATGGGGGATTTCCATTGCTTCGGCGGCCCTGCGCGACAGCACGACGAAAGGCCCAAAGGGCATGGGGTTGTTGTCGAAGACGGGCTTGGGCTTTTGCTCTTCCATTTTCGTGCTCCGTGGAGGGACGTGTTTCGGCAATCACGCGACAAATGCTGCCCGTGGCTTCGCGCAGTTTCGATCTCTTCGCCTTATTCAGGACGGGCAGGATCGGCCGGGGCACGACAGGTGCCTCAGTAAGTAAGTATAGGTGACACATGCCGTGCCCCGTTTCGGTGTCTTTTGCCGCGCTTCTCAGGTTCTTCTACGCCTCCCATTTGCGAGAGACTTCCAATGCCCCATCNTATAGGTGACACATGCCGTGCCCCGTTTCGGTGTCTTTTGCCGCGCTTCTCAGGTTCTTCTACGCCTCCCATTTGCGAGAGACTTCCAATGCCCCATCCCGCCGCTTATCCGCGGGACTTTCAATGAGGCGGGGTAAGCCCTGGGCCCTTGGACGGCAAAGCCGCCCGGCGGAGTGAACCGCCCGTGGCGTGGCTACCCGGCACGCCCGGCCCATTTGCGAGCCGGAGGAGAACCGCCTTTCACGCAGCCCCGGAAATCTTGCGCGCGTTTCGCAAAACCCGCCGGGCACCGGCCCCACCTCGCCGGCAACGCAAACCGGTGTATCCGTGGTGGAACGAGGTCATTCTAGGCATGGGCGAAGGGCGCGGGGATAAGAACCCGCCGGGCACCGGCCCCACCTCGCCGGCAACGCAAACCGGTGTATCCGTGGTGGAACGAGGTCATTCTAGGCATGGGCGAAGGGCGCGGGGATAAACGGGGATGAAGTTTTTTGGAAATGAAAGCGTGAGAGGCGGCGCGCGGCCGGCATTCACAGCCTTGCCGGCTCAGTTCGCAGCGGAAAAGGCATTGGGGCGGGCGCCCGGACCCTACAGGAAATCCCCCGACCAAGGTTGATACAGGCCATCGGCGGAAGGCATGACTGACCGAGCCAGGAAGAATCTAGGCCTGTTGACAAGTCTCCTACGGACAGTCTTGATCGCCCTGTTGAGAATGAAGGCACAAGGGTAACCGATGATAGTGGGCGACTGCCGCGTTTTCGCAATCGAAAGCGGGATTACCGAAGCGGTGGAAAATCTCTCCCAATTAGCGCTGGGCTTTTTCGTAATCTACGTCGGTGGACGAGCTTTTGGTGTTAGACAGCCCGATGCGTCCATGCTTGGGTGCTCATTCAACGCGGTCGAATATAGGTTGCAACGGCGGGGAACGCATGTGGCTCCTATCCCGGACGATGTTCCAGCCGCTGAGGTTGCTGCAGCCTACCTCGATGCCTTTTATCGTGATACTGCACGAACGGACTACTTCGGGATTTCGCGGCACCAGTTCGTTGATGCTTTACAATCGAGCGGGGCAATATGGGCTCCAGATGGGGACGAGGCTTTTGATGATGGAAGCCACATTTTGCAGTTCGACGTGGATAGCCGCGTGCGCATTATCGCGTTCTTGAATACGGGAGCGCCGGACGATTTGCCTCAAACCATCAGCGAAGAATGGATGGGCGCCGACCTTTTCTACGCCATTGTTTCTGGTTGGAAGACATTATTCTCCATGGAGCGAACAAATCGGCTGAAGGCCATAACCACTCGCCCGCCTGCCGTTTAAGCTTGGATTCCGAAATCAAAGAAAGCGTGATTCAACGTGGTTTTTTGGCGATGGCGTATTTGGCTTTCGTGATTTCACTCTGGCTTCATTCGTGATTTCACTCTGGCTTCAGCAGACGGCGTTACGCTTATCTCGCTGATGAACACCACCAAATGGAAGGAACTCAGACTGGAGAAGTATGCGCTAACGCCCTCTCCTGCGTTGAGTATGCTCAGGTCGTGTTGACAAAGTCTCGTCTAGTCGGAGCTTGACCCTATGAGAATGCTTGCGCCCGCCTTCCCTAAGATAAGATAGGCGAAGTCCCAAAACACTGGGTATGCGGGGTGCCCGCCCTGCAGCCAAAATGATTCAGTGGTGTTTGCTGCATCTACAAGATAGCGGACCTCGTTTTCGAGAACCCCCATTAATACGAGCAACCTTTCCGATTGAATTGTAGCAGCCGCTGGACCAGCGCCATTATCGCCCGCATAAAGCAGCGCAAGTTTTAGATTGGGCCAAACAGATGCTTTTTCGACCTCTTGGATACCGCCGAGTGTTGCATCAGCCCCCAAAGCTGTTTTGATGATAGTTTCTTTTCCGGCTGGTTTCGGCAAGGACACTTCGAAAAATTGCAGGAAGACGGTGTAGTTCCGGGCATCGGCATTCAAGATTTTGGCGATTTCTTCGAGAACTTGATGATCCATTTTACTTCCAGGATTGCGCAGGCTCCAGCGTCCAGCCTCAAGCTGCTTCAGGGATTAATATATCGATAGCCGAAAACAGGCGGCACGGCACATCAAACTCCATGGGCCGAATTCTCTCATCTCGTCAGTCGGCGACGAGCCCTCGTTTCAGGAGCGAAAAAACGTCCTAAAGGTTGCTGACGGAGAGCCTACGCCTCCCCTTCCATGTCCTCTTTCAGGCGGCCGAGCAGTTCGACGGCCCTGGCGGCATGCGGGCCGATCCAGCGGTCGTGGATCTGCTTGATCGGCAGCGGATTGAGATGGTTCCAGCGTTCGCGGCCTTCGCGGCTGACGATCACCAGATCGGCGGCCTCCAGCACCTTCAGGTGCTGCATCACCGTGCAGCGGTCGAGCGCCGGGAAACAGGCGCAGAGTTCCCCGGTGGTGCGCGGTTGATCCTTCAATATATCGAGAATGGCGCGCCGGCTGGTCGCCGACAGGGCCTTGAAAATACGGTCGTTCTGCGCATCGATTGACATGTTACGTTTTTACAACATAATGTTTCCAGCAACAAGCCCGAAACGGAGGACGGATCATGGAACTGACATTCAGGGTTGCCGGCAGGATTGCCAAGCCCGTATCGGAGGTTTTCGAGGCGGTGGTCGATCCCAAACAATTATCGCGGTATTTTACCACGGGCGGCGCCAAGGGGCGGCTGGAAAAAGGCGCGACCGTGACCTGGGACTTTCACGATTTTCCCGGCGCCTTTCCGGTGAAAGTGATCGATGTCGTCAAGGACGAGAAGATCGTCTTCCAATGGGCCGTCGACGGCAGCAACGGGGATGGCGGCTATGACACGACGGTGACCATGCGTTTCGAGCCGATCGACGGCGACCGCACGCTGGTTTCGATCCGCGAGGAAGGCTGGCGCGAGACACCGGCCGGGCTGAAGGGCTCCTACGGCAATTGCGAGGGATGGACGGGCGCGCTCTGCGCCATGAAGGCCTGGCTGGAACACGGCATCAATCTGCGCGAGGGCTTCTACAAATAGCCGCCGGGCGTGGCTGGCTCAATTCTTCGGAAACCGTCGCGCCTGCCACTGGCTTTTCGGCACCGAACCGCCGACCGCGAAGCTGAAGGCGGTAATGTTATCGATATCGTTATTGACTGTGCATTTGAAGTCGACATCGATCCATCCGCCGGCGGTCTTGTAGGCGGCGCCATTGGCCGTCATCGTCAGGCCCGAGATCGGCGAGCCATTGCGTGGGTCGAAGAACAACCCCTGCGGCACGGTATCCGGCCGGGAGCGGCGGACCTGCTCCAGCGTCTCGATCATGCAGATCTGCACGATCCGCCGCTCTCTCGGCAGCTTGCCCAGCGCCTGGCGCACGCGCGGATCGGACAGCGTGTCGGCGGAATAAAGCTCGGTGGCCGAGGTCAGTTCCGATGGCGGGCGATTGGGGCGGGCGTCCGGCGCCTGATTTTCTGCTGAAGCGAGTTCCTGAACCGCCACCGCCTGACTGTCCGTCGGCACGTCCTTCGGCCTTGCCTGTGGCGTCGGAACAGTCTCGATCGGCGCCTCGCCTTCGTTGAGGGCGTCGGTGGGATTGACGGACTCGGGCAGATCGAGCTCCGGCAGCCTGGCGACCGCCGGTGTCTCCAGCGGCTTGTCCTGCGGCTTCGTCAGATCCGGTTCGCTTTTCTGCGGCGTTTCCTGCCCCGCTGGAGGAAGGGCGCGATCGGCGCGCGGCTCGATATCCGGCTTTTTCTCCGGCTCCGACGGACGGTCGCCGCCCGCTTCCTTGCCGCCGTCCCTCACCGCGGCCTCGAAGGCCTGCGGCGGGAGCGGCGCGGCCTTCACCTCTTTCTCCTCGGTCTTTTTCGCCTCCGGCTGCTTCTCCGCCGGTTTGTTCACGGGTTGAGACTCAGCCTTGGCCACCGGTTTTTCCCCGGCCTTTTCAGCCGGCTTCTCGACAGGCTGTATGTCCTCCTGCGGCTTTGGCCGTGGCGCGGGCTTTTCCTGCGGCTTCTTTTCCGGCTCCGGTTTCTTCTCGGGCTCCGGCACCATCTCGACCTGCACCGTCTCTTCTTTTTCCGGCTTTGGCTGGTCGGTGGGCAGGCGCAGCAGAAAGAACACGGCAAGACCGAGATGCGCGACGAGCGAGACCGCAAGCCCCGCGCCAAACCCTGCTCTTCCCTTGAAAATTTTCTGCTGCATGCCTTGGTGGATAGGGCGCGATACGGGCCGGATCGTGACCGGCGGGAAAGGGCGAAGCCGGCCGCTCGGGCGGCAGGTTGTTGGCCATGCCTAGCACGAAGCGGCGGCCTTTCCCAGCGGCAGGGCGCGGCGGCGGCGGGCAAAACGAAAAACGGCCGGTGGTCGGGTCAGGCTATAAGCAAAGCCCGGCTTGATTCAGGCCATAGATCATGCGGCCCGGCAGCGGTCGCCGTTGTTTCCGGCATGCCGGCAGACCGCGGCGGCACCAGCCGTCTTCGATCTGCTTTCGGACCGGCCATTATTCGGCGGCAGCGGCCACCGGATAGACTTCCTTCATATAGTCGTTCATCAGCGTTTCGCAGATGGTCGCCGGCGTGAAGCGGTAGGGGCCGATCTCGGAGACCGGCGTCACTTCCGCGGCCGATCCGGTGAGGAAGCATTCGGAAAACTGCGAAAGCTCTTCCGGCAGGATCACCCGTTCGACCACCTCGTAGCCGCGGCGCTGGGCAAGCTCGATGACCGTCTGGCGGGTGATGCCGTTGAGGAAGCAATCAGGGATCGGCGTATGGATGACGCCGTCCTTGACGAAGAAGATGTTGGCGCCCGTCGCTTCGGCCACCTGGCCGCGATAGTCGAGCATCATCGCATCCGCATAGCCCTTGGCTTCCGCCGCATGCTTGGAGATGGTGCAGATCATGTAGAGGCCGGCAGCCTTGGAGGCGCAAGGGGCGGTCTTCGGATCGGGGCGGCGATATTCGGCGATGTCGAGGCGGATGCCCTTGAGCTTTTCGGCCGGATTGAAATAGCTGCCCCATTGCCAGATGGCGATGGCGACATTGATGCGGTTGTTCTGGGCCGATACGCCCATCATCTCCGAGCCGCGCCAGGCGATCGGCCGGACATAGGCATCGGCGAATCCCTGACGCTTCAGAAGCTCGATCGTCGCCGCATCCAGTTCCTCGACGCTGTAGGGGATGGAAAAGCCGAGGATTTCCGCCGATTTGTGCAGGCGGCGATTGTGCTCGGTGAGCTTGAAGATGCGGCCGCCATAGGCCCGCTCGCCTTCGAACACGGCGCTTGCATAGTGAAGGCCATGCGTCAGCACGTGGATTTTCGCGTCCTTCCACTCCACGAACTCGCCATTGAACCAGATCTGTCCGTCCATGCGGTCAAAAGGAACTGATGCCATCGTCTTGATCCCTGGCGTCCATGCGCCATCTTTGCGTTGCGTCTCTTGCCTGCCCTGCCGGGCGACAAACGGAATGGGAAATCCATCATGCTGATTTGGATTGGCGGCCGGCGCGGCAGGGCCTATCTTCAACGATAGTGACGCCGGTCCGTGCCCTCCAGAGACCAGAGGCTTACCAAGGGCGAAAAAATATGTCAATGAAACTGACATATTCCAAAGGCAGACATGCCGCAGTTGAAAGGAAATGACGGCGTGGCAGGACAGCCCAACCAGAAGGCCGGTACGGACACCGCTCCGGCCGATCCCGACAATCCGGACGCGGTCGATTTCGAGATCATCGAGCTGCTCTTCTTCGCCTATCGCGATTTCACCTCCGATCCCGACGTGATCCTTGAAAAACGCGGTTTTGGGCGCGCCCATCACCGCGTCCTGCATTTCGTCGATCGCGAACCGGGCATGACGGTTGCCGATCTTCTCGATACGCTGAAGATCACCAAGCAGAGCCTCGCCCGCGTTTTGAAGCAGTTGATCGATTCCGGCTATATCCACCAGGTGACCGGCCCGCAGGACCGCCGCCAGCGCAAGCTTTACACCACCAAGGAAGGCAAGACCCTGGCGCGGGCCTTGGCGGAGCCGCAATCGCGGCGCATTGCCGAGGCGATGACAAGGAGCGGCCCGGGCGCCCGCGACATGGTCCGGCGTTTCCTCGCCGGCATGAAGAACGCCGAGGACGGCTAGGACCACGCATGCCAGACAGCGAGACAGGGCTTAGAACGACGATGGCAAAGACGACAAGGATCGACGACGACGCGCCCCATCTGCTGGTGGTGGACGACGACCGCCGCATCCGCGACCTGCTCAACCGCTTCCTGATGGAAAAGGGGTTTCGGGTGACGACGGCCGGGGATGCCGGCGAGGCGCGGCGAAAGCTGGAGGGCATCGACTACGACCTCCTGATCGTCGATGTCATGATGCCGGGCGAGACCGGGATTTCGCTGACCCAGAGCCTGCGCAAGGTGAAGACCGTGCCGGTGATCATGCTGACCGCGCTTGCCGAGGCGAATGCCCGCATCGAGGGGCTGGAAGCCGGCGCCGACGATTACCTGCCAAAGCCCTTCGATCCCCGCGAACTGGTATTGCGCATCAACAATATCCTGCGCCGCAACGCGCCTGCCAAGGCGCCGAAGGTGGAGCAGGTGATCTTCGGCCCCTTCACCTTTTCGGTGGTGCGCCGGGAGCTTCGCCGCGGCGCCGACCACATCCGCCTCACCGATCGCGAGCAGGAGATCATGATGCTGTTTTCGCAACGCGCCGGCGAAACCATCCCCCGCCACGAACTGGTGAGCGACGATGCCGAGGTGGGCGAACGCACGATCGATGTGCAGATCAACCGCCTGCGCCGCAAGATCGAGGACGATCCGTCTAATCCGGTCTGGCTGCAGACGGTGCGCGGCATCGGCTACCGGCTGAGCGTGGATTGACGGGATGAACGGGACCGGCGCTCATGGCAAATCTTGACATATTGCGCCACCGGGCGAGGAAGCTGGACACCGGCTGGCTGCGGCTGACACGCTGGCTGCGCCGCCAATTGCCGATGGGCCTTTATGCCCGCTCATTGCTCATCGTCATCATTCCAATGGTGCTTCTGCAGTCGGTCGTCGCCTTCGTCTTCATGGAGCGGCACTGGCAGATGGTCACGCAGCGCCTCTCGGCCGCCGTCACCAGCGATATCGCCGCCATTATCGAACTGATCGAAACCTCGCCTGAAAGCGATCGGGCGAAAATCATTCGCATTGCCCGCCAAAAGCTCGGCCTCGGCGTCAGCATCGAGCCCGACGGCAAGCTGCCGCCGCCCCAGCCGGAGGCGCTGTTCGAAATTCTCGACAGGATTCTCGGCGAGGAGATCGAGCATCAGATCGGCCGACCTTATTGGGTCGATACGATCGGCAATTCCGACCTGGTCGAAGTGCGTATCGCGCTTGACGGCGAGCGCATCCTCAGGGTCTTTGCCCGACGTGGCCAGGCCTATGCGTCCAATGCGCATATCTTCATCGTCTGGATGGTCGGCGCCTCGCTGGTGCTTCTCACCATCGCCATCCTTTTCCTGCGCGGCCAGATCAGGCCAATCCTCAACCTTGCCAAGGCGGCCGAAAGTTTCGGCAAGGGACAGAAGATCGATGACTTCTCGCCGCGCGGGGCGGACGAGATCCGCCGTGCCGGGCTTGCCTTCATCCAGATGCGCGACCGCGTCGAGCGCCAGATCGAGCAGCGCACCGCGATGCTGACCGGCGTCAGCCACGATCTGCGCACCATCCTCACCCGCTTCAAGCTGCAACTGGCGCTGGCCGGCGACAACGCCGATCTCGACAATCTCAACCAGGATGTCGAGGACATGCAGAGCATGCTCGAAGCCTATCTGGCCTTTGCCCGCGGCGAGGCGGAAGAGGATGTCGGGCAATTGAAGCTGAGCGACCTGATGAACCGGCTCACCCTGGAAGCCGAACTGCACGGCAAGACCGTGACCACCGCGGTGGAGGGAGACGACCATGTCCGCGTCCGGCCCAACGCCTTCACCCGGCTCGTCTCCAATCTTGCCTCCAATGCCTATCGCTATGCCGATAGCGTGCATATCGAGGCAAGGCACGGCATCCGTTGGCTGACGATCACCATCGACGACGACGGGCCGGGCATTCCCGAAGCCTCCCGCGACGATGTCTTCAAGCCGTTCTTCCGGCTCGACGAGGCGCGCAATCTGGACAGTTCCGGAACCGGCCTCGGCCTTGCCATCGCCCGCGACATCGCCCGCAGCCACGGCGGCAATGTCACCCTGTCGGACAGCCCGCTGGGTGGATTGCGCGCGGTGGTCCGGGTGCCGGCGTGAAGAATGCCGACACGGGCGATCAACCCGATACATATTTATGGATGATGGAATTGATCAGGGTCTGGTAGGGCACGCCTTCCTGTAGGGCACGCGACTTCAAACGGGCAAGATCGGACCGCGATACGCGCAGCGAGATCTTTTCACGACTGTCGCTGAACGCTTCGCGTGCCATTGCCTCCAAGGCGCCGCGCCGTTCAGCCGTCAGTATACTGGTGAGCGGAGCATCGCTCTTTTCAAGCGCTTCGACCAGCGACGCTTCTTCGTCATCGAGATAATGGCCGATTTCAGGTTTCTTCGTCATGATCTTCTCCTGGCAGATAAATCCGCCTGAGCCTTCGACTGGGAAAGGCTGTCTTTAAAAAGAGGCTGCCATCCGCTTCCTGTATATAGGGAACGGCATAGACATAGCCGGAGAACGCGACCACCAATATGCGCTGGTTCGGGTATTTCTCAAAATTCGGGTGCTCGATATCGTCCAGCAGGCCTCCCGCGTCAATTCCGGCGACAATATCCTCGAAACAGATATGCCTGTCGGAATGCTCCTTCAGGGCACGGTTCTTCTCGATGCTCCAAAGAAATTTCGGCATGGCCTATTGTATGGACAGAGCATGGCTTGTCAAACTGGCCGCGCAGTTCGCACCATGAACCTGCAATCGAAGCAATGGATGTCGGCCCTACAGAAGCCGCTTGCCGTTCGGCACCGGCTTGTCGGTAGCGGCAAGGACGATGGCGCCGGCTTCGTCCTCGAAGCCGAGCGTCAGGACTTCCGAGCGGAACGGGCCGATCTGACGCGGCGGGAAATTGACGACGCCCAGCACCTGGCGGCCGACCAGGCTTTCCGGCGTATAGTGGACGGTGATCTGCGCCGAGGATTTTTTGATGCCGATCTCCGCTCCGAAATCGATGACCAGTTTGATGGCCGGCTTGCGCGCCTCCGGAAAGGCCGAAGCCTCCAGGATCGTGCCGACACGAATATCGACGCGCTCGAAATCGGCATAGGCGATTGTCTCGGTCATTATGAAAACCCCGTTCAGCCGGCCAGCTCTTCGGCCCGCTTTCGGGCAGCCGCGATGGCCTTGTCGAACAGCGGCTGCATGCCATCATCCGCCATGAGGAAGGAAAGGGCCGCGGCCGTGGTGCCGCCCGGAGAGGTCACGTTCTGGCGCAGCTTGGCGGCGTCATCGGGGGACTGGTGCAAGAGTTCACCAGCCCCCGCGACGGTTTCTCGTGCGAGCCGCATGGCGAGGTCCGCCTGAAGTCCGGCCTTGCGACCGGCCTCCGCCATGCACTCGACGAGATAGAAGACATAGGCCGGGCCGCTGCCGGAAACGGCCGTGACCGCATCTATATCCGCTTCGGTCTCGACCCATTCGACCGGGCCCGACACTTTCAGGAGATCGTGGACGAGATCGCGCGCCGCCTTCGAGACACTGTCATTGGCAAAGGCGCCGGTGATGCCACGACCGATCATCGCCGGCGTATTCGGCATGGCGCGCACCATGGCGCATTCGCCGAGATGCGACCGCATGGTGCCAAGCGTGGTGCCGGCAGCAACGGAGACAACGACGGTCTGCGGCCCGACAAGCGCTTTCAAGGAAGGCAGCACCTTCGCCATCATCTGCGGCTTGACGGCGAGAAACAGGACCCCGGCCTTGACGCCTTCAGGCGCCGTGGTTTCGTGGCGGACGCCGTTGTCGGCGATCAGCCTGGCCATGGCCGGAGGCGGACCTGGATCGATGACGAGGATGGTCTCGCCGGCAATGCCGCTCTTCAACCAACCGGCGAGCATTGCCCCGCCCATATTGCCCGCGCCGATGAGAACGATCGGTCCTGCCGCAGCCACCGCCATGATCACGCCTCTCCGACGGTTTCGAACATGACCGCCTCGACGGCGCTCTGCGCGTCGACACCGGACCAGACGACGAACTGGAAGGCCTGGAAATAGGTCTCACAGGCTTCCAGCGCGCTGGAAAGCAGCACTTCGACCTGCTGGTTCGTGGGCTCGGCGCCGCCGGCCAGAAGCAGCGACTGACGGAAGATCACGACGTCTTCCTGGCGCCACAGGTCGAAATGACCCATCAGCACCTGTCCGTTGATATGGGAGAGCAGCCGGATCACCTCGTTGACGCGGCTTTCGGGGACCTTGATGTCGAAGGCGCAGGCAAGATGCAGCGCCTCGAATTCCTCCATCCAGGAGAAGGAGACGTGATAGTCCGTCCATTTGCCCTCGACGGTCATGGCGATCTCGTCTTCGCCCGAGCGCTCGAAGCACCAATCATTGTTGGCGGCGACGAACTCGATCATGTCGACCGGGTTCGATTGGCGCTCAAGTTCCAGTTCCATCAGGCTCATGCATCACCCCAAAAGTCCCGGCACACAGGCATGCGTCATCGCGCTTACGCGACAACTGCAAACTCAAACGCCGGAAACGAACACTATGCTTGCGGAAACACGACCATCCTGGCTTGTCTACCCTGCCCGGAGCTTGCGTGACCCGTTTCGAATCATCATTTAAAATCAGTGTATAATGCGGGAGTCCGCATGAAAGCCCCCTGCGCTGAAATTCGCCCGGCAGGCTGTGGATAGGCTCTCTGAAAATGATTCAGCGCGGGTTCTTAAACGACTCTGCCGTAAGCATTTTTTGACAGTGTCCACAGGGTAAAAAATTTATGAAAATTGTTGTTGAGGGACCGCGCGGCTAAAATCGACCGTCGCCCCGAGCGCAACAAGGCCGACGGGCGGCAAGGCAACCCCGCCGCCCGGTCGAACGGGAGTTCGATGTCAGTTGGAGGCTTCCGGCAGGCGCGCTTCGAGCGCCGCTATCCTCGCCAGAAGCACGTCATTTTCCTCGCGCGCCTTGAGCGCCATTTCGCGCACGGCTTCGAATTCCTCGCGCTTGACGATGTCCATGGAATTCAGCAGCCGCTCGCCCTGCGCACGAAAGGCGGTCTCCATTTCCCGCCGCACGCCCTGCGCCGCGCCCGCGGCATCCGTCATCAACTTGGCAAAATCGTCCAATATGCGGTTTGCGCCCGTGCTCATCTCTCGTCTCCGATCTCTCGTCGCCTGTCCGTTGCCGGATCCTGCAAAGGAGGTAGGGGGACATGGGGGCCGATGCAAGAAAAAATACCGGTGATGACCGGCTTTCCGGCCCCGCCCGCGCCTTGACCGGGCCCGGCGGTAAGGCCATGTTCCGCCAAACAACAGCAGGAAATGAACCAAGACCTTGGAAACAATAACGACGCTGTTCTCGATCATGCCCTTTCCGGAAATCGATCCGGTCCTACTATCCATTGGCCCGTTGCAGATCCATTGGTACGGGCTGGCCTATGTGGCGGGCATCCTCCTCGGCTGGCGCTATGCCCGCCGGCTGGTGGCCAATCCCTCGCTGTGGCGCAATGGCGCAAGCCCGGCAAGCGAAACGCAGATCGACGACTTCCTGCTCTGGGTTGCGGCCGGCATCGTCGGCGGCGGGCGTATCGGCTATATCCTGTTCTACGATCTCGCCAGCGTGCTGCAGAACCCGCTGCGCGCGCTGGAAATCTGGAATGGCGGCATGTCCTTCCATGGCGGCCTGATCGGCACCATGATCGCCATGCTGATCTTTGCCCGGCGCAACGGCATCGCCATCTGGAGCCTTTTCGACATCGTCGCGGCGGTGGTGCCGATCGGCCTGTTTTTCGGCCGCGTCGCCAATTTCGTCAACGGCGAACTCTGGGGGCGCCTGTCATCGCAGCCCTGGGCCGTCGTGTTTCCGACCGGCGGCCCCTTCGGGCGCCATCCGAGCCAGCTCTACGAGGCCGGCCTCGAGGGCATCGTCCTGCTCGTCGTCCTTGCCGTGATGATCTCTCGCCGACATGCGCTGAAGACGCCGGGGCTGGTCTGCGGCGTCTTCGTTGCCGGTTACGGCTTGGCCCGCATCTTCGTCGAGTTCTTCCGCGAGCCGGATGCCCAGATCGGCTATCTTGCCGGCGGCTGGCTGACCATGGGCATGCTCCTGTCGCTGCCGATGGTCTTTATCGGGCTTTGGGCCATCCTGCGGGCCCGCCGCGCAAGCGCTGCCGGTTGAAGGAGCGCCGATGACGACGCCGCTTGCCGAAAAAATCAAGGCATTGATCCTCGCCGGCGGTCCGATCAGCGTCACCGATTATTTTTCGCTTTGCCTGGCCGATCCGCAACATGGCTATTACCGCACCCGCGAACCCTTCGGTCCCTCCGGCGATTTCATCACCGCGCCGGATATCAGCCAGTTGTTCGGCGAAATGATCGGCATCTTTCTCGTCCAGGCCTGGCAGCGGCATGGCGAACCCGCTCCCGTGGTTCTGGCCGAGATCGGCCCCGGCCGCGGCACGATGATGGCCGATATCCTGCGTGTCATCGGCAAGCTTTCGCCGGCTCTCTACGATGTCTTGAGTGTCCATCTGGTGGAAACCAGCGAAAGGCTGCGGAAGGTCCAGAGCCAGGCGCTGGTGGCCCACAAGTTCAAGATCTCCTGGCACGAAAGCTTCGACACGCTGCCTAAGGGCTTCCTGCTGCTGGCGGCCAACGAACTGTTCGACGCCATCCCCATCCGCCAGTTCGTCAAGACGGCGCAAGGTTTTCGCGAGAGGCTCGTCGGACTGGATGGCGACGGCGAACTGACCTTCGCCGCCGGTGTCGCCGGCCTGGATCCGGCGCTTCTGCCGCCCTCCGCCGAAACGGTTGCGCTCGGTACCATCTTCGAAACGGGACCCGCCCGCGACGCGATCATGGCCATGCTGAGCGAACGCATCCGTACCGGTGGCGGCACCGCCGTGATCATCGACTACGGCCACATGGTCACCGGCTTCGGCGATACGTTGCAGGCCGTGCGCGCCCATCAGTTCGACCCGCCGCTGGCGCATCCGGGCGAGGCCGATATCACCAGCCATGTCGATTTCGAGCAACTCGCGAGGCGGGCGGTCACCGAGGGCCTGCAGGTCAACGGACTGACCTATCAGGGCGATTTCCTGCTGGCGCTCGGCCTTGCCGAACGCGCCGCGGCCCTTGGTCGCGGCAAGGATGCCGGGACCCAGGAAAACATCCGCGCCGACGCCGAGCGGCTGGCCGGCGCCGGCATCGGCCGGATGGGCGAATTGTTCAAGGTGCTGGTCGTCAGCAGCCCCGGCCTGGCGCTTGCGCCCTTCCAGAAATAGGGCCAGGTGAAGTGGCGGCGGCGACATTCGCGGTCGTTGCGGCGGATTGACAGCAGCCTTCGCGAAGGCCAACATCCGGCCAAATCACCCGGGCCGCAACACTGACAGGCCTGAAAAATCCATCATGCAGCACTCCACCGAAAGGGCAGAACCACCGATGAAGGATGATGCCTTGCCCTTGCCCGTTCAAAGCCCACTCCTGTCCCGGCGGGCCGGAAAGACGATCAGGCACGGCTATTTCACCCGCAAGGGCGGCGTGTCCGAGGGCATCTATCGCGGCCTCAATGTCGGGCTGGGCTCGAACGACGAGCGCGGCCATGTCGAGGAGAACCGCGCCCGCGTCAGCGCTTGGTTCGGAGCCGGTCCGGAAAAGCTTGCAACCCTGCACCAGGTCCATTCGCCGGACGCGATCATCGTCGATGAAGGCTACGACGGCACGCGGGCAAAGGCCGACGCGCTGGTGACGGCGACGCCGGGGCTGGTCATCGGCGTGCTGTCGGCCGATTGCGGCCCCGTGCTGTTCGCGGACGCGCAGGCCGGCGTGATCGGGGCTGCCCATGCCGGCTGGAAGGGCGCGCTTGGCGGCGTCCTCGAAAGCACCATCGAGGCGATGGTCGCGCTCGGCGCCCGCCGCGAGACCATCGCCGCCTGCCTCGGGCCATCGATCAGCCGAAGGAACTACGAGGTCGGAGCGGAATTCGTCGAGCGGTTCCTGGAGAAGGATCCCGACTACAAGGTCTTCTTCACGCCCTCGCCCAAGCCCGGCCATGCGATGTTCGACCTGCCGGGGCTGACGCTGAAGCGGCTTATGGACGCCGGCGTCGCGGCCGAGAACCTCGATCTCTGCACCTATGCGGACGAGGAGAATTTCTTTTCCTACCGCCGGACCACCCATCGCGGCGAGCCGGATTACGGCCGGCAGATTTCCGCACTATCGATTCGGGAGACATGACATGGCACTGCATTTCACGCAGGACGAATTCGCAGGCCGGCTGGACCGGCTGACCGCCAAAATGAAGGAAGAAAAGCTTGCCGCCATGCTGCTGTTTGCGCAGGAAAGCATGTATTGGCTGACCGGCTACGACACGTTCGGCTACTGCTTCTTCCAGACGCTGGTGGTGAAGGCCGATGGCTCCATGGTGCTGCTCACCCGCTCGGCCGACCTGCGCCAGGCCAAGCACACGTCGAATATCGAACGGGTCGAGGTCTGGATCGACCGCGTCAATGCCGATCCGACCATGGACCTGAAAAACCTGCTGAGCGATCTCGACCTGCTCGGCGCACGCATCGGCATCGAATACGACACGCATGGCATGACCGGCCGCATCGCCCGCCTGCTCGACCAGCAGTTGACGAGCTTCGGTGAACTGGTGGACGCCTCGCTGCTGGTCAGCCGGTTGCGGCTGGTCAAGAGCCCGGCGGAAATCCTTCATGTCGAGAAGGCCGCGAGCCTTGCCGACGACGCGCTCGATGCGGCCCTGCCGCTGATCCAGGCCGGCGGCAGCGAGGCGGCGATCCTTGCCGCCATGCAAGGCGCGGTCTTTGCCGGCGGCGGCGATTATCCGGCCAATGAGTTCATCATCGGCTCCGGCGCCGACGCGCTTTTGTGCCGCTACAAGGCCGGCCGGCGCACGCTCGATGCGCAGGACCAGCTGACGCTGGAATGGGCCGGTGTCAGCGCCCATTACCACGCCGCGATGATGCGCACCGTGGTGATCGGCGAACCGACGAACCGCCACCGCGAACTCTACAGCGCCTGCCGCGATACGATCCAGGCGATCGAGATGGTGCTGCGGCCCGGCAATACGTTCGGCACGGTCTTCGACGTCCATTCCAAGATCATGGACGAGCGCGGCCTTGCCCGCCACCGGCTGAATGCCTGCGGCTATTCGCTCGGCGCCCGCTTCTCGCCGTCCTGGATGGAGCACCAGATGTTCCATATCGGCAATCCGCAGGAGATCGAGCCGGACATGTCGCTGTTCGTGCACATGATCATCATGGACAGCGACAGCGGCACGGCGATGACGCTCGGCCAGACCTATCTGACCACCGAGGGCGCGCCCAAGGCCCTTTCGCGCTACGGGCTGGACTTCATTTCTGCTTAGGAAAATTGCTCTATCCTTGCCGGATCGACGGGCAGAACGGGCTCCGGCCCGTTTCGCCGATCAACCGGACGGTAGAACGATGCGCACGCTGATCACCCTTCTCGCAGGCCTTGGATATGTGGCGGCCCTTGCCGGCTGTAACAGCATGGATGCACTGACCCCGCAGGTGGATGTCGGCGGCGGCACCTTCAATTCGCCGCCGGTCAACCAGCGCGATCTGGCCGCCATGGAACAGCAGACCGCCTATGTCGAGCCGCCATCCTCGACCTATGCCCAAAACGCGCCGCTTGCCGCCACGACGCCGCCCGCAGGCTTCGTCGAAGGGCCGGACGGCACGCTGATGGTACAGGGCGACGCCGACTATACCGACCCGGCCGGATCGCTCGGCGCGCAGGCCAGCCGCCTGCGGCAGGGCGAGATGCCGATGCAGGAACGGCAGGTCTCGCGTGCCGCACCGCTTGCCGACCCGATCGACGACACCCCGCGCGAACAGGCGGCTGCGGAAGAGCGCTCCCCTGCCCCGATCAGGCTCGCCGACGAGGACGCTCCGGTCGAGGAACCGCAAAAGGCGGCAGCCCTCGCTCCCGCGGCGGCGGCAAGCACGATCCGCTTCCTGCCGATCATCGGCGCGCCGGTAGAGGCCGTGACGCCGCTTTCGAAACAATTGGGGGCTGAGGCCCGCGCGCACGGCATCACCATCAAGAGCGCCTCCGATCCGAGCAGCCAGCATATACTGAAAGGCTATTTCTCGGCCCTGAAGGACGGCGACAGCACCACCATCGTCTATGTCTGGGACGTGCTCGACGGCTCCGGCAACCGGCTGCACCGCATCCAGGGCCAGGACACGGTCGAAGCAAGTGCGGCCGATCTCTGGTCGGTGGTGCCCGCGCAGACCATGCAGACGATCGCCACGAAGACCATCGGCGCCTATCTCGACTGGCGCGCCGGGCAGGCCGGCTGACGACCTCAGGCGCATCGCGATCTTTCCGATAGGTTTCCCGCGCTTTAGGTCTTTGATTTTGCGCATGTCGTTATCGCAAAACCGCCGCACAGTTTTGCGCGGTCTGCGTTATCGCTGTCGTAGGCTCGCCACGCCAAGGCAAAAGTTTTTAGGATAAACCGCGCTGCGACGCGGCAATCCCCTTGCATTCGAAGTCAAGGGCGTTATGAAGCCCGCATTGGCCGGGGCGATCGGGGCCCGGCGGTATACGGAATTGCGTGGAACGACCCGCGCCAGCACAGGCGGACCATCGATGAAGGTTTTCGCAGGCAACTCGAACCGGCTGCTCGCCGAAGCGATCTGCAATTATCTCAACCTGCCCCTGGGCAAAGCGACCGTCAGACGGTTTGCCGACCAGGAAATCTTCGTGGAAATCCAGGAAAACGTGCGCGGCGAGGATGTTTTCGTCATCCAGTCCACCTCCTTCCCGACCAATGACCACCTGATGGAACTGCTGATCATGATCGACGCCATGCGTCGCTCCTCGGCCCGCCGCATCACCGCCGTCATCCCCTATTTCGGCTATGCCCGCCAGGACCGGAAGCCCGGTCCGCGCACGCCGATCTCCGCCAAGCTGGTCGCCAACCTGATCACCGAGGCCGGCGCCGACCGGGTGATGACGCTTGACCTTCATGCCGGACAGATCCAGGGCTTCTTCGACATTCCGACCGACAATCTCTATGCCGTCCCGATCCTGGCGCGCGACGTCAAGGAACATTACGAACTCAGCAATGTCATGGTGGTTTCGCCCGACGTCGGCGGCGTGGTGCGCGCCCGCGCGCTTGCCAAGCGCCTCGGCTGCCAGCTGGCGATCGTCGACAAACGGCGCGAACGCGCCGGCGAATCCGAAGTGATGAACGTCATCGGCGAGGTCATCGGCAAGGACTGTCTGTTGATCGACGACATCGTCGATTCAGGCGGCACGCTGTGCAACGCCGCCGAGGCGCTGCTCAAGAACGGCGCGACCAGCGTCACCGCCTATATCACCCACGGCGTCCTGTCGGGCGGCGCGGTTGCCCGCGTGACCTCTTCCATGCTGAAGGAACTGGTGATCACGGATTCGATCCAGCCGACGACGGCGGTGCAATCGGCCCACAATATACGCGTCATCTCGACAGCCAGCCTGATCGGCGAGGCCGTCCACCGCACCAGCCTCGAAGAATCCGTCTCCAGCCTATTCGATTGATCGTCCTGCCCGCTTCCCGGGGATGATCGCGGATTACTGGCTACTGCTTTGCCGCCTTCGCGTCTTGGCGCGTCCTGCATCGTCATGGGTCGGATTGTGCGCAACCACGGCGGTTTAAGAATGGCCGGGCTTGCGCGGGCACCGTGATGTGATAGGCAGATTCCTCGCCCTCATTTCATCCCATCATGGTTGCCGCTCGATGTTCCGGGACTTTTCGCTCCAGAGCCTTTTCATGGGCCTGCTCACCGCCTTTGTCGGTTTCGCCAGTTCCTTCGCCGTGGTGCTGCAGGGATTGACCGCCGTCGGCGCGACCGAGACGCAGGCGGCCTCCGGCCTGATGGCGCTCTGCATTTCCATGGGGCTCTGCGCCATTGTTCTCAGCCTTTCCACCCGCCTGCCGGTGAGCATCGCCTGGTCGACGCCGGGTGCTGCCCTCCTGGCAAGTTCGGTGCCGGTTGCGGGCGGCTTTGCCACGGCTGTCGGCAGTTTTCTGGTCTGCGGCGTTCTGGTCGTGATGGCCGGCCTTTGGAAACCGCTGGGGCGGGCGGTGGCCGCGATCCCGGCGGCGCTGGCCAATGCGATGCTGGCGGGCGTGCTGATCGGGCTGTGCTTTGCACCGGTCAAGGCGGTCGCCTTCGATCCGCTGCTCGGCCTGCCGATCGTTCTCGCCTGGGCGATCGTCGGCAGCGTCAACCGCCTGTTTGCCGTTCCCGCCGCCCTCCTCGCCTTCGCGCTCGTGCTCGCCTTCGGTATCGACATGCCGGCCGATGCCGTGGCGCGTCTTTCGGCGACGCTCGTTCCTCAGGGAGAATGGGTGAGCCCCGCCTTTACCACGGCCGGCCTCGTCAGCATCGCGCTGCCGCTGTTCATCGTCACCATGGCATCGCAGAATATTCCGGGCATCGCCGTGCTGAAGGTCAACGGCTACGAGCCGCGGCCCGGCCCGCTCTTTGCCACCACCGGCGTCTTCTCTATCCTGAGCGCCCCGTTCGGCGGACATGCGGTCAATCTCGCCGCCATCACGGCTGCCATGTGCGCCGGCGAAGATGCGCACCGCGATCCGGCGCGACGCTACTGGGCAGCCGTCGTCGCCGGCGCCGGCTACGTGGTGTTCGGCCTTCTGGCGGCGAGCGTCATCGCCTTCGTCCGGCTGGCCCCGCCGATCCTGATCGAGGCGGTCGCGGGGCTTGCGCTGATCGGCGCTTTCGCCGGCTCGGCCATGGCCGCCTTCAAGGAACCCGACAGCCGGGAAGCGGCCGCGGTCACTTTCCTGGTCACGGCCTCGGGCGTCGGCTTTGCCGGTATTTCCGGCGCCTTCTGGGGCCTCCTCGCCGGCGGACTGATGCTGGCGCTCGCACGCTTTACGCGCGCGCGCCGACACTGAGCAAAGGCATCAGGCGGCCTCCTGTTCGTCCGGCGGAAAAACCGGATCTTGCGACATCTCAGGCTGGTCCGGCACCCTGTTGACCACATGCTGGATGTCGCGCAAGGGCATCGGCTTTCCGAACAGATAGCCCTGGACCTCGAGGCAGCCTTCGCCGCAGAGGAAGCGCATATGGTCCTCATCTTCCACGCCTTCGGCCAGCACCGGGATATCGAGGCTCTGGGCAAGGATGATGGTCGAGCGCACGATGGCGGCGGAATGCCTGTTGCTGGTGACGCCATCGATGAAGGCACGGTCGATCTTGATCTTGTCGAAGGGAAAGTTCTGCAGGGTCGAAAGCGAGGAATAGCCGGTACCGTAGTCGTCCATGGCGATGCCGACGCCCAGCTTTTTTAGTTGTCGGATGATGTTCAGCGCATGCTGCTGGTCGCCGATGATCCCGGTTTCGGTGATTTCCAGTTCGAGACGGGAGGCATCGAGGCCGGTCTCGGCGAGAATCTCGCCGACACGCAGCGGAAAGTTCGGATCGGCAAGCTGGGTCGGCGCGACATTGACGGCGATCTTGAGCGGATTCGTCCAGGACGCGGCCTGCCGGCAGGCGGTGCGCAGAACCCAGTCTCCCAGTTCGTGGATAAAGCCGTTGCTTTCGGCGATCGGGATGAAATCCATCGGCGGCACCATGCCGCGCGCCGGATGGTGCCAGCGCAGCAGCACTTCGAAACCGATGACGTCGCGCGTCAGCGAATTGTTCTGATACTGGTAATAAAGCTCGAACTCGCCGCGCTCGATGCCCTGGCGCATATCCATGGCGAGGATGCTGCGCTTGCGGGCCGCATCGTCCATCGAGGACTCGTAAAGCCGGATGGCATTGCTGCCGCTGGCCTTCGCCCGGTACATGGCAAGATCGGCCTGGGCAAGAAGGTCTTCCGCAGACAGCGCATCGACGGGAAACACGGAAATGCCGACGCTGGTGCCGACGAGAAGGGTCTTGTCCTGCCATATGATGGGCTTTACGATCTCGCCGATCAGGCGCGCGGCAAAGCTTTTCGCTTCGTTCTTCATGAAGAGGTTCGATGTCAGCGCGACAAATTCGTCGCCGCCGATGCGCGCGACGAATTCCCCCTCGCCCAGGATTTTCGTCATGCGCTCGGCAATGATGCGCAGGACCGCATCGCCGGCAGCATGTCCATGCACGTCGTTGACCTCCTTGAAGCGGTCGAGGTCGAAGGAAAGGACGGCAGTGCGCAGGCCCTCGTCCCTCCACTGGCGGGTAACGTTTTCGAGGCGATCGCCAAGGGCGACGCGGTTCGGAAGTCCGGTCAGCGGATCGTGCAGCGACAGATGGCGGAAGCGCTCGGCCGCCTGGTGGGTGGTGTGGAGATCGATCACATAGGTGGAGGCGCCGAGCCCCAGCATCACGCACATCAGCGATACGACCATGATCGTCAGCAAAGTGTCGGGAATGAGCGCCGCCGAGGGCTGCAGCATCGGATCGGGAACGATGGTGACGGCGGACATGCCGGTGAAATGCACCGCGATGATCGCCAGAATGAGCCCGGAAATGCCGCCATATCGGGAGAAATGGCCTGCGGGCCGCGAAAGGCAGTGGGTGGCAAAGGCACCGAAGCCGATGCCAAGCAGGACCGAGGCGGTGTAATAGGTCATGTCCCATTCCAGCCGCCCGCCGATCTGGTAGGCCGCCATGCCCATATGATGCATGAGCGCTATGCCCGCGCCGACCACGGCGCCGCCCAGTTCGACGGTGAGGCCGGACTTCCTGAGAGCGGTGACGAACAGGCCAAGCGTGGTGACGGCGATCGCCACGCCGAGCGACGCCATCGTCAACACCGGCTCATAGGCGTGCTGCAGCGACGACTTGAAGCTGAGCATGGCGATGAAATGGGTGGTCCAGATGGTGGAGCCGCCGATGACGCCGCTCATGAACAGCCAGTTCAGCTTCTGCACGCCGACCGTGCGCCCGACCCGGGCATAAAGCCTGAGCGTCAGCGTGCAGCCGAGGACGCAGACCAGCACGGCCAGCGACAGCAAACCGTATTCATGTTCGGTTGCGATACAGGAAAGGACTTTCAGCATGGGACACCCGTTTGGAATTGGGCGGACTGTGCCGAAAAGACACTAAGAGAGATTAACACCGTTCAGGCGCGATGCGATGAAGGTTATCAAGGCTTGAAAATGATCGCGCCGGGCGTGTATCGATCGTCCTCGGCCACCACGAGACGCGCATTCGGGCCGACCAGCCGCCCTTGCATTTCGCCGGGTTCTCGGTTAAGGACGCGCGTCCGCGCAGACACCCTTGGAGGCAAACGCGGATGAGGCGGTCAAAGGCCTCGGTTCATTCCGTTTCGAACACGAGCGGACGAACTCTCCAAAACACCAGAAAGGTACTGCCATGAGCCACGCATCCTACGAGCTCAAGGCCGAAACGCGCGAACGGGTTGGTAAGGGGTCCTCCCGTGAACTTCGCCGCAACGGTCTTATTCCTGCTGTCATCTATGGCGACAAGCAGGCTCCGATTTCCATCGCCCTCTCCACGAAGGAAGTCACCCAGAAAATTCACGCCGGTGGTTTCATGACCACGGTCGCCACGATCGACGTCGGCGGCGAGAAGATCCGCGTCCTGCCGAAGGACTACCAGCTGGATCCGGTCCGTGACTTCACCATGCATGTCGATTTCCTGCGCGTGTCCAAGGACTCCAAGGTGACCGTCCAGGTTCCGGTTCACTTCGTCAACGAAGAGAAGTCCCCGGGCCTCAAGGTCGGCGGCGTCCTGAACATCGTTCGCCACGAAGTCGAAGTGTCGGTTTCCGCCGACGCCATCCCGGAATTCCTGACGGCCGACCTGACCGGCCTGAAGCTGGGCGACGGCATCCATATTTCGAACATCAAGCTGCCGGCTGGCGTCACTCCGGTGATCGCCGACCGCGACTTCACGATCGCCACCATCGCCACTCCGGCCGGCGGCGTTTCGGAAGAGGAAGAAGAGACGGCTTCGGAAGAATAAAACTCCGACAGCACGGCATGAAAACCCGCCGCGCAGCCCTGCGCAGGCGGGTTTTTTATTGTCTGGCGATTGGTGCAAGACGACATCCAGTCTTGGCCTTTTGATCTTTTATGCAGGAGTTTCAGCAACATTTAAGATTTTCATGATGTGTTGATGACGGGGAACCAGTCCGATTTCAGCGTATGAGAATCCGAATGAAAGATGACGCCAGTAAAGCGCCCGGATGCGTCCGATGATGCATTCCGTCGAAAATCGCTTCATTGCGATCGTCTGCGGCGCGATGCTCGTTTTCATCGCTCCCCTGATCGTGTTGTTTTTGAGCCTGTCGTCGGAGCGCGTCGCGCGTGAGCATCTGCAGAATACGCAGATACTCATGGAAGCCAGCGCCCAGGCGCTTGGAAAGCCGCTCTGGGATTTCGATACCGACGGCATCGAGCAGATCGCCAGATCGCTGCTCGCCGGCGCGGATGTCATCTCGGTAGAGGTCAGGGACAGCTCGGGATCCATCTCGGTGCGGCTGCCGACTAACTCCGTGGACAAGGGCCTGGCGCACAAGACGCTGACCAGGACGATTTTCTACACGTCCCAGGACGGAGGAAAATCCGTTGGAACGCTGGAACTCAAGCGGGCGATGCCGGGTCTTCTCTCCCGTTTCAGCAAGGACGAGCTGAGCGTCCTGTTCATCCTGATCGTCGCCGTCGGCATCGTCTTTGCCTCCGCCATCATCGGCAACCGCATCACCGTCATCCGGCCCCTGATGCGCCTCACGGCAGCCATCGAAGCCACGCGCAGGCTCGGATCGCGCCATCAGGTCGATTGGACCGCGCAGGACGAGATGGGCATGCTTGCCCATAATTTCAACGAGATGCAAAGCAAGCTCGAACGCGAGGAGACAGAGCTGAAGCTGGCGCATGGCCGGGCTACGGAAATCTACAATCTGACGCCGTCCATGCTGTTCTCGCTCGATCCCGCCAACCGCATCACCGCCGTCAGCGATTACTGGCTGATGGCCACCGGCTACGATCGCAGCCACGTCATCGGCTGCATCTTCACCGACTTCGTCGACGAACACTGGCGCGAGACCTACCGCGCGCGCCGCAGCAATATCAGCCCGGCGCATGCCAATATCTGCGAGGTGACGGTTCCCTTCGTCAAGGCGAATGGCGAGACGATGACGGTGCTGATCCTCGAGACGAAGGACGCGAGCAGCCTGTCGCTCTCGGTGATGACCGACGTGACCGCGCTCAAGCAGGCCGAAAGCCGCAACCATGCCCAGGCGATCACCGATCACCTCACCGGCCTTCTCAACCGCCAGGGCTTCGAGGCGGCGCTCGACGACGCCATCCGCAATGCCGACGAAAATGCGATGCAACTGGCCTGCATCTTCATCGACCTCGACCGCTTCAAGTGGATCAACGACAATTTCGGCCACGCCGCCGGCGATGCGGTGCTGAAGCAGGTCGTCTCCCGCATCAGGACGACGCTGCGCCCGGACGACACCATGTCGCGGCTCGGCGGCGACGAATTCGCCATCCTCGTCAGCGCGCAGGAAGTCGAGGCGCTGGCAAGCGAGATCGGTGGCCGCATCTGCGCCAGCCTGCGCGAACCGATCCTTGTCGAGGGGGCCGAACTTTCCGTCAGCGCCAGCATCGGGGTTGCGCTCTATCCCGACCACGCCGCCAATGCGGCCGAACTGCTGCTCAAGTCGGACATGGCGATGTATGCGCGCAAGCGCGACGGCAAGAACGGCATGCTGGTCTTCGATACCAGCATGCTCGACACGGCCCGGGAACGCCACGAAATCGAGCAATATATCGAGGCGGGGCTGAAAGAGGACTGGTTCGAAGCCTATCTCCAGCCGATCGTCAGCCTCGGCGACGGGCGCATTGCCGGCTTCGAGGCGCTGATGCGGCTGAACCATCCGGAAAAGGGCATTCTGCCGCCGGGAAAAATCATCGGCATCGCCGAGGAAACCGGCACGATCGCCCGGATCGGCGAGCAGGTCCTGGAAAAGGCGATCAGGCATCTTGCCCGCCTCAGCGGGCTGGAAGGCGCCGACGCAACCTATCTGGCGGTCAATTTCTCGCCGCTGCAATTCGAGGAGACGCTGCCGCACAAGCTCGCGGCGCTGCTCCTCAAGCATCACATTTCCCCTTCCCGCATCGTCATCGAGATCACCGAGGCGGTGCTGATGGCCGACAATCCGGGCGTCCATGCAGTCCTGAAACAGCTCAGCGAATTCGGCTGCCGCATCGCGCTCGATGATTTCGGCACGGGCTATTCCTCGCTGAGCTACCTCAATCGCTTCCCGGTCGATATCGTCAAGGTCGATCAGTCCTTCACCCGCTCGCTCACGGTCGGAACGGCCGACATCCGCCGCAAGAGCCGCATGCTGATCAAGGGCATCCGCACCATCTCCCACCAGATGGGCTGCACCGTCGTCGCCGAGGGCGTCGAGACCAAGGAGCAGTGGGAGCTTCTGCGCAAGCTGGGGCTCGATTTCGGCCAGGGCTACCTCTTCAGCAAGCCGATGCCGATCGAAAACATGCTATTGATGCTGGAGATGGAGTCAGAAGCCAAGGTCAGCACGATCGCATGACCAGGTCCGGAGGAGACCAGCAATGAAGCATCTGGTTTTCACGCTCGTTCTTTTCCTTGCCGGCATGGCCCACGCAGAGGATCTGACCCTGCTCACCGAGGAATATGCACCCTATAATTTCAGCAAGGACGGCGCCATTACCGGCACCTCGGTCGAGCAGGCCGAACTGATGATGAAGGCGCTCGGGCTGGGCTATTCGCTTGAAATCCTGCCCTGGGCGCGGGCGCTGTCGCGGACCGAGCAGCAGCCGCATACCTGCCTGTTCACGACAGGCCATGACCAGGACCGCGACAAGCGATTCAAATGGGTGGAGCCGCTGCTGGTCGACCAGATGATCATGGTGCGCAAGGCCGGCTCCGGCGTCAATCCGGCCACGATCGATGAGGCCAAACGCTTCATCGTGGGCGCGCAGCGCGAGGATTTCGCCATCGGCTTCTTGCGCAACAACAATTTCCCGAAGATCGATCTCGCGACAGACCTGGAGACGACGGAGAAGAAGCTGCTGAGCGGCCGCGTCGATCTGATGGTGACCTCCGAAAAGACCTTCGAAGCCATGCGCGACCGGGGAAGCGCCGTCGAATCGGCGCTCACGCTTGAAGGACAGCGATATGGCTTCGCCTGCAATCTTGCCCTGCCGGACGCGTTGATCGCCCGCATGCAGAAAGAACTCGACAGACTGATCGCCGATGGCACGCAGGACCGTATCCTGACCCGCTACGGCGTGCGGCCAAACCGCCGGTAACCGTAAGGTTCGCCGCAAAAACGCGCGCATGCCGCGGCAAGCGGTTGACATCCCCGCCCCGACGCGGTGCAAGACCACAGACGATTTTTTAGAGATGTTCCCATGCTGATTTTCGCAGGTCTTGGCAATCCCGGTGCCCAATATGCCGGCAACCGCCACAATATCGGCTTCATGGCGGTGGACGAGATCCAGCGACGCCACGGGTTTTCGCCCTGGTCGAAGAAGTTCAAGGCGCTGATTTCGGAGGGCGAGATCGGCGGCGAGCGGGTGCTGTTGATGAAGCCGCAGACCTTCATGAACCTGTCTGGCGAGGCCGTCGGAGAAGCAATGCGCTTCTACAAGCTGGGGCCAGGGCAGGTGCTTGCCATCTATGACGAACTCGATCTCGTGGCCGGCAAGGCGCGGATCAAGCTGGGGGGCGGCCATGGCGGCCATAACGGCATCAAGTCGCTCGATGCCCATTGCGGCAAGGACTACCGCCGCCTGCGGCTTGGCATCGGCCATCCGGGCTCCAAGGAACAGGTGCACAACCATGTGCTCGGCGACTTCGCCAAGGCCGACCGCCTCTGGCTGGAGCCCTTGCTGGAGGCACTCGCCGACAATGCCGAGATGCTGGTGAAGGGCGAGGATTCGCAGCTCCTGAACAAGCTGGCGCTGGCCACCGGCAGCAAGCCGGAACCCGACCCGGCCCCAGCCAAGCCTGCCGGCAAATCCCATATCCGCCAGACCCGCAACAATGCCCAGCCGAAAATCCTCCCGACCACCGGACCGATGGCCGAAATGCTGAAGAAGCTGTTCGGCAACAAGGGCGAATAGGCGTGACGCCGTCCGGCTTTTTCAACATCCGCCCCGCTGATCAAAACGATCTCCCCGGAATGCTGGCCCTCTATCGACATCTCAACCCCGATGATCCCGAATTGGATGAGGAACTGGCCGCCGGAAGGTTTGGTGAAATGCTGGCCCATCCCGGCATGACCATTTTCATCGGCGCCGTGAACGAGACAACCAGTTCCACGGTGACCTTGGTCACCATACCCAATCTCACGCGTGGTGGCGCACCCTATGCGCTCATCGAAAACGTTGTCACCCATGTCCGGTTTCGACAACGCGGGCATGCCGGCGCTCTGATCAGGCATGCCTTCGAAAGCGCCTGGCAGCAAGGATGCTACAAGGTGATGCTGCTCACCGGTTCCACCAATCCGGCAACGCTGAAATTCTACGAGGGCTGCGGTTTTGTGCAGAGCAAGACAGGCTTCCAGATCAGACGACCCCGCGAGATTTAAACATAGCCAGTTACTGTTTCGGTTTTATCCCTGCGCCTCGATCGTAACATCACCGGAAACCCGCTTCCTTGCTCAGGTCGGCCACCTCCGCGGCTTCGTTCAGGCGACATCGCGGGCGTAGACGGCGATGTCGCGGACGCCGAGCCATGCGCAGCCCCCATCGTCTTTTGTCTTATCTATGCTTGGAGCCAAGCGGTATGCCGTGATGAACCCTATATAAAGCCACAAAATCGGACTTAGACTTGACCCCGGGCCGAGTTTCCGCAAAAGCACAGCAACAGAATTCGATCGGACAGGTATCAAGGCCATGGGTTTCAAATGCGGTATCGTCGGGCTGCCGAATGTCGGCAAGTCCACTCTCTTCAACGCGCTGACCAGGACCGCGCAGGCCCAGGCCGCGAATTATCCGTTCTGCACCATCGAGCCGAACACCGGCGAAGTGGCGGTGCCCGATCCGCGCATGCGCAAGCTGGCCGATGTCGCCAAGTCGAAGGAACTGATTCCAACGCGCATTTCCTTCGTCGATATTGCCGGCCTGGTACGCGGGGCGTCGAAGGGCGAAGGCCTCGGCAACAAGTTCCTCGCCAATATCCGCGAAGTCGATGCGACCGTGCATGTGCTGCGCTGCTTCGAGGATGACGACATCACCCATGTCGAGGGCCGTATCGATCCGGTCGGCGATGCCGAGACGATCGAGACCGAGTTGATGCTTGCGGACCTCGAAAGCCTGGAGCGGCGCACCGAGCAGACCCGCAAGCGCGCCGCCTCCAAGGACAAGGAATCGCTGACGCTGCTGCCGGTCATGGATGCCGCCCTGAAACTTCTTCAGGATGGCAAGCCGGTCCGCACGCTGTTGTCGACACTGAGCGCCGAGGAACGCGACATCCTCAAGGGCCTCAATCTCCTGACCGCCCATCCGGTTCTCTATGTCTGCAATGTCGCGGAGGCAGATGCCGTGGACGGCAATGCTCATACCAGGGCAGTCGAGGACATGGCCAAGGCGCAAGGCGCGCAGACCGTGGTGATCTCGGCGGCGATCGAGGCCGAAGTCGCGCAATTGCCCGACGAGGAAGCCAAGGAATTCCTAGAGGCGCTCGGCCTGCACGAGGCCGGCCTCGACCGGTTGATCCGCGCCGGCTACACGCTGCTCGACCTCATCACCTATTTCACCGTCGGCCCGAAGGAAACGCGGGCCTGGACGATCGAGCGCGGCACCAAGGCCCCCGCGGCGGCCGGCGTGATCCACACCGATTTCGAACGCGGCTTCATTCGCGCCTTCACCATCGCTTATGACGATTATATCGCTTTCAACGGCGAAACCGGCGCCAAGGAGGCCGGCAAGGCACGTGACGAAGGCAAGGAATATGTCGTGCAGGACGGCGACGTGATCCACTTCCGCTTCAACACCTGATCTTAGGCGGGCCTTTCAGAAGGACAAGCCCATGCTTCATTTCGAGGATTTTCCGGTCGGGCGGCAGTTCGATTTCAAGCCGGTGACGGTGAAGGCTGAAGACATCATCGCCTTTGCCGCAGAATTCGATCCGCAGCCGATGCATATGTCGGAAGACGGCGGCAAGGCGAGCATCCTCGGCGGGCTTGCCGCCTCCGGCTGGCATACCAGCGCCATGATGATGCGCATGCTGTGCGACGGCTATATCGGCCAGGCGGCCTCGGAAGGCTCGCCCGGCGTCGACAGCATGGAATGGAAGAAGGCAGTGCTTTCCGGCGATACGCTGTCGGGCACCTGCACCGTGCTTGAGGCGCGCGTCTCCCGGTCGCGACCGGAGATCGGCATCGTCCGCCTGAGGGCCGTCGTCACCAACCAGAAGGACGAGACGGTGGCGATCTGCGATTATGCCAATATGATCCGCTGCAGGCCGACGGGAGAAAAGCCATGAAGCTGGCGGATCTCCACCCCGAAGGCACGCGCGAAACCATCGGATCGGTGATTTTCACGGCCGACGACATCATCCGCTTCGCCGAGAAATTCGATCCCCAACCCTTCCATCTCGACGCGGACGCGGCGAGCGCGTCGTTGTTTGGCGGGCTCTGCGCTTCCGGCTGGCATACCTGCGCCGGCTGGATGAAATGTTTCGTTCCCTATTGGCTGGACGAGATGAAGCGGATGGCGGCCGAGGGCATTACCGCGCCGAAGCTCGGCCCCTCGCCCGGCTTTCGCGACATGCGCTGGCTGCGGCCGGTCTTTGCCGGCGATACGATCACTTATTTCGTGACCTTCATCGCCGCCAAGGAGCTGGAATCGCGGCCGGGATGGCGCATCAACACCATCCTGTGCGAAGGCGAGAACCAGGACGGCGCGCCGGTGATTCGCTTCGAGAGCAGGGTCATCGAATTCCCCTGAGCATCGGCACGCCGCACTCATCTTAAGCGCGTCGCGATCCTTCGGATTCGCTTCCGCACTTGAAGTCTTTGTTTCTACGCATGTCGTTGTCGCAAAACCGCTGCACACTTTTGCGCGACATGCTTTAGTGCCCGGAAAATTCGACCAGCGTCAGCACCTCGACGCCGAGCGCCTCGAGCTTGCGGCGGCCGCCGAGGTCCGGCAGGTCGATGATGAAACAGGCGGCGACGATATCGGCGCCCATCTGCTGCAGAAGTTTCGTCGCCCCTTCGGCCGTGCCGCCGGTGGCGATCAGGTCATCTACCAGAACCACCTTTTCGCCGGGCTTGATCGCGTCACGGTGCATTTCCATCTCGTCGACGCCATATTCCAGGCTGTAGGCGATGCGCACCGTATCGTGCGGCAGCTTGCCCTTCTTGCGGATCGGCACGAAACCGGCCGACATCTGATGCGCCATCGCGCCGCCAAGAATGAAGCCGCGCGCCTCGACGCCGGCAACCTTGTCGATCTTCGTTCCGGCAAACGGATGCACCAGTTCGTCGATCGCCCGGCGGAAGGCGCGGGGATTGCCGAGCAGCGTGGTGATATCGCGGAACATGATGCCGGGCTTCGGATAATCCGGGATGTTGCGGATCGAGGCGATCAGGTCTTGGTTGAGGGAAGAGCTCATGGTGGGCGGCATGCCTTTCGACGCTTCAAAGAGAGCGAAGGCATAGCACCAAAGCCTGAAAACTCTATAGGAGTTTCTGACGCGGCAAGCGAAGCTGGCCTGCGAAACAGCGCCATGAGAAACGGCAGGCGGGACGACAGCCCTTCCGTCCCGCTTGCCGTTCGTTTTCCGTGGCGCTACTGGCCGGTCGTGGTCTTCAGCTTTTCCTGGACTTTCCGGGCAACGTCCGGATCGGACTGCGCGGCGGTGATGATCGTCTTGTACTCGTTGAGCGACATGTCCGGCGATGTCTCGACGGCGCTGATCATCTGCTTGTTGGCCTCGTTCTGGAGCTTCTGCTTTGCCACCTTGTCCTCCTCGGCGCCGATCTTGGCGGCGAAATCCTTGCGGACCTTGTCGACCTGCAGATAGGCGACCGCGAAAGCCTCCAGTTTCTGGTCGCTGATGGCGGGCGCCTGGCTCTGCACCGGCTGGCCCTGTGCCGGCTGGCCCTGTACCGGCTGGCTTGCCTGCGGCTCGGCTGCGGTCTGGGCGAAAGCCGGTGCATTGATGACGATCAGGCTCAATGCGGCAGCGCCGAGCGCTGCAACGGGCATGTGGCGTATGGTCATAGGCATGTCCTTCCTTAGGTCTTTCTCGGGCCTTGGGCCTCTCGGGCGGCCTACGCCACCCGTCCGAAGGGATTTGATCCCAGGCGAAGGGTCAGGGAAGGATCGGGCGACAATGTGGCCCTCCCGGGGAAGGTTCGTGACCATGTCGAGACGATAAAACCCGGCCTCAAGCGCCACCTGATCGGCCGGTCGAGCCAAAAAGGTCGATTTGAGGAACCATTGAAGGCGGTTTCCGGTTATACTGGACCGGCAGTCCACCGTTTGGCACGAGTTTCAGGTGGGCGACCAACGCAAGGAGGAAGCATCATGCGATTGTTCGAATGCGGTTCTCTCGTTCCCGGATGCGCCTGGCACACCCGGGCCGATAACGACGCCGAGGTGGTGCGACGCACTGTCGATCATATGCGCCAGGCGCACGGAGAAACGCTGATCCGCGAGAACATGATCGATAATATCAAGGTTCGGATCGTCGAAGAAAGCCAGGCGGCCTGAGGTCGGATCCCTCAGATCAGGCCATCGACTGGAGCCGGGCAATGAGCGTTGCCCGGTCCGCGTTGAAATTCCCTTCCACCCAGCGCTGCTCGATTTCGCCGAGCATTTCCCCGATCCGTGGCCCGGCCGGAATGCCGAGCGCCAGCACATCGGCGCCCGTCAGCGGGAAGACCGGTTTGTGCCATTTTTCCGCCCGCGTGAACAGGCGATGCAGTCGCGCCGTCTCCGGCAATTGCGCCGGGTCGTTTTCCGATTTCTGCCTTGATGTCGCCAGCGCCAGTTGCAGGAACGTTGCCAGCCCCTGCCTTCCGTGCCTGTAAAGCAACCGGTCGAAGGCCGTGTCGGCGATCGTGTCCGGCAGGCGGGGCGCCTTTCCCCAGGCCGCAAGTTGCGCCGCCTCGGCCTTCGACAGCCGCAACCGTTTTGCCATCGCCTCCAGCCGCTCCGCATCCGGCGGAACGATGGCGGCAAGCCGCAGGAGCGGATCGGGCGACCAGCCGAAGGCCTGTTCGGCAGCGACCAGCGCCGGAATGGTGTCGATACCCCATTTCTCGCTTTCCGGCAGGATTTCGGTGAGCACACCCGCCTGCCGCATCCACAGGAGCGCCCGGCCGGGATCTCGTGCCGACAGCAGTTTCTTCATCTCGGACCAGACGCGCTCGGCCGACAGGCCGGACAATTTGCTGCGCGCCTGTGCGCAGGCGCGCAATCCGTCGGCATCCGGCCGGCCGGCACCGTAATGGGCAAAGAAGCGGAAGAAGCGCAGCACACGCAGATAATCTTCCGCGACGCGCTCGGCGGCATTGCCGATGAAGCGGATATTGCGTTTTTCGATATCGGCGAGACCGCCGACGAGATCGATCACCGCGCCGCTCGAATCGGCATAGAGCGCGTTGATGGTGAGGTCGCGACGCTCGGCATCCACCCGCCAGTCCGTGGCGAAGGCGACCTCGGCATGGCGGCCATCCGTCTCCACGTCGCGGCGAAGGGTGGTGACTTCGAAGGGCATGCCGTCGATCACCAGCGTCACCGTGCCATGCGCGATCCCGGTCGGGACAGACTTGATGCCGGCCGTTTTTGCCCGCGCGACGACCTCTTCCGGCAGGAGCGTCGTCGCCATGTCGATATCGGCGACCGCCAGCCCCATCAGGCTGTTGCGCACCGCACCGCCGACGACGCGGACCTCGCCGCCATCGGCATTCAGGAGATCGAAGACGCGCCGCAGCGCGGGCGCCGAAAACCATGTTTCGGAGGCAACGGAGGTCATGCATAAAGCCTTTCATACAACATGCGGACAATGCCCGCCGTAATGCCCCATATATTCCGCTCGCCATAGGGCATGCTGTAGAAATGCCGCTCGGCGCCCTTCCATGTGGCCTGGCCGCGGCCGTGATTGTCGGGGTTCATCAGGAAGGACAGCGGCACGTCGAAAACCGCATCGACCTCGGCCGGATTGGGGACGATCTCGTAACCGGGCTGCACCACGGCGAGCACCGGCGTGATGCGGAAACCCGACATCGCCATGTAATAGGGCAGCCGCCCGACGGTCTCGACGAAGCGGCGATCGAGGCCGATCTCTTCCTCGGTTTCGCGCAAGGCGGCAATTTCCGGGGTTTCGTCCTCAGGATCGACGGCGCCGCCCGGAAAGGCAACCTGGCCGGAATGCTTGCGCAGCGTGATGGTGCGCTGGGTGAAGATCACCCGTGCATCGGCGCCCTCGTCGACGACCGGCACCAGCACGGCGGCATCGCGCAGCTTCAGGGTTTCCAGATAGGGCACGGCATCGGGATTGAGCAGGAAATCGCCATGCTCGCGCCAGGCCTCCTCGACCGGATTGCCCGATTGACTGAAGGCGCGCCGGCGGAATTCATCGGCGGTAAACAGCATATCCGTCATGAAGACAGCGCTTCCAGCTCACCCGCCGGCATGACGGGAAACACCTGTCCGCCGGAACGCAGGGCAAACATCGAGATGCCATCGACATCGACGGTTTCGCCAAGCGCGACGAGATCATACATGACGGCGCGCGAAACCAGCGCTTCCAGCCGGCCGCGCACATGCAGATAGGGTTTCAGCTCGTTGTTTTCGCCATGGACGACGAAGCGCAACGGATGCTCCGGCCCGGCCTCGACAATATCGCCGACATTGGTGCGGAAGGTGATGACCCGCTCGCCCTCCCGCTCGGACACATTCATCTCAACGGCGACGAAGGGCGCATCGACGACGCGGATCCCGAGCTTTTCCACAGGCGTGACGAGATAGGTGCGGCCATCCTCGTCCTTGCGCAGCACGGTGGAAAACAGCCGGACGAGCGGCTGCCGGCCGATCGGCGAGCCCATATAGAACCAGGTGCCATCGGAACGGATTTCCATGTCGATATCGCCGCAGAAGGGCGGATTCCAGCGTTCGACGGGCGGCGGCCCCTTGTCCTTGCCATTGGTTTGCGCGGCCGCGCGCGCGATCAGCGCCGCCAGTCCCGCAGCGCTGCCTGTCTCGTCTGTCTGAGCATCCGCCATTGTTCCGTCCCGTTTGGCTTTATGTTGCGTTTTATCGGGCATTGGCTCACGAGATAGTGCGTCACGGGCGGCTTGTCAGCCACCGGGTGGGGCTTAGATTGAAAAACACGGACGGAATGCGCGCTTTTTGCGAATCGCCACCGCCGGCGGCCAAGGGAGACAGGCGATGAATGTAATGAAGACGAAGGACGGCGCCGTCGATGACAAGGCCATCATCGCCGCGGCGGAAAAGGCGCTGGACGAGATCGCGCTCATTCGCAAGGAAGTCGGCAAGGTGATCTTCGGCCAGGAAAACGTGGTCGAGCAGACGCTGCTTGCCGTGCTTTCCGGCGGCCATGCGCTGCTGGTCGGCGTTCCCGGCCTTGCCAAGACCAAGCTGGTCTCGACGCTCGGCACCGTTCTTGGCCTCAATTCCAGCCGCATTCAATTCACCCCCGACCTGATGCCCTCGGATATTCTGGGCTCCGAGGTGATGGACCAGGACGAGAACGGTCGCCGCTCCTTCCGCTTCGTGCCGGGGCCGATCTTCGCGCAATTGCTGATGGCCGACGAAATCAACCGCGCCAGCCCGCGCACCCAATCGGCGCTCCTGCAGGCCATGCAGGAATATCATGTGACGGTTGCCGGCCAGCGCAACGATCTGCCGCGGCCCTTCCATGTTCTCGCCACGCAGAACCCGCTGGAGCAGGAAGGCACCTATCCCCTGCCCGAGGCGCAGCTCGACCGCTTCCTGATGCAGGTCGATGTCGGCTATCCCGAGCTTGCCGCCGAGCGGCAGATCCTGCTCGAGACCACCGGCATGCAGGAATCCGGCGCACGCGGCGTCATCAATGCCCGCCAGCTCCAGGATATCCAGCAGTTGATCCGCCAGATGCCGGTCAGCGAAAAGGTGGTCGACGCCATCCTGTCGCTGGTCCGCTCGGCCCGCCCCGGCAACGGCAATGCCGCCACCGACAAGAATGTCGCCTGGGGCCCCGGCCCGCGCGCCGGCCAGTCGCTGATGCTGTGCGCCCGCGCCCGCGCGCTCTATGACGGCAGGCTCGCCCCATCCATCGACGATATCATGGCGCTGGCCGAACCGGTTCTCCAGCACCGCATGGCGCTCACTTTCGCGGCACGGGCCGAAGGCATGACGGTGCGCGATGTGATCGCCGGTCTGGTCAGCCAAGCCAAGGGACAGTGAATGGCCTCGATAGGGCAGATCGTCGAAAAAACGCCGTCGGGTGAGGTTCTTTCCCGGGCGCAGAGCCGTGCCCGGCTGATCCCGGACTGCATGGTCGAGGCGAAACGCATCGCCAATACGGTGATCTCCGGCTGGCATGGCCGGCGCAAGCGCGGCATCGGCGAGAATTTCTGGCAGTTCCGGCCCTATAGCGATGGCGAAAGCCTGTCGCGCATCGACTGGCGCCGCTCGGCCCGCGACGACCATACCTATGTGCGCGACCGCGAATGGGAGGCGGCCCACACGATCTGGCTCTGGGCCGACCTCTCGCCGTCGATGATGTACAAATCGAAATTCGCCGCTGTGTCCAAGGAGAGCCGCGCCCTGGTGCTGATGCTGGCGCTGGCCGAAATCCTCGCCCGCTCCGGCGAGCGCATCGGCTGCCCCGGCGTCATGGAGCCGGTTTCGGCCCGCAATGCGGCCGAGCGGCTGGCAACCGCGCTGATGCACACGCCGCTCTCCGGCGGCCTGCCGCAGACCGGCATGATCCGCGGCGCCAGCGACCTGGTTCTGATCGGCGATTTTCTCGATCCGGCCGACAGCATCATGGCCGAGCTCTCGCCGCTTGCCCGCCGAGGCCTGCGCGGCCATGTAGTCGAGATCGCCGATCCGGCGGAGGAAAGCTTTCCCTATGCCGGGCGCACCGAATTCACAGATCCGGAAACCGGCCAGAAGCTGACCGCCGGGCGCGCCGAGACGCTGCGCGACGATTACCGCCGCGCCTATGTCGCGCGCCGCGACAGCCTTGGCGAGACTTTGCGCCATCTCGGCTGGACATTTACGCCGCACCGCACCGACCATCTCGCTTCCGAGGCGCTGGTGGCAATCCATATGTATCTCTCCGGCCTGCCGGCGCGCGCCACCCATGGAGGCCAGCTGTGAGCCTCTTGCCCTTCATCTTTGCCAATCCGATGATGCTGGCGGCGCTGGTCGCCCTGCCCGCCATCTGGTGGCTGTTGCGCATGACGCCGCCCAAGCCGGTGACGGAAGTGTTTCCGCCGCTCAGAATCCTTGCCGGCGTTCTGAAGCGCGAGGAGACGCCCTCGAAAAGCCCCTGGTGGCTGACGCTGCTGCGCATGCTGATGGCGGCTGCCATCATCCTCGCCATTGCCGAGCCGGTCCTCAATCCACGCGCCAACACGCTCTCGACCGACGGCCCGCTGGCGCTGGTGATCGACAATGGCTGGGCGACGGCCAGCGATTGGGAACGGCGGGTGGAAACCGCCGACGCGCTGATCGAGGATGCGCAGGCGCGCGACCTGCCGGTGTCGGTCGTCTTCACCGCCGACACCGAGCACAATGCCGCGCTAGGATCGGCGACCACCGCCCGCAACCGGCTGACCGCGGCCGCGCCGCAACCGCTGCGGCCTGACCGCAAGCGGGCGCTCGAGGCGCTGGCGACCGGCCTCGACGGAACAGCGCCCGGAACGCTCGCTTTTCTCTCCGACGGCATGGATGGCGGCGACGGGATCATGGCCGGGCTTGCGGCACTCTCACCCGCCGGTTTCAGGCTGATCGAGGGTGACGGCAACCAGGCCGTGGCGATCACCGGTTCAACCAATGACGCGGAATCCATGGTGGTCAGCGCCAGCCGGCTGGAAACCACCGGTGCGCGGACCCTGCCGATCACCGCCTATGACACGCGCGGCCGGGCGATCGCCAATGGCACGCTCGCCTTTGCCGCCGGCGAAGGTCTTGCCAAGGGCAGGCTTGCGGCTCCGTTCGAACTGCGCAACGATTTCGCCCGCATCGCCATCGACGGCGCGGCGACGGCGGGGGGAACGTTCCTGCTCGACGACGGCTTCCGCCGCCGCCGCGTGGCGCTGCTCAGCGGCGAGGCGCGCGACCAGTCGCAGCCGCTCCTGTCGCCGCTCTATTACATCAACCGGGCGCTCGCCCCCTATGCCGACCTCATCCAGCCCAACGAGGCCGACCTGGCGATCTCCATCCCCGAGCTTCTGGCGCAAAAACCCTCCATGTTGATCATGGCCGATATCGGCCGCCTGCCGGAACAGACCTATGCGCCGGTTCTCAAATGGATCGAGAATGGCGGCACGCTGGTCCGCTTCGCCGGGCCGCGCCTTGCCGCCGCCCCGGCTGATGATCCGCTGGTGCCGGTGACGCTTCGCCAGGGCGAACGGGCGCTCGGCGGCGCCATGTCCTGGTCGGAGCCGCAGCCGCTGGCCGCCTATCCGGCACTCAGCCCCTTTGCCGGCATGCCGCGCCCGGAAAACATCCTGGTTCGCCGCCAGGTGCTGGCCGAGCCCACCGCCGATCTCTCCGCGCGCACCTGGGCAAGCCTTGCCGACGGAACGCCGCTGGTGACCACGAAGACGCAAGGCTCCGGCCGGATCATCCTGTTCCATGTCAGCGCCGAGGCAACCTGGTCGAACCTGCCGATCTCCGGCGATTTCGTCGAGATGTTGCGCCGCAGCGTGCAATTGTCGCGCAGCGGCGGCGTGACGGGAGACGAGACCGGCAAGGGCCAGACGCTTGCGCCCTACCGGCTGCTCAATGCCGATGGCGTTCTTGTCAGCGAAACCGGCAAGGCACGGCCGCTGGAGATCAATGCCGGAACGGTCCCCGTCTCCAGCGCCGAGCATCCGCCTGGCCTCTACGGCTCGCAGGAAGGATTTACCGCGCTCAACCTCATGCCCCCCGAGACCGAGTTGAAGCCGCTCGAGGCGGCCGGCCTGCCCATGCCCTATACCGTGGAGCCGCTGATCGGCGCCGAGGCCTGGTCGCTGAAGCCGGCCCTGCTGACCTTCGCCTTCATCCTGCTCCTGATCGATTCGGCGATCGTGCTGTTCATGGGCGGCGCCTTTGCGCGGCGGCGAATGCCGGCGGCGGCAACCGTCCTTTTGGCACTTGCCGTGGGAGCGCTTGTGGCTACACCCGGCTCCTCGCTTGCCGACGACAGCAAGCCCGGCGACGATGTCATCTTCGAACGGCTGGACAAGACCCATCTTGCCTATGTGATCACCGGCGAGGCCGAGGTCGACCGTCTGTCGGAGCGCGGCCTTGCGGGCCTGACCGATTTCCTCACCTACCGCACCACGCTGGAGCCCGGCGCCCCCGTTGGCCTCGATATCGGCTCGGACGAACTCTCCTTCTATTCGCTGATCTACTGGCCGGTGTCCGCCACCGCGCCGATGCCGAGCCAGGAGGCGATCAGCCGGGTCGATGCCTATATGCGCTCCGGCGGCACGGTGCTGTTCGACACGCGCGACCAGTTCTCATCGCTCGAACCCGGTTCCGGCACCAGCCCGAACGGCGAGCGGCTGCAGGCTATCCTTGCCGATCTCGACATCCCGCCGCTGGAACCGGTGCCGATCGACAATGTGCTGACCAAATCCTTCTATCTCCTGTCCAGCTTTCCGGGACGCTATAGCGGCAGCCCGCTGTGGATCGAGGCGCAGCCCGACAACGCCTCCCAGCCGGCCGGCCGGCCCGCCCGTTCCGGCGATGGCGTGTCGCCGATCATGATCACCGGCAATGACTTTGCCGGCGCCTGGGCGATCGACATCAATGGCGTGCCGCTCCTGCCGACGGTGCCGCCGGACGAGCATCAGCGCGAACTCGCCTTCCGCTCAGGCGTCAACATCATGATGTATATGCTGACCGGCAACTACAAGGCCGACCAGGTGCATATTCCCGCCCTGCTCGAACGGCTCGGACAATGAGGGCGGCGCCATGACACTCGATTTTTCGCCGCTTCTGCCCTGGCCGTTCATCGCAATCCTCGCCGCCGCCGCAATCCTTTTGTCGGCGCTCGGCTTCTGGCGCGGCATTCGCGGTGCTGTGCTGCGCACGGCGGCGCTGGCGGCACTGTGCCTGGCGATCGCCAATCCGGTGATCTTCCAGGAGGAACGCGAGCCGCTCTCGACCATCGTCGGCGTCGTCGTCGACCGCAGCCAGAGTCAGGACAATGCCGGCCGCCGCGCCGCCACCGATGCGGCGCTGGCGACATTGAAGGAGCGGCTCGCCAAATTCCCGCAGATAGAGGCGCGCATCGTCGAGGCGGCCGACGACAAGGACACCGAGACGCCTTCGACAAAGCTGTTCTCGGCCCTTTCGACCGCCCTTTCGGACGTGCCGCCTGCCCGCGTCGGCGGCGCGATCTTCATCACCGATGGCCAGATCCACGATGTCCCCGACATCAACCAGCCGCTCGGTTTCGATGCTCCCGTGCATGGGCTGATCACCGGCAAGCCCGACGAATTCGACCGGCGCATCGAGATTGTCAGCGGCCCGCGCTTCGGCATTGTCGGCGAGCAACAGACCGTCAGCTTCCGGGTCGCGGACGACGGCAAGGCGCCCGGTGAGATGGCGCCCGGCGGGACGGCGGAGGTAACCGTCAGCCTCAATGGCAACCCGATCGCCACGGAAATGGCGCAGCCGGGAACCGACATCCCGTTTTCCTTCACCGTTCCGCGCGGCGGCAACAATATCCTGGAATTCGCCGTCGCCCCCGTCGCTGGCGAAGTGACACAGGCCAACAACCGAGCCGTCCATGTGATCGACGGCATCCGTGAAAATCTGCGCGTGCTTCTGGTGTCCGGCGAGCCCCATGCCGGCGAGCGGGCCTGGCGTAATCTCCTGAAATCGGACGCCGCCGTCGATCTCGTTCATTTCACCATTTTGCGGCCGCCGGAAAAGCAGGACGGCACGCCGATCAACGAATTGTCGCTGATCGCCTTTCCGACCCGCGAGCTGTTCGTCGACAAGATCAAGGAATTCGACCTGATCATCTTCGATCGCTATCAGCATCGCGGCGTGCTGCCGATCCTCTATTACGACAATATCGCCCAATATGTCGAAAACGGCGGAGCGCTGCTGATTGCGGCCGGGCCTGAGCATGCGGGCGAGGATTCGATCGCCACCACGCCGCTGTCGGCGGTTCTTCCGGCTAATCCCACCGGCGCCGTCAGCGAGGAGGCCTTCTATCCGCGCCTTTCGGACGAGGGCAAGAAGCATCCGGTCACACGCGGGCTGGAAGGCGCCGAAGCCGAGCCGCCGCAATGGGGCCGCTGGTTCCGCACCGTCGACGTCGACCAACCGCAGGGACAGACGGTGATGACGGCGGCCGATGGCAAGCCGCTGCTGGTGCTTAACCGCGTCGGCGAGGGCCGCGTCGCCATGCTCTTGTCCGACCAGGGCTGGCTCTGGGCGCGCGGCTTTGAAGGCGGCGGCCCAAGCGTTTCCCTCTACCGCCGCACCGCCCACTGGCTGATGCAGGAACCGGCGCTGGAGGAAGAGGCGCTGACAGCCCATGCCAGCGGCCGCTCGCTGGAGATCGCCCGCCAGACCATCGCCGGCGAACCCGGCCAGGCAGTGCTGACAGCCCCCTCCGGCAAGACAGAGAGGGTGACGCTGGCGCAAAGCGAGCCCGGCCTCTACACGGCGCGCCTCGATACCACCGAAACCGGCCTGTTCGAAATCACCAATGGCGATCTCGAAACACTGGTCCATGTCGGCAGCGTCGATGCGCCCGAGTTCAAGGCGGCGATTTCGACACCGGACTTGCTTGCCCCCTGGGCCCGGAAGACCAAGGGACTGGTGCAGCGCCTGGCCGACGCCGATGGCGCGGTGGACCTGCCGTCGATCCTGCCGGTGCGCGGCACTGTACGGGTTGCCGACGACCGGCGCATGTCGCTGCGTATGACCGAGGAAACGGTCCTGAAGGGCATCAACTCGCTGTCGCTGTTTGCCGGCTTCCTCGGCCTTGCCGCCCTGCTCCTCGTTCTCTCCGCCACCTGGCACCGCGAGGGACGGTGACCACCGTCGCCGTTACGCTCTCGGATTTGCGCGCACGGCCGGACTTCGCCGCCCCGATGGCGCAGCGCATCTGGAAAGCCTGGTGGGAGGACAAGGGCACGACACTGGCGCAGATCGCCGCGCTGGTCGATGACAATTTGGACGCCGAAGCCCTGCCCTTCGCGCTTATTGCCCATCGTGGCGATGCCTTCCTTGCGACGGCCTCGGTGATCGTGTCGGATTGCGACGAGCGGCCGGCTCTGTCACCCTGGGTTGCAGCGGTCTGGGTGGAGCCGCAGGCGCGTGGCGCCGGCATCGGCCGCGCAATCGTCCTCGAAGCGGCGCATCGCGCCTTCGCGCTGGGTTTCGAGACCATCTATCTCTGCGCCACCCCGCAACGACGCGGCTTCTACACCGCCATGGGATGGGAGGTCCTCGAGGAGAATGTCGATGGCGACGGCCTCATCGTCTTCCGGATGCAGTCAGATGTCGCCGCATTGACCTGAGATTACCCACGCCAGCGGATTTCGCCCTTCAGGCCGGCATGCACATCCTCGCCGATCGGCACAACGAGGACGCGGTTGGGGTCGACCGGCCCGGGGAAATCAAGCGCGGCATAGGCGACCTTCTCGAAGCCGAGCGGCTGGTAATAGGGGGGATCGCCGACCAGGATGACACCTTCGGACCCGTTGCGCCGGGCCGCCTCGACGGCGATGCGCACCAGTTCCCGGCCGATGCCCCTGTTCTTGTGCGACGGGCGCACCGCAAGTGGCCCGAGCAGATGCCCCCTGATCGACCCGGCCAGAACCGGCGTCATCCGCACCGAGGCGATGACCTCGCCTTTGTCGGCGCAGACGAAGGACATGGACAGATCGTGCGGCCCCTGCTCGCGGATGCGGGCGGCGGCGCGCGTGAAACGGCCGGGACCGAAGGCCTCTTCATTGATGATTTCGATGGCAGCGTCGTGGGAGGCGTCTTCGGCGAGATAGACGAGGTCGTGCTTGTTCATGAACATCGGGAAACCGGGCATACGAGACGGAAATAGGTGATGGCTTCGCCCTCAAGGCGTTTTCAGCATCAGCGTCGTCGTGGGGTTCCCGAAAAAAGCATCGATGGAAAAATCCGGTTGCAGAAAGTCTGTCTGGCCCGATAGCAGAAAAAAACGTGGCGTCAAAGTCAAAAACGCACTGTTCATCCCTAGCCGACTGCATTTGCCGGATTTCCAGACTATCTTGGAGGATAAGTTTCAACAACGAACGGCATCTGGCCGCAGGAGAAGAAAAATGGGTATGCTGGTTGACGGCGTCTGGCACGACGTCTGGTACGACACCAACGAGACCAAGGGACATTTCAAGCGCTCGCAATCGCAGTTCCGCCACTGGGTGACCGCCGACGGCACGGCGGGTCCCACCGGCGAGGCGGGCTTCAAGGCAGAGGCCGGGCGCTATCATCTCTATGTGTCGCTCGCCTGCCCCTGGGCGCACCGCACCCTGATCTTCCGCAAGCTGAAGAAGCTGGAAGGCCTGATTTCCGTCTCGATCGTCGATCCGCTGATGCTTTCCAAGGGCTGGGAATTCAAGAACGAGATCGGCGGCACCGTCGATCACCTGTTCGGCGCTGAAACGCTCTGGCAGGTCTATGTCAAGGACGATCCGCATTATTCCGGCCGTGTCACGGTGCCGGTGCTCTGGGACAAGAAGCAGAACCGCATCGTCTCCAACGAATCCGCCGAAATCATCCGCATGTTCAATTCCGCCTTCGACGGGCTGACCGGATCGCGCGAGGATTTTTACCCCGAAGCTCTTCGCGGCGAGATCGACGCCCTGAACGAACACATCTACGACGCCGTCAACAACGGCGTCTACAAGGCAGGCTTTGCGACCACACAGGAAGCCTATGAGGAAAATGTAACGACATTATTCGAGGTACTGGACGAACTGGACCAGCGGCTCGCGACGCGTCGCTACCTCACCGGCCGGACGATCACCGAGGCCGACTGGCGGCTGTTCACGACGCTTGTCCGCTTCGACCCGGTCTATGTCGGCCATTTCAAATGCAATCTGCGCCGCATCGCCGACTATGCCCATCTGCAGGCCTATCTGCAGGACCTCTACCAGGTGGAAGGCGTGGCCGAAACGGTCAATCTGCGCCATATCAAGGAGCATTATTACCGCAGCCATGCGACGATCAATCCGACCGGCGTCGTTCCCGCCGGCCCTGTTCTCGCGCTCGACGCCCCCCATGGGCGCGAAAACCTCTCGGCCTGATTACCAGAATTCGGCGGGTGGCGTGCTTCCTGAAAGCTCCGCCAGCCGCCGATGCGTGGCGGCAGTGGTGCCGGGCGGCAGGTCGTCGAGGGCGAAAAACCCGGTCTCGACGATTTCGCGATCCGGCACCTTCGGCGAAACCTGGCGGATGTCGCGGCAGCGATAGAACAGCACATGATCGCGCTTGCTGGTGGCGCGGTTGAAATAGACATGGAAAAGCTCGGGCGGGCCGGTCAGTTCCAGATTGCCCTCTTCCCTCAATTCCTTGGCAAGCGCGCTCAATGCCGTCTCGTGCCGCTCCAGCCCGCCGCCCGGCATATGCCAACCGGGCACATAGGAATGCCGGACGAGAAAAATCCGGCCTTCCGCGTCGTAGCAGGCGGCGCGCACGCCCATGGTCATGCCGCGGGCAAGCGCAAAATAACCGTGCATCAGCCGTGTGACGAGCCTTGCCTTCCAGTTGCGCAGTTCCGGCGGTCCCTGTGTCATGCCGATGTCCCTGTCTTTCCACGACCAGGGATAATGCATCCGGATCGATTCCCCTTTGGCGGAATATGCGCTAGGTACCAGTGATGTTCAAACTTGCCCATATTTCCGACATCCATCTTGGCCCCCTGCCCGATCTCTCATTTCGCGAACTTTTTTCCAAGCGCATCACCGGTTTCGTCAATTGGCATCGCAATCGCCGCAACCATCTGGTCGGCAATACACTCAATCTCCTGATGGACGAGATCGTCCGGGTCGATCCCGATCATCTGGCGATCACCGGCGACCTGGTCAATCTCGCCTCGTCGCGCGAGATCGAGGTGGTGACGGAATGGCTGAAGGAGGCGGGCGAGCCGGAAAACATTTCCGTGGTGCCGGGCAACCACGATGCCTATGTGCCGGGCGCCTACGAGAAGACCACCAAGGCCTGGTATCCGTTCATGTGCGGAGAGCGCGGCCCGGCGGAATGGGACGAGGATTTCCACTGCTTTCCCTATCTGCGCGTCCGCGGGCCTGTCGCCCTGATCGGCTGCTCGACGGCGCTTGCCACCCCGCCCTTTGCCGCCAGCGGTTATTTCGGCAGCCGCCAGGCGCGCGAAACGGTCAATCTGTTGCGTGCCACGGGCGAAGCCGGCCTGTTTCGCGTGGTAATGATCCACCATCCCCCGATCCGCGGCGCCGCTTCCATGCACAAGCGCATGCTCGGCATCCGGCGGTTCGCCGCAACGATTTCAGCCGGCGGCGCCGAACTGGTGCTGCATGGCCATACGCATCTCAATACGGTCTATCAATTGAAGGGCCAGGTCGGCCCCGTGCCCGTCGTCGGCATCGCCTCTGCCTCGCAGGGACCCGGCGGCAGGAAACCGCCGGCCGCCTTCAACCTGTTTTCCATCGCCGGCAGCCCGGGCCAATGGAACCTTCTGCGCGAACGTTTCGAACTGACCCCGGACGGCCGTTCGGTGACGCTTGCGGAAACCACGCGCTTCTGACGCCCCTTATGGCGAAATTATCTCCGCCGGGAATATTCGGCCAAGGTCGCCCGTCATTAGAAGACTGACAGCAGGGCAGCACTTGCACCGGATCGCGGTGGGCTGACGTCTGCCGCCAGAGATTCCACCAGGAGATGATCGTCATGACCAAACGCATGTCAGCACTGTTCGTCCTGCTTACCACTCTCTCTACATTTACCCTCTGCCAGACCGCCGGGGCTGTCAGCGAAGACACCACCGCGCCGCCGAAAAAGACCAAGACATCGACCGAGTGCCAGGACGGAAAGATCTGGGACGCCAAGAAGAAGGAATGCGTCAATGCCAAGAAGAGCGGCCTTGACGACGATATCCTGTTCAACGCGGCACGGGAACTCGCCTATGCCGGCCAGTATGAAAACGCGCTGAAGGTTCTCGACGCGGTCAAGGACCAGGAGAGCGCCCGCATTCTCAACTATCGCGGCTATTCGAACCGCAAGGCCGGGCGCATGGAGCTTGGCATGCGCTTCTACAGGCGCGCGCTGCAGGCCGACGAGAATTATATCCTCGCCCGCTCCTATATGGGCCAGGCGCTGATGGAGCAGGGCAAGGTGCAGGAGGCAAAAATCCAGTTGATCGAGATCCGCGACCGCGGCGGCGAAAACAGTTGGGCCTATCGTGCCTTGCTCGGATCGATCGGCGGCGTCCGCCATTATTGATCGGATCGGCCTGGCATCTTCCAGCGACAGGACGGGTATGCGCGCCGAAATATGCGCATGCCTCCATCTGCCCGGCTTGCGAAGCATGGGGCAAAATGTTTCATATCAGGGAAGTGTGTATTCGACCCGGACGTAGAGATCCCGATCCGGAACGTTTCCTTGGAAGAGCAATGCGTCCAGCGGCGGAATCAAGCGAATTCAGGCGCAATCTGGTCGGTGTCCTGCCCAGGTTGCGCCGCTTCGCCATGACACTGACCCGCAACGCCGCCGATGCCGACGATCTGGTCCAGGAGGCCTGCGAGCGGGCGATCACCCGCCATCACCTCTGGAACGGCGAAGGGCGGCTGGAAAGCTGGATATATGCGATGACCCGCAATCTATGGATCGACGAAATCAGAAAGCGCAAGGTGCGCGGCGGCGCAGGCACGATCGACGTGTCCGAGCAGGACGCATTGTCGGTCGAGGCATCCGCCGAAAAGGCCATTTATGCCAACCAGTTGCAGAAGATGGTCCTATCCATGCCTGAGGGGCTGGCAAGCGTCTTCCTGCTGGTCAATGTCGAGGGACACAGCTACCGGGAAGCCGCCGATATCCTGAAAATCCCGATCGGCACGGTCATGAGCAGGCTTTCGGCGGCGCGCATGCGCTTTGCCGCGATGATCACGGAAACGACGGAAAGGAGGGCCTGAAGATTGCAGAATACGAAAGGGCTCGCGCTGGAGGCCCGTCTTTCGGCCTATCTCGACGGCGAGGTAAGTGACGCCGAGAGCAGGGAACTGGAAAATCTGGTGGCGCGCAACGACGAGGCCCGGCTGGTTCTCGAAATGTTGAAGGCCGGCAACACCTTCGGCGACAAGGCTTTCGAGGATTTCCTGCACGACCCCGTCCCGCTTTCGCTCGTCAGGCGGATCAAGCAGGGCCCCGGCATCAATCCGAAGGCCGAGCGGGTGGTAAAGGCCGCACCGCGCCCGCCGCGAGCCCGCTTCTGGCCACGGGCGCTTGCCGCGGCCATCGTGCTGTTGATCGTCGGGGGCGCGACCGGTTTCATCATCGGCAAGACCGGTAATGACGGCGCGCCGCCGGCAAGCCTCACCACCGCCCGCACCTGGCTCGACGATATCGCCGCCTATCACCGCATCTATTCGCGCCAGACCGAGCATCTCGTCGAAGTGCCGGCTGAAGAGGGCGCAAAGATCGAGCCCTGGCTTGCCGCCAGCGTCGGGGTGAATTTTGCCCTGCCGGACCTGAAGGACGAAGGCCTGACCTTTGAGGGCGCCCGCCTGCTCGTCGCCGTCGGAAAGCCGGTGGCGCAGCTGATCTACAGGAACGACGAAGGTAATGTCTTCGCCATCTGTTTCCTCAAGGGCAAGCCCGGCGCACCGGAGGGAGTGATGGCCGAGAGCATCCGCGACGATATCGCGATGATCTCCTGGCAGAAGGCCGGTGCCGCCTATGTGGTGGTCGGCCCTTCGGCCGACGCCAATCTCCATACGCTCGCAGAGACCGTATCGACCTCCATATGAACTTCGGTGAAATCATCGTGAAGGCCGCGCCATGGGCGCAGCCTCCTCACCTATGGAGAGCAGGCTCCGGCTCGATTAAGCCGACGCTTGTTCCAGGAGCCTGTTTGCCGCCGAGACGATCGCTTCCAGCGACGCGCCGACGATATTGGTGCTGATGCCGACGCCGAACAGCTTGCCGCCGGGATGCTCGACCTCGACATAGGCGATGGCCGCGGCATTGGACCCATGCTGGAGCGAATGCTCGGAATAGTCGGCGACCGACATCTCGATACCGATATACTGCGACAGGGCATTGATGAAGCCGTCGATCGGGCCGGTCCCCCTGCCCTCGATCTGCTTTGCCTCGCCATTATCGGTGATATCGGCGGTCACAAGCCGGACGCCCTTGTGTTCACCGAGCGGATAGGTGTGGTGATCGACGAAACGGATGCGCCCGCCCGGCTGATCGACATAGCGCTCGATGAAGCGCTCATGGATCGCCTTCGACGGCAGTTCCTTGCCCTCTTCGTCGGTGATGCGCTGGATGTCCTCGCGGAATTCCACCTGCAGGTTGCGCGGCAGGTTGATGCCGTAGTCCTGCTGCAGGATATAGGCGATGCCGCCCTTGCCGGATTGCGAGTTGATGCGGATGATCGCCTCATAGGAACGGCCGACATCCTGCGGATCGATCGGCAGATAGGGCACCTCCCAAAGCGGCTTGTTGGCGACCTTGATCGCCTTCATGCCCTTGTTGATGGCATCCTGGTGCGAGCCGGAAAAGGCCGTATAGACCAGTTCGCCGACATAAGGATGACGCTCCGGGATGATCATCTGGTTGGAATATTCGAAGACATCCTTGATCCGCTGGATATCCGAGCAATCCAGTTGCGGATCGACCCCTTGCGTGAACATGTTGAGCGCCAGGGTGACGACATCGACATTGCCGGTACGCTCGCCATTGCCGAACAACGTGCCTTCGACACGGTCGGCGCCGGCCATCAGGGCGAGTTCGGTGGCAGCGATACCGGTGCCGCGGTCATTGTGCGGATGGACCGAGATGATCAGGCTCTCGCGATTGTCGAGATTGCGGCACATCCATTCGATCTGGTCGGCATAGACGTTGGGGGTGGCCATCTCGACGGTCGAGGGCAGATTGAGGATCAGCTTGTTGTCCGGGGTCGGCCGGATGATCTCGGTGACCGCGTTGCAGATGTCCAGCGCGACCTCCAGTTCGGTGCCGGTAAAGCTTTCCGGCGAATATTCGAAGCGGAAGCCGCCACCAGCCTTGGCCGCCATGTCGGCGATCATCTTGGCGGCATCCGTGGCGATCCGCTTGATGCCGGCCACATCCTTGGCAAAGACCACGCGGCGCTGCAATTCGCTGGTGGAATTGTAGAAGTGCACGATCGGCCGGGTGGCGCCCTCAAGCGCCTCGAAGGTACGGGTGATCAGTTCGGGCCGGCACTGGACCAGGACCTGCAGGGACACGTCCGCCGGAACATTGCCTGCCTCGATGCACCAGCGCGCGAAGTCGAAATCCGTCTGCGAGGCGGAAGGAAAGCCGATCTCGATTTCCTTGAAGCCCATGTCGAGCAACAGCTGGAACATCCGTGCCTTGCGGTCGTGGCCCATCGGATCGACAAGCGACTGATTGCCGTCGCGCAGGTCCACCGAGCACCAGATCGGCGCCTTGGTGATCGTCTTGCCCGGCCATGTCCGGTCGGCGATATTGATCTGCGGATAGGGTTGGTACTTGACCGCTGCCTCGGGCATGCCCTGCTTGACGGTATGGGATTTCATGATCATCGCGGCTTCTCTTCGTCTGTGAGGCGCATGGCCCGCCTGCAATAACCGATCATCGGTCGCATGGCGATGGCAAATGCCGGCTCTCTGGTTCTTTTCGGTTCTGAAATTCAGGGAAGGCAAGGAGCTGGGGCCGGTGGGCTTTCGGCCACCGGGCGCTCCTTCAAAGAACCCGGCAACCGCGTGTAAGGCCGAGAAGAAGAAGAGAGGTAAAGGCGCGCGAACGTTCCGCAAAGGCGATTTGCCCGCGGGAAACCTGCTCGACGATGTTGGCGCCTGTCTTCGACATGGGACGTGTATAACCGCAGAAGAAACGAAGGGCAAGGCCGACATGAAAAAGGCGCCTGCCGAAGCAAGCGCCTTCAATTCTAATGCACCGGTGAACAAATCAGATATCAGCCTGCGACGTCACGATCCGCGAAACCAGGCCGTAGCTCTTGGCTTCCTCGGCAGAGAGCCAGTAGTCGCGGTCCGTATCCTTGGCGATCTTCTCGTAGGACTGACCGGTGGCTTCGGCGAAGATCCTGTTCAGGCGCTCGTTCATCTTGATGATTTCGCGTGCCTGGATCTCGATGTCCGAAGCCATGCCGCGGGTGCCGCCCGACGGTTGATGAAGCAGGAAGCGGGTGTTCGGCAGGCAGATACGCCGTTCCTTCGGAGCCGATACATAGATCAGCGCGCCGGCGGAGGCGACCCAACCGGTACCGATCATCCAGACCTTCGGCTTGATGAACTTGATCATGTCATGGACGGAATCGCCGGATTCGACGTGACCGCCGGGCGAGTTCACGTAGACGCGGATGTCTTCGTCGCTGGCTGCTGACAGCGCCACGAGTTGCGTGTTGACCTTCTGCGCCAGTTCCTGCGTGATCGGGCCATAGATGAAGATCGAACGCGACTTGAAAAGGTTCGCCTCCGTTTCCTTGCCGAGCGGCAGTTCCTTTGTCTTGTCGTCGTCTTCTTCGTTCATGCGAAGTCTCCCGCAAAATAAATCAAATGTCCTGCCGCTGTCAGATAAGGCGACTCGACTGTGAAAACAATGCAACAAAAGCGGATGCCGGCGAAAGGCCAAACACAGACGGTCTTGCGGCATGGTAAAGATCGGCGGCAATCTCAGCCGCGGCCGCGATAGGGCGCGACGCCCTGGTCCGGCAGCCACAGATCCTCGGGCGGTTTTCCCGTCTGCCAGAAGACATCGATCGGAATACCGCCGCGCGGATACCAGTAGGCACCGATCCGCAGCCATTTGGGCGCAAGCAGATCGACAAGGCGCCGGGCGATATCGATCGTGCAATCCTCATGGAAGGCGCCGTGGTCGCGGAAGGAATGCAGATAGAGTTTCAGCGATTTCGATTCGACCAGCCAGCCGTCCGGCACATAGTCGATGACGATATGGGCGAAATCCGGCTGGCCGGTCATCGGGCAGAGCGAGGTGAATTCGGGCGCGGTGAAGCGCACGACGAAATCGGTCCCGGCATGGCTGGTCGGCACGCGCTCGAGCACGGCCTCCTGCGGATTTCGAGGCGTCGCCACCGCCCGGCCAAGCTGGGAAAGCCCCGAAACATCGGTTTGCGTCATCTCTTCATTCCTTCGATCACCTTGACCCTTATGCCATGCGCCTTCTCGCCTTCCGGCTCGACATGGATGGTTATTCTTGCACCTGGATTGACCTCGCGGATGGAATCTTCCAGCCGGTCGCAAATGTCGTGCGCCTCGCCGACCGCCATGCTCGCCGGAACGACCATGTGAAAATCGACAAAGATCGCCGGCCCTGCCTGACGCGTCTTCAGATCATGGACGCCGAGCGAGCCGGCCGCGTGGGCGGCGATCGCCTCCTTGATGGCGGCCTCCTCGTCGGACGAGACAGCCCGGTCCATCAGGCCATCGACCGAACGCATGATCACCTTGCCGCCCTGATAGAGAATATTGCAGGCAACGAGGAGCGCCAGCAGCGGATCGAGCACCGCATAGCCGGTGGTGAACGCCAGTCCGAGGCCGACCAGAACGCCGATGGAGGTCACCACGTCGGAAAGGATATGATGCCCGTCCGCCGTCAGCGCCGGGGAGCGGCAGGCTTTTCCGGCCCGGATCAGCACATAGGCCCAGACCGCATTGATCACGCCTGCCAGAAAATTGATGGCGAGCCCCAGCACCGGCGCATTCGGCAAACGCGGCGACAGAACGGCGGGAACGGCCTCGCGCAGGATGAGCAACGCAGCCACGACGATCAGCACGCCCTCGATGACGGCCGAGATATATTCCGCCTTGTGATGCCCGAAGGGATGATCGGCATCGGCCGGCTTGGCCGCATAACCAATGACGACGAAGGCGACGATGGCGGCGATGACGTTGACGATCGATTCCAGGCCGTCGGACAGCAGTGCCACCGACCCCGTGACCCGCCAGGCGAGCAGTTTCAGCCCCAGCACCACAATCGACAGCGGGATGCCCCAGAAGGCCAGCCGCTGCGCCCTGGCGCGGCGGATTTTTTCAGTTGCCATCGCTGGCCTCCATTCCAATAAAAAAAACCGCCGCACCTTTCGGGCACGGCGGTGAGTGCGCGCGTCCCGATCGTTCAGGCGGCCCTGGTCTTTACCCGCCGCGCAAGATGCGCCACCACATTCTCGATCATTCGCATGCCGGCATCGCCGCCGAGCGTCATAATCGATTCCGGATGGAATTGCACAGCCGCGATCGGTTCTTTCGTGTGCTCGATGCCCATGATCGTGCCGTCGTCGCTTTCGGCGGTGATGGTAAAATCGCGTGGCAGGGTCGATGGATCGGCGAAGATCGAATGGTAGCGCCCGACGGTCACCTCCTTGCCGAGACCGGAAAAGACGATGCCGGGCTCGAGCACTCGAATGCGCGAGGGCTTGCCATGCATGGGCACGGCCAGCTGGCGCAGGTCCCCACCATAGGCTTCGGCAAGTGCCTGCAGGCCCAGGCAGACACCGAAGATCGGCAGGTTGCGGGCGCGCGCCTTGGTAATCGTCGCCTTGCAATCGAAATCCTTCGGCATGCCCGGACCGGGCGACAGGACGACGAGGTCGGGCTTTACCCGGTCGAAGATCTCCTCGGCGACAGGCGAGCGCACCGTGGTCACGGCAGCACCCGTCTGGCGGAAATAATTGGCCAGCGTGTGGACGAAACTGTCCTCGTGATCGACGAGCAGGATGTTGACGCCCATGCCGACGGAGGCGACGTCGCGGCCGGTTCCACGGCTGTTTGCGGATTTTGCGTCGCGGATCGCTGAGATCATGGCGGAGGCCTTCAGTTCGGTTTCGGCTTCTTCTTCTTCCGGGTTGCTGTCGTTGAGCAGTGTGGCGCCGGCCCGCACCTCGGCGATGCCGTCCTTGATGCGGATGGTACGCAGCGTCAGGCCGGTGTTCATGTCGCCATTGAAGCCGACCATGCCGATCGCCCCACCATACCAGGCCCGCGGACTTTTTTCATGGCTTTCGATGAAACGCATGGCCCAGAGTTTCGGCGCGCCGGTGACGGTGACCGCCCAGGCATGGGACAGGAACCCGTCGAAAGCATCCATGTCGTCGCGCAGCCGGCCCTCAATGTGATCGACGGTGTGGATCAGCCGCGAATACATCTCGATCTGACGGCGGCCGATGACCTTCACCGATCCGGGCACGCAGACGCGGCTCTTGTCGTTGCGATCGACGTCGGAGCACATGGTCAGCTCCGACTCGTCCTTCTTGGAATTCAGCAGCTTGAGAATCTGTTCGGAATCGGCGATCGGATCGTCGCCGCGCTTGATCGTGCCGGAGATCGGGCAGGTCTCGATGCGCCGGCCGGAGACGCGCACGAACATTTCCGGCGAGGCGCCGACCAGATATTCCTGATTGCCCAGATTGATGAAAAAGGAATAGGGCGAGGGATTGATCGCCTTCAGCCGGTTGGAGATTTCCGACGGCTTGCTTTCGCAGCGCTCGAAGAATTTCTGCCCCGGCACCACCTCGAACAGGTCGCCGCGCCGGAAACTCTCCTTGGCCTTCGTAACAAGCTCGGCATATTCGCCCGGCCGGTGATCGCCATGCGGCGGAATGCTGTCGACCGTGCGGAACGGCTCCGGCGCGATATCGCCGGCCTTGTCACGGGTCGTGAGATCGCCCTTGGCGAAGTCGTAGCGGTCGATCCAGGCCTTGGCGGCATAGTGGTCGACCACCAGGATCTCATCGGGCAGGAAGAGCACCATGTCGCGCTGGTCGTCGGGGCGCTTGAGCTTCAGGTCGATCGCATCGAACTGGAAGGCGAGATCATAGCCGAAGGCGCCGTAAAGCCCGAGATTGGCATCCTCGGATGAAAAGAACAGGCTGGTGACGGCGCGCAGCACGGTGAAGACCGTCGGGATCTTCGAGCGCTCCTCCTCGGTGAACACCCGGTCCGGATTGTTGATCGTCAAGTCCAGGCGGCGGGCGCTGGAAGTGCCGAGCGTAATATCGACAACACCGGCCAGATGCGCCGAAACCATAGCCAGCAAGGCCTCGCCACGCTCGTTATAGGCCTCGATCCAGAGGGAACGGCCGAAGGAGGAAATCGCGAGCGGCGGATCGATGATCGCCGTATCCCAGCGCGTATAGCGGCCCGGATATTCGTAATTGGAGGAAAATACCGCGCCGCGGCGCTCGTCGAGCCTGTCGACATAGCTGGAAATCGCATCGCCATAGGGCGCTTCGCGCCGCTTACGGGCAACGGAAATACCGCCCTTGGTGACATAGGCTTCCGCGCCGTCTGCAAGAATTGTCGTCGCCATGTTTCGCTCCGTTGAAGCCCGTCATATCCGTGGCGGAATACAAAAAGCCGCCTCGAAATCCGGGCGGCTTTTGGTCTCAATCACGCATGACTGGTCAAGGCCGCCTTAGCGAGCCCACCACCAGATCGAAATGTTGCGTGCCTGTGTCATCGCGGAATTGTTAGCCCGTGACGCGAGATTGCGCAAGCGCCACGGGCGAGAAATCGGCACGGCTTAGAACCTTTGCGTCAGCGACAGCTTGAAGGTGCGCCCCGGCTCGGAGAAATAGGATTGTCCGGCGCTGGAAAGCACGGCGTCGCGAACATTGACGGCGTCGTAATATTCCTTGTCGAACAGGTTGTAGACCCCTGCCCGCACGGCAAGGCCCTCGACCTGTTCCGGCTTCCACCAGCCGGTGAGATCGACGATGCCATATCCGGGCGCCTTGAGCGTCGCGTCGCTGTTCTGCGAGACCGACTTGGCCGCGATGAAGGTGACGTCGGCGCCCCAGGTATCGGTTGCATATCCCGCGCCGATCACGCCTTTCAGGGGCGCCACCGAGCCGAGCTTCACATTGGTGGTCAGATCCTCACCATCGGCATAGGTCAGCGAGCCGTTGATGTGGAAGCCATTGTCGAAGCGTTTGTAAGCGGAAAGCTCGACGCCGTAGATGCGCACCCGGTCGCGGTTGATGCTGCGCGTGATGCCGAAGGGATAGGTCGGATCGAAGCCTGGGACGGCTTCCGTGTCGATGAAATCACGATAGCGATTGTAGAAGCCGGTAATCCGACCGCCGAAATCCTCGTCGCCGAGATTGGCGCCGATTTCGAAACCATTGCTGGTTTCCGGCCTCAGATTGGGATTGCCGATCCTGAGATAGGTGCCGGGCGCGCCGTAATCGAGATAGAGCTCGGTGGCCGTCGGAGAACGGAAAGCCATCGCCCATTGTGCAAACAGTTCCACGTCCGGCGCCGCCTGGTATTTGGCGAGCAGCTTGGGCGAGAAGGCCTCGCCATTCTGGCCCGGCGGCATGCCGTCATAGTTCGGATTGCTGGTATAGGCGGGGGTCTCCTGCGGCGACTGGTCGTACCAGTCGTAGCGCAGGCCCGGCGTCAGCGAGAAAGCGCTGTCACCGAAGGCGATCTCGTCTTCGAGATAGATGCCGAACTTCTTGGTATCGACATCAGGCATATCCGCCTGATTGGTATGAAGGAAGTTGCAGGGATCGAAGGGCGGGAGCGGCCCGGCCGGGCAATTGTCTCGTCCGGAAGAATACTGGCTGGTCGTGCCGATGGAGAAATCGCCGCCAAGACGGACGGTGTGATGCAGGCGTCCGGTATCGAAGCCCTTCTCGGCATAGCCGGCGCCGCCGAAGGAGCGATTCTCGACTTCGCTCAACCGCGAATAGTCGCCGATGGGGCTTTTGACCCGATAACCGCTGCTGCCGCTTTCGCGCACCAGGTCCTGCCAGTAGAAAACCGCATTGGCGGCGTCGATCAAGGCGCCTTCGTCGGTCGCCTCGAACTCGTAGTTCAAGGAAATGCGGTCACGTTTCACGGTCTCTATGCCATCTAGGCCGTTCGGCGCGAAATTGTTGAATTGCAGATGCCTGAGATCGATATCCTTGTCGCGGTCGAAGCGCTCGCCGGTCAGGGTAAAAATGTGGCCGGTATCGGTATATTGCTTGACCTTGACCAGCACGTTCTTCTGGTCGAAATCGGCAGGGTTTGGCTCGGTGCGGCCCGAACCGTAGAGATCGGCATCGCCGCTGCTGTCGCGCTCATGGCCCTTCTTGTAGCCGCCCTGGAACAGGATGGCGGTATTGTCGAAGCGGGCTGCAGCCGCGGCCGATGTGCCCCAGCTCCTGTCTTCGCTGTCATAGGTGAACTTGAAGATGCCGCCCCAGGTCTTTCCCTCGCCGATCAGGTCTTCCGGCTCCAGCGTACGCAGCACGACGGCACCGCCAAGCGCGCCATCGCCGGCCCGGCTCGAATCCGCACCGCGAACGATATCGGCGGCGGACAGCGCGTCGAAATCGAAGCTGTCGATACCGCCATTCGCATCGCGGGCACCATCATCGAGAAAGGGAATGACGATGCCGTCGATGGTGGTCTGGACGCGCGGACCGTCCAGCCCGCGAACATTGACGCTGCCATTGGCGCGGTTAAACCCGACGCCCGGCTGCAGGCTTCGGCCCAGATCCTCGAAGCTGGAAATCTGGTTGTCCCGGATTTGCTCGGCCGTGGTCTCGCTGGCCAGCGGCGTGGCGGCAACGCCGGTCACGGGCGCCCTGACGGAAAGCTTTTTCAGGACGGTGGCACCGTTCTGCGTTTCCGCCGGCGGCACGTCGTCCGCCTGCTGGGCATGGGTGGATTGAAGCGGGAAGGCAGCGAAACAAAACGTCGCGCACGCCAAAAGAGCCGAGCGATGATGCCGGGTAATCATGGGGCCAGTCCTTTGAGAAATTGCACCGGGCTGGCTGGCGAGCCCATGGGCTCCATTGCTGGCTAGGTATCGGCCGCAGAAAATTGCGGCCTGCTCAGCTTGCTATTAAACATGACTATAATTGTCAACATATAAAAACCACATTTGCCCCGGTTTTGCCGCCGCTGACGGGCATTCAGTTGGAACCGACGCATCCGTGCCGCATCGTTCACCGCCTGCGATGCAACCACGCACCGCCCTCATGCGTTGTCCCTTCACCCTGCCGCCCCGGCAGAAGCGGAGTTCTTCATGGCTTTTCGACTGATCTTCCTCCTGCTGCCGATCCTTGTCCTCACCAGCGCCGGCCTTCCCGAAAAAGGCCCTCTCCCGGAAAAGAAGCCTGTGAAAACGGAGACGGTGCCATCTCCACCGAAAGCCGATAATGCCGACAAGGCGCCTTCCCCGGTGGAGAAGCCAACGCCGCAGGAGCCGAAGCCGGAGGCAAAGCAAAAGACTGAGCCCAAGCTCACCATCGAACCCGAGAACGACAAGGAGCATGCCGCCTGCCTTGCGGCTTTAAAGGAGATCGGCGCCAGTTTCCGGGAAGAGAAACGGATCGACGACGGCAAGGGCTGCGGCATCGACCGGCCGTTGTCGCTGCAATCGGTCCTTCCCGGCATCACCCTGAAGCCGGAAGGCAAGATGCGCTGCGAGACGGCGCTCGAACTGGCGCGCTGGACGAAGGAGGCCGTCTTGCCCGCCGCGAAAGCCGCACTTGAAAGCGAGGGACCGCTGACCTCGGTCAACCAGGCATCGAGCTATGTCTGCCGATTACGCAACAATGCGACGACCGGAAAAATCTCCGAGCATGCGCGCGGCAATGCCGTGGACATCGCTTCCTTCACCTTCAAGAGCGGCACATCGATCGAAATCCAGCCGCGCGACGAGGATTCGACGCTTGCCGGCGCCTTCCAGCGCGCCGTGACGGCGACAGGCTGCCTCTATTTCGAAACCGTCCTCGACCCCGGGAGCGACGAAGCCCACGAGAACCATCTGCATTTCGACGTCCTGGAGCGCAAGAACGGCTATCGCTACTGCAGGTGACTTTAGTTTGGCCCGCAACGCAGTCTTGCTTGAGGCCAGTTCACACCCCATCTGCTGATGACCGCGCCGTTTTGAACCTTGTTGCGGCCCCGCGATTACAAAGGAATTTTCATGTCCGTTTCCATGTACAAGCTCTCGGTTCCCGTCTTCATCCGTGGGCTCAACGTCCTTGCCGGACTTCTTGACAAGGCGGAAGCGCACGCGGCTGAAAAGAATATTCCGCTGCACGACCTGTTCAATGCCCGGCTCGCCCCGGATATGCTGCCTTTATCGGGCCAGATCCAGCGTGTCAGCGATACCTCGAAGAATGCCATCGGGCGTCTGAGCGATGTCGCAGCGCCAAGCTTCCCCGATGAGGAGACGACGTTTACCGAGCTTCGCGAGCGCGTCGCCAAAACCATTGCCTTCCTCGAGACGGTCAAGCCGTCCGATTTGGAGAACAGCGACAGCCGGGATGTAAATATCGCTTTCGGCAAGGTGAAGTTCAACTTTACAGGAGACGACTATCTGCTGAAATTCGCGCTACCGAACTTCTTCTTCCATGTCACCACGGCCTATGACATCCTGCGCAACCAAGGCGTGGCAATCGGCAAGGCCGATTATTTCGACCTTTAAGCAGGTAGGAACTCCGCCAGCCGACCGCGCAAATAAGCCGGTCAACACCGCAAGTTTTTGCGGTGTTGACCGGCTTGCTTTTAGAACAGCCCCTCGATGAAGCCCTGATCATTAAGGAATATCCTCTCCGACGAGGGGATTTTCGGCAGGCCCGGCATGGTCATGATTTCGCCGGTGATGACGACGATGAAGCCGGCACCGGCCGATAGCCGGACTTCGCGGACGGGGACCGTATGGCCGCTCGGCGCGCCGCGCAGGTTCGGATCTGTCGAGAACGAATATTGGGTCTTGGCCATGCAGATCGGCAGATGGCCGTAGCCCTGATCTTCCCAGGTCCGCAACTGCTCGCGCACGCTCTTGTCGGCGATCACCTCGCCGGCATGATAGATGTCCTTGGCGATGGTTTCGATTTTCTGAAACAGCGGCATGTCGTCGGGATAGAGCGGCGAGAACTGCGACTTGCCGCCTTCCGCCAATGCAACCACCTTGCGGGCTAGGTCCTCGATGCCGGCGGACCCCTTCTCCCAATGCTTGCACAGGATCGCCTCCGCGCCGAGCGTCGCGACGAAATCCTTGATCGCCTGGATCTCCGCCTCGGTATCGAGGGTGAAATGATTGATCGCCACGACCACCGGCACGCCGAATTTCTTGACGTTCTGGACATGGCGGCCGAGATTGGCGCAGCCCTTGCGCACCGCCTCGACATTCTCCGCGCCGAGATCTTCCTTCTTCACTCCGCCGTTCATCTTCATCGCCCGGGCGGTGGCGACAATGACGGCCGCATCCGGCTTCAGCCCCGCCTTGCGGCATTTGATGTCGAAGAATTTCTCCGCCCCGAGATCGGCGCCGAAGCCCGCCTCCGTCACCACATAGTCCGCCAGCTTGAGCGCCGTCGTCGTTGCCACGACGGAATTGCAGCCATGGGCGATATTGGCGAACGGCCCGCCATGGACGAAGGCCGGGTTGCTTTCCAGCGTCTGGACGAGGTTCGGCTGCATCGCATCCTTGAGAAGCACGGTCATCGCACCATCCGCCTTGATGTCGCGGGCAAAGACCGGCGTGCGGTCGCGCCGATAGGCGATGATGATATCGCCAAGCCGCCTTTCCAGATCCTTGAGGTCGCTCGACAGGCACAGAATGGCCATCACCTCCGATGCCACGGTGATATCGAAACCGGTCTCGCGCGGAAACCCATTGGCAACGCCGCCGAGCGAGCCGACAATCTGGCGCAATCCGCGATCGTTCATGTCCATGACCCGGCGCCAGGCGATGCGGCGGATGTCAATATTCTGCTCGTTGCCCCAATAGATATGGTTGTCGATCAGCGCCGACAGGAGATTATGGGCGGAGGTAATGGCATGGAAATCGCCGGTGAAGTGGAGATTGATATCCTCCATCGGCACCACCTGCGCATAACCGCCGCCGGCCGCGCCGCCCTTGACGCCGAAACAGGGGCCGAGCGAGGCCTCCCGGATGCAGATGACGGCCCGTTTGCCGATCCGGTTCAATCCATCGCCGAGCCCGACCGTGGTCGTCGTCTTGCCCTCGCCGGCCGGCGTCGGGTTGATCGCGGTGACCAGGATCAGCTTGCCATTCGGCTTGTCCTTCTGCCGGGCGATGAAATCGGCGCTGATCTTTGCCTTGTCATGGCCGTAGGGAAGCAGGTCTTCCGCCGGAATCCCCAGTTTCGCGCCGATGTCGAGGATCGGCTTCTTCGTCGCGGCACGGGCTATTTCGATATCGGATTTCACATCGGCCATATGGCGTCTCTCCCCTTCCACCGGTTCCGGTCTGGCGAGCATATGAGCGTGAACTGAAAGGGCTTTCCATCGAATTGTTGCGTGAAAGCGCGTCAGCGATACGAAAATTCGCTTTGCGGCGGCAAATCCGACGAAAGAGACGGAAGAACAGCGTCCTTCCGTCTCAAAAACAATCGATTTCCGCCTATCGCGCGAGAATGTCGCGCATTTCGACAAGGTTGGAGCGCACACGCAGGACATAGAAGCCGAGCGTGGCGAGATGGGTCGGCATGATCCAGCCATCCTCCTGGCCGTTGGAAATGATCAGCGGCTGGATTTTCAGCGAGGCGCGCAACTGCTTGATGCTTTCCGCCCAGATCGGGCCGAGGCCGCGCTGGTTGATGACCCCATCGAAATCCGCTCCGGTGGCCGACAATATGCCGTAATAGCCGTAGAGCTGGCCATAGGCGAACCAGAACCGGTCGTCGGCGCGCGTATCGAACCAGCCGCCGTTGTAGTTCTCAGACCGTTCCCGCAGCATGGCCGAGGTACTGCCGATCGAGCTGGACACCCGATCCATGAATTCGAGGAAATTATCGGCGCGCGCGTCGAATGTGACCGCACAGCTCGCCAGTTCGTCGTTGAAGGCACGAAGATCGGCGATGGCCGCGCGGTATTGCGAGGGCGTCGGCGTCAAGGGACCGAACGGCGACAGGCCGAAATACCAGTTTGTTTCCTCATATTGCATCTTGCTGCGCACGCTCTGAAGCCGCGGATTGATGCCTGACGTGCCGCGCATGCGCACCAGCGAATCCACCAGCTCGACGGTCGTACGGCGCACCGCCTCGTTGACGCCGCGCTGGAAGGCAGCCTTATTGTCGAACCAGGGCGTATGATCCCAGTCCATGCCGAAAAGACCGGCCTTGTAGAGCAGCATGGAGGAAATCCAGGCATTCTCGTTGACATTGTAGTCGATCAGGTCGGCCGTCACATCGACGATCGCCGAACGCTCGCAGCGATCGGCGGGCGCGGTCTCGCCGGCAGCGACCTTGATCGGCTGGCCGGCATCGTTCTTGCGCTCCGCCAGATTGTATCTGTTGACATAATCCGGGTCGAAACCGGTCCAGGCCTGCGTCTGCCAAATGAAATAACCGTAGAGAGCGATCAGCAGCAAAAGGCCAATGCCGATCGGCCCCTTGATGATCCAGCTGCGCCCCCGATACCAGTTGGCGACGGTGATGAAAGGGAAGAGCAACCAGGCAATGACAATGCCGATGCCGCGGCCGATCGCGGAGAACAGGCGTTGAAAGAACGCGACGATCGGATCAAGCATTGCTGGTTTCCTCCCTGAGCCCGTAAAGGCGTTTGCGAAACGCCACCTTGTTCCTGAGATATGTGCCGGTCAGCGTCGCCACAACATATTCCCTGAACTTTTCGCTATAATGTTCATAAGCCCCATAAAATCCCTCCTTGTCGAAGACGAAACGGGAGACGAAATCGCTGGGCACGAGCTGTGAAATCAACCGGTTGGTCAACCATTGATCGGGATGCTCCGGTGCCGCCCGCACCAGAAGGAAGCGGTTTTCCGGCGGAACCTCCTGCATCCTAATCGTGCCGGAGGACAGCACCGAGCGGATCATCCCCTGCAGAAAGGGATAGGCGCCGTCCGAGGCGACCAGCGCGGAATTGCGGTGCATCCAGGTCTGTAGCCAGATCTGGTCGATGGAACCGAGATCGGCCGTTGGATCGGCTTGGTTGACCAGCCCGCGCAGGATCATGTCGGCCCGATGCTGATAGAGGCCGGAATCCTGCACCCAGGAGGCCTGCGGCAATTGCAGCCGCTTCGTCGAGGCCAGGAATTCATAGATGCGCTGATGGTCCGACAGGCTGATATAACTTACCTGCCAGGGCCGGGAGCGGCGAAATCCGGGTACGGAAGGATCGCAGATGACGGTGGTGGTCTTTTCGTCCAGAAAGACATAGACGCCGCCGAAATGATTGGCCCAGAAGGCATCATGGCGAAAGACGAGCTGGTCGGGCACCAGCGCATTCTCGCGGATATCGCCGGTCACCTTGGCAAGCTCGACCATCCGGTTCAGGAGCCCGTCATCGGCCCAGGCCGAGGGCTCGGTCTTCAGCCGGTCCGTCAGAGTGCGCAGCTCGGCCGCCTTGCCCAGCATGTCCTCGGCCGAGAGCACGCGGAAGCGGACTTCGTTGATCGACAGCAGATCATCGATATCGTCGACGGTGGAAACGGTATCCTCGATCTCGCCATAGAGCGCGTCCCTGATCGTCACGGCATTGATGGCGCGCGCATTGGCGAAGAAGAATTCGTGCATCAGTGCGGCGGTATTGGAAAAACTCGTATGGACCACCGGCAATTCCTCCTGCGCCGGCGTGAGCAGGATGAAGCGACGGTTGACCCGGTTCGGATCGAGATAATCGCGGTCGCCCAGTTCGTCGGCGATCTCCGGCGAAAACCCGGTCATGTCGATCCGAAACGACGACAGCGCCGTCGGATGCAGGCCAAACCCCTCGAGCGCCTTGTTGTAGCGGGCAATCAGATGCTGCTCGGAAATCTCGAGCAGGCGACCATAGATGAGTTCGGCTTCCAGGAGACGTTTCATGCTATGCAGATCATTCGTCTACAGGCGATTTACGGTCTTCGCCCCAGAAGAGATCGTCGATATCGACGCGGAGCGCCTTGGCAATGTTCCTGAAAACCGAAAGACTGCCGTCTTTCTTGCCGGTCTCGATCTCGGAGAGATAGGCCGCACTTATGCCGACCGCCTTTGCGAGGTCCTTGCTCGCCATACCGCGAAAATCGCGCCAGACACGGACCGGATTTTCGCCGTCGATCAGCCGATCGACGAATTCTAAAGGAACACGGAGATCATCACCCTCGGCAATGCGCCGCTTGGCCTCGTCGTATGCAGCAACGTCCTCAAGCATTTCTGCCATTTCGACAAGCGCATCGTATTCGGCGCGTCCAAGCATAACCATTTCTTCCCCGCCAGGCGTGGTAAACTTGGTCACCTTATTCATCACCCGCTTCCTTCAATAAATGCTTCCACGGCTATCGACTTCGAGCACGTCAAGAACCTCGCCATTTTCATCGAAGATCACTCGCCAGTTTCCCACGCGCAACCTGAAACCCTCGCGTCCCTGTAGCTTCTTTACATTTGTCTTCAGCGCTGAGGGATCATCAGCATATTGATAAATTTTCCGCCTTATCTTCTCGGCCTCATTTCTCGGTATCCGTGCGAGCGTCCGCAAAGCGGGAGTGTGGAAGAAAACTTGCTTCATGGATATAAGCCTCGCTACCGGGACAGGCAACAAAATTCGCTAATAGCTAATTCTACCCCTACCAGCGCCCCTCGCCTTTCATCGCCTCGATCTCGCGAACCGCCTTTTCCCGCTGACGTTCCCGGCGAATGATATCTGTCACCGCGGCATCGTCGGATTTGTCGGTGTAGCGGAATTCGCTGTCGGCATAGCGGTTGATCTCCTGCAGGACCATGTCGAGCGTGATCGGCCCGCGCAGCTCCTCGATCATGGCTTTCTTCTCGTCATAGGTCCTGTGCATGAAGGCCTCCGGCGTGGCGAACCAGTCATCCGGCAGGTCCACGTCCATCGCCCGCATCTTGATCGCATCGGTGATGTTCTTGATGGCGCGGCCGGTGAAGCGCGGCTCGGCCTGCTTGATCTCGTGCAGATAGGCGCCGACATCCGCGAGCGTTTCGATCCTGCCCTCGTTTTTTTCGTACCGCTCCCAGACGGCCAACAACCCCTCCTCCTTCGGGCGGGAATGGGCTTCGTAGGACTGCGAGACAGCCTTCTTGATCTCCTGGCCGGCAAACAGGGCGTGTTCGCCGAGCGGAATCTGGTGGTTCCTGCCGACCAGCATGGCAAAGATGTCGATATAATCGCCTTCCGATTGCGGTCCGTCGACCAGCCAGCGGGCGCCGGCACGCTGGCGCAGGGCATCATCGACATTTTCCGGATAGTTGGAAAACATGCCGAAGGTGCAATTGCCGCGGATCACCGTCGAAGCACCGGCAAAGCTCTCCATCAGCACCGCCGTCACCTCGTGCTGGCCGGCGGACGCCCGGTCATCGGAGCGCTTGGCGGCGACCTGATCGACATCGTCGATCGTGCCGAAGCCGATGGCGCGCGGATTGATGACATTGTTGACGAATTCCTTGCAGTTCTGCCCGGATTTGCCCTGATAGGAGGAAATCTGGTCGACGCCGAAATTCTCGTAGTGGAAGGCATAGCCGGCAACCTGGCAGTAATCGTTGACGAGGCCGGCGAGCATCTGGATGAGGATGGTCTTGCCGGTGCCCGGCATGCCATCGCCGATGAAGGTGAACAGGAAGCCGCCAAGCTCGACGAAGGGGTTCATCTGCCGGTCGAAATCATAGGCCATCAGCATCTTGGCAAGTTTCAGCGCCTGATATTTGGCGATGTGATTGCCGATGATTTCTTCCGGCTTCTTGAAGGTCATGACCAGAGGCTTGCGCTTCTGCCCGGGCGCGACATCGAAACCGTTGAGCGTGAAATCGTCCTGGTCCAGCCGGATATGGACATTCTCGAAGCTGGCAAGCCCGGTGAACCGGGCCTTGCGGGTGATCAACCCTTCGATGGCAAGCCGGGCGAAGGCGCGGGTCCGGCTGGTCAAGGCCGCATCGTCGGGCGCGCCGGCGATCGTTCTGTCCAGCGCCGAAACCATGCTCTTCAGTGCATCCTGCGGCGTGTCGAACAGGAAATCCGGTTCCGTCCCGTCTTCCACCGGCTCGCCTTCGCCGGCAAGCGTTGCCCCCAGATAGGCGGCGAAGGTGAAGGCTGCGATATAGGCCGATGCCGAAAGCAGCGCCTTGAACCGCGTCGCGTCCTCGCCTGAAAGCGGTGACGCCGCATTGCGCGATTGCAGGCTTTCCAGATCAGTCTGGCGGGCAAAGACCTCGGCGACGGCAAGCGCTACCTGCAGGCCGCGCCGCGAGCGGTAGAGCACGCCGTGCTGGGCCGGCGAAAGCAATGGATCCCCCGGCCGGGCCGCCTGGATGGTCTTTGCAAGCTCGACCTCGCGGGTGCGGCGCTGGCCGCCGGTCGAGACGGTGGAAATGAAGCGGCGGCCGGTGCCGGCGATCGCCGCGCCGGCTGCGGGATCGTCCGCCTCCAGGATGATCAGGCGGGTTACAAGCCCCTGCGCCATCGCCTGGTGCTTGGCGATGTCGTCCTCGTGAAGCGTCGTCAAACCCGTGTTCAGTGACATGCCTCACACCTCGCTGATGACCTGGTTGCCGGAAATCACGTGCACGTTGTAGTCGCCGAAGATCGCCGCGGCCTCGCCGGTCGCATAGAGCGCCTGATAGGCGTCGTGCGGCACCAGCGCATGTTTCTCGTAGGAACTGACGCCCATCCGGGTGGCCTCCAGATTGTCGGTATCGATGTGGAATTCCTCCACCGCCGGCGTCGAGGACCAAAAACCGCGCTCGGCCGGACGCTCGGCCTTGGAGAAGACCTCCTGGACCGTCCAGGTCAAAAGCCAGGCGTTTTCGGTCTTGCGAACCTTGGACAGGATGTCGTTGATCCGCGCATTGTTCTCGGTAATCCCGGCCGAATAGAAGGGGCCGAGCACAATGCGGCGCAACTGCTTGGGGTGGAGTTCGGGAAAATCCCGGTCGAAATTGGTGGCGATCGTCACCGGCGTCAGCGAATAGGCGCTGTTCTTCAGTGCGAAATCATCAAAACGGCTGGCGAGCTCCGGATTGAGCAGACCGCCGACCGGCAGGGGTATGTCGGTATCCGGGTTAAGCTTGCCATCGGGCGTCACCAGCAGGGAGACGATCTTTTCCGAGGAATCCTCGACCAGCGTCATATAGACCATCGGCAGCGTGCTCGTGCCGTCGAAAGCGCCCCATGAGACGACGTAGTAGGGCCGCATGGTCTTCGGATTGACGGCGACACGGATCGTTTCCGGCATGATGAAGGGCGAAAATATTTCGCCCTTGCCGATCTGCTCCAGATAGAGCCGCTCGGCCATACGGGACTGGAGTTCGGTCGGAAAACTCTTCTGCCTCAGGATGAAATCGGCCATTTCCTGGCGCAGCGCATCCGCGGGCGGAATGCCCGACAGGCGCTTTGCCGCCGATTGCCGGTCGTTTTCCAGTTCCAGCACATTCTGGAAAACCGGAAAACCGCTTTCAGCCCGCGAAATGCGGAATTGCTCGATGAAGCCGATGCGATTTTCCCAGCACGAGAACGAGGCCTTCAGCCGCGCCAGATAGGGCACCACCACTTCGCCGACGACGCTGTTGCGATAAAGCGGCGAATTACGATCGCCCAGAAAGATCTCAAGCCCGCCAAGCGCCGCCCGGATCGAGGCGAAATACTGGCCGACGGGGCCTTCGGATGCGGCGTTCATGGGTGGCTGTCTCGTGGCAAAACTGTACGCGTATTTGGCGGCCCCTCATCCGCCCTATCGGGCACCTTCTCCCCGTACACGGGGAGAAGGGACAAGCGGCAATTTCCGTCGTCCCCTCTCCCCGCCTGCGGGGAGAGGGTTAGGGTGAGGGGCTTTATGAAATAAGTTTCGGCGAGCACACGCTGCATTACTGCTTCACATAATTCGCGGAATTGTGCTTGTCCATCACCGACTGGAAGCGCCGGGCAAAGGCGTCGTCGGCGAGTTTCTTACGGCGCTGGATGTCCTGGGTGGAGAGCATGTTCTTCTCGTGCATTTCAAGGAGATCGCCGATATGGCGCTGCGCCGCCGAGCCGATGCCGGCCATGGTTTCCTCCGCCGCCGTATCGACCTGGCTGCCGAGCGTATTGATCTTGTGGGCGACATCCTGCTGGGCGGCGGTCTTCAGGGAATCCTCGAGCGCCTTGTAGAGCACGATGCGCTGCTCGGTATCGATGGTCAGCTTGTTGATCAGCGTATTCTGGGCGGCGATCTGGTTGTTGAGCGAATCGACGAAGGTCTGGAACATCGCGGTATAGCGCTCCAGCGTCTGGCTCTCGGCCAGCAGCTCCTGCTCCTTCGCCTGCTTCTCGTTATATTCGGTGGCAAGAACCGAGCGCTCGCCTTCAAGCTGGGTGCGCGACATCTGGTCGGTGGAGGCGGCGATACGGTTTTCGATGTCCATCAGCATCGGGTTGAGTTCCTCGATGCGCTTCTGGGTCTCCTGGAGATTGGCCATCGTGCCCTTGCGGCGCTCGATCACCTGCAACAGGCTTGCCTCGGAGGTCTTGTAGCGCTGATCGAGAACGTTCTTCTGGTCCTTGAGGATGCCGACGATGGTATCGGACTTGGACAGCAATTCCTGCAGGTTGCCGGCCAGCGACATGTTGCGGACGCGGTCGGTGCGCATGCGCTGCATCTTTTGCTTGGAAAACATGCCGATGAATTTTTCGTAGCCCGTATAGCTCTTCATGCTCTCGAACTCGGAGCCGAAGACGTTGGTGGCGTCCTCCAGCCCGATGATCAGGTCGGCGATATTGCCTTCCATCACCTTCTGCTGGTTGATGACGTCCTGGATACGGGCGTTTTCGATGTCGAAATTGGCGTCGCCCAGCTTCGTGTCCGACTTGGCGAACTGGTCGAGAACCACCGCCGACTGGTTCATCTTGCCGCGCACCTCCTCGACGATCCCGCGCGTTTTCTCGATCTCGCTCTCAAAATTCTGAAGTGTCGCCATCGGTTTCCCCTGTCGCTCCGGTGCGAAATGCGCCGCGCAGCCTGATTATTCACGGCCGGCCTCAACCTATATCCGGCCTCAACCTATATAATGGGACAGGCATTTTGAAGCACAAGTACGGTTGCACCGATTCTCGGCGGCGCCGTGCTTCGCCCGTTTCCGCCTGCCCAGCCCTACGGCTTGGTCGTCGTTTTCAGATAGGCGATGACATTTTCGATGTCGGAAACCTTTTTCAGGCCGGCAAACGACATTTTCGTGCCCGGCACCATTGCCTTTGGCGCGCGAAGATATTCGGCCAACCGGGCTTCGTCCCATGTCTTGCCATCGGCGCCGAAGGCTTTCATGGCGGCGGAATAGTCATAGCCGTCATAAACGGCAACGGGACGACCGATCACCCCCATCAGGCTCGGCCCGACCCGGTTGGCGGCATCGGTTGCGGTATGGCATGCGCCGCATTTCCTGAAGACTTGCGCACCGGCCTGTGCATCGCCGCCGGCCTGCGCCAGCGTGGCGGTGAAAAACAGGCACAGGCCCGTCAGGCAAAGACGCGCAAGCATTGCAATTCTCCAGCAGCACAAGACCAGGCATCATCATGGCACGGCAAAGCCGGCCGCGATATGCATCAGCCGTTATTCATCTCGTCTTCCCAATGGCGGCGGCAGAAAACCACATATTTCTCGTTGCCGCCGACATCGACCTGCGCGCCCTCGCGGACGATATTGCCCCTGGCGTCCATGCGCGCCACCATCGTCGCCTTGCGGCCGCAATGGCAGATGGTGCGCACCTCCCGCATCTCGTCGGCAATCGCCAGGAGGGCCATGGAGCCGGGAAAGAGCTTTCCCTGGAAATCGGTGCGCAGGCCATAGGCCATGACCGGAATGCCGATGCGATCGGCGACGCGGGCAAGCTGCCAGACCTGATCCTCGCCGAGAAACTGCGCCTCGTCGACGAAGACGCAGGCGATCGTCTCTTCGCCGTGCAGCCGCTCGATCAATGAATAAAGGTCGTCGGCATGAGTAAAGGCGATGCCGTCGTCGCTGAGGCCGATGCGCGAGGAGACGCGTCCCTTGCCCGCCCGGTCATCGAAGGCGGCAATCAGGATGACCGTGCGCATGCCGCGCTCGCGATAATTGTAGGACGCCTGCAGGAGCAAGGTCGATTTTCCGGCGTTCATGGTGGCGTAGCTGAAATACAGTTTTGCCATGGCGTCCTCTTCTGTATGCTGTTGTTCGTTCATGAACAGACGGGGCGAGGAAGACCAGAGCGCGGGCGCGAAAATCACAGAAAATCGACGGCAGGCTCCAGAACATGAGCAATGCGACATCTCGCGTCGTTTTAGGCGGACGTGTCCGGCAAATGTCTCAATACACTTCAGGTCAACACCAGGGCGCTTGAATTGGCGGACATTTGGTGATTGGCTAAATCAAAAGGCAGGGGAATAATCACGATGATGAGACCGACATTGAAATTCATGCTGGGCGCAGCCGTATCGCTGGCCGCCCTGAGCGCAACAGCCCATGCGGCCGAGCCGGAAAGCTGTGGCACCGTCCGCTTCTCCGACGTCGGCTGGACCGACATTACCGCAACGACCGCAACCGTCAGCACGGTTCTGAAGGGCCTCGGCTACCAGACGGAGACCACCGTTCTTTCGGTTCCGGTCACCTACCAGTCGCTGAAGAACAAGGACATCGACGTTTTCCTCGGCAACTGGATGCCGACGCAGGAAAACGACGTGCGTCCCTTCCTCGATGACAAGTCGGTCGAATCCTTCGGGCCGAATCTCGAGGGCGCCAAATACACGCTGGCGACCAATGCCAAGGGTGCCGAACTCGGCATCAAGGACTTCAAGGACATCTCCGCCCACAAGGACGATCTCGACGGCAAGATCTACGGGATCGAGCCGGGCAATGACGGCAACCGGCTGATTATCGACATGGTCGACAAGGACACGTTCGGCCTCAAGGGTTTCGAAGTGGTCGAATCCTCCGAACAGGGCATGCTTGCCGAAGTGGCGCGCGCCGAGCAGGACAAGACGCCGGTCGTCTTCCTCGGCTGGGAGCCCCATCCGATGAACGCCAATTTCAGCCTCACCTATCTGACGGGCGGCGACGATATCTTCGGCCCCAACCTCGGCGGCGCGACGATCTTCACCAATGTGCGCGCCGGCTACACCACCGAATGCCCGAATGTCGGCAAGCTGCTGACCAATCTCAAATTCTCGCTTCCAATGGAAAACGAGATCATGGGCAAGATCATCAATGACGGCAAGGATCCGGAAACCTCGGCCACCGAGTGGCTGAAGGCAAATCCGGCGGCGATCGAACCGTGGCTCGCCGGCGTGACGACCAAGGATGGCGGCGATGCCGTCGCTGCCGTCAAGGCGGCCCTTGGCCTCTAGGATCCGTGTGATCATGGCAGACGTCGATACGGGCGGACCCTCCGCCCGTATCGCGATCCATATCGCATCCCCTATCCGCGGCGGCCGGACATGCGTCCGCCTGTTCCATCAACACTGACATCAGGTTTCGTCTTGTGGATTGGCTGACAAGTACAAAGATTCCGATCGGCCCCTGGGCCAAGGCCGCCGTCAACTGGCTGACGACCCACGGCAAGGGTGTGTTCGACTTCCTCAAGGTGGTCCTTCAAGCGGGCATCGACGCAGTGCTCATGGTGCTGCAAGGCCCCTTCATCGACAGCCCGAGCGGCAAGCTGATCTATGCCCTGGCGATGATCCTCCTCATCACCGGTCTCGCCTGGTACTTCCGCCGTTCGATCGGCGTCGCGCTCTTCACCTTCCTCGGGCTGCTCCTGATCGTCAACCAGGGCTTCTGGAAGGAAACGACCGAAACGCTGGCCCTCGTCCTTGCCGCAACCGGCGTCAGCATGCTGGTCGGCGTGCCGCTTGGCATCATGGCGGCGCGGCGACCGTGGTTTTATGCCGTCCTGCGCCCCATTCTCGACCTGATGCAGACGATCCCGACCTTCGTCTATCTCATTCCGGCGCTCATCCTCTTCGGCCTCGGCATGGTGCCCGGCCTGATCGCCACGGTGATCTTCGCCATTCCAGCCCCGATCCGCCTCACCCGCCTCGGCATCATCTCCACTCCGCCCTCGCTCGTCGAGGCGGCGGTCTCCTTCGGCGCGACGCCCTCACAGGTGCTGCGCAAGATCGAACTGCCCTCCGCCATGCCGCAGATCATGGCCGGCCTCACCCAGACGATCATGCTGTCGCTGTCGATGGTGGTCATCGCCGCGCTGGTCGGCGCCAAGGGGCTGGGCGTGCCGGTCGTGCGCGCCCTCAATACCGTCAATATCTCCATGGGCTTCGAAGCCGGGCTCTGCATCGTCATTCTCGCGATCATCCTCGACCGCCTGTTCCGTTCGTCCGATGAAGGAGAAGGCGCATGACCGATGCCGTCATTTTCAAGAATGTCGACATCATCTTCGGCAACAAGCCGGAAACGGCCATCGCCATGATCGACCAGGGCAAGACCCGCGATGAAATCGGCGCCGCGACCGGGCTGGTGCTCGGCGTCGCCGATGCCTCGCTGACCATTAGGGAGGGCGAGATCCTCGTTTTGATGGGGCTGTCGGGATCGGGCAAGTCGACGCTGCTGCGGGCCGTCAACGGGCTGGCGCCGGTGGTGCGCGGCGAAGTCCAGGTAAACACCGGCAACGGACCGCTCAATCCGTACAAATCCAGCGCCAGGTCTCTGCGCGACTTCCGCATGCATTCCGTCTCGATGGTCTTCCAGCAATTCGCCCTGCTTCCCTGGCGCACGGTCGAGGACAATGTCGGCTTCGGGCTGGAACTGGCCGGCATATCGGAGACCGAGCGCAAGGCGCGCGTCGCCGAACAGCTGGAACTGGTCAATCTCACGCAATGGGCGGGGCGTCAGGTCAAGGAACTTTCGGGCGGCATGCAGCAGCGCGTCGGCCTTGCCCGCGCCTTTGCCACCGGCGCACCGATCCTGTTGATGGACGAGCCCTTCTCCGCGCTCGACCCGCTGATCCGCACGCGGCTGCAGGACGAATTGCTGGAATTCCAGCGGCGCCTGAAGAAGACCATCCTGTTCGTCAGCCATGATCTCGACGAAGCCTTCCGCATCGGCAATCGCATCGCCATCATGGAAGGCGGCCGCATCATCCAGTGCGGCACGCCGCAGGAGATCGTCCGCAATCCGGCCAACCAATATGTCGCCGACTTCGTCCAGCACTTGAACCCGATCACCATGCTGACGGCCAGGGATGTGATGCAGCAGGGGATCAACCGCGCCGACGGTTCCGCCGGGGTGACCGCAACCGCCAAGCCGACGACGCCGCTGATCGATATTCTCGATGCCATGGCGCGCCAGCCCGGCAGCATCGGCGTCGTCGACAATGGCGCCGTCGTCGGCACCATCAATGCACAGAACGTCGTTGAGGGCCTGACTCGGCACCGCAACAAAAGTTGACCAAACCGATCCCGCTGACACTATAAGACCGCCCGGAGGACCGCCTCCGGGCGTTTCATGTTCACCAGATGGGAATATCCAATGGCCGAAAAACCCTCCGTCCTGCGCGAAACCGATGACGAGGCACGCAAGCTCGCCCGCGTGCTTCTACGGTCCGCCCGCCATGCGGCCGTCGCGGTGCTCGAACCCGGCGGCAGCGGCTTCCCCTTCGTCAGCCGGGTGTTGACCGGCACGGATGTCGATGGTGTGCCGGTCGTGCTGGTCTCGGCGCTCTCCACCCATACGCAGGCGCTTTGCGCCGATGGCCGCTGCTCGCTGCTATCAGGCGATGTCGGCAAGGGTGATCCGCTTGCCCATGCGCGGCTGACCGTCCAGTGCGAGGCGAAACAGGTGGAACGTGATACCCCGCTTCATGCGCGCATCCGCGAGCGCTTCCTACGCCGCCATCCGAAGGCCCAGCTCTACGCCGATTTTCCCGATTTCAGCTTTTTCCGGCTCACGCCCGTCAGGGCCAGCCTCAATGGCGGCTTCGGCCGCGCCTATGTCATCGACGGCGCGGACCTGATCATCCATTCGCCGGCGATCGACGAACTCGCCGCCATGGAAGCCCGCGCAATCGAGCATATGAACAGCGATCACGCCGATGCAGCCGACCGCTATGCGCAGGTGCATTGCAAGGCGAAGGGTACGGGCTGGCGAATCTGCGGCCTCGATGCGGCTGGCGTCGATCTGGTGAATGGAGACCAATCGAAGCGGCTGGAATATGATCTGCCGCTGCAATCCCAGGGCGAACTGCGCCCCCTGCTGGTCAAACTTTACGGTTAATGCACCCCCGCCTACCCCGAATTCTTGTAGTGGGTGGTTGTCCTTTTATGCATCACGGCTAATTATCCTCCCACACACAAACATAACGAAGCGTGATGTGAACTTCGCATGGAGTACCGAATGCAAACGATTTCACCTCAAAAACACGACAAGGCGGAAGTGGCCGCAGAGTTTCTTTCGGCGATGGCCAACCCCAAGCGCCTGTTGATTCTCAGTTCGCTCGTCAATGAGGAGATGGCCGTCGGCGCGCTTGCCGGCAAGGTCGGACTCAGCCAGTCCGCCCTGTCCCAGCATCTTTCCAAACTGCGCGCCCAGAACCTCGTCACAACCCGCCGGGATGCGCAGACGATCTACTATTCCAGCTCTTCCGCTGCCGTCCTGAAAGTGTTGAAGACACTGAAGGAAATCTACGGCGAAGAGGTCGACACCAGCGAAAAGGTCGCCCAGCGCCGGATCGCCTGACATATCGGGGCCGCATGGCGGCCCCTGCCGCCGGTCCCGGCACTGCCGGGAAGGCCGTGGGCTGCTGCCCCAGCGCCCGCACAGATAACGTGACCTCCCGCTGCGACGGTCGAAAGACCATACGGCCCGCGCCGAACCTCGGCTCCCTCCTCCTTTGAATGTCCAAAACAGGCCTTTCGCCCGGAACAACCGGTTCGCGCGAAAATGCGCCTGGCCGGAATCGGCCGTCACTTGACGCTTCGGGGCGCCCTGATAGTTTGACCATCGGGTAAAGATTTCAGCTTCACACCCTGGTCCGGCCGCCAGGGGCAAACCGCCACGGAGAACATCATGTCGAACCGCCTCAATGCCACGCCCAACGACCTCAGCGCCTTCTGGATGCCGTTCACGGCCAACCGGCAGTACAAGAAAGAGCCGCGCATGTTCGTCAAGGCGAAGGACATGCATTATACCACTCATGACGGGCGCCAGGTTCTCGACGGCACGGCAGGCCTCTGGTGCGTCAATGCCGGCCATTGCCGGCCGCAGATCACCGAGGCGATCCGTGAGCAGGCGGGCGAACTCGATTATGCGCCGGCCTTCCAGCTCGGCCATCCCAAGGCCTTCGAACTGGCCAACCGCCTGATCGATATCGCGCCCGACAATATGGAGCATGTGCTCTACACCAATTCCGGCTCCGAATCGGTCGAGACGGCGCTGAAAGTGGCGCTTGCCTATCACCGGGCGAAGGGCAACGGCTCACGCACCCGCCTGATCGGCCGCGAGCGCGGCTACCACGGCGTCAATTTCGGCGGCATCTCCGTCGGTGGCATCGTCTCCAACCGCAAGATGTTCGGCACGCTTCTGTCGGGCGTCGATCATATGCCCCACACCCATCTGCCGGAAAAGAACGCCTTTACCAAGGGCGAGCCGGAGCATGGCGCCGATCTGGCGACCGAGCTGGAACGCATCGTCACCCTGCACGACGCTTCGACCATCGCCGCCGTCATCGTCGAGCCGGTCGCCGGCTCCACCGGCGTGCTCATCCCGCCGAAGGGCTATCTGCAGAAGCTGCGCGACATCTGCACCAAGCACGGCATCCTGCTGATCTTCGACGAGGTTATCACCGGCTATGGCCGCCTCGGCACCCCGTTCGCGGCGCAGTATTTCGACGTGAAGCCCGACATGATCGTCACCGCCAAGGGACTGACCAATGGCGTCGTTCCGATGGGCGCGGTCTTCGTGACAGCCGAAATCCACGATGCCTTCATGGACGGCCCGGAACATATGATCGAGTTCTTCCACGGTTATACCTATTCGGGCAACCCGATCGCCTGCGCCGCGGCGCTTGGCACCCTCGATACCTATCGCGACGAAGGCCTGCTTACCCGTGGCGCCGAACTCGCCGCCTATTGGGGCGAGGCGCTCCATTCGCTGCGCGACTGCCCGCATGTCATCGATATCCGCAATATCGGCCTGATCGGCGCGATCGAACTTGCCCCGATTGCCGGGGAGCCGACCAAGCGCGCCTTCTCCGCCTTCCTGAAGGCCTATGAGAGCGGCTATTTGATCCGCACCACCGGTGATATCATCGCCCTGTCACCGCCATTGATCATCTCGAAAGCCGAAATCGACGAACTGATCGACGGCATCCGGAAGGTGCTGAACGCCAATATCTGACGCCCGAAAAACGAGCTTGCGGAATCCGCCGCCAGTTCCTACAGCATTGATATGGGATCCATTCGTCCGAAGAGACGGAGGCTCAGGGGCTCGACTTCCATGACGGACCGGCTTGGCCGCTCCGTCGGAAAACGGTGATTATGCCGGGACGCGGGGAACCAACCCATCGAAGGAGAAACAAGATGAATTTCAAGACATTGACCGGCGCGACCATCGCTGCCTCGCTGGCTTTCGCGCCGCTGGCGCATGCCGAGATCGTGATCGGCCTCATCGCACCCTTGACCGGTCCGGTCGCTGCCTATGGCGACCAGGTCAAGAACGGTGCACAGGTCGCCGTCGACCAGATCAACAAGAATGGCGGCATCCTGGGCGAGCAGGTGGTTCTGAAGCTCGCCGATGACGCAGGCGAGCCCAAGCAGGGCGTATCGGCCGCAAACCAGATCGTCGGCGACGGCATCCGTTTCGTCGTCGGCCCGGTCACGTCGGGCGTTGCCATGCCGGCCTCCGACGTTCTCGCCGAAAACGGCATCCTGATGGTCACGCCGACGGCGACCACGCCGGACCTGACCAAGCGCGGACTTGAAACCATTTTCCGCACCTGCGGTCGCGACGACCAGCAGGCGGAAGTGGCCGCAGCCTATGTGCTCGAAAAATTCAAGGACAAGCGCATCGGCATCCTCAACGACAAGGGTGCCTATGGCAAGGGACTGGCCGATGCGTTCAAGGCAACGCTGAATGCAGGCGGCATTACCGAAGTGTTCAACGATTCCCTGACCCCCGGCGACAAGGATTTGAGTGCGCTCACCACCCGCCTGAAGGCTGAAAAGGTCGATGTGCTCTATTTCGGCGGCTACCATCCCGAAGCCGGTCTTCTGGTGCGCCAGCTCAAGGATATCGACGCTCCCATCCAGATCATTGGCGGCGATGGTCTTTCCAACACCGAATACTGGAGCATCGGCGCCGATGCGGCGGCCGGCACGATTTTCACCAATGCGGCCGACGCCCTGAAGAACGAGAGCTCCAAGGCCGCCGTGGCCGCCCTTCAGGCCGCCAATATCCCGCCTGAAGCCTTCACCCTCAACGCCTATGCGGCTGTCGAAGTGATCAAGGCCGGCATCGAGAAGGCCAAGAGCGCCGAGGACGCAACAGCCGTCGCAGCCGCGCTGAAGACCGGCGAGCCGATCACCACCGCCATCGGCGACGTGACCTATGGCGAAACCGGCGACCTGACCTCGCAGAGCTTCTCGCTCTACACATGGCAGGACGGCAAGATCGTCGCCGTAGAATAAGCCTTGCAACATCCATTGATCGGGCGCTTCGGCGCCCGATTTCTTTTCAGACCATGGAATGCAGGCTGCCGGAACAGAATTCGCGGCCTTTGCCCACTATGTGCCGCCGGTGCATGGCGGCACCCATGCCGGGATCGGCGAGGCAGACGGCAGCGGAAGGCAGGAACGACATGAGCGAAAAACTCGAAAACATGATCGACCAGGGCACCGGGCGGATGCCGGCCGACATCGTGCTGAAAGGCGGCCGTTTCTTCGATCTTGTCACCGGCGACCTCATTGCCTCTGATATCGCCATCTGCGCAGACCGGATCGTCGGCACCTGCGGCACCTATGAAGGCGTTCGCGAAATCGACATTTCGGGGCAGATCGTCGTGCCCGGTTTCATCGACACGCATCTGCACATCGAATCCTCGCTCGTCACGCCGCATGAATTCGACCGCTGCGTCCTACCCTATGGCGTGACGACGGTGATCTGCGACCCGCACGAGATCGCCAATGTGCTTGGAACCGAAGGCATCCGTTATTTCCTCGCCTCGGCGCTGGAAACGATCATGGACATCCGCGTCCAGCTGTCGAGCTGTGTGCCGGCGACGCATCTGGAAACCTCTGGCGCCGATCTGCCGATCGAAACGCTCCTGCCCTTCCGCGATCATGAAAAGGTCATCGGTCTCGCGGAATTCATGAATTTTCCGGGCGTCATCCACAAGGACCCGATCTGTCTCGCCAAACTGGACGCTTTTCAGGATGGTCATATAGACGGACATGCGCCGCTTCTGCGCGGGCTGGACCTCAACGGCTATCTCTCGGCCGGCATACGCACCGACCACGAATGCACGACGGCGGACGAAGCGCTCGAAAAAATCCGCAAGGGCATGCACATCCTGGTGCGCGAAGGATCGGTCTCGAAGGATCTGCACGCGCTGATGCCGATCATCACCGAACGCCTGTCGCCTTTCCTGGCGCTGTGCACCGACGACCGCAATCCGCTCGATATCGCCGAAGAGGGCCATCTCGACTACATGATCCGCGAGGCGATCGCGCAAGGGGCCGAACCGCTGGCCGTCTATCGCGCCGCGTCGATCTCGGCCGCGCGCGCCTTCGGGCTTAGGGATCGCGGCCTGGTGGCCCCGGGCTGGCGGGCCGATCTTGTGGTCATCGACAGCCTGGAAAACTGCAAGGCTGCAAAGGTTTTTGCCGCCGGCCGCCTCGTCACCGACGAATTGTTCGCGACACGCCGCCCGGTCGCCCCTGTCGGGCTCGACAGCGTCAAGGCGGGCCATGTCAACGCCGCCGATTTCGGCGTGCCCTATGCCGAGGGCGAAACCTCGGTCATCGGCGTGCTTCCCGGCAAGATCATCACCGAACACCGCCGTTTCAGGCTGCCGGCATCCGGCAACCAGTCCGGCATCGATCTGGGACGCGATATCATCAAGGTCGCGGTCATCGAGCGCCATGGCGTCAACGGCAACCATGCCAACGGCTTCGTGCAGGGTTTCGGTTTGAAGAAGGGCGCGATCGCCTCCACCGTCGGCCATGACAGCCACAATATCTGCGTCGTCGGCGTCAACGAGGACGACATGGCGCTTGCCGCCAATCGCCTGGGAGAAATCAAGGGCGGCTTCGTCGTCGTCGCGGACGGAAAGGTTATCGGAGAGATCGCGCTGCCGGTCGCCGGCCTCATGAGCCTGGAGCCCTATGAAAGCGTGCGCGATACCCTGCATCATCTGCGGAAAGCCGCCTTCTCGCTCGGCGCGACACTGCAGGAACCCTTCCTGCAACTCGCCTTCCTGCCGCTGCCGGTCATTCCGCATCTGAAGATTTCAGACAAAGGGCTGGTGGATGTAGACAGGTTCATGCTGATCGGGTGACAAAAACTGCGTCTCCGATTTACTTCACGCGACGGCGCAACTGCTCCGGAATTTCATCTCCGGTATCGACCGGCCGGGATGCAACGGTTTCCAGAAAGGCCGCAAGACCACTTTCGGTAGCACCTGCGGCTCTTGTCCTCAGAAACTCAGCCGCCGTTTCAACCGCTCCCACTTTTTGGGCAACGGCCGATGCAATCCATTGATTGAGGGATACGCCGTCGGATTTTGCCAGCCGTGCGGCAGCATCCTTGACAGAGGCCGGTAGTTTCAACGGATATGTCGCTTTGCTCATGACAAAACTCCTTCCAGGAAAGCTCCAGGGCGTAGGATTTTCACGGCGAAGCGGGCCGCCACGGAGCGAAAATCCCTTATATTATGCGTAATCAACGCGTCGGCCCGTCCGTTAACAGCCGCCTCCAACACCATCTCATCCTGAGGATCGGCCAATTGGGGCCTCCACAGAAAATGCACCCCGACCGCTTCGCACAAGGCGGAGAATTCCGTTAGAAAGATGTCGATTTCGGCGGCCGAAAAACCGCTGGCCTGCAGTTGATCCGGCCTCTTCAACACAGCTTCATATTCAAGGAACAATGTTGTCGTGACGAGCGGGCGAATGATCCGGTCTGCAACCAGCCGCAACAATACAAAAGAAGCGCCATCCCGACTTCTCAGTCCAGACGTCAGAATGTTTGTATCGAGAACAACACGCTGCATTACCTATGATATGATATCCCATGGGATGTTTCAATCCCGTAGGATATCCGCATCAACATCCCCGATAGATGGGGTCACGACACTCTCCCGCAAAACACATCCATCGCCTCAAGTTTGATCTCGCCATTGACCACCTGCGGCGAGAAGCCCGGCATCGGCACGGCCTCGGAAACCGTCACGCCTCTTGGCAGTTGCACCACCTGGGGCCCACGGTGGAGGTTGAAGACGAACAGCAGTTTTTCGCCGCCCTTCTCCCGCGTGAACATCAGGATATCCTGGTTGGTATCAAGAAAGATCATGGCGCCATCCAGGAGCGGCGCATGGCTTTTTCGAAATTCCAGTGTCTCCCGGTAATGGCGAAGAACAGAGGCGTCATCCGCCTCCTGCTGATCGACGGCCAGCGGACGATGTTCGCCCGGCACGGGAAGCCAGGGCCTGGCGGATGAAAAGCCGGCATGAACGGCATCCTTTTCCCAGACCATCGGCGTGCGGCAGCCGTCGCGGCCTTTGAAGGCCGGCCAGAAGCGGATGCCGTAGGGATCGCGCAGATCGGCCAGTTCGAGTTCGGCCTCCGGCAGCGCCAGTTCCTCACCCTGATAAAGGCAGATCGTCCCGCGGAGCGCCGCAAGCACCGAGATCGCCAGCTTCGCCACCTGCTCTCTCTCCACTTCCGTCTGGCTGAAGCGGCTCGCATGACGCATGACGTCGTGGTTGGAAAAGGCCCAGCAGACCCAGCCATCCGTCACCGCGTCCTGGAAGGACTGAACGCAACGGCGGATATGGGTGGCGGTGAAATCCGGGCCGAGCAGATCGAACGTATAGCACATATGCAGCTTGTCGCCGCCGCCGGTATAGGCGGCCACCGTCTTCAGCGAGCGTGCCCCGTCGCCCACTTCGCCGACGGATGCACGCCCGCCGAACGCATCGAGCAGCGCCCGGAACCTCTGCAGGAAGCCGATATTCTCCGGCTGCGTCTTGTCGAAGAGGTGGTTCTGCATCCCGTACGGATTGACATCGGGCGCATCGAGGCCGATCGCCTCGTCGTCGACGATCTGGGGCGGATTGTCACGCAACTCATTGTCGTGGAAATAGAAATTCACGGTATCGAGACGGAAGCCATCGACGCCCCGTTTCAACCAGAAGCGCACGGTCTCCAGCAGCGCTTCCTGCACATCGAGATTGTGGAAATTGAGATCGGGCTGGGAGCCAAGGAAATTGTGCATGTAATATTGCTTGCGCACGCCGTCCCATTCCCATGCCGGCCCGCCGAAGATCGACAGCCAGTTGTTCGGCGCCGTGCCGTCCGGCTTCGGATTGGCCCAGACATACCAGTCGGATTTCGGATTTGTGCGGTCTGCACGGCTTTCCTTGAACCAGGGATGCTGGTCCGACGTATGGGAAATGACCTGATCGATGATCACCTTGATGCCCAGCCGATGGGCCTTCTTCAGCATCGCATCGAAATCGGCAAGCGTGCCGAACATCGGATCGACATCGCAATAATCGGACACATCATAGCCCATATCGGCCATGGGCGAGGTGAAGAAAGGCGAGAGCCAGATGGCGTCGACACCAAGGCTGGCAATATAATCGAGCCGCTGCGTCACACCCTTCAGGTCGCCCGCGCCATCGCCTTTGCTGTCCTGGAAGGAGCGCGGATAGACCTGGTAGATCACCGCGCCGCGCCACCAGTCCGGGTTGGTCTTGGATGAAAGGGCCATCGGCATGCTCCGGTTCGCAAGGTGATGCCGCCAGATGTAGCCTTCGCCGGAAGGTGAGTAAACGCCCATATCCCGTTCCTCGCCGCGGATCGGCATCAACCCGCCCTATTGCACCGCGCTGCTCCCGGCGGGATTTATTCTCTCACAGCTTTTCATCGCACCGGGTGCTTGCCAGAATACCCGACAAGCCCTATCCCGCATGAGCAATACGGAAGGTTTGAGGGGGAATTCATGGCGGGCAGGCTGCTTTCGATCGGCGAATGTATGGTGGAACTAATGCAGGCCGAAGGCGACCTGCTGCGCAAGGCCTATGCCGGCGATACGTTCAACACCGCTTACTATGCCCGGCTTTTCCTGCCGTCGGATTGGTCGGTCGACTATCTGACCGCCGTCGGCACCGACGTCGTTTCCGATGAAATGCTGTCCTTCATGACGACGACCGGGGTTGGCACCGGACGCATCCGTCGCGTCGAGGGCCGCTCGCCCGGCCTCTACATGATCCATCTCAAGGACGGCGAACGCAGCTTTTCCTACTGGCGGTCGGCATCGGCCGCAAAAACGCTTGCAGACGATGCCGAACATCTGCGCGGTTCGATCGAGGCGGTCGATGTCATCATCTTTTCAGGCATAACGCTGGCGATCCTCGCTCCCGCGGCCGTCGAGACGCTGCTTTCCGAATTGCGCCGCGCCAGGGCAGCCGGCAAGCTGGTTGTGTTCGATCCGAACATCCGGCCTCGCCTGTGGAACGACAAGGCCCATATGCTGGAAACCATTTCGGCCGGCGCACGTGCCGCAAACCTGCTGATGCCGAGCTTCGACGACGAGGCGACCCATTTTGGCGACAGCGAGGTGGCGGCGACGATCGCGCGCTATCGCGGTCTCGGCGTCGAGAATATCGTCGTCAAGGATGGCGCGAACGGTGTGACCTTGCGGTTCGGCGATGCCGAGACATTCGTCCCTGCGCTCAAGGTGGACAAGGTGGTGGACACGACCAGCGCCGGCGACAGCTTCAACGGCGCCTTCCTGGCGCGATATGTGACCGAGCGTGATCCGGCTGCTGCCGCCGCCTTCGCCGCGTCGATCGCCGCCGGCGTCATCGGCCATCACGGGGCGCTTGTGGCGAAGGATAAGCTGGCAAGCACCGCTTGGGCCTGAGTTGCAATTCGCTTTGCCTGATCCTTAGCCAAGGAGCCTGGTAATGACGACCGTGAACATGCTGGAGGCAAAGATTCGGTCTGGAACCGGGATGAGATTGGTGCTCGACACCCATATTGCGATATGGGCATAGCATCACCGAAGAGATTGTCTTACCTCTCCCTGCCCTCCTTCGAGCGCCTGCTGTCACCGAACCGCTGGCTGCCTATAGCCCCGGCTTTATCACCTGGTAAGCCGGGCCGACAATATCACCGGCGCTTCTTGCGGTTTTCGAACGGATTGTCCGACGCTCTCAGATGGATGCGGATCGGGACGCCCGGCATGTCGAAATCGGCGCGCAGGCCGTTTGTCAGGTAGCGGATATAGCTCTCCGGCACCGCTTCCGGCCGCGTGCAGGAAATCATGAAGCCCGGCGGGCGGGCCTTGACCTGGGTCATGTATTTCAGCTTCAGGCGACGGCCGGACACGGCCGGTGGCGGATGCTGGATCTGCTGGGATTCCAGCCATTTGTTCAAGCGGGCAGTGGAAATCCGGCGGTTCCAGACCTTGTCCGTGTCGATGATCGACTGCATCAGCTTGTCGAGGCCGTAGCCGGTCTGCCCGGAGATCGGCACGGCGCGAATGCCGCGGGCCTGCGGCAGCAGACGTTCGGTCTTTTCGCGCAGGTCGGCAAGCAGGGCCTGCGGGTCTTCGACCAGATCCCATTTGTTGAAGGCGAGGATCGCGGCGCGGCCTTCGCGAACGACAAGATCGACCAGCTGCAGGTCCTGCTTTTCGAAGGGAATGGTCGCGTCGAAGACGATGACGACCGATTCGGCAAAGCGGATCGAGCGCAGGCTGTCGGCGACCGAGAGCTTTTCGAGCTTCTCCTGCACCCGCGCCTTCTTGCGCATGCCGGCAGTGTCGAACATCTTGATCGTGCGGCCGCGCCAGTCCCATTCGACGGAAATGCTGTCGCGGGTAATGCCGGCTTCGGGGCCGGTCAGCAGCCGGTCCTCGCCGAGAAAACGGTTGATCAGCGTCGATTTTCCGGCATTCGGTCGGCCGATGATCGCCACGCGCAGCGGCTTGGTCTCGTCATAGGCGGGTTCGAAGTCCTCGTCCTCGGCCTCCTCGTCGTCCCTGAGGTCGATATTGGTCTCGGCCTCGTCGATCTCGGGCGGAAAGGCGCGGTCCTCGCCAATGGCGGCGACGATCGCGTCGCGCAGATCGATCATGCCCTGGCCGTGTTCGGCCGAAATCGCAACCGGCTCGCCGAGCCCCAGCGTGAAGGCATCGTAATAGCCGCCGTCGGAGCCCTTGGCCTCCGACTTGTTGGCCACGAGCACCACCGGCTTGCCGCGACGGCGCAGCATCTCACCGAGCGTCTCGTCGGCCGGCGTCAACCCGTATTTGGCATCGACGACGAACAGCGTCAGGTCGGCTTCGTCGATGGCGGCTTCCGTCTGCGCCCACATCCGGCCTTGCAGGGTTTCCGGCCCGGATTGTTCCAGGCCCGCCGTGTCGATGATGGTGAAGCGCAGATCGACGAGCTTGGCATCGCCCGGCCGCCGGTCGCGCGTTACCCCCGGCGTATCGTCGACCAGCGCCAGCTTCTTGCCAACCAGACGGTTGAACAGCGTCGACTTTCCGACATTGGGGCGCCCCACGATGGCGACGGTGAAATTCATCAGGCGATCCTGTCTTCTATGCGTCCGGTCAGGACGTCTTGCCGCTGGCGGTAATCACGTCGAGCAGCATCTGGGCGCGGTTGGCCAGGTTGCGCGGCGTCTCGTTATCCTCGACAATCTGCTGGAACCAGGTCTTGGCCTTGGCCATATCGCCCGCCTTGTAGGCAGCAAGCCCCAGCACTTCGCGCGCCGAATGCCGCATGCCGTTGGCGGGAACCGCAAGCTGTTCGGCCTCGGCCGAAACCTGATCGTAAGTGCCGGTATCAACCAGCAAATAGGCCGCACGCAGCCGGGCGGCGTCGCGCATGGCCTGCGGCAGACTGGCATCCTTCGAAATCTCCGAGAAGGCCTGGATGGCCGCGGGCGCATCGCCCTTCTGCGCGGTCAGGGTTGCCGCCCTCATCTTCGCCAGCACCGGATAGGCGCCGTAACCGTCCTTCTCGAGGGTTGCGAGAGCCGCAAGCGCCTCATCGGCCTTGTCTTCCTTCGACAGCGTCAGGGCCGCCAGGAACTGGTCGCCGGACTGCGAGGCCGAGGTTTCATGCCAATATTCATAGACCACCTTGCCGATGGTGCCGAGGACGATGAGAACAGCGATCCCGAGAATGATGCTGCCGAACCGCGTCCAGACGGCTTTCACCTGCTCGGAGCGCAGTTCTTCATTGACCTCGCGGATAAAGCTGTCGTCCTGGTTCGCCATTCGCTGTTCCGGTTGCCCGGCCTTCCTGCAAAGATGAATGTAAAGATTCCGCGCTTCTAGCCTATTTTGAAGCCATTGTAAGGGGGCAGCGCGATTTAGCCGCCCCCTGTCCGCGCTATCCCATGGCGATCGGAGCGACGCCGATCAGCCATTCATGCAATTTCCACACGAACAGGCCATAGGCGACAAGGCCGATCACCACCGCCAGAATATCGTTGACCGACGAGCGGAACACCGGCAGCACCCGTTCGCCTGCCCGCTCGCGCCGCTTCAGCGAGATGCGCAGGATCACCGCCCAGGCGAGAAACGAACCGAACAGCAGCACCGACGACGTCTCGCCATTGGCCATCAGATGCGCAAGCGCCCAGATCTTGACGGAGAGGATCTGCGGATGCTTGAGCGCGACGGCGATGCGGCCGGCCGGCAGAAAGCCGGCGGCAAGACAGATGAAGGCGACGAGCATCAAAAGGAGCGCGATATGCCTCAGAAAGACCGGCGGATCGTAGAGGATGCCGGTGGTCGCCCGCGCCTCGCCGAAACCATAGATGATCAAGCCGAGGCCGATCAGGCTGATGACCGTGTAAATGCCCATCCAGGTGCCCTTGCCGGCGCGCGCGATCACCGAAGACCTCAGCCCCGGTGCCACGGCGCGCACCAGATGCATATCGAGAAAAATGAATATCCCTAGAACCAGCAGTGCCATGAAACGATCCATCCCGTTTGAAATTTCCAACCCACCGCATAGCCGGAACGGGCCGGCGTTTCCAGTGCGATCAAAGGATTGCCGCATTCTTGGCCCAGGCCACCCTGCCCCGCATACGCATCCCAAGGTTTCCGCATGCCCAGATTTCTCGCCGCTTCCGGTCTCGCTCTCCTTTTCACCTCGGCCGCCGCTCTTGCCCAGGCCGCCCCGCCACAGCAGGCCGAGCCGCGCAAGCAGTTGGTGATCATTTCCTTCGACGGCGCCCATGACAATGCGCTCTGGGAAAAGAGCCTGGACATGGGCAAGCGCACCGGCGCGCATTTTACCTATTTTCTCTCCTGCACCTTCCTGATGACGAAGGCCGAGGGCGGACAGCAGTATCGGGCGCCGGGGCACAAGGCGGGGCGCTCCAATGTCGGTTTTGCACAGAACCAAGCGGAAATTGCAGCCCGTCTGCACCATATCTGGCAGGCCCGTCTCTCAGGCCACGAGATCGCCAGCCATGGCTGCGGCCATTTCGACGGTAAGGACTGGAGCAAGGCCGACTGGCTGCGGGAATTTTCCGCCTATCGCGATGCTCTGGAAAATGCCTGGTCGGCGGCCGGTATCAAGAGCGAGGAACCGCAGGGCTGGGCGGAGTTTGCCGACAAGGATATCAAGGGATTTCGGGCGCCCTATCTTTCGATCAGCGACGGCCTGGCGCCTGCCCTGAAGGAGGCCGGATTTGCCTATGATGCCAGCCTGGTCACCAAGGGGCCGGCATGGCCTTCAAGCACGATGGATATATCGCGCTTCGGCCTGCCCCTGATCCCCGAGGGGCCGAAGCAGCGCCCTGTGATCGGCATGGATTACAATCTCTTCGTGCGCCATTCGAAGGGCGTCGAGAACGGCAAGGACAGCGCCCTTTTCGAGGAACGGGCGCTTGCGGCCTACCGCAAGGCCTTTGCAGCCGAATATGCCGGCGACCGCATCCCGTTGCAGCTCGGTTTTCATTTCGTGGAAATGAACGGCGGCGCCTATTGGCGAGCGCTCGACCGGTTCCTGAGCGAGACCTGTAACAGGCAGGACGTCGCCTGCGTCAGCTATGCCACAGCCTTGCCCTTGATCACCGACGAAAAGAAGGCGGATCGCTCCGCCTTCTGATGGGTCCCGGCTCAGAGCTTCTCTGCCGCCGGTTCCCCATCCGTTTCCTCGCGTGTGAGATAACGCTGATCGATCTCCGGCAGCGGCTCGTCGTAGATGGCTGCTTCGAAGGCTTTCAGACGTTTGTAGATGGAGAGCAACTCGACGATTGTCGTCCACGAATTGACGAGATACTGGAACGAGTCGCGAACCTGCCCGAAGACATTCTGGATCTGGCTCATGACGCCGAGCGTCAGCTTGCCTGCCACGATCGAGGGAACAAGGACGAAGGTGCCGAAAAGATTATCGGCCTGCAGATAGAAAATTCGCGCCACGTTGAAATACATGTAGTGAAAATAGAGACGGAAATAGTTCTTTCTCACATTTGCGAAAAGCTGCGCGACGGTTGGCGGTTGCGCGCGATCAGCATGATCTTCCCCATAGACCAGTTCCTTACGATAGGCCGCCTCCACCCGTTGGTTGCGGAATTCGAGCCCTGGCAATTTTATCCCGACCGCGGCGAGGAACACCGTACCAAAGAGCGACCAGCAGACTGCTGCCCACACCAGCGCATGGGGAATTTCGCCAATAATCGGCAACTCGGTGACGATGTTCGAGAACTCGAACAGGACGGGCAGAAAGGCGGCGAGGGTCATGACCGAGCTGACAAAACTGATGCCAAGCCCTTCCATGGTCCGCGAAAAGCGCATCGTATCGTCCTGAACGCGCTGCGAGGCGCCCTCGATATGACGTAGTTTGTCCCAATGCGACATATAGAAATCATTCATCGCGGTTCGCCAGCGAAAGATATAATGGCTGACGAAAAAGAGATTGAGAGTGCCGACGGTGATGGCGACAAAGGCTATCCCCGCAAAACCGAACATACCGACATAAATATCCATCTGCGTCGGGATTGGCGCGGTGCGAGCAAGCGCCCGCTGAATCATGTCGTAGAACGGCCCGTACCAGGCATTGATGGCGACGCTGACCTGCACCGAGAAATAGGTGTTGAAGATGATGAGCGCCGATCCGAGCACGGACCACATTTGCCAGGAATGCGGACTGAACGTGAACCAGAATGCGGCAAACAGCCCGACCATCACTGCGTAATAGATATAGAACCAGAGAAAGGGCGGCGACCAGAAGACGGAAACCCCGACGACCGCATCTTGCCCCGGCTGCAACGGGGGAAGTCCGATCAGAGCGCCGAACTGCCGGCCGCCGGCATACCAGACGACCATACAGAGCAACGACCAAATGAGGACCGACGAAAAGAAGAGGCGCGGCCTAGGAAAGAAGGAGACAAACAAATCGGATTGCTTTCGTTTTACGAAGGAGCAGATGAGACGTGGCAGAAACTAGGGCAAAAGCCCTCACCTGCCAATCGCGCCAAGCTAATGTTACGATTATTTAATCGCCGCGGCGATCCGGCGCCTCTCGAGGCCGGTCAAGAGGGCGCAGAATAAAAGCACGCCGGCCGCAAGCAGCGTCGGCGCGGTAAAGCTGCCGCTGCCTTCGGCGAGCCAGCCGGCGACGAGCGGGCCGATGATCTGACCGACACCGAAGGCGGCGGTCATGACGGCCAGGACCTTTCGCGGGCTGGCGGGCGCCAGAACCCGGCCGATCTGCAGGCCATAGGCCGTGATCATGATGAAGGTCGCACCGAGCAGCAACCCGCCCACCAGCGGCGCCAGGGGCGATGGCAGGGCCACCGCCAGGACGAGCCCGATGGCCTCGACCAAGAGCCCCGCCAGATAGACCCCGACAAGGCCCAGCCGCCCGACGGCTCTTCGCCACAGATGGACCGAGACGGCGGCGCTCAGGCCGGTGACGAGCCAGGCGAGAAATTCGACCATATGATCCGTCGCGCCCTGCCGCGCCATGGCGACGAGAAAGGTGGCGGTGATGACATAGCCGAAGCCGAACAGGCCATAGGTGAGCGTGACGACGAACAGCGGCCGTGTCCACACAAGCGGCTTTTCCCTTTCGCCGCCATTTGCCCTTGCCGCTCCGGCCGGCAGCATCAGCGCGACGAGGAAAGTTCCGATCAAGGCAATGATCGCGCCGCCAAACCAGCCGGCTTGCCAGTTTGCAACGCCGCCGAAACCGCCGGCCGGCAGGAGAAAGACCATCAGCGACGAGACCGCGATGCCGATGCCGACGCCGCCGAAATGCACGGACTGGACATGCGGATTTGCCGCGGAAAGCCCTCGGGAAAGAACGATCGCCGTGGTGAAGATCATCGCAAAGGCTGAGGCAACGCCCGCCAGGAAGCGAATGACCGAAAACAGAAGGAGCGACGAGGTCAGCCCCATGGCGAGGAGAAGTGCAGCGGTGGCGGCCAGCGCAGAAAGCGCGACCAGCCGCTCGCGCCCGGCGGCCCAGCCATAGCCGGCAACGACGGCGCCGACGAGATAACCGATGAAATTGGCAGACGCGATGACACCGGCATCGGCCGGGCTCATGGCAAGGCCGCTCATCATGGCGGGCAGGATCGGCGTGTAGGAAAACCGGCCGAACCCCATGGCCACCGCCATGGCGATGGCACCGGCGCAGCCGGCGGAGGTAAGGCTTCGGTCGAGGGAGCTTTGCATCAAGGCCATATCTATCTATTGCACCGCAACATGCACGGACAAACGACAAAATTTGATGCTGTCATTCATCGAAATGAATGCGGAGCAGCCTTGGCATATCGGCGGATGCCCTATGCCTGGCCGCACTCGACGCGCATTACCCGGGAAGCGTGACGACCAACGGTCCGTTGCGGGTGACGACGACCGTATGCTCGTACTGTACCGTGGGCGCACGCGGCTCGCTGTAGAGCGTCCAGGCATCATCGCCGTTTTCGGCCCATTGCGCGCCGAGCGACAGGAACGGCTCGACGGTAAAGACCATGCCGTCCGTCATGCGGCGCTTCTCGTGCTTGTCCGGCCAGGTGGCGATTTCGGACGGCTCCTCGTGCAGCGAACGACCGACGCCGTGGCTGGCAAGATTGGTAACGAGCGTATAGCGGTTCTTCTGGGCAAATTTGCCGATGGCATTGCCGATGGCGGCAAGCGATTTGCCGGCTTTCACCTCGTTGAGGCCGACCCACATGGCGCGCTTGCCATCGCGGCAAAGGCGCTCGATCTGCGGCTTGACCGGGAAGACGGCAAAGGAAGCCCCGGTATCGGCAAACAGTCCGTTCTTTTCGGCCGAGACGTCGATATTGACCAGGTCGCCGGCCTGGATGACGCGTGCGCCGGGAATGCCATGGGCAATTTCCTCGTTGACGCTGATGCAGGTGGCGCCGGGAAAATCATAGACCAGTTCCGGCGCGGAGCGGGCACCGGCATCCTCCAGCACCTTGCGGCCGATCGCATCGAGATCGGCCGTTGTCATGCCCGGCTCGAGTGCTGCCCCCATGATCTGGACGGCATTGGCACAGATCCGGCCGATCTCCTTCAGCCGCTCGAGGTCTTCGTCATTGTTGAGGGTCATCGTCTCTCGCTTTCGGCGGCATATCTACCGCGCCGAAAGCCGACGATCCAGTCGCCGGGCGCCGGAAAATCGGCAAATTCACGCCGATGCCGCGCTTTTCCCGTCCTCAGCCAGCGCCGCCCGCACCAGCGGCGCCACTTTCGTGCCGTAGAGTTCGATGCCGCGCATGATCTGGTCATGCGGCATCAGGCCGATCGCCATCTGCAGCAGGAACCGGTCATTCCTGAAGATGCGCTGGTGACGGATAATCTTTTCGGCAACCATGTCCGGATCTCCGAGGAAAAGGTTTCCGTTCGGCCCGATCGACTGGTTGAAATGCGCCCTGTTGGTCGGTCCCCAGCCGCGCTCGCGGCCGATGCGGTTCATCACTTCGGCCTGCGGCCCATAGAACTGGTCGGCGGCCTTTTCGGTGGTATCGGCAATGAAGCCATGGACGTTGATGCTGGTCTTCAGCGTCGAACCATCCTGGCCGGCGCGGCGGGCGGCCTCCCGGTAGAGTTCGAACAACGGCGCATAACGCGCCGGCTCGCCGCCGATGATGGCAAGCGCCATCGGCAGGCCGAGCGCCCCGGCCCGCGCCACCGATTGCGGGGTCCCGCCAACAGCGATCCAGACCGGCAGCGGATCGTTCAATGGTCGCGGATAGACGCCGCGGCCATTGATCGGCGCGCGCTTTTCACCCGACCATGTCACCATTTCGCTGTCGCGGAGGGCAAGCAGGAGGTCGAGCTTCTCGGAAAACAGCTGATCGTAATCTTCCAGGTCATAGCCGAACAGCGGAAAGGATTCGATGAAGGAGCCACGGCCCGCCATGATTTCGGCACGACCGTTGGAGATCAGGTCGAGGGTTGCGAATTGCTGGAACACACGCACCGGATCGTCCGAGCTCAGCACCGTGACGGCGCTCGTAAGCTTGATGGTCTTCGTGCGGGATGCCGCCGCGGCCAGAATCATCGCCGGCGCCGAGGCGACATAATCCGGACGATGATGCTCGCCGAGACCGAAGACATCGAGCCCGACCTGATCGGCCAGTTCTATCTCCTCGATCAGATGGCGGATGCGCTCGGTACCTTCCGCACCGCGCCCGTTCGGCGCTTCGGGATGAACGTCGCCGAATGTGTAAAGCCCAAGTTCCATGATGCCCTGCCTGTTTTCCGCCGAATGGCGAAGATATGATCTCAGAAGCAGATAGTCGTCGCCATCATCCTTTCACAGCAAGAAAATCGAAACAGTGCGTTTCCCCTATGGACCAATTCCCGGCGGGCTACGAGACCGACATCAATCAAAGCGCGCTCAGCGTCCGTTTCACCGCGTTTCGCCAGCCTTTCAGCTTTCCGGATCGGGTCTTTTCGTCCATCTGCGGCTCGAACCTGCGGTCGCGGGCCCAGGATGCGGCAAAGTGCTTCTGGTCGGGCCAGACCCCTGCCCGGCTGCCGGCAAGCCAGGCAACGCCCAGCGCTGTTGTTTCCAGAATGGTCGGCCGGTCTACCGGCGCATCGAGCAGGTCGGAGAGGCGCTGCATGGTCCAGTCGGACGCGACCATGCCGCCATCGACGCGCAGCACCGTTTCCGTGCCGTTGCTCTTCCAGTCCTTGTGCATGGCATCGAGCAGGTCGCGCGTCTGGTAGCAGACGGCCTCGAGCGCGGCGCGGGCGAATTCGGCCGGGCCGGTATTGCGCGTCATCCCGAAAATGGCGCCGCGCGCATCCGGGTCCCAGTGCGGTGCGCCAAGGCCGGTGAACGCCGGGACCAGATAGATCTCCTGGCTCGGATCGGCGCTTTCGGCAAGCGCGCCGGTATCTGACGCCGCCTTGATCACCTTCAACCCGTCGCGCAGCCACTGGACCGCGGCACCGGCGACAAAGATCGAGCCTTCGAGCGCATAGGTGGTTTCGCCGTCGAGGCGATAGGCGATGGTCGTCAGCAGCCGGTTTTTGGAGCGAACCATGTCCCGGCCGGTGTTGAGCAGCGCGAAACAGCCGGTGCCATAGGTGGATTTCATCATGCCCGGCTGGAAACAGGCCTGACCGATCGTGGCGGCCTGCTGGTCGCCGGCGACGCCGAGGATCGGGATTTCGGCACCGAAGATAGAAGCGTCCGTCACCCCGAAATCGGCGGCACAGTCGAGCACCTGCGGCAGCATCGCATCGGGCACGCTAAGGATGTCGAGCAGTTCCCCGTCCCATTGATTGTCGGCAATATTGTACATCAGCGTGCGCGAGGCGTTCGTCGCATCGGTGACGAAGGAGGTGCCGCCGGTCAGCCGCCAGATCAGGAATGTATCGATCGTGCCGAAACACAATTCACTCTTGGCTGCACGGGCACGCGCACCCTTTACATTGGTGAGCAGCCAGGAAAGCTTGGTACCGGAAAAATAGGGATCGAGCAGCAGTCCGGTCTTCTTCGTAAAGAGCGTCTCCAACCCCTGCCGCTTCAGCTTTTCGCAATAAGCAGCCGTGCGCCGGTCCTGCCAGACGATGGCCTTGTGGATGGGCTTTCCGGTGTCACGCTCCCAGACGACCACGGTTTCGCGCTGGTTGGTGATGCCGATCGCGGAGAGATCGGCGGTCTTTATGCCGGCCTTGGCGATCGCTTGCCTGATGGTGAAGACGACCGTCTCCCAGATTTCCTCCGGATCATGCTCGACCCAGCCGGATTTGGGGAAATACTGCCGGAATTCCTTCTGGCCCACGCCCGCGATCTTCTGGTTTTCATCAAAGACGATCGCCCGGCTCGACGTCGTGCCCTGATCGATCGCGAGAACATATCCGCTCATCCTGCCCCTCCCGGCCTTGTCGGCGGCCCTCGCCTCTCCCAGGCCACCACTCCAAAAACTTCAATACGATGCAAAAACGAATGTCAAACGAAAACAAAACGCAAATGATCGACCATTTCCGACCACGATATGCGGGGGCTGGAATCGGCAAAACCGCAATTGTCAGATCGCCGGCTTTACGCATAGACTCCGCTGTTCGAACAGCGGGAGAGATCGCATGGCCCCCACCAATTCGACCTACGAGGAACGCAAGTCAATCGCCGGGCCGATGCATGGCAGCTTGCGGCATGATAGCGCCCATAAGCATGTGTCCGGGACCGCCGATTATATCGACGACATGCCGGAGCCAGCGGGCACGCTGCATGGCGCGCTCGGCCTCACAGACCGGGCGCATGCGGACATCCTTTCCATGGATCTGTCGGAGGTCGAGGCCTTTCCCGGCGTCGTCTGCGTGCTGACGGCGAAAGACATGCCGCATTCCAACGATATCAGCCCCAGCCATCTCGACGACGAGCCCGTGCTTGCTGATGGCATCGTACAATTCCACGGTCAGCCGGCCTTTGCGGTGATTGCCGCCACGCGCGACATGGCCCGGCGCGCGGCGCGCAAAGCGAAGATCACCTATCGCGACCTGCCGCATCTGACCGATATCACCGAAGCCCTGGAAAGCGGCGGCGAGCTGGTGACCAGGCCCCTGACGCTGGCGCGCGGTGATGCCGAGGCCGAACTGGAGCTTGCGCCGCGACGTCTTTCCGGGCGGATGCGGATCGGCGGGCAGGATCATTTCTATCTCGAAGGCCATATCGCCATGGCGATACCGGGCGAGGATGACGAGGTCACCGTCTGGTCCTCCACCCAGCATCCGAGCGAGGTCCAGCACATGGTCGGCCACGTGCTCGGCGTTCCCTCCAATGCCGTGACGGTGAATGTCCGGCGCATGGGCGGCGGCTTCGGCGGCAAGGAAACACAGAGCAACCAGTTCGCGGTCCTTGCGGCGGTGGCGGCCAAGAAGCTCGACCGCGCCGTCAAGTTCCGCCTCGACCGCGACGAGGATATGACCGCAACGGGCAAGCGCCACGATTTCCTGGTCGACTACGATGTCGGCTTCGATGAAGACGGCCGCATCCTTGCGGTCAAGGCAAATTATGCGGCGCGCTGCGGCTATTCCTCCGATCTCTCAGGGCCGGTCACCGACCGGGCGCTGTTCCATGCCGACAGTTCCTATTTCTATCCGCATGTGAAGCTGACCTCGCAGCCGCTGAAGACGAACACGGTCTCCAACACCGCCTATCGCGGCTTCGGCGGACCGCAGGGTATGCTCGGGGCCGAACGCATGATCGAGGAGATCGCCTATGCGCTCGGCAAGGATCCGCTCGATATCCGCAAGCTGAATTTCTACGGCGACAATGATTCCGACCGGGTGCTGACGCCCTACCATCAGAAGGTGGAGGACAACATCATCCAGCGCATCGTCGCGGAGCTGGAGGAAAGCGCTGATTACCAGACCCGCCGCCGGGCGATCCTCGATTTCAACAGGACAAGCCGGATCATCCGCAAGGGGATTGCGCTGACGCCGGTGAAATTCGGCATCTCCTTCACCATGACCGCCTTCAACCAGGCCGGCGCGCTGGTGCATGTCTACCAGGACGGCTCGATCCATCTCAATCATGGCGGCACGGAGATGGGCCAGGGCCTCTATACCAAGGTGGCGCAGGTGCTGGCCGACAGTTTCCAGGTCGATATCGATCGGGTGAAGATCACCGCGACGACGACCGGCAAGGTGCCGAACACATCGGCGACCGCGGCCTCCTCCGGGTCAGACCTGAACGGAATGGCCGCCCATGACGCCGCCCGGCAGATCAAGAAACGGCTGATCGCCTTCGCCGCCGAGCGCTGGCAGGCCGAGCCGCAGACCATCAGCTTCGTCGCCAACACCGTGAGGATCGGCGAGGAAAGCATCGCCTTTGCCGATTTCATCAAACAGGCCTATCAGGCGCGGATACAGCTTTCTGCCGCCGGCTTCTACAAGACCCCGAAGATCCACTGGGATCGCAACACCGGCCGGGGCACGCCCTTCTATTATTTCTCCTATGGCGCAGCGGTCTCGGAAGTGTCCGTGGATACGCTGACCGGCGAATACAGGGTCGAGCGTGCCGATATCCTGCACGATGTCGGAAAATCGCTCAATCCGGCCATCGATATCGGCCAGGTGGAAGGCGGTTTCATTCAGGGCATGGGCTGGCTGACGACCGAGGAACTGTGGTGGGACGACAAGGGGCGGCTGCGCACGCATGCGCCCTCGACCTACAAGATCCCGCTTGCCTCCGACCGGCCGAGAATCTTCAACGTCAAGCTGGCGGAATGGGCCGAAAATGCCGAAATGACCATCGGTCGCTCCAAGGCCGTCGGCGAGCCGCCCTTCATGCTGCCGATCTCGGTGTTCGAGGCCCTCTCCATGGCTGTCGCCAGCGTGGCGGACTATCGGGAATGCCCGCGACTTGATGCCCCGGCGACGCCGGAACGGATACTGATGGCGGTGGAGCGCCTGCGCCGGACGGCCTCTCCAAATTCCTCCTGAAGAGCGATGAAGACCGCCGTGAGGAAATCCACGGCGGCCGATCATGTTACCGGGTCAGGTCACAGTCTTCGCGCGGCGCCCTGCCGTCCATGAAGCCGAGATCGCGCCTCATATAGTTGGACATCGGCTCGAGCTCGAGCCTTGGATATTTCGGGGGACGGGCCGTCAAGGCGTCCATGGCGGCCTTGAGCGCGCGCTCGAACCACGAAACCTTCGGAACATCGTATTTTTCAATCGCCTGGCAATCCATGACAGCACCTATTTCTTTCGTGAACATGATTGCAGGATGGGCGAAAAAATGATGCAATTCCAATCGAACCTCCGTCTCTATGCATCAAGAGAACTTATCCATGAAAATGTCGAAACAGGTACCGCTGAATGCGCTGCGCGTCTTCGAAGCCGCCGCCAGGCTGAGCAGTTTCACCCGCGCCGGCGAGGAACTCGGGATGACGCAAACGGCCGTCAGCTACCAGATCAAGGTGCTGGAGGAGAATGTCGGCGAGCCGCTGTTTTTAAGGCGACCGCGCCAGGTGGCGTTGACCGAGGCGGGCGACCGACTGGCACCCAAGGTGAGCGAAGCCTTTGCCCTTTTGGGCGAGGCGCTGGCGACCGTGCGCGAGACGGCGGAGGGAACGCTGATTATCGCGTCCACCCATACTTTCGCCTCGAAATGGCTGGCCCCGCATCTCGGCTCCTTCCAGCTAAAGCATCCGGCGATCGCCGTCAGGCTGGAAACGACCTCACACATCGCCGATTTTACCCGTGAGACGATGGATGTCGCCATCCGCTGGGGTGACGGGAAATGGCCGGGACTTGTCTGTCACCGGCTGATGTCGCTGCAGTTTGCGCCGATGCTCAGCCCGAAACTGGCCGCCAGCATCGGCGGCGTGCATGAGCCGGCGGACCTGCTGCGCCTGCCGATCTTCGACCCGGGCGACCCCTGGTGGGCACAATGGTTCGAGGCTGCGGGGGTAGCGGATGCGAAACTCGATCGCCTGCCGCGCAACCAGTTCGGCACGCAGACCATCGAGGCCGAGGCGGCGATCGCCGGCCATGGCGTGGCAATCCTCAATCCGGAATTCTACGCCGACGACCTGGCGCTGGGGCGCCTCTACCAGCCCTTCGAACTCACCTGCAATGATGGCAAGGCCTATTGGCTCGCCTATCAGGAAAACCGCCGCGGTACGCCGCGCATCCGCGCCTTTCGCAACTGGATCATGGGCGAACTGCCGACGGGCACCATTGTTTGAGGGCATCCACAGGCATGCGCGCGCCAAACGCAATCTTCTCTTTCCTACCGGCCGAAATTTTCGCAAGGTGACCGCGCTGCGGATCAAAGGGGATCGCGATGTATGAATTTGCCATTGCCTGGGAATGGCTGGCGCTGGCCGTCCGCTGGCTGCATGTGATCACCGCCATCGCCTGGATCGGCTCGTCCTTCTATTTCATCGCGCTAGATCTCGGGCTGGTGAAGCGGGATCATCTGCCCGCGGGTGCGCACGGTGAAGAATGGCAGGTGCATGGCGGCGGCTTCTACCATATCCAGAAATATCTGGTCGCCCCGGCGGCCATGCCCGAACATCTGACCTGGTTCAAATGGGAAAGCTATGCGACCTGGCTTTCCGGTTTCGCGATGCTCTGTCTGGTCTATTACGGCGGCGCCGACCTCTTCCTGATCGACCGGCATGTGCTCGACATTTCCCCGATGACGGCGATCCTGATCTCGCTCGCCTCGCTGGGTTTCGGCTGGCTCTTCTACGACCTGCTCTGTAAATCGCCGCTGGGCAGGAATACCTGGGTGCTGATGGGCGTACTTTACGTAGCGCTGGTCGCCATGGCCTGGGGCTATACCCAGGTCTTTACCGGCCGCGCCGCCTTCCTGCATCTGGGCGCCTTCACCGCCACCATCATGTCGGCCAATGTGTTCTTCATCATCATGCCGAACCAGCGCGTCGTCGTCGCAGACCTGATCGCCGGGCGCGCGCCCGATCCGAAATACGGCGTCATCGCCAAGCAGCGCTCGCTGCACAACAATTACCTGACCCTGCCGGTCATTTTCTTCATGCTGTCGAACCATTATCCGCTGGCCTTCGCCACGGCCTATAGCTGGGTCATCGCCGCGCTGGTCTTCCTGATGGGCGTCACCATCCGCCACTGGTTCAATACGACGCATGCGCGAAAGGGCCGACCAACCTGGACCTGGCTCGTCACGCTGCTCATCTTCATCGCGATCATCTGGCTTTCGACGGTCCCGAAAATCCTTTCCGGCGAAGACAAGGCGGAAATAACCCCATCCTACAACCAGTTTGCATCGAACGCCCATTTCCCGGCCGTCAGGGACCTGATCTCCACCCGCTGTTCCATGTGCCATTCCGCCGAACCGGTCTATGAGGGCATCAACCGACCACCGAAGGGCGTCGTTCTCGAAGACGAAGCGGAGATCGCCGCCCATGCCCGCGACATCTATATCCAGGCCGGCCGCAGCCATGCGATGCCACCGGGCAACATCACCGACATGACCGGGGATGAGCGCAAGCTTCTCACCGCCTGGTTCGAAAGCGCCGTTCAGGAAGGCAAGACAGAATGACCAAGACACTGATCCGGGCGCGCACCCTCACCTTCACGCGGGCGCCTTCGAGCTTGGATGACGAAGGAGCCTATCTCTACGAAAGTGACGGCGCCCTCGTGGTCGAGAACGGCCTGATCGCAGCAAGCGGCGCCTATGCGGCGGTGAAGGCCGGAATGCCCGACGATATCGAGGAAATCGACCATCGCCCGCATCTGATCCTGCCCGGCTTTGTCGATACGCATCTGCATTTTCCGCAGATGCAGGTGATCGGCTCCTATGCCGCGAACCTGCTCGAATGGCTGAACACCTACACCTTCCCGGAGGAATGCCGCTTCGTCGAAAGCGCCCATGCGGAGCGCATCGCCCGGCATTTCTTCGACGAGATGATCCGCCACGGCACGACGACGGCGGCTGCCTATTGCTCGGTCCACAAGGCATCGGCGGACGCCTTTTTCGCCGAGGCCCTGCGCCGCGACATGCGCATGGTGGCCGGCAAGGTGATGATGGACCGCAATGCGCCGCAGGGCCTGCTCGACACGCCGCAGATGGGGTATGACGAAACCCGAGCGGTGATCGAGCAATGGCAAGGCAAGGGCCGCAATCACGTGGCCATCACCCCGCGTTTCGCCATCACCTCGACCCCCGAGCAGATGTCGGCAGCCGAAACGCTTGCGCGAGAATTCCCCGACCTGCATGTGCAGACCCATCTCTCGGAAAACCGTGAAGAGATCGACTACACCTGTTCGCTCTATCCCGACGCGATCGACTATACCGATATTTATGCCCGATACGGCCTGATGGGCAGGAAGACGCTGCTCGGCCACTGCATCCACCTGTCCGAGCGCGAGATGGACGTGATGAGCGAGACAGGGGCGGTTGCCGTGCATTGCCCGACCTCCAATCTCTTCCTCGGCTCCGGCCTGTTTCCCTTCAGGAGACTGACCACCCGGGAAAAATCCGTCCGCGTCTCCTTTGCCACCGATATCGGCGGCGGCACCAGCTATTCCATGCTGCGCACCCTGGACGAGGCCTACAAGATCCAGCAATTGCTGGGGGAACGGCTGAACCCGTTCGAAAGCTTCTATTACATGACACTCGGAAATGCGCGGGCGCTATCGCTCGAGGACAGGATCGGCACGCTGGAGCCGGGTACCGACGCCGATTTCATCGTGCTCGACATGGCGGCGACCCCGGCCATGGCGCTGAAGGCCGAAATGGTCGATTCGCTGGCCGACGAACTATTTCTGCTGCAGACCATGGGCGACGACCGGGCGATTGCCGAGACCTATGTGGCCGGCGTGGCCGCCAAGGCTGGCTTGTGAGCCCCCGGGCACCCACGATTTTCACTCGGGCATATCCGCGACCATCGAGCGGATTTTGGCCGCCTTCTCGAAATGATCCAGCCGATGCGTGCGGATCCACCATTCGGCCGCTTCCATGAGCAATTCTGGATCATCATTCCTGTTGGCGAAAAAGGCATAGAAGGAAAGCCCGACGCCCGCGCCCTTCTGCGAAATCTTGCGGTCGCAGATCTCGATGATCCTGCGCTTCAAGCTTGCTCTCATCGGTATCCTCCCTGCACTAGCCTCTTGTGAAGCAGATTGCGCAAAGCGCAAGAGCGAAGAGTGCTGGTGATCTTGAACTCCATCACTGTCCTTCCACCGGGGAATGATGAACCATCTTCCGCAAAGAGGTCAATTTATTTTACCTCTTTGCGGAAGGCCCCTTAACAAGACTTCTCGAAATATGATATTGCCGGACCACACCCCTGAGATGGAACCGTGTCATGTCCAAAGCCCTCGACATCAACGACCTGAAAACGATCGCCCGCCGCCGCGTGCCGAAAATGTTCTTCGACTATGCCGATAGCGGGGCTTGGACCGAGGGCACCTACCGCGCCAACGAGGAGGATTTCCGCAAGATCAAGCTGCGCCAGCGCGTGCTGGTCGACATGACCAACCGCTCGCTTGAAAGCACGATGATCGGCCAGAAGGTTTCGATGCCGGTGGCGCTCTCGCCGACCGGGCTCACCGGCATGCAGCATGCCGATGGCGAGATGCTGGCGGCACAGGCGGCGGAGGAATTCGGCGTGCCCTTCACGCTCTCGACCATGAGCATCTGCTCGATCGAGGACGTGGCGTCGGTGACGACGAAACCCTTCTGGTTCCAGCTCTATGTGATGCGCGACCGGGATTTCGTGAAGAACCTCATCAACCGCGCCAAGGCTGCGGGATGCTCGGCGCTGGTCCTGACGCTCGATCTGCAGATTCTCGGCCAGCGCCACAAGGACCTGCGCAACGGCCTTTCAGCGCCGCCGAAATTCACCCCGAAACATATCTGGCAAATGGCCACCCGGCCGCTCTGGTGCGCGGGCATGCTCAAGACAAAGCGCCGCAGCTTCGGCAATATTGTCGGACATGCCAAGAATGTTTCAGACCTCTCGTCATTGTCGGTCTGGACGGCAGAGCAGTTCGATCCGCAGCTCTCCTGGGAAAACGTCGCGGAGATCAAGGAAATGTGGGGCGGCCCGCTGATCCTGAAGGGCATCCTCGACGTCGAGGACGCGAAGATGGCGGCCCTGACGGGGGCGGATGCCATCATCGTTTCCAATCACGGCGGCCGCCAGCTCGATGGCGCCCCCTCGTCGATCAGCATGCTGCCGAGGATCGTCGACGCTGTCGGCGACAGGATCGAAATCCATGTAGACGGCGGCATCCGTTCAGGCCAGGACGTGCTGAAGGCGGTGGCGCTCGGTGCCCGGGGCACCTATATCGGCCGCCCCTTCCTCTACGGCCTCGGCGCCGGCGGCAAGGCCGGCGTGACGCTCGCGCTCGACATCCTCCGCCGGGAGCTCGACATCACCATGGCGCTCTGCGGCAAGCGGGATATCCAGACGATCGACCGGTCGGTGATTGCGGAGTGATCAGTAGTGGAAACGGCACTGGAGTACCGTGACGACAAGTCCGTCACCTTCGCCTTCCACTTTGTACACCAATCTATGTTCTTGAGTGATGCGGCGTGCCCACTGCCCCTTTAACTGGTGCCGGAGCGGTTCCGGCTTGCCTATGCCTTCGAACGGATGCCGGAGAATATCTCTGATCAATTCATTGATCCGGGCGAGGACCTTGCGATCAGTTTGCTGCCAGTGAAGATATTCCTGCCAGGCATCCGGTTCCCAGGCAATTTTTGCGGTCATGCGAGTTTCCTTTCATTTGGAAAACCCGCACGTCATGCGCGGCAGTTTCGGGCCTCAGACCATCTCAATCGATAAGATCGTGGTACTCTACCTTACCAGAATTTGCATTTTCAATTGCATCCATCAACCTTTTAGCATTGGCGGGAGTGGACATCAGATAAAGTGTTTCCAACATCCCCTCATATTCTCGCTTGTCGATCAAGATCGCGGATGCCTTGTCGCGGCGCATGATTTCAATGGCCGTTCGGTCATTGGCCACTTCATCCAGAAGACTGGCAAGTTCGTCTCTCGCCTTCGAAAACATAACGGTGCGCATATGTCTCTCCATTCCGCGGGACTTGTACGATAGATTGTACGAGTCTCGCAGAATGTCAAGTTTGCCGTGCTGGAAGACAGGTCAGCCTGCCTCAAAGCGGATCGGGAATGACGAACGGTGTTTCGTAGAAAACCTCTTCCAGATTGTTGCCCGGCCCGTCGCGGTCGACGACCAGGAAATCGCTGGCCGCGCCGACGGCCATCAGCGGATGATGCCAGACATTGCGCCCGTAATTGACCCCTTGCGCGCCCGTCGCCAGGAACACCCGCGGAAGACCGGGTCTGCCCCCCTCGTCCGGCGCGACGATCGCCAGCCAGGAACCGCCGCCGATCGGCGAAAAGCTCTGCGAGCCCAGCGGATGGCGTTCCATCATGGTCAATGAATAAGGAAATTGCCGCGGCTGACCGCGAAAAATATTGATGATCACCCGGGCACCCTCGCCGGCAATCTCGGGCGCGGCAAGTGCGTGAAAACGCTCGGTCGAACCGCCGTTGATCAGCCTCATGGAGGATGGATCGGCCTCGATGACCGTGCCGAACGGCGCAAAACTGGCCTGCGTGAGCGGTTCAATCTGCAATATCGGTGTCATCGGGCATTGATTCCCGATGGGCAGGCAACAATCACCCGGCTCTCTGGATACAGGCCGGACGGCGTATTCTCAGGCATTCTCTTCTCCCGCTAGCATGCTGCGCAGGCGCAAGAGAGCGATCCTTTCCACCTGTGCCGAAGCGGCTTCAAACTCTTCCTGCGGGTTATTGTCAATCCGCCTTTCGAAAGCCTCGAGAATATCGTCCTTGCCCAAGCCCTTGACGGCGATGATGAAGGGAAAGCCGAATTTTTCCGTATAGGCGTCGTTCAACTCGGTGAAGCGCGTATGTTCGGCCGGTGTCAGGCGGTCGAGGCCGGCGGACGCCTGCTCGGCCTTCGAATCCTCCGTCAGCGCTCCGGCGATCGCCAGCTTGCCGGCGAGGTCCGGATGCGCCCTGAGAACGGCAAGGCGTTCCGCCTCCGCTGCGGCCCGGAAGGCTGCGACGAGCGCCGCGTGAACGGCCTCCACCGTTTGGGCAATCGACCCGTCGCGGTCGAAGGCCCGCTCGGCCACCCAGGGCGAATGTTCGAAGATACCGCCGAACCGCGCAACAAAATCCGACTTGCTGATCATCAAACGCCTCCTTCCGGCTTGTGATGCGCATGCCAGTGCCGGGCGATGTCCACGCGCTTCGGAATCCAGACTTTTTCGTGATCGAGCACATAATCGATGAATCGCGCCAGCGCCGCGGCCCGGCCGGGACGCCCGACGAGGCGGCAGTGAAGACCGACATTCATCATCTTCGGAAATCCTTGCCCGCCTTCGGCATAGAGGACGTCGAACGTATCCTTCAGATAGTTGAAGAACTGATCGCCCGAATTGAAGCCCTGAGGCGTGGCAAAACGCATATCGTTGGCGTCGAGCGTATAGGGAATGATCAGATGCGGCTTGTCCTTGGCAAGGCCCGCAACCCAATAGGGCAGTTCATCGGCATAGCTATCGGAGGAATAGAGAAAGCCGCCCTCCTCCAGCACCAGCTTCAGCGTATGGGCGGATGGTTTTCCCTGGTAGAGCCCCAGCGGGCGCGATCCGGTAAGCTCCGTATGGAGGCGCACCGCTTCGAGGATATGATGGCGTTCTTCGTCTTCGGAAAAATCCTTGTATTCCAGCCAGCGGTAGCCATGGCTGGCGATCTCCCAACCGGCCTCCTTCATCGCCGCGACCGCGTCGGGGTTGCGCGCCATGGCCAGCGTCACGCCATAGACGGTCGCATCCAGCTTGCGACTGGTGAACAGCCGCCACAGCCGCCAGAAGCCGGCGCGCGAACCATATTCATAGATCGATTCCATGTTGAGGTTGCGCTGTCCGGGCCAGGGCTGGGCGCCGACGATTTCCGACAGCAGCGATTCGGAAGCGGCTTCGCCGTCGAGAATGCAGCTTTCGCCGCCTTCCTCATAGTTGATGACGAATTGCACGGCGATGCGCGCATCACCGGGCCAGCGCACCTGCGGCGGTGTTCGGCCATAGCCCTTGAAATCGCGCGGATAGGGGTGTTCCACCATCATCTAGCCCTTCTGAATGTGCCGGGACGGTAGCATTCAAGACCGGAAAGTCGAGGGTAAAATGGCAGTATCAACGACAGTTCAATGGCTTCCCGAAATCGTCAAACCTAGCCCGCGTCACTGCCCTAGCTTGTGGCCTGCAGGCGACGGGCGGCAAGGGCGGCCCGTCGCATCGACAGGCCGGACGATACACCCTGCGGCATGGCCTTGTCGGCGCTGCTGCCAGCCGAAAATGGCCGATGCGCCGAAAGCTTGCCAAGCGGATGCTGCGAATGGACGCGCAGCGGCGCGCCCGGTTCCGGCTCCACGAACAGGGCGAGGCTGGAGACCTTCAGGGGCTCGCGCAGCAGAGGATCGAAATAGTCGCGCAGCGCCTTTTCGAAGCGAGGATTGAGGCTGGGATGGATGGGGCCGGTCAGCATCATGTGAAAACGGAATTCGTCCATCACATAGGGATAACCCCACCTGTACAGATTGGCGAATTGCGGCGCGGTGAGCCGGTCCGGGTCCCGCCGCTCGATCTCCCGCTCGCTGAGCGGCGCCCGGAAATCGTCGAATACCTGCACGACGCTGGCCGCGAGATGGTTCATCCGCTCGCAGGGCGCCGATGGCGCAAGACCATAGAATTCACCCAGCCGGGCGACTTCCATCCCGGCAATCTCGAACGGCGTCATCGTGCCGGCAAAATGCATCAATGCCTTCAACAATGCCGCCTCGTCGGTATCGGGGCGCAGGTGAAACGGCGCCTTGATCGTCCCGTGAAGGCCATAGCGGCGCGGCACGGCGGTGTGAAAGGCCAGTTCCTGGCGGCTGAAGCCCGGGATCGCCGGCGGCTCTGGCGCTTCGCCGGAATAGACATTGCGCCCGAGCCAGCTGGCGGCGGCAACCGACAGCGGATCATGGAGGGAAGGCGTAAAATAGATCGCGTACCGCATGCGCTTGTGCTCCGTGCAACTCGCTCTGAGCCGGAGTTAGGTGATTTGCGTGACAGAATGACGAAGCCGGTGGCCGTACCGCGCCAGAGTGATCGATGAAAATCGGCGGGAACCAACCGGCGATTGTCCCCGTTGTGGTTCTGGTAACAGCGAACAAGGGAGAAAAACCGTGACCTATCAGGACACCAGTCTTCAGGATGCCGATATCAGGGAAACCCATGATCTGATCGCCAGCGACAAGGTCGAGGGCACGCGCGTCTATTCGCGCGATGGCAAGCATATCGGCTCGATCGAACGCGTCATCCTCGAAAAGCGCAGCGGCCGCGTTTCCTACGCGGTTCTCGGCTTCGGCGGTTTTCTCGGCATCGGCGAGGATCACTACCCGCTCCCCTGGGCCAAGCTCACCTATGACGAAAGCCTGGGCGGTTATCGGACGGATCTGACCCGCGAGCAGGTGGAGGGCGCGCCGCGCTACCACAGCGACGACGAATATGAGTGGAACCGGGAAAACGGTCGCCGCATCTATGATTATTACGGCGTTCCACCCTACTGGATGTGATCCTGCCACCTTGAAAAGCCGCCGAAGGTTTCCACTTTCGGCGGCCTTCATTTATGGGCCCGCCGTCACGAGGAGCGGAGCATCGGAATATGCGCGCTGCAATGGAAGCTTGATGGCAGGCTTGCATCCGTCTTCCCGCCGATCTCGTTGATGACGCTTTCTGCAAGCCGGTGGGCAAGTCCGAAACTGATCTTGAAGCCCCCCGTCAGGGTGAAAATCCGCTCATGGTCCGGATGGCGGCCGACCATCGGATCGCGGCCGATCGCCTTGGGACGCAGCCCCGCCCAGCGCTCCACCACCGGCGCATCGGCCAGCACCGGTGCAATCGCCCTTGCCCGAGACAGGAGGTCGTCCAGTTGTCCATCAGTGGAAAGCGGGTCTTCGAAGGCGTTTTCGCTGGTGCTGCCCACCGCGACGTGGCCGTTGTCATGCGGGACGATATAGAGTCCGTCCATGAAAATCACCGGCCAGCCGGGGTCGATTTCAGCCTTCAGCAGGGCGGCCTGCCCCTTGACGGCGGTGCCGCTGGAAATACCGGCCGGGCCACGCACCTCCATCGCGTCCAGAAAGGGAAAGGACTGGACGCCGGCGGCAAGGATGCAGGCTCCAAAGGACATCGTGCCACCGTCGCCGAAATGCGCGCCTCCCGCCTCCGCATCGAGGCCGACAAGGTCCTGGCCCTCCTCGATCCGAACGTTACGCGCCTGGCGCAGAACCTCCCTTAACATGGACAGAAGCCGGCGCGGATCGACGCGGGCCGCCAGCGTATCAAAAACGACACCGGCCGCCATGGCCTCGGCCTGTGGCCATCCTGCGGCAGGCGGCCATCCTTCGGCGGGCGGATTGTCGAGCACATGCCAGAAGAACCGTTCTTCTCCCTGGTTCCAGTTCGCAAGCGCGTCCTGCTCGTGGCGCAGCGCGATCTTGCGCAGATGCGGCTTGGGCAGGGGCATCAACCGGCCGGAGCGGCGATAGCCAGATGCCTGCCCGGTCCGCGCTTCAAGGCTTTTGATTTCGTGCTCCAGCGAGACCAGCGCCTCGAACTGGAACTGTTTCTTGATGTCCCAGCGATCCGGCATATAGGGCATCAGTGCGCCGAGAATGCCTCCGCTCGCGCCGGCGCCGATCCCATGGCGCTCGACGAGCACCGTTTGGAGCCCTGCCCGTTCGGCCATCACGGCGGCCCAAAGCCCCATGATGCCGCCGCCGACGATCAACAGATCCGTCATCGATTGACCTTCCGAGAGGAGGAGATTATCGGTTCGCCATGTCCACCGCAAACACCGAAACAGTATCTGCGCCGGCCCATGCCATTCAAGGACAGACCCTTGAGTGGCATGCCGGCGATATGCCCTATTCCCATGAATTTGGCGATCATTTTTATTGCCGCGAGGATGGCCGGCTGGAATGCGGCCATGTGTTTCTCGGCGGCAACGACCTCCCGCAGCGCTGGCGGGGCCGGGATGATTTCCGGATCGGAGAACTGGGCTTCGGTACCGGCCTCAATTTTTGCGAAACCTGGCGGCAATGGAAGGAGGCGCGAAGCGAGACCGCAAGCCTCCACTTCATCTCCTTCGAGCGCTTCCCGATGAAGGCCGGCGACATCGATCGCGCCCTGTCACACTGGCCGCAGATCGATGCGGAACGTCAGGCCCTCTGCGCCCGCTGGCCAGCGCAGCCTAGCGGAGAGATCAGGCTCGATCTTGGCGATGGCGTGCGGTTGACCGTCGTCTGCGGCACGGCCTTCGATGAACTTGCCCGCTTCGACGGACCTGTCGATGCCTGGTATCTCGACGGCTTTGCGCCCCGACGCAACCCCGATATGTGGTCGCTGGACCTGATGCGGCGCGTCTGGGAAAGGACTGTGGACGGCGGCACCTTCGCCACCTATGCGGCGGCCGGGTTCGTGCGTCGCAATCTCCAGTCCGCCGGCTTTTCGGTCGAGCGCAAGCCGGGCTTTGGCAGTAAACGAGAAATGCTTCGCGGCGTGAAATCGTCATTGCACCTCGCGTAAGGAGCCAGCCTCGCCCTTCGCGCCAGGATATCCGCCGGACGCCAAGGATGGCGTTCCGACGGATAATGGAGGAGAGGCTAGCTCGACATTGCCGCTCGAACGCTCGAGATCAACTTGTCGGTCGGCATCTTGCTGTAGTCTTTGTTGATTTCCATCGTGGTTTTCGCACGGGTTGCAGTCGAGAGCATGCAGCGAAGATCGCCCAGCGTCTGCGGCGCGGCGCAGACGACGAGGCGGTCGAAGGCGCCCTGCTGTTCATAACCGTCGATCTTGCTTGCCACGTCGGAGGTAAACCTCTGCTGCTCCTCGCGCACCGGATCGCTGGAATATTCCATCGCCGAACGCCCGTGCCCGACGGAGGAATGACTCCGTCCCGGCTTGTCGGCCATGATGTCCTGGACTTTCTTGGTATCCAGCTGAAAAATCTCCTGCTCGGGGTTCTGGGGTCCATCTTTGAGAAAGTTCACGCCCTTCAACAGGCGGGCCTGGTTTCCATCAGCTGCAAGAATCCATGTGGTCGTCATTTTTCACTCCTCGAGCAAATCGTCTGAACGTTCCAACGTCGCGGCGCCGGCGGCGCCAGGACTGAGCGCCGGCAATGGCCACCTTGAAGGCAGGACATGCGCGAAGGACAACGCCCGGATCAAACGGAAGGTTCCCGGCAAACATCCTGCTCGACGCATGCCGGTCGAGAAAGACAGATGTCGCCGGTTTCGTCGTCAATCGGCCGTGCCGGTGGCAACTCTCTTCGCACTTGCGAAAACTATCCCCTTGACTTTTTCGGGCAAAACAACGACATGAGGCGCAGCGTCACCTTCCGGCCGCCGCGTGAGCGAGCCCTGCGGGATTTTACCGATCCGTACCGAAGGATAAGCGCAACAAGGAATGTCTTGCCGAACGCGGCAGGATGCAGCGCCAGACGATTTAATCAACCCACAAGTTCCCAAATCACGCGGGGTTCTTGACGCGAAGCGAAACCGGAACCGCATGGTGCTGTTCCGGCGTTGTTCGTTTTGCGCCCCGAAAAGGTAATACATTGACCAACTTTAAAGACCTTGGCCTCTCCGAGCACGTGCTTTCGACCCTCGCCTCCCTGGGGTTCGATACGCCGACGCCGATCCAGGCCGAAGCAATCCCGCTCGTGATGGAAGGCCATGACCTGATCGGTCTTGCGCAGACCGGCACCGGCAAGACGGCCGCTTTCGGCCTGCCGATGATCGAAAAGATGCTTGTCGATGGCAAGCGTCCCGATCCGCGCAATATCCGCGCCCTTGTGCTGGCGCCGACCCGCGAACTGGTGAACCAGATCGCCGCCAATCTCAAGGACTTCGTCAAGAAAACCCCGCTGAAGATCGGCCTTGTCGTCGGTGGCGCATCGATCAACAAGCAGTCCGAGCAGCTTTCGCGCGGCGTCGATATTCTCGTCGCCACCCCCGGCCGCCTGCTGGATCTCGTCGCCCGCCGCGCCGTGACGCTGACCCAGGCCCGTTATCTCGTGCTCGACGAAGCCGACCAGATGCTCGACCTCGGCTTCATCCATGACCTGCGCAAGATTTCCAAGCTCGTGCCCAAGAACCGCCAGACGCTCCTGTTCTCGGCCACCATGCCGAAGGCCATCGCCGAACTGGCCAGCGAATATCTGAGCAATCCGAAGCGCGTCGAAGTCACGCCTCCGGGCAAGGCTGCCGACAAGGTCGAGCAGATGGTTCACTTCGTCCAGGGTGCCAGCCAGAAGACCGAAATCCTCAAGAAGACATTGACCGAAAATCCGCAAGGCCTTTCGCTGGTGTTCTCGCGCACCAAGCATGGTGCCGAAAAGCTGATGAAGCATCTCGAGCATGTCGGCTTCTCCGTCGCCTCGATCCATGGCAACAAGAGCCAGGGCCAGCGCGAACGGGCGCTGAAAGCCTTCCGTGAAGGCCAGATCCGCGTTCTCGTCGCCACCGACGTGGCAGCCCGCGGCATCGACGTGCCCGGCGTCACCCATGTCTACAACTACGACCTGCCGGAAGTGGCCGACGCCTATGTCCACCGCATCGGCCGTACTGCCCGCGCCGGCCGCGACGGCATTGCGATTGCCTTCTGTGCACCGGACGAAATCCGCCTGCTGCGCGATATCGAGCGCCTGATGAATATCGACATCGCCGTTGCCAGCGGCGAGGTTCCGGCCGACCGTGCCCGCCCGAAGGGTGGCCGTGGCGGCAATGGTGCGCGTAATGCCGGACGCCCGGCCGGCAACGGCCACAATGAGCGTCGTCCGCGCCCGCAGGGTGGCAGCGACAATGTTCACCGTGCCGAGCGCTCGGCTCCGAGCCCGTTTGCCGGAGACGACCTTCTGGCAGGCGGCGAACCGAAGAAGCAGCACCGTAAGGGCCAGGGCCCGGCGGCCCAGGCCGCTCACGAGCAGGCACTTGCCAAGCGTCCCGGCGGCAACCGCAACGGACGCCCCGGCCAGAAGCAGGGCGAATGGCGCAACCGCAACCATGGCGGCGGCAATGCCGGCAATGGCGGCCAGAACCGCGAAGCCGGCGCTGCGCCGGGTGCCCAGGGCCAGCGCCGTCGCACCAATGCCAACGCGCCGCGCCGCGAAGAGGCGTAATCGTCTTAAACTTGAATCTGAACGGAAAGCGGCGGGTCTAACCCGCCGTTTTTTATATCTGATTGGGTGTCTTCCGGTTGGTCAGATAAACACCGGTGACGGCGATCACCGTGCCGATGATCATCGGCAATGTCAGGGCCTCGTCGAAGAACAGCCAGGCCTGGAAAGCCGCCAGCGGCGGCACCAGGTAGATCAGCGAGGCCGCCCGCGACACCTGCCCGCGGCGGATCAGGTAGAGCAGAAGCGCGATCGCGCCCATCGACAGGCCAAGCACCGCCCAGGCGAGCGCCGCGAACAATTGCACGTTCCATTCCACCCGCATCTCCTCCAGGAAGAATGCCGCCGGCAAGGTGACGATCAGGGCGCCTATATATTGCAGCGCCGCAGTCGAGCGGATATCGCCGTCCTGCAGATGCCGCTTCTGGTAGATGGTGCCATAGGTCACGGCCGCCATTCCCAGTATGTTGATGACGACCGGCAGGAGAGCGATCGGGGTTGTGCCGGTATCGATGACGAGCATCTTGGGAACGACCGCCAGCCCGATGCCGAGGAAACCAAGGACAATTCCCAGTTTCTGCTGTCCGGAGAGATTTTCACCGATCAGAACCGGCGCGACCGCCGCCGTCATCAATGGCTGCAGGCCGGCAATGATGCCGGAGATCGCGGCCGGCACGCCCTGGCCGATCGCCCACCAGACCGCGCCCAGATAAAGGCCGTGCAGGAACATGCCGGATACCATCGCATGCCCGGCCGATGCCCAGGTTTTCGGCCAGGCGGCGCCCGTTACGAGGCAGAAACCGACGAAAAGAGCAGCGGCGAGCAGGTAGCGCAGCACCAGAAATGTCAGCGGATCGGCATGGATGCCGGCATATTTCGCAATGACCCATCCCGTAGACCAGAGCAGGACGAAAATGGCCGGAGCCAGTCGGGATAGGGTCATGCGGGCTCCTGGGCAAGATCGACACGGTTTTTTACTGCGATAGAGCGCCCCATGCCGATGGTCAAAGCAAAATTCCTGATGTTTAACATCAAGCTTCCGCAGGCTTCGATCCTTCCGCCGATTTCTTTTGCCGGCCGCCGGGCATGCGTCTTGCTTTGCCCTTGCCATTATATTCAAATGGAAAAAAAAGGGGATCGACCGTTGGCATTTGACGAGATGATGAATGCGGACAGCAGCCCGCGCCAGCCCTATGCGACCTATAATGAGTGGTATGCCAGCCAGGACCGGCCCCGCCTGATTGCCAAATCGAAAGAGGCCGAGAACATCTTCCGCAAGACCGGCATCACCTTTGCCGTCTACGGCCACGCCGACAGTTCAGAAAAGCTCATTCCTTTCGACCTTATCCCCCGCATCATCTCGGGCCGCGAATGGCGCAGACTGGCGCAAGGCATCGAACAAAGGGTCATCGCCCTCAATGCCTTTCTCGACGACATCTATCACAAGCAGGAAATCATCAAGGCCGGCCGGGTTCCCCGCGAACTGATCGAGCGCAACGAGGCCTTCCTGCCGCAGATGATCGGCTTTCGCCCCCCCGGCGGCGTCTATACCCATATCGTCGGGACCGATATCGTACGCACCGGCGAGGACCAGTTCTACGTTCTGGAGGACAATGCCCGCACCCCTTCCGGTGTCAGCTACATGCTCGAAAACCGCGAGACGATGATGCAGATGTTCCCTGAACTCTTCCATCAGAACCGCGTGCGCCCGGTCGAGAACTACCCCTATCTCCTGCGCCATAGCCTGGCGTCGCTTGCCCCTCCCGGCTGCGAGGGTAAGCCGCGCGTGGCGGTGCTGACCCCCGGCATCTATAATTCGGCCTATTACGAACATGCCTTCCTTGCCGACATGATGGGCGTCGAACTCGTCGAAGGGTCGGACCTGCGCGTGATCGACGGCAAGGTGAAGATGCGCACGACACGCGGCTACGAGGCGATCGACGTGCTCTATCGCCGCGTCGATGACGACTATCTCGATCCGCTAACCTTCAAGCAGGAATCAGCTCTTGGCGTTCCCGGCATCATGGATGTCTACCGCGCTGGCAATATCACCATCGCCAATGCCCCGGGAACCGGTATCTGCGACGACAAGGCGATCTATTCCTACATGCCGGAGATCGTTGAATTCTACACCGGCCGCAAGGCACTGCTGGAGAATGTCCCGACCTGGCGCTGCTCTGAAGCCGACAGCCTGAAATATGTCCTCGAGCATCTCGATGAACTCGTCATCAAGGAAGTCCATGGATCCGGCGGCTACGGCATGCTGGTCGGCCCCACCGCCTCGAAAAAGGAGCGCACCACCTTCGCGGAAAAACTGAAGGCTCGGCCCTCCAACTATATCGCCCAGCCGACCCTGTCGCTTTCCACCGTGCCGATCCTCGTCAAAAAGGGCATCGCCCCCCGGCATGTGGATCTGCGCCCCTATGTTCTCGTCTCCGACAAGGTTCAGATCATTCCGGGAGGCCTGACCCGGGTTGCCTTGAAAGCCGGCTCGCTGGTGGTCAACTCCAGCCAGGGCGGCGGCACCAAGGATACCTGGGTTCTGGAGGACTGACGCCATGCTCGGAAGAACCGCCAACGGCCTCTACTGGATGTTCCGCTATATCGAGCGGGCCGAAAAAAGCGCCCGGCTGATCGACGCCGGCCTGCGGATGTCGCTGACCCGCAGCCACGCCACCGACGAGGACTGGGGCGGCGTGCTGCAGAGCTCGGGCGTCCGTGACATCTACGACGATCTCTATGAAAGCCTGACAAGCGCCGATGCCATCGATTTCCTCCTGCGCGACCGATCCAACCCATCGAGCGTGCTGTCCTGCATCGACAGTGGCCGCAACAATGCGCGCATGGTGAGGACCGCGCTGACGCGCGAAACCTGGGAGGCGACCAATGAATGCTGGCTTGATCTCAAATCCAGGCTGGCGCGCAGGGTAAAGGCGGCAGACATGCCGGAGGTCATCGATGGCATCAAGCGCATGACGGGGCTGATCCGCGGCGCCTTTCACGGCACCATGCTGCGCAACGAGATCTTCAATTTCTCGCGTATCGGCACCTTTATCGAGAGGGCCGACAATACGGCGCGCATCCTCGACGTGAAATATTACGTGCTGCTGCCCGCCGTCTCGCAGGTGGGCACCTCGATCGACAATGTCCAGTGGGAATCGATCCTGCGCTCGGTCTCCGCCCACCGCGCCTATGGCTGGGTTTACGAGGCCGAATACAAGCCCGCGAATATCGCCGATTTTCTGATCCTCAACGGCCGCATGTCACGCTCGCTTGCCTATTGCTACGATAAGATCGTCAGCAATCTGGGCTATCTGGCGCGCGAATATGGCGAGCGCCATGCGGCCCATGCGACGGCCGAGCAGACCCTGTCCTCGCTGCGCGGCCACGCCATCAAGGATATCATGGACCAGGGCCTGCACGAATATATCGAGAATTTCATCAGCCAGAACAATCGTCTGGGACAGGAAATCTCAAACGGTTACCGGTTCTACTAGGGCATCGGTCGAGGAGCGGAACATGCATCTGAAGATCAGCCATATCACCGAATATACCTATGCGGAGCCTGTCCGCTATTCGCTGCAGCGCCTGCGGCTGACGCCGCTCACCCAGGCCGGACAGAAGGTGATCCGGTGGGAAACCGAGGTCGAGGGCGCCAGGATGGAGGTCGGCTACGACGACCATTTCGGCAACAGGGTCAATCTCGTCAGCGTCGAAGGCGACCGGACCTCGATCCGGATCATCGCCGGCGGTGAGGTGGAGACGGAAGACAAGGCTGGCATCTATGGTGCGCACCAGGCCTATGCGCCGCTCTGGCTCTATCTGCGCGGCACGCCGCTGACGCGGACAACCAAGCCGGTGCGCAACCTGGCCAAATCCATGGCCGGTGATACGGACCTGGAGAAGATGCATGCCCTGATGCGGACCATCGGGGAAAGGGTGGAATACCGGCAGGGAGAAACCGGAACGGAAACGACCGCCGAACAGGCCCTGCAGCAGGCAAGCGGCGTCTGTCAGGATCACGCCCATATCATGATTGCCTGCGCCCGCACGCTCGGCCTGCCCGCCCGCTACGTCTCCGGCTATCTGATGATGCAGGATGAGGTAGAGCAGACCGCAAGCCATGCCTGGGCCGAAATTCATCTGGCGGGGCTCGGATGGGTCGGCTTCGACGCCGCCAACGGCATGAGCCCCGACGACCGCTATGTGCGCATCGCCTGCGGTCTCGACTATCGCGATGCCGCGCCGGTCTCAGGCCTGATCCACGGCTCGTCGAGCGAAGCGCTGAAGGTTGCCGTCACAGTTGAGCAGCAGGGACAAAGCCAGGCGCAGAGCCAGTAAGGCCTCGCTCCTTATCACCCTTTACCTGCCTCCGGTTCTGGTTTAAAATTCAGACCTGAAATGGAGTGTCACAATGTCGAAAATCGGCGCATTTGAAGCGAAAACGCATTTTTCCTCATTGTTGGATCGCGTCGCAAATGGTGAAGAAATCACCATTACCAAACACGGAAAGGCAATAGCCCGCCTCGTAAGCGCCGAACCCATTGAAGCAGCGGCATCTAACAGTGCCTTTCAAAAGTTGAAGGAGCTGCGCCGGGCCAATACGCTGGGTGGCATCTCATGGAAGGAATTGCGGGACGAAGGCCGGAAATGATGGTTGTCATCGACGCTTCGATTGCGCTCGCCTGGTGTTTTGACGACGAAGCTTCGGATGAAACCGATGCTGTGGCGCAGGATGTGATCGCGCACGGCGGCCTGGTTCCCTCGCTTTTTCATCTGGAACTTGCAAATGTGCTTCTTTACGCGGAACGGCGCGGACGCATTTCAGCCTCAGAGATTGCGCAAAAGCTCGACCTGATTGCACAGATGCCAATCGAGACCGATCCGCAAACGGCAGCAAGGGCGTGGGGCGAGACCTTGTCCCTGGCCCGGGCGCATAAATTGACAAGCTATGATGCCGCTTATCTCGAACTTGCTTCCCGTAGGGGCGCAATGCTCGCAACCAAGGACAAGGCGCTTGCCGCGGCGGCACATCAACTTGGGGTAACCTTGAAGAGAATTGATTAGAGTAGCCTTCACGACGAGGCGGCCAGCGTGCCGACATGCCCTTTCGATCCGTAATCGAGAATAGCTTGATCGGCCGTCATCAATGGAACCTGGTGAAACCGGGCCGTTGCGACGATGATCCGGTCGGCTGGATCGCTATGGAACTCCCCCGGCAGACGGACACTGCCGACCGTGATCGATGCCTCCAATGGCGCAAGCGCAATGCCGGGCAGAGCGAGCGCGCGGTCGATCCATCGCCCGACATCGTCACCAAGGACAATGCGGGCCTTTTCCGCCAACATGGCAATCTCCCATGGGGTGATCGCCGAAATCAGGATGCGGCTTTGCCGCGTCATCTCGTCTATGATCATACGGGCCTTTCGCCCAAGCCGCGCATCATCCTGCACCGCCCAAATCAGCACATGGGTGTCGACGACGATCACCGGCCCGCATTCCATTCATCGGCTTCCACCGCCGGCGAAAACGGATCATCATAAAAGGTTACGCTGCCTTTCATGGCACCGATGATGCTTGCAGGAGGGCCAGCGTCCGACACGGGCGAGAGCACGGCGACCGGCTTGCCACGCTTGGTAATCGTGATTGGCTCGCCGTCGGAGCTCATTTGATCGACGAGATTGAGACATTTGGCCTTGAATTCGGCCGCTCCAATCGCCTTAACCGTCATGACCATATCCCCTGTACATATGGACAGAAATATAGTCCCTTTCGGCATCAAGCGCAAATGCTGCCCGCATATGAAAAAGGCGGGCAAAATGCCCGCCTCATGGATAAAACCGCAACAGACGGTTCAGTGGCTGTCGCGGTTCATCGGAATACGGTCGCCGCGCGGACCGACGAGGAAGTTCAGGTCGGCGCCCTGGTCCGCCTGCATGACGGAATCGACATAGAGCTTGCCGTAGCCGCCGGTGATCGGCATATGCGGCTTCACCCAGGCGGCACGGCGCCGTGCCAGTTCCTCGTCCGAAACGTCGAGATGGATCGAGCGGGCCGGTATGTCCACGGCGATCATGTCGCCATTCTGGACAAGCGCCAGCGGACCGCCTTCGGCAGCCTCGGGCGCCGTATGCAGGATGACGGTGCCATAGGCTGTGCCGGACATGCGCGCATCCGAAATGCGGATCATGTCAGTGATCCCCTTCTTCAGCACTTTCGGAGGAAGGCCCATATTGCCGACCTCGGCCATGCCCGGATAGCCCTTCGGACCGCAATATTTCAGGACCATGATGCAGGTCTCGTCGATATCGAGATCGTCGCGGTTGATGCGGGCATGGTAATCCTCGATGCTTTCGAAGACCACGGCGCGGCCCTTGTGCTGCATCAGGTGCGGCGAGGCCGCCGACGGTTTCAGGACAGCCCCGCGCGGCGCAAGATTGCCACGCAGCACGGCGATGCCGCCCGATTGCGCCAGCGCCTTCTCGCGCGGCACGATGACGTCGTCATTGTAGTTGACCACATCCTTGACGCCGCTCCAGATCGTGTCGCCCGTAACGGTGAGCGCATCCTTGTGCAGGAGCCCCATCTCGCCGACGGCCTTGATGACGACGGGCAGGCCGCCGGCATAATAGAATTCTTCCATCAGATGCTTGCCGGAAGGCTGCAGGTTGACGATGGTCGGCACGTCGCGGCCGAGCCGGTCCCAGTCCTCGAGCGTGAGGTCCACGCCGATGCGGCCTGCAAGCGCCAGGAGATGGATGACCGCATTGGTCGAGCCGCCGACGGCGCCGTTGACGCGGATGGCGTTTTCGAAGGCCTCCTTCGTCAGGATATCGGAAGGCCTCAAATCCTCCTTGACCATGTCGACGATGCGGCGGCCGGACATCTGCGAGATCACCCGGCGGCGGGCATCGACGGCGGGAATGGCGGCATTGCCCGGCAGCGTCATGCCCAGCGCTTCGGCCATCGACGCCATGGTCGAGGCGGTGCCCATGGTCATGCAGCTACCGGCCGAACGGGCCATGCCCTGTTCCGCGTCCATGAATTCATCCAGCGACATTTCGCCGGACTTGACCATTTCGGAGAACTGCCAGATCGCCGTGCCGGAGCCGACATCCTTGCCGCGCCACTTGCCGTTCAGCATCGGGCCGCCGGAAACGAGGATGACGGGAATATCGACCGAGGCAGCGCCCATCAGGAGCGCCGGCGTGGTCTTGTCGCAGCCGCCGAGCAGCACGACGCCATCGACCGGATTGCCGCGGATCGCTTCCTCGACATCCATGGCCGCAAGGTTGCGGAACATCATGGCGGTCGGCCTCAGCGTGCTTTCGCCGACGGAAAACACCGGAAACTCGACCGGGAAGCCACCAGCCTCGTAGACGCCGCGCTTCACCCGTTCTGCCAGGTCGCGCAGATGCGCGTTGCATGGCGTCAGTTCCGACCAGGTATTGCAGATGCCGATGATCGGCCGGCCGTCGAACGTATCGGCCGGCAGGCCCTGGTTCTTCATCCACGAGCGGTGCATGATGGCATTCTTGCCAGTGCCGCCGAACCAATCATATGAGCGCAGCTTGCGCGGCCACTCGGCTTTCTTCTTCATTTCTTCTATCCCTTGAGGTGCCGGCCCGGCCACCACGGCCGGTCCGGCAAAGCATTTCTGAAGCGCATCGCGATCCTTCAGATCCGCTTTCGCGCTTCAGGTCTTTGTCGCTGCGCATGTCGTCGTCGCAAATGACGACGCTCTTTTGCGCGAGATGCTCTAGGCCAGAGTATAGGCCGTCTTCACCACCGTGAAGAACTCGGCCGCATATCTGCCCTGCTCGCGCGATCCGAAGGACGAGGCCTTGCGGCCGCCGAACGGCACATGGAAATCGACGCCCGCCGTCGGCAGATTGACCATGACCATGCCGGCTTCGGAATTGCGCTTGAAATGCGTGGCGTGCTTGAGGCTCGTCGTGGCGATGCCGGCCGACAGGCCGAAGGGCGTGTCGTTGGCAACGCTGAGCGCTTCGTCATAGTCCTTGACGCGGATGACCGCGGCAACCGGCCCGAAGATTTCCTCGCGCGAAATGCGCATCTGGTTGGTGGCTTCGGTAAACAAAGTCGGTTGCAGATAGAAACCGGGCGTGTCGCGCGAGATCGTTTCGCCGCCGAAAGCAAGCTTGGCGCCCTCCTGCCGGCCGATGCCGATATAATCGGTATCGGTCGAAAGCTGGGACTGATCGACCACCGGACCGATATGGGTGCCGGCCTTCAGCGCATCATCGACCACCAGCGTCTTCAGTTTCTCGGTGAGCGCTGCGACGAACTTGTCATGAATACCTTCGGTGACGATCAGCCGCGACGAGGCGGTGCAGCGCTGGCCGGTGGAGAAGAAGCCGGAATTGGCAGCGGCCTCGACGGCGACGGTGAGGTCGGCGTCGTCAAGCACCACCATCGGGTTCTTGCCGCCCATTTCGAGCTGGAACTTGCGGTTATGCTCGATCGAGGCAGCGGCGACGCGTTTTCCCGTGCCGGTCGATCCCGTGAAGGTGATGGCGGCAAGATCGGGGCTGCCGAGCATGGCCTGGCCGACCACCGAGCCCTTGCCCATGACGAGATTGAGAACACCCTTGGGCAGGCCGGCGCGGTGCAGGATATCGACGATGGCATGCGCGCAGCCGGGCACCAGTTCGGCCGGCTTGAAGACCACGGTATTGCCGTAGCAGAGCGCCGGCGCGATCTTCCAGGCGGGGATCGCAATCGGGAAATTCCACGGCGTGATGATGCCGACGACACCAACCGCCTCGCGGGTGATTTCAACACCGATATTCGGACGCACGGAGGGCAGCACCTCGCCTGCAAGCCGCAAGGCCTCGCCGGCGAAGAAGTCGAAGATCTGGCCGGCGCGGATGGTCTCGCCGATCGCTTCAGGCAGCGTCTTGCCCTCCTCGCGAGCCAGTAGCCTTCCCAACTCGTCCTTGCGCGCGAGAATTTCGTCGGCGGTCTTTTTCAGGATCGCGTGGCGCTCGAGAATGCCGGACCGCGACCAGGCCGGAAAAGCCGCCTTCGCAGCGGCAATCGCCCTCTTCGCATCCTCGGCGCCGGCACGGGCGTAAACACCGATGACATCGTTGGTATTGGACGGATTGATGTTCTCGACGCCGTCCGAGCCGACCCATTCGCCGGCAATCAGGTTCTGGTGCAATGTCATGGGCGTAAAGCCTCCCTGGTGTTCGCGGCCGGCATCCGGATGCGGCCTTCGTATCTCGCCGGTTTAAAGCTGGCCGATGGTGATATCGTCTTCGCCGGCGATCGCCAAACGATTGCGCAACGGAAGCCCGAACCCCTCCGCCTCGATTTCGAAGACGTCGCCAATCTCGGTTTTAATGCCATCGCCGAACGACAGGGTCGCCGTGCCGAACATATGCACATGCACGTCGCCGGGGGTGCGGAAGAGGTCGTATTTGAAGTGGTGATATTCGAGATTGGCAAAGCTGTGGGACATATTGGTCTCGCCCGACAGGAACGGCTTTTCCCAGAAGACCCTGCCGTCGCGGATGATGCGCGAGGTGCCATGGATATCCGCCGGTGCCTCGCCGATGCGGATTTCCGGACCGAAACTGGCCGGCCGGAGCTTGGAATGGGCGAGGTAAAGATAATTGACGCGCTCGGTCACATGGTCTGAAAACTCGTTGGCGACAGCAAAGCCGATGCGGAACGGCGTACCATTGTCGGAAATGACGTAGATGCCGGCCATTTCCGGCTCCTCTCCGCCGTCCTCGGCAAAGGAGGGAGAGACAAGATCGCCGCCCGGCGCAACGGCCTGGCTGCCATTGCCCTTGTAGAACCATTCCGGCTGCACGCCCTTCTCGCCCTGCTTGGGCTTGCCGCCTTCGAGCCCCATCCTGAACATCTTCATCGTGTCGGTGGCGCCCTCTTCGACCTTGGAGACCGCGGCATGCATGGCATCACGCGTGGAGGCCGAGCCCAGATGGGTGAGCCCGGTTCCGGTCAGGTGCAGATGCGCGACATCGGAATGGGTGATCGGCGGCAGGAAAAGCCCCTTGGCATAGGCATCCTGGAGATCGACCTCGTCGCCCAATCCGTGCGCGGCGATCACCGCCTTCAGGCTCTGGCCGGAATTGGCGGCTTCCATCGCGAGCGCATGAACGCTCGTGGCGTTCTTGACGGCATGCGCGGCCTCGCCCACTTCGCGCACGGCAACCGTGATCGAGCCATTGTTGTTCTTGACCTGGGAAATCAGCACTGCATCATCCTTTTTCTATCGAGCGGCCGATGGGCGTGACACGCTTTCCTTCGGCAACGACAATCCGTTGGAGGGCTTTCGTCCTCCCTTTGCTGGCGGCGCGCCGCCCTTCGATCGAGATTGGCGGCCGGGCGCCCGCCGGAGCAGGCTCGACCGCCTTTTAGCGCGCCGGCCGGGGCCGATCGCGCAAAGAGAGACCGGACCGGTCAGCCCTTGTTCTTGTTGTAGACATCGAAGAACACGGCCGCGAGCAGCACCAGGCCCTTGACCAACTGTTGGTAATCGATGCCGAGACCCATGATCGACATGCCGTTGTTCATGACGCCCATGATGAAGGCGCCGATGACTGCGCCGGTCATCTTGCCGACGCCGCCGGAGGCCGAGGCGCCGCCGATGAAGCAGGCGGCGATGACATCGAGCTCGAAGCCGACGCCCGCCTTCGGCGTCGCCGAGTTCAGGCGCGCGGCGATGATCATGCCGGCGAGCGCCGCCAGAACGCCCATATTGACGAATGTGTAGAAAGTCAGCCGCTCGGTGTTGATGCCGGAAAGCTTTGCTGCCTTCTCGTTGCCGCCCATCGCATAGATGCGCCGTCCGATCGTCGAGCGCGTGGTGACGAAGGTATAGAGCGCAATCAGCAGGCCCATCACCACCAGGACGTTCGGGAAGCCCTTGTAGGTGGAAAGCTGGAAGCCGAGAAAGATTGCGACGACGGCGATGACCGCCATCTGCAGGATGAAGAAGGCAAGCGGCTCGTTTTCGGTGCCATGCAGCACATTGGTGCGACGGCCCTTGATCCCGTAGTAGATGGCCAGCGCGACCAGCGCCACCACCACCACCAGGGCCGCCAGATTGGTAATGGTACCCGGGGCAGGATTGAGGAATGCGAGGAAATCCGGGACGAAACCGGTCGACAGGACCTGGAAATCCTTCGGGAAGGGACCGATCGGCCTGTTCTGCAGCACCAGATAGGTCAGGCCGCGGAAAACCAGCATGCCGGCTAGGGTAACGATGAAGGAGGGAATCTTCTGGTAAGCGACCCAATAGCCCTGCGCGGCCCCGACCATCCCGCCGAGGATGAGACAAAGCGGCACGACGACGGCATAATGCAGGTTCCACTTGACCAGCATGATCGCCGAAATGCCGCCGGTGAAGGCGACGATCGAGCCGACGGAAAGATCGATATGCCCGGCCACGATGATCAGCAGCATGCCGAGCGCCATGATGACGATGAACGAATTCTGCAGAATTAGATTGGTGATGTTGACGGGCTTGAACAGCACGCCGTTGGTCACGACCTGGAAGAACAGCATGATGACCACGAGCGCGACGAGCAGGCCGTATTCGCGGATATTGTTCCTGAGATAGACCCCGATGGAGGGCGTGGTTTTCGCGGCGCTGGTTTCTGCGACCATTAGTGTTTCTCCCCGGAGCGCATAATGGCGCGCATGATGGATTCCTGGCTTGCTTCCGACCTGGAAAGCTCGGCGACGATGCGTCCTTCGTTCATGACATAGATGCGGTCGCAGGTTCCCAGAAGCTCGGGCATTTCCGATGAGATCATCAGGATGCCTTTGCCTTCCGCGGCAAGCTGGTTGATGATGGTATAGATTTCATATTTCGCCCCGACATCGATGCCGCGCGTCGGCTCGTCGAGGATCAGCACTTCGGGGCTGGTGAACAGCCATTTCGAAAGCACGACCTTCTGCTGGTTGCCGCCCGACAGATTGACGGCCTCCTGGTAGATCGAATGCGACCGGATCCGCAGCTTGCTACGATAGTCGGTGGCGACCTTGGCCTCCGCATGCGTGTCGATCACGCCGCTGCTTGCCACCGCATCGAGATTGGCGAGCGTGGTGTTGTGCATGATATTGTTGTTGAGCACGAGACCGAGATGCTTGCGGTCCTCCGTCACATAGGCGAGGCCGGCCGCGATAGCGCGCGGGATGGTGCTGACATCGACGCGCTTGCCGTGCATGAAGACGTCGCCCGATATCCTGTGGCCCCAGGACTTGCCGAACAGGCTCATCGCCGTTTCGGTGCGCCCTGCCCCCATCAGTCCGGCAATGCCGACGACTTCGCCGGCGCGCACGGTGAAATTGACATCGTACAGGAACTGCCGGTCACGGTGATGCTGGTGGTAGACGTTCCAGTTCTTCACCTCGAGCAGCGTCTCGCCGATCTTAGGCTCGCGGGCCGGATAGCGGTCTTCCATGTCGCGCCCAACCATGCCCTTGATGATCCGGTCTTCGCCGATATCCTCGTTGTGACAGTCGAGCGTTTCAACCGTGCCGCCATCGCGCAGGATGGTGATCTTGTCGGCGACCGTCTTGATCTCGTTCAGCTTGTGCGAAATGATGATCGAGGTCATGCCCTGCTTGCGGAATTCCATGAGCAGCTTCAAGAGCGCGTCGGAATCCGTCTCGTTGAGCGAGGCCGTCGGCTCGTCGAGGATCAGCAGCCTGACCTTCTTCGACAGCGCCTTGGCGATTTCGACGAGTTGCTGCTTGCCGATGCCGATATCGGTGATCCGCGTCGTGGGTGGCTCCTTGAGGCCGACCTTGCCCAAAAGCTCCCGGGTGCGGGAAAATGTCTGCGGCCAGTCGATGACGCCCTTCTCGGCGATCTCGTTGCCGAGGAAGATGTTTTCGGCGATCGACAGCAGCGGAACGAGCGCCAGTTCCTGGTGGATGATGATGATGCCGAGATGTTCGCTGTCGGAAATCGTCGAGAAATTGCGGACTTCGCCGTCATAATGGATTTCGCCATCGTAGCTGCCGGCGGGATAGACACCGCTCAGGACCTTCATCAAGGTCGATTTTCCGGCTCCGTTTTCGCCGACAAGCGCGTGGATTTCCCCCTCGCGGACTTTGAGATTGACATCGTCCAGCGCCTTTACGCCGGGAAATGTCTTGGTGATGCCCCGCATTTCGAGAATGATGTTGTCCATGGTCAGGTATTCCTGCGGCAGTCCGGGAATGATGAGGCCGAATTGGGCGACAATAGAACCACATCATCAAGATAAAAAGGGTCCGCAACGGATCGCGGACCCCGATGGTTGGACGAGATCAGTTGTTGATCTGGTCTTCGGTGTAGTAGCCGGCGCCCACGAGGACGTCCTTGACGTTCGACTTGTCGACGGCAACAGGCTTCAGCAGGTAGGACGGAACCACCTTGACGCCGTTGTCATAGGTCTTGGTGTCGTTGATTTCCGGCTCCTTGCCGCCCATGATCGCCTCGACCATGCCGACGGTGACCTTGGCAAGTTCGCGCGTGTCCTTGAAGACCGACGAATATTGCTCGCCGGCGAGGATCGACTTGACCGACGGCAGTTCGGCGTCCTGACCGGTGACGATCGGCATCGGCATGTCGCCGGAACCGTAGCCGACGCCCTTCAGGGCGGAAAGAATGCCGATCGAGAGACCGTCATAGGGCGAAAGCACGCCATCGACCTTGGCCTCGGTATAGGTCGAGGACAGCAGGTTCTCCATGCGGGCCTGTGCGACGGCACCGTCCCAACGCAGCGTACCGACCTGGTCCATGCCCATCTGGCCGGACTTGATCTCGATCTTCTTGGCATCGATCAGCGGCTGCAGAACCGACATTGCGCCATCGTAGAAGAAGAAGGCATTGTTGTCGTCCGGCGAGCCGCCGAACAGTTCTACATTCTTCGGCTCGGTTGCGCCGTCGAGCTTCAGGCCCTCGACCAGCGACGTGGCCTGCAGGACGCCGACCTGGAAATTGTCGAAGGTGGCGTAATAGTCGACATTGGCCGAATCGCGGATCAGGCGGTCATAGGCGATCACCTTGACGCCGGCATCATGCGCCCGCTGCAGGATATCCGACAGGGTCGTGCCGTCGATGGCGCCGATGATGAGAACCTTGGCACCCTTGGTGACCATGTTTTCAATCTGTGCCAGCTGGTTGGGAATGTCGTCGTCGGCAAACTGCAGGTCCGGGGTGTAGCCGGCGTCCTTGAACAGCTTTTCCATGGTCTCGCCGTCGGAAATCCAACGGGTCGAGGTCTTTGTCGGCATCGAAATGCCGACCGTGCCCTTGTCCTGGGCCAGTGCCGGCGCCACGAACGCAGCGACACTGAGCGCCGCGGCAGCGAGAAGCGAAGTCATCAATTTCATGTATCTCTCCCTTGGTGTTGATCCAGGCAAACTGTCCGGCCGCCTCGATATGTGCAGCGCTTCGCGTGGTCGCGAGAGCTTGGCTCTCGACAGAAGCGCAAGGGGCAAGATGTCCTCCCGGACCTCGCAGACTCCAAGCACGCTGGCGCACATGGACCTAAACTGGAATCAAATGACATAACTGTCAAATGCAATATCGGTGTATCCTCATATCAATTACGATATGATATGGCGCAACAGTGTGATTTATAGACTGTTGCTTGATTGCGAGGCGCCGATGGAAGATTCGATCATTCCCGCATCCGTTCCGGTGGACTATTCCGAGCGGGGCATTTTTCGGTCGGGCCTGAAGATGAGCCATCTGCAGCTTATCCTGGCGATCGAGGATCATGGCCAGATCAGCGCGGCGGCAACCGCTCTTGGCATGTCCCAGCCGGCCGCCTCGCGCCTTCTCGGCGAGATCGAGGCCATCTTGAAGGCGCCGCTCTGTGCCAGGATCGCGCGCGGCGTCGAATTGACGGAATTTGGCCGGGCTCTCGCGCGCCGGGCGCGGACGATTTTTCTCGAACTGCGCGAAACGGCCCGCGAAATTACCGAATTGAAGACCGGAAGCGGCGGCTCGGTCTCGCTGGGCTCGGTCACCGGACCGGCGCTCAACCTGGCGGTGCCGGCCGTGCGGCAGGTATCCACGGCCTATCCGGGGATCGAAATCAACATCCAGATTGAAAACAGCAATGTCCTGGTCCGCGAATTACTCTCGGCACGACATGATTTCGTGATCGGGCGCATCCCCGACGACCAGGACCCGCGCCTTTTCAACCTCATCGAAATCGGCGAGGAAGAGGTCTGCCTGATCGTGCGCAACGGCCATCCGCTGCTCGAAAAAGGCGTGGTCACCACCGCCGACCTGCCGGGCTATGACTGGGTTTTCCAGCCGCAGGGCACGCTTTTGCGGCGGGCCGTCGAAGACAGTTTCATGTCGAGCGAAACACCCCTGCCCGCCACCATCATCAGTACCTCCTCGATCATCCTGACGGTCTCCATCGTCCGCCACACCAATGCGGTGGCGCCGGTGGCGCGCGATGTTGCCGAACTGATTGCCGGCCAGGGCGGCGAGGCAGGCGAGATCCGCGTCCTTCCCACCGATTTCAAGATCACCATCAGGCCCTATAGCCTGATCACCGCGCGCGGCCGCGCCCTGCCGCCGAGCGCCAGGCTTCTCTACGACCTGATCCTCAAGCAGAGCACCGCATGATCAGGCCCGCAAAACCTTGACATGCTCTGACGGACTGGAAGCGGAGAACCAGAATGTTCGCAATGTCGGTCTTCCAGTCCGTGCTGGCGCGACTGCAGGCACAAGAGGAAGAGGATGAAGCCGACGAGGCGCTCGCGCCCCTCGAGCGCATCCGCGGCCTCAACGCCGGCTTCGTCGCCGATCTGGCGCAAACGCAGCCTGCCGGCAGCGCTGCCGTACACCGGGCCTATGTGGACACGGCAAGCGAGGAAATGCTGGCGCCGCCACGGCCAAGCCGGCCGCCTGCCATGCCGGATCACCTCCGCCGCCTTCGGCCGGAGGAGATCGCAGCCGATCTCGCCATGACCGGGGAAGAGACGCTGGAAAGCCTGGCGGAAAAACGCCGGCATTTCGCCACGAACAACCATCCGGACCGTCATCATCCGGATTTCCGGGCCAATGCCGACCTGCGTATGAAGATCGCCAATATGCTGATCGACGAGGCGATGCGCCGCCTGCGGCCGGCCCGTCGAAGATGAGACGTGTCGCCGGCCCCTCAGGCCGGATCGTCGCCCTTTGCCGGCTCGATCGTCTCGGGCTTCGGCTTGAAGAAGATGACAAGGACGCAGGTCGTATAGGCCGATACCGCCAGAAAGATCATGCCCCAGGTCGTATTGCCGTTCCAGAACTCAAACGCGGTCCAGCCCACGCAGAAGGCGATGACCAGCAATCGGACCCAGAGCGGCCGGTAGAAGGGGTGATCGGCGTCGATCAGCTTTATCATGCAATAGGCCTCGAATATGTGTTGGCCGCAGCGTCGGCCGGCAGCGACCACAGCTTTATGACCAAAAAGCCCCGTCCCGCAAGCGAAACGACACCTGCCGGCTTGACCGCTCCGCCTCAGACGGAATAAATATTCCGAAAGAATGAAGCTTTGATTTTTCATTCCACATGAAAAATCCGGTCGGAAAGCTCCGACCGAAAACATCGCCGCGAATCCGCGGCAACCAACCTTTTACGACGCCTTTGGAGTGAGCGTCATCACTCCCCTCCCCGGCGCCTCCGCCGCTTGCAACAAAGAGATGGATATGACAGTCAGATTTGGTCTTCTCGGCGCCGGCCGTATCGGCAAGGTTCATGCCAAGGCCGTCAGCGGCAATGCGGATGCGGTGCTCGTCGCCGTCGCCGACGCCTTTCCGGCCGCGGCCGATGCCATAGCAAATGCCTATGGCTGCGAGGTCCGCACGATCGAGGCCATCGAATCCGCCACGGATATCGACGCCGTGGTCATCTGCACGCCTACCGACACCCATGCCGACCTGATCGAGCGTTTCGCCCGCGCCGGCAAGGCGATCTTCTGCGAAAAGCCGATCGATCTCGACGTCGGCCGGGTGCGCGACTGCATGAAGGTGGTCGCCGAAACGAACGGCAAGCTGATGGTCGGCTTCAACCGCCGCTTCGACCCCCATTTCATGGCCGTCAGGCAGGCGATCGACGAGGGCAGGATCGGCACGGTCGAAATGGTGACGATCACCTCGCGCGATCCCGGCGCCCCGCCGGTCGATTACATCAAGCGCTCGGGCGGCATTTTCCGTGACATGACGATCCATGATTTCGACATGGCCCGCTTCCTGCTCGGCGAGGAACCGGTGGCGGTGACCGCCCATGCCGCAGTTCTCGTCGATCCGGAAATCGGCAAGGCAGGCGATTACGACAGTGTTTCGGTCATCCTAGAGACCGCTTCCGGCCGCCAGGCGGTAATCTCCAACTCCCGCCGCGCCACCTATGGCTATGACCAGCGCATCGAGGTGCACGGCTCCAAGGGCATGGTCGCCGCGGAAAACCAGCGCGCCGTTTCCATCGAGATCGCCAATGCCGACGGCTATACCCGCCCGCCGCTGCATGATTTCTTCATGACGCGCTATACCGAAGCCTATGCCAACGAAATCGCCAGCTTCATCTCGGCCATCGAGAAAGGCACGGCGATCACGCCATCGGGTGCCGATGGGCTCGCGGCGCTGGCACTGGCCGATGCCGCCGTAAAGTCGGTCAAGGAAAAGCGGCAGATTTCCCTCCGCGCCTGATCCAAGGCGGAAATTGCCTGACGGCGAAGGCCGGGACGCCGACCGGCGTCGTCACGATGTCGCGGCCGGCGCCGGCCTGGCGGCCGCGACATCGTGATCCATCACCGTCAGGGCCCGGTCGAGATGACCGTCGAAGACCAGCCCCTGCTCATCATGGATGACGGAGATGTCCGGCCGTCCCTGCAGGCGCACCTCGTGCGACTGCTCGAGACCTTCGTCGATGCCGCGCTGCAGGAGATCGAAATAGCGCGTTCCCGGGCCGGTGATATGGATCGGCATGCGATCATAGAAACTGAGTATGCGTGAAAGGCCATTGCCGAGCACCACGCCGGCCTGCCGGAACGCATAGCCCGCCATCCGGTCTCCGGCCCGCGCTCCGGCGGCGATCTTGTCCATTTCCGTGAGCGGAACGAATTTGGCGGGGATCGTATCCGGCGGCACCTGGAAGGCGGTGCGCAAGATCCCGTAAAAACCGGCCGAGGCCTCGATACACCCGAAGGACCCGCAACGGCAAAGACCGCCATTGGCGGCATGCAGCATATGTCCGAAATTCGGCGCGGTGACCTCCAACGCGCCGAACCGACCCTTGCGGGCGATCCCAAGACCGATGCTGTGGCCAAGCGACAACGCTGCAAGGGCTCGAAAAGAACCGTCCTTCCCCTTGTCTGCCCGCATGCCGAGCGCCTGGGCAACCAGCAGGGTCTCGTTGTTGAGCGTCACCTTGGCGCGCCATTGCGGCCGCAGCAACGCGTCGAAATCGATCTGCTCGCCGCCGAAGACCGGTGACCATAGGAGACGCTTTCCGTCCGTCGCCACCGTTCCCTTGCTGCTGATCGAGATGGCGAGAACCTGCGACCGTTCCAGCCGCGACCGCTCCGTCAACCGCACCAGAGCGGCAAGGAATCCTTCCGAAAAATGCGCGGTACCGGCGACATCGTGGCGACGGGGCTCCTCGAAACGGTCCATCAGCCGCCCGGAATAGTCCGCCAGGGAATATTGGACCAGATCGGATGCTATGCGCACCGCGATCAGATATCCGCAGTCGCGCCGCGGGCCGAACAGAACGCGCGGCCGGCCGCGGCCGGAATGCGGCTGCTGCTCCGCCTTCTCGATGACGCCGGCACGCTCAAGTTCGGCGGTGATGACCGAAACAGTGGCCGAGGCAAGCCCCGTTTGCTCGGAAATTTCGGTATGCGACAACGGCCCCATGCGCCTCAGCGTCGCGAGAAAGAGCGCGCTGTTTTGCTGGCGGACCAGTTCGCTACTGGATTTGGTCAGCATTGCGCGTTTCCGAAACTCCCGATGATTCCCACAAACAGATGTCCTGGAAAGCATCTGCCCGGTGCAACACGCCGTTGTCAAAGCCTTGTTGACAGCTTTCTAAAACTCTGACATCTATTTTCTCGACTGTCGAGAAAAACCTTTTCAGGGTTTTCGACAGCTGTTTGGCTGGCCGGGGGCCGTGCGGGAGGTTCGCACGGGCGGCCAGCGATCACTTGGGAGGACTTTCATGAAATCAGTTTTGAAACTGATGGCAGGCGTTGCCATCATCGTATCCATTCAGTCAGCAGCGATCGCCAAGGACCTGGTGGTCGGCGTTTCCTGGTCGAACTTCCAGGAAGAGCGCTGGAAAACCGACGAAGCCGCCATCAAGGCCGCACTCGAAGCCTCCGGTGACAAGTATATTTCGGCCGACGCCCAGTCGTCCGCCGCAAAGCAGCTGACGGATGTCGAATCGCTGATCGCCCAGGGCGCGAATGCCATCATCGTTCTCGCCCAGGATTCGGAAGCCATCGGCCCGGCCATCGAAAAGGCCGCCGCTGAAGGCATCCCGGTCGTCGGCTACGATCGCCTGATCGAAAACCCGGCCGCCTTCTACATCACCTTCGACAACAAGGAAGTCGGCCGCATGCAGGCCCGCGAAGTGTTCAAGGTGAAGCCGGAAGGCAATTACGTGTTCATCAAGGGCTCCTCGTCCGACCCGAACGCCGACTTCCTCTTCGCAGGTCAGCAGGAAGTGCTGAAAGAGGCAATCGACGCCGGCAAGATCAAGAATGTCGGCGAAGCCTATACCGACGGCTGGAAGCCGGAAAACGCCCAGAAGAACATGGAACAGTTCCTGACGGCGAACGACAACAAGGTCGACGCGGTCGTCGCTTCGAACGACGGCACGGCCGGCGGCGCGATCGCCGCGCTTTCGGCCCAGGGTCTTGCCGGTACCGTACCGGTTTCCGGCCAGGACGCAGACCATGCCGCGCTGAACCGCGTGGCGCTTGGCACCCAGACCGTCTCCGTCTGGAAGGATAGCCGTGAACTCGGTAAGCGCGCCGCCGAAATCGCGGCCACGCTTGCCGGCGGCAAGACCATGGACGAGATCGAAGGCGTGACCACCTTCAACGGCGGCCCGAAGGGCGTCGAAATGAAGTCGGTCTTCCTCGCGCCGCTGCCGATCACCAAGGACAATCTGAACGTCGTCATCGACGCCGGCTGGATCTCCAAGGAAACGGCATGCCAGGGCGTCGCCGCCGGCTCGGTCGCGGCCTGCAACTGATCACCACGACCCGAAAATGACCTGACCATCACCAGGCGCCGCAACGTCACACGTTGCGGCGCTTGCGCAAGGTGGACAGCGGGCGGAGGATGCGGCGGCGATACATCCTCATAGCGGGATGAGGAAAGTGGGACCCGGTTTTCCGTCACGCCCTGCTTAACTTCAGACCACGCTCGATCGATACGTCAACAAAAGTGGGGGGACGGCAAAGCCATGGCCGACATCACGACTACCGCACAAGCCAATCGCGCGCGATCGGCAAGTGAGAACCCGGTCAAGCGCTTCTTCCGCGCGACCGAGATCGACACGCGCCTGCTCGGCATGATCGGCGCCATGCTGATCATCTGGATCGGCTTCAACATCCTGTCCGGCGGCCTGTTCCTGACGCCCCGCAATCTCTGGAACCTTTCCGTCCAGACCGCCTCCGTCGCCGTGATGGCGACCGGCATGGTGCTCGTCATCGTCACGCGCAACATCGATCTTTCCGTGGGCTCGATCCTCGGTTTCGTCGGCATGAGCATGGGCGTGCTTCAGGCCGAACTGCTGCCGCAACTGCTCGGCTTCAACCACCCCGCCATCTGGATCGTGACGCTGCTTGCCGGCCTGCTGCTCGGTGCCGCCATCGGCGCGCTGCACGGCGCGATCATCGCCTTCCTCAATGTCCCCTCCTTCATCGTGACGCTCGGCGGCCTGCTTGTCTGGCGCGGCGCCACCTGGTTCGTCACCAGCGGCCGTACGGTCGCTCCGATGGACGCCACCTTCCGCCTGATGGGCGGCGGCACGCAGGGCTCGATCGGCGCGACGGCCAGCTGGATCGTCGGCATCCTCGCCTGCATCGCCATCGTCGCCACCATCATCAATTCGCGCAGGCAGCGCCGGCGCTTCGGCTTTCCGCAGCGTCCGATGTGGGCGGAATATTTCCTGACCCTCGTCGGTTGCGGACTGGTGCTCGGCGCCATCACGGTCGTCAACAGCTACTCCTGGCCAGTCGCCATCGCCCGTAAATATGCGGAAGCCAGCGGCATCGCCTGGCCCGACGGCGGCCTGTTCATTGCACATGGCATCGCCATTCCGGTCCTGATCGCCATCGTCGTCGGCGTCGTCATGACCTTCATTTCGACCCGGCTTCGCTTCGGCCGCTATGTCTTTGCGATCGGCGGCAACCAGGAGGCCGCCGAACTGGCGGGCATCAAGACCCGCTGGGTGACGGTCAAGATCTTCGCGCTGATGGGCATGCTCTGCGCCATCGCAGCCGCGATCTCCACCGCCCGCCTCAATGCCGCGACCAATGCGCAGGGCGAGCTCGACGAGCTCTACACCATCGCAGCCGCGGTCATCGGCGGCACCTCGCTTGCCGGCGGCATCGGCACAATCGCTGGCGCCATGCTCGGCGCCCTCGTCATGCAATCGCTGCAATCGGGCATGGTGCTTGTGGGCATCGATACCCCGTTCCAGCGCATCGTGGTGGGCATGGTCCTTGTCGTCGCCGTCTGGCTCGACACGGTCTATCGCGCCCGCGCCAAGTAAGAGGAGCCACCCAATGACGGACACCCGCAAGCCCCTCGTGGAAATGAAGAACATTTCCATCTCCTTCGGCGGCATCCACGCCGTGGACAATGCCTCGGTCGATCTCTATCCCGGCGAGGTCGTGGCCCTGCTCGGCCACAATGGCGCCGGCAAATCGACGCTGATCAAGGCTCTTTCCGGCGCCTACAGGCGCGACAGCGGCGAGATCCTGATCAACGGAGAAACCGCCGAAATCAACAATCCGCGCGATGCCAAGAAATACGGCATTGAGACGATCTACCAGACGCTCGCCGTTGCCGACAATGTCGATGCCGCCGCCAATCTCTATCTTGGCCGGGAACTGCGCACGCCCTGGGGCACGCTCGACGACGTGGCGATGGAGGCCAAGACCCGCGAGGTGATGGGCCGCCTCAACCCGAACTTCCAGCGCTTCAAGGAGCCGGTGAAGGCTCTTTCGGGCGGCCAGCGCCAATCGGTGGCGATCGCCCGCGCCATCCTGTTCGACGCCCGCATCCTGATCATGGACGAGCCGACGGCAGCGCTCGGCCCCCAGGAAACGGCGCAGGTCGGCGAACTCATCAAGCAGTTGAAGAAGGAAGGCATCGGCATCTTCCTGATCAGCCACGATATCCACGACGTCTTCGATCTCGCCGATCGGGTCTCGGTGATGAAGAACGGCCAGGTCGTCGGCCATGCCCGCACCGAAGATGTCACCAAGGACGAGGTGCTCGGCATGATCATCCTCGGCAAGGTCCCGGAAAAAGCCATCCCCGGCCCCGGCGCCATGCAGACCGCCTGAATCTTCAGCCGCTGAAAACACAGATGCCGCGCCCAAAAAGCGCGGCATTTTTTATCACCGCGAAAACTCGGAATTTCCTTGACCCGAAACGCTTTCACCATTGAAGCGCCGTCTGTCCTAGGCTATGAACCGCTCACAGCCTGCTTCGACGCCTAGCCGTCGCGGATGCACCCGTAGCTCAGCTGGATAGAGTACTGCCCTCCGAAGGCAGGGGTCACTGGTTCGAATCCAGTCGGGTGCACCAATTCCGTTCAAAACTGCGAACACCGGGCCAAAATTTTTTGCTACCAGTCATAGCTTGGTGGATAGAGGCCTTGCTCCCGATGATTTTGACCTGTTTGTCCTCGACCTGATCGACGACGGCCTGGATATAGGCCTTGCGGAAGGGAATGTCGCCGGAGGTGATGTTTTCGCGCATCATCCTGCCGAACTCCTCGACGACGGCCGGCGGGATATCCGAGGCGGGCACGGCGTGCGTTCGTGCGCGATCGAGAGACGTCTGGATTCGCTCGCGGTCGATCTTGAGCCCGGCGATACGATCGCGCAGGATGTCATCCATTTCGGCGATCCCGTCCTCGATCATCGAGTAGATGCGCTTGAGCCGGGTTTCAACCTCCGCCAGTTCCCCTTGCAGACGAATGATCCGACCATCGACCTCGGCGGCTTTGCCGGCGCGGGCGGCGTTGGAACAGGTGTAGTAGCGATGGACCGTCCCATTTTTCGACGTGCCGGTCCGCAACGTCATGCCGCCGCCGCAGGTGGCACAAGTGGCAAGCCCCGTCAGAAGGATAGGCCCCGTCACGACGCGCGGGGCGTCACCTTCGGGTTCCTGTCCTTCAGCATCGACTGCACTGCCTCGAACTCATCGCGCTCGATGATCGCGGGTACGGAAACGATCACATGCTCGGAGACGGGCTTTGCCTTCAGCGTGCGCGAATCGCGCCGGTTAAACGCCATCTGGCCGATATAGGTGCGGTGCGGCCACGACCGCCAGCCTGCACCGCCTGACGCTTCCCGGCCCTATGCTCCAACGGGAGTTCTGGCTCTATGTTTGGCGGGTCCAGACCCCCAAGGTGACTGGGGCGCAAGCGTTGAAGTGAGGTCTCGCATTTTCGCTAGAAATCCGAGCCGATGGTCGTTAGGTAGGTGCCCATACCCCCCCGCTTCGTGTAATGTCACCTCGCCTTCTTTTTGACGTATTTTAATTTTTTCAAATACAGGACTGGCCTATATGAGTTTGTCTTTTCGGGTGGACCCGCCGAATATTATCGAAAAACGCGGAAACGGATATTTCGAACCGGCCAGGCCTGCTCCCTATACCGGTCCGCCCCGTGATTATCTGAGAATGTTTCTACTTGTCCGAAAGGACTATCTCAGCCTTTTTCGAAAGGGCGATTATCGTAGCCGCACCACCCAGATGCGTGGCCTCGGGCGGCAACTGGTTGTCGTCAACGTGCCCGAGCAGGTGAAGTACGTGCTTGCGACACGACACGACAATTTCGAGCGCAAGAGCCCCGCGATGCGACGCGCACTGGAATACCTTCTGGGCGATGGGCTTTTCATCTCCGACGGCGAGACCTGGAAGCGCCGGCGACCGCTCGTCAGCGACATCGTTCACAAGAACCGGTTGCCGGACTTTGCTCACCATATGGAAGAGGCAACCCTCGACCTGGTGAAAAGATGGTCCCTGCTGCCGGCGGGCACCCCCGTTGACGCGCTGTCGGAGATGGGCGGCCTGACCGCTGAGATCATCGCGCGCACGGTTTTCGGCGACAAGATGGGACCGGGCGATGCCAATGAGATCGTCGAGGGGTTCAGCAGCTTCCAGGGATTGGTCGACAACATCAACCTTGCCTATGTCGTCGGTTTCAACAACGGCATCCCGCTTCTCAAGACCCCGCGCCTGCGACGGGCGATCGCGCGCGTGCGCAACGTCATCGACCGCGTTGCCACCAACCACCTGGGGGGAAAGACCCAGGATGGCTCGATGCTGGATCTGCTCGTTCGCAGGCAACAGAAGAACCCGGAACTGGGGCTTGATTTGCACGCCCTTCGCAACGAAGCCGCCACGATCTTCATGGCAGGGCAGGAAACCACCGCGTCAGCATTGACATGGGCGTGGTATCTCCTCGCCAACGCGCCCTGGGCCGAGGATGCGCTTCACGCCGAGATAGAGCGAGTTTGCGGGCAGACGCCGCCGACGCTCGCGGATGTTCCGAAGCTCGAATATTGCCGCGCCGTGATAGAAGAAACTTTGCGGCTCTATCCGCCGGTGCCGCTTCTCGGGCGCCAAGCCCGTGATGCCGATCGCATCGGCGACATCGATGTCATCCCCAGCGCCCTCATCACCATATCCCCGTGGCTGCTGCACCGGAATAGCGACCTCTGGAACAAACCGAACCACTTCATTCCGGAACGCTTTCTCGGCGGCCAACGCCCGGTTCCCTATTCCTACATCCCTTTTGCCAGTGGGCCGCGCATCTGCGCGGGGCTTCAGTTCGGGCTGACCGAGTGCATCCTTTGTCTCGCCATTCTGGCGCAGCGTTTCAAGGTGCGGCTTGTGCCGGGCACGAGCGTTCGGCCTGCTTCGAGACTGACATTGCGTCCAATGGGCGGCCTGCCGGTGATGATCCAACCGAGATGAGAAAGAACTTACGAACCAAAACGGACGACCCGGCGCTCGTCACCCGCAAGGCCTTTGTCTGGGAAGACGAAAAGGCGCCGCCATTCTCCGATTTCTTTGCCGGAACGGAGGCTCGGCGGCGTTTCCTCCGCTACTGGATCCATGACACGCTGCGTGACCTGCCAAAACGGCTGAGCTACAACTTGCTTCGGCTGCTTCCGGCACGTCTCGCTTCCGAGCTCGGCGCGCTTCACTATGGAATGATCCGCCCCTTCTTCGGCGCCCGAAATCGGCGCATTGTGGAAAACCTGGCGCGCATACGTCCCGATCTCGACCCTGTCACCATCGCACGCCAAAACTGGCGCGGCAAAGGGCGGGTTATGGCCGAATTCTCCGTCCTCTCGCGCATTGATGCATCCGACGGCATCACGATCGAAGGGGAAGAGAACCTGCTCTCGGTGCATGCGGAAGGCCCTGTCGTCGTGCTTGCTCTGCACCTCGGCAATTGGGAGCTGCTTCCAGCCGTCCTTGGCCGTCTGCAAATCGCTGCCGCCAGCTTCTATATGCCGCCGGAAAGCCGGCTCGAACATCACATCGCCTGCCGCGTCCGGGAAAGCTTCGGCCTGGCGTTGCTGCCCCCCGGCGTAAAAGGTGTGCGCCCTGCGATGAAACGTCTCGCTCAACGCGATGGCGTTGTCGCGATCTTCGGCGATGAAGGCTTCGATGGCCGCATCATGGCGCCGTTTTTCGGACGAACGACGCATCTTTCCGGAAATCTGGCGGTCGCGGTGCGGCTTGCCCGGCATGCCGGCGCACGGATCGTTCCGTTTTATGTGGTGCGCAAGGGCGGCTCGCAGTTCGTCTGTCGCTGGTTGAAGCCGATTGACCTGCCGAAGACGGATACCCCCGGTCTCAAACTGGCCGAGGATGTCGAGCGGCTGAACAGCGTTATCGAGCCCGTTGTCAAACGCCACATCAGCCAATGGTATTTCCTTGACCATGAACTGTGATGTCTGGCCGAGGAAGCGGTTGCTTAAATACGGGTCTGAGGCCGGTCATCGACGTGACGAGACCAGCGATCTTTTCGTCATTGATGTAGCGGCTGCCAGTCTTGATTTTCTCAAAATCCTTGGTCCCGAGATCGAAGAAATCGGTAAACACCATGGAAATCCTTGCTGCCAAGAAAGCGGACGGTCAGATCGTCACCGCCGGTCTTTTGGAAGGCCTTTCTGAGGCGCATCAAAGCCTGCGTCTAGCAAGCCGCGATAGAATCCGGAAATTAGGTTTTGATATCAATAACAAAGAGGTTCGCATTTTCATCCCGGCTGGCGCACCAATTTTTCCAACCGCAATCCCCGCCGACGCTCCATTACGCCCCCTCCCGCACAAACCCCTTGCTCGCCACCATCAAATTCTTAGTATAGTCCTCGCTCAACCGGCCCGCCACCAGATCGGCGGAGGACAGGCGTTCGACGACCTTGCCGTTTTTCATCACCGCCAGCCGTTCGCACATATGGGTGACGACGCCGAGATCGTGGCTGACCATGATATAGGTGAGCTTGCGGTCGCGGCGGACCTGTTCGAGCAGATTGAGAACTTCCGCCTGCACGGAGGCGTCAAGCGCCGAGGTCGGTTCGTCGAGCAGCATGATCTGCGGCTCGATGATCAGGGCGCGGGCGATGGCGATGCGCTGGCGCTGGCCGCCGGAGAGCTGGTGGGAATAGCGGAAGCGGAAGGACGAGCCGAGTCCGACTTCGTCGAGCGCGCGAAGAATGCGCCGTTCCGCGTCCTTGACGCCGTGGATGGCGAGCGGTTCCTGCAAAAGCCGGTCAACCGTCTGGCGCGGATGCAGAGAACCGTAAGGGTCCTGGAACACCATCTGGACCTTGCGGTAGAAATCCCGGTCACGGCGATTGGCGTCCAGGGGCTTTCCATCCAGCATGATGCGGCCGCCGGCAATTGGCGCGAGGCCGGCGACGGCGCGCAGCAGCGTCGATTTTCCCGAGCCGGATTCGCCGACGAGCCCGAAGGATTCGCCGGCCGCGATCTCGATGCTGACAGTGTCCAGCGCCAGGAAATCGTCATAGGCGACGGTGAGGTTTTCGGCTGACAGGATCGCCGTCATAGGGCCCACTCCGGTTGACGGTCGAGCACCGGCAGTGGATGGCGGCTGGTGCCGAGCGTCGGCATGCAGTTGAGCAGGCCCTGCGTATAGGGATGCCTGGCATTGCCGAGATCGGTGGCCGCCAGTTCCTCGACGATCTTGCCCGCATACATGACGATGACGCGGTCGCAGAAGGAGGAGACCAGCCGCAGGTCGTGCGAAATGAAGATCAGCCCCATGCCGCGTTCGGCCACCAGTTCGTCGAGGATGCGCAGCACATCGAGCTGCACCGTGACGTCGAGCGCCGATGTCGGTTCGTCGGCGATCAGAAGTTCCGGCCCGGCGATCAGCATCATGGCGATCATGGCGCGCTGGCCCATGCCGCCGGACACTTCGTGCGGATGCAGGTCGAAGACGCGGGCCGCGTCGCGGATCTGCACCGCTTCCAGCATGGCGATGGCGCGGTCACGGGCTTCGCGCTTGCCGACATTCTCATGGGTGCGCAATGTCTCGACGATCTGGCGGCCGATGCTCATGACCGGATTGAGCGAATATTTCGGATCCTGCAGGATCATGGCGATCCGGCTGCCGCGGAGCGCGCGTCGGGCTTTGGCGGGTGCGCTGAGGAGGTCGATGCCGTCGAAATTCAGCGTCTTGGCGGTTATTTTCGCATGCGCCGGCGTCAGGCCCATGATCGCCCTGCCCGTCTGCGATTTGCCGGACCCACTTTCGCCGACAATGCCAAGCCGTTCGCGGCCGAGCGTGAAGGAGACGCCGCGCACCGCCTCGATCGCCCCGGTGCGGGTCGGGAATGTAACCTTCAGGTTATCGACAGTCAGCATGGTGCTCATTGGCCGCTCTCCCTCGGGTCGAGCGCATCGCGCAGGCCGTCGCCGAGCAGGTTGAAGCCGAGGCTGACGATCAGGATGGCGACACCGGGCATGGTGGCCACCCACCACTGATCGAGGATGAAGCGGCGACCCGACGCGATCATCGCGCCCCATTCCGGCAGCGGCGGCTGCGCGCCGAGGCCGAGGAAGCCCAGGCCGGCGGCGGTCAGGATGATACCGGCCATGTCGAGCGTGACGCGCACGATCAGCGAGGAGACGCACATCGGCATCACATGGCGCAGCACCACGCGCAGCGGCGAGGCACCCATCAGCCGGACGGCGGCGATATAATCGGAATTGCGCACGCTGAGCGTTTCGGCCCGGGCGATGCGCGCATAGGGCGGCCAGGAGGTGATGGCGATGGCGAGAATGGCATTCTCGATGCCAGGCCCCATGGCGGCGACGAAGGCGAGCGCCAGCACCAGCTTGGGAAAGGCAAGGAAGATATCGGTGATCCGCATCAGCACCGCATCCACCCATCCGCCGGCATAGCCGGAGATGGCGCCGACCAGAAGGCCGATGGGCGCTGCGATGATCGCAACCAGTATGATGACCAGCAGCGTCAGCCGCGATCCGTGCAGCAGGCGGGAAAGAATATCCCGGCCCTGGTCGTCGGTGCCGAGCAGATAGCCCTCGGTTCCCGGCGGCAAGAGGCGCGCGCCGCCAAGATCGCCGATAACAGGCGAATGCGGCGCCAGCACATCGGCAAAGATCGCCAGCAGCACCAGAAGCACGATGATGCAGAGACCGGCGACCGCCAGCCGATTTGCCGAAAATCGCCGCCAGGTCATGTAGGCCCGGCCAAGCCGTGCCTGCAGCCGCGATTGCGGCCGGTCCGACATCAGCCATTCGCGGCGGCTCAGCGCCCGTGGCGGGTCTTGGAGTGTCTGGCTCATCGTGCGCGCGTCCGCGGGTCAAGGGTCCGGTAGAGAAGATCGGACAGGATATTGATGGCGATGAACACCGAACCGATGACGATGGTGCCGCCAAGCACGGCATTCATATCGGCGTTCTGAAGCGAATTGGTGATGTAGAGTCCAAGCCCCGGCCAGGCAAAGACTGTTTCGGTAAGCACGGAGCCTTCGAGCAATCCGGCATAGGAAAGCGCGATCACCGTCACCAGCGGCACGGCGGCATTGCGCAGCGCGTGCCCCCAGATGATGCGGGTCTCCGACAGGCCCTTGGCGCGCGCCGCGACGATATATTCCTGCCCCAATTCGTTCAGCATGAAGCTGCGGGTCATGCGGCTGATATAGGCAAGCGAGAAATAGCCGAGCAGGCTGGCCGGCAGGATGATGTGCTGGAAGACATCCCAGAACACCGACCATTGTCGCTGCCAGAGCGTATCGATCAGGTAAAGGCCGGTGGTGGGCGTGAAACTGTACTCGTTGACGATATCGATGCGGCCGGGATAGGCAACCCAGCGCAGCTTCGCATAGAACAGCAGGAGCGATAGCAGCGCCAGCCAGAAGATCGGCACGGAATAGCCGATCAGGCCGACAACCCGCACGATCTGGTCGGCGATGCTGCCGCGCTTGACGGCGGCCAGCACTCCGAGCGGCACGCCGACGAGGCTGCCGATGATCGTTCCGACGGTGGCCAGTTCCAGCGTTGCCGGAAAGACCCGGCGAATATCCACCATGACGGGATTGGTCGTCAGCACGGAGGTGCCGAAATTCCCCGACAGCGCGTCCTTGACGTAGATGAAGAACTGCACATAGAGCGGCTTGTTGAAGCCCAGCAATTCGCGGGTGCGCTCCACCACATGCGCCGGGGCGCGGTCGCCGAGAATGGCCAGGACCGGATCGACGGGAATGACCCGCCCGATGAAGAATGTCACGGCCAGCAAGCCGAAATAGGTCGTGACGATGACGACCAGGAAGCGCAGGACGCCCATGATCGCACCATTGGCACGGGCGCGTTTGCGCCCGGCCGTTTGCGTGGTTTCGGTAATGGTCAACGGACTATCCTTCGTGGTCCGTTACTTGGTCACCGGTCCGACGTAATTGGTGTCGAAGCTCGGACCGAGCTTGTAGTTCTTCAGGTTGGCGCGATAGCCGGCCACTTCCGTCTGCTGGAAGATGATGACGAAGGGACCTTTTTCGAGCACGGACTTCTGCAGGCTCTGATACATTTCGGCGCGCTTGGCATTGTCCTTTTCCAGGAGCGCTGCCTTGGTCTCTTCCGTCAGTTCTGGAACGTCCCAGGCATTGCGCCAGGCAAGCGTCTTGTTCTTGCCCTCGTCCGAATTGTCCGGGTTGGTCGTAAACGTCTCGGCATTCGAGTTCGGGTCGAAATAATCCTGGCCCCACTGGCCGATATACATGTCATGGGTGCGGGCGCGATATTTGGTCAGCGTCTGCTTGCCGTCGCCCGGCAGGATTTCCAGCTTTACGCCGGCCTGTCCCAGCGTCTGCTGGAAGGATTCGGCAATGCCGGTGACCGGTTGGGTGTTGCGCACATCCATGGTCACGGAGAAACCGTCGGCGAGGCCGGCCTTGGCCAGCAGTTCCTTGGCCTTGGCGACGTCGAGCTTGTAGGGATTTTCATCGAGTTCGCCGAGAACGCCCTTCGGCAGGAAGGTCTGATGGATCTCGCCGATGCCCTTGATCAGGGTCGCGCCGATCGCGTCGTAATCGACCAGGTATTTGAAGGCTTCAATGACTTCCGGCTTGGCCAGATCGGCATTCTTCTGGTTGAGGCTGATGTAATAGACGGTGCCCTTCGGCGCGCTTGCCAGGGCAAGATCGGCATTCTTGGAAACCGCATCCATGTCACCCGGCTCGAGATTGCGGGCAACATCGATATCGCCGGCCTCCAGCGCCAGTCGCTGGCCGGAGCTTTCCTTCATGTGACGGTAGATGACGCGGGCAAGGCCTGCCTTTTCGCCATGATAATTGTCGTTGCGCTCAAGAACGACCACTTCATTGGCGCGCCATTCGCGCAGCTTGAAGGCACCCGAGCCGGCATAGCCGGTCTTCAGCCAGGCATTGCCGAAATCATTGTCGTATTTGTATTCGTCCGATGGCGTCACCGGCTCGACATGTTCGAGCACCAGTTTCTTATCGACCACCGAGGCGACGGTCGCCGTCAGGCAGTTGAGCACGAAGCTCGGCGCATAGGGCTTGTCGACGGTGAAGACGAAGGTCGTTTCATCCGTGGCCTTCGCCTTTTCGGTGACGTTATCACCGGTCAGGCCGAACTGGGTAAGGATGAAGGCAGGGCTCTTGTCGATCTTGACTGCACGCTCGAAGGACCAGGCGACATCCTCGGCGGTGAGCGGATTTCCGGAGGCGAATTTCAGGCCGGGTTTCAGCTTGAACGTATAGGTGAGGCCGTCATCCGAAACCGTCCAGCTTTCGGCGAGGTCGCCCTTGATCTTGGAGGTATCGTTGAGGTCGAGGCGGACGAGCAGGTCATAGGTATTGCTCGTCATCTCGGCGGTCGAAAGCTCGAAGGCCTCGCCCGGGTCCATGCTGATAATGTCGTCGAAGGCAAAACCCTCGACCAGCGTATCGGCCGGCGTTTCGGCAAAGGCCGGCGCGCCTGCCATCACGATCAGCGACATGGCGGCGCTCGTGGCGAGCACGCGGAAATGCTTGTTCAGTGAGTGCATCATCGTTCTGTTCCCTCTTTCAGGCCCATTCTGGGTCTCGGTTTCCACGTCAGTCATCGGGCTCAGGCGGCTTCGTGCCATGCCTGGGCCAAAACCCGCAGCCAGTTTTCCCGGCAGATCTTCGTCAGTTCGGCGTCACCATATCCGGCGGCCCGCAAGGCGGCAATCAGGTTCTGGTTGCCGCCCGCGTCGGCGATTTCCTCCGGGATCGTTGCGCCGTCGAAATCCGAGCCGAGCGCCACGCAGTCGATCCCCATGCGCTCGACCATGTAATCGACATGGCGCACCATGTCCGACAGCGGCGTCGCGGCATTTTCCTGGCCATCGGGCCGCAGCATCGTGGTGGCATAGTTCAGCCCGGCCAGACCCTTGCTGTCGCGGATCGCATCCAGTTGGCGGTCCGTCAGGTTGCGGGCAACCGGCGTCAGGGCATGCGCGTTGGAATGGCTGGCGATGAGCGGCTGGTCGGTGGTCTTCGCCACGTCCCAGAAACCCTTTTCGGTGATATGCGCAAGGTCGATCAGGATACCGAGGCGGTTGCACTCCCGAACGAGCGCAAAGCCCGCATCGGTGAGGCCCGGGCCGGTGTCCGGGCCCATCGGAAAGGCAAAGGGAACGCCATGGCCGAAAATATTGTTGCGGCTCCAGACCGGCCCGAGCGACCGCAATCCGGCGGCATGGAATGTCTCGAGGGCAGCAAGGTCCGCGCCGATCGCCTCACAGCCTTCCATATGCAGGACGGCCGCAAAGATATCATTGGCCATGGCAGCTCTTATATCGGCAGTGGAGCGGCAGAGCTTCCAGGCGCCCGCCCGGTCGAGACGCAGGGCGATGGCCGCGAATTCAAGGGCGATATCGAGGGAAGGCTGGCGCTCCAGCGGTTCGGACAGCGGCGTGATGTAATGACCATTCTCGTCGGGGGTTTTCAGCACCAGATGATCGGACGGGATGTAGATCGCCGTCAATCCGCCGGCAAGGCCGCCTCGCCTGGCGCGCGGTCCGTCTATATGCCCCTCGGCGATTCCATCCTTGAACTCCAGGACGGGGTCGGCGCCGTTCCTGGCATTGCTCCACAATCTCAGCAACACATCATTGTGGCCGTCGAAAACCGCCTGCATCCGGAAAATTCCTGCTTATCTGATCTATGAAATGGGAAATCCCATTTTTGTCCGATTGGTCAAAAACGGATGCTATTGAATTGCAGGGCGAATAACAATGCGCTCCTCGCAATATTCCACACGGTAAAAACGACTTAGAAACAGCGGCTTGCGCGCTACCGTCGATCGTCAGGCAGATAAAAGGCGCAGCTAATGCGCGAAAATTCCAGGAGAGGCAGGCGTCCCTCTTCCTTGAAACAAACGCCATCGCCAGACTGGCGCGCGGCCCTTGGAGCGAACTTCAAAACTCTTTAGGATAAGCCGGCAAACAACAGGACGCCCGCATGAACCTCAAGGAATTCGCAAACCGGCTCGGACTGTCGCAGACGACGGTCAGCCGCGCCCTAAGCGGCTATCCGGAGGTCAAGCAGGCGACGCGCGAACGGATTTTGAAGGCAGCGCTGGAACACGGCTACAGGCCGAACACCAGCGCACTCGGCCTTGCCACCGGCCGTGTCGGCGCGATCGGCATCGTGCTCAAGGGCGGCGGCGAGTTCGGCCCGCATACCAGCGAATTCATGGGCGGGCTTGGCGGACGGCTGCAGCAGGAGGAAATCGATATCCTGGTATCGACGGTCGATTCACAGGAGGCGGAGCTCAGCACCTATCGGCGTCTTGCGGCCAGCAAGCGCGTCGATGCCGTCATCCTGCATTCACCCTTCGTCGACGACCCCCGCATCGCGCTGCTCGATGCGCTGCGCCTGCCCTTCCTCGTCCATGGACGCACCAATTCGGAGGGCGATTTCGGCTGGCTCGATATCGACAATTTCAGCGCCGTGCGCCAGGCGACCAGCCATCTCCTCGATCTCGGCCACCGCCGCATCGCGCTCCTCAACGGCTATCGCGGCCGGATCTTCGCCGAGCATCGGCAGCAAGGCTACCAGACCGCCCTTGAAGACCGTGGCGTGGCAATGGATCCGGCGCTTGCCGGGCACGGCGAATTCACCGACGAGATGGGCTTCCGGTTGATGCAGGGTTTTCTGAAGCTGGACCGGAGACCCACGGCCGTCGTCGCCGGCTCGATGATGTCGGCGCTAGGCGCGATGCGGGCGATCCGGATCGCAGGCCTGAAGGTGGGCGACGACATCTCGCTCATCGCCCATGACGACGTCTTCCCCTATATCAGCCCCGATCACCTCGTGCCGACACTTTCGACGACGCGCTCGTCGATCCGCGCCGCCGGCGCGCGGATCGGGGAAATGGTGCTGGAACTCCTGCGCGGTACGCCGGCCGAGAACCTTCGCGAGGTCTGGCCCGTCGAACTGGTCATCCGCAACTCGACGGCACCGGCGGGCAAAGCCTGATCAGACAGAAAGTTCGCGGCGTTCCCTCTCCGTCACCAGGGCAAGATCGAGAACCTTCTGGAGGTCGGCGGCGTGCCGGAACCCGGGTTCCGCCGTCTTGCCCGCCCGGATGGCGTCGATAAACCGCTGGTAGTTGGTGAACACGGTACCGGCATCGACGCTCTTCCAGATGCCCTTTTCGATGCCTTCGCCGACACAGGCCTTCAGGCTCGAGCCTTCGGGTGTATGGATCACTTCGAGCGCGCCCTTGTCGCCATGCATGCGCAGGCGCAGTTCGTTGAGATGGCCGACTGCCCAGCGGCTGGCGTGAATGACGCCCATGGCGCCGTTGCCGAATTCGGCGGTCATGGTGAAGCTGTCATTGGCATCGAGATCATATTCGCCGATGCGGTTGCCGGGTGCCTTCTCGAAGGTCTTCAGCCGGGCAAAGACATGGTCGATATCGGTTGCCGCGCCGTAACCGGCAAAATCGAGAATATGGATGCCGACATCGCCCAGAACGCCGTTCGAGCCATGCTTGGTCGAGAGCCGCCAGAGCCATTGCGATTCCGTCGACCAGTCGCCCCAGGCCTTCGAGACCAGCCAGCTCTGCAGATAGGATGCCTCGATATGGCGCACCTTGCCGATCTCGCCGGCAAGCACCATCTGGCGCGCCTTCTGGACCTCGGCGACATTGCGATAAGTGAGATTGACCATTGTCACCAGGCCCGACTTTTCCGCCGCCGTCGCCATCTCGTCGGCCTTGGCATAATCCTCGGCCAGCGGCTTTTCGCAAAGCACATGCTTGCCCGCAGCCAGGAGTTTCATCGTCGTCGGGTAATGGATCCTGTCCGGCGTCACATTGGCCACCGCGTCGAATTCGCCCCAGGCCAGCGCCTCGTCGAGAGAAGCAAAGCAGTTGGCGATATCATGGCGCAGCGCAAAGGCGCGCACCCGCGCAAGATCGACATCGACGGCGGCGACGATCTGGACATCCGCCATGGTCGCGAAATTCATCGCATGGGTGTTAGCCATGCCGCCGGTGCCGAGAATGAGAAGGCGAATGGGCTGCATCACTTGTAGCCTTCCTCGCCGGCCTGGTGCAGCTTCGGGCCGCGCTCGACGATCGGCTCCAGTGCCTCTTCGACCGGCACATTGGGTGCATCGTGAATGGCGCTATAGGTGCCCTGCCGATTGTGCGCCCATTTCACCGAATTGCGCAGCACCTTCTGGACATTGGCATCGTGATAGGTCGGATAGGTTTCGTGGCCGGGGCGGAAATAGAAGATATTGCCGGCGCCGCGCCGCCAGGTCAGGCCTGAGCGAAACACCTCGCCGCCGGCAAACCAGGAGATGAATACGGTCTCCAGTGGCTCCGGCACGGAGAACTGCTCACCATACATTTCCTCGTTTTCCAGCACGAAATTGCTGTCCAGCCCCTCGGCGATCGGGTGGCGCGGATTGATCACCCAGACGCGTTCGCGCTCGCCGGCTTCCCGCCATTTCAGGGCGCAAGGCGTTCCCATCAGCCGCTTGAAGGGCTTTGAAAAATGGCCCGAATGCAGCACGATCAAGCCCATGCCCTCCCAGACGCGCCGGGCGACGCGCTCGACGATCTCGTCGTCCACCGCGCCATGATCCTTGTGGCCCCACCAGACGAGCACATCGGTCCGTGCCAGACGCTCCACGCTCAGGCCGTGCTCCGGCTCCTGCAGCGTCGCCGTCGTCGCCTCGATGGTCGGATCGGTATTGAGCGCGGCGGCGATCGTGTTGTGCATGCCATTCGGGTAGATCTCGCGAACGACCGCATTGGTCTGCTCGTGGATATTCTCGCCCCAGACAATCGTCCTGATGGTCATGGTCAACTCCTGTCGTCCGCCTGATTTGAAACCGCTTTCAATTCGAAGCGATAAAACCCGGTGCCAGCTTTTGCAAGTGGAAATCGGGCATTTCGAATTGTTTAGTGGAAGGTGGATTTAGAAAAGAGATTGAGGATGACAACCCCGGCAATGATCAATCCCAGTCCCAGAATGGCCGCGAAATCAAGCGTCTGCCCGAAGACAAAATATCCGACGAGGGAGATGAGGACGATGCCGAGCCCGCTCCAGATCGCATAGGCGATCCCCACCGGTATGACCCGCAATGTCGAGGACAGGAAATAGAAGGCGATGGCATAGCAGGCGATCATGATCAGCGTCGGCACCAGCCTGGTGAAATGCTGGGCGGCCTGCATGGCGGATGTGCCCAGCACCTCGAAGACGATGGCGGCGATCAGCATGGCGTAGACCAAAGAGGGGCTCATCTGCGGCTCCGGAAGATCATTGCAGCGAAAGGGTGTGAAGATGGGCTTGCATCGCCTGGCGGTCCTGCCGGGCGATGTCATGGCTTTCGATCAGATCCGCCAGCCAGAGACCGTCGGCGGTCAGCCGTGCAAGCTGGCAGGCGGTGGACGAATCCGTTTCGGCGAAGGCTGCGGCCTGGCCGCTCACCCATTGCCGCCAGCGCGCCCTGAGAAGCGGCTCGGACAGGAGCGCCATCGTCAGAACCTGCCAGCTCTCCGCATCGTCCTCATCCTGCTGCGCAAAGACAAGCGAGACATAGGCACGGGTGAAACGGCCGCGAACGACGGAGTCCTTTTCCATTTCCACGGCAATCGCCGCATCGAACTTGGCCGTGAGATGGTCGAAAAGCCCATCGAGCAAGGCCATGCGATTGGGGAAATGGTGCAGCAGCCCGCCCTTGCTGACGCCCGCTGCCTGTGACACCGCATCGAGCGTGACGCCGCCGGCTCCTTCCCGACGCGACAGGCGCGCGGCCACTTCCAGCAATTGCCGGCGAACGAGTTCTGGTTGTTTTTTCCGTTGATGTGCCGTAGACATTTGCGCATAAAATACCGTCTGGACGGTTTGTCAAGACGATGTGCAGGTGATGTTCGATGACGATGAACGCGGCAACGCTTTACGATGCGATCGGCGGCGACGCTGGCGTCCGCACCCTGACGGATCGGTTTTACGAATTGATGGACACGCTGCCGGAGGTGGCCGCCTGCCGGGCGCTACACCCGGCTGATCTTTCCGGTAGCCGTGAGAAATTCTACGAATATCTGACGGGCTGGCTCGGCGGTCCGCCCCTCTATACGGAAAAGCGCGGCCATCCGATGTTGCGCCGCCGGCATTTCGCAGCCGCGATCGGGCCGCGCGAACGGGATGAATGGCTGCTCTGCTTTACGAGAGCCCTGGACGAAACCGTTTCCCACCCGCAATTGCGGACCATCATCCTGGAACCGGTCACGCGACTTGCCCATCATATGCAGAACAGGGACGAATGAGCATGCGCAACAGCCTGACGCGATCGGCAGCACTTTTGATGGCAGGAATAATGGGAGCGGTCGGCATCGCCAGCGCTGCGGCTGCTTCCCACAGCGCCGAGCCGCGCCTGCTCGCCAACGCCTCGGCAATGTGCCTTGCCCATGCGCCTGCCCTCATCGCCCTTTATGCCGCCTGGCCGTTCCTGCGGACCGCCGGACTGGCGATCCTGCTGCTTTCAGCCGGTACATCGCTGTTTGCCGCCGATCTGTTCATGCGGCATTTCCTCGGTCACGGACTATTCCCGATGTCGGCGCCGTTGGGCGGCATGGTGATGATCGCCGGATGGCTGGCGGTGGCCGCCGGCGCGTTTTTCAGGCGCGCCGATCACTGATCTCGCAGGTCAGGAAAGACGAAGCCGGGACAAGCGGAAATTAATTGCCGCTGCTGCGCCGCTCGTTCAGATCCAGCAAAGCCCGCTCCAGGCTCGACTTGCTGCCATTGCGCAGGGGCACGAAAGCCTTGCCCCACTTCTTGCAGCCGGTCTTTACCCGCAGACACGCATCATGGCTGATACAGTCGATCGGGCAGAAGACGCAGTCGACCGAGGGAAGGATATGGTCGATCCGTGAAACGGCCTCGCGCAGGCCGCCATCGTGATGAATCAGTTCGGCGCCGTGGGACGTGGCGATCTGGCGCAGATGCGCCACCTGGCAGTCCCGGCCACCGACATAGAGGAAGCTGCGGCCTTCAAGCTGGGATTTTCCCGCTGCATCGGCGGCGGGCGCGGCCTGAGCTTGCTCCTCCCGGCCCTGCTTGCGCTTCGGCTTGAGCTTTTGCCGTTTGTCGACCATGTCCGTCTCCGCTTGCTCTGACGATCGCGTTCGGCAGATCGTGGAGGCACCCTAGAAAACATCCGGATCGGTGTAAAGATAAACATGACTGTAAATATCATGTTTTATTGAGGCAATCTCGAATGACGGAAAAAGGCCCTTGAAACGCTGCGATCCGGGCTTGGTCAGCGCCCGAAAGCCAAGGGAATGGTGAAAGGCCAGCGCTTGCGTTCGGCGCCTTGCGGGATCGCTGGAAACGGAGCTGCGCGTTCGACGGCTTCCAGTGCCGCCTGGTCGAGAATCGCCGAACCGGAACTTTTGGCGATGCTCACGCTGCTGACCGATCCGCTCGAAGACAGGGCAAAACTCACCTGGACGACGCCTCGAATTTTCTCGCGCTTGGCCTTGGCAGGATAGCGGAAGGCACGCTGCAGCTTGGAGCGGACCTTGCCTGGGTAATTGGACACGGCGGCATTGCCCGACTGTCGGGACACGGTTCCTTTCTTGCCTTTGGCGGCGCCGGCGGCGGTGGCGGTCTCGATGCCATCGGCATTGCCCTTCTTCCGGGACGCCTGAGCCTTGCCCTCCTCGCCCGCTTTTCGCTTGGCCGTCTTCTTCTCCGGCTGTTCCTTGTCGGGCTTCGCCTTGACCTCCGGCTTCCTTTCCGGCTCCGGCGCTAGCGCCTTCGTCTCGACAGGCTGCTCGGGCTTTTCCTGGGGGATGACGGTCGCCGCCGCCATCGTGGCCACGGTCGCGGTGAATTGCGGATCTTCGGCGGCGATCGGCGCGATCTCTTCCTGGGGGATAATCACATCCGCTTCCGCCGGAATGACCTCCTCCGGCACGGGTGCCAACGGCTGCGAACTCACCGGCACGGCTTCGGCCGTCTCGATCGGCTCCGGGGCGATCGGCTCGATCTCTTCCGGCTGGTCATCGAGAGGATCGTCGGGCTTTCCGGCCTCGATCATGTCTTCGAAGGCATTGCCGATGATCGCCACCTCCATTGCCTCGCCGCCGGCGACCAGGACCGGCTCCGGTTCCGGCTGCAACAGCTTGGCCGCTCCCGCATGCGCCAGGAGGGAAAGCACGATCGCCGCAGTCCATTTCAACCCGTTGCTCATCACCGTCACCTATGCCGATATCCTGTCAGCCCTTGAGGACGACGGAGGATTTGGAACCGGTCTTCAATGCCTTCATGCAGGCGCCGGGCGACACACCCTCGCCCTCGCAAACCGGCGCATCGTTGATCAGCAGGCTGTTCACATCCGCGCATTTCGTTCCCGGCAGGTCGAACTGGCGAACCTTCGTCTTGCCGGCCGGCACATCGCGGAAATCGAGAACGGCCATGCGCTCGACAAGGCCCTTGGCATCGAAAAGCACAAATTCGAAGGAAAGCCTCGCCAGAGACTGCGGCAGCCCGTTATCCGCGACGAAGGTCAGCTTGCAGCCCTTTTCGGATGGCGCCAGCTCGTTGATCTCGATCGTCAATTGTCCGGATGCCGTATTGTCCTGGGCCAGTACGGCCGTGCCCGAACACAAAGGAAGGGCAAGCAACAGGGCCGGCAGTCGAGCAAATCTCTTCATGGTTGTCGTCCTTTCATGCCGCCGATCCGGCCTGCCTGGTTCGGGCCTCGCCGACAGGACGTTTAAACTTGAGTATCAAAATCCTGTATTGCGTCCATAATAAAAGATGAGTAATGAAGTCAAGATAGAAACCCGAAGACATTGCCCAAACGGGGAAAAACTCCGCTGGGCTGCATGAACAGGACCGCAAGCCTGTGATACCGAGTGAAACGAAAACCATGCCGGTTGCCACGCCGGCGTTCCCGAGCCAGCACATCATCGAAAGCCGCGATCTCTTTCGCGGAGGGACGGAGGTGCTGATTGCGCATGACGGTGCCATCTACCGCATGAAAATCACCCGCCAGGGCAAACTGATCCTGAACAAATAGGCCAAGACATATGAGCGCTTCGACCCGTCCGACCCCGTCCGAAATCCGTGCCTACCGGGCTGCCAATCCCAAGATGCGCGAACGCGACATCGCCGCTCAGCTGGGCATATCCGAAGCGGCGCTGGTCGCGGCCGAATGCGGCCTGACGGCGATTCGCATCCACGGCGACGCCAACCGTTTCCTCGATCATGCGGCGTCGCTCGGCGAGGTCATGGCGCTGACCCGCAACGAAAGCGCCGTTCATGAAAAGATCGGCGTGTTCGAAAACATCAAGACCGGCAAGCATGCGGCCATTGTTCTCGGCGAAAATATCGACCTGCGTGTCTTCCCTGGCGCCTGGGCGCATGGGTTCGCCGTCACCAAGACGGATGGCGAGGACCTGCGCCGCAGCCTGCAGTTCTTCGACAAGCAGGGAACGGCCGTCCACAAGATCCATATGCGCCCGGCCTCCAATCTTGATGCCTACCAGGCGCTGGTCGAAGCCCTGAAGCTTGACGACCAGTCGCAGGAATTCGTTCCGGCAAGCCTTGAAAGCGAGGCGGAGAAGGACAGCCAGCCTGTGGATATCGCGGCCCTGCGCGACGCGTGGAGCAAGATGACCGATACGCATCAGTTCCACGGCCTGTTGCGCAAGCTGAAGCTCGGTCGCCAACAGGCGCTGCATTCGGTCGGCAAGGATTTCGCCTGGCGACTGCCGGCAAGCTCCGTCGAGGAAATGATGCGCGCGGCCGCGGAGATCAGCCTGCCGATCATGTGCTTCGTCGGCAATCCCGGCGTGATCCAGATCCATTCCGGCCCGGTCACGGAGATCAAGACCATGGGCCCATGGCTGAACGTGATGGATCCGACCTTCCATCTTCACCTGCGCGTCGATCGCCTCGCCGAAGTCTGGGCCGTGCGCAAGCCGACCGCCGATGGCCATGTCACCTCGCTCGAGGCGCTCGACGACCAGGGCGAAATGGTCATCCAGTTCTTCGGAAAGCGCAAGGAAGGCGTTGCCGAACGGGAGGAATGGCGTGCCATCATGGAAGGCGTGACCCCGCTCGATGTCACCGTCGCGGCGTAAAGGAAGAGACCATGAAACCGCCCTATGACCTGCGCCGGCTGCGGCCCTGGGAACTGGCCCTGACGGGGCTTGCGCTTTGTGCGCCTCTCCTCCTGCCCCTTGCCTGGCAGGCAAGCCCGGCCTTCGTCGGCGCGGCCATCGCGCAGGACATGCAGGAGGCCGACACCAGCCGCCTCGTCTCGGTCGGCGGCGCCGTCACCGAAATCGTCTATGCGCTCGGCGAGGAGGAAAGGCTGGTTGGCCGCGATTCCACCAGCGTCTATCCCGAGGCCGCGATGAAACTGCCGGATGTCGGCTATATGCGGCAATTGTCGGCGGAGGGGGTGATGGCCATCAATCCGAGCGCCATCATCGCCGTGGAAGGCAGCGGCCCGCCGGAAACACTGACGGTGCTCGAAAATGCCGACATCCCCTTCCGCATGGTTCCGGAAACCTATGATCGCAGCGGCATCCTGACGAAAATCCGCACTGTCGGTGATTTTCTCGGCGTTCCGGAAAAGGCGGCCGACCTTGCCGGCAAGGTCGAAGCCGATCTCGATGCGGCGATCGCCGATGCCGCCGGCCGCCCGGAAAGCGAACGCAAGCGCGTTCTCTTCATTCTCAGCATGCAGGACGGCAAAATCCTGGCATCCGGCTCGGGAACGGCCGCCGACGCCATCATCGCGCTCTCCGGCGCCATCAACGCCACATCGGCATTTCCCGGCTACAAGGCCTTGTCCGACGAGGCAATCATCGAGGCCAAGCCGGACGTCGTGCTGATGATGACGCGCAGCGGTGGCCATGCCGCCACCGATGATGAACTGTTCGCCCATCCGGCGTTGAGCCTGACACCTGCCGCCAAGACACAGGCGGCGATCCGCATGGACGGGCTGCACCTGCTCGGCTTCGGGCCGCGCACTGCCGGCGCGGTGCGCGAACTCAATGCGGCGATCTACGGGAAAAACCCGAATGCCTCCCAGTGAAATGGCCATCGAACAAGGCCGCTTGCGCGCCCATGCCGCCCGTTTGAAAGCGGGCTGGCGGGGCGGTGACCGGTCGCTTCTGGCGCAGGTGCTGCTGCTTGCGCTCCTGCTTTTGGCCGCCATGGTCTTTTCAGGCTCGATCATGACGGGAGCCGCAGACGCATCACTTGGAAACGTGGTGCGCTGGCTCCTCGGCATGGCCGGCGCCGACCAGGCGTTGAGCGTCCGCGACCGCATCATCATTCTCGATATCCGCCTGCCGCGCGCGATATTGGGTTTTCTCGTGGGCGCGTCCCTTGCCGTCTCCGGGGCCGTCATGCAGGGACTTTTCCGCAATCCGCTGGCCGATCCCGGCCTGGTCGGCGTCTCCTCCGGCGCCGGGCTCGGCGCGGTCCTGATGATCGTGCTCGGCAGCTCGTTTTTCGGCCCGCTCTTTGCCCTGTTCGGCTTCTATGCACTGCCGGTCGCCGCCTTCCTCGGCGGTCTCGCAACGACGCTGCTGCTCTACCGGATCGCCACCCGCGGCGGCCAGACCTCGGTCGCCACCATGCTGCTTGCCGGCATCGCGCTCGGCGCCCTTGCGGGTGCCGCCACCGGCGTCCTCGTCTTCATGGCCGATGACAAGCAGTTGCGCGACCTTACGTTCTGGGGCCTCGGCTCGCTGGCCGGCGCCAACTGGACGAAAATCCTTTCGGCCGGCCCGATCATCCTCCTGTCGCTGTCCGTCGTTCCCTTCCTGGCCCGCGGACTCAATGCGTTGACGCTCGGCGAGGCAACCGCCTTCCACATGGGCATATCGGTGCAGCGTCTGAAGAACACCGCCATCGTCAGCGTCGCCGCCTCCACCGGCGCTTCCGTGGCCGTCAGCGGCGGCATCGGCTTTGTCGGCATCGTCGTGCCGCATGTGCTGCGGCTCGTCATCGGCCCGGACCATCGCTACCTCCTGCCCGCTTCAGCACTTCTCGGCGGTACATTGCTGATCTTCGCCGACATGGTGGCGCGGACCCTCGTTTCGCCGGCGGAACTGCCGATCGGCATCATCACGGCCTTCGCCGGCGCGCCGTTCTTCCTCTGGGTGCTGCTGCGCGGGCGCACGCATATGGGTATCTGAGACGATGATCAGGGCAAGCAATCTGTCCGTGCGGCTTTCCGGCAAGCCGGTGCTGCACGGCGTCGGCATCGAGGCAAAAGCAGGTCAACTCACCGCAATCGTCGGCCCCAATGGTTCGGGCAAGACCACCAGCCTCAAGGCGATTGCCGGCGAATTGCCCTATGAAGGCACGGTCAGCATCAATGGTCACGATATTTCCCGGCTGAAGCCATGGCAGCTTGCGCTGAAACGCGCGGTCCTGCCGCAATCCACGGTGATCTCCTTTCCCTTCACGATCCGCGAGATCGTCGGCATGGGGCTTTCCGTGGGGACAAGGACCGCTGACGGAAAGAATGACGAGATCGTCAAGTCGGCGCTCGAGGCCGTCGATCTCTCGGGCTTTGCCGGCCGGCTCTACCAGGAGCTTTCGGGTGGCGAGCAACAGCGTGTCCAGCTTGCGCGCGCGCTCTGCCAGATCTGGGATCCGCTGCGCGACGGCGAGCCGGCCTTCCTTTTGCTGGACGAGCCGGTCTCCAGCCTCGACATCCGCCATCAGCTGACGATCATGCGCCTCGCGCGCGATTTCTGCCGGCGCGGCGGCGGCGTGGTCGCGATCATGCATGATCTCAATCTGACCGCGATGTTTGCCGACCGGATGATCATGATGAAGGCCGGCCGCGTCCAGGCGGCCGGGGCGCCCAACGAGGTGATGACCGACGCCATGGTGGAAAAGGTCTTCGGCTGCGCGATGCGGGTCAACACCACGCCGCACGAACCCGTTCCCTTCGTGCTGCCCCACACGGCTTTGGGTTGAGACACAGGCTGCTCTGATGGAACCAAACAGGCGATGGCGCGTTGTCGTGACGAACCGTCGATGGAGCGATTTCCTCGCCTGTCGGCATGACCGCAACGGGGACGGTTTTCAATCCTTTCCCGCCGCATGAAGGAGCATCACCATGGCAGCAGGCCTTTTTTCCGGCGCGCGGAAGCGTAACGGCTTCCTCGACGCACCGATCGAGGACCAGATCAGCGATATTCGCGACGAAATGGCTGCCCTTGCCAAGATGCTCTCGAAACACGGCTCCAATGCCTCCAGCGATGTACGCGCCAAGGCGCATGACGCCCGTGACCACGTCGAAAGCGGCGTCTACGATCTCCTTGAATCAGGTGAGCAACTGCTTTCGGAACTGCGCAATCGCTACGCATCGACCGAGAAACAGGTTCGCCACACAGTTCGTGAACATCCGCTCGCCACGCTTGGCGCCGCTGCCGCCGTCGGCCTCCTGATCGCCGCCCTCGTTCGCCGCTAACGCAATTCAAAACCTGGCAACCGCCCGAGATTCGTCGGGCGGTATTTCTCGCATCGGAAACCGAGCGTCATTGATGGCATCGGTCCTTCCATACAGGTCTCTTCCACTTGGAGAATAAAATGGGTCCTTTGGCCGCCATGCTTTCGGCTCTCGTGGTCACAGATATCGGCACCACGATTTCGCGCTACAAGCGCAATGGCGCCATGTGGCTACTGGCCTCCCTGCTCTTCATGACGGCCTACCTGTTCGCGCTCGTGGCCGGCGCCATCTATCTCAGCACCCTCTATACGCCGCTGGAAGCGACGATCATCCTTGCCGTCGCCTCGCTGGTGCTCGGTCTGGTCATCGTCGGCGTCATCTACTGGCTGAATGCGCGGGATCGGCGCGTGGCCGCGGAGCGCCGCAGGCGATCCCAGTCCCAAACGGGACTGGCGGTCGCGACCGCGCTTGCCGTCTTCCGCAAGCGCCCCCTTCTTGCTGCCGGCATGGCGGTCGGGCTCGGCACGGCGCTCGGGCTTCTGGGAAAATCCGGAAACCGGGATCATTCGTAACAAGGCGGCCCGCTGCGCCTAAAGCGGCAAACGGACGATCGCGGTCAATCCGGCCGGCAGATATTCGACCTTCACCGAACTGCCCATGACCTTGTCCAGGCTGCGCTCGATCAGGATGGACCCGAAACCGCGCCGCGCCGGCTCGTCTACCGGCGGACCACCCACTTCGGTCCAGGTCAGATGCAACACTCGGCGCCCCTCTTCCTCGACCCCACGCGCAGTGAGGACGATCTTGCCCCCCGACACCGACAGGGCGCCGTATTTTGCCGCATTGGTCGCCAGTTCATGGAGAACCAGTCCAAGCCCCACGGCCTGGTCCGGGCCCAGCGAAATCTCGTCCTTGTGGATTTCGATCTGCTTTTGGTAGTCCCGGACATGGGGGCCTAACTGCTTGGCCAACAGGGTCGATAATCTGATCTCGCCCCATTCATGATCCGAAAGCAGCCCATGCGCCTCCGAAATCGCCTGCAGTCGGCCCGCAAATGCGGTCATGAATTCCTGCGGATCGCTGGTCTGCCGCAACGTCTGGCGAGCGAGTGATTGCAGCATGGCGAGCGTGTTCTTTACCCGATGATTGAGCTCGCGCAGCAGCAATCGCGTCCGCTGCGTCGTTTTCTGCTCCTCGGTCACGTCGATATTGATGCCGAGAAAAACGGCCGGCTTGCCGGTCGCATCACGTTCGTGCACGCGGCCCCGTCCGAGCAGCCAGCGCCCTGTCGCGGCAACGCGGAAGTGTCCGTTATATTCCTCCCCTTGCGACATGGCAGACCGCAGCTTCGACAGCGCGGATATGCGATCTTCGGGGTGAATGGCGGCAAACACGTCCTTTGCCTGGACGCTCCTGGCGGGCGGCATGCCGAACATGCTGAGCATCGCCTGGTTGCAGGAAACCATGCCGGTGCGGATGTCCCACAGCCAGCTGCCGACATTGGCTGCATCCAGCGCCATCGCATGGCGCCGCTCGTCGCGGGAAAGGACAGCCTCTTTGAGCGCGCGCTGGCGGGCATCATGCTTGAGCTTGAAAAGCGTGGCGGCCATACGCGACAGGCGCTGCAACTGCACCAGAAGCTCGGGCGCAACATCGGCGCGCGGCTTGACGTCGAAAACACAGATCGTTCCCACCGGCTGCTCGTCGATGACGAGCGGCACGCCGGCGTAGAAACGCAGGAAAGGCGCTCCCACCACCCGCGCCTGATCTGAAAAGCGGGGATCGGCGGTGGCATCGCCGACGACCAGCGCTTCGCCCTCGGGCCTGGCAATCGTGTGGATACAGAAGGATTGCGCCGCAGGCGCCTGTGTCTCGTCTGTGCCCACCGCCGCCTTGAACCACTGGTCCTGCGCGTCGATCAGCGTCACCAGCGCCACGGGAGCGCCAAAGAGACTGGCTGCTATATGGGCAATATCGGAAAAATCACCATCGGGTTCATCCATATCCGAAACGAGCGCCCGCAGGACGTCGAGCCGTTGCGCCGATGTCAACACAGCCGCTGCCTGCAGATCGTTGGAGGTTTCAGTCATCAAATTCACACCCAGCCCCGGGTGCCATTCCTCTCTAGGCGCGCCAAATCTCCCTGCCGCGCCGACCCGGCAATATTCCGTTCTGCACGATTGTCGATAGCCGTGCAACCGAACTGCGGCACTTAGATCGCCATTCGATAAAAACAGGAACGGCAGGTTCGAATCTCGGCCTCAGAGACCGTCACGAGACGAAAGCCCGCGAAGTCATCGGAGCCGAAGTCGCGTCCGGACCATATTCGTTTTCACCTGTCACCTGGAGGATATCCTGGAGCCGCTGGCGCGCCCGGTTGACGCGGCTCTTGATGGTGCCGAGTGCGCAGCCGCAGATCTCCGCCGCCTCCTCGTAGGAAAAGCCCGATGCGCCGACGAGAATGATCGCCTCGCGCTGGTCCGGCGGCAAAGTTTCGAGCGCCCGCTTGAAATCCTGCAGGTCGAGCGAGCCGTATTGAGCGGGATGCTGGGCCAGGGATTCGGTGAAATAGCCGTCGCTGTCCTGCACTTCGCGGCCGCGCTTGCGCATCTGGCTGTAAAGCTCGTTGCGCAGGATGGTGAACAGCCAGGCTTTCATATTGGTGCCCATCTCGAAGTGATCCTGCTTGGCCCAGGCTTTCATGATGGTGTCCTGGACAAGATCATCCGCCCGGTCGTGCCGGCCGATCAACGACATGGCAAAGGCGCGCAGGCTCGGGAGAGCTGCGAGCATTTCACGCTTGAAGCTTGGTTCTTCAGACGCCATGCCGCCACTCATTCGGCCACACCCGAAACAGATTGACGCTCGACCGCATCGAGTTTTTCAAGCAGATCGAGAAAACGGTCGGGAATTGCCTCATCCTGTACGGAGAGATAAAGCGCACGCAACTTGGTCGCTATCTGCGCGTTCGAATTTTCGACACGCGCTGCCCGTGCAACGTCGCGCCCTACCCCAGTTTTGTAACTCATAGAAACAGAATACCTTCAGATGTTCATCTGGCACGATAATGCCTCAGAAAAAAATTTGTTCCACGCCGCGGAACCTTTTTTTTGATATTACGTTTTGAAACTGTCATGGCCACCACCCCGGCCAGATTGAGGGAGTTTAATATATGTCACTTTCCACCCGGATCGCTCCGTTTCTGCCCTATCTGCGCCGGTATTCGCGCGCATTGACCGGTTCGCAGACTTCGGGCGACGCGTATGTCGCGGCTGTTCTGGAAGCACTGATTGCAGATGTCTCCATTTTTCCGGAAGCCAGCAATGACAGGGTTGCCCTGTTCCAACTCTATACGAAGCTGTTTGGTTCCTCCTCCGTCCTCATACCCGAACCCGTTTCTCCCTTTGCCTGGGAAAAAAGAGCTTCGATCAACCTTGCTTCGGTATCGCCGCTCGCCCGTCAGGCGTTTCTGCTCGTGTCTGTCGAGGGATTTCGCACCACCGAGGCGGCTGAAGTGCTCGATACCGACGAAAGCGGCATGAACCAGTTGCTCGAGCGTGCGTCGGAAGAAATTTCGCGGCAGGTCGCCACCGATATCATGATCATCGAGGACGAACCGCTGATTGCGATCGATATCGAGCAGATGGTCGAAAGCCTCGGCCACCGCGTCACCGGCATCGCCCGGACCCGCGACGAAGCCGTGGCGCTGTTCAAGTCGTCCCAGCCGAGCATGGTTCTGGCCGATATCCAGCTTGCCGATGGAAGCTCCGGCATCGATGCCGTCAACGACATCCTGAAGAACACGGCCATTCCGGTGATCTTCATCACGGCGTTTCCCGAGCGCCTGCTGACCGGCGAGCGTCCCGAACCGACCTTCCTTGTCACTAAGCCGTTCAACCCCGACATGGTCAAGGCACTGATCAGCCAGGCGCTGTTCTTCAACGAATCCACCAAAGCCGCGGCCTGAAGTCGTTCCCGGCGGAACATTTTGGCCAACGATCTTGTTGAGATGGACCGGAAGGCGGCCAGACGCCTTCCGGTAGAATGTTTCGAATTAAACGCGGGTTTTTCGCATCTCCCATGATGAGGCCCGACTGTCTTTCGTTGACGCGGGAGCCGGACGACAACCGACGAAAAATGGAAGGCATATCGCGTGGGAAAGGCAGACAGTTCAGCCCCCATCGAGGCAGGTGTGACGACAAACACCGACTTGATGGAACTGGTTTTGAAAAAATCAGGGGCGGGCTATCTTTATCACTCGGAGAACTTCGATATCGTCCTGTCCGGAAACCTGCCCGAGGGTCTTCAAGGCCTGGCCGCGGCGGGTCAGGCCGACGAGGCCGTATTCGGCGCCGAGGAAGGCGCGCGCATCGGCGCCTTGAAGCGCGATATCGCCCATAACAGGCGCGCCGTTTCCACGGAGGTCGATATCGCATCAGTCAAGGGCACGCTTACCTATCGGATCGACATGGAACGCATCGATCTCAATGGAGTGGCCGGCATTCTTTCGGTCATCACCGATGTTTCCGAGACCCGTCACCGCGAACGCATCTTGAAGACGCTTTTGCGTGAACTCAGCCACCGCTCGAAGAATCTCCTCGCGATCATTCAAGGCATAGCCACCCAAACCGCCCGCCAGGCACTGTCTCTCGATTATTTTCTTTCAAAGTTTCGCGGCCGCATCCAGTCGCTCGCCTATTCGCAGGACCTCGTCACCGATTCCAGCTGGCGGGGGGCCTATCTTTTCGCGCTAACCGAACGGCAGTTGAGCGCCTACTGGCCCGATTCGGAAAGGCCCATTTCGGTCACGGGCATCAATGCCCATCTCTCCCCGAACGCGGCGCTGCACATCGGCCTTGCACTGCACGAACTCATCGTGAATTCCGCATCCCATGGCGCCATCTCGGCCGGCATCAGCTCGCTGACCATCGATTGTTTCGAAACGTTCTTCGACGGTCGCAGCGCCATCGAACTGGCATGGATCGAACACTTGCCGCCGGCATCCAGCGCGGGAGAAGCCGACGAACCCACCTTCGCGAGAACCGTGCTTGAGCGCGTCGTGCCGGTGGCGATCGGCGGCAAGGCCATCTACCTTACAGCCCCCGACCGCATCGAATACCGGCTGACCATTCCCTCGCGCGAATACGAAATCATCACCCGCGCCGAAGAATGAACCGCCCGTTGAGGAAGTGCCGGGATAGGCCGTGTATCTCGATATCCGAAAAAAACAGCCAGCGCCCGGGGAAGGCACTGGCTGATATCGACAACTCACCGAGGGGGCATGTGAGTTGGAAGCCGGATCAATTGTGGGTTTCGCATTGGGGGCGATGAGAAACCGGCATCCGGACTTCCACTAAACGGGCATTGAGAAAAAAGGTTCCGGCGGTTCTTTTATTTTTTCAGATTTTTTTCCCGACGCGGAAATGGCAGTTTCACATGGCTTCCAGCTCGGCCCTGTGGCGGTGGAGACTGAGGAATTTCCGGTAGTCGCGGTCATAGCTATCTTTTCTCGCCGGATCAGGAAAACGCCGATGACCGGTAGGAGACATGGCCGCACCGGCGGCACACATATCCGGATGCAGGCTTCCCGCAACGGCGGCAGCCATTGCCGTGCCCAGCAGGACCGCATCGCTGGTCTCAGGAACGACAACGGTACAGCCGGTCACGTCGCAGTAGAGCTCCATCAACAGCGGATTGCGGACATGGCCGCCCGCGACATGCAGCGTATCGAGGTGGTAGCCAACCTCCTTCATCATTTCGAGAACATGACGTATGCCGAGTGCGATGGCGACGCAGCTGCGCCAGTAGAGGCGGCAGAGGGCATCGAAGGAACTGTCGAGTGTCAGGCCGCTGATGACGCCCACGGCATGCGGGTCGGCAAGCGGCGAGCGGTTGCCGTGAAAATCCGGCAGCACATGCAGCCGTGCCGCAAATTCGTCGCCCTCCGCGGCGCGCAGTTCCTGTATCCGCAGGATGATCCGCCTATGGATCTCCGCATCAGGCTCGCCACCAGCGCCATGGCTGCGCACCACATGATCAAGCAGCGCTCCCGTTGCCGATTGGCCTGCCTCGACCAGCCAGCTTGCCGGCAGCGCCGCCTCGAAATAGGGTCCCCACATGCCGAAACCGGGCTTCATGTCCGGCGAGAAGGCGACGATGCAGCTCGATGTTCCGGCAATCAGCGCAAACTGCCTTTCGAGCTTGCCGGAATCATCGGCAAACCTGGCGAGCACGCCAATCGCTCCGGCATATGCATCGATCAGCCCACTGGCGACGAGGCACTGCCCGTCGAGCCCAAGATCGGCCGCCGCAGCGGCACTCAAATGACCGACAGCCTCTCCCACCGCCAGGGTTTCCCGCGGCAGACCGCCCCTTCCAATAAGGTCTTCGAGGCCGATTTCTGCCAGAAATCCCTCTTGCCAGCCCCCCTCTTCATGCGAAAGGTAATTCCACTTTGCCGCCAGCGTGCAGCGTGAGCGTGCCGTGCTGCCGGTCGCACGCCAGGACAGGAAATCGGCGAGATCGAAGAAATAGCCGGACCTTTGCCATTGCTCCGGCAGGTTTTTTTTCAACCACATCAGTTTCGGCATCTGCATTTCCGGCGACATGACTCGGCCGGAATGATCAAGCACCGGGTGCCCGCTCGCGGTGCAGGCATCCGCCTGTTCCAGAGCACGATGGTCCAGCCAGACTATCGTGTCCCAACGCGGATCGCCCTTGCGATTGACGGATAGCGGTGCGCCGGTCCGGTCCCGAACCACCAGCGAGCATGTCGCGTCGAAACCGAGGACGGCGATCGCTTCCGCAGGCACGCCGGCCTTGGCGCGCGCCGCCTTCACGGCGATGCAGGTGGCGGCCCAGATATTTTCGGAATCATGCTCGGCATGGTTTTCTTCCGGCCGGTTCATCGCTATCGGATGCTCCGCCCGGCCGAGCAGCTTGCCGTGCCTGTCGAAAATACCGGCGCGAGCGCTGCCGGTTCCGACATCGACAGCCACGATCAGATCGCGCATGAGAGCCTTTTCCATTCGATGATACGCATTCCGCCGGATGCTTTTGGCTCTAAACCGCGCTCCCGTGCCCCTGTTCCCGGCGGACAAGATGGATCAATTCCCGCATGTCGTCAAACAGCACATCGGGGGAAAGCCGGCGGAGTTTCGCGAGGTGCCCCTCGGTCCTCGCATGCGAGGCGCCGGCAAAGGCAAAGACCCGCATGCCCGCCGACTGGGCGGCCTCGACGCCAGCAGGACTGTCCTCGATGACGATGCAATGCTGCGGCGGCGTGTCCATATGGGCGGCCGCATGCAGGAAAAGATCGGGCGCCGGCTTGCCGCGCTTCACCATGGTCGCGCTGAACAGATGCGGCTCGAGCTTGTCGATCAGGCCCGTGAGCGTAAGGGAAAGCCGGATGCGCTCCATCTGGCTCGACGAGGCGACGCAGCGTGCAATGTCGAGCTGATCGAGCGCCGCCGAAACACCGGCCACCGGCTGCAATTCCTGCCGGAAGCGCCGGTAGAGATCAAGCCGCATCTCCTCCAGGAACCGGTCGTCGACCGCAAGACCGTAATCGTCGTGGAGGATGGCCGACATGGTCTTCAGGCTCTTGCCGAGAAATTGCTCCGTCGCCTCGTCGGCATCGATATCGACGCCGGCATTGCGCAGCACCCGCACCAGCACGTCGATCGACAGCGGTTCGCTATCGACCAGAACACCGTCGCAATCGAAGATCACCAGCTTGGCAGGGTATTTTTCCATGGCACTCAAGCCGCCTGACGCGCGCCGGAACGGCCGCACGCCATGGCCGTGACCTTACGCGGAGGCTCAAGCGTCATGTCATTCCCCAAGCTTTCCGTCGAGATAGACTTGAAGTGTCGTCCGGGTGCCCCTGCTCCACAGCATGTGTAGCGCCTGTGCGAACCGCTTCCGGAACAATTGCGATTGCGCAACATCGCCGAATATATCCGAAAGCGCAAGAAAGGCGCTCGGATCGTCCTTGGCCTTCACCGCCGCCGCATGCAGCCGATCGGCGCTGGCGTCGTTGAAGTCAATGCGCGTGCCGCTGTCGGTGGTGCCGGCGAAGTAACGGCACCAGAGCGCCGACACCAGCGCCAGCCCGATCACGTCCTCGCCGCGCCGCAGGCGGTCGGCCGTCGTCGGCAGGATGAATTTCGGCTGCCGGTTGGAGCCGTCCTGGGCCAACCGCGGGATCGTGTCGGCGATCTTCGGATTGAGCAATCGCGTCTCTATCTCCGCGAAATAGGCGTTAATGTCCACACCGGGAACCGGCGGAACGACGGGGATGATCTCCTCCTGTTCCAGCCTGGCGAGAAACGCCCGGATCGTTGCGTCTTCCATCGCCTCATGGACGAAATGGATATCGAGAAGCGCCGCCGGATAGGCGATCGCCGCATGACCGCCGTTCAGAATACGGATCTTCATGTGCTCGTACGGCGCCACATCGGCGACAAACTGCACGCCTACCGTCTCGAGCGCCGGCCGGCCGGCCGGGAAACGGTCTTCCAGAACCCATTGCTTGAACTCCTCGCAGAAGACCGGCCAATTGTCCTCGATGCCGTATTCGGAGGCGACGATGCCGATTTCCCTTTCCCCGGTCGCGGGCGTGATGCGATCGACCATGGCGTTCGGAAAGGCGACATTCGCATCGATCCAGTCGGCAAGCTCCGGATCGACCAGCCGCGCCAGGCCGCGCACCGCCGCATGCGTGACCTCGCCGTTGCCGGGAATATTGTCGCAGGACATGACGGTGAAAGGCGCGATGCCTTGGTCCCTGCGCGCTTTCAGGCCCGCGACGATCAAGCCGAACACGGTTTTCGGCGCGTCGGGATTGCGGCTGTCGGCGACGATTTGCGGATGGGCCGGATTGAAGACGCCGGAGGCCGGATCGATGAAATAGCCGCCTTCGGTAATGGTCAGCGACACGATGCGGATTGCCGGGCTTGCAAGCTGCGCGACGATGGCCTCGGTATCGCCGGGCTTCAGATAGCCGATCATCGGCCCGGTAATCCTTGCCGCGCTGCGATGATTGTCCTGTTCGACGACCGTCGTCAGGAAATCCTGCGCCTCCAGTTTCGCCCGCATGGCCTCGTCGGAGGGCAACACGCCCGCCCCGATGATCGCCCAGTCATGGTCGCGGCCGGAATTGAAGAGATCGTCGAGATAAACCGCCTGATGGGCGCGATGGAAATTGCCGACGCCGAAATGGAGAATGCCGGCTTTCAGTTCCGACCGGTCATAGGCCGGAACGGCGGCCGTCTTCCCGATCGCATCGAGATTGGCGAGCGACAGTCTGGTGGTCATCTGGTCATTCCTTTCGATGGCCGATCGTCAGCTCATCCAGTTGCCGCCGTCGACATTATAGGTCTGCGAGACGACGTAATTGCTCTCGGCGGATGCGAGGAAGATCGCCATACCCGTCAGGTCTTCGGCGGTCCCCATACGGCCGAACGGCACTTCGGCGCCGACCAGCCGCTTCTTGTCGCCGAGCGGCCGGTTCTCGTATCTGGCGAACAGCGCATCGACGCCATCCCAGTGCTCGCCATCGACGACGCCGGGCGCGATGGCGTTGACGTTGATGCCGTGCTTGATCAGGTCGAGCCCGGCCGATTGAGTGAGGCTGATCACCGCCGCCTTGGTCGCGCAATAGATCGCCACCAGCGCCTCGCCGCGCCGGCCCGCCTGGCTTGCCATATTGATGATCTTGCCGCCGCGCCCCTGCGCGATCATCTGCCGGGCGACGGCTTGCAGGGTGAAGAGCGTGCCGGAGACATTGATCGAAAACAGCCGCTCATAGCTTTCGCGGGTGATCTCGACGATCGGCGCCATATCGAACAGGGCGGCATTGTTGACCAGGATATCGATCCCCCCTGCCCTCGCGACCGTCGTGGCCACCGCAGCATTGATCGAAGCCTGGCTCGTCACGTCCATCTCGACCGCAAAGGCGGCGGGACCAAGCTCTCTTGCCGTTGCTTCCGCCCGATCGAGATCGATATCGGCGATGGCGACCGTCGCGCCTTCGCCAATATAGGCCTGCGCGAACGCGCGGCCGATGCCGCGTGCCGAACCGGTGATCAGCGCGCTTTTTCCCTCGAGCCGGTTCATCGAATTGCCAAGCCCTTATCGTCGAATTTGTGCACCCGCCCCTCGTCCGGCGTCAGGAACACCTGGTCGCCGTGCTTGACGGCGAAATCGCCGCCGACGCGGGCTGTGACCTTGCCGATGCCATCGACATCGATATGCAGGAACGTGTCCGACCCCAGATGCTCGGCGACGCCGACCACGCCGCGCCAGGTGCCCGATTGGGTCGACAATTGCAGGTGCTCCGGACGGACGCCGATCGTGTGGGCCTTATGGGGAGCCGCGAATGCGCCGCTGGCGAAATTCATGCCGGGCGACCCGATGAAACCGGCAACGAAAAGATTGTCCGGGCGGTGGTAGAGATCGAGCGGCGAGCCGACCTGCTCGATATTGCCGGCGTTGAGCACGACGATCTTGTCGGCCATGGTCATGGCCTCGACCTGGTCATGGGTGACGTAGATCATCGTCGTCTTCAACTGATGATGAAGCTCGCTGATCTCCAGCCGCATCGTGCCGCGCAGCGCCGCATCGAGATTCGAGAGCGGCTCGTCGAACAGGAAGGCCGAGGGCTCACGCACGATGGCACGGCCGATGGCGACGCGCTGGCGCTGGCCGCCGGAAAGCTGGCCGGGCCGGCGGTCGAGATAGTTGGTCAGATTGAGAACCCGCGCCGCCTCTGCGACCTTCTTGTCGATGGCGGCCTGGTCGAGCTTCGCCATCTTCAGCGGAAAGGCAATATTATTGCGCACCGTCATATGCGGATAGAGCGCATAGGACTGGAACACCATGGCAAGACCGCGCTTGGCGGGTGCCGCCCCGGTAACATCGCGGCCATCGATCTCGATCGTGCCCGATGAGGTGTCTTCCAGGCCGGCAATCAGCCGCAGCAGCGTCGATTTCCCGCAACCAGACGGGCCGACGAAGACGACGAATTCGCCCTCGTTGATCGTCAGGTCGATGCCCGGAATGACCGTCGTCGCCCCGAACGACTTGTTCACTTTCTTCAACTGGATATTGCCCATGCCCGCCTCCCGCTTGTTCTTCCGGTTTGTTTACTTGACGGCGCCGAAGGTCAGGCCGCGCACGAGTTGCTTCTGGCTGAACCAGCCCATGATCAGGATCGGTGCGATCGCCAGCGTGGAGGCTGCCGAAAGCTTCGCCCAGAACAGCCCCTGCGGACTGGAGAAGGAGGCGATGAAGGCCGTGAGCGGCGCCGCATTGGTGGTCGTCAGGCGGATCGTCCAGAAGGCTTCGTTCCAGGCAAGGATGATGTTCAGCAGCATGGTCGAGGCAATGCCGGGAACGGCCATCGGCGTCAGCACATAGACGATTTCTCCCCAGAGCGAGGCACCGTCCATGCGCGCGGCCTCGAGGATCTCGCCGGGAATTTCGCGAAAATAGGTATAGAGCATCCACACCACGATCGGCAGGTTGATCAATGTCAGCATGACGGTGAGGCCGATCCGGCTATCGAGCAGGCCGGTATCGCGAAAGATCAGGTAGATCGGCACCAGCACGGCGACGGCCGGCATCATCTTGGTCGACAGCATCCACATCAGGATGTCCTTGGTTCGTTTTGTCGGCGAAAACGCCATGGACCAGGCGGCCGGCACGGAGACCAGCAGGGCAAGCAGGGTGGAACCGATCGACAGGATGACCGAGTTCATGAAAGGCTTGAAATAATTGCTCTGCGACTGAACGGCGACATAGCTTTCGATCGTGCCCGAGGGGATCAGGCTGAACCCCTGGATCGCCTCCGTCTCGGACTTGAACGAGGTGATGATCGTATAAAGGATCGGAAAGAAGATGATCAGCGCGACGATCCACGCGGCGATCGTGACGATGGCGGTTCTTCTCCTGGAAACTGCGCGGGCCATGGTCTTCTCCCCTATCTGTCGAGGTTCTTGCCAACGGCACGCATCAGGAAGATGGCGACGATATTGGCGAGGATGACTGCGATGATGCCGCCCGCCGAAGCGCCGCCGACGTCGTAGCCGAGAAGCGCGGTGCGGTAGATCAGGAACGGCAGATTCGTCGATGCATAGCCCGGGCCGCCATTGGTGGTGACGAGGATTTCCGCATAGACGCCGAGCAGGAAGATCGTCTGGATGAGAATGACGACGGTAACCGAGCGGGCCAGATGCGGCAGCGTCAGGTAGATGAAGCGATTGACGAAATTGGCGCCGTCCATTTCGGCCGCTTCCTTCTGCTCGCCGTCGAGCGATTGCAGCGCGGTCAAGAGGATGAGCGTTGCGAAGGGCAGCCACTGCCAGGCGACGATGATGATGATCGAAAACAACGGATATTGCGCGAACCAGTCCACCGGCTGCAGCCCGAGAGCACGACTGAAATCCGCAAAGACGCCGTAGCCGGGATGCATGATCATGTTCTTCCACACCAGCGCCGCGACCGGCGGCATGACGAAGAAGGGCGAGATGATCATGATCCGCACGATGCCTTGGCCGAACATCGGCTGGTCGAGCAGGAGGGCGATCGCGATGCCGCCGATCACCGTGATCATCAACACGCCGACGACGATGAGCAACGTGTTCCAGATCGACTGGAAGAAGGCGGGATCGGTGTAGAAATACTGGTAGTTGAAAAGGCCGGCGAAGCTGACATTGCCCGGATTGAGCAGATTGTAGTTCTGGAACGAGAACCACAGCGTCATGGTCAGCGGAACGATCATCCAGATCAGAAGCAGCCCGACCGACGGGGCCATCATCAGGCGCGCCAGCGCCCGGGTATTCTGTGTCGCCATAACAATCCCCTCCCTCTGGTAGCGCGCCGCCCGCGATCGCGAGCATGCCGCCGACATCGTTTCGAAGGCCTGGCGTCAACCGTCACGGGGTAAGCCCCGTGGCGTTCGACGCCAGGTTCAGTTGGGCATCCCGGACGAGGATCCGCGGTGCCCTTCCTTGGGAAGGAGCTTACTTGATATAGCCGCCGCGGGTCATTTCGCGGGTGGCCACGTCCTGTGCCTGCGCCAGCGCATCGTCCACGCTCATCTGGCCGGCCAGAGCCGCCGAGAAGAGCTGTCCGACAGTGGTACCCAGCCCCTGGAATTCAGGAATGGCGACGAACTGGACGCCGACATAGGGCACCGGCTTGACCGACGGGTTCTTCGGGTCGGCGGCATTGATGCTGTTGAGCGTCATCTTGGCGAAAGGTGCGGCCTTCTGATATTCGGGGTTTTCGTAGAGCGAGGTGCGCGTGCCCGGAGGAACGTTTGCCCAGCCTTCCTTTTCGGCGACCAGGTCGAGATAGTGCTTGCTGGTTGCCCAGGACACGAACTTCTCGGCCGCTTCCGCCTTCTGGGTGCCTGCCGGGATGGCGAGGTTCCAAGCCCAGAGCCAGTTGCCGCGCTTGCCGAGGCCGGTATCGGGAGCGAGCGCGAAGCCGACCTTGTCGGCGACCGTCGAGTCCTTCGGGTTGGTGACGAAGGATGCAGCCACCGTTGCATCGATCCACATGCCGCACTTGCCCTGTTGGAAGAGCGCCAGGTTTTCGTTGAAACCGTTGGACGAAGCGCCCTGCGGGCCGGCGTCGTTCATCAGCTTGACATACATGTCGAGCGTGTTCTTCCATTCCGGCTGGTCGAACTGGGGCTTCCAGTTCTCGTCGAACCAGCGCGCGCCAAAAGCGTTCGAGGTGGCGGTCAGGAAGGCCATGTTCTCGCCCCAGCCGGCCTTGCCGCGAAGGCAGATGCCGTTGATGCCGGCCTCACGGTCGGTCATCTTGCGGGCTGCTTCGTTGATGAACTCCCAGGTCGGAGCGTCGGGCATGGTCAGCCCGGCCTTTTCGATCAGGTCCTTACGGTACATGACCATCGAGCTTTCGCCATAGAACGGTGCGGCATAAAGCTTGTCGTCCATGGTGAGGCCCGAGCGGATGGCCGGGAGCAGATCGTCGACATCATAATCGGCGCCGAGATTGTCGAGCGGCAGGAGCCAGCCCTGCTTCGCCCAGATCGGAACCTCATAGGTGCCGATGGTCAGGATATCGTACTGGCCACCCTTGGTGGCGATATCCGTGGTGACGCGCTCGCGCAGCACGTTTTCCTCAAGCGTGACCCATTCCAGCTGAATATCGGGATTTGCCTTGGTGAAATCGTCGGTGAGCGTCTGCATGCGCACCATGTCACCATTGTTCACCGTTGCAATGGTGAGGGTTTCCGCCTGGGCAAAGCCCGCAACGACGAGGGCTGAGCAACTGCCCAGCAGAAAAGTTCTCAAATTCATATTCTTCCTCCCAGAAGAGTTATGAGCATTTGCCTTGCTCTTGGGCAATTACTCACAAACTTGCGGAAAAAGTCAACGGACATTTGTTGTCGCACTGGCAGGGCGAAGCTTTCATGTTGATTTTGCTGGGAGAAATTTCCGAAGATGCGCTCAGGCGTTGAGCAAAAATTCAGCAGTCGCTTCATCGGTGATCAGGCCATTGATCAACCCGCCCTTGAGAGCCGCCCTCACCGCCTGATATTTTCGCTCGCCCTTGGCGATTCCGATAACGATCGAGGTTTGCCGTGACGGCAGCGGCACGCTGGCGACCCGCTGGTTGATGCTGCCGGACATCATCCGGCCTTCGCCATCGAACATCCAGCCGCAGATTTCGCCCGCGGCACCCTCGTCCATCAGCCGGTCCATTTCGTCACGCGCCAGAAAGCCGTCCTCGCAGAGCGGCGCCTGCGGGCCGAGTTCGCCGATGCCGACAAAGGCGACATCCGCCTGCGCGCCCAGTTGCAGCGCCGATTTGACCAGCGCCTGGTTGTGAAACATCACACGCTCCTCTGCCGAGGAAACGAGGACCGGCAGGGGCATTGGAAAGTGCCGGGCCTTCACCGCATCGGCCATGCTGAAGATGACGTTGTAGTAGGCTGCCGATCCGTCGAGGCCGATATTGCCGGTGAGCGAGACGATGCGGTGCTGCGGACAGTCCATCCCGGGAAGCTGGTCGATCGCCGCCTTCAGCGTCCTGCCCGTGCCGATGGCAAGGATGATCGGATCGGCCGATTTCAGCCAGCGCTCGATCTCGCTTGCCGCCGCCTCGGCGATGCCGACGGTGGTGGAGGAGGATCCGGGATCGCTCGGCACGATATCCACCTGACGAAGATCGTATTTCTCCTTCAGCGCCAGTCCCAGTTCTAGGCAGGCGGCGATCGGGTGATCGAGCCGGACCTTGATCAGCCGCTCGGTCATGGCAAGCGAAACCAGCCGCTGCGCCGACTGGCGGGAGATGCCCATGGCGGAGGCAATTTCGTCCTGCGTGCGCCCGGCAACGTAATAGAGCCAGCCCGCCCGCGCGGCGTCGTCGAGCCTGTTGCTACCGTCCGGTCTGCGCGCCATGTCCGTACTCCCTTGCAAAAACTGCTGACATTTTTTCCGGCCTTTTGTCAAACACCCGTCCTGCCACGCTTTTTCGTGGGGCAATCAAACCCTTGCGCAGCCGTGCTTCCAGCGCATTCACCCTAAAATTTTACCGTTTGATAAAAAAATAAACCGTGTTACCGTTTCGTCATCCTGAGGCACGACATTTGGGAGCAAAAAATGGGAACCACCGAAACTGGAATACTGAGCGGACGGCTGACACCCGTCGAATATGAAAAGAATTTTTCCGATCTGCACCCACCGCTCGACGAGCACGAAGCGCTGGTCGCCGCCGACCGCTGCTACTTCTGCCACGACGCGCCGTGCATGACGGCCTGTCCCACCTCCATCGATATCCCGCTGTTCATCCGGCAGATATCGACGGGAAATCCGGTCGGATCGGCCAACACGATCTTCGACCAGAACATTCTGGGCGGCATGTGCGCCCGGGTCTGTCCCACCGAAACGCTCTGCGAAGAGGCTTGCGTGCGCAACGAGGCGGAGCGCCGCCCGGTCGAGATCGGTCGCCTGCAGCGGTATGCTACCGATATCGCCCTGCACGACAACATCCAGTTCTACGAGCGCGCCGCGCCCACAGGAAAATCGATCGCCGTCATCGGCGCCGGCCCGGCAGGCCTTGCCTGTGCCCACGGGCTTGCGGTGAGCGGCCATGACGTCATCATCTACGACGCCCGCGAAAAGGCCGGCGGGCTGAACGAATATGGCATCGCCGCCTATAAATCCGTCGACGGCTTCGCCCAGAGGGAAGTCGATTACGTCCTCTCGATCGGCGGGATCGACATCCGCAACCGCCAGATGCTCGGACGGGATTTTTCGCTGAGCGACCTTTTGGCGAAACATGACGCCGTCTTTCTCGGCCTCGGCCTTGCCGGCGTCAACGCCTTGCGCGCCGAGGGCGAAGCGGCGGAGGGCGTCGAAGACGCGGTCGATTTCATCGCCTCTCTGCGGCAGTCCGAAACCCGCTCCGATATTCCCGTCGGCCGCAGGGTCGTCGTGCTCGGCGGCGGCATGACCGCGATCGACGCGGCCGTGCAGGCAAAGCTGCTCGGCGCCGAAGAAGTGACCATCTGCTACCGCCGCGGCAAGGAGCATATGAACGCCTCGGAATTCGAACAGGACCTGGCCGCCGCCAAGGGCGTTTCCATCCGCCACTGGCTGCAGCCTCGGCGCATCCTCAGCCGCGACGGCAAGGCGGCCGGCATCGAGCTCGACTATACGACCATCGAGGACGACCGCCTGGTGACGACGGGCGAAACCGGCGTGATCGTCGCGGACCAGATTCTCAAGGCGATCGGGCAGAGCTTCGATCCCGAGGGACTCGGCATCATCAGCCTGCAATCGGGTCGCATCGTCGTCGATCAGGAAGGCCGCACGTCTCTGGACGGCGTCTGGGCCGGCGGCGACTGCGTGTTCGGCGGCGAGGACCTGACGGTCTCGGCCGTCGCCATGGGTCGCGATGCGGCCGCATCGATCAACCGTGCACTCGCCGCTGTAACGCAGCCGGCTATTGCCGTCGCTTGAAGGGGAGAAAAGACAATGGCTGATCTGCGCAACAATTTCGTCGGCATCAAATCCCCCAACCCCTTCTGGCTCGCCTCCGCACCGCCGACCGACAAGGCCTATAATGTCGAGCGCGCCTTCAAGGCCGGCTGGGGCGGCGTCGTCTGGAAGACGCTGGGCGAGGAAGGCCCGCCCGTGGTCAATGTCAACGGCCCGCGCTATGGCGCCATCTGGGGCGCCGACCGTCGGCTTCTGGGCCTGAACAATATCGAACTGATCACCGACCGCGATCTCTATACCAACCTGCGCGAAATGAAGCAGGTGAAGATGAATTGGCCGGACCGGGCGCTGATCGCCTCGATCATGGTACCCTGCGAGGAGAACGCCTGGAAATCGATCCTGCCGCTGGTCGAGGAAACCGGCGCCGACGGCATCGAGCTCAATTTCGGCTGTCCGCACGGCATGTCGGAGCGTGGCATGGGTGCGGCCGTCGGCCAGGTGCCGGAATATATCGAAATGGTCGTACGCTGGTGCAAGCAATATACGCGCATGCCCGTGATCACCAAGCTGACGCCGAACATCGCCGATATCCGCAAGCCCGCCCGCGCCGCGAAATCCGGCGGCACCGACGCCGTGTCGCTGATCAACACGATCAATTCGATCACCTCGGTCAATCTCGATACATTCTCGCCGGAGCCCTCGATCGACGGCAAGGGCAGCCATGGCGGCTATTGCGGCCCGGCGGTCAAGCCGATCGCGCTCAACATGGTGGCCGAGATCGCTCGCGATCCGGAGACCCATGGCCTGCCGATTTCCGGCATCGGCGGTGTCACCACCTGGCGCGATGCGGCGGAGTTCCTTGTGCTCGGCGCCGGCAATGTCCAGGTCTGCACTGCGGCGATGACCTATGGCTTCAAGATCGTCCAGGAGATGATCACCGGCCTGTCCGACTGGATGGATGCCAAGGGCCATCGCAGCCTCGACGATATCTGCGGCCGTGCCGTGCCCAATGTCTCCGACTGGCAATATCTCAACCTCAACTATATCGCCAAGGCGCACATCGACCAGGATGCCTGCATCAAATGCGGCCGCTGCCACATCGCCTGCGAGGACACCTCGCACCAGGCGATCACGCAGTTCGTCGATGGCATCAGGCATTTCGAGGTGATGGAAGACGAATGCGTCGGCTGCAATCTCTGCGTCAATGTCTGTCCCGTACAGGACTGCATCACCATGATCGGTCTTGAACCGGGCACGCTCGATGAGCGTACCGGCAAGGTGGTGGATCCGAATTATGCCAACTGGACGACGCACCCCAACAATCCGATGGCCCGCCAGGCCGCCGAATAGTCGGGGCGAAATCAGCCGCCCTGGACAGCAGGGCGGCTGATGCAAGGCACGTAGATATCCGCTTTTCGGCCGAAGCGTCGATCTGTTCGCAAAATACGATACACTGTCTTTAAAACACGCGTTGCTCCGGAGCGCGAACTCGTCAATAACAGACAATGACGATATGCGGCGCGAGCCGCCGAACTCCGGATGCCTGTTTGAAGCTCCCTTCCCTGAGATCGCGCAAGAGACTCCATATCCTGACGGGCGCCTGCCTGGGATTCTTCCTGCTCACCCATTTTTCGAACCATGCCCTCGGCCTCGTTTCGCTCGACGCCATGGAGAAGATGCGTGACATTCTCAACCTCCTCTGGCGAAGCTGGCCGGGCACGGTGCTGCTCTACGGCTCGCTTGCCGCGCATTTCCTGCTGGCACTCGAAAGCCTCTACCGCCGGCAGACGCTGCGCATGCCCATTGGCGAAGCCCTGAAGATCGTGCTGGGACTTTCCCTGCCCTTCCTCATCGTCACCCATGTGGTCGGCACGCGGGTGGGATGGATGCTGTCGGGCTATGGCGACGGATATTATCAGGTCCTGCCGGCGCTCTGGTCGAGCTCCTACAACACCACCCGGCAGACGATTGCCCTCATCGTCGCCTGGACGCATGGCTGCCTCGGAGCCTGGTTCTGGATGCGCGGACGCAGCTGGTATCCGCGCTATTTCCTTCTGCTCTATACATTTGCGATCCTTGTGCCGCTGCTTGCCTTGCTGGGCTTCGTCTCGGCTGCCCGTTCGATGGACATGGGGCTGGCGTCGCAAAGCTGGTTCCTGGCCGAGCGCGCGTCACCGGAAACCCTGGCGCGGATCAAATTTTTCATCATCGCCGTCCTGTCCGGGATGATCGGTGCGACGCTGATCCTGCGGGCGATCCCCATACGCGGAAAGATCAGGATCACCTATCCGGACCGCACCATTTCGGTTGCAAGGGGCTTCAGTGTGCTGGAGGCGAGCCGTGCCGCCGGCATTCCGCATCTGTCGATCTGCGGCGGGCGCGGCCGCTGCTCCACCTGCCGCGTCCGGGTCACCGAGGGCCTCGAAAGCCAGCCGCCTGCAAACGAGGCAGAACGGGCGACGCTGACGCGGATCCGCGCGCCCGCCGACGTGCGCCTCGCCTGCCAACTGAGGCCGGAATACGACCTGGCCATCGCCCCCATTCTCGGAACCGGCAATGTCGGTGCAGGCACGCAACTGAGCGAACGGGAAGCGGCCGGACGCGAGCGCCGCATCGCCGTCCTGTTCTGCGACCTGCGCGATTTCACTCTGCTTGCCCAGCAGCAATTGCCTTTCGATACCGTTTTCCTGCTCAACCGTTACTTCGAGACCATCGGCGAGGCGGTCGAAAGCGCCGGCGGCGTGATCGACAAATTCATCGGCGACGGCGCGCTGGCGATCTTCGGCCTGAACACGAGCATAGAGGAGGCCTGCACCCAGGCGCTGACGGCGACCATTCGCATTTCGAAAGGCGTCGAGCGGCTGAACGGCGCCTTCACCAGCGAATTGGACAAGCCCTTGCGCATCGCCATGGGCATGCATGCAGGCCCGGCGATCATCGGCCAGATCGGCTATGGCAGAGCCTCGTCACTGACTGCCGTCGGTGACACGATCAATGCCGCCAGCCGGCTGGAAGGCTTTGCCAAGGAATATGATGCGCAGCTGGCCGTATCCGCCGACATGGTCCGCTACGCCGGACTGGCAATCGACGGACGGGAAACCTATCCCATATCGATCCGCGGCCGGGCGGGCACGCTCGAAACGCTGATCGTCCAGAATGCGCGCGAATTCGAGGACCTTATCAAGGCGGCACCTGCGGATGGGCCGCCGGCCTGATGCCGATCAGCCTCGGGAAGCCGTGGTACCGACGGACAGCCCGTTGACGAACAATTGCTCGAGAAAGCGCGCCGCGTCCTCGAAGCGCCCCTCGCCCGATTGGGTCTCTCCCAGAACACCGCGCACCTGTACGTCGAAATCGGCATAATGCTGCGTCGTCGACCAGATGGCGAAGATCAGGTGATAGGGGTCGCATCTGGCGATCTTGCCGGCAGAAGCCCAGGCCCGGATCACCTCGGCCTTCTCGTCGACCAGCGCCTTCAGCGGCCCCTTCAGCTCATCCTCGATATGCGGCGCACCCTGCAGGATTTCATTGGCGAACAACCGGCTTTCGCGCGGGAAATCACGGGCCATTTCCAGCTTGCGGCGGATATAGCTGCGGATTTCCGCGACCGGATTTCCCTCCGCATCGAATTCGCGCAAGGGATCGAGCCAGTTATCGAGCACCCGGTCGATCAGCGCCCGATGCATGGCTTCTTTGGTTCGGAAATAATAGAGCAGATTGGGCTTCGACATGCCGGCCACTTCGGCGATCTGGTCGATGGTGCTGCCTCGAAAACCGTGGGTGGCGAAGACATCGAGCGCTGCCTCGAGGATCAGTTCCTCCTTCTCCTCCTGGATGCGGGTTCGCCTTTGTGTCCTGGCTGCCCTCGGAAGTGCCATCTGCCCCTGCCCCTCGCAAGCACCGCCCGCCGGCGGCATATTCGTTCTAATTCCAGGTGGTCCAAAAATTCGGACGGCAATCCGGTTTTTTCTGTTTTTCGCCTTGAGTGCGGCAACGGAAGCTGTAATGTTTTACCAACCGGTCAAATTATCAGTCAGTTGAAACGCAAACGCAACGGCTGATCGCAGGGCAATCGAAAAAACCAGATGCCCCGATCTGACCACGGGAACGACGGGAGGCGCGACATGCGTTTCCCCTGAAAACTGATGAGGAGAACCGCCATGGCTCATGCACCCGGCGAGAACATGCGCGTCAATGCGGATCGTCTCTGGACATCGCTGATGGACATGGCGAAGATCGGTCCGGGCATTGCTGGCGGCAATAATCGCCAGACCCTGACCGACGAAGACGGCGAAGGCCGAAGACTTTTCCAGACCTGGTGCGAAGAGGCCGGCCTGGCGATGGGCGTAGACCGCATGGGCACCATGTTTGCCACCCGCGCCGGCACCGATCCCGATGCTCTCCCCGTCTATATCGGCAGCCACCTCGACACCCAGCCCACGGGCGGCAAATATGACGGTGTGCTCGGCGTGCTTGCCGGACTCGAAGTCGTGCGCACCATGAACGATCTCGGCATTAGGACGAAACACCCGATCGTCGTCACCAACTGGACGAACGAGGAAGGCGCCCGCTTTGCCCCCGCCATGCTGGCGTCGGGCGTCTTTGCCGGCGTTCATTCGCTGGACTATGCCTATGACCGCAAGGACCCCGAGGGAAAAAGCTTCGGCGACGAGTTGAAGCGCATCGGCTGGCTTGGCGATGAAGAGGTCGGCGCTCGAAAGATGCACGCCTATTTCGAATATCACATTGAGCAGGGGCCGATCCTGGAAGCCGAGGAAAAGCAGATCGGCGTCGTCACCCATTGCCAGGGTCTCTGGTGGCTGGAATTCACGCTGACCGGCAGGGAGGCCCATACCGGCTCGACGCCGATGAACCTGCGCGTCAATGCCGGCCTTGCCATGGCCCGTATCCTCGAAATGGTGCAGGATGTGGCGATGAGCGAACAGCCGGGCGCCGTCGGCGGCGTCGGCCAGGTGTTCTTCTCCCCCAATTCCCGCAACGTCCTGCCAGGCAAGGTGGTCTTCACCGTCGATATCCGTTCGCCGGACAAGGCCAAGCTCGACCGCATGCGCTCGAAGATCGAAGCTGAGGCACCGAAAATCAGCGACGCGCTCGGCGTCGGTTGTTCGATCGAGGCGATCGGCCATTTCGAGCCGGTGACCTTCGACCCGACTTTGGTGACGGCGGTGCGCACGGCGGCCGAAAAACTCGGCTACAGCCATATGAACCTGATCTCCGGCGCCGGCCACGACGCCTGCTGGGCCGCCAAGGTTGCCCCCGCCACCATGGTCATGTGCCCCTGCGTCGGCGGTCTCAGCCACAACGAGGCGGAAGACATCTCCAGGGAATGGGCCTCCGCCGGCTGCGATGTGCTGTTCCACGCGGTGGTGGAGACGGCGGGGATCGTGGGGTGAAGACGGTGGCCGTGGCCCCCTCATCCGGCCTTCCAGGCCACCTTCTCCCCGCTGGGGAGAAGAGGGAGGTTGCCGCTTGCCCCTCGAACACATCTCACGCTCGAATCGAGGTAAATTCTGGGAAGCGCGAATTTGCAATCGGTATTCCCTTCTCCCCGACGGGGAGAAGGTGGCCCGAAGGGTCGGATGAGGGGGCTGCCTCCGCACCGAAGTCAACGACGCGCGACATCACCAAACGTCAGTCCGGCAAGACGGTACAGGCTCGAAAATTAAGGCAAAGCGAGACCGAGGAAGAACACCATCTGTGGAGCGATTTGCGCGCCAGACGCCTCAACGGCCATAAATTCTCCCGGCAGATTCCGCTCGGCCCCTTCATCGTCGATTTCCTCTGTCGCGAGAAACGCCTGATCGTCGAAGTCGATGGCTTCCATCATGCCGATAGCCGCTCCGACCGCAGCCGAACCGCGTGGTTGAATGCCAGGGGATATTCGATCTTGCGCTTCTGGAACCACGAGATCTCGCGCCAGCGCCGATCCGTCCTTGAAACGATATTGGCCGCCCTGAACGGCGAGATCGCCGTCGAGGATGAGAAAACTGGCTTTTACTCGCCTGCCTCCGCGGAATTGAAAGAGTAGGAAACGATCATGACCACAATCATCAAGAACGGAACCATCGTCACCGCTGACCTGACCTACAAGGCCGATGTGAAGATCGAGGGTGGCAAGATCGTCGAAATCGGGCCGGACCTTTCCGGCGTGGAGACGCTGGATGCGACGGGGTGCTACATCATGCCGGGCGGCATCGATCCGCATACCCATCTCGAAATGCCGTTCATGGGCACCTATTCCACCGACGATTTCGAGAGCGGCACGCGGGCGGCACTTTCCGGCGGCACCACCATGGTCGTCGATTTCGCGCTCCCCTCGCCCGGCCAGTCGCTGCTCGAGGCACTGACCATGTGGGACAACAAGACCTCGCGCGCCAATTGCGATTTCTCCTTCCACATGGCCATCACCTGGTGGGGCGAGCAGGTCTTCAACGAGATGCAGACCATCGTTCAGGACAAAGGCATCAACACCTTCAAGCATTTCATGGCCTACAAGGGCGCACTGATGGTGGACGACGACGAGATGTTCCACTCCTTCCAACGCTGCGCCGAGCTTGGCGCTCTGCCGATGGTGCATGCGGAAAACGGCGACATCGTCGCGCAGATGCAGGCAAAACTGCTAGCAGAAGGCAATAACGGCCCGGAGGCACATGCCTATTCCCGCCCGGCCGCCGTCGAGGGCGAAGCGACCAACCGTGCCATCATCATTGCCGACATGGCCGGCAGCCCGCTCTATGTGGTTCACACCTCCTGCGAACAGTCACATGAAGCGATCCGCCGCGCGCGGCAGAACGGCATGCGCGTCTATGGCGAACCGCTGATCCAGCACCTGACGCTCGATGAAAGCGAATACGCCAATCCCGACTGGGACCACGCCGCCCGTCGTGTCATGTCGCCCCCCTTCCGCAACAAGCAGCATCAGGACAGTCTCTGGGCCGGGCTTGCGAGCGGCTCCCTGCAGGTGGTCGCGACCGACCACTGCGCCTTCACCACGCAGCAGAAACGCTTCGGCGTCGGCGATTTCACCAAGATCCCCAACGGCACCGGCGGTCTTGAAGACCGCATGCCGATGCTCTGGACGCATGGCGTCGCCACCGGCCGCATCACCATGAACGAATTCGTCGCCGTGACCTCGACCAATATCGCCAAGATTCTTAACATCTATCCGAAAAAGGGCGCCATCCTGGTCGGTGCCGATGCCGATATCGTCGTCTGGGATCCGAAGCGTTCGAAGACGATCTCCGCCACCAGCCAGCAATCGGCGATCGACTATAATGTCTTCGAGGGCAAAGAGGTTACCGGCCTGCCGCGCTACACCTTGACCGGCGGCGTCGTGGCGATTGAGGAATCGACTGTGAAGACCCGCGAGGGCCAGGGAAAATTCGTCAGGCGCGAGCCCTTCACCGCCGTCAATAAGGCGCTCTCCACCTGGAAGGACATCACCGCCCCGCGCAAGGTTCAGCGCACGGGCATTCCGGCAAGCGGGGTGTGAAAAGCTCACATGTCGCATCAGCCGCGCAACACCCCCCTCTGTCGCTTTGCGACATCTCCCCCTCAAGGGGGGAGATCGGGAGATTGCTGCGCGCCTGTTCCCAAACCATCAAAAAGAGCGCTTGCGGCCCTGAACATACTCCATGTGAGGCTGGCACCGCGTGCGCGGACAATCTCCCCCCTTGAGGGGGAGATGTCACGGAGTGACAGAGGGGGGTATCGCAACAACCCCGTCAGCCTCCCCGTCTCAAATGGGCACCAGCCTCTCCAGCTCCGGCAGAAGCACGACGCTCTCCTGCTCGTTGGGATCCGTCCGCGCGATAACCGCCGAAGCCGGCTGGTCGGAAAGATTGGCCGGCAGATGCGGAACGCCGGCCGGGATGTAGAACATCTCTCCGGCCTTGACGATGACATGGTTTTCCAGCCGGTCACCGTACCAGGTATGCGCCTCGCCCGACAGCATGTAGATCGCCGTTTCATGGGTCGCGTGCTTATGCGCCTTCGCCCGGCCACCCGGCGGGATCGTCAGAAGATGCATGCAGATGCCGGTCGATCCGACTGCTTCCGCCGAAATACCCTCGAAATAGCTGAACCCCTACTTGCCGTCATAGGTCTGGCCGGGACGGACGATCCGGCAGGTCGGTTTCGACGATTGCGACATTTCCACAGCTCCCCGGCAGCAATATCGCCGGCAGCATACCTCATTCGAAAAATATGAAGTACGACTATCGGAGACAGAGAGCCGAATGACGTCACAGCAATTTTCCAGGCAATGGCATTCAGGACGGAGCGAACCGGATACAATGACACTCTCACCAGCATCCGTCGTCTCGGCTCGCGATCTCGGCCTGACCTTCGAGACCAATGATGGCCCGGTCAATGCGCTCACCGGCGTCGATCTCGATGTTCGCAAGGGCGATTTCGTCTCCTTCATCGGCCCTTCCGGCTGCGGCAAGACGACATTTCTGCGCGTCATCGCCGACCTGGAAAAGCCGACCTCCGGCTCGATCACCGTCAACGGCACGACGCCGGAAGACGCGCGCAGGAACCGCTCCTATGGCTATGTCTTCCAGGCAGCCGCGCTCTATCCCTGGCGCACGATCGAGAAGAACATCGCCTTGCCGCTCGAGATCATGGGAATTTCCGGCGACGAGCGGAAGGAACGCATCGCGCGCACGCTCGACCTCGTCAATCTCACCGGTTTCGGCAAGAAATTCCCATGGCAATTGTCCGGCGGCATGCAGCAGCGCGCCTCGATCGCCCGCGCGCTCGCCTTCGATGCCGACCTGCTGTTGATGGACGAACCCTTCGGCGCGCTGGACGAGATCGTCCGCGACCATCTGAACGAACAACTGCTGAAATTGTGGGAACGGACCAACAAGACCATCTGCTTCGTCACCCATTCGATCCCGGAGGCCGTCTATCTCTCGACCCGCATCGTGGTCATGAGCCCGCGCCCCGGGCGGGTCACAGACATCATCGAATCGACATTGCCGAAGGAGCGCCCGCTCGACATCCGCGAAAGCCCCGAATTCCTTGAAATCGCCAGCCGCGTGCGCGAGGGCCTGAGGGCGGGGCATAGCTATGACGAGTAGAGACATCATCCGGGACGCTCATATCTCCGATATGCCCGCCTGTGCGGCAATTCTCAACGGCTGGATTGACGATACGTCCTGGATGCCACGCGTTCACGACCATGAGAATGTCGAGCGTTATTATCGCGACGTCGTATTTCAGGAGCGTCAAGTCAAGGTCGCCGATCTCGACGGCAGGGTATGCGCCTTCCTGGCGCTCTCCGATGACGCTTGCATCACAGCACTTTATGCCGATCGTGATTATCGCCGGGCAGGTTTTGGAAAAAAACTGATCGACACCGCAAAGGCAATCTTTCCTGAACGGCTGGACCTCTGGACGTTCGTAGAAAACAGGGGAGCGCAACAGTTCTACAGGCGCGAAATGTTCACGGAGGTGAGAAGAACAGACGGTGACAACGAAGAAAGTCTGCCGGATATCCTGTTCCGATGGACGTGCTCTTCGGAGTTGCCATCATGAACGCCACCTTCATCTTCTGGCTCGTGGCGGCAATGGCGGTCTTTCTCAGCGCGGCAACCGCATCGCGCTATTATGTTGCCAGCAATAATATCCTCCTCCTCGTCTTCTCGCTCGCTCTCTATTGCGTTGGCAATCTGATGATGGTGCGGCTGATGCGCGAAGGCGGGCTGGGGCTGGCCATTTCCGCCTCGGCGGTCGCGCAGCTTCTTCTGATCAATGTCATCGCCTTTGCAATCTTCGGCGAGCGCCTGACCCTTTCCCAGATGGCCGGCGTGGCGCTCGGCGTCGTCTCCATGGCACTGATGCTGCTGCCCTCGAGCGGAAAGGCCTGAAGATGGAAAAGCCGAGCTTTTTCAAGGACAGGATCCTGCCGGTGGGGACGATCCTGCTTGTCCTCCTCGTCGTCTGGTATGTGGCCGCGGTCTTCCTCAATGCGCCCTTCGAACGTGACACCGCCGCCCGCGCGGGAACGGAGATCACCTTCTCCGAAATCCTCCCAAAAACCATGTTCCAGCAGCGGCCGGTGCTGCCGGCACCCCATCAGGTGGTGGCAGAGATCTGGGATACGACATTCAACAAGCCGATCACTTCGAAGCGAAGCCTGGTCTACCATGCCTGGATCACGCTTTCCGCAACGTTGCTGGGCTTTGGTCTCGGCGCCCTTCTCGGCATCCTGCTTGCCGTCGGCATCGTCCACAATCGCGCCATGGATCGCTCGCTGATGCCCTGGGTGATCGCCAGCCAGACGATCCCGATCCTTGCGATTGCCCCCATGATCATCGTCGTGCTGAATGCCATCGGCATTTCCGGCCTCCTGCCGAAGGCGCTGATCTCGACCTATCTCAGCTTCTTCCCCATCGTCGTCGGCATGGTGAAGGGCCTGCGCAGCCCCGAGCAGATCCAGCTCGACCTGATGCACACCTATTATGCCAGCCCCGCCCAGACCTTCTGGAAACTACGCTGGCCGGCCTCCATGCCCTATCTCTTCACCTCGCTGAAGGTCGCCATCGCGATATCGCTGGTCGGCGCCATCGTCGGCGAGCTTCCAACCGGTGCCGTCTCCGGCCTCGGCGCCCGGCTGTTGGCCGGCTCCTATTACGGCCAGACGGTGCAGATCTGGTCGGCCCTGTTCATGGCGGCGGCGCTGGCGGCGGTGCTCGTTGTCATTGTCGGCCTGGCCCAGACGGCCGTTCTCAAGCGCATGGGGGTCAAGCCATGAATTCCGCTCTCCTCATCGGCGCGATCGCCTTCTGGCTGCTGGCCTGGGCCACGAACGAATGGCTCGTGCGCCGCACATTCACGAGCTCCTCGATGGCGCGGGCAGCGCGGCTTGCCGTACCGCTGCTTTTCGGCATTACAATCCTGGTGCTCTGGGAAGGCATCGTGCGCGCGTTCAACGTTCCTTCCGTGCTTCTGCCGCCGCCCTCGATGATTTGGACGCGGCTCATCAATTCCGTGCCGACCCTCTGGGCGGATTTTCGCCAGACATTCCTGAAGGCGGTCCTCGTCGGCTATGCGCTCGGCTGCGGGCTCGGCTTCCTCACCGCGCTCGCCATCGACCGTTCCCCTTTCCTGCAAAAGGGGCTTCTGCCGCTCGGCAATTTCGTCTCCGCCCTGCCGGTCATCGGCGTGGCGCCGATCATGGTCATGTGGTTCGGTTTCGACTGGCAATCGAAAGTGGCCGTGGTCGTCATCATGACCTTTTTCCCGATGCTGGTGAATACGGTCTCCGGGCTCGCCGCGACGAGTTCCATGGAAAAGGACCTGATGCGGACCTATGCGGCCAGCTGGTTCCAGACCCTGGTCAAGCTCAGGCTTCCCGCGGCATGGCCTTTCATCTTCAACGCGCTCAAGATCAATTCCACGCTCGCCTTGATCGGCGCGATCGTGGCCGAATTTTTCGGAACCCCCATCGTCGGCATGGGGTTCAGGATCTCCACGGAGGTGGGGCGCATGAATGTCGATATGGTCTGGGCCGAAATCGCTGTCGCGGCGGTGGCCGGCTCGGCCTTTTACGGGCTGGTTGCGCTCATCGAGCGCGCCGTCACGTTCTGGCATCCGTCCGTGCGCAACGCGCGAACGGCCTGAGAAGCGACCTGTCCGCAATGGACGGGCGTCATAAAAAGCCTGCCCTTCCGTGGTGGAGGGGCACAAAAAGAGGGAACTGACATGAAGACGAAACTTGCATCATTGCTGCTGGCAAGCGCCTTTTCGCTGTCCGCATTCCAGGCCGTCGCTGCCGACAAGGTGGTCCTGCAGCTCAAATGGGTTACCCAGGCCCAGTTCGCCGGCTATTACGTCGCCAAGGACAAGGGCTTTTACGAAGAGGAAGGCCTCGATGTGGAGATCAAGCCGGGCGGCCCGGATATTGCTCCGCCGCAGGTGATCGCCGGCGGCGGCGCCGATGTCGTCGTCGACTGGATGCCTTCGGCGCTGGCGACCCGCGAAAAAGGCGTGGCGCTGGTCAATATCGCCCAGCCGTTCAAATCGTCGGGCATGATGCTCACCTGCCTGAAGGAATCCGGCGTCACCTCGCCGGACGATTTCAAGGGCAAGACGCTCGGCGTCTGGTTCTTCGGCAATGAATATCCCTTCCTCTCATGGATGAGCCAGCTTGGCCTGAAGACCGACGGCGGCCCCGACGGCGTCACCGTGCTCAAGCAGGGCTTCAACGTGGATCCGCTGATCCAGAAGCAGGCCGCCTGCATCTCCACCATGACCTATAACGAATACTGGCAGGTCATCGATGCCGGCCTCAAGCCGGAAGACCTGGTGACCTTCAAATACGAGGACCAGGGCGTCGCCACGCTGGAAGACGGGCTCTATGTGCTTGAAGACAAGCTCAAGGACCCGGCCTTCAAGGAAAAGATGGTGAAATTCGTGCGTGCCTCGATGAAGGGCTGGAAATACGCCGAAACCAATACCGACGAGGCGGCCGACATCGTTCTGGAGAATGACGCGACGGGTGCCCAGACGGAAGAGCACCAGAAGCGCATGATGAGCGAAGTCGCCAAGCTCACCGCCGGTTCGAACGGGGCACTGGATGAGGCAGATTACAAGCGCACCGTCTCGTCCCTGCTGAAGGGCGGCTCCGATCCGGTCATCACCAAGGAACCTGTCGGCGCCTTCACCCATGAGATCACCGATGCTGCCCTGAAATAACCTCGATATCGAGTTTTGCTACCACAACGCGCGGATCACTTCCGCGCGTTGCCTATTTGAGGACACCGGCGACGGCTACAATTTTTCGTGAAAGAACTCTGCCTTGCATCAATGCAACAAATAAAATAATGAGGCACCATTCTTTCTTCGACTGGGACCTTGCATCGTCCACAAGGCCTAACTAAATAGAGCCGAAGCATTTTTGAGGAGGATGCGGAGGAATTTTCCGTTCATTGTGACCGAGACGGCAGTTTCCTTCCAATTCTTCAATTGACGACGGCAATTCCTTGCTGGAATCGCGCGGCGTCGGAAATCTGACATCCGCAATTCCAGGAAAGTGAGCCGATGGCCCTCCCCAAGACGCCCGCCTTTTGCATTTCTGCCGCTATCTTGCTGTTTTTCCTGCCGAACGCCAGTTTCGCGGAAGAGGCACAGGCGCCGAAACCCGAGCAGGCCCTGCCCTCCATCGTCGTTACCAAGGTCGAAAACCAGTCGATTACCGACAGGGTCGTTGCCACCGGAACCATCAAGGCCGTTGAGGAAATCTATGTTTCGCCGCTGGTCGATGGACTTTCCATTCGCTCGCTGAATGCCGATATCGGCGACCGCGTCGAGGCGGGAGCCGTGCTGGCGACATTGAACGAGGACATGCTCCTCCTGCAAAAGAGCCAGTATGCCGCAAGCCTTGCCAAGGCGAATGCCGCACTGGCGCAATATCAGGCGCAACTGGCCGAAGCCAATGCCAATGCCGAAGAGGCAGCGCGGGTAAGCGAGCGTTCCAAGAAGCTTTCGGAAGCGGGCTCCATGTCCACAGCACAGGCTGATCGCGAAGAGGCGGCCGCTACTGCAGCGCGTGCGCGCGTCAACTCTGCCGAACAGATGATCGCCGTGGCCGAGGCCGATATCCAGGTCGTCGAAGCGCAGATAGCCGATGTCGATCTGCGTCTCGCCCGCACCGAGGTCAAGACCCCGGTAAGCGGCCTCGTTTCGGCAAGGACCGCAAAGATCGGCGCGATCGCCAGCGGCGCCGGCGAACCGCTGTTCACCCTCATCCGCGATGGCGCGATCGAAATGCAGGCGGATATTCCAGAAACTGATCTCGTCCGGCTGGCCTTGGGTGAAAAGGTCCTGGTGACGCTGGCGGGGGCCAGGAACGAGCTTGCCGGAAAGGTCCGTCTGATTTCACCGCGGGTCGATGCGCAGACGCGTCTCGGAACCGTCTATATCGCGCTTGACGAGCCGGACAAGGCACGGGTGGGCATGTATGCGGATGCCCAGATCATCATCGAGGAAAAGCAGGCCATCGTCCTGCCGCTGACGGCAGTGACGACCGCCAATGACGAGACGATCGTGCGCAAGGTCGAAGACGGCGTCGTCCATATGGCCAAGGTGACCACCGGCATCCAGGACGGCGAATTCATCGAAATCACCACGGGCCTGAAGCCGGGTGACACCGTGGTGGCCAAGGCAGGCGCCTATGTGCGTGATGGCGACAAGATCAATCCGGTGACATCCGCCTCCACGGCGACCAATTGACGGGAACACGGATATGAATTTCTCAGCCTGGGCAATCCGCAACCCGATTGCGCCCATCCTCGCCTTCGTCTTGCTGATGTATCTCGGTTACCAGTCGTTCAACACGCTGCCGATCACCCGCTTTCCGAACATCGACGTGCCGATCGTCTCCGTCAGCGTCAGCCAGAGCGGCGCGGCGCCGGCCGAACTCGAGACGCAGGTGACCAAGGAAATCGAGGATGCGGTCGCCGGAATTTCCGGTGTCGATCACATCACCTCGACCATCAGCGACGGGCTTTCGAGCACCGCTGTCATGTTCAAGATGGACGTGCCGACCAACCAGGCGGTGCAAGACGTCAAGGATGCCATCGACCGCATTCGCAGCGACCTGCCGGCCTCCGTCGAGGAGCCGATCGTCTCCAAGGTCGATGTCGAGGGCCAGGCAATCCAGACCTTCGCTGTCTCTTCACCCGGCATGACCCTGGAGGAAATCTCCTGGTTCGTCGATGATACGATTAAGCGCGCCCTCCAGGGCCAGACCGGCATCGGCCGGATCGACCGTTACGGCGGATCGGACCGCGAAGTCCGCGTCGAACTGAACGAATCCCGGCTGAATTCCTACGGGATCACCGCCTCCGACGTGAACGGCCAGTTGCGCAAGATGAACACCGATCTCGGCTCGGGCCGCGGCCAGGTGGGAGGTAGCGAACAGGCGATCCGCACGCTGGGCGATACGCGCTCGGTCTCCGGCCTTGCCAATACGATGATCGCCCTGCCGAACGGCCGCTTCGTCCGCCTCTCCGAGCTCGGCAGCGTCACGGATACCTATGAGGAGCCGAAATCCTTCTCGCGTTACAACGGCGATCCCGTCGTCACCTTCGCGGTCTTCCGTTCCAAGGGCGCAAGTGAGGTCACGGTTGCCGAAACCGTGGAAAAGACGCTCGCGGACCTGCATACGAAATATCCGGACGTGTCGATCGAACTGGTCAACGATTCGGTCTATTACACCTATGGCAATTACGAAGCGGCCTTGCACACGCTGCTCGAAGGCGCCCTTTTGGCGGTGGCCGTGGTTCTGCTCTTCCTGCGCAACTGGCGCGCTACCTTGATCTCGGCCATGGCCTTGCCGCTTTCGGCCATTCCCACATTCTGGGTGATGGACCTACTCGGATTCTCGCTCAATCTCGTCAGCTTCCTTGCCCTGACGCTGGCGACCGGCATTCTCGTCGACGACGCGATCGTCGAGATCGAGAATATCGCCCGCCATATCAAGATGGGCAAATCGCCCTACAAGGCGGCCATCGAGGCAGCGGACGAAATCGGTCTCGCCGTCATCGCAACCACCTTCACCATCATCGCGGTCTTCGTCCCGGTTTCCTTCATGCCCGGCATTCCGGGCCAGTATTTCATCCAGTTCGGCCTGACGGTTGCCGTGTCGGTGTTCTTCTCGTTGCTGGTCGCGCGGCTGATCACACCGGTAATGGCCGCCTATCTGATGAAATCCGGCGACGGAGACGGCCACCACGACGACAGCGACGGCCGGCTGATGCGTGGCTATACCTGGCTGGTGACGACGACGACGAGGCGCTGGTATATGCGTTATGCCACGCTCGTGGCCGCCATCGCCTTCGTCATCGGCTCGGTCATGTTGCTGATGACGGTTCCCGGCAGCTTCCTGCCGCCGGAAGATGCATCCCGCATCGTGCTCTCGGTCGAATTGCCGCCCAATGCCATGCTGGAGGACACCGACACAACGACGGCGCAGATCTACGACAAGATCAAGGATCTCGATGGCGTCGAGGGCATATTCGTGCTCGGCGGCGCTTCCCCGAAAGGGGACCTCGAACTGCGCCGTGCCACCATCACTGTCATGCTGGGCAAGCTCGATCATTCGCTTCTCAACAAGGTGGTGAACGATGTTCTCGGCGGCATGCCCCTCATCGGCTCCTATATGCCGAAATTGCCGCCGGCCGGTCGCATCATTCCGCAGGCCGAGATCGAAAAACAGGTCTATGCCGCCGTTCGCTCCATCCCGGATGTGCGCATTCTCAAGCTGAACGACCGCGGCGAGCGGGATCTGTCCTTCAATCTGCTGTCTGGAAACGACAAGGATCTGAATGCGGCGGTGGCATTGCTGGAGGCCAATCTGCGCGACGAGCCGCTGCTCGCCAACATCAGCCCGGACGGCGCCTTGCCGCGGCCCGAGTTGCAGATTCGCCCGCGCGCCGACCAGATGTCGCGGCTGGGCATCACCACCGCCCAGATCGCCGACGTCGTGCGCGTCGCAACGATTGGCGACATAGATGCGGCGCTGACGAAAATCTCCCTCGACGACCGGCAGATTCCGATCCGCGTCCAGATCGATACGGATTTCCGCACCGATCTTGCCGCGATCCGCAACCTCAAGGTCCAGACCGCTGCCGGTGCGCTGGTTCCGATCTCCACGGTCGCCGATATCAACTATTCGGAAGGGCCAAGCTCGATCAAGCGCTATGACCGCTACCGTGTGGTCACCATGGGTGCCGATCTGCCCACCGGGGTGGCACTTAATTCCGCCACGGATCGCTTCAAGCAGATCGCCAAGGAAACCAAGCTGCCGCCGACCGTGCAGTTCCTTGAAAGCGGCGATGCCGAGATCCAGGCGGAAATGGAGCAGGGTTTCGGCAATGCCATGCTGCTCGGCCTGATGCTGGTGCTGGTGGTGCTCATTCTTCTGTTCAAGAACGTCATCCAGCCCTTCACCATCCTGTTCTCCCTGCCGCTCGCCATCGGCGGTGTGGCGGCCGGGCTGATCCTGACCCAGAACGCCATGTCGATGCCGGTGCTGATCGGCATCCTGATGTTGATGGGCATCGTCACGAAGAACGCCATCCTGCTCGTCGATTTCGCCATCGAGATGATGCAACAGGGAATGGAGCGAACACATGCCATGGTCGAAGCCGGCCGCAAGCGTGCCCGGCCGATCATCATGACCTCGATCGCCATGTCGGCGGGCATGTTGCCCTCGGCGCTCGGCGTCGGCGAAGGCGGCTCGTTCCGCGCGCCGATGGCGATCGCCGTGATCGGCGGCATCATCGTCTCGACGGTGATCTCGCTGGTCGTGGTGCCCTCCTTCTTCCTGATCATGGACGACCTGTCCCGGCTGCTCGGCTGGTTGTTCGGCCATCTGGTCGGCGGCAAGGATGAGGAGCAGGAAATCCTGGAGAACGCAGCGCTGACCGATATCGTTACCGAGCAGAACAGGACGATCGGCGAACTGCAACAAAGGCTGGAGCGACTGGAAGGGCCAAGACGCGGCTCGAACGTGATAAGCCATCCGGCACTGGCTGCGGAATAGGTCCGCGCAATTGCGAAAAAGCCGGCGCATCCTCGATGCGCCGGCTTTTTCATTACCGATCCTTCCGCTCATAGCGGATGTCAGAGAATCTCGATCCGCTCGGGATGGACGATCTCGACCCGGCTTTCTGCTTTCAGCCCGGAGGTCGCCGCACTGAAATTGCGGATATGCGGCGTGTGGAAATGCGCCTCCAGCGCCTCGCGGCTTTCCCATGTCTCGACGAAGACCAGCGTGTCCGGCGCGCCGGGCTTCTGGTAGAGGTCGTAGCTGATGCAGCCCTGTTCCTTGCGGGTCTCGGCAATCAGGGTCTTGCTGAGGGAGACGATATCCCTCCCCTTGCCCGGCTGGGCTTGCGTATGGGCGATAACGTGGATCATTGAACCTCCGGTCTTTTCTGGGACACGGCAATCTAGCGATAAAAAAACCCGACGCCAGATCGAAACGACCGGCGCCGGGCTTGATTAATCAGGGCATGTCTTAGGATCAGGCCGCCATCTTCTCCGAGCGCAGGGCGCCAAGGATATTCTGCGGCGAAGACACGCCATAGGGATCGCTGTCGGCGTTGTCGCAATAGCCTTCCTCTTCGAACCACTGCTCGACGACGCCATTGTTGACGATCGCCGCATAGCGCCACGAGCGCATGCCGAATCCGAGATTGTCCTTCGAGACGAGCATGCCCATCTTGCGGGTGAACTCGCCGGAACCGTCCGGAATGAGCTTGACCTTGTCGAGATTCTGCGATTTCCCCCAGGCATTCATCACGAAGGCATCATTGACCGAGATGCAGTAGATCGTGTCGATGCCTTCGGCCTTGAAGTCGTCTGCGAGCTTCTCGAAATCGGGCAGTTGGAAGGTCGAGCACGTGGGCGTGAAGGCTCCGGGAAGCGAAAACAGTACGGCACGCTTGCCGGCAAAATAGTCCTCGGAAGACACATCCTGCCAACGGAACGGATTGGTACCTTCGATAGCCTCGTCGCGAACGCGCGTGCGGAAGATGACGGACGGCACTTTTCTGCCAATGATCATGATCGGTCTCCTGGAATGTAAATCGCGGGCGGTCAGTGGGAAAGCCAAGGCACCCAGCGTGACCTGCTTCCTACAATAAATCCTGCCGCAATGCAGCAAGAACGACCGGAAAAAGGCGCGATGCATGGCAGATATGCAGCCGCTGCAAGCCGGCCCGTCAGCCAATGAGCTTGAACAAGGTCGCCAGGACCATCATGGGGCGAAGCGGACCCGGCACCCGGTTCACACGGCTTTTACAGCGACATTCGAGCCGATCTGGTCTCCGCTCCGGTCTAGGCGCGACAACTGGCGCTGCACCACCAGCGCATCCACATAACGGCGCTCGGCGTCGAAAGGATGCCATTCCCAGCCGGCATGGCCGAAGCCGGCAAGGACGATACGGTCCTCCGGTTGCCGCCAGTGAGCCAGAACCTCCGCGATGATGATAAGACCGCTGCTGGGCACCACATAGGGGTCTGGATCATGCGCCCTCAACCCAGTGTCCACATGGTCATGGATGGAAGCTGGAACGGCATGGAAAGCCCGGCCGGTCGCCTTCGCGAAAGCCCGGAAGCCCGAACTATAGTCGTCGCAGAGATCATCGAGATCGGGATGGCTATGTGCCAATTGCGATCGCAAGCTCTCGAACTTCGCCGCTGACCGAACGCACCAGATGGCGCTTGCCTGGCGCACCGCAGCGCTGTTCTTCCAGTTGCCGCCGCCCAACATCGACAGAGCCGGACGTCCGGTATTGCAGACCGCGACGATATCGGTCCTGCTCCCCCCAGCGCCACGGGAACGGCAATCGTTGAACCGGATCACAAGATCGGCGGCATCGATGATCGCGGCGGCGCCTGCAGCCACCGACCCGTTTCCGACGATCATGATCGTTCGGCCCACCGTCGGCCGGCTCACCTTCCAGTGGTCCATCTTCAACCGATCCATGTCAGTTCCCAAGGTTCTCGACTGTGGCCTTCAGTTCCTCGGTCCGTTTTGCGGTCAGTTCGGCAAGGCAGCCCGAGACCAGCATCGGCTCCATCGATCCACCGCGCGCGGCAAAACCGGCAAGCGCGCATTGACCGTCGCGATAGGGGATCCAGGCGCGCTGTGCCTTCTTCAATGCATCGACGGCGCCAACGGCTTTCTCGTCATATTCCCCGATCTGCCTGTCGGTTTCCTGCGCTGCGGCCAGGGCTTTGCGATAGGCCGCGTTCAGGGCTCCATCAGCCGCCTGGTAATCCCGATAGGCACAGATGTTGAGATCGGACTGGGTCGTGGCATTGGCGCAATCAACCACCGGCTCCTCCTGCGCCAAAGCGGGCAGCGCCATGGCAGCGAGGATGACATTTGAGAAAACAATCGTCCTGATCATGATTATCCTGTCTTTCGTAAATGCCGTTCACGCCTATCCTATACGGCGAGACGGCCGACATACATCCTCCCGGACAGGCGCCGGCCTTGCCTCGTGGATGATGACCCTTTCGAGCGCGCCGATCAATGCCTCCTCGATAGCCTTGACGGCACAACGCAGAACGAAAAAGGCCCGGCGTTTCGCCAGGCCTTCCTGTTTTTACCATGCCCGTGCGGGCAAAGGATTATTCGTTCTCGGCGTAGGTGTACTTGCCGTCGTCACCCTTCTTCCAGGTGTACATGACGTAGTCCGGGCGGGTGATGTCGCCCTTTTCATCGAAGCCGAGTTCGCCGATGGCCGTCTGGAACGGGCCCTTCGCCTTGAGAGCTTCTGCGACGGCCTGCGGATCGTTGCCGCCGGCAGCCTTGGCAGCCTGAGCGATGACCTGGAGGGCAGCGTAGGAGTAGAGCGTGTAGGCTTCCGGTTCGAAGCCGGCAGCACGGAACTTCTCGACCAGTTCCTTTGCGGCTTCGTTCTTGCGCGGATCCGGAGCAAACGTCATCAGCGTACCATCGACGGCGTCGCCGGCGATCGAAGCCAGTTCGTTGGAAACGATACCGTCGCCCGACATGAAGGTTGCCTTCAGGCCCTGGTCGGCAGCCTGGCGTTCCATCAGGCCGAACTCGGTGTGCAGACCACCCCAGTAGACGACGGAAACGCCGGCTTCCTTCATCTTGGCGATGAGAGCGGAGAAGTCCTTGTCGCCGATGTTGACGCCTTCATAGACCGCCTCGGTGATACCGGCTTCGTTCATTGCCTTCTTGGTTTCGTCGGCAAGGCCCTGGCCATACGGGGTCTTGTCGTGAATGACGGCAACCTTGGCATCCTTGAAGTTGGCAGCAATGAAGGCACCGGCCACGGCGCCCTGCTGGTCGTCACGGCCGCAGGTACGGAAGGTGTTCCACAGGCCGCGTTCCGTGTAGGTCGGGTTGGTGGAAGCCGGCGAAACCTGCAGGATGCCGTTTTCGGCATAGATTTCCGAAGTCGGGATGGAGACGCCCGAGTTGAAGTGGCCGACCACGAACTTCACGCCGTCAGCAACGAACTTGTTGGCGACCGAAACGCCCTGCTTCGGATCGGATACGTCATCGCCGAGCACGACCTTGACCTGCTCGCCATTGATGCCGCCGGCAGCATTGATGTCCGCTGCAGCCTGCTCGACACCCTTCTGGATCTGCGCGCCGAATGCGGCGTTCGGGCCGGTGATCGGGCCACCGACGCCAATCAGGATATCGGCCCAGGCGCTGCCGCTGAAAGCGACCATTGCAGCCAAAGCGACAGCCGACATGAGAGACTTCTTCATATTGTAACTCCCAGATTTAAGAGCGGGTTGGTTTTTAACCGGTCGCAACACCCGCATTCATTGCGCCGATATCGTTTTGCCACGGCCGGACCTGGCCGCGGTGTTCCCTCTGCTTATTTGGACTTCCAGGAAAAAGGCGAGACCTTTTCATAGAGCCAGTAGTAGTTGTTGGTCATCTGCCTTGTACGGTAGTAGCGGAAGCCGAGCGTAGCAAACAACAAAAGCGCCAGCGTGTCCACGGCATAGTACTGAACCGTCAGCAGCGTGCCGCCAAAGAGCGCATGATGGATGAAACGGATGGCCGCGCCCAGCAACAGCACGTAGACGACAAGCGTCCCGTAATTCTGCCAGTTCTCCGCAACGCTCTTGCCCGTGCGCCAGGCAGTCCAGCCCCCCATGACGACGGTGATGAAGAGGAACTGCCAGACCGACGGCTCTTCGTAGAGAATTCCCTGCATATTCTTGACTCCCCAGAACGCTCTAGTGGCGCCCGCCTTCCAGATAGGCCGCACGCACTTCCGGATTGGCCAGAAGCTCCCTGCCCGAACCGCTCATCGTTACCTGGCCATTGACCATCACATAGGCACGGTCGGAGAGCTTGAGAGCAGCGAAGGCATTCTGCTCGACGAGGAACACGGTAAGCCCCTGCTCCCGGTTCAAAACCTTGATGGCATCAAAGATGCCCTTGACGATCAATGGCGCAAGTCCGAGCGACGGTTCGTCGAGAAGCAGGAGTTTCGGGCGGGCCATCAGCGCGCGGCCAATGGATAGCATCTGCTGTTCGCCGCCCGAAAGCGTGCCGCCGCGCTGGGTCTGGCGCTCCTTGAGGCGCGGGAAGAGCGTGTAGATCTTCTCCACGTCCTCGTTGAAATACTTCAGATTGTCGAGGCTCGCGCCCATCTGCAGATTTTCGTAAACCGTCATGCGCGGAAAAATGCGGCGTCCTTCCGGCGACTGGGCGATACGGCGACGCGCGATCATGTGCATCGGCAGGCGCGTAATATCTTCGCCGTCGAAGGTGACGGTGCCGGCGCGGGCCTGCGGACTGCCGCAGATCGTCATCATCAGGGTCGATTTACCGGCGCCATTCGCGCCGATGAGGCTGACGATCTCGCCCTTCTTTACCTCGACATCGACGCCGGAAAGCGCGCGGATGTTGCCGTAATAGGTTTCCACGCCCTTAACGCTGAGAAGCGTATCACTCATCAGTGCTTACCTCCCTGCGTCTCTTCGATCTCTTCGATTTCCTCGATCACCTCTTCGACCTCATCATCTTCGACGCCGAGATAGGCCGCGATAACCTTCGGATCGTTCTTTACATAGTCCGGCGTTCCGTCGGAAATCTTCTGCCCGTATTCGAGCACCACAACGTGGTCGGAGATTTCCATGACGACCGACATGTCGTGCTCGATGAGCAGGATCGACGTGCCGCTATCCTTGCGGATGGAGCGCAGGAGTTCATTGAGCGCGAGCGATTCGCGCGGGTTGAGGCCGGCCGCCGGCTCGTCGAGGCAGAGGAATTCTGGCCCGGTGCACATGGCACGGGCGATTTCGAGACGTCGTTGCGCGCCGTAAGGCAGGTCGCCCGCCGGGTCGTCGGCGCGCTCGATGAGGTGCGCCTTTTCCAGCCAGTATTTCGCGATCTCGACGGATTCGCCCGAGGCTTTTTTATAGGCGGGAAAGCCGAGCAGACCGAGGAAGGTGTAGCCGGAAGCCTTCATCAGCATATTGTGCTGGGCAACCAGCAGGTTTTCCAGAACGGTGAGGCCCGAAAACAGGCGAATATTCTGGAAGGTACGTGCCACCTTCGCATCGCGGGTGATCTCGAAATCGGCCATCCGCTCGAGAAGGAAGCTCTTGCCCTCCTTCTGGCGCATGGTGATCATGCCCATGGTCGGCTTGTAGAAGCCCGTTACGCAGTTGAACACCGTGGTCTTGCCCGCGCCGTTCGGACCGATAAGGGCGGTGATATCGCCGCGCTGCGCTTCGAAGGAGAAGTCGTTGATAGCCATCAGGCCGCCGAAGCGCATCGAGAGATGCTCGACTTTCAGAATTGGATCATTTGTCATCGTGTTCGTCCCGGGCGTCATCAACCGTGCCCTTCCGTGGTGAAGGTGCCGGAGACCGCCTTGCGCTCCTTTAGGAAGGCCGTCGGTTCACGGCTCCCAACGAAACCGCGCGGCTTCCAGACCATGACGATAACCATCGCCAGGCCGAATATCAGCATGCGGTAGAGTTCCGGCGTGAACTCGGGGCCAAAAATCTGCTTGAGGAACTGCATCTCGCGCAGGAGTTCCGTGCCACCGATCATGACCACGGCGGCAATGGCGATGCCGACGAGCGAGCCCATGCCGCCAAGAACGACGATGGCGAGGATGATCGCCGATTCCAGGAAGACGAAGCTCTCCGGCGAGACGAAGCCCTGCCGTACCGCGAAGAAGGAGCCGGCGAAACCGCCGAACATGGCACCGGTGGCAAAGGCCGTCAGCTTGGTCGTTACCGTGTTGATACCGAGCGAGCGGCAGGCGATCTCGTCCTCGCGCAGCGCTTCCCAGGCGCGACCGATCGGCATGCGGCGCAGGCGGATCGTCACATAGGCGGTGAGCAGCGCCAGCGCCAGGATGAGATAGAAGAGAAAGATCTTGTAATAGGCAGACGACATCGCCAAGCCGAAGACCTTGGGGAAATAGTTGGCCGCGCCGACATCGAAGGACCAGATGCCGAAGACGGACGCCTTCGGAATACCGGAGACGCCGAAGGTGCCGCGCGTCACCTCCGTCCAGTTGATGAGGACGAGACGGATGATCTCACCGAAGGCGAGCGTCACGATGGCGAGATAGTCGCCCTTCAGGCGCAGCACCGGGAAACCGAGGATGATCCCCCAGAACGCAGCGAGGATGCCGGAAAGCGGCAGGAGAACCCAAAAAGACAGGCCGAACTGTTGCGAGAGCAGCGCGTAGGAATAGGCGCCGACCGCGTAGAAGGCGACATAGCCGAGATCGAGCAGGCCGGCGAGGCCGACCACGATGTTCAGGCCCCAGGCCAGCATTACATAGATGAGGATCTGGATGCCGAAATTATCGACCCATTTCAGCGAACCCTGCACGCCGAAGAGCATGACCATCAGCGGCGGGTAGACGAGCAGCGCCGCGATGGCGATTTTGCTGAAATTACGCTTGAAGAAGCTTTCTTCCGCCTCGGCCGGAGCCTTCGACGTGGCCGCAGCCTTGCGGGCAGCCATCCAGGGGCGAATATAGGCGACCGACAGGAAGCGGCCGACGGCGGCGACGATCACGAAGACAGCAAGAAGGCCCCAGCGCTGGTTCAGCACCAGCTCGTTACGGATATTCTGCGTGGTCTCGAGACCGACGAAGAGGACGAAGAGGCCGAGCGCGACCAGAGCGGCGAAAAAGCCCTCGCGCAGAGCCCGCGCCGTCAGGTTCCTGCCGGCGCTCTCATGAGTGTTCGAAATATTGGACATATGGATCAAACCTTCTCGACTTCCGGTCGCCCGAGGATGCCGGACGGCTTGAAGATCAGGACGATGGCGAGGATGGAGAACGTCGCGACGTCCTTGTAGTCGATGCTGAAATAGGCAGACCACAGGCTCTCGATGAGGCCGATGAGAAGGCCGCCGAGGACAGCGCCGGGAAGCGAGCCGATGCCGCCCAGGACCGCGGCCGTAAAGGCCTTGACGCCCGGAATGAAGCCATCGGTGAAGACGGTCACGCCATAATACATCAGGTACATGGTGCCGGCGACGGCGGCGAGCGAGGCGCCCATGATGAAGGTCACGGAAACCGTCCGGTCGACATCGATGCCGAGCAGCGCCGCCATCTTGCGATCCTGTTCGGTGGCGCGCTGGGCTCTGCCGAGCGAGGTCTTGTTGACGATATACCAGAAGGTCGTCAGCAGAATGATCGTGAGCACCATGATGATGATCTGCTTCAGCGAGATCGAGATGCCGAAGACATTGTAGACCGACGAGACCATCGGGGGAATTGGCTTGTTGCGCGGTCCCTGCGTCACCTGGATGAAGTTGGACAGGGCGATCGACATGCCGATAGCGGTGATCAGCGGGGCCAGGCGGAACGAACCGCGCAGCGGCCGGTAGGCCATCTTCTCGATCGTCCAGTTCCACAGCGAGGCCACCAGCATCGCTACGATCATCATGATCACCAGCAGAATGACGACCGGAAGGCCGACGAACACGCTGGTTAGGATGAGGAAGGTGATGAGAGCAGCAAATCCGCCGAGCATGAAGATATCGCCATGGGCGAAGTTGATCATGCCGATGATGCCGTAGACCATGGTATAGCCAATGGCTATCAGACCGTAGATCGATCCAAGCGTCAGCCCGTTAACGAGCTGCTGGACGAAATATTCCATATACATCCCCCGGATATGGTCCACTTTGGCCATATCTCTTGTTTTTGTGCCCTTTTTGGACATCCCTCTAATGATGCGGATTCCATACCGCTTTCGAAGGAAAAGTGAAGCCTAAAATTACGGTATGGGCAAATTCTTTCGTTTTGCGGTTAAAACCGGCGCGTCAGGATTGAAAATGCGGAAAACAGCGAGCGTCCTGGATGTTTTTCGCTTCTTTTCAGCTGAAACCGACCGTTGTATCGGGAAATGAAAAAGGCGGGTAGCAACCGCCGCTTGGCTCCTGAATGCGTGGCGCAGGCTTGAAAAGGATCGCCGGCCGGTCTTTGCAGCCCCGAAGCCGCGCCCGTGGCCAAGCGCGGCTCGAATGCGACAAAAAACCCAGTGCCAAATGCAGCACAGTGCCGATAATTTGACGAATCGATCTTGAAAAGACCGCCGGGGAATGCGGATGTAGCGTCCCTGGCCAGACGGAGGTACTCTCCTGTCCGGTCGGAGTGAACGCATGGCCGAATACGGCAGAGAGGCACGGGGAGCAGCATGCTCGACATTCTGGAAGAGGCGGCGGTGGCTGCGGGGAAGGCCATCCTCGACATCTATCATGCCGGGCCGGAAGTCAGCTATAAGCCGGACTGTTCGCCGGTCACCGATGCCGACGAGAATGCCGAAAAGATCATCCTCGACCGACTGACCTCAGCCTTTCCCGAAATTCCGATTGTCGCCGAGGAAGCCGTTTCAGCCGGCCACGTGCCCGACATCAGCGGGCAGCGCTTCTTCCTGGTCGATCCGCTCGACGGCACGAAGGAATTCGTCGGCCGCAACCATGATTTCACGGTCAATATCGCCCTCATCGAAAAAGGCGAACCCGTTGCCGGCGTGGTCTATGCGCCGGCACTCGGCATTCTCTACGCGGCAACCCGCAGCAAGGCGAAGAAATCCGTGATTTCCGGCCAGCGCGACATCGGCCCGGAGACGGTGATCGGCTGCCGCAGCCGCGGCGATCGGCTGGTGGCTCTTGCGAGCCGTTCCCACAACAGCCTCGAAACCATCGCCTATCTCGCCGAACACGGCATCACCGACTATGAAGCGGTCGGCTCGTCGCTGAAATTCTGCCTGCTCGCCGAAGGGCTTGCCGATATCTATCCGCGCCTCAGCCGGACGATGGAATGGGACACCGCCGCCGGTGACGCCGTTCTACGGGCCGCGGGAGGCGAGACGGTGACAATGGACGGCAATCCCCTCACCTATGGCAAGCGCAATCAGATTTTCGACATCGACTTCGCCAATCCGCACTTCGTCTCGCGCGGCAAGAATTAGGATCGCACGGACGACGCGGCGCTGGCGCCGGATCTGTCGTCGGCGGGCGGGCACGATTCACGCCGATCATCATTCAAAAACAATGGGCAACCGGCCTATCGTCCCCTGCTGGCCGCGCCCGGCTACCCTTCTTCTTAACCGAAGGAGCCCTGCCGATGAGCGAAACCACCACGAATCTCGAACTGCCCTATATCCTGCCCTCGCAGGCCCAGAAGCATGTCACCCATAATGAAGCCCTGCAGCGTCTCGATGCCTTGACGCAGCTGACGATCATCGCCTCGCTCTCGACGCCTCCCTCCGATCCGCAGGAAGGAAGCTGTTTCGACATTGCAGCCTCGCCGACCGGCGCCTGGGCGGGCAAGGCAGGCCGGCTCGCCTTCCGGCAGGATGGCGACTGGATCTTCATCGCACCGAGGCAGGGATGGCGCGGCTGGTTCCTCGCCGAGGACAGGCTGAAGCTTTATGACGGCAGCGCCTGGGCGGACTATGACGCGATCGGTACGCCGGCCCGGATCGGCATCAATGCCAGCGCCGATGACATCAACAGGCTTGCCGTCGCCGCCGATGCCACACTTCTCACCCATGACGGAAACGGCCATCAGCTGAAAATCAACAAGGCGTCGCCAGTCGATACGGCGAGCCTCGTGTTCCAGTCCGGCTGGTCCGGGCGGGCGGAAATGGGCCTTGCCAGCACGGACGATTTCTCGGTGAAGGTCAGTCCGGACGGGTCCGCCTGGACCGAGGCGCTCGGCATCACCGGACAGGGACAGGTGCGGATGCCGCAACGCCCGCTGGTGCGCACCACGCGCGGCGGCGGCCTCGTGACACCGGCTTCCGGCTCACAGACCGGCTTTTCGACATTGAACGTAGTTCAGGGTGGCTTCGCTCTCGGCGCATCTGTCGCAGGTGGCGGCAGCCGGCTGGTCGTGCCCGTCACGGCGCCCTATCTCGTCTGCCTCGCCGTCGAGGCCAATCCGGCCGGTGCCTTTTCCGTGGCGGTCAAGGTCAACGGCACGACGACGATCACCAGCATCAAGGACAACGACCCGGCATCCACCTCTTACGGCAATTGCGCCATGGGCCTGGCGCTTCTCAACGCCGGAGACTGGATCGTGCTGGAACATACAGGCACAACCGCGCTCGATTTCGGCTATGACAGGACCGAGCTGACAGTGCTGATGCTATAGGCGCCGGACTGTTTCATATCTCAACCGTGCCGATGGACGACAGCAGGCTGCCGACCGAGCTTTCATTGAAGGGCTTGGTGATGCGGGGAATATCGCGCAACTCGGCGGGAAAGTTCGAGTTTTCGCCGTAGCCGCTGACGAAACCGAAGGGCATTTTGCGCTCGACGAGCAGGGTGGCGAAAGAAAAGCTCGTCTCCGAGCCGAGATTGACGTCGAGAAACACGAAATCGAAGGCCCCGGTCTCGATCAGGCTGCCGGCTTGCGAAAGATTGGTGGCGATCTCGACATGTTCCACGCCGAGTGACCGCAGAATGTCCTCGGCTTCCATCGCTATGATGAAATTGTCTTCGAGCACCAGTACGCGCTTGATCGCAAGTGGTAAATCGGTGAGCGTCACTGATTGTATTCCTGTCTGCATATGCCTGTTACCAGCGAGTCCGCCTTTGATTCGACAAATATGACAAGAACGTGGTCGCGGCATTTAACTAAGACACATGACACGGCGAGGTTCAGATGAAGGGGCGGGTTTTTTCGCTATATCCTTCCCAACCCGACATCTGCATGAGCCCTTCGTCGTCGAGAATATCGCAACCGCGGTCGGCCCAGCGAATGAGCCTGCGCTCGCTGAGCTTCTTCAGCGTCTTGTTGGTATGGACAATGGACAGCCCGAGCGTATCGGCCACATGCTGCTGGGTGATCGGGATGGAAACGCGTTCGCCCTTGAAAAGATTGGTGGCCTTGGCGCGCTGATAAAGGAACGCCAGCAGATAGGCCGCCCGTTCCAGGGCCGAGCGACGCCCGATGCTCAGCAGGTTTTCATCGAGAATCCGCTCTTCCTGCGCCGCGATCCAGGTGAGATCATAGGCGAGGCTCGGATAATTGCGGTAGAGAGTTCCAAGCTTTTCCCGCTCGAAAACGCACAGCGTGACCGGCGACAGCGCTTCGACGGAATGCTGCATCTCGCCCATCAACGTACCCTGCAGCCCGATCAGGTCTCCCGGCATGACATAGTTCAGGATCTGCCGGCGGCCGTCGTCCAGCATCTTGTAGCGAAAACCCCAGCCGGAAAGCACGGTGAAAAGATGGGGGCTGTGCGATCCCTCGAGGAGAATAGTTGTGCCCGCATCGACAGCGAGTTCGCCAGTTTTGAAATTTGAAACGAAATTCAGCTCTTCCGCGGTGAACTCGCGGAAATGTTCGAGCCCCCTCAGCGGACATTGCTCGCAGGGCGTCTGCTTGCTGTTTCGGACTTTCAGTGCGGCCATGCATTTTCCCCGGCGGTGATGTTCTGGATAGGAAACCAGCGCCCCGATGACAACTGCAATTTGAAACCCGAAGGTTTTCGGGCCGTGACGCACAAAGGCGCGGTGGACATATCCGGTTTGCGCGCCTAGCCTTGCGGGCCTGATCATAACCGTAAAAGCGGGACGCACCAGCAATGAACCATCCAGCCTTCGCCAGCAACCATGTGGCCGTCGTGACCGGAGCGGCATCCGGGATCGGACTTGCCGCTGCCAAACGGTTTGCCGGTCTCGGAATGACGGTTGTACTTGCCGATCTGCCCGGCGAACGGCTCGATGACGCGGCGCGCCAGACGGCGGCCGTTTCCCCGCATGGTCCCGCCAGCGGGATTGCAATTCCCACCGATGTCGCGGATGCCGGTTCAATTGAAGCACTGGAAAGAGAAACGACCTCCCGCTTTGGGCCGGTGCATGTGCTGATGAACAATGCCGGCGTTCAGCCAGGCAGTTCCCTGTTCGGTCCATCGGCGAATTGGGAAAAGGTGCTCGCCGTCAATCTCTGGGGCGTGATCAATGGCAGCCGGATTTTCGCGCCCGCGATGGCGGCGCATGGACAGGCCGGCCTGATCATCAATACCGGCTCCAAGCAGGGCATCACCACGCCGCCGGGCGATCCCGCCTATAATGTCTCGAAGGCCGGGGTAAAGGTCTTCACCGAGGCGCTCGCGCATGAGCTGCGCAACACCGCCGGCTGCAAGATCACCGCGCACCTGCTGATCCCAGGCTATGTCCATACCGCCTTGACGGCGAATGGCCGAACGGAAAAGCCGGACGCCGCCTGGACGCCCCAGGAAACCGTCGATTTCATGATGCAGAGCCTCGAGGGCGGCGATTTCTACATTCTCTGCCCGGACAATGATGTCGATCGCCCGACCGACGAGAAGCGGATTGCCTGGTCGGCCGGCGACATCATCGAAAATCGCCCGCCCCTGTCGCGCTGGCATCCCGATCATGCCGATGCGTTCAAGGCCTTCCTGGCCGATGCCCCTCCCCGCCGATAATCCGCCGGTACCGACCCGCCACCTGTGCGGCCGTGAGCATTGTATGTTCCCGTCTGGGCTGGCGCGCGGCGGCGTAAACTGCTTTTCTCCCGCCAGATCAACAGGTTTCATGAGATGACAAGCGGCATTCACCACATTACCCTGATCACCCGCAAGGTGCAGGCCAATGTCGATTTCTACGCCGGCTTTCTCGGCCTGCGGCTCGTCAAGCGCACGGCCGGCTTCGAGGATGCGGCGCAGCTTCACCTGTTCTATGGCGATGCCACCGGTTCACCGGGGTCGCTCATATCCTTCCTGGTCTGGGAGGACGGCGCGCCGGGCCGTGTCGGGCATGGACAACCCAGCGAAGTCGCCTTTGCCATCGCGCCAGAAAGCATCGGTTACTGGTTGACACGCGCCCTGCGCCACAATGTAGCCACAAGCGGCCCAACCCAGGAATTCGGCGAACCGGTGTTGCGCCTGAAGGATCCGGACGGGGTGATCGTCAAGCTTGTGGGTACGCAGGCGGTTGCCACCCCGACCATTCACGCCGCCACCGATATTCCGGCGGAGGACGCGATCCTTCGCCTGCGCGGCGCGACCGTGCTCACGGCAAAACCCGAGGGCACCGCTGCCTTCGTTTCCCGGCATTTCGGCTATAGCGAAACAGCCGCCACCGACACGATCCGACGGCTGACCTCGCAATCGGGCGACATCATCGATATTCGCGACGCCGGCGGCTTCTGGACGGCGGCACCCGGCACGGGAACCATCGACCACATCGCCTTTCGGGCCGTCGATGAAGATGCCGTGAATGCGGTGCGCATGCGGCTGGAGGCCGAGGATGTTGGCGCGGTACCAGTCCATGACCGCACCTATTTCTATTCCCTCTATGTGCGCGAACCCGGCGGCACCCTGTTCGAACTGGCAACCGATGGCCCCGGCATGAGCATTGACGAGAGCGCCGAGGCGCTTGGAACGAAACTCTTCGTCCCTGAACATTTTGGCGGCAAGGATAAGGTCGATACCGTGATCCTCCCGCAATTTTCGCTTCCCGACGAGGAGCGCCTGCCCATGCGCGACCTGCCTTTCGTCCATCGCTTCACGCAGGCGGAAAATCCCGACGGCCGCACGCTGGTCCTGTTGCACGGGACCGGCGGCAATGAGACCAGCCTGCTGCCGCTCGGTCGGCAGATCGCGCCGCGCGCCGACCTGCTCAGCCTGCGCGGCCGCAGCGTCGAAGAGGGCTATCCGAGGTTCTTCCGGCGCATCACCAATGTCACCTTCGATCAGCCCGATCTGGTTTCGGAGGCAGAGGCCTTCGCCGCCTTCGTCGAGGGCGCGGTCGCCGGCTACGGCATCGACCTGCGGGACACCGTCTTCGTCGGTTATTCGAACGGTGCCAACATGCTTGGCGCCGTCCTGCTTCTGCATCCGGGCCTGATCAGGACCGCGGTGCTCCTGCGTCCTATGAACGTGCTCGAAGACATTCCGAAAGCCGATCTCAGCGGGACGCGGATACTGATGACCACAGGCGCGCAGGATCCCTACGCGCCCTATACGCCCGATCTGGAAAAGAACCTGCTCAACAGCCATGCCGAGGTCGAGAACACGCTGGTCAATGCCGGTCACGATCTCAGCCCGCAGGACGTGTCCATCGCCAGAGCATGGCTGGCGGGATTGGCCGACCGGGATTGAAGCCTAGCGTTTTTTGACGGTCTCGACATAGGCGGCGAAAGCCTCGACGAAGGCCTTGAGCCGCGCCTTGGCGTCCTCGTCTATGAGGTTGCCTTCCTTGTCGAAAAGCGTGCCGGCCTTCGGCAGCATCAGCCGCTTTCCCGACCAGAGATCGGCACTGAGCGTGCGCAGGACCGGAAGCCAGGCGTTCTGGCTGAGCAAGGTGCCGAACGGCCCCGGCGAGGTTCCGGCAAGCGCGAACGCACGCCCCGAAAACACGTTCGGCGCGCCGGTCATCGAGGAACTGACCCAATCGATGGCGTTCTTGAAAACTCCCGGGATGGAATTGTTATATTCCGGAGTGAACAGGATCACCCCGTCGGCATCGGCGATCTGGTCCTTCAGCACCTGCACAGCCTCCGGCACGCCTTCCCGTTCCACATCGGCATTGTAGAGCGGAATGCCTTCTATCGTCCCCAAGGAAAAGCGCACGCCCACCGGCGCCAGCGGCAGTGCCGCATGCAGAAGCGCCTTGTTGAACGAGGCCTTACGCAGGCTTCCGGAAATACCGATCAGTTTCGTCATGCGAGAGGTCCTTTTTTCTTGCCGCAACACCGTTGCGAAACAGGAAAATAGAGTGCGCCAAAGATGACAAAGCCGGGAGATAGTCTCCCGGCTTTGTATGCGTTTCAGACCAGCGGCTTCAGCCGTGCCTCGATCTCGACGCGCCTGTGCTCCAGGAACGGCGGCAGCGACAGGCTCTCGCCGAGCGTTTCCAACGGCTCGTCGACGGCAAAGCCGGGGCCATCGGTGGCGATCTCGAACAGGATGCCGTTCGGCTCGCGGAAATAGAGCGAGCGGAAGTAGAAACGCTCGACCTCGCCGCTCGACGGCAGCCGGAAGCCCTGCAGCCGCTCGGTCCATGCGTGCAGGGCCGCCTCGTCCGGTGCGCGGAATGCCACATGGTGGACGGCGCCAGCACCCTGCCGGGCCGCCGGCAGTCCCGACTGGACGGCAACATGCAATTCCGCAGCCGGCCCACCTTCGCCCATCTGGAAGACGTGAACCTCGCCATTGCCGTCGGGCGAGGCATAGCGGCGGACGGCCGTCATGTTCATCACCCTGGTCAGCACCAGTTCGGTATTGGTGATGTCGGGCACGCTCAGGACGATCGGGCCGAGGCCTTTTATCTGTTGCTCAGCCGGTACCGGGCTCCCGTCCCAGGGATGGGAGGGTGCCAGGCCGCCGTCGTCGATCAGCCGGAATCGCTGGCCTTCGCCATCCTCGAAATCGAAAGAAGCGCGCCCGTCGATCTCGACCACATCGCCGGCATCGACCTTCAAGCCGTCGAACCGCGCCTTCCACCAGACGAGACTGTCTCGCCCTGCGACGCGAAGTCCGGTGCGCGAGACGCTATGGGTGCCACGACCTTCGCGGCCGACAGGCCAGTCGAAGAAGGTCAGGTCCGTGCCGGGCGTCGCCTGCCCGTCGGCATAGAACAGATGATAGGCCGTCGTGTCGTCCTGATTGACGGTCTTCTTGACCAGCCGCATGCCGAGCACCTGCGTGTAGAAATGCAGGTTCTCCTTGGCATTCGCGGTGATGGCCGTGAGGTGGTGAATTCCGGTGAGTTGCAAGTCCATGACTGCCTCCTTTTATCTATGAGGCCAATATCGGTGATCGAAGCCGTTTCATAAAGTGTTCCGATCCAGACAGAATGTCTACAGATCGTGAACGATCCTCCGGCACGTCGCGAATGCCCGGTGCAATCGCTTCAGGCGTGCCGCTTCAGGTCGTCGAGATAGGTATTTTCGGTCTTGGAGACATGGAACTCGGCGGGATCGAGCGCGACAATCATCAGCGCCTCGCCATGTGATGCGGCGCCTGCAAGAAGCGTCCCGTCGGGTGCCGCGATGCGCGACGAACCGGCGAACGTGTAGCGCTCGTCCGAGCCGCAATGATTGATATAAGCAACGAAGACCTGGTTCTCGAAGGCGCGGGTCTGAATCATATGCTCGGCAATGAAACTGCCGGAATAGCCGGCCGGCAGCGCCGTCGGCACCAACACGACATCGGCACCTGCCAGCGCCAACCGCCGGACATTCTCCGGGAACTCGACATCGTAGCAGATCAGCATGCCACAGGTGACGCCGCGATGATCGAACAATACCGTGCTCGGTGCAGCAAGGCTGAACAAGGACCGCTCGTAGTCGCCATAAAGATGGGATTTGCGGTAAATGGCGGGCTCCGCCGTGCCGTCCACATAAACAGCGCTGTTGAAGACCGCTTGCCTGGCCTGCTCGGCAAAGCCGGCGATGATCGCGATGCCGATCCTTGCCGAGATCGCCTGCAGTTCCCTGACGAGATGCCCGTCGGCGGCCTCGGCAAGATCGCGGATGATATCACCGGCGCCATAGCCCGTCAGGCAAAGCTCCGGCGTGACCAGCAGGCTCGCCCCCTTGGCGGCGGCGTCCACGGCGGCCTGTTCGATCCGGGCGAGATTGGCGGCGACATCGCCGCCTTCGGATTTCATCTGCAGGGCGGCAATCGTGATCATGTGTCGTCCGATGACATGGCGCCGAGCAGCTTCGGCAGATCGCCGAACCGCGCGACAAGGGAAAAGATGACAGCTGCGGTGGCGACGAACAGGATCGTCACCGAGGCCATGGTCGGCGTATAACCGTAGCGCAGCGCGTTGAAGATCTTGATCGGCAGGGTTTCCATGGTGAAGCCGACCGTCATATAGGCAACGATATATTCGTTGAGCGACAGGACGAAGGCAAAGGCATAGCCGGAAACGATATAGGGCAAAATCAGCGGCAAAACGACGGTGCGGAAAATCGTCCGGTCGTCAGCGCCCATGGTGGCGGCCGCCTCCACCAGCGAGCGGTCGATCGCCGTGAAGCCGAGCGACAGCGTCACCAATGGCAAGGTCACGAAGAAGATCGCATGGCTCACCACCGCCGTCCAGGGCTGGCCATAGAAGCCGGTGGTTGCCCAGAAGGTGAGGAGCCCGAGCGCGGTAATCACCGGCGGCAGCGTGAACGGTGCGATGCCGAGGATCTGGAAGATATTCGCCCAAGGCGCGATGCGCCGCCAGAGAAACCAGGCCAGTGGCAGCGCGATCGCCACCGCCAGCGCTGCGGATGCAAGCGCCAGTGTCAGCGAAGCGAAGAGTGCGCTGCGCCACTCCGGATTGAGGAAGATTTCGCCATACCAGGAGAGCGAAAAGCCCTTCGGCGGAAAGGCGAGCGTCTGTTTTTCGTTCACCGAAACGCCGGCGACGACGATCATCGGCAGGGCCAGGAACAGGCCGATCAGGACGAAATAGATCTTGCTCAACGCCCTGGTCATGCGGCCTCTCCCTTGCGTCCGGCCAGGATCGTCAGCCCCACGAGACCGAGCGTCACCAGCACCAGGAAGACCGCCATGGCCGCCGCGAACGGCATGTTGGACTGGTAGATCGCCTGGTCGGTGATCAGCACTGACAGCGTCCAATGCTGCGGCCGGCCGAGAAGCTGCGGCAGAAGATAGGAGCCGAGCGCAAAGATGAACACCATGATCAGCGTGGCCGTGATTGTATTGCGCAGCGCCGGCACGACGACGGTGAAGAAGGCTTTTATCGGCGAAGCACCGAGCGTTCGGGCCGCTTCCGTCAGCGTCGGGTCAAGCCGGACCAGCGCCGGATAGAGCACCAGCACCGTATAGGGAAAGGCCTGGTAGACCATGCCGGTGAGGACGGCGCCAAAACTCGGCAACAGCGCCTTCGCCTCGCTCATGATCCCGGCCATGACGAGAAGGTTGGTGATGCCGGCGGTGCGCGAAAACAGGGTCGACCAGGCAAAGCCGATGATGACTTCAGAGAGCGACAGGACGGACAGGAGCGCCACCAGCCAGACGATCTGCACCTTTCGCGCCATGCGGGTGAGAAGATAGGTGAAGGGAACGGCAAGCAGGACGCAGCAGATGGCAACCGCAACCGCAAGCATCAGCGAGAAGCCGAGCACATTGGCAAAGAACAGACTGAGAAACCGCTGGTAGTTCGAAAACTCGAAGGCCGGCACGTAGAAGCCGCCCTGCTGGCGCTGGAAGAACGAGACGGCGATCATCGTCGCGAAGGGAATGACGAAGAAGACGATGAGCATCGTCGCCGGGAAGAACAGCGGAGCATAGTCGCCAAACCGTTGCGGTGCTTCTCGTCTCATTTGGCAAGCACCACGCAGACATCGGGCTGCAACACCACGCCGACCGGCTGGCCGACCGTGACCTGCGGGCGGGCGCGCGGCGTCGAGACGGCGACGATCCGCTGGCCGGACATATCGACGAAGGTCTCGATCGTGCCGCCGAGATCGCGCACGAAGGTCACCGTTCCCGACAGCGCGCCGTCGCCGGGTGCCGTCAGATGCACGTCTTCCGGCCGAACCGAAAGCGTCGCTGTTTTCATGCCGGAGCCGAGCGAAATGCCGGGGACGGCCTGGCCGAGCACGCTGACGCGGCCGGCACTGTCGGCCTCGGCGGCGATCAGGTTGGTGGAGCCGATGAAATCGGCGACGAAGCTGTCGGCCGGGCGCCGGTAGATTTCGATCGGCGGCGCCGCCTGGCGGATTTCGCCGCCTTTCATGACGATCACCGTATCGGCCATGGTCATCGCCTCGCGCTGGTCATGGGTCACGACGATGGTGGTGATGCCGAGCTTCTGCTGCAATTGCCGCAGTTCCACCTGCATGGCCTCGCGCAATTGCGCATCGAGCGCCGACAGCGGCTCGTCGAGAAGGAAGAGTTTTGGTGATATCGCCAGGGCGCGGGCGATCGCCACGCGCTGGCGCTGGCCGCCGGAAAGCTTGGCCACCGGCCGGTCGGCGTAGCCGCCCAGATGCACCATGGCCAGAAGATCCGCGACGCGCTTGACCTGGTCCTCTTTCGCGGCGCCACGAATGCGCAAAGGATAGGCGATATTCTCGCCCACCGTCAGATGCGGAAACAGAGCCAGCGACTGGAAGACCATGCCGAGATTGCGCTTGTGGGTGGGAACCTGGGTAATGTCCTCGCCATCGAGGCTGATCGTGCCGGCACTCGGCAGTTCGAGCCCGGCGATCATCCGCAAAAGCGTGGTCTTGCCGCAGCCGGAAGGCCCCAGCATGCACACGAATGTGCCGTGCGGCACCGTCAGGGCAACATTGTTGACCGCGGTAAAAGTCCCGAATTCCTTCGTGACATTGTTGAGGGCCAGGCCTGACATTCGTGTTCCATTCAGTTTCAATATGCAGACAAAATGCCCCTCACCCTAACCCTCTCCCCGCACGCGGGGAGAGGGGATTACAGAGTTTGCGGCACGGTCCTTCTCCCCGCAAGCGGGGAGAAGGTGCCCGACAGGGCGGATGAGGGACGATCGATCAACCGACAATCAGTTCCGTCCATTTCTGGTTCAGCCAGTCCGATTTCGTCTGGTAGAGATCATAGCGCGGAATGATCGGCTCGATATCGGAGGAGACGGCGGCGAATTCTTCGTCCGTAAGGTCGATCAGGTCGCGCTTGACGGTGGGCGAGGTGCCGACCTTGCGCGACAGGATCGCCTGGATCCCAGGCTGGCTCATATAATCGATGAACACATGCGCTTCCTCGACTTTCTCGGAGGCGCGCGACAGCGCCCAGCAGCCGCTGTCCTGGATGCCGCCTTCCTTGGGGAAGGTCGAGCGCACCGGATTGCCGTCGGCGGCGGCAAGGCCTGTCACGTCGTGGTAATACTGGCCCATCGGGATTTCGCCCGATTTCAGCGCCTGTTCGAACTGCGCCTCGTCGCGATACCAGAGACGGACATTCGGCTTGACTTCGGCCAGCTTGTCGAAGGCCTTCTGGATACCCTCTTCGGTATCGAGCGCATTAGTACCGCCGAAATAGGTCTTGGCCGTCACTTCAAGCAGGAAGGAGTTGGAAACCAGCGCCAGAAGCCCGAGCTTGTCGGCATTGGCCGGATCCCAGAAGGCGGCCCAGGAGGTCGGCGCTTCCTTGTAGACGTCGGTATTGGTGACGAGGGTGATGTACCAGGAAACGGCGCCGATGCCGGCAACGCGACCATCCGGGTATTTATTGACGAACCGATCGATAAGGTTCGCGCCATTCGGAATCTTGGCCATGTCGAGCGGCGCCCACAGTTCGGTTGCCTGGCCCTTGAGCATCGAGACCTGCGACATCATCGAGACATCGGCCGGCGCCTGGCCCGCCTTGGCGGCCTGTTCCAGCTGCACCAGCCAGGCTTCGCCAGTCGGCTCCGCCACCGCTTCGACGGCGATCCCGGTCGCCTTGGTGAATTCCGGGAAGATGTTCTTGTCGAAGGAATCCTTGAAATATCCGCCATAGACGCCGACCTTCAGCGACTTGTCCTGGGCGCGCAGGATGGAGGGCATCGCCAGCATGGAGACGCCGGTAAGCCCGGCCCCCAGCACCGCGCGGCGGCCGACGGTCTGTTTCAGAAATTCGCTCATCGTCGTTCTCCTGTTTGCCGGTGCCATTTTTGGCTTCCGGTCTGTTCCCAAGTTTCCCTCCGGCATGCAAGGCCGGCATTCTTATTCTCAGTATTTCGACGCGGGATGTTCGCACATATCCGGGTGCGGCACCCAAAGCACCCTGCGCGTAAGCACCATTGCAAATCCGCCTGACTTGCTATCCGGGCGCGGCCTCAAAGCAGCGTCCACTTCCTCAAAACCGGCAAAGGATGTCAAGGCCGCAATTCGGCCGAGACATGCCTCAATCCCGCTTCCCGTTCACGAAAGGACTGGACACCATCAGGCTCAAAATCTCGAACAGGACCTGGGCGCCGACATGAGCCGTATTGGTGGTCGCGTCATATTGCGGCGCGACTTCAACGACATCGCCGCCAACGAGATTGATGCCCTTGAGGCCGCGGATCAGTTCCAGCACCTCACGCGTCGTCAGCCCGCCCACTTCCGGCGTGCCGGTGCCTGGCGCGAAGCTCGGATCGACGCTGTCGATATCGAAGGAAAGATAGGTCGGGCCGTCGCCGACGATTGCCTTCGCCTTCTCGATGATCGCCGGAATGCCCATGCCCGTCACTTCCTCGGCGTGGATGACGGTCATGCCGGCCTCGTAGGAGAACTCCCAGAGATATTCCGCCGAACCGCGGATGCCGATCTGCACCGTGCGCGTCGGATCGAGCACGCCATCCAGAACCGCATTGCGGAACGGGCCGCCATGGTGGAATTTCGTCTGGTCGAAGGCACCGCCCGTATCGCAATGCGCGTCGATATGGATCATGCCGACTGGACGCGTCTTGCCCACCGCCTTCATGATCGGATGGGTGATCGAGTGATCGCCGCCCACCGAAAGCGGCACGACGCCGGCATCGACGATCTGGTTGACGCGCTTTTCGATGTCGTCATGGCTGAGTTCCAGCCGGTAGCGGCTCTGGAACGGCACGTCGCCGATATCCGCCACACGAAGGTCAAACACCGGCGCGCAATCGAGCACATGGTTGTAGGGTCCGATCCGCTCGATGGTGCGCAGGGCGCGCGGACCGAAACGCGATCCTGGGCGATTGGTGACGCCGAGATCCATCGGCACGCCAAGGATCGCCACCTGGAGATTGCCGAAATCGGGCTCGTTGGCATCAACCGGCATATAGGGGGCGCTGAGAAAAGTGGGAACGCCCGCATAGGGCGCCAGGCGTGTGCCGCTCTTGGAGAATATCTTGTCTGCGACCTTGCGGAAGGCGGGATCGAACAGTTCGCCGCCATGGCTCGCCCCGTATTTCGCCTTCAACTCCTCGAGCTTTGCTGCGTTCCATGCCATGGCAATCATCTCCTCTTCAGCCAAGGGAGATCATCCGACGAAGTAAAGCTTCTGAAAGCTCTGAAATCGCCAGAAGCGAGACGATTCCGGCCTTGAGCCAAACCACCGTCTTGCGTGTTCCCCAGGCCTTTTTGCCTTTATTGGGATACATTAGGAAACAATTTCATTGAAAAATCAATTGACATTGTTATAGCATTTGATGTGAGAAAAACTCACCATCCAAGCGTTCCGGAAGTCCGACGTGTCCAGCCGCCTGCCCCCGCTCAATCCCCTGCGCGCCTTCGAGGCGACGGCCCGGCGCGGCTCCGTTTCGGCGGCGGCGCGCGAACTCAACGTCACGCATGGAGCGATCAGCCATCAGATACGAGCGCTGGAACTGTCCTTCAACGCAGCTCTCTTCGAGCGCGGCGGCAAGCGGCTGCGACTGACCTCGCAGGGCGCCCTGCTGCTCCCCGCCGTCACCCATGCCTTCGAAGGGATCGCGGCCGCGACCGCCGCCATGACCCGGCCGACCACCAGCGGCGAATTGCGCATCACCTGCGTACCGGCACTTCTGTCCTTCTGGATGATTCCGCGCCTGCACCAGTTCACCGAACAATTTCCCGATGTCCGCCTGACGCTGATCGCCACCAACGATCCTGCCGGCCTTTTCTCCTCCGATATCGATATCTGCCTGCTCTATGGTGACGGCAATTGGCCCGATTGCTGGGCGCGGTTGTGGAGCCGGCTGGAGCTATTCCCGGTCGTCAGCCCGGCACTCCTGAGCACGCGGCCGCTGCGCTCTGTGCGCGATCTGCGCGATCACGTCATCCTGCACGGCGACGACGGTCGCGAATGGAACACCTGGCTTGCGGCCGCCGATGGCATCGATTTCCAGCGCGGGCGCCAGCATTTCATGAGCGATGCCCGGCTTTCGACGGAGGCGGCGCTGCACAACCAGGGCGTGGCGCTCGGCGATACGATCACCGCCGGCAGCCTGATTGCCCGCGGCGAACTGATCGCTCCCTTCGACCTGACGGTGCCGGCCAACGACGCCTTCTATGTCGCCTGCCGCAACGAGGTCCGCGCAGCCCCGATCGTCAAGGTTTTTATCGACTGGCTGTTTTCCGCGCTCGAAAGCGAGCCGATGCCGGAACTGCAGACCTCGGCACGCACCATCATCCGCGCCCGGCCTGCCAAGACCGGGACTCCGGAGCGCCTGCCCGCCAGAGAGGGCTTCCAGCCCGTTTCCTCGCCAACCCGCGACCGGCATGCCGAAAGACCGCCGAAGCGTCGCGCAAAAACATGAACCATGGGACAATCGCAATGCCGCATTTCAATCCGCTGATCGCCAGACTGTCGCCGCCGCCGGTGCCGTCCGTCCTCGCCTGGGCAAGGGCCTATGACGGCGCGCGCGGACCGCTGATCGATCTCAGCCAGGCCGTTCCCGGCTATCCCCCGCATCCCGACATGCTGGCCTGGCTGGCCGAAACCGCCGGCTCTCCCGCCTTTACCGGCTATGGCGCGATCGAGGGCGAGGAGGTCCTGCGCAGCGCCTATGCGGCCCATGTCTCGGCTCTCTACAGGGCGCCGGTCACGACCGGCAATATCCACATCACCTCGGGCTGCAACCAGGCCTTCATCTGCACGATCATGGCGATCGCCGGCGCCGGCGATATGGTGCTGATGACCAATCCGTTCTATTTCAACCAGGAAACCACACTGGCCATGCTGGGCATCGATGTCGAGCTCGTGCCTTGCGATGCGGGACGCGGCTTCCTGCCGGATATCGGGGCGATAGAAGCTGCCCTCAAGCCCGGCATCCGTGCCCTGGCACTCGTCACCCCCAACAATCCCACCGGCGCCGTCTATCCGCCGGAACTGCTGCGGCGGATTTTCGATCTCTGCCGCGCCAACGGCACATGGCTGATCCTCGACGAGACCTATCGGGACTTTCTTGCCGAGGGCAGCGGCGCCCCGCATGACCTGCTTACCGTCGAGGATTGGCAGGACAGCCTTGTCTGCCTCTACAGCTTCTCCAAATCCTTCTGCATTCCCGGTCACCGCCTCGGCGCCGTCACTGCCGGCCCGACCTTGGTGGAGCAGATCGCCAAGGTCATGGACAATCTGCAGATCTGCGCTCCGCGCTCCGCTCAAGCGGCGGTCGCCAAAGCGCTTCCGGCGCTGGACGAATGGCGCGCCGGTAACCGCGCCGAAATCGCCAGGCGCGCAGAGGCGCTGAAACTGGTCATGAGCAGGCTGTCAGGCTGGAAACTCCAGGCGATCGGCGCCTATTTCGCTTATATCCGGCATCCCTATCCCGATATCCGCTCGGAATTCGTCGCGGAAAAGCTGGCAAAGCTCGCCGGGGTCGCCTGCCTGCCGGGCGATTATTTCGGCGAGGGCCAGGAAGGCTATCTGCGCTTTGCCTTTGCCAATGCCGATGCGCCGACCATCCTTCGGCTGGAGGAGCGGCTCTCGACCTTCAACCTGCCGGGCATCTGACCGGCAGGCCACCATCTGGCGGGCAAATCAGCCGCGGCGGGCGACCATGATGCCGGCGAGCACGATGATGCCGCCAACGGCCTGCATCAGCCCGACCGGTTCATTGAGGAGAATCCAGGCGAGGATCGCCGCCACGACCGGCTGCAGCAGCAGCGTCAGCGACGAGAAGGCCGGCGGCAGGAAGGCCAGCGCATAGGTAATCATCCCCTGCCCGCCCGCATGGCTGATAAAGGCCAGCCCTATGAGCATGGCCCAGCCGAACAGCGCCGTGGGCATGAAGCTGCTTTCGAGGAAGAACACCATGGGCGCGATGCAGACCGCCGCCGATGCCGTGCTCCAGACCATGATCCTGTTGGTGGAAAACCGGCTGCGCAAACGGCCGACCGTCAGGATATAGCCGGCATAGAGGACGGCGGCGACGATGGCCGTCGCGTCGCCCGCGAGATCGCCGCCGCCCAGCTTCATCGGCCCGCCCTTCAAGGTGACGACGCCGATCAGCGCCGTGGCGAGACCGACGATGAACAGCCGGCTGACATGGGCGCGAAACAGCGCCCAGGAGCCGAGCGTCACGAAGATCGGGGCGAGATTGGCAAGCAGCGTCGCATTGGCAACCGAGGTCATGTGCAGCGAAAGATGCCAGGCGGCGAGATCGACGGCAAGGAAGACGCCCGGAAGCACCAGCATGGCATAATCCGCAAGCCCCTGCGGACGGGTGTCGGCAGCCGTCTTTTCCGTGGCCTTCGCCCAGATCAGCAGGGGTATGAGCGCCAGCCCCACCCGCCAGAAGGCGGTCGCCATCGGCCCGACCTCGGACAACCGCACGAAGATCGGCGATCCACCGATCGCCGCACCGCCGATCAGAAGTGCTGCAAGCGCAAGGCGGTTTGCCGATGTGGGGGCGGCGGAAGAAATGTCTGACACGGAGAGATCCAATGCATGCTGGCCCGGCGATGCGCCACCCTGACGATAGGAGAAGGCGCTATCAGAAGCCCGCCGCGGAAGACAGCCATTTCTATTGATGGAAGGATGACAATCCTTGAACTGAAACCGCCGCGCCCTTTCGGGCGCGGCGGCTGGAACATGGATTCGAAGGATTGCCCTCAGGCAGCCTCCTCCGGACGGTGGATTGTCTTTACCTCGAGGAAATCCTCGAGCCCGAACTGGCCGCCCTCGCGACCATTCCCCGATTGCTTGTAGCCGCCGAAGGGGCTGCCATAGCGGTGCGGTCCGCCATTGATATGGACCATGCCGGCGCGCAGCCTTGAGGCAACCCGCTCGGCGCGCTTCGGATCGCCTGTCTGGACATAGGCAGCCAGCCCGTAATTCGTATCGTTGGCGATCTCGATCGCCTCTTCCTCCGTCTCGAAAGGCAGGATGGCTAGCACCGGCCCGAAGACTTCCTCGCGGGCGATGCGCATCTGATTATTGACGTCGGCAAAGATCGTCGGCTTGACGAAATAACCGGTCTCGAATCCTTCAGGCTTGCCGGCGCCGCCGACGAGAAGCCGGGCCCCTTCACTGATGCCGGCCTCGATCAGCGCCTGCACGCGGCCGAACTGGATATCGCTGACCAGCGGTCCGATATGGTCACCCTCTTGCGTGGGATCGCCGACCCTCGCTTCGCCGCCAACCCGCGTGGCGATCTCCACGGCCTTGTCGTAGATCGATTTCTGCACCAGGAGACGCGTCGGTGCATCGCAGGACTGGCCGGAATTGTTGAAGCAATCCAGAACGCCGGCGGTGATGCGGTCCTCCAGATCGGCATCCTCGAAGACGATATTCGGCGATTTTCCGCCCAGTTCCAGTGTCACCCGCTTGACCGTTTCGGCCGCGTCCTTGCTGACGGCGATGCCGGCGCGGGTGGAGCCGGTAAACGACATCATGTCGATGTCCTTATGTCTGGAAAGCGCAGCACCCGCATTCGGACCATCGCCATTGACGAGGTTGAAGGTGCCGGCCGGAAAGCCTGCCTCATGGACCATTTCGGCATAGAGCATGGCATTCAGCGGCGTAAACTCGCTCGGCTTCAACACGCAGGTGGCGCCGGTCGCCAAAGCAGGCACGACCTTCAGGGCGATCTGGTTGATCGGCCAGTTCCAGGGCGTGATCAGCCCGCAGACGCCGATCGGCTCGCGCAGCACCACATCGCCGTTCGGCAGCACGTCACGCATCGGCAGGCGCTTCAGCGCATCGATAAAACCCTGCAAATGGCCGACGCCGACATCGCATTGCTGCTCGCGGCACATGGTGGCCGGCGCGCCAAGCTCCAGCGTGACGGTGTCTGCCATCTCCTCATAGCGCCGCTTGTAGATCGACAGCAGTTTTTCCAGAAGCGCAAGCCGCTCCTCGATGCTGGTACGGCTATAGGTGGCAAAGGCCTTCTTGGCGGCAGCGACGGCGCGGTCGATATCGGCGGCCGTCCCCATGGAAATCACCGCCACCGGCTTTTCGGTGGCCGGATTGAGCACCTCCAGATCATTGGCCGTAAGCGGGGCTACCCATTCGCCATTGATATAGAATTTGCGTTTGTCGAGCATCAGGTCTTTCCTTCCCATCAGATCATGCTGTGCCGGCCGTCCCCATCGGCAGACAGGCCATGAAGGCCAAAAGGAACTTGAGCGAACTCCAGTCAAAGCGCAATACGGGAAAACAGGGCATATTCCGCGGGAGCACGACAAAGCAGAGCCCTCGGAATCCCTGGGGATACCGGAGGCTCTACGGGTGCTTTATCGGCCTGACGAAGACTAGATCCCGCCGCAGACGAGCACGGCGACAAAGAGGAATGCGGCAAACAGAACGACGGCCTGGGTCGCCGCATGCCAGGAAAAGGGTGGCCTGACGCCAAGGGGAGATGGACGATTGTGCATGACGTGTTTCAAACCTTGCATCACGTCCTCCATATGAGTTGTGCGGATAGCCCGCCTGCCATGCCGTGTGTCGGTCCTGCCTTTGTCCGTTATTTCCTACTGAATTTATAGATATTATTTTCTTCGATAAGCATCGGCTGGAAAAAATCCGACTTCGCGCCATGCCGTCGTATGAAATGCGTCGCCGGCGTCAATGTTCCCGATTGTACTCCCGTTCGCGCACCAGTCGCGACCACCGCTCGCTGAACCAGGGACTGATCAATGTCACCTCGGCCTTGGCATGCGGTCGCGTCATCGCCGCGTTTTCTTCCGGATAGGTCCAGACCTTGAAGGTCGTCAGATCGTGGATGCCGAAGGTCTGGATCAGTGGGATGTCGGCGGCGTCGCGACCACGCGCGACGGTAATGCGGCCGATACGCGGAATATTGTGACGGGCGTCGAAAATATACCACCCGCCCTCCAGATAGACCTCGAACCAGGCGTTGAAATCCATCGGTGCCGGATCGGCGAGAACACCGATATCACCCATGTAACCGTTGGCGTAGCGCGCAGGAATGTTCAAGGCGCGGCAGAACGTAACGGCGAGATGCGCATAATCGCGGCACACCCCCACCCTTTCCTCATGCGCCTGCACGGCGGTGCGAAAGGCGGATGCATAGCCGTAGCTGAAAGTCAGCCGGTCATGCACGTAATCGCAGATCGCCTGGACGCGCGCCCAGCCGGGCTCTATCCCGCCGAAAAGCCGCCAGGCAAGTTCCCCGAACCGATCGGTCTCGCAGTAGCGGCTGCCGGAAAGATAGGGAAGGCATTCGGCCGGAAGTTTCTCGACGGGAATGATGCCGGCCTGGGATATGACCGGGTCAGGTCGTCCATCGTCCATGATCACCGCATCATAGGTCAGTCGCATATCGCCTTCGGGAACGAGCATGCGGATACAGCTATTGCCGAAGGAATCGGTAATCTCGTCCATCTTGACCACAGGATCGGATATCGGGCCGGTTTCCCTGACGATGTCCTTGCGCCGGGCCTGCTCGACCGAGAGAAACGTCATCATCGGCGTCGGCTGGGCGCATCTGATGCCTATTTCGTATCCAAACCGTATGAACATTGCACACCCTCCATAACCAGGGAAGCAACGGATGGGGCGAAGATTTTGTTCCAGCCATGCAGCAAGGAATAGGAAGACGCGACGAAAGAACTTAGCGGATCAATAACGCCCTGAAATCATTGACATTCGTTCCCGTTGGCCCCGGCACGAACAGATCGCCGCTCGCGCAAAACGCGCTCCAGGCGTCATGGCGGGCAAGATGGGCGCGCGCATCGGCGCCGGCCGTGCGCATGCGGTGGATCGTGCCGCCATCGGCAAAGGCACCGGCATTGTCTTCCGATCCGTCGATGCCGTCCGTATCGGCGGCCAGCGCATGAATGCCATCGATGCCATCGATATCAAGTGCGAAGGACAAAAGGAATTCGCTGTTGCGGCCGCCCTTTCCTTGGGCGCCGGGCGGTATCGTCACCGTAGTTTCGCCGCCCGAAAGGATGACGATCGGCTTTGTGAACGGCCGGCCGCGCGCGGCCGTTTCGCGGGCGATCGCCGCGTGCATGCGGCCGATATCGCGCGCCTCGCCCTCGATCGCGTCCGAAAGAATGACCGCCTCGACGCCCAGCGAACGGGCTCTCGCGGCGGCCGCTTCGAGCGAGACACCTGCCGAGGCGATGACATGATGCGCCTGGCCGGCAAAGGCCGGATGATCGGGCCGGGGCGCATCCGCCTGGCCGGAGCGCAGATGGCGCATGACGGGTTCGGGCAGGGCCAGACCGTAGCGGGCAATAATGGCAAGCGCATCCTGCGCCGTCGAAAAATCCGCGATGGTCGGCCCCGAGGCGACGAAGGCCGGATTGTCGCCCGGGACATCGGAGACGATCAGGCTCACCAGCCGCGCCGGCGCTGCTGCGAAGGCCAGCCGCCCGCTCTTGATGCGCGACACGTGTTTGCGCACGACATTCATCGCCGAGATCGGCGCGCCCGAGGCAAGCAGCGCCCTGTTGACGACAATCTCGTCTTCAAGCGAGAGCCCCGCAGGCGGGGCCGGCAGCAGGGACGAACCGCCGCCCGAGATCAACGCCACGACGAGATCGTCGGGCGTCAAGCCCTCAACAAGTCGCAGCAATTCGGCCGAACCGGCAAGTCCTGCCTCGTCCGGCACAGGATGGGCCGACTGCAGGACGCGGATGCGCTCGCAAACCGCCACCGGTCCGTGCCGGGCCACCACCGCGCCTTCGAGCGGCCCGTCCCAGAGGTTTTCGAAGGCGGCCGCCATCTGGCTCGCGGCCTTGCCGGCGCCGACGACGATCGTGCGGCCTTTCGGCCTTTCGGGCAGATGAGCGCGGATCGCCGTCAGGGGATCGGCAGCCTTGACCGCCGCCTCGAACAGGCTGGTGAGGAAAGCGCGCGGCTCAAGCGACATCGCCATCAACCCGCCATCTCGAAATCATAGACGAACACACCGTCCACGCCGCCTTCGGCCGCCGCGACGATCCGCCTGCCCGCCTTTTCGTGCGCTGGATGGACAAGATAGGCGTCGCGCGCGGCCGCATCGGTAAAATCGATGACAAAGCCGTCGGTATAGCCCCTGCCCAGCCCTTCCGGGCTGACATTGGGACCGATATTTACCGTCAGATAGCCCGGAACCAACCTCTTGAGATCGGCGATATCAGCCAGAATCGACGCCCGTTCGGTCTGCGGGATACTCGCCTTGAAGCGGATGAAGACACAATGGCGGATCATGGCGATTCCTATCTTATTTCGGCGCGCGCACGCGGCCGCTGGTCGTTGCGTTCGTGCGAGAAGATCGCCGCCGGCAGTGGCTGCCGGTTGCGGATGATGTCCGAGCCCTTCTCGCCCATCATGATCGTCGGTCCATTGGTATTGCAGGAGGGAACGCGCGGCATGACCGAACTGTCGCAGACCCGCAGACCTTCGAGCCCATGGACCTTCAGTTCCAGATCGACGACCGCATCAGCGCCGGTTCCCATCTTGCAGGTGCCCACCGGATGGTGATCGGTCTTGGCATTGGCGCAGCCGTAATCGAACAGTTCCTGGTCAGTCATGACCTTCGGACCCGGCAGGCGTTCGGCCATGATGAACGGTTTCAGCGCATTCTGCTGGAAGATTTCCCGGGCGATCTTCAGTCCTTCGATAGACATCTTGCGATCATGCGGATCGCTCCAGTAGTTCGGGTCGATCAGCGGCGCTGCGGCCGGATCGGCGGAGGACAGCCGCACCGTGCCGCGCGAGCGTGGATGCAGATAGGCCGAATTCAGCGTCACCCCGGCATTCCTGAGCTTTTCGACGCCGGCCTCGATGCCGGAGCCGAGGCCGAGATGGAACTGGATATCCGGCGAGCGCGCCTGCGGATCCGCATACCAGAAGCCGCCGGTCTCGAACAGTGACGAGGCCACCGGGCCGGAGCGGAACAGCGCATATTGCAGGCCTGCCCAAAGCGTTCGGTGCAATTTCGCGACACCGTCATAGGTATGGTCGCCGGTGCATTCGGAGATGACGAAGAGATCGAGATGATCCTGCAGATTGCCGCCGACGCCGGCCAGATCGTGCTTCACCTCGACACCGACCGCGCGCAAATGATCCGCCGGACCGATACCGGACTGCAGCAGCAGTTTCGGCGAACCGATGGCGCCGGAGGAGACCAGCACTTCCCGCTCGGCCCTGATCGTCTCCAACCCTTTTGCCGTGGCGATTTCGACGCCAACCGCGCGGGTTCCTTCCAGCACGATCCGCGTCACCCGCGTGCCCAGCCGAACCGTCAGGTTCTTACGGTCGCGGATCGGCGAGAGATAGGCGAGCGAGGCCGAAGAGCGGCGGCGATTGCGCTGGGTCAGTTGATAGAAACCGACGCCGGCCTGCTGCCTGCCGTTGAAATCGTGATTATAGGGAATGCCGAGCTCCTGGCCGGCGCGGATATAGGCATCGCAGATCGGCAATGCCGAAACCGGCATGGAAACGCCAAGCGGCCCGCCATAAGAATGGTAATCGTCAGCAAAGCGCTGGTTGTCTTCCGAACGCTTGAAATAGGGCAGGACGTTACGATAGTCCCAGCCGGCGCAGCCGTCTTCGCTGGCCCAGAGATCGTAATCGGCCGCATTGCCGCGCGTATAAAGCTGCGCATTGATCGAGGAGCCGCCGCCGATCACCTTGGCCTGGGTATAACGCAGCACGCGGCCTTTCATATGCTTCTGCGGCACGGTCTCCCAGCCCCAGCTGGCAACGCCCTTGGTCATCTTGGCAAAGCCGGCCGGCATGTGGAACAGCGGGTTCCAGTCGCCGCCGCCGGCCTCGAGCAGCAGCACCTTCACATCCGCGTCCTCGCTCAACCGGTTGGCCAGCACGCAACCGGCAGGCCCGGCGCCGGTGATGATGTAATCATAGCTCATGTCGTCGTCCTTAAATTCCACTTGCCGAGGAGCATGGCCCCTCATCCGCCCTGCCGGGCACCTTCTCCCCGCGTGCGGGGAGAAGGACCGTGCCGCAAATTCCTTAGTCCCCTCTCCCCGTTTACGGGGAGAGGGCTAGGGTGAGGGTGAGGGTGAGGGTGAGGGGCAATCACAACAAGACACTCTCTCTACAACCGCCCGATCGAAAGCCCGCCATCGGCTGATACCACCGAGCCCGTGGCGAAACCGAAGCTGCCGCTGGCGAGCGCCGCGACCATGCGGCCGATATCCTCGGCCTCGCCCCAGCGCCGCATCGGCACGAGGCCGCCGTCGATCAGGGCGTCGTATTTCGCGGAGACCCCCGCCGTCATGTCCGATCGGATGATGCCCGGCCGCACCTCGAAGACGGAAATTCCGGTCTCCGCCAGGCGCAGGGCCAGCCCTTGCGAAAAGGCCGCAAGCCCGGCCTTGCTCATGCAGTAGTCCAGCCGTTCCGGCGAAGACAGGGTCGCGGACACAGAGGTGATGTTGATCACTGAACGGTTCTTCACGCCGGATTGCTGCGCCAGCATCGCCCTGACGACGGCCTGGGTGAAGAACACCGTTCCGCGCAGATTGGTGGCCATGATCGCGTCGAAATTTGCCGGGGCCAGATCAAGAAAATCGCCGCGCATCACCGATGCCATGCCAGCATTGTTGACGAGGCAGTCGATCGACCCGAACGCATCGAGCACCGCATCGACCGTCGCCCGGTGTCCGGACAGAACCGAAAGATCAGCCTTCAGGAATACCGCCCTCGCACCGAGCGTCCCCAGATCATCGAGCACCGAGCCGAGCTGGTCCGCCTCGCCGATGCCGGTGATGGCGATATCGTAGCCGCCTTTCGCCAGCGCCTTGGCAATACCGAGGCCGATGCCGCGGCGGCCGCCGGTGACGATGGCGAGGGGACGTTTTTCATCCGTCATGCCGCCAAATCCTTCGATGTGATGTGATCGGCGACCCTGAGCGCCTGCGCCGCCACCGTCAACGCCGGATTGACGGCGGCCGAGGTCGGCAGGAAGCTCGCATCGACGACGAACAGGTTCTGATGATCAAAGGCGCGGCAATAGACGTCGAGCGGCGAGAGTGTCGGATCGTCGCCCATCCGCACCGTGCCGCACTGGTGCGACGGCGTACGCTTGTCGAAGGGCCGCGACAGGACGATCGGGAAACCCGCCGCCTTTAGCGCCTGTTTCAACTTCTTCACCAGCATCAGATGCGCCGGCCAGTTGGTGCGCACCCATTGCAGCACGATGCGCTCGCCATCGACCATGATCCGGCTTTCCGGATGCGGGATATCCTCGCTCATCGCGTAGAAATCAATGGCATGCGCCGAGACCCGATCGAGCAGCCATTCCGGCAGTCTCGGCAGGTTGGCCTTGAGGATACGGCCGGAAATCCGCCCGAGAAGCTGCACATTGCCGAGCGGCGGCCTGCCCTCCCCGTCAGACAGATAATAATCGTTGAAGCCGAAGGTCTTCTGATAGATCGAATCATTCCTGAACCACGGCGAAATCGCCAGCACGGCGCTCGAATTGTGGTTCATGAAATTACGGCCGACCTGGTCGGAGCTGTTGGCAAGGCCTTTCGGGTGAACAGCATTGGCCGAGCGCAGCAGCAGCGCCGCCGACTGGACGGCGCCGGCCGACAGGATGACGAGTTTCGGCGTGACCGACTGTTCGGCGCCGTCGCGAACATAGTGCACCGTCTCAATGCGCTTGCCGTCGGGCGCCGTCTCGAGCCGCGTCACTCGCGATCCGGTCTGCAGCCGCACATTGGGATGCTGCAGGGCAACCGCCAGCGCCGCCGTCTCCGCGTCCATCTTGCCGTCGAAGCTATTGGGATGCGCGTCCCAAGGCGTCTTTGCCTTGCCGAGCCATTTGTCGATATCGACGCCGAGCGGCAGCGAATAGGGGTTGAGGCCGTTGCGCTTGAGCTTTTCGCGCACGCGGGCGATCGGCGGCTCGTCCGGCACGGGTGCGAACGGATAGGGCTGCGAATGATCGGGCTCGGTCGGATCCTCGCCAAGGCTGCCACGCACCTGGTAGAGCTGTTCGGCGCGGCCGTACCAGGGCTCCAGTTCCTCATAGGCGAAGGGCCAGGCGGGCGAGACGCCTTCCAGATGTGCCATTTCGGCGAAATCCTCGCGGCGGTAGCGCACCATCACCGCGCCGAAGAATTTCGAATTGCCGCCGACATTGTAATAATTGCCGGGATTGAAGCTGGTGCCGTCGGCCTCGTACCAGCTTTCCTTCGGGCGGAAATGGCCGCGCTGGAAGATTGCCCGCTGGTCGCGGTTTTCCGGCCGGTCTTCGATATGACCGCCGGCCTCCAGGATGAGGATGTCGGCACCGGAACCGGCGAGCGCCGACGCGATCGTCGCGCCGCCGATGCCGGAGCCGATGATGACTATATCGGGCTGACCATTCATGACGATATCAGCCGATCCGCTGCTGGCTTCGCGGGTCGAAATAGACCGCCTTGTCCAGGTTGAAGGCAAGCCGGGTCACGTGGCCCGGTGCGATGCGGGCATCGGCGCGCAGGCGTGCCACCACTTCCTTGCCGCCAAGCTTGGTGACCGCGAATGTGTCGGAACCGGCCGGCTCCACCACCTCGATCAGGCAATCGCCCTCCACCAGCGAACGGGCATTGCGATCGGCACCATCGGGATCGGTCAGCGCTTCCGGCCGGATACCGAAGACGATCTGCTTTCCCGCATGGGCGGCAAGGCCGCTTACCTGCGGCACCGGCAGGCGCAACGGCTCGGCATCCGGGCGCTCCAGCGAAACGCTGAGATCGCCGCCACCGCCCTCGACGGTTGCGGTCAGGAGGTTCATGGCCGGCGAGCCCATGAAATCGGCGACGAACAGGTTGGCCGGGTTGTTGTAGATTTCGGACGGCGTTCCGAACTGCTGCAAAATCCCGTCCTTCAGGACCGCGATCTTGGTGGCCAGCGTCATCGCCTCGATCTGGTCATGGGTGACATAGACGATCGTCGTCTTCATGCGCTGGTGCAGGCGCTTGATCTCGGTGCGCATGTCGACGCGCAGTTTGGCATCGAGGTTGGACAAGGGCTCGTCGAACAGGAAGACCTGCGGGTTGCGCACCAGCGCCCGGCCCATGGCGACGCGCTGGCGCTGCCCGCCGGAAAGCTGGCTCGGCTTGCGCTCCAGGAGATGGCCGATCTGCAGCATGTCGGCGACCTGGTGGATCGCCTTCTCGCGCTCCTCCTTCGGCACGCCGCGGATTTCCATGCCGAAGGCGATGTTGCCGGCCACCGTCATATTCGGATAGAGCGCATAGGACTGGAACACCATGGCGATATCGCGCTTGGACGGGTGGAGCCCCGCCACCGACTTGCCGTTGATGGAGATTTCACCCGAGGTAATCGGCTCCAGCCCGGCAATCGTGTTGAGCAGCGTCGATTTTCCGCAGCCGGACGGGCCGACGAGAACCAGGAAGCCGCCCTCGTCGATTTCCAGGTTGATGTCTTTCAGGATTTCCAGCGAGCCGTAGGACTTGCGCAGATTGGTGATTTTCAAAAAGGACATGAACTTACCCCTTCACGGCGCCGGACATCAGGCCGCGCACGAAATAGCGGCCGGACACGATATAGACGACGAGCGTTGGCAGGGCGGCGAGGATCGCGCCTGCGAAATGGACATTGTATTCCTTGACCCCCGTGGAGGAGGAAACGAGATTGTTGAGCGCCACCGTCATCGGCACCGAATTGGCGCCGGAGAACGAAGCTCCGAACAGGAAGTCGTTCCAGATATTGGTGAACTGCCAGATGACGGAGACGACGATGATCGGCCCGGACGACGGCAGAAGGATGCGCCGGAAAATCTGGAAGAAGCTCGCCCCATCGATCTGCGCCGCCCGCACCAATTCCGTTGGGAAGGCCTCGTAGTAATTGCGGAAATAGAGCGTGGTGAAGCCGAGGCCGTAGATGACATGGACGAAGATCAGCCCGGGCACGGAACCCGCCAGCCCGATCATGCCGAGAATGCGGGCCATCGGGATCAGCACGATCTGGAACGGAATGAAGCAGGACAAAAGCAGCATGCCGAAGAAGATGCCGGAACCCGGAAACCGCCATTTCGTCAGCACATAGCCGTTGAGCGCGCCGAGAATGGTGGAGATCGCCACGGCCGGAATGACCATCAGGATCGAGTTGATGAAGAAGGGCTTGAGGCCGGTCGGCTGCACGCCGATCTGCGCCGTCGACCAGGCGGAAAGCCAAGGCGCGATCGTCCATGTCTGCGGCAGGTTGAGCATGCCGCCCAGGCGGATTTCATCCAGCGGTTTGAACGAATTGACCACCATCACATAGAGCGGCAGCAGCGAATAGGCTGCAAACAGGATGAGCACGGCATAGATGAGCGCGCGCGTCAGCCGGTTCGAGGAGATTGCGTTGTCGGAGCTCTGCACACTCATGCGCGCTTCTCCCCTCTGATTTCGGAGTAGAGATAGGGAATGATGATGGAGAAGATCATCGCCAGCATGATGATCGCCGAGGAGGCGCCGATGCCCATCTGGTTGCGGGTGAAAGTGTAGGAATACATGAAGGTTGCCGGAAGCTCGGTCGCCTGCCCCGGCCCGCCGCCGGTCAGCGCCACGACCAGATCGTAGGCCTTGATGGCAAGATGGGCGAGCACGACGAAGGCGGAGAGAAACACAGGCCGCATCAGGGGAATGATGATCCGCCGGTAGATCGTCGTCGACGAAGCGCCGTCGATCTGGGCCGCCTTGATGATCTCATTGTCGACGCCGCGAAGACCGGCGAGGAACATGGCCATGATGAAACCGGTGGACTGCCAGACAGCGGCGATCACCACGCAATAGATGGCGTAGTTGCGATCCTTGATCCAGTCGAAGGTAAAGCTTTCCCAGCCCCAGAGATGCATGGTGTTTTCGAGCCCGATGCCGGGATCGAGAAACCATTTCCAGGCCGTGCCGGTAACGATAAAGGACAGCGCCATCGGATAGAGATAGATCGGCCGGAGCAGCCCCTCGGCACGGATCTTCTGGTCGAGCAGGATGGCAAGGCCGAGGCCCAGAACCGAGCATATGCCGATATAGAGCGTCGCAAAGATCGCCAGATTGGAGATCGCCCGCCACCAGTGCGGCAGCGCCCAGAGCTTGGAATAATTGCTCAAACCCACGAAATTGTAGGACGGCAGCATCTTGCTATCGGTCATCGACAGGAAGCCGGTATAGGCAATGAAGCCATAGACGAAGACGAGGACGATGAGGAAGCTGGGAGCAAGCACCAGTTTTGGCACAATATCCTGCAGCCGGCTGCGGCTATCCATAGCGACTACCACCGTAAAATTTAAGTGAAATCAAATGCCCCTCACCCTAGCCCTCTCCCCGCTGGCGGGGAGAGGGGACGACGGAGCTTGCCGCTTATCCCTTCTCCCCATGAATGGGGAGAAGGTGCCCGATAGGGCGGATGAGGGGTAAACGCTGGCGCCAGTGATTGACGGATTACTGTGCGGCTGCAACAGCGGCCGGCAGTTCCTTGACGGCGTCTTCGGCGGACAGTTCACCGTTGAACTGGCGCGTCACGACGTCGTAGATGGCGTTCTTGACGGCTGCCGGATTGGCATGGCCATGCGCCATGGAACCGAACAGCTTGCCGCTCTTGTCGGCCTCGGCCAGGTCGGCGATTGCCTTCTTGCCGCAGGCGTCGAACGCTTCGTTGGAAACGTCCGTGCGGGCCGGTGCCGAACCCTTGACCACGTTGAAGGCCGACTGGAAGGTCGGGCTTTCGATCGCGGCCGCCATCTGCATCTGGGCCGGAACCTTGTCTTCGGAAACCTTGAACATCGCGAACTGGTCGGAGTTGAAGGTAACGGAGCCCTGGGTTTCCGGGTAGCGCATGCAGACGAAATCGGTGCCGGGCACCTTCTTGGCCTTGACGAACTCGCCCTTTGCCCAATCGCCCATGAACTGGACGCCGGCCTTGCCTTCGATGACCATGGCGGAAGCCAGGTTCCAGTCACGGCCGGAGAAGTTGTCGTCCACATAGGAACGCAGCTTGGTCATGCGGTCGAAGGCGGTCTTCATCTTATCGCCGCCAAGGGCTGCCGGATCGAGATCGATGAAGGCCTGCTTGTAGAAATCGGTGCCGAGCGAAAGCACGACGGCGTCGAAGATCGTCGCATCCTGCCAGGGCTGGCCGCCATGGGCGATCGGGGTAATGCCCTGCTCCTTGAAATTGTCGAGCAGTGCGACCAGTTCGTCCCAGTTCTGCGGCTCCTTGCCGCCGGCCTTGTCGAGCGCCGCCTTGTTGATCCACATCCAGTTGGTGGAGTGAACATTGACCGGAGCCGCGATCCAGTGGCCGTCATATTTCGAGAACTGCTGCAGGGCAGCCGGAATGACCTTGTCCCAGCCTTCCTTGGCAGCGATTTCGTCGAGATTGCCGAGTGCGCCTTCCTTGGCCCAATCGAGAATGTCGAAACCGAGCATCTGAACGGCCGTCGGGGCATTGCCGGCGGTAACGCGGGCGCGCAGGACGGTCATGGCTTCCGTGCCGCCGCCGCCGGCAACCGGCATGTCGGTCCACGAAATATCCTTGCTCTCAAGGTCCTTCTTCAGGACGTCGAGCGCCGCCGCTTCGCCGCCGGATGTCCACCAGTGCAGAACCTCGACGCTCTCCGCCGCATTCGCGGCCGAGCCGCCTGCCATGCAGCCGACCATGATGGCCGCTACTGCCGTCGTCGTGAAAAACTTGCGCATTATATTCCTCCCATTTTGCAAGTCGTGATGCGGGAACTCCTCCCCGCCATTGATGCCGTCCCGTTTCACAGGCAGCAATTGCTCTGCGGCATTGCCGCTACTTCATTTAAAACGTTATAAGTCCCGTCAAGTCAAGCACCCCGCACCGTCGGCGCCTATCGCCGTGCGGTAACCTTAACCCGCTGAAATCCTCGCATTAAAACCACATCTTTGATGGTTTGCCTTCCGTGCGCATTCCATAAATTCAACGATTTAAAACGTTTGCATAAAAGCCGTTGCAGAAGCCCCTGTCTGGCGTTACAAAAGCGGCTTGTCATCGCCCCACCGGAGTATCTCATTGGCCGACACGCCCGAACCCGCGCCATCGAGAGCCCGGCCGAAAAGCGGCAAGCCGACCCTGCGGACGATCGCCGATCTCACCGGTTTTGCCGTGACCACGGTATCGCGCGCACTTGGCAATGCGCCGCAGATTTCGGTCGAGACCCGCAGGCGCGTCCATGAGGTGGCGGCCGAGATCGGCTACCTGCCAGACCGCGCCGCCCAGCGCCTGAAGACCGGCCGCACCAATGTCATCAGCGTTCTTCTCGACCCGCACGAGGAAATCCTCGGCTACGGCATCTCGCTGATGCATGGGCTGGCAAAGGCGCTGAAGGACACGCCCTATCACTTGATCGTCACGCCCAATTTCATCAACGACAGCAATGTCGATGCCGTCCGGCATATCGTCCGCAACGGCATGGCCGACGGGCTGATCTTTTCGCGCACCGAACCCTTCGACCCGCGCGTGCGCCTGCTTCTCGAAAACGGCTTTCCCTTCGTCACTCATGGACGAACCGAATTCTCCACCCCGCATCCCTATGTCGATTACGACAATTTCGCCTTCGCCTATGAGGCGACCAGGCGGTTGATCAGCCGGGGCCGCCGCAAGCCGATGATCATCCTGCCGCCCAAGCGCATGACGTTTACCCAGCACCTGCTGCACGGCTTCATGACCGCCGTGCGCGAAGCCGGCGTCGCCTACGAAATTCCCGACGAGATCGACCTCGACTGTCCCGTCGAGCAGATTCGCGACTATATGAGCAGGCGCGCCGGAAAGCCGGACGCCCCCGACGGTTTTGCCTGCGGCGGCGAAGTCTCGGCGCTGGCGACGATCACCGGCATGAGCGACCACGGCCTGACGCTCGGTATCGAATACGACATCGTCGCCAAGCGGACCTCCAAGCTGCTCAGCCAGATCCAGCCGAAGGTCGAGACCATCTACGAGGACCTGACCGACACCGGCGAACAGATGGGCCGCGTCCTGCTCGCCCGGATCGCCGGCGAGGATGCGGCCGGCCTGCAGGTCCTGCTGAAGCCGCAGATTGGGTTTGCGGAGGTTTGAGGCGTCGGCTGCCGTGTTCGCGGCTTCACCCCCCTCTGTCCCTCCGGGACATCTCCCCCTCAAGGGGGGAGATGAGCCGCAACCACTGTGGCCCCAGGGAAAAAGAACAATCTCCCCCCTTGAGGGAGAGATGTCACGAAGTGACAGAGGGGGGTAAACTTCCTCGATCTCAGTCGGATAAATGAAACAGCAAGACGCAACATTCCGCTCAGTACAATTCAATTCCTGCATCACGCCCTCCTCTCTTCCCGTTTCGTCGCGCCGAATTTCTTACGACTGCGGCATCCACCAGCCGGTGCGGCCGCCGATGTGCATGTTGAGCGTCTTGGTCTCGGTATAATCCTCCACCGCATGGCGGCCGAGTTCGCGGCCGAGACCGGACTGGCGATAGCCGCCGAAGGGCAGTTCGGATGCGCCGTCCATAAAAGTATTCATCCAGATCGTGCCCGCCCGCACCTTGCGGCCGACCGACAGGCAGGTATCGAAATCCCGGCTCCAGACGCCGGCGGAAAGGCCGTAGTCGATGGAATTGGCAATCCGGATCGCCTCATCGGTGGTTTCGAAGGTGAGGACGGAAAGAACCGGACCGAAAACTTCCTCGCGCGCCACCGCCATGTCCGGCGTCACGGCGGAAAGGATGGTCGGCGACATGAACTGGCCGGCGCCGAAATCGAGTGCCCCGCCGCCATGCGACACGGTGGCGCCCTTGTCAGCTGCGGCCGAGACGTAGCCCATGATCTTTTCCAGATGCTGCGGCGTGATGATCGCGCCGACCTGCGTTTCCGGATCGAGGGGATCGCCGACCTTGACCTTGGCCGACATCGCCGCGACACGCGCGATCACATCCTGCGCAATCTCCTTGTGGACGATCAGTCGCGAGCCGGCATTGCAGCATTCGCCGGCATTGAAATAGGCGCCGAAGACGGCGGCATCGATGAAATCGTCGAGATTGGCATCCGGAAAGACGATCTGCGGGTTCTTGCCGCCAAGCTCCAGCGATACCTTCTTCAGGGTCTGCGCCGCATTGCTCATCGTCAGCTTGCCGACGCCGGTGGAGCCCGTGAACGAGACCATGTCGACGTCCGGATGCGTGGTCATGACCGCGCCGACATCCGGGCCGGTGCCGGTGATGATGTTGACGACGCCGGCCGGAACGCCGGCCGCTTCGAGGATTTCGCCGAGAACGAGCGTCGAGCCCGAGGTCAGCTCCGATGGCTTGACCACCGCAGTACAACCCGCGGCCAGCGCAAACGGCAGTTTCTGGCTGACGATCAGGAACGGAAAGTTCCAGGGCGTGATGATCGACACGACGCCGATCGCCTCACGCAGCACGACGCCGAGCGTGCCGTCACCGAGCGTATTGTAGCTCTCGCCATGCAGGTCACGCGCAAGGGCGGCGGCATAGCGCCAGATATCGGCGGCACCACCCAGTTCGCCCTTCGCCTGGCTGATCGGCTTGCCGCTTTCGACGCAGTCGAGATAGGCGAGTTCGTCCGCCCGCGCCGCAATCATATCGGCCGCCCTCAAGAGCACCAGCGAGCGCTCCGATGCGGTCATGCGCGGCCACGGGCCATCATCGAAAGCCTTGCGCGCAGCGGCGATCGCCCGTTCCGCATCCACCTTGCCTGCGGCCGGATAACGGCTGACGGTGACGCCATGCCCGGGCGCCACGCGCTCCAGCGTCCGGCCTTCTGCACCATCCACCCATTTGCCATCGATCAGCATCCGGAAATCGCGCCTCTTAACATCCGTGAGCGCCTTGGGCTTCATGAGGACCGTCATTACCATTCTCCCTTGAATTCCGCGGGACGCTTGCCGGTAAAAGCCGCAACGCCCTCCTTCATGTCGCCGGTCTTGGCGGCAAGGATCGAGCCCAGCGCCTCGACGGCGGTGCCATTGTCCTCGCCATTCGCCGACGCGATCATCAGCTTGCAGATTTCCAGCGCCGCCGGTCCGCGCCTGACGATCCGCTCCGCCTGTTCCCGCGCCGCAAACAGCACCGTCCCGGTTTCCACCACTGCATCGACAAGCCCAAGCGCCCTGGCTTCCTCGGCCGAAAACATTTCGCCGCCGAGCACCATCCGCCGCACCACCTGCGCGCCAAAACGCCTGACCAGGCGCTGCGTGCCCGACCAGCCCGGCACCATGCCGAGGCTCGTTTCCGGCAGGCCGATCCGGATCTGGGATTCGGCGACGCGGATATCGGCAGCCGCCGCCAGTTCCAGGCCGCCGCCGAGCGCGTGGCCGTTCATTGCCGCGATCACCGGCATGCGCAGCGTCGCGAGACGCTCGAATACGCGGTGACCGAAGCGCACCCAGTGATGGCCGAATTCGTTGGGGTTCATCGCCCCCCAGGCCTTGATATCGCCCCCGGCGGAAAAGGCCTTGCCCTCCCCCGTCAGGATGACGACCCGCACCCCGGCATCCGCCTCGACCGTATCGCAAGCGACAGACAGTGCCTTCAGCATGTCGATGTCGAAGGCGTTCAGCTTTTCCGGCCGGGCAACCGTCAGAGTGGCAATCGCCCCGTCGATGTCGATCCTGATCCGCGCGTCAGTCATGCGATGCTCCTTCCAGCGTCCGCTCTGGCTTTTGGCGTAGCGTCAGGCCGATCGGCCCTTCGTGGAACAAGGCCGCATCCATGACCTTGAGGTTCGCGGAAACGATCAGCGGGAATTCCGACTGGTCGAGAATATGCGTTTGCAGATCGACGCCGGGCGCGATCTCGGTGAGCATGATGCCTTCCGGCGTCAGCTTCATCACGCAGCGCTCGGTGACATAGGTGATGTCCTGCCCCTGTTCGACGGCGCGCCGGCCGGAGAAGGTGACGTGCTCGACCTCGTTGACCAGCTTCTTCAGCTTGCCTTCCTTGTCGATCACCAGCTTGCCGTCCGCCATCGAAAGCTTCGCCCCAGCATTGAACATGCCGGAAAAGACGATCTTCCTTGCCCGCGCGGTGATATCGACGAAACCGCCCGCCCCCGCCGTCACATGCGGCCGGAAGGAGAGCTTCGAGACATTGACCGAGCCATCCCTGCCGATTTCGAGGAAGGAGAGCAGCGAGGCATCGAAGCCGCCGCCCTGGAAATAGGTGAATTGATAGGGAGACGGCATGAAGGCATCGGCATTGGAGGCGCAACCGAAAGCGAAATCGAGCAGCGGCACGCCGCCGACGGCACCCTGCTCGATCACCCAGGTGACTGCGCCATGCAAGCCTTCCTCAAGCAGGATACGCGGCACATTGGCGGAAATGCCAAAACCGAGATTGACGCAGGCGCCGCCTTCCAATTCCTGCGCGACGCGGCGCGCGATGACCTTCTGGATATTGAACTCAGGCACGCGAAAACTCTCGATCGGCCTGAAGATTTCGCCGGAGATCGCCGGATCGTATTCCGTCAGGGTCGTCTGCTTCTGGTCGGGATCGACGACGATGTAGTCCACCAGCATGCCCGGCACCCGCACGTCATGGGGCTTCAGGGATCCGGATTTGGTGATGCGCTTCACCTGCGCGATGACGATGCCGCCATTGTTGCGGGCGGCGAGCGCCTGGTCGAGGCCGCCGAGAGTGGCGCCTTCATGCTCATAGGTGAGATTGCCGCGCTCATCGGCCGTCGTGGCACGGATGATCGTCACCTGCGGCGCGATCGCCTTGAAATAGAGCCAGTCCTCGCCCTCGAACGCGATCTTCTTCACGACCGGCTGGGCCGCCGCCGACGCATTCATCGCGCAGCCCTGGCGCGACGGATCGACGAAGGTATCGAGACCGATCTTGGTAAGCACGCCCGGCCGCTTGGCGGCGGCTTCGCGGTGCATGTCGAACATCACGCCGGACGGGATATTATAGGCTGCGATCTCGTCATTGCCGATCATCTGCCAGATCAACGGCGGCTCCGATGTCGAGGGGCCGGACGGATAGGAGCCGGCAATAATCGTCTTGAGCAGGCCGCTTTTCGCAATATGATCAATGCCCTTGATGCCGCTCATGTCGCCGGCGGCAATCGGATGCAGCGTCGTCAGGTCGCGCGGATGGCCGGTCGCCTCGAAACGCTCGCCGATGGCTTTCAGCATCAGGTCCGGGCAGCCGAGCCCGCTCGACGACGACACCGACACAATGGCACCGTCGGGAATGAGGCTGGCGGCTTCGGCTGGGGTAATATGCTTGCTCATCGGTCTCGTCTCAAAGTCCTGTTTCAATCGCAACAGTCGTGCCCGCCTGCGCGGCCTTCACCACCGCAAGCCCCGTTGCCAGCGACCAGATGCCGTCTTCCCCGCTGCAAAGCGGCGCTCCCTTGCCGGCAATCGCCTCATCGAAGGCTAAAAGCGTGTTTTCATAGAGATTGCGGTGTTCGAGCGGCAGTTCGGTCTCGCCATCGGCATTACGCAGCGTCACCGTCCCGCCCGGCTTCTGGATCATGCAGTCGCGGCCGATCAGCGAGCCCTCGGATCCGTGCACCTCAAGGCCGGTCACCGCATATTTCGTCGTGAACCCATCGTGGAACTGGGCAATCAGGCCCGACTTGAAGCGGAGCACGCCCATCGCCGCATCCTCGAGCCCGGCCTTCGCCATGCCGCCATATTGGCCGAAGGCAATCGCTTCGGCCGGATCGTCGCCGAGAATGAAGCGCAGCGTATCGGTATCGTGCACGGTGATATCGAGAATGACGCCGCCGCCGGCCTCGGGTCTTTCGAGACGCCAACCCTGCAGATGCTGCGGTAAATAGCCGGCATGGCAGACCCGGGCGGCCAGCGGCTTGCCGATCCTGCCTGCGGCGATTGCGTCGCGCATCGCCCGGTGGGTGGCAGCGCCCCGCAGATGATGATTGGTCGCCATGACGACGCCCGCATCTTTCGCCGCCTCGACCATGGCGCGCGCATCCTCAAGCGAGGTCGCCAGCGGCTTTTCGCAGAGAATATGCTTTCCCGCCCTGGCGGCGGCGATCACCTGGTCACAGTGCAGTTCATTGGTGGTGGAAACATAGACCGCCTGCACGTCCGGATCACCGAGGAGATCGGCCACGGTGGCAACGGATTTCGCAATGCCGTGATCGCGGGCGTAGGATGCGCCGCGTTCGGCACTGGTGCTCATGACGGAGACGATCTCGCCGCCCACCGCCCGGATCGCATCGATCACCCATTCATGGGCAATCGTACTTGCCCCGATCAAACCCCAACGCGTCATAGCAAAGCCAGCCTTTCTCTCTTGTCGCTCGCAGCGCCGCAGCTTTGGCGCACGACGAGCCGCACGGACCCGACGATCGCCTCGGCGTCCGCCCGTCCGGCATTGATCTGTTTCAAAAGCAGCTGCGCCGCCCGGCGGCCCATGCCCTGCGGATCGACGGAAACGGTCGTCAGGGCCGGCACGGCGGTCTGCGCCTCGATCACGTCGTCGAAGCCGATAACGGCAAAGTCCTCGCCGGGATCGAGCCGGTGCGCCCGCAATCCGTCGCAGACGCCGAAGGCGACCGCATCATTGAAGCAGACCGCCGCCGTCGGCCGTTCCGACAAGGCAAGCGCGCGCTCGATGGCTGCAACGCCACCGGCGCGCGAGGGCGCCGAGCCGATGACCAGTTCATTCCTTGCCGCCAGATCCATGTCCGCCAGCGCTTCACGATAACCTTCCAGCCGCTCGGCAAAGACCGCCGTATCGGGAAAGCCGCCGAGAAAGGCGATACGGTGATGGCCGAGCCCGGCCAGATGCCGGACCGCATCGCGTATGCCGGCCCGGTTATCGGAGATCAGCGACGAAACCTTGGCGCCGGCGATCTGGCGCACAACATTGACGACCGGAATGCCACTGGCCATCAGAGGCTTGAGGTCGGCCGCTTCCGTGCCGCGCGCCGGCGACAGGATCAGTCCGGCGATGCCATGTTCGCGCATCGAGGCGATGACCTCGCGCTGGCGATCGGGATTTTCGGCGGTATTGGCAAGAAACTGCACATAGCCGGCCGACTGCACCACCATGTCGACACCCACCGCAAGTTCGGCAAAGAAGCTGTTGGTCAGATCGTTGACGACGATGCCGACGATCTTCGACTTGGCATTGGACTGGCGCAGATTGGCCGCGCCGCGATTATAGACATAGCCAAGCTCGCGGATGACCGCATTGACCTTGGCCCGAGTCACCTCGTTGACGAGCGGGCTCGCCTGCAGGACGAGCGACACGGTCGACTTCGACACGCCGGCGGCGCGCGCAATATCGATGACCGTTACCCGTTCCTTGCCCAAGACATCCTCCCCGGCGGGTCGATACCGCCCGCTTGCATACTTAGTTAATTGGAACGTTCCAAATCTGTCAAGTCCATTTGGGAAATTTTTGGCCACTCATGTTGAAAGCGGGCAGTCGGATTACTGATTCCGCGAAACCAAGAAAAATTGATCATAACGCCACGAATTCACGACTCAGGATGGCATGCGACAGCTGAGAAAGCGCTTCAAGGCTTCCAGAATTATCGCAAATCACGGATTAAATGACGCACTGCCAGCCACGCTCGAAAAAAATAAACTTGAAATTTGGAACGGTCTAAATTAATGGCCATACAAACCTTCGGGAGGAATCCATGTCGATCAGCCTTTCCCTGCCACACGCCGACGGCGGCCTAAAAGTCTATGCACTCTCGGGTACGCCCCTTGAGCGCCCCGCTTCCGCGCCGGCCTTCAACCGGATCGCCTATGCGGCCGCTCATGTCGTCTCCGACCCGTTGCGTGAAATCGATCCCTGGGGCCGTCCGGCGATCGACTGGGATGCCACAATGGCTTTTCGTCACCATCTCTGGAGCCTTGGCTTCAAGATCGCCGAGGCGATGGACACCGCACAACGCGGCATGGGCCTCGATTGGGCCGGCGCGCAGGACCTGATCCGCCGGTCGCTGGCCGAGGCGCGAAGCGTTCCGGGCGCCGATCTCGCCTGCGGCGCCGGCACCGACCATCTCGCCCCGACGGAGGCGCGGTCGCTTGATGATGTCATCCGCGCCTATGAGGACCAGGTCGGCTATGTCGAGAAACAGGGCGGCCGGGCGATCCTGATGGCAAGCCGTGCGCTTGCCCGCATCGCCGCATCGCCCGACGATTACCGCAAGGTCTATGGTCGCATCCTGTCGCAAACCAGCGACAAGGTGGTGCTGCACTGGCTGGGCGACATGTTCGACCCGCAATTGAAGGGCTATTGGGGCTCCGAAAGCTTCGAGGGAGCACTGGAAACCGTTCTGTCGATCATCGGCGACAACCGGGAAAAGGTCGAGGGCATCAAGATCTCGCTGCTCGACAATGCCTGCGAAGTGGCGCTGCGAAACCGGCTCCCCGAAGGCGTGCTCTGCTTCACCGGAGACGATTTCAATTATGCCGACCTGATCGAAGGCGACGGCATGAAATACAGTCATGCCCTGCTCGGCATTTTTGACGCCGTCGCCCCCTCAGCCTCTAAGGCGCTGGCATCGCTGGCGACGGGAGATGTTTCCGCCTTCCGCGCGGTGATCGAGCCGACCGTGCCGCTCTCGCGAAAGATCTTCGAGGCGCCGACACAATATTACAAGGCCGGCATCGTCTTCCTCGCCTGGCTCAATGGCCACCAGAAGCACTTCACCATGCCGGCCGGGATGCAGTCGGCGCGCGGCCTCCTGCATTATGCCGATATCTTCCGTCTCGCCGACAAGGCCAATGTGCTCGACAGGCCGGAGCTTGCAACCGAGCGGATGAAGGCCTTCCTCATCACGCAGGGCTGCTGAGCCGGCGTTTCACGGCGCCTCGGTCTTCTTCATCAGCCGGGCCTGCAGCACGACGACGATCAGGAGAAAGGCGCCGCGGATCACCGACTGCCAATAGGCGGACAGGGAAATCCAGCCGAGGCCATTCTCGAAGTTGAGGATGTTGAAGACCATGGCGAGCAAGAGAGCGCCGGCCAGCGTCGCCCCGACCGAGCCGGAGCCGCCGGTCAGAAGCGTGCCGCCGACCACGACCGAGGCAATGGCGAAGAGTTCCCAGCCCACGCCCTCGGTCGGCTGCCCGGCACCAAACTGCGAGGCAAGGATGACGCCCGCAAGCCCGGCAAGCAGGCCCGATAGCGCATAGACGGCAAACAGGGTGCGCTCGACCTTCAGTCCCATGAGATTGGCCGTCGCCTCGCCGTCGCCGATGGCCAGCACATGCCGGCCGGTCGGAAGACGCTCGAGAAACACCCAGCCCAGCACGTAGACGAAGGCCGCAATCCAGGCAGGAATCGGGAAGCCGAGGAAATCATCCTGCCCGATCGTGGTGAAGCCGGTGTCGTAGGAAACCGAGACTGACTGGTTGTTGGCCAAAAGCAGCGCCGTGCCGTAGGCCGCCAGCATCATGGCGAGCGTCGCGATGAACGGCTGAATCCGCAACCGCGTGACGATGACGCCATTGATGGCGCCGGCAACCAAACCCGCCGCCATGCCTCCAGCAAGGCCCGGCAGCCAGCCATAAGGCGAGAGATAGGCGGCAACCACGCTTGACATGGCAGCCACCGCCCCAACGGAAAGGTCGATGCCGCCGGTGATGATCACGAAGGCCATGCCGAGCGCGATCAGCGCGAACATGGAATTGTAGCGCAGGAAGCTCAATATATTGAATTGCGACAGGAAATTGTCATAGCGCAGCGCCCCGAAGAGGATCAGGCCGGCAAGCGCCAGAAGCACGCCGAGACGGGCATAGTCGCCGGAGGATTTGGGGATGAAGAGCCGGGAGAGGGTTTTCAGCATGATGTCCTGTCCGTTACACTTTATCGGCGCGTTGCTGGATGAAGACGGCGACGATGATCAGCCCCGCCTTGACGATCAGCGCGGCCGCATCCGGCACGCCATTGGCAAGCAGCGTATAGCGCACCAGCTGGATGACGAAGGCACCAAGCACCGTGCCGATGATATTGGCCCGCCCGCCGGTGAGCAGCGAGCCGCCGACCGCAACAGCGGCAATGGCGTCCAGCTCCATGCCGAGCCCGACCAGATTGGCATCGCTGGCCGAATTGCGGGCAACGACGATCAGCCCGGCGACACCGGCAAGCGCGCCGCTGACGACATAGACAAAGGTCTTCACCCGCCGCACCGGAACGCCGGTCAGCCGCGCCGCCTTCTCGTTGCCGCCGACGGCGATGATCTGCCGGCCGATGACGCTATAGCGCACCAGACAATAGGCGAGCGCCACCACGACGATCATGATGATCACCTGGGCCGGAATGCCGGCGATGCGGCCCATTGCGATGAACTGGAAATCCGGATTCTTGAAGACCTGAAGATTGCCGTTGGTCGCCACCTGGGCAAGGCCGCGCCCGGCAATGAACAGAACCAGCGTGGCGACGATCGGCTGGATCGACAGGCGGGCCACCAGGAACCCGTTGAACCATCCGAACGCCATGGCAAGCAGCACCGGCAAGATGAAGGAGAGGATGATCAGAACGCCCATATTGTCGATCGGCAACAGCTTGCCCATGAAGATCATCGGCGCCGCGGCACCTGCAATCGCCATCAGCGAGCCCACGGAAAGGTCGATGCCACCGGTGGCGATCACCAGCGTCATGCCGACCGCGACGATGACGATGGTCGCCACCTGCGTCAGGTTGACGTTCAGCGTCTGCCACGAAAGAAAATTCGGCGTGACGGCGATATTGAACAGAAGCAGGGCGACAAAGGCGGCGAATGTGCCGTAGCGGCTGAGAAACCGGACGACATTCGGCCGGGCGGCGCGTTCAGGGGCGGCGGATGTATCGATCGTCGTCATGTCAGTTCACCTGATGGGCCATGGCGGCAAGAAGCGCCGTCTCGCTGAGTTCGTTCCGCTTGAGTGCGGCCACCGACCGGCCGTCGCTCAACACGGTGACATGATCCGCCGCCGCCAGAAGCTCTTCCAGTTCGGAGGATATCATCAAGACGCTCAGGCCCTCATCGGCAAGCCGGCGCAGAAGTTTCAGGATTTCCGCCTTGGCGCCGATATCGATGCCGCGGGTCGGTTCGTCGATGATCAGGATGCGCGGATCGGTGCAGAGCCAGCGAGCGAGCAGCACCTTCTGCTGGTTGCCGCCGGAAAGCTCCTTGATCGGCTGGTCCGGCGAAGCACATTTGACACCAAGCGCCTTGATGTAATGCGTGACGATCTCCTGCTGGCGGGCGCGGTCGACGATGCCTGCCTTCTTCAGCTTCGGCAGAAGCGCCAGCGTCATGTTCTCGCGGATGCTCATGTCCGGGATGATGCCGTCGATCTTGCGGTCTTCCGAGACCAGCCCGATACCATCGGCGATCGCGTCGGCGGGCTCGTTATAGTCGCGTTCCCTCCCATCGACCCGGATCGCACCGCTTTGCAGGCGATCGACGCCGAAGAGGATCCGCGCCGTCTCGGTGCGCCCGGAACCGAGCAGGCCGGCGAGACCGGAAATCTCACCCTCGCGCACCGTCAGGCTGACATCGCGAACCCGGACGCCGGAGCCGACGCCATCGGCAAGGAGACGAACAGGCTTGGCCTCACTCCCGCCGTCGCGCGCAATCGCCTCGAAGGCGGCCAGTTCCTTGCCCAACATATGACGAACAAGTTCCATCTTCGGCATGTCGGCCATGGCGCTTTCGGCCACCGTCTGGCCGTCGCGCATGATGGTAACGCGGTCGCAGATTTCGTAAAGCTCATCCAGCCGGTGGCCGATGAACAGCACCGCGACGCCGTTCTTCTTGAGCGTACGGATCGTCTGAAACAGGATCGCCACCTCGCGCTCGTCGAGCGAGGAGGTCGGCTCGTCCATGATCACCAGCCGCGCCTTCTGGGTCACCGCCCGCGCAATCGCGATCATCTGGCGGGTGGCGGCACTGAAATGCGCCACCGGCAGGTCGACATCGATATCGAGATTGAAGGTCTTGAGAACGGCGGCGGCCCCGTCGCGCATGGCGCGCCGATCAAGCAAACCGAACCGCGTCTTCGGTTCGCGGGAAAGATAGATATTCTCGGCCACCGAACGCTGCGGCGCGAGATTGATTTCCTGGTAGATCGTCGCAATGCCACGGGCCTGGCTCTGGCCCGGCGTTGCAAAAACGACATCCTCGCCTTCCAAACGTATCAGACCCGTATCGCGCTGATAAGCGCCCGTCAGGATCTTGATCAGTGTCGATTTTCCGGCACCGTTCTGGCCGACCAGCGCCATGACCTCGCCCTCGGCGATCGAAAGCGAAGCCGACCGCAGGGCGGCGACACCGGAAAAGGCCTTGGAGATATCCTGCATGGACAGCAGCATGATCCATCCATCCCCTTGAAAGCAGACATGAAAATCCGGCCGGAACGGCATTGCCGCACCGGCCGGGGTGATCACCCGGCAGCACCGTGCCCGATCGGGCCGGCACATGGCTGCTCCGGCACCCCGGAGAGCGATAATCCCAGCCGGATCGTTACCGATCCGGGGAATTATGCAAGCGGAAATCAGTAGGCGCTGGACAATTCCGCCGTTGCGTTGGATGCATCGTAGAACTTGTCGGTATTGATGACCCAGGGCTCGATCTTCTCGCCAGCGGCATAACGCGCCATGGTTTCGAAGGCCTTCGGACCGAAGCGCGGATTGCACTCGACGACGGCGTTGATCTTGCCATCGACGACCGCCTGCACGGCTTCCTTGCCGCCGTCGATCGAAAGCACCAGGATATCCTTGCCCGGAACCTTGCCGGCCGCCTCGATGGCGGCGATGGCGCCGATCGCCATTTCATCGTTATGGGCATAGATCACATCGGCGTCCGGATGCGCCTGCAGCAGCGCCTCGGCAACCTGGCGGCCCTTGTCGCGGGCGAAATCGCCGGTCTGCGACGCGACGATCTCGAAGCCGCCGGCTGCGGTGATCGCTTCGTCGAAGCCCTTCTTGCGGTCATTGGCCGGCGAGGAGCCGGTCGTGCCTTCCAGTTCGATGATCTTCGACTTGCCGTTGGCGTTCTTGGCCAGCCATTCGGCGATGCGCTTGCCTTCCTCGACGAAATCCGAGCCGATGAAGGTCACATAGTCTTCGCCGGCCTTGGCAAGTGCCTGGTCGACATTACGGTCGAGCAGGATGACCGGAATCCCGGCCTTCTTGGCGGCCATGACGGCCGGGATCAGCGGCTTTTCCTCGCGCGGCGCCAGGAAGATGACGTCGACGCCCTGGGCAATCATCGAGTTCACGTCGGCCACCTGCTTTGCGGCGGAGCCGGCGGCATCCGTATAAACCAGCTGGTAGCCGAGCTTTTCGGCTTCCGCCTTCATGCTGTCGGTCTGGGCAATGCGCCAGGGATTGTTGGATTCGGTCTGCGCGAAGCCGACCTTGTAGGTGTCTTTCTTGGCAAGGACGGGCAATTCCGCGTAGGCGAGAGAGCCGGAAAGCGCGACTGCGCCCATGGCCGAAGCGGCAAGCATGAAGGTGCGACGTGAAATCATAGACATCGGTATTTTCTCCTCCGAAATTTACCGGTACTCCACTACCGGACCGTGAGCATTTTTCTGCTTCACATACGCAAATCTTGCGCTAATAATATTATCAGTCAAGCGCTAAATTATTAGCACTCGCAAAAAGTCGTTCTGCAGCGCAGCAGAACCGGAATGGAAGCAGGAACGGACATGGCCAGGGGAAACGGGCGCAGCAGCACCAGGCGCAATGACGACGATAGTGGTCGGCCGACGATGACGGACGTTGCCCGGATTGCCGGTGTGTCCCAGTCCAGCGTTTCTCTGGTGCTCAACGAAATGTCCGGAGCCCGGATTTCGCAAGAGACGCAGATGCGGGTTCGCGAGGCTGCTCATAAAATCGGCTATCGATTACCAACCATTCGCAATGCCGTCGGCGCCGTTCCGGAGGTCGAAAAGGACACGATCGCCTTCATTGTCGATGAGATTTCCACCAGCCCCCATCCGGTGGTCAGTCTCGACGGCATCCGCGACTATGCCTTCGAACAGGGACTGCTGGTCTCCGCCCACGCCACCCGCTCCAATCCCGACCTGCAGGATGCGGTTCTGCGCTCCATCCTGCGCGACCGCTCTATTGCCGGCGTCGTCTACGCCACCATCTTCACCCGCAAGGTCACTGTCCCGCCGCAGTTGAAGAACATCCCGACCGTTCTCCTCAATTGCTACTCTGAGCCCCGCCAGCACATGGCCATCGTGCCGGGCGAAGTGGCGGGCGGCTTCACCGCGACCGCGCATCTGACCGGGCTCGGCCACAAGCGCATCGGCTTCATCAATGGCGAGCCGTGGATGGACGCGGCGATCGATCGCCTGAAAGGCTACAAGCAGGCGCTCGCCACCGCCGATATCGCTTTTGACGAGAGCCTGGTGCGCGACGGCGACTGGTTGCCCCTGCGCGGCTACGAGGCAGGGCTCGATCTCCTGTCGCTCGATAACCCGCCATCGGCGATCCTCTGCGGCAACGACCTGATGGCGATCGGTGTCATGGAGGCCGCTGCCGAAAAAGGCCTGCGTGTCCCCGAAGACCTCTCCGTCATGGGCTACGACGACCAGGAACTGGCGCGCTACACCCACCCGCCCCTCTCCACCCTTGTCCTGCCCAATTACGAAATGGGCCAGAAGGCGGCCGAAATCCTCATCGACATGGCCATCCACGGCAAGCAGCCGAGGCCGATGACGATCAAGGTGGATGGCCCGCTGGTGCGTCGCGGCACCACGGCAAAACCGCGCTGAAAGCAGAAAGGCTCTTCATTTCCAGATCGATCTCGTATTGAAGAAGGAGACGGCGGCAATGAAAGGCAAGCGGCAATGAAATCCTGGAAGCGCCGGTTGCGCAAATGGCGCAATCATCTGGCAAGACGGGTCCTTGGCACGCGTTCCGGCCGCGAGATGCTGATCAATGCCGTCAGCCCGAAAATCCTGTCGATGACCGCCGATTGCGGCGATCACGTCCTGACCTTTTCGCCGCATGATTACATTGGCCGCAAGATCTACCGGAAAGGCCATTTCGAGCGCGATCATGTCAACCGCCTGCTTGCGGTCCTGCGCCAGAGGGCATTGCTGGGCCCGGACAAGGTGCTGCTCGAACTCGGCGGCAATATTGGCACCCAGACGCTCTATTTCGCGCTGGCCCAAGCCTTCCGCCATATCGTCACGGTGGAGCCGGATCCGCGCAATTTCCGTCTGCTGCGCACCAATATCGACCAGAACAACCTTACCGACCACATAACGACGGTCAACAGCGCCGCCGGCGAGACCTCCGGAAAGCTCGACTTCTTCATGCACCGGGACAATCACGGCAAGAGCAGCGCGATCCGCCAGAGCGAGCGGGATATAGAGATCAAGGTTCCTGTCCTGCCGGTCACCGTCCTGCTTGCCGAAGCCGGGATCGCTCCCGATGACATCGGACTGGTCTGGATGGATATCGAGGGCTACGAGCCGGTCGCCGTCCGCTCGATGACCCCGCTTCTCGAACAGCGAGTGCCCTTCTACCTCGAATTTTCCCCGATCTTTTACGGACCTGAAGGATCAAGAGCCTTTGTCGATCATCTCGCAGGCTTTTACGAAAACTGCATCGTCTTTCTCGAAGATCGGCAAATCGACATGAAGGTCGCCGCCCTGCCGATCGAAATCGATCAGTTCGACGTCCTGCTTCTGCCGTAACGACCGACGTCGGTTAGCGCTTGCGGTAGAAATAATAGCGCCCCGGCTCGATCCCCTGCGGCAGCGGCAGCGGTTCGAGCTGCGGGTCCTCGAGCGGCAGACCGCTTGCGGCAATGCCACCGGAGGCAAGCGCCGCCGCGACCGACTGTGGCAGCCAGGTCAGGGTTTTCGCATCCTTCTCCGCATAGGCGGTACCGATATCGGCATGCGCAAAGGCAACACCGGTGCCGGCGAACTGGCGGATCGTCTCCTTTATATCGCCGAGAACGAGATCGTCCTCCGCCGGCGTCGAGGCCGGATGCGAGCCGACAGCCCGATCGAAGACGATGATGCGGTTTTCGGGAAACCGTTCGCGCAGATGATCATAGGTCCGCCCGTTGCCCAGCCCGATTTCCAGGATGACGCCGCCCGGCGCGACCATTGCCGTCTCTTCGATGTGATTGAGAAGATTGCGTTGCGCCTGCATGCGGGCGATGAAGCTGTCGAGGCGGCTCATGGGATCGCTTTCCATCCGTTCCAGAAAAAGGCACTCCCCGCTTATCATGGCTTTCCGCTCCCGGTCGACCGCAACCGGATCAAATAACAGGATAATTCGACCAGACGGCGCGGCGCACCACACGCAATCGGCATGACCGGCGCAGGCGATTATGCTAGCCTTCGCGCATGGACCAGCATTCCAGCGAAACATTCTTCAACACCCTACCCGTCTTCACGGAGTTCGAGGGGGTGGCCGATAGCGGAAATTATCGGGCGCTGCCGGCCGATTGGGCGTTAGCGACCGCCGATATCGTCGATTCCACCGGCGCGATCGAGGACGGCCGCTACAAGGCCGTCAACATGGCCGGTGCCAGTGTCATCTCGGCGATCCTGAACGCGCTCGGCAAGCACGATCTTCCCTTCGTCTTCGGCGGAGACGGCGCCCTGGTTGCGGTGCCGCCGTCGGCGGCGGAAAAGGCCCGGCAGGCGCTCGCCGCCGTACAGAACTGGGTGGCGGAGGAATTGCAGCTGACCTTGCGCGCGGCCCTCGTCCCGGTCGCCGATGTCCTTGCCGCCGGGCTGGAGGTTCGTGTAGCGCGCTTCCAGGTCACGCCGCATGTCTCCTATGCGATGTTTGCCGGCGGCGGATCGAGCTGGGCGGAAGCCCGCATGAAGGAGGGCCTGTTTGCCGTCGAACCGGCACCACCGGGGGCCGTGCCCGATCTTTCCGGCCTTTCCTGCCGCTGGAACCCGATCCGGTCGCGGCATGGCGATATCGTCTCCATCATCGCCGTGCCGGCCGGCCCGCAAAGCGGCGACGCGTTCCAGGCATTGATTGCCGATATCGTCGCGCTTTCAGCCGGCGAGGAGCGCGGCGGCCACCCGGTCGCTGCGGAGGGACCGCAGTTCGGCCTGTCGGCGGCCGGCGTATCGGCCGAAACGAAGACGGTGCAGAAGGGCACGCGCTTCAGGAAGCGGCTTGTCATCCTCCTGCAATATCTCCTGACGGTCGGCCTTACCCGGCTCGGAATGACGCTTGGCCGTTTCGACCCGAAGGAATATCGCCGCGACGTCGCCCGCAACACCGATTTTCGCAAGTTCGACGATGGTTTGAAGATGACCATCGATATCGACCCGGAGCGGCTGCGCCAGATCGAAACTCGGCTGGAAAGGGCGGCCGCCGCCGGCATCTGCCGGTTCGGCCTGCACCGGCAGGATTCCGCGCTGATGACCTGCATCGTGCCGACGCCGCTCAGCCATGACCATATGCATTTCATCGACGGCGCCGCCGGCGGTTACGCGGTTGCCGCCAGCCGGCTGAAGAAGCAGCTGCTCGGCTCCTCCGCCACGCCCTCTGGCTTTACGCCTTGACGATCGCGTCGCTTTCGATGCCCTTCCGGGCAAGCGCATTGCGGGTATCGACGATCAGCGGTGACCAGCGGGCAAGGGCTGCATAATCCACCGCATCGTGATCGGTCGAGACCAGCACTGCGTCGAAGCCCTTGATCGTCTCCTCGGAAAGCGGCACGGATCGGCGTCCCTTGAGCGACATATATTCGCGGGTGGAGGGGATTTCGCTGACATGCGGGTCGTGGAAAGCCGCCTGCCCTCCGCGCTCCTCGATCAGCTCGATCAGTTTCAGCGACGGGCTTTCGCGTATATCCGGCACGTTCTTTTTGTAGGCAAGGCCGATCACCAGGATTTTCGACCGGCTGAGTGCCTTGCCGAGGCGCATGTCGAGCGCTTCTGCGAGACGCCCGACGACATGGCGCGGCATGGCGGAATTGATCTCACCGGCAAGTTCGATGAAGCGCGTCGGCAATTCATATTCGCGTGATTTCCAGGTGAGGTAGAAGGGATCGATCGGAATGCAGTGGCCGCCGAGACCCGGACCCGGATAGAAGGGCATATAGCCGAAGGGCTTGGTCTTCGCCGCCTCGATCACCTCCCAGATATCGATGCCCATCGCCTCGTAGACAAGCTTCAATTCGTTGACGAGGGCGATATTGACGGCGCGAAAGATATTCTCCGTCAGCTTGACCGCCTCGGCCGTCGCCGGCGACGACACGGGCACCACGGTCTCCACCACCGCGCCGTAAAAAGCTTCGACAAGCTCTGCCGCGGCAGCGCCGTCGCCGGCCACCACCTTCGGGATGCTCGACGTATGGAAATCGCGGTTGCCGGGTTCCTCGCGCTCGGGCGAAAAACCGAGGAAGAAATCCCGCGCCGATCTCAGGCCGGTCTTTTCGAGGATCGGCCGAACGACCTCGTCCGTGGTGCCGGGATAGGTGGTCGATTCAAGCACCACCAACTGACCGGGCCGCAATGTCTCGGCAATGCGCTCGCACGTCCTCGTCACGAAAGACAGATCCGGATCACGATGCTTGGTCAAGGGCGTCGGCACGCAGATAATGATGACATCGCAATCCGCCAGCCGGGCGAAGTCGGTCGTGGCGGCAAAGCGGCCTTGCGCCATCTCTTCCGCCAGCGCTGCGTCCGGCACCGCCTCGATATAGGAACGTCCGGCATCGATGGCGACGATCTTCTGCGGATCGATGTCGAAGCCGGTCACGGGAAATCCCCCGCGCGCCGCAGCGATCGCCAGTGGCAGGCCGACATAACCGAGCCCGATCACCGCCACGCGGGCGCCGCGGCCGGCGATCTTCGACAGAAGGGCTTGGCTGGTAGAGGAATGGTCGTTCAAATCCGTGATCCCGGCTGCTGACCGCCTGCGGCGGCGTTTTCGGATGCGGGTCAGTTGAGGATAAAATCCTTGGGTGTCAAGCGTAGCCGGATTGCCGTCTGCGCGTCCAGGCAGGATATGATCGGCCTGCTGCAGGGAAATTTGGGGTTGGATCGCCTCTCTCCCTGCAGGCGAACAACAGGATGAGGCCGCCAGATGACGACGAGCCCTGGCATGCCGGCTCGGCTTCCATAAAACTGGCGGCATTCGGCAGTCGGCGGCACTTGCCTCTTCGCGTATGCGCGCGAACTTTACCAGCGCAAGGTCATGGACAGGCCAATTTCCCTACGATAGTCTTCCTTCGACAAGGCCGGGCTGGCACCCGGAGCGAGTTTTGCCGGTTCGCGGGCAGCTCTGAAGACAAGGAAACCTGTTGGCATGAATTCAGGCGCGGACCTGTTGCGAATCGAGAACTTGACCATCTCGTTCGCGATGCTCGGCGGGCAGCTCGACGCCGTGCGCAATGCCAGCCTGCGCGTGTTGCCTGGCAAGGTCACCGCCCTGGTGGGCGAATCCGGCTCGGGGAAATCGGTGATCAGCCAGGCCATCATGGGCATCCTGCCGAAAACCGCGACGGTCGGCGGACGCATCCTGTTCTGCGATCCGGCAACCGGCGGCGAGCCGGCCGATCTCCTCGACATGCCGCGCGATGGCCGAGCGATCCGCCACCTGCGCGGCAATCGCATGGGCAAGATCTTCCAGGAACCGATGACCTCGCTGTCGCCCCTGCACACGATCGGCAACCAGATCGGCGAAACGCTGAAAATCCACCGAAACATGTCTGCCAAGGAACGGCGGGAGCGGACGGAGGAAATGCTCGGCCTGGTCGGTTTCGCCAAGCCGTCCCGCGCCCATGACATGTATCCATTCGAGCTTTCCGGCGGCATGCGCCAGCGTGCGATGATCGCCATGGCGCTGATCTGCGGTCCCTCGCTGCTGATCGCCGACGAGCCGACGACGGCGCTCGACGTGACGATCCAGGCGCAGATCCTGCAACTTCTGCGCAGTTTGCAGACCCGGCTGAACATGGCCATGCTCCTGATTACCCACGATCTCGGCGTCGTTGCCAATGTCGCCGACGAGGTGGTGGTGATCTATCACGGCGAGATCATGGAAGCCGGCCCGGTGGAGACCATCTTCCGCAAGCCGTCCCATCCCTATCTGAAGGGACTAATGGCCGCTGTTCCGCATTTCGACATGAAGCCGGGCGAACGGCTGAAGGCGCTGCGCGAAGTGCCGGTCAATGCCGGCGACCTGCTCGGAAAGCGGCCCACGGCCGGCACCGGCGAAGGAAAGCCGGACGTCCTGCTTTCGGTGCGTGACATCGCCAAGACCTTCACCACGCGCAAATCGAGTTGGCTGACAAAGAACACCGCCACCGCCACCCGCGCCGTCGACGGCGTCAGCTTCGACATCATGCGGGGCGAATGCCTGGGACTGGTCGGCGAAAGCGGCTGCGGGAAGACCACCGTCAGCAAGATCCTGATGCGGGCGGTGACGCCGGACGAGGGCACGGTCACGCTCAACGGCGGCAATGGGCCCATCGACGTGCTGAGAGCCGAAGGCGATGCACTGCAGGCTTTGCGCACCCGCGTCCAGATGGTCTTTCAGGACCCGGTCTCCTCGCTGTCGCCGCGCATGACGGTGCAGAACATCCTCAGCGAACCGCTCGAAATCCACGGCCGCGGCAATGCGAGGTCCCGCACCGAAAGCGTCAAGGCATTGTTGAAGGCGATCGGTCTCAACGAACGCCATCTCAACCGGTATCCGCACAGCTTTTCCGGCGGCCAGCGCCAGCGCATCGGCATTGCAAGGGCGCTCGCGCTCGGTCCGGACCTGTTGATCTGCGACGAGCCGGTCTCGGCTCTCGACGTCTCCGTCCAGGCGCAGATTCTCAACCTCCTGAAGGACCTGCAGCAGGAACTGGGGCTCACCTATCTGTTCATCTCGCACAATCTCGCCGTCGTCGATTACATGGCCGACCGCATCGCCGTCATGTGCGGCGGGCGGATCGTCGAGATTGCGCCGCGCGAAACGCTGATGCGCACGCCGGTCCACCCCTATACGAAATCGCTGCTCGCCGCCGTTCCCTTCCCGGATCTCGATCGCCCGCTCGATTTTTCCGCTCTCAATCCGAGCGGCGCCTCCGACACCAAAGGGTGGGGCAAGCAGTTCTGCGACAGCGGCGATGGCGATGGCCTTTCGACGGCGGATCTGGGTAATGGCCATCTGGTTCTGGCCAGCCGGAATGCCGATGTGAGGGAGTTGCAACCGTGATCACCCGGCGCACCAGTCTTGGCCTGCTTGCTTCCGTGCTGCTTCCGGGCGCCGCTCGCGCCGGCCTGCTGCAGCCCGAATATCAGCGCCATTATTTCCGCACCGAGCCGCTGCCGGATCCGAACGACCGACTGCCGGTCAATCCACGCCGCATCGATCTCGCCGCCATGGGCCGCGAACCCGGTAGACCCGGCGGCACCGTGCGCATGTTGATCGGCAGCCAGAAGGATATCCGGCTGATGACCATCAACGGCTATTCCCGGCTGGTCGGATATGACGAAAAGCTGCAGCTTCAGCCCGATATCCTGGAAAGCTTCGATGTCCAGGAGGGCCGGATCTTCACCTTCAAGCTACGCAAGAACCATCGCTGGTCGGATGGCAGCCATCTAACCTCCAAGGATTTCCAGTATTGCTGGGAAGACGTGGTCCTCAACGAGGATTTGCGGCCGGGAGGGCTTCCCACCTATTTCCTCGCCGATGGCAAGCCGCCGCGCTTCGAAGTGCTCGACGAACTCACCGTGCGCTATACATGGGACAGCCCGAACCCGGATTTCCTGCCAAACCTGGCCGCCGCATCGCCAGCCACCATCGTCCTGCCCTTTGCCTATATGTGGCAATTCCACCGCAAATATCAGGACGATTTCCGCATTTCGGCGCTGATGAAACAGTACCGCGTCAAGAAATGGGCCGACCTGCATATCAAGATGTCGCGCAGCTACCGGCCGGAAAATCCCGAACTGCCGACACTCGATCCCTGGCGCAACACCACGGCGCCGCCGGCGGAACAATTCATTTTCGAGCGCAACCCCTATTTCCACCGGGTCGACGAGAACGGCGTGCAGCTTCCCTATGTCGACCGCTTCGTGCTCAACATCAGTTCGTCCGAAATCATCGCGGCAAAGACCGGCGCCGGCGAAAGCGACCTGCAGTCGACCGGCATCGATTTCGTCGATTACAGCTTCCTCAAGGATTCCGAGAAGCGCTACCCGGTCAAAGTCAATCTGTGGAAGCGCACGCAGGGCTCCCGCGTCAATCTCCTGCCGAACCTGAACTGTAGCGACGCGGTATGGCGTGCTTTGTTTCGGGATGTGCGGGTCCGCCGCGCGCTGTCGCTGGCCATCGACCGGCACGAGATCAACATGGTCGCCTTTTTCGGCCTGGCACGCGAGGCGGCGGATTCCATCCTGCCGGAGAGCCCCCTCTACAAGCCGGAATATGCGGAAGCCTGGGCGGCTCACGATCCGGACCAGGCAAACGCCCTGCTTGACGAGGTCGGCCTGACCGAGCGCAACAGCGACGGCATTCGCCTGCTGCCGGACGGACGCATGGCGCAGATCATCGTCGAAACCGCCGGCGAAAGCACGCTGGAAACCGACGTTCTCGAACTGGTGACCGATCACTGGGCAAAGATCGGCATCTCGCTCTTCATCAAGACGTCGCAGCGCGATGTCTTCCGCAGCCGCGCCATGGGTGGAGACATCGTCATGTCGATGTGGTCGGGCCTGGATAACGGCGTGCCCACAGCCGAAATGAACCCCGGCCAGCTGGCGCCCACCGGCGATGCCCAGTTGCAATGGCCGGTCTGGGGCATGCATTACCTGTCCGGCCAGACGAAGGGCGAGGCCCCGGATCTTCCGGAAGCCGTGCGCTTGCTGGAACTGCTGGGCAACTGGCGCCACGCCGTCGATATCGGGGAACAGACTCGTATCTGGGGCGAAATGCTGCATATCTTTACGCAGCAGGTCTTTTCCATCGGCATCGTCAATGGCGCCCTGCAACCGGTTCTGCATTCGGCGAAATTGCACAACGTACCCACGGAGGGGCTCTACGGGTTTGAGCCGACCTGTTATCTCGGGGTCTATATGCCGGATACGTTCTGGTACAGCGACGAGGTTAGCTGATCATGCTGCGTTACATCTTCTGGCGCGTCGCGGCGATGATCCCGACCCTTTTGATCATCTCCGCCCTGGTGTTCACCATCATCGAATTGCCGCCTGGCGATTATTTCGAGAGCTATATTTCCGAACTCCGCGCCAAGGGCGAAGATGTCGACATGGCCGAGATCCAGGAGCTGCGCAAGCAATACGGCTTCGACCAGCCGCCGGTGCTTCGCTATTTCCACTGGGTGGCGGGCCTCGTGCAGGGAGACTACGGCTATTCCTTCGAATATCAGCTACCGGTCAACGAAGTCGTCGGCGACCGGCTGTGGCTGACGGTTCTGGTGTCCTTCGTCACCATCCTCTTCACCTGGCTCGTCGCCTTCCCGATCGGCATCTATTCGGCGACCCATCAATATAGCTGGGGCGACTACGGGCTGACCTTCCTGGGGCTGATCGGCATCGCCATCCCCAATTTCATGTTCGCGCTGATCCTGATGTATTTCGCCAATATCTGGTTCGGCACCTCCATCGGCCATCTGATGGACCAGAAATACCTGTCCGAGCCAATGAGTTGGGCCAAGGCCAAATCCATCCTCGAGCATTTGTGGATCCCCGTCTTGATCGTCGGCACCGCCGGAACGGCCGGCATGATCCGCAGGCTGCGCGCCAACCTGCTCGATGAACTCCAGAAGCAATATGTCGTCACCGCCCGCGCCAAGGGGCTGCATCCCTTCCGCACGCTGGTCAAATATCCCTTGCGCATGGCGTTGAATTTCTTCATCTCGGATATCGGTTCCATTCTGCCGGCCATCATTTCCGGTGCCGAAATCACCGCCATCGTCCTATCCCTGGAAACCACCGGTCCGATGTTGATCAAGGCACTGCAAAGTCAGGACATGTATCTCGCCGGCTCCTTCCTGATGTTCCTCGCCTTCCTGACGGTGATCGGCGTGCTGATCTCGGACATCGCGCTCGCCTTCCTCGATCCGCGCATCAGATTGCAAGGCGGTAGCACCAAGTGACGGTCTCCCTTCCCGAATCCGGCGCGCCGCTGGCGCATTACGTGTCCGCCGCCCCCTTCGACCCGCATTCCGTCGAGGCGATGACCGAAGAGCAGATGCGGGTCTACCAGGCCTCGCAATTGCGGCTGATGTGGTGGAAATTCAAGAAGCACCGTCTGGCGGTCGTCTCCCTGTATTTCCTCGCCCTGCTCTATGCGATGATCGTCGTCGTCGAGTTCCTGGCGCCTTACAATCTCCACACCCGCAATGTCGATTTCATCCATGCGCCGCCGCAGGGCATCCATCTGTTTCACGAGGGCAGTTTCGTCGGTCCCTTCGTCTACGGCCGCACCATGGAACTCAACATGGATACGCTGCGGCGCACCTATACTGTCGATCCGCAGCAGGTCCAGCCCCTCCGCTTCTTCTGCAGTGGCGACTCCTATCGCTTCTGGGGGTTGTTTGAGACCGACAGGCATCTCGTCTGCCCGGCCAAGGATGGCGAATTCTTCCTGCTCGGGACCGATCGTCTCGGGCGGGATGTGCTGTCGCGCATCCTCTATGGCTCGCGCATCTCGCTGACCATCGGCCTTCTCGGCATCACAATGAGCTTCGTGCTCGGCATCGTCATCGGAGGCCTTGCCGGCTATCACGGCGGCGTCTTCGACCTCATCGTCCAGCGCATCATCGAGGTTCTGCAATCCATTCCGAGCATCCCCCTGTGGATGGCTCTGGCAGCGATCATGCCGGTCACCTGGAGTCCCCTGCTCATCTATCTCGGCATTACCGCCATTCTCGGTCTACTCGACTGGACGGGCCTGGCCCGCGCCGTGCGATCGAAGCTGCTCGCGCTCCGCGAGGAGGACTACGTGCTGGCAGCTCAGCTGATGGGCGCGGGCTCCAGCCGCATCATCGGCAGGCATCTCGTCCCCGGCTTCATGTCGCACCTGATCGCCACGGCAACCCTGTCGATCCCCGGCATGATCCTCGGCGAAACGGCGCTCAGCTTCCTCGGCCTCGGGCTGCGTCCGCCGATCACCAGTTGGGGCATTCTGCTCACCGAAGCCCGCAGCGTCAGCGTCATTGCATTTTATCCCTGGCTGTTGTTTCCAACCATTCCGGTCATTCTCGTGATTCTGGCGTTCAATTTCCTTGGCGACGGTCTTCGCGATGCGGCCGATCCCTATAAGTGAAGTGGACTGTAATATGCTAAGCGAACTCCGCCAGGAGACAGGCAGCGTCGGGGGAAACAAGGAACTTTCCTCATGACACGCCGGATCGAAGACGCCCGCATCTTGATGTACAGCCACGACACCTTCGGTCTCGGTCACCTGAGACGATGCCGCACCATCGCGCATTCGCTGGTCGAGGATTATCGCGGCGTCAATATCCTGATCATATCAGGCGCCACCATCGCCGGCGCCTTCGACTACCGGGCTCGGGTCGATTTCGTCAAGATTCCGAGCGTCATTAAGCTTCGCAACGGCGAATATACATCGATGGACCGGCATATCGACCTGCACGAGACGCTGAAGATGCGCAAGTCGATCATCCGCCATACGGCCGAGACCTTCCAGCCCGATATCTTCATCGTCGACAAGGAGCCGATGGGGCTGCAGGGCGAGGTCGAGGAAACGCTTGCCTATCTGAAGAAACAGGGAACGATGCTGGTGCTTGGCCTGCGCGAGGTCATGGATGCGCCGCACCTGCTCGATGCCGAATGGAAGCGCAACGACGTGATGCGCAAGATCGGCCAGTTCTACGACAATATCTGGGTCTATGGCCCGCCGGACTTCTACGATCCGCTGGTCGGCCTGGAGGTTCCCCCGCAGGTGCGCGCACGGATGGATTTCGTCGGCTTCCTGCAAAGAAGCGTCTCGCAGGATGTCGAGCCCGATCACAAACCAAGGGGCGACTATATCCTCGTCACCACCGGCGGCGGCGGCGACGGGTCCGACCTGATCCATGACGTCATCGACGCCTATCAGGAAGATCCGACGCTGACCCACAAGGCCCTGATCGTGCTCGGCCCCTATATGCCGGCCAAGCAGCGCCAGAAGCTGATCCTGAAGGGCGAAAAGATCCCCTATGTCGAGGTCATCGAGTTCGACAATCGCATGGAGGAACTGATCGACGGTGCAAAAGCGGTCGTCGCCATGGGCGGCTACAACACCTATTGCGAAATCCTCTCCTTCGACAAACCGGCGCTGATCGTGCCGCGGGTGATGCCGCGCGAGGAGCAGCTGATCCGGGCAAGCCGGGCCGCCGAACTCGGACTGATCGACATGCTCCTGCCCGAACAGGCACGCGATCCCCAGCGTTTCGCCGCCGCATTGAAGGCCCTGCCCGATCGCGATCCGCCGTCGAAAAGCGCCGCCGGCATGACGCTCGAGGGACTGGCAAATATTTCGCAGATCGTCGGCGAATGGCTCGGCCGTCGTGAAGGCGAGCATCTGGCCATCGTGAAAGGGTAAGTCCGGTTTGACGCAACGCCCCAAGATCGTCGTGGTGCTGAAAGGATATCCGCGCCTGTCGGAAACCTTCATTGCCCAGGAACTGCTGGGACTGGAAAAAGCCGGTTTCGAGCTGGCGCTGGTTGCCCTGCGTCGGCCGACGGACAGGAAGCGCCATCCCATCCATGACGAGATCCGCGCTCCGGTCCGCTATCTCCCGGAATATCTGCATGAGGAACCCGCGCGGGTTCTGCGCGCGCTGGCCGCCTGCCTGCCGAAGCCCGGCTTCTGGCGCGGCCTTGCAGCACTCCTGGCCGATTTCCTCCGCGACCCCACCCGCAACCGGCTGCGTCGCTTCGGGCAGGCCATGGTGCTGGTCGCCGAATGGCCACGGGGCGGAGAATGGCTGCACGCCCATTTCATCCACACGCCCGCCTCTGTCGCGCGCTATGCCGGCATGATCGGAAAAACGCCATGGACCTGCTCGGCCCATGCCAAGGACATCTGGACATCGCCGGAATGGGAGCTTGCCGGCAAGCTCGCCAGTTCCCGCTGGACGGTGACCTGCACGCATACCGGTTTTGAGCATCTGCGCCACCTGTCCGCCGGCAGATCGCCGGTGCATCTGAGCTATCACGGCCTCGACCTTGCCCGCTTCGGCCACTTCAACGGCCGGCGTTCGGAGGCGGACGGCACGAGACCGCAGGCACCCGTGACGATCCTCAGCGTTGGACGCGCCGTCGAGAAAAAGGGTTATGATATCCTGTTGCGCGCGCTCGCCCGGCTGCCCGCCGATCTCCATTGGCGGTTCGAGCATATCGGCGGCGGCGAACGGCTGGACCAACTCAAGGCTCTCGCCTCGGAACTTGGCCTTTCCGACCGGGTTACCTGGCATGGCGCCCTCTCGCAGGACGAAGTGCTGCAGCATTACCGCAGCGCCGACATCTTTGCGCTGGCCTGCCGCATCACCGCCGATGGTGATCGCGACGGCTTGCCGAATGTGCTCGTCGAAGCCTCCAGCCAGCGGCTCGCCTGTATCTCCACCAATATTTCAGGCGTGCCGGAACTGCTGGTCGATGGCGAAAACGGCCTTGTCGTCCCGCCGGAAGATCCTGATGCCCTGGTGCAGGCGCTGGAGCGCGCCATCCGCGATCCGGCTCTGCGACACCGCCTGGGCGATGCCGGCGAGACAAGGGTCCGCCGGGACTTCGATCACCATGTCAGCATCCGCCAGCTGAAGACGTTGTTCGAAACCGAATGGCGGGCGACGAGATGAACGAGACAACAAGGCCACGCCCCCGCGTCCTCTTCTATGTCCAGCATCTGCTCGGCATCGGCCATCTGGCCCGCGCCAGCCGCATTGCCAACGCCCTCGCCGATGACGATTTCGAGGTCACCGTCGTTACTGGCGGCATGCCCGTCAGCGGCTTTCCGGGGCCGCGCGTCCGCCATGTCGCCCTGCCGCCGATCACCGCCGGCGATGCCGGCTTCTCGGGCCTTGTCGATCGTGACGGCAACCCGATCGACGACGCTTTCAAGGAGGACCGCCGGCAGCGGCTCCTGACCGCCTTTCACGAATGCCGTCCGGATGTCGTCATCATCGAAGCCTTCCCCTTCGGCCGCCGCCAGGTCCGCTTCGAGCTTCTGCCGCTGCTCGACGAAATCGCCGCGATGGTCCCGAAGCCACTCCTCGTCACCTCGCTACGCGATATCCTGCAGGAGCGCGCCAAGCCCGGCCGCGACGAGGAAACCGTCGCGCTTGTAAAGCAGCATTTCGACAGGGTGTTTGTCCATGGCGACCCGGATTTCGCCCGGCTGGAGGATACGTTTCCGCTCGCCGCCGAGATCGCCGACAAGATCGTCTATACCGGGCTGGTGGCGCCGCCGCTGCCCGGCTCTCCGGCCGATCGCTTCGACGTCATCGTCTCGGCCGGCGGCGGTGCGGTCGGAAATCTCCTGATCCGGGCGGCGCTGGAAGCGGCAAGAACCATCGGCAAGGCTACCAGTTTTGCCCTGATCACCGGCCCCAACCTGCCGCAGGCCGATTTCGAAGCGATCACGGCGGATGCGCCTGCCCATGTCGCCATTTTCCGCTTCCGCCCGGATTTCGCCAGCTTGCTCACCGGCGCGAAACTGTCCGTGTCGCAGGCGGGCTACAACACGGTGTGCGATGTCTTGCGTGCCGGCTGCCGCCCGCTGTTGATCCCCTTCACCGCCGGCGGGGAGACCGAACAATCCGTCAGGGCTGGTCGATTGGAAGGGCTCGGCCTTGCCCATGTGCTGACGGAGGATGAATTGTCTCCGGAAAGCATGACGCGGGCGATCAATGCGGCCCTCGCTGCAACCGACCGACCGCCGCACGGTCTCGACCTCGAGGGCGCCCACCACACCGCTGAAATTCTGCGCGGGCTGCTGACCGTCGTTTAGATGGCTCCCGCTGATCGATCGCACTGAGCCTGTGGCCACCGCCCCCACCCTAGCCCTGCCCCGCGAGCGGGGATTATCGAGGCCTACCCGTCCCTGCATTTTTCATAGAAATGTTCGGGCGTGCTCTTTTCCACGCAGCCAGTGAAGGACGCAAAAACGTGCGCATCTCCCTCCTCCCCGCAAGCGGGGAGAAGGTGCCCGACAGGGCGGATGAGGGGCGACGGTGATCGTCCTCACACCGTGCCGATCACCATGAAGCGGGTGTATTTCTTCATCGCCAGCGCACCCGAAAAGGCGACATGGCTAAGCGAAGTCTGTTCCAGGAAGGCTTCGAGGGAGGGCACGCAGTTGATATGCGTCGGCTCGGCGAAATAATCGTTGGATTGCAGGAGCACCTGCGTGCCACGCGGCAGGAGCGCAAGCCAGGCCGGCAAGTCGGCGATATGTTCGCAACTGGTGTTGATCACAAGGTCAGCGCCGAGCGCGCCGTAGTCGAGCCCGTACATGTCCCGCGTCAGCGCGCGAAAGCGTGTCACCTGCCCGGCGTTCAGCGTTTCCGCGACGCTTGCGACATGCGGATCGATGTCGATACTCTCGATCAGGCCGATCGCGAAGCGGCGGTCATCGAAGAACATCGCCGAAAGCACGCCATACCAGCCGCCAAGAACGACCATGTGGCGAAATTTTCCGCCAAGGCTTTCAAACAGCCTGTCGCGCGCCCATATCTTGCTTCCAACCTGCTTGTGATTGAAGGCCGTGCCGAGGTCTGCGTCCGGAAATTTGGCGACGACGCGCGCAAGGCCATCGATCAGCGAACTTCCCGTATAGGCGGACAGACCGCGGATGATATCGAAGGCATTTTCGTGCCAATCTGTTGTGTTTGCTGCATTAGTTTGGGTGGTTTTCATCATGGGCGTGTTGTAGTCTGGTCTTTTCGGGAGCGCAAGGAATGCAGGTCAAACCGGAGGATGCCCTCTCCCTTTCGCCCCTCTCGGAGGCGGACAGGGACATACCGCATCTGGCAGGGCTCGGTGCCACAATGCGGCAGGTCTTTGCCGCTCATTTCATGCGCGATTGCCCGCATGTCCTGGAAATCGGCGGCCATATCCGGCCGATCACCCCCTATCTCACCCACCGGCCGCTCTCGGTCACCTCGATCGATCCGAAGACCGAGGCCTACGAAGCCGACCAGCTCAATGGCAGTCCCTGCCAGGTCAGGCATATAGCCAAGAAATTCCAGGAGATCGACTACCGCTACCAGCCGGGAAGCTATGGCCTGGTTCTCATCGGCTATTCCCTGAAACCCTTTGGCCGCAGGGACCCGCTCGGCGACCTCCTGTTCTCGCTGATCGACAATGCCGCAACCATCGTTATCGAATATGCGCCCGAACTGGAACGCGCCGCCTCGCAGGTGCCGCAGATCCTGAGCCGCCCCTCGGTGGCCGTGCGGGGGCGGTTCGACCTTCACCTTCACGATCCGGAAATCGCCGGCACGCCCTATGCCGCCAGGCGCTTCTACGTTCTCGACACCCCGCATCACGGCTAGCTGACCCGCCCATGGAAAAACGCCTTACCCGCTATATCTGGACCCATACCCGCGCCTCGCAGCTCTGGATACTTCTGGTCGTCGCCGTCTCGATGATCCCCTATTTCCTGTCCTTCGATCTTCCCAAGCAGATCGTCAACGGGCCGATACAGGGCCAGGGCTTCGAGCAGCCGGGCGCCACGCAGACCTTCATGGATATCAGTTTCAGCCTTCCCTGGCTGGGCGAAGTGGCGCTCTTTTCCGGCTTTGACCTGACGCGCACGCAGACGCTCTTTGCGCTCAGCATGGTGTTCCTGATGCTGGTGATCATCAACGGCCTGTTCAAGTTCTACATCAATACCTACAAGGGCCGGCTGGGCGAGCGGCTGTTGCGGCGCATCCGCTTCCAGCTCGTCGACCGGATCCTGCGTTTCCCGCCCAATCAGTTCAAGCGCATGAAGGGAGCCGAGGTCTCCAGCATGATCAAGGACGAGGTCGAGCCGCTGGGTGGCTTCACCGGCGATGCCTTCGTCCAGCCGGCCCTGCTCGGCGGCCAGGCACTGACGGCGCTGATCTTCATCCTGATGCAGAATCTGTGGCTCGGACTGGTTGCGGCCGTCATGGTTGGCATTCAGGCCGCGGTCATCCCCCGCATGCGCCGACGGCTGCTGGTACTCGGCCGCGAACGCCAGATCACGGCCCGCGAGCTTGCCGGCCGGGTCAGCGAGATCGTCGACGGCATCGGCACCATTCATGCCTATGATACCTCCAACTACGAGCGCGCCGATATCGCCTCGCGCCTCGGCCGGATTTTCAAGATCCGCTACGATCTCTACCAGTGGAAGTTCCTGGTAAAATTCCTCAACAACTTCCTCGCCCAGCTGACGCCTTTCCTGTTCTACTGCATCGGCGGCTACCTGGCCCTGCAGGGCCGGCTCGACATTGGCCAGCTGATCGCGGTGATCAGCGCCTACAAGGACCTGCCCGGACCGCTTAAGGAGCTGATCGACTGGGACCAGGCCCGCCAGGACGTTCAGGTGAAATATACCCAGGTCGTCGAGCAATTCAGCGCCGAAACGACCATCGATCCGGCTGTCCAGGCCATCGCCATCAGGGATGCGGGGACGCTGCCCGTCCCGCTTGCGGCCGTCAACCTGTCGCTGGCGGACGATAGCGGCGCCAAGCTGCTGGAGCGCGTCTCGGTCCAGATCAATCCCGGCGAGACGGTTGCCATCGTCGGCGGCGCCGCCGGCGGCGGGGATATGCTGGCCGAGGCCTTCGGCCGCCTCACCTGGCCTGAAAGCGGCAAGGTCACCGCCGGCGGCCATGATCTTCTCGAACTGCCGGAATCCGTCACCGGCCGCGGCATCTCCTATGTCTCCTCGGATGCCTATTTCTTCTACGGATCCTTGCGCGACAATCTCCTCTACGGCCTGAAACATGCGCCGCTCAAGGACGCGGAATATCAGGGCAGCAGTGCGGCCCATCGCAAATGGGAAATCCAGGAAGCCCGTCTGGCCGGCAATCCCGACTACGACGTGCAGGCCGACTGGATCGACTACCAGGCGGCCGACGCGACGGAAGCCCGCGACTTGTTCACGCCGGTCCTGTCGGTTCTCGATACGGTGCAGCTGTCGAAGGACATTCTCGATCTCGCGCTGCGCAGCACGATTTCCCCGGACGATCATCCGGGCCTTGCCGAAGGCATCGTCGAGATGCGTCACGCGTTGCGCGGGGAACTGGAGGAAGCGGGCTTAAGCAGCCTCGTCGTCTCCTTCGAGCCGGGCGCCTACAATACCGAGGCGACCGTCGGCGAGAACCTGTTGTTTGGCACTGCGATCGGGCCGGCTCTGACCGGCAAGGCCATCGGCAAGAACGCCTATTTCCGATCCGTCGTCGGGCGCAGCGGCCTCGACCGCATCCTCTTCGACATGGGCTACAGCATCGCCGAAAACGCCGTCGAGCTGTTTGCCGATCTGCCGCCGGACCATCCCTTCTTCCAGCAGCTCACCTTCATGTCGGCGGACGACATCCCCGACTACCAGTTGCTCCTGCAAAGATTGAAGGGCCGCGGCTTCGACGCCGCCTCGGAGGACGACCGCTCCGCCATCATCCAGCTCAGCGCCCGCTATATCGAGCCGCGCCATCGCTTCGGCCTCTTGACCGAGGAATTGATGGCCAAGATCGTCGAAGTCCGCGGACAGTTCTACGACGGAATGCCGCCGGAGCTGCGCGGTGCCATCGAGCGCTATGATCCGGAGCATTTTTCGGCATCGGCAAGCTTGATGGACAATATCCTGTTCGGCCGCATCAGCCACAAGCATACAGACGGATCCAAGCGGATTCGGTCGGTCGTCACCTCGCTCCTCAACACGCTCGGCCTGATCGAGCGGGTGATCGATATTGGCCTGGATTTCAATCTTGGGGCCGGCGGCCGGCGGCTTACCGCCGTCCAGCGCCAGAAACTCAACCTGGCGCGTGCGCTGGTGCGCCGTTCGGATTATTATATCTTCAACCGGCCGCTGCCCGGCCTCGATCACCGGCTGCAGGACGAGATCGTGCGCGACGTGCTGAAGCTGGTGCGCCGTGGCGACCGCGATCCGGCCGTCATCTGGGTCCTGTCCAACACCTCGCTGTCGCACCTGTTCGATCGCGTGCTGGTGTTCGACAAGGGCTTTCTGGCGGAGGACGGCACGGCCGACGCATTGGTTAACAATAACGGTATCTTTAAGGAGCTTGTGTCATCATAATGTCAAGGGAAGCGGTCATGCGTGCCAGCCAATAAGGCATCGCAACCGTTCGGACGCGGCGCGGAGGCGCCTGAAGACGTTCGAGGAATGGAGGAAAAAAATGGGAATGGAAACGGTCATGCTTTTGAAGGATGAAGTTCAAATGCTGCGGCGGGTGCCGTTGTTTTCGAATGTCGAGCCGGGCAAGCTGAAGCTTCTGGCCTTCACATCGGACCGAGTAAGCTATGGCGTCGGCGAGGCACTGTTCCATCAGGGAGATATCGGCGACGCGGCCTATGTGGTTCTGGCCGGCAAGGCCGATATCCTGGTGGATTCTTCCACCGGTCCGGTCAAGATAGCCGAAGTCGAGACCAATTCCATTGTCGGCGAGATCGCCATCCTCTGCGATGTCTCGCGAACCGCTACCGTCCAGACGACGACCGCGCTGGAAGCCCTGCGCATCCGCAAGGACCATTTCCTCAAGCTCCTGACGGATTTTCCCGAAATTACCATCGAGATCATGCGCGTGCTCGCCGATCGCCTCAGCCACACGACGAGCGAACTGACCGAGGCAAGGAGCCGCGCCCGCAGCGCCGATTAGCAGCCTTGCGGTTCGCTGCCGCATCACGCCGCGCCCGCCACCGCCTGTTCCTTCCTGTCACCGGCTTCCGCAGTCCCGCGCCGTGAGATTTCCCCTGTATTCCTGTCGATGCTGAAATGGTTCGACGGGAGGCCGGAAACGAATTTCTCCAGCATCCTGAACATCAGTGCAAGGCGCGCCTGCGCCGACTGCCTGTCCTGCCAGTCGCCCTTTGCAAAAAGCCGGCCGATGGCACGATAGAGCGCCATTCTTTCTTTCGGAATCCAGTCCAGCGCCAGTTCGCTTGCCATGCGCAGCCGGTACCAGTCACGCAGCATGTCCATCGCCGTAAGCTGCCGCAACAAATCCATCGCCGTCCCGGCCAGAGCCTGTCGTAGACAGTCGTCGTCGCGGATCGACGCGGCAGCGGCCACCGCATCGGCGACCGTAACCGGTTTCTCGACCAGCGCCAGCGCCGCCACATCGGCAAGGCCAAGCGTGCGCAGCATCGTCGCCAGTTCCTTCGGCCATTCCCGCTTGAGAAAGCGTCGGCTGACCAGATGGCCGAGATGCTCGAAAAGAAACGTCCCGTAATCGCTCGCATGGAGCATGCCGCCGGCATCGAGGCCGGTCGCGACGATCTCGGTTTCGTAAACCCGTCGCAGCCGCGCATCGGGCTGCATCTCGCCGATCCCGACCGTCTCGATCTCCAACCGCCGCTCGCCGACGGTGATGACCTTGTAGGCACAGGGAAAGGCCACCAGCGAGGGCATCGCCAGATTGATGAGGAACGCACCGTCTCTGGCATATCGCGCCGTATCGTTGACATGCAGGTGACCGCTGAAATGCACCTCGATGCCTGCGGCGATCAGCGCCTCGGCCACTGCCTGTTGCGGAATGCGCTCCACCATGCCCGTGCGCCCCAGAAGTGCCAGCTCGTCTTCGACCGTGCCATCGAGCGGATCAAGCACCGGATAATGGGAAAAGGCCAGCAGGCATTTTCCTTCGCGGCGGGCGCGGCTGGAAACGTCCTTCATCCAGTCGAGGACGAAGCGCTTGCGGACCAGCATGGCATTCCAGCCGGCACTGGTGCTATCAGCAAGGTCGCCCGCCTCCCCCGCAGGCACGCCATCGACGGGCACGAAGACATTGGCATCGATCATCAGCAGCCAAACGCCCGCGAAAGGCTCGACCAGATAGGACGCATCCATCAGTCGGCGCCGGCTCTTGCCGTCCGGCGACGTGACCTCGTAAAGCCGGTCGGCTGGCTCGCCGCTGTGGCCAAAGGGTGTTTCCCAATGGAGGTCGTCCGGTCGCGGATAAAACCCGAAATCCGCCATCGCCTCCAGCCCGCCCGGATAACCGGCGCAATACATGCGCTCGTCCACAAGAATGGCATGCGCGCCGCGGTCGCGCACCGCCGCATCGCTGCTGACGATACTGTAGCTGCCGTCCTCGTTGATGAACCGCTTGGAGCGATGGCGCCCGCTGGCGCCGAAAATATCGTGATTGCCGACCGTTGCGTGGAAACGCATGCCATATTCGGCAACATAGCTGTCGAGCAGCCGCTTGACGCCGCGCACCGTCTCCGCCTGTCCATCGTCGGAATAGTCGCCGAGCAGCACCACGTCGCGGATGCCGTCGGCGGCGATCTTGTCGAGTGCATGGCGCAGCGCAAAATCGCTCTCGTTGAAGACCCGCGTCGAGCGCGCCGTATCGGCCAGCAATCTGGCGGTCATGCGGGAACCATCCCGGACAATACCGGCATGGCCGTAATCGGCATGGAGATCGTGAAAATGCGCATCGGCGATGACGGCGATGCGCGAAGGCTGGAGGGCGGGCATGTCTGGCGTCCGTCGGTGCGTTCAAACCGGATTCGTTTGCCTTCGTCTCTGCCACATATGAAAAGAAAAAGCGAATTGCCGTCTCGCTTAACCGGGGCAGTTTGGCTAACATGGCGGAAATGAGGCTTGGTTAACCGGCCCAATATACAAGACGGCGTTAAAACGTTGGTGGGACAGTTGCAGACAGCGGGCTATCGCGGCCCTGACTGAGGCGAGAGAGTGAACGAAAAATTGTTTCGGGTACGATTGTGGGGAGTGCGCGGCAGCCTCCCGGTCTCGGGGGCCGAATTCCAGCAATATGGCGGCAATACCATCTGCATCGAGATGCAGTGTGGCCCCCACAGGCTGTTGTTCGATGCCGGATCCGGGCTGATGCCGGCCGGCCTTGCCCTGAAGGCCGATGGCGTATCCGATATCAACCTGTTTTTCACCCACTGCCATTATGATCATATCGTCGGCCTGCCCTATCTGCCGGCCCTGTTCGATCCGCATGCCGCCGTAACGCTCTGGTCCGGGCATCTCGCCGGGCGCATGTCCACCCGCCAGATGATCGGCGAATTCATGCGGCCGCCCTGGTTCCCGATCGAGCCCGATATCTGCCGCGCCTCGATTGGCTGTCGCGACTTCCGCTCCGGCGATGTTCTTAGCCCCTATCCGGGCGTCGCCATCCGCACCGGCAGCCTCGATCATCCGGGCGGCGCCATCGGCTACCGGGTCGAATGGGACGGCCGTGCAGTGGCCCTGGTGACCGACACCGAGCACAAGCCGGGCGTTCTCGACCCCGCCGTGCTGGACCTGATCCGCGACACCGATCTCTTCCTCTATGATTGCATGTATACCGACGAGGAAATGCACCGCCATATCGGCTATGGCCATTCCTCCTGGCAGCAGGGCATCCGCCTCGCCAAGGCCGCTGGGGCAAAACGGGTCGCCTTCATCCACCATTCGCCGCTGCGCACGGACGCGGAACTCGATGCGATCCAGGACCTTGCCACGCGCGAATTCGACGGCGCGGTAACGGCCCGCGACGGCCAGATCATCGACCTCTGAAGGGTTCCGCCTTCTCAGCCGGCGGCATCAGTCCGCGCTGCGTCCATATCCGTGAGAATATCCATCACCGGCCGCCACCGGCAGGCGGGTTGCGTTGCGGTGATGGTAAAAAGCCGCCGCAGGAAATCATCGACGGCAGCGTCGTGAACAAGGTGATGGGTGAGGAGCCCCATCGCCCCGCCATGCTCGAACATCCGCCTGAGCCGTGTGATCGTTTCGCCGGCGAGCGCCAGCGCATCCCGCCCGCCTCGCGTCCCGTGCCAGTCGATGACATCAACATGCGTATTGATAAGCGGCAATTCGGCCGGCTTTTCCGGCCCATAGACCGAAAGCGCCCGATAGCCGAGACTGCCCAGTTGCGGCACCAGATCGGCGTCGATCCGGTTCCACGGCGGCACCAGGACCGGTGCGAAACGGCCGGGATTCAGTTCGTCGAGACGTACGAGCCCCTGGCGCAATTGCTCCAGAACCTCCGGCGCCGGCCGGTGTCGGCCGAGTTCCTGCTTCTTTTCCGTCATGCCTGCATGATTGACATGCGCCCAGCCGTGGACGGCGACCGTGCAGTGCGGCTCTTGTTCCAGCCGCCGCGCCAGCGCCTCGCCGGTCAGGGCCGGAATGACGGCCAGCGTCAGCGGTATGCCGAAATCGGCCGTCGTCTCCAGCAGACGATCGAGCGACGCCGTGGGCTCCACCGCATCATCGTCCCGCAACCAGAAATCGGCTATCCTGCCCGCCGCGTGCCAGCGATCCAGTTCCTGCGTCAGGAGCGCATCGAAATCATCCATGGTCAAAGCACCCGCGCCAGCGTTCTGTCGAGAATTTCGCCGAGCCGCACCGCCGCCCTGTCAAGCGACCGCTCCTCGCCGGCAAATATCCGGGCGGCATCGGCAAAAGCGCTGCGTTCCTCGTGCCCGGTCAGAAGCTGCTCGACCGCCCGTGCATAGGCATCGATATCGCCCGCCGGCGTCAACAGGCCGGTGCGCCCGTGGCTCACCACCTCCGGCACGCCGGCAATCGCCTGCGCCACCACCGGCAGGCCGGCCGCCTGCGCCTCCAGATAGGCAAGGCCATAGGCTTCGCCGCAGCCGGGCCAGACGTAAACCGCGGCCTGCGACAGGAGATCGGCGATCTCGTCCGGCCCCTTCTCCCCATGCCAGACGACACGGTCCGCGCCGAAGCCGGAAAACAGCGTCCGCACCTCGCCGGCACGTGGCCCGTCACCGATGATATCCAGCTGCCAATCCAGATGCGAAAGCCTGGAAAGCGCTTCCGCCAGCATCGCATAGCTCTGCATCTTGTCACCAGCCCGCATCATCGCCACCGTGATCAGCCGGCCGCGACTTGGCTCCGGCAGGCGCGCAAGCTGCAAGGCGGGATCGATGAAGGGCAGAAGACGCGCAAGCCGTGCCTCCGGCAAGGCCTTGCAAAGCCCGTCGTGATCACGCTGCGTCAGGCAGAGATTGACGGCGGCGAGCCCGACCGCATCGAGCACCTGGCCTTGCGTCTGCGCCCATATGCCGCTGTTGCGCCGGGCCGAATACGAGGCCTCCGCCGTGATATAGGCGAGCCCAAAATCGCGCGAAAGCGCCGGACCGATCAGGTCGGGCGCCTTGTAATAGGGATGATAGCAAAACCAGGCATCGGGCAGCCCCTCTTTTTGCCAGAGCGCCGCCAGCCGCCGCCTTTCCGCCATCGCCGCCGCCGCCAAATCCTTGCTGGTGGAGGCTTCGTCATTGCGCAGGAAAGCACGCAACTGCGAGGCAAGCTGCACCTGGTGGCCGGCCTTTTCCAGCGCCGCCATCAAGAGCCGCGCCATCAGCCTGTCTCCGGAAGGAACGGGATGGTTGGGCGGCTTCAAGGGAGAATAGAACGCGATCTTCATGAAGAAGCCGTTCTAGTGCATGGCGCGGGGGAAGGAAACCGGTCTGACGGAGTTTCGTTGCCACTACACCGCGCGAACAGCAAACGAAAACGGCCGCGTCCGTGGGACACGGCCGTGCTTCCTATTTGCAGGTCTCGATCTTACCAGCCGGCGACGACCGCGCCCTTGAATTCTTCCGCCACGAAGGCCTTGATCTCGTCATTGTGGTAGGACTCGATCAGCGTCTTCACCCAGGGCGCATCCTTGTCGACCGAGCGCACGGCGATGACGTTGACATAGGGCGCCTTCTCGCCTTCGATCGCGATGGAATCCGTCTTCGGATTGAGGCCGGCCTCGATGGCGTAGTTGGTGTTGATGACGGAGATATCGACATCGTCGAGCGAGCGCGGCAATTGGGCGGCGTCGAGTTCGACGAATTCGAGATTCTTCGGATTTTCCGTGACATCGGCCGGACCGATCTTCAGGCCCTTTGCCTCATCGACCTTGATGAGCCCCTTGTCGACCAGGACCAGCAAGGCACGTCCGCCATTGGTCGGGTCGTTCGGGATGGAGACCGTCGCCCCATCCTTCAATTCCTCGAGGCTCTTCACCTTCTTGGAATAGACGCCCATTGGGAAGTTGACGTTGTTGGCGACGCTGACGATATCGAAACCGCGGTCGGTCACCTGGTTGTCGAGATAGGGCTGATGCTGGAAGGAATTGGCATTGAGCTCGCCATCGGCCAGCGCCTGGTTCGGCACCACATAATCGGAGAATTCAAGGATCTCGATATCGAGACCCTTCTTCGCCGCGACTTCCTTCACCTTCTCCATGATCTGCGCATGCGGACCGGGGGTGACGCCGACCTTGATGGTCTCGGCAAGCGCCGGGCCGGCGACGAGGGCGGCAAGCGCGGCCGCCAGGATGAGCTTCTTCATGATCTTCTCCTTCTTGAGAATCTGCCGCAGAATCTAGTTCTTACGGCTACGTTTATCGAAACGGCGGGCAAGGCTGTCGCCGGCGCTCTGGATTGCCTGGACGAGCACGATCAGCACCACCACCACGGCCAGCATCACGTCCGGCATGAAGCGCTGGTAGCCATAGCGGATGCCGAGGTCGCCGAGACCGCCGCCGCCGACGGCACCGACCATGGCCGAATAGCCGACGAGACTGACGATGGTAAGCGTCAGGGCCAGCGTCAGGCCGGGCTTGGCCTCCGCCAGCAAGACCTTGAAGACGATCTGCATGGGCGTCGCGCCCATGGCGCGGGCGGCTTCGATCAACCCCTGGTCAACCTCGCGGATCGCAGATTCTGCGAGGCGGGCGACGAAGGGGATGGTGGCGATGGTCAGGGGCACGATGGCCGCCGCCGTACCGATCGAGGTTCCCGTCACCAGCCGGGTGAACGGGATGATGGCGACGACCAGGATAATGAAGGGCGTCGAGCGCGTGGCATTGACGATGGCGCCGACGATCTTGTTGGTGAGCGGCGCCGGGAAAAGCTCGCCCCTGTTGCTGGTGGCAAGGAAGATGCCGATCGGCAACCCGATTATCGAGCCGACGACGCCGCCCACCGCAACCATGTGCAGGGTCTGGAACAGGGCCTTCAGGAGAAGGGAAATCAGCATTTCAGGCGACATAGCCGAGCACCTCCGTGTGAAGTCCGGTTTGCGCGTAGAACCGGCTTGCCCGTTCCAGTGTTTCAGGACCGGCGTCATAGGCGATGACCAGCGAGCCGAAGGGCTCGCCGGCGATCTCGTCGATGGTGCCGGCAATGATGTTCACCTCCGTACCCAGCCCGTGCATGAGCTTGGAAATCAGCGGCTGTTGCGCGGTCTCGCCGAAGAAGGTCACGCGAACGACGGCGCGCGAGCCGGGTTGCGGAGCCTCCATCAGCTTGCGGGAAATGGCCTCGGGCAGGTTGGAACCCGGCAGGCCGGAAAGAAGCGCGCGGGTGGTTTCATGCTTCGGATCGGTGAACACATCGAAGGTGCGCCCCGCCTCCACGATCAGGCCGCGGTCGATGACGGCGACATCGGAGGCAATGGTCTTTACCACCTCCATCTCGTGGGTGATGAGCAGCACCGTCAGGCCAAGATCCGCATTGATGCGCTTCAGGAGTTCGAGAATGGACTGTGTGGTCTCCGGGTCGAGCGCCGATGTCGCCTCGTCCGACAAAAGCAGCTTCGGCTCCGTGGCAAGCGCCCGGGCAATGCCGATCCGCTGCTTCTGGCCGCCGGAGAGTTCCGCCGGATAGCGGCCGGACTTGTCGCCAAGACCGACGAGGTCGATAAGTGGCGCAACGCGCTCGCGGATCTTCTTGCGGTCGAAACCGGCAATCTCGAGCGGCAGCGCGACATTGTCATAGGCGGTGCGCGAGGAAAGCAGGTTGAAATGCTGGAAGATCATGCCGACTTGGCGGCGCAGGTCCCGCAGGCCCGTTTCCGACAATCCGCCCACCTCGACGCCATCGACGACGACACGACCGGACGATGCCTTTTCGAGCCCGTTCACAAGGCGGATCAAGGTGGACTTGCCGGCGCCGGAGCGGCCGATGATGCCGGTGATCGCGCCCTTGGCGACCGTCAGGTCGATGCCGTCGAGCGCAGTGAACGCATTCTGGCCATTGACGCCGCCGAAACGCTTGGTGACCGCCTCGAACGCGACCATGGGCGCGCTGGCCGCAAGCGGCTGCCCGGGCAGGATGATGGCCGCGTCAGGACGCGGCGGGACAACGGATGATGGAATCTGTGACATTGGGAACTCGTGGATATCCGCGACGGATCGCGGCAGGCCGGAAATGAGGTGTGGCTGTCTTCAGCAACACATTCGACGGATCGCTCCCCGACATAACATCCCGTGTCGTCCCTTTTCAATGAATGATTGCCTGCCCCTGCAAGGCTCATCCTGGCACGAGCTTATCGCGCGGCAGCGCGATAAATCCGAGGTAATAAATTCCAGATACTCGAATGAAGTGAAATAATTTTTCGCCGCTGCATCCCGCCTGCCACGGCGCGTTCGGGTTTATCGCCCGGCATTTCGCACAGGCGTTAGGCAGTGGGCGCCAGCCGTTTCCGGTGGTCGGGCGCCGTGACCGGAGTGCGGACCTAAACGTTCATGTCAACTCCGACCCCAAGTCCACCACTACGCCTTGACGTTCGAGGCTGCCACAAAGGCGTCGAAGATGCGCGCGCCGGGATGGCTTTCAGGGTCGAGCCGTTCCGGATGCCATTGCAGGCCCATGGCGAACCTATAGGACGGCACCTCGATCGCCTCGACAACGCCGTCCGTGCCTCGTGCCGTTACAATCACAGCGTCGGAGACCTCGACGATCGCCTCGCGATGGAAAGTGTTGACGCTGAACTTATCAGCCTTGAAGATATCGGCCATTCTGGTGCCGGGCATGATCTCCACGTCGTGGAACACATCCCCTTGGTCATGATTGATCGCGCCGGGCCAGGAGGTCCGCACATCCGAAACCATCCGGCAACCGTGCAGGCAGGCGAGCATCTGCATGCCGTTGCAGATGCCGAGGACGGGCTTGTCGCGACCGAGAAAGTCTTTCATCAGCGCCATCTCGACGGCGAGGCGTTCCGACGGCGGGTACTGGGACTGATCACCCTCGACATACCATTTCTCGGGGAAATTGATGCGCGCGCCGACGCTCAGGAACCCATCGAATTCGTCGACTATGTGATCGACCATTTCGAGCACATAGGGGATGCCGAGGGGAAAAGCACCGGCGCGGCTGAGGGCGGAAAAATATGTCTTCGAGATTTCATAGCGTGTGCCACCGGAACTGGTGTCTTCATCCATGATCACGGCAATTCTCGGCCTGCGTTCCATCATGTTCTTACCTGTTTTGACAATCCGGTCAGGCGAGCGCCAGCCGTACCCGGTGGTCGGGTGCGATCTCAACCAGTTCGGATGGAGAGGGTGCGACGAAGACATCCGGCGCCTTGCTGCCGTCGGAGGCGAAGTCGCGCCCCCCCGGCATCGGCATATCGGCAAATCGCTCCAGCGTCTCGGTCTGCTTGGTGGCGATATCGGGATCGGGAATGGCCGCGATCAGCCGGCGCGTATAGGGATGGACAGGCGTCTCGAAGATCTGCCGCCAGCCCCCCTCTTCGACCATCTGGCCACGGAACATGACCAGCACCCTGTCGCTCATATGCTCCACCACGCTCAGATCATGGCTGATCATCAGGTAGGAAAGGCCGCGCTTCTCCTGCAAATCGAGAAGGAGATTGATGATCTGCGCCCGGATCGAGACGTCAAGCGCCGAAACGGGCTCGTCCAGCACGACGATCTCCGGTTCGAGGATGAGGGCCCGGGCGATACCGATACGCTGGCGCTGGCCGCCGGAAAACTCATGCGGATAGCGGCTGGCCTGTTCCGGGGTCAGGCCGACATCGGTCATCATCGCCTCGATTCGATCGGCGATCTCAGACGCCGCCGTAATGCCATGCAGCCGCAGCGGCGCGGCAAGCGAGGTTCTCACCGATTGGCGGGGATTCAGGGACGAATAGGGGTCCTGGAACACCATCTGCACGGCCTTGGCACGTTCCATGCGCCCGGGCCCGCCGGGTCCTGAAAAGGGCTGGCCGTGATAGCGGATCGCACCGTCGGTCGGCTCCTGCAATCCGAGGATCGCCAGCGCCGTCGTCGATTTGCCGCAGCCGGATTCGCCGACGATCGACAAGCATTCGCCTTTCACCAGGTCAAAGCTGATGCCGTTCACCGCATAGAGCGTCCGCCGCCCAGTTCCGAACATCCCGCTGCCGGAAATGGGAAAGCGTACATGGAGATCGTCCACCTGCAGGAGCGGCGCGGTCATGGCTGGCCTCCATCGGCAGCGCGCGGCGCAATGAACCGCGTATCGGTCAATGTCGAGCGATCGGCGATGATGCTGTCGATATCCACCAGCCGCTGACGGCCATGCCGGCTGCGGCTGCCCAGCCGCGGCAAGGCGCCGAGAAGACCCTTGGTATAATCATGCCGCGGATTGCGGAACAGCGCCTGCGTTTCGTTCTCCTCCACCAGGCAGCCGGCATACATCACGCCCACCCTTTGGCAGACGCTGGCGATCACGCCGAGATCATGGCTGATGAACAGGACGGCGGTGCCGCGCTCGGCGCAGAGTTCCTTGATCAGCCGCAGGACCTCCGCCTGGACGGTCACATCGAGCGCGGTGGTGGGCTCGTCGGCGATCAGGAGATCGGGATTGCAGGCCAGCGCCATGGCGATCATCACCCGCTGGCGCAGGCCACCCGACATCTGGTGCGGATAGTTTCGCGCCCGCTCGCCGGGATTGGGCACCTGCACGCTTGCCAGGGCATCGACCGCAAGCTTTTCCGCCTCGCCCCAGCTCTTGTTCTGGTGCAGCACGAACATTTCGGCGATCTGGCGGCCGACGGTCGACAGCGGGTTGAGCGCCGTCATCGGCTCCTGGAAGATCATGGCGATGCGATTGCCGCGCAGCCGCCGCATCTCCCGCTTCGGCAGCGCCAGGAGATTCTGGCCCTTGAACAGGATCTTGCCATCGGAAATTCGCAACGGCCGCTTGACCAGGCCCATCACGGCCAGCGAGGTCACCGATTTCCCGGAGCCGGATTCGCCGACGAGACCATAGGTTTCGCCCGGCATGATCTGGAATGAGACATCCCTGAGGATAGGACGGACGGAGCTGCCGAGCGAAACGCCCAGCGTCAGGCCATCGACGTGAAGAAGCGGATCGGTCATGGATTACGCGTCCTCATATGCGGATCGAGACTGTCACGCAGGCCATCGCCGAGCAGGTTGAACCCGAGCACCGACAGGAAGATGGCAAGTCCCGGAAAGATCGCGACCCAGGGCGCAAGCTGGATAAGCTGGCGCGCATCCGTCAGCATCGAACCCCAACTGGGGAAAGGCGGCTGGATGCCGAGGCCGAGAAACGAGAGGGCGGCTTCCGACAGCACCGCCGACCCCATGCCCAGCGTCGCCATGACGAGGATGGGCCCCATCATATTGGGCAGGATCTGCGTGAACATGATGCGGAGATCGCCATAGCCGAGCGTCTGCGCCGCCTGCACATAGCCTTGCGACTTGAGCGACAGGGTGGACGAGCGGGCGATGCGGCAGGTCCAGCTCCAGTTCGTCAGGCCAAGCGCGATCAGAAGCGATGGCAGGCCGGGCCCAAGCACCGCCATGACCGCCAGCGCGAAGATCAGCGAGGGGATGGCCAGCATCACATTGGTCAACCCGTTGACCAGATCGTCCCACCAGCCACCCCAATAGCCGGCGGTCATGCCGAGCGTAATGCCGATGATCGAATTGATCACCTGCGAGACGATGCCGACGGTCAGGGAAATCTGCGCGCCGAAAAGGATGCGGGTATAGACATCGCGTCCCTGAGCATCGGTCCCGAACCAGAAGGTCGCATCCGGCGGCAGTTCGGAATTCATCAGGTCGGCATCGAGCACCGGATGGAAGGGCGCGAGCCAGGGAGCGAGAATACCCGCCAGGATCACGAGCGCCGTCAGAAAGGCGCCGAGCATGAAATTGAAGCCGAAACGCATCCCGTCACTCCTGCTTGATACGCGGATCGATCGCGGCATAGATCAGATCGACGGCGGTATTGATGACGAGGAACCAGAGAACGATGACAAGGATGGTCCCCTGTACCACCGGAATGTCGCGGATCGCCACGCTGTCGACCAGGAGCGAACCGATGCCGGGCCAGGCAAACAGCTTCTCGATGACGACGGCCTGCCCGATCAGCGAGCCGAACTGCAGCCCGACCGTGGTGACGATGAGGACCAGCGCATTGCGCGTCACATGCCACCGCACCACCTTGGCTTCGCTCATGCCCTTGGAATGGGCGGTGCGGATGAAATCGGCACTCAGGACATCGAGAACCCCTGCCCGTGTCGTCCTTGCCAGGAGCGCAAGCGGCGTCACCCCAAGCGTGACGGCAGGCATGATCAAGTGGCGGAACGATCCGTCGCCATAACCGAAGCTCGGCAGCCAGTTCAATTGCAGGGCAAAGAGATACATCATCAGCAGGCCCAGCCAGAACTGCGGCATGGAAAGGCCCGATACGGCGCCGACCATCGTTACGGTATCGAGGACCGATCCGGGCCTGAGTGCTGCGAGAAAGCCGAGCGGCACGCCGATAATCACCGCGAACACCATGGCCGCGATGGCGAGTTTCAGCGAGGCCCACATGCGGTCCCCGATCAGGTCCGCGACCGGCTGACGGGTGCGGAAACTCGTGCCCAGGTCGAACCGGGCAAGATCCGTGGCATAGGTCACGAACCGTTCGGTCAAAGGCTTGTCGAGGCCGAACTGGGCATTCAGCTGGGCGATCATCTGCGGGTCCGCGGCGCGCTTGCCGTCCGAAAACAGGCTCGCGGCGAAACTGCCGGGAACGACGCTGAAGATGATGAAGATCAGCAGCGCCACCACGATGACCGTCGGCACGATCTGCAGGATGCGGCGCAGGGCAAAACGAAGCATGGGCTTTTCCGGTTTGACCGCCCGAAGAATGGGCGGGACACAGTCAGGTTGTTCCGTTGGCCGCAGGGAGACCCCCGCGACCAACGGCACGAACTCCCACGCTATTTGCGCGATTCGGGCGCCGTTTCGTCGATCCAGACCTCGTCATAAGGCTGGACGGCAAGCTCGTTCGCATTCGGAACCAGCCCGTGAACCCAGGGCTGATGGGCCATCACGGCCTTGTTGTAGTTGAAGAACCAGACCGGCGCGTCATCCTGCACGATGTTGTTGGCCTGGCGCAGAAGGTCGTTCTGCTTGGCCGGATCGCGCTCCATCTGGGCGGCCTCATAGAGCTTGTCGAATTCGGCATTCGCAAAGCTCGTATAGTTGCAGGCCGATTGCAGCGTCTTGGAATGATAGCATCGCAGCGCGTTCAAGGGATCGGGGCCGGACACGTTCGACCAGATGAAGGCCTGGAAGTTGTTCGAGCTCACTGCATCGCCAAGTGCCGCACTTTCGACCGGCTTCGGCTTCACCGTAATGCCGACCTTCTGCAGCATGGGCAGGATCGCCTCGACGATCGGGACGCCCCAGCTTTCGTTCGGGCTGGCGGTCACCTCGAAGGTGAAACCGTCGGCATAGCCGGCTTCGGCGAGAAGTGCCTTGGCTTTTTCCGGATCAAACGTGTAGGGCGCCTTGTCCTTGTCGAAGGCCGGGGACGAGATCGGCAGCCAGCCGGATGCCGGATAGGCCTTGTTCTTGACCAGCTTGTCGATGATCAGCGGTGCGTTGATCGCATAATTGATGGCCTGACGTACCCGCTTGTCCTTGAACGGCTCGTAAGCGGGATTGAAACCGATATTGCGGGTGTAGACCTCCGCGACTTCGAGAAGATTGTCCTTCAAGCCCTCTTCGCCCTGATATGCCTGGTATTGGGTCGGGCCCAGGATCGACACGTCGATTTCCTTGTTGCGGAAAGCCACGTCGCGGGCGGCGTCTTCGGCCATCAGCACGATCTTCACGCTGTCGAGATAGGGCTTGCCTTCCTCGTAGTATTTATCGAACTTCTCGACCACGACCTGCGAGCCGGGAACGTGCTCCTTGAAGACGAAGGCGCCGAGACCGACGGGATTCGTGGCGAAGCTGGCCTCGTCCTCGACATTGGACGGATAGATCACCGTCGTGTTCTGCATCAGCGGAAAGCCGGGGTTGAACGGGCCGGTGAAGGTGATTTCCAGCGTGTGGTCGTCAATCTTCTTCAGGCCGCTGATCTCTTCGGCCTTGCCGGCGATATAGTCATCGGCGCCCTTGATATTGGCGATGAAGCTGGCGCCCGGGAAGGCATTCTTCGGGTTGGCGATGCGCTTGTAGCTATAGACGATGTCATCGGCCGTCATCGGCTTGCCGTTGTGGAATACGGCATTTTCGCGCAGGTGATAGGTATGGACCGTTCCGTCCTCGGATACGTCCTCGGACGTCGCCAGTTCCAGCACGGGCTTGTTGTTGACCGAATCCCAGCTGTAGAGCGCGCGGTGGATGGCCTGGGTGATGAACTCTTCCTGCGTGTTCGGGCTGGACATGACGTCCAGCGTCGCGAAACTCGCCCCATAAGGCGCGGTGAAGACGAGCGTTCCGCCGGAACGTTCGCCCGCGGCAAACGCTCCGGTCGCCACACCAAGGCTGAGCATTGCGGCCAGTGACAGTTTTTTCAACATTTCGTTCTCCCTCTCGTGCCGTTTACGGCTTCGTTTCAATTGGTTATTCCGGCAGGCCATCAGCGCGCGTCATGGACGACGCGGCCTGCAAGCAGGGTCAGCAGGCAGCGTGTGCCTGAAAGGATCGTTTCGGGCGATGCCGCCAAAAGGTCGTTGTCGAACACCGCGACATCGGCCCACTGACCGGGTATCAGCCGCCCCTTCACGGCTTCAGCCTTCTGCGAATAGGCGCCGTATTCCGTATAGGCCTGCAGGGCCTCCTCATTGCTCAATCGCTCGGAGGCATCCATCACGGTGCCCTTGCCGGTTTTACGGGTGATCATCGCATGCAGGTTCGGGAAGGGATCGGGCGAACTGACCGGCGAATCCGATCCGGTCGAGGGCTTGAGGCCCATGCGCATCCAAGTGCCGATCGGATAGGAGCGCATGCCGCGTTCCTCGCCGAGAACGGAGATATAGCTGTCGCCGAAATCATGCACGAAGGCCATTTGCGGCGCCGGCAGGATGCCCGCCGCCTTCATGCGCGCTTCCTGCTCGGGAGAGGAATAGCCGCAATGTTCGACCCGGTGGCGGCGATCCGGATCCGGATTGGCGTCCAGTGCCTTTTCATAAGCCGTGATCAGCTGCTCGATCGCCCCGTCGCCGATCGCATGGCAGACCATCTGGTAGCCCCGGTCGTGGCAGGCCTTCACCATTTCCTCGACCTGCGCATCCGGCAGCATCTGTACGCCGATATTGTCCGGCTCGTCCTTGTAGGGCTTGGTCATCCAGGCGGTGCGGCCGCCGGCCGAACCGTCGAGGAAGATTTTCACGCCGCCCATGCGCAGCATGTCGTCGCCGGCGCCCGAAAGCAGGCCGGCGCGCCAGCAATCCTCGACGATCGACACTTCCGGATCGCCCATGACGGTCAGCCAGACGCGCACCGGCAGGCGGCCGGCGAGCTTGGCCATCTCATAGGCCTGAATCTCGGCGAAACCGGATATCTGCCCGACGGCGGCGTCCATGCAACTGGTGATTCCGAAGGACAGGAGATGCTGCCCGCCCCGCTCGATGCCGGAGATCAGGTCTTCCGTTGTTGCCGGCGGCATGGCGGCGGTAACGAGGTGCTGGGCATTCTCCGCCAGGAAACCGTTGAGCTTGCCGTCCGTCACGCCGATCACGCCGCCATCCGGCACCGGCGTCGCCTCGCTGACGCCACCCAGTTCAAGTGCCCGCGAATTGGCCACCGAGACATGGCCGCAGGCACGGGTCAGCAACACCGGGTGATCGGGAGCGGCACGATCTAGGTCCCAGCGCGTCGGATGCTGTCCGGTATCCAGCTTGACCTGGTCATAACCGCGGGCGCGAATCCAGCCGCCCTTCGGCGTCGTCGCGGCGCGCTTGGAGATTTCTTCGAGCAGGATTGCGAGCGTCGGCGCGGCCGACGGCCGGGCATCCAGCCACCCCATGACGATGCCGGTCGAAATCAGGTGCAGATGGTTGTCGATCAGCCCGGGACTTGCAAACCGGCCCTCCAGATCGATGACCTTAGTGCCCTCCCCCTTCAGGTCGAGCATTTCGGCGCTGGTCCCGGTCGCCAGCACCTTTCCCTGCCAGACGGCAAGGGCCTCGCAGATGCCTTCCTGCCGTCCGCGCCAGATGCGGCCATTGTGCAGGATGAGATCGGCTTCAATTCGAACAGGCATTCATCACTCCGTTGTCAGCACCGGGACGACATTCATCGGAGACGAGCCTCCCGATCGCTGTCGCGCACCCTTCGCGTTTCCGCGGCCAAAGCCTCCCAGCCTTGGAAATCAGGGCAGACCGGCTCTCGCCAATCGCTGTCGTGCCGACCGGCCCCCCTCCGCTCTGTTTGCAAGGTTAAGGTTTGCGGGAGCCTTGGCCAATGCGTTTTTTGCACCAAGCCATGCGAAAACTGCATATCTATCCGCAAGGAAAGACTTATGATCCAATCGGCCGTGGTACACGGCCGGAAAGGGAGTGACATGGAGATCAAATGGCTGGAGGATTTTGTCACCCTTGCGGATACGTCCAGTTTCTCGCGGGCGGCCGAACTGCGCAACGTCACGCAACCCGCCTTCAGCCGCCGCATCAAGCAACTCGAGGACTGGCTGGGCGCGACCTTGATCAGCCGAGCGACGATGCCGGCCGAACTGACCTCGGCGGGGCGGAATTTCCTGCCTGTCGCGCGGGATGCGATCCGGACATTCCATGGCGTGCGCGAGACGCTGCGCCCCTCGCAGGACGCCGACCTCATTCGCTTCGCCGCCCTTCATACCCTGACGGTCACCTTCTTTCCGCGCTGGCTGGGCGAACTCGAAAAGGCCGGAGCCGTGTTCAATACGTCGCTGATCCCGGATCGCGGCGGCATCGAAGCCAATCTGGACGCGCTTGTGGGCGAGGAAGCGGATTTTTTCCTCACCTATGCCCATCCCGAGGTTCCCTTCCATCTCGACCGTGGGAAATTTTCGTCGCTGACGATCGCGCATGACCGGCTGATCCCGCTCGTGGCCTCGAATGTCCTGATTGGCGGCGGCCTGCAGCCGGGCCGCAACCTCCTGGACCAGGCCATCGCGCAGCCGAGGCTGACAGTGCCCTATCTCAATTACGGCTTCAATTCCTTCTTCGGCGTCGCCCTTTCGCGCCTGCTCGTCCGGCGCAAGCCGTTCCGCCGTCGCACGGTGCACGAGAATACGATCAGCGCCGGCCTGATGAACATGGCGCTGACCGGAGCGGGCGTGTGCTGGCTGCCCGAAAGCCTGGCACGCGATGAGATGGAGACCGGGCGGCTTGTGCCGGCCTCGGCGGATGACGGCTGGAACCTCGATCTCGAGATCAGGCTTTACCGTCATACCGAAAAACGCGGTCGCAAGGTCGAGGACCTGTGGCGCACCGCCACGCGATTGCTGGAACGCGAACCCGCGTGACGCTTTTATCTAATCGGCATGGCCGGCATCAGCCGCATTTGACGTAGTCGATCCCTCTCGCCAACCAGCATCCGAGCCTGACCCCGGTGACGGAGCCGTCGCCGTCGCGCATGAGCTGCAACGTCCAGTCTCCCGGAGCCGGCGCATCCATCGAGCGGCGCGTGACAAGGATCCAGAGGTCGGGCCCGGCGGGTTGGAGGATTTCCGGACGCCCCTTGCCGAGAAATCCCTCGGTCCACAAAAAGGCGCCGCCGTCTCGCACTTCGATCACCAGTTCCGCATCGAGTTCCTCGGAGCGATAGCGCCGGGCAATATCCTGCTCCGCAGCCGATATCACCCGTGCCACCGGCACCAGCCGACCGGCGAAATTCTCCTGCGGTCGCTGCATGACAATGTCTTCGCCGTCGCGGGCAATCCGGACCGCCGACGAGGCAAGTCCACCCTCCGGCGTTTCCGTCAGCGTCTCGACAGAGGTGCCGTAACGGAGGGCGACCGTATCGACCCCCGGGTCTAGACGAGCGAGAAGACCGGTCTCAAGGCTGATCCACTGGCCTGCCCAGCTTTCGCGCAAGGGCTGCGGCTTGGGATGCGGCAGGGCGAGCGCCGCGCGTGCCAGCCGGTGCGCCGCGCCATGGGCGTCGCCGTGATGGTTGAACATCACCACGACCGACAGCCGCGCTTCGGTCGAACAGAGGCGGTAGGTCCGAAAACCACGCAGCGCGCCGCCATGGCTGGTGAAGGCGAATTCGCCAATCCGGGAATGCTGCAGGCCGAAGCCATAGGCGGCAGCTGTTCCATCCCGGAAGGTCTGTGGCACGGCGATCCGCTGGTAGAGACTGTCCGGATCGTCCCGGGTGGCGTCGATCCAGCGCTCATAGGCGAGCATGTCGTCGAGCGAGGCGGAAATCCCTGCGTCCCCCTTCCAATAGACGCCGTTCTGCGCGGGCAAATATCCGGTCGCGTCATTGCCCTCATAGCCGACGACTCCATCCGCAGGATCGCGGGTGTCGGCGGTCAAGACGGCGCCGGTCATCCCGGCCGGCTGCCAGATATGACGCGCATAGAGCGCCTCGAGCGGTTCCGACGCGGCCTCTTCGATGAGATCGGCGAGAATGCGGAAATTGCCGTTGCTGTAGGAATAGCTGGTACCCGGCGAAAAATGGCAATTGCGCATCCGCGCAAAGACGGACGCTGCATCCTTGCGAGCAAAGACCTGCTCTGCGCGGCCGCCGTGAAGCACGGTCAGGGCCCAGTAATCACGCAGGCCCGACTGGTTGTTGCAGAGATCGCGAACCCGCGGCAACGGCGCTGCAAGGTTGGGCAGATGCGCCGCAAGCCGGTGGTCAAGCGTCTCCGGCTCGCCGCAAGCGGCCAAAAGGGCCGCGCAGGTAAACTGTTTCGTGACCGAACAGAGCGGCAGCCGCGTCTCCGTCGTCATCGGCCGGTGGTCGTCGAGATCCGAGAACCCGAAGGCACGACGGGCGATGACTCGTCCTTCGCTGACAATGCCGACAACTCCGCCGGGACCCTGATACCGGGCCGGAAGGGCGTCAACCTCCTCCTCCAGCCGCCTGCCGTCAATCGCAACCATCATCCGCCTTCATATGTGACCGCCGCCGAGCGCGCATTGCGCGGCCCGTACGGCTCCCGTTTCATGAACATATATCGGCAGGATTCATTTGCGCCAAAGCACTTATCCGCCAATCCCCAATCATCGCCTCAAAGCAGGCATAGACCTGACGCAGCGCAGGCCTCGTCCGTCCGACGGTGAGACGTCTCGTCGCATCGGTAATCCCATGGAATGGCAGAACACCTCCTTGGAATAGCCTTAAAGACTTCCTAGATGAGGCTCATGTGCATGGAAACTTTTATCAGAATTTCGAGGCTCATCGATCAAGCATGCTCCCTTACCCGGAGCTGGCAGCCATAACTCTGTAACGCCGCCTCAGACCCCTAGCTCCGGGCCCCACTCGCAAACAGTGCGGTTCATCTACGCCCGTTTTTTTTGGCGTAACGATGGAGCTTCTTCATGCCATTCTTTCGTTCCCGGCCCATCTGCGTCACCTGTGACCGACATTTCCCGCGGGCGGCCAGCCGTTGCCCCTGGTGCAAGACGCCGATCCTCAGCCCTGCCGCTTCCCACGGTCCGCGTGCTCTGCGCGGTCGCGCCATGCGTGACCAGGCTTGGGCATCTTTCGACAAGGGGGGCAGACATTGATGCTCGCGGAAAATGTCAGAGATTCCATCCTTGACACCGGCAATGCCGAGGAAATGCAGCAGGTCGGGGTACTTCCCTGGCGCATCCGGCGTGACGGCGAGTTGAAGATATTGCTCATCACCTCGCGCCGGCAGGGTCGATGGATCGTGCCCAAGGGATGGCCGGTAAAAGGCCGTTCGCTTCTTGCCGCGGCCTCCCGCGAAGCCTTCGAGGAGGCCGGGGTCATCGGCGATATCAGCCCGGCGCCGCTTACCGAATATTGCTACATAAAGGCGGCGAACGACGGTGCGCAGGTTCCTTGCCGCGTCGCGGTGTTCGGCATGAAGGTGCGTGGCACGTTGAGCCATTGGCGGGAGAAATCGCAAAGACAAAGGCGCTGGTTTTCCCTCGAAGCAGCAGCGGACAAGCTCGACGACGCGGAACTCGCCGCCTTCGTGACGACGCTCGAAGCGGCGCCGGAGCAGCTCAGGGCGTCCGGCGAGACGCAGGAGTGCGCGAGGTGAGAGCGTTGATGTCTTCGTCATACCCCGTCGCGCGCCACCGGCGGCGGAGATCCCCCACCCTTCCTTTTCGCAGGGTCAGCATCGAACGCTGACAGCCTGGCGCCCCTAACTGCGATGGCAAGAGCGGCGCCAGGATAATGTCTTCGGTCCCGATTTAACCTGCGAGCAACGCCGGTTGCATGGTTGCGCCGATCCGTTGCCGATTTTCCAGAGAGAACCATTATGACCTTCAAATACAGTCATACCTTCCCCATCAGCGGCCCGAACAAGTTGCCCCGTTTCAAGCAATGGGCGGCCGAAAACATTCCCGGCGTCGCCGTCTCGCTTCCACCCCAGGTGCCCGTCAAGAGCACGGCCCTGACGGTCCGGCTGAGATCCGCCGAAGACCGCGACACGCTGATGGGGAAATTGGCAGGCGTAAGCTTCTAAGAGCCTGAGACGACGGCGAACGACCGGCCTGCCCTCACCCGACACGCATTCGGCCAGGGGTATTCAGCTGTGCCCGTGTCGTTCGCCGTCATATCCCTGCCCCACTCCAGTCCATGTATCCGTCACGTGACGAACTGTCTGGCGCGATCCGCGCAGGCCATTCCGCGCAATTTTATGCTTGAATATAGATAGGATTCCTATATATATTCTCTTATGGAAACGCCGAAGAACCCTCTTTCGATCAATTGCCGCATACGCGAAGGCCTCGCGCGCCTGGCCATGGCAATGCGCGTCGATGAATGGAACAAGGCCAAGGCGAGCGGCCTCAACCCCACGCAACTCGCGATCCTGGCCCTTCTGGAAGGGCGCGGACAACATGAATTCGGCGTGAAGGACATTGCCGCACATCTCGGCGTCTCGCAACCGACCGCGACGGATTCGATCAATGCACTGGAGCGCAAGGGCTATCTTGCCAAGACGCCAGGCCAGCTTGACCGGCGCGCTGTTCGCTTGGCATTGACGCCGGAAGGCATCGCGAATTTACACGCGGTGGAAACGAGCGACGGTCTCGCCAGGCAGGCCGTCGATGCCCTCGATGCCGACGAACAGCAGGACCTGCTGCTGGCGCTCGTCAAGATGATCCGGCACCTGCAGGAAACGGACGCCATCCCCGTTCAGCGCATGTGCGTCACCTGTCGCTACTTCGCGCCCTTCGCGCATTCGGATTCCGCGCAACCACACCATTGCAATTTCGTCGATGCGTCCTTCGGCCAGCGGGAGCTGCGCATCGATTGCCGCGATCACGATCAAGCCGATCCCGCTTCCCGGGCTGCCACCTGGGAAGCTTTCCAACCGGGATAATTCAACCCTCCAGGCAACAGAAAGGAAGACCAGCATCATGTTCGGGAAATTCTTGGCCGGCGCGCTCAGCGCCGGAACGGCATTGCTATTGCTGACAGCCGCGTCAGCGCACTCCATCAAGGCGGAGCCCGCAGAAGCGGTTCAAGCCTCCTTCGACATTATCGAGACGACGATCGTCACCAAGGGCGACACGGCGATCTTCACGACCCGCGTACGCGGCGAAGCGGGCAAGGACAAGCCCGATGCGACGGGCAGGTTCGAGGGATCGAGCGTCTACGCCTATGTCTGGCCGACCAGCCTTGACAGCGGCGAGATCGGCTTCGACAAGGCCCAGGGCATCGTGGCGCTTGCCGTCACCTTCCATCCGGATTTCGACGATGCGGCCTATGGCGGCAAGAACCGGCATGTCTGGCACCCGCATTGGGTTGTTTTGGCGCAGGACAAGGCCTGTGGCGGCGGCCTGAAGGTGATCGACATTCCGGAAGGCGCCAAGCCGAAAGTTCCGGAAACCTGGCCGGGCGTTCCCCTGCTGATCGACAGCCCGGACTATGAAACCACCTTCAAGGGCGACACGGTCGATGTCGCAATCCCCCTGTCGCTGATCGGCGGCATCAAGGGCGCGGCCTATGACGGCGTCACCGCCGGCCTCAAGATCAACGGCAACCTGCATGCGCCGCTGCTCTGCGTCGGCAACGTGTTCAAGGTCGCCTCCGGCAATCTGAGCCTGCCCGGCAAGGTCATGCCCGCCAATTGATCAAGCGCCGGTTCGTCAACTGCCATCGACGAACCGGCTATTCCCCCTCCAGGCTGATAGAGAGAAGGAATATGATCAGAATTACCCTGATCGAGCCGACGGACGCAACAGGCCGGACCGCCGAAGATTTTGGCCGTTGTGCCCGCCGTTTTTTCAGGCGTGACGCCGAGGCGACACGCTTAGCCTAATATTCGAAAGGACGGACCGTTTCCTTGCCGTCCGCCCGCTGCAAAGGAGCAGATATCATGTCACACATCGCCCGGCCGCTGGCGCCGGAACTGGCCGTCAGCGAATGGTTCAACACGCCCCGACCGCTCACGCTTGCCGCCCTGCATGGTCGGCCCGTTTTTCTGCACAGCTTCCAGCTTCTCTGCCCGGGCTGCGTCGCGCAGGCAATTCCGCAGGTCCAGCGCATCGAGCGCGTCTTTGCCGGCAGCGACCTCCAGATCGTGGGCCTTCACACGGTCTTCGAGCATCATGCGGCGATGTCGCCCGTCACCTTGCGGGCATTCCTGCACGAATACCGGTTGAAGTCGCCGGTCGGCGTTGACCTGGCCGAGGAAGGCTCCGACATTCCGGTCACGATGCGGCGCTTCGGCCTGCGCGGCACGCCCTCCTCCGTGCTGATCGGGCGGGATGGCACCATCCTGCATCAGGTTTTCGGCGTCGAGGACGATATCGCTGTCGGGGCGCGGATCGCAAACGCGCTCGCCGCCGCTCCTCCCGGGGCGCCCGGCCAGCCGGACGAGGACGTCGCCTGCATCGATGGCCGATGTGCTCCCGGTGATGCTCGATAATTGCTTGATGGAGATGAAGACATGGCCAGCTTTCCGCTTCTCAGCCTTCGTATCGGCAGCGTGGCGCCTCTTGGTGCGCGCGCGGCGGCAAGCGGTATCGCCAAATCGCCTGTCACTGGCCCGCTGATGCTCTCGAAAACCGGGTTCGTCGGCGATATGCAGGGCGACACCCGCCATCACGGCGGGCCGGAGAAAGCTGTTCATCACTATCCCTTCGACCATTATGTCGTCTGGAGGCGCGAACTGGGCGATCACCCGCTGCTTGCGGAGCCGGGCGCCTTCGGGGAGAACATCGCGACATCGGGTCTTACCGAAGAGACGGTCGCGATCGGCGACGTCTTTGCGCTTGGCACCGCCGTGATCGAGGTCAGCCAGGGCCGCCAGCCCTGCTGGAGGCTCAACGAGCGTTTCGGCCGGCGGGACATGGCACGGGAGGTTCAAACCAGCGGACGAACCGGATGGTACTACCGGGTGCTCAAGCCCGGCATTGTCGGTTCCGGCGACCGGCTGATCCTGCGTGATCGCCGCTCGCCGGAATGGACACTCGCGCGCCTCTGGCGCACCTTCTACATCGATCCCCTCGACCGGGTGGAACTCTCAGGCATTGCCGGGCTCGAAAGACTGGCTGAGGGCTGGCGAACCCACGCCGTGCGCCGCCTCGAAAGCAATAGGGTCGAGGATTGGACCAAACGCCTTTCCGGAACGTGAAAACGCCATCGGGTCACGTCCAACGGCACCCGCGCGTGCCGCACCCCTCATCGCCAGGATCGTGCCTGGGCCTGGAGACCTTCGAAAAAGCGAAAGCGTTTCTCGTGCAGGGCGGCGAGCGATCCGCCTGCAGGCTCGTAGACGGATGAAATCGCGCTGCAGGCTTCCATGGCCGAGCGCATATCCGTGAATGCACCGCTTGCAACGGCACCGAGGAGGGCCGAACCCAGTAGGACGGGCTCCTCTGCCGTCGGCGCGACGACCGGCTTGCCGCAGGCATCCGCCAGCACTTGCCGGACAAGGTCCGTCGCGCCGGCGCCGCCGCTGATCACCACCCGCTCGATCGTGGCGCCGCACCGCGCCTGCGTGTCGATGATCTGGCGCAAGCCGTAGCCGATGCCGCAAAGCCCGGCGACATAAAGGGCGACAAGGCTGTCAAAATCCCGCTCCATGCCAAGGCCGGCGATCACCGCGCGGGCATGCGGATCGGCAAAGGGCGCACGATTGCCGAGGAACTCGGGCACGACATGCAATCCATCGGCAAGGCCAACGGCATCGGAATGGTCCTTCACCCGCGCCGATGCGGCCTCGGCCATCAGGGCAGGAAGGGGGATGCCGCGATCGGCCGCCAGTTGCGCGGCTTCGCCGGCGGCCGGATGAAAGGCGAGCAACTGGTCGATGGCGGCACCCGCAGCGCTCTGCCCCCCTTCGTTCAGCCACATGCCCGGAACCATCGCCGAATAATAGGGCCCCCAGACACCCGGCACGAAGACCGGCTCGGCCGTCGAGGTCATCGTGCAGGACGACGTGCCGAACACATAGGCGAGATTTTCGGACGGTCGCCCGCCGATACCGACGGTGCCGATGCCGCCCGCATGGGCATCTATCATGCCGGCGGCGACCGCGATGCCGGGCGCAAGCCCCATGGCGCGGGCAGCTTCCGGGCAGAGTCCGTCTCCAAGCCGCGTGCCGGGCTCGACGATCTCTGTGCCGATGCGACGAAAGCCTTCGTCTGCAAGTTCACCAAGACCGATCCCCTGGAAATAGTTCGGGTCCCACCGGCGTTCATGCGCCAGATAGGTCCATTTGCAGGTCACCGTGCAGGTCGAGCGCGAAAGGTCGCCGGTCGATTTCCAGGTGAGAAAATCGGCAAGATCGAAAAACTGCCAGGCTCTGGCGAAGGTCTCGGGCCGGTTTTCCTTGAGCCAGAGGAGTTTTGGCGTTTCCATCTCAGGCGAGATCCGCCCGCCGACATAGCGCAGCACCTCATGGCCTGTGGTATTGATGCGCTCGGCCTGGTCGACGGCGCGATGATCCATCCAGACGATGATGTCTCGAGCCGGATCTTCGGACGGACCGACCGCGAGCGGTGTCCCGCCCTCCCCCAGCACCACAAGCGAGCAGGTCGCATCGAAGCCGATGCCGATCACGGCGGAAGGATCGACATTCGCCGCAGCCACCGCCTCCCTCACACTCGCGCAGACCGCGTCCCAGATTTCCGCGCTCGACTGCTCGACGATCGCCCCCGCCTCGCGGTAGAGCGAAATATCGCGCCTTGCCACCGAGAGCATGGTTCCATTCAGGTCGAAAAGCCCTGCCCGCGCGCTGCCGGTCCCGACATCGACGCCGATGACGTAACGCGGCACTGGATCGGCTGGCATGTTCTGTGGTGACGTCATGGTCTCGTGCTCTGCTGTCGGAAAGGCTTGATGGCCGTGTTTGGCAGGAAGGCCGGCGTCAGAGATCGACGCTGTTCGGCAGGATGACGAGATCGCGAATGGTCACGTTGCGCGGCCTGGTCAGCATGAACAGCACGGCGTCCGCAACCTCCTTCGGCTGCATCAGGCTGCCATTGGCGAGCGCGTCTTCCATCTTCTCCTTCGGCCAGTCGTCGAGCAGTGCGGTGACCACCGGGCCAGGCAGGACGGCACCGACGCGAACGCCATGCTGGGCAACCTGGCGGCGGGTCGAATGCACGAAGGCCTGAACGGCGAACTTGGAGGCCGTGTAGATCGGTTCCCACACCACCGGCACGACGCCGGCGATCGAACTGGTGAACAGGATGTCGCCGGTCTTCTTAGCGATCATATGCGGCAGGACGGCATGCACCGAACGGAAGGCCGCGTTGATGTTAAGGTTCAGCATCCGGTCCCATGCATCCGGATCGCCCTCGGCGACCGGGCCACCGATATAGGCACCGGCATTGGCGTGGAAGATGTCGAGACGACCGGCGAGATCAAGGATGCGCGGCAGGATGCCGGAGACCTGTCCGCCATCGAGAAGGTCGACCACCAGCGGGCGGGCCCTTTCGCCGAGTTCCCTGCAGAGCGTTTCGAGCCTGTCCTGGGCACGGTCGATCAGGACGACGGTGGCGCCTTCGGCAAGCAGGGTGCGGGCGCATTCGAGCCCGATGCCGGACGCTGCGCCGGTAATGGCAGCGACCTTGCCTTTCATGAGATCGGTCATGTTTCCTCCGGTTTGTCAGGCGCGGCCGTGGCTGACACGCGATCGTCTTGCGAGCGAATCGACGATGACGGCGATGGCGAGAACGGCGCCTGTGATCATGTATCTGAGAGACGAGCTCAGGTTCAGAAGCGTCAGGCCATTGGAAATGGCCTGGATGACGATGATGCCGAGCAGGGCCGAATAGGCGCTGCCCCGACCGCCGAACAGGCTGGTGCCGCCGATGACGGCCGCGGCAATGGCATTCAGGTTGACGTCGCCGGTGCCCGCCTGCTGGCTCGACGAGGCGAGGCGCGAGGCAGACAGGGTGCCGCCGAGCGCCGCCAATGTCGAGCAGAGCATGAAAGCGCTCATATAGATGCGGCGGACATTGATGCCCGAGCGACGGGCTGCTTCCTTGTTCCCGCCTACGGCAAACATAGAGCGGCCCCATTTCGTCTTGGTCAGCGCATAGTTGAGCACGACGACGAGAAACACGAACAGGCCGAACATCCACGGCACGCCGCGTCCCGTGTTGAGATAGAAGACGACGATCTGAAGCGCCACGGTGAGCGCGACCGCCTTGACCAAGAGGCTGCTCAGCGGCTGCGTGGAGAGGTTCACGGCCGTCCGGCGCTGCCGGACGATCAAGCCGGCAACGATCATGATGCCGCCCGGCACCAGGGCGAGAAAATGCGACGCCCAGTCCGGCATCACCAGGATCTGGCCGAACCGCACAAGCGGCGACGCATAGGGCAGATTGATGCTTCCGGTCGGACCGAGAATGTAGAGCTGCATCCCGAGCAGCGCCAGCAGACCGGCAAGCGTCGCGACAAAGCTCGGCATTCCAAGCCGATTGTAGAGCACCGCATAGAGCGCGCCGACGGCGGCCCCCGTCACCAGGGCGGCCGCGATGGCCAGCGGCAACGCAATGCCGGAATTGACCCAGAGCACCCCGATGATCGCGGAAGCGAGACCGCTCATCGACCCGACGGAGAGGTCGATTTCGCCGAGAATGAGAACGCAGACGACGCCGAGCGAGATGATGCCGACCGTCGCGCAATCGAACAGGAGATTGACCAGATTGTTGGGCGCCAGGAAAATGGGATTGAGAATGCTGAAGACGGTCGAAATGACGATCAGGCCGATGGCGACCGGCAACATCCCCAGATCGCCCGAGCGAACACGGCTGACAAAGGCGCGGATCGTTTCCGTCAGCCCCGTCGAATGGCTGACGCGCTCGTCGCTGCGATCGAGAGCCATTGGGGCCGGGCTGCTCTGCTTGGTGTCCTGGTTGGTCATGCGTGGCTCCCGCCGGTCTCGATCTGCTCGCCCGCCTTGCGGTCGATGCGGCGCGAGACGGAATTTTCGGTGGCGCCGGTGATGGCCGCCACGAGTTCATGGTTCGAGGCATCGGGGTTGAAGATGCCGTTGTTGCGCCCGAGACGCAGGACCACGACCCGGTCAGCGACGGCACGCACATCTTCCATATTGTGACTGATGATGATGACCCCGAGGCCGCGCTCGCGCACGCGCTCGATCAGGTTCAGCACTTCCGCGGTCTGGGCTACCCCAAGCGCCGCGGTCGGCTCGTCGAGCATGATGATCTTCGGATCGAGCAGCAGGGAGCGGGCGATCGCCACCGTCTGGCGCTGACCGCCGGAGAGCGACGCGATCGGCTCGCGCACGGAAGGAATGCGGGCGGCAAGCTCGCGCAGAAGCGTCCAGGCACGGACTTCCATGCCCACTTCATCGAGATTCCAGGGCGAAAGCTCATGTCCGAGAAACAGGTTCGCCACGACATCGAGGTTTTCGCACAGAGCGAGATCCTGGAATACGGTGGCTATTCCCAGCTCCAGCGCCTGGCTGGGGCTATCGAGCACCACGTCCCGTCCGCAAAATTCGATCCGGCCGGAACTTGCCTGATGCACGCCCGCCAAAATCTTGATCAGCGTCGATTTGCCAGCACCATTGTCGCCGACGAGAGCGACCACCTCTCCAGCCTTCACCTCCAGATCGATATCGGTCAGGGCGGACACGGCCCCGAAACTTTTCGAGACATTGGTCAGTTTCAGGATGGTCGTTCCCTTTGCGGGCAGACCCTTGTCGATTGGCACCATGACAAGACGCTCTTTCTGAAATGGAGTGTACCCGGCCGGGGACGAGCCCCGACCGGATTCCTTGGGAGGTTGATTACTGCGTAATACCGAGCGTCTTGCAACCCTCGGCATATTCGCCGGTGCAGACTTCCTCAGGCTTCTGGATCCCCTTGTCGAAGATCTCCGCCTTGATGTTCTCGGCAGTCACGACGGCCGGGACGAACAGTTCCGACGGCGTTTCGTAGAGCGTCGTCTTGGCTTCCACCGTCTCGCCCTTCAGGAGCTTGACGGCGATATTGGCAGCCGCGGCAGCCACGATTTCGGAGGGCTTGGAGATCGTGTTGTATTGGTCGCCGGAGATGATCAGCTGCAGTGCGGCGATCGTCGCGTCATTGCCCGTGACGGGCGGAACCGGATTGACGCCGGCAGCCTTGAAGGCCGCGATCGCGCCGCCGCCGGTTCCGTCGTTTGCAGCGACCACGCCCTTGATCTCATCGCCGAAGCGTGTGATCTGGCCGGCGGCCCATTCCTGCGCCTTCGGCGGCGCCCATTCCGGCGTGTCGAATTCGGCAAGCGTCTTGTAGCCGGAATCCTTCAGGCCGCGATGGATGCCGTCGCGGATAAGGCCGGCGGCCGCATCTGTCGGGGAGCCGTTGATCTGCAGCACGCCCGCGCCTTCCGGCACGCCGCTGGCCTTCATGTGGTCGACCAGCGACTTGGCGATGGCATGACCAATGCCTTCATTGTCGAAGGAGACGTAGTAGTCGGCGGCCTTGTCGGGAATGGGACGGTCATAGGCGATGACCTTGACGTCCTGCGACTGGGCGATTTCGACGAGTGCGGCCGCAGCTGCGGAATCGACCGGATCAAGCACGATGACTTTCGCGCCCTGCGCGATCACCGAGTTGAACTGCTGCTGCTGAAGCGCCACATCCGCATTGGCGTTCTGGTAGATCACCGTGCATGTCGCGCAGAGCTTTTCCATCTCGGCCTTGAAGCCCGGATAGTCATGCTCTTCGTAGCGGGTCGACGCCTGGTCGGGCATCAGGAAGGCCACCGTGGCGGCATCCTGTGCATAGGCGGAACCGGCAAGCATTGCGGCAAGCCCGGCGGTTGCCATCAGCGTGGAACGAATTTTCATGTTTTTCTCCTCCTTGTTGTGGATGAAAGCGCATCGAGAGACTGTTCCGGATGTCTGTTCGCCTCGCCGCCATCAGCGCTGCGCGTTTTTCAACGCGCGCATTCTTACGATCGCCGCCGAACGTCCCGACGTCCTCGCTCTCCGTGGCTTCTGGGCGAACACCCTCCCGACTGACCCTCCACAGTCAACCAAATTCATCGATTGAGCACCGTTGCTCAATCGATGAAGCAAGATTGCCGCTTTTGCTCTTTGATGTCAAGTTGGCGTCAACGGGAGAAATCAGTGATTCAGCAGAAACCGACGAAGAAGACGACGATCTACGATCTCGCCGAACTGGCGGGCACCTCAGCCAGTGCCGTGAGCGCCGTGTTGAACGGCAACTGGAAAAAGCGCCGGATCAGCATCAAGCTTGCCGAGAAAATCACGCGCATTGCCGAAGAGCAGGGTTACGCCGTGAACATGCAGGCGAGCCTCCTGCGGCGTGAAAAATCCAAGATCGTCGGCATGATCGTTCCGAAATACGACAACCGCTATTTCGGCTCGATCGTCGAGACATTCGAGATCATGGCCCGCGAACGCGGCCTCTTTCCGATCATCACCTGTACGCTTCGCGATCCCGAACTGGAACTGGAAGCCGCGCGCACCATGCTGTCCTATCAGGTCGAATGGCTCATCTCGACGGGCGCGACCGATCCCGATCGTATCACCGATATCTGTCTCGCAGCCGGCGCCCACAGTCTCAATCTCGATCTGCCCGGCTCAAAGGCGCCCTCGATCATTTCCGACAATTTTGCCGGAGCAAGGGAATTGACGCAGCGCACATTGCGCAACTGCCAGCGGGAGATCGGAAGCCTGTCTCCCCTGCTGTTCGTAGGCGGGCGAGCCTCCGACCACAACACCGCGGAACGTGTTCGCGGGTTCAGGCGGGCCCATGAGGACCTGGGCATATCCGTCGATGAAAACCACATTCTCACATGCGGCTATGCACCGGAGAAGGCCGTCGGTGCCCTGCAGGCGCTTGCCGATACCGAACATACGCTTCCCAGAGGCATGTTCGTCAATTCGACGATATCGCTGGAAGGCGTGATGCGCTGGATCAAGGCCTCGCATCATTTCGACGGCAAGCCGCCGATCATCGGCTGCTTCGACTGGGATCCCTTCGTCGCATTGCTGGGGGATAATATCGAGATGGTTCGCCAGGACGTCGGGGGAATGCTCCAGTCCGTCTTCAAGATCATCGACGACGGGCACGCCACATCCCCGCTGATCGAAGTGCCGCCGATTTTCGATACGAAGATCGGATAGGCGGCGCTCTCACGCCGCCGTCCTCATCAGCCGAATGCTCTTTACCCGATCAGTTCTTGACGACATCCTCGAGGAAGAAGCGGCCGAGCGGGTTCTGGTAGAAATTCTCGACATTCTTGCGCGAGACGTTGATGAACGGGCTGTAGTAGAGATCGATCCAGTGCACGTCGTCCTTGGCCATCTTCTGGATGTCCACATACATCTGCTCGCGCTTGGCCGGATCCATCTCCAGGCGCGCAGCCGCGACGAGATCCTTGACCTTGTCGTTCTTGTAGCGGGTCATGTAATTCATGTTGGAATCATGGCCGACGACGAAAGTCGTCTTCTGGTCGGGATCGAGAATGTCGTTCGTCCAATACATGACCGACAGGTCGTAGTCGCCCGCGACCAGCATATCCCAGGTCTGGCTCGGGTCCATCTTCTGCAGGTTCACGGTGATATCAGCCTTCTGCAACTGCTGCTGCAGGAGCACGGCAATCTGCTCGTCGACCTCGTTGCCGGCATTGACCAGGTAGTTCAGCGTCAGGCCGCTGACGCCTGCCTCGGCAAGAAGCGCCTTGGCCTTTTCCGGATCATAGGGGCGCTGGAGATTGTCGGCATAATGGTAAAGCGCGCCCTTCGGAATGAAGGAATAGGCGACGTCACCGAAACCGAAGGTCACCGTGTCAATGATGGCCTTCTTGTCTATCGCGTAGTCCAGCGCCTCACGGACCTCTTTCCTGGCGAGTTCGCCATGCTCGTGGTTCATCAGCAGATGATCCTCACGGGTCGAGGTATCCAGATGCACCGTCAGGTTTTCGTCCTTTTGCAACTCCGCGACGCGCGAGAAGGGCACGAAGATCGCCGCGTCGAGTTGGCCTGCCTGCACGTTCAGCATGCGTGTGTTGTCGTCGGGAACGGAAATCCATTCGACGCCGTCAAGCGAGACGCGATCCGCCTCCCAGAAATTCGGATTCTTTTCCAGAATGACTCGGTCACCGCGGCGCCATTCCTTCACCGTGAAGGCGCCCGATGCGATCGGGCTTTCGGCATAGGCTTCGGCGCCGATCGATTCCAGGCCAGCCTTTGAGATGATCGAGGCACCGGGCATTGCGAGCGTGGACAGGAACGGTGCGGAGGGGCCGGAAAGCTTGATCACCAGCGTCTTGGGATCGCTCGCCTGCGCTGTTTCGATAACCTTGTAGGAATCGCTCCACAGCGAGCCCTCGTCGTCGCGGATGCGCAACAGGCTGAAGGCGGCATCTTCCGCCGTGATCGCGTTGCCATCCGAGAATTTCGCATCACGCATCGTGAACGTATAGGTCAGTCCGTCGTCGGAGATCGTCCAGCTTTCGGCAAGGCCCGGCTCCAGCTTCGTTCCGGTCTTGTCGACGCGCACCAGCACGTCGTAGACATTTGAAAAGACCCAGAAATCGATATTCTGGGCCGTCTTGATCGGGTCGAAGGTCGAGGAGTCCTCCCGGCGCCCGATGGTGAGCACCCCGGCGGCTTCGGCAATACCCGCGCCGACGGAAAGTGAAGTCATCACGCTGACCAGGCCGATTTTCATCCATTTGCTTAGCATCTGATAGTCCCCTTTTTGTTGTTTCAGGCTTCGTTCATGCAGCAGCCGGCGCCGGTTCGGACTTGGGCGCCAGAAGTTTCTTGTCCGGATCGATATCGGGAACCGCGCCGATCAGCGCAGCCGTGTAAGGCATTCGCGGGCGGGAAAAGACGCTGGCTGAAGTCCCCTCCTCCACCACCTCGCCTCGGTGCATGACGAGAACGCGCTCACAGAGATTGCGCACGATCGCAAGATCGTGGGCGATGAAGAGCAGCGTCAGGTCCATGCGCGCCTTCAACTCGGCGAAAAGATCGACGATCTGTTTCTGTATCGTCACGTCGAGCGCCGCCACGCATTCGTCGGCGATGACGAGACGCGGATTGACCGCCAGCGCGCGGGCGATGCCGGCCCGCTGGCACTGGCCGCCGCTCATGCTGCGCGGCTTGCGGCCGGCAAATTCCCGGTCGAGATGCACGAGGTCCAGAAGCTCGTCGATACGGCGCGGAACGTCTTCACGCGGCATGCCGTGAACCCTCAGCACTTCCCCCAGCGTCTCGCCGATGGTCAGCCGCGGATTGAGCGCGTTGAGCGGATCCTGGAACACCATGGCCGTCTCGCGCCGGAGTTTGGCGAGCGCCTGGCGCGGCTGTCCCGCAAGGTCCGTTCCGCCGAAGATGACATGGCCGGCCGACAGGGGCGTGAGGCCGAGAATGGCGCGGGCGAGCGTGCTCTTTCCGCTGCCGGATTCACCCACGATGCCGACCGTTTCGCCCGGCATGATCCGAAGGTTGACGCCCTTGACGGCGCTGATCTTTCTTCGCCCTCCCGTGAAGACGGACCCACCGGCATCGAAGGTCACATGGAGGTCATTGACCTCCAGGATCGGCTGGGCTGCTCCGGCGGTCTGCAGATCGTCCGCCGGAGCATTTGACGGCCCTTCCGCCGGCAGCGACGGGTGACTGCCGATCAGCATGCGCGTGTAATCATGTCGTGGCGCGGCGAGTATCTGCCTTTTCTCGCCCTGCTCCACCAGCCTGCCGTCGCGCATCACGGCGATCCTGTCGCAGGTCTGCGCGACGATGCCGAGGTCATGGGTGATCAGGATGATCGCCAGGCCAAGCCGATCGCGAAGCCCAAGCAGAAGCTCCAGGATTTGCGCCTGGATCGTCACGTCCAGCGCTGTCGTAGGCTCGTCGGCAATCAGGATTTTCGGGCGGCAGGACAAGGCGGCGGCGATCATCGCGCGCTGGCGCATGCCCCCCGAAAGCTCGTGCGGATAATTGTCAAATTGCCGCGAGGGATCGGGAAACCCGACCTGCGCCAGCATTTCGACCGCCGCCGCTCGCGCATCGCGCGCGCTTGCTCCCTGATGGAAGCGGATGCCTTGCGCAATCTGCTCACCGATCTTCATGACCGGATCAAGATGGCTCGTCGGATTCTGGAAGATCATGCCGATCTCGCTGCCTCGCACGGACAACATATCGGCCGGGCTGGCCCTGACAAGATCGCGATCCGCAAACATGACGGAGCCGCCGTCTATGGATAGCTCGCGCGTCGGCAGGAGGCGCATGATGGCACGGCAGAGCAAGCTCTTGCCTGAGCCGCTTTCACCCACCAGCCCGAGGATTTCGCCCTCGGCCAGATCGAACGAGACCCGGTCGATCAGCCTGCGCGGCGGCGTTTCGCCATGGAAATTCACCACGAGATCACGAACGGAAAGGAGCGGCGCCGTCATTCCTGGACCCCCAGCATATCGCCGAGCGCATCGCCAAGCAGGCTGAAGGCAAAGGCAAGGCAGACGATCGACAGTCCCGGAAAGAGCGTGATCCACCAGGCCGTGGTGACGAAGGGCTGGCCTTCGGCAACCATGATGCCCCATTCGGCCGTCGGCGGTTGCACGCCGAGGCCGAGATAGCTGATCGCGGCACCGTTGAGCAGCACGAGAACCGCATCCGACATCACGAAAACCAGCGATCCCGCGACCGCGTTGGGCAAGAGGTGGCGAAACATGATGCGCGTGCGACTGAAGCCAAGGCTGATGGCGGCGACGGCATAATCGGCATTCTTCAGCACAAGAATCTGCGCCCGCACCAGGCGCGCATAGGACACCCAGCCAACCAGGGCCATGGCGATATAGAAACTCGTCAGCCCGGGACCGAGAATGGCGATGATGGAGAGCATCAGCACGAGGAAAGGAAAGGCCAGGATGATGTCGATGATGCGCATGAAAATGGCATCGACGATCCCGCCGAAGAAACCGGCGATTGTGCCGACAAGCGTTCCGATGATGAAGGGAAAGACGACGCCGATAAAGGCGATCTGGAGATCGATCCGCGCGCCCCATATCACGCGGGAGAAGATATCGCGGCCGAAATTGTCCGTGCCGAAGAGGTGGCCGAACGACGGCGGCTGCAAGCGCATGTCGGCCATCTGCACCACGGGATCGTAGGGTGCGATCAACGGGGCTGCCAACGCCACGAGGAAAAAGAGCGCCAGCAACCCGGCGCCGACGGCAAGGGAGAGATGCCGCCCGAGCCAGCGGCTGAGCCCTGGCGTGAAGGAAAGGCGCGTGGCCGACGCACTCATAGCTTCACCCGCGGATCGAGGGCGACGGTGATGATATCGGCGAGGAAGTTCACCAGCACGGTGGCGCAGGCAAAGACCATGGCCACGCCCTGCACCACCATGTAGTCGCGTGAAAATATCCCTCTTACCAGCAACTGTCCCATGCCCGGCAAGGCAAACACACTCTCGACGACAACGCTGCCGCCGATCAGCCAGCCGATATTGACGGCGAGCAGGTTGACGGTCGGAACGATGGAATTCGGCAGCACATGGCGCCAGAAGACGATGCTTTCCGGCATGCCGCGCGCCCGCGCCGCCGTCGCGACATCGGACCGCAGGGACTGGATCATCGCAGCCCGCAGGCTGCGCGTCACGACGGCTGAAAGAGAGAGCGCGATCGTCAGGCTCGGCAAGGCCAGATGCCACAGTTTCTCGGTGAATGTTCTGCCATAGCCGGAGACGGGAAAGAGATCGAGTTGCACGCTGAAAAAGATGATCAGCATCAGCCCAAGCCAGAACGGCGGAAAGCCGATGCCCATCGTCGAAACGACCCGCACGGCATGATCGGGCCAACCGCCCTGCCGGCGCGCGGCGATCGCCGATAGCGGCAGCGCAATCAGCAGGGACAGGAGGACGCTGACAAGCACGAGCATCAAGGTCGGCTCGACGCGCGTGGCGATCAGGCGCAGGACATCGATCTTGTACAGGATCGACTTGCCCATTTCACCGTGCCCGATGTTCTCGATAAAGTAGAAATATTGCAGCCAGATCGGTTCATCGAGGCCATATTGTTCACGGATACGCGCAAGCGCCGTCGGCGTCGCCCGCGTTCCGAGGATCACGCGCGCCGGATCGCCCGGAATGAGGCGTACCAGCACGAAGGTGATGATGCTGATGCCCAGGAGGACCGGCAGCAGTTGCAGCGGCCGGTAGAGTACGAACTTATAGCGATGCATTGGCTCGGCGGTCGCCCCTCTCTTGCAGTTTACGATGCCGCTCGGTCACCATCACGACGACCTGTGCACGGCCAGGAAATCTGTCAATGCAGCATAATAGGCTTCGGGGTTTTCATAAAACGGCATATGGCTGGCATTGCGGAAAACGTGCAATTTAGCGTCCGGAAGCGCGTTCTTCATGCGCATTGCACAGGCGGGCGTCAGTTCATCGTGCTCGCCGACGGTGATCAGCACCGGCAGATCGAGGCCAGGCAGGTCCGGAATGCGATTCCAGTCCTTCAGGTTTCCGGTGTAGAGAAACTCGTTCGGCCCCTGCATGGTCACGTATGGCCCCATGTTCCAGTCGTCGAGCGAACGGCGCACCGGCGCCGGCCAATCCGGCAACCGGCAGACATGGCGATAATTCAGGATCGTGATGGCCGCCATATATTCTGGATGATCGATCGTTCCCGCCGCCTCATGCTTCTGCATCATGGCAACGGTCTCCGATCCGAGTGCCGCGCGCAGCCGCTCCAGCTCCGAAACCAGATGCGGCATGTCGGCGACTGTGTCTTCGAGGATGAGCGACTTGAGATTGTCGCGATATTTCAACGCATAGTCGATCGCCAGCCATCCACCCCAGGAATGGCCAAGCAGATGGACCTTGCCGAGACCAAGTTTCCGGCGGACAGTCTCCGTTTCCTCCACATAACGGTCGATCGTCCAGAGACCGGCATCCGTCGGCCGATCCGACGCACCGGTTCCAAGCTGGTCGAAGGCGACGACGCGATATCCCTTGTCGATCAGGCACGAATGCGCGTCGCGCAGATAATCGCAGGGCAGGCCGGGACCACCATTGAGACAGAATATCGTCTCGTCGCCCTCGCCGAAACTATAGGCGACGACCTTGAAACCATCGACTTCGACCTCGATTTTTTTGTCCGGAGCGATCTCACGCCACATGCTGCGCCATACCTTCGAATTGACCTGATCATTTTTTGAGCACGGCGAATTTTATCGCATCGCACCCTGCGCACCAGCTATAAGAAGTGATAGGGTGCCCGCTCGACCGACACATCGGAGTGCTGGGGAGAGTGCTGGCATGCTTGACGAACTAAGTGTGATAGCGGAGCGTTTCTCTGCCCGGGAAACGCTCGACGGCAGGATCGACGAAGCCTTTGGCGCGATGCGTTCAATGGGCTTCGAAGCGCTGATCTACGATTACACGCCAAGAGCCTGCATCATCGACGGCGAGGTCGAGATTCCTTCCCTGCTCAAGCTGCGCAACGTGTCCGGCGACATGCACGACCACTGGTGCAACCGCGAATATTTCCGCATCGATCCCGTGCAGCGCCTGGCGATGCGAACCTCCGTGCCCTTCTTCTGGAATTACGATCCGGGTGCAAAGACCAGGATCAGCCGTTTCATGACGGACGACACCAAGCCCGTATGCGATTACCTGCGCGAGCATGACATGCTGGCTGGAGTTACCGTTCCGGTACATATGCCGCGCGGCGACTATGCGACCGTGACAGGCGTGCGGTACGGTGTCCGGCGGGAATTCGAGCGTGACGCCATGCACGTCATTGCCGACTTCGCCCTGCTCGCCCAGGTGTTTAACGAGGCGGCTTACGAGCTCTTCGACGACGCGGTGCTTAATATGTCGGGCGTGCGCCTGACCGAGCGGGAGCGGCAATGCCTTTCCTATTCCTCGCAGGGGCTCTCCGCCAAGGAGATTTCCCGCATCATCGACCGCTCCGTGCCGACCGTCGTCCTGCATATCAAGTCCGCCACCCGCAAGCTCGGCGCCAAGAACAGGACACAGGCCGTCGTCCGAGCCGCGCAATGCCGTCTCCTCGAGGGCACCCTACCCTATTAGTCTTGATAGCTGCCACGCTCTGCCGCGCCTCGTTATTGTCGCCCCGAATGCAGCAGGGCAAGGAGATTGGGCATGGTCGATATTGCGTCCCGTGAAGGATATCTTCCGTTTCGTGGCTACCGGACATGGTACCGGGTTACAGGCTCGCTGTCCTCCGGGCGGCTGCCTCTCGTCGTCGCCCATGGCGGACCGGGCTGCACGCACGATTATGTTGATTCGTTCAAGGATATCGCAGCGCTCGACGGCCGCGCCGTCATTCACTACGACCAGCTCGGCAACGGAAATTCGACCCGCCTTCCGGACAAGGGCCAGGACTTCTGGACCGTGTCCCTCTTCCTTGATGAGCTCGACGCCCTCCTGGATCATCTGGGAATTCGAGAGCGCTACGCGTTTCTCGGCCAGTCCTGGGGTGGCATGCTGGGCGCCGAACATGCGGTGCGCCGCCCACCCGGCCTGAAGGCGCTGGTGATCGCCAACTCGCCGGCCAATATGCGCACCTGGCTCGCCGAGGCGAACCGGCTGAGGGCCGAACTGCCGGCCGACGTGCAGGCGACGCTTCTGCGTCATGAGGAGGCCGGGAGCCTGACCGACCCGGAATACATCGCCGCCTCGATGGTCTTCTACGAACGGCACGTCTGTCGCACCGTGCCATGGCCGCCGGAGGTCGCGCGCACCTTCGCCATCATGGACGAGGACAATACTGTCTATCGCAACATGAACGGACCGACCGAATTCCATGTCATCGGCACGATGAAGGATTGGACGATCGAGGAGCGCCTGCGCAAAATCGTTGCACCGACGCTCCTGGTTTCCGGCCGCTACGATGAGGCCACCCCACTGGTCGTGCGGCCCTATGTCGAAAACGTACCGGGCTGCCGCTGGGTCGTCTTCGAGGAATCGAGCCACATGCCGCATGTCGAGGAAAAGCAGCTCTGCCTGAAAACGGTCTCCGATTTCCTCGCCGAATTCGACTGAATGCTGATCCCCTGCGACATTACCGATACGACCAGGGCCGGCGAATTGGCACACTGCGACACATCTAGCCAAATAGAGGGGCGGAGATCAGCGATCTTCTCCTCCCCGTATTGCGCCCGTCGTTACTCCTTCACGACGTCCCACCGGTCTCCGGGATTGAAGGTGCGGATACCGTCGGCGACCTTGGAGGTCTGATCTCCAAGGTCCGCCTCGTAGACGATGCCGCCCCTGTTGACGACGAAGGTCTTGACGCCGGTGATCCCGTATTTCACCGGCCAGGCAACCAGCCCGAAGCCTGCAAGCATGTTGCCGTTGATGATATAATCAAACTTGCCGCCGGCTATATTCTCCCCCTGCCCGGTAAGGATCCGATAGCGATAGCCGTTATAGCCATACCCGGCCCTGGCCTTTTCAAGCGCACTGCCATCGACCAGCGCCGGACCGGCGGGACTGTCCCCGCCATCTCCCTGCTCGGATGGCCAATAGAGCCCGTCATGTTGTCCATCGCTGCTGATAAGCTTCTGGGCATATTCCCGCACACCGTCGCCGTCCCGATCTTCGGAGGCATAATCTTCCTGCGCATCTACATAGGCCCGCACCGTATCGATGGTCGAGATTTCGTTTTCGCCAACGCGTCGGTCTGCTATTTCCTCGAGCCCGGCATAGGTGTCGAACACCCATTTTCCGCCTTCCGTCTTCACCAGCGGGAATGGCAAGGGCCAAAGCTGGTTGCCGATTTCCAGCACCTTGCCCTCGTCCTGGTCCTTGAGGGCGAGCTTTTGCTTCACACCGGCCTGGATCGCCGCATAATTGCCGGTCGCGCCATCGCTCGCCTTGGCTTTCGCCGCATCCAGTCCGAGCAACTGCGCCAATTTGTCGAAATCGCCGCCGCTAACGGAGGATTTGAAAGCCTCCATCGCCTGATCGGGCGTATCGAACTCGGGCGGATTGTCCGCGGACATATATTCCTCAAGCGGCGGATCATTGTCCTCGTTCGCTGCATGAGCAGGCCCCGCCAGCACTATTCCACCGAGAAGTATCGATCCAAAAACGGAGAGCATCAGTCTTTCACGTGCCATGTTCATCATCGTCAACTCCTGTCCAGCTCTCTGTTACCGACCACGACCGCCGCGTCCGCCGCCGCCACGATGAATCTGCCGCCCACCGCCGCGATTGCCACCCATCGACTGTTGCCGGCGCTGCCCGCCCGCATTCATCGATTGGCGGCCCCGATTGGAAGCCATCTGCGTCTGGCGCCTGTTGTTCACGTTTCCAACAGCGGAACGATTGCCGGATTTCCGGTTGACCTGCGAACCCGGTTTCGGCTTGGTAGCCTTGCGGCTGACGTTTTTGCCCTTGTTGGAAACCTTCTTGTTGTTCGCTGCCGGACGATTGGCGGCCGCCTTGCCACCATCCTTTCGCGCTGCCGCTGCCTGGCCCGCCTTGTTGCCGGCGTTACGGTTGGCATTGGCCGCTCGATCCCGGTCAGCACGTTGACGATTGGCTTCGACCTTGCTCTTGCGGACATCGTCCACCGTCACCTTCGGCTTGCTGGCCATGCGGTCGCCATCGCTACGGCGTACATCCTTTGCGCGATTGGCGATATTGTTGCCGCGGTTCGCCTTGAACTCGTTCTTGAACTGGTTGCGGTCGATATTGGCAATCTGGTTCTTATCGAACTTGATCTTCGAACGGTCGATGTTTTTCCAGTCGACATCGTTCATCTTGAACTTGTCGCGGTCGATATCGATGTCGTTGAAGCATTTGTTGCAATCGATATCGACATCGCCGTTCCAGCGGCCGCCCCAGACACCCCCGTCGTCCCAGTCGATCACCGCGGCCCAGATGGCAGCGCCGGTTATCGCGGCGGCGAAATATGGTGCCGAAGGATAGTAGTAGTTCGGATAGGGCTCGACGTAATAGGTGATCGGCGCCTGGACGTAGCCCGGCTCGTAAAGCATTTCCGGCTCGTATTTCGGAACGTAGATCATTTCCGGGTTCGCGGCCTGGATCACGACATTCTCGCCCTGGGTCTCGACCTTGACCTTATCGTCCGTCTTGATGACGCCATTGGCCACGGCCTTGTCGCGCAGGTTCTGGATGGCGATCAGCACGTCCTTTTGCTGGTAGGCAAGCGCACTGCCGAGCGCCTGGGTCCAGTCGAGGTCGTCGCTCATCATCTTGACGATGTCGGGATAGTTGAGCAGCGAGATGATGCTGTCATCCCAATTATCCTTGGGCGTGGCTTCCTTGTCCTTCTTCTTCTGCTCCAGGAAGCGCTGCGCCTCGATGGTCTGCAGCGGGTAAAGCGAAGCGGAAGACACCAGCGCCACCAGTTCGTCCGGATAAAGCGCGATGCGCGCCACCAGCACCCCGAGTTCATCTTCGGTCAGGAGGTTGGGCGCTTCATCCGCGGGGTCTCCACTGGGAGCCGCCGCAGAAACCTGCTGCTGCGCCCGGGCCGGCCCAGCTACACCAGCCCCAAAACCAATTGCCAACACCATGAAGACTGTACAAAAAGAGCGCAAATAGGTCGAAAATCCGTGGAATTGCATCACTTGAATCCCTGTAGTTGCCCCATAACAAACGGACTTGATCAGTATTTGGTTTGATCGGCGATGGACTCTCGCGGCGAACGATATACCGTGCGTTCACGGCCAGGAAGGAAAATCGGAATGGCAAAGAATAGAATGCCGAAAAAGATCGCGGACAACAAGAAGGTACTGGGGCATCCGAAATGCGTCCAGCAGGTTGGTTAATCTCTAGGGTGCTATTGTTCACTGAGCCGCCGCCGCGAAAGAAAACTTTTTGAAAGCAATGGCGGCTGCATGGAAAATTGCCTAAGCAGAAGCCTGGGAAGAAAACATTTCTTTTGGGATCGCCCATATCTCGGTGGGTCGAGGTTGTATCCGCGAGCATCTCCGGTTGCCATTCTCGATTGTCCGGTCAATATTCACAGCGCCACGGGCGATATTTAAGGGGGAAGTTTTTCATGGATTTTTCGGTCATCGATACTGGCCTGGTAGCAAAGATGCTCCTTCTCCTGCTTATCGGCATGGGACCGAAGATCGCACTCGTCCCCTTCCTTGAAATGACCCACAAGTTTGACGCCGAAACCAAGGCGAAGATCGGCCGCCAGATGGTCTTGACGGCGACGGTGACGGCTCTGGTCCTCTTCGCTGCCGGCGGAGCGCTCATGCGGCTGTTGCATATTACGGGCGGCGCGGTGGCGGTGGCGGGCGGCATCGTGCTGGCCCTGCTTGCCCTCAAGATGGCGGCAGGCCCCACCGAGAAACCTGCGGAAGATCTTGGGATACCGGTCGATCATGCGAAGATCGCGGTTTTCCCCCTGGCCGTTCCCTACCTGCTCAATCCCGTTGGCATTACCGTGCTGATCATCGCATCTGGTGCAGTCGTCTCCGTGGCCAGCGCGATACTCGTCATCGGCCTGGTCCTGCTCGTTGCTGCATTCGACTATCTGATCTTCACCAATATCGACGTCCTGGCAAAGCGCATGAGGCCGGCGAGCCTCGTGATCTCGGAAGTCGTTTTCGGAATTCTCCTGACAGCGGTTGCCGTCCAGCTTTTCGTGACGGGACTTGCCAATATGGGAATCATCACCACGAACGCTGCACACTGACGGGCGGCTCTGGCCCAAAAAGCCCGCCAGCGTCGTTGTTTCCTGACCCGAACCGGTACAAGCTGAAGTCGAGGAACTGCCCGGTCACACGTCCACAAACCGGCTCGATGCGACACGGCAGCCGGAAGATATCCGGCGAGGACGCCATAGCTGCATCCCAGCCGGTCAGGTGGGGCGGGTTGTCGGAGCAAGTGTCGCGTTTCTAACGAGCCAGCGATGTCGCAGTCCTGTTCAGTTTGACAATAATGGTGGCGATCGCGATGACCGGCGCCTGTCTCCCGGCCCCCGCCTCCACGAGCATGGCCAAACCGCTGACTGCCATGCGGATAGCGGTTTCCGGGGGAAGAGCCGGGCGTCTCTCGCAGAGGAGCGTTTGTCGAAGGCGCATTCCGGGCGGACTACGGTTCCGTCGCACAGTGTCCTTGAACGCAAAAAACCTGCCTATGACGAGGCAGGGGTTTACGATTATTATTGGGAGCTCGGCTGCACGGAAACTTGCAAATTTTCAGCCTTATTCCGACCCAACATTGCAATTTCCGCTAAGCCATAGGAGGCTTTGGCCGTTCGAAAAAGGCGGTAATCCTCCCGCAAAACAATGGGCTTCAAAGTAGAATTTTCTCGGGCTTTATGATCGAGGAGATTTTAATGAAGACGAGCAGATTTAGCGAACCCCAGATATTGGCCATCTTGCGCCAGGCAGAAGGCGGTGTTCCTGTGCCCGAGCTATCCGGGAGCACGGAATGAGCACGGCCTCCAGATCCACCATGTTGGCGGCCTCGCGGGCGGCCTGGGTGCCGGTCTGCGTGGCAACACCGACATCGGCCTGGGCGCGTGCCGGGGCGTCGTTGATGCCGTCGCCGCACATGGCAAACAGGCGGCCGCCCTGCTGCTCGCGCCCATAACATCACCTCAAAACCGGCAATGGTCCGCCGTCTCGTGCTGAATGGTTGGAAGCCAACGACTTTCGGCATGCTCTTCGTCACGGGAAATGATCGCTCTCGATCCCTTGCCGCTGATGCCTGATGACAGGATAGATCGCCGAGGGCTGCTAACGGACCAATTGCGTCTGGTAGCGTGGCGGATCGACCCTCTCGAAGCCCGCCTTGCACTTGTTCCATTCCTCCGTCGGCATGAACAAGCTGTCGGGGTCGCGAAGATTGGCCTTGATCGCATCCAGATTGAGGTCGAGACCCAGGCCCGGCAGGTCTGGAACCTTGACATAACCGTCATCCAGATAGTTCGGCTCGAGACCCGTTACCAGCTCTTCCCAGAAAGGCACATCGAGGCCATGATGCTCGACGGCCATCAGGCTGCCGATCGCCGCCCCGCAATGCACGTTGGCCATGAAGCCGATCGGCGAGCAGCACGAATGCAGCGCCGTCGCCAAGCCGTACCGGGCACCGTAATCGGCAATCCGCTTGGTCTCGAGCATACCGCCCGACGTCAACAGATCGGGATGCAGCACATCGAAGGCCTGCGTTTCGATCGCCTCGCGGAAACCGTCGAGCAGGTAGAGGTCCTCGCCGCCTGCCACCGGCGTCAACAGCGCGTCGGCAACCTTCTTGTGGCCCTTGATGTCGTGCCAGATGACCGGATCCTCGATCCAGGCGAGATTGAAGGGCTCCAGCGCCTTGCCGATACGGATGGCCTCATCGGCGGTCACATAGCCTTCGCCGAAATGATCGACGCAGAGCGACACCTCGCTGCCGACCTCGGCGCGAACGGCCCGCACGATCTCGACGGCGGTCTCGATCCCCTTTTCGGAAATCTTGGCGCCGCGGCCGGAACCGGCAACCCGGGTGCTCTTGCCGAGGACATATTCATGTCGGGTCGCAGACCCCACCAGCGCGTCTTCGGTCGTTTCGAACAGCCTGGGCGGCAGGTCGAACTTGATGAAGGTGAGCCCCATGTCGGCCCGGGCACGTACCGCCTTGGCATAGGCCTCCGGCGTGAGCTTCTCGGGCGCCGGCGTATCGCCATAGATGCGAACGCTGTCACGGTACTTCCCGCCGAAGAACTGGTAGCACGGCACGCCATAGATCTTGCCGACAAGATCCCACAAGGCGATCTCGATCCCCGAAATGCCGCCCCCTTCCCGCCCGTCTCCCCCGTAAAGGCGCAGAGCATTGAAGATCATGTCGACATTGCAGGGGTTCTGGCCAAGCAGGAAATGCTTCAGCCGCAGCGCGCTCTCCGGGTGCCCGCCATCGCGGACTTCGCCCAGGCCATAAATGCCCTGATTGGTATCGATCCGGATCAACGGATAGTAGCAGATGCCCGTCACCACAGCGATCCGCACGTCCGTGATCCGGATGTCGGACGGACGGGAGTGGATCCGGACGGCGTTCTCCACAGCCTCGATGGCCTCAGCCGAATTGATGGCCTTGTTCACTTTCAATCTCCTGGTTGAAAGGCCGGTCTTGGGACCCGGCCCCTTAAATCAATTTTTGTCGTCAGGCAGCATTCAGCCTGTGGCCGGACCGACTGTCGAAAACATGGATGAGATCGGGTGCGACGGAGACCTCGAAAGGCTCGCCGGCGCGTATCGTGCGTTCGCCATCGACCACCGCGACGAGGTCACGCCCGCCGACATCGAAGGTGACGTGGGTCAGCGCTCCCGTCGGCTCCACGAAGCGCGCCGAGCCGGACAGCCGGGATCCGTCGCCCTGTGCGACGAGATGTTCGGGGCGAACACCGAGCGTCACGGGCCTGCCCGCTTCCAGTTGCACGCCACCTACGCGGATCGTGCCGCCATCGGCGAGCGTCGCGACCGCCCCCCGATCATCGCTGCCGCCGACGGCTTCGATGAAGTTCATGGCGGGCGTGCCGATGAACCCCGCGACGAAAAGATTGGCTGGCCTGCGATAAAGCTCCAAGGGGTGGCCCTGTTGTTCAATGCGGCCTCCATGCATCACGACGATATGATCAGCCAGGGTCATGGCCTCGATCTGGTCGTGGGTCACATAGATCGAGGTCGTCCTCACCTTCTGGTGCAGCGCCTTGATTTCGGTCCGCATCTGTACGCGCAGCTTCGCGTCGAGATTCGACAGGGGTTCGTCGAACAGGAACACCAAGGGATTGCGGACGACGGCACGTCCCATCGCGACACGCTGACGCTGGCCGCCCGAAAGCTGCGAAGGTCGACGATGAAGGAGCGGCGTCAGACCGAGCATGCGGGCCGCCTCGCCGACGCGAGCCTCGATCTCGGCCGGGGATTTCTTCGCCAGCTTCAGGTTGAAGCCCATGTTTTCGGCCACGGTCATGTGCGGATAAAGCGCGTAGTTCTGAAAAACCATCGCGATATTGCGCTCGCGCGGCGTCAGGTCGTTGACGATCCGGTCGCCGATCGCGATCTCGCCACCGCTGATTTCCTCCAGCCCGGCGATCATCCGCAACAGGGTCGATTTTCCGCAGCCGGACGGTCCGACCAGCGCCACGAACGCGCCATCTTCGATCGTCAGATCGATGTCGTGGATGACATCCAACGTGCCGTATTTCTTCTTGATGCCCGTCATCTTCACGGAAGCCATGGCTCTTCTCCTGTCGTTCGAAATGTGCCGGGCGGCGAACCGCCCGGCAGCGAGTATCAGCCGGCACGCCGCATGGTGCGTTCCCAACCGGCCGCCACTTCATCCATGGCATCCTGCGGCGACGCCTGCCCCAGCAGCGTCTTGGAAAGGCCGGCGCGAAGCTGAGCCTCGACCGCGCCCCAATAGGCATCGCGCGGATTGGCGATGGCCGTCTTCAGCTGATCCGCCATCACCTTGGTGAAGCCATATTTTGCAATCACCTCCGGATCGTTCAGGACCGACAGGCGCGCCGAGGCATTGCCCTTCTCCATGGACCGCTTTGCCCATTCGCGGCTGGTGATGAACTGCACGAACTCAAAGGCCCATTCCGTGTTGGCACCGGCCGAAGGCACGGCAAAGCTCCAGCCGCCGAGCGAGGAGCGGCTGTCGGCGATGGTTTCCCGACCCGGCACCAGCGCCCATTGCCAGCGGCCCTTGGTCTTGGACTTGTCAGAGCGGTTGATCGGCGTCGCGGAGGCGTTGAGCGTGATGCCCATGGCGTAGCGGTCGTTCTGGGCATTGGCGATGATTTCATCCCATTCCCAGGTCAGCGCATCTTCAGGCACGACCTTGTGCTTGTTGAGAAGGCTTGCGTAATAGTCGACGGCTGCAACCGATTCCGCATTGTTGATCAGGATTTCCTTGGTCTTGCTGTCGTAGAAGCCACCACCCGACGACAACAGATACGGACCGAAATGGTCGACGATCGCGCCGCCCTGGCGGGCGCAATAGCCCACGCCGAAGCGGTTCGGTTTGCCTGCCTCGGTGAGCTTTTGCGCCGCATCCAGGTATTCCGCGAAATTGCTGGGCGGAGCGCTCAGTCCGACCTGTTCCAGAAGGTCGGGCTGGTAGTGCAGGATATAGGTCGTGCTGCGATAGGGAATGCCGCGCTGGACGCCATCGATGGAGGCGAGATCGATGGAAGCCTGCGAGAACTCGTCCATGCCGAAATCGGCTGCATATTTGCCGCCTGCCGTTTTCATCAGTTCGTTGACGTCAGCCATGTAGGGGTGCATCCAGCCGATCATGGATGCGCCCATCTGCATGACGTCGAAGCTGGTGGTGCTGCCGCTCGTCAGTTCCGCGCGGGCACGGGTGACCAGCGGCTCGTTTGGAAGCTGGATATATTCGACCTCGATGCCGGTTTCCTTGGTGAAGGCCGGGATCGCGTCCTCGATGATCGTGCCTTTCCAGGGCGCGCTGTCGCCCAGCACGGTCAGCTTTGCCGGCTTGCTTCGCGCCAGCGCCGGCGTGAAAAGCGTGGAGCTCATGATGCCGACGCCCGCCACCGTCGCCGCCGATCCTATCAGCAAATTGCGACGCGTAACCTTCGGTCCGTTCAAAATTCCCTTGTTCTTTTCCATTGGTCTTCTCCTCCTCCGTTGAAGTTCGTTATTTCACCGTTCCCGATGACAGGCCCTGCACAAGGTGCTTCTGGACGATCATCGAGAAGATGATGACGGGGATGACGACGAGGACGCCGGTGGCGGTAATCGCTCCCCAATTGGTGCCGGTCTCCCCACCGGCATAGGCTGCAAGCAGGACCGGCGAGGTCCGCGTCGAATTGTTGGTCAGGATCGCTGCGAAGATGAAGTCGTTCCAGGCCAGCAACAGCGACAGGATCGCGGCTGTGACGATGCCGGGCCGGGCCAGCGGCAGGACGATCTTGCGAAAGGCGAGCATTCGCGAGGCGCCGTCGATATAGGCCGCTTCCTCCAGCTCCTTGGGAAGATTGGCAAAGTAATCCTTCATGACCCAAACGATCAGCGGCAGGCTGAAGGTCGTGTAGGCGATGATGATCGACAACCGCGTATTCGACAGACCGACTGCCTTGAACAGGACGAAGAGCGGCAGCAGGATCGCGACTGGAGGCAGCATTCGCATGATCAGCAGCAAGATCATCGTGACGCCCTGGCCGCGAAAGCTGAAGCGGGCGAAGGTGTATGATGCCGGAATGCCGATGATCAGTGACAACAGGACCGAACAGGTCGTGGCGATCAGCGAGTTGGAGAATGACGACAGGAAATCCGACTGAGTCAGCACCTGGGCGTAGTTCTCGAAGGTCGGCACCCACAGGAAGATCGGCGGATTGGTGAAGATTTCCTCACGCGTCTTCAGCGATATCCCGACGATCCAAAGCAGCGGAAAGAGGAAAATCACGAGCAGGGCCGCGAGGCCGGCATAGGTAAGGCCGTAGCGGATCGCCTTGCGGCGTTTTCCGAGCGAGGAACCTGACATTACTGGATCTCCTTGCGCTTGGTTGCGAGTATGAAAAGGACGCAGAAGATCAACACGATCAGCAGCATGACCCAGGATGCGGCCGCTGCCAGCGTCAGGTCGAACGACAGGAACGACGCCTCGAAGGTGTAGACCGACAAAAGCTTTGTCGAATTGGCCGGACCACCGCCGGTCATCACCCAGATATTTTCGAAGGAGCGGAACTCGAAGATGGTCCGCAACAGCACCGCGACGACCACATACGGCATCAACAGCGGCAACGTCACATGGCGGAAAGTCTGCCAGCGATTGGCGCCGTCAACAGCGGCAGCCTCCACCGGTTCGCTCGGAAGGGATTGCAATCCGGCCAGCAGCAGGATGGCCACGAACGGCGTGTTCTGCCAGACATTGACGATGCCCACCGCGAACAACGCGAGATCGGGATCGCCGAGCCAGACGGTTTTCGTGCCGAGCAGCGCGTTGACCAGGCCATAGCTCGGATCCAACAACAGCTTCCAGGTCAATGCGGCTACGATCGGCGTGATCATCATGGGGATGATCAGTGCCGTGCGAAAGACACGGACGAAGGGCACGCGACTGTTGAGAAGAAGCGCCACACCAAGGCCGAGGACCAACTCGGCGGTAACCGTCGCAAGGGTATAGGCAATCGTCAGCATCAGGCTGGACCGGAACAGGGGATCGCTGAACAGATCTTGATAGTTCGAGAGACCGACGAAACGTCCGCCGAACAGGGCGCTGTCGATCGTCCAGCCCTGAAAGCTCAGCAGCAGCGAAAATACCAGGGGAATGCCGAAAACCAGCGCGCTGGCCAGCATTGTCGGCACGATCGTCAACGACACGAAGATACGATCCTGAAACTTTATCCAGGCGTTGCGACGCTCGACATCATTGCTGTCATCGACCGCGGCGACAAAGCCGCCCGCAGGCTCCATGTGATGGGCCACCATCTATTTCTCCTCCCACGACAACCCTCCTCCGGGCCTGCCGTTTCAATTTGCCAACCTAACAGGAAGCATCAATAATCAACTTCATTACCTAACAAACATCAAGATGAATCTGTCTTTTGAGTGCAATTTTTTGGTAATTTCCAAAATTTTGACGCTTCTGGGCGATTTCTCCACAAAAGGCCGTTGTTTTGTTATATCTGTTAGGTTGTTATGTTCGCAAATTCGGTTTCAGCTCCTGCAACTGCGTCAACCAATTTCGCACATGCGAGCATGCCGGGGTCATCCAGTCCGACACTTTTGTCGCCAAAGAACTTCGCCCGACCCATGCGGCAAGGCAGGTCGCGGTAGCGATGAAGTGCGTCGTTCGCCGACACCCGCGCCGCCGTCGCGGCCTGAGCGCCGTCGGAGACATCGGCCAGGGCCAGAACGAGGGCGTGGACGCTGTCCAGCACGGTCTTGTCGCCCAGGCTGGCGCCGCCCCGCGCGATCATGCCATCGAGCACAATGGCTAACAGCCTGGAAAGGTCGCTCCAATCGACAGTGGCACGCCCTTTCGTCTGCTTGGAGAGAGACAGGAACGCGCCCGAGATCAGGGTTCCAAGACTGGAACCGGTGGCAGACATTCCGGCTCGCGCAAGCTTGCCGAAGGCATCACTGACATCCGTTGCGTCGGCCGCGCCGCTCTGCGCCATCGCGCCGACGACACGCGCCAGCATCGAGCCGGTGTCGCCGTCTCCGAGTTTTGCGTCGGCCTGGTTGAGCTCCTGCTCCAGGGTCTGCACGGCCCCTGCCGCGCGACCGATTGCGGCACCGATCCGGGATGCGTCAATGGACATCAGCCAACCCTCCAGAACGGGCAATCCGCCGGCGCGGCCAGCAAAGCCTTCAACTCCGCATCCAGGTGGAAGATGCTGAGGGAAGCGCCCTGCATTTCCATCGAGGTCACATAGTTGCCGACCAGAGGCGCCACGATCGTCAGCCCGGCCCCCTGCAGCTGGGCGCGGACCCGGCGATAAAGGATCAGCAGTTCTTCCATCGGGGTTGCGCCCAGCCCGTTCATCAGCACGGAAACCTCGCCGCCAGCCGCCGGCGGAAGATCGGCCAGCAGGCGCTCGACCATTTCGTCCGCGATCATATCCGCCGGGCGCAGTTTGTCGCGCCAGATTCCCGGCTCCCCGTGAATGCCGATTCCCATCTCGATCTCGTCGTCTCCCAGATCGAAGCTGGGCTTGGCGGCGGAAGGCAGGCGGCAGGCGGCAAGACCGACGCCGATGGTGCGCGTGGCCGCCACCGCCTTTGCTGCGATCCGCGTCACCTCGTCGAGATCGGAACCTGACCTGGCCGCAGCTCCGGCCGCCTTGTACGCATAGATGAGGCCCGCCACGCCGCGACGGCGGGCGGGCTGATCCGGGCCGCCGCTGGCTATATCATCCGTGCCGAGGACGGTGGTGCAGGCAATGCCTTCGTCCTCCAGCATCTCGCCCGCCATGTCAAAATTCATCCGGTCTCCACCGTAGTTGCCATAAAGCCGGAGCACACCGCGACCGCCATCCGCGAGGCGTATCGCTTCGATGCAGCTGTCGACATTCGGCCCCTCGAAGACGTTGCCGACCGAGCAGGTATCGACCAATCCGCAGCCGACGTAACCGGCAAACAACGGCAAGTGGCCGAAGCCCCCGCCGGTCGCGATCCCCACCTTGCCCCTGCTCGCGGGGTGCGTCCGGCGAATGACGCGTCCCGCCGCCCCGTCCCGGACAAGCGACGGAAAGGCGAGCGTCAGCCCGTCCAGTGCCTCATCGACATAGTGCGCGGGATCATTGATCAACTTCTTCATCTGCAGTCGTCCTTCAGTCGAGATTCGCGTAGAATTTCATCGCATTGTCGCGGAACAGCATCCGCCGTTCGTCCTTGCTCATGGGCATGACGAGCGCGCGCTCGGGATCGTCGAAGTCCCAGTGGGGATAGTCCGTTGCAAACATCATCCGGTCGAAACCGATCTGCTCGAACAGGAAGCGCAGGTCTTCGCGCCGCTCGGGCTCATCGGCAGGCTGTGTCGTGAACCACACGTTCTGACGCAGATATTCGGATGGTGGCCGCTTGCAGAGCGGCGTTTCGGTCCGCAGCTTGCGCCAGTGGTTGTCAAGCCGCCAGCCAAGCGACGGCACCCAGGCAAACCCTGCCTCGATCATCACCACACGAAGGCGCGGAAACAGTTCGAACACCCCCTCCAGGATCATGCTGGAGACCTGCGCATGGGCGCTATGGGTCAGGACGTGGTGGTCCTCCAGGTAATAATCGGGCCAGCCGCTCGGCGATGGCGCATAAGGCGACGGCCCGCCGACATGGAAGCCTATCGGCATGTCGTTGCGCACCGCCGCTTCGAAGATCGGCCAGTAACGCTTTCGTCCGATCGGCTCCACGGAGCGGGAGCCCAACTGGATCTGCGCGAAATTGCGATCACCCGCCCAGCGCTCGATCTCGGCCACAGCCAGTTCGGCGTCTTCAGCGCCGATATGGATGGAAGCCTTCAGCCTGGGGTCCCTGGAAGTGAACTCATCCACCTGCCATCGGTTCGTCGCCGTGCAGAGCGCGGCCGACAGGTCGGTGTTGCGTGCATTGTTGGCACCGACGATCGGCTGCAAGATGCCGTATTCGATGCCATGGGCATCGAGATGCTGGGTCTGCATGAATTCAAGATCGGACCCCGGAGGATTGCCATTGGGCGGCCAGGCATCCCGGCGTGCCGTTTCCGGAGTGAAACGCGGATAGGGACCGCCACGGGTCGCATATACGCAATGGGCAAGCGCACCGAACTCGTCGAGGTGCTGGCGCCAACGCTGTTCGAGATAGGGATGAAGCGCCTTCTTGTGTTTCAGCGCGGGATGAATGTCGCAATCCACCATCCTGAGCTTGGTCGCCTTTTCGGAAGGCTCCAGCACGGTATCGTCCGTCATGCTCATTGAATCGTCTCCCTCAGTCGGGGATAGGTCGCCAGCGGATTGTCGCGAGCCATCTTCTCGATGAGACGCGCCGGCACGCCGTCCGGGACAACCCGGTCCCCGTCGAACTGCCAGTGCGGATAATCCGAGGCATAGAGCAGCATGTCGTCCGAACCGATCTGATTGAGGACCCGTTCCAGGACCGCCGGATCGGCAGGACCGTCGATCGGCTGCGCCGTGAGCCTGACATGGCGCCGGACGATGTCGATCGGCGACTCGTTGATCCACGGCACCTCCGGCCGCACCGCGCGCCAAGTCTTGCGAGCGCGCCAGAGAAAACCCGGAAGCCAGGTCACGCCGCTCTCCAGAAGCACTACTTTCAGATCCGGAAAGCGCAGGAAGACCCCCTGGGCAATCAGGCTCAGCAACTGGCTCTCGAAGGCGTGGTTGTTTCCGACATAATCCTGCAGGAAATGCGTCGGCCAGCCGTTCGTCGTCGGTGCATAGCGATAGAGGCTTCCGGCATGAAGGCCGATCGGCAGAGCATGACGCTCCGCCGCCTCGAAAATCGGCCAGTAGTGTTCCTTGCCGAGCATCATATCCAGCGCCACCGGCATCAGGATCTGGACGAAGCGTCGGTCACCAGCGAGACGTTCGATCTCTTCCACGGCAAGGCGCGGATTCTGGGTCGGCACGACGATGGAGGCGCGAAGCCGCGGGTCGCGATCCAGCCACTCCGCGCGCAGCCAATCATTGACCGCAGAGCAGATCGCCGCCGCCATGGTTTCGCTGATCGCGAAAGAACCGCCATAAAGGACATTGCAGATGGCGAGACCGGTACCGAGCCCATCAAGGGCATGCCGTTGCAGCAATTCAAGCCGGCTGGCGCCGACAGCATCGCCCTCACGCCAGTCCGGACGACAGGCCAGGGGCGAATTCGGCAGGTAGCTGGCAGGCTGGAACCCATCCTGTCCGCGGGCAATGAATGCCTCGCGCCAATAGTCGCTCATGTAAGGCAAAAGCGCCTTGATGGTCGGAACGCCGGGATGGATATCGCAATCGATGGCATTGGCAACGGACACCTGTAACACTCCCGCCTCATTATTTTGGTCCAGCAACCGCTCGCCTTCGGGGCGTGCCTAGAACTCGACCACCACATATTGGTCTTCGACCGACACGCCGAATGTTTCCGCGACATAGGGGCCTGCAACCAGCGCCTCGCCCGGCTCGACGCTCAGATCGTAGGCCTTCGTGCGAAATCGGCGGGGGTCGCACCACGATTGACCGGTTCGCAGATCGAATTCCCAGCTGTGCCAGGGGCAGCGCACAAACTCGCCAGGCCGGGAATGGCAGAACTTTCCCGGCTCCGAAGACGTCGTCAAACCAACCGTTGCGCCCGTGGACAAACTGCCCCCCTGATGCGGGCAGGCATCTGATATTCCGAACAGCTCGCCGCCCACATTGAAAACGGCAATGTCGCGACCCGCCACGTGGACGCGTTTCTGCGTGCCCGGCGGAATATCAGCCAGCGGCGCAACTACAAATTTTCCCACGATTCCCACCCCATCACGGATGCCGGAATCCTCTTCCCGGCGCCTCGCAATCTCGTTTGGTTTTGTTAGGTAAAAGCTAACAGAGAAAATTTGATAGCGCAACTTTATTTGGGCATTTTTCGCTCGACTTGACGTTAAACGTTTCATACGCCACAACAAAAGCCTATCATTAGAGAGAACACCGATGGCCTCCAACCGGGTAACAATCCAAGATCTTGCAGACCAGCTGGGGCTTTCAAAATTCTCTGTTTCGCGCGCGCTTTCAGGGAAAGCGGGGGTGGGCGAAAGCACGAGAAGCCGGGTTATCCGCGCCGCGCACGCCATGGGTTACCGGGTCCAGCAGGATGTAAGCTACACGGCCGGCCATATTCTTTTCATCCGCCAGGAAATCGACCCCGTCAGCAGTGAGCTTTGGCTGAACATCATGCATGGCGCCGAACGCGAGGGAGAGAAGCTGGGCTTCATGATCGTGCCGCGGCAGGCGCATTATCTCAGCGACGTAGCACAGATGGAATCGTCCGTTGTCGGCATGATACTGGCCGTACCCAAGCCGACCGACTGGACCGCAGTCGCAACAAAAACCGGCCTTCCGGTCGTCTGCGCCAGCTATGCCGGCCCCATGGAACAAGTCGATCAGGTGGTCGGGGCCGACTGGGAATCGGGTTATGGTGTGGCGCAAATGCTGCTGCGGCTCGGACACCGTCAGATGGCCTTCGTTCACGGGAACGAAACCCCCATGGGCCGGGCGGAACGCTTCCGCGGCTTCCGCGACGGCGCTTTGAGCGCAACCGACGCCCATGTCGACGACATCGTGTTTGACGAATCGGCAGGCTTCCGTGGCGCCTTTCTGACCTATCTACGATCGGGAAAATCTCCGACCGCGCTGTTCTGCGCCCATGACGGCATCGCAATCACCGTCGTTTCCGAACTGCTGCGCCTCGGCGTTCGCGTGCCGGAAGAAATCTCGGTGGTCGGCTTCAACGATTTTGCGTCCGCACTACATGTCTCGCCGCGACTGACGACAGTTCGAACCCCCCAGGTTGAAATGGGCGCCGCCATGGTTCGTTGTATCAGCGAACGGCTGACCAGCGCCGACGCACGCAAGCGTCCGCCGGTCAGACTGGCACTGGTGTCGGAAATCATCGAACGGGAATCCACGGCCCGCGCCAGTTCAACAGACTGGCGCAAGAGGATGCTGGCCGCGGCCAGCTGACCATTGTCGAAATTCGGCACCTGACCTTTTCACCCCACAATCGCAGGCGCGGATAACGCAAGTGCGCGGACGCGCCTGTGCGCTTGACAAGCAGATCATCAGCTGCAATTCTTATTGGAATAACATCAATTCACATTTGAATTGACGCGTCGTAACCTTCGCAGGGTCCCCGACCAGGGCAGGGAAGAGGCAACAACATAACAAAAGTTGACATTACCGCAATTTCATTGCGCATATTGTTGACTTAAAAACTGCGTGGAGATTATGGTCGCATACAGACAGGGGGAGGAAGCCTTGTCTGCAATCGTTGCTCGGAGGCTGGCGCGCGGCAAGGCGCCGCGAACGGCTTTCAATCGGGAGGAGTTTCAGATGATGAGCAGATATCGCGCGCTCTTGGGTGCCACCATGTTGGCCGTGGCCGCCATCCAGCCGGCGGGAGCGGCCGAAAAGGCCGAAGTGCTTCATTGGTGGACGACGCAGTCGCAGTCGAAGGCCGTAAAAGTCTTTGCGGACGCCTTCTCGGCCGCCGGCGGTGAGTGGGTAGACAACGCCATCGTCAATGGCGACGTCGCGAAACCGACCGGCATCAACCGTATCGTTGGAGGCAATCCCCCGACCGTGATGATGATGAATGCGGGCAAGCAGTTTGGCGAGCTCGCCGATCAGGGCCTGTTGCGCAACCTCGATGATGTTGCCGCCACGGAAGGCTGGCAGGCATCTCTTCCCGCAGACGTTCTGGCCGCCGTCAGCCGCGACGGCCACATCTATGCCGTCCCGGTCAACCTGCAGACACCCAACTGGCTTTGGTACAACAAGGCGTTGTTCGAGAAGTTTGGCGTGGAGGAGCCGAAGACCTGGGAGGACTTCTTCGCGGTCGCCGACAAGTTCCAGCAGGGTGGCATCATCCCCTTGGCTTTCGGGGCGCAGGCCTGGCAACAGCACCAGCTCTTCAATGGCGTTCTCGCCGGCGCCGGCGGCAGGGACCTGTATATGTCGGTCTTCCGCGACAAGAACCCGGAAGCCGTCAAGGGGGCCGAATTCAAGCGCGTGGCGGAGGTATATGCCAAGCTGCGCAGCTATACGGATCCCGGCTCGCCGAACCGCTCCTTCAACGAGGCCGCCTCGATGGTGATTACCGGCAAGGCCGCCATGCATATCATGGGTGACTGGGAGAAAGGCGAATTCACATCCGCCGGTTGGGTCGCGGGAAAGGACTACGGTTGTGTCCTCGGTCTTGGCGAGCAAAACTTCCTGATGGATTCCAACGTCTTCATCATGCCTGAAACCAGGTCCGAAAGCGGAGCCAGGGCGCAGGACATGATGGCCAGGGTGATGCTGGACAAAGATGTCCAGGTGGAATTCAACAATCTCAAGGGATCCATACCGGTCCGCAACGATGTCGACACGTCCGGCCTCGATGCCTGCTCCAAGATCGGGCTTGAAGCCCTGAAAGATCCCGGCAAGCAATTGGCCGGGCCGGACTGGCTCGCGGGTGCAGACATGCTGAATTCGCTGGCCGACGTGGTCGTGGAATATTGGGCGACACCATCCGAAACCCCCGAGCAGTTCGCGGAAAAATATGCGGCCGTGCTCGCGGAATTCCAGGAATAACAACCTCCCAGACGGCCAACTCGGGCGGCAGGCGACTGCCGCTCTTTTTTCCAGACAGGCACCGGAAAGTCTCGATGAAACAGGGTTCCATTCGCTGGAGTGTATATGCAGGGCTGACACCCGCCATCCTGATCGTGGTCTTTGCCTATGTCGGCACGATGATCTGGACAATCGGCATTTCCTTCACCGACAGCCGGATGCTGCCGGTCGCACGCTTTGCCGGGATTTCGCAGTATGTCAGGCTGTTCGGTTCCGACCGCTGGCTCACCTCGCTTCAGAACATGGTATTGTTCGGAGTCCTGATGATCGGCATTTCTCTGGCGCTCGGCTTTCTGCTCGCGGTCGCGCTGGACCAGCGCGTGCGCGCCGAAGGCTTTCTGCGGACCGTCATTCTCTACCCCTATGCCATGAGCTTCATCGTCACCGGCCTCGTCTGGCAGTGGATTCTCGGCCCGACGCTCGGCATCCAGGAGACCGTGCGCGGATGGGGCTTTGAAAATTTCCGCTTCGACTGGATCGTGCAGAAAGAAACCGCAATCTATTGCGTGGTCCTCGCCGGTATCTGGCATGCAGCCGGCCTTGTGATGGCGATCATGCTGGCCGGCTTGCGCGGCATAGACCAGGATCTCTGGAAGGCATCGCGCATCGACGGCATCAAGCCCTGGCGCTTCTATCTTCACATTGTCATACCAATGCTGCGGCCGAGCTTCATCAGTGCCACCGTTCTGCTCTCGCTCGGCGTTGTGAAGCTCTACGACCTCGTCCTGGTGCTGACCGGCGGCGGTCCCGGCTTCTCGTCGGACGTGCCGGCCAAGTTCGTCATGGACTACCTTTTCCAGCGGCAGAACATCGGATTGGCCACAGCTGCCGCCACCACACTGCTTATCACGGTGCTCTGCGTGCTGACGCCATGGCTTTATGCCGAGTATTTTCGTGCCGAACGGCCGAAGGAATAGCCCCGTGACCGCTCCGATCCATAGCATTGCAAGCACGCCGATCGGCGAGGGACCGACAGGCAGCGCGCCGAAAAGGTTCGGTCCCGCACGTCTGGGCATCTATGCCTTCCTGGTGATATCGGCGCTGTTTTTCCTGCTGCCGCTTTATGTGATGGTCGTGACCTCGGTAAAGCCGATGGCCGAGATCCGGGCGGGCGGGATCTTTGCCCTGCCGATGGACATGACCTTTGAACCCTGGGTGAAAGCGTGGTCGAGCGCCTGCACCGGTCTCGATTGCCGGGGCATCAGCCCTGGGTTCTGGAATTCCGTCCAGATCCTCATACCCTCAGTCTTCCTCTCCATCTTCGTTGGCGCGCTGACAGGCTATGCCCTTTCCTTCTGGCGGGTCCGCGGCGCGAACCTGTTGTTTGCAGTGCTGCTGATGGGTGCCTTTCTGCCCTACCAGGTGTTCATCTATCCGCTGGTGCGCATCTATTCCGCCACAGGCATGTTCAGCACCATCTACGCGCTGGTGCTGACGCATGTCATATTCGGATTGCCGGTGATGACGCTGCTGTTCCGCAACTATTATGCCGGCATACCGATCGACCTCTTCAAGGCCGCGCGCGTCGATGGCGGGCGATTCTTCTCGATCTTCTTCCGGCTGATGCTGCCGATGTCCGTGCCCATGCTGGTCGTGGCCGTCATCCTCCAGGTCACCGGTATCTGGAACGATTTCATCATGGGCCTGACCTTCGGCGGTCTCGCCAACCGGCCGATGACGGTGCAACTCACCAATCTCGTGGCGCCGACCGAGGGCGAGATTGCCTACAACGTCAACATGGCCGCCACCATCATGACCGCGGCCGTTCCCCTGGTCGTCTATTTCATTTCCGGCCGCTGGTTCGTTCGGGGCATCGCCGCAGGTGCAGTCAAAGGGTAAGTCTTCATGTCCAGCGTTTCCATACGAAACCTGAAAATCACCTTCGGTGCGTTGAATGTGCTCGAAACCCTCAATCTGGAGATTGCGGAGGGCGAATTCATCGTGCTCCTCGGGCCCTCCGGCTGCGGCAAATCCACACTCCTCAATGCCATTGCCGGTTTGCTCGACATCACCGATGGCCAAATCTGGATCAACGGCCGCAATGTCACGTGGTCCGAACCGCATGATCGCGGCATCGGCATGGTATTTCAGTCCTATGCGCTATATCCGCGGCTGACGGTCGAAGGCAATCTGTCCTTCGGGCTGAAGATGGCCGGGACACCGAAGGCGGAGATCGCCCGGCGCGTCGCGGACGCCGCCCGCATCCTGCAGCTCGAGCCACTTTTGAAGCGACAGCCGGCCCAGCTGTCCGGTGGGCAGAGACAACGCGTCGCGATCGGCCGGGCGCTGGTGCGCGACGCCAATGTCCTGCTGTTCGACGAGCCACTGTCCAACCTCGACGCCAAGTTGCGCACGGAGCTGCGGGTAGAAATCAAGCGGCTTCACAAGAGCCTCGGCTCGACGATGATCTTCGTCACCCATGACCAGGTCGAGGCGCTGACGCTCGCCGATCGAGTCGCCGTTATGCACAACGGGGTCATCCAGCAGTTCGCGACCCCAAAGGAAATCTACCAGCGCCCGATCAACCGATTTGTCGCCAGCTTCGTCGGCTCCCCGCAGATGAACTTTCTGACCGGAACCATCCATCGCCGGGACGAGGCTTCTCTTTTCAGACTGACGGACGGTACGGAAATCGATCTCACGGGCTATCAGTTCCGACTGCCCGTCGAAGATCGACAACCCGCCACCCTCGGCATTCGCCCGGAGCAGGCGCAGTTGCAGCCGTCTTCAAACCACGCCGCTCCGCTGAAGGCGCTGTTCACGATCGAGGAGCCGATGGGACCAGATACCCTTCTTTGGGGCACCGTGGCGGGAGAGACCTTTTCGATCCGCATCTCCGCCGATCAGGTGGCCGTCATCGGAGAAGAATGCCAGGTTCATGTCAATATCGCCCATACCTCGCTGTTCGACGAGGCGGGAGAGCGGCTGTGAGCGCGTTCCCCGACCCGGGCCTGCGATCAGCGCAGCAGGCTCTGCCCCCCATCGATCCACACTGGCGTGCCGGTGATGTGCCGCGCCAGATCGGACGACAGGAAAACGATCGCCGATGCCACGTCCTCGCTGGCGCCCGGAAGACCGCCGGTGATCGGGATATCGCCCTCGGGCCAGACGACGGGAATGCGAGCGACATCCTGATTGCGCTTGATCGTGCTGTCGGGAATGTTCGTCGCGATCAAACCCGGGCAGACGGCATTGATGCGAATGCCGGATTTACCGAGCTCCAGCGCAAGCTGCTGCACCATGGCGAGCTGGGCCGCCTTGGTCGCCGAGTAGGCCGTCGCACCGGCCGTGGTGAATGTGCGGGTACCGTTGATCGACGATACCACCACGATCGAACCGCCGCCCGCAGCCTTGAGATGAGGAACCGTGTGATGGATCGTCAGATAGGTCCCGCGCAAGTTGACGGCGATGGTCTTGTCCCACTCGTCGGGCTGAAGATCGTCGATCGGCGCCCATACCCCGTTGATGCCGGCATTGGCAATGACGCAGTCGAGCCGTCCCCACCGCGCGATCACCTGTTCGACAGCCCTTTTCATGTCGGCGTCCTGGCTGACATCGGCCGTCAGCGCCATCGCCTGGCCGCCACCGCCTTCTATTTCCTCCTGCGCCTTGAGAATCTCGCTTTGCGTCCTGCTCAAGACGGCAACCTTCGCGCCACTGGCCGCCATCATCATGGCAGTCGCCTTTCCGATGCCGGAACCCGCCCCCGTCACCAACACCACTTTGCCTGTCAAATCCATTCGATCCTCCACCACGAGACGTGCGCCAAATTCAGTTATATTCATGCGCAATTTTTGGATGATTTTACATAACAAAACTTTGATTTCCAGTCTAAGTTTTTGTTTTCGATGGATTTTTATTTTTCACGATCACCACCATTGGCGATCATCACATGGAAGGAGACAAACCCATGACTGCAGTAGCCTCACCCGCCAAGGCCGCGAGGATCATGCACACCATGATCCGCGTCGGCGACCTCAAGCGCTCGATCGATTTCTACCAGACGCATTTCGGCATGAATGTCATCCGCACGATCGACGTGCCGGAAGGTAAATACACCAATGTATTCATCGGCTACGGCGAGGAGAAAACCGATCCGCTGATCGAGCTGACCTACAATTACGGCGTCGAAACCTATGAAAAAGGCAATGGATTCGGGCATCTCGCCATCGGCGTGCCGGATATCTACGCGGCCTGCGACACCATGCGCAAGGAAGGCGTCAAGATCATCCGCGAGCCCGGGCCTGTGAAATTCGGAACCACCGTCATCGCCTTTGTCGATGATCCGGACGGTTACCGCATCGAGCTCATCCAGGAAAGCAAGTAACTCGGAGTTATGACAATGGAATATACAAAATTGGGCAAGTCGGGGCTGGAGGTCTCGCGCATCTGCTTGGGATGCATGACCTTCGGCGAGCCGGACCGCGGCAATCCCAAATGGACTCTCACGGAAGAGGACAGCCGCCCGCTGATCAAGAAGGCGATCGAACTTGGCGTCAACTTCTTCGATACCGCCAATATCTACTCCAACGGTACGAGCGAAGAGATCGTCGGGCGTGCATTAAAGGACTACGCCAAGCGCGACGAGATCGTGCTCGCGACCAAGATCAACTCGCCGCTGCGTGACGGCCCCAATGCCAAGGGCCTGTCGCGAAAGGCGATCATGCAGGAAATCGATCACAGCCTGCGCCGGCTCGGCACCGATTATGTGGATCTCTATCAGATCCACCGCTGGGACCCGGTGACGCCGATCGAGGAAACCCTCGAAGCGCTTTCCGATCTCGTGAAGATCGGCAAGGTCCGCTATATCGGCGCATCCTCCATGCATGCCTGGAAATTCGCCAAGGCGCTCTACTTGTCGGATCACAAGGGATGGGCGCGCTTCATCTCCATGCAGAACCACTACAACCTGCTGAACCGGGAGGAAGAGCGGGAAATGGTGCCGCTCTGCGCAGCCGAAGGCGTGGGCCTCATTCCCTGGAGCCCGCTTGCACGCGGATTGCTCGCACGCGAAGACGGGCATGAATCGCTTCGCAAGGGTACGGACCTTCTGCGTCCGGTGCTTTACGGCGACACGGAAGATGCGGACGGACGGGTCATCAACGCGGTTGCCAATGTTGCCAAGCGTCACGGCGTGCCGCGTGCCCGCATCGCCATCGCCTGGCTGCTGTCCAACCCGGCGGTTGCCGCGCCGATCGTCGGCGTCAGCCGCGAAAGCCAGATCGTCGATGCCGCCGAGGCCGTGTCCATCCGGCTGACGCCGGAAGACCTGACGGAACTGACCGAGCACTACGTGCCCCACAAGATCATGGGCTTCGAATAACAGACAAAGGGCGGCCGGATCATCCGGCCGCCCTTCCATGTGTCGCAAGCTGATAGAGGTCAAAAACCGGCCCTCGGAGGCCGGCTTTCTGTTTCCTCAAATCTCCTCGTCGAATAGCGGCTCAGGCATGCCGGCCACCGGCGCCCTCATCGCAAACAAGCTGCCTGAATGCGGGAACTGTGCCATCTCCTCGGCCGGTCTGCGGCTTCCGGCCGTCGTGACATAGAGGGTTCGCATATCGGCACCACCAAATGCCGGCATGGTCGGGCACTTCACCGGAACCGGATATTCAGCCATCAATTCGCCTCGTGGTGAAAACCGCCGGACGACTGCCGCCCCGAAGATCGCCAGCCAGTAGCAGCCTTCGACATCCATCGTTGCACCATCCGGCCGAGCGGCAGGATTGTCGGGTATGTCGATCAGCACGCGATTACCCGCTATGCTTCCGGTCGACCGGTCGAAATCCTGCACGGTCACTTTCGAGGCAGGCGAGTCCACGTGATACATCGTTGCGCCATCCGGCGAGAACGCCAGGCCATTTGATGTCATCAACCCATCCATCAGCGGAGCAAGCCCACCGCTATCATAGCGATAGAGCTTCGCTTGGTGTTGGCGTGATTCATCGACGGTGCCCACATATAGACGGCCGTCCGGTCCGACGCGGCCATCATTGAACCGGCTGAACTCGGTTCCCTCGGGGTTGTCGGCGAGCTTTGCAAGTTTACGGCCCTGCCCGTCCAGCCGCCAGATGCCCGACCTCAGACCGGCGATGAAACCGCCACCGCGGCGAAGGCCGATGCAGCCTATCTCCTCCTCCAGCATGAACTGCTGGAGCTTGCGGGTCACCGGATCAAACCGGTTGATCGAAGGGCCGCGGATATCGACAAAATACAGAACCTGCTCCGCCGCGCTCCAGACCGGACTTTCTCCGAGCTGCGAGCGACTGTCTGCCACCAGACGAAACATGCCCTCCTCCAGAGTTTGATTCTCCATTGGCAGTTCCCTACCTGACAACCTTGTTGCGCAGCCACTCCTCGTATTCCGGCCGGGCGTCGTCGTGAAGCGGGTAGTAGCGCTTGAGTTCGCCACCAGCCAGCAGGCGCTCCTTGGAGAATTCCTCCCAGTCGTGATGCGTTGATGCCCGCTTGATCAGTTCCTCGGCATGGCCGACCGGAACGACCACCGCACCGTCATCATCGGCGACGATGATGTCACCGGGCATGACGAATACGCCGCCGCAGGCAATCGGCACATTGACACCCCAGGGCATCAGGTCCGTCTGGGTGTGGAAGTTCGGCGTCAGGCCGCAAACCCACATGCCGAGATCGAGATGCTTGGCATTGGGATAATCCCGGAGGCAGCCATCAATCACCACGCCGGCGCCGCCCTTGCCCTGGAAATAGGTAAGCATCATCTCGCCAAAAATGCCGCTCTTCATGTCCCCGCGTGCATCCACGACAACCACGTCTCCGGGCTGGGTGTGATACAGCACATGCCGGTGTACCTGCTTTTCCGGTTGCGCATACTCATCCGCGTCCTGAAGGTCTTCGCGCTTCGGCACGAATTGCAGGGTCAGGGCCGGACCACACATGACGGTGCCTTCCTTTTTGGTGACCGGACCGTAGATATGGGTGTTGCGAATGCCCATCTTGCTGAGCTGGCTCGATGAGGTGGCTGCGCCGATATTCCTGATGGCATCCACCCATTCGCGCGGCGGCCGTTTGATGTCGTGTGTCTCGATCATGAAAATGTCCTGTCTCTTGCCCCGTCGCGTTCAATCGAAGCGCGCAACCGAGGCTGTTGATTTCTGGTGGAATGGCACTGCCTTTCCGGCGGCCCGGTAAGCAACGCAGCCGTATCGCTCTTTCGGTATCGATCCTCTCATGTTGGCTGTCACCAACGGCATCAGTTCATATATAAACTAGTGACATTCATTTAAGAATGAAGCTTGACAAAGCGGGTGTCAATGAGGGAATGGAACAGACCAGAAAAAATCAAAGGTTGCTGCAAATGGGAATTTACGTCATTCGTAGCTGAATGACCGCCGGGGGCCTCTGATGAGCGACGACATCCATCAAGACAACAAGGACAAGTATGGCGTTCCGGTGCTGGAGCGAATGATGGAAATCCTGTCATCGCTTGAGCTTCAGCCGGCGGGAGAAACCATCCGAAGCCTTTCCGACCAGTTGTCCGTGCCCCGTAGTACGGTCTATCGCATCCTTAATACCTTGCACGCGCATAACGTGGTGCAACGACGGCTCGACGGCACCTATGTACTGGGGCCGAGGCTGCTTAGCCTGGCATCGAAAGTGCGTTCGGAAGCCACCTTCGACCTGGTGGCCCTCGCGCAGCCGATCATGAAAAGGCTGGCAGAGACGACAGGCGAGGCAAACAAGCTGTCCGTGCTGGACAATCAGGCCGTGGTCGTGGTCGCCTCCTTCGCCGGACAGGGACAGTATGCGCTCAATCCGGCGGTCGGGCAGTCCTTTCCCCTTCATGCCGGCGCCGCCAGCAAGATGCTTCTGGCGCATTTGGAAGCAGGTGCGATCGACAGGTTCCTGGCCGGCCCCCTGCCGAAATACACGCCTCGTACCATCATCGATCCGGCCAAACTGTCCAGCGAGTTGAGCAAAATCCGCAAGCAGGGATGGGCAAGCGACAGGGGCGAACATGGCGGTAGCGTCTGGGCCGTCGCCGCGCCCGTGACCTCGCCGTCCGGTCGAATGATTGCGGCGCTGAGCATACCCTTTCTGGCGGCCGACAAGGAAAATGAGGAACGGGGCCGACTGCGCGACCTGGTGATCGAGGCGGCAGCGGACATATCGAGCCGGATTCCGGATATTTGATCGAGCCGCCTCGCCGGCGGCAGCGGGAGGAAAACGTGAAAATCATTGACGTGAAATGCGCTTTGTTCGGGCGCCACCCTGTCGTGCGCCTTGTCACGGACGAGGGACTTTCGGGCTACGGCCAGGTGGAATTCTGGAAGCCCTACGCGAAGGAGCATATCCTGCTGCTCCGCGACATGATCCTTGGCATGGACCCGACCAATGTCGAGCGCGTGATGTTGCGCATCCGTCACCGCGGCGCCTTCAAACCCTGGGGCAGTGCGATCAGCGCCATCGAGATGGCCTGCTGGGATCTCGCCGGCAAAGCGGCGGGCGTCCCGGTCTACAAACTGCTCGGGGGAAAGGTCCGTGATCGTGTCCGCGTCTACAATGGCGGCTTGCGCTTTCCAATGACCGGCTGGGGGCCGGAAGATTATGCCGAAGACGTCCGCAGGATGATGGCGTCCCCCGAAGGGTTCACCATCATCAAGCAGCCCATCGCCTTCCACAGCCCCATGGCGCGACAGGTGGCCGATTTTCACTACGGCGAGGTCACGACGACGCCAATGCCGGGACTGCGGGACACTGGATACCTTACCGAAAGAGGCTTCAATCATGTCGTCCAATGCGTGGAGGCGATGAAGGAGGTGTGCGGCGACACGGTGGGGCTGGCCCTTGACTGCGGCCCCGGATGGACCCTGCCGGATGCCAAGAAATTCGCCAAGGCGATGGAGCCGCTGAACCTGATGTGGATCGAGGATATGCTGACGGGCGATCAAACGCCCTATGTCAACGCTCCCGCCTACCGCGACCTGACCACAAGCACGACCACCCCGATCCATACCGGGGAGCAGATCTACCTGCGGCAGAACTTCCGCGAACTGATCGAAACCCGAGCGGTCAATATCCTCGGCCCCGACCCCTGCGACGTCGGCGGGATCGCCGAATTGAAACGGGTGGCCGAATATGCCGAGATTCACGGGCTGCTGTTTGCGCCGCACGGCACGGCCAACGGTCTGCTCGGCCTTGCCGCCCTTGTCCAGGTCTCAGCCACCCTGCCCCAGAACTACATCGCCTTCGAAATCCCGGTCGGTGAGCCGGACTGGTGGTACGACATCGTCGAGGGGTTACCCAATCCGATCGTCAGGGACGGATTCGTCGACGTCTGGGATCGCCCCGGCATGGGGGTCGATTTCATCATCGACAAGGCGATCACCTATCTCACGGAAGAAGATCGCGGCTTCTTCGACTGACGTCAAAAGCTCGGACATGTGTTCGATAGCGAGGTGGCAGAGCCTCCTCGCACCGATGTCGCTTGTCTGGACGTCTTGAAACGTCGCGTTTCCAACGCTTTTGAAGGAAGTCCCGTTTTCGGCAAGAACCCGCTTGACAGATAAGAAAACCATACTCATTCTAATACGAACATTATCAGTTCATATTTGACTTGATGATGTGAGGTGAGGAGGAGGGATGCTTGCCCATCCGAGTTGGAATGACACTTTCGGGAGAGCGGCTTAATCGTGACAATGCGCGGTTCGCGCAGCAGCTCGGCATCAAGGATGTCGTGGTGCATCTCGGCCGCTATCCGCGCGTCGAGGATCCGGAGCCGTATCTGAGCGGCGGACAACCGGGTCCCATCCTCGGCGACTGCAGCCGCCATGCTCGCTGGACCTACGACGACATGAAGGACGTCGTCGACATGCTTGGCGAACATGGGCTGACGGTTGCGGCGATGGAAAATTTCGCGCCGAACTTCTGGTCTGACATCCTGCTGGACGGCCCGAACAAGCGGCAACAGATGGATGGGTTGAAGCGGCTTGTGGAAGATGCGGGGCGCGCCGGCATCAAGGTCATCGGCTACAATTTCTCGATCGCAGGCGTCTGGGGCTGGCGGCGACTTCCGGTGGGGCGCGGCGGAGCCGTCACATCGGTATTCGATGCCGCGGGCTTCGACGCTCAGGCGCCCATTCCCGACGGGATGGTGTGGAACATGCGTTACCGTCCTGCCGTGCCCGGCGCCGCCTCCGTCAGCGTCTCGGAAAGCGAACTCTGGCAACGCCTCGAGTGGTTCCTGAACGAACTCGTACCGGTCGCCGAAGCGGCCGGCGTGAAACTGGCCGCCCATCCTGACGACCCACCGATGGAAACGTTGCGCGGCACGGCACGGCTGGTCAACCAGCCCGCCAAATACGACCGCCTGCTCTCGGTCATCGACAGCCCGTCCAACGCCTTGGAATACTGCATCGGCTCGCTGCAGGAAATGACCACCGGCAATATCTACGACACGACCCGGCGGTTCGCCCGCTCCGGCCGGATTGCCTATGTCCACTTCCGCAACGTGAAGGGCAAGGTACCCCGCTATGAAGAGACATTCGTCGATAACGGCGACGTGGACATGGCCGAAATCGTCCGCATTCTGCGGGACGAATCCTTCGATGGCGTGATGGTGCCGGACCACGTGCCGGATGTTCACAGCAATGCGCCATGGCACGCCGGCATGGCCTACACCATCGGCTACATGCGGGCCCTCGTCGGACATGCCGACCTGCTTGGCCCCGCGACATATGCTTCAAGCGACGACGCGGCCATCTCGCAGGCAGTGTGAGCGACGTCGGTATTCGAAAACGACCAGGGAGGAGAAACCAATGAAACGCAAAACCAGAATACTCGCCGCAGGACTGGCGCTCATGCTGTCCCACGCGACCTGCGCATCCGCCGCCGATCTGGTGTGGTGGACGATGAACTGGAACGAACAGAAGGCAAAGGATTTCGCAGCCGAGTTCATGAAGGAAAATCCCGGCATAAACGTTCGCGTCGAGGCGAATGTCGCCGGCGGTCTGCAGAGCCGCATTCTGGTTGCTCTCCAATCGGGCAGCACGCCGGACCTGATCGATGTCCAGAACGGCGTCAACATACCGTTGGCAGAGACCGGCAAGCTGGAACCCCTGCGTGACCATCTGACGGCAGCGGGCGTAAACTTCGACGACGTGCTTCCCGCAAGCCTCGATACCGCCACCTTCAACGGCGAGCTCTACGGCCTGCCCTTCCAGGCAGAAGCCCACGCCCTGATCTACAACAAGGGCGCCTACAAGGAGGCAGGTCTCGATCCCGACAAGCCACCGCAAACTTGGACCGAATTCCTTGATTCCGCCAAGGCCCTCACCCGCACCAACAGCGCCGGTCAAAAGGTCTATGGTTACGGCGTATCGGGCGGCGGAGCCGACCAGCCTGGCAATGCCCTGTTTCGCTCGCTGCCTTTCATGTGGATGAATGGAGGCGGCATTCTCGGCCCCGACAACAAGGAAGTGACCATCAATTCGCCGGAGTCGGTGGAAGCCGTCAAGTTCTACGTGGACCTCTTTACCACGTTGAAGGTCTCTCCGCCCTCCACTCTGGAAAACGACTCCAATGCGCTCCGCCGCCTGTTCCAGGTGGGCAATGTCGCAATGATCCCCGGAGCGACCTCCGATATCGAGCGCATTCGCGAAGCTGCCCCCGAGATCGAACTGGGCGTCGCTCCGCTGCCCCACCCTGACGGCAAGGAGACGGCTGTCATTCTGGGCGGATGGAACTTCATCATCCCCAAGGACGCGCCCAACAAGGAAGCCGCGATCAAGCTGGCCGCATTCATGGCGAACGCGGGGCGCCAGGCGGCCTACACCACGACCTTTCCTGCCGCGATGTCCGGACTGCAGGCGCAACGTTTCAACGATCCGCTGATGGACGCGCACAAAACCATGCTCCAGCACGCCCGGCCCCAGCCGGCTATCCCGCAATGGGGGCAGATCGGACAGATCTACTACAACTATCTTCAGGAGGCCCTGCTTGAAGGCAGCACAGTTCAGGAGGCGATGGACGCGGCGGCCGAGGAGATCAAGTCCGTTCTGTCCCAGTGAACTGATCGACCGCCTCTTCGCAAGAACAGGTTGAACGTGCCCGGCGAGAACGGCCGGGCGCCCAACGACGGGAATTCACATGACATCGCGAAATATCAGTCCCGGCCTCTGGTTCATCCTACCGACCATGCTGTTGCTGGCGACACTGATCATCTACCCGATGCTCTCGACCGTGGAGCTCAGCCTTACCGATTCCAGCGGCGCCTTTGCCGGCATGCGCAACTTCAACGTAGCCATCAGCGCGCCCTCGACCAGGCTGATACTGTTCAACACGGCCTACTACGTCATCGGCTCGGTGGTCTTCCAGCTCCTGCTCGGCATTCTCGCGGGCATCCTGCTCAATCAGCAGTTCGCCGGACGATCGGTGGTTCGCTCGCTGATGCTGATCCCGTGGGTCGTGCCGGGCATCGTCGCCGCCATGACCTGGGCGTGGATGTTTCACACCGACTACGGCATCATCAATTACATGCTGATGCAACTCGGCATTATCTCCGAGCCCGTCGGCTGGCTGACCGATCCCGATACCGTCATGCCGGCCCTGATCGCCGTCAACGCCTGGAAAATGTTTCCCTTCGTCGCCGTGATGGTGCTGGCCGGCCTGCAATCGGTACCCGACGAACTGTATGAGGCGGTGCGGGTGGACGGCGCCAGCTTCTGGCACGAGATCTGGCACATCATGTTGCCCCAGCTCCAGCCCGTCCTGGTCTCCGTGACACTGCTCCTGACCATCTGGGCGCTCGACGGTATCACCATCATTTACTCGATCACCGGCGGCGGCCCCGCCAACCGCTCGATGATCTTCCCGATCCAGATCTATGTACAGGCCTTCGAATATTTCGAGTTCAACCGCGCAGCCGCGATGGCGGTTCTCTACTTCCTGTTCATCGCGGTGATCATCGTACTCTACATGCGCATGTTTGCGGCGCAGGATAAGGACTGATCCATGCAAGACAGACGCCGCACCCTTGTCATTTCGCTGCCGGTTGCCCTGCTGGTTCTCGTCGCGGTCTTCCCGTTTCTCTGGATGGCGGTCTCCGCCTTCAAGCCGCTCGCCCAGCTCTACACCATACCGCCGCGCTGGCTGCCGGATCCGCCGACCCTCGTCAACTTCAAGACCGTGCTCTTCGAGAGCAACATTCCGCGCTACTTCGTCAATAGCCTCATCATCTCGATCGGCTCGACCTCGCTGGCGCTAATCTTCGCCATCTTCGCGGCCTATGGTTTCGCGCGCTTTGATTTCCGCGGCCGCTCGGCTGCGCTTGCCTTCGTGCTGATCGGGCAGTTGCTGCCCACCGCAACCGTCATCGTGCCACTCTATATCGTTCTCAACTATCTCGGACTGATCAACACCTATCTTGGCTTGATCCTGGTCTATCTGATCCTCACGCTGCCACTCAGCGTCTGGATGCTCACGGGCTACTTCCGCGGCATCCCGAAGGAACTCGAGGATGCCGCCATCATTGATGGCGCGTCCCATCTCGGCGTGCTGTTCCGCATATCGTTGCCGCTGGTGTCCCCCGGCATTATCGCCGTGGCTCTCTATTCCTTCGTCGCGACCTGGAACGAGTTCGTCTTTGCCCTTTCCTTCGCGACCGAAAAGGAAATGAAGACACTGCCGATCGGGCTGGCCGAGTTTTCGACTGAATTCGATACCGACTGGGGCGCGGTCATGGCCGCTTCATTCGTCATGACCCTACCGATCGCGCTCATCTTTCTGGTGATGCAGCGCATGTTCGTTAGCGGTCTCATGTCCGGCGCCACAAAGGGCTGACGGACGAAGGAAAAAGGGAGGACCAAGCTTTGGCTCAGGTTGAATTGAACAAGGTAGTGAAGAAATATGGGGCCTACGAGGCACTGCACGAAGTCGACATGCGGGTTGAAAACGGCGAGTTCGTCGTGCTTGTCGGCCCGTCAGGCTGCGGCAAGTCCACCCTGCTGCGCATGATCGCCGGCCTGGAAGCCATTTCGAGCGGCGCGATCAGCATCGGCGGACGCGTGGTCAACGATATCAGGCCCAAGGAGCGGGACATCGCCATGGTGTTCCAGTCCTATGCGCTCTATCCGCACATGACCGTGCGCAAGAACATGAGCTTCGCCCTCAAGCTCGCCAGCGTGCCGCAGCCGGAGATCGACGCCGCCGTCGAAAGAGCTGCCTCCATTCTGGGCCTGGGGGAGCTTCTCGACCGCAGGCCGAAGCAACTGTCCGGAGGACAGCGCCAACGCGTGGCCATGGGCCGCGCGATCGTTCGAAATCCGCAGGTCTTCCTTTTTGACGAGCCGCTGTCGAACCTGGACGCGAAACTGAGGGTGCAGATGCGCGCCGAGATTCGCGAGCTGCATCAGCGGCTGGGAGCGACCACCGTCTATGTCACCCACGACCAGATCGAAGCCATGACCATGGCGGACAAGATCGTCGTTATGCGCCAGGGTTATATCGAGCAGATAGGCCATCCTCTGGAACTCTATGACCGCCCGGCCAATCTGTTCGTGGCCGGCTTCATTGGCTCCCCGGCCATGAATTTCATAGAGGGCGAGACTTCCGCCGCATCGCCTCAATCCTTTGTCGCGAAGGACGGCACCAGCATCACCCTCCCTGCCGGATCGGCAGCCCTTGATGGTCGGCGGGTGATCCTTGCGATCCGGCCAGAGGATCTTGCGGTGGTCGGCGACGGAACGCCCGACGCCTTTGCCGGCAAAGTCGTCGGCGTCGAGACCACCGGCCCCGAGAGCGTGATCCTCTTGGAGACCTGCGGCACGCGCGTCTCCCTCGTCCTGCGGGAACGCGCCAGCCTCGGGGTCGGCCAGACGGTGCTGCTGCGGGCGGATCCGGCAAAACTGCATTTCTTCGAAAGCGATGACCATGGCCGCCGCATCATCATGTGACCCCCGGGGCTTCCTGGCATCGCTGTTCGACACAGCCGTAAGGGCTGCAGACCCGCGCGAAGGCATACGGCGACACCTGCCGGCCCCGCCCCAGGGAGGCAGGACCGTCGTCATCGGCGCCGGAAAAGGCGTCGCCCAGATGGCGGCGGCACTTGAGGCTTTGTGGGAGGGGCCACTGTCAGGACTGGTCGTCAGCCGATACGGCTATGGCTGCCCTACGCGCACCATCGAGGTTGTCGAAGCGGCGCATCCGGTTCCGGACATGGCGGGCATGCAGGCGGCGGCCCGGCTCAAACAGACCATGGCCGACCTCACCGAGCAGGATCTGGTGATTGCGCTGATCTGCGGCGGCGGATCCTCGCTTCTGCCGGCCCCGCCCGAGGGTTTTAATTTGCGGGACGAGATCCTGCTGAACGAACGGCTACTGGCCTCGGGCGCCCCCATCTCGGCAATGAACGCGGTACGCAAGCATTTCTCCACCATCAAGGGTGGCCGGCTGGCCGCTCTGACGCGGGCGCGGGTGGTCAGTCTGATCGTTTCCGACATTCCCGGCGACAATCCGGCCTTCGTCGCCTCCGGGCCCACCGTCCCCGATGGCACCAGCCGGCACGATGCCCTCGACGTCATCACGCGGTACCGGCTGGATCTTCCGACCTCCATGTTGGACCACTTCAAGGCGCCGGTCGCAGCGGCACCGGATCCGACGGACGCTGCCTTCGCCCGGAACGAACATCATGTCGTCGTATCCGCACGGGTATCTCTGGAGGCCGCCGCCGCGCTGGCCCTCGACAGCGGCGTGACGCCTTATATTCTCTCCGATGCAATCGAGGGCGAGGCTCGTGATGCCGCACTGGTTCATGCGGCAATCGCCCGGGAGACTGCGGCGCGCGATCGTCCCTTTCGCAAACCGGCGCTGCTGCTGTCAGGGGGGGAGACGACGGTAACGCTCCGGGCTGCGGGCGGGCGCGGTGGACGAAATGGGGAGTTTGCACTCGCGATGGCCATGGCAATCGACGGTCTGAATGTGACAGGCCTTGCAGCCGACACCGATGGAATCGATGGAACCGAAAACAATGCCGGAGCCTTTTTCGACGGCTCCTCGGTCCGGCGATTGCAATCTGCCGGCCTGGATTGTGGTGCTCTGCTGGCGCAACATGCCTCTTACAAAGGCTTCGAGGCGATCGGGGACCTGTTCGTGACCGGCCCCACAGGCACGAATGTCAACGATTTCAGAGCAATTCTGATCAGCGACGGATGTCACTCGGTATGAAATGTTTGCACGCCGGAACACAAACCTGTCATTCGCGAAAGCACGGGACGTTGCGCGTGATACACTCCTACCCGCGCTGCCCGACGCCCCAGTGTCCCGCCGAATTTGCAAGCTCGCCGAACTTGCAGCGATCAAATTGACCCAGACCAGCCTGATGCAGCAGATACAAGAGCGGCATTCGGAAGGCCGGCCGCGCCTTGCGATCCTGGACGACCAGCTCGATGAACTGGAAGCCACGCGTGAGAAACTGGTCTTGGAACTCGCCGGNGCAGCGATCAAATTGACCCAGACCAGCCTGATGCAGCAAATCCAGGAGCGGCATTCGGAAGGCCGGCCGCGCCTTGCGATCCTGGACGACCAGCTCGATGAACTGGAAGCCACGCGTGAGAAACTGGTCTTGGAACTCGCCGGCACGGATGCGCCGGCGGAGGATTTTCAGGAGAAGATTGCCAGGCTGAAGGCGCAGTTCGATCCGGCCTAGACAGCGATCGCCATCCGCAAGCTGCTCTTGCTCGCGCGCAACAATGCCGACGAGCAGGCCAAGCACGGCCTGATGCCGATCGTGCTTGACCTGATCCAGATGGCGGTGATCGGCAAGACACCGGGCCACCGGCGAGCCTGCAGGTCCGCGGACTGATCGCCGCCATCTTCGCGCAGATGGATGTCGTGGATCTGACCTGAGACCCATCTTCCCTCCAGTTTTCAGGAGAGTCTTGGGTTTTTAATGTGACTTTAGGCGGCCAGTTTTTCCATAGCCATTTTCATTGCGAATTCACTGGGCGTGATATTGCCCAGTGAAGAGTGTGGCCTGTTGCGATTGTAGTCCTCCTTCCATGTTGTGATTTCGATCCTCGCCTGCGTCAACGACGAGAACAGGGTTTCGTTGAGGCATTCGTCGCGGAAGCTGCCATTGAAGCTTTCCACAAAGCCGTTCTGCATTGGCTTACCCGGCGCGATGTAATACCATTCGACGTGAGTGCTTTGGCACCATTCGAGAATGGCCATGCTCGTCATCTCCGTGCCATTGTCCGAGACAATCGTTCGCGGTTTTCCTCTCCGGGCGATGACAGTATCGAGTTCCCGTGCAAGCCGACGACCGGAGAGCGACGTGTCGGCGACCAGCGCCAGGCATTCGCGGGTAAAATCATCGACAACGGCCAGGACCCGAAAGCGACGACCATCCGTGAATGCGTCRCTGACGAAATCGAGGCTCCAGCGCTCGTTGGGTCGCGACGGTAGTGCCAAAGGTCGCCGCGTTCCCAAAGCCCGTTTTCGCCCACCCCGTTTGCGCACGGTCAGCTTYTCYTCCCGATAGAGCCGTCTGAGCTTCTTCAGGTTCATGACAATGCCCTGCCGATCCAGCATGACGTGAATGCGTCGATACCCGAAACGGCGACGTTCGGATNTCCCGATAGAGCCGTCTGAGCTTCTTCAGGTTCATGACAATGCCCTGCCGATCCAGCATGACGTGAATGCGTCGATACCCGAAACGGCGACGTTCGGATGCCACCAACTTCATCGCCTCACGGATATCAGCGTCATCCGGTCGGATGCTGCGGTATCGCACACTCGACCGATCAATGGACAAAACCTCGCACGCCCGACGCTGGCTCACCCCATGCTGCTCGCAGACATGAGCCACAGCATCCCGCTTCACATCGGGCGTCACCATTTTTTTGAAGCAACGTCCTTCAAAATGGCGTTGTCCAGCATGGTCTCGGCCAGCAGCTTCTTCAGCTTGGCGTTCTCGTCTTCCAAAGCCTTCAGCTTGCGAGCATCGGAAACCTCCATACCGCCAAACTTGGNTGTCCTTCAAAATGGCGTTGTCCAGCATGGTCTCGGCCAGCAGCTTCTTCAGCTTGGCGTTCTCGTCTTCCAAAGCCTTCAGCTTGCGAGCATCGGAMACCTCCATACCGCCAAACTTGGCCTTGTATTTGTAGAAGGTCGCTTCGGATATTCCGTGCTTGCGGCARACATCGGCCGTTCGCATGCCGCTCTCCTGCTCTTTCAATATCCCGATGATCTGCTCGTCCGTGAACCGTGAATGCTTCATCCTGTCCGTCTCCTCAGTGTRACGGACTCTACCAAAATTTGGAGGAAGTTCAGGGGCTCAGGTCAACTCGGATGCCGAGCCAGGACGATTGAAGGCCAGAAACGCAAAAAAACCCCGTGATGGGGCTTTTTTGGGATCGCAGGGATGGTTGGTTGCGGGGGCAGGATTTGAACCTGCGCCTTCAGGTTATGAGCCTGACACCCAAGACTCTCCTGAAAACTGGAGGGAAGATGGGTCTCAGGTCAGGACGATTGAAGGCCAGAAACGCAAAAAAACCCCGTGATGGGGCTTTTTTGGGATCGCAGGGATGGTTGGTTGCGGGGGCAGGATTTGAACCTGCGGCCTTCAGGTTATGAGCCTGACGAGCTACCGGGCTGCTCCACCCCGCGCCAAGCGCAAATCCCATAAGGGATTTGTCGCGGTTGCATCACTGCTATGCGGTGATGCTTTCTGCCGGAGCAAATCCCTTATGGGATTTGTCTCCTGTAAGGGACGCACGATCAAGTAGGCGACTGTGCGTTTTCTTCTCGTTTTCCGGTATATTGTACCGAAGCAAAAAGGCCGCTTGAGGGCGGCCTGTTGTTCGGCAGAGCCGGGTTGGTTCAGAGAAGATGATTTGGTTTGTTTCTTGCCTTTAATAGACCTGGCAGCGACCTACTCTCCCGCGTCTTGAGACGGAGTACCATCGGCGCAGGGGCGTTTCACGGCCGTGTTCGGAATGGGAACGGGTGCAGCCACCCCGCAATAACCACCAGGTCAACTAAGGGCAAGATTTACACCTGCAATGCAGGTGTAAATCTCGCTCTTTGTTTGCACGGCTAGCTTGTCCTTCTCGCTTGTCGCTCGAAGGGCAGCCATGCAGGCCATACGGATACCTCCAAAGGAGGCAGCGCTGGCCAGAGCGATTTCAACACCGCAAATGCGGGGTAAAACCAAAATGAGAAGCTGGCGAGGGAGGCATTGCCTCTCTCCTTTTATCTTTGAACACGTCTTTTACAATGAACATTTGGCGTTTGCGGCTCTGGGCACATCCGGAGCGAAGCTCCGCAAGGCCAAGGGCCGTCGCGTCCAGGTTTTTGCTATGCAAAATACCTCGTGACGCGCGCCGTCCGCAGCGCAGGCCCAAAGGGCCGACAGCGTGAGGACATAAATGTCATTGCTATTGCATCATCGGGCTTTGCCCGATGAGCACTAGCAATGAGAACAATCAAGCCAATCGAACGATTAGTACCGGTAAGCTTCATGCATTGCTGCACTTCCACACCCGGCCTATCAACGTGGTCGTCTTCCACGGTTCTCAAGGGAATACTCGTTTTCAGGTTGGTTTCCCGCTTAGATGCCTTCAGCGGTTATCCATTCCATATATAGCTACCCTGCTATGCGGCTGGCGCCACAACAGGTCCACCAGAGATATGTCCATCCCGGTCCTCTCGTACTAGGGACAGATCCTGTCAATATTCCTACACCCACGGCAGATAGGGACCGAACTGTCTCACGACGTTCTGAACCCAGCTCACGTACCGCTTTAATTGGCGAACAGCCAAACCCTTGGGACCTGCTCCAGCCCCAGGATGCGATGAGCCGACATCGAGGTGCCAAACAACCCCGTCGATATGGACTCTTGGGGGTCATCAGCCTGTTATCCCCGGCGTACCTTTTATCCGTTGAGCGATGGCCCTTCCACACGGGACCACCGGATCACTATGACCGACTTTCGTCTCTGCTCGACTTGTCAGTCTCGCAGTCAGGCGGGCTTATGCCATTGCACTCGACGACCGATTTCCGACCGGTCTGAGCCCACCATCGCGCGCCTCCGTTACTCTTTCGGAGGCGACCGCCCCAGTCAAACTACCCACCATACACTGTCCCGGATCCGGATAACGGACCGCGGTTAGACATCCATGACGATAAGGGTGGTATTTCAAGGATGGCTCCACGAGAACTGGCGTCCCCGCTTCAAAGCCTACCACCTATCCTACACATGCCGACACGAATGCCAGTGTAAAGCTATAGTAAAGGTGCACGGGGTCTTTCCGTCTGACCGCAGGAACCCCGCATCTTCACGGGGAATTCAATTTCACTGAGTCTATGCTGGAGACAGCGGGGAAGTCGTTACGCCATTCGTGCAGGTCGGAACTTACCCGACAAGGAATTTCGCTACCTTAGGACCGTTATAGTTACGGCCGCCGTTTACTGGGGCTTCAGTTCAAAGCTTGCACCTCTCCCTTTAACCTTCCAGCACCGGGCAGGCGTCAGGCCCTATACGTCGTTTTGCAACTTCGCAGAGCCCTGTGTTTTTGATAAACAGTCGCTACCCCCTGGTCTGTGCCACCCCAACATACTTGCGTATATTGAGGTCACGCTTCTTCCGAAGTTACGCGTGCAATTTGCCGAGTTCCTTCAGCATAGTTCTCTCAAGCGCCTTGGTATACTCTACCTGACCACCTGTGTCGGTTTCGGGTACGGTCTATAATGGTGGAGCTATTTCCTGGAACCGCGTCCCCGCCCAGACAATCCAATAAGTCTGAACAAGTTAAGCAATCCGTCACTACCACCAGGCCCACGAATATTAACGTGGTTCCCATCGACTACGCATGTCTGCCTCGTCTTAGGGGCCGGCTAACCCTGCTCAGATTAACTTTAAGCAGGAACCCTTGGTCTTTCGGCGAGGGGGTCTCTCACCCCCTTTATCGTTACTCATGTCAACATTCGCACTTCCGATACCTCCAGGAGCCCTCACGGGTCTCCCTTCACAGGCTTACGGAACGCTCCGCTACCACACATGATTGCTCATGTATCCTCAGCTTCGGTGCATGGCTTTAGCCCCGTTACATTTTCGGCGCAAAGACCCTTATTTAGACCAGTGAGCTGTTACGCTTTCTTTAAATGATGGCTGCTTCTAAGCCAACATCCTGGTTGTTTTGGGATCCTCACATCCTTTCCCACTTAGCCATGACTTGGGGACCTTAGCTGGAGGTCAGGGTTGTTGCCCTCTTCACGACGGACGTTAGCACCCGCCGTGTGTCTGCCGACTAGTACTCCTCGGTATTCGGAGTTTGGTTAGGATCAGTAAGACGGTGAGTCCCCATAGCCCATCCAGTGCTCTACCCCCGAGGGTATTCGGTCGACGCACTACCTAAATAGTTTTCGCGGAGAACCAGCTATTTCCGAGTTTGATTGGCCTTTCACCCCTAGCCACAAGTCATCCCAATCTATTGCAACAGATGCGGGTTCGGTCCTCCAGTTGGTGTTACCCAACCTTCAACCTGCTCATGGCTAGATCACTCGGTTTCGGGTCTAATGCAACGAACTGAACGCCCTATTCAGACTCGCTTTCGCTGCGCCTTCACCTATCGGCTTAAGCTTGCTCGTTACACTAAGTCGTTGACCCATTATACAAAAGGTACGCCGTCACCAATGATGGCTCCGACTGTTTGTAGGCAACCGGTTTCAGGTTCTATTTCACTCCCCTTGTCGGGGTGCTTTTCACCTTTCCCTCACGGTACTTGTTCGCTATCGGTCATGCACGAGTACTTAGGCTTAGAGGGTGGTCCCCCTAATTTCAAACAGGATTTCACGTGTCCCGCCTTACTCAAGGACCTTGGGTGTTCTACGCGTACGGGGCTATCACCCGCTACGGCCGGACTTTCCATTCCGTTCCACTTTATTCCCCAAGGCCACTGGCCTGGTCCGCGTTCGCTCGCCACTACTTGCGGAGTCTCGGTTGATGTCCTTTCCTCCAGGTACTTAGATGTTTCAGTTCCCTGGGTTCGCTTCTTACCCCTATGTATTCGAAAGTAAGATACCTTATAACAATGCTTAGAAACCCAAGCCGCCATCGCTGGCAGTTTGGATTTTCTAAGCATTTAAGGTGGGTTTCCCCATTCGGAAATCCATGGATCAAAGCTTATTCGCAGCTCCCCACGGCTTATCGCAGCGTATCACGTCCTTCATCGCCTGTGCATGCCAAGGCATCCACCAATTGCCCTTATTTCACTTGATCGTTCTCATTGCCAATGCTCATCTTTGAGTTGGATTTGGAATTCCTATCCTTCTCGCTTGCGCTCGAAGGGGTTCCAAATCTGGCTATACGGCCAGATCCAACACTGCAGCTACCTTTTACAGCCACAGCCAATCCAGATGCCATCGACGTGTTCGATACAATCCTCATATGAAGGCACGCCGGTGCACTTCGAGGTCGTATTTTAAGACCAGCTTCTCGAGATCTGTCCGGGGATGCGCGGTCAGGCAACATCCATCGACATGTCATCAGAGATGACCAAAACACCAAAATCCCCGAAGCCCGAAAGCCTCGAAGTTCAGATGGTTCAAATCACCAACAACAAACATGCCTTGAGTGAACAAGCTTCCTACCTTCTCCAGCCCCTGGTCTGTCTCGGATCGGCTAGACCGTCGACAGCTTGAACAGGACTGGGCTCGGACGTCTCAAGCAATCTTTCGATCACCCTCAACACCTGGAAGCTTCCAGACATATCTTCTCTTCACAATGGTATCAGAACAGGCATCAGGCTCTATCGAGCCGATGCAAACTTTTATTTCTCTCTTAGGATATGATGTTTGGTCCACCGAAG
>NZ_LMFA01000019.1 GCF_001426565.1 Rhizobium sp. Root482 | reverse complement strand
ATCGCCACCAGATACGATAAGACCAGAGCTTCCTTTGAAGCCTTCCTCGCGTTGGCTGCCGCAAAGATTTGGCTACCCTACTTTGTCAACAGAACCTAATTATGATCTTGCTTCCCCTAGGCTCCAAGCAGAGCAAATACTGCTCGTGCAAAATCGAACCATCATAAAATTGGCAACCTGCCTCGAAGCCGTCGAACCCGGCCGATGACGACGTTTGTCCGATCGTTGCCGGACTACATCATTTGGTGCGCGCCACAGGAGGCCCTGATAGGCATTCGAATCAACGAGCCATGGAGCGAATTCTTCTCGACAAACATATAAGTAAGACCTCTTTCAACAGGGTGCGGCGTGCGGCGGGTTCCTAATTTGTTCTTTAGCGCAAAATGTGTCATCAGGAGCCTGCGACTTGCAATGCGGCACGATATCGGTGGTCTTGGACCTTGCGGTTCGATTAGCAGATCAAGCGGATGAGTTATTTACAGACCGAAAAATTTCCTCGTTGGGAAGATTGAAGCGTAGGCAGGAGATGAAACCGGAATGAGCCTTGCTTATCTGGAAAAGCTGAACGATCAGCAGCGGCTGGCGGTCGAACACGGGGTCGCGCTATCGGAGGGTCAGTCGGGTGGGCCGCTCCTGATCATCGCGGGCGCAGGCTCCGGAAAAACCAACACGCTTGCCCATCGCGTGGCGCACCTGATCGTCAATGGCGCCGATCCGCGTCGCATCCTGTTGATGACATTTTCCAGGCGCGCTGCCTCCGAAATGGCCCGTCGTGTCGAGCGCATTTGCAAGCAGGTGCTTGGAGCCAATTCTGCTATCCTGACGGACGCGCTGGCGTGGTCGGGGACATTCCACGGCATCGGCGCGCGGCTGCTGCGGATCTATGCCGAACAGATCGGGCTGGATGTCGACTTTACTATCCACGACCGAGAAGACTCCGCCGACCTGATGAACCTCGTGCGCCACGCGCTCGGCTTCTCGAAAACGGAAAGCCGGTTTCCGACCAAGGGCACGTGTCTGTCGATCTATTCGCGCGTGGTTAACTCAAAAGAGCCGTTGCCCTCGGTGCTGAAAGCGAAGTACCCTTGGGTAAGCGGCTGGGAAGCGCAGCTGAAGGAATTGTTTGCCGGCTACGTCGAGGCCAAGCAGACGCAGCACGTCCTCGATTACGATGATCTCCTGCTTTATTGGGCGCAGATGGTGTCCGATCCCGAGATTGCCGACGACGTAGGCGGACGCTTCGACCATATCCTCGTCGACGAATATCAAGACACCAACAAGCTTCAGTCGTCGGTGCTGATGGCTCTGAAGCCGGGCGGTCGCGGTCTGACGGTGGTCGGCGACGATGCGCAGTCGATCTATTCGTTTCGCGCCGCGACGGTACGCAACATTCTGGAATTTCCGAAGGAATTCTCGCCCGCTGCCGACATCATCACGCTGGATCGGAATTACCGCTCGACACAGACCATCCTGGCGGCGGCCAACGGCGTAATCGATCTTGCAAGGGAGCGGTTCACCAAGAACCTCTGGACCGATCGGCAGTCCGGGCAGCGCCCGATGCTAGTGACGGTCAAGGACGAGGCTGACCAGGCCAATTATATCGTCGAGCAGGTGCTCGCCAACCGCGAGGTCGGCATGGCGTTGAAGCAGCAGGCCGTGCTGTTCCGCGCTTCGAGCCATAGCGGACCGCTGGAGGTCGAACTGACGCGTCGCAACATCCCCTTCGTGAAGTTCGGTGGGCTCAAATTCCTCGACAGCGCGCACGTGAAAGACATGCTGGCTGTGTTGCGCTTTGCCCAGAATCCACGCGACCGCGTTGCCGGTTTCCGGCTACTGCAGATGTTGCCTGGTGTTGGCCCCTCGACGGCTGGCAAGATCCTCGGCACGATCGCCGCGGATCCGGAACCTCTGATGGCGCTGGCAGAAATTCCGCCTCCTCCGAAAGCTGGTCCCGACTGGACCGCTTTCGTCAAGCTTCTGACGGGTTTGAAAAAGGCCGATGCTGACTGGCCTGCTGAGGTCACACAGGCGCGCGAGTGGTATGAGCCGCATCTGGACCGCATTCACGAGGATGCCGAAACGAGGAAGACCGATCTTCTTCAGCTCGAACAGATCGCTTCGGGATATCCCAGCCGCGAGCGCTTCCTGACCGAACTGACGCTCGATCCGCCAGATGCGACGAGCGATCAGGCTGGCGTGCCGCTGCTCGACGAGGACTATCTGATCCTGTCGACAATTCATTCGGCAAAGGGCCAGGAATGGCACTCGGTGTTTATGCTCAACGTTGTCGATGGCTGTATACCCTCCGATCTCGGGGTTGGCACGACCGCGGAAATAGAGGAAGAACGCAGACTACTCTATGTCGGCATGACACGTGCCAAGGACAGTCTGGCGCTGATCACACCTCAGCGCTTCTTTACCGGCGGCCAGCACAGCCAGGGTGATCGACATGTCTACGCCTCCCGCACACGATTCATTCCCGCCACTCTGCTGCAGTTCTTCGAAACGACGGCTTGGCCGAAGGTGAGTGCGGCCTCCTCGGAGCGCAGCGCCCGGCAGCTCCGTATGGATGTCGGCGCCAAAATGCGCGGCATGTGGCGCTGAGATCGCTTGGAAGTGGAGTTGACGATCGATTGGCCATCCCTTTCCCAAGCGGCGCGACAATCGAGCACGCTAGTGGAGGTGGACCGAGGATGCCCTGCCAAATTCGCCGACGGTACGACCTTGCTCTCGATCTGGCGCCGGAAAGGCGACCATCGACCTTCATCCCTGCTTGCCGAACGAGAAACGGTGCGCAGCTGAGCGCGATACGCTGGCGGCCGATCCTCGCCCCTCTTGGTACCTGGCACCGAAACGAAAACATGACGAAGGCGTCGTTTTGTCCGAACGGGCGCATGAAATAAAACGCTGGTCGATGGCTTTGTGATTGTTGAGGTCGTGTGTCGTGTCAATCAAACATGACAGGAATGACAAACGCAGGGATTTTTCCGATTTCTCCTTGCGGCCAACGAAACGGCAGGGCTCTCCGCGTGAGTCCTTAAACCGTCAAACAGAAATCTGTCCCTGTCCGGTTTTATGGGCAACTCCAATAGCACCAGCCCCTCTGAACAGCGGCTCGGCTGTGACCGCCGTTTAGAGGGGCGGACCAGCATTGCCGCCCGAGAAGTCGGTCCATCTCGAACCGATGTTAAGCCAAGTATTGTCCGGGTGCATCGTGAGAAAGCCCATGCTGCCTTCCAACCTCGTTGCGCCGCGGCTGAACTTGTTCCCGTGGAGCACGGTATTGATCCGTCTCGAACGTCCCGATCGGGGGCCGGATTCGAACCGGCCGTCATGTGTCCACATCAGCTTGTAGGCATCAACAAAGCCGTAACGCACGCCATCAAACCGGTTTCGATCGAACACTGTGCCGTTGTAATCAGATCCGCTGTGATCCCAGGTTTCATATTCGACGCCGATGTAAGCGATATCTTCAAATATGTTCCCCCGGTAGACGTTGCCGAGGCCCCCCCAGATACCCGCCACGCCGGAATCCGCAAAGGTGGTCCCCACATAAAGACCGCTGTTGCTCTGGCTCACACGATTGTTCGAATATTGAAGGAAAAAGGGACTAAGGCCGCGTGTCGAGTCGAGCGCGACCGTCATCATGCCATGCCTCATCCGAGAGATATTATTGCTGTCCACCACCACATCATAGACGTTGCCGTAAAGAAGCACACCGGTAGAGTCGGAATCGTGCTGGGCGTAGCTGTCACGTCCCTGGAAGGCGTTGTCGTAGATCGCCGCTCGCGAGGCGGTGGCCGCAAGTGCGAAACGGCTCGTTTTATCCGGGATAACGTTCCACGCGCGCTCCAGAACGACCCGGAAGCCGCTTGTGGAAACGATATGGCGGTGCTGGCCTGCACCTCGCCCGCCGACAATGACGAGATCAAGCCCGCTCTTAATCTGCTCGCCTCTATTCGGCAACGCGCCGAAAGTGACGGTGGTTGCCGAAGCACGGATGAAACGATCGATCAACTGGCTGCCGACGATCTCAAAGCAGATCTGTTCGCCCTTGTTGCAGTCGACCTTGTCGCAGTCATGGGGGGCGGCATTCCGCGACACGTTCCTTTCCCAGTAAAGGTTACGCAAACTACCGAAGTGTGCCTGTCCTACAAAGAACCTGCCAATGCCGTGGCCGTCATCGCGGCTCTCGTCGGCGTTGGTCAATTCATTACCGATCATCGAAAAATCGCTGCCGCCCCAGAGCGCCACGACGGATTCTCCGTATCTGGTCATCCGGAACTTGTTGTCTATAAAAAAGACCTGACGGCTGGTGCCGTAGAAGGAGCCGTTCTCGACAAGTTCCGAAGCGTAGATGGATAAACCGCGGACATCCTGAGCGTCGAGCGCAGGTCCCCCCCATGCATCAATCCGCATGGCCTCAAAACGGATGTCCCTTGCCGAAGAAAGGCTGACCACGGGATGACCGTCGGTCTTGCCGTCGCCAACCAGCGTAAGGTTTTGGAATCGGACATTGTCGCCCGGACTGACGATCATGCTCTCCTTAATGACGCGGGCAAGGCGGATTTTTGTTTCATCCATACCTGCGCCGCGCCAAGTGACTTCGGCCGGTGCGTGAAGTGTGGCAGAGATCCGAAAATCCCCTTTGGGAAAATAGATCGTTGCGGGTGCGGAGTTGCCAGCGGCTTCAAGCGCCTGCTCTACGGCGTGCGTGTCATCGACGACGCCATTGCCGATAGCACCGAAACGCGTGACGTCAACGACGTTCTGATCCTGGCCCGCCCAGGGCGATTTCGCAAGGATTTCCAGCTTTAGTGGTCCGCTCCAGCCATAGCGACCGCCATGGCCGTTGTGCATCCAGACTTCGTAGGTTGCCGCCGGCAGATCAGGTATCTGAAATTCAACCCTGAACGGATTGACCGACCTCGGTCTCAGATACCAGCCAGGCCTACCTGTTGGTTTGATGTAGACATGGGATCTCGTCTTGCCGTTCGCGTGGGCGAGATTGCGACCGTAGACGGAAACAGCTTCACCCGGAACGCCTTTTTCCGGACCTGTCCACCATGCTTCCGTCCTGTTGATGGCGATGGCCTTGCCGTGGTCAGCACCGCGCGAAGGCCAGATCAAATACATGGACCAGGCAGGCAGCGTGACCGGGAGCAAAAGCGTCGCCGCCGTGTCATCCGCGACCAAAGGCGCTACGGACGTGACGGCGCCATGCTGCGCGCCCGCAGCCTGAGAAAATATCGTGAACGCGCACTGGTCAGCGAGAGCAACGCCGGTCATCGAGACTACCTCGTCCCGTCCCGCAGTTCGCGAGATCTCTGCGATCGCAGGTGCCGTCTCACTGACTGCATAAGACGGGGGATTAAAAGGTCCGACATCCGGCGGCAGGTTCGGTTCGGGAAAAGGAACCGGAAAACCCAGATGCTGGGGATCGCCCTCCAGCACCACGTTCGAATAGTTTCCTGTCGGCGACTGATCCTCGCCTAAGGCAAGTGAGATTGGAAAAGCCATTGCGGAAACAAGGAGCAGAACCACAGAGAAGAGCAAAGATTTCATGGGCGTGAGATCTCCTGTTTTGTCCGTCCCCGATGATCAAGGGTCGTTTGTCGCGCCGTCCGCCAACTCTCCGCATCCGACTCGTATTCCGGTACAGCGTCGTTCCAGGCTCCGATGAATATTATAGGGAGGCGAGCTAACCAATCAGCATCCCAATAGGGAGAGTTGCCGTGATAGGAAATCGGCCGCATTGCCATTCAAGCTGTTGCATCGCTCCTCAAGGAGGACCCACTCACCCGAAGAGATAGGTTTGGGGACTGGCATCGCAGGAGTATCGCATTTGGCCAGCTGCCGCTTTGCCATTCATGGCAAGGTTAATACGCCGCCTCGCTGACCGCGATTTTTTGGCCTTCCCAGAACGCAGTGAATATGAATCTCTAGCGCAGACCGGAGGTCTGCGATGCGATCAGGGATTTCACTACGTGACGATTTTGATGGAGAAGTTCTCCGGCGGCTGGCGCGCCAGACGAAGGACGCAGCCCAGGTACGACGCTTGTCGGCACTCGCCTCGATCTACCACGGCGGCACGCGGTCAGATGCCCGTCTTGGCAATGTCACGCTGCAGATCGTTCGGGACTGGGTCATGCGTTTCAACGAACGCGGTCCTAAAAAAGATTCCCCGCCGCAGTGGCGCAGATTGCCGCCGGAGCAGTCCGAGTAAAACGGATAGAGATTTGCTTCGAGAATGAGGTCCGTATCGGGCAAAAGAACAGGATCCCGCGCCGTTGGGCAAGGCGGGGAACACGGTTTTCAGCACAGCACGATCAGCGCACAAGGTCGGTCTATATCTGAGAGTCGGACTCGAAAAGCCTTCAATGATATGATCAGGCGAGTGTGGGCGATCATGATCCGTGTCTGTGAGGAGGCGATGGACTTTTCGACGTCCTTCGCCAGTCTTCGGCATCTACCAAGCCACGCGAAGGTCCGTTCGACCACCCATCGACGCGGCAGAACCTCGAAGCCTTTCACCTTGTCTGAGCGCTTGATGATCTCGACCGTCCAGCGCCCGATCTTCTTCAGTCGCCGCTTCAACCTGTCGGCCGCATAGCCACTATCGGCGAAGACATGCAGCAACCATGGCCACCAGAAAACACGCGTATGAGTCTTGATCAGTGAGAAACCGTATTGGTCAAACGCTTAAATGCCGCAGTCGCGGAGTCGTTGTCCAAAGGGTGACGGCAAACAGGATCACAATCGATACCATTATTGCCATCGCAAAACGCGGCCCAAGGACAGCTGCTAGCATCGCTGTCGTGGCAGTCCCCACAGATACAAGGCCTCGCGTCATGAACAATGTCGATAGTACCCGTCCGCGATAGTCGTCGTGCACAGCAAGCTGCAAAATGGTGTTGTTTGACGAGTTGTAGGCAATATGCATTGCGCCGGCAAAAAACAACAGAGGCGTAGCTACGTAAATGTTGGGAGCCAAAGAGAAGGCAAGCAGGGATGCACCGAAACCGCCCATGAAAAGCAACATCACGGATCCCTTTCTTGCATCGCGTTGAAGCCATGCGGAATAGAGCCCACCTGCGATCGAACCTATCGCTGCTACTGATACCATCATCCCCAATCCTGTCGGCCCGACGTGGAAGACATCGTGGGCGAATAATGCGAGCAGTTGGATGTAAGGTTGCGCAAAGAAGGTTGGAACCAAAGCTACGGCAACGAGTAAAAACAGCATTTCGTTTTCCCGCAAATAGCGCACGCCTCCTAGTAGCGTGGTCACGAATTCCTCGCTGCGAGCAACACGCACCGGCTTTGGCGGAAGATTTACCAACCAAAGCATGGCCAATACGGCGATGAATGTCACGGCATTGACCAAAAAGCAGGCGGCGACGCCGAAGCCCGCTATGATCGCTGCCGCTGTCAGCGGGCCAATAACCTTCGATATATTGAGGGCTATCGAATTAAGCGCGATGGCGCTCGCCAAGTCGTGGCTAGGCACTAATTCCGATATTAACGTGTGACGCGCTGGCGTATTGAACGCGATCACGACGCCTCTCGCTGTAGTGAGTATCAGGATAGCCCAGATGGGGGCCTCGCCGGTGTATACGAGCAAAAACAAGCTGACAGCAAACATCATTGCCAAAGTCTGCGTCACCATCATCATACGGCGGCGATCGACCCGGTCTGCAACTGCGCCTCCTACAACCGCGAACAGCGTGTTCGGCAAGCCTCGGGCCAAATTGACCAGTCCGAGGTGAATGGGTGAGCCTGTTGTCGAAATGACCAGCCAGTTCAGAGCAATTTGATCGAGCCAGTCTCCTGAGTTCGAAACCAGATTTCCGACCCACATCAGAATATAGTTACGATGCCTGAAAGCTGCGAACGTACCGCCTCGTGGAATTTTCTTCTCTGGCACCTCGTCCATTGTTATCCAGTCGCAGCGCACCATCGGCGAATTTTCCAATGAGGATATTTGTGATTCAAGCGCCCCATATCAGCTCCGGGGACCTTCAGCCGACTCCAGTTAAAACATAGCAAGGGGTAGTACCAGTGTCCTCCTTGAAGAACGAATTGTTGAAGTTCTCCTCATCGACTGAAACGATGAAGGTTCGCTTTGTCGCCGACGAGGCGAGAAAGACATGGTCGAATGCGGCGGGCTCTAAGAAATCACTGAATAGCGAATAGGAGGCGGAGTGGCCATCTGAAGCCGAGATTTGTCACCGTTTTCGTGAAAAGCCTTCCTTGTTTCGTGACACAAGTCTGGCTATGGGCTGCCCCCGGCTATTCATATGGCCTTTCCTCGCAACAAGGGTGGCATTTCGTCCTGACCGCGCCGGCGTCACGTCAGCGCGAACGTGATTGTCTCAATCGCTTCGACAAGCGCGATACCGCAATCGCTCGCGGGGCTATCAATCAAAGCGACGTCAGTCGTGCGCAGAGTCGCTGTGCGCCCTTATGCCAGGCCTCGGCAATCTCACCCATCGTGTTCGTTCGCCCGACATGCAATTTGCTCATCGCTGCCTCGGTAATCCCCCCGCAAATTAACGGGCTTCAAAAGTAGAATTTTCTCGGGCTTTATGAACGAGGAGATTTTGATGAAGACGAGCAGATTTAGCGAACC
>NZ_LMFA01000018.1 GCF_001426565.1 Rhizobium sp. Root482 | reverse complement strand
GTCCTTCGGTGCTCTTGGTCTTCTGCTTGGGAGGCTTTTCGCCCGTCGTCATCTCTATCCCCGACACGGGATTTTTGAGCCTTTTCTTGGGCTGCTCAGTTTTTGCGTTTGATCGGTCGATGTCGCCGCTCCCGCCTGCTGCTTGGAGCAGTGTCGCTTCATCCCGACCAACCGTGGCCGGCAGGTCTTGCGACGTCACATCCTGATCTTCACCCCTCAGTTCATCGCAGGCCTGCTGCCAATGGCGCAGCTGTGCCCCCTCGGGGTGCCCCTCGCCTTCCCAGATTTCGTAGGCGCGACGGCGGATCTGCTCGTATTTGTCGGCGCTCATGACAATTTTCTCCGAAGTGGCCACTCCAAGAAGGATCTAGGGAGGATCGCGGCCTTGTCGATGCCGCAAATCGGCAAGCCGGCTCCGCGTTAGTCTCAAACGCCAAGACTTCAGTAGAAAAGCCCCTCCCCTGTCGCCCTACAACTCGGGCAACGCTTTGAACGGATCGATCGCCCGAATGCCTAGAGGTTCGAAATGGCGCAGGTTGCGCGTCAAAACGATCAAGCCATGAACCTGGGCTGTGGCGGCTATCGCAATGTCCTCAAAACCCGGCTGGTGAGCGCGGGCATCATCAAGAATCTGACCGGCGGCATGCGCGCATCTCAGATCGAACGGCAAAAGCTTCGGCGCGTACAAATGCTCGATGGTTTCCCACCATTCTCTCAGCTGCCGCGCTTTCGTGGTTGCGCCTTCTCGCTCGGCCTTGACCGTCCCCGATTTGACCTCTGCAGCGGAAATCACTGACAGGAACAGCTGTGAGCTGGCCTTATCAAGCCATTCGATAATGGGTGCAAGACTCTGGCGCTTGAATGGAGCAAGCGCGGATATGACATTTGTATCGACTAAAAACATCAGAGATCGACAGGCCGGCTAGGCTTAGCGCTCCGAGCCGGAATATCGCCCTCGTCGCCAGGAAAGGCAGCGAGCAATCGTCCAAAACTTGGAACGTGCAGTAGCTTTTCATACTCCTCGAACGAAAGCACCACAGCTTCCTTTCTGCCGTGGCGCGTGATGATCGCAGGATCGCCATGAACAGCCTGATCGACAACAGCAGACAGCGTCGCCTTTGCATCCTTCAACTGAATCTCTCTCATATCGGTCTCCCCGTTATGACTACAGTAGTCATATAGCAGCATTAATGCATCTGGGCAATGCTCAATTTGTTGCTGAATGTTATGAAAAATATCGTGGATGAGAATAGAGATATGCCCGGCCTGCTGACGCTTAGGGATTTCAAGGGACCTGTGATCACCGTCCAATGCAAGCCGTGCGGCCAGCTGGGAGAGCTTGATCGCAAGGCGCTGGTGAGAGAGTTTGGCGCCGGCATGCGTTTTGGTCAGCCACGCGCCAGCACCCAAACAGGAAAGGGCATACCAGCTGCAGCGGGAACCGCGAAAGCCGTTCGCCTCCCGCAAGACCGGTTAAGAGGGTTGCCGCAGGAGGGTCAGCATAGCGACGGCAATGCCGGGACCCGGGATCGACAGCCCCCGGCGCGCGGGGCCGCCTCTCACATTGCAGAGCCGCCACCTTGCCTCCGTGCGATGTTGGCGGGTGATTTCGGCTGCTGGGATACAAACCGAGGGCGCTCGACCCATCATGGGGAGCGCCCTCGTCACCCGCGACAGCGAACGCGCGACGATAATGGTCGCTGCAGGCCGTCGGCACTGTGGGTGGTGATCCCTATATGAGGATCCACATCTTCGCTTTCAAGTTCATGTTGTCTTCGCGGTCGTCGTTCGTCAGAATTCGTCCCACTTTTCGTTTACCGCGGCGGACGCCGTGCCGCCACCGAAGGACCTGGCGACCATGCCGACTATGCTACGCGCCGGCGAGGCGGCTTGAGTAAAGTTTGGTCGGGCAGCCATGACGGCGGCGGTGGAGCGCAGCGCTACGGCCGGCGTGCTGCCGCGGCCGAGGTCGAACTGGCCGATCAGCTCGCGAAGACGATTTGCTTCACTAGCCAGCGTCGCACCGGCGGCATTTGCTTCTTCGACCATGGCGGCGTTCTGTTGCGTCACCTGGTCCATCTGGTTGACGGCTGTGTTGACCTCGTTGAGACCAACCGACTGTTCGCGCGACGAGGTAGCGATCGCGTCCATGTGCTGGTTAATGGTTACGATAGAGGTTTCGATCGTCTTCAAAGCCTCGCCCGTCTGGCTGACGAGTTGGACGCCGCTGGCCACCTCGACCGAGGAGTTGCGGATCAGGTCCTTGATCTCCTTGGCAGCGGTTGCCGAACGCTGGGCCAGTTCGCGGACTTCTTGGGCCACCACCGCAAAGCCCTTACCGGCTTCGCCGGCGCGCGCAGCTTCCACACCGGCGTTGAGCGCCAGGAGGTTGGTCTGGAAGGCGATGTCGTCAATGACGCCGATAATGCTGGAGATCTGCTTCGACGACTGCTCGATCTTACCCATGGCATCGACCGCATTGGCCACAACCTGGCCGGACTGCTTGGCGTTCTCATTTGCCTGGATGGCAACGCTGCGGGCCTCTTCGGCGCGCTTAGAAGAATTGGCGACATTGGCCGTGATCTGGTCGAGGGCTGCCGCAGTCTCTTCGAGCGCTGCCGCCTGCTGCTCGGTACGCTTGGAAAGATCGTCGGCACTGTGGCTGACCTCACGCGAGCCGCTGTCGATCGACCCGGTTGCTTCGGAAACGGACGTCATCGTGTCCTTGAGCTGCACGACCGCCTGGTTGAAGTCGGCACGTAGGCTTTCAAACTCCTCGGCAAACGACTGCGACAGCTGGAAGCTCAGATTGCCCACAGCCAGTTGATGCAACCCGTCGGCGAGGCTGGTCGTCGCCTGCGCCATGGCTTCGGCACGGATGCGGTCTTGTTCGGCAATCCGGCGACGCTGCTCTTCGGTCTGGTTACGCTGACTTTCGCTCTCCCGCTCCAAGTCCTTTGCGTGAATGGCATTGTCCTTGAAAACCTTGACCGCGCGTGCCATGGCGCCGACTTCATCCGGACGGCTTTCGCCGTCGACGGCCGCATCGAGGTCTCCGCCGGCCAATCGCGACATCGTTCCGGTGAGGCGTCCAAGGACGCCGCCAAGCGAACGGGCGAAGATAAAAAAGCCTAAAAGTGATAGAAGCGAAACGATGACTGTGCCGGCAATGGTAGCCCAGAATGCAGTATTGGCATCCTCAACCACAGAAGTGACATCGGAGGCAATCTCAAGAACTCCGACCTTGGTGCCGGAGAAGTTGTTGAATGGAACTGTCTTCACGACGTAGCTGCCGTTCTCGGTGGTCTTTCGTTCCTCCACATTCGCACCCTCGAAGGCTGCTTTGAGTGCTTCTGGCGACAGAAAGGTGCTTTCGGATGTCGAAGCCTGCTTTTCGAGCTTTCCATCGACAAGAATATGCACGGCAACTTCAGCGCCGACGCTGTTTGCAAGCGGCTCAAAATACGCGTTTGTTAAACCAGTGCCGACGTCAACGACTCCAACGGTCTTGCCGTCTCGGATAACGGGAGCCGAAGCAAACATGCTGACCGCTGCGCGACCAGGCTCTATACCGGCAACAAGCTTGCCCGTGGAAATGGCTTCGACCACCGTTTTGCGACGATCTTTGAGGTTGTCGCCGAATTTATCAGGCGCATGGATGCGTCCGATAACTTCAGCGTTTGCGTTGGAGAAGGTGATCAACTCTAATCCGCCTTCGCTTATGATTGCGGGCATTGCGCCTGAAAAGCGGCCGATAATCTCTTGGCGGGCATTGGTCTCGATCAGTCCGGCAATTTCCGGCTGACCGGCAAGCGCGAGCGCCAGCGCCGATGCCGCCTTCTTCTGTGCCGCCATATCTGCATCGATGACGGCTAGGTCGCCTGTTACTTCGCGGTTGATGGCCTCACTGCTCGCAACAGACTGGCGATACCAGGCGGTGCCACCGATGGCGATGCTGGAAAACAGAACAGCAGCGAAGCCGCATGCGGTTATCGTCACCCACAACGGACGCTTGATTTGAATGTCGGACATTTTTTCCCACATGACAATGTTTATGAATGATAACTAGCACCTAAGCCTGAATTTTTACTAAACTGCCTTCGAGTTCTAGCCGTAGAGCTTGCGGCTCAGCCAAGCGCTGCTGCCTCTTCTGCTCTTGCCGGCGCAACGGCGGATGTTCGCATTCTCGAGCGTCCCGGAACACCTCCTACGGTCTACTGGAATAGCTGCCTCGAGAGCTTTCGACGCGTGACCGAGACCCTTCGGCATCCAGGTTTCAGGAGAGCTATGGCGTTCCCCGCCATCGACGGCCGCATTTTCAGCGAGGTAAAACGACACCAGCCCTGCTCTAGTCGAGAGCGTCGGCGATTAATGCGCAATGCGGCTTTGTGGAAATAGTTCAAGCACTCCTGTGGCGTGAATATGCTACAGACTTTTCCGTCGGCTTTCCGGAGATCGCCGTAAGTTCTGGCCCTTATTTTTAGCAACAGTGCCTTGAGCTTTGAAAAGGCCATTTCAATCGGATTGTTGTCTGGCGAATATCGCGGCAGGAACAGTGTCCCATGCTTTTCTTTCGGCGATGGCAGCCGCCGCTCTAGGGCATTGCGGACGTTGAGATTTCCCAGATCACCACGTCGTCCAGTTCGAGCGTGGGTGCCAGTTATGGTATCGAGCAGACGCGGGTTTCTCATTTCGTGCCGAGGCCGCGCGCAAGGCGACCGGAGACCTGCGCCGCTCAGGGCCGGACAGGACTTCTGTCTCGGACTATGACTGGTCATAATGGGCACGTTACCTCGCACACTTGTTAAGTGGGAGATCGTGTCCGGATATTTATGGGGCCATTGCAACGATGGGTCCCAACGCCCCCCGTAGGTTGGAATTGACCTCGACGAACATAGTCAGAACAAGCTGTCACTGAAGCGATCCATCCACAGAACATTCACAGCTTTTCCACCGGCTACCCACAGACACGGCCGTGTCTGAATACCGACCCGGTTAGAAATGGCGCAATCATCTGGACAGATGAGGGCGATAAGGACAGCTGGGAAACTGACTCCGATCGTAGGAATGGAAATACGCCGCCGGCCGCATCCGTTTGACGCGCAACGTTCCATGAAAGGCGCTGAAATGACAAGAGACTACGACGGTAGGCCTCGCCGTGGCCGAGGCTTTGATCGGCTGATGGACCACATGCCCGCCAGGACGACCAGACATGACCGTCGACGAGGGCAACGAAGTGCCATTGCCCATAGAGCGATACCAGTCGGCAAATTTTGGAGATCACCGACGAAAATCATAGACTCTGGCGGTTCGCCGTTTCAAGATATCCAGGATCTCCGGAGGGATTTCTGTGCGGCATACCTACCAAATGGACTTGCTTTGCCCTCGCTGTGGCGCGACAGGGATTGCCAATGTTGCTCAGATCGATGACGGGTATACAAACAAGCTGGATTTCAATGTCGATCACGTGACCAAGGGATTTTTCGTGTCGAAGCTGACCAACACTCCAGCGACGACCGAAATTCTGTGCACTCGGTGCAGCATGGTCATAGCCATGACCGAGGACGACACGCTTGAAATGAAACCGACGACAGACAGTCCATAAAAGGCTGCCGTTAATACCAACCCTCGTCGGTGGCCTTGTTGACGACGGCCGACAATTGGGTTCCAGCCCTCTGAACGGTTCAGGACCCGATCTCAGGCCGATCAAGGGTTGCGCCCGCCTTTCATCCTAGTTTGCGGCAAAGCAACAGAATAGCCCTTCGCAACCTGTGCCCTTGAAAGCATCCACCGTGCAGCCACCCCTTGTTGGGTGCGATGAGTTCCAGGACTTCGCTTCAGGGGAATCATTCAAACCGGTGCGATCACTGTGACCAACGATTGCAACGCCGTCCGCGCCACCCATTGTCCAGTTGCCACAGGTTTCCGGCGCTGCAGTTCCGTCAGCTTTCGTACCCGTCAGTATATCATGGCGGTTAGGCGTGTCGCCCCTACCCTTGATGATCTCGCCGTTCTCGTTAAGGGCTGTCTGCTTGGTAAGATTGTTTGCGTCGCTATGCAAAGATGCGACATCGTCAGCGATGTTTTCGCCTTTGGCATTGAACCAAGGCCCGTCACCGATGCGGTCCCTGGCATCCTCCGCGTCGCTTGACAGATATGCTTTCCAAGTCTTTCCAGTCGATCCGCTAGCCGTCGCGAGGCTATCGCAATATGCGTCCGCTCCCTGAAGGCCGCCTAGATCGCCACCCTTGCCTGGATTAGTGCTCGTGACAAAGAAGCTCATAGTGGTGTCTTGCGCATGGACTGCTCCGGACCAGGCCAATGCGACTGCAACAAGTGCGAACCGGCATTTCATTGTTACACCTCCCTGTGCAAGACATCGGGAAATCTATCGAGAGCGACAGTCGGAGTAAAATCGCAATCCCGTGATTGGCAAGGCCCGTCACTATCGAGGCGGCCACTCTAAATTCACTTCGGTACTTGAAGGCCACATCGTTAGGGGCTCCCAAGCAAAGCAGAAGCGGGAATTGAACATTGGATGCAGAGGACTGATCGAGATCACTATCGCGTGGACTCAAACCCTCAAGACATTCCAAAACCAGCCAGGGATCGATTTCGCCTCCGGGTACAGGCTGAAGATTTAGAGATTGCTGAAAAATACCGTCCGGCATACAATTCCGGCAAAACTGACATGGTGAGATGGGAGCGGATGATGGCCATCTTCATGGATCGCCACAATCTCAAAGGCGAGACCGCCGCAGACGTTGCAGCTGCACACAAGAAAGATCTTGAAATCCAGGATCAATACGGCGTCAAATTCCTGACCTACTGGTTCGATCACCAACGCGGCACAGCCTTCTGCCTGATAGATGCGCCCGACAAGGAAACCGCACAGTGCGTCCATCGCGAGGCGCACGGATTCGTTGCCAGTGAGGTTGTCGAGGTCGCGCTGTCAGCGGTTGAGGCATTCCTTGGCCGCATCCACGACCCGGAGCCACCCGGCATATCTTTACAACACAATTCAGACTGCGCGCATCGAGCAGTCATGTTCACCGATATCGTCGGTTCCACGGAGATGACAACGCGCCTGGGGGACCGCATGGGGACGGAACTGGTCCGGGCACATGATTCCATCGTTCGAAGGAGCCTGGAGCAATATGATGGGAGCGAAGTGAAGCACACGGGCGATGGCATCATGGCGGCCTTCGTGTCCAATACGCAGGCAGTTGATTGCGCGACGGCGATCCATCGGGAGTTCCAGCGCTACAATCGCGGCAATGCCGAGCCGATCCATATCCGGATCGGCATCGATTGCGGAGAACCGGTCAAGGACAGCAACGATCTCTTTGGTACCACAGTTCAGCTTGCCGCCCGCTTGTGTTCGAGCGCCGACGTCGATCAAATACTGGTTTCGGAGAATGTGTTCCGCGATCACCACAGCGGAGCGGTTTTCACGGAAACGGCCCGGCTGCAACTAAAGGGGTTCGCCATGCCCATACGCGCGTTCGAATATGCGTGGGCAAACGATACTTCCAGGTAAGGAGCGATTCTCTACCGGGCGGAACCACAAGGCTGTGTCAGGGCGAATGAATAGCCTTCCGCAGGCGGCCATTTCGATTGATCCGCTACAATGCCGGCAAGGGCGAACATGATCGAACTCTTGCTCGGTGGCCGCCGAATACGACTGCGATGTAACCAACGGTCGGCGGCGGTCAGCGTCCCCGGAAAAACTAGACGTGATCCTTGCCGGCGTGATACGATATAGCCCTTCAGGCATATTCCTAACTGTACAAGCGTTCATCGGAGCGCCTTGCGCGCTCTTCCAGCTTTTTCGCACCGTCAACGGCGCATTGGGAGGCAAGGACATGGTACAGCTTGATGAAGAAAAACTTCATATCTTTATCGGCAAAATGCTCGGCGACCTTGGAGGCGCGTTCAGTGTCCCCACAGTCAGGATAGGCATGAGACTGGGCCTTTTCTCGGCACTCTATCGTGATGGGCCGCTGACCGCCGGCGCCTTGGCCGTCGCGGCGGGCGAATTGAACGAACGATATATCCGGGAATGGGCGTTGGCACAGGCGGCCAACGAATATATCGGCTACGACAGCGAGACGCAGATGTTCAGTCTGTCGCCGGAGCAGGCGATGGTGTTTGTGAATGTCGACAGTCCCGTATATCTCGAAGGCGCTTTTGATCTCGTGGCTGCAATGATAGAAGGGGAGCCGAAAGTCGAACAAGCCTTTCGAACTGGCACCGGCGTTCGGTGGGGAGATTCTGCGGGTTGTCTGTTCTGCGCCACAGGAGCGTTCTTCCGTCCCGGCTATGTGAACAATATTGTGCAGACATGGCTGCCGGCTCTTCAAGGCGTCGAGGCGAAGCTTGAATCGGGCGCCAAGGTTGCCGATGTCGGATGTGGCGTTGGTTTCTCCACAATACTCATGGCCCAGGCTTATCCCAAAGCCAACTTCATCGGCTATGACTTCCACGAACCATCGATCCAAGAAGCGAGAAATCATGCCAGGACACATGGCGTTGATGGTCGAGTGACGTTCGTTTCGGCAGCTGCCAAAGACATCAGTGAGACGGACTTCGATCTTGTGACCAGTTTCGACTGCCTTCATGACATGGGTGATCCGCGAGGTTGCGCCGGACACATGCGCCGTATTCTCAAGGCGGACGGTACATGGATGATAGTGGAGCCAATTGCAGGCGACCGCCCTGAAGACAATATGAACCCGGTTGGACGCCTTTACTACAATGCATCGACAATGATCTGCGTGCCGACCTCTCTTGATCAGGAGGTGGGGGAAGGCTTGGGGGCACAGGCGGGGGAGGCAAAGCTGTCAGAGGTCATTCGTTCGGGCGGCTTCAACCAAGTGAGAAGGGCAATTTCCGGGCCATTCAATATGGTCCTTGAGGCGCGCCTTTCAGCTTAGCGCTCTGCAGCTTCGCGGTTCACATCTCAAAGCTTTCCAGTCGGTAGCCCTTCAGCATCCCTTGGGCTCCGACCGGCAAATTGCAGGCAATGACTTGGGAAAGGGCACTCGCTCACGTCGCACAAGGGCGAAAACGCGCGCTGTTTGGCTTGGCCAATTTGACGCCTTAAGGTTTATCCGCGCGCCGCAGCACATCCCTGCCGCTTATCCCGGCCATAGGCGTTTGCACCGGGGACTCTACAGAATTCTTAAGGCATCGCCATTTTTGACGATCAGCGAAACCGCCGCAACGTCCGGTTCACCGGCGCAAAAGACAGATATGATCCACTGGCCGCGGTTCAATCAAATGTCTCCGGTCGACGAGGCAATTCTTGTGCCTTTTTCAATTTTACTGTATTCTAATCTTCGTCCGCACTGATTAAACCGAGGACAGATCGGAGGGGTGCGATGAACCTTCTTTGCGCGACGACGCTTGCGGCAACCTTGTTTGTTACCGCGGCTTCGGCCGGTCCTTTGCACGACGCCTCCAAACGTGGAGATGTCGAGGCTGTAAAACGTCTGTTGGAACAGGGCTTCGACGTGGCGCTGCCGGACAGTGCAGGTGAGCCGCCATTGCTCCTTGCGGCCCTCGCAGGCCATGTCGATCTTGTCGCCTTCTTGTTGGCACAGGGCGCCAATGTATCGGTGCGAAACAAAGGTGGCCTCACGGCCTTACACGCTGCGGCGTATGCGGGAAATCTCGACGTTGTGAGACTGCTGGTCGCGAATGGGGCATTGGTCGATGATAGCGAAAATTTCTATAAGATGACACCGCTCCATGCGGCAGCCGAAGAAGGACATGCGGATATCGTAACATTTTTGTTGTCTCGAAAGGCAAGGATCGAGGCAAAGGAAAGAAACGGAATAACGCCGCTGAGCCAAGCTGGCTGGCGTCAGCATTGGGCGGCTGCGGACGTGCTTTTGAAGGCCGGGGCTATTTGCCAAAACGCCACTGTGGTTGGTCCATGGCTCTTTACGGAATGCACGAAACGACAATAGCGTCTCGTTTGCCCTGCGATACGGTGACGCGTAAAGGAGGACGGCATGTTTGGACTTTGCAGAAGGGCCCTGCCCCCGGTCGTCATGGCGACCGGTGCTCTGGCAGTCCTATCTTTGTGCACCCAACCGGTTATGGCGGAAGATTTCGTAAATACCGGCTATTTCGGTGACGTTGCAATCAAGGGTTTCGATCCCGTGGCCTATTTTACTCAAAACCGGGCCGTGGAGGGATCCTCGACATATTCTCATCATTGGCTTGGTGCAACATGGTATTTTGCCAGCCGCGAGAACCGCGATCTCTTCATCAAGGAGCCGGCTCGGTACGCGCCTCAATACGGTGGCTACTGTGCAGATGGAGTGTCCTTGGGAACCGTTACCACCAATATAGATCCCAAGGCCTGGAGAATAATCGAGGGCAAGCTTTATATCAGCTATGATCCGGGAGCTGCCGACGGGTTTGCAAAGAACCCGGCCAAGGTCGTGGATTCCCAGAAACACTGGGCCGAGGTCCAGCATACACTTGTGTCGGAAAAGCTGCAGACGGATTGGCGAAAGAATACCCCCTAGTGCGCCTTGCCTGCTTTTCTCACTCAGGGGCAACTGAGAACAACTTCAGTGCCTGCGGCGTCACGTGAACATATTGCGCGCGATGATCGGCTCTTGTCCTATTCCGGTAGACATATCCGCAGACCATTCGGTCGAGGAAGAAGCCGGCGAACGTTTCGCAAAGCCGGTCGCCGCGAACTTCTGCGACGCCCGTGATATTGGTATTGGCGCTGCGATAGGCAGTGTTCCCCGTTCTGTCGAAATGCTGAATGAACTCTGTGCCGTTTTTATGCTTCCCGATCCAGGTCTTCTCATCCACGAGCTTGCGCAGGTCCGCCTCCGCGAGCCGGTCGCTTTCGTTCCCTTTGAAACCAAAAGGCCATTCTGGAATGCCCGCCACGCGCAAGCCGCTGAGATGGTATTCAAGGTCATCCTTTCGCCAGTAGTCGTAGAGATAGCTGTAATAGGTCAAATTGGTGTCGGGGAATAAGTCCAAGAGCTTTTCTACCTCCAGTGCGGCGCGCGACCGGTCGCCACTGGTTGCATAGGCTGCCGCCAAAAATTCGCGAACCGGTTCGGCGCTGGGCAGAGTATTGCTTGCGGTTTCTATCAACGGAATTGCTCTGTCATTTTCCCGAGCCATGTAAAAAACAATGCCTGCCAGCAACTGAAAACTCGGCGGCGGCGCAGGATCGAGGCGAAGGGCCCTGTCCATTTCGGTGACTGCCTCATCATGCCTTCCCGTATGCGCCAGGATGAGCGCCATATTGCCAAATGCCTCTGCGTCGTTCGGCTGAGCCGTCACTGCGCGGGTCGCCGTATCCATCGCCTCGGCCCCCCTGCCATCGACGAGTTGAAGGAGTGCCAATACGGCAAGAGCCCGCGCATTGTTCGGGTCCAGCTTCAGAGCCTGGCCGGCGGCGTCATAGGCGATCTTGCGCGCAACGGCTGCCGACCAGAGATAGGTGTAGTCATTGCGCCATACATCGACCGCAACGCGCGCGATGCCGGCATGGGCGCTGGCAAAATCCGGATCGAGGTCGATCGCCTTTTGGTAAAAGGACAAGCTACGGCGATAGGACCCGACATCGCTATAGGTAATGCCTTCCTGCTCCGCTCTCAGATAGAAGTCGTAGGCCTCCAAGTTATCGGTAGGGATCCGGGCCAATTGGTCCCTTTCTCCCTCGCTGAGCTTGACCGACAGCGCCGAAATGATCTTGCCGATCACGTCGTCCTGTACCGCAAACAGATCGGCATATTGGCGATCGTAGCGCTCGGCCCACAGGGAGAGCCCGCTAACGGCGTCGATCAGCTTGACGTTGATGCGAAGCCGGGTCCCCGCTCGCTGCAGAGTGCCTTCCAGAACATAGTGAACGCCAAGTTCGGCGGCTACGTCTTGTATATTGCCGGGTGGATCGGCAATTGCGAACACCGAATGGCGCGCTATGACGAATAGGCCCGAGACCTTCGACAACTCCGTGATCAGATCATCTGTCAAACCCTCGGCAAGATGGTCATGCTCTTTATTGCCGCTCACATTAATGAAAGGCAATACCGCGACAGACGGCTTTTCTGGCAGCGGATAGGCGAAACGGTCCACCACAGCCGGTGATTGAATGAGCCTCCATGGTTGCCACCAGACGGCTGCGGCAAACAAGGACAAAACGATGACCGCACCCACCACGCGGACGGGACGCTGGCTGTTGCGGCCCCTTACCGTTTTTCCGATAGAATCTGGATAGAGTATGACATGATATACGCGAACGGGTTCGGCGATGTTTTTGACCTTCTGCTCGCCAAGCGATAAGTAGCCCACCGACAGCTTTGATTTCACTTGATCGTAGGCCGTTCCGGAAATGGCGATCCCGCCGGCTCGAGCTAAGCCCTGTATCCGGGCGGCAATGTTGACGCTGTCTCCATGGATATCCTCGCCCTCAACGATAATATCCCCTAAGTTAATGCCGATGCGAAAGTCGAGGCGGTGCTCGGGTGATGCAAGCGTATTTTGCTTTGCTTTCTGTTGCTGGACCTCCACGGCGCACCGCACCGCATCGACGACGCTATGGAATTCCACCAACAGCCCATCGCCCATTGTCTTGACCAACCGGCCGCTATACCTGGCGATACTCGGCTCCCAGATAGCCTTCATATCGGCCTGGAATCGAATACGCGTACCCTCCTCGTCGATTTGGCTCAAGCGACCGTAACCGGCGACATCGGCGTTCAGGATTGCGGCGAGATGACGTTCCATCCTCGGTCTTCCCCGCAGTGCAGTGCACAATGTCCCCTTAGCTTACAGCAGGTGAGCAGCCGATACCATCATTCGGTTCTGGCCGGAGGCTCGGGTCGCGGTTCTCGCAACGCGCGACAACCAGGCCCTCCTCGCGCAAACCAAAATATTACATTCGTAGGACATCCATTCTCGTCCCGGGAAGCTGTTCGGTGTCACGTCGCAGCGCCTCTCAAGCTCTCTGCCTATCGTCGATTGAAATAGGGCCCAAAATGCCCGGCCGCCGCTCCGCCTGTTGTATTTTAGACATTTCTATTGTATTAAATGGCAGTGTAATGCACGTGGGCGGGGGCCAAACGCAGTGAACATGAATGAGGTGGAGACGACGCGCGACGCGGTCCGAATGGCAGTGAACGCTGTGGGTACGACAAGTGCGTCCGAACGTACTCAACTTGCCCTTATCGTCCTTTGCTACTATAGGAGCGGTCTCCTCGATCCCGAGCGACTTGCGGCAGTCGCTGTGTTTTCCTTCAGTTCCCGTGTGTTTCGAAGCGAGCAGTTTCTCGGATCCTGCCACTAGATCACTTATCAGCGTCTTGCCGACAGGCAAAGTCGAACCAGGTTTCCGCCACGGCCAACGTGGTCGGAGGCGCGAATATGATCGGGCTTGGCATTGGTATTGCTGACGCCGCGAACTGGCACCGGACCGGCTGCAACTTGACCGATCAACATTCACCCAAATCGCGGCATCTGTCCCACAAATCGCATCCCGAAACCTGTTGTGACATCCCTGAATATGAATAGGCTTGATCGAGCCGACTGCCCAATCGCGGGAGGACGACCGGAGCGTATGACCTCGGCGAAATCGTCGGCAGTCACCTCGGCTTCATGGTTACTCGTCATATCTGATTGCGATAGCGGGATGAAGTCAGACGGGGCCGAATTTCAACCAGATCATCGGGCAGGAAAGCCTGAAAAAGGTCTAAGGCTGAACAGTTGCAAACACGAAAATTCCGATGACGATGGCCAAAACAATGGCCGACACGATCTTTACGCTGAGCATTGCAGATACCTCCGTTCCTGAATCCATCCAATGGGTTGGATAATCATAAGGTTCCCGCTCTGCCATCTGCTCTTTATAGCTACAGGCACTGCGGAACTTTAGCCGCTGCATCGTGTTCCAGATCTGAAGGAGTTTCGCGATGGACGATGAAATCCTGACGTTCAATCTTGCGACTGTGATATTCGGCGTGGTGGCACTGGTGATCGGCTACCTGTACGCACTTCCGAAGGTCGAAACCGGTGTCGCGCCTTTCGCCATGTTCATTGAACTTGGTGGCCACGAATGACCGGCCGCGACGTGCTATTCCTGCTTCTTGTCGCATTCTTTCTTGCCGCGCTCGCGCTGATCTACAATGGCTACTACAGACCGGTATCGACCAGCGGTGTTGGATTGCCAGCAACCGCTGAGCCGAGGTGAAAACTTGCCTGCAAACGGCGAGATTGTTCGTTCCGATGCAAGCGGATGGCATCGGCGAGGTTTGGCGACGTCTAAGGAGGAGCCTAGAGACGACAACCCCGCCAGTGAGAGCAGGGTTCGAACGCGAAATAAATTCGTCCCGTCTCGCCCGCGCGCTCGATCTCTGCGAGCAAGGTCGAAAAGATATCGGGCCGCATCCTGGTCCACGTTGGGTTCGAATTCGAATGCGGTACTATCGGCAACATCGCGATGGGCACCATCCAGTCGCGCGGAGCACCGGTGGAGCGCATCGAACGAATGGGCGACCATCGGCGCATCGAGGTTGAAGATGTCATTGAGGTGCGCTGGCACCGCAGCCCGCCTTCCAAGATCGAAGATGCCGCCGCCACGCTTGCGGACGGTGTCGATACGCTGACCTGGAAGCCAAACTTCACAACTGCGGCCAACGAATACCCTAAAGGTTATTATTCGCTGCTCGCCGGCCGTCCCTGCTGACCTGAGACCCATCTTCCCTCCAGTTTTCAGGAGAGTCTTGGGTTTTCAATGTGACTTTAGGCGGCCAGTTTTTCCATACCCATTTTCATTGCGAATTCACTGGGTGTGATGTTGCCCAGTGAAGAGTGTGGTCTGTTTCGATTGTAGTCCTCCTTCCATGCTGCGATTTCCGTCCTGGCCTGGGTCAGTGACGAGAACAGTGTTTCATTGAGGCATTCGTCACGGAAGCTGCCGTTGAAGCTTTCTACGAAGGCGTTCTGCATCGGCTTGCCCGGCGCGATGTAATGCCATTCGACGTGAGTGCTTTGGCACCATTCGAGAATGGCCATGCTCGTCATCTCCGTGCCATTGTCCGAGACAATCGTTCGCGGCTTCCCTCGTCGGGCGATGACAGCATCGAGTTCGCGTGCAAGCCGCCGACCGGAGAGCGACGTGTCGGCGACCAGCGCCAGGCACTCGCGGGTGAAGTCGTCAACAACGGCAAGGACGCGAAAGCGACGACCATCCGTGAATGCGTCGCTGACGAAATCGAGGCTCCAGCGCTCGTTGGCACGGGTGGGCAGTGCCAGAGGCCCTCTCGTTCCCAAAGCCCGTTTTCGCCCACCCCGTTTGCGCACGGTCAGCTTTTCTTCCCGATAGAGCCGTCTGAGCTTCTTCAGGTTCATGACAATGCCCTGCCGATCCAGCATGACGTGAATGCGTCGATACCCGAAACGGCGACGTTCGGAT
>NZ_LMFA01000017.1:509-17588 GCF_001426565.1 Rhizobium sp. Root482 | reverse complement strand
ACCGAAGTCTCTCTCCACGGCATCAACACCTCCCGCAAAAAGCGAAAAGTGTTACCGATGTCTCCGGTACAAAACGTCACCTATCTCTCAGGTCGGACATGGTCTGATATATGTCTATCACAGCAAGGCCGTTATAATCCGTTCGACCGCGGTTAATTTAGATCAGAGTGTAGAGTTTTTCATTATGGAACACTCTCACGTCAGAAATAGTCACTCTGGTCTGATCCCCGAAAACTGGAGGGGAATTGGGGTCTCAGGTCAAGTCGGTTAATCCCGCGCCGCATGCTTAAACCGCCGCCGCTCAACGGCCATTCTGGTTCGTGCACTGCAACAATTACCCACAGAGCGCTTGAATTCATAACCTCGGCGCGAGTTCATTCGCTCGCAATCTCAAGCCCTAGCATGTCCAGTCTTCTGGAGGGGGCGTAATTCCACCGCGATCCTGTTTGACACAAATACCCGATCTAAGTATGGTGCGCATACGAATGCATAGAATGATGTGCTCAGAGCGAGGGGCTTTCGTCATCTATACAGGGGTGGCGAATTTTGGTCCGCTGGGAGGCGGACAATTTCACGGGAGGAAACCGAACATGAAACAGAGTTATGGTCTTAAAGGTCTTGTAGTCGCGGTTGCAATGCTGGGCATTTCTCCGGCAGAGGCGCAGGACAGCCGGAAGCTGACGTTCCAGACGTCCTATCCGGCGGGTACGCCGACCTACGAAAGCCTTCAGTACTGGGGCGAGCGCGTGGGCAAGATGTCCGGTGGCCGCCTTGTCATCGAAACGATGCCGGCGGGCGCTCTGGTTCCGGCCTACGAGGTGGTGGACGCGATTGCGCAGGGTGTTCTGGATGGCGGACAGTCCGCTCCGGCCTATTCGGTCGGCAAGAACAGCGCTGCAACCCTTTTCGGTCCGGCACCCGGCGGCCCGTTCGGCATGGACGCGCTGGATTATGTCGGCTGGATTTACGATGGCGGCGGGCTCGAACTCTATCAGGGCTTCTACCGCGAGCAGCTCAAGCTGGACGTCGTGCCGTTCCCGATGACCTATGCGGGCCAGCAGCCGCTGGGCTGGTTCAAGCAGGAAATCAACGGTTGGTCGGATCTGGCTGGCCGCAAATGTCGCCAGACCGGGATGACCGCCGAAGTATTCGCGCCGTCGGGCATGGCTGCGGTCAACATTGCGGGCGGCGAAATCGTGCCGTCGGGCGAGCGCGGCACCATCGATTGCGCCGAATTCGCCGGACCTCACGAGGATTCGGCCATGGGCTTCCAGACCGTCTGGAAGGAGTATTACCTGACGTCGATGCACGAGCCGGCAACTGTTCTCGAGATCATGATCAATGGCGAAGTCTGGGAAAGCCTTACCCCCGACCTTCAGGAAATCATGCGCTCGGCGACCTGGGAAGCGACATTCCGCTACATGGTCAAGCTCAACAAGCTGAATGCCGACGCGCTCGAAAAGCTGAAGGAAGGTGGCATCAACATCCATCGCACGCCGGAGGATATCCTCCTCGAGACGCTGAAGTCGTGGGACGCGATCGCAGAAAAGGAAGCGGCTGCCAATCCCTACTTCAAGACGGTCTATGAATCGCAGCGTACCTATGCGTCCAAGGTGGTCCCCGGCCGCGAGACCGTCGAGGCACCCTACAGCCTCGCTGCCGATTACTACTGGGGTAAATCCGAGTAGGCTCTGGAAAGGACTCAAGCCGTCGTAAGGGTGAGAGGCCAATCTTTGAGACAAGGGAATGCACGGTGCCATGCCGTGCATTCCTGCCCCTTGCCAACCCCAAAATCAGAGCACGTCATGTCCGACAAGCCTTTCGGCCTATCGGTGATCCAAGGCATAGACCGCTTCACCGAAATATTCACAACCAGACTCCTGATCCTGCTCGTCGTTCCGCTCGTTCTGGCGAACGTCGCCGAGGTGATCCTGCGCTACGCTTTCCATGCCCCCACGATCTGGGCGCTCGAGGTTACGACGCAGACCTTCGGCGCTCTCTTCATGCTGGGCTCCGCCTACGCCCTGATGAAGGGTGCGCATATCCGAACAGACATGTTCTGGGACAAGTTCACGCCCCGGACCAAGGGGACGATCGATACGATCGCCTATATATGCCTCTTCGCGCCTGCCATGCTGATACTGCTCTATGTGTCTGGAAAGATGGCGATCTATTCCTATTCGATTGCCGAAAGGTCGAGCAGCGGCATCTGGCGCGTGCCGCTCTGGCCGTTTCGTTTCGTGGTGCCTGTCGCGACCGTGCTGCTGTTGTTGCAGGGCATTTCCGAAGCGTTGAAATCACTGCATGCATGGCGAACGAACTCCCTGCTCGTCGAGCACGAGAAGATGGAGATTTGACCATGGAATACGAGGTCATCCTGGGCTTCCTCATGCTTCTGTCGATGGTGTCGGTCATTTTCGTTGGCTTCCCCATCGCCTTCACCTTGCTGTTTCTTGCGTTCGCCTTCGGCGCCGCCGGTCTCGGGGTAAACCGGACCTTCAGTCTGGCCTATCTGCAGATCTGGGGCACGATGAAGGACGAGATAATGCCGGCGATACCGCTCTTCGTCTTCATGGGTTTCATGACGGAGCGCGCCGGATTGATGGAGCGCCTGTTCCAGGGGTTCCGCGATCTGCTCGCGTCGATGAAGGGATCGCTCTATTTGGCGGTTCTGTTGACAGCGACGGTTTTCTCCATGGCGACCGGCATCGTGGGCGCCTCCGTCGTGGTTCTCGGCATCATGGCCGGCCCGATGATGGCGCGCGCCGGGTATAGTCAGTCGCTTTCCGCCGGCGCCATTGCGGCGGGTGGCACGCTCGGCATCCTGTTGCCGCCATCCATCATGTTGATCGTGATGGGACCGACGCTCGGAGTGCCAGTCAACCTGTTGTATTCGGCCGCCATCGGTCCGGGAATGATGCTCGCTGCCGTCTACATCGCGTATACGATGATCCGCAGCTACATGAGCCCAAATGTGGGACCGGCCGTTCCTCTCGATGAGCGCGTGCCTCTCCGTCAGGCTCTCATCGAAGTGGTCCGCGGAGTGCTGCCGCTTGCTGCCCTGATCGGCTTCACGCTCGGCACCATCCTCAGCGGGCTGGCAACCACGACGGAAGCAGCGTCCTGCGGGGCCTTGGGCGCGGTTCTACTTGCCGTGCTCTATCGGCAGGCCTCGTTCGCCAGACTGCGCGAGGCGGCAATTGCGACGATCACTACGTCGGCGATGGTGCTGCTTCTTGCGGTGGCGTCGAATGTGTTCGGAGCCATCTTCACCTCGCTAGGAACCGCCGGTGTCGTCACCGAGTTCCTCGCTGCCCTCGACATGCCGAACATGGCGAAACTGTTGATGATCCTGGCGCTGATCTTCGTGCTTGGGTGGCCTTTCGAATGGCCGGCGATCATTCTCGTCTTCCTGCCGATTTTTCTCCCGGTAATCGAGGCGCTCGATTTCGGCATGGATCGCATGGACACGATGCTCTGGATCGGTGCGTTGATCGCCGTCAATCTGCAAACGGCGTTTCTCAGCCCGCCCGTGGCTATGTCGGCCTACTATCTGCGTAGCGTGATGCCCTCCTGGCCTCTCACCACGATTTATCGCGGCATGGGCGAGTTCATGGTCCTCCAGGTTCTGGGCATGATTCTGCTGCTGCTGGTGCCAGCCATCGCGCTTTGGCTACCGCATGCCTTGCGCTAGGGGACGATATCGGGGCGGGAGCAACATCGCCCCGAATTTTCATAAAAACAGATAGATAAGGCATTTTTGCTCTGGACATGAGGAGCGAGGTGCCCTGCATCGAAGGAGGAAACATGCTCGATCATCAGGTTGCCGTCGTGACTGGAGGAGGGGGCGCGCGCGGTATCGGAGGAGCTTCGGCAAGACGTCTTGCAGAAGCCGGATGCTGGGTCGCAATACTCGACATCAACGCGGAGGCGGCCACCACAGCGGCGGCCGCGCTGGGCGAGGGCCATATCGGCATTGCCTGCGACGTTAGCGATCCCGAGGCATGCCGGAGCGCCATCGCGGTCGTGACGGCTCAACTCGGCGTTCCGGACATACTCGTCAATAATGCGGGCGTAAGCCAGCCCGACCGGCTGCTGGAGATCACGCAGGAACGGTTCGACCTGGTGGTGAATGTCAGCCTGCGCGGCACGCTGAACATGGTGCAGGCCGTGGCGCCCGGCATGATCGAGCGCGGTTCGGGAACGGTGGTGAACATCGGTTCGATGGCGGCGCAGATCGGCGGCGGCATTTTCGGCGGGCCGCATTACGCCGCAGCCAAGGGCGGCGTGCACAGTATCACGAAATCGATGGCGCGCGAACTGGCGCCCCACGGGATCCGGGTCAACGCGATCTCTCCCGGACCGGTCGATACCGATATTTTCGGCGACCGGATGACGGAAGACCGGCGCCGGGAGATCATCGCCGGCATCCCGCTCGGGCGAATGGCGGTGGCGGATGATGTGGCCAAGGCCTGCTATTTTCTGTCGAGCGAGCTTTCCAGCTATATCACCGGCGTCATCCTCGACGTGAATGGCGGACGGTTCATGCACTGACCCGCCTTCGCGCAGATCAAGGCCCAAATGAAGAGACCCGCCAGAAGCGGGTCTCTTTGCATTTCAGGTCCTGCCAGGGTGGTCAGGCGTTGTCGGCCTGCTGTTCTGCGAAATAGCGTTCCAGATCGAGCGTCAGTTTCATGATGCTGGAATAGTCTTCGGCTGAATGGCCATTCTGGCAATGGATCGCGAAAAGCTCGCAGGCGAGATTCCCCAGCGACGCCAGCGTTTTGGAACTATTGGCGAGTTCCTTTGCAAGGCGCATGTCCTTCAGCTGGAAATCGGAACGGAAGCCGCCCTCGAAGTTCCGGGCGGAGGGAACGGCGTCCATGAGGCCGGGGAAAGGGTGGTATTTCTCGAGCGCGTAATTGGTGCCCGAGGAGTTTTTCATCACGTTGGTCAGTGCCAGCGGATCGAGGCCGTTTGCCACGCCGAGCGCCAGCGCCTCGACAGTCCCGATCATGCAGATTCCGGACAGCATGTTGTTGCACAGTTTTGCGGTGTGTCCCGTGCCCACGGCACCCATGTGATAGATCTGCGCGCCCATCGCCTCGAGCAACGGCCTGGCCTGCGCGACGTCGGCCTCCTCTCCACCCACCATGAAGGTCAGTGTTCCGGCATGGGCACGTGGCGTGCCGCCCGATACCGGCGCGTCGATCATGCGCCGACCTGCGGCCTTCGCGACGGCTGCGACCTCGCGGGTGATCGTCGAGGAGATCGTGCTGCTCTCGATGAAAAGCGCGCCCTCCTTCGAGCGCTCGATGATGCCGCCCGGTTCCATATAGGCGCCGCGCACGTCGTTGCCTGTCGGCAGCATCGTGATGATGATGTCCGCATCGGCGATCGCGGCGTCACGGGACTGCGCGGGAACCACGCCATTTTTCTCCGCTGCCTCAATGGCTTGCGGGAACAGGTCGTAGCCGGTCACCACAAAGCCGTTTTCGACCAAGTTGCGCGACATGGGTTGCCCCATGTTGCCAAGGCCCAGAAAAGCGATCTTCGTCATGTGTATGTTTCTCCTCGTATTTCAGTTTTTCGATGTGTTGACGATGACCGTCTTCGACCAGGTGAAGTGCTGGATCATGCTGGCAAGCGAAAGTTCACGGCCCATGCCGCTCATCTTGGTGCCGCCATATTCGATATTGGCTTCTGCGACTGCGAACTGGTTGACCTGTATGAAGCCGGCTTCGATGCGGGCTATGAAGTCGAATGCGGCGGGCAGGTTCTCCGTGAAGATCGTGGCCGCCAGGCCGTATTGGGAGTCGTTGGCCTCGGCGATTACTGCGTCGAAATCGGTCCACCGCGCGACGGTTGCGACGGGGCCGAAAATCTCGTCACGGCAGACGGGCGAGTTCGCGGGCACTCCTTCGATCAGCGTGGTTGTGAAGAAGTAGCCGCGATCCAGTCCTTCCGGCCGGGTGCCGCCGCAAAGAATCCGCGCGCCTGGTGTTTCGCGTGCCATCTCGATATAGCTGTTGACCCGCTCGAACTGCTTTCGGGAGATGATGCTGCCGACTTGGGTTTCCTCGTCGAGCGGATCGCCGATGCGGAAGTCGGGGATCAACTCGAGGACCCGCCCGATAACGGCGTCGAACAACGAATCGTGGATGTAGATCCGCGTGCCGGCCGAGCAAGACTGGCCCTGCCGTTGCAGCCGGAGCCCCTGAAGAATGCCGCGCGCTGCCTTGTCGATATTGGCATCCGCCATGACGATGCAGGGGTTCTTTCCACCTAGTTCGGCGGTGACCGGAACGATCTTGTCGGCGGCATAGTGCAGGATGCGGCTGCCGACAGCACTTGAGCCCGTAAAGGTAATCTTGCGCACCAGCGGATGCTCGCATATCAGGCGTCCCGCTTCCTCGCCGGTCCCCGTGACGAGATTGGCCACGCCGGGCGGCAGCACGTCCTGCAGAAGTTCGAAGATGCGTGTCACTGCCAGCGGTGCGAGTTCCGCCGATTTCAGCAGGATAGAATTGCCGGCGGCAAGCGCCGGGGCAACCTTGTTCGTCGTCTGCATCAACGGCGCGTTCCAGGGGATGATCGCCCCCACGATGCCAAGCGGTTCGCGGCGGGTGAACATCATGCGATCGGCTTCGGTCACCTGCGACGTGCCGAGAATCTCGGCGACGAGCCCGCCATAGTACCGCAGGATATCGACCATCGTGCGGGCTTCGCCACGGCATTGGGTGGCGAGCGCGTTTCCGGTCTCGAAGGCGGCAAGGCGGGCAATTTCCTCGATATGTCCTTCCAGATGGTCGGCCGCGCGCAGCATGAAGCGCCCGCGCTCGCGCACGGGCAGGCGGGACCATGTAAGGAAGCCTTCCTGCGCGGATGAAGCGGCAGCTTCGACATCTTCGCGCCCGCAGGCCGCGATTGTGCCGATGGTCTCTTCCGTCGCCGGATTTTCCACGTCGATCTGCTCGCGAGCGCGTGCATCCCGCAAACGCCCGCCATAGACTACCTTGTTCGAGAGTCTGCGTGCCGCTTCGGCCTGGCTTGTTATCCGGGTTTGCAATTCGTCGGACACCGGCTTCGGTATTGGGCTCGCTATCATGTCATTCCTCCGAGACTTTCACTTGAGCATACGTATGCATACGTGCTACTGCATCACCATTGCGTTGTCAAAGGGGGAGAAAATGAGAGAAATGGTGATCGGCGTCGTTGCTGGCGATCCGTCCGGCGTTGGACCGGAAGTCACGGCAAAATTGCTGGCACGGCGAAGAGACGCCGCCGCACGCATCCGTGTCTTTGCGAGCGAAGAGGCCTTCCACTCCGGACTGGCTGTGGCCGGGCTGGGCGCGCTTTCCGATTCGACCGATTTTCAGCTTGTCCCTACGCAGGACGTGGCAGGCTACGTGCCCGGAAAGGCATCCGCCGAAGGCGGCGCGACGACGCTTGCCGCTCTGGAGGCCGCCGCTGCGGCGGTTCGCGATGGTACGGTGGATGCCATCGTCTATGCGCCGCTCAACAAGCAGGCACTCTGGCTGGCAGGGCATACGGATATCGACGAGTTGCATTTTTTCCGCTCGCGTCTCGGCGTGTCGGGTTTCTGCTGTGAGCTGAACAGTCAGGGCAAGCTCTGGACCGCGCGGGTCACGTCGCACATTCCGCTTCGCGAGGTGGCCGACGCCATCACGGTCGAATCCGTGCTCGCGGCTGCGCGCCTTGGCGCTGAAGCCGTGCGCAAGGTGAAGGGTGCGGAACCGCGCATCGCGATTGCAGGCCTGAACCCGCACCTCGGGGAAGGCGGCGCGATGGGGCGTGAGGAGATCGACGTTCTCCTGCCGGCGATCGATGTTCTGCGCGCAGAGGGATTTGACGTGGTCGGGCTTTATCCTGCCGACACGATTTTCCTGCAGGTGGAGGAGAAGACCATCGATATGGTCGTGACGATGTTCCACGATCAGGGCCAGATCGCCTTGAAGGCCATGGGATTCGGACAAACCGCGACCGTCATGGGCGGCATGCCGATACCGATCGTCACTGCTTCGCAGGGGACTGCCTATGATATTGCGGGCAGGAACCTTGCAGACCCTTCGGGCCTGCTTGCAGCCTTCGATCTCGCAGTCCATCTTGGTCGGACGAACCGGCATGGAGAGGAACTGTAGCGCAGATGACCGAGAGGCAGAACAAGCGGGTAACGTCCGTGGATATCGCCAAGGCGGCCGGGGTCTCTCAATCGACGGTTTCCCGCGCGCTTGCCAATGACCAACGGATTTCCGAGACGACGCGGCGGGAGATCAAGAAGCTCGCTGCCCGCCTCGGATACACACCGAACGAAATGGCAAGAAGCCTGCAGACGCAGAAATCCACCATGATCGGCGTGATCATGGCGGATCTCCAGAACCCTTACTATCCTGCCGTTCTTGAGAAGCTGACGCAGAAGATCCATGCCATGGGGCGACAGCTTCTGCTACTTTCCGTGCCGGATGGCGTGTCGGTCGACGAGATGCTGCCGTCCATGCTAAGCTACCAGGTCGAAGGCATCATCATTACGTCGGCGGTGCTTTCGTCGCGCATGCACGATCACCTGCGAGATCTCAATACGCCGGTGGTTCTCTACAATCGTTCAGTCGAGAGCTTCTTCATCAATTCGGTCTGTTGCGAGAATGTTGTCGCCTCGCGCAAGGTGGCGGATCTGCTGGTGCGCGGCGGGAACAGTCGGGTCGCGTTTATCGGCGGTCACGTCGATACCTCGACCCACCGCGAACGGCGTATCGGGTTGCAGGAAGGCCTGCGTCAGCACGGGCTCGATATCGTCTCGGAGGACGTCGGCGGCAACAGCTACGACGGCGGGTACCGCGCCGCCCTGAACCTGTTGTCCCAGACGCCCAGGCCGGATGCGATCTTCTGTATTGCCGATGTCATGGCGCTTGGGGCGCTCGATGCGGCACGGTCGGGGCTCGGGTTATCGGTGCCGGGAGACGTCTCGATCGTGGGATTTGACGATATCCCGGCTGCGGCGTGGCCGGCATACGACCTGACCACGGTCCGGCAACCGTCCGAATCCATGGTGGGCAAGGCGCTGTCCCTGCTTCTCGAGCCAAAAGGCTCGCCCCCCGCCGCCGTGCGGGTGCCTGGAGAACTCATCATCAGGGGCTCGGCCCGGCTGGGGTGAGTCCTGTTCTTGAAAACATCCGAGGGATTGCGGGCCGCCATGTGGTCGGCTCGATCCATTTTTTTGTGAAACGGGAGGGGATTGGGAATGTCCATTCCAAGCTTTAGACTTGACGGGAAGCGCGCACTCATCACGGGGGCGGGCAGGGGAATAGGTGCCGCCGCCGCGGAAGCGCTTGCAGCGTTCGGTGCACAGGTGACGCTCGTGTCACGCACGGGCTCCGACATCGAGGAGCTGACAGCTAGGATAAATGCCTCTGGTGGCAAGGCCTCATGGAAGGTTGGGGATGTCACCGACAGTAGGGCAATGGCCGCACTCGTCGAGGACGGCGAAGCGCACGACGTACTGGTCAACAATGCGGGAATGAACCGCACGGACACGTTCGTGGACGTCAAGGAAGAGGATTTCGATGCCATTTATGCGCTGAACGTGCGCGCCTGCTTCTTCGCGGCGCAGGCTTTTGCCCGGCGGCTGGTGCGCGAGGCCCGTCCGGGAAGCATCGTCAACATGTCCTCGCAGATGGGCCATGTCGGTGCTGCGACGCGTTCCGTCTACTGCGGCACGAAATGGGCAATCGAGGGGATGACCAAGGCCATCGCCGTGGATCTCGCCCCCGCCGGTATCCGGGTCAACACGATCTGCCCGACCTTCGTCGAAACCCCCATGGCCAACAGTTTCCTGAAGTCTGACGGGTTCAAGGCGGAGGTGCTTTCGAAGATCAAGCTGGGCAGGATCGGCACCGTCGGCGATATCACGGGCGCGGTGGTCTTCCTCGCATCGGATGCCTCGGCGTTGATGACGGGCTCTTCCATCATCGTGGATGGTGGCTGGACTGCGGATTGAGCGCCATTTTCTGAATTTTTACGAGGCTCGCCCGCGCGGCTCGATCATGTCCGGCGGGCGCGTTTCTATGCGCTTGACCGGATGATGAGCTTTCCGGGCAAGATGCGAACGGAGCTCTCGTTCGAACCCGTCGAGGATGCTTCGGAGACGAGATTGAGAGCCTCCTGGACCATCCGCTCCACCGGCTGGCGGATGGTCGTCAACCGATAGGACGTCCAGGCGGCCATGGGAATGTCGTCGAACCCAACGACCGCAAGGTCGTCGGGGATGCGCAAGCCTCGATCCTTCGCCGCGTCGATGGCGGCGAGCCCCATGATATCGTTGCAGCAGAACAGCGCGTCCGGTCGATCCGGGCGTGAAAGAAGTTCCGAAGCTGCGGCATATGCGATGCGGTAGCTGAAATGCCCGGCAATCTCCGTATGAATGGAGCGTCCCGCCTCGTTCAGTCTTGCGCGGAAGCCGCGAGCCCGTTCGACATGGGTCGATGTGTTCGGCGTGCCGCCGATGAAACCTATGCGCTGGCGGTCTCGTGCCAGCAGCAGGCTTGCCGCGTCCATCCCGCCGGCGAAATTATCGCAGGCGACGGAGTTGATTCGGATGTCGCGCTGAATCCTGTTCAGGAGAACGACCGGAATGCGGTGCTGGCGACAGGCCTGCGCCATGTTGGAGGTCAGGGAAACCGACGTGACGATGACGGCGCTCGGCCGGGCGGCCAGTATCTTGGGAATGACCGTATCGACATTCGTGTCGGTCGGCAGCGCGTAGACGAGCAATTGCCGGCCGCTTTCCTGCAGCCGTTTCGCCAGTGTGTCGAGCACCAGCGGATAGAACGGGTTGTGAAGGTCGCCCGCGACCAGCGTTACCGTGTCGGCGGCGATGGCCCGTGCCGTCCGGCGAGCCGGGCTGATGTAGCCGATGGCTTCCGCGGCGGCGAATATCCGCTTCCTTTTTTCACTGTCGAGAGGCGCGCCCGGCGTGAAGGCGCGCGATACGGCGGAGATCGATACGCCCGCGGCATGGGCGACCTGTTTGGCGGTTGGCTTCATTGCACTCTATCTTGTGAAATTTTTTCACTACGAGACTGAAAACTTGCAATAGCTACTTTGCATCATATCCTTCGCGATGAAAAGGGAGATGCGATCCATGGCCATTACATACATCAAGCGCGGAAAGCCCGAGGGGGAACGCTCGGAGGACGACCTGAAGGTGCGCACCACCGTCGAGGATATCCTGAAGGACATCGAAAGCCGTGGCGACAGCGCCGTGCGCGAACTTTCGGAAAAGTTCGACAGATACGCGCCGCCGTCCTTCAGGCTGTCGCCGGGCGAGATCGAGGCGTTGATGAACAAGGTCTCGGCGCGGGACATGGACGACATCAGGTTCGCGCAGGCGCAGGTTCGCAACTTTGCCCAGGCGCAGCGCAACTCCATGACGGATATCGAGATCGAGACCCTGCCGGGTGTTATCCTCGGCCACAAGAACATTCCGGTTCAATCGGTCGGCTGCTACGTGCCGGCCGGCAAGTTCCCGATGGTCGCATCGGCGCATATGTCGGTCGCGACGGCTTCTGTGGCGGGCGTTCCGCGCATCGCAGCCGCAACGCCACCCTTCAAGAGGGAGCCGAACCCGGCGGTGATCGCCGCCATGCATCTCGGCGGTGCCCATGAAATCTATGTACTGGGCGGTATCCAGGCCATCGGCGCCATGGCGATCGGCACGGAAACGATCGAGCCGGTGCACATGCTCGTGGGGCCGGGCAACGCCTTTGTCGCGGAAGCCAAAAGGCAGCTTTATGGTCGCGTGGGTATCGATCTCTTCGCCGGTCCGACCGAGACGATGGTGATCGCCGATGACACGGTGGATGCGGAACTCTGCGCGACGGACCTGCTTGGCCAGGCGGAGCACGGCTACAATTCGCCTGCGGTCCTCCTGACCAATTCGATGAAGCTTGCCACGCAAACCCTTGAAGAGATCGACAGGTTGCTCGGCATCCTGCCGACGGCGGACACGGCGGGCAGGAGCTGGGCCGATTACGGCGAGGTGATCGTCTGCGATACCTATGAGGAAATGCTGGACGTCGCCAACGATATTGCCTCCGAGCACGTTCAGGTCATGACGGATCGCGACGACTGGTTCCTCGAGCACATGCATTCCTATGGCGCGCTGTTTCTTGGCCCCCGCACCAATGTCGCCAATGGCGACAAGGTGATCGGAACCAACCATACGCTGCCGACGAAAAAGGCAGGCCGCTACACCGGCGGCCTGTGGGTCGGCAAATTCCTCAAGACCCATTCCTACCAGAAGGTCGTCACCGACGAGGCGGCTGTGCGCATCGGGGAATATTGCTCCCGTCTTTGCATTCTGGAGGGTTTCATCGGCCATGCGGAGCAGGCGAATGTTCGTGTACGGCGCTACGGCGGCAGGAATATCGCCTACGGTGCCGCCGCCGAATGACGGACTAAACGGGTAACGCCGGGGGAGCGCGACACCGTGCAACGCCCTGCCGGTCGGGTGGATGGCAGTGTCGTGGCTGATGTTTGGCTCGGAAGCGGCGCTGCCTCCGCCATGGTTTTGGCGGGGGCGACGTTGGTTTTCTTAAACACCCGTCGATTGAACTCGCACTCTCTGAAATGGAAAAAACAATGTTTATTGGATCGCCGGCCGAGCGCTGGCAGGGGGAGCAGCGCGTTGCGCTGACACCCGACAGTGCCGCCCATCTGCAGAAACTCGGATACGGCTGCATCATCGAGGCCGGCGCCGGTCAGCGGGCGGGGTTTTCCGACGATGCGTATCGTGCCGCAGGTGTTACCGTCGTCGATACGGCGGCCGCGCTTTTCGAACGATGCGACGTCGTCACGAAGGTTCGTCCGCCAGAGCCTGCGGAAATCGAACGGCTGTCGGCCGACAAGACGCTGATCTCGTTCTTTTACCCCGCGCAGAACGGTGCACTGCTGGAGCAGGCACGGGCGACGGGCGCCAACGTCATTGCCATGGACATGGTGCCGCGCATCTCGCGGGCCCAGAAGATGGATGCCCTGTCCTCGATGGCCAACATCGCGGGCTATCGCGCCGTCATCGAGGCCGGCAACAATTTCGGGCGTTTCTTCACCGGCCAGATCACCGCGGCCGGTAAGGTGCCGCCGGCGAGAGTGCTGGTGATCGGCGCCGGCGTGGCCGGACTTGCCGCCACCGGCGTTGCCGTCTCTCTCGGTGCGAAGACCTACGCGTTCGACGTGCGGCCGGAAGTGGCCGAGCAGATCGAAAGCATGGGCGCGGAGTTCGTCTATCTCGATTTTGATGGCGGAGTGCAGGACGGGGCCGCGACCGGCGGCTACGCCGCGCCATCCTCTCCGGAATTCCGCGAGACGCAACTGGAGAAGTTTCACGAGCTGGCACCCGGGATCGATATCGTCATCACCACGGCGCTGATTTCCGGCCGCGACGCGCCGAAGTTGTGGCTGGCCGATATGGTCGCGGCAATGAAGCCGGGCTCGGTGGTGATCGATCTTGCCGCCGAGCGCGGCGGCAATTGCGATCTGACGGTTCCCGAGCAGCGCATCGTCTCCGACAACGGCGTCATCATCATCGGCTACACCGATTTTCCAAGCCGCATGGCGGCGCAGGCTTCAACGCTCTACGCCACCAACATCCGCCATATGCTGGCCGACCTGACGCCGGGCAAGGATGGAGCCATCGTCCACAACATGGAGGACGATGTCATTCGCGGTGCGACGGTGGCCTTCGATGGGGCGGTCACCTGGCCGCCGCCACCGCCGAAAATCGCGGCGATCGCAGCGCAGATGCGGCAGGAGAAGGCAAAGGATCCGACGCCGGAGGAACGGCGGGCACGAGACGCCGCCGCTTTCCGGGGGCAGACCCGCAACCAGATCGGTCTTCTGGCCGTCGGTACTGCACTTCTGCTGATCGTCGGTGCCGTCGCTCCTCCTGCCTTCATGAGCCACTTCATCGTCTTCGTGCTTGCCTGCTTCGTTGGCTTCCAGGTGATCTGGAACGTATCGCATTCCCTGCACACACCGTTGATGGCCGTCACCAACGCGGTTTCCGGCATCGTCATTCTCGGTGCCTTGCTGCAGATCGGCTCGGGCAACTGGCTGGTGGTCACCCTTGCAGCCGTGTCCGTTCTCATCACCACGGTCAACATCGTCGGCGGCTTCCTCGTCACCCGGCGCATGCTCGCCATGTTCCAGAAGTCGTGATCGCAGGGGAAACACCATGACTATCGGTCTTATTTCAGCCGCCTGTATCGCGGCAGGCATCCTTTTCATCCTGTCGCTCGGCGGCTTGTCCGGCCAGGAATGCGCCAAGCGTGCGGTCTGGTACGGCATCGCCGGCATGGCGCTCGCCGTTGCCGCCACCGTCTTCGGGCCGGATACGGGCAACAGGTTCATCGTGCTGGCGATGATCGCCGGCGGCGCCGTGCTTGGCCATCTGATCGCCGCCCGCGTACAGATGACGGAGATGCCGCAACTCGTCGCGGCCCTGCATTCCTTCGTCGGCCTCGCTGCCGTCTTCATCGGGTTCAATGCGCATATCGAGGCGGTGTATGTCGCTGGCCTCAATGAGGCGGAGCGGACGGCACTCTCGGGCTTTGCGGCAATCCTTGCCCATAAGGCACCGGTGGAACTGGTGATCCTGAAGGTCGAGGTGTTTCTCGGTATCTTCATCGGTGCGGCCACCTTCACGGGCTCGATCGTCGCCTTCGGCAAGCTGGCCGGCAAGGTCGACGGCAAGGCCAGGAAACTGCCGGGCGGTCATGTCCTCAATGCCGGAGCCTTGCTCCTCTCGCTGCTCCTGCTCGCGCTCTACATCAATGGAGCCGGTGCATGGCCACTCATCCTGATGACGTGCGCCGCCTTCTTCATCGGGTACCACCTCATCATGGGCATCGGTGGTGCCGATATGCCGGTGGTGGTGTCGATGTTGAACAGTTATTCCGGCTGGGCAGCCGCCGCCATCGGCTTCACCTTCGGCAATGACCTTCTGATCGTCACCGGCGCGCTGGTCGGTTCATCGGGGGCGATTCTCTCCTACATCATGTGCAAGGCGATGAACCGCTCCTTCGTCTCAGTGATCCTCGGCGGTTTCGGTGCGACGACCGGCCCTGCGATGGAGATCATCGGCGAGCAGATCGCCATCGATGCCGATGGCGTGGCCGCCGCCCTCAACGATGCTGACAGTGTCGTCATTGTTCCGGGCTACGGCATGGCAGTGGCGCAGGCGCAGCAGTCCGTCTCCGAACTGACGCGCAAACTCAGGGCTGCCGGCAAGACAGTTCGATTCGCCATCCACCCCGTCGCCGGCCGCCTGCCGGGCCATATGAACGTGCTACTCGCTGAAGCGAAGGTACCCTATGACATCGTTCTGGAAATGGACGAGATTAACGAAGACTTCCACGAGACCGACGTAGTCATAGTCATCGGCTCGAACGACATCGTCAACCCGGCGGCGCAGGATGATCCGAATTCGCCCATCGCCGGCATGCCGGTGCTGGAAGTGTGGAAGGCAAAGCAGGTGTTCGTTTCCAAGCGTGGTCAGGGCACCGGCTACTCCGGCATTGAGAATCCCCTCTTCTACAAGGACAACACCCGCATGTTCTACGGCGACGCCAAGGAGTCTGTTGGCAGGTTGTTGTCGCGGGTCGCTTAGCATGCGGCGCGTTAACACGACCAGGAAGCAGGAAACTGCGATGCTGATTGAAGAGAAGGCAGCGCAGCGATCGGTAATTAATACCGTTTCGCCTGCGATAGTTGCGGTTGGGGATTATGTTCTTGACGCAGGCCAGCGCGATCGTGCATCGCCTACCTTTACGGCATTCAGCGCGAACCGGCGCAAGCAGTGTGGCTGACCGCGCTCACAGGCCGGACATATGACTGCACCGTCCGACGGCGACTCACGCGGAAAACCTTGCTATCCGGACCGTTCCACAAATGAGTCGTAAGCGCCCGGTGCCGCAGCCCTCAAGCCAATCCAGTCGTTGATCGAGGCCCGTGTCCTGGCGGCCGAGCGAATGCATGGCGACGACATGACCGTGCCGATCCTGGCGAAGGGAAAGACCGATACAGGCATATCTGGACCTATGTCCGGGATGACCGGCCGTTTGGCTGGCCATCACCGTCTGCGGCTTTGTTCTACTCATCGCGAGACAGGCGACGAGAGCATCCCGAACGCCACCTGAAAACCTTTCTCGGGCATTCTGCAGGCGGATGTCTATGGCACTACAATCCTCTGTTCAAGATGGATCGCGATCCCGCGCCTCTGCGCCAAGCACTCTGCTGGACACATTCACGCCGCAAGTTCTTCGTACTGGCCGACATCACTGCGAAAGCCAAGCGTGGCAGCAAAGCTGCGCCGATCTCGCCAATGGCATTGGAGGCCGTCAAACGGATCGATGCCCTGTTCGATATTGAACCGGAGATCAACGGTCTTGCCACCGATCAACGCCTGGAGCGCCGCCGCTGAGACAGTTAGCCACTCGCCGATGAGTTTCATAACTGCAAAGCTAGTGGTTTGATTCCAACACTTGGTGCCCACGTCGGACGGCTGCGATGATGTCGTCAGGGTCTGCTTTCCAGACGAACGGCTTTGGCTCTTCATTATGCTCTTTGATAAAGCGGTTGATGGCTGCCTGAAGATCAACGACCGAATGAAAGACACTGTTCTTCAGCCGACGGCGGGTGAGTTTTGCGAAGAAACCCTCGACGGCGTTCAGCCAGGAACATAATGTCGGAACGAAATGGAAGGTCCAGCGCGGGTGCCGCGCCAACCAGGCCCGGACTTTGGGCTGTTTGTGTGTGGCGTAGTTGTCCAGGATGACGTGAACCGCCTTATCCTTGGGCAACTGAGCTTCAATCGTGTTGAGGAAGCGGATGAACTCCTGATGCCGGTGACGCTGCATGTTGCGGCCGATGACGGAGCCGTCGAGAACATTCAGAGCAGCGAAAAGTGAACCGCCCCGAGTTTACCGGAGACCGTTTGGTTTAAGTTATGCGGCCAAGGCTGGTGCGTCCAGCGCTGCGTAATATCGTTCTTCGGCTTCGGCCGGA
>NZ_LMFA01000017.1:0-485 GCF_001426565.1 Rhizobium sp. Root482 | reverse complement strand
ACCAGTCGACCGATTCCAGCGTGGCGAACTCTACGGCTTCGAAGTTTCGCCACGGTCCTCGCCGGTGGATGACCTCGGCCTTGTAAAGACCGTTGATCGTTTCGGCGAGAGCGTTGTCGTAGGAATCGCCAACACTCCCGACAGACGGCTCGATGCCCGCCTCTGCCAACCGCTCAGAGTAGCGAATGGACACATATTGCGAGCCGCGGTCGGAATGATGAACCAGTCCGCCACGGTGGACGGGCCGCCGATCATGAAGCGCCTGATCGAGGGCATCGAGCACAAAGCCCGCATGGGCAGTCCGGCCGCCCGCCAACCGACGATGCGGCGAGCGAAGGCATCGATCACAAAAGCCACGTAGACGAAACCCTGCCAAGTCGCCACATAAGTGAAATCAGAAAGCCAAAGCATGTTCGGCGCGGGCGCGAAGAACTGCCGGTTCACCCGGCCGAGCGGACATGGCGCAGTCTTGTCACTGACCGTCG
>NZ_LMFA01000016.1 GCF_001426565.1 Rhizobium sp. Root482 | reverse complement strand
CGTGATCGCAGCCGTCAGCGACGTCTTGCCATGGTCGACGTGCCCGATCGTGCCGATGTTTACATGCGGCTTGTTGCGTTCAAATTTGCTCTTTGCCATTTCCGGCTCTCCATTTTCTGTCCCCGCGAAGGGGAAATTCTCTTGTTTCTGTCAGATGGCGTCCGGTCACTTCTGACCGGAATACTTCGCCTGGATTTCCTGCGCCACGTTCGAAGGAACCGGCGAATAATGATCGAAGGTCATCGAATACTGGGCACGGCCCTGGCTCATCGAGCGCAGGTTGTCCACGTATTTGAACATGTTGGCCAGCGGGACATTCGCATTGATGACAACCGCCACGCCGCGCGATTCCTGGCCCTGGATCTGGCCACGACGCGAGTTCAGGTCGCCGATCACGTCGCCGACATAGTCTTCCGGCGTCACGACTTCGACCTTCATCATCGGCTCCAGCAGCTGGGCGCCGGCCTTCTTGGCTGCTTCACGGAAGCAGGCGCGCGAGGCGATTTCGAAAGCGAGAACCGAGGAGTCGACATCGTGGAAGGCGCCGTCGATGAGGGTCGCCTTGACGCCGAGCATCGGGAAGCCTGCGAGCGGGCCCGAAGAAAGAACGCTCTCGATGCCCTTCTGGACACCCGGGATGTATTCCTTCGGAACAGCACCACCGACGATCTTCGATTCGAACTTGAAGTCTTCGCCTTCAGGGTTCGGTTCGAAGATGATCTTGACGCGTGCGAACTGGCCGGTACCACCGGACTGCTTCTTGTGCGTGTAGTCTTCTTCATGCGTGCGCGTGATGGTTTCGCGATAGGCAACCTGCGGCGCGCCGACGGTGGCTTCTACCTTGAATTCGCGGCGCATGCGGTCGACGAGAATGTCGAGATGCAGTTCGCCCATGCCGGCGATGATCGTCTGGCCGGATTCCTCGTCGGTCTTGACGCGGAACGAAGGATCCTCGGCGGCCAGGCGGTTGAGCGCGAGGCCCATCTTTTCCTGGTCGTTCTTGGTCTTCGGCTCGATGGCGATCTGGATGACCGGCTCGGGGAATTCCATGCGTTCGAGAATGACCTGCTTCAGCGGATCGCAGAGCGTATCACCCGTGGTCGTGTCCTTGAGGCCGGCCAGAGCAACGATGTCGCCTGCGAAAGCTTCTTCGATGTCTTCACGCGAGTTGGAATGCATCTGCAGCATGCGGCCGACGCGCTCGCGCTTTTCCTTGACCGTGTTCATGACCGACGTGCCCTTTTCGAGCTTGCCGGAATAGATGCGGGCGAAGGTGAGCGAACCGACGAAGGGGTCGTTCATGATCTTAAAGGCAAGCATCGACAGCGGCTCTTCATCGGACGCATGGCGCTCGATGTCGGCCTCGGTCTTGACGTCGATACCCTTGATCGCCGGAATATCGGCCGGCGACGGCAGGTAATCGACGACGGCGTCGAGCAGCGGCTGAACGCCCTTGTTCTTGAAGGCCGTACCGCAGAACATCGGATGGAACTTGACGTCGATGGTGCCGCGGCGAACGAGCGCACGGATCTGGTCATTGTCCGGCATGATACCGTTCAGGTAGTTTTCCATCGCAGCTTCGTCGATATCGACGACGGTTTCGATGAGGAGTTCGCGGAACTCTTCCGCCTTTTCCTTCATGTCTTCCGGAATTTCGACGACATCCCACTGGGCGCCGAGCGATTCGTCGCGCCAGACCAGCGCGTTCATCTCGACCAGATCGATGACGCCCTTGAAGTCGCTTTCAGCACCGATCGGCAGCTGCATGACGACCGGGATCGCGCCGAGACGCGACCTGATCATATCGACCGAGCGATAGAAATCGGCGCCGGTCTTGTCCATCTTGTTGCAGAAGATCATCCGCGGGACGTGATATTTTTCAGCCTGACGCCAGACGGTTTCCGTCTGCGGCTCGACACCGGCATTGGCGTCGAGGAGCGCGATCGCGCCGTCGAGCACGCGCAGCGAACGCTCGACTTCAATGGTGAAGTCGACGTGGCCGGGGGTGTCGATGATGTTGAAGCGGCGAGCCTTGCCGTCGCGACCCTTCCAGAAGGTGGTCGTGGCAGCCGACGTGATGGTGATGCCGCGTTCCTGCTCCTGCTCCATCCAGTCCATGGTCGCAGCGCCGTCGTGCACTTCGCCAATCTTGTGCGACTTGCCCGTGTAATACAGAATCCGCTCGGTGGTCGTGGTCTTGCCGGCGTCGATATGCGCCATGATCCCGAAATTGCGGTAGTCTTCGATTTTATATTCGCGAGCCATAATGACTGCCTTTCGAAAATTGTTCGTCGATTACCAGCGGTAATGCGAGAAAGCGCGGTTGGCGTCGGCCATCTTGTGCGTGTCTTCGCGCTTCTTGACGGCGCTGCCACGATTGTTGGCGGCATCCATGAGTTCGCCGCAGAGGCGATCGATCATGGTGGTCTCGTTGCGCTTGCGGGCAGCAGCGATCAGCCAACGGATGGCGAGGGCCTGGCGGCGCTCGGGACGAACATCGACCGGAACCTGGTAGGTGGCACCACCAACGCGGCGCGAACGCACTTCGACATGCGGCGCGATATTGTCGAGGGCCGAATGGAACACGGCGACCGGCTCCTGCTTCAGCTTGCCCTGGACCAGATCGAAGGCACCGTAGACGATGTTTTCAGCAACCGACTTCTTACCATGAAGCATGATGGCGTTCATGAACTTGGTGACGACCAGATCGCCGAACTTCGGGTCCGGATTGATCTCGCGCTTTTCTGCACTGTGACGACGTGACATATTTTTGTCTCTCAAACTTGAACGGGCGCCTTAACACGCGGAGAACCTCGCGCAGCACCGAAATGATGTGATCCGAAATTACTTCGGACGCCCTATTACTTAGGACGCTTGGCACCGTATTTCGAACGGCGCTGCTTGCGGTTCTTGACACCCTGGGTATCGAGAACGCCGCGGATGATGTGATAGCGAACGCCCGGCAAGTCCTTGACGCGGCCGCCGCGGATCATCACCACGGAGTGTTCCTGAAGGTTGTGGCCTTCGCCCGGAATATAACCGATGACTTCGAAGCCGTTGGTCAGGCGAATCTTGGCAACCTTACGCAGAGCCGAGTTCGGCTTCTTCGGGGTCGTCGTGTAGACGCGGGTGCAGACGCCACGCTTCTGCGGGTTTTCCTGCAGCGCGGGAACCTTGTTGCGCTTTACCTGTGCCTGACGCGGCTTGCGGATCAGCTGGTTTACGGTAGGCATATAACCATCCCTTACAAATTCTGTCTCATTACCCTTGCGGGCGGATCAATGCCGTCTCCGGCGGTTTCGAACGCGTCACAAAATGCGCAAAACGAGGGCCGATCCGCTTTTCGGCAGATGGCCCCGCAAAAAAGCAGAGGACGCAGTATTTTCAGCGTCTTGCGTGCAGCATTATGGTCTTCAGCGTGCGTTTGGAGCCTTGTTTGAGGCGAACTCCGGAACGTGTCGTTCCAGACCAGCCAGCCTCACATGGGCTCCGATGCGGCGGGGTGTACTGATTTCAGGCTCCGTCGTCAAGGGGAGTTAACAAATAATCTTGGCTCCGCAGGGCTGGCATGCCTGCAAAACAAGGCTTTCGCGCCCTCGCCCGGCGGTCTTGGCGGTTGCGGGCACAGGACTGGATAGCCCAGCGCCGGAATCACGGTGCGATTCCATCTCGGCTCCCAGACCTCAGGGAATCGCCATCTCCCCTGCGAATTCCTCGCCAACTGCGATTTTTAACACGCACCACGCGGCAATAGGCTGTAAACTCGCTTCATGTCTTTCGAAAGAGGAAACAGCCATGAATGCCATCCCGGACAATGACAACAATGATGACGGACCGATGATCTTCATCATCATCGGCAAGGCCTATGAAAAGGATGGCGATGACGAAGGCGTGGACATTCACGTCATGCTGCGCGCGCCCGACGACGACACCGCCGTGCGCGAGGCGCTCAATGCACTCGCCGAGGAAGGTTTTCTCGAAGCCGACCTCGACCAGATCGGCACGCTCGACGACATCCCTGACGAGGAACCGCATGCCTCCGCCTACCAGGGCGCGCTGACCGGCGAAGTGGCGATCATCAAGTTTGGATAGGACGAAGGCTGCACGCATCTTGTGCGCCGCCCTGCCCCCATGAAATGCCAAAGCCGCCCGAATTGCTCCGGGCGGCTTTTTGATTGGCGTTGGAAGGGCGGAAGAACCACCCTCGCCTTTCAGCCTTATTCGGCCGGCGCTTCTTCCATTGCCGCCATGTCGGCGAGCATCGGGGTCGCGGTGTCCGCACCGGTGCCCTTGCGGCGCTCTTCGAGAATCATCTCGTCGCGCGCCGTGGCGATGCGGCGGATCTGAGTCATGGTGCCGCCGGTACCAGCCGGGATCAGGCGGCCGACGATGACGTTTTCCTTCAAGCCCTGCAGACCGTCGGTCTTGCCGGCGATCGCAGCTTCCGTCAGCACCTTGGTCGTTTCCTGGAAGGAAGCGGCCGAGATGAAGGACGGCGTCTGCAGCGATGCCTTGGTGATGCCGAGCAGAACCGGATCGCCGTAAGCCGGCTTCTTGCCCTGTTCGATCAGCTGATCGTTGACATCTTCCAGTTCGATGCGATCGACACTGTCGCCGACAATATAGGTCGAGTCACCGGCGTCGGTCACTTCCACCTTCTGCAGCATCTGGCGAACGATCACCTCGATGTGCTTGTCGTTGATGACAACGCCCTGCAGACGGTAGACTTCCTGGATTTCGTTGACCAGGTAGGAAGCGAGTGCCTCCACGCCCTTGATCGCCAGGATGTCGTGCGGTGCCGGGTTACCGTCGAGGATGTAGTCACCCTTTTCGATATAGTCGCCATCCTGAAGATGGAAGGGCTTGCCCTTCGGGATCAGGTATTCGACCGGCTCGACACCGTCTTCCGCAGGTTCGATCAGAACGCGGCGCTTGTTCTTGTAGTCGCGGCCGAAGCGGATCGTACCATCGATTTCGGCGATGATCGCGTGATCCTTCGGACGGCGCGCTTCGAAGAGTTCGGCAACGCGCGGCAGACCACCGGTGATGTCCTTCGTCTTGGCGCTTTCCAGCGGCGAACGTGCAAGCACGTCACCCTGGCTGACCTTGGTTCCCGGCTCAACCGACAGGATGGCGTCGACCGAGAGCATGAAGCGGGCTTCGCCACCACGGGCAAGCTTGGCAACGGCGCCATTCTTGTCCTTGATGATGATGGCCGGCTTCAGGTCGATACCGCGCGGCGTCGAACGCCAATCGATGACCTGACGCTTGGTGATGCCGGTCGCTTCGTCGGTCGCTTCCAGAACGGAGATACCGTCGACGATATCCTCGAAATGAACCGTGCCTTCGACTTCCGTCATCATCGGACGCGTATAGGGGTCCCACTCGGCCAGACGCTGGCCGCGCTTCACCTTGTCGCCGTCATCGACATAGATCTTCGAACCATAGGCAACGCGCTGCGAGGAGCGCTCGACACCACGTTCGTCGAGGATCTGGACAGCCATGTTGCGGCCCATGGCAACGAGAATGTTGTCGGAGTTGCGCAGCATGTTGCGGTTCTTGATCTGGACAGTGCCCTCATAGGAGGCTTCCAGGAACGACTGGTCGACCACGGTGGCGGTACCGCCAAGGTGGAAGGTACGCATGGTCAGCTGGGTGCCCGGCTCGCCGATCGACTGCGCGGCGATGACGCCGACAGCCTCGCCCATGTTGACGGGCGTTCCGCGTGCAAGATCGCGACCATAGCAGACGCCGCAGACGCCGGTCTGGATTTCGCACGTCAGTGCCGAGCGAATCCGGATCGACTGGATACCGGCCTTCTCGATTTCGACGACATCGGCCTCAAGAATCATCCGGCCGGCATCGACGATGCGCTCACCGGTGACCGGATGGTCGATATTGTCGAGTGCGGTACGGCCGAGAACGCGGGCGCCGATGGAGGCAACCACCTGGCCGGCATCGACGATGGCGGTCATGGTGAGGCCGGCTTCGGTGCCGCAATCCACGGAGTTGACGATGCAATCCTGCGCGACGTCGACGAGACGGCGGGTCAGGTAACCGGAGTTGGCGGTCTTCAGGGCGGTATCTGCAAGGCCCTTACGGGCGCCGTGGGTCGAGTTGAAGTACTCGTTAACGGTCAGGCCTTCCTTGAAGTTCGAGATGATCGGCGTCTCGATGATTTCGCCCGAGGGCTTGGCCATCAGGCCGCGCATGCCGCCCAGCTGGCGCATCTGGTTCGGAGAACCACGAGCACCCGAGTGCGACATCATGTAGATCGAGTTCATCGGCTTCTGACGGCCGTTGTCGTCGAACTCCACCGCCTTGATGCGGGCCATCATTTCGTCGGCGACCTTTTCGGTCGCCTTGCCCCAGGCGTCGACAACCTTGTTGTACTTTTCGCCCTGGGTGATCAGACCGTCATTGTACTGCTGTTCGTATTCCTTCACCAGGGATTCGGTGTCACCGACGATCTTCACCTTGGTGTCCGGAATGACCATGTCGTCCTTGCCGAACGAAATGCCGGCGCGGCAGGCATGGCTGAAGCCGAGCTGCATGATGCGGTCGCAGAAAATGACCGTGTCCTTCTGGCCGCAGTGACGGTAGACCGTGTCGATCATCTTGGAGATGTTCTTCTTGGTCAGTTCCTGGTTGCAGACGTCGAAGGGCACATTGACGTTCTTCGGCAGAAGTTCGCCGATGAGCATGCGGCCCGGCGTGGTTTCGAAAATCTTCGAAACAGGCTTGCCTTCGGCATCGATCGTCTTGAAACGGCCGCGAACCTTGGAGTGCAGCGTCACCGTCTTGGTTTCGAGCGCATGATGCAACTCGCCCAGGTCGGAGAAGGCCATGTTTTCGCCCGGCTCGTTCTGGTTCATGATCGACAGATAGTAGAGACCGAGAACCATGTCCTGCGAGGGAACGATGATCGGGGCGCCGTTTGCCGGGTGCAGGATGTTGTTGGTCGACATCATCAGGACGCGCGCTTCCAGCTGCGCTTCAAGCGACAGCGGAACGTGGACGGCCATCTGGTCGCCGTCGAAGTCGGCGTTGAAGGCCGTGCAGACGAGCGGATGCAGCTGGATCGCCTTGCCTTCGACCAGGATCGGTTCGAAGGCCTGGATGCCCAGGCGGTGCAGTGTCGGCGCACGGTTGAGGAGCACCGGATGCTCGCGGATCACCTCGTCGAGGATATCCCAGACTTCCGGCTTTTCCTTCTCGACCAGCTTCTTCGCCTGCTTGACGGTCGAGGAGTAACCCTTGGCGTCGAGGCGGGCATAGATGAACGGCTTGAACAGTTCGAGCGCCATCTTCTTCGGCAGGCCGCACTGGTGCAGCTTCAGTTCCGGACCGGTCACAATGACCGAACGGCCGGAATAATCGACGCGCTTGCCGAGCAGGTTCTGGCGGAAGCGACCCTGCTTGCCCTTGAGCATGTCGGACAGCGACTTCAGCGGACGCTTGTTGGCGCCGGTGATGACGCGGCCGCGACGGCCGTTGTCGAACAGCGCGTCAACGGATTCCTGGAGCATGCGCTTTTCGTTGCGGATGATGATGCCCGGCGCGCGAAGCTCGATCAGGCGCTTCAGGCGGTTGTTGCGGTTGATGACGCGACGATAGAGATCGTTGAGGTCGGACGTCGCGAAACGGCCGCCATCCAGCGGAACCAGCGGACGCAGGTCCGGCGGGATGACCGGAACGACCTTCATGATCATCCATTCCGGACGGTTTCCCGAATCCATGAAGTTCTCGACGATCTTCAGGCGCTTCATCAGCTTCTTCTGCTTCAGCTCGGACGACGTTTCGGCCATCTCCGCGCGCAGATCGCCGGCGATCTTCTCGAGATTCATCGAGGCGAGCATCTCGTAGATGGCTTCGGCACCGATCATCGCAGTGAACTGATCCTCGCCGAACTCGTCGACGGCGATCATGTACTCCTCTTCCGAGAGGAGCTGATTTTCCTTCAGGGACGTCAGGCCCGGCTCGGTGACGATGTAGTTCTCGAAATAGAGGACGCGTTCGATATCCTTCAGCGTCATGTCGAGCAGCGTGGCGATGCGGCTCGGCAGGGACTTCAGGAACCAGATATGGGCGACCGGCGCTGCAAGCTCGATATGACCCATGCGCTCGCGGCGAACGCGCGACAACGTCACTTCGACGCCGCACTTTTCGCAGATGATGCCCTTGTACTTCATGCGCTTGTACTTGCCGCACAGGCACTCATAGTCCTTGATGGGCCCGAAGATACGCGCGCAGAAAAGGCCGTCGCGTTCCGGCTTGAACGTACGGTAGTTGATGGTTTCCGGCTTTTTGATCTCACCGTAGGACCAGGAGAGAATCTTCTCCGGCGACGCAATCGAAATCCGGATGGAATCGAAGGTCTGCGCAGGCACCTGCGGATTGAAAAGGTTCATGACCTCTTGGTTCATGCCTATCTCCTTTATGGGCTATCGCCCTGAGCTTGGCAGAGAGCGCGGCAAATCCCGGGCGCCGGCTTCTGCACGAAACGGATAAAACCGCATGAAATGCGGCCGCATTTCCTACCGATCTCGCCATGCGGGCTCGGTGGAAACGGTGCGCGCCGCCTGAGCGGCACGCACCTTGATGTTTTTATTCGGCCGCGTCCGGCAGTTGCTCGTTTGCCGCGTTGAGTTCATCGAGCTTGGAATTTTCCAGCTCGACCGAGAGACCCAGCGAACGCATTTCCTTGACGAGAACGTTGAAGCTCTCCGGAATACCGGCCTCGAAGGTGTCGTCGCCGCGGACGATCGCTTCGTAGACCTTGGTACGGCCGGCCACGTCGTCGGACTTCACCGTCAGCATTTCCTGCAGGGTGTAGGCGGCGCCATAGGCTTCCAGCGCCCAGACTTCCATTTCCCCGAAGCGCTGACCGCCGAACTGCGCCTTGCCGCCCAGCGGCTGCTGGGTCACGAGCGAGTAAGGACCGATCGAACGGGCATGGATCTTGTCGTCGACAAGGTGGTTCAGCTTCAGCATGTAGATGTAGCCGACCGTCACCTGACGGTCGAACTGGTCGCCGGTGCGGCCATCATACAGCGTCGACTGGCCGGTGACCTTGAGGCCCGCCTGTTCCAGCATCTCGTTGACGTCGGCTTCCACCGCGCCGTCGAAGACCGGCGTCGCGATCGACACGCCGCGGCGGGTCTGCTCGGCCAGACGAACGATCGAGTCGTCGTCATAGTCCTTGATCGGCTCGCCCTTCGGACCGGAGCCGATGACGCTGTCGATGGTATCGCGCAGCGGCTGGATGTCCTCGCCCGCCTTATAGGCATCGAGCATGGCACCGATCTTCTTGCCCATGCCGGCGCAGGCCCAACCCAGATGGGTTTCGAGGATCTGACCGACATTCATGCGCGAAGGCACGCCGAGCGGGTTCAGAACCACGTCGACATGGGTGCCGTCTTCGAGGAACGGCATGTCCTCGACCGGCACGATGCGGGAAACCACACCCTTGTTGCCGTGACGGCCGGCCATCTTGTCGCCCGGCTGGATCTTGCGCTTCACGGCGACGAAGACCTTGACCATCTTCATGACGCCCGGAGGCATTTCATCGCCGCGCTGGACCTTTTCGACCTTGTCCATGAAGCGATGCTCGAGCAGCGACTTGGATTCGTCGTACTGGCCGCGGAGTGCCTCGACTTCGCCCTGAGCCTTCTCGTCCTCGACGGCGAACATCCACCACTGCGAGCGGGGATATTCGGAGATGACGGCGTTCGAAAGCTCGGTGCCCTTCTTGAAGCCCTTCGGGCCGGCAACAGCAACGTGACCACGCAGCATGTCGAGAAGGCGCGAGTAGACGTTACGATCAAGGATCGCCTGTTCGTCGTCGCGGTCCTTTGCGAGACGTTCGATCTCTTCCCGTTCGATCGCCATTGCGCGTTCGTCTTTTTCAACGCCGTGGCGGTTGAAGACGCGAACTTCGACGATGGTGCCGAAGGTGCCCGGAGGCATGCGCATGGACGTATCGCGGACGTCGGAAGCCTTTTCACCGAAGATGGCGCGCAGAAGCTTTTCTTCCGGCGTCATCGGGCTTTCGCCCTTCGGGGTAATCTTGCCGACCAGGATGTCGCCAGGCGCAACTTCCGCGCCGATATAGACGATACCGGCTTCGTCGAGGTTCTTCAGCGCTTCTTCCGAAACATTCGGAATGTCGCGGGTGATTTCCTCAGGCCCAAGCTTGGTGTCGCGCGCCATCACTTCGAATTCCTCGATGTGGATGGAGGTGAACACGTCGTCGGACACGATGCGCTCGGAGAGCAGGATCGAGTCTTCGTAGTTGTAGCCGTTCCAGGGCATGAACGCGACGAGCGCGTTGCGGCCGAGCGCCAGGTCGCCGAGATCGGTCGAGGGACCGTCGGCGATGATGTCACCCTTGTTCAGAATGTCACCGACGGTCACCAGCGGACGCTGGTTGACGCAGGTGTTCTGGTTGGAGCGCTGGAACTTCTGCAGGCGGTAGATATCGACGCCGGACTTGCCGGCTTCGAGGTCTTCTGTGGCGCGGATAACGATACGCGTCGCATCGACCTGGTCGACCACGCCGGCGCGACGAGCACCGATGGCAGCACCGGAATCGCGAGCGACGACCGGCTCCATGCCGGTACCGACGAAGGGCGCTTCGGCACGCAGCAGAGGCACGGCCTGACGCTGCATGTTGGAGCCCATCAGCGCGCGGTTGGCGTCGTCGTTCTCAAGGAACGGGATGAGCGCCGCGGCGACCGAGACGAGCTGCTTGGGCGAAACGTCCATCAGGTTGACGATATCGCGCGGGGCGAGCATGACGTCACCGGCATGACGGCAAACGACGAATTCTTCCACGAACGACTGGTCCGCGTTGAGTTCGGAGTTGGCCTGCGCCACGTGATACTTGGCTTCTTCCATGGCCGACAGATAGACGACGTCCTTGGTCACCTTGCCATCGACGATCTTGCGGTACGGGCTTTCGATGAAGCCATACTTGTTGACGCGGGCGAAGGTTGCCAGCGAGTTGATCAGACCGATATTCGGGCCTTCCGGCGTTTCGATCGGGCAGATACGGCCATAATGGGTCGGGTGAACGTCACGGACTTCGAAGCCCGCGCGCTCGCGCGTCAGACCGCCCGGTCCAAGGGCCGAAAGACGGCGCTTGTGGGTGATTTCCGACAGCGGATTGACCTGGTCCATGAACTGCGACAGCTGCGAGGAACCGAAGAACTCGCGAACGGCGGCAGCCGCCGGCTTGGCGTTGATCAGGTCTTGCGGCATGACGGTGTCGATCTCGATCGACGACATGCGTTCCTTGATCGCACGTTCCATGCGCAGAAGGCCGAGGCGGTACTGATTTTCCATCAGTTCGCCGACCGAGCGCACACGGCGGTTGCCGAGATTGTCGATGTCGTCGATTTCGCCCTTGCCGTCGCGCAGGTCGACCAGCATCTTGACCACGGCCAGGATGTCTTCCTTACGCAGGATGCGGACCGTATCGGCGGCATCGAGATCAAGGCGCATGTTCATCTTGACGCGGCCAACGGCGGAGAGGTCGTAACGCTCCGCATCGAAGAACAGCGTGTTGAACATGGCTTCGGCCGAATCCATGGTCGGCGGCTCGCCCGGGCGCATGACGCGGTAGATGTCGAACAGCGCGTCCTGGCGGTTCTCGTTCTTGTCCACGGCAAGCGTGTTGCGGATATAGGCACCGACATTGATATGGTCGATGTCGAGAACCGGGATTTCGTCGAAACCGGACCCGAGGATGACGGCAAGCGTCTTCTCGTCGATCTCGTCGCCGGCTTCCAGGAAGATTTCACCCGTGGACGGATTGACCAGATCTTCGGCAAGGAAGTTGCCGTAGAGTTCGTCGTCGGTCGCCTTGATGGCCTTCAGGCCCTTTTCCGTCAGCGTCTTCAACAGGCGCGGCGTCAGCTTCTTGCCGGATTCGACCACGACTTCGCCGGTGTCGGCGTCGATCAGGTCGGAAAGCGCCTTCTGGCCCTTCAGCACGTCCGGCTGGAAGGGAATACGCCAGCCCTCGCCGTCGCGCTGGTAGAGCGACTTCGTGTAGAAGGTGTCGAGGATTTCCTCGCCGTCCATGCCGAGCGCCATCAGGAGCGAGGTCACGGGGATCTTGCGGCGGCGGTCGATACGCGCATGGACCACGTCCTTAGCATCGAATTCGATGTCGAGCCAGGAACCGCGATAGGGAATGACGCGCGCAGCAAACAGAAGCTTGCCGGAGGAATGGCTCTTGCCCTTGTCGTGGTCGAAGAACACGCCCGGCGAACGGTGCATCTGCGAGACGATGACGCGCTCGGTGCCGTTGACGATGAACGTGCCGTTATTGGTCATGAGCGGCATGTCGCCCATGTAGACGTTCTGTTCCTTGATGTCCTTGATGGACTTCGCGCCCGTATCCTCGTCGATATCGAACACGATGAGGCGCAGCGTCACCTTGAGCGGTGCCGCATAGGTCAGGTCGCGCTGGCGGCATTCCTCGACGTCGAACTTCGGCTGTTCGAATTCGTAGGAAACGAATTCGAGCATCGAAGCGCCGGAGAAATCCGTGATCGGGAAAACGGACTTGAAAACGGACTGAAGCCCCTCATCCGGACGGCCGCCCTGCGGCTCGTCGACCATGAGGAACTGGTCGTAGGACGCCTTCTGAACCTCGATGAGGTTCGGCATCTCCGCGACTTCTGGAATTTTACCAAAAAACTTGCGTACGCGCCTGCGACCGTTAAACGAAAGGGTCTGAGCCATCGTCGCTCCTTCAAAAATTGCACCCGGGCCTGCAACAGACGGTGACCGCTGGCCAGTCGGCTCCGTCAATCATGGATCGCTCAATCTCGTCCATCCCCCAAAAACGCTTAGCACGGATTGCTGTGGCGCCCTTGGTTCGAGACCATCCTCTTGAGAACCCATTACCCAAAAGCCGTTTTCAATAGGCTTTTGGGTAATACGTTCAGAAAGCGGTTAAAGAGAGGCGGCCATTGCTAGCCACCCCTCCTTGAATGCAAGCAGGATTACTTGACGTCGACCTTGGCGCCAGCGTCTTCCAGCTTCTTCTTGAGATCAGCGGCTTCAGCCTTGGACACGCCTTCCTTGACGGCCTTCGGAGCAGCTTCAACGAGGTCCTTGGCTTCCTTCAGGCCGAGGCCCGTGATAGCGCGAACTTCCTTGATGACGTTGATCTTGTTTGCGCCGGCATCAGCGAGGATGACGTCGAATTCCGTCTTTTCTTCTTCAGCCGGAGCAGCAGCAGCGCCGCCAGCGGCGGCAGCAGCCACCGGAGCAGCAGCCGAAACGCCCCACTTTTCTTCAAGAAGCTTCGACAGTTCTGCAGCTTCCAGAACGGTCAGCGAGGACAGGTCGTCTACGATCTTTGCGAGATCAGCCATGTTTTAGTTCCTTTTGTTCGGTTCGAACTTGGTTAGATATAAACAACGAAAAACCGCCTTATGCGGCTTCGTCCTTCTTGGCGTAGGCCGCGAACACGCGGGCAAGCTGGCTTGCCGGTGCCGCAACAACCGATGCGATGCGCGTTGCCGGGGTCTGAATCATACCCAGCAGCTTTGCACGCAGCTCGTCCAGCGACGGCAGGGTCGCAAGCGACTTGACTGCATCCGCGGTGAGCGTGGTTGCGCCCATGGCGCCGCCCAGAACAACGATCTTGTCGTTGGTCTTGGCGAAATCCATGACGACCTTGGGAGCCGTGATGGGATCGGCGCTGAATGCTACCAGCGTCTGTCCCTTGAAGAGATTGGTCATCCCTTCGGCTTCCGTACCCTGAAGGGCGATCTTGGCCAGGCGGTTCTTCGCGACTTTGACGGTGCCGCCAGCAGCGCGCATCTTGGAACGGAAGTCGTTCATCTGTGCGACCGTGACACCGGCATAGTGGGCCACGACAACCGAACCGGCGCCCTTGAAGGACTCGTTCAGCTCCGTGACGAATTCGCGTTTTTCCGCTCTTTCCACTGCCTATCTCCAGTTGACAGGACTACAAGACGCAGCCCCGTCGGTTTGCCTTTGCCACTTGGGATCAGAAGCGATCCCAAGCAACGCTCGAGGATCCTGTCCCCTGCGCGTTCCCGTAGAACGGGTCCGGCACAAGGCAAGCCGAGGTTCGAACCGAATTTCCACGCTTGCGCGCGTCAAATGAAATTCGGGACTCACCCATCTCATGCAGGCTTAAGTGATTAAGGGATAACCACCTGCAATCTCGGACAGGAGTTCCGGGTTTGATCCCGGAATTTCCGGCCCCGAAAGGCCGGAAATCTGTGACCGGACCAAAGGCCCGGATAAACCTGATCAGGCGACGCTGACCGTCGACGGGTCGATCTTGACGCCCGGACCCATGGTCGAGGAAATCGCCACGCGCTTGACGTAGTTGCCCTTGGCGCCAGCCGGCTTTGCCTTGATGACGGCATCAGCGAAGGCGCGGATGTTTTCTTCAAGAGCAGCAGCGGCGAAGGAGGCCTTGCCGATGCCGGCATGGACGATGCCAGCCTTCTCGACGCGGAACTCTACAGCGCCGCCCTTCGATGCCTTGACGGCACCGGCGACGTCCATGGTAACGGTTCCGACCTTCGGGTTCGGCATCATGCCGCGCGGGCCGAGAACCTTGCCGAGACGGCCGACGAGCGGCATCATGTCCGGGGTTGCGATGCAACGATCGAAATCGATCTTGCCGCCCTGAACGATCTCGACGAGATCTTCAGCGCCGACGATGTCCGCACCGGCAGCCTTGGCTTCGTCAGCCTTGGCGCCACGAGCGAACACGGCAACGCGAACGTCGCGGCCGGTGCCGTTCGGCAGGTTGACGACACCACGGACCATCTGGTCGGCATGGCGCGGATCGACGCCGAGGTTCATCGCCACTTCGATGGTCTCGTCGAACTTGGCGATCGCCCGTTCCTTGACGAGGGAAATGGCCTCCGACAGCGCAACGAGCTTTGTCGGATCGATGCCCTCGCGGGTCTTCTTTACGCGTTTTGCAAGCTTTGCCATGATCTTAGCCCACCACTTCCAGACCCATGGCGCGGGCGGAGCCCTCGACCATGGTCATTGCGCCTTCGATATCAGCCGCATTCAGGTCCTTCATCTTGGCTTCAGCGATCGACTTGATCTGAGCCTTGGTGAGCTTGCCTGCCGCCGCGCCCTTGCCCGGGGTCTTCGAACCCGAGGTGAGCTTCGCTTCCTTCTTCAGGAAGTAGGTCACCGGCGGCTGCTTCATGATGAAGGTGAAGGACTTGTCCTGGTAATAGGTGATGACGACCGGGATCGGCATGCCCTTTTCCATTTCCTGAGTCGCTGCGTTGAACGACTTGCAGAATTCCATGATGTTAATGCCACGCTGACCAAGCGCCGGGCCGATCGGCGGGGACGGGTTTGCCGATCCTGCCTTGACCTGAAGCTTGAGCTGGCCTGCAACTTTCTTAGCCATTTCTCTCTGCCTTTACGGTTTCCCCGGCATCAACATTCGCCAGACGACGAACAGGAACCGGGAATTTTACGGCCGGTCTCCCGGCCCTTCATGCCACCTCTTGAGAGATGGCGGCTGCGGTTGCGTGGTACGGACATTCGCTCCGGCTAAGAGCGGCTTCCTTCCACGCGGTGCGGGTTACCCCGCCCTTGCCGGAAACATGCGCCCCGGCAAAATCGAATGAAAGCCGCGCGACCCGATCCCTGGATCCGGCGCAGCAGCTTTCTAAACTTAGACTTTCTCGACCTGAGAATATTCGAGATCGACCGGCGTCGCGCGGCCGAAGATCGAAACCTCGACCTTGAGACGCGAACGCTCCTCATCGACGTCCTGAACCGTGCCGTTGAACGAGGCAAACGGCCCATCGGAGACGCGCACCTGCTCGCCGATCTCGAACGAGATCGAAGGCTTCGGACGATCCACACCATCCTGGACCTGACCGAGAATACGGTCGGCTTCGAAATCCGGAATCGGCACCGGCTTGTTGTCGGAACCGAGGAAGCCGGTCACCTTCGGCGTGTTCTTGATGAGGTGATAGGCCTCATCCGTCAGGTTGGCGCGCACAAGCACATAGCCCGGAAAGAACTTGCGCTCGGCATCCACCTTGCGGCCGCGGCGAACCTCGACGACTTTTTCCGTGGGAACAAGAATCTTTTCAAACAGATGGTCGAGACCCTTCTGCTTGGCTTTTTCCTCAATCGATTCAGCGACCTTCTTCTCGAAGTTCGAGTAGGCGTGAACGATGTACCAACGCGCTGCCATATTCATCCCTACCCGTTCAAACGCCAACATTCAGGACGAGGCCAATCAGCCAGCCCATCAGTTGATCCGCAGCAAAGAAGAAGACAGCCGCCAGGAAGACCATGACGAAGACCATCAGCGTCGAGATCATCGTCTCGCGCCGTGAAGGCCATGTCACTTTCGCCGTCTCGGAGCGCACCTGCTGCAGAAACGTAAATGGATTTGTTTTGGATGCCATTGAATGCTCACGCCTTAACGGCCCGTAAAGCTGACGATCAGCCCCACGCGCCGCGTGTCTGTTTGAACCCTACATAAAGACCGAATCTATAAATCACAAGAGGTCAACGGTCTTTTTGCCAAATTAGCCGGAGAAGGCAAGCCCTCTCCCTCGTCCTGCTTCGCCACGATGTTTCGTTCGACGTGACGGATCGAATGGCAGGGGCAACAGGGCTCGAACCTGTGGCCTGCGGTTTTGGAGACCGCCGCTCTACCAACTGAGCTATACCCCTAGACCGGCGTTCCACATGCCAAGGCACATGGCGTCGCATCAGGTCTGCGGCTTATTATTCAGTTTGACCGAGGATGACAAGCGTCTTTCCGTGGAAAAATGAAAAGATTGGGAGAGGCCCCTCTCCTCGCCCGACAAACACGGCTTCCAGCGCCCGATCCAATCGGTTACGATCTTTCGAAGGCGGGATGACGTACGGGCGGACATCGTTTAATGCCGTCATCACTCCAACATCCCTGGGACAGCACTAAACATGTCTATGCAAGCCGAAGAATTTGAAGCGTTCCTGTCCGGCTACGACAAGGTCGCGCTGATTGCCAACAGTGAGGCGGTTGATATCGAGGCCATCCAGGCAGGCCTGCCTGAAAAGACCCTGTACGTTTTTTTCACCGGCTGCGCCAAGGTGCTGCACCGACCATTTATAGGAGACGCCGTACTTTGCCACCGCCTGGTGGGCGACGGCTCCAAGTTCTTGAAGTCTCAGAAACATTTCGACAGAGCGCACAGCCTGCTTGCGAACGGGTTGAAAGCGGAGATCGGCGTCCTTGCCGGTCGCGGTATGGAGGACGGCGCGCCCGCCATGGCTTCACCGCGCCAGAGCCCGCTGGTCCGTTATACCCTCGATTTCGACTACGATTTTGGAGCGCTCTATCCCCAGGGCCGCAAGCCGACCACGGGCTTTGCCATTGCGATTTGGCTGGCCGAGAAAATTCCCCACGCGAATATCATATTGTGCGGCTTCACCGGTGTCGCTGGTCTGCAATTCAACATGTACATGGAACATGACTGGACCTTCGAGCAGATCATGCTGCAGCTCTTCGTCAAGAAGGGCCGCATCAGCCGTTTCGGTGACGGATCCGACACTGCTGCCGGGTCATTTTCTCGTATCCAGGCACACTTCCCCGAATTCGGGGAAGCTGCGATCGCCCTGGTCGCGACCAATGTTCTTGCCAACCGTTATACCGGCATGGAGCGACAGGTTGCGAAGCTCTGGTCGAGAACCAAGCTCGAGCGCCGCATCCGCGGCTTTTTCAAGCGCTTCAAAACCTTCGGGCACTGACACCAGCAATCAGCGCTGCGCCACATAGAGAACGCGGTCGCGCGCGGCAAACCATTCGCCGGCGTAGTCGCAGTCCTTGTATTCCTCGAAATAAGGCCCGCCATCGGTGAAGTGGACCAGATCGGCGTCCGGATTGTGATCATATTCGTTCACAAGCCAGTTCCAGGTCTGCGGCAACCCGCCGATCAGATCGTCCTTTTCCAGCCATTTGAACTGATGCAGTTGCAGGCCCGTCGCCGTATTGACGAAATCGGGCGTCAGCGCCCGGCATTTGGCATTGTTGAAGAGAATGACGCTGGACCAGTTCTTCTTCTCGTATTTCGTCTGCGTCTGTCCGAGAAACTTGGTCTCGACCTTTGGCGTATAGTCGTGCTTGACGCACATCGCCGCATAGCGGTCATCCCGCAAATCCCAGAGTTTGGCGATGTCGGTGCGCATGAGCATGTCGCAATCGGCGAAAAGGCTCCAGCCCTCGTAGCCGCTGAGATAGGGCACGAGGAAGCGCGAAAACGAAAACTCCGTCGATTGAAGCTGGTTGCGTTCGCGGGTGAAGATGCCGCCAAGATGGGAAAGCGATATCGGCAGGAACTCGACCGGGATCGAACTGTTCTCCAGAATACTTTGGCAAAAAACGTGATAGGCAATAACTTCCTTGCTATCGAACCCGATGAAAACCCGCGCATTATCTGCCATATTTCCTCCTGAATATCTTCTGTCGATGTTTTTTGACGACTTACCAATCACTGGATTGCAGCGTCCCCGATAAAACCCGTTTCAGTGCATCTTCTTTCCGCTTTTACATAATTCAATCCGTCAAAGGTCAAGACGTGCCCCCTGCACGGACCATTTATTTTCACCGGGGCGTCCACTCAGTCCAAGCTGCATCGCGCGCTGCCAAGTTTTGCGACACTGGCCGGCGGCGCATCGATGCCAGTCCCGACAATGTCCGGCGCCCTACATAGCAAAAGCCCCGCTGTTGCCAACGGGGCTTTGCCAAATCACTCGAGGAAACGGCGCGATGAAACACCGTTTCCTTAGCGTCGATTACTCGACGATGGATGCAACGATGCCGGCGCCGCGTGCAAATCGCGCTTGCGCGCCATTTGCACATTCCTGTCGCCGTCGGCAGCTTTCGCCACCGTCTTATCGATTGTTATTCAACAATCGATGCAACGATGCCGGCGCCGACGGTACGGCCGCCTTCGCGGATGGCGAAGCGCAGCTTTTCTTCCATGGCGATCGGCACGATCAGTTCGACGGCAACGGTGACGTTGTCGCCGGGCATGACCATTTCCGTGCCTTCCGGAAGCGACACGATGCCGGTCACGTCGGTGGTGCGGAAGTAGAACTGC
>NZ_LMFA01000015.1 GCF_001426565.1 Rhizobium sp. Root482 | reverse complement strand
CCGGCGAGTTCCAAGACCAGTTTCTCACGCGTGGCTTCCAGTTCATCGAGCTGGTCGTCCAGGATCGCAAGGCGCGGCCGGCCTTCCGAATGCCGCTCCTGGATTTGCTGCATCAGGCTGGTCTGGGTTGCCTTGATTTTTGCGAGTTCTGCCGCCACCTGATCCTTGCGGGAGGGGACGCTCTTTAGCTTGTCACCTCATGGGTAATCATCTTCTGCGAAATACGGTCGAAGATGTCGATGGAGTAGAAGGCGACCGGAATGCAGTTGAGGACGCACTCTTCGAGTTCCTGGCGCGTAATCGTCTTGCTGTTGCTGCAGCATTCGCCGCCAAGCTCATCGATCGGCAGACGCTTCTTGCGGTTGGTGCAGCTATAGCGGTCCTTTCCGCTGATCGCATAAGGCCCGCCGGATTCGGCACATTGCAGGATCCGGCTCAGGAGATATTCCGGACGGTGCATGCCATTGAGACGGTTGGTCGAAGATGCGTCCTAGTCTTCACGCGTCTCGACCTGGAGCTTCTTCACCTTGGCCCACAGCTCATCCGAAACGATCCTGAGATCAGGACGGTCATGAAAAACCCAGTTCCTTGTCATTGGTGAGTGAGTGCGCCGTTCGGTTGCCGGGTTTTTGCGGTAGTTCTGCTTGTTCCAGATCATCTTGCCAACATAGAGAACATTGTTCAAGATGCCGGTCCCGTCAGTGACACTGTCCCGGATGGTGGTGTCGCGCCAGTACTTGGTGCGTGCCCCTGGGACGCCCTGGTCGTTCAGTTTCTGTGCAATGTCAGCCGGTGATAAGCCATCGGCATACTCCTTGAAGATTCAGCGCATAATCTCTGATTTGATCGGGTCAAATGTCCCGTAGCCCCTTGATGCGGTCACCATTGGCATCGCGCTGCTGGGAGAGCTTGTAGCCGTAAGACAGGCACATTGTTGCCTTACCCTTGCGTACCGCCGTCTTCATGCCTTCGCGCGTCCGGTAGCGGATTTGCTTGACCATCTCTTAGCTGAGCGCTGCGCGCAACGCCAGTTCCATGTCGGTGATAGGCGTGCTTGCGTGGACGGTCCAAAGCTCGACGTCGCGGTAGCAGCGGCCTGCATCGGCGGCAAGCATTGCCGGACCAGTTAGAGCAGCAAGAGTAATCCCTGCCGACCGCCCAAACCCCCTCAGGCGGTGGACCAAGCCGCATGCTCCGAAAACCGCTCTTTATGACCTGTTCCAGTTCGTGGCGCGATTACGCCAAGGCCGGAACGACGCTCTTATATCTTCGGCGAGCGCCTGCGGTTGCTCCAGGGCGGCAAAATGCCCGCCCCGCGGCATTTCCGTCCAGCGTTCCACCTTAAGGGCGCGTTCGATCCAGGATCGGGGAGGAATGGGCAGTTCCTTTGGAAAATGCGCGATCGCGAAGGGTACGTCGCATGGGACTAGACCTTCCAGTGCGAGAGGCGATTTCCGGTTCTCCTTGTAGAGGCGCAAAGATGCGTCGATGCTGTTGCCGAACCAGTAGAGGCAGATGTTCGTCAGCAACCGATCAAGCGAAATCAGGTCTTCTAGGTTCCGTCGTTGTCTGTCCAGCTTTCGAATTTCTCCAAAATCCAGGCAGCCAATCCGGTCGGGCTATCCGTAAGTGCGTAGGACAGCGTCTGGGGTTTCGTTGCCTGAAGGAGCGAGTATCCACCCTCTTCAGCGGCGAATGCGGCGGCCCGCTCGTGAAATTCAGTCTCCTGCGAGTTCAAGGCTGGTGTTCGCTGGTCAAGTGGCGGGCGGAACCCGGCCGACACGTAGTTCAGGTGAACACCGGCGACATTTCGAGGATACAGCACGCCAAGCCATGTCGAGACGCCCGAGCCAATGTCACCGCCCTGTGCAAAGTATCGTTCGTAACCAAGCATCTGCATGAGATCGTGCCAAAGTTCAGCGATGCGGCGGCTGTTGGTTCCGGGACCTTCCGGCGCCGACGAAAACCCGAATCCGGGCAGCGAAGGAACCACCACGTCAAATGCGTCGCTAGGATCGCCGCCATGGCTCGCCGGGTCGGTCAGGTGTTGAATGAGCGTCTCGAACTCGAGGAACGAACCTGGCCAGCCATGTGTCAGAACAAGCGGAACCGGGGCAGGGCCGAGGCCAATTTTGTGAAGGAAGTGAACGGAATAGCCCCGGATGTCGGCCTTGAAATGGGGCAACTGATTGAGACGCGCTTCCTGCGCGCGCCAATCAAATTCCTCACGCCAATAGTCCATCAGCGTGCGCATGAACGGCAAGCTTATACCGTCCTGAGAATCGATCTGAAAAATCGCCCCCGGAAGCCTGGAATACCGGAGCCGGCGCTTGAGGTCGTCGATTTGCTCTTCGGGAATTTCGATCTTGAAGGGGCGCACGGCTTATCTCCGGTGATGCGGCTCTCCTGTAATTGCACGCCGCGCAAGAGTTCATAATTCACCTGACTGGCCCGGGTCCTTGGTTCAGCCGACGCGACCTAAAAGGACGGTGCTCGTGATGAGGTGAACGAGATGATCCGCCCTCGGCGCGAACGATGGCTGGTCGACCGCCCAGCCGAGAGCCGTCATCAGCGCGAAAAGGTCGTCTCCGTTCATGTCGGGGCGTGCCGTGCCCTCTGCCTGGGCATTCGACAACAGTCGCGCGCTCGTCGAGTGCACCGCCGCGCACGATGCGTAAAGCGCTGAGGCCGGGTTCGTGTGGGCCGCTGCCATCATGGTCACGACACCCCTATAGCTCCGGGCGAACTCCACCCATTCCCGAATCCATGACCTGAGCGCTACGTCAGGCGGATTCGACGATTCCAGCGCGACGGCTTTCTGGGTCAGCGCATCCAGGTTCGTGCACAGCAAGGCTTCGAACATCGCCTCTCGTGTCGGGAAATGACGAAGCAGAGTGGCTAATCCAACGTCGGCCCGACGGGCAATATCGCGCATCGAGGCGTCGGATCCATGCTCGGCGATCACCGTGCGCGCGACCTCCAGAATGCGGCCGTAATTTTTTTTCGCGTCTGCTCGCATAGTTTTGCCTTGATAAATGGATCAGTGAACCGTATATGTGGAGCACTGATCCATATAAATGGATCGCTGATCCGTTAGATACAATGCCTCCCCGTTATTGGCAACCGGGCGCTACCCACGACGCGAAGAAAATCCTCGAAAAAGGCAAGGAGCAGGAACATGGGTACAATCAGTATAATCGGCTCCGGCGGGATGGCAGCGTCTATCGGCGGCTTAGCCGCCAAGGCTGGACACGCTGTCGAAGTGACCAGTCGTGATGCCGCCAAGGCGGGGGCGCTTGCTCTTGAAATCGGAGCTGATGCGACGGCGGGAGGGTTCGGCGAGGCCCCATCCGGGGACATCGTCATCCTGGCCGTTCCTTACTCAGCCGCTCTCGATGTTGTGAGGCAGTACGGCGAAAAGCTGGCGGGCAAGATACTTGTCGACATCACCAACCCCATCAAATCCGACCTTTCGGGTTTTCTGACCCCTCCGGACAGTTTCGGAGCAAAGGAGATCGCCAAGGTTGCCCCCGCGAATACGATAGTCGTCAAGGCCTTCAACACCCAGAACGCCCGCGTCTTGGCGTCCGGTCCAGTCCAGGGCCATCCCCTGGACGTGTTTATTGCCGGAGACGACGCGCAAGCGAAGGCACGCGTTCGGCGTTCATTGAGAGCCTCGGACTGCGCGCGATGGATACCGGTCCGCTGATCATGGCCAGGACGCTGGAGCATGCCTGCATGTTGTGGCTGGGCCTCATGGCCCATTCCCTCAAACACGGCAACTTCGCAATCGGCGTCAGCCTTCCTGGTTGAGCCCACCGACAACGTAATTTCTCAAATCCCCATCACTCACAAGGAACAGTATCATGCACGTTTTCGTCACAGGTGGGACCGGCCATTCCGGTCCGTATATTATCTCCGACCTCATCGCGGCCGGACACGAAGTCACCGGACTGGCCCGATCGGACGCAGCCGCTTCATCGATATCCGCGCTCGGTGCAAAGGTTCGTCGCGGTGATATTTCCGACCTCGACGGCCTTAAGGCGGCGGCCGCGGAGGCCGATGGCGTTATCCACGTAGCCCACAGACAAGACCTGCTGCCTTCCGGCGGGCTCGACGCCGTAGCCGCCGCGGAGGTCTCGATCATGCTCGCATACGGTGAGGCTCTGGAGGGCACAGGAAAGCCGCTGGTCGTCTCGGGAAGCATCGGCTCGCCCGGTTGGGACGGCCTTGGTAGGCCGGCCACTGAGGAGGACCCTGCTCTTCCGGGAGGCGACGTTTATAAAGGCACCCTACGGGCTCGCAATATTGTAGAAACGACCGTGATCGGCCTGGCGGAGCGGGGAGTGCGGTCTTCGGTCGTGCGGATTCCACCGGTCATGCACAGCACGACAGACAATGCAGGCTTTATCCCGCTGCTGATCGGGCTTGCCAAGGAAAAGGGCGTCATCGGCTATCCCGGCGACGGCAACAATCGTTGGCCGGCCGTGCATGCTCAAGACCTTGCTTCCCTGTTCCGTCTGGCCCTTGAGAAGGGCGAAGCTGGAAAAGCCTGGCACGGAATCGAGAGTGAGGGCATCCGCTTCCGCAAGATCGCAGAGGCTATCGGCAGCCGTCTGGGCTTGCCCGCGGTGAGCATTCCCGCGGATGTGTTAATGTTGCCAGGATACTTCGGGTTCCTCGCGAATCTGGTCACCCTGGACGTCCCCGCGTCGAACGCCATCACGCGCCAGGCTTTGGGATGGGAACCCGCACAGCCCGGCCTGCTCGAAGACTTCGATAACGGCCATTACGTCCCGGCTGTCTGACCCGTTTAGAAATCACCGACAAATTCAACTCTTTCAGGAGACTAGACATGAGCACGATCAGCATCATCGGCTCGGGAACCATGGCCGCCGCGATCGGCGACCGTGTTGCCAAGGCAGGACATAATGTAGAAGTCATCAGCCGTGACCCGGCCAAAGCAAAGGCGCTTGCCGAACGGCTGGCAACCGGAGCGACCACAGGGGCATACGGAGCCGCGCCTTCGGGCCACATCGTAATCCTAGCCGTACCATATAGCGGTGCTGCGGCTGTGGTGTCCGATTTCGGAGAAACGCTCGCTGGCAAGGTGATCATTGACGTCGCTAACCCCGTCAATGCCGATCTGTCGGGCCTCGTGACACCACATGGCAGTTCGGGCGCAGAAGAGATTGCCAAAGGTCTGCCCGCCGATGCACATCTCGTGAAGGCATTCAACACGATCTTCGGTCACGTCCTGGCGAAGGGGGGCCGTCTCGATGCTTTCTTTGCTGCCGACGATCCGCAGGTCAAAGCGCGTGTGTCGACTTTTCTCGAGAGCCTGGGCCTGCGTCCATTCGATGTCGGCGGCCTGCAGATGGCCCAGACGCTCGAAGCACTCGGCCTGATGATGATCGGCCTGGCCAGGAACGGTGCCGGCACCTGGGACTTCGCCATGAACATTGACCTCGGCTGAGCCGCCGACACGTCCCCATGGTCACTTCACACAGGATGAGACCTTACGGCGGCGGCCGATAAGAAGAGGAGTGACTATGCCTGGCTCGCTTCAACGTGCATGACCGACTTGCGCGTTGGCGGCAACGGATGGGTACTACTCGCGCTCTATGGACAGTCCCGCGAGACGCGGCGCGTACGCGGTAAGCCTGCGGGATACGAATTCCGTGAAGAGCCGCACGCGCTTGGTCTTGCGTGCCTCCCCCTGGGTGAGAAGCCAGACCGCTCCGTACAGGTGTAGATTTGTGTCCGGCACCCTTACCAGGAGGGGATCGGCATCTCCCACGAAACACGGCAACGTCGTGATGCCGATCCCTTGCCGCACCGCCGCGACCTGCGCCTCGAAGTCCGTGGTCCTGAACGGAGTGCCCGTTACCCGAGACTCTCCCTCACTGGTCCAGGCAGGTACGCCATGGCCGCTTATGGCGATCCACCTGGGTTCCGGCCCGCCCGTTTGCCACGCGGCCAGTCGGTCGGCAGATATGTAGAAGCCTCCGAACACTTCCGCTCCCTTCAGTCCATGAAGATTGAGGGGCAGGGTTTTGCGGTCGTAGACGACGCGGATCGCGACGTCGGCCTCCCGGTTGGTCAGGTTCGCCAACGCGCCCGACGACGAAACGTCCATTTCGATATCGGGATGCAGAAGGGCGAACTCGGCGAAGTCCGGCATGAGCAGATATCCTGCGAGAGGCGAGGGCAGTGTCACCCGCAGAAGCCCGCGTACGCTCTGATCGCGCCCTAAAACACGCGTTTCAAGCTGATGTGAGGACGCCTCCATTTGCTCGGCGAGTTCACGCACTTCCTCCCCGGCAACCGTTACCCGGTAGCCGGAAGGCAGCTTCTCGAACATCTGCGTGCCGAGACGCTCTTCCAGGTGAGCGATGCGTCGAAGAACAGTCGCGTGGTTCACCCCGAGGCGCTCGGCGGCAGCCCGCACCGAACCGGCACGCGCGACGGCGAGAAAATAGCGAACATCATCCCAGTCGATCATGGTGCAAACCAGCACCGCCAGGGTGCGCCTTCCAAAAGTGATTAGGTCACCCGTCGTACAGTAATTCGGAACGACACCAAAGGCATATCGCTGTTTCACCTGGCGTTGGTTGTCGGTTCGTGATCGCCATCGTTTGCATCGGTTAACCGTTCCGGATCGTTTTCGCACCGCCGTTGTGCATGTTTCCGGACTGAACGCGCGGACAAAGCACGTCTATCTTGAGGTCATCGGCTGTCCAGATGTCCGGGAGCAGCCTGAATGCGGATGTCGCCGGAATGCTGGAAAGCATCATCTCGTCGGCATCCGCCCAACCACGCAAAGGATGCATGACATGAACAGACTGAATGGAAAGACAGCCGTCATTACAGGTGGCGCGACTGGTATCGGCCTTGCCGCCGCAAAGCGCTTCATCGAGGAAGGTGCCTTCGTCTTCATCTACGGTCGCCGCCAGGCAGCGCTCGACGCCGCTGTGGCCGACCTCGGCCCCAATGCGCGCGCGGTAAAGGGCTCGGTCTCCGATCAGGCCGACCTCGATCGGCTCTATGCGGCGGTGAAGGCCGAGCGCGGAACCCTCGACATCATCTTCGCCAATGCCGGAGCGGGAAGCCAGCTTGCGCTCGGCAAGATCACCGCTGAGCACATTAACGAAACCTTCGATACCAATGTGAAGGGTACGATCTTCACCGTCCAGCAGGCGCTTCCGCTGATGGGCCAGGGTGGTTCGATCATCCTGACCGGATCAAGCGCCGGCACGACCGGCGCCCCGGGAATGACCGCCTACAGTGCCAGCAAGGCGGCCGTGCGCAACCTCGCGCGAACCTGGGCGGAGGACCTGAAGGGCACCGGCATCCGGGTAAACGTGCTGTCGCCTGGGGCGACGGCGACCGAACTCGCGAAGGAAGCGTTGGGCGAGGAGGGCCAGAAAGTCTTTGCCGCGATGACACCGCTCCAGCGCATGGCCGATCCGGCGGAGATCGGTGCCGTAGTCGCCTTTCTCGCGTCGCCGGACAGCAGCTTCATGACCGCCAGCGAAGTCGCCGTCGATGGCGGTCTCGCGCAACTCTGACGCACTTCGCGCCACCGGGTGCTCCGAACGATCGTTTGGAATGCTCGGTGGCGCGGTCGACACAAGGAGATTGATATGAGCTATGCAATTATCGGCTTCGGCAATATCGACAAGGCCCTGGCCAAAGCGTTTGCCCGCATGGGCATCGAAGTATCCGTCGCCTCCACGCGCGACCCCAGAAGCTTTGCAGCCGATGCGGCCGCGATCGGCCCCACGATTGTTCCAAGGAAGCTGGAGGACGCGGTCAAGGCGGACATCATCTTTTTGGCTGTTCGTTTCGAGCAGCACCCGGATATTGCGAAGGCGCTGCCTGCTTGGCAGGGTAAGACGATCGTTGACATGACCAATGCCTACGGTGTGCCCCTTGAAGAAATAGGAGGACAGCCTTCTTCCAAGTTCATCGCGCAGGCTTTCTCTGGTGCAAGACTGGTCAAGGGCTTCAACCATTTGGTCGCTGCTACCCTTGCCCAGGATCCGGCCTGCCATGGTGGCAGGAGAGTCGTGTTCCTGTCGAGCGACGATGACGCTGCCGCAGCGAAGATCGGTTCCCTCGCTCAGAACCTCGGTTTCGCGCCGATCAATCTCGGCGGGCTATCGGAAGGCGGGCTGCTTGTGCATGCACGCGGGAACATCTGGGGTCAGCTAATCTTCAAGGACCTTGTCAAGCTCGACGGATAAACACCGGCGATTTTTGCCATCATTTCCAGGATGGTAGACTGACAAGCAGCAGGAGCAAGCCGACAAACACGCATTGGCGCGGGAGCCGTTCCGCCAGTCAACGCTGCGCGTCACAGATACCTGATATCGCCGACAATGCAGATTGCGTGGCCGATCGATTTAATACCGCAGGTTTGGCCGTTGAGTTTGCTCATGATCACCGTGTCGCCGGTATGGAGCAGCGCTTGGAATGCTTCGCATACGACCTCGGCCTGTCCCTCCTGAATGTGAATGAGCAGGATATCGCCTGCGGTAATTTCTCGACCCAGAGCAGGAACTTCCCACCGCGCCAGCGTGTGGTGAACTACCCCTCGTTTGGAAAGAAGGTTGAAATCCTGCATTGTCTCGCCACCAATCGCAGTGCCGATGATCTCTTCCTCACCTGCAAATACCAATGGCTCACTATCCCTGGACAGCACAGTTTCGCGATTTGCCGACTTGAGCAAGAGACTTCCGGCGGTGACGAAAAGCGAGCGATCCACGCCAGGATAGGAGGAGAAGGGGACTGTCCCGGACATCTCGGCAGTCGCAATCAACACGTCGAATTCCCCCTCGGCTTGCCTTGGCCATACCGCGATGTTCCGCCCAACGCCCATGCCATTCTTCCAAGGTGTTGGTGTCGTCTCGGCATGCCTGATGAGCGTTATTTCCACAGCGGTTCCTCTCCGTTCCAATCGGCATCGTCTGTGCTAAGGCGCGTGTGCCTTGATCTTCGGCTCTCGGCACGCTTCCGCCTGTTGATTTAAGGGCGCCGGCTGCCTGGGGGCGATTCTCATCCCAAACGCGCGACCACTTCGCACAGCACTTCCGCGCCTAATGCAAGATCGTCTCTATCGGTGTCTTCCGCGAAATCGTGACTGATGCCGCCCTTGGAAGGCACGAACAGCATGGCCATGGGTAGAACGCTCGAAACATTTGCAGCGTCGTGCAGGGCCCCGGACGGCATTCGACGCCAGAGTCCCGGAGCCAGTTGTTCGGCAGCTTTCGCCATAGCCTCCACCAGTGTCGCGTTCGACTGCGTCGGCGCAATCAGATCACAACCGAAATGCTGCCACCCGAGATGAAGGCTGTCGGCGGTCTCGCGCGCGGTCGCGTAGATGATCTCTGTCATCCGGTCGAGCCGCGCATCGTCGGCGTCTCGCCATTGGATCGTAAAGTCTGCCCGGCCAGGGACGATCGAATTGGCGTTGGGATGAAGATCGACATGGCCGACCGTCCATACGGTCTCCGGTGTGGCCACTTCGGCCAGTCGCCCGTTCACTGTGGAAACGAAATGGTTCAGGCCCTGAAAGGCGTCACGACGCAAATGCATCGGCGTCGTGCCGGCATGATTCTGCTCTCCAAGGAAGCTCATCTTTTCCGTTCGAATGCCGACGATATTCTCCACGACGCCGATGCGTTCACCGGTCGTGTCCAGTACAGGTCCCTGTTCGATATGGATTTCCAGGAATGCCGAGAACCGGTCCGTGGAGACCGACCGCGGCGCCGGCATGCCGGCGCGTTCCAGCCTGGCTTGGCCGAGGCGCAGTCCGGTACTGTCGCAGTATTCGTCGGCCTCCTCCAGTGACATCATGCCCGTCCAGACCCGACTTCCCGGAAGGGTCGAAAACCGCCCCTCCTCGTCTTGGAAGGACACGCAGGCAACCGGAGTGCCGCCCTGTTCCAGACTGGCGCGGGCGATCTCAAGTCCCACGATGACTCCATAGGCTCCGTCGAGCCAGCCGCCCTCGGGCTGGGTGTCGGAATGCGATCCGATCAGAATGCATTTTTCGTTTCCCGGCGGCAGGCCGAAGACATTGCCGATGGCGTCGATCGAAACCTCCAGTCCCGCTTGCTCCATGCGTTGAGCCAGCCATATCCGCGCCAGTCGGTCTGCCTCGGAATAGGCGGGGCGGACGACCCCGGTTTTTACAGCGCCAATACTGCGCAGCATGTCGAGATCCGCGAGCATCCGCTCGGTGTTTATCCTGAAGCTCGCCATCGTCGATTTCATCCTTCTCGGGAAGCCACGGCCGTTCTCCTCGCAGCGCCGTGAGCCTGCAGCATCGAGCCTACGCGGTGCGATATTGCGGAAACAGGTTCAAGATGATTAATTCACTTGCGGATTTGCGCAAGTGAGAGTTCGATGGCCCGCTTTTTGACTTCCAACTACGACATGCGTCACCTGCGCACCTTTCTCGCAGTCGTCGAGCATGGCGGCTTGTCTTCCGCCGCTTATCGGCTTGGCGTCAGCCTTTCCAATGTGAGCCGCGATCTATCCGCGTTCGAGACACGCCTCGGTCTCGAATTGTGCAGACGCGGCCGCGCCGGTTTTTCGCTCACGCCGCAAGGAGAGGACGTCTACCAGGCGGCAGTCGGACTGCGGTCGGCGCTGCAATCGTTCGAGGAGACCGTGGAAAACACGCGCCAGTCTCTTGGCGGAACCTTGATGCTGGGCACCATAGACAGCGTTATTACCAATCCGAATGCCGGAATAGTGGCTGCGCTGGGGAGGATGCATCGCATGTTCCCCGACATGCAGGTCAGTGTCAGCATGCATACCGTCTCCATCATCGACATGTATGTGCGCGACAGCAAGCTGGATGTCGGAATTACCGGCCAGCCGGAGGAACTGGAGCAACTGGTCTACGAACCGGCCTTTGTAGAAACCCACCAGCTCTATATAGCTCGTCACTCGCCCTATTTCGACCGCGCTTTCGAAATCGAGGAAAAGCACTTGGGGCATATGCCACCGCGCGTGCCCTACATCGCGCGGGATTACCGCACAGATATTTTCAGGCGATTCGAGCGCGAGTATCCGCTGCAAGTGGTTGCTCGCGGCAGCACGCTCGAGGCCATTCTAGCCTCTGTACTTGCGGGCGTCGGTTGCGCGTTGCTGCCCTCGCACCTGGTGCAGAACGCAGGCGATGTCCAGCTTGTCGAAATAAAGACACGACATACGCCGATCGACGTCCAGTTCCATTTCGCCTATCGGCGGGATGCAGCCAAGCGCCGCGCGATCCGCGCCATGCTCGACTGTTTCCGCAAACGCTAGCGCGGACTTTCTGACAGTCGTTACGCCGCCGCCATAACTTGCGAGTTTCGCAAATGAAATTGCGCCCTTTGAGCTTTTTCCGGCCTCCATTCCAGTAAAGGTTCGAGACCTTGCAATGTATGGAGGAATGCATGGCTGTTTCAACCTTGGCGCCAGCGGGCTCATCCCAGGATCAGATCTATGTCGAGTCCGAATGGGCCCCACTTAAGGAATGTGTCTATGGGTCGCCCGATACCTGGGTGCTGCCGGTGTTCCTCAGCGACGTGAAACTGCGTGCTCAAGGCGAGTTCGGCGAATTCTGGGCCAAGAACCAGGGCCGTGACGTCAAAGAGGCATCGCCGGAGCTGTTTGCGGAATTTAACAGCCAGATCAACGGCGCGATCGGCCTTCTGGAAAAGAACGGCGTGAAGGTCCATGTGGCCGGTGAGATCAGCGCGAACAACCGTAAATATCCGCGCGGGCAGGACCATGGCGTTTCGACGCCCTGGATGCGCGATCCTTTCGTGACCATCGGCAACAATGTGATCGAACTCGCGCCCCGCAGTTTCTTCCATCGCCGCCAGCGGTTCGCCATTCGCGACATCCTGGCGGCCACCATGGATCGCGGCGCACGCTACTTCTCCCAGCCCGATGGCGGGGCCGATGACTATAATGAAGGCCCCGGCTGGGGGTATCTGGAAGGCGGCGACGTCTTCGTGCTCGGCAAGGACATTCTGGTCGGCAATTCGGGCGGATGCAGCAATCCAGAAGGCGCGCGCTGGCTGCAGCACATGCTGGGGCCGGACTATCGCGTCCAGACGGTCAAGATCGATCCCATGTTCCCGCACCTCGACTGCGTGCTGATGACCCCGCGGGAGGGTGTCGCCGTCGCCTGCATGGAAGCGCTGCCTGAGGGGCTGCCGGCCTTCATGAAGGATTGGGACGTCTTTGCTGTTCCAAAGAGCCTCGCCAAGGGTCATATGGGTTGCAACAATCTTGTGCTTGACGACCGCACCGTGGTGGTTCCCTCGGAAGAGGCCCTGAATCCGGTGGCAGAGGCTCTTGCAGCCCGCAAGTTCGACGTCATTCGCATTCCCTATCGCGTGCCCTGCATGGCTGGCGGTTCTTTCCGCTGCGCCCATCAGCCGCTCATCCGCGTCTGAGGGCGCGGAATAGAAAACCGCCGCGCGTCATGGGCCGCGCGGTCAACTCACAGATAAAAACAACGGGACCGGGTTCACCCGGCCCAAAACAAGAGGAGAACATCATGCGGAAATTTTCGGCTATCCTGCCCGCCATCGCGATGCTGTCGTGTGTAGTATTTGCCTCGGGCAGCCTTGCAGCGCCGAACGAAAAGCTTCCCGAAGCGATAAAGGCATCGGGCGTTCTGGTGCTCGGCACGACATCCAGCATCGGCTTGCCCTGGACTGGCATCAAGGAAGGCACAAGCGACGTCTATGTCGGCGTTGAGCCCGACCTCGCCGCCGAGATCGCCAAGCGCCTGGGCCTGAAGCTCGAAGTAAACAATCTCGGCTTCGACTCGCTCATCCCGAGCCTTGAAGCCAATCGCATCAACTTCATCATGTCCGACATGCTGGACACTCCGGTCCGTCAGAAGAAGGTCGATTTCGTCGACCACATCATGGGCGGCTCCGCCATGATGCAGAAGACCGGCTCTGACAAGAAGATCGCTTCCCTTGACGACGTATGCGGCCTCAAGGCGTCGGCACTGCGTGGTTCCATGGAATCGCTGTCGATCGCCAAGCAGTCGGAAAAATGCGTCGCCGAAGGCAAGCCTGCCATCGAAGCGCAACTCTTCCCGGACACCGGCGCACAGATCACGGCCCTTACGAGCAATCGCACAGATGTCGCGATGAGTGACCTCATCTATGTCGGCATGCTTGCCAAGAAACAGTCCGAAAAGTTCACGATGGTCGGCGAGCCGTTCAACTTCGGCCCATGCGGCATTGCAGTGCCGAAGGCTTCGCCCCTTGGCCCGTTGATCGTTGAAACACTCGACTCGATGATTGCCGATGGCACCTATGCCGAGATCATGGAGCGGAATGGCTTCGTCCCGCAGTCTTACGTCACCAAGGCCGTCCTAAACGGCGGTGCAGACAAATAATGGCCGGGATCGGCAACCAGGCAGGGCTGCCGTCCGTGCTCACGGACGAGCAGCTCGCATCGGCGCAGTTGCTGCCGCGCAAGCAACCGTGGACATGGGTTGCGGCTGTCGCCGTCGTGCTGGTGCTTGCAAATGCGCTCTACTCGATCCTCACCAATCGAGGCTTCGGATGGCCCGTCGTCGGCGAGTATTTCTTCGCGCCGCAGGTGATGGCGGGCCTCTTCACCACGCTGATGCTCACTGCAATCTCGATGACGCTGGCTCTGCTACTCGGCATCATCGTCGCTGTTGCCGCCGCGAGTCGCAATCCGGTGCTGTCATCGGTCGCCAAGGGCTATATCTGGATCTTTCGCGCCATTCCGCTGCTGGTCCAGATCATCTTCTGGTACAATCTGGCGGCGCTCTATCCGAAACTCGGTTTCGGCATCCCATTCCTGCCGCCGGTCGTCGAATTCGATACCAATAGCGTGATCACCGCTATCAGCGCGGCGATTATCGCGATGTCCCTGAATGAAGGCGCCTACATGGCCGAGATTGTCCGTTCGGGCCTCAATTCGGTGGATTCAGGACAACGTGAGGCCGCCCGCGCGCTCGGCATGTCCTCCTGGGACTCTTTCCGACGCATCGTAATGCCGCAGGCCATGCGCGTCATCATCCCGCCAACCGGCAACGAGACGCTGTCCATGTTGAAATATACCTCACTGGTGAGCGTCATTGCGCTGCCCGACCTGCTTTATTCAACGCAGCTCATCTCCTCTCGCAACTTCGAAGTCATTCCAATGCTTCTCGTCGCCAGCCTGTGGTATCTGCTCGTCAGCACGATCCTGATGGTCATACAATCCGGCATCGAACGCCATTATGCCAAATCGGTGGTGCGCCCATGAGCGGCTCTGCGATGAATCCGATCCGTGCGCGCGGCATTCGAAAATCATTCGGTGCTCTGGAAGTCCTGAAAGGCGTCGATCTCGATCTGGCCAAGGGCGAAGTGCTGTGCATCCTCGGGCCTTCAGGCTCTGGAAAGAGCACCTTGCTGCGCTGCATCAACCATCTGGAACGTCCGGACGGTGGCATGGTCGAGTTGAACGGCGTGCCGGTAGGCTATCGTCTTTCGGGAACGACGTTCCGCGAGCTGCCCGAGCGCGAAATACAGAAGCAGCGCGCCGCCATGGGCATGGTGTTCCAGCGCTTCAACCTGTTTCCGCATCTCACAGCGCGCCAGAACATCATGGAAGCGCCGCGGCGGGTGCTCGGTCTGTCTGCTACCGAGGCATCGCAACGTGCGGAGCGTCTGATGAAGCAGGTCGGCCTCGCCGAGAAGGTCGACACCTATCCTGGCGCGCTTTCCGGCGGCCAGCAACAGCGCGTTGCGATTGCCAGGGCGCTCGCGATGGAGCCCTCCGTCATGCTTTTCGACGAACCCACATCGGCGCTCGACCCCGAGCTGGTCGGCGAGGTTCTTGACGTGATGCGTTCCCTTGCGGACTCGCACGCCATGTCGATGATCGTCGTGACCCACGAGATCGGTTTTGCCCGCAGCGTTGCCGACCGCGTCATGTTCATGGACGGCGGCGTCGTGGTGGAACAGGGCAAGCCCCAGGCCGTGCTGGCAAATCCTGAACACGAACGCACCCGCGCTTTCCTGCGCAGAATCCTAGAATAATTTTCGGAGTACAACCATGCTCGCCCCTTCATTTCCGACGTTCCTCGGCGCTGAAAACAGCATCGATCCCGCCGCTGTCAAAACACCCTATGCCTTCCTCGGCATCCCTTATGGCCCTTCCTATGAGGCGTGGGAATTGTCGGCGGCTGCCGGTGGCGCCGACGCTGTGCGTGCCGCGGCAGTGGCCCATGCCTATTCCCGCTTCCTCACACACTGGAATTTCGACATCGGCGAGCCGCAGTTCGAGGATGGCAAGCCGAACCTGACCGACCTTGGCAACATTGCCGGAAACGTGCGGGATCCGGAATGCATCGTTGACGATGCGGCAGCCGTACTCGGCCCGCTCGTCAAGGCTGGCGTCGTGCCTATCGTGATCGGCGGCATGGATTCCGTGCCTCCTATGCTGGTCGCTCCCTTCGAAGGTCAAGAGGACATCAACATCCTCCAGATCGACGCGCATATCGATTTTCGCGATGAGATCAATGGCCGTCGGGATGGCTTTTCCAGCCCGATGCGGCGTCTCCGTGACTATGTTTGTGTGCACGATCTCGTACAGGTCGGCGCGCGCTCCATTGGCAGTGCCCGCCGGCAGGAGGTCGAGGCTGCAATTAAAGCGGGCAATCGCATCGTCACGGCCTGGGACGTTCATGAGAATGGAGCAAAATCGGTCGCTGAATCGCTCGACCTTTCCCGACGGTGGGTTGTGTCGCTCGATTGCGACGGAATGGATCCGTCCGTGGCACCAGGTGTCGGTGCGATAGAGCCTGGCGGATTGACGTTTATGCAGACTGCTATCCTGCTGAACCACCTCGCCCGGAACAACCGTTTGGCAGGCATCGTCTTCACGGAATATCAGCCGGCCCGCGACGTGGGCGATGCAACGGCGCACGTCATTGCGCGCTTGATCCTTAATATTGTTGGTCTGCAGCGAGACCCGCAAGCCACTGCCATGCAGCGGTAACGGCCCAGGCCGCTTGCGTCCGTTACCATTTCGGCGGGATTTACGGGAATAATCCAGAACCCGCCGAATGATGTTGCACCAGACTTTCCGGAGCGTTCTGCCGTGGGTCGCGGCCATCACAGAGTGCCGCGCTGCGGCCAGAACCTTGCTGATGAAACAACGGGCTAGTACGCAACTTGTATTTGCTTTCGGCCAAAATCAAAAATGGCGCCGGCGAAAGCTGGGACTATTACGATTCTGGGCGTGACGCTGCTATGCGCATGTGATCGAGGAAAATAGATTGCAGCCTGCTAGGCAGCCAGGTTTCACGCGTGGTGATACCAATCGTGCGCCCGCCAAGCCGCTCTTGCACGTCTCCTGCGACGGGTAGGCAGGTCAACAGACCCTCGCGTTCTTCGACAGCGATCTGACGACGGGATAACATTGACAGGCGGTCGCTTTCCAGGATGATGGCGCGGGTCAGGACAAGCGAACTCGTCTCGATGCTGGCGCGCGGAGGAGCGGGGCATTTCTCGAACAGGGCGTTGAAAGCGGCACGAATGGGGGTCCCTTGCCGTTGGGCCACCCATTCCTGCACTGCGAGGTCGTTGAGCGATGCTCCCTTGCCGCATGCCTGAAGCGGGTGCCCCGGTCGGCCGACAACCGCGTAGGGATCGTCGAACAGCGCTTCCGTCTTCAGGCCTGCAACATCGTTTCCCGAGCGCAGCGCGCCGATGAGGATGTCGCTCGCCCCCACCCGCAACTGGTGGGACAGAAGCTCGAAGGACCCGTCAATCACCTCGATCTTGGCATTCGGATGGGCCGCCATCAGCGGATTGAGCGCGCGCGCCAGAAGCAGGGTGCGGGCAAGCGGGAGACTTGCGATCTTGATCCGGCCTTCCATGCGGCCTTCGAGTTCCTTCATCTCGTCGATAGCTTGCTCGATCTCAGTCAGAGCGATCTGCCAGCGCATGGCGAGGCGGCGCCCAACCGTATTCGGCGTCATGCCGCTTGGGCCGCGAACGAGGATCGTCTTGCCGACATTGGCTTGCAATTCGTGCAGCATCCGGTGGAGCGCTGCCGCCGAACTCCCACCCGCTCGTGCGGCATCGGTTATCGAGCCGCTGCCCGCAAGCGCAATCAGTGCCTCGATCTGGCGAAAGCTAATACGGGCTAGGCTTTTTGAAATCAGCGCGGGGTCGCGCTCGGAACTTGCCCCGAGCGCCTGTCTCAACGCCAGAGCGAGCTGATCTTCCATGCGGCGCAACCGCGCCAGAAGTACCTCGCCGGCGGTCGTCGGATGGCTGCCGGCGGTATAACGGGCAAGGAGTTTCACGCCAAAGCGCGCCTCGATACCCGCAAGCGCGACGGAAACCGACGGCTGCGAAACATTGAGCTCCATGGCCGCCCGGTTGAGGCTGCCCGTTTCACAGACCTGCATGAAGGCGCGCAGATGGCGAAGATTAAGGTCGGTAGCGATCATTGGTTCACATAACTTGATTCGTAAAAAACTATAACACGGCGCGGCTTTCGTATTAGCGCCATGAGCCTGATCGATGCAATTGTCCGGCCAGAAAGTGGAGGAGCATGGATATGCATCAAAAGACCGGACTCGTTGTCAGCGCACATTCGGCCGACTTCGTCTGGCGGGCCGGCGGCGCGATCGCGGCTCACGCAAAGCAGGGCTACAACGTCACCGTCGTGTGCCTCTCGTTCGGCGAGCGCGGCGAGTCCGCCAAGCTGTGGCGCAAGCCTGGCATGACACTCGGGGCTGTAAAGGCCGACCGCCAGCGCGAGGCGGAGAATGCCGCCAAAGCACTCGGCGTCCATGATATCCAGTTCTATGATCTCGGCGACTATCCGATGCAGATAACGCCGGAGGCGTTTGACAGGCTGGTTGACCTGTATCGCAAGATCCGTCCGGAATTCATGCTGACCCATTCCCGCCAGGACCCGTATAATTTCGACCACCCGATGGCGACCGAGTTCGCGCAGCATGCCCGCGTCATCGCCCAGGCGCATGGCCACAAGCCCGGCGAACCGGTGCTTGGCGCCCCGCCTGTGTATCTCTTCGAGCCGCACCAGCCTGAGCAATGCAACTGGAAACCCAATTTCCTTCTCGACATCACCGATGTCTGGGAGAAGAAGCTGGCCGCCATCAAGTGCATGGAAGGGCAGGAACATCTTTGGGAATATTATACCCGTGTCGCCCTTCAGCGCGGCATCCAGGCCGCACGCAATTCCGACTATAAGGTTACCTATGGCGAGGCCTATGAGGCGGTCTTCCCGCATGTTACCGGCACGCTTGGCCATGGAGCGCTGACATGAGCGTCGTGCACCGGACCATCGAGCGGACGCCGCTCGATGTTGTGAATGCCCTTGCGGAATGTGGCGTGGCAACCGTGCACGAGGCCATCGGCCGCGTCGGACTGATGCAGTCCTATATGCGGCCGATCTGGCGTGGCGCCCGGGTGGCCGGCACGGCGGTGACGGTGTCGATCCCGCCGGCGGACAACTGGATGATCCATGTGGCGGTGGAACAATGCCGGGAGGGCGACATTCTCGTCGTTGCCCCGACCTCCATCTGCGACGCCGGCTATTTCGGCGAATTGCTTGCGACGTCGCTCAAAGTACGCGGCGTGCGTGGCCTGGTTATCGAAGCCGGCGTTCGGGATCTTGCTGAACTCGAGGAGATGGGTTTTCCCGTCTGGTCGCGTTTCGTCTCTGCCCAGGGCACCGTCAAGGCGACGCTGGGCTCGGTCAACGTCCCGATCGTCTGTGCCGGTGCCAGCATCGCGCCCGGCGACGTCATCATCGCGGATGATGACGGTGTGATGGTCGTGCCGAAGGCCAAGGCTGAAACCGCGCTCCAGGCATCCAGGGCGCGGCTGGAAAAGGAGCGGCAGACGCGCGAGCGGCTCGCTGCGGGTGAACTGGGCCTCGACATCTACAAAATGCGCGATGCGCTTGCTGCCCAGGGGCTGACCTACATCGATTGATCGAAAGTCGGGGAAGGTGGAGGAACCTTCTCCGCACGGGAGGACGAATGACCACGATTGCTTTCATCGGCTTCGGCGAGGCGGCGCAATCCATCGCCGGCGGCCTCAACGGCCGCAACGCCGCGCGGCTTGCCGCCTACGACCTGCGGTTCAGGGATCCGACAGCCTCTGCCAGCCTGCGCTCCATCGCATCGGAGCGAGGCGTGCTGCCGCTCGACGACATTGCGGATATCGCTTCGGCGGATGTCGTCCTGTCGCTGGTTGTCGGCGCGGCGACCAGGGCCGTTGCCGCCTCGGCCGCTCCACATCTTTCTGCAAACGCCGTTTTCGTCGATCTCAACTCCGTCGGCCCCGATACCAAGGCGCTTGCTGCGAAGGAAATCGAGACCGGCAAGGGCAGCTTCGTCGAAGGCGCCGTCATGGCACGGGTGCCACCCTATGCGGAAAAGGTACCGATCCTCGTTGCCGGCAAGCGCGCGGGCGAGGTCGCCCAGCGGCTGAATGCACTCGGCATGAATCTCGAGGCCGTCGGCGAAACGCCCGGCCAGGCCTCGTCGCTGAAGATGATCCGTTCGGTGATGATCAAGGGCGTTGAAGCGCTGTTGATCGAGGCGCTGTCCTCTGCGGAACGGGCGGGCGTTACCGAACGCATCCTCGATTCTGTCGGAGAAACCTTTCCGGGGCTCGACTGGCGTCAGGTCGCGGACTACTACCTGTCGCGAACTTTCGAACACGGCGCGCGTCGCGTGACCGAGATGACCGAGGCGGCCGAAACCATCGAGGCGCTCGGGCTGAAGGCTTCCATGTCGCGGGCCGCCTGCGAGACGATCGGTAGTGCCCACGCAGCAATGAAGGATCAGGGACTTGCCGTGGCGGGCGGATACCGCGATTTCGTGCCCGTGCTGGCGCGCCGGCTGGCAAAGGATCTCTGACATGGATGGCATTCTCCAGTCGCTCGGCGTCATCTTTTCGTTTTCTGGCCTCGCTGTCCTCATCATCGGCGCTTTGCTCGGCATCGTCATCGGAGCGCTGCCGGGGCTCGGTCCCTCAATCGGGCTCAGCCTGCTCATACCTTTCACCTACAATCTCGGCCCCGAGCTCAGCATGCTGATGATGATCTCGCTCTATACCTCGGCGGAATATGGCGGCTCGATCAGTGCAATCCTGCTCTCGACGCCCGGCACGGCCGCGGCCGCGGCGACCGCCATTGACGGCTATGCTATGGCGCGGAAGGGCAAGGCGAACGAAGCTATCTCGATCTCGCTGACCGCATCCACCGTGGGCGGTGTTTTCGGCGGGCTGGCGCTGCTGTTGCTGGCGATGCCGCTGGCGTCGCTTGCTCTCAAGTTCGGCCCCGCCGGTTACTTCGCCGTCGGCGTGTTCGGGTTGACGTCGGTTGCCGCCCTGTCCGGTGGCTCGCTGGTCAAGGGCCTCGTCTGTGCAGCCTTTGGCCTCGCGCTCGCAACGATCGGCATCGACCCCATCGCGGGCACGCCACGGTTCACCTTCGGCCTGTTCGAGCTTTATGAAGGCGTACCGTTCCTCGCCGCCCTGATCGGTCTCTTCGCCGTGTCCGAAGCGCTGGTGATGATCGAGAACCGGGTGGCAGCCGCCCCCGTCATCAAGGACAAGGTCGGCCACGTCTTCATGTCGGGCGCACTTTGGAAAGAAACCTGGCGTTCCATGCTGTCCGGCTCGGTCATCGGCACGCTGCTCGGCATCCTGCCCGGCGTCGGCGGGAACATCGCCTGCTGGGTCGCACGCGACTATGCACGGGCGCGTGACCCACATCCGGAGGAATACGGCCACGGCTCGGCAAACGGCATCGCCGCGCCGGAAGCGTCCAACAATGCGACCGTCGGCGGGGCGCTCGTTCCGCTTCTGGCCCTTGGCGTGCCGGGTTCGCCGACGACCGCTATCATGGTCGGCGCGCTCATCATGCACGGCCTGCATCCCGGCCCGCAACTCTTCACCGAAGCGCCGTCGCTGGTCTATGCGATCCTCTTCGGCACGATCATCGCGTCGCTGGTGCAATATGCCGCCGGCTCGCTGTTCCTGCCGCTGATGGCGCGGGTGATGCGCCTGCCGGATGCGGTGATCGCCGTCGGTATCATGGCCTTTGCGGTGCTCGGCGCCTTCGCTATCCGCAACCTGATGTTCGACGTCTACCTGATGCTCGGCTTTGGTGTCGTCGGTTATCTCATGAAGAAGCTGCGCTTCCCCGTCGCGCCCATCGTTCTTGCCATGGTGCTCGGCTACCTCGTGGAATCCAACTACCGCACGGCGCTGGTTTCCTCGCAGGGCGACTACATGATTTTCATCACAGATCCGGTCAGCCTGCTGTTCCTCGTCCTCAGCCTCGTCAGCTTGCTGACGCCACTGTGGCGAGCACTCCAGGCCCGACGCGCGCGTCGGATCGACGTCGACGAAGCGGCGAACGGCACTGTGCGCTGATCAAAGTTCAACAGGAGGAGAAGACATATGACAATCAACAGAAGAACATTCGGGACGCGCATGGCCGGGGCAGCCCTTGGACTGGCGCTCGCTCTTTCGAGCGTCGCTCTACCGGCCCCGGCCATGGCGGCCGGGTTCCCGGAAAAGTCGGTGACGCTTGTGGTCTGGGCAGGTGCGGGGGGAGCACTCGACACCTATGGCCGCAAGCTCGCCGAGCTTCTGGAAAAGGAATCCGGCTGGAGCGTCAAGGTCGACAACCGGCCGGGCGGCAGCGGTGCGGTCGGTGTTTCACAGATCATGACGCAGCCAGCGGACGGCTACAACATCCTCGTCTTCACGGGAACGCTGACCTTCGGCATCGCCCAGGGCCTCATTCCCTTCGAGCTCAAGGACTTCCGCATGCTGCGCGCCATGCAGTCGGAGCCTTCCTCGCTGGCCGTTCTGTCCGACAGCCCGTTCAAGAGCGTCGATGACTTCGTGAAGTACATGAAGGAAAATCCGAGCGGACTGAAGGTCGGCGGTCATGCGCCGGGCGGTTTCCACCAGTACATGCTGTACCAACTCATGAAGTCGGGCGGGTTCGAGAGCGGCTGGATCCCGCATGACGCCTCCGGCAAGGTGACGCTCGCTTTGCTTGGCAAACATATCGACGCCGCCATGATGACTCCGTCGACCGGCCTTGCGCAGGTGAAAAACGGCGACATTAAGCTGCTGGGCGTTTCGACGGATAAGCGCAGCGAATTTCTACCCGACGTGCCGACCTTCAAGGAGCAGGGTTACGACATCGAGGGTGCGGTCTGGCGCGGTATCGCCGTGAAGGCCGGGACACCCGACGATGTCGTCACATCAATCCAGGCCGCCGTAGACAAGGTAACGGCGTCGGCAGACTGGAAGAAGTTCCAGACCGAGCAATTCCAGGACAGCCCGAACTGGAATGAGGAAGAATTCACCAAGCGGGCGGAAAGCGATCTCTCCAGCCAGCTCGAATTCCTCAAGGCGAACGGATACGCCCAATGATGAACAAGGCTTCGGCTGTTTCGAATTCCAACCTCTCCCCCGCACCGGGGGGAGAGGCCATCCGCAGCCACTTCTGGCAGAACCTCGTCGCGGCGGGCATCTTCCTGGCATGGAATGCGAGCTTCCTCATCATGAGCTTCGCGCTGCCGCCTGGACATTCTCGAGGCGACGTCGGGCCTGGTTCGCTGCCGATGCAGGTTTCCATCTTCGGTCTCATCGTCTCGACGGTCTATCTGATACAGGTCCTGCGCGGCATGGATCTCGGCGGATCGAGCGACAAAATCGACGTGCCGCGTGTCGCCGGCCTGCTCGGCCTCTTCATCGCCGTGGCGCTCAGCGCGAACTGGATCGGCCTTGCCCTCTGCCTTGGCATCGGAACGGGTGTGGCGACGCTGCTCTTTCCCGGGCAGAAACCGTTCGTGCGAGCACTCGCAACGGGTGTTGGCTTCTGGGTGATCGCCTATGGGCTGTTCGGCAAGTTGCTCGAACTTCCGCTTCCCTGAGCTGACTATAGTAGGAGTAATGGATATGACGCCGGATGGCATTGCGTGCATGATGATGAGGGGCGGCACATCGAAGGGGGCCTATTTCCTCGCCGCCGACCTGCCTGCAGATTCCGCGGCCCGCGACCGGCTTCTGCTTCGCATCATGGGCTCGCCTGATCCTCGCCAGATCGACGGTATCGGCGGCGCGGATCCGCTGACCAGCAAGGTGGCCATCGTGCGAGCCTCGACCAGGCCGGGCTTCGATGTCGATTATCTCTTCCTCCAGGTTTTCGTCGACCAGGCGCTTGTCAGCGACAGCCAGAACTGCGGCAACATACTTGCCGGTGTCGGCGCGTTTGCGATCGAGCGCGGGCTCGTCAAGGCCAGCGAGGGTGAGACCGTCATTCGCATCTATATGGAGAACACGGCACAATCGGCCGTGGCGCGAATCCGCACCGAGAACGGCCGGCCGGTTTATGTCGGCGATGCGCGGATCGACGGCGTGCCGGGGTCGGCAGCGCCTGTCTATCTCGCTTTCACCGACGCTGCCGGTTCTAGCTGCGGTGCGTTGCTGCCAACTGGTTCGGCCGCGACCGAAATCGACGGCGTGACCTGCACGTTGATCGACAACGGCATGCCGGTCGTCGTCATGCGTGCCACGGATTTTGGCCTCACAGGCTATGAAACCCGTGAGGAACTGGAAGCGAATGAAGCGGTCAAGGCGCGCATCGAGCGCATCCGACTTGCCGCCGGGCCGCTGATGAAACTCGGCGACGTCACGAAAAAATCCGTGCCCAAGATGACGCTCGTCGCTCCGCCGACCGGCGGCGGTGCCATCATGACCCGCAGCTTCATTCCTCACCGGGTGCACGCTTCAATCGGCGTCTTCGGTGCACTGAGCGTCGCAACGGCCTGCATGTTTCCCGAAAGCCCGGCCGCGGCCCTGGCGGCCCTCCCAGCCGGCGGCGATAAAACTATCGCCGTCGAGCACCCGACCGGCAGCATGGAAATTCTGCTTCGACTCGACGCGAATGCGCCCAGTGGTCTGGGCGAATGTTCATTCCTCCGGACTGCCCGTAAGCTATTCGACGGTCAGGCATACGCAAATTGAAGTCATTCCATGTTTGTCGGATATGGGGCCCTTCAAATGGAGGAGCACACCGCTTACGATGAATGTATCTCTACCGGATCCGATGAAGGGTTGGGTGGAGGCTCAAGCCAGGGCCGGGCGCTATTCCAATGCCAGCGACTACGTGCGTGACCTGATCCGACGCGGCCAGGCACGCAACCATAAGATCGCCGCCATGCAAAGCTTTGTCGATGCTGGGCTCCGAAGTGGTATTGCATACGATCAAAGGAGGAACTCTTTGCTGAGGCAATGACTCGTGCCGGCGAGTCATGAGTTTTGGCCTTTCAGTTGAGGCGGGAGAGGACATTATCGCGATTGCAGGCCAAGATGTCCGCATGTTTGGAGCAGGCTAGCCCAAGCGCTATCACGATGAACTCTTCGCTTTACTTGGCCTGATAGCTGCCAATCCCCGCGTCGCGCGCGAACGGGATAGGATCAATCCGTCCGCTGGAATTCACGCCTTTAAAGCGCATCTCATCGTTTATCGGATCGAAAATGATGAGACAGTTTTTGTAATACGAGTTCGCCATGGACGTGAAGATTGGGCAAGTAATTTAGCGTACCACGCATGGGGTCTCAGGTTCGATTCCATCAAGGAAGATCACGGAGCGTGTGTCCGACCCGGAGACATAGGTAACACCTCGTACCTAAGACATCGGTGACAACCTCGTGCCGAACGGGTTGTCGATGGTTTGCAAAGTCCTCTGCTCCA
>NZ_LMFA01000014.1 GCF_001426565.1 Rhizobium sp. Root482 | reverse complement strand
TCGCGGGCGATCGTCGATTCCCTGACATTGACGACGGCGCCGATCTTAAGGCCGTTTTCCTTGCAATAGCGCAGCGAGGCCAGCGTGTCGGCTGTCTCCCCGGACTGCGAGATGAACAGCGCCGCCGACTGCGCCGAGAGCGGGATTTCCCGATAGCGGAATTCGGAGGCAACATCGATCTCGACCGGCAGGCGGGCATAGCGTTCGAACCAGTATTTGCCGACCAGGCCGGCGAGATAGGCAGTGCCGCAGGCGGAAATCGCCAGACTGGGAACCTTGGCGAAATCGATGGCGCTCGCCGCCGGATTGACCCGGTTCTCGATGAAATCGACATAGTGGCCGAGCGCGTGCGAAATCACTTCGGGCTGCTCGTAGATTTCCTTTTCCATGAAATGGCGATGATTGCCCTTGTCGACCATATAGGCGGCCGCGACCGAGACCTGACGCGGCCGTGAAACCGGCNGGCTGCTCGTAGATTTCCTTTTCCATGAAATGGCGATGATTGCCCTTGTCGACCATATAGGCGGCCGCGACCGAGACCTGACGCGGCCGTGAAACCGGCTTGCCGTCATGGTCGAGGATTTCGACGCCCTCGGCGCTCAGCACCGCCCAGTCGCCATCGATCAGATAGGTGATCTCGTTGGTGAAGGGCGACAGCGCGATGGCATCGGAGCCAAGGAACATCTCCCCCTTGCCGAAACCGACCGCCAGCGGCGGGCCGCTGCGCGCCGCCATGATCGTCCCTGGCGCATCCTGAAAGATGACCGCAAGCGCATAGGCGCCGGTGACCCGACGCAGCACCGCCTGCATGGCATCCCGGTGGCTTGCTCCATCGCGGATCAGCTTTGCCAGCAGTTGCGCCACCACTTCCGTATCGGTCTGCGACCGGAAGACGGCGCCGGCGGCAATCAGTTCATCCTTCAATTCGGAAAAATTCTCGATGATGCCGTTATGGACCACGGCAATCCCATCGGTGAAATGCGGATGGGCATTGTCTTCCGTCGGTGCGCCATGGGTCGCCCAGCGCGTATGGGCGATGCCGGTCCGGCCGGAAAGCGGCGCGCCGCGCAGCTTGGTTTCCAGATTGACCAGCTTGCCTTCGGCGCGGCGGCGGTCGAGCACACCCTGATGGATCGTCGCCACCCCGGCGGAATCATAGCCGCGATATTCGAGCCGCTTCAGCGCATCGACAAGCCGCTCGGAGACAGGCTGATTTCCAACGATACCGACGATGCCGCACATATCCGTTCCTCGTTACAATGATTCGTTCCTAGATCCTTCCTATCTGTTCTATTGCTGGGTACAATACCTCACGATGGAACATTGTCAGCACCGCGAAAATATTCTCCGGGGACGAAAACAGGCGAATTAGCTCAATTGTACATTGAAGCTTTCTCAAAAATGTCGTTCATACATGTTGAAGCATAGATAATGCTTGCTGGATATGCTCATTTTCGGGAAGGCGCACCCCCAACGCAGTATGCAAGGCAACGCTTTCGCGGCCGATGCTAGACTAGACCGAAAGTGCTGAAACTCGCCACGCTCATCGACAGCGCCGAGTAGGAAAGTGCTCGCCGACATGACCTTTCCAAGGTCGCACTGGACTAAGAATCACAGCACAAATCCTGTCGAGCGATTGAATGGCGAGATCAAGCGCTAAGGGGAGGTCGCTGGCATCTTTCCCAACGATGATGCCATCACCGAACGTGTGGGCGCATTACTCCTTGAGCAGAATGATGAGTGGACCTTTCAACTCCTCGCTTTGTGGCAGCAGGAAAAAATCGTCAATGAGCGATGATTCGCTCATCTGCCCTGACGGCGGCAAGCTGACACGTCCCGGCTCTGTCCGGAACGCACAGCGTGCGCGGAAGCTACACTCATTTGGCGGACACGATCTACTCTCTCGATGTGGATCGCCGAGGCCGTTTAAAAAAAACTACTGATTTTAGCGTATCTGCGAGCTGAAGAAATATCAGTTGAGATCCGGCGCCGATTATGCACTGAACCGTCGAGTTCGAAGGTCGCAGGCTTTTGGACATGGCCACGCTTTGATCGTCCGACTAGCAGTCAATCTCTTAGCTCTTCTCACAAATTTTTCTGATCAAAGACTCCAATCATCCAAAAAAACAAAAAAATGCGAGCCGCAACTTGACATAAAGTCTGAGCCGGAATTTATCCCTTCCGAAAGGGAGCATCATGGTTACGTCCAAAATCCTGCGTTTCGTTAGAAAATTGGCTCGGAAAAGTGGAAACGTTGTAAATCGAGTTTCCGTCCCCGGACGCGTGCTACTTAACGTGGGCGACCCTTTCGGGCCCGAGCAGGCCAGCCAGAACAATCTGTCGCTGGTGCTAAGGGCGTGTTCTCATGCGGGTATAGAACCATTATACGTTGAAAGTGAGAATCCGCAAACTGCCGCAGTATTCCTTCACGAAGACGATAAAAAAGGGTTTTTCTCCGCCGCCGCTGCACTCTGGGACGACACATTAGGGGCAGAAATCGCCGTGAAGGGCTCGTCCTCGAAGCGTGTCCGCACTGCCGAAGGGCTATCACAGATGGTCGGGCCGCAGGTGTCTTCAGTATCGATTTGCCGGTTTTATAGCATCCGGAACAAAATTCCGAAGTTCAACTGGCGTTACGCGACACGCGTCACATTTTATAGAAAAAGTGATCAATGGTTGGAGGCTATTTCCGGAGAAAGAATGACGCCACGGGTTTTCGGCGAACCCGAGCAAATCAAAGCCCGCTTGGAAGACGCCAGTCGGAGAGCCATTGATCGAATCAAATTCGACATCGACGTTGTCTATACATGGGTGGACGGATCAGACCCAGAATGGCTCGCTCGAAAAGCCGCCGTGGAAGGAAAATCGAGTGCCGCTAACAAAGATGCTAACATTAGATCGCGATTTGAGAATAGAGATGAACTTAGGTACTCTATCCGATCTTTGCTGCAATATGCTCCCTGGATTCGTAATATCTATATTGTTACGGACCGGCAGACTCCGCGCTGGCTCAAAGAACATCCCCGCTGCCGTATAATAGACCACCGCGAAATTTTCCCTGAGGGAAGCGCCCTACCCACGTTTAATAGCCATGCAATCGAGTCTGTGCTTCATCGGATACCCGGATTGTCCGAACACTTCCTCTACTTCAATGACGACGTATTCTTAGCAAGGCCAACTCTCCCTGACGTTTTTTTTGATCCAAACGGCATACTGAAGGTTTTCGTTACCCAGAGTAGAATACCTCAGGGACCACTTGTCGACCTACGGAGTTCGGCCGAATATGCGGGGAACAATACAGCTAAATTGATTTCAGAGCGATTTAACCTCGCTGTTAGGAAGCGCCCGAAACACGCCCCCTACGCAATGTCGAAGACGCTGATGCTCGAACTAGAGAGAGAGTTTCCTAAACAATTTAGTGACGTGCGGTCCTCACAGTTTCGCAGCCCAACGGATATTTCCGTCGCCACCTATCTCTTTACCAACTACGCACTTGCTACACGTAATGCGGTCTATGGTGACATAGATTATCAATACATAAACATTTCGGGAAACTCGGCACTGGGCGTCGCGAGCACGCTGGAGAATTACTATTCAAAGCCTGCACCGATAACTTTTTGCCTCAATGACGCATCCGTGGGCGATTCTCGAAACTGGAAAAAGCAACACCAGCTCGTGCTTCGATTTATGTCAGAGCTTTTTCCAATAAAGTCACCATACGAAAAGTAGGAGCCAGCTTCTGAGAGGCCCTTCGATGCTATCCCGACGCCTCGCGAAAGTGGATTACTGCGATCAGGCAAAGATGGATACGATCAAGCCACGGGTTGGAGCTCGATCCTTTGATCGCGCATATTGATATATTTACATATATCTCCATGCGACTCCCTACAATAGGTCATAGATCATGGCGGTTGACGAGTTAATACTCAAATACAACACGGCAAGTCATCAGCATTTGCTCAATGCTACTATTACGAGAGCGATCGGGTTCAATAAGCAGGTGAAATCAGTCCAAACTTTTACGCCGAAAGTGTTTTGTAAAACCGAGCTCACCAACGCCTTATACCAACGTCGCTGAATCCGACTCTTGGGATTCCCAAAAGCCGACGGATCTGAATCTCTTGGGAAAACGGGAGGTTTGCGATGAGCTCAGCGATTTCTTTGCGGCCGGATTACGATGGCGCGAAGTTGCGGCTTCTGGCGCGTCAGACAAAGGATGCCAACCAGGCGCGGCGTCTTCTCGCGCTCGCATCGATCTATGATGGCGGCTCGCGCGCCGATGCAGCCCGGCTTGGCAGCGTGACGGTTCAGATCGTGCGCGACTGGGTGGTGCGCTTCAACGCACGCGGTGCCGACGGGTTGATTAACGGCAAGGCCCCGGGCAAGCCTTCTCTCCTGAACGACGAACAGCGAACGGCCTTGGCGCAAGCCATAGAGCGCGGACCGACCCCGTATCTGGATGGCGTCGTTCGGTGGCGTCTGTGTGATCTGGCGCAATGGATTTGGGAGGAATTCCGGGTCTCGGTGAGTGAGGAGACCTTGGGCCGCGAAGTGCGGGCTATGGGCCACCGCAAGCTGTCGGCTCGCCCAAGTCATCATGCGCAGGACGCCGAGGTAGCCGAGGCATTTAAAAAAACTTCCCCGCCATTGTGGCAGAAATCGCCGCCGGTCCCGCCAAGCGCAAAGTGATCGAAATCTGGTTCCAGGACGAAGCGCGGATAGGTCAGAAGAACAAGATCACGCGCCGCTGGGCAAAGCGGGGCTCAAGGCCATCCGCACCCCATGACCAGCGCACCCGCTCGGCCTATATCTTCGGCGCGATCTGCCCCAGCCAGGGCAAGGCGGCCGCTCTCGTCATGCCCTGGTGTGATACCCATGCCATGAACCAGCATCTGATCGAGATATCCCGCAGCGTCGCGGACGATGGCCACGCCATCCTCATCATGGATCAGGCCGGATGGCACATGTCCAACAGTCTTGTCGTTCCTGAAAACATCACCATCTTGCCACTGCCGCCCAAATCGCCCGAGTTGAACCCGGTCGAAAACATCTGGCAGTTTATGCGGAATAACTGGCTCTCCAACCGTGTCTTCAAGTCCTACGAGGATATCGTCGATCACTGCTGCTACGCCTGGAGAAAACTGCAGGAGCGGCCATGGAGGATCATGTCAATTGGCCGACGACAATGGGCACAAGGGTTCTGATCAATGACGGTTGGTATTAATCCAAGCGTAAACAGTCCGGTGAAATGAGCAATCCACCATCGATCAAAGTACAAGGAGTGCGGGGAAAGCCTCCTCAATTTTCCGAATTTCCTCTTGCGCAGCATAAGACTTGAACAACCCTAAATTACCGAGTGAGTCTTCCGGTCGATAGCCCCCCTCGCCAAATTTGAACTCTGTTTCATGGACTCCTAGTGTTCCAAGAAATGACGCCCGATACTTTGCGGATCTAACAAAATCCTCAAACTGACACCTGATAATTTTGCTTGGCCCCAGTCTCTTTTCAGCCCTCTCGAATGCTCGCAGACGCTTGCGAAGTTTTGAAATGAACCGATCAACGGCAGCCGTATTGCCGGAGCGGTGTTCATAACGCTGTGCGACATATTGGTCTCTCGGATCGCGAAACGCCGCGACGCCGAACCCACCGGTTACATATCTAACCATTTCCATGTTCGCAGCGGTGATACAATTTGAAGTAACCCCGATACGCCCTCTTGGTATCAATGCCGCTAAGACGCTGGAGTAAAAGTGCACGACACAATCAATTACCTTGGTCTTCTCCATCTCTCGCCAATCGGCCTTCACTAGCCGTAGTGCAGCAGCGGTTATTTGAGATACAATTTGGGGATCTGGCTGATCTTGCCAAAAAACAGACCTGCCACGTCCGGACGCGATATCGCCCGCCTCTCTCGGTATGACACCGTAGACAGCCCTTAGTAGATGGTTTTGCAGCAGTGGGATGCCACCTACCGTCCCTGGAACTTTTTGAGCAACTCCTATTGTTCCTTCAGTTTCCGAGAAGAGTAACGCCTCATTGTGACCGAACGGAAGCGTGACGGACGGATGCTGACAGAGGTAGTCAGTCACGGCTCCAGAGCCGGACCACCCGAAGCCTCCCACAAAGATCACGCGCGGAACATGCTCTTCCACCGGGCAGTGAATAGGTGGCTCACTTTCTAAGAATGCATCGACAGCAGATTGCACCGCGACAGGCACTCCCGCGAGACGCATTGCTGGTATAAGCAGAGATTGAGCTTCTTTCAGATTCTCTGCTGTGAGCGAAACCGATGCCTCTGACGCGAGTGCCGATGCGGCAGAGCCCCGCATCTTCCGCCGCAAGCGGCGGTATTCCCGTCGCACTTCGTCTGAGCCGGCGCCCCTACTCTCTGCCGTCTTAACGAATGAGAATGCCTTGGAATACGCTCCAAGGTTCCGGTAAATGACGGCGAGCGACATATACGCCTCAGCACGATACTCGTCCGCTCCTCTAGATATCTCTGCCCACCTGATCGCGGCGCTGTGCCAACGTTCCATCTTGAGCTCACAGCGAGCGGTAAATACTTCAAGCTCCCTGTTGTTGGGGATATCCCGTATCGCGGAAAGCAGGTTTTTATAAGCCTCTTCAAGACTTTTCTTGTACTCGGCGAGTGCAACCTCCCTTGGTCTTGATCTGGCTAAAAGAGCCTCAAGTTTTGTCCGGTCAAGATACGTAGTAAATGGAGAGGGAGATGCTTGCATAGGATTTACTTTGGCCTCGGATGCGTTAAATTGAACATATTTTCTGCCCATTGTCTTGAGCAAGTACGGACCAAGCCTGCCGTGTCTTCCAACGATCGACAACGATGAGATATTTCCAGGCCCCGAATGTGAGTACAAGCACCAATACGCATTGCAGATGGTACCCGACACGGCTCAACAAGTTGAAAACGCCACTTTGGCTCAACTAAACATTCTGCCTTAAGGATAAGTTCAGTTGCAATCGATTTCATAGACGCTCCCAGGGAACCGTTAGCGCATCAATGCAAAATCTGATGCTCCGCGTCAATCGCGACCAGGGGCCTGCCTGCTAACATTCTCTGCACGTACCCTCTCGCCTATCTCCTCGCAGAGCCTTGAGGCCTGGCTGTTGGATATGCCGCTTATGTTCATGGCCTTGGCCACCTCATCGACGGAGCGGGTCGAAACGCTTCAATATATGGGTTTCTTCGCGACAAGCGCTGCGCGTTCTTGCTAGGTCACCGCTGGCAATGTCTTCTTCGCCATGCGGCGCGGTTCAAAGGAAGCTCGGGAGATAGCTGCCAGTGCGCAGTTGCGGGAGACGAAGATCGACTGTGCCAGCAGGGTCTCCCAGTCCGTCTCGCGGTTGCCGTCGCGCTGGGCCAGTCGGAAGCGATTCTTCTCGTCGTAGCCGGCTCCGGTCTTCGTGCCCACATCCAGCGCCATCAACATGCAGCGCAGCAAATCGGCGTCAGCTTCCTTCTCGAGGAATGAGCGAAGATTCATCATGTCGTGGGCTTCCTTCAGATGAGGTTGAACAACCGCAACCTACGGAAAGGAATGATAATTAACGCTATCCTGCAAAACCACGCCCTGGGTATGAAATCCAACTCAAGTTAGCTTATTCGAACGCGCTTTAACCACAGGTTGGAACTTTGAAGGTCGACGATGGCAAGGCCAGTACCGACACGCCCTGTCGATCAGGCATTTCTTTTGCGGGACTGGAAAGCGGGGATAATGAAATAATGTTAAGGATTGTCTGAGACCCCGGCAGCCATCCGTCGCGCCTCCATCGGTGCAATCGCCAGACCGATGAGGGAATTCGCGTCCCGATGCGATTCACACATTCTGACCTGAGCCCCTGAACTTCCTCCAAATTTTGGTAGAGTCCGTCACCCTGAGGAGACGGACAGGATGAAGCATTCACGGTTCACGGACGAGCAGATCATCGGGATATTGAAAGAGCAGGAGAGCGGCCTGAGGACGGCCGATGTTTGCCGCATTTCCGATGCTCGCAAGCTGAAGGCTTTGGAAGACGAGAACGCCAAGCTGAAGAAGCTGCTGGCCGAGACCATGCTGGACAACGCCATTTTGAAGGACATTGCTTCAAAAAATGTATGGTCCGTCCCCTCCGTGCAAAGGTTCGCGACATCGCAAATGACGATTCCAGTTGCATAAATGTATCCGGCCTCTCGCGAGTGGGCTGCGGTTGCAGCCAGGCCATGATGAGATCCGCACACGCCGGTTCCAATAAATGGTTCGGGCACGAAGCCCGCTTTTTTGAACAGGACTTACGGCATGTTGAATGCCATCGAGCCAGCTTCCCAATCGATCCTTCGTCCGATCAAGATGTCGAAAGCACGACCGAGCGCCATGTACGAGCAGCTTGCGAACATAGCGGGTTCCCCGCTTACTGATGCCGAGAAGCTTCTGCTTTCCACCGGTCGAATATTCTCGAGGGACAAGACCGAGCCAGGCAGCCAGGTCGCGGGCTTTTCGGAACTGGCTACCACTCCCAACCGCTGCCAGAAGCGCCGTGGCTCCCAAGGCTCCAATGCCTGGAATAGTCATTAGCCGTCGCCCAACATCTTCCCGATCGGCGATCGCCGCGATTTCTTTCGTCACATCAGCTATGCGCTGTTCCAATTGGCGGAAGTCGGCAAATAAGGCTTCACAAATTGCGCTGGGATCAGGCGTACTTTTGTGACCAATGAAAATGGCTATGGAAAAACTGGCCGCCTAAAGTCACATTGAAAACCCAAGACTCTCCTGAAAACTGGAGGGAAGATGGGTCTCAGGTTAATTCGGCAGCTCCTGTGCCGTTCTGCCAATGTAGTCCAGCGTGATTATCGACACGAGCTACAACTCGGCGATCGATGTCCGGTTAAATTTCCCCTCCTCTCAATCTGTCATTGTTTACGGCTCGGTGTTATGGCTTCAGCGTTATTGACTAACTAGATGTGTTTCAGCGCCACGGAGGGGTTATTGAGGCTGCTCAAAGAGAACTGTGAAGACTTCCTGCGGACATTTTGCCAATTTTGTAAGTACGTTGTTGAAGTTCTCGTCCAGGCAGGATCGGTGTTCACTGCGAAGAGAGACCGCCGAGAATGTGCCGCGTGCCGATCTCTGGACAATAGCCTGGAAGACATGCGGATCGCGGCGTTCCTGCTGAGGGAGGCTCGCTCTCATGGCATCACGATATGGCAACTGCCCGCGCAACGCGGGCTGCGGCTCGGTTGTAATCAAGCAATGGGCCCGGCCTTCACCTCATTACTTAGAAGGAACGCCGCTGGCGCAGGCATCTCTTTGAAGCTACAAACGGAAGAATCGTCTCCGAACATTTATGAATTCAATCCCGAGGAATTTGAAAATCCGCCTTCGGCCACTATACTTCGAGTAACCGCAAAGCCTCACTGCAGGCGAGGCCTGCAGTATTTGCCCCACCGAGGTGTCACGCTTGAATTTGTCGAGGTCCGCAAAAATGAGGTGATTATTCCGCGCAGCGGTCTGGGATCGCGTATTGTCGCGACTGATGAAATGGAAATTGCGACTGTAGCCGAGGTCGCGGAAATCAGGTCGCAGTGGCCATTCCCGATAGACCTTGTGTATACGTGGGTCGATTCAACGGACGACATTTGGAAGAGCAATTTCGAAGCCGTGGCGCATGAAATTGAACGCTACCGGAATGTTACTTCCTCGACCAACATGGCACGCTGGCATTCCAGGGATGAGCTTCGGTTCTCAATCCGGTCCGTTGATATGTACGCGCCGTGGATCCGAAAAATTTTTATTGTCACGAATGGGCAGGTTCCCATGTGGTTGGTGCAGAACGAGCGCATTCAGATCGTGCCACATTCGGCCCTGTATCCCGACCCGTCAGTGCTTCCGACCTTTAATTCAAATAGCATCGAAACCGTTTTGCATCGGATTGAAGGACTCGCCGAACACTTTCTTTATTTGAACGATGATTTTTTCTTCTCTGCGCCGACGGCGCCCAGCGATTTCTTTTCGATTGGCGGCTCGATTGCTCTCTTTTTTTCATCACGGTACTATGACGCGAGGCCCGTTCGCTCCACTGACCGGGCTACTGTCGCGGCGCACAAGACTACCGGCTCGCTGCTTGAAAAGAAATTCGGCATATCTTGCAAACAGAAATTCTTGCATGCGCCTCATGCGATGAGGGTCGGTATCTGCAAGGAGGCGTGCAACGAATTTTCCGAAGAATTGGCAATCTCGCGTTCGCACCGATTCAGATCTCACTCCGATATCGCCGGCCCATATCTATTCCAGTATTATGCTTACTTAACCGGGAGAGGGCATTCCGCCGATATTTCCGCGGGCTATTTTGACACCCAATGGAAAGGAATTATCGGGAAAATCGCCGCAAGGCAGGCGAAAGGTATGAAAGTTTTCTGCATCAATGACTCCGATCTTAGCGACAATCTTGTTGATTCACGCGACCAGCTGATATGGGAATTTTTAAACGCGCGGTTTCCGCAACCTATCAACACCGAGATTTCGCTCCTGGAGAAGCGGATTAGCCAATATGACTAGGCCTGCGTGCCGTCACCGCAACATTGGTCCGACCGGCTTGTAAGAAGCTACACGTTCGCGCTTTGAAATTCGTCGTCCCTTAGTTACCGACAAACCGTTTGACGACCCATCAGTTCGGATCTACCTGTTAACTCGGGTTCCGGTTCGCATGCGACGCGTCTTCGAAAACGATAAAGGGGAGTAGCGGGACCTCGCGAATTGATCCTTCAACATATCGTAAGCCGCAATTGACCGGGCACAGGTCAGGGCGCAACGAAGGTATTCAGATACTCAGCACAGATCTCTTCTACCCTTTTTATAAGCGTTTCCGTTTGGTCACTGAGCCACCGCAATGCCTCTTCCGAAATCTCAAAATGTGGCGAGTACCGCGCTTTGACGTATGCCTCATTGAGAATATTAAACCACGAAATTTGTCGCTGGTTGTTGCGGGGCCAAACATCAATAAGCTTTCCGCTCTCAGCCTCCGCAAGCCCTCGCAGGAACCGAGTGTTGTGGGAGGGCGGACTATAGTTAGTGAGGACCAACAACACCGTCGAGTAAGCTTGCTCGATGGCTTGATGAAGCAGGAAGGCCGCTTCCTTCTTATCCCCCTGATCGAGGCAGAATAGGGCTGTCTTCAGGAAGACCTTCGCGTGAGGTAACCGATCTGAAAGATACCCCGACGCCAGCCGCCGCGCCTCTTCGACGCTGACCTGTCCCGGCTCTGCCAGCGGATCATTGTCAAGTTCGTAAAGCGCTAAACCATCTCGGCGGATGTCCACAAAAAAAGCTCGTCCTCGTTTCAACTCTGCATTCACCTCTCTAAGAGAATGCACAATCAAACCGACAGGCGCGCCGATCTGGCTGCACCGCATCAACCGTTCGGCTGCCTTCTGCCAATAGGTCGAAAAATCCGCAAATTTCCGATTGTTTACGACGACAAGTATGTCGAAGTCGGAGCGGTAGCCCTTGTTGGTGTGAGGCTCATCGACGAAAGTGCCGCGGGCATAGGAGCCGAAAAGGATAATTTTCAGGATCCTGCCGCGCTTCTTAAACTCTGAAGACGCGCCTTTCAGCGCATCCTCAAATTCTTCAAGAATGATCTCGACCACGCGGGTAAGCTCGTGCTGCTTGACCGGCGGCAAATGTTCGAGACTTGTCTTCATCGGCTAAAACCCTCTTCGGTCCTGATTCGAACCATTGTGCCGGTCTACGACAACAGAGACAGTGCCGGAAGGCGACGGTCGAATCAACGAAGGGTTTGCTAAGATCTTTTCGTAGAATTTTCACAAAGGCGGCCGCTTTACCCATTCAAACCTTTCTGCCCTCATAATTGCGGAGTGCCTTTAGCCGCACAGGTTTCATGGATCAAGGCGAGTGGACGATGACTCCGCGTTTGGCGGCAAAGAACTTCTGCGAGCGTTACCATCAGCCAGCGAGCAGGAATTGGGCCTCCTTGGCACGCGCGCGTTTGCAAATCCGTCGTGCGGAAGTCTGTTGGGCCCAGGCTTGTAGCAGATAAGCGGAAAATCTGCCCGCGCTTTCGCAATTCGTGCAGCGCGTTCGCGGTTGCATCGAACGGGTCGGTGATATAGAATTGCATTTGCGACGACCCTTTCGCCCGGGACGGCACGAGCTCCATTTTCATGTGGCGACAAGCGTGCAGCAACGTCCGGCGATCATTCGAACTCACTTCCTGTGCCGGACGCGGGGAGACTGTTTTGTCGCGAAAACCATCCCGGTCCATGGGGACCCAGCCGAAAGTTCTTGAACCAGTGGATCAAGGCAATTCCGCCGATGATGTTATCATTGAGCAGATCCACGCACTCTGTGGCATTCAGGCAGCGACAGCGGTCGCCGTCTGCGGTCTCGATGCCTGGTTCGACGGAGAAGAGGCGGAATTTCGTCGTCTTGCCGGTATATTTCGACGGCTCAGGAATTAAATGGCTTCAACGCCTTGTTGCTATAGGGCATTTCAAGGGCGTAGCCATTGCCGCGCACGGTGCGGATGAGCTCCGGACCAAGGCCGCCGAGCGCGCGGCGGATGTGCCCGATATGGATGTCGACGGTTCGCGGCTCGACCTCAACATGCGGCGGCCAGCAGCTTTCAATAAGTTCGTCGCGTTGACAAACTGTCGAAGGCCGCTGCATGAGGCGGCGCAATAGGCGGAACTGCAACGCAGTCAAGCTTACTTCATTGCCGGCTTTATAAACCTTCACTGTTGCGAGATTCAATGTGAGGTCGGCAAATCGAAGCACGTCATTTGCGTCGCCATCATAGTCGGCGGAGATATGCCGGTAGCGCAATTGTCGGAGGAAATGAAACAGAATACCAGGGACGAAAGGACGGTCCAGCAGCAGGTCACAAGTGGGCGTCGAAGCATCCAGCGCGTTTCTGTGTTTCGAGAGAAGGATGACGGCGCTAGAGGGAGCGAGGGACTTCACGGCTGCCAGAAGAGCTATTCGATCGAACGGCCCCTCGGTCCAGTCGATCATGGCGGCCGCCGCTGGATTTCGTCGGCAGCTTGCTTCGACTTCACACGGCCGCGTGACCAGTTGGGCATCGAAACCTTCATTTGCCAGAAGGTGACGAAGCAGCAAGAAAAGTTGTGCGTCCCCTACGCAAACCAGAATTTTTGGCATGATCGGCTCCAGTTCTTAATGGGGAGCGAACTCCCCTCCGTTTACATCGATGATCGCACCGTTGATGAAGCCGGCATCACTGGAGGCGAGAAACCCGATCGTGCTGGCAATGTCTGTCGGGTCGCCAAGACGTCCGACAGGAATTCGAGTGAGGGCCGCCCGATTTATCGCACTGTCGGGAGCCCCGGCCATCTGCGTCACAATTCGGCCCGGTGCGACGATGTTGACGGTCACGCCAGTCCCGGCGCACGTCGCAACCAGTGACCGCGACAGACCTGACAGTGCGGCCTTTGAGACCACGTAGGCCGTTCCGGCCACCTTCGGAAGTGCCCTTCCTGCAATGGAGCCGATGAGGATAACGCGCCCGAAACGCTGTGCCGCCATGGCCGGGACAACGGCCTGGCAGCAAAGCATGGTCCCGGTGAGGTTTACAGAGAGCACCCTGTTCCATTCCTCGAGCGTGACCCCGGCGAATGGTATCGCACCGTCAGGACCCTTCGGGGAAATGCCGGCACTGCAGATCAACGTGTCAGGGACGCGCCAGTGATCCTGGACCTCTACAAAGAAGTCGGCGATCTGCGGCGGCGACTCGAGATCGACGCATCGGGCAAGGACCCGGCTGGCGTCGAATTCTCGGCCAAGTCTCGCTGCGGCTTCTTCCACATGACCTGCATTCTGCCCGAAAAATGCCACCCTGAAGCCTGCGTGAAGAAGGTGGTTGACGGCGGCAAGTCCAATCCCGGAGCTGCCGCCCGTTACCACAGCAATGCGTTGCGAAGCATCCAACATCAGGCCGCCTGGTCCTTTGCGGCAAAGAGCGATAGCGGCGGATGGGCCTCCGGGTCCGTCATCACCTCGATCAGGTAGGGCTCATCTGACTCGATGCCTGTCCGGATATGATGGGCCAGATCAGCAGGATCATCCACGCGCGCTGATCTGCAGCCGCATGCCGCTGCGATCTGAGCGTGATCGACGGGCGCGAAATGGCAGGCCGAGGTGTAGCGACCGAACTTGACTGTCTCGGCATCTCGCTGGAAGCCCAGGATACCATTGTTGAGGACGATCGTGGTGACCGGAATCTTGAGCCGCATCATTGTCTCGAGTTCCGCCCAGCTATGGGCAAATCCGCCATCGCCGACCAAAGCGACGACAGGCGTATTCGGCTGCGCGAGCTTCGCGCCGATCGCAAGCGGCACCCCCCATCCGAGCCCGGCAAGTCCGCGCGGAGTGATAAAGCGTGTTCCCGGCCTCTCTGCCCTCAATTGCCCGACAACCCACATCGAGGAGTAGCTCGCATCGGCGACGACCGTCAACTCGTCCTTGAGCCATGGCTGCAGCTCGCGCATGACTCTTTCTGGCCTGATCGGTGACTGGTCTGACAGCGCAAATGGATGACGCGTCTGTTCGAAATTCATCCAGCATCGCCCGATCCGACCCTCCAGAGCCGTTCGGGCTGCGCGCCGCTGGCTGAGATCCTGGTTTTCGAGACCCCTGTTAAGCGTTTTCAGGCATTCACGCGCATCGCCAACGAGGCGCAGCGCTTCGAAATTACGCCCGATCTCTGTCGGATCGACATCTATATGGATCACGCGCGCTGAGTTCGAGATTTGACGCCAGTTGTCAGTCCCATTCTGGTTGGTGCGTGTCCCGATGAGAATGATGAGATCCGCCTCCTCCAGAAAATGGCGCGTTTCGGCGCCTAGAGAACGCGGACCTGTCAGCGAGCCAAGGACGCCGAGCGATAGCGGATGGTGTTCATCGACAGCGCCCTTGCCCATATTCGTGGTGCAAACCGGCAGACTTGCCAATTCCTGCAGATGCGCGAGCTCGGACGAGGCGCCTGCCCCATGAACGCCCCCACCAGCGAGCACGACAGGTCTTTGCGCGGCGGCGATCCACATGGCCGCTTGCTCGATCATATCGTCTGCCGGTCGTGTGCGGTCGAGGGGATAGCGTCCGAGATTTGCGCGGCGCTCGGTACCGGCCGGCTTGAACTGCGCGCGAAGGAGATCTGCAGGCAGCAGGAGCGCGACCGGCCCCGGACGCCCGGACGCTGCGGCGGTAAAGGCAGCGTCGATATAGTCTTCTATACGATCCTCTGTCTGCACACGACGGACCCATTTCGTGCACGACTGGAAAAGGGCTATATGGTCAATCTCTTGGAAGGCATTCCTGTCGGTCTGATCGCGCTCGACCTCTTGAACCAGCGCGACAACGGGAATGCTTGCCTTCAGGGCTTCGGCAAGGGGTGGCACGAGGAGGGTCGCAGCCGGCCCGTTCTGCGCGCAAACGACGCCGACCTTACCGGACAGTCGGGCATATCCGTCAGCCATCGCACCGCCCATGTTCTCCTGACGGTAAGAGATTTGCCTGATACCCTGTGCCTCCGCAGCAAGGACGACAGCAGAAGGCAAGCTTTGTGCAAAAAGGAATTCCACCTCGTGGCGCAGCAGGGAAAGGGCGACGCGATCGGCGACCGTTTCGTCGAAGGAAGTGATATTCATGCCTGTCTCTCCCAGGTTTGGTCACCGCAGGCAGTCAGAAATCTGTCAAACGCTGCTGACACTTTGTCGGTGTCCATTTCGGTCATAGGGGTCGAAAGGCATGCCGCCGCGCCACAGGGCAAAAGCACGCCTTCGTCCCGGAAGTAGCGGCTGAGGCTGCGCATGCGTGTCGCCTCTTCAGTCGTCATGATCGCATTCGCATAGGTACCGGGAACGGAACGCTTTGCATGGATGCGGAAGAGAGATGCAGCTCCAGCAATCGAAAAGGGTGCCGCGTGTTTCGCCGCTGTCGCGGTAAGTTGCGCCCGCAATCTGTCACCCAGTCGCTCAAGCCGGGCGAATTCATCCGGCGTCATGGCTTCCATGGCCATACGCCCGGCAAGCATCGACACCGGGTTGGCAGAGAATGTGCCGCCTTGCGGAACAAGGGGGGCCTTCACGTCGGAGCCGAATACCGACATGACATCTGAACGCCCTCCGACAGCCCCGATTGGAAAGCCGCCGCCGATAATTTTTCCGGCAGTCACGAGATCGGGTTCGAGCCCGTAGCGTGACGACGAGCCATTATATCCCTGCCGCAGGTTCAATACTTCGTCGGCGATGATGAGGATCCCATGCCGGCTGGCCAGAGCGTTCAGCCGCTCGATGAATTGCGGCAATGGTGCAAGAAGCCCGGCCCTGCTTGGCATGGGATCGATGAGAATCGCGGCTAACCGTTCGGCACGAGGCGCAAGACCGATTTCCAAACCATCAACGTCGTTAAAATCCAGAACAACGACTGCGTCGGCTGTCGTGGGAGGCGCTCCGTGATAAGCAGCGCGCGCCACCCGGCGCTCGTCGCCAGCCGTCTGGACTGCACCGGATTGCCCTGTCTCGGCCCAATCATACGAACCATGGTAGGATCCCGCGAACCGCGCGATGGCTTGCCGGCCTGTAAAGGCGCGCGCCGCCTTGATCGCAAACATCACGGCCTCTGTGCCGGAGTTCACGAACCGGACTTGTTCGATCGCCGGTATCCGCGAAACCAGTAGCTCGGCAAGCGCGATCTCGTGATGCGTGGGGTTTGCGAAACAGGTTCCCTTTCGCAAAAGATCGGTTACTGCACCGATCACCGGCGCAAAGGCGTGGCCATGCATGAGTGTCGTAAAGTTGTTGTTTAGATCGAGAAGGCGGTTGTTGTCCTCGTCGATGACATAGGCACCCTCCCCTCGCGAAACATAAATGGGGTGGGGATCGGTATCGATCGTTGAACGGGTTATACCGCCCGGGAAGACGACACGACCGCGACGATGGAGAGCGGCGGAGCGTGCGTACGCACGCCCCGCGGCGCCGGCTGTCATTGCTGTAGACATTTGCTGACCTTTTTGTGCAACGGATGCTGAGCCTTCATGCAGGCTTCATATTTTGTTGCAACAAAAAATCAGATCGTCAAGGGCGAATGATAAAATATTCAACCAGTCGTAGCGCGTTCGCGAAGTGCCTGGCGTAACCGGCGGTACCCGTCGCGGATATCATTCTCGAATGCTGCGCGCAATGCACCGCCATCTTGGTCGATAAGCGCCTCGATCACCATCTCGTGATTTCGTACCCCGTATTTGGCCTCGGCGAATTCCGGATAAAGTCCGTAAAAGGAGGGACCGACCCTGAGCCATTGAGACTCGATCATCGACACCAGATGAGGCAGGCGCGACAACCGATAGACCAGAAAATGAAACTCCTTGTTCTGCCAAAGCGCCTGGCCATAGTCACCATTTTCAAGCGCTGCGTTGATGTTTCTTTGAATTACCCAAAGTTTATCAATGTGTTGTTGCGTACACGATTGCACCGAGTGCTGGGCGGCCAGCCCCTCCAAAGCAATTCGAATGAGCGTGACTTCGCGCAGATCGGCCTCTCCCAGCACAGGAATGAGCACCGTCTTCGGTCCGGCATAAACAACTGCGCTGTCTGCAGCGAGCCGATTGATCGCGTCACGCGCTGGTGTGGAACTCACGCCCAAAGTTTCTGCGACAGACCGCACCGTCAACTTGTCGCCGGGCCTGTAAACCCCGCGGCTTAGCCGCTCCTTCAACTCGCTATAGGCCGCATCCCCTAGGCTAGGAGCTTGGCGATGTCGTCCGTCCGCCACTGGCGTCTCGCTCATTATTCACCTTAAACGTGTTGACATGTTAATTTTATGATGCAACAAAAATACGAATGCAAAGGTTTCGCAAAGTTTTGGCGCACCAAAACGTAGCGAGTTGTGCAGCCGAAGTCATCACCCTGCCGGAACATCGCGCTGCGAATGACGTCAGCTAACTCGCAAAAGCGCACCGAGGAGGTGTGCGAGCAGACAAGGAGGGAATGTTTTGATTGGAAAAAGACTGACGCTACGCCACGTCCAAAAGACATACGGCGCGGTTTGGGCGGTACGTGAGGTGGATCTTGAAATCGGCGCGGGCGAGTTCGTTTCGATTGTGGGGCCATCGGGCTCAGGGAAAACCACACTCCTCACGCTGATTGCAGGGTTCGAGACGCCCACCGCCGGCTCGATCATTGTCGGCGATCAGGACGTGACCGTCCTTGCGCCGAACCGCCGCAACATCGGCATGGTGTTCCAGAAATACGCACTGTTCCCCCATATGACAGTGCGCAAGAACATCGAATTCCCGCTGAAAATGCGGGGCCTTACCAAGCACGGGGATACAAGCAAGCGCATCGATGCGATGCTGGATCTTGTCCAGTTGGGCTCGCTACAGCATCGCTATCCCCATCAACTCTCTGGCGGGCAGCAACAACGCGTTGCGGTCGCGCGTGCGCTCGTTTTTGATCCTCCCGTCATTCTCATGGACGAACCGCTGGGTGCGCTTGACAAGAAACTCCGCGAAGCGATGCAGTTCGAAATAAAGCGCTTGCAAGAGCGGATCGGCGCAACTGTGATCTATGTCACACACGACCAGGAAGAAGCCCTCACCATGTCGGACCGCGTGGCGGTCATGCACAAGGGTCGCCTGGAACAGGTCGGGACTCCGAACGAGCTTTATGCCAATCCAGACAACGCTTTCGTCGCGGATTTCGTCGGCTCTATCAATTTCATCCCAGGCACGGTCTCCAGCAAGGATCAATCCCTGATTGCCGTAAAGGTGGGCGATACGCTGGTGAAAGTGCGCGCGTCGAATGGTGGGTCGATCCGTGAGCACGAGCAAGGGTCGGATGTCAGGATCGCGGCGAGACCTGAACACATTTCGATTGCACCGCATGGCGACCGCACCTCCCAAAGCTTGACCGGCACGATCGAAACCGTCGTGTTTGCGGGAGCGTCAAGAACTGCGCTTGTGCGCCTACATGCCCCTCCACACCTTCTGCTTCGAGCCGACATGCCGTCCGATCTTCTGTCTCCTCCCGAACGGGGCTCTGATGTCGCCTTAACGTTTGCTCCTGATGCACTGAGAGTTTTCGGGCCTGCCGAAAGGACGGGGCCATGAACATCGAGCCATCCTCACGACGCGCGCTCGTGACTGTTATTCGTCCTCGCAACGCAAGTCGATACGCACCGCTTACCTCGTGGCTGCTGACGCTGCCTCTGCTTGCGACATTCGCAGTTGGCTTTCTCTACCCGGTTTCCAAACTCGTGGCGCTCAGCTTTGCCAGTGGCTCCGAGAGCTATCTCAGACTCTGGGGGGAACCTCTTTATCTCAGCGTCCTGACGACGACGGCGATGACCGCGGCCGCGGTCACAGTCTTTTGTCTTGTACTTGGGTATCCGGTTGCATTCGCGATGACGCGATTTAAGGGAAAAGCGGCCATTATCACAGCTGCCTGCGTTTTCGTGCCCCTTTGGACCTCGGTCCTTATAAGATCGTATGCGTGGATTGTCCTCTTGCAGCGAAACGGCATCATCAACGATAGTCTGCAAGGTGCGGGGTTAACGGAGCAGCCGCTGAAACTACTTTATACGCAAGGCGCCGTCATCCTGGGGATGACCCATATCCTGTTGCCTTTCGCAATTCTACCGATCTACGCGACGCTGAGAACGCTCCCACCGGATTTCGCTAGGGCCGCCGCCAATCTCGGCGCGGATCGTGCTCGAACGTTCATGCTGATTACACTTCCCCTCAGTCTCCCAGGTGTTTTCGCCGGAGGTATTCTCTGCTTCGTTCTCGCGCTGGGCTTCTATATCACCCCGGCGTTGATCGGGGGGCCAGGCTCCATGTTGATGGCGACGCTGATAGGCCAGCAGACGACCGTTTTGCTGGATTGGCCGTTCGCAGCAGCGCTGTCCACCATCCTCCTAACGTTCACTCTTATCATCGTTTTCCTGTTTCGCAGGGCCCTTTCGCTCAGCAAAGGATTTCAAAGTGTTCATTGACCGAAACATCAACGCGAGGGCACCAGCCCTCGTTCCTGCGGCCATCCATCGATCTCGAGGCCGACCGGCAAAACAGGTCATCCTGACCCTGTTGGCGGGAGTGCTTATTGCTCTCATCCTGTTTTTCCTGGTTCTGCCGACATTGATCATCATTCCCATGTCGCTCAGCACCACCTCATATCTTCAGTTCCCACCGCAAGGCATCACGTTGAAGTGGTATGTGGCGTATTTTGTTGACCCTGACTGGATGGCAGCCACTTGGTTCAGCCTACGCATAGCCGTTGCAACATCGGTAACGGCGACCGTGGTCGGCACGATGACGTCACTTGCTGTTGTGCGGGGTGACATGCCTTTAAAGGGAGCGCTGCACGCGCTGTCACTCGGTCCCATGATCGTTCCCCACATCGTTCTCGGCGTCGCTCTCTATCTTGTATTCTCGCCATTGCACCTGACGGGAACATTCATCGGTTTTCTGATCGGCCACACCGTTTTGGGCGTGCCCTTCGTGGTGATCACTGTCACGGCAGCACTACAGCGACTTGATCCGGCGCTTGAGCTTGCAGCACTGAACTGCGGCGCCAACCGGACGCAAACATTTTCCCACGTTACATTGCCCAACATTGCGCCTGGCGTCGCTTCGGGCGCCGTCTTCTCCTTCCTTGCCTCGTTCGACGAGGCAACCGTCGCCTTCTTCATTTCGGACGTCGGGGGCAAGTCCATCGGCAGAAAGATGTTCGAAGATATCGACTTCAACCTGACGCCCGTCATCGCAGCGGCATCCACCGTGATCGTCCTTTCGTCGCTTTTCCTAATCGGCTTCGTCCAGCTTCTTTCGAAATCCGGAAACCCCAAAAACCCTGCAGGAGAACACCTATGATATCGAGACAGATAACCCACGCATGCAATCTGGCATGCCTTATTGTTGTCGCCGCCCTGTTCATGCCCGCACGTTTAGCGGCGGCTCAGGATCAGATCGTCATCGCCTCAACCGGCGGCGCCTATGACCGCGCCCTGAAGGAGGCTTGGTTCGATCCCTTCACAAAGGAAACGGGCATAGCGGTCACTATCGTTTCGGCAACAAATGCCGAAATGCGCGCCAAGGCCGCAGCGATGGTCAAGTCGAACAATGTCAGTTGGGACCTTTATCTCGAGGGAGAAATCCAGGCGGCATCGGACGCGCATCGCGAGGTCACCGAAGACCTCACTGCGTTCTGCGAACGCTTTTCGACAAAGACGGATCTCGTCAGCAACGCATGCCAGGCCGGAGGAGCGCTCCTGCAATCAACTGCAACACTGCTGGTCTATAGAGAAAAGGACGAGCAGCAAGAGACGCCCGCAACATGGGCGGATATGTGGGATACGGTTAAATTCCCCGGCGGCAGGGCATTTCCCAACTTTGACGATCCCTGGCGCGTCCTCGCCGCAGCCCTGTTGGCCGACGGCGTGAAGAAAGACGAGCTTTTCCCGCTTGATGTGGATCGAGCATTCTGCAAGCTCGATGAAATCCGTGGCGACGTCACACTTTGGTGGAAGACGGGTGATCAGAGCGTGCAAGGCTTCCGCAACGGGGAGTATGACGTCGGCCAGATCTGGCTGACGAGGGCGAGAGCTATGAAAAATGAAGGATTGCCGATCGGCTGGTCCTACAAGGCGTCATTTCTGGTTGGGGACAGGATTGCCCTCATCAAGGGCGCGCCCAACCGGGAAAATGCGCTGAAGCTCGTGGAGTTTTGGCTCGACAATCCCGTCGTCCAGGCGAAGGCTTGCGACATTCTTTCCTGCACGCCGCCGAGTACGCAGGCGATCGCGCTGATGTCGGACCAGGCGCGCGAGTCGATGCCTACCACGGAAGAGATCAAAGACAGTGTGATCATCCCTGATGCGACCTGGATCAACGCGAACGCCCCGCTGCTACTAAAGCGCTGGAACGAGTGGGTGCGCTAGTGCCACAGGCACACGGGCGATCTACCCGACTGGTTTATCGGCATCCAGCCCAATTAGTCGGTTCGATCGCCACGCTTGAAAAGGATCATCTCTATGACCGACCTCGTACTGATTCATTCCAAGGATCCAGATTTTTACATGCTCATGAGCCACATTCTCGCAGCTGCGGGGTACAGAACCGCGTTGGCTGAGGATCTTGCCACCATTTCAGGATTTGAGTTACCAGCCATTATCGCTGTTCTGGTCGATACCAGCGACGATATCGATGAGGTCACGGCGTTCTGCGATGCGTTGAAGGCAAACGTATCGACCGCGCGTTTGCCTCTCCTTGCGCTGATTCGAGCGCGCCACGAGCAAAACTACCTTCGCCTTTTAAAGGCGGGCATCGATGAGGGCTTTGTGCGGCCCGTTTCGCCAGAAAGAATACTCTCCTACCTGCGGGCTATTTCACCTTCCAGCTCCAACTCCGGCCTATCCCCGACATCGCTTCGCCCGGTCCTTCGTTTTGGGGATTTGGAAGTGGATGAGCAAACCAGGCTTGTCAGATGCAACGCGAGCAGCGCGCAACTCAGTCCGATCGAGTTCCGGTTGTTAAAGCCGTTACTCGAAATCCCTGGGCGCGTGCTTTCACGCGACGATCTGATCGATATGGCCTGGCCGGCCAAACATCACGTCAATGCGCGCACCGTCGATGTTCATATTGCAAAACTTCGCCGCGTGCTGGAGAAGATCATTGGACGGCCTGTCATCCGTACGATCCGGTCAAATGGATATGTGGCGGATCTCGCCGAGGATAACCGCTAGACCCGTACCGTTTGATTATTCTTGAATTTTCCTTCACGGAAGCTTCGTTGTCATTCTTATTCTCCCATGGCCTTCTCTAGCATGGATAGCCAAGGAGAGTGTTATGGCGGTGATACCCGGATCATCAACAGGCGGCGGGCCAACCCACTTTCGCAACACCGCTGCCATGATAAATGCGGCGGCGCCGAACTTCGAGGCGGCCCACTATCAAGGCATTATGGCGATCTACGCGACGCCGCTTAGCGCCCGCAACGTACAGTTGGGTCCTGATGGTCCGAAGGTGGTGGATTTCGTCCGGTGCTCCTATCTCGGTCTCGATAATCACCCCGACATCGTTGCTGGCGCAATAAAAGCAGTCCAGGATTCCGGTACCTTGCATTGGTCCTGTGCGCGAACCCGCCTCAATTTCGGCATACTCGGAGAGCTCGAAGACAATCTTTCCGACTTGTTTCGCGCGCGCGTGCTGACATTCACGACGGTGCTGGCTGCAAACATGAGTGCTTTGCCGCTGCTTGCCTCAGGGCATCTGACGGGAGGTCACAAGCCGCTTGTCGTTTTCGACCGCCTTGCCCATGCGACACTTGCACATCACAAGGCGGCCGTCGCGGCGGAAACGGGGGTGGAAACAATCCGTCACAATGACCTTACGGCGCTTGAGGCACTATGCCGCTCTCACAAGACCGTTGCCTATGTTTGTGATGGTGCCTATTCGATGGGCGGAGGCGCTCCGATCGCCGAACTGCGGATGCTTCAACAAAAATACGGTTTATTCCTCTACATCGATGATGCGCACGGAATTTCCATTCTCGGGGAGAATGGCGCGGGCTTTGCCCGGTCCGTGTTCAACGAAATTGGAGAGCGTACTATCGTCGCCGCATCGCTTGGCAAGGGTTTTGGTGCATCCGGTGGTATTCTGATGCTTGGAAGCGCCGCCCAGGAACTCCTGTTCAGACGGTTCGCAATCGCTCATGCGTTCTCGGCGTCCATGAACACAGCAGCGATTGGGGCGGCCAAGGCGTCGGCGCGCATCCACCGGACAAAGGAACTGGTCGATCGGCAAGGCGCGCTCAGGCGAAATCTTGAACTACTGGATCGACTTCTGCCATCGCACGTCATGACCAAGGAACTTCCTATTCGAACGATCCGATTGGGTGACGAGCTACTTTCAGTCGCAGCAGCAAGGGAACTGCTTCAGCTGGGTTTTTACACCTCGGCAATTTTCTTTCCGACTGTGCCGCGCGGGGAAGCGGGTTTACGGATCTGCTTAACCGCCTCGCATACTGAGCGTCAGATCACGGAGTTGGCCGCAGCCATCAGTCGGATGAAGGAAGAGTTTCGCCAGACGACCGTCTAAGCGATAAGGGGCCAGAGAGCGAGGTGCAATGCGTGGCTCATAACTTGAACAAGGATGATCCGTCGGGAAGCTGTTCGTGCGAGGAACTGCTCCGGCTAACGACACATCATGCGAGAATTGTCGGTCTGGTGGGAATTCTCCGACAGCAAAACACCAACAGTATTCCAGGCTACGGTAGTCTCACGCAGGTCGTCGCCGAGGAAGAAATGATCCGCGAGAAAATCATCAATTACCGACCAGCTTCAGCCGGTGGCGCATCGATCAAGTTAATGTATTTGGTTCATTTCCTGGCACGCACGAAAAGCTCCTTCGACGCTGAAACGATGGCGAGCATTCTTGAATCCGTCAATGACTTTCGGTGAACCGAAATCGTCATTCGGTAGGCTTAGTAGCTCCATTTTGAAGAACAGAGACCGTTTCAAGAAGCGTGACGATCGATGACATTGTCTCGAAGGGAAGATCCTCCAAAAACTTGATCATACGAAATCGCGTCTCCGCTTCTTCCTGCGTCGTACCCCACAAGTGTGGAGCAGCGGAGAACAGCATTGTAAGCGGTGAGACCCCAAGAACTTCACTTAAGTGAATCAGCCTGCTGACGTGCATCTTGGAGGAGTTGCGCTCATATCGGCCGTAAACTTGCTCGCTCAACCCGACGAGCGTTGCAAGGTCAGCCCTGCTGAGATTTTTGTCCTGGCGACAAGCCCTTAGCGCCTCACCGATTTTTGTATCGAGATCTTCGAACGTTGAGGTCCCGTCGAGGCCCTCCCGTCGGTAGAGAGGTTTCTCGTTTTCGGGATCTGACGTCTTTACCAGACCCAACTCGGCTATGTGATTATTCAGTTTCGTCGTCATACTCATTCATCCAAGCGGCAATCCACCCGTCATACATTATCATGTAGTTGGATGGCTACGCACTTCCACAGACTAGCTGGTGCGAAGAGCAATGCTCTATCGGAGCCAACCCGTCACGGTTGCAGACTGAACCAGTAGCGGTCGTGCTCCCCCGTAGCGTCATCGCGGATATCGAAATAATAGGGATCGGTGCGCAAGGGGCGCCGTTTGTATTCTCGATAAATGCAGGAGTTGTTCCCGGAGAAAATCCGTGTGACGCCATCTTTCGTCGTCTCACGGCGACGTCCGCCTAAATTCCCAAAATGACTGTATCTGCTTTTGCATCTCTTCACTGTGCGCGCGCATTGTGACGGCTCTTGCGGCCGTATCCGATCCTGCGGTGCTCTTGCGTTGGCCGGATTCCACCCGGGCGGGCACTCGGCGTATTTCTCATAGCCGGGCTCGCCGGCCCCACCTTCCGGGCAGGTGGGCCAGGAAAATCCCGGGCTCTTCATCGCCGATATCAGCTTTTCCATAGGCGGATGGCAGCTCTCGACACTGTGCCAGGACGGATTGGCGGATGCGGCACAAAGCAGAACCTCACAGCCCCATTCACCGGCTTTCGCAGTCCCTGCCATGCAATGAGGGAAAAGAACTGAGAACACGAATAGGAAGATGTATTTCACGGCGATCACCCTGCATTGTTATTGGCTGAAGAAGGAACTACCGGTCACGACGCGACGGTTGACGTCGAGCGTCCGCAAACGGCGGAGAGACCTCGCTTCGGCGCTCGGAAAGAAGATTGAGGTCAGCTATCGGCCGGCGCCCCAAAGTCTTGTCGATGGCCTTGCGGCGCCATTCGGACATGTCGAGCACATAAGTTGCCCACATGCCGTAACGGGCCGCGACGGCATGGCTCTGGGCTTCAAAATACCGATTGTCGCGCGGCAATGGTGTGGCGAGCCTTGCCCATCCAACGCGCAGCATTTCGTAGGCGAGATCGCGACCGGCGACTTTGCAGGTGCCCGTCGCAGCAGTCATGGAATCTTGTGCTGCAAGCGTACATCTTACCACTCGGTCGCCAATGGTACGCTTCAACCAGGCTTTCGCAAAACTGCCACAAGGCACTGGGTATAAAGCATTTTCTTTATCCGCCACTCGCGGATCAAAAGCCCATTGCGGGAGATCACAGCTGTCGATTTGCCTGAGCGTCACAAGCATGCGGCGACTGGCAAACCACAATGTGCGTCCGTCGATGACGGCAACCCGCCCGCTTACGATCCTCGGGGCGGGCGTCAATTTCACCACGACGTCGCCGGTTAGATCGGCCGCTTCGCCCTGGGCCAAAGGAATGAGCAACGCCGAAACAGCGAAGAGTGACTTCCAAGTCATGAGGGAATCCCTTTATTTCTTCGCGCCACGGGCGGACAGATCGCCGATAGCGCATCAATGAGCCGCAGCCTCTATCTGGCCTCGTCCCTCCCTGACCAAGGTTTCATAGGGAGCATGGAGGGGCATTCGACTTTCAGGTCCATGGAAGCCATGACCCCGGTTGTCATGCTCATGGCAAAATCACGTTGTCCGCGCCGGGCGCGTCGAACACGAGTGGAGGGCAGCTGGTTTTTCCCCGGCCAAGCGGGTGCAGACGATCCGTATCTTGACGCGCTGCCCGTGTTGTGGGCGACCCTGTAATCGTTCATGGTTCTTGGTCGTTCGAGGCAGAGGCATTTCCCTTTAAGGCCGCGCCGTGGAAGAGGAGTGCATTTCCCATACAGTCGGTGGCGTCTCGCGTCCGAAAAAACGGTTCCGTTTCGCAAGTCTGGGATAACAGACGGATGCCGTCTTGAAGCCGGCCATGGCGAGACCGCGCGACCCCGCGCTTGCCCCCTCACTGGACTTTGATCCTGGCGTCGGCCCACATTCCGAAGCCATTTCTTCCTATTCTTTCAGCCTCCGCGAGGTCCGGCCGCTTCAAGGTGCCATCCGTTCTCTTCGACAGCCTAAGGGCTCCAAGCGAAACAAGCCGCTCCTCGATATTATCAACCGCGTCGAGGGAGCCCGGGTAATAGTAATATCCAAAGCAGGTCGCATCTTGCTGACGCGCGTTTTGTTCGGTCAGGAATGCGCGACAAAAGATGACCTTGGCCGATCCCAGCAAGATTTCGAGTTGCTCGCGGGCATAGTCACCGCAGTGACCCGCGTAACCCTCCCTCCGATTGACCATCTCACCCCGGCAGGGTTCCAGCCCATAAAGGTGCAGGTCAAGAGAGGCGTCGACCTCGATATCGACCGGGGACTTCGAACGGAACCCGTTTGGCGACGCGAAGCCCTTCCGATCCACGACGTTTCCGTCTGAATCGTAGTACTCCACAACAAGAACGGCCTTTCCGGGGGCTGCCAACGATTTGACATAGGCCGCATCGACGGCGCCACCAGCCCATGCCTGGGCGGCACACAGAATGGCTGGAAGAGCCAAGCCTGCCCGACGGCCGGCAATCCTTGTTACCAATGATGTTATCATCCCCTCAGTCTCCTTTTTTCATTTTTAGGGGTTTCCGACCCGTGATTTTCGTTATACACATGAACACAGTCAGTAACAATTTAAAAGAAGTTTCACGGAGCATAGCGGAAAAAATTTCGCGGTGCGAAGCGCTTTATCATTAAAGAAGCGGATTCGGAGGCTGGCATGAGTCTGGCGAAGACAATGATCTTGAGCGCATCGCTTGGATTTTCCTTCTTGGCAAAGAGCGCCTACTGCTTTGATAATACTAGATTTTCCCGAGTAGTTTCGCCAACTCACACGGCGGGACCGTGGCTGGCCGGTAGCCAATCCTCGATGTCAGTCGATGATTTTTCGCTCAACCGCTCCGGCAAGATCGAAACATCGTCTCATGCAGAAGAATTGAACAACGATGTATCATTTCCTGTCGCCCCGACAACTGCACATCAAACGAAGTCCGCAGATATCATGGCCCATGAAGGGGTAAAGGAAATGAACACATCATATTCAATTTTTGCCGGGTCGGAGGAACCAGCAGCCGCGTGTGGACCGTCACCGATGACGCCTGCGGAGATCGAGAAACTGGTTGGCAGCACGGCCGAGGCCTATGATGTCGATCCACGATTTGCCAAGGCGATCACCTGGGTCGAAACCCGGTTCGATCGCGCCCGAAACAGTCCCAAGGGCGCGCGCGGGCCGATGCAGCTCATGCCGGAAACTGCTTTGCAGCTTGGTGTCGATGATGTCTGCGACCCTGTCTCCAATATCGATGGCGGGGTCCGCCGCCTGAAAGCGCTCCTTGATGAATTCCAGAACCCCTTGCTGGCTGCAGCGGCCTATAACGCCGGAAGTAGAGCCATCTACGATCATGGCGGCATTCCCGCTTATGGCGAGACCATCCGCTATGTGGCGTCCGTCATAAACCATCAGCTGGGTCTGCCCGCTCAGCCTGTCGGGGCCAAAGCCCACGCCACGGTGTCCAAAGACAATTCTTCAATGTCCAATGAAGAGACCAATGGCGTGTTCGGTGCCAAGGGCAGCCGGTTCGTCAACGGCGTCATGCATTTTTGAACGTGAGGAGACGTAAATGAACATCCTTCTTTCGCCCCTGCCGTCCAGGGTCATTCGGACCCTGGTCATTGCGTCGTTGGTGACCGCATCCCAGCTTATCACAGCCGACATTGCTGTAGCGCAGGCCACCAATCAGGCATTCGCGCCACTCCAGACGGTCGTCCAGGCTGTCGTCGATTTCATCACCGGTCCGTTTGGACGCCTGGTCGCCATCATTGCCGTTATCGGCCTCGGCTTCCTCGCGTTTGCAGGGCGACTGAGCTGGTTTACAGCAGGCGCGGTCGTGCTGGGGATCGGCCTTGTGTTCGGCGCGCCGGCTATTGTCGATCAACTCATGGCAACCGTGGGGAACTGAGCATGGCTGATTTTAAAGACGACAAGCCAGCCATGACACCGCTGATCATCGGCCTGACACGCCCGCCGACCTTGTGGGGTGTTCCCTATATGGCGATCGTTGTGACAATTGGTATGACGATCATCGGTTGGCTTACGACAAACTCGGTCTGGGCTCTCCTCATCGCTCCGACCGTCTATCTCGTTCTCTTCACGCTTTGCACCTGGGACAGCCGGATCCTCGACGTGTTGCAGGTGATCACGCGCATGACCCCCAAAACACCGAACAAGGCGTTTTGGGGGTCCAACTCGTACGGGCTGTGACAGATATGCTGAAGCTCATTCGCGAAGAACTTGGATTTGGAGCCGCTCTTGCCCGCGAGCGTCCAATGTCCAGGCATATCCCCTATCTGCGACACGTCTCCGACACTGTCGTGAAGCTGGACAGTGGCGCCCTCCTCTCGGTGATCCGCCTCAACGGGCTGTTCTTCCAGACAGAGGATCAGGCCGCGCTCAACATGCGATCCCTTGTCCAGAACACGATGATCCGGGCGCTTGGATCCAGTCGCTTTTCGTTGTGGTCCACCGTGATCAGGAGGCAGGTCGACACTGATCTCGCGGGGAGATTCGATGATCCGTTCTGTGATCTTCTCAATCGTCGATATATGGCACAGCTGGCCGAAAAGCGCATGTTCACCAACGATATCTACCTCAGCGTGATGCGCGCCGGCATGAGGGGCGCTCTTGCGGCAGGCGATAAAGCACGACGGATTTTCGACCATAGGACGGGCGAAGGTGCGGGCGATCAATTGCGGGAGACCGTGGGCGAGCTTGAAGAACTTGTCAGCAATATCTGCCGCGACTTGCAGATCTACGGTGCTCGCCCGCTTGGCATGACTTACCGCCAGGACGAGCCGTACTCAGAACCCTGCGAATTCATTTCCACGATTTTAAACTGCGGCATTCCGCGCAGGATGCGCTTGCCGCGAATGAGCATCGCAAATTACGTCGGACGATCGCGGTTACATTTCTCCAGGCGGACCATGCAGGCTCAGGCGCCGACGAAAGCCAACGATCGCTTTGGCGCAATGCTTTCCATCAAGGAGTACCCGCCATTCACGGGACCTGGCATGCTGGATGGTCTCCTACAGGTCAATCATGAATTCATCCTGACGCAATCGTTCACCATCACCGATAAACCGATCGCGCAGGAGCGGATTTCGCGGCTGAGGCGCCAGATAGCTGCATCGGACGAGGCCGGAAGCGATGTCGAGACCGACATTGATTTCGCACTCAATAGCCTCGTGAACCAGGAGGCGGTGTTTGGTCTGCACCATATGACCTTGCTTTGCCTGTCGCGCGACCTGGATGGCATCAACAAGGCTGTCTCCGATCTCGGCGCCTGTCTGACCGAGATGAACATCAACTGGTTGCGCGAAGATCTCAATCTCGAGGCGAGCTTCTGGGCGCAGTTGCCTGGCAATCACGCTTACATCGCCCGAACAGCGATGCTTTCCAGTGCAAACTATGCCGGTCTCTCTTCGATGCATAATTTCGCTGCAGGTCAGGCCGACGGCGCTCACTGGGGAACGCCGGTCACGATCCTCGAAACCACCAGCCAGACACCATACTGGTTCAATTTTCATCGTCGAGACATCGGACATTTTCTGGTGACCGGCCCGACAGGCTCAGGCAAGACTGTTGCACTCACGTTCCTGCTTGCCCAGGCCTTCCGGGTTCAGCCGACGCCAAAGGCGGTATTCTTCGACAAGGACCGCGGCGGCGAGATCTTCATGCGCGCGATGGACGGTCGCTACGAGGTTCTGACACCGGGCACATCAACGGGTTTCAATCCGCTACAACTGGAAAATTCAGGCCCGAACCGGGCGTTTCTCGTGCGATTGTTAAAGGCGATGCTTCGTCGTGGCGAGAACGGCAATTTCGACCAGGAAGAGGAAGACGTTCTCGAGCGCGCATTGCTGAGGCTGATGAAGGAGCCGGCGACGCAGCGCAACCTTGCAAACCTCTCAGGTCTCCTGATCGGCCGGTCACGTGCCGGTCCCAACGATTTGAATGCACGCCTGCGGCCCTGGATCGAAGGCGAAAAATCCTGGCTCTTTAACGCGCCACACGATGTGCTCTCCCTATCCCATGGTCGCATCTTCGGGTTTGACATGACGAGCATCCTTGACGACGAGGAGCTGCGCACGCCGGCGCTGATGTATATTTTCCATCGGCTGGACGAGCTTCTCGATGGCAGTCCGGTGATGATTTTCATGGATGAGGGCTGGCGGCTTTTGCGCGATAGCACCTTTAGCGATTTCATCGTCGACAAGATGAAGACGATCCGGAAACAGAACGGCATCGTCGGTTTCGGAACCCAGTCGGCAGCCGATATTGCCCGTGCTCCTTCCTCGCACACCTTGATCGAACAATCCGCGACCCACATTCATTTTCCCAATCCGCGCGCAGACGAGGAAAGCTACATCAAACGCTTTGGTCTGACCGTGAAGGAATTCAACTTCATCCGGACGACACCACCCGAAAAGCGTAGCTTCCTCATCAAGCACGGCACCGACAGTGTTATTGCGAGGCTCGATCTCAGCACCATGCCGGACATGATCAAGGTGCTGTCCGGACGCAAGGAGAGCATCGAGGAGTGCGCACGCTTGCGGCAAGATCTGGGCGACGATCCATCCGCCTGGCTTGCGCCGTTTTGCGGGTGGGAGGCATGGCCATGACACGGTTTGTCCTTTCGCCGCTTGTAATCGCCACCCTGGTCGCGCCGACCTGCGTGCGTGCAGATGTGCCGGTTACGGATAAAACCGTGCTCGAGCAGGATTTGGCGCGCGGCGAAACCACGCGAGACATAGAAGCGGCAGACCAGGACCGTCACACGGTCAACACCTCCGTCACATGTTCGATGTACCGGCCGTCACGCCGAAACGATCCGGTTGGAGCCGCCGAGCAGAATTCGGCAATTTCAGGTCTGGTGCGCCGCGTCGCCCGTGAGGAGCGGGTCGACGAGAACGAGTTCCTGGCGCTTATCTATCAGGAGAGCCGGTTCAATCCTTGTGCCAAATCGGGTGCCGGAGCCACAGGCCTTGCTCAGCTGATGCCCGCGACAGCCGCGGACTTGGGCGTGAACGAGAATAACATCGAGGAAAATCTCAAGGGCGGCGCCCGCTACTACAAGCAGCAACTGCAGCGCTATCGCGGCAATGTGACCCTGGCGCTTGCCGCCTACAATTCCGGTCCTGCCAATGTCGACAAATATGGCGGCATTCCACCATTCAAGGAAACACAGACCTATGTCCGAAACATCACCCGGGACTGGCTGCCCGCCTTCGGCGGTTCCGACAAGTCGGCTATTCCGCTCAACTACGGCGCTGGCACGGCAGCCTATACCGGCATGCGCGACAGCAGCTTGACGGCTATGGGCGCGACGACAGCGATCACCGACAGTCTTGCCAATGTCGGGAGCTGGTACCAAGAACTGGCCGCTATCCCGACCGGCACCATTCAAGACAGCTGGGATCACAACTCCACCGCGCGTAATGCCAGGCTGGAAATGATGAATAGCGTCATCATATTGGGCACGGCCATGGCCGACCTTGTGAATTCTCGCAATGCGGTGGCAGCCTCCAGTCTCTCCAGTTCCCAGCGATCGATGCAGGGTGACGGCGGTGAAGACAAGCTCCGCGAAACATCCCGGTTCTGCGATCCGACGCATTCCCTCGGGTGGAATCCCGAGAAGAAGGCGTGTGTCAAAAAACGAGAAGATCCATCAAAGGTGCAGTTGTTGCTGCGACCAAAATAAGGAGCCTGTCATGAAGCTTGTTCTGATCACCACCGCAATTGTCGTCCTGCCAATCGCTGCAGCGCTTGCCGATGTACCGGTCATCGACAAGAAGAACTACGAGATCGCCAAGGAGACGGCCGACACGACCGACAGGATCCTTGAGACCAACAACAACATCCTGACGACGGTCGAGGATACTTTGAAGGCCGTGACCGGCGATCGCAGCAGCAATGCACAGCCTCTGAAGAACCTGGCGATCGGCCAGGGATTTAGCGTGTCGTCACTACCATCTCTTGACGGCATGTTGAAGAACGGCGTGCCCAATTTCGGCAATCTGAACGGTGATGTTTCCAAGCTCGCCACCACATTCATCAACAGTCTCCAATTGGTCAAATCCCTTTCGGGCGAGGCAAACAGCAGCTTTTCCGGCGACAAGTCGTACCAGCAGCTGGTCAAGACCGTGCTCGGCGTGTCGGCCCTGATCGGCGGCGCCCGGCAAGCGACCGTCACCCGGCGCAGTGCATTTGAAGCAGCGGGGCAGCAAATTGGCAAGGCCGGGGATATCAAGGGCTCGATCGACCAGAACACCCAGCTGCAGGTACAGTCCGGCCTGACGCTCAACGAATTGATCGGGGTTATGAACGGCGCGGTGTCGTCGCTGCAAGCCGAGAACCAGCGTCGCCTCACCGACATTTCCAACAGCAAAAAGCTGCTTACCTATGAGGACTGACCTCATGGGGGCGTTCTTTCGAATGGACATATTGCTCATGCTGGCTCTTCTGACGGGTTGCGCAGCGGTCAAGGAAAAGACAGCCCCTTGCAAGCGCCCGACGGCGCTTACCGCCTATGCCGATGATCCACGTCGAGCCTGTGGGAGAATGCACGCGGTGAACGGTCCCTCGAGCGCTTTTGCGGCGGCTGGGATAATCGAGGAGCGATCGTGGAAGACTTTTTAGGCGATCTTCTTCAGCGCGTCGAGGATTCCGGAACGGCGTTTTCGCAAAAGGCTTACGGCGTCGTCGGCCAGGAGATCCTTCCGCTCCTGCAGATCATGCTCGTCTGCTACGTCGCCTATTATGGAGTGCAGCTATTTCTCGGCACCGCGCGGATCAGTGTCTCGGAGATCATCGGCCGCACCGCGCGAATGATGGTTGTCCTGGCCCTGGTCAGCTCTTGGGAGAATTTCAATAACTTGTTCTATCAATGGATCAACGACACGCCGGAGGACGTCGGCCGCGCCATTCTGGCCGCTTCCGGGACCGGCATTACGGAGCCCACGAACGGAATGTCGCAGATCTGGCAGACGGCCAATGAGGCGGCCTCCATATTCGCCGAACAATCCGGGTATTTCTCCATTCTTCCAAGCATGGTCGGAGTTGTCATTCTGGTCGGCGCCGCCATTTTTATTGCCATCGCCCTGGCGATCCTCATTCTCGCCAAGGTGATGCTGTGGGTTCTCGTTGGAACGGCGCCGATTTTCATCGCTTGCATGCTGTTTGAAAGAACACGCGGTTATGGCGTCGGCTGGTTCAATCAGGTGCTGACCTACGCACTCATCCCATTGTTCATCTATGTCGTTGCGTCGTTCCTCATCGCCGCGATGGATCCCGAGCTTACGAAAATCAATGCGGCCAGCGGCACCAGAACCCTTTCCCTCGCCGACGTCGCTGCGTTCTTTCTGCTCTGCGTGGCTGGCGCATTTGTCATGCTCTACATCCACTCGATCGGTCAGGGCATCGCCGGCGGCATAGCGGCTGGCGTCGGATCCTTTGGAACCACGCTCGCAAGAAAGGTTGGCGTGACAATGCCGACCTCTACTGCCCGTGGCGCCAATTCCGGCGGTCGGGCGACTTACAGAGCGGCCCGCGCCCTTAAGGCTCCGCGAAACCGCGAGGGTGACGGCGATTCCCGCGCCAGGGCGGCGATGCAAACGAAAATTTCCCAGCACAGCGCGCCTGCCTAGGCGGCGCGAATGTAACGACGTTCGAAAGGCATGACGGGAATGGAAAATACGAATGACGAAAGGCTACGAACCTATTATCAGACCGGCGATATCTGGGAACAGGAGATCATCAAGAAGGCGAAACGATCCCGGACACTCGCCTGGTTTGTGACGACGATATTCGGCGCTACCACTTTGGTGAGCCTCACGAGCCTTGCCATGCTCGTGCCATTGAAGAGCTTTGAGCCTTACATCGTCGAAGTCGACAAGAGCACCGGCTATATCGAAGTGAAATCCGGTCTTACGCGCCCCACCAATCTGACCGAGCAGAAGGCCATCACCCAGGCAAATATCGTTCGTTACATTCGCTCTCGCGAAGGGTACGATCCCTATGCCATCGAAGAGAATTTCGGCATAGCCGCCTTACTATCGACCGGCAAGGCCGCACGCGAACTGCAGGACCTGTATAGCGCTGCGAACCCCAGGAACCCGGCAAAAATATATGGGCGGAGCACACGGGTGATGACCGAAATCGCCTCGGTGACATTCCCAAATGCCAGCACCGGATTTGTGCGTTTCAGCACTGTCGAGCAATCTGAAACCGACTCCATTGCCCGGCACTGGATAGCCGTTGTTCGCTATCGATATACGGACACGCCCGCCACCAATGAGTGGCGTTTCGAAAACCCCCTCGGCTTCCAGGTCTATGATTATCGCCGTGATCAGGAAACCGTAACCGAAAGGGGGCCCTTATGATGCGATCTATCCCGATGCTGGTCGCACTGACGCTCGGCTTGTTATCAGACGCGCGTGCCGCTCAGACGCCGGCATCCGGCGGGCTCGACCCAAGGATCACCAGTGTGGTCTATCAGCGCAACAACGTGGTGCGCGTGTTTGCGACATACGGGATTTCGACAATGATCATATTCGACGAGGGTGAGACATTCGAGACCGTGGCCTTAGGCGATACCGAGAGCTGGGATGTGGTGCCAACCGACAAAGGTAACATTCTCTTCGTCAAACCTAGGTCCTGTTGACAAAGTGGGTTTGCAAATCACCTGAAGCATGATTCAACGCTGTCTTTTAGGAGGCTGCTTTGGCTCGTGGTGATCTTTCGGATGTCGAATGGCGGATTATTG
>NZ_LMFA01000013.1:26542-47090 GCF_001426565.1 Rhizobium sp. Root482 | reverse complement strand
CGGCCCAATATGGGCATCGGCGGCATAACACCCGCACAGAAACTGAAAATGGCCGCGTGAATTCTACTGCGGAGCCCCGTTAAAAACGGGGGGATTACCCTTCGCTTCGGTATCTCTCGCATTACGAAGCGGACAATATCCCGATCGCAGCGCCCCTGCATACTTCTGCACATTCCAGCAAACATTCGCTAACTGACGCGCCAGGCGCTTCGAAATGCGTCGAACGCGAAATTGACGGCTGCGGCTATCCTTGATGACATACGCATGAAGCTCGACAAGAAGGATCTTCATGACACATCAAATCCATTACGAGTGCCTTCTTCCTGCCGCGCCCGGAACATCGCGAACTGTTGGCATCCATCGCTTCGGTGTTCCCGGTGCGGGGCGCAAAATATACTTGCAGGGCGCACTTCACGCCGATGAATTGCCCGGAGCTTTTATTCTTCACCACCTGATAGAACTGCTGCGGAGGGCGGATCGCGCTGGCGCTATCAAGGGTGAGATCGTCGTCGTTCCACTAGCCAATCCCATCGGCCTCGCGCAGCGGATTCAGGCGATCCATGCGGGACGTAGCGATCTCGGCCTGGGCGGCAATTTCAACAGAAGCTACACGGATTTGAGTGTGCTGCTCCATGAATATCTGGGACGATTTGCGGCAGAGGATATAACCGAGGAAACCGTGCGGGCCTTCCTGAGAAAGGAAGTCGATGCCATTAGCCTAAGAACGGAACTCGATTCCCTCAAGAAGACACTTCTCGGCCTTGCCATTGATGCGCATTACGTACTCGACCTGCACTGTGACGACGAAGCGCCTGTTTACGTTTATCTTTCCGACCAAAGCCATCCGGAAGCCGCCAGTCTGGCGCGTGATCTGGGCGCACGGGCAGCAATTGCCGGTATAAGCGAGATGGCGACGTTCAAGGATGCATGTGCCCGTCCGTGGCAAATTGCATCCCGGATGGCCGGGCGCCCGCTGCATGGCTGCCTCGCCGCGACGATTGAATATCGCGGCACGCGCGACGTCAACGAGGAGACGGCGCGGGCGGACGCGAATCGTCTTTACGCCTTCATGCAACGCGTAAAAATTCTGGATGGTGAACCGGAACCGCTGCCTGCTGCATTGACCCCGATCACGCCATTAGCGGGTGTGGAGCATCTGCAAGCCGATCGTCCGGGCATTATCGTGTTCCAAAGGCGGCCCGGCGAACAAATCGCCGCCGGTGAGACCGTCGCGGAGATCGTCGATCCCGTAAGCGGCGACCGCGGCATCGTCAAAACATCTCATGGTGGCATCCTCTTCGGGCACGTCGCCACGCGTTTGGCTGTTCCAGGCTCCACAATAGCATCGCTCGCCGGAAGCTCGGCGCGGATGCAAGCGGGCGAAGAGGCTTATCCCTGATCCAACTACAAATAAAACGACAAACAAAGAGGTGAACAAATGAACTGGAAGTTTTTGCCGTTGCTTGCCGCGACACTGCTCTTTCCCGCCGGCGTCATGGCAAAGTCGCTCGTCTTCTGCTCCGAAGCGTCGCCCGACAGTTTCAGTCCGATGCTGACGACGACCGGCACGACCGAGGACGCGACCCGGCCCGTCTACAATCGCCTGCTTCAGTTCCAGCCCGGCACCACCAATCTGGCGCCGTCTCTTGCCGAAAGCTGGGAGGTTTCGAAGGATGGCAATGAAGTGACGCTGCATCTGCGCACGGGTGTGAAGTGGCATTCCAACGAGTATTTCACGCCGACGCGTGATTTCAGCGCTGCCGATGTGGTCTTTACCTTCGAGCGCCAGATGAAACCGGATCATCCCTATCACAAGGTATCGGGCGGCAATTACAGCGTCTTCAGCGGCTTCGGATTCGCTGACCTGATCCGCGAAGTCGTCGCGGTCGATGATCACACGGTAAAGTTCGTCCTCAGCCGGCCGAGCGCGCCTTTCCTGTCCAATCTTGCGACCGACTTCGCCTCGATCATGAGCGCTGAATATGCCGACGTCATGCTGGCGGCAGGCCAGCCCGAGGTGATCGACCAGGAGCCGATCGGCACCGGTCCCTTTACCTTCGTTGACTACCGTCGCAACTCCACCATCCGCTACCGCGCCTTCGACGGTTACTGGGGGCAAAAGCCGGCCATCGATACGCTGGTTTTCTCGATCAACACGGATGCGGCCGTCCGTTTTTCGAAATTGCAGGCGAACGAATGCCAGGTCATCGCCTATCCCAACGTCGCCGATCTGTCGCTGATCAAGGCAAATTCCGATCTCAAGCTGCTTCAGAAGCCCGGCGTTAATGTCGGCTATCTGGCGCTCAACGTCGATAGCGACCTTCTCAAGGATAAGCGTGTCCGTCAGGCGCTGAACATGGCAATCGACAAGCAACGTATTGTCGATAACGTCTACAAGGGAGTCGGCGTCGCGGCGAAAAACCTGCTGCCGCCAACGCTCTGGGGCTATAACGACGACGTAAAGGACTATTCCTACGACCCAAGCAAGGCAAAGGCCTTGCTGGCTGACGCCGGCTTTGCCGACGGGTTTGAAATCGACCTTTGGGTATTGCCGGTGCAGCGTCCCTACAATCCGGATGGACGCCGCATGGCCGAAATGATGCAGTCCGATCTTGCCCAAATCGGCGTTCGGGCCAAGCTTGTGAGCTATGAATGGGCTGACTATCTGCAACGCCTTCGTCAGGGCGAGCACAGCATGGCCCAACTTGGCTGGACCAACATCAACGGCGATCCCGATGATTTCTTCATGTCTCTTGCAAGCTGCGACGCTGCGGTTTCCGGCTCCAACCGCTCGAAATGGTGCAATGAAGAATTCGATAGCCTGATCAAGGAGGCTTCGCGTCTGTCGGATCGCGGCGAACGCGAGAAGCTCTATCGCAAGGCGCAGGAGATCATGCATGAGGATGCGCCCTTTATCCTGATAGCTCACGCCCAGATATCGGTCGCGACCCGTGCGAATGTCACCGGTTACCACATCGATCTCTTTTCTCACCACGAGTTCGCCAATGTCGATCTGAGTGAGTAGCCATGTCTGTGCTTCGCATGATTTTCGGCCGTATCAGCGTGGTTCTCCCCACGCTGATCGGTGCCGCGTTGGTGGCCTTCTTCATCATCCGGCTCGCCCCGGGCGATCCCGTCGAACTGATGGTCGGAGAGCGCGCGTCCTCGGCCGAGCAGCTTCAGAGCCTGCGGCACCAATATGGCTTTGACCAGCCCCTGTGGAAGCAGTTCGCGGATTTCGCGGGGCACGCCGTTCAGGGGGACCTTGGTCGCTCGATCGTTACGAACCGGCCGGTTTTGACGGAATTCGCGTCGCTTTTCCCTGCCACGGTCGAGCTCGGCTTATGCGCAATCCTGTTTGCCATTGTGCTGGGCATCCCTATCGGGTGCCTGGCCGCTGCCTATCGCGGCTCGACGCTGGACTACGGTATTGTCACGCTATCGGCCGTCGGAGCCTCCATGCCGATATTCTGGTGGGGCTTGATGTCGATCATGGCCTTTTCCGTGATGCTCGGCTGGACGCCGGTTTCCGGGCGCATCAGCGATGTCTATTTCATTGAGCCCGTTACCGGCTTCATGCTGATCGACACGCTTCTCTCCGATGAGAAAGGTGCTTTTGGGTCGGCACTCGCGCATCTGATCCTGCCGACCGTCATTCTCGGGACCCAGCCTCTGGCAACGATCGTTCGCATGTCGCGATCGTCCCTCTTGGAGGTTCTAGGCGAAGACTATATGCGCACGGCCCGCTCGTTCGGCATGAGTTCGACGCGACTGATCTTCGTATATGCCCTGCGCAACGCGCTTGTTCCAATCGTGACCGTTCTCGGGCTTCAGATCGGGTCCCTTTGCGGAGGCGCAATTCTGACCGAGACGATCTTTGCTTGGCCTGGCGTCGGCCGGTGGATGGTCGAATCCATTCAACGTCGGGATTATCCGGTCATCCAGGGCGGCGCGCTCCTGATCGCCGGCCTCGTTGTCGCCGTCAATCTGACGGTCGATGCCAGCTATTATTTACTCAATCCCAGACTGAGGCGCTCACGATGAAAAACCCTGCCACGTCGCAACTCGGCAGGGCCGGGCAAACCTCCGCCATCATTCATCAGTGGCTCGTTTTCTGGAGGAAACTGCGCCTTCACCGCGGGGCGGTCATTGGTCTAGCCATCATGGTTTGTCTCTGTCTTGCCGCTCTTTTGGCTCCGCTGATCGCACCGCACGGATCGACCGAACAATTCCGCGATGCCGTGCTGCTACCACCATTCTGGCAGGAAGGGGGCAGTCTCAGTTTTCCGCTCGGCACGGACGATGTTGGCCGCGACCTGTTTTCCAGGCTGATCTTCGGCGCACGGCTGTCGCTGTTCATCGGCGCCGTCGTGGTTGGCTCGTCGCTACTCGTGGGCACGGTCCTCGGGCTATTTGCAGCCTTCAGTCCGAAACTCGTCGACGATCTCATCATGCGGGTCATGGATATATTGCTGGTATTTCCAAGCCTGCTGCTGGCGGTTGTCGTCGTGGGGGTCATGGGACCCGGCCTCGGCAACGCGATGATCGCGGTCGCCGTAGTCTGCGTGCCGAGCTACACGCGCCTGGCACGCGCGGCGGCCATGGCAGAACGAAACAAGGACTACGTGCTTGCAAGTCAGGGGGTTGGCGCGGGGCTATTCCGCATCATCTTCATCAATGTGCTGCCAAACTGTATGTCGCCTCTCATCGTTCAAGCGACGCTCGGATTTGCAGTCGCTATTCTGGACGCTGCGGCTCTTGGCTTTCTTGGCCTTGGCGCACAACCGCCGACGCCGGAATGGGGCACTATGCTGGCCGGGGCCCTTCGCTATTTTTACACGGCCTGGTGGGTCGTGACCTTTCCCGGACTGCTCATTCTTGTCACGGTTCTGGCCTTCAATCTGTTGGGAGACGGGCTCCGCGACGCACTCGATCCGAGGATACAGCAACCATGACTGCGCTCGTCATCAGGAATCTGTCTGTAGAGTTTTCCTCAAGCAAGGGCGTGTTTCGGGCAGTCGATGGGTTCGATCTCGACGTAGCGTCAGCCGAAAGCGTGGGTCTAGTCGGCGAATCGGGCTCTGGGAAAAGCACGGCCATGCTGGCCGTGATGGGCCTGCTGCCTTCCTTCGCGAGAGTTCGCGCCGACGAACTGCGCTTCGGCGATATCGATTTGCGCAACGCATCTCCGCGCAAGCGGCGAAAAGCGCTGGGCAGCGCGATTTCCATGATCTTTCAGGACCCGCTTTCCTCGCTCAATCCATGTTTTACCATTGGCTGGCAAATAACCGACGTCTTGAAGCTGAACCGCACGGTGCCGAGCGAAAAGATCCGCGATCGGGTCCTGGAATTGCTAGCGCTGGTCGGCATTCCTTCGCCGGAACAGCGATATCACGCCTATCCGCACCAGCTCTCGGGTGGCCTCTGCCAGCGGGTCATGATCGCCATGGCCTTGGCGGGGGAACCGAAACTGCTGATTGCGGACGAGCCGACGACCGCGCTTGACGTTACCGTACAGAAGCAGATTCTGGATTTGCTTTGTGACTTACAGAAGAAGCGCCAGATGAGCCTGATGCTGATCACGCACGACATGGGTGTGGTCGCGAAAATGGCACAACGCGTCTACGTTATGTATGGCGGTTTTTCCGTAGAGGAAGGCAAGACTAGAGACGTGCTGGAACGTCCCCGGCACCCCTATGCGGCTGCCCTTCTGAGGAGCATGCCGGAAGCTGCGATAGGAAAAGCGCGTTTGCCGATGATCCCGGGAATGGTGGCAAGCGGGCCGGATTTACCACCGGGATGCCTTTTCGCGCCGAGATGCGAGCGTGCGAACGAGGTATGTAATGGAGAGATGCCACCGATGGAGCACGGCCCGGATCGCGGTGTTCGCTGTTACGACCCGCTTTTGGAACCATTTCGACCGCTGGAGGGCAAAAGTTGAGCGAGATCGTTCTCAATGTGCGCAACCTTACCCGAGAGTTTCGTCTTGGGGCCTGGGGTTCCTCGGCAACAATACTGAAGGCAGTGGACGGTGTCTCCTTCAGTGTCAGACAAGGGCGCACCCTGGCCATCGTCGGGGAATCAGGCTCGGGGAAAACCACAGTCGGCCGCATCCTCGCCTCTTTTGATAACCCGACAAGCGGCGAGATCGATATGGAGGGGAAGTCGATTCTGCAGATGAACAAACGCGAGCGCAAGGAAGCTCGCAAGTCCGTGCAGATGGTGTTTCAAAATCCGCTCGGTTCGCTCAATCCACGCAAGACCATAGGAGCGACGCTCGAAGAACCTCTGAAAGTCAATGGAATCGGCACGCACCGGGAGCGATCGGTTGCGGTAAGTGCCATGCTGCATAAAGTAGGCTTGCAGGATGAGCATGCCAATCGCTATCCCGGCAGCTTCTCAGGCGGTCAGCGCCAGCGCATCGCCATCGCCAGAGCGTTGATGCTGCAGCCTAAGGTCATTGTCGCCGACGAACCCGTCTCCGCGCTCGATGTGTCGATCCAGGCACAGATTCTCAATCTACTGATGGATCTGCAGGATGAGTTCCGCATCGCTTACATTTTCATCAGCCACGACCTATCCGTGGTTCGCCACATCGCCCACGACGTTCTGGTGATGTATCGCGGCAAGGTCGTTGAACACGGGCCAACAGAGCAGATTTTTTCGGCCCCCGCGCACGAATACACGCGCACGCTGCTCGACGCCGCTCCCTCAATGCGTCGCGCCTTTGGTTAGAGTGCCAATTCCGATCTTGGCACTCCATCTCCCAGATGGATAGCCGGGACCTTAACCGGCCGCAACAAATGCAGTTCGGGTCTGGCCAGATGATCCCTCAAGCTGTTCCGCTACTCCGCCGGTGCGACCCCGCCGACCTTGCTGCTAGGCTCGGTGCTAAGCCAACGATAGAGAGAGCCGCCATGATGACGCCGGCGATCGGCGCCACCCAGAACAGCCATAACTACTGAATTGCCCGGCCGCCCGGAACGCCGCGACGCCGGTACTACGAGCCGGGTTCCCGAACGTGGCCCGACGCTTCCTACCGCCGCCTGGCCTGTGTGAATGGCGGGTTGGGCCTGAGAGTTCGCACGACGGTTCGGCAATGCACCGCAAAGCCGTTGAGATGGCATTCGGACATTCGCATTGCGGTCGGGCGCATAAACATAGACGCCACCGAGCGATTGACATGATGCATAAGATGCGCACGATGAAGCTCGTGGGCTGCCCACCAGCGATCATTTGCAGAGTAGGCTCTGTCGCTTTGCCAGGCCTTCGTGTCTATCGACGCTCGAGGAAATCTCGCGTCCCGCCAGGAGAATACCGATAGCCTTTATAAGGTTGCCAACGCCCTGTTGGAAATTCGGCCGGTGTAGTGATTGCGCATCTCCACCTTCTGCTCCAGCGCCATGATGATATCTGGCGACAGATCGACACCGTGAAGCTCGGCGATATCCGGCAATCCCCCGGGCGTAAAAACATTGATTTCCAGAATCTTGTCGCCGACAATGTCCAGGCCGACGAGGAACATGCCGTCTTCGACAAGCTTGGGGCGGACCATTTCGGCGACCGCGAGGATCTTGGGCGTGATATCCACGGCAGCGGCAGCGCCCGAGGCATTCATGTTGGAACGGACCTCGCCCTTCGCGGGGACGCGCCGGAAGGCAGCATAAGCGCCATCCCGTTGCAGCGGCCGGCCGTTCATCAGGAACAGCCGAATATCTCCGGCGGTAGCATCAGGCAGATAACCCTGGGCGATAAGGTAACCTTCGCCACTGACGGCCTCAAAAATCTGGTTGAGGTTGGCTTCCTTGCTGGAGGCGATCTTGAAGACGTTTTTACCGCCCGAACCTTGCAGAGGTTTCAGGATCACGCCCTGTTTCTGCTCATCGATAAAGGCGCGGATTTCCTCGATGCTTTTCGAAATCAATGTGGTCGGCCGCACGGCTTCCGGAAAATCCTGGAAATAAAGCTTGTTCTGGGCGCGCGCCAGACCATCCGGATCGTTGACGGTCAGCACGCCGCGTTCTGCGGCCAATCGTCCAAAGATAGCGCCCGCCTGCGCCGCCCAGGGGCGCTCGTCGGCATCTTCAGAAGGGTCGTTGCGCAGGAAGAGAACATCCACCTCACCGATATCGATGGTCTGGATTTCTGCCTGGTCGCTCTGCAGGGCGCTGACAAAGGCATCAGCGTTCTTCGGCTTGCCGCTCTTTGGTACCGTGGCGCGGATCATCAGGCTATCATCCGGACGAAGCACGAAATCGCCCGGCGTCAAATAGCAGACGTCGTGACCGCGCGCCATCGCGGCCAGTGCGAGTGACGTCGTGGTGTAGTAGGTGGCTTCGCCTTCGATGGAATTGACAAAAAATGCTATCCGCATTCACGGCTCCTGTCGTTGGATCATGTCGAGGGGACGCATGCCGCTCCTGGCCCGTTCCAGCCGCGCGTGTCCCTCGGGGTTGTCGAGAAAAATGGGCTGGGTCGCCGGCAGGCGTAAAAGCCCGCGATCTGCAAGTTCCTGCATGACCGTGAAATGAGACGCGGCGATCTTGCCCATCCAGAAGGGCTCGAGTGCGCCGCCTTTTTCAAGATGATCAAGCAGGGCAAGCAGGCCGCGAAGATAGATCGCATCCTTCGCAAGCCCACCGCCACGATAAAGCCGCAGCACGAGGTTGAAGGTCGCCGCTTCGGAGAAATTGCATTCGCCGATCAACATGGCATAGGTTTCCGCGAATGTCGCGCCGTCAAGCATGGCAGCGCATCCGACAACCCGGCCGGCAATCAGTTTGAGCCGCTCGGCTGTCATGCCACCGGAAAGATATTCGGCAAAGACTGCCAGTCCCTCCTGCATTCCCTCATAGCCGGAAAGACCCGAGCGGAAGAGCCGCAATCCCTGTGCCGAGCCATTGAAATAGGTGAGCAAATGCACGCCGATCTCGTGTGAAAGAAGCGGTTCCACCCGCCGCGCGTCGATCAGCGTGCTGCGGGCGATCAAAAGCCGGTGACCGGAAACCATCAGGCCGGAAGGCAGGTCGTCACGCAACTCGATAGACACTTCGCAGTCCGCCCATCGCCGCTGATAGGCAGCAATCATAGCCCTGGCGCGTCGCTCGATCTGGAAGCAGTCGGCGACCCCTTCTTGCGCGCCGGCCTCGTTGTCCCTGCCGGCCTTGTTGCTGGCCAGGGCGGCGAGGATTGTCTTTGCTTCATCCAGCAAGGGCCGTTCGACCGGGCCATAAAGAGCGCGGCCGAACTCGACGAACTTCGGGCTCTGCCGCGATGAAAGCAGCGAAAGCTGCAGGTCAAGTTCCTGCTGCTTTTCGCGATAGAGCTGGTAAAGCACGGGATCTTCGAGATGCTCGAAGGAGATCGAGAAGAGTTTTCGCTTGATCGCTTCGACCGACAGCCCGAGAGGGCGGTAGAGGAAGGTTGGATGGGTTCGGCGGCCGCCGGCCTTGAATTCTTCGAATGCAGCCTCCGCGTTGATGGGCGTGACCGCCAGAAGAAAATCAAAAGTCGATGCGATATCGTCGATGCCGCGATCCACCTTGGAGACCGCGTCGATGAAGACCTTGCGTCCCAATGCCCGATGTGTCGGCAGCTTGAGGATCTGATGTATCTCGATGAAAGAAGAGAATGCCCGCAAGCCAGCATCGAACAGCATTGCCACAAGCCGTTCGCGAAGCTCCGGGTAGATATCGTCGGACCCAGGCTGCCGGTAAACCGGGGCGAATCTTACTGCGATCACCGAACAGCCCAGGTCCTCCGTGAGTTGGGTATCGTCGATCGAGGGAGCCGCATCTGTCTTTAATACCCGTGGGGTACGGAAGCGCGCTTCGCTGGCGGTGACGGCTACCGAAAAGGCGTCGGCAGCCTGGGTGGCATCGGCGCTTGACCAAACCGAGACTTCAAAGGGCTGCAGGAAAGGCGCGTCGTCGGTAAGGAACCTGTCCTGGGACAGTTCGCCGATATCGAGGAGCATGAAGACGCCGAACCGTTCTTTGAGAACCTGCTTGACGACCCTGATTATGGGGATCGCTTCCGATGCCCTGGATGTCACGAGGTAGGACGCATTTGCCTGTGCCACATCGCGAGCCGCCGGCTCTGTGCCATCCTCGGCTATATGGATGCACAAAAAAGGTAGGGGGCGGTCGATATGAAGACGCCCGCCCTCGGGTAGTTCACGACGGACCGATTTTCCCTCGCGGATACAGGCCAGGATTTCGCTTAGCCACTCCCCTTGCTTTTCGCGATTGATCGGCTTTGCACTGGTCATCGCTTCAAGGCCAATGCCTGCTCGAGTACGGGAACCGCAGACGCGATGATATGGCGGAGCCGTTCGAGAGCATCGAGGTCCGGCTCGCCGGTCCATTCGTCCATAAAGAACTTCTTGAATTCCACCGCGATCGCGCAGCCGGTCAGCGGAAAATGTTGATGGATGAAGCGGGTCTGTTCGCCTTTGCCCTGGAATGCGACGTTCTCCTGGACATCCAGCGGCCGGCCATTGATATCGAAAGACCGGAAATGGTCCATGAGCGCTTCCAGGACATGCGACCAGCGCCCCCGATCCATGGAGGTCGTGCCGATATTGATGTCCGGCGCTCGGCTCGGCTCCGTGGCTGCCGCCATTGGCCCTTCACGACGATGATTGTAGCTATGAATATCAAGCACGACGAACCGACCGTGCCGCCGCTCGATCCCCTTCAGAAGCGCGAGCAGCATATCGTAATAGTCATCATGAACCTCAAGCGAGGCTTCGACGTGCTCAGGCGAAAGTCTCTCTGTCCATACCTTCAGCCCCCATGCCTGTTCGGGCTCCAGATAGATCGCGCCGTCGCGGCTTCGGTTGATATCGACTTCGAAGCGGGAACGATGGAAGACCACCCGGTTTGGCACGTCGCGCATGGTGAACTCCGTAAAGGGATCCTCCTCTCGGAGCCTCTCGCCGGAGGAGAGCGCACACAAGTGCTGAAGTTCCGCACGAACGGAATGTCCTTCGTGGATAGCAGTCGCGACGATCGGCGACATGCCTCGCGTGATGCTCCAAAGAGCGTCAGCGGAAACAGGAGGGTCAAACAACGGTCGTAACATGCGGGGAGAAATCCATTCGGGTTGTGTCGATGTAACTAGCGCTCACGCCATAAATACAATGGCAGCCGGTTGATTTCCGCGGAAACGCCACCCCACGAAGCTCCCCGTTTTGCAGCTTGAACTTTTGCTGGACCGCCTCATCTATCCGTCACCGCCGCGATGGCTCCACGCAAAGGGAAACAGATGACTGACGAGAAGGAACTTCAGAAAAAATTCTGGGCGGCATTGAAGTCCGACATGACGATGATGCTTGGATTGTCCGGCGCAGACGAAAGCCACACACGGCCTATGACCGCTCAGATCGAAGGTGAAAGCGGACCGATCTGGTTCTTCACATCAACGGAATCTGAACTTGTGCAGCAGCTTTCGGGGGCCGGTCGCGTCGTTGCGACATTTGCCTCCAAAGGCCATGATATCTTTGCAGCAATTCACGGCAATATTGTTATCGACAATGACCGGGTAGTGATCGACCGCCTGTGGAACCGCTTTGTCGCCGCCTGGTATGAAGGCGGCAAGGACGATCCCAAGCTCGTGCTCTTGCGGCTCGATCCCGAGCGTGCCGAAATCTGGAAGGACGGGTCAAGTCTTTGGGCTGGCATCAAACTGTTGCTCGGTGCTGACCCGAAACAAGAATACAAAGAAAATGTCGCTGACGTCCGGCTGTGAGTGGGTGTGATCCTCGTGTCAACTGATCCAGACGACCCAAGCTGCCTCCATTCCCTGTGGTGGCCAATCGGAAATCGCGGGTGAGCCCAATACCGAAACATCCTGAAAACCTCACCAGGCAGCGCACGCTTCATGTATCGACTTCGCCTTGGGCCGATGCACCCAAACTATCCTTGAGAACCCGCCGTTCACCGTCGCGCCAACGATATGATGTGGTGATCATTGGTGCCGGAATAAGCGGAGCCTTGATGGCGCACGCGCTTGCCGATGGACGTCGAACCGTTCTTGTCGTTGACCGCCAGACACCGGTACACGGGAGCACGCTTGCCAGCACCTCGATGCTCCAACATGAACTGGACGTTCCGCTCTCGCATTTGACCAAGATGGTCGGCCCGGATCATGCAAGCCGCGCATGGCTTCGATCGGCGCGGGCCGTCGATCGATTGGTGGAGATTGTGCAGGATCTGAGGATCAACTGCGGTCTCACACGCAAGAAAACGCTGTTCCTCGCCGGTGACGAATACGGTGCCCGCGCACTGAAGGTCGAGGCGGCGGCCCGCCAATCCATCGGGCTGAAGGCGGATTTTTTGACAGGCCGTGATCTCAGGGACGAATACGGCATAGACCGGACGGGTGCGATTGCCAGCGACGTCTCCGCTTCGGCCAATCCCGCCCAGATGGCGGCGGGCCTTCTGCGCGCGTCCCAACGCAACGGCGTCGAGATCGTTGCCGAGACCCAGATTTCCGATGTTTTATCGTCGGGAAAAGACGTGGTTCTATCGACGTCTAGCGGCGATTTGATCGCTGCCGAATATGCGGTTTTTTGTACGGGCTATGAATTTGTCGAAGCCGTAGCCCGTAAAAGCCATTCCATTGTCAGCACATGGGCAATAGCCAGCAAGCCCGGGATCCCGATCCCGGCCTGGGTCAAGGATCATCTTGTTTGGGAAGGCAGCGATCCGTATTTGTATCTGCGTTGCACTCAAGACGGACGATTGATTGTGGGAGGTGAGGACGAAAGAGATCCCGAGGCGTATCGTTCGACCGGCAAGCTCGAGCGCAAAGCGAAAATCATCGCTGAAAAGGTATCCGATTTGTTGGATGTCAAAATTGGACGACCTGATTATGCCTGGGCCGCACCATTCGGAGTGACCCCGACGGGATTGCCGATGATAGGAGAAGTCCCCGGGCTTCCGCAGGTTTTCGTGGTCATGGGATTTGGTGGCAATGGCATAACTTATAGCCAGATCGCCGCCGAAATCGTCTCAAACGCGATCAACGGTCATGCGGACAGCGATGCCGATCTGTACGATCTCAAACCTGTTCGGAAAAACGGGCTTTAGTCTCGCAGATGCTTCTCTCGGCTGCCGGAACCCGTCGATGGCCGCTTTATTTCCGAGATGAAACGGCGCGGTGGAAAAGATGATGGCGGAACAGCGGAACGGCAATTTCGTTTGCGTTACCGGTGCCAACAAAGGCAGCACAATGAATTTGTTCGATACGAACTTGTCCGATATTTTTCAGGCCGTTGGCCGGCCGTCACCACAGTTAGGTGGAGGAGCGGTCTCCATTCTTTCCGCTCTACTCGGCCTGTCGCTGATCCGATTGGCTCTGGTGGGCAGTGTTTCAGAGGAAGGAAACGATATTGCCCGCGCCGTCGAAACGCTGGATCGTTTGACCGACCGGATGAAAGAATGCGCAAAGGCCGATGTGGAGGCCTTCCACGAATATGTGGCAGCCCTGAAACTCCCCGAAGGCGGAAAAGATCAGGTCGAGTTTCGCGATAGACAATTGCTGACTGCGACACGGAAAGCTGTGGACATTCCGCTGGACTGCTCATCTTTGGTCGTGGAGGCTTTAGATCTCGCGGCGCTAAGCAGCCGCCATGTCCAGCCGGATATCGTCAGTGATCTCTATGCGGGAGCCTCAATTTTGAACGGCGCTCTCGGTGGAATGTTCGCCACGCTCGATATCAATTTAAAGCAGGCGCGGATGCAGGAGGTGAGGGATGAATTGAAGCCCTTGCGCGCGGAGATTCTCGGCAAACGCGGGTCGGCGATGAAAAATATCTCGGATTTGGCTGCGGCCGGCGGCTACATCCTCCCGTAATCCACCGGCGTTCGCATGAATTCGGCGGCCTGCGGGTTTCCTAGATGCCCGAACAATAACCAAGCCATTCCTCAGCAGGGAACCTGCCATGGAGGGAGAGACACCAAAATCTCTCTGCCGCTTTGGGCGGGCAAGACACGCTCGGTCTGGGTTCATCCCTGGGATACGCTTCTCGATCTTCGCACTGTCCGACGGACCTTATAGGCACAGGGAAGGGATGCCGACTGCTCTCAGCCTACCAGGTTTGCCAATGGAACTGTCAACGACAGCGAAAGCCCATCTTCACGCCAGTTCCGTTCAATCATGCCATTCAGCCCTCTCAAGGCTGCCTTTTCCAGCGTCGTTCCGAAGCCTTCCCGATCCGTCATCCCGGGCGATGAAGACGAGCCATATTCGTCCCATTTGACATGAAGCAGTCCGTCGACGGCGGAAACATCAACGTTCAGGCTTCCAGTAAGGCTGGAAAGAGCGCCGTGCTTTGCAGCGTTCGTCGTAAGTTCGTGAAGCAGAAGCGCAAGCGACGTAAGGACCTTGCCGTCAAGAGGTGTGTCAGAGCCTGTTATTGCGATGCGCGAGCCTTCGGCATGGTCATGCGGCGCGACAATCGCTTCCAGGAGTGCCGTTACCGTCGTTGCGATCGCCCCTGTCTCACTATCCTTGACCAGATCAGGAAGTGTAAGTTCGTGAGCCCGCGCCAGAGCTTGCATGCGCGACCTGAGATCGGTTTCGAGCTCGGCGACGCTCTTGGCGGAGCGAGCGCTCAACGATATCAGCCCTGCGGCAAGGCTGAAAAGATTCTTGATCCGATGGTTGATCTCCAGCAGCAGAATGTCCTTGTGACGAGCTGCTTCATTCAGCGCTTCGGCCTGCGTTGCGAGAGCGTCGCGTTGCGTGGCCAACTGCTGCCGCTGTTGGTACAGCTCGAAAAACACGTCAACCTTGCTGCGAAGAATATCGGGTTCGATCGGCTTCTGTATGAAATCGACCGCCCCTGCTTCATATCCGCGAAAACGGCGTTGGCCATCGGCGGAGCCCGCCGTGACGAAGATGATCGGGATGCGCCGGGTGCGCTCGTTGCCGCGCATCAGAACCGTTGAGACCAGGCATCTGAACGTCAACGAGCGCCAATGCAACGTCGTGCTGGAGCAAAAGTTCGAGTGCCTGATCGCCCGACCGAGCTTTCAAAAGAAGGAGGTCATCGCGGCGAAGCAACCCCTCTAGGGAGAGAAGGTTTTCCTCCAGGTCGTCAACCAGAAGAAATGGAACTGGCTTCATAATTGTCTCAAACCTCTTGCAGATATTGCGCGATCGCTTCGAGCGACATGACACGAGCACCTGGGCACATCCGGATCGCGGCTTCGGGCATGGCGGTTGCGAATGCATTCTCCGGATTTTGAACGACCGCAATTCCTCCCGCTCCGGTAACGGCCCGAAGACCTTTCGCACCATCATGATTAGCACCGGTCAAGATGACTGCAATCAGAGATCGTCCAAAAGCATCAGCGGCGCTTTCGAACAGGACGTCGATCGATGGGCGGGAAAACAAAACAGGTTCATCGCTGGAAAGCGAAAGAGATTTACCGTCTTCAACGAGCAGATGATAGTCCGGTGGCGCGAAATAGACCGTGCCGCCGGTGATCGGCTCCTTGTCTTCCGCTTCGCGCACGGAAAGCCGACATTTGGCACGGAACAGATCGGCCAGAATGCTGCGCTTGTCGGATGGGACGTGCACCACGACGATCACCGGCATGCGAAAATTCTTAGGCAGCGCAGGCAGGATGACCGAGAGCGCTTCGAGAGCGCCTGCCGAAGCGCCTATCACGACGGCCTCAGGTGCAACCGACCTCATTCGTCGCGCCTTTGATAAATTCTGTCCTCGCGCACGAAATCTGCGAAGGCGCCGGCATGTCTTGAAAATCGCAGGCTCTCTTTCGCGCCGAGTCCCAAAAATCCCTTTCGAGCCAGCGAATCCTTGAACAGCCCAAGTGCACGATCCTGCAGGTCGCGATCGAAATAGATCATCACATTGCGACAGGAGATAAGGTGCATCTCGCCGAAAACGGCGTCGGTCACCAGGCTGTGGTCAGAGAACACGACATTGCGACGCAGGGATTTGTCGAAGGATACCCTGCCATAGGCCGCCTGGTAATAATCGGACAGGGAGGACAGGCCGCCCGATCTTCGGTGGTTTTCTGTGAAGAGCGGTACCCGATCCAGCGAAAAAATCCCTGATTCAGCGGCGTTCAGGGCGTCTTGGTTGATGTCGGTGGCATAGAACAATGTACGATCTTCCAGCCCTTCTTCACGAAAAAGAATGGCCAGCGAATACAATTCCTCGCCGCCGCTGCAGCCGGCGATCCAGACTTTCAGCGATGGATAGGTCCGCAGATGGGGCACCACTTTCTCGCGGATCGCCTTGAAGTAAGTCGGATCCCGAAACATCTCGCTCACCTGTACCGTCAGGAATCCCAGCAGTCGCGGCAACATGGCCGGATCGTGCAGCAGGCTTTCCTGTAGTGCGGAGAAGGTCGCAAATCCCAGTTGTTCGCGGGCTTGCTTAAGCCGTCGCTTGATCGACGCCATCGCGTAGTTGCGAAAGTCGTAGTGGTATTTGAGGAACAGGGCCTCCAACAGCAGCCGAATCTCGATGTCTTCGATTTTTTCCGAGGGGTGCGGAGCTGTCATTTCGGCATCCAGACACGGACCAGCGACAGGAGCTTCTCGACGTCGAGAGGCTTGGACATATAGTCGTTGGCGCCGGCTTCGATACACCGCTGCTGATCGTCGGGCATGGCCTTGGCTGTCAGCGTAATGATCGGCAGCTTCCTCCATTGCGGGTTTTTACGGATTTCCCGCGTGGCTGTCAGTCCATCCATGACAGGCATCATGACATCCATGAGCACCAGATCGATCGTTGAACCGGGTTCATTCGTGGCTTTCTGAAGTGCCTCCAGCGCCTCGCGGCCGTTGCGAGCGATCTCGACAGCTGCTCCGCGAGGTTCGAGAATATTGGTGAGCGCATAGACGTTGCGCACGTCGTCTTCGACAATCAGGATGCGGCGCCCTTCGAGCAGGGCGTCCCTGTTGCGGGACTTACGAATCATCTTCTGCTGTTCGGCGGGGAGTTCGGATACGACCTGATGGAGAAAAAGGCTCACCTCGTCGAGCAACCGCTCCGGTGACTTGGCTCCCTTGATGATGATCGATTTCGAATAGCGCCGTAGCCGTTCCTCGTCGTTCGCAGACAGTTCCCGTCCCGTATAGACGATAACCGGCGGGAAGGCGTAGGCGCTCTCCCGGCTCAGTGTCTCCAGGAGCGAATAGCCCGAAGCGTCCGGCAGGGTGAGATCAAGCACCATGCAGTCGAATGTCTCGTTCTTGAGAAGGTCCAGGCATTCGGCCGCCGTGCTGGCGGTTACCGCCTCCACGTCCTGGGAGCCGAGCAGTTTTGCAACGGCTTCGCGCTGCACCGGATCGTCTTCGACGATCAAGATGCGGTGCACTCTTTGCGAAAGCCTGGCTTCCAGTTTCTGAAGGACAGCAACCAACTGCTCCCGGTTGACGGGCTTGATGGCATATCCGATCGCACCGAGTGAATAGGCGGTCTCGGTGTGGTCGCTGCCGGACAGAACATGGATCGGGATGTGGCGGGTTTTTACGTCATGCTTGAGCCGGTCGAGGACGGCGAGGCCCGACTGATCCGGCAGCCCGATATCCAGAACGATCGCGCTGGGCATGAATTTCTTTGCAAGGCTCAGAGCCTCTTCGGCCGTGCCGGCCACCACGGACTGGAAGCCCATTTCGCGTGACAGGTCGCGCACGATGGCGGCGAAAGTATTGTCGTCCTCGATGACCAGGAGAATGCGTTGCGAGGCCGTCAGCGTTTCCCGGTCGTCCTCGAACTTGCGCGCCGGTCTTGCCAGGGGGCGAGCATGTTCCACCGGCGCGAGCGAAGCGACGACCGGCGTGCCCGATACTTGCTCGCGGGGTGCGACCTTTGTTGGATCGTAGGCTTCGGGGATGGTGACGGTGAAGGTGCTGCCTCGGCCGGCCTGGCTCTTGAGGGCAATTTCGCCGCCGAGGAGCCGCACGAGCTGCCGCGAGATCGAGAGGCCGAGCCCTGTGCCACCAAATCTGCGGCTGATCGTGCCGTCCGCCTGGTGGAATGCTTCGAAGACGCTCCGTTGCTGTTCCTGATCAATGCCGATCCCCGTGTCCGTCACTGAAAAGGCGACGCGGCCGTCGCCGGTCGCGCCGATCGACAACTGGACCTTGCCGGCCTCGGTGAACTTGATCGCGTTCGAAAGCAGATTCTTCAGTATCTGTTCAAGGCGTTGCGGGTCGGTCTCGATGCTTGCGGGGCACTCCGGGGCCATCCCGACCGTGAAGTCGAGATTTTTGTCGGTGGCCAAGGGCTGGAAAACCTGACGGAGATTATCGGTCAAACGCCTGACCATGATCGTTTCGGGTCGGATTTCGACATGGCCGGCCTCGATCTTCGACAGATCGAGAATGTCGTTGATCAGGTTCAGAAGATCATTGCCGGATGACTGGATCGTCTTTGCGTATTTGACCTGCTCTTCGCTCAGGTTGTCGTCGGGATTGTCGGCAAGCAGCTTGGCCAGGATAAGCGACGAATTGAGAGGCGTGCGCAGTTCATGCGACATATTGGCGAGGAAGTCCGACTTGTATTGGCTGGCCTGCTCGAGTTCGCGCGCCTTGAGGTGAACGGCGGCGTTCGCCCGCTCGAGATTGTCCCGCTGCCCCTCCAGCTGTTGAGCTTGCTCTTCCAGTTGAGAATTGGTCTGTTCGAGTTCGATCTGCTGCTGTTCAAGGCGTGCCTGGGATTCCTTCAGCGCCCGGCTCTGTTCGTCCAGTTCTTCGTTTGAAACCCTGAGTTCCTCGCTTTGGGCCTGGAGCTCTTCAGATTGGCGCTGGGTTTCTTCCAGAAGGTTCTGGAGCTCGCTTCTATAGGTTGCCGACCTGATTGCGACGGCCACCGCTTCCGAGGCGCGCTCGAGAAGGGTGATGACCCGTTCGTCGATCGGCTGCAGAAAGCCGAGCTCGATCACCGTATTCACGGTATCATCGACGCTTCCGGGCAAAATGACGAGATGCTTCGGCTTGTCCTTGCCGAGGGCAGAGCCAAAGGCAAGATAGCCGTCCGGCACGTGCGAGACCGCGATGGACCTCCCTTCCGCCGCGGCCTGCCCAAGCAATCCCTCCCTCAGCTTGAACCGTACCGGAACGCTCGCATCGTCGGGAACGCCGTAGACGGAGGCTCGTTGAAAATATTCTCCGCTGTCCGTGAAGACCGCTCCCGCCACGGCTCCGACATATCCCGTCAGGAAATCCAGGATGCTGTTGCCCAGTTGCCCGACATGCTGATCTCCCATCATGGCCGAGGCAAGGCCCACCTGGCCGGACTGGAGCCAGTCGTTGCGACGACGTGCCAAAGTTGACGTGCGGATCAAAATGGCGATCGCCGTTGTGAGCAGGAGACCGAGCAGTGCCGCCAAGGCAGTGCTTACGAGCGCCCTTTGCTGATAGCCGACCATCTCTGCGAGCCGCTCGCCGCGCGCTTTCGCCTCACCCTCGATCATAGCCGCGATCTGGGTGCGAATTGCATCCATCTCGGCTTTGCCACGGTCCGAATTGACAACCGCTATTGCCGCGTCGAGACTTTCGGCGCGGCGAAGCTCAATCGCCTTGCTGAGCTCCGAGAGCTTTGCTTCGACATGTTGTTTAAGCGCGATAAGCCGCTGGCTCTGTCCGGAATTGCTCCGCGTTCGCTGGTCGATTTCGTCGAGTTTGGGCGGGATCGCTCGCAGCCCGGTATTGTAGGGCGCAAGATAGCTTTCGTCGCCGGTAAGCAGGTAACCACGCTGGCCCGTTTCGGCATCCTGGATATAAGACAGCAACTGATCCAGAGCGACGATGGCGACGTGCGTCTGGACAATCCTCTCATTGCCTTCCCGCAGGGCCTGGAGATTGAAATAGCTGACGACCCCGCTGAGGAGAAAGAAGAAGATGGCGGCTGCGAGGCCTGTTGCCACTCCCCGGTCGAGACCGAGCGTTCGTTTGGACGTCTGGGACATGTGGCGCTGCTTCATACTGCTCTCGGGACCTCGAAAATTGGAATAGAAGCCATTACATTGTTAGGGAGCATACCCACAAGAGCGTCCGGCCATATCGATGGCCGGCAGGGTAGGGGGTTGGTGACGGAGCGGTTTCAGATTCAACGATCCGTGATAGAAGTTCCGACCGGGCAGAGACGCTCATATCGATCGCTCTATCAAAGGGGATAAACACCTAGCCACAGTTCGACGGTGCTGGTCTGTGCAGCACAACTCGGTTATCCAAGATGGCGGGACCGATCGTCCGCATTGCAGAGGACAAACAACGCGAGATTGCGCGGCTAATCTGGGTCACAGCTCGTCTATATGAAAAACCCTGACTCAGGCGTCACCAATACTCGCAAGTTCTCCATCATGCGGCGCTGGGCGGACCGGCCAGGTCGAAGCGACATTGACGCAGTTCGCCCGATCGCTGATGACGAGGCTCTCGCTCAATGAAGCCAAGCGAGCGACCAAAGCACTCACGTCGAATGGCATTACATCGCGCCGGGCAAGCCGATGCAGAACGCCTTCGTAGAAAGCTTCAACGGCAGCTTCCGTGACGAATGCCT
>NZ_LMFA01000013.1:0-26464 GCF_001426565.1 Rhizobium sp. Root482 | reverse complement strand
ATTCGCAATGAAAATGGCTATGGAAAAACTGGCCGCCTAAAGTCACATTGAAAACCCAAGACTCTCCTGAAAACTGGAGGGAAGATGGGTCTCAGGTCAAGAACCATCCGTTTTCAGCGGATTGAATTCAATCAGGAATGTGCCGTCGGTTCGATTCCTTTCAAGGCGGTCGTTCTGGCCTGATGTAGAACATGCCGTCATCGGCCTCGACGCTCTTGCGCTTACCGAGGCCGATTTGCCCAGGTGGGCAGTAGAGGCCGGGCCACGGCCGCCGGCTGTTGATTATCATTGTGAGCCTCGGCAACGTTGTCTCACCTCGACACGCGTTGGCCCGAGATCTTACTAATCACATGTCAAGAACTGCGTGACCCGGATAGACATCATGAAATTGAGCGTCCTTGCGTATCTCTTCAAGACCACTCCCTTTGCCGATTCAGCGAACGCGGCTAGACTTTAAAGCCACTAGAACAGGGCGTCCTCGAAAAGATCGTCGTCGCTGGCGGCAGGGCCTGCGGTGGGCATGTCGGTGGCGGTGCCGAAGATGCGTGCGTGAATTTCGCGTTCGGACGTCATCGTGTATGCCTTCGCGATCCGTGGCCCAAGATCGGCCAGGGACGCTTCGAGGCCGATGGTGTCGAGCCCGCCGGAATCGACGAGGTCGCCCGCGCGGTTGGCGCACTCGACGAGTACGTCACCGAGATCTGCCTTGAAATCGAGCCTGGTGACCGATGTCGCCGCCTTGGTCGAAACGTCCTGGCTGCAGGCGCGCAGCGCGTCCATGTCACGCTCCATGCGATCGCCGGCGTTGCGAATGCGGTCAAGCGCCTCTTCCAGGCGGGTATCCAGCGAGCCCTCGTCAGCGGATGGCGAATCCGTTTCGCTCAGCTTCGTCGCATCGGCCTCGAGCGAATGCAGCGCCGTCAGGATTTTCTGGGCGGTATCGTCGAGCATGCCGGAGAAAAAGCGGAGTTCGGCGGTAACCACGCCGATGGCGCGGCCTTCCTCGCCGAGCTTGCTGCAGCGCAGATTGGTGTTGAGCGCCATGTATTGGATGTCCGTCCGCATCAGCTTGATCGTTTCCACGCCATCGAGCAATTCGCGAACGGTCGCGACGGTCGCGCGCCCCAGTTCGTTTGCCCTGTCCGCCATCTGTTCGATGACATGCACGACCGCGCGGGCGGCCGAAACGTCGGCCTCCAATGTGCGCATTGCGCTTCCTGCACCGCCGCCTTCGGCTGTCTCCATCTCCTGATGCAGGCCGAGAAGCCCGGTGATATCCGTATTGAAGCCGAGGATCGTCTTGACGACGGTTGCACAGTCGCGGTCGAAATCGGCGGCGATTTCACGAAGCTGGTCGAAGACCAGCTGGCGCACGATGGCCGTCAGCCTTGTCCGTGCGTCGCGGTCGAGGGCGGTTGCCTCAGGGGAGGCAAGGTAGTCTTCGAGCAGCGTGAAGGCAGCCTGGCAATGCTCGATGCGCTGGCGGGTAATGTCGCCGATCTGCATGGCCGACAGGGTCGTGCCGACTTTCGTCTGGACGGCCCGGGCAAGCTTCCCGACCCTTTCGGCCAGGTCCGCCAGACGGCGGTGTTGTGCGGTGAGGTCGGCGGCATTGCGCGACAGATTGGATGCGATGCTGGGCACGCTCTTCTGGAAGCGTTCAAGGGTTTCTCCGCCATCGGCGGTGGCGAGCTGGATCGTGTTGTCGAGCGCCGTGATCTGGCCCGACAAGGTATTGACCTGCGTCGCTCCGGCCTGGATGCGCGCGATGATCTCTTCGGCAAAGCCTGCGAAATCAGGGATGCCGGCGCCGGTGATCTTGGCGGTCGTCGCGAATGTCCGCAGATATCGCAGTGTTTCCAGCATGTCGGCGATATAGCCGCCGAGCGATTTTTCGGTTTCGGCGACACTCGACAGCCGCTCCTGGCGAAGCGCCTCCGTGGCGGGGAGGGCCGTGAGCTGGGTGGCGGTGTCGGCAAGGCGGCCGATGGTCGCGTGGGCCGTGTCTTCGTCGAGCGAGGTCGTCAGGGTCTCCAGGACCGACAGGAGCCGGTTGAGCACGTCGAGGACCGAGAGGAGCACGGCGCCGCCATCGAGGAAGCGCTGCTCGATCTGCGAGCGCGCGCCTTCCAGCAACGAAACCAGTTCCATCTCTTCCGAGCGACGCTCGATTCGCACCGCGATCATGCTGGCAGACACGCTATACCCCATCAAATGCCCCGACGCCGCGCCGCGCAGGCCCGACTCGGCGGATCGCGGCGGGCCACTGTCGCGACCGGCGGCACCACCGCGAAATTGACGGCCGACGCCGTGCTGCCGCCACCGAGCGGCCGCGCCATGGCGAAGACCACGGAGATGGTGGTCTGCGTCGGTGCATCCACAGGTGGCACGGAAGCGCTGCGCGTCATGCTTGAGCAATTGCCGGCGAATTCGCCGGGCATGGTCATCGTGCAGCATATGCCGGAGAAATTCACGGCGGCCTTTGCCAGGCGTCTCAACAGTCTGTGCGACGTGGAGATCAAGGAAGCCGTCAATGGCGACCCGGTGTTACGCGGCCATGTTCTGATCGCGCCGGGCGACCAGCACATGATGCTGGAGCGGCAGGGCGCGCGCTACCATGTCACCGTGCGAACCGGGCCGCTCGTCTCGCGACACCGCCCGTCGGTGGATGTGCTGTTCCGCTCGGCCGCCCGCTCGGCCGGCGGCAACGCCGCGGGCGTCATCATGACGGGCATGGGCGACGATGGTGCGCGCGGCATGCTGGAGATGCACCAGGCCGGCGCCTTCACGCTTGCGCAGGACGAAGCGACCTCCGTCGTCTTCGGCATGCCGAAGGAAGCGATTGCCCATGGCGGCGTCGACCGGGTGGTTCCGCTCGACCAGATCGCACGCGAAATCCTGGCGATCGACCGCCGTCAATAGGTCCGGCTTCACCGATTGTTAACCATAATTGGCGAGCATGCGCGAAGCACCATGGGCGGTGCGGGACAGAGCGATGACAGAGCTCACGAACCGGATTTCGAGGGATCGCCATGCCAGTCATCACCTTTGCCAATACCAAGGGCGGGGCCGGAAAGACGACAGCCGTGCTGCTCGTCGCCACCGAACTCGCGCGCATGGGGCACAAGGTGGCCGTGCTCGACGCCGATCCCCAACACTGGATCACCCGCTGGCATGATTCCTCCGACAATGTCTGCGGCGATCGCCTGTCTGTGACGTCCTATGTCACGATGGGGACCATCGACCGCCACATCGCCGAGGAGCGCAGCCGCGCCGATGTGGTGCTGATCGATCTTCCGGGAGCGCGCAGCCCGCTGCTCGCCAAGGCGATCGGCTATTCGAATTATGTGCTGATACCGGTGCAGGGTTCGGCCATGGATGCCCAGGGCGGCGCGCATGTCATCGAACTCCTGCAATATCTGGAAGTCAAGGCGAATATCCGCATTCCGCATTCGGTCGTGCTGACCCGTGTCAATTCGATGGTGACCACCCGCGCCCTTCTGGCGGTCAAGGGACTGCTGGCATCGCGCCGCGTGCATGTGCTCGACACGCCAATCATCGAACGCTCGGCCTATCGCGACGTCTTTGGTTGCGGCAAGACGCTCTACACGATGGATCCGCGCAGCGTCAGCAATCTCGAAAAGGCGCAGGAAAACGCCCAGGCGCTCGCCGGCGAAGTCATGCGGCAATTGCCCTCATACTTCGGGCAGTCCACCGTCCGCACTTCCCAACAATTGAAGAATGTAGCCTAATATCTCGCTGCGGCACAAATCACGCCGATTCTCCAGCGAGATCGACATTGGCGGAAAGGCGGGATACGCGCTGATAGTGGACAGAGATGTCACCCGGCAGGGTCTTATACCTGGACCTACAGGAGCGTTGAGCCGTAACGGTTTTCGCACGGACGAACAACCACTTGCTTCTGGAGGAAGAGATCGCACAATCGCAATCCACCCGATGAACAAGTTCAACCGCATAGCGATCGGTTTCCGCCTTCCGCGACAGGCAGCGTTGCCCCACGCGGCGTAGTAGCCACTGCGTCCTTCCGGCTACCGTCTGTAGGTCCCAGAGGGGGGCAGCTTTGTCACCCCCACTTCATTTCGGCCTATGACCGACGTATCCTTACGAACGAACGCGGATGACGGTCTTGCCCGCGCGTCGCTCTGTCGAATTAAAGGTGGCGACAGCATCATCGAGCGACGCGACCGTGCCGATATTTATGCGCAGCCGTCCGTCACGGACCCGCTGAACGACCTCGCCGAGCTGGGCGCGGTCAACCTCGACGACGAAATCAATCGTCAAACCATCCTCTGGCCTCACATCCGTCGGCCCGACAACAGTGACCACACACCACCTGAACGGACCAACGCTGCCGACCGCTTCTGGATGTCTCCGCCGATAACGTCGAAGGCCACATCGACGCTGCCGATGTAGCTGCTCTTCGCGCTGCTGATCAACTCGGGAAGATAAAGGTCGTAGGGTTCGATGCGTCGCCCACAATGGTCGGCCAGCTGAAGGCCGGCGAAATCCAGGCAATTGTCTCCCAGAAGGCTCAGGAAATCGGAATTCGTGGTGTTGAAATGGGTGTCAAAGCCTTTAAAGGGGAGGCGCTGATGAAATCGACCGAAAAAATTGGAACCATCACGATTACTACCGACAACCTTAAGCAGCCCGAGATAAACCAAGCGCTCCAGGATACCGAGTGCACGAACTAGCCGCACCCGTCGGTCATCAGGTGATCTCCACTTTGGACGCTTCCTCGTTGGCAAGCAAGACAGGACCTTGTTCGCGACTTCGGCCGCGGCGTGCGCATAAAGCTTATCTCGGAAATCTGACACTACCGTGCTCAGGTGGCAGGCGGCTGCGGCGGAGATCAGCGAAGTCTTTGGTCCGATATGATCATTACCACCGCCGCCGCAACCTGCGCGGCGGCGGCGGCAAAGCGTGGGTTGGCCATTATCGACCTTGCTGCCAACCCGGCGACAACCGCGATCTCACCGTTGTCGGCCAGCGCTTCGTCTCTAACGATGATGGCTCTATGGATCGGAATGCTTGACGGTTATTCGTGCGGCGACGTTAGCCACTCAAGATATATCACGGCCTTAGGTCGCGGTCGTGGTTTCTGCGACATTGCCCCGGCTAGGCGGGTCCAAACCGGGCTGGCTACTTCTCAGGCCGAGGATCTCATTTGTATCGCAGCTTCCACCAGGGTGACGCGGGGAAGCGCGTCCATGTCTTCAGACTTGATTGCGCGAAGGAGTATCGAGAAGCTGTGGGCCGCTATGGCGTCGTAATTTTGCGCGACCGTTGTTAGTGGCGGATTCATGTATCGGCTCAGGGGATGATCGTCGTGACCCGCGATGCGGATGTCCGCCTCCGGGTCACGGCCGATCCGAAGCCCCCGGCGAAAGGCCGCCGACATTGCGCCGAACGCCAAACGGTCGCTCGCGCACATGATGGTCAAGCCGCGGCAGTCTTCGCGCGAAATCATCTCATCCATCAGCTGATAACCGACCGCCTCGAATTTCCATGTGTCCGTGGTGTCCTGCATGAAGCGGGGCTCGAAGCCACCTTTCTGCATCTGCTGAATATATCCTTGCCGCCGTCCATGCGCGTTTTCGTTGACCGGTGGGATCCCCATGAAGATCGGCGCTGATCCGGTACGGCAAAGATAGTCAGTCATCAATGATGTGCTCTGGAGATTGTCGGAGCCGACGAAAGGCGCCAAATCGCCTATTGAGGCATCGAAGAGCACGGTTGGCGTGTTTTCCTTGAGGCGTCTGAGCGTCTCAACATCGGATTGAAAGCCTATGGGCGCGACGATTGCCCCAGCAATGCGCAGCGAAAGCAGCGTCTGTATCGCCTTGACTTCCAGCTTGGCGTCACCGTGCGAGCTCATCACGACTGCCCAGTATCCGGCTTCAAGGCACAGGCTTTCGAACTGCCGCACCATCTCGGCATAGTAGGGGTCGGAGAGGACCGGAACCAAAATCCCGATATTGCGAGTCTTCTCGCGATTCATGTTCACCGCATAAAAACTCGGATTGAAATCATGTGCCTGTTGCGCCGTCTCAATCTTCTTTCGGATTGAGGGGCGCACGGATTCTGGGTCGTAGAAATATTTCGAAAGCGTTGGCCGGGAGATGCCGCAGGCCTTCGAAAAGTCATCCATCGTTCTGATAACGCTACCGTTTTTAGACATTTTCCACCGGCTGCAGTTTTGGGTCGCGTTCACCGCTTTAACGCATACCACGAAAACCAGCAATATTTACGCGCGTAAAAAAACCAATTGACACGAGTACATATTGATGGATTTATTCCCTTCATCACTGGGCGCTGCCGTCTGTGAGGCTTGGAGGAGTTTGATGCAACGATACCTGGGTCCGATGGTCGATCTCGCAGAACGGGATGAATCCCTTCCGGAACGCGCCGAGGTGGTGGTGATCGGCGGGGGGATCGCAGGCGTCAGCACGGCGCTGTTCCTTGCCGAGAGAGGCGTGGATGTTTCCCTTTGCGAAAAGGGTTATGTCGGCGGCGAGCAGTCCAGCCGCAACTGGGGTTGGGTCACGGCCCGAAACCGCGATATGCGGGAACTGCCGCTTTGTCTGGAAAGTGGCCGCCTCTGGTCCGAAATGAACGAGCGCGTCCGTGGCGAAACCGGTTATCGCCGAACCGGGTCGCTGCGGGCATTTACCTCGATCGAGCAGCAGGCGACCGGCAGCGCGTGGCTTGACGACGCCAGGCAGTTCGACTTCCCCGCCCGACTGGTCTCCGCCGCAGAAATGAACCAGATGGTGCCCGCGAGTGGCGGCGCTTTCGCCGGCGGGCTCTATGCCGAGGACGATGGGCGTGCAGAGCCGCAGATGGCGGCGCCAGCCATTGCCAATGGTGCCCGGAAAATGGGGGCGAAGATATTCACCCGCTGCGCGGTCCGTGGTCTTGAGCTGTCCGCCGGTCGCGTCTCGGCCGTTGTGACGGAACATGGCCGTATCAAGTGCAGCAGCGTCGTTCTGGCGGGTGGCGGCTGGAGCACCCTGTTCCTGCGCCGCCTCGGCGTGCGCCTACCGCAGTTGTTGGTGCAGGCGTCAGCGATGCGCACGGTCCCCTTTGAATCTGCGGTCGCACCCACCCTTTACGGTGATCGTTTTTCCCTGCGAAAACGGCTCGATGGCGGTTTTACGATTGGCGATCCGTTTGCGACCTTGACCGACATTACACCGGACAGCTTCCGTTTTGCAGGCGACTATTTCGCCATGCTTACCATGTCCTGGCGACGTCTGGGTTTCAGGTTCGGTCGGCGCGCGCTGCGCGAATGGACGCGGACCAACAGCTGGAACCTCGACCAAATATCGCCATTCGAGCAGGTCCGGGTGCTCGATCCGGCTCCCGTGCAAAGCCTGCTCAAGAATACGCACAAGGCGCTTGTTGCAGCCTTACCCGAGTTTGCCGATGTACCGATCGCTCAGCAATGGGGCGGGCTCCTTGACGTCACGCCGGATGCCGTTCCGGTGATTTCGGATATCGAAAAGATACCGGGACTTTTCCTGATCTGCGGCTTCTCGGGGCATGGCTTCGGCATGGGGCCGGGCGCGGGGCACCTGATGGCTGATCTCGTCACCGGAAAGCCGCCGATCGTGGACCCCACGTCGTTCCGGTACTCCCGCTTCACCGACGGCTCGAATCCAAAGCCAAAGGCTGGCTTCTAACGCCTCTACCAATAACTGGGAACGAACATGGCAAAGCTTTCGCTTACGAATATTTGGAAGACCTACGGAGGAGCACAGGCGGTACGTGGCGTGTCGTTGGAGGTGGAGAGTGGTGAATTCGTTTCGTTTCTAGGGCCCAGCGGTTCCGGCAAAACGACAACGCTATCCATGGTAGCGGGTTTCATCTCTCCGACTGGAGGTAATATACGGATAGACGGGCGCGATATTACCAACGTGCCGCCGCACCAGCGCAACATCGGCATGGTGTTTCAAGACTATTCGCTTTTCCCGCATATGAACGTAGCGCAGAACGTTGCCTTCCCTCTGGCGATGCGTAGCGTCGACAAGGCGGACAGTGCACGGCGCGTAAGCGATGTAATGGAAATTGTTGGCTTGCACGGCATGGGCCAACGCCTGCCGATCGAGCTCAGCGGCGGACAGCAGCAGCGCGTGGCAATCGCCCGGGCAATCGTTTACCAACCGCAGATACTGCTGATGGACGAGCCGCTTGGCGCCCTCGATCGTCTGCTGCGCGAGCGCCTGCAGCTGGAAATCAAGCAGATTCAGAAGCGCCTTGGAATCACCACTCTCTACGTTACGCATGACCAGGGGGAAGCCCTGACCATGTCCGATCGGGTGTGCGTGTTCAACGATGGTGAGATCGCCCAGGTCGGCAGCCCGGTATCGCTCTATGAGCGCCCGGAAAGCCGCTTCATTGCCGGGTTCGTCGGAGAATCGAATTTTCTCTCGGCCACGGTCGAAGACTGTGTCCGGTGCGGAGACGGCTGGCAATGCCTACTGGTGCTCGAATGCAGCGCGAAAGCAAAGGTCCTCGCATCGCAGCCGTTCTCCGCTGGCACTCAGCTGACGGCCTCCATACGCCCTGAGCACATCCGCCTGTGCAGCGTCGATTGCGCCGAAGACGCGAACACCGTGTTCGTCACCGCCAAGGTCAACGATGTAGTCTACCGCGGCGAAACCAGTACGCTGCGCGGCCAGCTGGAAAGCGGTGCCGAAATCTCCGCGAGGGCGACCGTGACGGATGTGGCGCGGTTTACCGGCGAGACTGTGCGTCTCCGCTGGCCCACCGACAAGATCGTTTTGCTGAACAAGTAGGCTCTGGACGGATCCTGGCCCCTTGCCGCGAGGAAATGAAAACCTCGCAAAACCTGAAGATCAACAACGAAAGAGGGAACAAGACATGCGAAATGCAGCAGATACTCCATCGCGCCAGCGCCGGAAATTCACCCCTATTCTTGCTGGAGCGCTGGCGCTCGTCGCCAGCCATGCGCCTGCTATGGCAGAGGGCTCGATCGTGGTTGCCGATGCCGGCGGCGCCATGGCCGAGTCTCTTGCCAAGCGGCTTTATGAACCCTTCGAGAAAGAGACCGGCATCAAGGTCATTGCCGACCACACGACGGCGCTCGGCAAGGCGCAAGCGATGGCCAAATCCGGTAATGTCGTCTGGGATGTATTTTACACAGGCGACACCGATGTGGCGCAGGCGAGCCAGGACGGCATCCTGTTGCCGATCGACTGGTCGGTCGTGCCGAAGGACGGCTTCTCTCCCGAAGTCCTCAATGAATACGGCGCGCCAGCCGCCGCCTATGCGCTAGTGATGACCTACAATACCAACCTCGTCAAAGAGCCGCCGAAGTCGTGGGCCGAGTGGTGGGATACCGCAAAATACGATTGCGCGCGCACCATGCGTAACGTGCCGGTCGACAACCTGGAAGCGGCAGCGCTGGCAACGGGTGTCGATCGGGGTGCGATCTATCCGATCGATCTTGAGGCTGCCTACAAGCAGTTGGACAAGATCCAGCCGAAGGTTGTGACGTTCTGGGATTCAGGCGCGCAGTCGATCCAGCTCGTTGCCGACGGTTCCGCGTGCCTTGGTACGGCGTGGACCAGCCGTGTCACGGCTGCCGCCAAGGCCAGCCAGCCCGTTGGTCTCGTCTGGAACGAGGCCGTCTATCACCAAGATTACTACACGGTGATGAAGGGCTCGAAGAATCCCGAGGGAGCAATGAAATTCATCGCCTTCGCCATGCGCCCGGACGTACGTGCCGGGATCGCCAGCGACCTCGGCTTCGTCGAGGGCGACGCCGCCATCCAAGCTATGATCAGCCCCGAGAGCCTGAAGTACCAGCCGACGCCCGAACAGGCGGCACAGGGCGTCAACTCCAATATCGCCTGGTGGGCCGACAACCTCATGAGCGCCTACAAGCGCTACAACGCCTGGCTGACGCAGTAATCCATACCGATTTCCCTTCGAGGCACTCAGATGAAACAGAAAACAGCATGGCTGATCTTTCCATGCCTTGCCTACCTTCTCGTGATGTATGTTCTTCCGACAGCCATCATGTTCATGGCGCCTTTCGAAGCGGGGATCGCTCCGGGCCTGACCAGCTTCGGTCAGGCCCTCCAGGAGCCGAGCTACCAGCGTGTCATGGGCACGACGTTCGAGATATCGTTGGTGGTGACGATCGGCTGCATCCTCCTTGGTTACCCCACGGCCTACTATCTTTCCCGGATGGAAACGCAGCGCGCGCGGATCTACCTGATGCTGGTGACGTTCCCGCTGTGGACCAGCCTGCTGGTAAGGACCTATGCCTGGATCGCCCTGCTGCAGGATGCCGGCATCATCAATTCGTTTCTCATGCAGAGCGGTCTGACGGAACAGCCGGTGAAACTGCTCTACAACCAGGTCAGCGTCGCCATCGGCATGGTCCAGATACTGCTGCCCTACGCGATCATCACCATGTACGCGGTGATGGTCGGCATTCGTAGCCGGTTGGTGCAGACGGCGCAAATCCTTGGCGCCAGCCCGAGCCGCGCCTTTCTGCATATTTTCGTTCCGCTCAGCCTGCCCGGCCTCTCGGCCGCAGCACTGCTGGTGTTCATCATGGGCCTCGGTTTCTTCGTCACGCCGGCGCTGCTCGGCGGGCGCCGCGAAACGATGATCGGCACGCTTATCCAGCAGCAAGTCGTGCTGATGGGAGACTGGAATTCGGCGGCTATTCTGTCCGCGCTGCTGCTCGTCGCCACGATCGTCCTGCTAGGGGTCTACAGCCGCTTTGCCAAACTTAGCAATCTTGTTTCGGTGAGGGGCTGACATGCTGGACCGCAGACGAAATACCTCGATCAAGACATCAATCTTCGCCCACTGCGTGATCGCCTTCCTGGTCGTGCCAACGCTGATGGTGATCCCGATCTCCTTCAATGACAATCAGTACCTGAAATTCCCGCCAACCGATCTTTCGTTACGCTGGTACGAGGAATTCTGGTCGAACCCCGACTGGCTGCGCGCCACCTGGACGAGCCTGCTGACCGCTTGTACGGTGACCGTGCTTGCCACTGTGCTCGGAACAATGGCGGCCTTGGGGCTTAGCCGCATGGTTGGTCCGGGCAAGAAGCTTCTGATCGGACTGATCATCTCGCCGCTGATCGTGCCGACGGTATCGTTGGCTCTCGCCCTCTATTTCTTCTTCGCCAAGTTGCATATGGTCGGCACTTGGGTAGCCGTGATCCTCGGGCAGACGGTACTCGCCCTGCCATTCACGGTTCTCAATGTGCATGGCAGCCTGCAGAGCTTTCCGGCGACCCTTGAACGCGCAGCAAGTACGCTCGGCGCCGGGCCGGTTACCACATTCTTCCGCATTACCATGCCGATCATCCGCCCCGGCATCGTCGCCGGCGCCCTCTTCGCGTTCCTGGTGTCGTTCGACGAGTTCATTATCGCGCTGTTTCTCGCAGGGCCGGGCATGACAACATTGCCGGTTCAGATGTGGAACACCATGCAGCTCTATATCAGCCCGACAATAGCCGCGGTCTCCTCCATGATCACAGGCATCACGATCCTGGCCTTCGTGCTCATGACGGCTTTCGGCCGCCGCTCGAAGGCGAAGTAGAACCACACACCCCTTTCGTTCCCCGCTCAATCTCTTGCCATCGTCGATGAAGCGGGTGGATCGATCGTCGGAAAAGCAGCTCAACAAGGAGACTATGAAATGCAACACAGTAATCGATATATGCACACCATGATCCGCGTGCGTGATCTGGACGAAAGCGTCGCCTTCTATAGCCAGGCCTTCGGCATGCGCGAGTTCCGCCGCATCGTCGTCGCCGAAGCGGAATACACGCTGGTGTTCATGGGCTACGGCGACAAGGAAGAAGACGGTGCCACGTTGGAGCTAACCTTCAACTGGGGCCAGACCGATGGCTACGATGTCGGCAATGGCTTCGGCCATATCGCACTCGGCGTTGATGATGTTGCGGCTGTCTGCGCCCACGTGAAGACGGTCGGCGGCAAGGTGACGCGCGAGGCCGCCCCGGTGAAATTCGGACATACGGTGATCGCCTTTGTCGAGGATCCGAACGGCTACAAAGTCGAGCTGATCCAGATCAGCGACGCGCTGGCCGAGATCGAAGAGTATCGCGCGCGCTGAAGGTAGCTTCACGGGCGTCCGGGCGGGCATATCCGATGTCCGCCTGATAACGTCGAAACCGCTGATGGAGGCATTCAGCATGTCCAACGGGTTTATGTTCGCGCCGAACGGCCGCGGTCTCGGCAATACGAGAGAGCCCGATGCGCTTTCGAGCGCATATGACGTCGTGGAACTGTCGGACATCACGAGAGCAGGCTATTGTCGGCCGGCGGCACGTGGAAACGGGCATCCTTCGGGACGCATCGCGACGACTGGCTTTGGAGAACAGGCATGACGGATCATTCTCACCGCGATAGATCCACCTATGAAACGCATGTCCCCGAAGAGGCGCAATTGGAAAGCTCGATTGCACCGTTCAGCCTGCAGGACCAGCCGAGCCAGGTGGTTACACGACACAAGGACCCGCTCCTTCGTCCTCTCAGCGTCGGCCGGCTGCAATTGCGCAACCGGATCATGAGCACCAGCCATGAAACTGGCCTAGACGAGGGCGGTTACCCGATGGAGGCATACCAGCGCTACCACGAGGAAAAAGCCAAGGGCGGACTGGCGCTGACGATGTTCGGTGGTTCCGGCCGGGTATCGCCTGATTCAAGCTGGGGAGGATCGCAACTCGATTATACAAGCGATGCTGTCATTCCGGTCTTTCAAAGTTTCGCAGATCGCATCCATCGGCACGGCACGGCTCTGATGTGTCAGATCTCGCATGTCGGCCGCAGGGCCGACGCTACAAAGGGTGAATGGCTGCCAGCCCTCGGACCTTCACATTCGCGCGAGGACTATAACCGCAATTTCGCGCGCGAGATGGATCACCACGATATTGCCCGCATCGTCCATGATTTCGGCCAGGCTGCGCGGCGCGCGCGCGCGGGTGGGCTGGACGGGCTTGAGACCTTGACCGGGGGCCATCTGATCGGCCAGTTTCTGTCGCCGATGGTCAATCGCCGTACAGACGAATTCGGCGGCTCGCTCGAAAATCGGATGCGGTTTCTGCGGATGGTCTACGAGGAAATCCGCAAGCAGGCTGGCACGGACTTTCCGGTCGGCATCCGTTATACAATCGACGAGGATCATCCTGATGGCCTGAGCTTCTCCGAGGCGGTGCAGGTGGCCAATGTGCTGGAGCGCGAGGGGTTGATCGACTTCTTCAACTGCATCTTCGGTCGCTTCGACACGCGGTTCAATCTTTTGATTTATAACATCCCGGATATCACATCGATCTCGGCGCCCTGGCTACAGAAGGTCGGCGCCTTCCGTTCGGAGACTGATCTGCCGGTATTCCACGCGGCAAAGATCTCCGACCTGGCGACCGCGCGATTCGCTGTCAGCGAGGGCCTACTCGACATGGTTGGCATGACCCGGGCACATATGGCCGACCCGCATATCGTCAATAAACTGCTTGCCGGCAAGGAAGACGAGATCCGCCCCTGTGTCGGTGCATCGCACTGTCTCTATCGCGCCGTCCATTGCATCCACAATCCTGCGACGGGCCGGGAGACCTTCCTGCCCCAGGTGGTCGGGCGCTCTCCTGCGCCGGGCCGAAAGGCAGTCGTGGTCGGCGGCGGTCCTGCGGGACTAGAGGCGGCCCGCGTCCTGGCCGAACGAGGACACAGCGTCACGCTGTTCGAAGCGACGGATCGTCTGGGCGGACAATTGGTCTTGGCGACTCAGGTTCATCTTCGTCGCGATTTGAAAGGCATCATCGACTGGCGCGAAGCCCAATTAGAGCGCCTAAGCGTCGATGTCAGGCTGAACAGTTATGTGGATGCTGAAACCGTTTCCGCAGAGGCGCCGGACCTGGTTATTATGGCAACCGGCGGCATTCCCGATTTTGGTACATTCGCTGGATCCGAGCTTTGCTTGAGCGTATGGGATATTCTGGCCAGCCCATCATCGGCAACTGAAGACATCCTCTTTTTCGACCGGACTGGCCGCCACCCGGGGCCGTCAGCTGCGATACAGATGGCGACGCTCGGAAAATCGGTTTCCTTCGTGGCTTATGATCCGATGATTGCGCAGGAAATGGAGCCTCATTCGCAAATTGTCTATCGCAAGGCATTTGCCGAACTGCAGATACGGACGCTGACCGAGTATGAACTGGTAGAGGTCTCGGCGAACGCCGGTCGTCGCGACGTGGTGTTAAGGCATCTCCTGACTGGTCAAGACCTGCGGATGACATGTTCCCAGGTCGTCATTGAAAACGGAACGATTCCAGTTGCAGATGTTTTCGAAGACCTGAGGCCACTTTCGAGCAACGATGGAACCACCGACATCTCTTCGCTGACTGGCACCCCACCGTTTCGTGAGCGTCCCAGACACGGTTTCGAATTGCACCGGATTGGTGATGCAGTCGCGAGCAGATCTGTCCACGCATCTATCCTTGATGCGCTACGCCTCTGCGTTCAGTTTTGACGGCGGGCCGACGGGCCATGCCGCCGTCCGGTCGGCATATCTCGCTCTAGTTTTGGAATTCAACAGGTCGCCTTAGTTCGCCCGAGGCGGCTGATACGCTCGAGGCCGAGAGCGTTGTCGTCTGCGCCCCCCGTGGGTCCGAGACTACAGCGGCGGTGTCAAACATTCTCCGGCGCCCTTGCGGGGCGGGTGGCGCGGTAGATTTCCTCCAGGCTCATCATGTTGGATAAATCGACATTCATTGGGGCCGCATGTCCGAAAGCGCCACGTATCAGGCAGGTCTTTGCCGCCGCCTCCGCAGCCCCCATCAGGATCGTTTCCGGTTTGCGTCTGTCGAGCAGACCAACCAGGACGTTGGCGATATAGGTATCACCGGCGCCCAGCGTGTCGATGGCGTCGATGGGCTGGGCCGGTGCCTCGAACACGCCGGTATCGCCCACCAGCAGGGCGCCTTCGATGCCACGCGTGACGAGGCTCCAGCGCGTGCCAGCAGTGCGTGCCCGCTGCGCCAGCGCCACCGCTTCCTCGCGCGTTAAGCCGCCAGCGGAAAACGCGAGAAGAAAGCAATGGGGGGCGACCCCGGCAATGCGCTCGGGATCGTGAACGGTCGCGAGATCATAGGACACCTTCGTCACCTCGGCGAAGCGCGACAACCAGGCATCGACATGGCTCGATCTGCCGGTATGGACCGCATCGAAATCGGCAAGCCGCGCGAGGTCCGCTGGCGAGGGTGCGATAATCGACACGCTGAGATTGGCGCCGACAAACACCCGGTCGCCATCCTGCGTCTCGATCACGCAATAGGCCGTCTGTCCCAGCTCCTTTCGCAGCGACGAAACGTCAACGCCTTCTTCGATCAGTGCCTGGCGGATCAGGCGCCCGGCGGCGTCGTCGCAGACCGCACCCGCATAGGCCGTTTCGGCACCTGCGCGGCGCGCAAAGACGGCATGATTCACACAGTTTCCGCCGGGGAACATCAGATTCTGGTCGCGATAGCAATCGACCACATTATCACCAAAAGCGAGAATTCTTGCGGAGCGCGGCATTCGATAAACTCTCCTGAGAAGGAACTGAGAACGTTCTCAACTACAGAATTGGTTCGTGAAAAGCAACTGGTTTCCTCCTGTCACCGTGCTCGAGAACACCTGCCGCTGGGAGCAGGGGGAGTAAGGTTGAGCGAGACGTGAGCAGGATCCCTTGGGGACTTTCACGCAGGATCGGTAGACAAATCGCGCGTGAAAACGTTGACGCACAGCACTTTGATGTAGCTACCGCAACATGCCAGGGCGGTTTTCGCGGAAATCAGAGCCGGGCGACGGAGCCGCGTTCGACCAGTTCGGCGGGCATAAGTACGGTCCGCGGCGGATAGTCCTCGCCGCGAATGCGCTCTAGCAGCATTCGTGCAGCGGCCTCGCCCATCGCGAGGCGAGGCTGTGCCACAGTGGTGATGCCGGGGCGGTGGAAGCTCATCCAGTCGAGGTCATCGAAACAGATGAGCGAGAGATCGTGCGGGATGGACAGTTTGAGCTCGGTGAGCGCCCGCATAGTGCCTTCGGACATGGTGCCGTCCGTGGTGAAGAGCGCGCTCGGTGGATCGGGTGCGGTCATGAGGCGGGCACGACAGCCTGCGCAGCCGCAGCTGAATAGTTTCCGGCCCGGAGCGTCAGGTGTGGATCCACGGGCAGGCCATCGATCCGATGTGCCCGGATATAGCCGAGAAGGCGCTGCCAGCTTGGGTAAAGCGTCTCGCTTTCGATCGGGTCGCCGGCGACCGCGCGGGCCAAAAACGAATCCAATCCGCCGCTTTCCTCGTCCACAAGCTCTGCCACGATGCCGATCCGGCGATGCCCGGCCGCGATCAGGTGGCGAACGGCCTGTTCGGCGGCGGCGATATTGTCGGTCGCGACGCGATCGACCATCAGGCCGGCGACCGCGCGGTCGATCAGCACGAGCGGCACGCCCATGGCCTTGAGATTGTGCAGGTGCCGCGCCTTGCGCGTATCGCTGGGAGTAACGATCAACCCGTCCACCTGCTTCTGAGCCAGAAGTTCGACCGAGTGAATCTCCTTGGTTTGGACCTCGTCGCTGTTGGTGATCAGCAGGCCGAAGCCGTTGGCTTCGGCGACGTTGGAAATGCCGCGAAGGACCGAGGCGTAGAACGGATTCTGGATGTCGCCGGCCACGACGCCGAGCGTACGAGTCTTGCCCGTGATGAGGCTGCGGGCGAGCGCGTTGGGGCGATAGCCGAGCTCCTGGGCGGCCTTGATAACCTGCTCCTTCTTCTCTTCGCTGGTGTAGCCGTAGCCGCCGAGCACCCGCCCCGCAGTGGCTGTAGAGACGCGTGCTGCGCGTGCAACATCCGCGATGGTTGCCTTGCTTTTCGGAGCCAAATGCTCGTCCCTCTCACATTTTTGGGCCTATGGAATGAGAATTTTATCATGTGCATTCACAGAAAAATCACAGCCCTTCTTAGGTGTTAACAGATCGGCTGCTGTTTTCAATGTCCGTTGGCAAGCATTCTTTGCGAGACGGCGCTTGACGGATAGTCAATCTCCGTGTCTGATATGTGAGAACGTTCTCGTTTTATCTGCAAGGGGAACCAGAGAACGAAAACCGCGGGCCCATCGGGTTCGCCACGAAAAGGAGGTTGTCATGTTTAAATCCATTCTGGCTGGTTGTGTTCTAAGTGCCGTGCTGGCAATGCCGGCTCTCGCCGATGTCATCCCCGCCCTGCACGATGCCCTGCCACAGGAATATATGGACAATGGTATTAAGGCGGCGGTCTTCAACGACTGGGCGCCGGACGAATTCCTTGACGCCGATGGGCAGCTGAAGGGCTGGAGTGTCGATATCGCCAAGGAGATGGAGGATCGTCTCGGCGTACCCTTCACCTTCGAAGGCACGAGTTTCGACGCCATCATCCCCGGTCTGCAGTCCAAGCGGTTCGATGCCGGCTTTTCGTCGTTCGGCACCACCGCCGACCGCCTAAAGACGCTGGATTTCGTCTCCCAGCGCAAGATCGGCACCTCGTTTGCCTATCCAGCGGATAGCAAACTCGATATCAAGACCGCAACAGACGCCTGTGGCCTGACGGTCGCCGTGCTGAACGGTTCCTGGGATCTCGGGCTTGTTGAGAAGCTTAATGCCAACGAATGCAAGGACAAACCGTTGACCGTGCAGACGCACGGTACGCAGGCGCAGGCCGAACTTGCGGTGCGCTCAAAGCGAGCCGAGGCAACTGTGGCTGGCTCCGTCAAGCTCGCATACATGGTCAAGCAGACCGGCGATCTGAAAGTGTCAGAGCTGGTGTTGTCTCCGGTGAACAGCTGCATCGGTGTTCGCAAGGGTGATCCGATCGGCCAGGTCATGACGGATGCGATCCAGTCGATGATCGACGACGGCAGCTATGAGAAGATCATGGCCAAATGGGGCCTGAACGACTCAGGCATGCTGACCAAGGCACTTTTGATCACGGAAGAAAACCCGGCGGACCTCTAAGATCGGCTTCCCGGCCAGAGGGTTTCCTCGGGCCGGGCGTCCGTTACCGGAAGCAAGGAATGACGATGTCTGAAGAATCAAAACACCGTCCGTCGATCCACGATCTCAATCCCATTGCGGTACCAAGGGTAGGCCATTGGATCGGCGGCGCGGTCCTCGTGATCTTCGCTATCATTTTCCTGCAAGTGCTCATCACCAACAAGAACATGCAGTGGGGCGTCGTTGCCGAATACATGTTCAGCCCAACCATTTTGTCGGGCCTCGGCATGACGCTTCTGCTGACCGCCCTCTCCATGGTGCTCGGACTTGCGATCGGTGTGGTTCTGGCAATCATGCGCCTGTCTGGCAGCCGCGTTTTCCAGGCCGTGAGCTGGGGCTGGATCTGGTTCTTCCGCGGGGTGCCGCCGCTTGTGCAAATGATCTTCTGGTACAATCTGGCGCTCCTTCTACCGGACATTTCGATCGGGATTCCGTTTGACGGACCGAAGCTCTTCTCCTGGAACACCAACACGCTCATCACCCCGTTCAGCGCGGCCATCATGGGGCTCGCCTTTACCGAAAGCGCTTATGCCGCGGAAATGATCCGCGCCGGTATCCAGGCCGTGAACAACGGCCAGACGGAGGCTGCCGCAACTCTCGGCATGACCCGGGGCCAGACGCTTCGCCGCATCGTGCTGCCGCAGGCGCTTCGCATCGTCATTCCGCCGATCGGCAACGACACGATCTCGATGCTGAAATTCACCTCGCTCGTTTCCGTGCTGGCGCTGCCCGACCTGCTTTATTCCGCGCAGATGGTCTATGCGCGCACTTACCAGACAGTGCCGCTGCTGATCGTCGCGACAATCTGGTATCTGGTGCTCACGACGGTCCTGACCGTAGTCGAACATGCCGTCGAGCATCGCTTGAAATCCGAGCAGCACCGCACCGGTCCCGGGAAGTTCCGTGGAATCTTCTCCTTCCGTCTGTTCGCGCGCCAGCAGGAGGCCCTATGATGAATGACCAAACGAATGGCGAGCCGCTGCTCAAGATCGAGCGCCTGCGCAAGAGCTTCGGCGCGCATGAGGTCCTGAGCGGTATCGATGTCGCGGTAATGCGCGGCGACGTGACCTGCATCGTGGGTCCCTCTGGTTCTGGAAAGAGCACGCTTCTGCGCTGCCTGAACTACCTTGAAAAACCGTCGGGCGGCGCGATTTTCCTGCACGGCGAACCCGTCGGCGTGCGCTGGAAGGGCAACAGGCTCTACGAGATGGGCTTCAACGAACTTGCCCGCCAGCGCCAGCGCATGGGTATGGTGTTCCAGGGCTTTCATCTCTTCCCGCACAAGACCGTGCTTGAAAATGTCATAGAGGCCCCGGTACTCGTCAAGCGCGTCCCGCGTGCCAAGGCCGTCGAAGAGGCAATGGTGCTTTTGGAGCGCGTCGGCATGAAGGAACGCGCCACCTATTATCCAGCGCAGCTTTCCGGCGGCCAGCAACAACGCGCGGCGATTGCCCGCTCGCTGGCAATGAAGCCGGACGTTATGCTCTTCGACGAGCCGACCTCGGCGCTTGACCCGGAACTCGTTGGCGAGGTTCTAGCCGTGATGCGGCAGCTTGCCGACGACGGCATGACGATGGTCGTCGTCACGCATGAAATGGGCTTTGCGCGTGATGTTGCCGACCATCTGATCTTCATGGATGGCGGGGTGATCGTCGAGCAGGGTCGTCCGGTCGATGTGCTGACGCGCCCGCAGCACGATCGCACGCGGGCTTTCCTGGCGCGGGTTCTGGCTGACGCGTGAAGGGTCAGCCAAGCGTCTGTGCAAGCGCGCAAGCGGTGAAAAGATCGAGATGGGCGCCGCCGTTGTTCTTGAACACCGTGATCTGATCGGCGCTGGTGCGGCCTTGCCTCTTGCCCTGGACAAGCTCGAAAAGATCGGCCTTGACGGCATCCCAGGAAATCGCGCCGGATGCCACCGCCTGCGAAAGATCGCCGCCACCGTGCATATTGTTTCGGCTGTCGACGAAGACCGTACCGCGCGCCAGCGCCGCATCGTCCGCTTCCCTGAGCGTAGGCAGATAGGCGCCGACCAGGTCGAGATGCGTGCCCGGTCGCAGAAGCGCGCCCTTCACCAGCGCCTTGTCCGACATGGTGACGCAGGACACCACATCGGCGCGCGCGATGGCGCCGTCGAGATCCTCGCTGACCACGGCGTCCACGCCCTTTTCGCGAAGTTGCGTCGCGACCGCCTCGGCCCGGGCCGGGGTGCGGTTCCAGATCGCGACCCGTCGAAGAGAAGGCTGAGCCGCCAGATGCGCCTCGGCGAAATACGGAGCGAGCGCCCCGGCTCCGACGATCAGCAGGTCCTCCACGTCTTCCCGTGCGAGGATAGCCGCGCCGAGGGCGGAATCTGCGGCAGTCTTGCGCGCCGTCATCGCCGCGCCATCTGCCGCAAGGAGCGGCCCGCCGGTCGTGCCGTCGAACAGCGCCACCAGTCCCTGAACGGCGGGCTGCGGCGGCTGGAGCGCCGCGTTCTGCGGGAAGACGCCGACCATCTTCACGACGATCGGGCCGCCGGGCGCCCAGCCGGGCAGGGTGACGAACTGCGCCTCACCGCCCGCGGGGTCGGATTGTACCACGACATCCGAGGCAGGCATCGGAACGAGATGCGCCTTGCGCAATGCCTCGATCAGAAAAGCCCACGGAAGCGCTGCATGAACGGCGGGTGCGTCGAAAACGTGCATGTCGAACCTTTTAGGTCTTGATCGTATAGGTGACCAGATGGCTTGGAGTGACCAGTTGCGACAGGGCGAGCGGGCGCCCTTCAGCATCGGTAACGATCTTTTCGATCCGATAGACCGGCTGGGCTGCCGTCACGGCCAGAATGCCGCGCTCACTGGTCGAGGGGAAGCCGACATCGATCTGCCGCTCCGCATGAGCAGGCACGATGCCTGCTCTGTCGCGCAGTGCGGCGAAGAAGGAACCGCCGGCGGCGACCGGTGCGACGACCTCGGGGAACCGCACCGGATCGAACCAGAGCGTTTCGAGCGTCATCGGCCGGCCGTTGTCCTCCAGCAGACGGTCGAAGCGGATCAGAGCCCGGGCCTGCAGGCGGTCGCGGATGGCCGGCGCGTCGGGCTTGTCGTCGCGGGCAAGGATTCGATGGCCGGCCTTTCGGCCGAGGCCGTCCATGGTCTCGGAAAAGCCCGATAGCGAGACGAGCGTCTGCCGCACCTTGCCCGGCATGATCACGGTGCCGCGACCCTGCTGCCGCTGCAAGCGGCCATCGGCGCAAAGCTCGCCGATCGCGCGCCTCAGCGTGATCCGGCTAACGTCAAAGAGCGACATCAGTTCCGGTTCGGCGGGCAGGAAGCCGCCCTCGGCGAACTGGCCGGATTCGATGCCGGCCAGGAGCGAGCGCCGGACCTGTTCATAGAGCGGCAAGAGGTTTGCTTGTTCTTTCATCCGCCCTTCCAGGCCCGGTCAGTAGCTGATTTTCTTCATGTAGCGTCGTGCCTCAAGCATTTCGTGCTTGCGCAGATCGGCGATCTTATAGGCGAAACGCCAGAGCGTGTCGAAGAAGATCAGCGGAACGACATTGCCGCGGAACCGCGGATCGATGCCGGAAAGGTCGAGCTTTTCTGCATCGAGAACGAGAATGTTCTTCGCCGAGCCGAACCGGTGCAGAAACTCATCGGCGCGCTCTTCCAGCGGTCGCGTGCTGTCGAGGCCCTTCATGAGGATGAAGGCGCGGTCCTTGTCCAGCACCTCGAAGGGGCCATGGAAGAACTCGTTGGCATGGATCGCCTGACTGTTGATCCACTGCATCTCCATGAGCACGCAGATGGCGAAGGAATAGGCCGCGCCGTAGCTCGCGCCGCTGGCGACCGTATAGATCACGTCTTCCCTGGCGAAGCGCGGCGCATAGTCCTCGAACATCGGCGCAAAGACTGTCTGCGCGCGATCGATCGCCGGCTGGAGCGCAAGGAGGCTCTCGACCAGTGCTTCGGTGAGATCCTCGCCGCCGGTAAGGGCAACAAGACCCGTGACGACCTGATAGATCCTCGAATAGTTGCTGTTCTTCGCGTCGATCGGCACGCCGGTCGTGTAGGGCGCTTCGAAGCCGACGACATGATCGACTGCCTTGCCGAGCGGAGAGGCGGGCTCGACGGTGAGGCCGATGGTTGCCGCGCCCTTCGAGCGGGCGAATTCGGCGGCGGCGGTGGTTTCCCTGGTCGTGCCGGTCATGGAGCAAAGGATGACCAATGAATTTCCATCCAGCGACCGTGGTGCGCGGGCGACGAATTCGGCGGCATTGTAGACATCCGACGATAGCGGCGAATGCTGGTCGAGAAGAAACTTGGCCGGATGCATGATCGACAGCGAACCGCCGCAGGCGATGAAGAAAACATGCTTCACCGACTTTACGTCGAAAGCGGAGAGCGCGGCGATGACGCCGGCGTCAAAGGTGGAGGGGAGGGACATGGCAGTACCTTTCTATATGACGTTATAATACGTATTATATTTTTTCCTCATGCGTCAAGTGGCTTGACACTGCCGCCCCAGTTTTGCGAACGTTCTCACATTCATCGTTGAGCGCATCGCCTCGCACGGCGACAGGTGGGAAATGGAATGTGACCCAGACTTACGACACAGTGGTTGTCGGCGGCGGCATTATCGCTGCGGCGGCAGGGCAACATCTGGCGGCGGCGGGCTACAGCACGCTGCTCGTCGAGCGTGACGACTATGGCTCGGGCACCTCGAGCAAAACCTCGCGGCTACAGCATTGCGGTCTCGGCTATCTGTCCGCCGCAAGCGGATCGATCTCGGCCTTTCTCGCCCGTCCGCGTAGCGCATTCGAATGTTTCAGCCTTATGCGCCGCTCAATGCGGGGGCGGGCGGAATTCGTGCGGACCTCTCCTGATCGGGTGAAGCCGGTCACCTTCGTCGTTCCACTGACGCGGGAAAACGCAATTCCCCGCTGGAAGGCGCGGCTCGCCTTCCGCCTGATGACGGCGAGCGACGGCGGCAGTGTTCCACTGGATCTGCGAATCCTGTCTGCCGGGGAGGCGCGGATGTACCCGGCATTGCAAGGCATGGCCGGGCTCGAAAGCATCCGTGGCGCGATGACCTTCACCGAATATCAGTACCAGTGGCCGGAGCGCATCGTCGTCGATACGGTGATGAAGGCGCGCGCGATCGGCATGGAGGCGTTGAACCACACGGCGGTGACCGCGCTGGTGCGCGAAGGCGATCTTTGGAGGGTTACTCTGGCGGCCGCCGAGGGGCCGCGCGATGTGCTGGCGCGCGCGGTGGTCAATTGCGCGGGCGTGTGGGTCGATGAGATTACCGCAATCGCCGGTGCGCCGCATATCCGCAAGAACACCGGCGAGAAAGGAACGAACATCGTTCTCCGCCTGCCGGAGAGCCTTCGCGGCATCGGCTTCGAGACCGTCACCGCGGCGGGCGCGCCCTTCTATCTGATCCCGTGGGGTGAACTTCACTATGTCGGCCCCTGGGATTCCGCCTCGGATGGCAGGCCCGAAGGCTTTCGCGCGACCGAGGCCGAGATCGCCGCCATCCTTAAGCAGCTTGGACGACTGTTTCCCGGTTTCGAACTGAGGCGCGAGGACGTGCTTTATTCCTGGGCAGGCGTGCGGCCCCGCAGCCTTGCCAGGGACGGAAACGGTTCTACGCCTGCCGTCCAGGAGCACGATCTTACCGATGAGGGGCTACCGAATGTCTTTACGTTCACCGGCGGGCTGCTGATGACCCATCGCGACGCCGGACGGCGGCTTACGCGCGCGGTGTCCCGCAGGCTCAAGCCGTCCGGCCCGCCGCGGCCGCTCGATACGGCGTCGCTGTCCGTCATGGACGGTGTCACGCAGGCCTCCGTTGCCCATGCGGTGCTGAGCGAGCAGGCCTGCACGCTCTCGGACATACTGCGTCGCCGCCTTTCCGTCGGGTGGGAGTCGGATCTCGGCCTGCGCCATGCGGAAACAGCCGCACAGTTCGCCGCCCCGCATCTCGGCTGGACGCCAGAACAGACGGCGGCCCAGGTTACCGCCTTCATCGAAGAAACCGCCACCGAATTCGGCCTTCGCGCGCCCCCTTGCTGAGCAGCTAGGAGGCCGGCACCAAGACCGCGACAATCATAAGAGAACGTTCTCATTAATCTGACGAAGAAATTGTTGATCTGCCTATTTCGGCGACCGCGGAGGAAATGGAATGGCACTCGATGAGCGCAGCATCAGCGTAATGAATTTCCACTATGTGAGGCATACGATGGATCGGTTTCTGGCCGACGTCTGCAATGCCGGGGTCTCGCGCATCGAGCTCTGGGCCGCTGCCCCGCATTTCTACATCGGTGACAAAACGCTCGCTGACGCGCGGGCGTTTGGACGGAAAACGCGTGGAATGGGCCTCGATATTGTCGCCTTCACGCCGGAGCAATGCATCTATCCCATCAACATCTCGGCAAAGGAGCCGGAGTTGCGCGACCGTTCGGTGCGCTATTTTCTGGAGTCGATGGAATTTGCCGTCGAATGCGGTGCGCCGGCGCTTCTTGTGACCGCTGGTGGCGGCTATCGCGATGAACCGGCCGCAGAGGCTCTGGAGCGGTGCGTCGATTCCATGGGCATCCTCTGCGACCGAGCGCTAAAGCTTGGCGTCGATCTCTGGATGGAGTCGCTGCCGAACTCCTTTGCCAACATCATTCGCTCGGCGAAGGAAATTCGCGAACTGATGGACAAACTTTCGAGCTCCGCGCTTCATGCCGTCTACGACGTCGCGGGCGCCGTGATGACTGACGAAACGCCCGAGGACTATTTCATCCACCTCGCAGGCCGCGTCGCGCATGTGCACTTCACCGACTCGGATGCCAGTGGCAGCCATCTGGCCTGGGGCGACGGCATCGTCGATCTCGACGCGCTGGTCGCCTATCTGCGCAGCCAGAACTACGAAGGTTCGCTGACGGTCGAACTGACCAACTGGAAATATAACGTCGATCCCACACCGCCGCTGAAACAATGCGTCGCAGTCATGCGCAAGGCGCTCGGCCCGGCATAGGCTGGCGAAAGGACATTGGAATGAAGAGCGAGCGCGACCCCGGCAACCCTGCACACGGCAAGACGGTTCGCTGTGGCGGGGGCAGACAAAGCCGCGGCTTAACAGGAGATGCCCAATGGACGAGATCATATCGGCATAGATTCACGGATCCAAAAACTACCACTTACCAGGCGGCATCCTAGCTTTTCGGGTTCCACCCCATCGGCAGCCTCGTAGTCCTGCGAGGGGCCGACCATGATGACGCGAGGAATGTTGGGGGAGATTTCCCCGATAGATGAAAACCGACAAACAGAACATGAGCAGCGCTGCCGGCCAAAAGTCTGTGCTTTGGTCCCACGACCAGTTCCAAAGCAAATAGCCATCCAGGTGCGGCGGTTTCATATCGACGCTGATTTCGTAGTCGCGTTTTTCCCTCCCATGAAAATGACCAGCTGCGAATGCGAGTCCAACCAGAATTGCGACGCGCCGCTCATACAACGCCATGGCCGCCAATGCGACAGTGCCAGCCATCACACTCGCCTCCACCATGTGGCCAACCCAGTCCCATGGCTGGTGAATATAGGACCAATCCATCGCCCACTAGCACCCTTTCAGCTTGCCGTGTTTTAACTTTCAAAAAAGCAACAGTGCGATGGAAAGCGCCAGCAGCGACAGCATAATCGCCGTCCAAAAACGCGCGAGCTTCATCCTCCGGCTTCGCCGGCCTTCCCAGTCATATGTCATTGCGTTCACCCACAAGCGCCGTGATCTGGTGCGCATTTGCTGAAGGTCAAGTGTCAGCGAGACAATGCCACAACAAAAAAGGCGCTGGTGTTTTTGGGATCTAGAGCGTTAGCGTGCGCGGTATGGACGCGCGGCTGCATTCGCGTTTAGCCAATTTCTCGCTGTCGCAAGTTGAGGAAAGTGTCACCGGGTGTCGCTGAAGAATTCGAAGTCCGACCACTTCCTGCGGGATATGATCTCGACTGTTCGGTCCGGAGAAAGCATGACGCTTGCTGCTACAGAATAAAAACCAAAGAATCTCATCCTGTTAAGCCGGTGCGCCATCGATAAATTTCCCAGTTAGGGCACGAAAATTCCTGTTCCATTGAGCAGGGTATTCTCAAGTTAAACCATTGATAGTAAGTGAATTTATTGCATTGGGAATGGATGTCGAATTCGAATTATGGGAAAATTCCCTGTAAATCCGCCGTTATCAGCGAAAAGCAATTCCGAGACGGGTTCGCTACGGACTGCGTCCACTACCAAGAATTTCCTTGTCCGACCCGGAGACATAGGTAACACCTCGTACCTAAGACATCGGTGACAACCTCGTGCCGAACGGGTTGTCGATGGTTTGCAAAGTCCTCTGCTCCA
>NZ_LMFA01000012.1 GCF_001426565.1 Rhizobium sp. Root482 | reverse complement strand
TGAAATGGTAATCCCCCCGTTTTTAACGGGGCTCCGCAGTAGAATTCACGCGGCCATTTTCAGTTTCTGTGCGGGTGTTATGCCGCCGATGCCCATATTGGGCCGTTCGTTGTTGTAGGTCCATAGCCACTGTGTGGCGAATTCCTGCGCCTCCTCGATGCTTTCAATGATGTATTGGTCTAGCCATTCATGTCGGACGGTGCGGTTGTAGCGCTCGACATAGGCATTTTGTTGCGGCTTTCCGGGCTGGATGTGGCTCAAGGCAATTCCTTGCGTTTCGGCCCATTCCATCAGTTTGCCACTGACGTACTCGGGCCCATTGTCCACACGAATGGCGAACGGTTTGCCGCGCCATTCGATGATCTGGTTCAGACTGCGGATGACGCGTTCAGCAGGCAGCGAAAAATCCACCTCGATGCCCAACCCTTCGCGGTTGAAGTCGTCCAGAACATTCAGCAGTCGGAATTGCCTGCCGTCTTCCAAACGATCTGCCATGAAGTCCATGGACCAAACCAGGTTCGGAGCCTCAGGCACAGTCAAGGCATCGGGCTTGTCCCGCTTCAAACGCCTGCGTGGCTTGATCCTGAGGTTCAACTCCAGCTCGCGGTAGATGCGGTATACGCGCTTATGGTTCCAGCGATGTCCCCGGACATTCCGCAGATAAAGAAAACACAGGCCGAAGCCCCAGGTCTTCTTTGCCCGCGTCAGTCCGATCAGAAGATCGGCGATCTGCTCGTTCTCGTCGTTCAGCTTGGCGCTGTAACGATAGCAGGTCTCGCTGACCGCGAAGGTGCGGCAGGCAAGCGCAATGCTCACCCCGCGCGATGCCACGGCTTTCCCGGCCATCTCTCGGCGTTGAGACGGCCGTGTTATTTTTTTCCCAGAGCTTCCTTCAGCAATTCTGCCTGCATGCTCATCTCGGCATACATCTTCTTCAGCCGACGGTTCTCATCCTCCAGAGCCTTCAGCTGGCTGATCATCGACGCGTCCATGCCGCCGTATTTGGATCGCCATTTGTAAAAGGATGCCGTGCTCATTCCATGTTCCCGGCAAAGCTCGGGGACTGGGACGCCCCCTTCCGCCTGGCGAAGGATGGCAAGGATTTGGGGTTCGCTAAATCTGCTCGTCTTCATCAAAATCTCCTCGTTCATAAAGCCCGAGAAAATTCTACTTTTGAAGCCCGTTAATTTGCGGGGGGATTACCGGGGTTCGCTAAATCTGCTCGTCTTCATCAAAATCTCCTCGTTCATAAAGCCCGAGAAAATTCTACTTTTGAAGCCCGTTAATTTGCGGGGGGATTACCAAATTATCGCCGAGCTGGGCCGTATTTTCTTCGTTTCGAAGCTCGACCGTAATCTCGGCGGCATGAGTATTCATAATTATTTCAACAGAACGCTACCGCTGCTCGCCAAATCTTTCTCTTTCTACGCCGAAGAGTTCGACAAGGAGGGACGAAGAAAAATGCTTCTTCTACCATTGAGAAATTTCATTGCAGCGGAATTGAATACATTGGACGAAATATTTTCTGCAGGGGTGCCAGCGAAAGGTTTACCGCTGGCATTGAGCAATTTCTTCGGGCAGCTGCGTAAACGCCAGACTCCAATGACGGTATCAACGTCTCCCAAGACGTATTTCGTGGATGATAAAGACCGGTATTTCGCATACGGTCCGGAACATCACGCGAAACCGGATACGAAAAACCCACCTCACGGGAATAGCTGCTTATTCGGAGCCAACTTCCGATTTGGTAAAAGGTACGAGGTAGATAAACACTACAACGTGTCGCTAGCTTCGGGAAAAATGTCCGGTGAATTTCCAGGATGTCACGTAGGGGGTGCTACTGTATCGAAGAGGGACTACATAAACATGTTTCCGAACGACTTCATCGCGTAACGCGAAACGGGAGCGTACGAATACGCTCCCGTCCAATTTGTTGCCTATGTGGAAATTCGTTTCACCGCTGCGATATGACCAGATCACGACTTTACGCCGCTGCTCAAAATCCACCGATACAAACGCTAAAGGCTGAGCGATACCTAAAGCTAGGTTAAACCGCTCTGCATAAAACGACACAAGGCCAATTAGATATGTGCGCAATGCACCGCATTGTCAACGACGCAATGTCGTATGAATTAACGTAGTAAACGAAACTGATCGCCGCAGGCCGTCCGTATATACGAAACGACAACGGAAATTAAGTACGAAGCAACGCGTATATTCGCAGAAGCCGTTCGGGCATCTGTGCTCCCTCGAAGGCGCATACGTGCGCGCTCTCCCAAGTGCAGGGTACCGTGGCTGCCGCCGTCGAGCGTTGGTGTGCGACAGTCCGTGTGACCGACACCAGTGGCGAACCAACCGGGGAAACGATCTACACTACCGAGCCTCGCTCTTTCGTCATTTGTGGCCGCCTGAGCGAATTCGATGGTGAGCATGGAGTGAACGAGCGTAAGTTCGCGTCCTTCGAGCGTTTCCGCAGGAACCTACTACGCCCGGAAGTAATTACTTTTGACGAGTTGTACGAGCGAGCATGTCTGATCGTCGCGGCGAACGATCCGTCGCAGAAATAGTGTTGGCGTCGTTCCAGAATCAAAACTTTAGCTATGGCGGCACTTGCGATATTATCTGTCGACCACGGTCGCGCTGGCTCAAAGTAGTTCACGGAATTCTAAGATGGCCCGTTTCGCGAACTAGAACAGGTTCTCCTAAAAACTGTTCCGCTACTTTCTAAGCCTTTGTACAAGCTGGGAAAATAACAAAACCCTTGTGCAACTCCTAAGAAACTGCTTCTAGAATAGACGCTTCTAGGCTTCTATTTTTTTGTCATGGTCGCCAAAAATAGGAGTTGAGCCATGACAGTCCTGGAATTTCTGACATTCCTGTTCACCATTCCGCCCGAGCGTTTGACGGGTGTAACTGCCCTTGGGGTTATCGTGCTCGCAATGCTCTGGGTCATTCGCGAGATCATGCGGGAGCGCAACAAGTGAAAGCCTATCGTCATCATGAGTGGGTACGCCTCCCGACCGAATGGATCGAACAGAAGCGTCTTCAGGAGTTCATGTGGAAGAAGGGCGAGGGCGGTAGCCAAATCGCAGCCCTGATAGCGTTGATCGCCATCGCTCATCGCACAGACGATGAGGGTGTCGCTCGGATGACCTACGATCAATTCCTTCTCATCACGGGAATGAGCCGTGCTACCGTGGCGGCAGGACTCGATGTTCTTGAAAAGCGCCAACTATTGATACGTGAACCGCACGGACAGAGCACCTTCCAGCTTGTTGACTTCAAGCTCTCGGAGGGCTGGGCCAAACTTCCGGCCAAGGGACTTTACCAACGTGGCGAATTACTTTTCGCTCATCGCTTCGGGAAGCGCAGCCAAGGGGAACTTTACGCCCTGAAGCTCTATCTCCTGTTCGTATCGCGCCGCGACCGCAAGCTGAATCTGGCGCTCCTGAGCTACACCGCCATTACCGAGTATACCGGCCTGCAGCGACATCAAATTAGGCAAGGCCTGGACGTGCTAGCCCTGAACGGAATGATCCACGTTGAGCGCGTAGAGTCCTGGGAGAGCAATGTCGGAAAGGCAAATGCTTACAGGTTGGCGCACCTCGACGGCTATCGCCACCGTGGAACCACGGATATCGATCAGATTCTGGCAGCTGGCGGCGTAATCGGCATGGACGCAGAGTGACTTACACACCGCCGTCCATATTCGAAGATCATGTGGAGGAGGAACAGCTGGGCTTCTCCGAAGACATCGTCAGGTCCGTCATATCTACAACATCATATGATGGCATGTCTTCAAGGCGCTTCTGCACCGCTTTATAGGCTCGCGTCTCGGTCAACCACTCCGGTCGTCCTCGGCGTTTTGCGGTCACGCACACTGACACCGTCTCGAAGACATCCGGAACGTCGTGCAGATAGTGTTTATACCCGTCTTGCAACAGCATCGAAATTTGTTCGGAGAACAGGGTTGCTGCGCCACTTGTTACGACGACCGAAATATCCTCGAACGTTTGACCGGTCTCATTTGAGAGATTGACGTAAAGCCCTTTCGGAAAATAGTGGAGCACACCGGCGTTCGTGGTCCGCGCGAATGATCCCGGGCTCGCATCCACGCTGATCCATTTCAGAGATGTTTCAACCAGTTGCCCCGTGTCCTGCTTGATTGCGACCGTCTGACCCTTAAGCTCACCAAGGTCTTTCTCAACACGACCGAGGGCGAGCTGAATCTTTTCGATTTCGGGAAATGCCTTCGCTAAGGCTCCACCTTCGGCCTCGGCTCCAGCGGACAGTGCGGAGAAAACATAGATCAAGCCGCCAAGCATCAGGCATGAGAGACCAAACGGCTTAAGCGTGGAGCTGATCGAGGAGTCAAAGCCAATCGTGTCAGCGAGCTTTGACGTCACCCACCCAGCCGGTACAATGATCGAGACGGCACCTATGCCGAACAGGGCGATAAGAATTCCAGCGAAGATCGCCGGATTCTGCAGAATATCCGCGAACGCCGCCAAGATGGAGCAGATGCCCATGAAAGTAGGAAACGTAAATCTTTGAACTGTCTGCATAGTGCATGCCCCCTGTGGAGGCCGAATCTAGGTTGCAGCTATGAAATTTTGATAAACTCAGGTTGATGAAGCCCCAACCTTAGGTTTCCGGCAAACTACATGACAGGAAACTTGCGTCAGCGTCACGTTGATATTTGAAACGATGATCTGACGCGTCAGGCGATCACGAAAGGCCGCGAACTCATTCTGACACCTGTGCGAGAAGCTGCTGCAGCTTTTCGAAGGCGGCCTCTCTGTCAGCGAGACCCTTCTGCTTAAGCTTAAACTTCCGCTCGGCGAGGCGTTGATCCTTCGTCGTTGCAAGTATCGCCGCATTCCACGCCCAAGTATCTGTGGCTTTGCCGTAGTCGACGACGGTTTGCAGAATTTCATTCGCCAAATCAGTAGATAAATTCATCGTAGTATCCTTCATCGCTGACGGTCTTCGCCGTCCCCAATGAAAATGGTTGGAGCAAACGAGACCTAGATCAAATAGAATCGACATCCACTGATGAGAATCTTTGGTGACGCGCCATCGGGTTGGGTAATTTCACAGCGGTAACGCTGTTGGGGACGGTATGAATTTCATCAATTTTACCATCGGGACCGCGACGGCGGCTCCGCAGAACTGGCTTTTGACGGTCGTGCCAGGACTGATCGTTGCCGTCGTAGCAGGCGTCCTTCTGTTCTTTCTTAACTGGCTACGCGAATATTTAACCGCTCGCTGGAAAAAGGAGAGTGAAGCTGAAGTCCTTGCTTTCGCCCTCGTGTCGCAGCTCGACAAGCTCATTTCCGAGTGTTCATACGTTGTCGACGATCCTCTGGAAGAAGACCGTGAAACTGGCGAATACGAATCCACCGTCGATACTCCAGATATCCGATTCCCGGAATCGTGGAACTGGGCTGCCTTCCCGAAGAAGCTGCAATATCAAATCCGATCATTGCCGAATAAGATTGACGTCGCAAACCGTGCGGTCAACAGCAACTTCGAATATGGCGAGGGTCCGCCTTACTTTGGTGACGCCTTCCAAGAGCGTGAAATTCGATATGCTTGGATCGGTCTAGAGGCTTGCCTGATCAATGACCAGCTCGCTGAGAAATATGGCGTCCCTCTGTTGGAAAGAGGTGCGTGGGACCCAGCTGAAACGTTCAAGGCCGCAATCGAAAAGGTTACCAAGCAGCGGGAGGAAGCCGAGGCTATGCGGAAGAACAAGCCGTCTTTCCTGCTGCCGAAAGTGCCCATAGAGGAGCTACGAGATCGGCATGCGAAGCTCACGGAGGACCTGGAGGCGGCCGAGAAACGGCGGGCGGCACGATGAAAGACTAGATCAAGAGTTTCATGCCGATTGCCACTCCTACGGTCGGCTGAAATGGCCTACTGAATTTTCAGGTTCTGCTGCTTTTGTTGGTCGACCAGGTACTCATGCGGCAGCTGGCGGCGATATTTCCGAGCAAGATTGACAGCCATCACCGTTAGTATTGAAGACAGGATCACCTGAAGAGTCGAAATATTTGCCAAGTTGCGTCCAGCTTTGGTGTCGGACTTGCTGAAGCCCAACCCGTTGGCGAGCTGCGCTTCGTCCTGGTCTTGATCGGCTAGCCACATAACCGCCCTGTGGGCGCGGGCCAAAGCTTCGGGGCCGTCACATTGTACGATTGCACAATTCAGATTCAATTTCGGATCATTTCGTTTCAAACGTATGGAGTAACGGGGGGAGGCAACCGGATCAGTCGTCATAGGCGTCCTCATCCGTGACTTCGTAATCGCCATCGTAGAACGGGTCGAAATCGTTCTCCGTCAGCGCAGATTCCGGATCAAGTGGACCCAGCTCCCACCGTCTTTTGGCGGTTGCCGACGCATTAGGAAAGCGGCTCGTCATCTGTAAGTAATAGAGCCGGTTCTCTGCCCGGCGCAGGGCCTCGTCACCACAGTAACCAGCGTCCTGCAGGGCTTTGCCGATCAGCAGCACCATGCCATTCGCCGCCTGCTGGTGCTCCAGCAACCCGGACTTCTGGTAATGACCGATGAAAGCCGAGAATGCTGACGCTATCGCTGTGTCCAGGTCGTCCGTCTCAGGGATCGACCGCTGCTTGATTGCCGCTCTCCAACGCGCGGTCCTAGCCGCTCCCGCCGATACGTATTCCTGTGGTTCCATGTTGTGTCTCCCGTAACACTGTGTCGTTTACCGTCACAGTGTGATCATCGGCGACGCAAGAAACGCGGAGTTTTTCATCGGACAAATCGAAATAAATCGTAATGCCAGCAAGATAAGTGGTTTCAATTTATTTTAACCTGCGTTTACCGTCTCTAGAGCGGACTTTTCCCAGGAAAATCGATAGCTTTGACGATGTTGACATTGCGGACATTAGCTTCCATTTGACATGAGTGGGGCATGTGATGATCGGCATTTTCGAGAGCAAGACCGCAGTACCCGGCGATTGGCTGTTGTCGCCACTGCGCGATGTGATCACTACGGGTGACTATTCAGGCTTACAGCTGTCAGCGGCAGACGCTATCCTGGTGTTGGCCGACCGGATCGAGGGTGACGGGATTGCTCCGGAATGCCAAAAGGCCTTGGCAGACCTTCTCCGTTATCTCGTTCAGCTTCCACTGCGATGGCCGGAGTAAACCTCTCACGGTTCTTCAACCTGATCTGCAGCGCAGCTGCCACGGTAAAAAGGTGAAGCACCTGAATAACTCACAGTTCCCTTCACTCTGTATTGTGGCATTGTTGACATAAAAATTCACGTGAAACCTCAACGAAAACAAGTATATGTCAACGTTGTTTAAATCCCAGATATCCCAAATCTCCAAATGTTGACATAACGTTTAAATCCCAGATATCCCAACATTTGGTTGACGTGATTACTTACTATCCAACCGTAGCCGATCAATGGATTTAAACACTAAATTCCAAGTGAAAATGAAAATGGATTTAGTCCTTGCTTTATTCTCCGCCCGAGAAAACACTCGATGTATCACCACCCGTGACCATCAATATGACGCAGAAATTTAAACCCAGCCCACACGGCAGCCTCGTCAGACTGGCTGAGCATAAACCCTCTGAATTCTCATCCGTCGCGCCAGAAAGCCCACGACCACCTGAAATGCTGTCAGGTGTTTCCTGCGATGGTCCGGCCCTGTCCGTGCTCGATTCCGTCGTCCATGAAATCCTGATCTCGCATGCTTACGAGGTCGACCGCGAGATGCAGGCTGATCGATACGCCATCGAGCTGGCTGCGCTCACCCGCTTTGCCGGTCCCAACATTCGCAAGGACGACATCATTAAATCGCTCGAAAAACTGCGGATGACGCGGATGTCTTTCGGCGACAGCGCTTACCCGGACCGGCGGTATAGGGGCGTACAGATGGTCGTGTCATGGGAAGAGTTGAAGAACTCTACGACCATGATCGGCTGGATGTTTGCGCCGCCCATCAAAGACCTGATGCGTTCCATGCCGTCATACGCCTACCTTGAGCTGGCAGCCCTTGGCGACGGGAATATGAGCCTCAAGCACAGCCCGGCTCTATACAAACACCTCGCCTTGCAGAGCACTCGAAAGCGTTGGCAGCCTGGTGAGGACAATGAAATCTATATCCGATTCTCTCCTCAGGAGTTGGCCGAGGTAATCCAGTTTCCTGGACATGATGATGCCGATAAGCTGAACGTTGGTAAGCTCGTGGATTTCGCTCGAAAGTCGTTAGACGACTTGGTATCGGTCCGCCGTTTCAAAACCTCGCTGGATATTGTGCAGGAGCCGGGTCGTGGCCGTCGCGTCAACTCGATCTGCTACACCCTTCGCCTCCGTGCACCTGATTTCAGACATGTCCGCGTCGGGATCGACTATTCTAAGAAGCCAGAGTTTCGCCAAGGTGGTGCAGACGATCCTCGTTTTGCCGTCCGCAGTGACCTATGGCAGCGCGCGTCGAGAACATTTAAACTGACCGGCCATATCTCCAGTGACCTTTTTAAGCTGTGGCTTGTGGCTCTTAAGGAGGCTCTCAGCGGCAAAGGTTTGACCTCAGGATACGAATCTCGCAGCTATCGCGGCGACGCTCTTCTGGCCGCAGTAGATACGCAAGGTGCGGCATGGGCTGCATGGGGTTTCTTAGAAGAAGAATGCGACGATCCTGATCTGGTCGAGCACCTTGCTGATCGCAGCAATGCGCCCTTAGCCATCAAAACCGAAGCTGAAGCAGCTCGTCGTCAGAGACTTGGGCGGGGTTGGAAAACGAGTACGCTCGAAAAACGTGCAAAAACTTTTCGCAAGAATGCCGAGCCTGGCCGCACCGATGCAGACGACATGGCCGACTATCTGGCAGCCAGGGAGCTGCGCGAACAGTCTGAACTAATCGAAGCCGAGATGGCTAAGGTATGGGCCGACATCGAGGAGCCGGTCCAACAGCCCAAGTCAGTAGCCAACGTCTACCGTCTCGATCCATCCGTGTCTCAGGACGATTTCGACATTGAGGTAGTCAGCCTGTTCTGCGATTTCGCTGGAAGCGAACAGCGCATACTCCGCTTCGAGGGCGCTCACTTCTCAGGGGTCCACAAGGTTTCAGCGACCCCGTCGCAATGGATGGGCTTCGAGCGCGAGATCGCGGCTTATCTGGCCGAAGGAGTTGCAGCATGATCCGTCACCCAGAAGCCATTGTATTCAAAGTTAAAGGCGTCCGGCCCGGCGAAGTCTTTCGCTTGATCATCGACGACGTCCTTGCCAAAGCGGCAACCTGGGTAGGCCCAGCAACATGCGTGGCGGTATTCAAATTACACATGGTCCGACCAGAGCAAACCGAGGACGTCGTCTGGCCTGACGTCATGATTCCTCACGACGCTGACGGGATCGAGCACCTCTTGCTGTCGTCGGACGAGATCGAAAGTGTTCAGCACAAGCGCAACTCCATGCCGAACGAAAACCCTAGGCCGAAGGTGAAAAAGAAGCGGGAGACAAATGGGCCCTTTTCGAAACAGGGCTACAGCTTGGACGGTTGGTCACCGTGCTGGCACCCATACTTTGACCGACCGGAGCTGGAAACCGAGGGCGCTGAGCTTGGTCGACTTCTGAATGGATACCCGTTCACCGGTAAGTCGCCGAAAGAGAACGCTCGATATGTCGAGATAGAGATAATACATCGTTTGAGGGACCGATTTCCTACAATCTACGAACTCGAAAAGCTCAATAAGAATGCTTTGACTGAAGCCCTGAAACTGATCGCAAAGCCCGCCATCCAGCGTTTGGGAAGCGCCCACCACTTCAAGCTTGCACTCGCCTATCATGAGCGGCAGATACCGAATATGATAGGCGTCTACCTCTCGCACCTGCAGGCATTGGACTGGATGATCAAGAACGACCGGATCAACGACCGTGACCGGAAGATCGTTGATCCAGCAGACGACGAGGTGAGCACGGACAAATATTTTCTCTTGGGCGGTGGTAGCAATAACGACCGTGACTCCAGCGATGAGCTGGCCGACGCAGAAGCTGAGGAAGAGGCACTCAACGCCTAACTATATGAAAAGGTACCGCTTTACAATCTGCGGCACCTTCACTATTTTCTCTCCAACGCCAACCCGCTCTTGGAGCCGCATCGAATGAAGTCCGCCACCATAAATCTATGACGCACCCGCGTTGTCCATCCGTTCGAACACAGGTGGTGAGGATTTATTGTGACTTGAAAGGGCTTCCGAGATGGCGTTTGTCTCTCACTATTTTACAGCCGATACCCATTTTCAGCATCCGATGATGCTAAAGTCACGACCGTTTTCGTCGACCGATGAAATGGATCGTCACGTGATCGACGCCTGGAATTCAGTCGTCAAGGATCAAGATATCGTTTGGCATTTGGGCGACTTCGCCGCCGGTGACGACAAGCGCACCGCACAGATTTTTGCGCAACTGAAGGGTCGCAAGCGCCTCATCTTGGGCAACCATGATTTGGACCACAGCGGCGGCGTCCGCAAAGGCATCGCCGCTTTGGCATGGGACCAGCCCCCGACACATTATGCTGAGGTCAAGCAAGACCGCGAACGCGTCATCTTACACCATTATGCCATGCGCACGTGGTCGGCATCTGTCCATGGCTCTTGGCACCTTTACGGGCACTCTCATGGCCGCCTTCCGCCATACGGCCGGTCGCGCGACTGTGGTGTCGATTGCAGTGACCTCGGTTATGCGCCTGCTACTTTTCAGGCGCTGACAGCGTCGATGAGGGATGCGGAGGTGGTGGCATGAAAAAGGAAAATGGCGACCGTTTTCGCGAGCTGTATCTGCATTGGTGGAGCGAGAATCTGAAGTCAATCCCGGAAGGACACGTCGACCTTTTGGCGGGCTTGTTCCACCAGTGCACTCTTATCTCAACAGATAACGGCGATGTGGACCCTTGGGTCAGCTTACATTTCGAACGGCTGGAGGATGAGGGCGGGCTGTTTCGCGCGACCGCTGCGCCGACTGTCGATTTCGAACGGTGGACTAACGGATCGGCGATAGCGTTGATCATCGCGCTGCAATTTTTCAATGAGCGACAGCAACACATCTGCCAGGTCTGCGGTCTGCTCGGCGGTTTGCACTGCCCGTCGCCCGACGTCTTGCAGCAAACAGAGGGTGCATTGAGATGCCGATTCAGGACCTCCGAGCACGCCAACGACTGTCCGTGATTCGATCAACGGCAAATCAGATAGCGCATGATCAGCACGAGGAAACAGCGATGAAAACCGAGAATCAGAAGCTCATCCGGGATGCGTATCCTGATCTGTGCGACGCATCGATTGGTCAGATGCCTGACGGCTGGACTGAAATCATTATCACCTTCATCACCGGTTTCCATGACCTGGGCGAGGATATGATGTCGCCCGGAGAAGTTCGCTTTGAGCGGACGAACTCTGGTCTCAAGGCATTCATCTTAGTAAATCCGGAGATGCAATTGTCGCCCGAAAAAGCTCAGGCTGCCATCGGTCTGCAGCGTCATCTGCACTTTTCGTCGCGGCAAACCTGTGAGTGGTGCGGAAAACCTGCCGAGCCCGTCGAGCTTGGTGACCGCGTAACCATCTTTCTGTGCGAAGAGGATGCCACCAGCGCCCGTGAAAAACTGGCGGCGAAAGTCCATGCATTCGACGAGCGCGTGAAATTTCGCGCTGAAGTGTCCATGCTCTTCCAGGAGCATGCCAACGTATGGCTGCAGGTCAGCGACCCGAACACAGCGATCCTCCGTAAAGCATTGCTCGACATCAAAAGTATCGTCGAGGAACGCGATCTGATTGGAAAGGTCTACGTGACAAAAATAATGGAGAGCGAGGGCCAGCTTTTTATCAACGTGCGCTGTGATCAGGCTGATCCCGCAACTCAGTTCGAAATCGCTGACATCATCAAACATGCCGAGTGGGAGTCGGACCAAGCCAGCTTGGCAGTGAACAAGGAGGGTCGCGATGATGACCCATGATGAGTACGTCGACTACATCCGCACACGTTTTTCCGACCTATTCGACCCGACCAACACTGAGGATTCCTGGCAGTATCTGATCACGATTGGGCCTGGCTGGTGGGCTCTGCTGACGGATTTTTGCGAGCAACTCGAAGGGGTGCTCAAGCACCACGACGAGGTCGGCCGCTGGTACATAAGGCAGGTCAAAGAAAAAATGGGAGAGCTGCGCATTTACACCAGGCCTGCGCCATTCGAGCGACCGGATGTCGACGGCTTCATGGAGTGGATCGACGATATCGATCCGCCGGAGCCGTCACCTGCTGCGGAAATGATTGGCATCGTCAAGCAGCAGGTGATCGGCCGCGCTGCTCATACGTGCGAGCAGTGCGGCGACCCTGGTGAGATGCGGGTTCTGGGCGGCTGGTATTGGACGTGCTGCGACCGGCATTTCCAGGAATGGCAAGGGCGAAAGGCATCGCAATGACCGAGGAAGACAAGGCTCGAAAGATCGCCATAATGGATGCCGCTCGTGGACGGATTGAGGCCGCTCGATCAACTGTTCATCCCGATGACGAGGTGTATTCTGAGTTCCGCCCAGGCTTCTTCGCAGATCGCGACGTCGCCTGGATCAACGCCTTCCACGAAGTTCAACGCAGACATAAGGACGATGTCGACGCTTGGGCTCAGGCTTTTCTCGATTTTCATCCAATGCCACACCAACGAACTCGCGAAGCAATCATTGCATGGGCAGATCAGCTCCCATGGCCGGATGACCGAGAGGGCATGGAGAAGGCTCGAATTGGCGTCCGGATGTCCATCGCGATGAGGATGTCCTATACCGTGGAGCCGCAGAAAACCTATTCATTCCTGGAATTCGCAAAGCTGCTCAACGTCAAAGAGCACGCTATCTGGCACATCATAGATGTCGGCGACATCCGCCCGCATGCAATCGTGGGCGATTACCAACAAAAGAGCTTGGCAGAGGTGATCGACAGCCTTCGTTTTTCGGAAAGCGACATTGATGTCTTCCGCCAGGAGTTCCGTCGCCGAAGACACGAGGAATTCAGGATCGAGTATTCTGACGTCTATAAGCCTGATGAGGGACCCGCCGCCAGGGGCCTCGAATTTGGCCCAGGGTGGACAGGAATTGTATCTGAGTTCTGCGATCAACTGAGGTTGTGGAAGGCTGATGGCTGGCCTATTCACCTGCGCTGGGGCAAGGAAAAATTCGGAGCCTTACGCCTTTTCACCGATACCTTTCACGTCACATCCACACCGCTTCAGTCTTACTGGTTGTCACGCCTGCGTGAACGAGCACGTCGTCAGAGTCTGCGCATCTGCCAGGAGTGCGGTCAGCCTGGGCGTCTGAGGCTGGGTGCACATGCAGCTACTCTCTGTGACCGACATAAGCATATCGTCGGCGAGCTTCGTCCCGACGACGATATCATCCTCGATCCTGATCGGACCGATGAGCACGATCAGCCAAAATGGACTGACGGTGAACTCGGCCTCGATGAAGGGACGAGCATGGACATGGCCAAGCAGATGCAGATTGATTTCACGCCATACCTCGATCCCGATCTTGTGCTTGATGGCACCGACGAGGAGCTAGCCGATCTCCGCCGGAAGCTGATCGCGGTCGACCGGGCGATTGGCAGGCACCACGAAATCAAACTTCGGAAACGTCAGCGCGGATACGAGATCGCTGTCGAACATCCGCGCTCAATGTCGACGGTTGACGAAGTCAAGCGCGACGCGATCATCGCTGAGATTGAGCTGATAATGAGTGGAGAGCAGTCGTGATCGCTAACGACAACAAGATCAATGGCCGCACCGTCGACTACACAATGACAGCACAGTTTCTGTTCGGTTACCTGCTTGCGCCGGGTTGCCGGATCGTGCTCGACGAGAAGCAGTTCGAGGTCTTAAAAGCTTACCTTGGTCACATTCAAGCCGTTGGTGACGAAACTAATTTCGCGCTCGAAATGTGCGTCGACTATCGCGACGAAGATGATGGCGCGGGATATAGCGTTGCCTGGGACAACGACGGCAGCCCTTACGAAGACGACCTGATCGGCACGATCATGGAACAGATGTCGCAGTCGCTCGGTTTTCGTGCGGGCTCGATCATTCGAGAGGGCCACCTCATCGACTTGGCCGATATCGATCAGCAGATCGCTGAAATCCGAGATCGCGTGGCCGCTCGGCACAATGTCTGAGTTCTGAACTTAAGGGCCGATCAGTTCAACTGCTTCGTCCACGATGCCGGTTTCCGCAGGTTTTCCGGCACCTCTTTCCCGTCTAAAAGCAGCCTCATCATTTCCAGCTGACGTGCTTCCTCCACCTGATCAGGCTCCGGCCGATCAACATTGTAAGCTCGCACAAGCTCATAAAATGTGCCGACGTAGTCAATGCCCAAAGCTTCCATCACATCGTCACGGTCGACATCATCAGACGCGTGATATCGCTCGACCCAGTCAACGATCACGTCATCACCATGCTGGTCGCGGATGGCCTGGATATCGGCTGCGTAGTCGTCTCTGACCCGGTCTGGGATGAACTTTGACATAGGACAAAATTCCTTTTGCGGCCGGTGAATTGCCACCGCACACTGATCGAAGAGGTTGGTGGCAGAGTATTATGGGCGAGCGTTGGACCGAAGAAGAAATCAGGAGATTGGTGGCACTGGTGAGGGCAGGGCACAAGCCAGACCGAATCGCTGAAGCACTAGGCCGGTCACCATCTGCCGTGGCCAGTCGGATCAGCCGCACGAACGTCAAGCCAGTCGTTGTAATTCCGGATGTTCCCAGCCCGGTCCACGTGGCTGCAAGGAAAATGCGAAAGTGCCGGTGGTGCCTGCGGCCAATCGAGTCTGGGCATCGAGGTGAGTGGATGTGCCGCAGTGCAGAAAGTCGTCCACTTACCGTCACGCAGCGTCGTCTTGAGCTATACCGGTTCCGTAACCTCTGTATAGCTCAAGCGATTTCAATGGTTTCAGCAGTCAGGCACGTTCACGATGCGATTGCTGAAACCGGTTCACGACCCGGCAAGTACATAGATTGGGTATCCAGTGAGAAATCGTAGCCGTATTTGTCCGACAGCGCCGATTTGAAGGTCTCAATGTTTATGAGACCAGTGATGTATCGATCACGAAGCTCACAATAGTCAGGTGCCTCAGATCGGAAATCATACGTCGAGAATCCATGGTGCATGACATCGACCATGCTCCCTTTACGGGCTTCTTCGCTCGGTTTGATCAATGCAGTTCCAGGCGTAGTTACAAGACGGTCCAGGTCGTCCTGGTAGCCTTGCAGCTCATCTTTCGCGAAAGCTATATCTTTCAGCGGGACAGGTGTCTCTGTCATCATTGTCTCGATCATTCTTTCGGTCTTCGAGACCTTTACCCTTTGGGCTTCGATCAAAGGTTGGATAGTGATAAGGGCAGCATCGCGTGCCCGATGAGCGTACAGCGCGTCTTGAAAAATGAACTTGGCCCGTTGGATACGCTTCTCTTCTTGAATTTTTGCCTGCGCGCGCGGAGACAGTGCTTCGTACCGGTCAAGGATCGCGTCGGTCCACAGCGACATTGCTTTCGCCTTCAGGTGCATGTGACCTGGGCTGAAGTATGAAGCTGCCGTAACGTCCTCGACATGCTGCTCAAGCCAATCTTCTCTATCCTTATCGTTATGCGGCAGGTCGGGCATTTTGATCTTATGGGCCAGGATCGCCGAAGCTCCGCCAGGCATGCCTGACTTATCCATGAATGCGGTCAGGCATTTCCGGATATCATGCGGCGTCCACCATGGAATTTTGCACCGCGCAAAGAAATCCACTGCCTCCGCATTGCCTTTCATAAGCGGATCGCGACCTCGGAGACGCTGCAGCGCTAGTCGGACGGCAGATTGATTCACCGTGATATCTTTCTTCGCGCTGCTCTTCTTGGGCTTGCGGCCCGATGGGAAAGCCCAAGCGCTACCGTCATTAACATCGTTTCTGGAGGCTTCAATGAGCGGCAACATATGTTGCACTACGCTCGGCGGAACGGGCAGTGAAAAGTCCACTGTCGCTTTCATGACTGATGCTGGCCAAGCGGCGATGTACCAGCCATTGCCTGCCTCTTTGTCCGGAAAAAAGTCGTGACCATGAAGATGTAAAGCAGCGAACGTCCTCTGCCCTGTAAGCACTAGCCACCATGCTGCGGCAAAGACGTTGGCTCGAACACCAGCTTTCCCATCTCTGGATTTTCGGCCGGGTAGAGGTTTATCCAGAAAGTCTTCCATGACGATCATCATCTGAACGATATCGTCGATCTTCGGGAGGCGTGTGCGTTTCTCAACTACGCCCGCGCTTTCTATTAGCTTCCACCACTGGTCCTGATGCGAAAGGCCGGAAGCTTTTGATTGGAAGCGCATGCAATAGTCGAGCGACCGCCGGATGTTGGAGAGCGCCTTGTTGGCCGGTGATTTTCCGTAGTTCTTTTTTAGGGTATCACGTGCGTCGTCAAAATCACCACGGTCTAGCGCCGCAGCTGGCTGATCAAGCAGATTTTGAAGTTCGGGCCGCCTGAGGGTGAGCTGATACTCGTAAGGGTTTTTCAGCGGCTTCTTTTCGCCTGTTGCCGTCCTTGCCTCGATCACGTGCTCGATGCACTGCCGTAGCGTCCATGTGGTGATCTGACCACGAGCTTCTTTTCGAGCCTGTTCAGGGTCGCGCTCTTGGATGGCATAGTAAGTGGAGAGAAAGGAATCGAATTTCTTCGGGTCGTCGTCGATTACCTTTTTGCCCTCAGCAGCCAGCGACCTCGCTTCCGATACGGAAGGAATCATCTGGTGAGGTTCTTGCTCAGCATATACATAGCCAAGAGTCTTAGTTGAGTTTCTGTATTTGAGAACCCAAAAGGCTCTTTGACCCTGAACGCGGAGCTGGAGTCCGGCGGTTGCGTCATCGGCGTAGATATCGACAACGCGGGTGGGCATCCCCACCTCGGCCTTCTTGGCTGCCTCTGTGATGTGAGACTTTGCGATCTTCACTCGGATGTTGTTGTAGGTGATCTTTGAAGTCAATTCTGGCCTGCCGATATCTATACCGCGTCTATACCGTTTTCTGATATCGAAATGTCGCGCGAATTGGAAGGTGACTGAGTGAGATTGATAGAGCCTAAAAAGGCTGTCTGGGGAAATTAATCAAACAAAACAACATAAACATGATTGGTTGACGTGGTATGTGGTTAATGCGTTGACGAAGCTAGGTTAAACCTTAGTTTTGTGGCACCTGAGGTCGGAGGTTCGAGACCCCCCAACCGTACCATTTCTTCCACAATTTTCATTATCGAAAAGCGGGCCTGCTGTATGCTCTGATATCACGTCAGGTCGCGCATGGCGTCGAATGGACCGACCTGTTGCGGTGGGTCGGGATTTTCATCCGGGTTCGGCAAGGGTTCTTCATCCGGCAGGCGATCGGGGGCGGGCTCGTCGATCGGGATCGGTTTTTCAAACGGTGGAACCGGCGGAATACCGGGGCCGGGAACGGGATCTACGGGAAGCGTCATCCTGTCTCTCCTTCTTTCCCTGTCAACGCGGCAGGGCGCTGCCCTGTTCCCATATCCCGGTCTTCGGGATGCGGCGGCCTGGAAAACGACCTTGTCCATGAGCGCGGTCGTTTGTATCCGATGGCCGGCAAAGCCCGCCTGGGCGCAATAAATTTCACAGGAAAATACCGTGTTCCTCCGTCACCAGTTCCTGAAGGAAGTCGACGACGGTGCGGACGCGCACCAGATCGCGGGCGCTTTCGTGATAGGTCGTCCAATAGCCGCGCGTAATGGTCGTGTCCGGCAGGATGCGGACAAGCTCGTCATATTGCCGGGCGATGTAATTGTGGAGGATGCCGATCCCTGCGCTGGAGCGCACCGCCTCGGTCTGCCCCGTCGCGCTTGATATCTCGAAGGATGCGTCCCAGCTGCGCATGATCTCGCCGGTGAAATTGAGCGAGGCGGTGAAGATCAGATCCTCGACATAGCCGATGCGGCGGTGAGCCTTCAGGTCATCGACCGTTTCCGGCACGCCGTAGGACTCCAGATAAGCCTGTGAAGCATAGAGGCCCAGCGTGTAATCGGTGAGTTTCGCCGAGATCAGCCTGCCCTGTTCCGGACGCTCCAGCGTTATGGCGATATCGGCCTCTCGCTGCGACAGCGAAAAGGAACGCGGCACCGGGACGAGCTGGATGCGCAATTCGGGAAAGCGTGCCGTCAGCCTGCCGAGGCGCGGCGCAAGGAACGAAACGCCGAAACCGTCGGGCGCCCCGACGCGCACCGTGCCGGCGATGACCGTATCGATGCGGCCAACCTGGGCCTGCGCCGCCAGCATTTCCGTTTCCATCCGCTCGGCGGCATTGAGGAAGATCTCGCCTTCCGCCGTCAGGTCGCAGCCATTGGTTCGCCGGATCAGCAGGCGGGTCTTCAGCGCTTCCTCAAGCGCCGTCACCCGCCGGCTAAGGGTCGCATGGTTAAGCCCCAGCCGTTTCGAGGCTGCCAGAATCTGTCCGGCGCGGGCGACCGCCAGGAACATCCGCACATCATCCCAGTTCATGGACATGAACCGTCGGCGATGGAGTTTGCGGTCGCTTACCCCCCTCTGCCCTGCCGGGCATCTCCCTCTCAAGGGGGGAGAGCGCACGCGACATGCTTCTATTTCCTATGCAGGTATGGGAAAAGAATAATCTTCCCCCTTGAGGGGGAGATGTCACCGTAGGTGACAGAGGGGGGTAAATTCTCCTCACACTCGGTGAGGACGTCAATTTGTGCACAACGGTTCCTAGTTATCACGCGTTGATTTGTGCATATTGTAGTGCGACACTCCCGACATAATCAAGATCAGGAGGATCATCATGGACGAGATCGGTCATTTCATCGACGGCAAGCGCGTTGCCGGCACCAGCGGCCGCACCGCCGATATCTATAATCCGGCCACGGGCGAGGTCCAGGCAAAGGTGGCGCTGGCAAGCGACGCCGAACTGGCAAGCGCGGTCGAAAGCGCCAAGGCGGCGCAGCCGAAATGGGCGGCCGTCAACCCGCAGCGTCGCGCCCGCGTCTTCATGAAGTTCATCCAGCTTCTGAACGACAATATGGATGAACTGGCGGAAATCCTGTCGCGCGAGCATGGCAAGACCATCGAGGATGCGAAGGGCGACGTCGTGCGCGGGCTTGAAGTCTGCGAATTCGCCGTCGGCATTCCGCACCTGGCCAAGAGCGAATTCACCGAAGGCGCAGGGCCCGGTATCGACATGTATTCGATCCGCCAGGCCGTCGGCGTCGGTGCCGGCATCACCCCGTTCAATTTCCCGGCAATGATCCCCATGTGGATGTTCGCGCCGGCCATCGCCTGCGGCAACGCCTTCATCCTCAAGCCGTCCGAGCGCGATCCGTCCGTGCCGATGCGCCTTGCCGAACTGATGATCGAGGCAGGGCTTCCGGCCGGCATCCTCAATGTCGTCAATGGCGACAAGGGCGCGGTCGATGCGATCCTGACCCATCCCGATATCGCCGCCGTTTCCTTTGTCGGCTCGACCCCGATCGCCCGCTACGTCTATGGCACGGCGGCATCGAACGGCAAGCGGGCGCAGTGCTTCGGCGGCGCCAAGAACCACATGATCATTATGCCTGATGCCGATCTCGACCAGGCGGCCAATGCCCTGATCGGCGCCGGCTACGGCTCGGCCGGCGAACGCTGCATGGCGATTTCCGTTGCCGTCCCGGTGGGCCAGGAAACAGCCGACCGGCTGATCGCGAAGCTGACCCCGATGGTGGAAAGCCTGCGCGTCGGCCCCTATACGGACGAAAAGGCCGATATGGGCCCGCTTATCACCAAGGAAGCCAAGGCGCGCGTTCTCGGCCTGATCGACAAGGGCGTCGAGGAAGGCGCCAAGCTCGTGGTCGATGGCCGCAATTTCAAGCTGCAGGGCTATGAGAAGGGCCATTTCGTCGGCGGCTGCCTGTTCGACAATGTCACGCCGGACATGGAAATCTACAAGACGGAAATCTTCGGTCCGGTCCTCTCGGTGGTCCGCGCCAAGAACTACGAAGAAGCCCTCGACCTGCCGATGAAGCATGAATATGGCAATGGCGTCGCGATCTATACGCGCGACGGCGATGCCGCCCGCGATTTCGCCAGCCGCATCAATATCGGCATGGTCGGCGTCAATGTGCCGATCCCGGTTCCGCTTGCCTATCATTCCTTCGGCGGCTGGAAATCCTCGTCCTTCGGCGATCTCAACCAGCACGGCACGGATTCGATCCGCTTCTGGACGCGCACCAAGACCGTTACCTCGCGCTGGCCGTCCGGCATCAAGGACGGCGCCGAGTTCTCGATCCCGACAATGAAGTAATCTCCCTTCCTCCCCAAATTGGGTCTCCTCTCGGAGGCCCTTTTTTGTTGGCGGCACCGGTCCTTCGATTGAACCTGCGTTACCAGGCGTTTAAGAGTTTTCCGACCGGCCGAATATCGGGGGATGGCCAGCCGGGTCCAGAACGCGATCCATGACAAATGAGGGGCTATCATGAGCACGGTCGAAACGGCACCGCAGTCGGCATCGAAGGAATTTCACAGGCTGTCCTTTACGGGAAGGGCGGGGGAATATTTCGGCATCTGGATCGTCAATATTCTTCTGACGATCATCACGCTCGGCATTTATTCCGCCTGGGCCAAGGTGCGGCGCAACCGTTATTTCTACGGCAATACGGTGCTGCTCGGTCGCGCCTTCGACTATCACGCCAAGGGTAAGCAGATCTTCATCGGCCGGCTGATCGTCTTCGGCTATCTCGTCGTCTACAATGTCCTGCTGGCCGTCTTTCCGATTGCCGGCATCGTCCTTGCCGTCGTCATCTTGTTCTTCTTCCCCTGGCTGATCATGCGCGGCCTGCGGTTCAGCGCGCGCGTGACCAGCTATCGGAATATCCGCTTCGACTTCGTTGGCAAGATGGGTGGCGCCTTTGTCGCTTTCATGGCCGGTCCGGTCATCGCCGTCCTGTCGCTCGGCATCCTGATGCCGCTCGCCAGCCGCTGGATGTATCGCTATATCGGCAACAATCTGCGCTATGGCGGCCGGCCTTTTGCAACCGATCCGCGGCTTGGCTATATCTACAAGACCTGGCTGTTCTCCGCCTTGATCGTCATTCTCGGCCTTCTCGTCATCGGCGCGGTCGTAATTGCCAATCTGTCGTTGCTGATGGCGCTGGCCGACGGCACGGCCACCGTTGCGCCGGAACTGCAGGCCTCCCTGTTCCTTCTCGGCGTGGTGGGCTATATCGCGGTCTTCCTCTCCTTCGGCATCGCCGCTCTGTTCTACCGTGCCGGCGTGCGCAATATCGCCTGGTCGGCGACCGCCTTTGACGGCAGGCACGCGCTGCGCAGCGATCTGCCGCGCATGGGCTATGTCTGGGTGGCCGTTTCGAATGTCCTCGTTACCATCGTCACGCTGGGCCTGATGCGGCCCTGGGCGGCGGTTCGCATGGCGCGCTATGTCAACGTCCATACTGCTGTCCGTTTCGATGGCGATGTCGGTGAAATCTTCGCCTCGGTCGCACAGGAAGGCTCCGCCGTCGGCGCGGAATTCATGGATTTCGAGGGTTTCGACTTTGGCTTCTGACGACAGGCCGATCTGCCGTGGCGACTGGCACCCACCCTCGACCAGCCGCTCCATGCCGGCACATCTGGTCGAGCGGCAGGACCGGATCGTCGCGGTTGCGGGGGAGGGCGGCGACGTTCTGGCTGAAGGAGCTTTTGCGACGCTCGATATCGCGCCGCGCGTCGGCTCCATTCCGCGTCGGATCCAGTTTGCCGACGGCGCGCTGTTCGAAACCACGGACAATGACGCGATCGATCGCTTGTTGCGCGCGCAGGGACGCAAGCGCGCCGGTTTCGTGCATGACCTGGAGCGGTTTCACCCGCGGCTCCTGATCTTCGCGGCCGCCGTCTTCCTGCTGTCGGGGCTGGTCTATCGTTTCGCCTTGCCGGTGCTGGTCGAGATCGCTGTCGCCGTCACGCCGCCCGTGGTGCCGAAGCTGATGTCCGCGGGTACGATGGAAACGCTCGATCGCTCCGTGCTTTCCAAAACGGATCTGGATGAGAGCAGGACCGCCGTGATCGCCGAGGGCTTCGCCCGCATCGCGGCGCAGTCGGACCGAGGTGCCGCCGGCTATACATTGAATTTCCGCAAGGGCGGGCTGATCGGCCCCAATGCCTTCGCGCTGCCGGATGGAACGTTGATCGTCACCGACGAACTCGTCGACCTTGCCGATGGCGATACCGAAATGCTGGTGGCCATCCTGGCGCACGAGATCGGCCATGTGGAACTGGAACACAGCCTGCGGCAGGTCTACCGGGCTGCCGGCATGGCGGGCCTGATCATGCTGATTGCCGGTGATGTCGGTGACGGGGTGGAGGACCTTCTGGTCCAGGGCGGCGGCCTTGTGGCGCTGTCCTATTCGAGAACCGCGGAAGCCGCTGCTGATCGCTATTCGGTCGAACTGATGGACAAGGCCGGATACGATCCCCTGGCCATCGCCCGCTTCTTCGAGATCGTCGAGACGAAGCTCGGCGATACCTCCGGCACCACCATCCTGTCGACTCATCCCGGCACGCCCGAACGTCGCAAGGCGATTGCAGCTTATGCGGCGCAACTGCGCGAAGACGACACCGCGAACTGACGGGCGATCTCTATCCGACGCTTAAGGAAAGCCCGGTGTTTCAGGATCCAAGGGATGGACAGCCGGGGCGAAGCGGTCCAATGATCGTCCCAAGGGATATTTCTGCTTTTTGGAATTGTTCCAAACTAGCATTCGTCCTATATGAAGGAAAGGCGCCGATTGCGGCTGTCGCCGCGCTCCCCGCCCTTTCGAACGCCGCCATGGGCTGACGGTCCAAACGACCGCTATACGCCGAATGTCGAATCCTGGAGTAGAAAATGCGCCTGACGAAGCAAACGAACTACGCGGTCCGCATGCTGATGTACTGTGCCGCCAATGACGGCCGGCTCAGCCGCATTCCGGAGATCGCCAAGGCCTACGGCGTGTCGGAGCTTTTCCTGTTCAAGATTCTGCAGCCGCTTAACAAGGCCGGTCTCGTCGAGACGGTGAGGGGCCGCAACGGTGGCGTGCGCCTGCCGAAGCCCGCGACCGACATCAGCCTCTTCGATATCGTCAAGGTGACCGAGGACAGCTTCGCCATGGCGGAATGTTTCGAGGCCGGCGAAATCGATTGCCCGCTGGTCGATAGCTGCGGTCTGAACGCGGCGCTGCGCAAGGCGCTCAATGCCTTCTTCGAAGTGTTGCAGCAATATTCGATCGACGACCTCGTCAAGGCGCGGCCGCAGATCAACTTCCTGCTCGGCCTCGAGGAACGCCCGCGCCCGATGACCGCCGCCTGATCGGCCCGCAGGCGGGGTCTCCGCCGCTATGTTTTCGTCACATATTCGCGCAGGATGAATTCGATCGCGGTCGGATCGAGTTCCGCCTTGTCGATGCGAAAATCGGCGCCGTAATCCTCGAATTTCTGGAAATAGGGATCGGCGAGCGATGACGAGATCACGCCGATCGGGCCGATGAAGCCCTGCTGGCGGAGGGCCGGCACGGTCTCGCGAAAATCGCATTGCGGTTGCAGGCGATTGTCCATCAGAATCACGGATGCGGGCTTTCCCGACTGGATGAAAGCCAGTGCAGCCTCGATCGTCTCGCAGAAATGCAGATGGATTTCGGCGCTCGTCACCTTTTTCATGATGCCGCCCATGATCAGATATTCGGCCGGATCATCGTCAACGAGCAAAATGTGAACTGTGTCTGTCATGATGATCTGCTGTTCTTCTGGGGGTAGCGGCCGGTTTGATTTGGCTCTCCGGCATGGGAACGGGTCGGCCATGGATGCCGTATCATTGGATGATCTGCTCCCGGATCGCCTTGGCCACCATCTGGGTTCGGTTGACCACGTCGAGCTTTTTCAGGATCGTGGCGGTATGTGAATTGACCGTATGCTCGGAAACCGACACGATCAGGGCGATCTCGCTTGCGGTCTTCCCATGCGATATCCAGCGCAGGATCTCGGTTTCTCGCGGGGTCAGGCCCAATCCGGCCTTGTTGGACAGGACCAGCCGGTAGAAATAGTCGAACGCGCAAAGCGCATCGTAGCACAGCTCGAAATGCGCCGGCTTCGCGATCTCCTCGCAATCGCCCAGAAACAGCACGGCATACCGGGCGCCGTTGATGCCGGTGACCGGCACGCATATCAGCATGTCGAATCCGAGCTGGGCCAAAAGGTTGCTGCCATTGCCCAGATGCGGGTCGTCGGCTTTCCAGATGGAGGGGATGACGGATCTGTGAAGAGTCTTGAACACGACCGAATCCCCGAAGCGGTGACGCTTGTCATATTCCTCCGCCAGGCCCGACGGCAGGTCGTGCAGGACGAGCCGGTGCGACAGCATGCAGGCATCGCCTTCGTTGCCAAGTTGCAGGATGCCGAAATGGTCGAAGCCGTGGCGCAACGACATGGTGTGGAAAATTCGAAAGAAATCGACGCGATTGAGAGCTTTCTCCAAATCGCTGTCCAGGTGGTATCGCCGGTGGTTGGTCAGAAGATTTGCCACGACGCGGCCGTCTCCAGATTGTCCCGCGGCCACCAGTTTAACGTGCGATCGGTGACAAGCAACTGGTATTTCAAATGAAAAAGAGGTCTGGCGGCGCTCGGCCAGGGCGGGATGCGACCCCGGTGGAGGGGAGCGAGAGGGAGGACTGGTGAGAGTGGCTTTCATCTTTCCCCGCCTGGCAGATAAAAGCCGGTCAGTCCTCCCCGCCCCGCAGGCTGCTTATGCCACGATGCGGGCGTGGCCTCTATCCGTGCAATTTGGGATTGACTTTTCAGGCGCTGAAAAAACGATTCGATTTGGCTGGATTTCAGATAAGGAAGTCGTGTATAGCGCCCTTGCTGTCGTATCCGGATGTATTTTTCCGGATGGACAAAATTTCGAGACAGCTTATTGCATTGCAGGGGCAAATGTCGTTCCATCCGGCCTTGACCGGAACTGCGATTTCTGCGTCAGAAAAATATGAGAACAAGAACAAAGCTGGGAAGCAAACTCATGAAAAAGCTCTCTACTCTCCTTGCTGCGACCGCGCTCGTCGGTATGATGGCCGGCACGGCATGGTCGAAGACCTTCGTCTATTGCTCGGAAGCGTCGCCGGAAGGTTTCGACCCCGGCCTTTACACGGGCGGTCAGACCTTCGACGCAGCCGCGCACACGGTTTATAACCGGCTGGTGGAATTCAAGCGCGGCACGACGGAAATCGAACCTGCGCTGGCCGAGAGCTGGGAAATTTCGGCTGACGGCAAGGAATACACCTTCAAGCTGCGTCCGGGCGTAAAGTTCCAGACGACCGAATATTTCACGCCGACGCGCGAACTGAACGCCGATGACGTGATCTTCTCCTTCGAGCGCCAGTACAAGACCGACAATGCCTGGAACAAATACGTTCCGGGTGCGTCCTGGGAATATTTCTCCGGCATGGGCCTGCCGGATGTTCTCGACAAGATCGAGAAGGTCGACGACCTGACGGTCAAGATCACGCTGAAGCGCCCGGAAGCGCCGCTTCTGGCCAATCTCGGCATGCCCTTCATCTCGATCGTGTCGAAGGAATATGCCGACAAGCTCGCCGCTGACGGCAAGATGGAATTGATGAACCAGCAGCCGCTCGGCACTGGTCCCTTCACCTTCGTCGCCTATCAGCCGGATGCCGCTATCCGCTACAAGGCCAACCCGGACTATTGGGGCGGCAAGCAGAAGATCGACGATCTGGTCTTCGCGATCACCACCGACGCGGCGGTGCGCGCCCAGAAGCTGAAGGCCGGCGAATGCCACCTGATGTCCTATCCGAACGCGGCCGACGTTGCCGAACTGAAGGCCGATCCGAACCTGAACGTCTCCGAGCAGGCCGGCCTCAATGTCGCCTATCTCGCCTACAACACGCTTGTTGCGCCGTTCGACAAGGTCGAGGTTCGCAAGGCCCTCAACATGGCGATCAACCGGCAGGCCATCGTCGATGCGGTCTTCCAGGGCGCGGCAACGGTTGCCAAGAACCCGATCCCGCCGACGATGTGGTCGTACAATGATGCCGTCGAAGACGACAAGTACGATCCGGAAGCGGCCAAGAAGATGCTTGAAGAGGCCGGCGTCAAGGATCTCAAGATGAAGATCTGGGCGATGCCTGTCGCGCGTCCGTACATGCTGAACGCCCGCCGTGCAGCAGAACTGATGCAGGCAGACTTGGCCAAGATCGGCGTCACGGTCGAGATCGTCTCCTATGAATGGGCCGAATACCTGAAGCTCTCCTCCGCCAAGGATCGCGACGGCGCGGCCATTCTCGGCTGGACGGGTGACAATGGCGATCCGGACAACTTCCTCGACACCCTGCTCGGCTGTGATGCCGTTGGCGGCAACAACCGTGCGCAGTGGTGCAACAAGGAGTTCGACGATCTGGTGACGAAGGCCAAGGAAACCTCCGACATCGCCGAGCGCACGAAGCTCTATGAGCAGGCGCAGGTCGTCTTCAAGAAGGAAGCCCCCTGGAACACGCTCGACCACTCGCTCGCCGTCGTTCCGATGAGCAAGAAGGTCTCCGGCTTCGTTCAGTCGCCGCTCGGTGACTTCGTCTTCGAAGGCGTTGACATCGCCGAATAAGATCGACGACTAAAAAAGGCACGCCGCAAAGAGCGTGCAATGGCCGGCGGCGCGAAAACATTCGGGCCGCCGGTTTTTCAAAAAGAAAGAAGGGATTGGCTCCCATGTTGCGCTTTATTCTCGGACGCCTCGCCGTCCTGATCCCCACCTTCATCGGTGTTTCCATTATCGCCTTCTCCTTCATCCGCCTGCTCCCCGGTGATCCGGTGATGCTGATGTCGGGCGAGCGCGTCATGTCGCCGGAGCGGCATGCGCAGCTGATGGCGGATCTCGGCCTCGATCGGCCGGTCTATATCCAGTATTTCGATTACCTGGTGAATCTGCTGCAGGGCGATTTCGGAAGCTCGATCGTCACCAAGCGGGCCGTGCTGGGAGATTTCCTGCAATTGTTCCCAGCGACGCTGGAACTGTCGCTCTGCGCCATCCTGCTTGCCATATTCCTGGGTGTTCCTGCCGGTGTGCTGGCCGCGGTCAAGCGCGGCACCTGGCTTGATCAGACGATCATGGGTTCGGCGCTTGTGGGGTATTCCATGCCGATCTTCTGGTGGGGCCTGCTGCTGATCATCTTTTTCTCCGGCTATCTCGGCTGGACACCGGTTTCGGGACGCATCTCGCTGATGTATTTCTTCCCGCAGGTCACCGGCTTCATGCTCATCGACAGTCTCATTTCCGGCCAGGCCGGGGCCTTTAAATCGGCCGTGAGCTATCTGATCCTGCCGACCATCGTGCTGGCCACCATTCCGCTCGCCGTCATCGCCCGCCAGACGCGCTCGGCGATGCTGGAGGTGCTGGGCGAGGATTATGTGCGCACGGCCCGCTCCAAGGGTCTTTCCCCCTTCCGGGTCATCGGCGTGCATGCGCTGCGCAACGCGCTGATCCCGGTCGTCACCACCATCGGTCTGCAGGTCGGCGTCCTTCTCGCCGGCGCCATTCTCACCGAAACCATATTCTCATGGCCCGGCATCGGCAAATGGATGGTCGATTCGGTCTTCAAGCGGGACTACGCGGTCGTGCAGGGCGGCCTGATGCTGATCGCCGCCATGATCATGGTCGTCAATCTCACGGTCGATCTGCTCTACGGCCTTATCAACCCGCGTATCCGGCATTAGGAGGTTGTGATGGCTGTCGCCGAAATCAAAACTGCAACGCCGCCGACCGGTCTTTCCGAATTCTGGTTCTATTTCTCACGCAACAAGGGCGCGGTCATCGGCCTCGTTCTGTTCGTCGTCATCCTGTTCGTGGCTATTTTCGCCGGCTTTGTCGCGCCGCATAGCCCGAGCATCCAGAACCGCGAGGTTCTCCTCCTTCCGCCCGTCTGGGCCGAAGGCGGGCGGTGGTCCTATTTCCTCGGAACGGACCCGGTCGGGCGCGACATTCTCTCGCGGCTGATTTACGGCGCGCGCTTCTCGCTGTTCATCGGCCTGGTGGTCGTCAGCATTTCGGTGGTCTCGGGCGTGCTGGTCGGCCTCATCGCCGGCTATTTCCGCGGCCGCGTCGATATGATCATCATGCGCGTCATGGATATCATCCTGGCCTTCCCGTCGCTGCTTCTGGCCCTTGTGCTGGTGGCGGTGCTCGGTCCCGGCCTGCTGAACGCGATGATCGCGATTTCGCTCGTCAACCTGCCGCATTTCGTGCGCCTGACGCGCGCGGCGGTCATGGCCGAGCGCAGCAAGGATTATGTCGTCGCCTCCAAGGTCGCCGGTGCCGGCACCTTGCGCCTGATGTTCCTGACCATCCTGCCCAATTGCCTCGCACCGTTGATCGTCCAGGCGACGCTCGCCTTTTCGGCGGCGATCCTCGACGCCGCCGCACTCGGCTTCCTCGGCATGGGCGCCCAGCCGCCGACGCCGGAATGGGGCACGATGCTGGCCGAGGCGCGTGAATTCATCCAGCGCGCCTGGTGGGTTGTTACCTTCCCCGGCCTTGCCATTCTCGTCACCGTTCTCGCCATCAACCTGATGGGCGACGGTCTGCGCGATGCGCTCGATCCCAAACTGAAGAGGTCGTGATGTCCCTTCTCGAAGTCGAAAACCTGGTCGTCGAATTCCAGACGGCCGCCGGTCCCTTCCGTGCCGTCGACGGCGTTTCCCTGAAAGTGGATGCCGGCGAAGTGCTGGCGATCGTCGGCGAAAGCGGCTCGGGCAAATCCGTTTCCATGCTGGCGGCGATGGGCCTCCTGCCCTGGACCGCCAAGGTGACGGCCGACAAGCTGACCTTCAACGGCACCGATCTGCTCGGCATGTCGCCATCCGACCGCCGCACGATCGTCGGCAAGGATATTGCCATGATCTTCCAGGAGCCGGTCGCCAGCCTCAACCCCTGTTTCACCGTCGGCTTCCAGATCGAGGAGGTCCTGCGTGTCCATCTCGGTCTCGGTAGGGCGGCCCGCAGGGCGCGCGCCATCGAGCTTTTCGAGCTGGTCGGCATCCCCAATCCGGCCGAACGGCTGGACCATTTCCCCCACCAGATGTCCGGTGGCCAGTGCCAGCGCGTCATGATCGCAATTGCGCTTTCGTGCAATCCGAAACTGCTGATCGCTGACGAGCCCACCACCGCCCTCGACGTGACGATCCAGAAGCAGATTCTTGATCTCCTGATGCGGCTGCAGGCCGAGCAGGGGATGGGGCTGATCATCATCACCCATAATATGGGCGTGGTGGCGGAAACCGCGGATCGGGTGATCGTCCAGTACAAGGGCCGCAAGATCGAGGAGGCCGACGTGCTGTCGCTGTTCCAGGCGCCGAAAAGCACCTATACGCAGGCGCTTCTCTCCGCCTTGCCGGACAATGCCACCGGTGACCGTCTGCCGACGATCGCCGAATTCCTCAGCGACGACCAGATCTTTGCAGGAGCTGTTCGATGACCCATGTTCTCGAAGCCAGAAATCTTGTCCGCGATTATCATATCCCCGGCTCACTGTTCAAAAAAAGCCGGACGGTCCACGCTGTCAAGGGTGTGAGCTTCTCGGTCGATCAGGGCAAGACGCTGGCGATCGTCGGCGAAAGCGGCTGCGGAAAATCGACCCTTGCCCGTATTGTCACGATGATCGATCCGGCGACCGCCGGCGACCTGCTCATCGATGGGGTCAAGGTGGATATCGCCAAGGAGCGGTTGACGCCGGAGATGCGCCAGAAGGTGCAGATCGTTTTCCAGAACCCGTATGGAACGTTGAATCCTCGCAGGAAGATCGGCGAAATCCTGACCGAGCCGCTGATTATCAATACCCGCATGAAGGCGGACGACCGACGCGACAAGGCCATGGCCATGCTGAAGAAGGTCGGCCTCGAGGAAAAGCATTACGGCCGCTATCCGCATATGTTTTCCGGCGGCCAGCGCCAGCGCGTCGCCATTGCCCGAGCTCTGATGCTGAACCCCCGGTTGCTGGTTCTCGACGAGCCTGTCTCTGCGCTCGACCTGTCCGTGCAGGCGCAGGTGCTGAACCTGCTCTCGGACCTGCAGGACGAGTTCCAGCTGACCTATGTTTTCATCAGCCACGACCTCTCCGTGGTGCGCTATATCGCCGACGATGTCATGGTCATGTATTATGGCGAGGCGGTGGAGTATGGCAGCCGCGAAGAGGTGTTCGGCGACCCCAAGCACAGCTATACGCAGACGCTTTTCGCAGCGACGCCCCGCGCCGATGTGGAGAGCATCAAGGCGCGGCTGGCGCGCAAGAACGCGGCCTGATCATCGGTCGGCGAGGTGGCTTGCGCGCATATTCGGCGCCTGCACCCCGTATGTCTCCGTTTCCGGCGATAGAGGTTCCACTTGTGGGATATCTGCGGTAAAGCGCCCGGATCATCATCATTCACGCGGCCTGCCGCATTCACGAGGATAGAAAAATGGACATTAAACGCTTTGAAACCGGCCCGCGCATGAGCCAGGTCGTCGTGCACAACAACACCGTCTATCTCGCCGGCCAGGTCGGCAATGCCGGCGACGATGTGGCGACCCAGACCAAGCAGGCGCTTGCCTCGGTCGATCGGCTGCTGGCCGTTGCCGGCATCGACAAGTCCCGCATCCTGTCCGCAACCATCTGGCTTGCCGACATGGCCGATTTCCCGAAGATGAACGGCGTCTGGGATGCCTGGGTTTCGCCGGGCAATGCGCCGGCGCGCGCGACCGGTGAAGCCAAGCTGGCCACTCCCGAACATCTCGTCGAAGTCATCGTCGTCGCCGCCCTTTGAGATAGGCGAAGTTTTCGAACCGGCACACACCGGTTTCGAGTGATCCGGCCGGCGCCTTGCAAAGGGCGCCGGCTTTTTCATGCCATGCCGCTATCACCGCAAAAGGACGAGCGTATTTCCGGCATACGCGTCGCTGACGACATCGTCGGAGCCTGCCAGGAACGCGACAAGCATTCCCCTTGCAATGGAACAATCCGGCCAGCCGCGCGTTAACAGGCAAGTCCCTTTGGGGTGTTTCCAAAAAATGAAGGGTTGTGCCATGCTCTACTGGTTGCCAAGGCTATGCCTTTTCCTGCTCATCGGCGCGGTTCTCGGGCTCGGCATCTTGCCGGCAACTTCGGAAGATGTCGCCAATACGCTGATCGTCGTCATTCTCGGCCTCGGCCTGTTTTCCCTCACGCTGCATGTTTTCCCGCCGGAACGATATTGACGGCAACACCGTCGGCTTGTCGCCCTCGCAGCTTTTCGCGTAACGTTCCGAAAGCCGCGCAACATCGGATATCAACCGCAGTGGCGTCTTTCGCTGGCTATAGGCCGGCCAGGCGCCGAGGAAAGTTGACAGATGAGTGCTGCTTTGCGGGGAAGACGCTTCTTCAAGCAGAAAAAGCAGCCGGAGATGGAGGCGGCGTTCGACGATCCCGGGGCCGGCTACGAGAACGGACCTCGATCCTCTTCCTCACCGGATACCAGGAGCGAGCCCAAGACCGGGCTTGACCTCGTTGTCGCCTGGAGCATCGTCGGGACATTCGTCGTTGCTGCCTCCGCCGTCATTTACATGATGGGATCGATCCTGATGCCGGTGACCCTTGCGATCGTCGTCGGCATGGTTCTTGGGCTGGCCGCCGACAGGCTGGCGACGTTCGGCCTGCCGCCGGCGCTCGGCGGACTGTTGTTGGCCGTGATCTTCGTCCTTGGACTGTTCCTTCTAATCAATGCTCTCGTCGAGCCCATGACCGCGCTGGCGGGCCAAATCCCCGATATCGTGGAACGGGCCATCGAACGGATATTGCCCTATCTCCAGCGCTTCGAATGGGCGAAACTCGCCATCGACGGCACGGATGAGAAGGCCATGGCCGAGGTTGCCATCCGCAATGCTGGTGCCATGCTCGGGCTGGTCGCCGCCGGCGTCACGCCGGCCCTTATCCAGTTGCTGATCTTCCTGGCGGCTCTTGGGCTTTTCCTTATCGGCCGCGCCCATCTGCGCCGGACGATCATCCTGGCCTTCGGAACACGGGAGCGGCGCCTTGCCGCGATCCGCATCATGAACGCGACGGAGAATGCCGTCGGCTTCTATTTCTCGACGGCCAGTGCGATCTATCTTGTGCTCGGCACCATTACCGTGGCCATCGCCTTCGTCGGCGGACTGGCCATGGCTCCCATCTGGGGGCTGTTTGCTTTTGTCTCGAGCTTTATCCCCTATCTCGGCGTTACCGCCATGACGATCGCGCTTTTCTGCGCGGGAATGATGACGCATGACGCGCTGCTTCTGGCGATTGCGCCGGCGGCGGCGTTCTTCCTGCTCCACCTGGTGATGGAAAACCTGGTGGCGCCGGCGATCCTCGGTCACCGGCTAGAGATCAATCCGTTCCTGATTTTTATCGCGATCATTTTCTGGACCTGGATGTGGGGCGCCGTCGGCGCCATGCTAGCGCTGCCCCTGTCATTGATCGCGATGACCATCTTCAACGAGTCCGCACCCAGCCGCCGGAACGCCAACTGCCGGGATAAACCCTGCAGCACGGCCGATCGATGCAGCGCAGGATGTGCTCAGGCCTTCCCGATTCTGGTGTTTTCGTCGAAGAAGAGGGCCTGGCTGATCAGTGCCTTCACCATGTCCGGATTGAAAGGCTTTGTCACCAGGAAGGCGGGCTCCGGCTTGGTGCCGGTCAGCAGCCGCTCCGGGAAAGCGGTGATGAAAATGACCGGGAGCGTGGCGCTGTTGAGGATTTCGTTGACCGCGTCGATACCCGAACTGCCGTCGGCGAGCTGAATATCGGCGAGGATCATTTTCGGCGCGGTCTTCGAAAACAGCGCGATCGCTTCGCCATGCGTTCTCGCGACGCCCGAAACCTTGTGGCCGAGGCTGGTCACCATGTCTTCTATATCCATGGCAATCAGCGGTTCATCCTCGATGATGAGGATTTCGGTAGCGACCTGCCGGGAGATATCTTCCGAGGCCTCGCGCAGGAGCTGGGCCGCCTCGATATCCGTGATGCCGAGGATTTCGGCGGCTTCACCCTGCGTGAAACCTTCGACCGATACCAGAAGAAAGGCCTTGCGCGCATCCGGCGGGATCATCGACAGGTTTGCCGCCGCCCGCTTTTCCCAGCCGAACGGCGAAACCGTTTCAGGCAGGTTGATGGTGATCGTCGGATAGACCGAGCAGAACAGCTTGAACAGATTGACCCGGTCGTTGCTTGACTGGGGGAAAAGCGTGATATCGGCGATCAAAGCTTCCAATACGGCTGCCACATAGGCGTCGCCCGATGCCTGGGTTCCGGTCACGGCTCGGGAGAAGCGCCGCAGGTAAGGAAGATGGGCAGCGATCCGCATGGAAAGTGACATTTATGACGTCCTTCAGTATGATGCCTGCAATTACCGGTGCCGACGTTAGTGTGAGTCGGATCATGGCATTGGTTTGAACATGTTTTATGGTTTATGGAAAGTTTTGCGGCTGGCGGAAATTTATTAGGGTGGAATGCAATTCCCCGAAAATTGGTAATATAGCAAGATTTTGTCTGTATCAAAGAGGACGCGTGAACGTGCCGACGGAAGGTCGCCGGGGGCGCGGGTCAGGAGTGAAGCTGTTAATGAGTGACGTCCCGGAAAATCAGCGCCGTACCGGTATGGGGGGCAGGCCAAGGGGCCTGGCGGACCCTAATAATCAGATCGCCTCCAAGCTGAAGGCTCTCTATACGTCCGTCGAGCAGGAAGCCATTCCCGACACTTTCCTTGATCTCCTCGAAAAGCTCGATCAGGTCGAGCAATCGTCGCGCAAGCCGCCGGGCTGAGACTTTCCAGATTTGATCCAGACAAGAAAAAACGGGCCGAGGCCCGTTTTTCCGTTTCTGGATATGCTGGCCTGGCGGATCAGCAAGCTGCGGTGTAGCGACGACCATAGCGGTCGCGGTAGATGCAGCGGCCCGGCTCGCTGGCATTGCCGATGAGTGCGCCGGCGACACCACCGACCGCGGCACCAACGGCTGCGCCGCGAACATTGCCGGTGGCCACGCCACCGATGATGGCACCTGAGGCCGCGCCGATGCCGGCGCCCTTTTCAGTCTGCGTGCAGGCGGCCAGGGGAAGGATGAGGGCGGCAACGAGAAGAATCTTTTTCATGATGGGTTCCTTTGTGAAAAATTGCTTGGGGTTGGGATTGAAAAGGCCGCCTGTCAGATACGACCCATCAGCACGAGAATGAGAATGATGACGATGACCAGCCCAAGACCGCCCGACGGTCCATAGCCCCAATTTCGGCTGTGGCCCCAACTGGGAAGCGCACCGATCAGCAAGAGCACCAGGATGATCAGGAGAATTGTGCCGAGCATGGTATTTCCTCTTCAGGTTCAGGCCTTTGGAGCCACGGGGTTCTGCACCAAAACGCCTGTCACATAAATTTGTTCCAGCCACTGATTCGATTTAGAATCGCAGAGACGCGGCGGGCCGGAATCCTTCTGCTTTCGCAGGCTTCCGCTGTCTGGGCGGGTGCCCGGCGGCGAGCGGACCGAAGAAGAGAAATGTGCTGATCAATCGATCCACCGCGTCGCGGGCCTCGGCCATCGGCAAATGGCCGACCCGGTCGAGAATGACGGTCTGCACCCGCGGCAGACGGCCGGACAGATGGATCTGGTGGGCCGGCGGAACGATCGCATCGCGCGCACCGATGATATTGAGGACAGGCACCTCGATCAGCGCCAGTTCGTCGATGAGCGAGGTTTGCGACATCCACGAGACGAACCGGGCGATATCGTCGGCCCGGGAATTCAACAGATGCTCGCGTACCCGTTCCATCGCGGCGATGGTCTCGTCGTTTTCCCACTCGGCCGATTTATCGAAGACGCAGTCGAGCGAACCCCACCGAAAGCTTTCCCTCGTCGCGATCCAGCGGGTGAAGAGACGCACGAACAGAATGCGTCCGAGCAACGGCAGTCGCAAAATGCGCGATGCCAGGCGTTCCTGGCCTTCAAAACGGCCACAGGCAAAGGCTCCCATGAGTACGACAGTGTTGACGAGGTCCGGCCGGTGACGCGCGAGCAGAAGCGAAACGAAGCCTCCTGTGGAATGGCCGATCAGGGTGACGGGCTCTCCGCCAAAGTCGCGTTCGATCGCGCCGGCATAGGCATTGACGATATCGAGCGCATCGAGATCGCCACTATGGTCGTCCAGCCGCCAGGGGCTGTGACCGGGAAGGGGATAGGCGGCAGCACTTCCTTCACGCACGATGCTCGGCGCAAAGGCTGCCCAGAAGGAGGGCGCCATCACCATGCCATGGATAAGCACGGTTTTCATGCCGTCATCTCGGGAGAGCCAATGGGGAGAGGGGGGATGCAACATGACGGAATCCTTAAAACCGCATCTGCTTGCCCAAGGAGTTTGGCTGACTGGCGCGAGCCGCTGATGTTGCGGGCCCGTTTGGGGAGAACCAAGTTCACGTCAGGCATTCCTTGACGCTGTAATTGAACGCCGTGGACCGGAATAAGTTCCCGTCGATATTTACGGAACTTCCTGCGCCCATCTCCGTTTTCTTGGCAAGACGATCCTTGTGCAAGGAGCACGGTGATGGAACATATCGCAGCGATCATGATGCTTGTCGGGTGCGCTCAGGGCACCGGCGATTGCCGGGAATTGCCGGCGCCGTCAGTCGGCTTCGAGACGGCCGAGGAATGCCAGCAATTGCTGCGGCCAGCCGTCGCGGATGCAAGACGTGGCTTCGCTGTAGTCTACGGCAAATGCGCCCCCATCGATCCGGCTCTTTACATAGAGGATGCGACGATCACCTGGGATATCACGCCATCCGATGAACTCGATGTTCACGTGACGTTCGATGAGCCGGCCATGCCGGTATTGCTTGCCGAAAAGGCTGACCGCGATCCGGCCATGATCAATTGAAGGTTTCCAACCCAGCCCACCCCAACAAGGAGAAAGACATGAACTGGGATATGATCGAAGGTAAATGGAATGAATATCGCGGCAAGGCGCAGACCCAATGGGGCAAGCTGACGGATGACGATCTCGACGTCATCAATGGTCGCCGCCAGGAACTGGCCGGCCGCATCCAGGTTCGCTACGGCGTAGAGAAGGATGAGGCCGAGCGCCAGATCGACGATTGGTCCTCCCGTCATTAACCAACGCGCAGACAGAACGGCATCCGAAGTTTTCGGGTGCCGTTTTTTATTGGACTTTCCATCTTGCGGGAACAAACGCGCCACGCTTCCGTTTCCCACCCGCATTGTCCGGCCACGACGCGGTACTGACATTCGAGATCGCATAGCAAGATTGCATAGAAGGAGACTGACGATGACCCGCACGCTTTTGGCGACGACTGCCATCGCCCTTTGCTTCGCCACCGGCGCTCTGGCGCAGGAGGCGACTTCGACGACCAGCCCTGCCGCGGCGGCCGCATCTCAATCCGAAAGCAACGGCGCGGTCGGCTATTTTTCCGCAGCACCGGAACAGGTGTTGGCGAGCTCAGTGCTCGGCAAGACGGTCTATACCGGTGCCGACGAGAAGGGCGAGGCGATCGGCGACGTCAATGATGTCGTCATCAATGCCGATGGCGGTACCGAGGCGCTGGTGGTCGGCGTCGGCGGCTTCCTGGGGCTCGGCGAGAAGGATGTGGCGATCAATTTCGACCGAGTTTCCTGGTCGGACCGCGATGGCCAGCGCATCATCGTGGTGACGGCCACCAAGGAGGAGTTGCAGCAGGCGCCTGAATTCCAGCGTGCCGCCATCATGGACGGCGCGGTAGCGGCTTCGCCCGAAGAAGATGCGGCTAGCGCAACAGCTACGGATGGACAGACGGCACAGACCGACAGCACGCCCGGCACGACGCCCCAAATGACCGATCCTGAAGCGGCTGCACCGGAAGTCGATAATTCCACGACCGCCGCCACGCCGACCGAACTGCAGCCGGTCGATCCGGCCCTGATCAGTGCTGAAAAACTCGTTGGCACCAATGTAAAGGTTGCCGACGACACGAAGGTTGGCGAGATCGGCGATGTGATCCTCGGCAAGGACGGCAAGGTCGAAGCCTATGTCATCGATGTCGGCGGTTTCCTCGGAATCGGTGAAAAGCCCGTTGCCATGAGTGCCAAGGGAATTCAGGTCATGGCCGATGCAGCGGGCGACATGGTGATCTATTCGCCTTTCACCAAGGAGCAGCTGGAAAACCAGCCGGCCTATGACGAAGATGCCTACAAGGCCAATCCCCAAGGCTTTCTAATGACCGCGCCGGCCAATTGAACAGGGGATCGGCCGCAAAGCCGCATTCCATTTTCGATGCTGTTCTTCAACAGTCCCAAAACGAAAAAGGCGGCTCGGCCGCCTTTTTCCGTTACATGCGATGTAATCGATTGCGGCTTGATGCCGCCGCGTCCTTTTCAGCTTCGTCGAGATCGGCAAGCAGGTCGGCGAACGCGCCCTCCGTTTTCGGCGTCTGCTCGCCGAAGTAGAGATCGCGCAGTGTCCTGCCGATATGAAGGCTCTGTTCTTTCGTCCGGACAGGCTGGCGAGCGGCCGCCGCCGCAGACTTCCAGATGTTCGATGTCGATACGTTCATTTTACTTTCTCTCATCGGTTTTATGCCTTCACAACGTTCCCTCTAGCGGTAAGGTTCCGTGAATTGCGTGGCCATTCCGTGTCAAATCGGTGCAGATTTCTCTCTTATGGTTAAGGAATACTTTCAGTTTCCAGGGACAGGTCCGATGGACGCGAGCCCGGGAACAATCACCACCTGCGCGCGTTATGGTAAGACGAATTATCAAGGAGAATTCCGATGCTTTACTATGCTCTCGTCTTCCTGGTTGTTGCCATTATCGCGGGCGTCCTGGGCTTTGGCGGTATCGCTGGCGCCTCTGCGGGCATTGCGCAGATCCTGTTCTTCCTGTTCCTCGCATTCCTGGTCATTTCGCTGGTCGTCGGACTGATGCGCCGGACCTGACCTCGACAGGCAGGCCGTGAAAAAGGGGGCGACCATGTGTCGCCCCCTTTTCGTGTTCGCCTTTGGGAACACGACGAACTGCGGGTTGCATGCGCCTTGCCGAACCGGGCCGCCTTGGCTATTCATGACGCCATATATCGCTGTGGATGAGCAGTCGGTCGCAGGAATGGAACGGATATGAAGACGGATGTTGTTGTTTTGGGCGCAGGCATTGTCGGCCTGTCGACTGCCATTCATCTGGCCCGCCGGGGCAAGTCGGTCGTACTGCTCGACCGGCGCGGCGCCGGCGAGGAAACCTCTTTCGGCAATGCCGGCCTCATTCAGCGCGAAGGCGTTTTTCCTTACGGATTCCCGCATAATTTCGGCGCGCTTTTCCGCTACGCGCTGAACAATACGGTCGATGCGCACTATCATTTGCGCGCGCTGCCGGGGCTGGTGCCCTTTCTCGCCCGCTATTGGTGGCATTCCGGCTTTACCCAGCACCACCACATCGCCACCATGTATGCACCGCTGATCGAGATGTCGATTGCCGAGCACGAGGACCTGATCGCGGCCTCCGGCGCCGGCGATCTCATCCGCAAGGACGGCTGGATGAAGGTATTCCGCACCGAGGCGGCGCGCGATGCCGCCTACCGGGAGGCGGAAAGCCTCTCCTCCGCGTTCGGCGTCAATCACCAGAAGCTGTCGAGCAGCGAGTTGAAGACCATCGAGCCGGCGATCACGGCGGATCTGACCGGCGGCCTGCGCTGGACCGATCCCTGGTCCATCCGCGATCCGCACAGTCTCAACATGGCCTATCTGAATTATTTCCAGTCGCTGGGCGGGCGTCTCGTTTCCGGCGATGCGGCAACGCTGGAACATATTCTCCAGGGTCCCGGCTGGCGTGTCGCGACGCCGGAAGGTCCGCTGGAGGCAAGGGAAGTCGTGGTGGCGCTCGGTCCGTGGGCAGACACGGTCACCAAAAAGCTTGGCTATCGTTACCCGCTTGCCGTCAAGCGCGGCTATCACATGCACTATGGCACGAAGGATGGCGCGCAGCTCAACAACTGGGTTCTCGATGCCGAAAAGGGCTATTTCCTTGCGCCGATGCTGCGCGGCATCCGGCTTACCACCGGTGCGGAATTTGCCCATCGCGACGCGGCCAAGACGCCGGTCCAGCTGACCCGCGCCGAGCGGGTGGCGCGGGAATTCTTTCCGCTTGCCGAACGTCGTGACGAGGAGCCATGGATGGGCGCGCGCCCCTGCACGCCGGACATGATGCCGATCATCGGCAAGGCGCCACGCCATGAGGGCCTCTGGTTCGCCTTCGGCCACGCCCATCACGGCATGACGCTGGGTCCGGTAACGGGCAGGGCGCTTGCCGAAGCCATGACCGGCGAAAAGACCATCATTGACATGCGCCCCTACAGGCCGGAACGGTTTCTGGCCTGAGCCCGGCGGCAACGTCGCCCGGCCATCGGTATTCAGATGGGCCGGGTAACATTATGCCCGCGCCATGCAAAATTTTACAAAACCGCCGGAACAAATTTCCATCTCATCCGTTTCGCTCTTTGGCTGAACGAGGATTCGGCCGGATGCGCCGTGCGCGCCGAAATGAATCGACTGCCGATCCCACGGTAGCAGGAGCGGATTTTTCATGCAGAAGCAGGTAGTGGATTTCAACGGCGAAGCTGTGGGCGCGATCGTGCCCGACAAGGATCATTTCCGGTTCGTCGCGGTCAAATATGCCGTCTGGAGCCTGGACGGGCAGGTTTTTTCGAGCCCGGAGGATGCAAATCAGGCGGTGCAGGCCCTCATGTCCAGGCCGAACGGGCAGGCCATGCCGATCGCCAGCTTCTGGGTGCCCGGTGAAGGTGATCCGCCGGAAAACCGCTTCAACTGGAACGCTGCCTCCGCCCTGCCGGACAAGGGGTCGCCCCATGGCGGGGAAGCCTGCCACGCGGAATGAACGGCTGTCAGGGATCGATATAGCCGGCTGCCCGTATCTCTAGCCGGTAGCCGGAAGGGTTGGCCTTGAACAGGAAGGCGCCGGTCGCACTTGATTGCGCCGGCACATAGTCGAACGTCACCTCATGGATTTCGACGACTTTTTCTCCCTCCATCAGGCGCGCGATCACCGGAACGGCCGCGGCTGTGCGCATGCCTTTGTTCTCAACCTCGAAAAACACCTGATAGCCGCCGCTGGCGCTTTCCTGGCGCAGGACTATCGCCGCGATATCCGGTTTGCCATCCGAACCGGTCACGGCATGATAGGCAATCAGCAGGATCATCGCTGTCACCAACAGGGCGCATATCAGCCCGGTCGTCCATTCGATCCAATGCGCCTTGCGAAGAACGGTGTGGGCGCGCTTGTCGGTGGGCTTGCTGTCGGTCATGGTTCCGCTCAAAGGATCAGGCGCGCGGCAGCCGCGCCGATGGCACCGGGAAATGCAAGAACAATCATCGCTTCTATCGCCGGCATCAAGGCGCCTCCGTCAAGTCGCCCGAAGGTCCAGAGGCAATAGAGGCTGATGACCAGGGCAATGACATATCCCGGCAAGGTGAAGCGGATAAGCGCGTGCCACCAGGGCGTGTCACTCGACAATTCGTGCCCTCCCTTGAAGGAAACCGCATAGACGAAGCCGTGCATGAGCGCGATCGAAAGGCAAATTGTTGCCAGCGCATGCCATGGCGTCATCTTGTAGGAGATCAGGATCATCTCCTCCGTCGGTGCCATGTTGAGGTTGAGAAACAAGGCGCCGACCGCCATCAGGAACAGTTCGCTGCCATAGCTTGCCGGGCGTTCTTCCTCCGGGTCATCCTTGCCGCTGCCGAGCTGGCTACGGCCGAGCAGGGCGCCGATGCTGGCGGGCACGGCTTGCAGAGCGATCTTCCCGGCCATTTCATCAATAGGCATGTCAGCGGTGAGCAGCTTGAACAGCGTCAGCGTCATGGCGCTCGTCACGATGCCGATGCCATAGGCGATCGTCGCATCGCGCATATCGTCCTTCCAGCAGAAGGTCTTTTCGAAACCGAGACGATGGGAAATACCGACGAGCAGCGGAATGACGAGGAGAAGAAGCAGGAGCAGGCGCCAGCGATCGATGAGGAAGCCGAATTCCCACATTTCCATGGTCATCTGCATCGGCAGCGCAAACAGCATCGCGCCGCCGATGCCCCGGCCGATGCCGACCAGAAATCTGGGCGAAGCCGCAGTTTCGTCGCCCTCGCTCGCTTTGATTCCCCCCAATGCTTTCCCTCCTGTGCCGTTCCTTTCTATCCCATAAGGTGCGGCTTCAGTCGTCCCAGTCGCTCGGTATGTTCCCATCCGCCGACCGCGTCGTCAGCCGATTGCGCACTTCGGAAATCCCGGGCGTTTCGGAGATTGCCAGCGCGATCCGGCGGCGATCCTGCGCCGTTTCCACCGCACCGGTCAACAAGGCGATGCCACGGCGGACCTTCAGGTCCATGGCGGACATATCGATACCGTTGTCCGACAGGGTGTTGGAGATCGTTTCCTCCAGCGCATCGTCCTCGGTATCGGCTTCGGTTTCCTCGCCGAAAAGATCAAGACCATCAGCGCTTTCGATGGCTGTATCGGCCGCGCGCTCGAAACCGGGATTGTCCGTCTCGTCGAAATTTTCCTGGCCACGACCATAGGCGCCGTTGGCCGGCTTGACCTGCGATCCCGATACGGAATCGGCATAGGGCCATCCTTCGGCCAGATCACGCTCCTCATAGTCGCGATAGTCTTCCTCGCGTCCGGTGGGTTTTGCGGTTTTATCGATCATGGGACCTTCCTCACTCTGGTAAACTGCAAGGAAAACGAATGGCGGGACGATTGGTTCATGCGCCGTCGCAGGATTTCGATCCAATCCGGTACTCGGTATGCACGAAGAATGGCGACGCCACTTCTGGCGCCGCCATTCTTTAAAAGTTTGTACCGCGATTAATTCTGCGGTGCAGTGCTGTCTGCCGGCGGCTGCGTATCGGTGCCGGTAGCCGGCGTCTGAGCGTCCGGTGTTGCCGGAGCGGCGTCAGGCGTCGCGGGCGCTGCCGGGGCAGTCGCATCGGGCGTTGCGCTGTTGTCGGCAGGCGGCGTTGCCGTGTCTGCCGGAGGCGTGGCCGTATCAGCCGGCGGGGTAGCATTATCGACCGGCGGCGTGGTCGTCTGCTCCGTGGTTCCGGGCTGGGTCGCCGTGTCGTTGGTCTGTTCGTCAACGCCATCGGATGGCATCCAGACGAGCAGAGCAAGCACGAGGCCGGCCAGCACGATGATCAGCACGGGCCACATGCTACGCGATGAGCGCGGCTGTATGTCTTCCGGCCGGCGTGAAGTGGCGAGCGGGTCGTCCACCGGCGCTGCCGTCAGCGGATCGACCCGCTGGCCTGTCTGTTCGGCCGGGCGTATCTGAGGGTTGACGGGGCGTTTGTCACTGGGGTCGAAACGTTCATTCATGGCGTTCACATCCTTTCGAGAATTGGTGACTGTGCCAGCAAACGTTGAAGGCAGCTTTGGCCTAAACGTGGCTGGCGAACGAATGTTCCCTCAAGGGTATCTGAAGCATGCGAGCGGTCGCCCGGCTAAGACATGTCCCGGCGAATATATGTGCTAGGACGACGGCAGTTCCGCGATCTCACCGAATTGCGCCAGAAGGCGCGGGCTGGTCATGTCGCCTGTCTCTTCGTCGACCTCGACGGCATAGGCGGCAACGCCGACGAAGCGTCCGGCCATGGCGGTGGCAATCTTCTCGGCGCTGGCGGCATTGGAGGCCTGCCGCATCTCGCCGGGTGCCAGCCCGCCGCGAACCTTGCGATAGGGAATGACGATAAACTTTTCGGCCATGAATGGCGCCTTTCACGATGCGGATGCTGGAAGCCGCTTGCGGCCGTTGTGGAAAATGCCCGATATAGGCGTCGTCAATGCCAATGCCGGAAGTGGCGCCCATAGCCGTCACGCGCCGATCTGTAGCACCGTTTGGGCCTGCCGGGCCGATTATCTGCGTTGCCGTGCTGTTGCGAGATTTGCCGAATTATAGGTGAACCGCCTCGCCACGGCTTGAAAACGGCGCGCCTCTGGCCGGCAGAGCGGGCACGACAATGTGCTCCGGTGCGAGCCCGGCCTGCGCATGTTCCGCCATCACCTCATAGCCGCGCTCCAGGTGTCGACAAAACCGCTCGGCATCGAACAGCGGCGCCACGAACCTGTCTTGCCTGATCTTCTGCTTCAGGCGGGAAACCTCGCCGGCATCGCTGGCGAGCGCGACGGCCAGTTCCACATAGGCTTGCGGCGTCGCTGCGACCATCTCCCGCAGGCCGAGCGCCGTCAGCAGGCTTTCGGAGACCCGCGAGGCGAAATTGCTTCCCTTGAGCGTGACCACAGGCAGGCCTGCCCATAATTTGTCGGAGCTCGTCGTATGGCCATTGTAGGGAAAGGTATCCAGGCCCAGATCCGCAGCCTGCAGGCGGGCGATATGGTCGCTATAGCCAAGGCTCGGGGCAAAGACGATCTGTTGGCGGCCGACGCCGCGTTTCGCAAGGGCGGAGAGAAAATTGGCGCGCGCCAGTTCGCTGTCTATCATCACCCAGAGCACGGCGTGGCTGCAACGATTCAGGATTTCGGCCCAGAGATCGATGGCGGCGAGCGAAATCTTGCGAGGGGTATTGAAGGCGGCGAATATGAAACGGTCCTCCGGCAAACCCAGTTCCGCCCGGCTTGCCGCAGCCGGCAATGGGCGATGAACCGGATCGTTCGGTTGGTAGCAATCCGGCAGGAGGCAGAACTTCTCGTGATAGTGCCGGCGCGATGAAGCGGGCAGGACGATGGGGTCGCCGATGACATAGTCGCAGTCGATATTCACCGCGCTGCCGGGAAAACCGAGCCAGGCGACCTGGACGGGTGCCGCCATCTGGTTGAGGATATTGGAACGCGATCCGCCGGTATGGCCCTTGAGGTCGACAAGGATGTCGATCCCGTGCTGCCGGATCAGGTCGGCCGCCTGGGCATCCGAGAGCGCGCCGACCGCATGGATCTCGCCCCATGCCAGCCGGTCTGCAGCGCTCGTGTGGTGCGCCGGCGTGTAGCAATAGAGGTGGATGTCGAACCGGCTCCGATCATGTTGCTCCAGCACGTGTCGCAGCAGGCGCATGGTGGCATGCTCGCTCCAGAAATCGTTGGAGAGATAACCGATGCGGAGCTTTTCGCTCCAAGGGTGCGGCCGCATCCGCCTCTGCCTGCTGGCGGCGGGCGAGGGGTGAGAGGCAAGGCCGGGATTGTTGGTTGCCAGGCGATTGAGCCTCTCGTCGCCGCAATGCAAGAGATTGGAATAGGCGGTCTCGCCTTCCAGCGTCTCGTGCTCTTCCTTTTCCAGGCTCGCCGCAAGCATCTGCTCGAGTCGTTCGATAGCCTCGAAGTCACAAAAATCGCGCGCCACCGACATGAATTTGAACTGCGCATAGGGATCGTCGGGGTGAAGGGCGGCAAGCTTGCGAAACAGGTCGAGCGCCAGCGGATTGCGCTCGTCGTCATTGAAGATTTCGCCGGCAAGTTTCAGATGGTCGCCGTCCTCGCTCCTGGCGAGGCTGGCCTTGACCAGATCGATAAGGGCGAGGTCGCCGGTGCGCCGAAACGACCGCGCCAGCAGATAGGCGACATCCGCATTTTCCGGAACCCGCTTCAACAGCTGGGTGCCGATGAGTTGCGCGCGGTCGTCGTCGCCGGCCGTGAAATAGAGGGATGCAGCGCGGGTGAGCAGCGGAATGGAACCACCGTCCTCCAGGCGCGCCGCCTGTTCGAAAGCCTCGCCTGCTTCCGCCGGCAGGCCGAGCTTTTCCAGCGTATCGCCAAGGAGCGAAAGGGCGTTTGCATCCGTCCCGCCGATCATGGGGCTGAGCAAGGTCAGGGCTTCGAGATAATCGGCCTGCCCGAAAGCCGCCTTTGCCGCGGCAAGTCCTTGTTCGTCCATCGCTGCCGTCTCAAAAAACAGATGAGACCAGCCTAGTCCGCCTTGCTTGCGCGTGGCGGACGGCATGGCGATCATCAGGTGGGCGAGTGCTCTTGCGGCATCGCAGCGCCGTCGCTGACGCGAGCCGGCAAGTGCGAAAATGGACGGCCACGTTGTTTCGTGGCAGCAGGAGAGACGTCAATCAACCCGCCCGGCCCTATTCTAAAACCAATAGCAGCCGCGCCCGGTCCTTGCGGACGACAGGCTTTCGCAGATTTCCCGGAAGATTACCAGAGTGATCTCGCAGCCGTCCCGTCATCGCCGTATTGCCAAAATCAGGACATCGCGGCTGTGGCTGGCCGTGGCCGCCACAGGAGGGCGGTCATCAGCAAGGTGTAACCGATCGCGATCATGACGAACAGAATTCGGGTCGAGAACGATTCAGCCGCGCTGCCGGGCAGGGGAGAGACACCCAACCCGAACAGGATGAGGAAGATCGTCAGCGCGCCGCCGTAGACCTTGGCGTGGGATGACTGTGCTGCGGCGCGACCGCCGAGCACAAGGCAGATGACGAGCACGATAACGAACATCCAGAAAAGGTTCGGCCGCAGGCCTAAGACTGCATAGCCGACGGAGGCAAGGATACCGCCAAACAGGTTGACGACCATCAGGCCGATCGAGGCACGGCCGCTCTGCCCGATATCGATCTGTCCGAGCAGTGATGCCACGGTGACCGGTATGACGACCGCGGATGTCAGGTTGTGGCTGGTCAGGCAGATCGCAACGATCAGAAGCAGGATTGCCGCGTTGGCCAGTGCCCGCAGATAGTCCGGCCCCGCCGTGCCGGTAGGGGGCACTGCCTCTTCGGCAAGATGGGGTTCGGGAATGACGAGATAGGCGAGCCAGGTGACCGCCGCCCCGCCCAGCACCCCGCCGACGAGGATCGACAGGATGGAGGCCGCCAGTTCCTCGTTGAGGATACCAAGCAGAGGCACCATCACCGCGACCACGAGGAGGAGAAAGATTTTGGCTCCACCCAATCCGGCCGTCTGGGCGACGAAGCAGGAAAAGTAGATCAAGCCCAACAGCAGCAGGAATGTCGTTGGGCGATCGCCGAACCATGAGGTCAGCATCATCATCACGACGCCGGCGACCAGGACGAACAGGCCCATGGCGATGGCCTTGCCCAGTGTCATGGACTGCGAACCGGAAAGCAGGAACTGAGCGGCGAAGAGCGGGCCGAGGAATGGCACCAGCGCGCCGGAGGCTACCGAGATCACGAACAGCGCAGAGACTGCGAGGGCTACCCGCAGTCCCTTTCTCTTTTGCACTCCGGCCTGGAGCTCAATTGACATAGGTGAGCAACGCCATGATGCGGATCCGCAGCGCTCCCCATGCATTCGTCACCGGATTGTCTCCGGTATAGATAACGGCCGTAACCTGGGATCCATAACGCACGCCTTTCGGGCGCCCGTCATCGAGCGTCAGGCGGACGGGAAATCGCTGTGCCTCCTGGACCCAGCCGCTGTCGTTCCGGATCTTGGGAAGGCCCGTGTTCGGATCGGTGTCATTCTGCGATATGCCGAAGCCGACGCTCTCGACCGTGGCTGGAAACAGCTTGCCGGGCAGGGCATCGAACAGGATTTCCGCCCGGTTGCCGACCGCCACGTTTTCGAGGCTGTTTTCCTTGAACGCCGCGGCGATCCAGACCGTGCCGGCATCGATGAAGGTCATGGCCGACTGTCCGACACTGACCACCTTGCCGATGGAAAGCTGGAGATTGGTCACCACGCCGCCGGAGGGTGCCCGTACGGTCGTGCGCAGCAGATCGAGCTGCGCACGCTCAAGGGCAGCAAGCGCCTCCTTCAATTGTGGATTGTCATTGCCCGCCGGACCGAGATCCTCCTGTGCGGCAAGCAGGTCGGCTTCGGCGCCCTTCACCGCCGCCTCTGCCTGCTCGAACACCAGTGTGGCCTCGTCGAGCTTCACCTCGGCATAGACGCCGCGTTTGGTGAGTTCGGAGACGCGGCCCATCTGTTCGCTGGCATTGTCGCGGTTCGCCTGCGCCTCGACAAGACGGGCCTGCACCGCATCGACCTGCGCCGTCGATGCACCGATTGTCTGCCCGACGCGGGCAAGCGTCGCCTCTGCCTCCGCCACTGCGATCTCGTAGCGGGTCGGGTCGATGCGGAAGAGCACCTGCTCGGGCTCGACCAAGGAGTTGTCCGTAACGTTGACCTCGATGACGCGCCCCGCCACTTCCGATGCAATTCCGACGACGTAGGCTTGGACATGTGCCTGCGAGGTCGAAGGCGTCCGGCGCTCCATGAAGACGGAGAGCACGAACAACACGACTGCAAGCAGCGTGATGACCACTGCGACCCTTCGCAATGGATTTGCAGGCGGCGTTTCAGGGGAGGGCTCGGTTGGAAGCTGATCGGAAGTCAATGTCACGTCCTATTCTACTGAAACCGGGGCGACACGGCTGTCGCGAATGAACAATGCGCGAAACTCGTCCCGGAAACCACCACCCAGCACGAAGAAACTGGCAATTGTTTCACCGATCGAACGATCGACTTCGATATGGGATTTCCTCGCCATGCCTTTTCGCGAGGAATAAGGGTCATCATTTTGAAAAGGGCGCGAAAGAGGTTGCATCGAGGGTGTTTGCGATTTCCACAGCCAGGTCTTCGACGAGGACCAGATATTCGTCGATCCGTCGCTCCCGTCTCGGATCTTCTGACGCCCGCCAGCGCTGCAACTCGGCTTCGGCGGTTGCGAAATCGGTGCACATGTCGCGGAAGCCTTCATCGCGGGCAAAGAGATCGCTTATCGCGCGGCTGCGGTCTGGAAAACGGCGTATGGCGGCGTTAGCGTCCTCACCCATATAGTTGATTTCCTTCTGCTAAAAGATTACACCAGTAGCGTGTTCCGGAATATGCAGTTGCAAGCCATAGTGTGACGCATCGAGGCACCCATGGGGAGTATGTTACGGTAACATACAGGCTCTGCTGGGTTCTCCGATGCAAGGGGGGCGGACCATGCGGACTTCCAATGCTGTCGAGAGCCGCCAGTCGCCGTGCCCGGAGGAAATCCGCGCGCAGCTCGAACGGATCCTTACGAGCTCCGAGTTTCCGACCGTGGGCCGGGGGGCAGCCTTCCTCACCTATATCATCGAAGAATCCCTTGCTGGCCGGGCGGATCGCATCAAGGGTTACGCCATCGCGCTTGAAGTCTTCAGGCGGGACCGGCGTTTTACCCAGGAGGATCCCGTCGTCCGGATCGAAGCCGGACGCTTGCGGCGCGCGCTGGAGCGCTATTATCTGATTGCCGGGCAGAACGACCCCGTTCGGATCGATGTTCCCAAGGGCGGCTACATCCCGGTCTTCTCCCGCATCATGCCGCCGCCCGCCGAATGCGAACCCGACACGAAGCGCTTCGTTCCCGCCGCCATTCCTCAAAAGCCGGCACGGGGGCGATTAGCACTGGCGGCAACCGCTGCCGCAGTCGTGGTGGTTGCTGGTCTTGGCAGCGCGATATGGATGAGCTCCGCTTCGAAAAATATTCACCCTGATGAGCCGACCGTGATTGTAGCACCTTTCGCCGACCTGGGAGGCCCGGACGCGAAGCTCTATGCGGCGGGCCTCACCGAGGAGTTGATGACGACGTTGCCGCGGTTCAAGGAGATCAAGGTCTTCGGCCGCGAGACCTCGACGGCTCTTGCACCCGACATCGACGTGGCAGAGATCCGCGAACGGCTCGGCGCAGGCTATCTTCTCATGGGAGGCGTGAGGGTCTCGGGCCAGCGGATGAGGGTGAGCGCCCGTCTGGTCGATACGCGCGACGGCGGGATCCTGTGGTCCCAGACCTATGACGACGATGTCCGGCTCCATGATCTGTTTCCCGTGCAGACCGACGTCGCGAACCGGGTTGCGATGGCCATAGCGCAACCCTATGGCATCATGGCCCAGGCGGACGCATCCAGGCCCCCTCCCGAGGACCTTGGCGCCTACGAATGCACGCTCAAATTCTATACCTATCGCACGGAACTCAGCCCCAAAGCCCACGCGATCGTACGAAGCTGCCTGGAGGATGCGGTCGCGAACTATCCCGCATACGCCACCGCATGGGCAATGTTGTCGATGATCTATCTCGACGAGGATCGATACGGGTTCAATCGGATTGAGGGCAGTCCCCCTTCCATCGGCCGGGCGCTGCAGGCAGCTCGAAAGGCGATACTGATCGAACCGGACAACACCCGCGCACTGCAGGCGCAGATGACCGCGCTGTTCTTCAACCAGGAGGCCGCGGAGGCAGTCCGCGTCGGCGAACAGGCCTTAGCGAAAAATCCCAACGACACGGAACTGATGGGCGAGTTTGGAGCGCGCCTGGCGGTCATGGGGCAGTGGCAACGGGGTGCATCTCTTCTCGACAAGGCCATTGCATATAATCCGGGCGGAGGCGGTTTCTATCGTGGAACCCGCGCCTTGGCAGCGCATATGCTTGGCGACAATCAGGCCGCCGTTGCCTTGATCCGGCAGGCCGACCTGCAGAAATTTCCGCTTTTCCACGGGGTTGCCGCCATCATCTATGCGCAAGCGGGGTTGATGGACGACGCCAGGAGGGAAGGCGGCATCTTCGTCGGTATGCGTCCGGACGTCGTTCCCGATTTCTTCGCTGAAATGCGCTCCCACAATATGCAGCCGAAGGATCTTGAACGGCTGGCAGCGGGATTGCGCAAGTCCGGGGTGAACATACCTGTCGATGCCCACTCTCTCACGGCCTCGGCGGATCGGTAGCCTGGAAACCGACGTCGGTCTTTTCCTGCACCATTCGCCATGTAGGTTACAGTAACATACTCCCGGCCGCGACCCCGCGTCTGCATAGTGCGCCCATGTGATCGGCGCCGACGGCCTCATCTCCATCGGAGCATACCGCGGCAGCGCAATGCGGCGTCGCAGGACGAATTTTTGAATGTGCGCAAGAGGGGCCATGGCTCAGTGGGGGCGGATATTGGGGGTGGGTAGGCCGATCGCTGCCGGTCCGACAATGGGCTGTCTCGCAGGTGCAACTGTGGTTCGATGTTCAGTCGCTTTTGGCAGCCCGGATATCGCCGTTGCTGCACCAGCAGGCATGCATCGAACGACCGTGAAATATGTGTCCGGAACAGATGCCGGATAAACGGGTGGCATGCCAATGAAAGATGAAATTCAAGTCATCGGGGCAAAGGAGGTGTCCGCCAGGTCGATGCTGCATCGGATGGTGCTCTGCGGACTGCTGGTCCTGTTGTGCGGATGTGGTGGCCACGTGAAGGATGTGCTGACGCCGGTCGCGGACAGTGCGCCGCAGTCTCACAAGGTGGACATGCTGATTACGACCACCAGGAGCCAATCGGCCGTTCCCGGTGAGATGTTCACGGGTGAGCGGGCGCGGGCGCCGAATTTCGCCAGCATCACGGTTTCCGTGCCTGCCGACGATGTCCGCAAGATCGGCGAAGTGTCATGGCCGAAAAAGCTTCCCCCGGATCCGGCTACGGATTTTGCGGCACTCAAGGCCGAAATGATCGACATCGATGCCGCCAAGGCCTGGCTCAGCGCATCCGTCAGGAAAACGCCGGATGGAAGCGCGCTGGTGTTCATCCATGGCTTCAACACGAAATTCGAAGACAGCGTGTACCGCTTCGCCCAGATTGTCCGCGATTCGCGCGTCCACAGTGCGCCGATCCTCGTCACCTGGCCGTCGCGCGGGAGCCTGCTCGCCTATGGATATGATCGCGAAAGCACCAACTACACCCGCAACGCGCTTGAGAACCTGTTCCAGTATCTCGCCGACGACCGCGAGGTGAAGGAAGTCTCGATCCTGGCGCATTCGATGGGCAACTGGCTGACGCTGGAAGCGCTCCGGCAGATGGCAATCCGCAATGGCAAGCTCCCGGCCAAGTTTAAAAACGTGATGCTTGCGGCTCCAGACGTCGATGTCGATGTCTTCCGCTCGCAGATCGTCGATATGGGCGACCCTCATCCGCAGTTTACCCTGTTCGTCTCGCGTGACGACAAGGCATTGGCCGTCTCACGCCGCGTCTGGGGCGATGTCGCGCGCCTGGGCTCCATCGATCCGGAAACGGAGCCTTACAAGCAGGAACTCGCGGACGCGGAAATCCAGGTCATTGACCTGACCAAGGTGAAGGCGGGCGACAGGCTCAACCACGGCAAATTCGCCGAATCGCCCGAGATCGTCCGTCTCATCGGTGCGCGCATCTCGGACGGCCAGACGTTGACGGACAGCCGCGTTGGCTTCGGCGACAAGATACTCGCCGCAACGACGGGCGCGGCGGCCGCGGCCGGCAATGCCGCCGGGCTGATCCTGGCGGCCCCGGTGGCTGTTGTGGACGCCGATACCCGCAACAATTATTCGGACCAGCTTGGTGCACTCGGCCCCTCGAACGCGTCACGGCGGAAGCCTCTGACGGAATGCAAACCCCCAGATTCCGCGAATTGCAGAAAGTAGTGCAAATGTTGGCTTCCTACCCGATTGCTGTCCTCGCCCGCATGGCAATCTTCGCCTTTTTCCTTGTCCTCGGAATAAATGCTACCCAGCAATCGGCATTCGCCCAGGCCGCCCCTCCGGAACCCGCCCAGGCGGAGAAAGTCCAGCAATTCCTCGATCTGGCCGCGGACCCGCAGGTGAAGGCATGGCTTCTGAGCGTGAAGCCCGCGGCTGCGCCCAATCCATCGGTCTCCGTCGATGAACCGGCTTCCTATGCCGGGTTCGCCACGACATTCCGTGCGCAAGCGGCGCGACTTCTCGACGGACTTCGGGAGTTTCCGGCCGAAGCAGCAAAGGCCGCCGCCGTGCTGCAAGCCGAGCTGGACATCAGTGGAAGTGCACGCCCCATTTTCTTCGTGCTCGCCTTCGTGGCGGCCGGATTGGCGGCGCAATGGTTGTTCTGGTGGGCCAGCCGCGGCTGGCGCGCCTGGATCGCCTCGCTTCAGGTCATGACCCCACGCGACAAGCTCGTTGCGATCTCCGTCAGGCTGCTCTGGGCGACCTGCTACGTCCTGGCCTTCGCCTTGGGAAGCATCGGCCTCTTCCTCGTCTTCGAATGGCCGCCATTGGTTCGCGAAACCGTCGTCGTCTACCTCTTCGCCGTGGTCATCTTCCGGCTTGCGCGCGTCACGTTCGACTTCCTGCTTGCGCCATCCGGATCGGTTGGCCCGGGAAACACCGTGCGCTTCCGGGTCGTTCCGGTCGGCGATGAGGCGGCCGCGCATTGGGCGAAGCGGCTCGGATACATCGTCGGCTGGTACGCCTTCGGCGTCGTGACCGTCCACCTGATGGCCACGCTCGGCTTTTCGGACAATTGCCGTCAGGTCGCGGCCTACGCGCTTGGGCTCATTCTTCTCATTCTCGGCCTCGAGGCCGCGTGGAACACGCCGGTGCCTTCCTACGCGGTGGAGCCGACGGGGCGCTTCACCCGCATCGGTGTTCGCACCCGCACATGGCTCTGGACAGTCTATTCCGTCTCTCTGTGGCTCCTCTGGGTGGCCGGAATGATGAAGCCATTCTGGATCGCCGTCGTTGCAGCCGCACTGCCGGGTGCAATCGCCCTGACACGGGCGTCCGTCGACAACCTGCTCAAGACAAACATAGTTGTCAGCGAGGCCGCAGAGGATGACGCGCCTGTCGATATTGTCGATATTGTCGATGACAGTGATGCCCCCGTGGCTGAAACCGGCAGCGGTTCCGAAGTCGTCGCCGTCGTTCAGACCCGACCAAGCGTCGCGTCCGTCATGATCGAGCGGGGCATCCGGGCCGCGCTTATCGTCGGAGCCATCGTTCTGGTGGCCAATGTGCTCGACATAAATCTGAGAGGCATTACCAGTCAGGATTCGGTGCCGCTTCGGTTGATGCGCGGGGCATTGAGCGCAGGCATCATCCTCTTGGTGATCGACCTGATCTGGAATGTCGTCAAGGTACTCATCGACAGCAAGCTGGTCGAGACGGAACTGGCCCACGAGGCCGGAAGCGACCGCGAACGCCGGCGCGCGCGCATCCGCACCCTGCTGCCCATCCTGAAAAACGTGCTGATGATCCTGTTCGTCGCGGTCGCCATCATGATGGCCCTGTCGGCGATGGGCATCGAGATCGCACCGTTGATTGCCGGGGCAGGGGTTGTCGGGGTTGCGATCGGCTTCGGCGCACAGACCGTGGTGAAGGATATTATCAGCGGCATGTTCTACCTGCTCGACGATGCCTTCCGGGTCGGCGAGTACGTATCGAGCGGCAGCTACAAGGGAACGGTCGAATCGTTCAGCCTGCGATCCGTGAAGCTGCGCCATCATCGCGGAGCGGTCTACATCGTGCCGTTCAGTGAGCTCGGCGCCGTCCAGAACCTCAGCCGGGACTGGGTCGTCGAGAAGCTGACAATTACCGTCGGCTACGACACAGACGTGGACAAGGCGCGCAAGATCATCAAGAAAATCGGACAGGAACTGCTGGTCGATCCGGAACTCGCGCCGATAACCATCCAGCCGCTGAAGATGCAGGGCATCGACAGCATGGGGGATTCAGGCCTGATTCTACGCATGAAGTTCACCACCATCCCCGGCGAGCAATTCACCCTCAAGCGGCGCGCGCTGATGATGATCAACAGGGCGTTCCACGACGCCGGCATCAAGCCCGCCTTCCCGACGGTGCAGGTCGCGGGAGGCGAGCGAAACGCCGACGTTGCCGCCGCCGCCCAGCAGGCACTGGCGAAACACAACGAGGCGATCGCCGCAGCGAATCTCTGAGCATGAAAGGGCAGGCGCCATACGGACCGGATCGAGGCCGCAGCAATTTAGCTGCCCCCGACTGTGGCGGATGGTGATGACGTTGACGACCTTTGCCGGCCATCGATGATCTCCGGTTTCAAGCCCTCTGAGCATCGGATCGCCAATGACGCCAAAACGGGACCCGGCATGACTGGATGCCCTCTTCGTGCCTGGCTTTGGGCCTCAATCAACAAGCGGGGTTGAGCGGTAATAATTTCCGCTCTTGCCCGAACTGGACATAGGCAAACTATCCGCAGCAGCTTGCCGTCGTCGGCGCACAACAAGCCGCCGTATGAGCTTGCTCTGCCAGCCATCGATCACGTGGCTTGCAACTCGCGGCACGCGCGAGCAGTTCGACATGGATCGTGCCGTCCCTGATCGAAGGTGACGACGCGCAATAAAGCTGCATCGGCCGGATGCCGTCGCTGACCTCGAAGGTGAGCTTGGCGGATCCATCGAGCCGAACGTGCTCGGTCACTTTCTTGATGATGGCTGCAAACTTGCTCGCTGGCATGTGCGTGCGGCCTTCTTCCTCGACGTCCCAGAGTTGCACGAAAATCTCCGGCCAGGCTTCCGGGTTCGCGCCGCAGTCCAGCGCCGAGAACTGCCCGGCCTTGACTTCGGTCACATGGTAACCCGGTTTCACCGATCGCCCATCGTAGTGGAACACAAGGGGCAGGTGGGGAGATGCCGCCAGAGCCTCTAGCAGCAGACCAAGGCTAATATCTGAAGACATGGACTTGTCGATCGCATTCATTTGAGGTAATCCTTGTTTCAACATTTCAAGGATTATTGAATAATGGACCAACGTCAAGCCCTCGCGTCATTCGGAGCGCTCTCCCAGGAAACCCGTCTTCAGATCGTCCGCATGCTCGTTGTGGCCGGAACCGATGGCATGGCGGCAGGCTCGATTGCGGAAAAGCTCGGCGTATCACCATCCAACATATCTTTTCATCTGAAGGAACTGGACCGCGCCGGCCTCATAGCTCAGCAACGGGAATCGCGCTCGATCATCTACACCGCCAATTACGATGCGCTCGGCGGCCTTGTACGCTTTCTGATGGAAGACTGCTGCTCCGGCCATCCCGAGATTTGCGCGCCGGCAGTAGAGGTTGCCGCCTGCTGCACACTGGAAGGTTCAACTCCGCGGAGATTGGCTTAGCATGAACCTCGATCTTGCCGCTTGTCTGTTGACGGAAACCGCCGCTCCGTTCTTTGCGAAGCTCGGTTTCTACCCGATCGCCCACGATGAAGCGCCGGTGGCCATTCTGGCGACGCGGCAGGCGGCAAGCCTGTGTCCTGCCTCCGCCATCTTGATGGCGCGGAGGCTGCCGGAATGAGTGCCGAATTTCCGCTACCCCGACGGCTGGTCGCTGAAGCGTTGGGCACATTGTTGCTGGTCGCGACCGTGGTCGGATCAGGCACTATGGCCGACAGGCTGACGAATGATACGGCGCTGGCGTTGCTGGGCAATACGTTGGCAACCGGGGCAATCCTGGTCGTTTTGATCACCATTCTGGGCCCGATTTCTGGCGCTCATTTCAATCCGGTCGTTTCACTGGTCTTCGCGCTTCGCCGCAAGCTATCGGCCTCCAGCTTTCCGGCCTATATCGCCGCACAGGTCGTCGGCGGCATCTGCGGCACGATGCTCGCACATGCCATGTTCGAACTGCCGCTGCTGCAGGTTTCGGAAACACCGCGCACCGGCGGTCCGCAATGGTTCGCGGAAGTCACTGCGACTTTCGGCCTGGTCTTCGTCATCCTCGCGGCGTTGCGGTTCCGCGCAGATGCCGTGGCAGGGTTGGTCGGCCTCTATATCACCGCGGCTTATTGGTTCACCGCTTCCACGTCGTTTGCAAATCCCGCCGTCGCCATCGCCCGATCGTTGACCCACACTTTTTCAGGCATCCGCCCGATCGATGTGCCGGGTTTTGTCGTCGCCGAAGTCGTAGGTGCATTGCTGGCGATGATGCTGGCGGGGTGGTTGCTGATGGACGCCCGCAATACTCACATCCTCACGGAGAAGGAAACCGCCCCATGACCATGGACGTCACGATCTATCACAACCCCGCATGCGGGACCTCCCGCAACACACTGGAACTGATCCGCAACGCCGGGATCGAGCCGGTTGTCATCGAATATCTCAAGACGCCGCCTTCGCGCGCCGAACTGGTCAAGTTGATCGCCGACGCTGGTTTGACCGTCCGTCAGGTGATCCGGGAGAAAGGGACGCCTTTCGCCGAACTCGGGCTGGACGATCCGGCCCTCACCGACGATCAACTCATCGACGCGATGTTGAAGGACCCGATCCTCATCAACCGTCCGCTCGTCGTCTCTCCGATGGGGACGCGGCTCAGCAGGCCGTCGGAACTTGTCCTCGATATCCTCCCCGACACGCACAAGGGGCCGTTCGCGAAAGAAGACGGCGAGCAGGTCATCGATGCGGAGGGAAAGCGCCTTGCCTGATATGCCCGCAGCCGTTGCCGCACATCTTCGCATGCCCGATCTCGAAGCGCTCCGTCCGCCGATCTCGATGCACAGGCCGCGCATACTGATCCTGTACGGATCGCTCAGGGAGGTTTCCTACAGCCGCCTTCTCGCGCACGAATCCCGTCGCCTTCTCGAACATTTCGGATGCGAGGTCCGTGTCTTCGATCCGCGAGGATTGCCATTGCCCGACGGGTCACCCGTCGACCATCCCAAGGTGCAGGAGCTACGAGAGCTGTCTGCCTGGTCGGAAGGCCAGGTCTGGATAAGTCCTGAGCGCCACGGCGCGATGACCGGGATCATGAAGTCCCAGATCGACTGGATTCCGCTCTCGATCGGATCGGTGCGGCCGACGCAGGGGAAGACCTTGGCGGTCATGGAAGTATCCGGCGGCAGCCAGTCGTTCAACGCCGTGAACCAACTCCGGATACTCGGCCGGTGGATGCGGATGATCACGATTCCGAACCAGTCGTCAGTCGCCAGGGCCTATGAGCAGTTCGATGGCGACGGGCGGATGAAGCCGTCTTCGTACTACGACCGCGTGGTGGACGTCTGCGAGGAACTGGTGAAATTCACCCTGCTCACCCGGGGCGCCTCGGTTTACCTGACCGACCGCTACAGTGAGCGCAAGGAGCGCGCACCCGAACTCGAGAAGCGGACGGCTCTGAAATCCATATGAGCGACGACCGGTTGCCAATCGGAGCCATCCTTGGTCTCGGTGTTACGCAGATCATTGGATACGGCACCCTCTACTACTCGTTCTCGATCCTTGCGCCGGACATGGCGCGGGATTTCGGCCTGTCGGTCGAGTGGATGTTCGGCGCGCTGTCAGTGGCGCTCTTGATCGGCGGTCTTGTTTCGCCGTCGCTCGGCAGATGGATCGACCGGTTCGGTGCGGGGCGCGTCATGACGGGCGGATCGCTGGTGTCGGCACTGGCACTGGTCGCCTGCGCCCTGTCGCCTAATCGCCCGACATTCGTGGCGGCTCTGATCGTCGTCGAGGTGGCGGCGAACTTCGTCCAGTACGGCGCTGCCTTCGCGCTCCTCGTCCAAATCGCGCCGAACGTCGCCCAGAAAAGCATAACATACCTCACCCTGATCGCCGGCTTCGCCTCGACGATCTTCTGGCCAGCCACCTCCGCGCTCCATGCCCTTATGTCGTGGCAGCAGGTCTATCTCGTGTTCGCCGGGCTGAACGCGCTCGTCTGCCTGCCGATCCATGTCCGGTTCGCCTTTTCGGGCGGAAAGGTGCGGCGGCGAGAAGGAACTGGGGAAACCAGCGGAGCCGCCGGATCCCTCCCGCCGGAGCGGCGGCGATCCGGATTCGTCTTCATGGTGGTCGGCTTCTCGTTACAAGCCCTCGTGGGATCGGCCGTTCTCGTCCACATGGTGCCGCTATTATCCAGTCTGGGTCTCGGGGCCGCAGCAGCGTTGGTCGGCACACTCTTCGGCCCCGCGCAGGTCGGTAGCCGCCTGATCAACATGCTCCTCGGACGTGACATCCGACCGCTGACGCTGGCCGCGATCTCGGCGTCCCTGATGGCCCTTGCCGTTGCCCTCTTGACGGTCACTGCGCCATCCATGCTCGGAGCGATGGCGTTCGCCGTTCTTTTCGGATGTGGTAACGGCCTCTTCAGCATCGTATCGGGGACACTGCCGCTATCGCTGTTCGGAAGCGAAGGATACGGGCGTCTTCAGGGCAAGGTGATGGCGGCAAGGCTGATCGTGTCCGCGACAGCGCCTTTTGCGTTCGCGGTTGCCATGGTTGGCATTGGCGTAAGTTACTCGCTCATGCTCATCGCCTTTATTGGCATAGTCGGCGTCGTGGCATTTTTCGCAATAGACGAGGGCAAAGCGGGAGAGTGAGGAACATGGCACGTCTGGAATGCTTTGGGGAATTCGAGTTGTCCTGCCCGCTTTGGGCATGAAGCGCCGCACACAGAGCGGGATCCCCAGCCAGCAATTATGCGATCGAAAGCAGTATGGGAGAATCATGCTGCAACGGAAAGAGTCTAAAATTGACGATTAAGCCATCATAATCTAGGTCTTTTAACGGTGATGCGCTTTTGCTGAAAGGGCCCATTGGGGGGCCTGAATTTCGCTTGGCTGGGGAACCTGGATTCGAACCAGGACTAACGGAGTCAGAGTCCGTGGGTCTACCGTTAACCTATTCCCCAAGCTGCGAGGGCAATGCCCAGCCGGTGAGCCGGGCTTATAAACAAAAGATTGGCGGATGCAAATAGATTTTGGCAAAAAATGCATCTGGTCGGGTAATTTCCGTATTGGCAGGCGGCTCAGGCGCGGCCATGGAGGCAGGGCGTGGTTTGTCGCCGCGATCCGACGGCACCCTTCCCATGGCCTTGTGTTTGCCGGCCGTGACCGCCCGCAAAAAGAATTTGGCGAAACGGGGCGGCGCTGGTAAAGTCTGCCCAACGAAAATCAAGAGAGCGCCTCGAGCGGCGATTGTTCCGCGCGGCGCAATGGACAGACACGTGAGAGACCCCGACAGCGGCGAAGAGCCGTCCGTTTCCGGGGCGTCGGCAGCAGACCGCAGGGAAGGACAGTCACCGTCCCGTTCCGGCAAGGGCAAGCGCAGGCGGGCAAAACCGTCGCGCATCGTCTCTGCGAATGCCAGTTCCTCCGCCAATGGCGGAGAAGCAGGGCGTCCCGAACTGAAAGACCCGACCGGCGAACCGGTCCGCAAACGCAAGCGTCGGCGCCGGGCACGATCGGGCCAGGCGCCGGTGGCTACTGCGTCAGAACGGCCAGGCGAGACTGCCGGTACCAAGCCGCAGGCCGTTTCCCCAAATCTCGATGGCTCCGGCCAGAAACGCAGCAGGAAGCAGCGGCAGCGCCGCGGCCTGCAGGGGCGTCCGCTGGCCGTGAGCGGCAAGCCGCGCCCCTCTGCCGATCTCGTGGCAAAACCACAGCCAACCTCGCCTGATAACCGGTCGCCCGATACGCGGTCGCCAGATACTCGGTGGCCAGATACACGATGGAGTGAGCGGCCGGGCCGCAATCCTGCCCATGACGACCGGCGTGGCAGTGGACATGGTGCCTCGCACGGCTTCGAGCCGCAGGCGCCGCTCTATGCAGCGCTCGATCTCGGCACCAACAATTGCCGGCTTCTGGTTGCCCAGCCGACCCGCCCCGGCCAGTTTCGCGTCGTCGATGCCTTTTCGCGCATCGTGCGGCTGGGCGAGGGGCTCGGCGCCTCCGGCCGGCTGTCGGCCGAGGCGATGGACAGGTCGGTCGAGGCCTTGAAGGTCTGTGCCGCGAAGCTGAAGACCCGCGATATCCGCAAGACCCGGCTGATTGCCACCGAGGCGACCCGTGCTGCTGAAAACGGCGAAGCATTTCTGGAGCGCGTCCTGTCCGAAACCGGGCTCGAACTGGAGATCATCAGCCGCGAGACCGAGGCGCGCCTTGCCGTGTCGGGCTGTTCGTCGCTGGTCGGTCGCGACACGAAATCGGTAGTGCTCTTCGATATCGGCGGCGGATCCTCCGAAATCGCCGTCATCCGGATCGGCGAAAACCGCTCCAGCCGGCTTGCCAATCACATCACCCATTGGACGTCGCTGCCCGTCGGCGTGGTGACCCTCTCGGAGCGGCATGGCGGCGAGCATGTTACACCTCAGAGTTTCGAGACGATGGTCGTCGAGGTTGAGGGTATGCTGGCGAAATTCGACTGCCCGCAGGTCCACGGTCTGGGCGATCACGATGATTTTCACCTGATCGGCACCTCGGGAACGGTGACCACGCTTGCCGGCGTGCATCTCGACCTGCCGCGCTATGACCGGCGCAAGGTCGATGGGCTCTGGCTTTCCGACGACGAGGTCTCGGCCATGCAGGCGCGCCTCCTGTCCTGGGATTTTACCGCGCGCGCCGCCAATCCCTGCATCGGTCCGGACCGCGCCGATCTGGTGCTGGCCGGCTGTGCCATTCTCGAGGCCATCCGCCGCCGCTGGCCGTCGCAGCGCATGCGCGTTGCCGATCGCGGCCTGCGCGAGGGCCTGCTCACCGACATGATGGCCGATGACGGCGTCTGGCGGCGCGGTCGCGCCCGCCGGCATCCGCGCGCCTCCCACGAAGGACAAATGCCATGACCAAACCTCCGATCGGCGGAAACCGCACCGGGCGCAAGCTCGGCCAGAAGGTCAAGAAGGGCAAGCTGAAGGCCTCGTCGCGGCGCTGGATCGAGCGGCATATCAACGATCCCTATGTGCAGCGTGCCCAGCTCGAGGGCTACCGTGCCCGCGCGGCCTTCAAGCTTCTCGAGATCGACGAGAAGCACAAGATCCTCTCCGGCGCCCGTCGCATCATCGATCTTGGCGCCGCACCCGGCAGCTGGTCGCAGATCGCCGCCAAGGTGACGAATTCGACCGATGGCGATCCACGGGTGGTGGCGATCGACTTTCTCGATCTCGATCCCCTGGCCGGCGTCCATATCCTGAAGCTGGATTTCCTCGATCCGTCGGCGCCGGAAAAGCTGATGACGGCGCTTGGCGGCGCCCCGGATCTGGTCTTGTCCGACATGGCCGCGCCCACGACCGGCCACCGCCAGACGGATCATATCCGCACCATGCATCTGTGCGAGGTTGCTGCCTATTTCGCCATCGACGTGCTTGCCGAAGGCGGCCATTTCCTTGCCAAGACATTCCAGGGTGGCGCCGAGCGCGAGCTGCTGACGCTCCTCAAGCAGAATTTCAAGCAGGTCATCCATGTGAAGCCGGCGGCCTCGCGGGCCGAATCGGTCGAAATGTTCCTGCTTGCCAAGGGCTTCAAGGGCCGCAAGCCCGGAGCCCGGTCGCTTTATGATCGGGAAGCCGAACTCGACGAGCGTGATGTGATCGATGAACGCGATACGGCCGAGGCGGATTGATCGTGCTTCTCTATGTAACGCTTGGCAGTAACGATCTTGCCCGGGCCCGGATTTTCTACGATGCCGCGCTGGCGCCGCTCGGGCTTGTCCGCCGCAGGCAGGATGATGTCGAGATCGGCTATGGCGCGGAAAACGACAGCCGCTGCCGGCTGTGGGTCGTCACGCCGCATGACGGCCGTGTCGCGACGATCGGCAATGGGTCGATGGTCGCGCTTGCCGCCGAAAACCGGGCCGAGGTCGATGCCTTCCACGCGGCGGCGCTGGCACATGGCGGTAGCGACGAGGGAGCGCCGGGTTTGCGGCCGTTCCACGCCCATTTCTACGCAGCCTATGTCCGCGATCCCGATGGCAACAAGCTGTCGGCGGTTTGCGAGCGGCCGGAATAGGATACAGCGAGCGGCGCGCCCGTTGAGCTGTTGTCCGGCCGAAAAATCCGGACATGATCCGCTGACCGTGGGCGCGATGCCGCAGTGCGGCAAGAATCTCGCGAAGCCCGCGAGATCGCCGGCCATTTGCTATTTCCATGCGGTCATATCCGTGTTACCAGCCCTCGCCAACTTCCAAGAAATTCTTGCAAGTCTCCCGCCGGACCGTTCCAAGGACTGCCGCGGGCGTTTCATCTATTGAAGGGATTGGCCATGGCTCGCATCATCGAAACGGCAACCGGTCTGGAGGCTCTGACCTTCGACGACGTCCTCCTTCAACCGGGTCATTCCGAGGTCATGCCGGGGCAGACCAATATCGCCACCCGCATTGCCCAGGATATCGATCTCAACCTGCCGATCCTTTCCTCCGCCATGGATACGGTCACCGAGGGACGCCTGGCGATCGCCATGGCGCAGGCCGGCGGCATTGGCGTCATCCATCGCAATCTGAGCCCGGCGGAGCAGGCCGAGCAGGTGCGGCAGGTGAAGAAATTCGAAAGCGGCATGGTCGTCAATCCGGTGACGATCGGCCCCGATGCGACGCTGGCAGACGCGCTGGCGCTGATGAAGATGTACAGCATCTCCGGCATTCCGGTGGTCGAGAATGCCGGTGGCGCGGTGCCGGGCCGGCTTGTCGGCATTCTCACCAACCGCGATGTGCGCTTCGCCTCCGATCCCAGCCAGAAGATCTACGAACTGATGACGCGCGACAATCTGATCACGGTCACGGAAAATGTCGATCAGCAGGAGGCCAAGCGCCTTCTCCATTCGCATCGCATCGAGAAACTGCTGGTGACCGACAGCGACGGGCGCTGCGTCGGGCTGATCACCGTCAAGGACATCGAGAAGTCGCAGCTCAACCCCAATGCCTCCAAGGATGCGCAGGGGCGCCTTCGCGCCGCTGCCGCCATCAGCGTCGGCGATGACGGCATAGAACGGGCCGAGCGGCTGATCGAGGCGGGCGTCGATCTGATCGTCGTCGATACCGCCCACGGCCATTCGCAGCGCGTTCTCGATGCCGTGACCAAGGTCAAGACCATGTCGAATTCCGTCCGCGTCATGGCCGGCAATGTCGCCACCGGCGACGGCACCAAGGCGCTGATCGATGCCGGCGCCGACGCCGTCAAGGTCGGTATCGGCCCGGGGTCGATCTGCACCACCCGTATCGTCGCAGGCGTCGGCGTGCCGCAGCTTGCGGCCATCATGTCGGCTGTCGAGGCGGCACAGGCCGCCAATATCCCTGTCATCGCCGATGGCGGCATAAAATTCTCCGGCGACCTGGCCAAGGCGATCGCCGCCGGCGCCTCCGCCTGCATGATCGGCTCGCTGCTGGCCGGCACCGACGAGAGCCCGGGCGAGGTCTTCCTCTATCAGGGGCGCTCGTTCAAGGCCTATCGCGGCATGGGTTCGGTCGGCGCCATGGCGCGCGGCTCGGCCGACCGCTATTTCCAGGCGGAAGTGCGCGACACGCTGAAGCTGGTGCCGGAAGGGATCGAGGGGCAGGTGCCCTACAAGGGGCCGGTCTCCGGTGTGCTTCACCAGCTGGCCGGCGGCCTCAAGGCCTCGATGGGCTACGTCGGCGGCGCGACGATCAAGGATTTCCAGGAGCGCGCAACCTTCGTGCGCATCTCCGGAGCGGGCCTGCGCGAAAGCCACGCCCATGACGTGACGATCACCCGCGAAAGCCCGAACTATCCAGGCGCTTCGTAGGAAACTTGTCAGTGGGTGAAGAAATGCATATATTGGAGTGGTGGCCGAAGCTGTAACTCCGGCCACCGTTTCACTTACTTTTCGAATGTGACCCGCACGGCGATTGTCCAGCTCGTGCGGGTTTTTCGTATCGTAAGAGTGATGTTAAGCGGTTTGACCCACATGACATCGTCTCCAAATCAAGGACGGGGCTGTGTCCTGCTACAGCCCGGGGCGCCCATTCGCCCGGATGCGCCGGCTGGCACGGCGCTGCTGCTTTCGCCCTCGAATTTGCATCACCCATCATCCTCCATTTTGCAAAAACGGTATCAAGCGGAGCCGATCTCCTTGGTTGTTCCGGATTTCCGTTGCTATAGATTATTCGAAGAATCGAAACGGAGCCGACATGCCGCAATCGACTGCAATTTTCTGGCCGGTCATCGCGCAGGTCGCTCTCGTCCACGGCATCTATTTCCTGATGATGAGACGCCGGTTCGGCGCCGTGCGTGCCGGCACTGCAAAGGCGCAGGATTACAGGATACCGACGATTGAGCCCGCCCCGAGCGCCACGGTCGCCCGCAGCCTGATCAACCAGTTCGAACTGCCGGTGCTGTTCTTTCTCGTTTCCATTCTCCTTTATCTTACCAACGGTGTGAGCCATGTCGTATTGGTCGTCGCCTGGCTGTTCGTCGCCAGCCGCTATCTGCATGCCCTTGTCCACGTCACCTCGAACCGCTTGATGGTACGCCAGCGCCTTTTCAGCCTGGGATTTGTCTTCAACCTGGTGCTGTGGGTCCTGTTCGCCGTCCATATCGCCGCCTAGTGAAGCCCTCGCCGCTGTCGCGGGCGCCACGTGAAAATTCCGGTCTTTCCGGCTGCTGACGCCCCATGGTCGGCGGCCCAATAGGGAGTGAGCCTCATGAAACTCAAGGGCAAGGTCTGCATCGTCACCGGCTCGGCAAGCGGCATCGGCCTGGCGATCGCCAGGCGCTATGTGGCGGAAGGCGCCTTTGTGGCGATCGCCGACCTGAGGCTCGACGCGGCCGAGGCCACCGCCGCCGAACTGACGGCGAAGGGACCGGGAGAAGCGATAGGCCTTGCCATGGACGTGACGTCCGAGGAGGCGGTCAATGCCGGCGTTGCGGCGGTCGTCGGCAAATGGGGCAGGGTGGATGTGATGGTCTCCAATGCCGGCATCCAGATCGTCCACAGGATCGAGGATTTTCCCTTTGCCGACTGGAAGAAGATGCTGTCGATCCATCTCGACGGGGCGTTCCTGACGACCAAGGCCTGCATGCCGCATATGAAGGCCCAGAAAGGCGGCGCCATCATCTATATGGGGTCCGTCCATTCGCATGAGGCTTCGCCGCTCAAATCGGCCTATGTCACCGCCAAGCACGGCCTGCTCGGCCTTGCCCGCGTCGTCGCCAAGGAGGGCGGGCCGCACGGGGTGCGCGCCAATGTCATCTGCCCGGGCTTCGTCAAGACGCCGCTGGTGGAAAAGCAGATCCCGGAACAGGCGAAGGCGCTCGGCATTTCCGAGGAGGAAGTCGTGCGCAAGATGATGCTGTCGGGCACGGTCGATACCGAGTTCACGACGGTAGAGGACGTGGCGGAGGTGGCGCTCCTGTTTGCCGGCTTCGAGACCAACGCCCTGACCGGCCAGTCGCTGGTCGTCAGCCACGGCTGGTACATGCAATAGATAAAGTCTCCAGAAATCTGCGGCGTCGGATCACGATTGCGTCAACACCGGCGCTTGCCGTTGCCTTCTGCCCGCCATGCGGCATCTTTTCCTCGCGCCTTCTCCGCATGAAGCGGAGCGGAGACCGGACACAGCCAAGCGCCATGGTTCGGTAGCCGGACAGATCTGGATCAGAGGAGGATATCATGGACAAGCCGGAAATCACCCAGGCGATGATCAACGCCTATGATGAATACACCCACCTGACGCTCGATAGACGCGGCTTCATGCAGAAGCTGACGGTTCTCACGGGATCGGCCGCCAGTGCCGCCGCGATCGCGCCGCTGCTCGCCGCCAACAGCGCCCAGGCCGAGATCATCGCCGAGACCGATACCCGCGTGAAGGCGGAGGACATCACCTATCCGGGCGCCGGCGGCGAAATGAAGGGCTATCTCGTCCGCCCCGCCGATGCCACGGGCAAGTTGCCGGCCGTCATCGTCATTCATGAGAACCGGGGCCTCAATCCGCATATCCGCGATGTCGCTCGCCGCATGGCGCTCGAGGGTTTCGTGGCACTGGCACCGGATTTTCTCTCGCCTTCCGGCGGCACCCCGGCCGACGAGGACAAGGCGCGCGAAATGATCGGCGCCCTCGATGGCAAGCAGACGGTCGACAATGCGGTGGCGACGGTCGCCTTCCTTGGCGGCCATGACGCAACGACCGGCAAGGTCGGCGCCATCGGCTTCTGCTGGGGCGGCGGCATGGTCAACAAGCTCGCCGTCGCTTCGCCCCACCTCAAGGCCGGCGTCGCCTATTACGGCGCGCAGGTGCCGGCCGAGGAGGTGCCCAGGATAAAGGCGGCGCTGCTCCTGCACTATGCCGGTCTCGACGAGCGCATCAATGCCGGCATCGAAGCCTACAAGAAGGCGCTGAGCGACAATGGCAAGGATGCCACCATCCATGTCTATGACGGTGTCAACCATGCCTTCAACAACGACACCTCGGCTGCCCGCTATGACAAGAAGGCCGCTGACCTCGCCTGGGAGCGCACGGTGACCTTCCTGAGGGAAAAGCTGGCTTGAGGCTGCGTCGGCTCATCTTGCTGAATTGATGCGTGTCCCGGCAGATGGTGGTGAAGGCCTTGGCGACGCGGCCTTTTCCTATTCCGCCAGCAAGGGTGCCGCGGCGTCCGAAATCACCGCCGCCAGGGCCGTATGGTCGTTGTCACGGCCGCTTCGGTTGCGCCAGATCAGGCCGATCTGGCGAGAGGGCTGGGGCTCGGTGAAGGGCACGATGCGCATGCGGTTGCGGGTGTGCTCATCCTTGACCGCGATCTGCGGAATCAGTGTGATGCCCATGCCATGGCTGACCATCTGCAACAGGGTTGCCATCGATGTCGCGCCGTAATTGGCGACCCTGCGGCCGGCGCTGGTGCCGCAGACGGCCAGCGCCTGGTCGCGCATGCAATGACCTTCCTCCAGGAGCAGCAGCCGGTCCATGTCGACCTGAGCCTCGGCCATCGGCGAGACCAGCACCGTGTTTTCATCGGCGGCGCTGGCGATCAGGAAGCGGTCCTCGAAGAGATGCAGCGACCGCAGGCTTTCATCGTTCTGGGGCAAGGCGGTAATGGCGCAGTCCAGCCGCCCGTGCTTGACGTCGTCGATGCAGGCCGGGGTCATTAATTCCCGCAGTTCCACGTCCAGCTTCTGATAGCGCTGGCGCAGCATCGGAATCAGCCTTGGCACCAGATAGGGCGCGACGGTCGGAATGATGCCGAGCCGAAGCCGTCCCTCGAGAACGCCGCTGACGCGGCGGGCGCGCTCCTCCAGCGCATCGATGGATTGAAGAATGGCGCGGATATCCGGCAGCAGGGCTTCGCCCGACGGCGTCAGCAGCGCGCCGTTGCGGTTGCGCTCGACCAGCCTCGCCTGGAAATGGCGCTCCATCTCGGCGATTTGCGCGGAAAGGGCAGGCTGGCTGATACTGACCATTTCGGCGGCGCGGCCGAAATGCCTAGCCGTGGCCAGGGCGTCGAAATAGCGCATTTGTCGGATCGTCAGCATGATAGGAAAATCTTATCAAAGATAAAAACAAATACAATTGGGAATTATCGAAGGGGAATGAGACAAGAGCCTTGTTGAAGCATTTTGGCGCAGGAAAACGGGAAGAACCCTCCGTGATCCGCCATCGCGCCAGGCCGATCGCCTCATGGGTCGTATCGGCCGCTTGCAAACAGGAAAGAGGAGATTTCATGTCTGATCGCCCGATTATCACCACCACGGCCGGCGCGCCCCTGCCCGACAACCAGAACACCCTGACGGCCGGCCCGCGCGGCGGGGTGATGCTGCAGGACTACCAGTTGCTTGAGAAGCTGGCCCATCAGAACCGCGAGCGTATTCCCGAGCGCGCCGTTCATGCCAAGGGCTGGGGTGCCCATGGCACGCTGAAGATTACCGGCGATATCTCCAAGTATACCAAGGCCAAGGCTCTGCAGCCGGGCGCCGAAACGCCGATGCTTGCCCGCTTCTCCACCGTCGCCGGTGAGCAGGGCGCGGCCGACGCCGAGCGCGACGTGCGCGGCTTTGCGCTGAAATTCTATACCGAGGAAGGCAATTGGGATCTCGTTGGCAACAATACGCCGGTCTTCTTCGTGCGCGACCCCTACAAATTCCCCGATTTCATCCACACGCAGAAGCGCCACCCGAAGACCAATCTGCGCTCGGCCACTGCCATGTGGGACTTCTGGTCGCTGTCGCCTGAGAGCCTGCACCAGATCACCATCCTGATGTCCGACCGTGGCTGTCCGACGACGCCGCTCCACATGAACGGCTATGGTTCGCACACTTTTTCGTTCTGGAACGATGCCGGCGAGCGCTACTGGGTCAAGTTCCACTTCAAGACCCAGCACGGTCATAAATTCTATACCAATGAAGAGGCCGAGCAGGTCATCGGCAGGACCCGCGAGAGCTACCAGGAAGCGCTCTATGGCGCGATCGAGGAAGGCAATTATCCGCGCTGGACCGTCCAGGTGCAGATCATGCCGGAAATGGAAGCCGAGACCACCGCCTACAATCCCTTCGATCTCACCAAGGTCTGGCCGCACGGTGAATATCCGCCGATCGAGATCGGCGTGCTGGAGCTCAACCGCAATCCGGAAAACTACTTTGCCGAAATCGAGACGGCGGCCTTCTCTCCGTCGAACATCGTTCCCGGCATCGGTTTCTCGCCTGACAAGATGCTGCAGGCCCGCGTCTTTTCCTATGCGGATGCGCACCGTCACCGGCTCGGCACGCATTACGAGCATATCCCGGTCAACCAGCCGAAATGCCCGGTTCATCACTATCATCGCGACGGCCAGATGAACACCTATGGCGGCATCCGCACCGGCAATCCGGATGCCTATTACGAGCCCAATTCCTTCGGTGGTCCGGTCGAGCAGCCGGCAGCCCAGGAACCGCCGCTTCGGATCGACGGCGACATGGCCCGCTTCAATCATCGCGACGGCAATGACGACTACAGCCAGCCGCGCGCCCTGTTCAACCTGTTCGATGATGCGCAGAAGGCGCGGCTGTGCTCGAACATCGCAGCCACGATGGGGGGCGTGCCTGGCAAGATCGTCGAGCGCCAGCTTGGCCATTTCAAGCTCGTCCATGCCGATTACGAAGCCGGCATCCGCGCGGCACTTCGCGAAAAGCACGGCTATGAGGCTGACACGGTCAGCTTTGCGGCCGAATAGGAGAGGTCGGAATTGATCTTATGGAGGCCGGGCTCGTAAAGGCGCCCGGCCTTTTTTATTGGCAACCGGGATGCAACCAAAAATGGCGCACCTGCCCGTCTTTTGGCGTGGCCTAAATTAGACTATAAAATATATGCCGGCCTTCGGGACGGACTATGACCTAAATATATTGCATCAAACTGTTACGGCCTCATATTCGGCCGAGTATCAATTTGGGGAAGGCAAAGAGGCCGCCTCCTTCGGGAGGCCGGCCTTTTTGTCGTTTATTGCCAAGGTTTACCAGCCGGGCAGCATGTGGCTTTGCCGCAGCCGTGGATAGCGCGGGAAATTCTTCATGTCGCCATCGAGATCGTCGGCGCCCGCGGTCGGCGTGATATTGTCGAGGCAGGCGGTGATGTGATTGGTGATGGCATTCGACAGCGAGGGCGAAAGCCCCGGCCGCTTCATGATGCCGATCTGCACCGGCGCCAGTGCCGGAAAGCCGTCCGCCTGGGTCAGCACCTTCATCCCCGTCCGCAATGCCGATTCCGGCAGGACGGAAACCGCCATTCCGGCAAGCACCGCCGCCGCGACCACCGTCGACGACCAGCTGGTGAACAGAATCTGATACTCGCGGCCGGTGGCATCAAGCGCCGAACAGGCCGCCTGCCGCCACTGGCAATCGCGCCTGCCGACGGCAAGCGGCACCGGTGCGTTTTCCGGCAGCGGATGGTTGATCGAACTGACCCAGCAAAGCGGCTCCGTCCGCACCACGTCGGATGCTCGGGCACGCGGATTGTGCGTCACCAGTGCGATGTCGAGATCGCCCTTGGCCATCTTGTCGGCCAGATCCACCGAGGGCTCGCAGACGATGTAAAGCTCGACATTCGGATGGGTTTTGGCAAAGCGCACGATGATTTCCGGCATGTAGCGATCGGCATAGTCGTCAGGCGTGCCGATCCGCAACGTGCCTTCCAGCCGGTTGTCATCGAAGGAGGCGACGGCCTCGTTGTTCAGCCGGATCATCCGCCGCGCGAAGTTCAGGAGCCTGTCGCCTTCGCTCGTCAGCCGGTTGCCGCGGCCGTCCTTGGCGAAAAGCTGCTTGCCGATACGCTCCTCCAGCCGGCGCATCTGCATCGAAACCGCCGATTGGGTCTTGAACACCCGATCGGCAGCCTTGGTGAAGCTGCCCGTATCGGCGATGGCGACGAATGTCTGCAATTGATCGATATCAAGCGGTGCGGCCATAGCCAGAGTCCTTGAGGGAGGAACCTATAAGATAGTTTGATGAATATCATTAGAAACATTCGTTGGACTGATCAATAAGGATTTGCGAATTTGGACTTGCAAAACACAGACGACCCGACCGGCCCCGCATCTGCGAAACCGATTCAGACCAAGGCTCGACCCGTTCCTGCGCCGACCTCCCCGTGGAGACGGGGCTCGCCTTGGCTGGCCATTCCGACAGGACAACGCCTGACGCAATTTAACGGCCCGCGGCCCTCCGCCCGCCAGTTTACGAAGGAACAGGATCATGCGCACGACCGAATGCACCCTCGATATCACGCTTGCCGGGATGCGGCCTGCCGCTGCCCGTCAGACGGGATTTGCGGGCGCGCTCAAAACGGTCTGGCGCCTTATGCGAAACCGAAGCGCGATCGGCAGCCTGCAGGATCTCGATGATCATCAACTGCTCGACATCGGCCTTCGCCGTGAAGACGTGCGGGACGCGCTGACCTCGCCCTTTCTCGAAAATCCCGGTTCCCACCTGACGCAGGCGGCACGCAACCGGGCGAACAATTACTACCGGAGCGCGCGCTCCGGTTGACGCGCGCCTCCGCTGTTTTATCGCGCCGGCCCAGCCGGTTCGGAGAAAGGCAGCAATTGAAGTTTTGTCGCGCTGCGCATGTTCAACGACGTGCCGCGCGACAGGGACGCGCAGCCGCCTCTGTGCGTTACCGTTCCCCGCAGGGTTAGAGCCAATATGCCCTGCTGCTTGCCCGGTGCCTGGTCCCCAAGACTGGCATCGGGCTTTTTCTTTTCGGCCGCCAGCATAAGCTTTCCCGGCATCCTCAGGCCGTGGTGTTCTTCCGATAGGTTTCGAACAGCGCGTCGATGCGCTTCTGGTAGTCCTTCTGCGCCTCCAGTCCGCTGTCGAACATCGTGCCGAACATTTCGCTGAAAGCCGCCATCGGGTCCTTCTGCTGGGCTTGGGACGAAGCACCGGAGGCGGTGCCGCTGCTCATCATGTCCTGGAATGCCTTGACGAAAGGGTTGGCGGCAAACATGTCGGGTGCCGCCTGCTGCTTTTCAGCCGGCTTGCCTATGCCGAAAAAGCCCTGCATGCCCTGGGTAAAGGCATTGTCGAACGGATTGGCAGTTGGCTCGGTCTTCCTGGCAAACCCTGATGCTTCCAGCCATGGCTTCATCATTGCTTCCATCGGCGTATTGGCAAAGCTGTTCGGCATGCCTCCCGTCGATCCCACCATCCGGCCACCCATCTGGCCGAACGCCTGCTTGAACAGTCCGCCCATGATCGCGCTCGCCATCACCGGCAGCATCTGCTTGTAAATGTCCTGGCCGATCCCGGTCATCTGGGCGGCCTGCTCGGCGATCGCCCGCGACATCTCCTTGGAGCCGAAAAGCTGGCCGAGAATGCCGTTTCCATCGGCCATGCCCTGCGGCGTAAAGGCCTTCTGCATGTCCTCGAAATACTGGACATGGCTGCCGCTCGACAGGGCGGTGAGGACAGAGCCGAAATCATAGGGATTGGCGGCGCTGTTTTTCAGGGCCGTGGAAAAGGCCGGCATCAGGGCAGCCGTCGCCTTGGCCATTTGTTCCTGCGCGACGCCGAACTGCTTGGCCATCACCTCCATGGCCTTGCCGTTCTGCGCCTGCATCATCATGTCGAAAAGCGGTAACATCTCCCATTTCCTCCCTGCAGGCGCCAGTCCCTTTTACAGGTGAACGACGCATGTCGTTGCACTATAACCGGGAAAAGCCGGGAGCAAACCGCTTTCTGCGCGATGTCACATCTGCGGAACGTGCAGGGGGCGTCAATATTGGTAGTCGGTGAAGACAGGCTCGACCGAGCCGTTCCAGCGGCCGTTGTAGAGAGACAGGAGATCCTCGGCCAGCGTCGCCTTCTTGGCCAGCACTTCGTCGAGCGGCGCCAGGAAGATGCTTTCGTCGACCTCGTCGCCATTCAGCCGGTTGCGGTTCTTTAGCCCAAGGCGGGAAATCGACAGCACTTCACGGGCGAGATCGAACAGCGGCACGCCCCTATGGCTGGCCGAAAGTCCCTCGGCCGGCACCGCATTGCGCATCGCAAGGACCTCCTCGCGCGTCCAGGAGCGGGTCAGGTCCTCGGCTGCGTCCAGTGCCGCGTCGTCATAGAGCAGGCCGACCCAGAAGGCCGGCAGCGCACAGATGCGCCGCCACGGGCCGCCGTCGGCGCCACGCATTTCCAGGAACCGCTTCAGCCGCACATCGGGAAACAGCGTCGACAGATGATTGGTCCAGTCGCCCATATTGGGTTCCCAGTCGGCGATTTCGCCTTTCAGGGCGCCGTTCATGAACTGGCGGAAGGTCACATGCGTGCAGTCATGGTAATGGCCGTCGCGCACGACGAAATACATCGGCACGTCGAGCGCCCATTTGACATAGTCCTCGAAACCGAAATCGGCATTGAAGACGGAAGCCAGCACGCCGGCACGCTGGTTGTCGGTGTCGCGCCAGATGTCGCCGCGCCAGGAAAGAAGGCCGTTCGGCTTGCCGTCGGTAAAGGGCGAGCTTGCAAAGAGCGCGGTCGAGAGCGGCTGCAGTTTCAGCGAAACCTGCATCTTGCGGCGCATGTCCTCTTCGGAGGAGAAGTCGAGATTCACCTGGATCGTGCAGGTCCGGTACATCATGTCGAGACCCTGGCTGCCAACCTTCGGCATGTAGCGGCTCATGATGTCGTAGCGGGATTTCGGCATGCGCGGGGTTTCCGCCAGCGTCCATTTCGGACTGCCGCCGATGCCGAGGAAACGGATGCCGAGCGGTTCGGCAACCTCGCGCAGATCGGCCAGATGCCGGTTGGATTCCCTGCAGGTCTCGTGCAGGGTTTCCAGCGGTGCCCCGGACAGTTCGAACTGGCCGCCGGGCTCAAGCGAGATCGCGCCCTTTCCCGAGCTTTCGGCAAGGCCGATGATATTGCCGGCATCGATGATCGGTTCCCAGCCGCTCTTTTGCGCCATGCCGTTCAGAAGCGCCGAGATGCTGGCCTCGCCGAAATAGGGAACCGGGCTGTTGTCGGCTTTGAAGAAGGCGAATTTCTCATGCTCGGTGCCGATGCGGAACCGGTCCTTCGGCTTGTTGCCCTGAGCCAGATACTCGGTCAGGTCAGCAAGCGAGGTGACCGGCGTCTGGTCGGTGGTATCTCTGGCCATGGGCGTCTTCTTATCAACGGGCGCAACTGCCGGACGGCAGCCATCGGGAGGGTGATTGAACCGCTTTCAGGTGTGGTGCAAGTGAAATTGTTTCAAGGCCGGATCAAATTTTCAACACCTTGCCGGCGCGAAATTGCCACACGCGTCAGCGCCAATCGCCGATCGCCGCCTGTATCACCGCCATGGCCGCCACGGCCGCCGTATCCGCCCGCAGGATGCGCGGCCCAAGCGGGATGGCGGTCACGAAATCGAGGCTGCGCAGCAAATCCTGTTCGCTCTCGGAAAATCCACCCTCGGGGCCGATCAGCAGCGCCAGTTTCCTCTCTTTGATTGAAGACAGAACCGGTAGGGGATTCTGGCCGGCATCGCCTTCGTCGCAGAAGATGATGCGCCGGTCTTTCGGCCAGTCGGCAAGCAGGTCCTCCAGCCGCTGCGGCTCCGTCACTTCGGGGATGCCGAGCACGCCGCATTGTTCGGCCGCCTCGATGACATTCGCTCGCACGCGGTCGAGATTGCCGATCCTGCCCTGGACATGCTGGGTCATCACCGGCTGCAGCAGCCCAGCGCCCATTTCCACGGCCTTTTGCACAAGATAGTCGAGCCTTCCAACCTTCAAGGGCGCAAACAGATAGTGGAGATCGCAGGGCGCCGGTTGCGGCCGGGTCTGTTCGATGGCTGTCAGGAAAAGGCGTTTCCGCGTCGGAAAGGAAAGCTCCGCCCGCCATTCGCCATCGCGGCCGTTGAAGACCAGCACCGCATCACCCGCCTCGAACCGCAGCACATTGACCAGATAGTTGAACTGCTCCTTCGATGCCTCGTAAACGGCGCCTGCCGAAAGTGGCGCCTCGATGAAAAGCCGCTGCATGCGGAAATTGGCGCGCATCGATGTTTCCTCAGATGAAAAGTGTCGAAAGAACCCAGTAGAGGGCGGCGGAAAGCAGCGCCGAAATGGGCACGGTGATGATCCAGGCGGCGATGATCGTCATGAAATGCGAGCGGCGAACCAGCCGCCGTCGCTGCTGCTCGTCCGGGCTATGGCGGACGCGTCGCTCGAAATCCGTCTGGCCGGTCTTCTCGCGCACATAGGCAAGCCGCCGCTTGGAATTGCGCGTGTACCATTCGCGAAAGAAGCCGATGCCGAAAACCGCGCCGACCGCGGTGTGCGTCGTGCTGATCGGCATGCCGAGCGCCGAGGCGAGGATCACCGTTATCGCCGTTGCTAGTGCAACGCAGAAGGCGCGCATCGGGTTGAGCTTGGTGATCTCCTCGCCGACAACCCGGATCAGCCTCGGCCCGAACAGAAGCAGGCCGCAGGAAATGCCGAATGCGCCGATCAGCATCACCCAAAGTGGTACATAGGTCGTCTTCAGGATGGCCAGCCCATCGACATTGGCGACGATCGCCGAGAGAGGGCCGACGGCATTGGAGACGTCGTTGGCGCCATGCGCGAAGGACAGCAGCGCTGCCGAAAGGATGAGCGGCATGCGAAACAGGATGCGCAGCGACTGGTTGCGGTTGTCGAGCCCGCGCGCCTGCGCGGCAATGAGAGGCCGCGCCAGGGGCAGGGTTATGACTGCCGCAGCAAGGCCGATAAGCAGGCCGGTGGCTTCGGAGAAATGGATCACCTTTTCCACGCCGATCAAGGCGAGATAGCTCGCGAAGGCGCCGACCATCACCGAAATCAGGATCGGCGTCCAGAAGATCGCGGCGCGGATCTTGTCGCTGCGATAGATGATGAAGGTCTTGATGAAGGCGAGGAACAGCGCTGCGATGATGCCGCCGAGGATCGGCGAGACCATCCAGCTTGCCGTGATGCCGGCCAGTTCCGTCCAGCGCACCGAGGAAAAGCCCGCGGCCGCGACGCCGGAACCGAGAATGCCGCCGACGATCGAATGGGTGGTGGAGATCGGCGCGCCCGACCAGGTGGCGACATTGATCCACACCGCCGCCGAGATCAGCGCCGCCATCATCACCCAGACGAAGGCCTGGCCGGACGGCATCTGAGCGGCATCGACAATGCCCGCCTCGATCGTCGAGACCACCCGGCCGCCGGCAAGCATCGCCCCGGCGATCTCGAAGATCGCGGCGATGATCAGCGCCGTCGTCATGGTGATCGCCTTGGAGCCGACGGCGGCGCCGACATTGTTGGTCACGTCGTTGGCGCCGATATTCATCGCCATGTAGCCAGCAATGGCGGCCGCCGCGATGATGATCAGATAGCCAGGCTGCGCCGACACATAGGCCGAGGCGAAGATCATGCTGAGGATCACGAACAGGAAGCCGAGGCCCACGCCCGCCCAGGGCTTCATGACATGATGCGAAGCCTCCTCGGTAAGCGTGATGCGGTCGAGATATTTGTCGAGCGTCGGTTTTTCCAGGTGCGGGCGCGGTTTTGCCACCGACTGTTCTCCATTCATGTCCGGCCATGACCGGTAGCCATCCGGCGCAGAATGCCGGACAGGTCTTGCGCCGCGCTATCCGACCACCGGTTTCGTGGATATTTCGGAGGAAGATGCCGCCGCGCTGGTGGCGCCCTGCAGGCCTCGCTCGAAATCGAGGATCAGGTCGCGGAGCATCGGCTCGGCCACGCGCCCAGCGCCTTCTCGGAAGGTCACCCATTCGATCCTGCGGCTGCCCTTCTCCGGGAAATCCTTCAGCATGTCCATGACCAGCAGCGGATAGACCTGGACCATGCACTGGACCTTCAGTCCGTGGCGCAAGCCCTTGTCGTAGAGATAGGTGCCGATCCGGGCGGCCCCGGCTTCGCCCTTGACGCCGGCTTCCTCGTAAGCTTCGCGTGCAGCCGCCTCATGGCAGAGCTTGCCCTCCATCGGCCAGCCCTTCGGAATGACCCAGCGGCCGGTGTCGCGGCTGGTGATCAGCAGCATTTCGGGCGCTCCGCTCTTCTTGAACCGGTAGCACAGCGCCGCGCACTGCATTCTCACCGGGCGGCGGAACATCAGGCGGATATCGGTCGCGATACGGTTCAGGATATTCAAAGTCAAAACGTCCTTTCGAAAAGAGAATCACCCGGCTGCCGCGTGACATCTGACTATGCCCGCTTCACGCAGCCTGTAAACGTGCAGATTTTGTGAAGCACATATAGGAGCACGGCGCCGCCGAGGTAAGGGCCGCGACGCGATGCATGATGGTCAATCTAGGCCGATCGCATCGCTCGAATATGCCGATCACGCCCTTTTAGCGCGCCTTTGCGGCGGGGGCGTGGCGCAACGGTCAGGCCGGTCCCGCCTTGGTCTCGTCGCCGGTGGCGAGCACAGCCGTGGACGGTGGGGAATGGCGCTCGCGCTGCTGCATCCGCAGCCTGGAAATCCGCGCCCATTCGCCCGATCGTTCCGCATCGCGCGTCGCGGTGACGATGAAATCGATATGCGCGTGTGCCGCCAGTCGGGCTTGTTCCGGCGCGCCGGCCATGATCGCCTCGTAGATTGCCTCGTGCTGGGCAAGCAGCCTGTCGCCGGCGCCGGGAGCGGCGAACAGCACTTCGCGATTGAAAAAGATGCCACCGCTCAAAAGCCGGTAGCAGGCCCGCAGCGTATGGAGAAGGATGATATTATGCGCGCATTCGCCGATCGCATTGTGCAGATCCACGTCCGCCTTCAACCCCGCTTCGGCCGCGCCGGTAAGATGGGCGGCGCGCATCTCTTCCATGATGCGGGTCAGCATGTCCTTGTCGAAACGCGTGGCCCGGCGCGCCGCCAGTTCAGCGGTCATGCCTTCCAGTTCGCGGCGATATTCGAGGTAGTCCTGCGTCGCCTTCTGATGTCGGGCGATCAGTTCGATGACCGGTTTGGAGAATATCTGTCCGATGACATCCGCCACGAAGGTGCCGCCGCCATGATGGCTGACGAGCAGCCCGCGGGCTTCCAGTTCCTTCAGCGCCTCGCGCAGGATCGGTCGCGACACGTCGAACCGACGCGACAGGTCGCGCTCGCTCGGCAGTCGTTCGCTGTCCCGCAACACGCCTTCCAGGATCAGAAGCTCGATCTGCTGGACGATTTCGCCCGATGTCCGGCTATGAGGGATGCGCGCAAAGGCATCGAGGCTGTCGTCTGTCACTGCATCTCTCCTTGCCGGCAATCTAGCTATCCGCGTGAAAGTGGTCAATTTCTTTTGCCACTTCGCAATGGGTGGAAATACCGGCTGCTGCGTCAATGCGTCCTTTTCCTTTTCATCGCCCTGTTGATAAGAAGCTTCTGATGGATGGGGGAATGGACATGGCCAAACGCAGTTTCGCATTTCCGCTAGCGCCAGCGCGCGCCCAGGCGCTCGGCGAAATCCATGCGCGCCCCTATGCGCTGGTGACCTCGCCGCGCGTCATCTTCCAGCTGGCTTTCATGACGGATGGCGGCTCGACCGTGGATCATGCGGTCCTGTCCGAACTGTCGCGGGCCCGCGGTGTTTCGCCGCCTAGCCGCGAGGCCAACCACCATGCCTTGTCCTTCGGGCAGGGCAGCCTGCGCTGGGAGCGGCACACGGAGTTCTCCACCTATTTCTGGGACGGCGTCATTCCCGATCGCTTCGGCGGCGAAGTGACGACGCATCCCTTCGGTGACGGGTTTTCGCCGCCCGGCAGCCTGATTTCCGGCATCCGTCTCGAAATCCGGCCGGATACGGAAGAAACGCGGGGGGCGATCAGCGCCTTCGATCCGACCAGCCTCTGCTACAGCGAGATCAAGGATGGCCAGGCCGTAGTGTTGACCGATTTCCGACAGAACGGCGATGGCCTGACGCAAATCCTGGTGATCGATCGCGGCATGACGCAGGCCGGAACCGGCGCGCTGGTCCAGCGGCTGCTCGATATAGAGACCTACCGGACGCTGGCCATGGTCGGCCTGCCGCTCGCCCAGTCGCTGTCGCCGGATATCCGCCGGATCGAGGACGGGCTGACCGGCGTCACCCAGGAGATGCGCGGCAATGTCCGCGAAAAGGCCGACGAGATGCTGGCCGAGATCACCCTGCTGGCCGCAGAACTTGAAGCCGGCGCGGCGCTCAGCCTCTACCGGTTCGGCGCCAGCCGCGCCTATTACGGCATCGTCCAGGAGCGCATCCGCTCGCTGGCGGAGACAGGCGTGCCCGGCTACGAAACGCTCGGTTCCTTCCTCGAACGGCGCCTGGCGCCGGCGATGCGGACTTGCCAGTCGGTCGAGGAGCGCCAGGCCAACCTGTCGCGCAAGCTTACCCGCGCCACGGCGCTGCTGAGAAGCTGGGTCGATGTCGAACTGGAACGGCAAAACGGCGCGCTTCTCAATTCCATGGACCGGCGCGCCAAGCTGCAGCTTCGCCTGCAGCAAACGGTCGAGGGCCTGTCGGTCGCCGCCATTTCCTATTATGTCGTCGGCCTGTTCGGCTATCTCGCCAAGGCATTGGAAAGCGAGGGCCTGCCGGTCAAATCGAGCGTGCTGACCGGGCTTTTCGTGCCTGTGGCGGTGCTCACCCTCTGGCTGATCGTCCGCTCCATTCGCAAACATCATGCAGACGAGGACGGCAAAAGCGTTTAAACCTTGCGCGATATCCGAGACTTACCCGGCTGCAAGGCATCATGGCGAAGACGGCAAGGACCACACGAAAAGCAAAACTCGACAGGGACGGACTGACCGCCCTTGGCGCCGACCGGCTGATCGGCATCGTGCTCGACGAGGCCGCCCTCAATCCGTCCTTCAAGAAGCGGCTGAACGCGGCGCTGGCCGGTCTCGGTGGTGCTGCGGGCGTCGCAAAACTGATCGACAACCGCCTGGCGGCGCTGGAAAAATCCCGAACGCGCATCCGCTGGCAGAAGGAACGGGCCTTCGGCAACGATCTCGAGAGCATTTCGGCGAGCATCATCAAGGAATTCGGCGCGGTCGATCCCCTCATGGCGCTGGAAAGGCTGATCCGCTTCGTGCTCGGTTATGAGGGCATCGCCGAGCGCGTCAACGATTCCAGCGGGCGCATCGCCGGCATCTACGGACAGGCCTGCTGGGCCGCCGGGCAATTGGCGCAGGCGGTGCCGGCGGCCCATCAGGCGGAAATCCCGGCGCTCGTCGCACCCGGCCTCAAGGGCACGGATTATCACGGCTTCAAGACGCTACTTGCCGTGCGGATTGCCGCGGCGCTGTCGCCGGAGGTGCTGAAGGTTTGGGACGGGCAGCTTGCCGCATCCATGACGATACCGGCGGCAACGCCCTTTCTACCTGCCATCGTGCATGTGCGCCGGGCGATCGGCGATGCGCTGGGCGATCTCGACGTGCATGTGGCGATCGAGGACGCCTTGCCGGAAGCGCTGCGCGAACCGGTCATCCTGGCCGAAAAGCTTTTTGCCGGCGGCCGGCATGCCGAGGCGCTGGTCTGGGTGCGCACGCCGCGCAAGGACCGCCTCGGCTTTTTCCGCCGGGCCGATATGCTCTCCGGCGAGTTGAAGGCGCCACCCGACCGGCAGCGGCTGGAGGCAGCCATCCTTGATGGACTGAAGGACCGCACCGGCTCTCAGGCGCTACGCTGGAAAGCTTTCGAACAGCGGCTCGATGTCGGGATGCTCAAGGAATACATCGCCAAGGCCGGCGATTTCGAGGAGTTCGAGGCGCTCGACAGGGCCTTCGCCCATGTCGAGCGCGAGAGCAATCCCCATGCGGCGCTGCGCTTCTATCTTGAATGGCCTAAGCTCGATCTTGCCGCCCGTTACATCGTCGAAAGGCAGGGGAACTGGCACGGGGAGGACTACGAAATTCTCCTGCCGGCCGCCGAGGCGCTGGAGGACGACTATCCGGCGGCGGCGACCGTTCTCTACCGCGCTCTCGCCGTCCATATCGTCACCCGCGGGATTTCGCAGGCCTATGATTATGCTGTCGGCTATCTGATGAAACTCGCCGCGCTGGCAGCCCGCCCGGGCGACAATGAGGGGCTGATGCCACATGGCGATTTTGTCGCCGGCCTGCGGAAGGAATATCCACGCCGATATGGCCTGTGGGACCTGGTCCCGCCGGAGGTCTATCGCTCCCAATAGGGCTCCGGCCCGTAGATGCCCGCGAGATAGTCGATGAACAGGCGCACCTTGGCGGGCAGGAACTGGCGGCTCGGATAAAGGGCGGACACGAAGATATTGCGCGATCCCTCCCAGGCCGGCAGCACCTGGACCAGCCTGCCGGATTTGAGGTCGCCACCGACATCCCAGGTCGAGCGCAGCGCAATGCCGGCACCCGACAGCACCGCTTCGCGCACCACTTCCGACGAATTGGTGATCAACCGTCCCTGCGGCCTGTAGCTGAGCACGCCTTCCGGCCCTTCCAGCTTCCAGATGTCGTGATTGTGCTGGCGAAGGCAGATGTGATCGGCAAGATCGCCGACGGTCGACGGCCTTCCTCGCTCGGCCAGATAGGCCGGCGAGGCGCAGAGGATGCGGCGCACCGGCACCAGCTTGCGCGCCACCAGCGTCGAATCGCTCAATTCGCCGATGCGGATCGCGAGGTCGAAGCCATCAGCCACGATGTCGCTGAATTCGTCGGAGAGAACGATATTGACGACGAGGTCCGCATGGGTCTCGATGAACCGCGCCAGATGCGGCGCCACATGCATGCGCCCGAAGGAGGTGGGTGCCGTGATCCTCAGCGTACCCTGCGGCTGACCCGAGCGGCCGGAGGCAAAGGCCTCTGCCTCCTCGATGCCGGCGAGCACCCCAAGCACGCGATCGTAAAATCCCTGGCCGGCTTCGGTGAGTGAAATCTGCCTCGTCGTGCGCTGGAGAAGCCGCGTGCCCAGCCGGTCTTCCAGCCGCTTGATGCGCTTGGAGATGACGGCGGGCGAAAATCCCAGCGCCCGGCCGGCTGCCGACATGCTGCCGGTGGAGACAACGCGCGAAAAGACCTCAAGATCGCCCAGATTTGTCATCAATCCTGACCATTGTTGCACAAACGGAAAAGCTGATTATCATTTGCCGGGTCGAGGTGATAGTGGTAAAGAAAAAATACCAATTGCGCCCAGTCTGTGCCCGGCCTGGGCCCTGTGAACGAGCCGGGAGGCCGAATTGCCCGAGACGATCGCCTTTCAGGAGCCGAAACGATCCGTACTCGCGCGCCGGGATGCGATCGTCGAGGATCTGGCGGATCTTTTGCCGCCCGGCTGCCTGATCAGCGAGAAGCGCGGGCTGGTGCCGTTCGAGACCGATGCCTTCATCGCCTATCGCCAGGTGCCGCTGGCGGTCGCCCTGCCTGAAACCACCGCGCAGGTGGCGGCGGTGTTGAAATATTGCAGCCGCTACGGCATTCCCGTCGTTCCGCGCGGGGCAGGGACCTCGCTGTCGGGCGGTGCCATCCCGCAGGCGGATGCCGTGGTCATCGGCCTGTCGAAAATGTCGCGCATCCTCGATATCGACCTTGCCAACCGCGCGGCCATTGTCCAGGCCGGGGTCACCAACATCAATATCTCGGAAGCCGTTTCGGCCAATGGCTTCTTCTATGCACCGGATCCCAGCTCGCAGCTCGCCTGCACCATCGGCGGCAATATCGGCATGAATTCCGGCGGCGCCCATTGCCTGAAATACGGCGTCACCACCAACAATCTGCTCGGTGTGAAACTGGTGCTGTTCGACGGCACGGTGATCGATCTCGGCGGCAAGGCGCTGGATGCCGCCGGCTATGACCTGCTCGGCCTTGTCTGCGGTTCGGAAGGCCAACTCGGCATCGTTACAGAGGCGACCGTGCGGCTGATCGCGCGGCCGGAAGGCGCGCGCCCGGTGCTTTTCGGATTTCCGTCTTCGGAGGAAGCGGGCGCCTGTGTCGCCGAGGTCATCGGTTCCGGCATCATTCCCGTCGCCATCGAATTCATGGACAAGCCGGCGATCGCCATCTGCGAGGCCTTCGCACAGGCCGGCTATCCGATGGATGTCGAGGCGCTGCTGATCGTCGAAGTCGAGGGATCGGAGGCCGAGATGGAGGCGATGCTGGCAAGCATCATCGAGATCGCCGGCCGCCATGGCGTTTCGACGATCCGGGAAAGCCAGTCGGCGACGGAAGCGGCGCTGATCTGGAAAGGCCGGAAATCTGCCTTCGGCGCCACTGGCCGCATTGCCGATTATATCTGCATGGATGGTACCGTGCCGCTCAGCCAGCTCTCCCATGTCTTGAAAAGGACCGGCGAGATCGTCGCGGGCTATGGGTTGAGGGTCGCCAATGTCTTTCACGCCGGCGACGGCAATATGCATCCGCTCATCCTCTACAATATCAACGATCCGGAGGATGCGGCGCGCGCCGAAGCGGCCGGCAACGACATCCTGCGGCTCTGCGTCGATGCCGGCGGCTGCCTGACGGGCGAGCACGGCGTCGGCATCGAGAAGCGCGACCTGATGCTGCACCAGTTCAGCCAGATCGATCTTAACCAGCAGATGGCCGTCCGCGCTGCCTTCGATCCGCATTGGATCATGAACCCGTCCAAGGTCTTTCCGCTTGAAGGGCGTCCGGCCGCATGAGCAGTCCTTTCGAACCGGAAACCGAGGCGGAAATCGCCGACATCGTCAGGGCCGCTGCCGAAGCCGGAACGGCGCTGGCGATCATGGGCGGCGCGACGCGATCGGGTTTCGGCAATCGCGTCGCGGCACAGCAGCCTCTGACGACGCGCAATCTCTCCGGCATCACCAGCTATAATCCGGCGGAAATGACCATGAGCGCGAAGGCGGGGACGCCGATGGCCGAGATCGAGGCAGCTCTCTTGGAAAATCGCCAGATGCTGGCCTTCGAGCCGATCGATCATCGAGGCATCATGGGAACCTCGGGCGAGCCGACCATCGGCGGCGTCTTTGCCGCCAATGTCTCCGGCCCGCGCCGCCTGACCGCCGGCGCCGCCCGCGACCATCTCCTCGGCATCCGTTTCGTCAACGGCATGGGCGAGGTGATCCGCTCCGGCGGCCGGGTTATGAAGAATGTCACCGGGCTCGACCTGGTCAAGCTGCTCTGTGGTTCGCACGGAACATTGGGTATCTTGACGGAGGTGACCTTCAAGGTCCTGCCGCTGCCGCCGGCCTCTGCCACGGTCGTCGTCTTCGGCTTCGACGATGCGCAGGCGGCGGGTGCCATGGCGCATGCGCTGGCTCTGCCGGTGGAGGTCTCGGGCGCCGCGCATCTCACGGAAAGCGTGCGCTACCGCTTCATCGGCAGCAGCCACCCGGAGGGCGCCGCGACGGTGCTGCGTCTCGAAGGCCTGGCGGCCTCGGTGTCGGTGCGCGCCGAAAAACTGCGGTCGGCCTTCTCAGCGGTGGCGCCTGTCGCCCTGCTCGACCGGAAGGCGACGGAAACGCTCTGGCGCGACATCCGCGACGTAAAACCCTATGCCGACGGCACGCAAAAGCCACTGTGGCGCGTCTCGGTCACGCCGACCATGGGCCATCAACTGGTCGCGGCCCTCAGGCTCGCGGCCGGTGTCGATGCCTTCTACGACTGGCAGGGCGGCCTCGTCTGGCTACGGATGGAGGCGGATGCCGAGGGCGATATGCTGCGGCGCTACATCAAGGGCCTGGGCGGCGGCCACGCGACGCTGATACGGGCCTCCGATGCCGTGCGCGCTGCAACGCCAGCTTTCGAACCGGAGGCGCCGGGCATCGCGAGCCTCTCGGCGCGGATCAAGGAAAAGCTCGATCCGAAGGGTATTTTCAATCCGGGGAAGATGGGGTGATGGAGATCATGAGTTTGCCGTGCCTTACCCCCCTCTGTCCCTTCGGGACATCTCCCCCTCAAGGGGGGAGATCATTCTTTTCCCTCGACGCATCGCCCGTAAGGGAGGCACGGAGATCACGGCCAATCTCCCCCCTTGAGGGGGAGATGTCCCGGAGGGACAGAGGGGGGTATGCCTCCAAATCTTCGGAGTCCCATATCTGATGCAGACCAATTTCACCCCCGAGCAGCTCGCCGATCCGCATGTGGCCGAATCCGAATCCATCCTGCGCAAATGCGTGCATTGCGGCTTTTGCACCGCCACCTGTCCGACCTATGTGACGCTCGGCAACGAACTCGACAGCCCGCGTGGACGCATCTACCTGATCAAGGACATGCTGGAAAACAGCCGGCCGGCGGATGAGGAAGTGGTCACCCATATCGACCGCTGCCTGTCCTGCCTTGCCTGCGTGACCACCTGTCCCTCCGGCGTCGACTACATGCATCTGGTCGATCATGCTCGGGTTCATATCGAGAAAACCTACAGGCGGCCGTTGAAGGACCGGCTGGCGCGCGTCGTGCTGGCGGCCGTCCTGCCCTATCCGGGCCGCTTCCGGCTGGCCCTGAAGGCGGCACGGCTCGGCCGGCCCCTTGCCGGGCTGATGAAGCGCCTGCCGTTCCTCAAAACCTTCGGCATCATGCTTGACCTGGCGCCGGCACGGCTTGCGCCCGGCTCTGCGGCGCTCATGCCTGGCACCCATGCAGCGACGGCGCCGAAGCGCGGCCGCGTCGCGCTCTTGACCGGCTGCGCCCAGCCGGTGCTGAGGCCCGAAATCAATGCCGCGACAGTCCGGCTTTTGACGCGGCTCGGCGTCGAGGTGGTCCTGCCGGCGGGCGAGGGCTGCTGCGGCGCGCTCGTCCATCATATGGGCCGGGAGGAACAGGCGCTTGAGGCCGCCCGGCGCAATGTCGATGTCTGGACAAGGGCCGCCGACGAGGGTGGTCTGGATGCGATCATCATCACCGCATCGGGCTGCGGCACCACCATCAAGGATTACGGCCATATGCTGCGGCTCGATCCGGCCTATGCGGAGAAGGCCGCCCGCGTTTCGGCGCTGGCAAAGGATGTGACCGAATATCTGGCGGGCCTCGATCTGCCGCGACGCGAGGCGATGAACAGGACGGTCGCCTATCACTCCGCCTGCTCCATGCAGCATGGCCAGAAGATCACGCTGGCGCCGAAAATTCTGTTGAAGAATGCCGGCTTCACCGTCCGCGATCCGGCGGAAGGCCATCTCTGCTGCGGTTCGGCCGGAACCTACAATATCCTCCAGCCGGAAATTTCAGCGACGCTCAAGGCGCGCAAGGTCGGGAATATCGAAGCGACCAGGGCCGAGATCATCGCGACCGGCAATATCGGCTGCATCACCCAGATCGCCACCGGCACGGCCATCCCCATCCTGCACACGGTCGAACTGCTCGACTGGGCCTATGGCGGCGTGTGTCCGCAGGAGCTCGAAACGGCTGGCATGGCACAATGAGGAAAGTCGCCCTCTCTGTCGGCTGAGCAGAATCTTGGGCTTATCGAAGGCAAGGCCGCCAATAGCCCCGACCTTCATAAGGAAAAAGAATAATCTCCCCCCTTGAGGGGGAGATGTCACGAAGTGACAGAGGGGGCGAAACCCTCCGCCCGTTCCGTCCTCAGCCGCCGAAGATCGTGCGCAGGATGTCCACGCCGCGGTCGTCATAGGAGACCTCACCCTGCCGGTTGCCGGGGCCGACGACGATGACCTTGGTGCCGATATCGACGCGCTTGTAGAGGTGCTCGACATCCTTGTTCATCATGCGGATACAGCCGGACGACATATTGAGGCCGATCGTCCAGGGCTGGTTGGTGCCGTGGATGCGGAAGCCGGAATCGTTGCGGCCCTTGTAGAGATAGAGCGCGCGGGCGCCGAGCGGATTGTCGATGCCGCCTTCCTGGTAGGCCGGCAGGATATGGCCCTTCTTGCGTTCGCGGGCGATCATTTCCTTCGGCGGCGTCCAACCCGGCCATTCCGCCTTGCGCTGTACCTTGACCACGCCCGACCAGCCAAAACCTTCGCGACCGACGCCGATACCATAGCGCGTCGCCCGGTTGCGGCCTTCGATGTAATAGAGATAGCGGTTGTTGGTATCGACGATGATGGTGCCGGGAGCTTCATCGGTCTGCAGCCGCACCTTGGTGCGCCAGTATTTCTTTGCCGGCTTCTTCTCCGGCATGGCCGCCAGGGTGACATCCGATACGGACGTCGCCGGCCGGTCCGGCGTGAAGGCAGAGGCGCTCGTGGCGCCAAGCGTGACAGCGGCCGCAAAGGCGAGCGCGGCCATGCCTTTCAGAATATGTGTCATCGGTAAATCCCTCTCCAGTCCCAAGCATGCGAAACGCTATTCCATATCACGTTTTACGCAAGGCTGATGGGCCATGGATAGAGCAAATCCGGCCCCCGGAGCTGTCACCCCGGGAACCGCTGTTGCCGAAAGGCAACGCCGGCGCCCCATTAAGGCGCGGCGACCGAGGTCAGATCACGACGACCCGCGTGCCGACTTTGACGCGCTCGTAGAGATCGACCACATCCTCGTTGCGCATCCGGATACAGCCGGAGGAGACCGCGTAGCCGATGGTCCAGGGGGCGTTGGTGCCGTGGATGCGGTAGAGCGTCGAGCCGAGATACATGGCGCGCGCGCCGAGCGGATTGGCCTCGCCGCCGTCCATGCGGGCCGGCAGGTAATGTCCCTTGGCCGCTTCGCGGGCGATCATTTCCGAAGGCGGCGTCCAGCTTGGCCATTCGGCCTTGCGGGTCACCTTGTGGTTGCCCGCCCATTCGAAGCCGGGCTTGCCGACGCCGACGCCGTAGCGGCGCGCTTCGCCATTGCCGGTCACCAGGTAGAGAAAGCGGCTATTGGTGTCGATGACGATCGTGCCGGGTTTTTCGCCGCCATCGTAGGCGACCGTTTGCGGCAGGAATTGCGGATCAAGCCGGGTCTGCACCGGCTTGCGGGCGCGTGGCACCGAAGCCGGCTGCGCGAGCGCTGCGCCGGACCGCTGGACCTGCGGCTGGAAAAGATATTGTTTTTTTCGGGTGGCGGCCGGCGCCTGCACCGCGCTACGGCGCTGCTGCTGCCGGTAGATGACGGGCTCGACCTTGCCGCCGAGTTGCAGGAGCCAGGGGGCGGTCAGATCGGGGCTGACGATCACCGGCGGGCGGCTTCGACGTTCTCCCGCCTCCGCAAGGCTGGAGACGGCAAAAAACAGGGATGTGGCAAGGATCAGGGATTTTTTCAGCATGGGCGTTACGTTACCTTTCGCCGGGGAATAACTCGGCGCTCCGCCGTCCATTGGCGGGCGGATGGCGGATGCGACGGTGAGCGCCATGCAAATGGCGCGATCGGCCAATCGTGGCACCGCGCGGCAACCGAAAGGTAAATCTTCGCCCGGTAAAAGGCGTTCGGTCGGATAAAGCTTTGGGTAGGGTTATCGCCCGCTTTAGGACTATGGTTGGCAAATGGTAAAGCGATGGAAATCGGGGAGAAAAGCGTGACGGCAAGGGGCATCATCACCGGTACGGACGGGCGCGACCGCTGCGCCTGGCATGCCAATCTGGAGGATTACCAGCGCTATCACGACGAGGAATGGGGCCGGCCGATGGCCGACGATATCCGGTTGTTCGAAAAGATCTGTCTCGAAGGGTTCCAGTCCGGCCTTTCCTGGCTGACGATTCTCAGGAAGCGCGAAGCCTTCCGCGCCGCCTTCGCCGGATTCGATTTCGATGTCGTTGCAGATTTCGGCGAGCCGGAGATCGCGCGCTGCCTGGCGGATGCCGGCATCGTCCGGCATCGCGGCAAGATCGTCTCCACCATCAACAATGCGAAGCGGGCGCAGGAACTGAAGGCCGAGTTCGGCTCGCTTGCCCGCTATTTCTGGAGCCATGAGCCCGGCGGTAACGAACGGCCAAAGACGGTGACCTTCGAGGCGATCGCCGCCAATCCGACGACACCAACCTCGACGCTGCTGTCGAAAGACCTGAAGAAACGCGGCTGGACCTTTGTCGGCCCGACAACGGTCTATGCCTTCATGCAGGCCATGGGCCTGGTCAATGATCATATCGAAGGCTGCATCTGCCGCGATGGCATAGAGACGATGCGGCAAGCCTTCGTCAGGCCATGAAGAGACCCGCCGGTTTGATCCGGCGGGTCCTGTCTGCGGGTATAGGCTATCTGTATCAGCCGCCGTTCTTGGCCAGCCAGTCTTCCATCATGCCGATTTCCGCTTCCTGGGCGGCGATGATCTCCTCGGCCAGTTTGCGCAGTTCGGCGTCCTTGCCGTGCTCGAGCTCGACCTTGGCCATGTCGATCGCCCCTTGATGGTGGGCGATCATGCCGCGCACGAAATCGAGATCGGCATTGCCCGAGAAGGTGATGTCCATGCCCTTGTGCATCTTGGAGTTTGCCGCGGCGAAAGCCTTGCTCGACGGGCCGTTATCGCCCTTGGGCTCCATCGTCTTGTCCATGGCGCCATGGTCCATGGAACCGTGGTCCATCGCCCCGTGGTCGGCATCCTGTGCGGCTGCGGGACCGGCAAGCGCAAATGCCAGCACCATGCCGGCCATGATTGTTTTCGGAGACATATCTGCTCCCTTTCATCGATGAATGTCTATTTTGAGGGTGTGTTCGCGGTCAGGAATGCATCGGCAGGGAGCGGGGAGGAGGAAAATGCGGCTTGAGCGTCCTTGCGAGCAAGGGTCTTTGTGGCGAGGGAAGAACAGGCGCCGTGGCAAGTTCCAGGCGGTCGAGATCGACCGATTCCAGAAGAACGGCGTAACAGGCGGCGCAGAGCAGCGGATGCACGCCGTTCACGCGTTGATCGCAGCCGTCGTCCGCCGTTCGGCAATCATGGCTCGCTGTCAGCTTGGAATGAGGCGAGTGCGAGAGGCTTTCATGATACGCGGCCGGTGCAGCGTCGAGATGGCGTATCTGCGCAAGCGTCGCCGACCAGCCGCTGATCAGGGCACAGAAAAGGGCAAGGGCAAGCATGGCGATGCGCATGTCGGCAAGATAGGCACCCGCCGGACGAAATAAAAGGTGCTCGCTGTCCCTTGCCTCGGCCAGCCTCAATCCTCGACGGGCATGAAGGCAAAGACGCCCTGCATGCGTCCCGCCGCCTGGTCGATCCGCGAGGTTCCCACGCAGAACACCGGGATGGCGTCGCCGTCTGCGTCCTCAAGGCTTGCGCAAAAACAGAAGGAAGAGGCCGCCGCCGTCGCCTGTTCGAGAATGTTCAGCACCGTCTGGTGCTGGTCGGGATGGTAGCCGCGGATAATATCCAGGAGCCCGCAGAGGCGGTCGCTGAGGCCGTGCCGGGCTTTTGCCGCTTCGCCCACAGAAAACAGCCCCGTCGATAGGTCGCAGTGCCAGGTTTCGATGACATAGTCCTGCCGCATCAGCGCCTCCACCCATTCCTCATGGGCGCGCCCGTCCTCGGGCAGGATCGTGCCGAAGCCAGGCTTCATGAATTGCAGCATGCCGTCTCTCGCTTTCCTGCGACATGTGTGGTCCGGGCAAACTGGAACTTGCCCCCAAAGGCCACGCCCCGGCGCCACGCCTGCGAAATGGAAGGACCGACCATTTGTTCCGACGCGCCCCGGACAAAAGCACGCTACGCGGAAAAATTGAAAAATCGGTGCATGAAACCATGCTGGAACCGGCGTCGGGTGCGAGATCGGAGACTCATTTACGCCGATAGGCCTTCACTTCCAGATCCGAGCCGGGCGCGACCGATGCCGAACGGCTGGTGGAGCAAGGGCTTTCGCCGGCGTTACGGGTTGCGAGACTTGCCGCCTTGGCCTCGATCGGATAGGGAAAGCGCCGATACCATCGACCGATCGACGCTGAAAGTACAGGCCTCCCATGAGCGACAAGAAGACCAAGCCACAGAAGCTGAAAGCCCGCCTGCCGCGCGGTTTCGTCGATCGCTCCGCCGCCGATATCCGCGCCGTCGACGAGATGACCGCGAAGATCCGTGAAGTCTACGAACGCTACGGCTTCGACCCGGTGGAGACGCCGCTGTTCGAATATACCGATGCGCTCGGAAAATTCCTGCCCGACAGCGACCGCCCGAACGAGGGCGTCTTCTCGCTGCAGGACGACGACGAGCAATGGATGAGCGCGCGCTACGACCTGACCGCGCCGCTTGCCCGCCATGTCGCGGAGAATTTCAACGAGATCCAGCTTCCCTACCGCACCTACCGCGCCGGCTATGTCTTCCGCAACGAAAAGCCCGGCCCCGGCCGCTTCCGCCAGTTCATGCAGTTCGACGCCGACACGGTTGGTGCGGCAGGTGTCCAGGCCGACGCCGAAATGTGCATGATGATGGCCGACACGATGGAAGCCCTCGGCATCGCACGCGGCGATTACGTGATCCGGGTGAACAACCGCAAGGTGCTGGATGGAGTGCTAGAGGCGATCGGGCTTGGCGGGGAGGGAAATGCCGGACGGCGGCTGACGGTGCTCAGGGCCATCGACAAGCTGGACAAGTTTGGTGTTCAAGGGGTTGGCTTGCTGTTGGGACCTGGTCGCAAAGATGAGAGCGGCGATTTCACCAAGGGTGCAGGGCTTTCTGACGACGATATCGGTGTCGTTTTAAATTGGGTGAAAAGCACGGAGTATACCGACCTGCTTGCACTTGGTTCAAAGTTTCTCGATCAGGCAGTTGCCAGAGCAGGTTACGAAGAACTTGACTCAATGCACAAGCTGTTCGTGGCCGCCGGCTATGGCCCCGACCGCATCAAGATCGACCCCTCCGTCGTCCGCGGCCTCGAATACTACACCGGCCCCGTCTTCGAAGCCGAACTCCAGTTCCCCGTCACCAATGAAAAAGGCGAAAAAGTCGTGTTCGGCTCGGTCGGCGGCGGCGGGCGGTATGATGGTCTCGTGTCGCGCTTCATGGGCCAGCCGGTGCCGGCGACCGGCTTTTCCATCGGCGTCTCGCGGCTGATGACCGCTTTGAAGAATCTCGGCAAGCTCGGCACGGAAGAGGTGGTGGCGCCCGTCGTCGTCTGCGTCATGGACCGCGACACGACAAGTCTCGGCAAGTACCAGCAGTTCACGCAAGCGCTGCGCCATGCCGGCATCCGCGCCGAAATGTACCAGGGCAACAAGAAGAATTTTGGCGACCAGCTGAAATATGCCGACCGTCGTGGTGCGCCGCTGGCGATCATCCAGGGGTCGAGCGAACGCGAGGCGGGCGAGATCCAGATCAAGGATTTGATCGAGGGCAAGCGCCTCTCCGGCGAGATCGAGGACAATGCCGCCTGGCGCGAAGCCCGCGTGGCCCAGGTCTCCGTGCCGGAGGCCGACCTCGTCGCCAAGGTGCGCGAGATACTGGCGGAGCAGGCCGAGGATCGGGCGCGGGCGGGTAGGGACGTTTGAGTGTGAAGATGGCGACCGCCTCCTTTCCGAACGTAAGATTGCCCCTCACCCTAGCCCTCTTCCCGCAGGCGGGGAGAGGGGACGACGGAATGTGCAGCTTCTCCCTTCTCCCCGTCATGACGGGGAGAAGGTGCCCGACAGGGCGGATGAGGGGCATTCTGGGCAGAAACCGCCTTCAAGTGACTGGACTCATCTCCCCCCTTGAGGGGGAGATGTCACGCAGTGACAGAGGGGGGTATGCCCGCCCGAAACTCAGAGTTTTCAGCCCATGCCCCTGATCGACCTTCCCCCCTTTGCCGCCGATCTGCTGGCCGATTTCGAGCGGTTGGGGACGGTGCGGGTCGATACGCCGGTGATCCAGCCGGCCGAGCCCTTTCTCGACATGGCCGGCGAAGATCTGCGCCGTCGCATCTTCATGACCGAGAGCGAGACCGGAAAAAGCCTCTGCCTGCGGCCGGAATTCACCATTCCCGTCTGCCTGCGCCATATAGAGACCGCCTCCGGCACGCCGCAGCGCTATTCCTATCTCGGGCAGGTTTTTCGCCAGCGCCGCCAGGGGGCAAGCGAATTCTATCAGGCGGGCATCGAGGATCTGGGGGAAACGGATGTCGCAAGCGCCGATGCGCGCGCGCTCAGTGACGCCATCGCCATCCTGTCCGCCCATCTTCCAGGCCGGTCGCTCAGGGTCACGCTCGGCGATCAGTCGGTGTTCGAGGCGGTGATTTCCGCCTGCGGCCTGCCGGCCGGCTGGCAGAAGCGGCTGATCCATGCTTTTGGCAATCCGGCCCGCATCGAAACCCTTTTGACCCGGCTGTCGCGACCGCAGCCGGTGACCGGGCTCAGCCCCGAGATCGAGGCCCTGCTGGTGAGCGGCGACGAGGCGACGCTGGTCGCCCATCTCGACGAGACCATGGAGGCGACCGGCTATTCCACCAATGCCAGCCGCAGCCCGAAGGAAATCGCCGAGCGGCTGAAGGAAAAGCGGGCGCTCGAAAAGACGGCGCTCGATGGAGCGACCCTTGGCATTTTGCGCGATTTCCTGTCGCTGGATCTTTCCCTGGCCGCCGCCCCCGCCGCTCTGTTCGCCTTTGCGGAAAAGGCAGGGCTTGCGCTCGATGGTGCCCTGCAGCGCTTCGAGGCCCGGGTCGAGGCGCTTGGCCGCGCCGGCGTCGATCCCGCGCCGATCACCTATCGCGCCGCCTTCGGCCGGCCGCTCGACTATTATACCGGGCTGGTCTTCGAGATCGGTATCGACGGTTCGCTGGACGTGCTGGCCGGTGGTGGCCGCTTCGACCGGCTGATGACGCTGCTCGGCGCCCGCCAACGCATTCCCGCCGTCGGTTTCGCGCTCTGGCTCGATCGGATCGACCAAGCGCTGGCACCGCAAAACGGGGAGGCCGCCCAATGACCATCACTCTGGCGCTACCCTCCAAGGGCCGGATGAAGGAGGACGCCTCGGCAATCTTCGAAAGAGCCGGCCTGAAGATCATCGCCGTCGGCAACGAACGCTCCTATCGCGGTCGTATCGAAGGGCTTGACGGCGTCGAGATCGCCTTCCTGTCGGCGTCCGAAATCTCCCGCGAGATCGGCACCGGCGCAATCGATTTCGGCGTTACCGGCGAGGACCTGATCCGCGAAGGCCTGTCGGAGGCCGATAGCCGCGTCGAATTCTGCGCAAGGCTCGGCTTCGGCCATGCCGATGTCGTCGTCGCCGTGCCGGAAATCTGGCTCGATGTCGATACCATGGCCGATCTCGGCGATGTCGCCGCCGATTTCCGCGCCCGTCATGGGCGCCGCCTGGCGATCGCCACGAAATACTGGCGGCTGACGCAGCAATTTTTCTCCGCCACCCATGGCATCCAGCTCTACCGGATCGTCGAGAGCCTGGGTGCCACCGAAGGCGCGCCCGCCGCCGGCTCTGCCGATATCATCGTCGATATCACCTCCACCGGCTCGACGCTGAGGGCCAATCACCTGAAGATTTTGTCGGACGGCGTAATGCTGAAATCGCAGGCTTGCCTGGTGCGGGCACGCAAGCCCGAGCATGAGGCCGATCCGCTGGTCGCGCGGATCGCCGATGCGGTCCGGGCCGCCTGCCGTTAGAGCGTTGGCGGCCACCTCGCGCCCCGGCGATACAAAATCCAGGCGCTATCGTCCGCGCATCTAAAAATTCGGGCTGAACCGACTTATGTTGATCGTCCCACCCCGAGGAGTTCTCCATGGCCGATCTTTCCGCTTTCCCGATCACCACCCGCTGGCCCGCCGCCAATCCCGATATCATCCAGCTTTATTCCCTGCCCACGCCGAATGGCGTGAAAGTCTCGATCGCACTGGAAGAACTCGGCCTCGCCTACGAGCCGCACCGGATCGATTTCGGTACCAACGACCAGAAGACGCCGGAATTCATCTCGCTTAATCCGAATGGCCGCATTCCGGCGATCATCGATCCGAACGGGCCGGACGGGAAGCCGATCGGCCTGTTCGAATCCGGCGCCATCCTGATCTACCTCGCCGAGAAGACCGGCAAGCTCCTGCCTGCCGATGCCGCCGGCCGCTACGAGACCCTGTGCTGGGTGATGTTCCAGATGGGCGGCGTTGGGCCGATGCTCGGCCAGTTCGGCCATTTCTTCAAATTCGCCGCCGAGAAGGTCGCCAATAATTCCTATCCGATGGAGCGCTACCGCGACGAAGCCAAGCGGTTGCTCGGCATATTGGAAACCCGGCTTGACGGCCGCCAATGGCTGATGGGCGATGACTATACGATCGCCGATATCGCCACCTATCCCTGGATCGAAGGCGCCCGCAAATTCTATGGCGGTGCCGAGGTGCTGGAATATCAGCGCTACCCGAATGTCATGGCCTGGGTCGAACGCGGTCTTGCCCGCCCGGCGGCGCAAAAAGGCATGGATATCCCGGCCCGCGCCTGATCGCGTCATCTCCCGCCGCCCGGCTGAGTTGACGAAGCTCGGGCGGGCGGGCTAGGTCTCGGGAAAGGCAGTTTTCGGGGTGGATGGAGCGGACGTGGCAGGTAGGCTGGTTGTTGTCGGCGGCGGTCAGGCCGCTTTTGCTCTGGTGGCAAGGCTCAGGGCCCTGAAGGACGAGCGTCCGGTCACCATGCTTGCCGGGGAAGCAAGCTATCCTTACCAGCGGCCGCCGCTCTCCAAGAAATATCTGCTGCGCGAGATGGATCTCGACCGGCTGCTCTATCGACCGCCGGCCTGGTATGGCGAGCAGAATGTCGATATCCGCCTGTCGACGACTGTTACCGCCATCGACCGCGCCGCCAAATTCGTGACGCTCAGCGATGGGACGACGCTCGATTACGACGTGCTGGCGCTTACCACCGGCTCGACGCCGCGCCGCCTGCCGGCCAGTATCGGCGGCGATCTCGACGGTGTCTTCGTGGTGCGGGACTTTACCGATGCCGACCGGCTCGCCGGGGAGCTGACGCCCGGTCGCCGCGCGCTGATCATCGGCGGCGGCTATATCGGTCTGGAGGCTGCGGCCGTTGCCCGCTCGAGCGGGCTGGAAGTGACCGTCATCGAGATGGCCGACCGTATCCTCCAGCGCGTCGCCTCGCGGGCGACCTCCGATCTCGTCCGCGATCTTCATCAATCCCGCGGCGTCGATATCAGGGAAGGGGTCGGTCTTGTCCGCCTCGTCGGCACCGATGGGCGGGTTGTGGCTGCGGAACTGACCGATGGCACGGTGCTTCCGGCCGATCTGGTCATCGTCGGCATCGGCGTCACCGCCAATGATGCGCTGGCCAGCGAAGCCGGCCTCGAAGTGGCCAATGGCATCGTCGTCGATGAATTCGGCCGCACCGTCGATCCTGCTGTTTATGCGATGGGCGATTGCGCGCTGCTGCCATGGCAGGGTGCGCGCATCCGGCTGGAATCGGTCCAGAACGCCGTCGATCAGGCGGAAGCCGTCGCAACCCTGCTTGCCGGCGGAACCGCGCCCTATGAGCCCAAACCCTGGTTCTGGTCGGATCAATACGACGTCAAGCTGCAGATCGCCGGCTTCGGCCTTGGCCATGACGAAACGCTGGTGCGCAAGGGCCAGCGGGAAGGCAGCGTCTCGGTCTGGTATTTCAGGCAAGGCAAGCTCGTTGCCGTCGATGCGCTCAACGATGCCAAGGCCTATGTGACGGGCAAGAAGCTGATCGACCTTGAACGAACGCCCGATCGCACCTTGCTCCAGGACCCGCAGCTTGATCTGAAGACGCTGCTGTCCTAGCTGGCGACGGCCTGGCCGGCGGCGGCCTCATTGATGATGGGCGAAGACCCGGATTTTGGATTCAAGCTGGAAGCGCGGGAAGAAGAAGACGCCGAGCATGGTGCCGGAATAGCGCTCTTCGAGCCCCGTCGATTCGCCGATGCAGAACACCGGCTGCTTCTGGCCGAAAGCCAGATTGATGGTCGTTGAAAAGCAGAAGGACGAGGATGTCGTCGCTGCCTGCTCGAAAAGCTCCAGCACATGGTTGCGGTCGGCATCGTCATAGCAGCGCACCAGGTTGAGAAGCCCGCACTCGCCTTGCTCCAGGCCATGCATCGCCACCGCATTCTCGCCAAGGCGGAACAGGCCGTTCGAAAGGTCTCCCGACCAGCTTTCCGAGGCGCAGAACTGGCGCAGCAGATCCTGCTCGCCTTCACCGGAAGCAAGGGGCGGCGCGCCGAAGGGCTGGTAAAAACCGGCTCTGGCAATCTTAAACATGGCCGTCCCCGACAGAAACAAAAAATCCGAAATCCATTCGTCTGTTCCCGCTCACGAATGCGAAAGAAACATTTCCATTGCACAGCATGAACGAATGGCGCGAAAACGAAGCCAGGCTCATGAACGGCAGGATATGGAAGCTCAATTTCAAGGTCTTGCGGCTGTTCATGCTCAAGACGAAACAAATTGCATGCGATAAAATCTATATGTTTCGGCGCGCGGAATCAAAGCGATCCTGCGCATAGAGTTAATATGGAAAAATTGAGTAATACTATTCCCGAATTCTTCCTGGTTTTTGATCCCCGTGAATCTTGGTTCACTTCGAGCGTTGTTATAATTGCTTTTGTTCGTGCATCAATGGTCTCAGGCAAATATTTTCCCATGCGGCCCTTCGTCTGCGTTTGTATCGCGCTGGAATTGATGGAACGCAAAAAGGGCGAACCCGGAGGTCCGCCCTTGTCTTGTTCCGAAACTGAAACGTCATTCGTAATAAGGCGGATGCCCTATTACATCATGCCGCCCATGCCGCCCATGCCACCCATGTCAGGCATGCCGCCACCGGCCGATTCCTTCTTCGGAAGTTCGGCGATCATGGCTTCGGTGGTGATCAGCAGCGAAGCAACCGAAGCTGCGTTCTGCAGAGCCGTGCGAACGACCTTGACCGGATCGACGATACCCATGGCGATCATGTCGCCGAATTCGCCGGTCTGGGCATTGTAGCCGTAGTTGTCGGTGTTGCTTTCGAGGATCTTGCCGACGATGATCGAGCCTTCGTCGCCTGCGTTTTCAGCGATCTGGCGAACCAGCGACTGAAGCGCCTTGCGGATGATCGAGATACCGGCGGTCTGATCGTCGTTTGCACCCTTGAGGTCGAGAACGATCGAGGCGCGGAGCAGGGCCGTACCACCACCGGGAACGATACCTTCCTGAACGGCAGCGCGCGTTGCGTTGAGCGCGTCGTCGATGCGGTCCTTCTTTTCCTTCACTTCGATTTCGGTCGCACCGCCAACGCGGATGACGGCAACGCCGCCAGCGAGCTTGGCAAGGCGTTCCTGCAGCTTTTCGCGGTCGTAATCGGAGGTGGTTTCCTCGATCTGGCCCTTGATCTGCGCGACGCGGCCTTCGATTTCGGCCTTCTTGCCGGAACCGTCGACGATCGTCGTGTTTTCCTTGGAGATCGAAACCTTCTTCGCACGGCCGAGCATTTCGAGCGTGACGTTTTCGAGCTTGATGCCGATGTCTTCGGAAATGACCTGGCCACCGGTCAGGATGGCGATGTCTTCGAGCATGGCCTTGCGGCGATCGCCGAAGCCCGGAGCCTTGACGGCAGCGATCTTCAGGCCGCCACGCAGCTTGTTGACGACGAGCGTTGCGAGAGCTTCGCCTTCGACGTCTTCCGAGATGATCAGGAGTGGCTTGCCGGTCTGAACGACGGCTTCGAGAACCGGAAGCATGGCCTGCAGGTTGGAGAGCTTCTTCTCATGGAGAAGGATGTAAGCGTCTTCCAGTTCTGCAACCATCTTTTCAGGGTTGGTGACGAAGTAGGGGCTGAGGTAGCCGCGGTCGAACTGCATGCCTTCGACGACTTCGAGTTCGGTTTCGGCGGTCTTGGCTTCTTCAACCGTGATGACGCCTTCATTGCCGACCTTCTGCATCGCGTCGGCGATGTACTGGCCGATTTCCTTTTCGCCATTGGCGGAGATCGTGCCGACCTGGGCCACTTCTTCCGAAGTGTTGATCTTCTTTGCCTTGGCAACGAGGTCCTTGACGATGGAGGAAACGGCGAGGTCGATGCCGCGCTTCAGGTCCATCGGGTTCATGCCGGCAGCAACGGCCTTGCCGCCTTCGCGAACGATGGCCTGGGCGAGAACGGTTGCTGTCGTGGTGCCGTCGCCGGCGATGTCGTTGGTCTTCGAAGCAACTTCGCGGACCATCTGGGCGCCCATGTTTTCGAACTTGTCTTCCAGTTCGATTTCCTTGGCGACGGAAACGCCGTCCTTGGTGATGCGCGGTGCGCCGAAGGACTTGTCGATGATGACGTTACGACCCTTCGGGCCGAGCGTGACCTTCACTGCGTCTGCGAGGATGTCGACGCCGCGCAGCATCTTTTCGCGCGCGGTGCGGCCGAACTTAATTTCTTTGGCTGCCATGTTAAAACTCCCGGGCTGATGCCCAATTGGTTTTCTGGAAAGTGAGAAGCGGGTACCGGCTGGATCAGCCGATGATGCCCATGATGTCGGCTTCCTTCATGATCAGAAGGTCTTCGCCGTTGAGCTTGACTTCGGTGCCCGACCACTTGCCGAACAGGACGCGGTCGCCAGCCTTGACGTCGAGCGCGATGAGCGTGCCCTTGTCGTCACGGGCACCGGTGCCGACGGCGACGATTTCGCCTTCCTGCGGCTTTTCCTTGGCGGTATCCGGAATGATGATGCCGCCCTTGGTCTTTGCTTCGGACTCGACGCGACGAACGACGACGCGGTCGTGCAGCGGACGGAAATTGGTGCTTGTCATTGTCTAATCCCTCGATCAAATGACTTCACGGGCCTGAAACGGCCCGATGGATGAGTGTTAGCACTCCTGTTACTTGAGTGCTAGCGGCTTGGAGATAAGGACGGCCGCGAAATGAGTCAAGAACGGCCTGTCGAAAATATTTCATCGATCATGGTTATCTGTCCGGCATGCTCATGATCCAACAACACGACCTCAATGTGACACCACCCCATCCTTCCTTTGCCGAGGCGACGAAAGTCTGGGCGAAGATCGGCCTGTTGAGTTTCGGCGGCCCGGCCGGGCAGATCGCCCTCATGCACAAGGAACTGGTGGAGGAGCGCCGCTGGATTTCCGAAAGCCGGTTCCTGCATGCGCTGAATTTCTGCATGCTGCTGCCCGGACCAGAAGCCCAGCAACTCGCCACCTATATCGGCTGGCTGCTGCACGGCACCCGCGGCGGCATCGTCGCCGGCACGCTGTTCATTCTTCCCGGCTTCTTCGTCATTCTTGGCCTGTCCTCGGCCTATGCCCTGTTCCAGCAGACGGACTGGCTCGCCGGGCTTTTCTTCGGCCTGAAGGCCGCAGTGCTGGCGATCGTCGTCGAGGCGGTCATTCGCGTCGGCCGGCGGGCGCTGAAAACCCGCTTCTCGCTCCTCGTCGCCGCATCGGCCTTTGCGGCGCTGTTCCTTTTCGGCCTGCCTTTTCCGCTGATCGTGCTCGCGGCCGGAATTGCGGGATATGTGGCCACGCGGCTGCAGCCTGAGGATGGAGTACGCGCGGCGGCGGCCAGGCAGGCGCTTGCCGACAGGCCGTCGGTCATCGATGCCGACTTCCCGGACGGCGCCCCGAGCCGCCGCCGCGCAATGCGGGTCTTCGCCTTCTGGCTGGCGCTCTGGATCGTGCCCTTCATCCTTCTTGCAGCCGTGTTCGGTACCGAAAATGCCTATGCCACGATCGGCCTGTTTTTTTCCAAGATGGCGGTGGTGACCTTCGGCGGGGCCTATGCGGTGCTGGCCTATGTCGCGCAGCAGGCGGTTGAGGCTTATCACTGGCTGAAACCGGGCGAGATGCTGGATGGCCTGGCGCTGGCCGAGACGACGCCGGGACCGCTGGTGCTCGTGCTTACCTTCGTCGGCTTCATGGCGGGCTTTCGTGCGTCCCTGGGGCTCGATCCGCTGCTGTCGGGCCTCGTCGGCGCCACGCTCGTCACCTGGGTTACCTTCGTTCCCTGCTTCCTGTGGATATTCCTCGGTGCGCCCTATGTGGAAAACCTCCGCAACAACAGGGCGCTGTCGGGTGCCCTGGCGGCGATCTCGGCGGCCGTCACCGGCGTCATCCTCAATCTCGCCGTCTGGTTCGGCCTGCATGTCTTTTTCGCCGATGTCGGCAAGCTGGTGGCCGGGCCGCTGTCGATGCCGCTGCCGACATGGTGGACATTTCAATGGCCGGCGTTTTTCCTGGCGCTTCTGGCCGCCCTCATGCTCTTTCGCTTCCGCGCCGGCATTGTCGCGACCCTTGCCGTCTGCGCCTGTGCCGGCTGGGTGATCCACGGTTTTTGACGGTAGCGGCCGTCCGTTCCGCAAATCCTTGGGATTGGCCGGCCAATTTCAGGCAATTTCCGGTTGGCGTCTTGTGTTTTTGGCGCCTGCCTGCGATGTCAGCCCGATCAATTCTTCTTCGGGAAGCCAGAATGGCCGTTCGGATCAACAGTTTTCGCGACATCGCCAGCCGCTACGATGTCGTCCTGTGCGATGTCTGGGGCGTCTTGCACAATGGCGTGGCCGCCTTCAAGGGCGCCTGCGAGGCGCTGACCGAAGCCCGCGCCAGGGGACTGACCGTCGTCCTCATCACCAATTCGCCGCGCCCGCATCCCGGCGTCATCGTCCAGATCCGCGGTCTCGGCGTGCCCGATACCGCCTATGACCGCATCGTCACTTCCGGCGACGTCACTCGGGCGCTGATATCCGCTGGGCCGAAAAAGGTCTATTTCATCGGTGCCGAGCGCGACCTGCCACTGCTTGAAGGCCTCGATGTCAGCCTGGTCTCCTCGGAGGAGGCCGAGATCGTCGTCTGCGCCGGGTTTTTCGACGACGAGACGGAGACGGCCGAGGATTACCGCGCGACATTGTCGGGTCTTGCAAGCCGCAAGGTGCCGTTCATCTGTGCCAATCCCGATCTGGTGGTCGAGCGCGGCCACAGGCTCGTTCCCTGCGCCGGCGCCATCGCTAAGGTCTATGAGGACCTGGGCGGCGAGACGCGGATTTCCGGCAAGCCCTATGTGCCGATCTACCGGGCTTCGCTCTCGGAAGCCAAGGCCGTACGCGGCGGGCTCGATCTGTCGCGGGTGATCGCCGTCGGCGACGGCATGCCCACGGACGTCAAGGGCGCGCAGGATTTCGGGCTCGATCTCCTCTATATCAGCGCCGGTATCCATGCGGCCGAATATATGGCAGGCGAAAAGACCGACGAGGCAAGGCTCACGGCTTTCCTGAAGAGCGAAGGCGCGACGCCGAAATGGTGGATGCCGCGGCTCGCCTGATGACTGACGCGAAGCGCAAAGCCCGGACAGGCCGGCCACTTGGCGTGATCGAACTGCACAAGAGATGACTGGCGTAACGACGATGACGGTTTTCCATCGCAACGAGACCCGAGAACCCCTGCCGGAGGCTTTGCGCGGCGGCGTCATCGCCATCGGCAATTTCGATGGCGTGCACCGCGGCCATCAATCGGTGCTGAACAGGGCTCTGGATGAGGCGCGCGCACGCGGCGTCCCTGCGCTGGTCCTGACCTTCGAGCCGCACCCGCGCAGCGTCTTTCGGCCCGACCAGCCGGTCTTCCGCCTGACGCCGGCGCCGCTGAAGGCCCGTATCCTCGAAGGCATGGGCTTTTCCGCCGTCATCGAATATCCCTTCGACCGCACCTTCTCGCAGCTTTCTGCCTCCGATTTCATCCGTTCGATCCTGATGGACTGGCTGCATGCCGGCCATGTGGTGACCGGCTTCGATTTCCATTTCGGCAAGGGCAGGGAAGGCGGCCCCGCCTTCCTAATGGCGGCCGGCGGCGAAAACGGTTTCGGCGTGACGCTGGTCGATGCTTTCCGCGACGAGAACGCCTCGGTGATCTCCTCCAGCCATATCCGCGGATTGCTGGGTGAGGGCGATGTTTCGCAGGCAGCCGGCATGCTCGGCTACCGCTATACGGTGGAAGCTGAGGTGATCGGCGGCAAGAAGCTTGGCCGCACCCTTGGCTATCCTACTGCGAATATGCAACTGCCGCCGGAAGTCGAACTCAGCAACGGCATCTATGCCGTGCGCTTCCGCAGTGCCGACGGCAGGCTTCATGACGGCGTGGCAAGCTTCGGCAAGCGCCCGACGGTCGATACGGACGGCGTGGCGCTCCTGGAAACCTTCGTCTTCGATTTCTCCGGCGATCTCTACGGCCAGATCTGTTCGGTCTCCTTTTTCGGCCATCTGCGCGACGAGTTGAAGTTCGACGGTCTCGATCCGCTGGTGGAGCAGATAAAACAGGACGAGGCGGAAGCCCGCGCCCTCTTGTCCGGCGTCAGGCCGCTCGGTCTGATCGACGGCAGAATCGCATTCGCATCGGATGAAAACCTGTAAAGGATGAATGTCATGGCCACCACGCCACGCCGGCCCGTCAGCGCCATGGACGCCGCCGAAGCCCTGTTCAAGCCCGCAAAGAAAGCAGCCGCGCCGGCCGTCGAAAAGCGGGCACTGCCCGAGACCAAGGAACTCGTTTCCCTAAAGCTCGACAGCGCGGTCCTGCACTATTTCCAGGACGACGGTCCCGGCTGGCAGGACCGCATCAACGACGCACTGCGGGCAGCGATGATGGCAAATCCCAGGGATTGAGAGCGTCATTGGCTCGGAGATTGGGAGGCTTACCCCCCTCTGTCACTCCGTGACATCTCCCCCCTCAAGGGGGGAGATTACCAAGACCGCCAATGCCTCAAATGTAAGGGAAGCACAAAGCTTGCGGCCCATCTCCCCCCTTGAGGGGGAGATGTCGGCGTCGCCAACAGAGGGGGTAAGCCTCCGCGCTTTCGAACTTCGACGAGGTGCTTCGCGGAATGCAGTCCATTGCCACGGCGCGCATCCTTCTTGGAAACTTTGTCTTTGTCATCTTCCTTTTCCCCGGAAAACCGCTTAAACAACCGGCCAGCATGACCCGATACCGTCGATTGATGAGTGATCAGCGAATTACGGGCCCGGCTTTCCGAGCGCTTTGATTGCCGCCGGAAGGTCCGGGTTTTCGGCGTTTCCTGCAAGCGCCTCCGTTGTCCCCATAGATATCCCGTTCGCATGCGCGGCGAAACGCGCCTAGAGACGATTGCAAAAACCATGACCGATACTGCTGAAAAGCTCGATTATTCGAAGACACTTTATCTGCCCGAAACCGAATTTCCGATGCGCGCCGGCCTGCCGCAGAAGGAGCCGGAAACGGTGGCCCGCTGGCAGAAGATGGGGTTGTATAAAAAGCTGCGCGCCTCCGCCGCCGGCCGCGAAAAATTCGTGCTGCATGACGGCCCGCCCTATGCCAACGGCAACATCCATATCGGCCATGCGCTGAACAAGATCCTCAAGGACGTCATCACCCGCTCGTTCCAGATGCGCGGCTACGACTCGAACTACGTTCCGGGCTGGGACTGCCACGGCCTGCCGATCGAATGGAAGATCGAGGAAGCCTACCGCGCCAAGGGCAAGAACAAGGACGAGGTTCCGGTCAACGAATTCCGCCAGGAATGCCGCGACTTCGCCGCCAACTGGATCAAGATTCAGTCCGGCGAGTTCAAGCGCCTGGGGATTGAGGGAGACTTCGACAATCCCTACACGACGATGGCCTTCCACTCGGAAGCCCGCATCGCCGGCGAACTGCTGAAGATCGCCAAGAGCGGCCAGCTCTACCGTGGCTCCAAGCCGATCATGTGGTCGGTCGTCGAGCGCACCGCGCTGGCGGAAGCCGAGGTCGAATATGCCGATATCGAGAGCGACACGATCTGGGTGAAGTTCCCGGTAAAGGATCGCGGATTCAAAAGGAATTCGGATGATGATACAGGGCATTCAACCTATTGGCACGATGAGGCGACGGAGCTTCCTGCTGACGATCAGATGCATGTTGTCATCTGGACAACCACGCCGTGGACCATCCCGGGTAACCGGGCGATCGCCTATTCGCCCCGTGTCTCCTATGGGCTTTATGAAGTAACGGAAGCTGCCAATGATTTCGGTCCGCAGCCCGGTGAAAAGCTGATCTTTGCCGATAAGCTGGCAGAGGATGCCGCCTCGAAGGGCAAACTGGTCTTCAAGCGCCTGATTGATTTGAGCTCCGATTTGCTTGGTTCAATCATCTGCGCCCATCCGCTGGCCGCGCTTGGCTACGATTTCAAAGTCCCGCTTCTCGCTGGCGACCATGTTACCGATGACGCCGGTACCGGTTTCGTCCACACGGCTCCCGGCCATGGCGCCGATGACTTTGAAGCCTGGATGGACAACGCCCGGGCTCTGGAAGCGCGTGGCATCTCGTCGAAGATCCCGTTCACCGTCGATGATGCCGGTTTCTACACCGCCGACGCGCCCGGCTTCGGCCCGGATCGGGAAGGCGGCGCCGGCCGCGTCATGGATGACAACGGCAAGAAGGGCAATGCCAACGAACTCGTCATGAAGGCGCTGATCGAGGCTAAGAACCTGTTCGCACGCGGACGTTTGAAGCACAGCTATCCGCATTCGTGGCGCTCGAAGAAGCCGATCATCTTCCGCAACACGCCGCAGTGGTTCGTCTACATGGATAAGGACCTTGCCGACGGCACGACACTGCGCTCACGCGCACTTTCTGCCATCGACGAGACCCGCTTCGTGCCGGCCGCCGGCCAGAACCGACTGCGCGCCATGATCGAGAACCGCCCGGACTGGGTGCTGTCGCGCCAGCGCGCCTGGGGCGTGCCGATCGCCGTCTTTGCCGATGAGCAGGGTGAAGTGCTGATCGACGAAGCCGTCAACGCCCGCATCATCGCGGCTTTCGAAGTCGAAGGCGCGGATGCCTGGTTTGCCGAAGGTGCCAAGGATCGTTTTCTTGGGCAGGACCACGACCATGCGAAGTGGACACAGGTCATGGACATCCTCGATGTCTGGTTCGACAGTGGCTGCACCCATACGTTCACGCTGGAAGACCGTCCGGACCTGAAATGGCCGGCCGATGTCTATCTCGAAGGCTCTGACCAGCATCGCGGCTGGTTCCATTCCTCGTTGCTCGAAAGCTGCGCCACGCGTGGCCGCGCACCCTACAATGCCGTCGTCACCCACGGGTTCACGATGGACGAGAAGGGCGAGAAGCAGTCGAAGTCCAAGGGCAATGTCGTGGCCCCGCAGGACGTGATGAAAGAATCGGGCGCCGATATCCTGCGCCTCTGGGTCGCCACCACCGATTACTGGGAAGACCAGCGTCTCGGCAAGGCGATCATCCAGACCAATATCGACAGCTATCGCAAGCTGCGCAACACCATCCGCTGGATGCTCGGCACTTTGGCGCATGACAAGGGCGAGGATATCGCCTTCGCCGAGATGCCGGAGCTCGAACGCCTGATGCTGCACCGCCTGTCGGAGCTCGATCAACTCGTGCGCGAAGGCTATGACGCCTTCGACTTCAAGCGTATTGCCCGTGCCCTGATCGACTTCTCCAACATCGAGCTGTCGGCGTTCTATTTCGACATCCGCAAGGATGCGCTTTATTGCGACGCCCCGTCGAGCCCGCGCCGTCGCGCAAGCCTTGCGGTCATCCGCAAGCTGTTCGATTGCCTTGTCACCTGGCTTGCTCCGGTTCTGCCGTTTACCGCGGAAGAGGCCTGGCTGTCGCGCGATCCCTCGACGGTCTCCGTGCATCTCGAGCAGTTCCCGCAGGTTCCGGCCGAATGGCGCAACGAAGCCCTGGCGGAAAAGTGGAAAAAGATCCGCGACGTGCGCCGCGCCGTCACCGGAGCCCTGGAGGTGGAGCGCCGCGACAAGCGCATCGGCTCCTCGCTCGAGGCCGCGCCGGTCGTCCATATCGCTGACGCCGGCCTGTTGAGCGCTCTCGAGGGCCAGGATTTTGCCGAGATCTGCATCACCTCCGGCATCACGATCGTCGAAGGCAAGGGCCCGGACGACGCCTTCCGGCTGGACGATTTGGGTTCCGTCAGCGTCGAGCCTCGCCTTGCGGAGGGCGTCAAATGCGCCCGGTCCTGGCGCATCACCGCCGATGTCGGATCCGATCCGGCCTTCCCGGATGTCTCGGCCCGCGACGCGGCTGCACTGCGTGAACTGGGCTACGCGTCTTAAGGGATTGTTTACCGGATGAATTGCGCTTTTGCGGCTCATCCGGTAAACCTGCCTGAAAATCGGCGGATTTATCCGTCATGGGCGCAGCGAATGCGGCCTGAAGATATCGATCGGGCCGGCGCCGCTGGAAGGATTTCATGGGAATGACGCGAGAGTTTCGAGTGTATGCCGGTGTCGTCGGTATCGTGGCTGGCAGTTTCGTACTGACGGGCTGCCTTGGCGGCCCGACCTATGGAACCGACAAGACCGCCGGCGAACATCTGATGGACGATCTCGGCAGCGCCGTCAGCCTTGGCGGCGACAAGCCGAAGAGCGTCAAGTACCAGCCGCGCCCGGGCCTTGTCCTGCCGCCGGAAGAGGAGAAGGTTGCGCTCGTCCAGCCGCAGCAGGCGCTTGCCACAAAGGACAATCCGCAGTGGATCGAGGCGCCCGAGGAGACGCGCCAGCGCCTGCGCGAAGAGGCGGATGCCAATGCCAACCGGCCCGGCTATGTTTCGCCTCTGGCGAAGTCCAGCGCCAATAGCCGCCGGCTGACCGCCAAGGAACAGCAGGAAGCCTATCGCGAAGCCCGCAAGATCCAGATGGGCGCCTATGCCGACAAGCGCCGCTTCCTCAGCGACCCGCCGCTTGAATACCGCAAGCTGCCCGAAGAGGCGACGGCCGATCTGGGCGAGCCGGAACAGGTCAAGGCCCGCCGCCGCAAGAAGGAAGCCACCGTCAAGGGCAGCGGCAAGAAATGGTACCAGATTTTCTGATCGCCCATGTTTGATATTCGCAAGGCCGTTCCCCAGGATGCAGGCACCATCCTGCGCTTCATCACCGAACTCGCGGTCTATGAAAAGGCCGGTCACGAGGTCGAGGCGACGGTGGAGACCGTCACCCGGTCCCTGTTCGGCCCGCAATCCGTCTCGCAGGCGGCCATCATCGAGCGTGATGGCGTGCCGGTCGGCTTCGCCGTCTGGTTCTTCAGCTATTCGACCTGGCAGGCCCGCAACGGCCTTTATCTGGAAGATCTTTACGTCACGCCCGATCAGCGCGGCTCCGGCGCCGGGCGGCTGATGCTGCGCTATCTCGCGCGGATCGCGGTCGAAAAGGGCTGCGGACGCTTCGAGTGGAGCGTGCTCGACTGGAACGAGCCGGCGATCAAGGCCTATGAGGCGATCGGCGCCGAGCCGCTGAACGAGTGGACGCGCTACCGTCTTGCCGGTGACGCGCTCGAAACCTTCGCCGCCGGTTGACGCCCGTGGTCAGGCTTGCGGTCAGCGTCTCCCGCTGAAGAAATCTTTCAGGATCTCGGCGGCGCTTCGGCCGGAAAGCCCGGAATAGACATCCGGCGCATGGTGGCAAGTCGGCTGGCTGAAGAAGCGCACTCCATTGTCGACGCCGCCGCCCTTGATATCCTCGGCGCCGTAATAAAGCCGGCGCAGCCGGGCAAAGGAGATTGCCGCTGCGCACATGGTGCAGGGTTCGAGCGTGACATAGAGATCGGCGCCGGTCAGTCGCTCCGCGCCAAGCGCGCGCCCGGCCGCGCGGATCGCCTCGATTTCGGCGTGGGCGGTAATGTCGTTGAGTTCGCGCGTGCGGTTTCCTGCACTGGCAATGATGGCACCGTCGAGAACGAGAACGGCGCCAACCGGAACCTCGCCGCGCGTGGCCGCCATTTGCGCCTGCGACAGAGCCATATCCATGAATCGCTGCGTTTCGGCCATCGTCGGAACCCGTAATAATTTCTCTTAACCCTTGGGCTGCGACCTGATAGGACAGCCTTAAAAGGCAGGCAACACAAATGACATTCAAAGACAAGCCCAAGCGGCCTGGCGGCAAGCCCGACGCCCGTGACAAGAAACCCGGCGCCGGTGCGCGCAAGCCCGCGGATGCGCCCCGCGCCGATGACGCCGCAAGCGCAAAGCCGCGCAAGCCCCGGCCGAGCGCGACGACCGAGACGGTCGGCGCCGATGTTCCCCAGCGCATTTCCAAGATCATGGCGCGCGCCGGCGTCGCTTCGCGCCGCGATATCGAGCGCATGATCATGGAAGGCCGCGTCTCGCTCAACGGCAAGCTGCTCGATAGCCCGGTCGTCAACGCGACGCTCGCCGATCATATCGAAGTGGACGGCCAGCCTATCCGCGGCATCGAACGCACCCGCCTCTGGCTCTACCACAAGCCGTCCGGCCTGGTGACGACCAATTCCGATCCGGAAGGCCGCTCGACCGTGTTCGACAACCTGCCGGAGGACCTGCCGCGCGTCCTGTCGATCGGCCGTCTCGATATCAACACCGAAGGCCTGCTGCTGCTGACCAATGACGGCGGCCTGGCCCGTGTACTGGAACTGCCCTCCACCGGCTGGCTGCGCCGCTACCGCGTGCGCGCCCATGGAGCGATCGACCAGGCCGGCCTCGACAAGTTGAAGGAGGGCATCGCCGTCGATGGCGTGCTCTATGGCCCCATCGAGGCGACCCTCGACAAGGTCCAGGGCTCGAATGTCTGGATCACCATGGGCCTGCGCGAAGGCAAGAACCGCGAAATCAAGAACGTCATGGGCGCCCTTGGCCTCGACGTGAACCGGCTGATCCGCATCTCCTATGGCCCGTTCCAGCTTGGCGAACTGCCGGAAGGCCAGGCCCAGGAAATCCGCGGCCGGACGCTGCGCGACCAGCTCGGCCCCCGTCTGATCGAGGATGCCAAGGCGAATTTCGATGCGCCGCTGTTCGAGGCGGCTGCCGCCGAAGAAGACAAGCCGCAGAAGAGCGAATGGGCGGCCGGCAAGCCGGAGCCGCGTGAACGCGGCGCATTCAAGGAAAAACCCGGTGACAAGCGCGAACGGGCGCTGTCGCGGCTCGATACCAGGCGTGACGAAAAAGGGGGCGGACGCCCCGAGCGCAGGGAACGCGGCGGCCGCGATGCGCCGGCTGCGAAATATGATGACCAGCCGAAACGGGAGCCCGGCTTTCGGGCGCGCAAGGCCAATGTCTGGATGGCGCCCGGCGCCAGGCCGCTGGCGGAGAAGAAGCCGAAGGATGGGCAGGCAGCCGATGCCGCTGAAAAGCCGGTCCGCCGCGAGCGCCCCGAAGGCGCGCCTGCAACCAAGCGCTATGGCCGCAACAAGGACGGCGTGGCGACGAAATCCACGCGGAAGTTCGACCCGGATCGCAAGAAGGCGAGCGTCTACGATCGTCCTGATCGCGGTCCCCGGGTGCTCGTCACCCGCGACGATGACGACAAGGACTGGATCCGCGCAACCGAAGAGCCGAGCCGGGATGAGGGCCGCGGCGGCGACCGCAAGCGTTTCGGCGGTGACGATCGCGGTGCCCGCAGCTTCGGCGACCGCGCGCCGCGTGGCGACCGTCCCCAGGGTGACCGTCCGCAGGGTGCCCGTCCACAAGGGGATCGCCCGTCGCGCCGCGAAGGCGGTGACAAGCCGTTCGGTGATCGCAAGCCACGCGCCGAAGGCGCACGCTCATTCTCCGATCGTCCGAAAAGCGACCGGCCCGCGGGCGACCGCCCACGCAAGCCGTTCGGCGAAAAGTCGTTCTCGCGTGAGGACGGCGACCGCAAGCCGCGTGATTTCGGTGATCGTCCGCCACGCCGCGAAAATGGCGACAGGCCGGCAGGTGACAAGCCCCGTGGAAAATCCTTCGGCGGCAAGCCGGGCGGAGCAAAGCCTTTTGGCGCGAAAGCGGGTGGCCCGCGCGATGGCAGGCCCGGTGGCGGCAGGCCTAGTGGCGGCAAGCCCTCCGGCGGCAGGCCTTCGGGTGGGCGTCCGCCCGCCGGCGGCAAGCCGCGCGGACGCGGGAATTAAGCGCGCGTGCGGATCGTCGGAGGCGAGTTTCGTGGGCGCGGGCTGGTAACGCCCCGGTCCAACGACATCCGGCCGACGACGGACCGGACGCGGGAAAGCCTGTTCAACATTCTGAGCCATGCCTATCCGGATGTTCTTGACGGTGGGCGTGTCCTTGATCTCTTCGCCGGTACCGGTGCGGTGGGCCTGGAAGCCCTTTCGCGCGGCTGCCGGCAGGCGCTCTTCGTCGAGAACGGCGCCGAGGGCAGGGGGCTGTTGCGCACCAATGTCGAAACTCTCGGGCTGACCGGCCGGGCCCGCGTCTTCCGTCGCGATGCCACAGACCTTGGACCGGCGGGCACGGTCGAGCCCTTCCACTTCGTCTTTGCCGATCCGCCCTATGGCGGGAGTCTTGGCGAAAAGGCGCTGGCTTCGGCGGCCGTCGGCGGCTGGCTGGTGCCGGGTGCCCTTGCCATCCTGGAGGAGCGAGCCGATATTCGCCCCGTAACGCCCGACAATTTCGAGCCTGTGGACGATCGCCTGTTCGGCGATACGAGGATGCATTTCTACCGTTACCGCGCCGCCTGACAGGGGAGGATGCCTGGCATGACGCAAGGTCTCCAACACACGGAAGCGAAGGCCGGGCCGACCGTCGCCATTGCCTTCGGCGGCGGCGGCGCTCGCGGTCTTGCCCATATTCATGTCATCGAAGCGCTGGACGAGATGGGCATTCGCCCGGTCGTCATCGCCGGCTCCTCGATTGGCGCGATCATGGGTGCCGGCATGGCGGCCGGTTTGAGCGGGGCCGAGATTCGCGATCATACACTGGCGACCGTCGGCCGCCGCAAGGAGATCGTTAACCGGCTCTGGAGCTTGCGCCCCTCCAGTCTTGCAGCGGCGATGAGCGGCGGTTTTCGCGTCGGCCAGTTCAATATAGAGCGCATCCTGCCGGCCTTCCTGCCGAATGCCGTGCCGAAGGATTTCGAGGGTCTCGCCATTCCCCTCAAGGTCATGACCACCGATTATTACGGGCAGCATGAAACGGTTCGCGACAGCGGCGATCTTCATCAGGCGCTGGCCGCGTCGGCGGCACTTCCCGCCGTCTTCATGCCGGTGAGGATCGATGGCCGGATTATGATCGACGGTGGCATCTACAACCCCGTTCCTTTCGATCATCTGGCGGGTTTGGCCGATATCGTCATCGCCGTCGATGTCGTGGGCGGGCCGGACGGCGACGGCGAGGCGATGCCGAGCCGGATCGACAGCCTGTTCGGTGCCAGCCAATTGATGATGCAGTCGATCATCGCCATGAAGATCAAGGCGCGTCCACCCGATATCCTGCTGCGCCCGCAGGTCAACCGTTTCCGGGTCATGGACTTCCTGAAGGCACAGGAGGTGCTGGCGGCGACGCTGACCGTCAAGGACGAGTTGAAGACAGCCCTCGATGCTGCCTTCAAGGCGAGGAAAGCGGGATGAGTGGTTAGTCCGCGCCCGCCAGCAGGTCCCCGCCCGGCACGGCGGTCGCGGGGGCGGCGGAAGGAAGCTCCTCGTCCTCCAGTGATGAAACCGTTTCGCGCTTCGGCTTGATCAGCGGCTCTGGCCGCACCGGCTTGAAATGCAGCATGTCGCGACCGGCGGTAATGCCTTCGGCTTCCTGCACCACCAGGCGCGCCTCGTCGCGGCGGCGGATATCATCCATGATCGCAAGCGCCTCATTGTCGCCGACGCCCAGGCCCTCCAGCGACTTGCGGCCGAAGACCAGGCCGGATTCGAAGGTCTCGCGCAGTTCGTAGTGAACGCCGCGCGCCCGAAGCGACAGCGTGTGCTGCCGGTCATAGGCGCGCGCATAGATCCGCGCATTGGGATATTCCGCCTGCACCATGTCGACGATCCGGTCGGTGATCTCCATTTTATGGGTGCAGACCGCGACGATCTTGGCATGTTCGATGCCGGCGGCGCGCAGCACGTCCAGCCGCGTGCCGTCGCCGAAATAGATGCGGAAGCCGAAGGTCGAGGCCTGGCGGACGCGGGCGGCGGAATGATCGATGATCGTCACCTCGCGGCCGCCGGCCAAAAGTATTTGGGAGGCGATCTGGCCGAAGCGGGAAAAGCCGATCATCAGCACATCGGCGCCGGCGCCGGCGAAATCCTCTTCCAGTTCCTCGGTCGCCTCGTTCTGCTCGCGCATCAGAAACCGCGCCAGCGCCGAGGCCGGCGGCGTCAGTGCCATGGACAGGGTGACGATGGAGATCAGCAGCGAAGCCCAGCCGGCGGAAAACACGCCCGACGCAGCGGCGGCGCTGAAAAGCACGAAGCCGAATTCCCCGCCCTGCGGCAGCAGCAGGCCGATGCGAACCGCATCATTGTGCGGCGAGCCCGTCAACCGGCAGAGCGTATAGATGACGAGGCCCTTGATCGCCATCAGCGCCGGCACGGCAACCAGGATCAGCAGGTAGTTTTCAAGGATGACATGCACTTCCAGCGACAGCCCGACGGCCATGAAGAACAGGGCCAGCAGCAGACCGCGGAACGGCTCGATATCGGCTTCCAACTCATGCCGATAGGAGGATTCGGCCAGCAGCACGCCGGCGAGGAATGCGCCCATGGCCATGGAGAGGCCGGCAAGCTGCATCATCGTGGCGGCGCCCAGCACGATCAGCAGGGCAACGGCGATCATCACCTCGCGGGCGCCGGTGCGGGCGATCACCTGGAACAGCGGGTTCAGCAGGTAGCGGCCGGCGATCACCATGGCCAGCACCGCGCCGACGGCGATGGCGAAATCCTCGAGCGGCGGCGACGTGTCCTCGGGCATCTGCAGGGCAAGCAGTGGGATCAGCGCTAGAAGCGGCACGATGGCCAGATCCTGGAACAGGAGCAGGGAAAACGCCCGCTGCCCGTAGCGCGTATTGGTGTCGCCTTTTTCGTCAAGGATTTGTAGCGCGAAGGCGGTCGACGACAGCGCCAGGCCGAAGCCGGTGACGATGCTTCCGCCCCAGTCAAGCAAGCCGGCCGCATATACGATCCCCGATAGGGCAGCCCCCGTCACGAGAACCTGCGCGGTGCCGAGGCCGAAAATATCGCGCCGCATCTGCCAGAGCCGTGATGGTTTCAGCTCCAACCCGATAATGAAGAGCAGGAAGACGATCCCTAGTTCGGCAAAGCCGAGGATCTGTTCCCCGTCGTTGATCTGGTGGAGAAGCGGCCCGATGATCACCCCGGCCGCCAGATAGCCAAGCACCGTGCCGAGCCCGAGCTTCTTGAAGACGGGGGCGGCAATAACGGCGCCGGCGAGCAGCAGCAGTGCCTGGGACGTAAAGACGGAGGTCGTCGACATGCATCTGGTCTTTCTGGCCCGGGGATATAGTTCCAGGGGCTGTTGCGGGCTTGTAACGGACAATGCCGCCCGCAATCGATATTTCATCGGGGGCGGGCGGGCAAGAATCAGGATATGACCTTGATGCCCGCGCCAGTGCACAATAAATGGAGCGGGAATGAAAGGCTAAATCATGTCCGACACCAATGAAACCGGCGTCCTTGAAGCGCGCGCCGCCCAGCTTCTCGATCTCGCGCTGAAGGCCGGGGCCGATCAGGCGGATGCCGTGGTGGTGCGGGGCCGGTCGCGCTCGGTCACGGTGCGGCTTGGCAAGGTCGAGGCGACGGAAGCCTCGGAGAGCGATGATTTCTCGCTGCGCGTTTTCGTCGGCCGCCGCGTCGCCAGCGTTTCGGCCAATCCGGGCTTCGACCTGAAGCTGCTTGCCGAACGGGCCGTGGCCATGGCCAAGGCTTCGCCGGAAGATCCGTTTGCGAGCCTTGCCGATGGCGACCGTCTGGCCAAATCCTATCCGGACCTCGATCTGTTCGATCCGGCGGAGGTCTCCACGGAGGAACTGACTGCGGCGGCGCTTGAGGCGGAGGCGGCGGCGCTTGCCGTCGATGGCGTCACCAATTCCAGCGGTGCCGGCGCATCTGCCGGCATGGGCGGCCTGGTCCTGGTGACCTCGCATGGCTTTTCCGGCGCCTATATGGGCACGCGGTTCGGCCGCTCCGTCAGCGCCATTGCCGGCGACGGCACCAAGATGGAACGCGACTATGATTTCGACAGCCGCCTCTATCTCGCCGATCTGAAGCCCGCCGAGGAGATCGGCCGCATGGCGGGCGAGCGGGCCGTCGCCCGGCTCGGCCCGCGCCAGATGCCGACCCGCAAGAATGTCACCGTCGTTTTCGATCCGCGCATGGCCCGCGGCTTTGCCGGCCATATCGCCGGCGCCATCAACGGCGCCTCGGTTGCCCGCAAGACCAGCTTTCTGCGCGACATGATGGGCAAGCCCGTGATGAAACAGAGGATTACCGTCACCGACGATCCGCTGGTGGTGCGCGGCGCCTCCTCGCGTCCCTTCGATGGCGAAGGCGTCACCGGGCAGAAACTGTCGATGATCGAGGATGGCGTGCTCAAGCACTGGTTCCTGTCGACCTCAACCGGCCTTGAACTCGGGCTGGAAACCAATGGGCGTGGCGTGCGCAGCGGCCCCGCCGTCTCGCCCGCATCTACGAATTTCGCACTCGAGCCCGGCACCATGTCCCGCGAGGACCTGATCCGCAGTGTTGGTACGGGCTTCTATGTCACCGAGTTGATCGGCCAGGGTGTCAACATGCTGACCGGCGAATATAGCCGTGGCGCGTCGGGGTTCTGGATCGAGAACGGTGAACTGGCCTTCCCGGTTTCCGAGGTCACCATCGCCTCGAACCTCAGGCAGATGTTCATGAACCTGACCCTTGCCGACGACATCGACCGCAAGTTCGGCGTCGCCGCGCCGACGCTCGCCATCGAGGGCATGACGCTCGCAGGCAGCTGAACGCCCTTGGATGGAAGATCCTCAATGCGGCATTCGCCGCGGGAAATGGAAAGACCGAAATGAACGCCGCCCCGCACGCGCCGCAGCAATGGTCCAGCGATCTGGAACTGATCACGGATGCTGCCCGGGCGGCGGGTGAAAAGGCGCTCACCTATTTCGGCAAGGACCCCTCGGTCCAGTGGAAGAACGAAGGACGCTCGCCGGTCAGCGAGGCGGATTTCGCCGCCAACGATATTCTCAAGGAAAAGCTGCTGGCGGCCCGGCCCAATTATGGCTGGTTGTCGGAGGAAACCGATGACGACGAGGCAAGGCTCGGCTGCGACACGGTCTTCGTGGTCGACCCGATCGACGGGACGCGCGCCTTCATCGCGGGCAAGGATGTCTGGTGCGTCAGCGTCGCCGTCGTGCATCTGGGGCGTCCGGTCGCGGGCGTCCTCTATGCGCCGGCGCTCGACGAATTGTTCCAGGCGACAGAGACGGGTCCCGCCCTGAAGAACGATGCGCCGATCACTGTCGGGCCGGCTGCCGATCCGGTCCTGCGCATCGCTCTTGCGGAGGATACGGTCCGGCTTCTCGAACAGGGATACAGGGTCGGCATCACGCGCGTTGCCCATGTGCCCTCGCTTGCCTATCGCATCGCCATGGTCGCCGATGGCCGGATCGACGGCACGGTGGTCAAGAAGAATTCCCACGACTGGGATCTGGCCGCCGCAGACCTGATCCTGGAAAGGGCCGGTGGGGCGCTTTTCGATCTTGCCGGGCAGCCTCTTTCCTATAATCGCCCCAATGTCAGCCATACGGTCCTGTGTGCTGCCGCAATGCCGGCGCTGCCGGCCCTGATTGCCGCGTCACAGGGGCTGGAGGCGCTGGAGAGGCATTGACCTTTCCAGCCGGATGCCGCAAACCAAACGAAAATACGTGAAGAAAACGGGAAAGTCTGATGGCTGAGAATTCGGAAAAGAAACAGCGCCTGCACCTCGTCTTCGGCGGCGAATTGACGACGCTGACCGGCGTGCAGTTCCGCGACCTCGAAAAGCTCGATATCGTCGGTATCTACCCCGATTACGACACGGCCCTGACGGCATGGAAATCCAAGGCGCAACTGACCGTGGACAATGCGCATATGCGCTATTTCATCGTCCATATGCACCGGCTTCTCGAGCCGGAACAGGCCTGATGCGGATGCTGCCAGCAAAGGCGCAAGGCATGATCGTGGACTTTGCCATGCACGGCGCCGGCGGACGGGCCTTAGTCCGTGCCGGTGAGGACGTCCCGTCATGAACCGCAAGATTGCCCGCCTGGTCCTGTCTAGCTATCGCTGGATCGGCACCGCGATCTATCCTCTGGTCTGGGCCTATCTCGCCGCCCGCGCCGCCAAGGGCAAGGAAGATCCTGCCCGCCGCCAGGAGCGCTACGGCCATGCCAGCGCCCCGAGGCCCCAAGGCCCACTGATCTGGTTTCACGCGGCAAGCGTCGGCGAGACGACGGCCGTCATTCCGCTGATCAGGGAAGTTTCGCGTCGCGGCATAGCGATCGTGCTCACCACCGGCACGAAGACATCGGCGCACGTCGCCGCCGAGCGGCTGGGTTCCGACGTCATCCATCAATATGTGCCGCTCGATTTCAAGCCGGCCGTCAGCCGCTTCCTCGATTACTGGGAACCGGATCTGGCAATCATCGCGGAATCGGAAATCTGGCCGATGACGATGATGGAACTCGGGCAGCGCCATATTCCGCAGGTTCTGGTCAATGGACGCTTGTCGGATCGTACTTTCGGCCGCTGGAAGAAGCGCCCCTGGCTTGCCGATGCCCTGTTTGAAAACCTGGCGCTGGTGATTGCCCAGTCCGAGCTCGATGCCGACCGGTTCCGCGTTCTCGGTGCCTTGCCGGTCATGGTATCCGGCAATCTGAAGGTCGATACCGATGCGCCGCCCTATGACAAGGGCGCCTTGCGCCACTATCAACAGCAGATCGGCGACCGCAAGACCTGGGCGGCGATCTCCACCTTCGAGGGCGAGGAAAATGCCGCCGGCATCGTCCACCGCGCCCTGAGGGAGCGCACCGGGCTTCTCACCATCATCGTGCCGCGCCACCCCGAACGCTGCGACGCCATCGAGGCGATGCTGACCGCCAAGGGGCTGACTGTGGCAAGGCGCACCCGCAACGATCCCATCACCCCGCAGACGGACATTTTCCTCGGCGATACGATCGGCGAAATGGGGCTCTATCTCAGGATGACCGAAGTGGCCTTTGTCGGCCGCTCGCTGTTCGGCGAGGGCGGGCAGAACCCGCTGGAGCCGGCCATGCTCGGCTGCGCGATCCTGTCGGGCGGCAATGTCCAGAATTTCCGCGATACCTACCAGATGCTGGCCAAGAACGGCAGCGCCAAGATCATCCGCGATGTCGAGATGCTGGCCAAGGGCGTCAACTATCTTCTCATCAACGACGAGGTTCGTCGCAAGATGATCGATGCCGGCCTTGAAACCGTGCATGAAATGCGTGGTGCATTGTCGGCGACGGTGAGGGGGCTGGAGCCCTATATCAACCCGCTGACGGTGAAGGCGCGGCTGCAGCCGCGCGGTGAAAACTAAATTTTCCTTTCTCCGACGGGATGCCCGATGACGACCGATAGAACCATTGCCGGCATCCTGTTCGACAAGGACGGCACGCTGCTCGACTATGTGAAAAGCTGGGTGCCCGTGAACTACGAGGTCGCCACCATCGCCGCCAATGGCGATGCGGCACTGGCAAGACGCCTGCTTCTGGCCGGCGGCATGGACCCCGATACTGGGCATGTGACGCCCGACAGCCTGCTTGCCGCCGGAACCGCGGCGGAGATCGCCGCCGGCATGGTCGCGGCCGGTGCCCCCTATACGGTGGAGGCGCTGACTGAGAAGTTCGACGGGCTCTTTGCCAATTCGGCCGCCTATGCCGTGCCGGTCACCGACCTCGCAGCCTTCTTTGCGGACCTGCACGCCAAGGGCTACCGGCTCGGTGTTGCCTCCAGCGACAATGAGCGCTCGATCCGGGGAACCGCGAAGCGCTTCGGCTTCGACACCTACCTGCATTATGTCGCCGGCTATGATAGCGGTTTCGGCGTAAAGCCGCAGCCGGGCATGGTGCACGGCTTCTGCGCCGCGACGGGGCTTCAACCCCACCAGGTCGCGGTTGTCGGCGACAACAATCACGATCTCCATATGGGCCGCAATGCCGGCGCCGGATTGACCGTCGCGGTTTTGACCGGCACCGGCTCGCCGCAATCGCTGGCGGCCGCTTCCGATCATTGCCTCAACGATATTACCGAGCTTGAGGCGGTCCTGGTCTAAGAGCCGATGCTCACTGGAACAGCTGCATCAGCAGCGACGGCGAATTATTGGCGATATTGAGCGCCTGGACCGTCAGCTGCACCTGCGACTGGATGGCCTTGAGCTTGGTGGAAGCATCGCTCATATCCGCATCCACCAGCCGCCCCACGCCCTTTTCGATCGTCGCCGTCAATGTCCGATTATAGTCGGCCTGCATGTCGATGCGCATGCTGAGCGAGCCCAGCGTCGCCGCCCGGTCGGTCAGCGTCGCGTGGATGGTGTCGTAGCGGGTGAGCAGGAGGTCGGTGGCATAGTCGACCAGGTCGTCGGGCACTTCGCCCATATGTGAAGCGCTGAACATGTCGTCGGTATGGCCGCCATGATTGAACGCGACCTGCGTGCGGCCGTTGAAGGCCGGCAGCCAGGCCGAAGTCTTGGCGGGGTCCTCATGCGTCACGCCATTCGTCATGCCATCCGCCTGCGGATCGTCGACGAGGCCGCTTTGCGGACTGATCGAGCCATCCTCGTTCTTGTAGGAGGCCGGGCCGAAGATGTTGAGATTGCTGTCGCCATGGATGTTGATGATGCCGACCCTGCCCTTGGTATAGCTCGCAACGATACCGCCGAAGACCAGGCCCGCATCCGGCGGGCTCATCTCGATATAGTTCAGCGTCCGGCCATTGCCGTCGACATAGGATTTTTCCACATAATTGAGCTTGCCCGGCGCCAGCAGATTGCGGCCGTTGAAGGAGGCCGATTCCAAGGTCGACAGGAACTGCTTTTCCAACTCGTAGATTTCCGAGCTGACCTTGTAGCGGTCGATGCCGACATCCTTCATCATCAGCACCCGGGCCTTGATCTCGGAGCTTATGTCGATGAGGGTTTCGGACGCCTGGTAGGACACGTCGATCAGTGCCGCGCCGAGTTCCAGCGCGTCGATGACGGTGCTCGTCGCCTTGGCGGTGTTGCGCATGTCGGTGGCGATCGACCAATAGGCGGCATTGTCCGCCGCCTCCGATATCCGCATGCCGGTGGTGACGACGTTCTGTAACTTGTCGTGGGTGCTGTCATTATGGCGCAGGATCGCCAGGGCGGCGGTCGCCGCCGAATTGAAACTTGTGGTGATCATTGTCAAAACCGCTACAAAAAACAGGAAAACGGAAGTCGATAACGTAGTTAACCAGTTGTCGCCCAAAGCTGGTTAACACCCGGTATATCCGGCTGGCCGCATACCCGTAAAAATACGCCCGGTGCGATGCCGGCGAAAACATGCGGCCAGCCGGACTACCGTGCGAGGCTTGCAATTCCCGGCGATCTGCCGTTTTGTATCGCCGTTCGGAACATTTGTCTCAGGCTTAAAAAATTTGTTCCGGTCCTACGAAAAATACCGCGTCAAGCATGGTGAACCGAAAACCATGGGCGCGGAAGGCGGAAAGACTGATGGTATCTGAAGCACCACCGTTCTGGTGGACCAAGGCGGATTGGCGCGCCTATGGCCTCTGGCCTTTCTCCTGGGTTTACGGTCGTATTTCCGGCTCGCGCATGGATCACGCGCGGCGCGCCTCGGTTCCGGTTCCGGTCATCTGCGTCGGCAATTTCACCGTCGGCGGCGCCGGCAAGACGCCGACGGCGATCGCGCTCGCCCGCGCCGCTCGGAAGAAGGGGCTGAATCCGGGCTTTCTCAGCCGGGGCTATGGTGGCTCGCTCGATGTGACGACTGTCGTCGATGCCGGCCATCACCGCGCCCGCGATGTCGGCGACGAACCGCTGCTGCTTGCCCGCGAAGGCATGGCCGTGGTCTGCCGCAAACGCATTGAAGGTGCCCGCCGGCTGGTTGCCGAGGGCGCCGACATCATCATCATGGATGACGGGTTCCAGAGCGCCCGGCTGGTCTTCGATTTCTCGCTTTTGGTGATCGACAGCCGGCGCGGTATCGGCAATGGCTTCATGATCCCGTCCGGCCCGGTCCGGGCGCCGATCGGCCAACAACTGCGCCACGCCTCGGCGCTGCTGAAAATCGGCAATGGCGACCGCGCCGATGTGCTGGTTCGCCGGGCGGCGCGGGCCGGCAAGCCGATCCACGCGGCCGATATCGTGCATCTGGACGATGGCGGCCTGAAGGATGTGCCGGTGCTTGCCTGGGCGGGTATCGCCGATCCGGAGAAGTTCTTCCGCACCGTTCGTGAGACAGGCGCGGTCCTTGCCGAAACCCGCAGCTTTCCGGACCATCACCATTTCTCGACCGATGAGATCGCCGACCTCCTCGATCTCGCCGCCGCGAAGGGCTACCGAATGGTGACCACGGCCAAGGATATGGTACGGCTGGAGCCGGGCCATGGCCGGGCAGGGGAACTGATGGAGAAAAGCCGGATCATCGCCGTGGATGTGCGCTTCGACGATCCTGCGGTGCCAGCCAAGATCATCGACGCCGCCGTCAATGCCGCCCGGATGCGCAGCCTGCGGAAAGACCGGGCCTGAACTGGCCTACGATGTCTGGCCGGGTAGAGCCCCGGCACGCTTTTCCGCTTCATAGGAAGCGGCGGCGTCGGCATAGGCTTCCTGCCGCGCCACGCTCCAGTAGCGCAATTCGTCCACCGGGATGACGGCGCCAGTGACCGCGCAGATGACGTGGGATCCGGGCAGCACGATCTGGAAATCGCCATCGAGATAGCGGATCTTGGCCTGCCTGTCGCCACTGCCTTCAAACCGGTTCATCACCCTTCGACCTCGCATGTCGTTGTCCGTTTTCAATGATAGGCCGGCCGGCACCCGCCTTCACCGGTGCGCGATCTCTCGTCGCCTTGTTTGCTCTAGCTCGCCATGGCCCATATTTCCAGCGCAATTGACGCGAACGGCTCAACTGCGGCCGAACAGTTTCTCGATATCCGACAGTTTCAGCTCGATATAGGTCGGTCGGCCGTGATTGCATTGGCCCGAGCCCGGCGTCGCCTCCATCTGGCGCAGCAGCGCGTTCATCTCTTCCGGCCGAAGCCTGCGGCCGGAGCGCACCGAGCCGTGGCAGGCCATGGTCGCCGCCAGATAGTCCAGCCGGTTTGCGAGGCCGTTCGCCGTGTCCCATTCGGCAAGCTCGTCGGCCAGTTGGCGCACCAGCCCCACAGCGTCCATTTCGCCGAGCATCGCCGGTGTCTCCCGAATGGCGACGGCGCCGGGGCCGAAACGCTCGATCCCAAGTCCCAGCCGCGAAAATTCGTCCACATGGCTGATCAGCCGGTCGCAATCCTCCTCGGGAAGATCGACGATTTCGGGAATGAGCAGCGCCTGTGCCGGAATCGGCCGCGCATTCAATGCCTTGCGCAATGCCTCGAACACCAGCCGTTCGTGTGCCGCATGCTGATCGACGATGACGAGGCCGTCCTCGGTCTGGGCGACGATATAGTTTTCGTGCAACTGCGCCCGCGCCGCGCCAAGCGGATGCGGTTGATCGGCCGGTTCCGCAAATGCCGTTTCGGGTTCGGGCACGGACATCCGCGCCGATGGCATGGTGAGGCCGGAAAGGCCTGCCTGCGGCGTCTCGCCAAATCCGGTCGGCACGGAGCCGAAATCCATCGGCCGGTAGGGCGATGTCGCGGCACTCCATGTGCCGTTGTGGCGCTGCGGTTCCGGGCGAAAGGCCCGCATCAGACCGCCGGCGCCGGTCGTCGAGGCCCGGTCGCCATCCTGTGCCAGGGCCTGGCGGATCGCGCCGATGATCAGTCCGCGCACCATGCCCGGATCGCGAAAACGGACATCCGATTTGGCCGGATGCACATTGACGTCGACGATATCGGGATCGACATCGAGAAAGAGCGTCGCAACGGGATAGCGCCCCTGCGGAATGGTTTCGGCATAGGCGGCGCGCAGGGCCGACCAGATCAGCTTGTCCTGCACCGGGCGGCCGTTGACGTAGGCATATTGCTGCAGGGAATTGCCGCGGTTGAAGGTGGGCACGCCGGCAAATCCGGTCAGCCGCGCGCCCTCGCGCTCCGCATCGATCACAATGGCATTGTCGCGGAAATCGCGGCCGAGCACCTGCGCGATGCGGGCCAGCCGATCCTCGCCGGTGGAGGCAAATTCGAGCGTTGTCCGGTCCGAGCCGGAAAGCACGAAACGCACGCCGGGAAAGGCGATCGCCATCCGCCGCACCACCTCCGAGATGGCCGCTGCCTCGGCCCGCTCGGTCTTCATGAAGGCCAGCCGCGCCGGCGTGGCGAAGAACAGGTCGCGCACCTCCACCATCGTGCCCTGGTTCACCGCAGCAGGTTTTACGGGCTGCAGCTTGCCGCCGAAAACGCCGATCTCGGCGCCATGGCCGGCACCGGCCGGTCGGCTGGCAATGGTAAGCCGGGCCACCGAGCCGATCGACGGCAGGGCCTCGCCGCGAAAGCCGAGCGTCCTGATATCGAGGAGATTGTCGTCGAGCTTGGAGGTGCAATGGCGTTGCACCGCCAGTTCGAGCTCTTCCGACCCCATGCCGCAGCCATTGTCGCTGACGCGCAGCAGCGTCTTGCCGCCGCCTGCTGTCGCGATTTCGATCCGGGTGGCACCGGCGTCGAGCGCGTTTTCGATCAGTTCCTTGGCAGCGCTTGCCGGCCGTTCGATGACCTCGCCGGCGGCAATCTGGTTGATCAGGGTTTCGGAGAGCTGTTTGATGGGCATGGGCTATTGTCCCGGATTCGGGCCGTCGTGGAAAGGGTTCCCCGACCTCTATCCCCGGCTGTGTCGCAATGGGAATGCGCGACAGGATCGGGCCGAATTTAATCTCGCCTTAATACAAAGCTGCGATTTTCCCCATGAACCTGAATGAGCACGGGTTCGTCGATTTGGAGCCTGTGGCGATGCTGGCCGCCCAGGATTGAACCCCAGATAGGGCCATTGCGCCATCTGATCAGCATGTCCCCCCGGAAAAGAAGCCGCAAGCTTGTGTGAGGGCTATGCAATGAATGATGTAGCGTCATTTGGCGCGAACATCCAGAAAACCGTGCTCGAGGCGACATCCGACGCTCTCGGCCTGGCCATCCTTGTCTGCGACAAGAATGACGAGATCGTTTTTGCAAGCCGGCCCATCCTGCAATTCTATCCGATCCCCGCGCAATTTCTCGAGCCCGGGACGCGGCTGAGGGAATTTCTCGGCGCGATCTTCGATTCCGGCGTTCGCTCCGGCACGGCGCCCGAGACGAGCCACCGGCATTCCAACCGCGACGAGTGGATTTCAGAGCAGCTTTCCCACCATTGGCGCGAACGTTTCGAAATGGTGGAGCGCATCGGCCGTCACCGTTGGATCAGCGTGCGCAAGCGCCGCCTTTCGAACGGCCTCGGCATCGTCGCCATCAGCGATGTCTCCGAGCAGAAGAAGCGCGACGAGCAGATGCAGCTGGACGTGGAGCGCGTCGAGCTCACGGAGGGCATTCTCGATTGCCTGCCCAATCCGATCTGCGTCAAGGACCGCAGCCTCAATTACGTCGCCGTCAACAGGGCCTTCTGCACCCTGCACGGAATGACCGCCGATGCCATTCTCGGCCGCTCGGTCTGGGACCTGCTGGAGCCGGAACTGGCGGAAAAATTCGAGCGCTCCGACCGCGCCACGCTGGAGACCGGTGAGGTCCATTGCCTGCCGGAACAGATCGTCAAGGCGGACGGCGAGGATCTCTGGGTCGTCACCCGCAAATTCCGCGTCGGTACGCCCGGCAAATATCTGCTGGTCACCTGCATGAACGACGTGACCGACCTCGTCGTCGGTTATGACGGGAACGGCATTTTCTCCGGCCGGTCGCCGCTGGAAATCAAAGACTATGCAGCCTTTGTCCCGGCGCAGAACTGCTACGATCCTTTCCTCTCCATCGACATGCAGCATCTGGTCGAGGCAGGTGCGATCATCAAGCCGGCGGCGCCGGCCAATGGCCGGGTTCTGGTGCTGACATCCGCGCCCGCCCTGGAGCAAAGCCTGGTTCCCTTGCTGTGCCGCTGGGGCTTCGACGCCTGTGCGGTTCGGAACCGAACCGAACTCACAGCCTTTGCCGACCTTTGCGCGGGGTGCGATATCCGCATCGACGCACTGGTGGTGGACGGAACGGGCGCCGATGCCTTGGGCGTCATTGCGCAATGGAAGAACTCGCCGTCTCTGCTTCTCGCCAAGGACTGGAAGCCGGCCGATCTGCGGGGCAGTCTCACCGGGCTTTGCGAAAACGGCAGTGGCTCCGAGGTTCCGGCGGATTGGGAGATCGTCATTCCCGATGCGGAACCTCAGGGCCGGCCGCCGCCGGAAATCGAAGTCGTGGTCGCCGAGGACAACGAGATCAACCAGATCGTCTTTTCGCAGATCCTCGAAGGACTTGGGATTTCCTACCGCATCGCCGCAAACGGCGAGGAAGCCGTGCGGTTCTGGCAGGAATATCGGCCGAACCTCGTGCTGATGGATGTTTCCATGCCGGTCATGAACGGCTTCGATGCGGCGCGCGTCATCCGCGCGGCCGAAAAATCGGCAGAGTTCCAGACCCCGATCGTCGCCGTCACGGCGCAGGCTCTCGATATCGATATCGAACGGGCGCTTGCGGCCGGCATGAACGACCATATCACCAAGCCGATCAGCCCGGACATGATCGAGGCCGTCTACCGGAAATTCGTGCCCCTGGCAGCCGAGCGTCGGGTCGGTTGAACGGGCGCGCTACGCTTCGTGCCGGATGTGGCAGAGGCGAACGATTGTTCAAAATCTCTGTCAACCCCCAGTATTAGGGAGAGCATCGCGAATCTGAGGGAGGCTTTGCTGTAGAAATCTTAACTCTCGATGCGCATCGTCCGTTTATGATAAAATTCTGAAATCCAGTCCCGGGAATGCGTTGATGACCTCTGCTGAACCCTTGTCTCAGCACCTCAGCCGGAACGATCTGCATGCGATGGCCTATACCGATCCCTTGACGGGATTAGGTAATTCATATCGCCTGCGTGACAAGGTCCGGGAGATCGCCGCCGAGCGCGCCAGCGATCCGGCGCCGTTTACCATCGGCCTTGCCAATCTGGATGGATTCAAGCCGATCAACGATCTCTTCGGTCCGCATGCCGGAGATGAAATTCTCTGCCAGGTCGCCAACCGGCTGGTTGCCTGCATGCCGGACGGAGCAACGGTGATCCGGGCCGGCGGCGATGAATTCGCCTTCGTGCTGCCACTGGTGTTCGAGCGCAAGGGCGCCGAGAAGGTCGGCAATATGCTGAAGGAGGTGCTGTCGGCGCCCTTCGATCTCGGCGAGCGCAATGTCCGGCTTTCGGCCTCCTTCGGCTTTGCCGTCTACCCTTTTGCCGGCGAGGAATTCGAGGATCTCCTGAAGAGCGCCGATACCGCGCTCTATCGCTCGAAGCGTCGCGGGCGCGGCCAGATCACCGTCTATTCGCAGGAAATCGCCCAGGAGATGAAACGCTCGACCCAGCTCGAGCAGGCGCTGCGCAATGCCATCATCGCCGATGAAGTCGATGTGCATTTCCAGCCGATCGTCAATCTGAAGACGGATATGGTGGTCGGCTTCGAGGCTTTGGCGCGCTGGTGCGACCCGGATCTCGGTTACGTCTCGCCCGCCGTCTTCGTGCCGCTCGCCGAAGAGCGCGGCTTTATCGATTCCCTGTCGGAGACGCTCTTGCGCAAGGCGGCCGAGACCGCGCTTCTCTGGCCGAAGGAGCTTTTCCTCTCCTTCAATCTGTCCTCGGCGCAGCTGACCGATCCCTCCACGAGCGCCAACGTGCTGTCGATCATCCGGCGCGCCGGTCTCGATCCCCGGCGGCTAGAGCTGGAAATCACCGAGACCGCCGTCATGACCGACGCCGATGTCGCCCACAAGATCGTCACCGATCTGCGGGCTGCCGGCGTGCGCATTTCGCTCGACGATTTCGGCACGGGCCAGTCGAGCCTCGGCCGCCTGCGCGATTTTTCCTTCGACAAGGTCAAGATCGATCGCGCCTTCGTCTCGCGCATTTCCGCCGACCGCGCCTCCGAGCATATCATCAAGGCGATCATCACCATGTGCGACGGTCTCAACCTCGAAGTCGTTGCCGAGGGGATCGAGGATTTTTCGGAGGCCCTGAAACTCAAAGGTCTCGGCTGCGGCATGGGCCAGGGCTATTTCTACGGAAAGCCCGCCGATTCGGTGACGACGCTGCGCTATCTCGCTGAAAAATATCAGGACCCGGCAGCGGCGTCTGCGACCGACTGAGCCGCCGACGCGGCTCTCTCGTCGCGCTCGCTCCGGCCTTCGGCGAGCAGCCAGTCGCGCACCCGGCGCGCCTGCTGGTTGAGCTCGCGCGAACGCGGCCAGACGACGTAGAAGGCGAGATCCGTGGCCAGCACATGATGGCCGACCGGAACCAGCGCGCCTGATTTCACCTGCCGTTCGATTAGATGCTGCCAGCCAAGTGCGATGCCTTCCCCGGCCAGCACCGCCTGCAGCACCAGTACATAATCATTGATCGCCAGCCGGCGCGACCGGGCCGGATAGGTAAGCCCGGCGCTTGCGAACCATTCCGGCCAGTCGCAAGCCTGGCGAACCGGCTCCTCCAGATGGATCAGCCGGTGCCCGAGCAGGTCCGACGGGGTCTGGGGCATGCCATGCGCCTCGATGAAGGCGGGCGAGGCGACGGCGGTGATCACCTCCGGCGCCAGAAGGGCGGCATGGTAGCGCGGCCAGTTCGCCGGGTTGCCGCCCCGCACCCCGAGCGGGATCGGCTCCTCGTCGAGATCGAGATCGCGCACGCTCGTCTGGATGCGAAGATCGATATCCGGCAGATCCTCGCGCAGCCGGTTGAGCCTCGGCAACATCCACATGGAGGCGAAGGCTGTCGAGGCGGCCAGGGTGACATTGGTCTCGCGGCGCTTGGCCCGGATGTCCTCGGCCGACTTCTGGATACGCGCAAGGCCAAGCGACACGTCGGCATGGAATTTCTCCCCCGCTTCCGTCAGTTGCACGGCCCGGTGGACGCGGTGAAACAGCGGCACGCCGAGCTGTTCCTCCAATCCGCGGATGGCATAGGAGACGGCGGCCTGCGACATGGCCAGCTCATGGGCGGCGCGGGTGAAATTCTGGTGGCGCCCGGCCGCTTCAAAGACGATCAGGCTGGAGGCGGAGGGCAGCAGACGGCGCAGGGTTTCCATAAGCTGAGTTTATAGGATATCTCGAATCTTTCCAGCGTTACAGCGTGGATTTTCGCAGCTAGCCTTCCGTGAAGAAATGGGAGGCGGCGGATGGAAACCTTGATGGCGGCAGAGGCTCAACCGGCAAGACGGTCGAGGGGCGGGCGCCCAGCGCGCCGCGACGGTGCGGAAAAAATTGCCGGCGTTCCCTATATCGCCCGCAACATCCCGACCTACGACATCCTGGGCGAGGAAAGCCTGCAGAAGATCGAGCGGGTGGCGGATCGCATCCTTTCGGAGGTGGGTATCGAATTTCGCGACGATCCGGCCTCGCTTGAGCACTGGAAGCGAGCCGGCGCAAAGGTCGATGGCGATCTGGTGCGGTTCGAGCCCGGCATGCTCGAGGAGATCGTCTCGACAGCGCCGGCACAGTTTACCCAGCATGCGCGCAATCCCGCCCATAATGTCGAGATCGGCGGCAGGAACGTCGTCTTCTCCCCTGCCTATGGCTCGCCCTTCGTCATGGATCTCGACAAGGGCCGCCGTTACGGCACGCTGGAGGACTTCCGCAATTTCATCAAGCTCGCCCAGTCGAGCCCCTGGCTGCACCATTCCGGCGGCACGATCTGCGAGCCGGTGGACGTGCCGGTCAACAAGCGCCATCTCGACATGGTCTATAGCCATATCAAATATTCGGACCGCGCCTTCATGGGCTCGATCACGGCGGAAGACCGGGCGGAAGATTCCATCGACATGGCCCGGATCGTCTTCGGCCGTGATTTCGTCGATCGCAACTGCGTCATCCTCGGCAATGTCAACGTCAATTCGCCGCTCGTCTGGGACGGCACGATGACGAAATCGCTGCGCGCCTATGCCCGCGCCAACCAGGCGGCGGTCATCGTGCCCTTCATCCTCGGCGGCGCCATGGGGCCGGTCACCAATGCCGGCGCGATTGCCCAGTCCTATGCCGAAACGCTGGCCGGCTGCGCGCTGACGCAGTTGGAGCGCAAGGGCGCGCCGGTGATCTTCGGCAACTTCCTCTCGTCCATGTCGCTGCGATCGGGCTCGCCCACCTTCGGCACGCCGGAGCCGGCGATCGGCTCGATGGTGATCGGCCAGCTTGCCCGCCGCAGGAAATTGCCGCTGCGCTGCGCCGGCAATTTCTCCAATTCGAAACTGCCCGACGCGCAGGCCATGCAGGAGGGCGTCATGTCGATGCTCTCGGCGGTGCATTGCGGCGCAAACTTCATCCTCCATTCAGCCGGTTTCCTGGACGGCTTGCTCGCCATGTCCTACGAGAAATTCGTGATGGACACGGATTTCTGCGGTGCGCTGCATTCCTATCTCGCCGGCGTCGTGGTGGACGACAATACGCTTGCCATGGATGCTTTCCTGCAGGTCGGCCCCGGCAGCCATTTCCTCGGTTGCGATCATACGATGCGCAACTACCAGACGGCCTTCTGGGACTCGGCGCTTTCCGACAACGAGCCCTTCGAGAAATGGAGCGAGGAGGGCGGATCGACCGACATGGCGGCGCGCGCCAACCGGCGCTGGAAGAAGACACTTGCCGAATATGAGGCGCCGCCCCTGGACGAGGCGATCGACGAGGCTCTCGGCGATTACATGGCGAGACGCAAGAATGAGATGACTGACGCCTGGTACTGATCCTGTTGCGTTCAGGTCCGTATCTGGCCAATAAGCCGGCCACGAAAAACGGCGGCGCTTGCGCGCCGCCGTTCATCAGGACCGAATGATCCCTGTTAGTTGTTGGTCGCTGGCGCGGCCGGCTGGACGGCCGGATCGCTACCGGTTGCCGGGGCAGTTGCCGGGTCGGCAGGAGCCATGCCCGTCGATGACGTGGTGGACGTATCCACCGGCGTATTGGCGTTCTGCTCAGCCACCTGCTGCGACTTGGTCTTGAATTCCGGAGCAGCCTTCAGCGTGTCGGCGGTCTCTGCCGTCGTCAGCTTCAGGTCGTCGGAGTCCGGGACTTCGGCAACGGTGATGGTGTCAAGCGGAACGGCAACGTTCTTTTCGCCGATGCCGAGGAAGCCGCCGACGCCGATGACGGCAGCTTCGACAGAGCCGTCCTTGGTAAAGATCACGTCGTTGATCTCACCGATGCTTTCATCGGCGGCGTTATAGACCGACTGGCCGATATAGGTGCTGGCGGCGATCTGGTCCTGGCCCTGTTCGGTCAGATAGTTGGAACCACCGGCGGGCGCTGCTTCAGCGGCCTGATCCATAGGCTTCTGGGTGGCGTCGGCCGGCTGCTCGCCAGCCATCGGCTGGGTTTCCATGGTCTGCGGCTGTGCGGCCGGCTGGGTGGCGTCCTGAGCAAAGCCGAGCGGTGCGAATGCGGTTACGCCTGCAAAAAGTGCGCCTGCGGCGACGGAAGCTACGAGTTTCTTGGTCATTTTCAAACCTTCCTTTTCGTTCTCTTTGTCGATCAGGGCGCGGGGTCGAGGGGTCCGCCGCACCGGTGATGCCAACAAAACGTCAAAGATGGTCAGTGGTTCCGTAAAAAAATAACAGGGAAGTGAAGGAACTTTTCCGCATATCCAATCCCGCAACCGTATCCGGCTGAACCGTAAGCTGCCGTGATTGCAATCAGAAGGAAGAAACCGGGTGCTGCGCCCGGTTTCCTTTCCAGCAGTTCAGTGGCTTTCGCGCAGCACTTCGCTGCCGCTTGCGCCCACCAGGAAGTCGAGATCGGCTCCCTTGTCGGCCTGCAGCACCGTATCGTGATAGAGCTTGTAATAGCCGCGCGTCCATTTCTGCTCCGGCGGCTGCCAGGCGGCCATACGAGCGGAAAACTCCTCTTCGCCGATCAGCAGCGAAAGTTCGCCCTTCATCGCATCGAGGCGGATGCGGTCGCCGGTCCTGACGATCGCCAGCGGCCCGCCGGCATTGGCCTCCGGGCTCACATGCAGGACGACGGTGCCGAAAGCGGTGCCGGACATGCGGGCGTCGGAAATGCGCACCATGTCGCGCACGCCCTGTTCGACCAGGCGGCGCGGAATCGGCATGTTGCCGACTTCCGCCATGCCCGGATAACCCTTCGGCCCGCAGCCCTTGAGGACGAGGATCGTGTCCTTCGTCACTGGCAGGTTCGGATCGTCGATCTTCTCGCGCAATTCCTCGATGGTCTCGAAGACGAAGGCAGGGCCTTCATGGGCAAGCAGATGTTCGCTCGCCGCCGACGGCTTGATGACGGCGCCATTGGGAGCAAGATTGCCGCGAAGCACGCGGATGCCGGCGCGTTCGCGCAGCGGATTGTCGAGCGGGCGGATGACGTCGTCATTATAGACTTCGGCGTCGCGCCAATAGTCGGAGATCGGCCCGCCGAACACGGTGGGCGCATCGGCATGCAGGAGGTGCTGGATGCGGTTCATCACCGCCGGCAGACCGCCAGCATAGGCCAGATCCTCGATCAGATATTTGCCTGACGGCATGCAGTTGACGATGCAGGGCACCTGGCCGCCGACGCGGTCGAAATCGTCGAGCGTCAGATCGACGCCGGCGCGGCCGGCAATGGCGAGCAGATGCACCACCGCATTGGTCGATCCGCCGACGGCGGCATTGGCAATGATGCCGTTCTCAAAATTCTTTTTGGTCAGCAGCTTCGACAGTCGCAGGTCCTCGTGCACCATCTGGACGATGCGCTTGCCGGTCATGTGGGACAACGCCATGCGGCGGGCATCGACGGCAGGCAGCGCCGCATTGGTCGGCAGCGAAAGCCCCATGGCCTCCACCACGGAGGCCATCGTGGTCGCCGTGCCCATGGTCATGCAGACGCCGGGCGAACGCGACATGCCGCTTTCGGCCGCCATGAACTCCTGAAGGCTCATCTTGCCGGCGCGCACGTCTTCGGAGAATTTCCAGACATCGGTGCCCGAGCCGATATCCTTGCCCTTCCACTTGCCGTTCAGCATCGGACCGGAGGAGACGACGATGGTCGGCAGGTCGACGGAGGCCGCGCCCATCAACTGGCCGGGCGTGGTCTTGTCGCAGCCGCCGAGCAGCACGACGCCGTCGATGCCATAGGCGCGGATCGCTTCCTCGACATCCATGGCAAGCAGGTTGCGAAACAGCATCGCCGTCGGGCGCATCTGCGTTTCACCGAGCGAGGAGACCGGAAACTCCACCGGAAAGCCGCCGGCTTCCCAGACGCCGCGCTTGACGCCTTCGGCCAGGATGCGCAGATGGCTGTTGCAGGGGGTGAGTTCCGACCAGGTATTACAGATGCCGATGATCGGTCGACCGTCGAAGACATGATCGGGAAATCCCTGGTTCTTCATCCAGGAGCGGTGGATAAAACCATCCTTGTCGGTGCCGCCGTACCAGTGCCGGCTGCGCAGTTCTTTTTTCTTCTCGTCGCTCATCAGAGCACTCCCTCGGTCCGGCGATGCCCGCCTGGATCAATTGTATTACTTTTAATGGAAAGCTCTGTAAACCGCTGCGATGCGGGCGCTCAGAGTTTATAGGCGGGCTCGAAACGGCCCTTGACGGCGACACCCAGCTCGAAGGTCTTGCCGGCGTAAGGGTCGGCTGCCCGCGCCGCGTCATCCATATCTGCAAAGGCCGACGTCACCAAAAGCCGGTCGGCGCCGGCGCCGATGAAGGCGGGGCAAGTCGATTGGCTGGCCGGCACGGCATGACGCCTGATCCGCGTGCCATCCGGCGCATAGACATCGACGGTGCCTTCGCCCCAGCGGGCGTTCCAGACCAGCCCTTCGGCATCGCAGACCGCGCCATCGACATCGCCCGGATTGCCGCTCTGGTCGCTGAACAGGGTGGGCTCACCTGAAGGCAGGCCGGTCTGCGGATCGACGGCGACGCGCATGAACCGGTTGTTGGAGGAATCGACGAAATAGGCGGTGCCTCCGTCCGGAGAGAAACAGATGCCGTTGCCGATGGTGATATCGCCATAGAGCCTCGTCACCACGCCCTTGGCGACATGGTAGATGACGCCGGCATTCTTTTCGGCGCTTTTGCCCATCGTGCTCACCCAGAGGCTTCCCGAGGAATGAACGCGTCCGTCATTCGATCGATTGGCCGGGACGTTCTCGAGCGCAGCATAGGACGAAAGCGCGCCGGTCTGCGTATCGCGGATGAATAGTCCCTGGTCGGAGGCGAGCAATTGCCGCTGCGGGTCTATCACGGCAAGAACGCTGCCCATGAAGGGCAGGGGATGCACCTGCTTGCGGCCGCTCTCCAGATGCAGTTCGTGCAGCTCGCGGCCCTTGATGTTGAACCACCAGGCGGTGCCGGTGGCCGGATCGAAGGTCGGGCCTTCGCCCAGTTCGAGGGCTGTGTCGCAAAGGATTTTCCCGGAAAAGGCGATCGTCTCCGTCATGCCGCTGCTCCATAGACCGCGTCATAGGCTGCGATCGTCGCCCGTGCGCGCGCGCCGACCTCGCTGGCATCCATGCCGGCTTTGTAGAGGCTGGAGCCGAGGCCGAAGCTTTTCACCCCGATCCTGGCATAATCGGTGAAATCCGCCTCCGAGACGCCGCCGACCGCGGCGATCACGAGATCGGGCGGCAGGATAGCGCGGATAGCCGAGATGCCGGACGGACCGAGCACGCTGGCGGGAAAGAATTTGAGCCCGGTCGCCCCGGCTGCGGCAGCGGCCAGCGCTTCCGTCGGGGTGAAGACGCCCGGCATGGTCACCATGCCGCGAGCGGCGGCCAGCGAAATCACCGCCGGATCGACATTCGGGCTGACCATCAGCCTGCCGCCGACGCCTTCCAGCCGCTCGACCTGCTCGGTGGTCAAGACCGTGCCGGCACCGATCAGGCAGCCGGCGGGGGCCATCTTCACGGCCATCTCGATCGAGCGAAAGGGATCTGGCGAATTCAGCGGAATTTCGATGGCCGTGAACCCGGCCTCGATCAGCGTGCCGACGACGGCCTGCGTTTCCTCAGGCTTGAGGCCGCGCAGGATGGCGATCAGCGGATGTTTCATCGGCGGGAAGGGGATACGTTTCATGATTTTTTCCTTGTTCGAGCGGGCCAGCTTCAGGCAGGCCAGAGGGCGCGCGCGGCCGCTGCAAGTCCCAGCCGCACGGCGTCGTCGGCATCGATGGTGACGGATGGGAGTTCGGCGGCAGAGAGGGCCGATTGATAAAGGGCTGCAAGCGGGCCCGAGGCGACAAGGCAGATATTGCTGCCGGCCTTCGCCAGGCCGTGGGCGCCGCCGATTTCGAGCCCGATCAATATGCCGGAAAGCCTCGCCTTGGCCTGTGTCGCGGCCAGCCCATGCAACAATTGCCCGGCGCGGATCGAAAACAGCAGGTTGGTGGCCAGCGCTGGGTTGCGGACGGCGGCCGCCACGGCGCTTGCAAAAGCCGGGTCGCTGCCGTCGAAGGCGCCGCCGTTGGCAAGTGTATGGCTGAGAATGGAGTGGCGGGAGATGACCTCGAACAGTTCCCCGGTCATGAAGGTGGAAAACCCCTCGACCACGCCGCCGGTGACACGCACCCACTTGCTGTGCGTGCCGGGCATGCAGACGAGATGGCTGCCGCCTTCAAGCGAAGAAAGCGCGCCGAGCAACTGCGTTTCTTCGCCGCGCATCACGTCGGCGGCGGCCTCGTCGCGCTGCGCAAGCCCGGGCAGGATGCGGATATCGCGGTTGTCGTCGGCCACCGTGACCGCCGCCCCGACAATGGCGGCAAGCGGTGCAGGCGTATCGAGATAGCCGGCCTCGACCCAGCCCTGCCGTGCGCCGGCCATGCCACAAATGACCACCGGCAGGTGCGGCGCCGCCGATACCGCCCGCAGGTGGGATTCCAGGATGGCCGAAAACCCGGCTGTCGCGGCGGTCGTCATGCCCTCGCCGCTGCGGCGCTCAGCAAGGATCGCGCCATTCTCGCCGATGATCCACAGGCGGAAGCTGGAGGTTCCCCAGTCCACCGCCGCATAGGCTGCCGTCGTCATCAAAACACACCTCCGTCGATAATCATGGCCTGCGCCGTCATGCGCGCCGAGCAGTCGGAGGCAAGATAGAGGCAAGGGCCTACCATGTCTTCCGCGACCAGCATGTGCTTCAGGCATTGTTTCGCCATCATGGCCTCGATCGCGGCGTCGTTTATCCAGAGCTTCCGCTGCCGCTCGGTCACCACCATCCCGGGCAATATGGCATTGACGCGAATATTGTCTGGCCCGAGCTTTCCGGCAAGCGATTTGGTGAGACCGATAATCCCGGCCTTGGCGGCGGCATAGGCGGGGATGTCGCCCATATTCAGCATAAAGGCGATCGAGGAAAAGTTGACGATCGACCCGCCGCCGGCGCGGCGCATATGGGGAGCGGCCGCCTGGCTTGCGAAGAACACGTGCCGTAGATTGACCGCCTGGCTCTCGTCCCAGCTTGTGCCGGTGACCTCCTCAAGCGCCTGCCGGTCGTCGCGCGCGGCATTGTTGACCAGGATGTCGAGCGAACCAAGCGCCTCGGCAGCGCCATTGACGGCAGATGTCAGCGCCTCCAGGTCGCGCAGGTCGGCGGCGATGAAGACCGGCCTGTGTTCGCTACTGGATGAAAGGCGCTCGACGAGCGCCCGGCTCTCGGCTTCGGCAATGTCGATGAAGGCGACTCGCGCGCCCTGGCGGGCAAAGCCCTCGACCAACGCCGCGCCGATGCCGGAGCCGCCGCCGGTAATCAGGACGCCGCGCCCCTCAAGGTCGTGAAATCGGGCTTTGGGCAATACCATCTGCGTCTTTTTCCCCGCGATCATCAAAGGCCTTGCATCCACGGCCTGCATATTCCATTATCTGGAATGCAATTTTATTATGCGGAATAATCGCGCCACGGAAGACGACTTGTCAAGACGCGGACACGCAGGACGGGGGCATCATGCAAGGCGAGACGAGCGCCGGTTCGCCGGCGAAGACCGGGCAGGGTAGCACGGGAACACTCGGCAAGGTGCTGGCGGTACTGGAAACGGTGGTGAGCGCCGACAGGCCGCTCCGCTTCAGCGATATCCTTGTCCTATCGGACCAGCCGCGCGGCACGCTGCATCGCCAGCTTTCCCACCTGGTCGAGGAGGGGATGCTGACCCAGGATCGTGAACTGCGCTATGAGCCCGGCCTGCGGCTTTTGAAGTTCGCCCATCGCTCGTGGTCGAAGAACCGGTTCCGGGCCGTTGCCCAGCCGCATTTGCGCCGCCTGCACGAGGAAACCGGAGAGACCGTGCATCTCGGCGTCCTCAACGGTACGGAAATCATCTATGTCGACAAGGTCGAGAGCCGGCAGACCGTGCGGATGGAATCGCAGATCGGCAACGCCTCGCCGGTCTATTGTACCGGCCTCGGCAAGGCGGCGCTCTGTGCCCTGCCGCCGGCAAGGCTTGCCGAGGTGCTCGCCGCGCTGGTTTTTCATCGCTTTACCGAAAACACCCATCTCTCCGTCGCTTCGCTCGGCTCCGATCTCGATGCGGCGCGCGGGCGCGGCTATGCATTCGATCGGGAGGAGCATGAGGCGGAAATCCGCTGCGTCGCGGCGCCCATTCATGATGCCGGCTTCGATCTCGTCGCCGCCGTTTCGGTCACCGGGCCGGCCTACCGGGTTACGATGGAACAACTGGAAATCTGGGCTGCGCCGGTGCGCCGGACGGCGGTGGCCATCAGCGAGGATGTCGATATCCGGCTTGGCCCCGGCGGCAGGTTTTCGTGATGGCGCGCCGCAGGTTAGTCAATTCGACTGGACGTCCGGAAAACAGGACTGTAGCTTTCATATATCGGATGTCCAATCTCGTGGGTGACGATTCGTTGCCTGAAACAAAGGTTTCCGTCGAAGCCGGCCGCTCGTGAAAAGGCCTCGAAACGGCGAAAGGGAGTTTGTCTTGCTACAGTGCCCCGAACTGCCGACGCTGCCGGAAGACGTGGAAATGGTCGATTTCAGCGGGCGACTTTCGCCTGTCATGCTTGCGTCCGGCCGGCGGCTTGCCGGGCCGGCGGTAAAGGAAATGGATATCCGCCAGGCGTTTGAGCAGGTGACCGCCGCCTATGGTTTCCACGGTTTCATGGTGATGGTCGTGCCGGACAAGGCGTCGCGCAGCCTGTCGCAATCCGTGGTCATGACCAACTGGCCGAAGGATTTCCTGGCAAGCTACGATGCCGCCAGCATGATGGCCGGCAGCCCCGTCATCGCCCGGCTGCAACGCAGCACCGTTCCCTTCACCTATGACACCGAGCTTGATTCCCGCAGGCGTTCAGACGGCAAGGCGGGCGCCGTCGTCAACCTGTTCGTGCAGGCGCATCTCAGGCGTGGCGTCTATCTTCCGGTACACGACGTGCGCGGCACCTGTGGCGCTGTCGCCTTTGGCGGCGACCGCGAGCCGGTCGATGCCGGCGAGTTGAAGGAACTCACCTTCGTTGCCGGCTATCTGTTCAGCCGCCTCAGCGACATCCGGGAAAGGCGCCCCCGGACACCCGGCACATTGTCGCGCCGCGAAATCGAATGCCTGCATTGGGCGGCTGCCGGAAAAACCACGACCGAAATGGCAAAGATTCTCGCGCTTTCCGAATATACCGTCAATCATTACCTGAGCCGCGCGACCCGCAAGCTCGATTCCGTCAACCGCGTGCAGACCGTTGCCAAGGCGATCCGCGCGGGTCTGATCAGTTGACCGGCCCGGTAATCGGGCGGCGAGGCGGCGCAAACCCTGGGCGCAGGGCAGGCTGATGGCGGAACCGATGGAAAAAGATGAGCCGCGTGCCGGAGACTTCACGTCCGAGATCGCGGCGCTGGAGACGCAGTTCGACGCGATCCGCTACATGAAGCGAACCACCCAGGCTTTCGGCTTCAAGGTATTCCTGATCTGCACCGTGCCCTCCTTCGATGCGGAAAAGCTTTCCGGCGCCGCGATCCTCTCCAACATGCCGGCCGAGCTGGTCAACAAATATGACAGTGTTTCCCTCCTGAAGCACAGCACGGGCATTCGTCGCCTGAAGGAAACCACGACGCCCTTCCAACTGACCCTCGACGAATGGGAGAGGGAGAGCGGCGACGTCAGGCAATTTGACGGATATATTGCGCTTCTGCGCGAGCACGGCATCTTCCAGGCGAATTATTTCCCGGTTCACGATGCCAGCGGCAACCGCGCCACGGTCATCTGGATGGGAAAGCACGTTGACCTGCCGATGGCGGCAATGATGGAACTGCAAATGATCGCCATCCATGTCTACAATCGCCTGGCAGAGATCGGCACGGTCTGGAAGGACAACAGCATCAACCTGTCCGAACGGGAGATCCAGTGTCTCAGCTGGACGGCGGCCGGCAAGACCAGTTCGGAAATCGCCGGGATCCTCGGCCTGTCCGAACATACCGTCAATCACTATCTCAATCATGTCAGCAAGAAGCTGGATGCCGTCAATCGCACCCAGGCTGTCGTCAAGGCCATGAAGAAGGGCTATATCAGCTGATCTTTCTTTTCACCGGGAACGGGGTCTGCCCGCCGGTATATTAGACGAACATTAAGATTTGCGGTGCACCTTGATCGCCGGTGGAATGATTTCATCGGGAGGGCACCTGAACAGGTCCCGTTGCCGCCATGCGGCGCGGATTCCGCAATGCCTTGACGTTCTGCGCGCCGCCGTTTTGAAAGCGGCTGTCTCGGCTCAAGTCCATCCTCCGCATTTTTCCCTCTGACGACGCCGGAGATCGCAATCTCGCGGCCCGCCATTCGCTGCCATTGCGCTTTCAAGGATAAGAGATGCTGTTCAAGACTGCGACCTCCCGAAATATCTTTTCCGTCGTTGCGACCGGGCTTTTCGCCACGGTCGTCACCGCCGGAACGCTGTTCTTCATCTCCTATTCCGAGGTCAAGCGGCGCAGCGTCGATGAAATGAACGCCGCTGCCGCCCTGACTGCCGCCGATCTCAAGGCACAATTGAGCCAAGGCCTGCAATTGGTCAGCGCCTTCCAGAGCGTCTTTACCGCCACCGAGGCGTCGGGAAGCGCGGATCGCGCCGCAACCGATGCGATCCTCAAGAAGACGCTCGAGGACAATCCCTTCGCGCTTGGCGTCTGGACCGGCTGGGAGCCGAACGCCTTCGACGGCAAGGATGCCGACTACGCCAATGCGCCGGGTCACGACGCCACCGGCCGTTATGTCCCCTATTGGGTGCGCTCCGGCGCCGACATCATCGTCTCCGCGCTGGTCGACTACGACAAGCCCGGCCTCGGAGACTACTACCAGCTTCCCTTCAAGTCGCAGAAAACGGTCGTCATCGAACCCTATAAATACACGATCGACGGCAAGGATGTGATGATGACCACGCTGGCCGGCCCGGTCACGGTCGCCGGCAAGCCGCTCGGCGTTACCGGGGTCGATATCGCTCTCGACAGCCTGACCGCAAGACTTGCCGAGATGAAGCCGCTCGGCGACGGCAATGTGGCGCTGGTCTCGCAGGGCGGCAATTTTCTCAGCCACGTCGACGCCGCCAATCTCGGCAAGTCCTTCAAGGACAGCAGCATCGACGCGGAGGCCTGGCAGCGGATGATCGACCATCCCGGTACGCCGGTCGAGACGGTCGGCGCCGACGATCGTGCTTTCCTGTCGGTCGCCGTTCCCGTGCAATTGCTGCCGGATACCGCCTGGTACGCCGTCGTTTCCGTGCCGCAATCGACAGTCTTTGCCTATCTGACGCGCATGGCATGGGTCTCGGTGATCATCATCGCCGTCGCCTCGGTCCTGCTTGTCGTCCTCGGCATCCTGATCTCCAACCGGTTCCGCCGCCGCCTGCAGGCCATCGTCAATGCCACCGGCGAAATTGCCAGCGGCAATACCGCCGTCGCCATCGCCGATGAGGAACGCGAGGACGAAATCGGCGGAATGGCCCGGTCGCTTGCCATCCTGCGCGATGCGTCGATCGCCAAGCAGCGCCTCGAGACGGAAGCGGATCAGACCCGTATGCTCGCGGAGGACGAGCGTCGCCGCCGCACTGAGGAGGGCGAAGAAAGCGACCGCCAGATGCGCTTTGCCGTCAGCGAACTCGAGACCGGCCTGCAACGCCTTGCCGACGGCGATGTGACCTTCCGGCTGGCAACGCCCTTCATCGGCGCGCTGGATGCATTGCGCGAGGATTTCAACCGGTCGATGGCCACATTGCAGCAGACGTTGCAATCGGTCGGCGCCAATGCGCTGGGCATCCAGGCCGGTTCCGCGGAAATCCGTGCCGCCGCCGACGATCTCGCCAAGCGCACCGAGCAGCAGGCCGCCTCCGTCGAACAGACGGCCGCGGCACTCGATGAAATCACCGCCTCGGTGAAGGATTCGACAGTGAGGGCCGAAGAGGCGGGACAACTCGTTGCCCGGGCAAAATCCGGCGCGGAGACCTCCAGCACGGTGGTCAGGAATGCCATCGATGCGGTTGGCGAGATCGAAAGCTCCTCGCAGGAGATCAGCAGCATTATCGGCGTGATCGACGAGATCGCCTTCCAGACCAATCTTCTGGCGCTGAATGCCGGCGTCGAGGCGGCCCGTGCCGGCGAGGCCGGCAAGGGGTTTGCGGTGGTGGCGCAGGAGGTGCGCGAACTCGCCCAGCGCTCGGCCAATGCCGCCAAGGAGATCAAGGCGCTGATTTCCAGGTCCGGCAATCAGGTCAAGACGGGTGTCGAGCTGGTCGGTCAGGCCGGCAGGGCGCTGGAAGCCATCGTTCACGAGGTCGACGAGATCAATCTGCGCGTCACCTCGATCGTCGATGCCGCCCGCGAACAGTCGATCGGCCTCAACGACATCAATCGTGCGGTCAATGTCATGGACCAGGGAACCCAGCAGAATGCGGCGATGGTGGAGCAATCCACCGCCGCCAGCCATGGGCTGGCCTCCGAAGCATCGGCCTTGACAGCACTGCTGGCAAATTTCTCGCTCGGTGAGATGTCACAGGCAGCATTGCGGCCTTCGGCACAGGCGGCTGGCAGCCATCGTCCCACGTCCACGTCCACGTCTGCGCCGGTCCGCAGCGCCAGCCAGCAGAAGTCCGCCCTTCGCCCTGCGTCGACGGTCACGCCGGCGGTGCAATCGCCAGCCCGCGCGCTTGGCCAGAAACTGGCCGGTGCCTTCCAGGGACATGGCACGCCGGCGCCGGCAAATGACGGATGGGACGAATTCTGATGATCGCAGCGATCGTTATGCCAGCATGTCCCAAAATCGGTCAATGCGGTCCATTCGGCCGTGCATCTGCACAAGAACCGGGCGCTGGCCGCCGCGTTCCCAGCGCAGGGGGCCGCGATTGGCGATAGATCGCGGGCCTCTTTAGAACTGGCACGCTTCCTGCTTGGGAGAGATTGGTCCAGAGGGGACCTCAACATGACGGCGCCCACGAAGGCTGCCGCGACGGACAAGGCCGCTTCGAGCCGCAGGTGATCCCGGATGAACGGACGCCGCGCGCATGAGGCGGCCTTTTCCGTCCGTACCCGCTTTTCCGCTCTTTCGCATTGGCGAAACTCTCCGGCTCGATTATCTAAGGCATATCGCGCAAGTACGTGCAGCGATTTTGCGACAACAACATGCGCAAAATCAAAGACCTGAAGCGCGGGAAGCGAATATGAAAATCGCGATGCGCGTTAAAAGCCCGCATTGCGCAGAGAAAGCCGGGCGCGCAACCGTTTCGTTCCGGCGGCAGGAGTGGATGAAATGGCCGACGTCACGAGGGAACAGGTTCTCGAAAAGCTGCGCGGCGTGCGTGGCCCCGATATGGACGGCAATATCGTCGATATGGGCCTCGTTTCCGATGTGTTCATCTCCGATTCCAAGGTCTATTTCTCGATCACCGTTCCGGCCGAGCGCGCCCGCGAACTCGATCCCCTCAGGGCCGCCGCCGAACGGGTGGTGAAGGATATTCCCGGCGTCAAGGGTGCCATGGTGGCGCTGACCGCCGACAAGAAGGGGACCGCGTCCTCCGCGCCGGTGCAAAGGCCCGCTGCCGCGCCGTCTCGCCCGGGCCACGCCCATGCAGGCCATTCCCACGCGCCAGCTTCTGGCCAGCGCCCGACACCGCCGAAGAAGTCGGGCATTCCGGGCGTCGGTGCCATCATCGCGGTCGCGTCCGGCAAGGGCGGCGTCGGCAAATCGACCACCTCCGTCAATCTGGCGCTGGCGCTCAAGGCCAATGGCCTGAAGGTCGGCATCCTCGATGCCGATATCTACGGTCCCTCCATGCCGCGCCTTTTGAAGATTTCCGGCCGTCCCGAGCAGATCGAGGGCCGGATGATCAAGCCGATGGAAAATTACGGCCTGAAGGTGATGTCGATGGGCTTCCTCGTCGATGAGGAGGTTGCGATGATCTGGCGCGGCCCGATGATCCAGTCGGCGCTTCTGCAGATGCTGCGCGAAGTCGCCTGGGGCGATCTCGACGTTCTCGTCGTCGATATGCCGCCGGGAACGGGCGATGCGCAGTTGACCATGGCCCAGCAGGTGCCGCTGGCCGGCGCCGTCATCGTTTCGACGCCGCAGGACCTGGCCCTGATCGACGCGCGCAAGGGCCTTGCCATGTTCCGCAAGGTCGAGGTGCCGGTGCTCGGCATCGTCGAGAATATGAGCTACTTCATCGCGCCCGATACCGGCGCACGCTACGATATTTTCGGCCATGGCGGTGCCCGCAAGGAGGCCGAGCGCATCGGCGTGCCCTTCCTCGGAGAAATACCGCTGACCATGGGCATCCGCGAAACCTCCGACGCCGGCACGCCGGTCGTCGCCTGCGAGCCGGACAGCCCGGTCAGCAAGGCTTATCGCGAAATTGCCGCCAAGGTCTGGGAGCAGGTTTCAGCCAGCGAGAAGGATGCGTCGCGGGCCATGCCGAATATCGTTTTCGAGTGATGGCGGGGGGGCGAATCCCCTTCGGACGCGGCCACGACTGCTTCGAAAACCGCTGCCGTCGCCGCGGTAAATGTTGACAGAGGGCGGGCCGCCATCGTTAAGTCCTTGGGCGACATTGTGGCGATCTGCCACTTTCGGCATTGCTTTTGAGCGTTCCTTGTTCCATATGCCTCCCCGCATTCGCAAGATGCAGCAGCGGCGTTGCCCTCGGTGGGCTCCGCATGACCGTGACGACCGTTTGAGCCTTTGTCCTGAGCGACGAGAGTTTGCCTATGCACCTGCAGCGAGCAGCTTCGACACAGTGCCGCCGGCTTTCACCGGTCGGTGAAAACCCGTCCGCCGCCCATCCGTGCGGCGGCGAGGCGAAGGCGTCCGCATGATCACCGCCTATCGCGCCAACGGCGAGGCGGTGAAGATCAGCGCGCTCGAACCGCCTGCTTTCCTGTCGCCCGATATTGTCTGGATCGACATGCTGCATCCCGGCAAGGGCGAGGATCTGCTGGTCGAAACCCTGCTCGGCATCGAAGTGCCGACCCGCGAAGACCTGAAGGATATCGAGCCTTCGAGCCGTCTCTATACGGATGGCGACGCGGTCTTCATGACCGCATCGCTGGTCTGCAAGGCGGAAGGCAACCGCCCGCAACTGGCCGATATCGCTTTCGTCGTGGCCAGGAATGTGCTGATCACGGTGCGCTACGACGAGCCCAAGGCCTTCGACCTGTTCATCGCGGCGATGCACCGCATTCCCGGCGGCTGCGCGACCGGAGCGCTTTTGGCGACCCGCCTGTTCGAAACCATTGTCGATCGCACGGCGGAGATCCTCGAGATCGCCGTTGCCCGGATCGACGAACTGTCGCAGCAGGTCTTCGGCGAGCGTACCGTCGGCAAGCGCCGGCCGCCGCATTACCTGGAAACCAAGCTGCTCGACGTTGCCACCCATCACCGATTGGTGGCAAAGACCCGCGACAGCCTGTCCTCGCTCTCGCGCGTCCTGACGTTCCTCTATACGGTGCCGGCCATCCAGGAAAACAAGGAAACCAGGGAACTCTGCCGGACGATTTCGCGCGATATCCAGTCGCTGTCGGAACACTCGTCCTTCATTTCCGGTAACATCACCTTCCTGCTCGATGCCTCGCTCGGCCTGATCAATGTCGAGCAGAATGCCATCATCAAGATTTTCTCGGTTGCCGCCGTGGTCTTCCTGCCGCCGACGCTGGTGGCCTCCCTGTACGGCATGAATTTCGAGTTCATGCCCGAGATACACTGGACCTACGGCTATCCCATGGCGATTGGTGCCATGGTGCTTTCGGCCATCGTTCCCTTCTATTTCTTCCGCTGGAAAGGCTGGCTTTAAAGCCGGAAACCTCAGATGTCCCATTCGGCCGCCCCCACCGGTACGCGCGAGAAGGATTTGCGCAAGCTCCTGGTTCTCGCGCTTGGCTCTGTCGGCGTCGTCTACGGCGATATCGGCACCAGCCCGCTTTATGCGTTCCGCGAAGCCCTGCGCCCCGTTGCCCATGACGGGGTCAGCCGGTTCGAGATCATCGGCCTGATTTCCCTGGTGATCTGGACGCTAACGATCATCGTGACGCTGAAATATGTGTTCTTCCTGCTGCGCGCCGACAATAATGGCGAAGGCGGTACGCTGTCCCTGCTGGCCCTCCTGATGAAATATGCTAGCACCCGCGCCAGCCGGCTTTTCTTTCTCGGCATTGCGGGCGCGGCACTCTTCATCGGCGATGCGATCATCGCGCCGGCCCTGTCGGTGCTGTCGGCGGTCGAGGGCCTCAAGCTCGTGACCCCGGCCTTGTCGCCCTATGTCGTGCCGATCTCGGTGGTCATCCTGCTTCTGCTTTTCGCCGTCCAGTCGCGCGGCACGGAAGCGGTGTCCAAATTCTTCGGTCCGATCATGGCGCTGTGGTTTATCGTTCTCGCCATTGCCGGGATCAATCATATCCGCGACGATTTCGGCATTCTGGCTGCCTTCAATCCCTACTACGCGGTCTATTTCCTTCTGCATGCCGGCTATGTCGGCATCGTCGTGCTCGGCGCCGTCTTCCTGACGGTGACCGGCGCCGAGGCGCTCTATGCCGATCTCGGCCATTTCGGCCGCAAGCCGATCCAACTGGCCTGGATCGGCCTTGTCTTCCCATCGCTGACGCTGAACTATCTGGGGCAGGGCGCCCTGGTGCTGAAGCATCCGGAGGCGATTTCCGATCCCTTCTTCCTGATGTTCCCCGAATGGGCGCTGTTGCCCGTCGTCATCCTGGCGACGGCGGCCACCATCATTGCCGCACAGGCCGTGATCACCGGCGCCTTCTCGCTGACGCGCCAGGCCATCCATCTCGGCTTCCTGCCGCGCATGGCGATCTTCCACACGTCGGAGACCCTGACCGGCCAGATCTATCTGCCCAATGTCAACATGCTGCTGATGTTCGGCGTCATGCTGCTGGTCTTCGTGTTCGGCTCGTCCGAATCGCTGGCGACGGCCTATGGCATCTCCGTGACCGGCGCCATGGTCGTGGATACGCTGCTTGCCTATGAATTCGTGCGGGCCCGCTGGAAATGGCCGCTCTACCTGACACTCGGCGTCCTTTTGCCGCTGCTTGCCCTGGAAATGATCTTCTTCGGCGCCAATATGCTGAAAATTCACGATGGCGGTTATGTGCCGGTCATGATCGCCGTCACCATCATCCTCATCATGTGGACGTGGAAGCGCGGCACGAAGATCCTGCACGACAAGACGCGCCACACCGATATTCCGCTCGCTTCCTTCGTCAAGTCGATAGAGCGCAAGAGCGAACACGCGCCGGTCTCGGTTCCCGGTACCGCCATTTTCCTGACGAGTGACCCGGAATCGACGCCGGCGGCGCTGTTGCACAATATCAAGCACAATCACGTCCTCCATGCGCAAAACTTCATCCTGACGATCCGCACCGCCAATATGCCGATCGTGCCGAAGGACCAGCGCGTCTCGGCCAGCAGTATTTCCGAGCGATTCAGCCTTCTTGAAATGCGCTTTGGCTACATGGAAACCCAGAATGTTTCGCAGGCGCTCGGCCTGTTCCGCAAGACCGGGCTGAAATTCGATATCATGTCGACCTCCTTCTATCTGGGCAGGCGCAAGCTGGTGCCGGATGCGCAATCGGGCATGCCGCATTGGCAGGACCGTCTGTTCATCGCGCTTGCCAATGCGGCGATCGATCCTTCGGATTACTTCCGCCTGCCCACCAACCGGGTGGTGGAACTGGGCTCGCACGTCATCATCTGAAGGCCCGGATAGTGCGCCATCGCCCGCGACGGGCGATGGATTACCCCTGTCCCTCCCTATTCCCGCAGTCCGCCATTAACCAAGCATCAAGGTTAATGCTTCATTGTTGCCCCAGGTTTGAAGCGGCAGGCGCGCGGTTGGCGTCGTCGTCACAGCTTTCTTGATGAACATTCGCGGGAATGCATCGCGGCACTTTGCCGAGGGATGACCCGTGTCTGCCAGTGCGTGGAGTGGTGTTGGTGCGTAAGAGTAGACGGTCCCTCGACAGGTTTCGCGTGCCCTCCCGGCGCTGGACTGTGCCCCTGATGCTCGGCATCGGACTGTTCGTCGGCTTTCCCACGGTTTCGGCCCATACGGATCTCGCAGCCTTCCTGTCCGGCATCAATCGCGGTGGCGAGCGCTGGCGGATGCATATGACCCGTTCTCCCGCGGGATCGCTGCACGAGGTGGAGATGGTCTTCAACGATCCGACCATCACGAACGCGATCGGCGACGGAGCGGGCATCGACCTGCCCGGCGGCGGGCAATTGTCGCTGTCGGCGGCAAACAAAAAGGCCGATCCGCGCACCGACGAGGAGCGCGTCAACCGCCGCGAGAAGAAGAGCCGGATCATCGCCGTGGCGCCGGTCGCGCCGCCCAAGGATTTTTCCGCCGGCTCAATCCTCGAGCGTACCAGTTCCCTGACGGAACCGATGTTCGAGGAACAGGAGCGCATGGTCTTCTCCAAGCCGAAAATCCTCGGCAAGGAAATCGAGATCGCCACCGCTTTCTACAAGAAACGGGCGCCGAAGCAGGATTCTGGCCTGTCGCCGATGCTGGCAAGCCTGGTCACCAATGAGAGGGCCGATGTGCTGGCCACGGCCTATGCCCCGCCGAAGCCGGATTATTCGCGCCAGTCGCCGTTCGATTCGATCCTGAAGAAGGATGAGGCCGATGGCCGCTTCATTCCGGATATCTCCCCGCAGGATCACGCCTGGGCGGCCAATCCGCTGCCTGCGGGCGTCTTTTCGCAGGCTGAGCAGAAATGCCTGACCGCCGGTATCTATTTCGAATCGCGCGGCGAAACCCTGAAGGGGCAGGCCGCCGTGGCGCAGGTCATCCTCAACCGCGTCCGCAACCCGGCCTATCCGGGCACCATCTGCGGCGTCGTCTACCAGAATAAGAGCTGGTACAATCGCTGCCAGTTCTCCTTTGCCTGCGACCGTATTCCCGACATCGTCTGGTCGCCGTCCCACTGGCAGACCGCCAAGGAAATCGCACTGGCCGTGACGGCGGGAAAAATCTGGTTTTCCGAAGTCGGTTCGGCGACTCACTACCACGCCACCTATGTGAAGCCCGACTGGGGCCCGACAATGGAGCGGGTCGCGAAGATCGGCAAGCATATCTTCTACCGCACTTACGGCGGCGGCTGGAGCTGACCCGGCCGCGGCGATTCCGCCCGGATTCCTGCGAGAGTCACCTGCGATCCAATTAAGTTATTGATATAAAACGAGAATATTGTCTTCTGGCAAGGCGCGTGGACGCCTTGACTATGGCAACACCTGAAACTATGTTGCGGCCGACTTCGAAACGGGCCGAACGGTGGCTTCAAATCCGGCCTTTGTATGACCGAATGCATGGTTTAAAGCCATGGGGCGGCGGCAACAGGAAGGAAGGCCACATGGCGGACAACCGGAAAGAAGGTCTGGAAGACCGGCTGAAACGCCTCGGTTCGCAACTGTCCGAAAAGCGCAGGGAAGATCCGAAATATGCTGCGGACGAGGCGCGGGCCGCCGAAAACCGCAAGGGCTATCAGGTCGCCGTGAAGCTTTCGAGCGAATTCGTGGCGGCGATCATCGTCGGTGCGCTTCTGGGCTATCTTCTGGATCGTTTTGCAGGTACAGGGCCGTGGGGAATGATCGTCCTTCTCCTGCTCGGCTTCTGTGCCGGCGTGCTGAACGTCCTTCGTTCGGCGGGCATGGTGGCGGCGCCCCGTCCCGTGGATCTGTCGGGCAAGGATGGCAAGAACGGAAGAGACGGCGCCTAGAGCCGCCGTTGCAAGATAGAGATGTCCACCGCAAGGCGGACCAGAACGAGAGAGAGCGGCTGTGGCAGGCGACAAGGTAGATCCGACCCACCAGTTTATGGTCAACAAGATCATTCCGATCGAAATCGGCGGCGTGGATTTTTCCTTCACCAACGCCTCGCTGTTCATGGTCGCGACCCTTGTCGTCGCAGCTGGTTTCCTTTATTTCACGACGTCGAAGCGCAGCCTGGTTCCCGGCCGCATGCAGTCCGTCTCCGAAATGTCCTATGAATTCATCGCCTCCATGCTGCGCGAAGGCGCCGGCTCGAGCGGCATGAAGTTCTTCCCCATGGTGTTCTCGCTGTTCATGTTCATCCTGACGGCGAACATGATCGGCATGGTCCCCTATTTCTTCACCGTTACCAGCCAGATCATCGTGACGTTTGCGCTCGCGCTGTTCGTGATCGGCACGGTTCTGGTCTATGGTTTTTATAAGCACGGCCTTGGCTTCCTCAATGTGTTCGTGCCCTCTGGCGTACCCGGCATTCTTCTGCCTCTCGTGGTTTCCATCGAAATCATCTCCTTCCTGTCCCGCCCGATCAGCCTGTCCGTTCGTCTTTTCGCGAACATGCTGGCCGGTCACATCACGCTGAAAGTGTTCGCAGGCTTCGTCGCCTCGCTCGGAACCCTCGGCGCGCTGGGCATCGGAGGAGCGGTTCTGCCGCTCATCATGACCGTGGCCCTCACGGGTCTCGAATTCCTCGTCGCCTTCCTCCAGGCCTATGTCTTCGCGGTACTCACTTGCATGTACCTCAACGACGCAGTGCATCCGGGTGGTCACTAGGGAATAGTCATGGCCTTTCCCGGTTTGCCGCCGGCGAAAGTACCAATCCAGCCGCAACAACCATTTCGAAGGAGAAAATCATGGAAGCGGAAGCAGCAAAGTACATCGGCGCAGGTCTCGCTTGCCTCGGTATGGCCGGCACGGCTCTCGGCCTCGGCAACATCTTCGGCAGCTACCTGTCGGGCGCCCTGCGCAACCCGTCGGCAGCAGACAGCCAGTTCGGCCGTCTCGTATTCGGCTTCGCCGTTACGGAAGCTCTGGGCATCTTCTCGCTGCTCGTAGCGCTGCTGCTCCTTTTCGCCGTCTGATAACGGCTTGAAGGCAGGGTCGCGGTCTTTCGTCCGCGACCCGCATCTTTTTAATGCACCTGGAGGTGAGCATGTTCGTGACCGCGGCCTATGCCCAGTCAACCACCACCGAAGGCGCAGAGACCCACGACGCCGCCGCCGGCGAGGTCCACACCGAAACCGGTGTAGCCCATGAAGGCGGACATGGCTCGGGAGTGTTCCCGCCCTTCGATTCTTCGACATTCGCATCGCAGCTTCTCTGGCTGGCGATCAGCTTCGGTCTTTTCTATCTCCTGATGTCGAAGGTCGTCATGCCGCGCATCGGCGGCATTCTCGAAACGCGCAGCGACACCATCGCCCGCGACCTCGATGATGCCTCCCGTTCGAAGGCAGAGGCGGACGCGGCGATTGCCGCCTATGAACAGGAACTGGCTGCGGCCAGGGCTCGGGGCAACGCCATCGCATCCACCGCGCGCGAAGCCGCAAAGACCAAGGCGGCAGCCGATCGCAGCGCGGTCGAGGCCAGCCTCAACGACAAGATTTCCGCTGCCGAGGCCCGCATCGCCGGTATCAAGGCAACGGCACTTGCCGATGTCGGCGCCATCGCCGAGGAAACCGCAAGCGCCGTCGTCGAGCAGTTGATCGGCGGCAAGGTATCGAAGGCCGAGATCGCAACTGCGGTCAAGGCATCAGCAAAGTAGGGAGAGCGTCATGGACTTGACCGCACTGGCCACATTCTGGGCCACCGTCGGCCTGGTGCTTTTCCTGGCACTGGTCGTCTATCTGAAGGTTCCGGCCATGCTGGCCAAGTCGCTCGACGAGCGGGCCGGCCGGATCACCAACGAACTGGATGAGGCCAAGCGCCTGCGCGCCGAAGCCCAGGCTCTGCTGGTCGAATACCAGCAGAAGCGCAAGGAAGCCGAAGCGGAGGCCGCCCATATCGTCGCCGCCGCCGAACGCGAAGCCGAGATGCTGACAGCCGAAGCCCGGCAAAAGACCGACGAATTCGTCGCCCGCCGCACCGCGCTTTCCGAGCAGAAGATAAAGCAGGCGGAAACCGATGCGATCAATTCGGTCCGCGCCACCGCCGTCGATATCGCCATCGCGGCCGCCGAGAAGGTTATCGCTCAGAAAGCCGATCCGCTGACGCAGGCGAGCCTGTTTTCAAAGTCGGTCAGTGAAGTGAAGACACGTCTGAACTGAACTTCGCCGATAGCGCATAAAATCAAAAAGGTCGGCTTGCGCCGGCCTTTTTTCATGTCGTCTCGCTGGTGGGGCGATGCGAAAGGCGAGGAAGGGTGTCGGAGTGCTAAGGAGCGCGTTGCCAGTTTCCGATCAATGATCGCGGCTTGCCGTCGGGGCCAGCGTCAGGCAGGCCTCCTCGAATTCCTTCATCGTTTCGGGATCGTTGTCGGCTGCCAGAACCGCATCGGTCGCAACGCCGTCGGCCGTACTGTCGGGGGTCTCGCCGTCATAGACGAAGGACTCGATGTAGAAGGCGAGGCCGCCCTTCCAGACCTTGCGGCCATCGATGTCCTTGCAGGCATAGGCGGTCTGCAGGTCGCTCTGCAACGCATCCGCCGTCGGCATGCCCGCGGGCGCGCTCTCCGATGCCGCGACGTTGCCGGTGGAGGCGCTGCCTGTCGCCATCAGGGACATCACGATAAGGCTGTAGATCATTTTTCGATCCTTTCGGCAGAATCGCCGGCGATTGTCACGAGCATGCTATAACCCGTCCGCTTTGCGCTTTGTTACTCCGGAAACGCCGACAACAAAAAAATCTCGTCCGAGGCTGCATACGGTCTCCTCATGAATCCTAATGCCGCAATCCCCACCTTGTTCCGTCTCGTTCGTCAGCAGCACCGGGCGGCCTCACATTTCGAGGCCTTCTTCCGATGCCTCGCCGTCCTTCCTGAGCGGCCGGAAGCTCATGCGGTGCAAGCGGCAGGGGCCGTGGCTGTCGATGGCAGTCCGGTGTCGCCGGGTCGCATAGCCGACATGCACGGCAAAGCCGTAGTCGGGAAAGACGCTGTCGGCGCGCGCCATCATCCGGTCGCGTGTCACCTTGGCGATGATCGAGGCGGCGGCGATCGACAGCGAGCGCGCATCGCCCTTGACGACGGCCCTTCCTTCGCAATGAAGGCCCGGCGGCACGTCGCGACCGTCGGCCAGCACCAGCGCCGGCGGCAGCGGCAGGCCGAGCACGGCGCGGCGCATCGCGTCGAGACTTGCCTTGCGGATATCCGTGCCGTCGATTCGCCCGGCGGCTGACGAGGCGATGGAGACGACGGCGGTGGACAGGATGAGGTCGAACAATTCTTCGCGCTTGCTGATCGACAATTGCTTGCTGTCGTTCAGACCCGGCGGAATATTGTCCGGATCGAGGATGACCGCGGCCGCCACGACGGGGCCGGCCAGAGGGCCGCGCCCGGCTTCGTCGGTGCCCGCCACCGGCCAGAGCCCGGCCTGCCGGGCGTTGGCTTCGAAGCTGAAATCGGGACCTTCGGCGGTTTCGAAAAGAAAGGGGGAATCGGGCAGCGTGCGTCGTATCATGCGGCGAAACTCGCACACTCGCCCGATTCCCTGCAAGTCCCGGCAGTGAGGCGGCTGCCGGGGGCTGGACCGATCGGGTCTCGGGGCGGAAACCGGACCGGTATTCAGTAATCCGGAAAACCCGGACATTCATATTGCGACGTGTCTCAGAGCAGCGACAATTGCACGCCGGTACCGAGCGGCGGCACGAAGAGATCGCAATTCAACGGACGCTTTGCCACATTCAGCTCAAGCCGCTTGGCGGCCATTTCGAAGCGTCGGCCGATCTGCCAGGCATAGGGGCCGGCACCTTTCATGCGCTTGCCGAAATCGGCGTCGTAATCCTTGCCGCCGCGCATGGACCGCACCAGCGACATGACATGGCGGTAGCGATCCGGATAATTGCGTAGCAGCCAATCGCGAAACAGCGGGCTCACCTCCAGCGGCAGGCGCAGGAGCACATAGCTTGCCTGCGTAGCCCCGGCGGCCTTGCCGGAATCCAGTATGCGTTCGATCTCGTGGTCGTTGAGTGCCGGAATGACCGGCGCTACCATCACTGTTGCCGGAATGCCGGCCTCGCTCAGGGCCTTGATCGCCTCCAGCCGCCTGGACGGCGTCGAGGCGCGGGGCTCCATCAGGCGGGCGAGCTTGCGGTCGAGCGTCGTCACCGACAGGCCGACCTTCGCCAGGCCCTTCTCGGCCATCGGAGCCAAGAGGTCGATGTCGCGCGTCACCATCGCCGATTTGGTGACGATCATCACCGGATGATCGGCCGCCTTCAGCACTTCGAGGATCTGGCGCATGATCCGCCATTCCTTCTCGATCGGTTGATAGGGATCGGTATTGGTGCCGATCGCGATCGGCCGCACCTTGTAACCGGGCTTTGCCAGTTCACGCTCCAGCAGTTTGGGCGCATCCGGCTTGGCAAACAGCCTTGCCTCGAAATCGAGCCCCGGCGAAAGGCCCATATAGGCATGGGTCGGGCGGGCGAAACAATAGATGCAGCCATGCTCGCATCCCCTATAGGGATTGACCGAGCGGTCGAAGGGAATATCCGGCGATTCATTGCGGCTGATGATCGAACGGGGTTTTTCGACCTGCACCTCGGTCTTGAAGGCAGGGAGTTCCTCGATCGAATTCCAGCCGTCATCCTCGGTCTGTCGCGACACAGGTTCAAAGCGCCCGGATGAATTGATCGCCGCCCCACGGCCGCGCCGGCGATCGATCTCGATGCGCAGCCCCGAACCGGCGATCATCGCCTCGGCCATATCCGCCGTATGGGCGGGTGCCAGGGCACCCTGCCTGATATGAGACAGTTCGTTCATGGGTTTCTCCGGGGAATGTGGCTTTCATTCCGGCTTTTCTGATTATTTTCCTATCCTGAAAATGAGAACAATGCAAGAACAAAAGTAACAGGCCCGGACGGTGGAGGGGGCTGATAAAGCGCAGGCAGGGAATTTACCTTGTTTGGCGGGAAGCCGTATGCAGCCCGTCGGCCGATGGAAATCCCGGCCGCAATAGGTTATGGACGGCGATGCTGAGCGTGATCATCGAAACCCGCGACAACGAGATCGAACTGACGCAAACCCTGTCGGTGTTGGTCGCCGGCGCGGTGGAGGGGCTGGTGAGTGACGTCATCGTGCTCGACCATGCCTCCCGCAATGCCGCCGGCCTCGTTGCCGATGCGGCGGGCGCGCGATATTGCACGGACTGGGATATGGCGGAGATCATCCGCACCGCCAGGGGGAACTGGTTCCTGCTTCTGGAAGCCGGCGCTCGGCCGACCGGACGCTGGATCGACGAGATCGCCGACCATGTCGCGCATGCCGGCTCTCCGGCCCGCTTCAGCCCCTCGCGCCATCACCGCCGGCCGCTGCTGCAGCGCCTCCTGAGGCGTCGCCCGCCGCTGGAGCTCGGTTTTCTCCTGCCGCGCGGGCAGGCGGCAGCGACCGCAAGGTCAGAAATGCCGCTTGCCGATTTCGTCGGGGGCAGAGGGATCGGCCGCCTATCCAGCGAACTCGTCCCCGCCTGGGCCGCGACCCGACGCGGCGCGGGTGCTTGATATCCCGACAATATAGGCTCGCCCAGCGAATCTATAGAATGAGGTCTACCTGCAATGAACCGGCCGGCGCTGTTTCGATTGGAACAGGAAGCGAGAACGCGTTATCCGCGCTTCAGGTGCTCGTCCAGCCGCGGCATAATCTCGACGAAATTGCAGGGCATGTGCCGATAGTCGAGCTGCTGTTTCAGGATGCCGTCCCAGGCATCGCGGCAGGCGCCGGGGGAGCCGGGCAGCACGAAGATGAAGGTGGAATTGGCAAGACCGCCGGTTGCCCGCGACTGGATGGTCGAGGTGCCGATCTTGTCATAGGAGATCCGGTGGAAGACCTCTGAAAACCCGTCCATGCGCTTTTCAAACAGCGGCTCCAGCGCCTCGGGCGTCACGTCGCGGCCGGTAAAGCCGGTGCCGCCGGTGGTGATCACCACGTCGATCGTCTCGGTCAGCGTCCATTCCCTCACCTGCGCTGCGATCAGCGCCTTGTCGTCGGCAACGATGGCGCGGGCTTCGAGCCTATGGCCGGCATCGGTGATGCGCGCGGCGAGCGTATCGCCGGAGCGATCGTCGGCCAGCGTGCGGCTATCGGAAACGGTCAGCACCGCGATGCCGACGGGGACGAAGGGGCGCTCAGAAAGGCTCATGATAATTCTCCTGTCCGCTCGTGCTGGTGCAGGCCAGCACATACCAGTCCGGATGACGGCTTGAAAGGATTCTGGCCGCTGCGTCCCTCGCGGGCATACTGGAAAACAGCCCGAAACAGGTGGCGCCCGAGCCGGACATGCGCACCAGTTGCGCCCCGGCTTCATGGAGAGCATCGGATACCGCGCCGATAACCGGCGCAATCGCCCGGGCCGGCGGCTCCAGGTCGTTGCGCATGGTCCTGAGGGCGTCGATCCAGCCATCATCAGCCTGCCAACCCTGCGGAAGGTTCAACGGTGCATTGCATTTCTCGGAAAGGGCGCCAAAGATCGCCGGCGTCGCGACTGCGACGCGCGGATTGACGAGCAGCATCGGAAAGGCCGGAAAGCCGGAAAGAGGCTCGATCGCATCGCCGATGCCGCGCGCCACCAGCGGTCGGCCTTCGAGGCACATCGGCACGTCGGCGCCCAGATGCAGCGCAAGCGCTCGCAAGCGCTCGTCGCCCGGCGAACCCTTCCAAAGCTCCATCAGTCCCATGAGAGCGGCCGCCGCATCGGCGGAGCCGCCTCCGATGCCGGAGGCGACCGGCAGGTTCTTTTCGAGATGGAGATGGACCGGCGGGGCTTCGATGCCGCGCCCGCTCAGTTCCGCTCGCAAAAGGTCGCGCGCCATCAAAACCAGATTGCCAGATGCGCCATCGCCGGAGAGCGGCAGATCCCCGGAAAACTGCCCGGAGACGGTGAAACGGTCCTCGTCGGACAGGGAAAGGCCGATGCGATCGCCCGCATCGGCGAATGTCACCAGGCTTTCGAGCAGATGGTAACCATCCGCTCGCTGGCCAACGACATGCAGCGCCAGATTGATCTTGGCGGGTGCAAGGCGCGTCAGCGCAAAGCCGTCAATGCCACGACCGGGGTGCATCGGCCGGCGAAATCAGGATTTCTTGCCCGGCGTGGCAGTGCCCGGTGCCACCTCTTTCGGCAAGGTTTCCCTGGCCGCGTCGGCCGCTGCCGGAACCTTGGCTTCGATCGGCGGCAGGCCGTTCTCGATCTTGGCCTTGATCTTCGGGATTTCGGCTTCCTCGGGCTTCAGCGCCAGCGTCTGGTTCCATTGGAATACGGCTTCCAGCTTGCGGCCGACCCGCCAATAGGCATCGCCCAGATGGTCGTTGATCGTCGGATCGCCTGCCATCAGTTCGGCAGCCCGTTCCAGCTCCGTCACCGCGTCGTCGAAACGGTTCATGCGGAAATAGGCCCAGCCGAGCGAATCGACGATATAGCCGTCGTCCGGCTTCAGCTCGACCGCCTTGCGGATCATGTCGAGGCCTTCTTCCAGGTTGATGTTCATATCGACCCAGGAATAGCCGAGATAGTTCAGCACCTGCGGCTGGTCGGGGTTGAGTTCGAGCGCCTTCTTGAAGCTCGGCTCGGCCCTTTCCCAGATTTTCTGGCGCTCATAGGCGATGCCGCGCTGGAAGAAGACCGTCCAGTCGCCGCGCTGCGGAACCGGGCCGATCGCCTTGACGGCACGGTCGTAGACCAGCCCCATCTCCTTGTAGTCCTTGGCATCCGACAACACGCTGCCATAGGCGAGATAGCTGCGCACATCCTGGGGGTCGAGTTCGATCAGCGCCTTCAGGTGGGTCTTGGCTTCATCCACCTTGCCGATCGAGGCAAGAGTGAGCCCGAGCTGCATTTCCGACAGCCGCCGCATCGGCGAATTTTCCGGCACGCTCCTGTAGAGCGCGATTGCCCGCTCCGGCTTTTTCAGGTTTTCCGCAATGCCGCCGAGCATGACAAGAATGTCGGCGCTTTCCGGATCGAGCGCCCGGGCGATCTGCAGATAGAGGGAAACGATATCCTCGGCACCATCGCGGTTGAGCGCGGCACCGATCGAGAACAGCACGGCGGAAGCCCCCTGGGCTGCGCTGCGCACCTGCTGTTCCTGCGGCTTGCCGTCCTCGATGCTCTTGCGCAGCGCCTTCAGCGGCGCGTAGTTGGAAATGAAGTTTTCACCGACGGAGACGGCGTCGAGCGCCTTCTGCCGGTTGCCGTCACGCGCTTCCAGCTTGGCGAGCGCCACGACGGCGCGCATGAAGGTGTCGGGTGCCGCGGCGCCGCCCTCGCGGTCGAGAACCGCATCGTTCAGCTTCGAGCGTGCTGTGGACTTGTCGCCTGCGGCAAGGGCGATGGCGCCCTGGTGGTAGGCCTTGAAGATACCGAACCAGGCGGGGCCTTCCATCGCCTGGATTTCCGCCACCGCTTCCTTCGGCTTGCCTTCGCCGGCCTTCGCCCATCCCAGCAGAAGGCCGTTCATCAGCCGGTCGAGGTCGTTCGGGCCGTCATAGTTGAGGATCTTCTGGGCGTTGCGATATTCGCGCTTGCGGATCGCCTCGGCGGCGCGGGCGATGGTTGTGATGCGCTCGACCGAGGAATCCGACTTGAGATCGCGGGCGATCTTTACGCCTTCGTCGAAATCTCCGTTCATCAACAGCGTGATCATCAGCCGCTGCTTCACATCGACATTGTCCGGCTGGAATTCCAGCGCCGTCCGGTAGAGTTTCGTGGCCATGTCGAGGTCGTGATCGACATCGGCGGTGCGGGCAGCAAGGAAGGAACCCGAAAAACTGTTGACCGAATTGACGTCGAAGGGCTTGCTTTCCTCCACCGCGGCCTTTTCCTCGGCAAATCCCTGGGAAGCACCGGAAAGGGATGCGAGGGCCAGGAATGCTACGCCGCTGAGCAGGCGAAGAAGGTGTTTATGCCGCATGACAAGCCTTTCGTTACGGGCAGCACCCCTTGGCGCCGTCGCCGGATTCGCGCGGAATCAGTCCCAAATCATTAACGCATATCCCCGCCAACCGGAATCGGTTTGAGCACGGGGCAAAACGCAAATTCGTCCATTGCCGCAAGGCCAGCGCATCCGTTCGGTGTTGCAAACCGGGGCAAGGTGGTCATGGTGACCGAACAGAATGGCTTTTTTGGCGCAACCGACACCTATTCCTGCAACTATGGATCAAGGCTGGTCCTTCAGTTGCCAATCTTCAGCTTACCCGGTCGATACAGAAATCGATGATTTCCAGAAGAGCGGCCTTCCAGGGCGATTCGGGCAGCGGTGCCAGCGCATCGCGGGCGATCGTGCCGTAATGCTGGGCGCGGGCGATCGTGTCGGTCAGCCCGCCATAGCGGCTGATCAGCCCGAGCGCCCTTTCCAGATTCTGGTCGCTGCTCTCGCCGCCTTCGATCGCCTCGCGCCAGAAGCTGCGCTCCTCGGCGGTGCCGCGCCGGTAGGACAGGATCACCGGCAGGGTGATCTTGCCTTCGCGGAAATCGTCGCCGACATTCTTGCCGAGATCGGCGGCCTTACCGCCGTAATCCAGCACGTCGTCGACCAGCTGGAAGGCGAGGCCGAGATTCATGCCGTAGGATTTGAGCGCGTTGCGGCTTGCCTTGTCGGTTTTGGCGACGATGGGGCCGACTTCGGCGGCCGCCGCAAACAGCGCCGCCGTTTTGGCGCGGATGACGGAAAGATAGTCGTCCTCTGTCGTCTCCATGTTCTTGGCCACGGAAAGCTGCAGCACCTCGCCCTCGGCGATCACCGAGGCCGCCGTCGATAAGACATCGAGCGCGTCCAGCGATCCGACATCGACCATCATGCGGAAGGCCTGGCCGAGCAGGAAATCGCCGACGAGAACGCTCGCCTGGTTGCCCCAGATCATTCGCGCCGTCGATTTTCCGCGCCGAAGATCGCTTTCATCGACGACGTCGTCATGCAGCAGCGTTGCCGTGTGCATGAATTCGACCGAGGTTGCCAGCTTCACATGGGCATCGCCGGTAAAGCCGAACATGGAGGCGGAGGCGAGCGTCAGCATCGGGCGCAGCCGCTTGCCCCCGGACGAGATCAGGTGATTGGCCACCTCGGGGATCATCTGGACGTCGGAGCCGGCCTTCGACAGGATGAGCTGGTTGACGCGTTCCATGTCGGCCTTCGTCAGATCGACGAGCGGCTTGACGGATGCCTGTTTGTTTTTGCTGTCTTCCAGCGGTATCACTACGCCCACGCAAGGCACTCCTGTTCGAATTTCCGCTGGAACAATAGGAAGGGGCCCTTGTGGCGGCAAGAGGCGAATTGTCCCGCCTCCTTAAATAAGGCAGGAAAACGACCGATAATGAAGGAATTGATCCGCACCAACGATGCCGTCGTGCTTTCCTTTGCGCAAAGCCTGATGAAGGATGCCGGTATCGGCTGCTTCGTCGCCGATACCGGCATGAGCATATTGGAAGGTTCTCTCGGCCTTCTGCCGCGCCGTTTTCTGGTGGCCGAGGACGATGCCGCCGAGGCCCGCCAGATATTGATCGACGCCGGGCTGGAAGCGGAATTGCGGGATCAATGACCCTCTCGCCCAGCCACCCCCCTCTGTCCCTCCGGGACAGAGGGGGGTATGCCAATCCCAGCCACCGGCAGTGCGGAAACCTCGGCCTATGACCACCGAAACCCTCGACAGCTTCCACCGGGGTCGATTTCACCTGATCCAGCCGCTGGGACAGGGGCATCGCTCGGGCATGGATGCGATGCTGCTTGCCTCGCTGGTCGATTGCGCTGGCCCCTGCCGTGTCGCCGATCTCGGCGCGGGTGCGGGGGCGGCCGGCATGGCGGTCGCCTCACGGCTGGAGAAGGCTGAGGTTCTCCTGGTCGAGCGCTCGGCGCTGATGGCGGATTTTGCCCGCAGAAGCGTGGCACTCCCCGGAAACGCCCGGTTCAGCGCCCGCATGTCCGTGCTCGAGGCGGATGTCTCCCTTGCCGGGCGTGCCCGCGTGGCGGCGGGCCTTGCCGATGATCATTTCGACCATGTCGTGATGAACCCACCCTTCAACGACGCTTCCGACCGCCGCACGCCGGATGCGCTGAGGGCCGAAGCCCATGCGATGACCGAAGGCCTGTTCGAAACATGGCTGCGCACGGCAGGCGCCATCCTCAAGCCGGGCGGGCAATTGTCGCTGATTGCGAGGCCAGAATCGATTGCCGAGATCATTTCCGCCTGCGGGCGCCGGTTCGGCGGCATCGAAATAACGGCCTTGCATCCGCGCACCGGTGAAAATGCCGTGCGCATCCTCGTCACCGCCATCAAGCAGAGCCGCGCCCGGCTGGTGCTGCGGGCGCCGCTCGTCATGCACGGCGAGGACGGCCATAAATTCCAGCCCTTCGTGGACGATCTCAACAATGGGCGCGTGGCCTATCGGCGGCGATGATTTTCCGTGCCCGCCATTGCGTTTGGCGCGCCAGTGCATACATGCCATCACGTAAGGACATGACTGGAATACGGAGACAAGATGGCTGGATTGTTGAGGAAATTGTTGCCGAAGCGCTTTCGCAAGCAAGGCTTGACCATCCCGGTGGTGCGTCTGCATGGCACGATCATGGCCGGCGGCAGCCGCTTCCGTCCGGCCCTCAATCTGGCCAGTGTCGCCCCGCTTCTGGAAAAGGCCTTTTCCACGAAAGGCGCGCCAGCCGTTGCCATCTCCATCAATTCGCCCGGCGGTTCGCCGGTGCAGTCGCGGCTGATCTACCAGCGCATCCGCGACCTGGCGGAAGAAAAGAAGAAGCGCGTGCTTGTTTTCGTCGAGGATGTAGCGGCCTCCGGCGGCTACATGATCGCGCTCGCCGGCGACGAGATCATCGCCGATCCGACCTCGATCGTCGGATCGATCGGTGTCGTCTCCGGTGGTTTCGGCTTTGTCGAGCTTCTGCAGAAGATCGGCGTCGAGCGCCGGGTCTATACCGCAGGTTCCAACAAGGTCATGCTCGATCCTTTCCAGCCGGAAAAGGAAAGGGATGTCGAATTCCTCAAGAGCCTGCAGTTGGAAATCCACGAAATCTTCATTTCCATGGTCAAGGCGCGGCGCGGTCATCTTCTGGCCGGGACGCCGGATATTTTCTCGGGCCTTTTCTGGACCGGGCGGCGTGGCCAGGAACTCGGGCTGGTCGATAGCCTGGGCGACATGCGCGGTGAGTTGCAGAAGCGGTTTGGCGAAAAGATCGAACTCAAGCTCGTCTCCGCGTCGCGCGGCCTCTTTGGCCTGCGCCAGCCGGGCGCCTCGCTGACCGGAGATCTGGCCGGACATTTCGCGCAACAGGCCCTCGGCGGACTTGCGGAAGTGGCGGAGGAAAAGGCATTATGGGGCCGTTACGGCCTGTGAGGACTTAAGAGGGGAAGGGAGGCGAATGCCGCAAATCATTCTACTGCTGCTGTTCGCAGCCATTGCCTGGATAGGCTACCGGAAATTCGTGACCGATGCGGAAAAGCTCACCCGCCGCCAGGAAGAAGCCCGCCGCCGCCAGGAAACCGGCACGCAGGGCACGCTGATCAAGGATCCGGTTACGGGGGAATACCGACTGAAGGAGCCGGAGTGAACTCGCTCGGTTGAGGCGTGCCGATCTTCATGATATACATTTTTAAGATATATCATGGAGTGCTCGAATGCAGGTTTCGAAATGGGGAAACAGTCTTGCCATCCGCATTCCTTCCGCAGTGGTCGAGGCATTGCAGTTGAAGGAAGGCGATGAAATCGCGGTGCGGATCGCGGATGAGCGCGCTTTCGAGATCGAGCGTGACCGGACGCGAGAAGAGGCGCTTGGGCGCGTCATGGCGTCCGCCAGGCGCCTGCCAGCAGGCTGGACCTTCGACCGCGGCGAGGCGAATGCGCGGTGATCCCGCCGCTGCTGGACACGAATATCCTGATCTATGCCTTGACGGATGATCGGCGCGCCGCGCAAGCCCATCTGCTTCTGTCGAAGCCTTTCATCATCAGTGTTCAGGCATTGAACGAATTCGCCAATGTTGCCCGGCGCAAGCTCGGCATGAACTGGGCGGAAATCCAGGCCGCGACCGATGATATCTGCACGCTAGCAACGGCGATCGTGCCCCTTGATCGGGAATGCAATGCCCGCGCGCTCGATCTGGCCGCACGCTACAATTTTTCTGTCTTCGATGCCCTGATGATTGCCGCCGCACTGCAGGCCGGTTCCGGGCAATGCCTGTCGGAAGACATGCAGCACGGCCTGCAGGTGGACGGCCGGCTTACCATTTTGAACCCGTTCTTGGACGTGTTGGAATAAGCCTTCACGACACTTCGCCGACCAGGTGCTTCCCTCAAGGCCTTGACCCCTATCGCCCACCATGGCACCAGACAATCTTGAAATTCAACCTGGACTGACGCCATGACCAGCCCCGATCTGCCGGATCACATGAACCCGAAACGCTCCTTTCAGGCGCTGATCCTGACGCTGCATGCCTATTGGGCGGACAAGGGCTGCGCCGTGCTGCAGCCCTATGACATGGAGGTCGGCGCCGGCACCTTTCATCCGGCGACCACCTTGCGGGCGCTCGGCCCAAAACCCTGGCGGGCAGCCTATGTCCAGCCATCGCGCCGTCCGACCGATGGGCGCTACGGCGAAAACCCCAACCGTCTGCAGCATTATTACCAGTACCAGGTGATCTTGAAGCCCAATCCGTCGAACCTTCAGGAACTCTATCTCGGCTCGCTGGCAGCCATCGGGCTTGATCCCCTGCTGCACGATATCCGCTTCGTCGAGGACGACTGGGAAAGCCCGACGCTGGGCGCCTGGGGTCTCGGCTGGGAATGCTGGTGCGACGGCATGGAAGTGTCGCAGTTCACTTATTTCCAGCAGGTCTGCGGCATCGAATGCTCGCCGGTCTCGGGCGAATTGACCTACGGCCTGGAGCGGCTGGCCATGTATGTGCAGGGCGTCGACAATGTCTACGACCTCAATTTCAACGGCCGCGAAGGCGACGAGAAGATCAGCTATGGCGATGTCTTCCTGCAGGCCGAGCAGGAATATTCACGCCATAATTTCGAATATGCCAACACAGCGATGTTGCAGCAGCATTTCGTCGATGCGGAAAAGGAGTGCCTTGCGCTTCTTGCAGCCGGTGCGCCGGATAGAACGGCCAACGCCGCCCTGCACAAATGCGTTTTTCCGGCCTATGACCAGTGCATCAAGGCAAGCCACGTTTTCAATCTGCTCGATGCCCGCGGCGTGATCTCGGTCACCGAGCGGCAGAGCTATATCCTGCGCGTCCGCACCCTTGCCAAGGCTTGTGGCGAAGCCTTCCTGCTGACCGATGCGGGTGGGGCGGGTTTCGACAAGGCGGCCGCCTGATCGGCAACCGGACATTCAAGCTTCAGCACCATGAGCGTCCGATGCGACGCGGAAAATCGGCGGAAACAGGCCGCCTGTTGCCCTCGTCGCTGTGGTCGAGGGCAAGGCTCGGGGCTGTCAGTGCCGGTCCGTGATACGGATAGGCACGGGTACGAGGCTTTTCTGCTTCCGTTCCTGCCTTTGGGCGCGAATGGCCGCCAGGTGGCTGAGGCACACGAGCACCAGTGCCGAGAGCGTGATCATGGAAATGATGGTCATGTTTCAAGTTTCGCACTTCGCCGATGGTTTGGCGGCGTCGCATTTGCCCTGCGTCGCGCCGTAAGGTTTCGGAGTGGCCTTCATGGCCCGGCACGGCGCCAACTGCCCGTGCTTACGCGGAAGACAGGGGTGAACAATAGCATTTGCCCGATTGGCCGCAATCGCCAGTTCTAGCGAGTTGGCAAGCCGGTTTTCGTGACAACGCGACACGTCAACGTCAGTAAGCTGTAAACAATTACGTGCCAGATTGTTCGCGCGATCAATCAGGGACGCGATATGGAAGACAAGGACATCCTGCCGCCGGAGGTTCTGGCCTCGATGCTGATGCGCATGTTCGAGTTCGCTCCGATCGCCATGGCCATCACGACGAGCGACACCAGGACGTCGAGCTATGCCAAGGTCAATGATGCCTATCTGCGGCTGACCGGCTTCAAATGGGAGAATATCCGCGGTAAAAAACTGACCTCGGAGGGCGCCGCCATTGCCAGTCCCGCCCGAGACCGACGCCATCGCATGCTGGCGGAAGAGGGCTCCTACGAGTTGGAAGAGGTCGAGATCGTCCATGCCGACGGCACGCTCATCCCGACATTGATCTCCGCGCAGAGAACGGTGGTCGATGGTGTTTCCTTCGATATCGAGGTGATCGTCGATGTTTCCGCACGTGTCCGCCAGCAGCGCGAAATCGAAAACGCCCTGAAAGCCTCGGCCCGCACCGATGCGCTCTCCGGTCTTCCGAACCGCGCCTGTTTCGACGAGGTGGTGGCCGACTATGTCGCTGGCCAGGGACTGAGCGACCGGACCCTTGCGCTCGCCTTCATCGATCTCAACGATTTCAAGTCCGTCAACGACACGATGGGACATGCCGCCGGCGACGAGGTCTTGAGGACCATCGCCAGCCGGCTCCGCGAAAGCTTTCGCGTCACCGATTTCATCGCCAGGATCGGCGGCGACGAGTTCGTCGTCCTTTTCGAGATCGACCCGAAACTGGCCGGCGACCTGCAGCAACATCTCCAGGCCGATATGGAGCGGATCTTCAAGCCCATCGCCATCGACGGGCGCGTGACCTATACGGGCGCTGCCGTCGGCGTTACTTTCCTGCAAGCGCGCGATACGGCAATCTCCTTCCTGAAGCGGGCCGACGAATATATGTATCTGGCCAAGACCACGGAACGGCGCGTCGCCGTCGTCTGTTTCGGCCAGATTCTGGCTGCCGCCTGCGAGCCCGCGCCCAAGGCGCAGCGAAACGGGACGGACTAGTCCCGGCCGCGAGGGGGCGAAAGGCGCCGGACGTGAGTCCCGGATCAGGCCAGGCTCCCGGTATCGACGCCGATCTCCCGGACAGATTTCACCGATGGAAAGGCGTCGGCCATCGTCTGCCCGGCATAGGTCTGCAATGCGCGGCGCACGCCGGCCGGTTTTTCCAGGGAAATGCTGCCCGCATAGGCGATGAACAGGGCCGTGAAGGCGATGATGTTGATCAGGGCTGCGAGCGGTTTCATCGGTTCTGTCCGGCGGTCGGTGTTGATCTGATGGTGTGATCATCGATCAATTCGCGCGGTGGCGCGGTTCCCGGCGGAACAGGGACAAGACAGTCGGTGTGGGAAACCGGGAAGACGCGATGTCGCCGCTGAAATTTGTCTTCCAACCGCCGCCGCCGATGCTTAAGCTGACCGCGCGAACATCTTGAAAGGAATCCTGATGATTGGTCTGGCCATCGGCGCGGTTGCGATCCTCTACCTGATCATTCTCTACAACAGCCTGGTAAAGGCGCGACAGGTGAAGGAGGAGGCCTGGTCCGGCATCGACGTCCAGTTGAAGCGCCGTGCCGACCTGATCCCCAACCTGATCGAGACGGTCAAGGGTTATGCCGCCCACGAAAGGGGCACGCTGGAGGAGGTCGTCGAACTCAGGAACCGCGCCCAGGCCGTTCCGTCGGGCGATGTCGCCGGTCGCGCCGCGGCCGAAGGCATGCTCGGCCAGGCGCTGGGCAAGCTTTTTGCCCTCTCCGAAGCCTATCCGGACCTGAAGGCCAACCAGAATTTCTCCGAGTTGCAGCAGTCGCTGGGAGAGATCGAGGACGAGGTGCAGATGGCCCGCCGCTACTACAATGGCGCCGCCCGGGATCTGAACGTCAAGGTCGAGAGCTTTCCGTCGAATTTCATCGCCGGCCCCTTCGGTTTTTCCAAGGCGGATTATTTCGAGATCGACAACGAGGCCGACCGCGCCGTGCCAGCCGTCAAGTTTTGATCTATCCCCGGATCCGGTTCCGTCGTAGACGGCTGTCGAAAACGACGAGACGCGCCGCTGGCTATGCATGAAGAGACATGAGCATGAACACTGAAGCCGAAAAGCTGACCATGGTGCCGCCGGGCCACCCGCTCGAAGGCCGCGTCAGCCCGCCCGGATCGAAGTCGATCACCAACCGCGCCCTGCTTCTGGCAGGCCTTGCCAAGGGCACGAGCCGGCTTACCGGTGCGCTCAAGAGCGACGATACGCGCTACATGGCGGATGCCCTTCGCGCCATGGGCGTCAGGATCGACGAGCCGGATGATACGAGCTTCATCGTCACCGGGACCGGCAGGCTTTCGGCGCCGGAAAGGCCTCTCTTTCTCGGCAATGCCGGCACCGCTACGCGCTTTCTTACCGCTGCTGCTGCTCTTGTCGACGGCACGGTGGTGGTCGATGGCGACAGCCATATGCGCAAGCGGCCGATCGCGCCGCTGGTCGAGGCCCTCAGCGCGCTCGGCGTGACGGTGGAGGCTGAAACCGGATGTCCGCCGGTGACCATTGCGGGTCGGGGCGGCTTTCCGGGCGAGCGGGTGACCATCGATGCCGGCCTTTCCAGCCAATATGTCTCGGCCCTCCTGATGGCGGCGGCGGGCGGCGACCGGCCGGTGGAGATCGGCCTTGCCGGCGAGGAGATCGGCGCGCGCGGCTATATCGACCTGACGCTGGCCGCCATGCGCACCTTCGGTGCCGAGGTGACGGAGCCCGGCCCATCGCTCTGGCGGGTCCAGCCGACTGGCTACCGTGCCGCCGATTTCCTTGTCGAGCCGGATGCCTCCGCCGCAACCTATCTTTGGGCGGCGGAAGTGCTGACCGGCGGCCGGATCGACCTTGGCGTGGCGGCCGATGCCTTTTCGCAGCCCGATGCCAGAGCCCAGCGGATCATCGCCGCCTTCCCGCATATGCCCGCCCTCATCGACGGATCGCAGATGCAGGACGCGGTGCCGACGCTGGCGGTGCTTGCCGCCTTCAACGAAACGCCGGTGCGTTTCACCGGCATCGAAAACCTGCGCGTCAAGGAATGCGATCGCATCCGGGCGCTGTCGATCGGCCTGTCGAACATCCGGCCCGGCCTCGGCATCGAGGAAGGCGACGACCTGCTGGTCGCGTCCGATCCGGCGCTTGCCGGCCAGACCCTGCCGGCCGAGATCGACACCTTCGCCGATCATCGCATCGCCATGAGCTTCGCATTGGCCGGGTTGAAAATCCACGGCATCACCATTCTCGATCCCGGCTGCGTCGCCAAGACCTATCCGCGCTATTGGCGGGCGCTTGCCTCCCTCGGCGTGACGTTCGAGGGTGTAGCGCCTTAAGCTGCCACCGCGTGAAATGGAAAGGACCGATCCGCATGAGACATGTCTTCGCCGCGTTCGGCCTTCTCTGTTTCATGCTTGCCGCGGCCGGGCCGATGCGGGCGCAGGAGATCTTTACCGACTATCATTCGGCCATCGACCTTGCGGCCGATGGCAAGCTGACCGTGACGGAAACGATCACCGCCAATGTCGAGGGCGATCGCATCCGGCGTGGCATCTACCGCGATATTCCGTTGACCTTCATCGAGCCCGGCGGACATAGCGCCCGGGTCGATTTCAAGCTCCTGTCGGTGGAGCGTGATGGTGCGGAGGAACCCCATCGGACCGAAAGCATAGACGGCGGCATCCGCATCTTTACCGGTGATGCCGATGTGCTCCTGCCGCACGGCGAGCATGTCTTCCGCTTCACCTATGAAACCGACCGCCAGATCCGCTTCTTTCCGGATCACGACGAGCTATACTGGAACGTCACCGGCACGCAATGGGCCTTCCCGATCGAACAGGCCTCCGCGACCGTCAGCCTGCCGCCGGGCGTGAAGGTGGAGGCGCTCGACATCTTCACCGGCCGCCATGGCGAAACCGGCAAGGAAGCACGCGCTGTCGAACGGGGCGACGAGATCGCCTTTACGACGACGCGCGTCCTGCAGCCCGGCGAGGGACTGACCATCGCCGTCAAGATGGCCAAGGGCGCCATTGCGCCGCCCACGACGCGCCAGCAGAATCTCTGGTGGCTGCAGGATCGCCTGGCGCCGATCCTCGCCATTCTCGGTCTCGTTGTCGTCGCGCTTTATTATACGCGACTGTGGATGAAGGTTGGCCGCGATCCGGCCCGTGGCGTCATGGTGCCGCGCTGGGATGCGCCGGAGGGCATCTCGCCGGCGCTGGTCAATTATATCGACAACAGGGGTTTTTCCGGCCAGGGCTGGACGGCGCTCTCGGCCGCGGCGCTCAATCTGGCGGTGCGCGGCCATGTGGTGCTCGAGGACCTGAAGGATGCGCTGGTCATCACGACCACGAAGACCGCATTCTCGGAAAAATTGCCGGCCGGCGAGGCAGCGCTCCTGAAGGCCGTCGTGGCGCGGGAGGGCAGGCTCGTCATCGACAAGGCGAATGGCCCGGCCGTGCAGAAGACCGGCGCCGATTTCCGCGCCGCCATGGAGCGCGAGCATCGCGGCAAATATTACCGTGCCAATACCGGTTATATCGTCGGCGGCCTTGTCCTGTCGGTCCTCTTCCTGCTTGCCATCTTCCTGTTCGGCGGCCTTGATGAACAGGGCATCGGCCTCGTCGTCGTGCCCGTCGTTGCCTCCGTCTTCATCTCGGTCTTTGCCGTCGGTTTCGGAAAAACCGTCCGCCGGAAGGCAAGCCTTGCCGCGCGCATCTTTTCGATCGTCGTGATTGCCTTTTTCGGCTTCATCGCCGTCTCCGCCTTTTCCGGCGTCTTTGCCTTCATGATCTTCGAGGCGGTGTCGGCCCGGCAACTGCCGCTGCTGATCGGCGTCGGCGGGATCCTGCTGGTCAATCTCCTGTTCTTCTTCCTCATGGGCGCTCCGACGCCGCTCGGCGCGCGGATGATGGACGGCATAGACGGGCTTCGCCAATATCTGACGCTGGCCGAAAAGGACCGGATGAACATGGCCGGCGCGCCGCAGATGTCGCCGCGCCATTTCGAGACGCTGCTGCCCTATGCGGTTGCGCTTGGGGTCGAAAAACCCTGGTCGGAGACCTTTGATCGCTGGCTTCTCGCGGCCGCCGCCGGTGCTGCCGCCTATCAGCCCGCCTGGTATCACGGCGACAACTTCACCGCCGGCTCCTTCGGCGACCGCATGGGCGGCTTTGCCGGCTCGCTCGCCGATACCATGACCGCTTCCCTCCCGCCGCCACCCAAAAGCTCGTCCTCCGGCTTCTCCAGCGGCGGCGGATTCTCCGGCGGCGGCGGTGGTGGCGGAGGCGGGGGAGGGTGGTAGACTCTCTTGCCATTGTCGAAGGCGACGCCGCCAGAGCCTCGAACTTTCCGCCATTGAATGGATGACTTTTGCCGTCGGGCTTGCTAAGTCCCGGGCAGTCTCCCTGTCTTCTGGAAAAGCATCCAATCCATGCCCGATCTTCTGCTTGAACTCCGCTCCGAGGAAATCCCGGCTCGCATGCAGCGCAAGGCTGCCGGCGAGCTGAAGAAGCTTTTGACCGATGCGCTGGTGGAGGCGGGTCTTACCTATGAGGGCGCGCGCGAATATTGGACGCCGCGCCGGCTGACGCTCGACATTCGCGGCCTCAACACCCGCTCGGCCGATCTGCGCGAGGAACGCAAGGGCCCGCGCACCGATGCCAATGAGAAGGCCATCGAAGGCTTTCTGCGCGGTGCCGGCCTCACATCGATCGACCAGGCCCATGTCCATAGCGACCCGAAGAAGGGTGATTTCTACGTCGCCCATCTCGTCAAGCCGGGCCGGGCCGCCGAGGAGATCATCGCCGAGGTCATGCCTGGCATCATCCGCAATTTCCCTTGGCCGAAATCCATGCGCTCGGGTGCTGCCTCGGCAAGACCGGGCGCCCTGCGCTGGGTGCGGCCGCTGCAGTCGATCATCTGCCTGTTCGGCCCTGAAAACGAGGAAACACAGGTCGTTGCCTTCGATGTCGATGGCATCGCCGCCTCCAACGTCACCTATGGCCACCGGTTCCACGCGCCGGAGGCGATCACCGTGCGCCGCTTTGCCGATTACATCGAGAAACTGGAAAAGGCCAAGGTCGTGCTCGATGCCGACCGTCGCCGCGAGATCATCGCCACGGATGCCGCCAATATCGCCTTTGCCAATGGCTTGGAACTGGTCGAGGACGAGGCCCTGCTCGACGAAGTCTCCGGCCTCGTCGAATGGCCGCAGGTGCTGATGGGCGCCTTCGAGGAGGATTACCTCGCCATCCCCCCGGAAATCATCCGGCTGACGATCAAGACCAACCAGAAATGTTTCGTGACGCGGCCGGCGGGTGGAGAGAACCCCTCCGACGATCTCGCCCTCTCCAACAAATTCATCCTCGTCGCCAATATCGAGGCGAAGGACGGCGGCCGCGAAATCGTCCATGGCAATGGCAAGGTGGTGCGGGCCCGCCTCTCGGATGCCCGGCATTTCTGGACCCGCGACCAGGGCGACCTGCCGGACCTAGAAACGCTGCAAGCCTCGGCGGAAAAATTCGATCTCAACCTGAAGAAGCCGCTCGACCAGCGCATGGCCAAGCTCGATGCCTTGAACGTCACCTTCCACGCCAAGCTCGGCACGGAGGGCGAGCGTGTTCAGCGCATCCGTGCGCTTGCCGCCGAACTGGCCAAGGTGACCAACGCCGATCCGACGCTCGTCGATCGTGCCGTGGTCCTTAGCAAGGCCGATCTGCGCACCGAAGCCGTCGGCGAATTTCCCGAGCTTCAGGGCATCATGGGTATGAAATATGCCCTGCTCCAGGGCGAACATCCCTCCGTCGCCACCGCGATTGGCGATCACCGCAAGCCGCAAGGCCCCTCCGACCAGGTCCCCACCGATCCGGTGGCAGTCACCGTAGCACTCGCCGACAAACTCGATACGCTGGTGGGCTTCTGGGCGATCGATGAAAAGCCGACAGGTTCGAAGGATCCCTATGCGCTGAGACGTGCCGCGCTCGGCGTGGTGCGGATCTTGTTGGAGCGCGGGGTGCGGTTGCCGCTATCTTCCGTTGTCGAGGATCTGGACCTCCTCTCCTTCTTCCATGACCGCCTGAAAGTCTATCTGCGCGATCTCGGCGCCCGCCACGACCTAATCGATGCTGTCTTGGCCGCATCCCCCTCATCCGGCCCTTCGGGCCACCTTCTCCTCGCTGGGGAGAAGAGGGAGCAAGGGGCTGCGGCAGGGACCTCCTCTCCCCGGCGGGGAGAGGGTGGCGCACATGCGCCGGGTGAGGGGGGCGGGCTCTCCGCCAATGACGATCTCCTGATGGTCGCCCGCCGCGTCGAAGCGCTTACCGCTTTCATCACCTCGGAGGAAGGCCAGAACCTTCTTGCCGGGACCAAGCGCGCCACGCAATTGCTGGCGGCCGAGGAGAAGAAGGGCACCGAGGTCGCCGCAAGCGTCGATCCGTCGCTTCTCACGCTCGATGCCGAAAAAGCGCTCCATGCCGCCGTCACGCAGGCCTCCACGGAGGCGAGCGACGCGATTGCGAGCGAAGATTTCCGTGCCGCCATGGAAGCCCTGTCGAAGCTGCGCGGCCCGATCGACCGGTTCTTTGCCGATGTCCTGGTCAATGACGAGAACCAAGCCGTCCGCGCCAACCGCCTCGCCCTGCTTGGCCTGATCCGCGCAGCCACCGGCACCGTCGCGGATTTCTCGAAGATTTCGGGGTAACCTTGGCTCACCTGTGAATCGAGAGCGACTGTGTGAACGCCGCAAAAAATTGCGCCCCTGCTTCTCTCAGGGGCGCAATTTCTCGCCTGGAGGGCGAAAGCCCGTTTCAGCCTTTTGAGCGCGGCTGGCGGGGGCAGGGACTGGAAGTTCGGGGTTATTTTAGCCGAAGTTCAAATTTTTGAAGATCAACTTCTTGTGAACGACCGTCTTGCGGCGTGATGGCGGCCATATCGGCGGTCGCTGCCATATCCAGCGCGCCGGTCGTGGCGGCTCTGTCGATGACGGTCACGGCGGCGATCGCCTTGGCCTCTGTCGGCGTCGGGTCCACCACGGCAAGCCGTGTTGCCGGTGTTTCGCCCTGGGGCGCAATCCTTGCCTCGGCTGCCTTTATGGCGGCTTGCGACGTGCTGACGAAGACGACCGGCGAACCGCCGAGCCAGGCTTCGGTGCGCACCACCATCATCTCGCCATTGATCTCCTTCAGTTCCACCCGGTCCGTGCCGGGTGCGACTTCGGGCACCACATAGCTGCTCTTCTTCTTGACGACGGGCGGCGGGCAATGGGCGCAGCTCAGCTGCGAGACGCTGCCGTTTCCGCTCTCTCCGCTGGCCAGGTTTTCGATCGACGTCGCGCCGACGGCGCCGGCCGTAAAAAGACTGGCGGCAAAAAGACTGGCGGATGTGAACAAGAGGGCGCGCATCGGCATTCTCCTTGAAAATCTTCAAGCAGAAAATAGCCTGTCTCCGTTACGTTCCCGTCAGGAGAATTGGTAAAGATTGAGTGACTTTTCGGCCGCCGTCGGCCCGTTGCCGGACACTCAGTTCCTTTCGCGCGCCACCGCTTGCCAGCCGATGTCGCGGCGGCTGAAGCCATTGTCCCAGACCACCCGGTCAAGCACCGCATAGGCCTGTTGCTGGGCGGCGCTGACGCTCGACCCCATGGCGGTGACGTTGAGCACGCGGCCGCCGGTCGCCACCAGTTTCCCGTCTTTCTGCGCGGTTCCGGCATGGAAGATTTTGGTGTTTGCATCTTCCGGCGGAAGGCTGTCGATCGGCGTGTCCTTCTCATAGGCGCCGGGGTAACCCTTGGATGCCATCACCACGGTCAGCGCCACCTCGTCGCGCCACTCGGCGTCGACGGAAGAAAGCGTTCCGGTCGCGGCGGCGTGCAGCAAGGTCAAAAGGTCGCTCTTCAGCCGCATCATCAGCACCTGGCATTCGGGATCGCCGAAGCGGACATTGTATTCGATCAGTTCCGGTCCCTTGGCGGTGATCATCAGCCCGGCAAACAGCACGCCGGTGAAAGGATGGCCACTCTCGGCCATGCCCCGGATGGTCGGCTCGATGATCTCGCGCATCGTTCGCTCGACCATATCAGGCGTCATCACCGGCGCCGGCGAATAGGCGCCCATGCCGCCGGTATTCGGCCCCGTATCGCCGTCGCCGACGCGTTTGTGGTCCTGGGCCGAGGCAAGCGCCAGCGCCGAGGTGCCGTCGCACAGGCAAAAGAAGCTTGCCTCCTCGCCGTCGAGATAGGCCTCGACGACGACCTCAGCGCCGGCATCACCGAAGGCGCCGGCAAAACAGCTGTCGACGGCGTCGAGCGCCTCGTCGAGCGTCATCGCCACCGTCACGCCCTTGCCGGCCGCAAGCCCGTCGGCCTTGATGACGATCGGTGCGCCTTCGCGGCGGATATAGGCCTTTGCCGGTTCGGCCGAGGTGAACCGCTGATAGGCGCCGGTGGGGATATCGTAACGGGCGCAGATATCCTTGGTAAAACCCTTCGAGCCTTCAAGCTGTGCCGCAGCGGCCGATGGTCCGAAAACCGCGATGCCGCCCTGGCGAAGCCGGTCGGCAAGCCCCGCCACCAGCGGCGCTTCAGGTCCTATGACGACAAAATCGATTGTTTCCGCCTTGCAGAAGGCAAGCACAGCCTCATTGTCGGCGGTGTCGAGGACGACCAGTTGCGCATGCTCGGCGATGCCGGGATTTCCGGGGGCGGCGTAGAGCGCGCCGAGGCGCGGCGATTGCGCCAGTTTCCATGCCAGGGCATGCTCGCGCCCGCCCGATCCGATCAATAGAACTCTCATCGCCACCTCGTCCGCATTCTTGCGCTGCGGTTAAGGCGAGGGGGACCGAAGGTCAAGGATATTCGGAGAAAAACGCGCCGCCGCCTAGGGCAGGCGGGCCGGATGGCGGCGAATGGGCATGTGCCAATTGTCGTCCGTGGCGGTCTCCGCGGCCTGTTTCAGCGCCCAGATGGACAGATCGGCAAGCGCTAGCGGCTTGCTGATCAGATAGCCCTGGAAATTGTCGCAACCGGCCGCCGTCAGCATGGCGCGTTTTTCATCGGTGTCGACGCCTTCGCCGACCACTGACATTTTTTGCGCATGGCAAAGGGCGATGACGGCCCGGAGCGTCGGCAGCGATTGTGCAGTCGCTAGATTTTCCACCAACGCCCGGTCGAGCTTGATCGTGTCGGCGGTATATTCGATGATCTGCTGGACGGAAGTATAACCGGCGCCGAAATCATCGATCGAGATGCGGAAGCCGCGCTCGCGCAGGGACTGGATATTGCGATGCAACTGATCGCCCAGCTTGACGGCATAGGTCTCCGTCAGTTCGATCTCGATCGTCCTCGGATCCAGTCCATGCCGTTCCAGGCAGACGCAGAAATAATTGCTGATCGATTGGGAGTAGAGTTCTGCGGAAGAAATATTGATGGCCAGCACCGTCTCCGTGCCGAACAATTGCTTCAGCCGGTGGTGTTCCGACATGGCGCGGTCGATCACCCAGCAGTCGATCTTGGTGAACTGGCCGGAGCTTTCGGCGATCGGCACGAATTCGTCCGGCGTGATATTCCCGAGCGTCGGCGAGACCCAGCGCAAGAGCGCCTCGCAGCCCGTCACCCGGCCCCGGGCATCGACGATCGGCATATAGACGAGGTGGAACTGCTCGTCCGGATCGACAAGCCGTAGCTCCTCCTGGATCAGCCGGATACGGTCGCGCTTGTCCTGCAACTCCCTCGAAAAGCGTGAGGGGCGGTTCTTGCCCTCGGTCTTTGCCTGGTACATGGCCGCATCGGCATTCGAGATCAGCTCAGTGAGATTGGTCGCATCGGTCGGGCAGATAGCGACGCCGATGGAAGCGGTCACCGGATAGTGCTTGCCGCGCATCTCGAAGCCGTCGGAAAACAGCGCAAGAATGGCGCCGCAGATTTCCCGGATGGTTCCATCGCCCGCGCCGGATTGCACGAGAACGGCAAATTCATCGCCGGAAAGCCGCGCCAGGATGGCGGGTGGCAGCGACCGGCGGTCAATGATGGCGCCGACGGCGGCGTCGATCCGCGCCGCCAGCATCTTCAGGAGCTCGTCGCCGATCTCGTGGCCGTATTTGTCGTTGACGAATTTGAAATTGTCGATGTCGATGAAGAGCAGGCTGCATTGACCGCCGGTGGCGATGGTGTCGCGGACAATTTCGGCGGCCAGCGTGTTGAAATGGCCGCGATTGCTGATGCCGGTCAGCGTGTCGGTCCAGGAAGCGTGCTGGACCAACCGGAGTGCCCGCTGCGACTGGTCGTGCAATTGCCGGATATTGCCCGTCAGGCGGCCGATCTCGCCGGCGGCGCCGGTTTCGCGGATGCTGTCCGTCTCGCCGCTCATCACCGCCGTCACCTGCAGGTCGAGCGCGCTCATGGGATTGGTGATGAAGCGCCGGATGAGAATGATCATCAGGCCGACGGATACCAGGCTCATAACGAGGGCACCGAGGCCGAGCAACAGCTTCAACGGCCCCATATGGCCGGAGGGATGCGAGGCCGGCAGGCTGAGCGTTGCAAACAGCGACGGACCCATGCGTACCGAGGCGGACACGGCGTCGTCGCCTGCCCCGCGCGGCGGCGCGGCCGCGAAATCGATCTCGGTGCGATATTCCGCCTGCAATGTCTTCTGCATCGTCAGGAACTGGGTGGGTTCGATGGCGACCTGGATCAGCAGCGCACTTGCCTTGGCGCTCGGCAGCGGCCGGCTGAAGGTCACCGGATCGATGAATTCCGAGTAGACGATCAGCGGCCGCGACTGCCGATCGTGGAGAAAAGTCCAGTCACGCAACTGGCCGCCGGCGGCGAGTTGCCGCGCCAGCGAAAATTGCGGCTCGCCGATCTGGGCGAAGGGATCGTCGCTGTTTTCGAAATAATAGCCGGGCGTCAGGTTCGGATTGAAAATGGCAAAGGAGATGAATTTCTTCGGGTCGTCGGAGAGCGAGCGGATATTCTGCTGCAGCCTGAGCGCCAGCGCATTGTCGCGATAGGCTTCGTCGGTTTCGGAAACGAACAGCCGGACCGCATCGCCCTCCAGCAGCGAATAGAGAAAGCTGCGGCTCTGGCCGACTTCGTTGCGGAACAGCGCGGCGATATGATCGAGCTGCTGGGACAGCCGGGCTCGCTCCAGCGCGAGAACCGACTGGCTCTGCGCGAAATAGACCGAGAGTGCGGCAAGCAGATAGCCTGCCAGCACGACCGGAAAGATCAGGAAAAAGGCGCGTTTGCCGAGCGTCACTGGAAATTCGCCATCGAGCTGATGATGCGGCGGCGTGTCTGGATCGACTCGGGGACAATTCCTCCTGGTACTGGCTGCGGGCGAGGATTTCCGCCGGCGGATAGATTTCCTGGTTGGAGCGCATTTCGGCCGGAACGAGCTTCAACGCCGCTTCGCTGGCCGTCGGCATGGTCAGTGCCTCGGCATTGGCGGCGGCGCTCTGCGGCGATCCGATGTGATCAAGGAACTGCAGCGCCAGGTCCTTGCGCGGTGAGGCGGCGGTGACGGCGATGCAGTCCAGCCACGACAGGGTGCCTTCCCTCGGCACTGCATAGCGCCAGACGCCGGGCGTTCCCGCCTTGTCGTTGAGCACATGCTGGTCGCCGCTATAGGCAAGCGCGATATAGATATTGTTGCCGATCTCGGGGTTCTGGATCGAGGTGATTACATAATCATAGGTCAGCACGTAGGGGGCCTGCGCCCGCATCAGCTGGAAAGCCGCCTTCAACGTCGCATGGTCGTTCGCATTGATCGACTTGCCGAGCAGGGCAAGCGGCGCGATGAAGGCCTCGTTGTGATCGTCATACATGGCGATGTGCTTCTTGAGGCTCGGCACCGGCGACATCAGGTCGCTCCAGGATGTCGGCTTGGATGCCACCATGTCGGAACGGTAGACGATGCCCATCGTACCCCACAGATAGGGCATGGCATGGCCGCCGCAACGCGAGGTCCATTGCGCCTTGTAGTCCTTCAGCGATGGGACCTTCCCCTCCGTCAACGGCTCCAGGATGCCGCGCTTGCCGAACAGGGCGGCACCGTTCTCGCCGATGACGGCAAGGTCGATATTGCTCTTGGGGTCGGACAGGATTTCATCGCGGGCATCGCCGCTGTCATAATAGATCTGTTTTACGGAAACGCCGGTCTCGGCAGTCCAGCGATCAAGGATTTCCTGGTCGATATAGGATTCCCAGATCAACAGGTTCAGCGTCTCGGCATGGCCGGGCGCCGCTGCAACCAGTGCGCCTGTCAGGGCTGAAACTGCAATCATCATCCTGCGCATCGACATCACCCCGAGGGTCTCGACCGCAACCATAATGGGCAATGCTTGATGATTGCTTACAAGAAGATGCCGGATTCACCGAAGAACAGCCACGCGCCTTGGTCTATCGCCGTGCGCGACCGCCCTTTGTCGTGGTGGTCCTACCGGTGGCCGGGCAGTCTCGGCAGGAAGACGGTGAGCAGGCCAAGAAGCGGCATGTAGGAGCACAGTTTGTAGACGAATTCGATGCCGTTGCGATCGGCGAAGATGCCGAGAACGGCGGCGCCGATGCCGCCGAATCCGAAGGCAAAGCCGAAGAACATGCCGGCGATCAGCCCGACGCGACCCGGCACGAGTTCCTGCGCGAAGACGACGATGGCCGAAAAGGCCGAGGAGAAGATGAAGCCGATCAGGATGACCAGTGCCGCGGTCCAGAACAGGTTGGCATAGGGCAGCACCAGCGCGAAGGGAATGACGCCGAGGATCGAGAACCAGATGACGAATCGCGCGCCGAAGCGATCGCCGATCGGCCCGCCGAAGATCACGCCGACGGCCGAGGCGCCGAGAAACAGGAAGAGCAGCAATTGCGCATCCTGCACGCCGACGCCGAACTTCTCGATGGTGAAGAAGGTGAAATAGCTGGAAAGGCTGGAGAGATAGGCATTCTTCGTCGCCGTCAGAATGACGAGAACGACCAGCGTCCACAGGACCTGGTTGCGCGGCAGCGGCAGCGCACGGCTGACGGGCTTGCGGCCGGCCGAGCTGCGGCGGTGGCGCGCATACCAGACGCTGACCCCGGACAGAACCATGAAGCCGGTGAGCGCGACGATCGAGAACCAGCTGAGGCTGCCCTGGCCGCGTGGAATGACGATGAAGGCTGCCAGCAACGGCCCGATGGCCGTGCCGGTATTGCCGCCCACCTGGAACAGCGACTGGGCAAGCCCGTGGCGTCCGCCCGAGGCAAGCCGCGCCACGCGCGAGGCTTCCGGATGGAAGATCGCCGAGCCGATGCCGATCAGGCAGGCGCCGATCACCAGGACGTAGAAATGATGGGCATTGGCAAGCGTGATCAGCCCGGCGCAGGTCGACAGCATGGCGGCCGGCAGCGAAAACGGCATCGGCCAGCGGTCGGTAACGACGCCGACGGCCGGCTGCAGCAGCGATGCCGTGACCTGGAAGGCGAAGGTGAGAAGGCCGATCTGGACGAAATCGAGCGCGTAATTGGCTTTCAGGAGCGGATAGAGCGACGTCAGCAGCGATTGCATGATGTCGTTCATCATGTGGCAGAAGCTGACCGCGAGAATGACGGAGACGGCCGTCTTCTCGGCATTCATTTCGGGGCTCGATGTGATGCTCGCCATGATCCTGTCTCCAACGGCAGTAGATAAAGGCCGGCATCCGGTGCCAGCCTTGCAGGACAGTGTCTACAGGGCTTGAAGTTGGCCTGCTTTCGTGCTGTGGTCGCATTCTTTCGCGAGTGGGCCAAATGCGGACAATCGATCTGACCGGCAGCAATCAGGATGGCAATAACGCCCACCTCGAAAGTCTTTCCTGGATTGAGACGACGGGGGATTCGGTCGTGGCACTCGGGCGAGTCTATCCCGCCGGATATCGGGTGCCGGCCCACAGCCATACGAAAACACAATTATGGGGCGCGCGCCGGGGCGTCGTCCTGGTCAGCACCGCCGGCGGGCGCTGGATGATCCCGCCGGGCCATGCGCTGTTGATTCCGGGCGGTCTCGAACATTCCACCGAGATGATCAGCGACGTGCATATGCATTCCATCTATGTCGATACCGCTGTCGCCGGGGCAAGCGGGCCGCGCGTGCTCGAGGTCACGGCGCTGGCCGACAGCCTGATCATGGAACTGGTCCTGTCGGACGATAAACCGCTCTCGGCGCGGCGCAAGCGTCTGATCATGGAATTGCTGCTCGATGAAATCGGCCACCTGCCCGAACGGCCGCTCGGCCTGCCTTTTCCCGGCGATGCAAGGCTTGCCCGTCTTTGCCGGCATTTCCTGAAATCGCCGGCGGCCAATGCCGGCATCGACGACTGGGCGCGCGAACTCGCCATGAGCCGCCGCTCCTTCACCCGCCTGTTTCGCGCCGAGACCGGCGTCAGCTTCGTCACCTGGCGCCAGCAGGCTTGCATCTTCGCCTCCCTGCCGCGCCTGGTGGATGGCGAGCCGGTCACGAATGTAGCGCTCGATGCCGGCTATGAGAACATCGCTGCCTTCACCACCATGTTTCGCCGCATGCTCGGCAGTTCGCCCAGCACCTACCTGAAATCGCGCGCCACCTGAAGGCGGGCGGACGACGGGCGTCGGGTCGCAGGTTCCCCGGTCACACGGGCGAGGAAGTCGCAGGAGCGATTTCGTCCGACGAGGCCTCATGGAAAAGAAAGGCTGAAGACGGCTGGTTAACGCAATGGTAGTGAGCCGCCGCCTATAACCCCGCTGAAACGACAGTTTCGCTTGTCTCGTCCGCCTCCGCCGGCCCGTTACGCTGGTGCTGGCCGCCGAATTTGTATCCGGAGTGCCGTCATGTCCCGCCGATCCGCCCTTCTTCTGTCCCTTGGCCTCGCTTTTGCGGCAACCTCTTCCGCTCATGCGCAGGAAGGCGGCCATTTCTGGTCGGGAGACTGGTATCTGAAGGTCGGCGCCACCGGCTTTATCGGGCCGAAATATGATGGTGCCTCCGATCGCCTGTTCCAGGCCGCGCCCTTGATTTCGCTTGGGCGCGCCGGCAGCACGGTGCGGTTTTCCTCGCGCAACGACAACCCGGCCTTCGCCTTCGTCGACAAGGGCGCCTTCCGGGCGGGCCTTGCGGGAAAGCTGATCTTCGAGCGCGACGAGGACACGTCGTCCGACCTCGAAGGCCTCGATCCCGTCCGCTTCGGCGGCGAACTCGGCGGGTTTGCCGAGGTCTATCCGACCGACTGGTTGCGCATCCGCGCCGAACTGCGCCAAGGCATCCGCAGCCACAAGGGGATCATCGCCGATGTCGCCGCCGATGGTTTCGTCGATGTCACCGATACGGTGCGGATCTCCGGCGGCCCGCGCCTTTCCGCCGCCAGCAGCGAGTATTTCGACGCCTATTACGGCGTGAACGCATCGGAATCGGCAAAGTCCGGCTATGCGCAATATAATCCGTCCGGCGGCCTGAATTCCGTTGGCGCCGGCGTCGCCGTCACCTGGCAGGCGACCGAAAAGCTCGAAACCAGCGCGTTTGCAGAATACAAGCGGCTGATGGGGCCGGCTGCGGATTCCAGCATCGTCCGGGAGGGCGGCAGCCGCAACCAGTTCCTCTTCGGTCTGTCGGCAGCGTACCGCTTCGATTTCACGCTGAACTGAGCCCTTCGTCGCAGGCCGGCTTGACCGCTTGACCGCGCCCGCCAAGCGCTGCAAACAGGCGGTATGAGCACCAATCCAGCCGATTCCGGGCGCGTTCGCGATGCGCCATCCAACAATTGGGTTTACCGCGCCCTGCCAAGACCGCTCTGGCCCTATGCCCAGCTTGCCCGCTGGGATCGGCCGATCGGCTGGCAGCTTCTGATGTGGCCGTGCTTCTGGTCGGCGGCGCTGGCGGCCGATGCGGCAGCCGGGCTCGGCAACTTTTCCCTCAGCCGCTTCGTTCTCCACCTTATTCTGTTCTTCATCGGCGCGGTCGCCATGCGCGGCGCCGGCTGCACCTATAACGACCTGATCGACCACGACATCGATATGGAAGTGGCCCGCACAAGGTCGCGACCGCTGCCATCGGGCCGCGTTTCGCGGCTGCAGGCCAAAATCTTCATGGCGCTGCAGGCGCTGGCCGGCCTGGCCGTGCTCTTGCAGTTCAACAGCGTCTCGATCTTCCTCGGCGTCTTCTCCCTGGTCTTCGTCGCCATCTATCCCTTTGCCAAGCGGTTTACCGACTGGCCGCAATTCTTCCTGGGTCTTGCCTTTTCCTGGGGTGCTATCATGGGCTGGGCAGCGGAATTCGGCGGCATCGCGGCCGCGTCCGTCGTGCTCTATCTCGCCGCTATCGCCTGGACGATCGGCTACGACACGATCTATGCCTATCAGGACAGGGAGGACGACGCCCTGATCGGCGTGCGCTCGACCGCAAGGCGGTTCGGCGAGCGGCCGCGTCCCTGGCTTTTCGGTCTCTACGGCCTCGCGGTCCTGCTGTTGCTTCTGTCTTTCATTCTTTCGGGCGCCGGCCTCGTCGCCTATCTCGGCCTGGTGGTTGCGGCGGTGATGCTGTTCTACCAGATCCTCGTGCTCGACATTCACGATGCCGGCCAGTGCCTTGCCCTGTTCAAGTTCAACAGCACCGTCGGGCTGATCGTCTTTGCCAGCCTCTGCGCCTCGCTCGCCCTGCGGCTTCTCTGAACGGATCGCTCCGGCTGAAACAGCCAACAAAAAACCGGTCGCAGGGACGACCGGTTTTTTGCGCTGGAGGAAGCTGGAATTCGTGTCGATCAGCGGCGGGCGATGATTTCCTGGCCGTCGATCTTCATGTTGACGCCGAGGCTGCCGGTGGAGCGGCGCATCAGGAAGCGCGGGCGGCGCTCGTTGAAAAGCGAATGGCGGCGGCGCGGCTTGATATCGCGGGTGCGGACTTCGCCGAGATGCTCCTCGAGCGGCCGGGCGACGCCATCGGACTCCACCATCAGCATGGGGATGCGATAGGCCTCCGACCAGCCGCGCCAGTCGGCGGCGATGTCGGAAAGATCATGGGCGACCAGCAGCGGGACGCAGAGATCCGGATCCTCGTGATGAAGCTCGAGCGTGACGGTTACTTCGCCGTCTCCATGGTCGATGGCGCGGGCCGCAACGCCCTTGAAGGCGCGGGCGGGCAGGGCGATCGACAGCGGCAGGCCGCTTGACGGCAGCACCTTGCGCATCACCGCGCCGCGCTCGTCGAGGCTGATGGTGACATTGCTCGCCTGTCCGTGCAGATTGTAGCTCGCCTGCTGGGGGAAGCGTTTCGGGTCCAGCCGCAGCTGGGTTTCAACCCAGGCCGGTTGAGAAAGTACGTTCAGCATGTCTATCGCCCTTGTTTTCCTTGAGAGCCGGTTTCCGGTCTTCTCTTCGGGACTTTTCGTCCTCTGTGATCCAAGGATAGGGCGCGGCCGTTTGAGACCGCTTAAAAATCGCAGTTAAAAAACTTTGCATTTCCTGATGGTTAGCAAAAGCCAACGCGGCAGGGTTTCCCAATCGTGAAAATGATCGGCGGCTTTTTGCCGATCTTCCGGGGCCGTCGACATGGGCGCCGTAAAGCCACGCGCAAGCAAGAATGCCGATAGTGGCGGTTTCAGACCGCGGGATTGTGGAGGCGCGTCCGTCCGGATGGTGCCCCGCCCATGGGTTCAGGCGATCGGCAGAGCGGCAATGGTTTCGACATTCATCGACTACAATCTCATCACGCGCGACATGAAGACGAGCCTGCAGCGCACCTCCGAAAAGCTGCTCGTTGCCCGCGAGACCGAATATTACAAGGCCAATATCGGCAATGTCACCTCGATCGACGATTTCCTCGGCGACTACCGGCTCTACGCCTATGCGATGAAAGCGCACGGGCTGGAGGACATGACCTATGCCAAGGCCTTCATGCGCAAGGTCATGGAAAGCGACCTCAGCGACGACAACAGCTATGCCAATATGCTGACGGACGAGCGCTACCGCAATTTCGCCATGGCCTTCAGCTTTTCGCAATCGACAGAGGTGGTTCAAAGCGAGGCACAGGAAGATGCGCTGATCGGCCTCTACAATGAGTCGATCGCCAACCGCAGCGAGGCGGTCAGGACGGACTCGGCCTATTTTAACGCAGCGATCGACCACATCACGACGGCTGACCAGCTCTGGCAGAACGACAGGCTTAAGGATTACGCGCTGACGGCCTTCGGCTTCGATTCCAACTACATGTCCTATGAGCATTTCAAGGGCATCGTCACCAGCGACGTCAGCGATCCGGCGAGCTATGTGAATGTCACTGCGGCGAACTACAAACAGGGTTTCGAGGACAAGATCGCCCAGGTGCAGGCAGGCGCGACGCCGGAAGAACTGGCAGATCCCAGCAGCATGCCCAGCAGGCTGATCGCCCAGTACCAGGGCGCAATCGACAATGCGCCCGATTACCGGCCTCTCGCCGCCGCCTTCAATTTCCAGGATGACGGAACCCTTTTGGCCGGCGACCTGCCGATGTCGGATATGCAGAAGGCCTCGACGAACGAGGCCTATGTCTTCCAGCAGCCGCGGCTTTCGTCCTCTGCGGCCCAGCTCAACAAGATCTTCTATGAAGCGGCAATCCAGAACGTCACCAAGATCGACGATATCCTCGGCAATTCCCGGCTGTTCGACTATATCCGCATCTCCTATGGCCTGCCGACGAGCCTTTTGATCTCGACGATGGGGAATGTCCTCTCCAGCGATCTCGATGATCCGACGAGCTATGCCAATACCCAGGGCGGTACCGAATTCGGCCCGATCTACAAGCAGCTTGCCGCTGCCTTCAATTTCCAGACCGATGGAACGCTGGCCGCCGGCGACAAGGCCCAGACCGCCTCGCAGATGGCCGAGACATCCGCCTACTGGATCGACCGTTACGACGATGCCGACGAAGCCTTCGACGAGGCGCTGATCAAATCCTACAAGACCCTGATCGGCGTCGTTGCCGATGTCGACGATCTGCTGTCCGACAGCAAGATCATGTCGCTGGCGCTGACCGCGGTCGGGCTGGAGGAGGGCGACACGGCGCGTAAACTGAAAAAGGTGCTGACCAGCGACCTGACCGATCCGAACAGCTATGTCTATACGCTGAAGGATGAACGCTATGTCGAACTGGCAAAGGTGTTCAATTTCAAGGCTGACGGCACGCCCGGCACGCCGATGCTGGCGCAGTCCGAATCCGAAATCCTCAATACCGCCAAGTCCTATGTCGTGGAGAAAAGCCGCTTCGGCACCGAGGAGGACAAGACCAAGGCGACGGCGGAATCGAAATATTACAGCGCCGAGATCGGCAAGATCGAAACACTGGATGGGCTGCTCTCCAACCGGCGTCTGGTCGATTTCATCCTTGTCGCCGCCGGTCTCGATCCGGAGGAAATCTCGACCGACCACGTCCGCCAGATGTTCGAATCGGATTTCAACGATCCCAACAGCTTCATCAATACGCAGCCGAACACGACGCTCTACAAGGAAATCGTCGCCTCCTATAATTTCGACAGCGAAGGCGATCTCGCCCGTCCCACCCAGGGGATACAGACCAGACGCGGGCTGCTGGAGACCGAGGATCTCTATCTCAACCAGACGCTGGAAGAGGAAAAGGGCGAGGACAATGCCGGCGTCCGCCTGGCGCTCTACTTCCGGCGCATGGCGTCGGGCATCGGCAGTGCCTACGATCTTCTGGCCGACAACGCGCTGCTGCAGGTCATCCAGACGACGTTCAGCATTCCCAAGGAAATGTCGAGCGCCGACGTCGATCTGCAATATGCCTATATCAATCGTGTTCTCGACATCGAGGACCTGCACGATCCGGAAAAGCTGGAAAAGCTCATGGCCCGGTTCACGGCGCTCTACGACGTCGAGAACAATGTCGATATCACCGGCGCCGAACTCATCCTGTCGGGCAGCGGCCGCAATGGCATCAGCGCCGATACGCTTCTCAGCCTGACCCAGCTGCGCGCCGGCGGGTTCTGATCGCTCTCAGCTCTTCAGCACCTTGTCCGGATTCATGATTCCGGCGGGGTCGAATGCGTGCTTGATGCGGCGCATCAGATCGATCTCGATCGGTGCGCGCACTTCGGCCAATTCGTCGCGCTTCAATTGGCCGATACCGTGCTCGGCCGAAATCGAGCCGTTGTAGCGGAGCACGATGGCATGCACGATCGCGTTGATCTCGCGCCAGCGGGCGATGAAGGCGTCCTTGTCGGCGCCGACCGGCTGCGAAATGTTGTAGTGGATATTGCCGTCGCCCATATGGCCGAAGGAGCAGATGCGGGCGCCGGGAATGGCCTTCATCACCGCCGCATCCGCCTCCTCCATGAAAGCGGGGATGCTCGACACCGGCACCGAGACATCATGCTTGATCGATCCGCCTTCCGGCTTCTGCGCCGGCGACATGCTTTCGCGCATGTGCCAGAGGCTTCTCCGTTGCGCCTCGCTGGCGGCGATCACGGCATTCTCGACCAGTCCATCTGAAAATTCGGTCTCCAGCAGCCGTGCCACCATCCGCTCGGCGCTTTCGGCCGAATCCGACGTCGAGATGTCGATCAGCACATACCAAGCATGGACCGTATCCAGCGGATCGCGCACGCCGTCTATATGCCGGGCGGTGAACTCGACACCGAGCCGCGGCATCAGTTCGAAGCCGGTCAGCGCCGGGCCGCAGAGGCTCGATGCCCTGTCGAACAGTGCCAGCGCATCGGCGACGCTTTTGACCCCGGCAAAGGCCACCTGATGGCCGAGCGGCCGCGGGAAAAGTTTCAGCACCGCGCCGGTGATGACGCCGAGCGTGCCTTCGGCGCCGATGAACAGGTCGCGCAGGTCGTAGCCGGTATTGTCCTTGGCCAGCCGTCGCATTCCGTCCCAGATCTCGCCGGTCGGCAGCACCACTTCGAGCCCCAGGCACAGGTGTCGCATATTGCCATAGGCAAGCACCGCCGTGCCGCCGGCATTGGTGGAAAGATTGCCGCCGATCCGGCAGGAGCCCTGCGATCCCAGTGACAGCGGAAACAGCCGGTCATGCGCCTCGGCCGCCTGGTGGATATCGGCAAGGATGCAGCCGGCATCGACGGCGATCACATTGCCGACCGGGTCGATGTCGCGAATCCGGTTCAGCCGCTCCAGCGACAGGACGAGGTCGCTGGCGCCTGTGCGCGGGATCTGGCCGGCCACATGCCCGGTATTGCCGCCCTGCGGCACGATCGCCACGCCGGTCTCGCTGGCGAGCTTGAGGATCTGCGAGACCTCCTCGACGCTGCCCGGCTTGAGCACCAGTGGCGTCTCGCCTTTGTAGAGGCCGCGCGATTCGACGAGATAGGGGGCGATGTCGGAGGGCTCCGTCAGCGCATTGAGCGCCCCGACGATAGCGGCGAAGCGGTCGATCAGTTCGGGCGAGGGGCGGATATTGGTCATGATGCGCAGTGGCCTATCGTCGGTTCGGATTTAGTGGCTCCGGCGCCGTCAGGCATACCCTGATAGGAGATGTCCCATAGTGGCGCGGAGAGGTCCGCCATGCGCGTCCTCGCTATTCTCTTGGTGCGGCTGCCCGCTCGATCCGGTCGATGATCGCTTCGCCCAGTCCCTCGTTCGGGATCGGCCCGAAGGCGATGGTGGCCGCGCCCGAGGCATCGGCCCGTTTCATATAGGCAAACAGGTTGGACGCGGCCTCGCGCAGGTTGGAGGAGGGGCTGAGGTCGAGCACCAGAACGGCCTCATCTTCCCCCGGCAAGGGGGCGCCGCCGAAACGGATCAGCGCTTCGCCGGGCCTCACCTCGCTGGCATCCAGCCGTACAGCGGCGGCGGGCGCATAATGCGTCGCCATCATGCCGGGCGCCTCGATTGCCGCTCCCGCCTTGTCACGCCGGAGAACCGGAATGCCGGTCAAAGCCTCGATTTCGGCAACGTCGAGCCCGCCTGGGCGCAACAGCCGGATCCGGTCGCCCTCGACCTTGACGATGGTGGATTCCAGCCCCACCCCCGCCGGCCCGGCATCAAGGATCAGCGCCAGCTTGTCGCCCAGATCAGCCTCCACATGCTCGGCGCTGGTCGGGCTGATCTTGCCGGATGTATTGGCGCTGGGGGCTGCGAGCGGCTTGCCGTAGCGGCGAATGACCGCGCGCGAAAACCCGTCGGGCATGCGGATGGCGAGCGTATCGAGGCCGGCGGAGGCAAGCGGATGGATCGTGCTGTCAGGCTTTTGCGGCAGGACCAGCGTCAGCGGCCCCGGCCAGAAGGCCTCGGTCAGCCGCCGCGACAAGGGATCGAATTCGACATGCGTCTCGGCCATCGCCAGATCCGCAACATGGCAGATCAGCGGATTGAAGCGCGGCCGGCCCTTGGTCTCGTATATGCGGCTGAGTGCATCGGGATTGGTGGCATCCGCCGCCAGCCCATAGACCGTTTCCGTCGGAATGGCGACCGGCAGCCCTTGCCCAAGCGTTTCGCAGGCCAGCGCGAGGGCGCGGTCCGGTTCGGTGCGGGTATCGATGATGAGGGCCATGCGCGTTCCAACGGTCGGCGCCGGATGCAAGGAGAAGGTTGGCGCTCCGCCATTCCTTACAGGGTGGGGCGCTGCCTTGCCAAGCTCAAAGGCTGTTGACGATCGCGCGCAATTCCGCTTCGCGGGCGCCGAGCAGGAGGACGTTCTTCAGCGCTTCCTTCGGATCGCGAGTGCGAAACAGCAAGCCATTCGCGTGGACGCTGCGATCGAGCGTCAGCCTGCCATCTTCCGGATCGGCCTGGGTGGCGACGGCAAAATACATGCGCGAATAACCGAGCTTGATCTTCTCGAAGAAATGCTCGTCCTCGCCGATATCGGAAAAGAAATTGGCGATGTAGAAGGACCAGCGGACATCGTCGAACCGTGCGAATTTCGTGCGCGCCGCCGTGACATGGCAATAGCCCAGATGCGGGCTTTCCGGCAGCGTGCGGTGAAACAGAAGCTTCGGAAAGCGGATCGATCGATGGAAACCGTTGATCCGCTCATGCGTCAGCGTTCCCGCTGTCTCCAGCCTGCGGCCGGTGCGGGCGGCCACTTCCTGATGGGTCAGGTAGCGTTTCTTTTCTGCGCTCCATTCGGGCGGGTGCCGGTTGATGCGTCCGGTGCGCAGGAATTCGGTATAGATCGCCGCCTTCGGCAAGGGTGCCGGCTTCCTGACGGCGGCGTCGAAATATCGCAATTGTGACATTGGCCTACCCGAGATACCGAAAGCAGAGATGCTGCGGCGCCTATCGGCAGACGCTACATCGATAGGGTTAACGCCGTCTTTCCGTGGAGCGGCGCGTCGTCAGACGGCTTCGGCTATCTGAGGGCCAGCGCGTTGGAGAGCCTGCGCACCGAGCCGGTGACCGTCATGTCCAAGCCCATGTCGGCGCCCGCTCCGAAGGAAATGTGCCCCTTGCCGCTGGCGATGAGAACCGGCTCGTCCAACGGCTTTTCCGGCACGAGGTCGCCCTTGGCCCAGATGGCCTTGAGTGCCTTGGCATTGACCGGCGCCACATTGACGTCGATATCGTTCAGCGTTCCCGCCACCCGATAGGGGCAGCGGCGCTTGTTGCAGTTGATCGCCGAGGAGAACTGCCAGAGCGCGTAGCCCTCCCAGTTGCCCAGCGGAAAGACATTGCGGATGCCGGGCTTGTAGCGCGCATACCAGAGCGGCAGGCGCGACAGGATGGGAAAGCGATCGCGGTGGGCGGCGATATGCTTGGCGGTTGAATGGTTCGTGTAGAGCATCGGATAGCGCCCGGTGCGGGTCTTGATATGGCCGGCGAAAATGCCGGCATCCTCCAGCGACATGTATTTTTCCGCATCGATGCCCTCGATATCGAGTACCATCACCTCGTCATCGCGCGGTTCGGCATAATCGAGAAAATGGTTGGCCTGGTCGATCGGGTTGCCGGGGCGGGCGAGATGATAGGCGCCCCAGAGCAGGCCGCGCTCGCGGGCGATCAGCCGGCGGGTCTGGTAAAGTTCGCGGCTGACGGCATATTTGCGCCACATCGTCTTGCAGTGGTCAAAAGTGTCACCGTCGTGATCGCCGGTGCAGGAAAAACTTTCCGGCAAACCATCCGAAGCCTTGGAAATGAAACCGGCGATCCTGCGATCCTTCAGCATCGCGTCCCAGTCGATGATGTTCATCTCATAGGCATCGATGACAAGCGCATGATCCGCCGATTTCCACGGCATGACGTCGCGGGCCTCGGCGCCATGGGAAAGCAGCCCGGCGCCAAACATCAAGGCGAGGCTCAAAAAACTGGCGAGCACTGTGTTGCGGCGCTTTTCCATCCAGAGAGGGTGCGCAAACAGGGTTAACCAAAGGTTAACACTGCGATCGCAGGTCTGGGGAGCGCAGTGAAGGGAACAAAAACGGCCCATGCTCGTTGTTAGGCCAAGACAATCCTGTCCGGAATGATGGAGGAAACCATGGGTGTTTTCAAATTTAAAGCAGCGTCGCTGGTGCTGTCGGCCGTGTTGATGGCGACGTCGTACACGCCGGTGCAGGCTTTCAGCAGTATCCCCGTGCCGGTCAAGGCCGAGCGTTCCAGCGATATCCAGCTTGTGCAGCATCGCCGTGGCGATCGCCGCCATGGCTATTATCGCTATGGTAACCGATCCTATTACAATGGCCATCGCGGCTACAGGCATCACCGCCCGGGCTACCGCCAGTATAACGGCGTCTGGTTCCCGCTGGCCGCCTTCGCCGCCGGCGCCATCATCGGCGGCGCGACAGCCGACAGGCCGGTGCGCTATGGTGGCAGCCATGTTCAGTGGTGCGCCAACCGCTATCGCAGCTATCGCGCCTCCGACAATACGTTCCAGCCCTATAACGGGCCGCGCCAGCAGTGCAATTCGCCCTACTGACCGAAATCACCGATTGATCGGCACCAACTTGCCGGGGGCGGCCGCCTCCGGCATTTTTGCGTTTGCCTTACAATAGCCCGATGCGCTTGAGGATCGTCTAGGCAAGCCCCGTCGATAAGAGGATGAAAAGCCCGGCCATCGCCGTTCCATGGAGTCCCCCTGCAAAGGGCAGGCTGCTGGTATTCATGCCGAAGAAGCCGGTGACCAGCGTCGGCGGCAGCAGGAAAGCGGTCATCAGCGACAGGATATAGAGATGCCGGTTGGTCTCGGAGGAAAGCTTGCTGTCGATCTCCTCATGCAGGAGCCGGGCTCGCTCCTGAAGCGCGAATACGTCGCGATCGACCGCCTCCAGCCGGTCCGTTAGCCGTTCCGCCACGTCGAGGAAGCCGGCCGGTACCTCATCCTCTTCGGAGGTTCCGGCTCGCCGCAGCAAGGCCAGGAGCGTGCGCAGATGCCGATGCAGCCGCACCACCGTTCGCCGCAGTGGCGCCAGCCTCGGCTGGCTGTTGCGGCCGGCGGCTTGCCCGGCCTCCCCATAGACCTCGTCCTCGATGATGTTCAGATCCTCGGTCAGTTCCAGTACCAGGCTGATCAGCGTGCGCTGGAATTCCACCACCATCATTTCGAACAGATCGATCGGTCGGCCGCAGCGGGCGTTCTTCTCGATTGCCGCCTTGACCCGGTCGATGCTGCGCAGCGGATGCAGGCGCGTGGTGATGATGATCTTTTCGGTGACGGCAAAATGAAGCCAGCCGATGGTCTTCGTCTCGGCGTCGAAGGTCCGTTCGAAATCGACCAGCGTGCCGTGGATCATATCGTCGGAGACGGTGACAGCGGCCTGCGTATCATGGCTGGTCAAGGTCGCAAGCGCCGCTTGCGGAACGCTGGCGATGCGTTCGATCAGGCTTGGCGTGCGCGCATCGCTCAGCGCCAGATGCAGCCACAGCCAGCCTTCGCCTTGCATCAGGGACTGGATCGAGGCATCGGCGGCGATCCGCAGGCAGCGGCTGTCGCCCGGCATAAAGCGGTAGGCCCAGACCAGGCCCGGTATTTCGGTGGAAATCAGGTTCATGCCGCGTCGTTCCTGCTGAAGCAGGTTTGGCTTATTCGCCTTTCATGACAGTTTTGTCGCTGCCGGCTTGCAAGCCGCACCGCATCCGACAATCGAATATTGACGTTTACGTAAAAATCAATAATTTCGGGCCGACACTATGAGCCGGCGATTGTCTGGCGGTCGAACGATCATGTGACGGGAGAAGCAGATGTACAAGGCGCCGGTGGACGAAATCCTGTTCACGCTCAAACATGTCGCCGGACTGAGCGAAGATCTCGCCGAAGGCGTTTTCGGCGATCTGGATGAAAACCTTGTCGATGCCATCGTCACCGAAGCCGGTCGCTTCGCCAATGAGGAGATCGCGCCGCTCGCCGAGATCGGCGACCGTCAGGGCGCCAGGCTCGTGGACGGAAAAGTGACATCGCCCGATGGCTGGCGCGACCTCTACCGCAACTGGGCTGCGGGCGGCTGGAACAGCCTGACGGCACCGGAGGAATCTGGCGGCCAGAATCTGCCGCATATGCTGCATATCGCGGCGATGGAACTCTGGAACGCCAGTTCGATGGCCTTCGCGCTCGCCCCTATGCTGACCATGGGCGCCGTCGAGGCGCTGGAAAAGCATGGATCGGACGGCTTGAAGTCCGTCTTTCTTGCAAAAATGATTTCCGGCGAATGGGCCGGCACGATGAACCTGACGGAGCCGCATGCGGGCTCCGATCTCGGCGTCCTGAAAACCCGCGCCGAACGCCGCGACGACGGCACCTATCGCATTTTCGGCCAGAAGATCTTCATCACCTGGGGCGAGCACGACCTGACCGACAATATCGTCCATCTGGTTCTCGCCCGTCTGTCCGACGCACCGGAGGGAACGCGCGGCATCTCGTTGTTCCTCGTGCCGAAATTCCTCGTCGGCGATGACGGCGCGCTCGGCGCCCGCAACGACCTGTTCTGCCATTCGATCGAGCATAAGCTCGGCATTCACGGTTCGCCCACCTGCACCATGGTCTATGGCGACGGCCGCTTCGGTGACGAGGCTGGTGCTGTCGGTTATCTCATCGGCGAGGAGAACAGAGGCCTCGCCTGCATGTTCACGATGATGAACAATGCCCGTCTTGCCGTCGGTATCCAGGGCGTCGCCCTTGCGGAGGCTGCGACCCAGCACGCCCTTTCCTATGCCCGCGAACGCACCCAGGGCAAGGCGCCGGGATGGCAGGGCAAGGGCATGAGCCCGATCATCGAGCATCCCGATATTGCCCGCATGCTCCTGACAATGAAGGCCATGACCCAAGGCGCGCGTGCCATTGCCTTTGTCTGCGCCCACGCCGTCGATCGCGCCCATGCCAGTGCGGGAGCGGGCGACAGTCAGGCCGCGCGCCACTGGCAGGAGCGCTCCAGCCTCCTGACCCCGATCGCCAAATCCTTCGGCACCGATATCGGCGTCGATGCGGCCTCGATGGGCATCCAGATCCACGGCGGCATGGGGTTCATCGAGGAAACCGGGGCCGCGCGCTATTTGCGCGATGCCCGCATCGCCCCGATCTATGAAGGCACCAACGGCATCCAGGCGATCGACCTGGTGACGCGCAAGCTGCCGTTGTCCGATGGCGCGCATATGCGCGGTTTCCTCGGGGAATTGAAGGCGGTGGCAGCCGAAGTCGCCGCGTCCAATCTCGACGGTTTCGGCGAGACGGCGCACCGGCTGGACAATGCGATCGATGATCTCGCTGAGGCGACCGACTGGTTGCTGGCGCGCCTTGCCGAGGGCGGGACTGCCGAGGCGCTGGCCGGCGCAACCGCCTATCAGCGCCTGTTCGGGCTGACGCTGAGCGGCGTCTATCTTGCCAAAGGCGGGCTCGCCGAAGCCGGCGACCACGGCCGCGAAGCCCGCATCGCGCTGTGCCGCTTTGCCGCCGAAAACCTGCTGTCGGAAACGGCGTCGTTGAAGGATCGCATCGTCAGCGGCGCCGAAAGCCTTTCCGCCGCCCGCATCGCGCTTGCCTGACAAGCCTTCTCAAGGAGACTGCCATGACCGACGACGTCCTGATCGAGCGGCCCGACGCCTATCCCGGCGTCGAGGTCATCCGCCTCAACCGGCCGGCAAAGAAGAACGCCATCACCCGGGCCATGTATGCCAAGATGGCGCAAGCGCTCAATGCGGCGGCAAGCGACGATGCGGTCCGTGCCACAGCGTTTCTGGGAACCGAAGGCTGTTTTTCCGCCGGCAACGATATGGCAGATTTCATGGCCTTTGCCATGGGCGGAACCATGGGCGGCGAGGTGCTCGATTTTCTGCGGGCGCTGGCGGGGGCTCAAAAGCCGCTGGTCTCCGGCGTCGATGGCCTGGCGATCGGCGTCGGCACCACCCTTCACCTCCACTGCGACCTGACGATCGCCTCGTCGCGTTCGATGTTCCGGACGCCGTTCGTCGATTTGGCGCTGGTGCCGGAAGCCGCGTCCAGCCTGCTGGTGCCGCGCATCGCCGGTCATCAGCGAGCCTTCGCGCTCTTGGCCGCCGGCGAGCCGTTCACAGCCGCGCAGGCGCTGGAGGCCGGGCTGATCTGGAAGATTGTCGATGCCGAGGCCATCGAGACGCAGGCACTTACGCTTGCCGCCGGTCTCGCCGCCAAGTCGCCGGAAGCGCTGCGCATCGCCCGCCAGCTGATCCGAGGCGATCGCGCCGATGTCCTGGCGCGGATCGACGAGGAGGCGCGGCATTTTTCGGCACAGCTGAAAAGCGCCGAGGCGCGGGCCGCCTTCGAGGCGTTCATGCGCCGGTAAGTCCGAGCCGAGGGGAATGCCCCGGCGAATTGCGACCGGCGGACACCTTATCATCGACCGTCTCCCTTGCCGGTTCGCGGGTAAAACCCATATGGTGTGCAGGCGTGGAGGACGGCCGGTTTTTGAGGAGAAGCCGGAAAGCAAAGGGGTTTCCATGCGGTCTCATTTCGGGTTTTCACTTTCCGGCATGCTCAAGCGGCACCGGCAGTGGGAAAAAGCCGTGACCAAGGCGGTGAAACGCGCCGGCAAGGTCGTGGCAGCCGCAACGCCTGTTTCGTCCCCCAGGAAATCACGCGTCGCGAAATCGGAAACCACCGGCCGGCTCCAGCAGGTCATGGCTTTCGGGAGCAATCCCGGACGGCTGCGGATGTGGCGCTATGTGCCGGAAAACCTGCCGCGGAAATCGCCGCTGGTCGTCGTTTTGCATGGCTGCCATCAGACGGCGGAGGCCTATGATCATGGCAGCGGCTGGTCGACGCTGGCGCGCGAACGCGGCTTTGCCGTCGTCTATGCCGAACAGACCCGTTCCAACAATTCAAATCTCTGCTTCAACTGGTTTCGCCCGAGCAATGTCGCGCGTGATCGCGGCGAGGCAATGTCGATCCGCCAGATGGTGGCCAAGATGGCGAAAGCGCACGGCATCGACCGCGACCGCGTCTTCATCACCGGCCTGTCGGCGGGCGGCGCCATGACGACGGCGATGCTGGCCGCCTATCCGGACCTGTTCCGCGCCGGCGGCATCATTGCCGGCCTGCCCTTCGGCGCGGCACGCGATGTCCACCGGGCACTGGCCGCGATGAGCAGCGCGCCGGAACGTCCGGCCCGGGAATGGGGCGATCTCGTCCGCGCCGCGTCTCCCGTCAAGCGCAACTTTCCCGCCGTCTCGATCTGGCACGGCACGCGGGACCAAACCGTCGATGTCTCCAATGCCGAGGCGCTGGTGGCGCAATGGCTCGATGTCCATGGGCTGGACAGCGACGCCTTTACGCAGAGCGAGGTGGACGGCCATGTCCGCCGTGTCTGGAAAGACGGATCGGGACAGCCGGCGGTCGAGCTCTACCTCATCGCGAATATGGGCCATGGAACGCCCCTGAAACCGCGATCGGCCTCACGGGTACGGGCCGATACGCCCGGCCCCTACATGCTCGATGCCGGCATCTCCTCGTCCATGCATCTTGCAACGGCCTGGGGCCTGAAAAAACCGATCGCATCCGCCCTCAAGCCGACGGCGCGATAGGCGCGGGCACGCCGGAGAAACCCGACTTACCAGCGATCAAATTTTAATGATGCCTTAAGTACGCCTCGCTATTGTTCGGCTATCACAGACCGGCTCTTGCCGTGATCTGCAGGGCCGCATGAGGCGTGCCGTCCTCGCCTTCGGGCATGTCACCCTTTCTCAGGTTGGAACAGCGCTGCGCACCTTGTGCTGGCGAATGATCCCGCTTGCGAAACAGACCACCACCGCCCGGCCCGAAGAGCCGGGGCAATAGGGAACGCTAGCCTTGTCCAAAAGATCGAATCTCATGACGCGCATCCTTGTCGCCGCGTCTCTCGTCGTCGTCGCCGCCTTTGCCGGCTTCTCCGTGTATATCGACAGCCTCCAGCGCGGCGCGACCACCCGTTCCGTCGAGGAAAACATCTCGTCCTCCGGCAAGCAGGCGGCCCAGAGCGTTGCCAACTGGCTGAACGGCCGCGTTGCCCTGACCGCGATGGCCGCGAACGCCGCCGGCAATTCCGCCGATCAGGCCGGTCTCGAGGCGGTCTTGAAGAACGATGTGCTGACCAAGGAATTCATAAGCACCTATGTCGGCGACGAGAGTGGCACGTTCACCATGTGGCCGGATTCGGAAATGCCTGCCGACTACGACCCGCGCAAGCGCCCCTGGTATCAGGATTCTGTCAAGGCCGATGCCGCAGTGCTGACCGACCCCTATGTCGATGCCGCAAGCGGCGATCTCATCATCAGCGCGGCGGTGCCCGTCAAGCAGGAAGGCAAGCTCCTCGGCGTTGCCGGAAGCGACTTCTCGCTGGCCACGCTTGTGTCGATGGTCAAGGCGATCGATGTCGGCGGTGAAGGTTTCGCGTTCCTCGTCAACAAGGATGGCCAGATCCTCGTCCATCCGAATGCCAAGCTGGTCACCAAGACGCTTGCCGATGCCTTCCCGGCAGCAACGCCCTCGATCGGTACCTCGATCACGGAAACCGAACTGGACGGCAAGGGCATGCTGGTGAGCTTCGTGCCGGTCGCGGGCTTGCCCTCGGTCGAGTGGTATGTCGGCTTCGCCATTGATGCCGATGCGGCCTATGCGGCCATCGACCAGTTCCGAATTGCCGCCACGGTCGCCACGCTGCTTGCCGTCGGCGTCATGATCGCCTTCTTGGCGACGCTGCTCAGCCGTCTGGTCATCCGCCCGGTCACCGATATGACCGGCGCGATGGAGAAGCTTGCCGCCGGCGACCTGAAGGCCGAAATTCCCGGCCAGGAACGCCGCGACCAGATCGGCTCCATGGCCGCCGCCGTCGCTGTCTTCCGCACCAATGCGATCGAACGTGTCCGCCTGGAAGAGGAAGCTGATGCCGGCCGCTCGCTGTCGGAGCGCGAACGTCTCGAGCGCGAAGCGCTGAAGGCCAGGGAAACGGCCGATATCCAGGAAGCCGTCGAGGCTTTGGCCACCGGTCTTGGCCGTCTTGCCGATGGCGACCTCGGCTACCGGATTTCGATCCCCTTCGTCTCCCATCTCGACCGCCTGCGCGCCGACTTTAACAATTCCGTCGCCAAGCTGCACCACGCGCTCCAAGCGGTCGGCACCAATGCCCGGGCGATCGACGCCGGCGCCACGGAAATCCGCCATGCGGCCGACGACCTCGCCCGCCGCACCGAACAGCAGGCCGCGTCCGTCGAGGAAACCGCCGCGGCGCTGGAGGAAATCACCACCACGGTCAAGGACAGCGCCCGCCGCGCCGAGGAAGTCGGCCAACTGGTCGCCCGCACCCGGACCGGTGCCGAAAAGTCCGGCGAAGTGGTCCGTGATGCGGTCAACGCCATGCAGGGCATCGAGAAATCCTCGGGCGAGATCGGCAATATCATCGGGGTCATCGACGATATCGCCTTCCAGACCAACCTTCTGGCGCTGAACGCGGGCGTCGAGGCGGCACGGGCGGGCGATGCCGGCAAGGGCTTTGCCGTCGTCGCGCAGGAAGTCCGCGAGCTTGCCCAGCGCTCCGCCAATGCCGCCAAGGAGATCAAGGCGCTGATCACCGCGTCCGGCGATCAGGTCCGTGCCGGCGTGGCGCTGGTCGGCGAAACCGGAAAGTCGCTGCAGGTCATCGTTTCCGAGGTCCAGGAGATCAACGGCCATATCGGCGCGATCGTCACCGCCACCCGCGAACAGTCGATCGGCCTGCAGGAGATCAATACGGCGGTCAACACCATGGACCAGGGCACCCAGCAGAATGCCGCCATGGTCGAGGAGCAGACGGCCGCAAGCCATGGACTGGCGTCGGAAGCCGCCGCGCTGAACGAACTGCTTGCTCAGTTCAGGCTCGGTGAAAGCCAGGCGGCTCCGGCCGCAAGGCAGTCAGGCCAAAACCGCCGCGCCGCCTGATCGGCAACGGCTGTAAGGAATGAAAGGGCCCGGCAACAGGCCCTTTCACGTCATTTCAGGCTTGCGACCCAGTTATTGCCTGTTGGCGCCCTATATTATCTGGCGGATGCCTGTTGCACGATCGCCGCGACGAAGTCGGCCTTGCCGCCGGTGTAGAATCCCCAATCGCCGGCGGCTTTTGCTGCCAGCCGCCGTTTCAAGGCGGCATATTGAGCGGCCGCGTCAGAATGTTCACGCAGCCAATCTCGAAACAGGATGCGTTTGAGATGCGTGGCATTCTCCGGTCCGCAGAGGTAAAGACGGGTTCCGTAGGAGCCATGCCCTGAGGTAAATGTCCACATTCCATCGCCATATGGATCGCCGTGGAATGTAAAATCCGGGAGCAACCGAATGCGTTCGATTGCCTCCGAGAGCAGCGCCTCGCTGACAGCCACGGCATCGATGTCGATTTTTGGTTTTGCGCATAACCCTGCAATGGATGTGCTGCCCACATGGTGAATCTCTTTCACGACATCGCCGGCGACCTGTTGTATCCGGCTCCGTTCCAGTTCGAACAGGCCGGGCCAGGCGGGATCGTATTCGGCAATGATTATTGCGCTCATCATGCCATCTCAAGAAGAGGTTCCGGTTGAAGTTTGCGCGATTCGGCCAGTCCGCAAAAGGGTCTGCCGCGAAAGGGTCTGCCAATGGCCGCCGGATGTCATCACCCGCATCGCCCGGGAACGTGGCTGCGGGTGCAGAAATATAGAACTCGCCTCACTTCTCCAGTGTTGCCACCACTTCCACATGTGAGGACCAGAGGAACTGGTCGATCGGGGTGACGCCGGTGATGCGGTAGCCGGCATCGACCAGGAGCCGCAGGTCACGCACCAGCGTCACCGGATTGCAGGAGACGGCAACGATCTTTTTGGCGCCGGACCTGGCGATTTCCTTCACCTGGATTTCGGCGCCGGCCCGCGGCGGGTCGAAGACGATGGCGTCATAGACCTTCAGCTCCGAAGCCATCATCGGCCGGCGGAAGAGGTCGCGCTTCTCCACCGTCACCGGTTTGAGCCCTTGCGTATTGCGCGCCGCTTGGTCCAGTGCCTTCAGGGCCTTGTCCTCGCCCTCGACGGCATGGACGCGCGCCTTGCGGGCGATGCGCAGCGAAAACGTGCCGGACCCGGCAAAGAGATCGATGACGCGCTTGGACTTGCCGAGATGGGCGATGACCAGCGCGGCCATGGTTTCCTCGGCGGGCTTCGTCGCCTGGACGAAGCTGCCGGGCGGCGGCGAGACCGAAACGCCGTCGAATTCGACCAGCGGCTTCTGTGGCTCGACGAGGATTTCGCCGTTCAGCGAAACTCGGGCGATGCTTCTGGCGCCCAGCACCGTCTCGATCACCTGGCGGCGCTGCGCATTGTCCATGGCCTTGATGCCCTCGAAGGAAAGATCGAGGCCGGACAGGGTTTCGAGGACGGTGATGCGGAACGGCTCGGCATTGACGGCCATGGCCAGCGCGACCGTCCGGATGGTTGCCAGCCGCGAGACGATGCCGGGGCTGGCGATGGGACATTCGACGATCGAGACGATGTGGTGGCTTTCCGCCTGGTTATAACCGAGCAGCAGCTCCTTCTCCGTCCGCCGGGCGGTAAAGACGGTGCGCCGCCGTTCGCCCGGATCGGCAAGCACAAGCGGCGCCACCTCGGCAACCAGGGCCTTGGATTTCAGCGCATCGATTACCAGCTGCCGCTTGAAGCCCTGGTAGAGGTTGTCGCTGGCATGCTGCAGGGTGCAGCCGCCGCAGGTGCCGTTCTCGCCTTCAGGGCCGAAGTGCCGGCATTTCGGCGCCACGCGCTCGGGCGATATCTCGGACATCGACATGACGGTACCCTTGTCCCGGTTGACCGCCAGTACGGCGGTTTCGCCCGGCAGCGTGAACGGCACATAGACCGGGCCGAAGGGCCCGCGGGCAATGCCGTCGCCCGATTGGCCGATCTTCTCGATGGTCAGGGTCTCGCTGCTCATGCTTCGTCGTCCGTCAGGCCATCACCCAGCGGCTTATGTCCGGCGAGCAGATATTCCTCGTTGCCGTCGCCACCCGAAATGGGCGAGGGGATCAGGCCGAGGCTTTCCCAGCCCATTTCCTCCACCAGCCAGCGTTCCAGTTCGGCTGCCACGGCCGGTGCGGTTTCCGGCTCCTTGAGCAGCCCGGCCTTGCTGATCGCCTCGCGGCCTGCCTCGAACTGCGGCTTGACGAGAAGGATGCAATGGGCGCCGGGCTCGGCCAGATCGAGCGCCGGCGGCAAAGCGAGCTTCAGCGAAATGAACGAGACGTCGGAAACCACGAAGCCGATGGCATGGCCTTCGAGATGATCCTCGTCCAGCACCCGGGCATTCAGCCCTTCGATATTGGTGACGCGCGGATCGGCCTCGAGGCGCGGATGGAACTGGCCATGGCCGACATCGATGGAGATGACATGATCAGCCCCCGCATGCAGCAGAATTTCGGTGAAACCGCCTGTCGATGCGCCGATGTCGAGACAGGCGAGCCCCTGCGGCGACAGTTTGAAATGTTCCAGTCCCGCCTTCAGCTTCAGCGCCGCGCGCGAGACATAGGCCTGCACCGGATCGTCGATGCCGATCGTCGCATCCTCGGGAAAGGTGGCGCTGGGCTTGACGACGACGCGGCCGTTGACGGTGACGGTGCCGCGCTGGATCGCGTCGCGCGCCCGCGAACGGCTGGCGACCAGGCCGAGATTAAGCAGCAGCTGGTCGAGGCGGACGGATGTTTTAGGTTCGTTTGACATGGCGTCTCATGGCGCGTTGGCGCCGCCAAGGCAAGGCTTCTGCGCCCGGCTGTGCCAAAAAAGCGGCATTTCCGGGCAGGAGGACGGACGGGATCGGCCTATCGAGGCGAGGTAAGGGTTTCCCAGGCGGCCATTGCGGCGTCGGCCGTGTTCAGCAATGCGTCGGGACTTGCTCCGTCCCGTGCGGTAATCGACATGCCGTGCTGCACGGTCGCGTAGAAATCGGCAACCTTCCGGCAGTCGATACCACGCGCAACATCGCCATCGGCCACGCCGCGTTCCAGCCGCTCGCGCAACAGGCGCACATTGTCCAGCCGGCGCTCGCGCAGCGCCTCCCTGGCCGGTATCGCGTCGGCATCGCCGAACAGCCCTTCGAGCGCGATCATGCAGCCGCGCGGCTGATCGGGCTGCGCATAGGAGAGCGCGGTCTCCTTCAGGAAATCGGCAAAAGCCTGACGCGCCGTTGCCGCTTTCTCCAGGCTTTCCCATATGGCCGTGCCGATCTGGGTCTCGTAGACCTTGAGAGCGGCGGCGAAAAGCTCGGCCTTGTTGCCGAAGGCGGCGTAGAGGCTTGGGGCGCCGATCCCCATGGCCGTGGTGAGATCGGTCATTGAGGTGCCTTCATAGCCCTTTTCCCAGAAGATCCGCATGGCCCGTCGCAAGACGTCATCACAGTCGAATGCGCGGGGCCGGCCTTTTGGCGTCATGAAAATTCCTTTCTATATCGATCGATACATAAACCGGTTGACGCCGCCCGGCAAGCCTGACAGCTTATATGTATCGATCGTTACAGAAAAAGGATGAACCATGCCGGACCTTAACAATAAAGTCGCTCTCGTTACCGGCGGCAGCCGCGGTATAGGCGCGGCTATCGCGCTTTCACTTGCCGGAAACGGCGCGGATGTCGCGATCACCTATGCCAGCGCTCCGGAGAAGGCGCGGGATGTCGTCGCTGCCATAAAGGGCCTCGGCCGCCGGGCGCTCGCCATCCAGGCCGACAATCTCGATGCAGCGGCGGTCGAGGCGGCCGTGGGGCAAGCCCATGTAGACCTTGGTGGGCTGGATATTCTCGTCAACAGTGCCGGCGTCTTTTCCGTGGATACGATCGACACCGCCACGCTCGAAGAATATGACCGGGTCATGTCCATCCATGTGCGCGCCAGTTTCGTCGCGTCGAAGGCGGCCGCCGCCTTGATGGGGAACGGCGGGCGCATCATCTTCATCGGCAGCAATCTCGGCGAGAAAGTGCCTTTTCCCGGCCTCAGCATCTATTCCACCAGCAAATTCGCTCTGGTCGGTCTTACCAAGGCTCTGGCACGCGATCTCGGTCCGCGCGACATCACCGTTAATATCGTCCAGCCGGGCTCGACCGATACCGACATGAACCCCGCCGACGGCGAACATGCGGATGCGCAGCGCGCATTGATGGCCATTCCCCGCTTCGGCAACGCATCCGACATTGCCGGTCTGGTGACGTTTCTTGCGGGTGAAGAGGGCCGATTTGTCACCGGATCAAGCCTGACGATCGACGGCGGCGCCAATAGCTGATCAATGCCATCGGATGCGGCAGCGATTTACGCTGCCGCGCCGGCGAAGGCTCAGCCGGCCGCTGTCGAGCCGACCTGTTTCTGGCCGAGCGCCCGGAAGACCGTGGCGACGATGCCGGTGCGGTCGAGACCGGCCCTGACATACATGGCTTCGGGCTTGGCCTGTTCCATCCAGATGTCGGGCAGCACCAGCGGACGGAATTTCAGTCCGTGGTCGAGCAGGCCCTCAAGCGCCAGGAACTGCATGACATGGCTGCCGAAGCCGCCGACGGCGCCTTCCTCGATGGTGATCAGCACCTCGTGATGGCGGGCAAGCTGGCGGATCAGGTCCTCATCGAGCGGCTTGGCGAAACGCGCATCGGCGACGGTGGTTGAAAGCCCCGATGCGTCCAGGTCCTCGGCTGCGAGCAGACAGTCGGCAAGCCGCGTGCCGAACGACAGCAGCGCCACTTTCGAGCCCTGTTTCATCACCCGGCCCTTGCCGATTTCCAGGATTTGCCCACGCTCCGGCATGTCGATGCCGACGCCTTCTCCGCGCGGATAGCGGAAGGAAATCGGGCCCTGGTCATAGGCGGCGGCTGTGCGCACCATATGCTTCAGTTCCGCCTCGTCGGCGGCGGCCATCACCACGAAGCCGGGCAAGGTGGCGAGATAGGTCGTGTCGAAGGAACCCGCATGGGTCGGCCCATCGGCGCCGACGAGACCGGCCCGGTCGATCGGAAAGCGCACCGGCAGACCCTGGATCGCCACGTCATGCACCACCTGGTCATAGGCGCGCTGCAGGAAGGTCGAATACAGTGCCGCGAACGGCTTGTAGCCTTCCGAAGCAAGCCCGGCCGCGAAGGTGACGGCATGTTGCTCGGCAATGCCGACATCGAAGCAGCGGGAGGGATGGGCCAGCGCGAATTTGTCGAGCCCGGTGCCGGACGGCATGGCGGCGGTGACGGCGACGATCTTGTCGTCGAAGCCGGCTTCCTGCGTCAGTGCTTCGGCAAAGACGGCCGTATAGGCGGGCGCATTCGGCTTGGCTTTCGCCTGCGCGCCGGTGATCACGTCGAATGTGTTGACGCCGTGATATTTGTCGGCGGCAGCCTCGGCCGGCGGATAGCCCTTGCCCTTCTGCGTCACCACATGGATCAGCACCGGGCCCTTGGAATTGTCGCGCACATTGCGCAGCACCGGCAGGAGATGGTCGAAGGAATGGCCGTCGATCGGGCCGATATGGTAAAAGCCCATTTCCTCGAACAGCGTACCGCCGGTGACATAGCCGCGCGCATGCTCGACCGCGCGGGTGATGGCCCGGTCCACCGTCTTGCCGAGATAGGCCGTCAGCTTCTTGCCGAGATCGCGGAAGCCCATATAGGTGCGCCCGGACGCGAGGCGCGCCAGATAGGCGCTCATGGCGCCTGTCGGCCGCGCTATCGACATGTCGTTGTCGTTGAGAATGACGATCAGCCGCGCATCGAGCGCGCCGGCATTGTTCAAGGCCTCATAGGCCATGCCGGCCGAAAGGGCGCCGTCGCCGATGACGGCGATCACATTGCGCGGCTCGCCGGACAGGTCGGCCGCGACCGCCATGCCGAGGCCGGCCGAGATCGAGGTCGAGGAATGGGCGGCGCCGAAGGGATCATATTCGCTTTCGGCCCGGCGGGTGAAGCCCGACAGCCCGTTTTCCTGGCGCAGAGTGCGGATGCGGTCGCGCCGGCCGGTGAGGATCTTGTGCGGGTAGCACTGGTGGCCGACGTCGAAGATCAGCCGGTCATGCGGCGTGTCGAAGACCTTGTGGATGGCGATCGTCAGTTCCACCACCCCAAGCCCCGCGCCCAGATGCCCGCCGGTGCGCGACACGGCATCGATCATCTCGGCGCGCAGTTCGCTGGCGAGCTGCGGCAGGTCGCGATCGTTTATAGGCTTCAGATCCGCCGGAATCCGGACCGTGTCGAGCAGGGGGGTGGTCGGGGTGTCTGTCACTCTCATGCCTCGTTGTCACGCTCGCCGGCCGGTGGCTCCATTGCGGAAACACGGCCGGGCATGCGATCCATGGACCGCGCTAGCCTGTCACATGCAGAATGCGACGCGCGATTTCAACCGTTTCGACCAGTTTAGAGTGGATTTCGCCGGATTGATACTGCGCAATCCGCCGCATTCACGCAGACGTGTGGTTCGATCAGGCCTTTGGCGTGCGTATTCGCGACTGTTCTTGCCGAGGGCCGAGCCGTGATTCCGAACGGGCGGCGCGCCTACTTTTTCCGCGATCGGCCTGCGCGCGCGGATTGGTTGAGCACCACGGCGGCGCGGATCAGCGCTTTCAGTGCCTCCCCGTCGATCGCTTCGCCCTCGTGGAGATCGATGGCACGGCGCGTATTGCCCTCGAGGCTTGAATTGAACAGGCCCGTCGGATCGTCAAGCGACGCGCCCTTGGCAAAGGTCATCTTCACGGCCGCCTTGTAGGTTTCGCCGGTGCAGATGATGCCGTCATGTTCCCAGACCGGCACGCCGCGCCATTTCCATTCCTCGACGATCTCGGGGTCCGCCTCCCTGATGAGGGCACGCAGCCGGTCGAGCGTCTCGCCGCGCCAGTCGGCCAGTTCCGCAATCCTCCTGTCGATCAACTCTGACGGGGATTCCGTTTCGTTTGCGGTCTGGTCCATCGTCTCAATCCTTTTACATGCGTTCGCCGGGAAGCCGGCTTGCCTGGCGGATCCAGCGGGCAATCTGGGCTTCGTCCAGTTCGTCATCCTCGTTGATGTGAAAATAGCGCGTTTCCGCCGTCCTGGAGGCGACCGGCGGCACCGGATCGAGCGAAGTCCCACGAAAGAAGGTCAGCTTGATGTATTTCGCAAAGCAGTGAAGGCTGAAGAACCAGCCTTCACCCTCGATGCCGTAGAAGGGCGAATTCCATTTCACCGCCTTGTGGACGTTCGGCACGGTCTTTTCGACGAGCGCGTCCAGCCTTCGGCCGATATCGCTCTTCCAGCCCGGCATCGCCGCGATATAGGCCTTTACCGGGCCGTCGCCATAACCTTTGGCGATCTGCGGATTGCCGCCCGAGAGAAGCACGGGTTTTTCCGGTGTCCTGTCAGCCATGATCCGCTGCCCGGCTTCTCTGGGCCCCTGCCAGATAGGGCAGGGCGAAGAGAACAAGCCCAGTGAGGAGAAGCAGGAGGAGCGGAAAGAGGGCCAGAAGACCGATCCACAGGGCCGGCTCCCCTTGCGTCATCGCCGCGATATTGATGAGAACGGCGATCGTGAAGAGGATCGACAGCCAGCGGTGTATCTGGCGGATGCGCAGGGTGCTGCTCATTGCGTTTCCTCCTATTCCAGTTCTGCCAGAACCTGTTCAAGGTTCGTGAAGTTCTGTTCCCAGCCATGCCGCGCGCCGCCGAAGGCCTGCTTCTGTTCCGGCCGGAAGCCTGTCTGCTCCATGCGCAGCAGCGTGCCGGTCGCCGTCGGCGTCAGCGTGAAGCTGACCACGCTCCGGAGGTCGAAGGCCGGGTCTTCATGCGGGTGATCCCAGCGATAGGTCAGCGTTTTGCCGGGCTCGACCGCCAGGACCTCGCAATCGACGCCGCCCCAGTCGCCGCTAAGCCGGAAGGTATGGCCGGCGACGGGCTGAAAGTCATCGTTGCGCATCAGCCATTCCGAAATCAGGTGTGGCTGTGTCAGCGCGCGCCAGAGCTTTTCCGGCGGGTGGGCGATGTCGCGCTCGACGACAACCGTGCGGATCTGCGTGTTCATTGGTCCATTCTCCTGAGCAAATTTTCGAGTTCGTCGAACCGTGTTTCCCAGAACCGGGTCATCCGGCCGGTCCAGTCCACCAGCGGGGCGAGCGCGCCGAGCTGTGCGCTGTAATGCGTCTGACGTCCCTCGTGGCGGTCGCGCACGAGGCCGGCCTGCTTGAGCAGGCTGAGATGTTTCGAGACGACGGGCTGCGAAACGCCGGCCTGCGCCGTCAGCGCGCCCACCGTCTTTTCTCCCTCGCGGCAGAGCCGCTCGAAAAGAGCCCGCCGGGTCGGGTCCGCCAGCGTGCGGAAAAGCATGTCATGCGCTTCGGCCATTAATCCATACCTCGATAGCTATGGATCTTATATAGCCAATGAGCTATGGATTTGTCAACAGAGTATGGATGACTATCCTATGAAGGCTGTTTGTAATCCTCGTAGCCATGCGCATCGCATGCCATTCTGGCTATGTATCATCCGGCAGGCAGGGGGATGAATTCCTCCTCGTCGCCGGGCACGATGTCGAAGCGGCCGCTGCGCCATTCCTGCTTGGCCTGCTCGATCCTTTCCTTGGAGGAGGAGACGAAATTCCACCAGATATAGCGCGCCGAGCCGAGTGCCGCCCCGCCGAACAGCATGATATGGCAGCCAAGCGGACCGGCACTGACGGTGATCGCATCGCCGGCCCTGAACACCAGCAACTGGTCGGCGGCGAAATGGTCACCCGCGATGATCGCCTCGCCTTCGAGGATATAGAGCGCGCGCTCCTCCCATTGCGCGGCAAACGGCGCGCTTCTGCCCGGCTCGATCTTCAGGTCGACGTAAACCGTGTCGGAAAAGACCGGGACTGGCGATGCCATGCCTTCGAAGGCGCCGATGACGACGCGGCCTTCGAGACCATCCTGGCGGAAGAAAGGCAGGTCGCGCTTTTCCGTATGGGCAAAGACCGGGTCCATCTCCTCCTGCCGGTCGGGCAGCGCCAGCCAGGTCTGTAGCCCGGAGATCGATTGCGGTTTTCCGCGCAGCTTTTCGGGCGAGCGTTCCGAATGCACGATGCCGCGCCCCGCCGTCATCAAATTGATGTCGCCCGGCCGGATGACCATTTCGGTGCCGAGGCTGTCGCGATGCTTGATTTCACCGTCGAACAGATAGGTGACGGTGGAGAGCCCGATATGCGGATGCGGCCGCACGTCCAGCGCCTGGTCGGCCCTCAAAAGCGCCGGTCCCATGCGGTCGAAGAAAATGAACGGCCCGACCAGCCGCCGCCGCGCCGTCGGAAGGGCGCGTCGCACCTGCAGGCCGCCGATATCGCTGGTGCGCGGAATGATCAGCTGTTCGATCGCGTCGCAGGCGGGCGCATCGCCGGCAAGCGGGTCGGGTCCGGGGAAGAAGGACATGGGCGGCTCCTCTCTGAGATGACGGCGATCCTAGCACGGTGCCGCCGCCGATGCAGTTCCCGCTTGCGGACACTGTGTTCTCAGTTGTCCTTGGCTGGAAGCGGCGTGCCGGCCGGGCAGGGCTCGAGCACCACGTCGTCGCCGGCCCTGGCGCCGAGTTCAAGGCAGCCGCCGGCATGGCAGAGCGTCCAGCCGGCGCCGGTCTTGCCGGAGGCGGCAAGCAGCAGCCGTTCGAGCGGCGCGCCCTGCGGCTGCCATTCCCACCAACCGTCCTTCAGGACCGCGCCTTCGCCGGGCTCCATGCCGGCGCCGGAGCCCTTGATGCGGGCCTTGACGAGTTCCAGCCCGGCTGATGTCACCTTCCAGTCCTCGCGCCATTCGCTCTTCTGCACCGAATGAGTCCAGCCGAGCGAAAAGAGCGTGACCGCAAGGGTCGTCATCTTCGCGCCGGCGAGGATGCACAGGCTCATGGAACGGTGGCGGCCATGCTGGAATTGCGGCTGCGCCACCAATGGAAGGCGATCAGCAGGCCGCCAAGCGCAAAACCGATTTCGTCCGTCCAGGGAAGCGCCAGCACCACGCTGAAGCCGGCCACGAAGGCGATGATGCGCTCGATGATCGACAGCGGCCGGAACAGGAAACCGACGACGGCCATGCCCCAGAGTGCGATGCCGAAGCAGGCCTTGAAGAACACATAGGCGACCTCGACCGGATAGCCCCAGGCGGCCGCCATCGGGCCGGCGTCCTGCAGCATCAGCGCCGGTGTATAGACCGCCATGAAGGGCACGACGAAACCGGCGGTGGCGAGCTTGGTCGCCTGCAGCGAGATCTTGAGGCCGGAGGTCTTTGCCATCGGCGCGGCGGCAAAGCAGGCGAGCGCCACCGGCGGGGTCAGGTCCGCCATGATGCCGAAATAGAAGACGAACATATGGCTGACCAAGAGCGGGACGCCAAGCTCCAGCAGCGCCGGGCCGGCCAGCGACGAGGTGATGATGTAGTTGGGGATTGTCGGGATGCCCATGCCGAGGATGAGGCAGGTGATCATGGTCAGCACAAGCGACAGGAAGAGATTGTCGCGGCCGATTTCGATGATGGCGCCGATGAAGGTCGAGGCGATGCCGGTCAGTGTCAGCGTGCCGATGACGATGCCGACGATGGCGCAGGCGATGCCCACGGGAAGCGCGTTCTTGGCGCCTTCCGCCAGCGAATCGCGGCAGATGGCGAGCGTCTCCCGCCCGCCCTTGAACAGGGCGCAGGCAATCACCAGCGCGCCGATCACCAGGAGCAGGATATTGACGCCATATTCGAGGAAGGCCGCCGCCGCCAATCCGAGCGCCAGCCAGAAGACGACGCGGAATGCGAAGGGGCCGATCAGGGCGGCGAGCGGCGTGCCGAGGATCAGCACGACCACCAGGGCAAGGCCCATGGTGCCGGCAAAGATCGGCGTGAAGCCGGCAAAGAGAAGATAGACAAGCGCGCCCAGCGGCAGGACGAGCGGCCAGTGTTCCTTCAGCGCCAACCAGGGATTGGGCAATTCGGCCTTGGGCATGCCCTTCAGCCCCGCCTTTCCGGCCTCCAGATAGACCATCCAGAAGCAGACGCCGAAATAGAGGACCGCCGGGATCAGTGCCGCCTTGACGACCGCCGCATAGGGAACGTCGAGCGTTTCGGCCATGATGAAGGCGACGGCGCCCATCACCGGCGGCATGATCTGCCCGCCCATAGAGGACGTCGCCTCGACGCCCCCGGCAAAGGCCGAGCGGAAGCCGAAGCGCTTCATCAGCGGAATGGTGAACTGGCCGCTGGCCACCACATTGGCGACACCAGAGCCGGAAATCGTGCCCATCAGTGCCGAGGAGAGGATGCAGACCTGCGCCGGTCCGCCCTTCCAGCTGCCGACCAGCCCAAGCGCGAAATCGTTGAACAGTCCCAGCATCCCGGCCTTTTCAAGGAAGGCGGCGAAGACGACGAAGATGAAGATATAGGCGGCCGAAACATAGATCGGCGTACCGTATATGCCTTCCGTGCCGAAGGCGAAATGCTCGGTGATCAGCTCGAAATCATAGCCGCGATGGACGAAAGGCGAAGGCAGGTACTGCCCGAAGAAGCAATAGGCGAGGAACAGGCCCGCGATGATGGTGAGCGGCAGGCCCATCAACCGGCGGGCCGCCTCGAAGACCAGAACGACCATGATCGCGCCGACGGCGAGATCGACATGGGTGAGAAAGCCGGATCGCTGGATCAGGTCTTCGTAGAACACCCAGTTGTAGATGCCCGTCAGGAAGCCGAGGATGCCAAGCGACCAGAACCAGACACGCCCGGCCGTGCTCTTTGCGACGAGATTGCCGAACAGCGAAAATCCCAGCAAAAGCAGGAAGGCGACATGCATGGCGCGCACCACCTGGCTCGGCAGCGCGCCATAGGCGGCGGTCCAGAGCTGGAAGAGCGAGAAGGCGAGCGCAATGCCGAAGGCGGCCTGCCCGGGCAGACCCGCGCCGAAGCCGGAGGGAAGCCCCTCGATCGCCTCTTCGGCCGAATGGGGGGCGGGCGGGCTGTGCATCGTCGTCGTTTCGGACATTGTCTCTCCTGGCGTCGTCGTCGGTCCCGCGCGCCTCTTTCCGCCATCGGCGGCAGCAGGCGGGACGGCGCGTGACCGATCCCGTCCATCCACCTTTGTCGCTTGCGTTCAGACAGCCTGTGGGAGCGGCCTATCCGTCTCCCCGCTTTGCGCAAGGGAGACGGCGTCGGCGAAAGGCGGCGGCCTGTCGCTTCGGTGCGGCCTTATTTCAGAACGCCGACTTCCTTGTAGTAGCGTTCGGCGCCGGGATGCAGCGGCACCGGCATGCCTTCGATCGCCTTCTTCACGTCGATCGCCTTGGCGGCGGCATGGGCGGCGCTCAGCGCCGGCAGGTTTTCGAACAGGAGCTTGGTCATCTGGTAGGCGGTTTCGTCGGAAACCCCGTCATGGGTGATGAGGAAATTGCCGACGGCAGCGGTCGGTACGGCTTCCGTCTGGCCCTCATAGGTACCGGCAGGGATTTCCACCGGAAGATAGGGCGCGCCGATCTTCTCGACGGTTTCCTTCGGAACCGAAACGACATTGATCTTGACCGAGGTGGAGAGGTCGCGGATCGAGGCGACGCCGACGCCCGCCGATTGCAGCGTGGCGTCGATCTGGCGGTTCTTCATCAGCTCGACGGATTCGGCAAAGGGCAGATATTCGGTCTTGCCGAGATCGTCATAGCTCATGCCGGCCGCCTTCAGGATGGCGCGGGCATTGAGTTCGGTGCCGGATTTAGGTGCGCCGACGGAAAGGCTCTTGCCTTTCAGGTCTGCCAGCGTCTTGACGCCGGATTCCTGGCTGGCAACGATCTGGATATAGTTCGGATAGATGGCGGCGATGCCGCGCAGCTTGTCGAGCTTGCCGGGGAAACCGGCTTCCGTGTTGCCTTCCCAGGCCATCTGCACCGAATCGCCCAGCGAAAAGCCGATTTCGCCACGGCCGGCCTGCAGCAGGTTGAGATTTTCCACCGAAGCCTTGGTGGCCTGCACCTGGGTGCGGGCACCTTCGATATTGTCGCCGTAAATCTTCGACAGCGCGACGCCGAGTGGATAATAGACGCCCGAGGTGCCGCCGGTCAGCACGTTGATGAATTCCTCGGCCTTGGCCGAGGCCGTACCGAGCACGGTGGAAAGCGCAAGCGCGCCGGCAAGAACGGTGGCAAATTTCGTCGTCTTCATCTGGTGAAAGGCCTCCCAACCCGTCTGTCAATGCGTCATCATGGTCGACGCCGCATGGCCGCGTCAATCGCAGATATGCGTTTTTTGCAATGCTTTCCCGTCACGCCCTGCAAAACCTCGAAATGAGGAGGGCGATATTTCCTCATTCGCCATCGAGCGATTCGGTGCCTTGCGGCTTGCCGGCGCGGTCGAGCCTGATCTTCTCGATGCGATTTTCGGCGGCGTTCAAGAGCGCCTCGCAATGCTTCTTCAGCGCCTCGCCGCGCTCGTAGATCTCGATCGACCGGTCGAGCGCCACGTCGCCGCGCTCGAGCGCCGAGACGATCGCCTCCAGTTCCTCTACCGCCTTTTCGAAGGAGAGAGACGAAACCTCGGTCGGAACAGGTGTTTGCGGTGTATTGGTCATGGTCATCCTCTCATCAGGCGATAGATATGGGTGCCGGCCGATTCGGCCAGCGCTTCCAGGTCGTAGCCGCCTTCGAGCAGACTGACGACGCGATTGTTGGCTGTGTTGCCCGCGACGTCCAGCAGCCGCCCCGTCGCCCAGTCGAAATCGTCGGCAACGAGGTTGATCTGCGCCAGCGGATCGCGGTGATGGGCATCGAAGCCGGCGGAAATCAGGATCAGGTCCGGGTGGAAGTCATCAAGCGCTTTCAGGACGCGCGACTTGAAGGCCTCGCGAAAATGATCGCTGCCGGTATCGGGCGACAGCGGCGCGTTGACGATATTACCGGCACCGGTCTCGCTCTTGGCGCCGCTGCCAGGATAGAGCGGCATCTGGTGGGTGGAGCAGAACAGCACAGAAGGATCGTCCCAGAAAATATCCTGCGTGCCATTGCCGTGATGCACGTCCCAATCGACGATGGCGACCCGCTCGGCGCCGTGTTTGCGTTGTGCATGGCGGGCGGCGATGGCGATGTTGTTGAAGAAGCAGAAGCCCATCGCCCTGTTCTTTTCGGCATGGTGGCCGGGCGGGCGCGAGGCGACGAAGGCGTTGTCGGCCTTGCCGGAAAACACGGCATCGACGGCTGCGACCGCGCCGCCGATGCCTGTCAGCGCCGCCTGCAGGCTGGCCGGGCTTGCATGTGTATCCGCCTCGAAGGAATTGATCCCCTCTTCGGGAATGGCCGACATGACGGCGCGCAGATGCTCTTCCGGATGGGCCAGGAGCACCAGGTCCTCGTTGGCCTGCGGTGCTTCAAGCCGCGTCAGCGTAGAAAACCGCTGATGTTCGAGCGCCAGGTTGAGCGCCTTCAGCCGGTCGGGCCGCTCCGGATGGCCTTCTGGAACCTTGTGTTCCAGGAAGACCGGATGTTCGAACAGGATCGTGGTCATGGGGCCAGACTATGGCTTTGGCACCGCAAGGTCCATGCAGGAACATGGACCTTGCCGCTGTTTTCAACAGCGCCGCCGGATGAGCGCCGTTCAGGCGCGCTGCGGCAGGAGCGGATAGCCGACCAGGATGGCGCGGGCGGCCAGCGTGGCGATGCCGGCCTTGATCAGGTCGCCGGGGATGAAGGCGAGCGAGGCGAGGAACGCCTTGTCGAGGCCGATGCCGGTGATGAAGGCGAGCCACAGATTGCCGAGGAGATAGACGACGCCGATGCCGCCGACGATGCTGGCGATGAAGAAGCCGGCCATCTGGCGGGCGCCGCCCTGGTTCTCATTGACGAGCCGCTCGGCGATGAAGCCGGTGACATAGGTGCCGACGACCCAGCCGGCGATATAGCCGGCCGTCGGACCGGCCAGGACCGCCAGGCCGCCGCGCCCGCCGGAGAGGACCGGAAGGCCGACCGCGACCATCAGGATGACCAGCACATAGGCGAGCGCACCGCGCTTTGCGCCGAGAATGCAGCCGGCCAGCATCACGCCCATGGACTGGGCCGTGATCGGCACCGGCACGAAGCCGAGCGTGATCGGCGGGATGATGCCGAGGAAAACGATGATGGCGGCAAACAGGGCGATCAGCACGAGGTCTCTGGTGGTCATGGTCTTCTCCGCGGGGAATCAATCGGATGGTCTATAAGAATGTGCTTGACTACTGCCGCCTGAAGCCGCGCGCGTCAATGGCCATGGCGATCGTGTCGGCGTCCTTGAGGGTCAGGATGATCAGCGGCACGAACAGCGTCAGCGGCCGTACCGGCAGGCCACGGGCGCGGTGCGCCTCGCGGATATTGTCGTAGCGCGCGGCGATTTCGGGAACGAAGCGCAGCACCAGCCCGAGCGCCAGGCCCACATCGGCGGCGTTCAACAGGCCCCTCCGCTCCAGCGGCATCAGCATCACCGTGATCTCGTCCATGAAGGCGCCGATCGTCGCGGTGGCGGTGATCGCTGCCGCCAGAAGCACCAGCGTGATGATGCGCAGCGAAAGGGCAATCGCCTCATTGAGGCCGTTGAAGAACCAGGTGGCAAGCGCCAGCACGAGCACCGCAAAGCCGATCCAGCCGATGCGGCCGAGCGCGTCGCGCCACGAAAGGCCGAGCGTCAGATAGAGGCAGAGGCAGGCAAGGAATACCGGGGCGAGGATCGCCGGCGACGAGACGAAGAACAGCACGATGCTCGCCGTCATCAGGAGGATGAGCTTGGCGCGAAGGGGAACCCGGTGGAACGGCGTTGCGCCCTCGACATAGAGAGTTTTCAGCATCCGGCGATCCCATGATAGTGGCGGATCGTTTCCTCCGCGCTGCCATCGGCGGCCAGCCTTCCCTCGTGGAACAGGAGCACGCGGTCGAAATCGGCCACCAGCCCGAGATCATGGCTGATCACCAGCACCTGCTGCTCCAGCCCGGCGATCGCCTGTTCCACCAGCCGGCGGTTCTTCAGGTCCAGCTGGTTTGTGGGTTCGTCGAGAATGAGGATTTTCGGTGCGGTCACCACAACGCTGGCAATCGCCACCAGCTGCGTTTCGCCGCCGGAAAGCTCGTGGACGCGGCGCTTGGCGAGATGGGAGACGGCAAAACGGGCAAGCACGGCCTGCGTCCTCTCCTCTATCTCTGCTGCCGAAAGCCCCCGGTTCTTCAGTCCGAAAGCGATATCCTCGGCGACGATCGGCATGATCAACTGATGCTGCGGGTTCTGGAAGATGAAGCCGGCTTCGCCGAGCACCGCCTTCGCGTCGCCCGCCGTGTCCAGCCCGTTGACGCAAACGCGGCCTTCGCTCGGTTTGACAAGACCGTTGATCAGCCGTGCGAATGTCGTTTTGCCGGAACCGTTGAGGCCGATAATGCCGATGCGCCGCTCGCCGAGCGTCAGGGTCAGGGGAAAGAGGGCGGTCTTCTGTCCGAAGCGGACCGTGCAGTCGGTGAACTCGATGGCCAAGCGCGTGTTTCCTGTGACGGCCGTTCTATAGAGCAGTTTTCAGCAAAGACAAATGCAAGCCCCCTTGGAAAAGCTGGGAATATAAGCCTATGCTCCGGACATGGCGATTCTCGTTTCGAACACCGATGCACGGCGAATTTTCCTCAACAGGCAGGGCCTCGCCGCGCCGCCCAACCGGGCGCTCGGCAAGCAGGGCCTGCTCGATCTCATCCACGATCTCGGCTTCGTCCAGATCGACAGTATTTCGACGGTCGAGCGCGCCCATCACCAGATCCTGTTTTCACGCAACCAGACTTATCGGCGCGAGCATCTGACGGAATTGCTGGAGAAGGACGGCGCACTGTTCGAGCATTGGACGCATGATGCGTCGATCCTGCCGTCCGCCTTCTTCCGCTACTGGAAGCACCGCTTCGCCCGGCGCGAGCCTGTCCTCAGGGAACGCTGGCGCAAATGGCAGGGCGAGGGGTTCGACAGCACCTTCGAGGAGACCCTGCAGCGGATTGCCGAGGGCGGGGGGGTGATGTCGCGCGACCTCAAGGACGCCGATCACAAGTCCGGCGGCTGGTGGAACTGGCACCCCAACAAGACGGCGCTCGAATATTACTGGCATACCGGCAAGCTCGCCATTGCCGGCCGGCAGAATTTCCAGAAGATTTATGATCTCGCGGAGCGCGTCCTGCCGGCCCATCACTATGAACCGGAGGTCAGCGGCGAAGATTTCGTCGACTGGGCCTGCCGGGCCGCGCTGACGCGTCTCGGCTTTGCCACCCATGGCGAAATCGCCGCCTTCTTCGCCCTGATTTCGCCAGAGGAAGCCAAGGCCTGGGTCGCCGCCCATCGCGACGAACTGACCGAAGTGATGATCGAGCCGGCCGATGGCGAAAAGCCACGCCCATCCTATGCCTTTGCCGGTTTTCCCGACACGCTCGGTACGCTCAATGATCCGCCCGCCCGCCTGCGGGTGCTCAGCCCCTTCGATCCGCTGATCCGCGACCGCAACCGCACCGAACGCCTGTTCGGATTCTATTACCGAATCGAGATTTTCGTACCCGAGCCGAAACGGGAATACGGCTATTACGTCTTCCCGCTGCTGGAAGGAGACCGCCTGGTCGGCCGCATCGACATGAAGGCCGACCGCAAGACGGGCGCGCTCAACGTCAAGCGCCTCTGGTGGGAAAAGGGCGTGCGCCCCTCATCGGGCCGCACCGAACGGCTGGAAGCGGAACTCGCCCGCGTGGCGAAGTTCGCCGGCGTCGAACAGGTGGTTTTTCAGGATGGGTGGCAGGGCGGCTGAGACAGCGCGCATGATGACCGGTTGGCCGCACCCCCCGGAGCGGCCAATCCTTTGCCATCACATGATATCCGTCGCCGCGATCTGGATGCCGAAGCCTTCGAGGCCGACATAGTGGCGTTCGCGTGACGAGATCAGCCGGATCGAGGTGATGCCGAGATCCTTGAGAATCTGCGCGCCGAGCCCGATTTCCAGCCATTCGCTTTCGCGCTGCTGCGCCTCGTCATGGTCTTCCTTGTCATGCTTGCCGGTGCGGGCGGTCTTCGATACGCCGACGCCGACCGAGCCCTCGCGTAGATAGACGATGACGCCGCGGCCCTCTTCGCCCATGCGCTTCATGATCGCGTCGAGCTGGCAGTCCTTGCCGAACACATCGGTCGCGACATTTTCGAGATGCAGGCGCACCGGAATATCGATGCCGTCGCGGATATCGCCGAAGACGACCGCCAGGTGCTGCATCGGGTCCCAGGGCAGGGAATAGCTGTGGCCCTTCGCCTTGCCGTAGGGCGTGTCGATGTCGAAGCTAGAGCCGAGTTCGATCAGTGTTTCCTTGCGCTGGCGATAGGCGATGAGGTCGGCGACGGAGACCTGCTTCAGGCCATGGGTCTCTGCAAAATCCACCACCTGCGGGCCACGCATGACGCTGCCATTGTCGTTGACCAGTTCGCAGATGACGCCGATCGGCGGCAGGCTGGCAAGCCGGCAGAGGTCGACGGCGGCTTCCGTATGGCCGGACCGCATCAGCACGCCGCCCTCGCGCGCCACCAGCGGGAAGATATGGCCGGGGCGGACGAAATCCGCGGGTCCGACATTCGGATTGGCAAGATTGCGCACCGTCAGCGTCCGGTCGTCGGCGGAAATGCCTGTGGTCGTGCCGTGCTTGAAATCGACGGTGACGGTGAACGCCGTCGTATGGGCGCTGTCGTTTTCCGCCACCATGGCATTGAGGTTCAGCCGCTTGGCCTCTTCCTTGGGCATCGGCGCGCAGACGATGCCGGATGTGTGGCGGACGATAAAGGCCATCTTTTCCGGCGTGCAGTGGACGGCGGCGACGATCAGGTCGCCCTCGTTCTCGCGGCCGTCGTCATCGGTGACGACGACGATCTCGCCGGCCTCGAAGGCCCGGATGGCATCGGCGACGCGCTTCTGGTCAAAGGGCATGGGATATTCCTTGCAGGTTCAAATGAGCAGGTTCGGGCGGCCGATCATTTCAGGCGGCCCGTCATTTCAGTCGGCCCGTCTGGCCGCGATCGCGCAGGTAGTGATCGGCAATGGTGCAGGCAAGCATGGCCTCGCCGATCGGCACGGCGCGGATGCCGACGCAAGGGTCGTGGCGGCCCTTGGTACGCACATCGACATTGTTGCCATCGCTGTCGATCGACTGGCGCTGCGTGAGGATCGAGGAGGTCGGCTTGATCGCGAAGCGGGCGATCACCGGCTGCCCCGTGGAAATGCCGCCCAGAATGCCGCCGGCATGGTTGGATAGGAAGATCGGATTGCCGTCATTGCCCATGCGCATCTCGTCGGCATTTTCCTCGCCGGTGATTTCGGCGGCGCCGAAACCGTTGCCGATCTCCACGCCCTTGACGGCATTGATCGACATCAGGTTGGCGGCGATGTCCTGGTCGAGCTTGGCATAGATCGGCGCGCCGATGCCGGCGGGTACGCCCTCGGCGATCACCTCGACGACGGCGCCGACCGAGGAGCCGGCCTTGCGGATGCCGTCGAGATAGTCTTCCCAGACGGGAACCATTTCAGGGTCTGGACAGAAGAACGGATTGTTGCCGGTCTCGTTCCAGTCCCAGTTTGCACGGTTGATCTTGTGCTTGCCGATCTGCACCAGCGCGCCGCGCACGAGAAGCCCCGGCACCACCTTGCGGGCAAGGCCGCCGGCCGCAACCCGGGCCGCCGTCTCGCGGGCCGAGGAACGGCCGCCGCCGCGATAGTCGCGGATGCCGTATTTGAGGTCATAGGTGTAGTCGGCATGGCCCGGGCGATAGCTTTTGGCGATCTCGGAATAGTCCTTGGAGCGCTGGTCGGTGTTCTCGATCATCATCGAGACCGGGGTGCCGGTGGTCACCATCGTCTCGCCATCGGCATCCATCATCACGCCGGACAGCACCTTGACCAGATCGTCCTCGCGGCGCTGGGTGACGAACCGCGACTGGCCGGGCTTGCGCCGGTCGAGCCAGGCCTGCAATTCGGAAAGCGTGAAGCGGATGCCGGGAGGGCAGCCATCGACGACGCAGCCGAGCGCCACCCCGTGGCTTTCGCCCCATGTGGTGACGCGGAAAAGATGACCGAACGTGTTATGCGACATTTATCAGGCAACCGGAAAGAAGAAGCGGTGCCCGCCAGATGACGGGCGCCTTCATTTGGCGCAGACTCATAATGGAAAATGCCGGAAAGGGAAAAGCCTTTCTGGACGAAAGACGCGATTTGACCGGCGGTGCCGCTCCGGCCCTCAGGAAGCGAGCCTGATGGCCTCGTCACTGGCGAAGGCGACGAATTTATCGAAGCTCAATGGCCGGGCGAAGGCATAGCCCTGAAGCAGGTCGCAGCCGAGCAGCCCCAGCATTTCGGCATGGTCCATGGTCTCCACGCCCTCCGCCACCGTTTCGATACCCAGCGATCGGCCGATTTCGATGATCGAGCGGATCAGTGCCTGCTCGCGGCGCGATTTGAGGATCGGCGCGACCAGCTGGCGGTCGATCTTCAGCCGCTTCGGCTTGATCTTCAACAGGCTGACAATCGACGTATGGCCGGTGCCGAAATCGTCGATCTCTATGTCGATGCCGAGTTTCTTGATGCCTTCGATATTGGCGGTGACGATGTCGTCGCTCTCGTCGAGGAAGATGGATTCCACCAGCTCAAAGGAAAGCTGGCCGGGCTTGAAGCTCAATCCCTGCAGCGAATTTAGCAACATATCGTCGGCAAGCCGCTTGGCCGAGACATTGACGGAAATTTTCGGCACTTCGATGCCGGCGGCCGCCCAGCGCATCGCGTCGATCAGCGCCCGGTCGAGCACGATGCGGTCGAGCGTTGCCACGACATTCAGTTCCTCGGCGATGCCGAGGAATTTGTCGGGGGTGAGCACGCCGTCGCGCGGATGGTTCCAGCGGATCAACGCCTCGACGCCGGTCAGTTGCAGCGTGCCGGCGGAGAATTGCGGCTGGTACCAGGCGGTGAACTGGTTCTTCTCGATGCCTTCGAGGATCTCGTCGGCGATCCGCTTGGTGGTGACGATCTCGGCCTGTAGCGCCTCGGTGAAGAATTCGTGGCGGTTGCGGCCGTTCTCCTTGGCTCGATAGAGCGCGATATCGGCATTGACCAGCAACTGGCGCTCTTCGAGCTCGAACTCGCCCGCAACCGCGATGCCGATGCTGACGCCGAAGCGGCAGGGAAAGCCGTTGTAGTCCACCGGCTGGCGCATCTCAGCGATGATCCGCCGGGAGAGGTCGCTCAGGAAATCCTTGTCGGGCGGGTCGGCGATCAAGGCGACGAATTCATCACCGCCGATGCGGGCCACCATGTCGCCGGGCCGCACATTGGAGCTGAGGATTCTCGACGCATGTACCAGCATCGCGTCGCCTGCGGCATGGCCGAGTGTGTCGTTGATCTGCTTGAAGCGGTCGAGGTCGATATGCAGGATGGCGATATTGCGCAGGCCCCCCTTGCGCGCGGCCGACAGCGCCTCCAGCTCGGTATCGAGCATGCGGCGATTGCCGAGCCCGGTCAGTGGATCGTGCAGCGCATTGTGCTCGATGCGGTCCTTGGCCTCGGCCAGTTCGGCATTTCTCTCGTCGGCCACCGCCTTGGCGGTCCGCAACTGCTCGGTCATCAGCACGTCATCGGTGACATCCCAGCTGAGGCCGGTGATCTTCGCCTTGCCGTCGGAGCCCGCATGGGTGGTGCCGACATTGCGCACATGACGGACACTGCCATCGGGCGCCAGGACGCGATATTGCGAACGATAGTCCTGGCCCTCGTCCAGCGCCTTGAAAAGGGTAAGCGCGGCGTCCGTCAGGTCGTCGGGATGGAGGGTTCGCTGCCATTCGGCATAGCCCGGTTCGCCGGCACCCGGCGGCAGGCTGTGCAGATGGTACATTCGCTCGTCCCAGGACCGTTCCTGCGTGTCTAGGTCGATTTCCCAGATGCCGATCCTCGAAGATTCCAGCGCCAGGTCCAGCCGGTGCGACACGGTCCGAAGCTCGCGTTCGCGTGCCCTGAGGGCGGCCATGTTGCGCTGGCGTTCGTTGACCAGGCCCCCGGTGAGGAAAATGGGAAGGACAACGATGGCGGCGGCGGCAAGGATCATCAGGTCGATCCAGCTGTCATTGGCCGGTTCCTGCTCCCAGCCTCCCGCTGGCAGCGCCGCCAGTTCCCAGGTGCCGCCGGGCAGGCGGAGCTGTCGCACGACCGCCGGCTTCTCGAAAATGTCCGTATCGCCGAAAAAGGCGTCCTGGATATTGTTATCGACCGAGGCATCGCGGATCGCCAGGTGGATATCCACATGCCGATGGCCGTTCTCGGCTCCGGTTTCGGGCAGGCCCGCTTCGGTCAACCGCGCATTCCGGTAGAGTTCCTTCTCGTCGACGACCGCCTCCATAAAACCCCAGAAGGCAACGGCGCCGCCAAGGCGGGTGAAGACAGGTGTAAACAGGGTGAAACCGGTCCGGCCGCTCGGCAGGCGAACCGGGCCGGCAATGACAGGCCTGGCCTTCGACTGAGCCCGGTCGACGGCGATCCTTGAGGAGCCGAATTTCTTGAAGTCGGTGCCGATCATCCGTTCGTTGCCCGCAAGCGGATAGGTCATGGCGATGACCGCGTCCGGGGCGGCGCTGATGCGCAGCATCTGCGGATTCTGGAGAAGCAGCTTGGAGGCCAGCTGGTCGAAAAGCGCGCCGGGCATGTGGGGATCGACGGCAATCGTGTTGGCGAAGACGCGAAGGGCCGAGATATTGCTGTTGATCTCGCTCTGCAGCCGGGTCGAGATGAGGTTGAGCTCGCTCTCGACATTGCTCTTCAATTCGCCGCGGAAGTTCTCGCGGTGCTGCTGCTTGAACAGGTAGCCGCCGGAAAGGACCACGGCGGCCGCGACGAAGGCCGGCAATAGCGATGGCTTCGCCAGGGCGGCGATGGCCCGGGCGCGGCGAAGAATTCTCGTACTTTTAGCCAATGGTCATGCGCCCCATACTCCCCGTTTTAACGGTAACGCCGGAGTCTTAAGATTGGCTTTAGAGTTTGTTCCTGCTAGGGAAATGGCTTTCAGCCACGGGACCTGTCGAGGAGGCGGGGCAAGCGGCCAAAATAATGGAACGATAAATCGGCTAAACTTTTAAAAGTCACGGCAGCGGGCGATTTTTGCCACATTCGGGGGTCAAACAATGAGCATCAGGAAATTGAATGAAGTCGGGAAGAGGGCAAGAAAGATGCGTTTCGTCGTTGCTGCATTGATGGCCGCCGCAGGCTTCTTCTCACCCCTTTCGGTCTTTGCCGAAAGTGCCGATGTCGAGGCGGTCATCACCGGCGTCGATACCGACAAGCTCAGCCTCTCGCTCGACGATGGCAAGAACTACCAGGCGCCCGAGGAGTTCAATTTCGACGGCCTCCAGGAAGGCGTCAAGGTTCTGGTCTTCTATACCGAGGTGGATGGCAAGCGCGTCATCAACGATTTGGAAATCGTCCAGTAGGTTCCGCTCATCACCCTGTCAGGGTCCGGATTCACAGCCAGCCGATCGTTCGGTCTTCGATCTTCAGGATGCGGTCCTGGGGAATGGCGCCGAGCGCTGCTTCCTCGGCATCCATCGCGCCGAGAAGCTTGAACAGCGTGCGGATGACGCCGCCATGGCTGACGCAGACGGTCGGTCGGTTGACGTCCGCCAGCCAGGCACCGATCCGCCAGGAGAGGATTTCGTAGCTTTCGGCATCGGCGCCAGGCGGGATGAAATCCCATTTCGACAATTCGCGCTCCGCCACCCGCTCGGGCATTTCCATCTGGAGTTCGGCCAGCGTGTAGCCCTCCCAGTCCCCGAAGGAAACCTCCTTCAGCCGCTCGTCGATCCGGTAGCGGGCCGGCGCAAGCCCCATGGCGCCGCGCAGCAGTTCCATGGTCTCGCGGGTTCGGTGGAGAGGACTTGAGACGAAATCGAAATCCCGGTCCGGATCGTCGCCGACAAGGCGTGCGAGCGCGCGGCCATTGCCGCTCGCCTGCGTCCTGCCGGTGTCGTTGAGCGGAATGTCTTTCTGGCCCTGCAGGCGAATCTGGGCATTCCAGTCGGTCTGTCCGTGGCGGATCATGTAGATGGTCACGGGAAGAACTCCGGGGCAGGGGCCATGGGGCCCGAGGCTGGGAGCCGGGATGCGCGCCTTCGCGGCACCCCGGAATTCATGCGGAACGATCAGTCCTTGACGACGGCGATATCGGGCGCATCGACGGCCTTCATGCCGACGACATGATAGCCGCTATCGGCGTGATGGACCTCGCCGGTCACCGAACGCGAAAGGTCCGACAGCATGTAGAGGCCGACATCGCCGACTTCCTCGATGGTGACGGTGCGGCGCAGCGGCGCGTTATATTCGTTCCATTTGAGGATATAGCGGAAATCGCCGATGCCGGAGGCGGCAAGCGTCTTGATCGGGCCGGCGGAAATGGCATTGACGCGGATGTTCTTCGGGCCGAGATCGACCGCCAGATATTTGACGCTGGCCTCGAGCGCCGCCTTGGCGACACCCATGACATTGTAGTTCGGCATCACCTTCTCGGCGCCGTAATAGGTCATGGTCAGCATAGAGCCGCCGTCGGTCATCAGCTTCTCGGCGCGTCTTGCAACGGCGGTGAAGGAATAGACCGAGATCTGCATGGTCATCGCGAAATTCGCCGCCGTCGTATCGACATAGCGGCCGGTCAATTCGTCCTTGTCGGAAAAGCCGATGGCGTGGACGATGAAGTCGATCTTGCCCCAGATCTTTTCCAGATGGTCGAACACGGCATCGATGGTGGTCTCGTCGGTGACGTCGCAATGGCCGGCGAGCACGGCGCCCAGTTCGTTGGCCAAAGGCTCGACGCGCTTCTTCAGCGCCTCGCCCTGGTAGGTGAAGGCGAGTTCGCCGCCCTGCGCGTGGATTGCCTTGGCAATGCCCCAGGCGATCGACCGGTTGTTTGCCACGCCCATGATAAGGCCGCGTTTGCCGTTCATCAGGCCGGATGCTTGCGACATTTTATGCCCCCAATATTGCCCATCTTTCCGATGGCGACGGCCGACCGGAAAGACCGCATATGTTGTACCTGCGGAACCCTCGCGCCCTTGCGGTCGCGTCGGTCCTGTTTTTTCGAGCACTGGCTATGGCATAGCCGCCATTGTGGTTCAAGCGCACGGCGGATCAGGAACTGTTAGTCCCCGTAATATTGGGTCAGCGCCGCACGGGGCGGTGGCCACCGGCAATGTAGCGAATGTCTACAGGAAAAGCCCGCCGCGCAGGCTGCGCATGAGATCGGTGACCTTTTCATCCGGTGTTTCCCACAGCATCAGCCGCAGTTCCACGAGGATGTCGCCGCGCTTGCCCTCCGCCGTCGGCAGGCCCTGGCCTTCGAGGCGAATGACCTGGTCGGAGCTCGACCAGGCTGGCACGGTAACAGGGACGGCACCGGTCAATGTCTCCACCGTCGTCTCGCAGCCCAGCACGGCATCCTGGATATTGACCGGCAGCGTCGTGCGCAGATCATGACCATCGGTGCGGAAACGGCCGTCCTGGGCGATGCGCACGGTCACGACGACATCGCCGCGCAGCATGCCGTTGAGGATATAACCCTGCTCCTTGAGGCGCACGACGCTGCCGTCGGTCGTGCCTGCCGGCAGGCTCACTTTCAATATCTGGCCATCCGGCAAGGTGGCCGTCGCCTTTTCGCGCCGGAAGATGTCTTCGACGGAAACCAGAACCTCGCAGAAGATGTCAGGCACTTTGTCGGGTGTCTTTTCGGGCGTCCGGCCGGTGCGACCGCGGATGCGCCGCACGATCGCCGAAACCAGTTCGGCGGCGGGTGCTGCGGCGCGCGGAAAGGCAAAGGGCGCCGGCTTTTCGGCGATGTCGGCTTTTTCCTCCAGTTTGGCCTCGGGTGCGTCTGCGGCGTCAGCCGCGGGCTTGGCCTCCGGCCGTGCCTCGGCCGCCGGGCTGGCCGGCTTTGCCGCCGCCGGGCGCGGGGGCGCGGATGGCTTTGCGCGGCCATCGGCGCCGAACAGGCGGGAAATCATCTCCTCGGCCGTTTCCGGATCGACGGTCTCCTCCTCGGTTCTGGCGCTCTTGCGCTTCATCTCTTCCATGCGGCGCAATTCGGCCTCGCGGCGGGCATGGTCGTAGCGGTTGCGCAGCTTCGGGTTTTTCAGCACTTCATAGGCGCGGCCCACTTCGGCGAAGCGGGCGGTGGCAAGCGGATCGTCCCTGTTCTGGTCGGGATGCACGGCCTTGGCAATATTGCGCCAGGCGGCCTTGATTTCGTCCGGCTGGGCATTGCGTCTGACGCCGAGAACTGAATAGGGGTCGCGCATCGATCACCGTTCATGATGGCGAGCGCCGCACTCGCGGTTCGCTCCGGCCGTTGAATCACGGGAAAGACCAGCCCCAAACGGCCGTTTTCCTCTTTGGCGATGATGGGAAGCCGGTGCTTAAATAAGGGTTAGTCGCAGGTCCGGAACAGCCATTGATCAGCCTTTGAAGCCGGCTCCGGGCCGACTTTGCCGAAATGTGGTTAATGGCCGGTATGGTCGGCGGCCTAGCTGCGCCGCCCGAAACTGGTCAGCACCCAGTCGCCATTGCCAAGCTGGCAGGCATTGCCATCGAACTGGGCGATGCCCTGATAGGAATGGCGCGTCGTGGTGAAGCGGCGGCAGGGCACGCCGTTCACCTGTTCCTCGGATATGCTGCCGATGACGCCGGCGCTGCCCGAGCGCGCATTGGCCCAGGGAATGGGATTTGTCGGCACGGTGGCGAGATCGGCGGAGGTCACCGCATTGCGGATGGTGGCTGCATCGGGGTTCTCGCCATCCACGGCACGCGGAATGGAGCCGGTGGCAAGCGATTTGTCGATATCGGCCGAAGCGGCAAGGTCGAGGCCGGCGCCCATGCAGCCGGTCAGCATCAGCGCGGCCAGACACAGGAATGTCGCACCCGTCATCCGGGATAAGGCCTTTGTGTCATCGATCCACTTTGCTATGTCTTGCAATGGCATACCTGTCAGACTCGAAAGAGCGGCTTGACGCCCGGCGCGGGCGGTTCAGGCAAGCTCTGACATTTTGCAGCGTCGGCCGATCAACCGGGCTGCTTTTGCGCCACTCATGACGGCAACGGAACACAATATGACCGAATCTGGGTTAACAACTGGTGACTTCACGCAGGAGAACGAGCCTTTCTCGCTCTTCGGCAAATGGCTGGAGGAAGCGCAGGCGACGGAGCTCAACGATCCCAATGCCTTGGCGCTTGCCACGGTGGACAGCGACGGTCTCCCGGACGTGCGCATGGTGCTTCTGAAGGGCTTCGATCCGAAGGGCTTCGTCTTCTACACCAATTTCGAAAGCCGAAAGGGTGAGGAGATCCTTTCCAGCATGAAGGCTGCCATGTGCTTTCACTGGAAGACCCTGCGCCGCCAGGTGCGGATCCGCGGGCCGGTGGAGATCGTCAGCAATTCGGAGGCCGACGCCTACTACAAGAGCCGCCCGCGCGGCAGCCGCATCGGCGCCTGGGCCTCGAAACAGTCGCGGCCGCTGGAAAGCCGGTTCGCGTTGGAGAAGTCGGTCGCCGAATATACCGCCCGCTACGCCATCGGCGACATTCCCCGTCCGGATTACTGGTCCGGTTTCCGCATCCGCCCGACCTCGATCGAATTCTGGAAGGATGGCGCCTTCCGGCTGCACGACCGCATCCTGTTCACCCGCGACGACCCGCAGGGCGACTGGAGCAAGGACAGGCTCTACCCCTGACCGGACCCGGCTAACCGCGCCCCATCAACCGGAACGGAATGCCCGATGCCAGCGCGCCGACATGGCCGGGCTTCTGGAAATGGCCATTGAGCGAAATGCGTGGGAGGGCGGCCCTGTCGCAATCACCAGCAAGCGTTCCCGGGTCGGTGGTCACCGCGACGGTAAATCCGAGCGCCCTGGCCAATTGCCGGTCTCTCAGCGAGACGGAAGCCCGGTCGCCATAGGGATAGGCAAGCGACACCGGCCGGCTGCCGGTAATCGCTTCGATCCGTGCCGCCGAGCGCTCCATTTCCGCCCGCGCCGTCTCGTCGGTCAGGCGTGCCACGGCCCGGTGGCTGATCGTATGGGCGCCGAGGCTCGCCAACGGGTTTTCAACAAGCCGCTTCAATCCGCGCTCGTCGAGCGTCAATTCGTCCGTGATGGCGGCGGCATCGATGCCATGACGGAGAGCGAGATCGTTCAAGCGGGCAATGGCAATTGCCTCGTCGGCTCTGTGGATGAAGGTCGCCACCCGTTCGAAAACGGCCTGCTTCTGGCTCACGGTGGCACTCTGCAGAGTCTCGATGCCGGTGCCGAAATCGAAGGACAGGCTCGCCTGTTTCTCCAGCAGATCGGCCAAAGTCTCCCACCAGAGCGTGTGGGTGCGGTCGATGAAGCCGCCGGCGACGAACACGGTGAAAGGCACGCCGTGACGGCTGAAGACCGGCGCTGCATGCTCGAGATTGTTGCGGTAGCCGTCGTCGAGGGTAAACAGGGCAACCGGCTGACGGTCATCGGAGGCGAGGTGGGCGGGCAAGGCATCGAGCGCGATGAACCGGTAGCCGTCACGCTTCAGCCGCAGGATCGCCGCGTCGAGAAAATCGGGCGTGATCTCCAGATGGGCGTTGGGATCGAACAGCCGCGGTTTTTTCGGTCGCACATGATGAAGCGTGAAGATGGCGCCGCGTCCGCGCGCAGCCCCCATCATGCCGGCTGCCTGCAGTCCCCGCGCGGCAAGAAGGCCGCCGGTGATGGCCGCGCGTTTGGCAAGTGGTTTCAGCCTGGCTTTCATGACGGGTCCCGCAACTGGCCGGCCTGTCGAAAGGGTGCCGGTTCGGGCACTTTATCCACGGCTGCTTAACGCGGGTTGAATCGCAGCCGTGTGTGCGGACAGGGAAAAGGCGGACCGCTGTTGCGATCCGCCTCCTGCGTTATCTGCTGTCTGTCCGGTCAGGAAACGATATAGACGCCGTCGACATCGTCTCTCTGTCGGCCACCAAGTGCCGCTCCAACGCCGGCGATGAAAGCGCCGATCAGCAGTGAGAGAGCGGCAAGGAGGGCGAATGTGGCGCTGGCCTTGCGGGCCGTGTCGGCTGCCTCCTTGGCTGCAACCTTGGCATCCTCGATGCTCTTCAGCACTTCATCGACACGCGCCGTTGCATCGGCATCCGACAGGCCGGTGCGGGCGGCGACGACCTGACCGAGATAGGTGCGATCGGCCTCGGACATTTCGCCGCTGGTGGCGCTGTTGAGCAGGATGCGCGAAACCTCGCCGGCTGTGTCGCCGGCTTCGGCGGCCGCCGGAGCGGCCCGCGGATCAGCCGGGCGCAGCAGCGAATCGACGAAATAGGAGGTCGCATTGCCGGCCTCGTCGGACGTCGCGGCGGCGGCGCCCGCCGTTGTCGCACCCGCGGCAATCGTTGCCGTGGCCTGCGCGCCGGCGCCGATCGTGGAGGAAACCACCGAGCCGAGCGAGCCGGCGACGATCAGCGTTGCAAGCGCCCAGGCAAGCACGCCATGGGCCGTGTCGCGAAAGAAGACCTCGTCGGTGTGGACGCCGGTCCATTTGGTGCGCAGGCGGCCGGTCATATATCCGCCGAGACCCGACGAGATCCATTGGACGATCACCAGCCAGATGGCCGTCGAGACGGCAAAGGTCGTCAGCGATACGCCTTCGCTCGACCAGGGTGAAACCATGGTGAGGCCGAAGCCGGAACCGAGCAGGGTGAGGAGAAGCGTGGCGGCGGCTGCCGCGACCGCCCCGGCGATGATGGCCGCCCAGCTGACGGCGGAACCGGAAGCTTCCGTCGTGGTGATGGCTGGCGCCGTTGAGACTGGTATCGTCATCGCGCCACCTATCGGAAGAAGAGCGCGAGAAGAATGATAATGGGGATCGGAACCCCCAGCAGCCAGAGCAGAATTCCACGTCCCATAATCTCTCTCCTTGCGTTTAACCGACCGCGTTTTCAAGCAGTTATGCGATCTGATGCGGAAACGCCGATCAGGCATCTTTGTTCCGTTGCTCCTGCCGGAGGCACGGCGACGCTTTTGAGAGGAGGAGATCGGGCAAGGCGAGGGGAAAAGGTCGAGACCCGCGCATGAAGCCGCTCGCAAGGGCAGGGCGGCAACCGCGCAACAGAGTGCGGAATGGTAATGGGCTTGCCCGGCCTGATCTGTCAGGCGGGCAAGCCGGCGCAGCCCTTCATGGCTTGCGCGCCGGCATTGCGCCGAGCCTTACGGATGGGTCAGGCCTGGGTGCCGCCGACCGTCATGTCGTTCATGCGTAGATGCGGCTGGCCGACGCCGACCGGCACCCACTGGCCGCCCTTGCCGCAATTGCCCATGCCGGTGTCGAGCTTCATGTCGTTGCCGATCATGGTGATGCGTTGCATCGCGTCGGGGCCGTTGCCGATCAGCATGGCGCCCTTGACCGGCGCGCCGATCTTGCCGTTTTCGATCAGATAGGCTTCCGTGCAGCCGAAGACGAATTTGCCGGAGGTGATATCCACCTGGCCGCCGCCAAATGAAACGGCATAGATACCTTTCTTCACCGAGGCGATGATCTCGTCCGGCGTCCGGGTTCCGGCCAGCATATAGGTATTGGTCATGCGCGGCATCGGCACATGCGCATAGGATTGGCGCCTGCCATTGCCGGTTGCCGTCATGCCCATCAGCCGGGCGTTCTGGCGGTCCTGCATGTAGCCGACCAGCTTGCCGTCGTCGATCAGCACATTATAGGCAGACGGCGTGCCCTCGTCGTCGATGGTCAGCGATCCGCGCCGCGATTCGATCGTGCCGTCATCGACGACCGTGACGCCCTTGGCGGCGACTTGCTGTCCGAGCAGGCCTGCGAAGGCGGAGGTCTTCTTGCGGTTGAAATCGCCCTCGAGCCCATGCCCCACCGCCTCGTGCAGCATCACGCCGGGCCAGCCGGAGGAAAGCACCACATCCATGGTGCCGGCCGGCGCGTCGATGGCTTCGAGATTGACGAGTGCCTGGCGCAGCGCCTCGTCGGCACCGCCTTGCCAATTGTCAATGGCGATGAAATCACCGAAGCCGCGCCGGCCGCCGACGCCGTAGGAGCCGGATTCCTGCCGGTCGCCCTCGCCGACGACGACGGAGATGTTCAGCCGCGTCATCGGCCGGATATCGTGCATGCGCTCGCCATCGGCGCGCAGGATGTCCACAACCTGCCAGCTGGCGGCGATCGAGGCGGAGACCTGGCGCACCTTTGCATCCTTGCCGCGCAGATAGGCGTCGATCTCCTGCAGCAGCGAGACCTTTGCCTCGAAACTCGGCTCGCCGATCGGGTTCTCGTCGCCATAGAGCTTGCGGTTGGTGCGCTGCGGCGCCGCCGCATAGGTTCCGGAAAAGCCGCGGGTAACGGCGCCAACGGCATCGGCGGCGCGCTTCAGGGCGGAAAGCGAAAGATCGCCGGCATGGGCATAACCGACCGCTTCGCCGGCAACGGCGCGCAGGCCGAACCCCTGGTCGGTGTTGAAGCTGCCGCCCTTCAGGCGGCCATTGTCAAAGGACAGCGATTCCGACTGGCTATGCTCGATGAACAACTCGCCGTCGTCGGCGCCTGAGAGGGACTGCGCCAGCACGTCACGCACGGCGGCCTCGTCGCTATCGAACAATGTGAGGAGATCGGTGTTCATGGCGACGGCTCCGGACGCTGGGGAATGTGGTGCTTATGTAGGGTCAGGTGCAGGTAGGGGCAAGCGGAGATATAAGCCTATGGCGGAGAACGTCACTCACTCTCCTCGTTCCGGCTGACATGCAGGGAGCCGTCTGCTTCCTCTTCTCCCCAGCGGGGAGAAGGTGGCGCAAAGCGTCGGATGAGGGGAGGCAGCCTCCGTTTAACTCCGGCTTTGCCGAAGGCCCCTCATCGCCTCGCTAGGCCCGGCTCTTCTCCCCACGGGGGAGAAGAGAAAAACCAATTACGGCAGCGCGTCATAGCCCGGACCGAACCCCTTGAGGTCGACGGGGATGCCGATGCCTTCTTCCGGAGACTGGAAGACGATGAAGGTCGCGGTGGCGCCGTTGCGGAAGGTCTTGAGCAGTTCTTCCTCCAGCACCACCTCGGCATAGCAGCCGTCGGAGAAGCAGCGCACGAAATAGGCGCGGCCGATATCCTTGCCATCGACATTGAGGCCGAGCCCGTTGGGCAACAGCACGCCGAGCGGCGCCAGCACGCGCAATATCTTTGCCTTGCGGTCGGCGGTCTTCAAGACGACCACCGAAAGACCGACCTCCGGCCGGTCCTCGGCGATGACGTTCTGCATCAGCGCGCATTGCTCGCCGGAAGCACCTGCCGGCTGGTCGCAGACGATCGACCAGGCGCCGTGGTTGGATTTCACCGTGCCCGGGGTCCCCGGCTGCTGAGCGCCCGGCTGTGGCGTTCCGGTCTGCTGCTGGGCGAAAGCCGTGGGACACATGAGAGCGGCAGCAAGTCCGAGAGCCGCGAACGGCAGCCGGGAAAGGAGGGGCAGGCCCATGTAAACCTCAAACGTAAGAATCAGTCGGCTATTCTTGAAGCGCGGGCGCGCAAATGAAAAGCCCTGCCGGGGTACATTCCAGCCGGGTGTGGCGGAAATGGGGCTCTTGGCGGGTGCCGGCAGCCGCAAACAGGGCGTTCCCCATTGTTGCGAGCCATCCACGATGGCGCCGGCTGCCACGGATATGCTATAGCTCGGCACTGACGGGACGGTGGGATCGGGTCCGGGACAATTGCCGCAAATGCCCGCCGCGACGGACGGCCTGTGTGAAAAGACCGGTTTGCGCAAAAATGCCGCATGGGCTCCGCGGCTCAGATGTTGCGGCGTCGGTCAAACTGTGGTTTGAAGCGCTTCAGTATCGCAGGGATTCTGCGTTTTGGTTTGATGTAGATCAAACGCCAGGGAGATATTATTGTGAAAAACAAAGCTTATGCAGTTTTGGCGTCGATTGCCTCTCTGCTTTTTGCTTCGAGCGCTTTTGCCGACCAGCCGGTTGCTTGGCAGACCAATTTTCAGCCGGCTGCCACCGGAATCATGGAAGAAATTACCTGGTTCGAACATTATACGCTCTGGTTCATCATACCGATCACCCTGTTCGTTCTCTTCCTTCTGGTCTACATCGTGGTCAAATTCCGCGAGAAGGTGAACCCGGTTCCCTCCAAGACCAGCCACAACACGGCGATCGAGATCGTCTGGACGCTCGGTCCGGTGCTCGTTCTTCTTTTCCTGGCCATTCCGTCCTTCCAGCTTCTGACCGCGCAGCTGACGCCGCCGCAGAATCCGGACCTGACGTTGAAGGCGACCGGCAACCAGTGGTACTGGTCCTATGAATATGAAGTCGGCGAAAACCCGCTGTCCTTCGATAGCCTTCTCCTGAAGGACGAGGATCGCGCAGCGCTCGGCAAGGACGACAGGGCCGCCTATCCGCGCCTCCTGGCCGTCGACAACGAAGTCGTCGTCCCGGTCGGCAAGACCGTCCGGCTTCTCGTCACCGCTTCCGACGTGATCCATGCCTACGCCATGCCGGCCTTCGGCGTGAAGATCGACGCCGTTCCCGGCCGCCTCAACGAAACCTGGTTCAAGGCGGACCGTGAAGGCCTCTATTATGGCCAGTGTTCCGAGCTTTGCGGCAAGGATCATGCCTATATGCCGATCGCCGTCCGCGTGGTCAGCCAGGAGAAATACGATACCTGGCTTGCCGCCGCCGCCACCAATGTGGGCGACGCGAACAAGGCGCTCATGGCTTCCATCGACGGCGCGGCGAAGGCCGTCGACGTCGCTGAAAACGCCGCACAGTAATTCTAGGGGGAATTGACCCATGGCCGGAACATCCGCTCAACACGATCACCTTCATGACCACGCCCAGGATCACGGGCATGACCATGATCATGCCCACAAGCCCTTGTCCTTCTTCCAGCGCTGGTTCCTGTCGACCAACCACAAGGATATCGGTACGCTCTACCTGATCTTCGCGATCTTCGCGGGCATCATCGGCGGCACCTTGTCGGTGTTCATGCGCGCCGAACTCCAGGAGCCCGGCATCCAGATCTTCCACGGTCTGGCGCAGATGGTCTACGGCTTCGAGGGCGATGCTGCCATCGACGGCGGCAAGCACATGTTCAACGTGTTCACCACCGCGCATGCGCTGATCATGATCTTCTTCATGGTCATGCCTGCCATGATCGGCGGTTTTGCCAACTGGATGGTGCCGATCATGATCGGCGCGCCGGACATGGCGTTCCCGCGCATGAACAATATCTCCTTCTGGCTGATCATCCCGGCCTTCCTGCTCGTGCTGCTTTCGATGTTCGTCGAAGGTCCGGCCGGCGGCTACGGGTCGGGAGGTGGATGGACGATCTATCCGCCATTCTCGACGTCGGGACAGCCCGGGCCAGCGATGGACATGGTCATTCTTGGCCTGCATATCGCCGGCGCCTCGTCGATCCTCGGCGCGATCAACTTCATCACCACCATCCTCAACATGCGCGCTCCCGGCATGACCATGCACAAGATGCCGCTGTTCGCTTGGTCGGTGCTGATCACCGCCTTCCTGCTTCTGCTCTCGCTGCCGGTGCTTGCAGGCGGCATCACCATGCTGCTGACCGACCGCAATTTCGGCACGGCCTTCTTCGCGCCTGAAGGCGGCGGCGACCCGATCCTGTTCCAGCACCTGTTCTGGTTCTTCGGTCACCCGGAAGTCTACATCCTCATCCTGCCCGGCTTCGGCATGGTCAGCCATATCGTTTCCACCTTCTCGAGAAAGCCGATCTTCGGTTATCTCGGCATGGCCTACGCCATGGTGGCGATCGGCGCCGTCGGCTTCATCGTCTGGGCGCACCACATGTACACGGTCGGCATGTCGCTCGACACGCAGCGTTACTTCGTCTTCGCGACGATGGTCATCGCGGTTCCGACGGGCGTGAAGATCTTCTCCTGGATCGCGACGATGTGGGGCGGTTCGATCCGCTTCACCACGCCGATGATCTGGGCGATCGGCTTCATCTTCCTGTTCACCGTCGGCGGCGTCACCGGCGTCCAGCTTGCCAATGCCGGCCTCGACCGTTCGCTGCACGACACCTATTACGTGGTTGCCCATTTCCACTACGTGCTGTCGCTCGGCGCCGTCTTCGCGATCTTCGCCGGCTGGTACTACTGGTTCCCGAAGATGACCGGCTACATGTACAACGAGTTTATCGGAAAGCTGCATTTCTGGGTGATGTTCATCGGCGTCAACCTGATCTTCTTCCCGCAGCATTTCCTCGGACTTGCCGGCATGCCGCGCCGCTATATCGACTATCCGGATGCCTATGCCGGCTGGAACATGGTGTCGTCCTACGGCTCTTATATGTCCGCCTTCGCGGTGCTGATCTTCCTCTACGGCGTCTTCGAAGCCTTCTCCAAGAAGCGCATCGCCGGCGACAATCCGTGGGGCGAGGGTGCCAATACGCTGGAATGGCAGCTGTCGTCGCCGCCGCCGTTCCACCAGTGGGAACAGCTGCCGCGTATCAAGTAAGACTTTGAGGCTGGGGTCGCCGGAAACGGCGGCTCCCTGAAAAATGGTACGCGATACCACGGAGCAGAAGGTTCGTTGGGCACGCCCAGCAACCCCACCCTCCGTCATCCTCGGGCTTGACCCGAGGATGTGGCATGGATCCTCGGGTCAAGCCCGAGGATGACGAGTGAGAGGGAGGCCGCAGGCCGCCCCTTTCGGATGATAGAGTGGACACGATATGACGGTCATCGACAATCACGAAGCAATCGGCAGCGAAGGCGCGGTTCGCCTTTCGGAGGCCACTGCGCGCGATTTCTTTGAGCTCCTGAAGCCGCGCGTCATGTCGCTGGTGGTCTTCACGGCGCTTGCCGGCATGGTCATGGCGCCCGGCCATATCCATCCCGTCATCGGCTTCATCGCCATTCTCTGTATCGCCGTCGGCGCCGGTGCTTCCGGTGCCCTCAATATGTGGTACGACGCCGATATCGACGCGGTGATGACCCGCACCGCCAGCCGGCCGATCCCGGCGGGCAAGATCCTGCCTGGGGAGGCGCTCGCCTTCGGCCTGACGCTGTCGGCCTTTTCCGTCTGCATCCTCGGCGTCGTCGTCAACTGGCTGTCGGCCGGGCTGCTCGCCTTCACCATCTTCTTCTACGCCGTCATCTATACGATCTGGCTGAAGCGCTCGACGCCGCAGAACATCGTCATCGGCGGCGCTGCCGGCGCCTTTCCGCCGATGATCGGCTGGGCCGCCGTTACCGGCGGCGTGTCGGTCGAGAGCATCGTCCTCTTCCTCATCACCTTCCTGTGGACGCCGCCGCATTTCTGGGCGCTGGCCCTGTTCAAGATGCGCGACTATGGCGCCGTCGGCGTGCCGATGATGCCGAATGTCTGCGGCGAGGCGGTCACAAAGACCCAGATCGTCATCTATGCGGTCCTGACCGCCATCATCGGCGTGGTGCCGACGGCACTCGGCTTTGCCAGCACCGTCTACGGCGTCTTCGCAGCCGTGCTCGGCCTCATCTTCATCTGGTATTCGCTGGGCGTCCACCGCATGCCTGAGGGCGACGCCAGGATGCTGCCGGCCAAGAAACTCTTTGCCTTCTCGATCCTTTATCTCTTCGCGATCTTCTCCGCGCTGATGATCGATCACCTGGTTGCCACCCTGTGGCTCGCTGCCGGAAAGGCCGTCTGATGGAACTCCTCACGCTCACGCCCGCCCAGAAGAAATCGCGTCGCGGTCGCAATATCGCGCTCGGTGTCGTGCTGTTCGGCCTCGTCGTCGCCTTCTATGTCGTCACGCTGGTCAAGTTCAGCAACGGCATGGTCCAATAGGAGCGCGCGGTCATGACGGAAACGAACCAGGGAACGCAGAAGAGGCCGGTGCAGGGCAAGGAACGGGCAAACGGCGTCATCGTCGCCTCCTGCGTCGCCTTCGTCTTTGCCATGGTCGGCATGTCCTATGCGGCCGTTCCGCTCTACGACATGTTTTGCCGGGTAACCGGCTATAACGGCACGACGAAACGGGTCGAGCAGGCCTCCGAGGTCATCCTCGACAAGACCATCAAGGTGACCTTCGATGCCAATATGGCCTCCGACCTGCCGTGGGATTTCAAGCCGGTGGATCGCGATATCGAGTTGAAGATCGGCGAGACGGTGCAGGTGGCGTTCAAGGCGAAGAACCTTGCATCCACGCCGACCACCGGACAGGCGGTGTTCAACGTCACGCCGATGGCGGCCGGTGCCTATTTCAACAAGGTGGAGTGCTTCTGCTTTACCGAGACGACGCTCAAGCCGGGCGAAGAAATGGAGATGCCGGTGGTGTTCTTCATCGATCCGGAAATCGTCAAGGCGGTCGAGACGAAGAATATCGGCACCATCACCTTGTCCTATACCTTCTACGCCCACGAACCCTCCAAGCCGGTGGCGGCCTTGACCGCCGATCCGGCCGGGACTGACAGTAAACTTTGACAGATCACCGTTTTCGGCTAAGCCGGAGGCGACGACAGGAAAGACTTATCGGGGATATTTGCCATGGCCGATGCGCACCAGAAAAACCACGACTACCACATCATCGACCCCAGCCCCTGGCCGCTTCTGGCCTCGATCGGCGCGTTCGTCATGGCCTTTGGCGGCATCGGCTATATGCGCTATCTCTCCGGCGGCTCGTTCAGCCTGTTCGGGATGGACTGGGCAAACCCCTGGCTGTTCTTCGGCGGCCTCGCGATCGTGCTCTACACGATGTACGGCTGGTGGGCGGACACGATCAAGGAAGCGCATGAGGGGCATCACACCCGCGTCGTGTCGCTGCATCTGCGCTACGGCATGATCATGTTCATCGCCTCCGAGGTGATGTTCTTTGTCGCCTGGTTCTGGGTCTATTTCGATGCCAGCCTGTTTCCGGGCGAGGCCATCCAGGCAGCGCGCAACACCTTTACGGGTGGGCAATGGCCGCCGGTCGGCATCGAGGTTCTCGATCCCTGGCACCTGCCGCTTTATAACACCGTCATCCTGCTCCTGTCCGGCACCACGGTCACCTGGGCGCATCACGCATTGCTGCATAACGACCGCAAGGGCCTGATCAACGGCCTGACGCTGACCGTCCTGCTCGGCATGCTGTTCTCCTTCGTGCAGGCCTATGAATATATCCATGCGCCCTTTGCCTTCAAGGATTCCATCTATGGTGCCACCTTCTTCATGGCGACCGGCTTCCATGGCTTCCACGTGCTGGTCGGCACCATCTTCCTTTTGGTCTGCCTGCTGCGGGCCCTGAAGGGCGATTTTACGCCGAAACAGCATTTCGGCTTCGAAGCCGCTGCTTGGTACTGGCACTTCGTCGATGTGGTCTGGCTGTTCCTGTTCTTCTCGATCTATATCTGGGGCAGCTGGGGCGCACCGATCGCTCACGGTTGATCGGTCAAGGCCATTGAAATAGAAAAGGCGGGCGCATCGACGCCCGCCTTTTTCGTCGGCGGGAGCGCCCGTGTGGGACGCCCCCCCGATATCTGGCCGGTGTACAGATGCGTCACGGCACCGGATCACAACAGGAGCGGAAGCAGGCATGAACGAAGACAGCGCCCATTTTCCGCCGGTCGAACCGGTGAAGGCTGGAGTGAAGGGGCTTTGCCCGCGCTGCGGTGAGGGGAAGCTGTTTGACGGCTTTCTCGCGGTCCGGCCGGCCTGCGCCAATTGCGGACTGGATTTCTCCTTTGCCGATTCCGGCGATGGACCGGTGGTCTTCGTCATCCTGATCGTCGGCTTCGTCGTCGTCGGCGCGGCGCTATGGATGGAGGTTACTCTCAATCCGCCGCTCTGGCTGCATTTCCTCCTGTGGGCGCCGCTCGCCACGGTCTTCAGCCTCGCGCTCATGCGCATGCTCAAGGGCATCCTGATCAATCTTCAATTCCGCCACGCGGCGCGGCCGGGCGAGATCGACCGTGGTTGAGACCATGCCGACAGGAAGGGGAGGCCGCATGATAGGCCGGATCGCCAGCATCGTGGTTTTTCTGGTGGCCCTGGCCGTGCTCCTGGCGCTCGGCACCTGGCAGGTGCAGCGGCTGCACTGGAAGGAAAGCCTGCTCGCTTCGATCTCGGAGCGCCGCACCGCGCCGCCGGCCGAACTGGCGGCGGTCGAGGCCATGGCGGGTGCCGGCGAGGATGTCGACTACCGCAGCCTGCGCGTGACCGGCACTTTCCTCAATGACAAAGAGCGCCATTTCTTCGCAACCTACCAGGGCCGCACCGGCTACTATGTCTATACGCCGCTGCAGCTGGCTGATGGGCGCTTCCTTCTCGTCAATCGCGGTTTCGTGCCCTTCGAGCGCAAGGAACCGGAAATGCGCAAACAGGGGCAATTGACCGGCGAGCAGGTGGTAACCGGTCTTGCCCGGGCAAAACTTGCCGAAAAGCCCTCCTGGGTCGTGCCGGACAATGATGTCGCCAAGAACATCTTCTACTGGAAGGATCTCGACGTCATGGCGCAAAGCGCCGGTCTCGATCCTGACCAGCTCGTGCCTTTCTTCATGGATGCGGACGCGACGCCCAATCCCGGCGGACTGCCGATCGGCGGCGTCACCCAGTTCGACCTGCCCAACAACCATCTTCAATATGCGGTGACCTGGTACGGCCTGGCCGCGGCCCTGGTCGGCGTGGGCGGAATGTTCATCCTGCGGCGCAGGACATAGGTTTCGGCGATCAACTGGGGGAAACGTTCGAATGGCTCTTACCGCAAATATCCTGATCGCCCTGACCGCGCTGCTGCATCTCGGCTTCCTCGTGCTTGAAATGTTTTTATGGACGGGGCCGCTGGGGCGCCGGGTCTTTCGCATGTCGCAGCAACAGGCCGATGCGACGAAGGTGCTGGCCGGCAATCAGGGGCTCTATAATGGCTTCCTCTCCGCCGGGCTTTTCTGGTCGCTCATCGCTTCTCCGCCTGACCTTGGCGTCCAGTTGAAGCTCTTCTTCCTTGTGTGCGTGGTCGTTGCCGCTATATATGGCGCGTGGTCTGTCAGCCCGCGCATTCTTGTGGTGCAGGGCGGGCCGGCACTCCTGGCGCTCCTGTTCCTGTTTCTGGCATCCTGACAAATGACCATCTCTTTCAGCGAAAAGTCCCCGATCACCATCCGCCTGTGCGGCCCGCGCGGCTTCTGCGCCGGCGTCGATCGGGCGATCCAGATCGTCGTGCTGGCGCTGAAGGAATTCGGCGCCCCGGTCTATGTCCGCCACGAGATCGTCCATAATCGCTACGTGGTCGAGGGGCTCGAGGCCAAGGGCGCGATCTTCGTCGAAGAACTGGATGAAATCCCGGCAGAGCACCGCAAGCAGCCTGTGGTCTTTTCCGCCCATGGCGTGCCGAAATCCGTTCCGGCCGATGCCGACAGCCGCAATCTCTTCTATCTCGACGCCACATGCCCGCTGGTCTCCAAGGTTCACAAGCAGGCCATGCGCCACCAGCGCCTCGGTCGTCATGTGGTGCTGATCGGCCATGCCGGCCATCCCGAGGTCATCGGCACGATGGGGCAATTGCCCGAAGGCGCGGTCTCGCTGGTCGAAACGGTGGAAGACGCGGATATCTATATGCCGCCGGACCCGGACAATCTCGGTTTCGTCACCCAGACGACGCTGTCCGTCGATGACACGGCCGGCGTCATCAAACGCCTGCACGAACGCTTCCCGAACCTGACGGCGCCTGCCGCCGACTCGATCTGCTATGCCACCACCAACCGCCAGGAAGCGGTCAAGCAGGCGGCACCCGGCTGCGATCATTTCATTATCGTCGGTGCGCCGAATTCGTCCAATTCCAAGCGGCTGGTAGAGGTTGCCTTACGCGCCGGTGCGAAAAAATCGGTGCTTGTCCAACGCGCCTCGGAAATCGACTGGGATGATTTCGCCGATGTCTCTACGGTGGGCCTGTCTGCCGGGGCATCCGCGCCGGAGGTCATCGTCAACGAGATCATAGAGGCGTTTCGAGTGCGTTACGGCGCCGTGGTCGAGCTGGCCGACACGGTCGAGGAAACCGAAAATTTCCTAGTCAACCGCGAACTCCGCCACGTGCCGCTGACGACGTCGGACATGGCCTTCGTTAAGGGAGACTAGAGATTGGGGTGCTGGCGGCATGGATCCTCGGGTCAAGCCCGAGGATGACGACCTTGGAGGCCGTCGCATACTATCAGCTATATAATATCCTGATCTCGAACCTCCCGCCTCCGTCATCCTCGGGCTTGACCCGAGGATCCAAAGACCCTCCATCAATGCGAACCTAGAGAAACAGACGTGGCAGTTTACACCGACATCACGGAAGACGACCTTGCCCGGTTCCTGGCGGCCTATGACGTCGGCACGCTCACCTCCTACAAGGGCATTGCCGAGGGCGTCGAAAATACCAATTTCCTGCTCCATACCACCAAGGGCTCCTATATCCTGACGCTCTATGAAAAGCGGGTGGAGCGCGACGACCTGCCGTTCTTCCTGGGGCTGATGCATCATCTCGCCGAAAAGGGGCTTTCCTGCCCGCTGCCCCTGCCGCGCGCCGATGGCGAGCTGCTCGGCCAATTGTCCGGCCGGCCAGCTGCCGTCATTTCCTTCCTCGAAGGCATGTGGCTGAGGAAGCCGGAGGCTCATCACTGCCGCGAGGTCGGCCGCGCGCTGGCGGCGATGCATCTGGCAGGCGGCGACTTTGCCATCCGCCGCCCCAATGCGCTCTCTGTCACGGGCTGGCGGCCGCTGTGGAACAATTCGCGCGAGCGAGCCGACGAGGTCCAGCCGGGTCTCAAAGACGAAATCGCCGGCGAACTCGATCTCCTCGAGGCGAACTGGCCGAAAAACCTGCCGGAAGGCGTCATCCACGCCGATCTCTTTCCCGACAATGTGTTTTTCCTCGGCGATGGGCTTTCGGGCCTGATCGACTTCTATTTCGCCTGCAACGACCTGCTCGCCTATGATGTCTCCATCTGCCTCAATGCCTGGTGCTTCGAGAAGGACGGCGCCTTCAACGTCACCAAGAGCATGGCGCTCCTCGAAGGCTATCAGAGCCTGCGCCCGCTGACGGCGGGGGAGGTAAAGGCGCTGCCGCTGCTGGCCCGCGGATCGGCGCTGCGCTTCTTCCTGACGAGGCTCTATGACTGGCTGATGACGCCGGAAGGGGCGCTGGTGGTGAAGAAGGACCCGCTCGAATATCTGAAGAAACTGCAATTCCACCGTTCCGTCGCAACCGCCGCCGAATATGGCCTGACTGAAGAGACACTGCCCGCATGAAACACGTCGATATCTACACGGACGGCGCCTGCTCTGGAAATCCGGGCCCGGGCGGCTGGGGCGCGGTGCTGCGCTACGGCGACATCGAGAAGGACCTTTGCGGCGGCGAGCCGGACACGACCAACAATCGCATGGAGCTTCTGGCGGCGATCACGGCGCTCGACAGCCTCAAGAGCGCTTGCGAGGTCGATCTGCACACCGATTCGAAATATGTCATGGACGGCATCGGCAAGTGGATCCATGGCTGGAAGCGGAACGGCTGGAAGACGGCAGACAAGAAGCCGGTGAAGAACGGCGAACTCTGGCAGGCGCTTGATCTCGCCAACCAGCGCCACAAGGTCACCTGGCACTGGGTCAAGGGCCATGCCGGCCATCCGGAGAACGAGCGGGCCGACGAACTGGCACGCAAAGGCATGGAGCCCTTCAAGAAGAAGCGGTAAGCCGCGCCGCCGCAGCCGGCTCCGTTCTCAGCGGCTGTCGCTGAACTGAACGAGATCCCAGAGATTGCCGTAGAGGTCCTCGAATACCGCAACTGTGCCGTAATCCGCCTGCTTCGGTTCGCGGACGAAATGGATGCCCGCGTCTACCATTACCGCATGGTCCCGCCAGAAATCATCGGTCTGCAGGAACAGGAAGACCCGGCCACCGGCCTGGTTGCCAATGAAATTCTCCTGCAGCGGCGATGACGCGCGCGCCAGGAGAATGCCGGTGCCGCCGGGCTCTCCCGGAGGCCTGACGACAACCCAGCGCTTGTCCTGTTCCGGCTGGTAGCTGTCTTCGACAAGGACGAAGCCGAGCTTTCCGACATAGAAGGCGATCGCTTCGTCATAGTCGCGAACGACAAGCGCGATCAGTGCCAGGTTCTGCTTCATCTCGCTTGAGCCTATCCAGTCACGGGTTTAGATCTGCTCCAGCATGGCGGCGGCGCCTGAAACGGTCGCCTGTCCCGGGCTTTCCTCGACATTGAGGCTTTTCACCACGCCGTCCTCGACCAGCATCGAATAGCGCTTCGAGCGCAGGCCAAGCGTGCCGGCGGATAGGTCGATGTCCATGCCGAGTGCCTTGGTGAAGGCGGCGTTCCAGTCCGACAGGAAATGGATCTTGCCCATGCCACCGGATGCGGTCGCCCAGGCACCCATCACATGCAGGTCGTTGACGGCGACCACGGCGATATCGTCGATGCCGCGCGCAAGGATGGCATCGCGGTTTTCAAGGTAGCCCGGCAGGTGGTTGAGCGAACAGGTCGGCGTGAAGGCGCCGGGAACGGCGAAGAGAACGACCTTCTTGCCCGAAAACAGCTGTTCGGTGGTGATTTCGACCGGGCCGTCGGCGGTCTTTTCCTTGAAGGTCGCGGCAGGCAGCTTGTCTCCGACGGAAATGGTCACGGGGTTCTCTCCTTGGGCTTCTGGCCACGGGCTTTTAGCCCTGATTTTCGGGAAGGCGGCAGCGCAAGGCTCTGCCGGGACTGATGGGAATATAGTTTTGCCTCAGTCAAAGGCAAGCGGGGTTTCCATGCTGCGCCCGCCTATACGGGCCAGAAGAAGCACCGCACCGCTCTTCAAGGCGCCGCCCTTGGACGAGACGCGCACCGGCACCTCGGCCGTCACCTGGCCATCGACATTGGTGATCTTTTCCGGCTTGCCGAAACCATAGCCGGGCGGACCGGCAAGGAACAGGTCCGGCGTCGCTCCGCCGGCATTCGCAGGCACGGTAAGCGCGACGCGCAGGCGCTTCGCTGCGGGATCGAAAGAGGCGGACGCCAGCTTGAAGTCGTCGGACGGCTTTTCCGGCAGGGCGGCGATGGCGGCCTTTATCCTCGCCCCATCTAGCGGGTTCTCCACGCCGTTCTGCGGCAAGGCCAGTGTCAGCTTGCCCTGGACCGGAATGCAGATATCCTTGCAGATGCCGAGAAAGACCGATGCCTCAAGCATGAGGTCGCCCGGTTTCTCGCGTTTCAAAGCCAGAGGGAAGGCCACGGATTGGTCGTAGCCCGTATAGCGCACCACGCCGTCGTCGAATGTCCGGGGTGGTGGAAAGCGCAGGCCTGAAAGCGAAATGCCGGCCCCCGCATCCACCGTCACCTGCGGGGTAATACCGCTGGCGCCCGGTTCCAGCCAATAGGTTTTCCAGCCCGGCTTCAGCCTGATGTCGAGAATGGCGGGGATCGTTCCATCGTCTCCGGCGCTGTCGGCAACGATCCGGACATCGCCGCCTTCCGAACGCAGCCATTCGCTCTGGGCGGCCTCGGCACCGGGCATGATAAAAAAATATGCAGCAAGGCTTGCCAGCGCTGCCAAATGCGTCACATTCTTTACAGGACGACGAGTTTTCATGGCGCAGAGGCTTAGCGGTTTCGCGGCATGTTTGAAAGGCGCCTGCCTTCACCTCAAGATCATTTTTGCTTGATGGCGGCGGCAGGCGAGGCCGGCGGGGTTTGCCGGTCAAGGCGGCGATGTGGCAACGCTTTTCATTTGACCCCGAATTGATAGGCTAAGACCATGATGGCAGATTTCCAGAAGAAACGTGAACGCGGCGTGCTCGACGGCCAGTTCCTGATCGCCATGCCGGGCATGTTCGACAGCAATTTTGCCCGCACTGTGATCTTCGTCTGCGCCCATTCGCAGGATGGCGCCATGGGCTTCGTGCTCAATCGCCCCCAGCAACTCACCTTCCCGGATGTGCTGCTGCATCTGCAGATCATCGACCAGGCTCAGGCGATCCGGCTGCCGGGTGTGACCCGCGATTTCCAGATCCAGACCGGCGGCCCGGTCGAGACCGGTCGCGGCTTCGTTCTCCATTCCGACGACTATCTAAGCGAATCCAGCATACCGGTCAGCGACGATATCTGCCTGACGGCGACGCTTGACATCGTGCGCGCCATTTCGCGCGGCGAGGGGCCGGAAAAGGCGATGATGATGCTCGGCTACGCCGGCTGGGGGGCAGGGCAGCTCGAGAGCGAAATCGCCAGCAATGGCTGGCTGAACTGCCCGGCAAACGAAGAGCTGATCTTCGACCGCGGTCTCGGCGATAAATATGATCGCGCGCTCGCATTGATGGGCGTTGCGCCCGCCATGCTGTCCGTCGATGCCGGCCACGCCTGACCGGTTAAATTCCGCGACGACCCTTTCTTTTCAACGGAACAATTTGAACTGCCCGCCGTTTTCCGGTGGCAAGGACATGAACAGTTTACCATGTCTACCACCTTTCTAGGAGACCGAAATGGGTAGCACTTCCGACAAGATTTCCGGCGTCGCCAACCAGATGGCCGGCAAGGCCAAGCAGGCTGCAGGCTCAGCCACCGACAATGAGAGACTGCAGGCCGAAGGCAAGGGCCAGGAAGTCAAGGGCAAGGTGCAGAAGGCCACCGGCGATGCCAAGGATGCCGTAAAGGGCGCCGTCGATCGGCTTTAATCCGGCTTGCCGCGCCGGCAAGACGCCGGTCGTGGCTAAAGCGTGCGCAGATCGACTGTCCTGACGGGTTCAACTGGATGGAAGATACTAGCGCCGATGCCCGCTGTGCCTTGTGCCGGCGGGCATTTTTCTGTCGCGCCGGTCCAGCTTGTATTTTCATGCAGCCGCTCGGCGGAATCATCAGGCGAGAATTTCATGAAGCTTTATTCGTGCGCCCATTGCGGCAATCGCATTCATTTCGACAATCGCAACTGCGTCAATTGCGGATCGCTGCTCGGCTTCCTGCCTAAGACCATGGCAATGGAAGCACTCGCTCCGGCTGGCGGGGATCTCTGGGCGCTCGTCTCCGACCCGAAGACCACTGTACGCTTCTGTGCCAATGCACTGACCGATGTCTGCAACTGGCTGGTCTCGTCTGATGACGATCATCCCTATTGCCAGGCCTGCCGCCATAACCGGATCGTGCCGGTCACCGATCCCGAGGGCTTGTCGCGCTGGCAGAAGATCGGCCAGGCGCAGCGGCACCTGTTCTACTCGCTGCTGCGCTGGAACCTGCCGCGACCGGGCCGCGACGTCGATCCGCAAGGCGGGCTGGTCTTCGATTTTCTGGCCGACGAGGTCGATGCCAACGGCAATCTCGTGCCAGCCATGACCGGCCATCAGGACGGGCTGATCAGCCTGCGTGCCGCCGAGGCCAATGATGCGACACGCGAAAGCGTGCGCGTGTCGATGAACGAGCCCTACCGCACCCTGCTTGGCCATTTCCGCCACGAGATCGGCCACTTCTATTGGAGCCAGCTCGTGCGCGACGACGAGACGTTGAACGCGGCGCGCGCGCTGTTCGGCGATGAAAGAGCCGATTACAACGAAGCGCTGCAGCGCAATTACCAGCAGGGGCCGCCACCCGGCTGGCAGGAAAACTATATCAGCGTCTATGCCAGCAGCCACCCTTCGGAGGATTTTGCCGAATGCTGGGCCCATTTCTCACATATCGTCGATACGCTCGACACAGCCCGGTCCTTCGGCCTGTCCACCGATCCGCGCCATCACCACGAGATGGCGGTGGAGATCGATGTCGATCCCTATCGCGCCGACAATGCCCAGATGCTCGTGGATGCCTGGGTGCCGCTCAGCGTCGCGCTCAACGCCGTCCAACGCTCGATGGGCCAGCGCGACAGCTACCCCTTCGTCCTGCCACCTCCGGTGATCCGGAAACTGGAGTTCGTCAACGGGTTGATAAGGCGGGGAGGGAATGGATGATAGTTGGCAAGTCTACGGAGACTCAATAGCCACCATTTTGAATAATGGCTCGTGATCGGACAGGACGTCCAGGCATGTCCGGCCTGTTATGAAGCGGTAGTGCTTCATCCTTGGCTTGCACGCTATGAAAGCTTCCGATTGCATGTTCCAAAAAGCGGTATTTTCAACCGTGTACGAAAAATGGTCCGATATAAGCCCTTCATCGTCAAAATGCGGCTCCTCCGTACTCAACGGCATCTCGTCCATCACGCGAAATGTTTCCGTTTGGTCAAAGCTCACTCGCAGGCGGTGGGCATCGTCCGGGACAAGAAAATAGGCATCGAGCCTACCCTTCTTCCACACCAAATCGACCATATCCGAACGGCTGCATTCAAACGCGGGATCAATAAATATCGGTTTATATGATATCATCGGGCCACATAACCTAAGCCCTTTTCATCAGTGGAAAGCGCTCCTTCAGCAGCCGCTGGATGGATTCCGAGCCGATCGGCGGGCCGAAGAGGAAGCTCTGGCCGAAGTCGCAGCCCATTTGCGAAAGCTGGATGGCGTCCTCCTCGGATTCGATGCCCTCGGCCACCACTTGCATCTCCAGGTCGCGTGCCATGGTGATCACCGAGCGCAGCAGGATCGCGCGCTTGTCGCTCGGATCCTTAACCAGCGCCTTGTCGATCTTGATCGTGTCGAAGGGGAAGCGGGTGAGATAGGCGAGCGAGGAATGGCCGGTGCCGAAATCGTCCAGCGCCAGCTTGAGGCCTGCATCCTTCAGCTTCTGCAGCACCAGCCGCGCCTGTTCCGGATTTTCCATCACCACCGATTCGGTCAGTTCCACCTTGACCTTGTGCGCGTCGCAGCGGTTCTTGTTGAGCACCGCCCGAACATCGTCATAGAGGTCATTGTTGAGCAATTGCGCGCTCGACAGGTTGACGGAAACGAAGATCGGCAGTTCGCCGGTCTGGATCTGCCATTCCACAAGATCGCTGGTCGCCCTTTCGAAGGCGAACATGCCGAGCTGGTTGATCAGGTCCGAGCCTTCGGCAATGGGAATGAATTCGGTCGGCGAAATGCTGCCGCGCTTCGGGTGCTCCCAGCGCATCAGCGCCTCGAAACCGGCGATCTCGGCATCGGCAAGCCGCACGATCGGCTGGTAGACGAGGCTCAGTTCCTTTCGCTCGATGGCGCGGCGCAGGTCGTTTTCCAGCTGCAGCCGGTCGGTGCCGGAGGCGCGGAAGGCGGGTCGGAACGGTTCCACCCGGTTGCCGCCGGCCTTCTTGGCGCGGAACATCGCCAGCTCGGCATCGTCGAGCAGCCCGGCGGCGTTTTCCTGCTGGTCGACCCAGGAGACAAGCCCGATCGAGGCGGTCAGGTTGATTTCCTTGTTGCCGAAATTGAGCGGCACCATGATCGCCTTGGAGACTGCGTCGGCGAAATCAGCGACCTTGGCGGGATCGCGCTCCGACATCAGGATCAGGCCGAATTCGTCGCCGCCGAGACGGGCGAGCGTGTCCTGCGGTTTTAAGAGCCGCCGCAGGCGCCTCGTCAGCGCGATCAGGATATTGTCGCCGGCGGCGATGCCCAGTGCCTCGTTCACTTGCTTGTAGCGATCGATATCGACGGTGATGACGGTGGGGCGAACGGCGCTGGCACCCGGCGCCAGCGACAGAATGGATTGCAGCCGGTCGAGGAAGATCTGCCGGTTGGGAAGGCCGGTGAGGTTGTCGTTGAGCGCATTGTGCAACAGCCGGTCGATCGAGTTCTTCTGCTCGGTAATGTCGCTGATGGTGCCGACGCAGCGGATGATTTCGCCATTAGCGCCAAGAACCGGCCGGGCGCGGATCGACAGCCAGTGATAATGGCCATCCTCGGCGCGGACGCGGAATTCGTGGTTGAGGCGGCCCTTGCGGTGCTCCAAAAGCACGTCGAGCGTCGCGCGAAAACGGTCTCGGTCGTCCGGATGCAGGCGCGGCAGCCAGTTGCGCGCCGGGCCGTGCATGGTGCCGGGCGAAAGGCCGAGCTGCGCGGAAATATCGGGAATGGTCACCACACGGTCGCGCGCCACGTCCCAGTCCCAGACCGTATCGCCGGCACCCGTCAGGGCCAGCGACTGGCGCTCGAGGTCGGAAAACAGGCCCTGGCTATAGGCGCCGCCGGCAAAGGCGTGCTGCATCACCGTGAAGCCGATCAGGAGCACGATCAGCACCAGACCGCCGCCGAGCGCCGGCTGGACGATGTCGTTGGCCAACTGCCCGGTCACGGTCAGCCAGGCCCCGAACAGCCAGACGAGGATCAGCAGCCAGGCGGGCACGAGCAGGATCGCCCGATCATAGCTCTTGAAGCCGAGATAGGCGATGAGCACGATGCCGGCCGTTCCCGTCAGCGCAAAGGACAGGCGCGCAATGCCCGAGGCGATCGCCGGGTCGTAGATGGCGACGCCGAACAGCAGTCCGAGCCCGAGAATCCAGGCGAGCGTCGCATAGGAAAGATGCTGGTGCCAGCGGTTGAGGTTGAGGTAGGTGAAGAGGAAGACCACCAGCCCTGCGGCCAGGAAGACTTCCGTTCCCGCCCGCCATATGCGCTCGTCGCCGGCGGTGATCGAGATCAGCTTCGACAGGAAGCCGAAATCGACGCAGATATAGGCAAGCACCGCCCAGGCGAGCGCCGCCGTCGCCGGCAGCATCGACGTGCCCTTGACGACGAAGAGGATGGTGAGGAACACCGCCAGCAGCCCGGCAATGCCAAGCACGATGCCGCGATAGAGCGTGAATGCGTTGACCGTGTCCTTGTAGGCGTCCGGTTGCCAGAGATAGATCTGCGGCAGGTCCGGCCCCGCCAGTTCGGCCACGAAGGTGATGACGGAGCCGGGGTTGAGCGTGATGCGGAAGACGTCGGCCTCGTCGCTCGGCTGCCTGTCGAGCGCAAAGCCTTCCGATGGCGTGATCGACAGGATACGCTGCGAGCCGAGATCCGGCCAGAACAGTTTTGAATTCACCAGCCGGAAATGCGGCGCGACGATGACGCGATCGAGCTGTTCTTCCGAGACATTGGCGAGCGCGAACACCGCCCAGTCGCCCTGGTGGTTCTCGGTGCTGGAGCGCACTTCGATGCGCCGGACGATGCCGTCGGTGCCGGGCGCCGTCGACACCTGGAACGCCTCGCCGCGCCCGGTATAGATCTCCGTCGTCGCCGTCAGGTCGAGCGCGGTGTCCTCCCGGGAAATCTTGACCGGCTCCGTCGCCATCGCCGTGCCGCCGCCCAGAAAGCCGATCATCGCCGTCACGGCGCAGAAGAGCACCAGGAGCCTTTGAACGGGCAGGCGAAACGGCAGGCGATTCAAATACATCAGTCGCTCGAATTCTTCGTTGGAAAGCTGTCTTGCGGAAGCAGGGAGAACATCAGGTGATCCTGCCATTCTCCATTGATTTTCAGATATTTCCGCAAATAGCCTTCGCGTTGAAACCCGGCCTTTTCAAGGAGCCGGATGCTTCTGTGGTTCCCGGGAATACAGGCTGCTTCGATACGGTGCAACTGAAGGCTCGAAAAGATATAGGGAACAACGAGCTTGACGGCCTCGGCCATATGGCCCTTGCCGGCAAAACGCTCGCCCATCCAGTATCCGATCATGCAGCATTGGGAGGCGCCGCGCCGGATATAGCCGATCGTCAGCCCGCCGAGCAGCTGGTTGTCATTGCGCGAGAGAATGAACAGGGGAACGGCCTGGCCGGAGGAAAATTCCTGCTCGTTGCGCACCACGCGGGTACGAAAGGCGCTCTCGGTCATGTCCTCGGCACGCCAGACCGGCTCCCAGGGCTCGAGGAAGGCGCGGCTTTCGCTGCGCAGCGCGTACCACTGCCGGTAGTCGCTCATTTTCGGCAGGCGCAGCAAGTGCGTCGCACTGGCAATCTCGACCGGCTCCGGCTGCCTTGACAGAAACCGAAAGACCGATCGTGTCATGCAAGCCTCCGCGCATTGTTTCGACGGAGCGAGCGCCCTGCGGCTCAGCCCCCTCCGCCATTCCGTGACATTTCCCCCAAGAGGGGGGATCGTTCTTTTCCCGTTCGCTGCAATCGTCGTCTCCGATGGGGCTCTGCCCTCAGGGAGAAGGCCGAGCGCGCGCAAAGGAGACCGGATCACATGCCGGCGGCCTTGCGGGTCGCGTTGGCGCTCGTCAGTCCGCTCAATATGTCGTTGATCGGCGCCAGTTTCTCCAAGGGGCCGATGGCGGAAAGCGTCGGCACCGTGTCGAAGAACAGCCGGCCGGCAAGGTCGGTCAGGCGCTCGACGGTGATACCGGACAGGCGCTCCATCAGTTCTTCGTTGGGGATCGGGCGGCCGTAGAGCATCATCTGCCGGGCGATCTGGCCGGCGCGGGCGGCAGGGCTTTCCTGGCCCATCAGCAATTGCGCGCGGATCTGGGCGCGGGCCCGGTCGATTTCCTGCTGCTCGATATTCATCGACGACTTGCGCAGTTCCTCGATGATGACGGGCATCAGTTGCGGCAGGTTCTCCCCGCCGGTCGCCGCATGCACGCCGAAAATGCCGGTATCGGAAAAGCCCCAATGGAAGGCATAGACCGAATAACAGAGGCCGCGATGCTCGCGCACCTCCTGGAACAGCCGCGAGGACATGCCGCCGCCGAGAATATTGGCGAGAATCTGCGAACAGTAGAAATCGCGGGCATGATAGGCCTTGCCCTCGAAGCCGAGCAGCACCTGCGCATCCATCAGGTCGCGGTCCTCGCGCACCTCGCCGCCGATATAGCGGGCGGCTTCCGCGATCGGGGATTCCGCCGGCTTTTGCGGCAGGCTCGCGAAACGCTCCTCGACCTGGCGCACGAAGCGGTCATGATCGAGCGCACCGGCACCGACGACGAACATGCGGTCGGTCGTATAGTTGCGGCCGAGATAGGCGCGGATCTGGTCGGGCGTGAAGGAGAGAACGGTTTCCGGCGTGCCGAGGATCGGGCGCCCCACAGGCTGGTCGGCAAAGGCGGTTTCCGCGAATTTGTCGAAGACCACATCGTCCGGCGTGTCGTCGGCGGCGCCGATTTCCTGCAGGATGACGTGTTTTTCCCGCTGCAGTTCGTCCTCGTCGAAGGAGGATTCCGTCAGGATATCGGCCAGGATATCGACCGCCAGCGGAACATCGTCCTGGAGGATGCGGGCATAATAGGAGGTGGTTTCCGTCGATGTCGCGGCATTCACCTCGCCGCCGACATTCTCGATCTGCTCGGCGATATCGCGCGCGGTGCGTCGTGCCGTGCCCTTGAACGCCATATGTTCGAGCAGATGGGCAATCCCGTGCTCGTTCTTCGTTTCGTCGCGCGAGCCGGACTTGATCCAGACCCCGAGAGCCACGCTTTCCAGATGCGGCATGTTCTCGGTGACGACCGTCAACCCGGATTGGAGCCGGGTGCACTCTACTTTCATCATACGTCTTTCTGCGTCCTATGTCCGGATGCGGGCGCGCGCGTCGATAAAGCTTTCGACGGCCTTGAGGTCTGCCTCCAGAATATCGAAACGCTCCTCCTTGTCCATCAGGTCAGCAAGCCACGTTGGAAGCGCCGGGTCAATACCGCTGGCCGATTTTACCGCGTCGGGGAATTTGGCCGGATGGGCGGTTGCGAGCGTCACCATCGGCGCGCCCGGCTTCTCGTTGCGGCCGGCCACGAAGACGCCGATGGCGCTGTGCGGATCGAGCAGGTAACCTGTTGCCTCCAGCGTCGAGGCGATGGTGCGCGCCACGTCCTTCTCCGAGGCTCGGCCGGCGCGAAACAGCTTGCGGATGGCTTTCAGCGCCTTCTCCTCGATCTCGAAGGCGCCGGACTGTTTCAGGCTCGCCATGGCGGCGCGTACCTTGGAGGCGTCGCGGTCGTTGGCCTCGAACAGCAGCCGTTCGAAATTGGAGGAAATCTGGATGTCCATCGAGGGCGAGGTCGTCGCCTTGACGTCGCGCATCTCGTAGCGGCCGGTCTTGAGCGCCCGGGCGAGAATATCGTTCTCATTGGTGGCAACGACCAGCTTGTCGATCGGCAGGCCCATCTGCCTTGCGACATAGCCCGCGAAAATATCGCCGAAATTGCCGGTGGGCACGGTGAAGGAGATTTTTCGGTCGGGCGCGCCGAGCGAAAGCGCGGTCGTGAAGTAATAGACGATCTGCGCCATGATGCGCGCCCAGTTGATCGAGTTGACGCCCGAAAGCGCCACGCCGTCGCGGAAGGCAGTGTCGTTGAACATCGCCTTGACGAGGGTCTGGCAGTCGTCGAAATTTCCCTTGATCGCCAGCGCATGGACGTTGGTGGCGCTCGACGTGGTCATCTGGTGCTGCTGCACCGGGGAAACCTTGCCATGTGGAAACAGGATGAAGATATCGGTGCGGTCGCGCCCGGCAAAGGCGTCGATGGCGGCACCCCCGGTATCGCCCGAGGTCGCCCCGACAATGGTGGCGCGCTGGTCGCGCGTCGTCAGCACATGGTCCATCAGCCGCGCCAGCAATTGCATGGCCACATCCTTGAAGGCCAGCGTCGAGCCGTGGAAAAGCTCCATGATGAAGGCGTTCGGCCCGGTCTGGACGAGCGGCGCGATCGCAGGATGGCGGAAGGTGCCATAGGCCTCGGCGATCATCTCGCGGAAAATGTCGTCGGCAATCTCGCCGTCGACGAAGGGGCTGAGAACGGTGAAGGCGATCTCCTGGTAGGATTTTCCGCGCATCGCCCGGATTTCCCTTTTGGAAAAGCTCGGCCATTGCTCCGGTACGTAAAGCCCGCCATCGCGCCCGAGGCCCGCCATAAGCGCGTCGCAAAAACCCAGCGATGGGGCTTCGCCCCGTGTCGAAACATATTTCACCGCGACCATCCTTCGTCATAGAGTTCTGCCACGGGCACGCGGCGGGATTGTTCGTCACCATAGGCGAACCGCATCGACCCGCCCTCTGAACGACCTGTTCAGCGCATCGGAAAATTCGAGCTTCCTGTCACAGACTCCAATCGATTTTTCGATGCGTCGCTGCTATAGACCATCGCCAAGGGTCTTGAAAGACCCAGTTGCAGGGGCGAAAAACCGAAAAATACCTTATTTTACGGTCAGTCACGCCCCTCGCGGCATCCAACGTGCAAGGCAGAGGGTTAAACAGGTGTTCGGTAAAGTCTCCAGCCGTCTTTTCGCAATTTCACTTCTCGCGCTGGCCGCGGGCTGCAACAAAACTGATACGGGCGGCGCGATCGACGCCGGCGGCAGTGCAGCCGCCCCGACTCCCGCCGTCATCCAGGGAACCTGCCCGCAGGTCTACCTGCTCGATGGAACGGCCAATTACCGCACCTATGCCAAGGGCGCCAAGGACGATCCGACCCAGATCGTCTTCCAGGCGTCGCTCGCCGATACGACCCGCCAGTGCATCCAGAGCGACAGCCAGCTGGTGATGACCGTCGTCGTGCAGGGTCGCGTCGTTTCCGGGCCGGCCGGCGGACCGGGCACCGTCAACCTGCCGATCCGCGTCGCCGCCACCGATGGCGAAAACACGCTCTATTCCGAGCTGACACAGTTTCCGGTGGAAATCGCGGCCGGCGCCGGCGCCAGCCAGTTCATCTTCACCAAGGCGGATATCGCCCTTCCAGGCGGCGCCGGTGACTTCGCCAAGGTCTATATCGGCTTCGACGAAGGCCCGGCTTCGGGCAAGAAGAAGAAATAGGGCTGCTTCGGGGGGCTTCCGTGATTGCGGCTTCACCCCTCTGTCACTGCGTGACATCTCCCTCACAAGGGGGGAGATTGGCCGAGAGTGTAGTGCCCGCCTTACGAAGAAGTTTTAAGGAAAAAGAATGATCTCCCCCCTCGTGGGGGAGATGTCCCGAAGGGACAGAGGGGGGTAAACCCTCCACTTGCGCGAACTTGAGCTCGCGCTCAAAATCACGCAATCAGCGTTTCCGACCATTCCGAAAGCGCCGCGATTACGCCCGGCAAAGCGCTCATGCGTGAGATCACCGTTTCCGCCCCGGCCTCCGTCAGCTTGTCGGCATGAGAGGGATAGGTGTGCGAGGCGCCGGTGAAGCCGACGACGCGCATGCCGGCCGCCACTGCGCCGTGGACGCCGTGCACGGAATCCTCGATGACCAGGACACGCGACGGATCGATGCCGAACTGTTTCGCGCCATGCAGGAAAATGTCCGGCTTCGGCTTCACCCGGTCCTCGCCGAGATCGCGCGCCGAATAGATATGCTTGCCGAAATGCGCCTTGATGCCGACCTTGGACAGCATCAGCGAGAGCCGCGCCGTCGTGGAATTCGAGCAGATGCAGTGCGGCAGCTTCAGCTGCGCAAGCATCGGCTTGACGCCGTCGATGAGCTGGACGTCGAGCGCAAGGCGCTGGTCGAGGATCGTCTCGACGCGGCCGAGCAGCGAGGCTGAAATCGGAATATCCGCTTCCTTCTCGATGGCAAGCAGCGTGTTGTGCCAGGTCATGCCGGCAAAGCGCTCGGCCATTTCTTCGGTGCTGATCGGATAACCGGCCTCCGTCAGCAGTTCGGCCTCGACCTCGCTGGCGATGATTTCCGAATCGACCAGAACGCCGTCGCAGTCGAAGATGATGAGGTCAATGCTGTTCATGCCGGTATCCTTGGGAAGAAGACGCTGGCGATGTACACGATGCCACCCGAAACCTCAACCACGCCCGGCGGGAGGCTGCCATGCGGGGAGGGGTGGGATGGGAATCGCGGCCACGCATTCGAGGAGAGTTTCACCCCCTCTGTCGGCGACGCCGACATCTCCCCCTCAAGGGGGAAATCATCCATTCCCCCCGCAGCCCATGTGAGGAGCGCCCAAAGTTCGCGGCCAATCTCCCCCCCTTGAGGGGGAGATGTCCCGGAGGGACAGAGGGGGTAAACTCTCCGCGAAATCGAAACCCGCCGTCAACAAAATCACCCCGGCAACGGAAACAGCCTGGCGAATTCCTTTTCGCCATTTCCGGTGAAGCGCACCGCGCGGCTGCCGGGTTCGCGCACGGCCCAGCCCCTGTCGAGAAACAGGCCGAGCAGCGCCTGACCGAGCGATCCGGCCAGATGCGAGCGGCGTTCGCTCCAGTCGAGGCAGGTGCGGCAGACCGGCCGCCGCGATTTCGTGAGTGCCGAAAGGTCGATGCCGAGCGCCGCCATCTTCTCGCGACCCGCGCCGGTCAGTGCCAGCGTGTCGCCGCTGCCGGCGATCACCTCCTCGGCAACCAGGCTATCGAGCAGGCGCACGCCGTAATCCCCGGCCAGATGGTTGTAGCAGACGCGCGCCTTGCGCAGCGCCGGGTCCTTCGGACCGGTGCGATGGCGGGTAAAGCCGCGATCGGCGGCAAAGCCCATCAGGCTTTCCAGGAGCAGGCCGACCTCGTCGTCAGCCAGCGCAAAATAGCGGTGGCGGCCCTGCTTGCGCTGGCTGATCAGCGAGCCGGCCTCCAGTTTCGACAGATGGGAACTCGCCGTCTGCAGCGTGATGCCGGCCGTGCCGGCAAGCTCCGTCGCCGTCAGGGCCTTGCCGCTCATCAGCGCGGTCAGCATGTTGGCGCGGGCGGGATCGCCGATCAGCGATCCGATCTGGGCTATGTCGGGGCCTTCTTTCATAGTTCGATCGTAACCGAAGCATCGAGCGCAATCAAGCTGGCAAAAGGGATCATCGCAATACCGCATCCACCCCGTTTCGAAAGGAAACGACCATGATCACCTGCTTCATCCGCTACGAGATAGACCCGTTCAAGCGCGAGGAATTCGCCGCCTATGCCCGCAACTGGGGCGAAGCGATCCCGCGCTGCGGCGCCGACCTGATCGGCTATTTCGGTCCGCACGAAGGCTCCGCCACCACGGCCTACGGCGTCTACAATATCGACGATCTTGCCGCTTACGAGGCCTATCGCGCAAGGCTTGCCGCCGATCCGCTTGGGGCCGAGAACTACCAGTTTGCCAAGAGGGAGCGGTTCATCCTGAAGGAGGACCGGATTTTCCTGAAGAATCTCTCCGAACCGCATGCGAAGAGGATATCGCGATGATCGCCGTCATCTTCGAAGTCACCCCGGCCTATGGATGCCGCGCCGCCTATCTCGATCTCGCCGCGCAACTGCTCAGCCGCCTGGAAAAAGTCGACGGTTTCCTGTCGATCGAGCGGTTCGAGAGCCTGAAATTGCCGGGCAAGATCCTGTCGCTGTCCTTCTGGCGCGACGAGAAGGCGATCGCGGCCTGGCGCAATGGCCCCGAACACCGCGCCGCCCAGCACGCCGGCCGATCCGGCGTTTTCGCCGATTACCGCCTGAGAATCGCCGGCGTCATCCGCGATTACGGCATGAAAGAACGCGAAGAGGCGCCGCAGGACAGCCAAGTGTTTCACGAAGCACGGGCGTCGGCGCGCTAGGATAATTCGCGGCTTCCATCATCCTCGCTCCATTGGCGGGGATGATGGAGATGGCGGCAGCGGATTTCATTCATCAGCATCATCACGCGAATTTCACGCCCTCTTTCAGCATTTGGTAACCAAGTTCGGTAACCATAAGCGCTGATCAGTTCCGAGTAAGCGTATTTGCGAGTTGCCCATGTCGACAGTTGTTTCAATGGCCGAAATCTCCCGTGGCGCCAGCCCCTCCGCCAGCCCGTCCGGTTGGCTCGACAGCATCATCAAGGGCGATTGCGTTGCAGCGCTTGAAGCGCTTCCCGACAATTCGGTCGATGTCGTTTTTGCCGATCCGCCCTATAATCTGCAACTCGGCGGCGCGCTGACCAGGCCCGACCAGTCGCTGGTCGATGCGGTCGACGACGATTGGGACCAGTTCGTGTCCTTCGAGGCCTATGACGCCTTTACCCGCGCCTGGCTGCTTGCCTGCCGCCGGGTGCTGAAGCCCACCGGCACGCTCTGGGTGATCGGCTCCTATCACAATATCTTCCGCGTCGGCGCCACGCTGCAGGACCTGAACTTCTGGATCCTCAACGACATCATCTGGCGCAAGACCAATCCGATGCCGAATTTCAAGGGCCGCCGGTTCCAGAACGCCCATGAGACGCTGATCTGGGCAAGCCCGAGCGCCAAGGGAAAATCCTATACCTTCAACTATGATGCCCTGAAGGCCTCCAACGACGACGTGCAGATGCGCTCGGACTGGCTGTTTCCGATCTGCTCCGGCGGCGAACGCCTGAAGGGCGAGGACGGCAAGAAGGCCCATCCGACGCAGAAGCCGGAAGCCCTGCTTGCTCGCATCCTGATGGCCTCGACCAAGCCGGGCGACGTGGTGCTCGATCCCTTCTTCGGCTCCGGCACGACCGGTGCCGTTGCCAAGCGGCTGGGCCGGCATTTCGTCGGTATCGAGCGCGAACAGGCCTATATCGATGCCGCCACCCAGCGCATCGACGCCGTCGAGCCGCTCGGCAAGGCGACGCTGTCCGTGCTCAGCGGCAAGAAGGCCGAACCGCGCGTCGCCTTCAACACGCTGATCGAGAGCGGCATGATCAAGCCCGGCACGGTGCTGACCGATGCAAGGCGCCGCTATAGCGCCATCGTGCGCGCCGATGGAACCGTGGCAAGCGGCGGCGACGCCGGCTCGATCCACCGGCTCGGCGCCAAGGTGCAGGGGCTCGATGCCTGCAATGGCTGGACCTTCTGGCACTACGAGGACGGCAAGAGCCTGCGCCCGATCGACGACCTGCGCGCCGTCATCCGCAGCGAAATGGCCAGGGCCAACTGACAGCCGCTGCTATTGCCGGCAAGAGAATTGGAACGCCGTGCATCCCCGATGCGCGGCGTTCGCGCTTTGAGGAGGACCATGGCAGACATGAATTGCGGAGTGGATTGCGCGGCCTTTACAACAATTTAACCATCCGCCCCTAGTCTGGTCACAGGCAGGCACAGTCCGCGTGATCAACCATGCGAGACCGCGGATCTCGCCTTCGAGGGCAGCGGAAAGCTGCTCGGCACAGAGATAGTTTTCGTCCGGTTTTCGTACCTTCAGTCCCGGAAGAAGACTTAAACGCCCAGGATTCGAGAGGATCCTGGGCGTTTCTGTTTGCGTATGGCTATTTGAACGAAACGAGCCCGCCGAAGCGGAGCTCTCAGACGTCATGTCTGCATCGACCTACAGGAAGAAGTCGTCGGCATACATCTTGGTGATGCCGTTCATGTCGATGTGGAAATCCGAACGGCCGTCGCCATCGGTGTCGCCGCCAAGGATGCCGGACGACGAGGACAGTCTCAACTCGCCCGCCTTGCCGCTGAACGCCGCCCCGCCAATGAAGGTGAAGGCCTGGTTGCCGCTGCGCAGTTCGTTGGCGTCGATCGTCCGCAGGTCGATCACGTCGGCTTCCGACCGATGGAAATCGGCAATGACGTCGCGGTTGGAGCCGGTGACGGAATCCTTGACCGAATTGAAGTCGAACGTATCGGTGCCGGTGCCACCGTGGAGATAATCGCTGCCTGAATTTCCGACGAGAATGTCGTTGCCCGAGCCGCCATAGAGATCGTCATGGCCGGAGCCGCCATAGAGATCGTCGTTGCCGCCGAGCCCTTCGAGGATATCATTGCCGCCGAGGCCCTTCAGCACGTTTGCCGCCGAACTGCCGGTAATGTCGTCGTGGCCGGAATTGGTGCCGGTGGCATTCTCAATGCTGATCAGGTCTTCGCGGTGGCCGGAGCCTGTCGTGGCCTTCTTGAGGCCGAGATCGACCGTCACGCCCTTGCCGCGCTGCGAGGAATAGTCATCCTGCAATTGGTAGCTGATTGTGTCGGTGCCGCTGCCGCCGTTGAAATAATTGTCGTAGCCGACGGAGAAGAACGTGTCGTTGCCCGCATCGCCGTAATAGTCGCTCGCATAGGTATCGACCTCGAAGCGGTCATTGCCATAGCCGCCGCGGACGACGTCATATTCGCCGGAGGCGCCGGCCTTGATTTCGGCGATGTAGAGATCGTTGCCATTGCCCAGAAGGACGTCGTTGCCGCCTTCGAAATAATTAACGACCAGGTCATTGTCATCGCCGGCATCGACGAAATTATTGCCGCCATAGCGATCGGTGCGGTTCAGATAAATGTCGTCGTCGCCGTCATAGCCGTAGATCGAAACCTCGACCCTGCTGTTCTGCTTCAGCAGGTCGTCGCCATCGGTGCCGCGGATCGTTGCCATGAAGAAAGCCTTTCGTGAGGTTTAATTCCGGTGGCGATCATGCGATCGGCAAGGTGAATGCCAGCTGAACCAATTGCGGCCATTCGGTGACATCTAGAAGGACACTCGATGACCCCGGCGCGCTGGATATTGCGCCACCATGGCGCCTGGATCATCGGCCACCAGCATTTCCTCTCAAGCACTGATCCCGAAGGCCAGGAGATCGGATTGCAGCTTCTGCGGGCCGGTAAAGTGAACGGCATGCCAGCCGGCCGCGCGGGCACCCTCGACATTGGCTATGCTGTCATCGATGAACAGGGTGGCATCCGGCGCCAGCTGGAATGTCCTCGCATGGCTTTCATAGATCGCCACATCCGGCTTGATCAGCCGCGCCTCGCCGGAAACAGTGACGCCGCGCGGCAGGGCGAGGAACGGAAACAGCTCCTGCGCGTGCTTGAATGTATCGGCGGCGAAATTGGTCAGCATGGTCACGTCATGGCCCCGGGCGATCAGGCTTTTCAGGATCGCCACCGACCCTTCATAGGCATGCGGCACCATTTCGTGCCAGTGCTTGCGGAAGGCGCGGATATTCTCCTCATGGGCCGGATGCTCGGCGATCAGGATGTCCTCGGCTTCGCGCCAGTCGCGGCCTCGGTCCTGTTCGATATTCCAGTCGTGGGTGCAGACATTGGCGAAGAACCAGTTGCGCTCCTCCTCGTCCGGTATCAGCCGGCTGAAGGGAATATTCGGATCGTAATGGATCAGCACTTTGCCGATGTCGAAGACGATGTGGCGGATTTCGATGCTCATTCGGGTGTTCCCTCGTTCACTGACGGGCTTATGGCGGACGAAAACGCATGGGGCAGGGCCCGGGCAATCGCCTTTTTCATCACGGTAGGCAGGGCCTGCGCTTCGAGCGAGGCGAGCGGCTCCCACCAGCCATTGGCGCTGTCGTTGCGGGCGCAGACTTCTGCCCGATAGACCGATAATCGCAATTCGAAATGGGTGAAGACATGGCTGATCGTGCCGCAATCCTCCCAGTCGCCCTCGAAAGGTCGGGCGTCGAGCGTGATGCCACCGTCCTTGCGTGCGGTCCAGGCTGTCCCGGGCACTTCGGTCATGCCGCCGAGCAGGCCGTCCTCGGCCCGCTTGCGCAGATAGACGGCGCCGTCGGCGCGGCTGGCGACGAAGGCCGCCCCGACACGCAAGGGGCGCGCCTTCTTCACGGGCTTCTTCGGGAAATCCTCCTGGTCGCCGGCGCGGAAGGCAAGGCAGCCGTGGTTCAGCGGACAGAGCGCGCAGGCCGGCCGTTTCGGGGTGCAGATCGTCGCGCCGAGATCCATCATCCCCTGCGCGAAATCGCCGGGACGCCCGGCCGGCGTCATCTCGCCCACCCGCGCCCGCATCTGTGTTCTTGCGGCGGGCAGGGGCGTTTCGATCCTGTCGAGCCGCGATATCACCCGCTCGACATTGCCGTCGAGCACCGCGCTGCGCCGGTTGAAGGCGATGGCGGCAATGGCGGCGGCCGTATAATCGCCGATCCCCGGCAGCGCCTTCAATCCGTCCTCGCTATCGGGAAAGATGCCGCCATGCTCGCGGGCGACAACCTCCGCGCATTTCTTCAGATTGCGCGCCCGGGCGTAATAACCGAGCCCGGCCCAGGCCTTCATCACCTCTTCGGTGTCGGCCGCCGCGAGATTGCTCACCCTTGGCCAGAGCGAAAGGAATTTGTGGAAATAGGGTTTGACCGCCTGCACGGTCGTCTGCTGCAGCATCACTTCCGAGAGCCAGACATGATAGGGATCGGCCGTGACGCCGGCCTTTGCCATGGGTGGCGAAACCCGCCACGGCAGGTCGCGATGATGCCGGTCGTACCAGGCAAGGAGTTTTTGGCTGGCATCGCGGGCGCTGATCGTCTGCTGCATGATTTGCCGGAAGGTTGCTCGGGCCCTATATCTGGAGAAATATCCGCCGTCCTTCAAGGCGCAATCGGAACGGAAAGCCGCATTGAAACATGTTTCCACCCGCAGGGGCGTTGTCCAGATCAGCGAGATCGCCAATGGCCTGATCGACCCCGTGCTTGCCAAGCGCGCCGGGATCAGCACGCTGCTGCTCGGTTCCTGGGACGAGATCGCCGGCGAGGAATTCGCCGATTGCACCCGCCCGGAAAAGATCGCCTGGCCGCGCCGGGCATCCGAAATGACGGGTGAGGGCGGCTATCAGCCGGGCGTTCTGATCATTGCCTGCGAAGGCGCCCGGGCCCTGTTCCTCACCCATGCGCAGGGAGAACTGATCCAGCGGATCAACGGTTTCTTCGGCTTTCCGGCGGTCAGCCAGATGCGGATCGTGCAGAAACCCGTCTCGCCGCCGCAAAAACCCTGGCGCAAGCCGAAACCTTTGACCGGCGAGCGGGCCCGCCATCTGGAGGAACTGGTCGAGGGGATCGAGAGCGACGCGCTGAAGGCGGCCCTGACCCGGCTCGGCACCGCCGTCCTGTCGCCGCAGAGGAAATGACGGCAAAACATCGGCCGGTCACGATTGTTTGACCAATGGAAGGCAACACCCCCTTGTCGCCCCCGGCAAGGCAAGTTATCGATTTTTCAACATTTTCGTCCATCTCCTACATAGGTGAGAACCATGTCCCTTTCTGATTTCAGCCCCTTCAAGCGCCTCCTGAGCGGCGCTGCCATGGCAGCGCTCGCGCTGACGCTTGTCGCCTGCAGCGACGAGCAGAAGGAGACCACTGCCGAGCCGGCCAAGGAAGCCACCGATACGGCGGCGACCGAAGTTAAGCCGGCCGAAAATTCGATGATGGCAACCACCACGACCGAGGTGAAGCCGGCCGAAAATTCCATGATGGCCGCCGCAACCACCGAGGCCAAGCCTGCGGAAGAGGCCGCGACCCCGGCCGCCAGCGCCGGCGAGACACAGGTCGCGCAGGCTGCCGCACCGGCCGCGAAGGTCGAAGCGCCCCAGCCGGAAGGCGAAGTCGATGTCGCCAAGCTGATGGCGCCCGGTCCGTTGCCGGACATGGCGATCGGCGAGGCGAATGCGCCGGTAACGGTGGTCGAATATCTGTCGATGACCTGCCCGCATTGCGCCCGCTTCCACAACGAGACCTTCGAGCCGATCAAGACGAAATATGTCGATAGCGGCAAGGTCCGCTTCGTCATGCGCGAATTTCCCTTCGATCCGCGTGCGGCCGCCGCCTTCATGCTGGCGCGCTGCGCGCCGGAAGGCCAGTATTTCCCGATGGTGTCCATGCTGCTCAAGCAGCAGGAAACCTGGGCCGCAGCCAAGGATGGCCGCGATGCACTGCTGCAGATGTCGAAACTGGCCGGTTTTACACAGGAGAGCTTCGAGACCTGCTTGACGAACCAGAAACTTCTGGATGATGTGAACGCCACCATGCAGAAGGGCGCCAAGGAATTCGGCGTCGCCGCCACTCCGACCTTCTTCATCAACGGCAAGCGTTACTCCGGAGAAATGTCGGTTGACTCCATGTCGGCCATTATCGACTCGATGCTCTGATCCCTCGCGTTTCCCGCAAACGCCAGACGGGCGCCTCGGTGCGCCCGTTTTTTGTGACGGCAAGCTGCAAGATGAGCGGAGAGTTTACCCCCCTCTGTCAGCTTCGCCGACATCTCCCCCTCAAGGGGGGGGATCATTCTTTTCCCTTGAGGGCCTGTCACTTAGGGAGGCACAGAGTTCGCGGCCAATCTCCCCCCTTGAGGGGGAGATGTCCCGAAGGGACAGAGGGGGGTACGCTGCCGCGCGCACCAGTGGTTGCCCATGAAATTCACCAAGCTGCGCCTTCTCGGTTTCAAGTCCTTCGTCGAGCCTTCCGAATTCGTCATCGAGCGCGGGCTGACGGGCGTCGTCGGGCCGAATGGGTGTGGCAAGTCGAACCTGGTCGAGGCGCTGCGCTGGGTGATGGGGGAGAATTCCTACAAGAACATGCGGGCGTCCGGCATGGACGACGTGATCTTTTCCGGGTCGGGAAACCGCCCGGCCCGCAATACCGCCGAGGTCGGCCTCTATCTCGACAATTACGACCGCACCGCGCCGGCCGCCTTCAACGACAGCGACGAGATCCAGGTGACGCGGCGCATCGAGCGCGAGAACGGCTCGGTCTACCGGATCAACGGCAAGGAGGCGCGCGCCAAGGACGTGCAGCTTCTGTTTGCCGATGCCTCCACCGGCGCACGCTCACCCTCCATGGTCGGGCAAGGGCGGATCGGCGAGCTGATTTCGGCCAAGCCGCAGGCCCGCCGGCAATTGCTCGAAGAGGCGGCCGGCATTTCCGGCCTGCATTCGCGCCGCCACGAGGCAGAACTGCGCCTTCGCGGCGCCGAGACCAATCTGGAGCGGCTGGAAGACGTCACTTCGCAGCTCGAAAGCCAGATCGAAAGCCTGAAGCGCCAGTCGCGCCAGGCCAATCGCTTCAAGATGCTGTCGGCCGATATCCGCCGCCACGAGGCGATGCTCCTGCATATCCGCTGGGTACAGGCGAAGGCGGCAGAAGGCGAGGCCGAAAGCCAGTTGAACCAGGCGACCTCGCTGGTGGCTGAAAAGGCGCAAGGCCAGATGGAAGCGGCGAAGACGCAGGCCATCGCCAGCCTGAAACTGCCGGAACTGCGCGACGGCGAGGCGCGGGCGGCTGCTGCCCTGCAGCGCCTGCAGATCGCCAAGGCGCAACTGGAAGAGGATGCCGGACGCATCCTGCGCCGCCGCGACGAATTGAGCCGTCGCCTGTCGCAGCTTGCCGAGGATATCGCCCGCGAGGAGCGCCTGGTGGCCGACAATGCCGGCATTCTTGCGCGGCTGGATGAGGAGGAGGCCGAACTTCGCGAGCATCTCGCCGAAGCCGGCGACCGGGCGGAGGAGGCGGCCGAGCGGCTGGCCGAGGCGAGCGAGACGCTTGCCGGAAGCGAAAGAGAGCTGGGATTGCTGACCGCCGAGCGCGCCGAGGCGCAGGCCTCTCGCAACCAGCTGGAAAGAACCATCCGCGATCTTTCCGATCGACAGGCCCGCCTTGCCCGGCAGGTGTCCGACCAGAACCGCGACATCGAGGCGCTCGACCGGCAGATCGCGGAACTTCCCGATCCGCAGGAGAAGCGCGAAGAGGTGGAGGCCGCCGAAGCGGCGCTGGAACAGGCCGAAAGCGCCATCGCCGAGATAGAGGAGGCGCTCGACGCCGCGCGTTTGGGCGAAGCGCAGGCGCGTGCGCCGGTCGATGCGGCCCGCGCCCGGCTGAACGGCATCGAGACCGAAGCCCGCACCATCCGGCGCATGCTGGAGGCCGCGGCACTCCAGGGCGGCGCCTCGCCGGTGGTCGACGAGATGAAAGTCGATCGCGGTTTCGAGACGGCGCTCGGCGCCGCCCTTGGCGAGGACCTGGAATCGCCGCTCGATCCGGCGGCGCCCGCCCATTGGCGGATGCCTGGCGATGGGTCGGGCGATCCGTCCCTGCCGGGCGGTGTCGTGCCGCTTGCCCGTCATGTGCGCGCGCCGGCCATGCTGGAGCGCGCCCTGCGGCAGGTCGGCCTGGTCGATGACGATCGCATGGCCGAGCGCCTGCTGCCGCTTCTGAGGTCCGGCCAGCGGCTGGTGACGCCGGCGGGCAGCGTCTGGCGCTGGGACGGCCATGTCACCGGTGCCGATGCGCCAAGTGCTGCGGCCCTTCGCCTTGCGCAGAAGAACCGGCTGGCCGAACTTGATGGCGAAGAGGCGGATGCCCGCGAAGAGCTTGAACGGAAAGTGGCGGATCTTGCTGCAGCCACCGGCCGCATTGCCACCGAGGATGAGCGGCTGCGCCTCTCACGCGAGCATCAGCGCATGGTCGTCCGCAGGCTGGCCGAGACGCGCGATGCGCTGGCAGCGGCCGAGCGGGCGTCCGGCGATCTCGTGCGCCGCCGTGCGGTTCTTGCGGAGACGGGCAGCCAGCTGACGCTGCAGCTGGAGGAGCTTGGCGAGCAGATGGAGGCCGCCCGCGAGGCGCTGGAGGATGCGCCCGATCTTGCCGGCCTCGAACAGCGGCTGAACGGCCAGATGACTGCCGTTGCGACGCACCGTGCCCAGGTCGCGGAAGCCCGCGCCGTCAATGATGGCCTGGCCCGCGAAAACGAGGCCCGCGAGCGCCGCCTGCGTGCCATCGCCGCCGAGCGGCAGACCTGGAATGGACGGGCCGCCAGCGCCCGCGAGCATATCGAAACCTTGCGCGATCGCGAAAGCGAAGCGCGCGAAGAAGCCGAGGAGCTGCTCGCCGCACCTGACGAATTCGACGACAAGCGTCGTGCGCTGATGAACGAATTGTCGAAGGCTGAGGAGGCGCGGCGGCAGGCGGCCGATTTGCTCGCCGCTGCCGAAATGCGCCAGCGCGAGGCGGACAGGCTGGCGACGATCGCCCTTTCCGAACTGGCCGAGACGCGCGAGAAACGCGGCCGCGCCGAGGAGCGACTGGTCTCGGCGCGCGAAAAGCGCATCGAGGTCGAGGCCCGCATCCGCGAGGCGCTGGGCTGCGCGCCGCATGAGGTTATGCGGCTGGCCGTCCTCGAAGCAGACGCCGAACTGCCGGACATGCGCCATATCGAGCGTGAACTGGAGCGCCTGAAGATCGAGCGCGAAAGGCTTGGGGCCGTCAATCTGCGTGCCGAAGAGGAGCAGAAGGAACTCTCCGACAGACTTTCCGCCATGCTCAAGGAGCGCGAGGATGTGATCGACGCGATCCGCAAGCTGCGCACCGCGATCCAGAGCCTCAACCGCGAGGGCCGCGAACGGTTGCTGGCCGCCTTCGATGTCGTCAATGCCCAGTTCCAGCGGCTGTTCACCCATCTGTTCGGCGGCGGCACGGCGGAATTGCAATTGATCGAGAGTGACGACCCGCTCGATGCCGGCCTCGAAATTCTTGCCCGCCCGCCCGGCAAGAAGCCCCAGACCATGACGCTCCTGTCCGGCGGCGAGCAGGCGCTGACGGCGATGGCGCTGATCTTTGCGGTCTTCCTCACCAATCCGGCGCCGATCTGCGTTCTCGACGAGGTCGATGCGCCGCTCGACGATCACAATGTCGAGCGCTATTGCAATCTGATGGACGAGATGGCCGCCTCCACCGAGACGCGCTTCGTCATCATCACCCATAATCCGATCACCATGGCGCGCATGAACCGGCTGTTCGGCGTCACCATGGCCGAGCAGGGCGTGTCCCAGCTCGTCTCCGTCGATCTGCAGACCGCCGAGCAGATGCGCGACGCCAGCTAAGCCCCGCCGGTTGAGCCTCGCCGGCGTTTAAGGGATTCTTACCGGTCTCGGCGCATGATCGCGGCTTGAACAAGCACATATCGGCCTTCGAGGATGGAATTGACGGATTTCACAGGCGCCGATGCACTGATGATGCTGGAAGCAATTCCCGTCGCATCCCTCTGCGTGGATGCGGATGGCACGATCGTCCACGCAAATCATGTCGCCATCGCCATGACTGGCGCCGGCGCCGGGATCGTCAGGAACCCGGCCACGCAGCTTCTTCCGGACTGGCATTCCGTCTCGGCCTCCGCCGCCCGATCCTTTCGCCGGGAAACCAGTCTGCGGCGCGGCGATGGCAGCGCCATCCCCGTCGAACTTTCCTTCGCGCGGTTCGGCGACGGCCTGACGGTCGTCGTCATGCGAGACCTGATCGACGAAAAGGCGCTGGAACTGATGCGCCTCGAACTCGAGCGGCAGAACGAGGAGGCGCTCAGCCAGTCGGAAGCCGCCGAGCGGCGCCTGGGCTTCATCATCGACATGCTGCCGCAGGCGGCCTGCGTCTTCGATGCCGAGGATCGGTATGTCCTGTGGAACGAGGAATATGCCGCGCTCTATCCGGAGATCGCCAGCCATTTGCGGGTGGGCATTCCCTTCCGCGAAATCCTGGAGATCAGTTTCAACAGCGGCGACATGCGGGAAATGGTGACCGACCAGCCCGATTGGGTGGAGGAACGGATGCAGCGTCACGCGCTTCCCGCCTCCCAGCAGGAACAATTGCTGCGCGATGGCCGCTGGCTGCGCCATGACGACCGCCGCACGCCCGATGGCGGCGCCATCGGCATGCGCGTCGACATCACCGATCTCAAGCGCCGCGAGGAAGCCTCTCGGTTGCTGTTCGATGCCAATCCCATGCCGATGATGATCTGCGATGCCGTCACGCTCGATATCGTCGCGGCCAATCATGCGGCGATGGCGCTCTACGGCCTTGCCGCCGAACGCCTGCTGGAAAAGCGCATCACCGATTTTCACGAAGCGGGAGAGGGCGAACGGCTCGGCGTGCTTCTGCGCGGGCTCGAAGGCGATTGCGAGGCCCGGACCGTCTGGCGCCAGAGGGCATCCGACGGCAGCGAGCATCATGTGCTGATCTATGTCCGCATCCTCAACGAAGGGCCGTCGCGGCGGCTTCTCCTGACGATCGCCGATGTCAGCGACCGCGTGCGTGCCGAAGCCCATGCCACCCACCTTGCCCATCACGATCCGCTCACGGGCCTGCCGAACCGCATGCAGTTCCTCGAGGCGCTCGAAGCCGCGGCGAACGTGGCAAGAGGCGCAGGTGCGGAACTTGCCGTCCATTATCTCGACCTCGACGGGTTCAAGCCGGTCAACGACACCCATGGCCATGCGACTGGCGATCTGCTGCTCATGCAGGTCGCCGCAAGGCTGAGATCGGTCCTGCGCTCCGGCGACCTTGTTGCACGGCTCGGCGGCGACGAATTCGCCATCCTGCAATATCCGCCTGCGGCCGCTGCTGCCGGCGTCGCCGATCGCTGCATCCAGGCGCTCTGCGAGCCTTTCGACATCGAAGGCCGGCGGATCGCGATCAGCGTCAGTATCGGCATTGCCCTTGCATCGGAAAACGGTTTCGATCCCGACGAACTGATGAGCGCTGCCGATGCGGCGCTCTACAAGGCAAAGGCCAGCGGCAGGGGCACCTGGCGGCAGGGTCGATCCGCCGTCGGGGTGGCCGGAACGCTCGCGCCGCAAGCGATCGGCGCCTTGTCGCAGCGGTAGACATGATCATTTCGAAATTTGTGCGCCGCAGCAAAATTTGCTTGGTGGCGCATTTCCAAGGGCCGGCGGATGCTGTAGCCTGCGGCAGGAAATTTCGGGGTGGAGACCGGCATGACGAAATGGGTTTATACCTTCGGCGCGGGAGAGGCCGAAGGAAAGGCTGATGATCGCAACCTTCTGGGTGGCAAAGGCGCCAACCTGGCGGAAATGTGCAATCTCGGCCTGCCGGTCCCGCCCGGGCTTACCATCATCACCGACGCCTGCGGCCGCTATTACGACGATGGCCGCGTCATTCCGCCCGAGCTCATGCAGCAGGTGAGGGCAGGGATCGAAAGGATGGAGGCGATCACCGGCCGCGTCTTCGGCGATACCCGGCATCCGCTTCTCCTGTCGGTACGCTCCGGCGCGCGCGCCTCCATGCCCGGCATGATGGATACGGTGCTCAATCTCGGTCTCAACGACCGCACGGTGGAGGCGCTCGGCCACGATGCCGGCGATGCCCGCTTTTCCTGGGACAGCTATCGCCGCTTCATCCAGATGTATGCCGATGTGGTGATGGGGCTGGATCACGAAGTCTTCGAGGAAATCCTCGAGGATGAAAAGGGCCGGCTTGGCCATGAGAACGATACCGAGCTTTCCGCCGTTGAGTGGCAGCATGTGGTCGGGCTCTACAAGCGGGCGATCGAGGAGGAACTGGGCGAGGCCTTTCCGCAGGACCCGGAAGTCCAGCTCTGGGGCGCCATCGGCGCGGTCTTCGCCAGTTGGATGAATCCGCGCGCCATCACCTATCGGCATCTCCACAATATCCCCGCCGCCTGGGGCACGGCCGTCAATGTGCAGGCCATGGTGTTCGGCAATCTCGGCAATAGTTCGGCCACCGGCGTCGCCTTCACCCGCAACCCCTCGACCGGCGAGAACGAGCTTTACGGCGAATTCCTCGTCAATGCCCAGGGCGAGGACGTGGTCGCCGGCATCCGCACGCCGCAGAACATCACCGAGGCGGCGCGCATCGCCTCCGGCTCCGACAAGCCGTCACTGGAAAAGCTGATGCCGGAGGCCTTCGAGGAATTTCAGGCGATCTGCCAGCGGCTCGAAGGCCACTACCGCGATATGCAGGACCTGGAATTCACCATCGAGCGCGGCAAATTGTGGATGTTGCAGACCCGCTCGGGCAAGCGCACCGCCAAGGCTGCGCTGCGTATCGCCGTCGATATGGCCGAAACCGGCATGATCACCAGCAACGAGGCCGTCTGCCGTATCGATCCCGCCTCGCTCGACCAGCTGCTGCATCCGACCATCGACCCGCGCGCCCGCCGCGACATCATCGGCTCCGGGCTTCCGGCCTCTCCGGGGGCTGCCACCGGCGAGATCGTCTTCACTTCGGAAGAGGCGGTCGCCGCCGACAAGGAAGGCCGCAAGGTCATTCTGGTGCGCGTCGAAACCAGCCCGGAAGATATTCACGGCATGCACGCCGCGCAGGGCATCCTCACCTCGCGCGGCGGCATGACCAGCCACGCCGCCGTGGTGGCGCGCGGCATGGGTATCCCTTGCGTGTCCGGTGCCGGCAATCTACGGGTGGACGCGCGCAACGAACAACTGATCGCCGCCGGCATGACGCTGAAGCGCGGCGACGTCATCACCATCGATGGTTCCTCCGGCCAGGTGCTGAAGGGCGAGATCCCCATGCTGCAGCCGGAGCTTTCCGGCGATTTCGGCAGGATCATGGCCTGGGCGGACAAGAGCCGGCGCATGACGGTGCGCACCAATGCCGAGACGCCCGCCGATGCCCGCGCCGCGCGCTCCTTCGGGGCGGAGGGCATCGGCCTTTGCCGCACCGAGCATATGTTCTTCGAGGGAGAGCGCATCAATGTCATGCGCGAAATGATCCTCGCCGCCGACGAGGCGGGACGGCGCGCCTCGCTTGCCAAATTGCTGCCGATGCAGCGATCGGATTTCACTGAGCTGTTCTCGATCATGCAGGGCCTGCCGGTGACCATCCGCCTGCTCGATCCGCCCTTGCACGAATTCCTGCCCAAGACCGACGCCGAGATCGAGGAGGTCGCCGCCGTTTTGGGCCTGAAGCCCTCCGACCTGCGCCACCGGGTCGATGCCCTCCATGAATTCAACCCGATGCTCGGCCATCGCGGCTGCCGGCTGGCAATTTCCTATCCGGAGATCGCCGAGATGCAGGCGCGCGCCATTTTCGAGGCGGCGGTCGAGGCGGCCCGCGAAACCGGGGCAGCGGTGGTGCCGGAAATCATGGTGCCGCTGGTCGGCCTCAAATCGGAACTGGACTATGTCAAGGCACGCATCGATGCCGTGGGGAAGGATGTCATCGGCGAAGCGGGCATCAGCATCGAATATCTTGTGGGCACGATGATCGAACTGCCGCGGGCCGCCCTTCGCGCCCATGTCATCGCCGAGAGCGCCGATTTCTTCTCTTTCGGCACGAACGACCTGACCCAGACCACCTTCGGCCTTTCGCGTGACGATGCCTCTCAGTTTCTCGATACCTATGTCCAGAAAGGCATTATCGAGCGCGATCCCTTCGTTTCCCTCGATTTCGACGGGGTCGGCGAGCTGATCCAGATCGCCGCCGAGCGCGGCCGGCGCACAAAAAACGGGCTCAAGCTCGGCATCTGCGGCGAGCACGGCGGCGACCCCGCCTCGATCCGCTTTTGCGAACAGACCGGCCTCGACTATGTCTCCTGCTCGCCCTTCCGCGTCCCGATCGCCAGGCTCGCCGCCGCCCAGGCGGCGATCAACGGAAAGGGGTGAGGGGGAGGCTCATGGCTGCGGCAGGACGGCGACGCCCGATTGGCGCGCAGCCGCCACCAACGCCTTATCCAGGGTCGCCAACGGCAGCCGGCGGCGTTGCGCCAGTTCCAGATAGGCGGCATCGTAGATTGTCAGGCCATGCAGATCGGCGAGCCCGATGGTTGCCGTCCAGGCGTGGATATGCGTCACCATGTCCGTGGCAATATCGAGCTTTTGCAGATGCATCAGCAACTGATCCCTCACGCTTGGCGGAATTCGTTTTCTACGCACGGCGAGGGTCAGGCTGTTTGCAACTTCGAGATGCCATAAAATCGGCACGACAGCGCCATTTTGAACGATCTCGTCAAATAGGGTACCAATCGCCGGGGTTTGTTCGTCTTCGAGAAGGAAGGCCAGGGTCGCCGAGCAATCGAGGACGATGCTCACCGGCGCCCCTCGTCACGATAGGCTTTCCATTCCGCCCAGTCGAAACCTCCCAGTGCTATGTCCTTGGCAAGGGCTCGGATATTCTGCGCGGCCTCGATTTCGGCAGAACGATCCCTTCTGCCGGTTTCCTTGATCATGCGCGCAACAGGCTTGCCATGACGGGTGATGACCACTTCCTCGCCATGCTCGACCAGGTCGAGAAGGTTTCCAAGTGTATTCTTGGCCTCGAATGCTCCTACTTCACGCATCGGATTACCTTCCTGAAACCAGCTTAGCCAGCTTAGCCAGCTTAGCCAGCTTAGCCAGCTTAGCCAGCTTAGCCAGCTTAGCCAGCTTAGCCAGCTTAGCCAGCTTAGCCAGCTTAACTCCGTGAAGGCCTTTCTTCAAGGGCGCCCCCTTTGCGGAAGGAGTTGGATGCGGGCGCATCCGTCACCGCGTTCTGCACCAGTTCGCGACCCGGTCTCCTCGACATCGGGAGAGCCTCAGTCGCGGATGATCACCGGCCGGCCCCAGACCGTCGCATCATTGCCGTAGCGAAAGGCGCGCGATTCGGCGCGGCGGTCGAGGTCGATGCGCTGCAGGCAGGTTGCCAGCGCGTCGGTATTGCGGCGAAAGCCATAGGAGAGGCAGGTTTTCTCGTCTCTCTCATGACGCTCTTCCGGCGTCATCGTGGTGCAGCCGCAAAGGATCGCGAGCACGGCCAGCGACAGGATTTTCCGGATATGCATGTAAGGCCCCGTGACGTTGCTGATAGCGTCCCGTCTATCAGATGCGCTGCAGGACATCCACGAAAGCTTCGGCGAAATTCTTGAGATCCGCCGTCCTTTCGTCCGGCGTCTCGATGCGGATGGTGGTGCCGTCGGCTTCGAGACAGGCAAAGATCGTCGCCATTTCCACATTGCCCTCCCGCGGAATGCGCAACACCGCGATACGGTCGCAATTTTCGACCAGCCCCGAGGCCGGCAGTTCGAACAGGAAGGCGCCGCCGATCTCGGCCGCTGCCGCTGCGACATGCGCCGCAAAGCTCTTGGGCCCGGTGGCGAAGCCGTCGAGCGAAAGCTCGAGTTCAAGCAGTTCCATCGTCAGGCCGGTCTCGGTCGTCGGCGGGGACGTCTCTATGCTCTTCTGCACGGAAGGCAGCATGCTCGCTCTCCTTTCAGGTCGCCGGATCGTCGCCGCGCCTGGAATGTCGATAAACTTGGCCGGTCCAATGCCGCATGGAGCCGGTGTTTAAGCTTTCCCCGTGAAAAAGACATGATGAGGGAGAATGGCGAATTTGCGGCGCAGCCCGGTTTGCCGGGTTTGCGGACGGCGGAGCGGCCCTGTGGCAACTGGCGACGGCGCCGTTTGGCGAAAACTGCTTCACAGCTTTCGTCATCCTGTTCTAAACAGGAACAAGGCTACCTTAGCCGGACCACAGGGATTGATTCTGTCAGATGATGATCAGGTATGAGCGTCCGACCTCGCACGCGGCCCACTGGGCGCGCAGGATCGCACGCTTTGCTTTCGGCCTGTTCGTTGCGGCTCTGCTTGCCCACCGCTTCGGCCCGCTCGCCACGCCCAATTTCGCGGCGCTGGCGGTGTTTTCTGCAGGCCTTGCCTGCCTTGCCGTGGTGCTGTCGGTCATCGGCTTCATCCGGTTCTGGCAGGTCGCCGCAGTGGCCGGCATCGCTTCCTTCGTCGCTCTACTCTATGCGGCCGTGCCGCTGGGCTTTGCCGGTGCCGCCCTTATCGCCTATTTCCGGCAGCCGGCGATCTATGATGTCAGCACCGATATCGATACGCCGCCGCCCTGGATCACGCCGCCCGATGCGAGCCAAGGCTGGCTCGAGCGTCCCGGCACGGTAACGGCGCAGGATCGCAAGGCCCAGCTTGCCGCCTATCCGGCTCTCTCTGGCCGGCGCTATGACGGCGCGCTCGACCGGGTCTTTGAGGGCGTCAAGATCGTTGCCGAAAAGCAGGGGATCACCATCACCGCGCAGGAAGGCGCCGAGAATGCGCAGGCCGAATTGCCGGATCTCCCGGCCACGCCCGCCGGTTCCGCCCCCAATGACAGCGCGCCGGAGGAGGTGCCGATCCCGCTGTCGCGGCCAGGTGCCGAACCGGACATCCTGCCGCCCGGCCATCGCTCGACCGATATCCTGCTGCAGGGCGAGTGGCGCACGCTGATCGTCGGCCTGCGCTTCGATGTGCTGATCCGGCTGAGGGAAGAGGCGGAAACCACGTTCGTCGACATGCGGGTGGCCTCCCGCTACGGCGCGCACGAGCTTGGCCTCGGCGCCGGCTTCGCCGACCGGTTCCTGCATGCGCTGGATGCCGAGCTTCTGGGGATCGCCGGGGACTGATGCCGGTTGCCCCGTCTTAACTGGCGCCGCCGGGCGCCAGGCGATAGGTGCCGGAGAGCAGGGGCGCGCCGTCGGTCTCCACCTGGCCGCGCTCCAGAAGATCTTCGAGATGGGCAAGGACCGACAGGGCCGCGGCACCGTGCAGGCGCGGATCGGTGGTCGCATAGATCGCCCGGACCATGTCGGGGATCGCCGCGTCGCCGGCCCGCACCCGCTCCAGCACGGCGCGCTCGCGCATGCGCCGATGGGCCCTGAGGCCGCGCAGATAGGCGGAAGGCTCCACCACCGGCCCGCCATGGCCGGGCAGGTAGAGCCGGTCGTCGCGGGCAAGTAGGCTTTCGAGCGAGGCCATGTAGTCGCTCATCGATCCGTCCGGCGGCGCGACGATCGTCGTCGCCCAGGCCATGACATGATCGGCGGAAAAGACGATGCCGGTCCCTTCAAGTCCGAAGGCGGCGTGGTTGGCGGTATGGCCGGGTGTGAGGATGGTCGTCAGCGACCAGCCGTCGCCCTCCACCCGGTCGCCATCGGCAAGGGCGATGTCGGGTCTGAAATCCATGTCCGAGCTTTCGGCAAAAGGGTTCGTCTCGCCTTCATGCAGCGGCCTTGCGGCCCGGTGCGGCCCCTCGGCGACGATCAGCGCGCCGGTTGCGGCCTTGAGGCGGCGGGCAAGCGGCGAGTGGTCGCGATGCGTATGGCTGACGGCGATATGGGTGACCTCGCGGCCCTTGAGCGCCGCCATCAGCGCCTGGAAATGCGCCTCGTCCTCCGGCCCCGGATCGATCACCGCCACCGACCTGCCACCGACGATATAGCTGTTGGTGCCGTGGAAGGTGAAGGGGCCTGGATTGTTGACGGTGATGCGCTCGATGCCATCGGCCACCGGCACGGGTTCGCCGTGGGCGGGCTTGAAATCGAGGTCGAAACCGAGATCGGAGCCGGTCCCCTTCATGCGCCGTCTCTTCACTTGTATTCGATCTCGATGAACGACATGAAGTCCGTGCCGGCATTGACGACATTGTGCTCGACGCCGGCCTCGCGCCGATAGGCTTGCCCCTTGGCGATATCCACCCGCCGCTCGCCGCCCGGCTCTTCAAGAAGAAACCGGCAGTCGGTCATCGGCACGACGACATAGCCCATGCCGTGCACATGATGGCCGGTATCGGCCCCCGGCTCGAAATCCCAGCGGGTGATCCGCACCATCTCGTCATCGAGAAGCAGGGTTGGCTTGGCAGGCGGGCGGGCACGAAAAATGCTCATGGCGGTCTCCGGATTGTCATTCGACCCTAGCGCAGAAATTGCAGAACTGGAACGCTTTCGGCTATCCGTCCCTCGGCTTTTCGATGCCACGCCGACCACAGGCTGAGGCGCATTCCAAAGGCCTTGCCCGACAAAAATCGGCGCAAAGCCAAACTTAGCCGTTGTCGCTCGCTTTCACCTTTGCTAAACCGGCTTTCGATTTGGCCGGACGCTGTCCGCGCCGGATGCTGGGGCGTAGCCAAGCGGTAAGGCAGTGGTTTTTGGTACCGCCATCCCTGGTTCGAATCCAGGCGCCCCAGCCAGATATTTTTCATCTTATTTTCAGTTTCTCAGGTAGCGCGGGGAACTTCAGGTGCTACGGCTTTGTGGATGTTTCACAGGAGCATGGCACATATAGGCTGCCTTCTCCGGCGTGGAGCAGACCGCTCCGGGAGAATATATCTGCCGCTCGCTTTTATGGGAATCGCTGGAAAAGGAGCCCGTGAAGGCTCTCGGCATGAAGGATGAGAGCTAGGCTTGGCAGCGGTGTCCTGGCGCAACGCCAGCTCGACGGGAAGAGCCAGCGATTGACGACCTTGCCGCTGCACCGGTCATTTAGGCTCGCCAAACACCTTCGGCGAGCCTTTGCATTATAACCGATCAGCTATTGTCTTCAGTCGGCGCTTCCGGGCCGTTTTTCTTGATCGAGGCAATGGCATTTTCTGCGCTGGCCTTGGATGCGTAGCCCTCGGTCGCAAACATCACTTCGTTATTGTATTTGAAGCGAACACGGAACTCGCCAGCCTTGTCTTTGTAGATTTCAAATTTATGAGCCATTGTCTTCTCCTATGCAGTGCGATTCTTGATTGCGCCGATGATGATCGTCAGCAACGCGCCGCCTGCACCACCCGCGATCAACTGACTTACAATGCCACCCAGGCTCAGATTGCCAGCCTGCGAAGCGGTGGTAATAGCGGGAATCAGAAGTGTTATGATCTGCCCCAACACGCCGCCGCCGACAGCCCCGGCGATCGTATTGCCGATTGTGCCGATGTCGAAATTCGAAGAAGCCTTTCCGGCGGCATTTCCGCCGATGGCCCCAGCGACAAGGTTCATCAAGATTTGTTCCATGGAATCCCCCTCTAGCAACAAAGACCATCATGCAGAGAAGATGAAGACTTTCAAGTCAAGGATTGACTATCCGTCGGAGGACCAATGCAAGCCGCACTCCGCAAGACGTGTCATGTGGCGAGATTCCGTATCGCAGGTCTGGAAACCGGATCAACGGAGACCGTAAGGCATTTGATTCTGGGGTAGGGAGTGATTCTACATGACGGAGCATCAGCCTTGATTGCCGGCTGTGCTTGTCGGGGTCGGTTCATCATCGCCTATTGCGCGCATCCGGGCAGGTCCGGCCTCTCGTCTTCAAGCAGGACTGTCAATCAAGGCTGAGAGAGATTTGCGAGAGATTCACCCGCCGGTTTTCACCGGCGAGTGGCTTGCCCGGTCGTTACAGTGCCCCGGCTATTTCGCGTCACCACCCAGGAACTCGTCGCACCAGCTTGCGCCGGTTGCGGATTTGCGGTCGCCGAGAACCTTGATCGAGCGGATCGTATAGTCGGAGGAAACAGTGAGCTGGACCGAGCAGCTGAGGAATTCGGTGCGGGCAGGGGCGATCCGCTTGCCCTTCTTGCCGTCGACACCCTCGGCATATTGCGCCGGAACCTTGCGCTTGGTGTAGCCGCCCTTCCAGGAATAGATCGTGTTCTGGCCGCTTTCGACATCCGCTTGCGGCGGGCCGAACTTGGCGAAGAAAGTGCCGGCCGGCTGGCCGTTCCAGCGGCTTTCGACGGCGTTTCTGGCCGGCCCCACGGTCGTGCATCCGGCAAGCGCCAGCGCAAGGCCGGCCACGGTCAACAGGCGGAAGTTCATCTCTACGCGTTCCTTTGGTTTTCGTTCTGAAAATGGGTCTGCCGACCGCTCGCAAAAAGCGGGCGGCCAAGCTTTCATCTGCCTCTAGCGCTAAATGCGCGGAAAGAAAATCGGCACGGCGATTTCTGGATGTGCGCACGCGCATAAATTCGCAAGCGTTGCTGAAAGGTGCCAGCCGGACGCGCCTGGCCGGTGGCTTCGAGAGCGCCCATGGACCGGCCACCTGCCAGCGCTTATCCCATTGTTTTCAGGCGGCTGGCGATTTTTCCACTTTGCCGCTTGTGGAAAGGAAAATGCTGTTCTATAGAAGCGCCGCTGGTCACGGAGTGTAGCGCAGCCTGGTAGCGCACGTCGTTCGGGACGACGGGGTCGGAGGTTCGAATCCTCTCACTCCGACCAGCTTATTCCCTTACATCCATAAGATACGACACTCTCCGCCCATGTGGTCTTCGTACCGTTCGGCGGATGGTGAACGGCCTTTCATTCGGGATCGGCGGCTGCGTGGGGCGGAACCTCAAGGCGCCGGACGCTTGGGTTACAACTAAGGGAAACGGCGCTCTAGGACGAACGGCCCCGGCGGGCTTTGTCCAAGAGTTGGGCGCCCAGGGTGACGCCGTGAATGACGGCGGATTTGATCTTGCCGGGATCTCCCTCGGGGCCGAGCAGTTTCCTCACCCATGTGACATTCTCCTTGACCACGCGCGCCGGGTTGCCGACGGCGAGACAGTCGGGGGGAATGGCTTTCACCACGATCGCATGGGCGCCGATGATCGAGCCCTCTCCAATCGTCACTCCCTTGTAGACATGGGCCTTTTCGGCAATCCAGACGCGCTCGCCGATGGCCACGTCCCTTGCGAGGTTGAGGCGTCGCCCGGTGATGGTGCTGAGGATGCTGTGAACGTCGGATGTCCGCACGCGGATATCGGCAAGCAGGCATTCCGCGCCGATGGTGATCGTTCTGCCTTCGATGGCCTGGAACCAGCAGGGCTTGTTCATGCGGGTTCGCTCGCCGACCTCGATCGTGCCTTTGCCGCCCACGGTAAACACACCGGACGGCCGGCTTCCGCGACGGAACAGAATGGTATTGCCGTCACCGATGAATTTCAGCGTCACCCGGGCAAACTCGACACCGTCCTCGATGACGAGCCTGTTGCCCTTGCCCTTGAATTTGATTGCGCAGCTGTCGCTCATTCTGGCCGGCGTGCCGACGATCTCGTTATCGACCGCAAATCTCTCTGAAAACTCCAGCCATTCTGTCGGATTGTTCACGGCAACCTCGCATTGCGACCAGCGGTTCGCATGCTCCATACAATGTCGCTGGCGAAGGCATCAAGTGCGCGGTGCTTGAATATCGTGAGGCAGGTTACGGTCCGCTTGTGCCGCGGGGCTTTACCCCCTCTGTCACTGTGTGACATCTCCCCCTCAAGGGGGAGATCATTCTTTTCCCTTGAGGGCTTTCGTAAGGTAGGCACTGAGCGCGCGGCCAATCTCCCCCCTTGAGGGGGAGATGTCCCGGAGGGACAGAGGGGGGTAAACTCTCCTCTGGTACGGAACCGGCCCTGACGCCTTCGCTCGCCTCAGTTGTCGATACCGGCGAGCACGTCGTTTGCCTTGCCGGCGGGGAGGCGGCGGATGTCGGCTTCCTCGCGGCGAGCGGCGAACAGTTCGGTCGCCATCAGCTGGTCGGCAAGATCGGCCGGCAGCGACAGGATCACCCGGTTGTCCTCGGTATGGATGCCGGAAAGCGAGGAGCGCTTGGCGGTGATCATGCCGCCGGCCACCGTATTGTTGGTGTCGGGATCGATCAGGATGAAGGCGCCGGTGATGCGGTTCTGCTCATAGGCGTCGAACATCGCCTGTTCGTCGAAGGAGAGATGCACCTTGCCGATGGCGTTCATCGGCAGCGTTTCGCGATGCGCGTTCCACTTACCGCTCTTCAGGTCGAGTTGGCTCGTCGGCTGGATGGTGACGCGCTGGCGGCGTGAGCCGCTTTTCAGCCAGTAGCGCTTGGCCGGCTGGATGCCGTCGGCCTGTAGCGCGACGATCTGCGCATCGAAGGAAAGCCCGGTCTGCGGCTGGCTGTCGAGGGAAACGATCATGTCGCCGCGCGACACGTCCACCTGCCGGTCGAGCACCAGCGTGATCGCGTCGCCGGCCACCGCCGCATTGCGCACCAGATCGAAAGTGACGATCTTCGCGACATTGGCGACCATGCCGGACGGGAGGATGACGACCGAATCGCCCGGCTTCACCGCGCCGCCGGCAACCGTGCCCTGATAACCGCGAAAGCTTTCGCCGGGACGCGAAACACGCTGCACCGGCAGGCGGAAGCCGACCGTCTGGGCCGAGCGAACCGTCGCCAGTTCGAGCACCTCCACCAGCGTCGGGCCGTCATACCAGGGCATGGAGGCGCTGCCGTCATAGACGACATTCTCGCCCTTCAGCGCCGAAACCGGGATGGCGGTGATCTGGCGCACGCCGAGCGACAGCGCCAGTTCGCGGAATTCATGGCTGATCTGGTCGAAGCGGGCGCGGTCGTAGCCGATCAGGTCGATCTTGTTGACGGCGAGCACGAACTGCTTGATGCCCATCAGCGTGGCGATGGTCGCATGCCGGCGGGTCTGTTCGAGAAGCCCGGCGCGGGCATCGACGAGCAGCACGGCGAGATCGGCCGTGGAGGCGCCGGTCGCCATGTTGCGGGTATATTGCTCGTGGCCGGGCGTATCGGCAACGATGAAGGAGCGTTTGTCGGTGGCGAAATAGCGATAGGCGACATCGATGGTGATGCCCTGTTCGCGCTCGGCCTGCAGCCCGTCCAGAAGCAGCGCGAAATCGGGCAGGCCGAGATCGTTCTGCTGGCCCGAATCGCGCCGGAGCGTCGCTGCCTGGTCGTCCTTCACCGCTTTGGTGTCCCAGAGCAGCCGGCCGATCAGGGTGGACTTGCCATCATCGACGCTGCCGCAGGTGATGAGACGCAGCGGGCGCGTGTCGCGCAGCGCGCGCGCGCCTTCGACCGCCGGAAAAGCGGAGACGGTTCCGGTCTTTGCTTCGAGAGTGCCGATCTGGGCAGTTGCGGAAACACTCATCAGAAATATCCTTCGCGTTTTTTCTTTTCCATCGAGCCGGATTGATCACGGTCGATGGCGCGGCCCTGGCGTTCGGAAACGGTCGCGGTCTCCAGTTCGGAAATGATGTCGTCGAGCGTGGTCGCCTCAGAGCGGATGGCGCCGGTCAGCGGAAAGCAGCCGAGCGTGCGGAAGCGGATGACCTCGTCGCGCTTGATCTCGCCGGGCAGAAGTTCGAGCCGCGGATCCTCGGCCAGGATCGTCATGCCGTCGCGCTCGACCACCGGCCTGGATTTGGCGAAATAGAGCGGCACGATCGGGATGTCCTCGGCCTGGATGTAGCGCCAGATATCGACCTCGGTCCAGTTCGACAGAGGGAAGGCGCGCACGCTCTCGCCCTTGCGGATCATGCCGTTATAGAGGTTCCAGAGTTCCGGCCGCTGGTTGCGCGGGTCCCAGCGATGGTCCGGCGTGCGGAAGGAATAGATGCGTTCCTTGGCGCGGCTTGCTTCCTCGTCGCGCCGCGCGCCGCCGAAGGCCGCGTCATAGCCGCCGGCATCCAGCGCCTGGCGCAGCCCTTCCGTCTTCATGATGTCGGTATAGAGCGCCGAGCCATGGGTGAAGGGGGTGACGTTTTCGGCGGCACCGCGCGGATTGACGTGCTCGATCAGGTCGAGATCGTATGTCTTGATGATCTCGTCGCGGAACGAGATCATCTCGGCGAATTTCCAGCCGGTGTTGACGTGCAGCAGAGGGAAGGGCACGCGGCCGGGATAGAAGGCTTTTCGCGCCAGGTGCAGGAGGACGGAGCTGTCTTTACCGACCGAATAGAGCATCACCGGCTTGTCGAATTCGGCGGCGACCTCGCGGAAGATATGGATGGCTTCGTTCTCGAGCGCCTTCAGATGCGGATCGAGCGGCGTCTTTGTCGTCTGCGGATTGTGCAGTTCCGTTTCCGGAAGGATACTGGGCATTACAAGTCTCCGGGAGAAGTCTGGTTGGCCGGCAAGTCTAGCGCCTCATCGCGCAATGATGCTGGCCAGGATCGGTGATTGGGCGCCGGCTTGCGGGGCGGCGGCTTCGGCCACATGCAGGCCGCATTCGCGCGTCTCGTCGTTTTCCCACCACCAGCGGCCGGCCCGCTCGGGCTCGCCGGGCTTGATGGCGCGGGTACAGGGCTCGCAGCCGATCGAGGGATAGCCGCGCGCATGCAGCGGGTTGACCGGAATCGCTTGCGCCTCGACATGGGCGCGGATCGTCTCGATATCCCAATCGGCGAGCGGATTGATCTTGATCAGACCGCGCTCCGTATCGGCCTCGGCAAAGGGCGTCTCGGCCCGGTTGCCGGACTGGCCGCGGCGCAGGCCGGTGATCCAGTAGGAAGCCCCTTCCAGCGCCCGGGCAAGCGGCTTCACCTTGCGTGCGGCGCAGCAGGCGTGACGGGCCTCGATACTGTCGTAGAAGCCGTTCATGCCATAGCGGGCGGCATAGGCGTCGATATCGTCCTGTTCCGGGAAAAAGCGCCGGATCATCAGGCCGTAGGTCTCTTCCGTCCGGTCGATCAGCGCGACGGTTTCGGTGAACAGACGGCCGGTCTCAAGGGTCGAAACCTCGATGCCGAGCTTGTTCGTGCCGATCGCGGCGGTGATCACCTGGTCTTCGATGCCGAGGCTGGTGGTGAAGACGGCCTTGCCGCCCGATGCCGCGACAAGCGCCAGCCGACCGGCAAGATCAAGGCCCTGCAGTTGGCGGTTCAGCGCTTCGGCGCGGTCTTCAAGGGATGCGGATGTCATGGGAGGAAATCCTGGTTCTGTTGTCCCGGACTATCGCAGCCATGGGCGGCGAAGAACAGAAAAACGGATTTCCAAAGACAGGGGATCAGAGCAAATATCTCTCCGAAGCGGATTAAACTAAGAAAACCTGGTAGTTCTGTCCCGCCACCAGCGCGAGGACGACTACCACTGAGGGGCAGACCTATCGGTCGCTGGTTTCCCAGCGCGGATTGATCCAGGGCTCCTGGTTGCTGCGGGGCAGGGGCTGCTTGCCGAGAATATGGTCGGCGGCCTTCTCACCGGTCATGATCGAGGGGCCGTTGAGATTGCCGTAGGTGACGCGCGGGAAGATCGATGAGTCCGCGACCCGCAGCCCATCGACGCCGATCACCCGCGTTTCCGGATCGACCACCGCCATCGGATCGTCCTTCGATCCCATCCGGCAGGTGCCGCAGGGGTGATAGGCGCTCTCCAGATGCTCGCGCAGGAAGGCGTCGATCTGGTCGTCGCTCTGCACGGCCTCGCCGGGCTGGATCTCCGGGCCGCGATATTGGTCGAAGGCCTGCTGGCCGAAGATTTCGCGGGTGAGCCTTACACAGTGGCGGAATTTCTCCCAGTCCTCCGGATGGCTCATATAGTTGAAGCGGATGACCGGGTCGGCCTTCGCATCAGGCGAACGCAGAGTGACGTTGCCGCGCGATTTGGAATGATTGTAGCCGACATGCACCTGGAAGCCATGGCTCTTGGCCGCCGCCTTGCCGTCATAGGAAATGGCGACCGGCAGGAAGTGATATTGGATATCCGGTTGCCGGACCCCGGGGGCCGAGCGCAGGAAGGCGCAGGCCTCGAACTGGTTGGAGGTGCCGAGCCCGGATTTCGTGAACATCCACTGGGCGCCCGCCACGCCCTGCCAGAACCAGGGCAGCCAGGAATAGAGCGATACGGGCTTGGTCGAAATCTGCTGGAAATAGAACTCCATATGATCCTGCAGATTGGCGCCGACGCCCGGCCGGTCGGCCTTCACCTCGATGCCCATCTCCTTCAGGTGATCGGCCGGACCAATGCCCGACAGCATCAGAAGTTTTGGCGAATTGAACGACGAGGCCGAAACGATCACCTCGCGGGTGGCCGTGACCACCTCGATCTTGCCGCCGCGCTCGATCTCGACGCCGGTGGCGCGGCCGTTCTCGATGACGATGCGCCGGGCATAGCAGTGCAGCAGCCGCACATTCGGCCGCTTCAGCGCCGGCTTCAGATAGGCCGATGCCGCCGACCAGCGCCTGCCATTGTGAACGGTCTGCTCCATCAGGCCGAAACCTTCCTGCCTGGAGCCGTTATAGTCGTCCGTCAGTTCGAAACCCGCCTGTTTGCCGGCCTCGACAAAGGCGTGGAACAGGGGGTTCCTGAAGCTGCCGCGCTTGACATGCAGCGGCCCGTCCGTACCCCGCCAGCCGTCCTCGCCGCCATCGGAATTCTCCATGCGCTTGAAATAGGGAAGCACATCCGCATAGGCCCAGCCGCGCGCGCCCATTTCCTCCCAGGTGTCGAAGTCTTCCATCGAGCCGCGCACATAGACCATGCCGTTGATCGACGAGGACCCGCCGATCACTTTTCCCCGGGGAGCCGTGATCCGCCGGTTGTTGAGGTTTGGCTCCGGTTCGGAATGATAGCCCCAATTGTAGCGCTTCATGCTCATCGGCCAGGCCAGCGCCGCCGGCATCTGGATGAACGGCCCAAGATCCGACCCGCCATATTCCAGCACCAGCACCGTATTCTTCCCGTCCTCCGACAGGCGGTAGGCCAGCGCCGATCCTGCCGAGCCGGAGCCGATGATGATGAAATCTGCGTTTTGCATGGCGGTGTTCCCAGATAAAAATGCCCCTCACCCTAACCCTCTCCCCGCAGGCGGGGAGAGGGGACGACGGAGCTTGACGTTTGCCCTTTCCCCATAGGCGCGGAGGGGACGACGGAGTTGGCCGCTTGTCCCTTCTCCCCGTTTACGGGGAGAAGGTGGCCGATAGGCCGGATAAGGGGCCTCTGTTTCAATACGGCGACTGAACCGGCCCCATGGCCACATAGATGCTCTTCAGCTCCGTGTAGTGCTGAAGCGCGGCAAGCGAGTTTTCCCGGCCGAAGCCCGACTGTTTGGAGCCGCCGAACGGCACTTCCACGGGGGCAAGGTTATAGGTGTTGATCCACAGCGTACCCGCCTCCAGCCGGTCGACGACGCGGTGCGCGCGGGTGAGGTCTGCCGTGAAGACGCCGGCCGAGAGGCCGAATTCGGTGGCGTTGGCGCGGGCGATCACCTCGTCCTCGCTGTCGAAGTCGAGCACGCACATGACCGGTCCGAAAATCTCCTCGCGGGCAATGGTCATCTCGTCGGTAACATCGGCAAAGACGGTGGGCTGGATATAGGTGCCGGCGGCCGAAACCGCATTCGGAATACCGCCGCCGGTGACGAGCGTCGCGCCTTCCGCCTTGCCTTGTCCGATATAGGAAAACACCTTGTCGAGCTGCGCCCTGGAGACCATCGGGCCGAGCTGCGTTGCCTCGTCCATCGGATCGCCGATCACGATGTTTTCGGTACGCTCCTTCAGCCGCGAAAGGAATTTCTCCTTGATGCCCTTCTGCACGAAGACGCGGGTGCCGTTGGAGCAGACCTGGCCGGTCGAATAGAAATTGCCGAGCATGGCGCCGCCGATGGCGCTTTCGAGGTCGGCATCGTCGAAGACGATCAGCGGCGACTTGCCGCCGAGTTCCATGGTCACATGCTTGAGGCTCGCGGCGGCGGCGCCCGCCACCTTGCGGCCGGTCTCCACCGAGCCCGTTAGCGACACCTTGGCCACGTCCTTGTGGTTGACGAGCAGCGGCCCGGTCGTACGATCCCCCTGGATGACGTTGTAAAGCCCCTTCGGCAGGCCGGCTTCGTGCAGGATTTCGGCGATCTTCAGCGCGCCGAGCGGGGTGTTCTCAGACGGCTTGAACACCATGGCATTGCCGGCAACCAGCGCCGGCGCGCCCTTCCAGCAGGCGATCTGCTGCGGATAATTCCAGGCGCCGATGCCGACGCAGACGCCGAGCGGCACGCGCTTGGTAAAGGCAAAGTCGCCGCCGAGCGGAATATGCTCGCCGTTCAGCGCCGCCGCCGCGACGCCGCCGAAGAATTCGAAGGCATCGGCACCGGAGGTCGGGTCGGCGACGATGGTCTCCTGGATCGGCTTGCCGGTGTCGAGTGTTTCCAGCTCCGACAGCTCGCGGTTCCGCTCGCGCATGATGTCTGCCGCGCGCTTGAGGATACGGCCGCGCGCCGTCGGGCTCATCGCCGCCCACTCCGGCTGCGCCCGTTTTGCCGCCGCGATCGCCCTGTCGACGATGGCGGGTGTCGCGGCATGCAGCCTGGCGATCACCTCGCCGGTGGCCGGATAGAGGCTGTCGAAGGCGGCGCCGTCGGCATCCTCGACATAGTCGCCATCGATGAAGTGAGAGGCTTTCGGTTGGGCGCGCATTCTATTCCCCTCGCGGATAGCGTTTGGTTTCTTCGAGATTATCGAGATTCATGTGGTTGCGCATGTAGCGCTCGGAGGCCTTTTGCAGCGGCTGGTGGTCCCAGGGGTAATAGGCGCCGTTGCGCAGCGCCTCATAGACCACCCAGCGCCGCGCCTGGCTTTCGCGCACGCTGGCATCGAAGGCCTCCATGTCCCATCGCGCATCGCGCATCGCCTGGAAGGCTCGGAGCGTCGAGGCATGCGCCGGCACCCCGGCAAGGTTGGAGAGTTCCAGCGGGTCGGCCTCGAGATCGTAGAGCTGGTCGGGATCGAGCACGCAATGGATATATTTCCACTTGCCCTCGCGGATGCAGACCAGCGGCGCCTGTGAGCCCTCGGCGGCATATTCCATCACCACCGGCGCGCTCCGCTCCTCGCCCCGGATCACCGGCACCAGGCTTTCGCCGTCCGTCCAGGGCATGATCTCGTCCATGGAAATGCCGGCGAGGTCGCAGAGCGTCGGCGTCACGTCGAGATTGGAGCTTGCCGCAAGATGCAGGCCCGGTTCGACGCCGGGACCGGCGATCATCAGCGGCACGCGGGCCGAGCCCTCGAAGAAGTTCATCTTGAACCACAAGCCGCGCTCGCCCAGCATGTCGCCATGGTCCGAGCAGAACAGGATCAGCGTATCGTCGAGCATGCGGGTGCGCGTCAGCGTATCGATCAGTTCGCCGACCTTTTCGTCCAGATAGGAAATATTGGCGAAATAGGCCTGGCGCGAGCGGCGGATGTCTTCCTCCGTCACCGAGAAGTTCTGGTAGTCGCAGGCAAGGATCAGGCGCTGCGAATGCGGATCCTGGTCGGCGAGCGCGATATCGCCGACCTCGGGCGAAAGCTGGTCGCAATCATTGTAGAGATCCCAGAATTTCCGCCGCGCCACGTAAGGGTCGTGCGGATGGGTGAAGGACACGGTCACGGCCCAGGGGCGGCGGGCCGCGTCGTCGCGTTCGCGCGAAAGCTGGTAGAGCTTCTGGTTGGCGAGGAACGCCACCTCGTCGTCATATTCCATCTGGTTGGTGATTTCGGCCACGCCGGCGCCGGTGACGGAGCCGAGATTGTGATACCACCAGTCGATCCGCTCGCCCGGCTTGCGATAATCCGGCGTCCAGCCGAAATCGGCGGGATAGATGTCGGTCGTCAGCCGCTCCTCGAAACCGTGCAACTGGTCCGGTCCGACAAAATGCATCTTGCCAGATAGCGCCGTATAGTAGCCGGCCCGGCGCAGGTGATGCGCATAGGTCGGGATCGATGAGGCGAATTCGGCGGCATTGTCGTAGACCTGCGTGCGGCTCGGCAATTGCCCTGCCATGAAGGATGCACGGGCCGGTGCGCAGAGCGGCGAGGAGGTATAATTGTTGCGGAAGCGGGCCGAACGCTTGGCCAGCGCCTTCATGTGCGGCGCATGCAGAAAATCCGCCGGACCGTCCGGAAAGAACTTTCCGTTCAACTGGTCGACCATGATGATGAGAATATTGGGTTTGCTCAACGCTCGTCTCCTCGGCCCGTAAAGGGCCGCAAATGGGCTGTCAGGTAATCTTCGGTCAGCGCGATCGAGGCCTCGATGCTCACGGGCGCGGATTTCAGCCCCTGGCGCAGGTAAAGTCCGTCGATCATCGCGGATGCGCCCTCGGCGATCCGCGCGGCGTCGTCGGCCGGGCACAGTTGTCTCAAATTCGCCATCAGGTTCGAGCGCAGCCGTCTTGCATAGAGCACCAGCAAGCGGCGGGTCTCTTCGGAGCGCTGGGCCTCGGAATAGAAGGCAAGCCAGGCCGCGACCGTTTCCGGGGCGAACTGGTGCGCCTGGAAATTGACGCGGATCACTGCCGACAGTTTTTCGCGCGGCGTTGCGGCAGCGCCCATCGCGGCGACCGTGTCTGTCCGCAACTGGCGCAGCAGGCTGCGAATGGTCTCGATGACCAGTTGTTCCTTCGAGCCGAAATAATGATGCGCCAGCGCCGCCGAGACGCCTGCATGCCGGGCGATTTCCGACATGGTGACGGTCAACGATCCGTGGTCGCCCACGGCCCGCAATGTCGCGTCCACCAGCGCCTTGCGGCGCACCGGCTCCATCCCGACCTTCGGCACGAACGATCCTCCCGATTGCTGTTCCGGCTACGCTAATGTATTTTGATTGATCCATCAATCAACAAAAAACTGCAACCCGGTCGCGCGTCAGATGCCGGTTCGCGAGGTCGTGAAAGTTTCATCAATATGTCACATTGGGGCAACGGAAAATTCAGGTCTCGGGCACGATGTTTCGCGCGATGTCCCGTCGCTTCCGGAGCCCTGCATGTCCGCCGTTTCCGCCGAAATATTATCGCTTCGCCGCTTCGGTGACGACCAGATCGTCACGCTGGCCAAGCTGGCGATCGAGAATGCCTTCCAGCCCATCGCCGAAATCGCCACGGGAGCGGTGTTCGGCTATGAAACGCTGATGCGCGGCTATGAGCGGCTGGGCTTTGCCTCGCCGCTCGAACTCCTCGACAAGGCGGAATCGACCGGCCAGCTCCTGGCGCTGGAACATATGCTCAACACCCGCGCCTTCGCCGGCTTTGCCAGTCTGCCGGATTTTGCCTCGCGCACCCTGTTCGTCAATTTCGACAGCCGGCTGATCGGCCTCGAGGGCGATGTGGTCGAGAGGCTGGGCAGTCATCTCAAGCGCGCCGGCATCCCGCCGTCTTCGATCTGCTTCGAACTGTCCGAGCGTTTCGACGGCGGCAAGATGCCGGATTTCGCCGGGCTGGTGCAGCGGCTGCGGCTTGCCGGCTTCAAGCTGGCGATCGACGATTTCGGCGTCGGCTTCAACGGGCTGAAGCTGCTGTGCGACCAGCCGGTGGATTATGTGAAGATCGACCGCCACTTCATTTCCGGGATCGAATCCAGCCCGCGCAAGCGCCATCTCGTGCGCCATACCGTCAATACCGCCCATGTGCTCGGAACCCGGGTGATCGCCGAGGGCGTCGAGACGGAGGCGGAGTTTTCCACCTGCCGCGATCTGGGTTGCGATCTGGTGCAGGGCTATTTCGTCGCCCGCCCGACCGTGCATTTTTCCGATCTGCAGCCGGTCTATCCGCATCTGGAGGCAAGCGGCGGTGCGCGGCGTCATTCCACCTCGCTCGACGGCATCCTCATCCGCCAGCAGATCGAGCAGGTGCCGGCGCTGCGCGAGAACGGTGATCTGGACGAGGTCTTCGAACTGTTCCGCCATTCGCCGCAGCGCAGTTTCTTTCCCGTCCTCAACGCCAATGGAGAGCCGCGCGGCGTACTGCACGAATATCACGTCAAGGAGATGATCTATCATCCCTTCGGCCGCGATCTGCTCAAGAACCACATGTACCAGCGCCATATCGCCCATTTCGTCACGCCGGCGCCGATCGCCGACCTCGAGGCGCCGGCCGACGAGATGTTGCGGATCTTTGCCGGCATGGACGGCGCCGATTGCGTGATCGTGACGGAAAACATGCGTTATGCCGGCATCCTGTCGGCCGCCTCGCTGCTGAAGATCATCAGCGAAAAGCAGTTGAAGACCGCGCAGGACCAGAACCCGCTGACCGGCCTGCCGGGAAACCGCGCCATCCGCGATTATGTGCAGGATGCGGTTCTCGACGGCGATGAGGCGCGCTATTTCTGCTATTGCGATTTCGACAGTTTCAAGCCCTTCAACGATCATTATGGCTTTCAGAAGGGCGATCTCGCCATCTCGCTGTTTGCCGCGCTGATGCGCCGTCATTTCATCGGCGAGCAGAAGTTTCTCGGCCATGTCGGTGGCGACGATTTCTTCATCGGCATCAGCGGTGCAACCCATGCGGAAGTGGAGGCGGTGCTGCGGCGGATGCTGGCGGAATTCCGCGCCGATGTGCGCCAGCTCTATTCGCCCGACCACCAGGCCGCAGGCCTGATGACCGGCCATGGCCGCAATGGGGAAACCGCGACATTCCCGCTGATGCGCTGCTCCATCGCCGTGCTCGCGCTCTCGGAAGGCTTCGTGTTTTCCGATACGCAGGCCGTCAGCGCCCGGATCGCCGAGGTCAAGCTGCAGGCCAAGGAGAGCGAGGAGGGCCTGGTCTTCGACCTGTTTGGCGCATGAATTATGTGCGGTGAGATTGATATGTGCCGTCCCGGCGAAACCATCATTTGCCCTTCTGGCCCGGCGCGGTAGATAGTTGGTGACGATCTATGCAAGGAGAGCCCCGTGACGCTGCCGACCGAAATGACCTATGTCGATCTGCCCACGCCCGGCGGGCCGGAAAATATGGTTCTCGCCCGCGGGCCGCTGCCGGATCTTGGCCCCGGCGACATTCTCGTCCGGGTCGAGGCCGCCGGAATCAATCGTCCTGATATATTGCAGCGCCTCGGCAAATATCCGCCGCCGCCGGGCGCGAGCCCGGTGCTCGGACTGGAAGTGGCCGGCGAAGTGGTGGCCATGGGTGAGGGCGCCGAAGGCTTCATCGTCGGCGACAAGGTCTGCGGTCTTGCCAATGGCGGCGGCTATGCCGAATTCTGCACGCTCCCGGCAACGCAGGCCATGCCCTGGCCCAAGGGTTTCGATGCCGCCCGCGCCGCCGCGCTGCCGGAAACCTTCTTCACCGTCTGGGCCAATGTCTTCCAGATGGCCGATCTGGTCGAAGGCGAAAAGATCCTCATCCACGGCGGATCGAGCGGCATCGGCACCACCGCCATCCAGCTTGCCCGCGCCTTCGGTGCCGAGGTCTTCGTCACCGCCGGCAGCAAGGCGAAATGCGATGCCTGCCTGGCGCTTGGCGCCAGGCGCGCGATCAATTATCGCAACGAGGATTTCAAGGCGGTCATCCTCGAGGAAACCGGCGGGCGCGGCGTCGATGTCATTCTCGACATGGTCGGCGCTCCCTATTTCGAGCGCAATATCGCCTCGCTCGCCAAGGACGGCCGCCTGTCGATCATCGCCTTTCTCGGCGGCGCCAAGGTCGAGGCGGCGAGTATCCAGCCGATTCTCACCCGACGTCTCCATGTCATGGGCTCGGCGATGCGGCCGCGCACGGCGGTGGAAAAGGAAGCCATCCGCGACGATCTGGAAGATAATGTCTGGCCGCTCCTGGAGGATGGCGACATCGCGCCGGTCATGCATGCGGTCGTTCCCTTTGCTGATGTCGCCGAGGCGCACCGGCTGATGGAAGCCGGCGATCATATCGGCAAGATCGTCCTGACGCTCTGAAATCCGGCTAGCACTCTTGCAAAGTCTCCGAATCGGATTACCTTTAGGCCAACATCAACGAAACGAAAGGAAGGTGATCCAGTGTCTAATGAGATTTCGAACCTCGTGACCGGCATGGGAATTGTGGTGGAGACGACGAGGCAGCCCTCGTTCTGAACCAGCCTTCCTGCGGGGCGTGTCTCTGATACGCTCCGGGCCTGTTACCTGGCCAAAACTCATGAAGGGTCGCCTCCGGCGGCCCTTTTTGCGTTCCGGGAACTGGCGGTTTTGCGCCATTGACGCCGCGCCGTCCGATCCGGCCTCCGAAAAGCAGGACGCCTGCAAGACGGTTCGCGCGGGGTTTTGCCGGCGAGATTCTTGGTCTAAGAGACAGGGCGAGGAAGCAAACAATCGAGGGTGGAAAAAATGTCGAATCCGGTGCTGGTCGAAGCCACGCGCGGCAATCTGGTGGAAAGCCGTCACCGCGGCGTCGTGATCGCCGTCGATGGCGATGGCAAGACCGTGTTTTCGCTGGGTGACGTCGATACCGCCGTCTTTCCGCGCTCGGCCTGCAAGGCCATGCAGGCCCTGCCGCTGATCGAGAGCGGCGCCGCCGATGCCTATGGTTTCGGCAACCGGGCGCTTGCCCTGTCCTGCTCTTCCCACAATGGCGAGCCGGAACATGTGGCGATGGCGGCGGAAATGCTGGCCGCTGCCGGTCGCGATGTCTCGGCGCTGGAATGCGGCGCGCACTGGTCGTTCAACCAGGATACGATTATCGGCCAGGCCCGCACGCTCGATCATCCGACGGCGCTCCACAACAATTGCTCGGGAAAACATGCGGGCTTCGTCTGCGCCTGCTGCCATGCCGGCGAGGAGGTGGCGGGCTATGTCGACTATGACCATCCCCTCCAGCGCGAAATTCGCGGCGCCATGGAAAGCCTCACCGGCGCCGTTCTCGGCCATGACAATTGCGGCATCGACGGCTGTTCCATCCCCACCTATGCGGTGCCGCTGAAAGGCCTTGCCCACGGTTTTGCCAGGATGGCCACCGGTCGCGGCCTCGATCCGGTCCGCGCCACGGCTTCGAAGCGGCTGATCGAGGCCTGCATGGCCGAGCCCTTTTATGTCGCCGGCAGCAAGCGCGCCTGCACCCGGCTGATGCAGGTCGCCCCCGGCCGCATCTTCGCCAAGACCGGCGCGGAAGGCGTCTTCTGCGCCGCCATTCCGGAAAAGGGCATCGCCATTGCTCTCAAATGCGAGGATGGCGCCACCCGCGCCGCCGAAGCCATGGTCGCCGCTACGCTCGCCCGTTTCTTTGCCGACGAGCCGGACCTGCGGGAAAAGCTGATGGCTGAGGCCAATCATGGGATGAAGAACTGGAACGGCATTCATGTCGGCGATATAAGCGTATCGCCCGCCTTCGCCGCCTGAGCCAAGGCAAAGCCTGCGCAACATGGCCCGGGTCTCGGAGGGATGCGTCCGGCTGCGACCACTTTGGCGTGATCGGCGCAAAGCCGGCTTTCCATGAACCGGCCCGGTTGCTATCACAGGCGCGAAGGCCGGTCCGCACCGGCTAGAGGACCGAAGGGCCAGTGCTGCCAAAGGGCCAGTGCTGCCAAAGGGATGGAGACCCAGCATGTTGAAACTGTATTTCGCCCCTGCGACCTGCTCGCTCGCCTCGCATATCGCGCTTGAGGAAACGGGCGCGCCCTACGAGGCGGAGAAGGTGGATTTCAAGGCCGGCGGGCAGCGTGCGCCGGACTATCTGCGTCTCAACCCCAAGGGCCGCGTGCCGGCGCTCGCCACAGACCGTGGCGTGCTGACGGAAACGCCCGCCATCCTCGCCTATATCGGCCAGAGCTTCCCGGGCTCGGCGGTCGGTATTCCGAAGGACGCCTTCGATTTCGCCCGCATCCAGGCTTTCAATGCCTATCTCTGCTCCACCGTCCATGTCGCCCATGCGCATAAGCGCCGCGCCAGCCGCTGGGCCGATGATCCGGCCGCGCAGGAAGCCATGGCGGCCAAGGTCACGGCCAATATGGGCGATTGCTTCGAACTGATCGAAAACACCATGATCGCCGGCCCCTATGTGATGGGTGAGACCTATTCCATCGCCGATCCCTATCTTTTCACCATCTCTGGCTGGCTGGAAGGCGATGGCGTCGATATCGCCCGCTTCCCGAAGGTTCTCGCCCACCGGGACCGGATGGCGGAGCGCCCGGCGGTCAAGGCCGCTCTGTCGGCGGCGGCGGGCTGATCAGCAGCCATGGCAGGCTTTAGCCTGCGGTCTCCTGTGGGAGGTGTCGCCCGGGAAGGGCAGGTCGCCCAGTTCGCGTGCATCCATCCGGGCAATGTCCGGGTGGCGCAAGAGATCGTTGATCCAGGTTTCCGCTGCATCTTCCCCATCATGGGCGGCGTGCGGCAGTAATTGGTCGAGCATGGAGAAAATCTTCGTCATGGCCTCACCATCTTCCGTTGATGTGGCGATCATCCGACTGTTTTCTGCGCTTTTCAATTGAGAATGCCAACGCTCGCGTATAGAAAATCTATATGAAAGACCTGAATTCGGTTCATCTCAATGGTCTGCGCGCGGTGGAAGCCGCCGGCCGTCACGGCTCACTGCAGGCGGCGGCCGAGGAGCTGGGGGTCACGATCGGTGCCGTCAGCCAGCAAGTCATCAAGACGGAAAAGCAGCTCGGCCGGGTGCTCTTCGAGCGCAGTCCGCGCGGTCTCGTCGCGACGCCCTATGGCGAGACCTTACTGCCGCGCCTCACGGCCGGTTTCGAGGTGCTCGACAAGGCCGTCGCCACAGCCCGCAAGCGCGACGAGACGATCCTGACGATCTCGGTGGCGCCTGTCTTTGCCGCGCGCTGGCTGGTCAGCCGGCTTGATCGCTTCGCCGCCCGGCATCCCGATATCCGCCTGCGCATCGATGCCACCACCAGCCTCGTCAATCTGGAAGCTTCCGATGTCGATATCGGCATTCGCGTCGGCAGGGGCAATTGGCCGGGCGCCCGGGTCGAGCTGCTGCTCGAACAGCAGGTCTTTCCTGTGTGCTCACCGGCGATGGCGGAAAAATTACGCGAGCCGGAAGATATCGTGTCGGTGCCGGCCGTCATCGACGCGCATTCGATGTTCACCTGGGAGACGTGGCTGTGCGAAGTCGGGCTGGCCGGCAGCCAGATGATTGTGCGGCACAGTTTCAACGATGCCTCGCTCTGTCTCGATGCGGCGATCGCCGGACAGGGCGTCATGCTCGCCTGGCAGACATTGGCCGGCACGTCGATCGCCGATGGCCGGCTGGTGATGCCCTATCAGGTCCGGGCAAAAACCGGCTTCGCGCATTATTTCGTTACGCCGCCCTCTCGCCGCGAGACCGGAACCGTTCTCGCCTTCAAGCAATGGGTGCGCGACGAGATTGCCGAAACCATGAGAGATCTCGGCTTTTCGTGAAGACGCCGGGCGTGGAGGCGCCGGCGTAGTCAGTCGGCCGCCGCCTCCTTGCTCCGGCCGGCCATCATCGCCTTGAAGCCCGGCCGGGCATGGCAGCGCGCAAGCCAGGCGGTTACACGCGGATGGCGGTCGAACAGCGCGGTCTCGCTCATGGCGTAGCGGAAGACCTCGGCAAGGTTCAGGTCTGCGACGGTGAAGCGGTCGGCGACGACATAATCGGCCGTGCCCAGATGCGCTTCCAGCCGGTCGAACGGCTTTTCCAGCGCCTCGACCGCAGTGTTGATGTCGGCCCTGCCGTCGGCGGTGTCTTGCAGGCCCTTGTCATGAATCAGCACGATCCTGACCGAATGCGGCTCCACCTCGGTGGCCACCCACAATGTCCAGTTGGCGATCTGGCCGTCCTCCCGAACATCCGCGCCGCAGAGCGGGCCGCCATGTTTGCGGGCGAGGTAGAGGTTGTTGGCAAGCGATTCCGTCAGCACCAGCCCGTCATCGTCGATCGCCGGGATCAGCCCCATCGGGTTGACGGCGAGGAAGGACGGGGATTTCGTGTTGAGCCGCGCATCGGCGGCAAGCGGGTCCTTCACCATGCGCGCCTGGATGACCGGCACGGACTGGTAGGGAATGCCCAGCTCTTCCGCCATCCAGTAGTTGCGCGAAGCACGCGAGCGGTAGACGCCGTAGATCGTCAGCATGAAATTTCCTCCGGTTCGAATGAGGCGCAGGCTAGGAGAAGTGCCGCCATGCCGGAAGCGGGCAGGGCTGATATCAGATATGAAATATTTTGATGGAAGCGCCCGGCTCAGGCCGCTCGGTTGCCGTCAAGCGTCAAATGCGGGAATGCCGTTGCCCCGTCCTTCACGAGATCGCCGGTCACCTTCTCGTTCCAGCGGTAGCCGAGGATGGCGCCTTCCTTGACCTCGTGAAAGAGATTGTCAGCGATCAGCGCCGTGCCGGCCCCTTCGACGACGGTGACGGCGCAACCACCGCCCGCCGCCCGCACCAGATTGCCGGTCACGACGAGGTTGCGCATATAGGGCCCCCAGCCGAGCATCAGCCCCCATTTCGGCGCGTTCTCGATAATGTTACCGGTGATCACCGTATCGGCTTCCGCTGCAATGCCGAAGCCGAAACCGGCGCCGTCATGGATGTAAGGCCCCTTCAGGCTCAGATTGCGGACGATATTGCCGCTGACGGTGGAAAGCCGGCCGCCCTCGTCGAAATTGACGATCAGGATGCCATTGGCGGCACCGTCGATCAGATTGTCGGAAACCATCGCGCCTTCAAAACCGAATTCGCTGTAGATGGCCGTTTCGCCGGAGCGCAGGCACTGGTTGCCGATGATCTGGACATTGGTGGCGCCGTTGGCGCGGATCGCCGAAAAAGCGCAGTCGGAGACATGATTGCCGCTGACCATGACGTTTGCGGCACGGAAGATGTTGATGCCGTTGCCGTTTTCACCGGTCCCGCCGTCGCGCGCAAGAATGCGGTAGACCCGGTTGCCGCTGACCATGGTGCCGTCTTCGCCGGCCTCCCAGCGATGGACGAGGATGCCGCCATTGCCGCAGTCGAAGACCCGGTTGCCGGTGATCGCCAGCCTGTCGTTCTCCACCGCGAAAATGCCGGCAAAGGCCGCCTGCGAAATGGCATTGCCACTGATCCGGCCGCCGCAATGCTCGGCATTGATGTCGTGTTTCGACGAGCCGGTGATGGCACAGTCCTCGATGGCAAGATCGGCAATGAAGCGCAGGTTGACCAGCCCCTCGACATCGCCGCCAAGCGGCCTGCCGTCACCTTCGAGGACAAGGCCGCTCAGTCGCAGCCGCATCAGCCCTTCGGCGGTGAGGAACGGGCCTTGGCCGGCATGGATGAGCCGGGTTCGGCCGGGAACGCCTGAAAGCTGGAGATTGTCCGGCAGGGCGATGTTTGAAAGGCGGTAATCGCCGGCCGGCAGGAACACCGGCACGCCCCTTTCGGCGCAATCGGCAAAAAGCCGGGCAAGCGCCTTGCTCTGGTCCGCGCCCGCATCGGGACGCACGCCGTGGCCGGAAAGATCGACAGGCCCGCGCAGGCCTTCCAGCCCGGATGCCGGCGCGGCAGCCCCGCGGCCGGCTGCCGCGCACAGGCCGAGCGAAGCGATGGAAGACAGAAGCCGCCGCCGGTTCAGCATGAAAAATTCCCCGTATCGGCAAGTATGACCCTGCCGTTGCTTGATGTCGCGAAGTGATACATTTGCGGGCGAAGACGAGATGATCGGTTGACATGCGCGGCTATCGAACCGCTCTGCGGCTGTATTTTGCACCTATTCTCTTTAGGGAAGAATAACTTCTGGCTGGTAGGAAAGAGGAAGGGGAACCAAGAGAAGAGGTCCGGCGCATATCCGTCGGCGGAGGCTTTGCTTGACAAGGAACATGAACCGCCGTCGCTCCGACAATGGCGCCAAGATTTCCAGCAATGACGACACGCGGAGCCTGATAGAGGCAAGCCAGCGGCTGGCTGCCGAGGTCTCCCGCATGTTCGCGCCGGAAACGGACATCGTCGATCGCCATTACTGGATCGAGGCGATGATGAACCATATTCCCGATTACATCTATGCCAAGGACCTGCAGGGCCGCTTCCTGATCGCCAACCAGGCGACCGTCACGGAAAACGGCTTTCGCCATATGCATGAAATCGTCGGCAAGTCCGACCACGATATCCACTCGCCGGAAAATGCTCGCCTCTTCCAGGCCGCCGAACGCCGGGTGATCGAGACCGGCGAGCCGATGTTCGGTATCGAGGAGCGCAATGTCCTCAGCACGCAGGAACGCTGGCTGATGACCTCGAAGCTGCCGCTGCGCGACAAGCGGGGAAAGACGATCGGCATTGTTGGCGTTTCCCGCGATATCACCGATCGCAAGAGGTCCGAACGCCTGCTGCTCGGCCAGGCCCGCCTGCTGGAGATGATCGCCAAGGGCACGCCGCTTGCGGAATTCTTCAAGGAGCTGATCCTGATGATCGAGGCGCAGCTGCCCGGCATCATCGGCTCCGTTCTTCTGCTTTCTGAGGATCGAAGGCATCTCCTGACCGGCGCCGCGCCAGGGCTGGACGATGCCTATTGCGCGGCGATCCATGGCGCCGCCATCGGCCCCAAGGCCGGCTCCTGCGGGACCGCCGCCTTTCGCGGCGAGCCGGTGATCGTTACCGACATCCTCGCCGATCCGCTGTGGGAGGATCACCGCGCGCTGGTCGAGCCCTTCGGATATCGCTCCTGCTGGTCGACGCCGATCCGTTCCTATCATGGCGAGGTACTCGGAACCTTCGCGCTCTATTCCCGCACTGTCGGCTCTCCGACGGCCGATCAGAACGAACTGACCTCGATGGCCGCCCATCTCGCCGGCATCGCCATCGAGCAGCGGCGCTCGGAGGAGCGCATCCAGTTCATGGCCCATCACGATGCCCTGACCGGCCTGCCGAACAGGGTTCTGTTCGACGAGCGTATCGCCGCCGCCCTCAAGCAGGCGCGGCTGGCGGGGCAGTGGGTGGCGCTGGCCTTCCTCGATCTCGACAATTTCAAGCTGATCAATGACAGCCTCGGCCACAGCGCCGGCGACGAGTTGCTGCGCATCATGGCGGCACGGATGCTGGCATGCGTGCGCAAGTCGGACATGGTCGTCCGCGTCGGCGGCGACGAATTCATCATCCTGCTCAACAGGCTGCCGCCCGACAGCGACATCGTCCTGTCGCGGCTGGAGGACATCCGCGAGGCGATCGGCGCGCCGCTCACCCTGTCCGGCCGCAGCCTGCAGGTCAGCTGCTCGATGGGGGTCGTCTGCTATCCGGACCACGGCGAAACCGCCGGCGAACTGCTGGCCAATGCCGATTCGGCCATGTACGGGGCCAAGGAGATGGGCCGCAACAATCTGCAGCTCTTCAACAGCGAGATGGCGGCCGGCGCGCGTGAAAAGCTGCTGCGCCATGCCGAACTGCGCGATGCGCTCGCCCGCAACGAATTCGTGCTGCACTACCAGCCGCAGATGAGCCTCAAGACCGGCCGGATCTTCGCCGCCGAATCGCTGATCCGCTGGCAGCATCCGCAACGCGGCCTGGTACCGCCGGGGGATTTCATTCCGCTGGCCGAGGAGACCGGGCTGATCGTGCCGATTGGTGATTGGGTGTTGAATGCCGCCTGCCGGCAGAACAAAGCCTGGCAGGACGCCGGCCTGCCGCCGATCGTCATCAGTGTCAATGTCTCGGCCCGGCAGTTGCGGGAGCGCAACTGGGTCGCGCGGGTGGCCGAAGTGCTCGAGGAGAGCGGCCTTGAGGCGCGCTATCTCGAACTGGAGCTGACCGAAAGCCTGATCATGCAGGATGTCACCATGGCGATCGCCACGATGCACGAGCTTGCGGCGCTTGGCGTCAAGCTTGCGATCGACGATTTCGGCACCGGCTATTCCAGTCTCAGCGCGCTCAAGAGCTTTCCCGTCGAGCGCCTGAAGATCGATCGATCCTTCGTTCAGGATATTCCCGGCAATGCCGATGACAGGGCGATCACCGCCGCGATCATCTCGCTTGCGCAGAAATTGCAGATGCAGGTGATCGCCGAGGGCGTGGAGACCCAGGAGCAGGTGGATTTCCTAGCGGCGAGCGGCTGCGACGACATTCAGGGCTATTTCGTCAGCCGCCCGGTCGCCGCCGCCGCCCTCGTCAATCTCCTCGTCTGAAGCATCGTTTGCCCTGTGCTGTTTTTGCATCGCCGCTGCTGCTTTTCGCGAGCGGCGAGCCGGTTGCATCACGAAAGCCCCGATCCAGCCGCAATTGCCATACTTGTGGCGGGAACCTGCATGGCTGCGGAAACGTTCTGCGCAACGTGACCGCTTTCCGTGCCTTCGTCCTTCCATGTCAACCCGCGCTGCAATAGAGTTCGATGACTTTGTCCAAGACCCTTTCCCGCCGGCAGTTCCTCAATATGTCGGGGCTTGCCATGGCCTCCGCCGGCCTCGCCGGTTGCACCTCCTCGATGAACACCGACCGGTTCCGCGCCGAGACCGCACCCTATTTCCGCAATCCGGCCCTGGAAGGCCGCGTTGCCGATCCGCGCTATGGCGCCGGGCTCGAAGGTCCGGTCAATGGCGGCCCGGTCGCCTCCGGCCTGCCGATGCAATCTGCCTATTACGCCGATATCTACGGGCCGGTGTTCGATGGCGGCTTTGCCATTCCGGCCGTTCCCTATCAGGAGATCGATCCGCGCTATTATCGCCAGCAGGTCGATAATACCTTCGGCGAACGCCCCGGCACGATCATCGTCGATACCGGCGACCGCTTCCTCTATCTCATTCTGTCGGATGGCTCGGCGATGCGCTACGGCGTCGGCATCGGCCGCGAAGGCTTTGCCTGGTCGGGCAGGGGCGTGATCCAGTGGAAGCAGAAATGGCCGCGCTGGAAACCGCCGAACGAGATGGTCGCCCGCCAGCCGCATCTGGAACAATATTCGATCGCCAATGGCGGCATGGCGCCGGGCCTCACCAATCCGCTCGGCGCGCGCGCCCTTTATATCTTCAAGAATGGTGAGGATACGCTCTATCGCCTGCATGGAACGCCGGAATGGAAATCGATCGGCAAGGCCACCTCGTCCGGCTGCGTGCGCCTGATCAACCAGGACGTCATCGACCTCTATGGCCGCGTGCGCGACAAGGCGCCGATCCTGGTGATCTGAGCCGGCCATGCCGCGGGTCGGCCTCAGGATGCGCGGCAGGCTTAGCGGTCGTTGGCCTCACAGGCCTGCCCGCCGGTCGCGCTCGTCTCCGAGGAAGGTCGCCATCGCCTTCAGGTTTTCCGGTGTCAGCGGCTTCTCGAAATAGTTCTTGACGAAATCGTAGCGCAGCGCCCGCTCGCGGTCGGCGGCATGGTGCGAGCTGGTCAGCATGGCCACGACAGGCGCGTGCGTCTCGAATTCCCGCGTATAATGTTCCAGGAACTCGAAGCCGTTCATGACCGGCATGTTGATGTCGAGGATGATCGCGTCGGGCGTCGTCTCCTTCAAAAGGTTCAGCGCCTCCAGCCCGTTCAGAGCCTTGAGGATGCGGATGTCGGGATCGAACCGCTGGATCGTATAGGTGCAGATGAACAGGTCGTTCTCGTCGTCATCGACCGTCAATATGGACCGCATCTTCATCTCCTGTCCTCCTGCGGCAATGTCACGGTGAAAAGGCTTCCCTTTTCCCGACGCCGATAGGCGACGGTGCCGCCGAGCTGCTCGACGCTCTTGCGCAGGATATAGAGGCCGAGCCCGCTACCCTCTGCGCGCTGCGGGTGGAAGCGCTTGAACATCTGGAAAAGCTTCGGCTCGTCGGCGGCGGCGATGCCGAGCCCATTGTCGGCGACGGTAAGCACGAAGCGCCCGCGGTCGCAGGCGGCACGAACGGAAATCTCCGGCATGGCCTCGGCCGGATCGTGATATTTGATGGCGTTCGAGAGGAGATTGTCGAGGATGATCTGGAAGCGGCTCGCCCTCTTGCGCAGGGTCATCGTCTCGGGAATGTCGATATGGACGGTGGAGACGGCACCCCCTTCCATATGGCGCAGCCGCTCGACAGTCTCGCGCACGGCGCCCGCGACGGCGATCGCGCTTTCCGGCTCGTCCAACATCTTGGTGCGCGTCAGTGAGATGATGTTCTGGATCAGATGGTCGAGCTTGCGGAAGCTGGTCTCGATGCGGGCGAGCACGCCTTGAAGCTCCGCCGCCGGCACCTCCCGGCGCACCATGTCCTCGGCAATGGCGACCAGCCCCAGCGACGAGGCGATCGGCGAGCGCAGGTCATGCGAGGTCCGGTAGGAAAATTCTTCCAGCTCCGCATTGGCATCGAGAATATCGCGCTCATGGCGCTTGCGTTCGGAAATGTCGCGCAGGATGCCGCCGTAGAGAACCTGGTGGCCGAGGTCTATCCTCGATACCGACAGCTCCACCGGAAAGGTCGAGCCGTCCTTTCGCTGTCCCTCCGCCTCGCGACCGGCGCCGATGATCCTGGCGACGCCGGTTTGCCTGTAATTGGCGAGATACCGGTCGTGCTCGTCCCGGTAGGGGGCGGGCATCAGCAATTTGACGTTGCGGCCGATGATCTCCTCGACCTGATAGCCGAATATCCTTTCGCAGGCGGGGTTGGCGGAGAGGATCGTGCCGCGCTCGTCGATGGTGACGAAGCCGTCGACCGCCGTCTGGATGATCGCCTCCAGCCGCTTCTGGCTTTCCGCCAGCTGCAGGGCCATCCGCCGGGAGCGTTCCGAATTGCGGAAGGCATAAACGATCAGGCAGGCATAGACGGCCCCGGAGAGAAGCAGGATGGCAAGCAGCGTCGAGCGCGCATCGGCTCCTTCCGCCGGCAGGCCGCCGTCCTCGCCGCGCTGGATGAGTTCCACATAGGTCATCAGCACCAGAAGCAGATAGGTGGCGGCCCCGAGCGTTGCGGCCACCGTCGAAAGATCGTAGCCGAGCCGGACGATGCCGCCCAGGATGAGGCCGATCGACAGCGTCGCAAAGCAGAAGGCCGATTGCGGCGACATGCGTGCCAAAGGCAGCCATTCCCGCGCCGTGGAAACGCTGAGCAGATAACCGATCAGCGCGGTGGTGGAGATCATGAACACCAGGCCCGCAAGCACGACGCGAAGCGGCGAGCTGCTCCGGCCGAGAAGGGCGGTCAGCGCGACGGAGGCGGACAGGAGCAGGAAGCAGAGGGCGGTATTGGGCGCCATCCGGCCGGCCGGCCCGGTTCCAGGCGAGACGAAGGGCGCAACGAACATCCGGTCGATGCCGAGATCGACATGCAGCAGATGCTCGGCCAATGTCGCCGCCGCAAGCAGGCCTGCCAGCCCCGACAGGCCGGCCGAAAGCGGCAGCGCCCCGTTAAGCAGCAGGCAGATGGCGGCACCGGCCAAAACGAAGCAGAGCGCCGCATTGAACTGCATGGCAAACAGGGTCGGCGCAGCCTCAGCCAGGTCCATCGGCCGGGCGAGCCAGAGGATCATCACGGCGGCACCGATGGCGATGCTGGCGGCGCCGGCCAGCATGCCGCAATATCTGGCGAGAATGTCCTGACGCAACGGGTACGGCCTCCCAGCGATCGGCTTTGCTACATGAGAAGATTAGCGCGCCGGTTGCAGATGGAAAGAACGCAATACCGAAAGATTATCTCTGGCCGCCGCTGCGCGTCGGCAGGTTTTCGTCGAGGTTGCGATGAAGTTCGCCAAGCGCCGTTCGCAGCACGGCGGCCTCCTCCAGGCTGCAGCCGCAGGCTTTGCCGATTTCGGTGAGGATGCCGAAGGCCTCCGGTTTCAACCCGGTTCCCTTCGGCGTCAGCGTGATGATGACCTGCCGCTCGTCGCCGGCGTCGCGCGTGCGGCTGACGAAACCGGCCGCTTCCAGCCGTTTCAACAGCGGCGACAGCGTACCCGAATCCAGCCGCAACTCCTCGCCGATGCCCTTGACCGTGCGCCGGTCGCGCTGCCACAGGCAAAGCAGCACCAGATATTGCGGATAGGTGAGGCCGAAGCGCTCGAGCAGCGGCTTGTAGACCCGGTTGAACGCATGGGCGGCGGAGTAAACAGCAAAGCACAATTGCCGGCCAAGCGCCAGCGCGTCACCGTCTTCGGTTCCGTCGCCCGGCCCAATGCTCAATTGGCCATTGCTCGATTGTCCAGTGCTCATTTGGTCATCGTCCATGGCGGGAAGTCTGTCAGTTTCGGCGCGATATTGCAATTTGCAAAATTGTATTGCGCACAATTAAATTATGCGATACTGAGGTTGGGACACCACGGAAAGCAGTTCCCAAACCCGAAGGAGACACAGCATGCCCATTCTCTACACGACCAAGGCATCCGCAACCGGCGGCCGCGCCGGCCACGCCGTCAGTGAAAACGGCGTTCTCGACGTAACGCTCACCGTTCCCAAGGAACTTGGCGGCGACGGCGCCACCGGCACCAATCCCGAGCAGCTCTTTGCCGCCGGCTATTCCGCCTGCTTCCTCGGTGCATTGAAAAATGTGGCGGGCAAGGAAAAGGTCAAGATCCCGGAAGATGCCAAGGTCACCGCCACCGTCGGCGTCGGCCCGCGCGAGGACGGCAAGGGCTTTGGCATCGATGTGTCGCTCTCGGTCCATATTCCCGGCATGGACAAGGCTCAGGCTGAAAAGCTGGTCGCCGCCGCCCATATCGTCTGCCCCTACAGCCACGCCCTGCGCACCTCCACCGAAGTCCCCGTCTCGGTCGCCTGATCGGGCGCCTGACCGCGCGCCTGATGGCGGCGCCGTGAACATGCCGAAAGCCCGGGCCGCGCCGTCCCGGGCTTTTTGCTTTGGGGAGATGGAAGCAATAATAATTTTGTCCCCGATGTAGGATCGGCGGCGGCCCATGCGTCATTCTCTCATCAGGTCGGCTGTCGATCTGCGAAACAGGCACCAGGAGGAGAAGGCAATGTCCAAGAACACGATTTGTCTGTGGTACGACAAGGACGCGGAGGAGGCCGCCCGCTTCTATGCGCAAACCTTTCCCGAGAGCAAGGTCGGCGCCATCATCCGCGCGCCGGGCAATTATCCGGATGGAGAAGCCGGAGACGTGCTGGTCGTCGAGTTCACCGTGGCGGGCGTCGCCTGCGTCGGATTGAATGGCGGCCCGACGTTCAAGCACAGCGAAGCTTTCTCCTTCCAGATCGCCACCGAGGACCAGGAGGAAACGGATCGCTATTGGAATGCCATCGTCGGCAATGGCGGCCAGGAAAGCGAATGCGGCTGGTGCAAGGACAAGTGGGGATTGTCCTGGCAGATCACGCCGCGCGTTCTGATGGACGCGCTTGCGGCGGGTGGCGATCAGGCCAAGCGCGCCTTCGACGCGATGATGACGATGAGAAAGATCGACGTCGCCGTGATCGAGGCGGCCCGTAAAGGAAATGACGCGCCATGACGAGCGAGAAGATCAAGGGCCCCGCCTCCTATTTCCCATCGATCGAGAAAGCCTATGGGCGCCCCATTGGCGAATGGCAGGACCTGGTGCGAAAGCATTCTCCCGCCAGGCATATGGAGCTTGTGAACATGCTGAAAAGCGAACACAAAATGGGCCACGGCCACGCAAATGCCATCGTGGCCCACACGCTTGCGGCAGACAAGAAGGCAGGGTCCTGAAGCATGTCGCGCAAAAGTGCGAAGCGGTTTAGTAAAGCCGACATGCGCAAATCAAAAACCTGAAGCGCGGGAAGCGAATCTGAAAGATCGCGACGCGCTTCAGAAGAGGGCGTGGACGAGGCGCGGGCAGCAACCGGGTCGCCCGCCCAAGCCCCCGCCCGCCCAAGCCCCCGCCCGCCCAAGCCGCCCACCTGTACAAAGCGGACGACCCGCCACCTCCGCCGCCCTTCATGGATGGATCGGAAGCGCGTGATGCCGGGCAGGCAGCGGCAGCTACTGGCCAGCCATTGCTCCATCCAGCCAGGTTGCGAGGCCGTCCAGCGTCTGCAGCCCGTATTCCACGGCACCGAAGCTGATGACCACCTGGCGTCGCTCTCTGCTGGGGTGAAGCTGGCGAAGCGTCAGCACCGTCTTTCCGTCGGACTGCTCATCGAAGGTCACCGTCATGCGGAAGCGATCGGGATCATCGGGGTCCGGCGTGCCGTAGTCCATCACGATCCGCTCGTTGGGCACGATCTCCAGGAAGCGCATGAGGTTCGGAAAACGCTGCTCGCGGCCCTCGAAGACGCCGACCATGTCGAACCGCCAGAGCCCGCCCTCGCGAATATCCGCCTCGTGGCTCTCGATCCTCAGTCCGGCCGGACCATACCACTCGGCCAGCGCCCTGGGATCCATCCAGGCGGCAAAGACCTTGTCGCGCGGATGGTTCAGCAGTCTGGTCAATACGATTTCCCGGTCGATCGACCATGTCTCAAACAGATGTGCCATTCTCTTCATCATCCTCTGTTGCTTTGTCCAGGTAGACTTCCAGACGATCCAGACGATCCGTCCAGCGTCGGCGCTCCGCTTCCATCCAGTCCGCCGCCTCGTCGAACCGCGCCTGCACGAGCCAGCACCAGCGGCTGCGCCCGCGCTTCTCGCTGGCAATCAACCCGCAATCCTCCAGCACCCTGAGATGCTGGGCGAAGGAAGGAAGCGCCATGTCGAAGGGTTCCGCCAGGACGCTGACCGGCACTTCGCCCCTGCTCAGCCGCGAGACAACCGCGCGGCGGGTAGGGTCGCTGAGAGCATGAAAGGCGAGATCGAGAGGAGCTGAATGGTAAGGCATATGGCTAACTAACATGGCGGGGGTAGGCGTCAATATAAGTAAGGTATGTGCCTTAGTAAGCGTTCGCTTCGATGGAAGGGTCTGCAACCGAAAATATGGGAGCGTCAGTGACAGAAGGGAATCGAGTAGGTCCGTTGGCAGTTTGATCGCGTCAGTCAGGGATGAAGGTTCTTCATCCCTGCGTGGAGCCTGCTGCTCGAACTATCGTTGGATACGGCCTTGGCGCGGAGTTGCGGAGCTTTGTTCTCGGCCCATTGCGGACGTCAAGAATCAATTTGCGCAAGAGTTAGCCATTCTTCGAGCATCCGCCTGATAGCCTTCTCCGACTCATCGTGTCGGGTAAAGGCCCACCATGTATGAGCGCCCTGCCAGACTGCGGCCATCTGCCATCCAAGCCGTTCAGCCTGGTGTTGATGGCGGGAAAGACGGCGACCCAAGGCATGGGCAAGGGTATGCCCCCACTTTGAGCCGCGAGATCGAAGATTGGGGTTGCGGATGTCTTCCCTTAGCAGAAGTAGTCCATCGGAAAGGTTGCTCTCTGTATCTTGAGGAGGCATCAGGCGCATCAGCAGGTTTACAGCTCCCTCCGGCGTCAGAGCCTCCTCTGAGTCTGCAATTTCCGTGTCAGCCTGCAGGCGATCCCAGGCACGGAGCAGGACGGCCTCGACGAGTTGTAGCCGGTTGCCATAGCGCTGCACCAGGGTTGCCGGAGAAAGCCCGCAAGCCTTGGCGGACAGCGAAAAGGTAAGGCCGTCAGGCCCGGTCCGGAGAATCAGCGCGAACAGATCGTCGAGTACCCGTTCATCGGAAATCGTCTTGTATCTTGGCATGTATGTTTATAAACATTCATTCGTTTATAAATCAAGGAGTGTCTTTGATGGCAAGAATTCTGGGATATATCGCAGCGAGCCTGGATGGACTCATCGTTTCGGGAGAAGGCTCTCTTGACTGGCTCTACGGTTATGATGACATGGACCTGGGAGAACACGATTATCGGCACTTTCTCAAGCACATCCGCACCGTGGTCATGGGCCGCGGCACCTATGACTTCATGGCTAAGGAGCAATCCCCGTGGCCCTATGGCGATCAGCGGGTCATTGTCGTCACCTCCCGTCCGATCGACGCTCCGAAGGGGCCGCTCAAAGTTTGCGGCGATCTGGATTCACTGGTTGCGGAACTACGTGCCCTTGATGATGGAGACGTCTGGATGCTGGGAGGCGGGAAGCTGCAAATGGCGTTCATGGAACGCGGCGCAATTGACGAAATCGAAATCTATGTCATTCCGGAAATACTCGGCAGTGGGCTGCCGCTCTTTCCACTTACTGGCTTTCGCGCAAGCCCTACGCTGATAAGCGCAACGGCGCTCGACAAGGGCTGCGTGCGGCTCCATTACCGAATGTGATGCGGGCAATGCCATAAGAGCGCAATGACCGCAATTGCCCCAAAGCGGAAGCACTCACCATCTTCGGCGCAGCCGGCCCATCATCCGAGAAATCGCTCCAAGCCACCGCCGCGAGCTTTGCACCCCAAACCCTCAGCCGTCCCCCAGCCCCAGATCCGCCAATTCATAAAGCGGCCGGATTTCGATTTCGCTGGGGCCGGGCATGGGGTTGGGGCAGCGTTTGACCCAGGCGATCGCCTCATCCATGTCCTTGACCTGCCAGAGCCAGAAGCCGGCAACCAGTTCGCGGGTTTCGGTGAAGGGCCCGTCGATGACGGTGCGGCCAAGGCCGTCAAAGGCCACGCGCTTGCCGGCCGAGGAGGGCTTGAGGCCATCACCGTCAAGCAGGATGCCGGCCTTCTGGAGTTCGTCGTTGAACCTTCCCATCGCCTCCATCATTTCCATCGTCTCGGGCGTCGGGAAAAAGCCCTTTTCGCTGTCTTCCGTTGCCTTCACGAGAACCATCACACGCATCGTCCGTCTCCCTGTTTGAAGGCCGGCTTCATCGCCGGGCATCCTGAGGACGGGCGAGACTGGTGGAAACCGACACAGCCGTGCATTTTTTGGCGTACATTTTTTTGGTGCGCATTTTTTGGCGCGCAATTTTTTCAGCGCCTGAGAGAGAAGGCGCAAATGGCCGCTTCCGGACCGGCACTCTTCCGGGCCTGATCTCGCTTTCCGCTCGCGGCCTTGCGTCCCTACCGCTTCAGGCTTCCCAAAATTCCGCGCACCAGTGCCCGGCCGAGCGAGGAGGCGACGGTGCGGGCGACGGATTTCATCGCGGCTTCGGCGATGCTCTCGCGCTGGTAGCCGGAGCGGCCCTTGGGCTTGGCGGGCTTCGTTTCCGCATCGTCGCCGAAGCCGGGCAGGGTCCAGCGGCTATTGCCGGTGGTGGAGGGTTCCTCTTCGGCCTGCCGGCTTTCCTCGGCCTGTTCGGTTGCCTTTGCGGCGCGCTTGGCCAGAATCTCATAGGCCGATTCCCGGTCGAAATCCTCGTCGTAGAGGCCGGCAACCGGGCTGATCTTCATCACTTCGGCGCGTTCGGCCTCGCTCAGGGGGCCGACCCGCGAGGAGGGCGGGCGGATCAGCGTGCGCTCGACCATGGAGGGCGCGCCCTTGCCTTCGAGCGTCGAGACCAGCGCCTCGCCGGTGCCCAGATTGGTGATCACGGTGGCGCAGTCGAAATCCGGATTGGGGCGGAAGGTGTCGGCGGCGGTCTTCACGGCCTTCTGTTCGCGCGGCGTATAGGCGCGCAGCGCATGCTGCACCCGGTTGCCGAGCTGGGCGAGAACCGTTTCCGGCACGTCGAGCGGGTTCTGGGTGACGAAATAGACGCCGACCCCCTTGGAGCGGATCAGCCGCACCACCTGCTCGACGCGCTCGACCAGCACCTTCGGCGCATCGTTGAAGAGCAGATGCGCCTCGTCGAAGAAGAACACCAGCTTCGGTTTATCAGGATCGCCGACTTCGGGCAGTTCCTCGAACAGCTCCGAGAGAAGCCACAGCAGGAAGGTGGCATAAAGGCGCGGATTCATCATCAGCTTGTCGGCGGCCAGCACCGAAATGGCGCCGCGGCCGTCGCGGGTGGTGCGCATGATGTCGGTGATCTTCAGCGCCGGCTCGCCGAAGAAATTTTCGGCGCCCTGCTGTTCGAGGATCAGCAATTCGCGCTGGATCGAGCCGACCGAGGCCTTCGAGATAAAACCGTAGGTATTGGAAAGTGCCGAGGCGTTCTCGCCCATATAGGTGAGCATCGCCTGGAAATCCTTGAGGTCCAGCAGCGGCAGGCCGCCCTCGTCGGCGATCTTGAAGGCGATGTTGATGACGCCTTCCTGCGCATCGGTGGCGTTCATCAGCCGCGACAGCAGAAGCGGCCCCATTTCCGACAGCGTGGTGCGCACCCGGTGGCCCTTTTCGCCGTAGAGATCCCAGAAGATCACCGGGAACTCCTGGAACTCATAGGGGTCGAGACCGATCAGTTCGGCGCGTTTGAGGAGAAAATCCTTGGCTTCGCCGATTGCGCCGATGCCGGAAAGATCGCCCTTCACATCGGCACAGAACACCGGCACGCCGGCGTTGGAAAAGCCCTCGGCGAGAATCTGCAGCGTGATCGTCTTGCCCGTGCCGGTGGCGCCGGTGACGAGCCCGTGGCGGTTGCCGAATTTCAGCTCCAGATATTCCGGGCCGTTGATCGTGTCGTCCGGCTTGCGGCTGGCGCCGATATAGAGTTTCCCGTCCTCGATCATGTCGGCCTGTCTCCGTTTCACCGACGAGACGCCTTGATCAGCGCCCCGCCTCTGCCTCATCGCATTGTTTCACAAGGCTGTTATAGGAGGAGCGGATGCAACCGGCAACAGCGGGATTGCGCTGCACGGACAGCCGGAACCGCGACACCCGCGCATTGTAATTGGCGGCGGCCCGTGAAACGATGGAGGCCTGCCGCCGTGGATATCCCGTTCCGCCGCGCTTGAGTTTCCATCCTGGATATTTTACCTTGACGTTCACGTCAAAATACGAGGAGAATTTGTGATGAATGAACTGGTCACCCGCGTTGCCGAAAATGTCGGCATCGATCCGGCCACGGCTGAAAAGGCCATCGGCATGATGCTCGGCTTCCTGCAGCGCGAAGCCGCCGAAGGCCCGGTCGCCCGGATGATCGAGGCCATTCCCGGCGCGTCCGAAATGGTGGCGAAGTTCAACGGCGAGGGTGCAAGCGGTGGTGGCCTGCTCGGCGGTCTGCTCAGCGCAGTCGGCGCCGGCGGCGGCGTCATGGCGCTTGGCCAGCAACTGATGAGCCAGGGCCTCGGCATGGGCGAAATCACCGCGCTTGCCAAGGAAACCATCGGCTATGCCAAGGAAAAGGCCGGCGAGGAAACGGTCGACGAAGTCGTCGCCTCGGTCCCGGGCCTCAGCCAGTTCATCTGAGCCGGGAAACCCTGTGACCTCAGCGCTGGCGCGCTAGCAGGCCATCCCGAACCGCAGGAGCCCCGCTTCGGCGGTTTCGGGCTGACAAGGCCAGGCTTCATTTGTCCAAAGGTCATGCGGCTTGGCAAGCGACACTCCAATTCTCCGTCATTCCTGTGCTTGTCACAGGAATCCAGCCGCCCAAGTCTTTGGGCGAAGGAGTCTTTTGACCCCACGGACGTCGGGTCGCTGGATCCCCACCTCAAGGGCGAGGATGACGGAGATTAGAAGCTCGCTCTCGTCCGACAAGGCATCGAGCATTTGCCAATAACCTCGAAGCGGCCGGAGCCTTACCTCGGTTCGTGCGGCCCATCGCAAGACCGCGCTGACGGGTGAGTGTGCCGCCGTGTTATTCGGCCGGCTTCAGCGAGGTGATGATCGACTGCAGTTCGGGCCCGTGCTGTTCCTGCATGCCCTTGGTGCCCCAATAGGTGATGACCAGCAGCTTGCCCGGCTTGGGCGAGACGAAGGAAAGCCCGATGCTGACATCGCCGTCGTCGTCGGTGCCCGACCAGTCGAGATTGGTCATCTCCATGCCGTTCAGTGTCTCGGTCGATTCCTTCTGGGTGGCGGTATCGACCTTGACGCCGCTCTTCTGCAGGAAGGTGACCGCGTCGCTCACCACGTCGTCGGAGGTTTCCTCGTCAGCGACGTCGATGGAAATATAGATGGCGTCGTCGGCGGAATTGGCATTGACGCCGGCATCCGTTTCCGTCGGCTCCCAATCGTCGGGAATGGTGATCGAGGCGATCGGGTCGTCGCTCGGAAACTCCAGCGTCGCGGCATCCGAGATGGCCGGCAGCGACAGGGCGAAGAGGGCGGCGGCGAAGATGGTCTTCATGGAAATCCCCTTGGACAGAGAGAGCGGATGGCCCCGTCGCGGCGCCGACGGGAACGGACGATATGAGAGATAGCTGAAATTCGGATCCGCCGGCGCGTCCAATTTTGGGGGATATTTGCAACGCCCGTCTCTTGACTGGCCGGCCCGCTTTGCCAAGGATCGTCGAATGATTTGCAATCCGCGGGAACCCTTGCCGGCAATGTCCAAGCAGAAGACCATGTCGCTCACCTCCGATCTCGTGGCGCTCTGCCACAGCGATATCGCCGACCCCGGACCGGACAGCCGCTGGACGCCGATCGGTGATGATGGCTACCGGGCGCTGGCCGAACGGCTGGACCGGGAAAATCCCGACGCGCCGCTCTGGGTCTTCGCCTATGGCTCGCTGATCTGGAAGCCGGAATTTCAGGCGATCGACAACCGGCGGGCGACCGCATTCGGCTGGCACCGGTCCTTCTGCCTCTCCATCAACCGCTGGCGCGCATCGCGCGAGCAGCCGGGGCTGATGATGGCGCTGGCGCGCGGCGGCCGCTGCGACGGCGTCGTCTATCGCCTGCCGCCGGCCGATCGTGTCGCCCAGATCGAGCGCATGCTCCGGCGCGAGGTAAGCTTTATCGAGAATGTCGATTCGATCCGCTGGCTGCCGGTGAAAACCGAAGGCGGTCCGCTAAAGGCGCTGGGCTTCTGGGTAGGGGGAACCGGGGAGCGCATCCTGTCGCGCCGGCCGCTGGAGGATGTCGCCCAGGTCCTGGCGCGCGCCTGCGGCCATCTCGGCTCCTGCGCCGAATATCTCTACAATACCGTCACGCATCTGGAGGAATTCGGCATTCGCGACCGCAATCTCTGGCGCCTCCAGCACCTGGTTGCCGCCGAGATCCGGACGATCCATGGCCTGAATGCGCCCTCTGCCTTGCCATCTGCGTGATCGCGTCCCGCCAGTGCTCGTTCGGCGTCAGAGGCTTTCGAGCGAGGGCAGGATCAGCGACGGGCCGAAATCCCGGTATTCGTCGGGCATGTTGCCGCGATTGACCCAGACGGTGCGAAAACCGAATTTGGTGGCGCCGGCGACGTCCCAGCGGTTGGACGACTGGAAGGAGACGGCATCGGGATAGAGCCGGTAGCGGGTCGTCACCATGTCATAGACGGCAGGCGCCGTCTTGAAGGCGCCAACCGCATCGACCGAGAATATATCGTCGATGACGAGATCGAGCCCTGCCTTCTTGACGGCCGATTGCAGCATGTCGGGCGTGCCGTTGGACAGGATGGCGATGCGGGCGCCGCGCTCCTTCAGGTTTTTCAGCACGCCCGGCACTTCCGGGTAGCAGTCGAGATGCCAATAGGCCTCAAGCAGGTCGGCCTTGACCGCGGGGTCGGCGGAAGGAAACCGGGCGAAGGCGTGGTCGAGCGCCTGCTCGGTCAGGGTCCAGAAATCCGTGTAGGCGCCCATCAGCGTCCGGATCCAGGAATATTCGAGCTGCTTGGCGCGCCAGTGATCGGAAAAGGCCTGCCCGTCCGGACCGATGGCCCCGGCATGCCGGCGCACCGCCGCATGCACGTCGAACAGCGTGCCATAGGCATCGAAGACATAGGCCGCATAAGACATAAAACCCTCCCGTCACGCTAAAAGCGAAAGCATTCGTCCGCAGGCGAAACGCTCTCCACTTTCCTATCAGCAAACTTCATCGCAGCAACATTCTGTTATGCGATCGCCTGATGATTCCTGGATCTAAAGACCCCATCCCTTCTGGAGAGGGGTTTCGTCGCGGTTCCCTCATCTAAAACCGCGTGATCACGCTGATTCCCAGATCCTGCGCCGTGTCCATCGTCGTCAGCGCCGGCACGGCCTCCTCCAGGCTGATATGGCGGCCGATCAGTTTTTGCGGGTCGAGCTTGCCGGTTTCGAGCATGGCCATCATCGCGCCGTAGCGCCAGGCCTGCATGCCGTGGCTGCCGTAGATTTCCAGTTCGTGGCCGATCACCTGCGCCATCGGGATCTGCGGCGCCGCATGTTCGCCCAGCATCAGCCCGACCTGCACATGCCGGCCGCGGCGGCGCAGGTTTTTGATCGAGTTGAAACAGGTGACCGGCGAGCCGAGCGCATCGATCGACAGATGCGCGCCGCCGCCGGTGATCTCGCGCACCGCCTCGGCCACGTCGCCAGTGACGCTGCCGTCGATGGTGGCGACGGCGCCGATCTCGCGGGCGAAGGACAGTTTTGTCTCCGAAATGTCGATGGCGACGACATTGGCGCCGAGCGCGGTTGCGATCATGATGGCCGACAGACCGACGCCGCCGCAGCCATGCACCGCCACCCATTCGCCGCCGCGCACCCGGCCCTGGTCGACCACGGCGCGAAACGAGGTGGCGAACCGGCAGCCGAGGCTGGCGGCCGTGGCATAGTCGAGATTTTCCGGCAGGTGGACGAGGTTCTGCTCGGCAAAGTCGATGGCGACATATTCGGCGAACGAGCCCCAATGGGTAAAGCCCGGCTGGAACTGGCTGGCGCAGACCTGGCTGTTGCCCGAATGGCATTCGCCGCAGCGCCCGCAGCCCGATACGAAGGGCACCGTCACCCGATCGCCGACCCGGTAGCGCATCACCCCCTTGCCGGTGGCAGTGATCGTGCCGGCCAGTTCGTGGCCGGGGACATGGGGAAGCGCAATATCGGGATCATGGCCCATCCAGCCATGCCAGTCGCTGCGGCAAAGTCCGCTCGCCTCCACCTTGATGACGACGCCGTCCTCGCTCGGGCTCGGATCCGGCAGGCTGCGAATTTCCGGCGTCTTGCCGAAGGCATCGTAATACATGGCTTTCATCGGGCGGTCCTTTGTTCGCGTCAGGCGGCTGCAGCATAGGCGGCTTCACCCCCCTCTGTCACTTCGTGACATCTCCCCCTCAAGGGGGGAGATCGTTCTTTTCCCTCGTTGTCGCACGTCAGGGAAGTACAATAGTCTCGGCCAATCTCCCCCTTGTGGGGGAGATGTCCCGGAGGGACAGAGGGGGGTAAGTTTCCGCAAATTCGACCCCCCCACCATGACTTTTTTTCATGCATCCATCTGTCCCTGTTTTCGAATTTCAGGCTATGCAGGAGGAGACGAAGAAAAGGAGACTGTCATGGCCGTCGATACATCCCCGCGCACCACCACCTTCACCTATGTCGAGGGCGAATGGCTTGCCGGCAATCCACCGCTGATCGGCCCGACATCGCATGCCATGTGGCTCGGCTCCACCGTGTTCGACGGCGCCCGCTGGTTCGATGGCATTGCCCCGGATCTCGACCCGCACTGCGAGCGCGTCAACCGTTCGGCGCTGGCGCTCGGCCTGAAGCCGGTGGTGACGGCGCAGGATATTGCCGGCCTTGCCTGGGAAGGCGTCAAGAAGTTCGATGGCAAGACGGCGATCTATATCAAGCCGATGTACTGGGGCGAGCATGGCATGCCCGGCAGCGTCGTCGCCGTCGATCCCGATTCGACCCGGTTCGCGCTCTGCCTGTTCGAGGCCCCCATGGGCGAGGGGCCAGGTGGCCAGTCCCTTACCGTTTCCCCCTTCCGCCGCCCGACGATCGAATGCATGCCGACCGACGCCAAGGCCGGCTGCCTCTATCCCAACAACGGCCGCATCCTGATCGAGGCGCGCAAGCGGGGCTTCTCCAATGCGCTGGTGCGCGACATGCTCGGCAATATCGCCGAAACCGGCTCCTCCAATGTCTTCATGGTCAAGGACGGCGTCGTCTTCACCCCGGCGGCCAACCGCACCTTCCTTGCCGGCATCACCCGCAGTCGCGTCATCGCGCTCCTGCGCAGCGCCGGTTTCGACGTGGTCGAGACCAGCCTGACACTGTCCGATTTCCAGGGCGCCGACGAGATCTTCACCTCGGGCAATTATTCCAAGGTCGTCCCGGTCACCAGGCTCGAGGACCGCGACCTGCAACCCGGCCCGATCGCAGCCAAGGCCAAGGACCTCTACATGGACTGGGCGCACTCCTCGGGCTCGGACCTGTAGTCTCTCCGGAAAGAGAGGGTGGCGGAAGGGCATCGAGCCGACCGCTCATTCGCCGCCCTTGATCATCTCTTCCGTCAGTTCGCCGCCAAGCTCCACCGTCTTTGCCCGTTTGTCGTAGACGCAGATATGGGTGACGGTGCTCTCCGCGCCCTTCGGCTGACCGATGATAAGCGCCAGGCCATAGGTCTGCGCGCCGAAGGGATCGACCACCGCGCGCGGCGCCTCGATACTGTCGGCCGCCGCCGCCAGGCATTTCTTCGTCATGTCGGCGCGCATCTCCTCCCAGGCATCGTCGGAAGAGGCAAGCGCCAGCACCGGCATCAGGCTGGCCATTGCAAAGGCGGCGAGGGCGGTTCGGTTGAAAGACGGCATCCGGTTTTCCTTGTCACTGTTCGACGATCCGCGGCAGGCGTCGTCAGCGCCAGAGCCTGCCCGGACATCATGGCCATTTGTCGTCCTTTGAGGATCAGGGGAACTGAAACTATTTTCCAGACCTGTGGCGAAATTTGGTAGGGTGGCGGTTGCCTGCGAGCCTGCCGGTGCCTATGTTCCCGATCACCGTTTTCCGTCATGAATCCACCCGTATTCATGGATCCCGCCCACTCAAAAAGGAGACCGACCATGGCTTTCGAATTGCCGAACCTGCCTTACGACTATGATGCGCTCGCCCCCTATATGTCGCGCGAAACGCTCGAATATCACCATGACAAGCATCATCTTGCCTATGTCACCAATGGCAACAAGCTTGCCGAGGAAGCCGGTCTTGCGGATCTGTCGCTCGAGGAGATCGTCAAGAAGTCCTACGGCACCAACCAGCCGCTGTTCAACAATGCCGGCCAGCACTACAACCATCTTCATTTCTGGAAATGGATGAAGAAGGGCGGCGGCGGCAAGCAGCTGCCGGGCGCGCTCGATGCTGCGGTCAAGTCCGATCTCGGCGGCTATGACAAGTTCCGCGCCGATTTCCTCGCCGCCGGCGCCGGCCAGTTCGGCTCCGGCTGGGCCTGGCTTTCGGTCAAGAACGGCAAGCTGGAAATCTCCAAGACCCCGAACGGTGAAAATCCGCTGGTGCACGGCGCAAGCCCGATCCTCGGCGTCGATGTCTGGGAGCATTCCTATTACATCGACTACCGCAATGCCCGCCCGAAATATCTCGAAGCCTTCGTCGACAGCCTGATCAACTGGGATTACGTGCTGGAACTCTACGAAGCCGCCAAGTAGGCTTTGGCGTCTGCCGTCTTGTCGACACCCGGTGCAGTTTGCGCCGGGTGTTTTCATTCGTAGAACGTGCGGCTTGGCAGGCCATACCCGTTTCCTCCGTCATTCCTGTGCTTGTCACAGGAAACCAGCCAGCCCAAGTCTTTGGGTTGAAAGGTCTTTGGACCCGACGGATGTCGGGTCGCCGGATCCCCGCCACAAGGGCGAGGATGACGGAAACCGGAGGCTCGATCTCATCCAACGAGGAGCTTGAGCGTTTGTCAGCCGTCTGACAAGTCCTCTCTCCGGGTGTTTCCCTTGTGGCGAAGCCCGACGCGGCCAGTCGTAACTCCGTTGGCCCTGTCAACCGGCCGCCGCCTGGCTGGACGTCCATCCGGCGATCCAGGCGGCCCTGAGCCTGTCCCCCTCTCCGGTGAAATAGGCGTCGATGGCGCCGCCCGCCTCGATGCGGTCGGTGCGGAAATTGCGCAGTCCCGCCCGCAACTCGCACCAGCCGACGATCACCGCCGTCGCCGAATAATAGATGAGCGCGATCGGGCGGATGTTACGCTCGGTTTCCTGGCCGGCGCCATCGCGATAGGTGATCGACAATTTGCGCTCGTCGCGGATCGCCCGGCGCACCAGAGCGAGATCGAGGCCCGTCGGCGGCGGTGAGATCGTGCCCCAGGCATGCAGCGCGTTGGAGCGCAGCGACTGGCGCAGCGGCGCCGGCACCGCGCCGGCGATCTTGCGGTTGACGCTCCTTGCCGCTTCCTTCAATTCCTCGTCGCCGGTGCGCTCCAGAAGCGCCAGCGCCAGCACGATCGCCTCCGTCTCCTCGATCGAGAACATCAGCGGCGGCAGGTCGAAGCCCGGCCGCAAAATATAGCCGATGCCGCGCCCGCCCTCGATCGGCACCCGCATGGCCTGCAGCGCGGCGATATCGCGGTAGATCGAGCGCACCGTCACCTCCAGCCGCTCGGCGATCACGGCGGCGGTCACCGGCCGCGTCGCCAGCCGCAGGATCTGGATGATCTCGAACAGTCGCGACGCCTTGCGCATGGGGCCCTCCAGTCATCAAAAATCGTCACCGCCATGAAGGCTCCTGACAGAACCCTGTCAGTTGGAAGTCGCTATAGCATGTTCCCAAGCGCTTGAAAAACAAGCGTTGCCTCAAGGGCGCGGCCCAATTCAACGAATGGACAACTGACATGACCTATGCGGAAAACCTCTGGCTCTTCTTCACCCTGCTTTTCGGCATCATCATCGTCCCGGGCATGGACATGGTCTTCGTCATGGCCAATTCGCTGACCGGCGGACGCGCCTCGGGCCTGACGGCAACGGCCGGCATCATGGCGGGCGGCGTGTTCCACACGCTCTATGCGGCGCTCGGCGTCGGCTTCCTCCTGCATATGGTGCCCGAACTCTTCAATCTTCTACTTCTGCTCGGCGCCGGCTATATCGCCTGGATCGGCATTTCGCTCGCCCGCAGCAGCATCGCCATCGCCTCGGTCGAACCCGGCGCGCGCCTGTCGCTGTGGACGAGTTTTCGCCGTGGCGCGCTCACCAGCCTGCTCAATCCCAAGGCCTATCTCTTCATGCTGGCCGTCTATCCGCAGTTCCTGAACCCCCGCTTCGGCGCGCTCTGGATCCAGGTTCTGATCATGGCGACGATGATTGCCGCCACCCAGCTTGCGGTTTATGGCGGCCTGGCCCTTGCTGCCGGGCGCAGCCGCGACCTCATCGTCTCCAGCCCGCGCGCAACGGCGATCATCAGCAAGACGGTGGGCGTGGTGCTGATCGCCGTTGCCGCGCTCACCGCCTGGCAGGGCTGGACCTCGCTCTCGTGAACCGGCGGCCGTTCCCGCCGCTGGGGTCAAATAAATGTTACTTTCCTCGGTCCGGCAAAATGCAATCATGCGGGCGCAATTGAATGGGGCGCAGCCTTTTGGCCGTCCCCGCAGATCGGGAGAACTTGATGAAGTCAAAAGCCGTATTTCTCGCCATCGCCTTGGCCGGGCTGGTCGCCGGTGCGGTCACCGCCGCCGATGAGCCACAGGCGGTTCGCCAGGAACTGATGAAGAAGATCGGTGCATCGACGGGGGCACTTGCCGCCATCGCCAAGGGCGAGAAACCCTATGACGCCGCCGTCGTCACCGCATCTCTGCAAACCATCAGCGAGAATTCCAAGGCCTTCCCCGACCAGTTCCCCGCCGGTTCCGAAACCGGACTGGAAACCGAGGCCAGCCCGAAGATCTGGGAAAACATGGACGACTTCAGGGCCAAGTCCGTCAAGCTTGCGACGGACGTGGATGCGGTGCTTGCACAACTGCCCGCCGACCAGGCTGCGGTCGGCGCCGCTCTTGGCGTGATCGGCAAGGATTGCGCCAGCTGTCACGAGAACTACCGCATCAAGAAATGAGGCGGCGGACCGCCCGTTGAGACATCACCTTGGCGCGTCGGGTTGACCCGGCGCGCCAAAACTGTTTGCGTTCAACGTCAAGAGAGCGAGCCAAGCGAACGGGGCAAGCGGATATGCGGATCAGAAACCTGGCACTGGCGGCGGTGTTTTTTGGCGCGGCAGCGGCGGCGGCGTGGTTTGTCACCCGGCCGGAGCCCTTTGCTGCATCCCACTGGGAAGGGCTCGGCGCGCCCGATCTCGCCAATGGCGAACAGATATTCTGGGCCGGCGGCTGCACCAGCTGTCACGCAGCGGCGAAGTCGGAAGGCGAGGCGAGGCTTGTCCTGTCGGGCGGATTGCCGCTCAACAGCCCCTTCGGCACCTTCCACGTCCCCAATATCTCGCCCGACGAAACGGCAGGGCTGGGTGAGTGGTCGCTTGCCGAATTCGGCAATGCGATGACCCGCGGCGTCGGCAGGAACGGCGAGCATCTCTATCCGTCCTTTCCCTACGGCTCCTATGCACGGCTGACGAGCAAGGACATCAACGATCTCTGGGGTTTTATGCAGACCCTGCCGAAAAGCGCCAATGTCGCGCCGCCGCATGAGCTGCCGTTCCCCTTCAATATTCGCCTCTTGCTCGGCGGCTGGAAGCTGCTCTTCCTCACCGACCAGTCGCGCGTCACCGTGGATACGTCCGACCCGAAGATCGCCCGCGGCCAGTATCTCGTCGAAGGCCCCGGCCATTGCGGCGAGTGCCACACCCCGCGCAATGCGCTCGGTGGGTTCGAAACGAACCTCTGGCTGGCCGGCGCGCCCAATCCGGAAGGCGAGGGCCGCATCCCTAACATCACCCCGGGCTCCAGAAGCATCAGCGGCTGGAGCGAGAGCGATATCGTCGGCTACCTCCAGACCGGCTTCACCCCGGATTTCGACACGGTCGGCGGCTCTATGGTCGAAGTCCAGCAAAATCTCGCCAAACTGCCCGCCGCCGACCTCCAGGCCATCGCCGCCTATCTCAAGGCCGTGCCGGCAAGGGAGTAGGGCCGTTGAGCAGCATTTCGTGAACACACGGAGTGCATGGCCAATCTCCCCCCTTGTGGGGAGATGTCACGAAGTGACAGAGTGGGGTAAACTCTCAACAAATGGCGAAGTTTGAGATACTTGCGCAGGCACTGCCGAGATCTGAAATTGCCTCTGCAAAGTTGGAGCGGGAAAATGAACATCTTGTCACATAAGGGTTATTCAGCGCGGGTCGATTATGATGACGCGGATGAGATTTTCTTTGGAAAGCTCGCCGGGATCACCGATGGCGTCGGGTTCCATGCCGATACGGTCGCAGGCCTGAAGGCAGCGTTCCGCGAAGCCGTCGAGGATTATATCGATAGCTGCGCCAAGGTCGGTAAAGATCCGCAAAAGCCCTATTCGGGCAAGATGATGTTCCGTGTCGATCCCGACATCCACGCAAAGGCAGCCAAGGCGGCAGAGCTTTCCGGGAAAAGTCTCAATCAATGGGCGGCCGAAGTGCTTGCCCGGGCCGCCGCCAAGGCGGCATGAAGGCTCGAATGCCGCGCTGTGCAGACGCGGCGCGCCCGGTGGACGCGCCCTTCGCCTCATGCCGGCGCCAGAGCCTCGAATGCCTCAACCCAGCATCTGCAGATAGCGCATGCCGGTCACCGGGCCGGCGGTGAAGTTTTCTGATTCGTAGAAGCGGTGCGCCTTGAAATTGCCGGTGGCGGCGCTGACCGAGAGATAGGTGGCGCCGGCGATGCGGGCCTGTTCGCGCGCCTTGCCGATGAGGTGGCGGCCGATCCCGGTGCTGCGATGGGCCGGGCGCACATAGAGATGGTGCAGTTCCATGCCGCGAGCACCTTGCTGGGCGCGGTAGAGCGGCACCAGGATCGCGTAGCCGATCAGTTCGCCGCCCGCCTCGGCCACCAGCGCGCTGATCCAGGGCATCTGGCCGAACAGGTCGCGCTCGAGATTTTCCGGGGCGACGGTGGCGCTATCGCCGTGATGGGCGGCAAGTTCGGCGATCATTTCGCGCAAGTCCGGCAGGTCGCCCTGCCTGGCGGCGCGGATCGTCACCATCGGTGCGCGCCTGGTCATCACGGTATGCGGTATCGGGTGGGCGGTCTGCAGCATTGTCGGCTCCTTAAAGGCTTCCCGCCATCAGGTGCCGTCCAAAACAAAAGCCGCCTGACGGCGGCTTGTTGAACGAGATCAGACAGCCGCACCTATGGGAGCAGCGTAAAATACCAGCGGGTGATGTGCGCGGTTCTGATCATGCCGGCAATTTGATCTTTTGCGGGCGCTTGTCAACCGGAATCTCGCCGGCCTTAATGCCTGTGACGAAAACAAGATCGGTCGATGCCGCTTTTTCAGCAAAGAGCCGCCACATTCGCTGCCTACCGATCATGACGGGGCGACAACCCGTCGCTGTTCAGGCATTTTCAATTTTCTAATCTCTTATCAATAGCTTATCCCGTCAGCTCATTCTCATCGGAGATATATGCCCATGCCGTTCACCCTGAAACGCCGATCGCTCATCCTTGGCGCCGGCCTGCTTCTGCCGTCCCTCGCTTTTCGTGCCGGACCTGCCTTTTCCGCCGAAAAGAGCATAGACGAACGGCTTGCCGCGCTGGAAAAGCGCACCGGCGGCCGGCTCGGCGTCTCGGTTCTCGACAAGCGGACGAATATCTCCTTCGGCTGCCGCATGGACGAACGTTTCGCCATGTGCTCGACCTTCAAGATGCTGGCCGGCGCCTTCGCGCTGGCACGGGTGGACAAGGGCGAGGAAGACCTGGACCGCCGGATAACCTACCGGAAAGCCGATCTCTCTCCCTATTCGCCGGTGACCGAAAAACACACCGGCAAGAAGGGCATGGCCGTGGCCGAGCTTTGCGAGGCGGCGATAACGCTCAGCGACAATACCGCCGCCAACCTGCTGCTCGAAAGTTTCGGCGGGCCGGCCGGGCTGACGGCCTGGCTGCGGTCGATCGGCGATCCCGTCACCCGGCTCGACCGCAACGAACCGGAGATGAACAGGGTGAAGAACGGCGATCCGCGCGACACCACGACGCCGCAGGCCATGCTCGAGACGCTCGACAGGCTGGTGCTCGGCGATGTCCTCAAACCCGCCTCGCGCGAGCAGCTGATCGCCTGGCTCGTCGCCAACAAGACGGGCGACGAAAGGCTGCGCGCCGGTCTGCCCTCCGGCTGGACGGTCGGCGACAAGACCGGCACCAGCGGCAAAGGCGAGCTCGGCGACGTCGCCATTATCTGGCCGTCGAAGGAAAGGCCGATCCTCGTCTCGGTCTATATCGCCGATGGCGTGGGAAAGACGAAAACGCTCAACCCGGTCTTCGCCGAGATCGGCCGCATGGTCGCCGAGATGGCCTGACGGGTCAGGCGGCAGGAGGTAGACGTACGAACGAACCGGCGATCGCTCGCCGGTTCGTGTGGGAAAAGCCTATTCCTTGGGCAGCGTATAGGCGATGACGTAGTCGCCCGGCTTGGTGCCGACCGAGCCGTGGCCGCCGGCCACCATCAGCACATATTGCTGGCCGTCCTCAGTGGCATAGGTCATCGGCGTCGACTGGCCACCGGCCGGAAGCCGGGCCTGCCACAGTTTTTCGCCCGTCGTCAGATTATAGGCGCGCAGGTAATTGTCGACCGCGGCCCCGAGGAAGGCGATGCCGCCCTTGGTGATCATCGGCCCGCCGATGCCGGGAACACCGACCTTGAAGGGCAGGGGAAGCGGCGTCATGTCGTAGACGGTGCCGTTCCTGTGCTTGTAGGCGATCTCGCCGGTCTTGAGGTCGGCGCCTGCGACATAGCCCCAGGGCGGTGCCTGGCAGGGGATTTTCAAAGGCCCGAGGAAAGGCCCCATATAGACGCCGTAGGGCGCGCCCTCGTTGCGGTTCAAGCCCTGTTCCGATCCCTTTTGAGACTGCTCCTTCGGCGGAATCTGGTCGCGCGGCACCAGCTTTGCGGTGAAGGCGAGATAGGTCGGCATGCCGAACATCACCTGCCGTTCCGGATCGACCGCGACCGAGCCCCAGTTGAACACACCGAAATTGCCGGGATAGACGAGCGTGCCTTCGATCGAGGGCGGGGTGTAGCGGCCCTCATAGTTCAGCCGCTTGAAATTGATCCGGCAGGCGAGCTGGTCGAACATGGTGACGCCCCACATGTCCTTGCCCGTAAGCGGCGGCGGCGAGAAGGTGAGGTCGGAGATCGGCTGCGTCGGCGCCGTGAAATCCTCCGGGATGGCGCCGGTCGGGGCGGGGATTTCCTTGATCGGGATGATCGGCTCGCCGGTGCGCCGGTCGAGCACGTAGATATCGCCCTGCTTGGTCGGGCCGACGAGCGCCGGGATGGCCGTGCCGTCCTTGGCGGTGATGTCGAGCAGCACCGGCTGGGCCGGCACGTCCATGTCCCAGAGATCGTGATGCACGGTCTGGCGCACCCAGCGCACTTGGCCCGTGGTGATGTCGAGCGCGACGATCGAGGAGGAATACTTCTCGACAGCCTCGCTACGGTTCATGCCCAGCTGGTCGGGCACCTGGTTGCCGAGCGGGATATAGACGAGGTTGAGCGCCTCGTCATAGCTGAAGACCGACCAGCTGTTGGGCGAATTGGTCGTATAGGTCTCGCCCTCGGGCAGCGGCGTGGTGACGTCGGGATTGCCCGAATCCCAGTTCCAAACGAGTTCGCCGGAGTTGACGTCGAAGGCGCGGATGACGCCGGATTGCGACTGCGTCGAATAATTGTCGTTGACGGCGCCGCCGACGATGATCTTGCCGGCGACGATGGCCGGCGGCGAGGTGGAATAGTAATAGCCGTCCGGATTGTATTTCATGCCCTGCTCAAGGCGCAGCGTGCCCTTGTCGGCAAAGCCGGGGCAGACAAGGCCGGTTGCGGCATCGAGCGCGATCAGCCGCGCATCCGAGGTCGGCAGGTAGACCCGTTCGGCGCAGGGGCTGCCGACCGTGGCGGCCGGATCGGCATAATAGGCGACGCCGCGGCAGGTCTGGTGCTGCCGGTCCGGATTCATGCCGGAATTACTGTCGAACTTCCATTTTTCCTTGCCGGTTGCGGCATCGAGCGCGATCGCCCAATTGTGCGGCGTGCACAGATAGAGCGTGTCGCGCACCTTCAGCGGCGTCACCTGGTAGGTGGTCTCGCCGACATCCTCCGGCAGCTTCACGTCGCCGGTCTGGTACTGCCAGGCGACTTCGAGATTTTTCACATTCTCGGTGGTGATCTGCGCCAGCGGCGAGTAACGCTGACCATAGCCGGTGCGGCCATACTGGTGCCAGTCGCCTTCCGGAACATTGCCGCCGAGATCGGGGGCTGCGGCCGAAGCGGCGGCCGGAAGTTCTCCCGAAAGATCGAGCGGATCCTGCGTCATCGAATAGCCGGCAACAAGGATCGAGGCGAGGACGGCAAGCCCGAGCGGCAGCGCGCCCGCCTTGTAATCCTGCCCGGTCGGGCTGGTGAAGCCGAGCCGGCGGCGGATGGCCGGCAGCAGGAGCCAGAGCCCCAGGATGATGATGACGCCGCCGCGCGGGCCGAGCTGCCACCAGTCGAAGCCGACCTCCCAGATCGCCCAGACGAGCGTGCCGAGGATCACGGCGGCATAGACGCCAAGCGCCGCCGCGCGGCGGCGCCACAGGAGATAGGCGGTAACAAGGAAGCCGAGGCCCGCCAGAAGATAGTACCAGCTGCCGCCGAGCACGATGAGCCAGAGCCCGCCGCCGCCGAGCGCAAGGCCGATCAGGGCGAAGACGAGGGCTGTCAGGAAGAGAAGCATGGATAGTCTCCTGTGGTGGAGAGATAGGGTAGAACAGGCCGCCAGTGCCCGCGCGCCAGCAGCGCAAACGAAATACTTTGGAAAGGCCGAGCCAAGCCGCCGGTTCATGTCCTTCCCCAGGAACAACTAAGGCGGCCGTCCTGCCTTTCAATGGCCATAATCCGAACTGGACAGCCCAAACTGAAAAAATATCGCATTACGATATATTGACTGGAAGAAGGGAAGCTCATCCGCGTCGAGATGGCACGATCCGAGGCCATGCGCATGAGGGGCCTGCCGTATCGTGAGACCGCAATCTGCCCGAAAACGGTTGTGGACGAAAAGAATCTCGATCTCTTCGACGGTCGTGGTCCGTCGCGAAACGAATATGGACCGACCATGATCGTCAGGGCATGACCGAGCACCTGCCCCTCACCCTAACCCTCTCCCCGCAAGCGGGGAGAGGGGACGACAGAGTTCATCATCACGACAAGGGGTGCGGCATATCCCTTCTCCCCGCATGCGGGGAGAAGGTGCCCGACAGGGCGGATGAGGGGCGCCCAACAGGCAGGTCTCGCCGACCGCCTTGTCGGTGCCACCGCAAACGGCATAGCCTACGCCAGCCCGCGCCTCAGGTCCCGCAAAACGTCTGCAACACCTCTTCCTCCGGCTGCGGCGGCTGAGCCAGCGGTGCGAATTTCGGCTGGTCCTGATAGGGGTTCGCCAGCGCCTCCACAAGCGCCTCGAACAGCGAGAAATCGCCGTCCATGCGGGCGGCGAGGATCGCCTGCTCGATGCGGTGGTTGCGGGGAATGAAGGCCGGGTTGACGCAGCGCATCGCCTTGGCCCGCTGGTTCCCGGTTGGGGGCTCGCGCTCGCATCGCGCCCGCCAGTTCGAAAGCCAGCCGTGAAGGGCCGCCGGATCGGCAAACAGCCCACTGAGCGCCGCGTCCCCCGTCTCGACCTCCGCCGCATCGCAGAGCCTGCGGAAAGTCAGCGTATAATCCGCACCACCGGAATGCATGGCGCTGAGCAGCGCCTGGACGAGATCGAGATCGCCGTCCTCGCTGGTCTCGAGCCCGATCTTGCGGCGCATGCCGTCAAGCCAGTGCGCCTGGAAGCGTGGACCGAAACCGGCGATCAGGTCGTTGGCAATATTGACCGCCTCGGAAGGCTCCGGATCGAGCAGCGGCAAGAGCGTCTCGGCCAGCCGCGCCATGTTCCACTGGCCGATCGCCGGCTGGCTGGCATAGGCATAGCGTCCGCCGCGGTCGATGGAGGAAAACACCTTTGTGGGATCATAGGCATCGAGAAAGGCGCAAGGGCCGAAATCGATGGTTTCGCCAGAAACAGCGCAATTGTCGGTGTTCATCACCCCATGGATGAAGCCGACATGCAGCCAGCCGGCGATCAGCTGCGCCTGCGCGCCGATCACCGCTTCCAGGAGGTCCGCATAGGGGCGGGAGCTTCCCTTGAGATGTGGATAGTGCCGGTCGATCACATAGTCCGCCAGCGTCCTCACCCCATCCGTGTCGCCGCGCGCCGCCAAAAACTGGAAGGTGCCGACGCGGATATGGCTGGCGGCAACGCGGGTGAGAACCGCCCCCGGCAGCACCTCCTCGCGATAGACCGGCTCGCCGGTGACAACGGCGGCCAGCGCCCGCGTCGCGGGAATGCCGAGCGCATGCATCGCCTCGCTGACGATATATTCGCGCAGCACAGGCCCGAGCGCCGCCCGCCCGTCGCCGCGCCGCGAATAGGGCGTCTTGCCGGCGCCCTTCAACTGGATGTCGCGGCGCCTGCCGACCCTGTCGATCACCTCGCCCAGCAGGATCGCCCGCCCGTCGCCGAGCAGCGGCACGAACTGGCCGAACTGGTGCCCGGCATAGGCCATGCCGAGGGGCTCGGCGCCTTCGGGAATCCTGTTGCCGGAAAAGATCGCCGCCGCGTCTTTTTCCAGCACCGCGCCATCGAGCCCGAGTTCTTCCGCCAGCCCCCGATTGAACTTGATCAGCCAGGGTTCGGCCACCGGCGTCGGATCGGCGCGCGCATGAAAATGCCCCGGCAACCGGGCATAGCTGTTGTCGAAGGGGATGGGGGCGGCGTTTTCGCGTCTGGATAAGGTCATGGATGAAAGGTAAGCGCGCGATGTGGTAGCGGCAAGGGCGCCAATCCGGCATTCGCGGAGACTTCACCCCCCTCTGTCACTTCGTGACATCTCCCCCTCAAGGGGGGAGATCATTTTTTCCCCTTGCTGTCTTCGATTAGGCAGGCACAAAGCGTACGGCTCATCTCCCCCCTTGAGGGGGAGATGTCGGCGTCGCCGACAGAGGGGGGTGAAGCCTCCTCGATCTCTATGCTATCCGGCGCTAGACGCTGTCTGCGGCTGTCTTGTTGCCTTTGTCATCGACGCCGGTGAGTTGGCGCTTGATGGCTTCCTTGATCTCGGCCTCGATGGCGGCGCGCTGGTCGGCGTCCATATGCGCAAGCTCCTCTTCCGTCAGGCCCTTGCCGCCCAGTAATTGCGCGCGGATCTTTTCGGCAAGCGTCATCGTCGACCATTCCATGAATTCGTCGGCGGCGCCTTTTGTCTTTGGCTCCCCGCTCAGCGAGCCGGAATCGGATTCGAGCCTGTCGGCCATCGACAGCCACAAAGCCGAAGACAAGGAGGATGACGAAGCGGAAGCGCCGATCGAAACTGTCGGCGCCTGACTGCGCTGGCCGCCGCCACCGGCATTCACCGGTAGATGGGAAGCCGCGCCGCCCGACGGCTGGCTGCCGTTCTGCGCGCGATAATAACTGCTGATGCCGTCACCGATTTTCATGCCGATTCTCCCTCAGGTTGCGGGAAGAATTAGGGGGCGAGGCATGCATGGAGCTTGCCGGGCGACATGCCGCACGCATTGCGGTGTTGTGCGCAGCAGGGCCATGGCGCGGATGGAGCCCGGAGAGGTTTTACCCCCCTCTGTCCCTTCGGGACATCTCCCCCTCAAGGGGGGAGATTGTTCTTTCCCCCCTACAGCTTCCGGTAAGGCGGCCTCAAAGCCCGCGGCTCATCTCCCCCCTTGAGGGGGAGATGTCGGCGTCGCCGACGGAGGAGGGTAGAGCCTCCCCAATTCTTGCTATCCGGCGCTAGGCGCTTTCGGCAGCCGTCTTGTCGCCTTTGTCATCGATGCCGGCAAGCTGGCGCTTGACGACTTTCCTGGTGTAATCGTCAGCAAGCTCCTCAACCGATCATGCCGGTGTCCTCCCGAGAAATTACGGGAGGCCTTGGTGAGACGATTTCGACGCAGTCGCCGATCGACGCAATAACATAGGCCCAACCATCCGTTTGAAAGAATGACATAGGGCTTTCCCTACACCAGAGGTGATTGCGAACCTGGAAGCTGGTTCTTGCCGGCCGGCCACCCAATTTCTTGGTCTGCTGCCAGAGCTCCATGAGGCCGATTTCGTCCATGATCCGGAATGCGTGGGCGGTTTCGAAACAAACCTTGTAGACAACATCGCTATCTTTACCGTTATCGCACAGGCGAATAGTCAGTGCATTCCGTCCGCTCTCTTTGAAAAGAGACAGGGGGCGAAGTTTTTCAGCCGCGTCAGGTAGCAGGCTGTCCGGTGCGTAACCGACCTCGGCAACAAGCACATCTAAGTCGGAGAACGGCGTAACCCATTCTCTGAACTCAAAAGACTCGTCCCCATAAACCGTCGGGTCAGTATCCACCGCCTACATCTTCCCCGCCACCTTGATCGCAAACGCATATTCAAATGCGATTTCCTCCAGCCGCTGGAAGCGGCCCGAGGCGCCGCCGTGGCCGGCGTCCATGTTGGTCTTCATCAGGATCGGCTCCGAGCCGGTGGTTTTTTCGCGCAGCTTGGCCACCCATTTGGCCGGTTCCCAATAGGTGACGCGCGGATCGGTGAGGCCGGCGAGCGCCAGGATCGCCGGATAGGGTTTTTCGCCGACATTGTCGTAAGGGGAATAGGCGGCCATGCGCTCATAGGCTTGCCGTGAGTCGATCGGATTGCCCCATTCGGGCCATTCCGGCGGGGTGAGCGGCAGCGTGTCGTCGAGCATGGTGTTCAAGACGTCGACGAAGGGGACGGCGGCGATGATGCCGCCGAATTTCTCCGGCGCCATGTTGGCGATCGCGCCCATCAGCATGCCGCCGGCCGAGCCGCCTTCGGCGACGATCTTCGCGTAGGACGTGAACTTCTGTTGATTCAGATAGTCGGCAGCGGCGATGAAGTCCTTGAATGTATTGGCCTTGTTCTCCATCTTGCCGTCTTCGTACCACTGGAAGCCCTTGTCCTTGCCGCCGCGCACATGGGCGATGGCATAGACGAAGCCGCGGTCGGCAAGCGACAGGCAATTGGTGTTGAACGAGGCGGGGATGGCAATGCCATAGGCGCCGTAGCCATAGAGAAGGCAGGGCGCCGAGCCGTCGAGCGGCGTGTCCTTGCGATAGAGCAGCGTGACGGGAACCTCCACCCCGTCATGCGAGGGCGCAAGCACGCGGCGGGTGACGTAATCCTCCGCCTTGTGGCCAGAGGGCACTTCCTGCGTCTTCAGGAGCCGGCGCTCGCGGGTGACCATATCATAGTCGTAAAGCTGGCTCGGCGTCGTCATCGAGGAATAGGAAAAGCGGATGACGTCGGTGTCGTATTCGCCGGCGCCCGAAAGACCGAGCGAATAGGCCTCCTCGGCAAAGGCGATGGCATGTTCCTCGCCGCTCTTGCGGTCGCGTATCTTGATCTGCGGCAGGCCGTTTTCCCGCTCCAACCAGACGAGATGGCGGGCAAACGCCATATGCGAGAGGATGAGGCGGCCGGGCGTATGCGCCACCACATCCGTCCAGTTCTCGCGGCCGGGTGCCGTAACCGGCGCCTCGCAGATCTTGAAGTCCTTGGCGCCATCGGCATTGGTGAGGATGTAAAAGACGTCGCCTCCCTCGGTCATCGAATATTCGAGCCCGGCCTGGCGCGCCGCAACGATCCGCGGCTCCGCCGTCAGGTCGTCGGTGGAAAGCAGCCGGTATTCGCTCGTCTCGTGGTCGTGAATGTCGATATAGATGACATCGTCGAGCATCGAGGCGCCGACGCCCATGAAGAAGCCGGGGTCCGTCTCCTCATAGACCAGCCGGTCCTCGCCCTGCGGCGTGCCGATCAGGTGATGGAAGATCTTCGAGGGGCGGTGATTGTCGTCGAGCACGGTGTAGAAGAAGCTCTTGCCGTCCGGCGCCCAGGCGCCGCCGCCGCCGGTATTCTCGATCCGGTCGGCCAGATCTTCGCCGGTCGCAAGGTCGCGCACGCGAAGCGTGTAATATTCCGAGCCCTTGTCGTCATAACCCCAGAGGCCGCGCGCATGGTCGCTGGAATGGTCGATGCCGGCCAGCTGGAAATAGGGCTTGCCTTCGGCCTCCTTGTCGCCGTCGAGCAGCATTTTCCGCTCGCCGCCGTCGCGGGGCTCGCGAAAATAGCGCGGCTGCTCGCCGCCGGTGACGAAGGATGTGCCATAGGCAAAGGGCCCGTCCTTCATCGGTACGGAGGAATCATCCTCCTTGATGCGCCCCTTCATTTCGGCGAACAGCAGTTTCTGCAGCGCTTCCGTGTCGGCCATGGCCGCCTTCATATAGGCGTTCTCGGCCTCCAGATGCTTGCGGATTTCCGGGTCGAGGATGGCGGGGTCCTTGAACATCGCCTGCCAATTGTCAGCCCTCAGCCAGGCATAATCGTCCGTCCGGGTAATGCCGTGGCGGATATCGGTCACCGGCTTCTTCGAAGCGACGGGCGCGGGCGGCAGGCTGTTGAAAATCGACAAGGAAATCTCCGGGAAAGGCATGGGAACGAATACCGCAGATAGAGGCCGGGGAGGCAAGGTTCAAGGAAAAAGCAGGGCGCGCGCCGCAAAGGGCGAGAACGGCGATCCCGTCCGGCGATTGTCTCCGGCGTCGGCACAATTCTGGGGAGGCGGCTTTAACGTCGCATTAGTGCAGGTGGCGCTAAGTGCGTCGTGACGCGATGTTTCTCCTGCGTGCCTGCCGAAGGCATCAAGCCTTGCCCTCCATCCCATCAGCTTGCAGCCATCGGCCGCCGGAGTTCCGTCATGACGTTTCGCAATCTCTCCATCCTCCAGAAGATCAGTCTCGTGGTCTTTGTCATGGGCCTGTCGTCGCTGGCGATCGCCCTGGTGGGCGCGAAAGGCATTTCTGCACTGAAGACGGCCATGGTTTCGGTCGGCACGAAGGAGGAGGTCGCCCGCGAGGCCATGGACCTGCGCGTCGATATCATCGCCATCAGCCGCATGACCTACCAGCTTGCCGCAGAACCCGAAAAGGCTGCGGATTTCCGCGCCGAGGCCGAGAAGCGCGCCGCCGAAATGCTGGGCCGCCTGCCGAAGATCGAAGCGGCCGCCGATGCGACCGAACTTGCCCAGCTGAAGTCGATCCGCGCGACGCTCGAGACCTATTTCGACGAAATCCGCGCCATGGTCGATATCGCCGAAAACAGTGGCGGGGACGCAGCATTGATCAAGGGTGGGCTCGACCGGGCGCTTGACGCCCAAAAGACCGTCACCAGCGCCGTCAAGGAATACAGCACCTATTCGGGCGAGACGCTTGCCGCTGCCCGCGCAGAGGCGATCCAGTCGGCATGGGTAGCCCTGGTCATCGCGCTTGCCGCCGCAGCGGCCTGCATCGTCTCTGGCGCTGCCATCAGCCTGATCGTCGCCCGGCGCGGCATCTCCACGCCGGTCCGCGAACTGACGGCCGTCATGAGCCAGCTTGCCGAGGGCAATCTCGAAGGCGCCGGCACGGATGCGTCGCGCCGGGACGAGATCGGCGAAATGGGCCGCGCGGTCGAGGTCTTCCGCCGCAACGCGCTTGCCATGCGCGACATGAAGGCCCAGGAAGCCGCCCTTCATGCCCTGAGCAGCGATCTCCAGTCGAGCATCAGCGCCGTCGTCGCTGCCGCCGTTGCCGGCGATTTCACCGGCCGCATCGGCAAGGACTACCAGAACGACGACCTCAACCGGTTCGCCGGCAGCGTCAACGAGCTGGTCGGCAGTATCGACCACGCCATTGCCGAGGTGCGTCGCGTCATCGCCGCCCTTGCCGATGCCGACCTGTCGCAGAGCATGGAGGGGCAGTTCCAGGGCGCCTTTGCCGAACTGCAGCAGAATGTCAACGCAACCATGCTGACGCTGCGCTCGACCATGCAGAATGTGCGCGGTGCCGCCGGCACCATCAAGGACAGCTCCTCCGAGCTGAGTTCGGCCGCCAACGACCTGTCGAAGCGCACCGAGCAGCAGGCCGCAGCCCTGGAAGAAACCGCCGCCGCCCTCGACGAGATCACCGCGACGGTGCGCACCTCCGCCTCGCGCGCCAACGAGGCTCGCGACATGGTGCGGGAAACCAAGGAAAGCGCCGGCAAGTCGGGCGAGATCGTCCGCAGCGCCGTCAGCGCCATGAGCCGGATCGAGGGCTCGTCCAGCCGCATCGGCCAGATCATCGGGGTGATCGACGAGATCGCCTTCCAGACCAATCTTCTGGCGCTCAATGCCGGCGTCGAGGCGGCGCGGGCCGGCGAGGCGGGCCGCGGTTTTGCAGTGGTGGCCCAGGAAGTGCGCGAACTGGCGCAACGCTCCGCCAATGCGGCCAAGGAGATCAAGTCGCTGATCAGCGCCTCGGCGGTGGAGGTCGAAGGCGGCGTCTCGCTGGTGCGGGCAACGGGCGATGCGCTGGTCGAGATCGAGCAGCTTGTCCTGCGCGTCAACGATCACGTCGAAAGCATCGCGACGGCGGCGCGCGAGCAATCGACGGCGCTTGCCGAGATCAACACCTCGGTCAACCATATGGACCAGATGACGCAGAAGAACGCCGCGATGGTCGAGGAAACGACGGCATCCAGCGAGACGCTCGCCGAGGAAAGCCGCCAGCTCCAGGCCCTGCTTCAACGCTTCAAGCTGGAAGAGGCAGGCCGTGCAGCGCAGGTGCAGCGCCAGCAGGAACGCACCCGCTACGCGGCCTGAACAAGCGGCTTTGATAAACGATAGGCAAGGGGAGGATGCGTGCTTCCTCTCCTTGCGCATGTGCCGATCAGGCGAGGCCCTCGCCGAAACTCGCTGTCAACTGACGATGGAACCCTTCGTCAGTCCGGTCGCGTCCGTTTTTGCCGGCGATATTCCTCAACGGGCAGGCCGCCGACGCCCCAGTCTTCCAGTGCCACCTCGTCGATGACGACGAATGTGGTGGCGGGGTCCTTGTCGAGCACGGTGACCAGAAGATCGGTGACGCCCTTGATGAGGGCGGCCTTCTGTTCGGCGGTGGCGTTTTCGCGGGTGATCTTGATGTTCACATAGGGCATGTCGTCTCCTCTTCAGGCTGCCATGTCATAATGAAAGACCTTGGCGATGATCTGCCAGCGGCCGTCGACACGGATCAGTGACAGGAAATCGGTGAAGGACTTTTCGCCGATCGCGCATTCCACCCGGGCAAAAGCCGTGACCGGCCCGGCGAATTCGATGGAGATGATCCGGTCGGCCCTGGCCTCGCCCCGGCTGGCCGGCGAGGGGCGCTTGTCGACGATCGGGAAATAGCGCTCCATGTCAAGCTCCAGAAGGGAGCCTTCGGTGGCGGTCGCGTAGAGCGCCTTCGGATGGAAGACGGTTTTCAGAATCGAGGTGTCGCTGTGGTGGAGCCCGTCGAAATAGCGGGCGATGACATCGATGACCGCCGCAAAGTCCTGGTCGGTGCGCGCTATCCCGCTCATGCCGCAACCAGCCCTTCCGCCTGCATCGCCGCCTGCACGGCCGGCCGTTCTCCGATTCGCTTCGCATAGGCGGCCAGATGCGGCCAGCGATCGAGTCCGATGCCGGTCGGCCCGGTCCAGTTCGTCACGGTGAAGAGATAGGCATCGGCCACCGAGAATTGGCTGCCGAGCAGATAGGCCCGGCTGTCGGACAACAGGCTTTCGACATGGTCGAGCTTGTCGGCAACGAGGGTCTTTGCCGTCGTCTTCGCCTCGTCGGAAGCGGTGGGATTGAACAGGGGCGCAAAGCTTTTGTGCAGTTCGGAGGCAATGAAGTTGAGATGTTCCTGCAGGCGCGTGCGGGCAAGCGTGCCGTTGTCCGGCGCAAGGCCGGCTGCGGGAAAGCGATCGGCGATATATTGAACGATGGCGGCGCCTTCGGTCACCACTTCGCCGTCCTCCAGCACCAGGGCCGGCACGCGGGCCTTGGGGTTGATGGCGCGGAAATCCTCGCCGCTTTCGGTGCGGTGGGTCGAAATGTCGATCTTCTCGATCGCGAAATCCGCGCCCGCCTCGCGCAGGCTGATATGCGGCGAGAGCGAGCAGGCGCCGGGGACGTAATAGAGCTTCATGGTCTGGTTCCTTTGCTGTTGGTCTGCCCTTGCAGGCAGCCGGAACCTAAATGAGCGAGATAACCTTTGTATACCAGATTACCTTGTGTTACCGATGTTTCAAGTTTCCCCGCGGTAACCGGAAAGTTCTCGCTATGGCCTTGAAGATCAGGAAGAACCGGGCGGGCGCGCTGCCGCCGACCTGCCCGGTGGGCGAGTGCATGCAGTTGCTCGGCGGCGCCTGGACGCCGAATGTCATCTGGTGCCTGAGCGGCGGCGCCCGTCGTTTCAGCGAGCTGAGGATCGATATTCCGGCCATCACCGCCAAGGTGCTTAGCGCCCGGCTGAAGGACCTTGAGGCCAAGGGCGTGATCGACCGCACCATCGTGCCGACGACACCGCCGACGGTGGAATACAGCCTGACGGCGCTTGGGAGTGAGCTTGTCCCCGCCATCAACGCCATTGTTGCGATCGGCCACAAGCTGAAACAACGCCGGATGAGCGATGACACGGCGCAACTTACATAACCCGTGGCCTTTCCACGCGCGCCCGCCGTGATCTGTAGCGGGTAGGCGCCGTCGGCAGGTTCGCCTGCGCCGGCTCGCTCGTCCGCGGAAACCGCACGGCGAGCCGACGCGGGAAAACTCTCATGCCTGACGTTTTCCGTCTGGACAGGATTGGTGTAACTTTATAACGATACGCATGTAACGTTATTACATTAAATCACTGGAGACCTTCATGCAGAGCCCTTGCAATATAACGGGAAAGGCCGCCGTCCTGGCGACTTTCATGGCGCTTGCCGTCGCGCCGGCGCTGGCCGAAGACCATGGCGAAACATGGCGCCTGTTCGTGGCGGATCATACTTTGCCGGTCGTCCGGGCGCTGGACGCCAGAACCGGTGCCGAACTCGGGCGTTTCGATCTGGCCGGCCATGCGGCGCTTTCCTTGAGCGACAGCGGGAAAACCGTATTCGCCATCCAGGGCGAGAAGGACAGGGTAGAGATCATCTCCACCGGCGTCGCCCTGTCGGATCACGGCGAGCATCGCGATATCGAGATCGCCGAGCCGGAACTCCTGCCGGGCCTTATCCGGGGGCAGAAGCCCGGCCATGTCGTCACCCATGGCGATGACGTCGCCGTCTTTTACGATCGCGGCGGCAAGGCGGATCTCTTGCTCGAAAGCGACCTGCTGGAAGGCGATCTGCTGGAAGGAGGGGGCGGCACCAGCATCGATACGACCGCGCCGCATCATGGGGTGGCGGTGCCGATGGGCCGGCATGTCCTCGTTTCCGTCCCCAACATGGAGGCCACGGTCAAGCCGGGCGACCTGCCGCCGCGCTTCGGCCTGCGGGTGGTCGAGCGCACGGGCAAGCAGATCGGCGAGGCCGTTGCCTGCACCGACCTGCACGGCGAGGCAACGTCCGCGCGGCTTGTCGCCTTCGGTTGCAAGGAGGGGGTTCTCATCGCCCGGCCGGGCGGTCTCGACGGGCCGAAGCTGGACATGCTCGCCTATGACGAGAGCCTGCCGGAGGGCAAGGTTTCGACCCTGCTCGGTGGAAAGGCGATGCAGGTCTTTCTCGGCAATTACGGCGAGGACAGGCTGGTGCTGATCGATCCCGACAGCGCCACGCCCTACCGCCTCGTCGATCTGCCCACCCGGCGCGTGGATTTCGCGCTCGACCCGGCCAAACTGCGCAATGCCTATATCCTCACCGAGGATGGGAAATTGCATGTCCTCGATATCGTCAGCGGCAGCATTACCCGCTCAGTCACCGTCACCGAGCCCTATAGCAAGGACGGTCATTGGCGGGACCCGCGCCCACATCTCGCGGTCGCCGGCGCCGAGATCGCCATCACCGATCCCCGCCATGGCCTCGTGCGCATGATCGACAGCGAGACCCTGGAGGAGACCCGGACCGTTGCCGTCGAAGGCCAGCCCTTCGCGATTGTTGCGGTCGGCGGCTCCGGCAAGACCCACTGATTGTGGACTGGCGGCGGGGAAAGCCTACGCCGCCAGTTTCAGCCGCATGCCCCAGGGGTCCGTCAGCGAGGCGCTGTTGCCGTCGCGGGAAACCGGGATTTCCAGCCTGTCCAGCTGGGCGAGGGTAGTCTGCAGCAGGGCAGGGTCGTTGAAACGCAGGCTGTATTCGGCAAGCCCGGTCATGCCGGCCGCGCGTTTTGGTGCACCGCGCGAATTCCAGATATTGGCGGCGACATGGTGGTGATAGCGGCCCGAGGCGAAGAAGCCGGCGCCGGGATAGGTGGCCATCAGGTCGAGCCCCAGCGCATCGCGGAAGAAGGCTTCCGCCTGCGCGACCTCGGACACTTTCAGATGCACATGGCCGATCGTCGTCCCGGGCGCCATGCCCTCCCATTTGTCCTTCGGGGTCTCGTCATAGAGCGCCTGGGGGTCGAGCCCATGCGTCGCCATCTTCACCGTGCCATCGTCGAGATAGTCCCATTCGTCGCGCCGGCGGTCGCGATAGATCTCGATGCCGTTGCCCTCCGGATCGTCGAGATAGAGCGCCTCGCTGACCAGGTGGTCGGAGGCCCCTTGCAGCGGCACATTCTGGCCGGCCGCATGGACGAGGAACCGGCCGAGTTCGGTGCGGTCCGGCAAGAGGAAGGCGGTGTGGAACAGGCCGGGCGCATTGCGCGGTGCGATTACGGCATCCTTTTCGCTCAAAAGCGTCAAAAGCGGCTGTCCGGCAACGCCGAGCACCTCGCCGCTTTCGCTCTTCTCGATCGATCCGAGGCCGATCATGTCGCGGTAGAAGGCCGAAACCATCGGCAGGTCGCGCACCGCCAGATGCACGTGGTCGACATGGACCGGCATGCGGGTGGCGTGGTCTGCGGCGAGGCTTGTCATGGCATTTCCTTCCGGTTTGGCCCGGCAATCGGGCCGTCAGGGGATTTCGGGTCTGTTCCTGCAATATGGGGCCGTCCGCCGGTGGCCGGAAGACGGCAGAGTGTGGATGTACCGTTCTGCCCCTGTTGACAGTGCCCTTGTTGACGGTGCCCCTATTGCCGATGCCGGCAAGCATCGCCTGCGACCGAATGGCGGCTTGCTCGCCGCCGCCTGCGGTACCATATTAATGAGGACGCGCTGGCCGGCAAGTCTTTGAAAACAACGGGCTGCCGGCCCGGACAGAACCCGTGATGCAAGGCGCGCCGGACCAAGGAGAGTGCCATGTACAAGAAAATCATCGTGCCGATTGCCATGGACCAGCTCGAACATGGCGAAAAGACTCTCGAGCGCGCCTTGACGCTGCTCGACGACGGCGGCGAGATCATCCTTCTCAATGTCGTGGAAGACATGAACGCCTATGCGCAGGGCTATATGATCATCGATTTTCCGCTGGAACTGATCGAAGCCTCGCGCAAGAACGCTGTGGAGACCCTGACCGGCCTGAAGGAAAAACATGCCGTCAACGGCCGTGTCGAAATCCGCGTCGGCGGTGCTGCGGGGACCATCAACGCCTTTGCCGCGGAAGTGGGCGCCGATCTGGTGATCATCGCTTCGCACCGGCCAGGGCTGATCGATTATTTCCTCGGCTCGACCGCCAGCCGCGTCGCCAGCCATTGCGGCTGCGCGGTGTTGATCGACCGATAGGAGAAGGCAATCGCGCGCCTCGCCATGCCGGCGCGGATGACGCGCTGTTTCAAATTTTGATGGCCTCGGCCTGTTTCGAAGCGCCGGTCTGTGGCAAATTGCCATGATCGGCGCTCCCGCCATGACCTTGCCATGGACGGCTGTCACCAGCACTGGCATGGGCGAAGAGCGCCGACGGATTTATGAAGACGAAATGAAGAGGCTTGCGTGGAAATCAAGGGCATCAAATGGAACTACGACCGCTCTGAACTGATTGCCGATGGCGTCGTTCACGGTGTCGGTCTGGCCTTCGCGCTGATCGGCGTCACGGCGATGATCTTCTATGCGACGCTCTGGAGCAGTTCCGGCCAGCTGGTCGCCGCCGTGATCTACGGCGCCGGGCTGGTGGCCACCCTGTCGATTTCCTTTCTCTACAATCTCTATCCGGTGTCGAACACCAAATGGTTCCTGCGCCGCTTCGATCATTCGTCGATCTTCGTGCTGATCGCCGCCACCTATACGCCCTTCCTGCAGCGCGGCTGGGATGATCCCTTCCTGTTCGGCATGCTGATCGGCATCTGGGCGATCGCCCTTGTCGGCATCCTGATCAAATGCGTCTTTCCCGGCCGCTTCGATAGGGTGGCGATCCTGCTCTACCTCGCCATGGGTTGGAGCGGCGTTTTCGCCGCCGGGCCGCTTCTGTCGCAGCTAACGGAGACGACGCTCATCCTCATCCTGGTCGGCGGTATCATCTATTCCTGCGGCGTGATCTTCCATGTCTGGGAAAAGCTGCGGTTCCAGAATGCCATCTGGCACGGCTTCGTCGTTGCCGCCGCCGCCGTCCATTATTCGGCCGTCCTCACCTGCATCAGCGCCTGAGCGCTCCTCCGACCGATGCCGGTCGCGCATGGCTGGCCGGATAGGGTGCAGGCGGACCGAAACTCTTTCGTCTCCGAGCCGTAAAAGATCGGGATAAAGGGATATCTGCGCACCCCCATTGATGCTATATGCGTAATGACGAATGTGCGCGCGCGCAATTGGTCGCCGTGGCACTTTGTCGCCGTGACAGGGCGCGCGAGACAGGAAAGGGGCAGAATGGCGAAGATCCGGGACCACGCCAACCACAACGCCGCCGCTCGCGGCCGATCGGGCCAGGCCGATGCCGGCGACATGGCGTTGTGGAGTGCCGACGAGGAGGAGGTCTCGGGCCGCAGCTGGTCGTTGATCCTCGTCTTCATTTTCGTGCCGCTGATCGCGCTCGCCGTGCTCGGGATCGTCCTGTCCGCGCTATTCACTCAAATTTTCGGCGGAGCACCGACGCCATAGACTGCGGGCCTGCCGGCGGACTGGCAGGGCGCAACGCGCGTCCCGCCTGAGGCTGGTCATGCCGGGTCGAAAACCAGCGCGACGCCGTTCATGCAGAAGCGCAGGCCGGTCGGCGGCGGGCCGTCGGGGAAAACATGGCCCAGATGCGCGTCGCAATCGGCGCAACGGATTTCCGTCCGGCTCATGCCATAGGAAACATCGTGATGCTGGGTAACGGCATCCGCTGAGATCGGCTCGAAGAAGCTCGGCCAGCCGGTGCCGGAATCGAATTTCGCAGCCGAATCGTAAAGCGGCCGGTTGCAGCAGATGCAGCGATAGACGCCCTTCTTGCCAAGCTCGAAGTCGGGGCTTGAAAAGGCGCGCTCGGTGCCGTGCTGGCGGGTGATGCGATACTGGTCCGGCGTCAGCTGTTCGCGCCATTCCGCATCCGTCTTCGTCACCTTCAGCCCGGCCGGGTGGTTCAAGGCGGCCGGGCTCTTCAAAATGCGCGTGTCGTTCATCGGTTTCTCCTTGATGCCTGGTAGGATAGGGATGCCTGGTAGGATAGGGATTCTGGCAAGATAGGGATTCTGGCCGGATAGGGGTCTCTGGCGAGATATAGGAAGCCTTCGCCGTTTCGGCAATTCCGGGGCGCGGCCCCGCCACGCGCATCCCCGGCTGTGAATCTCCTGATGGATCCGCCTTCACGGCAGTCCGGCCTGTATAATCCCGTGTCAAACTTGAGTTTGTGCATCGCTTGGCTTATCCCGGTTTCTCGCGCCCGCTCCGGGCATCCGTCCTCGATAAGGATCATGCCAGCCGATGAATGCCGCCGGCCTGACATTGCTGGCTCTTTGCCTGCCCTTTCTGGGCGCCCTTGCGGCGCCGCTGCTCACCCGGATTCTCGGGCATAGGGCAGCCCTGGTGCTGGCGCTCGTCCCGGCTGTCTTATTCCTGCATTTCGCCGGATTTGCGGCCGAAATCGCCGCCGGCGGGGTGGTCAGCGGCGGTTACGATTGGGTGCCGTCCTTCGATGTCCGCTTTTCCTTTCTGATCGACGGCCTGTCGCTGACCTTTCTGCTGCTGATTTCCGGGATCGGGGCGCTGATCGTGCTCTATGCCGGCGGCTACCTCAGGGGCCACCCGCACCAGGGCCGCTTCCTGTCCTTCCTTCTGATGTTCATGGGCTCGATGCTGGGGCTGGTCGCGGCCGACGGCTTCCTGATGCTGTTCGTCTTCTGGGAACTCACCTCGATCACCTCCTTCCTTCTGATCGGCTTCGATCATCACCGCGAGGCGGCCCGGCGCGCCGCCTTCCAGGCGCTGCTGGTCACCGGCGGCGGCGGCCTGTTCCTGCTTGCCGGGCTGATCCTGCTGTGGACCATCTCCGGCACCACGCAGTTTTCGCTGCTTGCCGATCTCGGCCCGCAGGTGAAGGCAAGCCCCTTCTATCTGGCGGCGCTCCTCCTGGTGCTCGTCGGCGCCTTTACCAAATCGGCGCAGTTTCCGTTCCATTTCTGGCTGCCCAATGCCATGGAGGCGCCGACCCCGGTCTCGGCCTATCTCCATTCCGCCACCATGGTGAAGGCCGGTGTCTATCTCCTGATGCGGCTCAATCCGGTGCTGGGCGATACCGCCGCCTGGCAGACCCTCCTGCCGCTCTTCGGCGGGTTGACGCTTGTTGCCGGCGCGCTTCTTTCCGTGCGCCAGACCGACCTGAAACTGATGCTCGCCTATACCACCATGTCCTCGCTCGGCCTTCTGGTGCTTTTGACCGGCATCGGTATGCCGCATGCGATCGAGGCGGCGGTGCTTTATCTCGTCGCCCATTCGCTGTTCAAGGGCGCCCTGTTCATGGTCGCCGGCATCATCGACCACGAGACCGGGACGCGCGATGTCACGCAACTCGGCGGGTTGCGCCGGGCCATGCCGCTGACCTTCGGCATCGCCCTTGTCGCGGCCTTCTCCATGGGCGGCATGGCGCCCTTTGTCGGTTTCATTGCCAAGGAAGAGGTCTATGCGGCGCTGTCCTCACTCGATCCGCGCTCGATCATCCTCGCGGTCCTTGCCGTCCTCTCCAATGCGCTGATGTTTGCGGTTGCCTTTGCCGTGGCGCTCTCGCCATTCATCGGTAAATCCGTGAACACCCCGAAAAAGCCGCATGAGGCGCCGGCCCTGCTTTATCTCGGTCCCGGCCTCCTGGCGCTGGCCGGCCTTGTCGCCGCGCTTGGTTCGACGACGCTCCATCGGCTTGTCTCATCGCCCATGGCCTCGGCCATCGCGGGGGAGGCGCGCATGGTTTCCCTGTCGCTCATGCCGCATCTCGGCCTGCCGCTCGCCCTTTCGGCGCTCACGGCCGTGCTTGGCATCCTCGCCTATCTCATGCTGACGCGCCTGCGCTGCGCCCTTGCCGCCCTGCTGGCATGGCTCGGCTGGGGGCCGGACCGCGGCTTCGACCAGGCGGTCGGCGGGCTGGTGCGCCTGTCCTTTTCGCTCACCCGGCGGCTGCAGAACGGCCGGCTCGATACCTATATGACCGTCACCTTCGCGATGATCGCCATCGTCTTGCTGGTGCCGCTCTTCCTGTTCGGCGAATTGCCCCGGCCGCCGATCTTCCCCGCCGACATTCCCCTTCACGAGCTTGCCGTGATCGCCATCGCCGTGATCGGGCTGTTTGCCGTGCTGCTCGCCGCCGACCGACTGACGGCCATCGTCTCGCTCGGCATCCAGGGCTTTTCGGTTGCGGTGATCTTCCTGCTCTATGGCGCGCCGGATCTTTCCTTCACCCAGTTCATGATCGAAACGCTGACCGTGGTCATCCTGGCGCTGGTGATGACGCGGCTGCGGCTGTCGCCGACCGACCACCGGCCGTTCCGCGAGACCCTGCCGGATGCCGCAATCGCGCTCGCCTGCGGGCTGGGCGCCACGCTGCTTCTCCTCAAGGTCACGCAGGCGCCCTTCGACGGGGTGCTGACCGAATTCTTCAATCAATATTCCAAGACCATCGCCCATGGCGCCAATGTCGTGAACGTCATCATCGTCGATTTCCGCGGCACGGACACGCTGGGCGAGATCGCCGTGGTGATGATCGCCGGGCTGGCGATCCTGTCGCTGGTGCGCCTCGGCGGTTCGCAGCGGCGCATCGCCGACAATGATCCGGACGCGGAGCACGACGACACGGCCGGCACGGTGGAGGCGCGTCGATGAAATCGCTGATCCTTCGCACCGCCGCCCCCCCGATCGTCAGCCTCATGGTGCTGTTTTCGATCTTCGTGCTTCTGCGCGGACATAACGAGCCGGGCGGCGGCTTCATCGGCGGCCTGATTGCCGTCGCCGCGCTGTCGATCTACGGCATCGCCTTCGGGGTCGAGACGGTACGCCGCGCGATCGTCTTCCATCCGCTGGCGATCGCCGGGGCCGGGCTGCTGCTGTCAACGCTCTCCGGCTTTCTCTCCGCAATCTTCCATGTGCCCTTCATGACCGGGCTCTGGATCACGCCGGTGGTGCTGGGCGTCGAAATCCCGCTCTCCACTGTCATGAGCTTCGATATCGGCGTCTATCTGGTCGTCGTCGGCGCCGTCACCTCCATCGCGCTCTCGCTCGAAGAAAGGGAGGATAGCTGATGGAGCCCGTCTTTGCCCTTTTGACCGGCCTGTTCCTGACGGTCTCCGTCTATCTGATGCTGTCTAAATCCATCATCCGCATGCTGCTCGGCGTCGCCATCCTCGGCAATGCCGTCAACCTCCTGCTGTTTACCAATGGCCGCATCCTGCGCGAAGTGCCGCCGGTCATCGCCGCCGGTCTCGACGTGCCGGCAGGCCCGACGGCCAATCCGCTGCCGCAGGCGCTGATCCTGACCGCGATCGTCATTTCCTTCTCCTTCTTCGCCTTCCTCCTGGTTCTCGCCTGGCGCGCCTATGGCACGCTCGGTGCCGACAATACCGACCGGATGCGGGTGGCGGAGCCCGAAGACGGCGGGCCGCCGCCCTCTGGATATTGATCGATGGCCGTTTCCGCTTCCTCCCCCGTCCTGTCCGAGGCCCTGGTTCTGGCGCCCGTCACCGCGCTCGACTGGCTGGTGATTGCGCCCGTCGCCTGGTGCATCGGCATCGGCGCCGTGCTGATGATGGTGCGCCACCGCGGCATGCTGCAGCCGCTGATCGCCATCGCCGCTTTGACCGTGCTCGTCTGCCTCGATGCGATGCTTCTCTGGCATGTCTCTCAGGGCGGCCCGGTCACCATGGTCATGGGGCGCTGGCTGCCGCCCTTCGGCATTGCCTTCACGGTCGATCTGACCGGCGCGCTGTTTGCGCTGGCGGCGGCCGTGGTGGCGCTTGCCGGCGCCGTGGCTGCGATGGCCGATATCGATGCCAGTGGCCGGCGCTACGGCTTCTATCCCTTCCTGATGCTGCTGATGGCCGGCGCGAGCGGCGCCTTTCTCACCGGTGACATCTTCAACCTCTATGTCTGGTTCGAGGTGCTTCTGATCTCGTCCTTCGGGCTGCTGGTGCTGGGCTCGCGGAGCGCACAGATCGACGGGGCGGTGAAATACGGCTTCCTCAATCTCGTCGCCACCACGCTTTTCCTGGTCGCCACAGGCTATCTCTACGGCATCTTCGGCACGCTCAACATGGCCGATATCGCCCGCAAGGCGCCGGGCCTTCGCGACACTGCGCCGCTGATGACGCTGACGGCCCTCTATCTCCTCGCCTTTTCGATGAAGGCCGCAGCCTTTCCGGTGAATTTCTGGCTGCCGGCCTCCTATCACACGCCGCGCATCGTCGTGTCCGCGCTGTTTGCCGGCCTGCTCACCAAGGTCGGAATCTATGCGCTGATCCGCGTCTCCATCCTGCTCTTCCCGGTCGAGCGTGAAATCCTCGGTCCGGTTCTGGCCCTTGTCGCCATCCTTACCATGCTGACCGGCGGGCTCGGCGCGCTCGCCCAGACCGATAGCCGCCGGCTGCTCGGCTATCTCGTCATTTCCGGCATCGGCTCCATGCTCGCCGGCATTGCCATCGGCGGGCCGGACGCTATTGCCGGCACGCTCTTCTATGCGCTCCATTCCATGCTGGTGATGACGGCGCTCTATCTCGCCATCGGCCTGGCCGCCCGCCTCGGCGCCGGGTTTTCGCTGGCCGTCCCGTCCGGGCTCTACCGCGACCATGCGGCTCTTGCCTTCCTGACGCTGGCGCTGTTCTTCTCGGTCTCCGGCCTGCCGCCCTTTTCCGGTTTCTGGCCGAAGGTCATGCTGGTCAAGGCGGCGCTCGACGCCGGCGCGGTCTGGCTGGCGGGCGCACTGCTTCTCACCGGCTTCCTGACGATGATCGCCACCGGCCGGCTGTTCCTCCTGTCCTACTGGCGGCCGAGGGACGAACGGACGGCCGGGGCCGGGCAGGCGGGTCTTCCGGTCTCCGGCTTGCCGGTGAGGCGCCTTCCGATCACCATCGTTGCGCCGCTTGTCGTCCTGACCGCACTCAGCCTGCTGATCGGGCTCTTTCCGGAAACCCTGCTCGCCCTTGCACGGCAGGCCGCCTTGGCGCTCACCACGCCCACGGCCTATCTCGACAGCGTCTTTGCGCCGGGGAGCCTCCAATGATCTTCATCATCTCCAATCTGGTGCTGACTTTGGTCTGGGCGGCGGTGACCGGCAGCTTCACGCCCGCCAATCTCCTGCTCGGCTTCCTGGCCGGCACCCTGTCGCTCCTTCTGATCCGCCGGCAGATGTCGCCGACATTGCATCGGGTGCGCCCGCTCAAGCTGCTTCTTCTTGCCGGCCTGTTTGCCAAGGAACTGGCACTCTCGGCGATCAAGGTCGCGATCCTGGTGCTACGGCCGAAAATGCGGCTGCGGCCGGGCATCTTCGCCTATCCGCTCACCGTTACCCGCGATTTCGAGATCACGCTTCTTGCCAATCTCATCACGCTGACGCCGGGCACGCTTTCGGTCGATGTCTCGAAGGATCGCCGGACGCTCTATGTCCATGCGCTGGACTGCCGCGACCCCGCCGGCGAAAGGCGGGCGATCTCGACCGGGTTCGAGCGCCGCATCAAGGAGGCCTTCCCGTCATGAACGCCGAAGCGGTCCTTGCCTTTTCCACCCAGTTCGCGCTCGTCGTGCTGTCGCTTGCGCTGCTCACCACGATCCTGCGCATCCTGCGCGGCCCGACCCTGCCGGACCGGGTGCTTGGGCTCGACATGCTCGTTGCTATCGCCATCGGCTTCATTGCGGTCATGGCCATCCGCACCGGCTTCAACCTCTATATCGACATCGCCATTGCGCTCGGTCTCGTCGGCTTTCTCGCCACCGTGGCCTTTGCCCGCTTCATTCTGGCGCGCGGACTGTCTTCGGAAAGGGCACAGGCGCTCGCCCGCGACGATGCCCCAGCGTCCGGCCGGCGCAAGTCAAAGGCGCGCCGCAAATCCGGGAGGACCCGCTGATGGCCGGGCCTGCCGCTACCGTAATAACGCTCTGCGTCGCCTTCCTGCTCGTCGCCGGCTCGGTCTTCAGCCTGCTCGCCGCCGTCGGCCTCTTGCGCTTTCCCGATCTCTATACCCGCATGCATGCCGCCTCGAAGGCCGGCACGATCGGCTCCGGCCTCTTGCTGTTTGCCGCCGGCCTGCATGCGATGGAGGCGGCCATCCTGTTTCGCGCCATCGCCGGTTTCGTCTTCTTCCTGTTGACGGCGCCGATCTCCGCCCATCTGCTCGCCAAGGCCGCCCACCGGGCAGGCCATCGCCTGACGAAACTGTCCGTCGTCGACCAGCTGCACGGCTCGATCGACGACCGCGACGACTAGACGGGCAGGCGGATTTACTTCCGATATCGTATTCCTGGTCCCCGCCGGTCCGCCGCTGCCGTGGCAACGGGGCGATTACGCATATTTGAAGATGAAACATGCAAGTATCGCACAAAATATTATTGGACTTTTGATCTGTCGGTGTTAATCGAATGCAAAGCAAAGTGTCCTTTGGCATATTACTTCGTCCTGAAATTCCAGCTTGGGTTGTGAATATTGATCGTTGCTTTGAAGTTCCGGCCCGCCCGGCGCTTTGGTAACGGTTTCCGCTCCCATGAAAAGACGCAGTATTGTGGCGATAAGGCTCGGCGGTGTCTTCAGGCTGAGATGCCGCCCGAATCCGGGTCGCGCCGCCATCGGGCATTTTCTGGACAGGTAATAGTTGTGCCGCGGCCCGGTGCCGCGGATATGTTCGATGGAATTCCGATAGGAGAATGAAAGAATGACGGATCTACCGCTCGGCTCGGGCCCTGATCTTCTGGTTGAACTTACCGCAGAGATCGTCGCCGCCTATGTCAGCAATCACGTCGTGCCGGTGGCCGAACTCGCCACCCTGATCGGCGACGTGCACGCCGCACTCAACAATACCAACAGTCCGGCGCCGGTCCCCGTTGCCGTCGAAAAGCCGAAGCCCGCCGTCTCGGTGCGCAAGTCCGTCCAGGACGACCAGATCACCTGTCTGGAATGCGGTGGTACCTTCAAGTCGCTGAAGCGCCACCTGATGACCCATCACACGCTGTCGCCGGAAGACTATCGGGACAAATGGGACCTGCCGGCCGATTACCCGATGGTGGCCCCGGCCTATGCCGAAGCCCGCTCCCGCCTTGCCAAGGAAATGGGTCTCGGCCAGCGCCGCAAGCGCCGCGCCAAGTAAGACGGACTGCCGATAGACAAAGAGAACAGGCCGGTCGCCATAACCGCCGCCGGCTCGTTCCTCCATCCGTCTCCAATATGGGAGATGTGGCAGAGGAAAATATACCTATATTTCTGTTGATGATCCCGGAAAGCCGCACGAAAACAGGCGTGTCGTGCCTGACGGACCCTTTTCTTATCCCCGCCTTCGCACTAGGGTGTATGAATTAATTCCTATCAAAGGAGTGAAATCATGCATCAGTCCAGTCCAGCCGCCTTTCCCGCGATCCGCCGAACGCCTTCGCCGCTTGCCCGGCTTCCGCTCGAGATCAAGTCTGTTCTGCCTGCGCCGCGTTTGCGCAAGGGCAGGGTCGCCGAGCCCTGGGGGCCCTTGCTGCCGGTTTCGGCGCATCTGCGCTGCCGGGTCGTGCGCCAGCTGACGGCGGAAATGGTAATGCTGGTGGGCGAGCGCGTGCAGATGCGCCGCGACCGCCGCCGCTCCAGCTGCCATGTCCGCCAGATCTCCATGTATGTCTGCCATGTCGTGCTGCAGATTTCGATGACCGATATCGGCTTGTCCTTCGGCCGCGACCGCACCACCGTCAGCCATGCCTGCCATGTCGTCGAGGACCGCCGCGACAATCCCGCCTATGACGATTTCGTCGGCTGCGTCGAGCGCGTCGTCACCTCGGTCTTCGGCGCTGCCGGAGGACGCGAGCATGAGTGAGGCGAAACACCGGGCCGATCGGACCGCTGAAACCAGGGAACTCATCCGTCTCGTCCGCTCTCTGGCCGGCCGTGCCGGCATGGGGTTCGAGGCCATGGCGGACAGGGTGATGGTTGGGGTTGAAGGCGAGGGCGAGCCACGCCGGTTCAGCCGTGCCGCTTTCGATGCGGCCCGTGCGCGCGGACTTGTCATTGTCGACCAGGGAAAGGTGGCGGCGTCGGCGGAAGCGCCCGCCTTCCTGCGCCGCGCCCTTGTCGGTTCGGATGAGGCGTTTCAGGACCAGCACCGCGCCATGGAAAGCCGGGTGATGGATGTCGAGGGCGGGCGCCGTCACGTGCGGGTCAATGCGCTGGAATCACCGCTCGGCGCCATCGCCCGGCTGAAGGAGAAATCGGGTGATGCTTTTTTGCCGCCGGAAGCGCTGGCCGCCGGCGAACGACTGCATGCGGATTTCACCCGGGCGCAATTGCAGCCGCGCCTGACCATGGCCTATGAGCCCCGCCTTTCCGCGAAAACGAAGGGCACGGCGGGCGGTACGGCCGATCTCTGCGACGCCGCCCTTTCGGCGCGGTTCAGGGTGGGAAAGGCGATGGAGGCGCTGGGGCCGGAACTTTGCGGCGTCGCGCTCGATGTCTGCTGCTTCCAGAAGGGGCTGGAAATCGTCGAGCGGGAAAGGCAATGGCCGGCGCGTTCGGCCAAACTGATGCTGCGCGCCGCCTTGATGGCGCTGTCGCGGCATTATGCGCCGCCGACTACCGGGCGGAGAAAAAGCCATGCCTGGGGGGATGCGGATTATCGCCCGCAAGCAGGCGATATCGCCGCGAGTGTCAGGCCGCCAGCTGGCGGGCAGCCTCGTCCTTGATGCGCTTCACCATGGAACGCAGCCCGTTGGCGCGCTGGGCCGTCAGATATTCGATCAGCCCCATCCGGTCGAACAGATCAAGCGCATCCGTTTGGAGGATGTCGGAAGCGGATTTTCCCGAGAAGATCGACAGCACGATGGCAACGAGCCCGCGCACGATATGCGCGTCCGATTCGCCCTCGAAAGTGAGGATTGGGTCGTCCGGCCTTCTGTCGACATGGGTGACCAGCCAGACCTGGCTGGCGCAGCCCTGCACCTTGTTCTCAGATGTGCGCTTGTCTTCCGGCATGTCCGGCAGCTTGCGGCCAAGCTCGATCACATAGCTCATCCGGTCCTGCCAGTCGTCCAGATAGGCGCAATTGTCGATGATCTCGGCAAGCGGGGTAATCGGCGGCGGGGTGATCGGTGATGTGTTCGTCTGGTCCATGCCGTTCATATAGGCGCGATGGCGGAACCTGTGAAGCGGTTTCATGTCGCCATCGGCGAAGGGATGGGGCAGGCGGTCAGTTCGCCAGGGCGGTCTTCGGGTCGATGCGCTTTTCCGGCACCGGCGGGTTCTTGATGAACGGCAGCATTTCGGAAGTCTCGGTTGCGGCGGCCTCGACGACCGGGGCCTCGGCCGCTTCGGCCTGGGCAACAGGTGCGGCGACGACGGTGCCGGTGGTCACCGCATCGCTCGGGGCGGCAAACTGCTCATCGAGAAAGAGATAGGCGACGCGGGCGCCTTCGCGGGCCCGGTGACCGAGCGCCACGAAGGTCTCGGTTCCCTTGATGCAGACATCCGGCTTCTCCACGCAGAGCGCGCTGATATAGCCGAAGGCCTCGCTCGCCGCCGACACCGTGTCGCCGACATCGACCTTCGGGCCGTTTTCAAGCGTGGCGCTGCTCGACGCATCGAGAAACGGCAGGAGCACCAGCACCAGCGAAAACCAGAATGTTCCCTTGATCAGAAACCACATGTCTTGCCCATCCTTCGATCCGGCGCTCAATCCTGTCTCCGTCTCTGCCGGATTGATCTTCCTTGGCGCCTTTGATCACACCTTAGGCGGGGTTTGAGAACATGCCTTTGCCAAAACAGTTCGGATTTGCACCGTCTTTTCGTAAAATTGAATCTATCGGCATTTGAAATGCATTTGTAGCGCATTTTAACGAACCCCGTTAAGCATCATGGCGGAGCCCCCGTCCGGGCAGGCCTGCAAAGCCAAGGTTTTGCCGCCGGCGATCCTGCCACAGAGGTTAATGTCCCAGTAAAAACCATCTGAAATCCGTTGCTTACGTCCCATTAACCACGAAAGAGGAACGAGCCGCGATTCGTCCCGTAATGGGATTTTCCGGCCTTTCCGCCGGCTTTGCGGGGCCTAGATTTATCCTTTCATTAAGCCGCCGGTGCGAAATTCGAAGGGTGAAGAGAGCGCGTGAGCGAGCCCCTTAAGGAGGCCTTCCGGCGGTCGCTTCTCCCAAAGAACGGAGACCATGACGGGCTCCTGAAAAGAACGAACATACAGGGTTGGTCGTTGAGCGTATTGCGTAACATTGCTGGCAGGATGGCGTCCCGCGTCGATGATGCCACGCGCCTCTGGCTGCCCCGTCCGGTGGCCGGCGAGCCGGAGTTGAACCGTGAACTCGCCGTCGTCCGCACGATTGCCGCCGCCACGCTGATTGCCTTTCCCACGCTGCCGCTGGCCTTGTCGACTGTCCTGCCGGTGTCGCTGGCGCTTCCCGTCGGTGCGGCGCTGGTCGGGGCCTGCGCGCTCGTGGCCGCCGCCGGCGGCATTGCCCATATGCGCGGCCGCCGCGCAGCACGTCCCGACCCTGCCGCCGCACCCGCGACCGCCGATGACGGCACAGCACTCTATGATTGCTTTGCCGGCCTCGTCACCCTTCACGATGCGCTGGGATCGGTCACCGCCGTCCACGGCCGCGATGCGCTGGCGCATCTCGAATGGATGCGCGATCCGATGGGCCGCGGCTTCATCGAGCAGATCCACGTGTCCGATCGCATTCCCTTCCTCACCGCCATCGATGCCCTGAGGCAGGGCGACGGCCAGGCGACCATCGACATCCGGCTCGAGCGGTCGAGCGTCTTTGGCGAGGGCGAGCAGTTCGTGCATATGCGCTGCGAAATGACGGCGCTTCGCAAGGCTGAGGCGGTGGGCGAGACCGGCCAGCTTGGCGCCATTCTCGTCCAGTCCCGCGACATTTCCGAGGAAGCCCGGCTGCGCGCCGAGGCGGCGCACAAGACGCGGCTCGCCGAATCCGCCAACGAGGCCAAGACCCGCTTCCTCGCGGCCGTCAGCCATGAGCTGCGCACGCCGCTCAATGCCATTCTCGGTTTTTCCGATATCCTGTCCGGCGAATATTTCGGCAAGCTCGAAAACGACCGCCAGCGCGAATATGTCGCTCTCATCAACCAGTCCGGCGTCCATCTCCTCTCGGTGGTCAACACCATGCTCGACATGAGCAAGATCGAGGCGGGGCGCTACGAACTGGTGCCGGAACCGTTCCGGGTGGCCGATACCGTCAAGGCCTGCGAGGCGATGCTGAGCCTGCAGGCGCGCGAAAAGGGCGTGCAACTGGTCAGCCGGATCATGCGCGATGTCGAAGAGGTCAATGCAGACCAGCGCGCCATCCAGCAGATCCTCATCAATCTCGTCGGCAATGCCATCAAGTTCACCGATCGCGGCGGCCTCGTCACCATCGACGCGGAAATCGAAGGTGATGCGCTGCGGTTGATCGTCAGCGACACCGGTATCGGCATCGCCGAGGACAAGCTGCAATCGCTCGGCCTGCCCTTCGTGCAGATCGAAAACGACTATACCCGCAAATACGAGGGAACCGGGCTCGGACTGTCGCTGGTGAAGGGGCTGGTGGCGCTGCATGGCGGCCGCTTCGACATGCGCAGCCGTCCCGGCGAGGGCACGGTCATCACCGTTTCGGTGGCGCTCGACGGCTCCGGCATCCGCCGCGCCGACGAAGAGGAAACGGTGGAACAGAGAATGGTGGAGTTCCCGCCGCGCCTGAAGGAGCGTAAACGGGAGGAAATGACGGGTCGGGCAGAACCGCAGATGAGCCGCGCGGATGCCGACGCAGGACATGGGAGCGCAGGGCATGACGGCTCGCAAGCGAAAACAGCCTGAGAAGAAGAAGCGGAAGGCGAGCCGTGGTCCGGGGCTTGCCATGCGCGGCCTGTCGCTGGTCGGTCGCCTTGCCTCGCGCCATCCGGCTGCGGTCGGCGGCTCGGCTGCCTTTATCGTCGTCTTCAGCTTCGTTGCCGGCAATGCCATGTGGTACCAGCCGGGCGAACATCCGTCGCCTTTCCTGCGCACGCGCCTGCCCATGACCCATCCCGGCGCCGATCTCGCTGCCGGGCTCGGCCGGATCGAGCCGAAAAAAGTGACGACCTTCGTCATCCAGCGCGAGGGCGAAACCCAGACGGCCAGCATCGATCGGCCGGTGAGGGAACAGGTGCGGGACGCGGTGGCGGAGCAACCGCTGGAGCGGCCGGCACCGCAGGCGGCCGCCGCTGAAAGCCCGGCACGACTGCCCGAAGGCGAGGACCTGGTTGCCGCCGTGCAGCAGGCGCTTTCCCGCCGCGGGCTCTATGACGGGCCGGCAGATGGCAAGGCGGGGCCGAAAACGACAGCGGCGATCCGGCAATTCGAAAGCCGGACAGGCCGCCGGGAAACCGGGCTTGCGAGCCCGGCGCTGCTGGCGCTGTTGCAGGCGCAAAACACCGGAACGCGCCCCGCCGCAAGGCCGGTGGAGCGGCCCTACGAGACAGCGGCCGCCGGCAAGGGCGAGCTTGATCCGGTGGCGGCGGCGATCCGCAATGCCGAGATCGATCCGCAATTCATCCCCAAGGTCGATATTCCCGCGTCCAGCGAACTGGTCATGAAGATCCAGAAGGGGCTCTCCAATCTCGCCTATGCCGACGTCTCCGTCGATGGCGTGGCGGGCGAGCAGACGCGGCTTGCCATCCGCCATTTCGAAAAGCACTACCGGCTCCCCGAAACCGGCCAGCCGAGCGACAAGGTGTTGAACAAGATGAGGGAAATCGGCGCGCTCTGAAAGTGCGCCGTCCTTCCTCCGGCCGGCCTCCCATCCGTCCACTCTCCGATCATCCATGGCTGCCATCTCTGCTTGCAATCGGAGGAAATTTCGCGTTTGCGTTTCGTTAACCCTGTTTGCCGTAAGCTTTTGCGGATCAGGAGGCGGTTTCGACGATGGCCACGGCTTTGCGCATGCCCGAACCGGGATTGGGACCCGGCAGCGACGACGAGGCCGGCGAGGCCGACGGCCTCAAGCAGGTGGTGGCCGAACTGGCGCGCGAGGCTTCAGGCCTCGGGGTCGACCTTGTCGATATCGCCGGCGCCATCCAGGATGCCGCGGCCCTTTCCGCCCGCCATGCGAGCGTTTTTTCCAGCGTGACCGAGACGGCCCGGGCGATCGCCGCCGCCAATGGCGAGGTGGCGCGCTCGCTGCACGAAACCGATGCCTCGGCCACCAGGGCCCGTAGCGTGCTCGGCGAGCAGGGCGAGCGCCTGCAGGGTTCGCTGATGGAAATCGACCATATGGTCTCGACGACGCGCGAGATCGGCAGCGAAATCTCGGCCTTTTCCGGCGCTCTTGCCGATGTCGACCGCTTTGCCGGCGAGATCGGCGCGATTGCCCGCCAGACCAATCTGCTTGCATTGAACGCGGCCATCGAGGCGGCGCGGGCCGGTGAGGCGGGCAAGGGCTTTGCTGTCGTCGCCGCCGAGGTGCGGGCGCTCTCCCTGCAGACCTCGCAGACCACGGTCTCGATCCAGAAGACGCTGGGCGAATTGCGCAGCCGCATCGAACGCCTGACGGTGGCGGGTGCCGAGGCCTCCTCGTCGGCCGAGGGCGTGAAGAGCAAGGCCGGCGACATCCAGGGCTCCTTCGCCAGCATGGAAGAGGTGATGTCGACCATCCTCGACAGCGCCTCGACGATCGCCGGCACGACCGACGCGGTCGATCGCCAATATGCCGCCTTTGCCGAGCAACTGACCGATATCGCCGGCGAAATCCACACCTCCAGCGGCGCGCTGCAAAAGGCCTCGGCACGGGTCGATGCGGTCGTCACCGTGTCCGAGAAGATCATCCAGGTAACGGCGAGTGCCGGCCTCGAAACGCCGGACAGTCCCTATATCCGCAAGGTCTGCGACCTGGCGCGCGAGATTTCGGACCTGTTCGAGAACAGCGTCGCCGCCGGGGCCATCGGCATGGACGCGCTGTTCGACCGGCAATACCGGCCGATCCCGGGCAGCGATCCGGTGCAGGTCATGACCCGCTTCACCGAATTCACCGACCGCGTGCTGCCGGTCATCCTGGAGCCCGTGGCGGCCGCTGACGAGCGCGTCGCCTTTTGCGCGGCGGTCGACGAGAACGGCTATCTGCCGACCCACAACCGCAAATTCTCCCATCCGCAGCGTCCCGGCGATCCCGAATGGAACACCGCCAATTGCCGCAACCGCCGCATGTTCAACGACCGCGTCGGCCTTGCCGCCGGACGGGGCACCAAGCCCTTCCTGGTCCAGACCTACCGCCGCGATATGGGGGCCGGCAATTTCGTGCTGATGAAGGACATTTCCACCCCCATCTTCGTCCACGGCCGCCACTGGGGCGGGTTGCGGCTGGCGATCCGGGTGTAGGTTTTTTGGGGCTTGCAGCGTTGCTCGCGTTTGTGGGGATGAGGCCGCAGGCCACGTCATAAGGATGGGGCATGCTCCATGATTTGCGCCCCGCCACCGCCCGGTGTATCCAGCGGCATGCGCCTCAAATCCGATATTTTCGTTTCCGCCCTGATCCGCCGCGTCTTTGCGCAGGGGGGGTATGCGGCTGTGCTGCGCAGGGGGGCGGAGGAGGCGGGGGCGATCTTTATCCGCCAGCGTTCGCGCCTCGGCATGGAAAGCCTTTATGGCCCGGCACCACAGAGTTTTCTCGAAGACGCCATGCCCGGGCGGCTGTTCGAGGTGCGGCTGGAGGCGGTGGAAGCCGAGGCTGTCGATCAGGCGCTGGCGCGCGAAATCCGCTTCGACCCGGATTGCTGGGTGGTGGAGATCGAGGTGGAGGCGCGCGGCGACCTGTTCGATGTTGCCGGCTCATAGTGCCGACGGCACATCATGATCCTTCGGCATGCGGTAAATCCGCAGGCCCGGCAAACGGCAGGTCATTCGATTCGAATTGACCGAGCGCAAGCGTGCGCCTGGCAAGTGTCTCAGCGGCTGCGGCCGAAGAAACCGCGTTTCTTCTGGACCTCGGCCGTGCCCCGGCCGCTTTCCTGCCGGGCGGCGGGCTGGCGCGGATCGGCGGCGCGGATCGGCGCCAGATAGGGCTGGTGCCCGGCGTCGGCATTTTTCCGTTCGGCGGCGAGCCAGGCGGCGATCTGGGCCATGGCTTCCTCCCGCGTGACACCGGCAAGCAGGGCATCGGCGCGGGTGGCGCCGGCCTGGTGCTCGGCCAGATGCGGATAGAAGCAGGTCAGCACGAAGCGGTTGTCGTCAGGCCCCATGCCAAGCCCGACAAGGGCGGTGGCCATCTGCCGGCCGGATATGTCGAGCAGGATCCGCTCGCCAAGCTCGACCGGCGCGGTCAGGGCGGCGGCAAGGCTCGCGGCGAAGAGATTGGCCTCGGCGGAGCGGGCAAAGCGAACGAGCAGCGCCTCGTTGAGGGGCGATAGCGGCTCAATGGCGGGGATCGAAATTGCCGAAACGGATGGCGCGGCGCGGGCAAGGCGCTTCAGGTCGTCACGCAGTTTTTCCTCGCGCTGCAGCGTCGCTGCCCTTTGGGTTGCCGAAGCCGCTACGATTTCGGGGGCCGGAGCGGTCGGCGGGGCCGTCGAGGAATGGGCCTCCGGCACGAATTGCGCCCAGGGAAGCGCCGGCGAAAGCGGAGGCGGCGAGGCGGCCTCCACGGGCTTCACCGGGGCGGCGGATGTCTGGCGGCGCTCCACCAGGGCATCGACCAGATGGACGGAGAGATTGTCGCGTCGGGCAATCGCATTGGCATGGGCAGGGCCCTGGGCGCGGATGATCTGCAGCAGCGTCTGGTCGTCGATCGAGGTGGAGCGGGTCAGGAAGATCGCGGCGATGGAAATCGGCGCATTGCCGATCTCGAGGGCGACGGATTGCGGCACGTGGCGGCATTGCGAGAGCGCTGCCGCAGCCTGTCGGCGGGCCTCGTCGCTGGAGGCGGAAAACAGCGGTGCGAACAGTTCGGAAAATTGCGTCAGGTCGTTCTTGCGGGGATGGCGCAGGCCTTCGAAACCGGTCACGGTCGCCATCAGGACCACGTCCTTCAACCGCCCTGCCTGCGGCCTTTCCAACTCACGAAATCGGTCCGCCACGCCACTACCCGCCCATACGCAAAACATCTTTGTCCCATTTTCGGACAGCCGTGCGAACGGCCTCCGACGGGACATCGCCACCGGGCTGAAATCTCAAAGAGGCACATCGCCGGCTGTTGCGCGGGCGGCCTCAATATCGTGACGCTAGCGCGCTGAAAACATTGACGCCGATGCAGCGGATGCCGACCTTGCGATTGCAGCCGGATGATGGGAGGAGCCTAGCCTGACGTGGTTAATATTCGGTTTACCCTTCGACCGGCAGATCGGACGATGGCACTTTTCGCGGCAGCCGCGCCGGCTCGCGGCGGGCGGTGTGGGCCGGAGCGGGATTGTCGATGAAACGCGTCGGGCAGTCGTCGGTGATGTCGCAGAGCTGCCGGTCGGCGGCGTCGCCGATCGCGACCAGGATTTCCTCGCGGCTCCAGCCGGTCCGATGAAGTTTTTCCACGATCAGCCGCAGGTCGGGCAGAACGATGCCCGCGCATTGCGCGCGGCGATATTCCATGAGCGACAACGACAAGGGGGTGTGGAACATGCTGCTTTCCCGTCCAGGCGAAACAACGCATGCGTTTGTTTTGTTCTACCTGCCCTCGATCCGGTCCGCGGATGAGAAAACGGGCGGCATGGCCGCCCGTTCGGATTTCAAAGGTTCCGGTCAGCGATTGCAAGCATCGCCGGGAGCACAGCGCGGTTTCAACTGGCTCTTGCCCCTGTTGTTATCGTCCCGCCTTTCACTGCGGTGCTCCTGCCTGTTATTACGCCGATCGTCGTTGCGTTCGCGCCGCTCCATGCGTCGATCATCGCTACGGTCCCGCCGCTCGATTCGCCGGTCGTCGTTGCGGTCGCGTCGCTCGATGCGCTGGCGGTCACGACGGTCATCGCGATCGATGCGCCCGTCATTGTCACGGTCGCGGCGGATCACCCGTTCCTTGTTGCGGTCGCGATGGCGCTCCACCTGATCGCGGCGCGGACGGCGGTCCTCGACGCGGTTGCGGTCGCGATCGTTATTGTCGCGGCGGTAGTAATTGTCGCCCCGGTAGCGGTCGCGGTCGCGGTAGAAGTTGCGGCCGCGATAATGGTTGTCCCAGTAACGGCCGATCTCGAAGGTAACGGTGGGAATGCCGAGCCCGCCGTAGTAATCCGGCTCGATCAGGACCCGCTCCTGGCGGTAATCGACCTGGACGTAATTGCCGGAAACCCAGCCTCGGCCATTGTAGAAGGAGACGTCGCACCAGAAGACATCCGACAGGCAGCCATGGATTTCCACCGGCGTGCCGGCCGGAATGACCGTGACGGCCGGATAGCGGGTGCTGGGACCGGAGCGCATATTGACATTGGCGGTTGAATATCCTTCCGCCGCATTGGCAGCTGCCGCCGGCATGAGAAATGCCACTGCGGCGGCCATGGCCATCAGGGCCTGCCTAAAAACTTTTCTACTATATATCGTCATCATCTTTCATCCCGTTTGCGAGATGCCATTGTCGCGGCATCAGGGTCTCGACCACACTAGGAAATTGTTTTTGTGTCATTTCTGAGATGACACGAATGCGGATAACTGCCGCTGATCGGCCACAACGCGAAAGCTGGCGCGTTCGTTCCATCAGCGGGCATGCATATGAAAAAGCCAGCGCAAAGGCGGCGAGCGACGGACGGGAGCGGGAACCAAAAACAGGCTGATGCGTTGAGAGGGACATTGTAAAAGGAGCCCAGACAATGGTCGAAAAGAAATTCTCAGCCGTGCCGAACCAAGCCGATATCGAAGCGAGCGCCGCCCGCGCCGATCTTGATAACCAGATCAGCGAGTTGCGGGCTGAAATCTCTCGGTTGAGCGAATCCGTTTCGGCGATTGGCAGCGGTGCCAAGGCCGTGGTGACATCGGAAGCGGAAGTGCTGACGGAGCGCCTTCGTGAGCGCATTCGCGAGGAGCCGGTCTCGACGCTGATGGCCATCGCTGGAATTTCCTTCGTCTTCGGCCTGCTTGCGCGCCGCTGATTGCCTGTTCCACCCGGAACGGCGCTCGGTTTCGCATCGCGTCATACGGATTGCAAAAAAAAAGATGGATATGTCCGGGGTGGCCCGGGCAAATCACCGGAGGCCCCCGTCACGAAGCGTAGAGGATTTCCATCGCCAGGATTGGGGTTTTGACGATTAAGGAGCTATTAACTATCCTATGGCTCAATTCAGGGACGGGTGGGTGGTTCGCCGCTGGCCTGTGGTAAATTGCAGACATGGCATGACGCCCGGATTTCCGGGGAAAAGGAGCAGAGAGAAGGGCGCAGATGTTCCAGCCGAAAGGCAGGAAACGCGCCAGCCCGCAAGCGGGCAGGGTGAAATCGGTACCTCGTTCATCCGTCTCAACCAATTTTTGGAGACGAGCATGGCAGACGTCATTCGAATAGAGGACCGCCTCGTGCGGGCACCGCCGAAAACCGGCACGCAGCCAGCCGTTCACGGCGATGCGGTGATCCTTATGTTTACCGGCATCCGCTACGAGCGGCTGGATGACCATCCGGGCGGAAACCCGGCAACACCGCTCCGCAGCAAGTCCAAGAAACACTAGGCTGCCGATCGCATCGACCGGCATTCGGCAGACGCGCGCCCGCCAGCGCCCTCTGCCTGCGGCAACCGGCCTGACGCCGTCCTTGCCCGCCACTCTGGCCTCGTTCCGGCCAAAACGGACGATTTTCCTGATTTTCGCATGTCCTCCCGATTTCTCATATCCTTTTGACGCTTGCCTTCCCGGCACCATCACCGTCGGACCATGACGCCTATCGGCTGAACGGCTCGCAGACCGCCCCGGCCAGGAAATTGCGCACTGTCTCCTCGAAACTGTCCATCGGCGCCAGCGCCCGCAGCACCGCATAGCCCTCCTCCTGCGGCATTTCGACGAGGATGGACTGGGCAAGGCTTTCCGGCGGCGTCTTGCGCAGGTCGATAAGCTGGAGCGGCGTGGCCGCCACCAGATCGAGATTGCCATTGACCGCCGTATGGTCGTTCATGCTGAAGACCTCGTTGGAATTGGCATCGAAGACCGACAGCGACCAGAACGGCACGTCGCCGCGGGCGACGAAGCGCATCGGGCTGGCGGTGACGGAAAAGCCGCAGACGGCGACGCGCAGGAACGGATCCTCGTTGGCAAGCCCGGTCGGGCCGGGCTGGCTGGACAGCGGGAAGAAACTGTCCATCTCGTAGAGGCCGAGCACCCGGCTATAGGCATCCTTGCCGGTGAACTGCGGCAGGGCGAGAATGATGACGATATGCAGCAGGGCGGCGCCGACAAGCCCCAGCAGGACCGCATAGATCACGCTACGCATTGCCGCACCCCGTCCGGACGATCCTCGGCATGGCAAGATCGATCAGGCCGGAGGACCCGGCCGTGGGCGTGTCGAGCAGGGTCAGCACCAGCTTGAACGCGCCTTCGGGGCGGATGGCCAGCCAATTGCCCGGCTTTGCCCGCGGCGAGACATGAATGACGAAGGAACTGTCCGCCTCGCGCAGCACCGTCCAGGCATTGAAGGCATCCGGCAGTTCGGGCCCGGCGCCGATCGGCTGGCCGTCGGCTCCGGCGGCGCGGAGCGTCCAGAAACGGGCGGGCGGCGTCAGGCCGGTGATATCGTAGGAACAAAGCGAGGTGAGCCTGGCGCCGGCCGTGTCCTTGGCGGCGGTGAACTCCAGGCCCTCGGCGCCGCCATAGAGCAGCTTGCCGGCCCGGGCGCGATGCGCCTTGGCATAGGGGTCGGTGTTTTCCGTCTGCGCCTCGGGAAAGGCGACCCAGGGGCCAAGCGCGATCGCCCCGAAGCCGACGGTCGCCTTCAGCGCCGAAACGCTGGCGACGATGCCGACGCCGAAGGCGACGGACAAGGCAAGGGCAACGAGAAGCGGGATGCGGAACAATGGGCTACCGGGGATTTTCAGGGGAATTCGGGGAGGGGATGGGCGAATGGAGATGCTTTTCGTAAGGAGACCTTTCGCCCGGAGACCCCGCAATTAGATGCCTCTCGCCTAGAGCCCTCCCTCTGTCCCTCCGAGACATCTCCCCCTCAAGGGGGGAGATTGACCGAGAGGCCGGTGACCCCATCAATCGCAAAATCATCCCATTTTCGGCGAGACGGCCTTCGCTATCTTCGGTAAGGCGGCCCGTGAGCGATATGATAATCTCCCCCCTTGAGGGGGAGATGTCCCGGAGGGACAGAGGGGGGTGACGGGGCGAGAGGCGCCTTATCGGCATGTCTGCCGGCCCGGGAGAAAAACAAGCGTCAGAGCCCGCCATTGCGGCCTCCCTTGATGATTTCGCCGGTGGGGCGCGGGTCGATCTCGGCGAGCTTGCCGGGCAGGACGGCCGGCAGTTTCAGGGCAGGCGCGGTCGTGAAGCTTTCGCCGATTGCCTTCAGGAGGCGGGTGACCTCGGGCGACAGCGAGCGGGGGCGCACGAGCGGCGGCAGCGCATTTTCGCCGGCCTGACCCGCGGCGACTTCCTTGTTCTTCTTCGCGTTCGGGCCCGGCAGCGGGTTTTCGATGCCGGGGATCGCGCGGTGCTCGATGCCCTGCTCGGCATAGTCCATCAGCCGCTTGAAGGTCATGGCCGGCAGCGAGCCGCCGGTCATGTTGTTGGTGGAGGTATAGTCGTCGTTGCCGAACCAGACGGCGGTGGTGTAATCGCCGGTGAAGCCGACGAACCAGGCATCGCGATAGGCCTGGGTGGTGCCGGTCTTGCCGCCGGTGACGATGCCGTTGTCGAGCGCGGCGCGCCGGGCGGTGCCGATCACCGGAATCTGCGTCAGCATCTGGTTCATGCTGGCATTGGCCTTCTCGCTGACGACGCGTTTCGCCGGCGGCGCATCGCGGTTGAAATCATAGAGGATATCGCCGTCGTAGTTGAGGATCTGGCTGATACCGTGGCGGCGCGACTGCATGCCGCCGGCCGGGAAGACCGCATAGGCCGTCGCCTGGTCCAGCACGGTGACCTCGGAGGTGCCGAGCGGCATGGTCTTGTCGGTGCGGATGGGGGTTTCGATGCCCATTTTCTTTGCCGTTTCGGCGATGATCTCGGTGCCGAGCTCGTCCTTGGCAAGCCGCACCGGCACGGTGTTGATCGACTTGGCGATGGCGGTCAGCATGGTCACCCGGCCGGAATAGCTGCGGGCGTAATTCTGCGGCGACCAGCCGCGCCAGGTGATCGGCGCGTCGCTGATGACGGAGCTTGGCGTAAAGCCCTTTTCCATGGCCGCCGTATAGGTATAGACCTTGAAGGAGGAGCCCGGCTGGCGCAGCGCCCTGGTGGCGCGGTTGAACTGGCTTTCGCCATAATCCCGGCCGCCGACCATGGCACGCACCGCGCCGCCGTTTTCGACCATCACCATGGCGCCCTGCTTGACCTGGTAGCTCTCGCCATATTGGCGAAGGCTGGATTCGATGGATTCCTCGGCCGCCTGCTGCAGGCCCGTGTCGATGGTTGTGCGCACCACCAGGGAATGCTGGGCGAAGGGAGCGGCGAGGCGCTGGACCTCCTCGAAGGCCCAGTCGAGGAAATAATCGGGCGAGCGGACCTCTGCCCTGTCGACCACGGTGGCGGGGTTGAGGCGGGCGGCGATCACCTGGCCTTCAGTCATCATTCCGCCCTGGACGAGATTGGTCAGGACCTCGTTGGCGCGGGCGCGGGCGGCCGGCAGATTGACATGCGGCGCATAGCGCGCCGGCGCCTTGAACAGGCCGGCGAGCATGGCGCTTTCGGCCAGGTTGATATCGGTGATGTCCTTGCCGAAATAGAACTGCGATGCGGCGGCCGCCCCGAACGTGCCGCCGCCCATATAGGCGCGATCGAGATAGAGGCGCAGGATTTCCTTCTTCGACAGGTTGCTTTCCAGCCAGACGGCGAGAAAAGCCTCCTTGATCTTGCGCTCGATGGTGCGCTCGTTCGACAGGAACAGGTTCTTGGCCAGCTGCTGGGTAAGCGTCGAGCCGCCCTGGACGACGCCGCCGGCGCGGGCATTCTCGGTCATCGCCCGCGACAGGCCGAGGAAATCGATGCCGTAGTGATCGAAGAAGCGGCGGTCCTCGGTGGCAAGCACCGCCTTGATCAGCGTATCGGGCAATTCGTCGATCGGCACGGAATCTTCATGGATGATGCCGCGATGGCCGATCTCGTTGCCGTAGCGATCGAGAAAGGTGACGGCGAAATCGCCCTGTGCCCGCCAATTGCCCTTGGTTTCCTCGAAGGCCGGCAGCGCCAGCGCCAGAAGCAGCACGGAGCCGGCCGTGCCCCAGGTCATCGCCTCGCCGAGCACTTCGAACAGCGCCTTCTTCCAGCCACGCACGGAAAAGCGGCGGGAAAAGATGGTGATGTCCTCCCACCAGACCCCCAGGCGGAACCCGGCATTCCAGACGGTCGAGTCGATCCAGCTGTCGATACGCAGCAGGATATGGCGCTTCCTCGGGGCGTTCTCGGCCTCTGGCCGGATATCGTCCTGGTTGGGTTCCTGCACTTGGCCTCGTCCTGACAGCTTGCTGCGCCCGCCGATATTTGCATGGCGCGGGTTTCCATTCTACGCCGATATGGCTAAGGAGCCTTAAAAAACCGGCAATCTCCTGTAGACTTGTCGCATAAATCCAACAGATGGAAGAACCGGCCCATGGGCGAGCAGCCCTTCTGGAAAACCAAATCGCTGGCCGAGATGAGCAGCGTCGAGTGGGAGAGCCTCTGCGACGGCTGCGGGCTCTGCTGTCTCAACAAGCTGGAAGACTGGGACACCGGCGAGATCGCCTGGACCAATATCGGCTGCACGCTCTTGGACGGCGATACATGCCGCTGCAAGGACTATCCGAACCGGCAGGCGACGGTGCCGGACTGCATTCAGCTGACGCCGGGCGAGGTGGCGACGCTGAGCTGGCTGCCGCCGACCTGCGGCTACCGGCTGGTGCGCGACAAGCATGATCTCTACTGGTGGCATCCGCTGGTCTCGGGCGATCCCGAAACCGTGCATGCGGCCGGCATTTCGGCACGCGGGCGCACGGTCAGCGAGGACGAGATCGACGTCGAGGATTTCGAGGATTACCTGGTGACCTGGCCGCTCTTCGTGGGCGGCGAGGAACAGCGGTAGGCAGGCGAGGGGTCAGGGCGCGGATGCCGGCGGCTGTCCCTGTGTCCTGGCAAACGTTTTCGGCGCGACATTGCGCCAGGCGGTTTCCATCAGGTTGTCGATGATATCCTCGTCGGCATCGCAGAAATAGATCGAGGTCCAGCCCTTTTCACCCCAGCCGCCGGGCACGGCGGCGCAGATGCAGGGCTCGTTTTCGATCAGCATCTTCTGCTGGTCGGGCGTGAACTTGAAGACGGCGCGGCCGGCCTCGGGCAGCGACATGAAGATGCGCTTGCCGACGCGGAAATCGCGCTTGCCGAAATGGGCGCTTTCAATGGCGCCCGGCAGGCTGAGCGCCCGCCTTTCCAGGTCCTCGGTTCTCATCACGAAAGTGTAACACGGGGCGTGATTTGCGCAATGGAGAGAAAATTATCCTGATATAGGAAAATAATCCTTGACGGCGTCACGGTCCTTTGGTAGGGTTATGGCACAGTCGGAAAAGTGGGTGAAGCGGGATGCTTTGGCGGGAGCCGGAGTGTTTGCGATGGCCTTCGGCCCCCTCATCCGGCGCGTTGCGCCACCTTCTCCCCGATGGGGAGAAGAGGGAGGATGCCGCGTTTTAACGCGTATCCTGCCTTTCTGCGCCGGAATTTTTAAGGATTTTGTCATGTCTGATCTGGATTTCGACCCGGCGCTGTTTGGCCTGTGGCCGAAGGCGGCGGTTTATGGCGAGCGGTCGTCTGACGAGGATGGGGCGCTGGAGGATATGGCCCGGCGCGTGATCCTCGACACCAAGGCGGAGGTTTTCTCGCCGCTCGACAGTCTGCAGGACATGCTGAACGAAATGACCAGGGAATTGCGCGAGCAGATGCAGCAGTTCCAGCGGCTGCGCAAGGCGGCCGAGGAGAAGATGGCGCTGGTAGAAGAGGAGATCGACCGCAAGGCGATCCAGGCCGATGCCAAGGCCAGCATCGAGGCGATGTCGGTGATCGTGCGCACGCTGGAAAAGATCGATGGCCTGCAAAGGACGATTGCCCATGACCGGCAGGTGCTGGCCGAGCAGGACTTCGACGAGGTGGCTTACGAAAAACTTCAGGCGGAATTCAATGATCGAATTGAAAGCCGAGCACAGGATATTGCCCGTGAGCGCGAACAACAGCGAGCGAGAGAGACTGCTGCCGAAAACGCCGAGGCGGAGTGTTCTTTTGCCGAGCGAACCGTCGGCGACGCCCAATCCAGCGGACCGTCGTGAGCGGACCCGGGCGAGGACTTTGATGGAAGCGAAGGGCGAGATCGAAGCGTTTCGCGACACGGAAATGGACTGGCTGCTCGATGCGCACAGCAAGACTCAACTCTTGCTGAAGCAAGTCGGGGCCAGTCTGCACGGAGATGATCGGGTATCGACCTCTACCATGGAGGATTTTGATAAAGGCAGCGAAGTTCCGGTTCAGGGCTGCGAAAGCGGTACGTCGCCAAACGTCTCAGCGGGCAATCGGGCCCCCCAGGTATCAGGATCGGTTATCGGCGCAGAGGGGGCCGGCCTCGTTGGTCGACATCAAGACGCAAGCGTACCATCCGGTGATGCTGAAGCAATCAGGAAGGACGGCGCTGCAAGGCTGTCCCGCCTCCTTGGTACCTGGAGCAATACGCGCCGCCTCGAACAAAGGCCGCCGGAAGGCGACTGGCGGGTGTGGCTGCTGATGGGCGGGCGCGGTTCCGGCAAGACACGGGCCGGGGCCGAGTGGGTGCAGGAACTGGCTGCGGGCAAAGGCGCGCGGCCGGGACTGAGGATCGCGCTGGTGGCTGAAACGCTGGGCGATGCGCGCGAGGTAATGATCGACGGCGTTTCCGGCATCTGCCGGATTGCCCGGTTCAACCGGCCGGTTTTCGAGGCCTCGCGCCGAAGGCTGGTCTGGCCGAACGGCACGGTGGCGCAGATATTTTCCTCGGAAGATCCGGAAAGCCTGCGCGGGCCGCAATTCGACTATGCCTGGTGCGACGAACTCGCGAAGTGGAAACATGGGCAGGAGACGTTCGACATGCTGCAGTTTGCGCTGCGGCTCGGCGAGGCGCCGCGGGCGCTGGTGACGACGACGCCGCGGCCGGTGCCGGTGCTGAAGGCGCTGATCGCCGATCCCGGCACGGTGGTGCGGCGGATCCGCACCGGTGACAATGCCGGCAATCTCTCGCCGGGTTTCCTCGACCAGATGGCGCAGCGCTATGGCGGCACGCGGCTGGGGCGGCAGGAACTGGACGGCGAGATGATCGAGGATCGCGACGACGCGCTGTGGTCGCGCGCTGCGATCGAGGGGCTGAAACTGCGCGATGCCGGGCCGCTCGGCCGCATTGCCGTGGCGGTGGACCCGCCCTCCGGCTCCGGTGGCCAGTCCTGTTGCGGCATCATCGTCGCCGGGCTCGACCGGATGGGGCGCGGCGTCGTTCTGGCCGATTGCTCGGTGGAGGGCGCAAGCCCGGCGGGATGGGCAAGCGCGGTGGTCAGGGCCTACCGCCGCTTCGACGCTGACCGCATCGTCGCCGAGGTCAACCAGGGCGGCGACATGGTTTCGGCGGTGCTGAAGGGCATAGACGCGCAATTGCCGATAACTTCGGTCAGGGCATCGCGCGGCAAATGGCTGCGCGCCGAACCGGTGGCAGCGCTCTACGAGCAGGGCCGGGTGGTACATGCCGGATCGTTTCCGGCGCTCGAGGACCAGATGTGCGATTTTGGGCCGGACGGCCTGTCGTCCGGCCGTTCGCCGGACCGGCTGGACGCGCTGGTCTGGGCGCTGACGGCGCTGATGCTGGACGGCGGCGGCGAGCCGAGGGTGCGGGGAATCTGACGGCGTTTTTCGAGCGGGTGGTTGTGGGCGGGTGGTTGCGAGTGCGCGGCGGTTTCGACGCCGGCCGCCCCCTCATCCGGCCCTTCGGGCCACCTTCTCCCCGAGGGGAGAAGGGAGCAGGCCGCTCATTTGCGCGGCGTGGTCAGGGACGGTTTCGGGGCTTCGGGCGCGCTTTCGCGGATCTGGCGCCATTCGCTTTCGAACCGCTCGAACAGGGTCTGGGATATCTGCGGGTTGGGCATGCAATCCTCCGTGCAATCTTCAAGACCGTCATAAACGCTGGCGGACGAGAAAGGTTCCGACGCGCGGATAAATCAGTTGGCGATGTCCTGGCTGTTTGGCCGCTTCGGCGCGCTGGCGGCCTGAAGGCGCATCTGCTGCCATTCCTGTTCGATCCGGTCGAGCAGGGGCTGGGGTATGGTCGAACGGTCGGTCCCGGTCTGGATCTTGTTATCGGTCTGCATCTCGATCCTCCTCATCAAGGGCGATGTCATATCGCAGCGGCTAGGTGTCACATCTTAAAGCCAAAGTAAATCAGCGCGTTAAGCGGGTTAAACGATTGAAATTCGTTAAATCGATTAGAGTTCGATATTTTTTTTGGGGTCTTCCGGCGCGGAGGAAACGGCAATGACGATCGACCGGGCAATCCTCTTTCGCGGTGTGCGGCAAACGCTTTTCAGCGGCCTCTTGAGGCAGCACCAGGTGGAGGGCATGACGGCGCTTCTCGACCTCTGGGAGGCAAGGCTGCCGGCCGGCGATCCCCGCTGGCTCGCCTACATGCTGGCGACGGCGCATCACGAGACCGGCGCGACGATGCAGCCGGTGCGCGAGACATTTGCTTCGAGCGACGACCGGGCGATCGCCATTCTGGACGCCGCCTTCCGGCGCGGCAGGCTGCCGTGGGTCTCGACCCCCTATTGGCGGCGCGATGCCGACGGCAAGTCCTGGCTGGGGCGCGGGCTGGTGCAACTGACCCACAGGGCCAATTACGCAAGGATGGCCGAGATTACCGGCATCGACCTTGTGGCGCATCCGGAGCGGGCGATGGAGCTTGCGGTGGCGGCCGAGATTCTCGTCGTCGGGATGAAGAAGGGAAGTTTTACCGGCCGCAAGCTGGCAGGCTCCTTTTGCGGATTGCGGGAAGACTGGCTGGGGGCGCGGCGGATCATCAACGGCCGCGACCGGGCCGCCAAGGTGGCGGGCCATGGCCGGCTCTATCTGGCGGCCTTGCGGCTTGCCGGCGATCTTCAGGCAAAGGCCGATCGGTCCGTTGCCTGAGCGCGGCATGCCGAACGATGCCGGGAATATTGTGGCCTCAGATTGCCTCATCCGGCCTGTCGGCCACCTTCTCCCCGCAAGCGGGAGAAGGGACAAACACAAGCTCCGAACTCGCGTTTCGGCGAGACGGTCGGCTATTCCGTTTCAGACCGCACCTGACGGTGCCTGCGAGGATATCATGAGACATCCGTTTCGCCTGCCGTGGCGCCGCCCGGGGGAAAGCCAGATTTCGCGCGAGACCAAGACGGCGCAGGGTTTCGTCGCCATTGCGCAGGAGGGCCGCGCGCACTGGACCAGCCGCTCCTATGCCGCCCTTTCGCGGGAAGGGTTCATGCGCAACCCGGTGGCGCACCGGGCGGTGCGGCTGATTTCGGAAACGGCCGCCGCCGTGCCGCTGCTCGCCTATCAGGGCAGCGAGGAGAGAAGCGAGCATCCGGTGCTTGCGCTTATGGCGCGGCCGAACGGACGCATGGCGGGGCAGGATTTCCTGGAAACGCTCTACGGCCATCTGCTGCTTTCCGGCAATGCCTATGTCGACGCGGCGGAGATCGGCGGCGAGACGCGCGAACTGCATCTGCTGAGGCCCGATCGTATCCGCATTCTCGAGGGACGCGACGGCTGGCCGGCGGCCTATGAATACCGGGTGGGCAACCATGCGCGGCGGATTTCGGCGGGCGAGGAGGGGCTTCTGCATCTGCGGCTGTTTCACCCGCTCGACGATCATCTCGGCTTTCCGCCGCTGGCGGCCGCGCAGACGGCGCTCGATCTTTCCAATGCGGCGGCGACCTGGAACAAGGCGCTGCTCGACAATTCGGCCCGGCCTTCGGGCGCGCTGGTCTACCAGCCGAAGGAGGGCGGCAATCTTTCCGCCGATCAGTACGACCGGCTGAAGACCGAGCTCGACGAGGGCTATTCCGGGCCGATGCGGGCGGGGCGGCCGCTGCTTCTCGAGGGCGGGCTCGACTGGAAGGCGATGGGGCTCTCGCCGAGAGACATGGATTTCGTCGAGGCGAAGAACGGCGCCGCGCGCGATGTGGCACTTGCCTTCGGCGTGCCGCCGATGCTGATCGGCATTCCCGGCGACAATACCTATGCCAATTACCAGGAGGCCAACCGGGCGCTCTATAGACTGACCGTGCTGCCGCTGGTCTCGCGCACCGCCGCCTCGCTTTCGGCCTGGCTCTCGATCCGGTTCGGCGAGGCGCTGAAACTGGTGCCGGACCTCGACCAGGTGAGCGGCCTCTCCGGCGAGCGCAGCGAAATCTGGGCGCGCATCAAGGACGCGGATTTCCTGACCGACGAGGAGAAGCGGCAGGCGGTGGGCTATTGAGGAAGCCGGATATTATGGTATTTTGTTATACGGCGTATGACAAAGGAGCCCCAGCATGACCAAGGTCACTCTATCCGATCCGATCGCCCTGCGCCTGCCGGTCGATGTCCTGGCGGATATAGAAAAGATTGCCGCGACGGCGGACCGGACCCGAAGCTGGGTGATGGTCAGGGCGCTGCGGTATTATCTTCTCAATGAAGGCGCGGAGATATTGGAAATTGCCGAAGGGCTGGAGGATGCCAAACACGGCAGGCTCCATGATCTCGAGGACGTCCTCACCGAACTGGAGCGCCTCGCCAGAGACGATGCTGCCTGATGAAGGTGCGCTTTTCCGAACGGGCGCTTGCCTATCTGAGATCAGAGCAAACCTATCTGGGTCGTTTCGACCGCAGAGCCGCAAGGGCGACGGCCCAACAGATCAGGAAGGCCGCGCAGCTCATCAGTGACTATCCCCAGGCCGGCCAGGCGATCGCGATGGCGCCGGGTGTACGCCGCTATGTGTCGGCACCCTACCACATCGACTATATCGAGCGGGACGGCACGATTATCGTCATCGCCATTCGGCATGGACGGCAAAGTCCCCGTGGCGTCAGCGAGAGCGACGATCAGAGTTTCGAAGACTGATCATCATCTTTTCAATGGGTTGGCGCGCGATCCCGATGTGGTCGCCCCGGCATTGACCGAAAACTTCAACTGACCGATTCAATCTCTGAACGCCGCCCTGCAAGCGATTCAAAAGATTCGAGGAATCCCGGTGCCTGACCTTGCGTGAGGCGCTGCCTGACCCTGCGCGAGACGGCTGCGGGTGCGCCAGGCTTTATCAAATCCCACAATAGCATCAAGGGCTTAACAAATGGCTGATTTTGGCAATGACCCCGGCCTCTGGGCCGTCAAGGGCATCGGCTCGGCTGCGGGTGCCGCCGTATCGCTTGTCTACATGCTGCCCAGGGGCAGGCGGGAGGCGGGTTCGCGCTTCTTCACCGGCCTGATTTGCGGGCTGATCTTCGGCGGGCCGGCAGGCCTCTGGATCGTCGCGAGGCTCGGCATCGGCGGCAGCCTTTCCGGCGCCGAAGTGATGCTGACCGGTTCCGCCGCCGCCAGCCTTTCGGCCTGGTGGGTGCTGGGTGCGATGGTGCGGGTGGCGGAGCGGTATGGGCGGGGGAAGAGCGGAGTGAGTAGGCAGTAGGCAGTAGGCCGTAGCAAGGGTCCGTGGCGGAGCAATTGTCGCGTGACCAGCTGCTCGTGGATATCGACCGCTGTTGCCGCTGTTGCCGCAACGATCCTCATTACCTGCTTCTACTCACTACTCACTACTCACTACTCCCTACCGCCTACCGCCTACTGCCTACCGCCTACTGCCTACCCCCTCAATTTGGAGCACCACCATGACGACTGACGGCTTGCCTGTCTGGCGGACGAAGAAGTTTGCCAATCTGACGCTTTCGGGCGTGACCGGGGAGGGTCGGTTTTCGGGCTATGCCAGCGTCTTCGGCGAGGTCGATCTCGGCAAGGATGCGATCGCGCCCGGCGCCTTTGCCCAATCGCTGGCGCGGCGCGGTGCCGGCGGCGTGCGCATGCTGTTCCAGCATGATCCGGGCGAGCCTCTGGGGGCCTGGAAGACCATTCGCGAGGATGCGCGCGGGCTCTATGTCGAGGGCCTGCTTTCGCCCGGCGTGGCGCGCGCCCGGGAGGTGCACATGCTGATGAAGGCCGGTGCGCTCGACGGGCTGTCGATCGGTTTCCAGACCGTCAAGGCAAGGACCGACGGCAAGACCGGCGTGCGCCGGATCCTCGAGGCCGATCTGTGGGAAATCTCGATCGTCACCTTTCCGATGCTGCCATCGGCGCGGGTTTCGAACGTCAAGCATGCGCGGTTCTTCCGCGACAAGGAAACGGAGCTCGTGCGCAGCATGCGGCGGGCGGCCCGGATGATGAAGCTCTGACAACTCTGAAAACCCTGAAAACAAGGACATGCCGATGACCGACATGAACAGCGTGGCACCCGAAATCAAGACGGTGCCGGAGACGATGACCGCCGCCTTCGAGGATTTCATGGGCGCCTTCGAGGCGTTCAAGGAAACCAATAACCGGCGGCTGGGCGAGCTTGAGAGCAAGCTGACGGCGGACGTGGTGACCCGCGACAAGATGGACCGCATCTCGCGCGCCATGGACGAGCAGAAGCGGCTGATCGACCAGATGGCGCTGAAGAAGGCGCGGCCGGCGCTGGGAAAAAGCGACGAGGCGAGCCTGGAGACGGTGGAGCACAAGGCCGCCTTCGAGGCCTATATCCGCAAGGGCGACGAACAGGCGTTGCGCGAACTGGAGGCCAAGGCCTTTTCGATCGGCTCCTCCAGCGATGGCGGCTATCTGGTACCGAACGAGACGGACAGCGAGATCGGCCGGCGCCTTTCGGTGGTTTCGCCGATCCGGGCCATGGCGAGCGTGCGCCAAGTTTCCGGTGCGGTGCTGAAGAAGCCGTTTGCGCTTTCGGGCATGGCGACCGGCTGGGTGGCGGAGACGGCGGCGCGGCCGCAGACGACGACGCCACAGCTGGCCGAACTTTCCTTCCCGACCATGGAACTCTATGCCATGCCGGCGGCAACGGCGGCACTGCTTGACGATGCGGCGGTCGATATCGAGAACTGGATCGCGTCCGAAGTGGACATCGCCTTTGGCGAGCAGGAAGGCACGGCCTTTGTTTCCGGCGACGGGACCAACAAGCCGAAGGGATTTTTGAGCTACACCAATGTGGCTGAAAGCGCCTGGAGCTGGGGCAATATCGGCTATATCGCCACGGGTGCCAGTGGCGCCTTCAAGGCGAGCGGGCCTTCCGACACGCTGATCGACGCGATCTATGCGCTGAAGGCCGGGCACCGGCAGGCGGCAAGCTTCGTGATGAACCGCAAGACGCAGGCCGAGATCCGCAAGTTCAAGGATGCCGACGGCAATTATCTCTGGCGGCCGCCGGCGGTTGCCGGGCAGCAGGCGTCGCTGATGGGCTTTCCGATCGCCGAGGCCGAGGACATGCCGGATATTGCCGCAAACAGCATGGCGATCGCGTTCGGAAATTTCGCCGCCGGCTATCTGGTCGTCGACCGAACCGGGGTGCGGGTGCTGCGCGATCCCTATTCCGCCAAGCCCTATGTGCTGTTTTACACCACCAAGCGGGTGGGCGGCGGGGTGCAAAATTTCGAGGCTATCAAGCTGATCAAATTTTCGGCATCTTGAAAACGGCCCCGACAGCCCTCTCTCAAGGGAGTCGAGTTCGTGCCGGCGGTTCTCCCTGCCGCCTGCACGAGGGCGGACGCGGGCTCCCTCCCTCCGCGTCCGCCCATATCTAGCCATTCGACGGAGATCTCCATGACCATCACCGAACTGACGCCGCCCACCGGCGAGCCGCTGACGCTTGCCGAGGCGAAGGCGCATCTGCGCATCGACCACAGTGCCGAGGACGCGCTGGTGACGGACCTGATCCGCTGCGTGCGCGAGTACCTGGAGCGGGAGACGGGGCTGGCGCTGCTGACCCGCCGTTTCAGGCTCTATCTCGACGACTGGCCATGTTCGCGGGCGATCCTGATTTCCAAGGGACCGGTGCAGGCGATCGAGGCGGTGACGGTCTATGCCGAGGACGGAACGCCTGAGGATGTGGATGCGAGCGGTTTCGTGCTCGACGGGCAGGCGCGCCCGGCGCGGCTGATCCTGCCGTTCAGGCCACTGGCGGCGGCGGCGGCCATGACGCGGGAAGACATTCATTTGCCATTCAGACTGTATCGTCTATTAAAACGACATTGCCTCCCACGTCGAAAGTGCGTTTATGTCCTCACCCTTGATCATAGCAACGCTTGCAGCGGGTCTCTCCGGATTCTCGCCGCCGGTGATTGATGTGCCATCACTGGTTGTCAACATCGACGGTGACTGTGGTGCCGCCGCCGCCCAGGTGGTGGCCAAGACCGGGGGCGAACTGCTTTCGGCGCAGCCGACTGCCGACGGCAAATGCGTCGTGACCGTGCTCATTCCCGGCAATGGCGGCCGCCCCAAGAAGGTGACGGTGCGGGTGCCGATGTGACGGCCCGCCAACATTCCGAGCGAAACTGTTCTTTGTGCGGGCCGAATAGGCTATGCAATGAGTCTCACGCGGACGCGTGACGGTCTGTCCGGCTGGACGGATCCTGCCGAAGGAAGAAGGGTTGCCGATGCGCATTCTGGTCGTCGAAGACGATGTCAATCTCAACCGCCAGCTCACGGACACGCTGAAGGAAGCAGGTTATGTCGTCGACCAGGCTTTCGACGGCGAGGAAGGCCATTATCTCGGCGAGGGCGAACCTTATGACGCGGTGATCCTGGACATCGGTCTGCCGGTGATCGATGGGGTGACCGTGCTCGAAAAATGGCGCGGGGCGGGCAAGGTGATGCCGGTGCTGATTCTGACCGCGCGCGATCGCTGGAGCGACAAGGTGGCGGGTATCGACGCCGGCGCCGACGATTATGTGACGAAACCTTTCCATGTCGAGGAAGTGCTGGCGCGCATTCGCGCGCTCATCCGCCGCGCCGCCGGTCATGCCAGTTCCGAGATCGTCTGCGGGCCTGTCAGGCTCGATACCAAGGGGTCGAAGGCCATGGTCGACGGCGTGCCGCTCAAATTGACCTCCCACGAATTCCGGCTGCTTTCCTACCTGATGCACCATATGGGCCAGGTCGTGTCGCGCACCGAACTGGTCGAGCATATGTACGACCAGGACTTCGACCGCGATTCCAATACGATCGAGGTTTTTGTCGGACGGCTGCGCAAGAAGATCGGCAACGACCTGATCGAAACCGTGCGCGGGCTCGGATATCGCATGCAGGCGCCGGGCACGGCGGACAAGGACGCGAAATCCTGAACGGGGACGGGCATGGGCGAAGCCGGCACGGGACAAATGTTGCGATCGATGCCGGTGCGGCCGGCCCATGGCTGGGCGGCGGCCGGTCATCCGCGCTCTGACGGGGTGCGCGGATGAAACTCGCCCCGCGATCGCTGACGGCGCGTGTTCTTCTGGTTTCCACCATCTGGGCGGTGGCGGCGCTGGTGGTGATCGGCGTGGTGATCTCGACGCTCTATCGGCAGGGATCGGAGCGCGGCTTCCAGGACCTTTTGCGCGCCCAGCTCTACAACGTCATCAATTCCGTTATCGTCAATGACGAGACGGTGCTGGCCGGAAGCCCGCAACTGGGAGACCTGCGGTTCTCGCAGCCGCAGACGGGCTGGTACTGGATCGTCGAGCCGATCGGCGAATTCGATACGCCGCCGCTGGTCTCGACCTCTCTCGGCTCCGGCAAGCTGCCGATCGTCAGCATTGACGAAGTTCCCTTCGACATTCGCTACGAGCGCTTCTACACGACGGTCGATTCCTTCAACAACGAGGTGGAAGTCGCCGAAACGGAGGTGGTGCTCGACATCCAGGGGCACACGGCCCGCTTCCGGGTTGCGGGTAACCGCGACGTACTGGAGGCCGATATCAACGACTTCAACCGCAACCTCTACCTGGCACTGGCGATCTTCGGTTTTGGCGGGCTCGGCATGAATGCGCTGGCCATCCTGTTTGGTCTCAGGCCCCTCGACCAGGCGCGGCGGTCGCTGGAAAAGATCCGCGGCGGCGAAAGCGAACGGCTGGACGGCGAATTTCCCCGCGAAATCCAGCCGCTGGCGAGCGAGGTCAACGCGTTGATCGACAGCAACCGCCGGATCATCGAGCGGGCGCGCATGCAGGTCGGCAACCTCGCCCATTCGCTGAAGACGCCGATCGCCGTCCTGATCAATGAGGCACGGGTTCTGGAAGCGCCGCATGGTGACCTGGTCAAGGCGCAGGCCGATGCGATGCAGATGCAGGTGCAATCCTATCTCAACCGGGCCCGCATTGCCGCCCAGCGCGAATCGGTGCTGGCGCGCGCCGAAGTGGAGCCGGTGCTCGAGCGGCTGGTGCGGGTGATGCGCCGGCTGCATCCGGACAAGACTTTCCTCCTGACCGTATCGCCGCCCGGCCTGGTTCTCGCCATGGAACAGCAGGATGTCGAGGAGACGATCGGCAACCTCCTCGACAATGCGGCCCGCTATGCGAGAAACGAGGTTCACGTCACCGCTCATGTGGCCCCCGAGGGCATGCAGGGCAGGGATCCCGGGCGACGCAACTGGATCATGATCGAGGTGGACGACGACGGGCCGGGGTTGGAGCCGGAGCAGATCGCCGTTGCCGTCAAGCGGGGCAGGCGGCTCGATGAAAGCAAGCCCGGCACCGGGCTCGGTCTTTCGATCGTCAGCGAGATCGCCGGCGAATATCAGGGCTTGCTCGAACTGTCGCGCAATGCGCGGGGCGGATTGACGGCAATGATCCTGCTGCCGGCTGTCTCTTGATGGGAACGCTTCGGCGAGCGTGACTTTTTTGACAGGGTCGCGGGCTAAATCGCCGGCCGGCCCGGCTTTTTGCACTGCGGTATTGCCTGCCCCTGTCGGGAGTGTAAAAAGATAGCCAGCCATGGACTAGGCATGAGGCCGCCATGGTTGCCGACAGAACGAACATTGCGAGAGCTGCCCCGCTTATGACCAACAAGGCCCGTTCCATGCCGGTTTCCATCCCCCACATAGCCGCCCCGCTGCTCGTCCTTTCGCTGGCACTCAGCGGTTGCGGCACGACGGCGCGCGACGGCGGCAAGGGCGGCCAGACGATCAACTCGGCATCCTACATTGCCGCTCTCGGCGGCGGCGTCATCGGACGCACGCCCGGGCTTTCGATCAGCAAGGGCGACCGCCAGCGGGCGCTGGAGGCGGAATACCGCGCTCTGGAAGCAGCCCGCAGCGGCCAGCCGGTGGTGTGGCAAGGGGCCGGCATTACCGGCTCGGTCGTGGCGGCCGCTCCCTATCAGGTCGGTTCGCAGAATTGCCGCCAGTACAGCCATACGGTGACGGTCAAGGGCCAGGAGAGCGTCGCGCGCGGCGCGGCCTGCCGTAACCCGAACGGCACCTGGACGCCGCTGACCTGATCACGGCCTGATCATCTCTCGATCCCGGCATGGCCCCTGCCATCCGCTGCATTGCGGCCAAATGCCTCAATTTTCCGTCATTTTCCCTTTTCCGATTGGAATGGCGTGCCGCCCATAGTAATTGAGCGCACATGCTGTTCTGGATTCTTGTCGCCACCCTCACGGCGGCCGTCGCCGCTGTCCTGCTGCTTCCCCTGCTGCGCGCGCCAGCCGGCGGCGTGGCTCCGCAATCCCATGATGCCGAGGTCTATCGCGATCAGCTCGATGAATTGAAGCGCGACGAGACCAACGGGGTGATTTCCGGCGCGGACGCGGCCCTTGCGCGCGCCGAAGTGGCGCGCCGCCTGCTTGCGGCGACGGACGCGATAAAAGCGGCCGGACCGGTGGCGCCGGCGTCACGGAGCAACCGGCTGGCGCAGCTTGCGATCATCCTCGTCCTGCCCGCCATAGGCTTGGGCCTCTATCTGCGCACGGGACATCCCGATGTGCCCGATGCACCGCTGGCAGCACGACTGGCAAATCCCGGCGACGACATGAATATCCTGATCGCGCGGGCGGAACGTCATCTGGTCGATAATCCGCAAGACGGTGCCGGCTGGGACGTGTTGGCTCCGATCTACTATCGCGGCGGCCGGCTCGAGGAAGCAGCTGCGGCCTATGAGAACGCCGCGCGGCTCCTCGGCGCGACCCCGGCGCGCCTGGGCGGCTATGCTGAAAGCCTGATCGCGCTGTCGGGCGGGATCGTGACGAACGAGGCACAGGCCGCGCTCAGGAAATCGCTGACGATCGAGCCGGACGATCCCCGCGCCAGCTTCTATCTCGCCCTTGCCATGAAGCAGGAGGGCAAGACGCCTGAGGCACTTGCGGCATTCGGCGAAATCGTCAGGACGTCTCCGGCCGGGGCGCCCTGGCTGCCGCTCGTCAACGAGCATATTGCAAGCCTCGGCGGCAAGACGGCCCAGGGGGCTGGCCAGGCACTGCCGGGACACCCGAGCGGCGAGGATATCGCCGCCGCAAGCGAGATGAGTGCAGGCGACCGTACCGCGATGATCGAGGGCATGGTCGGCAGCCTCGCCGAAAAGCTGAAGCAGGATCCCAAGAATTTCGAAGGATGGATGCGCATCATCCGCTCCTATGCGGTGCTGGGGCGCACCGATATGGCGACCGCCGCGGTGAAACAGAGCCTAGCCGCTTTCCCCGCCGGCGGGAAAGAAGGGCAGCAACTGCTGGCGCTGGCCGGGGAACTGGGGCTTGAAGCCGATGGAGACGTGAAGTGACCCGCAAACAGAAGCGTCTGGCAATCATTGGCGGCGGCGTGAGTTTTCTCATCGCGGCCGTGCTTCTGGTGATGTTCGCCTTCAGCCAGTCGGTTGCCTATTTCTACGTGCCCGGCGATCTCGCCAAGGCGGACCTGGCGCCGGGAACCCGCATCAGGCTGGGCGGGCTGGTCGAGACCGGAACGGTCAAGCGCGGCGACGGACGGACCATCACCTTCAGTGTCACCGATACGCTGGATCGCGTGCCGGTGCGCTATACGGGTATCTTGCCCGACCTGTTCCGCGAAGGTCAGGGCGTCGTCGCCGAAGGTGCTTTCGATGCGCAAAGTGCCGTCTTCGTCGCCGATACGGTTCTTGCCAAGCACGATGAGACCTATATGCCCAAGGACGTGGCGGACCGGCTGGCGGAGCAGGGCGTCTCGCTCGGCGGCAAGGAGACCATCCGATGATCGTCGAGCTTGGCCATTATGCACTGGTGCTGGCGCTTGCGACCTCGCTTTTGCAGGCGGCACTGCCGCTCGCCGGCGCGCTTCGCGGCGACCGGGCGCTGATGGAAATCGGTACGATCGCGGCGAAGGCGACATTCCTTCTGGTCGCCTTGTCCTTCTGCGCCTTGACCTATGCGCATGTGACCTCGGATTTTTCCGTCCAGAATGTCTGGGAGAATTCGCATTCGCAGATTCCGCTGATCTACAAATATTCCGGCGTCTGGGGCAATCATGAAGGCTCGATGCTGCTCTGGGTTTTGATCCTCACCTTCTTTTCGGCCCTGGTCGCGCTGTTCGGAAACAATCTGCCGGAGACGCTGAAGGCCAATGTGCTTTCTATCCAGGCGATGATCACCGCGGCCTTTGCCCTGTTCATCCTGATGACCTCCAACCCCTTCAACCGGCTCTTGAATGCGCCGGGCGAGGGCAAGGATCTCAATCCGGTACTGCAGGACATCGGTCTCGCCATCCATCCGCCGCTGCTCTATCTCGGTTATGTCGGATTTTCCGTCTGTTTCTCCTTCGCCATCGCGGCGCTGATCGAGGGGCGCATCGACGCCGCCTGGGCGCGCTGGGTGCGACCATGGGCGCTTGCCGCCTGGACCTGCCTGACGGCCGGCATCGCCATGGGCTCCTACTGGGCCTATTACGAACTCGGCTGGGGCGGCTGGTGGTTCTGGGATCCGGTCGAGAACGCCTCCTTCATTCCCTGGCTTGCCGGGACGGCGCTGTTGCATTCGGCACTGGTGATGGAAAAGCGGGAAGCGCTGAAGATCTGGACCGTGCTGCTCGCGATCATGACCTTCTCGATGTCGCTTCTAGGAACCTTCCTGGTGCGGTCCGGCGTGCTGACCTCGGTCCACGCCTTCGCCACCGATCCGACGCGTGGCGTCTTCATCCTGATCATCCTCATTCTCTTCATCGGTGGCGCGCTGTCGCTGTTTGCCCTTCGCGCCGCGCGGCTGAAGGCGGGCGGGCTGTTCGCGCCGATCTCGCGCGAAGGCGCGCTCGTTCTCAACAATCTTATCCTGACGACGGCCGCAGCGACGGTGCTGACCGGCACGCTCTATCCGCTTGCGCTGGAGGCGCTGACCGGCGCGAAGATTTCCGTCGGCGCCCCTTTCTTCAACATGACCTTCGGTTTGCTGATGCTGCCGCTGTTGCTGGCCGTGCCCTTCGGCCCGCTTCTGGCCTGGAAGCGCGGCGATCTGCCGGGAGCCGCACAAAGACTGTTTGCGGCCGTCGCTTTCGGCCTCGTCGTCGGCTGTGTGGTCTACTACGCGCAGAATGGCGGGCCGATCCTGGCTGCGCTCGGCATCGCGCTCGGCGCCTATATGATCCTCGGTTCGATGATGGAGCTTTTCTTGCGCTCCGGGCTCGGCAAGGTGGCAGCCGGCGTTGCATGGCGGCGCCTGTCGGGCCTGCCGCGCTCGGTGTTTGGTACGGCGCTTGCGCATATCGGGCTTGGCGTCACCCTGATCGGCATCGTCGCGGTCACGGCCTTCGAGACTGAGCATATCATCGAGATGAAGCCGGGAATGACGGCGGAGGCCGGCGGCTACAGCCTGCGCTTCGAGGGATTGCGCAAAGGCAATGGCGCGAACTATAGCGAGGAAGTCGGGCATTTCATCGTCAGTGGCGATGGTGTTGCGATGGGGGATATCACATCCTCGAAGCGGATTTATACCGCAAGGCGGATGCCCACCACGGAAGCGGGCATCAGGACATTCGGGCTGAGCCAGCTTTATGTTTCGCTTGGCGATGACATGGCCGATGGCGGGATCGTGGTACGGGTCTGGTGGAAGCCGATGATCCTGTGCATCTGGGGCGGGGCCCTGTTCATGATGGCCGGCGGCCTTGTTTCGCTCAGCGACCGACGCTTGCGCATCGGCGCGCCCACGCGATCGAAGAAGCCGAAGCCGGTTCTGGAGCCGGCGCAATGATCCGGCGGAGCCTGCTGATCCTCGCGATGCTGGCCTGTGCCTGGCCGGCATTCGCCGTCAATCCCGACGAGGTGCTGGCCGATCCGGCGCTCGAGGCAAGGGCGCGCGCGCTCTCGGCGCAACTGCGCTGCATGGTGTGCCAGAACCAGTCGATCGACGATTCCAATGCCGAGCTTGCCAAGGACCTGCGCCTGCTCGTGCGCGAGCGGTTGGAGAATGGCGACAGCGACGACGCCGTCATCGACTATGTCGTGTCGCGCTATGGCGAATTCGTCCTGCTCAAGCCGCGCTTCGAGACGAAGACGCTGATCCTCTGGGGTGCGCCCCTGCTGCTGTTTCTTGCCGGTGCATCGGTCATGGTGGTTTCGGCGCGAAGGAGGACCGGCAAGGAGGTTGGAACCAACCTCACACCGGAGGAACAGGCGCGGCTGGATGCGGTACTTTCGGAAGATGAGCAGAGCCGGCGGTAGCCAGGCGGCCACCGGCGTTCAACATTACCAAAGTTTCATTTAACGGACACGCGTCAGTAAGGTGCATTGGCCTATTTCTTTCCCATCGGCTGGTCCTAGATCAGTCCCGGACAGTGAAGAGAAAAGGCAAAACCGATGTTCAAGACAAACGCACTTCGTCCCTCCCTCAAGACCGTTCTGAAAACATCGACCGTCGCGGGTCTCGCGGCCGTGATGCTGACGACCGGCATCCCCGCTGCCGTCACCAACTCCTTTGCCGACGCGGTAAGGATCGAAGCGCCGCAGGTTCCCAGCTTCGCGGATGTCGTCGATGCGGTTTCCCCGGCGGTTGTTTCCGTGCGCGTCCAGTCCCGCGAAGCTCCGGACAAGACCTCCGGCAACGGCTTCTCCTTCGATTTCGGCGGCCGCGGCTTCGATGAGCTTCCCGACGATCACCCGCTGAAGCGCTTCTTCAAGGAATTCGGTGGACCGGACGGCGACCGCGCCGAGCGCGGCCACGGACGCCGCGACGACAAGCCGGGCCGTCTTCGCCCGACCTCGCAGGGCTCCGGCTTCTTCATTTCCGAAGACGGCTATGTGGTTACCAACAATCACGTCGTCTCCGACGGTTCCGCCTTTACCGTGATCCTCACCGATGGCACCGAGCTCGACGCCAAGCTGGTCGGCAAGGATAGCCGGACCGACCTTGCCGTGCTGAAGGTGGATGGCAAGCGCAAATTCTCCTATGTCACCTTCGCTGATGACAGCAAGGTTCGTGTAGGCGACTGGGTGGTTGCCGTCGGCAATCCGTTCGGCCTGGGCGGCACCGTGACCGCCGGCATCATCTCGGCGCGTGGCCGCGATATCGGCTCAGGTCCCTATGATGACTATCTGCAGGTGGATGCGGCGGTGAACCGCGGCAATTCCGGCGGCCCCACCTTCAATCTCAACGGTGAAGTAGTTGGCATCAACACTGCGATCTTCTCGCCCTCCGGCGGCAATGTCGGCATCGCATTTGCGATTTCCTCGTCTGTCGCCAAGGACGTGGTTGCCGACCTGATGAAGAACGGCGAGGTCTCCCGTGGCTGGCTCGGCGTGCAGATCCAGCCGGTCGACAAGGATGTCGCCGAATCGCTTGGACTTGCCGAGGCAGGCGGTGCTCTCGTCGTCGAGCCGCAGGAAGGCTCTCCGGGCGAAAAGGCCGGCATCGAGAAGGGCGACGTCATCACCGCCGTCAATGGCGATACGGTCAAGGGGCCGCGCGAACTGGCCCGCAAGATCGCCAGCCTGCGCCCGGGTACCAAGGTCGACGTCGCACTCTGGCGTGACGGAAAGTCCGAGACCGTCAAGTTGGAAATCGGCGAACTGCCGGATGACACGACGCAGGCTTCTGCCGGCACCGACCAGCAGGAAGAGGAGGCCCAGCCCTCAAGCGAGAAGGCGCTTGCCGATCTCGGCGTTACGGTTTCGCCGGCCGACGACGGCCAAGGCGTCGCCATCGTCTCCGTCGATCCGGATTCCGAGGCCAGCGAGCGCGGGCTGAAGGAAGGCCAGAAGATCGTCTCGGTCAACAACAAGGAGGTCGGCTCGGCGGACGATATCCTCGGTGTGATCGATACTGCGAAGAAGGACGGCCGCACCAAGGCGCTGTTCCAGATCGAAACCGAGAATGGCAGCCGCTTCGTAGCACTGCCGATCAGCCAGGGCTAAGGCTTCCGGCAGACAAAGACGGGCGTCGCGTGACCTGACGGTTTCGCGGCGCCTGCTGTTTTCAGGCCCGCGCGCTTCTAACAGGCGGCGAGGCGTGGTTTCCCGCAGCCAGACCGGTTGTCGAACATACGGATGCAGGGCTATGGTCACGCGTATGAAGATTCTGATTATCGAAGATGACATTGAGGCCGCCGCCTACCTGGCCAAGGCTTTTCGCGAGACCGGTATCGTCTCCGATCACGCCAGCGACGGCGAGAGCGGACTGTTCATGGCGAGCGAAAACAACTACGACGTGCTCGTCATCGACCGGATGCTGCCACGCCGCGACGGGCTTTCGGTGATCACCGAACTGCGCCACAAGGGCATCCATACGCCGGTGCTCATTCTCTCGGCGCTGGGCCAGGTCGACGACCGGGTGACGGGCCTGCGCGCCGGCGGCGACGACTATTTGCCGAAACCCTACGCCTTCAACGAACTTTTGGCGCGCGTCGAAGTGCTGGGCCGCCGCAAGGGCACGCCCGAACAGGACATGGTCTACCGGGTCGGCGACCTCGAACTCGACCGGCTGTCGCATACGGTGCGCCGGCAGGGGCGGGAGGTGCCGCTGCAGCCGCGCGAATTCAGGCTTCTGGAATATCTGATGAAGAATGCCGGCCAGGTGGTGACGCGCACCATGCTGCTCGAAAATGTCTGGGATTACCATTTCGATCCGCAGACCAATGTGATCGACGTCCATGTGTCGCGGCTGCGCTCCAAGATCGAGAAGGATTTCGACCAGCCGCTGCTGCGCACGGTGCGCGGCGCCGGGTATATGATCAAGGACGAGGACCGCCCCTCTCCATGAACCGGCTGCGCGTCCTCTTCCGCACCACGGCCTTTCGCCTTTCGGCGCTCTATCTCCTGCTTTTCTCGCTCTGCGCGGCCTTCCTGGTATTCTATGTCACAGCCATGTCGGAGGGGCTCCTGCAGCAGCAGACGCGCGACGCGGTGACCGCCGAAGTGGCGCAGATCGAGAACATCTACGCAAGGGCCGGCGTGAACGGCCTGCTGCGCGCGCTGGAGCGCCGTGCCCGCCAGCCGGGCGCCAATCTCTATGTCATCGCCGGGCCGACGGGCGAGATCCTTGCCGGCAACGTCGCCTCGCTGCAGCCGGGTTTTCTGGACCGGGAGGGATGGACGGACGAGCCCTTCCGTTATCAGCGCTATACCGACGAAAGCCGAAAAGACAGCCATGTGGCGCTGGCGCATGTGCTGGTTCTGGACAACGGCCTGCGTATCCTCGTCGGCCGCGACCTGCAGGAGCCAGAAAAATTTCGCGTGCTGGTGCGCCAGGCTCTTATGGTCGCGCTTGGCATCATGGGGCTTGGAGCGCTGATCATCTGGTTTGCCATCGGCCGCAATGCGCTGAAGCGGATCGACCGCATGTCGGATGCCAGCACGAGGATCATGGCCGGCGATCTTTCCCAGCGATTGCCGATGAGCGGTTCCGGCGACGAGTTCGATCGATTGTCGGAATCGCTGAACGCCATGCTCGGGCGGATCGAAAAGCTGAACGAGGGACTTCGGCAGGTTTCCGACAATATCGCCCATGACCTGAAGACACCGCTCACCCGGCTGCGCAACAAGGCCGAGGCGGCGCTGGCGCACAAGGCGACCAATACCGGCTATCGCACCTCGCTCGAGGAGATCATCGGGGAATCCGACCAGTTGATCCGCACCTTCAACGCCCTTCTGATGATCTCGCGGGTCGAGGCGGGCGCGGCGGCAGCCGAGATGAACCTCGTCGATCTCTCGCAGATCGCCGGGGATTGCGTCGAGCTTTACGAGCCGGTGGCCGAGGAACAGGCCCTGAGGCTGGAGGCTGCGATCGATCCCGGTATTTGCGTCTCGGGCAATCGGGAACTGATCGGCCAGGCATTGGGCAACCTTATCGACAATGCCATAAAATATGCCGAGGGCGGCGACGATCCATCGATCAAGGTCAGCCTCGTTCCTGGCGATGACGGGATCATGCTTTCGGTGGCCGATCACGGCCCCGGCATTCCCGCCGACAAGCGTGCCGGCGTGGTGGAGCGCTTCGTGCGGCTGGACGAGAGCCGCACGAAGCCGGGAACCGGCCTGGGACTGGCGCTGGTCGAGGCGGTGATGGAGATGCACCGCGGATCGCTGGAACTGGCCGATACGGTGTCGGAGGCGCAAAACAATCGTGGTTTGACGATCAGCATGGTTTTCCCTCCGCCGTCGGCCTGATAGGCATAGAGAGCCGCAGACCGGGCGGGGAGGGACCATGACCAAGCCAGACGAACGCCGCCTTGCGCAAATCGGCGCCTGCGCGATCCGGCCGATGAGCCAGACGGATGCCAAATCCGTTCTGTCCAGCCTGAAGGACATGGCAAAGGCTCATCCGCAGATTGCGACGCTTGTGGCCGGCGAGACGCCGCTGAAGGACTTCATCGTCGCAGCCTTTTCGCTTTCGCCCTATCTGCGCGACACCGCCGTCGCGCATCCGCCCCTACTGGCCCGGGCGCTGGAAGAACCGATCATTCCCTATCTCAAGACCCGTATCGACGCGGCGCGGGGCGCCTGGAGAGGCGATGAGCCGGGCAAGCCCTTATCGGACGCCGAGATCATGACGCGCCTCAGGCAGGCCAAGCGGGACATCGCCTTTGCCATTGCGCTTGCCGACCTGTCGAAGCTTTTCGATGCCCGCGAAACGACAAAATGGCTCAGCGATTTCGCCGATGCCGCCGTATCGGCCGCGATCGACCACCTGTTGCTTGGTGCCCATGACGGCGGCAAGCTCAACGTCGTCGATGTGGGCAATCCGAGCCGGCGTTCGGGCGTCGTGGTTCTCGGCATGGGAAAGCTCGGTGCCTTCGAACTCAACTATTCCTCCGATATCGACCTCGTTGTCTTTTACGATCCGCAGGCGCCGCTGATCCTTGCCCCGGACGATGCGCCGGAAACCTTTGCCCGGCTGCTGCGCCGCCTGATCCGCATCCTGCAGGAGCGCACCGGCGACGGCTATGTCTTCCGCACGGACCTGCGCCTGCGTCCCGATCCCGGCGCAACGCCGCTCGCCATTTCGGTGGACGCGGCCATGCTCTATTACGAGAGCAGGGGCCAGAACTGGGAGCGGGCGGCCTTCATCAAGGCACGCGCCATGGCCGGCGACATCGCCGCCGGCGAGGCCTTCCTGCGCGAACTCACCCCATTCATGTTCCGCAAATATCTCGACTATGCGGCGATTGCCGATATTCATTCGATCAAGCGCCAGATCCACGCCCATAAGGGGCATGGCGAAATCGCGGTGAAGGGCCACAATATCAAGCTTGGCCGTGGCGGCATCCGGGAAATCGAGTTCTTCGTCCAGACCCAGCAACTGATCGCCGGCGGGCGGATGCCGGACCTCCGGTTGCGGGCGACCGAGCCGATGCTGCGCGGACTGGCGCGGGCGAAATGGATCGATACCAAGACGGCCGAGGAACTGGTTTCCGCCTACTGGTTCCTGCGCGATGTCGAGCACCGGATTCAGATGGTCCGGGACGAGCAGACCCATGTCTTGCCAACCACCGAGGCTGAACTGAAGCGTATTGCCTATATGATGGGATTTGCCGACACGGCGGCTTTCTCGGCCGAACTGTCGCGCCTGCTCAAGACGGTGGAACGACGCTATGCCCAGCTTTTCGAACAGGAGGCGAAGCTTTCCACCGAGGCCGGAAACCTCGTTTTCACCGGGCAAAATGACGATCCCGACACCTTGGAAACGCTGCGGAAACTGGGCTTTGCGCGACCGCAGGACATTTCGAGGATCATTCGCACCTGGCATTACGGCCGCTACAGGGCGACGCAATCGGTGGAGGCGCGCGAGCGGCTGACGGAATTGACGCCGCAGCTTCTAAGCGTGTTTGGCGAGAACAAGCGCGCCGACGAGGCGCTGCTGCGGTTCGATCATTTTATCGCAGGATTACCGGCCGGCATCCAGCTTTTCTCGCTGCTCGGCAACAATCCGGGGCTGCTTTCCCTGATCGTCAACATCATGTCCTCCGCACCGCGGCTGGCCGACATCATTGCCGACCGGCCGCATGTGTTCGACGGAATGCTCGACCCGAGCCTGCTTGCCGAACTGCCGACACGCGACCATCTGGCCGAGCGCATTTCCGGTCTGCTTTCCGGCGCGCGTCACTACGAGGATATCCTCGACCGGCTGCGCATCATCGCTTCCGAACAGCGTTTCCTGATCGGCATCCGGCTTTTGACGGGGGTGATCACCGGCATCCAGGCGGGGCACGCCTTTACGGATTTGGCCGACCTCATTCTCGCCTCGGCGCTGGGCGCCGTCCTTGGCGAAATCGAGACGGCGCACGGAAAATTTGCCGGCGGCCGGGTGGCGGTGATCGGCATGGGCAAGCTCGGCAGTCACGAACTGACGGCCGGATCCGATGTGGATATCATCCTGCTTTACGATCATGACGACGGGGCAACCGAATCCGACGGCGCCAAGCCGCTCGATTCCACCCGTTATTTCACCCGGGTGACGCAGAGGCTGATCGCGGCCCTTTCCGCGCCCACCGCCGAAGGCGTGCTTTACGAAGTCGATATGCGGCTGCGGCCTTCCGGCAATAAGGGGCCGGTGGCGACGCGCATCAATGCCTTCGAGAAATACCAGCGCGAGGAGGCCTGGACCTGGGAGCACATGGCGCTGACCCGCGCCCGCGCGCTCTGCGGCGATCAGAGCCTGATGGCGCAGGTGGATGCGATCATCCGCGACATCCTCGAGCAGCGCCGTGACGTGCCGAAGGTCGCAGCCGATGTTGCCGAGATGCGCGGGCTGATCGACAAGGAAAAGCCGCCCAGCGACCTCTGGGATTTCAAGCTCATTCCGGGCGGGCTCGTCGATATCGAGTTCATCGCTCAATATCTTGCGCTGATCGCGCCGGCGCAGGGCATCGACGTGCCGGCCGGCGGCATGTCGACCGCCGATGTGCTGGCGAGACTGGGGCCGCTGCTGCTCGATGCCAGCGACCTCGATACGGTGCAGCAAGGGCTGGCCCTGTTCACCAATCTGTCGCAGATCGTGCGTCTGTGCATCGAGGGCGATCTGGAGCCGAAGGATGCGCCGGCGGGGCTGATCGACCTGCTCTGCCGGGCAGGCGATGCGCCTGATATCAAGGTGCTGGAAGCGGAAGTCCGCCGGCTCTCGAAGGCCGTGCGGCGTATTTTTCAGGCGACCGTCAAGCGCTGACTTTCCTCGGTCACGGGCAATGTCCGGCCTGCCGGTTGGCCTGGGCACGCGCGCGGGCCGGTATCGGGGATGCGCAGCGAGATGATCGTCCCGACATTTTCGATCGAGTGGATTTTCATCGAGCCGCCGTGCAGGCTGGTCAGCGATCGCGAGATGGCAAGGCCGAGGCCAGAACCGCCCTTGCTCTTGGCATACTGGTTCTGCACCTGCTCGAAAGGCTGGCCGATCTTCTGCAGTGCGGCGCGCGGAATGCCAATGCCGGTATCGGCAATGGTGAGCGTCACGGCGCCGGCCACCTTGCGGGCGCGAAGCGAAATCCTGCCGCCCGCATTGGTGAACTTGACGGCGTTCGACAGAAGATTGAGCAGCACCTGCTTCATGGCCCGGCGGTCGGCGACAATCGTCAGGCCCGATGAAATCCGCTGATCGACGCAGATATTCTTCTGTTCGGCCGGTATGGTGGTGAGGCGCAGCGTCTCCTCGATCAACGGCCCAAGATCGATCGTCTCGCGATTGATCTGCATCTGCCCGGCCTCGATCTTCGACATGTCGAGAATGTCGTTGATGACGTTGAGGAGATGTTTGCCGCTGTCGTGGATATCGTGGGAATATTCGTCGTATTTATCCGAGCCGAGCGGCCCGAACATCTGGTTCTGCAGGATTTCCGAGAAGCCGAGAATGGCATTCAGTGGCGTACGCAACTCGTGCGACATATTGGCGAGGAACTCGGATTTCGCCCGGTTTGCCGCCTCCGCGCGCTCTTTCTCCGCCTGGTAATTGGCATTGGCAACGGAAAGCTCGGCCTTTTGCCGTTCCAGCGTGATGCGCGAGGCCGACAGGTCCCCGATCGTCGCCATCAGGCGTCGCTCGGATTCGCGCAATCGCACCTGATGGCGCTTCAACAGGGTGATATCGGTGCCGACGGAGACCATGCCGCCGTCGCGGGTCCTGCGATCGTTGATCTGCAGCCAGCGCTGGTCGGAAAGCTGGACTTCCGATGTCTGCGAGTGATTGGAGCGGTCGGGATCGGCAATACGGCGCTCGATGATCGGCCGGGCCGCGGCCGCGTTGACGACGGCGCGTTCGGTGCCGGGCACCAGTACGCTGTCGGGCAATTGATAGGCCTGCTGGTAGTGGGCGTTGCACATGACCAATCGGTCGTTCTTGTCCCAGAGGACGAAGGCTTCGGACGTACATTCGATAGCATCGGCAAGCCGTTGGTCGGCTTCCGCATAGCGTTGGGCGAGCCGGTGCTGCTCGGTCACGTCCATGGCGATGCCGATCAGGTGGACGCGGCCGGTCGTGGTGCGGATGACCTGCGCACGCGCGCGTAGCCAGACATAATGACCATCGGCATGGCGCATGCGGAAAATCTGGTCGATCTGGCGGGCATCGCCCTTGGCGATGGTGCGGGCGACCTTGTAGATGCTGCCGTCGTCCGGGTGCATCAGCCGTGCCGCATCGCCGAAAGACATGACATTGCCCTGTGGCGACATGCCGAGCATTTCATACATCGACCGCGACCAGAAGAGGCGCCGGTTCGGCATGTCGAAATCCCAAAGGCCGCAGCGGCCACGCGACAGCGCCGTTTCGACGCGCAGGTTCGATTCCGCGAAAATCTGGTCGGCATCGCGGGCGCGCTTGGCCTGGATATAATAGGCGTAGAGCACGACGAGCAGGATGGCGGAGATGCCGGCAAACAGCGTGACGTTCAGGGACACCTCGTCGCGCCAAAGTTTTTCGATGCGCGACAACGGACTGGCGACCATCAAGGTGCCGGCCCCGCCCGGAACCTGGCTCAGCGCGACGATATGCTCGATGCCGCCGATAAAGGCCTTCATCACCGTCGAGCGTTCGCCGAAATACTGGAATGCGGCGACCTCGGGGGCCACTGTCGCCAGCGTCCGCCCGGTATAGCCGGCGCTGCTTTCGGCTGTGCCGGCGAAGACGCGCCCGTCATTGCGGACGGCCAGCACGAAGGCGCCGGGCTCGAGCATGTCCGACGGCAGGAAGGTGTTCAGCCGCTGCTCGACCTCCCATTTCTGCGATTTGTCGAACAGCGCAGTGCCATTTTCCTGCAGGGCTGCACTTGCGGTTGCCGCCGCAAGGACGGTTATCTGGCGCGCACTTGCCTCCATGCGTGCGTGTTCGATGACGATGCCGCTGATGCGGGAAATGGCAACGACGAGCAGGAAGGCGGTGATGAGGACCGGGATGGAGCGTTTCAGCAATGGCTCGGCGCGTGCCAGGCGCAAGGCCGCCGGCTCGGTAAAAATCCGTGCGTGCTGGATGACGTTTCTTTCCAGGTCGGAAAAGCCCGGAAATTTTGGTCGCACCTGCCCGCCGGCTGCGCGTCCCCGCTGCGCTTCCGCCATCTTCGTCAAATCTATAGGTCCTCATGTGATTCGACGCGCCGCTCGCTCGAACCTGACCCAATGAATCAATTGTGATTCGGCTTGTCCAGCGGAAAACGTTAAAATTTGTTAACCATTTATTATCATTGGGAAATTGTAGGCTCGGCGAGGGTGTCGCCCGGAAAGAACGAAAAAGCCCTGAAATTTCAGGGCTTTGCGAGATTTAAGGCCTTTAGCCCACGAGCATGCGTTCAACGATGTCGCCGACATCGGGAGAGAGCGTCGCCCCGGCCGCGATCTCGCGCAAGGCATTGCGCGCATGCTCGGCCCGGATCTCCTCCAGCGACCGCCAGGACCGCATCGAGGTGAGGATGCGGGCGGCAAGCTGAGGATTGCGCGGGTCGATATCGAGGATCTGATGGGCGAGGAACCGGTAGCCGTCACCATCGGCACGGTTGAAGCCGGTCGGGTTCGAAAATGCGAACGTGCCGATCAGTGCCCTTACCCGATTGGGGTTGGAGCCGGCGAACAGCGGGTCGGCCATCAGCGTGCGGACGCGACCAAGCGTCTCGGCACCGGGGATGGTTGCTTGGATGGTGAACCATTTGTCGATGACCAGCGCATTTTCGGCAAAGCGCGCCTTGAAGGCGGAAAGCGCCTGCAAGGTTTCTGGTGCATCGGGAAAGCGGTGCGCGAGAATCGTCAGCGCCTGGCTGAGATCAGTCATATTGTCGGCGGAATGGAACGCCGCAGCGGCGCGGGCCGGGTCGTTCTCGGCATAGACGAGATAGGAAAGGGCGGTGTTGCGCAGCGCCCGGCGCCCGGCGCTTGCCGCATCCGGACTGAAGGGGCCGGTGGCCGCCATCTTGTCGAACAGTTCCGCGAAAAACTCCCGGCCTGCGACCGCAACGGCGGTCATGATCTGTTGCCGGCCGGCATGGATCGCATCCGGATTGTTGTTGCTGCCGATTTCGCGAGCAATGTCGGATTCGCTCGGCAGCGCCAGCGCCTGGGCGCGAAAGGCGGGTTCGAGCCGGTCGTCGCGAGCCGCCGTCAACAGTGCATCGACCAGGGCGGCGTCGCACCGCGCCGGCACGCCCGAGCGAGCACTGGCCGCTGCCGCCACAAGGTTCGGCAGGGCAAGGTCGTTGAGCGCCTGCCAGCGGGCAAAGAGATCGCTTTCATGCCTGGCGATATGGGCGCGATCGGCGGGTGCCTGCTCGAAATGCAGGTTGATCGGCGCCGAAAAGCCGCGGTTGAGCGACAGGATCGGGCGTGATGGAATGCCTTCGAATGTGACGGTCTGCTTGCGCTCGGTGAGATGCAGGACGTCGCCGGTCATTTCCGCGCCGGCCGGCGAGGGCAGGGACATCTCCGTGCCGTCTTCCAGCAAAAGTCCGATCCGCAAGGGGATGTGCATCGGCTCCTTGGCGGTCTGCCCCGGCGTCGGCGGCACCATCTGTTCGAGCGACAACGTGAAAGTCTGCCTGCCCGCGTCATAGGACGTCGAAACGGTAACCAGCGGCGTGCCGGCCTGATGATACCAGAGCGAAAACTGGCTGAGGTCGCGCTTGCTCACCTCCGCAAAGCAGGCAAGGAAATCCTCGATCGTCACGGCCTGCCCGTCATGGCGGTCGAAATAGAGATCCATGCCCTTCTTGAACAGATCGGCACCCAGCAGGGTGGCGATCATGCGGGTGACTTCGCTGCCCTTCTCGTAGACGGTCGTCGTGTAGAAATTGTTGATCTCGCGGTATTTTACCGGGCGTACCGGATGCGCCAGCGGGCCGGCATCCTCCGGAAACTGCTCGGCCTTCAGGTGCCGGACCTCGGCAATGCGCTTGACGGCGCGCGAGCGCTGGTCGGCGGAGAATTCATGGTCGCGATAGACCGTCAGGCCTTCCTTGAGGCAGAGCTGGAACCAGTCGCGGCAGGTGATGCGATTGCCGGTCCAGTTGTGGAAATATTCATGCGCGATAATCGCCTCGATATTGGCGTAATCGGCATCGGTCGCCGTGTTCGGGTCGGCCAGCACATATTTGTCGTTGAAGACATTCAGGCCCTTGTTTTCCATGGCGCCCATGTTGAAGTCCGACACGGCGACGATCATGAAGATGTCGAGATCATATTCGCGCCCGAAAGCCTCCTCGTCCCATTTCATCGAGCGTTTCAGCGCATCCATGGCATAGGTGGCGTAGGGCTCCTTGCCGTGTTCGACATAAATCTTGAGAGCGACCTCGCGGCCGGACAGGGTCGTGAAACTGTCTTCGACGACGCCGAGATCGCCGGCGACGAGTGCGAAGAGATAGCTCGGCTTCGGATGCGGATCGAACCAGGCGGCGAAATGCCGGCCGTCGCCCATATTGGCGCCGCCGAGATAGTTGCCGTTCGACAGAAGCAGCGGTGCGGCCTCCTTGTCGGCGATGATGTTGACCGTGTAGGGCGCAAGTACGTCGGGGCGATCGGGGAAATAGGTGATGCGGCGGAAGCCCTCCGCTTCGCACTGCGTGCAATAGACGTCGCTGGTGCGGTAGAGGCCCATCAGCTTGGTATTGGCCTGCGGGTCGATCTCGGTGACGACCGTGATTTCAAACGGGGCGCTGGCCGGCAGGTGGCGGATGGTGAGGGTCCGGTCCGCCGCATCGTAGTTCGCCGGCGCAATCTCTTCCTGGTCGAGCAGGAGGCCGGTCATCTTCAGTTCGTCGCCGTCAAGGACGAGCGGCATGTCGAGCCCCACCCCTTCGCGGCGATGGAAGATCAGCCGGGCTTCGACCTTGGTCTGTCTCGGATCGAGCTCGAAGGTGAGGTCCACCCTTTCGAGAACGAAATCCGTTGGCCGATAGTCTTCCAGATGAATGATCTCGCCGGTATCTGTCCGCATCGTCTATCCCGTTTGCATCCCCCGGGCGTCAGGTCGCCGGGCGAGGCTGGTCCTGTTGAGGAGGCTCGCGCGTCGCGCGAAGGCTCCGGTGTGGTTGGGTTTTTCCCCCGGCATGCACGAATTTCGGCAAACCTGATCCGGCCCATATCCTTACTTAGATCAGAGACTTACGAAATTAGCCCTAACAATATTTAAACCGCTGTGCGATTTCGGAACAATTCCTGCATTTCGTCGTCAGCTTTATATGTCTTGGACGGTCAACACCCCGTATCGTAAGGGATTGCCATGACAGCATCAAATATTTCCGGTTCACATCACGAAAATTGATGCCCGTGGCGATTTGCGCGCGCTAAGGTGCCGTAGTGCGCGACCAAATGTCTGGTCGCATTTCCCTGCAGCTGTCGTTCGATCCGATTCCGGCTCGCTGCCGTCATCTGATGAGTCCGATTGCATGGATGCTGAATCCTCCGACCCGATGAAGGGTATTTCCCTCAAGGTCCTGTCCGTGCTGGTCTTCATCTGCATGTCGTCGCTGATCAAGGCGGCGGGCTCCGAGGTTCCCACCGGTCAGATCACTTTTTTTCGCTCGGCCTTCGCCATGGTGCCGGTCCTCGGCTATCTCGCCTTCACGGGGGATTTGCGCACGGCCTTCCACACGCGCGATATCTTCGGTCACCTTGCGCGCGGTTTCATCGGCATTATCGCCATGAGCTTCGGGTTCTACGGCCTGGTGCACTTGCCCCTGCCGGAAGCGATCGCCATCGGCTACGCCATGCCGCTGCTTGCCGTCGTCTTCGCCGCGGTCTTCCTGAAGGAAGTGGTGCGCGCCTATCGCTGGTCGGCGGTTCTCATCGGCCTCGTCGGCGTCATGATCATCATCTGGCCGCGCCTGACGCTGCTGCGCGACGGCGGTTTCGGCTCGCAGGAGGCGATGGGCGCCATCGCGGTGCTCCTGTCGGCGACCTTCGGTGCCGTCGCCATGGTTCTGGTGCGCAAACTGATCGCCCGCGAGCGCACCCATACGATCGTGCTCTATTTCTCGCTCTCGGCTTCCTGCTTTTCGCTTCTCACCCTGCCGTTCGGCTGGGAGCCGCTCTCATGGAGCGCATTCCTGCTGCTGATGACGGCCGGCTTCTGCGGCGGCGTTGCGCAGATATTCCTCACCCAAAGCTATCGCTACGCCGATATGTCGACGATCGCGCCATTCGAATATACGTCGATCCTGCTCGGCCTCGTCATCGGCTATTTCCTGTTCGACGAGGTGCCGAACGGCACGATGCTCGCGGGTACCGCAATCGTCGTGGCGGCCGGCATCTTCATCATCCTGCGCGAACACAAGCTCGGCCTCGAACGCAAGGGCGCGCGCAAGCATGTGACGCCGCAGGGATGACCGGAATGTCCGTCAATCGGTAAGGGGCGGTTGTCCTGTTCGGGCATCCCCCTGTCCCATCTCCGTCGGCCCGGTCTCCAGTATGGGCTCCTCCAGGATAGGCTCCTCCAGGGTTGCCGCGGCCTGGCTCATGGCGCTGACGGCCTCCATGCCCGGTGTCGGCACGGTGTTCGCCTGGAAATCGGTCTTGGCGACGAGGCCTTCGGTATGGTCGCGCCGGGCGATGCGCCAAGCGGCGTAACCGGCATAGAGAGCGAAATAGATGGCCAGCACCACGAACAGCGAGGCCGGCCCGAACCGGTCCATCACCGGCCCGACCATCAGCGGGCCCGAGATCGTGCCCAGGCCATAGGTGATCATCATGCCGGACGAGACTTCGACATATTCGGTCGGTTGCGCCAGATCGTTGGCATGGGCGACATTGAGCGCATAGATCGGAAACAGCACGGAGCCGACCAGGGCTGCGATCAGATAGAGCACGAGCGGGCCGGCGCCGACGAAGACGATCATGGTGAGGCAGGAGATGATGCCGGCAATGCCGCAGCCGACCATGACCAGCCGCCGATCCATTCGGTCCGAAGCGCGGCCGATGGGAATCTGCGAGATGGCGCTGCCGGCAAGGAGGGCAGCAAGCAGAGTGGCGCCTTGGCCGGTCGAAAGCCCGATCTTCTGGGTGAAAACGGCCCCGAGATTGAGCCAGGCGCCCGACATGGCGCCGGCAAGGAAGGCGCCGACGACGGCGACCGGCGAGCGGCGAAACAGCCCGGCCAGGTCGAAATTAGCCTGTGCCGGCGGCGCCGGCATCGCCGAGGTCGATAGCGCGGTGGGCAGCAGCGCCAGCGAGAACAGGACGCCGCAGAGAATGAACAGCGACGTATTGCCGGGATCGCCGAGCGGCACCAGATACTGGCCGCCAATCGTCCCGACCATCGAGATGATCAGATAGAGTGAAAACAGCATGCCGCGATTTTCATTGGTGACGCGCTCGTTCAGCCAGCTTTCGACGACCAGGTAGCTGCCGGCGATAGCAAAGCCGGAAATGGCGCGAAACGCGATCCAGGCGTGCCAGTCGACCACAAGGCCGCACATCAGGATGGCGATGCTGAGAAGCGTGATCAGCGCGGCAAAGACCCGGACATGGCCGACGCGGGCGACGAATTTCGGTGTGATGATGCAGGACAGGGTGAAGCCGAGCGTGTAGCCGGTGGCGATCAGCGAGATGATCAGCGTCGACCAGCCTTCAGCCACCGAGCGCACCGGCAGCACATAGCTTGCCAGCCCGAAGCCGATCATCATCAGAAGCGTCGAGAGCATCAGGCTGAACACGGATCTGAGGCTGGCCAGCATGAAGGCTCCAAAAAAATGCCCGGCCGGATGCGCGGGGCATCGCTTGGCCAGGAAATGCCCGAACAAATGTTGGTGCGGTGGCATGGTCGTGGAAACGCGACCGTGCATCGGCGCCCGGAATCAAGGAACGAGTGTCGCTCTATCCAGTTTTTCCGGCGCTGTCGATTGCGACAGGACTTGGCGCAGAATGCGGGATCGTTGCCCGCATTCAATGCGGCCGATCAGTTCGGGAGAAAAGCACCGATGGTGCGGCCTTCGCCCTTGACCAGGGGAGCGGTGACGCTGAGGCGGCTATATTCGCGCGAGGCGCGCACGGCCGTGCCGATATCGGCGACGCTGGCGATCAGGGCACGCATGGAGCGGAGGGAGGAGGACATGGACGAACCTTTCGAAATCCGGGACCGGGAATTGAACGACGCCGTCAGCGCTGGATGAATTCCGAGAAAATTTGCGTCGGGCGCGTGGTGCGGCCATAGCCGGTAGCCGTCATCTGTTCGTTCGCGGCCGAGCCGAAACCATGAAAGGGCGTTCCAAAAGTGGAGCCGGCATGGCGCAGGGTTTCAAAACCGCTGTGCAGGGGGCGAAAACGGATAGTCATGGTTCAGTTCCTTGCGTCAGTCTCCCTCCGGGTTTTATATTGCACTGCAACATGAAATGCGCAACGGCTGCGCTCGCGCTGCTGATATGCGCAATTCGCATGGCTTTCGTCATGCATGGTTCATGAATTGGGCGAGGCTCCTGTCGGAGCGCTCAAACGTCGATTCGGGCGCGAAAAGCCAGGAGGTCCTGCCAGGCCAGCCGCTTGCTGCCCGGCGCCGATATCAGGTCTTGCGGGTGAAGCGAGGCAAGCGCCGACACCGTCGCGCCGCCGATGTCCAGATCGCGCCACTGGCCGCGCATATGGTGGATGGACTCATTGCCGCCGAAGAAAAAGCGGACGGCAAAATTGCCGAGCACCAGCAAATGCCGGGGCTGGGCCAAGATAATCTGGCGCTCGATGAAGGGGCGGCAGATATCGGTCTCGCGCTGCGATGGCACGCGGTTTCCCGGTGGCCGCCAGGCAATCACATTGGTGAGCAGCAGATTTTCCCGATTGAGCCCGATCGCTCCCAGCATGCGCTCCAGCATCTGGCCCTGCTTGCCGGAGAAGGGAATGCCCTCCCGGTCGTCGTCGCCATTCGGCACCGGCCCGATCACCATGATGCGAGCGTTCGGATCGCCATCGGCAAAGACCGTGTTGCGAGCGCTGTTTTTCAGCGCGCAGCCGGAAAACGCCTCCATCACGCTCTTCAATTCCTCAAGCGTGCCGGCCGACTGGGCAGCGGCACGGGCAGCCGCCACGGCCTCCTCATGCGGGATCGCCAGTTGCGGCGTTGCGGCAACGGGGGCTGCCGGCGCGCGGCTGGCGGCGTTGGTGCGCGCGTCCCTTTGTGCCGACGCGGGTGAGGAATCCATCGGTTGCGAGGACCGATTGTCTTGAGAAGCTCGCGCCGCCCCGCGCTCGGCCCTTGCCCGCTCGAATTCGGCAAAGCGGTCGACAGGCTCCTCTTCCAGCAGCCATTCGACGCCCGCTTCCGCATGGAAATGCAGAAGGGCGGCAAGTTCGGCCGGGCTCATGGCGTCGCTGGAGATCATGATTTTCTTCTACAGGACCGACCGGCGACGGGGAAGGGGAAAAGCCGGCGGTCGCTGGTTCGGTCGGCGGTCCGTCACGCCGCCATGGCGGTCCAGTGGTCGATATCGTCGCGCTCGCCGATCAGCGCCAGTCCGTGGGCGATCGACAGCAGTTCGCCGCCGCTCTCGATGCGATCATGGGCAAAGCGATTTTCGAAGATGCGGCGGATGGCCGGCACGAAGGAGGTGCCGCCGGTCAAAAACACCTTGTCGATGCCGGCTGGCGGCGTATTGGTTGTCGTCAGCACTTCATCGAGCGCCGCCTCGATACGGGCGAGATCGGGCGCGATCCAACTTTCGAAGTCCTGCCGGCGCACCCGCTGCCGGCTCTTTTCGCCAAGTGCGGGAAAAAAGAACTCGGTCTCCTCTTCGCTCGAAAGCCGCATCTTGGTGGCCGAGATCGCCTGGTAGAGCGGATAGCCCTCGTCGTGATCGACGAGATCGATGAAGGCCTCCAGTTTCTCCGGCTCGACGGCCGAGCGCACCAACTGTTTCAGGTCGGTAAAATCCTTCAGCGTCTTGAAGATCGACAACTGGTTCCAGCGGCCGAAATTGGCATAATAGCCGGAGGGCACGTCGAGCAGTTTTCCAAAACTGCGGAACTGGCTGCCCTTACCGATCAGCGGCGAGACGACATTGTCGATGATGCGGAAATCGAAATGGTCGCCGGCGACGCCGACGCCGGAATGGCCGATCGGAACGGCCGTCAGCCTGCCGGCATGGCTTTCGAAGCGGATGATCGAATAGTCGGTCGTGCCGCCGCCGAAATCTGCGACCAGCACGGTCGCGTCCTTCTTCAGGTTCTGGGCGAAATAGAAGGCGGCGGCCACCGGCTCATAAACATAATGGACCTCCGGAAAGCCGAAGGAGGAGAGCGCCCGGTCATAGCGCTCGAGCGCCAGCGCCTCGTCCGGGCTGCTGCCGGCAAAACGCACCGGTCGACCGACGACGATGCGGCCGTAATCCTGCTGCCAGCCTTCGCCGGCATAGTCGGCGATACGGGTCAGGAACGCCGCCATCAGATCCTCGAAACTGTTGCGCCGGGCAAAGATCAGCGTGCCCTGGAACAGCGGGCTTGCGGCGAAGGTCTTGATCGACTGCAGGAAACGTGCCTCGCCGGGGTTGTCGATGAACTGCTGGATGGCGGCCTGGCCGGCCTCGATCCTGACGGCGGCGGCGCCGAGCTTTGCGTGCTTGGTGAAGGACAGCGCCGTGCGCATCGTATCGGTGGTGCCGGCGGCACTGGTGAAGCGCAGCGATTGCGTGGTGTCGCCATGCGAGGCGGCCAGCACCGAATTGGTGGTGCCGAAATCAAAGCCGAGGGCCTTTGCCATGAACGTCTCCGTCTTTCTGATGCCGCTTGGGCGGCTGCCCTGCGAAGCCGACGCGCGCACGGACAGGCAATGCCTTGCGGCAGCCGGCATGCGGGTGATGGCGGAGGGCTTTATATTTGGAGCGCGCCTCTTCGCACGGGGTAGCGGCCAAAGCAAGGCGGGACAGACGGGTTGCTATTGCCGCTTGGTTCGCCGTGGGTGAATGTCACGCGGCATGAGACCGGCAAAGCCTCCGTGAGCTCGGAATTCCCGGCTCACCCCCCTCTGTCGGCCGGGCCGACATCTCCCCCTCAAGGGGGGAGATCAATGTAGGGCTGGTGACGGGTAGATAGGCCAATGGTCTCTCGGCCAATCTCCCCGTTGAGGGGGGATGTCACGGAGTGATAGAGGGGGACGTCTCCACGAATTCGCCTCTGCGGCTCATTTTAGCTGTCGGGCCCGGCAAGGCTCCAAATTATTTGACGTTTACGTGCACGTCATTATTTTGTATCCTCCCTGCATGACCTCATGCGCAAATGCGTATTGCGTCCGTCGTGGATCGGCTCGACAAGCGGTGCCGATTTTGTCATGACGGATGCCCATGGGAACGGGACGTATCGGCTGAAAAGGCCGGAATGACGGAGACGACGAGATGAGTGACGGACAGGAACTGCCCGAGCGCGAGAGCATGGAATTCGACGTGGTGATCGTCGGTGCCGGACCGGCCGGGCTTTCAGCCGCCATCCGGCTGAAGCAGGTCAATCCGGAGCTCTCCGTCGTCGTGCTGGAGAAGGGCGCGGAAGTCGGCGCGCATATCCTGTCCGGCGCGGTCGTCGATCCCGCGGGCATCGACAAGCTTCTGCCCGACTGGCGCGAGGATGAAGGCCATCCCTTCAAGACGGAAGTGACGGACGACCAGTTCATGCTGCTCGGCCCGGCCGGCTCCATCCGCCTGCCGAATGTCCTGATGCCGCCCCTGATGAACAATCACGGCAATTACATCGTCTCGCTTGGGCTCGTCTGTCGCTGGCTGGCCGAGAAGGCCGAAGGTCTGGGCGTCGAGATCTATCCGGGCTTTGCCGCGACGGAAGTGCTCTACAACGAGGCGGGCGCCGTGATCGGCGTTGCCACCGGCGACATGGGCATCGAGAAGAACGGCGAGCCGGGCCCCGCCTTCACCCGCGGCATGGAACTGCTCGGCAAATATACCCTGATCGGCGAAGGCGTGCGCGGCTCGATCGCCAAGCAGCTGATCGCTCGCTTCGACCTTTCGAAGGACCGCGAGCCGCAGAAATACGGCATCGGCATCAAGGAACTCTGGCAGGTGAAGCCCGAGAACCACAAACGGGGCTTAGTGCAGCATTCCTTCGGCTGGCCGCTCGGCATGAAGACCGGCGGCGGTTCGTTCCTCTATCACCTGGAAGACAATCTGGTCGCCGTCGGCTTCGTCGTGCACCTGAACTACAAGAACCCCTATCTCTATCCCTTCGAGGAGTTCCAGCGCTTCAAGACACATCCCGCCATTCGCGCCACCTTCGAGGGCGGCAAGCGCATCTCCTATGGCGCCCGCGCCATCACCGAGGGCGGCTATCAGTCGGTGCCGAAGCTGTCCTTCCCGGGCGGCGCGCTGATCGGCTGCTCGGCCGGCTTCGTCAACGTGCCGCGCATCAAGGGCAGCCACAATGCCGTGCTTTCGGGCATGCTGGCGGCGGACCGGATCGCCGAGGCGCTGGCCGCCGGCCGTGCCCATGACGAGGTGGTGGAGATCGAGAACGAATGGCGCGACACCGCGATCGGCAAGGACCTGAAGCGGGTACGCAACGTCAAGCCGCTCTGGTCGAAGTTCGGGACGGCGCTCGGCGTCGGCCTCGGCGGCCTCGACATGTGGACGAACACGCTGTTCGGCTTTTCCTTCTTCGGCACGCTGAAACACGGCAAGACGGACGCGCAGGCGCTCGAACCGGCCTCGATGCACAAGAAGATCGACTATCCCAAGCCCGACGGCGTGCTCACCTTCGACCGCCTCTCCTCGGTGTTCCTGTCCAATACCAACCACGAGGAAGACCAGCCGGTCCATCTTCAGGTCAAGGACATGGCCCTGCAGAAGGCATCCGAGCACGATGTCTATGCCGGCCCCTCGACCCGCTACTGTCCGGCCGGCGTCTATGAATGGGTGGAGAAGGACGGCGAGGAGGTCTACGTCATCAACGCCCAGAACTGCGTCCACTGCAAGACCTGCGACATCAAGGATCCCAACCAGAACATCAATTGGGTGCCGCCCCAGGGCGGCGAGGGGCCGGTCTATCCCAACATGTGAGTGAGGAAGCGATTTTTACCATTCGTTTCCGGCGCTTAACCAGCCGTTAACCATGTTTTCCTTAATTTCGGTTGTATCAGCCGATATTAAGGAACCCTACATATGTCGCTCTCCCGCCGTGGCCTGCTTCTTGGCATCTCCGCCCTTCTGGCCGGTTGCGCCACCAATGGTCCCAACCATGCGGCCAATTACGCCTCGCTGCCCGCGGAGAAATTTCCGCTGCCGGCCATGCCGCTGGAAAAGATCAAGTCGGAACTTCGGCGCCAGGAAGTGGCCTATCCCGGGCAATACGAGACCGGCACGATCGTCGTCGATACGCCGGCGCGGCGGCTCTATTATATTCTGGGCGACGGCCGCGCCATGCGCTACGGCATCGGCGTCGGGCGCAACGGCTATGCGCTGGCCGGCACGGCCTATATCGGCCGCAAGGCGGAATGGCCGACCTGGACGCCTACGGACAACATGATGCGCCGCGATCCGGCCAAGAACCGCAAATATGCCGGCGGCGTGCCCGGCGGGCTCAACAATCCGCTTGGCGCCCGCGCCATCTATCTCTACCGGGGCGGCAACGACACCATGTTCCGCATCCACGGCACAAACCAGCCGCAATCGATCGGTCTCGCCATGTCGAGCGGATGCGTCCGCATGCTCAATCACGATGTCATCGATCTCTATGAGCGCGTCACGCCCGGCAGCCGCGTCGTCGTGCTGCAGGCGTAGAGGGCAAGGCTCGGCTCAGCGTCGTTTTGAAAACAGCCCCGTCGACAGGGCGACGCCGATCCCGGTGAGGGCAGCGGCGCTGATTTCCACCAGGCCGACCGTCTCGCCAAGCAACAACCCGCCTCCGAGCGTCACCAGAACCGGCGTGATCGCGGTGAACGCGGCCGCTTGCGTACCGCCCAATGCTCGCACGGCGATGCCATAGGCAAGCACGGCCATCAGCCCGGACAGAATGCCCTGGCTCATCACCTGCAGGGCGATCTCTCCGGCGGAGGCAAGGCCAAGTGCTGTGCCGTAGACCAAGGCCAGACCGATATGGATGAGGAACGACCAGAGCGCGATCACCGCTCCGGCCTCGACGGCGGTGAGGCCGGAGCGCTTGAAGGCATGCGTATAGCTTGCCCAGAGGAGCGCCGATAGCGGCAGCAGGAGGAAGCTCGTCCAGGGGATTCCACGGTTTGAAAGGCTGCCGGCCAGAAGGATGCCGGCGCCCGCGAGGATGGCGGCAAGGCCGATCCAGCGGCTCATATCCAGCCGTTCCCTGAAGACCGTCACGCCGATCACCGCTGCCGCAAGCGGCATGGAGCCGCCGAGCAGGATACCGGCCGAGGCGGCCGGCGTCGCATGGATGGCAAAGGTGGTAAATTGGAAAAACAAGGCCCCTGAGCCGGCGACCATCAGGGCGAGTAGGTGCAGCGGAACGCCCTTCGGCAGCAAGCCGACCCGCCACCAGACCGGCGACAACGCCAGCACCGGAACGCCGTAGCGAATGAGACCGATATCGATCGTCCCGAGCGGCGTCGCGGCGCTGTGGCGGGTCGCAAGGACCCAGCCCGCCCAGATAAGGACGGTTACGGTGCCGCCGATATAGCCGGCGGCGGCCGATGGATGGCTGGAACGGGCAAAAGCGGATGTGTTCATGGTCCTGTCCTTCCGGGTGGGTCACTCTCCGACAAAAAGATAGTCCCGGTAGGCAAGGCATGTCCTTGCTATTCATGCCTCCATTTTTATGATGCGAGCAATTATCCGTCCCAATTTCCGTCTAGGAAGTAAGAATATGCCAAATCTGGATAAATTCGATATCGCGATCCTGCGCATCCTGCAGGAGGATGCGCGCGCCACGAATGTGGAGATCGCAGAGCGGGTAAACCTCTCGCCCTCGCCATGCCTCAGGCGAATCCGCAACCTGGAAAAATCGGGCATTTTACGTGGCTATCGCGCCGATATCGATCGCAAGCAGGTCGGTCTCGGACTGACCGTGTTCGTCGAGATCAAGGTCGGTCACCACAGTCGCGATAACGCCCTCCTGCAACAGGAGGCGCTGCTGTCCATCCCGGAAGTCACGTCCTGCTTCCTGATCTCCGGCGGCGCCGATTTTCTGGCTGAAGTGGTCGTGGCCGATCTTGCCGCTTACGAAACGCTTCTGACCGAAAAGCTCTTGGCGCTGCCGGGCGTCGCCGACATTCGCTCGAATTTCGCTATCCGGACGATCAAGACAGGCGGCGCTCTGAAACTGCCGGAGCCGAACTGACGCAAGCCGGCGCTATGGCTTGCGAACCCAGGCATAGCCGAAGCGGAAGCCGTCTCCGTCATCGCCATAGAGATAGGGCAGGGCGATCACCTCCGGCTCCAGGGGCGGAACACTGCCGATGCGTTGCTCAAGCCGGCTGAGAAGTCCTGGCGGTATGGCCCCTGTCTCCTCGTTCGCCCGCCAGACCATGAGGATCGGGTTTTGCGCCGACCAGGAAAAGGCCGGGCTATGGAGCGGATAGGACTGCGTGTCCACGGCAATGCCAGGCATCTGCATGCGCAGATTGCCGGCCATCAGGGCATCCCCAGCAATCACCAGGGCCGGGTCGATTTCCGGCTTCCTGACGATCTCCTCGACGAAGCCCTGGTAGGGCACGGTCAGTTTCGGATGGGTGCCCATCGGGCCGGCCGCGACGATCCGCACCACCAGGGAAGCGGGTATCAGAACCATCAGTACAAGAATGACCGGCAATAGGCGCTTGAGGAAATGGCGGCCGTCGATGCCAGCCGCCTCGATCTTCAGGCAGAGGTAGAGCGGCAATATGAACAGCACCGGCGACACCCAGCGGACTTTCAGTTGCGCCGTTCCGGCAAACAGCACCATACATAAAAGAAGCACGACGAGGATGGCGAACATGATCTCGATCAGCCGCGTCTTGCTGTTTCCGGCGCGCGGCAGGGACCGGAGCGGCCCGTCCAGAACTGCGGCATAAACGACGAGCGTCAAGGCGCAGTAGCTGGCGATAGTGACGACAAGCTCGGCAAGGCCGGCTCCGATCTGGGAAACCGTGCCTCTCTGCGCATCCGCCGCCAGCTTGGCAGCCGTGTCCTGGAAGGCGATGTCGAAATTCTGCGCGAGCCATAGACCATGCGGCAGGATGATTACCAGTGCGACGGTCGCGGTAATCAGGATGCGCCGATCGAAAATCCGCTGGCGATAGAGCGGGTCGATGACGACGGCGAGACAGGCGCAGAAGCACAGGATCGAGAAGTTATATTTCGACATCAATCCGATGCCGATGGCGATGCCGGTCACCAGATAGCTTGCCATTGAGGGCCGTTGCAGGGTGCGCGACAGGCCGTAGAGAAACAGGCAGGCGGCGAGGAGCGAGGCATTGGAATGGGTGAGATCGCGCTGCGCCAGCCAGCCGATTTCCGGGATGGTCAGGAGCCCCAGCGCCGCCGCCGCTGCAAGGCTCCGGCTCGCCAGCAATTGCCGGGCGGCCAGGTAATAGAGGACATAGCTCAGGAACAGGAAGAGGTTCTTGACCAGGCTGAGCGCAAACAGCGATTGCCCGATACCGTCGATGACAAGATGCTGCACCCAGTTGTAGAGGGGCGGCTGGCTGTCATAGCCTAGAGCATACCATTGGCTCATCAGGATTTGCGCCGCTTCGTCTATCTCCAGCGCGTTCGGCAGGGACAGGCGGGTGAGGAGATTGACGACGAAATAGACCCCGATCAGGAGGATGAAAGCGGGCGCCCGCGCCTCGATCTTTTCGGCAAGGAAATTCATGCCTTCGCCCCTTCGCCATCGGTGCAAAAATGCGCGCAGGCGTCCATTGCGACTTTCCTCATTTTCATGCTGGCAAGGCCTTCCTGTGGAGATGGCGCGGTTCTACCATAAGGCGGCGCGCTGGCAACAGATGCGGTGGCCTTCGCTAAATCGCCATGATTGGCCACGCCGGGCCTGAATATTTGACATCTTCATCCCATATGAAGTCTGTCTGCAGGGTGCAGCCGAAGGACGATGATGAAGATCAAGGCCATTTTCAATCGCGACGGGGGAACATTCCGCACCACGGACATGGAGGCCTATGGCCGCAAGGTGGAGGAGGTTTTTCGGGCCGCCGGCCATGATATCGAGATCGCCGTCGTTTCGGGCAAGGAGATGGCCGCAACGCTCGAAAAGGCGGCCGGCCGCGACGATCTCGATGCGATGCTGGCGGGCGGCGGGGATGGAACCATCTCGGCCGCCGCTGCCGTTGCCTGGAAACACGGCATGCCCCTCGGCGTCGTTCCTGCCGGAACGATGAACCTTTTTGCCCGCACGCTGAAACTGCCGCTCGATATCTGGAAGGTGCTCGACGTGCTTGCCGAGGGTGAGGTCATCGAGGCCGATATCGGCAGCGCCAACGGCCGGGCCTTCGTGCATCAGTTTTCTTCCGGCCTGCATGCGCGGATGATCCGCTACCGGGAATCCTACAGCTTCGCCTCGCGCCTCGGAAAAATCTCGGCGAGCACGCGGGCCGCCATCGGCGTCATCTTCAACCCGCCGGAATTTGATGTCGACATCACGATCGACGGAGTGGAGGAGCGCCGCAGGATTTCGGCGCTTTCGGTGTCGAACAACCATTTCGGTCGCGACACGATGATGTATGCCGACGACCTCACTGGCGGGCACCTTGGCTTCTATACGGCACAGCCCCTGAAGCCGCTCGGGGTCGCCAAGCTCGCCTTCGATATCGTCAGGGGAAAATTCCGTGACAGCACGGCCATCACCGAGATGAGCGGCGAGGCCGTGGACCTGCATTTCCCCCACAGCCGTGGCCGCAGCAATTGCGTCATCGACGGCGAATTGACGCCGCTTGGCAGCGATGTCGCGTTGCGCATTCACCCCGGCGAGTTGAAACTGCTGGTCGGCAGGCGGGAGCAACAAGCCGTGCCGCAGGGCTGATCACGCCGATATGTCGTTCCCGTCAAAGACCTGGCGCACGATATAGGGTGGGGTTTCGTTCTCGCCCGAATAGAGCCGCGCCATCATCTCGGCCAGGATGCCGGTGGTGATCAGTTGGACCGAGGAGAGGAACAGCATGACGCCGACGATCAGCATCGGTCTCGTGCCGATATCATTGCCGAACAGGAACTTGTCGACGAACAGATAGACGAGGATGAGGGCGCTGATGGCACCGGCCGCAAGTCCGATCGAGCCGAAGAAATGGCCCGGCCGCGCCTTGTAGCGCATGAAGAACAGCACGGACAGCAGGTCGAGGATGACCCGGAAGGTCCGCGAAATGCCGTATTTCGACGTTCCGTGCTGGCGAGCATGGTGCGTCACCGGCATTTCGCCGATCCGGCTGCTCGGCACGACGCCGGCCACCCAGGCCGGAATGAAGCGGTGCATCTCGCCCATCAGCTTGACCTGCTTGATGATCGACGCCTGGTAGATCTTCAGGCTGCAGCCGTAGTCGTGCAGCTTGACGCCCGTGATCTTGCCGATCAGGTAGTTGGCGCACCAGGATGGGATCTTGCGCAGGAAAAGCCCGTCCTGCCGGTTCTTGCGCCAGCCGACGAGAAGATCGAGTTCGCGTTCCTCTATGGCCTTGACCATCGCCGGGATATCGCCCGGATCATTTTGCAGGTCGCCGTCCAGCGTCGCGATCAGCCGGCCGACGGCGGCATCGATGCCTGCCTGCATGGCCGCCGTCTGGCCGAAATTGCGCTGCAGCTCGACGATCTTCAGCGGCTGCCCGCCCTGCGAAAGCGCCTTGCGCGCATTGGCGAGCGTCGCATCGGTGCTGCCGTCATCGACCAGAATCAGTTCCCAGGGACGTTCGAAAACCGCCATCGCGGCGCGGATGCGCGCGACCAGCGGCCCGACACTGTCTTCCTCGTTATAGATCGGCACGACAAGGGACAGCTCGATCGGGGCGGCACTTGCGGCTTCCGCCAGTTTTTCTTCCAGGATAGGGTCCAATATCAAAGCCTCTCAACGCCGCAGTTCTCTCGTCCGGCTTATCGTGATAACCAGCCGTGATCCCTTAGCACCGGACGGGAAAGTAGCAAATATATGAATGTAGAAAGGGAGGCCAGCCGGGGTTCGTGGCTTGCGCGCAACCGGATGGGCATCGTCTCGCTTGCCACGGTGGGCGCCTATGCGGCCTTCGTGCAATGGGCCTGGGGCTGGCCGGTTCTTTTCCGGCAATGGGCCGAAATCGGTCTTGCACCGGTATTGATGGCGCTGGCGCTCCTGGTTTCCACCTATTTCATTCGCTGCTACCGGATTTATGATTATTTCCCGGGGGAAACCCGCGGCCGCTTCCTGCCGCTCCTGCGCGTCACCCAGGTTCACAATCTCCTCAATATCATGCTGCCGTTCCGCGCCGGGGAGACCAGCTTTCCCATTCTCATGCGCTCCGAATTCGCTATTCCGCTGACGCGCAGCACCTCGGCATTGCTGCTGATGCGGCTGCTCGACCTGCATGCGCTGTTTGCGGCGGCCGGGATCGGGCTCGTCATCGGCCGCGACGATGTCGTTTTCGCCTGGCTGCTCTGGACGCTGTTTCTTCTATCGCCGCTGGCGTTTTTTCTCTTGAAGGGCGGCATTCTTGCTCCGCTGCGCCGGCGGCTGCCGAAAAAATTCGGTCGGCTGCTTGCCGAAGCGGAGGCGGGACTGCCGGCCACTTCGCCGGCCTTCCTCCGGGCCTGGCTGATGACGCTGGTCAACTGGTCGACGAAGGTCGCGGTCCTGGCATGGGTGCTTGCGGTGATGGGCGTCGCGCCGCTTGCCGCCTGTTTCGGCGGCGCGCTCGGCGGCGAATTGTCGTCGGTACTCCCGGTCCATGCACCCGCCGGCGTCGGAACCTATCCGGCGGGCATCACCGCCGGCGCGCTGTCTTTCGGCGCAGCGAGGGGCGGCAATAGCCTCGACCTGCTCGCAACAGCCAGCGTCAACGCCCATCTGTTGGTCGTCGTCTCGGCCGTCGCCGGCACGATCCTGTCCATGCTTCTTTCGCCCCGGCGTTAATCCCTACTGGAACGAGGTTTCGAAGAAACTGCGCAGCTTGCGCGAATGCAGCTTTTCCGGCGGCATGGCGGCCAGCTTCTGCAATGCCAGGATGCCGATCTGCAGATGCTGGCTGACCTGGGTCTTGTAGAAGGCCGTCGCCATGCCCGGCAGTTTCAATTCCCCATGCAGCGGTTTGTCCGATACGCAGAGCAGCGTGCCATAGGGCACGCGGAACCGGAAACCGTTGGCCGCGACGGTGGCCGATTCCATATCGAGCGCAATGGCGCGTGATTGCGACAGGCGCTTGACCGGGCCGCGCTGGTCGCGCAGTTCCCAATTGCGATTGTCGATAGTGGCAACCGTTCCGGTTCGCATGATCCGCTTCAGGTCGTAGCCCTCGTAACCGGTGACTTCGGCCACCGCATCCTGCAAGGCCACCTGAACCTCGGCCAGTGCGGGGATCGGTACCCAGACCGGCAGGTCGTCGTCAAGCACATGGTCCTCGCGCACATAGGCATGGGCAAGCACATAGTCTCCCAGCCTTTGGCTGTTGCGCAGGCCGGCGCAATGACCGAGCATCAGCCAGGCATGTGGCCGGAGCACGGCGATATGGTCGGTGATCGTCTTGGCATTGGAAGGACCGACACCGATATTGACGACGGTAATGCCGCCATGGCCCTTCTTCTTCAGGTGATAGGCCGGCATCTGCGGCAGGCGGGCCAATGTCAGGTCCGATTCCGGCTTGTCGGATCCGGCCAGCGTCTCGATGTTTCCCGGCTCGATGAAGGAGGCGTAGCCATTGCCGCCTTCGGCCATCTGCTGGCGGGCCCAGGCGCAGAACTCGTCGATATAGAACTGATAATTGGTAAACAGCACGAAGTTCTGGAAATGGTTGGCGTTCGTCGCCGTGTAATGGCTGAGACGGGCCAACGAATAATCGATCCGCTGAGCGGTGAACGGTGCAAGCGGCGAGGGCTCGCCCGGACCGGGCTCATAGGCGCCGTTGGCGATCTCGTCGTCGGTGGTGGTCAGGTCCGGCGTGTCGAACAGGTCGCGCAGCGGAATATCGATATTTTCGGCCAGCGACGCCTCGACATGGGCGCCTTCCTCGAAGGCGAAATGCAGCGGGATCGGCGTGGCCGATTCGGACACGGTGACGCCGACGCCATGGCTGCGGATCAGCAGTCCCAACTGTTCGCGCAGATAATGCCGGAAGAGCGTCGGCCGGGTGACCGTCGTCGTATAGACGCCCGGTCCGCTGACATAGCCATAGGAGAGGCGCGAATCGACATGGCTGAAGCTGCTGGTCTCGATGCTGACCTGCGGATAGCAGGCACGAAACCGCGAGACCGGCGTTCCGGTCCGTCCCAGTTCGGTGAAGGCGTCGGAGAGGAATTTGGTATTGCGTTCATAGAGCGCAATCAGAGCCTCGACCGCCGCTGCCGCGTCATCGAACATCTGCGGTTCGAAAGGTTCCGGCGTGGCGATGGAGAGGGCGGAAAGGGAGGAGATTCGTGTGTTCATGCGGCATTATAGATTGCCGTTTTTTACAAGCAAACGACAAGATGAGAATGCACAGGTTCGCTTGCGGTGCCGGCTTCAGCGTGGCCCGGCGAGAATGATGATCGTGCCCGCAAGGGCAAGTGTCACGCCGGTCACATCCCAGCGGTCCGGACGGACGCCTTCTACCAGCCAGAGCCAGGTGAGCGAAGCGGCGATGTAGATGCCGCCATAGGCAGCATAGGCGCGGCCGGCCGCAGCCGTATCGATGAATGTGAGGAGCCAGGCGAAAAGGGCGAGGCTTGCCATGCCCGGCAAGAGCCACCAGATCGGCTTTTCCAGCTTCAGCCAGCCCCAGAAGGCAAAGCAGCCGGCGATTTCGGCAAGCGCTGCAAGAGCATAGATGGCGAATGTGGAGATCGGCATGGTTTCCTTCCGAAGACGAGGCATAGGAAGGGAGCGGATCGAAATGCGCAAGTGCCGGAGATCGGAAGAGCTGGAAGATCTTGCCTCAGATCATCGCCTGGCGTTGCAGGGTGACGAACAGGACGAGACCGGCGCCCTGCTTGCCGATACCGAGGCCAGATGCCTTGCTGTAGGCAATTGCCCCCATCGGCGCCATCAGAATGGCCGCGAGCGTCAGCATGCGCAGAGCAGTCCTGAGTGAGCGATTGAGGGACGACATCGCGGTTTCCTTAGAGCTTGGCCTGTTCGCAGAACTGGGCGGTGTGGGCGGTGCAGTCGGCAAGCGAGCCGGCGAAGTTGCGGCGACGCTGGGTATCGGCGCTGACGGCGGCTGCAAGCATGAGTGCAAAGACGACCATGAGCATGCTGATGATGGTGAGGCGGCGGGCGAGAATGTCCATGGCTTTGTCCGTTTGGTCGGGTGTGTCGATCGGGGTTCAACTCGATGACGGAGTTTTCGCACAGCCAAACTGAATTGTGGCTGAGACCTCGGTTCATCTCCCGTTCATCTTCGCGGGGTTCCCGACCTGCAATGGGGCAGGGGGCAGTTGGGATTTTCAGGTGAACTAATGGAAGATGGACTACGGCTGAGCCGTTCGAATCGGTGGCCTGCCAAGCCGATCTTTCCGCAGTTACGCGCTGGAAGGATTAATTGAGGGATCGCCCGCTATACTGCCGCGATCAACCGGCCCCTATAGGCATGGCCGGGGGTTTTAGCCGGCAGCGCCGGTTCGAGACGCCAGGCGCATCGGGGGGACTTGGGTGCCGGTCGGAGAGCGCCGGGTGCGTCCGTCACAGGATGGGAAGCCCGGAAGACCTGCTCAACCATATCGTTCGACGACGGAGAAGCGGCTCCGGCGACAAACCGCCGGAGCCGCGCGCAAATTACATGCGCGTCCAGGTCTGCGATTTGCACAGGACCTTGAGGACGCAGCCGCGCATTTTCAGCGCGCTGCCCTTGATCGATGCGGACCCGCTATAGGTCTTGTCGTTTGCCGGGTCGGTGATTTCGCCGGAATAGCTGTCGCCGCCGCCGGAAAGATTGCCGATGCGCTTGCCGGCATGCTTGCCCGTTTTCAGGGTAATGCAATAGCTGCCGCCGCAGGAACTGATGGCGGCGGTTTCCCCGCTCGCGGTCTTCCAGTTGCCGACGATCGGCTCGGCGCAGAAACCGGACGCGGCTGTTCCCAGCGTCAAGGCTGCTGCAACGACGAATGTACGGATCATATAGTCCTCCCTTGTTGTTGTCGGATTGTCGGCGGGCATGGTGTCCGGCCGAAAAATGCTTCTTGAGCGGCCTCCTCGCCGCTCAATGTGGAAAAGCTAGCTTACGCAGACGTAAACGTAAATACGGCCGGGAGCCTTTGCTCTAAAAAATCGCCGGCTTCCGCGGTCCCGGAACAAACGGATCAACCGTCGTCCCAACCGGCCAACCTTTCACGTGGTTAGCGATTGGTTGAGATCGGGACCTGAATTTTCCGTAAATATTGCCGCGAAAGCCAGGCTTTGAAGGTGGTGCGATGTTTAACGAAAAGCCAAGTTTACCAATCGTTTGAACTTTGTTCGTCTCAAATTAATCATGCATTTTAAGCGTGTATTGAAACCAATGGCGCATAGTCAAATCCATAAGACGAGCAGGGGAAATCACCCGGCCGAAAAACCTTCGAGGACCGAAAGCCGCAAAAGACGGCCGGCCGCGAAGGAGCCTGAAAAGGCGGAAAAACAGGGACTACGGACGTAACCAACCAGGCAAACAGGGACATAGAAAATGGCACGCTTTGACATTCAGAATGCTTCGGATGCCACGATGGGTGGCGAAAACCGCGCGGACGTCTTTTGCGAAATGGGATTGATGTATGCAACCGGGCGTGGTTGCGATGTGGATCTGGTCGCAGCCCATAAATGGCTCAACGTCGCCGCGATCAAGGGTTCCGACCGCGCCGCAGCGCTGCGTGCGGATCTGGCGATGACGATGAACAAGACCGACCTCGCCACGGCCCTGCGCGCCGCCCGCGAATGGATGACGATGCATTGAGGGATGTGAGGCATTAGCCAATAGCCAATAGCCAATAGGCAGTAGACAAGAGCGCACAGGTGGAACAGCAGCTACTGCCTACTGCCTACTGCCTACTGCCTTGACGACCTTTGGCAAGGCGTCTTCCAGAAGCGCCATATCGGCTTCAGGGCCGGTGCTGATGCGGATGCATCGGTTGAGGGGCGCCACGCCCGGCATGCGGATGAAGATGCCGTGATCCTCCATCAGCCGATCGACGATCCCGCGCGCGAAGATGGCATCGCAGCCGCAATCGACCGTCACGAAATTGGTGGCCGAGGGCAGGGGCTTCAAGCCGCAGGCTTCGGCAATGCCGGCAATCCGCAGACGCGAGGCGGCGATCTTTTCCAGGACATCGGCCAGATAATCTTTCTCCGACAGCGCGGTGAGCGCCGCCGCCGTGCCGAGCCTGTTCATGCCGAAATGATTGCGGATCTTATCGAAGGCCTGCGCCGTTTCCGGCGTGCCGATGACATAGCCGACGCGGGCGCCCGCCAGGCCATAGGCCTTGGAGAAGGTCCGGGTTCGCACCACGTTCGGCATTTCGATCAGCGACGAGATCGACGGAATGGTGCCGGCCGGCGCGGTCTCGCCATAGGCTTCGTCGAGCACGAGCAGGCAGGTCTCCGGCAGGGCGCGGGCAAACTCCACCACCTTTTCGGCATCCCACCAGCTTCCCATCGGATTGTCGGGATTGGCGAGATAGACGAGCGGCGCATCCTCGCGCCGGACCGCCGCCAGCAGGCCGGCGAGATCCTCGCGGTCGTCGGCATAGGGCACGGTCACCAGCCTGCCGCCATGGCCGGCGACGTGGAAATTGAAGGTCGGATAGCCGCCAAGCGAGGTAACGACGGGCAGGCCCGGCTCGATCACCAGCCGCACGATCTGGCCAAGCAGTCCGTCAATACCCTCGCCAATGGCAAGATTGGCCGGCGTGGTGCCGAGATGGCGCGCCAGCGCCTGCTTCAGCTCGAAATTTTCCGGGTCGTTATATTGCCATATACCGGCTGCCGCAGCACCGATGGACGCAAGCACCGCCGGTGCCGGCCCGAAGCCGCTTTCATTGGCGCCGATCCGGGCCGCGATCGCGCGGCCGCGCTGGCGTTCGATCGCCTCCGGGCCGACAAAGGGAATGGTTGAGGGAAGCGATGCGACAAGGGGGGTAAAGCGGGAAAATGCGGACATTGCTGCTGATCGAGCCTGATGTTGGATGAAATCGTCGCGAGACTAGCGATATTTGATCGCCATGGAAACCGGAACCGTCGCGGTTTTGCGATCATCCAAGGTCATTGAGCGCGCTGGCCGTCAGTGTTTTTTCGGTGCGCTTCCGGTGAAGAATTCGTGCCGCACGATCTCGTGCAGGAATTCCTCGTCGATCGGCTTGATGAAATGCACATGGAGACGATTGTCGCGGCGGTTGATTTCGGCACAGCCGATCCGTCGTTTCGTGCCGATGATGGTGAGATAATAATGCTGTGGCAGGCCGATCGTCGTATTGACGGAGAAACACGCTCCGCCCCGCGAAATCTCCAGCATCTTGCAGATGCGGGTCGAAACGCCGCCGAGCGCCGGGCGCACCGCCATCAGCGTGCCCGCCTGGCCGATGCTGAAACACTCGAAGCGCTCCTCGTAGAGCTTCGAGCGGACGACGGAATACATCGTCGAATTCTCCATTGACCCACCTCCGCTGCCGAATACCGGACAGATAAACCCAGGCGAATGCCGCCTTTGGCCTCTCTTCCCTGGAGGCTTCAGGCAGGGGGCACGATTGCATGCGGATATTGCAATCCGTTAAAGACATTTCCTAAACATTTAGGGGAGTGCGCAAGCGCGGCTGGCGACTGCCGGGACCCCGGCCGGTCAGATCGCGCCGCTGGCGAAGTCCATCCTGATCAGCCGGCTGACGAAGCCGGTTTCCAGCGGCATATTGAAGCGCAGGCCAAGCTCGGTGCCGCGCCGGTGGACCAGCGATGAGCCGATTTCCTCGCGAAACCCTTCGATCTCCAGGAAGAAGTGGTGCGGCAGCAGGATATTGGCGCTGAAATCCAGCATCGCCCCGCCGATGGAGATGTGGCGCAGCAAGGCGCGATATTTCTTCTTCGTCTTCAGGTGCTGGCCGACAACGAGAATGCGGCAGGGGCGCTCGATATAGAAATGCTTGTAGAGAGTGGTCGGTTGACCGGGCTTTGCATCAGCAACATGCATCAGCATCGACATGGAGGGGCTCCGGTGGCTTGTCTTCGTAGGGTTGCGGCAATGCGGCGGCAAGCGAGTTTATCATGCCGCCCGATATGGCGTCGATCCTTGTCCTTGGCTTGCCGCCTGTCGATGGCGTGTTTGACGTCGCAACCGGCAATGCCATCAACCGACGATGAAAGGACCTGACGGCCGCAGCAAGGATAAAGACCGCGGTCGTCGCTCACAGCTCGCCTTCCTTATGTATGGCGCAAGAAGGCGCCGCCGTCGTCAACTCCGCTTCTGCAGCGCCTTCAAGGCCATCTGTCCGGCGACATGCGCCTGCAATTGGCTCGTAAACTGGCCGGAAGCGGGATAGACGACGCTGCCGCGCCGGATGACGAAGGCCCACCGGCCATTGCGGAGCTTTTCGACCACGACGTTCGTTTCGGGTTTGCTGTCTTTGTTCATGTAGGGCTCCAGATCGGTTTGGCTGCCCGACCGTTTATCGCGGGCGCTGTCTTGGCAAGACCTAGCCCGGACGTCGATGACGGGCAACTGGCAATAAAGGAGCAGCGATGTGCCTGAAGGTGTCGCGCCGACGCATGGCAGGAAGCGCGTGACAGGGCTCATTGATAAAGGATGGTGGCAGGCGCTGCCGCGCAGCCGGCATTATATGGTCGGCCGTCTTCTCATCCACCGCGAAAAACCAAGTTTGTCGCCGCAAGGCGCAAAAACCCCTTGCAATGAAGGGCCGCTGACCTTAGTCAGGCGCTAACGGAGAGGTGGCCGAGTGGTCGAAGGCGCTCCCCTGCTAAGGGAGTATACCCGGAAGGGTATCGTGGGTTCGAATCCCATCTTCTCCGCCATCATCCTTGTTTTTCCATTCTTCCTTTGCTGCGCGGCATCTCAAGCTGTTCTTTGCTTTAGGCGGAGCCTGTCGGGTTCGTGTCGGCGCCACATTTAAATCCGCCAGAATTGGCCGGAGCGCGGCTACATGGATACGGCGATGCAGATCGGTTTACGGACTTGGTCGTCCTGTTTGCTGACGATGACCGGTAAATCGGCGCGACGTCGGATGGAACGTCGATCACTACGACGGTGAACCTCCCTTTCCGCAACCGCAATTCAACACCGCCTCGCACATGGGTATTTCAATGCATGTGTAGGGCGTGACGTGATTCTATGATTCTCCATCGCGGGAAGAGATGATTCCCCCGGTTTTCGTCTTCGGGTCGGTGTCCCGTTCGGGGCCGCCGCACGGGAATCTGCTGGAGACTCACTCCGCCATTGCCCGGTTTTGCCCGATTTTCGCCTCGTTATGGCACGGATAAGGCGTTGCTGCTCTCGGCTAAGTGCCAATGAACAAAGGGTTTTCTTAACCTCTTGTTAAGAGTTTGAGGCCGGATGGGGCGGTTTTGTGTCGTTTCAGCAACAGCGTGGGGGGAAGGGCGAGCCAAACTGGACGAACTGGCAAGTTGGTGATTGCGCCGACGGTCCGGTCTTGTATTTTCAACTCCGGAAGCAAGGGCGGTTGATCGTCCGACTTCTTAAATGTTGGGGATGGGGCAGGGAACGCTGTCCTTCAGCAAAATACCCAGACCCGTTTGAAACTTTTGACTGGAGGTCAGAAATGAACATCAAGAGCCTTCTTCTCGGCTCCGCTGCGGCTCTCGCAGCAGTATCCGGCGCCCAGGCAGCTGACGCAATCGTAGCTGCTGAGCCGGAGCCCATGGAATACGTTCGCGTTTGCGACGCTTTCGGCACTGGCTACTTCTACATCCCGGGCACGGAAACCTGCCTGAAGGTCGGCGGTTACGTCCGTACGCAGATCAACTACATCGACAACGACAGCGGCAGCGATGCAGCTGATTGGGACGCTCGCACCAAGGGTTACCTGACCTTCGCTGCCAAGAACGACACCGAAATTGGCACGGTCAGCGCTTACATCAACCTGGAAGCATGGGACAACGACGACGGCAACCTGCTCGACGGCGCTTGGATCAATGTTGCTGGCTTTGACATCGGTTACTTCTACAACTGGTGGGACGATTTCGGCCTGTCCGGCGAAACCGATTGGGCTGACAACGGCAACACCCTGCACAACGCTGTTCGTTACGTCTATGACGGCGGCTCGTTCCAGGCTGGTCTCGCTGTTGAAGAGCTGAGCGACGTTCTCTACGATGCAGGCACGAACGACGATGTCGGCCTTTCGGCTCTTATCCGTGGCACGGTTGGCGGCGTTGACGCCCTGTTGATCGCTTCCTACGACTTCGACGCTGAAGAAGCTGCCTTCAAGGCTCGCCTGACGGCTGACCTTGGCCCGGGCACGCTCGGCATCCTCGGTGTCTACGCAACGGACCCGAACGCTTTCTGGGATATCTCGGAATGGTCGGTCGCTGCTGAGTACAAGATCCAGGCAACTGAAAAGCTCTTCATCACCCCGGCTGTTCAGTACTTCGGCGACTACGGTACGGTTGGCACGGCTGCTCTCGACACCCTCGACTTCGGTGGCGACGACGCTTGGCGCGTTGGTATCACTGCCGGCTACCAGATCACTGAAGGTCTGCGTACGCTCGCAACTGTCAACTACACGGACGTTGATGGCGACGACGACGGCACCTGGGACGGCTTCCTCCGTCTGCAGCGCGACTTCTAATCTCTGGCTTCATGTCAGTGATGGAAAGCCCGGCCGAAAGGCCGGGCTTTTTCTGTTTCGTACCTTCGCTTTCAGCCAGCGTCGCCGTTATCCTGAAATCCCGTTTATGAAGCCGGTGATTTCGGCCTGCAGATCGGGAAAGTGCAGCAATGGGGCGTGGCCCTGGCCCTTGGCCGTTACCCGTTTCAATTCGGGATGCCGTTTGGCCATCTCCTCGAAGGTGCCGACCGAGAGCAGCGTCGAGTTCTCCCCCCGGATCGCCATCAGCGGCACCTTTTTCAGTTCGTCGTAAAGCGCCCAAAGATCGGGCAAGAGATCCGGCAGCGGCCTGGTCATGTCCATCGTCGCCAAGGGTTCCACCAGCGCGGGATCATAGTCGGGGCGGATCATGCCGTCCTGTTCCCGGAAGATGGCATCTGCCATCTCCAGCCAATCCTTGGAACTGAGCGCGGGAAAGGCGGCGCCATGGGTTCGCTGCAGCGTTTCGGCGGCTTGCGCCCAGGCGTGCGGCCAGAAATGCGGATCGTTCTGCGCCTGGAGATAGTCGCGGATTGCAGCCAGTCCCGCCAGCTCAATGACCGGGCCGATATCGTTGAGCACGACGCCGCGAAGCAGGGCAGGGTGTGAGGCCGCCAGCAGATGCAGGGTCAGCCCGCCGCGCGACGTCCCGATGAAAATTGCTTGGGCAATATCGAGTGCCCCGCAGGCGGTGATGACATCCTCGGCCTCGACCGCCAACTGGTAGCGGCTCTTGTCCGTGTCCCAGCCCGAAAGTCCCCGGCCGCGATAATCAAGTGTAACGACTCGACGTGGCCTTTCCGGAGCAAGAGAGAGCTGCCGCGCCAGATAATGAAAATCGCGGCTGTTGCGGCTGAGGCCGGGCAGGCAGACGATAGGTAGATCCGCCGTCGTTCGCGGATTGTCGCGGCCATAGTCGCGGGCATAAAGACGCAATCCGTCGCTTGCCGAAAAATAGCGCTCCTTAAATCCTGTGCCGATTGTGACTGTCATGGTGGCAGGTCTCCTTTTCAAGAAGGAACCATAGCCGGCCAGGATGCCGTGAGAAGAGAGGCCTATGTTATTTCCGGGCCTTGGTCGGTCGGGATCAAGGTGACAAACGCGGTGTACCGGCCGCTATGGATGACAACTGCCGGCGGCCCATGCGCAAGTCGTCGACGATATCGGCTTCCTGATCAAGCCGCGTCTTGTAAATCTGGTAGTTCTCCATGACGCGCTGCACATAGCCGCGGGTCTCGGCAAAGGGAATGCGCTCCACCCAGTCGATCACTGCGTCGATCGGCTTGCCGCGCGGGTCGCCATACCGCTCGATCCATTCACGCACCCGGCGCGGGCCGGCATTGTAGGCAATGAAGGTAAGCACATAGGAGCCATCGAACCGGTCGATCTGCTCGCCGAGATAATGGGCGCCGAGCGTGGCGTTGTAGGCGCTATCGGTCGTCAGCCGTTCCCTCGAATAGGCAAGTCCGTGGCGGCTGGCCACATTTTTCGCCGTGCCGGGAAGGAGTTGCAGCAGTCCGCGCGCATTGGCCGGCGAGACGGCGGCGGGATTGAAAGCGCTCTCCTGTCGGGCAATGGCATAGGCAAGCGCCTTTCCGGCGCCATCTATCTTGGCAGTGGGCGGGATCACCCCGATGGGGAAGGCAAGTGCCGCCACATCCAGGCCTCGCCCGAACGCAAGCTTGCCCAGTTGCAGGGATAGCTGATGGTTCCTGGATTTTTCGGCCCGGGCGACAAGCAGCGCCAGTTCACCCGGACTGGTCAATTGCCTGGCGAGTGCGCGGTAAAGACTGTCGGCGCGCCAGCCATGGCCGGTTTCCTCGAGGCGCGCTATGGCGCGCACGGCCTCTCGGTTGTCGAAACGGACGCGATCGCCGGCAGCCGGGGCGGGATAGGCGATATCGAGTTTGTCGCGACCAAGGCGAGCGGCGGCCAACTGGCCGTAATATGTGGCAGGAAAGCCGGCTGCCCGCTTGAAGAATTCGGTTGCATCTCCCGGCCCGCCGGCTTCGGCGGCGCGGCCGAGCCAGTACCAGGCCCGCGAGGCAGAAAGCGGCCGGTCGGAGACCGTCAGGATTTTCCGAAAATGCGTGGCAGCGGCCGTTGCATCGTCAAGGCCGCGCAGGGCGTACCAGCCGGCATGGAATTCCGCGTCCACGATATCGGCGGGATCAGTCGCCACGTGATTGGCTGCCATTTCATAGGCGGCGCGGGTCTTGCCCTGGTCGAACAGCCCCCGGCTGATGATCCTCTGCTCGATCCACCATTGGCAGGGATCGACAAGCGCCTGCCCGTCTCTGGGCATGCCGGCCAGCAAGGCCGCGGCCTCCTGGTATTTCTCCTGATGGCGCAGATGCTCCACACGGATGAACAGATAGGCCGGGGCATCGTGCCAGGATGGATCGACGGCTGCGATGAGCGCCTCTGCCGTATGGGCGCGCCTGGCCACGGCAACCCAGGCGCGGTAGAGCGATTGCGCCTTGCCGAGATCGGCGAAACGGGCCGCCTGGTTGTCGTCTCCGTGATAAAGCAGCATTTCCATGCGCCGCCGGTGATCCGCCGTCGTCAGGAGCCCTGAAAACTCCGAGAGAATTTCGCTTTCGCTCGCGGTGTCCAGCCGTTCTTTCGCCCAAAGCCCGCGCAACAGGCTGGCCGCCTCGTTGCCGCGGTCTTGCGTCACCAGGGCGCGGGCAAGGATGAGCGTGCCTTGCGTCGTTTCGGGCGGAGTGGTCGCAAATTCGGCGAGCACCTTCCCGGCTGGCGCGTTTTCCCGATAGAGCGCACGTTCCAGATGATAGCGTAGCGCATCGAGCCCCGGCCAGCCCTTCAATTCGTTCTGCGCGGCGGCAACGTCGTGCGAGGATACGCCTTTCTGCCCGGAAACGGCGATCGCAAATGTGAGCACGCGCCGGTCGAACCCATGCGCCGGCATGGCATCGCGCGCAGCAAGAGCTGCCGCGGCATCCCTGTTGGAAAGTGCGTCGAGGCCCTGTTTGAGGCCGGCATCGATGGTTTTGGTAGCGGTCGGGCCGGTGATCCTGTCGGCTTTCGCTGATATAGGCGGCCTGGATTGCGGTATCGGGACCGGGCTTTCCTCGGCGCTTGCGGCCGTGCAAAAAGGGAGGGCCACGAGGCAAAACGCCGCCGTCATCGCGCCCAGGAAAGGTGGGGCGGCCAATCGCCCCGGTCCGGCTGGTGGGGTTCTCTCGCCTGTGCGGCCCGATGCTGCAGAAAGCCTGTGCGTTTCCATTCGATCCCGTCGATATCGGCGCGTCCGGGCGGCGGGCGATTGCCGGAGGTCGTCGCGCCGTCGCTCCCGGATGAATAGAGCGGGAGCCGGTGATAATGGCGCTACAGAATGCTTGCCGCAAGCACCTCACATGACTATGGTGCGCCAGTTTTCTAACCACGAAATACGGCCAAAGCATGGGCTGGTTTCACGTTCCGGCCGTCAGGAGTCGTGCATGTTCAAGGGATCCTTCCCCGCTCTCGTCACACCGTTCACCGCATCGGGCGCGGTGGATACGGATGCCTTTGCCGCGCATGTCGAATGGCAGATCGCCGAAGGCAGTCACGGCCTGGTGCCGGTCGGCACCACCGGTGAATCGCCCACCCTGTCGCATGCCGAACATAAACGCGTCGTCGAATTGTGCATCGAAACGGCGGCCAGGCGCGTGCCCGTCATTGCCGGCGCCGGCTCCAACAATACGATCGAGGCGATCGAGCTTGCCCAGCATGCAGAAAAGGCCGGTGCAGATGCCGTCCTGGTGGTGACGCCTTATTACAACAAGCCGACCCAGAAGGGGCTTTTCGCCCATTATGCCGCCATTGCCGAAAGCATCCGGCTGCCGATCGTGGTCTATAATATTCCCGGCCGCTCGGTTGTCGATATGAGCGTCGAGACCATGGCGGCGCTGCACAAGGCACATCCGTCGATCATCGGCGTCAAGGATGCGACCGGCAAGATCGAGCGCGTCTCCGAGCAGCGCCTGGCCTGCGGCCCCGGCTTCGTCCAGCTATCGGGCGAGGATGCGACGGCGCTCGGCTTCAACGCCCATGGCGGGGTAGGGTGCATTTCCGTGACGGCCAACGTGGCGCCGCGCCTCTGCGCCGAATTCCAGGAGGCGACGCTCGCCGGCAATTATGCCAAGGCGCTGGAGTATCAGGACAAACTGATGCCGCTGCACCGGGCGATCTTCATGGAGCCCGGCCTTTGCGGCGCCAAATATGCACTCAACAGGTTGCGCCAGATGAGCCGCACGGTGCGTTCTCCCCTGCTGTCGACGCTCGAGCCGGCAACGGAGGCGGCGATCGACGCGGCGCTGCGCCATGCGGGGCTGATGAACTGATGGCACCCAAAGGCAGCCAGCGCGTGGTCAATAAAATCGTCGCGGAGAACCGTAAGGCCCGCTTCAATTACGAGATCATCGATACCTATGAGGCCGGTCTGGTTCTCACCGGCACCGAGGTCAAGTCGCTGCGCGAAGGCAAGGCCAATATCGCCGAATCCTATGCCACCGACGAGGGCGGGGAGATGTGGCTGATCAATTCCTATCTGCCGGAATATCTGCAGGCCAATCGCTTCAACCACGAGCCGCGTCGCCGGCGCAAGCTGCTTCTGTCGAAGCGCGAGGCCCATCGGTTGCAAAGCGCCATCAATCGTGACGGCATGACGCTGATCCCGCTCAAGATCTACTTCAACGATCAGGGCAGGGCGAAGCTGGAATTGGCATTGGGTAAGGGCAAGAAGCTGCACGACAAGCGCGAAAGCGAAAAGGAACGGGACTGGAACCGGCAGAAAAGCCGGATCATGAAGGACCACCACTAAAGCGGGAGGGTCTCTCCGGCGTTGGGGCAGACCTCTCGGCCGGCCCCCGTCGTTTTCATTCCTCGGCGTCGTCCGCAACCGGTTCGCTGGCCCGGGCCGGCCGCTCGGAGGGATCGCGGCCCACTTCTGCCTTCAGGCTCACCAGTTCGATGAAATGATCCGCCTGGCGGCGAAGATCGTCGGCGATCATCGGCGGCTGGGTCGCCATGGTGGACACCACCGATACCTTGCGCCCCTTGCGCTGCAGGGCTTCCACCAGCGTGGTGAAGTCGCCGTCGCCGGAAAAGATCACCAGATGATCGACGGTTTCCGACTGTTCCATCGCATCGATGGCCAGCTCGATGTCCATATTGCCCTTGATCTTGCGCCGCCCGAGGGAATCGGTGAATTCCTTGGCGGGCTTCGTCACAACCTTGTAGCCGTTGTAATCCAGCCAGTCGATCAATGGACGGATGGAGGAATATTCCTGGTCCTCGATCAGCGCGGTGTAATAATAGGCGCGCAGCAGATAGCCGCGCTTCTGGAAAGCCTTGAGCAGCTTGCGATAGTCAATGTCGAAACCCAGGCTTTTCGAAGCGGCGTATAAATTGGCGCCGTCGATAAAGAGCGCGATTTTTTCGCGTGGATCGAACATCGTATTTCCTTTGGTTTATCTCAATGCGTATGATTTTTTTCAACCTCCGCGAGCGTATTGCGGCGAGGAAGAAAGAATTCGCGTACATTAAGCTTTCATCATATACAATGGAGCCTTGTAGGTCCATACTGGCTTTAGTCCAAGAAAATTCTGGACGAAAAGGCTACATCTCGCAGTTCTTTGCGGAAATTAAGTTAGGATTGCCTTTATTTAGGATTTTTTTTGCATCAGGCCAGCACAGCTTACTCCAGTGTCGATTTTTTCGTTAAGGATGATTTCGAACGGATAACGTGTCGTTCTTGATTATGGATGCCGAAGCCGCACGACCGGTCGTTCGATGCCTGCCTGGTTGTCTTCGCTGACCAAAGACATGCGCTGCCAGCGGATAACTTCGACCCTGGATGAAGAAAAACTTGAATTTGTTCAGGTTTGCTTGTATCGGGCAGGTTAATTCCTGAAATCGGAGCCACGTAGACCGTCAGGCCGACGGCTGGACGGGGTCCGATTTTGTTAATCAGCGCCAGCGCCGGGTCGTTTCAGGGCATCTGCGATCAGGGCTGCGCTCTTGAGATCCAAAGGACAGGCAATGGCTCGCGTCACCGTTGAAGACTGCATCGACAAGGTCGATAACCGTTTCGAACTCGTGCTTCTGGCAAGCCACCGCGCCCGGCTGATCTCCCAGGGTGCGTCGATCACCATCGATCGCGACAATGACAAGAACCCGGTCGTCGCCCTGCGCGAGATCGCCGACGAAACCCTGTCGCCGGGCGACCTCAAGGAAGACCTGATCCATTCCCTGCAGAAGCATGTCGAAATCGACGAGCCGGAACCCGATCCGTCCTCGCTGATCGCCAACGACGCGGCTGCGGTTTTCGCGGAACAGTCGGGCGACGACGACCAGCCGGAAGTGGTCACCTTCGATCGCATGTCGGAAGAGGAACTCTTGGCCGGTATCGAAGGCCTTGTTCCGCCGGAAAAAAGCGACGATTACTGAAACGGCCCGCATCCGGCTAACGTCCCGGATGCGACGTTCTGACGCGGTGCCGTCTTTCTCCCGGATGCGGGAGATGTCGGCATAGGCAAAGCGGTGCGCCACTCCTATGATTGGCGCACTTTTTCATTCCGGATTTCCTGGAGTCGCTCACGGATGATGCGCCAATACGAGCTCGTTGAGCGCGTTCAAAAATACAAGCCCGATGTGAACGAGGCGCTTCTGAACAAGGCCTATGTTTACGCCATGCAGAAGCATGGCCAGCAGAAACGGGCAAGCGGCGACCCCTACATTTCCCATCCTCTCGAAGTGGCCGCCATCCTTACCGAAATGCATCTCGATGAATCGACGATCGCGGTGGCGCTGCTCCACGATACGATCGAGGACACGACGGCGACCCGGGCGGAAATCGACGATCTGTTCGGCGAGGATATCGGCGCCCTGGTGGAGGGCCTGACGAAGATCAAGAAGCTCGATCTCGTCACCAAGAAGGCCAAGCAGGCGGAAAACCTGCGCAAGCTGCTGCTGGCCATCTCCGACGATGTGCGCGTGCTCCTGGTCAAGCTTGCCGACCGGCTGCACAATATGCGCACGCTCGATCACATGTCGGCGGAAAAGCGGGCCCGGATTTCCGAAGAGACGATGGATATCTATGCGCCGCTGGCCGGCCGCATGGGCATGCAGGACATGCGCGAGGAGCTGGAAAATCTCTCCTTCCGCCATATCAATCCCGAAGCCTTCGATACCGTCACCCGCCGCCTGAACGAATTGTCGACCCGCAATGAAGGCCTGATCAAGAAGATCGAGGACGAACTGGGCGAACTCATCCTTGCCAAGGGCTTGACCGGCACGCTCGTCAAGGGCCGGCAGAAAAAGCCCTATTCCATCTTCAGGAAGATGCAATCGAAGTCGCTGTCCTTCGAACAGCTCTCCGATGTCTGGGGTTTTCGCATCGTCGTTGCGGATATTCCCGATTGCTATCGGGCGCTCGGCATCGTCCATACCCGCTGGCGCGTCGTTCCCGGACGGTTTAAGGACTATATTTCGACGCCCAAGCAGAACGATTACCAGTCGATCCACACGACGATCGTCGGCCCCTCCCGCCAGCGCATCGAGTTGCAGATCCGCACCCGGCTGATGCACGAGATCGCCGAATACGGCATTGCCGCCCATACGCTCTACAAGGACAGCGTGGAACCCGCCGGCGAGATCAAGCTGTCGCCGAAATCCAACGCCTATTCCTGGCTGCGCCGGACGATCGAATCGCTAGCCGAGGGGGACAACCCGGAAGAATTCCTCGAGCACACCAAGCTCGAACTTTTCCAGGATCAGGTTTTCTGCTTTACCCCGAAGGGCCAGCTCATTGCCTTGCCGCGGGGCGCCACGCCGATCGACTTCGCCTATGCGGTGCACACCAATATCGGTGATACCTGCGTCGGCGCGAAGATCAACGGCCGCATCATGCCGCTGGTCACGCGGCTGAACAACGGCGACGAGGTCGAGATCGTCCGATCGGGCATACAGGTGCCGCCGCCCGCCTGGGAGGAGATCGTTGTCACCGGCAAGGCCCGCGCCGCCATCCGGCGGGCGACGCGCGCCGCCGTGCGCAAGCAATATTCCGGCCTCGGCTACCGAATACTGGAGCGCACGTTCGAGCGCGCTGGCAAAGCCTTCAGCCGCGAGGCGATGAAGCCGGTCCTCCACCGTCTCGGCCAGAAGGAGGTCGAGGATGCTATTGCCGCCGTCGGTCGTGGCGAGCTCTCGTCGCTCGACGTGATGCGGGCGGTCTATCCGGACCACCAGGACGAGCGCGTCACCGTGAAGCCCAATACCGACGAGGGCTGGTTCAATATGCGCAGCGCCGCCGGCATGGTGTTCAAGCTGCCGGGTCGCTCGAAGGACATGTTCGACGCGCCGGAGGGGGAGGGGCCGGAGGCGCTGCCGATCCGTGGCCTGTCGGGCAATGCTCAGGTCAATTTCAGCCCTTCGGGTGCCGTACCGGGAGACCGCATCGTCGGCATCATGGAAAAGGACAAGGGCATCACCATCTATCCGATCCAGTCGCCGAGCCTGCAGAAGTTCGACGAGGAATCGGAACGCTGGATCGATGTGCGCTGGGATCTCGACGAGGCGAACAATACGCGCTTCATGGCGCGCATACAGATCAATGCCCTGAACGAGCCGGGTACGCTTGCGGAGATCGCCCAGGCGATCGCCACCAGCGATATCAATATCCGCAGCCTGTCGATGGGGCCGGTCGCCGCCGATTTCAGCGAATTCCAGCTTGAACTCGAAGTCTGGGATCTGCGCCAGCTCAATCATCTGATCACCCAGATCAGGGATCTGCCGAGCGTTTCCACGATCAAGCGCGTATTCGAATAGTTCGCACCTTGGATGATGGCGTAACGCAGCTGTTCGCACTGTATCCGAGGCAGTTGCCCATCAAAGAGGCATTCTCCAGTGTCGGAACGGGCAGGCCATGCAGCTTGCGCATGGCTGCTGTCCTTTTGCGTGTCTGGTGGAAAACGGCTGCCGCGCCTATCTTCTTGTCGGGAGGTAAACAACGAGGTTTGCCATGTTCAAGCAATTGAAAAAGATCACCAACGCCCTGCGCGTACCGACTGCCCAAGACCGCGAATTGCGTTATCTCAACGGTTCCGTCGACAGGATCGACCTGGAGTACCGTCAGCGCCAGATCGACCGCGGCCTGTTCCGCAACTCCTTCTGACATATGCCCGTCCGGCTGCCTGTTTCGCAGGCCGCCGGGACCCCTGCAAAAGCTGCATGGGACGCTGAAAGCTCAGAACCGCCGGTCCGGCATTCGGCCGGTGCCTGGACGCCGATTTTTCCGATCGTGCCACTGAATAGACATTGAATAGCCATGGGCGGATCGTCTATCACGGCATTATGTTGTTCAGACGCAAGAGGCCGGCGACCCGGCTGGGGCGAATCCGCGAGTTCCTGTGGCCGCGAAAGGGCTTTTCGCGAGGCCTGCGCTATCTGTCGATGCGCGTCATCCGTCTGTCGTCGTCGCCTCATTCCATTGCTGTCGGGGTTGCGGCGGGTGCGGCCGCTTCGGCCACGCCGTTCATCGGCTTTCATATCCTCATCGCGCTGGCGCTGGCCTATGCCTTTTCGGGAAACCTGCTTGCTGCCGGCCTATCGACCGCGCTTGCCAATCCGGTGACCATTCCGGTGATTTTCGCCGCCGTCTATGAGGTCGGCACGGCTCTTTCCGGGGCGGGCGGCCACGGTGCCCTGTCGGGCCGGGATATCCTTCACATGCTCGGTGAGCTTGATCTGTCGCATCTGTGGGGACCGGTCCTGAAGCCGATGTTGATTGGAACCGTGCCACTTGCAGCCGCCAGCGCCCTCATCTTTTACGTCGCGGCTTTCCATGCCGCCAGTCTCTATCAGGCCCGTCGCCGTTCCCGTCGTTCACGCCACGTCCAGGCCAGCACGGCCGGCCCAGCCGATGCCACCTGAACCTGACGAATTTGTAACTTGGCAGGCAAGCGCCTCTTTGCTCTTGTTTCGCCAGGCGTGTTTGCATTTGAATGGAGTTTTGTGTCTCGATGATTATCGGCATCGGCAGTGACCTGATCGACATCAGGCGTATCGAAAGCTCGCTCGCGCGCTTCGGAGAACGCTTTTCCAATCGCTGTTTCACCGAGATCGAAATCCGCAAGTCGGAAGGCCGGAAGAACCGCGCCGAATCCTATGCCAAGCGATTTGCCGCCAAGGAGGCTTGTTCCAAGGCGCTCGGCACCGGCATGGCGCAGGGTGTCTTCTGGAAGGATATGGGCGTGGTCAACCTGCCGGGCGGCAAGCCGACCATGCATCTGACCGGCGGTGCGGCAGAGCGCCTGGCGGAGATGCTGCCGGCGGGCCATCGGGGCGTCGTTCACCTGACCATTACCGATGATTTTCCCCTGGCGCAGGCCTTTGTCATAATCGAGGCACTGCCGGTTGCTCAAGATTGAGGAAGCGTTTAGAGCATGTCCGGGTGAGACAAGCCCAGGGCATGTGAAAAGCCGGCGCCCTTTGCGGCGCGAAGACATTCGCTCGGCGCCCGGAAGGGCACCAGGACCAGATCAAGGAAGACGTGGCGTGGCAGAGAAGATCGAAAAGAAGCAGGACGGCCTGTGGGAAAACGTCAAGGTCATCATCCAGGCGCTGCTTCTGGCCGTGGTGATCCGCACGGTCTTCTTCCAGCCCTTTACCATTCCCTCGGGCTCGATGATGCCGACGCTTCTGGTCGGCGACTATATCTTCGTCAACAAGTTCGCCTACGGCTATTCGAAATATTCGCTGCCGTTCTCGCCGGACCTGTTCGACGGGCGCATCTTTGCAAGCGAACCTGAGCGCGGCGATGTCGTCGTGTTCCGCTTTCCGCCGAACCCGGATATCGACTATATCAAGCGCCTGATCGGCCTGCCGGGCGACCGCGTGCAGGTGCGCGACAATGTCCTCTATGTCAACGACAAGGCGGTCGAGCGCGTGCCGGACGGCGTCTTCCGTGCCGATGGTGGCTACGATACCGGCGGTGAAATTCCGGTTTTCCGCGAAACGCTGGACAATGGCGTGACCTATGACACGCTCGATCAGTTTACCGATACGCGCGGCGACAATACCCGGGAATTCATCGTTCCCGAGGGCCATTACTTCATGATGGGCGACAATCGCGACAACTCGGCCGACAGCCGTTTCGACGTCGGTTTCGTGCCCGCTCAGAATCTCGTCGGCCGTGCCAGCGTGATCTTCTTCTCGCTCGGCAACGACACGTCCTTCCTCGAAATCTGGAAATGGCCGACCAATCTGCGTTATGACCGCTTCTTCAAGAGCGTCGAATGAGCAAGGGCCGTTCGCTGAACACGGAGGACCGGGCGCGGCTGGAAGCGGCGATCGGCTACAGCTTTGTCCAGAAGGAGCGGCTCGACCGGGCGCTGACCCATGCCAGCGCCCGCAATGCCAAGGGCTCGAACTATGAGCGGCTGGAATTCCTCGGTGATCGGGTGCTCGGGCTCTGCGTCGCCGAATTGCTGTTCCAGACCTTCAAGGAGGCGGATGAGGGCGAACTGTCCGTTCGCCTGAACCAGCTGGTCAGCGCCGATAGCTGTGCGCTGGTGGCCGATGCGCTGTCGCTGCATCTGTTCATCCGTACCGGCGCCGACGTGAAGAAGCTCACCGGAAAACACATGCTGAATGTGCGCGCCGATGTGGTAGAATCCCTCATTGCCGCGATCTATCTCGACGGCGGGCTCGAAGCGGCACGTGGCTTCATCCAGCAGCACTGGTCGGCGCGGGCAAGCCGGGTGGATGGCGCGCGCCGCGACGCTAAGACCGAATTGCAGGAATGGGCGCATGCCAGGTTTGCCGTCACGCCGAACTATCGCATCGACGACCGTTCCGGGCCGGATCACGATCCGCGCTTCACCGTCACGGTGGAAATACCCGGCATAGCGCCGGCGACGGGGATAGACCGGTCCAAGCGCGCCGCCGAACAGGTGGCCGCGACAAAAATTCTGGAGCGCGAGGGCGTCTGGAAGAAACCGACGACGGCTTGATCTGTCTGGAGGCAGTGTCCTCCCGAAAGATCAGGCAATCTTTGACAGGCCATGCGACCTTGCGCGTCTAAGCGACGCCGGCGCTCAATCGGAATCACTGACATCATGAACGAAACAGACGCAAACACGCAGGCAACCGAAAAAGGCCCGACCCGCTCGGGTTTCGTGGCCCTGATCGGCGCCACCAATGCCGGCAAATCGACGCTGGTCAACCGGCTGGTCGGCGCCAAGGTCTCGATCGTCAGCCACAAGGTGCAGACGACCCGCGCCATCGTGCGCGGTATCGCGATCCACAAGAATGCGCAGATCGTCTTCATGGATACGCCCGGCATTTTCAAGCCGCGCCGGCGGCTCGACCGCGCCATGGTGACGACCGCCTGGGGCGGGGCCAAGGATGCCGACGCCATCATGATGCTGATCGACAGCGAACGCGGACTGAAGGGCGACGCCGAAACCATTCTCGAAGGGCTCAAGCATGTCGAGCAGCCGAAAATGCTGGTGCTCAACAAGATCGACCAGGTGTCGCGCGAAGACCTGCTGAAGCTTGCGACCGCGGCCAATGAGTATGTCGAATTCGAGCGCACCTTCATGATTTCGGCGCTGACAGGCTCCGGCTGCGATGACGTGCTCGATTATCTCGCCATGAAGCTGCCGGAAGGGCCATGGTACTATCCGGAAGACCAGATCTCCGACCTGCCCATGCGCCAGCTCGCTGCCGAGATCACCCGCGAAAAACTGTTCCTGCGGCTGCACCAGGAGCTTCCCTATTCTTCCCATGTCGAGACCGAGAAATGGGAAGAGCGCAAGGACGGCTCGGTGCGAATCGAGCAGGTGATCTATGTCGAGCGCGACAGCCAGAAGAAGATCGCGCTGGGCAAGAACGGCGAGGCGATCAAGGCCATCTCCATGGCCTCGCGCAAGGAACTTTCCGAAATCCTCGAGCAGCCCGTTCACCTGTTCCTGTTCGTCAAGGTGCGCGAGAACTGGGGCGACGACCCCGAGCGCTTCCGCGAGATGGGACTGGATTTTCCGAAGTAGCCGCCAGCTGCGAAAGACTGATGGCGGCTCCGTGCTCTCGCTGTGCAACGACAGGATTTTTGCGCAAATAATCGTGCGCGTCCGAAGCCGGTATTGCGCTGCGACGAAACCATATTAGTGTGGGGCATGTCCTGAAGGACAGCGTCTTCCCGGGGCGGCCATGCGACCGTTTCCGGGGCAGTGCGTTTGCGCATCGCGGCCCGCGATATCCCCGGCCACCCCTCGGCCCCGGCTTCCTTTCTCGTTTTCGGGTCGTCCGCCTGCTTTCGCCTGGACTGGGACCGCTTCTCCTTTGCGGCACGGCATATCCGCGTGACGTCTGTCTGGGAGTTGAAATGAGCAATTTTCTGGGAATGCTCCGCCAACTGGTTCAAAAAGGCAATTTGAAAGCCATCCTCGCCTCCGGCGAACAGGCTATGCTCGGCGATGGGACCGGGGAGCTGGTCGTGCTTCGTACGGCCGACGAGGCTGCAGAAAAGGCGATCCTGCTCGATCCGGGCCTGAAATTCGGTGAAATGTATGTCGAGGGACGTCTTGTCGTCGAACAGGGTACCATCTTCGACGTGATTGCCCTGATGAAGGCAAATGGCCTGGAAAAGGCCGCGACGGCCGGCAATGTGACCACCGCCCTTTTGCATGTGGCGGGGCAACAGATCAGGGCGCATCTGCCGGTCAATCGCAACAGGCACAATATCGCCCACCATTATGATCTCGACGGCAGGCTGTTCGATCTGTTTCTCGACCCGGACTGGCAATATTCCTGCGCCTATTTCGATCCGCCGGGCATCGGGCTCGATGAGGCGCAACTGGCAAAGAAGCGCCATATTGCCGCGAAGCTCCTGCCGGAGCCGGGGCAGACGGTGCTCGAAGTCGGCTCTGGCTGGGGCGGCATGGCCATGTATCTGGCCGAATCTTCCGGCGTCGACGTGACCGGCATCACGCTCAGCGAAGAGCAGTTGCGCGTTTCGGTGGGACGCGCCGAAAAGCGGGGACTTTCCGGTCGCGTTCGCTTCGAACTGCAGGACTATCGGAAGATGGAAAACCGCCGGTTCGACCGGATCGTTTCCGTCGGCATGTTCGAGCATGTCGGCATGGCGAATTATCGCGGCTTCTTCGCCAAGATGGCGCATCTGCTGGCGCCGGACGGCGTCATGGTGCTGCACTATATCGGCCAGGCGGAAAAACCCTGGGCGACCAATCCCTGGATCGAGAAATATATTTTTCCGGGCGGCTATATGCCGGCTCTGTCCGAAGTCATGCCCGCGATCGAGAAGGCAGGGCTGGCGGTTCGCGACGTCGAGGTGCTGCCGATGCACTATGCCCATACGCTGCGGGCCTGGCGGGAGCGCTTCACGGCGCGACGGGAGGAGGCGATCCGGCTCTACGACGAGCGCTTTTTCCGCATGTGGGAATTCTATCTGGCGGCCTCCGAAACAGCATTCCTCTACGACAGGCTGCGGATTTTTCAGATCCAGCTGTCGCGGGCCGACGGCGCAGTGCCCTATACCCGCAACTATATCGCCGAACGCGAGGCGGCCTTGCGCGCCTTCGAGAAAACGCGCCCGCCGCTGGAGCCTGTGGAGTTCTGACCGGCCGCATTGAGCCGCCATCCTTCTGTGGACGCTGGCCAAGCGGCCGGCGCCTCGACTTGGCCTTGGCGGCGGCTGGCTCTATGCTCCGGCAAATCATCACCAACTCCACGGAATGTCATGTCCCTGCCGTCCAAATCCATTTCCGTCCTGATTGCCCGTGAAATCAACGCGACGCCCGCGCAGGCGGTGGCCGCGATCGAACTGCTGGACGAAGGCGCCACCGTTCCCTTCATCGCCCGTTACCGCAAGGAAGTGACGGGCGGACTGGACGACACGCAGCTTCGCACTCTTGCCGAGCGCCTGGTCTATCTGCGCGAACTCGAAGCCCGCCGGCTCTCCATTCTCGAATCCATACGCGGCCAGGACAAGCTGACCAGCGAACTGGAAGGCAAGATCGCCGCCGTCACCACCAAGGCGGAACTGGAAGACATCTATCTGCCCTACAAGCCCAAGCGGCGCACCAAGGCGCAGATCGCCCGCGAGCGTGGGCTCGAGGCCCTGGCGGACGCCATATTGGCCGATCGCCGCATCGCGCCGGCGGATCGTGCAGCCGCCTTCATCACCGCCGAAGTGCCCGATATCAAGACCGCGCTCGACGGCGCGCGCGACATCATCGCCGAAAGCGTCGCAGAGAATGCCGATCTCCTTGGTCGGCTGCGCGCCCATATGAGGCAATCGGCTTTTCTGCGGTCCCGGGTGGTGGAGGGCAAGCAGGAGGCGGGCGCCAAATTCTCCGATTATTTCGACCATTCCGAGCGCTGGGCGACCGTGCCGGGCCACAGGGCGCTTGCCATGCTGCGCGGCTGGAACGAGGAATTCCTGTCCGTCGATATTGTCGTCGACAAGGATGACACCTCGCCGGTCAAGCCCGTCGAGCGGATGATCGCCGCGGTTTTCGCCATCGGCACCCTTCCGGCCGATACCTGGCTGATGGAAGCGATCGGCTGGACCTGGCGGGTGAAACTGTCCATGTCGCTCTCCCTCGACCTCATGCGCGAACTGCGCGAAAGGGCGGAGGAGGAGGCGATCCATGTCTTTGCCCGCAACCTCAAGGACCTGCTGCTCGCGGCACCTGCCGGCTCGAGGCCGACCATGGGGCTCGATCCCGGCATCCGCACCGGCGTCAAGGTCGCTATCATTGACGGCACCGGCAAGCTGCTGGAGACCACCACCGTCTATCCCTTTCCGCCGAGGAACGATATTCGCGGCACGCAGGCCGAACTCGCAGGCCTGGTGCGCAAGCACGGGATCGAACTGATCGCCATCGGCAACGGCACCGGCAGTCGCGAAACCGAGCGCCTCGTTGCCGACATGCTGACGCAATTGCCGGCCGGACCGAAGCCAACCAAGGTGATCGTCTCGGAAGCCGGCGCTTCCGTTTATTCCGCCTCGCAGGCCGCCGCGGATGAATTTCCGGGGCTCGACGTCTCGTTGCGCGGTGCCGTCTCCATCGCCCGCCGCCTGCAGGACCCGCTGGCGGAACTTGTGAAGATCGAGCCGAAGTCGATCGGCGTCGGCCAGTACCAGCACGATGTCGACCAGGCTCGCCTTGGCCGTTCGCTCGATGCCGTCGTCGAAGATGCCGTGAATGCGGTCGGCGTCGATCTCAACACTGCCTCCGCGCCGCTTCTGTCGCGCGTCTCGGGCCTTGGAAAATCCGCCGCCGAAGCGATCGTCGCCCATCGCGATGCAACGGGGGCTTTCGCTAGCCGCAAGGAACTGATGAAGGTTCCGCGTCTTGGTGCCCGCACCTTCGAGCAATGCGCCGGCTTCCTGCGCATCCGCGACGGCAAGGAGCCGCTCGATGCCTCCTCCGTGCATCCGGAAGCCTATGGTGTCGCAAAGAAGATCATTGCCGCCTGCGGCCGCGACCTACGCGCCATCATGGGCGACAGCGCCGCGCTGAAACAGCTCGATCCGAAGAGCTTCGTTGATGAACGCTTCGGCCTGCCGACAGTCAGGGATATCCTCGCCGAACTGGAAAAGCCCGGTCGCGATCCGCGCCCGAGCTTCAAGACCGCGACCTTTGCCGATGGCATCGACGATATCAAGGACTTGAAGCCGGGCATGTTGCTGGAGGGCACCGTTACGAATGTCGCCGCCTTCGGCGCCTTCGTCGATATCGGGGTTCATCAGGACGGGCTGGTGCATGTCTCCCAGCTTGCCGATCGTTTCGTCAAAGATCCGCATGAGGTGGTCAAGGCTGGCGACGTCGTGCAGGTGCGCGTCACCGAGGTGGATATCCCCCGTAAGCGCATCGGCCTGACCATGCGCAAGGACGGTACCGCTGAGTCAGGTGGACGCGAGACGCGCAGCGATCCGAAGGCTGCCCATCAGGCGCGCCAGACCTTGGCGAAGGTCCAGCCGGCCAAGCCTCAGGTTCCCGCCCAGGGTGCCTTCGGCGCGGCTCTTGCCGAGGCGATGAAGCGAAAATAACCGAGGCGAGCCGGCGGTCAGTTGCCGGCCTCGACCATGTCGTTTGGCTTCGGCGCGAGCGTCACCGTGCAGAGCACGCCCTCGGGGGGAACGGGACCGCGCCAGGTGAGGCGCGGTGCTTCGACCTTCAGGCCGAAGGCAGGAGAATACCAGCCGCCATCGCCGATCTCGCCACCGCTCCGGATCGCAATGTTTCCCGGCTGTGCCCAGGACAGTGTTGCTATTGCCTCTCCGGCGCGCCCGATCAGGACCTGTCCCCCAACCAGCCGCGCATCGCAATCCGGCGGCAGTTGAAAGGTGATTTCGGCGGTCCGGGAACCGGCGCCGACCAGCCTGTCGTGGATCGCAAAACCGTCTGGCGTAGCGAAAATCCTGCGGCGGTGAACGGCGTCGAAACGACTTTCATAGCCGTCATGAGCGGCTGTCACCGACCAGTTCGGGCCTTCGGAAACCTCTTCCAGGCGCGCCACGGCCTTGTGCGACCAGTTGAAGGCGCCGGACATGATGCTCTGGTCGGCGCCCTCGATGTTCAGCGTATTGTGGGCGCGCGTCCCCCGGAACCAGTCCCGCCATTCTCCGCCCGAATGGTAGAGATAGGTGCCCGGATCGGCAAACAGCGGCTTGTTGTCCACAGTAGCGAGAACCGAGAGCGCATCCGCATGGCCATGCGCGGCGATGGAGAGATAACCAAGCGGCCCATGGTCGAAGATGACGGCCAGGTCCCGGCCGGCCCTGGTCTCGCGGATGACCGTGTAGCCGCCATCAGCAAAGGTTTTTACTCCCTCGGGCGGCGGGCTGCCGGTTTGCGGCGAGCGGAAAAGCGCGTCCCGCAGATCGGCTTCCGGCGGCCGCGGACCGGCCGGTGGTTCGCCGAGATAACCGGCGATCGCCGCGCAGACGGACGCGGCATAGGCCGGTTCATGCCGGCAGAGCGACAAAACGCGCCCTTCGTCGTCGTCGCAGATGCCCGGCACGCGTCCGTCACTGTCCGAAAGCCAGGCGATATATCGGGTGAACAATTTCAGCCGCGCATCGACGCCGGGCAGGGGCCGTCCTGTAGACCGCGAAACCTGGTTGCAGAGGAGAATGAACTCGGCTGTGAAGGCCCCATAAGTCGGCGACCGTTCGGCGCCGGCACCGTCGTCGAGGATCTGCTTTTGGGCTTCCTCGGCAAGGATTCCGCGGCCCTTTGCTTCCAGACTGGCCGATAGAGGCAGATCCGGCATGGCCAGCGCGATCAGCAGTTCACCGGCCGTCTCGGCAACCAGATGATTGTTGGCCGAGGAAAAGCGAGAGGGATAGCGCGCCATCCAGACCATATGAGCATGAAGGATCGCGCAGATTCGGCCGACCGTCGCTTCCGAAAGCATCGGACCGCACAGGCTGGTCACGGTGAGAAGGCTGATGGCCCGCAGACCAAGCTCTATGCCGGAATTCCAGCACAGCCCCCTGAAAGGCGGATTGGCGTCATACCAGCTCTCGACAGCGGCCTCGATCGCCTCGATCGCCGCCCTGTTGCCGGTCAGGGCCGCATCCGCCGCCAGCGGCTGCAGGAACTGCAGGCGGTTGAATTCCCAGACATATTTGATGTCGCCAAGCTGGCGTTCGTGACGGTAGGCGATGTCGAAGCAATAGGTATCAGCGCCCGGCCAGAGGCGGCCGGTAACGGGGTCGAGGCGCCAGATCTTCGGCGGAAAAAGGTCGCCGGGTGCGCGCTGCGGCCAGGTCACGCCTAGCGCCCGGTAATGGCCCGCAAGCAGATCGGCGCTGGCGGCGACGATGTCTCGCCGCAGGTTTTCCGGTGCCGCGGTGAGGTTTTCGGACAGGCCGGCAAGTCGGGGGAGGGTGGCGGTGACCCGGTAGCGCTCCCAGCCCTCCAGCCGGCCTTTGGCCAGGCGCTTCCTGGCCTGCTCGACGATCCTGTGGCGGATTTCGGCGGTGCCCATCGCTTTCAGGCGGTTGAAATACCAGGCAAGGGACATTGGTTCACACCGGCTTGCGAACAATGCTCACCCAGAGGGCGACGAGGCTGTCGAAATACATACCGATTTCCAGCCGCTCGGCGTGCAGGCGCCGGGCATTTTCCCCGAGGCGTCTTCTTGTCTCCGGCTGCTCGATCAGGCGCCGTAGCGATGCCGCGATCGCCTCGGCGTCGCCGACGGGAACAAGCAGGCCGGTTTCGCCGTCGATGATGATATCCTCCACCGCGCCTACAGGGGTTGCGATAACCGCCAGGCCGGCGGCCATGCCCTCGATGACCGACATCGGCAGGTTTTCGTCGAAGGAAGGCAGGACAAGGACATCCGAGCTGGCCAGCAGCTGGTGCACCTCTTCGGGACCTACCCAGCCGGGCAGCGTCACCCGGTCCGCCAGGCCAAGGCGTTCGATGACCCGGCCTGCCTCGGCCAGATCGCCGTCGCCGGCGATGATCGCGTGCCAGCGATGCCGGTCGCCCGTCATCGACAGGGCTTCGAGAAGCTGCGGCACACCCTTTCGTGCGCCGACCCGGCCGAGAAACAGGATGCGCAATCGTCCGTCTTCGTCTTCCAGGCGTGCGTGCCTGGCCGTCGGCGTCGCATTGGGGATGACGACGATGCGGCCGCCAGCGTCCGGCACCTTCTCAGCCACGAAATTTTCCCAGACCTTGCCAAGGACGACGATGCGCGTGGCTTTTGCGAACAGTTCGGCGATCCTTGCTGCTGCGCGAGGCGAACTGTCGTTCCAGAATTGCCGGTAGCGCGAACCATGGAGGTGCAAGACATAGGGGATGCCCAACAGCCGGGCCCAGGCCGCGACCATTCTCTTGCGCCGCGTGCTGCCGTGGCTGGAGAGGTTGATGTGGAGGACATCGAGGTTTCCGCACGCCCGCAGCAATGTCATTCTCGCCAGAAACCAGGCAAGATGGAAGGGTGAGAAAAGGAGCTTTCCCTGCCCTCGCGTCGTCCCAAAAAAGATGCGCATGTCTTCGGGTGGATGCTCGAGTGCAAGCCTTCTGACCTCATCCATGATCCGGTCGATCCCGCCCATTCCCCCCTCGCCAAGAGGGGTGGCGATCAAGACGGAAAGGGGGCGAGCGGACATGTGGAACTCTTCAAAATGCTATGGGATTCTAAATGGTTGCCGGATCGACCAAAGACGCCGGCCGACGGAAATGCGGAATGGAAATACGTAAAATATGGAAATACAAAAGCATAAGAACCACTCGACTGTATAGTGAGGGAGAAGGAATTTGCCAATGCCGATAGACAGAGTGGCCGGCTCGCGGCGGGGATAGATCGCAGTGTCGGCAAGCACAGGCCAGTCCCAGTCGTTCAGGGATTAACCGCGATCGTCATTATCCGTTGACCATAACTTGCCGGTTGGTTATTCAGTCATGCAGTCGCAATTTTGACGCGGCAATTGCATTAGAAATGTCGTTTTGGAAGTAATTTTGTAGCCTCATAAATATATCACATCCGCAAAATAGGGCGTGATGTGATACTCTGGTATTGATTGTAAATATCCGCAGTTATGCGGGGAATGTGGCCGGTTTATTTGGCCGAAAAAATTTATATTTTATACATATTAAGGGGCAGTTCGTGATTATTGCGATCTTCGGCTTGGGCTATGTCGGGTTTACCGCCATGTGTTGCCTCGCAAAGGAGGGGCATCAGGTCATTGGCTTCGATGTCAGTGATAAGAAGGTCAATCAGATCAGGGAAGGTATTTCGCCGATCACCGAGCCGGGTGTCGACGTCCTTCTGGCGCAGGGCCTCGAAGCCGGGCTGATATCGGCCCACACGGAAATCCGCGACCATATCGACCGCTGCGACATGGCGATCGTCTGCGTGGGAACGCCGAGCGCGCCGGACGGCTCGCACAATATGACCTTTATCGCCGAAGTGACCCGCCAGATTGCCGTCTCGATTGCCGGCGGGGCCAGGAGAACGGCACCGCTGACGGTGGTCTATCGCTCGACGATCCGTCCCGGCACCGTGGCGGGCCTGATCGCGCCGATCCTGGCGTCGGAACTGGGCGACGCCTTCGAGACGGATATCGAACTCGTCTATAATCCGGAATTCCTTCGGGAATCCTCGGCCGTACAGGATTATTTCGATCCGCCCAAGATTGTCATCGGCACCGCGGACGGCAAGCCCAGCGCGCGGATGGACATTCTCAACCGCAATATCTCGGCCCCGACATTCTACGTGCCGCTGGGCGAGGCGGAGCTGACGAAATTCGTCGACAATACCTGGCACGCCGTCAAGGTCGCCTATGCCAACGAGATCGGCCGGGTCTGCCTGCAACTCGGCCTGAGCGCATCGAAGGTCCATGAGATTTTCGTGTCCGATACCAAGCTGAACATTTCGTCCTATTATATGCGGCCCGGCGGCGCCTTCGGGGGCTCGTGCCTGCCGAAGGACGTGCGGGCGATGCAATATATCGCCGCCGATTGCGGCGCCCATACGCATCTGGTGGATTCGCTGCTGCGTTCGAACGATGCCCATAAATACCGCCTGCTGGAGCAGGTGAGCCGCGGCCTGCCGCCGGGAGCATCGCTCCTTGTCGTCGGCCTGGCCTTCAAGGCGCTGACAGACGATCTCAGGGAAAGCCCGAACATCGATTTGACGCGGGGCCTTCTGCAAGCCGGGTTCCGCGTCTCGGTGTTCGATCCTGCCATCGATGCCTCCAAGCTGGTGGGCGCCAATCTGGGCTATGCCTATACACAAATCCCCACCTTGAGCAGGATGCTGGTCGACAGGCAGACGGCGGAGACGACCGTCTATGATCGTGTCGTGCTGACCAATGCGACGGCAAAGCTGCTTGATCTCGCCACCTTCGGCGATGTGATCGATATCGGCTCTCTGAAATGAGAAATTACGGCATGCAACTTTGCAATTCACGGTCATTCCCATGCGCATGAACGGACGCAAGATCCTCATCATCGTCGAGAACCTGCCCGTTCCCTTCGACAGGCGCGTCTGGCAGGAAGCACGCGCCCTCAAGACGGCAGGCGCGCAGGTGAGCGTCATCTGCCCGCAGGGCAAGCATCATCTCGCCCGCTACGAATATCTCGAAGGCATCCATGTCTATCGCCATCCGCTGGCCGAGGGCGGCGGCGGCGCGATCGGCTATCTCGTGGAATATGCGACGGCGCTGGTCTGGGAGACCTATCTGGCCTGGAGGATATTCTTCCGCCACGGCTTCGATACCATACAGGGATGCAATCCTCCGGACCTGATCTTCCTGATCGCATGGCAGTTCAAGCTGATCGGCAAGCGGTATGTTTTCGATCATCACGACATCAACCCGGAACTGTACGAGGCGAAGTTCGGACGGCGCGACCTGTGGTGGCGGGTAATGGTCGCCATGGAATGGCTGACCTTCAAGACGGCCGATGTCGTTATCTCCACGAACGAGAGCTACAAGAAGATCGCCATGCAGCGCGGCGGCAAACGCGAAAGCGATATCGTCGTGGTGCGAAGCGGGCCTGACCTGTCGCGCATCATCGTTCCGCCGCCGGCCCCGAAACTGAAGCGGGGCCGCGATTTCCTGGTGGGTTATGTCGGCGTCATGGGCGAACAGGAGGGGATCGATCTCCTTCTGGAAGTCGTCCACCATATCGTCTTCACCCTGGGAAGGCGCGATATCCAGTTTACCCTGGTGGGCGGCGGACCGAGCCTTGTCAAGCTTCAGGCCCTGTCGAAGGAACTGGGCGTCGAGGACTATGTCGAATTCATGGGCCGCGCGCCGGACGACATCCTGTTCAGGCTCCTGTCGACCTCGGATATCTGCGTCAATCCCGACCGGGTCAACGAGATGAACGACAAGTCGACGATGAACAAGATCCTGGAATATATGGCGTTCAGCAAGCCGATCGTTCAGTTCGACGTCACCGAAGGGCGCTATACGGCGCAGGAAGCCTCGCTTTACGCAAGACCCAACGACACGGTCGATTTTGCCGACAAGATCATGCAACTGCTTGCCGATCCGGGCGAGCGGCAAAGGCGAGGCGCCATCGGCCGCCGCCGCATTGTCGAGGAACTCTCCTGGGAATTCGAAGCTCCCAAATATATTCGCGCGCACAAGATCTGACGGGATAGAGAACATGCAAACATGGGCGGATCTGCGGTTTTTCGTTGCGATGCGGCTCTACTATTTTCGCCAGTTGCTGACGCGCGACGGCGAATGGGAGCTGAGGCTCCTGAAGAGATACGGATCGGGAAAAGCCCTTGCGGTCGATATCGGCGCAAACAACGGCACCTATTCCTACCATATGAGCCGACATTTCGCGGAGGTCGTCGCATTCGAGCCTAACCCGATGTTCGCGCGCTTTCTTTCCCGTTTGCCCGCACGGGTGAAAACCCAAGCCGTCGCATTGTCGGACCATGGCGGCGAGGGGACGCTTTCGATACCCGTCGGCTCCAATGGCGAGGCGCCGGGCTGGGCGTCGCTCGAGCAGATCGACAGCCAGGCGCGCGCCTTGCAGGTTCCCTTGAGGACACTCGATTCCTTCGATCTGGCACCTTCATTCATCAAGATCGACGTGGAAGGCCACGAACACGCCGTTCTCTCGGGCGCTCGCGCGACGATCGGAAAACACCGCCCGGTCGTTCTTGTGGAAGTCGAGGAACGCCACAGGAAGGGGTCCGTCGAAGCCTTGGGGCAGATGATGGAGAGTTGGGGATATGAAGGCTTCTTCTTCGAGGATGGCCAACAGACGCCGATCTCGGCCTTCGACAAGCAGGTCCACCAACCGGACCTCGGTGTCTTTCCCGGCAAACGGTTCAAGCGTCAGGAACTGAAATATTACAACAATTTCCTGTTCCTGCCGAAACGATGACCGACAGTGCGACACAATCGGACCTGCAGTCCTTCCAGATTCCGGCCAAAATCCCGGTCAAGACCCCGGCGACGGCACGCTGGCGGGTGATGGACACCGTCTTCTCGCTGCTGCTGTTCCTGACCTTCAACCCCTTTCCGCAATTGTTCAAGGGCGCGGACGAAATCTCCTCAGGGGACGCTGCCGGGAAGTCCTATCTTCTGATCCTGAAAATGTTGCTCTGCCTGCTTGCCGTCGCCGTTTTCTTCAAGAAGGTGAAGATCGGGGACATCAAGGCTCTTTCACCGCTCTTTGCTTTTCTGCTGATCGCGTTCTTCTCGGTTGCCTGGTCGAGCGAGCCCTATCTGACCGCGCGCGCCACTTTCGAGCTGGGAATTTGCGTGCTTTTTGGCCTCGTTCTCATCACCTGCCGGACAGTCGATGAAACCCTCCGGCTGATCTATGTGACCGTCAGCGTCGCGGTCGTTCTGTCGCTGGTGAATGCCGTGCTCTTCCCGAGCCTTGGCCAGCACAATGCAGACGATTTCAAGCAAAGCGTTCATGCCGGCCTGTGGCGGGGTATCTTCATTCACAAGAACATTCTCGGGCAGGTCGCTTCCCTGCATTTGGCGATGACGGTTCTTTCTCGCCGGGAGATCATCAGCAACGGTCTCCTGAGGGGGGCGTTGCTCATGGTTTCAGTCACCGTCCTGGTGAAGTCGGGGTCAGCAACGGCCTATATCCAGCTTGTCTTCGCCATTCTGGTTTTCTTCTTTATCCGCTTGTCACTTTCCCTCAGGATGTTCCTGTCGATCCTTTTGGTCGTCACCATGCCCTTCGGCCTGGTATTCTATGCCGAGATTGCCGATGTCGTCCTGGGTGCGGCGGGACGGGAACTCACCTTGACCGGGCGCACCCAGGTCTGGAACTGGCTGCTTGCCTATGAAGGCGCCCCCCGGCTCAACGGCGTGGGGTTCGGCAATTTTTACACGATCGGCAGCCACCTGCAGGATGCTTTCGGCCTGGCCGTCGTCGATGCCCATAGCGGATATCTCGAACTCTACCTGACCTTGGGTGCCCTTGGCCTCGCCGCCTTCTCCTACCTTGTCCTGTCCGGCTTTGCGGCGCTCTGGAAACTGAAAACGAGCGTCCCGTCCTTTGCGATGCTTGGGATCGTCATTCTCTCGATGTGGGTCCTGAATGCCGTGACCGAAACCTCGCCGTTCCGGCCCAACAATGGCCTGTTCGCCTGCGCGCTCGTCATTGTCGCGATGGCGCTCAAACGGGCAGCGGCGGCGCGTAGCCCGGCCCCGGCCAAGGGCGGCCCTTAGGATGCGGCAGGCTTATCTCTATGCGGCCGGTTCGCTGTTCACCATGATGTGCGGCATGGCGCTCAACGTCCTCGTCGGCCGCTTCCTCGGTCCCGACCAATACGGCATTTATGCGCTTAGCCGCACGGCGGCGCAGTTTTTCCTGATGATCGCGCCGTTAGGCATGGAACTCGGCCTGCAGCGGTTCATGTCGGTGGCGGTGCAGGAAAATCGCAGCCCGGCGCAGTTGTTGCGGTTCGCCCGCACGGCCGCCTTCGCCGTGTTCCTCGTGACGGTCCTGGTACTGCTCATGGGCGGCGCGGCGGCGCTCGAGGATGCCTATCGGGCGCCGGGCCTCGCAATGGCGCTGGTCGTCACGCTCCTGTCGGCCCCGTTCCTGATCGATGCCATGCTGATCTTCTCGCTGGGGCGGGTCATCGGCGACATGCGACCCTATATGCTGTGGATCCTGTTCTTCCAGCCTCTGTTGCGCCTGGCGCTGACGGCCGCGGTTCTGGTGCTTGACGGCGATGTCCAGGCGGTTCTGACGGCCGCCATCTTCGCGGGCGCATTGACATGGCTCGGCTATGCGATGAGCGAAAACCGCATCGCCGGCGGGGCCGATACGCGTCCTCCTCAGGAGCGCCGGACCGAACTCCGCCAGTTCTTTCAAACCTCACTGTGGCTCGGGGTCAGCATTTTCTTCTACGGGCTGATGCGATCGTCGGATACGTTGGTTCTCGGCCTGTTCGTCTCCGTCGGCGATGTCGGACGATATGCGGCGATGAGCTTCGTCGCGCAGACGGTGCAATCCCTGACGCTCGCCGTCAGCCAGGGGCTGGGAGCCAAGGTCGCGGCGGCCGCAGCGGCGGGTGACAGGATGGGCTTGAAGGATCTCATCGACGAAGCCTCGCTGCGGGCAATTCCAGTTTCCCTGTTTCTGTTCGGCGGAATTGCCGTCTTCGGACAGGACCTTCATGTGATTTTCGGCGAGGGCTTTACGGTCAGCGCGGTGACCGCCTCCAGTCTGGCTTTCGGATATCTGGCTGGCGGCGTGCTGGGTATTGTCGGATACGCGCTTTCGATGGCGCATCACCACAAGCTCGAAAGCGCATTGACCGCCGCCGGCGGCGGCGTCCTGCTGGTGGCGGTGTTCATCGGTGCCTCGACCGGCGGAGCGGAGGGCGTCGCGGTCGCGACCTGCCTGTCCCTGTGTTTCGTCAACATCATCAGGCTGGTTGCCGTCCGTAGCGTGCATGGATACTGGCCGCGTGCTCCGCTTTATCTCATCGGCGCCGTACCCGCCTGGCTTGTCGCCGCCGCGATGCGACAAGCAGCCTTGGAGTTCGATCTGCCGCCGATCGGCGCGTTCTTCCTCGGCACCATTGCCTATAGCCTGTTCATGACAGTCATCCTGATCGGCGGGAAGATGATTGGAAGGCGCCAGCAGGGCATGCATCGATCCGCGGCGAAACCCGCCCGGGTAACGATCCTGTCGTTTCATTTCGCCGAATATTCCGCCCGGCTGTGCCTTGCGCTGGGCGACGACCACCCTGCGCAGATGATCGTCGACCGCGACAAGCTGGTCCGGGAGGCACCGTCGTCCGTCGTTGGCTCGGTTCAACGACTGGAAAATATCGTCTGGTACGAGAGACGATCGACATTCGGCAAGATCCTGTCGGCGGGTCGCATCCTTATGGACATTCGCCGCTTCCGCCCCGATCTGATCGTCGCCCATGAAACCCTTGTGCCACTGCCGGCATTGGTGACCTTCGCCTGCCGGCTGATCGCGCCCTTGCGCCTCATCGTCCACGATCCCGATCCGCATGCCGGCGCCGACGCGTCCATCTCGCGCCTGAAACGAAGCTTGCGATGGATGCTGCGCAAGGTCGCCACGGGCTATGTCGTCCATGGTCTCTATTGCCGCAAGGCACTTTTGAAGAGCGTTTCGCCGGAAAAGCCGGTGATCTGCATCAATCACGGCACGCTCCTGGAGCCCGAAAAATTCCGGTCGCCGCTGCCGGGAAACATACTCTTCTTCGGCAGGCTGGAGCAATATAAAGGCCTGCCGACGCTTTATGCGGTTGCCGATCTTCTGGCCGAGAAGCTCGAGGGGTTTCGGCTGACGGTGGTTGGCCACGGTTCGGAAGCCGCCTTCGTTCGGGCCTTTGCAGCAACGCGGTCCTTCGTGGCGTTCAACGAGGGCTATGCTTCGCCCGAGGATGTCATCAGCGCCATGCAGGATGCTGTCGTGGTCCTGCTTCCCTATGACGAGGCGACGCAGAGCGGCGTGCTCGCCGCCGCCATGGCCAATGGCCGACCGGTCGTCACCGCTGCGGTGGGGGCGATCGTCGAAGTGATCGATGGCCAAAACGGGATCGCCGTGCCGCCCGCCGACGTGGCGGCCTTTGCTGGCGCTCTCGAGAAAATCCTTTCCGACCCGTTGGAATGGGAAAGGCTGAGCCAGGGTGCCATGCGCACGGCCGGTTCATCGATGAACTGGAAGACGATCGGGCGGGCCATCGTCGGACCTCCGGAGGTCCGGGCGTGAAGATCGTGTTCTACATATGGTCGCTGGGTACCGGAGGGGCGGAAATCCATACGATCGGGCTTGCCCGGGATCTGATACTGGCCGGCTTCGACGTGACGCTCGTCGTCCATGCGCAGGCTGCCGATTCCAGCCTTGTGATCGACGATCGCCTGCGCGTTGTTTCGGTCGGTGGCGGCGGTTTTCACGACATTCTCGGCTGGCGGCGGGCGGTGCGCACGCTAAACGCTCTTGGCGCCGACAGGCTCGTCTGCGTCAACCAGTCGGCGGCCCTCGTCGGCACGCTGAGCCGATATTTCCGCCGCCGCAAGGTGGTGTTCATCTTCCACAGCACGATCCTCGACCGGCTCTCGGAGAAACTCAAACTCACCGTTCTGGGCAGGATAAGCAAAGGCTTTACCACCATATTCTGCAGTGCCAACCAGAGAGCCTACTGGCATGCCAAGGGGCTTGACGGCCCCGCTGCCACGATCCGCAACGGCGTGGACACAGATTATTTTTCTCCTCCCTCGCCGCAAGACATCTGTGCCGCCAGGAAAGCGGCGGGGATTGGCGAGGGCTGCATCGTCCTGTCGCTGATCGCGGCGTTCAGACCGGAGAAGAACCATTCCGCCCTGATCCGGGTCGCCCGCCGCCTGGTGGATGCCGGATACGAGATCAGGGTCCTGCTGGTCGGCGACGGGCCGACCCGGGGGAACATCCGGGCCTTGGTCGAAACGCTCGGCCTCACGGATCATGTCGAGTTTGCCGGCAAGCAGACGGATGTCCGCCCCTTCCTGCGGTTGACCGACGTGGCGGTCTTGCCGAGTTTTACCGAAACATTCTCTCTCGCCGCGCTCGAAGCCATGGCGTGTGGCATCCCCATGGTCATGAGCGATGTCGGCGGCGCCAATGAAATGGTCGAGAATGGCGTCAACGGCGCGCTGTTTACTCTAGGCGATGACGATGCCTTCTTCCATGCCTTGTCCCGCTACATGGATCGCGAGGCGTGCCGCCGGGCCGGTACGCGCGCCAGGGCCCTGGTCGAGAGGAAGTTCACCATCGGCCGCATGGTTGAAGACTATGTGGCGTTTCTGCGAAACCGGCACCTCTGAGCCGGGGCGTTATGGCTTGCGCCATGGAAAATGTTTGCCCATAATCGCTGCCGGGGAAAGCGTGCAACGACATTGTCGTTGGAGTGATACGGCGACGCAATCCTGGATGCGCGCGCCGTTGTTTGCGCGACGGAAGAATATCCGGGAAGCCTGTTTTACGCTTCCGCCATATTATAAATATCGTTTTTTCATTTCACGAATTCATTGTTTGAAATTTTATATTCCGGAGGTTTTTCCATGTCCCGCTATAAATTCATACTTTTCGGCGCGGTTGCCCTGGCGGCCTCCGGGGCGACATTTGCCTTCTCGCAACAGGCGGCAGCGCCAGCCATGCCGGCCGCCGGGCCGAGTGCGTTCGAGCAGTTTGTTGCGATCGTCAAGGCGGCCAAGCCGGGCGCGGAGCTTCAGGCCGCGGTTTCGGCTATCAACGAGATGGCAGAGAACGGTGATCCCGCCGCCATGATGATGATGGCCGACCTCCATCGGGACGGGAAACTGGTTGAAAAGAATGTTCAGACGGCCGTTGTTCTCTACGAACAGGCGATCGAGGCGGACCGCCCGGACGCGGCCACCAGGCTCGGCAACCTTTATCGTCAGGGTGCAGCTGTCGGCCTCGATCCCGGCAAGGCGCTCGGCTACTACGAGCAGGCGATAGCGGCGGGCGATGCCGGCGGCAAGGCGGGCCTGGCCGGTCTCTATGCCGCCGGTCTGTCGGTGAAACGGGATATTCCGAAGGCCATCGCCCTTTATGAGGAAAGCCTTGCCGCAGGTCAGCTCTGGGCGGCAACCATGCTTGGCGACCTCTACCACCAGGGCGAAGCCCTCGGCCTCGATCCGACGAAGGCTGCCGGCTATTACCAGCAGGCGTTGGCAGGCGGAGATATCGGTGCCAAGGCCGGCATGGCCGCGCTTTATGCGAACGGAAGCGGCGTGGAACGGGATATACCAAAGGCGGTGGCGCTCTACGAGGAAAGCCTCGCCGCTGGCCAGGTCTGGGTCGCGACGAAGCTGGGCGATCTTTATCGTCAGGGCGAAAGCCTGGGGCTCGATGCTTCGAAGGCCCGCGGCTATTATGAGCAGGGCGTGGCGGCCGGCGATGCCGGCGCCATGATCGGCCTTGCGGGCGTCTATCGTGACGGCAAGCTGGTTGAAAGGGATGTGCAGAAGGCCGTCGCGCTCTATGAGCAAGCGCTGCGAGGCGGCCGGCTTGATGCCGCAGCCCGGCTGGGCGATCTCTACCGCCAGGGCGAAAGCCTCGGCCTCGATCCATCCAGAGCGATTGGCTATTACGAGCAGGCGGCCGCCGCCGGCGATGCCGGTGCCAAGGCGGGTCTGGCCGGTCTCTATGCGACCGGTGCAACCGTCGAGCGCGATATCCCGAAGGCCGTTGCACTTTATGAAGAAAGCCTCGCTGCCGGCACGATCTGGTCGGCGGCAAAGCTCGGCGATCTCCATCGACAGGGCGCGGGCCTCGGGCTCGATCCGTCAAAGGCGGTCGGTTACTACGAACAGGGCATGGCGGCCGGCGATGCCGGCGCCATGATGGGCCTTGCCGGCCTCTATCGTGACGGCAAGCTGGTCGAGAGGGATGTGCAGAAGGCTGTCGCGCTCTACGAGGATGCACTCCAGGCCGGCCGGCTTGATGCCGCCACCCGGCTTGGTGATCTGTATCGGCAGGGCAAGACGCTCGGTCTCGATCCGGCCAGGGCACTTGGCTATTACGAGCAGGGCGTCGCGACCGGCGATGCGGCGGCCAAGGCGGGGCTTGCCGGTCTCTATGCGGCGGGACTATCGGTGGAGCGGGATATCCCGAAAGCGGTCAAGCTCTACGAAGAAAGTCTGGAGGGCGGCTATATCTGGGCGGCGTCCAAGCTTGGCGATCTCTATCGCCAGGGCGAAGCCCTCGGCCTCGATCCGTCGAAGGCCATCGATTATTACGAACAGGGTGTGGCGGCCGGCGATGTCGGTGCCAAGGCCGGCCTTGCTGCGCTTTATGCAAACGGCATCGGTGTCGGACAGGATATTCCGAAAGCCGTTGCTCTTTACCAGGAGGTCCTTGCCGACGGAAACAGCTGGGCGGCATCCTCGCTGGCTGCTCTTTATCTGAAGGGCGAGGAGGCCGGCCTCGACGTGAACAAGGCGCTCGACTACTACGAACAGGGTGCGGCGGCCGGCGATGCGGGGGCCATGGCCGGCCTTGCCGCTCTCTATCGTGACGGCAAGCTGGTGGCGAAGGACGCGCACAAATCCGCCGAACTTTATGCCGGTGCGCTGCAGGCCGGCCGGATGGACGCAGCCGCAAGGCTCGGCGACCTGCATCGGCAGGGCAAGACGCTCGGGCTCGATCCGGCCAAGGCGGTGGATTTCTACCGGGAGGGCGTGGCGGCCGGCGATGCCGGCGCGATGATGGGGCTCGCCAATCTCTATCGCGAAGGCAAGCTGGTCCAGCGCGACGTCGCCAAGGCTGCCGATCTCTACCAGCAAGCCTATCTCGCGGGGCGTGAAACAGCGCTTGCGAATGCCGTTGGCGTCCTCCTGTCGGGAACGAAGGCGCAGCAGGTACAGGCGCATGCGCTGATCGCCAGAGGGCAGGCCGAAAATGCCCCCAATATTGCCTCGGCGCTTGCCAATGCCATGTTCAACGGAACCGGCATCGCCCGGAACCCCGCCGGCGCCATCGACATATTGAAGACGGCGAGTGCCAAGGGCGATGCTCAGGCGGCGTCCACGCTCATCCAGCTCTATGTGCAGGGGAGGGGCGATGATGTCCGCCGCGATATTCGGCTCGCCAAAGCAACGCTTGCGAGCGTTGCGAGCCTGATTCCGCAGGAGGAGCGCGAAGGCGAGGAACTGCTGATCGAGGCGTCCACGGCGTCTTCGGTGGAGGATTACCGGGCCGTCGCGCAAAAGGCCGAGAGCCTGCAGCCCGCCGCGCGGGCGACGCTGGTCAGCCGCCTCGCCGGTGCCAATGGGAACGCCTATGTCTACGTGCTGCAGGATGGCCTCAAGGGCGCAGGTTTCTACGATGGCCGATTGAACGGCGTGCTGACCAGTCAGACGATCCGGGCATTCAACCGGTTCTGCGACCAGCGCGACAGGGCGGAGCCCTGCAGGACCGGCCCGCTCAGCTGGCCGGCGCGCAACGTCTTTGTCGAATTCATGCGCGAAACCGGCTCCTGACGGTCTGTCAGGGTCGGTCCGGAAGGGCGCCAGGACGACAGGCCAGCCTGCGAACTTGTGGCGGCCCGGCACCACGGCTATATGCTTGTCCCATGCAATGGAGCGACAAGGCCATCATCATCGGCGTCCGGCGCCACGGCGAAACCTCCGTCGTCGCCGAGGTGATGACGTTCGAACACGGGCGCCATCTCGGATTGGTGCGCGGCGGCCGGTCGCGGTCGATGCAGCCGGTGCTGCAGCCGGGAAACGAGGTGGAACTGACCTGGCGCGCGCGGCTGGACGAGCATCTCGGCGAGTTCAAGATGGAGCCTGTCCGCCTTCGCGCCGCCCGGCTGATGGAGGCGGCAACCTCGGTCTACGGCGTCCAGGCCATGGGCGCGCTGCTCAGGCTGTTGCCGGAACGCGATCCGCATCCCCATCTCTACGAGGCGCTCGACGTCATTCTCGAAAACCTGCACGATCCCAGCGATGCGGGCGAACTCTTCGTTCGGTTCGAGATTGCGGTGCTCAACGATCTCGGCTTCGGGCTCGATCTTGCCGAATGCGTGGCGACCGGGACGCGCGACGACCTCGCCTATGTCTCGCCGAAATCGGGTCGCGCCGTCAGCCGTGTGGCCGGCGCGCCCTATGCCGACCGGATGCTGGCCCTGCCGAGCTTTCTCGCGCAAGGCGGCGCTGCCGATTACGACAGCCTGCTTGCCGCCTTCCGCATGACGGCCTTCTTCCTCCACCGGCATGTCTGTGAGCCGCGCGGCATCGATCTGTCGACCGCCCGCGACGGTTTTGTTCAGGCGGCGCTGAAGGCGCTCAAGCCCAAGGACGCGGCCGACCAGCCACAGGGAATCCCCAAAGAATGACCGTCGAAATCTATCCCGGAATGACCGTCTCGGGCATCGGCACCGTCCCTTTGGCAGCGCTCGCGCGCGACGGAGGGCTGAAGGCCATGCTCGATCTCATGGCCGGCATCCATCCGGCACCGTCGATGAGCGCGACCTTGAGGTTCGGCCTTGATGAGGTCGAGGAGGGACGGGTGGTGTTCCGCGGCCTGCCGACGGACGAACATCTCAATCCGCTCGGCACCGTGCATGGCGGCTGGGCGGCGACGATCATGGATTCGGCCCTTGGATCCGCCGTGATGACGACGCTGAAACCGGGCGAGGCCTATACGACGGTGGAATTCAAGGTCAATCTGGTGCGCCCGCTGCTGCCCGGCATGGGCGAGGTCTTCTGCGAGGGTAGGGTTGTTCATCGCGGCCGCACCCTGGCGACCTCCGAGGCGTCGCTGAAGGACAGGAACGGCAAGCTCCTGGCGCATGGCACCGAAACCTGCGCGATTTTTCCGATCGAAAACCTGATGCGCTGACCACACGCCAGCCGAGCCATTCTCCGTAGAAAACGCTTCCACCAGCGGCCGCCTCCGCTTGACAGTTTCTTCGTCTCGATCTACTGTCGAATAAATCACTTAATTAAGGATTTGGTTTATTGGCAGCCACGGACCCGCTGAGCTTGACCTTTTTCGCGCTTGCCGACCCGACGAGACGCAGCATCCTGTCGCGTCTCTCGAAGGGCACGACAACAGTTCGCGAGCTTGCAGCGCCCTTTTCCATCAGCTGGCCGGCCGTCTCGCAGCATTTGAAAGTGCTCGAACGGGCAGGGTTGATCGAGCGCACGGCGAGGGCGCAATGGCGCACAGTCGCGGTCCGCGCGGATGCCCTCGATGAGGTTGCTGGATGGATCGACCTGCACCGGCACGACTGGAATGATCGCCTCGATAATCTGGAAGAACATCTGCGCACCCTGAAGGAGGAGAAAAGAGATGAATGACCGGACAATCAACCGAGAAGCAGAATTTACCCTGACGCGCCTGCTGGATGCGCCGCGCGAGCAGGTGTGGCGTGCCTGGACCGACCCGGCCCAACTGGCGCTCTGGCACCATCCGCGCGGCGTCGCCATTCCCGCCGAAAGCATCTTTGCCGATCTGCGCGAGGGCGGCAGCTACCGCTACACGCTGGTCAATATATCCACAGGCCAAGAATTTCCGACCGCCGGGATTTATCTCGAGGTGGCCGAGCCCGAGCGGCTGGTTTTCACCTGGGGGAATCCGGCCGACCCCTCCGACGGCGCACCTGTGGTCACCATTACTCTCGGCCAGCGCGGCCCCCAGACTGAACTGACATTCCATCTTCGCGGTTTTCCGGGCTTCTCCGGCGACGATAATGTCTATGACGGCTGGAGCGAGGCGCTGGATTCGCTTGGAAATTGCCTCTCCTCGGCCGGAGCGCCGCCTCTTTCCGAGAACAGGCATCGCGCCGTTTCGTAAGCGAAAGGCAATCAGTGATGGCGCCGTCTGTTACGCAGGCGGTGCCATCACCCTCGCTCTTGCGCGAGGCAACGAGATTGATTTTGCCAGGCGTTGCCTTGCATGACCCTCGGCAAGAGGAACGTGCCGTCCCGGATCGACAGAGGCAGCGTTTCGGCCCTGGCCGGGCGCGAAGGAATGGTTTTCCCCGCGTTGGCAGCCGTTTTCCGCCGTCAACGGTCCTTGACTGCTACAGTGCCACCTCCATGATCCCCATTGCGAGAACTTCGCGATAAAGTGGTGAAGAGATTGCGGCCCCGATCCGTTGCCGGATTGGCCTGCGGTTGAAAACCTGTATGGTCTGACGCATCGCGCCGTCATCGCCGCAGGGGGAAATATGATCGAAGTCATTGCTTTCGTTGCCTTCGGTATCGCGCTTGCGGCGCTTCTCAACGGCCGCAAGACGACCGAGCGGCTGGATGGCGAGATCGCAGCCCTCAAGGAGGAACTGAAGCGGATTGCCGACCGGGAACCCCGTGTCTCCATAGCCGGCGATGCTGCGGGCGAAACTGCCGCTGCCGTGGTGGCGCGCGACGCGCAGGCGGACGAAGGCACGGATGCCGGGCGCGAGCAATTGTCCGAGATCGGCAAAGGCGATGCGATCTTCGGCGGGCCGCCGGTCAGCCAGGAGGCTGTCGAAAAAGCCTCGCGCGGCGAGCCGGTCAGCGCAACGCTAGTACCCGACGGCCTGCCAGATACCGTCGCACCGGCGGCAAGGGAAAGCCTCGAAAGCCGCCTCGGCGCCCGTTGGGCCGTCTGGGTCGGCGGCATTGCGCTGGCGCTCGGCGGCATCTTCATGGTCAAATATTCGATCGAGGCGGGGCTTTTGAGCCCGGCAGTGCGTCTGTCCATGGCGGCCGTCTTCGGGCTGGTGCTGCTCGCTATCGGCGAATTCGTCCGCCGCAGGGCCGTGCCGCTGGTGGCTGACGCCTTCCGAAACGCCATGATCCCCGGCATCCTGACCGCCGCCGGTGCCGTCACCCTGTTTGGCGTCTGCTATGCCGCCCATGGCATTTACGGTTTTATCGGGCCGGCAAGTGCCTTCCTGCTCCTGGGGCTGGTATCGCTTTCCATCGTGGCGCTCTCCCTGCTGCATGGTCAGGCGCTGGCCGGGCTGGGCCTGCTTGCCTCTCTCTTGACGCCGGCCCTGGTATCCTCGCAAAGCCCCAGCCCCTGGAGCTTGTTTAGCTTTCTCGGCCTTGCCTGGCTCGCGACGCTGCTGGCCTCACGTTTCCGCCGCTGGGTGGTCGTGCCCTCCATGGCCAATATCGGGCTCTGCCTCTGGGCGCTTCTCTATATCGTCTCGGCCATCCCGCCGGAGACGCTGCCGGTGACCCTGGTCATGCTTTTGATGATCGCCGGCACAGGCCTCGTCTGGCCGGCCGGCGTGCCTGGTCCCGACGTCAAAATTTCCGGTGAAGATGCCTCCGCCTCGCCATCCGCCTGGGAAGAGCTGATGGCGCCACCTTTCGCCGCCGTGACGATTACCGCCGGCATCAGTGTCGTCCTGACCGCTCTTGCGATGCTCAGCCCGCTGGCCGCACTGCCGGATTATCCCGTCGCCGAATTCTGCGCCATCATTGCAGCACTTGCCGCCCTTGGATCATTGCGCAGCCATGCCGTCTATCCGGCCCTGCTTTCCGCCTTTGCGGCCGTGCTCGGGCTCTGGAGCATGATGGCGCTCAGCGATCTCGTGACCTATATCGATCCGGCAGGCGCGAGGCCTGTCTTATTGGCGTCCCTGTTGGGGAAAACGGCAATGCTTGCCGGCATGGCGCTATCTTCCATCTTCGTCGCACTCGGGACAGTCGCAAACCGGCTTCATCTGAAAACGCATCCGCCGCTCGCTGCCCTCTGGGCCGCGATTATGGCCGTCGTGGCCAATGCGCTGACCGCGATGTCCCTGCTGATGACCGGCAATCTTTCCTTCGATCTGCCGCATGGCCTGTTCGCGCTCGCTGCCGGCATCGTCTTCCTGGCAATTGCCGAATGGATGGCGCGCCGCGGCGAGCCGGAAGAGACGATTCGTCTTCCGCAAAGCTTTCTGGTTGCCGGATCGTTCGGCCTGTTCCTGATCGCCCTGCATGCGCTCACCGACGGACTTGCGACGACGCTGCTGATCGCCTTCCTTGGCGCCGCCTATGTCGCTGCAACTAGGTTGCGCTCCTGGCCGGCGCTGCCCTGGATGATGGTGGGTGCCGCGATAGCGGTCCTCGCGCGCATCGCCTGGGAACCGACCATCGTCGGCGCCGGGAACCTGTCGACGACGCCGGTCTTCAATGCGCTCCTCATCGGCTATGGCGTGCCTTCGCTGCTTCTGGTCCTGGCGGCCTTCGAACTTCGCAATTCACCGGATCTGCGACTTCGAAACCTGCTGCAGGCGCTCGCCAGCCTGTTCGTGCTTTTGACGGTCGCCATCCTCGTGCGCCACGCCATGAATGGCGGCGTGCTCGACAGTGCGGTGCCGACCCTCGGCGAGCAGTCGATCTATACGCTGCTGGCCATCGGCGCCTCGGCGATCATGATAACGCTCGACAGGAAATCGCCGAGCCCGGTCTTCCGCTATGGCAGCATGCTGATCGGTGTGCTCTCCATGCTGTCGATCCTCAGTGCCCATCTGATCGGCCTCAATCCCTATTTCAGCGGCGAATCGCTCGGCTCCATTCCGTTCTTCGATCTGCTTCTGATCGGCTACCTCCTGCCGGGCATGGGCTATGCCGGCCTTGCCCGATATGCGCGCGGCCGGCGACCGGTGCCCTATGTCACCGCCCTTGCGGTCACCGGCGCCGTCCTTGCCTTCGCCTGGGCGACCTTGACGGTGCGCCGCATCTGGCAGGGCCAGAACATCGCCGACTGGAAAGGGTTCCTGCAGGGCGAGACCTACAGCTATTCGGTCGTCTGGCTGGGCCTTGGCGTGCTTCTGCTGGCACTCGGCTCGCGCTTCGATGCGAAGAGCATCCGTATCACCTCGGCCGTCCTGGTCTTCGTCGCGGTGCTGAAGGTCTTCCTGATCGACATGGCCAATCTGGAAGGCTTCCTCCGAGCCCTGTCTTTCATCGGCCTTGGCGGCGTCCTGATCGGTATCGGGCTGTTCTACCAGAAGATCCTGTCGGGCAAGACCCGGCCGGAACCTGCCCTCGACCGACCGGCTGAAGCCAGCGAGCCGGGCTGAAGCTGGAGCGAACGGCAGGCAAGGCTGCAGGCCGTGCTCGCCATGCTGATCGAGGAAATCTAGCCAGAACAACAATTTGCGGATTTTTCCGGATTCAGTTCGCGATGTGCTTGAATCATCATCTGAACGCCGGGAAATGGCGATAGGGAGCAATGACATGAAGGTGACCGGTCTCAATATCCATCCCCTGAAAAGCGGCCGTGCCATCGCGCAGACCTCCGTTTCCGTGGCGCTCGACGGCATCCGGGGCGACCGTCGCTTCATGCTGGTCGATCCCCAGGGCGACTGTGTCACCCAGCGCGAACTGCAGAGCCTGGCAAGGGTCGAAGCCAGGGAAACGGAAGACGGCATCCATCTTTCCATGGACGGACAGGAACTGACCGCCTCCTTCGATCCGCGATCGCGTATGGCCGTTACCATCTGGTCGACCGGCGTCGATGCGGCACTCGCGACAGAGCCGGTCAACATGACGCTTTCCGGCTGGCTCGGCCGGCCGGTCAGGCTCGTCCACATGGACGCCGAGGCCAAGCGCATGGCGGCGCCGGAGTGGGCCGGCGAGGGGGTGCAGGTGGGTTTCGCGGATGGTTTTCCGGTGCTGATCACCACAACCGGCTCGCTTGTCGATGTCAACCGGACGCTGGTGGAAAAGGGGCAGGAGCCGGTCGGCATGGACCGGTTCCGCACCAATATCCTCCTCGATAGTGACGATCCCTGGGAAGAGGATCTCTGGGAAAGCCTGGAGATCGGCGGCATCGGCTTCGATCTCGTCAAGCCCTGCGCCCGCTGCATCATGACGACGCAGGACCAGATGACCGGCGAGCGCATCGGCGGCAATCCCATTCAGGCCTTGGCCGAGAAGCGCATGTCGGCGGACCGCCGCGTGCCCGGCGTGCTCTTCGGCTGGAATGCCGTGCCGCGCGGGGAAGGAGTGATTGCCCTTGGCGATGAGGCTCGGATTGTCACGTCGCGGCAGGAACGCTGGCCGATGAAGGTTCGATGAGAAAAATCGCATATATCAATCGAATTGATCCATGCGTCACCATATTTGGCTTTTTTCATCGCGAGCCGGAGCGTAGATTGCCGCTCCAACAACACGGAGCCGACAATGTCCGCCGTTTCCCCCGCCACATCAGGCGCATCAACCGCCAGTCCCGGCTTGCCCTGGCTGATCATCACGGCCGGCTCGATCGTCGCCATGCTGACCTTCGGCCCGCGCTCGGCCATGGGCTTCTTCCAACTGCCGATGCTGGCCGATACCGGCTGGGACCGGACCACCTTCGGCCTTGCCATGGCGCTTCAAAACCTCTGCTGGGGGCTTAGTCAGCCCTTCTTCGGCGCCATTGCCGATAAATACGGCACCTGGCGGGTGCTGACCATGTCCGGGCTTCTCTATGCCGCTGGTCTCGTCATGATGGCTCATGCCGATGCGCCGATCTGGCTGCATATCGGCGGCGGCGTGCTGATCGGCATGGCGGTGGGCTCGGGCTCCTTCGGCATTCTTCTGTCGGCCTTTGCGCGCAACGTGACGCCGGAGCAGCGCTCCATGGCGTTCGGCATCTGCACGGCGGCCGGCTCTGCCGGCATGTTCCTGTTTGCGCCCGTGAGCCAAGGGCTGATCTCCGCCTATGGCTGGTCGGACAGCCTCGTCTATCTCGGCATTCTGATGCTGATCGTGCCGCTGGTCGCCATTCCCCTGCGCGGAAATGCCTCTTCCGGGAGCCAGAAGGAAGCGGTCTACAAGCAGTCGATCGGTGAAGCTTTGAAGGAGGCGCTTGCCCATAAAAGCTATCTGCTGCTCGTCTCCGGCTTTTTCGTCTGCGGTTATCAGGTAGCCTTCATCACCGCGCATTTTCCGGCCTATATCGGCGATATCGGCATCGATGCCCGCTATGCGGTGATCGCGCTTGCGCTGATCGGCTTCTTCAACATCATCGGTTCGCTGGCCTCCGGCGCCATCAGCCAGCGATATTCGAAACCCTATTTCCTGTCGCTGATCTATATCGGTCGCTCGATCGCCGTTGCCGCCTTCCTGTTGCTTCCGCAATCGCCGCTCTCGGTGGTGATCTTCGCCATCGTCATGGGGCTTCTGTGGCTATCGACCGTGCCGCCCACAAATGCGCTGGTGGCGATCATGTTCGGCACGCGCCATCTCGGCCTGCTCGGCGGTATCGTTTTTCTGTCGCACCAGGTTGGCTCCTTCCTCGGTGTCTGGATGGGCGGCTATCTCTACGATCGCTTCGGCTCCTATGATCCGGTCTGGTGGCTCGGGGTCGGGCTTGGCCTCGTCGCCGCCGTGGTTCATTGGCCGATCCAGGAGCGGGCCGTCGCCCGTCCGGCGCTGGCCTGATCGTCTCGCCCTCCCGCGAAATTTGCGGGAGGGCGTTCTTGTAAACCGTCACAAAACTTTCTAAATCTCTCTCACCGGCAGTGCCGGTTTTGTTTTGGCCTATTTATGCTCATGTTGAGCAAAATAGGCGCTCGCCAAACCGGCGAAAGGAGCAACCGATGACGATCGCACAGAACCAGGCCGCCCTTGGGGCCTCAGCGTTGCCCACTGCCGCCGAACGTTTCGGTATTCTCGAACGGCCCGACTTGACCTTCACCCCGGAGATCGCCCGCGAGACCGCCGATCTCTACGAGCGCGTCAAGGCGTTCATCCCGGCTTTCGAATGGCCGGTCTATGCGCCCTATGTGCACGCCATCAACCGGCTGAAGAAAGAACGCGGCGCCGTCATCCTCGCCCATAACTACCAGACGCCGGACATTTTCCACTGTGTTGCCGATATCGTCGGGGATTCGCTCCAGCTTGCCCGCGATGCCACCACCGTCGATGCCGAGATCATCGTCCAGTGCGGCGTGCACTTCATGGCCGAGACCTCCAAACTGCTCAATCCGGACAAGACCGTGCTCATCCCCGATGCAAAGGCTGGTTGCTCGCTGTCCGAATCGATCACCGGCGCCGATGTGCGGCTGCTGAAGGAACGTTATCCCGGCGTGCCGGTCGTCACCTATGTCAACACCTCGGCCGATGTGAAGGCCGAAACCGATATCTGCTGCACCTCGTCCAACGTGCTCGCCGTGGTCGAGAGCCTGGATAGCGACACGGTGCTGTGCATTCCCGACGAATATCTAGCGATGAATGTCGCCAAGCAGACGAAAAAGAAGATCCTGACCTGGAAAGGGCACTGCGAGGTGCATGAGCGCTTCACTGCGGCTGAACTGCTGGCCTACAAGGAAGCCGACCCCACCATCGAGATCATCGGTCACCCGGAATGCCATCCGGACGTGATCGCCGTCTGCGATTTCGCCGGCTCCACTTCCGGCATGATCAATTACGTCAAGGACAAGCGGCCCGCCCGCGTTCTCCTCGTGACCGAATGTTCGATGGCCTCCAACATCCAGGCGGAGATCAAGGGTGTCGATTTCATCAAGCCGTGCAATCTCTGTCCGCACATGAAGCGCATCACCCTGCCGAAGATCCTCGACAGCCTGCTCTACATGACGCAGGAAGTGCTGGTCGATCCGGCGATCGCCGGACGGGCAAGGCTTGCGGTGGAGCGGATGGTGAATTTGAAGCAGTAGAGGGCAGGACGAGCGGTAATGGTGGCGGACCTCTTCTTCCCAGCGGGGAGAAGGTGGCCCGAAGGGCCGGATGAGGGGGAGCCAAGCAAGCGGGAGTTTGCCGCGTCACCCCCTCATCGCCTCGCTGCGCTCGGCTCTTCTCCCCACTGGGGAGAAGAGGGAGACAGTCCCGAAGGAGGAGAGAGAATGCTGACCGATCATTTCCGCCCGCAGTCCTTCAACGGCATCGACGATATCGTCATTGTCGGCGGCGGGCTTGCCGGGCTTTTCTGCGCGCTGAAACTCAGCCCGCGTCCCGTCACGGTGCTGGCCGCGGCCCCGATCGGCCATGGCGCCTCGTCGGCCTGGGCGCAAGGGGGCATCGCCGCCGCCATGGGGATGGGCGATACGGTCGACAAGCATGTCGCCGATACGCTGGTGGCCGGTGCCGGTATCGTCGATGAGAAACTGACCCGCCTGATGGTGGCGGAAGGACCGGCGCGGATTCACGATCTCCTGGCTTACGGCGTTCCCTTCGACCGCGATCTGGAAGGCAAGCTTCTCCTGTCGCGCGAGGCTGCCCATTCCGAGCGCCGCATCGTCCGCGTCAAGGGCGACATGGCAGGCAAGGCGATCATGGAAGCGCTGATCGCGGCCGTGCGCAATACGCCCTCGATCCGGGTTCTCGAAGGCTATGTGGTCGAGGAACTCATGCGCCAGGGACGCTTCATTTCCGGCGTCGTCGCACGGCCGGAAGCCGGTCAGTCGAAGAAGCGCGTCGCCTTTCCGGCACGCGCCGTCGTGCTCTGCTCGGGCGGCGTCGGTCATCTTTTCTCCGTCACGACCAATCCCACCGAGGCCTGCGGGCAGGGCGTTGGCATGGCGGCGCGGGCCGGCGCCATCATCGCCGATCCGGAATTCATTCAGTTTCATCCGACGGCGATCAATATCGGCCGCGATCCGGCGCCGCTCGCAACCGAAGCCCTGCGCGGCGACGGCGCCCATCTCGTCAATTCGGCCGGCCATCGCTTTATGCTCGACATTCACCCGGACGGCGAACTTGCGCCGCGCGACATCGTCTCGCGTGGTGTCTTTGCCGAGGTCAAGGCCGGACGCGGCGCCTTCCTCGATTGCACCAGGGCCGTCGGCGCGTATTTTCCGGACGCCTTCCCGACCGTCTATGCCTCCTGCATGGCGGCCGGCATCGATCCCGTGACGCAGCCGATCCCGGTCGTGCCCGCCGTGCATTATCACATGGGTGGCGTGCTGACGGATGCGGAAGGCCGCACCTCGATCGATGGCTTGTGGGCGGCGGGCGAGGTCACCTCGACCGGCGTTCATGGCGCCAACCGACTGGCGTCCAACTCGCTGCTCGAAGCCGTGGTCTTTGCGGCGCGCATCGCCGAGAACATCAAGGGCATGCTGCCGGAGCCGAAGATCACCGATTGGGGTGACAATGCCGGCGAAAACGACGATCCGGTCACGCTCGAGGACAGCCCGCCGCTGACGGCGCTGCGCCATGTGATGAGCGATCATGTCGGCGTCGTCCGCTCCCGCGAGACGCTGGTGCGCGCCATCCGCGCCATCGCCAATCTCGAGCGCCAGAACACCCGCCTGCGCTTCGGCAATATCCTCACCACCGCCAAGCTGATCGCCACCGGCGCACTCCGGCGCACCGAAAGCCGTGGCGGCCACTATCGCTCCGACTGCCCGGAGACGCGGCCGGAATGGAAACGCCGCACATTCCTGACGCTCGCGGAAGCCGACCGGATCGTCGCCGAGGTCAGTGAGATGGAAGTAGCCTGATATTGCCAGTCAACTGCGGCCTCCCCCAAACTCCGTCATGCTCGGGCTTGACCCGAGCATCCACAGCCCGGGAGTATGGATCCTCGGCTCAAGGCCGAGGATGACGATGGGAGGGGTTCCGCAGACGCGTCCGTCTCCGAACAACCGTGATTTCGAAAGTAACCGCCATGACCCTGACCACCCTTCGCCCGGAACTGCCCGCCCTGATGGTGGAGGAACAGGTCCGATCCGCCCTGCTTGAAGATCTCGGCCGTGCCGGCGACATCACCACCTATGCCACGATCGCCGCGGAGAAGAAGGCGACCGCCGAGATGAATGCCCGCGAGGAGGGCGTCATTGCCGGGCTCGAACTGGCACGCGCCGCCTTTCGCCTGATCGATCCGGCGATCCGCTTCGAGGCGCTGGTGGAAGACGGTGACAGGGTCATGCCCGGAACTGCGCTTGCCCGTATCTCCGGGCCCGCTCGCGGACTGCTGTCGGCCGAGCGCGTCGCCCTGAATTTCCTGATGCATCTGAGCGGGGTCGCCAGCTACACCGCGATTTTTGCCGCCGAAATCGCCCATACCCGCGCCAAGGTCTGCTGCACGCGAAAGACCATTCCCGGCCTGCGCGCGCTGGAAAAATATGCGGTTCGGCTCGGCGGCGGTTCCAACCATCGCTATGGTCTAGACGATGCCGTATTGATCAAGGACAACCACATTGCGGTTTCCGGCGGCGTTGCCGGCGCCGTCCATGCCGCGCGCGCCTATTGCGGCCATCTGGTCAAGATCGAGATCGAGGTCGATGGGCTGGAGCAGATGCGCGAGGCGCTCGTCGCCGGTCCGGATGTCATCCTGCTCGACAATATGGGACCGGAGGTCCTGCGCCAGGCGGTCTCGCTAAATGCCGCTCATTTCCAGCTGGCGGCAGAGGATTATGCTGGCGACCTGCGCCGCACCCGGCTGGAAGCCTCCGGCAATGTCAATCTGCAGACCATCCGCGCCATTGCCGAAACCGGGGTCGACTATATCTCGACATCGAAGATCACCATGGCGGCGCCGACGCTGGATATCGGCCTGGACGTGGTGATCGCCTGAAGGCAGGCGCGCGCGAACGAACTATTCCGGCAGCACGAACGGGCAGACCAGGCGCGCATCGATGCTCAGCATCTTCCCGCAATCATAGCGACAGGTCCTGGAAGACCCGTTCACCGCCTCGTCGATCAGGTTGCAAAGTGCGACCGCCGGCTGGCTGGCACCGCCTTCGAAATAGTCGCGAATGGCCGGCCCATCCTGCGATGTCGTGAGCAGGGTGGCGGCAAGGAAGAGAACAATCGTCTGCATCGCTTCGATTTCGCTCCCTTGCGGATCGTGTGCCGTGCCGGCATCTTTACCAATGGCCGGCAATTGACGCAAATAGGCGCCTGTATCGAGAAGGATCAGCCCGTGTCGCCAGATTTCTGGATGTTCGTCGTCATCGGTTTCTTTGCCCAACTGGTCGATGGTGCGCTCGGCATGGCCTTCGGGCTCTTGTCCACCACCAGCCTGCTTGCCATCGGCATGCCGCCGGTAATGGCGAGCGCCATGACCCATATCGCCGAAATCTTCACCACCGCCGCATCCGGCATTTCGCATGCCTATCATCGCAATATCGACTGGCGCCTCGTTGCGCGCCTGGCTCCGGCCGGCATGATTGGCGGGGCGCTCGGCGCCTTTGGCCTCACCCGGATCGATGGCGACATCATCGAGCCCTTCGTGTCCGCCTATCTGGTGCTGGTCGGCATCTATATTCTGTTCAAGGCGCTCGGCCCCCTCTGGCCGCGCGACGTGAAGGACTGGGCGGTACCCTTCATCGGCTTTGGCGGCGGCGCGCTCGATGCGGCCGGTGGCGGCGGCTGGGGTCCTATCGTCACAACCTCGCTGATCGGTCGTGGCCATGAGCCCAAGAAGGTGATCGGCTCCACCAGCCTTACCGAATTCGCTGTCACCCTGACGATCTCGGCGACCTTCGTGATGACGCTCGGCTGGTCCGATCTTGGTTCGGCGGCTGGCCTGGTGCTTGGCGGCGTGCTGGCGGCTCCGATCGGTGCCCTGGTCGTCAAGCGCCTGCCTGTGCGCCCCCTGATGATCGCGGTTGCGCTGGTGATCATCGCCACTTCGGCCATCCGGATATTCTGACCGGTTCCCGACCAAAACATCGCTGAACTGAAATAATCCGGAACCCCCGGCTCGATGGCACGTTGCAAAGGGAGAAATTCCAGCTCCCGGAGGAACGTCTCATGGAACGCATGATCGCCTTGCTTGCCTTGTCGCTTGCCGCGACGCCCGCCATCGCGCAGTCATCGTCGCAAACGGCCATTGCCAATTTCATCGGAAAGGACGGCAAGGAGACCGGGCGCGCTTCGCTCACCGCGGCCAAGGCCGGCGTCCTGATCGAGCTGGAAGTCACCGGCCTGCCGCCTGGCAAATGGGTGGCGTTCCACGTCCACGAGACCGGCAAATGCGATGCCGCCGATCACCATGAGTCGGCCGGCAAGCATTTCAACCCCGGCGAGACCGAGCATGGTTTTCTCGCCGCCAACGGCCCGCATGCGGGTGACATGCCCAATCAATATGTCGGCAGCGACGGCGTCTTGCGCGCCCAGGTGTTCAACACCATGGTCGTGCTTGACAATGCCAAGAACGGCATCCGCGGCCGAGCCCTTATGATCCATGAAAATTCCGACGACAACCGCAGCCAGCCTTCCGGCGATGCCGGCGCAAGGCTTGCCTGCGCGGTGATCGAGTAAGCCCGATTCGCCTCCTGTTTCAGATGGAGCTACCGGCCGCCGACCTTCAGCCCGGGGGCGGGCCGCTCGTCGAGGATCTGGCGGCGGAAACGGAAGAGGGCGGCCGGCCTGCCGCCGGTGGCCGTCGTCAGCATGCCGGTGGGTTCGACCAGTTCGGCGCCTTCGACGAGGCGCCGGAAATTCTGCTTGTGCAGATGGCGGCCGGAAATGGCCTCGACGGTCGCCTGCAGGTCCGTCAGGGTGAATTCCGGCGGCATCAGTTCGAAGATCACCGGGCGGTATTTGATCTTGCCGCGCAGCCGGGCGACGGCGGTGGCGACGATGCGACGGTGATCATGGCGCATGGTGAGGCCGACCGGCACTGTCTCGCCTGCCTCCATCCGGCCGTCGATGACGGCTTCGCCAACCAGCCCGGCTTCGTAGAGAAGCTCGTATCGCTCAAGCACGCGCTCCTCGTCCCAGGGAAAATCGTCGAGACCGAAGGCAAGGCGCATGCGGGTGCGCCGCTGCGGCAGTCCCATGCGCTCCTCCTGCGACGCTGAGGTTTCCCACAGGCGCAAGGCGGGAAGGATGACCTGGTCGATGACGATCGGACGCCCCTGCCTCCAGTCCTCCCAGGGCAGGTAGCTATACCAGTCGCGCCAATGGGCGCCGGCATCGGTCAGCCGGGCATCGCTTTCCGCGTCGGTGCGGGTCAGGGCGAGATAGCCGACGGAGACCATATGCCGGCTGCCGGTTCCGGTCGTGCGGTAACGGCCCTGGTCGCCAAAAGTGTAGAGCTGCTCGATATAGCCGAGATCAAGCGCCGTCTGCTGTTCGACGCTCGCCCTCAGACTGGTTTCGAAGGTCCGGTGCCTGGCGGGATCGAAAGGGCCGAACGGCAGGCCGTCGCGGTCGCCGTCTCCGCTCACCGAAAGGATGCAAGGAGAGCGGTTCGCCACCGCGACGATGACGGCATTGAGGCCGATCTCGACTGCGATCGGCGCCCCATCCGTCCGGTCGCCGTCTGTCGGACTCTGGCCGATCGCTCCCTCGTCAACCTGCATCGGTGACGGGCTCCGGCAGCGGCGAGAAAAGGAAGGGCGCGTTCCCATCGGCCTCGGCGCCGCGGCCGATCGTCTTGATCGCCGCGATCAGCCTGCCGCCCCGCGACAGGAGGTGATCGCCGATCTCGATCAGCCGCGCGTTCGGCGTGACATAGGCGGAGGCTGCCCGCAGGCGCCGCGCCAGATCCATCTCGTCCTGCTCCGGCTCGACGGCAAGGGCGAGGATGGCGGCGGCGGCCGGAGAGCGCGATACGCCCATCCAGCAATGGACGAGCAGCGGCGCGGTGCGATCCCAGCTGCGGGAAAAATCCACGATCGCGCGCACATGCTCCTCCTGCGGCGCGATCAGTGCGGCATTGCCGGCAAAGCTGATATCATTGACGCCGAGCAGCAGGTGCCGGTCCGCCGCGATGACGGCAGGGCGGTGGAAAGCCTGGTTCTTTGCCAGAAGGCTGACCATTTCCCGGCAGCGATGACGGACGGCCATTTCTCCGATGCGCGACAGGGGTGAAACGATGAGCATGGGCATTCAGGATGTCGCCTTTGCATGAGCGCGCCGCGCCTCGATGGCATGGAATCGCTCGGCGAACCGGCGCTGCGCCTCGATCGCCGGCATCGGCTCGATCGGGATCATCTCGCGGGTGATGCCACGCGGCTGGCCGAAGAATTTCCGGGCTTCCTGAAGCGAAAACCCCGCCAGGATGGTGGCCTCGAAATAGGCGGCGATCTGGTCCGCCTTCTTGATCCGGCTCTTGAGATCGGCGGGCATTGACGAAGGCAGGCCGAAGCGCAGATGGATGGCCGTCTCCAGCCGTTTTTCCACCCCCTTGTAGCCGCCGCCGACCACCGCCTTAAAGGGCGAGATCATGTCGCCGATCACATATTCCGGCGCGTCGTGCAAAAGCGCCAACTGGCATTCGTCCGGCGCGTCGCCATAATGCCGGCGGAAGATTTCCTCGACGACCAGGCTGTGCTGGGCAACCGAAAAGGCATGGTCGCCCTCGGTCTGGCCGTTCCAGCGGGCGACGCGAGCAAGGCCGTGGGCGATGTCGGAGAGTTCGACATCGAGCGGCGAGGGATCGAGCAGATCCAGCCTGCGCCCCGAGAGCATGCGCTGCCAGGCACGCGCAGACATCAGGCGCTCGCCTCGTCGGCCTGCGACGGAAATTCAAGGCCGCTCCAGGCGGGCAGGGCGAGGATGACCGGCTGTTCGCCGGCGAGAATGGCGTCGCCTCCGGCAATCGCCTCGCCCGCCTTGTCGATCCGCACGATCGCCAGGCCCGCACTGCCGATGACAGTGCCGAGCGCACCGATCACCTTTCCCTTGACCGTCAGCGGCGTGCCTGTCGTGGGCAGGGGGCTTGCGGCCGCGACGTGAACGAGGCGGCGGCGCGCCGTGCCGCGATGCTGCATGCGCGAGACCACTTCCTGCCCGACATAGCAGCCCTTCTTGAACGAAAGGCCGCCATTCCTGTCCATCAGCACGTCATGCGGAAACACATCCTGCAGGGCATAATCGGCACCCGGGGCGGCAATGCCGCTGGCAATACGCAGGCTATCGTAATCCGCCGCGTTGCCTTCATTCATGTTTTCATCCGCATAAACGCGAAAGACCGTGCGGCCGGCCTTGGCAAAGCCCGTGTCGCGAAAGCCGCCGGGCACGTCCTCAAGCAAGATGCCGACCACGGCCGGCGCCGTCAGCGCAAGCAAGATCGGCGCCCGCAGCTTGTACATGGTCAGCCGCTTCAACAGGGCCTCGGCCTGGTCGAGCCCGGTTTCGAGCCGGATACAGGCCGCGTCGCGGCTGACGATGAAATCGAACAGGATCTTGCCCTGTGGCGTCAGGAGCGCGCCCGGTCGCGCCTCGCCATCTTCCAACTGGTCAAGATCGGTGGTGATCAGCGCCTGAAGGAAATTCTGCGCATCCTGTCCGCAGACAGTCACGAGAGCGCGGTCGGGAAGGGCGAAGGCCTGCATCGATAGTGTCCTGTTCACAAAGCGTGGTGGCTTCCGGCCGGCGCGTCCGACACATATCGTCCGCGCGCGCGGAAATGAAACAGGTAGGATGTTGTAGCCGCTCCGGCAAGCGCCTTGCCCCGCCTCAGTCTCCGGCGACGAAAAATTTCCACTGTCCATCCGGGGTGATGCCGACACGGTAGAAATTATAGTTTCCGGCTTCGAGCATCTCGGCATAGTCGCCAGCCGTGATCAGCCGGAAAAGATCGACCTTTTCGGGCGCGGTCAGCGTTGCCAGCGGCTTTTCCGTGAAATAGGGCCAGACATAGGCTTCCTCCGGCGTTCCCTTGTCGACCAGCACGAAGCCGGTGGAGAGAACGTCGAGCAGGATGGCCTGGATTTCGATCCCTTCCTCATCGCCGGAAAGTTCCTTCAGCGTCTGGATGGGGTCGCCCTCGTTTCCGCTGACCTGGGTCTGGGTCGGGCCTTTTCCGAGCAGAGGGCGCAGCCGCTCGATATCGCCGGACGCGGCCGCTTCGACGATCAGCTTACGCATCCGCGCAACGGGCGCCGGGATTTTGGAAATATCGGTGAGGACTTCTACCGGCCCGACAGGCTCTTCCTCGAGCGAATCGTCCTTGGTGTCCCGCGAGGGCTTGTTGACCAGCGGATCCGGCATCGGAATCTGCAGTGGCTCAACCTCTTCGGGTTCCTCGATTTCAGGCGTGTCGCCGGTGGTCTCGCCTTGGTCGCTGTCGCCGGGGATCTGTTTCAACTCGCTAAGCGCGAAGGCCGGTTGCAGCGGGGCGATCAATGCGATGGACAGGGCAGCGAAAAGGACCGCACACAGACGAACCGCGAAAGACCGGTTTTCCGACATCTGGCCTATCATGACAGCCTCGAAACTACTGCAGGGTTCGTTCCGGTGAGAATTCCCCGGCCAGCATGCGCTCGCGCAGCGAATTCAACATGGCCTCGGCGCCATCTTCGCCCTGGAGGCGGATGGTCTCGCGCATGGCCAGCGCAATGGCGGCATCGGCGATGATTTCCGGCTCGATGCCGTCGGCCATTCCGTCCGCCCAGGCCTCGTTCTGGTGTTCCAGGGCTGCCTGCATCTTCTCATGAACGATCATGTCGTCGATGTCATTCAGACTGGGTTCCATCATTCGTTCCATGCCGTTTCACGCTCTTTACCCGCCGCCAGACTCGAACGGCGCCACTTCTTACCACTCTCTTAACGACTTTAGCAGCCTTTTCCCGAAACGACACGGGCTCCTGAAGAAAGAGGTTAATTTATGCTTAATTTCCAAAGCGGGCGACGATTTCCGAGGCAAGTGTTGCCCCTTCGGCACGATATTTGCCGTCGGCCGTGACCGCAGCCGGCGTGCAGGCCATATAAACCGAGGCGAATGCACGGTAGCCGCGGTTGAAGGCCGCCGTTAGCCGGGCACGCCGCAAGGCCTCGCTTCCAGCCTCCTTGTCGAGCAGTTCCTGCATCGACCGCCGCCAGTCATCGGCTTTATCGTCCTTGCACAACGTGCGTAGATAATGGACCGATCCGGTGATTTCGGCCAGCCGGAGCAGCCGCGCATCGTAGGGAACGGGCTTTTCGGTATTTGCAGCCGGGCCATTCGCCACGCCCGCCTGCGCCATGGCGGCAGCGGGCAGGCCCGCAAGGACGAGCAAAAACCACCAGCGCGCGACAGGAAAACGGATCATGCCCCTTTCAAGCCTCGAATCACCGCCGCGGCAAGCGGATTTTCGAACAACTGTCATCTCGGCCGAAATGCTTCCAGCTTTTCCACGCATTCGCGCACGCTGTCGGGGATCGGCAGTTGAAATATCTCATCCGCCGTGTACCAGCCGATGCCGGCCGCATCGTCCCCGGCGACCGCTACGATATCCGGATCGGCATCGACCTTGAAAACGGAAAGAAAGAAATGCCGGGCGCCCGTCCCGTCGGCGGTGCGGGGCGGCAGGTCATAGGTCTGGAACAGGTGCGGATTGCGCGCCCGGATGCCGGTCTCCTCGTGAAATTCGCGAAGCGCGGTCTGCGCCGGTGTCTCGCCCAGTTCCGCCCGGCCGCCGGGAAAGGCAAACATATCCATCGAGGGCGGATTGGCGCGCCGCACCAGGAGATAGCGTCCATCCCGTTCGAGGATGGCGGAAGAGGCAAGCTGCGGAGACGTCGTCATGATCCTCAAACCTGGCAAACACCGAAAATCTTGACCTATATTAGGCGAAATGCGATCTGAATGCCATGTGCGGACGATTTTCACTGACGGCGACACCGAAGGAATTGGCGGAGGTCTTCGGTCTCCTGGACACCGAGGATTTTCCGGCGCGCTTCAATATCGCGCCGACGCAGCCGATCCTGGTCGTCCTGGCGAGCGAGCGGCAGAGGCCGGGCAGCAATCTGCCGGAGCGAAGGGCATTGCTCGTGCGTTGGGGGCTGACGCCATCCTGGGTCAAGGATCCCCGTGACTTTCCGCTGCTGATCAATGCACGCGCCGAAACGGCGGTCGGCAAGGCCTCGTTCAAGGCAGCGATGCGCCACCGGCGCGTTCTCATCCCGGCGTCCGGCTTCTATGAATGGCATCGCCCCCCAAAGGAAAGCGGAGAGCCCTCGCAGGCCTACTGGATACGACCTAAGAACGGAGGCATCGTCGCCTTTGCCGGCCTGATGGAGACGTGGTCGTCGGCTGACGGATCGGAAGTCGATACGGCCGCGATCCTGACCACAAAGGCAAATGCAAGGATCGGCGACATTCACGATCGCATGCCGGTGGTGATCGGGCCGGAGGATTTTTCCCGCTGGCTCGACTGCCGGACGCAGGAGCCGCGCGATGTGGCCGACCTCATGGTCTCTGCGGACGAAGACCTCTTCGAGGTCATCGCCGTATCGGATCAAGTGAACAAGGTCGCGAATACCGGTCCTGATCTGCAGACCCCGGTTCAGCCCCGGCTGCAACCGAGCCCGTCGAAACCGAAGGAGCCGCCGACAGATCAGCTATCGCTTTTTTGAAAGGTCAGGCCGGCTGTTTGGGCAGGGCGGCCTTCTTGATGGGCTTTGGCTTGACCTGCAAAGCCGCGGCAAGGACGGCCTTCAGGCCGAGCGGGCGATACTGCTCGACGAGATCGGCCGCTGGGCGCGGACTGTTCTTGTCGGTCTTGGGTGCAGGCATTTCAACTCTCCTTTGGTGTTCCCGCGTCGGTCACGCTTCATCCCGTGTTTTCCACGAAACGGCGCTCCCCATTGTGCCCCAGGAAACAGGCTTTAATGTGCATCCCGCAAGTGCCTGTGTTCCCTGGCGTCCGGCATTCCCAGATAAGTGCAATCATGACAAAACGATGACGAATAATCCAGTATTTCATCATATGATGCTGGAGCGCGCCTGACCTCTTGACCGAAACCGATCGAAGCGCGATAAGTCTCACCATGAAAACGGTTATCTGCATCACCTGCCGGATTATTATTCGCTAGCCTTCCCGCTGGCCTGGCCGTTTTCGTCTCCCAAAAATCAAGATGACAACGCGAAGGTTCAGCCGGGCGATTGCGCGTATTCGGTGATTGCGGAATGGGAGATTGGATATGGGCGCTCGGACGACATTGAGACTGTACAACACGCTGACACGGGCAAAATCGGATTTTGTGCCGATCGATCCGGAAAATGTCCGCATGTATGTCTGCGGCCCGACCGTCTACGATTTTGCCCATATCGGCAATGCCCGCCCGGCGATCGTCTTCGACGCGCTGTTCCGCCTGCTGCGCCATGTCTTTGGCGAAGGTCACGTGACCTATGTGCGTAACATCACGGATGTCGATGACAAGATCAATGCACGGGCGCTCCGAGACCACCCCGGCCTGCCGCTGAACCAGGCGATCCGGCTGGTGACCGAAAAGACCGAGACGCAATATATCGAGGATGCCAAGGCGCTCGGCTGCCTCGATCCGACCGTCCAGCCGCGGGCCACCGAACATATTGCCGGGATGGTGGCGATCATCCAGCAATTGTTGGATCGCGGCCATGCCTATGTGGCGACCGGCGGCGAGGGCAGGGAAGTGCTGTTCTCGACGGGCTCTATGGCCGATTACGGCCAGCTTTCCAGGCGCAAGCTCGAGGACCAGCAGGCAGGCGCCCGCGTGGCCGTCGAGGCGCACAAGAAGGACCCGTCCGATTTCGTGCTGTGGAAGGGCTCCGCCGCCGACCAGCCCGGTTGGTCAGGCCCCTTTGTCGTCGATGGCAAGGATGCCTCCATCTTCGGCCGTCCCGGCTGGCATATCGAATGCTCGGCCATGAGCCAGCACTATCTCGGCGAGGTCTTCGACATTCATGGCGGCGGGCTCGACCTGATCTTCCCGCATCATGAAAACGAGATCGCCCAGTCGCGTTGCGCCCATGGCACGGAGCGCATGGCCAATTTGTGGATGCACAACGGCTTCCTGCAGGTCGAAGGCCGCAAGATGTCAAAGTCGGAGGGCAATTTCGTCACCATCGACGATTTGCTGCACAGCGAGAAGCTCGGCGGCCGCACATGGCCGGGCGAGGTTCTGCGGCTGGCCATGCTGATGACCCATTATCGCGAGCCGATCGACTTTTCGGTGAAGCGGCTCGAGGAGGCCGAACGCCTGTTTTCCAGATGGCCGGTGGCCGAGGCCGACGGTGCAGCGCCGGATGCATCCGTCGTGGAGGCGCTGGCCGACGATCTCAATACGGTTGCAGCCGTCCAGGCCCTGCACGCCCTGGCGCTGGCCGCCAACGCCGATCCGGCGCGTCTGCCGGCCTTTGCCGCAAGTGCCGCGCTGATGGGGCTCCTGCCGCGCAAGAGCGAAGTGGACGAAGCCGTCGCCTCGGCGGTCGATGCACTGGTCGAGATGCGGCTGGAAATGCTGAAGGCGAAGAACTTTGCCGAAGCCGACCGGATTCGCGATGATCTGCTCGCGCGGGGCATTCAGTTGAAGGACGGCAAGGACGCCGCGACCGGCGAGCGGGTGACCATCTGGGAGGTGAAGCGATGAGCGAACCGATCCACACCGGCGGCTGCCAGTGCGGCGCAGTGCGGTTTCGCGTCGAGGGCGCGCTGGGCGATGCTTCCGTCTGCCATTGCCGCATGTGCCAGAAGGCCTTCGGCAATTTCTATGCGCCGCTTGTTTCCGTACATCAGGCGAATCTGGCCTGGACGCGCGGCGCGCCCAAATATTTCCAGTCGTCCAATGCCGTCCGGCGCGGCTTCTGCGGCGATTGCGGCACGCCGCTCAGCTATGAGGCGCCGGATGGCGTCGCGCTGGCGATTGCCGTCTTCGACAAGCCGGACGCGATCGCGCCGACCATCCAGTGGGGCATCGAGGGCAAGCTCTCCTATGTCGATCATGTGGCGGGACTGCCGGGCGAGGAGACGATGGCCGATCAGGGGGCCACGTCCTTTCTCAACGACCTCGTTTCCTATCAGCATCCCGATCACGACACCGATACCTGGCCACCGGAGGAAAGATGATGACCGACAGAATTCGAACCGGCGGCTGCCAGTGCGGCGCCGTGCGCTTCAGGATAAAGGGTGAACTGGGTCGCCCGTCGATCTGCCATTGCCGCATGTGCCAGAAACAGTTCGGCGGCTTCTTCTCCGCGCTGGTGACGGTTCCCGAAAGCGAACTGGAATGGACCCGCACGGCGCCCAGCTATTTCCAGTCCTCGGTGAATGTGAAGCGCGGCTTCTGCGCGAACTGCGGCACGCCGCTTGCCTATCTGCATCCGGGCGGTCTCGAAATCGCCATCGGCACCTTTGACAACAGGTCCGACCTGGCGCCGCAAATCCAGGTCAATTATGCCGCGCGGCTGCCATGGGTGACGACGATCTTCGACCAGCCGACCTATGACGATCCGGATTTCTATTCCAAGCAGGAACAGATCATCTCCTTCCAGCATCCCGACCACGATACCGCCCACTGGCCAGAACACGGATTGAAACTATGACCGGCGACTTGCGCAGCCTCTACCCCGAAATCGAAGCCTATGCCTCCGGCCATCTCGACGTCGGCGACGGTCATGTCATTTACTGGGAAAAATCCGGCACGCCCGGCGCCAAGCCGGTTGTCTTCCTGCATGGCGGCCCCGGCGGCACGATTTCCCCCAGTCATCGCCGCCTGTTCGATCCGAAGCTTTATGATGTGACCCTGTTCGACCAGCGCGGCTGCGGCAGGTCCACGCCGCATGCCGAGCTTCAGGCCAACACCACCTGGCATCTGGTTGCCGACGTCGAGCGGCTGCGCGAGATGGCCGGCGTCGACAAATGGCAGGTCTTCGGCGGCTCCTGGGGCTCGACGCTGGCACTCGCCTATGCGCAAAAGCATCCCGAGCGTGTCTCCGAACTGGTGCTGCGCGGCATCTATACGCTGACCAAGGCGGAGCTCGACTGGTATTATCAGTTCGGCGTCTCCGAAATGTTCCCGGACAAATGGGAGCGCTTCATCGCGCCGATCCCGCCGGCCGAGCGTCATGAAATGCTGCATGCCTATCATCGCCGCCTGACCAGCGACGACAAGGCGACGCGTATTGCCGCCGCCAAGGCCTGGAGCCTTTGGGAAGGCGAGACGATCACGCTTCTGCCGGAGCCGGCGACATCGACGCCGTTCGAGGAAGAGGACTATGCGCACGCTTTCGCGCGGATCGAAAACCACTTCTTCGTCAATACCGGCTGGCTGGAGGAGGGGCAATTGCTGCGCGACGCGCACAGGCTCCACGGCATTCCCGGTGTCATCATTCACGGCCGCTACGACATGCCATGCCCGGCGAAATATGCCTGGGCGCTGCACCAGGCCTGGCCGGAAGCGGAATTCCACCTGATCGAGGGGGCCGGCCACGCCTATTCGGAACCCGGCATCCTCGACCGGCTGATCCGCGCGACGGATCGGTTTGCGGGGAAATCATAGGAGCAGAACTGACCCTCATCCGGCCTATCGGCCACCTTCTCCCCGTAAACGGGGAGAAGGGAATTGCCGCAACACCGGTCGTCCCCTCTCCCCGCTCGCGGGGAGAGGGCTAGGGTGAGGGGCATTGTGGAAAAGATATATCGTTCCTTTGGAGGGAACAGCGATGACGAAGACCCGCGAACGCATCTATCTCTTCGACACGACGCTGCGCGACGGCCAGCAGACGCCGGGCGTCGATTTTTCCGTCGAGGACAAGATCGCCATCGCCGCGATGCTGGACGCTTTCGGCATGGACTATGTCGAAGGCGGCTATCCCGGCGCCAATCCCACAGATACGGAGTTTTTCAAGGAAAAGCGCACAAAGACCGCCCGTTTCGTCGCCTTCGGCATGACCAAGCGCGCCGGCGTCTCAGCCTCGAACGATCCGGGACTGGCAGCGGTGCTGCAGGCCGAAAGCCATGCGGTCTGTCTCGTTGCCAAGAGCTGGGACTATCACGTGCGTGTCGCGCTCGGCTGTTCGAACGAGGACAATCTGGAATCGATCCGGGCCTCGGTCGAGGCCGTCACGGCAAGCGGCCGCGAGGCGATGATCGACTGCGAGCATTTCTTCGACGGCTACAAGGCCAATCCGTCCTACGCACTCGCCTGCGCAAGGACGGCCTTCGATGCCGGCGCCCGCTGGATCGTGCTGTGCGACACCAATGGTGGAACGCAGCCCTTCGAAATCCGCGAGATCGTCGCCGCCGTCATCGCGCATGGCATTCCGGGCGCCCATCTCGGCATCCACGCCCATAACGATACCGGACAGGCTGTCGCGAATTCGCTGGCCGCAGTGGAGGCCGGCGTGCGCCAGGTTCAAGGAACCTTGAACGGGATCGGCGAGCGCTGCGGCAATGCCAATTTGGTGGCACTGATCCCCACCCTGGTGTTGAAAGAGGCCTATTCAAGCCGTTTCGAAACCTCGATAGACGCGGAGCGGCTGCAGGAACTGACGGCACTCTCGCATTCCTTCGATGAGCTTCTGAACCGCTCGCCGGACCAGCAGATGCCCTATGTCGGCGCCTCCGCCTTCGCCACCAAGGCTGGCATCCATGCCTCGGCGCTGCTGAAGGATCCGCGCACCTACGAGCATGTGACGCCCGAAAGCGTCGGCAATCTGCGCAAGGTCATGGTCTCCGACCAGGGCGGCAAGGCCAATTTCATCAATGCGCTGAAACGGCGCGGTATTGCCGTCTCGAAGGATGACCCGAAGCTCGACAAGCTGATTTCGATCGTCAAGGAGCGGGAGGCGACCGGCTATGCCTATGAGGGGGCCGATGCCAGCTTCGCCATCCTTGCCCAGCGGATATTGGGCTCGGTTCCCGACTTCTTCCATGTGGAAAGCTTTCGGGTCATGGTCGAACGCCGGTTCGATGCCAATGGCCAGCTGAAAACGGTGTCGGAAGCGGTGGTCAAGGTCTGGGTCAATGGCGAAGCCACCATGTCGGTCGCCGAAGGCCACGGGCCGGTCAATGCGCTCGATCTGGCGCTCCGCAAGGATCTCGGCAAATACCAGTCGGAGATCGAGGATCTCGAACTGGTGGACTACAAGGTCCGTATCCTGAATGGCGGCACCGAGGCGATCACCCGCGTGCTGATCGAATCCGTCGATGGCACCGGCGCCCGCTGGTGGACGGTCGGGGTCTCCGACAATATCATCGACGCCTCGTTCCAGGCCCTGATGGATTCCATCGTCTTCAAACTGCTGAAGAACCGGGATCAAGCGGGACTGGCTGCGGAGTAGGGCGGAGGCCGTGGTCCTAAGGCGGAGGCGCGATAGATCAGCAGATCAGCCGTTTTCTTCAATGCCTTCACGCGTGCGTGCTCGATCTGTAGCCTTTTGGACGGACTCAAGGCCTCGTTCAATCATAACGCTAACCAATTCGAAGCTCTCCGCATCGGGCATCGGTGGACGACTGGTTGCATCTCCGTAACGGGCATTGGGACGCTGGCGACCTAACTCGTTGAATAGCGCTACGAAAGCGGCGTTTATATTACCGAGGCGTGACCAGTTGTTAATTGCGCTAGATATCGTTGAATGCGTCTTGGAACTCACTGCGCGACTTCTATGCAAGATCAGCTCTGCCTTACAAATCAGTTCTGATGCACTGAAGAGATTGTCCACCGTCGGCCCGGCGTGACCTAAGATACTGCTTGTCTTTGCAACTTCAAGAAACTGATTTGCTAACTCCAACATATCTCGGGCTTTCGCCCTTCCGCTCATAAAGTTGAAAATCATTGCCCACCCCTCGCCGGAACGGACAATAGTAAAATGCCCATGATCAAGTAATTCATCAGGCAGTTCGAATGTCTCGACAGTTTCGAGATCGTCTGAATAAACCGGATCACCTTTTTGAAATTCACGGCGAGGGCGGACCAGTGCTTCGCCCTTTACCTCCTCGTTCAAAAGGACGCGGTTGTCTCCTTTTTCTGGGAACAGAACCTGTGCGATGTAAAGATGAAAGTTCCCAGATATTCTCCCAAAGGCCCTTCGGCGTTCGATCTCCGGCCTGAAAAACAGTTCCCACATCTGATTAAACGTCGTATGCCAAGGCTCTATTGCTGCAATATCAGGCTGCTGCGTAGTGTCGGGTGCGGCGTCTGTCGGCATGTTCGAGGTCTCACTCTATCGTCGCTATGATCTGGCAAGATAGTGAACTCACAACACCAGCCGGAACTTCGCAAATCCATCCGCGCCGTCGCCGACCTCCTCGATCTTCGCGCCCTTCACATCGGCAATCAGCCCGCGCGCCTTCGGGCCGCTCTCGAAGATCGCGGTTGCGCCCTCGACCGGCGAAAAGCTCCAGTTGCCGTCGGCCGATGGATTGATCGTGCCTTCTTCGATGATGTAGCGCACGATCACGTCGCGGTTGGTATCGGGGGCGGCGAAGACCACCTTGTCGGCGGCAATCTCGGGAAACTTGCCGCCACCGCCGGCCCGGTAATTATTGGTGGCGACCACGAATTTCTGCACCGGGTCGATAGGCTTTCCTTCGAAGGCGAGATCCCGGATACGGTTGGAGCCCGGGTTCACGACCTTGCCGTCATTGTCATATCGGGCAGGCTGCGACAGGTCGATCCGGTAGGTGACGCCGTCGATGATGTCGAAATTATAGGACGGGAAGCTGGTGGCAAGCAGAGGCACATCCTTTTCGCCGGGCGCGACGGTGTTGAACATGCCGGCCGACATTTCCAGCCAGTTCTTCACCTGTTCTCCGGTGACGACGACGGCCTGCACCGTGTTCGGATAGAGATAGAGATCGGCGACATTCTTGATCGCGATATCGCCCGCCGGAACATCGGTGTAATAGTCCGAGCCGCCGCGCCCGCCGGCCTTGAAGGGAGCCGCCGCGGAAAGAACCGCAAGGTCCTTGTACTCGGTGTCCTTCAACATCTCCCTGATGTACCAGGTCTGCGCATTGGAGACGATCTGCACGGAGGGATCGTCGGCCACCAGCGCGAAATAGGAGTAGAGCGGCGCCGATGTCTTGCCGACGGGCGTGCGGATATAGGCAAGCGTCGCCTGGTGCTCCGCATCGGCTGCGGCAAGCACATCCGCGCGGCCGGCCACGTCGGCCACCACCTTTTTCTCCTCGCGATGATAGATCGGCCGGGCCTCGACGGTGAAATCCACCACCTTCCAGCGATTGCCGTCCTTTTCGAGCAGAAGATCGATCAGCCCGAGATGCGACCCCCAGAAGCCCGCCATCACCGCCGGTTTGCCGAGCAGCGTGCCCTTGACCGGATCGACGCCCTCGATACCGTCGAAGCTCTTCGGGCCGGGAAAGACCAGGTGCTGATGGCCGGTGAAGACCGCATCGATGCCCGCCACGCCGGCCAGATAGAGCGAGGCGTTTTCCATGCGCTCGCTCTGGCCCGAGCCATCGATGCCGGAATGGGAGAGCGCGATGACGATATCGGCACCTTCCTCCTTCATGACCGGAACCCATGCCTTCGCCGTCTCGACGATATCGCGCGTCTGTGCCTTGCCTTCGAGATTCTTGACGTCCCAGAGCATGATCTGGGGCGGCACGAAGCCGATAATGCCGATTTTCAGGACGCTTGCGGCGCCCGAGCCATCGGTGATGGTCTTCTCCACAATGGTGTAAGGCTTGAAGAAAAGGACATCGTCCTTCGGGTCGGACGCCAGTTCGCCCTTGGTCAGGTTGGCGCAGACATAGGGGAAGTTCGCCCCGCCGAGCACCTTGAACATATAGTCCAGGCCATAGTTGAACTCGTGGTTGCCCAGCGTGCCGGCCTCGTAGCCGAGCACGTTCATCGCCTTGATGACCGGGTGGATCTCGCCGTCCTTCATGCCCTGTTGGTAGGCCATGTAGTCGCCCATCGGATTGCCCTGCAGGAAGTCGCCATTGTCGACCAGCATGGAATTTCCGGCCTCGGCGCGGATGGCATCGATGATCGAGGCGGTGCGGGCAAGGCCCATCGTATCGTTCGGCTTGTCGCCGTAATAATCATAGGGAAAGACATGGACGTGGATATCGGTGGTTTCCATGATGCGCAGATGCGCCTGGTTGCCGGCGGCGCGCGCCGCGAAAGGGTGCAGCAGGATAAGGGCGGAGGTCGCGGCCGCTCCGCTCAGAAGCGAGCGGCGGCTTATCGGATGAAGATCGAGAACGGATGCCATGTGAAAGTCCCTTCGTCTGTCCGGTCATTGCCTGATCGAAGCCTAGAATGCGGGAGGCGGGAATGCACCCCGTTAAATTTCAGGTATCGTTCCATCAGCGTGATTGCATGCAAGGTTCACCGAAATGAATTGGTTGATCAATGGTCTTTGGAGTAGGAACGGGGCCAAATTGCACTCTCGACAGGATCACATGCCATGGCTGATGCGAAACAAGATCCGGCTGCACCGAGCGGCGATTCGCCGCGCGGCTTCGGCTTCGCGCTCGTGGCCTATCTGCTCTGGGGTTTCCTGCCCTTCTTCATGAAGGCCGTTGCCCATATCCCGGCTTTCGAGGTGGTTGCCCACCGAATCCTGTGGTCGGTGCCGCTTGCCGGCGCCGTCCTGCTGTTTTTGGGGCGAACCGGCGATGTGAAGGCGGCGCTGCGCTCACCCCGCATGGTGAAGATGGCGATGCTGACCGCCGTGCTCATCACCATCAACTGGGGCATCTATGTCTGGGCGATCGGCGCCGGGCGCGCCATCGAAACGGCGCTCGGCTATTATATCAATCCGCTGTTCTCGGTCTTTCTCGGTGCCGTGCTGCTGAAGGAAAAGCTCACTCCGGCGCAGACCGTGGCGATCGGCCTTGCCGCCGTCGCCGTCGTCGTGCTGGCATTCGACAATGGCGGCCTGCCCTGGGTCTCGATCGGATTGGCCCTGTCCTGGGGGCTCTATGCCTTCTTCCGCAAGACCCTGCCGATCGGCGCCAACCAGGGATTTTTCCTCGAAGTGCTGCTGCTCAGCGTTCCCGCGCTTTGCTACGTGGTCTATCTGGAGGTAACGGGGCAGGGGCATTTCGTCGATACCGGCTGGGCCAATTTCGGTTGGCTGCTCGCCTCCGGCGTCGTCACCGCCGTGCCGCTGATGATCTATGCCAACGGCGCCAAGCTGTTGAAGCTATCGACCATCGGCATCATGCAATATATCGCGCCGACGATGATCTTCGTGATCGCGGTCTTCGTTTTTCACGAACCGTTCGGAACATCAAAGCTGATCGCTTTCGTGCTGATCTGGGCAGCCCTTGCCATCTATTCCGTCTCGATGATCCGCGAAAGCCGCGCCAGGCGCGTGGCCGCGCCGAACCCGGCGGAATAGGCGGCGGCGCCGTTCACATTTTCGAAATGATTTCGGCTTCGCCGCGGCGGTCCACGTCGCCGGCCCAATGGGCCATGAGCGCCGGCACGATTTCTTCCGGCTGGTCGATGACGATCGGCTGGACGAGATGGGCGGTGTGGATGAAGCCGCTATCGGCCATGTGGCGGATCAGCTCCATCAGTGGATCCCAGAAACCGCCGATATTGGCAAGCACGATCGGCTTGCGGTGGCGGCCAAGCTGGGCCCAGGTCATGATCTCGATGATTTCCTCAAGCGTGCCGATCCCGCCCGGCAGGGTGACGAAGGCATCGGCGCGTTCGAACATCTTGTGCTTGCGCACATGCATGTCCGGCGTGACGATCAATTCGCTCAATTGCCCGAGCGATTGGCGCGTGGCCTCCATATCCACGAGAAATTCTGGTATGATGCCGGTAACGCGGCCGCCATGGGAGAGAACGCCGTTGGCCACGGCACCCATGATGCCTTTCGTGCCGCCACCATAGACCAGCCGGAGATGATTCTCGGCGATGGATTTGCCCAGTATGCGGCCGGCCTCCATATAGGACAGATCATTGCCGGGCTGCGAGCCGCAATAGACGCAGATGGATCGAATCGGGATATTTTTCTCATTCATGGTCCAAACAGACATTGCACCGCAGCGCAGGTCAAGAAAAATGACGGGAAACCACGGTGTCCGGGCTTCGGAACATGCAAGCATGCTTGTGGAAAGCGCCGGAAATCGTTAGCTATTTTTAGAGTTGAACTGACGATGTGATGCAAGCTGCCTCCGCCGGATGAACCCACGGAGAGTGACAGGCGCCGCATCCGGGGAGAGATGCCGGAGTTCCGCGATCATGGCGATGCGGGCGGCGCGGTCCCGCTTGGAGATGTGCATGATGAAGAACAAGGCCAGCTGGGTGGCTCTTATCGTCCTGGCAATCGCATCGCTTCTGATGGTTTTCTTCGTCCTGCCCAATATCGACGGGAGCGAGAACACCGTCACGGCCGAGAAGCCGGCGCAGGAGGAAACAAAACCCGCCGATGCCGTAGCGGATGCCAAGGGCGCCCGCCCGATGGCCGACGCCGCCGGCCAGACGGAAACGCCGGCCGCGCCCGCCCCGACAGGGGAAGCCGGCTCCGGGCCGGCCGATGGCCAGCAGGCCTCGTCACCTGAAGGTACCGATCCGACCCTTGGCTGGACCGTGCCCGGCTTCGACGTCCTGCGTGTCGAGCCGGACGGTTCGACCGTTATCGCCGGGCGGGCTCAACCCAATACCAAGCTGGAAATCGTCGATGGCGATACGGTGGTCGCAACCGCGGATGTCGGCGCGACGGGCGATTTCGCCGCGATCTTCGACAAGCCGCTGCCGGCCGGCGATTATCAGTTGTCGCTGCGAAGTGTCGGCGAAAACGGTGCCACAAAATCCTCGCAGGAGGTCGCGACGGTGTCGATCCCCAAGGATGGCGGCGGCGAACTGCTGGCCATGGTTTCCAAGCCGGGCGAAGCGAGCCGCATCATCACCACGCCGACCGAAAATTCCGGGGCCGCCGCGCAAAAGCCGACGGCTGATGCAAAGCCGACCGACGCGACGGAACAATCGACGCCGGCCGCCGGCAATGCCGAAGGCGCTTCGCCGGAAACCGCCGCTGTCGATCCGGCAGGTCAGGCGAATACGCAGGCACCGGCCGATATGTCCGCCGCCGCGCCTGCCACGGACGCTGGATCGGCCGCGCCTGCAGCCGGCGACAATCCGGCCGTTGCTGTTTCGGCCGTCGAGATTGAAGGTCAAAAGATTTTCGTCGCCGGCAAGGCCAAGGCCGGCAGCTTGGTGCGGATTTATGCGGATGACATACTGGTCGGCGAAATGAAGGCCGACGAGGCGGGGCGTTTCGTCGTCGATGGCACGATCGATCTGTCGGTGGGAAGCCATACGATCCGCGCCGATGTGGTTGATGCGAACGGCAAGGTCGAACTGCGTGCCGCCGTGCCCTTCGATCGTCCGGTCGGGGACCAGGTCGCAGCTGTTGCGGAAGAAAATGTGCAAGGGGCGGTCGTGCCCTTCGAGGGCGGAAGCTTCGATGGCCTCAGAATGGAGGCGACGAAGGCGCTTGGCCTGCTGAAGGGCCTGTTCGAGAATGGCAAGGTGCCGACAGCGGAAGAGCTTGCGGCTGCCCGGTCCGCCACCGAAATCGCCTTGAAGTCGCTGGCAGACTACAAGGTCGCGGCCAATCTCGATGCCAACGTCAAGGAAATGGCGGCAAAGACCGCCAAGGGCGCGACCGATGCTCTGGCCCTGTTGAAATCGCTGCCGCAGGATGCGGCAAGCGTCTCGGCATCGCTCGGCAATATCGAGGCTGCGGTCGATCTGGCGCTGATGCCGCGAACCGATGGCAACGGCATGCTTGCCGCAGCGCCTGCCCAGGATACGGCCCCGGCACAGGATGCGGCTGCGACGCAAACCGATGCAGCCCAGGGCGATGTGGAAAAGCCGGCCCCGGCAACGCAATCGGCAGCGACCGAGCCTGCGCAGCCGGAAACGACGGCGGAGCAAAATGCCGCCGCAACGGCCGACAGCAAGCCCGCACCGGCGCCGGCGGTCGACACGGCCGCAGCCGAACCGGTCACCGTCCAGCAGGCGCCGCTGCGAGAGAGCAAGTCCTCGGTCATCATCCGTCGTGGCGATACGCTGTGGCAGATTTCGCGAAGGGTCTATGGCGCCGGGGTTCGCTATACGACGATCTATCTTGCCAATGAGGGCCAGATCACCAATCCGGATCGCATCCTGCCCGGCCAGGTCTTCGGCGTGCCGGACGAAGCCATGTCCGAGGCGGAAGCGCAGGAACTGCATCGCAAGCGCATGAACAAGCAGCCCTGATCGCCTTTTTGGCCACTGCTCCATTGCGGCAGGCTGTTGCGGGACCTATCTGAAACGAAGCGGCGTCTTTTGAAAAGGCGCCGCTTTTGATTGATATTACAGGCACGCGCTTGGCATCATCTGCCCCTGGCGGGCAAGGTTGCGAAGCGGCTTGAAGCGATAGCGGGGAAAACGTGGCAGCGAAAAACAAGACGGTATCGGCGGACACTGGCAATCCGCTTCGCACGCTCGTCAATCTCTGGCCATATATGTGGCCGGGCGATCGCGCCGACCTGAAGATGCGGGTCGTCTGGGCAACAGTGATGTTGCTGATCTCCAAGATCGTCCTGCTGCTCGTCCCCTACTTCTTCAAATGGGCTACCGATGCGCTGAACGGACATACCGATATTGTCGGCCTGTTGCCCGCGGTCTTCACCGGCGCCGTCATGCTGGTGCTCGCCTATAATCTGGCGCGGCTGCTGCAGGTGGGCCTGAACCAGTTGCGCGACGCGCTGTTTGCCAGCGTTGGTCAGTATGCTGTGCGCCAGCTCGCCTACCGCACCTTCGTCCATATGCATCAATTGTCCCTGCGGTTCCATCTCGAGCGCCGCACGGGTGGCCTGTCGCGGATCATCGAGCGCGGCACCAAGGGCATCGAAACGATCGTCCGCTTCACCATTCTGAACACGGTGCCGACGCTGATCGAGTTCCTGCTGACGGCCGTCATCTTCTGGTGGGGCTATGGATTCAGCTATCTGCTCGTCACCGCCGTCACCGTCGCTGTCTATATCTGGTTCACCATCAAGGCGAGCGACTGGCGCATCTCGATCCGCCGGGCGATGAACGACAGTGATACCGATGCTAATACCAAGGCGATCGACTCGCTGCTCAATTTCGAGACGGTCAAATATTTCGGCAACGAGGAGATGGAAGCCAAGCGCTTCGATCAGTCGATGGCTCGATACGAGCGTTCGGCGACGCAGGTCTGGACGTCGCTCGGCTGGCTCAATTTCGGCCAGGGCCTGATCTTCGGCGTCGGCACGGCGATCATGATGGTGATGTCGGCGCTCGCCGTTCAGCGTGGAGAACAGACGCTCGGCGATTTCGTCTTCATCAATGCGATGCTGATGCAGCTTTCCGTCCCCCTCAATTTCATCGGCTTCGTCTACCGCGAAATCCGCCAGGGCCTGACCGATATCGAGCAGATGTTCGACCTGCTCGAAGTGCAAGCCGAGGTCATCGACAGTCCCGATGCCAAGGATCTGGCGATCGACAAGGGATCGATCGCCTTCAAGGATGTGCACTTCGCCTATGATCCGGCCCGCCCCATCCTCAAGGGCATCAGTTTCGAAGTGCCGGCGGGCAAGACCGTGGCCGTCGTCGGCCCGTCAGGTGCCGGGAAATCAACCTTGTCGCGGCTGCTCTACCGGTTCTACGACGTGCAGCAGGGTGCGATCACCATCGACGGCCAGGACGTGCGCGACGTGACGCAGAAGAGCCTGCGCGCCGTCATCGGCATGGTGCCGCAGGATACGGTGCTGTTCAACGACACCATCGCCTACAATATCCGCTATGGCCGGACCTCGGCGACGCAAGCCGAGATCGAGGCGGCGGCCGAGATCGCCCAGGTCGGCCAGTTCATCGAAAGCCTGCCGGAGGGATACGGCGCCATGGTCGGCGAGCGTGGCCTGAAATTGTCCGGCGGCGAAAAGCAGCGTGTCGCGATCGCCCGTACCGTGCTCAAGAACCCGCCCATCCTGATCCTCGACGAGGCGACCTCGGCGCTCGATACCCACACCGAACAGGAGATCCAAACGGCGCTCGATATCGTTTCGCGCAACCGCACGACGCTAATCATCGCCCACCGCCTGTCGACGGTCATCCACGCCGACGAGATCATCGTTCTCAAGGACGGCGGCATCGCCGAGCGCGGCACGCATGGGGAACTTATCGACCGGGACGGTCTTTACGCCTCCATGTGGAACCGCCAGCGCGAGGCGACGCAGGCCGAGGAAACATTGAAGAAAGTGCGCGAGAGCGACGATCTGGGCGTGGTAATCCGCGGCGCTACGGCGTTGTGAAGGGGAAGTGAGTAGTGAGTAGCGAATAGGGATGTTACCCACCATTCTCCAACGCCAGCCAGCTCCCGCATTGCCCGCTTCCGCATTTCCCTGTAGGGGCTGGGGCTTGAGAAAACTGGAGACGACAGTCCATGAGCTTGATCAATACGGTGCGCAACACGCTGGTCCCTGTGCACAGGGAAGGCTATCGCTTCATCGCCGGCTTCTTTGTCGTTTCGCTGGTTCTCGGCTTTCTCTGGGAACCGCTGATGTGGATCGGCTTCCTGCTGACCGCCTGGTGCGCCTATTTCTTCCGCGATCCCGAACGCCTGACCCCGCTCGATGACGATCTGGTCATTAGCCCGGCGGATGGCCGGGTGTCTTCCATCGCGCTTGTGACGCCTCCGGAAGAGCTTCAGCTCGGAACGACGCCGATGCTGCGCATCACTGTCTTCATGAATGTCTTCAATTGCCACGTGAACCGTGCGCCCATGCGCGGCACCATCCGGCGCATCAGCTACAGGGCCGGCAAGTTCGTCAATGCCGAACTCGACAAGGCAAGCCATGAAAACGAGCGCAATGGCCTGGCGATCGAGACGTCGCACGGCACGATCGGCGTCATTCAGATCGCAGGCCTGGTCGCCCGCCGCATCATCTGCTGGTCGCGCGAGACCGACACGCTGCAGGCCGGCGAACGTTTTGGGCTCATCCGCTTCGGCTCGCGGCTCGATGTCTTCCTGCCCGATGGCGCCCAGCCGCGTGTCAGCCTCGGCCAGACGGCGATCGCCGGCGAGACGGTGCTCGCCGAATTCGGTTCCGCCAAGGGTCCGGTCATCAGCCGTCGCGGCTGATGCGACGACCGTCATTCAGGCAAGAGGAGCACGTCATGGAAACGCCTTTTCCGTCATTCGAACCGAACGGCCCCAATGACGAGGCGCGCGGCCCGCGGCTGAGGGAAATTCCACTGCGGCTGATCGTTCCCAATCTGATTACCGTCCTGGCGATCTGCGCCGGCCTGTCCGGCGTGCGGCTCGCCTTCGAAAACCGCTTCGAGCTTGCCGTCGCCATGGTGCTGATTGCCGCCTTTCTCGACGGCATCGACGGCCGCATTGCGCGGTTGATGAAGGCCACGTCGAAATTCGGCGCGCAGATGGACTCGCTCGCCGATATCGTCAATTTCGGCGTTGCGCCGGCGCTCGTGCTCTATGCCTTCGTGCTCGACCAGGCCCGCTCGCTCGGTTGGATCGCCGCGCTGATCTACGTCATTGCCGCGGGCCTGCGCCTCGCCCGCTTCAACGTCATGTCGGAGCGGGAGGTGAAGGCATCCTGGCAGTCGGAATATTTCGTCGGCGTGCCGGCGCCGGCTGGTGCCATGCTGGTGCTCCTGCCGATGTATCTCGGCCTTCTCGGACTGGCGCCGGATCGGCTGATCGGCATCATTTCCTCTGCCTACACGGTGCTGATCGCCTTTCTGCTGGTCAGCCGCCTGCCGGTCTGGTCCGGCAAGTCGGAAAACCGGGTGCGCCGCGATCTCGTCCTGCCGATCATCCTATTCGTCGTGCTCTATGTCGCGACCTTGATGAGCTTTACCTGGGAGACCATGGTAATCACCGCCGTCGGCTATCTGCTGAGCTTGCCGTTCGGCGCCCGCAAATGGCAGAAGAAATATGGCAACAACTGGCCCGGTCATCCGGACCATCCGGCGGAAGTCGAGGATGGCCTGCCGGGCGAACCGAAATAGCCTGCCGATATCTGCAGACGAAAAAGCCGCCGCTGAAACCTCAGCGGCGGCTTTTTTGTTGAAACGACGAAATTCACTCCGGCAGGCGGTAATCCACGATCCGGTTTTCGCGAACGACAAAAAGCTTGCCGGTCTCGGTCTGGCCGGGGCCGAGCAGCGGCATCAGCTTGGCGGCAACCTCTGAAGGATGTGGCACGGTTGCGGGATCCTCGCCGGGAATGGCTTGCGCCCGCATGGCCGTGCGCGTGGCGCCCGGATCGACGCTGAGGACGCGCAGGGGCAGGCGCTGCGTCTCGCCGGCCCAGGTGCGCGCCAGAGCCTCGACCGCCGCCTTGGAGGCGGAGTAGGGACCCCAGAAGGGCTTGCACTTGTGCGCGGCGGCGGAGGACAGGATCAGCGCCCGTCCCGCATCGGACTGCTGCAGCAGCGGATCGACGGAACGGATCAGCCGCCAGGTCGCCGTCACGTTCACCGTCATCACCTTTTCGAACACTTTCGCCTCGACATGGCCGATCGGCGCGATGACGCCGAGCATGCCGGCATTGGCGACCAGGATGTCAAGCCTGCCCCAGCGCTCGTGGATCGCGCCGCCCAGCTTGTCGATCGCCGCCATGTCGGTGAGGTCGAAGGGAACCAGCGTTGCCGGCAGCCCGCCGGCGGCCTTGATCGCGTCGTCGAGGTCTTCCAGGCCGCCGACGGTCCGGGCGCAGGCAATCACCTGGGCGCCGGCCTTGGCCAGTTCAAGCGCCGTGAAGAAACCGATGCCGCGCGAGGCGCCGGTAACGAGTGCGAGACGGCCCTTGAGGTCGATCATGGCGTGATGGCTCCGAGTTCATTGATACGGGGCCTGCTGTGCCATATCCGCGACGCCCTGCGCAAGACGGCGCGGCGCCTCGATTTGACGCAGGCGAGGGGTTTTGCCGCTTTCGCTGGGCAGGCGTGCTCAGCCCTTGCTGGCAAGCATGGAGAGGCGCGGTGCCGAGGCATCGCCGTTCTTGTCGAGCAGCCGGGTGGGATAATCGCCGGTGAAATAATGATCGGTGAACTGCGGGCGGGCATTGTTGCGATCCTCGCCGCCGACGGCGCGGTAAAGCCCGTCGATCGACAGGAATTCCAGCGAATCGGCGCCGATATAGGCGCACATGGAAGCAAGATCCGCATGCTGGTTCGCCAAAAGCTTGTCGGCATTCGGTGTGTCGATCCCATAGAAATCGGGATGATGGATCATCGGGCTCGCCACGCGGATATGGACTTCGGTAGCGCCGGCCTCGCGGATCATCTGGACGATCTTTACCGAGGTGGTGCCGCGCACGATGGAATCATCGACCAGCACGACACGCTTGCCTTCGATCATGGCGCGATTGGCCGAATGCTTCAGCTTGACGCCGAAGGCGCGGATCTGCTGCGTCGGCTCGATGAAGGTGCGGCCGACATAATGATTGCGGATGATGCCGAGTTCGAAGGGAATGCCGCTCGCCTGGGCAAAGCCGATGGCAGCCGGCGTGCCGCCGTCGGGGACCGGCACGATCACGTCGGCGTCCACGGGCGATTCCTTGGCGAGGTTGATGCCCATGTTCTTGCGGGCCACATAGACATTGCGGCCGCCGACCACCGAATCGGGGCGCGAGAAATAAACATACTCGAACAGGCAGAGGCGTTCCGGCTGCGCATTGACGGGCTTGCGCGCATCGATCTCGATCGAACCGTCGGGCTGGATCTCGCAGATGATCACTTCGCCATTCTCGACGTCGCGGATATATTTGGCGCCGATAATATCGAGTGCGCAGGTTTCCGAGCAGAAGATCGGCTTGCCGTCGAGTTCGCCCATCACCAGCGGCCGGATGCCTGTGGGGTCGCGCGCGGCGATCAGCTTGGTGCGGGTCATCGCCAGCATCGAATAGCCGCCTTCCATCTGCCGGATGGCGTCGATGAACCGGTCGGCCGTCGAGCTGTGGCGCGAGCGGGCGATGAGATGCAGCACCACTTCGGTGTCGGAGGTCGACTGACAGATGGCGCCGGTGGCGATGATCTGGCGGCGCAGCGTCAGCCCATTGGTGAAATTGCCGTTATGGGCGATCGCGATGCCGCCGACTTCGAGCTCGGCAAACAGCGGCTGGACATTGCGCAGCGCCACTTCGCCTGTGGTGGAATAGCGCGTATGGCCGATCGCGATCGAGCCCGGCAGCTTTGCCAGGGTGGCCGGGTCGGTATAGTGATCGCCGACCAGGCCCATGTGCTTCTCGGTGTGGAACTGCTTGCCGTCGAAGGTGACGATGCCGGCGGCTTCCTGCCCCCGGTGCTGCAGCGCATGCAGGCCGAGCGCCGTCAGGGCGGCGGCGTCCGCATGGCCCAGAATGCCGAATACGCCGCATTCTTCGTGCAGCGTATCGCCATCGAATTCGTCGTTGATCTCTTCGGATCGCAAATGGGTCATCGCTGCTGGCCTTCGTCTTGGGGCTGGAACGCGTTGCGCATATCGTATCGGCTTTGCCGCCCTTCAAGTCGCTGGACCCGGGGACGGCGTATTTCTCATGCGGATAGAGCGAAAGGCGCTTCCCGGCCTGTCACTTTTTCGTCATTTGCGTCAGCCGTTGGTCGCCGGGCTGTTGGTGGCCGGCGTTTCCTCGGCCGGCGGCTGGGTCGTGCCGCCGCCCGTGCCTTCGCTTTCACCTTCGCCGGTCGTATCCTTGCCGCGCAGGCGATCGAGGATCGTCGCATCGGCATTTTCAGGCAGCAGGGCGATCAGCTTTCCGCCGAGATTGTCGAGCAGCGGCTTGGATTTTGCCGTCGTTACCCAGACCGGCTGCTGTTGCGGCGCCACCAGCCAATTGAAGAACAGCATGGCGACGACGACGAGCAGAATGCCGCGCGCCGCCCCGAACAGGAAGCCGAGTGTGCGGTCGAGCGCGCCGATGCGGCTGTCGATGATGAAATCGGCAATCCGCATGGTGATGAACGAGATAATGATCAGCGCGATGAGGAAGACGACGCCGGCCGAGCCGATCATCGCCACCGTATCGCTGGTGGTATAGTTCTTGGCGAAGGGCAGCAAGTAGGGGTAAAGGAAATAGGCGGCCGCCGCCGCGCCGACCCAGCTTGCGACCGACAGCACTTCCCGGGAAAAGCCGCGTACCATGGCAAGAATGGCCGAGAACAGCGCGACACCGAGAACGATACCGTCGAGAATTGTAATGGGCATATTGACCTACTCCGAACGCCTGCCGCGCCGCGCGCCCCTCCGGACGCGCCATAAGACGCAGCACCCCTTATGTTTCTGCTGCATGCCTTTTAGACCGAGTGCGATTTAAAAACCATGTGCCCGCCCCATTCCGCGCCGATTTTTCGCGAACATTCCATCGTCACGCCGCAGGCGTTTCGAGGTCGGTGCGGGATCTGCTCCGTTTTCGCCGGAACCGCCCCTCAGGCATGCCGTTCCTCAATCATCGTTATCCGCCTGTTTCAAGGCTCCCTTCGAGCCGGCAATGCGCGCCACCAAATCCGGCAGGCTTTCCATTTCCGCCCAGCTCATGCCCGAACCCTTGGGCAGGTCGGCGGAGGCGGATGGCAGGACGGCCTGTGAAAAGCCGAGCTTTTCGGCTTCTTTAAGGCGCTGGGCCGTATGCGCAACCGCCCGGATGGCGCCCGACAGGCTGACTTCGCCGAAATAGACGCAATCGGAGGGAAGGGCAAGACCGGCAAGCGAGGAAACCAGCGCGGAAGCGACGGCAAGATCGGCGGCCGGCTCGGAAATGCGGTAGCCGCCGGCGATGTTCAGATAGACGTCATGTTGGCCGAGCCGCACGCCGCAATGTGCCTCCAGCACGGCAAGGATCATCGACAGGCGGGCACTGTCCCAGCCGACGACGGCGCGGCGCGGCGTTCCGAGCGATGTCGGCGCCACCAGCGCCTGGACTTCGACGAGCACGGGACGCGTTCCCTCCATGCCGGCAAAGACCGCCGCACCCGGCGATTTCGCATTGCGCTCGCCGAGGAAGAGTTCCGAAGGATTGGTGACCTCGCGCAGGCCCTTGTCCGACATTTCGAACACGCCGATCTCGTCAGTGGGGCCGAAGCGGTTCTTCACCGTGCGCAGGATGCGGTAGTGATGGCCGCGGTCGCCCTCGAAATAGAGAACGGCATCGACCATGTGCTCGACTACACGCGGACCGGCGATCTGGCCGTCCTTCGTCACATGGCCAACCAGCACGAGGGCGGCGCCGGTCTGCTTGGCGAACCGGATCATCGCCTGCACGCCGATGCGCACCTGCGTGACCGTTCCCGGCGAGGAATCGGCCGTGTCGCTCCACAGGGTCTGGATCGAATCGATGATGGCGAGATCCGGCCGCTTGCCTTCGCCGAGCGTCGCCAGAATGTCCTCGACATTTGTTTCGGCGGCAAGCAGCACCTCGGTATCGGCGGCACCCAGCCGCTGGGCGCGCAACCGCACCTGGGCAACCGCCTCTTCGCCAGAGACATAGATGACCCGGTGGCCTTGGCGCGACAGGGCCGCCGCCGCCTGCATCAGCACGGTTGATTTGCCGATGCCCGGATCGCCGCCGATCAGCACGGCCGAGCCGCGCACGAAGCCGCCGCCGGTCGCTCGGTCGAGTTCCGAGATGCCGGTGGTGATGCGCGGCGCGTCCTCGATCTCGCCCGAAAGCGTCGTCAGCGCAACCGGCCGGCCCTTCTTCGGCGTCTTGCCCGGTCCGCCGCCGATGCCGCCCATCGGGTCTTCCTCGACGATGGTATTCCACTGGCCGCAGCCTTCGCATTTGCCGACCCAGCGGGCATGCACGGTGCCGCAGTTCTGGCAGATGAATTGTGTCCGGGCTTTCGCCATCAAGTCTCGCTTTCGGGGAAGTCTTTGGAGGAAATGTCCTGGCGCCCGTGGAGGATGCGCAGCACGAAGACATGGGAAGCTGTAACGCGGAAATAGACTAGATGATTCCGGACAGCGATCATCCGCAAGCCCGACTTCATGTGTTCCCTGGAAACGCCGGTAAGGCCCGACGCAGCGATTGCCTTGATCTTGGCGGTGATTCCCTTGATCACGCGCCCGCCGGCATCAGGGTTCGTGTCCGCCACATAGTCATAGATCGCTGTCAGATCGTCTGCCGCCCGTTCTGACAGGCGAACGCCTCTTCGTCGCATCAGGCGTGACGCGTTTTCGAGCGCGCAATGATAAACTCGGCGAGATCGTCGCTTTCGCTAAAATCGTAGAAGCGGCCGGCTGCGATATCATCCTCGCCTTCCTGGATGAGACGCTTCAGTTCCGCCTCCGCATGCTGCAGCGATTGAAGCCCGGCGTGAACAACGTCGTTTGCAGTTTTGTAGGGACCGTTTCCCACACGCTCTTCAACGAATGCCCGATCTTCCTCGGTCAATTGGATATCGCTCAAGATGATCTCCTTTTGTTCCAAGGTACAATATCCCTCCGGTGAATCCAAGACTGCCGAGCCGAAAAGCTTACGCGCTCTCGATATAGGCCCGCTCGTACCGGTCTCCAAGGCTGGTCAGCATCTCGTAGCCGATCGTTCCGCCGGCCCTTGCCACGTCGTCGATGGCGATATTCTCACCGAACAGTTCGATATAGTCGCCCGGCCGGGCAGCATCTTCCGGCAGGTCCGTGACGTCGAAGAGACAGAGATCCATCGTCACGCGGCCGAGATGGGGTATCTTCATTCCATTGAGGAAGCCGAAGGCGCCGGAGGGCGTTGCCTGCCGAAGGGTGACGCCGCCGCCCGAGACGGAGCGGTGATAGCCGTCGGCATAACCGACGGCGACAATGGCGACGCGGCTATCGCGGGCAAACTGCGCCGAGGCGCCGTAGCTTGCGGTTTCGCCGGTCGCGACGCGGCGGATCTGCAGGATGCGCGCCTGCGCCTTCACCACCGGCCTCATCGGGTTCGGCACGCCATTGACGGCCTCGCCGCCATAGACGGCGATCCCGGGGCGGGTCAGGTCGAAATGGTAGTCGGTGCCGAGATGTACGCCGGCGGAATTGGCAAGGCTTGATTCGACGCCTTTAAAAGCTGCCGCAACCACCTGGAATGATTCGAGCTGGCGACAGTTGAGAGGATGTGCCGGATCGTCGGCGCAGGCCAGGTGGCTCATCACCAGGACGGGGGAGAAGCCGGCCGGGCGCGCCGCATCACCGGCAAGCGCCAGCGCTTCCGTCGCGCCGAGCCCGAGGCGGTTCATGCCCGTATCGATATGAAGGACGCAAGGGTGGTCGCCCCGCTGCGACAACGCCGACAGGAAGACGTCCAGCTGTTCGCTCGAATTGACGATCGGAATGAGGTTATTGTCGAAGAAAAGCTGTTCATTGCCTGGCCACAGGCCGGCAAGAATATAGATCTTGCCGTCCGGAACAATCGGCCGCAGGGCCGCACCTTCCTCGGCATTGGCCACGAAAAAATCGCGCGCCCCGGCCGCATAGAGCGTTTCGGCTGCCGGTTTGAGGCCGATCCCGTAGGCATTCGCCTTGAGAACGGCCGCGGCGCGCGCGCTTCCGGAAAGGGCGCCCATCCGGCGCCAGTTATCGGCCAGCGCGCCAAGGTCGATCGTCAGCCGGTTGGAGGCGGCCGTGAAGGCGGGCGAGGGGTGTTTGGATAACGTCATGGCAATAGATACAACCCAGCGGTGGCGGCCTCAGGCCGCCTTTTCCCTGAATGCTCACATGAGCGCGGTGGTCAGAAGCGGTTGCACTTCCATGAAGCCTTCGTAGATCATCTTCAAGGCAACGAAGAGGATGATCGCAAGACCGAGATAGGAAACCCAGGGGAAGCGGTGCAGCAGCTTGGCGATGAACGAGGCGGCAATGCCCATCAGCGCAACCGATACGGCAAGGCCGAGAATGAGGATATTGGGATGTTCGCGCGCAGCGCCCGCGACTGCCAGCACATTGTCGAGCGACATCGAGACATCGGCGACGACAATCTGTAGCGCCGCCTGCTTGAGGGTCTTGCGCGATGCGCCGCTGCCGATGGCGCCGTCCTTGTCGACGTCTTCGCCGGTAAGCGATTCCAGCCCTGCATTTTGTTCTTGTGCCGCCGTGCGCAGTTCGCGCCACATCTTCCAGCAGACCCACAGGAGCAGAATGCCGCCAACGAGCAGAAGGCCGAGGATTTCGAGCAGCTGGGTGGTCAGCAAGGCGAAGATGATGCGCAGCACCGTGGCTGCGGCAATACCGATCAGGATCGCCTTGCCGCGCTGTTCCTTAGGAAGTCCGGCAGCGGCGAGACCGATGACGATGGCATTGTCGCCCGCCAGGACAAGATCGATCGCAAGGACCTGGAGCAACGCGATAAAGGCTTCCATGAGTGGATTTTCCCTAGACTGAGATGTCGTTCGCGGCGAAACTGTCGCGATACTTTGCCGGTTTTATTTTCGATTATCCGGAAGAGCGCGGATTTGCAACACGATGCGGCGGAGCGATCGCACGACCCGCATGATGTTGCTCAATGTTCCTCGTATTGCGTGAAGCTCGGGTCTGCGAGGTCCGTAAAACGGGTAAATTCGGACTGGAACGCGAGTTTCACCGTGCCGGTCGGTCCGTGACGCTGTTTGGCGATGATCACGTCGGCCGTGCCCTTCACCTTTTCGAAGGTCTGCTTCCATTCTTCGTATTTCGGGTCGAATTCGTCGCGCGGCTCCATGTTCTTCACATAGTATTCCTCGCGGAACACGAACAGCACGACGTCGGCGTCCTGCTCGATCGAGCCGGATTCGCGAAGGTCGGAAAGCTGCGGCCGCTTGTCCTCGCGGCTTTCCACCTGTCGCGAAAGCTGGGAAAGCGCGATGATCGGCACGTTCAGTTCCTTGCCGAGCGCCTTCAGGCCGGTGGTGATCTGCGTGATTTCCTGCACCCGGTTGTCGCTGGATTTGCCTGAGCCGGTCATCAGCTGGATATAGTCCACCACCAGGCAATCGAGCCCGCGCTGGCGCTTGAGGCGGCGGGCACGGGCGGAAAGTTGGGCGATCGAGATGCCGCCGGTCTGGTCGATATAGAGCGGCACCTTCTGCATCATCTGGCTGCAGGCGACCAGCTTTTCGAAATCATGCTCGGAGATTTCGCCGCGGCGGATCTTCGAGGAGGAGACTTCCGTCTGTTCGGAGATGATACGGGTCGCCAGCTGTTCGGACGACATTTCCAGCGAATAGAAGCCGACGACGCCGCCATTCTTCGCCTTCATGGATCCGTCGGCCTGAATTTCCGATTCGTAAGCGGCTGCGATATTGTAGGCGATATTGGTTGCAAGCGAGGTCTTGCCCATACCGGGCCGTCCCGCCAGTACGATCAGGTCGGACCGCTGCAACCCGCCCATGCGGGCATCGAGCGACTGGATGCCGCTGGAAATACCCGAAAGATGGCCGTCGCGTTCGAAGGCCTGGCCGGCCATGTCGATGGCAAGCGCCACGGCGTCGTTGAAGGCCTGGAAGCCGCCGTCGTAACGGCCGGTTTCGGCAAGCTCGAACAGACGCCGTTCGGCATCTTCGATCTGGCTCTGCGGCGGCATGTCGAGCGGTGCGTCATAGGCGATATTGACCATGTCCTCGCCAATGGTGATCAGCGAACGGCGTAGCGCCAGATCGTAGATCGCCCGGCCATAGTCCTCGGCATTGATGATCGACACCGCTTCGGAGGCGAGGCGGGCCAGATATTGCGCCACCGTCATGTCGCCGACCTTCTCGTCGGCCTTCAGGAAGGTCTTGATCGTCACCGGATTGGCGGTCTTGCCCATGCGGATGATATCGCCGGCGACCTCGAAAATCCGGCGGTGCAGCGGTTCGTTGAGGTGAACCGGCTTGAGAAAGTCGGAGACGCGATAGAAGGCATCATTGTTGACGAGAATGGCGCCCAGAAGCGCCTGCTCGGCCTCGAGATTGTTCGGCGCCTCGCGATATTGCGATTCTGCCTGATCCTTGGCGATGGGGGCAAGTCTGCGCGCTGCTTCGTTCATGGCGTCGGGTATCCGTCTCTTGTCTTCTGGCGGCCCTGATGTGCGTCCGTAACAGCCAGGGGTCAAGGGCTGTGAGGCAACAGCCGCGACGGGATCGCGCTCCCGGGCATACCGTCACCGCTTTTCACAGGGCGCAGGTCCGGGAAGAGGAAAATTCCGCTTACGGCATGCTTTCCTGTTGACCGGGCCGGTCCGAATCGGCGCGTGGCGCGGTTGCTTCCATTCTACCTTCAGGCGCCGCCATCCGCATGATTTTTGTCCTTGGCCCGTGGGTCTTGCAAAATAACGAAGACAAGCTAGATAGGGTTAAAACAATTAGCATCCTACCTATATGAAGGTCACGATATGTCCGCTTGTGCTGCCAACCGCGAACTCTTCGACGCGCTTGCCTCGGTGAATCGGAAGCTGCGCGCACTGTTCGATGCGCGGGTGAAGGAGCGGGGGCTCACCCTGTCGCGGGCGCGTGCATTGTTCGCGCTGTCCACGCGCGACGGCCTCAACCAGCGGGAGCTTGCCGACGAACTCGGCATCGAAACCCCGACGATGGTGCGCCTGCTGGATGGCATGGAGAAGCAGGGTTTCATCGAGCGGCGCCTGGAGGCGCGCGATCGGCGAGCCAAGCGGATCCACATGACGGATTACGGGCGCGGCATCGCCGGCGAAATCGACAAGCTGGCCTGCGAAATCCGCGAAGAGGTGCTGGGGGGAGTTGAAGCGGGAGACAAGGCCATCGCCCTGCAGGTCGTCGCCCGCATGGCCGGCAATCTCGTCACCATCGGTAAGGATTGAGCCGGCGATGAGCGCCACGAGCGAAAGCGGTTCCAGCCTTCGACGAAGCGCCGATGAAGCGCCCGTGGCCGCCGAGCCTGCTGTTGTGCAGCCGGAACCGATGAGCCCGCCGAAGGCCGCCCTCTACATGGCTGCCTCGGTCCTTCTGTTCGTGACGCAGGGCCTCGGCATGAACCTGCTGAACGCCAATATTTATCAGCTGCAAGGCTCGCTTTCGGCGACGACGACGGAGATCGCCTGGCTGTCGGCCGCCTATATCGCGCCCTATGCCTCCGTATCGATTGCCCTGTTCAAGATACGCTCTCAATACGGTTTGCGAAGCTTTGCCCAACTGGGCATCATCTGCTTCGTCTTCGCCTCCGTTCTCAACCTCTTCGTTTCCGACCTGCATTCGGCCATCGTCGTCCGGTTCCTGAGCGGACTGACGGCGGCTCCCTTGTCGACGCTCGGCTTTCTCTACATGCTGGAAGCCTTTCCGCCGGCCCGCAAATTGTCGGTCGGCTTGAGCCTTGCCCTTTTGAACACGACGCTGTCGGCGCCCATTGCCCGCATCATTTCGCCGCCCCTGATGGACCTCGGCGGCTGGCAGGCACTTTACACGTTCGAAATGGGCCTTGCGCTGATCGCCCTGCCTATCGTCTACATCCTGCCGCTGACGGCGCCGCCGCGCGCCGCCGTCATCCAGCGCATGGACATCCTCAGTTATCTGCTGCTCGCCATCGGCTTCGGCTGCCTCGCCGTTGTGCTGACGCTCGGCCGGATCTACTGGTGGTTCGAGGCGCCGTGGCTGGGTGTCTTGCTGGTGGCCGCGATCATTGCCTTGACGGCGATGTGCGTGCTGGAATTGCCAAGGAAGACACCGCTTGTCGATCTGCGCTGGCTTTTTACCAGAGACAACATGCATATGGCCGGCATTCTGCTTCTGTTTCGCATCGTCAGTTCGGAGCAGACGACCACGGCCGCGAATTTCTACATGCAACTCGGCCTGCTCAATGAGCAGACGCAGATCATGTATGCCGTCATCCTGCTGGCCTCGATCCTCGGCGGCCTGGTGTGCACGGCGCTGATGATGACGCGTTATGTGGAAACGGCGCATGCACTGGCGCTCGTGCTGATTGCCGCCGGCGCCTATCTCGACAGCCAGTCCACCATCCTGACCCGGCCGGAGCAGATGTATCTCAGCCAGGCCATGGTGGCTGCGGGCGCGGCGATGTTCCTGCCGCCGGTCATGGCCAAGGGCTTTGCCGCAGCGCTTGCCAAGGGCGTACCCTATATCGTCAATTTCCTGGTGATCTTCCTTTTTACACAGAGCATCGGTGCCCTCTGCGCTTCGGCGGCGCTCGGCACATTCGTCACCATCCGCGAGAAATTCCATTCGAACGTGCTGGTCGAGCACATTCTGCTCACCAATCCCCTGGTTTCCGAGCGTGTCTCGCAGCTTTCGTCTGCCTATGGAAAGGTCGTCAGCGACGTGTCGCTTCTGCACGCCGAGGGCCTGGTGCTGCTCGGCCAGCAGGTAACCCGGCAGGCCAATGTCCTTGCCTATAACGACGCCTTCCTCGTCATTTCCATCGCCGCCACCACCGGCCTTGTCCTGCTGCTTGGACATCTGGCCTGGTCGCGGCTGTTGGCGCCACGAATAGCCGATCCAGCCGTTGCCATCCGATCCTGACACATTCAGAGTTCACGCCATGAAGATATTTCGTACGCCCGCTACCCTTCTCGTGCTCCTGGCCGGTCTCGCCGGCGCGCTGCTGGTGCTCTATGCTTGGCGCCTGCCGCCGTTCGCGACAACGGTCGAAACGACAGACAACGCCTATGTGCGCGGCTATGTGACGATCGTCAGCCCGCAGCTTTCCGGCTATGTCGCCGACGTCCCGGTGAAGGATTACGAGACCGTCAAGGCGGGGCAGGTGCTTCTGAGGATCGACGACAGGATTTACGCCCAGAAGCTGGAACAGGCGAAAGGCATGCTGGATACGCAGAAGGCGGCGCTTTCCAATTCCCGCCAGCAGGAGCTTTCCGCGCAAGCGGGCATCGCCGCCAGCGAAGCCCAGCATGCCAGCGCCGTTGCGACATTGACCCGTGCCCAGCAGGCCTGGGACCGGATCACGCCGCTGGCCGAAAAAGGCATTGCTACGTCCAGCGACGTCGATACCGGGCAGGCCAATCTTGCACAGGCAAAGGCAGGCGTCGACGAAGCCAACGCGGCGATCGAGGTTTCACGCCAGGCGCTGGCGACGACCATCGGTTCGCGGGCAGGCCTCGAAGCCGCGGTGCATAGCGCCGAAGCCGCCGTCGAACTCGCCCGGATCGATCTTGCCAATACGCGGATCAAGGCGCCTCAGGACGGCACGCTGGGCGAGGTCGCCGCCCGTCTCGGCCAATATGTGACGGCCGGTAGCCAATTGATGGCGATCGTCCCGAAGGACGTCTGGATCATCGCCAATTTCAAGGAAACCCAGCTCGACGGCATGAAGGTCGGCCAGCCCGTCGTCTTCACCGTCGATGCCTTGGACAAGGCCCGGTTGAATGGCCATGTCGAGCGCTTTTCGCCGGCCGCCGGTTCCGAGTTCAGCGTCATCAAGGCCGACAATGCCACCGGCAATTTCACCAAGGTCGCCCAGCGCGTCGGCGTGCGTATCTCGATCGATCCCGGCCAGCCGCGGGCCGAGGCACTGGCACCGGGCATGTCCGTCGAGGTGCGCATCGACAAGGCCGCCGATCCGGCAAAGCCTGAATAATATCGATCCTTCGGAACGACGAAAGGCCCGCGACATGCATCGCGGGCCTTTCGTTTTGGCTGCGGCAAACGCGGCGCGAAGGCCGCGCGGGTCTGCCTTATTCGTCTTCGCCGTCGAATTCGGCTTCCGGGTTGAAGAAGTCTTCGGCCTTCAGCGCGTCTTCGTCGACGCCGTAGATGGCGTCGGCGGAGGTCAGGCTTTCGCCCTTGAGCTGGCGTTCGGCTTCATCGGCCGAGCGGGCGACGTTCATCTGGACCTTGATTTCGACTTCCGAATGCAGGTGCAGCACGACATCGTGCAGGCCGATGGTCTTGATCGGGTTGTTGAGGTCGACCTGGTTGCGGCCGATGTTGAAGCCTTCGGCAGCGAGCACTTCAACGATGTCGCGGGCAGCGACCGAACCGTAGAGCTGGCCGGTTTCGCCGGCCGAACGAACGACGACGAAGGACTTGCCGTCGAGCTGGTCGGCAACGGTCTGGGCTTCCGACTTGCGCTCGAGGTTGCGGGCTTCGAGCGTCGAACGCTCGGCATCGAAACGCTTCTTGTTGGCTTCGTTGGCGCGCAGGGCCTTGCCGAGCGGCAGGAGGTAGTTGCGGGCAAAGCCGTCGCGAACCTTGACGGTTTCGCCCATCTGGCCGAGCTTGGCAACGCGTTCGAGAAGGATGACTTGCATGGATATGTCCTTTCGTTTGTCTGTTCAGAGGTCTTTTGTTTCAGTTTCAGTGGTTTTCCCCGCCGGCGACAGCGCGATGGCGCGCCGCGTGTCCATCAGGCCCGACAGGAGAAAGAAGAACGCCGGCACCGTGAACATCACGACCGACAGATAGCCGATCCACAGTACGGGAAGCCGCCAGGACTTGCCGCGCGTGCGGAAATGGAAGGTGGCGAAGCCGGCAAGCAGGAAACCCGCGCCGAAAGTGCCGCAGATGAGCGCGCCGACGGCAGACAGCGTCCCGCCGGTGAAGGCAAGCACCAGGCCGCCGAGAAAGGCGAAAATGGCATAGCGGTGCATGCGCAATGTCGAAGGCATGTCTTCGCGCGGGCGAAGCCCCTTGCCGGAGGTCTGGACGACGCGGCAGGCGATGTAATAGGCCGCAAACAGCATCAGTACCCAGATGGCACCCTGGACGAGTGGCAGGGCGACACTGAAGATCGACTTGATCTGGGCGACCGCTGCCGCATCCGGATTGTAGAGCGGTTCCTGTTCCTTCAGCGCCGCCATCACCATGTCGATCATCCTGTCCGACATCGAGGCGTCATAACCGATGATGATGCCGACGAGGATCATGCCGAAGGTGACGAGACCGGCCAGATGGGTCAGGATATCCGATAGCGGATACCAGGCGAGCGCGTCCTCGGGACCGCCGATCTCGGAGGCCGGCCGCGCCAGATTGGCAAGGTGGCTGAGCCAGGCGGCGGGAATGAGGGTGATGACGGCAATCAGCAGGGCGAAATAGGGCGAGACGAGCACCGCGCCGGTAAGACCGGCGACGACAACGGCGGCGATGGCGGCAAGATTGCCCCAGCCAAGACCGGCGATGAGAATGGGCAGGGCGGACGCAGCGTAAAGCACGACGGCAAACGACGACTGCGTGTTCGCGCCGAGCGAAAGCAGGGCGGCGGTCACGCCGGCGAGAGCGCCGGTCAACAGCGATGTTGCATTCAATGTCTTCACGGGTCGCTGTCCTGCTTTTCAAGCAGTTAGAGGCCATTCCTAACGAAGGAACCAACCCCAACATGGGTTTTGGCGCAATCTTGCACCGGTGTTTCCGATCCGCGCCCAACGCGGAAGGGAGAAGGTGAGGCGGTGCCGTATGGCGTCTCGCCTCACCTTGAGTCAGCTTCCGTCGAGTCAGGCGACCGACGGAGAGTCATGTGCTTCGGATTGCATATGCCTTTCCTTGGAGCGGGCTCCAAGGGGACATGCAATTAGGACATGACGTAGGGCAGGAGGCCGAGGAAGCGGGCGCGCTTGATGGCCTGGGCCAGTTCGCGCTGCTTCTTCTGGGAAACGGCCGTGATGCGGGAAGGAACGATCTTGCCGCGCTCGGAAATGTAGCGCTGCAGGAGACGGATGTCCTTGTAGTCGATGCGCGGCGCATTGGCACCCGAGAAGGGGCAGGTCTTGCGGCGGCGATGGAACGGGCGGCGTGCCGGAGCGGACAGGGTATCAGCCATAATTTCTCTCCTTATGCCCGGTCTTCGCGCGGACGGCGCGGACGGTCTTCACGATCACCACGGTCCGGGCGCGGGCCACGGTCGCCGAAGCCGCCACGGTCCGGACGGTCGCCATCGCGGCGCGGACGGTCGTCGCGGTCGCGCTTCTGCATCATGGCGGACGGGCCGTCTTCATGCTTCTCGACGGCGATGGTCATGTAGCGAAGAACGTCTTCGTTGATGCGCATCTGACGCTCGACTTCGTGAACGGCCGGTGCCGGAGCATCGATGTCCATCAGAACGTAATGAGCCTTGCGGTTCTTGTTGATGCGGTAGGTCAGGGACTTGAGGCCCCAGTTTTCTACGCGCCCGACTTTTCCGCCGTTAGCTTCCAGTACACCTTTGTACTGTTCGACGAGAGCGTCGACCTGCTGTGCGGAAATATCCTGCCGGGCAAGGAATACATGTTCATAAAGAGCCATGAGGCTTTGCCTTTCTTGCGTTAATCGTCACCCGGAAATCGGCGGCTAAGCCTCAACGACTGTTCAAGTGGCTGCGGACAGCCGGCAAGAAAGTGTTGTTTCGAGACGGTCGAGAGCGGAGACACGGGAGGCTGGACCCCTCTAGGTCCTGACAGGTTTCTTAAGGGAAACCGGCCCTCCGTTCAGCCACCAGCCAGAAGACCGGGTGTTGCGAACAGCGCGCTTATACGCATTTTCGGCGCGGAAGCAAGGGGCGGGGGGAAATTAGCGCGCACCGGCGCCGCCAGTCCAGCCTTCAGGCCGGCCGGCGCAAGCGTGAAAGACGGGGGCGCATTGCCGGGTTGGAGCGGAAACTTTCCGCCGGCGCCGGGCGGCCGACATAGAAACCCTGGACCTGATCGATACGGAATTCCCGCATCAGCGCCAGCTGCTCGCCTGTTTCCACGCCCTCGACGAGAATCTTGTGGCCGCGATTGCGGATCAGGCCGACAATGTCCTGCAGCATGGCCTTGCCCTTGGCGCTGTCGCTGTCGTGGAGAAACGAACGATCGATCTTCACCGTGTCGAAATCGATCAGCCGGAGCCAGGAAAGCCCGGCGAAACCGGTGCCGAAATCATCGAGCCATATCTTGATGCCCAGCACCTTCAGGTCCGCGATACAGCGCAGGATGTCCGAATGCATCTCCATTTCGAGGCCTTCGGTGATTTCGAAGGCCAGCCTGTCGCCGGCCACGCCCGCCTCGCTGAGGATCGCCGCGACGGAGGCTGCGAAGCCCGGCGCTTTCAACTGGATGGGCGAGACATTGACGCTGACGACGCGGGCGTGATCCCCGACGAGGATCTCCTCGCAGACCGTCCGGATTGCCCAGCGCCCGAGTTCCAGGATGGCGCCGGTACGTTCGGCGATCGGAATGAACAGGCCAGGCGTGACCGAGGTTCCATCCAGCATCTTCAGGCGCATCAGGGCTTCGGCCGCCTCGACCTCGCCCGAGACGACGTTCTGGATCGGTTGATAGACGAGCGAAACCAGGTTTTGGCCGATCGCTATCTTCAGGAGAGCCGCGATATTCTCGCTCTCGTCGCTGCTTTGCGGATCGTTGGGGTCGAACAGCCGGGCGCAATCGCGGCCACTCGCCTTTGCCGCGTAGAGCGCGCGATCCGCCTCGTGGATGATCTTTTCGAGCTTCGAACCGGACTGGATGCGCGTGAAGGAGGCGCCGACACTGACGGTGACGATCGACATGCCGTCCCGTCGCTGGCCGTGCGCGAGCGCCATGTCGCGCACTGTGGTGCAGATGGCGTCGGACAGTTCGGCGACCTCGTCGGTGGTATCGAGGCGGGCGAGAACGATGAATTCCTCGCCGCCGTAGCGCCCGATCGACCCATTGTACCGCTCGATCATTGTGCTGAGCGCGTCGGCGACCAGGATGAGGCAACGATCTCCTTCCTGGTGGCCATAGCAATCATTGTATTTCTTGAAGAAATCCACATCGATGAGGATAGCCGCAAAGCTGCGGCCGTAGTTCTGCCAATCGTTCCAGTGATTGCGCAAGGTCTGATCGACGGCCCGGCGATTGTCCAGCCCCGTCAACGGGTCGGTGTTGGACAGCCGCAGGAGCGCCTTTCCGCGTTCGGTGGCTTCCTTTTGCTGGATTCTCGCTTCCAGCGCATTGAGGAAGACCTTGTAACGCTCCCTGTTGAGCTTCCAGTTCACATAGGAAGTGAAGACGAAACACGAAAGATAGAAGGTGCCGAATGCGATCCTGTAGGTGGCGTCGGCTGCGGTGAAGGACTGTAGCGCGACGAAGAAGATCAGCAGAATGACGACGGACGAAATCCAGGAAAGGCGGAACTGGAAGCTGAAGAACAGATTGACGCTCATCATGAAGATGGCGCCGAAGACCATGTAATAGGATATGCTCTTGATATCTGCGGTCATCATGGCGGGGTATAGCCAGCCTATATAGGCGAGCACGACAGCGGCTGCCGCGGTGGCATCGATCCTGTTTGCGCTGAAATTCAGGTGCAACTGGATTTCAAGGGCTGCGAGGGCGATGATGCCGACCGCGAAGCGCGCGGCGATCGTATAGAGCGCCACATCCGGGACAAGCAGAATATCGGTGGCCGAGAACAGAAGGTAGGAGCCGACGGCGATCCACAGGCCCTGTCTGGTGGCGTGCTTGCGCGCGCTCTCGCTTTCGTCCCGATAGAGCGTGCGAAGTTCGGCTGAAGCCGGTCTGGATGGCTCAGCATGGAGATCGATCTCAACTACCTCGGCCAGCGTGTGCTTCATGCACAGATCCATTGCGTTACGTCGCATTCCTGCAGTTTCGGCCCCCGTTCAACGGTTGGCACCGCCCTGAATTCGCCTTCGATATCTGGACGGAACTATACCAGAAACAGGCAGCAATCTTCGGGATAATAGAGAAAACACATTAAGTTTCTCTGAATTTGACGACCGGCGGGGTGTGCCGGATCGTGTCGCCGCATCAAGGTTGTATTAACCATGGCGTGTAAAAATCGGGCGCGCATCTGGCCTTTCGCAGGTTCTTCCGCATACTGTTAACAATCCATTAACGGAAGAGTTTCGAGTGACCCAATTACAGATAGTTCTCGACGGCGAAAGCCTGATTACCCCGCAAGCGATCACCAACGAGCTTTCCTCGTCCAAGACTGGTCTTCATGACGAGCAACTGGCGACGGGCAGGGCGGAGGTCGCCCTGATCCTGAGAATCGCCCTGCAGCGGATCGAAGAGGGCCGGGATCCGGCCCAAACCGTGAAGCAGCTGATCGGCGCGCTTCACGACACCCGCAACAAGGTCGAGCCAAGTGTCTGGCAGGCGCTGATCCAGATCATACAGGGCCATCCGGCTGCAGCGATCTTCCAGCAGGATCCGTTCACGCGCTGGTCTTTCGAAAAGCCGCGCGGCTATTCCGGCGATGCGACCTTGATCGACTTTATCTATGGCCATCCGAGTGTTGCCGATGAAGTGGCGCGATCGACCGCGCTTGGCCGCGGGATCTACGAATATACGCGGAATGCCCCGGGCCCCGTCGCCGTGCGTGAACGCCGCGACATCTTGACCAGATATGTCGATGAAATCGCCGCCGAACGCGGTGGTGAGGCCGAAATCCTGACGGTGGCCGCAGGCCATCTGCGCGAAGCCGATACATCGGTCGCGCTGCGCGACGGTCAGATCAAGCGCTGGGTGGCTCTCGACCAGGATCCGATCAGCATCGGCTCGATCGCGCGTGATTTCAGCGGCACCTGCATCGAGGCGGTCGATGGATCCGTGCGGGGGCTGCTCAGCAAGAAGCACCAGCTCGGAACGTTCGACTTCATCTATGCGGCCGGTCTCTATGACTATCTGGCCGACAAGGTCGCGGTGAAGCTGACCCAGACCTGCATGGACATGCTCAAGCCGAACGGCGTCTTCCTTTTCGCCAATTTCGCGAGCGACATGGCCGATGACGGTTATATGGAGTCCGTCATGAACTGGGCGCTGCTGCTGCGCTCCGAAGCGGATATGTGGAACGTCATCAATTCCAGCGTCGAGCGTAACACGGTCGAGGCGAGCGTCGAGTTCGGCGAAAACCGCAATATCGTCTACGGGATCATCAGGAAGCGTTCGTAAACGCTCGACCCCGCTTTCATCATGGCCTGCCGCATGCGGCAGGCCATGATGTTTTCAGCGATCTCCCGGCCCATGAAAACCGGCCTCGGCATCGCTGGTTCCATCGACTCGGGGACCGATTTACATCGGTGCGGGATAGGCCTTGTGCAGCTCGGCGATTCCCTTGAGCACCTCCGGCGACAGCGTGATGTCGGCGGCGCCGATATTCACCTTCAATTGCTCCATGCTGGTTGCCCCGATGATGATCGAGGTCATGAAGGGTCTCGTCAGGCTGAAGGCCAGCTGCATCTGGGCAAGATCGAGGCCATGCGCCCGGGCAAGTCCGGCATAGGCCTTCACGGCGGGCTCTTGGTTCGCCGTATAGCGGCCGCCGAGATCGCCGTTGATGCTGAGTCTCGACCCTTCAGGGCAGGCGCCGTCGATATATTTTCCGGTCATCAGTCCGGCGGCAAGCGGCGAGAACGCAAGAAGGCCGACATCCTCGTGATGGCTGACTTCCGACAGGTCGAGGTCATGGGTCCGGTAGAGCAGATTATATTCGTTCTGGACCGAGGCGATGCGCGGCAGCCCGTGCTCTTCCGCCAACCCCAGCATTGCCATGACGCCCCAGGCGGTTTCGTTGGAAAGCCCGATTGCGCGCACCTTGCCCTCGCGCACGAAGGCATCGAGCGTTTCGAGCACTGTCAGTAGATGGTCGCGCACGGCCGTCTTGTCCTGCCCCGAGGGATCATAGGTCCAGGTCTGGCGGAAATGGTAGTGGCCGCGCGTCGGCCAGTGCATCTGGTAGAGATCGATATAATCCGTGCGTAGCCGCTTCAGGCTTGCTTCCAATGCCTGGCGCATGCTTTGCGGGCCGGGCGGAGTGCCGTTCCGGATATAGTCGCGACCGGGGCCGGCGACCTTGGTGGCGACGACCGCATCGCCGCGCCTGCCGGTCTTTGCCAGCCAGGTGCCGATATAGGTCTCGGTCAATCCGTATGTCTCCGGACCGGCCGGCGTCACCGGATAGAGTTCCGCCGTGTCGATGAAGTTGATACCGTGGGCGAAGGCATAGTCCATCTGCTGATGGGCTTCCGCCTCCGTGTTCTGTGTGCCCCAGGTCATGCTGCCGAGGCAGATTTCGGAAACTTTGATGCCGGTACGGCCGAGTAACTTGATACGCATGGATGCCTTCGATCTGATTTCGCGGGGAATGTAGTGGCTCTTTTGCGGGGAGCAAGCAAAAAGCACGGAAACATCGCGGAAGGATATGCCGGGCGCTGAAAGCTTGACTCGGACGCCGGGAATGTGAATGGAAAGGGAAAAGTCGAAGCTCGCCCTATATGCGGGCGAAGACATTGTGAAGACATTATATAATGAAACGGCGCGACCATCGCGCAGCAGGGAAGGATCGGCCTCATGGCTATCGCATTCACATTTCCGGGCCAGGGCAGCCAGTCGATCGGCATGGGCAAGGATCTGGCCGATGCCTTCCCGCAGGCGGCACAGGTCTTTGCCGAAGTCGACGACGCGCTCGGCGAAAAACTCTCCGACATCATGTGGAACGGGCCGGAGGAGACGCTGACGTTGACGGCGAACGCCCAGCCGGCGCTGATGGCGGTATCAATCGCGGCCCTGCGGGTGCTTCAGGCCGAAGGTCTCGATCTCAAGTCGAAGGTCGCCTATGTGGCCGGCCATTCGCTTGGCGAATATTCGGCTCTCTGCGCGGCCGGCACCTTTTCGCTCGCCGATACCGCGCGGCTCCTGCGCATTCGCGGCAACGCCATGCAGGCGGCGGTGCCGGTCGGCATGGGGGCCATGGCGGCGATTATCGGCCTGGAGCAGCCAGGTGTCGAGGCAATCTGCCTTGAAGCCTCGGCGCTCGGCGCCTGCCAGATCGCCAACGACAATGGCGGCGGCCAATTGGTGATCTCCGGCGAGAAATCGGCCGTCGAGAAGGCGGCGGCTCTTGCGACGGACAAGGGCGCCAAGCGCGCCATCCTCCTGCCGGTTTCCGCGCCCTTCCATTCGACGCTGATGGCACCGGCGGCGGACGCCATGCGTGCGGCGCTGGAAAATGTCGAAAAGCGCGATCCGGTCGTGCCTTTGATCGCCAATGTGCGCGCCGCACCCGTCAGCGATGCGGGCGAGATCGCCGCCCTTTTGGTCGAGCAGGTGACCGGCCAGGTCCGCTGGCGCGAAACGGTTGAATGGTTTGCCGCAAACGGCGTGACGACGCTTTATGAAATCGGCTCCGGCAAGGTGCTGACCGGCCTTGCGCGGCGCATCGACAAGTCGGTCAACGGCATCGCCGTCAATTCTCCCGCCGATATCGAGGCGGCGCTTCAAACGCTCATCGGCTGAGCCGCAATCTATAAGGATCAAGACCATGTTCGATCTGTCTGGCCGCAAGGCACTCGTCACCGGCGCATCCGGCGGCATCGGCGAGGAAATCGCCCGCATTCTCCATGCCCAGGGCGCCACCGTCGGCCTGCACGGCACCCGCGTCGAAAAACTGGAGGAGCTCGGCAATTCGCTTGGCGAACGGGTCCATCTGTTTCCGGCAAATCTTGCCGATCGCGCGAGCGTCAAGGCGCTGGGCGAAAAGGCCGAGGCCGAGCTTGGCGGCGTCGATATCCTCGTCAACAATGCCGGCATCACCAAGGATGGCCTGTTCGTGCGCATGAGCGACGAGGACTGGGATGCCGTGCTCGAGGTCAATCTCACCGCAGTCTTCCGGCTGACGCGCGAGATCACCCATCCGATGATGCGCCGCCGCCATGGCCGCATCATCAACATCACCTCGATCGTCGGCGTCACCGGCAATCCCGGCCAGGCCAATTATTGCGCCTCCAAGGCCGGCATGATCGGCTTTTCCAAGTCGCTCGCCCAGGAGATCGCCACCCGCAACGTCACCGTCAACTGCGTGGCGCCCGGCTTCATCGAAAGCGCCATGACCGGCAAGCTCAACGACAAGCAGAAGGATGCCATCATGGGTGCCATTCCGATGAAGCGCATGGGGACCGGTGGCGAGGTCGCCTCCGCAGTGGCTTATCTTGCGTCCAACGAGGCAGGTTACGTGACCGGCCAGACCATTCACGTCAATGGCGGCATGGCAATGATCTGAGGCGGCCAAAGGCTTGTCCAGCCGCGTTTTCGCGCCCGTTGCAAAAGCCACGGCGAAATACCGGGAATTGCGTGTTGACCAAGCCGAGGTCCGCCATTTTCAGACTTTGCGGCAGACTTAAACCGTGTTAAGCGGGCCATGACTGTACGCAGTCGATCGGAAGATGAGAGGTCCGTACCGGTTTTTCCGGAGCGTGTTTGCCGCTCTTCCGGTTGAAGGAATAGCCGAGTGGATCGTCTTGATCTTCCAGGCGTTAATAAGGTACCGATGTCAGAACGGCATCGTTGAGAAAACAAAGGTCGAGGAATCCGACATGAGCGACGTAGCAGAACGCGTAAAGAAAATTGTTATTGATCATCTTGGCGTCGATGCCGAAAAGGTTACGGAAGGCGCAAGCTTTATCGATGACCTGGGTGCGGACTCGCTCGACACCGTCGAACTGGTCATGGCATTCGAAGAAGAGTTCGGCGTCGAAATTCCCGACGATGCAGCAGATTCGATCCTGACGGTCGGCGACGCTGTCAAGTTCATCGAGAAGGCGCAGGCCTGATCCAGGTGGCGCAGGACGGGGCGCATCGCGGCCCGTCTGATGTCCCTTGCGGGACCGCGCCCTTCCGGAAAGGGCGCCCGCGTGACCGAGGAAGGCCGACCGGCTTTCGCTGAAAAGTCACGCGATATCAGCATCATGGAATTGGATATACGGGTCCGGTTTATTCGCGCGAGCTCCGGTCCGGTTCAGGAACGAGCAGGCAGGGTGGATCACGGATCATGAGACGTGTCGTTATCACCGGTACCGGCATGGTATCTCCTTTGGGTTGCGGAACCGAGCTCAGCTGGTCGCGGCTCATCGCCGGCGGCAATGCTGCCCGCAAGGTCACCGAATTCGAAGTTGAAGACCTGCCCGCCAAGATCGCCTGCCGCCTGCCGTTCGGCGACGGCACCGGCGGCACGTTCAATCCCGACGACTGGATGGAGCCGAAGGACCAGCGCAAGGTCGATGCCTTCATCATCTATGCGATGGCGGCAGCCGATATGGCGCTTGATGATGCCGACTGGCATCCGAAGTCCGACGAAGACCAGATCGCCACCGGCGTGATGATCGGCTCGGGCATCGGCGGTCTCGAAGGCATCGTCGAGGGCGGCCATATCTTGCGCGACAGGGGGCCGCGCCGGCTTTCGCCTTTCTTCATCCCCGGACGCCTGATCAATCTGGCCTCGGGCCAGGTTTCGATCCGCCACAAGCTGCGCGGTCCCAATCATTCCGTCGTCACCGCCTGCTCGACCGGCGCCCATGCGATCGGCGATGCCGCCCGGTTCATTGCTCTTGGAGACGCCGACGTGATGGTGGCCGGCGGCACCGAGGCGCCGATCTCGCGGATCGCGCTTGCCGGCTTTGCCGCCTGCAAGGCGCTGTCGACGCAGCATAATGACGACCCGACCAAGGCATCGCGCCCCTATGACAAGGACCGCGACGGCTTCGTGATGGGCGAGGGCGCCGGCATCGTCGTTCTCGAGGAACTGGAGCATGCCAAGGCGCGCGGCGCCAAGATTTATGCCGAGGTCGTCGGCTACGGCCTGTCTGGCGATGCCTATCACATCACCGCCCCCGCTGAGGATGGCGACGGCGCCTATCGCTGCATGCAGATGGCGTTGAAGCGCGCCGGCCTGACCGCCGCCGATATCGACTACGTCAACGCCCACGGCACCTCGACCATGGCCGACACGATCGAACTCGGCGCCGTCGAGCGCGCGATGGGCGAGCATGCCGGCAGGATTTCGATGTCCTCGACGAAGTCGGCGATCGGCCACCTGCTCGGTGCCGCCGGCGCCGTGGAGGCGATTTTCTGTGCGCTGGCGATCCGCGACAATATCGCGCCGCCGACGCTCAATCTCGACAATCCCTCGGTCGAAACGAAGATCGACCTGGTGCCGCATGTGGCGCGCAAGCGCGAGATCAATGTCGCCCTGTCGAATTCCTTCGGCTTCGGCGGCACCAATGCCTCACTGGTCCTGCGCCGCTACGCCTGATTTTCGTGGTGGATTGTCTTCGCCAGCGACGCTTTGCCGGCGGTTCCCCTATCTTCGAGCGCGGTTGACGCTATAAATAGCGCCACTATCCTGCTTTTGCCGTATTGCTCGGTTCAAACACGGCAGGGACTATCCGTGCCCGAAGCGGCCGGCAACCGGACCATGCAGGCGCAAGCCCGGGCGGGCAGGTTGCCTTACCAAAGATGAGTGATTCTCTTTCCTGTTTCTCTTCTGGAGTTCGCATCAGGGATCGAGGCGTGCATGATGCGAACTCCAGAATCAGGACCATCGTGAACGACGCAAACGAAAACAGCGCTGTCCCTTTCGGCCGCAACGGAGCCGGCAATACCGGACCGATCATCCCGAAATCCGCAAGCGAAGCCCTGCGGCCGGAAAAAGTGCCGCAGCCGCCGAGGCGATCGCGCAAGGCCAAGAGCCAGGTCGTCATCTTCCTGAATTTCGTGATGACGGTCGTGGTCTGCCTGACGCTCGCGGCAGCCGCCACGGTCTATTATGCGATGACCGCCTATGAGGCGCGGGGCCCGCTGACCGCCAATACCAATTTCATCGTCCGCAACGGCGCCGGTATCCAGGAGATCGCCAGCAGTCTCGAGCGCAACAATATCGTTTCCGACAGCCGGGTGTTCCGGTTCATGTCGGAGGCCTATCTGGACGACAAGGATACACTGAAGGCCGGCGAATATGAGATCAAGGCCGAGGCTTCGATGCAGGAGATCATGCAGCTCCTGAAATCGGGCAAGTCCATCCTCTATTCTGCCTCGCTTCCCGAGGGGCTGACGGTTGCGCAGATCTTCAAGAAGCTTGCCGCCGATCCCGTCCTGGAGGGCGACCTGCCGGCGCAGATGCCGGCTGAGGGCACATTGCGGCCCGACACCTACAAATTTTCCCGCGGCACAAAGCGCCAGGAAATCGTCGCCCAGATGGCCGCCGCCCAGAAGACGCTGGTCGACCAGATCTGGCAGAGACGCGATCCCGACCTGCCGATTACCAGCCCAGAGGAATTCGTCACGCTCGCCTCGATCGTCGAGAAGGAGACGGGGATCGCCGACGAACGGTCGCGCGTTGCCTCGGTCTTTATCAATCGCCTTGAGAAGGGAATGCGGCTGCAATCCGATCCGACGATCATCTACGGAATCTTCGGCGGCGAGGGAAAGCCGTCCGACCGGCCTATCCTGAAGTCGGATCTGGAAAAGGAAACGCCCTACAACACCTATGTGATCAAGGGCCTGCCGCCGACGCCGATCGCCAATCCCGGCCGTGCGGCGCTCGAAGCGGTTGCCAATCCGTCGCGCACCTCGGACCTCTATTTCGTTGCCGACGGCACCGGCGGGCATGTCTTTGCTGAAACGCTCGACGAGCACAACAACAATGTCAGGCGCTGGCGCAAGCTCGAAGCCGAGAAGGCCGCGGCGGCTGCGAAAGCGGCGGAATCGGCGCCCGCCGCGCAATAGCCGGCCCACCAGTTGTGGATGAGGAGGCTCCGGCCCGCTTGACCCTTGCGGTGAAGCGGGCCGGAGCCTTACACATTTCTGGCGATGAACGAAGGAGAAGAGATGCCGTTGCAATCGATGACCGGATTTGCCCGCCGTGAAGGAACCTCGGGGCGCACGCGCTGGGCCTGGGAATTGCGCTCGGTCAACGGCAAGGGTCTCGATGTCAAGCTGCGCCTGCCGGCCGGTACCGAGCATCTGGAGGCGGAGATCCGCAAGACGATCGGCGCCTGCTTTTCCCGCGGCAATCTGCAGGTCAATCTGTCTGCCGCGGCCACCGAAGCCGGCGTCGAGCCGGTGGTCAACCAGCGCGCGCTGGACGCGGTGATGTCGCTGCGCGAACGGCTTTCCGGGCTTATCGATCCCGCGCCGCTGCGCCTCGACACGCTGCTCGCCATACGCGGCATTGTCGATTTCCGCGAGCCGGAGGAACAGGAGGGTGAGCGCGCCGCGCGCGACGCCGATCTTCTCGCCGGCTTGCAGCTTGCATTGGCCGACATGGTGGCCATGCGCGAAGCCGAGGGTGCCGCCCTTGCGCGGGTTCTGCTCGACCAGATCGCAGCGATCGAGACCCTGGCCCGGCAGATCGAGGCGGACCCGTCACGCAGCCTGCAGGCGATCGGCACGCGGCTGGCAGGCCAGGTCGCGCTCTTGATGGATGGCGCGCCGGCACTCGATCGCGATCGTCTCTATGGCGAAGTGGCGCTGATTGCCGCCAAGGCCGATATTCGCGAGGAGATCGACCGCCTGCGCACCCATGTGGCCGCCGCCAGGGATCTCCTGAAGAAAGGCGGTCCGGTCGGGCGCAAGCTCGATTTTCTTTCCCAGGAATTTAACCGGGAATCGAATACGATCTGTTCCAAGTCGAATGCTGCCGCCGTCACCGCCGCCGGCATCGAACTCAAAGTCGTCATCGACCAGTTCCGCGAACAGGTTCAGAATCTGGAGTAGCCATGAGCCCCGCCCACCCGCCTGTTACCCAGACCATACAACGCCGCGGCCTCATGCTGGTGATTTCCTCGCCATCGGGGGCCGGCAAGTCGACCATTGCCCGCAATCTGCTGGAAGCCGATCCGCAGATGAGCATCTCCGTCAGCGTCACCACCCGCAAGCGGCGCCCGAGCGAAATCGAGGGGCGGCACTATTTTTTCAAGTCGATCCGTGATTTCGAAGGCCTGCGGCAGACGGATGCGCTTTTGGAATGGGCGGAGGTGCACGGCAATTTCTACGGCACGCCGCGCGACGCCGTCGAGGCGGCAATGTCGGAAGGTCAGGACATGCTGTTCGACATCGACTGGCAGGGTGCCCAGCAATTGCAGGAAAAGATGGGCGGCGACGTCGTCTCGATCTTCATCCTGCCGCCGTCCATGGCCGAACTGCAGTCGCGGCTTCACCGTCGTGCCGAGGACACCGAAGAGGTGATCGCCACGCGGCTCGCCAATTCCCGCTCCGAGATCGAGCATTGGCTGGAATATGATTACATCGTCGTCAACGAGGATCTCGACAGCGCCTTTGCATCGGTCCAGGCGATCGTAGAGGCCGAACGCCTGCGCCGCGACCGCCGCCCCGGCCTGTTCCAGTTCGTCAACGGACTGCTGACGGAAACACCGTTGCTTTAAAGATTGTTGGCGAGCCGGCAGAACTCTTCCACGGAAAGCGTTTCCGCGCGCCGTTGCGGATCGATGCCCGCCTTGGCGAGCAGCGCCTCGCCGCCAATCGACTTGACGCTCTGGCGCAGCATCTTGCGGCGCTGGCCGAAGGCGGCCATGGTGGTCTTTTCCAGGGCCGCCGCCGAACACGGGATCGGATTTTCCCGTGGCTCCAGATGGACCACGGTCGAGGTGACCTTGGGCGGCGGGGAAAAGGCCTGCGGCGGCACGTCGAAAGCCATGCGCGCCTCGGTCCGCCAGCCGCAGAGCACGCCGAGCCGGCCATAGTGATCGTCGCCAGCCTCCGCAACGATGCGCAGGCCAACCTCGCGCTGGAACATCAGGGTCATCGACTGGTAGAAGGGCGGCCATTGTTTCGGCAGCAGCCAATCGACCAGCAACTGTGTGCCGATATTATAGGGCAGATTGGCGATGATCCTGACCGGGCCTTCGTCGGCAAGCGTCTCGAACGGCGTTTTCAACGCGTCGCCCTCGATGATCTCGAGGCGGCCGGGATAATGTTCGGCGATTTCGGCGAGCGCAGGCAGGCAGCGCGAATCCCGCTCGATGGCGATGACCTTGCGGGCGCCGAGCGACAGGATTGCCCGGGTCAGTCCGCCCGGTCCGGGGCCAACCTCGATCACCGTCACGCCTTCGAGCGGTCCGGCCGTGCGGGCGATCTTCTGTGTGAGGTTGAGGTCGAGCAGAAAATTCTGCCCGAGCGCCTTTTTCGCGTCGAGCCCGTGGCGCGCGATGACGTCGCGCAGCGGCGGCAGTCCGTCGATCGCCGCCATCAGTCGTCTCCCCGCGAAACATTATCGGCAAGCTCTCTCGCCAGCCGCAGCGCCGCCAGCAGGCTGTCGGCGCGGGCGATGCCCTGGCCGGCCAGGCTGAACGCCGTGCCATGGTCGGGCGAGGTGCGGATGAAGGGCAGGCCGAGCGTGACATTGACGCTGTCGTCGAAGCCGAGCGCCTTGGCCGGGATCAGCGCCTGGTCGTGATACATGCAGATGGCGACATCATAGGTGGCGCGGGCACGGTCATGAAACATCGTGTCTGCGGGCAGGGGACCGGTGATAGCCAGGCCCTCGGCCGCCAGCCGCTCCACCACCGGCCGGATGATGGCGTCGTCCTCCAGACCCAGCGCGCCGCTTTCGCCGGCATGCGGATTGAGGCCGGCAATGGCGATCCGCGGCGCGGCAAGCCCGAAACGGGTTTTCAGGTCGCGCGCGGTGATCACGCAGGTCCGGTAGATGAGGTCGGATGTCAGTTGCGCCGGCACGTCCTTCAACGGGATATGGATCGTCACCGGCACCGCCTTCAGCTTCGGGCCCGCCAGCATCATTACCGGCAGCAGCGGCTCGCCGGTGGCGCGTTCGCCGAGATCGGCAAGGAATTCCGTATGGCCGGGGAACTTGAAGCCGGCCTCGTAGAGAACCGATTTGGCGATGGGATTGGTGACGAGCGCGCAAGCCTCCCCCCGCAGGGTCAGGCGCACAGCCGTCTCGATGGCGCCGATGATGGCGCCGGCATTGGCGCTGTCGGGTTGGCCGGGCTTGACCGGCGCGGCGCAGGCGAGCGGAAGGATGGGTAGGGCATCCTGAAAAGCGCTGGCCACTCCGTTGCAGTCGGTTTCGCGGATCGTAATATCGAGGCCAAGCAGCCGAGCGCGCCCGGCAAGTGCCGCCGGATCGCCGATCAGCAGGAAAGGCGGCGTCTGCAGCACCTGCCTGCCGGCCCAGACGGCAAGGGCGAGATCAAGGCCGATGCCGGCCGGATCGCCCATGGTCAGGGCGAGCGGCCTGTCGCGCGTCGGGAACATGATTCGGCTACTTTTCGATGATCTGCGCCTTCTTGCGCAATTCCTCGAGATACTGCTTGCTGTTGTCGCTTTCGCCTTCGGACTTCTTGCCGAGGTCCTCGGCACGGAAGACGATCTCGGCGGCCACGTCGTCGGAGACCTCTCGCTTCTTGCAGATGCCGAGATATTCCACGCCCTTCTCGGTCACCCGGGTGGCGGTGGTCTGGCCGTCGCCGGCCTTCTCGATCAGCGGCTTCCAGTCCGCCGGCAGTTCCTGCGCCATCATCCGGCCGAGATTGCGGATCGAGACGTCGCGCATCGTCGCCGCAAAGACCTTGGCTTGCTCGCATCCCGGATATTTGGAGCGCGAGGCATTGGCTTCCGCCTGGCGCTTGCCGAGAATGGCATTGCGCTTCGAGGCGGGCACCACGAAGATCACCTGCTGGAGGAAATATTCGGTGGTCACCGGCTTGTTGCCGCCGTTTGCCTGCATGCGGCGCACCAGTTCCTCGTTCGACAGGCGTCCGCTGCCACCGCTGCCATAGCGGGCATTGACGACGCGGGGCCAGCTCATGGAAACCGCGACATATTGCTTGAAATGTTCGATGCCGACGCCGGCCTGGTCGAGAACCTGCGAAAGCTGGGCGGTGGACAATTTATTGCCGGCTGCAAAGCGCGCTACGGCCGCATCGACATCCGATGTGCTAACCGAGGCGCCGATCCGCAGGACTTCCGCGCGCTTGAGCACTTCGTCGATCAGTTGCTGGCGGGCTGCGGCCGTGCCGCCGCTCTGTCTCTGCAGGCGCATGAACGCGGCGCGCCTTGCGATGTCGCCGGTGGTGATCGGCGAACCGTTGACGACGGCGGCGACCTTGCTTGCGGCTTGCGCTACGGGCGTTGCGGCAAATGCCAGGCCAACGGCAAGGATCATTGCCTGGAGCGTCTGCGTGATTGAAATTTTCCCGCCCATTTCCCGTCCTTTTCATTTTCCCCCGGACGCAACCGGTCCGCAGGCCATGATCTTCCTGTCGAGCGCAGCGTTCCGCGCTGATTTTCCGCATCAATGCCTAATACATGCGGCCGAACAATGACAAGCCCCGATGCAAAAGCATCAGGGTGCCGCTGGACGTGCCAAAAAGCGCTTCGCCGCCTCAGTTGAGGTCGTCGAAATCCGTGTCGCCGATATCGATGTCACCCAGGGTCCGGAAACTGATGCGCGCGCCGATCGACCAGTCGTTGGCGACGGACTGGTCGCTGTCGCGCTCTTCCTTGTAGACCAGCGAGAAGATCGTGTCGCGGTCGTCATAGGTGATGCCGATGCCGTTGCGGGTAATGACATTGCTGTTCAGATCATAGGTCACCGAACCGAAGATCGACCAGTAGTCACGGAAGCGGAAGGCGGCGGCCGTCTGAATTTCGTCCTGGTCGTTGGTCGCCCCGTAAAGCGGCTGCGCCTGGATGCTGGTATAGGTGACCGCGCCCTGCCACTGGATGCCCTGATAGCCCAGCGTCGCATCGGCGCGCCGCAGGTCCAGGCTCTTCTCGTCGAGCCGGCCGCTGAGGCTTGCCGTGATGCCGGAGGGCGCGTCGACGCCGATCATGGCGACATAGTCGGACCGGTCGGTCTCCAGGCCGGAATTGGCGCCTGCCTTGACCAGGTCGTCGGTCGCAAAGGAATTCAGGCCGCCAAGATGGAAGGACTGGCCGGCAATGGCGCGCAGGGCATAGCCGTTGCCGAGCGCTCCGGTATAGCGGATACCGAGATTGGCGCGCGAGCCGCCTTCGATCCGGTCGAAACCGGAGAACTTGTCGCGGTCGAACAGTGACGTCGCGTCGAACACGAAGCTCTGGGCATCCTCGTTGGGCAGGGCGCCGGCATATTCCTCGTCCGGCCGGACAAAAAGCTGGGCGATCGGCTCGATGATATGGCTGCTGTAATCGGTGGTCAGGAGGATGGGATAGCGCGCATCGATGCCGGCCGTCAGCATGCCGCGGGTGGCGGCGTCGTCGTCATAATAATTGCCGCTATAATTGCTGGGAGCGGTCATCGAGGTTCCGATCGCGTCGCCGCGGGCGGCAAGGATCGGCGTCAGCGAAAGCCCGCCCGGAACGATGAAATTGCGCTTCCACTCCGCCTCGGCGGAAAGCCGGTGATAGGTGCCGTCCAGTCCGCGATAGCGGTACACGTCGGGACCGGGCAGCGCGACGCGCAACTCATCTTCGCGGTTGCGATTGATATTGGTCAGATTGACCTCGGCGGTCAGTTCACCGCCCAGCACCGGCTCGGGCGCCGTATAGGAATAGTCGAGAACCTGCGCCACCGCCTGCTTGTTTTCGGCAAGGCTGTCCGGATCGGCATCCTGGATATCGAAGTAGAAGGCCCGCGCATCGAAATGATTGCGCTTGCCGAGACCGGTGAGATAGACTTGGTTCGTGTAGGTGGTGCCGTCGAAGGTCGACAGTTCATAGGTCTTGGCGAAGTTGGCATCGCTCTGCACCAGCACATTCCAGCCGAATGTCCATCGCGGATTGATCTTGAATTCGCCAGCCGAGGCGATCATGCCGCGATTGGTTTCGCGGGCATCGACCGTGCCGTCCGTAAAGTTGTCGCGGTTCATCTGGCTGATGCCGGCCATGCTGAGAATATGTTCGCCGTTTTCGAAGCGCTGGCGAAACTCCCCCTGAAGCAGGAAACCCTGGCGCGTCAGCCCGGTCCCCGTCACGGTCGCGTCCATATGGGGCGAAATCGCCCAGTAATAGGGAATGCTGACGCCGGCGCCGAGCTTCTGGGTATAGCTGAACTTCGGAAACAGGAAGCCGCTCTTGCGCTTCACCGTATGATCGGGAAGTTCAAGAACCGGCAGGAAGAGGATGGGCTTACCGAACAGCTCGAAACGGGCATTTTCCATCCGCACCGTATGGGTCCGGCCGTTCTGGACGATGCGCTGCGCCTTGAGGTGCCAGAGGGAACGATGGTTCGGGTTGGTGGCGCAGGGCGTGCAGGCGGTATAGACGGCATTGTTGAGGATCATCTCCTCGCCATTGCGGCGCTCGGCGGTCACGGCCGCCAGCTTGGTGAGATCCGTCGTCTCCAGCCGCATCGTCTCGATGAAGCCGTCGGAGAATGTGTCGGTAACGTCCATCTGGTCGGCATAGATGCGATTGCCGCCGGGCTCGATCAGCTCGATTTCGCCGGTCGCGATGATGCGCCCCGTCTTCTGGCTGTATTCGACCTGCTGGGCGACCATCTGGTAGCCGCCGTAATTGATCTGCACGGCGCCGCGTACGATGACGCGCTCCGCATCCTGATTGTAGACGAGTTCGTTCGCCGACAGAAGCATCTTGGCGTCGTCGGGAAGGCTCGGCTGGAGCGAATCGATATCCGCCGGCTGCGCCCATGCGGGCGCGATCGGGTTCGACGCCAGGAATGCAACACCGGAAAGCAGAATGGCCGTCAGCAGCCTTGTATGTTTGCGGGCGCCTGCCGCCACTAGCCATCCTCCTCATGCAATAGAATCGTCGAGCCCAGCGCCATCGCTACAACAACTGGCAACCAGGCTGCAACGAACGGAGGCATAATGCCGCTGCTCCCGAATGCTTTGACAAGCACGGTGACGACATAAAGCACGAAGCCCGAGAGGATTCCACCGAGAATTACCGGTCGCGACTGGTTGAACCGGCTAAATTTCAGGGAGACGCTGGCGGCGATCAGCGTCATCGCCACGAGAAGCAGTGGAAGCGAAAGCAGGGAGTGGAAGTGGGTTTCCATGGCATTGGTCGGGAAACCGAAGGATTTCGCCACCTCGATCTTGTGCGGGAGGTCGAAAAACTGAATGGAATCAGCCTTTCCGAGGCTTTCCTGAACGAATTCCGGCTTGAGATGGGTCGGCAGCCGTACCGTTTCGAGACGTCGCGGCAATTGTCCGTTGCGCGTTTCCGTCACCGCGTTAAGAAGCCAGTAACCATCTTCGAGTTTTGCCGTGGCCGCATCCTGTCTCGAAACGATCGTCCCGAGCGGATCGAAATGGATCACGCTGACATTGACCAGGGTCTTGCCCTCGTCGCGAACCGAGCGGGCGCCGATGATCGTATCGTCGTTTCCGTAGATCTGGCGAAGCCAGGGAACGGCGATCGTCGACTTGGACGCCGAAGAACTGCCCCATTCGGTTTCCAGCATTTCCGCCTGTTTGGTGCCCCAGGAAGCGAGCGGGTTGAGCGCTATAACCGTCAGCACGCCGAACAGGAAGGCGCCGACCACGAAAGGCTGCAGGAACTGCCAGACGGAAATGCCGGCCGCGCGCGTCACCACCAGCTCATAGCGGCGATTGAGCGAGATCAGCGCCGCCATGCCGGAAAACAGCGCCACGAAGGGAACGGTCTGCTGCAGGATCATCGGTATGCGGAACGTGGTCATCAACAGCGCGCCGGCGACGGAATAGCGCGGCAACTGCGACATTCGGTTGGACAATTCGCTGAAATCGATGATGAAGATCAGCGCGAAGATGCCGGCGAGGAACCAGAAGGTGGTCATCGCATAGCGCCTGAAGAAATAGCGGCCGAGTGTCGTGAAGATCATGACGGCTGATTCCCGTCGGAGGCCGGCTTGGCAAGGCGCAGCCGCACCAGGAGGTCGTTGACCCTCTGCTCCCAGCTGACGGGAATTTCAAGCCGCCTGTTTCCGGTCAGCTGGCGTATCGCAAGCGCGCCGGTGCCGATCGGGATGAGGTACATGATCGGAATGAAGAGGCGCGATTCCTCGGCGCTGTTGGCGGCATAGAAGGTTGTCCAGCGAATGAACAGGCAGGTCAGCAGCGCCGTGATCATCGGATGCATCCGGGCCTCGCGATGGGACCGCGCATCGCTGCTGACGACCAGCGCGACCAGGGCGAAAACAAGGGGGAAAGTCCATTCGGTGAACCGGCGATGAAGCTCGGCCGAGAAGGAGAGCGGCTTCTTCTCATAGACCGGATCCTTCGGATCAGGATTGAAAAGATAGGGCAGGTCCCGGTCCTTGGCGCGAATGTTCACCTCGCCGGCCATCCGGGTCATGTCCGTGAGGTCGAAGGCATAACTGTCGAACTTGATGATCGAGACATTGCCGTCGGGCAGCTTGCGGTGCACCTCGCCATCCTTCATCACCAGCGCCGTGCCATTGTCGTCGACCGCACCCTCGCGGGCGTAATAGACGAGCTCATAGGCCGGATTGCGCGAATCGGCGACGAAAATACCACCAAGCACGCCGCCGCTGCGCCGCGAGGCGACCTGGACATAGAGACCGTCGGCGATCTTGCGGAAGGTGTTTTCCTGCACGACCGACGACAGGAGATCGGCATTTGCCGTGGCGATCATCTTGCGCACGGCCATGCGCGAATAGGGTTCGACGAAATTGTCGACCGTAAAGGAAAGCGCGCTGAGGGCGAGGCTCAGATAGATGATCGGCCGGATGATCGTCATGCGCGAACTTCCGGCCGCATTCAGCACCGTCAGTTCCGAATCGGCATTCATCGCCGTCAGCGTCTGCGCCACGCCGATGACCAGCGCGAAGGGAAGGATGAGCGGCACGATGGACGGCAGGACGAGCGTCGCAAGCCGCATGAAGGCGAGGATCGACTGGCCGCTGTCGGTGACCAGATTGATGCTGGCCAGCGCCTGTGTCGTCCACACGATCGCCAGAAGCGGCAGAAGCGTGGCGAGGAACATGCCCGTTGCCCGCTTCAGGATATAACGCTCGATCAGTTTCATGCATTGTCCTGGCCGCTGTGGCCGTGCGACGGGTTCGGGAATGCCGGCATATAGCTGGCCGGAACCTGTATCAATGCCGTGTCGAATAAGCCGGTTTGCAAGATTTTCACAATGACGAAAGACTAAAGGATCAAGGCTAATCGACGGCAAAGAATGCTGGTTAACGGCATGTAAACATACGCTCGCGTCTTGCCAAGGCCATTAAAACCAAGAAAGGGTATGCCAACGTGCCGCGGGGGTGGCGGAAGGTGACGAATGTCCGCCACTGTAGCCCCCATGTAACAGCACCGCGCCCGCATCGCCATCCTGGAGTTTCTCATGTCCTTGAAATTCGAAATCGGTTTCAGCAAATCGGCCCGCCCCACCGGCGGCCTCGCCATCCTGCTCAAGACAGTTGACGCAAAAGAAGCCGCAGGCGTCCAGCAGGTCGATCCACAGGACATTATCGCCAGGGCCGCGCGGATCGCGAAATTCAAGGGCAAGACGCTCGCCGCGCTCGATATCGTGGCGCCGCATGGTTCGCCGGCCGAGCGCATTCTCGTTCTCGGCATGGGCGACGGAACGGGCCTCACCGCCCATGACTGGCTGAAGGCCGGCGGCGCGGCTGCGGCGAAAATCCGTTCCGCCGAGAAGGTCACCGTCTTCCTCGATGCACCCGGGCTCGTCGTGTCCGGCAAGCAGGCGGCCGATTTTGCGCTCGGCATGGAAATGAACGCCTATCGCTTCGATTGCTACAAGACGAAAAAGGACGAGGACGACCAGAAGGCGCCTGTGAAGCCGGTGAAGATAACGATCGTCACCGATGCGGCGGTGGCGGCGAAGAAACTGGCATCCTTCTCGCAGGCGGTGGCCGAAGGCGTCTTCCTGGCCCGTGATCTCGTCAACGAGCCGGCCAATATTCTGGGGCCGGTCGAATTCGCCGCCAAGGCCAAGGAACTGGAAAAACTCGGTGTCGAGGTCGAGGTGCTGACCGAGCGTGAAATGAAACGGCTCGGCATGGGCGCGCTGCTCGGCGTGGCGCAGGGCTCGGCCCGGCCGCCGCGGCTTGCCGTCATGCAATGGAAGGGCGGTAAGCCGAAGGACAGGCCGATCGCTTTCGTCGGCAAGGGTGTCGTCTTCGATTCGGGCGGCATTTCCATCAAGCCCGGTGCCGGCATGGAGGAAATGAAGGGCGACATGGGCGGCGCGGCCGCCGTCACCGGGCTGATGCATGTCCTGGCGGCGCGCAAGGCGAAGGCCAATATCGTCGGCATTATCGGACTTGTGGAAAACATGCCTGATGGCAATGCCCAGCGGCCCGGCGACATCGTCACCTCCATGTCCGGACAGACGATCGAGATCATCAATACCGATGCCGAGGGCCGGCTCGTGCTCTGCGATGCGCTCTGGTACTGCAACGACCGCTTCAAGCCGCAGTTCATGGTCAATCTGGCGACGCTCACAGGTGCTGTGATGGTGGCGCTCGGCAGCCATCATGCTGGCCTCTTTGCCAATGACGACAGGCTTGCCGGTCAGCTGACGGCGGCCGGCCAGGCGACGCAGGAACGCCTCTGGCGCCTGCCGCTCGACAAGGAATACGACAAGATGATCGACAGCAAGTTCGCCGATATGAAGAATACCGGCGGCCGCTATGCCGGTTCGATCACCGCCGCGCAGTTCCTGAAGCGCTTCGTCAAGGATACGCCCTGGGCGCATCTGGACATCGCCGGCACCGCCATGGGCTCACCCAATGACGAGGTCAACCAGTCCTGGGCATCCGGCTTCGGCGTGCGCCTGCTCGACGAGCTGGTGCGGGCCAATTACGAGAGCTGACCTAGGACGTGACGGAAATCCTGTTCTACCACCTGACCGAATCGAAGCTCGAGGACGCGCTGCCGCCGCTGCTCGACCGCTGCATCGAGCGCGGCTGGCGCGTCGTCGTGCAGACCGCCGGCGAGGAGCGGCGCGACATGCTCGATACGCATCTGTGGACCTATCGCGACGACAGTTTCCTGCCGCACGGTACCGATGAGGCGGAGTTTGCCGCAGACCAGCCGATCTTGCTGACCGCCGGCGAGACCAACGGCAACGCCGCCACCGTCCGCTTCATCATCGATGGTGCTGCGCCACCGCCGGTCGGCGGTTACGACCGGATGGTCTTCATGTTCGACGGCTATGATCAGGAGCAACTGGAAGGCGCGCGGGCACACTGGAAGACACTGAAGGCCGAGGGCCATGCCCTGACCTATTGGCAGCAGAATGAGGACAGGCGCTGGGTGAAGAAGGCGTAAGCCGCCGCTACGAGGAAACGGATGCCTGTCCCTTCTCCCCGCCGATGGGAGAAGGTGGTGGCCCGAAGGGCCGGATGAGGGGCAATGATCGCCGCCTCAGCCATTCCAGGCCAATCAATCGATAAACGCGTCCACGAACTTCCGTCGGCCCAGCATGAAGGCATCGGCGACATGCCGGAGCGGCGCGAGATCGACGTCGGATTGTTTCGTCTTGATGATTTCGGCGAAGCGGGCGTAGAGGGCGGGATATTCCCGCTCCGGCTCGTCGTGGACGAGCTTGCCGTCGATCGACAGCTTGGCGCCGCCTTCGGAAAGAACCATCCTGCCGGCATCTGTCTCGGCGATGATATCCCAGCTCTGGTGCCCGGTCTGGCGCCAGTCGAAATCGGCCGTCACCGGCAGGGCATGGGCATCGCTGAAGCGGATCGCGGCGGCGATCGGCGCATCGCGGTTTTCCGGGAATTCGAGCGTCGCTTCGGTAATAAACAGCGGGTTCGGCAGGATATGGGTGACGATCGACAGGGCATTGATGCCGGGGTCGAAGACGCCAAGTCCGCCAGCCTGCCAGATCCAGTCCTGGTTCGGATGCCAGTGGCGCACATCTTCCTTCCAGATCACCTGGACGGCGTTGATACGGGTGGAGGCGAGGAAGCGTCTCGCCGCCTCGACCGCCGGCGCATAGCGCGAATGCCAGCTGGCAAAGAGCGACAGCCCGTTTGCCGAGGCCAGTGATTCGAGGTCGGCGACTTCGCTCAGCGTCGCGCCCGGCGGCTTTTCCAGGAACACATGCTTGCCGGCCTCCAGCGCCACGCGTGCCGCCTGATAGCGGAATTGCGGGGGCATGCAGAGCGATACAGCATCGATTGCGGGCACCGCCTCGAGCATCGCTTCGATCGACTTGAAATTATCGATGCCGTCGACGATGCCGTGGCGGCTGGCGGCGGCAATCAGCCGGTAATCGGCATTTCCCGCAATGGCGGGCAGGTGCTGGTCGCGGACGATCTTGCCGACGCCGACGATGGCGATATGGATGGGGTTCATGGCGTTCGCTCGATTTGTATGACTTTATATCGGGCTTTGTAGCAGAAAGCGAAACAGGGGCAAGCGCCGCCTTTGCCGGACAATCCGCCGGCCGGTCTGGACAATCGCTCCGCCAATCTATCTGTTTAGGCCGATATCGACGCAAGGAGATCCCATGTCCCCGATCATTCGAAAAGCCGGCCGCGCCGATCTCGATCTTCTTCTCGACTGGGCGGCGCGGGAAGGATGGAATCCCGGCCTCGACGACGCGGCATCCTTCTGGGCGGCCGATCCGGACGGCTACTGGGTCGCCGAAGAGGATGGCCGGGTGGTCGCCGGCCTCTCGCTGGTGCGCTACGACGGGACCTATGCCTTTCTCGGCTTCTATATCACCCATCCCGATTATCGCGGGCAGGGGATAGGCCATCGCCTCTGGCAAAGCGTGCTGCCGGAGGCGGCCGGGCGCACGATCGGGCTGGACGGCGTGCCGGGGGCGCAGGACATCTACGCGAAATCCGGTTTTGCCCTTGCCCACACCAATATCCGCTATGGCGGCGAGGTGAAATGCACCGAACCGCCGGGCACCGAACTGGTCTCGGTTTCCCCGGTGCACATGCCATTGCTTGTCGATTACGATGCGCGGTTCTATCCGGCGCGCCGGGAGAATTTCCTGCGCGAATGGCTGAAGCCGCGTGATGGCCGCCAAAGCATCGCGCTGATCCGCAACGCTGGTATCGCCGCCTATGGCACCATCCGCGCCAGCCAGGAGGGACACAGGATCGGGCCGCTCTTTGCCGATACCGAGACCGGTGCAGATCTCGTCTTTCGCAAACTGGTGGCCAGTATCGGCGGCGGTCCGGTCTTTCTCGATATTCCCGAGCCGAACGCCGCCGCCCGGGCGCTCTGCGACCGCTACAATCTGAAGCCTGTCTTCGAGACGGCGCGCATGTATCGCGGCATCGCGCCCGATCTGCCGCTGGGGCAAATCTACGGGGTCACAACATTCGAGCTGGGATAGCGCTCAAGGACCAGGAGAGAAGATCGGATTGCCCGCCGATGACAAGCACGCTGGCAAAGATGCTCAACACGAGCAGCACGACGAGCACCCAGAACAGCCGGCCGGAGGCCGGCGCGACGTCGACGAGCACCGGTTCCTTGTTGCGCAGCGCGTTCATCGCATGCCTTGGATTGCCCCATTTGACACGCCGGAACCGAAAGACATTTTGCGTTTCGTGCTTCATGGCGAGAAAATCTAGGGCGGTGTCTTAAACACCGCCTTAAACACCTCGTTAAGACTTTAGAGATCGCTTATGAATGTCGTGCCCGGCGCATTTACGGGAGGGCGACGGCGGTCAGTCCGCCATCGCCTCTTCGTATTCGCTCGACAATTCCATCCAGTGTTCTTCCGCCTTGGCCAGCCGCGCCATGATGTCGGCGCGCTCCTTCACCTTGGCGGCGGCCTTTTCCGGGTGCTTGTCGTAGAGGTCCTGGTCTTCAAGTTCCTTGTCGACGGCCTGAATCTGTTTCTGCAGCTTGGCCGTCAAGGATTCGATATCGTTGATCTTTTTCTTCAACGGCGCAAAGGCTGCCCGCTTGTCGGCATTGGCCTTGCGCTGCTCGGCCTTGGAGCGACCATCCTCGCCGCCCTTGTTCTTGCCGCCCTTGCCGCGCGAACTCTGGACGATGGTGTTGCGATAATCCTCCAGGTCGCCGTCGTAATTGGAAACGGTGCCGTCCTTGACCAGCCAGAGCCGGTCGACGGTCGCCTCGATCAGGTGGCGGTCGTGCGAGATCAGGATAACGGCGCCTTCATACTCGTTCAACGCCCCGATCAGCGCATTGCGGCTGTCGATGTCGAGATGGTTTGTGGGTTCGTCGAGGATCAGAAGGTTCGGCGCCTCGAAGGCGGCAAGCCCCATCAGCAGGCGTGCCTTTTCGCCACCCGACAGGTCCTTGGCGGGGGTTTCCATCTTCTCGGTGGCAAGCCCCATCTGGGCGACGCGGGCGCGCACCTTGGCTTCCGGTGCTTCCGGCATCAGCGGGCGGACATGCTGGACGGCGGTGTCGCCGGGGATCAGGTCATCGAGCTGGTGCTGCGCGAAGAAGCCGATCTTCAGGTTGGGCGCCAGCCTGATGTCGCCGCTATCGGCGGAAAGGCGGCCGGAGATGAACTTGGCGAAGGTCGACTTGCCGTTGCCGTTTGAGCCGAGCAGCGCGATCCGGTCGTCATTGTCGATCCTGAGGTTGAGACCCTTGAGGATCGGCTTGCCCGGCGTATAGCCGACGGCACCGCCGGTGATGGCGACGATCGGCGAGGCCGGCTGCTTCTCGGGCTTGGGGAAGCGGATCGGCTGGACGTGATCCTCGATGACGGACGAAACCGTGCCCATACGCTCCAGCGCCTTGACGCGGCTCTGCGCCTGGCGGGCCTTGGAAGCCTTGGCCTTGAAGCGGTCGATGAAGGATTGCAGGTGCTTTCGCGCCGCGTCGTTCTTGGCCTTCGCCTTGGTCTGCAGTTCCATCGCCTCGGCGCGCTGGCGCTCGAACTGGTCGTAGGAGCCGCGATAGAAGGTGAGCTTCTTCTGGTCGAGATGCACGATCGAATTGACCGCCATGTTCAGCATGTCGCGGTCATGGCTGATGATGATGACCGTGTGCGGATAGCGGCGGATATAATCCTCCAGCCACAGCGTGCCTTCGAGATCGAGATAGTTGGTGGGCTCGTCGAGGAGGAGCAGGTCAGGCTCGGCAAACAGCACGGCCGCCAGAGCGACGCGCATGCGCCAGCCGCCCGAGAAGCTCGATGCGGGGCGAAGCTGGGCCTCGGCATCGAAGCCGAGACCCGACAGGATGCTCGCGGCCCGCGCTTCCGCCGAATGGCTGTCGATATCGGCCAGCCGCATGTGGATGTCGGCAATCCGGTGCGGATCGGTGGCGGTCTCGGCTTCGGCCAGCAGCGCCTCGCGCTCCTTGTCGGCCTTCAGCACGATCTCGATCAGCGGCTCTTCGGTGCCCGGCGCTTCCTGCGCCACCTGGCCTATCCGGGTGTTCTTGGGGATCGAGACGAAACCGCTCTCGCTTTCCATTTCGCCGGTGACGATCTTGAACAGCGTCGACTTGCCGGCGCCGTTCTTGCCGACGAGACCCGCCTTCGTGCCCGCCGGAAGCGCCACGCTGGCATGATCGATGAGGAGACGCCCGGCAATACGGGCGGAGAGGTCGCTGATGGTAATCATGGCGGCGTTTTGGCCGAAGTCCGCCGATAAGGCAAGGGTTTGCCGAGAGGCTGCTGGATCACGCGGCGTGCGGCGTGTAGATTTTGCCTGTCCGGCTGCCGATCGCGGCGGAAAAGACCAGCGCATCCGGCCTGCCGGCGGCACGCGCCGCCTGCAGCGCCAGTTCGGCTTGGGCAAGCAGGTCGGTGCTGCCCGTCGCCGCTCCGCTCACGGCGATGCCGGCGGCGAGGGACAGGCTTTGCGGGGTGAAGGCGCGCTCGGGAAGTGCAAACCGCAGGGCCTCGACAGCGGCGCGGATACGGCCGGCGATCGCCACGGCATTGTCGGCACTCGCATCGTGGAACAGGAAGGCGAATTCGTCGGCGCTGAGGCGCGCGACGAAATCATTCTTCTTGACGGATTTGCGAAACAGCGACGCCAGCTTCTTCAGTGCCCTGTCGGCCACAGCCTGGCCGTGGCGCTCGCCCATGGCGCGCAGCCCCTCCACGGTCACAAGGGCAAGTGCCGAGCCTGTCGCGGGATTTCTTTCTTCGTAGAGGGTGAAGAGCCGCGCGGAAAAGGCCAATCGGTTTGCAAGGCCGGTAACGGGATCGCGGGTCAAGGCGCGGCGCAGCGTCTCGGCATCGTCGTGAAGACGCCCGAGTTCGGCAAGCGTCTCGTCCATCCGCTCGATCGACGCCCGCTCCTGGCGCTCGAAGATTGCTGCCGCATCGCGCAGGCACCTGGCCTCATCGGCGAAATCCGACATACCGACCACCGGATCGGCTTCCAGCCGGGCGATGAAGGCACGTAAAATTTCGGCAAAACCCTGTTTCTTGCCTATATCCTTGTCCAGCGACTGGCTGAGCGCGGAGATCGAACGCGCCGTATCGACGCGGACAGTGTCGGCGGCCAGCGTCACGAAGCCGGGCAGGTGATGTTTGATGCCGAGTTGATCGAGCATCGCCTGATCCGGATACGTGCCGAGTGCTGCCATGTCGCGCGTCAGGGTGGAATTACGGCCGGAGAGGGCGGCGTGGAAAAGCTCGTAATTACGCGGGAGAGCCGCGACGCTACGTTTCGCCATCGCCTGCGTCACCTTCAGCAGAATGGCGTTTTGCTGAGGATATGTCCCGCCGTCACCTTTCGGTTTTCCCGTCATCTCCGCCGTCCTCGGATGGTTACGCATAAGCGACCGTTGCACTGCAACGCTGATAGCCGATCGGCATTAAAATCCCGTCAAGGGCTGGAGGGGCGGCTATAAGCAGGCCTTCGCGACGGCTCAGCCGGCATACGCCTTGCCCTCCGGCGTGCGCAGGAAATATACGAGATCCAGCGCGAGACTCGGCTGCCCGAGTGCGGTCAGCATCATGTGGCACTGGCCGCGATGATGGGTCTGGTGGTTGAACAGATGGGCGAGCGGCGGTGCCAGCCTCTGGGTGACCGGGGCAGGATTTGTGATCGGTCTATAGGTGAATCGGCCGGCAAGGTCGTCCTCGGTCAGGCTGTGAATCCAGGCGATGATCCGCTCGTCCTCGACGGCGCGGGCTGAGGCCAGGTCGGCGAAATCGTCGAAGAGAATGGCGTCGAGCAAGGCTGGGGCCTCGCCGCTGCCGGTGAAGCGCTTCATCCATATGCGGTCGGTGACCAGCAGGTGATTGAGCGTATGATGCAGCGAGCCGAAGAAGGCGCCCATGTCTTCGCGGTATTGCGCATCGCTCAGGCCGCTTGCCGCCTGGTAGAGCCGCCGGTTGGCCCAGCGATTATAGTCGGCAAACATCCGGTAGTGCTCGATCATGGTCTTCTCCTGCTGCTCGTTCCAGCCTATCGCAGATCATGATCAGCGGGCGCGATCCGATCCATGAAATTTTCTGATTTGATTGTTGCCGGTAGCCGGGTTCAATGGCGCGCCAGGAAGGGCAAAGCAGGAGAAGACATGACCCGCATACTCTATACGCTGAGCGGCGCCGACAAGACCCGCCATTTCTCGCCGCATGCCTGGAAGACCGCCCTGTCGCTTGCTCATAAGGGGCTCGATTATCAGCTTGAGCCGGTGGGCTTCACGCAGATCCCGGTGATCGAGAACGCGGCAACGAAGACCGTGCCACTGCTGCGCGACGGCGACCGGCTGATCCCCGACAGCTTTGCCATCGCGCTTCATCTGGAGGAAACCTACCCCGATCGCCCGTCGCTGTTTGGCGGCGAGGGCGGCAAGGCGACGGCGCGCTTCATCGAAAGCTGGACGCAGACGGTGCTGCAAGCCGCCCTGATCCGCATCATCCTGATGGACATCCACGATTGCCTTGAACCCGTCGATCAGGCCTATTACCGGGCTTCCCGCGAGGCGCGCTTCGGCACGACGCTCGAGGCGGTGCTCGATATCGGCGCGGCGGAACTCCAGGCCTTCCCGGCCAGGCTGGAGCCGCTGCGCGCCATGCTCAAGAAGCAGAATTTCATTGGCGGCGACAGCCCGCTCTTTGCCGATTACATCGTCTTCGGGGCGCTGCAATGGGCGCGCATCACCTCGCCGAAGGCGATTCTTGTAGCCGGCGACTCGGTCACCGACTGGTTCGAACGCTGTCTTGATCTCCATGACGGGCTCGGACGGACCGTGACGGCGGCGTGAAACTTCGCGGCTCCCCCTTGTTTTGCTTGGCGTTGACGGTTATTGAACCGCCAAATTCACGGACCACGAACACCAAGGGATTGAGACAATGGCGATTGAACGCACCTTTTCGATGATCAAGCCGGACGCGACCAAGCGCAACCTGACGGGCGCCATCACCAAGATGCTCGAAGATGCCGGTCTGCGCGTCGTCGCTTCCAAGCGCGTCTGGATGAGCACCCGTCAGGCTGAAGGCTTCTACGCCGTTCACAAGGAACGCCCCTTCTTCGGCGAACTGGTCGAAGGCATGACCTCCGGCCCGACCATCGTCCAGGTTCTCGAAGGCGAAAATGCCATCCTGAAGAACCGTGAGATCATGGGCGCCACCAATCCGGCCAATGCCGACGAAGGCACGATCCGCAAGACGCATGCCCTGTCGATCGGCGAAAATTCGGTACACGGTTCGGACGCCCCGGAAACCGCCGCCGAGGAAATCCGCTACTGGTTCTCCGATACCGAAATCGTCGGCTGAATCAGTCTCTCGGGTTCCTGCCCGAAGGCATTGAAAAGATATCTTGAAAGCCGGAGCGGAAACGCTCCGGCTTTTAACGTTTCAGCCGTTCTCTGTCCCGCACTTCGCCGTTTCGAAATGTTCGGGCGTCTTGCCGTCCTTGAAGACCTCCGGGTTCTTGTCATAGGCGGGGCCGACGATGAGGGCCTTGGCCGGGAGGATATCCTGGTCGAGATCGGAGGTGACCGATGTTTCCAGTGTTTGCAGGACCGAACCGTCCGGCCCCTTGACGTCGATCGTCACCCGATAGGGACGTTCCTTCCTGACGCAGGTGATATCAGGGCTTTCGAGCACCACCTTGTCGAGTTGTTGGAACAGCTTGCGCTCAAGCACGAGAGGCGCCCCGCCTGCGGGGTTCTCGAATGTCGCCATCACGATGCTGCCGTCCGGCACCGGCTCGGTCTTGGTCAGCGTGATCAGGTAGGTGGCATAGGCGAGGCGGTAGTTGAAGACGAACATCTTGCCGGTCAGTTCGAGCGGATCCGGGCCGGTCTCGCGCTGGCAGGCGGCAAGCCCGAGAAGGGCGGCAAGCAGGCTGGTCACGACGGCCAGGCGGGGCGTGACAATCAGGCGGGTCAAGCTCACGGCGCTGGTTCCTTTCTCTGGCGCTGATAGTGGCGGCTTGCCTTGACGCGATTGCCGCAGACCGCCATGTCGCACCAGTTGCGGCTCCGGTTGCGGCTGCGATCGAGGAAAAGCCATTTGCAGTTGGGGCAGATTTTCAGGCGCTCCGGCTCGGAAAGGGTCGCGAGCGAAAGCGCCGAGCGGGCCGCCGCCGCATCGAGTGGCGTGGATTGCGCCGACAAGGCATGCCGCCGGGTGATCGTCGAGATGGCATCGAGCAGGTCGGCCAAGAGGGCGCCGGAGGCGCGTCCCAGCACCACGGCCCTGAAATGCCGGTCGACGGCGTCCCTGAGGGTGAAAAAGGCCGGGCGGTCAGCCGGCGAAACCGGCTCGAGTTCCCCGAACAAATGCCGTTCGGCGGAAAATTCGCGCGCCGCAGCGGCAAAGCCGTCCAGCGCTGCCGGATCGGCGTAACGGTCGATCCGGCGCTCCTCGTCGAAACGCATCACGATCGAATTGGCGATGTCGAGCGCCAGCGCGCCACCGGAAAAACGATGCGGGGTCCAGGCGAAGGTCATCGGAAATCCTAGCTGCAAATACTAACTGGCTAATCACATTTTACCAGTTATAATGCATTTGTCATCATCCGGATTTGCCATGGCCTATTTTCTCCAGCAACTCGCCAGCGCGCTGCCGATCGCGGCGCTCTATGCGCTGCTCGCCTTCGGTTATTCGATCGGCTTTGCCGTCACCCGCCGGGCCGATCTCACCTATGGCGCGCTCTTTGCCTTCTCCGGCCAAATCTTCCTGCTGTTTGCCGATTTCGCCTGGAACAAGCTCTGGCTGGTCATGCCCGCTGCCCTGGCGGCCGGCGCCGCTGCCGCGCTCGTCTATACGCTCGGCACCGGCCTTCTCATCGGCCGGTCGGTCATGCGCAGGCTGTCGGTCCTGTCGGAAAATACCGTCGTGGTCGCCTCGCTTGGCCTGGCGCTGATGCTGATGGAACTGTCGCGCATCGCCGCGGATACTCGCAGTCTCTGGCTGCCGCCCTTCCTCAACGCCCCGCTGGTGCTGTGGTCCGACCCGCGCTTTCCGGTAACGCTGACGGTGATCCAGCTCGCCAACACGGTGATTATGCTGTTTGTCATCGGAGCCGGTCAGGTTTTCCTGATGCGGTCCGCCTGGGGCCGGTCCTGGCGGGCGGTGTCGCAGGATGCCGAAGCGGCAGCCCTCTGTGGCATCGATGGCGGCCGTATCTTCGTCGCCGCCTACGGGCTTTCCGCGCTTCTCGCCGCCCTCTGTGGCATTCTCGCCACCGCCTATTACGGCACCATGGATTTCGGTGCCGGCCTCGTCTTCGGTGTCAAGGTGCTGTTCATCGCCGCGATCGGCGGCCAGATCGGTCCGCTGCTGGCGGCCGCGGGGGCGGCGGCCATGGGGCTTGGCGAAACGCTCTGGAGCGCCTATGGCCCGATGCTCTGGCGGGATTTCGCGATCTTCTCGTTCCTGATCCTGGTGCTGGTCCTGACGCGCCGCGAGCAGTTCCAGCCCTGAACCCGGTCCGCCCTCAGCCCTTCGACCAGCGCTCCCGCGCCGTGTCGTCGGCATCCTTGGCGCTGACCCAATGGCCCTGGCTGCCGTCCGTCCGGTGTTCCTTCTTCCAGAAGGGGGCGGAGGTTTTCAGGAAATCCATGATGAAATTGGCGCCGTCGAAAGCGGCCTGCCGGTGCGGCGAGGCGGTAAGGACGAGCACGATATTCTCGCCCGGCACGATCTTTCCATGGCGATGGATAGCGCAGACTGCCGAGAGCCCGAAACGGGTGGCTGCCTCTTCGCTTATGCGGGAGATTTCGGCCTGCGCCATGCCGGGATAATGCTCAAGCTCGAGCGCATCGAGCGTGCCGGCTTCGTCACGGCAAAGGCCGATGAAGCTGACCACCGCGCCGATATCGCGGCGGCCGGCCGACAGCGCTTGTACCTCGGCGGCAAGATCGAAATCCTCCGGCTGGACGCGCACCGTCACCAGGCTGCCGGTCACGGCTCAGCCCCCGGTCATCGGCGGGAACAGGGCGATCTCGCGGGCGCCGGAGATCGGCTCGCGATGATCGACATGCTCCTGGTTGATGGCGACGCGGATGACGTTCTCGTGTTCCAGCGCCGCTGCATAATCCTCGCCGAGCGTCTTCAGATGCGCCAGGAGATCGCCGGCGGTAACGACGCTGTCCGGCAGGTCGAGAATGTCCTCGTCCTTACCGATCCGTTCACGCACCCAGGCGAAATAGACGAGCCGGATATGGGCCATCAGTCGATCATATGTTTCAAGCCGGCGCGGAAATAATCGTAGCCGGTATACATCGTCAACGCCGCCGCGACCCAGAGCAGCACAATGCCTGTCTCCGTGACGTAGGGAATGATCTTGTCGCCGGCCGGACCTGCCAGAAGGAAGGCGATGGCGACCATCTGTATCGTCGTCTTCCACTTGGCGATCCGCGTCACCGGCACGCTCACCTTGAGCGCGGCCAGATATTCGCGCAGGCCTGAGACGAGAATTTCGCGGCAAAGGATGATGATCGCTGCCCAGAGTGACCATCCGGCAATCGTCTTTTCCGTATCGGCCGCCATCAAAAGCAGCGCGGTGGCCACCAGAAGCTTGTCCGCGATCGGGTCGAGCATGCGGCCGATATTGGATGTCTGGTTCCAGATGCGCGCCAGATAGCCGTCGAGAAAATCCGTCAGCGACGCGACGACGAAGATGCCGACCGCCGTCCAGCGGGCAAACTCTGAACTCCGCAGGTCGCCTTCGAGAAAGAAGCACAGCACGATCAGCGGAACAGCCAGAATCCGGCCATAGGTCAACAGGTTGGGGATGGAGTAGACGAGGGATGGTCTGGACATGGGCGTGGCTGCATCGGTCATTTGTTCGTTCCGGGATGAGACGACGGTATCGGCCTTGAAAGGACAATGCAAAGCTTATTCGGCGATCATGGCTGAATTCGTCTGAACGCCGGCTGAACGGTCATCGGCATGTCATTTCGCGCCGTCCTCATGGAAGTGATCGTAGATCATCCGCGCCACCGCCTCGGAAATGCCCTCGACCGCGACGAGATCGGTAAGGCCGGCCCGTGAAACGGCCTTGGCGGTGCCGAAATGATGGAGGAGCGCGCGCTTGCGCGTCGGTCCGATGCCGCCGATCTCGTCGAGCGGGTTGCGGACCATCTCCTTCTTGCGCCGCGCCCGGTGCGAGCCGATGGCGAAACGATGTGCCTCGTCGCGCATGCGCTGGATGAAATAGAGCACCGGATCGCGTGGCGGCAGGGTAAAGCCGTCGCGTCCTGCCGGAGGGGCGCCCGGCGGAAAGAAGCGCTCGCGGCCTGCCTCGCGGTCAACGCCCTTGGCAACGCCGATGGCGGTCACGCAGTCCTCGATGTCGAGTTCGCGCAGGATCGCCCGCACCGCCGTCATCTGTCCTTGGCCGCCGTCGATAAGAATGACGTCGGGCCAGGTCGGGAAGCCCGCATCCTCGCCGATCTCGACGCTGCGATCGGGCTTGCCCTCTTCCTTCAACAGGCGGGAGAAGCGGCGCGTCATTACCTCCTTCATCATGCCGAAATCGTCGCCGGGGGTGATGTCCGTCGATTTGATGTTGAATTTGCGGTACTGGCTTTTGACGAAGCCTTCCGGCCCCGCCACCACCATGCCGCCGACCGCATTGGTGCCCATGATGTGGGAATTATCGTAGATTTCGATGCGCCGGGGCACGCGCTCCAGCTTGAAGGTGGTGGCGAAACCCTCGAGCAGGCGCGATTGCGATGCGGTCTCGGCCAGCTTGCGTCCATGCGCCTCGCGGGCATTGGCGACGGCGTGATCGACCAGATCCTTCTTCTCGCCGCGCTGCGGAACAAGGATTGCGACCTTGTAGCCGGATTTCTCGCTGAGCGCCTCGGAAAGCAGCGCCTGTTCCTCGACCGTCTCGCACAGGAGGATCTGCCGGGGGCAGGGCTTGTCGTCGTAGAACTGCGCGAGGAAAGCGCTGAGAACCTCGGCGGAGGTCAGGGTCGGGTCTGCCTTGGGGAAATAGGCGCGGTTGCCCCAGTTCTGTCCGGTGCGGAAGAAGAACACCTGGATGCAGGAGACGCCGCCCTCGTGATGGATAGCAAAGACATCGGCCTCCTCGACGCCGGAGGGATTAATGCCCTGGTGGCTCTGCACATGCGACAGCGCCGCCAGTCGGTCTCGGTAGAGTGCTGCCCGTTCGAAATCGAGATTTTCCGAGGCCTCGCTCATGGCCGAGGCGATCGTCGCCTTCACCGCCTGGCTCTTGCCGGACAGAAAATCCTTCGCCTCGCGCACCAGTTCGGCATAGTCGGCGTCGCTGATCTCATGCGTGCAGGGGGCCGCGCAGCGCTTGATCTGGTGGAGCAGGCAAGGGCGGGTGCGGCTTTCGAAGACGCTGTCGGTGCAGGTGCGCAAAAGGAATGCGCGCTGCAGCGAATTGATCGTGCGGCCAACTGCGCCTGCCGAGGCAAAAGGCCCGAAATAATCGCCCTTGCGACTGCGCGCGCCCCGGTGCTTGTAGAGTGCCGGCGCCCGCGTCTCGCCGGTCACCAGGATATAGGGAAAGGACTTGTCGTCGCGCAGAAGCACGTTGAAGCGCGGCCGCAGCCGCTTGATCAGATTGGCCTCGAGCAGCAGCGCCTCGATCTCGGTGCGCGTCGTGACGAATTCCATGTTTGCGGTTTCGCGCACCATCTTGGTCAGACGGTTGGAATGGACGCGGCCCTGCGCGTAATTGCTGACACGCTTCTTGAGGTTGCGCGCCTTGCCGACATAGAGCACGTCGCCGGCCTCGTTGAACATGCGGTAGACGCCGGGGCTGTTGGGCAGGCGCTTGACGAAGGCCTGGATCAGTTCGGCGCCGCGCAGCCCGTCGGGAATGGCGCTGGTCTCGGCCCAGTCGAGAATAGGCGCCGGCGCACCGCTGTCGGCGGCGTCGGGCAGGTCGTCTTCGTCATCGCCGGCATTTCCGTCGTAGAGGATGCCGCCATCGGTGGGCACGCGCCCGCTCATTCCACAATCTCCAAAATATCCGGCGTTTCCCAGGCAAGATGCTGGCCGCCGTCGAGCGCGATCATCTGCCCGGTCATCGATGGCGTTTCGAACAGGAAACGGATCGTTTGGCCGAATTCGCCAAGCTGCGGACCCGTCTTCAGGAGCACGGCACCGACCTGCTTCTCGAAATCCTCGATGTTCTGCCGCTCGTTCGGCAGGGTAGGGCCAGGGCCGATGCCATTGACGCGGATCGCCGGCGCCAAGGCCTGCGCCATGGTACGGGTCGCCGTTAGCAGCGCCGACTTCGATAACATATAGGAATAAAATCTTGGATTTGGAGCCCAGACGCGCTGGTCGATGATATTGACGATCAGGCCGGAATGCTCGGGCGGCAGCTGCGCGGCGAAAGACCGGGCAAGCAGCGAAGGCGCCTTGACATGCAGCGCGAAGTGATCGTCCCAGATCTTTTCGTCGAACGCCTCCAGGCTGTCCTTCTTGAACAAGGAGGCATTGTTGACCAGCAGCCCAATGGGGCCGAGCCCTGCGACGGCCTTGTCCATCAGGCCCGAGACCGCATCCATATCCGTGAGGTCGGCGGCAACGGCAACTGCTCTGCCGCCTTTGGAACGGATATCGTCGGCAAGCGCCTGTGCCTCTGTCATCGCGCCATTGGCATGAATGGCGATGGCGAAGCCGTGGGCGGCTAGATCCTCGACGATCGCCTTGCCGATCCGCCGGGCGCCGCCGGTTACCAGCGCTGTTTTCAAGGGGTTTCTCAAGGGCAATTTCCGCTCTGCGATTCGTGGTCTTGCATTCCGCAAGGATATAGGAGGCGCCCGGTCATTGCGAAACCGCCTCACCAATTCCTTTCGGAAAAATTAAAGCCCACAGCGCGAATTGAATTGTTTTCGATGTTCGAAGTATAGATTCGGTTAATCCATCCAAGATGGTTAACAATTCGCCTGTGGCTACAAAGCAACATCGAATTTCAGCCACCCTCCTGCCACCAAAATTTCACATTTTAGCTCTTGTGAATCCGCATTTGACCGCCAATTTCTCCTCAACCGGGCGGGGTTCATTGCAATTTGCCCGATGTATCCACCAGGATCGCGATTGATCCCGGAGCATCTGGTTCGAAAGGAGACTTTAATGCGTATTCTCATCACCACCCTCATGGCATCGGCCGTGTCCCTCATCACCTTTTCCGCAGTCCAGGCTGCCGATGCGATCGACGAAGTTCCGACAGCACCTGCTGCTGAATATGTCGAACCGGCCGTCAAGAACTGGTCGGGCGCCTATGTCGGTGGTACCGCCAACTGGGCCCGGGGCGAGTTCGACGGAAACGGCGATCGTGCGGCTTCGGGTGCCGGCGGCGGTCTCTACGGTGGCTACAACATGCAGAGCGGCCAGATCGTCTACGGCGCGGAAGCCGATATCAATTACGGCGACAATGACAGCAGCAATGGGACGGTCGGAATGAGCCAGCGCGCCAACGGCTCGGTCCGTGCTCGCGTCGGCGTCGATCTGAACCCGGTCCTCGTCTACGGTACGGCCGGTGTGGCTGCTTCCAACGTCAAGGCCGCACGTAGTGGTGGCTCTGACACCAAGACCCTGCTCGGCTGGACCGCCGGTGCCGGTGCCGAAGCCTTCGTGACCGACAATGTCACGGCGCGCGTCGAATACCGCTATTCCGACTACGGCTCGAAGGACTTCAGCCTGCCGGGCGGCAGCGTTTCCTCAGGCTATGATGAGCACAGCGTGCGCGTCGGTATGGGCGTCAAGTTCTGATCCATCGCCATGCATGAGAAAAAGGCCGGAGCGATCCGGCCTTTTTTGCGTTCAGTGGAGTGTTTCGGAGCGCTCACCGCTGACAGGTGTCCGTGTCCGCCCGCGGGATCGCCCTGCTACTGCTTGAACGTCTCGTGGTCGGGGAAGAATTTTTCGAATTTCTGCGGCCAGTTCTTCAGTTTCGGGCGGCCTTTCTGCCAGGTACCGGAAAACCGCAATTCGACATAGCGCAGCATGGCGGCAAGCGCGAAATGGCCGGCATGCAGTTTTGCCCCCGTCTTCGGCAGATGGCCATTGAGATGATCGAGGCCGCGTTCGACCTTTTCCCACTGCCTGTCGATCCACGGCTGGTGGATTTTTTCCGGCGGATGGAAGCGCTTTTCATAGACGATCGCCAGGAGGCAATCGCAAATGCCGTCGCAGAGCGCTTCCAGAATCTCCACCTCCGTGCGCTTTTCGGCATTGCGCGGATAAAGCTTGCCCTTGGTCTCGCGGTCGATGAAATGCATGATCGAGCGGCTGTCGAACACGGCCTTTCCGTCGTCGGTAACGAGGGTCGGGATTTTCCCGAGCGGATTGTTGGCGGCGAGGTCCGGCGGATTGGCATTGGAATCCGTCAGCACGCCTTCGCAGGCAAGGCCGGCATAATGCGCGGCCATGCGCACCTTGTTGGAATAGGGGGAGGCAGGGGCGTAGAAAATCTTCATCGGCGTTCTCTCATTGTGGTGTCAGGGAGTGGCGGGCAGTGTGGGATTGCGCAAGCGGCAGCCGGCGCGGTCGATCTCGCGGCAGGCGCGAAAGCTCAGATCTTTCTCGAAGCAGATGCGGACCTCGTCGATCCGCCCGGCATCGCAGGTGACGGCCAGACCGTCGGAACCCAGGCCCGGATTGGCGTCGGTCAGCTGTGCCTCGATCTCCTGCGGGCTGGTGCGCCGCTCTGCCTTCACCGACCGAAGCGCCGGCGGGATCGCCAGCTTTTCGCGCGCGGCGCGCAAGAGGGCGAAATACTCCTTCTGGCCAAGCCCGGAGCAGGTCCCGTGCTTGCGCCATTCATGACCGATCAGCCCCATCGAAGGCATGATGTCGAACAGGCTTCGCCCCAGTGCATCCGGCACCCGGTCGGGATGGCGTGTCCGGCAGAATTCCGGATAGCCCTGTTCGTTCTGCGGCCAGAACCCGTGGACGATAAAGCCGTGGTCCTTCTCGGCTGAACATTGCATCGTGCGCCCGCCCGGATCGTTTTCCAGGCACCAGCTCGGCGACCAGGAAAGCGACAGCACATAGAAATCGAATCCGCTGCCGCGCGGCAGGGACGGGGCCTTTTTGCGCGCATTCGCAGTCGGGTTGCCGGCAATCGGCGTGCTTCCGGCAATCGGGGTGATCGAAACTGGCGTCTCTTTGGGTGGCGGCGTGTTCTCGTTTTCGCCATTGCAGCCGACCAGGGCCGGAAGCGCCAGCGCCAGGAGGATCACGGCTCGAAAAACCGGCGCGGATGCGGACATCGTTCTCTTGCAAAACATGGATGGAATTTGCGTCGCCCAGGGCCGAAGCGTCAAGTCCGAAGCGTCAACCCTCGGTCAATCGCGCTCGCGCATCTCTTCGCCGCGCAGCCAGAAGGCGCGGGCGTGAGCGTGGCGATCCTGCTTGAGGCGGTCCTTCAGGAAAGGCAGGAGGATATCAAGCTCGTCCTTCAGCGTGAAAGGCGGATTGACGACGATCAGGCCGGAGCCCGAGAGCCCCGTCGTGTCGCGGTCGCTGCGCACCACAAGCTCGGCGCAGAGCATTTTCGGGATATTCAGATCCTTCAGCGCCTGATGGAAAGCCTCGATCGGCGCGCCCTGTTTCAGCGGATACCAGAGGCAGAAGGTGCCGCCGGAGAACCGCCGCCAGGCCTTGGCCAGTCCCTCCGCCAGCCGCTCGTATTCGCCTGCGATCTCGAACGGCGGATCGACCAGCACGATGCCGCGCTTTTCCTTCGGCGGCAGATGGGCGCCGAGCGCCAGCCAGCCGTCGAGCTCGGTGATCCGGCTCTGGAAATCGCCGTCGAACAGGCGGTGCAGCGTCTCGTAGTCGTCGGGATGCAGTTCCATCGCCGACAGTCGGTCCTGCGGCCGCATCAGCATGCGGGTGAGTTTCGGCGAACCGGGATAAAGGGTCACTGCGCCGTCCGGCTCACGCCCCGGATTGAGATCGCGCACCGCTCCCAGATAGGGTTCCAGGATGGCCTTTGCTCTCGCCGGAATATCGGCATCAAGAATGCGGCCGATGCCGTCGCGCCATTCGCCGGTCTTCTGCGCCTCTTCGCTGGAAAGATCGTAGAGGCCGATGCCGGCATGGGTATCGAGGACCCGGAACGCCTTGTCCTTGCGGGCCATGTGGACGATCAGCCGGGCAAGCACCGCATGTTTCAGGACATCGGCGAAATTGCCCGCATGGTAGATGTGACGGTAATTCATTCGCGTCCCTTATCGTCCGATGAAATCTGGAAATGTGCGGCCTTGGGACTTTGAGACCCCATGGCGATGCCATATAGAAAAGCCATGAACCTTGCGACCCCCATCTCCCGTGAAAAAACCACCGCCCATGCCGTCTGCCCGCATGACTGTCCGTCTGCCTGCGCGCTGGAGGTCGATGTCACCCCGGAAGGCCGCATCGGCCGGGTGCGCGGCTCCGCCGACAACAGCTACACGGCCGGCGTCATCTGCGCCAAGGTGGCCCGTTACTCCGAGCGCATCTATCATCCCGAACGCCTGATGATGCCGCTCAGGCGGCGTGGCGCCAAGGGGGAGGGCAACTGGCAGGAGCTTTCCTGGGAGGACGCGCTCGACGAAGTTGCCGGCGCCTTCGTGCGCGCCGAGCAGGCGCATGGCTCGGAAGCCGTCTGGCCCTATTTCTATGCCGGCACGATGGGGCAGGTGCAGCGCGATTCGATCGAGCGCCTGCGCCATGCCAAGCGCTATTCCGGCTTTTTCGGCTCGATCTGCACCAATCTCGCCTGGACGGGCATGTCGATGGCGACGGGTTCGCTGCGCGGCCCCGATCCGCGCGAAATGGCCAAGTCCGATTGCGTCGTCATCTGGGGCACCAATGCCGTCTCGACGCAGGTCAATGTCATGACCCATGCCGTGAAGGCCCGAAAGGAGCGTGGGGCGAAGATCGTCGTCATCGATATCTACGACAATCCGACGATCAAGCAGGCCGATATGGGGCTGGTGCTGAAGCCCGGCACCGACGCGGCCCTTGCCTGCGCCGTCATGCATATCGCCTTTCGCGACGGCTATGCCGACCGGGCCTATCTGGCCGACTATGCCGACGATCCGGCCGGTCTCGAAGACCATTTGAAGACGCGCACGCCGCAATGGGCATCCGCCATCACCGGCCTGCCGGTGGAGGAGATCGAAGCCTTCGGCCGGCTGGTCGGCACGACGCCAAAGACTTTTTTCCGCCTCGGCTATGGTTTCACACGCCAGCGAAACGGCGCCGTGGCGATCCATGCCGCAGCCTCGGTTCCCACCGTGCTCGGTTCGTGGAAGCACGAGGGCGGCGGCGCCTTCCACTCCAACAACGATATTTTCCGGTTCGACAAGCGCGAACTGATGGGCTCGGCCATGGTCGATCCCGATATCCGCATGCTCGACCAGTCGCAGATCGGCCGCGTCCTCACAGGCGATGCCGAGGCGCTGCGGCAGCGCGGGCCGGTGACGGCCATGCTCATCCAGAACACCAATCCCGCCAATGTCGCGCCCGAGCAGCGGCTGGTGAAGCGCGGTTTCCTGCGCGACGATCTGTTTGTCGCCGTGCACGAGCATTTCATGACCGATACGGCCAGGCTTGCCGATATCGTCCTGCCTGCCACCATGTTCCTCGAGCATGACGATCTCTATCGCGGCGGCGGCCATCAGCATATCCTGCTCGGTCCCAAGGTCGTCGAGCCGCCACCGACGGTGCGCAGCAATCTCTTCGTCATCGAGGAACTGGCCAAGCGCCTCGGCGTCGGCGACAAGCCTGGCTTCGGCCTTAGCGAGCGCCAGCATATCGACAGGATTCTTGGCCCTCACGGCACGGACTTCGAAGGCTTGAAGCGCGACAAATGGCTGGATATCCAGCCGGATTTCGACACCGCGCATTTCATCGGCGGTTTCGGTCATCCCGACGGAAAGTTCCGCTTCAAGGCGGACTGGACGGGAACGCCGGCGCCGAACCGGCCGCCGGAGGCGCTGGGGCCGCTTGGCCCTTACACGCGACTGCCGGAATTCCCGGATCATGTCGACCTGATCGAGGTGGCGGATGAAATACATCCGTTCCGGCTGTCGACCTCGCCGGCACGGTCCTTTCTGAATTCGACCTTCTCCGAAACGCCGTCGTCTCTGCAAAAGGAGGTCCGGCCCGATGTCATGATCCATGCCGAGGACGCCTTGGCACTGGGGATCGCCGATGGCGACCTGGTCCGGCTCGGCAACGAACGCGGCGAAATCCGCCTTCATGCAAAACTCGGCGGCGGCGTCCGGCGCGGCGTGGTGATCGCCGAGGGTATCTGGCCGAACGGCGCCCATCTCGATGGCGAAGGCATCAACGTGCTCACAGGCGCCGATGCCGCCGCTCCCTATGGCGGCGCCGCCTTCCACGACAATCATGTATGGCTGCGCAAGGACTGAAGAGCCGAATGACGAAGTTCCGCGATGCGAAGATCGAAATTCTGAAAGACGAGACGCTTTCGAAAAACTGGTACCACCTGCGCAACATCACTTACAGCTACACCGGCTCCAACGGCATCGCGAAAACGCTGAAGCGCGAGGCCTACGACCGCGGCAATGGCGCCACCATCCTGCTTTACGATCCCCGCCGGGAAAGTACCGTCCTTGTGCGGCAGTTCCGCATGCCCGCCCATGTCAATGGACATTCCGGCTGGCTGCTCGAAACGCCCGCCGGCCTGCTCGACGGCGATGATCCGGCCGAGGCGATAAGGCGCGAGGTGATGGAGGAGACCGGCTATCGGGTGACCGAGGTGCGGCCGCTGTTCAAAGCTTACATGTCGCCCGGTTCGGTCACGGAGATCATCCATTTCTTCGCGGCGATCATCGATGTGACGGTGCGCGCCGAAGCCGGCGGCGGCGCTGACCATGAGGACGAGGATATCGAAGTGCTGGAGATCCCTCTCGCGGATGCGATGGCCATGATCGACAGCGGCGAGATCTGCGATGGCAAGACAATCCTGCTGTTGCAATGGGCGATGCTGAACAGAGAAAAGCTGGGGGCAAGCCTCAGCGTCTCAGCCAAAAGCCGGTAGCCCGACGGCCCGAGCTGCCTCATTAAGCTTCTTGTCGTTTGCGTTCCGCTCTGAGCGCCTCGATTGCGGCAATCCGCTCGCTACGGTCATCAATGCGCACGAGGCGGGCTATGGGCTCGTTCCCCCGGGAAATAACGACATCTTCTCCCGCCTCCACCTTGGAGAGAAGTTGGAAAGATGCGTCTCTGCCTCCGCAACTTTTACTTCTATTGTTATTCGTGCCTCCATTTCTGCAGGAGCGACCTGAGCTTTTCTGCAGAATGGCACGAACCAAAACCTGGTCAACAGGTTGACCAGCTCGCCGGTTGCAGTGGTGAGACGCTGGAGCCCTTAAATAGACAAGTCCGCATGCACCGCCCGCCCATCGACCATCCGCACCTTGCCCTCGGCAACGAGCCGCAGCGCCTGGGGATAGGTGCGATGTTCCTCGACCAGCACCCGCGCGGCCAGCGTCTCCCAGCCATCGCCGGCCATCACCGGCACCTTGGCCTGCAGGATGACCGGGCCTTCATCCATGCCTTCCGTGACGAAATGCACAGTGCAGCCTGCCTCTGCCATACCGGCGTCGATGGCGCGCTGGTGGGTGTGAAGACCCGGAAACAGCGGTAGCAGGGAAGGGTGGATATTGATGATCCGGCCTTCATAAGCCTTGATGAAATGGCCGCTCAGGAGCCGCATATAGCCGGCAAGGCAGAGAATGTCGGGTGAAAGGCTTTCGAGCGCTGAAAGGATCGCCGCTTCATGGGCTTCCTTGCTCGAATAGTCCCTGCGGACGAAGGAAAAGGTGGGGATGCCGAGTGCTGCAGCCTTTTCAAGCCCGCCCGCATCCGCCTTGTCGGCAATGACGGCGATGATCTCGGCCGGAAAGCCCGGCTCAGACGCAGCCTTGGCCAGGGCCAGCATGTTGGACCCGCCGCCGGAAATGAACACCACGACCCTTTTGCGGGCCGTCTTCGTGTCGTCCGTCATAGGGCGAGCGTGCCCTTGTAGATCGTGCCGGCGGCGCCTTCCGTCCGGGCCACCATCCGCCCCAGGGCAAACACGGTCTCGCCCTCGGCCTTCAGCACGGAGGTGACCTTGTCCGCGTCTTCCGTCGAAACGACCGCGATCATGCCGACGCCGCAATTGAAGGTGCGCAGCATCTCAGTGGTCGCGACACCGCCGGTCCTGGCAAGCCAGGAGAAGACCGCCGGCGGCTTGATCGCAGCAAGGTCGATCTCGGCGGCCAGATGCTTCGGCAGTACACGCGGGATGTTTTCGGGAAAGCCGCCGCCGGTGATATGGGCAAGCGCCTTGATCTTTCCGGTTTCGCGGATCGCCTTCAACAGCGGCTTCACATAGATGCGCGTCGGCGTCATCAGCACGTCGGCCAGGGTGGCGGAGCCTGCATCTTGAGAAAAGGGCGCCGGCGCATCCCAGGCAAGGCCGGAAAGCGAGACGATCTTGCGCACCAGCGAATAGCCGTTCGAATGCACGCCGGAGGAGGCAAGCCCAAGGATCACATCGCCCTCGGAAATATCGCCTGCCGGCAGCAACTGGCCGCGTTCGGCGGCGCCGACGGCAAAGCCGGCGAGGTCGTAGTCGCCGCCCGCATACATGCCCGGCATTTCGGCGGTCTCGCCGCCGATCAGCGCGCAGCCTGCCTGACGGCAACCGGCGGCGATCCCGCCGACGATGGAAGCACCCTGGTCGGGATCGAGCTTGCCGGTGGCGAAGTAGTCGAGGAAGAACAGAGGCTCGGCGCCCTGCACGACGAGATCGTTGACGCACATGGCCACAAGGTCGATGCCGACCGTATCGTGCTTGTCGGCGTCGATGGCGATTTTCAGCTTGGTGCCGACGCCGTCATTGGCGGCCACCAGAACCGGGTCGTTGAAACCGGCCGCCTTCAGGTCGAACAATCCGCCAAAACCGCCGATCTCGCCATCGGCGCCAGGGCGCCGGGTCGAGCGCACATGCGGCTTGATCTTCTCCACCAGCAGGTTTCCGGCGTCGATGTCCACGCCGGCATCGCTATAGGTCAGGCCGTTCTTGTCCATCTCGCTCATGGCTTGCTCTCCACTGGCTCGTCATTTTGCGATTGCGATTGGCATGGCGGTGCGGCAAGCGCAAGCCGATTGCCGGCGAAACAGCCGCTTTTTCACCGTTTTGCCCCATTCTGCCGGTGGTTTTTTGCCATAGGCTTGACCATTGTCCGTGCCACATCCTATCTCCACCTCTGAAGCGGCGCGATGCCGCTTGAGGCGCGAGGCATCGGAACAGCGGCATGGTCAACACATTGAACAGCGGCAGATTGCAGCGCCAGGTTATTTTCTGGCTGCTTTTCCTCTGCGTCTTCATCGCCTTCCTCACGATGTTCAGCAATATTCTCCTGCCGTTCATCGCCGGCATGGCGCTTGCCTATTTCCTCGATCCGGTGGCCGACCGGTTGCAAAGGCTGGGTCTGAGCCGGCTGATGGCAACGATCGTCATCCTGGTCAGCTTCATCGTCGTCTTTGCCCTGTCGCTCGTGGTCATCATCCCGATCGTCTTCACCCAGGCCGCCGACTTCATCCAGAAGATGCCAAGCTATATCTCCAGCCTTCAGGACTTCCTGACCAGCCGTCAGGTTGGCTGGCTGCCCGGCTGGATCACCGGGCAGATGGATACGATCAAGCAGAATTCCGCCAAACTGCTCGAACAGGGGGCCGGATTTCTCGGCACGCTGTTCCAGCAATTGTGGAATTCGGGCATGGCGCTGCTCGATATCATCTCGCTCTTCGTCGTCACGCCGGTGGTCGCCTTCTACCTTCTGCTCGATTGGGATCGGATGATCGACAAGGTCGATGGCTGGGTGCCGCGCGACCACGTGGCGACCGTCCGCCAGATCGCCCGCGACATGGATGCGACGATAGCCGGCTTCGTGCGCGGGCAGGGGTCGCTGTGCATTATCCTTGGCCTCTTCTACGGCATCTCCCTGTCCTTCGCCGGGCTCAATTTCGGCCTGTTGATCGGGCTCTTTGCCGGCTTGATCAGCTTCATTCCCTATGTCGGCTCCATGGTCGGCCTGGTGCTTGCGGTCGGCGTGGCGCTTGTCCAGTTCTGGCCGGATTATCTGCATATCGGCATGATCGCTGCGATCTTCTTCGTCGGCCAGTTCATCGAAGGCAATATTCTTCAGCCGCGACTCGTCGGCAAAAGCGTCGGGCTTCATCCGGTCTGGCTGATGTTCGCGCTTCTTGCCTTCGGCGCGCTCTTCGGCTTCGTCGGATTGCTGGTGGCAGTACCGTGCGCCGCGGCCATCGGCGTCCTCGTTCGCTTCGGTATCCAGCGTTATCTCGACAGCACCCTCTATCATGGCCACCCGCATATCCTGACGATCGAGCCGGAGCACAAGCGGCCGGACGACAAGCTTCCGGGATAAGGATCATGGTGCGCAAGTTCGAACAGTTGCCGCTCGTCTTCGGGCATGAACCGCAGACCGGACGCGACGACCTGCTCGTCTCCGAACGGCTGAAGGCGGCGGTCTCGATCATCGACAGTTGGCCGCGCTGGCCATCGCCGGTGGTCATCCTTGCCGGGCCGGTCGGATCGGGAAAATCGCATCTCGCGGCCATCTGGCGGGAAAACAGCGGGGCCACCGCCATTCACCCGCAAGCCGGCAGCGACGCCGCCGAGACGGCCGCAAAAGGCCCCGTCCTGTTCGAGGATGCCGACCGCCGCGGATTTGACGACCGGGCGCTGTTTCACGTCATCAACAGCGTGCGCGAAAACGGCACCAGCCTCCTGATCACCAGTCGGCTCTGGCCGATGTCCTGGCCGGCCGAGCTGGCCGACCTGCGTTCGCGGCTGAAGGCGGCGACGGTCGTCGAGATCGGCGAGCCGGACGACGAACTTCTGGCCCAGGTCCTGGTCAAGCTCTTTGCCGATCGCCAGCTTGCCGTCGACGACCGGCTGATCTTCTATATCGTGGCGCGCATGGAGCGTTCGCTGGAAGCCGCCCAGACCATCGTCGAGCGGCTGGATCGGCTGGCACTGGCGCGCGGCACCCGCATCAACCGCGCGCTGGCGCTGGAAGTGCTCAACAGCCTTGGAAAGACCATCGAAGGTGATTGACTGTCACAGTTCCGTCGTCAAACTGGGCTAGCTGCTTGGGCAAAAGCACAGGATGCGGGCGGGGACAATGGACATCGTGACAACTGCGACGAATGCAAGCGAACCGGGCGGCGATGATATCGATCTGCTGACAAGCCCGCAGCGCTTCATCAACCGAGAATTCTCCTGGCTGCAGTTCAATCGTCGCGTTCTCGAGGAAACGCTCAACACCGCCCATCCGCTGCTCGAGCGCGTTCGCTTCCTGTCGATCTCGGCGGCCAATCTCGACGAGTTCTTCATGGTCCGCGTTGCCGGGCTGGAAGGGCAGGTGCGCCAGGGCGTGCTTATCCGCAGCCCGGACGGCAAGACGCCGGTCGAGCAGCTGGAAGACATATTGAAGGAAATCGATAATCTGCAGATGGAGCAGCAGGCTTCGCTCGCCGTGCTGCAGCAATATCTGGCCAAGGAAGATATTCTGATCGTGCGGCCGCTGTCCCTCTCGGCGGAGGATCGCGGCTGGCTGGAAAACGAGTTCGAACAGGCGATCTTCCCTGTATTGACGCCGCTGTCGATAGACCCCGCCCACCCATTCCCTTTCATCCCCAATCTCGGCTTCACCATGGGCCTGCAACTGGTGAGCAAGAGCGGGCGCGAGCCGATGACGGCGCTGCTCCGCCTGCCGGTGGCGCTCGATCGTTTCATCCGGCTGCCGGATGCACGCTCGGTGATCCGCTATATCACCCTGGAGGATGCCGTCAGCCTGTTCATCGAACGGCTCTTTCCGGGCTACGAGGTCAAGGGAACGGGCACGTTCCGCATCATCCGTGACAGCGATATCGAGGTCGAGGAAGAGGCCGAAGACCTGGTGCGCTTCTATGAGACGGCGCTGAAGCGCCGCCGGCGCGGCTCGGTGATCCGTATCGAGATCGATTCGGAAATGCCGCTGGAACTGCGCAGCTTCGTCATTTCCGAGCTTAACGTGCCGGAAAACCGCGTTGCGGTTCTGCCCGGCCTTCTGGCGCTCAACACCTTGTCCGAAATCACCAAGGCGCCGCGCGACGATCTGCGCTTCGAGCCGTACAATGCGCGATTTCCCGAACGCGTCCGCGAACATGCCGGAGACTGCCTCGCCGCCATCCGCGAAAAGGACATGGTCGTCCACCATCCCTATGAGAGTTTCGACGTGGTGGTGCAGTTTCTGCTCCAGGCTGCGCGCGATCCTGACGTGCTGGCGATAAAGCAGACGCTCTACCGGACCTCAAACGACAGCCCGATCGTCCGTGCCCTCATCGATGCGGCGGAGGCCGGAAAATCGGTGACGGCGCTGGTCGAGCTCAAGGCGCGGTTCGACGAGGAAGCCAATATCCGCTGGGCGCGCGATCTTGAGCGGGCTGGCGTGCAGGTGGTATTCGGCTTCATCGAGTTGAAGACGCATGCCAAGATGTCGATGGTGGTGCGCCGCGAGGAGGGCAAGCTTCGGACCTATTGCCATCTCGGCACCGGTAATTACCACCCGGTCACCGCCAAGATCTATACCGACCTGTCCTTCTTCACCTGCAATCCGAAGATTGCCAATGACATGGCCAATATCTTCAACTTCATCACCGGTTACGGCGAGCCCGAGATTGGCATGAAGCTGGCGATTTCGCCGCACACGCTGCGTCCGCGCATCCTCCAGCATATCGCCGAGGAAATCGCCCATGCCGAAGCCGGGCGGCCCGCCGCGATCTGGATGAAGATGAATTCACTTGTCGATCCCGAAATCATCGATGCGCTCTATCGCGCCAGCCGGGCCGGCGTCGAGATAGACCTGGTGGTGCGTGGCATTTGCTGCCTGCGTCCGCAGGTGGCCGGCCTGTCGGACAATATCCGAGTCAAGTCGATCGTCGGCCGCTTCCTCGAACATTCGCGTATCTTCTGTTTCGGCAATGGACATGGTCTTCCCTCCGAACACGCGCTCGTCTATATCGGGTCCGCGGACATGATGCCGCGCAACCTGGATCGGCGGGTGGAGACTCTCGTGCCTCTCATCAACCGGACCGTGCATGAACAGGTCTTGTCGCAGATCATGCTGGCCAATCTCATCGATAACCAGCAGAGCTACGAGATCCTCGAGGATGGAACGTCGCGGCGCATGTCGGTCGCCAAGGATTCCGAGCCGTTCAACGCGCAGGTCTATTTCATGACCAATCCCAGCCTGTCCGGGCGGGGCGAGGCCCTGAAATCCAGCACGCCGAAAGCAATTGCCGGCTGGAACAGCCGCCGCAGAAGATAACTGGAATTGCATGGTTGAATCCGAAGCCCAGGGGCGTTTGCCTGGAATAGCCCCGGTCTCCGTCGTGGATATCGGGTCGAACTCCATCCGTCTGGTGATCTATGAGGGGCTGAGCCGCTCGCCGGCCATCCTGTTCAACGAAAAGGTCATGTGCGGGCTCGGCAAGGGCATCGACGCGACCGGGAAAATGGACGGGGAAAGCGTCGAGCGGGCGCTGAAGGCGCTTCACCGTTTCAGGGCGCTGTCCACCCAAGCGCGCGCCTCCACCGTTTTCGTCCTGGCAACGGCCGCCGCCCGTGATGCCTCCAACGGCCCCGATTTCATCCGCCGCGCCGAAATCATCCTCGGCCAGAAGATCCGGGTGCTGACCGGCGAGGAAGAGGCCTATTTTTCGGCGCTCGGCATCGTCAGTGGTTATCATGGTCCAGATGGCGTCGTCGGCGATTTCGGCGGCGGTTCGCTCGAGCTTGTCGATCTGGCGGGCACCCGCATCGGCAAGGGTATCACCCTGCCGCTCGGCGGCATCCGGCTTTCCGAACATGCCGGCGGATCGATCGTCAAGGCGCGCAGCCATGTGCGCCGCTACCTGAAGGACGCGCAGGTGCTGCGCGATGCGGGCGGACGCACCTTCTATGCCGTCGGCGGCACCTGGCGTGCGATCGCCAAGCTGCATATGGAGACGCGCAATTATCCGCTGCACATGATGCAGGGCTATGAAATCTCCTTCGAGGAGGCCATGGCCTTCCTGCCGGAGGTGATCGAGCCGAAGGATCCGAAGGCCCCTGCCTATGCCACCATTTCCAAAAGCCGGCGCGGCCTGATGCCGTTCGGCGCCATCGCCCTGCAGGAGGCGATCGCCCAGATGCGCCCGGCGCGCATCTCGTTTTCGGCGCTCGGCGTGCGTGAAGGCTACCTGTTTTCACTGTTGACGGCGGCGGTGCGCGCCCATGACCCGCTGCTGACGGCGGCCCGCGAGCTTGCCATATTGCGGGCCCGCTCGCCTGAACATGCGCGTGAACTGGCCGAATGGACGGGCCGGGTGATGTCGCATTTCGGCATTGAAGAGACCGGGGAGGAGAGCCGCTACCGGCAGGCGGCCTGCCTGCTTGCCGATATCAGCTGGCGCGCCCACCCCGATTACCGTGGCCTGCAGGCGCTCAACATCATCGCCCACAGCACTTTTTCCGGCATCACCCATGCCGGCCGTGCCTATATCGCGCTCGCCAATTACTACCGTTTCGAAGGCCTGAACGACGATGGAGCGACCGGTCCGCTGGCCGCCATCACCACGCCGCGCATGTTGGAACTGGCCAAGCTGCTCGGCGGCCTTCTGCGCGTCGTCTATCTGTTTTCGGCATCGATGCCCGGCATTATCCGCAATCTCGATATCCGCCGATCAACGGCGCCCGATCTCGACCTCGAATTCCTCGTTCCCGCTGCCTATGCCGAATTCGAAGGCGAACGGCTCGACAGCCGCCTGCAGCAGCTCGCCAAGCTCACAGGCAAGCGCATCGCCTTCCGGTTTGGGGGGTAACCGGGCTGTCCCGCGCGGTCACCTCCATGCCGATACGGGATGCCTCATTCGGCCGGGATGCGCAGGTCGAGTGTTTCAGCCGGCACGATCTGCCCCCGTGATCGCAGCGCCATGACGCCGATCGTCTGCCCTCGTCCCTTGACAGCATGCATGCCGAGATCATCCATGGCGAATGTGTCGGGCAGGGCGATGCGCTCGGCGAGGTCGGCCGAAATCAGCACCGGCTGCTTCAGTGTCCGGCAGAGCGATTCCAGGCGCGCCGTGGTGTTCACCGTATCGCCGAAATAGGCGATCTTGTGATGGTCGACGCCGATCTCGGCGGTGATGATGAAGCCGCCGTGAAGGGCGGCCCGCAGGCGCGGAACCTGGCCGAATTTCTTGCGCCAGATCTCCGCGTCTTCCTCGATCTGGTCGAGGATTTCGAAGATGCAGCGGATACAGCGGGCGTCCTTGATGCCTCTTTTCATCGGCCAGGTGATGATCGCGGCGTCGCCGATATAATCGTCGATCGCGCCCTTGTAGCGCCGCACCGGCTCCGCGAAGGTCGCAAACAGCGCCTTCAAAAGCTGCTGGGCATGAAGATCGCCGTGCTTTTCTGCAAAAGGCGTCGAATCGGCGAGGTCGATGAACAGGAAGACCCGTTCTTCGCGCACGGGTTTGCGATAGCGGCTGATCAGCATGCTGGTAAAAACGTCGCGTCCCAGCAGGTCGCGCACTCGAAGGATGAAGATGATCAGCGCGCAGACGGCGAGCGCATAGAGGAAGACCTCGAACGGCATGACCATGATCCCGCGCAACGGGCTGGGTTCCATCCATCCAAGCAGGCGCATCAAAATGCCGGCCAGCGCAAATCCGGCGCTCATCATGATCTCGTAGATGATCAGGGCGCAGGCGATATAGGCGAGCGTCGGCAGTCTCTCGATGCGCCGGTAGAGCGAGCGGAACAGCACCCTGCGTTCGAACGCGATCAGCGGGACGCCCATGAAGATGGCATAGACGGCGCCGATCAGCACGGAATCCCCAGGATACATGAGGACGCTGTAGAGAACGCCGCTCAGTGCCATGCCAAGCGTGATCATCAGCCAGTTCTCTGCCGGAGATATGTCTCTCATTTTACTCCAGTCGCCGTGAACGCTTTGACGCATTCTTCCATCTGGGTGGTTGCGGTCAAGTTCTTTCGTAGGCTTGCGCCGATGGGCGGCCGCTCAAGCCTGCCCATCGGCCTGGCGTCAGTCCATATGCCTTCTTGAAATGGCGGGTGAAATGCGCCTGATCGGCAAAGCCGGTATCCAGCGCGGTCTCGGCGAGACTCCGGCCGCCGGCGAGCAGCCGACGGGCCTTTTCCAGCCGGCGCATGATCAGGTAGCGATGCGGGCTGGTGCCGAGCATCGTCCGGAATTGCCGGGCGAGGGTGAAACGGTCAAGGCCGCTGATCCCTTCCAGCACCTGCGACGTGACCTGCCGCTCGCAATGGGCCTGGAGATAGTCGGATGTCCGCCGGATTGCCGCCTGGTCGGTCTTTCCACCCTCTAAGCCGCCGTCGGCATGTTTCACCAGCGAATCGGCGATCCCCGCCAGGAGATCGTCACGCTGAAGTGCATCGATCTCGCCTTCGAGATCGCCCATCGCCTCGGCAAGGCTGTTTGCGAAAATGCTGTCGGAGATGATCGGGGAGGCGACGAACGGAAGGCCGCGGCAACGCCCGTCGAGCGCGTCCATCAGTATTTCTGGCGGCAGATACATCATCCGGTAGCGCAGCCCTTCCTCGGTCCCGGCGCCGCCGTCGTGAAGTTCGTCGGGATGCAGCACGATGATGTTTCCGGGCTGGCTGTAGCGCACCATGCCGCGATAACGGAAGGTCTGGACGCCCCGAAGCGTCAGACCCAGCGCATAGGTATCGTGCCGATGCGGCGCAAAGGCATCGCCTCGGAACTGCGCCTCGATCCGCTCGATGCCGCCCGAGGCCGGCGCAATGGTGATCCTGTCGACTGAAGCCGCGCCGCACGAACGTTCAAGATCGCCGCCGCCCGCATCGGCTAGACCGGCCGGCGACGCGCCAAGCGTCCTGTTTCCGAGAATGGAGTTGGCATTCATGTTCGATACCAAATTTGCAATCGTGCTGCGCGAGGACCTGGCCGTCTGGCAGAAACTCAACGTCACGGCCTTTCTCACGAGCGGCATCGTTGCGCAGAAACCCGGCCTTATTGGGGAAGCTTACCGCGATGCGGCCGGCAACGTCTACAATCCGTTGAGCATCCAGCCGATCATCGTCCTGTCAGCCGATGAAGGGAATATCGCGACGATCCACCGCCGTGCGCTGGAGCGGGAGGTACGCCCGTCGCTCTATGTCGAGGAAATGTTTTCGACGGGGCACGACGCGGCCAACCGCGAGGTTTTCGCACGGTTTGGTCCCGAAGACGCAAAAGTCGTCGGCATTGCCGTGCATGCGGACAAGAAAGTGGTCGACAAGATCGTCAAGGGCGCGCGGATGCATCCCTGACGACCGGGATCAGAGTTCGACCGCTTCGATCTTCCGATCGACGAAGCGCAGCGCCACCTCGCCATTGATCAGCTTCAGTGCGGTTTCGCCGAAAAGTTCGCGCCGCCAGCCCTTCAATGCGCCGACATCGGCCTGCGGCCCTTCGCAGGCGATGCGCTCGAGATCGTCGCTGTTGGCGATGATCTTGGCCGCAACGCCCTGTTTTTCTGCGATCAGCTTCAAAAGCACCTTGAGCATCTCGCTGGCCGCCTGGGCGCCCTCCGGCGACTGATTCTGGCGCGGTACCTTGGGCATGTCCGCCTTCGGCAAGGCAAGTGCCGCATTGACGGCCTCGACGATGGCGGTGCCGGCGGCCGAGCGCTCCCATCCTTTGGGGATGGTGCGCAGGCGCGACAGGGCTTCCATGTCCTTGGGTTGCTGCTGGGCGATTTCGTAAAGGCCGTCATCCTTGATGATGCGCCCGCGCGGCACGTTGCGGCTGCGCGCCTCGCGCTCGCGCCAGGCGGCGATCTTCTGCAGGATGGCCAGCTCCTGCGGCTTCTTCAGCCGCATCTTCAGTCTCTGCCAGGCATCGTCCGGATGGATGTCGTAGGTTTCCTTGGCTTCGAGAACCGCCATTTCCTCGGTCAGCCAGAGCGACCGGCCCTCGCGCTCCAGCTCTTCCTTCAGGTGCAGATAGACATCGCGCAGATGGGTGACGTCGGCCAGCGCGTAGTCAAGCTGCTTTTCCGACAGCGGACGGCGGCTCCAGTCGGTGAAGCGCGAGGACTTGTCGATATGCACGCCCTTGATGCGGCTGACGAGCTGGTCGTAGGAAACGCTGTCGCCGAAGCCGCAGACCATGGCGGCCACCTGCGTATCGAAGATCGGATGGGGAATGAGCTTGCCGAGATTGTAGATGATCTCGATGTCCTGGCGGGCGGCGTGAAACACCTTGACGACATTGGTATCGGCCATCAGCGTGAAGAACGGCGCAAGGTCGATATCCTTGGCCAGGGGATCGACGATGACGGCGATGTCCGGCCCGGCCATCTGGATCAGGCACAGTTGCGGCCAGAAAGTCGTCTCGCGGAGGAATTCCGTGTCGATTGTCAGATATTGCCCCTTGGCCAGCGTTTCGCAGGCGGCGGCAAGTTCGGCGGTTGTTTCGATCATCAAACTTCAATCACTGTGGCGGAAATGCGGCGAGGGGTTGACCCGATGTATCCCTTCAAGCCCGGTGTCACAATGAAAAAAAGTTCAGGCGATATGGAAATATCCCGACATTCCGGTCTTCTGGTGCTCGATGATATGGCAATGCAACAGCCAGTCGCCGGGATTGTCGGCGACCAGGGCCAGTTCCGCGTGTTCGTCAGGCAGAAGCAGGATCGTGTCGGTCGGCGGCGGCAGGATGGCGCGCTTGTTGGAGCCGACGACGCGGAAGCTCAGGCCGTGGAGATGGATCGGATGGGCATGCGGGGTGCGGTTTCGAACCTGCAGGAGATAGGTCTTTCCAAGCTTCAGATCGGCGAGCGGCGCCACCGGATCGGCGGGATCTCCGGGCCAGGCCACCCTGTTGATCGCCCAGAAACTGTAGCCGATCGTGCCGCAGATGCTCGGCCCTGGTGCTGCCTCCGAAGTGGCGGTGAAGTCGAGCGGAATGGCGGTGGCGGTGGAAAGGTCCGGTTCGGCAATGGGGTTTGCCGGCAGCGGCGTCACGTCGCGGATATCGCGCTTGAGGGAAGCGCCCGTCGCCCGCAGCGTCGCGATCGTCCATGGGTGGGAGCCGCGCATATTGGTGAGCGTGACGGTTTCGCCTTCCGCATCCGGCATGCGCACCACCAGTTCCACGCGCTGGCCCGGACCGAATTCCAGGATATCGAGCGGAAAAGGCCGCTCGACCGGATTGCCGTCAAGCGCGATCACGCTTGCTTCCGCGCCGTCCACCTTCAGCGCGTAGATACGCGTCACGTCCGTCGCGGCGATGCGGATGCGCGTCAGGCTTCCGGCCGGCGCGTCATGGACGGGCTCCCTTTGCCAGTTGGCGGTGCGCACCGTGCCGTAGGTCCCGCCACGGGCGGCGTCGCGCGGCTTGAACGGCGCGATGAAGGCGCCGTCGGCGCCAAGCCGCCAGTCGCGCAGGTTGAGCACGATTTCCGCATCGAACACCGGATCGGCCGGGTTTTCGACGACGATCATTCCGGTGAGCCCATGCCCCATCTGCGTCAGCGTATTGCAATGGGGATGATACCAGAAGGTGCCGGCATCGGGGGGCGTGAAGGCGTAGTCGAAGCCGTCGCCGGGATAGACATAGGGCTGCGTCGCCTCCGGCACACCGTCCATGGCGTTTGGAATGCGCAGGCCGTGCCAGTGGACTGTCGTCGGCTCATCCAGGCCGTTCAGCAGCCGCGCGGCAAAGGGCTCACCCTGCCGCATCCGAAGGACCGGCGGCATGCCGGTGGCGGCATCCTCGCCAAGCCCATAGGTCATGACCCGCGGCGTGATGCCGCCGCTTGCCAGCCGCGCCTCGGTGAACTGCGCCTTGAGCAGATGCGGCGTCGGTGATGCGATGCTGCCGCGCACGGCAAGCCCGGCACCAAGCGCGAAGGAGCCGGCGGCTGCGGCGGATCCTTTGAGAAGCATGCGGCGGCTGATGGTCGGCATCGAGCTCTGTTCCGGCGAGGAAGGATTTCGCCTTCCTCTTAAACTTGACCGAAGAATTCATCAATTGGCAAGGGGCATCAATTGGGGGTCACGCGCATTTTGCCGCAGCCGTCAGCGATCCTTCCGCTCCTCCGGCCTTGCAGCGAGCTTGTTGAAGAAGAACGAGGTTCGCAACAGGCTCTTGAATCGCATCGACCGCTCATCCGCCGGCACGCCGCTGCGCGCCGTCATCCGTTGCAGCGTGTAGAGCATGAAGGCGGCGAGCACGGCGGCGGTATAGATGAACAGGGCGCGGGGTCCGAAAATATCGAGCATGAAGGACGCAAACAGCGGGCCGATAATGGCGCCGATCGACCAGAAGAACAGCATGCCGGCGGAAACCAGCGCATGCTGGCCTTCGGCGGCATGATCGTTGGCATGGGCCGAGCAGAGCGAAAACAGCGGCATTGCGAAAGCGCCGAACACGAAGATACCGATATAGTTCGGCCATTCGCCGTCGCCGGCGAAGAAGGCGAGATAGAGACCGGCGAGCATCGCTCCAGCCGTGGCAAGGAGGATGATTAGCCGCCGGTCGAGCCTGTCTGAATAGATACCGAGCGGATATTGCAGGACGACGCCGCCGATGATGCCGGCGCTCATGAAGGTGACGACGGCGGTGATCGTCAGGCCGATGCCCTCGGCATAGATCGGGCCGAGCGAGCGGAAGGTGGAATTGGTCAGCCCGACGACGATGCAGCCGATGGTGGCAAGCGGGGAAATGTTCCACAGCGCCTTGATGTCGAAGCGAATGGCTTCCGGTGCGCCGGGGCTGGAACGATCGGCAAAGGAGATCGGCACCAGCGACAGGGTCAGCGCCATGGAGATAATCACGAACAGCTGGAACCCGTCGATGCCGACGGCGGGGATGAGATATTGGGCGGCGGTCACCGAGCCGAGATCGACGACGCGGTAAATGGACAGCGTTCTCGCCCGGTTGGTATTGGTCACCTGCGCGTTCAGCCAGCTTTCCACCGTGGCGAAGAGGCTGGCAAAACAGATGCCGGCGATCAGTCGCATCAGGAACCAGAACCAGGGGTCGATCAGCAGCACCATCGCCAGCGACGCCGCCGAGGCGATGGCCGCCATGGCGGAAAAGGTGCGGATATGGCCGATGGAGCGCAGGATCCGCGTCACATAGATGCAGCCGATGGCAAAGCCGATGCTGTAGCCGGTGCCGATCAGCCCGATCAGCGAGGTGGAAAATCCCTCCTCCAGCGCCCGCAGCGAAATATAGGTGCCCTGCAGCCCGTTGCCGCCGATCAGGATGCCCGCGGTAATCAGGAGAGGAATGAGCGGACGAATTTGCGACATGGACGAGGAAATCCGGATTTTGGCGGCGACTCGCCTGAATCTGTCGCCGAACATCTGCTTAGCCTTGCCGGACGCTGGAAAACAGTCGCGATTTCTGACTTTGGGCACTGAATCGGCAAACAAAACCCACATCGGACCACAGGCGGCAGATAATAAGCTGGCGCCAGCCGACATGCTGTTACGGTAAACCGGTAAAAGCTTGACAAATCGGCCCCGTCATGCGCTTTTCCGCCCGATTTCGACGCTGCCGCAGCGCGCTTTTGCGTGGCCGCGCGGCACTTGCTTCCAGGATAATATGATGCATCGTTACCGCAGCCACACTTGTGCCGCTCTTGGCAAATCCGATGTCGGCCAGTCCGTTCGCCTGTCCGGCTGGGTCCATCGCGTACGCGACCACGGCGGCCTGCTGTTCATCGACCTTCGCGACCATTACGGCATGACGCAGATCGTCGTCGATCCCGACAGCCCGGCCTTCAAGACCGCCGAAACCGTGCGCGGCGAATGGGTCGTGCGCATTGATGGCGAGGTCAAGGCGCGCTCGCAGGAAACCGTCAACAAGCAGATGGCGACCGGCGAGATCGAGCTTTACGCCCAGGAAATCGAGGTGCTTTCGGCATCGAAGGAACTGCCCTTGCCGGTGTTCGGCGAGCCGGATTATCCCGAGGATGTGCGCCTGAAATACCGCTTCCTCGACTTGCGCCGCGAGACGCTGCACAGGAACATCGTCAAGCGCACCCAGATCATCGCCGATATGCGTCGTCGCATGAACGAGATCGGTTTCGCCGAATATTCGACGCCGATCCTCACCGCCTCCTCGCCTGAGGGCGCCCGCGACTTCCTGGTGCCGAGCCGTATCCATGAAGGCAAGTTCTTCGCCCTGCCGCAGGCCCCGCAGCAATACAAGCAGCTCCTGATGGTGGCCGGTTTCGACCGTTATTTCCAGATCGCGCCCTGCTTCCGCGACGAGGACCCGCGCGCCGACCGCCTGCCGGGCGAATTCTACCAGCTCGACCTCGAAATGAGCTTCGTCACCCAGGAAGATGTCTGGGACACGATGGAGCCGGTCATGCGCGGCGTCTTCGAGCAGTTTGCCGAGGGCAAGCCGGTGACGCAGGAATTCCGCCGCATTCCCTATGATACGGCGATCCGCACCTATGGCTCCGACAAGCCGGACCTGCGCAACCCGATCGAGATGCAGGCCGTCACCGAACATTTCGCCGGTTCCGGCTTCAAGGTGTTCGCGGGCATGATCGAACGCGATCCGAAGGTCGAGGTCTGGGCAATCCCGGCCAGGACCGGCGGTTCCCGCGCTTTCTGCGACCGCATGAACGCCTGGGCGCAATCGACCGGCCAACCGGGCCTTGGCTATATATTCTGGCGCAAGGAAGAGGATGGCTCGACCGCCGGCTCCGGCCCGCTGGCCAAGAATATTGGCGAGGAACGTACCGAGGCGCTGCGCACCCAGCTTGGCCTCGAGGCCGGCGATGCCTGCTTCTTCGTGGCCGGCGACCCGGCGAAATTCTACAAGTTCGCCGGCGAAGCCCGCACCCGCGCCGGCGAGGAACTGAACCTTGTCGACCGCGACCGGTTCGAACTCTGCTGGATCATCGACTTCCCGTTCTACGAATGGCTGGAAGACGAAAAGCGGATCGACTTCGCCCACAACCCCTTCTCGATGCCGCAGGGTGGTCTGGAAGGCTTGAACGGTCCCGATCCGCTGTCGCTGAAGGCCTATCAGTACGATCTCGTCTGCAACGGCTTCGAAATCGCCTCCGGCTCGATCCGGAATCAGTTGCCGGAAGTCATGGTCAAGGCCTTCGAACTCACCGGCAAATCGGCCGAAGAGGTCGAGGAGCAGTTCGGCGGCCTCTACCGCGCCTTCCAATACGGTGCCCCACCGCATGGCGGCATGGCAGCCGGCGTCGACCGCGTCATCATGCTTCTCGTCGGTGCCAGAAACCTGCGGGAAGTCACGCTGTTCCCAATGAACCAGCAGGCACAGGACCTGTTGATGGGCGCCCCGTCGCCGGCAACGCCCGCCCAGTTGCGCGAACTGGCGCTGCGGGTCATCCCGACGGCAAAGAAGGACTGAGGTCCCTCTGTTTCGAAATACAAAGGCCCCGACATTTCCATGCCGGGGCCTTTTGTCTTTGCCGCCTGCGCCCAGTCTTGCCTTTTGCGGCCCGCTTGCCCTATAAGGCCGGCACAAACCCCGGACCCGGTGAAAACCCGGGTGGCTCTTCTGGCCGCCGATCCGCCAGACAACGCAACACCATCATCATGTTCGAGCGCCTGCATGTCTGCCGGCACTGATGAAACTTTGCGGAAAACATCCATGAATTATCTCTCGTCCTACCGTCGCGAATGGTTTTCGAATATTCGCGCCGACATCCTGTCCGGCATCGTCGTGGCGCTTGCGCTGATCCCCGAAGCCATCGGCTTTTCGGTAATCGCCGGTGTCGATCCGAAAGTCGGCCTGTTCGCCTCCTTCGCCATTGCCTGTGTTGCTGCCTTCACCGGTGGCCGGCCCGGCATGATCTCGGCTGCAACCGCCGCCACCGCGGTGGTGATGGTGACGCTCGTCAAGGAGCACGGGCTGCAATATCTGTTCGCTGCAACCATTCTCATGGGGCTGCTGCAGATCATCGCCGGTTTCCTGAAGCTCGGGCGCCTGATGCGCTTCGTCTCCCGCTCCGTCATTACCGGCTTCGTCAATGCCCTGGCGATCCTGATCTTCATGGCGCAGCTGCCGGAACTCATTGGCGTGCCCGGCCAGACCTATGCGATGATCGCGGCGGGGCTGGCGATCATCTATCTCTTCCCTTACGTAACGAGAATTATCCCGTCGCCGCTGGTGGCGATCGCCGTGCTGACCGCCGTGGCTGTGTGGACCGGCATGGATATCCGCACCGTCGGCGATCTCGGTGAGCTGCCCTCCGCGCTGCCGGTTCTTGCATTGCCGGACGTGCCGCTGACATTCGAGACGCTGACGATCATCTTTCCCTATTCGGTGACGCTGGCGGCTGTCGGGCTGCTGGAATCCATGCTGACGGCGCAGATCGTTGACGACATGACGGATACGCCCAGCAACAAGAGCCAGGAATGCCTGGGGCAGGGCGCCGGCAATATCGCTTCCGCCCTGATCGGCGGCATGGGCGGCTGCGCGATGATCGGCCAGTCGGTGATCAACGTCACCTCGGGCGGGCGGGGACGGCTCTCCACCTTCGTTGCCGGTGCCTTCCTTCTGTTTCTCATTCTCGTGCTCGACGATCTCGTTCGCATCATCCCGATGGCCGCTCTTGTCGCGGTGATGATCATGGTCTCGATCGGGACATTCTCCTGGCGCTCGATCCTCAACCTGCGGCACAATCCGCTGTCTTCGTCGGTGGTGATGCTGGCCACGGTGGTCACCGTCGTCGGCACCCACGATCTGGCAAAGGGCGTCATCGTCGGTGTACTTCTGTCCGGCGTCTTCTTCGCCGGCAAGGTGGCGCGTCTGTTCCGCGTCTCGTCGCAGTTGGACGCTGACCATGGCATGCGGACCTATCTTGTCGAAGGCCAGATATTCTTCGCCTCCGCCGAGAGCTTCATTGCCGCCTTCGATTTCTCAGAGCCCCTGAAGAAGGTCGTCATCGATGTCGGAACGGCGCATCTCTGGGATATCACCTCGGTCGGCGCGCTCGACAAGATCGTCCTGAAATATCGCCGCAACGGCGTGGAGGTCGAGGTCATCGGCCTGAATGCCGCAAGCGCCCATATGCTCGATCGTTTTGCCGTTCACGACAAGGGCGATGCCGTGCCGGCGCAGGTCGCCGCCTGACGGGCTGCGGCTGAAAATTGGAACTTTCTCCTTGTCCTGCTGTTTGTTAGGCAGCAGAAACAAGGAGAAAGAACATGCGCAAGACACTCATGGTCGCTTCCGCGGCTTTCATCGCCCTGTCGGCACCCGCTTTTGCCCAGAGCACCGTCGTCGTCACCGATCCGGCCGTCACCAGCTCGACGACGGTCGAACTGCCCGGCGAGGTTCGCACCTACGTCCTGGAGCAGTCGGTTCCCTCTGTTGCCTATGAAGGCGAGATCGTCGTCGGCCAGCCGATCCCCGATACGGTCGAGCTTCATGTCGTCCAGGGCCATGACGACTATGCCTATACCGTGGTCAACGAGCGCCGGGTCATCGTCAATCCGCAGACCCGCGCGGTGATCCAGGTTCTGGAATAACCGATCTTCAAACTCAAAAGCCCCGGCCGTAGTCATGCGGCCGGGGCTTTTGATCGTCTACGTGGCTTCAGCCGTCAGTCGTTGGCCGTGACCTTGACGCCGAGAACGCCCGGTACCGTGTTCGGTGCGCCCATGGCGGCACCCATGATCATCGGGAAGGGAACCGGCTTTTCCGGCTCGGCGCTGATCGTCAGGCTCTTCGGCGCATCCAGATAGGTGTTGACGGCAGCCGTCACCTGGTTCTGCAATTCCGGCACGTTGAGCTGCCCCATCATCAGCGGCACGATCCCCTTGAGCGACTGGGCCAACTGGTCGCCGGTCATGCCCTGCTGGGCGCCGATATAATCGAGAACCCGCTTGGTGATGGTCGCGTCGTCGAAACGCAGCGACGCGTTGTTGAATGTGAGCTGCTGCACAAGGCCCATCATGGCAAGACCCATGGCCTGGTTGGCCTCTTCCTTGTTCGGATTGGCTTCCTGTGCCTTGATGGCCTCCTGGATGGATTTCATGAAGTCCAGCGTGTATCCGGAAATGTCGAAGGAGAAGGCCAGGCGCCCGACATTGGCGAAATCGAAGGCATATTCCTCCAGCGAGACATTGCCGCTGGCAAGCTCCCAGCTGCCCTTCATGGTCATTTCGCCGGACAGGGTCTTCAATCCGAGCTTCTCGATCGCTTCCTTGGACTTGGCATCCTCGACATCAGAGAGATCGGCCTTGACGCCGGTGAGCGCCGCGTCGAAGTCGAAGCCGGCATCGCCTTCCTGCTTCGTCAGGTTTGCTTCCATTTCCTCCATGGAGAAGACCTGCTTGCCCTTGACGGTCACGGTCACCGGCCCGGTTCCGGCCGATTCGTAAAGGACGATGTCGTTGATCGTGCCGCCCGCCGGATTGCCGGGGATCGTCAGCCCGCTCATGGTGATGTCGGTCGCGGTGACGGCGGTCTCGTCCTCCTTGACGTTCACGTCCGGCAGCGTCACCGTCTCGACATAATAGCCGCCGGCATCGTCTTCCTCGACGCCGTCGAGCGTCACGTCGCCGACCTTGAAGTCCTTGCCCGGAGCGGAGGTGGATTTGACGCTGACGCCGCTCAGCGTCACGGTGGTGCCGTCCACATCGACGCTTTCATAGGTGATCGAAGCGCCGTTCAGCGCATAGGCTTCATTCAGCTTGTTGACGAGTTCCGCGCCGTCGAGTGCGAAGGCCGGACCGGAAAGACCGATGAAGGCGGCGCTGGCCAGCATCAGACGAAGGGTGCGGGTAGGCAGCATGGACTGGTTCCTTGGTTGTAAGGGTTTAATTTCGAACGCATTTCTAATACGGATTGAGGCCGAAATATATTCGAATCCGATTTTGCAGTGATGTTTCATCGTCGGGGCCGTCTGGCGTTCTGACGGTCCGGTCGGCGGTTGCTGCGATTGCCGTGACCCGAAGATTTTTCGCAGTTTCGCTCCGTTGGGCATCGGGCCTCTCCACAGAACGGTTCTCCACAACGCAATGCCCTGTATTCCTTGATGTTGCGGCCTTCTTGAGGTAGCAACAAACCATGGGACAAAGCCTTTTGCCGCCGTCGGGCGGAGACGACCACACTGTGCCTGTTGACCTCAAGGCGGCGCTGGAAGAGCGCTATCTTGCCTATGCGCTGTCGACAATCATGCACCGCGCTCTGCCGGACGTGCGCGACGGGCTCAAACCCGTCCATCGCCGCATCGTCCATGCGATGAGCGAAATGGGCCTGCGCTCCAATTCGTCGTTCAAGAAATGCGCCCGCATCGTCGGCGATGTCATCGGTAAATTCCACCCGCATGGCGACCAGTCGGTCTACGATGCGCTGGTGCGACTGGCACAGGATTTCTCGCAGCGCTATCCGATCGTCGACGGGCAGGGCAATTTCGGCAATATCGACGGCGACAGCGCCGCAGCCTATCGCTACACCGAAGCGCGCATGACCGATGTGGCGAGCCTGCTGCTCGAAGGCATCGACCAGGATGCGGTGGATTTTCGCCCGACCTATAACGAGGAAGACCAGGAACCGGTTGTCATGCCGGGCGCCTTCCCGAACCTGCTCGCCAATGGCGCCTCCGGCATCGCCGTCGGCATGGCGACCTCCATTCCGCCGCACAATGCCCATGAACTCTGCGACGCCGCCCTGCACCTGATCCGCCATCCGGAAGCATCCGTCGAGAAACTGATGGACTTCGTCCAGGGGCCGGACCTGCCGACCGGCGGCATCATCATCGATAGCCGCGAAAGCATGGTCGAGGCTTACAAGACCGGCCGCGGCGGTTTTCGCGTGCGGGCCAAATGGGAGGTCGAGGATACCGGCCGCGGCGGCTACCAGATCATCGTCACGGAAATTCCCTTCCAGGTGCAAAAGTCCCGGCTGATCGAAAAGATCGCCGAACTGCTGATCGCCCGCAAGCTGCCGCTTCTGGAAGATGTGCGCGACGAATCCGCCGAGGATGTCCGCCTCGTCCTGGTGCCGAAGAGCCGCTCCGTCGATCCGACCATCCTGATGGAATCGCTCTTCAAGCTGTCCGAGCTGGAAAACCGCATTCCCCTGAACATGAACGTTCTGTCCATGGGCCGCGTGCCGCGCGTCATGGCGCTGAACGAGGTGCTTCTGGAATGGCTGCAGCATCGCCGCGAGGTCCTGCAGCGCCGCTCGCGCTTCCGGCTTGCGGCGATCGACCGCCGGTTGGAAATCCTTGGCGGCTATCTGGTCGCCTATCTCAACCTCGATGAAGTCATCCGTATCATCCGCGAGGAGGACGAGCCGAAGCCGGCGCTGATGGCCCGCTTTACGCTGACCGACCTGCAGGCCGAATCGATCCTCAACATGCGCCTGCGCTCGTTGCGCAAGCTGGAAGAGTTCGAGATCCGCACCGAGTTCGACGCCCTGTCGAAGGAGAAGGCGGAGATCGAGGCGCTTCTGTCTTCGGACGAGAAGCAATGGCAGACGGTCGCCTGGGAAATCGGCGAGGTGAAGAAGAAATTCGCCAAGGCAACCGCCATCGGCCGCCGCCGCACCCAGTTCGCGCTGGCGCCGGATACCGATCTGGAAGCGATCCAGCAGGCGATGATCGAGAAGGAGCCGATCACCGTCGTCATCTCCGAAAAGGGCTGGATCCGCGCGCTGAAGGGTCATATCGCCGATGTCTCGGCGCTGCCCTTCAAGGAGGGCGACAGCCTGAAACTGTCGTTCCCGGCATCGACCACAGACCGCATCCTTATCGTCACCACGGGCGGCAAGGCCTATACGCTGGGCGGCGACAAGCTGCCGGGCGGGCGCGGCCATGGCGAGCCGCTGCGTATCATGGTCGACATGGAAAACGATCAGGACGTGCTGACCGCCTTCGTCCACGATGCGGGCCGCAAGCTGATCATTTCCTCGGCTGCCGGCAACGGTTTCGTGGTGCAGGAAACGGAAATGGTCGCCAATACCCGCAAGGGCAAGCAGATCATGAATGTCGGCATGCCGGACGAGGCTAAGCTCGTCATTCCGGTCAAGGGCGATCACGTCGCCATCGTTGGCGAGAACCGCAAGCTCCTGGTTTTCCCGCTGGCGCAACTGCCGGAAATGACGCGCGGCAAGGGCGTGCGCCTGCAACGCTACAAGGACGGCGGCGTGTCCGACATCCGCTGCTTTGCCATTGCAGACGGCCTGACCTGGTCCGACAGTGCCGGCCGCAGCTTCATCAAATCCAGCGACGAACTGATCGAATGGCTGGGCGACCGGGCCTCGGCGGGCAGGGTGGTACCGAAGGGTTTTCCAAGGAGCGGCAAGTTTACGGGGTGATGATTAGTTCCGGCGATGCGCTATTGCGTTTTAACGACGAAGTCGTGCAGGAAACGAATAATCCCCCCTTCGTCGATTTCGCCTGCGGCAACGGAAAGAACAAAGCTGAAAAGGTTGCCGTCGCTGGTTTCGATCTCGTAGCCGTTGTCCATCAGAAAGACACCGGCCGCAACGATGGCAATACGCTTGTTTCCATCGATGAACGCATGGTTCATGGCCAGCCCATAGAGATAGGCGGCCGCGAGTTCCACGACATCGTTGCAGCCATAGGAGGCCTTGTTGACGGGGCGGGCCAGAGCGGATTCGAGAGCACCTTCGTCACGCAGCCCGAAAGCCCCGCCAAACCGCTCGATTTGCAGGGCATGCAGTTTTTCGATAATCGGGCGACCGAGGAAGTTGAAATCGCTCATTCGGCCAGCTTTTTCAATGCGACTTTATATTTGTCCATGAAACGACTGGCATGTTCCAGTTGCCGCGCAAAAGCTTCATCGATGGGTTTCATCTGAAGGTTGCCGTTTTCGGCGGTGACCTCCATCTGGTCGCCCGCCTTCAACCCCAGGCGGTCCAGCACCTCCTTCGGGATGATCACGCCTTCCGAATTGCCGATCTTGCGAATGGTGACGTTCATGGCGGTTTCTCCGATGTTATAACAGCATTATAACATCGGTTGGAAAGGGCTGCAACGGCCTGTCAATGGAGCGGCGGCGGAACGGCAAGCGCGGTGCGTTGCCGCACTTGCCAGAGCGAGTGTCCGACCAGCGCGAGCACAAGGATGGCGCCCCCAAGGACAGTATTGCGCGTGGGGACTTCGGTGAAGACGATCCACATCCAGATCGGCGCAAGGATGGTTTCGAGCAGATAGAACATGCCGACCTCAGGGGCCGAGAGATAGCGCGGCCCGGTCGCCAGACAGAAGAAGGCGAGCGGAATCATGATCAGCCCGTCGAAGGCGATCCAGAGCGGCTGGGCGATGGCAAGCCCGCCGGCCGGCAGCAGGAACAGCGCGATGATACCAGGGAATATCGCGGTTACCAGCGGCACCAGCCCCATGTCGCGGCCGCTGGCGCGGCTGATGGTGATCGCACCGGCCAGCAGGAACGCCGATGATGCGGCCATGGCATCGCCGAACAGATGCCCGCCTTCCAGTCCGCCCTGAACGATGACGCCGACGCCGACGATCATGATGGTCATGGTGACCAGCGTCGCATTGGCCGGGCGCTCCTTAAGGAAGATCCAGGAGAGCAGTGCCGCGAACATCGAGGTGAAGGCCAGGATGAACACCACATTGGCCGTGGAAGTGTTGAACACGGCCAGCAGGAAGGTGAAGGAATTGATGCCGTAGAGAAGTCCGGCGGCAAGCCCTGCCTTTCCGGGGATGAGTGCCGTCTTCCTGCCAAGCACCCGGTTGAGCACCAGCCAGGCAAGAAGCGCGACAGCGAAGGTGCACAGGCTGCGCACGGCGAGCAGCGACCAGACCTCGCCGTCGGCGGAGCGGATCAGCGGAATGTCGAAGGAAAGGGCAAGGCCGCCCAGGCCGGTAATCAACAGGCCGCGGCGGTGGTGGGCGGCATCGGGAATGGAGCGCAAGATCTAGTCCTGTTCGGTGGATTCGGTCTCTTCCGTATAGCGCTCCCAGCCACGCGCCATAAGGTGCTCCTGCGGCAGAAACTTTGTTTTATAATCCATCTTGCGCGATCCCTTGACCCAATAGCCGAGATAGACATGCGGCAGGCCGCGGTCTCTCACCTTGCGGATATGGTCGAGGATCATGAAGGTTCCAAGCGAGCGGAAGGCAAGATCCGGATCGAAATAGGAATAGACCATCGACAGGCCGTCGCCCATCCTGTCGGTGAGGGCAGCTGCGACCAACGGTCCCTTGGCCGCACCAATGCTGTCGCCCTCGACCTTCAGCCGGTATTCGATGATCCTGGTGTTGACATGGGTATCCTCGACCATCATCGCATAGTCGAGCACCGACATGTCGGACATGCCACCCTTCTGGTGGCGATGGTCGAGATAGCGTCGAAACAGGCTGTATTGCTCGTTCGAAGGCTCGGCCGGATATTCCGTCGAAACGAGGTCGCTGTTCAGGGCCGCGACGCGGCGCATCGAGCGGGTCGGGATGAATTCGCCGGCGACGATGCGCACCGAAACACAGGCGCGGCATGTCTCGCAGGCTGGCCGATAGGCAATGTTCTGCGAGCGGCGGAAACCGCCCTGCGTCAGGAGATCGTTGAGTTCGGGCGCCCGCTCGCCCACCATATGGGTAAAGACCTTGCGCTCCATCTCGTGCGGCAGATAGGGGCAGGTCGCCGGCGCGGTCAGGTAGAATTGCGGAGACGGTGCAGTTTGCGTATTCATCGGGCGCGGGGATCGCTCTTCATTGCCGCTTCGAAAACATCAGCATGGCGCAAGATTGAAAAAGGTCAATCACGACTTTTTGCCAGTGGCAAATGAAACGGCAGGCAGGGGAACCGAGATGTCGCGGGGAGGGCGAAGGACAATGAAGAGACCCAACCCCGACGGATCGGTCAATAATGGTCGCGGCGCACCGTCACGGTGCCGATCAGGAGATCGTGAAGCAGACGGCCGCGATCGGTAAACAGGCCCACCAAAAGGACCAGCGGCGTCAAAAGCGCATTGGCGATCCAGAAGATCACCAGATGCACGATGGCCGTAAGGAAATCCATCGGCCTGCCGTCGGTGCGGGCAATGGCGAGCCCCATCATGTTCATGCCGGGGGAAGCCTGCTTCGGGCCGCCCACCGTCATGCCGAAATAGAGCATGGCAAGGCCGGCGAACAGCACGGGATAGAGCAGGAAGCCAAGGCCGAGTGTCAGGATGCCGAGGAAGAAGACGACGACGGCGGCGGGGATCCACAGGAGCCCGACGATCGCGTAGTCGATGATGAAGGCAAAGACGCGCCGGCTCAGCACGCCCTGATAGGCCCGCCAGTCATTGCTCGGAACTCTTGCCTGTCCATCCTGTACGCTCATTGCCATTCTCCTTGTCCGACGACTTGGCAGAATATGGGTGGCGCTGCCCGGAAAATCAAACCTTGCGCAAAATAAGCCTGGGCCAATGGCCTATCAGGCGGCGCGTATCGCCGTCACATGCAGCCAATCGGTTTTCTCGCCGTCATAGCCACCGCCGACCGCTTCGGTCATGTCGGCGCTTTTCCAGGTAAGGGGCGCATATTGTGCCTCCAGCCAATCGCGGGAGGGGTAATTGTAGTAGCGGTCGAACCGGTCGCGTCCTTCGGCCGATCCGGCCTTGAAACTGGCGTAGAACATCCCGCCCGGCTTCAGTGCCTTGTGGATGCGCGACAGGACAGCGGCGAGGTTCGCTCTTGGCACATGGAGAAGGCAGGCATTGGCCCAGACGCCGTCATAGAGGCCGCTCGCATCCAACTGGTCGAAAGGCAGGACGGCGACCGGCCGCTTCAACAAATCTTCCGCCTGCCGTGCCATTTCCGGCGAGCCGTCGGTCGGCGTCACGTCGAAGCCGCGTGCCAGCATGGCCTGGCTGTCCTGCCCGCCGCCGCAGCCCAGTTCAAGAATGGCGGCGCCGGGTGGTAGCAGGTCGAGAAAGGTATCGAGCCGCGCATTGGCCGTCTGGCGGGCCCGCAGGGCATAGGTTTCGGCTTCGCCGGCGTAGAAATCCAGTGTCCTGTCATCAAGGCTCTGCATGCCGATCTCCTTCGATGCCGATAGCCGTCCGCCGCTCTATCGCTTTGCAAGAAGGCGCGCCACGTCCATGGCGAAATAGGACAGGATGCCGTCGCAGCCGGCGCGCTTGAAGGCCAGCAGCGTTTCGAGCATGACGCGTTCGCCGTCGATCCAGCCGTTGGCGGCGGCCGCCTTGATCATCGTATATTCGCCGGAGACCTGATAGGCGAAGACCGGCAGGCCGAAGGCCTCCTTCATCCGCCAACAGATGTCGAGATAGGGAAGGCCGGGCTTGACCATCAGCATGTCGGCGCCTTCCTCGACATCGAGGGCGGCGTCGCGCATCGCCTCGGTGGCGTTGGCCGGGTCGATGTAATAGGTCTTCTTGTCGCCCTTCAGGAGGCCGCCGGTGCCGATCGCCTCGCGATAGGGGCCGTAATAGGCGGAGGCGAATTTGGTCGCATAGGCCATGATGCCCACGGACTGGTGGCCGGCCGCGTCGAGCGCCTGGCGGATGGCGCCGATGCGGCCATCCATCATGTCGGACGGGGCGATGATATCGGAGCCGGCCTCGGCCTGGATGACGGCAGCGCGGGCGATCTGGGCGACGGTCTCGTCGTTGATGATCTCGCCATCGCGCAGGATGCCGTCATGGCCATGGCTGGTGAAGGGATCGAGCGCCACATCGGTGATCACGCCGATATTCGGCACGGCCTTCTTGATGGCCCGGGTTGCCTGGTTGATCAGATTGTCGCCGGAAAGGCTGTTGGAGCCGGTCTCATCGCGCAGCGCGCTGTCGATATTGGGGAAGGTGGCGAGCGCCGGGATGCCGAGATCCGCCGCCTCGCGCGCCGCCTCTGCAGCCTTGTCGACGCTCAGGCGCATGACGCCGGGCATGGCGGCGATCGGCTCGGAGATGCCGGTTCCGGGAACGAGGAAGATCGGCCAGATCAGGTCGTCCACCGTCAGGCTGTTTTCCCGCACCATCCGTCGCGTCCAGTCGGCCTTGCGGTTGCGGCGCATGCGGCGGTGGCCGGTGAGAAGGTCGACTTGATGGGTGCTGTCGGTCATGGCGATCGTCTTTCGGTGCGTTCCGGTGGTGGCGGTTTATCATGGCGAATGGAGAAAGGAAAAGGCTCGAACTGCGTCAGGTCGCCGCTCGGGGAGGCGATGTGAATTTTTCGTTCCCGGTTGGGGAAGGGTAAGTTTGGTTGTCTGATGATTTGCCTTGAACTTCCCTTCTCCCCGAGGGGAGAAGGGAAGAACGGCATACTTGCGGCGTTATAGATCTCCGTTATGGCCTGTTCTGCTTGTGGAGAGAGGCCCGGGGTGAGGGGGCTTGCTTGGGGCGCTCGGGTTCGCCGCATCTTTCTTCTCCCCGCTGGGGAGAAGGGAAGTTCGGCGTTTGCAGCCCCCACAACGACCTCCAGCCACGCCCGGAAAACATCCGTCGTGGGTTCGCTTTCATTCACTTGGCCGGGGCGCTGGAAAGTGCCGTGACTAAGTAAATTTATATGACGCCTTCCAGCGCCCCGTTCAGTGTTAGTCGATGAACAATTCCGGTTTCTCTGCGGGGGTGGCGGCACCTTTTACTGGCACAGGGTGACGCTCGGCCGGTTGCCGGATCGCTCCGGGCCGTGCGGCGCCACGAAAGGGATTGCTTGTGGCAAGCCCAGTCGCCGCTCCTCATGTGCGCCTCACAAGCGCGCCCCGCCCTGTTTCAGGCGGGAGGGGAACCATTTTCTGCCCATCCACCGAATGAAGACTTGCGTCCCGCCCCCATCCGGCACCGGCCCCGCCTCACCACCACGCCTGGCAGCGTATCCAATGACGGAACAATTTTCTGCCCATCCACCGAATGAAGACTTGCGTCCCGCCCCCATCCGGCACCGGCCCCGCCTCACCACCACGCCTGGCAGCGTATCCAATGACGGAACAGGCATAAGGTGACACAGGTTCACAGGACGGGGATGAGCGGGGATGAATTTTTGTTGGGGCGGGGCCGCTTGGCAGGGGCGGCCGGTTCCTCAAAGCGCCGCTCTAGTGGGCTGTTTGCGGGCTGCCGCGCACTCCAAGGTGATATTTCCGCGACCGGCTCCTCTCCCTCCGTCATCCTCGGGCTTGACCCGAGGATCCAGGGCCACGCCCATTGTCCGTGCTTGGGGCATGGATCCTCGGGTCAAGCCCGAGGATGACCAAGAGGGGGGACAGAGTGTGAGCAACGGAGATGAGAGTACGGCTGGCGTTCCAAGTATCCCGCGGCCATGGGCTGTGAGGAGTAGCCTGCTGACCAAGGTGCTTCCCCCGCATTTGGCTCCTCCCCCTCGGTCATTCTCGGGCTTGACCCGAGGATCCAGGGCCATGCCCATTAGTCCATCGGTCGGGGCGTGGATCCTCGGGTCAAGCCCGAGAATGACCGAGGAGGGGACGCAGGATGACGGAGCGGGAGGGGGCGAATGTGATCAAGCGGAGGGTCCAAGTGTGACGAGGGGGAGGTCCGAGGAGGGCGGAGGAGGGGACAGAGGCTTACGAGGGAGGGGGCAAATGTGGCCAAGGAGAGAGGCCGACAGGACCAAGGGAAGCAATGCGAAGGCGACGCGGCTCACCGGCAGGGACGAAATTTTGGCGCGCCGATGGTGCGGGCGTCGATCCCTCCGGCCTTCTCCCGGAAAATCCGCCCTACCCAAGCGGCGGCCTGCCGCGTATCTTCGCCGCCATGGCGCTTGATTCTGTAAAAGTCCCGAAACTGTCGCTCACGCAAACCCTGTTCGGTCTGTTCCTGCGGCTGGTTTCGGTTTCCTGCTTCTGGTTCGGCCTCAACTACTGGGCGATGCTGATCGGGTTTTCGTTCGAGGGCAGCGGGCGTTTCGATCTGTTGCCGGTGCCGTGGCGGACGGCGGCGACGGTGCTGGCCGTGGTCTATCCGGTGGCGGCGCTCGGCCTGTGGCTGCTGGTGTCCTGGGGGCCGGTTCTCTGGGTGGCGGCCGCGGCCATCGAAGTGCTGATGTTCGCCGTCTATCCTGAGGTTTTTGGGGCCAAGCCGATGCTGCTTGTCCTGCATGCAGCGGTGGCTTTCATCTTCGTTCTTTTCCGGGCGGCGATCGTCTTCCAGCGGGTTCGCCAGGCCAGGGCGGCAAGGATTGATTTACCCTGAGACAAGGGCTGTGGATAGTAAGGTGCTGTTAAGGCTGTAGTTTAAGTCGAATTTTATACGTATTCGATAGTGTCTACCTCAAGGCGGGAAGAGAAACATACACCGCCAAACAAACAGTGAGGCAGTCATCATGAACACCAAAATGAAACCGCAGGCCGTTGCCGTCCAGGACCCCCACGAAGATGCGATCCGCTCGCTCTACATGGAATCTCTTCATCTCGTCGAACGTCTCCACCGCCGCCTTCTCGATGTCGTCAAGGACGAGTTCGACCGCTCGGGCCGCAACGATGTCAACGCCGTCCAGGCGCTGCTGCTCTTCAATATCGGCAATTCGGAACTGACGGCCGGCGAACTGCGCTCGCGCGGTTACTATCTCGGCTCCAATGTCTCCTACAATGTCAAGAAGCTGGTCGATCTCGGCTTCATCAACCACCAGCGCTCGCGCATCGACCGTCGCTCGGTCCGCATCAGCCTGACCGAGGATGGCCAGGAGATCGCCGAAACCGTCGCCAAGCTCTATGAGCGCCATATCGGCTCGATCCAGAAGGTCGGCGGCATCGGCACCGACGAGTTCGGCCAGATGAACAAGCTGCTGCAGCGTCTCGACCGCTTCTGGAACGACACGATGCTCTACAAGCTCTGAGCCTTTCCACGGCAAGGCCTCATGATGACTTGGGCGGCCGGGCGCGCAGACGCACCCGGCCGCACCAGCATGGAACGGGCTTTCGGAACGACAGTTTCGATAAAGCCGACAGCCGGCCTGAACCTGGCAATCGCGGCTATTTCACCCGCAATTCGTCGCCCGCATTGACATATTTCCTGGTCTGTCAGCCTGGATTCCTCATGCTGCCAGATAAATTCCCCCCGGATATCGCCATCGTCATCGGTCTTCATCGCCTGGACTGATACAGCCAATGATGTGTCAGTCATCGATTTAGATAAATTCAGAGTTCATATTTGATAGGTCCGGTTGCGGCGTTTGCCGGAAGGCGGGTTCTGGTGCGGTGCGACGATGCGCTGTTGCTGAAATGACCCGCGGGCCTCAGCCGTCGCCGCGCTGGCCTGGCGAGACCGGAGGGCGACACGAATCGGCCATATTACTGTGACAGCGACAACAGCAAGAGACGCCGCTTCGCGCGGCTCACGACCCGCCTCGGCGGGACTGGTCGCCGGCGATGGTGATCTGCGATACCGGGAAAGTGAACGGCGGCTGCGACTATGGTTTACGTTTGTTAACCATATACGTGATAGCGCTGCAGGCACGTGCCGCAGCATTGGATGGTAGGGACCATGTCGAAGAAAAACGGAATTGATGCCTTCTCACGCCGCAGCTTCCTGGCTTCGGCCGCCGCCTTCGGCGCCGCTGCCTGGGCCGGAGGCGCCAGCGCACAGGATGCGCTCGACGAGATCATCAATGCCCCCCGCCGCGGCCTGTGGGACGACCAGTTCGACGCCAAGGCATCGCGCAGCGCCACCGCCGTCGTTTCCAACAATCCGATCTTCGGCATCGACACATTCGCCAATACGCAGGCGGCGATCGGCCAGTACCAGCAGATCGCCTCGGCCGGCGGCTGGCCGCAGGTCAATCCCGCAGGTGCTCGCCTGGAAATGGGCGTGTCCGATCCCGCCGTCCAGGCCCTTCGCCAGCGCTTGATGATCGTCGGCGACCTGCCACGCTCCGCCGGTATTTCCAATTCCTTCGACAGCTATGTCGATGGCGCGGTCAAGCGCTTCCAGGCGCGCCACGGCCTGCCCGCCGACGGCGTGCTCGGCGAATATTCCCTGAAGGCGCTGAACATTTCCGCCGATGTCCGCCTGCAGCAGCTGAATACCAATCTGGTGCGCCTGCAGTCGATGTCGGGTGATCTCGGCAACCGCTACGTTCTGGTCAATATTCCGGCAGCCTATATCGAGGCGGTGGAAAACGGCCGCGTGGCGACGCGCCACACGGCGGTCGTCGGCCGCATCAGCCGTCCGACCCATATCATCAATTCGAAGATCTACGAGGTCATCCTCAATCCCTACTGGACCTCTCCGCGCTCGATCGTCGAGAAGGACATCGTTCCGCTGATGCGCAAGGATCCCGAATATCTGAAGAAGAATTCGATCCGGCTGATCGACGGCAGCGGCAACGAGGTGGCGCCCGAAACGATCGACTGGAACGCCGAAAAGGCGCCGAACCTGACCTTCCGCCAGGATCCCGGCAAGACCAATGCCATGGCCTCGACGAAGATCAATTTCCACAACCCGAACAATGAATACATGCACGACACGCCGCAGCAGGGCCTGTTCAACAAGCTTGCCCGCTTCGAGAGCTCCGGCTGCGTGCGCGTCCAGAACGTGCGCGACCTGACGACCTGGTTGCTGCGCGATACGCCCGGCTGGTCGCGCCAGCAGATCGAGGCAACCATCCGCGCCGGCCAGAATTCGCCGATCAAGCTGGCGGTGGAGGTTCCTGTCTATTTCAAATATATCACCGCCTGGGCGGCCAAGGACGGCGTCGTGCAGTTCCGCGACGATATCTACCAGATGGACGGCGCGCAGGAACTGGCGCTGCAGACCACGACCGGCATCGAGCAGGATGCGGGATCGGTCCTTCCGCCGCAATAAGACGAATGCCGTCAGTTCTTTCGGGGCCGCGTATCCTTTGGATGCGCGGCCTTTCGCGTTGTGGTCCCTGTTCATGCCCGGCGCGGCGAATGGGGGAAATGGCGCAAATCGCATAGCCCGTATTGCCCTTGCCATGCGAGGACGGTAAACACCGTGCAACCGTCTCTCGAGGAGCTTTGAGAATGAGCGTTTCCGCCGCCGCCACCGATGTTTTCTTCAGCCGTTCTCTTGCCGATACCGATCCGGATATTTTCGGCGCCATCGAAAAGGAGCTGGGCCGCCAGCGCCATGAAATCGAGCTGATCGCGTCGGAAAACATCGTCTCGCGCGCCGTTCTGGAAGCGCAGGGCTCGATCATGACCAACAAATATGCCGAAGGCTATCCGGGCAAGCGCTACTATGGCGGCTGCCAGTTCGTCGATATCGCCGAGGAACTGGCGATCGAGCGCGCCAAGAAGCTGTTCGGCGTCAATTTCGCCAACGTCCAGCCGAATTCGGGGTCGCAGATGAACCAGGCGGTGTTCCTGGCGCTGCTGCAGCCGGGCGACACCTTCATGGGCCTCGACCTCAATTCCGGCGGTCACCTGACGCATGGTTCGCCGGTCAACATGTCCGGCAAATGGTTCAACGTCGTTTCCTACGGCGTGCGGGAAGGCGACAATCTGCTCGACATGGACGCGGTTGCCGAGAGCGCCCGCAAGCATAAGCCCAAGCTGATCATCGCCGGCGGCACGGCCTATTCGCGCATCTGGGACTGGAAGCGTTTCCGCGAGATCGCCGACGAAGTGGGTGCCTGGCTGATGGTCGACATGGCCCATATCGCCGGCCTCGTTGCCGGCAACCAGCATCCGTCGCCGTTCCCACATTGCCATGTGGCCACGACCACGACGCATAAGTCGCTGCGCGGCCCGCGCGGCGGCATGATCCTCACCAATGAGGAGGATCTGGCAAAGAAGTTCAATTCGGCCGTTTTCCCGGGCCTTCAGGGCGGTCCGCTGATGCACGTCATCGCCGCCAAGGCGGTCGCTTTCGGCGAGGCGCTGCAGCCTGAATTCCAGGATTACGCCGCACAGATCGTCAAGAACGCCAAGGCGCTGTCGGAAACGCTGGTGGCCGGCGGTCTCGACATCGTCTCGGGCGGCACCGACAACCATCTGATGCTGGTCGACCTGCGCAAGAAGAACGCCACCGGCAAGCGGGCGGAGGCCGCCCTTGGCCGCGCCTATATCACCTGCAACAAGAACGGCATCCCGTTCGATCCGGAAAAGCCCTTCGTCACCTCCGGCGTTCGCCTCGGCACGCCGGCCGGCACGACGCGCGGTTTCAAGGAAGCCGAATTCCGCGAGATCGGCAACCTGATCGTCGAGGTCCTCGACGGGCTGAAGGTGGCCAATTCGGACGAAGGCAATGCGGCTGTCGAAGCCAGCGTGCGCGACAAGGTGGTCAAGCTGACCGACCGCTTCCCGATGTACCCCTATATGTAAGGCGAACGGATGCGCTGCCCCTATTGCGGATCGGAAGACAGCCAGGTGAAGGATAGCCGTCCCGCAGAGGACGGCGCCGCCATTCGCCGACGGCGCATCTGCCCGGATTGCGGCGGCCGCTTCACGACCTTCGAACGGGTGCAGCTGCGCGAACTGATGATCCTCAAGAAGACCGGCCGCAAGGCGCCGTTCGACCGCGACAAGCTGCTCCGGTCGTTCGAGATCGCGCTGCGCAAGCGGCCGGTCGATCGCGACCGGATCGAGCGGGCGGTGTCCGGTATCGTGCGCCGGCTGGAAAGCTCCGGCGAGACGGAAATCCCCTCCGAGGAGATCGGCCTGCAGGTGCTGGAAGCGCTGAAGGCGCTCGATGACGTGGGCTTCGTGCGCTATGCCTCTGTCTACCGCGATTTCTCCCATGCGGACGATTTCGAAAAGGTGATCGCCGAAATCAGCGCCAAGATCGCGCGCGACCCCGGCGCCTGATCGCGACGGGCCGATGCCGCCGAAAGGCGGTGTTTGACGCTGAGATCGGACAAATGGAGGCAGGGGCATGACGGACAGGGCGGAAGACGAGCGGTTCATGGCGGAGGCCTTGCGGCTTGCGCATCGCAATCTCGGCGCCACCGGCTCCAATCCCTCGGTCGGCTGCGTGATCGTCCGCAACGACGGCAATGGCCCGAACATCGTCGGCAGCGCCGTGACCGCACCCGGCGGCCGGCCGCATGCGGAAACCCAGGCATTGGCGATGGCCGGGACACAGGCGAAGGGCGCCACAGCCTATGTGTCGCTCGAACCCTGTTCGCACCACGGCGTGACCCCGCCCTGCGCCGATGCGCTGGTGGCCGCCGGCATTGCCCGGGTCGTCGTCGCCGTCACAGATCCTGATCAGCGCGTGGCCGGGCGAGGGCTCGCCAGGTTACGCGATGCCGGTATTACGGTGGACACCGGCGTCATGGAGCGGGCGGGCGAACGGGAGCTTGAAGGCTACCTCATGCGCAAGCGCGACAACCGGCCTTATGTGACGCTCAAGCTTGCGGTTTCCGCCGACGGCATGATCGGGCTCAAGGGGCAGGGGCAGGTGCCGATCACCGGCAAGGAAAGCCGGGAACAGGTTCATCGCCTGCGCGCCGAAACGGATGCCATCCTCGTGGGCATCGGAACGGCGATCCTCGACGATCCGGAACTGACCTGCCGCCTGCCCGATCTCGAGGACCGCTCGCCGCTGCGCATCGTCATCGACCCGCGGCTGGAACTGCCGCTGGGCTCGAAGCTGGTGCGGACGGCGGAAACCGTTCCGGTGATCGCGGTTGTCGATCCGGCCTTCGAAAAACTGTCGTCGGAGTATGATGAAGAGCACCCCCCTCTGCCCCGCCGGGACATCGCCGCCTCAAAGGAGAGGATTGGCCCGGAGAATGATGTGGACCCCGATGTGACGCGACTTCCCGTAAATGCCGAGCCTGCGGTTCCAGCAATCTCCCCCTTTGAGACGGAGATGTCCAACGGGACAGAGGGGGGTGGCGCGCAATCGACCCTGGCCGAGCGCCGCGCCGCTCTTCAATCTGCCGGCGTCGAGCTGGTGGAATGCGATCCCACGGCGCCCGGCGATCTCCTGACGGCGCTGGCGACGCGCGGCGTTTCCTCGCTGATGGTCGAAGGCGGCGCACGGACGGCGCAGACCTTCCTCAATGCCGGGCTGGTCGACCGGATTCTGTTGTTTACCGGTGCCGTCACCCTTGGCGTCGAGGGGGTGGCATCCCCAATTGACAGGACATTGATCCCCGTGGGTTTCGTCCATGTGCGGACGGACACGTTCGGCGAGGATCTTCTCGACACCTATGAATATGAAAGAACCCCCTGATGTTCACCGGCATTATCACCGATATCGGCACAGTCGAAACCATCACGCCGCTCGACGAGGGCATCAAGCTGCGCATCGCCACGGGCTATGATCCCGAGGGCATCGACATCGGCGCTTCGATCGCCTGTTCCGGCGTCTGCCTGACGGTGACGGTACTGCCGGAGGAAGGCTCGAACCAGCGCTGGTTCGAAGTCGAAGCCTGGGAAGAAGCCCTTCGGCTGACGACGATTTCGGGCTGGAAGGCGGGCGAGGCGATCAATCTGGAGCGATCGCTGAAGATCGGCGACGAACTGGGCGGCCATCTGGTCTCCGGCCATGTCGACGGCAAGGCGGAAATCCTTTCGGTCGAGGCGGAAGGCGAGGCGACCCGGTTCCGCCTGCGCGCGCCCGAGCAACTGGCAAAATTCGTCGCGCCGAAGGGCTCGGTGGCACTTGACGGCACATCGCTCACCGTCAATGCGGTCGATGGCGCGGAGTTCGACGTGCTGCTCATCCGTCATTCGCTGGAGGTGACGACCTGGGGGGAGCGCAAGGCCGGCGACTTCGTCAATTTCGAAGTTGACACCATGGCGCGCTATGCCGCAAGACTGTCGGAGTTTCCAGCGTCGGCAGCGAGCTAACCAGCCAAGGGCATGGCGTTCGGCAGCCAGTTCGGTCATATGCCTTGAGGGAAGGGAACATCTCGCTCTCTCGGCAATTAAACAGGCTCGTTTGAACCGGAGAAAAAGCCATGTCCGCCAAAACTCTGATGACCGCTGTCGCAACGATATTTTTGACCTTATCGGGCTGCGCGAGCACCGGCGACGGCAATACGACCTATGCCCAGTATCAGGGTTCGCAGCCGATTCCTGATTTTGGTGCCGCCGACCCCAGCGGCATGCGCGTTCCCTACTAAAAAATCGACCCGAAGCGCGATGATGGACCTCAGCGTTCCATGAGGATGACCTGGGCGCCGTGATAGACCGTTCGCCTGGTTTCCTTGAACTGCAGCTTCGCGGCTACCCGCAGCGAGGCGAGGTTGGCGATGTCGATGATGCAGGTCTTCTTCAGCGACGGGAAGTGCTGGTCGCCCCAGGCGAGCGCTGCGCTGACCGCCTCGGTTGCCAGGCCGCGGCCATGGGAGAGGGGTGAGAGAGCCCAGCCGGTTTCCATGGTTCCCTCGAGCGAAGGGCTGATCACCCGGTGCAGGTCGTGAAAACCTGCCTCGCCGATGAACTGGCCGGTCTCGCGCTCCTGCAGCGCAAAGAAACCGAAACCGAAATAGTGCCACATGCCGACCTGGCGCAGGAAGCGCGTCCAGGCCTGCTCGCGCGAAAAGGGCACGCCGCCGATGAAGCGGGTGACCTCCGGATTGGCAAAGAGCGCGCCATAGGCGTTGAAATCGTCGCGGCGATAGGGGCGAAGGACAAGACGTTCGGTTTCGATCGTGGTGACGGTCTGCATGGTGTTCGCTTGGTTCCGGTTAAGCCTTGCCAAGCCATAGATCAGATTCCCGGCTCGCCGTCCCAATAATCGATCTCGCTCTCCCTGCGACCAATGTAGCGGAAACGCGGCTTGCCGTCCTCGCCGCGCGCCTTTGCCAAAAACTTGCCGGAATCCGGATATTCGACGATCTCGGCCTTGGCCATGGTGGAGATGCTAAGATATTTGAGTGGTTCCCGACCCGTGTTGATGAGGTTATGAGCCGTTTCCGGGCCGCCGGCCGGCGCGCCCAGCACGTCGCCGGCCTTGACGGGATGGCGCGCGCTGCCGAAACGATATTCACCTTCGCCGCTGAGGATGATGAAAAGCTCATCCTCGATATGGTGGTTGTGGAACGGGCAGCCGGATTTTCCGGGCGGCAGCTCGCCGTAACCGGCGCCAAGACTGGTGAGGCCGAGCATGGCGCCGAAGGAAATGTCGCGGGATTCGAAAAACGTGCCTTCCTGCCAGTGCTCGAGTTCGAGGCTTGCGGGATTGATGACGGGCGTGATGTCGGCGGCCATGTGTTTCTCCTCGTTCAGGCAAATCGTACAGTCGGGCCGGCCGATTGAAAAGCGGCTGCGCGATTGTGCTTGCGCTCGTCGCAAATGCCCGTCAAATCAGGGTTCGAACGAAAAAGGCTTGCCATCCCGCCGCCGGCATGATTTGACCGCCGCCTGCGCCGGAGATGTCCGGCCCCAAATTTCAAACGGGTGAACTATGTCCGAAACATCCAAGCCACATATCCTGATTGTGGAAGCGCGCTTCTATGACGACATGGCCGATGCGCTGCTCGACGGTGCGACATCGGCGCTCAAGGATGCCGGCGCCACCTATGACGTGGTGACCGTGCCCGGCGCGCTGGAAATCCCGGCCGCCATCGCCATGGCGCTCGACGGCATCGACAACGGCGCCACCGAATATGACGGCTTCGTCGCGCTCGGCATGGTGATCCGCGGCGAGACCTATCATTTCGACATCGTCTCGAACGAATCCTCGCGCGCGCTGATGGATTTGGCCGTGAGCGAAAGCCTTGCCATCGGCAATGGCATCCTGACGGTCGAGAACGATGCGCAGGCCTGGGCGCGGGTTCGCCGTAGCGAGGGCGACAAGGGCGGCTTTGCTGCCCGTGCGGCGCTGACCATGATCGAACTGAAGAGCAAGCTAGGCGGCGAACAGTGAGCGATATTCCTTCCCAACCCCCGGCCGATCCGGCGGCCGATCAGCCGATCAAGCAGGTCAACCAGCGCGGTGCAGCGCGCCTTGCCGCCGTGCAGGCCCTCTACCAGATGGATGTCGGCGGCACCGGCGTGCTGGAAATCGTTGCCGAATACGAAGCCCACCGGCTCGGTCAGGAAGTCGATGGCGAAACCTATCTCAAGGCGGACGCCTCCTGGTTCCGCTCGATCGTCGCCGGCGTGGTGCGCGACCAGCGCACGCTCGATCCGCTGATCGGCACGGCGCTTCAGGACGACTGGGCGCTGTCCCGGCAGGACAGCACGGTGCGCGCCATCCTGCGCGCCGGAACCTTCGAACTGGTCGAACGCAAGGATGTTCCGGTCGCCGTCATCGTCACCGAATATGTCGAGATCGCCAAGGCATTCTTTGCCGAGGACGAGCCCAAGCTCGTCAATGCCGTTCTCGACCGGATCGCCCGCACGATCAGAACCGACGTCAAGAAATAGGAACGGGCCATGGCAGCGGTGGCGGGCGAGCGACAGGAGTTGGACCTTGAACTGCGCGAGGCCCGCCGCAATGTCTATCTGCTGACCGCCGTCCAGGCGATCCTCGGCACCGTCGGTCCGATCGTCTTTGCCGTCGGCGGTGTCGCCGGCTACCAGCTTCTCGGCGCCGACAAGTCACTGGCGACCGCGCCCTTGACCGGCTTCACAGTCGGCGTGGCGCTCGGCGCGATCTTCGTCGCAGCCGCCTCCAGGCTGCTCGGGCGCAAGGCGGCCTTCATGCTCGGCGCGGCGCTGGGCGCAGGCGGCAGCCTGCTTGCGGCCTATGCGCTCTATGAAAATGATTTCTGGATTTTCGCGCTCGCTCTCTGCATCACCGGTATTTCCGGCGGGTTTACGCAAAAGCTGCGCTTTGCGGCCGCCGACGCGTCGCCTGGATTCTACAAGCCGCGAGCAATTTCCTGGATTCTCGCCGGCGGGGTGATTTCCGCCGTGCTCGGACCGCAACTGGTCATCCTGACGAAGGACATGCTGGCGCCCGTCTTCTTCGCCGGCGCCTTCATCGCCGTCGTGCCGACCTGCCTGGCGGCGATTGCCATTCTCGCCTTCCTGCGCTTGCCGGACCTCCGTCCGGTCACCGGTGCGGTTGCAAGCCCGCCGGCGCGACCCCTGCGCGAGATCGTTCTGACCCAGCGTTTCCTGACCGGCATGATCTGCGGTATCTCGACCTATGCGCTGATGAGCTTCATGATGACCGGTGCGCCGATCGCCATGGTGGTCGGTTGCGGCTTTTCGCAGGACATGGCGACGCTCGGCATCCAGTGGCATGTGCTGGCGATGTTCGCGCCGAGTTTCTTCACCGGCATGCTCGTCAGCCGTTTCGGCGCCGAGAGGATCGTTGCATGTGGCCTCTTCATCCTCATGGCCTGCGCGCTGGTGGCGCATAGCGGCATCGCGCTCTGGAATTTCTGGGGCGCACTGATCCTGCTCGGCATGGGATGGAATTTCGGCTTCATCGGCGCGACAGCGATCGTCGCCTCCAGCTACCGGCCGCACGAGGCCGACAAGGTCCAGGGTTTCCACGATATCATCCTGTTCACCGCCGTGGCGCTGGCCTCGTTCGGCTCCGGCAAGGTGCTGACCGCCTATGGCTGGGATATGCTGAGCGCCGCCGTCTGGCCCGTCACCCTGGTCTGCCTCGTCCTCATCGGCCTTTTGATGCGTTTCGGCGCAAAACGAACGGCCTGAAACCGGCCCTCCGCTCGTTCTCCCCGGAAAACCCGCTAAGTCCCGCAAAACAGGCGGTTTTGTCCCTGCGGCAGGGCTTGACGATAGTGATTCGCCACAGCACTCTGCCGCCACGCATGCAGCCGTCGCTTGAAGAGGAGGCACGGCACGCAGCGCTTTTTGGGGGTCTGTGGGTCGGAGTGAGTCCGCGGGCTTAAACGGAGGAAAGAGCGAAATGACCATATTACTGGGCGTTATCGCATGCGGGTTGCTTTCGGTGGTCTATGCCATCTGGGCGACGCGATCGGTGCTGTCTGCCGATCAGGGCAATGCCCGCATGCAAGAGATTGCAGGCTTCATACGCGAGGGGGCGCAGGCCTATCTCACACGTCAATACAAGACCATTGCCATTGTCGGCGCCGTCGTCTTCGTCGGTGCCTGGGTTCTTCTTTCCGTCACGGCCGCCATCGGCTTCCTGATCGGCGCGGTCCTTTCGGGCGCGGCAGGCTTCATCGGCATGCATGTCTCCGTCCGTGCCAATGTGCGCACGGCGCAGGCGTCCTCCGTCAGCCTCTCGGCTGGTCTCGACATTGCCTTCAAGTCGGGCGCCATCACCGGCATGCTGGTGGCTGGCCTCGCGCTGCTCGGCGTGACGATCTACTATCTCGTGCTGACTGCAGGCCTTGGCCTCGAGGTAGGGTCCCGTGAGGTGATCGATGCGCTGGTATCGCTCGGTTTCGGCGCCTCGCTGATCTCCATCTTCGCCCGTCTCGGCGGCGGTATCTTCACCAAGGGGGCCGATGTCGGCGGCGATCTCGTCGGCAAGGTCGAAGCCGGCATTCCGGAAGACGATCCCCGCAACCCGGCCACGATTGCCGACAATGTCGGCGACAATGTCGGCGATTGCGCCGGCATGGCCGCCGACCTGTTCGAGACCTATGCGGTCTCGATCGTCGCCACCATGGTGCTGGCCGCCATCTTCTTTGCCGGCGGTGCCAATCTCGGCCTCGTCATGTCCTATCCGCTGGCCATCTGCGGGGCCTGCATCATCACCTCGATCATCGGCGCCTTCTTCGTCAAGCTCGGCTCGAACGGTTCGATCATGGGCGCGCTCTACAAGGGCCTGATCGTGACCGGGGTTCTGTCGATCATCGGGCTTGGCGCGGCCACCTCGCTGACCATCGGCTGGGGCTCGATCGGCACCGTTGACGGCATGGACGTGACCGGTCTCAACCTGTTCATCTGCGGTATTCTCGGCCTCGTGGTCACCGCGCTGATCGTGGTCATCACCGAATATTATACCGGCACCAACAAGCGCCCGGTGAACTCGATCGCCCAGGCCTCGGTCAGCGGCCACGGCACCAACGTCATCCAGGGGCTTGCCGTATCGCTGGAATCGACGGCCCTTCCGGCCATCGTCATCGTCGGCGGCATCATCGCCACCTACCAGCTCGCGGGCCTGTTCGGCACCGGCATCGCGGTCACCGCCATGCTCGGCATTGCCGGCATGATCGTGGCGCTCGATGCCTTCGGACCGGTGACCGACAATGCCGGCGGCATTGCCGAAATGGCCGGCCTGCCTCCGGAAGTGCGCAAATCCACCGACGCGCTCGATGCGGTCGGCAATACGACGAAGGCGGTGACCAAAGGCTATGCGATCGGCTCTGCCGGTCTCGGCGCCCTGGTGCTGTTCGCGGCCTATTCGAACGACCTCAAATATTTCGTCGCCAATGGCGACAAATATCCCTACTTCGCCGATGTCGGGACGATTTCGTTCGATCTTTCCAACCCTTATGTGGTCGCCGGCCTGATCTTCGGCGGTCTCATCCCCTATCTCTTCGGCGGTATCGCGATGACCGCCGTCGGCCGTGCCGCAAGCGCGGTTGTGGAGGAAGTGCGTCGGCAGTTCCGCGAAAAGCCGGGCATCATGGCCGGCACCGACCGGCCGGACTATGGCCGCGCCGTCGACATGCTCACCAAGGCGGCGATCCGCGAGATGATCGTGCCGTCGCTCCTGCCGGTGCTGGCGCCGATCGTCGTTTATTTCGGCGTGCTGCTGATCTCCGGCTCCAAGGCATCCGCCTTTGCGGCCCTCGGCGCCTCGCTTCTCGGCGTTATCGTCAACGGCATCTTCGTCGCCATCTCGATGACATCGGGCGGTGGCGCCTGGGACAATGCCAAGAAGAGTTTTGAAGACGGCTTCGTCGACAAGGACGGCACGCGTCACCTGAAGGGATCGGAAGCCCACAAGGCCTCCGTGACCGGCGACACCGTCGGCGACCCCTACAAGGATACGGCCGGCCCTGCCGTCAACCCGGCAATCAAGATCACCAATATCGTGGCGCTGTTGCTGCTGGCGGTCCTTGCCTGACACTATGAGCTTGCAGGCGCCTCTCGCGCCTGCAAGCGATCGGCCATAAGACAAAGCCCGCGGAAGACAGTGTCATCCGCGGGCTTTTCCAAATCCAGGCGAGATTTCGGCTTATCGCTTGCCGTAGTCGGAACCGTCCGAGAAGATCGAGCGGGCCATGCTCTTGCCGATGCCGTTGCCGGACAGCAACTGGCCGAGGAAAGTCATTTCCTTGCCGCCGGTCGGTGTCGTGCGGGAGATCATGTCGAAGACCTTGCCGTCCTGCAGCGTGTAATGCGCCAGTTGCGAGACGACGCCTTCCTTGTCGAAATAGACCGCCAGGATGCTCTGCTCGATCAGCTTCGGCTTCATGAAGGCGACGGCGCGACGGCGCTTCTGCGAGATGTAGTAGAAGACCTCGTTATCGAAGGTCGCGGTGGTGGACGGAGTGCCGAGCGACAGGAGCACCTGCTCGCGGCTGGAACCGACCGGCACCAGGGCCAATGTCTCGGCATCGACCACGTAACCCTGATTGAGTGTCTGGCTGGTGTTCAGCATATCGCCGGTTTGGCAGCCGGACAGCGTCGTCGCGCCAACAGCCAGGGTGAAAACCACAGTGCTCAGAAATTTCATGTCAGACTTGAAATACCGTTTCGTCAACGACATCTCCCCCAAGGTAACGCTGGCAGATGCGCCATTGCATTTCGTGCCTGCTTCGGTAAACCAGCTTCAGCGATCATGCAATAACAGGATGCGCGGGCCTGCGCATTTTGAAGCGGTCAAACTTGGGCTTTATGATGATATTCGGACTGTTTGGCAAAAAAAACAGCAATGCGGCGATTGTCGCGCGCCAGTACGCGCTTTTGACGGCGGCAGCCCGGCGGCCCGTTTTCTATACGGACATGGATGTTCCCGATACCGTCATGGGACGCTTCGAGATGCTTTCGGCCTGCCTGATCCTCTATTTCCGCCGTACTCGCGGCTCGGCCCGTGCCGGCCAGGAGATTGCCCAGGAGATCATTGATGCCTTCTTCGAGGATGTCGATCATTCGATCCGCGAGCTCGGCGTCGGCGATGTCGGCGTACCGAAGCGGATGAAGAAGCTGGCCTCGATGTTCTACGGCCGGCTGGAAAGCTATGCCGCGGCCCTGGAGCGCGGCGACCGCGATGAACTGGCGGCGGCACTGCAGCGCAATTTCCACCCGAAGGCCGGGGAGGAGGCAGCGTCCATGCGAGGCTTGGCCGACTATCTGCTGGCCGCCGAAGCCAAGCTTGCGCAGGCCGGCGAGGATATCGTAGAAGCCGGCCGGATCGACCTGCCGGAAGCGGCGGCGGTCTGAGACGCCGCCGGCCTGTCGCCTCATGCACCGCATCGACAAGCCGGCCCGAAAGAGGACTTGACGATGAACCACGATGAAAAGCCTGCATTGTCCTACCCGGTCAAGGTCGGCCATATCTCCGCCAATGCCGTTGCGGTGCGCATTACGGCGAACGACGCAGAGCGCCGGGCTTTGGCGCAGCTGTGGGATGTGCTGGACGTCCTGTCGCTGGAGGCTGACCTGCAGATTTCCCGCTGGAAGAAGGACGGCGTCAAGGTCCGGGGGCGGGTTCAGGCGAAGATCGTCCAGGCCTGCGTGGTGACGCTGGACCCTGTGGACGCAGAGATCGACGAGCCGGTCGAGGCGATCTTCGTGCCGGAAGGTTCCCGGCTGGCGCGGATCGCCGCCAATGACAGCGGCGAAATGATCCTCGACCCGGAAGGCCCGGATCTTCCCGACACGTTTTCCGGCGATACGATCGATATCGGGGTGACGGTGGCCGAGCATGTAGCGCTTGCCATCGATCCCTATCCGCGCAAACGGGGCGTGAGCTTCGGTGAGCGGATCGAAAGCACGGCCAAGGATGATGCCCGCCCCAATCCCTTCGCCGTGCTCAAGGATTGGAAAAAGGACTGACTGTTAAAGGGATGCGGCACAAATCGGTTGTCACATCAGCGAAAAACGGTATTTTGGCCAGAATCCAGCCCGTTGGGCCGTTTGCCCCCGCAAGCGGGGCGTCTCGTCTCAAACGACATGAAAACACGCCTGTCTCCATCGCAGATTGTTGCGTCGGAACGAAACATGCAGTGTGGCAGGAACAAAGGATAAGGCACGCGTGGTCAGAATTTCTCTTGATGTGATGGGCGGCGACTTCGGTCCGCAGGTCGTCATCCCGGGTGCCGCAAAGGCGCTCGAACGGCATCCCGATATCCGCTTCGTGCTTTACGGCCTTGAAGAACAATGCGCGCCCCTCCTGGAGAAATATCCCAGGCTGAAGGCCGCAAGCACCTTCCATGCCAGCGAACTGGCGATCGCCATGGACGAGAAACCGAGCCAGGCGCTTCGGCGCGGGCGCGGCAAGGCGAGCATGTGGCAGGCGATCGACGCCGTCAACAAGGGCGAGGCCGACGTGGTCGTCTCGGCCGGCAATACCGGCGCACTGATGGCGATGTCCGTCTTCTGCCTGCGCACCATGGCCGGTATCCAGCGCCCGGCGATCGCGGCGATCTGGCCGACCCTCAAGGGCGAAAGCATCGTTCTCGATGTCGGCGCGACGATCGGCGCCGATGCGGAGCAATTGCTGGATTTCGCGCTGATGGGCGGCGCCATGGCGCGCGCGCTTTTCGAGGTGGAGCGCCCGACGCTCGGCCTCCTGAATGTCGGCGTCGAGGAGATGAAAGGCCAGGAGGAGGTCAAGGAAGCCGGCCGCCTGCTGCGCGAGGCGGGGATCGAGAGCATCGACTACCAGGGCTTCGTCGAAGGCGACGATATCGGCCGTGGCACCGTCGATGTGGTGGTGACGGAAGGCTTTTCCGGCAATATCGCGCTGAAGGCCTCTGAGGGAACCGCCCGCCAGATCGCCGAATATCTGCGCGCCGCCATGTCGCGCACCCTGCTGGCCCGAATCGGTTATATTCTCGCCAAGGGCGCCTTCGACAGGCTGCGCGAGAAGATGGATCCGCGAAAGGTGAATGGCGGCGTCTTCCTCGGCCTTAATGGCGTCGTGATCAAGAGCCATGGAGGAACCGACGCGGAAGGTTTCGCTGCGGCCATCGACGTCGGTTACGACATGGTCCGCAACGGCTTGAAGACCAAGATCGAAAACGATTTGCAAAGATACCATGCCTCGCACCCTTCCGAAGGCGCTGCAAACGGCATGTCTGACGAGGTTTGACACGATGATTCGTTCTGTTGTTCGCGGCTTGGGCGCGTCGCTTCCCAAGCGCGTGATGACCAATAGCGAAATGGAAAAGACGGTCGACACGTCCGACGAATGGATCGTGCAGCGAACCGGCATCCGCCAGCGCCATATTGCCGGCGAGGGGGAAACGACGGCGTCGCTCGGCGAGGCGGCGGCCCGTGCGGCCCTCGACAATGCCGGCCTGACGCCGGCCGATCTCGATGTCATCATCGTCGCCACCTCGACACCCGACAACACCTTTCCGGCCACCGCCGTCAATATCCAGAACCGGCTCGGCATGCACCATGGTGCCGCCTTCGACATGCAGGCGGTCTGTTCCGGCTTCATCTTCGCGGTAGCCACGGCGGACGCCTATATCCGCGGTGGTCTTGCCCGGCGCGTTTTGGTGATCGGTGCCGAAACCTTTTCGCGCCTTCTCGACTGGAACGACCGCACCACCTGCGTGCTGTTCGGCGATGGCGCCGGTGCGATCATTTTGGAAGGCCAGGAGCAGGCCGGCACGACGGCCGACCGCGGCGTATTGACGGCGCAATTGCGCTCCGACGGCGCACACCGGGAAAAGCTCTATGTCGATGGCGGTCCCTCCACGACCGGCACGGTCGGGCATCTGCGCATGGAGGGCCGCGAGGTCTTCAAGCATGCCGTCGGCATGATCACCGACGTGATCGAGGCCGCTTTCGAGGCGACCGGCACGACGGCCGAGGACCTCGACTGGCTGGTGCCGCACCAGGCCAATCGCCGGATTATCGACGGTTCCGCCAGGAAGCTCGGCATTCCCCTTGAAAAAGTGGTGGTGACGGTCGATCTCCACGGCAATACCTCGGCCGCCTCCATTCCCTTGGCGCTCAGCGTCGCGGCCGCCGACGGGCGCATCAAGAAGGGCGATCTCGTGCTTCTGGAGGCCATGGGCGGCGGCTTCACCTGGGGCTCGGTCCTGCTGCGCTGGTAAAGAAAACCCGATATGTCGCAGACGCTTGACCGGAATGGACAAGGGCAATAGTCTTCCGGACTAATCGATATTTTCAAGAAAATCGGTGGGGACAATGAGCGGAAAAACGGTGACACGAGCAGATCTGGCCGAATCGGTTTTCCGCAAGGTCGGGCTTTCGCGAACGGAATCGGCCGAACTGGTGGAAACCGTGATCGATGAGATTTGCAACGCAATCGTGCGCGGCGAAAGCGTCAAGCTCTCCTCCTTCGCCACATTCCAGGTCCGAGACAAGAACGAGCGCATTGGCCGCAACCCGAAGACAGGCGAGGAAGTGCCGATCTCGCCGCGCCGGGTCATGACGTTCAAGGCGTCCAACGTGCTGAAGCAGCGCGTGCTCAAGGCGCATCTGCAGCGCAAGGCCAAGCAGAAGCCGCAATCTCCCGCCGCTTAAGGCCGGAAACCGGGTCTCCAATCATTAAACTGGTTGAAAACGCGTCCATAAGCCGTTGAATTGCGCATGATTCGTGTTCATCATCCGCAGGCTGCGGTGGCGATCCTGCAAGGCGGTGCCGCAGCGTTTGCCGTACTCTGCGCGAAATGGGGAAGACATGGACAAGAGCCCGGATGCGTTTCGCACCATCAGTGAAGTGGCCGACGATCTCGATCTGCCGCAGCATGTGCTTCGATTCTGGGAGACCCGCTTCGTCCAGATCAAGCCCATGAAGCGCGGCGGCGGCCGGCGTTACTACCGGCCGGAAGATGTCGACCTGCTGAAGGGCATCCGCCATCTGCTCTATGATCACGGCTATACGATCAAGGGCGTGCAGAAACTCCTGAAGATGAACGGCAACAAATTCGTGGCGGCAATTGCCAGCGGCGACCTTGCCACCGTCGAGGCGCTGGCGGCCGCCAGTATCGAGGAGCCGGCCCAGCCCAAGCTCGGCAATCCGGAGGAAGACCAGATCGTCGGCCGGGCGAAGGCGCCGGCAAGCCGCCGGTTCTTCTCCTTCGTCGGCGGGCAGGACGAAGCGCCGGAGATCTCGGTCGGCAAGACGTCTGTGGGCAAGGAGGACCGGGCGCTGCTGCAGGAAGCGCTCTACGACCTGCTCGAATGCAAGCGGCTGCTGGACCAGGTCCGCTGATCAGGAACCAAATCCGATCGCTGCCGTTCCTTTCTCATCGAAAGGAGACCGATCATGACCGACAGACAGACCCGCAAGGACGCAGCCCCGGAGACCGCCACCGCACCGACCTCCGCTGATGATCCCGGCACGACCGGCACGCAGGCGCCGCCGCCGATCATCAAGCCCGGCGATCGCGAACGCCCGGACGATCCGCCACTGCCGCTGGTAAGCCCAATCGTCGACGGCGGCAATCTCTGACATCTCTTCGACATCGGCGGCGGCACTCTTCTTACGATGCGCCGCCGTTTTTTTGCGCGCAGGGAAACGGCAGGTCCTACCGGTTTTCCGCTCGTCTCTCGCCCTGTCTCCGTGCTACGAACGCCCAACGAGTAGAACAAGGCGGCGCGGCAATGGACAAACCCTGGACGAAGAGCGTGACGCTTGCCCTTGAGGAACCGGGCAAATATGTCACCATCGCCAATACGACCGAGGCATCCTGGGCGATGATCGAGGACTGGCCGCTCGACGACGCCGAAGCGCTCGACCGCGCGCTCGATATCTGCGCCGCGGTGATCGAGGGCAAGCGGCCGGCCGAGGATGCGCGAAAGGCTTTTCTGGAAGCGGCCGCCGAAGCCGGCCTGCACGTTCAGGATTGAGGGCTGCCGTAATGCGGCGAATGCTTAACGCAATTCCAGTGGCATGCCAGGCATCCAACCATGTTCACTTCCTGTAACAATCCCACGGTACGACACGGCATGAAAAACATCGCGAAAGCAAAATTTCATGGGCAGATGCTGGCGCTCTATGATCGCTGCGCCTCGCTCGGTTTCCGCCCGGTCGCCTTGCGCCGGCTGACCGTTCTGAAAGGCGGGGTGGAGGCGGCGAGGGAACTCGTGTTCCAGCCTGGGACGACCGGGCTGGAGCGCCTGATGGAGGCCGGCAAGGCGGATTTGTCGATGGAGGCGGCGATGATACGGGCAGATTGCCGCGACCTGTTCACGCCGCATGAAATCCGCGAGGCGGAAAGACGGCTCGAAAGCGGCGCCAGCCGCGAGCGTTCAAGGGGCCGGCTCGCCGCGCCCGTTCCCAACACCAGACAGGCATGAGGACCATGGCAAAGAAAGAAAAGCTCGAACATTCCGATTTCGCCGGTGAATTTACCGACGACGACGTTACCGTGCTGGTTGATATCTTTCGAAAGCAGGGCAGCAGTGATGGCTGGACGATGGAGGTGATCGACCAGGACGAGGGCCTTACCGTCTGGGAAGAACCCTTCGCCACCGACAAGGAAGCCTTCGAGGAATTCCTCGCCACCGTCGAGCGCGACGGCATTCGGACTTTCCTGGAAGAGCCGGAGGCCGATCCGTCGGTGCATTGAAGCACCGGCAGGACGCCGAAAAATGACGGGGATCTCAAGGAGAAAATGGTCGGAGCGGCGGGATTCGAACCCACGACCCCTTGACCCCCAGTCAAGTGCGCTACCGGGCTGCGCTACGCTCCGAACCGTGGAAAGCCGTATATAATCAGGGCTTGGGGCGCAAGCCCTGATTTCGCAAAAGGCGCGAAATCGGTGGGAAAAAGCAGGGACCGGGACGAGCCTTGAAAAAATCGCCGTTCCGCAGGGTGCGCCGCGGTTTTTTCCGCTTCGTTAAAGTTTTCAGCAATGGCTTTCGCCGATAATGCCCGCTCTCATCCGGGGAGCAGACACATGGCCAGGGCAGCGCGAAAAAAGACGCAGAAACGGCGGACCAGCCGCAAACAGGCGAAAGGCGGAATGTGGCCCTGGTATCTCGCCGGCCTGCTGACGGTCGGCACCGTGGTTGCCTACGAGCACAGGGCGCAGATCGTCCCGATGGCGGATGCCTTCTACACAGCCTCGGTGAAGCAGCAGGAGCCGGCGCCGGGAAAGCGCGACAATCGGTCGACAGAGAAAAGGACGACATCGCCGCTGGCCGAGCCGAGAGTTGCTAAATCGGTGCTTGCCCGGGCGCCCGTGCCGCCGGAGGGCTTGACGCGGCAGGGCGCGCTGCCGTCGGCGGCGCCGACGCCGGGGCTGCGTCCGGTTGAGGTCGCAGCCTATACTCCGGGTGGCGGCAAGGCCGGGAAATTCTATTTCTGCACCGAGAGCCTGGAGAACTGCGTCGTCGATGGCGGCACCTTCTGGTATGGTCGCCGGAAGATCGAGATCGCCGATATCCGGGCGCCGAAGATCAAGCAGGCGCGCTGTGAAAGCGAGCGCAAGCTCGGCTCGCTGGCCAAGAAGCGGCTCTGGGAAATTCTCAACAGCGGCGATGTCGAACTGGCGGCGGCATCCTCCGGGCAGGGCGCCCGGGTGACGGTCGGGCAGGGGCGCTCGATCGGCGACATGCTGGTGGCCGAGGGACTGGCGAGGCGCCTAGCCGACGCCAAGCATGGCTGGTGCGGCAAGGGCTGACCAACCGACAGATCGGGTATTGCACGGGTATCCGTTAGGCCCCCGGGCGCCCTTCCGCCAGCTCACGATAGAGCGCTTCGGTCCGGTCGATCATCCTCTCCAGCGAGAAGCCGGACATGCGCGCCTGCGCTCCCGAAAGAAAGGCGCGATGGCGATCCGGACCGGCGCTCTCCACCATGGCTTGGGCGAGTTGCGAAATATCGTTCTCGTTGGCGATGATCAGGCCGCTCCTGTTGTTGTCGATCGCCGTCGATGCGCCGCCGACATCGCTGGCAAGGATCGGCTTGCCGGCGGCGGCGGCTTCCAGCATCACATAGGACATGGCCTCGTAGCGGCTGGGCATGACCAGCATGTCGAAGGCGGGAATGGCCTGCGCGCCGGTAAAGGCTGAGGTGAGGTGGATGCGGTTCTGCAGGCCGGTTTCAGCGATGGCGGTGCGGATCTCCGGCTCCAGTTCGCCGGCGCCGACCATCAGCAGATGCGCGCCGGGGAGGCGGGCGGCGGCATTGCGGAAAGCCTCGACCAGCCTTTCCGGTGCCTTCTGGTGCGACAGGCGACCGACGAAGCCGAAGACGAATGCGCCGGCCGGGATTCCGAAACTGGCCCTGACCGTCTCGGCCATGCCGAACAGCGGCGGCGCCACCCCGTTGACGATGACGCAGAGCTTCTCCTTGGCCATCCCGAGCGACCGTGCATGCGCATATTCGTCGTCGGAAACGCAGATCACCCGGTCGGTGAAGAGTGTGGCCAGAATAAGCTCGATACCGCCATAGATCAGCCGTCCGGCCCTGCCGAGCGTCGGGTCCATGGTGCGCAGGGCATGCGGGGTGTAGACGCGCGGCACGGCGCGGGCGGGGAAATGGAGACGGCTCAGCGCGCCTGCCTTCGAGCTGTGGCCGTGGATGATATCATAGGGCGCGCCGGCCTTGATGATCCGGCGCAATGCCCGGAAGGCGGCGATGTCGGACCAGCCCGGTGCACGTTTCATGGCGACTATGTGGACCGCGGCAAGGTCGAGCGATTTCAGTTCGCGCACGAAGCTTTCTTCCGCTCGAACAGGCGAATAGACCGCCTCGACATGGTGGCCGCGCTGCTTCAGGCCAAGGCAGAGATCGAGGAAATGGCGACCGGAACCGCCGCCGCTCGGCTCGAGAACCTGCAGTATACGCAAGGCGCGGTGCGCCTCTGCCCCAAAACTGTCGCTGGTCATTCTGTCAATCCGCCGCCCCGGCGCCTGATGGGCCGTCCGGCACGATATTAGTTTCAAGACGTTAACGCCGGATTTGAGGGGCATGGTTTGCGTGGACGGGCAGGGGATAACGGCGCCGATGCCGATATTCGAGGCCGCCGCAGCCCCAGACGATGCCGAGCAGCAGGTAGAAATGGCGCCAGTGATCCGTATCGATGACATTGCCGATCGCCGCATGGCCGATCAGCACGATCCAGGCGATCATCAGATAGGGCTGCCAGGGCCGGTCGAGCAGAAGCAGGCGAAAGCCCATGACCACGGTCCAGACGATCAGCGCGACATAGGAGACGAAACCGAGCCAGCCATAGGAGGTGAGGCTCTTCAGCCAGATATTGTGCTCGTCCTCGGGAAATATCGTACTGAAGACCATGGGGCCGATGCCGAGCGGCTTTTCCATCGACATCAGGAAGCCGATCTTGTGGCGGTCGAAACGGCCGAGATGGCCGCCGTCATATTCCTGGACCAACTGGGTGCGGTTGGAAAAGAGATCGGCGACCTGCGGTATCTGCAAGGCTATGGCAAGTGCCGCGATCATCAGCACCGCGCCGGTCAGCGTCAGGACGAGGATTTTCAGCCGGAAGGCGCCGGTGCGCTGCTTCAACAGCATGATCAGCACGAGCGCGCAGGCGCTGAAGAGATAGAGCGCCCAGGCGGCGCGCGAGAAGGACAGGAACAGGCCGAACGCCATCACCAGGATCCAGACCGCTTTCAGCGGGGCGGTGGCAATCCGCTCCGAAAGCAGCCGCACCATCAGATAGAGCGACGGTGCGACGAGAAACGGGCCGAACACGTTGGGGTCCTGGAAGGCGCCCTTGGCGCGGTCGTAGAGCGTAAAGTTCTCCGCGCCGGGAAAGGCGCCGAAATAGCCGAGGATGCCGAGCAGCGCGGTAATCACGCCGGCCGCCACCCAGGCGTCGAAGATCAGCTTCAGGCGCTCGTGGCGCGCCTCGATGATCGCTGCGTAAAACACCGAAGACAGGGCAAGGAAGCCGGAGACGGCCATATACATCGGACCGCTCGCGAGATCCCGCATGACCGTCAGGGACAGGAGGCCGCCGGTCATGAACAGGATGAGGAGGAAAAGCAGGGGCGCCACGGCGCGCGAGATCTTCAGGCCGAAGAGAAACCACAGCCCCATCAGGCCGGCCATGAACAGTTCATAGGGTGCCGGCTCGGCGATGACGAAGCCGGACAGGAAGACGCCGAAAGCCACCATCGCCGAACCGACGATGGCAATGGCGGCGCGCTGCGGCAGGAAACCGCCGGCCGGCAGGGCGCCCTGCGCGCTCAATAGGCGTTTTCCGTATTGAGAAGCCGGATCGGCGTCATGAACAGGATTTTCAGGTCCAGCCAGAGCGACCAGTTCTCGATGTAGTAGAGGTCGAAGGCAGTGCGGAAGCGGATCTTCTCGTCATTGTCGATCTCGCCGCGCCAGCCGTTGATCTGCGCCCAGCCGGTGACGCCGGGCTTGACGCGGTGGCGGGCGAAATAGCCCTCGACGACATCCGAATAGGTGCGGTCGGCGGTCTGGGCCGCCACGGCATGCGGCCGCGGGCCGACCAGCGAAAGCTGGCCCCTCAGCACGTTGAAGATCTGCGGCAGTTCGTCGATCGAGGATTTGCGCAGGAAGCGCCCGACGCGGGTGACGCGCGGATCGCCCTTGGTGACGGCATTGCGCGCGGAAGGATCGCTCATATTGGTATACATCGAGCGGAACTTGTAGACGTCGATCGCCTCATTGTTGAAGCCGTGACGCTTCTGCTTGAAGATGATCGGGCCGGGCGAGCTGATCTTGACGGCGATCGCCGCGCCGATGAAGACCGGCCAGAGAAGCGCAAGCGCCACAATGCTGAAGAACACGTCGAAGATGCGCTTGGCGACCGAATCCCAATCGGCGATCGGCTTGTCGAAAATGTCGAGCATCGCCACCTTGCCGACATGCGAATAGCTGCGCGGCCGGAAGCGCAGGTTGTTGGCATGGGCGGCAAGGCGGATATCGAGCGGCAGGATCCAGAGCTTGCGCAGCAGTTCCAGGATACGCGCCTCGGCGGACAAGGGCAGCGCGATGATCAGCATGTCGATGCGGGTGAGGCGGGCGAAATCGACCAGTTCGGCGACGGTGCCGAGCTTGGGATAACCGGCGATCACGCCCGGTGACCGGCGCTCGTCGCGATCGTCGAAAATGCCGCAGATGCGGATATCGTTGTCGGATTGCTGTTCGAGCGAGCGGATCAGGTCCTTGGCCGGCTGGCCGCCGCCGACGATGACCGCACGGCGCTCCATGGTGCCGTTGCGGGCCCAGCGGCGGATGGAAAAGGCGATGAAGGCGCGCTCCATGACGAGAAAGATGCCGCCCAGAACGAACCATGCGGCGAAGGAAAAGCGCGAAAACGTGTCGCCGATTTTCAAGAGGAACAGGACCAGCGTCATCGAGGCGAAGGCAAGCGTCCAGCAGCCGACAAGGCGCGGCAGGGCACGCGCCGCCGAACGCAGGGTCGGAACCTGGTAGCCGTCGCAGAGCTGCAGGAAGCCCACGGTCAGCGCCGCGCCGCCGGCGACGAGCGCGCAATAGCCGAGCCACTCATCGAGTTTCGGCGCGACATAGATCATGTGGATGGCATAGCCGATGGCAAACAGCGCGACGAATTCGAACAGGCGCATAAGGCCGATGATCATGTTCGGCGAATAGGTGTCAGTGCGGAATTGCGCGGCGATGCGGCGCGCCAGCGGATTGAGCTCGCGCGTTGGCTGCTCGCTGCGCTTCTCGCCGGGTGCGATCGTCCGGATCTCGGAAATCTTGCGGCGCAATGCCTCGGTATCGAAGGTTTCCGGTTTGTCGATCTGGTTCATGATATCCGCCCGGCCGTTTGCATCCCTTCGGCAATAGCAGAAAGCCCCTAAGAAACGCTTACGGGAGTGGTTCGGGCTTTACCCGTTGGCGGATGATTCCGGCACAAGCCGGCGGTAGAGCGCCATCATGCTGCCGGCCATGGTCGAGGCCGAAAATGCCGCCTTGAAGGCTTTCGGCTCGGGCATGACCCGTGTCGTCCAGTCTGGCTCGGTCATGGCGGCCACCATGATATCGGCCAGCGACTGCGCATCGTCCGGCCGGGCAAGGGCCGCGCTGTCCTGGCCCAGTATCTCTGGAATGCCGCCGACCCTAGCGGCGATCACCGGCTTGCCCGCGGCCAGCGCCTCGAGCACGATGTAGGGCATGGATTCGGCGCGCGAGGGCACCACGACATGGCGGGTGAGCGCAAAGGCCGCACGTGCCTTCATGGCCGGCCGCATGTCGATGCGTCGGCCGAGCCCGCGCTCCAGCATCATTCGCTGATAGTCTTCCTTCTGCGGCCCGTCGCCGATCATCAGCGCCGAAAGCGGCCGGCCGATGGCCCGTTCCGCCCTTGCGAAGGCATCGACGAACAGGTCCGGCCCCTTCAGGTCGCGCAGCATGCCGATATAGAGGAAGTCGACGGCGTCCGGGCGGGCCTGGACGGTCTCGAAGTCGCGATCGTCGATACCGTTGTAGATCCGTTCGTTGCAAGGGCGCACCCGCCCGACCTTCCTCACATAGGTCCGTCGCTCGAAATCGCAGACGAAGACGATCGCGTCCGTCAGATATTCCTGGACGTGCTCCAGCAGGAACACCGTCTTTCCGGAAAGGCGCGACGTGTCATAGTGCAGGCTGCCGCCATGCGGCGAATAGAGGCGGGCAACGCAATACCTGTTCACCCGCAAGGCTGTGCCGATGATCCTCGCAATCACGCCGCCCTTGGCGCCGTGACCATGGAGAATATCCGGCCGCAAGCTTCTGATTTTCTTGTAACTTGACCAGAGCGCGGGGATATCGCTCAGGCTTATCGCCCGCCTGATCGGCAGCCGGACGAGGCCGAGTGCCAGGAACGGCCTGATCTCGTCGAAAAGCGCATCCTCGTAGTGGCCTCCGGTGGTGCTGTCGCAGACGATGCCCACCTCGTGGCCCGCCTTGGCATGGGCTTCTGCCAGATCGCGTACATGGCGGAAAATTCCGCCGATGGGCGACCTGAAACAGTGGATGATGCGCAGCGGGCGGGGCTCCGGCATGGCTGTCAGAACAGCCGCTCGCGAACATAGACGGTATCGCCGGCGAGGATCGGATCGGAAATCGGCACCCGGCCGGTGATGACACGCCCGTTGATCTTGCGGGTGATATCGACATTGGCCTGGTTGGCGCGGGGCGAATATCCGCCGGCGACCGCAATGGCGTTCTGCACGGTCATGCCCGGAACATAGGAATACTGGCCGGCCTGGCCGACCTCGCCCATGATGAAGACGGAGCGATAGCGATCGACCTCGATCGTCACGTCGGGATCGCGAAGATAACCCTGTCGCAGCTTGTTGGCGATCATGGTTTCGAGTTCGGGAAGCGTATGCCCGCGCGAGGGGATGGCGCCGATCAGCGGAAAGGCGACATAGCCGGCCTGATCGACCGTATAGCTGCCGGAAAGACCGGCCTGCTCGAAGACGTTGATGCGCAGCCGGTCGCCGCTATCGAGCCGATAGGGCTGGATAGTCGCCTCATGAAAGGCCTTGGGCGCCGGCTGGTAGCTGCTGCAGCCCGCCAGCGCAAGGCACAGAGAAAGTGCGGCCAGTACGGGGCCTGTTTTCAATCGTGCGGACGGCATCGGGCTCTCGCTCCAGAAATCATGGCATGGCGTGATGTTATCGATCCATTAGGGTTAATAGGCGGTAAAGGAGGGCCAAGAAATCGGCTGCGGGCTGCCTGGAGAGCCACTTGCTACGAACAGGCCGGCGCGGGCTGCCCGGACCTCCATTAACCGTTGCGTTACCATGTTTGTTTACGGTGGCCGCCAGTTGTGCAGGGTTCGGAGTAGATCGCATGTCGGGCATCAACGGCGGCCACCAGGATGTGGACATTGATATAGGCGGGCTTTTTCGCGCCATCTGGCGGCGGCGGGCGAGGGTGCTGGCCACGACCGCCATCGTCTCCGGCCTTGCCTTTGCCGCCGCCAGCCTGATGTCGCCCGAATATGAGAGCGAGACGCGCCTGCTGATCGAATCGCAGCAGCCCGAATTCAGCAGCACCAGCCAGGCACAGGCCCAGCCGCAGGTCTCCGAACGCCGCTTCGACGAATCCGGGATCGCCAGCCAGGTCCAGTTGCTGCGCTCGGTCGATCTGATCAAGGAAGTGGCGCGCGACCTGAAGCTCCATGAACTTCCGGAATTCGACCCGACGGCAAACCCGTCCGTCTTGTCAGATCTTCTGGTCATGCTGGGGATCGGCAAGAACCCGCTCGATCTCGCACCGGAAGAACGGGTGCTGAAGGAATTCCAGAAGAAGCTGCAGGTCTACCAGGTGGAACGGTCGCGGGTGATCGGTATCCAGTTCTCCTCCAAGGATCCGCAACTGGCCGCCGCCATCCCGAATGCCATGGCAAAGGTCTTCATGTCGCTTCAGAGCGGCGCCAAGCTCCAGTCCAATTCCGAGGCCAGCCGCTGGCTGGAACCGGAGATCGCCAATCTGCGCGAAAAGGTCCGCGAGGCCGAGGCCAAGGTAGCCGAGTATCGTGCCTCCTCCGATCTCCTCTTGACAGGCGAGGCGGGTGGGACTTTCGCAACCACGCAGCTGAACGATATTTCCACCGAGCTTGCGCGTGTTCGCGGCGAGCGTGCCGATGCGGAGGCGCGGGCCGAGAGCGTGCGCAGCGCACTATCGAGCGGCCGCGCCGTGGATACACTGAACGCCGTCGTGGCTTCACCGATGATCCAGCGTCTGAAGGAGACCGAATCGAACGTGCAGGGGCAGATCGCCGACCTCTCGACCTCGCTGCTTGACGGGCATCCGCGCCTCAAGGGCCTGAAGTCTCAGCTGCAGGGTATTCGCGCGCAGATCCGCACCGAGACGCAGAAGATTCTTGGCAGCCTGGAAAACGAAGCGAATGTTTCGCTGCTGCGCGAGCGCCAGCTGATATCGCAGCTCAATACGCTGAAGGCCACATCCGCCAAGGCCGGCGCGGACGAGGTGGGTTTGCGGGCTCTGGAACGGGAAGCCGCCGCCCAGCGCCAGCTTCTTGAAACCTATCTGGCGCGTTACCGCGAGGCGAGTTCGCGCAGCGGCGAGAACAGCGCGCTTGCCGATGCCCGGATCGTGTCGCAGGCCGTGGAACCGGTCGAAGCGAGCTTTCCGAAAATCCTGCCGATCACCATCGTCGCCGGCCTTGCGGCCTTCCTGATCAGCTGTGTGGCGATCATGCTTTCCGAACTGTTCAGCGGCCGCGCGCTGCGTCCGGTAACCGGCGCCGGGGAGTCGTTTGCGGAAGAGGAAGCGCAACTGTCCTACGAACCGGACTTGGCAGTCACAATGCCTCAGAGCAAGCCCGTCGCCGTGGCACCGGTTGCGGTTCCGGCACCGATCCCTGTTCAGGTACCCGATGCCGTCCGAGCGCCGCATGCGGTTCCTTCGGACGTCCCGCCGCCGACGGAGACTTCCCTGCAGGCGGATGATTTCTCGGTGGAATCCGTCGCGGATCACATTTGCGACGACGACGTGCGGATCGCCGTCTCGGTCTCGCCGGCGGGTGATGAAGGGTCGGCCAATGCCGTGATGCTGGCGCGGCTGGTGGCCGAACAGGGGCGCCGGATCGTTCTCATCGACCTCACCGGCTCGGCCTGCCCAAGCGATCTGATGGCGCAGTCTCCCGGTCTTGCCGGCATCACGAACCTGCTGACCGGCACGGCGGCCTTCGGCGAGACGATCCATGCCGACCGGCTTTCCGACGCCCATCTCATACCGCAGGGTTATGCCGATGCGGCACTGGCCATGCGTGGCATCGAGCGGCTGCAGATGATCATCGATGCGCTGTCCAGCGCCTATGACACGGTTCTCGTCGAATGCGGGGCTGCCGATATCGCGGCTGTCGGCAAGGTGGCGCGCGTCCCCGGCACGGAGATCATCATTTCGGCGCCGGACGTGGCCGATGATCAGGTCATCGACCTGATTGCCGGCTTTGGCGAAGCCGGATTTGATGAAGTCGTCCTGATGACCGGCGCCAGCCATCCGTATTCGGGTGAACCGGGCCGCCGCGCGGCCTGAGAGATCGCCAGCCGCGATCGGCAAGCGCGATCGTCAGTCGCGATCGGTTTCCTCGGTGGGCGAAGCCGTCGGCACCTGCCGGCGCTGGCGCCATCGTTGCACGAAGGCATAGACGCGCTTGTCCTGCTTGATGGCTGCCTTCATTCGCACCGCCATTCGATGCGCGCCCGCCGCCAGCCTGCCGCGCAGGGTCAGCGGGAGGATGATATCGCGCTGGATGGTCTCGACGGTGCACCAGGAGCGTTTGTAGCCCTGATCGCCGATGCCGAAATCGAACAGCGCCACGCCCTCTTCGTTATACTTGCGGATGGCGAGGTAGAACAGAAGCTCGCCGGGACTGCTGTCGGCGGCAATGTCCTCATCGATCGATCCGAACTGGCAGATGACGTGGTCGCCCTTTCGGGACAGGCCAGCAATGGCAACAATCCGGCCCTGGTGTTCGCCGCACAACCGAATTGCCTGAAGATCGAGCGGATGCGCGTCGCTCGTGGCTTCGAGGACGGCGAGCGCATGGAAGAAATCCTGCGTTTCCTGGGCCTGGAAGACATTCGGCAGGCCGAGCGCCCGGAAGCGGATTTTCTTCTGCTCGAAGAACAGGTCGAGCAATTGCCGCCGTTCCTGCGGCGTTGTGGCGACAATGTGCTCATAGCCCCCGACGGCTTCGAGGCGCCGTTCGGAAACCCGGAACTTCTTGCGCCGGCGCTTTGCGTTGAGCTGCGACAACGTCTCCTCGAAATTGCCGAGAAGCGGGAGCTGGAAGGAGGAGTTCGGGTTGCGCACCGCCGGCAGACCGGCGAGCGGATGTCGCCTGCCACGCCATTCAAGTGGCATCTTTTCCAGCGTGACGATATCGGCGACGCGCGACAGCTTGGCCGAAAGCGCGCCGAGCACCAGATCGGACAGTTGTTCAGCTGTCTGTGGATCAAGGTCCTCGGCGAAAAGCCCGGTGTTGAAATTGCTGTGCGGCGAGCCGATGAACCGGGCCGTGCGGAAGAACCAGCCCCTCACCAGTTCCAGCGGCAGGATGAAGACAGTTTTCCGGCTGATGCTGCCGCGCACCAGGAGCAATTGCGTGTCATGGGTCCGTGCCCAGGCGGCGCACCAGTCGAAGCCCTGATGCAGCGACGTTGCCGACGAAGCCTCGAGCGCACGCCAATCTGCTTCCAGCGCCTGCAGGCTGACATGGACGCTGAGCTTCAAATCCTGGGCAGGGGCAACATCCCGCACGGTTTCGCGGCGCACACGCCAGCCACGGCGGCGAGCCCCGTTCACCGGCACCATATTGAGATCCACGTCAGTCATGGCTGCTTGCTGTTTCGGATGCTGGATGATCCAGGCATTGGCGCAAGCATGCTCCCGTCATCATTTAAAATGAGTCTATGGCTGGCCCTGTCTGGCAAATTTGGCGGATAGGGTTACCGAATGGATAAGGGCTGGCGCCAGCTCTTGGTGGGAGCGTTACGCGGCCTCAGCTTTCACCGTCGAGCCATCCGGTGGCAAGCACACTCGCCCAGTCTTGTCTGCCGCGTGCAAGGGCAAGGCACACCATGGCCGCATGATCATAGGGCACCCGGCGGAAGGCGACGTCCCATTGACCGTTCTTCTCGGAGAGGATCGCATAGGACGCATCCGGCGAGCCGGTTTCGACTTTGTGGGGGACGGGCGTGTCATTGCGGTAGCCCTGGCAGCCGACGCTGCCCGGATTGACAACCAGGCGGCCATCGGCAAGGCGGATCGCCCGCGACACATGGGTATGGCCGCAGAGAATGACCGGGAAGTCCGTGCCTGCCGCTCCCGCCTCGATCCGCTGGCGATCGCTCAGGCGCACCACGCCCTCCGGCGTCACATCCTCCAGCCAGTATTGGACATCGCTGGCGGGCGTGCCGTGGCAGAGGAAGATCTCGTCGCGGTGGACGAGGGTGGCGGGCAGGCTGCGCAACCAGTCGAGGTGAAGGGGCTGCAACTCATCATGGGCGGCGCGGTCGGAACGCCCCAATTCGGCCGGAGCGAGCGAAACCAGCCAGCGATCGTGATTGCCGCGGATGGAGGGAAAATCGCGCGCCATCAGAAGGTCGGCGGTACGGGCAGCATTGAGCGGGCCGCTCAGATGGTCGCCGAGATTGATCACGTCGGAAATGCCCTGTGCGGCGATATCGGCAAGCACGGCTTCCAGTGCGAGATCGTTGCCATGGATATCGGCGATGACGGCGGTTTTCATGCGGCGTCCTCCGGTTCAGCGCGGCTTTTGCGGCTTTTCCATCCATTTGATCAACAGCATGGCGGGCAGGATCCACAGAAGGCCGGTGAAGAAGAAATAGGCGAGGTGAACCCACCAGGGCGAGGCACCCAGCAGAAGCGACGCGAATGTGGTGGCCACCAGCGCATAAATGACGACAAGCATGATGATCAGGACGGTGCCGATCAGTTTTCGAAGGCGTACGGGCATTTCGGTCTTTCCGGTTGGCATGGCGCCGCGTGGCGAAGGCTCTGGGCCATGGCTGCGACGGGAGGGCTGCGACGGAGGGCCGCGACGGCATGCCGCAAAGGCTCAGGTCTTGTTTTGCATGCCGGTCTGGTGCAAATCAACACCCTTTGAGCATGGCCCCTCCGACAATCGCCCCGAACGGGCAAGGGCCATGTCTTTTAAGGAGACTTTCATGGCAAGCGCGGCTTTGGCGACGGAAGAACGGCTTTTGCTGGAGATCGACAGGATCGGCCGCGATCGGCGGCAGGTCAGGATTTGGCTCGGCATCGTGGTTCTCGTCCTGTTCGCGCTGGTGCTGGTCGGCGGCGCGACGCGGCTGACCGATTCCGGCCTTTCGATCACCCAGTGGAAGCCCATTCACGGCGTGGTGCCGCCGCTCTCCGATGCCGAATGGCAGGAAGAGTTCCAGCGCTACCAGCAGATCCCTCAATATGAGCATATCAACCGCGACATGACCGTGGAGGGCTTCAAGACGATCTTCTGGTGGGAATGGGCGCACCGTCTTCTGGCCCGCTCGATCGGCCTGGTCTTCGCCCTGCCGCTCGCCTTCTTCTGGATGCGCGGAAAGATCGAACCGCGCCTGAAATTGCCGCTTCTCGGCATATTGGCGCTCGGCGGCTTCCAGGGCTTCATCGGCTGGTGGATGGTGTCCTCGGGTTTGGCCGAGCGCACCGATGTCAGCCAGTATCGCCTTGCCACCCATCTGGTCACCGCCTGTCTGATCTTCGTCTCCTGTTTGTGGATCGGACGCGGGCTTTCGCCGCATGCGAGCGATCCGGCGCCGACGAAAAGCTCACGGAAGATGGCCGCCATCATCGCCTGCATGGCGCTGTTCCAGATCTATCTCGGGGCGCTGGTGGCCGGTCTCGATGCCGGCCTGAGCTACAATACCTGGCCGCTGATGGACGGGGCGGTGGTGCCGGGCGGCCTGTTCGTCCAGCAGCCGGCCTGGATCAATCTTTTCGAAAATCCGAAGACGGTGCAGTTCGTCCACCGCATCGGCGCCTATGTGCTGTTCGCCTTCGTCTTGATGCACATGATCGCCTCGCTGCGCCGCGCGCCGGATACGACCCATGCACGTCGCTCGGTCCTGCTTTTCGTGCTCGTGGCCACTCAGGCGGCGATCGGCATTGCGACGCTGATCCTGCAGGTGCCGGTCGGCTGGGGCGTGGCACATCAGGGCGGGGCGCTGATCGTGCTCGGCTTTGCCGTTGCCCATTGGCGCGCCTTCGTCGGCGAATATCCGCTGCCGGTGGCGATCGAAGAGCGGCGCTGATCAGCGCAGCAGGGTGTCGAAGGCGGGCATGCCGAGAAGGGCGGACAGGCCGATCAGAGCAAAGCAGATCGCCCGAAAAGTAGAAGGCTTTGCCAACCCGAACAGGCGCGCGCCGATGAAGAGACCGCAGGCATAAAGCGGCAGGATAACCAACGTCAGGGAAAACACCTCTTCGACGAACAGACCGCCGATCGTATAGGTGATGGCGCTCAGGAGCGATGAGATCGCAAAATAGAGAACAAGGTTGGCACGCACCACCGTCGCCTGGGAAAGGCCGCTCAGCCAATAGGCGACGACCGGCGGGCCGCCAAGCTGGGCCGCGCCGCTGAAAATGCCGGCGACGCCGCCGACCATCGCCGTTAGCCGGAAGGACGGCCGGCCGTGATAGCGCCAGCCCGAGGCAAGTAGAACCAGAAGTGCGGCTGCGGCGGCCGTGATCGCCCAGCGCAGGACAAGCGGATCTGCCAATGCCAGCGCCGCAGTGCCGAGCGGCACGCCGATCAGAGCGCCACAGGCCATGCTGAACACTTCGCGCCGGTTGGCCATCCGCCATGCCGGCCGCAGCATGCCGAGGCTCGCCATCATGTCGATGACGAGGAGCGCCGGCGAAATGATCTTAGGCCCGACGATCGCGCCGCCGACGGGCACGAGGATGAGCGCGGCACCGAACCCGGAAAAGCCGCGCGCCAGTCCGGCCAGGAAGGAAAAGACCAGGAGCAGGTAAAGTCCGTGATCGGGCAGGGCGGCCACGACCCTGGCCACGAGGGTCGCGAGGAAACCGGTATCACCCATGTCAGGTCCTTGCCATATTCGCACGTGCGGTCATCGGACCACGCCGCTTTCCCCGCAAGCGATCCGCCTCAGGCGGACAGCATCAGGTCCATGTTCTGGACAGCGGCGCCGGACGCGCCCTTGCCGAGATTGTCGAGCAGGGCGACGAGATTGACCTGTTCGCCGCCGGGCGAACCGAAGACGTAGAGCTTCATGCCGTCCTTGCCCGCCAGTTCGACCGCGTCGATCCGACTCATCTTCGCGCTGTCCTCCAGCGGAACGACCTCGACGACGGATTGTCCTGCGTAGTGGGCGACAAGGGCGGCATGGACGGTCTGAAGCGTGGCATCCCCTGCAAGCCGATCGAGGAACAGCGGCACCTGCACGATCATGCCCTGCGGAAAACGGCCGACCGACGGTGAAAAGATCGGTGCGCGATCAAGCAGCCCGTGGACCTGCATTTCCGGCACATGCTTGTGCTTCAGCGTCAGGCCATAGAGAAAGTTCGGCGAACTGATGGGATCAGGGTTTTCCGGGTCTTCCATCTGCGCGATCATCTGCTTGCCACCGCCGGTATAGCCGGAGACCGCGTTGACCGTGACCGGATAGTCTTCCGGCAGGATGCCGGCCTGGCGCAGCGGCCGGATGAGGCCGATGGCGCCTGTGGGATAGCAGCCGGGATTGGCGACGAGGCGCGCATCGCGGATTTTCGCGGGCTGCGCCTTGTCCATTTCGGCAAAGCCATAGGCCCAGTCCGGCGCGATCCGGTGTGCCGTGGAGGTGTCGATGATCCGCACCTTGTTGTTGCCTTCGAGCATGGCGACGGCTTCGCGCGAGGCATCGTCGGGCAAGCAGAGAATGGCGACATCGGCGCTGTTCAACAGGTCTTCGCGCATGGCGGCGTTGCGGCGCTCGGCCTCGGGGATGGACAGGAGTGCCACGTCGGCGCGACCCGCCATGCGGCTGCGAATCTGCAGCCCGGTGGTGCCGTGCTCGCCATCGATGAAGATTTTCGGTTTCATGGTTTTATCCGTCCTGCCAATCGGTTAGCCGCCATTGCGGACTCAATCTGGCATGAAGTTGAATCGGTTTGCGAAGCGCGGCCGCGTGGTCATCCGCGCCGTTCCGCCAGCTGTTCGGCATGCAGGCCGAGCATATACATGGCTACGGTTGAGGCCGCAATGGCGGTGACATCGGCATGGTCGTAAGCCGGCGCCACCTCGACCACATCGGCCCCCTTGAGGACGAGCGCTCCCAGTTTGCGGATCACCGAGAGGATCTTGGCGCTCGACGGGCCGCCCGAGACAGGGGTGCCCGTGCCTGGCGCATAGGCCGGGTCGAGGCAGTCTATGTCGAAGGTCAGATAGGCGGGTCGATCGCCGACATGATGGAGGATGACATCAGCGATCTCGCCGGCGCTCATCTCCTCGATGTCGTAGCCGTAGAGAATGCGGATGCCGCAATCCTCGGGCGCATGGGTACGGATGCCAACCTGGATCGAGCTTGCCGTATCGATCAGCCCTTCGCGGGCGGCGCGGCCGACGAAGGAACCGTGGTCGATGCGGCCTTCCGCATCCGCCCAGGTATCCTGATGCGCATCGAAATGGACGAGGGCGAGAGGTCCATGAACGGCCGCATGGGCGCGCAGCAGCGGCAGGGTGACGAAATGATCGCCGCCGAGCGATAGGAGGAAGGCGCCGCTTTCGAGAATCTTCGCCGCCTCGCATTCGATGGTCGCCGGTGTTTCGCCGTGATGGCCGTAATCGAGCAGGCAATCGCCATAGTCGATCACCGCCATGTCTTCGAACAGGTCGCGTTCGAAGGGATATTGCGGATCATTGTCGAAAATGGCCGAGGCCCGGCGGATCGCCTGCGGCCCGAAACGCGCGCCGGGGCGATTGGAGGTCGCCGCATCGAACGGAATGCCCCAGACGACGGCATCCACGCCTTCAAGGCTCTTGGTATATCGGCGCCGCATAAAGGAAAGAATGCCGGCATGCGTGGGGTCGGTGGCGGCACTCTTCAGGGATGCCGCCGTGATTGCGTGGTCTATGCTCTTCTTGGCCATGTCCGTTCTCGTCCGTTGCTGGGCGGAGGTTGGACAATCGGCCGCGCGAAGGCAAGAGAGGATTGGCTGGCGCCAACGAAAATCAGGCTTTCGTCATGAGGCCTTTGCTTCGTAGGCCGGCGGGAAATCGCCCAGCGACTTCGCCTTCAGGATCATCTCCCCGATATCCTGCTCGACGATCGCCTCCAGTTCGGCAAAGCTGTCGATGACATAGTAGATCGGCTGGACGATATCGATCCGGTAGGGCGTTCTCAGAACGTTGAGGAGATCGAACGGGCGGAATTCGCAGGCTGTTTCGTCCATTGCGGCCTTCGCCTCGCTCGGCGAGGAAACAATGCCGGCACCGAAGCAGCGGCGGCCCTCCGGCGTATTGATCAGGCCGAATTCGACCGTGAACCAGAAGATGCGAAAGAGATGCCAAGAATAGCCCTTGCCGAGCCCAACCGCAGCCTCGCCGAATTTGCGGACGAAATTGGCGTAGCTCTGATTGGTCAGAAGCGGGCAATGGCCGAACACCTCGTGGAACAGGTCGGGCTCCTCGATATAGTCGATATGCTCGCGCCGGCGCAGGAAGGTCGCCAGCGGAAATTTTCCCTGGGACAGAAGCTCGTAGAAGCGCGACGGCGGAATAAGGGCGGGTACGCCCTCGACACCGAAACCGGTGGTCTGGTGGAGCCGGCGATCGACATCGCGCAATTGTGGAACCCTGTCGGGCTTCAGGCCAAGCGTTTCGACACCATCCAGATATTCCCGGCAGGCCATGTTGGCCAGGAGCTTCATCTGGCGCCGGTAAAGCTCGCCCCAGATGGCGTCCTCTTCGGGCGTGTAGGCATAGAGGCCGTCCGGCCCGGGAAGTTTGGCGGTGTAGCTGCTTTCCTTGGTCATCTGGCATATCTCCCATTCTGCGTGCGGCCGGCAGGACAGCCGGCATGCCTGATGGAATTATGCGTCCGGGTAGCTGGATTTTCCTTTCTTTCCTGCCGGATCGCGGCATAGTTCTGGAAGGGATTTCCGGATTTGGTGGAGTTCATGAAAGAAATTGTGAAACCGCACCGTGAATTGCTGAAGCTTATTCAGGCGGATGCGAGCCTGTCACTGGCGGAACTGGCGGAGAAAGCCGGCATGTCGCAAAGTTCGGCCTGGCGGAAACTGCAGGAACTGGATGCGGATGGTACCATCCGCCGGCGCGTGACCCTGCTTGATCCCGGCAAGCTCGATCTCAGGCTCTGCGTCATCGCCCATGTGACGCTGGAGGATCACCACGAGGAGGCGGTCGCCTCCTTTGCGGCGGTGGTCGAGGAGCGACCGGAGATCATGGAATGCTATGCCCTGTCGGGCGCCTTCGACTATATGCTGAAGATCAGGGCGAGCGATGTGGAAAGCTACGAGGCGTTCATGACCCGCCATCTCATGCGCAACCCGCATGTGCGCACCGTGGTGTCGAGCTTCGTGCTGCGCGAACTCAAATTCTCGACGGAACTGCCGCTTTGATGACCGGCAAGCGGGCAAAGAAAAAGGCGGGACAAAACCCGCCTTTTCCAAATAGGTAATTCTGAAACGATCAACGCTTCGAGAACTGGAACGAACGGCGGGCCTTCGCCTTGCCGTACTTCTTACGCTCGACGACGCGGCTGTCGCGGGTCAGGAAGCCACCCTTCTTCAGGACCGAGCGCAGGCCCGGTTCGAAGTAGGTGAGGGCCTTGGAGATGCCGTGACGAACGGCACCGGCCTGGCCGGAAAGACCGCCGCCTGCAACCGTCGCGTCGATATCGAACTGGCCGTCGCGGGCAGCAGCGAAGATCGGCTGGCGCAGGATCATCTGCAGAACCGGACGGGCGAAATAGGCGGCAAATTCCTTGCCGTTGACGGTGATCTTGCCGGAACCCGGCTTGACCCAGACGCGGGCAACGGCGTTCTTGCGCTTGCCGGTCGCATAGGAGCGGCCCTGGGCGTCAACTTTCTTGACATGAACCGGAGCAGAAGCGGTTGCTTCGGTGGCCGTGCCGAGGTCTTTCAGGGAAGAGAGATCAGCCACGATTAGGCGCTCCTTACGTTCTTGGCATTCAGCTTGGCGACGTCGAGGACGGTCGGCTGCTGTGCTTCATGGGGATGGTTGGTGCCGGCATAGACGCGCAGATTCTTCATCTGGCGACGGCCAAGCGGGCCGCGCGGAACCATGCGCTCGACAGCCTTTTCGAGGACGCGCTCCGGAAAACGGCCTTCGATGATCTGGCGCGCGGTGCGCTCCTTGATGCCGCCCGGGTAACCGGTGTGCCAGTAGTACTTCTTGTCGGTGTACTTCTTGCCGGTGAGGACAGCCTTCTCGGCGTTGATCACGATGACATTGTCGCCATCGTCAACGTGAGGAGTGTAGGTTGCCTTGTGCTTGCCGCGCAGGATGTTGGCGATGATGGAAGCGACGCGACCGACAACGAGGCCTTCGGCGTCGATGAGGATCCACTTCTTCTCCACCTCTGCAGGCTTCTGAACGAAGGTTGACATGATGAAACTCTTTCGTTTTGACCCGATGCGTTGCCGCCGGGCGTTTCTTGTTGCTTGAATTGGCAGGCCTTGAAGCAAGCCAAAAAGGAAAGCGGCCCAGAGGACCGCGATCTGCTGCGGCTTATACGCAAGCGGTGAAATGACGTCAAGCCGACTGGATTCGGCGGCTTTAAAAATTATCGTTATAAAACAAAAGCTTGTACGTGAGGTATTTTAATACCACAAATTATCTCGGCGGAATCGAATAGGTCGCCGTGGCGTGAGCGACCAGGTCGTCGCTGCCGGGTTGCGAGATCGCTGCATCCAGCACGGCCAGCCGCTTGCCGAGTTTCAGGATGCGGCAGGTACATTCGAGTGGCGCAAGTACCGGCTTCCGCAGGAAGTTGATGTTGAGATTGGTGGTCACCGCCAGCGCCACCGGGCCAATATGGGCAAGCAGCGTGATATAGGCGGTGATATCGGCGAGCGCGAACAGCGTCGGCCCGGAAATGGTACCGCCGGGGCGCAGATGCCTTTCGCCCGGTTCGATCCGCATGGTCGCATAGCCCGGTCCGGTGGCTATGACTTCGAAAACCTTGCCGTCGTGATGGACTTCGGAAAAATCCGTCTCGAGGAAACGGTTCAGGTCCTGGATGGTGAGGATCGGTTGCAAGGCTTGTCGTCTCCGGGTCGGTCCGTCCGGTTTACAGTGCCCGATCGGAAAAGGGCAAGTTGGAAACGCCTGAACGCGGTGGCAATGCTTGAAACGGGGGTTATGGCGGCGTAACACCCTATCCGCAGGTAATCAGAGGAGAGAGACGACATGGCAGAAGTGGTTTCGTTGCGCGGCCAGGCATCTGACGGGCTCATGCGGCGCGAGGTTTCGGGCAATGTCGTGCGCTTGACCTTGAACCATCCGCCGGCAAATGCGCTTTCGATCGCGCTGATGGAGGCGCTGATCGCCGAGCTCGACGCCGTCGCCCAATCCGACGAGATAAGAGTCGTGGTTCTGGCTGCCTCCGGGGTGCTGTTCTGCGCCGGCCATGACCTGAAGGAACTGACGGCGCACCGCACTGATGAAGACGGCGGGCGGGCCTTCTTCGAGAAAGCCTTCCGGCTCTGCGCCGATCTCATGCTGAGGATCAACCGCCTGCCGCAGCCGGTCATCGCCGAGATCGACGGGCTGGCGACGGCCGCCGGTTGCCAGCTGGTGGCCAGTTGCGACCTGGGGATCTGCACCGACAGTTCCACCTTCTGCACGCCCGGCGTCAATATCGGCCTGTTCTGCTCGACGCCGATGGTCGCCGTGTCGCGCGCCGCCCATCGCAAGCAGGCGATGGAGATGCTGCTGACCGGCGAGACGATCGATGCCTCCACCGCCAAGGATTTCGGCCTCGTCAACCGCATCGTCCCGAAACAATATCTGCAGCAGGTGGTCGATAAATATGCCGCCGTCATCGCCTCGAAATCGCCGCAGGCGCTGGCGATCGGTAAGCAGGCCTTTTACCGCCAACTGGAAATGGAGACAGTCGAAGCCTATGATTTCGCGGCCGGCGTCATGGTCGACAATATGCTCAAGGCGGACGCCAAAGAGGGGATCGGCGCGGTTCTCGGCAAGCGCCTGCCGGAATGGAGGGGGAAAAAATAATGGCTCGAATTATCAAGCTCGAACGTGCCGAGATGCAGCGATTCCAACTTCATGATGAAGTCGATGCAAAGTTTTTTATCCAAGATTATGACGGACGAAAGCTGCTTCAAATATCGACTTACGGACGCGATAGTCGACAAGATCGTGGAAAGCTCAGCCAGACTGTTCAATTCGATGAGCAAGCCGCTAACGAACCGTTTTCTATCCTCAAGAGCGATTTTGGATTTAAATAATTTAAGCTAGCTTCAGCATCAGGGCGCCGAGCGCGATCAGGCAGGCGGCGGCGATGCGGAAGAGGCTGACGCGCTCCTTGAGGAAGACGATGGAAATGACGATGGCAAACAGGATGGATGTTTCGCGCAGCGCCGCCACCGTGGCGACCGGCGCCTTCGTCATCGCCCAGAGAGCAAGCCCATAGGCGCCGAGTGAGCCGCCGCCGCCGATCAGTCCGCGCCACCATTGATGGCGCACATGAAAAAGCACCGGCGCCACGCCGCGCTTGTAAAAGGCCCAGGCGAACAGAAGAACCGGCGGCAGGAGCGCCATCCACAGCGTATAGGAAATCGGATTGAGCGCCAGCCGCGCGCCGATCCCGTCGACAAACGTATAGCTGGCGATGACGACGGCATTGGCGAGCGCGAGCAGGATGGCACGTTTGCCGCCCCGGCGCGCTTCGAACGCAAGGGTCAGCACGCCGACTGAGATCGTCAGCACGCCCGCGAGCGCGCCGGTCGTTAGCGTTTCTCCGATGATCGCGCCGCTGGTGGCCGCCACCAGCAAGGGGGCGACGCCGCGCATCAGCGGATAGACGAGCCCGATATCGCCGGCCCGGTAGGCCGCCGCGACAAGCTGGAAATAGGCGAACTGGAACAGCGCCGACAAAAGAACGAACGGCCAGGCATCCGGATGCGGAAATGGCATGAAGGGCAGGAAAGGCAGGGCGACGACCGCGGCGCCGAGCGCGATCATCGCCGCGTCGAGCGACTTTTCCGATCCCGCCTTGACCAGGGCATTCCAGGTCGCATGCAGGAGCGCCCCGAACAGAACGAGCGCAATGACGTCGAGGGACAAGGGGAAAACCTTCAGGCGATAGGAGAGCGGGCGGAACAACCGATTTGTGAGGCCGGGATCGCCGAAAAGCAACGGGATTTTGCAACTAGGTCAGAATTCGCGGCCGTACCCGCTGCAACTGAACCGCCTGCAACCGGCATGAAGCGCGGAATAGCACGGGAGGCCGTGTTCAATCGGTTGACAGTGCGCCACGCTGTCCCAATTATCATCCGGTGACTGTGCAGCGCGGAATTCGACCATGAATCATGACGCCTATCCCGATTTCTATCTGACCGACATCCTGCGATCGACGAAGACCATTGCGCTTGTCGGCGCCTCGCCCAATACCGAGCGGCCGAGCCATCGTGTCATGGCCTTCCTGCTGCGCAAGGGCTACAAGGTTTTCCCGGTCAATCCGGGGCAGGCCGGCAAGCAGATACACGGCCAGACGGTCTATGCGCGGCTTGCGGATATTCCCGAGCCCATCGATATGGTCGATGTATTCCGCGCCTCGGAGGCGGTGCCGGCTCTGGTCGATGAAATCCTCGCACTCGAGACGCGCCCGAAATTCATCTGGACGCAACTGGCAGTCCGGGACGATCAGGCGGCGAAAAAGGCGGAGGAAGAGGGGCTGAAAGTGGTGATGGACCGCTGCCCGGCGATCGAATATCCGCGCCTGATCGGGTGATCCGGCCTCCGTTCTCTTCACAAGAAGAAAATCCTGCCCGCCGGAGGGGAAAACCGGCAAAAACACACTTTGACGGCCGGGTGCCGCCTCTGAAATAGTGCGGCCAGATCTGGCCAGGGGAGACTAAGTCCATGAAAAACAATCCGGGGTTCAACACGCTTGCCATTCACGCCGGCGCCCAGCCCGACCCGACCACCGGCGCCCGGGCAACGCCGATCTACCAGACGACGAGCTTCGTCTTCAACGATGCCGATCATGCCGCCTCGCTGTTCGGCCTACAGGCCTTCGGCAATATCTATACCCGCATCATGAACCCTACGCAGGCGGTGCTGGAAGAGCGCGTGGCGGCACTCGAAGGCGGGACCGCCGCCCTTGCCGTTGCGTCCGGCCATTCGGCGCAATTGCTGGTGTTTCACGCGATCATGAGCCCGGGCGACAATTTTCTCGCGGCAAGGCAGCTTTACGGCGGCTCCGTCAATCAGTTCGGCAATGCCTTCAAATCCTTCGACTGGCAGGTCCGCTGGGTGGATACGGCCGATATAGCCTCGTTCGAAGCCCAGATCGACGAACGCACCAAGGCGATCTTCGTCGAAAGCCTTGCCAATCCCGGCGGCACCTTCGTCGATATCGCCGCGATCTCCGAAATTGCCAGGAAACATGGCCTGCCGCTGATCGTCGACAATACGATGGCGACACCCTATCTGGTGCGGCCGATCGAGCATGGCGCCGACATCGTCGTGCACTCGCTGACGAAGTTCATGGGCGGCCACGGCAATTCCATGGGCGGGGTGATCGTCGATGGCGGCACGTTCGACTGGTCGAAATCCGGCAAATATCCGGTCCTGTCCGAACCGCGCCCGGAATATGCCGGCATGGTGCTGCATGCGACCTTCGGCAATTTTGCCTTTGCCATTGCCTGCCGGGTGATCGGCCTTCGCGATTTCGGGCCGGCGATTTCGCCGTTCAATGCCTTCCTTCTCCTGACGGGCATCGAAACCCTGCCGCTGCGCATGCAGCGCCACTGCGACAACGCGCTTGCCGTCGCCACCTGGCTCAGCACCCATGACAAGGTCGCCTGGGTCAATTATGCCGGCCTGCCGGACAATGCCAACCACAGCCTCCAGCAGCGCTATTCGCAGAAGGGCGCCGGCGCTGTCTTCACCTTCGGGCTGAAGGACGGCTACGAGGCCGGGAAGCGTTTCGTCGAAGGCCTGGAAATGTTCTCGCATCTCGCCAATATCGGCGACACGCGCTCGCTGGTCATCCATCCCGCATCGACGACCCATCGGCAGTTGAGCCCCGAACAGCAGACGGCCGCCGGCGCTGGCCCGGAAGTCGTTCGCCTGTCGGTCGGTCTCGAAGATGTCGCCGATATCATCGCCGATCTCGAGCAATCGCTCGCCAAGGCGTGATGCGCCAGGGAAAGAAGGCGGAATCGTCGGTATTTTTGGAGCATCCATGAGCAATGCGCTGAAATTCGATCCGTCCTCCGTTCAGCCGGAACGCGGCGCTCCGGCGCCCGACCGGCTGATTGCCGGCACGCCGGAATTCCGCACCTGGAATTTCGAGGAAGCGGCCGGCGGCCTCTATGCCGGCATCTGGGAGGCGACGCCGGGGAAATGGCGCATCGCCTATGACGAATGGGAATATTTCCATATTCTTTTCGGCATTTCGATCGTCACCGAAGACGGCGGCACCGAAACCCGCCTTGAGGCAGGCGACAGCATGATCCTCAGGCCCGGCTTCAAGGGAACCTGGGAAGTGCTTGAAACGACTCGCAAAGACTATGTCATCCGGCTGTAAGCCCGGTTCGCCCCGAACAATGAACGGAGCGGCGATCTACCACGCCAGGTCCAGCCGCTCCAGGCCGTGGAAATGATAGCTGTCCTTGACCTGCGGCTCGCTCTTGAGGCGCAGGCCCGGCAGACGTTCGAACAGGATCGGCAGCGACAGTTTCAGCTCCAGCCTTGCCAGCGGCGCGCCGATGCAGAAATGCAGGCCCGCGCCGAAGGAAAGATGGGTGCCGTCGTTGCGGTCCGGGCGAAAGGCGAGGGGATCGGGGAATTTCTTCGGGTCGATATTGGCCGCCGCCAGCAAAAGTCCGATCATGTCGCCCTTTTTCAGCACGATGCCGTCTTCAAGCTCGACATCGGTCAGGGCATAGCGCTGGAAGACATGCAGCGGTGCCGCGCAGCGCATGCATTCCTCGACCGTGCGCGTAACGGCCAGATCGTCCGAAAAGGCGATTTCCGCCGGCGTTGCGGTCTCCAGCAGAATGCGCACGGCATTGCCGAGCTGGTGCACGGTCGCCTCATGACCGGCGTTGAGGAGGAGCACGGCGGTCGAGACCAGTTCGTCATCCGACAGATGTTCGCCATCCTTGCCGGCGGCGATCATATGGGTAAGCAGGTCGTCGGCTGGATGGGCGCGCTTCCCGTCAATCAGGCCCTTGAGACAGGTGCCGAACTCCACCGCCGCCCGATTTGCATCGAGTTCGGTCTCGCGCGTCGGATTGAACATGTACATGCGCACCATCCGGTGCGACCAGTCGAGCAGTTGCGGCGCCATCTCGACCGGCACGCCCAGCATGCGGGCGATCACCGTCACCGGAATGATTTCCGCATAGGTTTTCAGAAGCTCGACTTCGCCGTCCCCTTCGAAGCCGTCGATGATGGAATGGCAAAGCGCCGCGATCTCCGGTTTCAGCTGTTCGATCTGGCGGGAGACGAAGGCGCGGTTGACCAGGGTACGCAGCCGCGTGTGGGCCGGCGGCTCCAGTTCGAGCAGGGAATGCGCCTCGATCCGGTCGAAATCCTCAAGATGTGGCTTGGGCTGCGGCAGGCCGAGTTCCTCGCGGGTGGCCACATGCAGGATCTGCCGGCCGAATCGGCGGTCGCGCAAAAGCCCGTTCACCTGGTCGTAGCCGGCAAAGTACCATTTTTGCTGCTCCTCCCAGAAGAAGGCCGGGCATTGGGCGTGCAGGCGGGCATAGGTGGCCAGAGGATCGGCGTAGAATGCCGGATTGCGCACGTCGATGCTGACGCGGCGGGTCGAGGGATCGATGGAGGCGGGAGGGGAAGCTGTCATTCATGGTCTCGTCGGGCGCGAAGGATCGGCCTTCGGTTTTAGGGTATGCGCCGCCGGTCCGGCAAGAGCGCCGGTTGCGTCGAGGGACCGAGCTTGCCGGAAAATATGCCAAAGAGGCGGTAAAGCAGCTGCGCATTGGAAATCGTCTTGCTTTGCGCCATGGCGCATCTATTTCATAGGGAAGAGAACGGCATGACCAGAGAGAGACTATGGCTTCGTCGCATACCAGCCTGTCAGCGGGCATTTTCGCCGCCATCCGCGGAAAGCGCGTATCGCTTGCGGGCAGGGACCCGGCCGGAGATCGGGGCGATACCGTCATCGCCTCCTATAATATCCATAAATGCGTCGGCACCGACAAGCGCTTCGATCCCGGTCGGATCGCCGAGGTGATCGGCGAAATCGACGCTGATATCATCGCGCTCCAGGAGGCCGACCAGCGGTTCGGCGAGCGTGCCGGCCTGCTCGACCTGGAGCGCCTACACCGAGACTGCCACCTCGTATCGGTGCCGATCGCGGCCTTTTCCTCCAAGGGCCATGGCTGGCACGGCAATGTGCTTCTGCTGCGCGAGGGCGCCGTCGCCAAGGTTCATCAGTTGAAACTGCCAGGCGTCGAGCCGCGTGGTGCGCTGGTGGTCGATCTTGATCTGAAGGCCGGGCCGCTCCGGATCATCGCCGCCCATTTCGGCCTGTTGCGTCATTCGCGCGCGCGCCAGGCGGAGGCCATTCTGACGGCGATCCGCGAAGCCGAGGAGCGGCCGACGCTCTTGATCGGCGATCTCAACGAATGGCGCGTTGGGCGACGCTCTGCCTTGAGCTTGCTCAGCCCGGTTTTCGACCATTCCACCACGGCGGTACCGAGCTTTCCCTCGCGCTTTCCGCTGCTGGCGCTGGACAGGGTCATGGGCAGCCCGGCCAATCTGGTAACGGCCGTCGAGGTTCACAATACGCCGCTTGCCCGTGTTGCATCGGATCACCTGCCGCTTAAGGCCTTCATCGACCTGCGGGCGGCGCTGGGCGATAGCGGCACGGCGAGGCAAGCGGTTTCCGCCATCCAACCCTGACGGACAGGTCGTCGTTCATGCGTGCCTTTTTCGTCACCCTTGCAATCTTCGCATCCTGCCTCGTCGCCGCGATCGCCGTCTATGCCTATGGCCGTTTCGGACGGCGGCTGCAGGGGCCTGCCGGAAGCGCGCTCAGGCCGCAGGACGGCCAGACCGAGCTTGACCGGCTGGCGGCACCGCTTCTCGGCGCCCATGCCGGCCTCGACGGCGTGTCGCTGATTTCCGACAATATGGCTGCCTTTGCATTCCGGGCGCTTTCCGCGCGCAAGGCCGGGCGCAGCCTGGACCTGCAATATTACTACTGGAAGAACGACCTGACCGGGCGGCTTCTGACCCGCGAAGTGCTGGCCGCCGCCGATCGCGGCGTGCGGGTGCGGCTGCTTCTCGACGATATCAATGCCGGCCTGCACGACCGCATGTGCCTGGCGCTCGATGCCCACGAGAACATCGAGGTCCGCCTGTTCAACCCGAGCCGCGCCCGCACCGACCGCTTCAAGCGCGGGCTTGAAATGATGCTGCGTCCCTTCCGCGCCACTCGGCGGATGCACAACAAGCAGTGGATCGCCGATGGCCGCCTGGTGATTGCCGGCGGACGCAATATCGGCGACGCCTATTTCGACGCCGACGAACAGGCAAATTTTCGTGATCTCGATGTGTGGATGCTGGGCCCCGCGGCAGAGGAGGCAGGTTCCGTCTTCGATCTCTACTGGAACAGCCAGGTGGTGCTGCCGATCGGATCGCTGCGCACGCCGCGCAAGCATTATCTGCCGACGCTGCGCGCGAAGCTCGAGCGCGTCGCGCAGACGCCGGGCGGCCGCCATTATCTCACCCATGTCGATACGATGATGCAGGACGGCGGCCTCTTTCCGCCCGAGGACATGATTCACTGGACCGACGACGTTCGCCTGATCTCGGACCCCCCGGAAAAGGCCTTCCTGCAGAAGCGTCACAACTGGATCATGCGGGAATTGCTGCCGGTCCTGACCTCGGCGCGCAGCGACGTGCGGATCATCTCTCCCTATTTCATTCCGGGCGCGCTCGGAACCGCCGAGATCGCCAAGATGGTCGAGGCTGGGGCCAATGTCGCGGTCCTCACCAATTCGCTGGCGGCAACCGATGTCGCGGCCGTGCACGGCGCCTATGCCAACTACCGCAAGGCGCTGCTCAAGAGCGGCGCCATCCTGTTCGAGCTGAAATCCATCCACGAATTCGGCGATCCGCAACGCATGTCCCTGTTCGGTTCACGGGGAGCGAGCCTGCATACCAAGGCCTTCACCGTCGATGGGAAGACGGGCTTCGTCGGGTCGATGAATTTCGATCCGCGCTCGGCGTCGCTGAACACGGAAATGGGCGTTCTATTCACCAATCCGGCTCTGGTCGAAAAGGTCGAGACGCTGTTCGATGAGGAAACGCGGCCGGCAAACAGCTTCCGCCTGACGCTCGACGAAGGCAGGATTCGCTGGCATGACAGCGAGGACGACAGGGAAAGAGTGTTGCGGCGGGAGCCGGAAGCCGGCTTCCTGCGCCGCCTGACCGCCGGCGTGATCGGCGTCCTGCCGATCGAATCGCAGCTTTGAGCCCGATTTTACGCTTTTTTCACCCTGTCGGCCGCAATGCCTGTGCGCAACGGCGCGAAAGCCGGCAGGGCGATGGCATCATTGCTAGAAGGCGCTGGAGTACGGTGATCGGCGGCGCTTTCGGCAGTCGTGGCGATTAACGTTATGCAGAGTTCGCGACTTGAAGTCGGGTATGGGGACACTCTATGTATGAAGCGAGATATTCCCGATGATTCCCGGCGCACGAAAGCGTTTGCGTGCCGGCTTGACAAAGGTTTGACATGAGAAATCCCGTTGATACCGCCATGGCCCTCGTGCCGATGGTCGTTGAACAGACCAATCGCGGCGAGCGTTCCTACGATATCTTTTCGCGCCTCCTGAAAGAGCGCATCATTTTTCTGACGGGGCCTGTGGAAGACCACATGGCGACGTTGATCTGCGCGCAACTGCTGTTCCTGGAAGCGGAAAACCCCAAGAAGGAAATCGCCCTCTACATCAATTCACCGGGCGGCGTGGTTACGGCCGGCATGGCGATCTACGATACGATGCAGTTTATCAAGCCGGCCGTCTCGACGCTGTGCATCGGCCAGGCCGCGTCCATGGGCTCGCTGCTGCTCGCCGCCGGCCACAAGGACATGCGCTTCGCCACCCCGAACGCCCGCATCATGGTGCATCAGCCTTCCGGCGGCTTCCAAGGCCAGGCTTCCGACATCGAACGCCATGCCCGCGACATCCTGAAGATGAAGCGCCGCCTCAACGAAGTCTACGTCAAGCACACGGGCCGGACCTATGAAGAGGTTGAACAGACGCTCGACCGTGACCATTTCATGACGGCGGACGAGGCACTGAGCTGGGGCGTCGTCGACAAGGTCATCACCTCACGTGAAGCCATGGAAGCGGCGCAAGAGGCCTGACATTCAAGCTTTTGTGTGCGGATAGAGGCATTTGTGACACATTTGTAACCCTTCTAGGGGTTTATCCGCAGGCCAAAGCCGTTAATATCGACCGTTAATGCTATGTTGAAGTTTGAAGTCCTAGCATTCGGTATTCGGTGGGAGATTCGTTGCTGCCGGACATCAGACAGGGAATGTCTGAAGCCGGTTCGTACTCCCGAAAGCGCCGCATCTTTGCGCATGTAGGCGGAAAGATGACGGAGCGGGTTGAGTGTCCGCGGCACCTTTCCGGAGGTGTCCGGCGTGCTGGAAGGAAAGTGATATGAGCAAAGTCGGCGGTAGCAACGGCGGTGACTCCAAGAATACCCTTTATTGTTCCTTCTGCGGCAAGAGCCAGCATGAGGTCCGCAAGCTGATTGCAGGACCCACCGTATTCATCTGCGATGAATGCGTGGAGCTCTGCATGGATATCATCCGCGAAGAGAACAAGACCTCGATGGTCAAGTCCCGCGATGGCGTTCCGACGCCGCAGGAGATCATCAAGGTTCTTGATGAATATGTCATTGGCCAGCAACAGGCCAAGCGTATCCTCTCGGTTGCCGTCCACAATCATTACAAGCGCCTGGCGCATGCTGCCAAGGGCACCGATGTCGAGCTGGCGAAATCCAACATCATGCTCGTCGGCCCCACCGGCTGCGGCAAGACCTATCTAGCGCAGACGCTGGCGCGCATCATCGATGTGCCCTTCACCATGGCGGACGCGACGACGCTGACGGAAGCCGGTTATGTCGGCGAGGATGTCGAGAACATCATCCTGAAGCTGCTCCAGGCGGCCGACTACAATGTCGAGCGCGCCCAGCGCGGCATCGTCTATATCGACGAAGTCGACAAGATCTCGCGCAAGTCCGACAATCCGTCGATCACCCGCGATGTCTCGGGCGAGGGCGTGCAGCAGGCACTTTTGAAGATCATGGAAGGCACGGTCGCTTCGGTTCCTCCCCAGGGTGGACGCAAGCATCCGCAGCAGGAATTCCTGCAGGTGGACACGACCAATATCCTGTTCATCTGCGGCGGTGCCTTTGCCGGCCTCGACAAGATCATTTCGGCACGCGGCGAAAAGACCTCGATCGGCTTCGGTGCAGCGGTGCGTGCGCCGGAAGATCGTCGCGTCGGCGAAGTGCTGCGCGAACTGGAGCCGGAAGACCTGGTGAAGTTTGGCCTGATCCCGGAATTCATCGGCCGTCTGCCCGTGCTGGCGACGCTCGAGGATCTCGATGAAGAGGCGCTGATCCAGATTCTGTCCGAGCCGAAGAACGCGCTGATCAAGCAGTATCAGCGGTTGTTCGAGATGGAGGATGTGGAACTGACCTTCCACGAGGACGCGCTGCGCGAAATCGCCAAGCGCGCCATCATCCGCAAGACCGGCGCGCGCGGCCTGCGGTCGATCATGGAGAAGATCCTGCTCGACACCATGTTCGAGCTGCCGACGCTGGAAGGCGTTCGCGAAGTGGTCATCTCGGACGAGGTGGTCAAGGGTTCCGCCCGGCCGCTCTATATCTATTCGGAGCGCGCGGACGAAAAGGCCAATGTCTCGGCCTGATCCCACGAGCTTGCCATCATCGGAAAAGGCCCGCCATGTGTGGGCCTTTTTTATGCCACAGAATTTCACGGCGACTCACACGCCGCCTGGGCCGAGGCGGAACCAATCGACCTGTTCAGGCTTGTCTATTTTGCATGGCTTCGATGCGTAGGGCGCTTGACCGGGATATGCCGAAGGACGGTTCTGTTGCTGTTCGCGATTGCCAATGGTGGCCAGGACCGCGATCATGTAATGATTCTGTGTCGATGGAACCTCGGAGCGTTTACCGTGGCAAGGTCCGCGACAGTCAGACAACGTTTAATATCCGGCGATGGCACAGCCAGGGCGGTCGTCGGCGAAGGGTTGAAAACAGACCCGGCGCACTCCACCTGACAGTGGAAGGAATGAGGACCCGACGCACTTGAAGGCTTCGGGTAACGCGCCCGGAAACGGGACGGAAAGGAAATGACATGACGAGCAAAACGTCTCAGACAAGCGAGAGCGCGACCTATCCGGTGCTGCCGCTGCGCGATATCGTGGTATTCCCGCATATGATCGTGCCCCTGTTTGTCGGTCGTGAGAAGTCGATCCGCGCTCTGGAAGAGGTGATGGGCACCGACAAGCAGATCATGCTGGCGACCCAGATCAACGCAAGTGACGATGATCCGGAGCCCGCCGCCATCTACCAGATCGGCACGATCGCCAATGTCCTGCAATTGCTGAAGCTGCCCGACGGCACCGTCAAGGTTCTCGTCGAGGGCCGTTCGCGCGCGGAAATCGACGGCTATACGCGCCGCGAGGAATTCTACGAAGCGATGGCGCATCCTCTGTCGGAGCCGGAAGAAGACCCGGTCGAAATCGAGGCGCTGAGCCGCTCGGTGGTTTCCGAATTCGAGAGCTATGTGAAGCTCAACAAGAAGATTTCCCCGGAAGTCGTCGGTGCCGCCAGCCAGATCGAGGATTATTCCAAGCTCGCCGATACGGTTGCCTCGCATCTCTCCATCAAGATCGTCGAGAAGCAGGAAATGCTCGAGACGACCAGCGTCAAGCTGCGCCTTGAAAAGGCACTCGGCTTCATGGAAGGCGAGATCTCCGTCCTGCAGGTGGAAAAGCGCATCCGCTCGCGCGTCAAGCGCCAGATGGAAAAGACCCAGCGCGAATATTACCTCAACGAGCAGATGAAGGCGATCCAGAAGGAGCTTGGCGACGGCGAGGAAGGCCGCGACGAGATGGCCGAACTGGAAGACCGCATCTCCAAGACCAAGCTTTCCAAGGAAGCCCGTGAAAAGGCCGATGCGGAAGTCAAGAAACTGCGGCAGATGAGCCCGATGTCGGCGGAAGCCACCGTCGTGCGCAATTATCTCGATTGGCTGCTCGGCATCCCGTGGTCGAAGAAGTCCAAGGTCAAGACCGACCTTAACCACGCTGAAAAAGTGCTCGAACTTGATCACTTCGGCCTGGACAAGGTCAAGGAGCGGATTATCGAGTATCTGGCCGTGCAGGCGCGTTCGCAGAAGATCAAGGGTCCGATCCTGTGCCTCGTCGGTCCTCCCGGCGTCGGCAAGACCTCGCTTGCAAAGTCGATCGCCAAGGCGACCGGCCGCGAATATATCCGCATGGCACTTGGCGGCGTTCGCGACGAGGCCGAGATTCGCGGTCACCGCCGCACCTATATCGGTTCGATGCCCGGCAAGGTCATCCAGTCGATGAAGAAGGCAAAGAAGTCCAACCCGCTCTTCCTGCTCGACGAGATCGACAAGATGGGCCAGGATTTCCGTGGCGATCCGTCTTCGGCCCTGCTGGAGGTGTTGGATCCGGAACAGAACTCGACCTTCATGGACCACTATCTCGAAGTGGAATATGACCTGTCGAATGTGATGTTCATCACCACCGCCAATACGCTGAACATTCCGGCGCCTCTGATGGACCGCATGGAAGTGATCCGTATCGCCGGTTACACGGAAGAGGAAAAGCTCGAAATCGCCAAGCGGCATCTGCTGCCCAAGGCGATTGCCGACCACGCCCTTCAGCCGAAGGAGTTTTCGGTGACGGACGGCGCCCTTTCTGCGGTGATCCAGACCTATACGCGGGAAGCCGGCGTGCGCAGCCTCGAGCGTGAGCTGATGAAGCTCGCCCGCAAGGCCGTGACCGAAATCCTGAAGGGTCGTACCGACAAGGTCGAAGTCACAGCCGAGAACATCAACGACTATCTCGGCGTCCCGCGCTATCGTCACGGCGAAGCCGAGCGGACAGACCAGGTCGGTGTCGTCACCGGTCTTGCCTGGACGGAGGTCGGTGGCGAGCTTCTGACCATCGAAGGCGTCATGATGCCCGGCAAGGGCCGCATGACGGTGACCGGCAACCTGAAGGACGTGATGAAGGAATCGATTTCCGCGGCTGCCTCCTATGTGCGCTCGCGTGCCATCGATTTCGGCATCGAGCCGCCGCGCTTCGACACGAGCGACATTCACGTGCATGTGCCGGAAGGCGCCACGCCGAAGGACGGTCCTTCGGCCGGCGTTGCCATGGCCACCGCGATCGTCTCGATCATGACCGGCATTCCGGTCAATAAGGACGTGGCGATGACTGGCGAAATCACGCTGCGCGGTCGTGTCCTGCCGATCGGCGGCCTGAAGGAAAAGCTGCTCGCAGCGCTTCGCGGCGGCATCAAGAAGGTGCTGATCCCGGAAGAAAACGCCAAGGATCTGGCGGATATTCCGGACAATGTGAAGAACAATATGGAGATCGTACCGGTCTCGCATATTGGCGAAGTGTTGAGCCATGCGCTGCTCAGGGTTCCGGTCGCGATCGAGTGGGACCCGGCCAAGCAGGCCGTGCCGATCGCGGTTTCCGATCCGGCGGATGACAGTTCGGTATCGATCGCCCATTAGGGCTTGACCTGAAGCCTGGATGGTGCCTGCCGCAGGGTCAGCGCCATTTTGGCACGGAAACAGTGGAAGACCGGCGATTTTGCCGGTCTTTTTTATGTAAAACCTCTCGCAAAGCCTTGCATCCTCGCGCATTCGGAGCGATTGGGTTTGCGAAGGCGAGGGTCTTGCGTATGCTGCCCCCGGCTTACAATTTGAGTCGTTTCGAACCGTATTGAAAGGGGTGGAAACATGAACAAGAATGAGCTCGTATCGGCAGTTGCCGAAAAGGCCGGACTTTCCAAGACTGACGCATCGTCCGCAGTTGATGCAATCTTCGACGTCATCCAGGCAGAACTGAAGAACGGCGGCGACGTCCGTCTCGTTGGCTTCGGCAATTTTTCGGTTAGCCGTCGCGAAGCATCCAAGGGCCGTAATCCGTCCACGGGCGCAGAAGTCGATATTCCGGCACGCAACGTGCCGAAGTTTTCCGCCGGCAAGGGTCTGAAGGACTCCGTGAACTAAGTTCATGTTTCATCGGAACACCGCCGCCTAAGTGCCGCGGTCCGAGAGCAGGTTGATGAGAGGTCCGGTTCGTCCGGGCCTCTTTTCGTTTCGCTGTCATCCGCGTGTAACACAGCCCGATCACAAACCCTCCGTGTTGAACCTATTGGAGGGATTTCCGTGAAGACATTACCACTGACCGCAGCGCTCGCCACGGCACTGGCCGCGTCGGCTGCATTCGGCGCATCGGCCGAGCCGATGTTCAACCGCATCGCCTCGTTCGCCGTCGCCGATAATCTGCCCGCCGATATCGACGGGAAAACCGTGACCTCTGCAGAAATCATCGCGGCCAGTGAAGACGGCAACATGCTTGTCTATTCCGACAGCCCGCTGAAGGCGATCGGCTTCATCGACATCGCCGATCCGAAGGCGCCGAAGCCCGCCGGGATTCTGAAGTTCGAAGGCGAACCCACCTCGGTGACCATTGCCGGCGGCAAGGCGCTGGTTGCCATCAACACGCGCGAAAGCTTCGTCAAGCCGTCGGGCATGCTCGCCCAGGTCGACCTCGCCTCCAAGGCGGTCGATACGACCTGCGACCTCGGCGGCCAGCCGGACTCCATCGCGCTCAACAAGGACGGGACCATCGCCGCCGTCGCCATCGAGAACGAGCGCGACGAAGAGGTCAATGACGGCGACATCCCGCAGATGCCGGCCGGCGATCTCGTGCTGCTGTCGCTCAAGGATGGCGTGGTCGATTGCGGTTCGATCAGGCATGTCACACTGACCGGCCTTGCCGATGTCGCCAGCGACGACCCGGAGCCGGAATTTGCCTCGTTCAACAGCCTCGGCGAAATTGCACTCACGCTCCAGGAAAACAATCATATCGTCATCATCGACGGCAAGACGGGCGAGGTGAAGAGCCACTTCTCGGCCGGCAGCGTCAGCCTTGAAGGCATCGATACGAAGAAGGACGGCGCCCTGAAATTTACCGGCGAGGCGAAGGATGTTGCCCGCGAGCCCGATGCCGTGAAGTGGCTGGACGACGACCGCCTCGTCGTTGCCAATGAAGGCGACTGGAAGGGCGGTGCCCGCGGCTTCACCATCTTCGACAAGACCGGCGAGGTTCTCTATGAAAACGGCTCCGCCTTCGAGCGCGAGATCGCTAAAATCGGCCATTATCCCGACAAGCGCAACAAGAAGGGCGTCGAGCCGGAAGGTCTGGAAGCCGCCAGGTTCGGAGATGACGACCTCTTCTTCGTTCTCGCAGAGCGTGCGTCGATCGTCGGCGTCTACAAGGACACTGGTGCGGAGCCGAAGCTCCTCCAGTTGCTGCCGTCGGGCGTCGGTCCGGAAGGCGCCGTCGCCATTCCAGGCCGCAATCTCTTCGTCACAGCCAACGAAACCGACCTCGTCGAAGACGGCGGCGCCCGTTCGCATGTGATGATCTATGAGCGCGCGGACGGTGAAGCGGCCTATCCGCAGATCGTCTCCACCGAAAAGGACGGCGAACTGATCGGCTTTGGCGCGTTGTCAGGCCTTGCCGCGGTCAAGGACAAGCCGGGCATGCTCTATGCCGTCAACGATTCGTTCTACGCGTCGCAGCCGACGATCTTCACGATCGACGCGACACAGAAGCCGGCCAGGATCATCGACGCCCTGCGCATCACCCGCAATGGTGCCGCCGCGCAGAAGCTCGACAGCGAAGGCCTGACGCCGGATGGCGAAGGCGGCTTTTGGCTGGCCAATGAAGGCGATGCCGACAAGCTCTACGGCCATGCCATCATTCATGTGAACGGGAAGGGTGAAATCGAGAAGGAGATTGCAATTCCGGCCGAGTTGCGTGCCGGCGAAAAGCGCTTCGGCTTCGAAGGCATAACCAGCGTCGGGGAGGGCGATGAGCAGGTTCTCTGGATGGCCATGCAGCGGGAGTGGGGCGATGACGAGAAGGGTTTCGTCAAGCTCGTCTCCTACAAGCCGTCCTCGAAGGAATGGGGCGCCGTGCGCTATCCGCTCGACAAGACCGAACAGGGCTGGGTCGGACTTTCCGAAATCACCGTGCACGGAGATCACGCCTATCTTATCGAACGCGACAATCTGATCGGTGCTGCCGCCCGGTTGAAGAAGCTTTACCGCGTGGCGCTGGCCGATCTGAAGCCAGCAAAGCTCGGTGGCCAACTTCCTGTCGTGCGCAAGGAAGAGGTCCGCGATCTCCTGCCGGAACTGAAGGCCTCGGGCGGTTATGTCCTCGACAAGGTCGAAGGCTTTACGGTCGATGCCGCCGGCAACGGCTATGTCGTCACCGACAATGACGGCGTGGACGATTCCTCCGGCGAGACGCTGTTCTTTCCGATCGGCACGATGAACGCGATGTAGCCTTTTGCGGCATAAAGCGAAAAGGCCGGAGGTGATCCGGCCTTTTTTATTTCCGCGGGGGAGAGCGCTTGAGACAGGCGCGCCAACCGGAGGCGGGCTCTTCGTCGCCGCCGGCCTTGCGGCGGCGGATCTCTTCCGCCTTGGCGACCAGCTGGGTGACGATCTGGTGCATCTGGTCGAGCTGCTTGTCGTCGAGCGTGGAGAAGATTTCCTCGATCAGCTGCTTGCGCGGATATTCGGCCGCCTCCAGCACGACACGGCCCACATCGGTGATCGACACGATCTTGGCACGCCGGTCCTCGGGGTCCGGCTTTCGGACCACGAGCTTGTCGCGTTCCAGCCCGTCGATCGCTTCCGTCACTGTGCGCGGCGCAAATTTCAGCGCCCCGGCAATATCGGTCGAGCGACAGGGACCGAGCCTGCTGAGAAAAAACAGGAATTTGCTGCGCGCCAGCGACACGCCTTCCTCCGTCATCGATTCGTTGATGAGGCGATGAACGCGGTGGTAGAGCTCAAAGAGCTTCTCGGAGACTTCGACGGTCGATTTCATGTCATTTATATGGATATTGTGAATTGCCCTGTCAAATTAGCAGGCTTTCTGCCGCATTTGTCAAATCGGGCTTTGATATGATCGATCGAAGGCTTTCGGCCGCCCGGCGATCAGCCAAAAGCGCGGGATAGAAGCGTGGGCAGGGCCTGGCAGGATTGACGCGCCCGCGCCCGGCGGGACATGGTTGGACATGCCGTTCCGCTTCGTTCACACCGCCGATCTCCATCTCGATTCTCCGCTGCGCAGCCTCGCCTTAAAAAACCCCGAGCTTGCCGAACTGGTTCGCGGCGCGACGCGCACCGCGCTGACGCGGATCGTCGATCTGTGCCTTGCAGAAAATGTCGATGCGCTGCTGGTCGCCGGTGATCTTTACGATGGCGCGCAGACCTCGATGAACACGGCGCTTTTCCTGGCCGGCGAAATGCGCCGGCTGGAAGCGGCCGGCATCCGCGTCTTCCTCATTCGAGGCAATCACGATTCGCAATCCACCATGACACGCGAGCTGACCTTTCCCGCCAATGTCCATGTGTTCACTGGCAAGGCGAAGCCGGTCCAGGCAAAGATGCTCGACGACGGGCGCGCGGTTCATATCCACGGCGTGGGTTTCACCAATCCGCACGCACCCGACAGCCTGCTGCCGCTGTTCCAGCAGCCCGTCGCCGATGCCGTCAATATCGGCATGCTGCATACGAGCCTGGCCGGCGCGCCTGGGCACGATCCCTATGCGCCCTGCAGCATCGCCGAACTGTCCGGCCATGGCTTCGACTATTGGGCGCTCGGTCACGTGCATCTGCGCCAGATCCATTCGCAGAAGCCCCTGATCGTCATGCCCGGCATGCCACAGGGCCGCGACATCAACGAGGCCGGGCCGAAAACGGTCACGCTGGTTACGGTCAGTGACGACGGCATTTTGGACCATCGCGAACATGAGATCGGCCAGGCCGTCTTCGAGCGCGTCACCGTCGATCTGGGCGGGGCCGATGACTGGCGGTCGATGCTCGACAGGGCGGGGCAGGCGATCGGCACAGCGCGGCAGGCGATCGGCGCCGACCATCTCATCCTTCGCGTTTTCCTGACCGGCGCGACCCCGCTTGCCTGGAAGCTGAGGCGCGACCCGGAATTCCTGTTTGCCGAATTTTCCAATCTGGTGGCCGGGTTCAATGGCTGCTGGATCGAGAAGATCGAGATCGAATGCCAGGGCCTCACGCCCGAAGGTGTCGTCTCAGGCCCCGACCCGGTTGAAGAACTGGCGGGGCTGATCCGCTCCGAGGTGCTGCCGTCCCATGGCTTTCGTCAACAGGCGCAGGCCGCTCTCGACGAACTCCTCTCGCAATTGCCGCGTGAACTGCGCGAAAACCTCGCCGGCGATGAGGCGGCGGCCGCGCGGTTTCTCGACCGGATCGCGCTTGCCGGCAGTGACGACGTGCTTGCCTATCTGCACGGCGATGCCGCGGAGGCCCCCCGCTGATGCGCCTCCACCGTCTCGATCTCGTCCGCTATGGCAAATTCACCGAGCGCAGCCTGGATTTCGGTGCGGCGCCTTCCGGCCGTCCTGATTTCCATCTCGTCTACGGGCCGAACGAGGCGGGAAAATCGACCCTGTTTTCGGCCTTTCTCGATCTCCTGTTCGGGATAGAGCGGCTGAGCGGTTACGGTTTCCAGCATCCCTATCCGACGATGCGTGTGGGCGGCATGGTGGAGACCGGCGGCAGGGTGCATTCAGCCTTCCGGGTGAAGCGCAACCAGAATTCGCTCATCGGCGCCGACGAGCAGCCCTTGCCGGACGGCCTGTTTTCGCCCGCTCTCGGTTCGATAGACCGGGCCACCTATCAGATGATGTTCTCGCTCGACGACGACAGCATCGAGAAGGGCGGCGAGACCATCCTGAAAAGCGAGGGAGAGCTGGGGGCACTGCTGTTTTCGGCCAGTTCCGGCCTGCCGGACAGCAATGCCATCCTCTCGGGCCTCCGGGCGCAGGCCGATGCCTTCTACAGGCCGCAGGGTCGCAAGCATGGCCTGGCGGAGCTGAAGGCAGAACTGGATGCCCTGAAGGAGGAAAAACAGGGCATCGACATCAATGCACGCGAATTCGCAAGCCTGCGCAAGGCGCTGGAGGCGGCGGCGGCAAGGCACGAGGCGGCCATCAGCCAGCGTGCCGAACTGCGCGTCAACCTTGCGCAGGCCCGCGACCGGATCGAGGGCCTGCCGCTTCTGGCACGGCTACGGGGCTTGCGCGGTGAGCTTGCCGGTTTCGCCGATGCCCCCGAACCGCCGGTCGCCTGGCACGCAATGCTGCCGCAGCTGCAGCGCGAGGAAACCGAGATCGCAGCGCGGATCGAGCAGGTCGACGGCGATCTGGAGCGGCGCGAGACGGAGATTGCGGCAATCGAGCGCGATCCGGCCGTGCTTTCGCTCTCCGGCGATATCGCGGATCTGGAGCGCTCCGAACTCGAGGCCCGCCACCGGACGGCGGCGCGCGATATGCCGACCCGGCTGGAGGAGCGGGCAAAGATTGCCGCCGATATCGCCGCGCGTCTCGCCAGGCTTGAGCGCGTCGATATATCCGATCCGGCGAGCCTTCTCCTGCCGGCCGCTACGGCCGGCCGCATTCAGGACCTGGCCCAGACCCATTCCGCCATCAACGAACGCCAGCTAACAGCCCGGCGCGAACTGCGTCTGGCCGAGGATGAGGTGCGCGAAGCGGCGCAAAGCCACGCGGCGCTGGTGAAGGGCGATGGGCCGCAGGATGTGGCCGGCCCGGCGCTGCTTGCCGAGCTGCTGCAAAATCTGCGGCAGAATGATTGCCTGTTGCGCCAGCAGGCGGCAAACCGGCAGATCGCGCTTCTTGAAGACCAGCTTGCCGACAGGCTGGCAGGCCTCTCGCCCCCAGTGCTCGATGCCGAGGCGCTGGCTGTTCTTTCGGTTCCCGAAGAGGCCGAGATCGCCGACTGGACGGCGCGGCGTACGACGCTGGGCGAGCAGTTGAAGCGCCTTGCCGAGCGGATCGACGAAGAGACGGCGCTCGTCGCGGCGGAAGAGGCGCGGCTTGGCGAGATGACCCGCAACGGCGGATTTGCCGGCGACGATGTCGCGATGACGCTGAGGCAGCAGCGCGACCGCGCCTGGCTCGATCATGCGCAGCGCCTGGATGGCGAGAGCGCCCGCCTGTTCGAGGCGGCCCTGCAAAAGGACGACGAGGCCGTGGCGCTGCGCCTGGCGCGATCTACTGAGCTTGCCCAGGCAAGAGCGCTTTCCCTGTCTCTTGCCGAGCGCAATGGCAGGCTGACTTCGTTTCACCGCCAGCACGAGGCGGTGCTGGCGGAGCTTGCCGTCCTGAGGGCGGAGATTTCCACCGCGGCGAACGCTTGCGGCCTGGCGCAGGATACCAAGCTCAATCAATTGGTGACATGGCTTGCAAAGCGGACCCAGGCGCTGGAGACGCGCAACCAGCTTCGCACCGCGCGTCAGGACTTGCGGCTGGCGGCGGCGGACGAGGAAGCCGCGCATCGGCGGCTGGCGCAGGCCATGCAGAAGCTCGGCCTCGCGAAGGATCTCCCGGAGCGGCTGGAGGATGCCCTCTCTGTTGCGGCGCAGACGGTGAATGCGCTGCAATCCTCGCAGCGCGCCCAACTGGCGGCAGCCGAGGCATTGGCGAAGACGCAGGCCGCATTGCAATCCCGGCAAGTCGCTTCTACCGCGGCCGATGCCGACATGGCGCACTGGACCGATCGATGGACCGAAACGCTGCAGCCGACATGGCTTGCCACTGACGGCTCCCTTCCGTCCCCACAGGAGGCGGTGCCGGTACTGGCGGTGCTGCAGGACCTCGACAAGCTCGTCCAGCGCCAGGCCGATCTCGACCACCGCATCGACGGCATGGGCAAGGACCGGGTGGCCTTCGAAGCGCGGGTGAGAGCGCTTGCCCAACGCCTGTCCCTGCCGGCGGAGGAGGATCCGCTTGCTCTGTTCCAGGCGGTTCGCGGGCGGCTGACCAAGGCCGAGCGCAACGAAAGCCTGTTCCAGCGGCTGTCGCAGGAGATTGCCGAACGCACCGTCGAACGCGGCGCACTGGCGGACACGAAAACGCGTCACGACCTGCACAAGCGCGGCATGTTCGCGCTTTTCGGCTGCGACAGCCTGGTCGAGGTCGGCCGCCATCTGGAAGCGGCCAAGGCGCGCGGGCGCCTGCGCGAACGGATCGCCGAGGCCGAGGCCGATCTTTCCACGCGGCTGGGGACCGAGGGCGCGGAAGCCGCGGAGATGATCCTGAGCGCCGTCGACGAGCCGGGATTGCGGCTGGAAATGGAGGCGCTCAAGGCGCGGCTGGAGCAGTGCGACAGGGAAGCGAGCGAACTGCATGCCGAGCGCCGCGACGCCGAACGGGCGCTGGCCGCAATCGGCGGCGGCGATGCGGCGGCCCATATCGAGGAACGCCGCCGGACCGTCCTGGTCGAGATCGAGGAGCGGGCGGCGGCCTATCTGCGGCTGCGCGTCGGCATCCTGGCGGCCGAAACGGCGCTTCGCCTCTACCGCGAGCGCCATCGCAGCGCCATGATGCAGCGCGCCTCCGCCGCCTTCAGCGCCATCAGCGGCGGCGAATATACCGGCCTGACGACACAGGCGGAAAAGGGAGAGGAATTCCTGATCGCCAATGCGTCGGGCGGCGGATCCAAGCTGGCGCGCGATCTTTCCAAGGGCACCCGCTTCCAGCTCTACCTGGCGCTGCGCATGGCCGGCTATCACGAGATTGCCGCGACGCGCGAACCGCTGCCGTTCATCGCCGACGACATCATGGAAACCTTCGACGACAATCGGGCGGGGCGCGCCTTCAGCCTCATGGCGGAGATGGCGCGCGTCGGACAGGTCATCTACCTGACCCATCACCACCACCTGTGCGACATTGCCCGGAAAGCCTGCCCGGATGTGACCGTTCATATGCTGTAGGTCACCGTCAACCGTCGCGATATCCCGGCGATGGGCGAGAGGACGATTGCATGGCGGCGCGTTCGGGGACATTGTCTGAACAGTTCCGGCCAGTGCCGGGTTTATCCGGATATCAGGAAGGAGCCATCCCCATGGAGATCAAGGCCTGCGGAAGCCAACCTTCGGCCCGTCCGTCGCCGGACTATTTCACCGGCGCCGTGCGGCTGGACCCGATCCACGACGCCCCCGATCCCTCCCGGGTCAGGAGCGTTTCGGTGACGTTCGAGCCCGGCGCGCGCACGCACTGGCATACCCATCCGCTTGGCCAGACCCTGTTCGTCATCTCCGGCTGCGGTCTTGCCCAAAGCTGGGGCGGGCCGCTGCGCGAGATCAGGGCGGGCGACGCGGTCTGGTTCGCGCCCGGCGAAAAGCACTGGCACGGGGCTGGGATAACGACCGCCATGACCCATGTCGCCATCCAGGAAGCGCTCGACGGCCGCGCCGCCGATTGGCTGGAGCCGGTCTCCGACAGCCAGTATCAGGGCGATTGACGCGGTATCGAGGCGGGGAAGGCGATAACGACACACCCCGGCCTGCCTTGCCGATTGCATATCGGCACAAAAGGCCGCTATGGACAGGCCAAAGCATGTCGCGCAAAAATGTGCAGCGGTTTTGCGATAATGAGATACGCAAAATCAAAGACCTGAAGCGCCGGAAGCGTTGCCGAAGGATCGCGACGCTCTTGGCGCGTCGAAGGCCAGGCCCTCGGCCTGAAGAATGGGATATCGCGGATGAACAATTTTCACGTCGGACAAAAGGTCGTCTGCATCGACGATCGGTTCAAGAACGTCTCGATCGACCAGGGCATCCGCAAGGGCCAGATCTATACCATTCGCTGGGTCGGTCCCTACAAGCATTATATCGACGGCGAGTTCATCGGCGTGAAGCTGGCGGAGATCCACAGGGGCAATGACGACGGCCCCGAAGGCTATGGCGCCGCCGACATGCCGTACCGCGCCACGCGCTTCCGGCCGTTGCTCAAAGACAGGCTATCGGCCCTCAAGAACCTTTTGGCACCGACCCCGAAGGGCGAGACGCCCTATATGCCGGACGCACCCGAAGAACCCAGGCGCAAGGCGCCCGTGCGCAAGAAGGAAGATGTCTGAAGGGGAGGCTGTTTAGCCTCTTCCCGCCGCGTCGCCGCGTGGCTGCAGCCAACGACCGTCAGCGTGAATTCGTGAGCTGTTCGCGCCGCACCAGCCGCAGCGAACGGTCGGGCTGGATAATATAGGTTTCCTCGGCCGGGCGGCCATATTCATCCTTCAGCATGTGGCGCAGCGTGCTGCCGGGCGGCGCCTTGGTCAGGCTCGTCGTCGGCCGGCCGCCATAGGTTATGCTGCCGGGAATGGGCTCGATTTCCGGGATGGCGGTGCAGCCGGCAAGGCCCGCCACGATGGCCAGGGCAAGAATCGAGATTTTCATGGCTGCTCCGTTTCTCTCGCCGCTCGGGCGAGCGGGCATGATCGGTCTTGTCGAATCGGGATGTTCCGTCGCCAGACATGGCGACTGCGCCGCATCCTGACAAGAGCCCGCACCGTGTAACCACGCTACAGATGACGGTATTTCACGGAGACAGAGCGGCATCAGTCCAAGGTGACATCCTCAACCGAGGCGACCATGAGGACAGCGGCAAGCTGGAAGGATGAAAGTTGCAGAGAAAGAGAGAATGGTGGGCGATGACGGACTCGAACCGCCGACATCCTCGGTGTAAACGAGGCGCTCTACCAACTGAGCTAATCGCCCTTCGCGAAGCAGAGCATGTCCGCCGCGTCGGTGGCCGTGATCTATTCGTAACGGCGAAAAACTGCAAGAGCGTTGCATAAGTTTTTTCGATTTTTTTGCCGGCCTTCCGTTTCGCGTGACGCACGCCGCCGCAACAGAGACTGGCTTTCCCGAGAGGCCGCGTCCGTAGCGGGTGCGGAGGCGGCGTATCGAGGCGGATTCGGACTTCCAATAAATCCGGGCAAGCCCTTGAAATAACGACCGGGCATTGCCGGCATGTGGACAGTGGAAAAAAGATCGCGGACCAAAACCCCGGCGCAGCGGGCTTTCGCCCGACATGGCGTCTGGAATTTTCCGATTGTCGTGATTTTGTTTTTCAACGCGCTTGACACTCCCGATCGAACCCCTTAATCAGCCGCTCATCGGACGGCGCAACGCCGCTTCGACACAGGAAAGAGGCGCCGCGAGGCGGTTCTTTTGGAAAATGCGCGGGTGTAGCTCAGTTGGTTAGAGTGCCGGCCTGTCACGCCGGAGGTCGCGGGTTCGAGCCCCGTCACTCGCGCCATTTTCCACAATCTTGCAATTGGTTGCAGGGAATTCTTCAGAAGTAAAATTAAAGCCTTTGTGCGCGTCGTTTGTCTCGGTGCCGCTGCTGCGGTCGTCGACAATACGCTCTCGGATTCTTTGAGCGGCCGTCATTGGTGGCGCGCGCGACGGATTGTCGTCGTTACCTGTCAGCATCGAACTGCGCCGATATCCGCGACGCGCCGACAAAGCGCCGCCATGGTGACGCATCAGTGCAAATTGCGAATAGGGGCCATGCAATCCTGCCTTGCCTTGTTGCCGGCCGGCGGGGCGAAAAGCGCGCTACAGGCTTCCACTCCCTGTCGTTTTTCAACCGATTTAGCCCCTGCGGCCATATGTCCGCAGGGTCAATGGAAAAGGCTGTTCTGCGCCGATTGGGTCGCGTTGGCGAGGGTCGGGCGCGATTTGCGCGTGATTGTCGGAGATGCTAGATTTGCGCCGTTCTTCATTCCTGGCAAGGATGGGGTGAAAACCTTTCTCAAGGCTTGCACAGCGACGCTGGCTGCGCTAACCACATCGGCGTTGCAACATATTTTTCGGCCTGTGAGCCTTTGTTTTTGCGCTTTTTCAAGTGCGCCTCGCAGGCAGGGACGGATAGAATGACAGACCTTCTCGGCTCCTATATCCCGATCGCTATTTTCATCGGTATTTCACTGGTCATCGGCCTGGCGCTTTTGATTGCGCCGTTTGCCGTTGCCTACAAGGCGCCGGACGATGAAAAGCTGTCGGCCTACGAATGCGGCTTCAACGCCTTCGACGACGCCCGCATGAAATTCGACATTCGATTCTATCTCGTGTCGATTCTCTTCATCATCTTCGATCTCGAAGTGGCCTTCCTGTTTCCCTGGGCCGTCTCGTTCAAGGAGATGGGCTGGTTCGGTTTCTGGTCGATGATGGCATTCCTCGGAGTGCTGACCATCGGCTTCATCTATGAATGGAAAAAGGGAGCGCTCGAATGGGAGTAGCAACCAATATGCCGGCCGTATCCCAGGCGCCGAAGGGGATCATCGATCCCTCCACCGGCAAGCCGATCGGCAGCAACGACAAGTTCTTTGGCGAGATCAACAATGAACTCGCCGACAAGGGTTTTCTTGTCACCTCGACGGACGAACTCATCACATGGGCGCGCACCGGCTCGCTGATGTGGATGACCTTCGGTCTTGCCTGCTGCGCCGTCGAGATGATGCAGATGTCGATGCCGCGCTATGATGCCGAGCGGTTCGGCTTTGCGCCGCGTGCCTCTCCGCGCCAGTCCGACGTGATGATCGTCGCCGGCACGCTGACCAACAAGATGGCGCCGGCGCTGCGCAAGGTCTATGACCAGATGCCCGAGCCGCGCTACGTCATCTCGATGGGCTCCTGCGCCAATGGCGGCGGATATTATCACTATTCCTATTCGGTGGTGCGCGGCTGCGACCGCGTCGTGCCGGTCGATATCTATGTGCCGGGCTGTCCTCCCACGGCAGAAGCGCTCCTTTATGGGGTGCTCCTGCTGCAGAAGAAAATCCGTCGCACCGGTACGATCGAACGGTAAGGGCAGGGGACCTGACAATGAGCGAAGCCCTGAACGGACTTCTGACCTATCTGCGCGAGACGCGCGGTACGTTGATCGCCGATGCCGCCGTCACGCATGGCGAGCTGACGCTGACCTCGACCGCTGACAATCTGATCGCGCTTCTGACTTTCCTGCGTGACGATCCGCGCTGCGGCTTCATCAGTTTCATCGATATTTGCGGCGTGGACTGGCCACAGCGTGCCGAACGTTTCGATGTCGTCTACCATTTGCTGTCGCCGAAGCAGAACCTGCGTATCCGGGTCAAGGTCGTCACCGGCGAGGATCAGCCGGTCCCGTCCGCCTGCGCCGTCTATCCGGGCGCCGACTGGTTCGAGCGGGAGGCCTACGACATGTACGGCATCCTGTTCACCGGCCATCCGGATCTGCGCCGCATCCTGACGGACTACGGTTTCGAAGGCTATCCGTTGCGCAAGGACTTCCCCACCACCGGATTTGTCGAGGTTCGCTACGACGACGAAGCCAAGCGCGTGATCTATGAACCGGTAGTGCTGAAGCAGGAATTCCGAAACTTCGACTTCATGTCGCCCTGGGAAGGAACGGAGTATGTCCTGCCGGGCGACGAAAAAGCAAACGCGAAGTGACAATGACGGCCGAGGGCTCGTACGTATGCGGGCCTGTCCGGTTTGGAGCAAGCTGCAATGAACGAACATAACGTCCGCAATTTCAACATCAATTTCGGACCGCAGCATCCGGCGGCGCATGGCGTTCTGCGTCTGGTCCTGGAACTTGACGGGGAAATCGTCGAGCGCGTCGATCCGCATATCGGTCTCCTGCATCGCGGCACCGAAAAGCTGATCGAGACCAAGACCTATCTGCAGGCGGTGCCCTATTTCGACCGGCTCGATTATGTCGCGCCGATGAACCAGGAACATGCCTTTGCGCTGGCCGTCGAAAGGCTGACGAAGACGGAAGTGCCGATCCGCGGCCAGTTGATCCGCGTTCTCTATTCGGAGATCGGCCGTATCCTGTCGCATCTTTTGAACGTCACGACGCAGGCCATGGACGTCGGCGCGCTGACGCCGCCGCTCTGGGGTTTCGAGGAACGCGAAAAGCTGATGGTGTTTTACGAGCGGGCCTCGGGCGCGCGCATGCATTCGGCCTATTTTCGGCCGGGCGGCGTCCACCAGGACCTGCCGCATCAGTTGGTGGAAGACATCGGCAAATGGATCGATCCGTTCCTGAAGACCGTCGATGATATCGACGAGCTCCTGACCGAAAACCGCATCTTCAAGCAGCGCAATGTCGATATCGGCGTGGTGACGCTGGACGAGGCCTGGGCCTGGGGCTTTTCCGGCGTCATGGTGCGTGGATCGGGCGCCGCCTGGGACTTGCGCAAGTCGCAGCCCTATGAGTGCTACGCCGACATGGATTTCGATATTCCGATCGGCAAGAACGGCGATTGCTACGACCGCTATCTGATCCGCATGATCGAGATGCGCGAATCGGCGAAGATCATGCGCCAGTGCGTCGATCAACTTCTTGGCAAGGCCAAGATCGGTCCGGTTTCGTCCTTCGACGGCAAGATCGTGCCGCCCAAGCGCGGTGAGATGAAACGCTCCATGGAAGCGCTGATCCACCACTTCAAGCTCTATACCGAAGGCTATCATGTGCCCGAGGGCGAGGTCTATGCGGCAGTCGAGGCGCCGAAGGGCGAGTTCGGCGTCTACCTGGTCTCGGACGGCACCAACAAGCCCTATCGCTGCAAGATTCGCGCCCCGGGCTATGCCCATCTCCAGGCGATGGACTATATCTGTCGCGGGCACCAGCTGGCCGATGTATCGGCCATTCTCGGCTCGCTCGATATCGTCTTCGGCGAGGTGGATCGCTGATGCGCGGCGTTGTCCTTTCCCTTTGCGCGGTGCTGATGGCGGGTGCCCCGGCGCTGGCGCAGGAAGCCGCGCCGGAGCAGGACGTCCTGGGCACCAGCAGTTCGTCGGGCAGCGGCATGGGCAAGCTCCTGTCGCAGGGCTACGAAATCAGGACGGCGGTGCTGAACGGCACGCGTTACGTCGTATTTTTGCAAAAAGACCAGTCGGCCTATGCCTGCGAATTTGTCTCGCTGACAAAATCGCGGTGCGGCTCGATTAACTGATAGGGTGCGGGAAGAATGTCCGTTCGTCGATTAGCCGAGGAAAATGTCCAGCCGGCAAGCTTTGCCTTCAACAGGGACAATGCGGTTTGGGCCAAGGCCACCATCAAGAAATATCCGAAGGGCCGCGAGCAATCGGCGGTCATTCCGCTGTTGATGCGGGCGCAGGAACAGGACGGCTGGGTCACCAAGGCGGCGATCGAGAGCGTGGCCGACATGCTCGGCATGCCCTATATCCGCGCGCTCGAAGTGGCGACCTTCTATACGCAGTTTCAGTTGAAGCCCGTGGGCACGCGCGCCCATGTGCAGGTTTGCGGCACGACGCCCTGCATGCTGCGCGGTGCCGAGGCGCTCATCGATCTCTGCAAGAAGCGCATTCATACCAATCCGCTGACGCCAAACGCCTCCGGCACGCTGTCCTGGGAAGAGGTCGAATGTCAGGGCGCCTGCGTCAACGCACCGATGGTGATGATCTTCAAGGACACCTATGAGGATCTGACGGTTCCGCAGCTGGATTATATCATCGACCGTTTCGAAGCGGGCAAGGGTGCCGACGTGACGCCCGGTCCGCAGATCGATCGCATCTTCTCGGCTCCGGTCGACGGTCCGACGACGCTGCTGGCGCCCGAAAAGAAGCCCGCGACGCCTCGCGCTCGCAGAGCCGATGCCGACACCGCCGTCAGCGTGCCGCCCTCCAATGCCGGCCGGGCAAGGACCGATGCGGAGGAAACCGATCCGAAGCTGAAGACGCCGGCAAACGCCAAGGGCGAGGCGGCGGCCAATACCAGGCGGGCCGGCGATGCGACGAAGATGGAAGGCGGCCCGGCCGAAAAGCCCGCAGCCGTCGAAGGGCGCCCGGAAGCCGGCGCATCCAAGGCAGCGGCCGGAAAACCGCAACGCGCGGCAAAGCCTACCCTCGCGGATGCAAACCGTCCGGCCGGCATCGAAAAGCCGGCGACGCCGGACGACCTCAAGATGATTTCCGGCGTCGGTCCCAAGATCGAAGGCACGCTGCATGAACTCGGCATTTTCACCTTCGCGCAGGTCGCCGGCTGGACGAGCACCGAACGCGAATGGGTGGACGGCTACCTGAATTTCAAGGGCCGCATCGAGCGCGACGACTGGGCAAGACAGGCAGACGCGCTGGCCAGGGGTGGCGAAGCCGAATATATCAGAGTTTTCGGCAAGAAGCCGCGATAGACAGGTGAACCATGCTTGACGACAAAGACCGCATTTTTACCAATATCTACGGCATTCACGACAAGTCGCTGAAAGGCGCGATGAGCCGCGGGCATTGGGACGGCACCAAGCAGATGCTCGAAAAGGGCCGCGACTGGATTATCAACGAGATGAAGGCTTCCGGCCTTCGCGGACGGGGCGGCGCCGGCTTCCCGACCGGCCTCAAATGGTCCTTCATGCCCAAGGAAAGCGATGGCCGACCGCATTATCTCGTCGTCAATGCCGACGAATCCGAGCCCGGTACCTGCAAGGACCGCGACATCATGCGCCACGATCCGCATACGCTGATCGAGGGCTGCGTGATTGCCAGCTTCGCGATGGGCGCGCATGTCGCCTATATCTATGTGCGCGGCGAATATATCCGCGAACGCGAGGCGCTGCAGGCGGCGATCGACGAATGTTATGACGCCGGTCTTCTCGGCATCAACAACAAGCTTGGCTGGGACATGGACATCTATGTCCATCACGGCGCCGGCGCCTATATCTGCGGCGAGGAGACGGCACTTCTCGAAAGCCTCGAGGGCAAGAAGGGCCAGCCGCGCCTTAAACCCCCTTTCCCGGCCAATATGGGCCTCTACGGCTGCCCGACGACGGTCAACAATGTGGAATCGATCGCGGTGGCGCCGACCATCCTGCGCCGTGGCGCCGGCTGGTTCTCGGCAATCGGCCGCCCGAACAATGTCGGCACCAAGCTGTTCATGGTCTCCGGTCATGTCAACAAGCCCTGCACGGTCGAGGACGCGATGGGGATTCCCTTCCGCGAACTGATCGAGCGCCATTGTGGCGGTGTTCGCGGCGGCTGGGACAATCTTCTGGCGGTCATTCCGGGCGGCTCGTCCTGCCCGGTGGTCAAGGGTGAGGACATCATCGACGCGCCGATGGATTTCGACGGCATGCGTGACGTGAAATCCTCCTTCGGCACCGCCGCGGTGATCGTCATGGACAAATCGACCGATATCATCAAGGCGATCTGGCGCCTGGCGGCATTCTACAAGCATGAGAGCTGCGGCCAGTGCACGCCGTGCCGGGAAGGCACGGGCTGGATGATGCGCGTCATGGAGCGCATGGTCCAGGGCCGCGCCCAGAAGCGCGAGATCGACATGCTGTTCGATGTCAGCAAGCAGGTGGAAGGCCATACGATCTGCGCGCTCGGCGACGCCGCGGCCTGGCCGATCCAGGGCCTGATCCGCAATTTCCGGCCGGAAATGGAACAGCGTATCGACGAATATACCCGCAACGCCTCGTCGCACGGCGCGGTGCTGCAGGCGGCGGAGTAACGCGGCATGGCCGGGCCGAACCAGCACGTGGCAAAGGATGCCCCGACGGCATCCGCCGATGCCGCGGCTGCGTCCGGATACGGCTCCGATCCTTTCGGCATGGCCGGATGGATGAAGGACATGCCGGTGCATCCGCTGATGCGGCATCCGGTGGCGGCAATGGCGACGGCAGGTGCGATCGGCGTCGGTATCACCAGCCATATGGCCGGCCTGATATTCGGGGCGATGCAGGGACTGGCCGAGACGGCGTTGAAGGCCGGTATGGCTGGTGAAGGTCATGCCCCGAAGCCCGTGACGGCGCCGCAAGAGGCGGCTCGGGCACCGGCGGCAAGCTTGGCCAGGACGTCGGCGCGATCTCCGGCGAAAACCGGGGTGAAGCGGTTGAAGGCAGCGGTCCGGGTGGTTGAGGTGCCAGCGGACGACCTGAAGCGGATTTCGGGCATCGGTCCGAAGCTGCAGCAGGTGCTGAATGGCCTCGGTATCCGGCGCTATGCCGATATCGCGGCGTGGAGCGAAGCGGAGATGCGTCGTTTCGATGAGCAACTGGGGCTTTCCGGACGCATCGAGCGCGATGGCTGGGCTGAGCAGGCAAGGGCCCTGGCAAAGGGCTGAGAACGAGTTTCGGGCGTGGACCGCGGTCTTCGTCCGACGAGATGAGCGTGCCTTATAATATCTGTTTGCCGCTTGCGCCGGCGAACGAAGGACAGGATTGAGTGCTGAGATGGCAAAGCTGAAAGTCGACGGAAAAGAGATCGAGGTCCCGGATCATTTCACGCTGCTGCAGGCGTGCGAGGAAGCCGGCGCCGAGGTTCCGCGCTTCTGTTTTCACGAGCGGCTTTCCGTCGCCGGAAACTGCCGCATGTGTCTGATCGAGGTAAAGGGCGGACCGCCCAAGCCGACGGCCTCCTGCGCCATGGGCGTGCGCGACCTGCGCCCCGGCCCGAACGGCGAGACGCCGGAAGTCTTCACGACCACGCCGATGGTCAAGAAGGCCCGTGAAGGCGTGATGGAATTCCTCCTGATCAACCATCCGCTCGATTGCCCGATCTGCGACCAGGGCGGCGAATGCGATCTTCAAGACCAGGCCATGGCCTTCGGGGTCGATTCGACGCGCTATAACGAGAACAAGCGCGCCGTCGAGGACAAATATATCGGCCCGCTGGTCAAGACCGTGATGAACCGTTGCATCCATTGCACGCGCTGCGTCCGCTTCACCACCGAAGTCGCCGGCATCGCCGAACTCGGCCTGATCGGCCGCGGCGAGGATGCCGAAATCACCACCTATCTCGAGCAGGCGATGACGTCGGAGCTTCAGGGCAATGTCGTCGATCTCTGCCCCGTCGGCGCGCTGACCTCCAAGCCCTATGCCTTCCAGGCTCGTCCCTGGGAACTCGGCAAGACCGAATCGATCGATGTCATGGACGCCGTCGGCTCGGCGATCCGCGTCGATACTCGCGGCCGCGAAGTGATGCGCATCATGCCGCGCGTCAATGAGGAGATCAACGAGGAGTGGATTTCCGACAAGACCCGCTACATCTGGGACGGACTGAAGACCCAGCGGCTCGATCGCCCCTATGTGAAACGCGATGGACGGTTGCAGCCCGCCGGCTGGAACGAGGCCTTTGCCGCCATCAAGGCCGCCGTTGCCAAGACGAGCTCGGACCGGATCGGCGCGATCGCCGGTGATCTTTCCTCGGTCGAGGAAATGTATGCGCTGAAGGAACTGATGTCCTCGCTCGGTTCGACGAACATCGATTGTCGCCAGGATGGCGCGGCGCTGGATCCCTCGCTTGGCCGTTCGAGCTATCTCTTCAACCCGACGATCCAGGGCATCGAAAGCGCTGATGCGCTCCTGATCATCGGCGCCAATCCGCGCTTCGAAGCCTCGGTGCTCAATGCCCGTATCCGCAAGCGGTTCCGCACGGCTGATTTCCCGATCGGCGTGATCGGCGAACAGACAGAGCTTCGCTATTCCTATGACTATCTCGGCGCGGGCACCGACACGCTGGCCGAACTGGTCGCGGGCAAGGGCAAGTTCCTCAGCGTGCTGAAGAAGGCCGAGCGTCCGATGATCCTCATCGGCCAGGGCGCGATTTCCGGCGGCAATGGCGCTTCGGTTCTGGCCGCTGCCGCCAAGCTTGCTGGTGCGGTTGGCGCCGTGACGGTCGATTGGAACGGTTTTGCCGTCCTTCATACCGCCGCCGCTCGCGTTGGCGGGCTCGATCTCGGCTTCGTGCCGGGCGAGGGGGGCAAGACGGCGGCCGAGATGCTGACGGGCACGGATGTGCTCTTCCTGCTCGGCGCCGACGAGATGGATTTCTCCGGCAAGACCGCTGGCTTCACCGTCTATATCGGCTCGCACGGGGACGAGGGCGCGCACGGCGCCGACGTCATCCTGCCAGGCGCCACCTATGCGGAGAAATCCGGCATCTGGGTCAATACCGAAGGCCGCGTGCAGATGGGCAACAGGGCCGGCTTCGCGCCGGGCGATGCACGCGAGGACTGGGCGATCCTCCGGGCGCTTTCAGATGTGCTCGGCAAGAGGCTGCCGTTTGATTCGCTTGGTGAATTGCGCCGCAAACTCTATGCGGCCCACCCGCATTTCGCCGAGATCGATACGATTGCACCGGCCCTGGGCGGTGAAATCGCCGCACTTGGGCAAAAAGCCGGTGAGATGGCACATTCGGTGTTTGCGTCTCCGGTCAAAGACTTCTATTTGACGAACCCGATAGCACGCGCCTCTGCCGTCATGGCCGAATGTTCGGCTCTGGCGCGCAACAATTTCAAAGCTGCGGCGGAATGAGCGCGAGGGAATAAGACACAATGGACGCTTTCGTTTCGACCTATGTCTGGCCAACGGCCATCATGATCGGCCAGTCGCTGCTGCTTCTGGTCGCGCTCCTGATTTTCATCGCCTATGTTCTGCTCGCCGACCGCAAGGTCTGGGCGGCGGTCCAACTGCGCCGTGGACCGAATGTGGTGGGTCCCTGGGGGCTTTTCCAGTCCTTCGCCGACCTTTTGAAATTCGTCTTCAAGGAGCCGGTCATCCCGGCGGGCGCTAACAAGGGCCTGTTCCTGCTGGCGCCGCTGGTCTCGGTCACGCTGGCGCTTGCCGCCTGGGCCGTCGTGCCGCTCAATGAAAACTGGGTGATGGCGAACATCAATGTCGGCATCCTCTATGTTCTGGCGATCTCTTCGCTCGAAGTCTACGGCGTCATCATGGGCGGCTGGGCATCGAACTCGAAATATCCGTTCCTCTCGGCCCTGCGCTCGGCTGCACAGATGGTGTCCTACGAAGTCTCGATCGGCTTCGTCATCGTCACCGTCCTGCTCTGCGTCGGATCGCTCAATCTCACCGACATCGTTAATTCGCAGCGCGACGGCCTCGGCACGATGATGGGCCTGCCGGGCTCCTTCCTCGACTGGTACTGGCTGCCGCTGTTTCCGATGTTCATTGTCTTCTTCATTTCGGCGCTGGCCGAGACCAACCGTCCGCCTTTCGACCTGGTCGAAGCGGAATCGGAACTGGTCGCCGGCTTCATGGTCGAATACGGCTCCACCCCCTACATGATGTTCATGCTCGGCGAATATGCCGCCATCTGCCTGATGTGCGCGCTGACGACGATCCTGTTCCTCGGCGGCTGGCTGCCCCCGGTCGACGTCTGGTTCCTGAACTGGGTCCCGGGCATCATCTGGTTCGTCCTCAAGGCGTCGATGGTGTTCTTCATGTTCGCCATGGTAAAGGCCTTCGTGCCACGCTATCGCTACGACCAGCTGATGCGACTGGGCTGGAAGGTGTTCCTTCCGCTGTCCATCGCCATGGTCATCATTGTCGCAGTCACGCTGAAACTGGTGGTGTGGGCCTGATGTCCGATATCCGTTTCGCAAAATCGGCCCGCCTGTCCGCGGCCGGCATGTTTGGAGGTTGATGATGGCCGGTTTCTCCCAAGCCGTCAGTTCGCTGTTCCTCAAGGAATTCGTCGGTGCGTTCTTCCTGTCGATGCGTTATTTCTTCGCGCCCAAGGCGACGGTGAACTATCCTTTCGAAAAGGGGCCGCTCAGCCCGCGCTTTCGCGGCGAGCATGCGCTGCGCCGCTATCCGAACGGCGAAGAGCGCTGCATCGCCTGCAAATTGTGCGAGGCGATCTGTCCGGCCCAGGCGATCACCATCGAAGCCGGCCCACGCCGCAACGATGGCACGCGCCGCACGGTGCGCTACGACATCGACATGGTGAAGTGCATCTATTGCGGGTTCTGCCAGGAAGCCTGTCCGGTCGACGCGATCGTCGAGGGGCCGAATTTCGAATTCTCCACCGAGACGCGCGAAGAGCTTTATTACGATAAGGACCGGCTGCTTTCCAACGGCGACCGCTGGGAACAGGAAATCGCCCGTAATATCGCGATGGACTCGCCCTACCGCTGAGAAGCGGCTATGCGCTTGCCCGGCCGGGCGGGCTTGAAACAGATTGAGGGCGTCGGCCGGGTTTACCGGTCCGCCGAATGGGAAATGGCAATTGCCAGATTGCCCAGGGAAGACGAAAAAGGCACCGATCATGGGTCTGCAGGCTCTTTTTTTCTATCTTTTTTCCTTCGTCGCGGTCGCGTCGGCGTTCATGGTCATTTCTGCGCGCAACCCGGTTTACTCCGTGCTGTTCCTGATCCTGACCTTTTTCAACGCCGCCGGCCTGTTCCTGCTGACGGGCGCCGAATTCCTGGCGATGATCCTGCTCGTCGTCTATATCGGCGCGGTTGCGGTTCTCTTCCTCTTCGTCGTGATGATGCTCGATATCGACTTCACGCAGTTGCGGGCAGGCGTGCTTGAATATGCGCCGGTCGGCGCGCTGGTCGGCATCGTTCTCGCCGCAGAACTGATCATCGTCGTTGCCGGCAGCACATTCTCGCCGGAACTGGCCAAGACGGTCGCCATGCCGATACCGGCTGCTGCCGATCGCACCAATACCGCCGCCCTCGGCGACGTGATCTACACCCATTACATCTATTTCTTCCAGATCGCGGGCCTGGTGCTTCTGGTCGCCATGATTGGCGCGATCGTGCTGACCCTGCGTCACCGCGTCAACATCAAGCGCCAGGATATCGTGCAACAGGTCGCCCGCTCGCCGAACACCGCTGTCGAAGTGGTCAAGGTGAAGCCGGGGCAGGGCCTCTAAGGGCGGACAGGTCAAGGAACAATCATCATGGAAATCGGTATTTCCCACTATCTGACCGTCAGCGCCATCCTGTTCACACTCGGCGTCTTCGGCATCTTTCTCAACCGCAAGAATGTCATCGTCATCCTGATGTCGGTGGAACTCATCCTGCTGGCAGTGAACATCAACATGGTCGCCTTTTCGTCGTTCCTCAACGACATCACCGGCCAGGTGTTCGCTTTGTTCATTCTGACCGTCGCGGCTGCGGAAGCGGCCATCGGTCTTGCAATTCTCGTCGTCTTCTATCGCAACCGCGGCTCCATCGCCGTGGAAGACGTCAATATGATGAAAGGCTGATCGGGCTATGAATACGATGATTCAGGCGATCGTTTTCCTGCCGCTGATCGGCTTTCTGATCGCGGGCCTGTTCGGCACCTCGATCGGCGCCAAGGCTTCCGAATATGTCACCAGCGGTTTCATGGTGATCGTCGCCGTCCTTTCATGGCTGGTCTTCTTCAACGTGGCGCTCGGCGAAACGGAGATGATCAAGGTTTCGATCATGCGCTGGGTCCAGTCCGGCAGCTTCGATACCGAATGGGCATTCCGCGTCGATACGCTGACCGCCGTTATGTTCGTCGTCGTCAACACCGTCTCGACGCTCGTTCATATCTATTCGATCGGCTATATGCACCACGACCCGCATCGGCCGCGCTTCTTCGCCTATCTGTCGCTGTTCACCTTCGCCATGTTGATGCTGGTGACCTCCGACAATCTCCTGCAGATGTTCTTCGGCTGGGAAGGCGTCGGTCTTGCCTCCTATCTGCTGATCGGCTTCTGGTACAAGAAGCCGACGGCTTCGGCCGCGGCGATGAAGGCCTTCATCGTCAACCGTGTCGGCGACTTCGGCTTTGCACTCGGCATATTCGGCATCTTCGTGCTGTTCGGCTCGGTGAATTTCGAAACCATCTTCGCGGCCGCCTCGACCTATCTTCCCGCCGAAGGTGCGGCGGCTGGTGAGGCCGTCATCAACCTGTTCGGCATGCAGCTCGGCAAGGCGGATGCGATAACGGGCGTCTGCCTGCTGCTCTTCATGGGCGCGATGGGCAAGTCGGCGCAGTTCCTGCTGCACACCTGGCTGCCGGACGCCATGGAAGGCCCGACCCCGGTCTCGGCGCTGATCCATGCTGCAACGATGGTAACCGCCGGCGTCTTCCTCGTCGCCCGCATGTCGCCGCTGTTCGAACTGTCGCACACGGCTCTGATGGTCGTGACCGTGGTTGGCGCGATAACCGCTTTCTTCGCCGCGACCGTCGGCCTCGTGCAAAACGACATCAAGCGCGTCATCGCCTATTCGACCTGTTCGCAGCTCGGCTACATGTTCGTGGCCCTCGGCGTCGGTGCCTATGGCGCCGGTATCTTCCACCTGTTCACGCATGCCTTCTTCAAGGCTCTGCTGTTCCTGTGCGCCGGATCGGTGATCCATGCCGTCGATGGCGAGCAGGACATGCGCCACATGGGCGGCCTGCGCAAGCACATCAAGTGGACGTTCCTGATGATGATGATCGGTACGCTGGCCATCACTGGCGTCGGTATCCCGTTCTCGGGCATCGGTCTCGCGGGCTTCATCTCAAAGGACATCATCATCGAGTCTGCCTACGCCGCGCATTCGCCGGTTGCCGGCTTCGCCTTCACGCTGCTCGTCATCGCCGCCTGCTTCACCAGCTTTTATTCCTGGCGCCTGATCTTCATGACCTTCTATGGCAAGCCCCGCGCTTCCCACGACGTCATGCATCACGTCCATGAATCGCCGATGGTCATGCTGGTGCCGCTGTTCATCCTCGGCATTGGCGCGGTGGCGGCCGGCATGGTGTTCGAAGGAGATTTCTTCGGCCATCACTACGCCGAATTTTGGCAGGGTGCGCTGTACACCGGACCGGAAAACGAAATCGTGGAGCACTTCCATCACGTTCCGGCCCTGGTTGCGTTGAGCCCCTTTATCGCGATGATCCTTGGCTTCGTCGCAGCCTGGTACATGTATATCCGCTCGCCCGAAACGCCGAAATATCTGGCGGAACAGCATCGCGGCCTCTACCAGTTCCTGCTCAACAAATGGTATTTCGACGAGCTTTACGACTTCCTGTTCGTTCGTCCGGCAAAGCGCATCGGTGTCTTCCTCTGGAAGGAGGGCGATGGCCGGGTGATTGACGGCTATGGCCCGAACGGCATTGCCGCGCGCGTCATGGACGTCACAGACCGGGTCGTCCGGCTGCAGACCGGTTACCTCTATCACTATGCCTTCGTGATGCTCATCGGCATCGCGGCGCTCGTTACCTGGATGATGCTCGGGAGCTCCTTCTGATGACCGATTGGCCCATTCTCTCCGCGGTCACCTTCCTGCCGCTGGTCGGTGTTGCTCTTCTGCTTCTGATGCGTGAAGACAGCCCGTCCGGCCGCCGCAACATCCTCAACATCTCGCTGTTGACGACGATCGTCACCTTTATCGTCTCGCTCTGGGTCTGGTGGAACTTCGATGCGTCGAATCCCGGCTTCCAGATGGTGGAGAAACATGCCTGGCTCGGCACCGGCATTTCCTATCATCTCGGCGTAGACGGCATCTCGGTGCTCTTCGTCGTCCTCTCGGCCTTCCTCATGCCCTTCTGCGTGGCCGCCAGTTGGCTGTCCGTCGAGAAGCGCCTGAAGCAGTACATGATCGCCTTCCTGCTTCTGGAAGTGTTCATGGTCGGCGTCTTCGTGTCGCTGGACATCGTGCTGTTCTATGTCTTCTTCGAAGCCGGCCTGATCCCGATGTTCATCATCATCGGCGTCTGGGGCGGCAAGGATCGCGTCTATGCGTCCTACAAGTTCTTCCTCTATACGCTGCTCGGCTCGGTGCTGATGCTGCTCGCCATCATGGCGATGTACTGGCAGGCCGGCACGACCGATATCGCCGAACTTCTCGCCTACCAGTTCCCGCGGCAGATGCAGACCTGGCTATGGCTGGCCTTCTTCGCCTCCTTTGCGGTGAAGATGCCGATGTGGCCGGTGCATACCTGGCTTCCGGACGCGCACGTCCAGGCGCCGACGGCGGGCTCGGTTATCCTGGCCGGCATCCTTCTGAAGCTCGGCGGTTATGGTTTCCTGCGCTTCTCCCTGCCGATGTTCCCCCTGGCGTCCGATTATTTCGCGCCCTTCGTCTTCACGCTGTCGGTGATCGCGATCATCTACACCTCGCTGGTGGCGATGATGCAGTCGGACATGAAGAAGCTGATTGCCTATTCCTCGGTCGCCCATATGGGTTACGTGACCATGGGGATTTTCGCCGCCAATGTTCAGGGCGTGCAGGGTGCGATTTTCCAGATGCTGTCTCACGGTATCGTCTCGGGCGCGCTGTTCCTTTGCGTCGGCGTTGTCTACGACCGCATGCATACCCGCGAAATCGGCGCCTATGGCGGCCTCGTCAACAATATGCCGAAATATGCCGTCGCCTTCATGATCTTCACCATGGCCAATGTCGGCCTTCCGGGAACGTCGGGCTTCGTCGGCGAAATCACGGTGCTGCTCGGTACGTTCAGGGCGAATAGCTGGGTGGCTTTCTTTGCCTGCACCGGCCTTATTCTTTCGGCCTGCTATGCCCTGTGGCTCTATCGTCGGATCATTTTCGGCGCCCTTGACAAGGAAAGCCTGAAGTCGCTCATGGACCTGTCCGGCCGCGAAAAGGCCATCCTCTATCCGCTGATCGTGCTGACCATCTTCTTCGGCGTCTATCCGGCACCGGTGTTCGATGCGACGGCGGCATCGGTGGACGTGCTTGTGAACAACTATACCGCGGCCGTGCAGGCGGCGCATGACATCGCGCTTTCGGCGAAGTGACGACAGGACGGGATTGAAATGACTGCTGAAACATTCCTTGCAAGCCTGCAACTGTCGATGCCGGAGTTGATCCTTGCGGCAGGCGCCCTGGTGCTTCTCATGGTCGGCGTCTTTTCGGGAGAGCGGGCAACCGCTCTCGTGAGCTGGCTCGCCATCCTCGTACTGGCGATTGCCGGCGGCTTCGTCCTTTTCGCGACCGGCGACGGCGCTGCCTATGGCGGCGCCTTCCTGTCGGATCCCTTCGCCCGGTTCATGAAGGTGCTGGCGTTGAGCGGCTCGATCATCGCCCTGTTCCTGTCGATCGGACAGGCCCGCATCTTTGGGTTGGACCGGTTCGAATATCCGGTCCTCATCCTGCTCGCGACGCTCGGCATGCTGCTGATGATCTCGGCCAACGACCTGATGTCGCTCTATATGGCGCTGGAACTGCAGTCGCTGGCGGCCTATGTCGTTGCTGCCATGCACCGCGACAATCTGCGCTCGACGGAAGCCGGCCTGAAATATTTCGTCCTCGGCGCGCTGTCCTCCGGCCTGCTGCTCTACGGCATGTCGCTGGTCTACGGCTTCACCGGCCACACCGGCTTCGAGGAAATCGCCAATGCGCTGACCAATGAAGGGCGCTCGCTCGGCCTGGTCTTCGGCCTGGTCTTCATTTTGGCCGGCATCGCGTTCAAGATCTCCGCCGTACCGTTCCATATGTGGACGCCCGATGTCTATGAAGGCGCTCCGACGCCCGTTACCACCTTCTTTGCTGGTGCTCCGAAGGTCGCGGCGATGGCGATGATGACCCGCATCGTCATTACCGCCTTCGAGCCGATCATGCATGATTGGCAACAGATCGTCGTGTTCATTTCCATCGCCTCCATGCTGCTCGGCGCCTTTGCCGCCATCGGCCAGCGGAATTTCAAGCGGCTGATGGCCTATTCCTCCATCGGTCACATGGGCTATGCGCTGGTGGGCCTGGCGGCCGGTTCGGCAGCCGGCGTCCAGGGCGTCGTCCTTTATATGCTGGTCTATATGATCATGACGCTCGGCACCTTTGCCTGCATCCTGGCGATGCGCCGCAAGAGCGGCGAACAGGTCGAGAATATCGAGGACCTGGCCGGCCTGTCGCAGACCAATCCCTTCATGGCGATGGTCCTCACCATCATGATGTTCTCGCTTGCCGGCATTCCGCCGCTCGCCGGCTTCTTTGCCAAATATTTCGTCTTCGTCGCGGCGATCGAAGCGCATCTCTACGCACTGGCGATCATCGGTGTCCTGGCCTCCGTGGTCGGCGCCTATTATTACCTGCGCATCGTCAAGCTGATGTGGTTCGATGATGCGAAGGACGAATTTGCCCGTCCCTCCGGTGTCTTGAGGCTGGTCTATGGTCTTTGCGGTCTGTTCGTTCTTGCCTATGTGCTGATCGGCGGCCCGATCGGTACGGCAGCGGAAGCCGCGGCGCGGACCTTCTTTTGAGCGGAATGTCGCTCGACGATTTCCGCCATACGCCGCTGGGCGATGTCGGATCGACGAATACGGAATGCCTGGAGCGGGCGCGCGCCGGCGATCCGGGATCGCACTGGATCACCGCGACACGGCAGCTTGAAGGGCGCGGCCGGCGCGGCCGGCCCTGGACATCGGAGGCGGGAAATCTCTACGCCTCGTTGCTTTTGATCGATGCGGCACCGATGGAGAAATTGCATTCGCTGCCGCTGGCGGTGGCCGTCGCTGTCAAGAATGCCATCCAGGCCGTGATGCCGCCGGGCAGCCATCCGGTGTCGATCAAGTGGCCGAACGATATTCTGATTGCAGGCAGGAAGTGCTGCGGTATCCTGCTGGAAGGCGAACGGTTGAAAAGCGGGCATCATGCTCTGGTGATCGGCTGCGGCATCAATGTCGCGCTGGCGCCCGATCACGGGCTCTATCCCATTACCAGCCTTCGGGCGGAGGGGGCTGCCGCTTCGCCGGAAGAATTGTTTGCGCATCTCTTTAGCAGCATGGCCGAGGCATTGTCTGTCTGGAACCGTGGCGAGGGGATTGCCGAGATCATCCGGCAATGGCGGGCCTCCGCCGGCGGGATAGGACAGAAGATTACGGTCAACCTGCCGGATCGCTCGATTTCCGGGCGGTTCGACGGCATTGACGAGGACGGCCGGCTGTTGCTCGATATCGGAGCAGGCACGGTTCAGCGCATCGCCGCCGGCGATGTATTTTTCGGATAAAACAAGGCGTAATCAACGTATGAGCAAACAAGACGAACTCGTCTTCCTGCCGCTGGGCGGTGTTGGTGAAATCGGCATGAACCTGGCCCTCTACGGCTACGGCGTGCCGTCCAACCGCCAGTGGATCATGGTCGATTGCGGCGTGACCTTCCCGGGCCTCGATCTGCCCGGCGTCGATCTCGTTTTGCCGGATATCCGGTTTCTTGCCGAGCAGCGCAAGAACCTGAAGGGCATCATCATCACCCATGCCCATGAGGACCATTACGGCGCCCTTGCGGATCTGTGGCCCGGTCTTAACGTGCCGGTCTATGCCTCGCCCTTTACCGCCGGCATGCTGGAAGCCAAGCGCAGCTACGAGCGCAGCCGCGCCGAAGTGCCGATCACCATTTTCAAGGAGGGCGATCGCATCAATGTCGGTCCTTTCGAGATCGAGGCGGTCGGCGTCAACCATTCGATCCCCGAGCCGATGTCGCTGGTGATCCGCACGCCGCTCGGCAATGTCGTCCATACCGGCGACTGGAAGATCGATCATGCGCCGTCGCTCGGCCCGTTTACCGACGAGGCGCGCTTCCGCGCCGTCGGCGACGAGGGAGTGCTGGCGCTGATGTGCGACAGCACCAATGCGATGCGCGACGGCGTATCGCCCTCCGAGGAGGAGGTTTCGAACAGCCTCACCAAGATCATCCAGGATGCCAAGGGCCGTGTTGCGATCACGACCTTTTCCTCTAATGTCGGCCGCATCCGGTCGATCGCCAAGGCTTCCGCCGAGGCCGGTCGCGAAGTGCTGCTGCTCGGCAGTTCGATGAAGCGCGTGGTGGACGTCGCTCGCGACGTCGGGCTGATGGAGGGCGTCAATCCTTTCATCGCCGAGGACGAGTTCGGCTATATCCCGCGCGACAAGGTCGTCATCATCCTGACCGGAAGCCAGGGTGAATCCCGTGCTGCGCTTGCCAAGATCTCCCGCGACGAGATGCGCAATGTGGCGCTGACCGCCGGTGACACGGTGGTGTTTTCCTCGCGTGCCATTCCCGGCAACGAAAAGGGGATCAACGATATCAAGAACGGCCTGGTCGAGCAGGGCATCCATATCGTCACCGACAATGAGGCGCTCGTCCATGTTTCGGGCCATCCCCGCCGCAACGAATTGCAGCAGATGTACGAGTGGACACGGCCGCAGATCCTCGTGCCGGTACATGGAGAGGCCGCCCATCTGACGGCGCAGGCAGAACTCGGCCGCCAGTCCGGCATCAAGACGGTCCCGCGCGTGCGCAACGGCGATATCCTGCGGATCGCTCCGGGCCCGGCCACGGTCATCGGCACGGCGCCGCATGGCCGGATCTACAAGGATGGCAGCCTGATCGGCGATTTCGAGGAAATGGGCGTCGGCGAGCGCCGCAAGCTCTCCTTCGCCGGCCATGTGTCCGTCAATGTCCTGCTCGATGCACGCTACGATTTCGCCGCGGACCCGATTGTCGTTCCGATCGGCTTGCCGGAATTCGACGACGAGGGCGAGGACATGAACGACACGCTCTATGATGCCGTGCTCGGCGCCGTCGAAAGCATTCCGCGCGGCAAGCGCAAGGACATTGCGATGGTGACGGAAGCGGTGCGCCGGGCCATTCGCGGCACGGCCAACGAGGTCTGGGGTAAGAAGCCCGTGGTGACTGTGTTCATCAACAGGCTGTGATGGCGCAAGAGGGCAAGGCGATGCTTGGACCTGTCAATCATATCGCTCTTGCGGTGCCCGATCTTGGCGAGGCGGTGGAACGCTATCGCGGTATGCTCGGCGCCTCGGTGAGCGAACCGGAGGCCTTGCCGGAGCACGGCGTGCGCGTTGCCTTCGTCTTGCTCGCCAATACCAAGGTGGAACTGCTGGAACCGATCGGCGAAAATTCGCCGATCGCCGCCTTTCTTGCGAAGAACCCTTCAGGCGGCATGCATCATATCTGCTACGAAGTTGCGGACATCATTGCCGCGCGCGACAGCCTGGTTGCGGCCGGCGGCCGGGTGCTCGGCGACGGACGCCCGAAGATCGGCGCCCATGGAAAGCCGGTCCTCTTCCTTCATCCAAAGGATTTCTTCGGCACGCTGATCGAGCTCGAGCAAGTGTGACAGAAAGGCGCGACCTGAGTATTTGTCGCCGTGCCGCCAAGGCGGTATAATCAGGCTGGCGCAGGGCCGCCCTTCAATCAGCCGCGAGAGTACCACATGCCGTTTTTTTCAGTCTTCGCGATCTATTTTATCATCTGGTGGCTGACGCTGTTCATCGTCCTGCCGATCGGTATGCGGACACAGGCCGAGGAAAACGAGATCGTGCCGGGAACTGTCGAAAGCGCGCCGGCGCGTTTCCGCGGCTGGAAGGTCTTCCTGACCACCTCGGTGGTCGCGGCATTTATCCACCTGGCCTGGTACATATTCGCCGTACGGCTCGGCTACGGCATCGACGCCATTCCGCAATTCGCGCCGGATTTCTATTAACCATCTGAGGTCGGAACCTCGGTTTGCAGGGGTAGATGATGGGCGAATGCCCGCCTTCGACGGCTTCCGCGTACTGCCGGGCAGGCGAGGGGCCGCAAAAATGACGCAATTCCAGCGATCCAAATTTCGCTGGCGGCTGATTCCCGTGAAAAAACCAAAAAAAAACAAGGCTGAAAGCCTTGTTTCTAAGTATCGCGTGATCCTTATCCGTTACCGGTGGCTGCGTGTAACCGCGCCTAAGATCTTATCCTCCCAAGACTTGACCGCGAAATCGACAAGAATTTAATCTCCCTGCTTCTTTTCTGGGCCGAAACTAGCCCAAAGAACAGGCAATGTCATCCCATATTTTTGCATTTTTGCTACAGTAGCATAAAATTATTAAGTTGACTTCATATTCGTGTTTCCTGTTATTAGCGTGCCTTTTTGACGCAGATGCGCGGGTCGTCGCGATGTTCTTCCCTGCGGGCGCAGTACGGTCGTCAGCCAGTCCCGCCTATCCGGAGATGACGGGTTTTCTTCCTCCTCCGAAGCGTCTATGAACGCCTGTGCGCGATGTTCCTGCCGGTGGAATCAATCGGTCGGTCCGTCGCGGCAAGCAGTCAAACGGCAGTGCCCGGTTTGCGCGTCCATAGGTCGCGCGGGGCCTGCAAGCTCAACCTTATTTCGCCCGAATCCAGCGATAGTGCGAAGTGCTTCAAGTTCCGGAACCCGTTCATGCGCCTGTCCCGCTTTTTCATGCCCATTCTGAAGGAAAACCCGAAGGAAGCGGAGATCGTCTCGCATCGGCTGATGCTGCGGGCCGGCATGGTGCGCCAGCAATCGGCCGGCATCTACACCTGGCTGCCGCTGGGCAAGCGGGTTCTCGACAAGGTCAATGCGATCATCCGCGAGGAACAGAACCGGGCCGGCGCCATCGAACTGCTGATGCCGACGCTGCAATCGGCCGAGCTCTGGCAGGAAAGCGGCCGCTACGACGCCTATGGCAAGGAAATGCTGAGGATCAAGGACCGGCAGGACCGGCCGATGCTCTATGGTCCGACCAATGAGGAGATGATCACCGATGTGTTCCGCTCCTATGTCAAGAGCTACAAGGACCTGCCGCTCAACCTCTATCATATCCAGCTGAAATTCCGCGACGAGATCCGGCCGCGTTTCGGCACCATGCGCTCGCGCGAATTCCTGATGAAGGATGCCTATTCCTTCGACCTCGACCGGGAAGGCGCGGTCGATTCCTACAACCGCATGTTCGCCGCCTATCTGCGGACCTTCTCGCGCATGGGCCTGCGCGCCATTCCGATGCGTGCCGATACCGGCCCGATCGGCGGTGACCTCAGCCATGAATTCATCATCCTGGCCGATACCGGTGAATCGGAAGTCTTCTGCCACAGGGATTTCCTCGATTTCGACATTCCGGCGGAAGACACGAATTTCTGGGATGCGGCCGCGATGAAGGCGATTTTCGACAAATGGACGTCGCTCTATGCGGCGACCTCGGAAATGCACGACGAGGCTGCGTTCAACGCAGTCGATGCGACATCCCGCGTTTCGGCACGCGGCATCGAGGTCGGGCATATCTTCTATTTCGGCACCAAATATTCCGAAGCCATGGGCGCCAAGGTGCAAGGCCCCGATGGCAAGGAGCATACGGTGCATATGGGCTCCTACGGCATCGGTCCGACCCGGCTCGTGCCGGCGATCATCGAGGCGTCGCATGATGAGAACGGCATCATCTGGCCGGCCTCGATCACGCCTTTCGATGCGGTGGTGATCAACATGAAGACGGGCGACGACGCCTGCGATGCGGCCTGCGAAACCATCTATGCGGCCCTCGACAAGGCCGGCCTCGATCCGCTCTATGACGACAAGGACGACCGTGCCGGCACCAAGTTCGCCACCGCCGATCTGATCGGCGTGCCGGTGCAGGTGATCGCCGGGCCGCGTTCGGTGGCCAGCGGCGAGGTCGAACTCAAGGACCGCAAGACCGGTGCCCGCGAAACAATGACCGTCGAGGCCGCCATCAACAAGCTGACCGCCTCGAAATAAGGGATAGGCCATGAGCGCCGCGACGCAAGACCAGGACAAGGCAGCGGCCGCCCAGCCGCCAGCGAGCCGCCCGTTTTCCATTTTCGAACGGATGGTGGCCTGGCGCTATCTGCGCTCGCGCCGCAAGGAAGCGTTCATCTCGGTGATCGCCGGCTTTTCCTTCATCGGCATCATGCTGGGCGTGGCGACGCTGATCATCGTCATGGCGGTGATGAATGGCTTTCGTACCGAGCTTATCTCGCGCATCCTTGGCATCAACGGCCATATGATCGTTCAGCCGCTCGACGGCCCGCTCGACAATTACGCCGACCTCGCCACCCGGTTCTCCGGCGTCAAGGGCGTCACCATGGCGATCCCGATGATCGAGGGGCAGACGCTTGCCTCCGGTCCGGGAGGGGCAGGGACCGGGGCACTGGTGCGCGGCGTGCGCGCCGAGGACCTCGCCAAGATGAAGTCGATCTCCGATCACATCCAGTCCGGCGATCTCGTCGGTTTTGCCGCCGGCAGCGGCGTGGCGATCGGTTCGCGCATGGCCGAGCAGCTGGGCATCACCGCCGGCGGCACGATCACGCTGGTGGCGCCGGAGGGCGACGTGACGCCGATGGGCGTCAATCCGCGGGTCAAGTCCTACACCGTCTCGGCGATCTTCGAGATCGGCATGTCGGAATATGATGCCACCATCATCTTCATGCCGCTCGAGGAGGCGCAGCTCTATTTCAATGCGCCGGGTATCGCCCAATCGATCGAGCTCTTCGTTGCCAATCCCGATCTCGTTGACGAGCTTCGCCAGCCGGTGGAGGATGCAGCCGGCCGGCAGGTCCTGATCAGCGACTGGCGCGACCGCAACAAGACCTTCTTCTCGGCCCTCCAGGTAGAGCGCAACGTCATGTTCATGATCCTGACGCTGATCGTGCTGGTGGCGGCGCTCAATATCGTCTCGGGCCTCATCATGCTGGTGAAGGACAAGGGCAGTGATATCGCCATCCTGCGCACTATGGGCGCCAGTTCCGGCGCCATCATGCGCATCTTCTTCATGACCGGGGCGGCGATCGGCATTGTCGGAACGCTCGCCGGCGTCCTTCTCGGCGTCATCGTCTGTCTCAATGTCGAATCCATCCGCCAGTTCTTCTCCTGGATTTCCGGTACGACGATCTTCAATCCCGAACTCTATTTTCTCAGCCAGCTTCCGGCCGACATGAACCTGGGCGAAACCGTCTCGGTCATCGCCATGGCCATCGGCCTGTCGTTTCTCGCCACGATCTTCCCGGCCTGGCGCGCCTCGCGCCTCGATCCGGTTCAGGCTCTGCGCTACGAATAACCAAGGAATACAGACACGATGAATGCGCGCGTGGCACTGCAGCTTTCCGGCGTCGAACGCCACTACAACCAGGGCGATGAGACCCTGTCGATCCTGAAAGGGGCCGACTTCAAGCTGCATGGCGGCCAGACGGTGGCGCTGGTGGCGCCGTCCGGCACCGGCAAGTCGACGCTCCTGCACCTCGCGGGTCTGCTCGAGCGGCCGGATGCGGGCGAGGTGCTGATCAACGGCCAGTCCTGCGGCGGGCTCGGCGACGAGCAGCGCACGGCGATCCGCCGCAACGAGATCGGCTTCGTCTACCAGTTCCACCATCTCCTGCCGGAATTCACCGCCATCGAGAACATCATGATGCCGCAGCTGATCGCCGGCCTCAACAAGGCCGAGGCGCGCGAACGGGCCGCAGCGCTGCTCGATTACATGCGCATCGGCCATCGCGCCGAACACCGCCCCTCGGAACTGTCGGGCGGCGAACAGCAGCGCGTCGCCATCGCAAGGGCAGTGGCCAATGCGCCGCTGGTCCTGCTTGCCGACGAGCCGACGGGAAATCTCGATCCGGAAACGGCCGGCTATGTTTTTGAGGCGCTGGAGGCGCTGGTGCGTCAGTCCGGCCTTGCGGCGATGATCGCCACCCACAATTACGAACTCGCATCGCGCATGGACCGCCGCGTCACCATCGAGGACGGCAAGGTCGTCGAACTCTAGGTGCTCTAGGCAGAACGGGCGACCACAGCCGATGGTCGCCCCGTCTAGCCATTGCCGCAGGCCGTCTGGCCGCGATCGTCCGACCAGTCCCGTAAAAGCACGGTTTCGCCCTTGGCGGCAACCGGCTTGCTCTTTGCCGTCCCCTTGCCTGTCATCACGTTGAAATCGCAATCCGTCTGATTGTCGGGATCGAGCGTGTCGTAGGAGGTGTAGGTGTAGCCGGCGACGACGAAATCGGAGTTGCGATAGGCGACGGTTAGCTTCTGTTCCCAGCGGTCGCGACCGATGGACTCATTGTGCGAGGTGATCAGGAGCGAGCCGTTGGGAAGTGCGGTCAGGAAGGGGCGCTGACCGGCAATGCCGAGATTCCCCCAGACCTTATTGGCGGCGACGGTCTTCAACGTCAGGCGCCCGGCCTCGTCGTCATGCAGGTAGATATAGACCGAGTGATCGTCGCCGCTGTTCTCGTCCGCGGCGACCAGGAGGGCAAGATCGGCATTGCCGTCCTTGTCCCAGTCGCCCGTTGCGGCAGAAATGATCCGGTCGGCACCGATGGCCTTTGCCGCCTGCGCCATACCGGCCGAAAGACCGATCAATGCCGTCGCAACAATCAGGAACATCTTCATCTCTGCCTCGATTGAACTGGAATGCCGGCAGAGTAGTCCGCCCCTTGAGCGGCGTCCAGAGGGTCCGCGCCGGGGGAGCGGTCGGATATTTACCACCCAGCATGGCCCGGATGAAGATTTGCAATTGCTGCTTGACACGTGAACATAAATGGAACAAGAAAGGAACATAACGGAAAAGGAAGCCCCGCAATGACCGACTTTATTCGTGACCTCGCCGCATTCGCCTCGATCTCCATGTTCGTCGCCAGCCTCTCCATCATCGTTCTTGGAATGTAATGCCGCGACCGGACCCGCCTGCCAGGCGGTGACGGCTGTGGACAATCCGACCCGGTCGTGAAAAAGGCGCCCGCCGGCGGATGAAATCTGGACATGGACGGCCGGAAGAAGGATATCCTCGGACCTAGACGGAATCGGGGTACGCCATGACGGATGCGGTAAACGACAGGCAGCAGAAAAATGGTGCCGCAAGCGCGCCGCAATTCGTGCATCTTCGCGTCCATTCGGCCTTTTCCCTGCTTGAAGGTGCCTTGCCGATCAAGAAGATCATCGGCAAGGCGGTGGCGGATGCGCAGCCGGCGATCGGCATTGCCGACACTAACAATCTCTTTGCCGCGCTCGAATTTTCGCAGAAATGCATGGATGACGGCCTTCAGCCGCTGATCGGCTGCCAGTTGTCGATCGACATGGAAGACGAGGCGGAGGACGGCAGGCGCGGTCATGCGCAGCATCTGGCGAAACTTCCCGCCATCGTGCTGATCGCCGCCACGGATGCCGGTTATGTTCGGCTCGTCGAGCTTGTCAGCCGCGCCTATCTGGGCGGCGAGGGAAGCCAGTCGGTGCGCATCGCGCTGTCCTGGTTGAGCGAAGGCGGAACGGACGGGCTGATCGCCCTGACCGGCGCATCCGGCGGCCCGGTCGATATGGCGCTGAAGTCCGGTCATCCGGCGCTTGCCGAGGCGCGCCTGAAAACGCTGTCCGGGCTGTTCGGCGATCGGCTCTATGTCGAGCTCCAGCGCCATGGAAAATATGACCGCCGCCATGAAGGCCGGATCGTCGATCTCGCCTACAGGCTCGAACTGCCGATCGTTGCCACCAACGAACCCTTCTTCCCGTCGCCGGCCGAGTTCGAGGCGCATGACGCGCTGATGGCTGTGGCGCACAATGCGATGGTGTCCGACGACAGCCGCTTCCGGCTGACGCCCGATCACTACCTGAAAAGCCGCAAGGACATGGCGGCGCTGTTTGCCGACCTGCCGGAAGCGCTCGACAATACGATCGAGATCGCCAGGCGCTGTTCCTTCGTCCTGAAGACGCGCGCGCCGATCCTGCCGCGTTTCACCGGCGCCACGGATGACCCGGCGGAAGCCGAGCGCGCCGAGGAGATCGAACTGCGCCGGCAGGCCGTCGAAGGGCTTGAAGACAGGATGCAGAAGCTCGGGCTTTCGCCCGGCTACACCGAGACGGATTATCGCGAGCGGCTCGATTTCGAGCTCAGCGTCATCGAGAAGATGAAGTTCCCCGGCTACTTCCTGATTGTTGCCGACTTCATCAAATGGGCAAAACTTCAGGATATCCCGGTAGGCCCCGGCCGTGGTTCGGGTGCAGGCTCACTGGTCGCCTATGCGCTGACCATCACCGATGTCGATCCCTTGCGCTTCTCCCTGCTGTTCGAACGCTTCCTCAATCCCGACCGCGTGTCGATGCCCGACTTCGACATCGACTTCTGCCAGGACCGGCGCGAAGAGGTGATCCGCTACGTCCAGCGCAAATATGGCCGCGAACAGGTGGCGCAGATCATCACCTTCGGATCGCTGCAGGCGCGCGCCGCGCTGCGCGATGTCGGTCGCGTGCTGGAAATGCCCTATGGCCAGGTCGACAAGATCTGCAAGATGGTGCCCAACAATCCGGCCAATCCCACTCCCTTGTCCAAGGCGATCGAGGAGGAGCCGCGCTTCCAGGAAGAAGTGGACAAGGAGCCGGTGATCGGGCGCCTGCTCGATATCGCCCAGAAGATCGAAGGGCTCTACCGCCACGCCTCGACCCATGCCGCCGGCATCGTGATTGGCGATCGGCCTTTGTCGCAGCTCGTCCCCATGTACCGCGATCCGCGCTCGGACATGCCGGTCACCCAGTTCAACATGAAATGGGTGGAGCAGGCCGGCCTCGTCAAGTTCGACTTCCTCGGGCTGAAGACGCTGACCGTGCTCAAGGTCGCCGTCGATTTCATCCGCAAGCGCAATATCGAGGTCAAATTGGAGGCGCTGCCGCTCGACGACCAGAAAACCTACGAGATGCTGTCCAAGGGCGACACGGTCGGCGTGTTCCAGGTGGAAAGCGCCGGCATGCGCAAGGCGCTGATCGGCATGCGGCCGGACTGTATCGAGGATATCATCGCGCTGGTGGCGCTCTACCGCCCCGGCCCGATGGAGAATATTCCAACCTACAATGCCCGCAAGCACGGCGAGGAGGAAATCGAGTCGATCCATCCGATGATCGATCACCTGCTGAAGGAAACCCAAGGGGTTATCGTCTATCAGGAGCAGGTGATGCAGATCGCCCAGGTTCTGTCCGGCTATTCGCTCGGCGAAGCCGATCTTCTGCGCCGCGCCATGGGCAAGAAGATCAAAGCGGAAATGGACAAGCAAAGCGAACGCTTTGTCGATGGGGCCATCAAGAACAATGTGCCCAAGGCACAGGCGATCAACATTTTCGAACTGCTGGCAAAGTTCGCCAACTACGGCTTCAACAAATCGCACGCCGCCGCCTATGCCATCGTCTCCTACCAGACCGCCTACCTGAAGGCGCATTTCCCGGTCGAGTTCCTGGCCGCGTCGATGACGCTCGATATGTCGAACACCGACAAGATCAATGATTTCCGCCAGGATGCCATGCGGCTCGGCATCACGGTCGTGCCGCCCTCGGTGCAGACCTCGTTCCGCCGCTTCGAGACCGGCGAGAACCACATCTATTACTCACTCTCGGCCATCAAGGGCGTCGGCGAGGCGGCTGTCGATCACATTGTCGAGATGCGCGGCGACGAGCCCTTCGCCAGCCTTGAGGATTTCTGCCTCAGGATCGATCCGAAACTGCTCAACCGGCGCGTCTTCGAAAGCCTGATCTGCGCCGGCGCCTTCGATTGCTTCGGCCATGACCGGGCGGAGCTTGTGGGCGGCCTCGACCGCATTCTCGGCTTTGCCCAGATCGCCCAGGCCAACAAGGTGAGCGGCCAGAGCGACATGTTCGGCGCGGGCGCGGCCACCGGCCCGGAAAAGATCAGCCTGCCGGCCTATTCGCCCTGGCTGGCGTCCGAGAAATTGCACCGCGAATTCCAGGTCCTGGGCTTCTATCTCTCCGCCCATCCGCTCGATACCTATAATGACCTCTTGGCCAAGATCCGCGTCCAGACCTTCGCGGATTTTTCCGCCTCGGTGAAGAAGGGTGCCGCCGCCGGCCGACTGGCTGGAACGGTGACCTCCAAGCAGGAAAGAAAGACCCGGACCGGCAACAAGATGGGCATCATCGCCTTTTCCGATTCGACCGGCCAGTTCGAAGCCGTGCTGTTTTCAGAGGCGCTCAACCAGTACCGCGACATGCTTGAGCCCGGAAAATCGCTGGTGATGACCGTCCAGGCCGAGGAGCGGCCGGAGGGCATCGGCATGCGCATCCAGACGCTGCAATCGCTGGAAGAGCGTTCATTGCAAATGCAGAAGGCGCTTCGGGTCTATGTGCGCGACAGCGGCCCCTTGCGGTCCGTCGCGACCCATCTCAATACGCGCGGCGATGGGCTGGTCTCGTTCATCGTCATCAAGGACAATGGCCAGCGTGAGATCGAGGTCGAACTCAACGAGAAATACCGCATCTCTCCCGAGATCGCCGCGGCGCTGAGAACAGCGCCGGGGGTGATCGACGTCGAACTCGTATAGCCGACGACTTTTATACATTCAGGATTTCGGCGGGGTGCGGGTGATCGTCACGAAATCCGTGCCTTTGCCGGTTTCCTGCCCAAGGCCGAGATCGGAAATGGTGAGCGAAGAGCCTTCCGACAGCAGTTCCTCGATCTTCTGGCGCGCCTCCTGCGCAAGGATGATGCGGCCCATGCTGCGCCGTGCCGCATTGAAGGCGCTCGCATCTTCCTCGACGGTAATGCCGAGCCGCTTCTTCATCGGCCCCGGCAGGCTGTTGTCGAGCGACATGACGAACCATTCGCCCTTTCCGGTCGCAGCATCGATATTCTGGAACTGCAGGAAATGCGTTCCAAGCGCGATTTCCGCGTTTTCGATGGTAACCGGCATGTCCAGCAGCGGCTCGAAATCGCGGCGTACGAAAAGCTGCCCATTCGGCGGCTTGCCCTTGCCGGCCTTGAGATAGAGCGCATCCAGGAATTCGCTCGTCAACAGGCCGTTCACCGCCATTTTTTCATCGGCCTGGAATGAACGGACCGCCTGCAGCGTCTGCACACCGGCATAGCCGTCTATGGTGCCGGCGGTATAACCGATCTGGTTGAGCAGCGCCTGGACATCGCGGGTGATGTCGCGCTGATCGCGGCGGGTGATCAATATCCGGATCGGTGGCTTTTGCTCCGGCTCGACAGTCGGCTTTTCAACCTGCTGCGGCGCGATCGTCGCAACTTCGACCGGCTTTTCGGGGAGATGCGACACGCTCGGCCGCAATGTCGCATCGGACAGCAGCGCCGGTTGGACGATTGCCGGCTGGAACAGGAATGGATCGGAAATCGCCTGCGGCACCAGCTGGCGATCCGAAATCAGCACGTGCAGCCCACGGCTGGTCATCTTGAAAAGCTGCTTGGCAAAATCGTCCGGCAGACGCACGCAGCCGTGCGAGGCCGGATGGTTCGGAACATGGTTCGACGCATGCAGCGCGATGCCGGACCAGGTCAGCCGTTGCATGAAGGGCATCGGCGCGTTCGAATAGATGTTGGATGCATGAAAGCGGCGTTTTTCGAGGATCGAGAAAATGCCTGTTGGCGTCGAATGGCCGGGCTTGCCGGTCGAGACATTCGACGTCGCGATCACCGTATCGCCGTCATAGACCACCAGCGACTGCTGGTCGCGGGAGACGACGATCTGCAGCGGCGCCCGGTCGCCGCCCGCAAGCGCGGTGCTGGCGGAGAGCGAGAAAACAAGGCCGATACCAAATGCAAGACGCAAAACCATGACAGACATCCGGACGCAGGAGTGGCAGACAAGGCTAGCGTGAGAGATTTAAGGAAGCTTTGCTGTTTCCAAGGGAACAGAAAGAACAGAGGGTGCAGGGCGAGGCGGCCCGGTTATTTCCGCCGGCCCTTGCCGAATGTATAGCCTGTCTCGACGCTCCCCTTGCCGAATTTGTCGCGCAGCGCGTTGATCGCCGCTTCGGCCGCGGCACGGCGTCCGGCCAGCGCATCGACGAGGTCGGGCGGATCGGCGAGATCGGGATCGGAAAGATCAGCGACGCCGATGCCGAGCAGGCGGAATTTCGTTCCGTCCGCTTCCTTGTCGAGAAGCTGCATGCCGGTGCGGAAGATGCGGTCGGCAAGGCGGGTGGGGCTGTCCAGCCGCCGGTTGCGCGTGCGGATCTTGAAGTCGGCCGTCTTCAGCTTCAGGACAACGGTCTGCCCGGCGATCTCGGCCTTTCGCAGCCGGTACGCCACCTGTTCGCTCAATCGGCGCAGATGCGTGACGAGGTCGTCATAGTCGCAGAGGTCGTCGTTGAAGGTGGTTTCCGAAGTGACGCTCTTGGCTTCGCGGTCGATCTCGACCCTGCGCTCGTCCTGGCCACGCGACAGACGGTAGAGGCGCTGGCCCATGGTGCCGTAACGCTTCATCAGGTCGGTTTCCTCCATTGTCTGGAGTTGGCCTATGGTGCGGATGCCGTCGCGCTCCAGCGTCGCTGCAAAGGCCTTGCCGACGCCCCAGATGAGGGTGACCGATCGGTCCTTCAGGAAATCCAGCGCCTCGGCCGCGCCGATGACGGAAAAGCCGCGCGGCTTCTGCAGGTCCGAGGCGATCTTGGCCAGGAACTTGCAGTAGGAAAGACCGACCGAAACGGTGATGCCGACCTCCTGTTCGACCCGGCGGGCGAATTTGGCCAAAGTGCGGGCAGGGGGATCATGGTGCAGGCGCTCCGTGCCTTTCAGTTCCAGAAAGGCCTCGTCGATCGACAGCGGCTGCACCAGCGGCGTCAGTTCCTGCATCAGGCTGCGCACCTCACGGCCGACCCTTACATATTTCTCCATATCCGGCTTGATGACGACCGCCTGCGGGCAGGCTTCGAGCGCCTTGAACATCGGCATGGCCGAGCGCACGCCGTGAATGCGGGCGATGTAGCAGGCGGTGGAGACGACGCCGCGCTTGCCGCCGCCGATGATCACCGGCTTGTCGGCCAGTTCCGGATTGTCGCGCTTCTCGACGGACGCGTAGAAGGCATCGCAGTCGATATGGGCGAGTGTCAGCTCATGGAGTTCGGAATGATAAAGCAGGCGCGGACTGCCACAGGCCCGGCATCGGCGTATGCCGTCCGGCTGGCCGGTCAGGCAGTCTCGGCAGAAACCCGGAAGGCGCGGCGTGTCTGTATGCATGGACCGGAACAAAAGTTGAACATTTTTACGTTACGCTCTATGCTGCCGACACTCAAGGGAGGCCGGACGATATCCACGCTCTTGCCGACAGCGAAATCGAACCATGTTCTCTGCCTCAGAAGTCGCCGGAATTGTCGGGACCTGACAGAACCGCATGCGTCCGCACCACCTGTTCGGGCGGCGTGCCGGTCGCCTCGCAGAAGGAGAGGAGGGTTGGCTCATGGCCCATCAGGAAATCGACGACGCCGGCAAGAAACCCCGGATCGGCCGCTGCATGCCGCAACGAGGCGGGATCGGTGCCGGTCAGCGCCAGGAAGCGGCCGAGCAGTTCCGGCTCGTTTGCCAGCCATGCAAGAATGGCGATTGCGGTTTCCTCGGCCGGTGTCACGTGCATTCGTCCTTCTGGCATTCAGGCAATTTTTTCGCGCAATATTACCTGTTTTTCAACCAAATAGCTCTAAGGTCAAGCTTCCGGGAACAGGTGATGTCCATTGCGCGCAACTTATAAGGATGCGCCGGGCTTGCAAGCCGGAACGGCAAAACAAGGGACCAAAATGCCCAAGCAGGTGATGATTGTTGAAGACAACGAGCTGAACATGAAGCTCTTTCGTGACCTGATCGAAGCATCCGGATACACGACCATCCAGACCCGCAACGGCATGGAAGCCCTTGATCTTGCGCGTAAACATCGCCCGGACCTGATTCTCATGGACATCCAGTTGCCGGAGGTTTCCGGGCTGGAAGTGACCAAGTGGCTGAAAGAGGACGACGAGCTCCATGTTATCCCGGTCATCGCCGTTACGGCCTTTGCGATGAAGGGCGACGAGGAGCGGATCCGACAGGGGGGTTGCGAAGCCTATGTCTCCAAACCGATCTCGGTGCCGAAATTTATCGAGACGATCAAGACCTATCTGGGCGACGCATGAGGTTGCCGGGAGCGCCCCAACGGGCAGCTCCGCTAAATAATTCGCGCTGAGTGGGGTTATCTCAAGCGCTCACTGGGCAGGAAAGATTGCATGACCGCGCGTATCCTTGTCGTCGATGACATACCGGCCAATGTGAAACTGCTGGAAGCCCGGCTGGTGGCCGAGTATTTCGACGTTCTCACCGCTGCAGACGGTTACGAAGCGCTCGCTATTTGCGAGAAGCAGCCGCTTGATCTCATATTGCTCGACATCATGATGCCGGGCCTGGATGGTTTCGAAGTCTGCGAACGGCTGAAGGCGAACCCCCGCACCGCCCATATTCCCGTCGTCATGGTCACGGCCCTCGACCAGCCCTCCGACCGGGTAAGGGGCCTGAAGGCCGGCGCCGACGATTTCCTCACCAAGCCGGTCAACGACCTGCAGCTGATGTCGCGCGTCAAGAGCCTGGTACGGCTGAAAAATGTCAGCGACGAGCTGCGCCTGCGCGCCGAGACCGCCCAAAGCGTCGGCCTGCAGGATCTGGCCGCCGCCGACCGGCCGGACGAGTTCGGCCACGTCCTGCTCGTCGATGGCCGCGGCAGTTCGCAGGAGCGTATCAGCCGGGCGCTGAAACCCGTTGCAAATGTCGTGGCGATGTCCGACCCGCAGGCAGCCCTTTTCGAGGCGGCCGAAAACAGCTTCGACCTGGTGATCGTCAATTCCAATTTCGACGAATATGATCCGCTGCGGCTCTGCTCGCAACTGCGTTCGCTGGAGCGCACGCGCTATATTCCGGTCCTGCTGATCGCCGAGCAGGGGCATGACGAGATGGTCGTGCGGGCGCTGGACCTGGGCGTCACCGATTATCTGATGCGGCCGGTCGATCCCAACGAACTGGTGGCGCGCAGCCTGACGCAGATTCGCCGCAAGCATTGCAACGACCGGCTGCGTGCCAGCGTCAGGCAGACGATCGAACTGGCGGTCACCGATGGCCTGACCGGGCTCCATAATCGCCGCTACCTCGACAACCATCTGAAGCTCCTGATCGATCGCGCTGTAGCGCGGGGCCGCACGCTGTCGATCTGCATCACCGATATCGATCGCTTCAAGAGCGTCAACGACGCCCATGGCCATGATGCCGGCGACGAGGTTCTGCGCGAATTCGCCCACCGTGTCCGCGCCACCGTACGCGGCGCCGACCTTGCATGTCGGTTCGGCGGCGAGGAGTTCGTCGTGGTCATGCCCGACACGCCGGCCGATGCGGCCGCCGCCATTGCCGAACGGCTACGCACCATCGTCGAGGGCAGGCCGTTCGCATTGCCGAATTCGGAAACATCGCTGTCGATCACCGCATCTCTGGGCATCGCCACGCTCAATCCCGCGGGAGATACGCCGGAAGCCCTGCTGAAGCGCGCCGATACGGCGCTTTACCAGGCCAAGAACAACGGCAGGAACCAGGTGGTTGCTGCTGCCGCTTGAGCCATTCCGGGGCAATCCATCCTCTGTAAGGTGGTTTTTCCACAGAAAATCAGGAACCTTGCGCCAGGAATCCGATTTTTCGGTTATTCGCCGGGCATTGAGCCTGCGGGATCGCTTTTCAGCGGCAATGAGCGTTCGATCCGGCCGGCCCCGCGTGCAAAGTCGTTCCAGCGCGGCAACGTCAAATTTAAAAAATAATTATATTTCAAATAGTTATGTTTCAGGAATGTCTTGGAATGCTAGGGGGCGGCTATTCGTCCGCAACGTCCGGCAGCCGGGTTCGGCAATCTCGCGACCCTTTCACAAGGCAAGAAGTCCGGCGCGCCTCGTACATAAGGTGATGGTTAAATTAACCATGCCTCATGTTCTCTTTGCGCTTGGTTAAGAATTCATTGATTTTTTTTCGTTTTCGGACAATTCTCTGCAGCAGGGGAGAGATGAACTCCCACCGGGATCGATTACCCCATGATGTTCAGGTCCGCCGCATCTCCTGGGTCGTGGGGTTTGTCGGCTGACTCGTAGCCAATAACGGTTCCTCGTGCCGTGGCTGCGGTCAGCCGACGCCCATCAACGCCGCCTCCATGAGGCGGCGTTTTTGATTCCGGAAGCGGGACGAGGGACAGACGAGTGATGCGGCAGGCGCCGGCATAGACGCAACAAAAAAGGCGCCTGGCTTGCGCCGGCGCCTTCCTATTCCGGAAGAACCCGATCTTACTTGATCTTGGTTTCCTTGAATTCGACATGCTTGCGTACGACCGGATCGTACTTGGTCATGGACATCTTGTCCGTCTTGGTGCGGCTGTTCTTGGAGGTTACGTAGAAGAAACCCGTGTCGGCCGTCGACAGAAGCTTGATCTTGATTTTTGCAGCTTTCGCCATGGTCGTCCTGCCTTTATAAAAACAAAGCCGCAGACATCCGTAGCGGGTCCCGGCAAACTTGGCGCGAAACTACAAATCGCGCCCGAAAAGTCAAGTCCGTTTTGGGTTGAAAACGATCCTGACCACGGAAAGCAGCACATAAAGCCCAAAGAAACCGGCAATCGCCCAGGCAAAACCGTCGTTGCCGGCGATATCCATGGCCGCGCCGATCGTTTGCGGACCGGCCACCGTTCCCACCGCATAACAGAAGATGAAAGCGGCATTGGCGGCGGCGAGGTCGGCGCCTGTCAGGCGCGAGCCAAGATGGCTGAGGCCCACCGTATAGAGCCCCGACACGCATCCGCCCCAGAACAGCAGGATGATCGCCATCAGCATCCATTGCCCCTGCAGAAGCGGCAGGCAGAGCGCGCCGACAAGCCCGATCACCGTCATCAGGGCCAGAAGATTGCGCCTGTCGGCTATCCTGTCGGAGAGCATGCCGAGCGGTATCTGGAAGATCACATTGCCGATGCCCATGACGGTGAGAAGCAGGGCGGCCTGCGATTCGGAAAAGCCGCTGCGGGTGCCGTAGATCGGAAACAGCGAGAGGCCGCCTGATTCGACCGCGCCGAACACGAAGACGGCGGCGGTGGCCGTCGGCACCAGGAAGATATAACGCATGAAATGCAGTTCCGGCTTCTCGTCGAGCACCGGATTTTCGTTGCGGGCAAGGAAGATCGGCACCGCAGCCAGCAGGATGACGCCGGCGCCGAAGGCGAACGGCAGGATACCGTCGCTGCCGAGCAGGGAAAAAAGCAGCGGCCCGGCGGCAAAGCCGAGCGACAGCACGGTGCCGTAGATGCCAAGAACGAGGCCGCGGCGGCTGGGCGGCGCCGTGGCGTTGATCCAGAATTCCGAGAGCACGAACAGAAGCGTGATGGCGCCGTGGAAGACGACGCGCAGCGGAAACCAGAGCCAGAAATTCTCGATATAATAGAAGCCGAGCGCGCTCAATGCGGCAAAGAGGATCGCCCAGAGCATGGTTGTCGCGACGCCGAAGCGGTGGGCGATCTTTGCGGTCACCGCCGCCGCCGCCATCGAGGCAATGCCTGCCATCGCCGAATTGAGACCGATCAGCGTCGAGGAGATGCCACGCTTTTCCATGATGATGCTGAGCAGCGGCAGGCCAAGGCCGATCGCGATGCCAACGGCCGTTATGGCGGCGATGGCGGCAATCAGCGATGGCCAGTGAATGTCCTCAACCGGCGCTGACATACCGGACGGCGGCTGTGCCATGGAATGAAAATCCTTAAAGGAGGTCGCGGATCATTCGTCCATGACGCATGTAGTGGAACGGCACCGGCTTTCCAAAGGGCAGGGACGCGTCCGCCTGCAGGCTTGCCCGCAATTCCGATAGGATGACCCGTGTAATGTCGGGCAGGCGTACGGCTGAAACGTCGTTCACGTCAATCCACCTCAAATCCTCGAGCTCCCGGCTGTCGCGGATATCCTTAGGGTTCACGCCTGCCTCGTCGGTGAAAAGAGCGAAGAAGTGGGTGTCGAACCGGCGCGGATGACCCGGAGGGGTTATCGCCCGAGCCATATAGCGCAGTTTCTCAAGGTCGGGAAGGAAGGACATGCCGGTGTTTCCACAGCCTTGCGGCCCGATCGCGATGCTTGCCTCCTCGTGAAGTTCACGAAGGGCGGCAAGGGCGATCGCCCGCAACCGGCTTTCGGGCGCCTTTGCGCCGCAGGCGACTCTCAACCGCTCGAGCACGGCCGGATGGATGTCGCTGCTGAAGAGCAGCCTGTAGTCGGTGGCATCCCTGCGCCCGCCGGGAAAGACGTGCAGGTCCGGCATGAAGACATGGGCTTTGTTGCGCCTGCCCATCAGCACGCGCACGCTGCCCTCGGCACGATCGAGCAGCATGATGGAGGCGGCATCGCGCGGGCGCAGCGAGCGCTTGGTGTCAAGCGGGACCGGCGCAGGGAGGGACCGGCCGCCGGTACCCGTCACGCAGGGCGGTCCAATGCCGGCAGGATATCCTCGGGCTTGTCTTCATGGCCGCTGAAGCCATGCATCCGCAAGGCCCATTGCAGGCCGACGACGGCACCCTTGACCGGTTGCAGAAGCGCCAGCGATCCGATGACCGTGATCGGCAGCCAGATGGCCAGATGGCCCCAATTGGACAATTGCCAGACCATCTCGGTCGCCATGAAGCCGGCAACGACCACATGCCCCATGATCGTCACGACGATATAGGGCGGGAAATCGTCCGCACTGTGCCTGTCGAGATGTTCGCCGCAGGAGGAGCAGGCATGGACCGTCTTGAGAAACCGGCCGAAGAGCCTGCCTTGGCCGCAAGAAGGGCAGGCGTTCAGGAAGCCGCGCCTGATCGACTGCCCGACCGGCCGGTCGGATCTGTCCGTCTGCTCGAAGCGAACGGTCTGCGGGGTATCGTCAGTTGCCTGCATGTCCATATCCTCAATCTCGGACGCGAGGCCAGGCCGCATCCTATCGCCTGCCGCGCGGTGGCCGCGTTCCCGGCGCCTTGCGAGCGCCACCGCGATCCCGGCGACCGGATTTATGGAAGGAACGCACAGCCGTCGGCATCTTGCGTCCTTCGCTGATCATTTCGAAGCGAAGCGCGCCGGCCAGCGGCACGGCTTCCACCAGTTTGACCCGGATGTCATCGCCCAGGCGATAGCCCAGTCCGGTTTTCTCACCCGACAGCGCCTGATGCGCCTCGTCATAGATGAAATAGTCGCGTCCGAGCGTAGATATAGGTACGAATCCATCCGCGCCATAGGCCGGCAGAGTGACAAATAGTCCCGCCTTGGTCACACCTGATATGCGTCCGTCGAATTCCTCGTTCACCCTCTCGCTCAGGTAATGGGCGATCAGCCGGTTGATCGTATCGCGCTCGGCCGCCATCGCGCGGCGTTCGAAGGTGGAGATTTCAGCGGCAATGTCTTGCAGCGCCGCTTCCTCCGACGGCGTGATACCGCCTTCGCCCAGGCCGAGCGTACCAACAAGGGCGCGGTGCACGATCAGATCGGCATAGCGCCGGATCGGCGAGGTGAAATGGGCATATTTCATCAGGTTGAGGCCGAAATGGCCAATATTCTCGGGGCTGTAGATCGCCTGGCTCTGCGAACGCAGCACCATTTCGTTGACCATGGTCTCGTAGGGCTCGCCTTCCGCCTTCGACAGGATGCCGTTGAAGTGGTTAGAGCGAAGATTGCCGCCCTTGACCAGGGACAGGTCGAGCGTGGCGAGAAATTCGCGCAGGCTCTCCTGCTTGGCAAGCGAGGGCGCGTCGTGGACGCGGTAGACCAGCGGCTGGCGCTTGAGTTCCAGCGTCTCGGCAGCGGCCACATTGGCCTGGATCATCATTTCCTCGATCAGTTTGTGGGCATCGAGGCGATCCGGCACGAAAACACGGTCGACGGTGCCGTCCGGCTTCAGGATGATCTTGCGCTCGGGCATGTTGAGCTCAAGCGGCTGCCGACGTTCACGGCCGCGTGTCAAAATGCCGTAGGCGTGCCAGAGCGGCCTCAGGATCGGCTCCAGCAGGGGGCCGGTCTGGTCATCCGGTTTCCCGTCGATCGCCGCCTGTGCCTGGTTGTAGGAGAGCTTGGCGGCACTTTTCATCATGATGCGGTGAAAGGTATGGCCGGCCTTGCGGCCTTCGCTGGAAAAGCGCATGCGCACGGCGAGCGCCGGTCGATCGACGCCTTCTTTCAGCGAGCAGAGTTCGTTGGAAATGCGCTCGGGCAGCATCGGCACGACACGGTCCGGAAAATAGACCGAATTGCCCCGTTTCAACGCTTCCTGGTCGAGCGCCGATTTCGGCCGGACATACCAGGAGACGTCGGCGATGGCGACGGTGACGATGACGCCGCCGGGATTGTCGGGCGAGGGGTCCGCTTCGGCATGCACCGCGTCGTCATGGTCCTTGGCGTCGGCCGGATCGATGGTGATCAGCGGAAGTTGGCGCCAGTCCTCGCGATGGGACATGGTGGCGGGGCCGGCGGCATCCGCTTCCCTGATGACGCTGTCGGGGAAAATGTAGGGAATGCCGTGGGCGTGAATGGCGATCATCGAGATCGCCTTCTCGGTCGCGACCGAGCCGATGACGGCCTTTACCTCGGCGCGGGGCAGGCCGAAGCGGCCGATGCGCAGGACCTCGACCTCGACGAGATCGCCATCCTTGGCCTCTCCCTCATGACCGGTATCGACCTGCAGTTCCTCGCCACGCCTCTCGATCGGCATGATCCGCCCGCCGCCATCTGCCGATGCGCGGAAGACGCCAAGTGCCGCATTGTTGTTGCGCTTGCGATCGAGCACCTTGACGATGCGCGCCGTGTAGGCGGGACCGGAATTTTCCTTGGACGCGAAGATCTTTGCCAGCACCCGGTCGCCAAGGCCACCGACCGGCACCTTGCCCTTCGCCTTGCCGACGGCCGACTGGCGGATGGAGACGGCCGGCGCCACGCCGGCATCTTCCGGCCATTCGGCCGGGCGGCCGATCAGCCCGCCGTCCTTGTCGCGCGTGGTGATGTCGAGAACGGTCATCGGCGGAAGCGCGCCCGGACGCACCAGCGCCTTGCGTTTCTTTTCCAGAAGCCCGTCGTCTTCCATCTCGCGCAGCAGCGCCTTCAGTTCGATGCGCTTGTCGCCCTTCAGCCCGAAAGCCTTGGAAATATCGCGTTTCGACGCCTTGTCGGGATTGTCGGCCAGAAAACGCAAGAGAACGTCGCGCGGTGGCACGGCGCCATGGATGATCACCGTATCGTCTGCCGGTGCAACCGTCTTCTGTCCCTCGCGCCCGAGCCGGACTGCGGGTTTGCCGGGTCGTTCGGTTCGGTCGCGTGGAGGTCTGGTCACGGTCAGTCTTTCCCGGCTTTTGCTGCCGCTTTCGATTTGGCGGCGGTCTTCGCCTTTGCCGCTGCCTTGGGTTTGGCAGCCGCTTTCGGCTTCGTTGCCTTTACGGCCTTCTTGGCCGCTGTGCCCTCGGCCTTAGCGGCCTTCGGCTTCGCGGTTTTCGTCGTCTTGCCCTTGGCGGGCTTGATGCCGCCCTTGGCGATCCGCTCGGCGATCAGAAGCAGCGCATCCTCCAGCGTCACCGCCTGCGGGTCTTTGCCCTTGGGCAGGGTCGCATTGACCTTGCCCCAGTTCACATAGGGACCGTATTTTCCGTCCTTGACGGTAATCGGCCCGCCATCGGGGTGGTCGCCGATTTCCTTCAGCGGGGCCGCTGCGGCACCGCGGCCGCCCGGGCCTTTCGATGCCTTGTCGGCGAGAACCGAAACCGCGCGGTTGAGGCCGATTGAAAACACGTCCTCGATCGTTTCGACATTCGCATATTTGCCGTCATGCAGAATGAATGGCCCGTAGCGGCCAAGGCCCGACGAGATCATCTTGCCGGTTTCCGGGTGGGCGCCGATATCGCGCGGCAGCGAAAGGAGCGCCAATGCCTTTTCATGATCCACGCTCGCCGGCGTCCAGCCCTTGGGCAGGCTGGAGCGCTTGGCTTCCTTGCCCTCGCCGCGCTGGACATAGGGGCCGAAACGGCCCGAGCGCAGGGTGATGTCCTCGCCCGTGTGCGGATCCTTGCCGAGCGCCAGCGGTTCGTTGGACGCGGCCGCTTCGTCGCCATTGCTGTCCGAGGAAAGCTGGCGGGTGAAATTGCATTCGGGATAATTCGAGCAGCCGACGAAGGCGCCATATTTGCCGAGCTTCAGCGAAAGCTTGCCGGTGCCGCAGACCTGGCAGATGCGCGGATCGCTGCCGTCCTCCCGCTTCGGAAAGACCAGCGGCGCCAGTTCCTCATTTAGCGCGTCGAGGACATTGGTAACACGCAGTTCCTTGGTGTCTTCGATCTGCGCGAAGAAATCCTTCCAGAAATCGCGAAGAACGTCCTTCCAGTTCAGTTCGCCGGCCGAAATCCGGTCGAGCTTTTCTTCCAGCGATGCCGTAAAATCATATTCGACATAGCGGGTGAAGAAGCTTTCGAGGAAGGCCGTCACCAGCCGGCCCTTGGCCTCGGGGATCAGCTTGCGCTTGTCGATCGTGACATATTCCCGATCGCTGAGCGTCTTCAGCGTCGCGGCATAGGTGGAGGGCCGGCCGATGCCGAGCTCTTCCATCTTCTTGATCAGCGTGGCTTCCGAATAGCGCGGCGGCGGTTCGGTGAAGTGCTGGGTGGAATTGATCTTCTGCCTGGCGAGAGACTCTCGCGCGTTGATTTCCGGCAGGCGGCCGTCCTCGTCGCCGTCGTCGCTCTGCTCGCCGTCTTCCTTCTGGTCGGTATAGGCGGCAATGAAGCCGTCGAAGCGGATGACCGAGCCGACGGCGCGCAGACCGGCCTTCTCGCCCTTGTTGTCGGCGGTAATTTCCGCCGTCGTCCGCTCGATTTCCGCCGATGCCATCTGGCTGGCGATGCCGCGCTTCCAGATCAGATCGTAGAGGCGCAGTTGGTCGGCGTCGAGGAAGCGCTTCACCTGGTCGGGCGTGCGGGTAAAATCGGTCGGCCGTACAGCTTCGTGGGCTTCCTGGGCGTTCTTTGCCTTGGTGGAATAGATGCGGGCCTTTTCCGGCACATAGCGCGCGCCGAACTGGTCAGCGATCGCGTCGCGGGCCGCATCGATCGCCTCTGCGGCCATCTGCACGCCATCGGTACGCATATAGGTGATCAGGCCGACGGTCTCGCCGCCGATATCGATGCCTTCATAAAGGCGCTGCGCCACCTGCATGGTGCGCGAGGCGGAAAAGCCGAGCTTGGAGGACGCCGCCTGCTGCAATGTCGAGGTCGTGAACGGCGGCGACGGATTGCGCTTGACCGGCTTCGCCTCGATGCTGTCGACCGTGTAGGAGGCGCCCTCGAGCAGGGCTTTCAGCCTGCCGGCATCCTCGCCATTGGTGACGGAACGGGCCTGCAGCCGCTTGCCATCGGCCGAAACCAGCCGTGCCTCGAACTCGTCGCCACGCGGCGTCTTCAGGAGCGCCGAGATATTCCAGTATTCTTCCGAAACGAACCGTTCGATCTCCGATTCCCGGTCGCAGACGAGGCGCAGCGCAACCGACTGCACACGACCGGCCGAACGGGCGCCGGGCAGCTTGCGCCACAAGACCGGGGACAAATTGAAACCGACGAGATAATCGAGCGCGCGGCGGGCCAGATAGGCATCCACCAGCGGGACGTCGATATCGCGCGGATTGGCCATGGCATCGAGCACGGCCTTCTTGGTGATGGCATTGAAGACGACGCGGCGCACCGGCTTGTCGCCGATCAGCTTCTTCTTTCGCAGGAGATCGAGCACGTGCCAGGAAATGGCTTCCCCCTCGCGATCGGGGTCGGTTGCCAGGATGAGGCCGTCGGAGGATTTCAGCGCATCGCCAATATCCTTCATCCGCTTGGCGGAGGCGCTATCGACTTCCCAGAGCATGGAAAAATCGTCGTCGGGCAGGACGGATCCATCCTTGGCCGGCAAATCGCGGACATGGCCGAACGAGGCGAGAACCTTGTAGCCCGGTCCGAGATACTTGTTGATGGTCTTCGCCTTGGCAGGCGATTCCACGACGACGACGTTCATGGTCATATTCTCAAAGCAACCGTTCAAAGCTGTGCCAAGCCGGAAAGAGGCGGCACATTGGGACATATCGATGCCCCGACATGGACAGGGATTCGCTCGCGGTCAAGTGCCGCGCCGAAAATAAGCTGTCCACAACGCAATACAACCTATAAGAGATTACGTTTTTATTGCAATTAAAGATAAATGCGGTATCGTCTTTCGAGTGTATCCGTTCAGGGAAATGAAATCGGAGAATGCCCTGCCTTTGTTTTCGGCGATGCGGCAGGCTTCGTCGAAGGCGTCATGCATTCAGCCGGACTTTATAGGGCCCGCATTCGGGCGAAATGATTGCGCAACAGGAAAAACCAATGAGTCCGAATGTAACCGGAGCCGGCCCGAAAGACGCGCGCGCCCGCGAGAACATCGCCTATATCCGCCAGATGCTGGGCGAGCTTCGCGGGGTTGCCGACAATGAAGGTGCCGACATGCTGTGCTACCTGATCGAAATGGCCTTTGTCGAGGCTGGCGATATCCAGTCCGGCAAGCGGCAGTTGTCATTCGTCGGTGCCGAGGGAAACAAGTCCGCCGGCATGACGATGAAGCCGTCCGGCAAGATCCAGCTCTAACAGGACGAGATAGACCGCCGAGGCGGAAAGCCCGGTGTGGCGGATGATGTCGTCGATCTGTACCGGCGTCGGACCGAGCGCGTCGGTGATCCGTGCCCGGTCGCTCTCGTTCGGCAGCGGCGCCATCGGTCCTGCCTGATGCTCGGCCGGCTCTTCCGCGCGCGGCGGCGTGAAGAGATCGATCTGGCTCACCGGCGCCAGGGCATCCAATATGTCGCTGGCCTCCGTTGTCACGATGGCTCCATCCTTCAACAGGCCGTTGGTGCCGTGGCAGCGCGGATCGAGCGGCGAGCCCGGTACGGCAAAGACCAGGCGGCCGAAATCGGCGGCATAGCGCGCCGTGATCAGCGAGCCGGAGCGCGATGCCGCCTCGACGACGGCAAGCCCGAGACTGACGCCGGCAATCAGCCGGTTGCGGCGCGGGAAATCGCGGGCGCGGGGTTCCCAGCCGAACGGCATTTCGCTGATCGCCAGGCCCCGCCCTTCGGTGATCTCGTCCAGCAGGCCGATATTTTCCGGCGGATAGGGCTGGTCGAGCCCGCCGGCCAGGGCCGCGATCGTCCCCGTGTGGAGGCTGGCGCGATGGGCGGCCGTGTCGATGCCGCGGGCAAGGCCGGATATGACCGAATAACCGGCGCGCCCCACATCGCGGGCGATCATGGCGGCGAATTTGGCGCCGCTGATCGAGGCATTGCGCGAGCCGACGATGCCGAGCGAGGGCGTTGTGGCGGCGGCCAGATCGCCTTTCACCGCAAGAAGCGGCGGCGCACCGTCGATCTGGCGCAGGTGAGGGGGATAGTCCGGCTCGCCAATGCCGAGGAAGCGGGCGCCGAACCGATGAGCGGCGGCAAGCTCTCGTTCGGCCTGTTCGGCGGAGGCAACGCGGATCGCCCGGGTGGAGCCGCCACGGCGCGAAAGCTCCGGCAGCATGTCGAGCGCGGTTTCGGCCGAGCCGAAATGGTTGATGAGGTCGCGAAAGGTGGCAGGCCCGACATTGTCGCTGCGGATCAGCCTCAGCCAGGCAATCCTTTGTCGTTCCGTCAGCGCAATCCCGTTTCGTCCTGCGCCGGCGTTTGACATTGCCTATCCCTTTTCCCCGATCCGGCTTTCCGTGCCGGCCAAGAGCCGCTGTATGTTCGCCCGGTGCTTGATCCAGGTGATGAGGGTCATCACCGCGAAGACGAGGCCGATCTTCCCATATCCCGAAACCAACAATACAACCGGAACGACAAGCGTTGCAACCAGCGCGGAGAGGGAGGAATAGCGGCTGATCTTCGCCATTGCGAGCCAGACGGCGCCGAACAGGAGCACCATGATCGGCACGAGGCCGAGCAGCACGCCGATATAGGTCGCGATGCCCTTTCCGCCCTTGAAGCCCAGCCAGACGGGATAGAGATGGCCGAGAAAGGCCGCAAAGCCGGCGGCGATGCCAGCCTCGATCCCCCAGCGTGAGGCAATTGCCGCTGCGGCAGTTCCCTTCAGCGCGTCGAGCAGCAGCGTCGCAGCCGCAAGTTTCCTGTTGCCGGTGCGCAGCACATTGGTGGCGCCGATATTGCCGGAGCCGATCTTACGGACATCGCCAAGCCCGGCCATGCGGGTGAGGATGAGGCCAAAGGGAATGGAGCCGAGCAGATAGCCGAAAAGGAGGCTGATGCCCGTGGGCACAGGCCCGAGCGACCAGGAAAACAGATCAGACACGCATTTCCTCCCCATGTCGTCCAAGCGGACGTTTGCCCCTCACCCTAGCCCTCTCCCCGCAGGCGGGGAGAGGGGACTTGCTCCGAGCTCGCCGTCTGGTCCTTCTCCCCGTTTGCGGGGAGAAGGTGCCCGTCAGGGCGGATGAGGGGCAAGCCACACGCTCGATCAGAGCGAATAAACCAGTTTTCCAGCAACATAGGTCGCCACGGCCCGGCCGGTAAAGCGGGCATTTTCGAAGGGTGTGTTTTTCGAGCGGGAGACGATGGCTTCCTTGCCGAAAATCCAGGGCTCGTCGAGGTCGATCAGGGTAATATCGGCCTTGGCGCCCGGTTTCAGCGTTCCGGCGTCAAGCTCGAAAATCCGGGCGGGACGGGTCGAGAGCGCATCGATCAGGCGCATCAGCGGCACGCTGCCGCTGTGATGGAGACGCAGCGCCGCGGGCAGCATGGTCTCCAGCCCGATTGCGCCATCGGCGGCATCGGCGAACGGCAGGCGCTTGGTATCGACATCCTGCGGATCGTGCGAGGAAACGATGATGTCGATCGTGCCGTCGGCAAGCGCCTCGACCATCGCCACGCGATCGTCCTCGCCGCGCAAGGGGGGCGAGAGCTTGAAGAAGGTGCGGTATTCGCCGATGTCGTTCTCGTTCAGCGTCAGATGGTTGATCGAGATGCCGCAGGTCACGTTGGCGCCGCGCTTGCGGGCAAGACGGATGGCCTCGGCCGATTCGGGCAGTGAGATTTTTGCCGCGTGGTAGGCGGCCCGGGTCAGCCCGGCGATGCGCAGGTCGCGTTCGAGCGGAATGATCTCCGCCTCGCGCGGCACGCCGGAAAGCCCGAGCCAGCTCGCCAGCAGCCCTTCGTTCATCACGCCGCCGGCGCCCAGATATTTGTCGCGGGTTTCAAGCGAAATGACCGCGCCGAATTCGCGCGCATAGGTCATCGCCCGGCGCAGCATCAGCGTGTCGTGCACCGGCTGGCGGCCATTGGTGAAGCAGACCGCCCCGGCCTCGCGCAGCAGGCCGAATTCGGTCATTTCCTCGCCGTCGAGGTGCTTGGTGAGCGCCGCGGCGGGATAGACATTGACGAGAGCCTTGTCACGGGCCGTCTTCTGCACGAACTGGACGAGCGCGATATCGTCGATGACCGGATCGGTGTCCGGCATGGTGATAATCGAGGTAATGCCGCCGGCCGCCGCGGCCCGCGAGGCCGATTCGATGGTTTCGCGATATTCGCCGCCGGGTTCGCCGACGAAGACGCGCGCATCGACCAGCCCCGGCACCGCGACAAGGCCGCTGCAATCCCGGACCTCGGCACCCTGCGGCGCGCCTTGGTTCCGGGCGTCTCCGCCGGCAGCGACGATCACGCCGTCCTCGACGATGATGGTTCCGGTCTCGTCGATATTGCGCGAGGGGTCGATGATGCGCAGGTTGTTGAGGACGAGGGAGTTCATGTGCGCGGCCCCTGGTTTTGCGAGAGAAGAAGCGTTTCCATCACCGCCATGCGCACCGCCACCCCCATCTCCACCTGCTGCTCGATAACGCTTTGCGGACCGTCGGCGATCTCGGAGGCAATCTCGACGCCCCGGTTCATCGGGCCGGGATGCATGACCAGCGCATCTTCTCGGGCCGCCTTCAGCTTTTCGGCGTCCAGTCCGTAATAGCGGAAATATTCGCGTACCGAAGGTACGAAGGAGCCGGCCATGCGTTCGCGCTGAAGGCGCAGCATCATCACCACATCGGCATCCTTCAGGCCTTCCTCCATGGAATGGTAGACCTCGGCGCCCATGTCGGCGATCCCGGACGGTAGGAGCGTCGCCGGCGCGACGACGCGGACGCGAGCGCCCATCTGGTTCAAGAGCAGGATGTTCGAGCGGGCGACGCGCGAATGCAGGACATCGCCGCAGATGGCGACGATGATGCGCGACAGCTTGCCCTTGGCCCGGCGGATGGTCAGCGCATCGAGCAGTGCCTGGGTCGGATGCTCGTGCTGTCCGTCGCCCGCATTGACGACCGCGCAGGAGACCTTTTGCGCGAGAAGTGCCGCGGCCCCGGCGGAGGAATGACGCACCACCAGCACGTCCGGGTGCATGGCGTTCAGCGTCATCGCCGTATCGATCAGCGTTTCGCCCTTTTTCACCGATGAATTGCCGACCGACATGTTCATCACGTCCGCGCCCAAGCGTTTTCCCGCCAGTTCGAAGGATGCCTGCGTGCGGGTCGAGGCTTCGAAGAACAGGTTGATCTGCGTCAGGCCACGCAGCGTCGATGTCTTCTTTTCCCGTTGCCGGGAAATCTTGACGGCTTCGTCCGCCCTGTCCAGGAGAAGCGTGATGTCCTGTTCGCTCAATCCCTTGATGCCGAGCAGATGGCGATGCGGGAAGAAATCCATGGCGGGCCGCCTCGTTTTGTAGAGTTGGCTGGGTCTATAATGACTGGATACCGAGCCGGCAAGGCGGCGCGGCGGCAATCGATCCTGATCCCCATGCTTTTGTGGCCTTTCCGCGGTGCCGGACAAATTGTTGCGCCATGCCGCTTTATCCACCGCGGCTCCTGTTCCTAACCATTCGGACTTGGGTTAGAACCGCCACATGACTCTGAACCGAACCGAACAGAAACTCGCCGATCTGAACCAGCCGAAACCCTGGTCGGGGATCAATGCCTTTCGCTCCGATCCGTTGATGGTGGATATCGCCGCATCGATGCCGCGTTCTCTGCGCGACGATTTCGAGGCGATCGGACGTTATGCGACCTCGGCGGAGGCCCAGGACCTGGCGCGCATGGCCAATGAGGGCGTGCCGAAGCTGCGCACGCACGGACCGCGCGGCGAGCGCCTGGACGTGGTCGAGTTCCATCCGGCCTGGCATGCCTTGATGCGCCGTTCGATGACATCCGGCCTGCATGCGTCGGCCTGGGAAAACCTTGCCGACGAGCGCGGCCGCTCGCACAAGGCCCGCGCCATCCGCTTCTACCTGACGGCGCAGCTCGAATGCGGGCATCTTTGCCCGCTCACCATGACCAGCGCCTCGGTGGCGGCGATCTCGGCGTCGCCCGCCGTCCAGAAGGAATGGGCGCCCAAGATCCTGTCGCGCAAATATGATTCGTCGAACCGGCCCTGGATGCAGAAATCCGCCGTTACCATCGGCATGGGCATGACGGAAAAGCAGGGTGGCACGGATGTGCGCGCCAATACCTCCACGGCCGAGCGGGTGGGCGAGGGGATCTATCGGCTGTCGGGCCATAAATGGTTCATGTCGGCGCCGATGAGCGATGCCTTCGTGATGCTGGCGCAGACGCGCGATGGTCTCGGCTGCTTCCTCGTGCCCCGCCTGCTGGAGGACGGTTCGGCCAACGGCCTGCGCTTCCAGCGGCTGAAGGACAAGCTCGGCAACCGCTCGAACGCATCGTCCGAAGTCGAGTTTTCCGATACGTTCGGCTTCGTGCTCGGCACGCCCGATGCGGGCTTGCGCACGATCCTCGACATGGTGACCCTGACGCGGCTCGATTGCGCGCTGGCCTCGGCCGGGATGATGCGGGCTTCGCTGGCAGAGGCCGTCCATCATGTGCGCGGCCGCAAGGTTTTCGGCAAGCCGCTGATGGCCCAACCGATGATGACCCGGGTGCTGGCCGACATGGCGCTCGATGTTGCCGCCGCCAGCGCCCTGTCGCTGCGTCTGGCCGACGCTTTCGACAAGGCCCGCGACAGTGCCGAGGACGCGGCCTATGCCCGCATCATGACGCCGGTGGTGAAATACTGGAGTTGCAAGATCGCACCGGCGCTGATCGCCGAGGCGATGGAATGCCTTGGCGGCAGCGGCTATGTCGAGGAACGGCCGATTGCCCGGCATTACCGCGAGGCGCCGGTCAATGCGATCTGGGAAGGCTCCGGCAATGTCATGGCGCTCGATGTCCTCCGCGTGTTAACGCGCGGCAAGGACCTGTTCGAGCTGCTGTTCCAGGTGATCAGCCGCGATCTCGGCCCGGCCGGCAAGAAGACCGTCGATGTCTTGCGCGCGGCCATGTCGCTTTGCGAGCGCGACGAGGGTGCTGCGCGCATGCTGGTCGAGCAACTGGCGCTTGCCGCTGCCGCCGCGGAGCTCTATCGGCTCGGGGCAGGGCGTATTGCCGATGCCTTCCTCGAATCAAGGCTCGCGGCCGGTTGGCGCTCCACTTATGGCATGCTCGATTCGCGTTTCGATTCCGCCTATATCGTCGATCTGCTCTATCCGCCCGCCATATAGGCAGCCACGGTCAGCACCAGCGGAATGGTGAAGAACGAGGCCACCGTCTGGATGGTGGCGACGGCGGCATAGAGCGGCGCGTCGCCGCCCATCTGCTTGGCAAGCAGATAGCCGTTCAAGGCCGTCGGTACGCCGGCACCCAGCGCGATCACCAGGAGATTGTCGCCGCGAATGCCAAGCAGATAGCTCGTGCCGACCATCAGGACCGGCATGATGATCAGCTTCAGGAAAACCGCAAGAAGGGCGACGGGGCTCGGCCTCAACGCATCCGAAGCTTTCAATCCCGCGCCGACCATGACCAGCCCGAGGGCGAGCGATGTGCTGCCGAGCATTTCGATGGAGGTCAGCAGCGGGCCGTAGATCGGGATCCCCATCGCGTTGACGAGGATGCCGAGGACCGAGGCGAGGATCAGGGGATTGGTGAGGATCCGGTAGGCGAAGGATGTCAGCCCTCTTGACCCGCCATTGAAGCGGACGAGAACCCCGACGCAGTAGAAATTGATGGGAACGATGACGAGGGTCATCAGCAGCGCGGTCAGGCTGAGGCCGAGAGGGCCATACAGTTTTTGCGCGATGGCGAGGGCCATGAAGCCGTTCCAGCGCGTCGCCGTCTGAAAGACGGAGGTGAAGGCGGCCGGGGAAACATGGCCGGCGCGCAGCAGCGGCCAGAGCAGAAGCAGCCCCGCCGACATCAGGGTGACGCTGCCGATCGTCGCAAGCGCCGTCATGTCCGCTTTCATGCCGGCAAAATCGGCCGTGGCCAGGGTTGAAAACAGCAGAGCTGGAAACAGCACGAAGTAGCCCAGTTGTTCCAGGCCTTCCCAAAGCGTCGCATTGATGAGCGGAAGACGCTTCAGCCAGACGCCGAGCATGACGAGCAGGAAGATCGGCAGGATGCTTTCGAAGATGATGGTCATGGCGAGGAGGTCCAAGCGAGAGGGCCAAGGGAGTAGGAGGCGAGCGATAGAGGCATGCCCACAGGACGGCAACCGCAAGCTCCGGAATTAACCTTAATGAATGGTTTACATTGCGCCGGAAGGGTTAACGGGCAAGACTGTGACTTGAAGACAATAATAACGATTTTGCGAATGGAGCACGTTCGGTGAGAACTGGCTTGACGATCATCATGATGATGTTTTTTGCAGCGCTTGCGCTGGACCTGACGGTTCCCGCCGTCATCCTCCTCGGCGCGCTCGCCCTCGATTGGGCTTCGGTACTGTTCAAGCGCATGACGCATCAGGAGGGGAGAACGGCATGAAGTGGTTCCTCATTCTTTGGGCTTGTCCGGTCCTGTTGCTCACTGGCTGGTATGGCCTTTCCTATTACGACATGAATTTCGGCATCTTCATGCTGACCCGGCAGGCGCATGACCTGGTCTTTGCCGTCTATGGCAATGTCCTTGGCATCCCGCCCGAAACAATCCCGCCGCTGGTGGCGCGCGCCATGGTCTTCGACAGCCTCCTGGTCTTTGCGATCATCGCCTATCGCAAGCGCCGCCAGATCCGTGCCTGGTATGGAAGGCGTTTTCCGTCGGCTCAGGCTTCCGGGCCGGAGGCCGCATCCTTTGCCAGGGACGCCAACCTATCGAGCGCGCCCTGAAGAATGAAGGAGGCGGCGGCCGAATCGATCCGGTCGGCGCGCTTCTTTCGTGACACATCCATCTCTATCAGCACCCGCTCCGCCGCCACCGTGGACAGCCGCTCGTCCCAGAAGACGAACGGAATGTCGGTCTTTTGCAGCATGTTGCGCACGAATGCCCGCGTCGCCTGGGCGCGGGGCCCTTCCGATCCGTCCATGTTGACCGGCAGGCCGATCACGAAGGCGGCGATCTTTTCCTTGCCCGCCATGTCGAGCAGCGCCTGCGCGTCCATGCCGAACTTCACCCGCCGGATCACCGCGCGCGGTGTTGCGAAGCGGCGTCCGAGATCGGAGATCGAAATGCCGATCGTCTTGGTGCCGAGATCGAGCCCCCCGACCGACTGACCGGGGAGAAGCAGGGATGCAAGTTCGTCGATGGTCACAACAGCCATGGGATTTGCCGATTCGGTCTTTAAGGACTAGTCCGGTGATCCATATCCCTATCCTGACTACAAATCATCCCCGCGAGACGTCAAGGAGTTCTGTCATGAAGATCAAGTGGCTCGGCCATTCCGCCTTTCATCTGGAAACCGGAAAGGCGAAGATCCTGATCGATCCCTTCTTCACCGGCAATCCGGCTTTCGAGGAATCCTCGCGCAAGGATGCTGCCGCCGGGCTCACCCATATCCTGTTGACCCATGGTCACGGCGACCATGTCGGCGATACGATCGCCTTGGCGAAGGAGACGGGCGCAACGGTTCTCGCCAATGCCGATCTGGCGGCCTGGCTGGGATCGCGCGGCGTCGAAGCACTCGAGATGGGCAATACCGGCGGCACCGTTCATCTCGGCGGATTTTCGGCGACCTTCGTCAACGCCCTGCATTCCTCGGCGCAGATTACAGAGGATGGTGTGTCGCATTCGCTCGGCAATGCCAACGGCCTCGTACTGCATTTCGAGGACGAGCCGACGCTCTACCATATGGGCGATACCGACATCTTCTCCGACATGGCGCTGATCCAGGAACTGCACCAGCCGGAAATCGGCCTGGTGCCGATCGGCGACCGTTTCACCATGGGCGGTGCGGTGGCGGCACTCGCCTGCCGTCGCTATTTCAAGTTCGGCACCGTCATGCCCTGCCACTACGGTTCGTTCGGCATCATCGACCAGACGCCGGAGACCTTCATTGCCGGCATGGACGGTGCCGATACGAAGGTCGAGGCGCCGGCCGTCGGCGGCATTGTCGCCGTCTAAAGCATGTCGCGCAAAAGTGTGCAGTGGTTTTGCGATAACGACATGCACAAAATCAAAAGACCTAAAGCGCGGGAAGCGAATCTGAAAGATCGCGACGTGCTTTAGGATATCCGAAACGCATTCCCCCGTTGCATGGCCGCGTTGCGGTCATTATAGCGGGGGAAAGTTCCTTGCAGTCCGGAGACAAGCATGTCCGTAGATCTCGCCACCGTGAAGCGCGTCGCGCATCTGGCCCGCATCGCCGTTTCCGAAGAGGATGCGCAGCGCATGACCGGCGAGCTGAACGTCATTCTCGGTTTCGTCGAGCAGTTGTCCGAGGTCAATGTCGAGGGCGTCGAACCGATGACCTCGGTCACGCCGATGAAGATGAAGAAACGGACGGATACCGTCACTGATGGCGGCAAGGCGGACGATATCGTCGCCAATGCGCCGAACGAGGACCGGAATTTCTTCCTGGTCCCGAAAGTCGTCGAATAAGCCCTCAGCGCTCCCGCCACCCGAACGCCCTGATTTGCCCGAACGCCCGATTTGGAAGCTGCCATGACCGACCTGACCCGCCTGACCATTGCCGAAGCGCGCAACAAGCTTTCCGCCCGGGAATTTTCCGCCGTCGAACTGACCGAGGCCTATATCGGTGCGATCGACGCGGCCAATGGCGCGTTGAATGCCTATGTCGTCACCACGCCGGACAAGGCCCGCGACATGGCCAAGGCTTCGGATGCCCGGATCGCCGCCGGCAAGGCCGGTGCGCTCGAGGGCATTCCGCTCGGGATCAAGGATCTGTTCGGTACCGAGGGTATCCATACCCAGGCCTGCAGCCATATTCTCGACGGTTTCAAGCCGCGTTATGAATCGACCGTCACGCAGAATCTCTGGAACGACGGCGCCGTCATGCTCGGCAAGCTCAACATGGACGAATTCGCCATGGGCTCGTCGAACGAGACGTCCTATTACGGTCCAGTGAAAAACCCCTGGCGTGCCAAGGGCTCGAATGCCGATCTGGTTCCCGGCGGCTCGTCGGGCGGGTCGGCCGCCGCGGTTGCCGCCTTCCTTTGCGCCGGCGCCACCGCCACCGATACCGGCGGCTCCATCCGCCAGCCGGCTGCCTTTACCGGCACGGTCGGCATCAAGCCGACCTATGGCCGCTGCTCGCGCTGGGGCGTGGTCGCTTTTGCCTCCTCGCTCGACCAGGCCGGTCCCATTGCCCGCGATGTGCGCGATGCGGCGATCCTCTTGAAATCCATGGCGAGCGTCGATGCCAAGGACACGACCAGCGTCGATCTGCCGGTGCCCGATTACGAGGCTTCGCTTGGCCAGTCGCTGAAGGGGATGAAGATCGGCATCCCCAGGGAATACCGTGTCGACGGCATGCCCGACGAGATTGAAACGCTCTGGAAACAGGGCATCGCCTGGCTGAAGGATGCCGGTGCCGAGATCGTCGATATCAGCCTGCCGCACACGAAATACGCGCTGCCGGCCTATTACATCGTCGCCCCGGCCGAAGCCTCCTCCAATCTTGCCCGCTATGACGGTGTTCGCTACGGCCTGCGCGTCGACGGCAAGGACATTGCGGACATGTACGAAAAGACCCGCGCCGCCGGCTTCGGCGAAGAGGTCAAGCGCCGCATCATGATCGGCACCTATGTGCTTTCGGCCGGCTATTACGATGCCTATTACCTGCAGGCGCAGAAGGTCCGCACGCTGATCAAGCGCGATTTCGAACAGGTCTTCAACGCCGGCGTCGATGCCATCCTGACGCCTGCCACGCCATCCTCCGCCTTCGGCATCGCCGACGAGGATCTGGCATCGGATCCGGTGAAGATGTACCTGAACGACATCTTCACGGTGACGGTCAACATGGCCGGCCTTCCCGGCATCGCGGTTCCTGCCGGCCTTGACCACAAGGGACTGCCGCTTGGCCTGCAATTGATCGGCAAGCCCTTCGAGGAAGAAACGCTGTTCAAGACGGCCCATGTCATCGAGCAGGCCGCCGGCCGGTTCTCGCCGGCGAAATGGTGGTAAGCATGTACGCACCGCTGGCCAAACCACGGCGCTGATGCTCTACTTGCGGTGGAAAGGGTCCGCCGCATGATCAGCCTGCGTCCCGCGCACGAAGATGAAATTCAAAGCCTGGCGGCGATTGGCCTTGCCGCTTGGGAAAAGGCCGTGTCAGGCCTTGTCGATGCGCGTGCCATGCGCCATGTCGCCGAGCTTTCCTTTCTCTCCTTCCTCAAGTCCCGTTGGCTTTTCACAAGCGTCGTGGAAATGGACAGCGTCGCCGCCGGCTGGGCGGCGCGGGAGGAGGGCGACGGCGAAATCTCCGACCTGTGGATCGATCCGGCCGTGCAGCGCCGCGGGCTCGGCTCGCTCCTCCTGGCCCATCTGGAACGCCGTATCGCGGACGAAGGTTTTGGGGCGGCGACCATCAGCACGCATGCACAGAATGCGCAAGCGATCGCCTTCTTCCGCAAGCATGGCTATGCGATCAGCTGGCTCTCCAATACCTATGCCCCGAAGCTCGACAGGGATGTCGATGCGGTCGGCATGACGAAGATATTGAATGAGGTCGCCGCCGAGCAGGACCGCCGATGGTTCTGACCACCGGCCGATAGGTCTACCAGAAATTTGTAAAAAACCGGCGGCATGGTCTGCCGCCGGCTTCTCAGCTCATCGGTTATCCTGTTGCGATCGCACCAGCACAAGGCCGCGCTGGGTGATCCGGTAGGGTTTGCCGCCGGCAGACGAAATGGCCTTCCTTCGTTTCAGCTTGCGAAATAGTTCCAGCCCGAAACCGGGATAGAGCCAGCCGTCGCGGCTGAAGCAGCGGGCACCGTCGATCGTCTTTCCGGTCGAACGGGTGATTTCGATGCGGCCGCCCTGGGCCATGAGATGCAGGATACGCTGTTCTTCGCGTGAAATGTCCATTGATGTCTAGATCCGAGAAGCGTTCGGTTGAACGCATGAAAACGGGTCTGGCGTTCGGTCGAACGTCAGGGCTTCGTTTTCCGGCCCGTGCGCGCAAAGCAGTTTTGCGGGCAGGGCCCTCAGGCAATCTCAGACAGGAAGCGCATGAAAACTCCGTAGGGACGGGCGTTTTTAAGACAAAACCGCTTTGCGCGTCAAGAATGGTCCTTGGGAAAGATCAGCGATTGATGGAGACCGAGGCCGGCGGTGACGCCATCGGCGCTGGCAAGGGTGATATTGCCCGGCGGGCGGGCAGCGTCCCCCGCGGCGTAGACGCCGGCGACGCTGGTCATCTTCATCTGGTCCGTCTTGATGATCCGGCCGGCCGGGGTCTCTTCCAGTTCGCAACCGAGCGCTTCGACGATCCCTCCGCGGATATGCATTTCGGGACCGATGAACAGGGCCTTCACCTCCAAGCTGCGGTCATTGGCCATCCGCACAAGCACCAGACCGCTGCCGGTCTCTTCCAAGGCGGTGACGATTCCGGGCTGGAGCGCAACCCTGCGACTTTCAAGCAGGGCGAGCGTTTCCGGTTCCGGCTCGGGCATGCCGTTGGTAAACAGCGTCACATCGCCCCAGTCGGCCGCGAGAATGGCCTGATGGCCGGCCATCGCATGGGTTGCGAGCACGCCGATCGCGCCGCCGCCGATTTCATATCCGTGGCAGTAGGGGCAATGCAGGACGGTCTTTCCCCAAAGGTCCTTGAGGCCCGGAATTTCCGGCAGGCGGTCCTCCATGCCGCCGGCCAGAAGCAACCGCCTGGCGCTGATCGGGGCGTGTCCCGGCAGATGCACATGGAAATCGTCGATTGCGCCTTCCGCAGAGTCAGCCTCACCTTCGACGAAGCTTACCGTCGGATAGGCGGCAAGCTGCGCGCGGGCCTGGTCCAGAATTTCGTGACCGGGCTTGCCATCGAGCGCCAAGGCGCCATGCGAATGCGCGGCAAAGCGGTTGCGTGGCGTGCCGCTGTCGATGATCGTCACATGGCGCCGCGCCCGGGCGAGAATATAGGCGGCCGACAGGCCGGCAAAACTACCGCCGATGATGATTGCATCCTGTTGCATATTGCATCCCTTGTTGATTTCGTTGTCCGGCTCCTGGGACCGGTGCGCGATGAATTTCAAGTCGGTCAGCCGCGCTGTTTTCGTGCCGCCGCCTGCTTGGCAAAGCGTTGTTTGAAATCCTCCGCCAGCATGGCGAGCGTCACGTCTCCCAGGCGGGCGATCAGCAGGGCCTCCGCCTCGGCAAACGCATCATCCAGCGCATGGTTCACGGCTTGCTCGACAAGGCAGCCCGGGCTTTCGGTGGCATTGCCCATCTGGAACAGCATGGGCTCACCCAAGGCCGCGTAGATGTCGTGCAGGCTGATATCCTCGAGGGCGCGGGCCATCGTCCAGCCGCCGCCATGGCCGCGGCCGGAGGTGACCAGTCCGGCCTCGCGAAGACCGGCCATGGTGCGGCGCACGACGACGGCATTGGTTTGAAGGCAAGCGGCGATCTCTTCCGAGGTCATCGGACGATCGCGTTCTGCCATGTGCAGCAGCGCATGAAGCACGGCGGAAAGGCGGCTGTTTCTTTTCATGTAATAATAATAGTTACGAATATATCCAGCTGTCAAGCCGGACGAAAAGGCCTATTTCGAATGTCAGGAACCAAGCTGACCGGCGAGAGCCAACGCCTGCTCTTTCCAGAGGGGAGAGGAAAGCCAGGCGATCAGCGCGAAGATATGAAGGGCGAGGATCTGCATAAGCTCGGTGCGAAACGGCTCTTTGCGGGTTTTATGTCGAAGCAATTGTTGCCCGGCCACCGCCCCGAGGCTGCCGCCGATCAGCGCAAGACCGAGCAGCCTGGCTTCCGGAATGCGCCAATGCCCTTCGCGCGCCGCCTCCTTGTCCCACCAGAACATGCAGAAGGTGGCGATGTTGATCAACAGGATGATCACGACGACGGTCTGGCTGATTGTCATGGCGCATTTTGGCAGAGAGGTCTGAATGGTTTGCAAACGTTGCGGTTTAGCCTTTCCTGGGCGCTCATGGCGCCGACAAGCCTTGCACCCCAAAGCCAATTGTTCTACCGAGAGACACACGATTTAAGCTTACAGAAGAGCATTCCATGACCCTCGTCGATGTCCGCATTTCCGAACCGAAACGCTATATTCCCGGTGCCACCGGCGATTGGGAAGTGATCATCGGCATGGAGGTCCATGCCCAGGTGCTGAGCAATTCGAAGCTGTTTTCCGGCGCCTCGACGACCTTCGGCAATGCGCCCAATTCAAACGTCTCGCTGGTCGACGCGGCGATGCCCGGCATGCTTCCGGTGATCAACGAGGAATGCGTCAGGCAGGCGGTGCGAACCGGCCTTGGCCTGAAGGCGCAGATCAACAAGCGCTCGATCTTCGACCGCAAAAACTATTTCTATCCCGACCTGCCGCAGGGCTACCAGATCTCGCAGTTCAAGGATCCGATCGTCGGGGAAGGCCAGATCGTCATTTCCGTTGGCCCGGATCGCCAGGGCCAGTTCGAGGATGTCGAGATCGGCATCGAGCGGCTGCACCTGGAGCAGGACGCCGGCAAGTCGATGCACGACCAGAGCCCGACCATGTCCTATGTCGATCTCAACCGCTCCGGCGTGGCGTTGATGGAGATCGTGTCGAAACCCGACATGCGCTCCTCGGACGAAGCCAAGGCCTATATGACGAAGCTGCGCTCGATCGTGCGCTATCTCGGCACCTGCGATGGCAATATGGATGAAGGCTCGATGCGCGCCGACGTCAATGTTTCGGTGCGTCGTCCGGGCGAGGATTTCGGCACCCGCTGCGAGATCAAGAACGTCAATTCGATCCGCTTCATCGGTCAGGCGATCGAGTATGAAGCCCGCCGCCAGATCGGCATCATCGAGGATGGCGGCACGATCGACCAGGAAACCCGGCTGTTCGATCCGAACAAGGGCGAGACGCGGTCGATGCGCTCCAAGGAAGATGCGCATGACTATCGCTATTTCCCGGATCCCGATCTTTTGCCGCTGGAATTCGACGACGCCTTCGTCGAGGCGCTGAAGGTGGATCTGCCGGAACTCCCAGACGACAAGAAGACGCGGTTCGTGCGCGAACTCGGACTGTCGGTCTATGACGCCTCGGTACTCGTCTCTGAAAAGGCGATTGCCGATTACTACGAGGCCGTGGCTGCCGGCCGCGACGGCAAGATCGCCGCCAACTGGGTGATCAACGACCTGCTCGGTGCCTTGAACAAAGCCGGCAAAGCCATTGAAGAGACTCCGGTTTCGCCCGCCCAGCTCGGCGCTATCCTTGATCTCATCAATTCCGAGGTGATCTCCGGCAAGATCGCCAAGGGCCTGTTCGAGATCGTCTGGACCGAGGGCGGCGACCCGTCCGAACTGGTCGAGAGCCGCGGCATGAAGCAGGTGACCGATACCGGCGCCATCGAAAAGGCCGTGGACGAGATCATCGCCGCCAATCCCGACCAGGTCGAAAAGGTCAAGGCCAAGCCCTCGCTTGCCGGCTGGTTCGTCGGCCAGGTGATGAAGGCGACCGGCGGCAAGGCCAATCCGCAGGCCGTGCAAGCTCTGGTCAAGGCGAAGCTCGGGATCGAGGAATAGCCATGTTCTTCGTGCGCACCGCCTCGGAACGCGATCTTGTCAAGGTGAGCGCATTGCTGGGCGAAACCTGGCACGCGACCTATGATGCGCTCTACGGTGCCGCGAAGGTCGATGAACTGACGGAAAAATGGCATTCGGTGCCGGCCCTGAAAGCGCGGCTTGCCCGCAAGCACGCCGAATTCGTGGTCGCCGACAATGGCAGGGATATCGGCGGCATGGGCTATGCCGCCCTGTCGGAAACCCTCAAGAAGGGCGTCATCCTGCATCAACTCTACGTGCATCCGAACTTCCAACGCCAGGGCATCGGCCGCGACATGTTCGCGGAGCTCGAAACCTGCTTTCCGGACGCGGAATTCATGCAGCTCGAAGTCGATCCGCGCAACGAAGCCGCACTTTCCTTCTACGAGGCACACGGGTTCAGGAAGATCGGCGAGACCGCCAATTGCGGCGACGACCAATCGGGCATTGCCGCGATTATCATGGAAAAGCCGTTGTCGACATGAGGTGCGGCCTGTTGCCATCCGTCCAAAACTGCGGAATCACTGGACAACCGACCGCCTGCACGGCATAAGCGGACGACATTTTTAGGTAACCGGCAGCCTCCCGGGCGGCACGGTCAAGGACGGAAATCATGAAGTCTCTGCTGCAGATATTTACCTGGTGGAACGGACAGACGCTCGGAACGCGCTTTCATACCTGGCGCTTCGGGACGCGTGTCGGGTCAGACGAGGCCGGCAATGTCTACTACCAGGGCGGCAAGGATTCGGAAGGCCGCACGCGCCGCTGGGTGATCTACAACGGCTATGCCGATGCCTCCGCCATTCCGCCCGGCTGGCACGGCTGGATGCACCATCGCACCGATGTTTCCCCGGCCGACGAAGCCTACAAGCCGCGCGAATGGGAGAAGGGTCACCGTTCGAACGCAACTGGCACGGCGCAGGCCTACCGGCCGCCGGGCTCCATCTATGGCACGGGCGAACGGCCGCGCGTCACCGGCGATTACGACGCCTGGACGCCGCGCTCCTGATCTGACCGCACGGGGCGGGTTTCGGCCGGCAATCGCCTGCCGGGCATCATGTCCCGGCCACATTTCATCTTTAGCCGCTGGTGACCAGGCAATTCGAGCCGGTGGCACGGGAGACGGACGTCAATGGTAGGTTCAGATCGGCGAATTCACAGACGGGCGGTATCTGCCGCCGCCGTGTTCGCGATTGCCGGCGCGTCTTTCCTCGGAGTAGCGATTTCCGCCAAGGCAGCGCGCCTGGAGAACCCGGTGGCGGTATTTTCCGGAATCGACAAGATCACCGGCCGCATTACCACCTTCGATGTCTATATCGGCGAAACGGTGCAGTTCGGCGCGTTGCAGGTTACCCCGCGCGTCTGCTACAGCCGCGACGATACCGAAGCGCCGAAGACCGACACATTTGTCGAGGTCGACGAGATCACCCTCGACCGCAAGATCCGCCGCATCTTCACCGGCTGGATGTTTGCCGACAGCCCGGGTCTGAATGCCGTCGAGCACCCGGTCTATGACGTCTGGCTGACGAACTGCAAGGCAAAGTCCGACCTGCCGCCGCCGGATACGGCAGCCACGCAGTAATAAGCTCATTCCTCAGAATTCGAGATTCGGTCCGGAAATGGCCTGTGCCAGCATTGTCGCATAGCGCGATTTCGGCACGTCGATCGCGCCGAAGCTTTTCAGGTGCTCTGTCGTGAACTGCGTGTCGAGCAACCTGAAGCCGCGCTGCCGCAGATGCTCGACCAGATGCACGAGGCAGATCTTCGAGGCGTCGGTGCGGCGTGAGAACATGCTTTCACCGAAGAAGGCTGCCCCCAGCGAAACACCATAGAGACCGCCGACAAGATCGTCGCCATCCCAGGCTTCGACCGAATGGGCATGTCCCATGCGATGGAGCGCGCCATAAAGCCCGCGGATTTTTTCATTGATCCAGGTGGTCGGCCGGTCAGGTGCTGACGCCGCGCAGCCATCGACGACGTCCTCGAACGCCGTGTCGTATCGGATGTCGAAGGGCGCCCGCCTGATGGTTTTGGCGAGGCTCCTGGAAATATGGAAATCATCGAGCGGTATGACGCCGCGCAGTTCCGGCTCGACCCAGAAAATATCCGGATCGTCGGCCGAATCGGCCATCGGGAACAGCCCGATGGAATAGGCCCGCAACAAGAGGTCCGGGGTAATATCCGGCTGCTTGCCGCGGGTTCCCCTCAATTCAGGACCTCACTCCGCCGATTGGGCCAGATAGTTTTCCAGCCAATGGATATCGTAGTCGCCGTTGGCGATGTCCTGATTGTTGATCAGGTCCTGAAACAGCGGCAATGTCGTCTTGATGCCGTCGATGACGAATTCGTCCAGCACGCGGCGCAGGCGCATCATGCATTCGACGCGGGTACGCCCATGCACGATCAGCTTGCCGATCAGGCTGTCGTAATAGGGTGGGATCCGGTAGCCCTGATAGGCGCCCGAATCAACCCGCACGCCAAGTCCGCCGGGCGCATGGAAATGCGTGATCGTGCCGGGGGAGGGCACGAAGGTGCGCGGGTCCTCGGCATTGATGCGGCATTCGATGGCATGGCCTGAAAAGACGATCTCGTCCTGGGTGACGGAAAGCCCGCCGCCGGAGGCGACGCGGATCTGCTCATGCACGAGGTCGATGCCGGTGATGGCTTCGGTAATCGGATGCTCGACCTGCAGGCGGGTGTTCATCTCTATGAAGAAGAACTCGCCGTTCTCGTACAGAAACTCGATCGTGCCGGCACCGCGATATTTCAGCTTGCGCATGGCATCGGCGCAGATTTCGCCGATCTTCATGCGCTGCTCGACGTTGAGCGCAGGCGAATTGGCCTCTTCCCAGACCTTCTGGTGACGGCGCTGCAGCGAGCAGTCGCGCTCGCCGAGATGGATCGCATTGCCTTCGCCGTCGCCGACCACCTGGATTTCGATATGGCGCGGTTTGCCGAGATATTTTTCCATGTAGACGGCGTCATTGCCGAAGGCGGCGAGGGCTTCGGAACGCGCGGTCGAAACGGCCTCTTCGAGGTCTTCTTCGCTTTTCGCCACCTTCATGCCGCGGCCGCCACCGCCGGCCGTCGCCTTGATCAGCACCGGAAAGCCGATCTCGCGGGCGATCTTCAGTGCATTTTCCGGGCGCACCTCGCCGGCGGAACCGGGTACCACCGGAATGCCGAGCGCCTTGGCCGTTTCCTTGGCGGTGATCTTGTCACCCATGATGCGGATGTGATCGGCGGTCGGGCCGATGAAGGTGATGCCATGGGCATCGAGAATATCGGCGAACTTGGCATTTTCCGACAGGAAGCCGTAGCCCGGATGCACGGCGTCGGCACCGGTGATCTCGCAGGCCGCGACGATCTGGTGGATGTTGAGATAACTGTCTCGCGACGGCGGCGGCCCGATGCAGACGCTCTCGTCGGCAAGGCGCACATGCATGGCATCGGCATCGGCGGTGGAATGGACCGCAACGGTGGCGATGCCGAGTTCCTTGCAGGCGCGCAGCACCCGAAGGGCAATTTCGCCGCGATTGGCGATGAGAATCTTGGAGATCATCTGTGCGGCCTATTCGATGATGACGAGCGCTTCGCCGTATTCGACCGGTGCCCCGTCCTCGACGAGAATCTGGGTCACCTTGCCGGTGCGCGGCGAGGGGATCTGGTTCATCGTCTTCATGGCTTCGATGATCAGGATGGTCTGGCCTTCCTTGACACTGGCGCCCACTTCGACGAAGGGGCGCGAACCGGGTGCCGGCGAAAGATAGACGGTGCCGACCATCGGGGCGGGAACCGCATTCTTGGAGGCTTTTGCCGGCTCGGCCGCAGCAACCGGCGCAATTCCGGCGGCTGCTGGCATCGCCATCGCGGCGGGCACGGGCGCCGACACATAGTGCGGCGTACCGGCGCGCGAAACGCGGATGCGCAGGTCGTCCTGTTCCACCTCGATCTCGGTGAGATCGGTTTCGTTCAGGATGTTGGCGAGATCGCGGATCAGCGTCTGGTCGATGCCGGGTTTCTTGTCAGCCATGGATGTGAGCCTCGTGTTCTTTTTATTTCGTCTGTTGTGTGAGTGTCTTTAGCGCATTGAGCGCCAGAATGTAACTGTCGGGACCGAAGCCGCAGATAACGCCCTTGGCCGCCGGGGCAAGCAGGGATTTGTGCCTGAATTCCTCGCGCGCATGGACATTGGACAGATGCAGTTCGACGACCGGAATGCCGATTGCGCGCGTCGCGTCATGAAGCGCGACCGAGGTATGGGTATAGGCGCCGGCATTGACGGCAATGCCCTGTGCCTTCTCGGCAGCCTCGTGAAACCAGTCGACCAGAACGCCCTCGTGGTTGGTCTGGCGGAACACGACCTCAAGCCCGAGGGACTTGCCATGCGCGATGCACATCGCCTCGATATCGGCAAGCGTCTTGCCCCCGTAGATGCCGGGCTCGCGTTTGCCCAGCGCATTGAGGTTGGGGCCGTTCAGCACGAAAATTGTCGATGGCATAGGCAATCCGGTCCGATAATCGAGCATTAGCTATAGACGGATGGCACCGCAAGGAAAAGCCCTACGGTTCCCTCCGTCCTTTGTCCACAAGCGATAGTGCGACAGCCAGGGAGGCGGGGATCAGCAGACCGTCTTGCCGCAGGCGCGGACATTCGCCACCTTGGCCGTGAGTTCCTCCACGCCGACAGCTCCGAACACCGCTTCGCGACCGACGACATAGGATGGAGTGCCGGTAATGCCGAGATTGTTGGCAAGCGTATAGGCTTCCTCGACGCCTTCGTCGGATGTCGTCTCGGCCATCTTCTTGCGGATATCTGCCTCGGCGATGCCGAGCGTGCCGGCAACCGCAACGGCCGTCTCTTCCGTGGCACGGTCCTCGCCGCCGAGTAGGGCGCGGTGGAAATCGCCGTATTTTTCCGGAGCGAGATCGCGCACGGCGGCGCTCACCTTGTGGGCGGCCAACGAATCGGGGCCGAGGATCGGGAGTTCCTTCAAAACGAAACGGACATTCTTGTCCTTCTCGAGAATGGCCTCCATGTCGGAGAGCGCGCGTTTGCAATAGCCGCAATTATAGTCGTAGAATTCGACGATCGTCACATCGCCGTCCGGATTGCCGAGCGTGACATCGTATTTCGACTGAAAGATCGCCTTCTCATTGTCGGCGATCGCCGCTTCGGCCTGCTGCAACTGCGCGTCGGCCTGCTTCTTCTTCAGCGACTGCTGGGCCTCCAGCAGGATCTCGGGATTGGCGACCAGATATTCCCTGATGAAATCGCCGATTTCCTGCTTTTCCTTGGGGTCGAGCGCAAGCGCCCCCTGGGGCAGGGCCAGGCCCGCCGACAGGAGAGTGAGCGCTGCGCCGATGATCTTGCGGTTGATGAATGCCATTGGGTCCTCGTGGTCTTTCTCTGTGCTCGGTCTGTCGTTCAATGCTTTAGGCCGGTCAACAGGCTTGTTTGAAAGACAACGGTTATTCCAAGCCAGCATAAGCTGGCGCGGCGCCAAACGAAACTGCAAAATCGGCGGAAGTGCGGCGCTCGCGCACTTGTGAAGCCCTGTCTGATCAGGCACATGGCTGGGCAAGGTAAAACCAGCAAGGACAGAGCCGTTGAAGCCGCTTTCCGCCCGCAGCGCCGTCGAACCTTTCCACGCCATGGATGTGCTGGCCGAAGCGACCCGGCGGCGCGAGGCCGGCTATCCGGTCATTTCCATGGCCGTCGGCCAGCCGAGCCACCCGGCGCCAAAGGCGGCGCTGGAGGCAGCGCGGACCGCTCTTGGCCATGGTCGGCTCGGTTATACCGATGCGCTCGGCACGGTATCGCTGCGGACGGCGATCGCGCGGCATTACCTCACGCGCTACGGTGTCGAGGTCGATCCGCAGCGCGTTGCGGTGACGACGGGATCGTCGGCCGGCTTCAATCTTGCCTTTCTGGCGCTGTTTGATCCGGGCGATTGCGTCGCCATCGCCCGGCCCGGCTATCCGGCCTATCGCAACATTCTCGGCGCGCTTGGCCTTAATGTGGTGGAAGTCGAGGCCGGCGCCGAAACAGGCTTCACGCTGACGCCGGAAAGCCTGGAGGCTGCCGCTCTGAAGGCCGGCCGGCCGTTGAATGGCGTGCTGCTCGCAAGCCCCGCCAACCCCACCGGTACCGTCACCGGCAAGACCGCGCTGAAGGCGTTGACTGATTATTGCGCGATGCGTGGCATCGCTTTCATTTCCGACGAGATCTATCACGGACTAACATTCGCCGGCGAGGAGACGACAGCTCTCAGTGTCACCGACGAGGCGGTGGTCATCAATTCCTTCTCGAAATATTATTGTATGACCGGCTGGCGGATCGGCTGGATGGTGCTGCCGCAGGCCAAGGTGCGCGCCTTCGAGCGCATCGCCCAGAGCCTCTATATCTCACCGCCGGAACTCTCCCAGATTGCGGCGGAAGCCGCCCTTGACTGCGAGGAGGAACTCGATCGCTACAAGGCATCCTATGCCGCCAATCGCGATCTCCTGATGAAACGTCTGCCGCAGATCGGCTTTTCCATCGCCTCGCCGATGGATGGCGCCTTCTACGCCTATGCCGATGTCAGCCGCTTTACCAATGACAGCATGGATTTCGCCCGGCGGATGCTGGCTGAGATCGACGTGGCCGCGACGCCCGGCCTGGATTTCGATCCGGGCGAGGGGCACCGCTATATCCGGTTTTCCTATGCCGGTGCCCATGCCGACATGATCGAGGCGATGGACCGCATAGGCCGATGGCTGGAGTGATTTCCTAGCAATTTCAGTCAATTGTCTGGATTTCCGGATTCAAATTGGCACGCCGTTGAATCAATATGGGAAGCGCCCCACCTGAACCAATCGAGCAATAAAAAAGCCGGCCAATCGCTTGGCCGGCTTCTGTCATGATGTGATCAGCGCCCTCAGAAGAAACCGCGCTTCTGCCACCAGCCGCCCTTCTTGGGCTTCTGCGGTTCGCCGTCGCTGCCGGCGTCCTTCGCGGCTGCCGACGATTTTACCACGGGTTCGCTGGCGATCGTGTCGATGTCCCGGTTGGCGCGCACCGGCTTGGTTTCGTCAAGCGCGGCAGCGGCCGTTTCCACAGCGGGCTCCTCGGCGACAGCGGTCTTTTCCGGCTGTGCCTCGATTGCCGCCTGCGCATCTGTGTCGGTCGCGGAGGCCGCTTCGGTCGCAACGGTATCCGGCGCCGCTTCTTCGGCGGTAGCCTCGACGGGCGCTACGGTCTTCTTGCGGCTGCGCTTCGGCTTGGCGGGCTTTACGTCCTCTTCGGCTGCAACAGCCGGTGTTTCCACAGATTCCACAGCCGCCAGGGGAGCCGCGCCGGCATCTCCGGCATCTGCGATCGGCGCTTCTGCCGCTGGCGCTTCGGAAACGGTTTGCGTCTCCCCGTCGCCATCGGCCTCACCTTCGGCAGCGAGGTTTTCACCTTCCGCCTCGTCGGGCCGGTTGCGGCGACCGCCACGCTTGCCGCGACGGCGGCGCTTGCGCTTCTGGCGCTCCTCTTCGCTCAGCCCGGCATCCGAATCCTCGGCGCCGGCCTGCGCGGTATCGTCGCCTTCATCCTCTTCGCCATCCTCAGAGAGGTCGTCGGCCGAGGCATCATCTGCATGAGCATCGGCTTCGCCGGCCTGGTCGCCGTTCGCACGGCCGCCACGGCGCCTGCGGCGGCGCTTGCGCTTGCGGTTGCCCTGGTCGTCGCCCTGGTCGCGTTCGCCGCGCTCGGACCGTTCGGCCTTCGCCTCGGTGACGATTTCCTCTTCGTCGATCTCCTCCTCGATGACGATGTCGTCGTCCTCGTCGATCTCCGGCTCGAACTGGATGATCTGGTCGATCTTGACGGGATTTTCGACCGCTTCGCCGCGATCGATGGCGAAATGCTGCGCGCCGACATGCGCGTCCGCTTCAACGATGATCTGGACGCCGAACCGTGCCTCGTAATCGGTGATCGTGCCGCGCTTGTGGTTGAGCAGGTAGAGCGCGATATCCGGCGTCGTGCGCACGGTGATGTTGTGCGTGGTGTTCTTCAGCAGATATTCCTCGACGCCGCGCAGCACGTGCAGGGCGACAGAGGACTGCGAGCGGACATGGCCCGTGCCGTTGCAGTGCGAGCAGACCTGCATGGTCGATTCGAGAACGGATGCACGGATACGCTGGCGCGACATTTCGAGCAGGCCGAAATGCGAGATGCGGCCGACCTGGATGCGGGCGCGGTCATTTTTCAGGTGGTCTTTCAGACGCTTTTCGACAGCGCGATTGTTGCGCTTTTCTTCCATGTCGATGAAGTCGACGACGACGAGGCCGGCAAGGTCGCGCAGGCGCAGCTGGCGTGCAACTTCCTCGGCGGCTTCCAGGTTTGTCTGAAGAGCGGTGTCCTCGATCGAATGCTCGCGGGTCGAACGGCCGGAATTGACGTCAATGGCGACCAGCGCCTCGGTCTGGTTGATGATGATGTAGCCGCCGGACTTCAGTGTCACCTGCGGCACGAGCATGCGGTCGAGCTGGGCTTCGATGCCCGAGCGCGAGAAGATCGGATGCACGTCGCGATAAGGCTGAACCACCTTGGCGTGGCTCGGCATCAGCATCTTCATAAAGCCCTTGGCTTCCTTGTAGCCTTCCTCGCCGGCGACGATGATCTCGCTGATATCCTTGTTGTAGAGATCGCGGATCGATCGCTTGATCAGGCTGCCCTCCTCATAAACCAGGCAAGGCGCGGTCGAAGACAAGGTCAGCGTGCGAACATTTTCCCACAGGCGCATCAGATATTCGAAGTCGCGCTTGACCTCGACCTTGGTGCGGTTGGCACCGGCGGTGCGCAGGATGACGCCCATGCCCTGCGGCACTTCGAGCGCCCGGGCGATTTCCTTCAGGCGCTTGCGGTCCGGCAGATTGGTGATCTTGCGGGAAATGCCGCCGCCGCGTGCCGTGTTCGGCATCAGCACCGAGTAGCGTCCGGCAAGCGACAGATAGGTGGTGAGCGCCGCGCCCTTGTTGCCGCGCTCTTCCTTGGCCACCTGAACCAGCAGGATCTGCCGGCGCTTGATGACTTCCTGGATGCGATACTGCTTGCGGGGGCGTCGGTTGGCCTGGCGGTCCGGCACTTCCTCCATGGCGTCTTCGGCGCCGACGGATTCGATGACTTCCTTTTCCTCGTGATGATTGTCGTCATCATCGTCGTCGTTATTGCCGTGCCGGCGGCCGCTGGTCTCTTCCGAAATGCTGTCGGTATCGACCATCGCGGCCATTTCGCCGTTCGGTCCGGTTTCGGCCTCGTCGCCGGAGGCATCGGAGGTTTCCGGGGCGGGCGCTTCCGCCTCTACAGCAGCGGCGGCCTTCTTGGTGCGGCGCGGGCGCTTGGCCTTCGGCTTTTCTTCGGCCGCAGCCTCCACCGGAGCAGTGGCTTCCGCTACCGATGCTTCCGCTGCCGGCGTTTCCGCAGCGGTCTCTACCGTTTCTTCGCTCTGATCGGAACCAAGATCGGTGCCTGTCTCGACATGCTCATATTCGTCGTCGCGGCGCGCGTCCTCGGCTTCCTGCTTGAGCAGGGCCTGACGATCGGCAAGCGGGATCTGGTAGTAGTCGGGGTGGATTTCGGCGAAGGCCAGAAAGCCATGGCGATTGCCGCCGTAATCGACGAAGGCTGCCTGCAGCGACGGCTCGACGCGCGTGACCTTCGCGAGATAGATATTGCCGCGGATTTGCTTCTTGTGTTCGGATTCGAAGTCGAATTCTTCTATGCGGTTTCCGCGTACGACAACGACGCGCGTCTCTTCAGCGTGAGACGCATCGATAAGCATTTTCTCTGCCATGTAGGTGGTGCTCCTCGGCGCACCTGTGAAACGGCAGGAAAGACGCGCCCCAGAGGAGACGTTCCATACAGTTCAGGTTTTTCGCCGGATGTGAATATTCCCGAAAGGTCGGGGAGAAGGTCCAGCAGCCAGACGGCAGCCGGAACGATTTCGTTCCGGGGCCTGTTTACTTCTGACCGATACTGCTGAGACACGTCGATGACCAAACAAGAATGCCAATGTAACTGGGCCCTGAAGGCCCGATGAATGTGCCCGGTCACGGGCCTTCGGTGATCGTCACCATAAACGCTCCGGCCACCGCCGGAATTTCGATTCAACATGCGAGGGAAAAAGTGGGGCGACGGCGGATGAAGCACGACTGCCTTTGCAAGGCGTGATCTGCGTTGAAGCGGTTTTACCCGTGCCGATCACGCCCTGGCGCCAGGGCTTTGAAACCCTTGGGCTGCCGGTCGTCGATTCTATCCCGTCAACACTTTCTCCCCTGCGACGCTTTTATGTTTTCTATGCCACAATGGCAAGGGAAAAGCCGGAACCGTCATAATATTGATTGATTCGGTTGCCGGGGTATGTACTGGGCAAGCCTTGGCCCGCCGCATGTCTGGCCGGGATTTTGTCGGTTTCCTCGCTGAGGCGGCCGGCACGTCGCAAGCTTCGGTTAACCATGGACGGGCAAGGTTGACGCTCATGTTTCGGCCGGCGTTCGGATCGGACGCCAATGACAAGGAAACGGATTTGCTGTTCTCTGCCATCCTGCGGCGCTGCCTGCTTGTTCTGTTCGTCCTCGCCTTCGCGCCGGGCGTGCAGGCGGAGGCACCACTGCTCGCCTATGGCGCCCGCGTTGCGGGAGACGATGCCCGCACCCGCGTGGTCATCGATTTCGACCGCAAGCCGGAGTTCTTCGTCCATTATGTTGCCAATCCGGTGCGGGTCATCGTCGATCTGCCGGAAACATCCTTCGGGTTGAAGCCCGAAGATCTCGAGGCGCGCGGTCTGTTCTCCGAAATCCGCTACGGTGCCATGGGGGCGGACAGCGCCCGCATCGTGCTGACGGCGAAAAAGCCGGTGGCGATCACTGTTGCCGAGGTCAGGAGTGACGAGGAGGGGCGGGGGTACCGCCTCGTTCTCGATACGGAGCGGGTCACCGACGAACGTTTCGCCAGCCTCGTGGAGGAGCAGAAATGGACCGGCTCCGTCACCACCACCAAGACCGGGCGGCTGGCCGAACCGCCGGCTCCGGGGGCTTTCGTGGTTGCCGTCGATGCCGGCCATGGCGGCATCGATACCGGCGCCATCGGCGCCGAGACGAAGACCGAGGAAAAGATCGTGACGCTCGCCTTTGCCGGCGAACTGGCCGAAACGCTCAATGAGCAAGCGGGCGTCGAAGCATTCATGACCCGAGAAAAGGATGAATTCCTGTCGCTGCCGGAACGGGTGCAGATCGCCCGCCAGCGCGGCGCCAACCTTTTCATTTCCATCCATGCCGATACGCTGAGGCAGCGCGATATTCGCGGCGCCACCGTCTACACGATCTCCGACAAGGCCTCCGATCATCTCGCCGCCAATCTGGCCGAACGCGAAAACCTCTCGGACGAGATTGCCGGCATTGCCCTGCAGAGCGAGCCGGCGGCCGTTGCCGATATTCTCATCGACCTGACGCGGCGCGAAACACAGGCCTTCTCTGTCAATCTGGCGCGCTCGGTGGTGTCCTCCTTCGAGGGCAAGATCAACCTCATCAACAACCCGCATCGTCATGCGGGCTTCCGCGTGCTGCAGGCGCCGGATGTTCCCTCGGTTCTTCTGGAGCTTGGCTTCCTGTCGAACCGTGAGGACGAGAAACTGCTGCTCGATCCTGTCTGGCGCAAGAAGGTGGCGGGCCTCATCGCGACCGCGGTGCGCAATTATCGCGGTGCGGCGGTTGCCAATGGTGGCTGAATCGCTCCTCCGTCGCGACCTGGCGGCGTTCGGCGGCGATCACGCCCGATGTGATTTGTGTCGCTGCGGTAACAGCGATATCGTTTTTGCGGGAGGCAGTGCTCTTAACGCGGCGCAGGCCCTATTTTGCTCACAATCCGGTCGCTATCCGGAGCCTTGGTGAAGCGGATATCCGTGATTTCTTTCACGGGTTTAATTCGTTTGGCGTGATTGCATTCGGACGAGGCGCGGGTTACGCCCTGACGGACTGAAGCGCTCGGCGCGGATAAACGACAACTAGGGTGCGGTATCTGACTGATGATCAGACTGATTGGATATTTTTTCGGTATCGGCGTTTTTCTGATGCTCGGCGTGGCCGCAGCGGCCGCTCTCTACCTTGGCCATGTCACCAGGGACCTGCCTGACTACGAGGTGCTCAACAGCTATGCGCCGCCGGTGACGACGCGCGTGCATGCCGGTAACGGCGCGCTGATGGCCGAATATGCGCGCGAACGCCGCCTCTATCTGCCGATCCAGGCCATTCCTGACCGGGTGAAGGCCGCCTTCATTTCCGCCGAAGACAAGAATTTCTACCAGCATCCGGGTATCGACATCACCGGCCTTGCCCGCGCGGTCGTCGTCAACATCCAGAATTTCGGCTCGGACCGCCGCCCGGTCGGCGCCTCCACCATCACCCAGCAGGTTGCCAAGAACTTCCTTCTCACCGCCGACCAGACCATCGACCGCAAGGTCAAGGAAGCGATCCTCTCCTTTCGCATCGAGCAGGCCTATACCAAGGATCGGATTCTCGAACTCTATCTCAACGAGATTTTCTTCGGCCTGAATTCCTACGGCATTGCAGGCGCCGCGCTCACCTATTTCGACAAGTCGGTGACCGAACTGACGATCGCCGAGACGGCCTATCTCGCCGCCCTGCCGAAAGGGCCGGCCAATTACCATCCCTTCCGCAAGGTGGAGGCCGCGATCGAGCGCCGTAACTGGGTGATCGACCGCATGGTCGAGAACGGCTATGTCACCAAGAGCGACGGCGAAGAAGCCAAGAAACAGCCGCTGGGCGTCAACGTCCGGCGCGGTGGCTCGCATCTGTTCGCCTCCGATTATTTTGCCGAGGAAGTGCGCCGCCAGATCATCCAGCGATATGGCGACAACGCGCTGTACGAGGGCGGCCTTTCGGTGCGCACCTCGCTTGATCCGAGATTGCAGGTCGAGGCCCGCAGGGCGCTGCAGAATGCATTGGTCAATTATGACGAGCGCCGCGGCTTCCACGGACCGTTGAAGACGATCGAGATCGGTGGCGACTGGGGCTTGCCGCTCGGCAAGCTGGACGCGCTTTCCGATGTGCCGGAATGGAAGCTTGCGGTCGTGCTTTCCGTCGATCAGCGCGGTGCCGATATCGGCATCCAGCCGGAAAAGATCAATGGTGGAAAGATCGGCGAGGATCGCCTGACCGGGCATATCACCGCCAAGAACATGCAATGGGCCTATCGCTCCTCGACGAAGGACCGCAAGACGGCAAAATCGCCGGAAGGCGTGTTCGGCCCGGGCGATGTCGTCTATGTCGAGGCGACGGATGAGGACGGCGAATACCGGCTGCGCCAGCCGCCGAAAGTCCAGGGCGGCCTCATCGCCATGGACCCGCATTCCGGCCGCGTGCTCGCCATGGTCGGCGGCTTTTCCTATGCGCAATCGGAGTTCAACCGCGCCACCCAGGCAATGCGCCAGCCGGGCTCGTCGTTCAAGCCCTTCGTCTATGCTGCCGCGCTCGACAACGGCTATACGCCGGCTTCGGTCATTCTCGATGCGCCTTTCGAACTGGTGACGGGCGGGCAGGTCTGGCGGCCGCAGAATTACGGCGGCGGCTCCGCCGGTCCCTCGACGCTTCGTCTCGGCATCGAAAAATCACGCAACCTGATGACGGTGCGTCTTGCCAACGACATGGGCATGAACCTCGTTGCAGAATATGCCGAACGTTTCGGCATCTACGACAAGATGCTTCCGGTTCTTGCCATGTCGCTCGGCTCCGGCGAAACCACGGTTCTGCGCATGGTTTCGGCCTATTCCGTTCTGGCCAACGGCGGCAAGCAGATCAAGCCGACATTGATCGACCGGATCCAGGACCGCTACGGCAAGACCATCCTGCGCCACGAGGAACGCACCTGCGACAATTGCAACGCCGCCGACTGGAGCGACCAGGAAGAACCTGTCCTTGTCGATAATCGCGAGCAGGTGCTCGATCCGATGACGGCCTATCAGATCACGTCCATGATGGAGGGCGTGGTCACCCGCGGCACGGCCGGAGGCAAGATCAAGCTCGACCGCCCGGTGGCCGGCAAGACCGGCACCACCAATGACGAAAAGGACGCCTGGTTCGTCGGCTATACGGCCGATCTGGTTGCCGGCCTCTATCTCGGCTTCGACGACCCTGCACCGCTTGGTCGCGGCGGCACGGGCGGCGGCCTTGCCGCGCCGGTGTTCAACGATTTCATGCAGGCCGCTCTCAAGGGAACGCGCCCGGTGAAATTCGTGGTGCCCGAAGGCATGAGCCTGGTTCCGGTCAACCGCAAGACCGGCATGGCCGCTGCCGAGGGCGATCCGGATACCATCATCGAAGCTTTCAAGCCCGGCACCGGTCCGGCCGACACCTTCTCGGTGATTGGCGGAATGGATCAATATGTCCCGCCGGAGGAGATATTGAAGGCCTCGCCGCAGGCAAGCGACGCCATCAACCGCGGCGCCAGCGGCCTGTTCTAGTCTGTATCAAATCGCCTCGATGCCCGTCGTCCTTTACAGGCGCGACGGGCATCGCTATTGACGGCGCACATTTTCCAAAAACTTGAGAAGCAGGATCATGCGGACCGAAATCGAGAACATCGTCGACGAAATCAAGCAGGCCATAAGCCTGCTGAGGAGGCATCTTTGACTGGGATCAGGCGGTAAGACGACTGGACTGGTTGAACAACAAGTCGGAGGATCCGAACCTCTGGAACGATGCGGCCGAAGCCCAGAAGCTGATGCGCGAGCGCCAGCAGCTCGATGACGGCATCAGTAGCGTGCGGGCTTTCGAGCAGCAAATCCGCGATGCCGTCGATCTGATCGAACTTGGCGAGGAAGAGGGCGACGCCGAGATCGTCAAGGAGGCGGAAGAAGCCTTGCGCGGGCTGCGCGCGGAGGCGGCGCGCCGGCAGGTGGAAGCCATGCTGTCCGGCGAGGCCGACGGCAACGACACCTATCTGGAAGTGCATTCCGGCGCCGGTGGCACCGAAAGCCAGGACTGGGCCAATATCCTTCTGCGCATGTACACCCGCTGGGCGGAACGCCAGGGCTACAAGGTCGAACTCATGGAAGTCCATGACGGCGAAGAGGCGGGCATCAAGTCGGCCACCCTGCTTGTCAAGGGACACAATGCCTATGGCTGGCTGAAGACCGAATCGGGCGTTCACCGTCTGGTGCGGATTTCGCCCTTCGACAGCAATGCGCGGCGCCACACCTCGTTTTCCTCGATCTGGGTCTATCCGGTCGTCGATGATTCGATCCAGGTCGATATCAACGAAAGCGATTGCCGGATCGATACCTATCGCTCGTCGGGCGCCGGCGGCCAGCACGTCAACACTACCGATTCGGCGGTGCGCATCACCCATATGCCGTCCGGCATCGTCGTGCAGTGCCAGCAGGAACGTTCGCAGCACAAGAACAAGGCCAAGGCCTGGGATATGCTGCGCGCGCGCCTTTACGAATCGGAATTGAAGAAGCGGGAGGAGGCTGCCAATGCCGAAGCCGCCTCGAAGACCGAGATCGGCTGGGGCCACCAGATTCGCTCCTACGTTCTGCAGCCCTACCAGCTGGTCAAGGACCTGCGCACCGGCGTCGAAAGCACGGCACCTTCGGATGTGCTGGACGGAGAGCTCAACGAGTTCATGGAGGCGGCGCTGGCCCACCGCGTCAACGGCGGCGCCGATGCGGTAGTCGACGATCTCTCCTGAGGCGCATCAACCGCGGTAAAGGGACGCCGGGCGCTAGATGACGCCCGGTTCCACACTGACTGCCATCACGCTCAGTTGGTCTCGCGCTCCACCTTGATGTCGCCGATATCGTCGATCAGCACGGTCCAGGTTTCCGGCTCGAGCGCCTTCGGGTCGGTCTTCAGATAGACGGTCGCAAACAATCCCGGCTGGCGCGCGACGCCATCGGAGGTTTCCGGCCTGATATCGGTGACATAGGCCTTCATTCCGGAAAATTCATCCAGTTCCGCCGATGAGACGACGGTCGGGCCGGCATCCCCGGTGGCGATCTGCTGCAGGAAGATATGGGTGTTGCCTTCCGGCTGGCGCACGGCGACGAGCTTGTAATAGCCGCGCTGGACAGATGCCGCTTGCCCGGCGATGTCGGTGGGGGCGGCAGTGTTTTTATCGGTCGCCTCGAGCGGATCGGCGCTTTCTTCCCAATAGCCCGTACTGGTCACGAAAATGATGTTGTCGGGCATCAACGGGCTTTCCTCGGCCCGCGCACCGATGGCGCCGATCGACAGAACACAGAAGGCATAGGCCAGGGCAAGCCCTCTGCGCCTTGCCGACGTCGCGCCTACGGCGGCGCGGGGGCACATCGGGCTCGTGAAGAAATGGCCGGCCTGGAACATTGTTTACGCCTTGGGTAAGCCCGTTTGAAACCGAATGTCCGGCGCGCCTGTCGCGATCCCGGGATGATGGAAGTCTGGCACAAATTTCGGGAAAGATCGATTCTTCGGAGGCAGCGCGCCGCCGCCGCGCTTTCAGTTCGAGAACTGTTCGGCAAGGATGCGGTCCGACCAGGAATAATCCGGATCCGAAAGGATATGGGCGGTGATGTTTTCCGACTGGGCGATCCGCACCTTGACCACCGATTTGACCTCCACATGATCCGCGACGGCATTGACCGGGCGCTTGTCTGCTTCGAGGATATCGATATCGACCGTCACCCTGTTGGGCAGGAGCGCGCCCCGCCACCGTCGCGGCCGGAAGGGACTGACCGGCGTCAGCGCTAATAGCGGCGCCTCGAGCGGCAGGATCGGGCCATGGGCGGAGAGATTATAGGCGGTCGATCCCGCCGGCGTCGATAGCAGCACCCCGTCGCAGATCAGTTCCTCGAGCCGCACCCGGTCATCGACGACCACCCGCAGCTTGGCTGCCTGGTAGGATTGACGGAAGAGATAGACTTCGTTGATCGCAAGCGCCCGGAATTCTCCGCCTTCCTGGTCGATCGTCTGCATTTCCAGGGGATGAAAGGCATTTTCGACCGCCGCCGCGATCCGCTCATGCAGGTTTTCGACGCTGAACCTGTTCATCAGGAAGCCGATCGAGCCGCGATTCATGCCATAGACCCGCTTGCCCGAATTCATCGTCCTGTGCAGGGTCTGCAACATAAAGCCGTCGCCGCCGAGCGCGACGATCACATCCGCGTTGTCGAAATCCTCGTTTCCATACAGGGCGATCAATTCGCGGGCCGCGGCCTGTGCCTCCGGGGCTTCGGATGCGATGACGGAAAGCGAGGAAAAGCTGCAGGCCATGAGAACGTCCGGATTCGATCGTCGATGCGGCGGGCGCCGTTCGGTGACCCCATTTCTGGCATGCCGCCCGCCCGGACGCACTCGAAAAAAGCATGTGCATCTCATTTTCGCTTTACACGGTGCAGAAATCTGGTAACTCCCGGACCATGATGCCCTTATAGCTCAGTTGGTAGAGCACCTGATTTGTAATCAGGGGGTCGCGCGTTCGAGTCGTGCTGGGGGCACCATATTTTCATTGGCTTATTTCAGAATACGCAATTTTAGATTTATCGAGCTGGCGTGATCTTTTCGATCGGACGTTTGCTCGGACCGGCAGCCAGAACATTCCGCTCTTGCACGTCCTCGACGAACGTCGTGACAGCAATTGTTATTGGCCACGATCGGCACGAGCCCAAATGTTTTTCCGGGCGAGCATGGGCAGGACCATGGCGGTGCCCGCGCATGATTTTAGGGGCGGCTATTACCACGCCCGAATATATTGCTGATAATTGATTGGAGAGAATGATGTTGAAATCCATCATGAAGCGTCTGGGGCAGAATTCACGCCTGAAGCGGGCGCGGTTTCTTCGTTCGAAGATCGATATTCCCCTGGACAGCGCTATCCTTGATCTGGGCGGCGGCACGGGCGAACATATTTCGCGGGTCTTTCCGGATCACCGGAACATAACGGTCTGCGATTACTCTTCCGACGACCTCCGGATTGCCGCCGCACGCTTCGGCTACAAGACCATGCTGGCCGACGGCACCAATCATCTTCCTTTCGCCGACAAGCAGTTCGATTTCGTCTTCTGTTCCAGCGTGATCGAGCATGTAACGGGACCAAAAGAGCTTGCCATCGCCACTAGGTCGACATCGATCTTCAAGGCCGACGCCTTGCGGGCGCAGGAGGCATTCGCCAGGGAAGTCCAGCGCGTCGCCAGGAACTATTATGTACAGACGCCGCATCGCTATTTTCTGATCGAAAGCCATTCATGGCTGCCTCTTCCGCTCGGGGTCCTGCCGCGGCCCGTGCTGATCCCACTGCTGCGCCTATCGGCAAAGCTTCTCCCCAAGGGAACCGCCCCCGATTGGAACTTGCTGATTCCCTCACAGATAAAAGCTTTTTTCCCGGGGGCGGAGGTGCATGTGGAGCGGGTGCTCGGCTGGCCGAAATCCATCATGGCCATCAAGGGACGGTGAGGCCGACGCGGACGGATCGTCGCCGGTTTCCGCTTTGAGGATGGCGCGCTCCGCTAGCGGGCGGTGCTGGAGCGCCCGATACGGTTGGCATGGAGATGGAGACGGCGTGTCATCCGCTTCTGGAGGCGCGGCGGCACGAAGAAGACGGTGAGCGCGAGGGCGGCCGACAGCAGGCAGGCAAACCAGAAGGCCCGGGCATCGAAGGCCCTTTCCAGCAAGGCGCCGCAGGTCGCTCCGGCAAGCATGCCGCACCAGGGTACGAGCTGCACCGCCCAGTCAGAACGGCGGTCGCCCATAATCCAGTGGCCGATGCCGCGCCCGAACCGCGACAATGCACCGGTGACATAGGTCAGGCCGATCGGAAGTCCCTCGATATGTTCGACGGCGGCATTGACCAGTCCCATGGCAGCCACAGCGAGATAGAACTGCGCCAGCGGAAAATTGAAGGCGGTCATCATTGCCGCACTTCCGAGCAGCATCGAGACGGCAACGAGGATCGTGAAGGTCCGGCGCCTGGCACCATGCGCGATGACGACGCCAAGGATGTTTCCGACGACGAAAATTCCCAGCGCCGAAAGCAGGATCGATGCATCCGCCCACAGGCCGTCGGCCAGCGCCACGGCGGCTCGCGTGGTGTTGCCGCTCATGAAGGAAACGAAGCTGCCCGCCGAAAGCAGGCCGATCGCATCGGTCAGCCCCGCAAGAAACGAAATCGCCGCCGCGATGCCGACGCCGATGGCGGTTCTCCGTTGTCTGATGAGGTTTCGCCGACGCTCCCGTGTCATTCCCTGTTCTCTCCGATTTTTGCGAGGACCTTCAGTCCTGATCCTTAGATCGGAATCGCTGCAAGGTAAAATCAGGCGAGGAAACGGGTTGGGATCGATCTTCGGCGGGGCGCCAATAGGCGTTTCCCGGACTTGCAAGACGCATCGCGCCCGGGGGCTCCAACGCGAATGCGGGCGTTAGCGATCCTTGCGCGGCGCAAGGAAGCCGCCCAGGGCCGCGCCAAGGGCGATGCCGACAGCAATGCCGATCGCGGCATTGTCGAAAGCGACCGTGCCGATCAGGGCGCCGGCACCGAGGCCGACGGCCATGCCGAGCGCTGCCCCGCCGGCCGAGAATGTGAAAGGCTTCTTCATGACGCCAGGATTGCAAACGGATGTGGCGATTGTTCGGTCGGTGCGGGTGCATCGACCCTTGCCGGAGGCGGATCGATCTCGGAACAGCGCGAAATGGCCCCAGGCAGCGTTGCGGCGATATGATCGATCAGCGCACGAACCGCCGGCAGGATACCGCGGCGCGAGGTGAAGACCAGATGCACGATATCGTCGTTCGACGACCATTCCGGCAGGATCGGCACCAGCACGCCAGTCCGGAAGGCCCTTGCACAGAAGTGGCTCGGCAGAAGCGCAATGCCGACGCCTTCGATCGCGGCGCGCTCCAGAATGCCGAAATCGCTGCAACCGATCACCGGCGCATGGGAAACGGCGCGCCTGGTTCCGTCGATGTGGTTGAGTTGCCAGCTGTCGGTTGCATGGACTTCGTTCATCGACAGCGTTGGAGCCGTGCCGAGCGTGTCGATCGACACCGGTCCGAGACGGGCGGCAAGGGCAGGGCTTGCGGCAAGGAAGCGTCGCGCCTGACCAAGCTTGTGGACGATCAGGTGCTGGTCGGTATCCAGGTGTTCGCGGGCGCGAAGCGCGATGTCGATGCGTTCCTCGACCAGATCGATGCGCCGGTTGGTCGTCGTCACGAGAAGCCGAACGCCGGGATACCGCTTGTGAAAGGCCGGCAGGATATCGGCAAGCATCGGCGTGAAGCCGATCGGGCAGGCGAGCCGGACAATCCCGCCCGGCGCGCTCTTGGCCGCCGCCACCACCGCCTCGGCGGCCTCGACACCGGAGAGGATCGCCTCGCAGCGCTCGTAGAAGGCCTCGCCGATCTCCGTCACTCGCAATTTGCGGGTCGAGCGTTCGAGAAGCCTGACATCGAGCTGCTGTTCGAGCCGGGCGACATGCTTGCTGAGTTTCGATTTCGGTATGCCGAGCGCCCGCGCCGCGCTCGAAAAGCCGTTGTGCTTCACGACGGCGGCAAAAAGGGCGAGATCGTTCAGGTCCTGCATCATCTGCCTCCGCTGCGACCGAACTTCAATCGTTTCCATCTGGAAACGTTCTGTTGGAAAAGAGCTGTCTTATCGCTTCATCGTTCTCATATCATATCTGAAGCACCGCAACATCCCTCACAAGGTGCAGATCATGAACATTCTCCATATCGATTCCGGCATCCTCGGCGAACATTCCGTTTCCCGCGGCCTGACCGCCTCCATCGCCGCCCGCCTCACCGCCCAGCGGGCAGACGCCCAACTGACCTATCGCGATCTCGTCGCCGCCCCGCTGGCGCATCTGAGCGGCGCGCATCTGGCGGCGGCCGCTACTGGTCCTGAAACCCTCGACGCGTCACTTGCCGCCGAACTGGATGCCGGCCGCGCTGCGCTTGAAGAATTCCTGGCCGCCGACATCGTCGTCATCGGCGCGCCGATGTATAATTTTGCCATCCCGACGCAGTTGAAGACCTGGATCGACCGCATCCTCGTTGCCGGCAAGACCTTCCGTTATACGGAAAACGGCGTCGATGGCCTAGCGAAAGGCAAGAAAATCATCATCGCCTCCACGCGCGGCGGTCATTATTCCAAGGGCTCGCCGATCAGCGCCATGGACCATCAGGAAACCTACCTGGCCACGGTTCTCGGCTTCATCGGCATTACCGATATCGAGTTCATCCGGGCGGAAGGCCTGGCGCTCGGCGCCGATGCCAAGCAGGCGGCGATCCTCGATGCCGAGCAGTCGATCGCCAACCGGGCGGAATTTGCCGCCGCCGCCTGATGTGGGCAGCCGGCGGAGACGGGACCTGTCCTGCCGGCTCGAAGAGGCGATACCGTGCTGGACCTTTCACGGTAAAAATCCTAGAGCGTCCCTCAGGACCGCGCAATCGGGCGGCAGGCGAAGGAGATTGAAATGGACGTCAAGGACAGCAACGGAACGATCCTCGTCGAGGGCGATAATGTCACCTTGATCAAGGACCTCAAGGTCAAGGGCACCTCCGAAACGCTGAAGCGAGGTACAATGATCAAGGGCATTCGCCTGACCGGCGATCCGGACGAGGTCGAATGCCGTCATGCCAAGATCAAGGGCCTGGTGTTGCGCACGGAATTCCTGAAGAAAGCCTGATGCACCGGCCGGGTGAGGCGCGCATCCATGTCTTGGATGCGTGCCCCATTTATATTATGATATCCTGATGAAGCCCGCTCCAGCAGCACTGATGATGGCGCTTGTCGCGGCCGGACCTTTTCCGGCCATATCCTCTGCCGCGTCGCCGCATGCCGCCTGTACCTGCAGGACGAAGGACGGTTCCAGGCGTGAACTCGGCCAGACGGTCTGTATCCGCATTGGCGATGCCGCCTATCTTGCGCGCTGCGAGATGGACCTCAATGTCACCACATGGAAAAAGCTCAAGGACGGCTGTCCGGAAGCGCGCCTGTCGCTCAGTCCAGCCTCGACCTAACTAAACTCAGGCCTTTGCCAGATGCGCGCGTGCCGCATACATGGCGATGGCGGCCGCATTGGAGACGTTGAGCGACTTGATGGCGCCGGGCATGTCGAGCCGCGCAAGTGCCTGGACGGTCTGGCGGGTCTTCTGCCGAAGACCCTTGCCCTCCGCGCCGAGCACCAGCGCCAGCCTTTCGCCGGAAAGCGACTGTTCGAGCGGCGCCGGACCTTCCGAATCGAGCCCGATCGAGACGAAGCCGAGCCGGTGCAGTTCTTCCAGAGCATCGGCCAGATTGGTGATCTGGATATAGGGGATCAGTTCCAGGGCGCCGGAGGCGGATTTGGCCATGACGCCCGATTCGGTCGGGCTATGCCTCTGGGTGGTGATCACCGCACCGGCGTCGAAGGCGACGGCCGAGCGCATGATGGCACCGACATTGTGCGGATCCGTCACCTGGTCGAGCACCAGGATCAGCGGGCTATCCTTCAGCGCCGAAAGCCGGCGCACGGGCAGGGGGGCTGTTTCGAGCATGGCGCCCTGATGGATGGCGTCCGGTCCGAGGATCTTGTCGAGGTCCTGCGGCGTGACGATCTCGACGGGAAATCCGAGCGCTTCGATCGGCCCGGTCTCGAGCCGCACCAGCGCATTCTGCGTCACCGACAGCTTGGTGATCCTGCGCTCGGGGTTGTCCAGCGCCGCGCGCACTGTATGGATGCCATAGAGCAGCACCTGGTCGGGCGCCAGTTGCTGTGGCTTCCAGTCGGAGGAAGCACTTTTTTTGCGCTTGTCCTGGACGGGTGTCGGGATCTCGCCGCGTTCGCGCCGGGCATCGCGGTGGGCGCGGCGCAGCGTGGCGTAATGGGTGTCTTTGGCTTGTCTGTCGCCGGTATCATCTTTGCTCATGCCGGTCTTATACTGGGGAAGGCGCCTGCGTGGAAACGTTTTTCGCGAAAATGGGTGCCGGCGATGTTTATGCCGGATTTCGCAACTTTTTCTGAGAGGTCGTGTTGACAGGAGGAAACGGGGCCGTCATATACCCGGCGCAGATCGAAGGGGACTTGCTCCGGCACAGACCGCTCTGATTTGAAATGCCTGGTCGCTTGATCCCGACGGAATACTGGAGGGATGCCCGAGTGGTTAAAGGGGACGGACTGTAAATCCGTTGGCTCAGCCTACGTTGGTTCAAATCCAACTCCCTCCACCATTCCGTTGCACGGATCATGACCCGCGGGTATAGCTCAATGGTAGAGCAGCAGCCTTCCAAGCTGAATACGCGGGTTCGATTCCCGCTACCCGCTCCAGCAAAGCGATCCGCTCCATCCCGTCAATTCATGCTTTGCTTCAACGCCCGTCTTCAAGCCGATGATTTGCAGTCTATCCCGCTTTGACACGCTGCGTGTTGGATGTATTCGAGACCCTGCCTATATAAGCCTTAAGCGCGATGGAAGCCGGGCGGGATGTTCAAAGCAATTAGGTCTTGCGCAATCCTCCCGAAAGCCTTAAACGCCTCCCCAAACCGGCGCCGCCGGATGGTCCATTCTCATTGATCACAGGAAACTTGACCCATGGCAAAGAGCAAATTTGAACGCAACAAGCCGCATGTAAACATCGGCACGATCGGGCACGTCGACCATGGCAAGACGTCGCTGACGGCTGCGATCACGAATGGCAAAGAGCAAATTTGAACGCAACAAGCCGCATGTAAACATCGGCACGATCGGGCACGTCGACCATGGCAAGACGTCGCTGACGGCTGCGATCACGAAGTATTTCGGCGAGTTCAAGGCCTATGACCAGATCGACGCTGCGCCGGAAGAAAAGGCCCGCGGCATCACCATTTCGACGGCGCACGTCGAATATGAGACGCCGAACCGCCACTATGCCCACGTCGACTGCCCCGGCCACGCCGACTAYGTCAAGAACATGATCACCGGTGCCGCCCAGATGGACGGCGCGATCCTGGTRTGCTCGGCTGCCGACGGCCCGATGCCGCAGACCCGCGAGCACATCCTGCTCGCCCGTCAGGTCGGCGTTCCCGCCATCGTCGTSTTCCTCAACAAGGTCGACCAGGTSGATGACGCMGAACTTCTCGAGCTCGTCGAGCTGGAAGTGCGCGAACTCCTGTCGATGTACGACTTCCCCGGCGACGACATTCCGATCATCAAGGGTTCGGCYCTGGCCGCGCTTGAAGATTCGGACAAGAAGATCGGCGAAGACGCGATCCGCGAACTGATGGCCGCTGTCGACGCCTATATCCCGACGCCCGAGCGTCCGATCGACCAGCCCTTCCTGATGCCGATCGAAGACGTGTTCTCGATCTCGGGCCGYGGCACGGTCGTCACCGGTCGCGTCGAGCGCGGCATCGTCAAGGTTGGCGAGGAAGTCGAGATCGTCGGCATCCGCGACACGTCCAAGACCACGGTGACCGGCGTCGAAATGTTCCGCAAGCTGCTCGATCAGGGCCAGGCCGGCGACAATATCGGTGCGCTGGTTCGCGGCGTCACCCGTGACGGCGTCGAGCGTGGCCAGATCCTGTGCAAGCCGGGTTCGGTCAAGCCGCACAAGAAGTTCATGGCTGAAGCCTATATCCTGACGAAGGAAGAGGGTGGCCGTCATACGCCGTTCTTCACCAACTACCGTCCGCAGTTCTACTTCCGCACCACCGACGTGACCGGCATCGTGTCGCTTCCGGAAGGCACGGAAATGGTCATGCCCGGCGACAACGTCACCGTTGCCGTCGAATGCCCGGCGACAACGTCACCGTTGCCGTCGA
>NZ_LMFA01000011.1 GCF_001426565.1 Rhizobium sp. Root482 | reverse complement strand
GCATCAGCCGAAGCTTGGATCATGATCGCCCACATTCGCCTGATAACCAGACGGCTTGCAAGGTATGGATATCGTTGAATGCTTTTCGAATCCGACTCTGAGAACCTGGTTGGCATCAGCCAAAGAGAACTCTCAATGCCGATGTGGAGATGGTGGTGATGAGCGCAATCCCGGCCGATAGGTGCAAGATGCCGCAGGCCTTCTGGCGGGCATTTGAAGAAGCGGGGGTAAAGCCTGCCGCCATTCTGCGGCATGCCCGGCTTCCGGCCAACCTACACTTGAATACCCACGCGCTGCTGTCCACGACCCAGATTTTTGCAATCTACAGAACGGTAGAGGAGCTCGTTGATGACCCTGACTTCGCCATCAAGCTGGTAAAGGCTTTTGACAGGTCCGGTCACCAGCCGGCATTCCTGGCGGCCTGCTATGCCGCCGACTATCGCGACGCATTGGCTCGTATTGACCGCTTCAAGAGGCTCAGTACGTGCGAAAAATTCGTCATTTCAGAAGGCGGCGGGGAACTGACAATATCGAAAGAATGGCCCTACTCGACGCAAAGCGAGCCAGCTCTGTCGATCGATGTCTCGTTCGCATTCGTTGTCCAACTTGGACGAAAAGGGACTGGCCAACATATCGCGCCCCTCCGGGTCGATTTCGCACGTCCTCGATCCGGGGGCGCCGAACACGAAGCATTCTTCGGCTGTCCTATTCGGTATAATGCCACGCGGAACCTCCTTGTGATGAGGTCCAACGACCTTGACAGACCATTCCCGGGACACAACTGGGAATTTCTGGCGCTTCTGACGCCCGCGCTGGCCGCCGCCCGAAGTGGCCTTGAAGCCGAAAGCACCTTTTCTGAGCAAGTGAAAGTCGTTCTCAAGCGCAGTCTCGCCAGTGGCCGACCCGAGATTTCCAGCATTGCTCGAGACCTGGGAACGAGTGAACGCACCCTGCAGCGCCGCATTACCGAGGACGGCACAACGTTTCGGCAGCTTCTGGCTGACGCGCGGCAGGAGTTGGGCGAGCACCTTCTTTCAGATCCAACAATTAGTATCGATGAAGTTGCAGTCCTGTTGGGTTATCAGGACACGAGCTCGTTCTATCGTGCATTCAAGGAATGGCAGGGCGTGACGCCGCACAACTGGCGAGCCCAGAGCGGCGATCGCGCTTCTTTGCACTGATCTTCAAATCGCGCGCACGCCCATCTGACGTCGGCTGACAGTTGCGGCCGTCATTTCAGTGAAAGTCTTGTGGAAGTTCTACTCTAACGGCAGCTCAGCTCAAATCGCTGTCGTCTGGCGCGCGGTTTAGGAGGCTGATTTCCGCCTCCATTGTAAGCGCTGTTATGCTCCCACCTTCCGGATCACTGCTTGATCGTAGATGTTGTGCCCGAACGGGGCTTCGACATATGACGATTACAGGGTTTACGCCTAGCACCAAGGCGATGAGATGGTGCAGCGGTTTGAGGTTTTCACTGGATCAGGTCGCCGCCGCGAATGGAGCGACGAGGAGAAGCTTCAGATTGTTGCCGAAAGTCATAGCGGCGAGATGTCGGTCAGTGCTGTTGCGCGGCGGCACGGTTTGTCGCCTGGTCAGTTGTTCACCTGGCGGCGGCATTCGCGGAAACCATCGGGGCAGACGTCAACGCCGATGTTCGTGCCAGCGGTGATGGATAAGCCTGCAGAGATGCCTTTGAGACGGCGAAAGACGATGGCTAAGAGCACGCCGCTAGCAGTCGCCATCGAGTTGGAGATTGACGGTGCGCTACTCAGGATCGCATCTGGCACGGACAGCGCGACCATCGCAGCGGTCATCCAAGCTATGAAGGCATCGTCGTGATTGGCCCGTCTGGTGCGGTGAAAGTCATGATCGCCACCAAGCCCGTCGACTTCCGCAAAGGCGCAGAGGGATTGGCCGCATTGGTGAAGGCCGAGATGGGTGCTGATCCGTTCTCCGGCACAATCTATGTGTTCCGGGCCAAGCGAACCGACCGCATCAAACTGATATTCTGGGATGGCAGTGGCGTATGCCTGGTCGCCAAGCGGCTTGAGGATGGCGAGTTCCATTGGCCCCGAATGCAGGACGGCGCGATGCATCTGACGGCCGCGCAATTCTCGGCTTTGTTCGAGGGACTCGATTGGAAACGCGTGCATGCGCCAATCGAAACGCGCACCCCCGTTAAGGCCGGATAGCGGCCGCGACCAATTGAATCAGCCGCATCCAATAGCTCGTTTTGCGAGGCAAAATATGCTGTTCTTGTCCCATGACGACAAGGGCGGAAGAGCTTCCGGATGACCTGAACGCGCTGAAAGCGATGGTGCTTTCGCGCGAGGCGGAGAATGCCCGCCTGCGTCAGATCATCAAGGAATTGCAGCGCCACCGGTTCGGTCGCCGCGCCGAAACGCTTCCCGAAGATCAGCTACTTCTGGGCTTGGAAGAAGCCGAGCAGGTCGAAGCGAATGGTCTGGAAGCGAAAGAAGAAGCTTCTGCCCCAGAGCGCCAGGCCCGTGTTGCCAAACGGCGGACGAACCGGGGTTCATTGCCAGCTCACCTGCCACGCATCGAGATGGTCGTCGATATCGATGATCACGCCTGTCCCGACTGCCGCCATGATCTGCATCGGATTGGCGAAGACGTCAGCGAAAAGCTCGACATTGTCCCCGCCCAGTTCCGTGTGCTGGTCGTGCGCCGCCCGAAGTATGCCTGCCGGGCCTGCGAGGATGTCGTGGTTCAGGCTCCGGCTCCCTCCCGGCTGATCGAAGGCGGTATTCCGACCGAAGCAACCGTCGCCCAGGTTCTGGTCTCCAAGTATGCCGATCACCTGCCATTGTACCGCCAAGCGCAAATCTACAAGCGGCAAGGGGTCGATCTCGACCGCTCGACGCTTGCCGATTGGGTCGGCCGGGCCGCCTGGCACCTGCGGCCTGTTCATCAACGGCTGCTCGACGTTTTGAAGACATCATCCAAGCTCTTCGCCGACGAAACGACGGCCCCGGTTCTTGATCCGGGACGGGGCAAGACCAAGACCGGCCAGCTCTGGGCGTATGCCTGAGATGACAGGCCTTGGCAGGGAACCGATCCGCCCGGTGTCGTCTATGTCTACGCGCCGGATCGCAAAGCCGAGCGTCCGATGGCCCATCTCGACGGCTTCGTCGGCATTCTTCAGGTAGACGGCTATAGCGGCTATCGCCCGTTGGCTGCCAAGAACACCGTATCGCTGGCTTTCTGCTGGTCGCACGTTCGTCGGCGCTTTTACGAACTGGCGGCCGCCGGTCCCGCACCCATTGCTAGCGAGGCACTCAGACGCATTGCCGAACTCTACAAGATCGAAGACGAGATACGTGGCCGCACGCACGAAGAGCGCAGCACGGCTCGTCAGGAAAGAAGCCGTCCGATCACCGATAGCCTCGCTCCCTGGCTGCGTGAACAGCTTGGCTTCATCAGCCAGAAGACGAAGCTTGCAGAGGCGATCCGGTACGCACTATCACGCTGGGATGGGCTGACCCGGTTCGTCGACGACGGCCGCATCGAGATCGACTCCAACACAGTCGAGCGATCCATCAGGCCAATCGCCCTCAATCGCAAGAACTCACTGTTTGCTGGCTCCGATGCAGGGGCCGAACACTGGGCAACCATTGCCTCGCTCATTGAGACCGCCAAGCTCAATGGCGCTGAACCGCTTGGCTATCTCACCGACGTGCTTACCAGAATCGTCAACGGCCACCCCAATAGTCAGCTCGACGAGCTGATGCCGTGGAACTACGAAAAGCTCAGGACCGCTGTCTGAGAACACGCCTACGAAGGCTTGTCGTGGACATCCGGCACGTGCGATGGCAAGGCTTTCATGGCGGTATCCATGTTGATGACAGGCATCCCGCGCACATCCACGACTCCCTTGTAGATGAAAGCGATCCCCTTCCGCTGAAGATTAGGATCTGGGATACAAAGGCATGCCTCGATCCTTGAATCGTCGATGACGATAAGTCGCATGCTCTCATTGGCTTCCCGCGGAGAAATGCGGTAGGGCCCGCTGTCGATCATGGCCGCCTCAATAAGGATCAGGAGAGCCGCCGACGGATCCGTCGCCAGATATAAACCGTCCTCGCAATCGAAGTTCTTTCGATCCGGCGCAGACCCGCCGAGCCCGTTGCGAAGGATCGAGGGCAGGTGTCTGTCCCATGTGGCGTGATAGAAAGGCATGGGCGAGAGATAGCTCAGCGTCCACTCCCGGTCAAACCATCCTCACATAGCAATTCGACGCAACACGTCCCTGCTATTTCTCTTTCACGCATTGGCATCTTCGGTCCGTGGTATGGGAGGCCTGCGAAGGGTGGGGTCAGAACAACGCTTACCCTCCATTCGCTGTTTCCTCGACCACTGCCGCCACTAAGGCGAAGATTGCCTGGTGGCGAGCGCTTCCTCAGCATTCAGCCAAAAGCTCCTATTCACTTTGTAGATTGTCAATACTCGTGTGCAGGCACCAGGATCCTGGACCCCAGCGGGGACGGCATCGGCCCAACCACGTGTGAACGACCTGCCGGCTGCTCTGCAGCGGGAGCGATCGAAAATCCCTGTGGAATGCCATGTTCGCGTTCGGCCTAGCGCGAATCCGCTGGCGCATTCTGCATCGGGATCGGCGCCAATTGCCAACCGATTGGCGGCATCCGCAACAATGGTGACGTGACATGCGAATGTCGAGCCAGGGTCTGGCAGGTAGAGTTCTCATGCGCTGCAACCAACAGTGATCAGCCCCAGTTCGGGACTGGCATCATCTGCACCGCGTTAGCCCGGCGGACAGGGCCCGATGCTGATCGCGCCGGGCTACGCACAGGAGAAACGCATGACAAGCGGTACCGGTCCAGACCAGTCCGTAGAAGTCCTCCGCTCCCGCCATTTCAAGCTAAATCGGCGAGGCGTTATGACTGCCTGCGCCGCGTCATTCGCCCTAACATGTGCTGACGCTCGCTTGAGCCCAGCTTTTGCAGCAGATCAGAAGAAAGAGCAAACCCAATGAACAACCCCATCAATTCTGCCGAATACATTCCGGTGAGTACACCGACACCCTTCATGTCGGTCAGCCCGATTGTCTCCTCCGTGCCAGGGCGCCAAACGGAGCTGCAGCTCAAGGCCTCGGTTCCGATGACTGGTGCCGACCTGCCGGTGATCCTCCTGTCCCACGGCCACGGCCAATCGACGTATCTGTCCTCGTTGCGCGGCTATAACCCGCTTGCCGAATTCTATGCCGCGCATGGCTTTGTCCTTATCCAGCCCACGCACCAGGATTCAAAGGCGCTCGGTCTCGATCCGAATGGGCCGGAAGGTCCGCTGTTCTGGCTGTCCCGTGTGCAGGACATGCACTTCATCCTCGATCATCTGAATGAAATCGTCGCTGCCGTTCCGGGCCTTGCCGGTCGCATTGACACCGATCGGGTCGCGGCTGTCGGTCATTCAATGGGCGGCCACACCGTTGGCATGCTCGCAGGCATGCGCGTGACCGATCCAGTTGACGGGAAAAAGTGGAGCCTGCCTGATCCGCGGGTGAAAGCAGGGGTCTTGCTGGCACCTCCAGGCAACGGCAGCGATCTGGCGCCATTCGCGTCGGAACACTACAAAGTCCTGCGCAACACGGTCTATGCAAAAATGACCGCTCCCGCGCTTGTTGTCGCCGGCGATCTTGATCAGAACGGGCATTTCGCGTTGCGAAAGGATTGGCGCGCCGACGCCTACACGTTCAGCCCTGGGCCAAAGATCCTTCTAACGATGTTCGGGGCGAAACACGCGCTCGGCGGCGTCTCCGGCTACGACGTCGCAGAGTCTCAGGACCAGGATTCCGAGAGGCTGGGAGTTGTTCAGCGGCTGACTTGGGCCTATCTCCGCTCCGCCCTTTATCCCGGCGATCCAGCTTGGTCGAAGGCATCTGAGGCACTTATGAGCAGGCCGAATCCCCAGGGCTCGATCAAAACGAAATAGGGGCCCGGAACGCAATGATATCTAGGGGTTCACGACCTCATGGCCGGGAATCCTCGATATTCCTGAGTCGCCTGCGGCGAAAACGGAGCAGCTTTTTCAGATCATCCAGATACTTCGACGGTCTCGCCCCCGTCGCTCCGCTGAGATTGAGCAGCAACCGGAGGTAGGGCAGCGGGCCATCTACTGAGACAACGTGACCAAAAGTCGGCGAGCGGCAGCAATTTCCTCTTTCGGAGGTCAAGTGTACCGTGGCACAGACAGAAAGCGCAACGCAGCACGAAAGTCCGAGACTCTCCTGAAAACCGGAGGGAACGTGGGTCTCAGGTCACTTTCCTTCAACCCCAGCTGGTACAGCTATGCGCTTACAAGAGCATTGGCCGCCCTAGACTCGGAGGTTGGAGAGCCTATGATATTCCCGGAGCCATCGGCCTGCACCGTCTTTCACCAGCTGAGGCGAGTAAGCCGCCTACGCTTCAACTATTTCGCTGAACTGTACAATCGGGGCGATGTCCGTGTAGTTGGCGACGTCCGCCCGAATCTCCGCGCTATGAGAGTTCAATGCCTCAAGAAACGTCTCCAGCGTCTGTGAATAAACGTGGCACGCCGCAACGAACTGAGGACCGCTTCCAGGTTCCCGGCCTTCAATGCCCTTCTCGATCTCGTAGCGCAGGCAGGCATCTCCGAGCTTATCCTGGAGCAATGGCATATGGCGGGTGCGGTAGTAGTCGTGATCGAACTTCGACCCGCCGTCGGCCGGATAGTAGACGCTCATTTTTATCAAGGGGCGCTCTCCTGTCTGAACATGCATCCGTGGGTTCGCCAACTCACAAGTGCATCCAATTCTGGCTGAAGCGAGACACACAATGTGAAGACCGCTATTCCTGCTATTGGCGCAAAACGGCAGAGCCTGTGGACAAAAAGGTGATAGGGCTGGCGCAGAAGCCTTTCACTGTGGCGTCGCCGCCCCCATCGCCGTAAGGGCCGCGGTGCGACAACGTCGCGGGCGCGCAGATCGAAGCCCGCTTCTGTGCCAAGGTCATTTTCTCTCAACGCCGCATACTTAACATTTCCCTGATAAGCGTTCCTGTCTCCTTAAGACGGTTGAGAAACTCGACCGTCGTCAACAAAGAAACTAATTCAAGGCGGCAATCCCCCGCCCGATGTAATTGCCGGGCACTGGCCTATCTGTCTCGCAATCGGATTGTAACTACGTCCAGCGAATGGAAACAAATTGACCAACATCGCTATTATCGGCTCGGGTCCTACCGGGATTTACACTCTAAAGGGTCTGATGGAGAGCGATGTCGCGCTAACCATTACCGTCTACGAGGCCAACGCCGATCCGGGCAAGGGGACGCCTTATCATCCTCGCGCCAACGACCGCGCGATGCTCGCCAATATCGCCTCTATAGAGTTGCCGCCCGTCTGCGAAAGCCTGGCCCATTGGCTTCGGCGCAAGAGCGCCGCCGAACTGGCTATGCTGGGAATTGCCGTGGAAAACATTGGCGAACGGGAATTCTATCCCCGTGTGGTCCTCGGGGAGTACTTCCAAGCACAACTTGAGGGCTTGCTCGCGAAGGCCGTGGTTGGCGGCCATGTGGTCGAGGTCAAGGCAAGTCACCGCGTCCTGGATATCCAGCTCAGGGAGCGAGATATCGATGTGGAAGTTGCCAGCGCTGACGGCACAATCGAGCACAAGTCGTTTGACCACGTCGTCATGGCCACTGGGCATGACTGGCCGGATACGACCGAGACCAAGCCCGGCTTCTTCGTGTCGCCCTGGCCTGCCGAGAATCTTGATACGATCGGGGATGTTTCCGCCGGGATACTCGGAACGTCGCTCAGCGGGATTGATGCAGTGGTATCTGTTGCCACCTCTCGCGGATCGTTCCTGCTCGATGACGCGGGAACGATGCAATATCACACGGCATCCGGCCCAGACTTCCACCTCACGATGATGTCGAGAAAAGGTCTTCTTCCGGAAGCGGACTTCTTCTGCCCAATACCATACGCTCCGCTTTCGATCTTTACCGAGGTTGCCGTGGACAGTCTGATAAACACTGTTCCCGACAGGCTGCTCGACGAGATGTTCGAACTGTTTCGTGCTCAGCTATTCTCTAGCGACCCGGCATATGCCGAGCGCATCGGACTTGGCATGTTGACCGTGGAGACGGTTGCTGGTGCTTATTTCTCGGAACGGGAGACATACGACCCGTTCACCTGGGCCGCGCTAAATCTCGGCGAGGCAAAGGCTAACAAGGCGACGCGCACGACCGTCCCCTGGCGCTACGCGATCCTGTGCATGCATGAGACGGTTCTACGGGCCGTCCCGCATTTCAACGACCAGGACCTCAGACGCTTCCACAAGCATTTCAAAACGCTGTTCGTAGACGACTACGCAACGGTGCCGCACCAGTCCATCGAACGGCTTTTGGCACTGCATCGAGCCGGTCGACTGTCTGTGCTCAAGCTGGGATCGGAATACGATCTCGATATCGAGAACATAGCCCGCGGCGCAGCGGTCACTGTCGGCAAGGAGCGGTACGAGTTCGCGGCCTTCATCGACGCGACAGGTCAGCACGCCGTGTCCGCATGGGATGTTCCGTTTCCCAGCCTGATCGAGCAGGGTGTTGTGCGCGAAGCGAGGACGACAAGAGCGTCAACGGCTTTCGCCGCAACCGATGACACCGCGACGATCGCAACCGGCGGCATCGACCTCGATGGGCAATTCAGGCCTCTCTTCGAGAAGCCTCTCAGCCACAATCTCTATTGTGTGTCGATACCGTTCCTGTTGCACAAGCTTCCGTTCGTTCAAGGGATCACAAGTGCCGAAGAGCTTGGAAAGCTCGTCGCGGCGGCTATTGTCGCGGACGTTCAGACACGGAATTTAAGTTTGGAGGCGGCAGAGAGGATTGTCGCCTGAGTGGCAAAACGTCACTTCATAAGACCGGCCGAACGCAGCGCCCCATGGATGACGTCCTGAATTCCAACAGCGCCCGACAAACGTTCTCTGGAGGAGGGCAACTCGGATTTCCGCGTTTCCGTACGCTTATCAAACGATGCTGTCAGACCCCAGTTCCGCGCGATGTGCACGGTCGAGGAAATGCCCACATCAAGCATATAAGGCAAGGGGTGGCCGTAGCCGCTCGCCGTGTCGAGGGGCGTACCGTGCCCCATCCGCTCGATGAGATAAAGGTCGATCACATCGCGACCCTGCGCATCTTTCCAGGTCCTGCGAGAATGACCGTCGACGATCTCGGACGCGGTCGCCCCGGCGGTTGCACCGTGAACGCTTCGCCACTGGTCGACGATTGCAACGGCGTTGTCTTTCACGACCGTATTGTCGGCCAATCCGTGCCAGACGGACACCGTAGGCCAAGGCCCGTCATGTTCCGACGCTTCGCGAAGCTTGGTTTCAAGGCGAGCCTGGGAGAAGGCCATGTCCGAGCATGCGATCAAGCGCCTCGGGGATCGTCGAGGCTGTGCCATAGGGCAGGCCCGCTATGATCGCGCCTCCGGCAAAGACCTCGGGATACGCCGCTAGCAAGGCGTTCGCCATCGCGCCGCCTGCCGAGAGCCCGGTTACATAGATGCGCCTTGGATCGACACCGTGTGTGGTGGTCATCGTCGCGACCATTTCCCGGATCGACAAGACTTCTCCGCGGTCCCGAATAATGTCCTCATCGTTGAACCAGTTGAAACAGAGATTGGCGTTGTTATCCGGGGATTGTTCAGGGAACAAAACGGCGAAACCGTAGTCTTCGGCCAGTCTTGACCAGCCCGACCCCTGGTCATACCCGTCGGCACTCTGCGTGCAACCATGAAGCACGACCACAAGCGCGGGTGCGACGGCAGCGTCGGTCGGCATTTGGAATTTGGCAGTCAACCTGCCCGGGTTTCGTCCGAAACGCTGAAGACTTTTTAGAGTGCTACGCGTGTTGCCAGTGGCTAGGGGATTGGACCGGTAACGGGAAAGCCGCTCGATCGTGTCGGAAATGGTTCTCATGTCAGGCCCTCAATGCAGCGGCGAGCCAGATTGCCAACCGATTAACTCAGGTAATGCTGCAGCGCACAATTACAACAGGGAAATAGGTTGTCTTGACCCAAGGGAATTCTTCCGATCGTTCGGCTTCGAAGGTGAACCCTCGGGGACATCTAAATGGCCCGCAGATGCATGAGGAACCATTGCCCATCGGGCAGCTTTGGGACGAATGGAAACCGCAGAATTCGAAAAGCTCGCCATCCCAATCGCGCTCGTCGTGGATGACGATCCCCTGATCCTCATGGATACCGCAGACATGATTGCGGGCGAGGGCTATGCCGTGGTCGAAGCCAAGACCGCTGACCAGGCCTATGATTTCCTGGATCGGCACTCCTCGCTGCAGTTACTCTTCACCGACGTTCAGATGCCGGGCAGTCCCGTAGCTGGCTCGGGCAGTCATGTACAATGGTGTTCGGAGCGATATCGCACATATCGTGCGTATGACGATACATATGTGCCGAGAGCCGGTATGCGTGCCCGGTGCATGTCGCCGTATCGCTAAGCGCTCCATAACAGGTAATCAGCCCCGCCATTCCTGGCGGGGTTTTCGTATGGGAGCGCATTCCTGCTGTCAAAGCTCGATCGTACTTCCAGAATGTATGCGTTCATCGGGAGAGAGAAATCGGATCGGGTCGGTCCAGCCTTGGGCCACGAGGTCGGCGTATGCAGCTCTGACCTCCCGACGAGACAAAGCGTAGTCCAGCCGCCCAGCAGGCTTGTAGACGTCTAGTTCGGTCGGCGTCACGTTGGAATCGCCGACGAGCGCCACGGTGACCTCCAGTTCCAGCAGTTCATCCGCGGGATTTCCGTTGGCAAGATAACGTTTCGTCATCGCGGGACTCCTTTATGGTTGCTGCTTTTTATAAGCGCACCTGCCGCCCAAAGATGCATGAGAATCAGCAGCATAACCGGGACTCGTAAAAGGGGCGACGCCGAGTGGCTAAGTCGTTGAAAAATGATTCGTTTCGACTCGGAACAATTGCCCGCTGATTCACTTGAATCGCCTAGGTTGCGTCAGGAGTTCAGCGTCATGGTTGCCCCAAGAGCCAATTGGAAAGGCTTCATCAAGTTCGGAGAAGTATCCTGTCCGGTGGCGCTCTACACCGCCGCCTCCTCGTCAGAGCGAATTGCCTTCAACACGCTGAACCGAAAGACCGGCAACCGGGTAAAGCGAGAATTCGTCGATAGCGAAACCGGCGATCCTGTCCAGCGCAACGACCAGGTCAAGGGCTACGAGATCGAAAATGGCCAATACATCGTTCTGGAACCCGATGAAGTCGTCGCCGCCATACCCGAGAGCGACAAGACACTGAAGATTGACGCGTTCATTCCCTGCAACGAAATCGACGACGTCTATTTCGACAAGCCCTATTACCTTGCTCCCGACCGAATGGGCAAGGATGCCTTCGTGCTGCTCCGTGATGGGATGAAGAAGGCGAAGGTCGCCGCCATCGCCCGCACGGTCCTTTTTCGCCGGATGCGCACGGTCCTGATCCGCGCGCATGGGAAGGGCCTGATCGCCTCGACGCTGAACTTCGACTACGAAGTTCGCTCATCCGAGAAAGCGTTCGAGGAACTGCCGGATCTGAGGATCGAGGGGGAGATGCTCGATCTGGCGCAACATATCATCGGGAAGAAGAAGGGTAGTTTCGATGCCAGCACCTTTGACGATCGATACGAGGCCGCGGTCGCGGAATTGGTGAAGGCCAAGATCGAAGGCCGCTCGCTGCCGAAGAAGAAAGCGCCGGCTGCTTCCAAGCCCAGCGATCTGCTGCAGGCACTGCGCGAAAGCGCTGGGCTCGGAGCCAAAGCCGAGCCGAAACGCACCGCTGCCAGCGCCAACAAGGGCACCAACCAAAAGGCTGCTAAACCTGCCACTGCAGCGAAGGCGAAGGCCGCGACAACGCCAGCGCGCCGCGCAAGCTGATCGGAGGAAATCATGTCAGTCCGCCCTTACTGGAAAGGCTATCTGAAGCTGTCATTGGTTACTTGCCCGGTGCAGATGATGCCCGCGACCTCTGAGAACGAGAAGGTCCGCTTCCACACGCTCAATCGCGAGACCCAGAATCGCGTCGTCAGCCACTACGTCGATTCCGTCACGGGGAAAGAGGTCATGCAAGAGGACGAGGTCAAGGGCTATCAGCGCGGCGAGGACGAATACATCATCCTGGAAGACGATGAGCTCGAAAATGTCGCGCCGGACAGTACCAAGACCATCGATATCTCCACCTTTACCCCACGTGATACGATCGAGTGGATCTGGCTGGATACGCCCTATTATCTATCGCCGAACGATCCGGTCGGCCAGGAGGCGTTCTCGGTCATACGCGACGCGATGGAATCGCAGGATATGGTTGGCATTTCTCGTCTCGTAATCACGCGGCGCGAGCGCGCCGTCATGCTGGAGCCACGCGGTAAGGGTATCGTTTTGTGGACTTTGCGCTATGGTGACGAGGTGCGCGATAAAGAGACCTATTTCGAGGGCATCGGTGATGAGACAGCGGATTCTGACATGATGCCGCTTATCCAGCAACTGATCAAAAAGCAGACCCGGCACTGGCATCCGAAAATGGTGATCGACCCGGTTCAGGACCGGCTTCTTGATATCATTGCGGAAAAGAAGAAGGCTCTCAGGAGGCCGTCGAAGACCAGGGCCAAGGCGCCGGCGTCAGCGCCCGCACCGAGCAACGTCATCAACATCATGGATGCCCTGAAGAAGTCGGTCGCGGCGGATACCCGGGCCAGAAAATGAGCAACGCGCCAAGCCTTTGCTTCAGGACGATGCCTTCAAGGCGAAATCCAGACCCAGGCGCGATCCGGCGCAGCCGAACCTTCCTTTCGATCCCAGCCCGATCGCGTCGAGCCTTGCCGGGCGTTGCTGAAGTCAACACCGCCAGCGGGGCCGGATTGGCCCTCGAGGTCAAATGGGACGGCTACTGTCTCGCCAACATATCGAGCCGAAGGGCGTGCGCATCCTCATCGGCAGCCTGCTGCTGGCCGCTCGCCGGGGCCACGATTGGATCTATGTCGGCGCCGTCGGGACGTGGGTCAAGGAAAGGGATGCGGCGTATCTCGAGAAGGCGTTCGATACGCTGAAGACACGAACGCCGGTTGTTCCGCTGAAGGGCAAGAACTATGTCTTCGCCCAGCCGACGCTAATATCCGAAATCGAATTCGGGGCTGGACTGACGACGAGCAATCTGCGGCATGCCCCTTACAAAGGCCTCCGCGAAGTTCAGGATAATGCCACGGTTTATCCGCTGGACTGAGGGGCGCCGGCAGAGGCCAAAAAAGCCACGATTTTTTCTGGCCGCTCTCTTGAATCCGAAAATCCCGAAAACCAAATCGATTGTCGCCAGCCGCTGATGAAGGGCTGGCCTTGCTGGAGGCACCGTCTTTCGGCGCTTCCGTACCCCATGTTGCTTCAAGGAGGATATGGCTATGGCAACATCTTATGACTATGCACCGCTCTTCCGCTCGAGCGTCGGCTTCGACCGGGTCTTCAACCTCCTGGAAAACGCCCAGCGCGCGCGCTCGATCAGCGACTGGCCGCCCTATGACATCGTCAAGAGAGGTGACGACAGCTACCGGATCTCGGTCGCGGTCGCGGGCTTTGCCCAGGAAGACATCGACATCACGTTCCAATCCAACCTACTGACTGTGACCGGCAAGAAGCAGGAGGCATCCGCCGATGGTTACCTCCATCGCGGCATTGCCGGCTGTCCGTTCGAACACCGTTTCGAGCTTGCCGACCATGTCAGGGTGAACGGAGCAGATCTGAGCAACGGTCTCCTGTCGATCGATCTTGTTCGCGAGATCCCGGAAGCGCTGAAGCCGCGCAAGATCTCCATCCAGAGCGCGCCCACTTTGACGTCGGCGGCTCCGGCACAGATCGAAGCGCAGAAGGCGGCCTAATCGACGTCGTCCGCTCAATTAGGGCGCCGTTGCGACGGCGCCCATCAACAGTCGGGGTTGGGAAGGAGAGAACGATGAAACCCGATATGTTCAGACAGCCCGTTTTCATTCTTGTGGGCCTCGGCTTTCCGGCAAAGGTCCGCAGCGTGATGGACGCCTACCGGCATCTGGCCGAATGGCCGACGTCGCAGAGGGACGGCGCGCACTCGATCGCTCTCAAGGCATGTAGTGCCGCGCTGCGAGGTGAGATCGAGGCAGAGACCGCACGCGGTTTGTTTGTCGCCTTTGCCGAGAAACACGACCTGCTGGCGCCCGAAACGAACATGATTGCCGCGTCACGACTGCGACGCGACCGGGATCCGCATGTTCGATAAGGAGACCTATGATGCACGACATGTTTCAGCAGGCCGTCAACAATGCGATTGCGATAGGACCAACGGGCCTGGTTCAGGACATGAACCTCAGGCCGCCAACCGATGTGGTCGGAGCGCCGGCTCTCCTCGCCGCCTGGGCGTCGGACTTTTACGCTGTCGATTCCAAGCCAGCCCTTCGTCAGCTACCGGGAACAACTCCAGTCCCGATCGACGAAGTGCAGTCGGCTTTCAAAAAACTCGATCAGCGTTATGGTTGTTGGTTTCGCGTGGGTTTGATCCATCTTTCCATTTCGCCGTGAACCACTTTGCCGGGTAAAGTTGTTTGTGTACAATTTGCTACAGCGGATCTCGTGGGCTAACGCGAAATGAAAAAGCGGGTCAAATCCTGCCGGAACTTGGCAGCCTGCCGTTCCGAACACCCGGCAGCTTACCGCTCCCGCTCGCCAGCAGGACACCGAAGATCGCGATTGCGACGCCGGCGATCTGCGCTAAGCCGGGTGTTCGACCGAAGATCGCCGCCACGAGGAGCGCCGAGACGGGCACGAGATTGAACATGATCGAGGTGGCGCCCGGTCCGCGCTTGGCAATTCCTGTCTGCCAAAAGAGATAGGCGAGAACCGACCCCAGCAACGCCATCCATAGGATCGATACCAACGCGATGGTAGGAGCATGGACGAAAGAAGTGACAGGCGTTTCCACACTGAAGCCGACGAACGCCAATGCGAAAGCGCCCACGAGCATCGTCCATGCGGTGGTTTCAAGCGGTGTCGCGTCGCTGACCCAGCGACGGCATCCGATCGTATAAACAGCCCAGGCGAGACTTCCGAGCAGGACCAGAATATCTCCAGAAGCGAAATGCGCGCCGGAAAACGCGCCCACGGTCAGCGCGACGCCCAAAAGGCTGACGACCATTCCCGCAAGAGCACGAGGAGACGGCATGCGCCGAAGCAAAAGCGATTCCAGCAAGTTCGTGGTTAGCGGGCTCGTTCCCATGATGAGCGCCGCGGTCACCGGACTTGATGTCTTCATACCAAGAAACAGGGCGGCGTTGAAGCCGGCGACACCAACGACGCCCAAAACCGCATAGGAGGTGAGATTTCGGCGAAGCACGCTCCATCGAATGCCTTTGGCTATGCGGAGCCAAAGCATGATGGCTGCGGCAGCAAGCACGAAGCGTCCGGCTGCTGCGGACCAGGGTGGAAGATACAGCAGCGCGATCCGCGTTGCTTCGAAATTGGTTCCCCAAAATACCGCCGCCATTACGCTTGCGACAAGCGCGCCGCCATCGGTTGGCAATCCGGATGCGCGGGTCGAGATGGATGCCGGCATGACTAACCTCTTGTTAGAACATTGATACCAACGCAGGTTGCCGTATCAAACTTGCTTACGATATGCAGAATGTCAGCAATCCGATTTCCAAAAATGGAAAGCTTTGTGAGTAATCTGAACTGGGACGACTGCCGATTTTTTCTGGCACTGGCGCGAGAGGGAACCCTGTCTGGCGCAGCGCGGCATCTCAAGGCAGGTGTTGCAACTGTTTCGCGCAGGATCGAGCGGATGGAGAACGCGTTCGGGGTGCCGCTCTTTCTGCGCACGCAGACCGGCTACGTGATGACGGATCAGGGCGAGACAATGCTGCGGCGCGCTGAAGCGGTGGAGCTTGCAATGATCGACATGCGGCAGGAAGCCCTCGATCACGCGCAGATTAGAGGTATGGTGCGTCTGACGAGTATCGAAAGCCTCGTTGTGCCGTTCATTGTCCCTGCGCTTCAGCCCCTGCTCACCGTAAATCCTGCACTGGATGTGGAAATCCTGTTTTCGACTGCGACAATCAATGTGCACCGCCATGACGCCGATCTTGCATTGCGAATGATCCGGCCCGAGCACGGAAATCTGCGCGTGCGCCAACTGGCAACCATGGGCTTTGGCCTTTATGGCCCACCGGAAGGAAAACGACCGAGCCGCATGGTTGCATGGCCAGAAGCAGCCAGTCTCGGAACTCTTTTGAAATGGACGGAGGCCTTCAATCCACCGCAGGCATCCAGGCTGACGGTGAATACGCTGCTGGGTCAGGTCGAGGCGGTTCGGTATGGAATCGGCATCTCCGTCCTTCCACATTTCCTGGCGCGGAATGCTGGACTTCATCTCCTCACAGATCGCCTGCCGGATGGCGCTCCAATGTACAGGCCGATCCTGCTCGTCACCCATGCCGATCTTGCCGCTTCACGCAGAGTGATGAGCGTTGCCGATGCCGTAAGCGACGAAATTGTAAGGGGGCGTCGGCATCTTGCCGAACCTTAGACAAGTCTTCCGCGGATGATATCGAAGCAACGCATGGCACGCGGGACGGCGAAGCGAGCTCGCAAAAATGCCATTGCACGGACCTTGCCGCATCACTCATATGGTTTACGTCTCTCCTGTTCATCGATGACAGGGAAATGTAATGTGGTTTTGGAAGACGTCTATTGCTGCCGAGCAATTCGGAAGCGACATGGTCGCGGATCTTATTGACGTAGAAGCGTGCCGCGACGATGTGCGTGTTTTACGTGATCATGGCGTGCCGGAGAACATCGCGCTATGCGAAATGGCTTTTGCAAGAGCCGGATTGATGCAAGCGATTTTTGAGGACGAACTGCGCCAACCGGTAGCGGATCGAGCGATACAGGCTCCAACCAAATTCTGTTTGATGCTTTCAAAGGTCAAAGCTCGCAGGACGCGCTTGGTTTTTACCAACAGAGCTTCGTCAATGCAATGCGCGACCGAGTGCACTTTTATCGTGGGAAGGCATTTCCGTTGTCTCAATTGGCGGCATCTATAGGGGCGGTATTGAAAGTGCGCGGGCATCCTGCCAGTGAGGCGCTGTTCATGTTTGAGGCGATCGATGCGAAAATCCGACTCGCAATTGATAGATCCAAGCCGATTTAGCCCGTCGTGAGCCAAGGCGCTTCGTACAACGCTTGCCTGATGCGGTTTGACGTAGAGGATAAGGACCCAGTCTATATGTCGTTTGCAGGAGCAAGCCGGCGCCCTTGGCCACCAGAAGGAGATCTAAGTGAGGTATCGTGGAAGATCGCTTGCGCTTGTAATCGTGTTCTTGCCATTTATGTCGGATGGGCAGGCATCGGCATGTAGCAATGTGGAGATCGGTCGTGCAGCGTCGCCGTACGGCAAACTGACTGCCGTTATGTTCAAGCGGGACTGCGGCGCAACGACCAGTTTCTCGACGCAGATTTCGATCGTTGCCGGCGAAGAGGAAGCATCTGATATCGGCAATATCTTTCGTGCCGATACCGATCATGGCAAGGCGCAGGCCGGTCATTGGGGCGGTCCCTGGGCGGAGATGAAATGGCTGGCTCCCGACCGGCTGACGATCCGCTATGCGAAGGGCGCACGGCTCTTCGAGCAACAGAAAGCTTTTGAGGATGTCGTAATCACCTTCGAGGCACGTTGAGGAGACGATCATGAGAATACGGGCAATCCTCTTGGGAGCCGTTATGGCGGCAGCGACGCTGGCTAATCCGGCCGCGGCCCAGGTCGTGGAGCATCTCGGCGTTCCCGGGCCGATCGAATTCCACGGCAAGACCTATGCATTGGCGTGGTCATCGGAACCGGCAGACAACTACGTCAAACAGGAATATGTGCCGGCCGGCCAAAAGCCGGAGACGTTCAGCCAATTGTTGCTTCTGGAGCGTGTGACGGGGGGCATCGAGGTTATGGATGCGGTTGGCAGTCAGGTCGATATGCTCAAGAAGCGCAAGGCCACGGACCCGTTGGTCAACTTCGGCATTCTACAGCATGACGCCACCGGCGAAGTGCTTTTGGATTTCATCGTCAGCACCAAGGACGACAAGGGCGAATATATCGTCGAATGGAACGCCTATCGCTACACGCCTTATCGCGATCCAGCAGGAAAGTCGGGCGTTTTGCTGTTCGGGAGCAGCCAGCGCGCCTATGGCAACGACAATGCGAAGGCCTTTATGGCCAGCTTGAAGCAGTTGCGTCCAGCGCTAACCGGGGCGCTCATCAAAGCCCCCTTGCCAAGGCCAACGAAATGACGGTCGCAGAAACGTGTCCCTGAAAACGAGGTAAAGACACCTGTAAACGAATGCCTATGGAAGGCACGGCATGCCCCCGAGTGCCTCGGAGGCGCCAGCCAGAGGGAAATCGAGGCTTCGGCCTGGCAGGACCAGCCGAATTGTATCGTGACCGGCAATGGCATCGACGATCTCGCCGAGACGGGCCAGCGCATCCGGAGCGTCCACGCTCCAGGTAACGCTTGTCGCATCGATCCCGGCCTGTAGGGGCACCAACCAGGATTTGGTGCCGATTTCGACACGGCCGCCGATCGCAGCAGTCTTCAACGTGGCAAGGGGTTTGGAAAGCACTGCTTCGAGAATGACCTCCGGCGCGCCAGCGCGGCCATTGTGCGTGTCGGGGCAGTAAAGGGTGAACACATCACCGCCAGTCGTTTCGACGCCCACGGCAAATATGCCCATATTATAGCTGCGTTCCCAACGGTTGTCTGATGTTGCCGCGGACGGGAAGGCAGATATGGTGAGCAGGATGGCGGCGGGAAGGATCGGGAAAAGCATCTTCATCTGGCCAAGTTCGGACATTACGGTTCATATGTCTACAGGAGATACAATGAGGGGAGGAAGACCAATTCGCGTTCTTGCAGTCGCCGCGCGAGCCCTGATGCTGGTGATATGGTTGCAGGTGCCGGCGTCGGCCGGTTCGAAGGACGTGCCCGCCCTGCAGCAGGCAATGCTCGATCGCGACCATAGCGCGTTCCGAAACCTCCTCGAAGGCGGAGCGGACCCAGGTGCCGGGGACGCCCATGGCCGTACCGCCCTGCACCTGGCCGCCATGGGGAAGGACACCTACTGGCTCGACGAATTGCTCAGGCGCGGCACGAGCCCGGACCTTCCCAACACAATCACGCAGGAACCCCCGCTGTTCGATGCACTGCGTGCGCGGGTGCCGGAGAATATCGATCTGCTTCTCGAAGGCGGCGCGCGTCTCGACACGCGCGACCGCAACGGTACGACGCCTTTGCACCAGGCGGCAATGGTCAACGATCCTGCCTCGGTCCTGAAATTTCTGGAAGCGGGTGCCGATCCTGCCGCGGCCGACAATATCGGTGCGACGTTCCAGGCCTATTTCTATGATGGAGATCCGGCCATGATCGACTGGTCGACGCACCGCAGCTTGCGCAAGATCAGTGACTGGCTGCGCGCGCATGACGTTCCCGTGACCGCTGCAATCCTGGAGACGCTGTAGTGAAACAAAAGGTAATCGCAGGTCTTGCCTTGTTGTTGATAGCCACGCCCGTCCGCGCCGACCGTATCGCGGGGACCTTCCGCCTTGGATCAACCGGGATCAATTGCGTCAAAGCGCCGTGCCCCTGGCGTGGGATCGTGAAGCTGGACGCAAACGGAAAACCTGACGGCAGGCCGCTATGGGCCGGCAACGAATTGCCCACGGTCGAGGCGGAGGAGAATGTCCGAAACCGGATTGCCGCGTCCTGGAAGGCATCCGGTTGCCTCGTCGTGGAAGGGGAACTAGATGACGACGGTCTTGCGGTAAGCCGCATCATCGGCGGTTGCTGAACGGAGGGGTCCATGAAAAACGCTCATTCATCGGTCCTGGGCGTCGGAGTCGCGATAGCGCTGACAATTCCTTCGCAAGGGCCCGCGCAGGACATGATCAACAATCTGCCTGACTACACGAGCGCATGGGTGATGGGCGACCTGATGCAGCGTCGTGGCCGGGATTACGACGAGCCGGCGGAGCGCCCAGGGGCCAAGAATCGCAAGGCTGCGGAAGCGCGCGAGCAAGCCTCCGCCACCGAGCTGCTTGAGCAGGCTATCTATCGTCCTTCGCCGGATCCGGAAACCCGAATCGAGCACTCCTTCACGGCTTATCTGGAAGGGCGGGAGAACGACGGCCCGACGCCGGAATTGCTGCGCGCGGTCATGGAAGACAATCCGGTCGGTTCGCCATTCGCCAGGCTGTTGGCGTCTGCCGTCGGCGGTGGTGAGCGCCGGGCGATCCACCAGGTCGGCAGGGACTATGCCGACTGGCTGGCGTCGAAAGGATATTCGGAGCGAAACCTGTTCGATGTTCATACGGCATTCCTCCTGCATGCCTGGTCGATCACCAACAGCGGCGTGTCGATCTCCGATACGGACAGCGCCTTCCGTGCGATCAGAAATGGCCTCGTTCAAGTCCAGGCCCTGGCAGAATCGTCAGAGCTACTCAGGCGCGATAACGCGCAGAAGCAGGAGGAAGCTCAGAGCTTCGCGCTGATGACCGCGCTGTTGGTCTCGGCATGGTCCGATGCCGAGCCCGGCGGGCGGTTGGTGCTCACGAAGGGCACCGACGCTCTGGGCCGGCGTATCGGTGTGGATTTCCGGCGCCTGAAGTTGACACCGGACGGCTTTTTTACGGAGTGACGCTTGCAGAGAAACCGCCATTTCTATGATGGGTGAACAAGCAGATGCTCGTTCCGGCCCATGCGGCAATCTTCGGTGAAGGCATCTGCGCAGGCGGGGTTTGCGTGAAAAACCTGAAACTGACCTTCGGTGATGGTAAAGTAGGCCTCCCACTCCATTGCGCGATTCACTCCGGAGACCGGGGTTGAAAGATAGTATCGGTCTGTCCGATGATCGATACCAAGACTGAACCGATGTTCGCGGCTTATGAATGTATCCTGGAACCGTGTGGCCATATCCTCTCCAGCTTGTCCTTTTCCTGAACAATTGCGGATCCCGATCCGATGATGGATTGATCCTTTTTAATCGCTCAGATCGTGCCAAAGAGAAAGGTCATCAAGTCGGCATCTGCGTACCGCTAGATATTGTGACCCAATGCCGTCTTGGTCAATCAAACGATCCCGACCGATCCCGCTCAGCCAGCCCGTGGCGTCCTATCGCGAAGAGGAGACAATCTCGTGATGACGATGCACTTGCTTCCGGAGAGGCGCCGGGCCATCGCCTTCATTTTTCCGGCGATCATCGTGGTGATCGCGGTGGCGTTTTTTCCGTTGTTCGTCGACACGGGTCGTGGCTGGTGGCTGGTATTTATTCTGGCGCCTGCTTCAGTTGTCGCCGTGATTATCTGTATCGAGTTCCGCGCTACCGCCATCGGCTTTGACGCCCATGGCGTCCACTACCGTACGGTTGGATATTCGCTCGATGTCCCATGGTCCGGAATCCAGTTTCATGCCAATTGCGGCAAACCCATTTTGTGCGTCACCCAGGGCGAGCGGCATTTTTCCCCCTGGCTTGGCGTCATGTACGGGATTCTTCACGTCCTCATGCCCTTTCGCGCCGAACGCGCCAGCCGTCTGATGACCCAGATTCCGCTCTATTTTTTCATGATTTCCGAGAACGATAGCGTCATGGTCTCGAATCCCCCCTGGGGGCCGGCGACTACGAAGTGAGTGAAGACGAAGAGCTCATCGAGGGATCTCCGGGCTTGCTTACCGTCGTGTCGCGACATTCATCCATCCCAATAACATTAGCAAACAGTAATGCAGTTCGCATGCTACCGGTCGATGCGGAAGCCATTGAAGAATTGCTCCGCCGCGATGGCATTGGTGAGCCTCGGTAGGAGTGGGGGTTTAGTTCGCATGACCCATCACAAATTTACCATCGGGACGGAGGTTTGTCTTTTGAGTCGAGTGGGGCTTTTCCCCGAAGCGGCAGAAACGTACCGGATACCCGCCCTTTTACCAGTCCTGGACCGGTCCCCACAATACCGGCTTCGCAATGATGTATCGCAGCAAGAGTGCGTTTCGAAAGAGGATAACTTAGCCGCGACGCATGACACGACGGGCCGCTAGAAAAACACGAACAGATGCATTGCGTGTCGGCTCTGACAGAAGCAGGTCTCGGCCATGCTCTTGCGGATGATCCCAGCCAGATCTGCTCGATGCACGAAGGAGCTCCGTGTGGCAGATATAGGGAAGAAGAGCTCGAAGGTCGGTATTTTGACGCGCTGCTTGCGATGCGCACCCTAATGACAGAGATGAAAATCATCGGCCGCGATCGTCTTGATGAGTTTGCTAGACGGGTTCGCGAAGCCCTTATTTCCAAGAGGGCGCGGAGCGCTAGAACACCATCGCCGGAAATGAGAAGACTCCTCCCTAACCAGAGATAAATTGGGTTGGGTAATACCGGCCCGCAATATGCTGCTTCGCGCACTGATCTCCGGCCAGTTACCGAACTCTACCAAGGTCACGCGGCCTCGAAAGAACTTGTCGCGCTTGTAGTCGAGCAGCATGACCCAGACATCATTCCCCAGACCGGGGGTCGTACAAAAAAGAGGCATCGGCCATGGTAGTCTTCGGCAAACTCCGGATCGAACATCAGCACGAACTAAGACTTTCCGTCGTGTTCGGATTATTTTCGTTTCCTTTCGGTTATCTGACTGCATCTTTGGTGACAGCAGATCGGGCTCTTGCCTCGGGATTGGCGGAGATACTCTCCGCCATGATCGTCAGAACGGTTGGACTCATTTTCGGCAGTATGCTCGGTGCCAGGATGGACCGCGCATCCGAAAACAGCGCTCACCGCAAACGCTATAAGCCGTCGTTCATAGGGCGGTAACCAGTAGGCCACTCCCAGTGTCTTCTGCGTGGCGCCAATCCAAATCACGGGCCTTGACTGCTGGCGACACGCTCGCTCAGCAGTGCTTTCCACAAACGCGGAAAGCGCCACGACCTGTCGGCTAGGGCAGGCGAAACTTTACGGCTTCGCGTGAACGGATGGAGAATACGAATCTGCCAAAGTAGCTAGGCCTTTCGCTGCAGATCATCGTCAGGGGCACCAGCCCGCATGTCGCCGCCCATTCCGCGTATTCCGCCCCTCCACCCCGCCGCCGGCGCGGCCATTTCTACGTGAGCGGCCGGTGAGCGGTTTTTGCTGATCGCAAAAATCAGGCGATGTTCTGGCGTTGGAACCGGCAGCAGGCCAATTAGAGCTGACATTAATATCAGATCAAAGAGGTCTCATGGCTCGAATTGAGATCATGTTCGATACTGAGCGCATACGGCGCTGGTCCGACGAGGCGAAACCGAGGATACTGGTGGAGGCGGATCAACCTGGTGTTCGCAGTGGTGATATGGCTCCCCGCCTGACATTCATCCGAGCCCGATCCGTTTGTGGCGGCACTCCTTCAGCTATGTTGATTGACCGGCGATGCTCCATCCGGTTGAGATCACCGAAGAGGTGGGCATAAGCCAGGCGTCTACCACGCTACCGAGGCCAGCGGTTGTCGAGATTTTGCTCCAAAACGGTCGGTGCTTGAAGGTCTCGATTGACGTTCAACTGAAGCTGCTTACGTCGCGGGTGGCCTGTTTGGATGCGGCATGGGCCTTCGGGGAATGTGCGTGTCTATCTGGCCTGCGGGGTGATGGATACCCTGTTCAACCCCAAGATTTTGACAAGGAGGTCTTCATGACAGAGGCAAACCTATATCGGCCCATCAACACGCTGAAGCCTGTCTGTGATGATGTCTGGATTGTCGATGGACCGGCCATTGATTTCGGTCCGCCATTGGTGAAGATGAGTTTCCCTACCCGAATGACGATTGTCCGACTGCGCGGCCGGGATCTGTTGATCCATTCGCCCACACCATTGACTGCCGCGTTGAAGGCAGAAGTCGCAGCCATTGGAACACCAAGGTGGATCATAGGGCCGAACAAAATTCACTACTGGTGGATTGCAGACTGGCACGCCGGCTTTCCTGCTGCCGTCATCTATCTGGCGGCCGGGATAGTGGAGCGTGCCGGAGAACGGATTTCGCTTCCGCATTCTCCCCTTGATGCTCGGTGCGGATATCCCTGGGACGACGAGATCGCAACATTGCCGATCGTCGGAAGTTTCATGACCGAGGTGGAATTCTTCCATCGGGCCAGCCGTACGCTGGTTCTGACAGACTTTATCGAGAATTTCGAGCCGCACAAACTGACGTTCTGGACCAGGCTGTTGACGAGACTCGGCGGCGTGTCCGATCCCGATGGCCAGATGCCGCGAGACATGCGGCTGACATTCTCCCGGCGACGCGATGCCCTCAAACAGGCCATGGAAGAAATGATCGCATGGGAGCCCGAGCGCGTGATCCTCGCTCATGGTCGCTGGTATCGTTCCAACGGTGCCGGAGAATTGCGTCGCGCCTTCAGATGGCTCTTGCCGTAATCTCGTCCGTTGCGATCTTCAAGCCCTCATATGGCGTTCGGCGTTGCCTTTTCCCGTCCAGGCTTGGCGCTCGAATTATCTAGCAAGTTCCGGATCAATGACGATCAAAGCGCCAAGAACCGAATTCTCTTCCATCGGAATTCCCGATGGCGGCATCGCGCTTTTCCGTTTCCTTTGATCGAACCCATCTGCGAATTCCGAGTTGAAGCAGTTCGGCTAAGGATGGAACACATGGCACATAGAAAAGTCGAGATTGAAAGGGTTCTCATTGTTGGGGGAGAGGACAACGGCAAAGATATCGGAAAACGGTGGACTGGTAACAGCTTCCCGGGACCCACGTCGAGACCAGGGCGTTTGATGACGGTGTTTTGGATACAGTGATGTTTGCCTCCGGCATCGAGACCGACATCACATCTCCCGGCCAGAGTGCCGTAGTCCGGTCGCTGGCGACATCAAGCGTATTATGCGCCCTGCACCGGAACATTCATATTGGCCGAGGCGGGCGTACTCGATGGCCGTCGCGCAACGACCCACTGGCAATTCGCGCAAGAACTTCAGCGCCGCTTTCCCGAAGTGGCGGTGGAAGAGCATCGCATTTTCATCGTCGATGGTCCAATCCGGACGTGTGGGGGGATGAAGTAGCATTGCAACGACTCTCGTCGCATCGCCGTCTCGGCCATGACAGGCGGTAGCGCCGCTTTTGCGGACTTCGTAGTTGATATGCTCAACAAAGGGCCCGACGGTGTGATGGGTTCGAGCCGGTCCCGACGAAAATCGCGGTCGGCGACGCCATCACCTTCGTAACAAAGGACAAGGGCAGAATACGGAAACGTGAAGGACATGATCCCGGAAGGCGTCGAGGCGTTCAAGAGCAACATCAACGAGACCTTGAAGCTGCCCTTCGCCACCCCCGGCGTCTATCTCGTCAAATGCACGACGCATTACGACGTGGGGATGGTCGTGGTGGGCGACAACCCCGCTTATGTTCAGGCGATCAAGGCGCGAAATTGCCGAAGAAGGCGCCCGAGCGGGGTGACAGGGCACTGTCGCAACTGTAAGGGGCAGTGAAACCGGCCATAGAACCATGTCGCAGCCGTCAAAGGGTTGGCCGGGCAATCCTTGGCATGTGAAAGACCAGCGGTCGGCAATTTCCCAAAGACCAATTTGTAGGAGGCGTGCAAGCCGTTCGAATTCGTGTGTGTCAACTTGTCGAACAGCATGCGCGGCCCCATTGTATGGTGCAACCCCTACGAACCTGCGCCGAAATTTTATCTTGCCGTCGGATACACTTTCACGCACGACTGTTTTGACTAAAATCACCGAAAACAACGCATGTGGTCCTGATGCCAGACGATTTTGATTTCCTTGCCCATGAGGGTCCCATCGCCACGCTGATCCGCAACTTCGATTGGACAAAGACTTCGCTTGGCGAACCCTCGCGTTGGCCGCAAGCAGTGAAAGGGGCGGTAACAACGATCCTACAATCACCGGTCCCGATCGTCACGCTTTGGGGCAGGGATGGGGTCATGGTCTACAACGATGCTTATTCTGTTGTTGCAGCTGGCCGCCATCCTGAATTGCTTGGGTCGAAAGTCCGCGAAGGATGGCCCGAGGTGGCCGACTTCAATGACAATGTCATGAATGTCTGCATGACCGGCGATACTTTATCTTACGAGGATCAGGAGTTAACGCTGCACCGCGCCGGCAAGGCCGAGCAGGTGTTCATGAACCTCAACTATTCGCCTGTCATCGATGACAAAGGCGATCCTTGCGGCGTGATGGCGATCGTTATCGAAACGACGGCAAAAGTCGAAGCCGAGCGGTGGCGACAAGACGAGCAGGGGCGGCTGCGCCGAATGTTCGAGCAGGCTCCCGGCTTCGTGGCGATGATGCGGGGGCCGGACCACGTCTTTGAGCTGACCAACGCTGCCTATCGACAGCTCGTCGGCCATCGCGACGTCGTGGGGATGGCGGTTCGAGACGCGTTGCCCGAACTGCAGGGCCAAGGATTTTTCGAGTTCCTCGACAGAGTTTTTGCTACCGGCGTGCCCTACGAGGGCAAAGCGCTTCCCGTCGACATGCAATCCGAACATACCGCTCCAATCGAACGAAAGTACATAGATCTGATCTACCAGCCTGTCCTGGATCGTGATGGCAAGGTGGTCGGCATCTTTGCGCAGGGCGTCGACGTAACGGACCGTGTCGCCGCTGAAGAGGCGTTGAGGGAAAGTGAGCGGCAAAGTCGCCAGATCATCGACGGCGCGGTCGATTACGCTATTCTCTCACTGGATTTGGAAGGCCGAGTCCTGCGCTGGAACGAGGGCGCGCGCCGAATCTTCGGCTGGTCTGAGGAGGAAGTGGTGGGTGTCCACTGGGACATGCTGTTCACGCCTGAAGATCGAGCAGCGAACAAGCCGCGTGAGGCCATGGATGCGGCACGGGCCTTAGGGACCGCGCACCATGATCGCTGGCATATTCGGAAGTCCGGAGATTGGTTCTGGGCGAGCGGCGAGATCAGCCTGATCCGGGACGACGACGGCAATCCGGCGGGGCTTGTCAAAGTTTTGCGCGACCAGACCGAGCAACATCTTGCGCAACAGGCTCTGCAGAAGGCGGAGGCAAGCCTGCGACGGGCGCAGGAAGCCGGAAAGGTTGGGGTCTTTTCTCTCGATATCCAGACCAACCTCCTGACTCCGACGCCCGAATTCTGCAAAATATACGGGTTGTCCGACGCCGGCGCAGTTGAGATTTCGGCAATCGAGGCGCTTGTTCTGGATGAGGACCGGGAGATTGGCTCGAACGAGAGGACACGCAGCACTGGCCAATCCCCGTTAAATGTCGAGTACCGTATCCGAAGAGCGGATAACGGTCAGAAGCGCATCATCGCCCGTCGTGGCGAATTTGAATACGATACCACCGGCAGACCGATCCGGTTTGTCGGCGTCGTGCAGGATGTCACGGACAGGCGGAAAATGCAGCGGGACCTGCGCGATAGCGAAGCCCGCTTCCGCGCCCTTGCCCAAGCGATACCGAACCATGTCTGGACAGCGCGGCTCGATGGCCAGCTCGACTGGTTCAACGATCGAGTTTACGCGTATGCGGGTGTATCGGAAGGCGAGCTGGACGGTGAGCGATGGACGAGCATGGTCCATGCGGATGATTTGACCGGTGCTGTGCATCGTTGGCAGGCAGCCCTGGCTTCCGGTCAGCCCTATGAGGCAGAGTTCCGCCTGAAGCGCGCTGATGGCACCTATCGTTGGCATATTGGGCGTGCGGTTCCATCCCGAGATGATAGTGGCCGCCTCGTTCGATGGGTTGGTACAAACACGGACATCGAAGACCAGAGGGAGATGCGGGCCAAGCTTGAAGTGTTGAACGAAACGCTTGAGCAGAAGGTTGCTGAGCGCACAGCTGATCGTGATCGCATGTGGCGCCTGTCGACCGATATCATGCTGGTTGCGAATTTCGACGCCAGGATTACTGCGGTCAATCCGGCGTGGCAGACTGTGTTGGGCTGGACGGAGGCGGATCTTGTCGGATGCTCCTTTACGGCTCTCCTTCACCCAGAGGACAAGGAGGCGACGCTCGCGGAGGTCAGCAAGCTAAGCGAGGGCACAAAAACATTGTTCTTCGAGAACCGCTATCAAGCGAAGGACGGTTCCTACCGGACGATCTCGTGGACTGCCGTTCCGGACGATGCGTTTATCCACGCGGTCGGGCGCGATGTCACCGAGGAACGGGCGGCGGCCGCGGCCCATCGGAAGACCGAGCTTGCTCTGCAACAGGCGCACAAGATGGAAGCCATCGGCAATCTGACCGGGGGCGTCGCGCACGATTTTAACAACTTGCTGCAGGTCGTTGCGGGCAACCTGCAGCTCCTCGTCAAGGACGTTGCCGGTAACGATAAGGCAGAGCGTAAAATCTCGAATGCTCTCGCAGGTGTCAATCGCGGCTCGAAGCTTGCTTCGCAGCTTCTCGCCTTCGGCCGAAGGCAGGCGCTTGACCCCAGGGTCGTCAATGTCGGCCGCCTGATCCGCGAAATGGACGAGATGCTGCGCAGGACAATCGGAGAGGGGGTCGAGGTCGAAACGGTCGTGTCAGGCGGGCTCTGGAATACACTCATCGATCCGATGCAAATCGAAAACGCCGTTCTCAATCTCGCGATCAACGCGCGCGATGCGATGGACGGCTCCGGAAAGCTAACGATTGAGGCGGGCAACGCCTATATCGACGACGCTTACGTACGCCAGCACCAGGACGTCGAAGCTGGGCAATACGTTTCACTGTCTGTTACCGACACAGGAACCGGCATTCCAGTTGAGTTGGTCGAGAGAGTTTTCGATCCATTCTTTTCCACGAAGCCGGAAGGCAAAGGTACGGGCCTTGGCCTCTCGATGGTTTACGGATTCGTGAAGCAGACAGGCGGTCATGTTAAGATCTATAGCGAACCCGGACAGGGCACGACGGTAAAGATGTATCTGCCCCGTTCGGCCCAGCAAGAAGACATCGAGGTTGTATTATCGGAGGGTCCTGTCGAGGGCGGACAGGAAACCATTCTGGTTGCGGAGGATGACGAGGGCGTCCGCACCACTGTCGTCGAGATGTTGCAGGAGCTGGGATACCGTGTTTTGAAAGCGGTCGATGCCGCAGGCGCGCTCACCATTATTGAAAGTGGCGTTCACATCGACATGTTGTTCACAGACGTTGTTATGCCCGGCCTGCTCAAAAGCAGCGAGATGGCAAAAAAAGCGAAGGAGCGGATGCCGCACCTCGCAGTGCTCTTCACCTCCGGATACACCGAAAACTCCATCGTCCATGGCGGTCGCCTCGACGCTGGTGTACAGCTCCTGTCAAAGCCATATACGCGAGAGGCGCTCGCTCGAAAGATCCGGCACGTCCTGAACAATGAAAGGCAGCGCGGAATTGCTCAGGAGCAACTGGTTCCAGCGCCAGCTTCGATGGTTGAACCTGTCGCGCAAAATCAGCATCGCGTACTTCTCGTGGAAGACGACGCTCTAATACGGATGGCGACTGCGGATATGCTGGCGGATCTCAATTTCGACGTACTGGAAGCAGGTTCAGCGGAGGAAGCGCTTGCACTGCTGGAGGAGAACGAAATCGACATCCTCGTGTCCGATCTTGGGCTACCCGGTATGTCGGGAGAGGAGTTTTGTCGGCTGGTCCGTGACCGTTGGCCGCAGATTGGTATCGTCTTTGCGACGGGCTCCAACCTGGGACCTCAATTGGCGAACCCGTCGCGGACCGCCTTGCTCACTAAGCCGCATAGCATCGAAGATCTAAAAAGGGCGCTTGTTGCGATCCGATAGGGGGCCGTGAGGGATTCACGTCTTGCCGCGTGGGAGATTTTTGCGCAATCACAGCCATAGGACGAAATTGACCGGTCGCAAAAGCTGAACATCGACGCGGGGTGATCAACCCTCTTGAAAATGGGCTCCGAGTAGTGTTCTCGCCCGAGAAACGCGCAATGCCCAGAAATCGGTATCGGATATAGTGGTGCCGGAACATGCTTCGCCACGCCTTCAACCGCCACGGACAGGCCGATAGTCCAGGCTCTTTGCGAGTGTCCCCGCCTGGCGGGCCAGCGAAAGAGACGCCGTCAGCGGACACCACATACGTTCGTCCCGGGCGTTTCGCCGAGCACCTGATTGAGACAGCGAGAGAGCAAGTCTGCTACGCCGACGCTTTGCCAAGGATCAAGAGGCGGAAAGGCCGGGCGTGTGTCTTGGGGCTTAACGCCCTTAGATCTGGGTTGGACCCGGCTCGTTCATCTATCGTTAATCATGTTGGGCTAGTATCAATCACTGGCTCAGCGTGAGCACTGGTCCAGTCGTACCCAGATAAAAGCCCACCGGATCCTTCTCTTGGTGGGCTTTTTCTGCGTCGAATGGGTCCTGCATCGAAAACCCGTCGGTTCTAAACCGGTGTTCAGGGCCTCTGTTTTTCCCTTTTAGTTAGACCAAAATCACTACCCTCTATCTTGCTTCGGGCGTCTCTGGCACAGGTTGGAAGAGCGTCAAGACACCCAGGACTACCGCCTATCGATGCCACCCAGCTCCTCAGCTGAGAGCTGCACACGATCCTTGCAATTTTGCTCGGATTTTATGTCGCCGGCAACGACAAAAGCTTTGCGTCCGGCTTCCTCCACCCACTTTGCGATGTCGCGAGTGTCATCGTCGTCGGTGAATAGGAAGTGGCGACGTCGCAACCTTCGCGGATAAAAGCGATGGCGATTACCTCGCCGATCCCGGAGTCAGCTCCAGCGATGAGGACGACTTTTCCTGTCAGCTTGCCGTATCCATCCCGGCCGTCTTGGCGGTGAAGGCTTCAGCCTCCAGCACCTTGTCGGAATCATGAACGACCGCTACGACGTCATCAGGGCCGATCATGTAGTCGCCGTTGCCTGTCTCGAAGCCCTTCACCTGTTGGTCGCGTTCCACGACTTCCTCGCTCTCACCGTCGATGAACTCGCGTTTCAGACGGTTGCCAGTGCTCTCATTGATCATGTGGAGCTGATCCGCTCGGACGTTGAGGTTGCCGTGTAGTGGCCAACGGCACAGCTGAGTTCACTATTCTTCAAGTTACCTTTCACTGAGCGCGATGTGCTGCCATTTCCGTTCCTCCAAGTCCATTCGGGAGGTAACTAAGCGCCGCCCACTTGGTTCCGGCGCTTTCGTTGGAGGGGATCTTGTCGTTCAGGGCGAAGGGTCAATGTGGCGGTTTCAACGCAATGTGGGAAATACGTGCAGCCGAACAGGAGGGTAGTGAAACCACTCGGGAGCCAGCAGCGTTTCAACAGTGATGGAACAAAAGGACAAGTTGACATGGCAGACGACAGCACGGCGACAATACGAGCGACGTTTGAAACACGCGCGGCATCCAACCTCGCCGTCGAACACCTTGTTCAGCAACACGGTATTTCCGAGATTTTGTTCAGTCCGCGAGTGCCGAAAATACGACCGGCTCCAGGCCGTCCGGCTGCCACGCCTCGAAGGCGAGATTGTAGTCTCTTACGGATATCGCCGCCGATCAGGTCGCCGCCGTCCAACGAAGTTTCGTAGATGCCAGACGATCAGCCTTTCGGGCAAATAACAGGTTTCCGGGCCGCGTTGAAATCGGCCCTGTTTCTCTTGCATTGGGATTAAACACCATGGTCGACAACCTTTCGACATACCGTGGCAAACGCGATTTCAAAAAGACCGCCGAGCCAAGCGGAGAGGCGAAGGTGAGTACGTCCAGCCGTCGTCGGTTCGTGATCCAGAAGCATGACGCGACGCGGCTGCACTACGATCTTCGGCTGGAGCTGAACGGCGTGTTCAAATCCTGGGCGGTGACAAGAGGTCCCTCTCTCGATCCTGGCGACAAGCGCCTTGCGGTTGAAGTGGAGGATCATCCGCTCGACTACGGAGATTTCGAAGGCACCATCCCCAAAGGCCAGTACGGGGGCGGGACGGTTATGCTGTGGGATCGGGGTTACTGGGAGCCGGAGGGAAAGAAGACGCCGGAAGAGGCGCTCGCCAAGGGTGACTTCAAGTTCACGCTTGAGGGTGATCGCCTACATGGCAGTTTCGTGCTCGTGCGCATGCGGCATGATCGCGACGGTGGCAAACGCACCAACTGGCTGTTGATCAAGCACCATGACGAGTTCTCCGTCGAGGGAAATGGTGCGGCTGTGCTTGAGAACGATACCTCAGTGGCGTCCGGCCGAACGATGGAGGTTATCGCATCCGGCAAAGGCAAGAAGCCGAAACCGTTCATGCTGAAAGGCGGCGCGGTTGAAGCGGATGCGGTGTGGGACAGCAATCACGGTCTTGCCGCTGAAGAGCGCAAGGCCGGGTCAAAGACAGCCACCAAGTCAGCGAAGAAGCCGGCGGCCGCCAAACGCGTGAAATCTTCGATGCCGGACTTTATCGCGCCGCAGCTTTGCGAGACCCTGGCGCGTCCGCCATCTGCCAATGGCTGGATTCACGAGATCAAATTCGACGGCTATCGCATCCAGATGCGGGTCGAGAACGGTGAGGTCACCTTGAAGACCCGCAAGGGCCTGGACTGGACAGCGAAATGGTCTGCGATTGCTGCGTCGGCGTCTAAGTTTCCCGACTGCATCATCGATGGTGAGATCTGCGCCCTCGATGAAAATGGCGCCCCCGATTTTGCCGAGTTGCAGGCTTCGCTGTCGGAGGGCAAGACGGACGACCTGGTCTTTTTCGCCTTTGATCTCCTGTTCGTCGGCGACGAGGACCTGCGCGAATTGCCGCTCACCGAGCGAAAAGAGAGGCTGGCTGTATTCTTGTCCGACGGTGGCGACGATCCCAGGCTTCGCTTCGTTGAGCATTTTGAAACCGGCGGTGAAGCGGTGCTGAAGTCTGCCTGTCGGCTTTCCCTGGAAGGCATCGTCTCCAAACAGGCTGATGCGCCCTACCGGTCCGGACGCACGGAGAGCTGGGCCAAGTCGAAATGCCGCGCTGGTCATGAAGTGGTCATCGGCGCCTATGCCACGACGAACGGTAAGTTCCGCTCGCTGCTCGTCGGCGTCAACCGCGGCGACCACTTCGTCTATGTCGGCCGCGTCGGTACGGGCTATGGCGCAAAGGTCCTTGGGACGCTTTTGCCGAAGCTGAAGGAATTGGAGACGTCAAAGTCACCGTTCACAGGCATCGGTTCGCCGAAAAAGTCATCCGACACCGTTTGGCTGGAACCGCAACTCGTCGCCGAGATCGAGTTTGCCGGCTGGACAGCGGACGGACAGGTCCGACAAGCGGCGTTCAAGGGCTTGCGGGAAGACAAACCGGCCCAGGAGGTGGAAGCTGAGCCGCCCGCGTCTTCGGTCGCTAGCGAGGTCCCCGATCCGGGGACCTCCAAGCCGCGGCCCAAGCGTTTCCGCAAGGCTGCCAAGACCGAAGTCATGGGCGTGATGATCTCCAGTCCGGACAAGCCGCTTTGGCCGCATGCCGGCGATGACGAACCGGTCACCAAGCTCGACCTGGCGCGTTATCACGAAGCGGTTGGACCTTGGCTGATCGACCATATCAAGGGGCGACCTTGCTCGATCATTCGCACGCCTGGTGGTATTGGCGGCGAGCAGTTCTTCCAGCGCCATGCCATGCCCGGAACGTCCAACCTGCTTGAGCTCGTCACCGTCTTCGGCGACAAGAAGCCTTATCTGCAGATCGACCGTGTCGAGGGACTGGTTGCGATTGCTCAAATCGGCGGCGCCGAACTTCACCCGTGGAACTGCGAGCCCAATCAACCGGAAGTTCCGGGACGACTGGTCTTCGATCTTGATCCTGGTCCGGATGTGGAATTCTCCACGGTCGTCGAGGCCGCACGAGACATCCGCGACCGCCTCGAGGATTTGGGGCTTGTCAGCTTCTGCAAGACGACTGGCGGCAAGGGCTTGCATGTCGTTACGCCCTTGGCCGTCCCGAAGGGCAAGAAACTCAGCTGGGATGAGGCTAAAGGCTTTGCCCACGATGTCTGCCAGGATATGGCGCGCGACAATCCGGAGCTCTACCTGATCAAGATGGCAAAGAACCAGCGTGAGGGCCGCATCTTCCTCGATTATTTGCGCAACGACCGAATGGCGACGGCGGTTGCGCCATTGTCGCCGCGCGCACGTCCCGGAGCAACAGTCTCGATGCCGCTCAACTGGAGTCAGGTGAAAACAGATCTCGATCCCAAACGGTTCACGATCCGCACCGTGCCGGAGTTATTGAAGAAGAACAACGCCTGGCAGGACTATTGTGTTGGGCAGCGACCGCTGGAACAGGCCATCAAGCGATTGGCAAAATCACGATGGGCGGCGGCTTGAGGATGACCATAAGCGATTGAGCGATGGATAGAGAGACCGAGCCACCCGTCGGAGCGACGACGGACCTTCCTCATGATCGCATCACGGTTCAACGGTTTCGTGAGTCGTTTCCCCGCGCCCGATGGAGCGACAGGCTGAACGCCTGGTTTGTACCTGGACGAACTGCTGGCAAGCGGATCGGACGCTGGCTCGCCCAGATGGAAGCTGAAGCCGATGCTTTTGCGGACGAAAAGGGCAGGGATGCTTTCGCGTTCGAGCCGATCGAAAGCCGCTATCTCGAAGCTGCCCCGTCCGGTCTGCAAATCCGGACGCCCTATTCGCGCACGCTGGTGACCGAAATTCGGGAGATTCCAATGGCGCGATGGGATGCGGATCGCCGCCTGTGGACAGTCCCTTACCGATCACTGGATGAGTTACGCCGGCGATGGCCAGCGATCGAAGCGGCCGCCACGCGGAACGAGCCCGACGAGCGAAAGGCACGGCGTGAGGCGCTGAAAGGCACCGAGGAGGAAGAAGCCGCGAAGGGGAGGACAAGCGAGCGCCGCCGAAAACGCTATCCCGTGCCGGTCAATGACGTTCCCCCTTTCGATCGCGCGATCGGCACGCATGCAGGCGTCGTTATCTTCACCGATACGCATGGCGAGCTGGCCGATCTGGAAATTGTGACCGCGTTCTATTTTCAGCCGCCACAAGACAAGGAATACGTTTGGGCGACTTGGCGACCGGGGTCCCTTGAGGAATTGATCACGACCTGGCCTGCTCGCACGCCCGCCGGCGAGCGGGAGGTGGCTCGTGGATGGTGGTTGCCCGATCTGGACGAACTGCGGTCTGCGCGGAAGAAAGCCAGATCGAAACGGCGCGCCCAGCAACGACGGCACGCGGATTAGGTCGATTGGAGACACTATTGAGCGGGAATAGACGATGAGCGAGACGGGAAGATTTTAGGGGCTTCCACCCGTGGACGCGCATGCTGACCATAGAAGGCTGCAACCTCTTCCAAGGCTACTATTTCTGCCTCCCCGGCATCCTCGCAGATACGGTCGGTTTGCAGCTTTCGATCGCCACTGCCCAATAACAAAAAAGCTGCCGCGGACGCGGAGGGGGTAGGGCAATTGCGGCGGCGGTCAAAACGAGGGAAGTGAGACATGACTGCTATCCCGCTTTTTGGACGACCAGATCGATGCGAAAGCAGCTCAAGGATGCCGCGCCATCACAAAATGGTCAGTTTGCGAGGGTGACCACGCTGGAGGCCGAGAATTCGGCATTGCGCGAGAAGCATGAGCCGCAGCCTGCGATCATGGCCGGCAAAGCGATGACAGAGCAATCAGACGAGGATGAGTAATGGCGCCGAGAGCGCCAGCAGCGTTAGCGTAACCGCCGTCCACAATCGAGCGTTTCTCATCCACCGGTTTCCCCGGCCTTCCCAGTCATATGTCATTGCATTTCCCCCTGACGCGCATGATCTGGCGTAGCGCCGTCAAAGGTCAAGAGCGTGTCAAACACAACGGACAATAAAAAAGCCCTAGTCCGAAGAGGGAGAACTAGGGCCAGGGCTTGGCGCGGGGGATGATCCGCGTGGCTGCATGTCAATCTATCAAATTTCCTCCCTGTCGCATATGATAAAAGAGATCACCTAACGTCGTTAAAAAACATGAAGTCTGATGATTTCCTGCGGGATATGATCTGCACTGTTCGGTCCGGCTGGATTTGATAGATCTCATACCAGCGCGTGCCGTTATTGCCCAGGAACCGATGCTCGAACGTGCTGCCGATCGGCGACTTCATCAGCTTGGTTCTCGGCTGCCCGCCATACGTGATGCTTCCGGGGATAGGTTCAAGCGACTGATGTGAGGCTGAGGTTGTGCAGGATGCGACCATCGCAGCGACGGCAAAGATAATTATCGACTTCATATCGCGTCTCCCTGGCGCAGGCTCACGACCCGATTAGGCGAGGCCCGGCGCGAGGGGGTCGACGCCAGGGCCTCTTGCCGACCCGGAGAACCCAAAACTACGGGCCAGCTGACCAACAATCGCGCCAGCGCCTTAAAGTTCCTCCACTTCGTCAAAAGGCACCAAATGGCCGAGATGATCTCCGCGCAACAGCTTCGTTTGACCGCAGAGGAGAAGACTTAGCGTTCCGGCACGTCCCGCCAGGACGCCAGAGGATGCCATTGATCACGCGACGATCATCAACTCGTCGCAGTCCACGGCACTCGTGCCGCAAGAGGGGTGCAATAACTGCGCATTCCTCATCACTCAATTCATGAAGTCGCAAAGCACTCTCCTTTCACGGACATTGAATCAGATCACCGCGCGAAGATGAACCTCTTTTCGGGGACGCGCCCCAGGACATGTCCTGTCTGGGTTTGAGAAGCTGATAGACATGAAACTGTAAGAACAGGGTCGATAGTTCTTACCTCTTCAAGGCGGGAGAAAAGCTCGTCAGACACGTGGTCCAATTCAAGATGCGGATATGCCAAAGACGGGTTTCGCCTCGTCGTTCCGCTTCTACGCACCAGCGTTAAGGTCTTGGGATTTCGGCAATCACGCCGTCAGGCAAGGACTTTCGTCAAAGCGCGTCCATTTATCCCTCGGGCCAAGCTGTCCGTTCCATCCTCGCACAAGCTAACTGGGTGACTTTGGATGACCAGCCAACATGCCGTTAACTCCTTGTTAACCATTTTCTCGCTACAGCCAGACAACGCAAAATTAACAAAGATGAACGATGTGTTAACCCAGCCCCGCCCGATACGTCTCAAGGGACGATCTTTCCTCGCGCTCGCCCTTAGCCCCGAGATGCCAGTAGATGATTGGCTGGCCCAACTGGATAACCTCGCGGCCCGATCTGCTGGTTTCTTCCTGCGAAAACCAATCGTTCTTGATTTAACAAACCTTGACATCGAGCAAGACGAACTTCGGGATCTCGTCGGCAAACTTGCTGCGAGAAAAGTCCGGGTCATGGGAATTGAGGGGGCGAAGTCTTCGTTGCTGGCTCCAGACCTGCCCCCCGGGTTGAACGACGGCAAGCAGACTTCCGACGTCGAAATTCCCGAGTTCGAAGAATCTCCCTCCCCAGCGGCGGCGGTAAATTCAACAAAGACGGCTTCGGAATCACTGCGATCTAAACCATCCATGGTGGTTACCCAGCCCGTTCGCTCGGGCCAATCTCTTCACCACGCGGAAGGGGATGTCACTATTGTTGGTTCTGTGGCCTCTGGTTCCGAGGTGGTCGCTAGTGGCTCGATCCACGTCTATGGGGCATTAAGGGGTCGCGTTATGGCGGGGACGATGGGCAATTCCACCGCGCGAATCTTTTGTACCAAGTTGGACGCGGAGTTGATCGCGATTGATGGCTTCTATCTGACAGCAGAGGACCTGGAGCCGAGTTTGCGCGGGAAAGCGGTTCAGATTTGGCTCGAGGGCGAAACCATAAAAGTGGCCGCAGTGATTTAATTCAGAGAGTCTGGAAGAAAATGGAGATGATATGGGCAAGGTCATAGTCGTAACCTCTGGCAAAGGCGGCGTCGGCAAAACGACATCAACAGCCGCGCTGGGTGCCGCGCTTGCGCAGAATGGCGCGAAGGTCGTTGTTGTGGATTTCGATGTCGGTCTCCGCAACCTTGATCTCGTCATGGGTGCCGAGCGGCGTGTCGTATACGATCTGGTAAACGTTATCCAGGGTGAAGCGAAACTTACGCAGGCCCTGATACGAGACAAGCGCGTGGAGACGCTATTCCTGCTTCCGGCGTCACAGACCCGCGACAAGGACAACTTGACCCCTGAGGGGGTGGAGAACGTCATTACGGCTCTCAAGAACGCTTTTGATTGGGTAATCTGCGATAGCCCTGCGGGCATCGAAAGCGGAGCAACCTTGGCAATGCGCCACGCGGATGCGGCCATAGTCGTCACAAATCCGGAGGTCTCGTCGGTGCGTGACTCAGATCGCATCATCGGCCTGTTGGACTCAAAGACGCTCAAGGCCGAAAATGGCGAGACGATGGAGAAGCACCTCCTTCTGACACGTTATGATGCGGGGCGCGCAGAACGAGGCGATATGCTGAAGGTTGACGACGTGCTGGAAATACTGTCGATCCCGCTCCTTGGGATTATACCAGAGAGCATGGACGTGCTACGGGCATCTAACGTGGGCTCTCCTGTCACCTTGGCTGACGGTCGCAGCGCTCCGGCAATCGCGTATTTCGAGGCTGCCCGTCGACTCAAGGGCGAGGCGTTGCCGATTGTTATCCCCGGCGACAAGCGAGGCCTGTTTGGAAAAATCTTCGGCAGGAGGGCTGCATGAATCTCCTCCGAATGTTTTCGAGGCAGCAATCCGGAGCGGCCGCCCGCGAGCGACTTCAAGTGTTGCTCGCGCATGACCGCGCTTCGACAGGCGATTCCGAACTTGTCACAAAGTTGCGTGATGAAATCCTCCGCGCGATTTCCAAACATATGGAAGTCGATGCCGACAAGGTCAGCGTGAAGTTGGAGCGAGGTATTCCAGTATCCACGCTATTTGTGGATGTCGAAATCCCCCATGACGCGGAAAGGAAGGCAGCGTAAGAGCCGCCTTCACAACCGCAAGCGTTGTTGGTTATGCGTGAGAGCCAGGAGATGGTGTTCCATGCCCACGACAAGGCCTTCGACTTTTTCCGAGGCACCTGCACGCGCGGCATCTACGACAACATGAAGACGGCGGTCGAGACCGTGTTCGTCGGCAAGGAGCGGCAATATAACCGCCGTTTCCTGCAGATGTGTAGCCACTACCTGGTTCAACCTGTTGCCTGCACGCCCGCATCCGGATGGGAAAAGGGACAAGTCGAGAACCAGGTCGGTCTGGTTCGAGAGCGCTTCTTCACACCACGCCTGCGGGTCAAAAGTCTGGAGGAGCTGACTGTCTGGCTGCTCGACAAATGCATCGCCTATGCCAAGGCACATCGCCATCCCGAGCAGACCGAGCGAATGATCTGGCAAGTGTTCGAGGAGGAACGCGGTAGCCTCGTGCACTACGTCGGGCCATTCGACGGCTTCCACAGCGTCCCGGCCTCGGTGTTGAAGACCTGCACGGTTCGTTTCGATAACAACAAATACTCCGTGCTCTCAGCGGCGGTCGGCCGCCCTGTCGAGGTTCATGCCGATGCCGACCGGATCGTCATCCGGCAGGACGGGGCGAATGTGGGAGAGCATCAGCGTTGCTTTGGCCGGGGCGAGACAGCCTACAATCCTTGGCATTATGTGCCTATTCTGGCTCGCAAACCCGGAGCTCTGCGCAATGGTGCACCGTTCAGGGACTGGGCGTTGCCAGCGGCGATGGAGAAAGCCCGCAAGCGACTGAAGGGCATTCATGACGGTGATCGGCAAATGGTCACCATCCTTGCATGCGTTCCGGCCGATGGTCTGGTGGCCGTGGATGCGGCCTGCCAAGAGGCGCTGGATCACGGCGTCTGCTCGGCCTCGGTGATCATCAACATCCTGGCCCGCAGCCGTGATCCGGCTCCAGCGGCAACTCTTCAAACCCCGGATGCGCTTCGATTGACCCATGAGCCGGTCGCCGACTGCGCCCGCTATGACAGGCTCACAGGTTGCGGCGCTGATTGACGGAATCGCGGATTGAATGTCATTCCCCAACTTAAGGGGTAATGCCACTGCCGAGCCTACCTCTGTGGTGAGTTGAAGGACGAGGCTGGCACACCCGCCGGTTCGGCCGCCAATCAACACGCGACATGTTGCGGTGCTGTGCAGCCGGAATGGCACCCGCTCCCTGCTCCACGCCCGGCTATAGATCAGCCCAAAACCGCTGGAGAGACCTCACTGCTGAGTAAATTGGGATCTAGGCCACCTACTCTACGCGAGGCTCGGATCGCGAAGACTTACTGCCAGTGCCTTCGGACGGGCAAAGTCTCACGCGCGCTAGGCGCTCAAAAGCCGATCGGTAAAGTAGCGCGACGGCGTGGTCCCGAGCGCCTTCCTGAACATCACGATGAAGGCGGTCGTGGATTCGTACCCTAACTCGCCTGCCACCTGTTGGACTGTCGCACCGCCGGCAAGTTCCCGCAGGGCTATGACGAGATGGAGCTGGCGACGCCAGCGGCCGAAGCTCAATCCTGTCTCCTGGACCATAAGCCTCTTCAACGTTCGCCCACTGACGGCGACATGCTCAGCCCATTGGATGAGGGTACGGCGGTCGCTCGGGTTTGCCAAAAGTGCCGTAGCGATCAAAGCGATCTTTGGATGATCAGATACAGGTAGCTCCAGCCTCTCGCGCGGCATCAGCGCGAGCTCATCGAGCATGACCCGCACAAGGCGGTCGCCATGAGCGTCGCGAGCGTCAGTTTCTGACAATTCCGCTACCCGATGTATCATCTCCCGAAGCATGGGCGATACCGAAAGCGTGCAGCATTTAGCCGGAAGCATGGCCGCGCCGGGCTCGACAAAAAGGTACGTCAGACGAGCATTGGACGTGACCTGATTACTGTGAGGAACGCCGCCGGGGACCCAAAGTCCGCAGTCGGGCGGAACGACCCAGACCCCATTCTCCGCTGTGCAGGTGACCGCGCCGTGGAGCGCCAAGATCAGTTGACCCTGCGGGTGCTGGTGTAGCACCCCCTCGGCTCCATATTCGGCGAAGTCCACTCTGATCGCAATCGCCGGACCATGCGGGAAGCTCAGGTCGATGGCGGTGCTGCAGGATGGCTTGTTCGAAGGTTGGCCCATTTTCGAGATCATATGGCATTATCTCCACTTTCGTCCGCCACGCTAGCCTCTAGGATCTGGTTAAACAACTCAGGAGTTTAGCCATGCGTATTGCCGTGGTTGGCGCGACCGGCAGGATCGGCGCCAGACTGACCGAAAACCTTTTGGCCAAAGGCCATTCGATCAAAGCTCTTTCGAGGGGAGGGCCTGCCCTCGATGCCCTTGTCGCGAAGGGAGCAGAACCATTCATTGGCAGTTTCGACACGGGTGCTGGCGAACTTGTCACGTTCTTCGAAGACGCTGACGCTGCTTTCCTGATGGTCAAGACCCTTTGGGGATCGGAAGACTTCCATGGGCACTACCCTGCGGTAGCGCTTCGGTTTTTCGACGCACTTCGGGATTCCCCAGTGAAACTGGCCGTGAGCCTGACCGGGATGGGATCCGAGGTAAGTGGAAATACGGGTCATTTCCAGGGTTTCCATATTCTGGACCAGATCCTCAACCGGCTGGGCGACATCAATTTGGTGCACCTGCAGGGCGGTTGGTTCATGCAGGACCTGGCCAGATGGAGCGACGCGATCGCCCGGTACCACAGGATCGGCTGGACTCTTGAGCCCAATGTCAAAAATCCCTGGGTTGCCATTGAGGACATCGCGGATTTCGCGGCGAAGGAGTTTGACACGCCGACTGGCCAGCACCGATCGGTGAAGCAACTGGGGATCGATTACACGATGACCGAAATCGCCGCGATGATCGGCCGTGCCATTGGGCGAGAGGTTGATTATGGTTTCGTCGATCCGAATGATCGTGAGGTCGAAACGGTATTCCGGGAGAGGTTCGGAACGCTCGATCGGTGGGTCTATGACAAGAATACCTCGGCTGCTCTCAACGATGGGCGTGTAAAGTTTCTCGATGATCGTCCGGCGCTGCCAACGACAATGGAAGAATTCGTCAAGAGCACCCTGACACCACTGATCGAGAAGGCGCGGACGGATGGCGTCAAACCAGGGAGCTTCCTAACGTGGAGTTCACAAAAAGACGGAAGAAGCCAACCCGCGCAGGATGGAACATCTGCCGCAAGATAACAGGTGACGTTAGGCGAAGCGACTTTGTTTCTGTGGACACCGCAATGCTGGCAGCACCCTCCTGTTGCTTCCGGGTTGTTGCTCAGTGATTGACCCGTTCTGCATCCTCCGGCATTGCCGGGTTGCAGCCAGCAATCGTCAAGTCGGTTCTACCGTCGACGGAAACAGCCAATGCTCGCAAGCGAACCGCCGGTAGCGAGTATGCTTTGCCGGACATGAGCAGACCCGCGACCAGCGTAGTGTTGCGGTGCCTGTAGGGAACCGTCCGCAGCCGCTCGCCTTGCGTCGGCGGAAACGGTTTTGATCCGTTTCATCTTCACTTCGAAGGCGAATCGACGCTTGTTCCGCTTCGATCAATATCATCGAATTCTTTCCGCGAGGCTTCAATGTCTTGCCAGGTATCCCTGATCCAGCCTGTGAATGCAGCCAGCGGCTCCAGCATGGATCTGCCGCGGGCCGTCAATTCATATTCAACCCGCGGCGGCACTTCAGGATAGTAATGACGCGCAACAAGACCGTCGCGCTCGAGACGACGAAGCGTGAGCGTCAGCATCCGTTGCGAAATGTTCGGAATGCCGCGTCGGATCGCGCCGAACCGCATGGGTGCATCAGGCGACAGCGCAAGCATGGATACGACCAGTATAGTCCATTTGTCGCCGAGACGGGCCAGAACGCTTCCAGGTGCGCAAGGAGTCAATACGGGACCTCGTGCGGTTTCGATAACAGGACGGCCATTGATTTCACGCTGCACCGATGGACTCCTTCAATGGTTATGATGATGTAACCGACGAACAAAAATGTGCCGTCTTGCGCCGATTTTCAATCAGTATCATTTGATAACCTTCATTAATTACGGATGGTAACTGATATGGATCACAATGCGGAATTTCTCGTGTTTGGCGCGACGGGGCAACAAGGCGGAGCGGTTGCGCGTGCACTGAAAGTCAACGGGAGAAAGGTGCGGGCTTTTGTTCGCGATCCGGAAAGCGGCAAGGCCAAGGCTTTGGCTGCCGAAGGTTTTTCCTTGGTCGTCGGCGATCTGTTTGATCTGGACTCAATCGACCGGGCGATAGTCGGCATCGCCGGCCTTTTCAGTGTCCAGACCAGTTCACCGGCAGGTGAAATAACGGACGAACAGGAAGTCTGGCAAGGCAAGGCTATCGCGGACAGCGCACTTCGGCAGGGCGTTGGACATCTCGTCTATTCTTCCGGCGGCGCAGCGGGAAAAGGTCCGACGGGAATGGGTCATTTCGACAGCAAGTCCGAAATTGAAGGTTATGTGCGAAGCCTTCCGATAAAGAGCACGATCACCCGTCCGGCAAGCTTTATGGAGATGATGCTTCTGCCCGGGATGGGACTGCCTCAGAGCGAATTCACCTTCTTCATGCGGCCAGAGCAGTCCATGCAGATGATCGCGGTGGACGACCTCGGCCGGATCAACGCCGAAATCCTCTTTGCCCCGGATCGTTTCGCCGGTAAGGCGATCGATCTTGCGAGTGCATCTGTGACCGGCAAGGAGGTTGAACAGGCATTCACAAAAGCTGCCGGCAAACCGATCGTTTACAGGCGCTTCCCTGAAGAGTTGCTTGCGAGAAATCCTTTCCTCAACCGCCTGACTGAACTTCTGGACAATGGTTTGCTCGCCGGCGCCGCGGATATCCCGGCCCTGGAGCGGGAATTTGGTCATCTGACTTCGCTTGAGGAATGGCTCGTCGGGCCGGGAAAATCGCTGTTTGAAAACGCCCTCAAGGACGAGAAGGCTGAGGTGGCCCTACGCTAAGAGGACAGGGCGAGTGCGATGCAGATGTGGCCATCGGATCTAACTTTGATCGCTGAATGCCGCGACACAACCATTCCCGCGCTGGTGATGTTGAGACCTCGTGTTGAGGTCGCCGGCTGAATGACTATCGCGCCTGCGTATCGGGTCTTGTGCTTGCGAGGAGAAGCAGCCACAGACGTGACCGTCTCAGCAGTGCAAACAGGTCGATGAAGCTATCAGTGATGGCGTTCTTGGCCATGTATTGCCCGCCGTGCGCTGTTCCGCCGTTCCAAAGTCCGCCGAATTCCCTGCCCGAGTTCCGGATGACGCCGCAGCATCTCCTCGTAGAGGGCCACAGAACGAATACCTGGCGAGGACTTCAGGATCGGCACGACTTCGGCGTCGAAGATGTCGACGAGTGGATCGGGACGCCGCCGTTCACGGGCCGGCTTCTTTTGGGATGGTAGCCTGGCATCGCTATCAAGGCGGTAGGCTGTGGCAACGCTTATGGAGGATTTGGCGGCCGCAACGGTGACCGAATGCGTCTGACGCAACTGCATAAAAAGCCTCATTTGATGATCGTTTACATGGCGACCCGGCAATCGGTGCTCCTCTCAGGAATACACCTCGATACTGGGCCGGCCGCGATACACAAACGAGCCGAAAAATCTCGCTGTCAGCCCTGCTGGAACTCCGGTCGGGCTACGCCCTCCTACGTTCCAGCAGGGCTGACAGATTCTCATCTTGATTGACGCGCATTCTCATCCTGATTGTCGCGCCGCAGCCGAGCTCGATCGCCTTGTCGTTCTTGGCGGTGGCCTCGGACACGACCGAGTAGCCCCAGCCTTTGAGTGCGGCCTCAAGGGCGACGGCAAACTCACTTTGATCGGATTTCAGGCGAACAGGATTGGTCGCAGGTGGCATCTGTTCCGCGAGGCGACTTGCGAGGTCGCCCGCGATTGCGCTTGCGGCAGAGCTTGAGACGGCCTCCAAAAACGCCGGAACCGGATTCCTGTTCGAAGGTTTAAAAGTCACGCGGTATTGAACCTAGGTGCTTTGCGCGGAAGAAGCGTTACTGCCCCCGGTTTGTCACAACGTCGTCCGGTACGCCTTGAGAACCTCACGGCAGATATTGCGACGGGGAGTGTCGATAAAGATCGTCGCTTCACAAAACGAGGCGCACGGCACCTCCATCAAATCTCGCGAACCCGAAGGAATCATAACCTGTTGGAATCACCCATCGCTTTTTGAGGCATTCTCTATGCCGACCTGCATATGCGCCGGGGCGGCTCTTGAGCTTCCGTCAACCTTGCGGCGATGAGCGCCACTAGGTGTCTGATCCCGGACTTTGATGGTGCACTCTCATCCATTGAATGGAGGAAAGCATTATGGGCCAGGTTCTTCACGCAAGCGCCACGACGACAGAGGCAGTCCGTCGAGCGATACAACATAGTCGAGAGAGCCTGAGGGCTCTCACGAAGCGCTACGGCATAAGCCACAAGACCGTGGCGAAGTGGAAATGGCGAACTGCGGTCGTCGATCTGCCGACGGGTCCGAGTGAGCCGAAGCCGACCGTCCTGTCGAGCGATGAAGAGGCGATCATCGTCGCATTCCACCAACATACGCTGCTGCCGCTCGACGACTGTCTCTACACCCCGCAAGCGAGGAGGCGCGATTGAAACTGGTCGAAAGCCAAATCAAGGCGATCGATTAAGAGGCCTTGAAGCTGGTGAAACTGGACGACACCCTGGCCGCAAGGCTGGACATCCTTGTCTCCATTCCGGCGTTTCGATCTCACCGCCTGTGTGATGCTGACCGAGATGTCAGAGCTCGACGCGCTCGACCAACGCCAGGCCGTCTCCCTGGCCGGGCTCGCGCCGCATGCCAGGGAATCGGGAAAATGGAAGGGCAAGCGCTTCATCTGCGGTGGACGCGCAAACCTGCGCCAGACTCTACATGCCCGCTCTCGTCGCATCCCGCTTCAATGCCGATCTCGTTCTCGTAAATGCCCTCATCAGAGACGGAAGGCATTGGAAGACAAAAACAGCTTGGTCAAAACGGATACTCAAAGCCCGGAATCCATGCATGGAACAATTTATTGTGACGCCTGTTCTGCTTGGTCAGCCAACGAGAACTCTGTCCACAAGCTCGACCGATGTCGAAGCATCCAGGGAGGAAATCATGGCCCCGCGATCGTTCTGGAAAGGCTACTTAAAACTTTCCCTCGTCACTTGCCGGGTTTCGATGATGCCAGCAACCACCGAAGCTGAGAGAGTCCGCTTTCACACCTTGAATAGGCAAACCGAAAGCAGGGTTGTCAGCCAATATATCGATTCCGTCACAGGCAAGGTCGTCGAGGAAGATGACAGAGTTAAGGGTTTCGAGCGTGGCGAGGACGACTATGTCATGCTGGAAGACGAAGAGCTGGAAGCGGTCGAACTTGAAAGCGCTCGGACGATCGATATTGACAGTTTCGTTCCCAAGGATGATATCGAAGGGATCTGGTACGATACGCCTCATTTCCTGGTGCCGGACGATGAAGTGGGCGAGGAGCCGTTTGCCGTTATCCGCGATGCGATGGCCAGATCCAAAGTTGTGGGCATCGCAAAGCTCGTCATGTATCGACGCGAACGCGCTGTCATGCTCGAGCCGCGGGAAAACGGAATTGTGCTTTGGACATTGCGTTATGGGGACGAAATTCGCGATCCGGATGACTATTTCGGCTCGATGACGGCAGAAGAGTCGGAATCCGAACATATGAAGATGATGGAAAAATTCATCACCGCCCGATCCGCCCCGTGGGATCCATCAATTCTCGAAGACCCGGTCCAAGACCGTCTTCTCGACATCATCAAGGACAAGAAAAAGAAAAACTCGAAGAAAAAGAAGGTTGAGCCGGCGGAGCAGCACCACGCTCGCCCGAAGGGAGAAAACGTCGTCGATCTGATGGCAGCCTTGAAGAAGAGTTTGAAGGCCCGTTGAGCGACGATCAGCCAGCCTTCTTTCTTGGTGTCGCTTTCCGCTTCCTTGCAGGCGACTGCGCTTTGGACTTTGCGGCTTTGGCTTTGCCATCCGTCTTTGACAGGCGGGCGCTTGCGCGCAAAGCCTCCATGAGATCGATGACTTTGGTTGTTTCGGGTTCCGGCTTCGGCTTGATCTTACGGCCTTCGATCTTGGCCTTTACCAACTCCGCAAGAGCTGCCTCGTAGCGATCGTCGAATGTGCTTGGATCGAATTTACCTTTCTTCGATGAGATGATGTGATTGGCAAGGTCCAGAAATTCGTCCTTTATCTTTATATCGGGGGCGTCTTTGAAGGCATCCTTGGCAGAGCGAACCTCGTAGTCGAAGTTTAGCGTCGATGCGACCAGTCCCTTGTCGAAGGGACGGATCAGGACTGTGCGCACACGCCGGAACAACACCGTATCGGCAATGGCTGCGACGTTGCTGCTCTTCAGGTAATCCCCCCGTTTTTAACGGGGCTCCGCAGTAGAATTCACGCGGCCATTTTCAGTTTCTGTGCGGGTGTTATGCCGCCGATGCCCATATTGGGCCG
>NZ_LMFA01000010.1 GCF_001426565.1 Rhizobium sp. Root482 | reverse complement strand
CGGGGCGCGCTTGTGAGGCGCACATGAGGAGCGGCGACTGGGCTTGCCACAAGCAATCCCTTTCGTGGCGTCGCCGATACCGGAGCGATCCGGTCACGCCGAGCGTCACCCTGTGCTAGAAAAAGGTGCCGCCACCCCCGCAGAGAGACCGGAATTGTTCATCGACCAACACTGAACGGGGCGCTGGAAGGCGTCATATAATTTTACTTAACCACGGCACTTTCCAGCGCCCCGGCCAAGTGAATGAAAGCAAACCCACGACGGATGTTTTCCGGGCGTGGCCAAAGGTCGTTGTGGGGTCGGCACTCTCGGAACTCCCTTCTCCCCGGCGGGGAGATGGTGGCCCGCAGGGCCGGATGAGGGGGGCGAAGCCACAACACACCGCGTGGCCAGACGGACAGGAGGCATTGAAAACATGGCAGCGAAAACGATGACTCACCGATGCCGTACCACCCCCTCATCCGCCCTTCGGGCACCTTCTCCCCGCTGGGGAGAAGGGAAGTCGCCGCGCCACAAGAGATGACCACACACTCCCCGCTCCTCACCCTTGGCTTTCTCGCCTGGGAGAAGGGAGGTGCCGATGCCAAGCCTGTGGCGCTGGTCAGCCAAACGACAAAGGCGCAGCAATCGAGATTGCTGCGCCTTTGTCTATTCCGCGGAAACGGTCCTGCTTATGCTGCGCCGCGCGATTTTTCGAAGCGCTTGCGGTCGTTGCTGTCGAGATACATCTTGCGCAGGCGGATGTTCTTCGGCGTCACCTCGACCAGTTCGTCGTCCTGGATCCAGGAAAGCGCGCGGTCGAGCGTCATGCGGATCGGCGGCGTCAGCTTGACGGCTTCGTCCTTGCCGGAGGCGCGCATATTGGTGAGCTTCTTGCCCTTCAGAACATTGACCTCGAGGTCGTTGTCGCGCGTGTGGATGCCGATGATCATGCCGGCATAGACCTTTTCGCCGGCTTCGATGATCATCGGGCCGCGGTCTTCCAGGTTGAACATGGCATAGGCAACGGATTCGCCGGCATCGTTGGAGAGCAGGACGCCCTGGACGCGACCGCCGATATCACCCTTATAGGGCTGATATTCGTGGAACAGCCGGTTCATGATCGCCGTGCCGCGCGTGTCGGTCAGGAGTTCCGACTGGTAGCCGATCAGGCCACGGGTCGGCGCGAAGAATTTCAGGCGAACGCGGTTGCCGCCGGAGGGACGAAGCTCCGCCATTTCGGCCTTGCGCTCGGACATCTTCTGGACGACGATGCCGGAATGCTCTTCGTCGACGTCGATGACGACCTCTTCGACGGGCTCCAGCATCTGGCCGGTTGCTTCGTCCTTGTGCATGACGACGCGCGGGCGGGATACTGCAAGCTCGAAACCTTCGCGACGCATGGTTTCGATCAAGACGGCCAATTGCAATTCACCACGGCCGGAGACGTAGAACGAATCCTTGCCCTCGGCTTCCTCGATCTTCAGCGCGACATTGCCTTCGGCTTCCTTGAACAGGCGATCGCGAATGACGCGGCTCGTAACCTTGTCGCCTTCGGTGCCGGCCAGCGGACTGTCGTTGACGATGAAGGACATGGTGACGGTCGGCGGGTCGATCGGCTGGGCGTGCAGCGCCTCGGTGACCGAGGGATCGCAGAACGTGTCGGCGACCGTGCCCTTGGAAAGGCCCGCGATGGCGACGATATCGCCCGCATGGGCTTCGTCGATCGGCGTACGCTCGATGCCACGGAAGGCGAGGATTTTGGAGATACGGCCATTTTCGATCAGCTTGCCGTCCTGGCCGAGCACCTTGACGGCCTGGTTCGGCTTGATCGAGCCGGAGTGGATACGGCCGGTGATGATACGGCCGAGGAAGGGGTTGGCTTCCAGGATCGTGCCGATCATGCGGAACGCGCCGTCTTCTTCTCCGACGCTCGGTTCAGGAACGTGTTCGAGAACGAGGTCGAGAAGCGGCGCGAGGCCAGCATCCTTCGGACCTTCCGGATTGAGGTTCATCCAGCCGTTGCGGCCCGAACCGTAGAGGATCGGGAAGTCGAGCTGCTCGTCGGTCGCGTCCAGATTCGCGAAGAGGTCGAAGACTTCGTTGATGACTTCTTCGTGGCGGCCGTCCGGACGGTCGATCTTGTTGATCGCGACGATCGGGCGAAGGCCGACTTTCAGCGCCTTGGAGACGACGAACTTGGTCTGCGGCATCGGGCCTTCCGAGGAGTCGACCAGAACGATCGCGCCGTCCACCATCGAAAGGATGCGCTCGACTTCACCGCCGAAGTCGGCGTGGCCGGGCGTATCGACGATGTTGATGCGCGTGCCCTTCCAGTCGATCGAGGTGGCCTTGGCCAGGATGGTGATGCCGCGCTCTTTTTCAAGATCGTTCGAATCCATCATGCGCTCGGCTGTGCGCTGGTTGTCGCGGAACGACCCCGACTGCTTCAGGAGTTCGTCGACAAGCGTGGTCTTTCCATGGTCAACGTGTGCGATGATCGCGATGTTGCGCATTTTCATATGTGAATACTCGGGGGTTTCGGGGCGTATCGGCGGCACGGCCCACATCTTCAATTGCGCGGCTCTTACAGGTTTTTTTGCATTTGCGAAAGGGGGGAGGACAGCAAACTGTTGCGAAACGGTAAAGGACGCGGGTCCTCATACGCCTTGCCCGGCCGGATCGAGCGTGATGCGCCACAGCTCGTCGTCCTGCCTGTCCATCAGCCGCACCGTCATTTGCCCCGTCCGGCCGTTGATATCGACCAGCCCGAAAAACTGCAGCCCGGCCGAAGGTGGAAGGTTGCTGTCGGCGCCGCCGCCGGAGGCCTTGATGAAGCGCACCTGCGGGCCGAATGTCATGTCCAGTTCCTTCGGCCCGTAGGTGCCCGAATGCAAGGGACCGGAAACGAATTTCCAGAAAGGCAGGAAGTCTTTGAAGGCGGCGCGTGCGGGGTCGTAGTGGTGGGCGGCGGTATAATGCACGTCGGCCGTCAGCCAGACGATATTGTGAACGGCATTGTCACGGATAAAGGCAAGGATTTCGGAAAACTCCCTTTCGCGGCCGCTCGGCGCGCCATTGTCGCCATTGGCGACGCCATCCGTTCCGCGGCGATGGGTGTAGTCGTCCCAGACGACGAGGCCGAGCGGCATGTCGCTGGCAATCACTTTCCAGGTGGCGGTGGACGCGGCGAGTTCGCGTTTCAGCCAATCCGCCTGGCGCCAGCCGAACAGGTCCGCATCCGCATCTCCCTGGTTGGCGCCGCGGTAGGAGCGCAGGTCGACGAAGAAGACGTCGAGCAAGGGACCATAGGCGATCTTGCGGAAAATCCGGCCCGGCTGGGCAGGGATGGCGCGGATCGGCGTCATTTCCTGGAATGCCCGCATGGCCCGGGCGGCATAGACGGAAACATCCTTTTCCGGATAACGCGGATCGTCACGCAGATCCGTCGAGGCCGACCAATTGTTCAGGACCTCGTGATCGTCCCACTGGTAGAAGGTCGGGCAGGCGGCATGCAGGGCGCGGACATGCTCGTCGAGAAGATTGTATTTCCACTGGCCGCGATATTCGGCAAGCGTGCGGGCGACGTCACGTTTCTCCGGCGTGACGATGCGGTTCTTCCAGATCGTTCCGTCCCTGAGCGGTATTTCGTCGGGCATGGGATTGTCGGCATAAATCGTGTCACCGGAATGGATGAAGAAATCCGGCTCGTGCAATTGCATCGTCGAATAGGTCTTCATGCCGACATCGTCGATGCCCCAGCCCTGGCCGGCCGTATCGCCCGACCAGACGAAACGCACCGAGCGGCGGCGCAGTGGTGCTGTCCGGAACCGACCGGTGATCGGTTCCGAGACGCTGTTGCTGTCGTAAAGATCGGTGGCGATGAAACGGTAGAAAATATCCTGATCCGGCAGCAGATGGTCGAGCGAATATTTCACCGCGAAATCGCTGCCCGGCAGGGCGTCAGTCGGCGGAAGCCGGACGGGTGCCGAAAAACTTTCCGTCGTCGAGTATTCGACCGCGATGCGCGATGGACGATCGACCCGCGTCCAGATCATGCCGGACTTCGTGTCGACATCGCCCGATTGCACGCCATGGGTGAAGGCGGGCCTGCCGAAGTTGCGGGCGTAGAAGGGCGCGGCGAGAACCGACGTGGCTCCGAGCCCCGCGGCTCCTGCCGACAGAAGAAAGGAGCGACGGGACAATCCGTTCTCGACACCAACCAAAACCGCCTCCGGACCATCTCAGAATCGGGGAAATCCCGAGACGGACCTTTGGCGACGCGGATGTCAGTTCCTTTGCAGAACGGTGAATCTATTGGGAAGCTTTGGTGACGGATCGATGACGGCTTGCCGAACGGTATCCGGTTTACGACGACCGAAATCCGGGCCTCCCTCTCAGGCGTCGGCGCCCTTGAGCGGCTCGGTGATTGCCAGCCCTTTTTTCGCCAGCATCGCATCCGGACTCGGCAATTTCCCGCGAAACGCCCGATAGGCGTCCTCCGGATCGATCGAGCCGCCGACGGAATAGATGTTCTCCTTCAGCTTGCGCGCCATTTCGGGGTTGAAGGCATTGCCGGTTTCCTCGAAGGCGGCGAAGGCATCGGAATCGAGCACTTCCGACCACATGTAGGAATAGTAACCGGCCGAATAGCCGCCGGCGAAGATGTGCTGGAAATGCGGCGAGGCATGGCGCATGACCAGCGACTTCGGCATGCCGAGCTTGTTCAGCACTTCCGCCTGCACCGCCATCGGATCGTCGATTGCCCCGCTCGTGTGAAAGGCCATGTCGACGATGGCCGAAGAGGTGAACTCCACCGTGTTGAAGCCGGCATTGAAGGTGCGGGCCGCCAGAACCTTGTCGAGCAGCGCCTGCGGCATCGGCTCGCCGGTTTCGACATGAACGGCATATTGCCTGAGGATCGCCGGCACGGTCAGCCAGTGTTCGTAGAGCTGCGAGGGCAGTTCGACGAAGTCGCGGGATACGGCTGTGCCCGAGACGGTGGGATAGGTGACGTCCGAGAGCATGCCGTGCAGCGCGTGGCCGAATTCGTGGAACAAAGTGCGGGCATCGTCGAGCGACAGCAGCGCCGGCTTTCCCTGCGCCGGCTTGGCGAAGTTGCAGACATTGTAGATGATCGGCAGTTCGCCGGTCTCGCCGTTTTCCAGCGGCAGCTTGTGCTGCGACTGGAAGGCGCTCATCCATGCGCCGGACCGTTTCGAGCTGCGCGCGAAATAATCGCCCAGGAAAAGCGCGATCAGTCTGTCGTCTGCGTCACGGATTTCGAAGACGCGGACATCCGGATGGTAGGCGGTGACGCCCTTCTTTTCGACGGCGCGAAGGCCGAACAGCCGGTTGGCGACGTCGAAACAGGCTTCGATGATCTTTTCGAGCTGCAGATAAGGTTTCAGCTCGGCTTCGGAGAAATCGAATTTCCGGGCACGGATGCGTTCCGCATAGAAGCGCCAGTCCCAGGGCATGACGTCATGGTTCCTACCGTCCTCGGCAATCATCCTGGCGATATCGGCCTCTTCCTCGCGGGCTCGTTTGACCGCTTTTTCCCAGACGGCGTAAAGCAGTCCGTTCACGGCGGCCGGGGTCTTTGCCATGGTGTTGTCGAGCTTCAGTTCGGCGAAATTGCCGTAACCGAGCAGGTTCGCCGTTTCACTGCGAAGAGCGAGAATATCGCGGATAATGCCGCGGTTGTCGGTCTCGCCGTCATTGGCGCCCCGGGCGATCCAGGCCTTGAAGGCCTGCTCGCGCAGGTCACGGCGCTTTGAGAAGGTGAGAAAGGGCTCGATAATCGAGCGCGACAGCGTGACGGCATATTTGCCGTCCTCACCGCGCTCGCGTGCCGCCGTCGCCATCGCATCCTTCAGGAAATCCGGGATGCCTTCAAGTTCGGCACCATCGGAAAGAGCGAGCGACCAGGACGTCTCGTCGGCAAGCACGTTCTGGCCGAATTTCGTGCCGAGGCTCGCCATCTTCTCGTTGATCGCGGCCAATCTCTCCTGCTCGGCTTTCGGCAGTTTGGCGCCCGATTTGACGAAGCCCTTCCAGTGCCGCTCGAGCACCCGCGTCGCCTCCAGATCGAGGCCGAGCGTTTTGCGATCCTGCCAGAGCGCATCGATGCGGGCAAAGAGCGCAGCATTCATGCTGATCTTCGAATAATGGCGCGACATTTTTGGGGAAATATCTCGCTCCAGCGCCTGGATGATCTCATTGGTATGGGCGCCGGCGCGGTTCCAGAACAGCGCGGAAACGCGCGAAAGCGCTTCGCCGGCAAGTTCGAGGGCAATGATCGTATTGTCGAAGCTCGGCGGCTGCGGATTGTCGGCGATCGCGTCGATATCGCGCTCATGGTCGACAAGGGCGGCGTCGAAGGCGGCTGCAAAGTCCTCGTCCCTGACGGCTTCGAAGCGCGGCAGGCCGTCCGGCCCGTTCCATTCGGTGATGGCGGGGTTCATCGCTTGGGTCGAGGTCATGGCTAGTCCTTTCGCATTCCGATGTCCGCCAGGGCGGCACTGCCCCATCTTTTCGGCAGCGATTGTGGAGATATCAAGTTCGCCGGCAAGGCAACAGCCTCGCCTGGTTCAAGGCTTCCGCATCCCCAGAAGCCCGGGCGCCGCATGCCAGATGGCCTGTGCCGCAAAGCCCAGGAACAGCAGGCCCGACAGCCGGACGATCGCCAGTTCATGTCGGCGGTAGAAACGCCGCACGAAGGAGGCGCCGATAATGCCGATCAGAATGACATCGGCGACGAGAAAGCCGAGAAAGGACACGCCGAGCAGGGCCGGCAAGGCATGAAAATCCAGCGCGTTGGAGGAGCCGGCCAGGAGCGCGGTGAAGGTGGCCAGCGCCACCGGATAGCCCTTGGGATTGGTCAGGCCGAAGACGAGGCCGCGCCGATAGGGCCGCTCGACACTCAGCAGAGGCCGGTTTTCGCCGCGCGGCCGTGCCCTGAGCGCCGACCAGCCGATCCAGGCAAGATAGAAGCCGCAGAGCAGGCCGAGAATATCGAAGATCGTGCTGCCGATGGTCTTGGCGCCGACGATCGCCACCAGCGCCAGCGCCGACCAGAGCAGGTCGCCGGCCAGATGCCCGCCCATGAACAGGGCGCCGGCCCTGCGGCCCTGACCGGCGCCGATGCCGAGAAGGGCGAGAAAGGCGGGGCCTGGTATGAGCACGTAGAACAGGGCGGCCAGGAAGGCGCCGAAAAGCAGGGTCAGGGACATGGGGTCTCCTTGGATGGGAGGGCCATTCCATCCTGCGCCGCTGATTCCGTCAAGATGCTCAAGTGCCTGCACGGGCATGTCGGGCTGCGCTTGTCGGGGTGTCGCCGCGCTGCTAAGCAGGGATTGCCAATGCCACCGAAGCCGGTCGGTGCGGGCAAGCCCGAAAGGCCTTCGGGAACATCCGCAACAATCGGACCGCGCCGGTTCGCCCGACAGGAAAAGTGCCGCCTGATGACGATCCGGATGAGCGAACGCCGCACCAGCATGCTCGGTGCGCTCCTGGCCACGCTCGGGCCGATCTCCATGTCGCTCTATACGCCGGCCATGCCAGAGCTGGTGCAGGCCTTCGCGACGAGCGAGGCGGCGATCAAGCTGACGCTCTCCTTCTATTTCGCGGGCTTCGCCTTCGCCCAGCTTCTCGCCGGCCCCTTTTCGGATGCCTTCGGCCGTCGCGCGGCGACGATCGTCTTTCTCGGCATCTATCTTGCCGGCAGCCTGCTTTGCGCGGCAGCCGGCAGTGTCGAGATCCTCCTGGCAGGGCGGCTGGTCCAGGGGATCGGTGCCTCCGTCGGCATGACGGTCGCCCGCGCTATCGTGCGCGACCAGTTCGTCGGCGAGGAAAGCACCCGGATCATGAACCTGATCGGCATCATGCTGGCGATCGGCCCGGCCATGGCGCCGACGCTGGGCGGCCTGGCGCTGGCCGCCTTCGGCTGGCAATCGGTGTTCTTCATGATGGTCGGCTTCGGGGTGATCGCCTGCACGGCAACGATGATCTTCATGGCGGAAACCTCGGTGCCGGACCGCGCCCGCGCCTATCCTCGTCCGTTGGCCAGGGCCTATGCGATGCTGGTCTGCGAAAGCCGCTTCGTCTCCGCCGCGCTGGTCATGGCCGGCGCCGTCGGCGCCCTCTATACGCAGGCGATCATGCTACCTTTCATCCTCATCCAGAAGGTCGGCCTTTCGCCGACCGCCTTCGGCGTCGGGATGATCATGCAGTCGGGCGCCTATTTTTCCGGTTCGGTCGCGCTGCGCTTCTTCACACGGCGCTTCGGTGGCGAGCAGGCGGTCCGGCTCGGTCTGCTGTTGATCGGCACGGGCAGCCTGATGATTGTCGTGTCGGCACATTTCATCGCGCCGTTCTTCCTGTCGATCATGCTGCCGGTGGCGGTCTATACATTCGGCATCGCCTTCGTGACGCCGCATATGTCGACGTCGGCAATGTTTCCCTTTCCGCATATTGCCGGCTCGGCTTCGGCGATGCTGGGTTTTATCCAGATGGGGACCGGCTTCCTCGGCGGCGTTCTTGCCGCCTTCATCGGCTCTCCGCTCCTGGCCTTCGGAACAATCATCCCTGCCATGGGGCTGCTCTCGATCCTTGCCTATGTCTGGTTCCAGCATGCGACGGGCCGGCCAGCGGCCGGATAGCAGAAGCCCGCCTCGTCACCGAAGCGGGCTTTCCGAGGTCTCGTGATCTTATTTGTCGCGGTTGCGGGCGGCCAGCGTGCGCAGCCGCAGCGCGTTCAGCTTGATGAAGCCGGCCGCGTCCCTCTGGTCATAGGCGCCCTGGTCGTCTTCGAAGGTCACCAGCTTGTCGGAATAGAGCGATTTTTCGCTCTCGCGCCCGGTGACCATGACATTGCCCTTGTAGAGCTTCAGTGTCACCTCGCCCTCGACGTGGTCCTGGCTCTTGTCGATCAGCGCCTGCAGCATTTCGCGCTCCGGCGAGAACCAGAAGCCGTAATAGATCAGTTCCGCATAGCGCGGCATGATCTCGTCCTTGAGATGTGCTGCACCCCGGTCGAGCGTGATGCTCTCGATGGCGCGGTGGGCGGCAAGCAGGATCGTGCCGCCGGGGGTCTCGTAGATGCCACGCGACTTCATGCCGACGAAGCGGTTTTCCACCAGGTCGAGCCGGCCGATGCCATTGTCGCGGCCAAGCGCATTGAGCGCGGTCAGGATCGAGGCCGGGCTCATTTCCTTGCCGTCGATCGAGACGGCATCACCCTTGCGGAAGCCGATCCTGACGGTGGTCGCCACATCCGGCGCCTCTTCCGGGGAAATGGTGCGCATATAGACATAGTTCGGCGCTTCGACGGCCGGGTCCTCGAGCACCTTGCCCTCGGAGGAGGAGTGCAGGAGATTGGCGTCGACCGAGAAGGGTGCCTCCCCCTTCTTGTCCTTGGCGACCGGAATCTGGTGCTTCTCTGCGAATTCCAGGAGGTCGGTGCGGCTCTTGAACGACCAGTCGCGCCAGGGGGCGATGATCTTGATATCGGGGTTCAGCGCATAGGCCGAAAGCTCGAAACGGACCTGGTCGTTGCCCTTGCCGGTCGCACCATGGGCAATCGCGTCGGCGCCGGTTTCGCGGGCGATATCGATCAGGTGCTTGGAGATCAGTGGCCGGGCGATCGAGGTGCCGAGCAGGTAGACGCCCTCATAGACGGCATTGGCGCGGAACATCGGGAAGACGAAATCCTTCACGAACTCCTCGCGGACATCTTTGATGTAGATTTCCTTGATGCCCATCATCTCGGCCTTCTTGCGGGCCGGCTCGAGCTCTTCGCCCTGGCCGAGATCGGCGGTGAAGGTCACCACTTCGGCGCCCAGCTCCGTCTGCAGCCATTTCAGGATGATCGAGGTGTCGAGACCGCCGGAATAGGCGAGAACGACCTTTTTCACTTGCTTAGCCATTTTGTCTGTCCGTCTTGTGCGAGAAGACGCGGATCCGCGCCGCCAGAAAATTCAGCGGCACTTTTAGCCAGAAAGCTTTCCGATACAAGCGCAAGAACGTCGCAAGTCGGCCAAATCCGCTGGTAAACGTGGTGCTAGAGGAGTATCCAGCTTCTCAGTCCCCACTCGCGAGCAACCCATGGATTTCCTGCCCAGCCTGCCGACGCTTCTCGCCTTCACCGCCGCGACGCTGCTGCTCGCTGCGACGCCGGGCCCGGACATGACGCTGTCGATCAGCCGGGCGCTCTCCCAGGGCAAGGCTGCGGCCTTCTTCATCGTCGTCGGGACGAGCCTCGGCTGCGTCGTGCACACACTGCTCGTCGCCTTCGGGATTTCGGCGCTGATCACCGCATCGCCGACCGCCTTCATGATCCTGAAGACCGGTGGGGCGGCCTATCTGTTCTGGCTGGCGGTTCAGGCGATCCGCTATGGATCGACGCTTTCGGTCAAGAAGGTCGATGACACCGGCGCTTCGGCCATGGCCAATATCTCCACCGGGCTCGGGGTGAACCTGCTCAATCCGAAGGTCATCATCTTCTTCATGACCTTCCTGCCGCAATTCGTCACCGCCCATGATCCGGCAGTGACGCAGAAGCTCCTGTTCCTCGGCTTCTTCTTCATCGTCGCGGCGATGCCGGTTAATATATTGGTGATCCTGACCGCCGACGGGTTGTCCTCATGGCTGCAGCGCAAGAAGAGCGTCATGCGCGCCATCGACTATACGTTCGCCGGCGTCTTCTCGGTCTTTGCGGTGAAAATCCTGTTCACGCAGACGCGCTGACCGGCTCAGCCGATCAGCAGCGCATCGTCGTCCAGCGTCTGGCCGCGGATGCGGCGGAACATGGCGATCAGGTCCTCGACCCCGAGCGACTTGCGGCTGTCGCCCGCCACGTCGAGCACCACTTCGCCGGCATGCAGCATGACCGTGCGGTGGCCGAAATCGAGCGCCTGGCGCATCGAATGGGTCACCATCAGCGCCGTCAGCTTGCGCTCGGAGACAATCTTCTGGGTGAGATTCATGATGAACTCGGCCATGCCCGGATCGAGAGCCGCCGTATGCTCGTCGAGCAGCAGCACCTCGGAGCCGGCAAGCGTCGCCATGACCAGCGAGACCGCCTGACGCTGGCCGCCGGACAGCAGGTCCATGCGGTCCTTCATCCGGCTTTCCAGCCCAAGATTGAGCTCGGCGATCCGTTCGCGGAAATGGGCGCGGCGCTTGGGGCCGAGCGCCGGCGTCAGGCCGCGACTTTCGCCGCGCCGTGCCGCAAGCGCAAGGTTCTCCTCGATCGACAGCGCGCCGCAGCTTCCGGCAAGCGGATCCTGGAAGACGCGGGCAACGAGGCCGGCGCGCGCCGCCGTGCCCTTGCGGGTCACGTCGATATGGCCGATCGTCACCTGGCCGGCGCTCGGCAGCACGTCACCGGCGAGGACGCCCAGCACGGTCGACTTGCCGGCGCCGTTGGAGCCGATGACGGTGACGAAGCTGCCTTCCTCAATGGTCAGGCTGATCCCGTTCAGCGCCTGTTTCTGCAGGGGCGTTCCCTTGCCGAAGACGACCTGGATCGAATCGAGCTTGATCATGCGGCACCTCCGCGGCGCAGGCGGGGAAGGACGAGGGCGACGGTGACCAGCGCCGCCGTGACGAAATTGAGGTCGGAGGCCTGCAGACCGAGCATGTCGGTCGAAAGCGCCAGCTGGATGGCGATGCGGTAGAGGATTGAGCCGAGCACGCAGCCGATCAGCGTGATCAGGATGCCGCGCGTGCCAAGCAGGGTCTCGCCGATGATGACGGCGGCAAGACCGACGACAATGGTGCCGACGCCGGAGGTCACGTCGGCAAAGCCGTTGGTCTGCGCAAACAGCGCGCCGCCAAGGGCGACGAGGGCATTGGAAAGCGCCATGCCGAGATAGATCTGCCGGCTGGTATCGACCCCTTGGGCCCGTGCCATGCGCGCATTGGCGCCGGTCGCGCGCATGGCGAGGCCGGCGTCGCTTTCGAGAAAGCGCCAGACGGCAACAACCGCGATCAGCACAAGGATCGCGACAAACAGCGGCCGGACGTAGAAATCGCGAAGGCCAAGCCCGTAGAAGGGCGAAAGCATGGTGTCGGCATTGATCAGGGCGACATTCGGCTTGCCCATGACGCGCAGGTTCACGGAAAACAGGGCGATCATCGTCAGGATCGAGGCGAGCAGATTGAGAATGCGGAAGCGCACATTGAGAACGGCGGTGACGATGCCGGCTGCGGCACCGGCGATCATCGCCACCCCCGAGGCCAGCCAGGGATTGACGCCGGCGACGATCAGCACGGCGGCAACGGCGGCGCCGAGCGGAAACGAGCCGTCGACGGTCAAGTCGGGGAAATCAAGGACACGAAAGGCAAGAAAGACGCCGATGGCGACGAAGGCATAGACGAGCCCAAGCTCCACCGCTCCCCAGAAGGCAATTTGGCTCACCGCTGTCGGTCCTTTCCTTCAGCCACCGTCCAGATAACGGGGACGCTGTTCATCAGATAACACGAAAGCGCCCGTATCTGGGGCGCTTGCGGGATTGCATATATCGAAGGACCTCCCCAGCCCCTCCTCGCAAGGAGAGAGGAGATGACAGGGGCCGCCGCTCGCATTCTCTTCTCCCCAGCGGGGAGAAGGTGGCCGAAGGCCGGATGAGGGGGCCGAAGGCACCGTTGTTGTGGCTCCGTCTTCGCCGACCCCCTCATCGCCTCGTTTCACTCGGCACTTCTCCGCGCTGGGGAGAAGAGGGATCGCACCGCCCCTTCGCCGTTCGTTGAAGGGTTGGGAAGAAGTCTTGGTCTTTTATTCGATCACGCGGGTGGCGCGGCTGAGAACGCTTTCCGGGAAGGTCACGCCCATCTTGGCGGCGGCGGACTTGTTGATGACCAAGTCGGTGCCGGCCGCGACCTTCACCGGGATATCGCCCGGGTTCTCGCCCTTCAGGATGCGAACGACGATCTCGCCGGTCTGCTTGCCGACATCGCGGTAGTTGAAGCCAAGGGCAGCAAGTGCGCCGCGGGTCACGGAATCCGTATCGGCGGTGAACAGCGGCAGCTTGGCCTCTTCGGCGACGCCGACGGCGGCTTCGAGTGCCGAAATGATCGTGTTGTCGGTGGGGATGTAGATCACATCGGCGCGGCCGACGAGCGCGCGGGCGGCGCCCTGCACTTCGGCCGACTTGGTGGCGGCGGATTCGACGATGGTCAGGCCGGCTTTGTCGGCTTCCGCCTTCAAGACGGCGAGCAGCGACACGGAATTGGCCTCGCCGGAATTGTAGAGATAGCCGATCGACTTCACGTTCGGCAGGATTTCCTTGATCAGCGCCACATGCTCGGCAACCGGCGAGAGGTCGGAAAGGCCGGTGACATTGCCGCCGGGCTTGTCCATGTCCTTGACGAGCTGGGCGCCGAGCGGATCGGACACGGCGGTGAAGACCACCGGGATATCGCGCGTCGAGGAGACGACCGCCTGGGCCGAGGGCGTCGAGATCGGCACGATGACGTCGGGCGCCTCGCCGGCGAACTGGCGGGCGATCTGGGCCGCGGTGGCGGGGTTGCCCTGCGCCGATTCATAGAGGAATTTGAGGTTCTCGCCTTCCTTGTAGCCGGCAGCGGCCAGCGCTTCCTTGACACCGTCGCGGGCCGCATCCAGAGCCGGATGCTCGACGATCGCCGTGACGGCGACGGTGACCTCGTCGGCCCGCGCGGGCAGCGACATCGCAGCGGTTGCTGCAAGAGCGATGAGAAGTGAGCGCATGGGTGTCCTCCTGGATTGATTTCGGGCCTTCTTAGGAAGCCCAAAAGGTTAAATCAATCGAATTGGCGCGCTGTGCGCATCAATTCTGCTGATCAATCCTCGCCGTGATTGGCGATCATCATGGCTTCCAGCGCCATGCGATCGACCTTGCGCATGCGTTCGGAGTCGGATTTCAGCTGGCCGCAGGCGGCGAGAATGTCACGGCCGCGCGGCGTGCGGATCGGCGAGGCATAGCCGGCCGCGTTGATGAAATCGGCAAATTTCTCGATCTCTTCCCATTTCGAACACTGGTAGTTGGTGCCGGGCCAGGGATTGAACGGAATGAGGTTGATCTTGGCCGGAATGCCCTTCAGGAGGCGCACCAGTTCCTTGGCGTCCTCGAGTGTATCATTGACCCCTTCGAGCATCACATATTCGAAGGTGATGCGGCGCGCATTCGACAGGCCCGGATAGGCGCGGCAGGCGGCGAGCAGTTCCTTCAACGGATATTTCTTGTTGATCGGCACCAGCATGTCGCGCAGGTCGTCCTTCACCGCATGCAGCGAGATCGCCAGCATGACGCCGATTTCCTCGCCGGTGCGGATGATCTCAGGGACGATGCCTGAGGTCGAGAGCGTGACGCGGCGCTTGGAGAGCGACAGGCCGTCACCGTCGGTGGCGATCAACAGCGCCGTCTTGACGTTCTCGAAATTGTAGAGCGGCTCGCCCATGCCCATCATCACCATATTGGTGACCTTGCGGCCGTCGTTCGGCACGATGGCGCCGGCCGGCGTGTCGCGGTCGGGGAAGTCGCCCAGCCGGTCACGCGCGAGAAGCAGTTGCGAGAGGATTTCCTCGGCCGTGAGATTGCGCACCAGCTTCTGCGTGCCGGTATGGCAGAAGGAACAGGTCAGCGTGCAGCCGACCTGGCTGGAGACACAAAGCGTGCCGCGGCCTTCCTCGGGAATATAGACGGTCTCGATCTCGACGGGACGGCCGGCGCCACGGGGCGGGAAGCGCAAGAGCCATTTGCGGGTGCCGTCGGTCGAGATCTGTTCCTCGACGATCTCCGGCCGGGCGATGGTGAAATGCTGTTTCAGCATTTCGCGCATGTCCTTGGATACATTGGTCATGTGATCGAAATCGGAAACGCCGCGCACATAGAGCCAGTGCCAGAGCTGGCTCACCCGCATCCTGACCTGGCGTTCCGGAATGCCGGTTTCCACCAGCGCCTTGGCCATATCCTCGCGCGAAAGGCCGATCAGCGTCGGTTTTTCAAGGCCAGGGGCAGGGCGGGCCGGCGCGGTTGCCGGGCGGTCCAGATCAAGTGTTGCAGTCGCGGTCATTCCAGCCATTTCCCATCCTGAGATATGCCGGCACCGTTCAAGCGTTCGCCTGCGCCCGGTGCGGAATATGCTGAGATCAGAGTTCGTCCGCCGCGCCTCAAGGGGTCGTGAACAGGGATCGTCAACGATCCGCGCAGCCTACTTGAGCCGGGCTTTAGCACGGTTTTTGCCCGGCGTCACCCTCCGGCCGGGCAGGGCAGATGTGCAGGCAGGGCGACCGTTCAACGGAAAAAGGCCGGGCAAGCCGGCCTTTCGAAATGTCAGCGGTGGAACGGTCAGCCTACTTGCAGGTCTCGATCTGCTTCAGCGCCGCCGAAATGCCCGACAGCGAATAGGAATAGGAGGTCTGCGTGCCCTTGCGCGATTTGGCGGCGACCGACATGGTCTTGCCGCCCTTCATGGCCGCCACGAGGGCCGGCTCTTCGGCGGCGTTCTCCACCCAGGCCGAATTGCCCTTGGTGAACATCACGAAGTCGCGGTCGTCGATTTTCACCGTGACCTTGGAGCTTTCCTGCAATTGATAGCCCATCATCGCCTGCGGCTCGTAGGAGATGTTCTGGCCGGGGCGCTGCGAAACCAGGAAGAAGATATCGCCGTGATCGACATTGGCGGGGCTCTTCTCCTTCGGAACCGACAGCACATAACAGACCTTGCCGGCACCGGCCTGGTAGGAATAGGCGCCCCAGGCGTTGAACTGCTGGATACGGGTCGGCGATTGTGCCGAAGCGGCGCCGGCAAATGCCAGCACCAGTGCGAGTGCGAGGTTGAGCTTTCTTACAAACATCTTGTCCTGCCGGTTTCTTCGCTGCCGAGGCTTAAAACAGCCTCCGCCGGGCAACGCATGGTCACGATTTGATTTAATTTGACTTAATTCGGGTTACCAAACCGTCAACATTCCCTGAATTCGCTGCCATCCGCTTTATTACGGAACAGATGGTGACGCAAATTCCACCGAAGTTTCAGGCTCGTCGTCACGCGCAGGCCATCCCGATCACTGCTGCGGGAAACCGCGGAATGCCTGATGCCAAGGCCGAATTCGCCCGAGGCGCCACGCCGTTGCATGCACGACGATCGTTTATGCCACAAAGAATCAGGCAAGAATTTGTCCACGCCGAAAAGCCGCCCCGGTCGCGATCGTTGGGGCTCGCGCAACGCAGAGACGCCGGATGGTCATAGTGCGCCTTCTCAGGTCCGGGCGGCCGGGATTTCGCCGCGCAGCACTTCGTCGGCCTTGATATAGTGGCGGTCCTTGATCTGGCCGCTGATGGCGGCGAAAGCGGCGGTCAGCACCGCGATGTCGTCGGAAAAGCCGACCATGGCCAGAAGGTCCGGAACCAGATCGAAGGGCATGACGAAATAGGCGAGCGCGCCGATGAGGATGCCGCGCGTGCGCGTCGGCGTCGCCGGATCCATCGCGCAATAATAGGCGGCGACCACATCGCGGCTGAAGGGCAGCTGACGCATGGCGCGCTTCAGCGTCGGCCAGAAACGGCGCTCCACCTTGCGGGCCTTCGCTTCCTGCTCGCTTTCCTCGCCGGGAAGCAGAATTTCGCCGATCTTCACGTCATCCATGCTGTCGGTTCCCATTTTCATGGAAAATCATATGGTGAGCGCCAGCGAAAATTCAAATATCGTGCCTGGCGACCTTTGAATATTCGCCCGGCTACAGGTGATCCGGCATGCGTCCTGCGGCGGCGCGGTCCATCCGTGCCGCCAGCTTGAAATCCAGCTCGGTAAGGCCGCCGGAATCATGGGTCGTCAGGGTCACGTCCACCTTGTTGTAAACGTTGAACCATTCCGGGTGATGGCCGAATTTCTCGGCGGCAAGCGCGCATTCGCTCATGAAGCCGAAGGCCTCGACGAAGCTCTTGAAGCGGAACGCCTTCCAGATCGACAGGCCGTCCTGCGACAGCACCCAGCCCTCCATTTTCTGAAGGTTGTCGGCAATGGTCTCCGCCGGCAGCTTTTCCTGTTTCATGGCAATATCCCTGTCATTGGCGATTGCAGGAAGACTGCCAGAAATTGCGCCGCCTGTCTTCCTGGTGCGTGTCTCCTTGGCGCTTGTCTTCCTGACGACGACGCCGATTGCGTCAGGCCGTCGGCCAAAGCCTATAGCAGGCCGTTCGAGGAATGTTCATCCAGGGGCAGACCCAGCGAGCGTTCGTAGAGCGGGAAGACTTCCTCGGTCACATAGGGGCCGCCGCCGATGGAATCGCGCGATGACAGGAGCACGAAGCGCGAGACGGTAAAGGGATTGGTGTGAAATCCGCCCCGCCCGGCGAGATAGCCGACCACGTCCTCGACCCGCGATGCGCGCAGCCGGGCCAGCGTCACATGCGGGGTGAATTTGCGGGGATCGGCGGGAAGGCCGAGCCTCTGGCAGATGCGCTCGATTTCCGCCTGCAGGGCGAAAAGCTCCGGCGGAGTGCTGACGCCGGCCCAGACCGAATGGGGTTTCTTGGAGCCGAAGGCGCCGGTGCCGGTGAGGTGCATCTGGAATTCCGGCCGCTCGATCCGGTCGAGCCGCTCGACCACCTCGTCGGCGGTGCGATTGTCGATATCGCCGATGAAACGGAGCGTGATGTGGTAGTTTTCGACATCGATCCAGCGGGCTCCGGGAAGACCGCCGCGCAGCAATGAAAGGCTCATCGCGGCATTGCGCGGAATCTCGAGGGCGGTGAAAAGTCTCGGCATGACGAGCTCCCCGAATCTCTTGGCAGATGCCTCAGCGAATCATGCCTGACACCCGCACGCAATTACAATTTCGCACCTGCCATATTTATCCAATGGCATTAACGAGCCCTGAACGGGGCACGCCTGGCGCCTGGCCGGCGTTATCCGTCGTTCGCGACCGAACCGATGAATTCTTCCGCGACCGGCAGGAACCGCTCGACCATGACGCCGATGCCGTCGCCGTTCGGATGCATTCCGTCCTCGATCTTGAGGGCCGCATCCTCGACGACGCCATCCAGGAAGAACGGATAGAGCGGTATCCCATGGGACTTGGAAAGCTCCGGATAGATCGGATTGAACCGCCCGGCATAGTCGCCGCCCATATTCGGCGGCGCCAGCATGCCCACCAGCAGAACGGCAATGCCGCGGGCCTTGAGCTTGTCGATCATCGCCGTCAGGTTACGGCGGCTTTCCTCCGGGGCGATGCCGCGCAGCGCGTCATTGGCGCCAAGCTCCAGAATGACCCCGTCCGTGCCGTCCGGCACCGACCAGTCGATCCGTGCAAGGCCGCCCGATGTCGTGTCGCCGGACACGCCGGCATTGGCGATGGTCACGTCATGGCCCTTGTCGCGCAGCGCCTTTTCGAGGCGGGTGGGGAAGGCATCCTGCGGCGGCAACTGATAGCCGGCCATTAGGCTGTCGCCCACCGCCACCAGGTTGATCGTCGCCGCATGGCCGGCAAGCGGCAGCGCCAGGAGTACCGTAAACGCCAACAAAAATCCGGCGAAACCTTTTATTCGCATGCCCGCGTCCCTAAATCCGTGCCAGTCCGCCGGTCCGGCATTTTTCCGATATTTGACATATAGGGCAATTTCCTTTGGCAAAAACCATGATCGAACTGAAAAATGCGGATCTGACCCTTGGGCAGGCCGCCGCGTCCGTTCATGTGCTGAAGGGCATGGACCTTGCCATCGAGGCGGGGGAATCGGTCGGCATCGTCGGTCCGTCCGGCTCCGGCAAATCGACCCTCCTGATGGTGCTCGCCGGTCTGGAACGGCTCGACAGCGGCGAGATTACCATCGACGGCACGCCGCTGCACGATTTGAGCGAAGACCGGGTGGCGGAATTTCGCGGCCGCAATATCGGCATCGTCTTCCAGTCCTTCCATCTGATCCCGAACATGACGGCGCTGGAAAACGTCGCGGTGCCGCTCGAGCTTGCCAATGTCGCCAATGCCTTCGAGATCGCCCGGCGCGAACTGGTTTCGGTCGGGCTTGGCGAGCGCCTGTCGCATTATCCCGGCCAGCTTTCCGGCGGCGAGCAGCAGCGCGTGGCGATCGCCCGGGCGCTGGCGCCGGCGCCCAAGCTGCTGATCGCCGACGAGCCCACCGGCAATCTCGATGCCGAAACCGGCAGCCAGGTCGCCGACCTCATCTTTTCCAAGCAGGCCGAGCGCGACATGACGCTGGTTCTCGTCACCCATGATGCGTCGCTCGCCGCGCGCTGCTCGCGCCAGGTGCGCGTCCGCTCCGGCGAGATCGTCTCGGGCGCCATCTCCGATACCGGAAACGATGCTCCGCTGACCAAGGCTGCCTCCGCATGAGGGCCGGTGCCGCCGGTAATTTCAGCCTCGGGCTGGCGCTCCGCCTCGCGCTTCGGGAAATGCGCGGGGGCCTCAAGGGTTTCTATATCTTCCTCGCCTGCGTTGCGCTCGGCACGGCGGCGATTGCCGGCGTCAATTCGCTGTCGCAGTCGATCACTGGTTCGATCGCCAGCCAGGGGCGCGAACTGCTTGCCGCCGATATCCGCTTCGAGCTCAACAACCGTGTCGCGACCGAGGAAGAAAAAGCCTTCATCGGCGGAATGGGAACGGTCGCGGTGTCGTCGGGCCTGCGCTCCATGGCCCGGCTGCCCGATGGATCCAACCAGGCGCTGGTCGAGTTGAAGGCCGTCGATCAGGCCTATCCGCTCTATGGCACGCTCGAAAGCGAGCCATCCGCGCCGCTTGCCAATCTTCTTGCCGAACAGGACGGCGTCTACGGCGCCCTGGCCGCACCTCTCCTCTTGGAGCGGCTGGGTCTTGAGACGGGCGCCGAAATCCTGCTCGGGAACCAGCGCTTTCGCCTGTCCGGGCTTATCGTGCGCGAGCCCGATGCCCTTTCGGAAGGTTTTGGCTTTGCGCCGCGCCTGCTGGTTTCGGATGCGGGGCTTGTCGCCAGTGGCCTGGTGCAGACCGGCAGCCTGGTCGAGCATGCCTACAAGGTGAAGGTCGCCGATCCCGGCACGGTGCCGGCGCTGCGCAAGCAGGCGGAGGAAAAATTCCCGCAGGCCGGATGGTCGATCAGGACTAGCGAGAACGCCGCCCCGGCGCTGACGGCTAATATCACCCGCTTCTCGCAGTTCCTTACGCTTGTCGGCCTCACCGCCCTCATCGTCGGCGGTGTCGGCGTCGCCAATGCGGTGCGCGCTTTCCTCGATTCCAAGCGCGGCGTCATCGCCACCTTCAAATGCGTCGGGGCGCCGGCCGCGATGGTGACGGCCATCTACCTCGTCCAGATCCTTCTGATCGCCTTTATCGGTATCGGCATCGGACTTGTGCTCGGCGCGCTCATTCCCTTTGTTGCCGCCCAATTCCTGGCCGGCATGCTGCCGGTCTCCACCGCCTTCCAGCTATACCCGTCGGCGCTCGGACTTGCCGCGCTGTTCGGCCTTCTGACCTCGCTTGCCTTTGCGATCCTGCCGCTTGGCCATGCCCGCGAAGTGCCGGCAACCGCGCTGTTTCGCGAGCAGAGCTTCGAGCGATCGGCGCTGCCGTCCTGGCCCTATCTGCTGGCGGCCGGCCTTTGCCTGGCAGCGCTTGCCGGCCTTGCGGTGCTGACGGCCTATGACCGGATGATTTCGCTGACCTTTCTCGGCGCCATCGCCTTTTCCTTCGTGGTCCTGCGCGGCGTCGCCATTCTCGTCGCCATGGTTGCCCGCCGGGCGCCGCGCGTGCGCTCGCCGGCGCTCAGGCTCGCCATCGGCAATATCCACCGGCCGGGGGCGCTCACCCCCTCCGTCGTCCTCTCACTCGGCCTTGGGCTGGCGCTTCTCGTCACGCTGGCGCTGATCGACGGCAATCTGCGGCGCGAACTTACCGGCAATTTGCCGGAACGGGCGCCGAATTTCTTCTTCGTGGATATCCAGAGCGCGGAGATCGAAGGGTTTCGCGCGCTGCTGCAGACATCCCTCCCCGAAGGCAAGATCATCGAAGTGCCGATGCTGCGCGGCCGCATTCTTGCCTTCAACGGCGAGGACGTGACGAAGATGAACGTGCCGCGCGGCGGCCAATGGGTGCTGCGCGGTGATCGCGGCATCACCTATGCGAAAAACCGCCCGGAAAATTCGTCCCTCACGGAGGGAAGCTGGTGGGCGCCCGACTACAGCGGCGAGCCGCTGGTCTCCTTCTCCGCCGAGGAGGCCGGAGAGCTGGGGCTGAAGCTCGGCGATACCGTCACCGTCAACGTGCTTGGCCGCAATGTCACCGCGAGGATCGCCAATTTCCGCAAGGTCGAGTGGGAATCGCTGTCGATCAATTTCGTCATGGTCTTTTCGCCCAATACATTCGCCGGCGCGCCGCATGCCTGGATCGCCACTGTGATCGACCCGCAGGCGACGGCAGGCGAGGAAGCGGCCGCGCTGAAGGCGATCACCAACAGCTATCCGACGATCACCAGCGTGCGGGTCAAGGATGCGCTGGATATCGTCAATGTGCTGCTCGGCCAGCTGGCGACGGCGATCCGCGCCGCCGCCGCCGTGGCGCTCATCGCCTCGGTGCTGGTGCTTGCCGGCGCACTTGCGGCCGGCAACCGGGCGCGCACCCATGATGCGGTGATCCTCAAGACGCTCGGCGCCACCCGCTCGACGCTGATCCGCGCCTTCTGCTACGAATATGCCATCCTCGGGCTTTCGACGGCGGTCTTCGCGCTGTTTGCCGGCGGCGTGGCGGCCTGGTTCGTGGTCAGCCGGATCATGACTTTGCCCTCGTCCTTCCTGCCGGACGTGGCACTGACCACCATGGCGGCCGCCCTTGTCGTCACCGTCGGCTTCGGACTTGCCGGCACCTGGCGGGTGCTCGGGCAGAAGGCGGCGCCGGTGCTCAGGGAGCTCTGACGGCGAATTAACCGTTAACGCTAACCCCTGAAAGCCTTGCCAGGCCGGATTTCATGCGATTCCGGGGGCTGGCGCTCTTGTGCAAGCCGTATTTCGACATCATATTCAACGCAGGCATGCTGGAGCCCCGCAGCGGCGCCTGGGTATATCGGCTGGCATCGAACCGTATGCGCCACTGCCCGACACCGTAACTTCACCGGGGCTTGTAAAGAGGAAACAATGGCTGATCTCAGAAACTACCAATCCCGAATGTCGCCTGCCGGCGCGCAGGCCGGGGCCGTGATCGACCAGGGTCTGCGCACCTATATGCTCAAGGTGTACAACCTGATGGCGCTTGGCCTGGCGATCACCGGTATCGCCGCCTTTGCGGCGTTCCAGTTCGCCTTTGCCGACGGACAACTGACCGCATTCGGCCAGGCGATCTATGTAAGCCCGCTGAAATGGGTTGTCATGCTGGCGCCGCTGGCCCTCGTCTTCTACATGAGCTTCCGCATCAATTCGATGAGCGTATCCGCCGCGCAGACCACCTTCTGGGTCTATGCCGGCCTGATGGGTCTCTCCCTGTCGTCGATCTTCATGATCTACACCGGCCAGAGCATCACCCAGACGTTCTTCGTCACGGCCGCATCGTTCGGCGCTCTGTCGCTCTACGGCTACACCACCAAGCGTAGCCTGTCGGGCATGGGTTCGTTCCTGATGATGGGTCTGTTCGGCCTGATCATTGCCTCGATCGTCAACATCTTCCTCGCCTCGTCGGCGCTTGATTTTGCGATCTCGGCTATTGGTGTTCTGATCTTCGCAGGCCTCACCGCTTACGACACGCAGAAGATCAAGGAAATGTACTACGAAGCAGACAGTGCCGAAGCCGCCGGCCGCAAGGCCATCATGGGCGCGCTGACGCTCTATCTCGACTTCATCAACCTGTTCCTGTTCATGCTGCGCTTTCTCGGCAACCGCGAATAGCAGCATCCAGCAGACTTCGGAAAAGGCGGCTTCGGCCGCCTTTTTCATGCGCGCGATCCGAGAATAGTATTTGTCAGGCCGCGACTTGGGATTATGAGATAGGCCAAGCCCGCCCGTTCGAACCAGGTTTCCCCGATGTCGTTCACCCTGCGCAATGCCTCCCTTTCCGATCTTTCCGCCATCACCGCGATCTATAGCGAATCCGTCACCAACGGCATCGCCACCTATGAACTGACGCCGCCCGACGAGGCCGAGATGGCGACGCGGTTTTCAACGATCATCGGCAATGGCTATCCCTATATCGCCGCGGTCAATGCCGACGGCACGCTTCTCGGCTATGCCTATGCCTCAGCCTTCCGCACCCGCGCGGCCTACCGGTTCCTTGTCGAGGATTCGATCTATCTGGCGCCCGAGGCGCGGGGCAAGGGCGTGGGCAGGGCGCTGCTGGCCGAACTGATCCGCCGCTGCACCGAGCTCGGCTTCCGGCAGATGACCGCCGTCATCGGCGGTGCGCATCCGGCCTCCGTGGCGGTTCACCGCTCGGCTGGCTTCGAGCATACCGGGCTGATGAAGGGCACCGGCTTCAAGCACGGCCGCTGGCTCGATACGATCCTCATGCAGCTGCCGCTCGGGCAGGGGCTGGGCACCGATCCGGCCCCCGGCGTCTATCCCGATACGCTCTATCGCGACTGACGGCTACGATTTGGCGAACGAGGCGTCAGGTCTTGATCAGCTTCAGCATCTTGTCAAAGATCTTGAGGACCTGCTGCAGGTCATGGCCGCGCTTCAGGATCGTGCCATGGGTATTGACGACGCTGTAGGCGCCCTGCTTGGCGGCCAGTTTCGGGTTCTTCTCGATCCGGAAAAGCGGAGCCTCGCCTGAGCGCTTGAACACCGAAAAGACCGCCCGGTCGCGCAGGTGGTCCATGGCATAGTCGCGCCATTCGCCGTCGCCGACCATGCGGCCATAGACCCGGAGGATCAGGTCCAGTTCACGGCGGTGGAAGGTAATGGGAAGCTGATCCTGGTCCTTGCCGCGATATTCGTGCAGATGGACGACGACGCTGGACGCTTGCTGCCGTTCGGAACGGGCCTCGCCTTGCGGCAAATCCGGCTGATCAGTCATATCGTATTCCGGCCTTGTATTGTGACAGGACCAAAACAGTTTGCCTGACCTTCGTCGAAAAGCAAGCCGCAAGCCAAGGCTTCGCCCGCAGACTTTTTTCCGCCTGCCGCATTTCAGTCAAACCGGCGCCCCATTTCGACAGGACACTCGCCGCCGCCGGCACCGCTTCTTGTTCTCGCGTGTCGGCTCCGCGCTTCCAAATCCCGACAAAGGGCCAGCGGGGCGCGGCCTGGAGTGTCAGCAAGCCCGTCCGGGCACGGCCGCTCCAGATGCCATGTCGGCAATGCCAGTTGCCGGGACATGGCCGGTTCGGTCCGGCATCTTCGAACCCTCAGCCCCAGCCCCTCGATGCTGCCGGGCCGAACCAGATCCGAAAATGGCCTCAATCGGCCGCCGTGCCGGTGACCACCGCCGCGGCGCCAAGGATCGCTCCGGGGGTTTCGGCGTCCTTCATGGTTTGCAACAGGACCGCGCAGCCGCCGTTCTTGCCCTGGTCGAGGATCGAGGCCGGCAACACAAAGCTGGCCGGCTTGCCGTCCCACATGCCGATCGTCTGGACATCGCGCACCGCATGCCAATAGGCGATCTTCCGGCCGCCATTTTCGCCCTGCTTGACATCGACCATTTGCTCGCGGTCGAAATAGACGACAATGACATTGGCCTTTCCCTTGCCCGCCCCCACCTTGATATCGATCTCGTCGCCGCCGACGCGGGCCTCGACCGGGACGTCAAGTCCCTCGCCGCCATCGGCCATGGCCAGGAGCCGGCTGTTGATACCGGCAAGATCGGCGCCGTTGACATGGCTGCGGCCGTTGAGCACGGCCTGGGGCGTATAGACGCCGTTGCGGCCGAGCATCCGCGCATAGGCATATTGCCGGGCGGTATTGTCCTTGGAGGCGAGCGTGTCGGCCCAGCCGAGATAATTCCAGTAATCGACGTGATAAGCCAGTGCCACGACCTTGCCGTCGTCGATCAGCCGCTTCAGGGCCGCATCGGCCGGCGGACAGGAGGAGCAACCCTGGCTGGTGAACAGTTCCACGACGCCGGTCGGGGCTGCCAGGTCGCGCGCGGTCGCCGGCAGCGCGGCGAGGCCGGAACCGCAGGCGACAAGACCGCAGGCAACAAGGGCGCGGCGGACGATACTGTGTCGGAGCATCGGATTTCCATTCGGAGACGTTGAACGGCGAAGAGATCGCCTGCCTCTTCATACGCCGCCCCTCCTTCAACAGAAAGTCACGTTGGAGTGAGGCGCGGATACAGGGACCGGCATGCAAAAGCCGGGACCATCGCTGGCCCCGGCTTTCGTTTGAGTGCGATGATCAGGCGGCGAGGTCGCGCAGAACCGTCTGCAGGATGCCGCCATTGTTCATGTAGGTCACCTCGTCCAGCGTATCGATGCGGCAGATGAGCGGGATTTCCTTCACCGTGCCGTCGCCATAGGTGATCACGGCGATGCGCTTTTCACGCGGTTGAACGTTGGCAAGGTTTTCGATCGTCACCCGTTCATCGCCCTTGAGGCCGAGCGTTTCCCACATCGTGCCTTCTTCGAAGACGAAGGGCACGACGCCCATGCCGACGAGGTTGGAACGGTGGATACGCTCGAAGGACTGGGCGATCACGGCCTTGACGCCGAGCAGATTGGTGCCCTTGGCCGCCCAGTCGCGCGACGAGCCGTTGCCGTATTCGACACCGGCGAAGACGACCAGCGGAACGCCCTCTTCCTTGTACTTCATGGCGGCGTCGTAGATCGACATCTCTTCCTTCGAAGGATAGTGGATCGTGTAGCCGCCTTCCTTGCCGTTCGGTCCCATCATGTGGTTGCGGATGCGGATATTGGCGAAGGTGCCGCGCATCATCACTTCATGGTTGCCGCGGCGCGTGCCGTACTGGTTGAAGTCGGCAATGCCGACGCCGTGGTCGATGAGATAGGCACCGGCCGGTGAGGCCGCCTTGATCGAACCGGCCGGCGAGATGTGGTCGGTGGTGATCTTGTCGCCGAACAGACCAAGCACGCGGGCGCCCTTGATATCGGAAATGCCCGAGCCGGACTTGCCCATGCCGACGAAATACGGCGGATTCTGCACATAGGTCGAATCGTCGTCCCAGGCATAGGTCTGGCCCGCCGGAATCTGGACGGCCTGCCAGTTTTCGTCGCCCTTGAACACATCGGCATATTTCGCTGCGTAGAGCGCCCGGGTGACGTATTTCAGGATATATTCCTGGATTTCCTGCGAAGTCGGCCAGATATCCTTCAGATAGACCGGCTGGCCATCGCTTCCCGTGCCGAGCGGCTCGCTGGTCAGGTCCTTCCGGACGCTGCCGGCCAGGGCATAGGCCACCACCAGCGGCGGCGAGGCGAGATAGTTCGCCTGGACGTCCGGCGAAATGCGGCCCTCGAAGTTGCGGTTGCCGGAGAGAACGCCGGCGGCAATCAGGCCCTTCTCGTTGATGGTCCTGGAAATCGGCGCCGGCAGCGGGCCGGAATTGCCGATGCAGGTGGTGCAGCCGAAGCCGACGAGGTTGAAGCCGAGCTTGTCGAGATCGACCTGCAGGCCGGATTTCTCCAGATATTCGGCGACGACCTGGCTTCCTGGGGCAAGCGAGGTCTTGACCCAGGGCTTCGACGTCAGGCCCTTGGCGACCGCGTTGCGGGCGAGAAGGCCGGCGGCGATGAGAACGCTCGGGTTCGACGTATTGGTGCAGGAGGTGATGGCGGCAATCGCCACATCGCCGTGACCGATGTCGTAGTCCGCGCCTTCCACGGGGAAGCGCATGTCGAGCTGGCCCGGCTTCTTGTAGTCGTTCTCAAGCGACCCGGCAAAGCCCGTTGCGATGTTTTCCAGCGGGATGCGGCCTTCGGGACGCTTCGGGCCGGCCATGGCCGGGACCACCTGGCCGAGGTCGAGCTCCAGCGTATCGGTGAAGACGAGATCGGCGCCATCATTGTCGCGCCACATGCCTTGCGCCTTGGAATAGGCTTCGACCAGCGAAATGCGCTGCTCTTCGCGGCCGGACATGGTGAGGTACCTGATGGTTTCGGAATCGACCGGGAAAAAGCCGCAGGTCGCGCCGTATTCCGGGCCCATATTGCCGATTGTCGCACGGTCGGCCAGCGTCATGTTATCGAGGCCGGAGCCGAAGAATTCGACGAACTTGGAAACCACGCCCTTCTTGCGCAGCATCTGCACGACCATCAGAACGAGGTCGGTCGCGGTGACGCCTTCCTTCAGCTTGCCGGTCAGCTTGAAGCCGATAACCTCAGGCAGGAGCATGGAAACCGGCTGGCCGAGCATGGCCGCCTCCGCCTCGATGCCGCCGACGCCCCAGCCGAGAACGCCAAGGCCGTTGATCATCGTGGTGTGGCTGTCGGTGCCGACGCAGGTATCCGGATAGGCGATCGTCTCGCCATCCTCTTCCTTGGTCCAGACGGTCTGGCCGAGATATTCGAGATTGACCTGGTGACAGATGCCTGTTCCGGGCGGGACCACGCGGAAATTCTTGAAGGCCTGCTGGCCCCATTTCAGGAAGCGGTAGCGCTCGCCATTGCGCTGGTATTCCAGCTCCACATTGCGGGCAAAGGCGGTGGGCGTGCCGAACTCGTCGACGATCACCGAATGGTCGATGACGAGATCGACCGGCACCAGCGGATTGATCTTTTCAGGATCGCCGCCGAGCGACACCATCGCGTCGCGCATGGCGGCGAGATCGACCACGGCCGGAACGCCGGTGAAATCCTGCATCAGCACGCGGGCCGGGCGATAGGCGATTTCGTTTTCGGCGGTTCCCTTGTTGGTGAGCCAGGCCGCGACATTGAGGATGTCCTGCTTTTTGACCGAGCGGTCATCCTCGTTGCGCAGCAGGTTTTCCAAGAGCACCTTCATCGAATAGGGCAGCTTGGAAACACCGGTGAGGCCGTTCGCCTCCGCTTTCGGCAGGCTGTAATAGACATAGTCCACGCCATTTACCGAAAGCGTGGAACGACAATTGAAACTGTCAAGGGATTTGGACACTGGTTACCCCGTTCCGTTTGATCGCCAAAACTGACGTACGAACGCCCGAACGCATTGATGCGCGATATGGGATGCGGGTACGGTCATTTCCGCTGTCCGTACCTGGAAAATCATTTCCATGTTCGGCGCTAGGATGAAATTCACGCCGACCGCTGGCGTGTTGGGGCGGTTATAGATAATTTCGCCGGAACGTGCCAGACCGGACGCGGTCAATTTGAGACAATTTTTTGCGTTGCGACGAATGTCGTAAAGGGAATGTGAATGCCGATCCGCCTCGTCGTCGAAGGTCTTAGTGCGCAGCGCGGCGAGGACCTGATTTTTCACGATATTTCCTTTGTTCTTTCGGCCGGGCAAGCCGTTGTGGTGACGGGGCCGAACGGGTCGGGGAAGTCGACTTTGCTGCGGGTCCTGGCCGGGCTGTTGGAGACCCTTTCCGGCACCGTTCGGCTTGAGGGCGCGCCCGCAGAGATCGGCCATCCGCGCGAGCTTTGCCATTATCTCGGGCATCGAAACGCCATGAAGCGCGAACTGACCGTGACGGAAAATCTCGCCTTCTGGAAAAGCTTCATGGGTGATTCGGCCAACGGCCACGGCGTCGGGATCGAGGCGGCGGTCGAGGCCGTCGGGCTCGCCGGCATTTCGCATCTGCCCTTCGGCTATCTGTCGGCCGGCCAGCAGCGCCGCATGGCCATGGCCAAGCTTCTGGTCGCATACCGGCCGATCTGGCTGCTCGACGAGCCGACAGCGGCGTTGGACGCCAGCGCAGATCGCCTGTTCGCCGGATTGACAACGCAGCATCTCGCCGCTGGCGGCATCGTGGTGGCGGCAACGCACCAGCCGCTCGGTGTGGAGGCGATGGAATTGCGGATGACGGGATTTGCGAGCGTAGGGGAGGAGTTGATTTGAGGATCGAATTTGCCGCGAACACCCCCCTCTGCCCTGTCGGGCATCTCCCCCTCAAGGGGGGAGATCGGCTGGAGGATACCTCCTACCCGGCGCAAGCTTCTCTTGTGTGGGAGACAGAGCTTCGCAGCGGCCTCAAGGCCCAATCTCCCCCCTTGAGGGGGAGATGTCACGAAGTGACAGAGGGGGGTGAAAGCCTCAGTGAAGTGAGAGCGTCCCGATGATCTCCCTCTTCCTCCGCGACCTCAAACTCTCCGTGCGCGCCGGCGGCGGGGCGCTGATCGGGGTGCTGTTTTTCCTCACGGTCGTCGCGGTCGTGCCGTTCGCGGTCGGGCCCGATCTCAATCTCCTGTCGCGGATCGGCCCGGCGATCTTGTGGATCGGGGCGTTGCTTGCCTCGCTGCTCGGGCTCGACCGGCTGTTCCAGGCGGAGCGCGAGGACGGGTCGCTCGACCTGATGCTGATGCAGGAGACGCCGCTGGTCGTAACCGTGCTGGTAAAATGCCTGGCGCACTGGACGGCGACCGGCCTGCCGCTGGTGATCGCCTCTCCGGTTTTGGGATTGTTCATGAATATGAGCGAGATCGCCATCGGCGCGACCATGCTGACGCTCCTCGTCGGAACGCCCGCCGTCACGCTGATCGGCGCTGCCGGTGCGGCCGTTGCCGTGACCTTGCCGCGCGGCGGGCTGCTCGTCTCCATCCTGGTCCTGCCGCTCGCCATTCCGGTCCTGATCTTCGGCGTCAGCGCGTCCTACGCGGCGGTGGAGGATCCGGCCCCGTTCCTGCCGCCCTTGATGATATTGCTGGCGATCACGCTGTTCTTTGCGGTGATCGGGCCGCTCGCGGCGGCACTGGCGCTCAGGTCCGCGTCCGACTGACGCGGATCGCGACCGCACGAGATGCATTGAAGACAAGCGCCTTCGGGGTTAAAGAACCATCATGAACGAAAACAGCCTGGCCATCCGCAAATTCAGCGACCTTGCCAACCCCACCCGGTTCCTCGGGCTTTCGGCGCTTGTCCTGCCCTGGCTGGCCGTCCTCAGCGCCGTGCTGCTGGCCATCGGGCTCTACCTGTCCTTCACGACGGAGGGCGATTACCAGCAGGGCGAGACGGTGCGCATCATGTATGTGCATGTGCCTGCCGCCTGGTTGTCGATGATGTGCTACACGGTGATGGCGATCTCGGCGCTCGGCACGCTGGTCTGGCGGCATCCGCTGGCCGATGTCGCCGCCCGCGCCGCGGCCCCGATCGGTGCCAGCTTCACGCTTCTGGCGCTCGTTACCGGCTCGCTCTGGGGTAAGCCGATGTGGGGCACCTGGTGGGTCTGGGATGCGCGGCTGACCTCCGTCTTCGTGCTGTTTCTCATGTATCTCGGCCTGATCGCGCTCAATCGGGCGATGGACGAGCCGGGCAAGGCGGCAAAGGCCTCGGCCGTGCTGATCCTCGTCGGCTTCGTCAATATCCCGATCATCAAATTCTCGGTGGAGTGGTGGAACACGCTGCACCAGCCGGCAAGCGTGCTTCGCCTGGACGGCCCGACCATCGATCCGGAATTCCTCTGGCCGCTCCTGGTCATGGCGGCCGCCTTCACGGTCCTGTTCTTTACCCTGCACATCGCCGCGATGCGCAACGAGATCTGGCGCCGCCGGGTGACGTCGATGCGCCGGCAGGCGGCCCGCAGCGCCGGCCGGGAGGCGTGACGATGATGAGCCATGCAGCCTATGTCTTCGCCAGCTATGCCTTTGCAGCCGTCATACTGGCGGGCCTCGTCCTCTGGGTGCTCGTCGACGGGCGCAACCGCCGTCGTGAATTGCGGGCGCTGGAGGAGGCCGGTATCCGCCGTCGTTCGCAGGCGGGCGGAGAGACGAAATGAGTGTCGAAACGCCTGACGAAAGGTCGGTTGAAGGCCAGCCGCCCTCCAGCCAGTCACCGGGGCGGATACGCCTGGTTTTGGCGGTCCTGCCGCTCTTGATCTTCGTTGCCCTGGCGGCACTGTTCTGGAGCCAGCTCGGCTCCGGCCGCAATATCAGCGAAATCCCCTCGGCCCTGATCGGCACCAAGGCGCCATCGCTTGCCCTGCCGCCGCTGGAAGGTGCCAGACTTGGCAACGCCGCCATGCCGGCGCTCACCGATGCGGCCATCAAGGGCAGGCTGACGCTGGTCAATGTCTGGGCGTCCTGGTGCGTGCCCTGCCGCGACGAGCACCCGATCATCCTGGAACTTTCCAAGGATAAGCGGCTGACGGTGGTCGGCATCAACTACAAGGACCAGTCCGAGAATGCGCTGCGCTTCCTCGGCGAACTCGGCAATCCGTTCTCGGCCATCGGTATCGATCCACGCGGCAAGGCGGCGATCGACTGGGGCGTCTACGGCATCCCGGAATCCTACCTCGTCGATGCATCCGGCACCATCGTCTACAAGCGCGTCGGCCCGTTCGACGAGCGCAGCCTGAAGGAAGGCCTCTATCCGGCGATCGAGAAGGCGTTGGCGGGGACGTAATTCATTCTCTGGAGTCTGGTGGGCTTGGAGGGCTTACCCCCTCTGTCGGCGACGCCGACATCTCCCCCTCAAGGGGGGAGATTGACCGAGAGCCTGGTGCCTTCAAGGGAAAAGAATGATCTCCCCCTTGAGGGGGGGAGATGTCACGCAGTGACAGAGGGGGTGAAGCCCCGAACGTCAGTGTCCAACGTGATCCACTGTCACCTCAAACACCGCCCTGCCAGGCCTTCACCGCATCCAGCGGATAGACCAGCATCAGCACGTTCAAAGTGAGATTGTCGCGGATCAGCCAGCCGGTGAAAATCTCGAAGGCGATGGCAATGGCCACCGTGACCGCGACCGGCGCCCGCCAGGCGAAGAAGAAGCCGAGCGCCATGAAGATCGTGTCCATGGCCGAATTGAGGATGCTGTCGCCGTAATAGTCGAGCGAGATTGTCGCCGTGCGGTAGCGGTCGATGATCAGGGGTGAATTTTCGAGAATTTCCCAGCCGGATTCGATCACCAGCGCCAGGAGCAGCTTGGCGGCCAGCGGCTTGTTGCGCATCGTAAGATGGGCAAGGCCGTAGAACAGGAAACCGTGGATGATATGCGAGGGCGTGTACCAGTCGGCCAGGTGCTGCGAATTGCCCGGGCCGTTGGCAACCGGCTCGAACAGCTTGATATAGCCGCATTCGCAGATCGGCGTGCGGCCCATCCAGTATTGGATGAGGACCTGCAGCAGAAGAACCGCGGCGCAGGCGAAAAGCCAGAGCGTGACTGTCCGGGGCGGACGGCTTTCGGCCGGAATCATGGTGCTCACGCGGACGTATCCTGCTCCAGCGAATGTTTCATGATGACCGGCATCTGTGACAGCGTGAACAACACGGTGATCGGCATGGTGCCCCAAACCTTGAAGGCCACCCAGACATCGGTGGAGAAATTGCGCCAGACCACTTCGTTGAGCACGGCGAGAAACAGGAAGAACACACCCCAGCGGATGGTGAGCTTGCGCCAACCGGCCTCGTCGAGCTTGAAGGCGGCGTGGAAGACATAACCGAGCAGCGATTTTCCGAACAGCAGGCCGCCGAGAAGGATGGCCCCGAACAGCGTATTGACGATGGTCGGCTTCATCTTGATGAAGGTGTCGTTCTGCAGATAGAGCGTCAGCGCGCCGAAGATGAGGACGACGACGCCGGAGATCAGCGGCATCATCGGCAGGGTGCGGGTGAGCAGCCAGGAGACCGTCAGCGCGATCGCGGTGGCGGCCATGAACAGGCCGGTCGCGATGAAGATCGGGCCACCGAGTTCCGTCAGGGAAGGGAATTGCGTCGCCAGCCATTCGCCGCGCGAATTGGCAAAGAAGAAGACCACCAGCGGCCCCAGTTCCAGCACCATTTTCAAAAGCGGGCTGATTTCCCTGCGCGGCTTGACCGTCTCGATCGATGACATGCTGTCGTTCCTAAAGTGCTGCTCGCTGGAGCGATGTAGTGGGTGTCCGGTGTGCATTCGTCTCCCGCTCCGTCATCCTCGGGCTTGACCCGAGGATCCATCAGCGGTGCGACGTATAATCGTCCACTTCCCCGCTTTGTTTTTGGATCCTCGGGTCAAGCCCGAGGATGACGGAGCTTGGGGAGCCTCTATAACATCAGCAAAAAGGCAAAACTATATCCGGGTCAATGGGCAATTCCGGCGATTGCCTCGGCAAAGTCCTTGGCCTCGAACGGTTCCAGATCGTCCACGCCCTCTCCGACGCCGATGAAATAGACGGGTAGTTTATGCTTGGCGGAAATGGCGACGAGGATGCCCCCGCGCGCCGTGCCGTCGAGCTTGGTCATGATCAGGCCGTTGACGCCGGCGACATTGCGGAAGATCTCGACCTGGTTCAGCGCATTCTGGCCGGTGGTGGCGTCGAGCGTCTGGAGCACGGTATGCGGCGCATCCGGATCGAGCTTGCCGAGCACGCGGACGATCTTTTCCAGTTCCGCCATCAGCTCCGTGCGGTTCTGCAGCCGCCCGGCCGTGTCGATGATCAGCACGTCGCTCTTCTTCAGCCGTGCCTGTTCGAACGCTTCATAGGCAAGGCCGGCGGCATCGGCACCCAGTTTCGAGGAGACGATTTCGGAGCCGGTACGCTCGGCCCAGATCTTCAACTGCTCGATCGCAGCCGCCCGGAACGTGTCGCCGGCGGCCAGCATGACCTTGAGACCGGCGCCCGAAAGCTTGGCGGCCAGCTTGCCGATCGTCGTCGTCTTGCCGGTGCCGTTGACGCCGACGACGAGGATGACATGCGGCTTGTGGGAAAGATCGAGTTCCAGCGGCCGGGCGACCGGCGCCAGCACCCTGGTGATCTCGGCCGCCATGATGCGGCTGACGTCCTCGCCGGTCACGTCCTTGCCATAGCGCTCGGAAGCGAGCGTATCGGTGACGCGCAACGCCGTCTCGACGCCGAGATCGGCCTGGATCAACAGGTCTTCCAGCTCCTGCAGCGTCTCGTCGTCGAGCTTGCGCTTGGTAAAGAGTGCCGTGATCTGGCCGGTGAGTTGCGAGGAGGTGCGCGAAAGCCCGGCACGCAGCCGCTGGAACCAGGTGAGCTTCTGCTTGGGCGCTTCCGGCTCGGTTTCGGCGGCACGGCCGGCGGCAAAGCCCTTGGGGAGGATGGGAGTTTCGACCGGCAGTTCCGAGGTCGAGGAGGCTTTACCCCCCTCTGCCCTGTCGGGCATCTCCCCCTCAAGGGGGGAGATTGCAGGTGGCGCGCTTTCGGTCTGGTCATCAGAGCTTGAGATCAAGGAGGTAGCTTCGGTCTCCAACTGATCTCCCCCCTTGAGCGGGAGATGTCCCGAAGGGACAGAGGGGGGTGTGGCACTCTCCTCGTTCTCGGATGCCTCGGCCTCAGCCTCCAGCAGCGACAACGGAGCAACGCCGAGAATGCCAATATCTTCAGCGGGCGGAAGAAGGGCGGGTTCCTCGTCCGCCTCGAACTCCGGCGCATCGGCGCTGTCGGCGGCGGGGCCACCGGCGGTTTCCATTTCCTCCGGCAGCACCGGATCGGTGGCGGTCGGCAGGTCATCGGTGGAGTAAAGCGGCTGCGGCTCGGTCTCGGGCGGCGGGGGATCCGGTGTGAACACCGCCTCGGCCTGGTCCATGACCTCGTCGACGGCGGGCGCGGGGGCCGGCTTGGCTTCCACCGGCTTGTCCTTGCCGAAGGTAAAGACCTTTTTGAAAAAGCTGAGCGCCATGTCTATTCCATAAGCCGGGCCGCGCCTGCGGCCGTCTGTTGCATGTCGAGATGCTTGCCGTTGTGGCCGGTGATCACGGCCTGCACGATGGTGCGCGGCATCAGGCCGGGCACGGCGACAAGGGTGAAGTTTTCCGTATGCGCCAAGCCGTTGTTCTCGACCAGCAGGCTTTGCTGCGTTCCGATCATGCTGTCAAGATGGGCCTGATGGAGACGAAGTCCAGTGGCGCGCAGTCTTGCGGCGCGTTGCTTGACCAGCGCCCGGTCGTGTTGCGGCATGCGGGCCGCCGGCGTGCCCTCGCGCGGCGAATAGGGAAAGACGTGGAGATGGGCGATGCCTGCTTCCTCGGCGAGGCTTGCGGCATTTTCGAACATGTCCTCGGTTTCCGTCGGGAAACCGGCGATCATGTCGGCGCCGAAGCTCGTTTCCGGCCGCAGCCGGCGCACATCCGCGATGAAGCCGAGCGCATCGGCGCGCGAATGGCGTCGCTTCATGCGCTTCAGGATCATGTCGTCGCCATGCTGCAGCGACAGGTGCAGATGCGGCATGAAGCGCGGTTCGTCGGCAATCAGGTCCATCAGGTGCCGGTCCGCCTCGATGCTGTCGATCGAGGAGAGCCGCAGGCGCAGGATTTCGGGGACCTGCTTCAGCAAGGTCCTGGCCAGCAGGCCGAGTGTCGGGTTTCCCGGCAGGTCGGCGCCATAGCTGGTCGCATCGACGCCGGTCAGCACGATCTCGCGGTAGCCGCCTTCAACGAGCTTGCGCGCCTGGTCGACGACGGCGCCCATCGGCACCGAGCGGGAATTGCCTCGGCCATAGGGAATGACGCAGAAGGTGCAGCGGTGGTCGCAGCCGTTCTGCACCTGGATGAAGGCGCGCACATGGCCCTCGATCAGCTTCACCATCTGCGGCGCCGTCTCGCGCACGCTGAAAATGTCGTTGACGCGCAGCTTTTCTTCCGCCGACACGCCGAAATCCGGCAGCGCCCGATAGGAGGCGCTTTTCAGCTTCTCCTCGTTGCCGAGCACGAGATCGACCTCGGGCATCTCGGCGAAGCTCTGCTTTTCAGTCTGGGCGGCGCAGCCGGTGACGATGATGCGGGCGTGGGGATTCTCGCGGCGCGCCCGGCGGATCGCCTGGCGGGCCTGGCGCACGGCCTCGCCGGTCACCGCACAGGTATTGACCAGCACGGCATTGTTCAGCCCGGCCTTCTCGGCCTTTGCCCGCATCACCTCGGATTCATAGGTATTGAGCCGGCAGCCGAAGGTTATGATGTCGACGCCGCTCAAAGGCCCAGGCTTCCCGCTTCCCTGAGCGGTGCCTCGTCGCGCGACCACATGCCCGTCGCCGGATCAAGCGTGCCGGACCATTCCCATTCGGCCGGTCCGGTCATGACGACGCGGTCGTCGCTTTCCCGCCATTCGATCGTCAGGATGCCGGGCGGCGTAGCACTTGCCACATCAACCGTCACGGTGCGGCCGGTACGGCCGGTGCGGGCGGCCGAGACGGCAGCAGCGCATGCCGCCGAGCCGCAGGCCAGCGTCAGCCCCGCGCCGCGTTCCCAGGTGCGGGTGCGGATGGAGGAGGGCGAGGTGACCTCGGCCAGGGTGATATTGGCGCGCTCGGGAAATATCGGGTGGTTTTCGAGCAGGGGGCCAAAGCGTTCGAGATCGAACGACATGACGTCTCGGTCCACCCAGAACACCGCATGCGGATTGCCCATCGACAGCACGCTCGGCGAATGCAGGACCGGATCGTCGATCGGGCCGATCTGCAGTTCGATGCGGCTGGTATCGTGAAAATCTTCCGACAGCGGGATCCTGTCCCATTCGAAGACCGGCTTGCCCATGTCGACGGAAATGGTGCCGTCTTCGTGTTCGCGCGCATTCAGGATGCCGGCGACGGTCTGGAAGGTGAAGGTCTGGCGGCCGGTTTCGGCGGCCAGCGCCTGGACGACGCAGCGCGTGCCGTTGCCGCAGGCCTGCGCCTTCGTGCCATCGCAATTGAGGATGTCGATAAAGGCGTCGGTCCCCTCGGATTTCGGATCGTGGATGGCCATGATCTGGTCGAAACCGGTCTGAGGATCGGCATTGAGCGCGATGGCGGCTTCAGGCGTCACCCTGTCCTTGCGGCCGCGCATATCGACGATCAGGATCTTGTTTCCAAGCCCGTTCATCCTGGCAAATTCGACCCTGTCGCCCATCATGTCCACGTCCATCGTTTCTCTGCCTGTATATGGCGGAAACAGGGGGAAATTACCAGTGCGGCGGGCGAGGGCGTTCGTTCAGCCCCTCTGTCCCCGTCGCAGCCGCATCTCCAGCCGCCGCAGCATCAGCGAGAGGCCTATGGTCAATATGAGATAGATATAGGCGACGATCGAATAGGTCTCGAAGAAGCGGAAAGAGCCGGAAGCGTAGATCTTTCCCATCTGGGTGATGTCGGCAACGCCGAGCACCGAGACGAGGGAGGAATCCTTGATCATCGCCACGAAATCATTGCCGAGCGGCGGCAGGATGACGCGGATCGCCTGCGGAAAGACGATCAGCCGGAAGCGTTGGAAGCGCGAAAGCCCGAGCGCCTTAGCCGCCTCGACCTGCCCCTTATCGACCGACTGAATGCCGGCGCGGAACACTTCGGCAATAAAGGCCGAATAGCCGATGGTCAGCGCCATGACCGCCCGCCACATCAGGGAGAGGTCGCGCACCAGCACCGGCTCCATGGTCCCGGCGGAAATCAGCGGCGACAGCAGAAAATTGATCAGCGCCACCAATGCCGGCGCGCCGACGAAGGCGATGTAGAACAACAGCACCAGGATGGGGATGCCGCGGATGACCTCGGTATAGAAGCGGGCGATCTGGCGCAGCCAGGCACTGCCCGACAGGGCCATCAGCGCGATGCAGAGGCCAAGCAGCGTGGCCAGCGAAAAGCCGAGCAACGTCACCAGGATGGTGATGCCGATGCCAGCCGAGACGATGGTGAAGACCTCGGTGTAGATCTCGCTGGAGACGATCACCGCGGCCAGCGCCAGGGCGATCACGGCAAGGGCGACCAGCCACCAGGAATAGTCGCCCTTCGAAGAATTGTCGTGTCGGGCAGGCGTCATCGGATGCCGGTCATTCGCCCATCTTGTAGTCGACGAACCATTTCTGGTTCAGCCGGTCGAAGGTGCCGTCCGCTTTCAGCGCCGCGATCGCGGCATTGACCGGAACGACGAGATCGGAGCCCTTCTTGAAGATGAAGCCGAAATCCTCGGTGCCGAGCGGACCGCCGATCACTTTCAACGCGCCGGCGGAGGAATCGACATAGCCCTTGGCCGCGACGCTGTCGGTCAGCACGACATCGACGTCACCGGCCTTCAAGGCCTGTACGGTGGCGCCGAACGTCTCGAAAAGCTTGATGCGCGGGTTTTGTTCGTTGCCGTCGAGGATTTCATAGACCGCCGTATAGAAGGGCGAGGTTCCCGGCTGGGCGCCGACCAGTCCGTCCGCAAAGGCGCCGAAACTCTTGGCATCGGCAAAGCGGCTCTCGTCGCCGCGCACCAGCATGAACTGCTGCGAGCGCATATAGGGATCGGAGAAATCCACCTTGGCCTTGCGCTCGTCCTTGATGGTGATGCCGGTCATGCCGATATCGTACTGGCCATCGGAAACCGCCTGGATCATCGCGTCCCAGGAGGTGTTCTGGATTTCCAGCTTGAAATTCAGCCGCTTGGCGATCTCTTCCATCGCATCATATTCCCAGCCGATCGCCTTGCCGCTCTTCGGATCGACGAATTGCAGCGGCGGATAGGCGTTTTCCGTGACCACAACGACGCTGCGGCCGGCCAGATCTGGCAGGTCGGCGGCGACGGCGCCGAGCGGGGCGAGGACAAGGGCGGTCAGCCCGGCAAGAATGGTGCGGCGGGAAAACATGAGGGGAACGGCTCCTGAATTGTGGCGAAAGGAACCTGTCACAGAAGCCCGCGCACTGGCAAGGCCCACAGCGTCGCCCCGGCCACGAATTTGAAACCACTCAGTGCGTCCACCGGGTGTTTCGCGCGAATTTCAGCCCGGTATTTGAGGGAGCTATATCGTTTCACCAAATGAAAAAGGCGGCCCGAAGGCCGCCTTGCCCGATGATCCGGAATGGGATCGAAGCTTATTCTGCTGCGGTCTCTTCGGCAGCCTTTGCAGCGGCGGCTTCTTCAGCGGCCTTGGCGGCTGCGGCATCGGCTGCTGCCTTTTCGGCGGCGAGCGCCTGGGCTGCTGCGACCTTTTCGGCTTCCAGGCGGGCCTTTTCTTCAGCCACGGCGGCGCGCTCGGCGTCGTTCAGCTTGCGGGCGCGAACGCCGGTGTCTTCAACGATACGGGCCGACTTGCCGCGACGATCGCGCAGATAGTAGAGCTTGGCGCGACGGACCTTGCCGCGGCGAACGATTTCGACGCCTTCGACCATCGGCGAATAGACCGGGAACACGCGCTCGACGCCTTCGCCGTAGGAAATCTTGCGGACTGTGAAGCTCTCGTTGATGCCGCCGCCGGAGCGGGCGATGCAAACGCCTTCATAGGCCTGGATACGGGTACGGGTGCCTTCCGTGACGCGGACATTGACGCGCAACGTATCGCCTGCCGAAAATTCCGGAAGCTTGCGCTTGGCTTCGATCTTGGCGGCCTGTTCGGCTTCCAGCTGCTGGATGATGTTCATCGTGTCTAACCTTCTCGATTTCTTCTGAAACAGCCAGAGCGCTCGATCAGGCCTCTTGGCTCCTCGCATGAGGACCGCCAGGCCTTGTTTCCCGGGTGGGAGACAAGAGCGAATTCACCATTCTTTGTTTTACAGGCGACGGGATTTACCCGAACCGGTCGGGCGAATACACCAAAGCGTGCGGCTTGTCATCCCCGGCCGACGAAGATTCTTGCCGTTACAGGCCGGCGCAGGGCAGATTCCGCGCCTTGCCGCAGAGAAAGCAGCAGGCTATGTCGGACCGTAACGCCGGGGAGGCCTCATGTCCATATCCACCGCCATCATGCTGTTTCTCGCCGGCTTCCTGTCGAGCGCCGTCAATGCCGTTGCTGGCGGCGGCACGTTTCTCACCTTCGGCGCCATGACGCTGGCCGGCCTGCCGCCGATCGTTGCCAATGCCACCTCCTCCATCGTCCAATTTCCAGGCTATGTCACCTCGGCGCTCGCCTATCGACGCGAAATCATGGCCGACCGGCGCGAGGCGGTCGTGCTAGGCCTCCTCTCGCTTGTCGGCGGGCTTGCCGGCGCGCTCATCCTCCTGTCGCTGTCCAATCCGTCCTTCCGGGTCATGGTGCCCTGGCTGTTGATCGCCGCGACCGCGATCTTCGCCGTCGGCCCGCTCTTGCGTCCGGCCGCATCGAAGGATGGCGCGCCGGTCACGCCGCTCGGCCTGGTTGGGCAGTTCATCACCGCCATTTATGGCGGGTTCTTCGGTGCCGGTATGGGCATCATGATGCTGGCGGTACTGGGGCTTTCCAAGGGCGGCGATTATCACCGCCTCAATGCCATGAAGAATTTTCTTGCGATGGTGATCGCCGCGGTCGCCATCGTCGTCTTTGCCGGCGGCAATGTCGTCGGCTGGCTGCAGGCGGCGGTGATGATCCCCGGTGGCGCGCTCGGCGGCTATGCCGGCGTCTGGCTCGCCCGCCGCGTGCCGCAGGCTGTCATCCGCGGCCTGGTGATTGCCGTCGGGCTGCTGCTCGCGGTCTATTATTTCGTAACCGGCTGACGGCTATTTTTCCCCGTCGGGCCTGTCCAGTTTCAGCCTTTCGAGCAGGCTTCGAAAGCCTTGCACCGCTCTTTTCGAGGTCTCCTGCGGATCATCGGAATTGGCGATCCACAAGGCGGCATGGCTGCTGGCGCCATTGATCAGGCGCGCCGTCGTCTCCTCGTCGATATCGGCAATCACCCCGTCTCTTTTCAATTGGCCAAGGCTTCCGCTAAGCGCGGCTATGCAGCCATTGGCGCTTGGCCATTGGGTTATGTCCCCAAGGACAGCAGGCCCGTCTCGAAACATGATGCGCTGGATCTCCGGTTCCAGCGCCATCTCGATATAGGTTGCGCATTCATCGACAAAACCCTGCCAGCGCGTCGGAGCGCGGGCGGAAACCTTGTTGAGCCGCGCTGTCATCTCCGCATCGAGTTCCTGGATAACCGCCTGGAACAACCCCTTCTTGTCTCCGAAATGATGATAGAGCGCGCCGCGGGTCAGGCCGGCCGCTGCCGTGAAGTCATCCATCGAGGACTGTGCATAGCCGACCGTGCCGAAGGCATGCCGGGCAGCGGCGAGCAATTTGGCGCGGGTTTCGGCAATCATTTCAGGGCGGGGCTTGATCATGGCTTCCTCATTTACATACGCGTCGTATTTTATTTGACATACGTCACGTATGCAACTAATTAAAGACATACGCCACGTATGTCGGGCGATGCCCCTGTCGATCGAAGGATATGTCGATGCCGAATCCCTACAAGGAAATATTCAGCGTGCCGGGGGCCAAGAGCTTCTCCGCGGCGGGCTTCCTCGCACGCCTGCCGATTGCGATGGCACCCATCGGCATCGTTGCCATGCTGTCGCAGACGCGCGGCGAATACTGGACCGCAGGTGCGGTCTCGGCGAGTTTCGCGCTCACCAATGCGCTCATCGCGCCGCACATCTCGCGATTGGTCGATCGTCATGGACAGAGCGCGGTGATCATTCCCGCCACCCTCGTATCGGTCGTCGCCTTCGCATTCCTCATGCTGGCCGCAAACCGGGACTGGCCGGCATGGACGCTGTTTGCATCCGCCTTTCTTGCGGCGACCATGCCCAGCATGCCGGCCATGCTGCGGGCGCGCTGGACCGAGATTTTCCGGGGGCGTCCAGAGTTGAACACGGCGTTTGCCTTTGAATCCGCTGCCGACGAACTGGTTTATATCGCCGGAGCCTCGCTCTCCGTCGGCCTCACGGTCGCGCTGTTTCCCGAGGCCGGCATGCTCGCCAGCACCGTATTTCTCGCTGTCGGTACGCTGGCTTTCGTTTTGCAGCGGTCCACCGAACCGGCGATCCGTCAAGCGGAGGCAGGCGTCTCGCGGAACTCGGCCATTCGCCTGCGATCGGTGCAGATCATAACGCTGGCCCTCGTCTTCGTCGGCTCCACCTTCGCGACGGCTGAGGTCACCACCGTCGCCTTTACCAAGGAGCTTGGGCAGCCGGGTGCCGCAAGCCTTGTCATCGGCGTCTATGCGATCGGTTCCTTCGTCGTCGGGCTTATTCTCGGCGCCTTGAACCTGCGCACACCCTTGCAGCGGCAACTGCTGGTCGCCGTCGGCGTCCTCGCCCTCACATCGCTGCCCCTGCTGATGGCCGATACGGTGACGCTCCTCGCCCTCGCCATCTTCGTGAGCGGTATCGCCATCTCGCCCACCTTCATCACCGCCTTCGGGCTGATCGAGCGGCGGGTGCCGGAAGCGATGCTGACCGAGGGTATCACCTGGGTAACGACCGGTATCGGAATCGGTATGGCTCTCGGCGCGTTTCTTGCGGGCTGGGTCGTTGATAATTTCGGTGCCCAGAACGGCTTCTGGCTGTCGGTGGCAGCCAGCACGGCGGCCACGATTACGATCGCATTGGGCCAGCGGAGCCTGGCCGGGGGGCGGACGGAGACTGTCGCCGGTACCGTGCCGCAGGCTGCGGAATAGGATAGGTCCTTGAAGGCAAGGCAGTCTCGGTGCGTGGAAACGAGGGGGCGTGGCGTCGTGAGCGCCGCGCCCTTCGTGCCTGATCTCTGGATCAGGCCGAGTCCTATCGCCGCAAAAGATCCGGTCTTCGCTCCGCCGTCAGCCGCTTCGCCTCGGCCTCGCGCCATCTGGCGATATCGCCGTGGTGCCCGGAGGTCAGCACCGCCGGTATTTCCTGCCCCTCGAAGACCTGTGGTCGCGTATAATGCGGATGCTCCAGCAGCCCGTCCTCGAAGCTTTCGTGCAGGCCGGAAAGATCATTGCCCATGACGCCGGGCAGGATGCGCACGATGGCGTCGAGCAAAATCAGCGCCGCCGGCTCGCCGCCGGAGAGAATATAATCGCCGATCGACACTTCCTCGAGCTGGCGGGCGTCGATGACCCGCTGATCGACGCCCTCGAACCGGCCGCAGACGATGATTGCGCCCGGTCCGGCCGCCAATTCCCGCACGCGACCCTGCGTCAGCGGTTTTCCGCGCGGGCTCATCAGAAGCCGCGGCCGGTCGTCGCCGGCGGACGCGTGGTCGATCGCCTTTGCCAGGATATCGGGCTTCAGCACCATGCCGGCGCCGCCGCCGGCCGGCGTGTCGTCGACGGTGCGGTGCCTGTCCTCGGCAAAGTCGCGGATCTGTACCGTGTCGAGCGTCCACTGCCCGCGCTCCAGCGCCTTGCCGGACAGCGACTGGCCAAGATGCCCCGGAAACATGTCCGGATAGAGCGTCAGGATGGTGGCGCGAAAGCTCATCGTTGGCCGCTCACGGCGTCTTCGGCTTGAAGGGCGCGCTTGGATCCTCGTCCTTGTCGTCGACCAGGCCGGCGGCCAGCGGATCGACGAGCATGGTGCCGGCTTCCAGGTCGATTTCAAGCACCGACCATTCGGAAAAGGGAATGAGCACCGGCCGCTTGCCGGGGCCTTTCAGCTCCAAAAGGTCGCCGGCACCGAAATCGAAGACACCGGTCACAGTGCCATAGCTCTTGCCCTCGGCATCGAGTGCCTCCAGCCCTTCCAGGTCGGCATAGAAGAATTCGTCCTCGTCGAGATCGTCATCCGGCAGATTGTCGCGCTCAACATAGAGTTCGAGCCCGTTCAGTGCCTCGGCGGCGGTGCGGTCATTGACGCCGCGCAATCGCACGATGACGACATTCTTCGCCGCGCGCACTTCCAGCACCTCGAAGGAGCGGCCGTCCTCGGCATGGAGATGCCCATAGTCGCCGATCGCCGTTGGCTCTTCCGCGAATGACCTGACGCGAACCTCGCCCCGCAGTCCCTGCGCAGCGCCGATCGTTCCCATGAGAACAGGATTTTTGAGTTTGCTCATCGCCGGACGATCTCCAGATTATGTCCATCGCATAAACGAAAACGGGCGGCATGAAAACGCCGCCCGTCCTTAAATACGCTGTCGCGTGGCTTATTCGGCAGCAGCTGCAGCGGCGTCTTCGGCCTTCTGCTTGGCTTCGGCGGCGCGTTCCTGCGCCTTCTTGCCCGGCAGGCCCTTGGTCGGGTTGGAGCGGGTTTCGCGGGTGGCGATGCCGGCTTCGTTGAGGAAGCGCAGGACGCGGTCGGTCGGCAGGGCGCCGTTCGACAGCCAATAGGCGATGCGCTCATTGTTCAGTTCGACGCGCTTGGCATCGTCCTTCTTCAGCATCGGGTTCCACGAGCCAACCTTTTCCAGGAAGCGGCCGTCGCGCGGCGAGCGCACGTCTGCAATCACGATCTGGTAGAACGGGCGCTTCTTGGAACCACCGCGGGCGAGACGAATTTTCAGTGCCATGTCATTAACTCCTTGAGATATCGAACCGCCTCCGGCGGCCTTGTGTGTGTTTAAAGCTGATCAATCCTTGAGATCGGCAGCGATGGCTTCATGATGCCGGATCACTTCGTGGATGATGAAGTTCAGGAACTTCTCCGCGAAATCCGGATCCAGATGGGCATCCTTCGCCAGATGGCGAAGGCGTTCGATCTGGTATTCCTCGCGCGCCGGGTCGGCCGGCGGCAAACTGTATTTGGCTTTCAGCACGCCCACCGCCTTGGTGCAGCGAAACCGTTCGGCCAGCATGTGAACGAGCGCGGCATCGATATTGTCGATCGATTGCCGATAGCCCGAAAGTTCCTGTTTCACAGCAGGATCGATCATTCCTGTTCCCCGCTTCTCACTTCTTCTTCGGCAGGCCGGGCAAGCCCGGGAAACCGCCGCCACCCAGGCCCGGCAACTTGCCAAGACCCGGCAGGCCGCCACCACCCATTCCCGGCAATCCGCCCGGCATGCCCTTGCCGAGACCGGCGGCCTCCGCCTGTTTCTGCAGGGCTTCGAGCTGCTTGGGGTCCATCTTCGACAGATCGGGCATGCCGCCCATTCCGCCACCAAGACCCATCTTGCCGGCAAGGCCGCCCATCATCTGCTTCATCATGCCGCCGCCCTTCTTGCCGCCCATCATCTTCATCATGTCGGCCATCTGGCGGTGCATTTTCAAAAGCTTGTTGATGTCGGCGGCGCCCGTGCCGGAGCCGGCCGCGATGCGCTTCTTGCGGGAATGCTTGAGCATGTCCGGATTGGCGCGCTCGGCCTTGGTCATCGAGGAGATGATGGCGAGCTGGCGGCCGAACATCCTGTCATCGAGGCCGGCGGCGGCCATCTTGTCCTTCATGCCGGACATGCCGGGCATCATGCCCATGATGCCGCCCATGCCGCCCATCTTCTGCATCTGGCCAAGCTGGTCGGCGAGATCGTTGAGATCAAACTTGCCGGTCTTCATCTTGGCGGCCATGGCCGCCGCCTTTTCGGCATCGATGTTTTCGGCGGCGCGCTCGACCAGCGAAACGATGTCGCCCATGCCGAGGATACGGTCGGCGACGCGGCGCGGATGGAACTCTTCCAGCTCCGTCATCTTCTCGCCGACACCGATCAGCTTGATCGGCTTGCCGGTGACGGCGCGCATCGAGAGCGCCGCGCCGCCGCGACCGTCGCCATCCATGCGGGTCAGCACCAGGCCGGTAATGCCGACGCGCTCATCGAAATTGCGGGCGAGATTGACGGCGTCCTGGCCGGTCAGCGCATCGGCCACGAGCAGGATTTCATGCGGGTTCGAGCGCCGCTTGATCTCCGCCATTTCGAGCATCAGCGGCTCGTCGATATGGGTACGGCCGGCGGTATCGAGGATGACGACGTCATGGCCGCCGAGCTTGGCCGCCTGCACGGCGCGCGCGGCGATATCGGTCGGCGACTGGCCGGTGATGACCGGCAGCGTATCGACGCCGGTCTGGACGCCCAACTGGCGCAACTGCTCCTGGGCTGCCGGACGGCGCGTGTCGAGCGAGGCCATCAGGACCTTTTTCTTGTCGCGGCTCGTCAGCCGAAGGGCGATCTTGCCCGTCGTCGTCGTCTTGCCCGAGCCCTGCAGGCCGACCATCATGAGGACGACCGGGGCGGCCGCATTCAGATCAATCGGCACGCCTTCCGAACCCAGCATGGCGATGAGCTCGTCATGGACGATCTTGACGACCATCTGGCCGGGCTTGATCGATTTCAGGATTTCGGCACCGACCGCCTTCTCGCGAACCTTGTCGGTGAAGGAACGGACGACTTCGAGCGCGACGTCGGCTTCCAGGAGCGCACGGCGAACCTCGCGCAGGGCAGCCGCAACATCGGCTTCCGACAGCGCGCCACGGCCGGTCAATCCATTCAGGATTGACCCAAGGCGGTCCTGGAGACTTTCAAACATCAAGTTCTTCCTTCTCGTTTCCGGATAATGGATGTGCCCCGGAAACGTGGGTCCTGCAATTTCGAAAACAAGACACAAAGCCAAAACGCACCCGAGGGCGCCACGCGCTGTCGGGTGTTGACCTCCGGGATCTCTTTATACCTTGACGGGTCCCGGTCGGCGGCTGCAAGTCTCGTTACTTGTCGCAGATTGCGGGCGGTAAACACGATATGGTCGGGAAAGTCAAGAATGGAGACGGAAATGGCGGCGATCTCTCCTTCTGTGGCCTGAAAAATTCCGCCGATCGACACCATATGCAGCAGATCAACAGGGCGCTTACCCAGATCGGTTTTCATGACGCAATCCCCCGATATCCGACGACCTCGCAATCCCTATTACGCCGGCCCGGTCTCCGACCATTTCGACGGCACGCGCTTCTTTAATCCAGAAGGCGAGGCACCGCTCGGCTTGCGCGCGCTGCTGCGCTGGCAGTTCGGTGGCGGTCGGAGCGCCTGGCCGAGAAGCGCTTCCAGCCCCTTCCCACCAGCCAAACCCGATATGCGTGTCGATGGCGAGGCTCTGCGCGTTACCATGGTTGGCCATGCCACGCTTCTGATTCAGGTGGCCGGCCTCAACATTCTGACCGACCCTGTCTGGTCTGCGCGCACCAGCCCGTTTTCCTTCGCCGGCCCCAAGCGCGTCGTCGATCCAGGCGTCCGCCTTGCCGACCTGCCGCCGATCGATGTGGTGCTCGTGACCCATAATCATTACGACCATCTCGATACCGCAACGCTGAGGCGCCTCAACGCAATCCACAGCCCGCATATCGTCACGCCGCTCGGCAATGACACGATCATCCGGCGGGCAATTCCCGACGCGAAGATTTCGACGATGGACTGGGGGGAGCGGATTTTCGTCCGGGAGGATGCCGTCCTCCATTGCGAGCCCTGCCACCACTGGTCGGCGCGGGGCACGCACGACCGCTGCATGGCGCTCTGGGGCGCCTTCGTGATTTCGACGCCAGCCGGCAAGATCTATCATGTCGGCGATACCGGCTTTCACAACGGCATCAACTATCGCGGCGCCAGCGAAAGGCACGGCCCCTTCCGCCTCGCCAACCTGCCGATCGGCGCCTATGAGCCGCGCTGGTTCATGAAGGCACAGCACCAGAACCCGGACGAGGCCGTCCACGGCATGCAACTCTGCCGGGCCGCCCACGTCGTCGGCCACCATTTTGGCACGGTGCATCTGACGAACGAGCCGATCGAAGCGCCCGTGGTGGCACTGGAAACCGCATTGCGAGACCACGACGTGGCGCCGGACCGCTTCCGGCCGCTCCGTGCGGGCGAGGTCTTTGACGTGCCTACGGCCTGACGGCTGAAGGCCACGTTTCGGCAACCAAAACTCTAATCCCTGGAGGCAAGGCAGGGGTCGAGGACGGCATGTTTCCTGTCCTGAATCTCAAGCGCGCCGGCCAGAACCACATGATCGCCGATCTTCATGCCATTGTCGGAATAGGTAACGCACATCACGCGAATGCCCGTATCCGGGCAGACCGCCAGATACCAGAGCACGGTGTCGGTATGAACGAGCGTCAATGGCCCGGAAATCCACAGATCGACGCGATCGCGCGACGGCGTGAACCCATCCAGCGTCTTGCCGATCGTGTCGCAAGTGGCAATGTCTGAGGGCGTGGCTTCGGGCCTGGCAAGCCCCGGCCGGCCCGGATAAGGCGTGTCCTGTGACCGGGCCGCATCGCCCGATCCGACAAGACCCAGTGCCGCGACAAGGGCAATGACTGCCCGCCCCGGATAATCCACCATCTGTCTTCCTCCTTGTGATCACTGTCCGCTCATTAAGGAGAGCAAAATGGCGAAAATATCTTTCCTGACCATCCGTTCTCCTCCTACCCATTCTCCAGGCCCTCTGGCCAGTGCGGAAAGAAGCCCTCGATACTCTCCCCGATTGCCGAGCCGCCGAAAAATTGATATATCCCCGTTCATGGAATCCAAATTCGGATGTCACGAGCAGAAAATCGTCGTGCTGCAGGACCACAAGCGTCTGCCGGCACGGTTTTTCGCGCGCGTTTCCGGCGCGCTCAGCAGCCGGCTTTCCTGATCGTCGGGCCTTGGCCCGACCGGCTGCCGGCGCCCTGAGCCGGAAAACTTTTCCTCTTCTCTTCATTTCGGATGTAAAGCCATGAGCGCACCGCGTACTCTCTACGACAAGATCTGGGACGACCATCTGGTCGATCAACAGGCTGACGGAACCTGTCTTCTCTATATCGATCGCCATCTCGTTCACGAGGTGACGAGCCCGCAGGCCTTCGAAGGCCTGCGCATGACCAACCGTCAGGTGCGTGCGCCGCAGAAGACGCTGGCCGTCGTCGACCATAATGTGCCGACCTCGCCGGATCGCCATCTCGGCATCAAGAACGAGGAAAGCCGCATCCAGGTCGAGGCGCTCGCCCAGAATGCCGCCGATTTCGGCGTCGAATATTATTCGGCCAGCGATATCCGCCAGGGCATCGTCCATATCGTCGGGCCTGAGCAGGGCTTTACCCTGCCGGGCATGACCATCGTCTGCGGCGACAGCCATACCTCGACGCATGGTGCCTTCGGGGCATTGGCGCATGGCATCGGCACCTCCGAGGTCGAGCATGTGCTCGCCACCCAGACGCTGATCCAGAAGAAGGCCAAGAACATGCTGGTGCGTGTCGATGGCGTCCTGCCCGAGCATGTCACCGCCAAGGACATCATTCTCGCCATCATCGGCGAGATCGGCACCGCCGGCGGCACCGGCCATGTCATCGAGTTTGCCGGCGAGGCCATCCGCGCCCTGTCGATGGAAGGCCGCATGACTGTCTGCAACATGACGATCGAAGGCGGCGCCCGCGCCGGCCTGATCGCGCCGGACGAGAAGACCTTCGACTATATCAAGGGCAAGCCGCGCGCGCCGAAGGGCGAGGCGCTGGAACAGGCGATTGAATACTGGAAGACCCTCCAGACCGATGAAGGCGCCCATTACGACCGCGTCGTCGTTCTCGATGCCGCCTCGCTGCCGCCGATCGTCTCCTGGGGCTCCTCGCCGGAAGACGTGATCTCGGTTCAGGGCATCGTCCCCAATCCGGATGAAATCCAGGACGAGAACAAGCGCACCTCCAAATGGCGGGCGCTCGATTATATGGGCCTGAAGCCGGGCACGAAGATCACCGACATCGCCATCGACCGCGTCTTCATCGGTTCCTGCACCAATGGCCGCATCGAGGATCTGCGCGAGGTCGCCAAGGTCGTCGAGGGCCGCACCGTTGCCCCCACCGTTTCGGCCATGATCGTCCCCGGCTCCGGCCTCGTCAAGGAACAGGCCGAAGCCGAAGGCCTCGACGTGATCTTCAAGGCCGCCGGCTTCGACTGGCGCGAGCCGGGTTGCTCCATGTGCCTGGCCATGAACGACGACCGCCTCAAACCGGGCGAACGCTGCGCCTCGACGTCGAACCGCAACTTCGAAGGCCGCCAGGGTTTCAAGGGCCGCACCCATCTCGTCTCCCCGGCCATGGCAGCGGCGGCAGCGGTCTCGGGGCATTTCGTCGATATCCGCGAGTGGAAGTAGGGGGCCTCGAACCCTCTATTATGACGCTGCCCCTCACCCTAACCCTCTCCCCGCAGGCGGGGAGAGGGGACCACGGAGGCCGATTGGAAAGACGGAGCTTGCCGCAATTCCTTCTCCCCGCGAGCGGGGAGAAGGTGGCCGACAGGCCGGATGAGGGGCGCTTCATCTGCGCGCGTCCGGGGAGGGTTACCCCCCTCTGTCACTTCGTGACATCTCCCCCCTTGAGGGGGAGATGTCGGCGTCGCCGACAGAGGGGGGGGTAACCGCCCGCGCTTTCGGAATGCGTCGCTTAGCTATCCCACCACCCGCACCACCGTCCCTCGCCGCATATAGCGCAGCAGCCGTTTCATCGCCGGCAGGCTGACCGCGACGCAGCCTTCGGTTGGGGTATAGCCGGGCCTGGCGAGGTGGAAGAAGATCGCCGAGCCGCCATGCCTCTTCCGCTCACGCAGGTTCCAGTCCATCACCAGGCAGATGTCGTAGAGCCCGTCGTCGCGGCGCATTTTTTCGTGGCTGGGCTTGAAGGGGGCGCGGGCCGGGCGGTTGTAGAGGGCGTGGCGCGGTTCGTCGCACCAGAGCAGGTTTTTGGGCGTCGCGCGCAGCGGCAGGGCGCTTGGCGGCAGGGTGACGCGGTCCTTTCTGACATAGCCGCCGATCAGGCGCATCGCGGCGATCGGGGTGGCGCCGTCGCCCTCGCGCTTGCGCATCGACGCGCCGCTGCGGCCGATGGCGGCCTCCTCGGTGCGCCCGGCAAAGCTGACGAGCGCGCGGGTTCTGGCGCCCGGCTTGGCGCGAACGGTGACGATACCGGCCGGGTTTGCCGATTTGCGGGGCTTGCGTCGCATTTTACTCACAGTTTTTTGCGTTGTCCGTGATGTGAAACATAACCATAGCACGTCACAATATGTAACAAACGGGTGAACAGGTGCCGTGCCCGCCAAAAGCGTTGACACGGCGTATCATCCGGAAGCAAGGAGGCAGCATCCATGTCGGCCCGCACCATTCTCCTCGTCGATGACGACACGGACCTGCGCGAAACGCTGACGGAGCAGTTGGCCCTCTACGAGGAGTTCACCATTCTCCAGGAGCCGACCGCCGCCAAGGGCATCCAGACGGCGCGCACGCAGCAGATCGCGCTTCTGGTCATGGATGTCGGCCTGCCGGACATGGATGGCCGCGAGGCGGTCAAGCTCCTGCGCAAGGGCGGCTTCAAGCCGCCGATCATCATGCTCACCGGCCATGACACCGATTCAGACACGATCCTGGGGCTTGAGGCCGGTGCCAATGACTATGTCACCAAGCCGTTCCGTTTCGCCGTGCTGCTTGCCCGCATCCGCGCGCAGCTGCGCCAGCACGAGCAGAGCGAGGACGCCACCTTCACCGTCGGCCCCTATATGTTCAAGCCGGGCCAGAAGCTGCTGACGCTGGAGAACGGCCAGAAGATCCGGCTCACCGAAAAGGAAGCGGCGATCATCCGCTATCTCTACCGAGCCGACCAGAAGGTGGTCACCCGCGATGTGCTGCTGGAAGAGGTCTGGGGCTATAATTCCGGCGTCACCACCCATACGCTCGAAACCCATGTCTACCGCCTGCGCCAGAAAATCGAACGCGACCCTTCCAATGCGGAGATTTTGGTGACAGAGAATGGCGGCTACAAGATCGTTCCCTGAATGGCCGGCCCTGACCATCGGGAATGACGCTGCCGGCAGGCTTCGCAGGCGCCGGCCGCGTGCTCACCAGGAGATATCCGCTTGGCGCTGAATGACGACATCGCCCTTCTGTCCCTCGTGCCGCTGTTTGCGGATATCGACGATGACAAGCTGCGGCTGATCGCGTTCGGGGCGGAGCGCCGCCGGCTCAACAAGGGCCAGCAGCTGTTCCGCGAGGGCGCGCCGGCCGATTGCGCCTTTGCGGTGGCGAGCGGCACGTTCAGCCTGACGCGCAGCCTTGCCGATGGCGGTACACAGGCGCTCGGCACGGTCGGGCGCGGTACGCTCCTGTCGGAGCTGGCGATGATCTCCTTCGTCGAGCGCAAGTTCACTGCCGTTGCCGAGACTGACAGCGAAGTCATCCGCATCACCCGGCCGCTGTTTCGCCGCATGCTGGAAGAATATCCGGAAGTGGCGGTGATCGTCGAAACCCGCATCAGGGACAATCTTCGGTCGATGATCGCCAATATGGGCCGGCTGGCGAACCGCTTCGCCTGAGCGGGCGGTTCGGGCAGACCTGCCGATCTCAGATCGGCTGGCCGGCCAGAAGCTTCGGCTCGCGCTCGCCGGCAAGGCCCGAGGCCTGGCGGATGAAGAAGGACTTGACCGAGGGCAGGCGATCGACGATCCCCAGGCCGAAATCGCGCAGCGCCCGCACTGGGGTGATGTCGTTGGAAAACAGCCGGTTCAGCACATCGGTCGTCACGCCCATGCGGAACGTGTCGAAGCGGCGCCAACTCTGGTAGCGCTCGAGCACCGCAAGCGAGCCGATGTCGAGACCTAGCCGATCGGCATCGACGATGGTCTCGGCGAGCGCCGCCACATCCTTGAAGCCGAGATTGAGGCCCTGTCCGGAAATCGGGTGAATGCCATGGGCGGCATCGCCGGCAAGGGCGAAGCGCGGTGCCACGAAATCGCGCGCCAAGGTGAGCCCGAGCGGAAAGGCGCGCCGGCCGCCGACCACTTTCAAGGCGCCGAGCTTGTGGCCGAAGCGGCGTTCCAGTTCCTCCTCGAAGATCAGGTCGTCGCTGGCCACCAGCCGGTCCGCGTCGCGCGTCCGCTCCGTCCAGACCAGCGACGAGCGATTGTTCTTGAGCGGCAGGGTGGCAAAGGGCCCGGCTGGCAGGAAATGTTCCTCCGCCGTTCCCTCATGCGGGCGCTCATGCTCGACAGTGGTGACGATGCCCGACTGGCCGTAGTCGAAATCCACCGTCTTGATGCCCGCCGCGGCGCGCAGCTTCGAGCGCACCCCGTCGCAGGCGACGAGCAGCCGTGCCTCGATCACTTCTCCACTTTCCAGGGTCAGCGCCACGGCATGGTCGCCACTCTTGAAATCCCGGGCGACCGTCGATTGCCGCACGTCCACGCCGAGCGTTCCGGCCATCTCGCGCAGCGCGCCGACCAGCGCCCTGTTGGGCACCATATGGGCAAACGGCCGGCCATCGACGCCGCTGTCATCGTCGAAGGTCAGGAAGACCGGCCGCACCGGATCGGCGGTCTTGGAATCGGTGATCACCATGCGCCGGATCGGCTCCGCCTCCGGCTCGATCTTCTCCCATAGCCCGAGAACGTCGAGCATCTGCGATGCGGCCGCGATGATCGCCGAGGCACGCTCGTCCTTCTTCCAAGTGCTCTCGGGCGCCCCGTCGATCAGGGTCACCGATAGATGCGGCGCGGCCTTCTTGATGGACACGGCCAGCGACAGGCCGACATAACCGCCGCCCGCAATCAGCACATCGATCATCACTGTTCTCCCGTCGCTCTTGAGCATTGCTGTTGGTCTATATAGATCATTGATGCGCCGCTTCCTACCGTTGGCGCGTTCCTCCGCTGGAGATAGCCGAAATGTCGCGCCCTGCCGAAACCCCGTCTCCGATGGATGTCCTGCTCAAGACGCTCGACCTGGAGAAGCTGGAGGAAAACCTGTTTCGCGGGCGCTCCCCGCAGGTCGGCTGGCAGCGGGTGTTCGGCGGGCAGGTGATCGGCCAGGCTCTGGTGGCTGCCCAGCGAACCGTCAGCGAGGGGCGCTACGTGCATTCGCTGCACGCCTATTTCATGCTGCCGGGCGATCCGGCGGTGCCGATCATCTACGATGTCGATCGCATCCGCGACGGATCGAGCTTTGCCACTCGCCGCGTCGTCGCCATCCAGCATGGCAAGGCGATCTTCTCGCTGTCGGCCTCCTTCCAGTTCGACGAGGAGGGTTTTGAGCACCAGATCGCCATGCCGGAGGTCGCGCCGCCGGAAACATTGATGGGCGAAAAGGACATCAAGGACAAATTCCTCGCCAATGCGCCGGAAGCGATCCGCCGCTATTGGGAACGGCCCCGCCCGATCGAGATCCGCCCCGTCTCCCTCAAGCATTATTTCTCGCGCGAAAAACTCGAGCCGGCCCAGGATGTCTGGGTCAAGGCGCTCGGCACGGTGCCCGACGAGCGCCATATCCAGGCGGCGGTGCTGGCTTATATCTCCGACATGACCCTGCTCGACACGGCGCTCTATGCGCATGGCACGTCCGTCTTCGACCGCAATCTGCAGGTGGCGAGCCTCGATCACTCCATGTGGTTCCACCGGCCCTGCCGGATGGACGACTGGCTGCTCTATACCCAGGACAGTCCCAGCGCCTTCGGCGCCCGCGGCATGACGCGCGGCAGTCTTTTCGACCGCTCCGGCCTGCTGGTCGCCTCGGTCGCCCAGGAAGGTCTGATCCGGAAAAAGGCATCTGAATAAAAAACGGGCGGCTTTTCATCTCTGCCTAATTTTTAATCTAATACATCGATGTTTTTCCCAGGCCCCGCTGCCACGCCGTGGGGCCTCTTCGCATTCCCGTGTCTTTTCAATCTGTTGGCTCGGCGCGTGTCAACTGGCACGCGGCTTGAATGGTCCTGTGCAGTCGGTGGGGTTTCTCCAGCGGCAAGGGGAGCCGGCACCGCGCCGCAGATGAACATGAAGGATGGGAAACCAGATGAAAATCGTAATGGCCATTATCAAGCCGTTCAAGCTCGACGAGGTGCGCGAGGCGCTCACCGCGCTCGGCATCCAGGGCCTGACCGTGACCGAGGTCAAGGGATACGGGCGCCAGAAGGGGCATACTGAAATCTACCGTGGCACGGAATATGCCGTCAGCTTCCTGCCGAAGCTGAAGATCGAGATCGCGGTCGCCACCGAACTCGCCGACGCGGCCGTCGAGGCGATCGCCGGCGCGGCCAAAACCGGCCAGATCGGCGACGGCAAGATCTTCGTCTACTCGATCGACCATGCGGTGCGCATTCGTACCGGCGAAACCGACACAGAAGCGCTGTAACCACGGCCGTCAGGGAGCAATTTCAATGATCAATTTCAAATTTTCCACCGCTCTTCGGCCGATGGGCGCTGCCGTCACAGCCCTGCTTGCGCCGGCGATCGCATTCGCCCAGGAAGCAGCGCCTGCCGCGGCCGGGGCTGTCGCGGCAGCGCCGGTTCCCGACAAGGGCGATACCGCCTTCATGTTCCTGTGCACGCTGCTTGTCCTGTTCATGCTCGTTCCGGGCCTCGGCCTGTTCTACGGCGGCCTCGTTCGCGCCAAGAACATGCTGTCGGTCCTGATGCAGTGCACCGTCGCGGGCGCGGCCATGATGCTCGTCTGGGTGGTCTACGGTTATTCCTTCGCCTTCGGCGGCTCCACCTCCGCCTTCTTTGGCGGCACCGCCAAGATGTTCCTCGCGGGCGTCACGCCGGAATCGACGGCCGCCACCTTCTCCGATGCCGTCATTCCGGAATATATCTTCATCCTGTTCCAGATGACCTTCGCGGCGCTGACGCCGGCGCTGATCGTCGGCGCCTTTGCCGAGCGCATAAAATTCTCGGCGGCGATCCTGTTCTGTGTCCTGTGGGCAACCTTCGTCTATTTCCCGATCGCCCACATGGTCTGGGATGCCAATGGTCTTCTCTTCGGCTGGGGCGCGCTTGATTTCGCCGGCGGAACCGTCGTTCACATCAATGCCGGCCTGGCCGGCCTGATCGGTGCGATCATGGTCGGCAAGCGCACCGGCTTCGGCAAGGACATGATGGCGCCTCACTCGATGACGCTGACGCTCGTCGGCGCGGCCATGCTCTGGATCGGCTGGTTCGGCTTCAACGCCGGCTCCAACCTCGAAGCGTCGGGCGGCGCGATGCTCGCGACCGTCAATACCTTCATCGCAACGGCTGCCGCCATCCTGTCCTGGTCGCTGGTCGAAACCTTCACGCGCGGCAAGGCATCCATGCTGGGCGCCGCATCCGGCATGATTGCCGGCCTCGTCGCCATCACTCCGGCCGCGGGCATCGCCGGCCCGATGGGCGCCATCGTCATGGGCCTCCTGGTCTCGCCGCTGTGCTATTTCTTCGTCTCGGTCGTGAAGAACAAGTTCGGATATGACGACACGGCGGATGTCTTCGGCGTCCACGGCATCGGCGGTCTTTTCGGGGCGCTGGCAACCGGCATCTTCGCGTCGTCCTCGCTGGGCGGCATCGGCTATGCCGAGGGCGTGACCATGGGCGGCCAGTTCATGACGCAGGTCTATGCCGTTCTCGTCACCATCGCCTGGTGCGGCATCGGTTCGGCGATCCTCTACAAGCTCGTCGACGTGATCGTCGGCCTGCGCGTGCCGGTCGAGGCCGAGCGGGAAGGGCTCGATCTCTCCTCGCACGGCGAAGCCGCCTATCATTCCTGACATTTCGCGGCGTCGGAAAGCGGCGCCGCGTTCCAGTCCCGTCGCGGTTTTGCGCGAGTGCGAAACCGCCTTTGGCCCGGATGCCTGCATCCGGGCCCTTTTATTTCGGTGAGTGCCTGCAGGCACTAAAACTGTTGAAGCCTGCGCTTTCTTGTAAACGAAGCGTCAAGGTTAATGAGGCTTTAACCCTCCTCTGCTTAGCTTGAAAGCACATGCGCTATGCGCTTTGCAGGAAAACAGGCAAGCAGGTTACCATGAGCAGAAGCAATCAGGCGGTATTCGACGACCGGTCCAACCGGTTTGTGCTGTCCACCTTCGTCTGGCGGCAGGTGGCGGCGCTGGCGGGGTTCGCGCTGTTCCTGGCGCTGGCCCTGGCCGTTGCCGCCCTGTCCACCTGGAATGTCGCCGATCCGAGCTTCTCCTATGCGACCGCCGATGCGCCGACCAATATCCTCGGTTATGCGGGGGCCGCCTTCGCCGATCTCTTCATGCAGTTCTTCGGCATTGCCAGCGTCGTCGCGCTGCTGCCGGTGGTTGCCTGGGCCATGGTGCTGATCTTTGCCAAGCCGTTCGACCAGATCGTCAAGCGCCTCGCCGCCTGGTTCGTCGGATCGATCCTCGCCTCGGCGGCGCTCGGATGCCTTCCGGCCCCGGTCACCTGGCCGCTGCCGAGCGGCCTTGGCGGCGTCTTCGGCGATATGATCCTGCGCTTTCCCGCCCTGTTCATCGGCGGCTTTCCCAGCGGCACCGTCGGCCTGGTGCTGGCCGCGCTCTTTGCCCTGCCGTCTGCCTATTTCCTCATCTATGGCGCCGGCCTGATCGGAGCCGCCGACCCGGAAGAGGAGCCGGTCATCGCGGTATCCGCGCCCAGCAAGGCGCGCACGATCAGCGACGAGACCGAGGAGGACGATTCCGAAGGCATCGTCATGGTGCTGGCCGGCGCGCTCACCCATATGCGTTTCACCGCCCAGGCGCGGCTGCGCCGCCTGTTCGGGCTGAGTGGCCGCCGCAAGCCGGCCTCGCGTCATTTCGACGAGCCCTATGATTTCAACACCGATGAATTCGGCACGCTGAACGAGCCCGTGCGGCCGAAGGCGGTTGCGCTGTCGCAGCGGGTCGAGCCCTCGCTGGAAGGCGGCGCCCGCCGCACCGTCACGCCGCCGTCGCTGGCGAACGAAGACGATGACGACGATTATCTGGACGCGCAGAACGACCGCCTGCCGGCCGGCATCATGCCGGACGACGAGGATGACGGGATGGATGCCGGCTGGGCGCCGGTGCCAGCGCCGCGCAAGCCGCCGCCGGCCCCCTCGACGATCACCGCGCGGGTCGCCGCGGCCGCGCCGCGCCCAAGGGCCGGCCAGCGCACCGAGCGTGAGGCGCAGGCATCGCTCGTTTCCGACGATGACGGTTTCGTCCTGCCGCCGCTGCATTTCCTGGCCGAGCCGAAAAACGTCGCCCGCGACGCGACCCTGTCGGCCGATGCGCTGGAGCAGAACGCCCGCATGCTGGAAGGCGTGCTGGAGGATTTCGGTGTCAAGGGCGAGATCATCCATGTCCGCCCGGGCCCCGTCGTCACGCTCTACGAACTGGAACCGGCACCGGGCATCAAGTCGTCGCGGGTCATCGGCCTTGCCGACGATATCGCCCGCTCGATGTCGGCGATCGCCGCCCGCGTTGCCGTCGTGCCGGGCCGCAATGCCATCGGCATCGAACTGCCCAACCAGCGCCGCGAGACCGTCTATCTCCGGGAACTGATCGGTTCCAGGGATTTCGAAACCAGCAAGACCAAGCTCGCCATGGCACTCGGAAAGACCATCGGCGGCGAACCGGTGATCGTCGATATCGCCAAGATGCCGCATCTGCTCGTCGCCGGCACCACCGGCTCGGGCAAGTCGGTGGCGATCAACACGATGATCCTGTCGATCCTCTACCGGCTGAAGCCGGAACAGTGCCGGCTGATCATGATCGATCCGAAAATGCTCGAGCTTTCCGTCTATGACGGCATTCCGCACCTTCTGTCCCCGGTCGTCACCGATCCTAAAAAGGCCGTCGTCGCCTTGAAATGGACCGTGCGCGAGATGGAAGAGCGCTACAAGAAGATGTCGAAGATCGGCGTGCGCAATATCGACGGCTTCAATGCGCGCGTCGAACAGGCGCTGGCCAAGGGCGAGCAGATCAGCCGTACCGTGCAGACCGGCTTCGACCGACAGACCGGCGAGGCCGTCTACGAGACCGAAGAGTTCGATCTGGCACCGATCCCCTATATCGTCGTCATCATCGACGAAATGGCCGATCTGATGATGGTCGCCGGCAAGGATATCGAAGGCGCCGTGCAGCGCTTGGCGCAGATGGCGCGCGCCGCCGGCATCCATGTCATCATGGCGACGCAGCGTCCCTCTGTCGATGTCATCACCGGCACGATCAAGGCGAATTTCCCGACCCGTATTTCCTTCCAGGTCACCTCCAAGATCGACAGCCGCACCATCCTTGGCGAACAGGGCGCCGAACAGCTGCTCGGCATGGGCGACATGCTCTACATGGCCGGCGGTGGCCGTATCCAGCGTGTCCACGGTCCCTTCGTGTCCGATACGGAGGTCGAGGACGTCGTCAAATATCTGAAGACACAAGGCGCGCCGCAATATCTGGACGCCATCACCGAGGATGACGACGACGACGGCGAGGACGGCGGCGGTCCGGCCGGTACCTCCAATCTCTCGGAATCCGACGATCCTTACGACCAGGCGGTCGCCATCGTGCTGCGCGACGGCAAGGCCTCGACATCCTACGTCCAACGCCGTCTCGGCATCGGCTACAACCGTGCAGCCTCGCTGATCGAGCGCATGGAACAGGAAGGCATTATCGGCCCCGCCAACCATGCCGGCAAGCGCGAGATCCTCGTGCCGACGGACAGCGATACCGGCCTCTGATGCCGCCACCCGCCGGCGCACCCCTTCTTGCGGCCTGGTGCGCCTTTGGCTCACGGGCAATTGAGCCCGCCGGCGCCGCCGACGCCTTGACGGTGCCGCAGTTGAGCGCCACATGAAACGCAAACAAGGAGTTTGCAATGACAGCCATCGAAACCGGCCACCGTGACGAGGACCAGAAGAACGGCTCCCTGACGCGCCGATCCCTGATCGGCGGGCTTGCCGTTTTCGCCGCTTTGTCCTTCATCGGCCTGCCGGCCGAGCCTGTCCGGGCGCAAACGGCCGTCGCCCAGAAGATCGCCGATCACTTCGCCTCGGTAAAGACGATGAGTGGCGAATTCGTGCAGTTCGGGCCACGCGGGGAGCAGACCGGCGGCAAGTTCTTTATCAGCCGACCGGGCAAGATCCGCTTCAATTATGACGCGCCGTCGCCGATGCGGGTGATCGCCGACGGTAAGTCGGTCGTCATCGGCAATCAGAAGATGAAGACCTGGGACCTCTATCCGCTGTCGAAGACGCCGTTGAAGCTGCTGCTGTCCGACGAGATCGATCTGTCCGGCAAGATGGTGCGCGACGTCAAGGAAGAACCGGACCTGGTGACCATCGTGCTCGGAGACCGCAGCATTTTCGGCGATGCGACGATCACGATGATGTTCGACCCGAAGACCTACGACCTGCGCCAATGGACGATCACTGACGCCCAGAAGAAGGATACGTCGGTGATGATCTTCAACGTCAAGAACGGCGTGCCGATGGACGACAAGGTCTTCCGCATTCCCTATGACGATGTCCGCAAATAAACAGGGCCGGGTGCCGGCGCGCGTCTTCTTGAGCGGGCTTGTTCCGCCAGGCATGGTCAAGTGCCCGAATATCCCCTAAGCACCTTTGCGGGCGGATGAGATCACCGCTCGTTTTGCGAATTTCAGAAGGCTTTTCATAGAATGTCATTGTCGATCGCGACCTGGAACATCAACTCGGTGCGCCTGCGCATGCCGCTGGTCGAACATCTCCTGACGACATGGGCGCCGGATATTCTCTGCCTTCAGGAAACCAAGGTGGAGAACAGTCTTTTCCCGCTGTCGCCGCTGAAGGCGCTCGGTTACGAGCATATCGCCATCCATGGCCAGAAGGGCTATCACGGCGTCGCCACCATTTCTCGCCTCCCGCTGCACGATCTGAGCGACCGGCGCGATTATTGCGGCATCGGCGATGCCCGCCATCTCTCCGTCGTCTTCGAAAAGGGCGGCAAGACGATCCGGCTCCATAATTTCTACGTGCCGGCCGGCGGCGACGAGCCGAACCGGGAAATCAACCGGAAGTTCGGCCACAAGCTGGATTTCCTCGACGAGATGAAGATGCTCCATGCCGAAAGCGAGGCGGGGCTCTCCTCGATCCTCGTCGGCGATCTCAATGTCGCGCCACTGGAGCACGATGTCTGGTCGCACAAGCAGATGCTGAAGGTGATCAGTCATACGCCGGTGGAAACCGAGGCGCTGACCGCCATACTATCCGATGGTGCCTGGGTCGATCTGCTGCGCCAGCATGTGCCGGCGGCGGAAAAGCTCTATACCTGGTGGAGTTACCGCTCCAAGGACTGGCAGGCGGCCGATCGTGGCCGGCGGCTCGACCATATCTGGTCCTCGGGCGACCTTGCCGCGCATCTGACCCATGTCGATGTCCTGAAGGAAGCCCGTGGCTGGGAGCGTCCCTCCGACCATGTGCCGGTCATCGCCCATTTTGATCTTTAGAGCCGGTCGATCCTTAGAACTGGTCAGTCTTCGATCTTGCGGGCCTCGGAGATCAGCATGATCGGGATGCCGTCGCGGATCGGATAGGCAAGCCGTGCCTTTTCCGAAACGAGTTCGTTTTCGTCAGCATGATAGCTCAGCCGGCCCTTGCTCAACGGGCAGACCAGGAGTTCGAGCAATTTCGGATCGACCCGGCTTGTCCTGTCTTCCATCCTATCTTCCTATTGCAGGATCGTCTCGATGTCGCCGAAGGTGCGGGCAAGCACGATTTCGGTGATGGCGATCAGGGTTTCGGCGCGGGTCTTCAGATCGGGCGCTTCCAGCAGCGCCTGCTTTTCCGCGGGGCCGTAGGGCGACATCATCGCCATGGAATTGACCAGCGTCAAATTGCTTGCCCGCTCGACGCTTTCCCAGTCCGCCTCCAGCTTGTTGGCGTCGAGATAGGCCCTGAACGCGGCCAGTAGCGCCTGCCGGTCCACCTGCGCCTCATCCTGCGGGCCGGCAAGATCGGTGGCGAAAGGGGCGATCCTGAAGCTGCGATAGCCCTTGGAGGGGTGGAGTTCGTCGAACAGGCGAAACCGGCAGATGCCGGTCAGCGAGGTCAGGTAGCGGCCGTCTTCCATTTCCGCGAAGGAGGTGATCCGGCCGATGCAGCCGACCTGGCAGAGCGCCTGGATATGCGCCTGGCCGGCCTCCACGCGCACCTCGCCGAAGGAAGGCTGGATCATGCCGATCAGCCGGTTTCCGGCCAGCGCATCATCGAACATGGAAAGATAGCGCGGCTCGAATATGTTCAGCGGCAATTGCGAGCCAGGAAGCAGGAGCACGCCCGTCAGCGGGAATACCGGAAGCGTCTCCGGGAGATCCTGCGGCCCGAGATAACGTGCATTTCCAACTTGCATCCTTGCCACACCCCATCGCTGTCAGGTCTTTTCGCCACGGATGCCGCAGGGCGGCACCTTTCACGGAAGAAATGGTGCGCCGTCCCGAAAACTCAAGGGAGCACGCCCTTAAGAGGGCATCACATGGGCATCACGAAAACAGGATCGCGGAGAGCTTGCGCCGCGCCGAAAGCGTCGCCGGGTCCATCGGCCCCCAGACCTCGAAAAACTGCAGGAGTTCGCGCCGTGCGCCGTCGTCCTCGAAGGCGCGGTCGCGTTTCATCACGGTCAGCAGATGGTCTGCCGCCGTCTCGCGGTCGCCCTCGACATTGCGGATCTTGGCGAGCTTGATGCGGGCCGCGTGATCGTCGGGATTGGCGGCCAGCGCCTTTTCCAGCGCCTGTGGATCGCCGAGCTTGCGGGCTTCCTCGATCTGGTCGAGCTTCTTCAGGACCGCGACAATGCCGGCATCCTTTGCCAGCGCCTCGGAAAGGTCGGACAGGAGGGCGCGTGCCTGCTCCAGGTCGCCCGCATCGACCAGGCAGGAAGCGAGACCGGACAGAGCGGCCGCATTGTCCGGATCGGCCTGGAGCACCGCGCCGAAAAGGCTGGCGGCATTTTCGAGGTCGCCGCCATCGAAAAGCGCCTTTGCCTCGGCCAGAACAGCCTCGATCTCGGCCTGCCGGTCATCGACCTGCGGGCCGGCGACCTTGTCGATGAATTCGCGGATCTGGCTTTCGGGCACGGCGCCCATGAAGCCATCGACCGGCCGGCCGGCGGAAAAGGCGATGACGGCCGGGATCGACTGGATGCCGAGCTGGCCGGCGATCGACGGATGGTCGTCGATATTCATCTTGACCAGCCTGACGCGGCCTGCAGCCTCCGTGACGACCTTTTCGATCACCGGGGTCAATTGCTTGCAGGGACCGCACCAGGGCGCCCAGAAATCGACCAGTACAGGCTGCTGGCGCGAGGCCTCGATCACGTCGCGGGTGAAATTGGCGGTGGTCGTTTCCTTGATCAGGTCGGAGGCGGCCCCCGGCGCCGTCGCCGGCGCGGCACCATAGCTCGCCGTCGCCGTCATCTGGCTGCCATAGGAACCTGCATAGGGATTGTCGCTGCCGCTCATCGTCACTCCTTGCGGATATCGCCGTCCGCCTGATTGCCTTGCGCTAGAGATCGTATGTCAGGCCGTCACTTTCAAGACAAGCGGTTCATGTCCCGTCGCCTCGATAAAGCGCAGGAGGTCCGACGAGGCGATCGAGGTGGTCGCGTCATTGCTGAGCGGATGGCAATTGACGATCTCCTCCTTCATCAGGTTCTCGTCGAGGACGATGCGGACATGATGGCCGGTATCGTTGACGATGCCGAAGGCGGTGACGGCGCCGGGAATGACGCCCAGATACTCCATCAGCTTTTCCGGCTTGCCGAAGGAAACCTTGCCGGCGGCGCCGATGACCGTGTGCACCGTCTTCAGGTCGACCACGGCGTTCTCCTCGACGGTGAGCAGGAAATAATTGTCCTTCCTGTCCTTCACGAACAGGTTCTTGGTGTGGCCGCCTGGAATTTCATCCCGCAGCGCCACCGATTCGGCCACGGTGAACACCGGCTGGTGGCGCATGGTCTTGTGGGCGATGCCCAGGCTGTCCAGGAAGCGGAACAGGTCGTCGGGCGTCTTCGGCTGTGCATCGGGCATCATTGTTTCCTCGTCTCGAAAAGCGGTGTTTTTCTTTACGGCGCGGCGGAGACAAGCGCAAATATCGAGGCGGGGCGGGCTGCAAAACGTCCTGTTTTCAGGGTCTTGCGACATGGTCTCGAAAATTTCTCCGATCCGGCGTCATTTCCCTGTTGCATTTGCAAAACGGCTGGGCCATATAGCGCCCGTCGCCGCAGAGATGCGACGGCGCCGCGGTCCACCGTCTACCCCCGGACCAAGGCTGATGAGCGGGTGTAGCTCAGGGGTAGAGCACAACCTTGCCAAGGTTGGGGTCGGGCGTTCGAATCGCCTCACCCGCTCCATTTTCTCTTTCAAGATATCTCTTCCAGGCATGATGTGACGCGACAGGCCTCCGGGCGATTCGGCGTTGACGTTTTCCGTAACTTTCAAAGTATAATCGCGCCGCCATGGCAGTGGATGCCATGGCGGTCATTAGCGCTGTCTTGAGCCGATTCGGTGCCGGCCTCAGTCCTTCCTGAAGATATAATCGGTTTCCTGGCGCAAAGTTTCGCCCGGGCGCAGGATGCCGTTCGGGAAATTTTCGTGGTTGACGGCGTCGGGCCAGGTCTGGGTTTCCAGGCAGAAGCCGGCGAAGGGGCCGTAGCGGCGGCCGTCGAGGCCGGGGACGGGAATATCCATCTTGAAGCCGGTATAGAATTGCAGGCCGGGCTCGGTGGTGCGCACTTCCAGCGAGACGCCGGAATCCACGCTGCGCACCAGCGCCACCGGTTGCTTTGCACCGCGCGCCGCCGACAGGCAGAAATTATGGTCGTAGCCGATCCTTTCGCCTTCCAACTGGCGACGCATCGGGGTCATGGACCTGAGGTCGAAGGCGGTGCCCTCGACGGGTCGGATCTCGCCTGTGGGCACTTGGCGCTCGTCCGTCGGCAGATAGTGATCGGCGGCGATCATCACGTCATGGCCGAGCGCATCCTTGTTGCCGTCGAGATTGAAATAGCTGTGCTGGCAGACATTGCAGAGCGTGGCGCGGTCGGTGCTTGCGGCATAGGCGACGTTCAGGCCGCCGCCATCGCCGAGCGTATAGGTGCAGGTGATCGTGCAATTTCCGGGATAGCCGGCGCGGCCGTCGGGATCGACGATCTCAAGCACGATCCGGTCTTCCGCCTGCTCGCGGATGGTCCATAGCCGCTTGGCGATGCCATCGCTGCCGCCATGCAGATGGGTGACGCCGTTTTCGTTGCATTCCAGCTGATGGGGCGTGCCGTCGATCGAAAAGCGGCCGGCGCCGATGCGGTTGGCGTTGCGGCCGGGCGTTGCGCCGAAATAGGGGGAATGATCGAGATAGGATTTCAGATCATCGAAGCCGAGCACCAGCGGCGGAGCGTGGCCTTCGAGGCGCAGGTCCTGGATCACCGAGCCATAGGTGAGGATATGGGCGGTGAGGCCGCCGCCGCGGAGCGTGGCGCGCAATACCGGCTCGCCGCTTGGCAGGTGGCCGAAAACTTCAGTCCTGGTGGTCATGGCTTCTTTCCTCTCGCCGGACGGCGGCAAACTTTCGTCATTTCGCCGGATGCGGCAATCGAACGCCGCGTCAGAGCGGCTGCTGGTAGACGATGAACGGCGACTTGATGGCGATGCGGTCATAGAGTTGGCGGGCGGTGGCGTTGAACTCCTGCGTCATCCAGTAGACCTTCGGGGCGCCGGCATCGCGCGCCCTTGCATAGACCGCCTCGATCAGGGCGCGGCCGATGCCTTTGCCGCGGATATCCGGATCGGCGAACAGGTCCTGCAGGTAGCAGACCGAATTCTCGGTCCAGCAGGAGCGGTGGAAGACGAAATGGGTGAGGCCGACCGGCCGGCCGTCGAACACTGCAAGGAGGCCGGCGAACTCATGGGAATCGCCGCTCAAAAGCCGCTTGAAGGTGAGGGCGTAGATTTCTTCCGGCAGGACCGTTTCGTAAAAGGCGAGATAGGCCTTCCACAGCCGGCGCCAGTCCTGTTCGTCGCCGGGCTCGATCGGCCGGATCACCAGGGGTTCGCTCACGCTCTGTCCTTCCCGATATCGTTCACGTCATAGGTGGTCGTCTGGTAGATATCGTTGATCCAGTTTCCGAACAACAGATGCGCATGGCTGCGCCAGCGGTTTTGCGGCGGCAATGCCGGGTCGTTGTGGGGAAAATGATTGTGCGGCATGCGGATCGGCACGCCGGCCTCGACATCGCGGAAATATTCCTCCGACAGCGAGGTCGAATCATATTCGACATGGTTGAAGACATAAAGCCGGTTGCCGGCCTTCTCATGCACGAAGCAGACGCCCATCTCGTCGGATTCCATCAGGATTTCCAGGCCGGGCACTTTCTCGATGTCGGCGCGGCGCACCTCGGTCCAGCGCGAGACCGGGATTTGGAAGTCATCGGAAAAGCCGCTCAGATAGACGGAGGCCGGATTGAGATTGTGATGGCGATAGACGCCGAAGGCCTTTTCCTTCAGCGCATATTTCGGCACGCCGTGGAAATGATAGATCGCCGCCATGGCGCCCCAGCAGATGTTCAGCGTCGAATGGACATGGGTGTGCGTCCAGTCGAAAATCTCGCGCATCTCGTTCCAGTAGGTCACGTCCTCGTAATCGAGCAGTTCCACCGGCGCGCCGGTGATGATCAGCCCGTCGAACTTGCGGTGCTTCACTTCCTGCCAGGTCTCGTAGAAGGCGAGGAGGTGCTCCTCCGGCGTGTTCTTGGCCTTGTGGCCGCCCAGCCGGATGAGGGAGAATTCGACCTGCAACGGCGAGGCGCCGACGAGGCGCGCCATCTGGACCTCGGTCTTGATCTTGTTCGGCATGAGATTGAGAAGGCCGATCTGCAAGGGGCGGATATCCTGGCGGATGGCGGCGGTTTCGGTCATCACCCGCACCCCCTCCTTCACGAGGGTCTCGAAGGCGGGCAGCGTATCGGGGATCTTGATGGGCATGGGCGACACTCGATCAACGGACGGCGGACACCGGCGAACAAAAAACCGGCAACGATGAAATCGCTACCGGCCCGCTTGCGCTTGCACGGCCCTTTAGCGATTTGTTTAACGTGGCTGCAAGCCGGCCGGCCAAATCACCACGAGATGCCCTAGATAACGCCGCTTCCTGCGAAAATCAATCAGGGCGCGATGGCGGCTGGCGGGGATGGTTCGCGGTTGGCTCGGCTTTCGTCGTCCACGCTCACGGGGGCGGGTGGTTTGTGGGCCCACGCATCGCGTCCACGCGCGAAAATTTCGCCGTGGGTTCAAGGGGAGGATCGGCCGGGGCACGACAGGTGCCTCAGTAGGTAAATATAGGTGACACATGCCGTGCCCCGTTTCGGTGTCTTTTGCCGCGCTTCTCAGGTTCTTCTACGCCTCCCATTTGCGAGAGACTTCCAATGCCCCATCCCGCCGCTTATCCGCGGGACTTTCAATGAGGCGGGGTAAGCCCTGGGCCCTTGGACGGCAAAGCCGCCCGGCGG
>NZ_LMFA01000009.1 GCF_001426565.1 Rhizobium sp. Root482 | reverse complement strand
ATGCTCGACAACCATTCGAACGGCGCGGGCGCGGACTTCAGGAGAAAACTTGTTTGTCGTCTTGCTTGTCATAGACCCTACTTCTCGCGAGTTGGGGTCTCCGGCAAACCCGGTGCAGTTCATAGCAACATCGCGATCGTACCGAAGAGAGTGATGCATGTCACGGCGTAGGAAACGTCTTCGTCCGTGGCGCGTGTCACGGCGTTGGCGCCCGCGATCGCCGAGGCTCCACAGATCGCGGTGCCAGTCGCCAAAAGCAGGCTGAGCTTTTTATCGACTCTAAGAAGCCGGCCCATCCAGATCGTGAACAGCAGAGTTGAAATCACGACGATTGCCGCGAAGGCGATGCCGGTCATGCCGATGCTTGCAAGCTGACCGAAGGTAAGCTGCAAGCCGAGCATGGCGACCGCCAGGCGCAACAGCTTTTTCCCCGCAATGGAGATGCCGGCTTCAGCCGAGGAGGAGAAGCCGACGATATTGGCGAAGATCATACCCAGGAAGATCGCTGTGATCATCGGGCTGAGAGAGGAAACGAAAGGCAGGCTGCGCAGTCCGTAGGCAGATGCGGTGATCACCGCCACGAGGACAATGCCGGGAACGAAATCTGCGGCGGTTCCGCGCTTTGATATGAAGGTGGAGGGAATTTGCGTCATGCGTGTTGACCTCGCGAACACTCCGATCGTGCCGAAGGATCAGAATGGCTTTCGGCAAGGGCCGGCTTCTGTGGAAGACCATTCGTCAACGTTTCGGGCCAAAACGACCCATTGACGCACCGAGCGGTAACAGTCGCGAACATGCGCGGTATGGGCATGAGCGCTTTCCAGGTGAACGCCATAATCAAAAAACAAGCCTCACGGAATTTGTTGGAACGGTAGTTGACAGGGTTTTGTTATTGGTAGTAGCAATAGATACCACTAACGATGAAACATGCAACATCAAAGGAAAGATCATGAACGAACATGTACGAAGCCCTTCCGATCTTCAGGGTCTGACGCGTCGCTTTGCGAAACTGGCGGCGGAACTGCGCTATGAAGACCTGCCTGCGCCGGTGCAGGAAAAAGCCAAGCTGATCATCCGGGATGGGGTCGGGAACCAGATCGCGGCTTCGGCCATCAGCGAGGCGGCCATCGCAATCATTCAGTTGGTGCAGGAATGGGGCGGCAAGCCCGAGAGCACCATTGTCGGTTATGGCGACAAGGTGCCGGCACCTCTCGCTGCACTCTGCAACGGCGCCATGGGGCACGGCGTTGAGCTTGACGACGCCCACGGATCCGGTCTTATCAAGGCGGGTTCAGTACTGATCCCGGCGGCTTTCGCCGCAGCTGAGATCAGCCAGGCCAAGGGCGACGACGTCGTCTCCGCAGTCGTCGCCGGCTATGAGATTGCGATTCGGGTTGCGAAGGCGATCAACCCTGGCCATCGCCATCGTGGTTACCACACCACATCTACGGTTTCGCTGATGGGTGCGGCCGTGATCACCGCGCGCCTGCTCGGCTGCGACGAGGAGGGGATCGCCAATGCCATCGGCCTTGCGGCCATGCAGTCGAGCGGTATCCAGTCCTATCTTGACGATCCCTGCATGGCAAAACCCTTTGGCCCCGGCAAGGGCGCGTTCAATGGCGTGCTCGCCGGTATCATGGCAAGCCGCGGCTTCACAGGCCCGAAAAAGGTTCTGGAATCGAAAGAAGGGTTCTTCAACGCCTTCACCGACAGCGTGCGGATTTCCGATCTCCTGGACGGATTTGGCAGCAAGTTCGCCATCATGGAAGTCGGCTTCAAGCCGCACGCGGCCTGCCGCTATGCTCACGGGCCAATCGATCTCGCACAGATGTTCCACGCCGATGGTGTCAAGCAGGGGGACATTTCGTCCATCACGGTGAAGATGAGCGGTCTCGCGATCCGGCAGGCTTCCAAGTTCCCGTGTGGCAGCCTCAATGCGGCCATGGGCAGCACGCAGTTTGGCGTCGCCCTGGCGCTTACGGCAGGTGGCAACGGGCTACGTGACTATTGGGACGGCTACTCCAATCAAGCCGTACACGATCTCGCTGCGCAGGTCGTTCTTGAGGCGGAGCCGGAGTTCGGTGTCGGCGGACGGCAAGCCGTCGTCACGCTGGGGCTGAAGGATGGTCGCAGCCTTTCCTACAGGAGCGAAGAGCCCCGCGGCGAACCGGCAAATCCATTGAGCGGCGAGGAGTTGGAGCGGAAATTCATGAGCACGGCGGGTCTTGTGCTGGACGAGGAGGCCATTTCGGATATCAGCAGGCGGCTCATGTCTCTGGAGCTGGAGCCGAACGCTGCCATCATTCCAAGTCTTACCGTCGCGCGAGACCGCAAGCCTGTTCTGCGGGCGGCGTGAGGCTGTCATGAACGTCGTTCCCGTTCTAAATATACCAGGCCTGGAGAATGACCCGCAACAGATCTCGGTCCGCGCCTTGTTCATGAGGGGCGGATCGAGCCGGGGCGCCTTCTTTTTTGCCGACGACATGCCGGTGGAACCGAAAGAACGAGCGGCGTTTCTGCTCGCCTGCTACGGCTCGCCCGACCGGCGGCAGATTGACGGGATCGGTGGATCTGATCCCCTGACGAGCAAGGCGGCCGTCGTCGGCCGCCCCACGCATCCGGAGGCTGATCTCGACTACACCTTCGTACAGGTGGGTATAGACCGGCCGATGGTATCCACGGGCGGAAATTGCGGAAATATGCTTGCAGCCGTCGGCCCTTTCGCAGTCCTGCGCGGGCTGATCGCTCCGACGGAGCCGGAGACGTCTGTTCGCATCCACACAACTAACACCGGTCAAGTCGTCACCGCCCGTTTCCGGGTGGTGGATGGTTACCCCTGCCTGGAAGGAAACACACGGGTTCCCGGCGTACCGGGCACCGGATCCCCGATCACTCTCGATTTCGGTGATTGCGCTGGTTCCGTCAGCGGAAAGCTTCTACCCACCGGTTCGGTGCTGGACATTGTCGAGTTGGGGGCCCGAAAGGTGCCGGTCTCATTCGTCGATGCCGCTACGCCCTTTGTCTTTGTTCTAGCCACGGCCATTGGTGCGACGGGAGCGGAGACACCGGCGGAGATTTCCGCAAACAGTGCGCTGATGGCCGATCTCGAGGCCATTCGGGGCTGGGCATGTGTCAAGCTGGGCTTGGTCGAGCGCCCGGAACATGCTGCGGAAATCTCCCCCAACATTCCTCGCGTCATCATGGTCGGCCCCTCGCAGGACTACGAGGCTGCAGATGGGCCGGTTCCGGCAGATATGATGGACGTTTGCGTGCGGCAGCTTGCAATGCAGAAGCCACATCATACGCTTGCGGTTACCGGAGCTGTCTGTTCGGCGGTGGCAAGTCGCCTGCCGGGTAGCGTGGTGCATGAATTGTCGCGAGCGAAGGGAGCGCGCACGCGACTGGGTCAACCAGCAGGAATCCTGACGGTATCGGCCGAGGTTGTGGAAACGAAGGACGGATGGCGCATTGAAAGAGCTGCGGTCGAACGGACGGCGAGGTTGCTCATGTCCGGCTACGCGCATGTATCGCGGCAGCGTCTGAAAGAGGTTCGCGACATGCTGGAGGGCTGAAGCGGATCAAGTGAGTTTCGGCGGGAGGCCGGAAGACTTCTGGGAGGAAGATGTGAATATTTCGCAAGCGGAACGGCGTCGTGTTGATGTCGTTGTTGTGGGCTCGGGTTTGGCAGGATTGCTGGCCGCGATCACAGCACGGGAAAACGGCGCCAGCGTCGCGCTGGTCGCGCAGGGCGAGATCGGGCGATCGGCGAACAGCTGGCTGGCCAGTGGTGGCCTTGCGGCGGTGACCGGGATAGACCCGGACGACTCTCCTGAACATCATCTGGAAGACATCCGCCGCACAGCGCGCGGCCTTGTCTTCGAAGACATCGCCAGAATCTTCGTCGATGAGGCCGGTCCCGCAATACGAAAGCTGGAGACCCTGGGCGTGCGCTTTCACGCTCGTGATGGCGATTTGGCGCTCTTTCCTGCTCCTGGCCATTCCCTGGCAAGGTCGGTTCGCTGCGAAGGCGGCGGTGCGGTCGGCCTGATGACGACATTGATCGACGTGGCGTCTGAACGGGACGTTCAGCTGATCGGCAATACGACCGCCGTTGAAGTTCTAAAGAGCGCCGAGGGACGTGCCGCCGGCATTCTCTGCCGCTCGGGGGATGCTTGGCAGATCGTGGAGGCAGCTTCGGTTGTGCTCGCATGTGGCGGCATGGGCAAGCTCTTTCCGGTGACCAGCAATCACGAACTTGCCGATGGCAGCGGCTACTATCTGGCGCTGAAGGCCGGTGCGGTTCTGACGGATCTCGAATTCGTGCAGTTCACCCCAACCTCGCTTGCCTGGCCACTCGAGGTTCGGGGGACGAGCACCGGTGGTGGACTCATGGCACAGCCCGGCGTGAAGCTCTTGAATGCGAATGGCGAGCGCTTCATGTCCCGCTACGATCCCGAACGGATGGAGGCATCCACCCGCGACGTGCTTGCCCGTGCCATTTTTCGCGAAGTCAGCGAGGGCCGTGGCACCGAACATGGAGGGGTCCATGTGGATATGTCAGAGGCGGATCGGGACGCCGTGGCGCAGGTCTCCGGACGCTTTCTTCGCGCAATCGACGCCATGGGCATAGACCCCTACAGCGAACGCGTCGAGGTCGCGCCGGATGTTCACTTCGCCATGGGCGGGGTGGTTGCCGATGTCGATGGCAGGACGGGCGTTCCAGGTCTTTTTGCCGCTGGCGAAATCACCGCCGGACTGCATGGCGCCACCCGTCTCAATAGCAACGGCCTGTCCGAAGCGGCCGTGTTCGGCATTCGTGCAGGACGGGCCGCCGCGACGGAATCGGCCGCGGCTCAAACCTGGTCATGCGACTTCGACTCAAGACATCGGGTGGTTCACGCGATGATCGCCGAAGATCCGCGACACATCGACGGCCAGCACCGCACCGGCGTGATCAGGATCGGCCCTGTGGCTTCCGGTGTGGGAGAAGCCGGTGGCAACGTGCCCGCATTGAAATCGGAATTGCGTGAGATTCTCATGGACGGTGCCGGTATCGAGCGCCGCACCGAAACGATCACGCGCGCCCTGACGCGCCACGCTGCCCTCCGAGATCAGATCGATACGGTGCTGGCATCGGCAACACCCACCGAGGCCTTTTCACTCGATGGAATGTATGTGCTGTCGGGCCTGATCCTGCAGGCGAGCAGACTCCGCACCGAATCGCGCGGCGCCCATTTCCGCGCCGACTATCCCGCTCAGGATCCCACCTGGGATCGCCATATCGCGTTTGTCTGCGAGCCGGCAACGGCCGGCGACACGCAGTTCGAGGAGGCCGCACAATGAGGCACGCAATTGGCATGGACCGGCTTATAGCGCTTGGATGCATCCTGGGGGGGAGCGTGTATCTTTCGGCCTCCTTCTCCATAGCGCAGGCCGATTTTGGGGACCCGATGGGGCCGAGGCTCTTCCCGCAGATCCTCGGTTCTCTTCTGATCCTGCTGTCGATCATCATGATGTTGTCGACCTTCTCCGGGGACGCGCCGTCCCGGGAAAACCATCCGGCTGGCGCGATGCCCTTCCGCACGCTCCTGGCCATCGGTCTTTGCGCAGCGACCGTGATCGCTTTCGTTCTGCTGCTGCCGGTCATCGGCTTTCCGATGTCAGCCTTCATGGTGATCGGCTCTTTCCTTCTGATCCTGCGTGAACCCATGAGGCCCACGCTCATTTGGGCCGCAGGGCTGACGGCCCTGTTTTACGTGGTCTTCGTCGTTCTCCTGCAGACGCCATTTCCTGACAGCATCCTTGGAGGAATATTCCAATGAGCACGATCGAATTTCTCGCGTCAGGCATTGCAACCGCATTAACGGGCTGGAACTTTGCCTATGTCGTGATCGGCGCCTTTGTGGGAACCTGGATTGGCATGCTGCCCGGTCTTGGACCATCGACTGGCATCGCACTGCTGCTTCCGCTGACATACGGCCTCGATCCGACCGGCGGAATGATCATGCTGTGTGGAATCTATTTCGGCTCCATGTATGGCGGGTCGATTTCATCGATTCTGCTGAATACGCCAGGTGATGTTTCGTCCGTGATCACAATGCTGGACGGTAATCCCATGGCAAAGCGCGGTCGGGGAGGAGCGGCGCTTTTTTGCTCTGCGATCGCCTCCTTTGTCGGCGGCACCATCGGACTGATCGCACTGACGTTTCTCGCGGAACCCATCGCGCGGTTCGCGCTGCGTTTCGGTCCTGCGGAATATTTCGCGCTTATGCTCTTTGCCCTGGTTGCAACAGCGACAATTCTCAAAGGTGAAGCCGTCAAAGGCCTGATCGCCATCATGCTCGGCCTGATGGTAGCCACCGTAGGCATCGACCTTCAGAGCGGCGCCCCGCGTTTCACGATGGGCTCCCCGAACCTGTTTGACGGCGTCAGCCTTGTCGCGGTCATCGTCGGGCTTTTCGGGATCGCCGAGGTCTTCACCAATACCGGGGAGCTGATGGCGCGGCGCTGGGGCAAAGTGCAGATAGCCGGACGGCTTTGGATGGACAAGAACGAGTGGTGGCGATGCCGTTTCTCCTTCTTCCGCGGCTCGGTCATCGGTTTTCTTGTCGGGATTGTGCCGGGGGCTGGCGGCGCGGTGGCGACGCTGCTGTCCTATGCGGCCGAAAAACGAGCAAGCAAGCATCCGGAAGAATTTGGCAAGGGAGCTATCGAGGGTGTCGCAGGCCCGGAGGCGGCCAACAACGCCAGTGTTGGAGGCGCCTTGATCCCGCTGTTCACCCTCGGGCTGCCGGGATCGTCGGCCACCGCCATCCTCCTGGGCGCCCTGATGGTTTTCGGCATCCAGCCTGGCCCGCAGCTATTCGTTGAGAACCCTGATTTGGTCTGGGGCATCATCGGCAGCCTTTACGTTGCGAATGTCATTCTCGTCATTCTCAACATCCCGTTCATCGGCATCTTCGTAAAGATGCTGAAGATGCCGGGCGCGCCGCTGAACGCCATCATCCTGATGCTCACGCTGACGGGTGCCTATTCGTTGAACAACAATATCTTCGACGTACAAATTGCCCTGGCTTTCGGCATGCTGGGATACTTGCTTCGCAAAGCGAGCATACCATCGGCCCCATTGCTGTTGGCCGTCGCCTTGGGCGGTACCTTGGAGCAATCTGTGCGGCAAGCGCTGTCGCTGTCTGGTGGAAACATATCAGGTTTGGCACCGAGCTTGATCGCTGCTGCCTTCCTGGGATTGAGCATTCTGTTGGTATTGCTGGGGACGTTGAAGCCGGTCATCGGCCTCGCACACCGCATCAAGCCATCGCTTCGGACCTCGATTGGTCCTGGGAAAGTTTGAAAAATATAACGCAAAAGGGAGCATACCATGTCCGCAGTGTACCGATTCTTCGGTTTGGCTTTGATCGCAAGCGCTACATGTACGCCACTTCTCGCAGCCGAGCCCGACCGAACGGTGGAAATCATCGTTGGTGCGTCGCCCGGTGGCGGTTTCGACCGAACTGCACGCGCTATGGAGCGTGTGTTGGAGGAAGGGATCGTCAATCAGCCGATCAAGGTAACCAACCAGCCCGGTGCCGGCGGGGCTGTCGCGCTCGCATCCATGAACAGGCATCCGGGAAATATGCACTATATCTCGATAACGTCTCCGAATATCCTGACGGACGAGCTGCGCGGAATGTCACCGTTGAAGTTCGATTCAATGACACCGATTGCGACGCTGGTGTCAGAATATCTTTGCTTTGCGGTTAGCACAAAGAGCAAAATCACTACGGCGGCGGAGCTCGTCGCCTCGCTGCAAAACAACCCGGAAGAACTCCATTTTGGTTTTGCTACAACACCTGGCAACCATAATCATGTTGCCTTTGCCCAGCTCGCCGAGGTCGTGGGGTTCGACGTGATGAAACCCAAGACGGTTGTATTCAAGGGCGCTTCAGAGGCCGTAACGGCTTTGCTCGGTCAGCACATAGATTTTTCAATAGCGCCGGTTGCAAGCTTTGCCGAATACGTTCGGTCTGGCGACGTGAGGTGCCTCGCCGTCAGCGCGCCCGAGCGGATGGGTGGCGCGATGGCCGCTGTGCCAACGTGGACCGAAATTGGATACAACGTGGTGTACGGCCCATTCCGAGGCGTAATCGGACCGCGGGACCTCTCGGCAGACCAGATCGCATATTGGGAAGAATCTCTGAAGAAGATGTCGGAGAGCGATGCTTGGGAAAAGGAAATTGTCGACAACTATTGGAGTGCGAACTTTAAGGGTCACGCGGAAACCTTGAAATACCTTTCAACGGAACGTGACGTCTTGAAAGCGTCTTTGACCACTCTCAAGCTGCTAAAGTAACCGTCATTGCGGGGTCTGCTTTTTCCAGTCGGCCGTTTGAATCAGATCGCGTAACGACTCGACTTGGGGCGAAGGGAGGTACTTCTTGCGTAGGTCAAAAAGTGCAGGCCCGAAACGATCCTGAATTTCTTCGCCGAACACGTCGAAGATTTCGCAGAAATATATTTCGTGCCGAATGAGGCTGTCGAAAATATTCACCAATGGCTTGTTGCGGGTGTAGGAGCCATGTGGTTGGCGACCGAAGTCCGCAACAAGCGCCTCCTCAAAGTCTCGCGTGATGCTGACGAGATACGGCGCCATTGCGACAGGAATTCCATTGCCTTCGTGCAGCATAACCTTGATCTTCCCGTCATAGGAAAAGTGATCAAGCTTCGTGCCAAATAGAACGATGAGCACATCCACGCCCCTATCGGCGGCAGACCTCAGCGCAGCGTTGTGCTCCTCAAGGTGCTCCTCGGATCCCTTGATCCAAAGGTGGGTGGTGGACGCGTTGACGATCTGTGAGATTCGGCTTTTGATCGCGGGGATGCCGGTCATCGACCAGACATACTCGTGCTGTGGTATGTCTTGGAGGTGGCTCAGACCTTCCTTGATCCTTGCCGCCCTTTGTTCTGTTCTGTCGACTATGGCGGCCAGCAAAATGTCTGGAGGAGTAGCGGTGTAGCGCACCGGGCTTTCCGAGACAGGTTGCACGGCCTCCTTCCGGCTAAGGCTTTCCAGCACGGAATATGAGTTCGCCTTCGGCAAACCGGCCTCCTTCGCGACCTCGTATGCGGTCGCAGGCTGGATTTTCAGCAGTGCGATATAGGCACGCGACTCATGATCGCTAAAATGAAGCCCCTGTAGATCAGCAAGCAATGATTGAAGCGCGTTTTTACTGTCCACGATGGTCTCCAGCTTCGCCGGGTGTGTTATTACTTACTGCTGCTACCATCCATGGCCGATTATTGCAATTCGCAACAAGGCCGCAGGTCCTCAGTCACTCAGCGGGCTGAGCGGATCGGGGATCAGGATGCGATTTTTGTTCAAGGCCGTCGTTACGCAATGACAGGGCCGCCGGATAGGTTGCCCAAAGACGCGAGCGTGCCGCCGTTCTCGTTTTCCCCAGGGAGCATTACGATTGAATTAGAATCGCCCGCAGATCGTTGATATTCGTTCCTGTCGGTCCGGTTTCAAACAGGTCGCCGATGGCCGTGAAACCGGAATAGCTGTCGTTGCCGTCGAGCAGCTTGCGTGCGTCGAGCCCGACGTCGCGCAGCCGGCGCACCGTCTCCCCATCGGCAAAGGCGCCGGCATTGTTCTCCGAGCCATCGATGCCGTCGGTATCTGCGGCAAGGACATGGATGTCATGGCCGTTGATCGCGAGGCCCATGGCCAGAGCGAATTCGGCGTTGCGACCGCCCCTGCCGTCCTTATTCTTCAGGGTCACCGTGGTTTCCCCGCCGGAAAGAATGACGACCGGCTTTGTGAACGGTCTATCCTTGGCAAGTACTTCGCGGGCGATGGCTGCATGTACCAGTGCGACGTCTCGGGATTCGCCCTCGACGGAGTCTGATAGTATAACCGGCATCACGCCTTGCCGGCGGGCGATCTCGGCGGCGGCTTCCAGCGATACGCCGGCTGATGCGATGATGTGGTGGCTGTTGTTCGCGAACTGCGGATCGTCCGGCCGCGGTGCATCTGCAGCGGACGAGGCGAGGTGTTCGAGCATTCTAGGGGGCAGGCTCAGCTTATACTGCTCGACGAGCTCGAGGGCGTCATGCCGTGTCGAGCCGTCAGGTACCGTTGGGCCGGATGCGACATGGGCCGGGTTGTCGCCGGGGATGTCCGAAACGATCAGGCTGACGACCCTTGCCTTCGTAGCAGCCGCCAGCCTTCCGCCCTTGATCGTCGAGAGATGCTTACGCACGACGTTCATAGCCGATATCGGTGCGCCTGAGGCCAGCAGGGCCTCGTTTAGCGTGATCTCGTCTTCGAGCGTCAGGCCCGACGGGGGGGAGGGAAGAAGCGCGGATCCACCGCCGCAAATCAGGGCGATAACGAGATCGTCAGGGCCTAGACCGCCGACCTGCTCGAACAGCCGTTTCGCCGCATCCATACCGGCAGCGTCTGGAACCGGGTGCGATGCCTCTAAAATGTCGATGTTCTTCACATGGCAACCATAGCCGAATCGGGTTACGACCGTGCCTGTGAGTTGACCGTCCCAGACACTTTCCAGCGTGCGCGCCATGTGCGCCGCACCCTTGCCTGCACCAACGACTATCGTTTGGCCCTTCGGCTTTGCGGGCAGATGCGCCTTAATGCCCGTCAACGGATCGGCGGCAGTCACTGCGGCCTCGAACAGTGATCTTAGAAAAAGGCGAGGGTTAATGACTGGCAAAACATACTCCAACGAGAAAACGACGTGCCTCGGACATGGCGGGCTGTGTCATGGCACCTCGAATGGTCTTGATCGATGCTGTTCATCATCATGAAAGCGAGCGACTCTCAACTTCTGGGAGAAAAGCGACGCTGCGGTCTAAAGGCTACGTGTCGTGCGGGTCCCGCAGAAAACGGCACCGGAAAGTGCTGACTTTCTGTTCGAAGAAAATGTGGCCCCAGCCTTACCGATCGTAAGGTGCGTCGAGGCCAAGCTCGCGGAGGAGGCGCATCAACTGATTGGCTGCGATGACCATGTCGCGACCGCGTTTTCGCGCGAACGTTTTACGGTCCTCGACTGCTCCTGCCGCGGCCAACTCAATCCAGAATTCGCTGACCGTTGCGGCGTCGCGGGCAAGCTCTCTAGCCGCCGAGCCTTTACTCGCGATGTCGGCGAGGCCTTCGTCGGTAACCGAGCCGATGCCGGTCGGGACGCGCGGGCCGCCATTGCGATACCCTTTCGGCAGGTCGCCCTTCAGATTATGGACGCACTTGTCCTGAATGACGGCGAAGATCTGGTCGATGGCCTGCTTGGCACCGGCGACCCGGGACGGATGGTCGGTGTCGGCTGCCGCGTGCGGCAGCAATTCCACCCGGCTGCCGAATTCTTTCACGAGCGCCAGATAGGGCAACATCGGACCGGACAGAGCACCGGTGGTCGAGTCCTTGAACAGGTCGGCGTCGATGGCTGCATACGCAACGCGGCCGGATGACAAGGCGCGCGCGAGAGCCGGTACATCCACCAGCTCACCACGATCGTAGTTGATGAGAACGGCGCGGGGATTGAGTACATGGAGCACGTCGTCGTCGATCAGCGCGGCATTGGCGTAACGGTGAAGCGTTTCGTCGAAGGCACCGAGGCCGATGTGAACAGACAGGGCATCGGCACCGCGTGCGGCGGTAATGATAGTCGGCGCGTAATCGAACCCTTCCGCCTCGATCCACTCGCGATGGCGCTCGCGCGCATGTATCACGACGTTCATACCGAAGGCGCGGCCAAGCTTTGCGAATTCACGGCCAATATTGCCATAGCCGATGACGGCGAGCCGCTTGCCTTCCAGCTTTTCGGTCGGGAAGTCTCGTAGCTGCCTGCCGGTGTCGAAATTACCGGCAGCGACCAGCGCGTGGAGCTCATCGACCGGCAGGTCCGGTCTTACTCTGAGGAGCGCCTTCATAGCCATTTGTGCGGTAGCCCGGCTGTTGATGCCGGGTGTGTTCATGAGCGGCGCCCGGCCGCCGTGGCCACTGCCGCCGCCCCAAGAGACGGAGCCCATATTGCCGGTGCCGGCACCGATGCGAACGCCGCCAAGTTGAAACAAGGTTTCCCGCGGCAGATAGGTCGCCGCCGCAATCACGGCGTCATACTGGCCGTCGGCCGCCGCCGCCATCAGTTCCTCGCTGGTGCTCAGGTTTGGTTGGTAGAAGAAGTGAAGCCGTCCATCTTCCAGCGTGCCTGTATTCTCCTGTGGACAGTCGTGAAAGACACCGCCCCTGGCCTCAATATAGGCTTTGGCTTCGCTGAAATCCGGACGCCCGTTCTCGCCGTGGCGAAGGCCGATCAGATCGCAGATGAGAATCTTTGTAGTAGTCACGAGTGGGTCCTATCCCTCTATATTGCTTATCTTCGCTTCGATATTCAGAAGCGTTTGACGCGGAACGGAGTAAGGTCGACCGACGGCGTCTGACCGGCGGCAAGTTCGGAGACGATCTTGCCGGTTACCGAACCCCCGATCAGCCCCTGATGTCCGTGACCGAACGCGTAGATGACGTTCCGGGCTCTGGTGGCGCGATCAATGACCGGGATGCTGTCTGGGGTTCCGGGACGATGCCCCATCCAGCGCGTGACTTCACCTTCCAGCGGCTTGTTGAACATCGGGCGTGCCTGTTTCAGCAGGGCGTCGGCGCGGAACATGTTCGGCGGCGGCTTCAGGCCCGAGAATTCGACATTGCCTGCAATGCGCAAGCCGGCTTCCATCGGCGAGGCGACGAACTTGCGGTCCGCGGAAATCGTCTGGATGCGCAGGCCGGTATCCGTCTTGATCATGGTGTGATAGCCGCGCTCGGTCTCGAACGGAATTCGGTCGCCGAGTTGGCGCGCAAGATCCGCTGACCATGCACCGGCCGAGAGCACCATCTGGTCGATGGCGCGGCGTTCTCCATTTTCGAGGTGGACCGCCGCGATCCCCGACGGGCCCTTTTCAAAGCCTCGGACCCGGGCACGGGTAAAGGTCGCCCCCCGGCGGGCCGCATTTTCGGCGAACTTGGCGACCAATCGACCCGGATTGGGACACTGGCCCTGCTCGGGCAGGTAGACTGCGCTCTTGAAAATGGGGGAAAGTGCCGGCTCGAGCTGGCGGATTTCATCGGCGTTAAGGATTTCGACCTTCACTCCATGACGGCGGCGCAGATCGAGACTGTAGGCGCCGCCGGCAGGCCCGTCGGCGCTTTCGTAGACGAACAACTGACCGCGTTTCTGCAAAAGCTCTTCGCAGCCGGCTTCCTTCATCAAGGGCTCATAACACTCGAAGGTCATGCGGTGTAACGAGCGCATCGCGGCCGAGATCTGTTCGACACGCGGCTTGCGGCTGGCTTCGAGAAAGCGCAGCAACCAAGGAAGAGCGTGCGGCAGATAGGCTAGCCGCACGTAGAGGGGGCCTTCCGGATCCATGAGCCACTTCGGCACGTTCTTCATCACGCCAGGCATGGAATTCGGTATGCAAGAGCCGGGGCAGATGCCGCCGGCATTGCCGAACGAGCACTGGTCCTCCGATCCGGGCAGTGCTGGGTCGATCACCTCAACCTCAAAGCCCTGCCGAAGCAGGTAATTGGCCGAGCAGACCCCAACAATGCCGCCGCCGACGACGGTGACCTTACGACCGATTCCGGATTTATCCGGCTGTCCCATACCTTGTATAGACATGCTGAAGATGACCCTTCGTCAAATTACGGCGTCAGCTCGCTGACAGAGCCGTCGCGGAACGCCTTGAGGTTGCGCGAAACGGATTGCTGCAACATGCGAAAGTCCGAGAGGTAAGCCATGAAGCGATAGCCCATCTTGCGCATGTCCACACCGTAGGCGACCGAGCCGCAATGGATGCCCGGAATGACGCCGGCTTCCTTGCACTTGGCAGCGATGTATTCGATCGCCTCGTAGACCGCCGGATAGCGCGGATCAAAGCCGGGAACTTCGCCCATAGTGACGGCGAGATCGGACGGGCCGACGAAGATCGCGTCAAGGTGAGGTGTCTTAAGGATGTCCTCGAGGTTCTTGACGGCTTCCTCGCTCTCGATCATCGCCATGGTCACGACGGTGTCGTTGGCGTGGTGGAAGTAATCCGCGCCGGCGTAGAGCGACGCGCGCAGCGGGCCGACCGAACGGCCGCCCTGCGGGAAATAGCGGCAAGCTTTGACGAAGGCGGCAGCTTCATCCGCAGTATTGACCATCGGGCAGATGACGCCGTAGGCGCCGGCGTCGAGCACTTTGCCGATGATCGACGGGTCGTTCCAAGGAACTCGGACGAACGGCGCAGTGTCGGTCGTCGAGATCGCCTGCAGCATGGGTAGCATATCAGTGTAGTCGGAAGCGCCGTGCTGAAGATCAACGGTCAGGGCGTCCCAACCCTGCTGTGCCATCAGTTCGGCGGAGACGGAGGACGGTATGCCGAGCCAGCCGGTTACGACCTCGCCACCGGCGGCCCAGATTTCCTTGGCCTTGTTCTTGCGCATGTCATTTATCCTTTTCATTGCGTGTCGTTGAGGATGAGATCGGCAGCCTTTTCGGCTATGGCGATTGTCGTGATGTTGGTGTTGGCAGCGACGATGGTCGGCATGATCGAGGCATCGACCACGCGGAGCCCCTGGACGCCGCGGACACGGCACTCCGCGTCCAATACAGCCATCGGATCCTCGTCATCGCCCATCTTGCAGGTGCCGGAGACGTGCCAGCCGGACCAGACCGACTGCTTGACCCAATCGGTGATCAGATCCTCATCCTTCATCATCGCATGCATGCGGTCGGTCGTGCCGAATTTGCGCTTCAGAAGTGCTTCACGGAAGAAGGGAACATAGTCGAAGGCGTAGGCTGCACTTGCCGTCTTCAGCCAGTTTAACGGCTTGCGGACGCTGAGCGCTCGCGCTTCATCGCTGTAACCGGCAAGGAACCAGGTGTTGACATGACGCTGCACGTCCGGCGTCATCATGATGTTGTAGAGGCGCTTGAACCCATCGACGAGCCGCATCAGGTCTCGGCCGTCGGACGCGAGGTTCAGGTCGACGATGGGTTCGTCGTTCTGGTTTGACGTCTTAAGCGTTACCGTTCCGCGCGAATAGGACTTGTTGACGCAAACGTTGAGCGCACCCATGGCCTTGCCAAGCGGATGCCAGCCGGCCCGATTAACCGGCATGAGCAGCATGTCGCCGGGATGGCAATCGGCGTAGTTCGAGGAGTAGCGAACGCCGAGGAAGATATGGCGGCGCTGGCCGGGACGCAGACGAGCGGACTTCTTAAAGTGCGCGGCGACGGCCAGATGCGGATGATCCGTCAGGTTCTCACCTACGCCGGGCAGATCGGCAACGATGTCGATACCCAGGCGCTTCAGTTGCGCCACCGGGCCGATGCCGGCACGCAGCAGGACCGCCGGCGAATGCAACGCGCCCGAGCAGAGGATGACTTCCCGTGCCTTGTACGCTTCGGTCTGGCCGTCGATCGTGACACGGATGCCGGTGGCGCGCGTGCCTTCGAACGTCAGACCCTCGACGAAAGCATTGGCGAAGATGTGCAGGTTCTTGCGGGCGCGGGCCTCCTTGTGCAGATAGCCCACGGCTGTCGAGACGCGGCGGTCGTTTTCGTTCGACAGTGGCAGCGGGAAGGAGCCGTCTTCGAAGCTGCCGTTGTAGTCAGGCTGGTACGGGTAGTCCTTTTCCGTCGCCTTGAGGACGGATTTGGTGAAGCCTGCCCAGTCTTCCGGAAAAACGCGACGGATCGGGATATTGCCCGTCTTGTTGTGCATCTCGCCGTCGAAGTCGAGGTCGCGCTCGAGCTTCTTAAGATAGGGCAGCATGCCGTCCCAACCCCAGCCCCGGAGGCCGAGATTTTCCCATTCGTCGTAGTCGTGCGGCAGGCCGCGGACGGCGAACTGGCCGTTGATCGAGGAGCCGCCGCCCATGACCTTGGCCTGCTCGAGCTTTGCCGTCTTCGGCGTGCTGGAATTAAGCTTGGGTGACCGGTTATAGACCCTCAGCTTCGTCCAGTGATATTTGGGATCGAAGTAGGACAGGCCGGGATAGCTGTCGGATATAATGTCAGGTACGGCGTCCGGAGGCGTATCCGGGCCGGCTTCGAACAGAGCGACCTGCTTCGTGCCGTTTTCGGAAAGTCGGCTGGCGAGGACGCACCCCGCCGAACCACCGCCGATGATAATGTAGTCTAATTGCATGATAGGGCTCGATTCAGGCGTAGTTGACCCAGATTGCTTTTTCCCGAAGGAATTCTTGGAAGCCCTGTCGACCCATATCCTTGCCGAAGCCCGAACCCTTGTATCCGCCAGCCGTGTAGGTGAACTCGGGGCTGCGGCCATGCTGGTTGACAAAGACCATGCCGGCTTCGATGGCGTCGGCAGCCTTCAGGGCCTTGGCCATGTTGGTCGTGTGGATACTGGCAGCGAGGCCGTAGGTCGGATGTGCAGCGAGCGCGATGCCTTCCTCGAGATCGGTAAAGGTGTGGATGGTCGCGACAGGACCGAAGAATTCCTCGCGAAAGCCGACGTTGTCGTCAGAGACGTTTTCGAGCAGCGTCGGCGCGTAGAAGCTGCCGGCATTGCGGGTTTCGAGCGGGCCGCCGCCCGTGATGACCGAGCCGCCCTGGGCAACGGTCTCGCGCAGCATGCTGTCAATCCGTTCCATCTGCTTCTTGCTAATGATAGGCGCGAAGGTCGTGGTTTCGTCCCAGGTCGCGCCGGCCTTAATTGCCCTCGTCTTGCTGATCAGGCGTTCGGTGAATTCGTCGGCGATTTTATTGTCGATAAGAATGCGCGAACCGGCGGTGCAGACCTGGCCGGCATTGCCCATGAATGCCATCGCGACACGGCTGGCAACGGTGTCGAGGTCACCTGCATCGGCGAGAACGAGTTGCGGGCTCTTTCCACCAAGCTCAAGCGTAACTGGCTTGATGCCCGACTGCGCGGCAAGCGACATGATTATTGCGCCCGTCTGCGTCGAGCCGGTGAACGAGATCATCATGATGTCGCGATGGCGCACGATCGCGGCACCGGTCGTGTGGCCGTAGCCATTGATGACATTGAAGAGGCCGGCAGGGACGCCAGCCTGTGCAGCGAGTTCGGCGAGCGCCATCAGCGTGTGCGGCGTTAGCTCCGATGTCTTCATGACGATTGCGTTGCCCGCTGCGAGCGCCGGAGCAAACTTCCAGGCCGCTGTGATCATGGGGAAGTTCCAAGGAACGATCGCACCGACGATACCGTAAGGCTCGCGGCGGGTCAGGCTCAGCGTGTCGGCTTCCGTCGCAGTGACAGTGCCTTCCACCTTATCGCAGAATTCCGCGAAATAGCGGATCACGCCGGCGGTGCGGACCGCGTCGCCGGTGATCGTGCCCGAAACGAGACGGCTGGAGCCCATGGCTTCGAGCTGGCCGAGATAGACGTTGTTGTCTTCGACCAACTGGGCAAACCGCATCAGAACCTTGGCGCGTTCGCGCGGGGCGATCTTGCCCCAGCGGCTGGTTCTTAGAGCTTCCTTCGCCGCCGTGACGGCCATTTCGACAGCTTCGTCGCCGCCGTCGGTGATGATGCCCATATGCCCATGGTCGGAGGGACGCTGAATGGTGATTTCCGCGCCGGGCATCTCGATGTAGCGACCGCCAATGTGATGGCCCATAGGCACGACAACGTTTGCGGGATCGAAACTCAAAGTCATGACGGATTCCTTTCGCGGTAGCGACGCGAGGTGCGCTACTGTCTTATCGATTCGGGCGCCAGTTGCGACACCGGGACAGAAGACCGGCCGTGCCGGCCTTTAAATCAGCTGTTTTCCTTCATCCGGGCCTCGAGGAACGGACGCAGGAGGTCCGCCGACTCATGGAAGCGACCGACGAAGCTCTTCAGACGCGGATGCTCGGGGTGCAGGAGGACCTTTTGCGGCGCGCCCTGTTCTACGATGACGCCTTCATCGAGGAAGACGATGCGGTCGGCGACTTCGAAGGCGAAGCCGAGTTCGTGGGTGACGATCACCATCGTCATGCCAGTCCTAGCGAGATCGACGATGGCCTTCATCACTTCGCCGACGAGTTCGGGATCGAGCGCCGAGGTCGGCTCGTCGAACAACATGACTTTAGGTTGCATCGCCACTGCGCGAGCGATCGCCACACGCTGCTGCTGGCCGCCGGAAAGTTGGCGCGGATATTTGTCGACGTGCTGTTCGAGGCCCATCATCGTCAATAGTTGCATGGCCTTTTCACGGACCGTTGCCGGGTTTTCCCTCTTGACGATAACCGGACCCTCCATGACGTTCTGCAGCGCCGTCATGTGGGGGAAGAGATTGAACTGCTGAAAAACCATGCCTGTATTTGAGCGAATACGGTTCACCTCCCGCTTGGTGATCTTGCTCCCGACTTTTTTGTCAGACCCTTCATGGTAAATTACCTCGTTATCGATCGAGATTTTGCCACTACTCGGTGTGTAGAGAAGGTTGATGCAGCGGAGCAGTGAGGTCTTGCCGGAGCCGCTTGCGCCGATCAGGACGACGACTTCACCCTCGGTGACGTTGAGATCGACGCCCTTGAGGACCTGTCGCGCGCCAAACTGAAGGCAGATACGGTCGAGGCTAAGCAACTCTGTTTTCTTCGTGGGGGTCATTTCGCGGATACTCCGCCTTTTTCGAGCTTCCGGGCGAGATAGGTTAGAGGCACAAGAATGATCAGGAAGATCGCGCCGACGGCGGTGTAGACCTCCATCGGACGATAGGTGAAAGAGGAGATATAGCTTGCCTGGTAGAGCAGGTCCGGAACCGTTATCATCGATAGAAGCGTAGTATTCTTCATCTGGATGATTGACTGGCCGGCAAGCGGTGGGATCATGCGGCGGAAGGCCTGCGGAAGGATGATGCGGCGCATGCGCTGGCCGTACGACATGCCAATCGCGGTGGCAGCATCCGTCTGGCCGGGATCTACCGACTGCACACCGGCACGGAGGATTTCGGCGTAGAACGAGCCGATGTAGCAACTGAGGCCGATGAAACCGGCCCAAAACTTCGTTACGTTGACGCCCGCGAAGATTGGGAACGCGTAGTAGACCCAGAGCAGCGTCACGAGCAGCGGGATGTTGCGGAAGAACTCAACGTAGATTCTGCCAAGCAGGACGAGCGGCCAGAAAGTGGTGAGCTGGACGAGGCCGACGACGAGGCCGATTGCCAGGCCGGCGGAAATCGTGATCACGGTAAAGTAGAGGGTCATCAGGAGGCCTTGCCACAGCAGGCCGATATTGTTTGTGATGACGGTATAATCGAACATGACTGTCCTCACTCGTTCACTGCGAGGGAAAGACCGGATAAGGCCGGTGGATCCCGATCGCTGTCGAGCAGCGACCGGGCATTGAGATTGGAATTAAAAGCTGAAGTTCGGCGGTAGGATCGAGAGGTCGATGCCACGGCTTTCCCAAGCGCGCTGCAGTTTGCCCTGGGCCTTGCCGAGAGAGCGCTCTTGCTGGATCCAGTTAGTCAGGAAGTTGATGTACCCAGCGTTGCCGGGCTTACGTGCAACGGCGAGGGTTGCCGGATTGCGCAGGAGCGGCTCAGGAACGGAGACGTCGCCAATCTTTTGATTGGAGATCTGCAGGGCGTCGAAGACCGCGAAGACAACGGCGTCGGCGCGATTGGTCTGCAGTTCCATCAGTGCGAGGCCGCGGTCTTCGACCGGGGTGATTTTGGCCTTCGGCAGGAGTGCTTCAGCGACGACTTGCATGGTGGAGCCCTTTTGGACGACGACGGTCTTCGACGCATCGTTCAATTCAGCCCAGGTCTTGACCGGCTTGCCGGGAGGCGTCAGCACCGCCCAAGCGTCGGTGAACAGCGGTTCCCACAGATAGTCAACGACGAGGCCGCGCTTCGGGTTGGGGTTCACGCCGATGGCGATGTCAATCTTATTTGACTGGAAGTCGGCAGCGAGGTTGCCCCATGTCGTTTCGACCGGCTCGAGCTTGACGCCAAGCTCATTCGCGATTTCGCCGAGGAATTCGTAGTAGAAGCCGCTCCACTCGCCGGTCGCCGGGTCCTTGATATAGCCTGGCTCCTCGCCGGTCATGACCGGAACCTTGAGAACGCCGGAGGACCGGATCTGATCGAGGACGGCGGACGGATTGTCTTGAGCCGATGCGGCGATTGGCGCGGAAAGCAGCGATAGCGCGAGAGCTGCTGCCGAAAAAATCTTGCTGAACGATATCATAACGTTCCCCTATTATTCGTTGTTAACGGCTGAGAAACCCCTTCGAGAGCGGATCGTTTGCCTCGAAGAAGATGGTTTGAGATGAGGTGACGAAGGCATTGCCTTCGATCTCGACGACTACGGCATCTCGGTCTCCCACCCGTGTCGTTTCCGACAGGCGAGCCTCGAACGGAATGCCGAAGATATTGCGGGCGCGATAGGTGTCGCCCGGATTGAGAATGCCCTTGTGCAAAAGGTACGTTAGGCGCGCTGATGTGCCCGTGCCGCAAGGAGATCGATCAAACTTGTTGGATTCCAGCACCAGGAAGTGCTTGGCCTCCGAAGCCGAGTCGGCTGTATAGAAAAGCACGCTCGGCGCCGCCGAGCCGGCAAACAGTGGCGTGGCGGCGATGGTTTGCTTGATCGCCTGCTTGATGGCTGATCCTTTGAGCATCAGCGTCGAAGCAAAGTCCGGATCGAGATTGAGTCCGAGCGATGCGGCATCGACGAGCGCGTACCACATGCCGCCATAGACAATGTCGGCCTTCACCGTGCCGATGCCATCCACCTCGATAGTAAGATTTTCCAGCCCGACGTAGCTTGGCACGTTGCGAATCTTGACCGCCTTCAAGGCGCCATTCTCACCCCAGACCAGGCCTACGGTGACAACGCCCGCAGGTGTTTCGAGTGTGAAGCTGTCGCCTGTCTCCGGGCTGATCTGGCCGGTAAAGGCAAGGGTTTTGGCAAAACCGATTGCGCCGTGGCCGCACATGTCGAGATAGACATAGGAGGAGATAAAGAACGCGCCGTAATCCGCAACGTCCGAATGTGTCGGAATCAGGCCGACCATGGCCGCATGGCCGCGGGGCTCATGTAAAAGGGCAGGGCGCAGACGGTCGAGCCGGCTCTTGAAGTCGTTTCGGCGCTCAAGCACGCTGGTACCAGACAGCTTCGGTATGCCGCTCAGGATGACGCGGGTCGGGTGGCCTGCGGTGTGGCTGTCGATAACGGAGAAGGATGCGGTCAGCGATACCATGCCGTTTAATTTCCGAAGGAGCGACCGACTTCGTCGCGCATGTTTTGCCAGATTTGATGGATGAGGTTTTCCGTCAGGGACTGCGCGGCATCGCCATTACAGGCAAGAATGGCGTCGAAGATCCGCGTCGTGTCTTCGAGCGACAGCTTGATCATGTCGACGTTCTGCTCGTAGGCGTGAAAACGATACCGAAGCATCTGCTTTTCAAGACTCTGTAGGAGTCGTCTCAGCGTACGGTTGTCCGCAAGTTTGTAGATCATGAGAGAACCGCGAACGTCAGCGGTGAAGAAGCTGCGAACGTCGCCATTCGTTTGGGCTTCCTCAAGTTCGCGCTGTACGGCGCGCAGTTCCTTCTTCAGGACGTCATCCCGGGACAGGGCGGCCTGCCGTGCGGCCAAGCCTTCCAGTGGGGTACGACACGTATAGACCTCGTCGAAATCCTTCTGAGATAGCGGGGCGACCCAGATGCCACGCCGTGCCTCGCGAATGACCAGTCCGTCACGCTCTAGGAGCCGCAGGGCTTCTCGCACGGGAGAGCGGCTCACGCCGTATCGCTCAGCGACCATCTCCTCGGTCAGGCGTTCTTCGGACTTGATCCGCCCGACGATAATCTCTTCCTCAAGAGACTCGGCGAGACTCTCGGGAATGGACAGCGAAAATTTCTGAGTGCGTTGTAAAAACATGTCGACACCATACTGTATACAATGTACATGTCAATTGCAGTGCTGAAAGATTTTGGAGGGCTGTGAATTGGCGCAGTTCTGCCCGGCCCAGCAACGGGCAATGTGTTTTGCGATTGGCGGCTCGTCGATGAACAGCGGCCTGAATGAAAGGGAACCGAATGTACAGCGAGCGACTTGAACTATTGATCGACGGCGTCTTCCGCGCCGGCAGCGAAGGCGCGGGCGAAGATTTGATAGATCCGGCGACAGGCGATGTTTTGGGCCGACTGCCACATGCCTCGAAGGCGGACCTCGACGAGGCACTGGCGTCATCGGCGCGTGGTTTTGCGGTATGGAAGACAATGACGGCGATCCAGCGTTTCGACATCATGGACAAGGCAGCCGACCTCATCGCGCAACGTAAGGGTGAGATCGCCCGCACGCTAACGCTTGAAAACGGCAAGCCGCTCGGCGAAGCAACCGGCGAAGTGCAGTTTTCGGCCGATGTCGTTCGCTGGTACGCCGAAGAGGGTAAGCGCGCCTATGGTCGCATTGTCCCGGCGCGTATTCCCGGTGTTCGTCAAATGGTCTTCAAGGAGCCGATCGGGCCGGTTGCAGCCTTTGCGGCGTGGAATTTCCCAGCCAGCAACGTCATTCGTAAGATTGCGGGCGCGCTCGGGGCAGGCTGCTCGATCATTATCAAGCCGGCCGAGGAAACTCCCGGCACTGCGATCGCCTTCGGCCGCTGCTTCCAGGAAGCCGGCCTTCCGGCAGGCGTCCTGAACATCGTTTTCGGCATTCCGGCTGATGTTTCGTCCTACTTGCTCACCTCGCCGATTCCGAAGAAGGTATCGCTCACCGGTTCGACGCCTGTCGGCAAGCTGCTGCAGAAGCTCGCTGCCGACACGCTAAAACGTTGTACGATGGAACTCGGCGGCCATTCGCCGGTCATCGTCCATGCCGATGCCGACCTCGATCGGGCGCTCGATGCCGTAGTCGCCGCGAAATTCCGCAATGCCGGACAGGTCTGCACGTCGCCGACCCGCTTCTACGTGCATGACAGCCTCTACAAGCCTTTCATCGAAGGGTTTGCGGAGCGCACCCGCAGGATCAAGATTGGCCATGGTCTCGAAGACGGTGTCCAGATGGGGCCAATGATCGCGTCCCGCCGTCTTGACGTGATGGACGGCTTCATCGCCGATGCCAAGGCGGATGGCGCCGAAATCGTCACCGGCGGTGAGCGCATTGGCAACAACGGTTATTTCTACGCACCAACGCTGCTCAAGAATGTTCCCGACAGCGCTCGTATCATGACGGAAGAGCCCTTCGGCCCGGTCGCTCCGACAACGACCTTTTCAACCTTCGACGAAGTCATTGAACGGGCGAATTCGTTGCCCTACGGCCTTGCCTCATTCGTCTTCACTCGCAACGGCACGTTAGCGCGTAACACCGAGATGGCGCTGGAGGCTGGCATGGTCGGCGTCAACCATACCGTGATCTCGACTGCGGAGACTCCGTTCGGCGGAGTTAACGAAAGTGGCTATGGCTCCGAATCCGGTATTGAGGGCCTAGAAGCCTTCCAGCGCACAAAGTTTGTCTCGGAAATTTGACAACACGGTACTCCGGCTGCAGGTGTATGCGGCCGGAGGCAATCAGCAGGTTTTTTCGAGGATACCAGATCGTCATGCATGGCGCTGACCGAGCCGTAGCACACTAAGCTTCGCTCAAGTTATTTGGTCCTCCGAAAGTTGGACGTCCAACCTCGGGGGCATGCCCAAGTGCCTGACCTTCTAGCACTGACCCATGTTTTGCGTAAGCTGCAACCATCTGGTAGTTCACACGACAATGAGAAGGCATGACGCTTAATGCTACAGAATAAAATCCAAAGAATCTCATCCTGTTAAGCCGGTGCGCCATCGATAAGTTTCCCCAGTTAGGGCACGAAAATTCCCTGTTCCATTGAGAAGGGTATTCTAAGTTAAATAATTGATAGTAATAGAATTTATTGCTTTAGGAATGGATCTCGAATTCGAATTATGGGAAAATTCCCTGTAAATCCGCCGTTATCAGCGAAAAGCAATTCCGAGACGGGTTCGCTACGGACTGCGTCCACTACCATTAATTGCGCCTGGGCAGCCACTGTCAAAATCACTTCCGTTTCCGCGACAATTGCGCTGCAGCTGTTCGAGAGGCATTGCTGCAGCTTTTCCAGCGTTTCCGCATGTGAACCGGATTTCGGTTGCCAAGCCCGGACTGGTCCTGTCTTGGTCGTGGCTCGCGATCCTTCAGCCGCACCGCAACTGCGTGCCTCAATGCAAGTGAACAATGATGTCCATAGCTCCGCTTTTTACGCCTCTCACGCTTGATCCGGTGACACTGCCGAACCGCATTGCTGTCGCGCCGATGTGCCAGTACATGGCCAATGACGGCTGTGCCTCGCCCTGGCATCTGCAGCACCTCATGTCGCTCGCCATGTCGGGCGCCGGATTGGTGATGATCGAGGCGACGGCCGTTTCGCGCCGCGGTCGCATCACCCACGGCTGCCTCGGTCTCTACTCCGATGCCTGCGAGGATGCCTTGGGCGCCGTTCTGGACCAGGCCCGCCGGGTGGCTCTGCCGGGCACCGAATTCGGGATCCAACTGTCGCACGCCGGCCGCAAGGGTTCGGCCCATCGCCCCTGGGAGACGCCCGGCGGAAGCCTTTCGGGCAGTGACGCCTGGCAGACACTTGCGCCATCCACGATTGCCCATCGCGCGGGCTGGGCCCTTCCGCAGGCGGCGACGGAAGAGGACCTCGACGGGATCGCGGACGATTTCCGCAACGCGTCTATCCGCGCGGCGAGACTGGGCCTCAAGGTCATCGAGATCCATATCGCGCATGGCTATCTGCTGCATCAGTTCCACTCCCCGCTCTCCAATACACGGCAGGACGCCTGGGGCGGCGATGACGAGCGGCGCATGGCCTTTCCGCTGCGTATTGCCGAGACGGTTCGCAATGCCGCAAGCGGCATCGCCGTGGGTGCACGCATTACCGGCAGCGACTGGGCGGAAGACGGCCTCACCGTCACGCATGCGACGACGCTCGCAACGCGGCTGAAAGCCATAGGTGTCGATTATGCCTGCGTGACATCGAGTGGCATTCCCGTCAGCAATCCGACCGTCGCCAATGCGGAAGACGAGCATCCGTCGCTGGCCGAGGCCGTGCGCCGGGAAAGCGGCATCATCACCCGCGCGGTTGGCATGATTACCGGATCGCAGCAGGCAAACGACCTTATCGAGAGCGGCAAGGCCGATCAGGTTGCGATCGGGCGCGGTTTTCTCGACGATCCCCGCTGGGGCTGGCACGCCGCGTTCGACCTCGGCGTCACGCTTGCCTACCCCGCGCCCTACGCATGGGCGGCGCCTGCCGAATGGAGCGGCCTGCAAAATCGCTCGACCTGACGAAGAACAGAGCGCTCGCCACCGGGCGCTCCCGACAATCCGTCAGGCGATCAGTCTGACGATCGATGCCGCGACGATGGAGGCGCGCTGCGAGAGCGTCTCGACAAGGATGTATTCATCCCCGGTATGGGCTTTTCCGCCGACAGGGCCTGCGGCGCACACCGTCGGCGCGCCCGCGCTGGACGCAATGCCGGAATCCGCGCATCCGCCTGTATATTCACCCACTATGTCGAAGCCGAGCGCCGCCGCCGCCCCGCAATAAAGGGCAGAAAGCACGACATTGTCCGGTGTCGGCGCGAGAGGCAGGGATTCGCTCTGTCGCTCGAAGGTGATCGTAGCGCCTGGGACGATCGCGCCCGCAAGGATCGCCTCGATGTCCGTGATCAGCCGGCCGCGCTGCTCGCCATCGACAAAGCGGACATCGACTTCGCCGGAGGCCTTCGCGGCCACGGTGTTGGTGGAAGAACCGCCATTCACCAGGCCGACATTGAGCGTGATGCCGCGCTCCACATCCGTCAGCCCGTGCAGCGCGGTGATCTTGTGCGCCAGTTCACTGATGGCGCTGACGCCCTCAGTGAAATTGACGCCCGCATGCGCGGCCTTGCCGCCGATCTCGAAACGATAGGTGAAGCCACCCTTGCGGCCGCTGACGAAATTGCCCGTCGGGCGCGCCGGCTCGGCATTGAAGACGGCCCTCGCAAAGCCGGCCTCTTCCTCGATATGCGCCCGCGAAGCCTGGGAGCCGATCTCCTCGTCCCCGGTCATCATCACGACAACCGGCACATCGGGCGAAAATTTCTGAAACGCGGCAAGGATGAAGGCATTCATAACCAGGCCGGCCTTCATGTCCGCAACGCCCGGACCATAGGCGCGGTCACCCACGATATGAAACGGTCGGCGGGCGGCCTCCCCCTTGCCGAACACGGTATCCCTGTGCCCCATCAACAGGATATTGTGACGCCCGCCGTCGCGGCGGACAGCCTTTGTCCCGGCAAGCAACGTATCGCCAAAGCGTTCCACCGGGAGTGCCCGGGTCTGGATTCCATGATCGGCGAAAAAGCGCGACAGGAGCACCCCGACCGCATCGACGCCTTCCTTGTCATAGGACCCGGAATCGACATTCACCAGGGTCGATAGCAGCGACACCATATTGTCCTGCTGCGAGGATATCCATTCGAGGATTTCGGCTTCCCGTGCGTGCATCCGTCTGTCCTATCCTTCAGCCGTGCTGGGTGTTGGAGATGAACCTGCGGAACCGCTCCGATTTCGGATTGCGAAAGACCTCGTCGGCAGGGCCGTCCTCTTCGATGACGCCCTCGTGCAGAAAAATCACCCGGGTCGCCACATCCCGCGCGAAGGCGATCTCGTGCGTGACGAGCAGCATGGTGCGTCCTTCGTCCGCAAGGGAGCGCATCACGGCCAGAACCTCCCCGACGCGCTCGGGATCGAGCGCCGATGTCGGCTCGTCGAAGAGCATGACATCCGGGTGCATTGCCAGGGCCCTGGCAATCGCGGCACGCTGCTGCTGGCCGCCCGACAGGTGGGAAGGATAGGCGTCACGCTTGTCCGCGATGCCGACCTTCTCCAGAAGCGCCATCGCCTCGGCGATACATTCCGCCCGTGGACGCCGCTGTACATGGATCGGCGCTTCGATCAGGTTTTCGAGAATAGTCATGTGGGACCACAGATTGAAGCTCTGGAAAACCATCGCGGCGCGGGACCGGATGCCATCGATCTGGCGTCGGTCGGCGATGGCAAGGCCGTGGCCCTGCTTCTTGAGCTTCACGGTTTCCCCGCCGACCACGACGTCACCGGCAGTGGGTATTTCCAGCATGTTGATACAGCGCAGCATGGTACTCTTGCCCGAGCCGGACGAACCGAGGATCGCGATCACATCGCCCTTGTGCGCATCGAGAGAAATGCCCTTGAGGACTTCGAGTGCCCCGAAGCTTTTGCGCAGGTTGCGCAGGGAGATAACGGGTTGCATGGTTGCCTTTTCAGTCATTTGGCTTGCTCCGTCTTATCGGTCGTTGGGAGGCCGCGCAGATGCGGCGTCAGCCACCAGTCCAACATCGAAACAGCGCGTGTCAGCAGGAAGTTGATGATGAGATAGATCGTTCCGGCGGCGATGAAGACCTCGACCGGCCGATAGGTCTCGGAAATCAGCCGCGCCGCGACACCGGTTACTTCCATCATGGTGATGATCGAGACCAGAGAAGTTGCCTTGACCATCAGGATCAGTTCGTTGCCATAGGCCGGCAGCGCCTGGCGCAGCGCCAAGGGCAGGATGATGCGGCGGTAGAGCAGCAGGCCCGACATGCCACAGGCCTTTGCCGCCTCGATCTCGCGCCTGGACACCGAGAGCAGGGCGCCGCGCAGCACTTCGCTGCCATAGGCAGCGCTGTTCAGCGACAGGGCGAGAATTCCGCACCAATAGGCCTCGCGGAAAAACTGCCACAATCCAAGGCTCTGCAATGTGGGGCGAAACTGCCCCAGGCCGTAGTAGATCAGGAAGATCTGCACCAGAAGCGGCGTGCCGCGAATGACGAAGACATAGGCACTCGCCGGCATGCGAAGCACGCGCAGACCGGATACCTGCATCAGGGCGATCAGCACAGCCAGTACCAATCCGATGACAAAGGCGAACGCCGTCAGTTCAAGCGTCAGCGGCACGCCGGAGAGCAGTTGCAGAAAACTGTCGCGGACAAAAACCGGATCCATCAGACGATCCCCCCGGGCATGCTTCGGCGTGCCCGGCTTTCAAGCCACGAGAACACATGCTGCGACAACCATGTGATGACGAGGAATATTGCCCCGGCGATGAGATAGAATTCAAACGGCTTGCGGGTCGATCCCGCGGCGATCTGCGACTGGCGGAGAAGTTCGACCAGGCCCGTCACCGAAATCAACGCGGATTCCTTCAGGGCCATCTGCCAGATATTGCCGATGCCCGGCAGCGCATGACGAAGGACCTGTGGAGCGATGATGCGGCGGAAGAGGAGGACCGGGCTCATGCCCGCGGCCTTTCCAGCCTCGATCTCGCCTTTCGCCAGAACACGGAATGCGCCGCGAAACACCTCGGCCTGATAGGCGCCGGAGACGACGCCGATCGCCGTTGCGCCGGCCGCAAATGGCGGCACGCCCACGAAGCCTGCCTCACCCCAAAGGTTGAAGAGCCCCGTTACCGCCATGCTGCCGCCGAAATAGAAGAGATAGATCACGAGCAGATCCGGGATGCCGCGAAGGACCGTCGTATAGGCATCCGCGGAAAACCGGACCGGCAGGTTTCCGGCCAGCTTCCCCCAGGCAATGACGGCGCCGATGACGCCGCCGATCAGGAAGCCGCAGACCGCGACGGAAACGGTCATGAAGGCAGCGATGAGCAATGCGAAGCCCCATCCGCCGGGACCGAAACTCACCAGTTGCAATAACTCCGTCATCTTTGCCCTGTCCTTCTAAAGCCGGTTCGATGGCAGATCAGACGTTGAACTGGAAGCCATCGACCGTCAGCGTCTGCCCGGTCATGAAGCACGGCTCCGACGTCGCGAGGAATGTCACGAGCCGCGCCACATCGTCGGCGCAGCCAAGCCGGCCGAGCGCAATACCCTTGATCACCTCGTCGGCGCGATCGGTCACGTTGGTGTCGATCTCGGTGCGGATCACACCCGGGCATATAGCATTGATCGAGATAACCGGGCCGAGTTCCTTGGCCAATGCCCGCGTCATACCAAGAATGCCGGCCTTTGCGGCAGCATAGGCAAAGCGGCTGACGGCTGCCGTCACGCCGCCCGACAGGGCGTTGAGCGACGACATCGAGACGATGCGCCCGCTGCCCTGGTGCAGCATATGGGGTGCGGTGTGCTGGATATAGTTAAAGCAGCTCTTCAGGTTGATCGCGATGGCGCGGTCGAATTCGTCTTCGGAAATCTCCAGAATGCCGACCGGCGCCGAGCGGCCGGCATTGTTCAGGAGGAAGTCGATGCGGCCGAACGCCTGGATCGTCTCGGCAACGATCTCGCCCGCGCGCTTGTGGCTGGAGACGTCGGCGACGAAGGTCAGCACCTTGCGGCCTTCCGCGGAAATCAGCGCGGCGGTGTCCGAGAGCTCCTTCTCAAGCAGGTCGACCAGAACGAGCGAATAGCCCGCCCGCGCCAGATCCATGGCACAGGCCTTGCCAATTCCACGCGCTCCGCCGGTGACGATTGCGACCTTCTCTTGTGCACTCATGTTTAAAACTGCTCCTTTTCAAAATTTCAGGAACATGGTATGGCTGCATCCATATTCTTCAATGAGAATTTGGTTCACATATATGAATATAAGCAGTGACTCTGAAGTAAAGTCCGCCGTTCGCGTTCTAGAGGTGCTCGAGCTCCTCGCTCGCGCGCAAAAGCCCCTCACCCTCAAAATGATCGTCTCGGAACTGGGATATCCGAAAAGCAGCACGTTCAATCTGCTGGCGACGCTGGTCTCCCGCGCCTATGTCACGCGCGACGAATCCGAAGCCTATCGCATCCATGAGGCCTTCCGGAACGGACCCGGCTGGTCGAGCGGGCGCGATGCGCAACTGATCGCAACCGCGCAGCCGATCATGGATGCGCTTCGCGACACCGAGGGGGAAACCGTCTTTCTTGGCGCGCGCCGCCGTGATGGCCGCATCAAGCTTCTCGCCAAGAGCGTGAGCCATAAATCCGTGCGTTTCGATTCCGACCTGACCGGTTCGGATGCATCCTTCTGTACCGCGATGGGCCGCGTGCTGCTTGGATATTGGAAGCCGGACAAGACCGCGGCCTATCTGGCACGCGAGCGGATCGTCCAGATTACCGAACACACGGTGATCGACCGCGTGCAGATCCGCCGGATTATCGAGACGGCGCGTCAAAACGGCTATGCCATCAGCGACCAAGAAGCGGTGGCCGGCGGCTCGGGCGTCGCAGCGCCCGTGCGCGACGCGACGGGCGACGTCATCGCCGCCCTCAACATCGCAACCGTCACCGCCCGCTTCGACGCCAGCCGCGACAGAATGATCGCCGCCGTCATCCGCAATGCGGACGAACTCAGTTCCAGGCTCGGCTACAAAAGCCCAAACACGGAAAATCAGTAAGATGGATATTCAATTCGAAGGAAAGCGCGTGCTCGTCACGGGCGCTGCCCGCGGTATCGGGCGTGCAATCTGCGAGGCGTTCGCGGCCGATGGCGCTGCCGTTCTGGCAACCGACGTCAATCTGGCGGAACTCGAACTCCTGCAGCAGTACACGATTGCCAAGCGCGGCGGATCGATCGTCACGGCGCGGCTTGACGTGACCGATGAGGACAGCATCGCCCGGCTTGTCGAGAAACAGGGTGCGGATTTCGACATCTTCGTCCATGTCGCCGGCGGTGTGCTCGGTCAGAAGCGTCAACCGGTGGAAAACGTTCCGGCAGCCGATTGGGACAGTATCTACGACGTCAATGTTCGCGGCGCCTTCATGGTCGCCCGCGCGGTCGTTCCGGCAATGAAGGCCAGCGGCGCCGGCAAGATGGTCTTTATTTCCAGCGGCGCCGGCCTTGGCGTCAGCCTGACCGGGATTCAGGCCTATGCCAGCGCCAAGGCGGCACTGATTAGCCTTGCCCGCCAGCTCGCCCATGAGCTTGGCCCCTTCGGCATCAACGTCAATGCGGTGGCGCCCGGCTTCCTTCGGACAAGCCCCGACTACGAGCGCCAGTGGGCCTCCTACGGCGAAGAAGGCCAGCAAGCCATGCTCGAGCAGATTCCCCTGCGTCGTATCGGGCTGCCGGACGACATATCGAATGCCGTTCTCTTTCTCGCATCCCCGTTCGCCAACTGGATCACCGGCCAAACCCTGTCTGTCAGCGGAGGGCCTGTCTCGTGAGTGGAGAAAACACCGTGCTCCCGACTTGGACCTGGCCCGAAGAGCGCCTGCAGGGGCTGATGAACCGCGCCCGCGCAGGGCACAGCCTCAAGCCCGCAGCGTGGCCGGGCAGCGCCAGATGCGCCGTCGCGCTCTCCTTTGATTCCGATCACGACACGTTCGAATTGCGTGACGGCGGCAAATCCATATCGGCCCTGTCTCAGGGCCATTTCGGACCGCGACAGGGCATTCCGCGCATCCGCAAGCTGCTTGCGGAACATTCCATTCCCGCCACCTTCTTCGTGCCGGCCATCACCGCTTTGCACTATCCGGACGAACAGCGCGCGCTCATCGCCGAAGGCCACGAAATCGGCCTGCACGGCTGGATCCATGAGCGCAACACGTTATTGGACGAAGCGACGGAACGGGACCTGCAATACCGCGCCGCCGATACGCTGGAGCAGATCACCGGCGTTCGCCCCGTCGGCATCCGCACGCCGTCCTGGGATTTCAGCGAGAACACGTTGAAGATCACGGCCGAAATGGGCCTGCTTTACGATTCTTCGCTGATGGCGGATGTGGATTGTTACGAGCTTCTGCTCGACGGCGCGCCATCGGGCGTCATCGAATTGCCTGTCGAGTGGATCCGCGACGACGCCGCCTATCTGATCATGGATCGCTGGGGCAGCCTTCGCCCCCAGATCGCGCCGCACGACATCCTGCGGATCTTCATCCAGGAATTCGATGCGGCCTATGACGAAGGCGGGCTTTTCCAGCTGACGATGCATCCTGATATCATCGGGCACCGCAGCCGGATCTGGATCCTGAAGGAGCTGATTTCGCATATTCGAGGCAGACGGAATGTGTGGTTCGCCACGCATGCGGATGTCGTCACGCACGCAAAATCTGCCTGCAACTGATTTTTACCGAATCGGAAAGCAACCCGCCGGCTATTCAGGCACGCCGCACCCGGCGCGTTTTTCGTGTGCCTGATGCCCCTCCGACGGGTGATTCAAGATTGCGATTTTTCTGAACAGAATTCATATATGTGAACATAATTTCTCTTCCCAGAGGCGTTGAGCCGGTCCAAACTCTTCCCAGTCAGGCAACGGATGCTGGGGCTCCGGATGTCGGCACATACCACCCGGCAATAAACAAGGAGGGAACCATGTTCAAAAAATCCGCGCTCGCGACAGCCACGGCGCTCTGCGCATTCGCCATGATCCTGGGCGGCACCGCGCTCGCCAAGGACTGGAAGAAAGTCACTGTCGGCGTCGAAGGCGCGTTTCCGCCCTTCAACTCGACCACGGCCGGCGGTGAGCTTCAGGGTCTCGATCTCGATGTCATCAGTGAGGTCTGCAAGCGCGCGGCGCTTGAATGCGATATTGTCGCGCAGGACTGGGACAGCCAGATTCCCTCGCTCATTGCAGGGAAGTTCGATGTGGTCCTGACGATGGGCCCGAATGAAGAGCGCCGGAAGGTGATCGACTTCTCCAATCCCTACGTCATCACGCCCAACACCTTCCTGGTGGCCGCCGATGGCCCGCTGGCAAAGCTGCCGCATATGGGCGAGCACCTGTCCACCGACACCGAAGAAGGCCAGAAAGCCATCGCCGAAATCAAGGATGCGCTGAAGGGCATGACGCTCGGCGCCTCGCTTTCCACCAGCCAGTTGAAAAAATTCGTCGAACAGAATTTCGGCGATGTCGTGGACGTCAAGACCTACAAGTCGTCCGAACAGGTCCAGCTCGATATCGAGGGCGGCCGTCTTGATGGCCAGTTCGACAATGTCGTGTTTGCGCGAGACCGCGCAGAGGCCAGCAAAGGCACGCTGACGACGAGCGGCCCCCTCCTCGTCGGCGGTATCCAGGCTACCAATGTCTGCCTCGGCATCCGCAAGAACGAGCCGGAGCTTCAGGCCATACTCAACAAGGCGCTCGGTGAAATGGCCGCTGACGGCACGCTCGCGGAACTCTCGAAGAAATGGTTCAAGGTCGATCTCAGCCCGAAGAGCTGATCGTCATCATAACCGGCGAGCCGCCACGTTTTTTAACAGCTCCGCCCAAGTTATTTGGTCCCCCCGAAAGTTGGACATCCAACCTCGGGGGTGCATGCCCGAGTGCCTTGGGTTTCAGACGCCGAAGGAGATCTTCAGCCATCATCTGTTGGCCTTGCAACGGCAAAGCATGTAGATTTCCGACCAGCGTTGCGTTCAATCTGGCACCCGCAAACGGGTGGGTTCAAGGATGAAGTGCGACTTGGAAAGACAACACCAGCTTGAGCTGGATCAAGTGCGAACTGCCTTTGCTGGATATCTCGTAATTGTGTTCGAGGACTGTAGGAACCTTTGAGTGCACCGCGTGGTTTCGCCGCCTCAAGGAGACGAGCTATGAAATCTCTAATGATCTTTGCCATGGCCACTCTGGTCGCATCCTGCACGACCTCGCATCAGCCACTTGAACCTATCCCCGGTAGCATCACTTACGGCGGACAGCCGAGAACAAAGCTCATGAAGTCGCCGATCGGCAGCACGTTCGAACATGAGTTTCGTGGCGACAACGGCACGCGCTGGTCAGAAACCTATCAAATCCAACCGGACCGAACAGTAGAGATCATATCCCGCAGGAAGTGGTCCGACTTCGAATTCTTCAGCGACACCCGGTGAGCCTTTCCTCAACTTGCGACCGGCAAGAAATCGGCGAAATACGAAATCCAACTGCGCGTCCATACCGCGCATGCCAAGGCTCCGGATCTCTAAAGAACCAGCGCCTTTTATGTTGTTGCCTTGTCTCTCTGATATTGACCTCCAGCACTGCGAACCCATGCTCTCTCCGGAGCGAAACCTGACTTAGAGGCTCGCGCGGCAATGAGAACGCGTGACGCTTGCTGCTACCGAGTAAAATCCAAGTAGCTCAATCTGTTAAGCTGGTGCGCCGTCGATAAACTTCCCCAGTTAGGGCGCAAAAATTCCCTATTCCATTGAGAAGGGTATTCTCAAATTAAATCGTTGATAATAATCGGATTTATTGCATGAGGAATGGTTGTCGAGTTCGAATTATGGGAAAATTCCCTGTAGATTCTCCGTTATCAGCGAAAAGCAATTTCGAGACCGATTCGCTCCCGACTGCGTCCACTACCAAAATTCTGCCAAAACAGACCCGGTGTCCACCTCCTAGAATTTTGTAACTTTTTCAGTGCTTTAATCCGGCCTGAGAGCGGCGAGTGACCGTGCTCCCCTCGTGCTGCGGGGAGGCTTCCTTGGTCTGCGTTCGCGTTATTGGAGTTCGCGTTACCAGATCGCGACGCCGTCTTCACATAATATTGAGACAGACGATCCTTCAGCCGTCGTTTTGATCGACGACCGGAGCGCCGCTGCCGTTCGTCGTCTCATTGATTTTCCCGTGAGCGGTCGTGTTTGCAGAGTTGCTCGCCCGTGCGAACTGGTAATCAGCGGCACGCCGTAAGTCGCAACGTATGAGGTAACGGGAATTATCGGTTTATACTTTGCGTCCTCCATGGCGCGCAGGAATAGCCAGGCATTTTGCCAGCCGGTTGGACTGTTGGATTTGTTGGCGGCAAAGAGCGTCAGAATTGCATCAGCCGACAGCGTGATGCCCCACGAGATGGCCATCGCCGATGTCAGCCAGCTTCACGCGTTCGGGGCCTTCGCCGACCTTCCAGACAGGGCTCGGAATCTCGCCGGATAGTCTCAAGCTTGCCTGACGCTCACGGCGCGGATCCGGCACCGGCACCGCGGCAAGAAGGCGCTTCGTATAGGGGTGCTGCGGATTGCCGAACAGTTGCGCGCGCGTTCCCATCTCAACGATCTGGCCGAGATACATCACTGCCACGCGGTCGGAGATATTTTCCACCACTGCCATGTCATGGCTGATGAAGAGATAGGTGACGCCGCTTTCCTTTTGCAGATCGCGGAGAAGATCCAGCACCTTTGCCTGGATCGACACGTCGAGGGCCGCGACGCTCTCGTCGCAGATGATCAGCTTCGGCTTCAGGGCAAGCGCACGGGCGATGCAGACGCGCTGGCGCTGGCCGCCCGAGAACTGGTGCGGGTAGCGGTTATAGACGCCGGGCGACAGTTCGACCCGCTCGAGCAGTTCGCGCACGCGTGCCTTCTGCTCGGTGGCCGTGCCTATGCCGTGTATGACCAGCGGCTCGCGGATCAGTTCGCCAACAGTCATCCGGGCATCAAGTGCCGCCATCGGATCTTGGAACACGATCTGAAGATCGCGCCGGATGGCCTTCCGGCCCTTGCTGTCGAGATCGCTCAGGGCCTGGCCGTTGATCTCGATGCGGCCCGTGTGCGGCACAAGTCCCACCAGCGCCTTCGCCATCGTGGACTTGCCGCAACCGGATTCACCCACGAGAGACAGCGTCTCGCCGCGGAAGATTTCCAGCGAAACATGCGCGACGGCATGGACGCGCGCGGCGACACGGCCCAGCAAGCCCTGCCGGATCGGAAAGTTCACCGACACATCGTCGTAGCGCACGAGGACGTCCCGCTTTTCAAGCTCAGGCCGCGTGGCGCCGGCGCCGATGCGGGGGACCGCGGCGAGGAGGTCGCGGGTGTATTGTTCCTTTGGCGCATCGAACAGATCGACGGTCGATGCGGTCTCCACCATCCTGCCCTTGCGCATGACGATGACGCGGTCGGCCATTTCGGCGACAACGCCCATGTCATGGGTGATCAGGATGACGGCAGTGCCGAGTTCCTTCTGCAGATCGCGCAGGAGGTCGAGCACCTCGCGCTGCACGGTCACGTCCAGCGCGGTCGTCGGTTCATCGGCAATAAGAACGGCCGGCCGCAGCGCAATCGCCATGGCGATCATCACACGTTGGCGCATGCCGCCTGACAGTTCGTGTGGATATTGCTCGAGCCGCTTTTCCGGCTGCGATAGACGAACGGCCTTGACCGCCTCCAGCGCACGGGCGCGGGCCTGTGCGACGGACAGCGGTTCGTGGGCACGGATGGCCTCGACAAGCTGTCGGCCAATGTTCATAACCGGATTGAGCGCGGTCATCGGTTCCTGAAAGATCATAGCAATGCGCGCGCCGCGAATGGCCTGCATCTTCTTTTCGGGCAGTATCGTCAGCTCCTCATCGCCGAACCGGATGGAGCCGCCCGTTACCCGGACCGCCGGCGCGGGCAGCAGCCCCATGCAGGCAAGCGAGGTGATCGACTTGCCTGAGCCGCTTTCCCCCGCGATCGCCAGCGTTTCGCCCCGATGAAGATCGAAGTTCAACCCTTCGACCAGCGGAACTAGTCCCTGGTCGGAACGTGCAGAGACCTGCAGGTCGCGCACGGACAGGACGACGTCGGTTACTGTACCGGCTGCGGGAGAAAGCATGGCCGCGGTCATTCGAAAACGGCCCTCGGGAAGTAGAAGCTGACCACGACATTCGGCATGTCCACGATCTCGGAGATGCGAAGATCGCCGCAGGTCGAAACGAGCATGTAAGCGTCTATCGGGTCGATCTTCTGCGTCGTCGCGAGAAGATCAACCATGTTGGCGACCGCGTCCCTGGCGGCGGCCCAAAGATCAGGACCTATGCCGGTTGTGACCTCATAGCCCTTGGTGTCGAGGTGGCGCGTGACCGGACCAGGTGTCGTGAAGCGCGGCGTCTTCAGCGGCTGGTCCTTGATGAGGTCGAGCGTCAGCACGACGTCGAAGGGGCTCTCGATTGCGGTGCCGCAAACCTCACCGTCTCCCTGTGCGGCGTGGGTGTCGCCAACGGAGAACAGCGCGCCGTCAACCTCGACAGGAAGATAGAGCGTCGTGCCCGCGGCGAGATCGCGGATGTCGAGATTGCCTCCGACCCGGCGCGGCGGGACGACCGTATGATGGCCATTTTCGGCCAGCGCATTGCCGATGGTACCGGCAAAGGGTTTCAGCGGCACGCGACCGTTCCTGCCGAAGAGTGCAGGCTCCATGCTCGACGCGTCGAACTTCCAGATATTGAGAGCCGGTTCGGTGAACTGGTCGGCAAGAAGACCGAAGCCGGGGATGTTGGCCGTCCAGCCAAAGCCGGCGCCGTCGCGAAGTTGCGGTGTAAAACTCTCGATGGTCACCTTGAGCACGTCGCCCGGCTTGGCGCCATCGACATAGATCGGACCCGAGACCGGGTTGATCTTGGCGAAATCAAGCGCCTTCACGTCCTCGACGGTGGACTGGGGGCCGAGTTGGCCCCCAGAACTGTCAAGGCACTGGAACAGGATCGTCTCGCCCGGTGCAGCCGTCAGGGCGGGGGCAAATGAATTGTCCCAGCCGAAATGGTGCTGACGGGCGTGGATCGTGTGATTGCAGTGCTTGCACATGGCCTGCCTTACTCCTTGATGAAGACGTAGTCGTAGTTGACCGGAATTGAGACCGGATCGACGTAGAGTGCGTTGTCACCGCCCATACGGGCAGACTTCATGGTGAAGCGCTGTTCGTTGAACACCGGCGCCCACGGCGCGTCTTCCATCACCTTCATGTAGATCTCGGACCATTTTGCGAGACGCTCGTCCACCTTTGCCGGATCGACGATGGAGTCTGCATCGGCGGCCAACTTGTCCAGGTCTGCGTTGCAGTATTTCGACCAGTTCCAACCGCCTTCAACCGCGCCGCCGCAGCCGAGAATCGGACCGTAGAAGTTTGCCGGATCCGGAAAGTCGGCAATCCATGCCATGCCGCCCGACCAGATCATCGGAGCTGTGCCCGCGCCGCCGGCTTCGATCACGTTGGCCTGGGCCAGCGACTTGATCGAGGCGTTGATGCCGATCGCCTTGAGGTCTTGCTGGATTGCCTGGGCGATACGTGGGTTCGGGTCGGTGTTCATGACGAAGAGTTCGGTGTCGAAGCCATCCGCATAGCCCGCGTCGGCAAGCAGCTTCTTCGCGCCTTCCTGGTCGAACTTATAGCCCTCGTAGTCCTTGGTGTAGCCGGGCATGGACGGGGGCAGCGGCTGGGTCGCGGGAACCGCACGGCCGTTGATGACCTGGACGATACGCTCCTTGTTGATCGCCATGTTGACGGCGCGGCGCACCTCGACCTTATCGAACGGAGGTTGGGTCACGTTCATGGTGATATAGCCCGTATGCAGCTGGCCGCCTTCGACGACGAGGCTCGCCTGGGCCTCGTCCTTCATGACTTCCACGAATTTTGCCGGCGGAATGCCGTCGCCCGGAATATCGACTTCGCCGTTCTGCGCGCGCAGGAGGGCAACGACCGGTTCCTGACCGACTTCAACCGTGAAGCTGTCGAGGTAGGGAACGCCCGAGATCCAGTAGTCCGGGTTCTTCTCGAAAACGAGGCGCTGGCCAAGCGTCCATTCGGTCAGCTTGAAGGCGCCGGTGCCGATCGGCTTCTTGCCGAAGTCCGCGCCGGCTTCTTCGACGGCTTCCTTCGGCACGATGAACGAGAAGTTCAGCGCCATGATGTGGAGGAAGGTTGCATCCGGGCGCGAAAGCTTGAACACGACGGTGCTCGCGTCGGGGGCGGTAACACCCGAAACCGTCTCTGCCTTGCCCTCGGCGGCTGCGTCATAGCCGTCGATCATGGCGAAGAAGCCCTGACCTGGAGATTGGGTCGCCGGGTTGACGACGCGGTTGATGGAATAGACGACGTCGTCAGCGACCAGTTCACGACCGTTGTGGAATTTCACGCCCGGGCGCAGCTTGAACGTGTAGGTCAGCCCATCTTCGGAAATGCTGTAGCTTTCGGCGAGGCCGGGGCGCAGTTTGGTGGTCCCGGGGTCATAGTCCATCAGACCGTCGAAGACCGATTTGATCATCGACCAATTCTGCCAGTCGTAGCCGATGGCCGGATCGAGCGTGGCGACATCGTCTTTGTAGGTGACGACCATGTTGCCGCCGTGCTTGGGCTCCTGGGCCTGCGCCGGGGCAAGCGCGGGCAACGCCATCAGCATCGCAAGCGCGGTGGAAAGGATCAGCTTCTTCATAGTCTTCACTCCTCTGGGTTGAAGGTTTCAGCGCAGCTTGATGCGCGGATCGATGAGCGGCGAAATCAGGTCGGCGACGAGGTTGCCGAGGACGATGCCGCAGGCTGAGACGAGCGTAACGCCCATGATGATCGGGATGTCGACGCGCTGGATTGCTTGCCAGGCGAGCTGGCCGATACCGGGCCAGCCGAAAACGCTTTCGACAACGACGATACCCGACATGAACAGGCCGATATCAATACCGATCATGGCGATGATCGGCAGGATCGCATTGGGTAGGGCGTGGCCAAGGATGACCTTGCTGCGGCCGAGGCCCTTGGCACGTGCCGTGCGAATGAAGTCGGCGCGCAGCACGTCAACCATCGAAGAGCGCATGATACGCGAGTACCAGCCGGAGCCGAGGATGCCGAGCGTCAGCGCCGGCAGGATCAGATGCATAAACGTTCCGTACCCGCCGATCGGAAACCAGCCGAGCTTCACGGCAAAGACGAAGAGCAGCAGCAGCGCCACGACGAACTGGGGAGCAGAGACCGTCAGGAAGCTCGTCAGCATCAGACCATTGTCGAGCGCCTTGCCGCGGTTCAGCGCGGCGACGATGCCGAGCGGCAGGCCGATCAGAAGTTCGCAGGCAATGGCCGCCACGAGCAGAAGCAGCGTCGCCGGCAGGCGGGATGCGATCAACTCCGCCACTTCCGTTTTCTGAAGGTAAGAGCGGCCGAAGTCACCCTGAACGAGGTTCAGCAGGTAATGTCCGTACTGGACGAAGAAGGGCTGATCGAGACCGAGTTGCTGGCGGATGCTTTCGACCGTCGCCGCTGTCGCCGAACGGCCGGCGATTTGCCGCACCGGGTCTGCCGGCAACACATAGAGCAGTACGAAGGTGATGAAGGAGACACCGAGCAGGATGAGCGCGGACTGGACGAGGCGTCTGAAAATATAGGCGGCCATCAGTCACGTCCCTGCTGTGTCGGGTCGAGAATGTCGCGGAGCGCATCGCCGACCAGGTTGAAGGCCAGTGCGAGAAGCAGGATCGCGGCACCCGGAATGAAGACAAGCCATGGTGCCGACTGGAAGTAGGTCTGGTTCTCGAAGATGATATTGCCCCAGGACGGGATGGGAGGCTGAACGCCGATGCCAAGGAAGGACAGCGTTGCTTCGAGCAGAACGGTCGTTGAAATGCCGAGCGTGCCCCAGACTATCAGCGTCGGGACCAGATGCGGCAGGATGTGCTTGAAGAGGATACGGCCGTGCCCCGCGCCCAGCGTCTTTTCGGCGGCGATGTAATCGCGTTCGGCGAGCGACGAGGTCTGTGTGAAGATCACGCGTGCGGTCTGCACCCAGTTCACGAAGGCGATCACCATTGCGACGATCCACAATGATGGCGAGAAGATCGCGGCAAGGCAGATTGCCAGAAGCAGCGCCGGAAACGCCATCATCAGGTCGGTAAAGCGCATCAGTACGGCGCCGATGACGCCCCGGAAGTAGCCCGCCGTCACGCCGACGATCGTGCCGATGAAGAGCGCGGCGCCGTTGGCCACAAGCCCTATGATCAGTGAGGTCTGTGCTCCATAAAGGATACGGGAGAACAGGTCGCGACCAAGGAGATCGGTCCCGAACCAGAAAGTCTCGTTCGGCGGTAGCGGCGCGCCTTCGAGTGTCAGGCCGTCGAAGAACTGCTCATAAGGGTCGTGAGGCGCAAGCCAATCGGCAAAGACCGCGCCGCCGACGCAAATGAGCACGATCAGCAGCCCCAAGACGGCAAGCTTGCAGCTCATTAGCCTGCGCAGGACCGAAGGTCCTTCCGCCGGCACGACCAAGGGTTCAGGCGAGATCGATGCGTCTGCCATCGTCGGTGCCCCTCTCATTTGAATGGTTCGCCACCAGCCGCTCGGCGGCGGTTTCGATTGTGACGCGCCAAGCCATCGCGGTCTGGCGCAAAAGGTCATAGGCCTCAGCCTCTGTCTTGCCCTGCATCACGAAGATCATGACAGCGCGAACGATCGTCTGTCGCGCCGACAGGCGGTTCTGCAGGTCGGTGATTAGGGCTTCTGATGCCTTGGCTCGATCGAAATTGCTGCGCGCAACGAGGAGGGCGGCGTATACGCCCTTGTCGCTCATGGGTTTGAGGAGCTGCGCATGCGCGCCCATCTCCATGGCCCAGCGAAGGCGACCCGGCGCTTCCGATCCGATCAACGCGATCATGGGCATCGGTGATTGCCCGGACGACCAGTGGAACTGCTCATCGTGGCCCATGTCGGCGTCATAGAAGATGAAGTCGGCAGCGATCGCCTCGACCGGCAACTCTGGCCAGGCTTCGCGAACTGCAAGTCCAATTACTCCCAGTTGGCGGATGAGCCCCTGCACCGACGGGTGGGGCCGATGCAGGATCCAGGCTGTCGCTCCCCCGAGGTTTTCCGTCCTGATGGCTGTCATGACACCACCTTCAGCATGGAGCCGCTGGAGGAGGTCTGCGGATGACGAGTGAGATAGGGATCGGCCCGGAGTGCCGGGAGGCGCTTGATCTCGTGAAAGCGACCATCTGCAAGCCGCGCTATGATGGCTGGCTGGCGCGCATGAAGATGCGTCGGGTCGAGCCGCGGTGTGTAGCCGGACGTGATGGCGGAACGCAGCAAGTCGGAAAGTGGGAGCATTTCTGCGCGCGGACGGCCGTGCAACAGATTGGCGAGTTCATGCACGGACTGGCGTGCCATCTCATGGAATGATCCGCCGTAACTGCCATCCGGCTCGAACCACGGGCCCGCCGATACCAACCCCTCGGCCGCGCCACCCGCGGATTTGATTTCGCATTCGGTGAAGTTGCAGGACAGGACGGTGAGGCCGTTGCCGATCCCCGTTTCCTGTTTTAGCTCCGCCAGTCGCGCAAGAAACGCATAGGAGCTGTCACCCACCAGCGAGTTCAGGACGAAATCCGGCTTCAAGACGCGGATCTCCTGGATGATGTGATCCACGTCGGTGTCGCCGACGGCGAGATAGCGATCGCCCAGCACTTCGCCGGCCGATGCCGCTACTCGCTCTCGGGCAATGCGGGCTATTTCCCAGCCCCATATGTAATTGGAGCCGACGAAGTATGCTCGCTTGCCGAGGGCCGGCAATGCCCAATCGAGAAGCGGGAGCAGATGCTGGTTCGGACAGGCATGCATATAGGCGACGTGTTCAGACGCCTCGAAGCCTTCATAGGGGACTGGATACCACAGCACCCCGTCGTAGCGCTCGAGCTCAGGGATGACCTCTTTGCGGCTCGCCGAGGTGATGCAGCCGAAGATATGGCGGGCTTCAGACTCCCTCAGAATTTCGCGGCACAATGGTGCATAGCGGTCGAGCCGACCTTCCGGATCGCGCTCTACCACTCGGAAGGCGACATCGAGCCGGGAATCGGCATTCACCTCGGTGACGCCTTGCAGAACTCCCTGACGACTTGCGTGCGCCAACGCTGCGTACATGCCGCTGCGAGATAGGAGCACGCCTATGTCTATCACCCGTTTCATTGAGGTCCCAATACAAAAAGCCCCGAGCGATGCGCGTTGCAAAACGCGATCGAAACGGGGCTCGAATGCCGGCTATTTGTCTCAGCTTAGCGCTGGAGATTGCAGATTGGAAGTAAAATTACGTGATAAGGTGGCGAAATTGCACGATTGCATCTCGCGCCATTCTTGCTGCGCAATAATTATGTGAACTGCCGCCTTCTTGTCCGATACACTTCGATGAAATTGCCAGGGCCTGTGCGATCGAGTTCCGTACCCTGAGCAAAGCTTCGGAGGTGGCCGCCCCTTATCTGGAGGCTCGATGCCGGCGGCCGGTTGGCAAGATACGACGAGTGAACCGATGCATGACAGCGTGTTCGAAGACAAGGCGCTGTTCTCCATCCCGGGTCAGCGGTTCAAGTCCCGTCAGCGGCTTAAAATCTAAAGGGTCTTGAACTGTCGTTCGATCTCTTCCTGGCGATCCCCTCGCGCAAGGCAGAGCGCCAACAGTATGCGAGCTTTGACCGGCCCGATGTCGCTGCCAGCGATAATTCCTGAGATCCTGTTTTGAGCGCTATCCACGACCAGGCCGGAATGGGTCCTTGATGACTGCACCACGACGACCCCTCCGGCGATCGCTTCGAGAACAGCCGAAGACTCTGCAGGTGTTGTCATCCCTGGGCCGAAGCCTGCGGAGACGATTCCGCGCGCGCCCGCGGCAACGTATGCCCGGATGCCAACACCATCCGCTCCGATGTAGCTGTAAGAGATGTCAACGCGCGGAAGGTCTCGAAGTAGACTATGCGCAAAGATCGGGGGTGGATTCTCCTTACACCGCATCAGCCGAACATCCGGACCATCGATGTATCCGATAGGACCAACCCACGGCGACTGAAATGCTCCAAGTCGTAGCGTATGGGTCTTGGTCACCAATCTTGGCGAATGGATCTCGTCATTGATAACGACGAACACACCCGCAAGACCGGGGTTGGATGCCACCCTAACCGCGGAAGCAAGGTTCGCGTGCGCGTCGGTCGATATGCCTGTGAGAGGTCGCATCGAGCCGGTAAGGATAACCGGCTTCTTCGCGTCGAGGACCAGTGACAGCGCCCATGCGGTTTCTTCAAGGCTTGCGGTGCCGTGCCCGATGACGATTCCAGCAACATCCGGATCTTCCATGATCCTCAAGCAAGTTTCAGCGAGCTTCCACCAGTCGTTGCTGGTCAAAGCAGTGCTGTCGATCTGACGGATGTCGACGGGAATGATGTCCGCAAACTTGCCCTGAATGCCGGTCCGCTCGATCAACGCTGACGCATCAACTCGCTCGCCGCTTGCATTGTAATCCAGCAGATCGAACTGGTCTGCACCAATCGAAGCGATAGTTCCGCCTGTTCCGATGAAAGCAATTTTGGGAAGCATCTGAGTTCTGATCCGAGCGGGAAGCCCAGTGGCGCTCGAAGCCGCACCGGGCGTTTTGAGGTTGAAAATGGAAGAAGGATGGGTGGCTGCGCTCGTTGCATAGACTGCTTTCAGGCGCTCATGCAAGCCGCTTCGTTCGAGGCAGAGGCTCGACCAAATCACGTCATAGCAGCGTGGGTGCGCCTGCGTAAGCAATAACCTACAGGAATTGAGTGGCGCAGTATTATTATTGGACGTACTTGCTGGAAGACCCCATAGTTGCTGCGACGGAGAGGATGCGATCCTCCCGAGGCCGCGCCCGGCCCATCGTAAATATAACAAGAGGGGAACATCAAATGTTCAATTCGGTTTTTCGCGCTTCGTTAATCGCGGCTGTTGCGTTGAGTGCAGCCACATCTGTTTGCGCCCAGAGTTTCGATACCTCCAACATCAAAGTGGAAGAAGCGCTCGCGTCGCGTCTGCCGGCAAAGATCAAAACGGCGGGGGTCATCACAATCGGCTCCGACACGGCCTATGCGCCTTGGGAATTCCTGAGCGAGAAGGATGGTCAGACGCCGGAAGGCATCGACGTCGATATAGCGAACGCCATCGGCAAGAAGCTCGGTGTGAAAATAGACTTCCAGACGTCGGCATTTGAAGCCATCCTTCCAGCCCTCGGTACCAAGTTCGACCTCGGCGTTTCGGCGTTTTCCGTCACGGCGGAACGCATGAAGGCGGTCAACTTCGTCAGCTATGCCGACACCGGCAGCATGTGGGCGGTGAAGGCTGGAAATCCGGGCGGGTTCGATCCAGCTGACCTCTGTGGTCGCAAAGTCGCGATTCAGTCCGGCAGCTATCACGAGCGAGCCGTCAATGAGGAAAGCGAGCGCTGCAAGACGGAGGGCAAGGCGGCCATCGAAATCCTTCCGTTCTCAAAGCAGCCTGAAGCACTCACACGCGTCGCGGCCGGCGGCGCCGATGCCACGGTGTCGGGCGAGGCGGGTATCGGCTATGCGGCGAAGCAATCGAAGGGCGCTTTTGATACCCTCAAGCCGACAACAGGTCCGTTGGCAAAACACGGTCCGAACGGGATCGCAGTCGTCAAGTCGGACATGGAACTCACCCAGCTCATAGCCGACACGATCAATTCGTTGATTGCCGACGGCACTTACAAGTCGTTGCTCGATACCTGGGGCGTCGGCTCAGTGATTGTCGAGCAGGCCCTTGTCAACCCTGAAGTCAAGATCTGAGCCAATGACGTCCGAGGTAGAGAGCATTGGGGCCGGCTTTAAGCCGGTCGCCGATGAGAGGCGGGAGATCACGCGTAACGTCGTGGTGCCGCGCCGTCATCCGGGAAGATGGATCGCAGTCGCGGTCCTTGCGGTCCTTGTCCTTCAGTTTGGTCAAGCGATATCGGTAAATCCCAATTTTCATTGGGATGTCTACCTTACCTACCTGTTTGCGCCGCCGGTTATTCGCGGGGTTGGCTGGACTCTTCTCCTCACAGTTGTCGCGATGACGGTTGCCATCACTGTTGCTGGCTTGCTGGTCGTCATGCGAGACAGTGAAAATCCGATCCTGCGCGGCATTGCGTATGGCTGGGTATGGTTTTTCCGAGGAACACCGATTTACACCCAGTTGCTGTTCTGGGGTCTTTTCGCTGTTCTCTTTCCCAATCTCAGCTTGTCCATCCCTTTTGGTCCGGAATTAATCAGCGTCGAGACGAAATACATTGTGACGCCCGCAATTGCCGCAATCCTCGGACTTGGCTTCAATGAATCGGCCTATTTGACGGAAATATTCCGGGCAGGCTTCAACTCGATCGATCGCGGACAAGCCGAAGCTGCCCAGGCGCTCGGCATGAAACGGGCAAAGATCTGGATGCGGATTTTGATGCCACAGGCGATGCGCGTCATCATTCCACCGACTGGAAACGAAACCATCGGCATGCTGAAAATGACATCGCTGGTCTTGGCCATCCCGTTCACGCTGGACCTGACATTTGCCACAAACGCGATTTCGAACAGGCTCTACCTGCCGATTCCCCTGCTGCTTGTTGCTGGCACATGGTATCTCGCCATCACCAGCTTGCTAATGATCGGTCAGTATTTTCTTGAGCGTCATTTCGGCAAGGGCGTGTCCGCTCATTCAACACGGGTGGGGTAGGTCATGACCGCCAATATCTCCGAATTCTGCGTCGAAATGCAGAACATTCATAAATTCTATGGGCCGTTCCATGCCTTGAAGGGGGTGAGCTTGCGTGTGCGCCGGGGCGAGGTGTGTGTCGCAATCGGTCCATCCGGGTCGGGCAAGTCAACCCTTCTCCGCTGCATCAATCAGCTTGAAACAATCTCGGCAGGCCGTGTTCTTCTGAAAGGCGAATTGCAGGGCTTTGTCGAGCAGGACGGTCGATTTCACCCGCTTTCGTCCGGACAGATCGCCGCCCAACGACGGTTGACCGGCATGGTTTTCCAACGATTCCACCTTTTCCCGCACATGACAGCGCTGGAAAACATCATGGAAGGTCCCGCGCATGTGAAAGGCTGGAGCAAAGATCAGGCGCGAACCAAGGCAAACCAATTGCTCGAGCGCGTCGGCTTGGGTGGATTTGGCGGCCGTTATCCGGAACAGCTGTCTGGTGGTCAGCAGCAGCGCGTTGCGATTGCACGGGCGCTCGCGATGGAGCCGGAAGTAATGTTGTTTGATGAACCGACTTCCGCTCTCGACCCCGAGTTGGTCGGCGAAGTGCTTGATGTCATCAAGGATCTGGCGCGAAGCGGCATCACCATGGTCGTGGTCACCCACGAGATCGGTTTTGCGCGTGAAGTTGGCAATCACCTCATCTTTATGGATCAGGGGCAGATCATGGAAGAAGGGCACCCACGTTCCATGTTGGCCGACCCCCAGAATCCGCGGACCGCAGCGTTTCTCTCCAAGGTTCTGTGATCGCCATGGCCATCATCATCGAATGCCAGTCAGATCGCCGCTCGCAGATCCCTGATGAATTCCTCCAGGTTCTGCGACGCAAGCCTATTGGGCGGCGTGATCATAAGCGTACGAAAATGCAGCGCGGGCTCGAACGGCCGCAAAAGCAGTCCGTGATCCACATAGGGCTCGGCGGTCAATGGATTAACGAGGCCGACACCGATACCTGCAGCAACCATCGCACAAATGGTGGTGGAGTACGGGGTTTCGATGACGGGTCGAATGGTAACGCCGGCGCTCTCGAATGCAGCTTCGGCTTCCCTACGCGTCGTGTCCTCTGGAGCAAGCGCAATAAAGGGGTGACCGGCGAGATCGGCCGGGTGAATCACATCCAGCGCTTGAAGCGGGTGACCTTGAGGAATGGCGACCGCAACCCTGAAGCGGGCAAATTCTTCAACCTCCACACCTGTGCTGTCGATTTCATCGGCAACGATGCCGAGGTCGAACTGCCCGGACGCAACGAGATCGCGTACGTTGGACGACATCCTTGCCTGAAAGGTGATGGCGACATTGGGGTTTCTAGCCATGAAGGCCTGCAAAGCGCGGGGCACGACATTGGTCGACAGAGCCGAGAGGCATGCGATCCGGAGTTCGCCCGAGCCGTAGTCACGAATGCGTGCGGCGGCTCCGCGAAGATGCGCCAGTCCCAGAAAAGCCTGTTCGACCTCACGGAAGAAAAGTTGCCCTTCCTGCGTGGGGTGAAGGCGCCCCTTGATACGCTGAAAAAGGTCGAAGTCGAGCGAACGTTCCAGTTCCTGGATCATCTTGCTGACCGCAGGCTGGGAGACGTGCAGAATCTCCGCTGCGCGCGCCGTAGTGCCGCTGGTCATCACCACCCGAAAGACCTCGACCTGTCGCAGGTTCATCGTTGCTCTCAATCATTGTCAATAACTCTTGCGAATAGCAGTAGCGCAAAAACACCTGTTGTGGGCTTTCTTTCCGCAGGTGTGGCCAGTCGCTTCAGAAAGGCTCTACCATGAACGACCTCACCCAATGTGTCTTTACGCCCGAGGTTTTGGCGAACGGCTTTAACCCGCTTGGTGTCGGCGTGCATCGCGCATCGACGATCGTTTTCAAGGATGCCGCTGCCTACGCATCTCGTGGTGACCGTGGCCACGAGGGATACTCCTACGGACTTTACGGGACGCCAACGACGCGCACGCTCGAAGCCAAGCTGACGACCCTGGAAGAAGGTGCTTGGAGTTTTCTGACACCGTCGGGCCAAGCTGCCAATGCGCTGGCGGTCCTGCCGTTTCTGGCGGCTGGCGATCATATCCTGATCGCCGACACGGCCTATCCGCCGATGCGGGAACTCGCCGAAACAGATCTGAAGCGGCTGGGCGTCGAGGTCGAATTCTTCGATCCGATGTCTGCGGATGATGTCGCAGCCAAGATGCGCAAGACAACCAAGATCGTATGGTGCGAGAGCCCTGGATCGACCACGATGGAGATTATGGATCTTCCAAAGATCGCGGCCATCGCCCACGAGCACGGGGCCATTGTTGGTGTTGATAATACATGGGCGACACCACTTAATTTCAAACCGCTTAAGCACGGGGCTGATATCGTGACCGAAGCGCTGACCAAATTCGTATCAGGTCACTCCGACGTGCTGATGGGCTCGATTACTATCAAGGACACCGCGCTGCTCAAGCCGATCCGGTCACTCATCGGTAGAATGGGAATAGGCGTTTCTCCAGACGATGCATCGCTGGTGTTGCGCGGATTTGAGACGCTCGGTGTGCGTCTGCGGCACTCGGAGCGTGTCGCTCTGGAGTTCGCACGCAAGATCGCCGCTCATCCCGCGGTCGAACAGGTCCTCCATCCGGCGCTCGAAAGCTTTCCTGGACATGCCCTCTGGAAGCGGGATTTTCTTGGATCAAGCGGGGTGTTCAGCATCGTTTTCAAGCCGGAGGCTGCTGCCCACGTGGCAACCGCACTCGACACCTTGAAGGTCTTTGCCATTGGCGCGTCTTGGGGGGGAACCCGTAGCCTGGCAGCCCCCATGTCCATCGATGGGTTCCGGACAGCGACGTCCTGGTCGGGCCCGGGTGTCATCTTGCGCCTCAGCATCGGGCTCGAAGACGAAACCGAACTCTGGGCCGATATCGACCGATTGCTTGCGGCCCTTGTCCCCGAAATCGACGTATCGAGCGAAGGTCCGAGATCAGCTGCAGGCCGCGGCTGATTGGTCGACCAGTGCTTCGACAGTTAAATTAGTAAGGGAACAGGGACGTGCCCAATATAGATGACGTGCTCGGCGATATCGACCTGAACTTCGAGAACACGGTCGCCAAGCTGCTTGAGCTGATTGCCATTCCATCCATTTCGAGCGAGCCTTCAGGTGAAGCTGATATCGCCCGCGCGGCCGACTGGTTGAAACACGAGCTGGACGCCATAGACCTCCCTGCGGAGATCGTCGCGACCAAAGGACATCCGGTAGTGCTGGCGCGCTCGATGGCCACTTCCAATGCGGAGCATCCCAGACTTTTGTTTTATGGTCACTACGACGTTCAGCCGGTCGGTGATCCGGCACAATGGACACATGCACCGTTCGAGCCGCGCGTGATAGAAGAAGACGGCGTTCATCGATTCTACGGTCGCGGTTCGTCCGACAGCAAAAGCCAGCTTTGGACGTTCATCGAGGCCTTGCGGGCCTGGAGAGCGGTTCATGGCGAGTTTCCAGCTCATGTCACCGTTCTTTTGGAAGGCGAGGAAGAATGCGGTTCGCCCAGTCTTCCAGATTTCATCGAGAGCCGTAGGAGCGACCTTGAATGCGATGTTGCCTTCATTTGCGACGCCGAAATGTGGTCGCCATCGCAACCGGCGATTACCACGCAGCTCAAAGGGCTGGTGCACGAGCGGGTTACGATTTTCGCTCCGAATCCTGATCTGCATTCCGGGCATTATGGCGCTGTTGCCGCAAATCCGATCCGTATTCTGAGCACCATCCTTGCCGGCCTCCACGACGAAAAAGGCAAGGTCACGATCGAAGGGTTCTATGAAGGCATCGACGACATCCCGCAGAGTGTCCGGGAACAATGGGCCGAGCTTGCAAAAGAACGCAGCCTCATTGGTGACGTCGATCTCACAGGCGGCGTGGCGGAGGAAGGATATTCTTCGCTGGAAGCGATGTGGGGACGACCGACCGTCGATATCAATGGGATTACCGGTGGCAATCAGGGTCCCGGCGAACGATCGGTTCTTCCAGGATCGGCTACCTCGCGCCTGTCGTTCAGGCTCGTTGCTGGCCAGAAGCCGGAGACGATCAGGCAACGCTTCCGCAGCCATGTCGAGGCCCGCCTGCCTCAAGGATGCAAAGTCGAGTTCGAAGGATCTGGTGGAAGTTCAGCCGTCGTGTTGTCGCAGGACAGCCGTTTCCTCAAGGCTTCGTCTCGCGGGTTGGAAGGGGAGTGGGGTACGCCCGCCGTACTTCGCGGAACGGGTGGCGCCATTCCGCTTGTCGAACAGTTTAGCCGCAATCTCCGCGCTGAATGCGTGGTCATAGGGTTCATTCTACCGGGTGACGCCATCCACGCGCCAGATGAACGCTATGACACCAAACGCCTCCGAAAGGGTGTGCGAAGCTGGGTGAGGATTTTTGAACAGATCCGCCGGACGCAGGGGGCTGATTGTGGAGGATAAGCTCGCCGTATCGACCCGCCGCGAAGAGGATGCGCTCGGTGTACGGTTCATCCCTGACGATACCGCCTATGGCATTCAGACAGTCCGCGCAGTCGAGAATTTCTCGATTTCCGGCAGGACCATCGCGGATATTGAAGGTTTTGTGCCTGCAATCATCATCATCAAGCAGGCCGCCGCCAAAGCCAACAGTCGCGCTGGTGAACTTGATCCAGCCATCGCGGAGGCCATCATGACGGCTGCCTCCGAGCAATTGGCTAATGTCGTTGTAGGGAGTTATCCGGTCGATATCTATCATGGCGGCGGAGGCACGGCCGCCAATATGAATGTCAACGAGGTGTTGGCAAATCGCGCCAGCGAAATCCTGACCGGCCGGAAAGGACCCTATCCGGTTCATCCCAATACTCATGTAAATATGTCGCAATCCACCAACGACGTCATCCCGGCGGCAATGAAGATGGCCGTGGGCGCTGAACTTGGGTCGCTCCGGGCTGCCTTGGGCCATCTCGTCGATGCCTTGACGGAGAAAGAAAGGGTTTTTGCGAGCACCGTGAAGCTGGCGCGAACCTGCCTGCAGGACGCACTCCCCATTACCTTTGGTCAGCAGTTTTCCGGTTATCGCTCGGCTCTCGAGCGTCAGTTGCGCGATCTGTGCGTGCTTGAGACCTCTTGTCTCGGCTTGCCGCTCGGGGCCACGGCTGTTGGTACCGGTTTCGGTGCTTCGGCGGGCTATCGTCAGTTCGTCTTCGAGGACCTTTGCGCATTGACCGGCAAGAATTATCATGCAGAGGAGAACCTGTTCGATGCGTTGCAAAATGCGGATCACTGGATACGCGTATCAGGCGGCCTCAAGGCAATCGCGATTACTCTTTCCAAGCTATCGTCTGATCTCAGGTTGATGTCTTCGGGGCCACGTGCCGGGCTTGCCGAGATCACATTGCCGGCGGTGCAGCCCGGCTCTTCGATCATGCCGGGCAAGGTCAATCCGGTGATGCCGGAAATGATGATGCAGGTCGCGTTTCGGGTGGTCGGGAACGATGCGACGGTCACCCGCGCAGCCGAAGGCGAACTGGATCTCAATGTGTGGGAATCCATCATTCTGGAGGCGGTCAGCGAGTCCATCCGCCTTATGCACCGTGCTGTCCCGCTTTTTGTCTCCGGCTGTGTTGCCGGGATAGAGGTGAATGATGCGCGCGGGCATGCCGACGCTTCCGGCTCCATCGCTCTTTCGGCAGCTTTGGCTGCGATCTATGGATATTCGGCGGCTTCGGCGGTCGCCAAGCATGCGGCGACGCGAGGCATTTCCGTATCGCTTGCCGCTGTTGAATACGGGCTCATGAACCAGACGGATGCCGACGCCCTTTTTGCCGATGTGTCGGTATTCGCGAACGCTGAACTCTCAGAACGTAGTATTGCGGAGTTCAGGAAGGCGGCTTCGTTGACCTCGCCGCCGCAGCCATAATAATTATTGTTGCAGGTTCTGCACCGGAGGCCATGTTATCAAGCTATCTCACTACGGGCTGATCGATGTCAGGTAGTTCAATTCCGCCAAGACCTCGCGAACCGTATTGACGCAGGCGCGTGTGTTGGGGCTTTCGGCGCTGAACGGAAATTTGGCGAATACCGGTGTATCGGGGATGGGCGGGATCGTGTTCAAGAGCCGAACTGTACCGCTCTCGAGTTCCCGCTCCGCCATTTTACTGGGATACACCCCGATCGCGACGCCCGTGTTGACGAGATGGGCGAGCATGGCGACGCTGTTGCATATGTCCAGTCTCTTGGGGCTGAGGCCAGCGCTCGCAAACCATCCTCTGACCTGCCGGTAGTTGATGCTGCCGATCGGGTTGGAGATGATGGGATGGGCCATCAGGTCATGAGGTGTGACAAGAGAGGGCAGGTCCCATCGGGTGGAAGCCACCCATGAGGTGGGCTGCGCGCCCAGCGGGACGAGGCGGAAGTCGCCGTGTTCCGTCGGATGAACCAGAAAGGCCAGATCCAGTTCACGCGCATGCAGGTCGGGCTCTATGAACGGCGTGGTGGAGACCATGAGCTCCGGATTGAGGTCGGGATAAAGCCGGTGCAGCTTCGCCAATATCAGCGGCAGGCAGATGATCGCGAAACCTTCCGAAAAACCGACGCGAATGCGGCCACCCACACGGTTGTCGTTCTTCTGCGACGCGATCCTTTCGACGCCGTCCAGCACTTCGCGGGCATCCTCCAGCAATGCAAGCCCGTCCGGAGACAGGCGAATTCCTCGCCCGATACGGTCGAACAGGTTTGTTCCCAGCACTGTTTCCAGTGACTTCAATCGAAGCGAAATGGTGGGTTGAGAAAGATGAAGACGTTTTGCAGCCTGGTCCACGGAGCGCATGGTGGCTGTCCAGTAGAATGCCTCGAGTTGGGCTACGGTGATCCGACTCATTTAAAATATCAATCCATAGCGGGCGAAACATTTAATTTGTCGGGGCAAAACTAATTGAGTATTCCCTAGGTTGCAAGTCCATGAGGAGAGATGAGTGGTCGCGAGTGCTCAGGTCGTCAAGATTGAAGGTTTCCAGCTTCGGTGCGAGATGCCACGAATGGCAGGCAACGCCTTGCGCGTGTTCAACGATCGCTCGGTCTTCCTGGTCAAGCTGACGACGCGCTCTGGAGCGGTCGGATGGGGAGAGAGTTGGGCTTATCCCGGTCCGGCTGGCGCACTGATCAGGTCCTCTCTTGCGCCAATTATTCTCGGAGCCGACGCCACCAATCCTCGTGCGGCCCAAGCGCGGATGCTCAAGGTGGCAGTGCCGGATCGTCGCGGGCAAGCGCATATGGCGGTCAGCGCGATCGACATTGCAATGTGGGACGTTTTTGGCCGGACAGTCGGCAAGCCGATCCATGCTCTTCTCGGCGGTGCATTGCGCGACAAGGTCATGACCTATGCCAGCGGCCCTCTTCTTCCATCTGGAGACGACCGGTATGCCGGTTTCTCCGAGGAGGTCAGCCGATATGTCCAGATGGGCTTCCGAGCAGTCAAAATTCGGATCGGAGTCTCGCTGCGCGAAGATGTACGTGTGATTCGGGAGGCTCGCAGCATCTTGGGCCAAGACGCGTTTCTGATGGCCGATCTCAATGAATCGTCGAATATTCGCGATGCCGTCACGCTTGCCCATGAGGCGAAGGATGCAGATCTAGGCTGGCTCGAAGAGCCGGTTTCGCACGACAATCTTCCAGCCTACAAGCGGCTCTCCGAACTGCTGCCCGTGCCGCTGGCGGGTGGGGAGTCCTTCTGCGGCGTCCAAGCTTTCCGCGATATCCTGTCAGACGGTTCGCTTGATGTAATACAGCCCGATCTGGCGCTGTGCGGAGGGCTTACCGAAGGGATGCGGATCGCCGGATTGGCGGACGCTTTCGAGGTTCCGGTCGCACCTCATGTGTGGGGCTCCTGCATCAATTTTCTCGCATCGCTTCAGTTCACTGCGGTTCTGAGTTCGCGGCAGGGGCGACTGCCGTTCCCGCTTTTTGAATACGACATGAGTTTCAACCCGCTTCGATCGCTGATCTACGATCCTAAGCCCGATGCGAAGGGCAATCTTTCGATACCCGATGGGCCTGGACTTGGAGTGGACATCGATATCAGCCGGCTGGCCGATTTTGTGACGGATCACTGGGTGCTGGAGCTTTAGTTTCCGCTCCAGAATTTGAGGAGGAGAAAGACATGAAACGACATTTACTTGCTGCGTGCCTCGCATTCGCGGGCTTTGCCGGTCCTGTGTTTGCCGAACCGGAAACCACGCTCAACCTCGGCTTCGTCGGAGGAACGAATGCCCCTGAAGCGATCGCCATGGGGCAATTTGCGCAAGAGATTGCGGAAAAGACAAATGGGCGCGTCGCAGTCCGTCTGCAAGGCGGAGGCGCGCTTGGGGGTGACCGCGACGTCATCGAAGGGGTTCAGCTTGGAACCGTGGACATGACGGTTGTCAGCACCTCGATCGTCGTCAACTTCGCTCCGGAATTTGCGCTTTTCGATATTCCATTCCTTTTTCGTGACTTTGATCATGCCGAAGCGGTGCTCAACGGGCCTATTGGTCAGGACATGCTCAATAGCCTGCCGGAAAAAGGCCTGGTTGGCCTTGCCTTCGGCGGCATGGGCTTTCGGCAACTGACCAACAATGTCCGCCCGGTCAAAGAACCCGACGACGTGGTTGGCCTGAAGATCCGCACGCAGCAGAACGACCTTCATATTGCAGTGTGGAACGAGCTCGGCGTGCTGCCGACGCCGATGGCAATCCCCGAAGTTTATACTGCTCTCCAACAGGGAGTGGTCGATGGCCAGGAAAATCCGGTCGGTGCAATCATCAATAACCGGTTTGGTGAGGTGCAGAAATATCTCAGCCTCACGGATCATGCATTTACACCGCTCGTCCTGCTGATTTCGCCGAACGTCTATTCCTCGATGTCGGACGAGGACAAGCAGATCTTCGCAACGGCTGCAAAGAACGCAATGGTGCGCAATCGCGAGGAAGTTGATGCGGTCCTGACAACCGGGCTCGACACTTTGAGGTCAGAGGGAGTAACCGTCGTCACCGATGTCGACAAAGAAGCGTTTCGATCGAAACTCGATGATCTCTATGCAGATTTCGCAAAGCGGTTCGGACAGGACACGCTCGACGCGATCCGCGAGACAAAGTGATGAAGGCGCGCTCGCGCTTGATCTCGGCCTTCCTTAAAACGGAAGGCCGAATTACGCAGGCGGCAGTGGCATTTGGCACTGCAAGCCTGGCACTCGCCGCAGTCGTGGGCTTGTTTCAAGTCCTTGCACGCTTCGTCTTCCACGCGCCTGCTTCATGGTCTGAGCCGCTGATCCAAGCGACGTTGATCTGGATGACCTATGTGACGCTCGCCGCTGCCATGCGAACCGGTACGCTGATTTCCGTGGATTTGGCACTCAGCGTCAGCACCGGGACCGCTCGCGTTCTTCTCAGGACACTAATTGCGATATCCATTCTACTGTTGCTGATTGTCCTTTTCTGGTTCGGCTGCGAGCTCGTCTGGAGAGTGCGCTTCCAGACTATTGCCGGTCTCGGGGTCTCCGCCTCCTGGGTCTACGCAGCCTTGCCTGTCGGCTCCGTCCTCTCAGCCATCGCTCTTCTCGCGAACGTTCTCGACCCGAGCAAGATAGGCGACCATCAGACAGAAAACGCAGGTTAGGATACGCCATGCTGGCTATAATGATCATTATGCTGGTGGTCCTCATGGGGCTTTCGGTTCCCGTCGCCGTGGCCATCGGGATCGCGGGTGTCGTCGGCACTGTCGGCTTTTCAAATCTGCCGCTGATCGTCGTTCCGCAGCAGGCCTTCATCGCCCTCGACAAGTTTCCGCTTGCTGCAATTCCGTTCTTCATCCTGGCGGGGAACATCATGGCGGCCGGTGGCATCTCGTCGCGCCTCGTGGACCTCGTCGAGAGCTTGATCGGCGAGACACGCGGCGGCCTGCCTTTGACCTGCATCCTCGTCTGCATGATCTTTGCTGCCGTGTCCGGTTCCAGTGTCGCCACGACCTATGCCATCGGCGCCATCCTTATCCCGGCTATGGTCAGGCAAAATTACCCGGTTGGCTTTGCTGCGTCGTTACAGGCCACTTCCGCCGAGCTCGGCGTCATCATTCCACCGTCCATTCCGATGATCCTCTATGGTGTCTCGGCTGGCGCCCCGGTGGGGGACCTTTTTGTTGCGGGCCTGGGGCCTGGGTTGCTGATCGCGATTGCCCTTGGCATATTCGTCGTGATCTGGTCGCGATTGAAGCATGAACCGCTGGAAGCCGAATTTCGTCGAAAGCAGTTCCTCCCAAGTCTACGCAAATCACTTCTCGCGCTGGCGATGCCGGTTATCATTCTCGGCGGGATCTATGGCGGCGTCTTTACGCCCACGGAAGCCTCGGTGATCGCGGTATTCTACGCTTTGGCCGTGAGTATGTTCGTTTATCGTCAAATGGGGGTACAGGATCTGATCGGCGTCCTGCGTCGGTCGACCATTTCCTCCGCCATCATCATGTTTATCATTTCGATGGCCGGACTGTTTTCCTTCGTGCTGACGAGAGCCGGGGTTCCCGCGGCCATCAGCGCATGGATCGTTTCGACGTTTGACAACGGTTTTGCGTTCCTTCTTGCGGTGAACGTTTTGCTGTTTCTGATCGGCATGTTCATCGAAACGTCGGCTTCAATCGTCGTCATCGCGCCAATCCTGGCCCCTGTCGCACAGCGCTATGGCATCGATCCGGTGCATTTCGGGATGATCATGATCACCAATCTTGCACTGGGCATGATCACGCCTCCTTTTGGCGTCAATCTCTTTGCAGCCTGTGCCGTTGCGAAGATCTCGCTGCACAAGATGATTCCTTATCTAATACCCTTCGTTGCCGTGATCCTCCTGTGCCTGATGCTGATTACCTACCTACCAATGATCAGCCTGGGTCCTCTCTATCTGCTTGGGGTCCGATAGAAACGTTGCCGTCCATTTCGATCCTGGAGGAGTTGCCGTGTCAGTTGATTTGCGTCCCACAGTCCTCATATTTCCGTCGCTGGACCCGGCTGTGAGGGTGGGGCTGGCTGGAAACTTCAACCTGATCGAGGTTGACGCGGCCGGCCTCGCCGGCCTGTCTTCCCCGGAAGCGGCCAGTGTCAGAGCCGTAGCCTGTAGTGGCAGCTTTGCTTCGACAGACATGGACCGCCTGCCGAACCTCGAACTCATTGCCTCGTTCGGTGTGGGGTATGACGGGATCGATATTTCCCATGCCGCTTCCAGGGGTATCGTGGTGACGAACACCCCGGATGTCCTTACTGACGAGGTTGCCGACGCAACAATCGGATTGTTGATCAACGTGGTCAGGGAATTTCCCAAAGCAGAGGCATGGCTTCGTTCTGGCCACTGGGCGCAAGGGCAAGCCTATCCATTGTCGCCGCTGACGCTTCGCAACCGCACGGCAGGAATCTTTGGTCTCGGCCGGATCGGTCGAGCCATTGCAAGACGGCTCGAAGCCTTTGGCATGCCGATCGCATATCACAATCGGTCTCCGGTGGAGGACGTGCCCTATCGATATTGTTCATCGTTAATCGAGCTTGCCTCGACCGTAGACACTCTCATCGTGGCCGTCCCTGCTGGCCCTTCCAGCGACCATGCGGTGAGGAAGGACGTTTTCGATGCACTGGGTGCTGATGGTGTGTTCATCAATGTGGGAAGAGGCTCGACGGTAGACGAGGAGGCGCTCGTCCGGGCACTTTCGGACAGAACCATCGCGGCCGCCGGGTTGGACGTGTTCGCAAACGAACCTGCCGTTTCCCCCGAGCTGCTGAAATTAGACAACTTGACGGCTCTTCCTCATATCGCTGCCGCCTCCAGGGCGACGAGGGCCGCTGTTGCCAAACTCGTTGTCGATAATGTGGTGCAGTGGTTTACGCTTGGGCGGGCGCTGACACCGGTGTAGGCGCGCAGAGGTGAGACTGAACAGCCAAATTGGTTGAGATGCGGTCAAAAGGCCCTGATGGCGCGGGAGCTTGGCTAAACGCCGCATCCCAGTCGGAGAATTTTTCGCGCATCTCAATCACTTTGAAGCTGCTTCAATCCCGTCAGGCTGTTTCGCTACTCGGCCGGCGCGACCCCGACGATCTCGCCGCTGGGCTCGGCGCTAAGCCAACGATAGAGAGAGCCGCCCATGATGCCGCCGGCGATCGGCGCCACCCAGAACAGCCACAACTGCTGAATTGCCCAGCCGCCCGCGAACACCGCGACGCCCGTACTCCGAGCCGGGTTCACGGACGTATTCGTCACGTCGATGCTGATCAGGTGGATGAGCGTCAGGCCAAGTCCAATGGCAAGCGGCGCAAATCCCGCTGGCGCCTTGCCATGTGTTGCCCCCATGATGATGAACAGGAACATCGCGGTCAGCACGACTTCGGCCACAAGGCAGGCAAGCAGGCTATAGTTTCCTGGCGAATGCTCGCCATAGCCATTGGAGGCAAACCCGCCTGCGAGGTCGAAACCGGCTTTTCCGCTTGCGATCAGGTAGAGGACGCCGCCGCCGACAATGCCGCCGATGACCTGCGCGACGATATAGGGGAGGATCTGGTTTGTTGGAAACCGTCCGCCCGCCGCCAGGCCGAGCGTGACTGCCGGATTGAGGTGGCAACCGGAAATGTGGCCGATCGCGTAGGCCATGGTGACCACGGTCAGGCCGAATGCCAGAGCCACGCCCAGATAGCCAATCCCGACATTGGGCAGGCCCGCCGCTATGACGGCGCTGCCGCAGCCGCCAAATGTCAGCCAGAAGGTTCCGATCGCTTCCGCCGAGTATTTTCTCATCGTCATGGACGTTTCCCCTTTGAAATGAAGCGCCGCTCAAGCGGGCGCCGTGACATGATACAACCACAAGGTTGTGCCAACCATTCGGTTGGCGTATGTCTTTCGGCCGCCGAGAAGCGTCTTCGCGATCGAGCGGCAGGCCGCCGAAGCGCAGAGCGGTATTCGGGGCAGGGCGGGACAAGCACGATGAACTGACAAAAGTTATCGACGCAATCACGGAGAGGCGATTGCGTCTTCGTCCTTGGGGCAAGCCGGTGAGGTATTCCATCGACTGCCCTGAGATGCCGGGATGCACCGAGCTGCATCTATACCCTTAATGCAGTCCGAACTCGGCCAGGAGAGACTGGCGCAGTGAAACGAAGCCGGGATTGCTGCGATCGCGGGGGCGAGGGAGATCCACTTCAACCGTGCGAATGGCGCTGCCCTTTTGCCGCGGCAGGATCACGACCTTGTCGGCCAGATAGATCGCCTCTTCGAGGTCGTGGGTGACGAGGACCATCGTCACATGCTCCTCCGCCCATATCCGCGCCAATTCCTCCTGCATCGTCATCTTCGTCATCGCATCGAGCGCTCCCAGGGGTTCGTCGAGCAGAAGGAGTTCTGGCTGTACCGCAAGTGCCCGCGCGATGCCCACACGCTGGGCCATGCCGCCGGACAACTGAGCGGGATAGGCGTCCGCGAAATCGGTAAGCCCGACCAAGCGAAGGTAACGATGCGCGCATTTTATGCTGTCATCGCCTGCAATTTTACGGATTTCGAGCGGGAAGACGACGTTTTCCATGACCGTCAGCCAAGGCAGAAGACGCGGCTCCTGGAAGATCACGGCTCGCTCTGCTCCGACGCCATGGATCGGAGCCCCGTCGATCAGGACGTCGCCACTGTCGGCCGCCTCCAGGCCCGCCAGGATGCGCAGCAGCGTCGTCTTTCCCGAGCCGCTTGCGCCGACGATGGCGATGCACTGACCGCTTGCCACATCGAGATCGATGTTGCGCAACACCTTGAGGGCGCGTCCGTTGAGAGAGAAGGACTTGGAGAGGTCTCGGATCGAGACCTCTCCGCGGCTGGTAACATGCGTCTGCGTCATGATCATCCTCCGTTCACAACGGTTTCGGGCACATAGAGGATGTCGGCCGCCTTGATCTGACCTTCGGAGAGCTTGCCGTCGCGGATAAGGACGTCGATCCAGAACTGCAGGTCGCGGTCGACCGCCCGACCACCTGGCCGCACGCCAAAACCTGCGAAATACTGTGCGATCTCCGGATTTTCTCCCCGCTCCTTCAGAACGCGCGCGAGTATCTCCTTCGTCTTGTCCGGGTTCTCGCGGGCGAAATCGAGCGCCTTGGCGGAGGCGTTGACGAAAGTCTCGGCGGCGTGGGGATGGTCTTCGATCCAGTCGCGCCGCAAGACGACGAAACCGCCCGCGATCTCTCCGAGCACCTGCGTATCGTCGAAGACAGCACGCAGGCCGCCGACCTTGCGCGCCGCGCCTTCAAAAGTGGTCTGCCAGTACCCGAAGGCCGAAACGTCAACCTGCTTCGAACGCAGGACCTGTTCGAGTTGCGGACCCGGTACCACGATAAGGCGCGTCGAATCTTGCGGCCAGCCGTTTGAATGCAGAGCTTCGCGCACGGTGTGGTCGAGGTGCGCGCCAAGTGTATTTACCGCTATCGTCTTGCCGACGATGTCCTTGATGGTGCGGATCGGGCTGTCCTCAAGCACGTAAAAGATGCTTTTGACATCGGCATTGATGCCGTTGCTGGGATAGGCCGCAACGAAGTCGTTGCCGCCTGCTATCGAGTTCAGAACCGCCGCGGTCGCTGCGCTGCCGAGTTCGACGCTGCCGGATGCCAGTGCGAACAGGGATTCAGGGCCGCCGCCTGCATAGCCGATATTCTGGAGAACAACGTCGGTACCTTCGAAATAACCCAGTTCCACAGCCAGTTCATGGGCCGAAACACCGCCATGGCTGGCGAGGAAGCGGATCGTGGTTGGCTCCTCGGCGGCCTGTGCGCCGCTGAGAAGGGCCGTGCTGAAGAAAAGCGCGGCAGCGGAGTGCATGGCCAGAAGATTGATATGTCTGCGCGTGATGTTCATGATTGTGCGTCCTTTCGAAGGGGAAGGGATTGCTTCAGCGGTTCAGTTGGTTCCAGCGGCAGAGCCTGCCTTGCAGGCGCTCCAGCATGTAGTTTGCGCCGAGCCCGAGGATGGCCAGCAACAGGATCGCGGCGAACATCAGCGGGATCTGGAAATTGTACTGAGCGTTCATGACCTGGAAACCGACGCCGCTATTGGCGCCGATCATCTCGGCGGCGATCAACAGGAGAAGGGCGGTGGTGGCGCTGAGCCTCAGACCGACGAAGATCGAGGGGACGGCGCCCGGCAACACCACACGGCGAAAGATGGACAGTCGCGACGCTCCATAGACGCGTGCCATCTCGATAAGCTTCGGGTCGGCCTGTTTTACGCCTCCGATCGTGGCCAGAAGTGTTGGAAACAGGGTGGCCCAGAAGATGACGAACACCTTGGAGGCTTCGCCGAGGCCCAGCAGAAGAATGAAGACCGGATAGAGCGCCAGGGCCGATGTCTGCCGGAACAACTGAAGGATCGGATCGAGGCTTCGCTCGACCGCCTTCACTTGCCCCATGAACAGCCCGAGCGGGATACCGACGAGCACGGCTGCCGAGAATGCGATCCCGGCGCGCTGCAGGCTGATGGCGATGTCGTCCAGCAAGCCGCCGCCGGCAAGGCCATTCCAGAGGGCGGTCAGTATCGCATCGAGTGGCGGGAAGACGGCCGGGCTCAACCAGCCCAGCCGGCTCGCAATCTGCCACAGGATCAGAAAGGCGATGAGCACTCCATAGCGACTTCCGAACCGGGTCAGGCTTTTGACGGTTTTCCCGGCAAGGGCGGCGGAGACGGAGGGTTCGTATTGCACTCTGCGATACGCATCGCGTTGTTCCGATTGGACGATAGCCATTGTGGTTCCTCTCCGTTCACCAGTCATTCGGCTGCTTGAACGGCGTTTCGGGCGCCTGCCCAGCGATTTTCGGGATAGGGAAGGCCAAGGTTCTCCCGAAGAGTGCGGCCCTCGTATGCGGTGCGGAACAGCCCGCGGCGCTGTAATTCCGGGATGACGAGTTCGATGAAGTCGTCCAGGGCGGTAGGAAGCCAGGGCGGCAGGATGTTGAAACCATCCGCGCCTTCATTTTCAAACCATTCCTGCAGCGTATCGGCGACCTGCGCAGCCGAGCCGACCACTGTAAAATGGCCGCGAGCGGAGGCCACCCACTGATAGAGCTGGCGGATGGTGAAGTTGTTCTCGTCGGCGATCTGACGGATGAGGGCCTGGCGGCTCTTCATGCCTTCCGTGGGCGGTGCCGGGGGAAGGGGGCCGTCGAGGTCATAGCCCTTCAGGTCGAGCGTGCCACCGGTCAGGCCATTCAGCAGAGCGATCCCATCCTCCTCGAGGATCAGGCTGGTAAGACGCTCATATTTTTCGCGCGCCTCGTCTTCCGTCCTGCCGACGAAGGGCGATACGCCAGGCATGACGAGAATATGGCGGGGGTCGCGCCCGAGACCCTGTGCTCGTGATTTGATGTCACGATAAAATTCCTGTGCCGTATCGAGCCGCTGATGAGCGGTGAAGATGACTTCCGCGGTTGCGGCCGCAAGGCCACGGCCGTCTTCGGATTGACCGGCCTGCACAATGACCGGATGGCCCTGCGGAGATCGGGGAACGTTCAGAGGTCCCTTGACCTTGAAATGTTCGCCCCGGTGGTCGGTGACGTGCAGTTTCTCGGGGTCGAAGAATGTGCCGGTATCCTTGTCGCGGATGAAGGCGTCGTCCTCGAAGCTGTCCCAGAGCTTCTTGACGACATCGACATGCTCCTTGGCGCGGGCATATCGGAAGGCATGCGGATGCTGCTGGTCGAGGCTGAAGTTGTGGGCCGCAGCTTCCGTCGCGGTGGTTACCACGTTCCAGCCCGCTCGCCCGTTGGAAATGAGGTCGAGCGACGCGAATTTTCGGGCAAGATTGTAGGGCTCTTCGTAGGTGGTGGAGGCCGTCGCGATGAAGCCGATATGGGAGGTAAGCGGTGCAAGCGCGGAGAAAAGCGTGACGGGCTCCAGCCCGGCCACCTTGGCGCTGCCGCCTTCGGTGCTGCCACCGAAGGAGACGGCAAGTCCGTCTGCAAGGAAGTAAGCGTCGAAGAGGCCGCGTTCGGCGGTCAGTGCGAGTTGCTTGTGAAACTCGAAGCTGGTCGCGCCTTCGGCCGGCTGGTCTGGGTGACGCCATGAAGCGATGTGCTGGCCACCGCCGGGCAGGAAGGCTCCAAGTTTGATCTGTCGGGACATTTGTGAATTCTCCTCGTGAGATCGAAGGGTGGGTCAGGCAATGGCGGCGATAGCGTCCAATGTGCCTCGCCAGCGATCGATCCGCGCGGCGAAGGGCAGGCTCCGGCTGTCCTGCTGCAGATATGGTTCGAATTGCGCCACAGCGCGATCCAGTCTGGCGATCAGGCCGGGCGACGTGATCTGGCCATCGGTGAAATCCCGCTCGGCGGCATAAACGCCGGTGGCAAGTGTCTGGGCCTCGAAGAACGCAAAGAGCGGACGCAGGTGATGCTCGATGACCAGGGCGTGTTTGTCTCCGCCTCCGGTCGCGGCAAGCAGCACGGGTTTTTCCGCAAGCGCGGTGGGTTCTATCAGGTCGAAGAGATGCTTGAAGAGGCCCGGATAGCTTCCCTTGTAGACGGGACTCGCCACGACGAGCGCATCGGCCTCGACGATAAGGTCGATCATGTCGCGGGCCGAACCGGTGAGATCCTCGATGTGGCGCGCTCCGGCAATATCGGAGCCCAGTTGCGAAAGGTCGATGACCCTGGAGTGTCCACCATAGCGAGCTACAGTCCGGTCAACCGCTTCTTCGACGAGACGGCGTGTGCGGGAGGGTAGGCTGAAACTGCCGGCTAGGCCGAGGATGTTGAAACTGGGCATTGGCGTCTCCATTAAATCCACTGTTTTTGTAGACTAATGGCGACGTACCTCCGGCGTCCATTTCATAGTTGAGGCAAAAAAGAGAAGAGATTTAGCGCGCAATGGGGACAGAAGAGGACAGTTGGCCTACCCTGCCGGCTCACGGAATGTCGCAATGGCGGATACGAAAAGATCTGGCCCTGATATCAATTTGGCCACGCGCCCAGCCTTTCATCACGATCGAAGGCATGGCGCTGATCGATGTTCAGGGCCCAGGTTCAAGAAGCCGATCCGCGCCAAACCGCCATCAGGCGGCGGTCGTCGCGGCAGGCGCCGCCCTGCGTTGCTCTCGCTTCATGGATTTGAACGGCACCTCTTTCGTGCAACCGTGAATCTTATCTACCGCGTCGTCGTATCGACGGGGTAGGCGGTAGAACTCTTGATCCTCTCCATGGCGAAGTGGGAGGTCACATTCTTCAAGCGGACAAGTTCAGTCAATCGCTGGTAAAAGGCGTCGTAGACAGCCATGTCCGCGACAGCAACCCTCAGCATATAGTCGATTTCGCCTGCCATTCTGTAGACTTCCATGACCTCCGGGAGGGTCTCGATTGCCTGCGTAAAACTCGTCCGCCATTCAGGCGTGTGGTCCCCTACCTCGATCGATACGAAAACGGTCAGTCCGAAACCGACCTCTTCTGGAGCGACCAATGCAACCCGCCCGAGAATGACACCTGCCTGCTCGAGCTTCTGAATTCTCTTCCAGCAAGGTGTTGGGGAAAGGCCCACGCGTTCGCTGATATGGGCCACTGACAAGGTCGCATCGCGTTGCAGTTCAGCAATGATCTTGCGGTCGATCAGATCGAGCATCGTGCCCTCCAGCTTGCATGGTTGGCGGCAAGGCTAGCGAAAACGGAGGGATTGTCTACTAAATAGGTGTATTTTAATTTTGCGGTCGAGATGGATGCGCACTCGCCTTGTCCCGGGTGGAAATGTCGTAATCCGCGATATCGGGCGTTATCGCCTCTATCACGAAATCGATGAAGGCTGCTGGAACATCAAGGAAGAATTCCTTGTCCGACCACTGTCCCACTGTCGCGTCCAGTCCCTTGCCACGTAACCAAGCCACGAGCCGTTCCAGATCGGCGCGTGGTGCTTCGCTCAGGAACGCCACCTGCGATCCTCGCTTGTCCGCGTCGCGGTTGACGACTTCGCTGCGTGAGAATTGGAGATCGACATTGGCGCCAGCCTGTCGCATCCAGATGGATCGTTCGGTGCGGCGAAGTTCAATAAATCCTAGCTCAGTTTTCAGCATTTCAACGACGATGTCGAAATATGTGTCTTCGACCCGGTTGGAGAAATGATTCAACTTCATGATCTTGACCTCGATAGACGGTGAAAATGTTCAAAAGCCCGGTACAGATATGCGGATTGTTCTCGTCGGCGCCTTGCAGACAGAGGATGATGGCGATGCCTTCACCGCGGCAAACCGGGCCAGTTTTTCGCGTGACCGGCCACGGCAGCGCGGCAGGACATGCCGCACTGCCGGTCTGTTTCGTGCCTATACGACCGGGTTGATATAACCCAGCTGAATCAACCTGGAATAATTGTCGGTCAGTCCCCATTGTTCGACCAGCCTGTTATCGACGACGCGGCAGATCATCATGTCCTTCACCTTGAATGACTTGTCGGTATGCGGCAGCGCCCCGTCTCCCAGACTGGTGTCGGTGAGATTCATCCGAACCGTGACAAGTTCGCCCGCGCCGAAGATGAGTTCGACTTCCTCATGGTAATCAGGCCACATCTTCCTGATTTCCGCTACGTGCTTGTGCAGCCCGTCCCAGCCGGGCTCCCACAACATCAATCCGTAGCCACCCTGATGCGTCCGGAACTCGGGCGAATAGAACTCAGGGATTCTATCAAATTGCCCCTTGTTGAAAATCACGTCTATCGAATTGAGGACCGTCTGAACGTTATTATCTGCACTCATGATACCTTATCAACCTTCCTATGGGTTTTATTGTATCGTGAAGACGCCCTTCTTGTTCCAGGTGTTATCCTGGCAAGAAATTCTTCACGGATTTGTTTCTGGGCCGTTCTCAATATTAAGAAACGGGCATGGACTTCAGGATTGAAATTGCGTCATCGCCTAACCCCGCTTGCCCCGGATGATCCAGATGGTGGTGAGGCGATACAGGGCGATGCCCCGGGCCAGGGCGAAGAGAACCAGCACCGCAGCGGCGGCGGCCGTAACATCGACGCCGTACTGGATTCCGGAGAAGAACCGCAAAGGCAAAGTCTGCGTGCTGAAATCAGCGACGAGATAAGTGATGATGAATTCATCCCAGGAGATAATGAATGCGAAAACACCGCCCGCAATGATCGCCGGAGCAATAATGGGCGCGGTAATGCGCAGGAAACACTGCACCTGCGAGGCTCCGAGACTTTGGGCCGCCCGCTCCAGCGATGCATCGAAAGTCGAAAGACGTGAGGCGACATTGATATAGACGAATGGAACGGCCATCGCGCTATGCGCCAGCACGAGGCCGATGGTCGTCCCGGTAAGATTCAGGCGAGAGAATATTCCGAATATGCCGATGGCAAAGGTGATGTGCGGTCCGATCATCGGAAACAGCAGAAAAATAGAGATTGTATTGCCGTACCGCATCTTCTTTCGCACGGCAGCAAAGGCAGCCAGCGTTCCGCATATCACTGACACAATTGTCGTCGCCACGGCGATCTCAAGGCTCCTGACGGCGGCCTTGATCCATGTCGGCTCCTGGAAGAACGCGGCAAACCATTGCACGGAAAAACCTTGCGGTGGAAATGCAAGATATGGGGCGGAATTGAATGCGAAGGAAAATATCATCAACACCGGCAGCAACGTGAAGATGACGGCGATGCCTGCATAGAAATATAGCAGGACCCACGAGACATTCAGCGAGTTTCTATTCATCTTGCGCTGCTCCCGAAAAGGGTGTTGAGACTGAAGAACCGCCCATAAACCAGCAGAAGGAGAATGGTGACAACCATGAGAATCTAGCCCATCGCGGCGGCAATGTTGAACTCACCCAGGTTCATCACCTGCACTTGGATGATCTGTGCGATTATGGAGTCCTTTCGCCCGCCCAGAAGCGCCGGAGTGATGACGCCGCGGTTTGAACTGCACCGGGTTTGCCGGGGACCCCAACTCGCGAGAAGTAGGGTCTATGACAAGCAAGACGACAAACAAGTTTTCTCCTGAAGTCCGCGCCCGCGCCGTTCGAATGGTTGTCGAGCA
>NZ_LMFA01000008.1 GCF_001426565.1 Rhizobium sp. Root482 | reverse complement strand
GATCGCCACCAGATACGATAAGACCAGAGCTTCCTTTGAAGCCTTCCTCGCGTTGGCTGCCGCAAAGATTTGGCTACCCTACTTTGTCAACAGAACCTAGGGCCAAGAACGTCTCCACCAACATGAATGTCGTGACGAACAAACGCATTTATTATCTCGAGCTCAATGATTATGCACCAAAGGACGGCAAACAGGTTTTCGGTATCCGATTTATCTATCCCGAGAATGATCTCAACGCCTCCTTGCGAAAGAAAGCGGAGGCTCGTGCTGCTCATCCCAACATTGCCAGCATCGACAAGGCCAACATCAATATCGACTACTCCTTCTCCGGGGACGGCAGGCTTAAGCCGACAATGGTCTTCGACGACGGCCACAAGACATTCTTCAAGTTTGGCCGCGCTGTGCCGGCCATTTTTGCCGTAAACATCGATTTTTCCGAGACGCTCCGCAATTTCCGTCGAGAAGGAGACTATATCGTCGTCGATGGCACCGCGACGCAATTCACACTTCGTGACGGCGACAGTTGGACCTGCATTTTCAACTTGGAGAAACCGGATTTTGGGGCGGCCGACCCCGGCGTTATGGCTCCGAGCCGTGATCAAATCGCAACGACGCGCGCGAGGAGTGGAAACTGATGCAACGGTCTCCAGAACTGGAAGCGATGCTCGCCGGCGACGAGGCTCTGGTCAAGGACGAGCGAGCCCGGCGCAAACAGCTGCTGGGTGGCACCGTCCTTATCGTTGGCGCTGTCGCTTTCGCCTATGTCGTCGTCTTTTCGCCACAGGAACGCGCACCGGAAAACATGGGGGCCGACGAGGAGTTCACGACCACCACATTCAGGCCGCCGTCTTTTCTACGCTCCGACGACAAACGGCCAGAAAAGGCACCCGACCCGGTCATCACGCTTCCCGATCCTCCCGCTAAGGACGAAAATGACGAGGTGCCCGATACCACACAGTTCGAGGTTCCGCCTCCACCGGAGATCGTCGACGACGCCGGTGCGACATTTCCGGTTCCGGCAGAACAGACGGATGCGTTTCCGACGCGTTTCCTGTCGAAGCAGGTGGTGATCGATACCGGAAATGCTGACAGTGGCCAGGGATTGCTGGGTGCCGGCGGAGAAGAAGGCCCGATCGTCGCTGGCGATGATCGCAACAGTAAGTTTCTCGCAACCGCGTCGGTCATGGGAGACCGGTCCGCGAAAGCCCGTCTGATTGAACGTATCGACGCAATGATCCCCGAGGGCACACTCATCCCCGGGATCCTTGAGACCGCGATTAATAGCGACCTTCCCGGACAGGTGCGCGCCATCACATCTCGAGACGTCTATTCGTTCGACGGACGCCGTGTGCTCATCCCGACCGGTTCGCGGCTGATCGGTGAATATCAATCTGACATAATGCGGGGACAAAAACGAATATTCGTCATCTGGACGAGATTGCTGCGCAATGACGGCGTGTCGGTGCGATTAAACAGCATCGGTACCGACAGCCTCGGGCGATCCGGCCTCACAGGCATGGTTGACAACAAATGGCGCGAGCGTTTTGGATCCGCAATCCTGCTCTCCATCGTCGGCGCGGGATCATCCTATCTGACCGGCTATGGAGGCGGCGACAGCGGGTCAAGCGGCACCAACGGAGAAACAAATTCCGACAGGGCGTCTGAGCTGGCGCGCGATACGATCGCCCGGACCTTCTCCGATATGGCCAACCAGGCGCTGGGCGAGAGCCTTAAAATTCCACCGACGATCAGCGTTCACCAAGGCGAACGCATTTTCGTCTACGTCCGCCAGGATCTCGATTTTTCAGCCATGTATCCGGATCCGGTCGAAGAAGCGCTGAGGGAGATCAGGCATGAACGAGGTCTTCGCCAAACTCAAAGCCGCTGACAAAAGTTCGGATTACTTCCTGCAGCGCGCGCTCGACCCGCTGCAGCCGTTTCTGTGCGATCGCGACATCGTCGAAATTTCAGTCAATCGCCCCGGCCATATTTATGTTGAGCGTCTTGGCGCAGACCGGATGGAGCACCATGAAGTGCCGGCTTTGACTGCGCTCGAAATCGAAAACATCGGCGAACGGGTCGCCGGCGCGACACATCAATTCATCAGTCGCGCCAATCCCATCCTCAGTGCCGCCCTCCCGTCCGGCGAACGCATCCAAATCGTTCTTCCGCCCGCAGCAGCCGATGGCGGTGCCATTTCGATCCGCAAGCAGGTCACGAGCGATTTTACGCTCGAGGCGTATCGCGACAACGGAGCATTGGACAAGGTGTCGGTCGCGGTGGGTGGGCTGAGCGCGGCAGAACGAGCGCTGATCGAACACCTCAAGGCCGAGCGCATTTATGACTTCATCCACACGGCCATCCGCCAACGCATCTCTATCCTGATTAGCGGCGGTACGTCGACCGGCAAAACCACGTTTCTCAATGCCTGTCTGAAGTCGATCGACCCGTTCGAGCGCATTTTCACATTGGAGGATACGCGAGAGCTGTTTCCACCACAGAAAAACACCGTCCATCTTCTGGCATCGCGGGGTGATCAAGGAACGGCGCAGGTCACCATCCAGTCACTGCTCGAGGCGTCGCTGCGAATGCGACCGGACCGGCTGTTCGTCGGCGAAATCAGGGGGTCAGAAGCGTTTGCATTCTTGCGAGCAATCAATACCGGCCATCCGGGCAGCATGTCGACAGTACACGCCGACACCCCGCTCGGTGCCTATGAACAGCTCGCGATGATGATGCAACAGGCCGGGATGTCGTCCGGGTATTCGAAACGGGACCTCATGTCGTATATCCAGATGGTGATACCGGTCGTCATCCAGCTGCGCCGGGAAGGTGGCCGTCGCGGGGTCTCCGAAATCTACTTTGCCCGGCATGCCACATGAGCAGGACATTTGTTGCCGGCTACCTCATCTTTTGCGTGGTGATTGCCATCGCCGTGTGGATGGTCGGTTATGCGTTGATCCTGCAGCTCTTATACAAGGACGGCAGGATTCTTCATTTGATGGCGACAGCCAATCCGTTGGCACCGATCCAGCAACTCCTGACCTATCCAGGTAGCGCTTCGTTGCAAATCGCCGCTCTGGGCGCACTCGGCCCCGCTGTGACAATGGGGATCTTAGCCGCGGTCTTTGGCCTGCGACGCCCTTCGACCCCTTTGGGAAACGCGGCATTCCAGGATGCTGCTTGTCTGCGCCGCGGAAAATGGTTCGGCAAGGACGGACAGATGTTTGGAAGAATAGGGCGCCATATCCTGCGTCGCCAGGATGATCGCCATCACCTCGTCATTGGCCCGACGCGATCGGGCAAGGGTGTTGGTTATGTGATTCCAAACGCATTGACGTTTCCGGGCTCCATGATCGTGACGGACTTGAAGGGCGAAATTTTCCAGCACACGGCTGGCTACCGAAAGGCGAACGGTCATCAGGTCTTCCTTTTTTCACCGGGCGCGCAAAAAACCCATCGGTGGAACCCACTGGATTTTGTCCGGCAGGATCGCGGCAGCCGAACGATCGATATCCAGAATATGGCCAGTATTCTTGTGCCCGAGAGCGTAGGATCGGACAATGCGGTCTGGCAGGGGACGGCACAGCAGGTGATCGCCGGTCTCATCAGCTATGTCCTGGAAAGCCGATGCTACAAGAACCGGCGCAATCTCGGTGAGGTGAACGGCATCTTCAATGCCGGCGTCGATCTCCAGGTCTTGATGAAACTGATCAAGGAAAAGGAGCCAGACCTGTCGCGTTTCACGACCGACAGCTTCAACGCCTATATCTCGCTGAACGAGCGAGCCGCACGATCGGCACTGCTCGACATCCAAAAGGCAATGCAGCCATTTCGCAATGAGCGCGTCATAGCCGCGACCGATGTCACCGATATCGACCTGGCTTCCATGCGCCGGCGTCCGGTGTCGATCTATCTCGCCCCCAACATCAGCGATGTCACCATCCTTCGCCCGCTTCTGACATTGTTCGTGCAGCAGAGTATGGATCTGCTGACACGAAATTTCGACCCGGGCGCCCTTCCCGCCTACTTCCTGCTGGACGAGTTCAGACAGTTGAAGAAGATGGACGAGGTCATGAACAAGCTGCCTTATGTCGCGGGCTACAACATCAAGATTGCGTTCGTGATCCAGGATCTGAAAAACATCGACGAGATCTACGGCGAGACCTCCAGGCATTCGCTTCTTGGAAATTGTGGCCTTCAACTGATCCTTGGTGCCAATGACCAGGCGACCGCCGAATATGCCTCGCGCGCGCTCGGCAAAAAAACGATCCGATACACATCGGAGACGCGGACGCTCGAACTGATAGGCCTTTCGAGGCGGACGAAAGTGGAGCAGATCCGCGAGCGCGATCTCCTGATGCCGCAGGAGGTCCGGCAACTGCCGGAAGACCGCTCGATACTTCTTGTCGAGGGTCAAAGACCGATTTTTGCGGGCAAGCTAAGGTTCCACGAGGTCGCTTCGTTGGCGGAAGCCGCTAATTTCGCGCTTGCAAACCAACCTGACGTACCCGACGCAGACTTTATCACACGTTTGCCCGTGCCGGTACTTGACGGCCCGATCGTGAGCGCTGAGCAACCGTTGGACAATGCCGGGCAAACCGCATCGCCCCCCGCGATTTCAGGAAACGAACCGGCCGATGCTGCACTTTCGCTCCCGCTGGAGCGACCGCGAAAGGACGAGGAACTGTCGCATCCGGTACAACTTGATGCCCCTGTGTTGGACGCACGGATCGAAATGATGGAAGCCCGAATGAGGTCGACCGCCAAGCGGCTTCGCGACCTGATAAATGACAAGCTTTTGAAAGAGCGAGTTCCTGGAGGCAGCAGGCCAAGCGTTGCGGACATCTTGAGGGTGACTGTTCCCGACCCTGCAGACATAGGGCTTGCTGACTGATGCCGTATCCCATTCAGCCAGGATCGCATTCATGCCGTCAATCTGGGCTTGGGTCAGCCGGCCGCCGAAGGGTGCACGGCGCACGTATGCAAAGAACGTGGTGACGTTCATTGGGTATCTCCTGGTGATGTTGGATGAAAGTCCGTCGCGTATTTCAACGGACTGTTGATTTAATACACACGAGTGTGTATATAGATGGTTATGAAGAGTGGCGACATAATCTCTGAACTAACGAAGGACGGATGGTACGAAGTTGCCCGCAAAGGCAGCCACGTTCAGTTCAAGCACCCGACGAAACAGGGTCGCGTCACCGTCCCTCACCCCAAAAGAGATTTACCGGTCGGCACTGTCAAAAGCATCGAAAAGCAATCCGGCTTGAAACTGAGGTAGACCCCAATGCGCAACTATATCGGACTGATCCATAAGGACGCTGGTAGCGATTACGGCGTGTCCTTTCCTGATTTTCCAGGCGTCGTAACGGCTGGCACTGATCTCGATGATGCAAGGGCTATGGCTGAGGAAGCCCTTGCCTTGCATATCGAAGGCTTGGTGGAGGATTATGAAGCCATTCCGGAACCCTCAACCCTTGAGGCGGTAATGGCCGATCCAGACAACAGGGACGGAGTGGCGATCCTCGTCGCGTTAAAGACCGAGACTCAGAAGGCGGTTAGAGTAAACGTTACCCTGCCAGAAGACGTGCTGCAGCAAATCGACGCTTTCGCGGAAGCCAACGGACTTACGAGGTCTGGCTTCCTTTCCAGGGCAGCTAAGCGGGAGATGCAGGCGGCTTAACTGCGTTTGCGGCTTGATGAAAACCCGAGGCCAGCCCTCGGGTTTTTTTGTCGGCATGGTCATCGTTGTGATAAGTGCCGTGCTGTCCGTCATCCTCGCCATCCTGCTTCGCCTCATGAAGGAGATTATCGATGTCTACTCCGAGCAATGCTCAAGCATGGAAGCTTGCGATCGAGCACCTCGAATAAGCTAAGGTTGACGGAATGCTCAAGATGATAGGAAAGCTATTTTTAAACAGCGGGTTGAACTGTCGTCGCGCAACCCGAATATCAAGTAAATATGCTCGGCTACGGTGGGGACGAGACGACGGCCTGGACCGTGACGACGATGGCGAGCCAGTTAGATATATCCCAGCCCGCGAAGACGACGGGAGCCGCGCTCACATCGAACGTCTCGCGAGAATAAGGCGCTTGAAGGACGCAGGAATCTGGCCAAGCGGCGTTAAGATTCAAAAGTAACAGCGCAACCGATCGGCGCCGCCGGATGATCCGGGCCCGCGGTACCAGATCTCGGCGGCATTTCGTGAAACGATGACAGACGACAACGAAAACCTGCTGATCAGCGCCGTAAATTCAATGCGGCGGATCGAAGTGGCTCCTGAACATGACAACAACGTCGTCAACTTCAATGGCGGGTTAAGAGGCACAGCCGCCCAGCACTCTCGGAGTTGAGAGAATCCTTCGTTATCCCAGGCTTCGAGTGGATCTTGGACGATGACGGATTCGCGGTAATGCGCATCATGGACTGATAGCCCAAGTCTCCAACCCATGACGTCTGGTCTCCGGCAATCCAGGCGCGGTTCACCCCGCGTGGTAACCGCCAAGGCCACCGAACAGCAGTTCGCAGAGCGTGCCAGCAGCCTTTGCATCCCTCATCGGGGGCGCCACGGGTTTTAAGATCATAGGCGTCTCTTGATTTGCGTTCGGCCAGGACAGAGAAGCCGCTTCCATTTGGAGCCGAGTCCGCATGGAAATTTCCCTCTTTGCTGATTTAGAAATAGCGAATGTTCGCGATGGCCGATTTTTCGGGCTCGCGAGATAGTGGCGAATGAGAGGGGGTGAAAAATGCTGGCGACGATTCGAATGAGCACCTGGCTTGATGGCGAGATGGTACGAGAACCGATAGTGCTTTCGGCGGCGGCTGTTCGTGACGCTCTGATGCTGGTGACGGATAACGAAGATCGAATTAACGAAATTTTCACAACTGTGGAAGTGGCCGGAGCCTGCCACCTGCACGATGATGACGGTGACACTCAGTTCCTGTTTGAGAAAATGTTCCATTCCTGAAATTGATAACGCGGCGGGTTACTCAATGCGTTTTTCAGGCGCGCAACGGTGACTCGGTCTAGATCACTCGTCTTCGGCAATCCGGGGCCATCTGGAATGCGCCGACGGCTCAACGTGTCATTGCTACCGACATGCGGCCAATGAGCCCGGTGACGTAGCCGACCCGCACCAACTAACGCTGCAAGTCGGCATTATGTAGTGCACGCCCTTCCTGCACCGTGCATCGTGCGGCTCAAGCGCCACACGGTTGCACGTGTCCTTCATATCAACCGCCGGCCGGCCCTTCGCTTCCGCCCACGAAACGACATTAAAGCAGGGTCAGAGCTGCATGTGCTCGAACGGCGCGATCCCGCCCTTGCCGTCGCTGTCTGGCAACGGGTGCGATGACCGCGCCATTCGATATCGGGAACTCGGCTGTAGATTCGTTCGTGCGCTTTTCGAGCGCACGGATCTGCGCGCCCTTAAACGAGTTGGAATCCGGACCCCGCTCGGCATCGACGCCGCAGACCATAGACAAGCCGTACTATATCGAATTGAAACCGGCGACATGGGCGGCGATCACCATCTTTCCCCGTCCCCTTCAGCCCAACCGTCGCGATGAATGACTTCGTTATGACCGATGTCCGACCAACGGTACGCTTTGTGTATGGCGGAGATGCTGGCGGCCTTTGTCCCGGCCCGGAGAAGTGGCAGTGACACGCGCGACGCCGAGCGGGGTCTGGTCGCGAACTGTCACGAAAAGCTCATGCTTATGTTGGCGGCTGGTCCTACAGACGCAAGGTTCAACCAAGTGTCGCATGACAAGATCACGTCATATTGTAGGAGATTTCATGTATCCAGATGACGTGCTTCAAACAGCATGGTCGGTGACCGCAAGACATTTATCTAAGGGCCAGGAAGACCCCGTCTTAATGGTTGCCGAAGGCATCATGCAGGAACGCCAGCGGTGGCTCATCGAGACAGTCAACACCGTGGTGCGGCAGGTTGCGCAACAAAACGCAAATTCCACCGATGGCGTGTGAACCACAAGCCCGGCGACTGGAGCGGTCTTATGGCCCAGGCTATTTTCAGTGAGCGTTCGAGGAAATTGGGCAATTCCACGCGGAACAGGACCGCGACGATTGAGCTTTGGGCACGCGAAACCATCCCCGTCCAAAATATTCGGAGCACCACGGGAGTGGCGCGCTGCCTTTCGAATGAATGGCCTGTCAAGAACCGAGCAAAGCAGGAACGGGCAGTAATTGGCTGCAAGATGGCGCTATCGGGGAAACTGCTCATGCTCTCGCCAGATTTCCAATTCAGGCCGGGGCGCAAGCAGTGCGCTTCGCCCTCACACTGTCGCCCGACATCGCGCAGCACGAACAGCTCGTTGCTGAGATCAGATGTCGCCGCGGACATGTATGCGCAGGATTTGTACGAATGAACCAAACCCCTTCCGAAAGGCCCGCAGCTAAAAGGGTACTTTCCAATGTCCTATGATTGGGACGGAAAACAGAGTCGGCGCCTCAAGCTCATTCAGGGCGTAAGCATGGGCATCGTGGTTGCAAGTATCATGTTGTTTCTCGTTATCTCCTGGACAACCTGAGCATCCAGCACTCACTCTCGCCTCATGGAAAAGTGATCGATGTAAAGACCTCGAAATGCTCAAGCATGTCGATAATCATTTCGGCAGGCCGTCCTCCCCATAATGAAGCTCGGAGTGATCGGCATAAGGTCGCTTGAGATGGGCCGCGGCCCTGTCGGCGATCGCAAGAATTTCTTCAACAGAAGCCCTGCCTCTCTGATTTTCAATCTGCTCATACCGTTTACGCAGCGCATCGGTCACGACACGGCTCATACTCTGCCCAGTCGCATGGGCGATCGCCTGAGCAAGGCGGTGCGCTTCAGGTCTTTCACGTTCAGGTTTATGTGGAGATACTCCATTCCACTAATTAGCCAATTTTCTACCATCCTACCGAATTGCATCCCAGTGTCCAAGTCAGGATGCCATATCAACAAAGCTCCATCATTCATGGTCGATCCCGACGGCGCGAAGCGCGACCACGAAAAGACATTGAGATCGAAGAAACGAGTATCACTTCCGAACGGAGGAAGAGCCTGTTGGCGGCAGAAAGGGCCGCAGCCCCCATGGCAAACTCAACGTTGTAGAGCGCTGGAAAGGCGCGACGACGGCAAATCGGGCCGCATCGGACTTGAGCCGATCCGCTGCAACGGCACCGAATTCTTCGATCCTCTTGTCCCTCGCAACAGCGCTGTCGGTACCACCATCTTCACCGATGGCAACAAGGCCTACCAACGCATCCTTAGCCCCGGGCACATCTCGAAGGTCGTCGGCAAACTACGCGCTCGCTCTAGTTCAAACGCATACACCGCGCTTTCTCGATGATGTAGCATCGGATCATGGGTGTCTACCACGCCGTTCGCCGCCGCCTCGACATATACCTCCAGGAGGTTGCCGGAGAATTTCAGCGCCTTCTAATCGTAGCTTAGATAAACTCTCGTTATTCCCTTTCCTCTTCGTCTTTGTGGTACTGGTCAGATTGACGTTTGAGCTCATCCACTCGTTGGATGCGCTGCTTTGCGGAATCTCCTGGTGGGATGTCGCCGACGGTACTGTCCCGAGCCTTGCCGAGCGCATCGCTGTTTTCCTGGCCCGGCGGTCGATCACGCCGGCCGGCTTCTGGGCTGTCATGTGCAATGCTGTCCCGCTTCGGCCGTGGCTGTAGTGGCTCACTGGAGTTAGCCGGCCACTCTCCGGGTCGCGCGCGGTCCGCAGCCCGGAGGGTATCTCCTAGTTCCATATAAATCTCCGCTCCCTCACGGTGGACGGCATTGCTCGATGTATCAGCATCAGGCGTTCTGCTCGGTCCCGAATGGGATTGCACCCTCTCGGTCCGGGTCCGACTGAAAACCTGCTCGACTTCGGCTGCACGCCCAACCTCTCGTGACCCCTCTTTCTCGACGGGCGCTGTCGCAGCTATACGATCTTCAACCCCGCGACGCTCGATGTCGTCGCTTTGGCCTTGGCTTTCAGGTTGATAATCCACTCGGTCCTGGCCAGGACGTAGCGTCCCTTCCCTATCGATTGCTGCCCTTTGCTCCGTCAATTCGAGCAGTTCACGTCGAATATTGACGTGATCGCGCGCGGCCTGAGCGATTTTCTCGAAGTCCCGACGGTCGTGCGGCAGCATCGAGCGCTCGGCGTGGAACAACGCCGTCTCGACTCGCTTTTCATAAGCTTCGAACTCTGGTCTTGCCATATGCCGCATATCATCGACCTCCAAAAAGATGTTCTCAAAATTTACCATATGTGTTCGCAACGGCGAGCGCAATTTTGAACTATGACTGGTCCCGGCGGCCGTCGGTTCCCTGAGAGAGCGCTCGCCCATGAGCCGGAGAGACTGAGTTTCGGCGAAAGATCCGTCTACTCTTAAACGTTTGCCATCACTGATTTCTTGCCATTCTCTCCGGGCCGCGGCTTGGTAGGATCGCGCAGCCCTGGTTGTCGCAAATGTGGGTTCGTCCCGGCGCTGGGCGTCATAGCGACGCTGCGCGGCTTTGGATGTTCCCTCATGTTCGGTGCGACCGATGGTGTTCACGGGTTTGACCTGATTTCTGCGGTATGCGGCCGGACTTGCGCGGTCCCTTCGATCGCTCATTTCCATCTCGATACCATTGGCGCGTGCCTTTTCAGCCAGGTTTAGGCGCCATTCCCGAAACGTGGAGATTGTCGTCACGATCCGCTCACCGACGTCGGCGGAGCGCATGGCTACGATCGCATGGACGTGGATATGGGGACGCTTTCCGCCTTCTTTTTCGGACTTCGGGTCCGTGGAGATATCGTGAAGCGAAAACACATATCGATGAGTTGAAAACTGGCTTGCGAGAAATTCGCGTGCGGCGTTTTGGAACGCGCTTGCCTCAGTGCCGGCCCGTGCGGATAAAATAACATGCATGACATCGCGCGGCTTGCGGCTGTGGAGTTGCGGGCGCCATCCAATCTGGACGAGATCGCGGGCCGTCTTTGCATCCGCGATCAGGCGTCCTTCATTGTCGTGGACCGAGCCCGCGTGCTTTTCAACGAGCGACCGCAGTCGGCTGGCGCCATAGTCGGTGCCATTGCCGTGCCCGGTGAACCGGAATTTCGCCACCGCTTCGCCCTCTTCCGCATCGAGGCGATGTTGAACAATGTCGCTCGCCCTGGCGTCTGCCGTCAGTCGCTCTCCGCGTTGATCGCGCAATACGGTCACGCCATCAATATCGAAGCCGCGTCCGTCGGGGCGCTCTGTCACCGCAATGGCAAATGCCCGCTCGCCGAGCGCGTGCTTGGCGATCGTCCGCGCTCGTTCGAGACGTGCTCCATGCTCCGGCTGATCCTCGTCGATCGCGATCGTGAAGAGACCTATGTCCCGGCTCTCGGCCCGATTCTTGAGAAGATGATCCCACTCCTTGCCCACTTGCACTATTTGATCGCGCCCCTGAAGCAGTTCGCCCCGCTCGTTTTCCACCACGACAGCGCCATTGCGCGAAACATAATTTATCATCGCGCCCACGCGCGCACCTCCGCCGAACGATGCCAGTTTCACGACGGCCGGCTGACTGCCCGAAGCGAAACCTGCAAACCGCGCCCGCATCGGACGATCGGCAGGGCGGCGGACGCCGGTTCCGTCCAAATAGCCTCGGCCCACGCTGAAACCGACGATCTTCGTTTTGGCCACGCTCTTTGGCTGAGCGGCGACGCCTCCTCGACGGCGCCGCTCTTCATCGTCCGGAGCCGAACGCCCGAGTGACAAGTCGTGCAGGAGTGCCGCTTTGCGCTGCGGCCATTCGGTCGCGAAAGTTCCAAGCAGGATTTCCATCACGTTTCCCCGCCTTTTGTTCGCCTGCCGCGCTCGGCAAAAAACCTCAGCTCCAGCAGCACCGCCGCAACGCTACGATGGACTTCGCCAACCATCGACCTCTCCTCTTGCGACCAGACTGCCTCCCTTCGACGCGCGGCCCGCGAAAACTGATTGAGCCTCACGCCAAGTGCCGCAATTTCCGCAAGGAGCAGGTCAAGAACCGCCTGATCTCTTTCGGTAAAGAACGGTCGCACGCCGGCACCCTCAAGTGTCAACGACCGCATAAAGGCGGAAACCGTCAGACCGGCCTCCTCGGCGGCGGCGCTGACCCTCGCCATTTCGCTCGCGCCGAACCTGACATGAAGCACTCTGGACTTGGCTTCAGGGGCGTAGACCACGAAAGCATTCCTCAAGTCAGGCTGGTTCATTTGTCTCCCCTACGTGGCCGCAGGCCTCATCGACGGCTTGTCCGTCGATGGTCAGAAAATTTGTATCACAAATTTGCGTATCCTGCCAAAACAAATAGTACCGTTTCGGTAAACACAATTCAAGTCAATCATCCCGCATAAGCCTGATCTCGACGGGACGCTTCGATCATTTCAGCCCATCGAAACCCCTTAAGCCGTCGCGTTAAATGCCTCGCGCACCATGGCAACATTGATAGGCAACTATTTTGTTATGCTTATGTATTTTGTATTTTATGGGCGATGGACACCATACACACCGCTCCAAGACACTGCCGCGGAATAGAATACGGAATATATTCCAAACTGTCGGTATGCTTTGCATGTCAGTGTCACCTGGCTGAAACCTGTGAACACATCTTGTTCATTTTTTCCTTGCATTGATCACGCTCTTTGCAACATGATGCGCCAACAAAAGTCACGAGACGGAACTCAACCCATGACAGGGATCTATGCGGCGGTGAGCAACAAGGGCGGTGCGGGCAAGACGACGCTCGTTACACTGCTCGCGGGTGAATATGCGCTTCGAGGCGAGCGTGTCCTGCTGATCGACGCCGACAATCGCCAAAATCTCACGGGCTGGTGGCGGTTGTGCTCTGAAAAACATAACGTGCCCGACAATATCGTGGTGACCTCCGCAGCCACCCAGAGATCCATCGAACAGGCCGTCGATGTCGTCGGCCGCGCATTTGACCGCGTCATCATTGACGCGGCCGGCGTCGACAGCGCCTTGCAAACGACCATTATTCGCATGGCAAACCTGGTGATTTCACCAATTCAGCCGGCAATCAAGGAGCTCGAGGCGGCAGGACAGGCGGTTGCGGCTGTCACCGAGATCAATGAACAATTCGGCCTTTCTGTGGATCACCTCAATGTCCGCACCCGCATTTCGGTACCGGGACGCAACCTTGAGGCCTATCGCTATATCAGACCCTTTATCGCCGGCATGGTGGCTGCGCACTATCGTACACGGCTTCTCGACACCGAACTGTTCGAGCGAAACATCTACCGCGAGATTCAAAACGGCCTTGGGACCCTGCAGATGCAGGATCTGACCGATCCCATTCGTAAAGCAAGGACGGAGGTTCGCAGCTTGGCCGACGAAATAGAAGAGCATCGCGCATCTCCGGTTCTTTTCGGTGCAGCATGACCAAAGCCAGCCTGGACTTGAATGATTTCACGATCGCAGCCCGCAAAACTGCGAGAGAGCCGAACCTTGATACAGACCAGGCCGATGCATCGGTGACCAGCCACGAACCGGCCGCAGCAAAGCAGACAGGTGCCAGTGCGAGTGGTCGTGCGGAGCAGCGTCGTCAACAGGCTGAAGCCCGCGCAATTGCACAGGAAGATGTTCGCAACAGTCTGAAGAACCTGAAGCGTTCCAAACAGCGCACCGTCAAATTCTTCGTCAACATCGCGCTCGACTACGATCTGAAAGCCCGCTTGCAGCGTGCCGCACAGGAAAACGACGTGAAGATGACGGTCGTGGTGAAGGCGGCGCTTGATATTTACCTCTCAAAGAACGGTTATTGAGCCGTTAACGGCAAGGGCGTCGGTCGATCCGGCGCCGTTGTCGGGTTGTCGTTCGAGAGATGCCTCCTAGGAAGGGGGCAGGTTTTCCAGAACGACGGCGCGCTCGGCGACGGCGGCGTTCAGTTCGTCTGCGATCTGTCGACGTTCTGCCAGGTTGGTTGCGTTGCGAAGTTCAGCGCGCAGTTCATCGATGTGCTGTTCGTCCGTCATCTTCGTCTCCTTGACGTTTGTGAAAGATGATCGCGGCACGCAGGGCGGAGGAAGCCAGGTCAAGGCTCGTGGAACACGACCGGCGGAGCCGGTGTGCGGAGGAACCGATTTTGTCGAAGCGTAGTGAAACGAAGCGCAGGGAAAATTGGAGGGGCCGACGGCCTTGAGCTGGGTTTGTCCGCCCGGCATACTCAGCCAATCTGATCAGACAGGGTTACCTCTCTTGGGGCACCATCCTGCGGCAGTCCGGCGAACGCGACAGGGGGTGATCTGATGAGACGGTATCTGATCGAGGGCATGTCTCTGGACGAGGATATGGTCGATTTCGCATCTTGCTTGGCAAAGGCCTATCGCGGCAAAATCCGACCATTCTGTCTTTGCCGGGATCCCGGAGTGCCGATGTATATCGCCGACATTGGCGACCAGCACGTCGTCAAGCGGATGCCGCTGTCAGGCGGCGATCACGATCCGGTCTGCCCGTCCTACGAGCCTCCCTATGGATTATCTGGCCTGGGCCCGCTGATCGGCACCGCGATTAATCTGGATCCCTCGGCCGGGGTCGCCGCCTTGAAACTCGATTTCTCGCTATCCAAGAGATGTTCGACCACCGCGGCAGGCGCCAAGGCCGCCGCCACCGACAGCATCAAGAATGACGCCAGGAAATTGTCATTGCGCGCGCTTTTGCACTTGCTCTGGCACGAAAGCGGCCTGACGGAATGGACGTCCAACTGGACGGGAAAGCGGAACTGGCGACAGGTGTATCGTCATTTGACGGAAGCTGCCGGAAACATGACGGTTCGCGGCGAAAGCCTGACGGACCGGTTATTCATACCCGAGCCGTTCCGGACAGACGATAAGGCCGCTATCGCGCAACGCCGATCGCAGAAACTGGCCGGGTTGTTCCAGCCGGCGGTCGGGACACGACGACTGATGGTCCTTGTAGCGGAAATCAAGGAGTTTGCCGACGCTCGAAGCGGACAGCAGATGATCATCAGGCATATGCCGGGCGTTCGTTTTCACCTGGAAGACGCGGCGTGGCGCAGTTTGCAGCGGCGTTTCGAGACGGAGTTGGCGCTTTGGAAAAGCGACGATGCCTTGCATCTCATAACCATCGTGACGGTGGGGGGAAACTCCGCCGGCATCATCACGGTCAACGAGATTGCCTTGATGACGGTGACCTCTCAATGGCTGCCGATCGATGACGCGTTCGAGCGGCGGCTCGTCGAGCGACTGGTGCGATTGCGTAAGAAGTCCGTAAAAGGACTCCGCTTCAATTTGTCCCGCAATCAACCGATGGCCAACGTCATCTTGCCGGAACGACAGCCGTTGGCCTGTGCCCTCTACATTGTGCCGGCCGGTGCTGACGAAGGGTTCGAGATCTCACTCAAGGAGATGATCGAGGCGCGGCCGGATCTTGAGGCATGGATATGGCGGGTCGCAGACGGCGACCTGCCGCCACTTCCCATCTGATGGCAGGCCGCCTATTCCGGTGATCCTTCGAGCAGACCGTCGAAGACCTCGATAAGTGTGTTGGTGATTACCTGTCCAAGAGCGTTACCGGCGACCCGAACCTCGTCGTCGGTCCCTTCTCGTGACGCTCGGGCCAGTTCAAACCCTTGTTCGCTGACAATCTGTTTTGCCATTTCGATGGCCCAAAGCGCAAAGTCACCACGGTTATCAATCTTGATCGAGTCTTCCATTGCCCCTGTCCTTCTGTTCGCACCGTCTTTTATATCTCCTCGGTTTTGATGGCCAGCCGATCAGGGGCCTTCGACACATCACAGTTGTGAATCGAACGCCTCTCATTGATTCCAAAGTCTCATTGGACGTGCGTGAACCGCACAGTCATTCTGACCCATGACCATCTTTCAGTTTCAGCTTTACTGCCAACGCGTCGATGCAACGAAAAACATGGCACGCTACTATGCGCTTTCCGTCCAGCCGACGCTGTTTGGAGAGACGGAGGTCGTGCGCCGTTGGGGAAGGATAGGCAAGCGCGGCGGCGAAAAAAGCGATGTCTTCAAGACGGAAAAAGACGCAGCTGCTCATTTCCTGGATCTGGCGCGAAGGAAGCGGGCCAAAGGCTATCGACCGATCGGAAACTGTGGAAATCCAGCCGATCGACGCGTCTCCACGCGGTTTCCTTGAATTGTCCCGGTGACAACACAGGCGTCCGCTGCCAGGATTTTGAGTATCGATCACAATGGGGAGCAATGAGATGACCACCACCAATGAAATCGCCGACAAGGTTGCCGAAGAACACGGGTTGACGAAAGCGCAGGGCAAGGCCGTTGTCGAAGCGATCATCGCCTCGATCACCGACGCTGCTCTTTCCGGCAACGAAACGTCCCTGCCCGGATTTGGAAAATTCAAGGTCAAGGACGCGCCGGAACGCGAAGGTCGCAATCCTGCAACGGGCGCAGCGATGAAGATCGCAGCCTCAAAAAAGCTGACCTTCACGCCGGCCAAGGCGCTCAAGGATGCGCTCAACAAGTGATGTGAGAAAGCCCCGCCATTATCGGGCGGGGCCGTCGCCGCTCAGCGGCGGGTGCTGCGAGACCAGATGAGCTGCAGGCCTTCCTGGCCTTGCACTTCGGTCAGCGTTGCGTAGATCGGAGCCGGGAAGCTCGGATCGTCCAGCTTGACCGAGATGTAGTCGCGTTCGGTTTCGCGGGCCTGTTTTTGCCACCCTGCCCCGAACTCAACATTGCCGGCCAGCACCCGGAAGTCGGGGGCGTCCTCTGACGAGCGTTCGACGCGTACGATCTTGGCCTTTACGTTGAGGTTGAGGGTTTTGATGGTACCGGAGAAGCCGTTTTCGGAAGCGGTAAATGAGCCGATGGTAGCCATTGATATAGTCCTTCTGTTGTTCGGGCCGCGCCCATCGCGGCCTCGATGGCTGTCGATAAGACCGGAGGCGGGGGGCGCGCACCCACAGGGCCGAAACGAAGTGGAGGACGGCCATTGGCCGAGGCTTTCTTGTCTCGCGAGGATGGCGACTGACCGGGGTCCCTACATGACCTGTCATGTGGGGTGGTGGTCGTCAGGGGAAGAAAACGAGCCGGCCGTTGCGTCAAGCCGAACGAGCCGAGTTTGCGAGGCGGACTTCGGTCAGACAAGCCGCATCGAGACCGCGTTGGGCGACCCATGCGAAGGGGTGGGCTGCAATGGCGCTATCGGCGGGCAGCTCTGCGCGATGCGTTTCGACCAACTCGCAAGCGCTCCAAGTAAGCCAGAGCCAATTGCGTGATCGCTATTCTCCGACCCGTGCCGCTATGTGCACGACCGCCTGTCGAGACGGCCGTGCGGTGTCATTGCCCCGAGATCAAGCAACCACTCGGCAAGCCGATATTTGAAAGTCATGGAGATAGGAAACAGCTCGCTGTGCCTGGGCAGCGGCCTGGAAAATGTAGCGCTTGTCGTTCTGCAAAACCGATAACCAGGATCCTAGATAACTCGCATGGTCGAGACGAGGCTCCAACTCAGGCACAATACCGAGATCGGCGCAAAGAAAACTGGCGCCGAGTTCCGCGATCAATTCCTCGCGTGCCCGCTCTGATCGATCCTTGGCGTAGCGCGAGAGGTCGCGGTTCAGCCGATGGGAAGCGCCGGCCCAATGCACCTCCTCATGCGCAAGCGTCGCATAATAGCTTTCGAGATCGCGAAACGCCTCGATTGGTGGCATCTGAATCATATCTGAACCCGGCGCGTAGTAGGCCTTGCTGCCACCGTGACGAATGAACGCTCCCGTCGCCGCAAAGAAGGCATCAACGGCCGCGATACGGTTTACAGCCGGCTTGCCAACATCGGGCACTATCGAGGAATGGCCTTCCGGCAGATCATCGATCTGCTCGACATTAAAAACCGTATATGTCCTGAGGAACGGGAATTCCCGCTCGATCTCGTCGCCATTGTCAGCTGTCTCAGACTTTGTGACCCGATTGGCGTAGACGACCGTCGATCCCGTCTCGCCCTTGCGGACATGGGCGCCGAGTTCTAGCGCCTGTCGAAATGTCATCCACATCGGAGAACGGAACCCGCGCGAGACCGTTTCCGACCAGAGTAGCAGCACGTTGATGCCGGAATACGACTCGCCGTTGTGCCGCAGTGGCCGGGTGATAGGGCCCTTTAGATGGCCGCAATTCCATGGCTGAACCCAGGGGCGAACCCCGGCCTCAAGCGCCGCGATAATACGGTCGGTAATTTTTGCATGGATGTCGGCCCGGCCTTCCTGTGCGACTCTTTTGTTATCTTGTCCCATGGTCTTCTCCTCGATTGGCAGACCGCGCCCATCGCGGTCCGTCACGGCGGGCGAAGAGCGCAGGCCGGCGACGGCGCACCTGCTGACGAGCGTCGAAGATTTTAGAATATGCATACGGGCCGCAACGCAGTGGAGGACGGCTTGCCGTTGCGCCGGCACCCTGCCGGCCGAAGCTAGACCGCGATCCGGGACGGACCGCATGGGCTTGGCTCGAAACACACAAAACGGCCAGCGCAACTGCGCCGGCCGCTTCATCCCGGATGGAGCGCGGGGCCGAAGCCCCGCATTCCGGCTATTCGAACGCTGCCATCTGGGCCGTTGCGGCCTTTTGGTCGACGGAGTTGGCGGGCTGTTCGATCGTGCGCTCGTAGGGCTTCCATGTCTCACCGGTAATGTCCTCGTAGGCGGAGACGGCGCCTTCGGCTGCCATGCGGAGCACGTGCGCTTGAAGGCCCATGTCGGCTGCAAACTCGCGCTTGCGCTGGGCGCGGCTGTCAAAACCCACAGGACCGTCGAGGTCCTCGTCCCGGGTATCGTTGGAGAGTTTCATTGTGAGATCGCGAGCCTCGGTGACCGCGCGGCTGTAGAATTGCCCGGCGCCGTAGGCGGAGCCGACAAAGGATCCGACGATGCGCTGCATGTGGATCTGCATGGCCTTTTCGGTAAGACCATCCTTCAGCGCCTCGGCGCTTTTGATCAGCTGGCTGCGGTGGAGATCGCGGATTCCGTCGCTGTCGATGAGGGCAAGGCCGAAGCTTTCGGAGATGCGTTGGCCCTGCGCCGTATCCGGGCAGGCGTGCCTGACCATTTCGAGGGTGGTGGCGCGCTGGGATTTTGCGGGACGGTTCTTATGGGTGGAGTGGTTGAGCGGTGCCATGATCGGATCCTTTATGAGCGATGTTTCAGCGAAGCCCGGGGTACCGGTTGTCGTCCGGCTCAGCCCCTCGGGTGCGGGCGAAAGGACATGCGGCGCAAGCGGCCCGGCCCAAGGTCAGGGCATTGCTAAGCGGAGCGAGGAAGGCTTGCGGATGGTGCTGCCCGCCTGAAAGCGGGCTGCGACAGACGCGAGCCTGCCTTGCGACGCGGCGATGGTCCTGCCGCAACGCGGCGCGAAAGCGGCCTTTGACCGGGACGCGCCCATGTCAGACCGCAACAAAAACGAGGTGCTGTGCCGGCCGACGATCTGGTTCAAAGCAGCATGATGCAATCGCCATCCCGATCCGACCTTGGCAACGCCGCGCCACCTACAAGAGGTCCTTGCAGATCTCGATCCCAGCACACTCCAGTGCAAGCCGGTTGCCCGCATTTGCTGGCTCAGCACTCCGATCAACGCTTTGCCGCGCGCTCGCCTCCGCCGGGCTTTCGGCTCTCACTTGGCCGTAGGTTGCACGCTGTGATTGCAAGCTGGGCCATGCCGTGCTTTGCATTTCCACCGCGCCTTCATTCGTCGTGTCGGCTCGGCCGCAGGGAGACAATCCTGCAGCCGTGGCCAGATCCTGCGATAGAGCTCAATGAAAATCGATCACCTGATTTCTGGGAGCGCCGCTATGCATGACACGACAGTCATCGCCGCGCCGCCAGGTCACGAAGCTTGATGGCCCATCATATGGCTTGTGCTTGGCTGGATCGATGACGAAGCCATGCGGAGCGATCGTGTAGTCGGAACATGGAACGAGAAATCGCCGTTCGCCGGCCTCGCCCCGGATCCCACCCAGCGTCGCGATGCATTCGACGAAACCTAGTTGGTGATCGGAATTGAGAGCCGCGATGACGACCCAGTCATTGTGATGTCGCTTCTCGAATTCGCGACGGTCACGGGCGTGGGACTGCCCTTCCAACAAAGCAACGCCCATGACGCGCTCGTGGGCATCGGGATAAGTGTCGCGAAGTGTGCAATCCGCCAAACGCCGCTCATGGGCGCTGAACAGCTGCGGAAAGGCATGGGCAACCTTCGCCCATTCGCAGTCCTCCTCGTAGAACCCGTTGTCATTCCGGTAGAGAGCATGGACGGTGTTGTTTGCAACGTCGTCGAGATGGAAACCGCCGTGGCTGGCGGTGGAATGTCGAACGACACCATCGGCGAATTGCCGTGAGTCCTGCGCCGCGCCCCACGGCGTTGATGTTCCGGCATCTATCGTCGGCCGATCCAATCTGCGTAGTTCAACCTCATGTGCCGCTTTTTCGGTGGCGCTGTCATCATCTAGCTCTGCCATGACAAACTCCTTCTGACCGCTCGGAAACGATGACGCCGCCGGTATGAGCCTGCGGCGTCTATTCGGATCCTGACGCCTGTTGTTATTCGGCGGCCGCGCGGAAACCCTCGTCCGTCTCTTCCTCGGAGCCGGAATCACCCACGACGTCACCAGCGGAATGCTGCTCTTCGAGCGCATCGGGACCGCCTTGGGCCTCCTCCGATCCGCTGTCGACGCTGGTGTATCGTCCGACCCACGACCGGACGTCATCAGTGGATGGCGCGAGCAATGCCGTCCGATGCACGAGCTTTCCCTCGGCGAAATGCTCGACCAGAGCCGCACGGGTGTCCTTCACCTTGATCCGGCCGGGGACCCCAGCTGTTTCCGCTGTGGCCTCCAGCGCAGAGCGCGACAGGCATGAGAGGAAATCCTCCGTGCCCATATTCGTCAGAAATTCATCAGCCGCGATGGCGCCGCCGGCAATGCGGGCAATCAGGCCGCTATCGGAGCGATTGCGCCGAAGCGACAGGACTTCGATCAACACCGAGCGCGCAGCCTGCACCAGTGTCTCTCGATCGAAGGACAGCTTGCCGTCCTCGCCAATCAGCCTGGCAGCATGCGGGCCGCATTTTGCGTGACCATGGGGATTGTCCGATGCGCCGCTGGCGACCGTCACGTTGGTGCCGGTGAAGGCGAGGATGAGCAGAGCCATCAGCGTATCGTCCTCGATCGGCGCACGGGCGAGCGCCTCGTGGAGAGCATCGGTGCGCAAGTCACCGATCATGTCGAGACCCTTCTGGGTTACGTCGGGCCGCACTTTCGGCGTCTCAACCTCCTCGACGACGGTTTCGACACCATCGGAATCCTTGACCAGCTTGGGCTTCTTCGCTTCGGGCATGCGGTAGGCAACCGACTGCACCGACCCGTCGCGGGCATTGATGTACCAGCCGGTCAGATCGCCCTTGCCAGGTTTTCCGTAGACCTGTTGCGCCTTGGCTGGCAGCTTCGCCTGGCCGTATTCGTTGGCCTCGATGACCGAACCACGCTTGGGCAGGTTGTTGGCGAGCCACTCCTGCTGCGCCCCGAGAAACGCCTCGACATCCGTGGTGTAGCGGCTGTCCTCGTCAGCGGGTGCAAACAGGTCCTCGACCCAGGTGATGCCGTAAGCCTGTGCCAGATCGTCACCGAAGCTTGCATGTTTGGCGAGCATCCGGGTCGTGGTCAGCGCCCGGGCGACCTCCCACCACGACACCTGCGGATCCTGCTTCCTCGGCTTGTACTTCTTCCAGACCTCGGCCTGCCCGTCCTGCCCGGCGGCCGCGATCGTGCGCAGCTGCTGCTCGTTCGGCATATCACCACGCGCCATCTGGTCGAGCATCGCGGGCAGGATATTGGCGAGCAGCCGTAGCTTGCGGATCTGGCGGCTCGGAAGCGCCAGCGCCATGGCAATCGAGTCCTCGGTCCAGCCGAGAGCCACCAGCCGCTCAATGGCGCGCCACTGGTCGACGGGGTTCAGCGGTTCGCGGGCGATGTTCTCCGCAAACGACTGCATGGCGCCGAGATCATCGGAGGGATCTGCCAGTAGCAACGGGATCTCCGAGAGATCCGCGGCGATCGCCTGGGCGGCGCGGCGGTGACCGAAGACGATGATGTAGCTGTTGCCGCCTTCCGGATCGAGTTTGACGATCGGCGGCTGTACGACACCGATGGCACGGATCGATGCGCAGAGCAGCGCGTCGGACTGGGGCGAGGATTTCGACTGGCGGGACCGGTCGGGATTGTCTTTCAGACTGCGCGGATCGGCTGTAATCAACTGCATGGGAACGACCTTTCGGTTTCGGGCGGACGGACTGTCCTCGCCTCCTCATCGTCTTGTTGAAGACATCTCCCGAACTGCAGGACGGGCCTGCGGCTGCAATTGCGCCGGAGCAGACCTGGCTTGCGCGCAAGCGAGGCACACCTGCCTTGCGAGGCAAGCTGGCCCGGTCTCGGCGACCGACGCGATTGAGGGAACCGGCAGCCGTCGGACCGTTCTTGCGAACCGGGTTCCTTCCCTCATCCACCCCTCCTTTTCCTCCCCTTTTACATATCTCGGCGATGTCACACGATTTTAAGCAATTGCTGCTGAACTCTTGCCATGACAAAGCCGCCGCGCAAGAAATTCCAGCCGTTGCTGCGGGAAACCGATCTCCCGATCCGTTCGCGATCGCGCAAACCACGCGATCCCGCGCAGCCGCAGCTTCCCTTCGACTCGATGCCAGACCGCATCGAACCGTGCCTGGCGCTGTTGAAGGCAAAGCCGCCATCGGGACCGGACTGGAGTTACGAGATCAAGTGGGACGGCTATCGTGTGGCGGTGCATATCGAACCGAACTCGGTGCGGATCGTCACCCGCGGCGGACATGACTGGACGCAAAGGTTTCCGGCAATCGCCGCCGCTGCGCGCAAGCTCGGCGTCGGGACCGCCATTCTCGATGGTGAAGCTGTCGTGCTGGATGCAGAGGGCCGCTCGGACTTCGGGGCGCTGCAACGGTCGCTCGGCGGACGCGGAGGAAAGAAGGCGTCGGGCGATGCGATCCTCTACGCATTCGACCTGTTGTATTTCGATGGCCATGACCTGACGAAGATGGAGCTTTCCGGTCGTCGTCACCTGCTGGAAGACCTCATCGGCGAGAGCGAAGGAACGATCCGTGCTTCCGAGGTGCTCGAAGCCGACGGCGCGACACTTCTGGCGGCCGCCTGCGAACACGGCCTGGAAGGCATCATTGCCAAGCACCGTGACAGTGCCTACCGCTCGGGCCGGCTTGGCGACTGGCTGAAGATCGAATGCATCCAGAGCGAAAGCTTTGTGATTGTCGGGTACGAGCCATCCACCGCGGCACGCGGCGGGATCGGCAGTCTGCTGCTGGCGGCCTACCAGGGCGACACGTTCGTCTATATCGGTTCAGTCGGGACTGGCTTCAAAGAGAAAGATGCTATCGAACTGCGCCGGATGCTGGACACGCTAAAGACCAAGCGTGCTCCAGTTGCGGTTGATAAGAAGGGAGTCGTGTTCGTTCAACCGACATTGATTGCCGAGATCGAGTACCGCGCCTGGACCGACGATGGCAAATTGCGGCATGCCTCGTATAAGGGCCTGCGGGAGCTGCAGGACAATGCGGCGATCTACAAACTCAGCGAGTAGCGTCCGAAGGTCTCAAAATGAAAGGGCGCTCGACCCTTTCGGGGAGCGCCCTTTCCGACCCGGACAGTTTCCAACGCGCGGCTATCGCCACTGCAGGAAACACATCGAAACGGGTGATGAGCGATAGATGTGTATCGCCCGACCCCGTTTCAAGTAACCGCGGTATGTCATCGATCACGCGGCCTGCTGGCGATCCTCCTCTGGTTCGTTGGCGGTTGCCGCCAGATCCCTCTCGATCTCGTCCAGTTGGCTCAGCTTGAGTTCAAGCTCGGCTTCGAACGAGAAGCGTTCTCCAAGACGCGGCGTGTAGGAGGCAAGACGACGTTCGGCATCGACGAGCCGATTGCGATAGTTCTTGCGTTCCTGTTCAAACCCGCCAAGCGCATGCTCGAGCCGGGAGATGGCACCGATTGGCGTCGTTGTGACGGCCAGGTCGATCTCGTAGTCGCCACCCGTGCGCTGAAGCAGCGTGTCGTAGCGATAACCGTCCTTGCCGAACCGTTCGCCATGATAGGCGAGATCGAAGCCGCCGATCATTGCAATGATCACCTCTTTCTCCTGCTGAAGCTGAACCAGCCTCAGGATCTCCTTCATCAACGCGCGGCCGGCGAGTTTGCGCTCGTCGAATGTGCCTTCACCAACCTGCATGACAAAGGCGTCGCTGGATGTCGGGACCAACCGCTCGATATCCTTGCCTACATCCTGGATCCGGCGGTTGGAAAACTCGAAATCGCGTTCAGCGTCACGGATCTGCCGGCGGATCGCATGCTGATCGTCGATATGGGCGGCCCGCAGCCGATCGAGACGGGCGATTTCAGCCTCCAGCCCGGCCTTCTGCATCAGCCGCTCGTCGCCCGACGCGATCGCCTTGGCCATGGCGAACTGGTTCGCCTGCCCCTCTCCCATGTCCTCAAGACGCCGAACGCTGGTGTCGCCGGACAGGGCAGCGGCGATAAAGCGGGCCTTGCGCTCGTTGTTCTGCCACATGGTGGCGTCGAGCGAGCCCAGTGTTGCATAGGCAAAGACATTGACCTCGTCATGCTGGTTGCCCTGGCGAATGATACGGCCCTCGCGCTGCTCGATCTGCGATGGCAACCACGGTACGTCGAGGTGATGGAGCGCCTTCAGCCGTGCCTGGACATTGACGCCGGTGCCCATGGTTTCCGACGAGCCGATCAGGACGCGAACCTTGCCGGCATTGAAGTCGTTGAACAGGCGCTGCTTGGCGTCCGACTTCTTATAATCCTGCATGAAGGCAATTTCCGAGGCAGGAACGCCCAAGCGGACGAGCTCATCGCGGATCCAGCGATAGGCGGAAAAGCCGCGCGTAACCTCGACATTGATCGTGCCGAGATCGGAAAATATCAGCTGGCCAGCGCCCGGCCGGTCAAACGGCTTGCCGTCTTTGCGACGATATTCCGCCTCTCCCGTTTCTTGCCAGATCCGATGGGTGTTAGTGACCAGCGCATTCAGCTTGTTGTTGGTCTCATTGCCCATGGCCTGATCGACCAGCCGAAGATCAATCGCGGCATGCCGCCCGTCGGTGATGACCGAGAGCAGGATGTCATCGCCGGGCTTGGCCGGACCATCGCGCATCTCGATCGCCTTGATCCGGGCATCGAGCAGCTTCTGATAGGCTTTGAACGCCGGCGTCGGCTCGGCGGTGACGATCTGGCGCTTGCCGCCGGAGACGTCGGGAACCTTCACATACGTCCTGAGATCGGCGGGCAGCACAACGTCGGCGAACGACCGGAACATGGCAATCAGTTCCGGCACGTTGACGAACTGGCTGAAACGCGTGACCGGCTTGTATTTGCCCGATGGTTGTAGTTCGAGTTCGGTCGAGGTGTCGCCGAAGGTCGAGGCCCAGGCGTCAAACTCGTGCAGTCCACGTTCCGACAATGCTGCCGGATCCATCATCCGCTGTACGGAGAACATCTCGCCGAGCGTGTTGGTGATCGGCGTGCCCGAGGCCAGCACCAGCGCCCTGCCCGGGTTTTTGGTTTCGATAAAGCGGGATTTGACAAACAGGTCCCAGGCGCGCTGCGAGCCGTTCGGATCGACACCGCGCAGGGTCGACATGTTGGTAGCGAAGGACAGCTTGCGGAACTCCTGCGCCTCGTCGACGATGATCTGGTCGATCCCGAGCTCCGAGATGGTGAGCAGGTCGTCCTTGCGCGTTGCCAGTGCTTCCAGCCGTTCCTTGTGACCTTCCTTCATGCGTTCGATGCGCTTGCGCGATAGCCGGTCGTCGCGTTCGACCTTGGTCAGCAGCTCCTCGTAAAGCTCGAGCTCGTCCTGGATCATCTGCGCTTCGAACGCCGATGGCACGGATATGAACCGGAATGCCGAATGGGTGATGATGATGGCATCCCAGTTGGAGGTCGCTGCCCGTGACACGAAGCGATGGCGCTTCTCCCTGACAAAGTTGGTTTCGTCAGCGACCAGAATGCGGGCGTTGGGGTAGAGCGCCAGGAACTCACGGGCAGCCTGCGCTAGGCAGTGGCCTGGCACGACCAGCATCACCTTGTTGATCAGGCCGAGCCGGCGCTGTTCCATGATTGCGGCAGCCATGGTCAACGTCTTGCCGGCGCCAACGGCATGAGCGAGATAGGTGCTACCTGCCGAAATAACCCGCCAGGTCCCGCGTTTCTGATGCTCATAAAGAGAAAAGGCGCCTGAGGCGCCCGGTAGTTGGAGATGATCGCCGTTGAAAGCGCGCGGCGCGATGTTATTGAACGTGTCGTTATAGACGCGCGCCAGCCGGTCGGTGCGATCTGGATCAGACCAGATCCACAACTGGAAGGCGGTCTTGATCTTGGCGAGCTTTTCCTTTGCAGCCTCCGTCTCCACCGTGTTCAGCACCCGACGCTCGGTCTCGCCGTCGCGAACCGTATCGAAGATCTGCGGCACGGAGGAGTTGAGGGCGTCGGAGAGAAGCTGGCCGGCATGGCGGCGGTGGGTGCCCCATTCCGTTGTGCCGGCGGCCGACCATTCGAGTTGACGGGCATTGACCGTCCAGGTCGCCAGTTCCGGCAGATGGTGGATGGAGATGTCAGCCTCCATGGTCTCCTTGACGAAGGCGACGACATCATCGGCCGGGATCCACGGGGCGCCAAGGCGTGCGGTGATATCCGAGGGCCTGAGATCGGCGGGCTGGACGCGCTCCAGCGCTGTCACGTTTCGCGCGAAAACTGGGTCGAGCTCGGCGGCTGCTCGGGCAACAGTGAGCTTCGAGCGAACTGCCCCGGACAGATAGGCATCTGACGTCTGCCAGGAGCCGTTGGACGGATCGCGGAAGACCGCCTCGCCCAGCTCGCCGAGAACGTCCTCAACGTCGCGATGCAACAGCTCGGCGATGTGATCGGGAGCGACATGTCCGCGTTCGTTCAAAACGACAGCGAGCGCATCGAGCGCCGATGTAATGCTAGGTGCCGGAGGCGGCGCGATCACCCGCTCGGTAAAGATCGGCCCGGGTTTGGCGGTGTTTGTCTCCAGATCGTAGTCCTCGATCGAGGCGACCAGCCAGCAATCGGGATCATCGAGGAAAGGCGTAAGATTCGGCCGGCGATGGATCTCCCTGACTTCACCGGTTTCCGGATCCTCCGATGTCGAGACGGAGGTGAAGTTGATCTGACCGAACTCGCGCACGAAACTGGACCAGGCGATGCGCAATGAGACCTGCGCCTGAGTCCAGGGCTGATCGCGTTCCTGAAGCTTGAGGATAAGCCGGACCGCGTCACGGATCGGGATCAGCTTTCGGATGATCAGGGCGTGCTTGGCGAAGATGCCGTCGGTGCTGCGGCCCTTCCTGACCTCGACCGGGACAGCAACCCCGTCCACCACCTGCATAAGCGCCGTGGCCTTGCCGATGAAATAGCTGCCCTCGCGAACTTTTGGGTCGTCCGGGCGCTCTGCCATGGCGTCGGCGACCTCGTCCTCGATCGCAAAATCGATCGTGCTGGCCTCGCCGTCGTAGAGGTCGGCCGGTAGCTGACTGATCGCGGCGTTCAGGCTCGTTTCGAGATCATCACCGATCGGGAGGCAGGTGTAGGTCTCGCCGAATGGACCTGAGGTGATCGCATGGCGGCCCAGCACCATGTCGGGATGATCGGCGAACCACCTGTTGATACGGACGCTACCGCCCTCGCCTTCGGACTGGACATCCGCGAGATCAAGCCAGTTGCAGCTTCCAGCCTGGTCGTCGGCTCGTCGCTTCCGGAAAAAGAGAATATCGACGACCACATCCGTGCCGGCGTCGGCGCGAAAACTTCCCTCTGGCAGGCGGACGGCGCCGCTGAGATCGGCCATGCCGGCGATGTATTCGCGGGCGCGGGCGTCGGCCTTGTCCATCGTGCCGGACGAGGTCACGAAGGCTGCAAGACCGCCAGGCTTCAGCCGGTCGATGGACTTGGTGATGAAATAGTCATGCAGCCGCAAGCCGAGAGACCGGAAGGCCGGATCACTCTTCACCGTCCTGTCAGAAAACGGCGGGTTGCCGATCGCCAGGTCGAAATGATCGGGCAGGTTCGAGCGCGAGAAATCACCTATGATGATTTTCGCGCGTGGCTGGAGCAGCCGGACGATACGGGCGGTGACGGGATCAAGCTCGATGCCGGTGACATGGCTCACCTTGGACAGAGCATCCGGCATCAGCGCCGGAAACATCCCCGTGCCGATACCCGGCTCCAGGATCCGTCCACCATCGAACCCCATGCGGATCAAGCCTGACCACATGGCACAAACGATAAACTCCGGCGTGAAGTGGGCATATTGGGTGCAGCGCGCAAGCGATGCGTATTCACCCGGCGCAACGGCACTTTCGAGATTGCCGCCGAGCTCCTCCCAACCTTTGCAAAATGCCTCGTCGCCGGGACGCCGGAATATGCCGTTGGCCAGATCAGAGGCGCCGAAGCCGGTGAACTTGATCAATCTGGCCTGCTGGTCAGGACGAGCCGGCAGGCCCTGGCGCTCGATATCGTTCGCTAGCAGGATGGCGGCGATATTGTCACGCGCACGGTCGCGCCAAGATTTTGCGAGACCGCGAGAACCCTCCAGCCGAAAATCGACCTTCTCCCGTATCTGCGTTGTGGGCTTCGGTTCTTTGCGGACCGGAGCGGCTGGCGCCGGTGTCAAGGGCCGGGGGTCAATATCGGTCCCGAGGTCTGCTGCGAAACCCGTCAAACCGAGATCGAGACCGGATGCGAGAGCTGTATTGCCGAACAGGTCGACAGCGAAAGGATCGTCATGCGCCACTGGAAAACTCCTGTAAGTGGGCGCGCCGAGGCACACTCGCCGGAAGGAGCGGTGTTGCTAGGCTGCGGATGGTGGAAGGTTGGAAATGAAGGCCGCCGTCAGGCAGCGACGGTTTCCGGCAAAAGACGGAATTGTACAGGCAGCTTGGCAGCGATCTCCTCGTCGGTCAGATCGTCGAGCAGCTTCCAGATCTTGCCTTGAGCAGAAGGGTAAACGAGAACGATCTGGCGATTGCGCAGATCGGCTGGAAAGCGTTCGTCGGCATAGCCGCGGAAATCCGGACCCGTCGCGCTCCAGATATGATCGAGCTTTTCCTGTCGGTTCATCGCGCGCACCGGGCGGGATTCGCGGGCGATGATTTCGGCGCGCAGCCTGTCGGGCGACTGGCGATCGCCCAGGTCGCAATAGCCGTGAAACCATCGGGACCGGTCATCGATCGTCAGGGCGAAGAACACGCTGGTGACGCTGGCGGCCAGAAACTCGCGCATGGCGAACATGTCACCGCGGTAAAACAGCGGAGGGAGGATCTCGAACATGTGGTCGTGATCGGCTTCGGATATCTCAAACCACTCGCCAACATAGTGGGTGCCATTCATCCTTTTATCGTCGAATGGCGCCTGGGCGTGGCGGTTGAACAGGGCGTACATTTCGTGGCGACTGGCGACGCCTTCATAGACTTTACGATGTGCTGGACGGATTGCTGGAGAAACGGACATCTGCGGCTCCTTCGGGGTTGCGGCTGAAGCGGAAGCCTGATCGACCTCTTCTTTCAGTCCTTTGATCACCCCTCCTCAGCCGGCGCCTCACGGGCAGCGGGTCAAGGGCCGCCGTCAGGCGGGCGGCAGCTTCACCCTTGATGCGCTGTCCGCGTATGCGGCAGCTCTCCTCTCTCCCTCCTCTGTTTCAATTCCTCATTCCAATCCTCAGCTTCCGGCCATAGCCGCGAGAAATCGCAACCGGCGCAGTCCGCCATCTGGCGCAGGCGATCGGCAAATACTTCACCTTGGACATTGTTGTCGGTCGCGGCCACCAGCCACACGCCTTCCCCGGAAACCAAGGTCTCCAACGCCTGAGCGGTCAACGGCGACCAGCCGCCACCGGTGCTGACATAGAGCGTGTCGGATCGTGTCTGCTCGATCGCGGCCAGGCTGAGTGCATCGATTGCCGCCTCCGTCACACAGATCCGACGGGCATCCACCTTTCCAAACCGGAAGAGCGCCTTGGCGCCGCCGGTCGAAAATCCTCGCCAGTCCGGACCGCGCTCCTCCCAACCGATGACGGCGCCAGCCTCATCGACGTGCTTCGCCCACATCGAGCCATATGGTCCTTCGCGCAGAACGTCGGCCTCAATCGCTGCGGAGATGACTTGCCATGGCAGGGCGCGGCATTGATGCAGATACCTCCAGGTCGCCGAAGCGCGCCACGGCCGTTTTCGGTGGATCCAGCGGTCGGCGCTCGAAGCCACCGTTTGCATTTGACGGAGAGGCTTCTCCCAGGCCGGCGCGGTGGGCTGAAACGCGACGAGATCGCCGACCACCGCCAGGGTCTCGGCAAAGCCGATCCCATGGAGATAGCTTGCGAGCGCGAACACATCGCCCTTGGCATCCGAACGCGCGTCGAACCATCCCCTGTCGCCGTGGATGACGATGATGATGTCGTCGTCGCGCCGGAATTTGACCGCCCGGCGCGTACTCTCTTTCCGGTCTATCGCGAAGCCCTCATGCTCAAGCACGGCTGCGCAGCCCACCCGGGCGCGCAGCTCCTCTATGTCATTCTTCTCCATTTCACTTCCTTTGGTTTTCCTGACTGTTCGGACTGGCAGCGCCCAGGCCGCGAAGATGGAAGCGCGCAAGGGCGCGGTTCGCAACGTGCAGATTTGCCGGGAAAGGTCGCGGCGAAGCCTCCCTTGCGCGCGCATCAGCGCAAGCGGCACGCCTTCCCCCCGAAGGGGTGATCGGCTCAATGAGCCGATCCATAGGCAAAGGGGTCATACTCGTTGATGATGGCGTCCTCGTCGCCGTCATACTCGGCGGAAGGCATGACGCCGATTTCTCCATCCACCTCGAAGAGGGTGACCGGGACCATCAGGGTCCGGGCAAGATCGAGTGCGTGGTTCTGTGCGAGGCTGAGTTCCGACATGTGAGGCTCCATCCGGTGGCGGGGCCAATCCCCGCTCGATGGCGCCCGTTTGATCCGGACCCGGCCGCGGTCACTCGGCGGCGCAGCCAGAGAGGTAGCAGGAACTGCGAACCCCTGATCCGGACCCGGCCGCGGTCACTCGGCGGCGCAGCCAGAGAGGTAGCAGGAACTGCGAACCCCTGATGTGGTGGAACGGCCCGCTCCTTCAGCGCCTACGTGCTAGGATCGTGGTCGTATCGCAAACTCTACAAGGAGGGACATGAAGTGAACAATGTTGCTACTATTGGGTTGGACTTGGCGAAGCAGGTTTTTCAGGTGCATGGCGCTGACGTCGAGGGCACACCGCTGTTCAATCGAAAGCTACGGCGCAACGAGGTTTTGCGCTTTTTCTCGAAACTTCCGCCATGCCTTGTCGGAATGGAGGCTTGCGGGAGTGCGCACCATTGGGCGCGCGAGATCGCCGCTTTCGGCCACGACGTTCGCTTGATCCCCGCACAATATGTGAAGCCATTCGTCAAACGCGGCAAGACCGATGCGGCCGATGCTGAAGCAATCAGCGAAGCCGTGACCCGCAAAACCATGCGGTTCGTGCCGATAAAGTCGGCAGAGCAGCAAGCCTCTGTCATGGTTTTCCGCACCCGTGCTCTGCTCGTGCGCCAAAGAACACAGGCGATTAATGCCTTGCGCGCTCACATGGGCGAGCTTGGCATCATTGCGACAACGGGGATCGCTAACATAAAGCCGCTGGCGGCGATCGTTCGGGATGAAAGTGACGCCCGCCTGCCTCCTGCCGCCCGTTTTGCTCTTGAAGAGATCGTTGATCAAATCGACCGTCTGGCAGCAAGGATTGAGAAGCTTGAGCGCGAGATCATAGTTGTCGCCAAGCAGGATGAGGATATGCGGCGCCTCGCGACAATTCCTGGTGTCGGCGCCATTACCGCGATGGCGATAAAAGCCTTCATCCCGGATCCGGCTGGATTTAAGTCTGCACGTCATTTCGCAGCCTGGATTGGATTGACACCGAAGTCACATTCGAGTGGCGGAAAGCAACGTCTTGGCCGCATCTCAAAAATGGGAAACTCGCAATTAAGATCTCTATTGGTGGTTGGAGCAGCATCCATCCTTCGCCATGTACGCAGTGATGACAGAACGCGGCCCTGGTTGCGGGAATTGATGGCACGACGGCCATACAAAGTCGTTTCCGTTGCACTGGCCAACAAGACGGCGAGGATGATCTGGGCTCTCTTGGTCCGAGGAGGAACATACCGGGGTCCTACAAGATTAGCAGCGGAGAGCGTTCCCACGTGAGGAGCAAAACCGCGCAGACGAGCTGACCGGCAGAGGCCGGCAGGTCGAGGTGCATAAAAGCCGATGAACTAACGGGACAACATCCCGAAGCAGGCCAGGCCGAAACCCGCGACGTGCATCACAGCACGAACCCCTGATAAAGCCACTTGCTTCGCGAACCTCATCGAGGCCAGCGGTCATAGGCCGCACAAGAAGGCCGGACATATGACCGCACCGTTCCCGTTTGATGAAATCGGAAAAATGCATCTTGCACCGCGGGCCGTTCCACATATGCGGGTTGACCGTCCAAGGACGGGACTGGATTAGGGATACCAAACAAGAGAGCTGGGTTTGGCAACGCCATTGGCTGGAGCGGATTGGTATTCGATCTCGCCGCACTGACCTTCGTCCGGATCATCCGGACTGCCATCAACCGGAATGAAGTGAAAATAGGGAACGGCTTTGTCTTCCAATGTGAGACTTAGGCCCATAGCGTTCGATTTGTCGGACAGGTGTTCATCGATCGCATCATGTGCGACGGCACACAGGGTGAGACTTTGGCATTGCGTTTAAGACGCAACGAAGGAAGCGCTGCCAACTGGCCCGGTACGCAGCTTCGAGATTTCCTATTCGTGTCAATTCTGAATTGACAAGCGATAAAGGTTTTAAAGTAAACTTGATATTCACTTTGAACTCGTGTCATAATGTCTATTATGAATGAACATCCAACGCCAAAGCTAAAGCACCTCATCCAATCGGTTCCGCCGGGCTTCCTCGTCGATTCGGCTTGGACGGCACGCCATGCGATCTCACGGCAATCCGTATCGGCGTATATCAAGCAGGGTTGGCTTGAGCGGATCGCGACAGGCGTCTACCGACGACCATTTTCGGCAAGAGAAACGGCGCAAGCCGTCACGGGCTGGAAAATTCCCTTGTTATCCGCGCAGTGGATCATCGGACATGTTTTCCACGTAGGAGGTTGGACCGCACTTGGATTGCGCGGCCATTCCCACTACCTGCAGCTTAGCGGCGATACGCGCGTCTACCTCTATGGCTCCGATATACCTGACTGGCTTATGACATTGACAACCGATGCCAGGTTCGTCCGGCGAGGTCATGGACTGTTCTCCGACGAGAACAACGGCGTCGAGGACAGCGAATTCAGCCTCTCCGATAATCCAGATGAGGAACTGGCCATGAGCCCGTGGCGCTGGCCTATCAAAATGTCGTCTGCAGAGCGGGCGATACTGGAGATTCTCGATGAACTTCCGAAGAACGAAAGCTTTCACAACATCGACATGGTGTTTGAGGGAATGGTCAATCTGCGCCCGAAAATGTTGACGACGCTGTTGACCCAGTGCCGCAGTGTAAAGGTGAAACGCCTTTTCTTCGTCTATGCCGACAAGCACGCGCATGCGTGGCTCAAGCATATCGACAAATCGCAAATCGATATGGGACGCGGCGATCGGGCACTTGTCCCAGGCGGAAGGCTCCACCCGATTTATCGCGTAACGGTCCCTGCCGACCTGCTGCCAAAGGAGAATATGAATGGCGCGTGATCGCTATATGCGGCAGGTCGAACTGCTGGTCCGGACGTTGCCCTACATCGCTCGGCAGGACGTCTTCGCCCTCAAGGGGGGAACGGCCATCAACCTGTTCTACAGGGATATGCCTCGCTTATCGGTCGATATCGACCTCACCTACCTTCCAATCGAGGATCGGGACACCACGCTCAGCGGTATCGACGCCGCGCTTGACCGCATTCGCGAAGACCTGCTGAAAAATCTGCGCGGCGTCGACGTCCAGCGTATCGCCGGTGGCGGCAACAATGACACGCGGGTGCTCGTCCGGCAGGGCACCACTGAAATCAAGATCGAGACCTCGCCGGTCGCGCGTGGAACGGTGCATCCTCCAGAACTGCGGACGGTCACGGATGGCGTGGCCGAGGCGTTCGGCTTTGTCGAAATGCAGGTGGTGTCCTTCGAGGATCTGTTTGGTGGCAAGCTTCATGCCGCCGTGGACCGCCAGCACCCGCGCGATCTCTTCGACGTGAAGCTGCTCTATGATAATGAAGGCCTGACCGATGCGTTGTTTCGGACCTTTCTCATCTACGTCGCAAGCTCCGGCCGCCCCCCGCATGAGCTGATCAGGCCGTCATTGTCCGAAATCGATGACGCCTTCGTGAAAGAATTCGAAGGCATGACCATCGAGCCTGTCAGCCTGATCGAACTGAAAGACGCGCGGACCCGGCTGACAGATGACCTTCGAGCCCGCCTCGATGATAAAGCGATGCGATTCCTGCTTACTCTCCATGATACGGAACCGGATTTCGACGCCATCGGGTTGCCACAGGCAGCGGCACTACCGGCAGTACGGTGGAAATTGCTCAATCTAACAAAGCTGAAGCAGCAGAACCCCGAAAAGCACGCTATGCAGCGTGGGGAGATTGAGAATATGTTTGCTTGAGCCCACTGAATTCTCGAGCTCGTCAGGCCGCAGGCTTCTTACTCAGGGGTCGAACCAACGCAGCGGACACTACCGTCATGCCACATCGCGCCACCTGCAGGCGCGCGCAAAGCCCGGAGGAAACATAGAAGAGCATCGGAGCTTTCAGCATCGCGCCGGCCGAACAGGGCGGGAAAGCGGGAATTCTCGACACGGTTCGCCCGGAAAAGGGGAGCCGCAGGAGCCTTAGCATCGCGCCGCAAAGCGGAAGCGGGACCGACTGCCCACGGGAGAACCGTTCCATTTCAGTCTGTCGCGAAGGCGGAGCCAACGTCCGAGTTTCACGACACAGTCCGTGACAACGATCTACTCTTCCCTATCGATTAGTCGGGCCGCCACTCGCCGACCTCGATGGAACCGCTCTCGGTCAGTTCGGTACATACGAAGTGTAAAAGCTCATCGTGCGTGATGACGGCGGCGCTCAGCCGGCCAGTCCGGTACGCTCCGGTATCCAGTGCTATGCGATTTGAGTAAACTTCGGGCCGCTGCGACTTTGTGATCGTGTGACCGTGTAAAACGACGTGGTCAAGAACGTCCATGTGGTCGAGAAAACCGGCCCTGATCCAGCGCAAGTCGTATTCGTCCTGTTTTGCGAGCAGAATGCCGGGACGTATTCCAGCGTGAACAAAACAGAAGCGGCCCATTTCCATGAACGTATGCGCGTTTTCGAGCAAGTCCACATGATGTGGGAAGACGCGGCGGATATCGGCCGCGATGTTCTCAAAATCTGGCACCGGACGACTGGAATATGCACTCACTGTCGCGACGCCTCCCCAGTCCATCCAATTGACAGCGTCCTCATAGGTGAGAGCACCGCGAAGGAGCTCACGCAGGTAAAAATCATGATTGCCGAGAATGAGCCGGGAGCCCGGATAGAGATCGAGTGTCGAGCAGACCTGATCGAGTACCTTCGGACTGTGAGGGCCGCGATCGATCAGATCGCCCAGAAAGATCACGACAGGCTTAGATTGATGATTATTCGCATGGGCGGCGATGTACCCAAGCATGGCTTCGAGAAGATCGGCGCGTCCATGGACGTCGGCAATGGCATAGACGGTGGATGGTAAGCTCTCGGTCGGTATCACTACTTTTTCCTGCAGGGGAAGCCAACGCGTGGCGATCGCCCTTGTGCTTGCAACATGTCGGAGCTTGGGCGGGGACGGGACCAGGGCCAAACCTCGGCGGTGGCATTCCTATAGGCCATGCCGGCGGTGGCACGCTACCAAAAGTGAGTGTGGCGCGAGATTTTCCATCCTGCCTATCGCGCGTTCCTGCCATGAACGGAATAGTGCGACCCCCATGGGACATCACAACGTCTCCTCAAAAGAGATCAAAGCAAATGTGGCCGGCACAGCCACGTCTACCGTTATTGCAAACCAGTTTCGACCATCGCTTGCACCATGTCGGCATCACGACGCGGATGACTGAGCATGGCATCCGAGTGGGACGAAGGACGCGCACAAAAAATGCGCCTGATCAAGTTGGCATCTCCGTGGGCATTGACCGCGTCAGCGCTGAGTGTCCCTATCGCCTTGCTTTTGAGCGCGTCCCCTCTGTAGCCGCCCACCGTAATCACTGAAAATTCCGGCTCTTGACCTTCAGCGTATCGATATGAAGGTCAGGTATGTAAATTTCGCGCGCCTTGACGCCCATCGGCGGCCGTTCGCGGCTGTCGGGGCTACCCGGCGAACCATGCGCGAACTCGTCGCCCCGTCCTGTCGGCACCCTGAAAGTGTCTCGCTCGCCAAGGCTTGCCAGATCGCCGCTCAGATCGAACATCCGTTGCGCCACCAGATGCACGACGCCCCCTTCGCGCTGGATCTTGCCGTTGATCGCCATCATGGCCGATCCGAGCACGACACGACGCTGCTTTTCGAACAGGCTTGGCCAGACGACGATATTGGCAACGCCTGTCTCATCCTCGATAGTCATGAACATGACGCCCTTGGCACTGCCGGGCTTCTGGCGGACGAGGACAAGGCCAGCGGTCATCAACCATCGTCCGTCGCGCGCCGATGTTGCCTCGGCGCAGGTGACGATGTTTTTGCGAGTGAGATCCTCGCGCAGGAAGCTGACCGGATGGGCGCGCAACGTCACGCCCGTATGGCCGTAGTCCTCGACGACATTGGCGCCTTCGGTCATCTGCCGTAACGCCACATCCGGTTCCTGCTGTTCGGCAATGACCGCCCGCTCGCGATCGGCGGCCGCAGCAAACAGCGGGAGGGGCTCGTCGCGCAAGGCCTTGATTGCCCACAGCGCATCACGCCTTTCCAGTTTCAACGAAGGTCGAAACGCGTCGGCCTCGGCCAGCTTGACGAGCGAAGCCGACGACACACCGGCGCGCCGCCACATGTCATCGACGGAAACGAAGGGATCGTCGCCGCGCGCCACCGCGATCCGGGCGGCATCCTGTTCGGGCAGCCCCTTTACCAGACGCATTCCAAGGCGCACGGCATGGCCGTCCGTTCCCTCGATCTCTTCCAGCGTGCAATCCCACCGCGAGTGATTGATGCAGACCGGCAGGATCACAACACCGTGGGCGCGGGCATCGGTGACGATCTGCGCCGGCGCATAGAATCCCATCGGTTGCGCGTTGATGAGCGCGGCACAGAACACGTCCGGATAATGGCATTTCAGATAGGAGGAGGCGTAGGCGATGAGGGCAAAGGAAGCGGCGTGGCTTTCCGGAAAGCCATAGGAGCCAAAACCTTCGAGCTGCGAGAAGGTCTTTTCGGCAAATTCCTCGGTGTACCCATTCTTCACCATCCCCTGGACCAGCTTGTCCTTGAACTTGCTGACCCCGCCGGTGAATTTGAATGTCGCCATCGAGCGCCTCAGCGCATCGGCCTCGCCGGCGGTAAAGCCTGCGCAGACGATCGCCACCTTCATGGCGCTCTCCTGAAACAACGGCACGCCCAGCGTCTTGCCGAGCACGGCCTCCAATTCCGGCTTCGGATAGACGACCGCTTCCTTGCCTTCGCGCCGTCGAAGATACGGATGCACCATGTCGCCTTGGATCGGCCCGGGGCGAACGATCGCCACCTGGATGACCAGGTCGTAATAGGTCTGGGGTTTAAGCCGCGGCAGCATCGACATCTGCGCACGCGATTCGATCTGGAACGTGCCGAGCGTATCGGCCTTGCGGATCATCGCGTAGGTCGGCGGATCTTCCGGCTCGATGGTGGCGAGATCGAGCGTTATCCCCTTGTGCTCCTGCAAAAGGGCAAAGCCCTTGGCCATGCAAGTCAGCATTCCCAAGGCAAGCACATCAACTTTCATGAACTTGAGCGCCTCGATATCGTCCTTGTCCCATTCGATCGTTTGCCGATCTTCCATGCGGGCCTGTTCGATCGGCACCAGTTCATCAAGCCGGTCATTGGTCAGGACAAAGCCGCCCGGATGCTGGCCGAGATGGCGGGGTGCGCCCATCAGCTGCTGCGCCAGCTCCAATGTCAGACGCAGGCGGCGGTCGGACATGTTCATGTTGAGCTCGTTGACCTGCTTTTCGCCGACGCCCTCCTTGCTCCAGCCCCAGACACCGGCCGACAACGCCGTGATCATGTCTTCGGGCAGTCCGAGCGCCTTTCCGACATCGCGAAGCGCACCCTTGGCGCGGTAGCGGGTGACGGTCGCGCAAAGGGCAGCCTTTTGCCGGCCGTAGGTCTTGTAGATCCACTGGATCACTTCTTCGCGCCGGGCATGCTCGAAATCGACATCAATATCCGGTGGTTCGTTGCGCTCGGCTGAGATAAAGCGCTCGAACAAGAGATCGTTTGCGGCCGGATCGATCGCCGTGATCCCAAGCACATAGCAAACGGCGGAATTGGCAGCACTCCCGCGACCCTGACAGAGAATATCCTGAGATCGCGCAAAGCGGACGATGCTGTAGACCGTCAGGAAGTAGGGCGCGTAGTCGAGTTTGCGGATCAGATCGAGTTCGTGATTGAGGGTCTTCACCACGTCGTCAGGCACCCCCTCGGGGTAGCGGTCGCGAACGCCCTCCCAGGTGAATTTTTCCAACGTCTGCTGCGCCGTCAGCCCGGGGATGATTGCTTCCTCCGGATATTGATAGGTCAGTTCGCTCATGTCGAAACGACAGCGGTCGACAATCTCGCGGGTGCGGGCGAGAGCTTCTGGATAGCGGCCGAACAGCCGGTGCATTTCATCCGGCGGCTTGAGAAAACGATCGGCATGCCGTTCGCGCAGGAAGCCGGCCCGGTCGATGGTGGTGCGATGGCGAATGCAGGTGACGATATCCTGCAATTGCCGCCTGCCCGGCTCGTGAAACAGCACGTCGTTGGTGACGACAGGCCGAACCTTGTGCCGGATTGCCAGCAAGTTGAGGTCGTGAAGGCGTAGCTGATCGTTCGGCCGCCGGCGCAGCGTCAGCGCCATATAGGCGCGGTCGCCAAATATCTCCTTCACCTTGCGCAGCCGGATCGCGCACTTATCGTCGGCTTCGCCGGGAATCAGGACGGCGAGCAGGCCCTCTGCATAGAGGGAGACATCCGACAGATCGAGGATGCAGTGACCCTTGCCGCCCCGCTCCTTGCCGAGGGACAGAAGCCGGCACAGCCTCGAATAGGCAGCCCGGTCCGTCGGATAGACCAGCATCGACATGCCGTCCGCCAGATCGAGCCTGCAGCCAACGACCAGTCCGATGCCGGTTTCCTTGGCCGCCTCCCAGGCGCGCACGACCCCGGCAAGGCTGTTGCGATCGACAATCCCGAGCGCCTCTATGCCAATTTCCTTGGCGGTGGCAAACAGTTCATCGCAGCCCGATGCACCGCGAAGGAAGGAAAAATGGCTGGTGACCTGGAGCTCGGCGTAGCGCATCAGCCATAAATCCCGTGCAGGAACCATTCGGTCGTTCCGGTTGCGGGATCCACGCCGTCACCGGAACGATAGACCCAGAAGCGATTACCGTCCTCGTCCTCGACGGAATAATAATCCCTGACCGCCTCCATCTCGGAAGAGCGCACCCACCACTCGCCGAATATCCGTTCCGGCCCGTCACCACGCTTGATGCGCCGGCGCTTGCCGCGCCAGGTCATGGATGCGGGCGGATGGTCGGGTGTGAGCGCGATCACCTCGATCCGTTCCGGGTGCGCCAGTATCCGGCTTGGCCGCGGCCAGCGGGTCGGCCAGTCTTGCCCCAGCTTTTCAGCAATGGGGGAGACACGCCCGACATTGCGCTCGGGAACGTCGCTTTCGACAGGCGCCAGCCGGTACATGCGCTGACCGCGATTTCCAAGACTGTCGAGCAGTGGCGTGACGTCGACGACGGTTTCTTCGATAAGGGAGGAGATTGACTGCTTTTCTTCGAAAGGCTCAATCATCGTCGCGGCAAGAGATAGTTTCTCGATACCGAAACCGGGATCGATCTTCTCGATGCTGGAACAGAGAAGCTTTGTCAGATGGGAAATGTCGCGCACCGGCTTTGCCGTGCCGGCACGCAGCGACTGCAGGGTGTTGTCGACGCGATAGATAATCAGGTCCGCGCGGCGAACACCCTGCCCGCGCGTCTCCAATCCGGCGCAGAGTTCAACGACCAGCTTGCCGATATATTTGGCGATGGTCTCGGCAGCCCCGATCGGTTCGGAAAACGAACGCGCCACTTCGATCAGGTCCGCGGTACGAATGGGGTCAATGGGTTCGGCAAGGCGCCCGAACATCTGATCGAGCCTGCGACCAACTTCCGGTCCGAAGCGCAGTGCCAAAGGCGCTCGCGGCGTTGCAGAAAGCTCTCCGACGGTCCGAAACCCAAGCACTGTCAGCCCGCTGACGATGTCGGGCGGCAGGCGAAGGCTGGAAATCGGCAGATTGACGATGGCTTTGGCTGTGTCGCCAACCGGGACGATTGTCACCTCCCGCGGCATAGCGCGGGCAATCGCATGAGCACTGCCCCAGGTATCGGCGATAGCCCCGCGGGCTTGAAGACCGCGACCTCTCAAAGCGTTGACCAGGCCGGTCAGCATCGGCACCTCGCCGCCGCGCAGGTGGTCGGCGCCTTCCGTATCCATGACAATGCCGTCGGGACTGTCAGTTGCCACGACCGGCGTATATTGGCGCAGCATCCACAGCGCCAGACGCTCGACCGCCTCGGCATCACCTTGCCGATCGGCATCGACCAGATGCAGGCCGGATATCATTGCCTGGGCTTTGGCGGCGGGCATGCCGATGCGGACGCCGGCCTTGAAGGCCGCAGCGTCGATTGCCGCGACGGTGCGTTTCGATCCACTGCGGGAAACGACCACGACAGGTGTTTCAGCCGAAATTCCGGGATCGGCGCGCCTGATCCTGTCCGTTGATAGCGTGGGGAGAAAGACTGATACGACCCGTGGCATCGCAGGCACCTATTTCAAACTCGGCGGCTTCTCCCGCTCTTGCTCTGATCAATTCCGCCAGCCATCTCGCTCGACCGATGCCCGGCACGGGAAGCGGCTCGGAGGGCAGGACGCTGATGCGCCACCGTGTCGTGGCGGCCGTAGGTTGACCGAAGTCTGCTGCCTCCGTTGGGCGACGCCATCTGCGCAGCGCGATGCCGATTGTACCTGAAGCTTCGGCCGCCAGCTGCAGGCGCCGCGAGGCGGTCATCGGCAGGCGGACGAGTTCGGCAACGACGGCGCCAAGCCCGCCAAAACGCAGACCCTCTTCGAAATTCGTCAGCACATCCTCTTCCCGGTCGGCCTCGACATAGATCACCCGATCATGATGCAGGCCTGCCTGTGCCAATGCCGGCGCAAACAGATCCGGCCGTGTCAGGCACCAGAGGACATCGCCTTTGGTGCGCGCAACGATGCCGGCGACAAACAGAGCGGCCGCGGCACCATGCACCGCATCGCCACCACCACCGGCGACCTCGTGCAAAGCACCGCAGGCAAGCCCACCACCGGGCAGCTTTGCGTCTATCTCGGCGATTCCGAACGACAGCACGTCGCCCTTGCGGGCAGCTCCGCCTTCCATCCGCCGGATGCGGTCCTGAAGCTCGGAAATAACGGGGTTGGCTGCAGTGATTGGCATGGTTTCCGACGTCGAGAGTGCATTTGCATAGCCAAAAAAAGCTGATATGTTCCGTTTTTGTTCCTTAAACAGCGATGAGTCAACGGGCAAGAATCGGGTGGACTGTGGCCAACATGACGAGACGGCAGTTGCTCAAACGATTCATCAAGCAGATTCAATTTGTTGCTGAATGTGATGAAAATATCGTGGATGAGAAATAGAGATATGCCCGGCCTGCTGACGCTTAGGGATTTCAAGGGACCGGTGATCACCGTCCAATGCAAGCCGTGCGGCCAGCTGGGAGAGCTTGATCGCAAGGCGCTGGTGAGAGAGTTTGGCGCCGGCATGCGTTTTGCGGATCTTCGCCGTCGCATGGCGATGGGTTGCGACAAGATGCACTGTTCTGACGGGCAGGATAGATGCGGGACGGGATTTCCCTGTTTGCTGGAGGCGGCCTTGGTTTTTGAGCCGCGAAAGCCGACGTGAACGCTGGAGCTTTCAAAGCTCGATTGCGTTGCGAAAGGGTCGGAAACTTCGCCTTGACCGACATTGGATAGGAGGACGGCAATGTGTAATCTCTACAATGTGACGACCACCCGCGATGCGGTCCTGCAGTTTACCAAAGCATTCCGGGACCGGGCAGGCTGGAACGAGGCCTCCTTCGATGTCTATCCGGGCTATCAGGCGCCGATTGTCCGCATCGCCGAGGACGGACAGCGCGAAATTGCCCGGGCGACCTGGGGCATGCCGTCGCCGCCTGCCTATGTGAAAAACTACGATCCCGGCGTCACCAATATTCGCAATGTAAGCTCGCCGCACTGGCGGCGCTGGCTTGGGGCCACCAGCCGCTGTGTCGTGCCGTTCACCTCCTTTGCCGAACCGGATCCGGCCAGCAAGATTGAAGGCAGGCGCGTGCCGAACGCCTGGTTCGCCGGCAACGAAGACCGGCCGCTGATGTTTTTCGCCGGCTTCTGGACGCCTTGGAAGGGGGTGCGCAAAGTCAGGGATGGCGAGCAGGAATATGAACTCTTCGGATTTCTGACGACCTCGCCCAACGAAATTGTCTCGCCTATCCATCAAAAGGCCATGCCCGCTATCTTGACCACGCCTGAAGACGTCGAGACCTGGTTGACAGCACCGTGGGAGGAAGCCCGCCACCTACAGCGCCCGCTCCCAGGCAACATGCTGGTAATCGTGCCGCCACAGGCCAAACCGAAGCCGGACGAGGAAGGTCTGTTGCTTTGATCACCAGCACGCAGCACAACCAGGGCAGTCAGATGCCCGTTCACGACATGCCGGCTTACCGTCTGGGAACTGACGTCATGGGGAGCGTGCAACCCGTGCGCAAAATCATCCACGTCGATATGGATGCCTTTTATGCCTCGGTCGAGCAACGCGACAATCCGGCGTTGCGCGGACTACCATTGGCCGTTGGCGGATCGGCGGCCCGCGGTGTGGTGGCGGCCGCGAGTTACGAGGCGCGTGTCTTCGGCGTGCATTCGGCCATGCCGTCGGTCACCGCCAAGCGCAAATGCCCGGAGCTGATCTTTGTGCCGCCGCGCTTTGACGTCTACAAAGCGGTTTCCCAGCAAATCCGCGAGATCTTTGCCGAATATACGCCCCTGATGGAACCACTGTCGCTCGACGAGGCCTATCTCGATGTCACCGAGAATTTGAAGGGCATGAAGATTGCCACCGAGATTGCGCTGGAGATCCGTGTGAAGATCAAGGATGTAACCGGCCTCAACGCCTCGGCCGGCATCTCCTACAACAAGTTCCTGGCCAAGATGGCGAGCGATCTCAACAAGCCGAACGGCCAGGCTGTCATCACGCCGAAGAATGGTCCGGGCTTTGTCGAAGCCCTCCCCGTCAAGAAATTCCACGGCGTGGGGCCGGCCACCGCCGAGCGGATGAAACAGCATGGCATAGAAACCGGGCTTGATCTGAAGTCCAAGTCCCTCGCCTTCCTCCAGCAGCATTTCGGGAAGTCCGGCCCGTATTTCTACGGCATTGCCCGTGGGATCGATGAACGCCGTGTGAGACCCGATCGCATTCGAAAGTCTGTTGGCGCCGAGGACACGTTCGTTGAGGACATCGGCGATCTCGATCTTGCCAAAGCCGAGTTGCGGCCATTGGCCGACAAGGTCTGGCGCTATTGCGAAGCGCACGACATCACGGGAAAGACGATCACCGTAAAAATCAAATACTCGGATTTCAGTCAGGCGACACGCAGCAGGACCGTTTCGGGACCCGTGTCCGACGTCGACATGGTCTTGGAGAATGCTGAAACCCTGCTCGCCTCGGTGTTCCCGTTCAAACGGTCTGTGCGGCTATTGGGGATCACTCTGTCATCGCTCAACACCGAAGAGAGCGGGCAAGACCCGCAGCTCGCTCTCGGACTTTGAAGCGGCCGGGCCTCAAAACGAAAAACCCGCCGCGGGAGGAGGTGCGGCAGGCTTTCCGAAAAGAACCGATCAGACAGCTCAAGAGGAGGAGTGCCGCTGTTCCGACAGACGTCCCTTGGGAGGAGGAGTGGGCCGTCTGAAATCGAAGCTCTGCGGGAGGAGGTGCATCGCTTCGATGAAAACCAAGATACCCATTCTCTCCGCACATTAAATAGACTTTGCTGCAGTGCAGCTATGCGAGAAATGCACGGCCTCTCCTGACGAAGGAAATCTCCAACTTAGGGCTTCGTGGCAGGCCAGATCCAGAAACGCCCGCGTCATCAGCGGGCGTAGTGTCATTCAGGATAGGCAGGGAAAGCCGCTTAGCGAGCGACCGACTGGCGAGCAACGCTCTGGATATCGGCGCGATTGATACCGAGGTCCTGAAGTTCGCGGGAGCTCATGCGGCCAAGTTCGGTAACGGTCTGACGATACTTGCGCCAGTTGTTGAAAGAGCGTGCTACGTTCATGATGATCCCCTTTCGTGAGGTCTCTTGACGCCAGCAACCTTGCTTCGGTTCCAACGTCGTTTCGATGATTGAAATATAGGCCCTTGGACGCCCGTCGATAAGACACAAGGTCTCAGGTCGGCCATGCGCTCAAAGCATGGGTCCAATCAGAGATGAGCTGAAGGGGCTATCAGGCCCGGAACCGGTCGAAGGCAGTGAGGCGTTTGATTGGAGGATCGGCGTCTGGATAGCGGTAGATATCGGCCCTGAGATAGCGGAGCTCATCATCGAACGCTTCTTCGCCAACCTCGATCCACCAGGATTTGGGACGACCGTCGCTTCCGTCGGACCAGCGATAGCCTCGCGCCTTTAGGTGATCCTTCATGTCGAAGGGACTGTTCTCCGCGAAAACACGGACACGCGACCGCTGGCTTGCTTCATAGAGTTCGGCGAAGGCGGTGGATGCTGTTCCATCGACTTCCCGGGCGAGGACCTCCAGGAGTGCGAAGCAATCATCGACAGCCCGGTGACCGTCATGAAAATATCCCGCTTGCCCGATCAGGTATCCGAGCTTGGTGCCTTCATATCCCCGCAACGACCAGTCGATCTCGGAGTTGGAGCAAGCCCAGGCCTTGCCAGAAAACAGGTGAGAAAATGCCTCGCAGAATGGCCTATCGAAGCCGGCATTGTGGGCGATCAGCAGATCAGCCGGTTCAATCAGCGCCTGCAACGCAGCAATATCGATTGACTGACCGGCCACCATATTATCTGTGATCCCGGTGAGCCTGGTGATCTCAGTGGGAATGGAAACGCTCGGCTGTTGAAGCCCACCGTAGATGCCGGTCACGTCACCGATGTTTCCGGTCGCATCGAAGGTGAAAGCGATCACGCCAATCTCGATGATCTCATCCTTGCGAGCATTGAGCCCCGTGGTCTCGGTGTCGAGAATGATGCCCTTGAGGGGGTACTCCGGGCGTGAGAATGGTGAGATTGCGCGCGGCACGAGTTTCTGCAGGATCCGATAGCGGCCTGTCTCCGACAGATGACGGACCATGTCCTCTTCACTCATCGGGATGGCATGCTTGTCCGGTTCGGCGGATTTAGAGGTTCTACGCGTGACCACATGGTCGCGCGGAGCCTGCTCCGAAAACATGTCGAACTGTTCTGCCATTCCCGTTGTCAAAGCCTCGCCGCCAATTTGCTTACTTCAAAACACGGCACGATCGGCAGATCAACCGTGTTGGTGAAGTGCGATTTTGGCCAACCTGGCGAGCAAGGTCCACAACCGCGCAGTTTCAAGCAGCGACAACTCCTGGGTCGTTGCGCCGTAGCGTTCAACACAGGAAAGGGCATACCAGCTGGAGCGGGTACCGCGAAAGCCGTTCGCCTCCCGCAAGATCGGTTAAAAGGGTTGCCGCAGGAGGGTCAGCATAGCGACGGCAACGCCGGGATCCGGGACCGACAGCCCCCGGCGCGCGGGTGCGCTTCTCACACTCCAGAGCTCCCACCTTGCCTCCATGATCAGAATTGCAGGCAAAGCGATCCCGATGCACGCAGCGATGAACCAGATTTGCCGCATCGATCGCGCAAAGGGTCGTTGGTTGGCGCCGTCAATGCCGGGTGCTGCAACGTCCGGCGCGGCGATCCACAAACCGCAGAATGTACTGTTGGCTTAGCATCAGCGTGCGACGATAAATGCGCTGTTGTGTGCGTCAGAGTGCCAGCTACGCGATAGCCTCAGCGACCCCATCCCTTGGCTCATCAGTGGAAGATGACCGCCTAGTCAGAGCGAGTCGCTGCAATGCGTCTTCGGTGCAACGTTTGACATCTCCAGCACTCGTCTGCGGCCTGCCCCTCAAAAGTTTACGACGCCTAAGACCCCGCCGAGCTTTTGACCGCGTCTTCAGCGCCTTGCCGCTGGAAATGCCACGGCACTTCTCCGGATAGTGTAACCCACCCTTTGTGAACCTTGATATCTATCGCGGCATCGGGATGCGCGGTATCCCAGCATATGATGTCAAGTGCTCTTCCAGCAATTTCGTCATCTGCATGGCGCTTGTGCTCTGACCAACGTATTTCGATCTCGCTTGCGACGGCTCGCACAACCCTGATGCGTTGGGCAATCGACTCCGCCATCAGTTTTTGCGCGTAGGATCCTACATGTCCAGAAAGCGTCGCGATTCCCTGTTCGACGGCCACACCAATCCTGGCGGCATCGAGGCTCGGATCGAACTCCAGTTCGTCAAGGATATCCCTTCGGATTCTTCGATCGTCCATGTCTCACTCCTTCCAAGAGGCAGGATGTACCTCGTTTTAAGTTTGGAACGATCAGCGGTATTATACTTTGCGCTCGATCAAGGTTGTGGCCGGTCGCCCTGCGTTAAACTGATATGTCCTGGAATGAGGAAGCTCTAATGACGTACATCCTGAAAGAATTGACCGGGGGAGAATGCCGTGCGGTGCTCGAAAAAGCTCGGTTCGGTCACCTTGCTTGCTGCAAAGACAGCGTTCCCTATATTGTCCCGATTTATTTTGTTGCCGAGCAAGGCAAAATCTACAGCTTCTCGATGCCCGGCAAGAAGGTTGAGTGGATGCGGGTTAACAACAATGTCTGCCTCCAAATCGATGTGGAAGGAGAGGGCAAGGGATGGGGCAGCGTTATCGTCGGAGGGAGATTTGAAGAATATCCGGATACAGAAGCGTGGCATAATCAGAGACTGCACGCCTGGTCTGTTTTGCAGCAATATCCGGACTGGTGGGAAATCGGCGCTCTGAAGCCATATGAACTGCCCATATCGTCATCCTCGCCGCACATCTTCTACGGAATTGTCGTGGGCGAGATCCATGGACGCAGAGCCAATCTGGTGGGTTAAAGACGACTTAGAATCAATGGGCCACCCAGATTTTCATCTGGGCGGCCAGGGCATGCGTCGAACGAATGCACGGCGCGCTACATCTGGCGATGCGTTTTTACATCGTCAAAATCTGGCCTGGTGCGCTAGGAACAGAGGAACAGTGGCATCTTTTAACATTGAGTGGGTCACGCCGCCGAACAAAGTTGGGCCAAACGCGAATGGTTATAGGCACCCATGACAATCATGCATGTCGCCGCAACGTATCGTCGATCGGGCGCCCGCCGACGGAGATACGGTCAACCTCAGCTTTGACGCCGTGCCGCACAAGGTAGCGCGCGATGTCTGCTCCCGGTTCTTCACCGCAGGCAGCTCGCCGCAAGAGCATTTGTGGCGGGCAAAAATCGTTTTGATGAGCGACGGGGGACTGGGAACGGTCGCGATCATGGAGGCGACGGCTGAAGTTAAGCCTTCTCGGTTGTCGAGGCGATGCGGAACGTTCAACGCGTACGTGTAGCCCAGAAGTCGACTTCATCGCCGTCATCGGCCGACAACAGCGCTTATCTTCGTGCCAGACCGCTTGCGCGCAGATATCGACGATTTTCGCGGACCACTTTTAATCCGTGAATGACAACTCAGGATTGCACTGCCGAATGGGAGCCGAGACAGGTTCGGTGTTCGCTACATCTCAAACCCGCACGATCCTGGCCTCTCTTGGGCCCAAAAGCGCGATAATTTCGCCGCGTGCGATCGGTCGTGACATCAGGAAGCCTTGAATGTTGTTGCATCCAAGCGATTTCAGGACCTCCCTTTGTTGGTCCGTTTCGACCCCTTCGGCCGTTGTTTGCAGTCCTTGCGCCCGCGCCATGTTGATGATCGCCTCGACAATCGCGGTGTTTTTGCCCTCGCCGATCGCTCCAATAAACGATTTGTCGATCTTGATCCGGTCCACAGTGACGTTCTGCACCCTCGAGAATGACGAATAACCGGTACCAAAGTCGTCAATCGCGAATTTCACGCCCGCGGCCCTGAGCATCATAATGTTCTGGTCGGTTTCACCTTCCCTGCTGATAACAAGGCTTTCGGTGATTTCAATTTCCAGTCGAGCCGGCTCAATCCCCCACTTAGCCAGAGCGGAAAGGACGCGAAGGGAATAGCCGGGAGAGCCCAGCTCCACGGCCGAAGCATTCACGGCAATTCGCGTTTCGGGCAAACTGGCAATGAGGCTGCATGCGTCGTCGAGTACGAGAGCGCCAATCGTGTGAACGACGCCGATTTCCTCGGCCAGCGGAATGAACACGTCTGGAGCGATGGAGCCCAACTCTGGGTGCTTCCAACGTGCCAGAGCCTCCACTGAGCATGGTCCCGAGCTGTCGGCTAAATAGACCGGTTGGTAGACAACTTCGATTTGGGTTCCGGTTTCCAATGCTTCGCGAAGATCCTGCTCAAGTTTTCGGCGGCTGCGAAGAAGGTCGTCCATATGCTCACCAAACAAGGCATATGTATTCCGTCCCGCGGCTTTTGCATGGTAGAGTGCGATATCAGCTTGCCTGGTCAGTTCGGCGGCATCGGCACTCGCACCCGGCCCAATCGCCGCGCCAACACTCGCACCGATGGAGACATGCACTCCGTCTATATCGAATGGCTCGCGGAGACACGCAACAATCCTGTCGGCAATGACGGCGACTTCCGCGGCTTGGATCCTCTGCAGGAAGACCGTGAACTCGTCCCCTCCGATCCGTCCAATCAAAGCACCGGGTAGGATTTCACTCATTCGCTTTGCAACAAGAGAAATAAGCCTGTCGCCTGTCGGGTGACCATAGGTGTCATTGACTGCCTTGAACCGATCGAGATCGATGAAGAGCACGCTGCAGGTTTCGTCAGGCTGTGTTTGCTGCACACGCAAGGCAAGCTCCCTTTTAAAGTGAGCTCTATTGGCCAGGCCGGTCAGTGTGTCATGCAGCGCCAGGTGCTGAAGCTCGCGGCGATTGGAGTGGAGTTTGACCGAGCGTCTCCAGATTGCGTGCCCCGCCAGACTGGCGGCAACGAATACGCCAAAGACCGCAAGACCTAAAACCGGGAGGGTCGCACGCAACACGTTCGTTCCGGGCTCGAACGGATGCCAGTTGAAATACCCGATCACCTGTCCGGACCTCGAGGTAAGAGCGATTTGCGAATGGCGTTTGTCGTCAGGTGCTGTTGTCGTGAACTGCATCTCAGCGAACCGGTATTCGCTACCGATCTCTTTAGGCAATGCATCGTCCAGGAACCGTACCGCGACATGCAGGTTCTCCTCGCCCGCCCGCTCTCCGATCTCGCCTGTATCGGAAATGATAGGTTTGACACTCACCACTGCAGGTCGGCTTCCCACATAGGCCAGATCACTCTCGCCGATCGAAAGTGTTTTGTCCGTCACGCCCTGTTGATCACCGACGAGAAGCCGTTCTTGGAGCCGGGTCACTAAGGGAGCATATGCCTGACGTAGATCCCCTGAGGACGGCATCGCGGCCGACTTTGCGACAAACCGGAAGATCGGCTGGCCGTCTGCGGAAAGCACGACGGCCGCGTCATGGCTAAAGTACGTGTTCATCCATTGGCCAAGGTTTACGTCGATCCAGTCGAGATCACGGTCCTTCGTTTTGATGACGGCGTCGTCCCATACCGTAGCGCTCTCCTGGTCATGGGCAACGGACGTCTGAATTTTCGAGACGATGAGGGTGACAAGGTCCTTCTGTCGCTCCGCAGCGACGTCGTTGGTTTCGCTTGCGGCCCAATAAAGGGTTGCAAAAAGCATGCCTCCGACCAAAGCGGACAAGCTTGCCGGAAGAACCCATTTCACGAACCACTGCGACTGTCTGATCATGCCTTGTCTGCCTGTTGATTAAGCAGAAGCCTAGAACCCCTGAGTTAAGCTGGAGCGAAGGGACAGGGTTAACAACCTGTCTTTGCGGGCACCTCAATAAGTGATGGCCCATGGAGAGCGGCATACTCCCTTTCCGTATAATTAGGATGCGCAACCGGTCGAATCAGTACGCCCACTACCCGTTGGTCGTCACAGCAACCACGCGAAGATCCCGAACAAGAGAACCCTCACCACTGACCCGGATATCGGCGGCGTTCGCCTCATCAGTATCGATATGCATTTCGGTTACGGCGTTGGCGCTCACCCGGATTATTGTCTTGCCAAATATCAGTCCGCGCTCCTCATCGCCGATATGGACATCGACGAGCATGCCGTCGGAAAGGCCCAGGCGGCTGGCATCGTCCGGATTGGTATGAATGTGCCGGGCGGCCACGATCAGTCCATCGGTGTTGAGGATACCGACAGGTCCGATGAGCTGAACCGATGGGGTGCCATCAAGCTTGCCACTGTCACGAACGGGCGCATCAATTCCAAGCGCAAAGCCATCTGTTCTTGAGATTTCGACCTGCGTTTTCAGCCGCTCGGGGCCGAGGATGGCCACGCGCTCCAGGCGACCTTTTGGTCCCTGCAATGTGACCCGCTCGCTCGCGGCCCACTGTCCAGGCTGGCGAAGAGGAACCGCAGGCATTAATTGGTAGCCGGCTCCGAACAAGGTCTCAACCGCTGTCCGCGACAGATGAACATGACGTGCCGATACCGCGACGGGGATCGATCCAGGCACTGTTACCTTCGGCGTCAATTCCGCGGCGGTCTCCCGGGCAATCATCAATTGCTCGGCAGTCTCGGTGACGATGACCCGCACTCTGGCGCCATAGGCCTGGATCTGCGGTGCTGCGTGGTCGGCCAGTTCAACGCACTGGTTGCGGTCGTGATCGAGCCGCAAACCCATGAACTCCAAGCCATCGCATATGCGCCGACGCATGGATGGGGAGTTTTCACCGATGCCTCCGGTAAAAACGACCGCATCAAGCCCACCCATCGCCGCCGCATATGCGCCAATATATTTCCGGGCACGATAGGCGAACAATTCAATGGCAAGTTGGGCTTCGATGTCACCTTTACTGGCCCGGGCTTCCACATCGCGCATGTCGGATGAGTCTGTCAGTCCCAAAAGCCCGCTCTGCGAATATAGAGCCGCCTCTACCTCCGCTATCGACAGACCAAGTTGCCGTGACACAAACCCAAACAGGCCGGGATCAACGTCACCTGAGCGTGTCCCCATCACCAATCCCTCAAGCGGTGTCATGCCCATCGAGGTATCTATGCTCTCTCCACGGTTGATTGCGCAAACGCTCGCACCGTTCCCAAGGTGCACGCTGATGATTTGGAGATCACGAATCGGGGCACCGATCTCTTCTGCGGCCCGGACAGCCACATATTTGTGCGAGGTGCCATGAAACCCGAACCGCCGCAGACCAGCATCACGCCAAGCTTTCGGAACGGCATAAGTCGTTGCGCGCGCAGGGTTGGTGCTATGGAACGCGGTGTCGAAAACCCCGACCTGAGGAAGGCTGGACCACACCTCCTTTGCAATGCGTACGGCCAGTAGATTTGCGGGATTGTGGAGCGGCGCCAAAGCCGTCAGCGCCTCGATTGCCGCAATCGTCGCTTCGTCAAGGACCGCAGTGCTCCGGAATTTTTCGCCCCCATGGACGATCCGGTGACCTACCGCTTGCAGTTGGGCAACTCCGTAGCGATCAAGAATCTGCGGGAGGGCGACCAGGGCAGCGGCAATGTTGTCAAATGGCTCTTGCCCTGTCTCCGTCGCACCGTTATTTGTGATCTTGTAGGAACAGCACCCGGCCTCGAATTTCTCATAGGTTGCTTTGAATATTTCGGTCGCGTTTTCTGCAATTTCGAACACGCCGACTTTCAGGCTGGAACTGCCGCAGTTCAACACAAGTATTTTCACAGAGCGCCTTTCAGGCTATTTCGCCTATGCAGTGTGAGGGCTAGTCCGTTTCCTCAGTTGAAACGACACGACGGTAATAGCCATCGTCTCAGGGTGTGATCGCAACCTTGAACACGCCATCCCTTTGGTTGGCAAAGAGGTCATATGCCGCTTCGATATCGTCGAGCTTGAAGCGATGAGTGACCATTGCTCCAAGATCCACACGTCCTGATTCAATCATGGCCATGAGCCGCCGCATCCTTTCCTTCCCACCTGGGCATAGGCCTGTCACGATCCGGTTGTCACCAAGACCGGCAGCAAAGGCATCGAGCGGAATGGTCAGGTCGGAGGAGTAAACGCCAAGGCTGGACAACGTTCCTCCGGGTCTCAGAACGCGCAGACACGCTTCAAACGTCGCTTGCGTGCCAAGCGCCTCGATGGCAACGTCGACGCCCCTCCCTTCGGTGACGCGCATGATTTCTTCAACAGGATTCACCCGGCTAAAATCGACGACGTGGTTCGCGCCGAGGCGCCGGGCCATGTCGAGCCGTTGGGGCAGCTTGTCGACGGCAATGATATTCGAAGCGCCGAGCAGCTTTGCACCAACCGTGGCACACAAACCAATGGGCCCTTGGGCAAATATCGCCACGACATCCCCTATCTTGATGTCGCCCTGTTCAGCCCCGCTGAAGCCGGTCGACATGATGTCGGGACACATCAGCACCTGTTCATCGCTAAGGCCATCCGGCACTTCTGCCAGGTTCGCCATGGCGTCGGGGACCAGCACGAACTCGGCCTGGCAGCCGTCAATCGTATTGCCGAACTTCCAACCACCGGTTGCCTTCCAACCATGTCGATTGCCCGCCCCATCTTGGGAAGAGCGGCCGCATTGACACGCGTTGCTGTGTCCGCTTGGCGTAATGGCGCCTGCTATGACCCGCTGACCCTCTGTAAATCCCTTGACAGCTGACCCGAGCTTTTCGATTACGCCCACCGGCTCGTGACCGATTGTCAAACCTTTTCGAACCGGATACTCGCCCTTCAGGATATGCACGTCCGTGCCGCAGATCGTGGTTGTCGTAATCCTGATGAGCGCATCGAGCGGTCCGACATCCGGTATTGGCTTCTCGTCCAAAACGATCCGTCCCGGCTCGACGAAGATGGCTGCCTTCATTCTAATTCCAGACATCGGAGCTCCTCTGATTGTTGCACTGGCCCCCATTTTCCGGGACAGGAAAATGAGAATGCCGGTGGTCCGCCTCATTGATCGGCTCAGCCTGAAAGAGAAGAGTTGCGGTTCCCAGGAAAGCTTATGGCGAGCTTGAATGTCTTCCGTAGCACACTGTACAGAAACTGCCGTGCTTAGTCGACATTGGGAACGCGGGATCTTCGAGGACGAACGGGCTTCCGTTGACAACGGTGTTACACTAGCTATCAAATCGCAATGCAATGGATCGCAGCGCAAGCGACTGAACGCCAGCTCGAAGGAGACACGAGATGCTCGACCACGCCGAGAGTGACCTGACCACACGCACCGGGTTCCGCTTTCATGTCCGGCAAGCGACGCCGAAAGACGAAGCGATCGTTGCGGAGTTTTTTAGGCACGTGACGCCAGAGGACATCCGATTTCGATTTCTCTCGGGAATGAAGGCCGTATCTCACGAACGGCTTCTCACAATGACGCGTGTCGATGATCCTGGTATAGTGAACTTCTTGGCGTTCGCTCGAGATCAAACTCTTCTGGCGGTGGCAATGCTGGCGGCGAGCGAAGATGCGCAGCGCGCAGAAGTGGCGCTTTCGATCCGCAAGGACTTCAAGCGGCAGGGGATAAGCTGGGAAATGCTCGCGCATATCTGTAGATATGCGGAGCGACACAACTTCAAGAGCATTGAGTCGCTGGAGAGCCGTGAAAACCACGCCGCGATCGAGTTGGAACGTGATATGGATTTCCAGGTCTTCGACGCTAAAGATGACCCGACCGTCGTTGTGTTACGCCGAGAATTTAAACCATAGCCCCCATTCGACGCAGCCCAACTCAACGGCAGCCAAAATTGGAATACGATGTCGTTACCTATGGAACTAGACCCCCTTTTTTGGTCATCGCGCAATCGACAAATTGATGCTCGTAATCCCCTACCTTAGGCCTTTGGCCTGTATTCTTCTTTCCCAATTCGGGGTTTGATCGCTAGGACGCGCAGTGCATTCATGATCACGGCAACATCGATTAATTCCTGGACAACGGCTCCCTCCACAGGTGTTAAATAGCCCAAGGCCGCTGCTACCATGCCAACTACCGACATCCCGATGCCGGCGACGACACTTTCCATCGCAACGCGCTGCGAACGCTTGGCAATCTCTATACCCGGCAACAAACAGTCGAGATGATCGAGGAGAAGAACAATGTCTGCTGCCTCAGCCGAGGCAGCAGCTCCGCGAGCTCCCATAGCGACCCCTATATCGGCGGCTGCAAGAGCCGGTGCGTCATTGACACCATCCCCGACCATCATCACCGGCCCATGTTTGCGCTCTGCCAGCACGAGATGAACTTTCTGCTCGGGTGTAAGCTCTGAGTTGACCGCATCCAGTCCCAGACCCTTGGTGACATTGTCTGCGACCGCTCGCCTGTCTCCAGTGGCCAGTACGATTCGGCCTATCCCTAGTTTCCTTAGGGCTGCAAGCAGCTCCGTAGTACCTGTCCGCAGAGCATCCGCCATCGTAATGTGGGCAGCGATCTTGTTGTCGATGGCAAGCGCGACGACCACAGTGCCGACATTCATCATCGGGCTTGCCGCGGCCGTCGCGGCGAGCCGTTTGTTGATGAAGGAGACCCCTCCCACAGAGACCTGGCGGCCGGAGACTGTTCCGGAGATTCCTTCACCAGGATGCTCGACCACATGTTCCGGCGCCGGAAGCATAAGGCCCCTCTGACGTGCAGCCGCTACAATTGCCCGCGCCATCGGGTGCTTCGACGCCTGTTCAAGAGCCGCCAAGAAGTGCAGAACTTCGTCATGCGACATTCCGTTGAATATCTCGACCGAAATGATCTGCGGTCGTCCGTCCGTCAACGTCCCAGTTTTGTCGAGAACCAACGTCTTTATCCCTGCTAAGGTCTCCAGTGGCTTTGCTCCCTTGATGAGAACACCAAAGTGCGCTGCACGCGAAAGACCTGCTACTAAGGCAACCGGAACGGCAAGAATCAACGGGCACGGTGTTGCGACGACAAGCACCGCCACAGCCCGGACCGGGTCACCAGTGAACCACCATGCAGCGGTTGCCAGCGCCAGCGTCACAGCCAGGAACAATATGGAATAGCGTTCGGCCAGCCGTGCCATTGGCGCCTTGGACGCCTGTGCAGCCTCCACCAGCCTGACAATCCCGGCATAGGTGCTCTCAGCTGCACGATGCCGAACGCGTAGGTCAAAGGCTTCACCCGCATTTATCGATCCGCTGAAGGCCTCGTCACCACGACCTAGGCGCACCGGCATCGATTCACCCGTAAGAGCCGATTTATCGAGAATTGCCTGCTCGCTTGCGATCTCGCCGTCTGCCGGCACAACTGCGCCCTGATGGATCAAGAGAAGGTCGTCAGGTACAACATTATCGAGCTCGACATCTACGAGCGTTCCATTCGCATGCCTTGTAGCGGTTCTGGGAACCCGCGACAGAAGTGCGCTCATTTCGCGCCTCGCACGCCCCTCGGCAAAACTCTCCAGAAATACCCCGCCCGAGTACATCACGGCAACGACCGATGCGGCGAGTGTTTCTCCAAAAAACAAAGCCGCCGACATCGAAAGTGCCGCCACGATGTCCAGTCCGACTTCGCCTCGCCACAGACGTCGCAGAATTTCGACGATTAACGCAACAAGGACCGGCACCACGCCGCTTCGCCACGCAAAAGTGGCCGCGTGGGGCTTGTCGACTGCGAATAATACTAGCCCGCTAGCCAGACCGAGCACGGCGACCAGGAGTAAAGCGGACTTCAGGCGATCAGAGTTCGCGAAGACCATTGTTTTCTTTCATCGCCGCATGCGGCTTTTCGATATTCCACCTGACGTCTCATCGCGCGTTGGATATCAGCTGCGCATAAATGCCGAAAGTACGCTGTACAGAGAAACTTGCTGGAGTTCGTGGTTGTCAAGTTCCTTGGCACCACAATTTCGGTAAGGGAAGAGGAGTTCGAATCGCCGGCTTCCATCGTGTTCGATCAGGCGGAGAACCGGATGCACACGATCAAGGCGGTCCTCGTCGCGACGATCGGAGGCTAGCAATGCTTATCGTCATCGCAGTGGCGGGAATGTACTGCTCCGGAGGAGGCTCATCCAGTCGACGTGCTCGGCGCCCAGAACGAAGGCATGATCGGCTATATAATCGAGCAGGAACTCGAAGCGCCCTGGCCGGACACCGACGTGTCACGACGCTGCTCCCTCAGGTCGAGGTCGATGCGGACGATCTCGCATTCCAGACGCCCACCAGGCCGATCCGCCCGGTCTGTACTGCCTCGGAAGCAGAACCTTAACAGCGGCGCGGCTGGACCACGGCGCCGGACGCTACCGGCTACAGTCACGTCGTCGCGTCTCTCCTGCCCCGGCGCGTTCCCGACATATCGGTCATCCGGCTTCTTGTCGACAGGACGTCGCCGTCATCTGCGGCGGCGGCGGCATCTAGGTCATCCGCCGGACGGATAGCAGCCTTATCGGTCATCGAGGCGGTCATCGACAATGATCGGGTGGCGAGCCTGCTTGCAATGGAGCACGGCGCGGACATCCTGCTGATGCTCACCGATGTGGATGCCGCCTATCGCGATTGGGCGGGATTGTCCCAGGAACCGATCGACAAGATAACCGCAGGTGAGCTTCGTCCAGAGGAATTCCCGGCCGGCTCCATGGGACCCAAGATCGAAGCCGCGCGTGATTTCGTCATCCAAACCGGCGGCAGTGCGGTAATCGGCTCGCTCGAAGATGCGATCGATATCCTCTAGGGTCGTCGGGGAACACTGGTTTTACATAGACCGGGATTGCCCGGCCGATCGCTTGACCGGCCGTGGCATGGTTCGGTGGCAGTTTTCACTGCCCCTTACAGCTGCGACAGTGCCTTGTCGGCCCGCTCGCGTGCCTTCTTCGGCAATTTCCCGTCCTTGATCGCCTGGACATTGGCGGGGTTGTCCCCCACCACGACCACCGCGACCATCCCCATGCTGTAATGCGGCGTGCACTTGACGAGATAGACGCCGGGGGTGGTGAAGGTCTGCTTCAACGTCTCGTTGATCTTGCCCTTGAACGCCTCGGCACCTTCCGGAATCATGTTCTTTACGGTTTCCGCATTGTGGCCCTTGTCTTTTGGAACGAAGGTGATGGTGTCGCCGACAGCGATTTTTGTCAGGACCGGCTCGAACACCATAACGCCGTCGGGGCCTTTGTTGAGCATATCAACTTCGAAGTCCGCAGCAAGTGTGCTGCCGCCTATCATGGCCGAGACGGCGATGCCGACAAGAGTCGTTGCAATGATATTCATCATAGTCTCCTTGATCTTCCTAGTGCGCCCATGACGGCGACGCGGGCCGGCAGGCTAAGCCAGGGTGTCGGGCCTAGTGTATGCCTGAACAATCATGTCTACCGATTGAACTCAAGAATCAATCACAAGTTCCACTTAAAGGCTTTATCGGCCCCGTCCCCGTGCCCGATCAGGAAAAACATCACGGCAATTGTGCACCCCGGCACAGTCCAACACGCAAGAAATCGAGGTTTTTGCGCCGGCACAAACTTGAAATGGGGTGCATCCCCTAGACGAGCGCCGGTCACAGGAAACCTTCGCGGCGATAGGCCGCAGACCCTCGCACCAGCGGAGGAGGATTTTCGTTTCATGATAGACCTGACGCCGCCGAACAATCAGGGCCCGGGTCCCCTCGGAAGAAGGCCGCGGATCGCCGCATTCCACCTCATGACAAAGCCGGGCGGCGCGACCTGCATATACACTGTGATTATTGCTTCCTTCTGTCGAAGAAGAGGCTCTATCCCGACGGCCGGACGCGCATGTCCGAGGCGACGCTGGAATCCTATATCCGCCAATTGCTCGAAACGCACCCGAACGGCGCGGTAACATCGCCTGGCAGGGTGGGGAGCCGACGCTTCTCGGCCTGGACTTCTTCGCCCGGGCGATCGACCTCATCATACGGTTCAAGCGGCCCGGACAGGCGATATCCCACTCCGTACAGACAACGGCCTGCTGCTCGACGACCAATGGTGCGCCTTACTCGGGAAAAGCGGCATCCTCGTCGGCCTCAGCCTCGACGGTCCGCGGGCGTTTCATGATTTTTTACCCGAAGGACAAGCGAGGCCGCGGGACGTTCGACCTCGTTTCCAAGGCCGTGCCTAACCTCGCAGGCACGGGGTGGATTTCAACATCCTGTGCACCGTCAATGCCGCCAACCAGGATCACGGCCGGACGATCTACCGGTACTTCCGCGACACGATAGAGGCCGAATGGATCCAGTTCATCCCGATCGTCGAGCGCAGCTGCCCGGAGGACCTCGATTTTGCCAATGCGGGCTGGTGCGACGTTCAGGGCAAAAGGTGGAAGCCGCCCTACATGCTATCCGGGGATCACGCCGGAATCCGTTCGGTGTACGGCAAGGCTTATGGAAAATTCCTCATCGCGGACTATGACGAATGGGATCGCCAACGATGTCTCTCGCGTCCATATCCAGATGTTCGAGGCCATGCTGTTCTTCGGCCATTACCTGACATTCACCCATGCCCCCGGCCGCAACCCGGCCCTTGAGCACAATGGCGATCTCTATTGCTGCGATCATTATGTCGAGCCTGGCTACCGGCTCGGCGACATCAACATGACGCCGCTGCACACCCTGTTGACCGGCGCCAGGCTCGCGGCATTCGGCAACGACAAGTTCGACACGCTGACGGCGCAATGTCTCAAATCCGAGGTGCGCGCCTTCTGCAACGGCGGCTGCTCGAAGGACCGTTTCGCCAAGACGCATACGGTCAGGACGGCCAAACCTATTTGTGCGAGAAGCCGCACGCATTCTACTCGCACGCCTTGCCGTCGATGCGTGTGCTCGCCTCCCTCCTCGCCAACGGCGGCCGGCAACGGCCGTGACCGAATGGCTCAGAAAGCGTAACAGCGCGCCGACCACACCCGGTTGAAGCGGTGCCGGACGTTCAGCTGCCGTATCGTCTGTGCTCGCCTGACGTCAGGACGAGGTCCACCATGATATCCGGCTTTCCGGCAAGGCTTGAGCGGACGCTTTCGGGATCGGCCAGGCTGAAGACGGTCGAGAGCGCGTCTGCCGTCGTGGCATCCGGCGCAACGACGCTCAGGCGCCGGTAGGCTGCGCTGGCACCGCCGTTGCGCGGGTCCAGGATATGACCGAACCGGCGGGCGGCATCGAAATGGAACCCGGCCGGACTGGATGTCGCGACCGCCCGGTCGACGAGATCGAGGACGCTGTCGGGCCGCTCGGCGTCCTGGAGATCGGCAAGACCGACGCGCCACGGGGTGCCGTCCGCCTGCCCGCCTATCGCCCGGCCTTCGCCCATGTCCACCATGCTGCTGGTGATGCCCGCGTCCCGCAGTATGGAAACCACGCGGTCAGTGACATAGCCCTGGCCGATGCCGTTCAGCGTCAGCGCCATGCCCGGCCGCGTGAACACGATGCGGTCGCGGTTGAAGCGGACGGCGTCGAAGCCGACCCGCCCGACCGCCCGGGCGATTGTTTCAGCCGGCGGGCCGTCGGGATCGGCGCCTAGCGCCGAGAAATGATCGCGATAAAGCGCCCAGAGCGGCTGTATGGTCGGGTCGAAAGCCCCGCCGCTCTCATGCCAATGATGGCGGCAGGTTTCGAGCAGCGCCACCAGGTCGGCGGGTGGTGCGGCCAGGCCGCCGACCCGGTTCAGTTCGCTGATCGCGGAGGTGCTCCTGTAGAGGCTGAAAACCTCCTCCAGCCGCGACACTTCCGTCACGACGCGGTCAATCAGGTGTTGGGCCTTGTTCCTGTCCTCGTGATGCAGGATCAGCGTCGCGGGCGCACCCAGCGCCTGCCCCTTCCAGGTGACGGCATGGGTTGCCGCTCGCGCGGGCCGTATCAGGGGTAGGCCGGCGGCCGCGGCGAATATCGCAATGGCGCGGCGGCGGGTGACGATGCTAGCCATTTGCCTGTCCTTTCCCGGGTTCTTCCACATTTTCCGGCGTGCTCTGTATCTCGGGATCGTCCGTCGATGACCCTAGCACATAATCGCGCGGAACCTCGCTGAAGCCGACAACGCGGCCGCCATGTTCGCCGGCGAATTTGTCGGCGGCCTCGCGCGTCGAGAATGGCACCGCCTCGTCCGTGCCCATGCCGCCGCGCAGCCCGCTGCCGATCACGAAGAGGGCCGTGCGCGCATCGATCCAGTTGTCGGCTCCGGGCTCTTCCCATGTGGTTGCCTTGGCCATATCGGATACATAGATGGCCGCGATGTCCTTGGGTTCCTCCGGCAGCATCGTGAAGGCAAGCGTATCTCGCGCCGAACTGAACCAGATGGGCTCGGGGATTTGGGACATGATGACCTGGCCCTTGGGACCGGCATGTTCGAGAAGATTCATGCCGCAATAGCGGCCCATCGCCTCCTCTGTGAGCGCGTAGGGCGCCGGCGGCGCGGCATCCTTCTCCTCACTACAGCCGGTTAGGAGAAGGCCACAGAACAAGAGTGCGATGACGGGAGCGATCTTCATAGTTCTCTCCTTGAGAATATCCTGAGCGTCAGCGCCAGCGGGGCGACGATCCAGGCGATGAGGGCGGCTACGAGCATCGGTCCGCTAAGCCCCGTATGTCCGGCGATGCCGCCGAGCCCCGAAAGCGCGCCCGCCTCCCCCGAGCCCAGATTGAGCAGCCGGTAGGCATCGGTGGGGTTGAGGACCAGCAGGCCGTCGAGAAGCCCCGTCGGCAGTGGCCGGCCCTCGGCCGCTACCAGCACACCGAGCAGGGCCATATCGTAGATCAGCACGAAGAACAGCCACACGCCGATCGCGATGCCGCCGGCCGTGCTCCGCTCGCTGGAAAGCGCGCTCGTTACATAACCGATGGCGATGAATACCATGCCCAGCAGGATCGATGAAGTGATCATCGCGAGGAAGGCCCACCAGCTGGCCAGGCCGATTTCGGTTCCGGTCATCGCCAGTGCCGCAGCCGCCGTGCCGTAGCCGAACAGGGTGGCGAAGGCGAGGATCGCCAGATGGCCGAGAAACTTGCCGAAGATGATCTGCCGCCGGCCGATCGGGTAGCTGATCAGCAGCAGCATCGTGCCGCGCTCAATTTCGCCGACGATGGCATCATGCGCCAGCAACAGTGCAATCAGCGGCACCAGGAATATGGTCAGGCTCGACAGGCTGACGATGACGACGTCGAGCTGATTGACGCCGACATTGCCGGTCGGCGCACTACCGAGGAAGGACAGAGTGAGCGCAAGCGCCCCCAGCAGCAGCGTCGTGGCCAGCACCCAGCGGTTCCGCAGGCCTTCCTGGATCTCCTTGCGCGCCACGATCACTATATTGTTCATCGCATCATCCCCCGCCCGCCGAGGAAATGGGCGTAGAGTTCATCCAGCGTTGGCTCCACCACATGCAACGCCGCAACCGCGGCGGGATCGGCCGTGACGTCCCTGAGGATCGAGATTTTGTTTTCGGGCGCGACCTCCGCCTCGAAGGTGCGGTTCCTGACAGCCTTCCAGGCGACCTGCCCACCGTTCGGGGTGGCTATCCTCGCGCCGTCCGCCAGCGTGACGCTGATCCGGGTCGGTAGGCGGGCGATGCCCCGCAGCTTCTCCAGCGTGCCGTCGGCGATCGCCACGCCCTCGTTGACGATGATCACCCGGTCGGTGCGATCTTCGAGTTCGGTCAGCGCATGCGAGGACAGCAGGATCGTCGTACCTGCCGAGCGCAGGCCGGATACCAGTTCATAAAAATTTCGTCTCAACGCCGGATCGAGCCCGCTGGTGGGCTCGTCGAGCAGCAGCACGCGCGGCGAACCGAGTAGCGCCTGGGCCAGCCCGAGCCGCTGCCGCATGCCTTTGGAATAGGTCCGGACCGCGCGGTCGGCCGCAGCAGGCGCAAGTCCGACGCGCTCGAACAGGCCCGCTATGTCCGACACATCCACACGTTTCAGCCGTGCATAGAAGGCAAGCGTCTCCCGTCCCGTCAACGCCATGTGGAAGGAGACGCTCTCCGGCAGGTAACCGAGCCGCTGGCGCACGGCAAAATCGCCTCGGGCCGGGTCTTCACCCAGCACCTGCACTGTGCCCTGCGTCGGCCGGATGAGGCCGAGCATCAGCTTGATCAGCGTCGTCTTGCCTGCGCCGTTATGGCCGACAAGGGCCACCGTCTGTCCCTGTTCAAGTTCGAAGGAGACATCCTTGACCGCCTCGATCCGGCCGTAGCGTTTCGCCACGCCTGATAATGTAACCGTGGGTGCCGTCACTGCAAATCGTCCTTCTGTCTTGTCGGTGCCATCAACGGATGGCTGTCCACCACGCCGCCCGGTAGCAGCGCCGGAAACTGGACCTGCGCCCAGCGGATGATCTGCACGGCCGGGCTCGATGTGAGAATCTTGGCCTGCGGCGAGGTCCACAGGACCTTGTCCATCAGGTCATTCGGGCGATAGGTAATATCGCCGATTCCATCGCCATCAAGATCGAAGGCCGGGTTGTCGCTCCAGTAGTTGCCGCGCCCGTTCACCGACCAGTCGAGATAGCGGGTGCCGACATATTTCACCTGGTTGCGATTGTCGATGAAGGCATTGCCGGTCATCGTATTGCCTTCCGACCCGGCGGTGAAATGGATGCCGATGGCGCAGCCCTGGAATTCGTTGCCGAGCAGCTTGTTCCGGTTGGCATTGTAGATGAAGACGCATTTCTCCGGGCCGAGCCGCATGCCGCCCTCGACGGCGCCCGTCGCCTCGGCATCATCCTTCACGCCATGACCGGAATCCTGGATCCCGGCCATCGTCCAGCGGTCCGCCGGCTGCAGCCGTCCGCGGACGATATTGCCGGTAATCGTCGAACTGTTGGCCGAATTCAACAGCAGGCCGTGGTCGCGGTCGCCGTCGGAGATATTGTCGATGATCTTCAGCCGGTTGGAGAACATGATGGCATAGCCGACGGAATTGCCGGTCGAGACATTGCCGCTGATCACGCTGTCATTGGTATACATGTAATGGATGGCGAAGCGCAGGTCGTGGAAGCGGTTGCCACTGAAGACATTCTTCTTGCTGGCCATCGTGGCGATACCGTCGCGACCGAAACTGATATCGTTGTCGATGACCTTGCCGCCCGGTGCGTTCCATACCGATATGCCGCTGCCGAACTCGCTCATCCGGCCATCCTTGAGGCCGACGACCACGTTCTTCCGGGCCAGCGAGTCCTTCGCGCCGTGGAGATAGATGCCGAACAGATTGCCGGTAAGGGTGTTGTTCTCGATGATCGCGCCGGTCGCCGTCCGGGCTGCGAAGATACCGGAATCCAGCGTCGACAGGTTCATGCCCGAGCCGGTGACCTCGATACCGCGCACGGCAACCTTCTCCGCCTCGATGGTGACGACGCTGCCCTCGCCGTTGCCGACGATGCTGGCTCCGTCCTCGCCGTCGAGCGTCACCGGCTTGTCGATGACCAGCGGCCCGTTGTACCGGCCCGGCTTGAGGTGTATCCGGTCACCCGGAGCCGCCGCCTCGAGAACGGCCGACAGCGTCGGTCCGCCGGAGGGTGTGACGATCCATTCCGCGGCCAACGCAGCCGAAGGAATGGCGGCCAGAAGGGCCGCCATCCAGGTTTTTGCCAGTTTGTTCCACATCAGGCCGATTTAGGCTCCACCAGCATCCGGCCCTTCATCTCCATGTGCATGGCATGGCAGAACCAGGAGCAATAGTACCAGTAGACGCCGGGCCGGTCGGCCTTGAACGTCACCGAGGCGGTGGCCTGCGGCCCGATCTCCATGTTGATGCCGTAGTTGACGATGCAGAAGCCGTGCGTCAGATCTTCCACCTCATCGATATTGGTCACATAGACGGTGACTTCGTCGCCCTGCTTGACCGTGAAGGACTCGAGCCCGAAGGCCGGGGCCGCCGAGGTCATGTAGACGCGTACCTTGTTCCCGTCGCGGATGATCTCCGAGTCGATGAGCAGGTCGATATTGTCCTTCTTGGCCTGTTCCACGGCATCGGCGAAGAAGACGTCGTCACGGCTCCAGATGCTGACCGGATTGATCTTCGAGGCATGGACGATCGTCGCGTCATGCGGCTCCGCGAAGGTCGGGTTGTCGTGCACAAGAACCATCTGGTCGCCGGAAATGTCGATCAACTGGTCGCATTCTGGCTTCAGCGGACCAACATTGAGGAACCGGTCCTTCGAGAACTTGTTCAGCGAGATCAGCCACTTGCCATCGGCTTCCTTGGTCTGGCCCATGGAGGTATGGTTGTGGCCCGGCTGGTAGTGGACGTCGAGCTTCTGGCGGATCGGATCGACCTTCTCGCCGGCAAAGGCGCGCTTGGCATCCTCGATGTTCCACTTGCAGATCTGACTGTCGATGAACAGCGTCGTATAGGCGTTGCCCTTGTCGTCATAAGCCGTGTGCAACGGACCGAGGCCGAGTTCCGGCTCGGCGACCACCACGTCGCGCGGCTTGATCTTGTCGTGGAAGAGATCATCGAACTTGCGCACGTCGAACACCGTGACGGTCGGGGACAGCTTGCCGGCGGCGACCACGTGGATACCGTCGGGGGCGGTGTTCATGCCGTGCGGGCCGTTGGAAACCGGGACATAGCGGGTGTAGGCGGATCCCGCCCGACCGTCGATCACCGGCACGCCGTTCATTTCCTTGAAATCGCCCTTGGCGACGGCTTCCTCGATGCGCTTGATATTGAAGATGACGACCCAGTCCTGCTCCTTCGACATCATCTCTTCGAGCGTGACGCCCTTTTCGGAATTGTAGCAGGTCGCAAAGCAGTATTTTCCCTGGTAGTCGGCATCGACATTGTCGAGGTTGCCATCGACGATCACCTGCCATGCAACCGTCATGGTCTCGCCGTCAACCGCGGAGAAGATCGAGAAATATTCGCTGGGTTTGTCGAGGATCTTGCCGTCGTTCGGCAGCGGAACGCCGTCCTCGCCGTTGCAGAACACATAGCCGGTCTTGGGATATTTCTGCACGCGCAGGCCATGCACGGTGTGCTGGTTCGGCAGTTCGATGATCTTGTCGCATTTCATGACGTCGAGGCGGATGCGGCAGACGCGGGTATTGGACTTGTCGTTCGCATAGAGATAGCGGCCGTCATAGGTGCCGTCGGTGAAGGACAGATGCGGATGGTGCAGGTCGCCGTTGTGGTAGACGCCGCCCTTGTCCTTGAGGTACTCGACCGTTTCGGGGCGCAGCCCTTCGGTCATCACTTTCAGGCTTTCATTGGTCTGGCCCCAGCCGGTGGCGCTGCACCGGTTGAACACCGGAATGCGCATGAATTCGCGCATGGACGGCAGGCCGACGATGCGGATTTCGCCGCTCTGGCCGCTGGAGAAGAACGTGTAATATTCGTCCAGTTCGCCCGGCTTGACCTCGTAGGACAATCCTCCCTCAGTGGCGGCCTTTGCCGGAGTGGCGCCCCCGGCAAAGGTCAGCGCGCCACCGGCGGTGGCGGCGCCTGCGGCCGCGACGGCGGCGGTTGATCCCAGAAGCTGGCGTCTGTTCAGGCGCGGTTGCGTATCTTCGGTGGACATGGTGACTTCCCTTGTTGTTTGTATTGCTGGGTTGCTGGCGTGGGCAGGCTGCCTCGCGCCGAATTCAGGTTTTCTTTATGGCCTCGCCATTGTGGGTGACGACAGTTCTGGGCGGGCTTTCACCGCGCGAGGCGGGGGTCGACAGAGCCATGAACTTCTCGCGTTTCAGGCGGACCTGGATCATGTGCGGGCAGCGATGATCATCGTGATAGAGTTCCTGGCAATGCATGCAGTAGATGCACTCATTGACATTGATCTGGCCTTCCGGATGAATGGACTGCACAGGACATTCCTTGGCACAACGCTGGCATGGCGTGCCGCATTCGGGCCAGCGCTTCAGCCATTCGAACATGCGGATCCGGCCGGGAATGGCCAGCGCCGCACCAAGCGGGCAGAGATAGCGGCAGTAGAAACGTTCGATGAACAGGCCGGCGGCCAGAAGCGTCAAAGCAAAGATGACGAAGGGCCACTCGCGGGCGAACTTCAGAATGATTGCCGTCTTGAACGGCTCCACTTCCGCGAGGATCTCGGCATAGGCCATCGAATAGAAGGACAGTCCGAAAAGGCCGAGGAAAATGATGTACTTGATCGGCCAGAGGCGCTCGTGCAGGCCCCACGGCACCTTCACCTGCGGGATCTTCAGCTTTACGGCAATCTTGTTGAGCAGTTCCTGGAGCGCGCCGAACGGGCAGAGCCAGCCGCAGAAGGGGCCACGTCCCCAGAACAGCAGTCCGGCGGCAACCGCGGCCCAGAGAATGAAGATCAGCGGCGCCGCCAGGAAGAATTCCCACCGGAACGAAGTGACGAGCGAATTGATGAACGTCAGGACATTGACTACGGAAAGCTGGGCATTGGCATACCAGCCGAGCCACACCAGCGTGAAGACGAGATAGCTGGTGCGGACCCAAGCAAACAGTTTTGGACGCTTCACCAGCCAGTCCTGAAAGAAGAATATCCCGGTGAGCACGAGAAGAGCGGCCACGGTGATGGCCATCGTCACGCGGTTCATGTCCCAGATGCTGACCCAGAGCGGCGGCGCATCGGGCAGCGGTTCGGTGCGGGTCGCCGCAGCGGGCTCTTCGGCAGAAGCGTCCGTCCTGGCCGCCGCAGCGGGCGCTTCAACCCGGGTGACGGTGTAGTAGGAAGACGGCAGCGTATAGCCGAGATTGAAGGCGATGGCGGCCTTGTCGCGCGCCACGGTGCTGCGCTGCGCGAGCAATTGCAGTTCGAAGGGTTCGGTGACATCGAACTGGAAATCTGTGGGCACGACGAAAAGAGCGATCTCCTTCAGCCGAGGGGCGCCGTCCGCTGCGAAAGCTGAAATCCTGGTATGATTGCGGTCCCTGAACCGCAGGCCCTGACCGTCCTGCAGCAATTCGATGCGATCGAAAATGCCACCCCGGACATAGCCGGAGCCCTTGAACGAATAGGCGCCGTCACCCGCGACGAGGAGAGCCGACTGGTCCGGCTTCAGCCGGGACTGGAGCCGCTGGTAGCCCGCCTCGCCCAGCAGCGTCTTGCCGATAACCGGCACGCTGACAGGGGCGATGTAGAGATCGATGAACCGGTCCTCGGGCTGCGGTGTTTCCGGCTTCTTCGCCGCCTCGGCGTGGCCGGCATCCGCGAAGGCTTTCGAGACTTCGCCGACCGTCATGCGCAGACTGCGGATCGACCCGTCGCCGAGCAGCGTCTCCCAGTCGCTTGACGCCGTTTTCGAAAGATCGAGCGTCCTCTTCTCGGTTACCGCCTGTGTGTTCGCAAGGCCTTCGCCGCTTAACCGGTTGCTGCGGATCAAAGCCACTGCAGACCGCACGACGCTGTCGCTCATCACCAGAACGGTCACGGTGGCGCCGCTGACGATGTCCACCTGCGGTGGGCGCTCCTGGCCGGCGGCGACGCGGCCCATATCCTTGCCGATGATCGAGTTCAGGCCGGCGACGACTTCCTTCTCGGGAATGCCGATCAGCACGATCGGCTCCTTGTGATCGACGAGCTTGATGCCGCGAATGATGCCCGATCGTTCTATGCCAACGACGATGTGAATAGGCTTGCCCGAATAGCCGATGGAGCTCGTGAAATCGGAATTCAGATAGGCATAGCCGAGCAGTTCGTCTCCCCGGTAGACAGGCGCGATGGGCGGGTCGCCCTCGATTTCGCCAAAGCGGTCGGCACCTTCGAACAGTTCGGCCGGCTGGACCTTTTCGAGAAAAGCCGGCAGCTGACCGTCAGCCATGGCCGGGGAAGCGATTGTCACCGAGAGGCAGATGGCCACTAGCCAAAAGATGCTCAGCAGCCAGGCGGCTGGGCGATTTCCGTTAGATTCCATTGCGAAGCGTCTCTCTTGTGGTAAATCGCGGGCTCAGTCTAGGAGATTAGTCTAGGTAGTCTTTGATCAAAATCAAACACCCCTGGTCAAACTATTGCAGATTGCGATGGGGCACCTAAAATCGCCCCCTGGAGGAGAAGACATGGCAGAGACCGAGAGCGATCCCTGGGAGGTCGCGTCGATGAATGAACTGCTGGCGCTTGCCCGGTCGATGGAGCAGGAAGCGATTGATGGTTACATCGCGCTGGCTAAGCGCATGCGGGAGATGGGCCAGCCCGATCTCGCCGGTGTCTTCGAAACCCTGATCGCAGAGGAAGAAGGCCATCTGGGTAAGGTGAACGACTGGCAGACAGCGACCGGACAACCGAAATCCGCAATCGTGCATCCGCCGGAAGTGCTGTTCGACGATGAGGGGGCAGGCATCATCGCGCCGGAGATGCTCAGTGCGTACCGCGCCTTCTCGATGGCGGTGCGCAACGAGGAGCGCGCCTTCGTCTTCTGGACCTATGTCGCCGCGCATGCAAAGTCTGCGGAAATCGGCAAGGCCGCCGAGCGGATGGCGCATGAGGAACTGGGCCACGTCGCAAAGCTGCGCAGCGAACGCAGGCGTGCCTTTCATTTCGAACGGCGCACTTCTACGGACGCCGCTAAAGCTGACCTGGCACTGCTCGAGACACGGCTTGCCAATCACCTCCAAGCGCTGGCGGACGCCGCCGAAACGGCCGGTTCAAGCAGATTGCAGGCGCTGGCGAGGCAGGCCCGGATCAGAGCCGAAAAGCTTGTCCAGACCCCATTCTCGTCCACGCCGCTTCTCGAGGCCGTGCCGGATACGGCCGTCGAACAGGTCTTGCCGCTCTGCGAACTGCTGACCGACTGCTATATCGATCTCGGCCAGACCGCGCCGGACGAAATGCAGCGAGACCGTGCCCAACGCTCTGCCGCGGAAATGATCCATTGTATCAGGGGCGTCCGCATCTGGCTGGCGCGCTGAGAGACCATGCCCGCGTGCCGGAGCGCTATGGCCCACGCACGACACTTTACAATCGCTTCTCGCGCTGGCGCGCAGCCCGTGTCTGGGATCGACTTCTCGATGCCGTTTCAAAACGTTACGATGGTGACATCGTGATGATTGATTCATCCTGTGTTCGCGTTCACCAGCATGGTGCCAACTTAAAAAAGGGGCGCTGCCGATCCTTGGATGGGACGTTCCCGCGGTGGCTTGACCACCAAGATCCATGCGCTCGCTGATGCCGAAGGCAGGCCCGTTCGCCTGGAGTTGACGGCAGGCCAAGCCGGCGATGCACCAATGGCTGAGAAACTGCTTTGTGATCAACAACCCGGATCGACGCTTCTCGCCGACCGGGCATATGACACAGACGCCATCAGAAACTTCGCCAGAGAACGCAAGTCCTGGGCAAACATACCAGCCAGATCAACCGAAAGGAACCTTCAGTTTCAGCCGCTGGGTCTATCGCCAGCGCAACCTCGTCGAGCGGTTGTTCAATCGCATCAAACAGATGCGGGGATTGGCAACCCGGTACGACAGGCGCGCAGACAACTATCTGGCCGCACTCAAACTGTCAGCCATCAGAATATGGATCGCTTCAAAATAAGAGCCCACCTGCCTAGGCTGCGGCCAGCATTTCCCTCATAGTCGCAATGACGCGGGCGTGATCGTACGGCTTACTGAAAAACCTGCCCTCAACGGGTAAAAGCTCGTCGCTCAATTGACGGTGACCCGAAGCCACGATGATCTTCACCGGGGGCCACCTGTCGCGAACAGCAAAGGCCAGCTTCAAGCCGTCCATACTGCCCGGCATGTCGATATCGGTGAACATCAACCGGATCTCTGGATGGGCATTCAGAATGTCGATGGCGTCGTCGGCATTCGCAGCTTCAAGCACGAGGAAGCCTTCATTCTCAAGCGAAATGACGATGTCCAGCCGGACGAGCGTCTCGTCTTCCACGACAATGACCGTGATCCCAGCTTGCGCCATTCCCTGACACTTTCCGGTGTTGACGCTATCGATATGTTTTTTTTAATGTCCGAACCAGATGACTGCGCAGAAATACACATCGATCCAAGGGTAATCATGAAAAACGCCTGAAACACAAACTGTTGCATGACAGAGGTGAGGTGTGAGAACGTCGACGACCCAAATGGGCAAAATGATCGAACAGATCTGGATCGGGAAAACCAGTTCGGGGCTTGGAGCCATTCAGCTCGCTGAATGGATTTGGACCTGATCCGCTGATCACCATATCGGCCAGCGGCTTCCAAAGTGCCGCATTTGAAGGCCTGACAGAAGACCGCACTCGATCACATCCCATATGGGCCATAAACTTCTTGCATTACGGGCGGCAACCACAGAAGGCCCCGAGAACCGGGCCGGTAATTGCTATGGGCTCAGACCGTGGATCCGCCTACAAAGGAGAAATTCGATGCCACTCGAATGAACAATTGACAAAAATCCTGATGTGAAAGGATACGAACTAACGACGGTTCTGTCATCTTCCCCAGCCGTCGATAAGAGCACCCCTTTTAATCGTGAGCGACTTACATTTGTCCCTTGAGGCCGGTCAAAAGCCTTAAATAAGTGCCGTCCGGATCACCGAGGCCGATCAACGGTTTCGCTGTCGATCCCCAAGATGCTTCTTCGTCGGGGGCCATTTCTACTGTCCAGGATTTGCTGTATTGCGTTACCAGCTCTCGATGCTGTTGGCGCCTGGATAGTATCAATCAACCATCGGCGGCACGTCGAGTGGGCGCGGCAACGCGGTTCTTCCGAGGACGCACGTGAACTAAACCAGCGGGAAGCTTATTCATGACGGTATTCGCGAATATTCGGATCAAAACTTGACCAGTCCCAACCCGCCCCCGTCGCTTGAACGGCTTGGCTGGTCCGAGTTCTTCGCGACCCAGGTCGATCCAAGCGAAGCGGATCTCTTACCCAGGCGCGTCGTTTCGGTTCACCGGGCACGCATCGAGGTCATCGACATTGCCGGACTGGGCAGGCTTGAACTTCCCGCCAATACCAGCACCGCTGACTTTGCGGTGGGTGATTGGGTTCTTGCCGATCCCCTCACGGGCATTTTTGTCCGCAGTCTTGAGCGAAGAACCGTGTTTCAGCGGCGTGCGGAAGGTGGACACGGCCAGCAACTTGCCGCATCAAACGTCGATACTCTGTTTATCGTGACATCGTGCAATGCCGATTTCAAGCTTGAAAGGCTGGAACGATACCTGATCATGGCCAACCAGGCCGGGACCAACCCGGCGATCGTGCTGACCAAGGCTGACACCATCGAGGATGCCGGCATATTTGAGCAGCAAGCCAAGGCACTACAACGCGACTTGCCCGTCATCGTCCTGAATGCGCGTTCGGCCGATGCCGTTTCCCAATTGATGCCCTGGTGCGGCGTTGGCAAGACGGTGGCACTGGTGGGCTCCTCCGGCGTCGGAAAGTCGACGCTGGTGAACACCCTGGCAGGGCCAGCCTCCGACACAATGCAGAAGACCGGAAGCATCCGCGAACATGATGCCAAGGGACGGCATACCACCACGGCCCGGTCGCTGCATGCGATTTCAGGCGGCGGTTGGGTTATCGATACGCCCGGAACAAGAACGCTCTACGTCAGCGACGTTACCGGCGCAATCGACATGCTGTTTGCCGAGATCACCGATCTGGCACCGCTTTGCCGATTTCGCGATTGCACCCACGCTCATGAGCCGGGCTGCGCCGTACAGTCGGCCGTCGCCAGCGGCACCCTGGCCGCCGATCGTCTGGAACGGTGGCGTAACCTGCTTGCGGAAAACCGCGAAAGAACGCCGGTGGCCAGCGGACCGCGAGGCAACAAGATCGTCCGCAAGAACAAATATTGACGGCCCCGTCTGACGCCGTGCTGCAGCGGGTCTCAATGAACCTGCAGCCGGGCAAAGTCAAAATGGTAAAAACCCACATTCAAAACCTGATTCGGGACTAGCAGAAACTAAACCTGCGGCAATCCGTCCACACTGCCTAGTCTGCGCTATCCAGCCAAGCGGTGACTTCAACCTCCTCGTGCTTCTCACCCGGTTCTCCGTGCGACCTTCTTGACGTTTTCATCTAACCTCTACTCCGCTGAAAGCCCCTGTGCGTGGACAAAACAAAGCTTGTTTCCTTCGGGGTCGCGACAGTAAGCGGCGTAAAAATCTTCGGCATACCGAAGCCGTAGACCGGGAGCACCTTCATCGTGCGCCCCCTTCCCGATCGCTGTACTCCAGACGAGATCGACGGTTGCTCTCGACGGTGTTGCGAAACTGATCAGCACGCCATTACCCCATGTCGCGGGCAGGCCGTTAAATGGGCGGCGAAGGGCAAATTGCGGCCAACGCCTGTCCCCCTGTTGCCAGATGATCCCTGCCTCCCCGACTTCCTGCAAATCCACGACACGCCGCATGCCGAGTGGCGCCAAAACACCATCATAAAACGCCACCATCTCTTCCAAGTCGCGTGCGCCGATCATGATGTGACTGAACATGGAGATTTTCCAGTGTAAGGAATGTGTGGCTACTGGTCGTTGATTGACGGCAAGAAGTCCTCGACCTGCTTTCTCTCGTCCTCATTCAGGACTTCTACCTTCTCTTTCCAGAAGGCAGCGGCTGCCGGAGGCTCATCCTCCCATTTGCGCGTACTGATAATGTTGTCGTCAATCTTCGATTTGCGGGTGCCGCCAAGCCTGAGATATTCCTTGGCGAGCCTTAGTGAAGGGGTATCTTCCATGGTAGAATTCCTTTTGAAGATTCGGTCAAGCGACCAAGGCGGGAAGGTTCCGGCGGCAAGGTGATACCGGTGGATCAAGGGTATCGGAGAAAGTCCTCCGTCAAGGAAATCTCCAGCTGCACCGAGAAACGATCACCTAACAATTCGAGTGAGGCGTCGTGCGTTTCATCGGCGCCGCTACAGACCGCATCCTTCAGGAGGATCACACGGTAGCCAAGGTCAATGGCCCCGAGCGCTGCGGCCAGAACGCACACGTCCGTCTCTCCGCCCGACATCACCAGCATCTCAACCCCCTCCCCCGCCAGTACACGATGAAGCTCACCGGAGGTCCATGGCGAATAGGTCATTTTGTCAAAGATCCTTGGGGCGGCACCAAGGACTTCAAGGACGGGACGAGATCGACCATCTCCGGTCCGAGCCGCTCGAGAGTCATCGTATCCCATTTCTCATAGTAGGTTCGCCACATACCTTGCATGTCCGCCGCGCACTTTGGCGGAACGAAGCGCGTAAAGACCGTCTGCTGCGGATGGCGCTGTGTGATTTCCCGGATCTGAGGCGAGACCTCTCGCATCCATGGCACATGCCAAGGCGTGTCTTCTGCGAACATACGCTGCATATCGATGCACAGATGTATCCAATTTTTGTCGTTCATGGTCTCCTCCGTCAGACACGAACCTTGATCGCAGGCAGGATTCCCCCAGTTGAGCTCGGTGCAACTTCGCACCGGAATCGAGGGGGCTCACTTTTGGGGTGTGGCTAAGGATCCTTAGCGTCTAGTTTTGCTTCGTGCAAAATGTCGAGGCCACGTTGATACTTTTCTGCGGCCCCGCCCGTCTGCTCGACCTGCCAGAGATTGTCCTCCAGGTCGGCTTTTTTGATCGGAAGGGCTAAGGGG
>NZ_LMFA01000007.1:14682-83542 GCF_001426565.1 Rhizobium sp. Root482 | reverse complement strand
CATCAGCCGAAGCTTGGATCATGATCGCCCACATTCGCCTGATAACCAGACGGCTTGCAAGGTATGGATATCGTTGAATGCTTTTCGAATCCGACTCTAAGAGTGCAGCACCCGCTCAAAGAGAAACTGAGGGTCACCCTCATCGTCAAACAGGTGACAGGCTCCCGTTATTTCCACGGTCGTGAAAATCTCATCGATCCGATTTTCATCGTCCGTCACCATCATCAGGGCATCGCGGACTGCGCTCGCCGATAGCACTCTCGGGTGTCGGATCATCGCCCCGTCAAGCCAGGTGCTCATTCGAATCGTCGCCAGCATCTTCGATCTCCTCTGATGCCTCACTATCGCGCCGGCCCGGACATCGGGCCATCGCGACAATTCGCCATGTCCATATTAGCACAAAGGAAATCATCATGCGCACTCTGCTCCTCACGGCGGCGGCATGCCTCGCGCTGTCCGCCTGTACCACCACCTCGATCGAAACCGCGATCCAGAAAAACCTGCCCAGAACCTGCGACCTGATCGAGACGGCGCATGTCGCGTTCTCGGCCGTCGCGGTCACCGGCAAGATCTCGGCGCGCACGGTCGCGCGGGAAGCGGCGGCCTATGATGGCGTCGCCATCCTCTGCACCGATGCTAACCAGGCCACGGCGGCCGACGCGATCGTGCGCGTAGCGCAGGCCTATGTCGCGATCTCCACGGCGCTCAAAGAAGCCCGCGCAGCCGACTGATTTCACCAACCGAAAGGACACGACAATGAACATCACCAACTACCTGCCCGTCATCCTCCGATACGCCATCGTCTGGGCGGCGGCCGCGCTCGCCACGCGCGGATTCATCAGCGACGATCAGAGCGCCGTGCTCTCGCAAAACATCGACGTGATCGCCGGCGCGCTGATCTCGCCAGGCACGGTTGTATGCGCTGTTCAAGCGGCCTTCTGCCAAAGCGCTCGATGCGGCCAAAGCGATCGACAAATCCGTGCCGCCAAGGCGGATGTGACGATCGAGACGCCGGGCAACGCTCCGGATAACGTCGTGCCGGCGAAGTGACTGCGACCTGAATTGACATCGAGACGAGGCGGCGGAAAGAATGGCGGATGATATGAACGGCAACGAAGCTCACCGGACCGTAAGCGCGAATTTCGCTGCACCTTTTGTATTTGAGTGAGCTTTGGCATGTGGTGTCCACTTAAAAGAGGTGGACACCACGTTATGGATGAAGGTCAAAAACTGGCGGTACGACTGGTCGGTCGGAACGGAAGACGCCGCTTCGATCAAGGGTCGAAGGATCGCCTTGTTGCAGCCTGCCTTGAGTCCGGCGCATCGGTATCGAAACTTGCGCGAGAACATGGGGTCAATGCGAACCTCGTTTGGAAATGGATCAGGAAGCACACCCAGGCCCATCCGTTATCGCCGTCTTCGACATCTGCGTTTATCCCCGTTGAGGTCGCGGCCCCGAGCAGGGAGTTCGAAATTGAGATGCCTGCCGCGGATCGCGAAGAGCGATTGCCGAGAATGGACAGGAACGGCCCACTTTCTTCTCCAGCAAAGGTGAGCGCGTCCCTGCCCAATGGTGTGAGACTGACGCTGGAGTGCAATGATCTCAGCGGATTGACGGCGATAATCGGAGCGTTGGGTCATGTTCAGACTGGGCGCTGATCTGAAGGTCTACCTGCATCGGGAGCCGATCGACTTCCGGGCCGGCATCGACAGCCTTGCGGTCTTGGTCCAGGAGACGATGGCGCTGGACCCGTTTGCCCCTGCGGTGTTTGCCTTCTGCAACCGCCGGCGTGACCGGGTGAAGCTGCTGTTCTTCGATCGGTCGGGCTTTGTGCTGATCCTGAAGCGGTTGACGGAAGACAAGTTCCGATGGCCGCGCCGAGAGGTGCCGGTGGTTACACTGACGACCGAGCAACTGCACTGGATTCTCGACGGGATCGATATCGATGCGATGATCCGCCATCCGGTACGGCAATATCAGATCGCCGGCTGAGGTGGCATGTTGATCTGTTGACGCGGCGACGCGGTTCAGATTCAAAACTGGGATGACCCGAACCGGCGACCCTGATGTTGCAGAGCTGATGGCGCAGTTGGCGGCAAGTGCTGCCGAAATCGCTGCGCTCAAAGCCGAGAAGGAAGCGCTGTCACGGCGGGTGGTCAAGCTGGAAGAGGAACTGGCGCTCGCAAGGCTGCATCGGTTTGCACCCCGCAGCGAAAAGCACGTCGATCGCCTCTTCAACGAAGCCGAAGAGGCCGCAGACGAGAATGATCCTGATCATGGCGACGACGTCGCCGATCTCCCGGATACAGGCCTGCCGGCGGTCGATAGCGCGGCGGGAAAGAAGCGTGGCCGCAGACCTCTGCCAGTAGACCTGCCGCGCGAGCGTGTCGAATACGACCTTCCCGAGGCTCAGAAAGCTTGCCCTTGTTGCAATGGCCAAATGCATCGCATGGGCGAAGCCGTTACCGAGCAGCTCCATATCGAGGTCAAGGCAAAGGTTCTGCAGAACGTGCGGTTCAAATACGCCTGTCGACATTGCGACCGCACCGGCATCAACACGCCTGTCGTGATCGCACCGATGCCACCGCAACCATTGCCGGGCAGCATCGCCACCGCCTCCACGCTGGCCTTCGCACTCGTCCACAAATACGTCGATGGCACGCCGCTCTACCGCGTGGCTCAGACATTCAAGCGTGCCGGCGTTCCGATCAGCCGGGGTGCTCTCGCTCATTGGGTGATTGGCTCGAGCGAGAAGCATCTTCCCCGCATCTATGATGCACTGAGATTGCGGCTCAGGTCGCAGCCTCTCATTCACGGTGATGAGACGACCGTTCAGGTGCTGAAGGAAAAGAATAAGGAAGCCACCAGCACATCGTATATGTGGGCTTATCGCAGCAGCGAGGATAGTAACGAGCCGATCGTGCTTCTCGACTACCAGCCCGGTCGCGGTCAGATTCACCCGCAGACCTTCCTTGGCAAATACCGCGGCATACTCATGACGGATGGCTACACAGCCTGGCGCACCTTCGATGGTGCCACCCATGTCGGATGCATGGCTCATTCCCGGCGGCGCTTTGTCGAGGCACTCAAAACCCGGAAGAATGGAGGCGGACCGCCGGAACAGGCGCTCCGGTTCTTCGAACAGCTCTACCGGATCGAAAAGCAGGCGCGAGACAAAAAACCCGAAGCCGGTGAAACGCAGTCCGATTGCAATCGCCGTTTCCGGCAACAGCACAGCTTGCCTGTCCTGAACGCACTCAAGTCATGGCTCGACAATATCGCGCCAAAGGTCGTGCCGGATACCAAGCTAGGCGATGCCGTCTCATACACCTTGAACCAATGGGATTATCTGACGCGCTACATCAGCGACGGCAGGATGCCGATCGATAACAACATTCTGGAACGCGACATCAGAGTTTTTGCGACCGGAAGAAAATCGTGGCTGTTCAGCGATACCGCTGACGGAGCCAAGGCCAGCGCTGTGATCTACAGTCTGATGCTGACCTGCCGCGCCTGCGGCGTCGACCCACTCACCTGGCTGCGCCATGTGCTCACTGAGTTGCCTCAGCGCGAGAACGCCGCCGACGTCGGTGACCTGTTGCCATTCAACTTCTCCAAAAAGTCTGAGGCCTGATAGAGCCGGGTATCGCTACGCAGGAGCGACCGGGTCAGCGACGCCCCCTTACGTCAATATGCACGGAAAATCGCGCTTACACCGGACCTATACGGATGCAGTGACAGCGCAGCTGGGCGAGCGGGTGACCAATCTCGGCCGCCGGCAGACCGACCTTGAAGCGGAAATGCGAACCGGCTTCAAGCAGATGGAATCGGCTCTCAGCGCCTTGGGCGCGGAGATGCGGAATTCCACCGCTGCCCTTTCCACCAACATGGCCGAGCGCAACAAGCCGCAATGGCAGGCGCTCGGCGTACCGCTCACGTTTGCGACCGTGCTGGGTGGATTGGCCTATATGCCTATCCGTGAATCAACGAGCGACCTCAAGGCTTCTGTCGCCATCATCTCCGAGAGAATGGTGACGCAACAGGAAATGGAATGGCGCACGGCGCGCGGTCAGGAGGATCGGGCGCGCAGTGAGACCGCGATCACCGATCTGCGAAATTCGCAGGTTCCCCGCCTGGAGCTCGATCGCGTCTTTATGGGTTACGATCAGCGGTTCGGAGATGTGCAAAGGCAGGTCGATGAACTGAAGCAGGCCCAGGGCGGTATCTACGGCGCCCGGGACATCATCATGGACCTTAAAGAAAACCAGCAGCGGCTTGAACGGGAACTGGGACGACTGGTTGGCATCAATGGCCGGCCGGCCGATCGACCGCTAGGGCAGTAAGGCGGCAATTGGTGCTGGCTATCGCCCTATGAACGACGGCTTATGGCGTTTACCGTGCGCGCTATTTTCTGATGCTCGGTCCATCTTGGCGCCGATCATACTGCCGATGATAAGTCCAACCGTTCCGACGATCATCGCTGAGAGTATCTCCGTCAATCCCGAGGTAAGAGTCCAAACTGTTGTCACCAAGGATGCAGTCAGATAGCCAAACGGAAAAGAAAATAATCCGAACACGACGGAAAGCCTTAGTTCGTGCTGATGTTCTATCCTGATTTTGCCGAAGACTTCCATGGCTGATGCTTCTTTTTTGTTTGCCCCGGGACTGGGCAATTGTGTAACGGGCATGCTGCTCGGCCCGGTTGGTTAGGAGCCTCGGCCGAGATTTTCATCCTTGCACGGGGGTGTGGATCGTCGTCGCGCAGCGCATAGGTTCATTTTCTTCTAGCGGATTGAGGTGGCATGCGTCGCGGTCAAGTTATCCTCTTTCGAAACGCGCTCTTGCCGAGATACTTCATTGCGAAGCCGGTATTGTGGAGACCGGTCCAGGACTGGCAAAAGGGCGGTTATCCGGTAAGTCTCTGCCGCTTCAGGGAAAAGCCCCACTAGACTCAAAAGACGAACCTCCGTTCCGATGGTAAATTTGTGATGGACCATGAACTAAACTCCCATTCCTACCGAGGTTCACCAATGCCATCGCGGCGGTGCAATTCTTCAATGGCTTCCGCATCAACCGGTAGCATGCGGGCTACATTGCCGTTCGCTAATGTTGGGGGATGGTGATGAATGTCGCGACACGACGGTAAGCAAGCCAGGAAATCCCCTCGATCAGCTCTTCGTCTTCACTCAATTCGTAGTCGCCGGCCCCCAGGGGGGATTCGAGACCATCCAGCAATGCCGGCGCGTTGAAATGAACGGTTCTATGTTTCGTTCGCGTCGTCATGGCAGGCGTAACCTCCGCAACATCGTCCTTCATTCCAATGGTCGGTAGCACACCGACAGTTGCAGCGCGGATTGTTACCGTGTCCTCGCTTTCAGGACGGGCTCAATCATCGCGGCATTCGATCGAATACTACCAGGGGAGATCCTTGAACGTGATGAAGGCGACGAACCCCAGGCTGAGTGCCGGGCTCGATTTGATCAAGAAGTCTATATATCGGAAGCGGCGAACTGAGCCACATGCGTTCATCCATTGAATATTATAGAAAGTGGAAGACATCGATGGTCCTCCTTTACGATTGGGGAAGGGAAATCAGCCCTTACGCGGCAGCGCCCGTGTTGATGGCTGCCGACCGTGGGACAGTGCGCGCTAAAGAAGTTAATAGCAAACGCTTTATGAAGCTGCCGAGATGAGGCCGTGGAACTGCGTCCAGGTGTGAGACGATTGATTGAGTCATGGCCACCCGAAAACATCTGTGATCCACGCAAAGCGATGGGTCCGAAGAACACCAGGTAGCCGAAGATGGCTAACGCGATAAGCAAGATGCGCTCTTGAAGTTCTGACACTTCCGCCTCCGGGGCTACACCCCTCATTCGCCCCTCAAAACCTCGTCCTTCGCATCTAACACGATCTTCTGCGTCCAGATCATATCGGCAGCATCAAGTAGCGCGGCCTTCACCTCTTCGTCAGTGCGGCGGCATGCGGACAGGGAGACAACGGCCTCAGATTACGCCCCTCGACGAAACCTTCGACCAGTCGATCGGCGCCGCGCAAAGGCAGATTGATGAACCGAAGCAGGCCCAAGGCGGCATCTATGGCGCAAGAGACATCATCATGGACCTGAAGGAAAACCAGCAGCGGCTTGAACGCGAGCTAGGGCGGCCTGTCGGGATCAATGGCCGGCCGGCTGAGCGGCTACCGGGGCAGTAGGTCGTGTTAGAAATGTCATTTGACTTTAATGGTCGGCGTAGATGTGGAGAGGTTGATTGTTCAATTCTTACTAGGTAAGCCGTTGCCACAACAACCTCACAGAATTTTGCATCGGGGCGCGCGTGTTAAAGAGACCGCTTAAGAAACTTGCGAAACGCTTATCGCGCAAGCCACTAAATATTGGATTGTCGGAGTTCGTCCGAGCAATCCCCTCTGGAAGTCGGGTTCTGAATATCGGCGCGGGGGGTGAGGTAATGGATGTAATAAAATCCAATGTCGCGCCAGGCGTCCTTATTGTCAGTTCCGATATCGATCCGAAGCGCAAGCCCGATATTGTCGACGACTTAACGGCTACAAAACTGGATGCCGCATCTTTTGACTATCTCATCTGCGCAGAAGTTATCGAGCATGTTGTTGACCCATATGCAGCGGCAGAGAATATTCGCCACATCCTGAAGGAGAATGGGAAAGCATTTGTGTCGGGCCCGATGTTATTTCCTCTCCACGACGCACCCTATGACTTTTTTCGATATACCGAGTTCGGGTTTCGCAAGCTTTTCCAGAATTTCTCGGGTGTGGATATTCGCGCTCGGGCTAGCTGGGGGCGGACGGCGATGCATCTCTTGGTGCGCAGCTTGTGGTTCAAGGACAAGCGGATAGATGTGGCTGTGCAGCTCCTATTCCTGTGGAATTTGCCGATGATGCTTATTTTGAAGCCGATATTAGGGCGCGTCACTACACCCTACTTCACAACAGGCTTCAATTGTATCGTGACCAAGTAAGCCGGTCCAGTGCATTGCTGGAGTGTCCGACACTGTATGGGGATGTCAGCCGGGCGCTCCTCGTAGTTTGATCAACTTCGCGGGCGCCCCTGCATAAATTCCGAATGGCACCGTCTGACCGGATAGAACAGCGTTTGCGCCTATCACACACCCGTCCGCGATGCGGGTGCCGTCTAAAATTTTTGCGCCAGCCCCAATCCAGACGTCGTTTCCGATTTCGATACCCTTTTTCGTATTTCCCTGCTTCTTTATCGGTTTGTCTCTATCGGCGAACCGGTGATTGAAAGCCACAATCACGACGTGGGCTGCAATTCGCACGTCGTCACCTATGTTTACTCCGCCATGACCGTAAATAATTGAATACGGGTTCAGACTGACGTTTCGTCCCAGGCGAACCCGCCCTCCAAAACCGAGTATCATTGCCCCGTGACGGACATCGCAGTTGTGGCCAATGCGGACACAACCGCCTTTTCCAGCCTCGAAGATCGCCCCTGGCGATATTCTGCACCTGCCATCAAATTTCACTGCGCCGCAGGATTTCAACCTAACTATGAAGGCACGTATTGAATGGAATAGCATGTCTTGTGCTACTCCGTAGCCTGGGCGTCATCCAGCCCTTCCTTAAGGGTGTACCCATCCCCACCACTCAATAAATCAGATAGCAAACGCATGAGGCCAACTCGCTTTATGTCAAGCATTCGCGAGACAATAGTGTCTTCGGGCGAAAAGGAGCCTGCCAGATCGGTCTCTTGAGGTGAAAGTGCAATGAAATTTGCACCTTGTTGGAAGCCGATGCAGCGGAATTCTTCGACCCTGGGGCAGATTACTACGTCGCTGTCTGATCGTGGTTTAGTGTCGATTATGGTCCCATCAGATGCGAGGAATCTCATCGCGCCCGACTTGTAGTCACGCGGGCCGATGAGCTTGCTTGTACGACCGTTATCAAAATGGAACGTTTTCGTTCGTTTGCTTCCAGCGGTTTTTTTGACAACTGGACGAGCGCCCCCGTTGGCAAGGATTGTCTTAGCCAGCGCTACTGCGTGATAGGCATAAGCGGATCGGTCGAATTCCACCCGTTCGATCGGCGCATACTTGTTCGTTAAAAGCTTGATCCACGGCAGATATGCAGAGTCTTCAGCCACCGCCACCTTCAGAAACCTGGAATAGAGTGCATCGAGTTCTTTATTTCGCAAAGTGGGCGTGTCGACGACGAGTGTTTTGTCAGAACAGTCGAATTCGGTAAGTCGGCTCAGAATAGATGCCAGCTTTTTCGGGGGAACGGCCACATAGATGAATTGCGACGGGGCAAGAGCCTCCGCATTTAAACTCGAAATGGGCTCGACATCATAGACATCGTCGAGACCGACGACCGCGCTTTTACTCGTTGCGTAAATCCCGGAAACATAAGCGCGCCCAATGAGACGTTCTAACGCAGGAAGGACGTCCTCCCGAACGCGCCGGCCCGCACCGATAATTATAAAGCCCGTCCCCTTCCGTTCACGAGCATTCACACTTCCTGCACGGCTAACCAGGGTTTCGTTGATAGTCGCCGCCAGTCTCATCGAGAGGCCGATGATTGTAAGCGTTGGATTTGCACATCCGCCGGTGGGGAATACCGCACCACCTGCGGCGTAAAGGTTATCGACTGAATGGAACTTCAAGTTGGTATCAACAACCGAGTTTGCGGGATCGGTCCCCATCCTCAAGCCGCCGAGATGGTGGCTCGCGTCATTGTTCAGCGCATCTCGGAGACTATCGACGGTTCTGACCATTTTACCCGACGTAGCTGCGAACATGCGCTCCGCGGCGGAAAGAAGGCGTTCGACTGAATGGATGCTTGCGTCAGATTGGCTGTGAGAGACCCGGGGGATAGGTAAACCAAATCGATCGCTTGCCGTAGACAGCTCAATACGATTATCCGGGTCCGGCTCCATTTCCGTGAAACATCGAACGACTGCGCCCGCCACAGAGTTTTCCGCTTTCGATTTTCGCCGGTTCATCGATCGAGCGACCATCTCGGGGAGGCCAACAAAACTTGCTAAAAGGCTGCCAACCGCCTTAGTGGCCTCCATTGGTCCATCGGCGAGGCCTCGTCGCTTTAGCTGCTTGAAAGCGCGTGAGAGTTTTTCAGCGCGAGGATAGGACCCGCTATTTCTTGAAGGCTCAAGTCGGATGTAGGAGTTCAGCAAATTGTCTTTTCGTTGTATGTCTTCTGAAAGCCTCAGACCGACATAGCGACCACTCTTTTCATCTCCAGTCTCGAAGAAAAAGTGGTCTCGGGGGAGCGGCTCTGGAAAATGCACCCTAGCAACATTTGCCTTCGGATGATTCATGAAATACCGACCGAGCTGATCGTATTCGTTCCCTATTTGGTCCGAATTGAGCGCGATGCGCACTGACTCAATCGCCGACGCAGCCAAGATGAAAATACGTGAGCCTACAGCGTGCTCATCGCCGTTCCTGTCAACGAACAAGGCCTGTTTAACGCTGGAAACGCGTCCGTCCGTCTCTGATACTAGCCTGGTCACGGTGGCGCCAAAAATCAGATCCAGGTTGGGCGATAAAAACGCGTGTTCAAACTTTTGCCGATAGCGTAGCGGCGGCCGCTGAACGCGGAAAGTCTTTCCGCTGAGACCGAACCGTTGGATTGCATCGGGATCGCCGCTCACCGGAGCAAATGCCGACGAGTGTGGAAGCCCGTAGCGATGGCCAGTTTTGTCTAGGTGGTCAGTAATTTCAGTAGACGAAATGGGCCACCCATCATGGCTGCCCGGTCTAGGCTCAAAATCGATCGGGTCGAGCGGAGCTATAAAACCGGACCAAGTCTCCGATGATCCGCCGAGTATTCGCTCTCTGGATTCCGGTCGGATCTCGATGCCCCGGCTCTCAACCGCCTTATCGTTTTCCGCTTTGTCATCGGTACTGTCAGCGCCGCCGGCTTCCAAAACGCCTACGCGCTTTCCCGAATGCATCAGCTCCAAGGCCACCGTAAGTCCGGCGGGGCCGCTGCCGATCACACAAACATCGTAGTCGTCGATCTTAGTCGGCAGGTGGCGCGCGTCGAACTTCATTTTCGGGGAACCTTCGAGAGATGACCTTTCTCTGATTGCAGGAATTTGGACCTTGAAGTCAAGCCGACGGAGCCATTGCTTTTGCTGGGCGTCGCCGTCACTCCATCCCCGGTATCTGCCCGTTCTGATAAAGGATAGTCGGCGGGCCGTACTCCCCGACCATCGGATCCGCGTCACGGCTCCAGGCGACGACGCCCGCGTGCTCGTCGGCGATCATCCTCGCCTCGCGCACCGCTCGCTCTGCGTTGTCTACCTGGCGCGCTTCGAAAGCCGGGTAGAGATTGCCCTCGTCGTCGAGGTCGAATGCCGCGAGAACGACAAGCTTGGTGGATTTGGTCTGGTCTGACATCGGCGCCTCCTTCGATAAACAAAGATCAGGCAGGGCGCTTCCGTGGTGAAGTGGCCGCCATCCGTCACGCTTCAAATGTATTTAGAACACCCGCGCGCCCGTCGTTGGCGGCCGACGGACTAGCCGCCACATCGATGTATTTTTGGACCGCTTTAACCACGGAAATTTGCCATGTTCCTAAGCTGACCACGTTCGGTTCACCCTGCCGGCCGTTCTGACCATAACGGTCTCCCGCTACCAAGAATTTCCGCCAAAGCAGTCTCGGTACCAATCTCTTAAAATTGTGTAATTTTGTCCGCGTCTTAGCCCCGGTAAGGGGCGGCGAATGACCGTGTTCCCCTCGCGCTGCGGCAGGTTTCGTGGCTAATTGTCTAAGCTGTCTCAGCGCCTTCATTCCCGCAGCTAAAGGTTTTGGAGATTTAGCTGGCGTTTTGGCGTGATTTCAGAGGTGCTCGATACGCAAAGGAAACTCGCCGCGGGTCAAAAGAGGCTCAAAGCCTTCATCGAAGCACCCGAGGCGGATAAGCCCTTTCGAATATCGGTAGCTGTCGTAGAAGAAGACCAGATCGCCCATGGCGCGTAATACGCGATGTCGCCGGGACGTTCGTTATCGAACGGGGTGTCTGTCACCTGTGTCAGCTTCCGAGGCAGATATCCGATTTTCTCGTTGGTCGAATAGTCTTCAATCTTGAGGTCGATTGGGAGCATGTCTGACGGTTTTTTGTACCAGGTGTTGGTTTCCACGCAGAACTGAGCCGGTTAGGCGCATAATTTCCATTGAGAATTGAGCATGTGAACCTTCCCCCAACGCGGTGAGCGACGGGGGCAACGGAGTGATCCACATGGGACTTTTAAACATCATCCGTCGGATGGCGCTGCGAGAGAAGCAGTCGATCCGTGAGATCAGCCGGCGCACCGGGCTGTCGCGCAACACGATCGCGAAGTATCTGAGCGCTGGTACGATCGAGCCGACGTTCACGATACCAGAACGACCGAGCAAGCTTGATCCTTTTGCTGACAAACTGGCGGCCTGGCTGAAGAAAGAGACCGGAAGATCGCGCAAACAGCGCAGGACGTTGAAGCAGCTCCATGCCGATCTGGTGGCTCTCGGCTTTACCGGCTCCTATGGCCGGGTCGCGGCCTTCGCCCGTGATTGGCGGGCTGATCGGCAACGTGAGCAGCAGACGACGGACCGCGGCGTATTCGTTCCGCTGTCTTTCCGCCCAGGTGAAGCATTCCAGTTTGATTGGAGTTAGGACTATGCCGTGATCGGCGGCGAGCGCACGAAGCTACAGGTCGCTCACATCAAGCTGTCGCACAGCCGCGCCTTTTTGGTCAGGGCCTACCTGCTGCAGACGCATGAGATCACCCGATTTGGCGTCCGTTTCCTGGCTCTATCCGCCCATTGGCCCACGTTGCGGAGCCAGCGCCTGTGTCTGCGCATAAGCAAGCGGTGAACGGTTGCCCGGGAGATTGGCGTCGAGGACGAGCGTCTTGACGTCGTCGGCACGGATGTCGAGCGCAACGACCACATCGAGCTTGTCGATTTGCCATACGGCATATCCGAGCTTGGGCTCGTATCCGCAGTCGCATCCGCAATCGTCCTGCACGATGGTGCGAGCCTCTTCCGGCAAGAACATGATTTGCGGTTTTGGCAACCGGTAGCAATGGCCTTCATAGGCATATCCGTAGATGACGCCGATGCTTTTCATGCATTGCCGGACTTGCTTGTGGAGCGTCTGACCACCAATGGTAATTGGCAGCGCATAAATTCCGTCGTCACCAAGCGCAGTGAATGTTATTCTTCCGTTCAAGAGGGAAAGGATGACGTCCTCGCCGGTTTTTCTCTCAATCTCTCTTATTAGGTCGTCGATTATTCCACCGACTTCTTTTTTTGCTTCCGGATTCAGGTTGTTTATTGTTTCGTTCGAGTTCATCGCGGCATAAATTTTCTCCTTTAGCATGTTGTCGTTGATTGCAGATAGAAGAGTGGCAGGTCGGCCATACAGTTTCACTTCTCCTGGGTTGTAGGTACTGTAGTCAGGAACCTGCAGGCCTTTCGGCTCCTCCCCCACGCCCGGATAGGGACCGCAAAAGTCGCTCATTGTTTGCCCTCCTAGAGTTCATCTTGGACCGATGATTTCACGCCACACAAAATTCGCTTCGAGCGCATCGGCGCCGCCACGGCTGGCAGCTTGGATGACGGCCCGTGCTACTTGCTCGAGAGTCATGGTGTTGGGATCAAGTGTACGCAGCGACGCGGCGAGTGCACTGCCGACCTGGTCACGCGCGGTCTCGAGCGCCAGCTTGAAATACAGCGGCCGGTCGCGAAATGACCGTTCGGTCAGCGAGCGGAACTCGTCGAACTCGCTCAGCGTCAAGTCACGCAAATCGGCGTTCAAAAGGCGCCTGTCGGCAAAGCCGTCCCTGACCAATTGCCGATGATAGATCTCCACGATGCTGTCGAAGATCGCGCCGAGGAAGGGGAGCGAGCGGTCGTGCGGCTCGCGGGTGGTTTCCGACATGCGGCGGAAGTTGGTGGCGAGACGGATTTGCGTCTCGGGACTGGTCTCGGCGAAGCGGTTGAGCTCGTTGGAAAGTAGGAGATTGCCCTGTGTCCGACGCAGCAGCCGGTCGACGGCGGAACCGAAATGCAGCAGCGAAATCAGCGACACGCAGTCGGAAAAGGCTTCGGAAAACGGGAAGAAATCGGCCTCGCGCGACGTGATCATCGGTATGCCGAGTTCCGCCAGGCTGATGAAATGGCCGACCTCGTGTGCGATTGTGTCGAAGTTCAGCGCATAGGGCCGCAGCACGCCGCCGACATCGGAGGCTCCCAGCTCCAGATAGCCGTAGCCGGCATGGGCGTTGTCCCAGTCGACCAGGGGAATGATTTCCAGGCGGCGAAAGGCCGGGTCGAAGAACCAGCGGATGCGATGACCCAGATAGCTTTGCCAGATGTCGAGCACGAAATGTACGCAGGCATAGACGTGGACGCCGAGGTAGGCCCGTGATTTCGGGTCCATATTGTCGAAGTTGCGATCCGGGCCAGATCGTGCCGCCGGGCGCCGCTCGCCTTCGAACGGCGGCAGATCGTCAGGACCATAGGGCTGTTTTTCGATCAACGGATCGACCACGTATACCCACTGGTCGCTCGGTCCGTCACGGATCTCGTCGGGCAGGATCGAGAGCCAGACGCGATCGGGCTCTTCGTAGCCGGGGATGAAGGGAGGTTGGGGGAAAATCCAGAATCGTGTTCCGATGCGTGGGTTCACGCGTTCCGTTACATTGTTCGGATACGGTTCCATGTCACAATCGCTTTCGAAGAAGAAGGATTGAGCAACCACACGTTTATTTAGTAATTTCGTATCAAGTCGATGTCAATATGCGAGGCTTCCAAATCTCTCATGAAAGTATTGGTCGCTACCCAGGCGCGATCAACGTCGTTGCCCTGCCGCTCTACTATTAGGGAAGGCGCCTTACGTAACGTAAGGAGGGCGTCCTGGCGCTTTTGCCCGGTCATGTCTTTCCGAAATGCCGAAATACGGTCACTGGAAAATCCCCCAGCCCGCAATAGGGCTGCGAGCGAGCGATCGCGAAAGTTCGTCCCGCGCGCCAATGATGTAAGCTGGTCGCGCTCATCGGATGTCATCATATTTTGGCGGGCAAGCTTCGAGAACGTCCGTTGAAGGTCGACCAGTGCGTCCGTGAGCGGCAGAAAGCCCAGTTCGGCGGGCCCTGACTGCACGGCGACCGCATCCTCCGCCGTCAACGGCCAGCGCCGGTACCACCTATAGATCAGGCCGACGCCGATCATGCCATAGGGCGCAAGCTCGGCCGCCCGCAAGGCTCCCATGCTGGCCGCGCCGATCATGACGATGCCTTGTGCCATCGCCCAGAGAATTTCCTTATGGCGGACGGCGGGACGGTCCTCGAACTGTCCGTCGATTAGCACCATCGCACGTGGGCGGAAGGCATGGGCGGCGAGTATGACGTCCCCTTGGGATACGGGCCGAAGATAGATCGCGTCGAGCACCGCCTGCACCTCGTCGAGACGCAGCGTGGGGCCGAGAAAAACCAGAATTGGACCTTCCTTGCCGGCATTCGTCATCGGCAACCCCTCAACGCAAAATTGAAAACGGCCGCGCACCCGCAAGAATGGTTCGCACGCAGGCCACGCCTGCTTCGGCGTCCGCTCCGACCGGTACGGCGAGAACAGGTCCAAGCCCGCAGGCGGCAACCCGGTCGACGACGTCGCGCAGGCATGTTGGGGCGAAGGGCGACGCTGCCGTGCCAGCAGCCGTGGATTCGAGGATCAGGCGGCGGGCGTCCGCGGCGAGCGGGTCGGTGCTCTTGCGATAGTGTTTGCGCGTCTGGTCGTCGCGCGCGCCGGAAATCGCCCCGGCGCGCGCCGACAATGCCTCCAGCATCGCGCTCGCCGCGGCTGTCTCGACGGTAAGGTCCGCCGAATAGCCCTCCGTCGGCAACGCCAGGGTCGGCTCAGCCGCGCCGGCCTCGATCGCCTGGCACCAGATCACCGGTAGGTCGGTGGGCGAGGGAGCGTGCCAAAGCGCGAAAGCGATGCCCTGCGTCCGGGTGACCGAAAGGATATGCTCGACCTTCGGCCCGATGTGCGATGTCGCTATGCGGCGACGATCGAAAAAGCCGTGGGTGGTGAAGGCTCGCGCGATCGCGTCGCGTTCGATGCATTCGAACAGTCCATGCGCGAAGGCATCGCGCGTTGTGCTGTGGCAGGCAAGGCCGGTGGTGGTGCGGATGAACAATCCGTCGCCCTGTGGCTCGGGATCGGTATAGCAGGTGTGAACAAGTTCGAGCGGCACCGGCTGCAGCGCTCCGCTCGCGACATCGACAGCCAAGGTCCAGGGAATTGGCAGCGATCGCCATGCGGTGCCGGCGTGGGGAAGCAGCAGGTTTTCGAGCAGGGCCGCATCGATCAGAAGCTCGTCGGCGGTCGCAAGAAAGCAGTCCGAGGAGGGAATACGCTCGGCGAAGAAACGCTCGAGACCCTCCATGATCGCCCCGACCGCCGCCTCCATCAGGGTGAGGCCGCGGCCAAGCGAGGTCACCTCGGAAAGCGCGGCCGGCCGGATGGCCTGCGCCACCGGCAGACCGAGACGGTCGAGCCCGGTCAGGTCGGCGAGACGGGAGATGCCGGCCCGGCGGCTGAAAGGGAGTAGCCTGCGAAAACATGCCTCGGCGGCGCCGAGGTCGGCCGGCGTATCGAGCGGTTGCCTCAAGCCGGCGGCAAGCTCGTCGCGAAAGTCGGCAATCCGTCCGTCGATCGCCGGCGGGGCAGGGGTCAGGCCTTCGGCCGTGTCAGCGTCCGATAACAACGCCCAGCTCCCGGGTTGAGCGGCTCGCCCTTTGCAGCAGAGCCATGGCACCCTGGCTTTCGGCGATGGTCACGGCGGTCAGCAGTTCGGCGGCGACAAGATTGGTTTTCACGTTTCCCCGAGCGCGCAGCACGGCCCGGCAACGGTAGAGTTCGGCGAGCCAGTAGGCATGACCGGTTTCCTTGGCCTGCCGGATGGCGTCGGTGACGACGTCGATGGCCTGCTCATACTTGCCGGCAAGGCCGAGCAAGGTCGCGTGCATGTAGAGATAGATCGGCAGGTCGGCGACGGCGCCGAGATCCTTGAGCAGCGCCAATCCCTCGCCGAACATCTCATGGCCGGCGAAGAGGTCGTCGCTGTGGGCTTTGGCCCAGCCGCCGAAAAGCAGCGACATGCCAGCGAGCGACTGCATCTCATGTTGCTGGGCAAAGAGCTGCATCCGGCTCGAAACATCCGCCAGCCGCTCGAAATCGTCGCGGTAGAAGGCGGAGACCGCCTCGGTATCGAGCGAATGGGCGGTACTCGGAACATGGCCGATGCGCTCGACCAGGTCGACCATGTCCGCAAGTGCTGTGTCCGAGGCCGAGCGCTGTCCCGTCAGCCAGAGCGACAGAGCGAGTTGTCCGAGGCCGCAGACCTTGGCGTCGTGGCCGCCATAGAGCGTTCGCGCGGTTTCGGCCGATCGCTCGTCGTAGAGCGCAAGCCCCGCCGCGATCGCCTCCTGCGTCTCCTTGTGCCAGCCGAGATTGAAGTCGATCGCCCAGATGCAATGTTTGACCTGCAGGGCGATTTCGCGATCTTCGGTGCCAAGCATCATCATCTGCACTTCGAGTGCGCGGTCGTGCATGACGAGAAAGTCAGGCCCGGTCAGCCACCAGCCCCAATAGATCGGAAACCACTTTGGCTGGTCTTCCTTCGGCTGGCGGCGGGCGATGGCGACACCGTCTTCGTACAGCTTGCGGGCGGGCGGAGAATTGGCGCCGACAAGGCCAGTGAGGATCGAGCCGAGCCTGGTGAAGGCGGAAAGCCGCAAGGCGTCGACCGCCTCGCTTTCGTCCATCTCGGCGCAAAGGGCCAACGCGTGCTCCAGATGGTGGCGCGCCTCGATCATCGCTGAGCGGCCGGCACTCTCGGAGCCGGCGGCGATGAACAGCCGAATTGCCTCCTCCGTAAGCCCGGCGCGTTCCGCCTGGTCGGCGAGCCCGCCGGTGTCGATCCATTCCGCCAGCCCACGGTCGTCGCTGACGGCGTTAAACAGCCGCCGGTGCAGAACCTGCCGTTGCTTGCGCAGCAGTGCCTTGTAGATCGTTTCCTGGATCAGGGCGTGGCGGAAGCGGTAGATCAGGGTTCCGCCGGCTCGGCCACGCGTCAGAAAGCCGGTTTCGCACAGCACATCCGCCGCACTCGCAAGCGACCGCCTGGCGAGATCCGGCAAAAGCGCGTGAAGCAGCGGCATCGTCGTGCGGCCGCCGGTGATCGCCGCGGCTCGCGCCACGTCCCGCGCCGGTCCGAGGCGCGCGAGCCGTTCGTCGAGCATCCCTTCGAAGGCAAGCGCGTGCGTGTGAGAGACCTTGGCCTCGCCGTCATGCGCGATTGCCTCAGGAATATTCGCCGCATCCGCAGGCGCGATCTCCGTGATCCACTGGCAGATCTCCTCGATGAACAGCGGAACGCCGCCGGAAATCCGCTCCGTCGCCTCCAGAAGTTCCGGAAGTGCCGCGCGCTTGTGTGCCGGCCAACTCGCTTCGATCGCCTGCTTCGTCTCGTCGCGATTGAGTGGCTTCAACGACAGGTGCACCACGTCGGCACCGTCGGCCCAATCCATCGCGGCGCCGGGGCGCAAGGTGATGACGAGAAGGATGGGAAGTCGTGAAACTGTGCGGGCGATTTCCCCAAGAAGGTCCTGCGACGTCGGATCGATCCAGTGAATATCCTCGACCGCCATGATCAGCGGACCGCGGGCGCCGACGGTCTCCAGCGCATGGATGGTCGCCCGCCGCGCCCTGTCGCGGATTGCCTTGGGATCGCTGCCGGAGAGGGACTCGTTTCGGCCCGCAGCGCCGAGCAGATACGAAAACAGTTCGGCGACGTCTGGCTCTTCTATGCCGTGGCGCGCGAACGCGGCGGCGACGGTTGTCGCTGTCAGGCGTGAGGGGCCAGCCGCCTTGGACGCCGTGCCGGGAAAGCCATGCATGAGCGGGTGAAGCGTGGAGCGCGAGCCTCCGGGCGCGCACTGAAACAGGAAGGCCCTCGATCGCTCCTTGCGGGTAAGCTCGCGGATCTCCCGCAAAAGCCGTGATTTGCCGATGCCGGCGTCGCCTTCAATCGCCAGGATCTGGCCTTTTCCGGCCAAGACCTCTCGCCAGCAACGACCAATTGTCTCAAGCTCGGCGGCACGGCCGATGAAGGAACCGGCAAGCCGTCCGAAGGCGTAGAAGCGGGTGACTTCGGCACGATGTTCGAGCGCCCGCCAAACCCTTTCGGGCTCGGCAAATCCCTTTAGCGACCGGCTGCCCTCGAAGATGAAGGCGTAGGCGCGTCCAGCAAGGGTCTTCGTTTCCTCCGAGACGAGAATGCTGTCAGGGACCGCGAGCGCTTCCAGCCGCGTCGCCATGGCGAGCGCCGCCGCCGTCACCGGCTCCTGCGAAGGGACTTCCTCGCGCGGTTCCTGAACCAGCGCGATGGAGGTGGCGATGCCGACGCGGACATGCATGTCGCTGCGCCGCGCCTCGCGGCCGATGCGCCGGCAGGCCTCGACAACGTCGAAGCCTGCGCGAATCGCCAGCGACGCGGCATCGCGCGAGCCAAGTTCCGTCGGGAAAATGGCAACACCGCCGTCACCGGCCTCGACCCGCATCACGCCGGAACGCGCGACGATCGCCGACCGCACCGCCTGCTGAAAGGCGGAAATCAGCTCCTGGAAGTCCTCGATATCGAGTTGATGGAAAAGATTTGTCGATCCGACAAGATCGTAGCAGAGCGCCGTGATGAGGCGCCGCTCGCTGCCCTGTTCCGCCGGCCGCGCGCCCCCGCCCGGCGATTTTCGTGGGTGCTTCGGTGAGTTGATAGGACTTTCGCTCGCCATCGCCGCCCCTTGCGTGTCCGCTATGTCCTGCACCTGACAGAGCGACTATAACACAGGCCGACACGATGTGTCGGTAGCCAAAAGTTGAAAGAAGATCGGATTGTACGCGTCACGAAATGCCGTGTGGCGGGGCAGACCCGCACGTCGAAATTACGCAACGATTTCAAAGAGAGTGGCACGCCCCAGGGGAGTCGAACCCCTCTTCCCAGAATGAAAATCTGTTTCTGACGCTGACAAGCAGTGGCACTTTGCGACTTCCCCATGCGCCTACAACAGCCCAGCGGCACCCGAGGCCATGGCACGGATCGCGGCGGCGATCGGTGCGTCCGACGCGTCGATCGGGCTGGACCGGTTGGCAGTCAGACTTTGCGTCCCCACAGCACTGCGCGACCTCGGTGTGAAGGAATCTGACCTCGAGCGCGCCTGCGAGATCGCCCTTTCTAATCCGTATTGGAACCCGCGTCCAATCGAAGCCGCCCCCCTTGCGCGATCTGCTACAGCGCGCCTGGGAGGGAGCGGAACCCAAGCCCTGAGGGAAGCGGCGTAGCGCGACATCGCTCCTCGCCCGGCGAAGAAAATGGATATGAAAGAGCCTTGCATAGTCTGCGTCGCGATCACCGGTTCGCTTCCGCAAAAGACCAACAACCCATCTGTGCCGATCACGGTTCCTGAGCAGATCGAGTCCACCCGAGAGGCCTTTGAAGCAGGAGCGAGCATCGCCCATTGCTACGTCCGCAATTCTCACGGGTCGGCGACCTCCGACCCCGAGAAGTTCGCTTCGCTGCTTGAGGGATTGCACACGCACTTCGCGGCCTGATGTTCAGTTCTCGACCGGCGGACGCTCGGGCGCGGGCCCGGAGCGCGGCGGCATGTTGCCGCTGCGGCCGGTCACGGGGCCGGTGCTTGTCTTAATCCGCCATCAGGGGATTAAGCCGCGCAAAGCCCTGTTGCCGTTGGTACGGGGAATGGGGATAGGGCGCCGTCACGGCGCTGGCCTCGTCCAGCTTTGCAATCTGATCTGACGTGAGCTTCCAGCTCGCTGCGCCGAGGTTTTGGCGGAGCTGTTCCTCATTGCGCGCGCCGACGATGACCGTGGAAACGGTCGGGCGCTGCAGGAGCCAGTTCAATGCGACCTGTGGGACCGTCTTGCCGGTTTCCTCCGCCACCGCGTCGAGCGCATCGACCACGCGATAGAGATATTCGTCTTCCACCGGCGGGCTGAAGCTGGCGGTCTCATGCAGGCGGCTGCCTTCGGGTACCGGTGTGCCACGGCGGATTTTACCGGTCAGACGACCCCAGCCGAGCGGGCTCCAGACCATCGCGCCAAGACCCTGATCCTGCCCCAACGGCATCAGGTCCCATTCGTAGTCGCGCCCGACGAGCGAGTAATAGACCTGATTGACGACATAGCGCGGCCAGCCATAGCGGTCGGCGACGGCCAGCGACTTCATGATCTGCCAGCCGGAGAAGTTGGAGACGCCGACATAGCGGACCTTGCCAGACCGCACGAGCGTATCGAGTGTCGAAAGCACTTCCTCGACTGGCGTGAACGCGTCGAAAGCGTGAAGCTGGAAGATGTCTATACGATCCGTCTGAAGACGGCGCAGCGCGTCCTCGATGGCACGGATCAGACGGAAGCGGGACGATCCGGCATCATTCGGCCCTTCGCCCATCGGCAGACTGGCTTTGCTCGAGATCAGAAGGCTGTCGCGCCGGCCCTTGATGGCCTCGCCGAGCACTTCTTCCGACGTGCCGTCCGAATACACATCGGCGGTGTCGAACAGGTTGACGCCGGCTTCCAGGCAGATGTCGACGAGCCGGCGCGCTTCCGTGGCGTCCGAGTTGCCCCAGTTGCTGAACAGTGGGCCGGAGCCTCCGAAGGTGCCTGCGCCGAAGCTCAGGACCGGCACCTTGAGACCGGATTTGCCAAGAGTGCGATATTCCATGGGATGTTCCTTTCGTTATGGCGAGGATGGTCCGCGGCCGATCAGCGCATCGAGATCGATGGCGTCGGCCATCGCTCGATTGCCCTCGTCACTGGGATGAAGGTGGTCGCCAGAGTCGAACGCCGGGTTGATCCGCGCCGGGTGGTCGGGATCGCGCAGCACGCATCGAAATCGACGATGGCGTCGATGGCGCCGCTCTCCCTGATCCAGCGATTGATTTCCTGACGCAGCGCATCCTTGTCGGGATGGTAATAGTTGCCGAGCGGCGTTCCGCCGCGGATGGTGACGAGATCGAGGTTCATGATCGCCTCCCTATGAGACCGAACCCTGCGCCGCCGCCGATGCCATCTGCCGACTTGAGCTGACGGCGACGAGCGCGGTGGCGATGGCGAGAAGCGGGAACAGCGCAGCCGTCATCGGGACGAGGGCGAGACCGGGCCCGTGGTCGATGACCAGACCGCCCGCCCATGCGCCGATGGCGTTGCCGAGATTGAAGGCGCCGATGTTGAAGCTGGAGGCAAGGCTCTGGCCTGCGCCCTCGGCCTTGGACAGCACCCACATCTGCAAGGGGGCGACTGTGGCGAAGCCGGCTGCGCCGAGCAGGCCGGTGAAGACGATGGCGGCAATCTGGTTGTCGAACGCGAAGGTCATCAGAGCGAGCGCGAAGGTGAGCGTCGCCAGTGTGCCAACAATGGCGCGAGTCAAGTTGCGGTCGGCAAGCCTTCCACCCAGCAGATTGCCCGCGACGAGTCCGCCCCCGAAGACCAACAGGATCGGTGAAACCGCGCTGTCTTCGAACCCGCTGATACGGGTCAGGAGCGGCGCGATATAGGTGAAGACGGCGAAGACGCCGGCATAGCCCAGCACCGTGGTCAGCAGACCGAGAACAACGGGACGGCGGGCTATGGCGCGCAGGTCGGCCCGCCAGTCAGAGGCTTCAGGCTTGCTCCGGTCCTGCGGCACCAGCAAGGCCAGAACGAACAAGGCGACCAGGCCGACCAGCGTCACCGCCCAGAATGTCGCGCGCCAGCCGTAGTGTTGACCGAGCCATGTGCCGAACGGCACACCGAGCACGGTTGCGACCGTCAGGCCGGTAAACATGATGGAAATGGCCGAGGCACGCTTGTCTTCAGCGACCAACTCTGTTGCGACCACGGCCCCGACGCCGAAGAAGGTGCCGTGGGTCAGCGCAGTCAGCACGCGCGCAGCCATCAGCCAGCCATAGGTCGGCGCAAGCGCGCAGGCGGCGTTCCCGATCACGAAGATCACCATCAGCCCGACCAGCACATGCTTGCGCGGCCAGCGGGCCGTGAGCGCAGTCAGCACGGGAGCGCCGATGGTGACGCTAAGTGCGTAGCCGGAGATCAGCAGCCCGGCGGCGGCGATGGTGGCGCCGAGTTCACGGCTGACCTCCAGGAGGAGGCCCATGATGACAAATTCGGTGACGCCGATGCCGAAGGCTCCGGCCGTCAGGGCGTAGAGCGCGACGGGCATGTTGAATTCCACTCAGTGATACTTCGACGACAGACATAGACACTGAACGGGGGTTGAAATAGAAGGAGGAAAGGAACATCAGATGTGAAATGAATTCATCATGGCAAGGCCTGACGTCAACCGCTCTGGCGAAATGGACGTGTTCGTGCGCGTCGTAGAACTCGGAGGTTTCTCTCCAGCGGCGCGCGCGGCCAATTTGACGCCATCGGCAGTCAGCAAACTGGTCTCACGTCTGGAAGCGAGACTGGGCGCACGGCTTCTCAATCGTTCGACGCGGCAACTGCAACTTACACCGGAAGGCTGTGCATTCTACGAACGAGCAATGCGTATTCTTGCCGATATCGAAGAGGCGGAGCGCGCAGCGGGAAGTAGCGAGGAGGCCGTTGGTCGCGTTCGCCTCAACACGAGCGCATCCTACTTCAACCACATCCTCGCGCCTGCGATGCCCAAGTTTCTGGCTCTTCATCCGCGCGTAACGCTCGACATCGTCCAGACAGATGCCGTGGTCGATCTCCTGGCAGAGCGTACCGACGTTGCCGTCCGCGCTGGACCGCTGAAGACGTCCAGTCTTATAGCGCGCAGGCTCGGTGCGACGGCGCTTTCCATCGTTGCCGCGCCGAGTTATCTTGAGCGCTGCGGTGAGCCGCGCTCCATTGCCGACCTCAAGCGCCACAATCGCCTCGGCTTCGGCTATGCGCGCGTCGTCGACGGCTGGCCGCTTCGCGAGGAGAGTGAGACGACCGTCCTTCCTGCAAACGGTCAGGTTCAAATCAGCGATGGCGAGGGGATGCGTCAACTCGCCCTGGCGGGCGCCGGTATTGCACGTCTTGCTGCCTTCACTGTTCGCGAAGACGTAGCAGCCGGACGGCTGGTTCCATTGCTTGAAACTCTCGACACCGGTGAGACGGAAGCCTTCCACGCCGTCTATGTCGGCCAGGGCGGTCCCTTGCCTTCACGCGTGAGGGTATTGCTCGACTTCCTCGCCGAATATGGAAGAGTGCGCTGACGCCGGACGGCCCGTTGCGAATGCCGTCTCCGCGACGCAATCGGCTTCCCAATGCATCGTCAGCTCCTCGCAAACAATCTTGTACAAGACGAGATCTGGCGATGGCTCTATATACTCTGGGCCGACAGCGGAAATGATTTCCGATTTGCGCCTCCATTTCAGACGCTCCGACAGCTTTGGCATCCATCCGAAAGCTGACATTGGGTTGAATGGGCCTTGGTGGCTAAGGGTAGAGAGGGGATGAGAAGTTTTAGGGCTTGAGCCCCGAGGAAGCCACCAATCTGATCCTTAATGGAACGCCTCGCCCGCGACAATCGGACGAGGCATCTGAAACCTACGGCACCCGAACGGTGACCCGCAAGTAAGAGGCGGGGATCGTCGTGGCGTCATTGGTCCTGGCCTGGTTCTGCCGGTTGAACAGCAGATCAAGCTCATTTTGCAATTCCTCGCCCTTTCCATTCTTGGCTGCCGCCTCGAAGGCATTCATGGTGGGACCATAGAAATTGCGGAACTGACCGAGGAAATTCGTAGCCGGGCCCGGGTAATTGAATGTGTAAGTATCTTTCTCACAGGTGATGTTATCAGGAGGAATGCCGGCGGCTTCGAAGCGCTCAATCACATTGGCTTCCACGCCCCAGGTCATCGGACTGACGAAGCCTTCGCGCTGCGGCGGTGAATAGGCCGAGCTGATCCTGAGTATCTGCGCCACGAGGGTAGGGTCGCCAGGGATCCAGTTGCCCATGACGATCCTGCCGCCGCGCTTGGTGACGCGCACCATCTCTTTCGCTACATCGCCGGGCCTGGGCGCGAACATGGCGCCGAAGATCGAGACGACGACGTCGAAACTCCTGTCTTCAAGGTTGACCAGATCGCTCGCGTCGCCCTCTTCGAAGCGAATGTTGGAAAGTTGTAGGGCCTTGGCACGGGCATTGCCGGCGGCGACAAGATTGCGGGCGATGTCCACGCCCACAACATTTGCGCCGGACTGCGCTGCGGGTATCGCCGTCGTACCGTCCCCGCAACCGAGGTCCAGCACCCTCATGCCATTTTCGACACCGAGCGATTTAACGAGGGCCTCACCGCTCTCGCGCATCGCAGCAGCAATACGCGTGAAGTCACCCTTTTCCCAGAGCGCCTTGTTGGGGTTAGGAACGGGAGTGGTGGTCAGATTGACATCCATGGGGGTCTCCTTCGTGGTTTGAACGAGACCAACCAATCACTGGCTCGACCCGCCAGATAGTGCAGAAAATGGAGCGCCCCGATACAGATTGTGAAGCGGTGGCTCTGGCTGCTGGTGCTCCGGAGCGGCGGCATAGCTGCTACGCACCATCCATGTATCCAGCGTGGCAATCAGCTTGCGATCGCCGATCAAGACGACAGCGTTTGCATTGATTTCACCGCGAAGAGTTGACCATCCCATCCACGCCGAGGTCATCGCCTTCAGATCAGCCCTGATGAACAGATCGACGTCGCGGCCTGGATCGAGCAAACAGAGATCGACAGGCTGGCCCGGACGGGCCACGAGCCAAAAGTGCCGCTCGCTCTCGATCAGTTCCGGATAGGTGAACTGAATGACCGTCGTCGTGCCACGCGGAAAGGCGTTGGTATCGATCTTCTGACGCATGTTCCACATCAACAGACGCGCATCGAGTTTATTAAGCGAGACTTCCTTGTCAATATTTCGATACGCCCATCTGCCTAAAGCCTGCACCACGGGCTTCAATTCTTCAGCCATGGGGGTCGTGGTGTAGCCCGCCTCACCGGCATCGCTTTCGACACGACGAACCAAGCCGTGGTATTCCATTTCCTTCAGGCGTTTCGACAGCAGAGTAGGAGAGATACCGGGCACACCGCGGCGGATCTCGTTGAAGCGCGTGGCGCCGTGCGACAGTTCACAAAGGATCAGCAGTGTCCAGCGCGGTTCGATGATGTCGCAAGCTTTTGCCACGGGGCAAAAGCTATCATAGTAGTCGGAAGACATGATTACCTCCCAAAGAAACCATTCTTAATACGGTGTTTGATGGAGTCCAGTCCTGAAAGTGTAGCACTTTCTGGCACCGCGCGTCAGTTGTCTGGAGTGCCAAGAACTAAGCTGCTCCCATCGCCGTGGCAAAGACGTACTGTTGATTTTCGCGTGGGTTTGATCCATTTTTCCATTTCGCCGTGATCCACTTTGGCCGAATAAAGTTGTTTGTAGACAATTCGCTACACCGGATCTGGTGGGCTAACGCGACAAAAAGGCGGGTTAAATCCTGCCGAAATTCAACAGACGACGTTTCGTCGCTGGCCGGTACCCTGCCGTTTCGTGAATGTCCCGAACACGGTTTCGAATTGCACCGGTTGCGAGCAGATCCGTCCACGCCTCTATCCTTGATGCGCTACGCCTCTGCGTTCAGTTTGACGGCGGGTCCGACGGGCCGCTGCCGCCCGGTCGGCATGAGCCTCGTCGAAGCTCAAGAGCTCGCGCTAGTTTACGCGAGGAGGCGATACGTGCCAAGCCGAGAGGCCTCTCTGGCAGCTAGTCGATCCAAAATCGAAGCAGCGGTGTCAAACATCCTCGGGCGCCCGTGCGGGACGGGCGGCGCGGTAAATTTCCTCCAGGCTCGTCATGTTGGAGAGATCGACGCTCATGGCTGGCGCATGCCCAAAAGCGCCGCGTATCAGGCAGGTTCTTGCGGCCGCCTTCGCGGCCTCCACCAGGATCGCTTCCGGTTTGTCTCCGTCGAGCAGGCCGACGAGGACGTGGGCAATATAGGTATTGGCCTTCGCACGCCGGAAGGATCTTGAAGTTGAGCCGACAGATCTTTCTGAACTTGTCGGCAACATGCAGGAGCTGCTGGCACGGTCGGTCGGGTCTTCCGTTGAGACTACCACAAACGTTCCTGGCGACCTGCCCTCAGTACTGGTCGACGGAGACCAAATCGAGCTGGGTCTGCTGAACCTAGTGGTCAACGCCCGTGACGCCATGCCGGATGGCGGCAAAGAGTCCATAAGCGTAACGACACCATCATTACGGACATTGTAATGATGGTGTCGTTACGTTATATGAAGTGAGCACATTGGAGTTTCTCATGTCGACGTCACACACGAGTAAGAGAATGGACGCAAGCGTTCCACTAAACATGCGGATTAAGCCGGCGACGCGCAATTTGATTGACCGTGCGGCTGAGTTGCTTGGCAAGACTCGCACAGATTTCATGTTGGAGGCGTCTGAACGTCGAGCTGAGGAAGTGCTGCTCGATCGTTCGATTTTCACGGTGAGTCCCGAAGTCTATGCCGAGTTCCTTGCTCGCCTTGATGCGCCCGCACAGATCAATGTGCGTTTGAAGCGCACCATGTCTACCAAGGCGCCGTGGGACAACGCGTGACCATAACTGCGCCTTCTCCTTTGGCTGATTATCATGAGTTGGCCGAGTTCGATTGCGGCGTTTCTGAGCTAGACAATTGGCTTCGTCGACGAGCCCGCGCGAATCAGGCAAGTGGCGCGTCACGTACCTTTGTTGTTTGCGAAGGAAGTCGTGTCATTGCCTATTACGCGCTTGCCGCAGGCGCGGTGAAGCCGCCAGAAGCACCCGGTCGTCTTAGGCGCAACATGCCAGATCCGGTCCCAGTCGCCGTGCTAGGCCGACTAGCTATTGACCGGTCATATCAAGGCCGAGGTATCGGTCGCGCGCTGGTCCGCGATGTGGGACTACGCTTGCTCAATGCCGCTGAAATACTGGGTATTCGTGGCGTGCTCGTGCATGCAATTTCAGATGAAGCACGAGCTTTCTATGAGGCCGTCGGCTTCCTGCCTTCCCCGTCAGACCCAATGATGCTGATGATAGGACTAGGAGACCTCAATTGTGCGCTTGAGGCCTAGTATGGAATCAATCACTCCGCGCAGGGTAATCTCAACCTTCCGCTAATATGCCGGATTGCTTTAGAGTGTCTGGCACAGAATCACGTGGCGTCGGTTCGTATCCTCAAGGCGAAGACTTCGATTGGAATCGCACTCAATGCCAACTGCGGATCACGTTTAACGACGGCTTTGCGCCCCCATTTCAGTCGTCCACACACCCTCCAGAGTTTCAGGAAGCAGTCGGTTTGCTTCGACAGTCGCCCGATGAGCTTGGCCAATCCCTTGGAGCGCTCGCTTCGCGCTGTATTTGATCATGCCACCGACGTGGTTGAGGCCAACCGCACCGAGAAGCTGTGGAATGTGTTCATCGAAAAGCGTCATCTGACGACGTCGAGATCAGTGGCGTCATCGAGCAAAAGCCGGCGCCTAGAACCCGGCCGATGTCCGGACAGGGGCTGAAGGAAGGAATCTATAGACATTAGAACAGACGCCACTCAACCAGTCGTTGGCGAAGCCTACATCTTCCACAGACTGACGGCGCTCCTTGGACCGACAACAGGTTCTGCCGACCGGACAACCGGCGACCGAATTCTCGATGAACTGGCCCTGAGCCTTTCGCCGTGGGATCGAGGCTGTGATGACGCGCAACGACGAGAGGATGGCCACAGAAGACGAGGCCTCTCATCAAGACGACCTGACGCAAATATCGGCCACCATTCCATTCTACGCAAGGTAACCGAAAGTTGTCTTCATCTCCGGCTGGAGAAGCGATGTACCGAAGCAATCTTGCGAGGTGAGGGAAAAACTTCGTCTTCTATGAGACCCGTTTCACACCCGGCGGTCGCCATGTCCCTTCGCCCGCAGGCAAGATCGAAGGCGCTTCTGTCTTCGGCCAATACAGGCGCATCACCAGATAGATCGTGTCATCCGGAGCAGGGAGCCAATTGGATTCCTTGGCCGCACCGGGGCTGTCTTTTTGGATGTACAGCGTCAGCGAGCCGTCCGCCTCCTTTTTCATCGCAGGCACCATCGGAGAGTTGATGAGGTAGCGATTAATCGGGTTCTTGACCAGGAACTGGCTCTTGCCGTCGTACATCGTCACGGACCAGAACGAATTCACTGGGGGCAACTGGCCGGGTGCAAAGGTGATAGTGTATTTGTGCCTGCTGCCGTCGAGCGGCTCCCCGGTGGTATCAGTCCGGGTGAAGGGATACATGGCCTCCGCTGCGTTGTTGCCGTAGAGGCCTGCCTTGGCCGCCCCGGCCCGCATCAGCCAGTCGCCATTGTAGAAGGCCTCGTCACCAAGAAGCGAGCTGACGTTCCAGCCGTTGATAGGCTTGTTGCCGCTGGTCAGCCATTTGTTGATTTTATCGTCGCCCTGCTTCATGCCTATCAGCATTTCCGCCCTGTGTTCGAGCGGTAAATCCTTGAACTCAAAGGCCTTGCGCGGACCGACGCCGATCTTTGCAAGCTTGGCACGAATCGCCTGGTCCCTTGGTGTCTCAGGTACGAATTCCAGTGCGAAGTCCAGATATTTGAAAAAGTTCTCCTTGATCCCGGCCGTGGTGGCGGGAAGGAACGCGATTTCCGGCGCGGCGGCTGGGGCGGGCTGCTCGAGGAGGGCGGAAAGCGGCTGCGCCTTGTAGCCGGCTTGGACCTTCCCGACATTCGGCATGTCGTCGGGGTTGAAGAGCTGGGTGCGGAAGTTGGCGAATACGAACGGTGTGGTCGATCGGAAGACTTGCTTGATCCCGTTGGGCTTCTCCCCTTTCCAGTCCGGCCCGACAACGAGATAGTCGCCCGGTTCGGTCCCCGTGGCGCGCGAGCCGATATAGCCGAAATTATAGGTGTTGCCGTCGATCAACTGAACCGAATAGTAGCGATCCTTCTCGACCGCCGGCACGGAGACGACCATCGGTTCGGCGCGCAAATCCAGCCAGAGGATCGAGTAGGGCGTGTCGCTGTTCGGCGTGATGACGGCCGTATCTTCGGGGCTGGCGACCTGGTGCATGCTATTGATTTCGTTGAACGGCGCCTTGAACTGACCCGAGTTCCGGTTGACCGCGAATTCCTGCATGACCGCATAGTTCATCACGAGCGGCAAGCCGTAGATAAAACCTTCCTCGGCAATGTCCTTGGCCTCCAGCAGGCTCGGCCATTCCGCCTTGTCTTGCGCGAAGACGGAGCGAGGCTTCATCACTGTCGCGGTGAGTGCCGCCATGGCAACGGTAGAGCGGAGCAGATCGCGTTTCGTAAGCATTGAATGTCCTTTCGGTTCGCAGCGCGGGTTCAAGCATGCATGGGCAATAGGAGGCGGTATGCGACTGAGGACATCGATCGAACTCTGCCGATCGAGTTCCGATCATGACTACGCGCCCTAAAAGTCTCTTCGCAGTGCCTCGCACCTATTTGGGAAACAGGAATGTCAGCCCGAGCCGGACGCCCAGTCCTTCGGGGCCGTTGTCCGGAGCCGCCGCCCAGTATCGCAGACCGGCGGTCAGGCTGATCGGCTGTTCATTCACCTTCACCAGCTTGGAGACGGTCAGGTTGATGGGCACCGACCAATCATTCCCCTTCCAGTCGTAGGTGGATTCCGTGTTCAGCGCGAATGTCCAGGCGTCCGGCGTCGTGTAGGAGAGAAACGGCTGAAGGAAGGTGTTGCTGATATCGTTGCGGTCCTCGTCGCCGGCGAACGACCAGATATGATTGGCCAGCATGCCATAGGTCCAGGGGCCGTCCTGCTTGAGCGCGACGATGGTCGGCCCGGCGCCCCATTTCTCGCCGCCCAGCAGATCGTCGGTTGCGGTGGGAAACAGGAAGACGGGGCCCGCGCCCCAGATAAGGCCGCCGTCGGTCGGCTTGGCAGGCGAGAGGAAAAAGCTTTGCACGACGTCGCCGAGACCGAATTGCGATCCGGATGGCCCGGCGATGTCGTGCTGGTAGGTCACGGGCAGGATCGTACGGGAGATCAGGTTCCAGTCGGCGTTCAGCGAGATCGGGATCACGGGCTGGATGTTCAGCGTGGTCTTGTCGCCATCGAGCGGCCCGTAGCCGTGGTCATAGTTCAACTGGAAGGGAACGCTGATGAGCGAGGCGATCGGGTTCGACAGCTTCTTGGCAAGATCAGCGCCGGAATCCTGGGCGTAGGCGGCCGCGCCGAGCATGGCTGTGGCGGCGAGTGTCACGGATGTCTTCCGCAACAGCATGCGGATCGATGCGTTCGTGGCCATTGCCTTGTTCCCCGTTCGATCTCCAGGCGGGCGGTGGCACTAGCTTGGGGGCCACCTCGTGCCGGGAGAGTGACGGATTCAGGCGGAAAAGGAACGTATGTTACCGTAGCATACGGCGTTCACTGGCTGTCCGAGGCGTCGGAAAGCCTGAACCCGGTTTCGACATCTGCCACGCTCGGCACAGGCAATCCGACCTTTCTGAGTGCCGCGATGATGCGCATGCTGTCCTGCGGCGGCAGGTTTCTCTTCCGGTTCTCGGCCACGATGTTGGGCAGATAATCGGGGCGCATCTCCATGAAGATTTCGCCTTCGCTCTTTGCCTCCGCAAGCAGCCCGGCCTCGGAATAAATAAACGCCGCAACTCCGTGGAAGAGCGGAAATTTCTGCAGGTCGGCTTTGCGGATCAGCCGCACCGCCGTCTCATGGTCCCGGAGCATGCAGGCGATCAGGGCGCGCGTCCCGAAATAATATCCGGCTCCGCCTGGATTGAGTCTGATCGCACGGTCCAGAAGATCGGCACCACGTTTCCACTGCCCCGAGAACGCGACGCGCGTTCCCAGTTCCCCAAGAAACTCCGTATCGTTCGGGTTGGCGATGAGCGCCTTCTCGCCGACCTCGAATGCTTCCCTCGCCTGGCTGTTGAAGAACAGCGCGGTCATCAGCGCCTGGAGGGCGCGCGTATTGTCGGGTTCGAGCGACACCGCCCGCCGCGCCGTACCGAGCGCACGTTCGATCGCCGGAGCCTGGTCACTCTGCGGATTGAACTCGAACCGGCCCTCGTCGAGATGGACGATCGAGAGCATCGACCAAGCTGTCGCGTAGGCGGGGAAACGCGCCACCGCGCTCTGCAGGCAGTTGCGGGCGATCAGGTGTGCTTCCGGGTTCAGTTCCTCGCGGTACGCGTAGAAACGCAACATGCAATCATGGACGCCAAGATCGTCCGGCGGCGGGTTGGCCGCCAATGATTTGGCGATGACGCCATAAGGCTGGGCGATGGCCGTCGCGACCTTGCTGGCGACATCGGACTGGATGGCGAAAAGTTCGTGCGCGTTCAATTGTTCGTCATAGGTCTGTGCCCACAGGATTGAGCCGTCGGACGTATCGACAAGGCGCGCGGTCACACGGAGCTTATCGCCCCCGACGCGAACTCCGCCTGCGAGAAGGTAGTGCGCGCCCAGTCCCTCGCGCACCTGCGATGCCGCGACGCCGGGAGATAGTGCCTTCGACGTCTCGCGGCCGAAGACTGTAATCTCCTTGAATCGGGGAAGGGCGGTCAGAAGCTCCTCGGTCAGTCCGGCGGCATAAAGTGCGGCCTGCGCGCCGTCGCCGAGGTCCGCGAAGGGCGCGACCACGAGGGTCGGCTCGTCCGGGCTCAGCCTGAGGATCGATTCGTCCCGGCTTTGTGCGCTTGACCGATCTGGGGATGATCCCGTCAGAAAGCCCGCATAATAGCCGAGCCCTGCGCAGAGGAATGCGACGAGCATGGCCAGCATGGGACCGCCTGGACGCCATCGGTCGAAAACCCGGTGTCTGATGACAACTTCGTTCGGCTCGTCGCCGACCTCTTCTGTCGATGCGTCATTCCACGTAAAAACTGGCACATAGCCGCCCTTGGGAATGTCAATGCGGATCGGATCGTGCTGGCCTGCGACGAGATAGTAGCGTTCGATGAAACGGCGCAGATGTCCGGCCTCGATTCGGACGACGGGATCGTCCTGAGAAAAGCCCGCGCTTCGGTCGAATACTTCGATGGCGACCGAGTATCCTTTCAGGCGATGACCGCGGCCTTCAAGAGTTTCCTTCGTGACATATTTCAGGAAGGCGGCGCTGCGTCCGCCGCTGGGAAATTCACGGCTGGAAAGGATTCGTTCAAGCTGCGCCATGACCTCTTCACGGGTCGGACATGGACGCTCGACAGTACCGTCCGGCGGATGCGCCGAGGCCTTCATTGTATTCCTCCCCAGCGCCACGAACACGCGCGACGCTGGCGGCTTGTATTGGAGCCCCTGATGCAACCTACTTCCCGCGGAACATTTCGTCTACATTCGAGAGATGCTTTTCGCGGCCGGGGGTGACTTTGTCGGGACGACGTTCAGGTAAGGGCGCGGTGCTCCTTCAGTCAGGGCGGCATGTCCGACGGAAGACTCCGGGCACGCGTCGGGCTACGGCCGCTTTGTTTGCCAACGCTGTCGCCGTCGTAAATCCCACCCCGGTGCCACAGCCCTACTATCGCGGGCAGACATCCCAGAAGCCCGTCTTCTTCGTGCTGTCTGTGTAATACCAGCACATGCCGGACTGTGGCAGCGTCCCTGCGACCGAGGCCGCCGCGGCACCTGCGATGAACCCTACGGCAGCCCCTGCGGCTATCGCGCCTCCCGCGGGCCAATTACGGCGAGGGTTGACGACGACGACGCCGCGCATGGTTGGCGGGCGGCGCACGGCGACAGCGCCGCGATCGCCGACGGCCGCACATCCTCTGGCTCCGCAGCCAGCTACCGCACGGCGGGCTTCGGCCTCGGTCGGCACAAGCAATGGGGCGGCCATCATCATTAAGAGGGCTGTGGCCGCGGCGGCTTCCTTAAAGAGCTTGATCAGCTTCATGGTTTCCGTCCTGGTTGAGGGTGTGGGGGAAACTTCGCCTGGCGAATTCCTGACAAGACGCACCATGCCTCAACCACCGCTATCTCCGCAGTATGTTACTGTAGGTTACGGGGTAGCGACGGCGGTCGGGGATGGAACGCCAAAACGGATTGCCCTGGAAAATTCGGGCGACAGACCATCCGCCTGCGCCCTCTCATCGATTTTGGCAATCTCCCGCAACCGGGCAAGCGGCATCGACGTATCGATCGCTCCCCGGTCATAGGCATAGTCGGGAAGATAGCCGTTGACGATCAGCCGCCAGTCGAACGGCACCTTGTCTCCGGCGACCCGCATCAATTTGGCGACGCTCGTCGTGCAGTTCGTCGTGATCGAGTTGTAGAACCGCGGGGTCTTGGCAAGGGCGTTGGCCTCGGCGACGTATTCGAGCAGCAGTTTTCGTGCCTGCTCGGGACTCGCTCTCAGGCGATAGATTTGGACGTCTTCGCCACGCATGTTGGAGCGGACGCCGACGACGTCGCGTTCGTCCGCGGCGAGGATCACGAGCGGGTCGTTCTTGAAAAGATCGGCAAGGGGAGAGAACGCGCCCCCGGCCTTGTGGCGTACCTCGATCGACCAGGGGAGTTGTTCGCCGCCTTCGAAACCGAAGCTGAAGATGACATGCGCGATCTTTGGCCCTGCCCAGTACGACATGAACAGGTCGACCGTTTTAACCTTGCTCACATCGTAGGTCCGGGTCGTCCAACGCTCCGTAAAGTCGGCATTGCTTCGCCACGCAAAGTCCCTGACATCGGTCAAAGTCAACGAATTCCCGTTTATGCTACCCGTGACCTGCCGGGCGACGTCCGGTGACCATGCAGCGCTCGCTTCCGGCTTGATCGAACCCCACCACACGATGATCAGGGCGAACACGACCGTGAACGAAAGGATGGCCCTTATGCGCAGCCGACTTGTAAGCGCCGCCACGATGAAGAGACCGAAGACGAGAAATACTCCAGCGCCAATTGCCCGTCCGGCACCGGGCAGGGGCAGGCGATACCATAGAGCCAGAGAACCCCAGGCGGTCACAACCACAACGATCAGGGCGACCGCGAGGATTAGGACGAACGCGATTGGTCGCGGCATGTTGTTCCCTTTTTCTGTAGTCGCCACAGGGCAGCAATCACGCCGTGATCCTGCATTCACCGGGAAACGGGGAATGGCACGATCTTGGCCAAGCTCAGCATGACGCCGATTTCCTTGCTAAGGCCATCCATGAGTTCGAGCGCCTCGGCGTACCGTTCGTCTCGCTCCGGAGCAGTAGACGATTTCCATTTCTGCACGAGATCGTCCGCGATTGAAAAGTCGTTACACAGCTCTCGAAAGCTCTCGTCGCGGGAGGCAAGCGCATCGATTTCGATCGCCTGCTTGGGAAACCAATGCTTGGCGAACCCGATGTCGTCTTCCATTCATTCGCCTCCACGGCAGGCGAAGTGACGAGTTTCCGGTCATCCGCTCATTGTCACTGAATGGCACAGAATCCGGGCGAAACCACGTAGGTTACAGTAACATACTGCGAGTTTCTTGCGGTCTGCAGCGCATATGTGGTCCATTCGGACATCGGTCCGTGAGCGGACCCGCCATGCGAGGACGTTCCTGTGAAGACTATCGTGATTTCCGTTACGGCTCTGTTGATCCTGGCCGGATTAGCGAGCGCAGCCGATCCAATTGTCGGGAATTGGAAGACGACGCTCGGCGACACGGCCGCCATCGAGCCTTGCGGCAGTGGGTTCTGCATCACGCTCACGAGCGGCAAGCACTCGGGCGAAAAGATAGGCGCGTTCCGGTAGCGGTGGCAGATATTCCGGCGAGATCACTGATCCCGACGCGAAGAAGACCTATAACGGTAGCATCAGCGTCTCAGGCGACACGGTTACCCTCAAGGGGTGCGTAATGAAGGTGGTATGCGAGTCGCAGAAATGGACACGTTAATAGTCGGCTGTGACAGTGGTTACAGTAATATACGGGCGTTTATGCCAGCTTCCGGCATTCTCGTACCGGGAATGAGTTCCTGCGAATGCCGGAACACGTGAGATCGGGGATTGCTCGCATGATCAAAATGAAAAGCGCATATTGCGGGTTGGCTCTGGCTTTTGCATCTGCACCTGCGGCCGCAGCCGACATGACGCAACCTCGCCCTGTTGTCGTCGAGAGCGGCTGGAACTACCAGGTCACGCTCGACGGCTGGTTGGCGGGGTTGAACGGCGACGTCGCGGTGCGTGGCCTTCCCGCCGCGGCGGTTGACGTATCGCCTTTGGAGGTGCTCGAGGACCTGGACGGTGTGTTCGCCGCATCGTTTCAAGCCGTCGGTGATAGCTGGCTTCTCTATACGGACTTCATGTGGGCCAAGATTTCGACTGACGCCGATGTCGGGCCGTTCGGCGGAACCGCTGACTTCGAGCAGACGCAGATCGTCGCGACAGCGCTGGTCGGCTACGAGATCCCGATCAACGTGGAGAACATGCAACTCTACGCGACGGGCGGCCTTCGCTACCAGCATAACAGGGTGCAAGTCGACTTCGATCCAGTTTTCTTTCCGGCAGTCAGCCGCAGCAGCTCGCAAAGCTGGGTCGATCCAATTGTCGGCCTGACTATGCACTATGACATCACCGACAAATGGTTCGTGGACGTCATGGGCGACGTCGGCGGCTTCGGCGTCGCTTCGGACATCACGCTGCAGGGAACGGCTGTGGTCGGCTACAACTGGACTGACACAATCGCCACGTCGTTCGGCTACAAGGCGCTTTATACAGACTTCCAAGATGGCGGCTTCCGCTATGACGCCACCCAGCACGGTATCTTCACGCGACTGGCGGTGAAGTTCTAACTACCTCTTCGGCTTGCTGAAGTCCGTATGCTACGGACCGTGTAACCGTAACATACTTCCTTTCGCGCCGCGGAAGCGCAACAGATGTCCGCTTCGTACGTCACCCCCCTCCGGTGTGACGCGCCGGCCTATTCGGACGATATCTTATCTTCGAAAAATCTGACTCTCGTAAAGGAACCCCACAATGATTTTATCAATGAAAAACTTGCTTGGAGCGGCATCAGTGCTGGTGCTTCTTGCCGGGATCGCGCACGGGCAGACGGCACCGAAAATGGAGATGACGACGCCGATACCCGGTGCCATCGTCACGCCGGAGAGTGTGGACACCAGGATTGGTAAACTGAACTTCTTCGACGGCTTCCCGGACGACGCCACGTCGGAGAAGATTTACGACAATCTCGATTTCATGCGCGGCGTCGATGCCTTTCTCAACGCCATGCCCGGCGCATCCGTCGAAGCCATGCGGGTTGGCCTTGCCAGTCAGGGGGCCGACAATAACCAGACCATCCTGATCTTCGAAGACCTCATGGACTCGCATTCGCTGTTCCTGACCGGGAACACCGAAAGCATCTACAATCTGATGTGGCTGGACACCAAGGCCGGCCCGCTGGTCATCGAGACGCCGCCCAACATCCTCGGCATGATCGACGATCACTGGTTCCAATATGTCGGCGATGTCGGCAATGCCGGCCCCGACAAGGGCAAGGGTGGAAAATACCTGCTTTTGCCGCCTGGTTATGAGGGCGAGGTCCCCGAGGGCTATTTCGTGCTTCGAACCTCGACCTACGGAAACCTGTTCTTCTGGCGCGGCTTCCTCGAGAATGGCAGCACCGCGACAGCGGTCGAAAACACCAGGAAGTTCGCCAAGGTCTACCCGCTGTCGGAGGCCGGCAACCCGCCGCCGATGAAGATCGTCAACGTCTCGGGCAAGGAGTTCAACACCATCCATGCCAATGATTTTCACTTCTACGAGGAAGTGAACGACATCGTCCAGTACGAGCCGAACGAGGCTTACCACCCGGAAGTCTTGGGGCAACTCGCCGCCATCGGCATCGAAAAGGGCAAGCCCTTCGCACCCGACGAGCGGATGAAGAAGATTCTCACCGAAGCGGTGGCCGTCGGCAACGCGACAGCGCGCACCATCACTTTCAAGACCCGGATGAAAGACGCCTATTATTATCCGGACAGTGCCTGGTTCACCGGCTTTGTCGGCGGTAGCTACGAGTTCCTATCGCAGCCGGGCGTTCGCTATCTCGATGCCCGCGTCCTGTTCCACTACTACGCAACGGGCATCACGCCGGCCATGGCGATCAAGCGCGTCGGCATCGGTTCGCAATATGCCGGGGCCACGACGGACAAAAATCGCAAGCCTCTCGATGGCAGCAAGACCTATAAAATACACCTGCCGCCGAATATTCCGGCAAAGGAATTCTGGTCGTTCGTCGTCTACGACAATCAGACGCGTTCGATGCTGCAGACGGACCAGAAATTTCCGAGCATCGGCAGCGACAAGAAAGACATTGTCGTCAATGCCGACGGTTCGGTCGATGTCTGGTTTGGCCCGACAGCGCCAGAAGGACATGAAGCCAACTGGGTCCAGACGGTTCCCGGCAAGGGCTGGAATGTCCTTCTTCGCCTGTATGGCCCGCTGGAGTCATGGTTCGACAAGTCCTGGAAGCCGGGCGAGTTCGAATCCGTCGAGTGACAACAGAAGACGGTGAATAAACTGATCGGCACGTAGACGCTCGTCCATGTTGATCTGCCTACACAATCGATCCGGCTCGCATGTCGGATCGGCATCAGAGGGGGCATTTACCGCCGTATTTGAAAGCGGCGTCGGAGTTAAACCTGAGGGCGGGCTGGGTCAAGTTTACACTTCCGACATGCTTCGGAGACCGTCAAAGAATCGCTGGAAGACGTCTTCCGCGTTGGGCGCAAAGCAGAGTCGCTGACAGCTTCGTAAACGGAATAGAGACCGGCCTTCTTGCCGTCCGGAAGACGCATGTTGTTTATTCTGCCGAGGACATCGAATTTCTCGGCTATTGGACACCCGTGGTCAGATAGATACCTGCAAGAGGCGGTCCAATGTCAACAACCTTAGGCGTCGAATTCGGCCCGGCGTCGGAACGGCTGCTTGCTGCTGAGTTAATGCGAAAGCCGCTTGTCCGCTGACGGCCCAAATGCAGTCGGTCATGAAGGTTGTGCCTGACTAGGCGGGACAATCTTTCAGAGAGCAGAAAATCAACTACCGGGTCGTCAGTTCACATTCCTTCAAGGCGGACGATATGGGTGCCTCGGGCCCAATGGGCCCCTTGAAGATTTCTATTGTCCGGTAGCGACGGGTGGCGGGAAATCAACCGATTTTACAGCCATGACTCCTAAACCTAAGTTTGGATTACCGGCGCTGGAGGGCGGCTGTAGTGTTGTGGAGAGCCGCCCAAGAAGCGCTCGAAAATATCCGGAAACATCGGTTCGAGCGTCGGTCCGTGATCGTATGCGATATTGGCGTACCATCGAATGGGCAGTGACGGTTCGTGTCCAACAACACAGGAGTGCGTCATGCCGCAGTCAGCAACAAAAGCCCGTACCTTGGCTCCGCAGGAGACAAGGATTCCTTCGGAAAACGCTTTTCACCCCGGTAAACCGGGTACCGAAGAGCTGGTTCCATCGCGCTATGCGCTACGGATCGGCGAGATCGACGTGATGATCATCAGTGATGGGGTGCTACCGCTCCCAACTCAGATGCTGGGACACAATGCCGATCCCGCAGTCCGGGCGTCATGGATGGAAAACATGTTCCTGCCGGCGGATGCTTTCGACTGGCCGCTGAATGCGGTGGTGGTGCGTAGCGGTGAGCAGACCATACTTCTCGACGCCGGGCTCGGCCTGGACCCGGATCTGAACTTGCCGCGGGCCGGGCAGCTGGTCCAGCGGCTGGCGGCCGCCGACATCGATCTTGCATCCGTGACCGACCTTGTGCTCACGCACTTGCATATGGACCATATCGGTGGGCTTGTCGTCGAGGGGGTGAAGGAGAAGCTGCGTCCGGACTTGCGGATCCACGTCGCAACGGCGGAGGCAGAATTCTGGGAATCCCCCGATTTTTCCCACACCCAGATGCCACAGGGTTTCCCGGACGCACTTCGGGCGACCGCCAAGAAGTTCTTGTGCGAGTATCGCGGCTATCTTCGGCTGTTCGACGAGGAGTGCCAGGTTGCGCCGGGTGTGGTTGCCCGTCGCACGGGTGGGCATACCCCCGGCCATTGTGTGATCCGCGTAGCGTCGGGAAACGATGCGCTGACGTTCGCCGGTGACGCGGTATTTGCCGTCGGCTTCGACCAGCCGGACTGGCACAACGGGTTCGAGCACGACCCCGAAGAGGCGGCTCGCGTCCGGATCGATCTTTTGCGGCAGTTGGCGGCGAGCGGTGAACTCCTGGTGGCCACTCACCTGCCGTTCCCCTCCATCGGCCGGGTGGCCGTCGCCGGCGAAGCCTTTCGTTGGGTGCCGGTTTTCTGGGACTACTGACCAACTGCCGGGTTAGGCGCATCAGGGAGCCTACGCATTGTGTCGATGCCTAGGCTCCCTCGACGCTGTTCTGTCGAAATCAGCCCGGAAATCCGGTTCAAGGCTAATTCCGCTCTACTCTATATACGGGGGGCCGCTGATGGACCGTCCGGGGAGATCGTCCGGAGAGCGTGAACTTCCATGGCATGATCGAACCCCGAAAGAGTGTGAAATCCCAGGCATTCCGTTTTCTCAAAGCAATCGGCGGCCCTGACAAAATCATTGGAGATCAAGACGGGGCGATGGAGTTTCTTCGTCAACGCTTCCAGTCTGGACGCCAGATTCACGGCCGGTCCGATCACGGTAAAATCAAGCCTCCGCTTTGATCCGATATTGCCATACATGACCTCGCCGACATGAATGCCGGTCCCAAATCGAATTTGATAGCTCGACGATTCCCTTCGCGAGGCCGCGTCATGGGCTTCAAAGACCGCGCTCAACAAGCGATCGCACGCATTCGGACGGTCCAATGGAAAAACCGCAAGGAGACCGTCGCCGATGAATTTCAGAATCTCGCCTCCGTGCTTCTCGATCGGATCGGCGATGAGATCGAAATACGCGTTGAGAATGTCGATGACCTCATCGCGGTGGCGACGATCTGCAAGTTGAGTGAAATTCCTCAAGTCGCACATCATGACCGCTGCGTTTACGGTGACACCGCTTCCGCGCGTTGTCGCGCCATCCAAAATTTGCTCGCTGGCGTGAGGACCGACATAGGTCTGCAAAAGCGTACGCGCAAGTTGGTCCTTCACGCGGATTTCGGTCACCAGGGAAAACAGCGGGAGTACTTCACGGATAAGCGCGATTTCGCTGTCCTTGAACCCTCCCTTGCGGTCTGTGGCGAAGGTGATGAGATGTCGTCGGCCTTGCGTATGATCGAGAGGCCATGCGGCATAGTCAGTGTGCCCCTGCTGTCTCAGTTCCTCGTAGACAGGAAAAATGTGAGCTCCGCAGATCTGGATCTTTTGCCGGACATTTTTGCCGGTTTGGATCACAAGGTGAAATGGACTTCGCAAGAAGGCATCGGTTGCTTCAACGTCGTAGGCTACCGTGTGAACCTCCGCTTCCGTCTGGCCTCGCGCCCAGATTATTCGCGTGCCAAGCCATTGAGGGTGATGAACCCGAAAATGCAGGGAGCATCGACTGAGTGAGACGCCGCAATCAGTGAGCCGGTTGCAGAATTCGAAAAATATCCGCTCAGCTGTCGGCTCTTCACGAAGACCGGTAGACAGCCACTGGAAAAGAGCAGGCCGTTTTTGGTTGTCCTTGTCGGTCATTTTTGTCCTTCAAGCATCGTGACTAACAGCATTCAAGGCCGACAGCTTGCAGAGGACCAACCCCAAGAGCGCGGATGGGGCCGCGACAGGGCGCCGTTCGCCTCGAGCACGCTTCCATCTGCGTCCCATCTCGAAAGTACCAGGAATCAAAACCCAATGCCCGCCGATACCGGGCTCGGTCCGCTTCCCGATAATATCCATCCTTGCTCCTATTCACGTCAATGCAAACCAAAGTCTGGCTGGTTGCGTGCCGGCTTTGCGCCAATATGCCCGTATCCCGGATTTCCCGACGAGCCGGGCGCATCAGCTCTGAAACGAGATAATCGCAAGCAAGGGGTTTGAATATGCACACGGCAAATATACGAATAGTTGCAGGCATCGTCGTTCCCCATACGCGCATAGTCGATCGGGCGATCAACCATGCGCGTGAGACCTGTGAGCCTTATCTGTTCAATCACGTCATGCGATCCTGGTTGTTTGCAGCCAGGATCGCCGCACTACAGAATACTGCACATGACGAAGAAGTCGTCGCCATCGGCACGCTGCTGCACGACACCACCCTCAATGACAGATTTGTAGGCCCGCGTCGGTTCGAGGTGGAAGCCGCCGATCTGGCGCGAGATTTTGCAACGAAAGCGGGGTTCGACAGGCATCGTGCCCAATTGATTTGGGATAGCGTTGCGCTGAACTCGACACCATCGATCGGGCTTTACAAGGAACCGGAGGTCGCTCTTTGTACCGCCGGCATCTGTTTCGACGTCGTGGGTCTGAAATACAGCCTTATCCCATCATCCGAAGTGAAGGCGATCATCGCCGAATTTCCTCGGCTCGAGATGAAGAGGAGAATGACCGACTGTTTTTGCCATATCGCGAAAACGCAGCCGGAGACGACCTATGACAACTTTGTGCGGGATTTCGGCGAACGTCTGGTGTCTGGCTATACGCCCATTTCATCGGTCGACTTCGTCGCTGCCGCTCCCTTCGATGAGTAGGGCATGCGTAGGCGTCGGTCGAAACTCGATGACTGCGCGCCTCCATGGAGTTCGATCTCACACTCAAACTGTATAATCCTTTCCCGATTTCCGAGCTTATCAACTGACCGCGGCCACGGCATGTTTTCCTCAGCTTCCAGCCGAAGGTCAGGCAATGGCAAAGGTGCCTTGTTTGCATGGGGACTGTTATGAAAGACGCTGCAGATCGCTCAGAATACATCGCACGTGTTTGTCTCCTGCTTGGGGCATCTCTGGCTGCCCTGACCGAAGCGATCGCAGGCACGGTCCTGTCGTTCGCCCGCCTGGACATGATGGGCGACATTGCTGCGACCTCCGATGAATTTGCGCGGATAGATTATGGTTATACCGCCGCGAAGCTCCTTGCATTTGTCGTGGCCGCGGGGCTGGCCGGCAGCTTTCCTCTTGGGCTCTCGCTGGCTGCGGTGACGATAATAATGACTGTCACATCGGGGCTTGCGGCTCTTACCGATGATCTGAACACGCTTTTCGCATTGCGCCTTCTCCAGGGGTTCGTGGGCGGGATGATACTCGTCAACGCGCAGTCGCTGCTGCTGAAGTCGTTTGGCTGGCCGAGCCAACCCCTGGTCCAGAGCGTTTTTGCCGTCGCGGCCGTCGTTGCACCCGCAACACTTGTCCCTTACGCCCACGGCTGGCTGTTGGATAGCCATTCCTGGACGTGGATATTCCTTGCCATTGTTCCGATTGGACTGGCCGCTCTCGCATTTCTGAAATTCGGATTGTCGTTCAAGGAGGAAATTCCGCAATCCGTCAGGATGAATTGGCCGTCTCTCGCCTTGTTCATGATCGCAGTGACATCGCTGACCTATGTTTTGAATCAGGGCAACCGCTGGGATTGGTTCGAAGAACCTTCGATTGTCGCGCTTGCGCTCGTCGGCATTCTCGCGCTCGCCGGTTCTCTCGCCTGTCAGTTCCTCGGCAATCAGGATCGGCGCCTGATGGATGTCTCGGTCTTCATGAATGGTGGATTCAGCTTTGGCTTTCTTGCGAGTTTCGCAGCAGGCTTCGCGCTGCTCGGCAGCAGCTACCTGATCCCATCCTTTGCCATTTCGGTGCTTCGGATGACGCCGACGCAGGCTGGGGCGCTGTTGTTGCCGAGCACGGCCGCATTTATCACGACGCTCTTCTTCACTGCGTTCATCATCAGACGCGGCGCCTCGCCAGCACACACCATTCCCCTTGGTATCCTGGGTCTCATGCTGTCCATGTGGATGCTATCGGGCTCGACCAGCGAGAGCGGCATACCGGATATGGCGGCCGGTGTTCTCGTTCGTGGATGTGCGCTCGGTTTTCTGTTCCTCTCGATCACTCTCATAACGATGTCGGGGCTGCAAGGTTCGTCCGTTGTCGTCGGTGTCGCCCTGTTTAATCTCGGGAGGCAGACCGGGGGTCTTATCGGGATATCGTTCCTGCAGACCTTCGTGGAGAATCAGAGCGCGCTGAACCGCGCCGTGCTCGCCGCCTATATCACGCCAGGACGTCCGGACGTGATCGACCGGTTGTTGAGCGTCGCGCATTATCTCTCGGCCCACGGACTAGCGGCGGGGGCCAACAAGGCGTCGGCGCTTCTCATCGGCAAGGCCGTTGCTGTGCAATCGATGACGATCGCGTTCAATTCGGCCTTTTTCTCGGTGGCGCTCTTCTTTCTGCTGGCCGCGCCGATACTGATCGTTTCGAAGGTCATGGTCGGAAAGCTAATCGCAAGGCGACTGCGGACCTTAGCTCGCGTTGCAGGAACTTAAGCCATCCACTTCCGGTGCTCGGAAAAACGCTCGACGAGCAGATCGATGAACAGTCTGACTTTGGTTGGAAGGTGATTGCGTTCGGGAAACAAGACGTCAATGGAAAATTCGACGCCGCGATAATTGGGCATGTTGGAGACCAGACGGCCCGCTTTGAGATCGCCGAAGACGAGGAAGCTTGGCGCCAGGAACATGCCACGCCCGTCGATCGCCAGTTCTCTGAGCGCCTGGGCGCTGTCGGAGACGACGTTGCCGTCGATCTTGACCTGTTCCTGGACACCCGCGGCATTTTCGAAGTGCCACGACGTGCCATAGGCATAGTGCGAATATTGTAGGCAATTATGGCCCGCCAGATCGCTCGGCCGCTCGGGTGCTGGATGGGATTTGAGGTAGGCCGGCGAGCAGACAACGAAGTGCCGCCAAGGCGTCAGCTTGCGCGCGATCAGCCGGGAATCTCTTAGCGTCGTTCGAATAAAGAGGTCGTAACCCTCTTCGATCATGTCGATCATCCGTTCACCGGTATCCAACTCGATCACCACGGCCGGATACTGCTGCATGTACTCGCTCATCAGGGGGACCAGGAAAGGTGCGATCGCCGTGCTTGTGTAGATTTTGAGTTTCCCCCGCGGGGTGGATACCAGTGCGGCTGCGAACAGGTCCGCTTCTTGGAGGTCGGCCAGGATTTGAGAGGAGCGATCGTAATAAAACTTTCCCGTTTCGGTCAGGCTGACTTTGCGGGTCGTACGGTTCAGCAGTCGAACGCCCAAGCGGCTCTCAAGCGATTGTATGTGGTTGGCGACCATTGTCGTCGACATGTTCATGCGCCGTCCGGCAGCAGAAAATCCGCCGCATTCAACAACTTGACCAAAAACTGTCAGGCTTGTGATCCGATCCATGGCTCCTCCTGATTATGCTCTCATAGTTTATGATCTTCACATAATTTTCAAGATTATCAGATCTGGGACGAAGGTGCATTCTCGTTCTTGCACACTAAAACGCGCCCTTTTGGCTGTAGAGAAGGAAAAGCAATGGTCGAGTTGTCGCGCAATCACACCCTCGAGGTTGTCCCAAGGCCGCAGGTAGAAAAGGTCGCCGACCAGCCCAGTGCGTCGGTTGTGGACGGTAAAGGCGCAGGACATACCATCAAACGCGGCATCATTGCTTTGGTGGTGCTCGTCGGTGCGGCGTATGCTGCCGATTACAGTTATGATTACTGGATGGTCGGCCGCTTTGTCGAGATGACGGATAATGCCTACGTCAAAGCCGACTTCACGGCTGTCGCCCCCAAGATCCCGGGCTACATCAAGGAAGTCCTTGTAAGGGACAACGAAACGGTGAAGGCGGGTCAGGTTCTGGCGCGCATCGACGACAGGGATTTCCAAACCGCATTGAGGCAGGCGAAAGCGGATGTGAAGGCAAGCCAGGCGGTCATTGCCAATATCGATGCGCAAATCGCTCTCCAAGAATCGGTCATTCTCCAGGCAACGGCCTCGCTGGATGTCTCGAAGGCGTCTTACAAATACGCTCACCTGGATGCCGTGCGCTCGGTGCGTCTGATTTCCAGCGGCGCAGGCAGCCAGTCTCGTGCAGAACAGAGCCAGTCGCTCCGCGAGCAGGCGTCAGCCGCGGTCGAGCGCGATGAGGCTGGTCTTGTTGCAGCCCGTAACAAGGTTCCTGTCTTGGCAACTCAGCGCGATCAGGCTGTGGCCCAACGCGACAAGGCGGCCGCCGCGCTTGCCCAGGCCGAGCTGAACCTGTCCTACACTGCGATCGTGTCGGCCGTGGACGGGACCGTTGGTGCCCGAACCATCCGTGTCGGCCAGCTTGTTGCGGCGGGAACGCAGCTCATGGCAGTCGTTCCTCTGGACGCCGTCTATGTCGTGGCCAACTACAAGGAAACCCAGCTCACCGACATACGGCCCGGCCAATCGGCTGAAATCGAAGTGGACGGTTTGCCCGGTTTGAAGATCAGAGGCCATGTGGACAGCATCTCTCCTGCCAGCGGACTCGATTTCTCCCTGATCCCGCCGGACAATGCCACAGGCAACTTCACGAAGATTGTTCAACGCATCCCCGTAAAGATCGCAATCGACGATACGGGCGTAATCGGGGCGCTGCGGTCGGGGATGTCGGTCGAATCCTCAATCGATACTCAAGCGGACGGCTCTCTGTGAAATGACGGATTGCAGCAGCGCGTGATGTTGAGCGTTCGCCGAGATTGCACGCCGACCTCGTTTCATCGTGATCTTCTTGGAAGGAGGCCCGCGTGGGCCGGCGGGTCCATGAAAAGGGGTGATTGCCGGCGCACCCGGGTGAACGGCGGGAAGTCCGCACGCGGATGGTGAAAAAGCTTTCACGACATTGGGCGGCTTCTCCACTCCGGAGGTTTAGTCAAGGCTATACTGAAATACAGGTTAGATAACCGCCCACTTGTCATAGATTTCCATAGGGTGCGGTGAACGCACGCTAAGATTAGGATAGTGCTGCTACCTCACCAGTCCGGGTACCAGGACAAGTGCTACATTGAGCGCTGACAGTGGCTTTCCTCATCTCGCAGGAGAAGGCAATGACTAAGGCGTTCAATTTACCTGGCGAAATCGAGGTCGAAACACTGCAGGCGGTGCGAATCATCGAGAGCGTGATAGGCAACGCATGGGCGGCCGATGCAGCTGGAAGAATCACCTATGTCAGCCCCACTGTCCTGTCGCGGCTCGGTATGACGCTTGAGGAATTCAATTCGCCAACGGATGACGGACTCTCCGGCTGGAGACGAATGATCCATCCGGACGATTATCGGATCGTCATTTCCACATGGCGTCGCTGCTTGCAAACGGGCGACCACTTCAATGTCGAGCATCGTGTGCTGCGCCCTAGCGATGCCTACGGTTGGAGCCGAAGTTCGGCACAGCCGATGCGCGATTGCGACGGTCACATCCTGGGCTGGTACGGCACCGTTATCGATGGTGATACCTCCGTTGCCAGCGAGAGGTTTGCCAATGTCGCAAGTGCTGCACTTGAGCAATATGGCGCCTCGGATCTGCCGAACTCGCTGAGCCTAGTTCACCCTGATGACCGGACCACAGCTGCCCATGCGGCCGCCCGCGCTTTTTGGACCGGTGTTCCTCAGGTCACGAGACATCGCCAACTTCAGGTTGACGGCAGTTACCGCTGGACGGAGACCCGTTCGGAGCCGGGTTACAGTGTCAGCGTCGATATCGACGATCTGGCAACGGACAGGAACCCGCGGGCTGGAACAGCCGAGCAACTGTCGGGCGAAAACGAAGAACCACTCCGCTCTGCAAGGGCTGTCGAAAGCATTTTCGGGAATGGCTGGGCATTCGATACTGCGGGTCGCTTCATCTATCTACATCCGTTTGCGCAGAATTCCCTTGGGGTGACGCTGGAGGAACTCAACGCTTCCGTGACGGAGGGGCATACCGCGTGGAAGATCTTGCTTCACCCGGACGACTATGACCGGACTGCCTCTATGTGGCGCCACTGCCTTGAGACAGGTGATGATTTCAATGTTGAATTCCGATTTCGGCGGGTAAGCGGAAACTATGTCTGGGCCCGAACGGCAGCACGGCCGGCGCGCGACAGTCAAGGTCGCATTGCGGGCTGGTTCGGCATCGCACTTGATATCGACGTTTACAAGAAAACGGTGGACGCCTTGCGCGGCCGTGAGCGTGAACTCTCGCAGCTGGTAGACATGGTTCCCGTTCAGATCAGGCGTCTGACAGCCGAAGGCGAACCCGTTTTCTTCAACAGGCGCTTGCTCGATTTTTACGGTTTTACTGACATGACGCAATTGGACCGGCCGGACATTGATCGCCTGGCAGTTGCCATGAGGGAACTCGTTCATCCCGAGGACTCGGAAGGCCTCCTGGGGGCAATTCACCACTCGATGGCGACAGGCGAACCCTACGCCATGAAGTATCGCCTGCGGCGAGCGGACGGCGCATTCCGTTGGGTTGACGGACGCGGAGAGCCGTTGCGCGATCAAGCTGGAGGCATTTCGCAATGGTATGCAATCTCGATCGACATCGATGACGAGATGCGTGCGCAGGAAGCCCTGCGCGACCGCGAGCGTGAGCTCTCGCAACTAGTCGATATGGTTCCAAGCCTGCTCTGGCGGCTGAATCCGGATGGCAAGCCGACCTTTTTCAACAAACGCCTGATAATGTTTCTTGGCCTAGGCGGCGGCGCGGATCTTGGGGGCGCAGGCCGCCTGACGGACGCTCTTTGGTCGGCACTTCATCCCGACGACGCGTCCGGACTCAATGAAGCACTCAAGCGTTCGCTTGCCAGCGGCGAAAGCTTTTCGGAAAAATTCCGTCTGCGGCGCGCCGATGGCATTTATCGCTGGGTGGAAAGTAGCGCTGAGCCGTTGCGTGATGAAAATGGCCGGATCGTGCAATGGTATGGCCTGTCGCATGACATCGACGATCAGCTAAGCGTCGAAGATGCGCTGCGAGAACGAGAGCGTTCGCTCTGGCAGCTCGTGGAAACCTTGCCCGCGCTGATCGACTGCGCTGCGCCAAATGGCGAGCCGGTTTATCGCAGCCAGCAGCTTCGCGAGTTTCTCGGCTACAACCTTGAAGAATTGGATGGTGGCGGAAAGTCCCGGTTGAATGGCACGCTTGAAGCCGGCGTTCATCCCGATGACCTGGCGGCGGTCAAGGAACACTATGCTCATTGTCTGGCCACCGGCGAGCCCTATGCGCGAAAGCATCGACTGCGGCGTTTCGACGGTGAATATCGCTGGGTCGAGACGCGCGCCGCTGCAATGCGAGACCAGGAGGGGGCCATCGTCCAATGGAACGTCATTTGCATGGACATTGACGGTGAGGTCCGGGCACAGGAGCAACTTCGTTTGGCCCAGGAAAGTCTTTCCAGAGCCAGTCAGGCCGCAAGTCTGTCGGAATTGTCGGCCTCCATCGCCCATGAGGTCAACCAGCCTCTGGCGGCCATCGTTGCCAATTCCAACGCATGCCATCGCTGGCTGTCCGCCGAGCCACCGAATGTGGAGCGGGCGAAGATCACCGCCGAGCGCATTATCCGTAATGCCAACTCGGCGGCCGATGTTGTCAGCCGCATACGAGCGCTGTTCAGGCAGCATGTCGAGCCGAGGGGCAATACCGAGCTTACCAGCGTGATTGGCGAAGCGCGTAGCCTTATCGCCGAGGAAGCATTGCGGCGCCGTATTCGCATAGATGTTGATATCGAGCGCAATATTCCGCCTGTCGCTTTGGATCGTGTGCATATCCAGCAGGTTCTGGTGAACCTTATCAGGAACGGCATGGATGCAATGGACGCGGTTGCCAGCGAACGGGTTGTCGCCGTGCGGGTTCATACCGCCGGCAACATGATCAGAACCGAAATCAGTGATCGCGGCACAGGCGTCGAGTTTCCGGATAGAATTTTCGAGCCTTTCTTCACGACGAAAGCCAATGGGATGGGCATGGGCCTGGCGATATGCCGTTCCATCATTGAATCGCACGGAGGACGATTGTGGGCGGAGAAGAACAAGCCGAGTGGGGCAATATTCCTGTTCACGCTGCCGGTTGAAATGGAAGCGGCGGCATCATGACGGACGAGCAGATTGTTTTCATTGTCGATGATGACGAGCGGATTCGAAAAGCCCTGTGCGAGCTTCTGGCTTCTCACGGGATACAGGCAATCGCATTCGGGTCCGCCGGGAATTATGTCGATGCAGACAAGCCGGATGCGCCTGCCTGTTTGATACTCGATATCGAGTTGCCGGATATCAACGGTCTCGATCTGCAGAGGGAATTCATTGAGGGGGAGCACCCGCCGATCGTTTTCATAACCGGCCATGGCGACATTCGCTCCTCGGTACGCGCAATCAAATACGGCGCTGTGGATTTTCTGACCAAACCTTTCACCGACGCAGATCTGATGAGTGCCATCCACGCGGCAATCGCGCAGGATCGACAGAAGAGAGCCGAGCGCGCCGAGTTCAGCCTGTTGAAGCGTGGCTATCTTGAGCTCACTCCGCGCGAAAGGGAGGTTCTGCCGCTGGTGGTGAGCGGACTTCTCAACAAGCAGGCCGCTGCCCAGCTGGGAATCAGCGAGGTTACCCTGCAAATTCATCGACGCAATGTGATGCAAAAAATGGAGGCGGCTTCCCTTGCTGATCTGGTTCGTATTGCGGAACGGCTGGAAGTACCCGTCACCCACTCTCGCAGAAGCCTAGCCAGGTCCAAAGTGAGCAAACATAGAAAGGTCGTCGCGATCGTCGATGATGATCTGGGGTTGCTTGAATCGCTGGAAGACCTTTTTGAATCCGCCGGATATTCGGCGCGCAGCTTTTCATCGGCTGGATCACTCCTTTCTAGCGGGCTCTCGGGGCTTGATGTCCTGATCACGGATATTGGTATGCCCGACATGGATGGCTTCGAACTCCGCGATATCGCGAAAAAGCTGCGTCCGAGTCTGCCGGTTTTCCTGATAACCGGCCGTCACGAGATTGCAGATCAGGGCATAAGCGGTTGCTTCCGCAAACCGTTCGACGCGCAGGCTATGCTCACGGCTGTCGCCGACGCCTTACGTGATCGAGGCGCAGAGGGCCGTTGTGACAACTGATCCGATTCTTTAGCAAGTGACGAAACAGAGCCGGCACTCGTCCCTGTTGTCTAGGAAGATACTTCCCGTTCCGGGAGCGTTGCACGTCATCATGGTTTCGCATCCGGGCGCAGTTTCCAGGCTCATCGAAGAGGCGGCCTTGTCTAAGTGATCTGCTCTTCAACCGGTGCCGGGCAGTCTGGCGCTGGTATCAGCGAGCGATCCACGGTTTGAAGTTGCATTGCAGCGGGTTTATCCCGGGTCGTTCCTCGATCGCCTTGGCAGGTCGTTTTCGGATGCCCTCCGAAATCTCCACAGACTTCCTAAACCTTGGTTTGGGAAGTCTCGACCAAACGGCGGTGTTACGCTGATGCTTTCTCGAAAAGCAGGAGATGGAAAATGCGAGCCCTGAAATACGCTGTCTTCGTTATGGTCTGGTTCAATGTTGCGCTTGCCGCGTGGCTGGCGCTTTACATGCTCTATGACCCAGAAGGATGGTATTACTTTGTGCCCGGCGTAACCGATACGGGCTTCTACAATCAGCATTTTATTCGCGACATCGGCATCATCCAGGGCTTCGTCGCCCTCGCATTTGCGATCGGCTGGTTCAGGCCCGATCGACGTCTTGAACTCTGGACGGTCGGCACTCTCTGGCTGACCGCACACGCCCTCTTTCATCTCTGGGAAGTGGCGGTCGGAATATGTTCCTCTTCCGTTATCTTGCGAGATTTTCCGGCGGTCAGCTTGCCGGCGATCTTCGGCATCGCCGTGACGGCCTGGGCCTGCAGTCGCGGGGAGGAGCGTGTTGCTCTGCTAGAGGTAAATGACGCCGCCTAGGATTCGATGGTTGACATCAAAAAGGGCGGTGCCACGTCGCGCCGCCCTTTCATCTGTTGTGTGAGCAATGGCGTTGCGCCGGTCGGATGTTTAAGTGACAATCGCCCTTGAGGGGGCCGCGGAACGAGCGCTTTCCGAAGATGGCGCCAGTCTTGCCGATCAAAGCTATTCTCACGCCGGCTCCCCTGAAACAGCATGCCGACAATACCAATGCGATGCCCTTGTCGCTGGAGATCATGAAGACATGCCCTCGCGTATAGTGTGTTCTACACCAAGGTCTACCGTCACCCGCGACCTATTCCGTGATAGATATTGCTCCGTCGGCACGGCGGCGATCGCAATCGGTTCAGCGCATGCGAGTTCAAGCTGTCGGCCGCGTAATGCGCCATAACTTCAATATATGTCCGGCGTTTTCGCGCGATAGAAATTGAGGCAAATCCAATGCAGCACGCCCAAATCAAGGCGGATGACGCCGTCGAGCCTATTGTTTATGTCGTAGACGATGATGAGGAAATGCGGGAATCGTTGCTTGATCTGTTCATGGTCACAAAGAAGCGGGCGACTGCATTCTCCAACGGCCCGGAATTCCTGGAATCGGCTGATATTCGTGCACCGGGTTGCCTGGTCCTTGATCTCAGAATGCCGGGCGGAACAGGGCTGGATCTGCAGCAGCATCTCACCCTCGCCGGCAGTCGAATGCCCGTCATATTTCTAACGGGGCATGCCGACATTCCGACGAGTGTCAGGGCAATGAAGGCGGGGGCTACCGATTTTATAACCAAGCCTTTCGCCAGCCAGGATCTTCTCGATGCTGTAGATCGTGCCATAAATCTGGACTTCGAACGGCGAAAGATTGACGCGGAGCGGGACGGAATCCAATCGCTTGTCGATACTCTCACCCGTCGGGAGCGGGAAGTGATGTATGCGGTGGTCAGTGGACTTATGAACAAGCAGGTCGCCTATCAGCTTGGTATCAGCGAAATGACCGTGAAGCTCCATCGCATGAGCGTGATGCGCAAAATGCAGAGCCGGTCGCTCGCAGACCTGGTTCGGAAGGTCGAGCATCTTCAGCGCGATTAAACGCTGCGATTGGGCAAACCATGGCGTCCGGGATGAGATCGCTCCATGGACCGGGAATAGGCCGCATTTCCCAGGAATGGCGCCCCCAACCTAGGTTTATCTATTCACCAGATAGAAATCCCGTAGCGTTGCGTCACGCCTTCCGTGGCCAATCGATTTCACCAGCACAACCTCAAGGAGCGAACAATGAAGATCGTCGTTATTGGCGGAACCGGGCTGATCGGTTCCAAATTGGTGAAGCGGCTTCAGGCCAGGGGGCATGAGGTCATTGCAGCATCGCCGGCATCCGGTGTGGATACAGTCACCGGCGAGGGGCTCGCCGAGGTGATGGCTGGCGCGCACATCGTTGTGGACGTTGCCAATTCTCCGTCCTTCGAAGACAAGGCGGTCATGGATTTCTTCGAGACATCCGGACGCAACCTGATGTCGGCCGAAGCTGCGGCCGGCGTGAAACATCACGTGGCGCTGTCCGTCGTCGGCACCGACCGACTTCAGGAAAGCGGATATTTTCGCGCAAAGCTGGCTCAGGAAAAAATCATCAGGGGGGCGAAGATTCCTTACACCCTGGTGCATTCGACGCAGTTTTTCGAGTTCATGTTCGGGATCGCCCAATCCGGCGTCGAAGGCGATAAGGTTCACCTCTCTCCGGCCATGATGCAGCCGATCCTGTCCGATGACGTGGCCGACGCTCTCGCTGATCTGGTCCTCGGCAAGCCCCTCAACGCCGTGGTCGAAATTGCAGGTCCGGAGCCCATCAAGATCGCGGATGCGGTCACGAAATATCTGCGCCAGATCGGGGACAACCGAGACATCGTCGTTGACAGCCAGACGCGATATTTCGGCGCGCGTCTTGACGATGCGACCCTGATGCCATCTGCGGGCGTGCATGTCGGGAAAGTTGCGTTTTCGGAATGGGTAAAGACGGCTACCCCGCCGCCGGCGCGTTGACAAATACAGCCGGAGCCGATCGCGGCTCCGGCATCTGCAGGATGTCCATAATGCGGCCCTAACTGAAGGCTGTCGGCGAACAGATGTTCGCAGCGCCTGTTTGAACGGCGCGGATGAAAGCAATCCAATCCAATTACGGCAGTCGCCGGAACCTGCATTGCCGCACATCTCCAAAATCAAATTTCCGGCACTCGGATTCCGTCTGCAGCTCGCCGCTGCACGAGTTGGTATCGCGCTGTCCGTGCCGGGGACGGGCGGGTCGCGTTCGACGAAGTATATATTTGGCAAACGAACGTATAGCTACTGCATTCAAGTAAGATTGCTAACTTAATAAATCTTAACATAAGGCCTATCGAAATTATACGCTGGGTCTTCTTGGGAATATTTCCAATATTTTCTCAAACAGGAGACGACTATGATTCTGCTTTCCACTGCGTCCACCCGGCGCGATATGATGACGGCAACCCTGGGGCTCGCCACCGCTACGGCGGCTGTCAGCACCGTGTCCGCGAAGACCAGGAACGTCGCCGCGGCGACGGACGATCAGCATGCCGGCAGCTACATCACGTCGAAAGATGGCACGGAGATCTTCTACAAGGATTGGGGATCCAAGAGCGCCCAGCCGATCGTGTTCCATCATGGCTGGCCCCTCAGCGGCGACGATTGGGACGCCCAAATGCTTTTCTTTCTTGGCAAGGGTTTTCGCGTTATCGCGCATGATCGCCGCGGCCACGGCCGCTCGGCCCAGGTAAGCGACGGTCATGATATGGATCACTATGCGGCAGATGTCGCCGCGGTCGTGGAGCATCTTGGCTTGGTCAACGCAGTTCACATCGGTCATTCGACGGGTGGGGGTGAGGCGGCCCGCTATGTGGCTCGCCATGGAAAAGAGCGGGTTTCCAAGCTCGTTCTCATCGGCGCTGTCCCACCCGTCATGGTCAAGTCGGAAGCGAACCCCGGGGGCCTGCCCATCGAGGTTTTTGATGGGTTCCGAAGCGCTCTGGCGGCCAATCGCTCCCAGTTCTATCTGGATGTCGCCGGCGGCCCGTTCTTTGGTTTCAACCGTGATGGAGCGAAACGTTCCGAAGCGATGATCCAGAATTGGTGGCGCCAGGGCATGACCGGCGCTGCGAACGCCCATTACCTCGGGATCAAGGCGTTCTCCGAAACGGACTTTACCGAAGATCTGAAGCTGATCGACGCACCGACCCTCGTGCTCCATGGTGACGACGACCAGGTCGTTCCCGTCGCAGACTCGGCGCCTCTTTCGGCAAAGCTCCTGAAAAATGCGACATTGAAGATCTACAAGGGTTTTCCCCACGGGATGGCGACGACCCACGCCGACATCATCAATGACGATCTCTTGCAGTTCATCACGGGATGATCGGAAGGAGGGGGCAGCACCCCCCTCCTTCACTTTGGGATGATCCTGACCAAGACCCCTTGAATGGCGAACAACCAAACAGACATCTAGCTATTCGCTTAAGGAGGTCTTCGTCACGATCTGTTTGTTCCACGCCAGGTTCGCCTTTGCGTGGCTAGTTTCAATTCTCAGCAAAGGATGACGGACAATGACCCAACGCCTCAATTACGCTCAACTCTCGCCTGACCTCTTTAAATCTCTGATGACACTGAGCGGCGAAGCAAAGAAAGGCACTGTGGAGCAATCGATACTCGATCTGGTCGATATTCGCGCTTCGCAGATCAACGGCTGCACCTTCTGCCTCGACATGCACACCAAGGAAGCAACAATCCACGGGGAACGTCCGTTGCGCCTTTACCATATCGCCTCCTGGCGGGACTCGCCGCTTTTTTCGCCCCGGGAGCGTGCGGCTCTTGCATGGACCGAAGCCCTGACGAAGCTCCCCGAGGGCGGTGTATCCGATGAACTCTATGAACGGGTTCGGGGACAGTTGTCCGAGAAGGAAATTTCCGATCTCACCTTCCAGGTCATGGTGATCAATGCATGGAACCGCGTCAGCATCGCGGTCAAAGCGGTGCCCGGCTCTGCCGACAAGGCTTACGGCCTCGACAAGGCCCAACTGCAGTAGCAGTTCCAGAGGCGGCTGATCACTTGTCGCCAATATTGGCCGCCGCTTCCAAGCGCGCGATATCGATAGCGAATTCGACCGAGGTGGGTCGCATTGCCCGCCCCGGAATATTTGACTAACCGATGATGTCGTTAAATTCAGAATGCCGAGACATATCTCGACATGAATCCGATAGCGCTTGATCCGTCAAATCTTTCCCGGCACTGCACCCTCAGGCGGGCGCCTCCAGGCTATCGGGCGGCCGGAGGGCTTGGCCGCATTCCGGATCTTCAGATTGTCGCGGTTCGCGGGGTCCACGGGGCTGGTGGGCCTTGCCTGTCACCGCCTCCGTAAACGAAAAAGGAGGGGTCGTTGCCGGAAGCAAACGACCCCTCGAGTATGCCGGCATCGACGGTTGCACCACGTGGGAGGGACATCGCGGCACACGATCATCACTGTGGGGAGGGGGTCAGCACGTGATGATGAACGGAAATCTACGCCTTCTTTATCATCTGTGCCACTATACACGTGTTTAGATCGGTCGCCTCTTCCATGTCTCCAAGACCGAATGTCTCCGATTGAAAATATGTTTATTACAAATCGAGGGTGCTGGATTTGGCCAAATCCGTGAACAATCGAGTTCATTTTCCCTGCATTCGTAATGTATGTTGCTGGAACTGCCCAGGAGCTAGCTCAGCGGCGGCGCCTGAAGAGGCGCCTAGTGCTGGAGCAGAGGGCTGGACCAGCTACGGGCGATATGGCGCTACATGTGGGATGGCAAGGGGAAAAGTATGCACGCATCATCTTCTACGTTGGAGGATAGGCCGATAGCGCTACTGGTTGATGACGATACCAATGTCAGCGATGCCATGAGCGATCTGCTCAACTCCGTGGGGATCGAGACGATTTCATTTTCCTCCGCTCGCGAGGTTCTCGAGGCGAAGCTTCCCGATCGGCCGAGTTGCTTCGTGCTCGACGTGCGAATGCCCGGATTAAGCGGGCTCGACCTGCAGCGTCATCTCCACGTGAACGGCATCGATATACCTATCATCTTCCTGACAGGGCATGGCGATATAGCCATGAGTGTAGAGGCCATGAAAGCCGGCGCTGTCGACTTTCTGACGAAGCCGGTACGCGACCAGACATTCCTGGATGTCGTCACCAAAGCTATCGCGACTGATGTCGCACGACGCGAGGTTGCCCAGGCATCACGCAAGCATGCCGTCAGCTTTGATAGCCTTACCATGAGAGAACGGCAGGTCTTGCGCGCAGTCGTTGGTGGCGCCTTGAATAAGCAGATCGCTTACGAACTCGGCATCAGTGAAATCACCGTCAAACTTCACCGAAGCAATATGATGAAGAAGATGCATGTAAAATCCCTGACCCAGCTTTTCGCCGCCTGGCAATTCCTTCCTGAAAGCGTACGGCTCGGCGACGATTGACCGATTTCGGAATTGTCCGTTCGATATCGAGGTCGTTGCAGCGCATCTCCAAACCGGCTGTCATGCGCTAAGGCATGGTTTTTAGGCGGGCCTCGCTCGATATGCGGGTCTCTGCGGTCTACCGCTGTGTTGATTGCGGTTGAACGACGGCGCCGCAGCATCGGCGCGATCTTTCGTCGAGCCGATGCTGATGACCCATTTCCTATCGAAGGGGCCGGTCAATCCGGCCCATGGAGACTTTTAGGGTGGAGTTGAAACCCGCCGCGAATTCCTCCTCGTTCAGGCTTTCCTTGCCGGCGCTGCTGATTTTGTTCCAGAGCTTTGTAACGTCCCCAAGGCTCGGCTGATATCCGCTTTGGCCTGTTTCCATGTTTCGTTCGGTAAACTCGTCGCGAGAAACATAACCATCCCCGTTCAGATCGTTCCGCTCGAAATTCGATTTGGCCAGACGTGCCTGGAACTCCGCGATCTGGACCTCGGAATCCTTGCCGACTGTTGCCGGAGCGCTCGTCGCTGGCCGAGGCATGGCGTTACCCGCGCCCTCCGCGATCGAAGGCATTTTCTTCCGCGGGCTGATGAGATCGTAGATCGATGTGTCGCTGGAACTGATGCGCATTGAATGGGTCCTCGTGCTTGTGTGTAAATGCAACCTGAACCTGCGGAGCGACGCTTGTGCCTGGCTGGCCGATCGGCTTGTCGGCTTCTCTTTCTGGTTACATTTGTAACAGACGAAATTCCCGCGCCGCCACCTTTTGGTCGGGAAGATTGCTGCCGGCGGCTTGCAGACAGGCCAGGTTGCCGATGTCGTCTGGACCTCGGCCCAGGGTTATGCGGGATCGGATCGCCTGTTCCTCCCCGGAAATGCGCTCCGCCATGTGAATCCCAACCGCGCCCACCGGCGCTTGGGTCGCGCCGCCGGAAGGGGCTCTGTCGGTTGTCGTTTTTCCTCGTTCGGAGACTGATGTCCCTCTTCGGTCCACTCGAAAAACCGTGATCCCGGGCGGTGATCATGGACCATCAGTGCATCGTCCACCGCGAGGGAAAATTCTGCATGCACCACGTCTGTAAAGCCAATGAACAACATCCTTTGCTTTTTGGCGAGACGGCCTCTGCCCGTGACGACCACGTCCACCAGACCGATCGTTGCATCCCAGTGTGCGTTCCGCAGCGGGCTCTGGTCGAGGGCGAGCACCCGATCGGAATAGGCGTATATTTCCGGTAACTGGAAGAAGTGCTCGATTTCCTCCCGGCTGGCTGTGCCGTCGTCTTGCTTCCAAGTGTCGCCCTGTATCGGCCCGATCCGATAGCTGCTTGCCAGGCATCGCTGTTGCAGGAGATCGGTGCTCTCATAAGAAAAGCCGTTCCGGCAAATCGCGAGCTGTATCGTCGCGCTCTCGAACATCGATGGTTGCCGGCGGACCTGGTCGATCGCCGCCTTCAGATCTCTGACATATTGCGTATATGAGGTTACGGTCATGTCAGCTGTCCAGTTCGGCTCAATGGCCGGCAACGCGCGGCCGGCAACAGGTCATGCATGCCAGGCATTGGCAGATTTAAAGGATAGCGGGATCAATCGCATATTTTAGCTATACCTATGTTTGATCGAGGCTTTTCGAGTTTTGTGCCCGGCCTGTGTGCTATCGGTTTGTTCGCCATTGGGAGAACAGGCCCGGCGTGGCCTGTCTCGGAAAGCCATGTCCGCGCTGTCGAGGTCAATAGACCTTGTGTTTAGTTTTTCGCGGGCCCGCGACCAGCTAGAGCTCCAGAAACATATTTCTGGAGTGAAAAATGAAGCATGTGGTGGTGATCGACAGCGACCATGACATGCGTCGCATAATCGCGGACTACCTCTCGCAGCATGCCTTCCGTGTCACCGCGGTCGCTGACATGCAATCGGTAGCAAGGATCGTCGCAACGGAGGTTATCGACCTCCTTGTCGTTGACCCGGGATCCGTGTCCGGGAAGCCGCAGGAGGCCATTCAAGACTTGATTGCGCTCTCGGATACACCGCTTATCGTCATCAGCGGCGACCGGATCGACGAAATGGACAAGGTGGCCGCCCTGGAGCGGGGCGCCAGAGACTATATTACGAAGCCTTTTGGCATGCGCGAGTTTCTTGCCCGCATCCGGGTGGCTGCCCGGGAAGGTGTCATTGTGAAGGTCGAGCCTGATCGTCGCGCCTACTGTTTCAACGACTGGACACTCCTTGTGAAGCAAAGACTGCTTTGTCGGCCGGCCGCCGAGGAGATCAAGCTGACCGCAGCGGAGTTCAATCTCCTCGTCGCCTTTCTCAATTCTCCCCGGCAGGTGCTGACGCGCGAGCGGCTGCTGGCCGCTACCAGGCTGAATGGGGTGGAGATATTTGATCGAAGCGTTGACGTTCTCATCCTGCGGTTAAGGCGCAAGCTTGAAGAACAACCTTCAAACCCGGTATTGATCAGGACGCAGCGCAGGATGGGGTATGTCCTTGATGCCGAGGTCACCATCGTCGATCGCATCAGGCCTCGCCGCTAACGGATGGCTTCTTAAATTTCGGCCGGGTGTATCGTGCCTGTTTTGCCCGCTTGCTATTCACTGAAGCAGTATGGATTTCCTCACAAGATCGCTGAGGGAGCGTGCTTGCATCTTTCTCATCGCGCTTCCGCGGTGAAGCTTGACCATGATCTCGCTGATCCCCAGCTCGTAGGCGACCTGCTTGTTCATCAGGCCGTCTGTCACAAACTTCATCACCTGTCGTTCACGCGGGGTAAGACTTGCCTCGCATTCGAGAACGTGTTTCCGCCGGGATGCTATTTCGCGCTGCCTCCTGCCTTCCTCGATTGCCACGGTGACAGCTTCAAGCAGGTCGTCCGCGAGGAATGGCTTCAGCAGGAAATCGATCGCACCCGCTTTCATGGCGGAGACGCTCGTGTCGATATCCCCATCGCCCGTCATGAAAACGATCGGTACGTCGACCCCCGCCTCGGACAGCTTTTTTTGAAACTCGATACCACCGACGCCCGGCAGCCTTACATCGAGCAAAAGACAACCGGCGGCTTGCGGGTTCGCCCGGCAACTGAACTCGGTGGTGTCGACGAAAGCCTCCGCCTGAATTCCTGCTGCCTCGAACAACTCGAGCAATGCCGAGCGGATCTGTTCATCGTCGTCGATAATGTGAACCACTGCGACGGTATTATGTGGTTCAGCCACTTCCGGATATTCCGGCATCGCATCACCCCCAGACGGTTAAAGGCCCGACAATTCCTAAGTGACATCCTATCGAAAGTGTCCGCACTGGCTATAGAACCAACGTTTGTCTCCAGCGCTTGCCTAAAAATGCTGACAGCCGCCCCGGTTGTTGCCGGCGAGGACGGTTCCTGTGGCTTCGCTGCCGTGACAAGCTGTACTTTCGTTTGGCTTTCGCCGCCCGCCTGGCAGTACTACAGAAATTTTGGGCGACTCCCGCCACGTCAGGGGTCGCGCCGGCGCGAGGCGATCGTCCTTCGCGCATATTGCGGCAAGCCGCTAATCCGGAGCATCCATGGTGACGGTGATTCCCCCCATCTCGCTGCTCGCGTTGAACTTTCTCGGATGGGCCGGCATTATCGCATGGCATTTGCAGGGGCGAACGCGTCCTAATGCACGGCTGGTTGTGCAGATCATCTTTTTCGCTGCAATGACGCTCCTGCTTACCGCGGCGCAAATCGTACCCTTTCGATTTGAGAGGAATCATGAGGATGAGCTGGACCGGTTTCTCGTCGATGGCGCGAAGACCCTCTGGTGGACGCATCTCGCCTGGGCAACAATCGGCTTCACGCGAATTTATATCGTCTTGGAGAAACGCCCGCGAGAGGCGAGGCTCATTCAAGATCTTCTGATCGCCGTCATCTATCTCGGTACCTCGCTGTCGATCATGGCTTTCGTCTTCGGCGTGCCGATCGGCACACTTCTCGCGACCTCCGGCATCTTCGCTATCATCCTCGGCCTGGCGTTACAAAATACTCTGTCGGACGTTTTCTCGGGTCTGGCACTGACGGTAGGGCGCCCTTACGTTCTGGGTGACTGGATCTTGTTGGGAGATGGTACGGAGGGTAGGGTCGCTGCCAGCAACTGGCGATCGACCAGCATTCTGACGTCGGCCCACAATCTCATCGTTCTCCCCAATAGTGTGCTCGCAAAGCTCGGCCTGACAAATTTCAGTCGCCCGACCGAAGCGCACCAGCTTGAACTCTCGATAAGAATCGCACTGACCCAGCCACCAAATTTATCGATGGAGATCCTGCGTCTGGCGTTGTCGAGTTGCAACTTGATCTCCCGGGAATTTCAGCCAACGGTTTCGCTCCAGGGCATGGATGCCATGGGAATAGATGTGCTGCTGCTCTTTCATGTCTCAACGATCGGTGAACGCACCGCTGCGCGCAACGAGGTCATCGATCTGGTTTTCCGGCATTGCAGAGCAAATGGGGTAGCGCTCGCCATGCCCACCGGTTCTAATTGGATTGCAGACGGAATGTCCTTCGGCCCACATAGGTGGTCAACGCTCCAATCGCCGCAGGAACTTCTTCAAGCTGTACCCGGTTTCGGTACATTAACGGCAAGCGAACGCCAAACACTGATTGGTCGAGCAACGACGCGGCAGTTTTCGGCCGGCGCGCTTATCGCGGACGAGAGCGAAACGCTCTCGAGTCTGATGATCATACAAGCAGGAATCGTATGCCGGCGCCGAGACGGGAACGACATTGAGCGGCTTTCTCCCGGTGACTGCTTCGGCGTCCGAGGCGTTTTCGGCGGCCGGCCCGAAAACGGCAGTTTATGCGCGTTGACGAAGGTCACCTTGTGCATCTTCAACGAGAATGTCTTGCGTGACCTCACCAGCTCTCGGCCGGAACTTGCGGAAGAGTTCGAGTCAAGATTTCCCAAGGCTGCTTCCGAAGTGTCGGACAATCATGTTCATCCGTCACCGGCCGCAAAAGAGCCCATCGCGCATAAGACCCGATCGCTGTTCGGTCATTAATTTGCTCCCGCGAGACGCAGACTTACAAGCAGCCGGCGACAGGTGCATGTAGGCGTCATGGTAGCGGTCGAGGCCGCCCGTACGGCAGCGGGCGGCCTCCAGCGGATCGCATGATCCGCGGTTCGGCGCAGGGGGAGGCACCGAAGAGCAGATAGGCTCGGTTTGTTGGGCGGCGTGGCGAGCCCACAGAGGAAACATATTCCTCGTCTGTACGGGAGAGAACTATACATAGGTGTATCCGCCTGGGCGAGGACCGAATGGTTCGGACAGGCTGATGAAATCTCCACAGCGCCGGTCTTGGGGAGGCGGCGAGGATGGCCGCACTTCCGGCCGTGATCGGTGAAAATGGCCCGGTGGATTTCGTCATATCGAGAACAGCGGCTCTTCCACGCCGCGAGACCTATTCTTGAGAACAGGTATTCAGCCCCTTTGTTCCCAAGTATTCTGCCGGTCGGGGAAACCGGCCTCCTTTGGGCTTCGCCAGGAATTGCACAACAGCGATGGCATGATGGGATCGATCTCGTACGTGAATAGGGGACCCGCTGCAGGTCTGGCGGCGATCAAGCCATGCGTTCATCGTACCAGGTTTGTGACGTCTTGCGGGAGGAATCAACGATGATCGTCTGGTCGCATCGTCCCAAACTCTTGCACCTGGCTCTCTTTTATATGGCCTATGTCTTGGGCTGTGGCTTCGCCCAGGCGCTTGCGATCGTGCCAGGAATAACTGTTTCTATCTGGCCTCCGGGTGGCATTTTCTTCGCGACGCTTGTTCTCACAACTCCATACAGTTGGCCGTGGTGGATATTGGCGGGCTGTCTGGCGGAGATGTCTGCGCAATTCGCTTGGTTCCATAGTCCGTTGCCTGCGGGCTTTCTGATTTATGTCGGCAACGCCCTTTGCGCGGTTGTCGGTGTAGGGCTCGTCAACCGGGCATGCGGACGCTCGGTTCGATTGGAAAGCCTGCAGGAGGTTATCGCGTTCGTCGCACTGGGCGCTGGCGTTGCGCCGCTCATCAGCGCGACGGTGGGAAGTGCTACGCTTGCCTGGTTCGGCGTAAAGTCACAAACCTTCATGGCTGTATGGCCACTCTTTTGGATTGGAGATGCGACTGGAATTTTGCTCGTGGCGCCGCCGGCGCTGGTGGTGGTTCAGTACTGGCGCAGCAAATCTCGGCTCTCTCCCGTGCAGTGGTTGGAAGCCGCAGTCCTGGGCTTGATTTTTCTGACGATCGCTGCCCTTTGCTTGACCGACGGCTATCTGCCCACACCCTATATTGTCATGCCTCCGCTTCTTTGGGTGGCCGTGCGCTTCGAGTTCAGAGGCACTGCCGTCGCTTTGACATTGCTCGCGATGATTACCATGACTCTGACACTCTCCGGGGATAGCCAGTTTATCGGCGATCTCGAGTCCCAGAGGCAAAGGCAAGTCATGCTGCAGCTGTTTCTGGCCATCTCGGCATTTTCGGCCCTTATCGTGGCGGCCATATCCCGGCAGCACCAACAAGCGATGCTCGCATTGCATCAAAGCGTCGAGACATTACGCGAACGCGAGCGCGAACTCTCCCAGCTCGTGGACATGGTTCCTGTCCACATCAGACGCCTGACGCCCGAAGGCGAGCCGACATTTTTTAACAAGCGATTGCTCGACTTCTTCGGACTGAACGACCTGGCGCAGATGGATAAGTCTGACATGAGCCGGCTGGCGGCAGCCATTCAGACGTTTGTTCATCCGGACGATGCCCCTAAGCTCTTGAGAGAGGTTCGGCAGTCCCTCGCGACCGGCGATCCCTATATTATGAAGTATCGAATGCGTCATGCGGACGGCATCTACCGTTGGGTTGACGGTCGAGGGGAGTCGCTGCGGGACGAACGTGGTGCGATTGTGCAATGGTTTGTCATTTCCATCGACATCGATGACGAGGTGCGCGCGCAGGACGCTTTGCGCGAAAGCGAACGGCAACTCCGGCAGCTGATCGATGCGGTGCCCGCTCTAATCTGGAGCACGACGCCTGAAGGAACGCCGTCCTATATCAACAAGCGGATTCTGGACACGGTTGGAGTCACCTTGGAGGATTTGACCGCGCCGGATGCCTCACGGTCCCTGGCCGACGTCCACCCGGACGACAGGCAGACGGTCGAGCGCGCGCTCGCGCATTCGTTCGAAACAGGCACTGCTTTTGCGATGAAGTATCGTCAGCGCCGCTCCGATGGCAGCCATCGATGGACCGAGGGGCGCTTGGAGCCTCTGTGCGACCCGGCAGGACGGATCGTTCAGTGGTATGGCGTTTGCCTCGACATCGACGACCTGGTGACGGCGCAAGAGGCCTTGCGCATGAGCGAGCGTCGATATCGTGACCTGTTTCACTATATGCCGATAGGCCTTACCCAGATAGACGCCAGCAAGCTCGTTCCTCTCTTTAAGGAACTGCGGGCGCAGGGCGTGGCGGAACTCGAAACCTATATCGATGAACACCCCGAGTTTCTGGTGCGCGCGGTCGAGGCTCTGGAGGTTGAAGAGGTTAACCGGCACACCATTGAAATGTTCGGCGCAGACAGCGCGGAAGAAATGCTGACACCAATTACCCGCTACTGGCAGCCGGGCATGGCTACGATACGTCGTTCCATCGAAGCACGCTATCGTGGAGAGGAGGTCTTCCAGGAAGAAACCAAAGTGGCACGAATGGACGGCAGCGTCATCGACGTCCTGTTCACGACCGCCCGCCCAGGCGCCGTCGCCGACAAGAGCCTGGTCGGCTTTATCGACATTACCGAGCGCAAAAAGGCCGAGGAAGCATTGCGCAGCCGGGAAAGGGAGTTTTCGCAGCTTGTCGATATGGTTCCGAGCCTGCTGTGGCGGCTAACGCCAGACGGCGAGCCGGTCTTCTTCAGCAAACGCATGGTCGAGTATTTCGGTTTGAACGTCGGAGATTACGATGGGCCGAGAGTGAGTGGACTTGCTGCCGCCATTGCAGCCGTGGTTCATCCTGATGATGCGATCCATCTGGCGGAAGCTCTCAACCACTCCTTCGCAACGGGGGAGGCATTCTCCCTGAACTATCGCCTGCGTCGCGCTGACGGTGTCTATCGCTGGATGCTGGGTCGCGCGGAACCGTTGCGGGATGAAAGCGGATGTATCCTTCAGTGGTACGGCCTATGCCACGACATTGACGACCAGTTGCAGGCCGAAGACGCGCTGCGCCAAAGCAAGCGGCAACTGGAGCAAATGATCGATGCGGTTCCCATCAATATCCTGAGCTTTGCGCCTTCGGGCAAGATGACCTACACCAGCAAGCGATATCTGGAGCAAGTCGGTGTACCGATGGCGCACATCGATGACTTCGATGCACTGGCTGAGGACGTCGCTCACCCTGAAGATTTTCCGATAATGTTTCAGAGAGCATCCAACGGATTTGCGACCGGCCAACCTTTCGTGAACCGGTTTCGGCGGCGCGATAGAGATGGCGTCTATCGCTGGATCGAGGCACGTGCACAACCGCTGCGTGATGCGCATGGCGCGATTGTGCAATGGTATATTGCTTCAATCGATATCGAAGACGAAATGCGAGCGCAGGAGGCCCTACGCGAAAGAGAACGTTTTCTCTGGCAATTGGTCGAAACGCTGCCGGCAATGATCTATTGCGCGGCACCCGCTGGCGAGCCGGTCTATCGCAGCCAGCAGCTTCGTGAATTCCTCGGCTATGAGCTTGTGGATTTGGACAGCGCGGGAAAAACACGCCTGAACGGAACCCTTGACGCCGGCGTTCATCCCGATGATGTCGCTGGCGTCAAGGAACATTACGGCCATTCGTTGTCCACCGGCGAACCCTATGCGCGAAGACATCGTTTGCGGCGCTTCGATGGTGAATACCGTTGGGTGGAGACGCGAGCCGCGCCGATGCGAAACGCCGATGGCGCCATCGTGCAATGGAACGTCATCTGCCTTGACATCGACGCCGAGGTGCGAGCGCAGGAAAATCTACGCCTGGCACAGGACAGTCTCGCTCGCGCAAATCAGGCCGCCAGTCTTGCCGAGCTTTCAGCATCGATTGCGCATGAGGTTAATCAGCCTTTGTCGGCCGTTATGAATTATTCGAGCGCTTGCCAGCGTTGGCTGACAGCCGAGCCGCCCAATCTCGGAAGGGCGCAAAAGACGCTGGAGCGTATCATTCATAGTGCAAACCTGGCTGCCGACGTCGTCAGTCATATGCGCGCGTTATTTAAACGATCCACCGACACAAGGAATTGCACAACGCTTGAGGACGTTGTCGCCGAGGCGCGCGATTTGATGGCAGAGGAGGGCCGACGGCGGCGGATACGCATGGATGTCGACGTCGAGAACAGTCTTCGGCTCGTCGTGTTCGATCGTGTTCAGATACAGCAGGTGCTGGTGAACCTCATCCGCAACGGTATGGATGCGATGGCCGCCGTCTCGCATGACAAAGTTCTGCAGTTAAGCGCGCGCCAGGAGGAAAATATGATCCGAATAGAAATCAGCGATTTTGGCCGAGGCGTCAAATTTCCCGATAAGATATTCGAGCCATTTTTTACGACCAAAGAGCAAGGCATGGGTATGGGGCTCGCGATTTGTCGGTCAATCGTGGAAGCACACGGCGGGCAGCTATGGACCGAGCAAAACGAACCGCAGGGAGCGACATTCGTGTTTACCTTGCCGGCAGAAACGCAGTCGGCCCATGATGACCATTAGTCAGTGCGTGCTCAGCGTAAACCACGCACTTGTCCGGATACTCCGTCCAGCTACGCGACGGTCCGACAGTATCAAGAACGGGATTGTGCCGCACCCGTACCTATCAGTGCACAGCGTGGGCATATTACTGCGTGAGAAGAAGGCGCTGAGCCCGATGTGGAGCGCAATCCACACGTCCCGCCTCATTTCGAAATGCGAAAATCAACTCGTTAATGCAGCAAAATCTGCGCACGGAGCGTTATGCAAGGGATAATGGCGTTACAAAGTCTAGAAACTCACCCGCACCAGGCGGGAGGGAGCAGAGCATGAGCAAGAAGATACCTGTCGTGGCAATCGTCGATGACGACCCGATCGTGCTCGGATCGTTGGAGGAACTGCTGGAATCTGCCGGATATGCTGTTCGCAGCTTTTCGGCCGGGGGATTGCTGCTCGCAAGCGGATTGTCAGGCGTGGATGTGCTCATAACCGATATCGGGCTGCCCGGCATCGATGGCTTCGAACTCCGTGACGTGGTGAAGGAGAAATATCCAGAGCTTCCGGTGTTCCTGATTACCGGTCGTCATGAGATCGCTGATCAGAGTCGCGCCCAACGCGCGGACGGCTTTTTTCGCAAACCCTGCGATGGGCAGGCCCTGCTCACCGCCGTTGGCGACGTCCTGCGCGACAATTGAGTGTTATCCCCCTGCAGCCGGCCCGTAAGCCTATGCCTGAAGGTCGCAGGCGAAAGGAGCCTGGTCCGGGACGCTTGTGGCTCACATCGCGGCTATGGCCTTGGCTTCGCCAGCCATGAAGTCGCAGAACAGCTTTACCCGCAAGGGCACGGTGCGGCCGAAGGCGTGCAGAGCGTTGAAGGGCAGTCTGGGAAAGGCGATTTCTGGTGCGAGGCTGAGCAAGCTGCCGTCATTCAGTTCGCGTGCCACCAGGCATTTCAGGAGAAAGGCCGCCCCAAGTCCACTGCGCGCGGCGTAGATTAACGCCGCACCGGAGTCACAGTCGATGCGCCCTGAAGGCGTGAACGTCCGTCCGTCGGCCAGACGCAGAGAGGTTACCACGCCGCCCGACGTAAATCGGGCGAACGGTACATCCGCCAGCGCTTCGGCGGACGTCGGCATGCCCCAACGCTTCCGGAAAGACGGAGATGCGACCACGGTCATTGGCAGGTCTGCCAGAGGGCGCACAATGAGATCGCCTTGTGTTGGATCTCCGACGCGCAAAACGACATCATAGTCTTCCCTGATCAGATCGACCAGGCGGTCCGTCAATCCGATATCGAGATGCAGCGCCGGATAGGCGTCTGCAAAACGGTCAAACAGGCCAGGCAGCAGCAATGGTGCCAGTTCTCCCGGCATGCTGATGCGCAGCCTCCCGGACGGTGCAGCCTGTGACCCGATCGCTTCGTCGCTGGAATCGAGGTCCCGCAAGAGCGGTCCCACACGATCGAAAAAAACCTGACCGTCCTGGGTGAGGGTGAGTGCACGGGTGGAGCGGAGAAAGAGTCGCGTTCCAATTTTTTTCTCCAGCCGACCTATGCTCTTCGAGACAGCCGATGGCGTCGTGTTCAGATCGCGTGCGGCGGCGCTGAAGGATCCGGCTTCCACGGTTCGCACAAATGCCATCAAACCCGATGTCTCACCCAATAGATTTGGCATTTGCATCTCCCCGGCACAGCTCATGTGCCTGACTTCGATCTAATGGTGCAAGGCGCTCGCGTTTATCTCAGCTTCATCAGAAAATGGAGATAAACAATGCAATACCTGAAGGACAAGGTCGCCGTGATCACCGGCGGCAACAGCGGCATCGGAAAGGAAACTGCGCGTCTGTTTGCAAAAGAAGGCGCGCATGTCGTCATCACGGGTCGACGGCAGGATATTGTCGATCAGGCGGTGGCCGAAATCGGAAATGGCGCCATGGGCGTTGTCGGCGACGTTGCCGACCTCGAACACCACCAGCGGCTTGCAGAGATAGTGACGAGCCGGTTTGGCAGGCTGGATACCTACATGGCCAATGCCGGCGTCATCAATCTCACCGCTTCCGGGAACGTCACGCCGGAGGACTACGACAGGCATTTCGCGACCAATACGCGCGGTGTGTTTTTTGGCGTGCAAACGATGGAGCCGCTGATCCGCGATGGCGGCAATATCATTATCACGAGTTCGCTCGCCGCGACAAAGGTCCTGCCGAATCACACCGTCTATGCAGGCTCCAAGGCCGCGATCGCCGCATTTGCGAAGAATTGGGCGATCGAGTTCAAGCCCAGAAAGATCCGCGTCAACATTTTGAGCCCAGGGCCGGTGGATACTGCCATCCTCGGCAAACTTGGGATTTCGGACGCCGATCGCCCGGCTCTTGAGGATCACATGGCCTCCATCATCCCGGCTGGCCGTCTCGGACAGCCCGAGGAACTGGCGCACGCCGCTCTCTTCCTCGCTTCCGAGGCCGGCAGTTTCGTCAATGGCGTGGAACTGCATGTTGATGGCGGCATGTCCCTGGCTTGAAAGTAATAAAGAGATGCAACAGTCACATAATCCCGAAATCGTCGCCTTCATCAACCGCCTGGCAGAAACCGGCAGCAATTACCGAATGGAGGAGATGGAGAGCCTGTACACCGAAAATCTTGGATTTCTTGTCCTCACGCCGGAAGGCACGATCGCCCGGTTTTCCAAGGAGGAGATGTTTGCGGAGTTCAAGGCCCGTCGCGACGCCGGTGAACAGCCGTTGTCGACAGAGAAGAAGATTCTGCACATCGAGGAACAGGGCGATGACGCCACAGCCATCCTCTATCGTAGGATGA
>NZ_LMFA01000007.1:0-14673 GCF_001426565.1 Rhizobium sp. Root482 | reverse complement strand
CAGGACGGGCGGCGAATGGCGCGTTGCCGGCGAAACGGTTCTTCCTTGGCCGGACTTGGCCACGGTTAAGGGTTTCCTGCCGCCCCGGGAGAAATGACACCAAAACCTGCCGAAGTGATTTAAGGCGGCCTCCCACAAATAGGCCGCCTTAAGTATTTTATTAAGGTGGTTAGGATGCCCCAAACCAGGCTAACTACCGGCGGCCGGATAGCTGGCGTATTGAATGGATGGAGTGGTTGCCGCCCTACCCAAGCGACAATTCTTGTTTGAAGATTGTTGCGTTCAATCTACTCGATGGGAAGGACGGCAGACATGACGATGGAGACAATGATCGGGATCGATCTGGCCAAGAGTGTTTTCCAAGTGCACGGAGCCTCGATGATGGGGCAACTCAAATTCCGCAAAAGCTATCTCGGGTTCAATTTCGCAAATTCATGGCCGAGCACCCTGTGGCGACCGTGGTCATGGAAGCCTGCGGCAGTGCGCATTATTGGGCACGCGAGATAGCCAAACACGGCCATGAGGTAAAGCTGATTGCTCCCCAGTACGCCCGCCCGTTTGTGAAGCGTCAGAAGAATGATGCAGCGGATGCTGAAGCGATTGTTATCGCCGCACAACGACCGGAGATGCGCTTCATCATTCCGAAGATGGAGGAGCAGCACGCCAAGGCACTTCTTTTCCGTGGAAGAGAAAGGCTCGTCCGCCAGCGCACCGAGTTGGTCAACGCTCTACGGTCAGTCCTCTATGAGTTCGGCCACCCGACCCCGCCCGGGATCGGGCACCTGAAGCGGATCGAAACAATCATCGAGGACAAGAACAGCGATCTGCCAGAACTGGTTCGTGATAAGTGCCGCAATCTTTCGCTGCAGATTGCAGAGAAGACGCAACGAATCGAGGCAAAAGCCAAACAGATCGCCTCTCTGGCGACGCAAACGGATGCGGCACGGCGCCTGCAAACCATGCCGGGTATCGGACCGATGAGCGCGTTGGCTGTTGAAGCTTCGCACCGCCGATGGACAGCTTTCGACATGGCCGTGATTTTGCAGCATGGTTGGGCCTGGTTCCGAAACAACATTCGTCTGGAGGAAAGGAACGTCTTGGGCGCATATCGAAGGCTGGGCAGGCCGACATAAGGAGGCTGCTGATCATGGGTGCAATGTCTCGCTTGAATTGGCTCGGACGAAAGACGATATCCGAGAACTCATGGCTGTCCAGGATGCTCGTGAGGAAGCCGAGAATGCTCGTGGCCATAGCGTTGGCAAACAAGATGGCGCGTGCGATCTGGGCCATGCTGACGAAGGGAGAGGATTATCAGAATCCGACGCAGACTGCTGCAGGTGTGAGAACGTCGACGACCCAAATGGGCAAAATGATCGAACAGATCTGGATCGGGAAAACCAGTTCGGGGCTTGGAGCCATTCAGCTCGCTGAATAGATTTGGACCTGATCCGCTGATCACCATATCGGCCAGCGGCTTCCAAAGTGCCGCATTTGAAGGCCTGACAGAAGACCGAACTGGATCACATCCCATATGGGCCAAAAACTTCTTGCATTACGGGCGGCAACCACAGAAGCCCCGAGTTTCCTTGAATCTTCGGGCTTGCGGAGGTTGTGCAGCTGACGAATACCGGGGATTGAAGATTTCTCAGCAAACCTCAGGTCCGCCCCAGAGGTTGTCCCGTTCTACATCCCCAATCCCAGCCCCTTGTTGAGGCTCCGTTTCAGCTCGTACTGACGCGACAACTCAGCCGGCTGGTTGCGATCGGCAATATATGGATATGCACCTTCGGCTTCCGACGCGTCGACGAAATCTTCATCGGCCAGGCGGTCATTGACATCATCACGGATACGCTCGTCTGATCTTCTGTGTTCCTTCGGGCCGCCCGCGTTGCCGTCCGACATGGCTTGACGCCATTCTTTTAATCCGTCTCTTAAAAGACCCACGCTTTGGATGCATGGCCGATCTGACACTGTGCTACCCAGGTTCCATAAATAGGCGTTATCCCATCGGCAGCGAGAATGGTGGACGGTTTTGATCCCATGCAGATGGGAGGACTTTTGACAAACTTTGCCAAAATCGAATATGATCCTTTCAAATGGAGGTTCCGATGGCGACAATGAACGTATCTCTTCCAGATCCGATGAAGGATTGGGTGGAGGCGCAGGCCAGGACTGGGCGATATTCGAACGCTAGCGACTACGTGCGCGACCTGATCCGACGCGACCAGACACGAAACGACAAGATTGCCGCCATGCAAAGTTTCGTCGAGGCGGGGCTCCAAAGTGGCGTTGGCATTCGATCAACGGATGAACTCTTTGCTGAGGCGATGGCTCGTGCCAGCAAGTCATGAGTTTTAGGCTTTCTGTCGAGGCGGAAGAAGACATCATCGCGATCGCCGAGCAGGGTGCCCGTATGTTCGGAGTAGACCAGGCAAAACGCTACCACGATGAACTTTTCGCACTATTTGGTCTGATAGCTGCTAATCCACGCATCGCACGCGAACGGAATGAGATCGAACCGCCCGTCAGGATTCATACCTTCAAAGCACATCTCATCGTCTATCGGGTTGAAGACGATGAGAAAATTTTCGTAGTGCGAATCCGCCACGGGCATGAAGATTGGGCAAATATTTCAATGTAGCGCCACGGATGAAGCTGTGGGGTTTGGTGTTCCTTAGGTTCGAATTGGTTCCAGGCGAACCACGCCGCCAACTTCGCCATCGTCAACAAGGGTCAGGGGAGAACAGAAACGGCAGGAACGCGTTGCCAGCCCTCAGATGGCGAAACGAAGCTCAGTCGCCTGAGACGAGCTTCAGTCCAATAATGCCCACAAGGATAAGTGCAATGCAGAGCACCCTGAGGGGCGCAGCGCTGTCGCCAAGAACCGCAATTCCGAGGACTGCGGTGCCCGCAGCACCGATGCCTGTCCAGACTGCATAACCGGTTCCGACCGGCAGGGTGCGCAGCGAAATTGAGAGGAGAACGACGCTCGACAGGCCGGTCGCCACAGTCAACACGCTTGGCACCAAGCGTGTAAAGCCCACCGACGCCTTCATTGCGAAGGCAAAGCCGATTTCGAGAATACCGGCGATGCAAAGCAGGGCCCATGCCATCTAGAGATCCTTTCCTTGGTTGATCAGGCGCGTGCAAGGCCGCGTCCCCGTTGGCCTGGGTGAGAAGCGGGCCCTCACCAATGGGTGGAGGCTCGCCTGTGTTGAGTGCTCAGGCCCTGGCGGTGGCGGTGGCGGCTGGCGTCGAGCGGAAGCTAACGCCGAACCGGTTGAAGGCGTTCATCAGGCCAATCGCGTAGGTGAGATCGGCAAGTTCGGTGTCGGTGAATTCGGCGGCGGCCGCGTCATAAGCGGCATCTGGCACTCCGGTCTCGGAAACACGCGTGACCGTTTCCGCCCAGGCAAGTGCTGCCCGCTCACGGGCGGTGAATACGTTGCCGGCATCGTGCCAAACTGGGACGAGCACAAGCTTCTCCACTGTCAGGCCAGACTTCAGCAGATCGCGGGAGTGCATGTCGATGCAGAAAGCGCAACCATTGATCAGCGATACCCGAAGGTAGGCAAGATCGATCAGGTCTTTCGGCAGACTGCCCTTCGATAGTGTGGCGTATACCGCGCCGAAGGCCTTGTAACCTTCAGGCGCGACTTTGGTGTAGTCGATGCGATTTGTCATGATCAGTCCTCTTGTTGCGAGGACGTCATGGTCGCCAATCTTGGCCTAACCGGGAAGGTCCAAGATGCGCCTTTTCTACTGATCCATAGCCGCCGGCTCACATCAGTTGCAGAATGCGGCTTGCGAGTATCTCTGCGCTACGCTGCGAGTCGATATTGGTAAAATTGAGTAGTAGGCCCGAGAACTTTTTCTCGCCGGGCATCCAGTCGCTCAGGGCTTCCGCATACAGGCCGTCTTCCCGCATGCGGGCGACGAGCTGGCGATCCGATTGCTGTTCGTGAAGACGGATGATCAGGTGCATGCCACCCGGCTGGGAATCGATGTGCATGCGTTTGCCCAATACCCTTTCGAGGCCTGCGGCCGTGAGCGCGCGCCGTTCCGCATAGAGTTTTCGCATACGCTGGATGTGGCGCGCGAAATGCCCTTCCGTGATGAAGGCGGTGACGATGGCTTGCGTGAGTTGCGGGCTTGCACCACCAAAAACCTGGCAGGTCTGTTCGAAGCGGCCCACCTCTGCTTCCGGCACGACGATATAGGCAAGCCGGATGCTCGGAAACAGCACCTTGCTGAAGGTACCCGCATAGAGCACGCGCCCATCACGATCCAGGCTTTTCAGCGCCGGTAGCGGCCGGCTGACATAGCGGTATTCCCCGTCATAGTCGTCCTCGATGATCCAGGCATCGTTTCTTGCCGCCCAATCGAGCAGCGCCAAGCGCCGGGGCAGCGACAGCGACACGCAAAGCGGGCTTTGGTGTGCCGGTGTCACGACCGCGGCCCGTGCGTGCGGCGCAAACGCGAGCCCATTCGCCACGTTCATGCCGTCCTGGTCGACCGGCACGGACACCGCCTCGATGTGCATGTGGCCGAGGACTTCTCGTGTCGGCGGATATCCGGGGTCTTCGAGCCAGACGCGATCACCGGCCTTCAACAGCGCATGCGCAATCAGCGCGATGGACTGGCGGTAGCCCGATGTCAAAAAAACCTGTGACGGCGAGCAGACGATGCCGCGGGAGACCTGAAGGTAGGCGGCAATCTGAGCCCTGAGCGCCGGCAAGCCGAAGACGGCGGGGTGAACCATGTCGGCGGGCTGCATGGCGCGCACGGCACGCGCGGCAAGTCGCGCCCAGATCTTGCGCGGAAAAGCGTCGAGTGCCGGCAGGCCCATCTGGAACGGAAGGATCGAATCCGCACGAAAGCTCGGCGTCGCGGTCGCGTTGGCGGGAAGAGGCTGCGGGCTGAAGATCGGCGTACCCGCCTTAAGGCCGGGTGTCACGATGGTGCCGGCCTGGCCGCGCGCCTCGATATAGCCTTCGGCGGCCAACAGCGAATACGCCGTCTCGATGGTCCCTCGCGCCAGCCCTAGTTCCCTCGTCAGGGCGCGTGCGGAGGGAATGCGGTCTCCAGGCTTGAGCAAACCGCTGGCAATGGCATTGCGAAACCGTTCGTAGATCTGGCGGTAGAACGGTTCGGCCGCCGTCGGATCCAGTGGCGCGATCTTGCTCGGAGTGACGTCTGGCATGGACTATCCCGATCCTTCGAGGTTTGAGATCCGCTATACCACAGGCCAGCGATCATGGTTCAGTTCAAATGTTCATTCATGGATCTTCGAAATAGGGCATGACGGCGGTATCCATCACTGATCGCATATGCGGAGCCACAGCTCCCCCAAACATTGGATCGGTCGATGAAGACAATTTTGCGCGTCAGTTTCAGCCCTCGTGGCCAGGCATCCGAGAGCCATCGGTTGTCCCAGAGAATTGTCGATCTGTTGCTGGATAGGCAACCGGGGGCGGAGGTCATCGATCGGGATTTCGGCAATGGCAGCCTGGCACAGGTCGATGGCAGTTATGCCCAGTCTCAAGGGGGCCCTGTCGATGTTTCGAGCGATGGCTCGATCGCACAGTCGGAAGACCTTATTGGAGAGCTGGAGCGCGCAGACATCCTGATCATCAGCACCCCGATGCACAATCTGACCATGCCGTCTGCGCTGAAGGCCTGGATCGATCATGTCGTCCGTGTTCGAAGAACCTTCAACATCACTGCGGCCGGCAAGGTCGGCGCACTTCGCGACCGTCCCGTCTTCCTCGCCATAGCGTCTGGGGGCCGGTATTCGGGAGAGCGGGCGAACCAGCCGGATTTCCTGACGCCCTATCTGCGGGCCATCCTGGGCATGATCGGGCTCAAGGACCTGACCTTCTTCTCGGTTCAAGGGACGGGCTCTTCGCCGGATGCGCTCGTCGAGACGCGGACGAGGACCGAAGAGGAGCTGCAAACCTATTTCTCTACCTTCCAGGCGTAGCAGCTTACGAGAGCAAGCTCTGCCGGAAGGTGCGGTAGCTCTCCGGCGAATAGCGCAGCGCAAGCAGGATGAGCCCGACAATGCCGATCGCCATCAGCATCCACGCCTGCGAGAGGTCGGCAAAGACATCCCGCAGAGCGCCGGCGATCAGCGGAACCAGACTTGCTATAATGTAGCCGCCGCCCTGCACGAAGGCAGTGAAATCGCCGGCAATGGTCGGGTCCTGGACGTGGTCGATGGCGACTATAATCGAGAGGGGAAAGAGGATGCCGATGCCGGCACCGAGCAGCAGGACTGCGGGAACCGCAAGCGAAATGGGTTCGATAAGAAGGCAGGCCAGGCCGGCAAGGATGAGGACCAGGCAGGTGAACAGCGGACCGCGGCGGTCGGGAAAATGGTGGATGAATGCTGCGAGACCCAGCGCCGTCAGCGCCTCCACGAAGGTCAACCCTGCCAGGAGGTAGCCGGCGGTCTGCGGCGACTGCCCCCGCTCGACATAGAAGGGCGGCAACCACGCCATCACGAGCATGAAGGCGCCCGTGCCGATGCCGAAGAAGACGAGGAGCGACCAGCTGCGCGAGTGTCGCCAGAATGCCGGCGTCTCGACCGACAACGAAGACGCCGGCGCCTCGGACGCCGCGGGCCGGCTGGCGACGGACCAGATTGCCAAGGCGAGGAGGGCGGGAGCGGCCCAGAGCGCCAGCGCCGGTGCCCAGCCGAACCGATCCGCAAGCCCGGCCGCGCTTGCAGCCGCAATCGCGGCACCAGAGACGATGCCGGTGGAAAACAGGCCGATGGCGCGACCGGTGTTTTCGGCAAAATTCCGCTTAATGAAGCCCGGTGCAAGTGCCTGGACGATGGATATGCCAATGCCTGCACCGGCGGCCGTCGCAAGGAGCCCGACCGCACCATCGAGCCAGACCCGGCCGGCACAGGAGGCGGCAAGGATGAGGCTGCCGCAGCCGATACCGAACTTTTCGCCCAGCGCCTTGCGCAGTAACCTGACCGACATCGCCCCCACGCCCATCAGGAAGACGGGCAGCATGGTCAAAAGCCCGATACCGGTGGAGCCCATACCGGTCGTATCGAGGATGAGGCCCGTCAGCGGACCGATTGCCGCGATGGCTGGTCGCAAATTGAGCGAAACAGCGAGGATCGCGACCATGAGGAAACGGCTTCGTGCCGTGTGCAGGCCTGTCATCTGATCGTCCCCGGTTTCCAATTGTGCCGGCGCCACAATCGAGAGGGTATTACCGAAGATTGCATTGCAGGCTTAGAGACGGCCACCTTTGGAATATCTTGGCCTAGCTGGACAGGTCCATGATCGACATCTGTCGCTAGGCCATGGCTCTATCGGCATTGCAACCGACTGAGACTGGAAGCGCGTGGGCCGAACCGTCTACCCGATACACGGCATTCCCATTTAGCCGCCAAAATTGGCACCGCGGCGGTCGCTGCTTAAGAGCGGACCCGCGCGCCGGGGGCTGTCGATCCCGGTTTCCGGCTTTTTGCCGACGCTACGCTAAACCTCCTGCGGCAACCCGTTTAACCGGTCTTACGGGAGGCGAACGGCTTTCGCAGTTTCTGCTACAGCTGGTATGCCCTTCCCATTTTGGATGCTTCTGCCCAACGCTCAAGAGCTGTCACCGCGTGAAACTCGCGATTGCAAACCTTGCTGGTCAAGTTGGCTTACATCGGACCCCGAGCAACAAGGTTGATCTGCCGATCGTGCTATGTTTTGAAGATGGAAAATCGGCGGCGGGGCTTCGACAACAGGAATGGCAGAACAGGTTGAGATGTTTTCGGAGCAGTCTGCGCGCGATCCGATGGTCACGAGTGGCACCTCCAAATCCGACAAGGTCGAAAAGCATCCCATCCCGATAAGTGAAGAGGACATGGTCCGGCATCTCGCGGAGACGGGCCGCTACCGCATCCTCACGAAACTGGTGCCGCGCACGGTCGCGCCAAACCCGCGTCCGGAGTTCCCCCTCAAGGGCATCATTCTCGACACTGAGACCACGGGCCTCAACGCCCGCAAGGATGAGATCATCGAGATTGGCGTGATCGCTTTCACCTTCGATGCGGCAGGGCGTATCGGTGACGTGACCGGCATCTACGGTGGACTTCAACAGCCAAGCGTTTCCATTCCCCCCGAAATCACCAGGCTCACCGGGATCACAAATAATATGGTGGCCGGTCAGTCAATCGATATGGCTGCGTTGCAGATGCTGATCGAACCAGCGGATCTGCTGATCGCCCACAATGCAGGCTTCGATAGGCCATTCTGCGAGCCATTTTCTCATTTGTTTTCCGGCAAGGCCTGGGCTTGCTCCAACTCGGAGATCGACTGGTCGTCGCGGGGATATGAAGGCACCAAGCTCGGATATCTGCTGGGACAGGCCGGCTACTTCCATGATGGTCATCGTGCTGTCGAGACTGTTTTGCGCTCCTGGAGGTCCTGGCCCGCGAGGTGGACGGATCTGCTTCCACCGCTTTTGCCGAGCTCTATGAAGCAAGCCTGAGGTCGCGTGTGCGGATCTTTGCGGAGAACAGCCCCTTCGACATGAAGGATCACCTGAAGGCGCGGGGCTATCGATGGTCCGACGGAAGCGACGGTCGCCCGAAATCCTGGTGGATCGAGGTTGCTGAAGACGCACTCGACGATGAGCTCCGCTATCTTAGGGCCGAAATCTACCGCTATCCAGACGCCGATCCACCAATCAAACGCCTCACTGCCTTTGACCGGTTCCGGGCCCGATAGCCCCTTCAGCTCATCTCTGATTGGACCCATGCTTTGAGTGAATGGCCGACCTGAGACCTTGTGCCTTATCGATGGGCGTCCAAGGGCCTATATTGATCGTGTCCCAGGACGTGGTGTAGCTTAGACGACCACGGCTCATCCCAGATGGTCGGATGAGCATCAGCGCGCCACTGCCGGCAAGCTGATGAGAGGATCATCGCTCATTTGTCCGATAGTTTCCAGCGTCATGTATCGAGCCCGTTGAACGGCCCACTCATCGTTCTGTTCTAGCAGCAACGCGCCGACGAGCCGGATGGGTGGCGCAACGGATGTTCGATCTGACCAGCGATCTGGCAAGCCTTGGCGAGCGGGACACCTTCCGGCTGCCGTAAGGGTGTGGCGACGAGTTCGCCGATGGATCACCAGGCAGCCCGGATAGCCGACAGCGGCCTTCGATGGGTGTGAAACCGCGGGATTTGTTCGTGCCCGATTTGCACATCGATACGTTGAAGGTGAAGAGCCGGAATTTTCAGTGAGTTCGAGGGGCGGTTATTTGGCTTTTGTGCTTAAAATGGACAATGCCTTTGCGGCAAACTCGGGCGCAATCCCTGACAGCCTTTCCATCAATTCCACGACGGACAAAGTTGGTCGACGATAGCCTGCGGCCTGTGCGGCGAGCGCCTCCAGGAGCCTGTCCGCCCCCTTACTCAACAGGGAGACGAGAAAATCGTCGGGTGTCATGGCGACGATGCCGGGCGGAAGATCGCTGAAGTCTCGGATGTTCGATGTGACGATAATGCCAGCCCCGACCGCAGCGGCGGCGGCGGCCACGTGCCGATCCTTGGGGTGGTTCCGCATCGCCGGCTCCAGTGGTTCCCAGCCTTCGACATTCGCTTCGGGGAACGCCTCCTCCATAACGGCGCGCAATAACCCCGCTCTGGCGGGCTCCATCCCATAATCGCTGATAAGGTTGCGCGTGACTTCGTCAAGGATTCGCGACGACCAATGCGCGCGATAGCAGTCTGCCGCAGCTACACGCAACAATGTATCGCGCAACATCATCGGGGAATAGGACGTCGGCATCGAGGATGGCGATTGGCATAGGCACTCATCAAGATTCCCCCGATCATTCGGGAGATGGTTGCGTTTATAGCGTTTATGCGCCATATTACCGTCATGGCCGTATCACATCGCACATCGTCAGACAAAAAGCCCTCGAAGACTTCGAAAGCCGTTCCCGCTCTCGAGCGGTCGGCTGCGGCTCGTGTCGCATCGCTGTTGCTTTCCCGTTCCACGAAGCAGCATGGAACGTTTCAGGTAGTCAATGTCGATGGCGAACGCCTGGATCTGCCAGATGCGCTGACCGACATCATGTATCGGGCCGCCGAGCTCCTCGCGGACGGAAGACCCGTAACGGTTTTGCCCGACGAAGAGATGCTGTCAACGCAGGCGGCCGCCGATATTCTCAACGTATCGAGGCAATATCTCGTGCGTTTGGTCGATACAGGCGAGCTTGCTGGCGAAAAAGTGGGAAGTCACCGGCGTTTGAGAGCAGCGGATGTCGCAGCGTTCAAGGCTGTGCGTGACGCCAAGCGAACATCGGCGCTCGATCGGTTGAGTTCATTGAGCGAAGACGTTGGCGGCTATGAGCTCGAAATCAAGCAGCGCTGAAGGAACTATATGGCGCGCCGGGCGGCTTCGCGATGGGAATTCCGAGGCTATTGCCCGCATTTTGCTTGAGCGCTCTATCCCGTTTATCGTCCTTACTGGAGAGTTCGACCGGGAAGGACAGCCGTGCGTCTTTCAAAAGGGACCATGGCTTTCGAAGCCATGTTCGCCCGATGATCTGATTGCCGCGGTCGTAAACTGTGTTGGAAGGCGCCCTAAAAATTCATGTCATACCTGAACTAAAGTTTGGTAAATGCGGGTTGACGCTGCTGGTGCGAGAAAGTTCATCGAACCCCACCCGATTATTCAGCAGATAAAAATCGTCGTCATCTTCCCGCGGTCGGGATCAATCTTTTGCCCTGAGCAACGTGATCTCAAGACCGCGCCGTTTTCGTTCCGCAGACTTTCCGCAACCGCCACTTCCAAGATGGTCTGACGCGTGCTTCCGGGAAACGGCGGTCGGCATTGAGGCCGGTGGCGATCTCGATGCGGGCCACCTCGCCAAACTTCATCCGTCGTTACAACGCGGCCGCTTGACGTCAGGTTGATGTATTCGCTCATTTATTCAGAGCAGCCGCTAGTTCGATTGCCAGTGCGCCTGGCGTGATCGGCTTCCGAACTACCGGCACAGTCGCAAACTGCGCTGGGATGGAGACACTGTCACGATAACCCGTTGCGAACACGAACGGGATTCCCCGTTTCGCGAGATCGACTGCGATTTTCTCGGACGTTTCTTGGCCGAGATTGAGGTCAAGTACGGCACATTGAGGTGCAGCCATGGCGATCGACTGCAGAGCTTGCACAACGTTTGGCAGCGTTCGTACTTCAGCGGCGCCAAGGCCGCGCAGAACATCTTCTGTATCGAGCGCAATCAGGCCCTGGTCTTCCACAAGCATGACGGCCAGCCCCGCCAGCGGTTGCCCGACAGCCGGTTCGTCAGGCGAGAAATTCTTGGATGGGACGACCATGTAGTGGTGTTCGGACGGGATCACGAACCGAGCCAGCAGGCCGCTGCTTTCGAAGCTAAGCTCTGCGGAGCCTCCCAAATCGAACTCGACGGTCTTGTCGATCAGTGTGCTGCCAAAACCCTTGCGGCTGGGGGGCGTCACCACTGGCCCTCCGGACTCCGCCCAAAGAAGCTCGCAGGAGCCGTCCGGCCTTAGCATCCATTTTACGTCAAGGCGGCCATCTGGAGAGGAGAGGCTGCCGTATTTCGCAGCATTCGTCATCATTTCGTGTATGACGAGCGCAAAGACACCGAAGGCTCGCTCCGTCAATCCAACAGATTCTCCTTCGAGCTTTATGCGTTCTCGATCCTTAAACCGGTGCATTGCTGCCTCGGCCTCGAGAAGAGAGAGAATTTCCCCGCCATTTTTGCCCAAGAAGGACTGGTCGTGTGCGAACGACAAGGCACGAAGGCGGCCCTCGAAGGATGCCGTAAACTCGTCGATTGTCCGTGCGCTTGATCCCGTCTGTGCTGAGATAGATTTCACAAGCGCGAGGATATTTTTCACACGGTGATTCATTTCTGCATTCAGGATGTTTCTGCGCTCTTCGGCCTTAAAGCGCTGCTCTTCGGTGCGCTCGTTATGATGCAGAAGTAAGTCGCGTACATAGCTTCGCATCGCTTCGGCGACCGCGATGTCCTCGCTCGTCCATGGCGTCGAGCGATGGCGCACGTCTTCGCGCCAAGTATCGAAGCTGCCGCGCGGCGTCAGTCGATCGCCGCTCGGACCGGACACAACCGTCTTTGTAGGCTCTCCAGCCCATTCTACCGTGTGCGCCTCCTCGCTTCGAAAGAAGAAAAGATAGCTGTCGGACGACATCGAAACGGGAATGGCAAGTATGCCGGCAACCTCTTCACCATATTCAGCTTGGCCGGGAAACACCTCTCTCAGGTGGTTTTCGTGCCAGATCGCGTTTCCACCCTTGTTCTTCAGATAGCCGGCCAGCTCTTCCAGCTTTCTCTCGGACGGGACGAGGCCAGTCTCGGTCCACTTGCCGCGTGTCATCAACGCCGATCCGTCGCAATCCAGCAGCGAAGAAAACTCACGCAGCTTGTCGCTCAATCCAAGATTGATGTCGTCTGTTGCGGTAATGCTGGCGGTGATCGCATTGAGCTTCATGCGCGCGAGAGCCGTGGCCGTGTGCTCGGCTTTCGTTTCGGCTGCACTAAGATGCAGGGAGAAGTACTGCGCAAACAGTTCGGTCGCCACCCGAAGCGGGATGGACAATACCTTCGGGGTATTGTGATGGCATGCAATCAGCCCCCATAACTCACCATCCACGACAATTGAAATCGACATGGATGCGGCAACGCCCATATTACGCAGATATTCGCAATGAATGGGCGAAACGCTCCGCAAATGTGCGAACGAAAGATCGACTGGCGTGTCTCCTACATCAAGCGGCGGGTTAAGAGGAACCGGCACGAAATCGACGTCGCCTATCACGCGGATCCAATTTCTCAGATAGAGGGCACGTGCCTGAACAGGAATATCCGAAAATGGAAAATGCTGGCCCAAAAAACTTTGAAGAGACCGGTCTTTCGCCTCCGCGACGACGCGACCCGCGCCGTTGTGCAAAAACCTATAGACCATCACGCGGTCGTACCCAAGCATTGCCCTGACGATGCGGGCGGCTGTGCCAAGCATCGCATCAACATTGGTTTCACGGTCGATCCGGCGCACCATGGATTGAGTGAGGCCAAGGGCAAGCTGGGCGTCGTCTTGTGAGGCGGAAGGTTCGAACTCGACGAACATACGATTTTCATGGCGATGAATCGTGGCGTCAGTCGGCATGAGGCCATTTTGCAGCTTGGCGTCAAGGATCACGCCCGCCACATGGCTGTCTCCAGACTTCGCTGCCGTGTTGGCGATGTCGTGTGCGACTTGTGAGCCTATCACTACACCGAGGTGCTCGCCCACGATGGCGCCGTTGACGCCAAGATAATCGCGAATGTTGTCGGAGGCATAGACAATGACATGGGATAGTGGATCTACTACCAGCATCGCGCCGTGGGGCTGGATGCTTCCCGGAATGTGTATGGGTTCTCGATCGCAATTGCTTAGATCGACCTTAGACCTGTCGTATTGCAATGTCGGCTTCCTGCCTTCTCGAATCGTGGACATTTTTGCTCTAATGGATCGCTAGACATGTGTGCAAAATCAAGCATTCCGGGCTGCAGCATATGCAGCCCAAACAGTTATTCACATTAAATAGGCGCTCAACTGAGAGTTTCCATAGGCCAGCCTTCGGCGCCAACCTGTGAGTTCACGACCGATAAAACTTACAAGATCATTTCCCTGGCGATTGGCACCCGACATCGCAGTCGTGATAGCCGCAAAGTTTAGCGGGTTCATTGATGGACAGGAAGTTCGTCTTCGAAACATTCGAGTGCAAAGGCGAACACGGCATTGGCAGCGCCGGCAGCGCGTTCGACATCGAAGTCCGGGGCCGCGTCTAAGACTACAAGAAACGACTTCCACTGCCCTATGTCGTGTGTCAGAACGGCGAGATGTCGCGCGCCGAAAGTCTCATGAAAACCCAGAATTTCTGCACGCTGTCGGAGAATCCGGGCGCCAAGGGCCGAGCCTTCCAGCACGTAGAGTGCGCCGAGTAAAGCACTGGTGTCGGTCAAGTCAACGTAGGTGCTTGCTTGTCTGGAGATCGGTAGGCCGAGATCCATCGCGTCCATCTCGAGTATTTTCGCAATGACGGTGGGGCGCCATGACCACCCGGCTGGCCAAATCACTTGGTTCAACACGACATCCATGGTCCCCCGGAAATTGCCCAGGCGCGTCACGTAACGCTGATATTCATCAATAGTGTGAAAAGCTCCCACCGCGGCGTCAAGGCGCTTGTGGGCTGCCTGCATGCGATTTCTGAGATCGAACCGTCGCCCACTGCCAACCAAATTTTTCTCCCTATCGGTAGTTCCATTTATCGTCGCCCGGCGTTCGTGCTACTGCGACATCTCAATCACCCGAATGTTTGCCATACGATTGACGACCCGATCCTAAGAGTTAGAATGTCTGATTTACCGGGACAAGAGGGCGGTCCAGCAGTCTTTCGATCACGGGCCAAGCTTCAAACAAAAGTCTGCGTGATTAGCTCCGATTTTCTTAGTTTACTTGGGGTTGAGTTTTCTGATTGGATCAGGTTCGCGACTTGGCTGACCCTTAGAGGCTGCCTCAAAAAGAGGTGGGTGATTTCAACAGGTTATGATTCCTTCGGATTTGCAAAGATTCGATGGAGTTCACGATGGTCTGGACTGAAATCA
>NZ_LMFA01000006.1 GCF_001426565.1 Rhizobium sp. Root482 | reverse complement strand
TGATCTGCTCGCCCGTGAACCGTGAATGCTTCATCCTGTCCGTCTCCTCAGTGTGACGGACTCTACCAAAATTTGGAGGAAGTTCAGGGGCTCAGGTCACTGCCCTTGGCAAAGTTCAGTCCCCAGAGCCGACTATTGCTGACGGCGTGATCGCAATGGAACGGTTGGAAAATATGTGGCGCGAACCGAGCCTGTGACAACAACGAGACGAAGAAAGGCTGATCTCACGATGTTTCCGACGGACCCATCACGGCCGATGGAGGCATCCGCCTTCGGCTCAGAACCTCCACATCGATCCGCAGGCGGCCCGATGCTGCAAGTATCCTATCAGGCTTGAAGCGGTCATTCGATTGGCAATCCGCGTTACGACCGACGAGAAACACGCAGTCATGCGATCTGAAGCTGCGACGATTCCGTTTCCCGCTGGATCAGTCGCGCCGGAGACATCAAACGCGGGTGGGAAGCGTTAAGTCGCCGGGCCACGATATCGTGGTTGAGCCACAGGACGGGACCGGACGGTTCTGAAGATTCGTCAAAAATAAGCTGCCCCGTCGCCTCTACCACGAGACCGCTCAGGAGATCGCTGATCATCACTTTGCCGTCCCGGTGCAGCTGGGTGATCTCATTCGAGGTTAAGATCGTCAGATCAGCCTGGGCCTGGCTGTTGGCCATGGGCCAAGCCGAGAAATCATAGAACGGGCGCATGATTTCACTGGCCTGCATATCGGTGATCTTGCGGAACACATCCGTCATTGTCACGCCGTCTGCCAGGAGCGCCTGACAGGCGTGCCACTGCTCGTCTGCCCACTGACCACCGTCTTCCTTCTTCAACGCAAGCAGAAGCGGGATCAGGGGCAGCTCGATCCCCGTGAATACGTCGGATGAATTGGTTCGGATTTCCGGGCAGTTGTAGACCGTTGCCTTGACACCCTGCGCCCAGGCTTGCTCGGCAATGCTCTCGAGCCGCATCTTTGCATAGCCCTGGGTGTAGTTGGTATAGGTCTGCCAACGGTAGCTTCCGTCAATCAGGACTGCCGATCCATGGTAGCCGTAGGCGGTGTAACGGACCTGCCCGCCGGAAGCTTCCACGCGCCTGCGGATCGCCGCGCTGAAGTCGATGAGATGGCAAAAGGTGTTAGCCGAGACGTCGTCGAAATTCTGCAGGACGAGCTGGCCCATGTCGCTGTCGAGCAAGGCCTGCGACGACATGTGGCGTGTTCCGGTCCCCTTGTAGATTCGATTGGCGACGACCAGGAACACCTTCGCCTTCGGGATGCCCCCGGCCATGGTGTGAGCAAAGAACACATTGCGACCAGCGGCGATCATGTCGTCGAGAACGGCCATGACCTGCGCAAGCGCCTCTGTAAAACGCGCCGTGGCGACGTCGCGGCATTGCGAGACATAGTCCCAGTCGAGCTTGTCGTGCTGCCAGGTCTCAAGCGTCATCTTCGCCAGGAGGTCGGTGGGTGTCGGGCCATCCGCAGGCGCATCAAGATCGAAGCCAGCCATAAGAGGTATGTTGATGACCCTGCCGCCCAGCCGGGCTTCAGCAGAAGCCAGCTCGTCAGCATTCAGTGGCCGTAGCGCATTGTTCTCGTCGCGCCGCCCAACGGTGATCCCGACAATCTCCATCCCAGCCCGCCTGGCTTCGTCGAGCAGGCCAGTCGCGTACCCGCGACCGAACAATTCGCCGAAGAGGACGAAAATATCGCCTTTACGGAACACTGTATTCTCGGAAAGACGATTCAGTGCGACCGGGTTTTTCATGCTGTCAGCTCTTGATCCGCGTGTCATCGAGCAACGGCTCAGACGACCTTCGATAGTCAGATGACCACACTGGCGCGGAATGGGAAGTCATTTTAAGTGACCGTTCATTTCAAATCGTGAAGTCGGTCCCCGTTGCTCGTACACTCAGCAAAATTCCGGAGCTGCTGGAGGTCGGCGCGTCGAGTCTGAAACGAGTTTTCTGGAGGCGCGGTTGGCTGCCATGAGGCGCAAAACGATCGCTCTGAGATTGGCGCGGCTCGAAATCCAGCCGAACCTTCACGGAAAAGCCAGCCTCCACCAGACCGCTCGGAGAACAGGAATAAATGGTGCGCATCACCGCCAACCGCCGGGATTATCCTTCCAGCGCCGGCGGCACGAACAAAAATTGCCGCCAATCAAGTAGCGGCTCGTTCCTTGCAAAACCGCGCTCTCCGGACGGAACCTTTGTGCCATTAAAATGGTTGAGACTCCTCAACAAGGGAGGCGTTCCATGCCAAGCAAAGATCCTGAAGGAAAGAATACAAGCGGCGGCGGTCACCTGGGCGGCACCCATCTGGGCCAGTCGCCAGATGCGAAAAGCACTTCCAACGTCGATAAAAAAGGCGACAAAGCGCGCCCAAATGACGGCGCCAAACAGTAATTCATCTCCGCGCTGACCAAGGATGTACTGGCAGTCGGTAGAGATGAAAAGAAGGTCGGTGCGGATTTCGCCCGGCCTTTTTCGTTACGGGTGAGGAGATGATTGCCGGAGCCCTCGCATTCGTCTTAACGGAAGAGGTAGACACTTGATAATTAACGGCTGGGAAGTCGACCCTTATGCAGTAGCCCTCACGGGGGCTGGACTTCTCATCGCGCTCGTTGCCTGGCTTCCATTGGCGCTCCGACGCTTGCCCTTGTCATTGCCTATTGTGTGCCTGACCATTGGCGGCCTGATCTTCACCGTCCCATCTTTTGGACTAGACCCGTCTCCAAGCGCACATCCTTATGCAACTGAACGGCTTACGGAATTTGTCGTCATCGTGGCCTTGATGGGAGCGGGACTGAAGATCGATCGTCGTTTTTCGTTCACGGGATGGGGAGTGACGTGGCGATTGCTGCTGATCACCATGCCGCTGAGCATTCTGGCGATCCTATTTGTTGGAACAAGCATACTCGGTTTGGACATTGTTGCAGCACTGCTGCTAGCGGCAAGCCTTGCCCCGACAGACCCGGTTTTGGCGGCCGATATCCAAGTTCGAGGACCGCAGGAAGGGGGAGAAGATACGGTCAGGTTCGCTTTGACATCTGAAGCAGGTTTGAACGACGGATTCGCGTTTCCGTTTGTGCATCTCGCTATTGTTCTGAGCCTGGCGGCGACAACGGGCGGGCCATGGTTCAATCAGTGGCTTACGCTCCACGTTTTTTGGGAGGTTTTCGCCGGCATTGGCTCCGGCTGGCTTGTGGGGCGTATATTCGGCTGGGCCACCTTCAAGATGCCGGGCGACACGCTTGCAAAGACCGGCGACGGCCTGATAGCCATTGCGGCAACCTTCGTGTCCTACGGCGTATCAGAGATACTGCACTGTTACGGCTTTTTTGCGGTCTTCGTGACGGCCTTGACTCTGCGCAACTCTCACCGAAACCATGATTTCCAGCGTGACATGCATGACATCACCGAGCAAATCGAACGGATCGCGATGATGCTGCTGCTCCTTGCCTTTGGAGGCGCAATCACCAGCGGTTTATTGTCTGGTATTGAATGGGCCGACATCGCAGCAGTTGTGCTGATCCTGCTTGTCGTGCGACCCCTTATAGGCCTTCTGGCATTTATCGGTGCCCAAGCTAGTCTCAGTGAGAAACTGACCATTGCGTTCTTTGGCATCCGCGGCGTCGGATCGTTTTACTACCTGACCTATGGCATCAATCATGGAAACTTCCAGGATGAAGGCAAGCTTTGGCTCATCCTGTCGCTGGTCGTGCTTGTCTCGATCCTTATGCACGGGCTAACGGTTACTCCAGCAATGCGCTGGTTGGATCGACGGCAGGGGCGAGACGTTGATTGACCCATTGGGCGACGAGCCTCGAAAATGTTTAGCGGAAGGCCCGGTTCGGCCGACCTTTTTACTGCCCGAGCGGTTCACACGGCTGGACCCGCACATCCACAAATGCCTCCGCATCTACCTAAGCGCCGCCTGCTATTTCGAGCATACCAAACGACTGAAGAGGACGGAAAGACGTTGGCAGGAGGCGGGTTGGCGTTGCTACTGCCTCCCATTAAATGTCCTGAGAACCAGAAATATGCGTCCGAAGAGTTCAAAATCGCGCTCCTCGAGGCGGCGAAATGTTGCGAGGCGTGAAGTCTTTCGAGGCGAGTGAAAATAATTGCCAAAGACTTGGCGCCGGGGTCACAGAAACGAGTGGTGTGGTGACGCGGGCAGTCCAGCGGAACAAATGCAGCGCTCTTCAGGTTGTCGTCGTTCTCACGTGAGGTGACACAATGCTGCTACTTCATTTCGATATTCGATATCAGGAAAGCCGCAACGAAGATCTGCAAGGCCTTGTGTTCGAGGACATTGGCGAAACTGGATCCTGCGCCTCCGTTAGTTGAGGGAGTGATCGTCGACGAATTGCGAGCCGCCCATGCGGTTGATATGGTCGCCTTGGAAATCGCAGACCATGCCCGCAGGATCATTTTATCTGCTACCGTCGAAGACGCGATACTGAAATCCTTGGGGGACAGGGATGCAGATCAAGGATATCGAATTGCTGCAACGAAGTATCCGGAGATCGGCGGCATTGGGCATTCGATGGTAGTTTGGTTGGATTTTATTTCGCCACGCCCTACCTCCATTCGATGCAAATGACCCCTTATGAAGACCTGCTCGTGCTTATTTTGCTTGGTGTTGTAATGGCCGGGCTTTGTGTCGGGCTTTTCATGACTGCGATGACGGTTCATGAAGTGCTCGCGATCCACTTCGCTTCGTCCTGACCCTACGGGCAACGAGAACATAACTAGAACAACCACTGTGATGCGGCTGCCATTCCGAAACCTGTCCCCTACGATGTCCACTGGGAGGAAAGGAAGGCATGGGTGGACCTTTACGCCTTCCTCACCACCGACCCGAATTCGACACATCGAACCGACTCGTCAAGGCCATGCCTGCGGTCCTGGCGGAGACTGAAGAGATCAACGCCTGGCCGACCACACCATGGGAGGGAGCGAAAGCCGTGCAGCGACCCTTGGCCAAGTCGGTTGATCCTGTTGCCGAAGGAGGCTCCGGCAGCCGTCTAGCGTTGGCGCGGTGGTTTGTGCCGGGCGGTCCGCCGGTATTCAGACCGAAGTCCTATGACAATAAGATGGACCAGGGACTTAGTTCCTATTGTTGACAGCCACTGCAAATTCTACTCTTGTGATCGGAAGCGGGCGCGCATCATGCAAGAGGACGCAATGACACCTGCAGTGGAAAGAAGGGCTCGATGGAACAAGTCCTGCGCCGAGGCAACAGCACGTGGTGCCCAGATAGAGAGCGACCCGCGCTTTCTTGAATGGATCGAGAAATGGATCACCGGCGAGATAGAGATGGCCACTGTGCGAGAGCGATATCTGGTCCTTCTCGGTTCCAGGACAAGCTCTCCCGTCGCACTGACGGTAGCAACATTCTTCGATGAGATTTACGACGAGGTTCCGGAAATTGCGGGCCTAAGTGCGCGCGCTCACCAAGAGCGGCACGATACCACTGAGGCGGTCGGCGCGGCTTGGGCCTAGAGAAAGCGAGACGCTGGGGGTGCCCCAATACTGACGCGGCACAACTCCGAAAACCTACTTATCCATGCGGATTTTTTTCCGCTCTTGCCCCTATCCCTGCGCGCGAGCACCAGCGGCCATTGGACCATTGCGACACCGACACGGGAGCGCCGGTGGTCATCAACGATATACTCATGGACGCGCTGCATATTCGGGAGGCGAACAGTTGTTGGAACTCTTGAGTGAAGTGTACGCTCCACTGCAGGAAGGGGCCAGTGCATTGAACCTCACACCAAAGGGCTTTCCGAATGCAAGCATGAGGACGGAACTTTCATGAATCCCGCCTCCGACTTCAAGGACAGGCTTGGCTGTATTTGCGGATCTTGTTTGCGGCCTCGTCCGCCTCGAAAACTCCACGTAGTTGAAATCGTTAAGCCCAGCCACCATTTCGCCCGAGGCGGTTCAGCTCATGGGCTAACTCGCCTTCGAGACCGCTGAACCATTCGCACGCAACAGCGCCATCAACATCGGGCCAAGCGAGAATTCGCCGTTCTCCGCGCGCCGGGTAAGATCTCGCAAATATCCGCCGGCCGAGTTGATCTGCCCTCCCCTCTCAAGGATACAGGCCATCGCCGCCGCTGCGTTCTCCGGTCCCATAATTTGGCAGGCATCCTGGTACGCCGATGGGCTAACGCCCAACGTGGATCGGACAACGACAGCCGCCGCCATTAGGTCTCGCCAGTTCTCGACGGAACCGCCTGGCCCATACATCGCGATCTCGGGGCACGCTCTCAGCACCATTCCAAGCGGAAACGCCTTAATCGGCTCACTCAACGGTCTGATGGCCTGGCTCGATTTCGCCCCCTGCTTCGTGTCGGAGCTAGGTTCAGATTCACGGATGGAATCGGTATTTGAATTCTGTATGTGGCGTTCAATCTGGCCGTCATTGCCGCCCGATATTTCTGAATTCACTTGTATTTCCAGCAAATTGACAATTTCGTCGCGCAACATCTCCATTTCTTCAGCAATAGGCGCCAAATCCCCGATCTGTGGCGTGCGAGGCAGTCGTGCAAGAAGCTCGATAAAATGCTCCTCGATTGGTCCCCAATCGCCTGGCGCGCCCTCCTCCACTGCAGCTGAGATCAGTTTGCGAACGTCACGGCGGCAGATTGACAGCCGCTCCTTGGCGAGGCGAAACGCTTTGCGATCCGCGGCTACCTGCTGGGCCATATGGGCAAGCTCGTCTGCACGGGCGCGAAGGGGCGCCAGACTGAAGCCGAACGCGTTCTCGACCATTCCTGCCTTGTCCTTGTGGGCATAGCGCTTGCCGTTGGGGCTATCCTTGCGGATGATCAGGCCAGCATCGACCAGGGCTGCCAAATGACGTCGCAGCGTCGTACCGGTAATTCCATGAGCTCGTACCGTCAGCTGATTGTTCGACGGGAAGACCACCAGCCCCCTCTCCTCCTCCAACTGCTGATCAGGATAAAATGACAGGAGCGCGTTGAGCACCGATAGCGCCCGATCGGTCAGCCCAAGCGCGGCTCGGGCCTCGCAGGCGTCGCGAAACACCTTCCATTTATCGACTGGTCTGCCGGGTTTCGCTTCAGCCGTGGCGAGCTGCCCTTTCACCAGGGCAAGCGTCATCGGCCGCCGCCCAAAGGGCGTCGTTACACTTCCAATGTGCATTTCGTTCACCTCTTAAAAGGCAAAAGAAATTCGATCACCAAAACGATGCCAAAGACTCTTGACTGTGATTCGAGGAAATGCGATTCTCAAGCTGCTAGACACGAGAAGGGCTTCCACGACGGAAACGTTTGGGGGCCTTTTTCTTTTGCGGTTTCGACTCCTAGTTATGTGCCGTTGTCAGCTGACAATCATACTAATCCACTGTGCCAGCGTTATTTTCTTCTTCGAAATCCACGACAAGAGCCGCCATTTTTTTGACGATGAAGTCAGCAAATGCGGGTGATGTTACCGTGATTTTGACGGCTTTCCCTGAGTGAACCATAGAAGCCACTGGCAGGCCTTGCTTCGTTCGAACGGTCTCTACGGTGTTTTTCGTTCGCGTACTTGCCGGCTGAACGGATTTCCAGAGATTTTCAAAACGCTTGTTTGTTTCTACAGCAGAGAAAGTCGCGCTGAGAGCGCAACTTTGAGCTTTTCTGAGGAGCGTTTCATCCTTGAGCTTATCAGCCAGCGCCAGCCAACGAGGCCGCCCAACTTTTGGGGCTGGACCAATTGCAAGAATTATCTCGGGATCGACGGTTTGAGCCACCTGCAGTAGACGTGATATCTCGGGCTTATCCGTTGCCAACGCTTTTGCGATCGTGTCTCGATCGAAACCGTGTTGCAGCATCCGGTGGGCAAACAACGCGCGTTCGATGAAGCTGAGATCGAGGCGTGGGCCATTTTCCTGCCCTTGGGCGAGAACCAGCTCCTCATCAGTAAGGTTCCTGACGATGGCCTTTACCGGAACCCCTAGATCTAATGCCGCTTTTAGGCGCCGATGTCCGTAAGCTGCCTGATAAGTTTTCGCTTTTGTCGGATGAGGCCGCACGAGAATCGGGACTTGCTGGCCGCTCTCCTGAATTGAGAGTTTCAGGGTATCGAAGTCCGCGTCGTTATCGATCGGAATGCGATCGCGAATGAAGGACATTTCCACCAATCTCGGCTCAAGCTCGACCACTGTCTGCCCCGACGCCAAGGATTCGCGGAGGATTTTGGCCTCTGCCGCCTCCTCTCCCAACTTCCCCAGTGAAAGGTTCATCGCCCTGACAGCGCCAGTCGGACGATGCGCCTGGCTCGACGGCGCTTCGGTCTTGGATTGATCGGATGCGTTGAGCATGCCCTTGAGAATATCGCGGCCTTTCATGGTCTACTCCATGCACTTCGTATGAGCTGGTCTATCTCGGCGTTCACGCCGTCCATAGATTCGACGCCCCGTTCGTAAGTTTGTCGATGCATCGTGTCGCGACCAGCCTCATAAATTGTTTGCTTGGACAATCCGGCATCGGAGACCGCCGTCGATTTCACCATCATTGAGGTCAGTACACGCTCACCGAACAAGCTGCGCAGGAAAGCGACGATCTGCGCTTGCGGACCGTCATTGGGCTCGTAGCGGGTGATCAAATAGCGCATCCAGTCGTACTGAAGATTTCCGCCCGCACCCTTGACGACCGAGAGAAGGTCAGAGGTCATAGCCAGAAATTGGTTCATCGATGCAACATCCAGCATTTGTGGATGAACAGTTATCAGGACCGAGGTCGCCGCGCATAGTGCGGATAAAGTCAGGAAACCAAGCGTTGGAGGGCAGTCAATGACGACGATATCGTAATCGCCTTCCAGCGATTGCAGCGCGTTGCCAACACGCATGAAGAACATCTCGCTCTCGTTGCGCGATGTGTCGGCAAGCGCCGTCGGCGTATCATGCTCGAATTCGTGTAGTTCAAGATTGCCGGGAATCAGGTCAAGCCCAGGAAAATAGGTCTTGCGAACGACCTCGGAGACGTTTCGCCGATCATCATCGTAACGGATGGCTCCGTAAAGCGTCTCGTTCTCGCCGACGTCGAATTCGGGCTGGAACCCAAGCATCGCCGACATAGATGCTTGAGGGTCGAGATCAACCGCCAATACCCGGTAACCGCGCAAAGCCAAATACTGCGCCAGGTGGACCGACGACGTTGTCTTGCCCGAGCCGCCTTTGAAATTTGTAACTGCAATGACCTGAAGGTGGTCACCTTGCCGTCTTCCGGGCAAGTAGCTTGGCTTTGTGCGACTCAGTTGATGGCGGATCGCATTGACTTCCTCCAAGGAGAATGTACGCCGTCCTCCGGACGTCTTTTCCGATGTCACGCCGTCCCCTTGGGTGGCCAAGTGGCGAACGTAGCTGTCGGTTACCCCCAGCAGTCGTGCTGCCTCAGCACTGCTGAAACGTCGAAGCTCCTTCCGAGCATTCGGCGAGAAGAGTTTTTCGAACAGAACCTGAAGCTGGCCGCTTAAAACGCCAGCGTCATGAGCGATTGTCTCGTCAATCGAATGCTCATTCGGTGCTTTGGTTTTCTGGACAATCGCGGCCTTGGTCGACATTCACGCAAATCCTGACGAATAGGAAGATTTATCGCAAATGACTGCGAGTCTGGGGTGGCCGTCAAGCTGTTTTTAGCCGACGCGACTTTACGACGGCGGCCTGCGAAGGAATATCCCATGAATTCTGCGACTTACTCCGATTGTCAGCTGACAATTTACGCCTGATCATTCTCGAATGAAAAGGGCTGGGGCGTGCTGAAGCGATGGACGGGGAAAAAGATAACGTCGCCCTGCGATTCTCTGATGGTCGTTGCGGCCGAGAAACAGGACTGCAAATCTAGATTCGCCAGGTATCCCTCTAGGGCGCATCGCGACCAGAAGCGCGAGACCTTCATCCTCCTTTATCGTCGCGTGGATCAAAGCGTCACCACACCCTTAGCATCCTCCTGATGCGCGTCACGATAGACGCGGGCCCGGTCGGTTGAGAAAAGCAGCCATACGGCACAATGCCCGACGGTTCGCCGCCCAACTCCTCTTCTTGCAGAGCGAAAAGCCGCGAGATTGGGCAGCCCGCCGCGCCTGCCCGTCCAAAGCCTTGGCAATCGATGGCAGTCACGCTGAACAGGCCGGATAGCTCCCGCAGGAAGGTCTATTCATATTGCGTTGGGGTGAAAATAAACTACATTTGACGAGCAGCCGCGCGGTGCCTTTTCTGCAGCTGGCGCAGGCCCTAGTTTGTTCCCCAAAGGACGAGGGCCTTTTTGTTGCCTTTGACGGCCCCTCGCTAGATCAAAGTAGTGTGGGTCCATGTTGATCTAACTGAGCGGGCGGCGTAGCCGGAAGGTTAAACCTCGGTCATTCCTGGACAGTTGTTGTACTGTCTGCTTGCACTACCGGTCTCCTCCCTGGTCTCGGTCAAAGTCCCGCAAGAGCGGCTGTTGTCTTCCAGTCACACAACGTCGGAAGATCGCCAATCAATTCCGCCCTCCTTGTCGGCCAATATTTGACGTGCTTCCCACCTTCTTCGCAGATTCAGTGTGAACTTAATCGGATCTGTCCCGGAGAACCGTTTCCGAACGTATGGCGCCTCGAGCCCTGCTCAAGCTAAGAAGCACTATGTTTCTCCTCACCAACAGACCAATGTCGCGCACGCGCCGCCTCAGATTGACCTGTTTTCAGTCGGCTTGATATCTGACGCTTCGGGCCTTAAACCTTTTCAGACTTTCAAATGGGGGCTTCGGAGTGGCAAGGCGAACCTATCGGGATATCGGAACTTGATGAATTAATTTCAGAGGCTCAGGATTTACGCGAGAGGCTCGTTGAAAAGCGCCCCGCCGAGCTTATGGCGGAGTTAGAAGCCCTGGGTGTCTCGCCACCATCACTCAAACGCATAAGGCCGCCTCCTAGATACAAGAATGGTCAGGGAAAGACCTGGACCGGCGGCGGCAAGCGACCCAAATGGCTATCTGATCACGAAGCGGCCAGCGGCAGCCGATCCGATTTCCTCATCAAATAGCCAGATATCTGTCTCACTGGCGCGCAAAAAAATGAGGTGACACCCGCCAAGGGAGAGGGCCTTGGCCGGAAGCCGACATCCGTTGGTGGCCCTTATCCTGCTGCCGCTGACATCGAGTTTGAAACGAGCGTGATGCCGCCCGGCCAGGAGTAGCAACAACGTGCCAGCGTCATAAAGCCGGGTTTCGAACATTTTTGAGTGGAGAGCTACATCGATCCGCGCCAGCATGGCTGATATCCAGTTTCCGACAGCAGTGAAACTGGGATCGCCAGCACGCAACGGCCAGTTAGTAGTCCCGGACGCAGCGAAGCCCTTGGGACCCCTATAACATAATTCGGTAAAGTCCTCCCGATGATCAGTGAACCCATTGCACGAAAAACTGATATGGCCTTAAATGGAGGAGCTCATGACTACCCAGAGGCATACCGTCGGCTCTCAAATATCCGCTCGGATGAAGCTTTTACAAATCGATGCAGCACTTATAAATGATGTGATATGCAATTCGTGCGTCGGTGCTGTGGACGCGGCCCTTCTCGGGGGACGCAAATGACCAACGACGATGTGGAAGAGCCGGTGCCTCTCAGATTACAATCGCTGATAATCGCGGTGCTAATTTCACTGATCGTGTGGGGTTATATCTACAAGTCCGTGATCACAGCTCACTAGTTTAAGCGCGGCCGGCGCACGACGCCCGTCTCGACTGCGTTAGCAGCTGCGATTGCCGCTTCCACCATCGGAAGGATCTCAGACCCGCGCTGCCACGATTCGATCGCTGCGATCCAGATGTCGCTTTCACACGCGGCGCCGTAAATATGAAAATGAATCTCTGAAAAAATAATCTCCGCATTCAACAGAATGCGCGGGGAAGGTAGCGGCCTGCTTTGCATAGTCATGCCCTGTCGACGTAAAGGTAGGAAATTAAGGTCGGTTCCAGAGACAAGTCAAGATGACTAACGTCGTATCGTTCGGCCTACCGATAGGCCAGGCCTGTGAAACTGGATAATATCTAGAGCGCGACTTCACTGAACATGCCTCGACAGACCATGCGCGCCTGGTTCGCAACTGCTTGGCCTGCGATAGCCCCCACCTCAAGGGTCGCAAAAAGGATGCCAGAAGCTCCGGGGCCATCCGGGCAAGGGTTTCAATACCCTGGCCATCATGGCGATCACACACGTGGCGACATGGCGCTCACTGGTGTAGTCGGATTTTTTCCATTGGCTCCCAGGCGGCCGTGCAGAAACTACCCTTGGTTTCGAAGGATACAGCTGGTTTCCCGACCTATTCCCGGCGGTCGACTTGATCTGGCCTGCTCCTGAGGCCGCAGGGCGGGAAAAGGCTGCTGCTTCGGTTATAGCCCGCCGCCCCCGTGAGATTAACCCAGCCGGTCGCGGCGGCGCCGATATCGGCGCGCCGTAAGACGGCGGCATACCCGAGCTGTTTCTGAGCATGCGCTCGAGCAGCGCTATTCCATGTTCAGGATGTTGCGGGCAAGCCCTCTGAATGTCTGCACGTTCTCACACGGACGTCCTTTGGTATTGCGGCGAAGTCAGAATGAACTAAGTTGAAGTGTGCCAACTGGATGTGGAACCGCCAATTCGGCCCGAAACACGGCTACTTCGTATGGTGATCTCCGTCTTGCCTTTGGCGAGCACCTGAGCCAACCTGCAATGATCTGCATCCCTAGGACTGGCATCGGAACCCATGACTAACACAGCTGCTGACGCCATGACCGGCATGTATTTCACGGTCGACGATCTCGATGGAAGCTATTCTACGGGTCAGGTTGTCCGGCTTGCTGCCGATTCTGTCTATTTCGTCCGTTTCGAGGGCAATGAGGTTCCGCTGCCTTTGGAGCTCGTATCGATCGGTGAAATGTTGGAGACCACAAGTGAGGGTTACAGACTCTGGCGGTTCTTCGACACGATCGAGGAGCGGTACAAGTGGATTGACTGGCTAGACACGCCGTCCAAGCCGCGGGTCATTTCGCTCGTGAAGCCTACCACGTGAACCTTGTCTCAGCCGACGCAATCCGGCGTCGCCCGCTGCATGGACTGAACTTTGGAGCATTCAGGTGATTTTCTTTGCCGCAGGCGCAAGTATCGGCATTGTTCACATGGCGTTTCACATATTGCGCCGCCCGACTTGGCCTGAGTACCCGATACAGGGTTTTGCCCTATCAGCCGTTTTTGGAGCGCTCGTATACGGCGCGATACTCTGGGCCGTCTTCACATGGTATTTCGGATCGTAGGCGCGGCGCACCGTTTCAAATGCTCGCGAGTATGGAACCTTGTGGTTCAAGAGCAGGTACGCGCCGAAGCTTTTGCCGTTCGATCTGACATGCGCGCATGCCGCCGGTCAGATTCTTGATGATGCCCGCGCCCATCGGCCGGGTTTTGAGGACATTGCGATAGCCGCCACAGCCCAGGTTCATGGCTTGATCGTTTTGACGCGCAACCTGCGCCATTTCGAACCTCTAGGCGTTCGGGCGATCGATCCGTTCAAAGCGTTGCCCGAGTTGTAGGGCGACAGGGGAGGGGCTTTTCTACTGAAGTCTTGGCGTTTGAGACTAACGCGGAGCGATCACGCCGGCGTTCTTTCTTTCGGCTTGCCGATTTGCGGCATCGACAAGGCCGCGATCCTCCCTAGATCCTTCTTGGAGTGGCCACTTCGGAGAAAATTGTCATGAGCGCCGACAAATACGATTCGGGCGATCGATCCGTTCAAAGCGTTGCCCGAGTTGTAGGGCGACAGGGGAGGGGCTTTTCTACTGAAGTCTTGGCGTTTGAGACTAACGCGGAGCGATCACGCCGGCGTTCTTTCTTTCGGCTGCCGATTTGCGGCATCGACAAGGCCGCGATCCTCCCTAGATCCTTCTTGGAGTGGCCACTTCGTTGAAAATTGTCATGAGCGCCGACAAATACGAGCAGATCCGCCGTCGCGCCTACGAAATCTGGGAARGCGAGGGGCACCCCGAGGGGGCACAGCTGCGCCATTGGCAGCAGGCCTGCGAYGAACTGAGGGGTGAAGATCAGGATGTGACGTCGCAAGACCTGCCGGCCACGGTTGGTCGGGATGAAGCGGCACTGCTCCAAGCTGCGGGCGAAAGCGACGACACCGACCGATCTCGCGCGAAAGCTGAGCAGCCCAAGAAAAGGCTCAAAAATCCCGTGTCGGGGATAGAGATGACGACGGGCGAAAAGCCTCCCAAGCAGAAGACCAAGAGCACCGAAGGANCTGAGCAGCCCAAGAAAAGGCTCAAAAATCCCGTGTCGGGGATAGAGATGACGACGGGCGAAAAGCCTCCCAAGCAGAAGACCAAGAGCACCGAAGGACCATAGTCCCATGCAACATCTCGACCATGCCATCCAGGTTGCTCTCGAGGCGCATGACGGCCAGGCAGATAAGGTAGACCGGCCCTATTTCGAGCATAGCCAGCGGGTCGCACTTTTGGTTTCCGGCGACGAGGCACGGACGATCGCCTATCTCCATGATGTCGTCGAAAAGGGCAGGGGTTGGACGCTCGACCGGCTGAAGGAAGAGGGTTTCCCGACACGGATCATATCGGCTGTGGATGCTTTGACACGGCGGGCMAARGAGACCGACGAGGAGTTTGTCAGACGGGCGGCGTCCAACCCCTTAGCCCTTCCGATCAAAAAAGCCGACCTGGAGGACAATCTCTGGCAGGTCGAGCAGACGGGCGGGGCCGCAGAAAAGTATCAACGTGGCCTCGACATTNCCCCTTAGCCCTTCCGATCAAAAAAGCCGACCTGGAGGACAATCTCTGGCAGGTCGAGCAGACGGGCGGGGCCGCAGAAAAGTATCAACGTGGCCTCGACATTCTGCGCCAAGCAAAACTAGACGCTAAGGATCCTTAGCCAGCCGGTGAGACGAACCGCCCTCGGGAGTACCATTTTGGTACGCCAACGATTTTGCGTCGCGTGCGCTATCAGCGGTGCGTAGAACCAAGTGAATTGGAGCCGTCACAAAGATGCAAAACACAGATACTGGCAGGCAAACTGGCGCCGTACCAATCCTGACAAGTACGAAGCACATCTGGCCGTGCAGTGGGCTGTCAAAGCAGGAGAGCCTGACAAAGGAACTTGCGAGGTGTGCGGTCTCGAAGCGGCCGATGCTCATCATGATCAATATGAAGAGCCTTTGAGAGTGCGATGGTTCGGCAGACGCCATCATACGCGGCTTCACCCCTGTGGCAAAGATATGTTTCCGATCAGGGGGCCGGTGACCTGTGGTATTGACGCGATAAGAGCTGAACAAGTCACGATCCCGCAGCCTTGGTCAGACTCACTCGGAACCGATCGCGGCGCAGCTGATGTTGATTTCCGTTTCTTTTGGGAATACCTTCTAGCTATCTGGTATTACGATAGTCGCTAAAATGACGACAACAGTCACAGCACAAGGACAAGATACGATCCCAAAGGCGGTTCGGATTTGCTTGGTGTTTTTCCTGGCAGCAAGATCGATTTCCACCGAGCTGCTGATGGCAGCATTGTTCTTACGAAGGGCTGATAAGACGCAGTTTCCAAGCCGCTTCCAAAAGCTCCGCGGTCATGTCGGCAAAGGTCTCGATACCGAAGCCATCATGGCGATGACACGTGGCGAAACATGACGCTTGTTGACACAAATGTTCTGCTCGATCTCGTAACGGATGATCCGATCTGGGCGGACTGGTTTGCGGCGCGGCTGGAAGCTGCTGCCGCGTGCGGCGTTGTTTCTCGCCGGAAATACCGCAGGGCGGGTGTTTCGCGCACTGGCGTGTTTTCGGATTTTTTCATCGGTTCTCAGGCTGCAGTTCAGCAACTGCCGTTGCTGACGCGATGCATTGACGCTTTCGGACGTATTTCCCAACACTCGAGTTGATCGCGCCTGTTTCCTGATGCTCCGAAAAGCAGGGAGAGGGCATCGCTTCGGTTATAAGCCCGCCGCCTTTGTAAGATTGACCCTGAACCGATCGCGCCGCCGCTGATACCGCCGGGTCATCTCGGCGGAGGCGTGTCCCAGTTGCTTCTGAACATGGCGCTCATCGACCTCGGCCGAGGAGGCCAGCCCGGCGCGTAACGAATGACCCGCGAACTTCTTCCCGCGCTCAGCCTCGGAGAGATCGCCACGCACGCCCGCAGCAAGTGCCGTTCTCTTGACCAGCCGCGCCACCTCCTGGTCGCTCAGCCGATCGGGCCCGACATCTTTGCCCTTGCCGGTCACACGCCGGAAGACCGGGCCTTTCGCAAGCCGGGCAAATTTGATCCAAGTTTCCAACGCAACGACAGGGCAGGTGGTGTCGGTGGAACCGCGACCGATTTCCACCTCGCGCCAGCCGGTCTTTCCACGCAAACTCAACAACAAACCCTCGTCGAAAATCTCGATCCAGCCGCGACCGTCCTCGGTTTGGTCACGGCCAAGATCGAGACCGGTGATTTCCGAGCGTCTGAGGCCTCCGGCAAAGCCGATGAGCAACATGGCCCGATCGCGGATACCGCGCAAACTACCTCGATCGAGCGTCTGCAGCATGGCGATGAGATCCTCCGGCAGAATGGCTTCCTTCTGCCGGGGAGGGGAGGCATGCTTGTTGCGAATGCCGGCCATCACGGTGGCGATGGCGCGGTCCTTGCGATCAAGCGGCATGCCACGCTGGGCACAATTCCAGCCGATGGCGGCAAGGCGCCGTTCGATCGTGGAAACGCTGTTGGCTTTGTTGCCGCGGCCGGCGGTGGCCTCGGCACTGCCTGAGGCATAGGCGGTGATGTAAAGCCCGACGATTTCCGGATCCGGGGGGAGGGGGGAGAGGTTCTGGCGCCGACACCAGGCGGAAAAATGCTTCCAGTCGGAGGCGTAGGCCCGACGGGTATTCTCGGAACTTGCGGCCTCGATATAGGTACGGGCGCGATCGGTCAGATCGCGCAGATGTGCGGGCAGGGGAGGGGGCTCCGGCCTTGGCGAGATGGCCGTGGTTATTCCGTCCGGAGCGTCCGTGCTGGGAGACCGGGCAGAGGCCTGCTTAAGGCGATCTTCAGGATTCTGGTCGATCATAGGGCTCATTTAGCCACTATCACTTATAACGATCGATAATGCAACCTTATCACTCGTTTTTGTATCGCGACATGGTGTGCGGTTAGAGTGATCCGTGTTGACGCAAACCGCTCTCCTTGTTACCCTTTCGCGCATGGATTCGTTTCTGCCTTCGATGGCCAAGCCCCTGAGTTCACCGCCTCGCCTGCCGGCCTGGGCACTGTCCCGGCGCGACGACTGGTTGGAGGCGGACGTCGCATTTGCCGCCGGCATCGCCCTGAAATCGCTCGACGATCTCGTGCGCACCAAACCGGCGTGGGCCGGTTGCTGGCGTCAGCGGCAGGCGCTGAGATGCGCCGCTGCCGCGGTCCGGCTTGGCGCTCGTAACGAGGACGAACACGCCTTGCGTGACGCGCTTTTACTGACTGCGGCCGGCGACAATCCCGGACCGGCAGGCAATGCCTATTTGGCCTTCAAAAGACTGGCTGCCAAAAAGGGCGTCATCACACATGCATTTCTGACCGAGCTTGCCGCGTTGTTAGCATTGCCTTGGGACGACGGCCTCGCTGCCACTGTCATCGACCGGATTGACGAGGCGCTGCAGTCCGGTCGCGCCGTTCCCTTTGTCGTTGCCGATCTGGTCACAGCCATTTTTGTCGAGCGCCCGGACGCGGAAATTCTTGCCTGGGGACTGGCCGACTGGCTGATTGCCACCAGGCTCAAATGGGAACATCCAGTGCCCATCCTCATGGCTGAGCGCTACGGCGCTGCATTCAGAACGCTGGGCGGTAGGGGACGGGTGCGGCCGGGCGATGAGGCGTTTGGCCGGGCCGTTTGCCTGGCACTGGTCGATGGCACTGAAGCGGCATTCCGCGCGGCAAGCGATATTGCGCGGCGCGCCGACCGGCTTCTGTCCGTTGCGCCAAAACTGCGGACGAAAGGCGCGGATGCCGTCATCCGCAAACTGCTTGAGGAAGATGCCATTCAAGCCACCGCGCCGGGCACCAATCTGTCGCGCTGGGCCAGCACAAGGCTGTTTGAACGGCTGAAATCCCTTGGCGCCGCTCGCGAGCTGTCCGGCCGGTCGTCCTTCCGGATCTTTGGGTTGTGATCATGGTAGCCTCCACAGCGGCCAGATCCACCCGCAGGAAAACGAAAGACGCACGCGAACACTTGTTTGATCGGGAATTGGAGGGCCTGCCGGCGGAGCTGCGCTGGCGGGAATGGATGTTGCGGGCAGAAGCGGTGATCTTTGCCAGCGAACAGCCGGTCGATCGCGAGACGCTGGCGCGGGTCGTTGGAAAAGACTGCAGTATAGATCTCCTCATCGATGACCTGCGCGAGGAACTCCGTTCCCGGCCATACGAGATCGTCTCGGTTGCCGGCGGATGGCAGCACCGAACCCGTCCGCGGTTCGGCGAGACGATTCTTGCATCTTCAGCGTCGACGCGCTCTGCCGCTGCAGCCCTTTCAGAGTTCGAGACGATGGTGCTGGTGGCGGTTGGATATTCCCAGCCGGTCACGCGCAGCGAACTCTCGAAGGTCTTTGGCAAGGAGGTCAGCCGGGATACGATCGCGGCGCTGCGGGGGACCGGGTTTATTGCCTCCGGACCGCGTAGCCCGACGCCCGGCGCGCCTTATACCTATGTCACCACCAAACATTTCCTGTCGGCCTTCGGTATGGACACGTTGCGCGATCTGCCAGATCTTGAGGCTTTGGAGGATGCGGGGTTACTCAGCCGGCAGAGTGTTCAGAATGAACCGCTTACGGCCGAGGTGGAGGGCGATGAGGAATAGGGTCTGGCGCCAGCCGTTCGGGACACATGTTTTGTTTGGACCGGGTCGGCTCAGTTCAGCGCGGCGGTATTCCGGCGAAGCACGTCTGAAAGCTTCTTCAAGGCGCGTTGCTCAAGCGCATCCACAAAGGCTTCAACCGACGGCGTCGTCTTGCGCAGATTGCGCCGCGCACTCCTGACGCTGGAGATGAGCGCATCGGGAAACGCGGCATGAAGAGCGGTCAGGAAATCATCCGGCGACTGACTGGTCACGCCGTGGGGAAGAAGATTTCGGGCTGGAAAATCTTTGAGGTTCCAGGTGACGATAATGGAGGCTTTCCCAGCAATGGCGGCCGCGAGCACATGCCGATCGTCGGGATCAGGCAAGTTGAGGCCTGGAACCAGATGGCGATAGTCCGTCACATCCGCCTCCGGCAGGGCGGCCTTCATCCTGTCACACGTGGCCTCCAGACGCTCCATCGGCAAGGCATGGGTATTGGCGGCGAGATTGCGTATCCACTCGTCGTGGATGTCATCGGTCCAGCGCGCCTCGACGAGGCCGTCGAAAGCATACTGGATCAGGACGTTGCGCAGGTGAAAGGGGTAGAGGACGCAGGCATCATAGACCGCGACGGGCGGATCAAAGGCCATGGGTCTGGATCAGGTCCTCGGTGTCTTCAGCAAGCGCGTCCATCGCAGTCTGCCGGGAATCGAGCCTGGATTTCAGGGAGAGCACATCCTTCAACAACGCCCGGCGGTGTTTGCCCACATAGCGAAATGGAAGGTCACCCCGATCCATGCGCAGGACAACGAGCGGGCGCGAGATGCCGAGAATGACTGACGCCTCAGTCGGGCTCAATTCCTGATCTTCGGCCAGCACCACGACGCGCTCGCCGCGCAGCATATGCGCCAGGAGAGCTTCAACCGCAGCCGTGGCCGAGGGCGGAATCGAGAGCGTCTGTTGCCTGCCGCCTTCATGGCGAACGTGCAATTCAAGCCTGTCGCCCGCAACCAGTTTCGGCAACGGCGAAGCCGCCTTACGGTCGCGATCCGACAATCCGGCGAAATGAATGATCTGGCTGGCCATGGCAACGTCTCCTTGCTCACATTATAATGCGCACGCCCCATAGCTGCAATATCTGAAAGCCATTCCAGGATCGGAACGGTGGCGGGGCGGTAATCCGATCGCCACCTGGTTTCTGATGTCAAGCAGCCTCCCAGACCTGGTTCAGAATCTTCGCGGCCAGTGCCGCCTTGTCCTGCGGCAGGAACCGACCATAGTGCTGTGTGGTCCGTGCGGCAGCAAACCCTTGATGGCGCCGCGACCGGTATAGGGATTGTAGATCCCATAGCGCTGGATCACGGTTCGCCAGGCTTCGTAGAACTTGGTGGAATCGTAGGCCGCATCGAGGCTGGTCGTTTTGACTGTCTTGACGAACAGTGTGCCGGGATCCTTTGCCGGGCCAAGCAGCACTCCGCGATGGCGATCGATATAGGCTTCGAGGTATTTGTAGAGGTCGAGCAGGTCCGGCAGGATGAGCCGGAATGGTTTTTGCCCAAAGAAGGACGAGCCGGAATTCTTGAAGGCGGCCGATGGGATAAGCACCTCCCAGCCGCGCTCCCGCTCGCTCCACCGCAGCTCGCCGCACTTCATGTCTTCCAGCCGTCGCTCGGAGGTGGGGAAATGACCGCGCGGGCAGACGCGTAGCTGGCGAAGGTTCTTTTGCCGAAGCCCCAGATGCAGGCCGAGGCGAAGCATCAGGAACGAGCGGACGGCCTCCGCGGCCGGTCGTGGATAGCGATCCTCATCCGGCATGCGTTTTAGGATCTCATSATCGGCTCGAAGGGATCGCGGTGCACACGCATGACCCGTTGGACCTCCTTGGATCGGTTCGCGGCATGGCGATGAAACGCATCGCAGGCGCCATGCCAATCGCGCGCCGCGAACTCGATCTCCTCGGGCGCCACCAGGCCTTCGATCGGCTGGACAGTTCTCAACAGCTCCGGATGCTGGCGGATCCAGCCAACCTCTGAACGCGTCAGGGCTTGCGCTACCATCAGCATGTCCTCTTCCCACTTGGTATAGAAGCCACGCCTTTGTTCGCGCCACTGCAGATACCAGTCCCAGACGCCCGGAAAGATCAGGAGGCCGAAGGTCAATTGACTGAGGGGAACGCCACGGCCTTTCACGGCCCCGGCGGGCGAGGCGGCGAGAGCGCCGAACATCAGGCCGAGATGCTCGATCTTCTGCGACGCCGTTTCCTCTCCCATACCCCGTTCCTCTGAAACCCGATCGCCGTCAGCGTCGAGGTCTTGAAGCGGATGAGATCAGCCATTTCCATGGCCAACCGTGGCGGGGCGTCAACAACGCCTGACAGGAGATCGGGATCTTCGAAGGTTTCCGCAGCATTCTGGTTGGCGCTGATTGTCAGGCTTTGCGATCGAGGCGACAGCGATCCTCCGCCATAGGTGATGCCTGGAAAGCGAATAGCGTAGCGCTGCTTGACCGCTGCGGCCTGGTAGCGCCGATAGTCTGTCGAACCGGAGACGATGACCCGGCGCACCCATTCGAGGATTTCCTCCCGCTTGGCGAACGGCAGGCTGCTGAAATCGTCCGGCAGATGCCATGCGAGGCGCCGACGCTCTGCCGGGCTGATGTCGCCCAGATCATGGCCGTGAAGTGAGCGGGATTGGTGCGGCAGCTTCGCCTTGAAATATCCCGACGGCAGGCGGTATCGCTGCTCGATGCGCGACAGGATCCCGAAACTTGCAACCGACCTTGGCACGCGCTCGCCCTGGACCCAGGACAGGAGGGTCTTGTCGTCGAAGGTTTCGCCCAGGCGAATGACGGCGCGATAGAGTTGCCAGTAACTCTCACCAAACCTTCGCATATGATAAACAAGCGCCTCCTGAAAACCGGCCGGATCTTTGCTCGCTTCGAACAGCGGATCAGGAAAGGGCAAGATCCGCTTGGGCTCAGGTCCCTTCTGCGCCGACCGAGGCTTAGTATCAGGATCGTCGCCGTCGATCCGCCGCGGCGTCCGGGTGGAGCATCCTGTGGTCGCCGTCCGACGTTGATCAGTTTGTTTTGTTCGTGGGGCTTGCTTCATCGGCTGATCGTCCTCCGCAACACGTGGCGCGCCGAGCAACTGTTGGCTTTAGAATTCGAAGAAGTGTCGATGTCGGAGGTGATTCTGTGTGCAGCATTCTAATGGTTCAACGGCGCAAGTGAGAGCGTTTGGAAAATTTGCCGAAACGCTAGGTCTATTACTCCGCGACTCAGGCGTAAACTCCGCAGCGCGCATTTGATCATCCCAGTCAGAATCGCCTCCATGTTATGCTGAATTTGCTCATACTATTGGAATATTGCCTGCGCTCGTCAATCGAGTTGGATGAACCTTCTTTTTGATGGGCTGATTGTCATCAGTATCTCTTCAGTAGACTCGAATCGAAATTTTGTTCGACAGATTTTGTTGCAGATTTATACGTCAATATCTTGAGCTTCATTTGCACGGAAAGCCGGTTCCCGAAAGGCACTGGTGAGCCCGGTTTTGAGTTCACGACCTAATATCTGGTCCAGCGTGACCGGGAGCAATTGACTGTTATGTCAGCCATTAGAACCCTCTGTGCGTGTCCTAGCGGTCAAACCTTGCATCAAGAACCGGGTCGTGATACTTGACCGTTATAACAGGCTGGAAGCAGTCACGTGACCGGTACTGCCGACATCGAGGTCGATATGAGCTCTCACACTCGCACCTATTCTCGTGTTACTCGCGAAGCGCTTGCTCTTATGGGCGGCCAGATCCGTTTAGCGCGCAAACAGCGCCGGATGTCGGAAGCCGATTTGTCCGAGCGGATCGGCATCGCACGTAGCACCCTTCAGCTAATAGAGAAGGGTCATCCAAAGGTCGAGGTCGGGTTGGTGTTCGAAGCGGCCATATTGGTGGGAGTACCGTTATTCGTTTCCGAGCCGTCAGGGCTATCTGCGCAGATTTCTCGGATCGATGACAAGCTGGCGTTACTGCCGCATTCGATCCGCCGACCGCGTTCGGAGGTGAAGGATGACTTCTGATCGTGTACCTGCGCGGCCGGCGCCTGCGACAGAGGCTTATGTCTGGATTTGGCTACCCGGAGATTTGAAGCCCGTGATTGCGGGCCGCATTGCGCTGGAAGGGCAGGTCTACGTCTTCAACTACGGGCGCTCCTATCTGGATCGCCGTGACGCTGTGCCGATCTTTCTCCCGGAACTTCCGCTAGAGCGTGGAAACATCCCCCCGAATGCCCCACTTGATATGGCGGGCTGCCTGCGCGACGGAGCGCCAGACGCATGGGGGCGTCGCGTCATCATCAACCGTTTGACCGGTTTGCGTGGAGATGCTGCAAACGCCGTCGAGTTCGATGAACTGACCTTCATGCTCCATTCTGGCTCGGATAGAATAGGTGCACTCGACTTCCAGACATCAGCCGACCGATACCAACCACGCGAGCAGGAAAATGCTACGCTTGAGGAGTTGCTCGAGGCGGCCGGTCGTGTGGAGCGGGGAGAGCCAATTCCACCGGTCTTGGAGAAAGCGCTGTTTCACGGAAGCTCGATCGGTGGTGCTCGCCCGAAGGCGCTGATCGAAGATGGCGCTGACAAATTGATCGCCAAATTCTCGGCTTCAAATGATACCTATGCGGTCGTGAAGGCTGAGTATATCGCAATGCGGCTTGCGGTATCAGTGGGTCTGAACGTTGCTCCGGTGCGGCTAACCAAGGCAAGCGGCAAAGATGTGCTCCTGGTTCGCCGCTTCGATCGCGAGCGCGGCGAGCATGGATGGGCCCGTCGCGCCATGGTTTCGGCGCTCACCATGTTCGGACTGGGTGAGATGCAGGCGCGTTATGCAAGCTATGTTGACCTGGCTGAGATCGTTCGCGCACGTTTCTCTGATCCGCAAGCGACCTTGCGAGAGTTGTTCGCCCGGATGGTATTCAACGTCCTGGTTGGCAACACAGACGATCACGCGCGCAACCATGCTGCCTTCTGGGATGGCGTGTATCTGGCGCTGACACCTGCTTACGACATTTGCCCTCAGGGGCGAACCGGACGGCAGGCGAGCCAAGCCATGCTCATTCGCGGGGACGACCGTCGCAGCTTGCTGGAGAATTGCCGACTGTCAGCCTCGTCCTTTCTCCTCACCGATGCTGAAGCAAGAAGCCTCATCAATATACAGGTCAGTGATGTTCGCTCCGCTTGGAGCGATATTTGCAACGAAGCTGAGCTGAGCGCCGTGGACCGCACTTTTCTGTGGCGGCGGCAATTCCTGAACGAATATGTCTTTGACGGATATATTGATGGCATACCGCAAGGGTTCTGATTTGACCGAAATCATAACGTTCAGCGACACTAACAGGGCTGACATTGATCGATCTGCCCAAAAACTTCTTAAGTTCCTTGAGGCGAACGCTTACGAAGAATTCTTCCGGTTTCCTTTTAGTCATTCGTATCCCCGAAATTGCTGCGAAAGCGTTTCGTTAATCCGAACCTATCTGCTGGAAGAAAAGTATCGCCTCGATAGCGTCAAGATTGTCAAAGGGACAAAGCTTGATGTTTACGAGCACCATTTCTGGGTGACGGTTGGGCAGCTCCACTATGATCTCACGGCTCATCAGTTCGCTGGGCATAAGCCAATCATAGGTACTCTGTCAGATAAGCTTTTCAGCGACGTCTTTCCTGATTGGGAGGTCGAATATGGCCGAGAATTTGTCGAGCGGGACGACGTACTTGGCTCTTTCCGTGCTGGTGTAATTCCATTCTGATTGCTGCGTGTAGCCTTGTTGTTATCATAGCCTCTAGCGATTCTCTGGCCATTCCCGCACCCAGATTGCGCAAAAGATAACTCGCGGATGTGATCCAGGGTCGTGTCGCCTCAAACGGTTCCGTGCTGCTTTTCCGTGTGATCACATTCAGGAAACTGATTGCACCCCAGAAATTTGCTGTTATCGCGGCCTTTCCTCTCGATCAACTGGCCTATACGGCATTTGGGACATTGATGCAGGGGATCGCCATCGATGGTTTCAAATCGTAGACTATCGCCGGCTATCTCCGAGAGCTCACGGATATATCGCGAAGGCTCCCGGCTGTTTGTCAGCAGGAACACGCCCCGGGTTGCGCTGGTCAGTGCGACATAGAACAGGCGACGCTCCTCGGCGAACTCGAAGGTTTCCGGTCGCGGCATGACAAGATTGAGCAGTTCGTCGTCCTCGATCCGGCTCGGCACCCCGTAGTCGCCTTCGCTGACATCGAGCAGGATCGTGTAGTCGGCCTCAAGACCCTTGGCGCGATGGAACGACAGACCCGAAACCTCGATATGCTCGAATTTTGGCAGTGTATCCCTGAACGGATCGAGCTGATTATAGCGCCACAGCACCATCACCTTGAGCTTTTCGCGTCCATCGCTCCGCCATTGCCCCGAAATCCCGCCCAGAAACGAATCGAGCCGCTGTATTGCCCGGTCTCCACGAGCCGTGTGGCGTTGGCGATCATCGAGTCGAAGTCGATGCGGTTAGCTACTTCCAGTTTCCGGGAATAGGTTTGTGTAATCTTCCAGATCGCCTCGGCAAATTCCCGGGCGCGTGTTCGGTCGTGGAGGGATTTGGCGCGCTCGAGGAGCATGTCGAGGGCCAGATGGCTGGCGCGGATGTGCTTGATGCAGACCGCAATCAGCTTGTGATAGTGCTTGATGACCACCGGTTCGAGAGCCTTGACGATGGCCGCGTAACTTTTTTGTTCGAGCGCAATGCCTCGCTTCGCGATTTCTGCCTGTAAGGCTGTGAGCAGCGATCCATCGCGCGCTTGCGCAGACGTCGTCTGGAACACGTCCCATTTCCGCCTTGCGATAGCCGGCCATCTTGTGTTCGGCACGGGCGTCCGATCGCAGCAGCTCGTCGATGATCTGTTCGATCAGCCTGGCTTCGCCGGCAGGGTGTTCCACCCAATCTGCCAACTGGGGCGGGCGGCCTTCGACCTCTTCGATAATACCGCGACCGAGCGCATGAAACGTGGTCACCTTGCGTTCGAGATTTTTGGTGTCGACCGAAAGCTGTTGGGCTATCCGTTCCATCAGCTCATCGGCCGCGCTCTTGTTGAAGGCGAGCACCAGAATCTCTTCAGGGCGGTAGAGCTGTTTGTCGAGGACATAGGCGACCTTGCCGACCATGGTGGCGGACTTGCCCGAGCCGGCCGATGCAACGAGAAGATTGTTGTCCTCCAGTCGAATGCAAGCCTCGCGCTGCTGGTCGGACAACGACCGGCGGTCCAGGTCGTCGAAGAACGATCGGTATCTCGAAAGTTCGCTGGAAACGAACGCATCGTTATATTTGTGGCGGACATCGGGATCGGTGATGAAGGCGAGTGATCTGGGAAGCGTCGCTTTAAGGTTGGCCGGCATCAATTCCGGATCGAACAGAGGGTGCGAGAGCGCTGCGGCGGCTTCACCATCCACACCGGCAATAGCCCGCGCGAGATCGGCATGGGCGAGATATTGGCGTTGGCCCTCCACGATACCCATCAGCTTCGCATCCACATCGTTTAGACGCGCAGGATCGGAGCCGATCAGGTCGAAGAGGTGGCTGTTGACGAAGCTATGGAGATCGGCCGCCAGTCGGGTTGCGGCGTCTTCTCCAAGACAGGGCAGGCTGTGGATCTGACTGCGAGACCGGACTTCGACGGAATGCCAGAGCAACGCCTTGCTGACGGAAATCGCGGCAACATCCAGGCACGCAAGGTTGTTGGCTCCATTCTGATTAATTTGTATGGTTGCCGGCAATAAGGGTCGAAGTGTCACCTTCCACTTTCCCTGGGGAAGTAGGCGTGCAAAGAATCCAGGCCGGTATGTTCGAACACGATCAGACATCAGGGTTCACGCAGTACCAGAAAGCTTAATCTGGAAGCCAAGCGCAATCGGTCCAATGGCTTTCGTAGCGTTTCGCGAATTCCGTCATCTCCCGGCTATTGGCCTTAGGTGTCTGGCAGGCTCGGGCGCATGTGGTGACCACATCCCGGTAAAGAGCCGGAGAAACCTGCTGGATGCCCTCGTAGTTCATTAGCAGGTCTGAAAGGCGTTCCGTGATCGCCTCGCCGCGAGGCGCCATGACAATGGTCGGCGGTGTACTATGCGCATTGATGAGCACGTATCTCCAGCTCGGGTCGGCCTGTCCCTGCGCCGGAACGAGTTCGCAGGGACAGGCATCACCGCCCCCGGAAATCTCCTGATAGATCGCTTCGATCGCCTGGGCTTTCCTGGCGATCAGAACATAAGGGCCTTTAGGCGTGTAACCGCCCATGCGCTCGTCGTATTCGATACCCAGCAGGCGTGTCAGGTCGTATCGGGCGGATCCGTCGAGGCTGGCCCGTTCCGTGGTAAACCACTGAAGCTGACGCAGTGTTATTCCAGCCGCGGCCGCGATGTCTTTCGGCGGATTGGGCCAACAAGCTACCAGGTGCTTGGCGTCGATGCCAATCACCGAGGGCGGGATCGACGGCGGCAATCCTCGCCTGCGGATGACGCGGAGCAAGGTGTCGTTGCTGACGGGAAGCATGAGCCGCTGTGCAAAACGCGCCGCCGGGCGTCCTCCAAGCGCGAGGGCCAGATGGTGGACAAGATGCTCGAGACGCCCGGTTCGTCTGGCGTAGGGAGGTAACACATCGCCGAACCGCTCGGCGAATATCTGCCTGCCGCAGAGCACCGCGTCACAGGTGAACCTCCGCGTGCGCACGAGAAGCCTGACTCGCCTCCCCGACAGGGGGAGGTCCGCGACCTGGCGGCAATAGCGACTTCGAACCGTTCGCGACATTCGTCCGCATGCCGGACATGACGCGGTAGCGCCGGCTCGGGAAAGCAAGATGCAGGTCTCATCGTCAATGTGGGTGATGCGTTCGGCGATGAAACCAGCCGGTACCAAATCAGAGGGGCGAAAGTTGGTGCTCATCAATCTGATTCCTTGTGGAAACCAGCAAAGCAGCATCGTTACAACTGCATCAAAACTGAGTCAGAGCCAAAATTGGACGCCGATAAGGGGTCAATGTTCCGCGCCGATTGACAGGTAAAGCAATGATGTTCACGCGGCGCCATCCGACGGGGTCATTGATGTTTTGATAAACCCCAATATAACGGCGGGGGCATCTTTCGGTGATGATGCGCGTATTTCTGCTGATCGAACGCCAACGATTTTTATGAAAGATGAGATATGCCAAGACGCAAAGCGCCAGCAGTAGTCAGCACGGGCATCACAGGACTGAACGAGATCCTGCGCGGTGGCCTGCCGGCATCCAATCTCTATATGCTGCAAGGCGCACCGGGGTCCGGCAAGACGACGGCAGCACTGCAGTTCCTCCGCGCCGGTGTGGAGGCAGGCGAAAGCTGCATCTACGTGACGCTTTCGCAGACCGCTGCAGAGCTTGAAGCGATCGCTGTTTCACATGGATGGACGCTGGACGGCATCCGGGTCGAGGAGTTGACGACCTCCGGTTTAGTCAGCGAAGCCGATGATCAGAGCATATTCCTGACGGCAGACTTGCGGCTCGACGAAACTCGGAAGGCGATCGAAGCCGCGATCGAAGAATACAAGCCGCGCCGCCTGGTTTATGATTCACTCTTGGAAATCCGCCTGATCACCGGCGATTCGCCGCGATTTCGGCGTGAATTGATCGGCTTTAAATCCTTTCTTGCCAAGCGTAACGTTGTTGCGCTGCTTCTGGACACCCAGACACCCGGCTATGATCGCAGCGGCGAGGAAGTCGAAGGATTGGCCCATGGAGTCATTCGCTTCGACAAGTCACTGGAAGAATATGGCGGGGTCCGTCGTCGCGTTGAGGTATCGAAGATGCGCGGTGTTCCCGTCGCCGACGGGTATCACGACATGGCTATCCGCGAGGGCGAGGGCGTTGTCGTCTTCCCTCGCATCATGCCAAGCACGGCGTTGGAAACGACCAAGCCGGAACTGATCAAGTCCGGCGTTGCGGCGCTTGACGACATGTTCGGCGGTGGCCAGGAAGCCGGGACCACGACACTGGTCATAGGCCAGTCGGGTACGGGTAAATCGACCATGTCATCGCTTTATGCCACCGCAGCACTGGAACGCGGCGAGAGTGTCGCGCTCTTCCTCTTTGAGGAACGGCTGGAGACATTCTTCCGGCGGTCGGAAGGTTTGGGAATGCAGCTGCGGCAATTTCACAAGGACGGCAAGCTTATCCTGCGTGACTTCAACCCGAATGAAATCTCGCCGGGCGAGTTCGGCCAGATCGTTCAGGACGCGGTGACGCAGAACAAGGTGCGCGTGGTCGTTATCGACAGCCTAACCGGTTACCTGAACTCGCTACCCCACCGCGAAAAGGCAGTTCGCGATATTCAGTCCCTGCTCAAATTCCTGGCCCGGTCCGGCGTGCTGACCATGCTGATCGTCGCCCAGCACGGTCTCATTGGTCAAAACGTGGGTATCGATGTCGATGTCAGTTTCCTTGGTGACACCGTGCTCCTGCTGCGGATCATGGAACATGAAGGGCGTCTACGTCGCAGTATTACCGTCGTCAAAAAGCGTCACGGGCCACACGACCTCAATATTCAGGAATTGCTGATCGAGAGTGGTAGCGTCAGTGTGGTTTCCTACAATCCGCTTCCCGATCCGAAATGAACGAGGTTGCGGGCGAAAGCGAGCTGGATTGGGTGCTCGTACTTGCTCCGTTTCGCAAGGACGCCGACTATATCGCGGCGTCCTTGCGTGAGCAAAAGGTAGCTGTCAAAAATTTTAGTCAGGCCAACGACGATCTGGTCCATCACTTGTCGGTATCTCCGGGCGTAATCGTTATTACCCACGAGGCGCTCAGTCCATCGGTCGTTGCTGCTATCGGAAAACATCTCTTGGCCCAGCCGGATTGGTCGGAAGTCCCTATCCTCGTTCTCCTCGAACGAGCAGCGCCTGTTGCGCGAATTCGCGCTCGACTCGAGCGGTCCTGGCCGGGTGCCCGGCTCCTGTTCCACACGCGTCCGATAGCACAACTGGAACTGATCAATAGCATCCAGACTAACCTGCTAGTGCGCTTGCGTCAGAAACAGGTGCGCGACGCCATCGACCGTGAGGTCGAACTGCGACTGGAACTCAATCACCGCATAAAGAATATCCTTGCCAGTGTGGCCTCGATTTTCCAGATGACACGGCGTGGAACGTCAACGGTCGAAGAGCTCGCCACAGACTTCACAGGCCGGCTTCACGCTCTTTCGAATGTCCATACGGCCGTTTTCGAGGCGGGCGGAGAAGCGGTCTCGCTATCATCTGTCGTCAATCTGACGATAGCCCCTTACAACGGCGATGGGCCAAGCCGCATCAGGGTGCACGGCCCTGACGTCGTAATCAGTCGAGCCTCCGCTACCACGATCGCTCTTTGTCTTCACGAGTTGACGACGAATGCCATCAAGTATGGTGCGCTGTCGCAAAAGGAGGGCAGTGTCGAAGTCGCCTGGTCCCTCTCAGAAGAAGCTCCAACCGTGTTCTCGTTGCACTGGGTAGAAGCCGATGGTCCTACGGTAGTGGAACCGACGCGCCAGGGCTACGGCACCAAATATGTTCGCTCCGCGCTTGGATCCCTGTTCGGGTCTAAACCCGAGATAAGCTTCAATCCCGACGGCCTCCAATGCCACGTCGCCACTCCGCTTATGCGGCTTCAACAAGGATGAGCGTTACCGTAGCGCAAAATTCCTGGGTGCGCGTGACCCTATCCGATCAAAGCCACCAAAACATAGCATAAATAGGCGATGGATCATTGTTGCGCCAAGCGCGTTAGCTGAGTCCTCGTCTTATAATATAGGCGGCCTTGCAAATGAACCACGATGGAGCTTCTGCGGATGGGCTACAACGGCATAGCGGTTCTCGTCGTGGAGGACGAAGTTCTTCTTCGTCTTGATATCGCGCAGATCTTGGAAGACGAGGGCTTCAAGGTATTTGAGGCGTCTAACGCCGATGACGCAATCGCCATTCTCAACGCCCGTTCCGACATCCGGTTGATGTTCACGGATATTGACATGCCTGGCAGCATGGACGGACTGAAGCTCGCAGCCGCGGTCCGGGACAGATGGCCTCCCATCAAGATAATCGTCACCTCGGGTCATCGTCATATGAGGGACGATACCCTTCCTGTCGAGGGTCGATTCTTTAGTAAACCCTACGTCCCGTCGGTCGTGATAGGCGCGATGCGAGATATGGTCGTCTCGATCTAGCGTTCCAACTGATCAAACAGCTTAGTCGGCCAATAACCCGAATAAGCTCAGCGAGGCTGACGTTCCAACCAATTGCCGAATTCCGGTGAGGGGCGTGGGGCTCGGCGGGGCAGAACACTCGGCCGGAGATGGCGCTTGGGTACGTTCAGGATCTTGATCACTTGGCATTTTACGAAGCAGTTGTGGCAATCTGTGTTAGATCACGATCGTTGCATGTGTTTTCGACGAGGAGGTCATATCCTATCCACGGCGTCAAAACTAAAAGTTGACTTATCGGGCCATTTCCTCTATCGAAGGTTTATCGATCTTTTGCTTGCTGAACTTTGGTTGCCGCGCGATTAGCACCGCGCCTGACGAACTTCCCTTTCAAAATCAATCGTTACGACGACCCGCGGAGCCTCTGTTCTGCGGCCGATTAATCTTGCTTTGAAAGGGTTCATCACAATGACCACAGGCACAGTAAAATGGTTTAATTCCACCAAAGGCTTCGGCTTCATTCAGCCCGACAATGGCGGTGCTGATGCGTTCGTTCACATCTCCGCTGTGGAACGTGCTGGAATGCGCGAAATCGTCGAAGGCCAGAAGCTCGGCTACGATCTGGAGCGCGACAACAAGTCAGGCAAGATGTCGGCCTGCAATCTTCAGTCCGCTTGATTGATATCTGCTTCCCTTTGTCCACGGATGTACTGGCACTGCTGGGAGCGCGACTAATTTAAGCCAGGCGCCTGCCTGGCTTTTTTCGTTTCGGGCCGCCGGTCGAAGCCATTAGGAGCTTCGATGGCCGAAACACATAGTTTACGCGAACGGGCTGAGTTCGCGCTCAGCAATATCCAGCCGCAGCTCTTTGCAACGAATAACGCTGTTGACGAGCTGGATGGAAGCTGAGGCCGGGCGCCACGACGCCAAAACGCTCAGGTTGGGAGGTGCGTCGGGCGAAGGATATGGCCGACAGACACGGCCAAATCGGCGCCAATTGCCAACGGGCCATACCGCGCTGACCAAAGCGCAGAACCGATTATCAGGATGACGATTTGAAGAACGACAGAAAAAACGAGCTCTCTGACCGTCGGGTAGCATCCAAAGACGCAAAGATTTCTCTTCTCCACGCCTACCGTGCGGCACAGACTGCGGCCGAACCAGGTAAAGTGGCAAGGCAGGAAGAACGCGCGGCCCTTGCGCAGGGACGTGAGGAACGACGCGTTGAACGGGACAGGATAAAGCACGAGGAGCGCGCGCGAGCCGAGAACCTGGCGGCAGAACGCCGAGCCGCCGCGGAGGCCGAAGTGCTGGCCGAAACTGAAGCTCGGGAAGGCGCCGAGAAAGCCCGTATAGCGCGCGTGATCGAAGATGAGGCGGCGCGAAAGGCCGAGCGCGACCGGCGCTACGCACAGCGCAAGGCGAGACAAGCTTAGCCTTGAGTGTCCGCGCGGACCATCTGCTACCTCCACACTGCGAAAGCACACACCATAGGAGCCGACATGGCACCGGATACCAACGAAATTCAGTCGATCAACACATCCTGGCAAATCGCGATGCAGGAAATCCTGCGCATGGTCATCCGTGATATGTATCAAGTTGGCGGCGAGGCAGCCTTCAAGGCGCATATCAAGCGGATTGAGGAAGCCGCAGTCGATAGCATCTATACGGACCTGAGGCTTCGTGGCACCGATGAATGGACGGAAATGCTCGTTAAAGAACGGGCGAGCAATTTCGTGACCACCCTGCTGACGTCATTCACCTACGACCGCGCGTAACCCTATTCGCTCGAGGGACCGAGCAATCGGTTAGCTTTCAACCTTCGCGCGGCAACCGCAAGATGCTTTCAAAGGCACGCGATCGGAGGTGGAGCGCGGCTCCGGGCGGCCACGCGTGGGGCAACGACGTCGGGAACGTGGCGTTCGCGGGCTGCATGGTTCACTTTTTGCTGCTTATGGCGCCAAAAACTCTTGGATGAGCCATATCAAGGCGCTAGCCAAGTAAGGCTTCTGCGCCCGGCCAATGGCGTCGGCGAGCGCGGGCCCGTTCACGGATTTCTGCGTCGGCATGAGCAGAAGTAACGCTCGAACGAATATTAACTGCGTAAACAACTCGATCGCCGCATCGATCCCGTATCCGCGACCAAGCAAGCGGATAGGCGAGAACGCATTTTCTTGCCTGCGCTGCTCCAGGGTTCTGCCGAAGATAGGTCACCGACAGAACCGCGAACCTCTCGCAGAAGCAAATTTAAACGGCGTCATGGGCACTCGACTATGCCGGGTTGATCCTGTCGACTGGTAAGCACGATGAACGGCAGATCAGACCAGGCTGCCTGACGTTCAACCCAATCGTACAGCGCGCTTGCGTCGCTTCCGAAGAGCGCCTCTTACAAGGATGGATGTTCAATAGACTTAAACAGTTTCGTCGCATTGCAACCCGCTACGACAAGACCCGAAAATCCTTCGAAGCCTTCCTTGCGCTAGCCGCAGCAAGGGTTTGGCTGCCGCACTTTGTCAACATGGCCTAAGTGGCGTCAAGAGGTCGCACTCGGGCTCATACGCTTGAAACGGCCTCCTAAAAACATTAGATACTCCACATGTTAAACTTCCTTCTTAAGAAAGTGGGATTAGCTGTTACGGCGGCTTTTCCAGCGCCATCCCTGACCCGCTCCTAGCCCCGAGCGGCTTGAACGCACATGTTCGCCGCGTCGGGGTTCAAAGACAATCATGCAGATCGACAGCGCGCTCGCAGTGAACGTAGCAGTTGCTATGCGCGTCGCTGCGCATCCTTCGTGCGGCGCAAGTGAACTCTTTGAATGGAGCAACAATCATGTCTGAATTCAACCCGTCAACGACCGTTCCCGCATCGCGTCTCGCGCTCGGCATTCGCACGACTTTGGCAGGTCTCGTTCTACGCGCCGTTGGGCGTTGGCAATACCGCCGGGCAGCGGCCGCGCTTCATCAACTCGACGACAGGCAGCTGGAAGACATCGGCATTTCGCGGAATGAGATTACACGCGTCGCCGCACGTCTTGTTTCCTAGAACGCCGACAGATTGCTTGTGGCTTCCCGTTTCCGGGCGCTCGCTAGTTTCGGACAAGGAGAAAATACATGGACATGGTGACCAGGACGATCGTGGCAGTTGGTCTCCTTTCTTTGATGATTACTGCATTCGTCGTGATTTGATTTCAGATCAAAATCAAGCTGTTCATCTTTGCAAGACCGTTCGGGCGCCTATCGGATGCCGTTGGAGAGTATTTTGGACACTCACGAACATTTCCTCACAATGGACATATCGCTCTCAGCCATCGCGCCACACAAGGATGCAGCAATCGCTCTTGCCGCCGACCGGCTCGCCGAAACTGTCGACATGGCCTATGGGGACGCAAGAGCCGCGCTCTCGGGTAGAGAGGCGCTGGGCTCCACCGCCCTCGGCAAGGGGGTTGCTATGCCGCATGCCGTACCATGGGAGTGCCCTCGACCAGCCCTCTCGCTCATAAGCCTTGCAACCCCTGTCGAATTCGACGCCCCGGACCACCTCCGCGTCGATGTGGTTCTGGCATTGATATGGCCTCGGCATAGGGTTGGCGACTTCGTCAGGTTCTCTTCGCTGGCAAGTCGGGTTGTCTCCGATCCTGCCGTCTTGCAGGCGGTTCGGACATCAGGCGCGCCGGGACTCATTCGTAGCCTTCTTCATGCCCGCGGCAGCGCGCTAAGCTGCCCCACTTCGCTTCGGGTTCGTGTTGCCAGCCATGGCAACGGGTTGCCGCGCACCTGAGCAGCGACAGCCCGGAAGACCAGCCGATTGTGGATTGACGGTCGCCGCAGACGCGTGCGCCGATGAAAGAACGCAAGGAAACGATATGACTCTATGGACTGAACTCGCCCGGGCCTCGAACTCCGCCGGCGACGAGATCACCCTGCGTCGAAAGGGCGATCTCTACGAGATACGCTTCAACGGACTGGAACTCATGTCTAACATCAATCACCGATCGGAAACCCTCCTGGCGGAACGAACCCTTCGGCTTCATGGACAATCTGTGCGTCGCGTACTAATCGCAGGCCTAGGCATGGGCTTCACACTACGCGCGACCCTCGACTGGATCAGTGGCGATACTGAAGTGACCGTTTGCGAACTTGTGCCGGAGATCGTCGACTGGAACCGGCAGCATATTGGCCATCTGGCTGGTCATCCGTTGCGCGACAGTCGGGTCAATCTCCGCGTGGTCAACGTCCAGCGCCTTCTTGAGCGGAACGGCAGCGACTATGACATAATTCTCATGGATACCGACAACGGCCCCGAATACACCGTGCGCGAAACGAATGACGCGATCTACGGCGAGAGCGGACTTAACGCCGTCTATCGCCGACTTGCACCGGACGGGATCGCCGCCTTTTGGTCCGCGACAGCATCGGTTAAATTCGAAGAGCGGCTAGACGCCCTGCCGTGGCGATGGCGTCGCGATGACATCAGCCTCATCAGCGGCCGCGCCGACGCCGTGCACCATATTTATCTTGCGGGCAATGCGTCGCGTTTTGCCTTAGATGGGAGACTGCACAGATATCCGCTTCAACCCGGGGCGGTATCTGGGGGAGGTGTATCAGCGTGAAGCAAACTTGATCAAAGAAGTGCCTGCCGCTGTATGGTAACCTAACTCGCGCCACGGGAACGCTTTCGCCTCGCTCGGTGACGGACTATCGCGACAGGGTATTTGCGCTTTAAGATGGTCGGTCGGGTGCAGGGCCAACGTCGAGACGATGGTCCTGCACCCGACGCGTTTGCCTCGGCTGCCATTGATCCGGGAGCGGCGTCGGCGACGCCTGTATGCGCCACGACATCGGCAACGGCCTCGGCGGTCAGGAACTGGAAGCGCGCCGGAATTCGTTTCAGCGTGCAACATCTACTCGCAGAGCCTGGAGACATTTCAGGAGGCGCTCCCATCGCGCCGAAATCGCAGCGGGCGTCTCCAACTACACCGACATTGCCGCCTCGTCCAGTTGGGCGAAGTCGTCGCAGCGTAGAGGTTTTGGAGTGTGATTTATCAGGGAACCCTATCGTTCGCGACGATGCCGCCTTCTCCCTCGAGGCGAGCGATCCGCTTTGCATCCGAACTATTAAATTTGAGCCGAACGCCGATGCCACCGCCATTCTCCTCGATGAAGACGGCGCCTAGGTCTTGTAACGCCTCCGCAAGCGCCGCTATCACGTCCGGTTCCGGACTGTCGATCATGCGCTCGAATTTCTCAACAATGGATTCATCGACGTGCGAACGAAGAGCCAGTTTGGCTCGAGAAACTTCGACAAGTGCTCTTGCCGCACGGCACTGGGGACCCGTAATCATTGATTGGCCCTTAAGTTGGATATTGACCGACTGTAGCAATATCCGAACTCAACCATTATCTGATGAGGAGTTCAAGGGCCCTACTTCGTCTGCTTACTACGTGCGTTTCGCCATCCCATGCCTGAAACTTGCAAATAGAGACATGTCTGTCTGATCCCGCTCACGGATTTTGCCAACCCGGATGGATGAAGATTGACGTTTCAGCGGATTCTGCATTGTCGCGAACGATTCAGGATGGAGATATGCTTCAGGCTGATGAGGTGGTGGCCACGTTGCGGCTGCATGGGCTTGGTTGGGGCGCAAAGGCTTTAGGCGCACTAGGAAAATCGGCCCCTAGGAGCGAGACAGTTTGACATGTTTTCGGTGCAGGTTCCGCGCGACGACTTGGTCACGCGTGCCGCCCCCAGATTAGCCAAGCCCGAATAGTGAACCGCCCCGAGTTTGCCGGAGGTTCCAACTTCTGAGAAAGTGGAGCCGATATGAGCAAGGCGACGAACAAATTCTCTCCTGAAGTCCGCGCCCGAGCCGTGCGGATGGTTTTGGATCACGAAGGCGAGCATTCCTCGCGATGGGCGGCAGTGTCTTCAATCGCCGCCAAGATCGGCTGCACGGCGCAGACGCTCAATGAATGGGTCAAGAAGGCCGAAGTCGACAGCGGCAAACGAGCAGGTCTGCCGAGCGATATGGCCGAGAAGATCAAGCCTCTTGAGCGGGAGAACCGGGAGCTTCGACAGACCAACGAGATTCTTCGTAAGGCGTCGGCATATTTTGCCCAGGTGGAGCTCGGCCGCCCCTCCAAACGATGATCTCGTTCATCGACGAACGCCGCGGAGTGTTCCGGGTCGAGCCGATCTGCAGACTGCTGCCGATTGCCCCGTCAACCTACTACGAGAACGTCGCCAAGCGATTGGATGTGGATCGCCTGTCGATCCGCGCCCGCAGCGATATCAGCCTGAAGATCGAGATACGTCGTGTCCTCGACCAGAACTTCCGGGTCTATGGCGTTCGTAAGGTCTGGCGACAATTGAAGCGGGAAGGCTTCGAGATCGGGCCGATAGGGTCCGATACACGGTATCGAGCAGTTTGATCAGTTCGAACATACCGCTGTCATTTTATGCCAGCAGGCTTTGGATTGCATCTCGAAACGCTTCGAAGGATCCGACTGGAATGTTCCTCCAGCTCCTTGTTGACCTCTTCCGTAGTGCATGCTGCTCAGTGTCGTCTCGAAAATAAAGCTTTGCCGGGCTTCGATCATCTCGGCAATTTTCAGGAGTGCAGCTTTGCCAGCCTGCATGTCGGTCGATCTGCCATCGTGGTCCGAGGGTATCGCCTTGGCGATTTCATCTGCGTTGATCCAGACACCTTCGAGATCGAGCTTCGCGAACGCGGAAGACTTGCCGGAGCCATTCGGCCCTGCGAGGAGGATGCATGACAATTCCGGCATGAAGCGACTGCTACCTCACCGTCGCCGGGACGCGATCCTTGCACTCGGTTGTCGATCGATCCTTTGCTTCGTTCTGCTTGTCCTTGGCAGAGATCGACAAACCCATGCGACGGCTCTCGGCAAGAGCTTCCCGGCCAATCTGCTTCAGGGCTTCCTTGTTTTCGCGGTACTTCTTCAAAAGCATCGTAGATCTTCTTTCCTTGTCTCGAATATAGCGCTTCACGCCATCCGCTGCAAATTCCGCTTGTGCCAAGTTCCGCCGATAGCAACACTGGATCCAACAGGTAGCGCGAGACGGCTTCAAGCGCCGATGCTAGTCGTTCCATAATAGCGGCTTATGCCAAAAGACTTTCAAACAAACCAGCGACTTAGCTAAACCAGGTTAAGTTGTCGACGGTTCTGATCCCATCAAGGCGAAGAATTCAGTGGCGATCCAGGTTGCCGGATCGCCACTTTTTGCCCGCGCTAGAGTGCCTTCGCCGCCTTCTCAATGACGTCAGCAACCTTTTCGGGATGCGAGGCGAAGACGGCATGGCTGGATTTGATCTGGGTCACGCTGCTGCTGGCACGTTTCGCCATCTCACGTTCCAGTTCAGGATTAATGGATCTGTCTTCGGTCGCAACAATGGACCAGCTGCGTTTCGTCTTCCAAGCGGGATTCTCTATCTTGGCCGAGAAGGCTTCTTTCGAGGCGAAGACCTGCGACCTTGCCAGAAACGCGGCGTCGTCTTTCGGTAGGTCCGCGGCGAAGTCGTTCGCGAATGCGGCGGGGTCGAGATAGAGATATTTCCCGTCCTTTGTCTCGCGGATATTCATGCCGCCAGCAGGCTTCGAACTTGCGAGGCTGAGGAGGCTTTCACCCTGGTCCGGCTGAAACGCCGCGACATACACGAGACCAGCGACAACGGGATTGTGGCCAGCTTCGGTAATCACCATGCCGCCATAGCTGTGACCGACGAGAAGCGTCGGGCCGTCCTGCAGATCGAGCACCCGGTTGGTGGCAGCGATATCGTCGGCGAGCGACGTCATCGGCTGCTGCACGATCGTGACATTGAACCCGCGCTTGACGAGGATATCGGATGCGTTGCGCCAGCCCGAACCGTCGGCAAGTGCGCCATGGACGATGACGATGTTTTTGACTTCCGCGGCCTGCGCCGAAAAGGCGATGATGCTGGTGGCGAAGGCGAGTGCGAGGATCGAGATGGTATGTCGGTTCATGCGTTTTACTCCTGTTGTCGTGGGGGGTGAGAAGAGAGGGGCTCAGCAGAAGGTGAAGGCGTAGGCTTCGACGCCTGAATCGAGGAAGCGGATTTCAAACGTCCGTTCCTCCACGTCGCCGGACTGGCGAACGAGTTGGTAGAGCTTTGTGGAGGTTATGGTGCCGTGGCCGTCAGCATCAGTATCCGCGCCATGATTGGACCCGGGTGCCTTCCCGTTGATCGTCACCTGGAAGCGAACAGGTTTGTCGGCAGCGCCGGGTCCGAGGACCAGATGCAGGTCGCGGGCGCTGAAGCGGTAGACAATGCTGCCGTCCGGCTGGTCCAGCACGGCGCGTTCGGCGCCAACCGTCCAGGTCCCGGAGAGGCCCCATTCATTCAGGCCCGGTTGCGAGACAGAATATGCGTTGGCGGTGTCGGCAAGCAGGCCTTCCGGAGAGACGAAGCCCACGGCCCGTTTGAAGCCGAGATAGCTCTCGCCGGAGCGGATGTTCTCGAGATCGGGGCTCGCCTCGGCACCCTTGGCATCGGGCGTCACCGTTGTGGTCGTCGCCATCTCGTTGCCAGCTTCGCGCAGCAGATCCTGGATCGCCTGCTCGGTCTGGCGGTAGTTGCCTTCGCCGAAATGATGGTAGCGAATCTGTCCCTTTGCATCGATCAGGTAGTGTGCCGGCCAGTAGCTATTCTCGAAAGCGCGCCAGATCTTGTAGTCGTTGTCGATCGCAACAGGATAACCGATCCTGAAATCCTCGATCGCCTTTTTGACGTTGTCGATCTTCTTTTCGAAGGCGAATTCCGGGGCATGCACGCCGATAGCGACGAGACCCTGATCCTTGTATTTTTCGGCCCAGGCGCGGACGTAGGGGACGGTTCGTATGCAGTTGATGCAGGAATAGGTCCAGAAATCGACGAGGACGACCTTGCCGCGAAGCTGTTCCGTGGTAAGCGGCGACGAGTTCAGCCACTCGACGGCACCATTCAACGACGGTGCGCGACCCTCCACGGGAAGGTTGCTCCGGAACGGCCGATCTGGATCGATGACGGCAGCCGTGGCGTCATTGCTCACCATCTCGGCGGATAGTTCAGCGGCCGGCTTCTCGTGCAGTTGGTCAAGGACGACCTGCTCGAATGCGGCCGTGCTGGCATAGGAAAGCCGTGCAAGGAGACCGGTGTCGAGGCCAAGCGCTATGACTGCAACGCCAGCCAGAACCGCTGCTCCCAGCACCTGTCGAATACGCTCGCTGACGCCGAGCGACCGTTTCATGCCGGCGAAGATCTTACCCCCGACAAGAAGGGCAATGGCAAGCGATGTCGCTGCACCAGCAGCATAGGCGATGAGTAGAAACGTCGTCTGGAGGTTGGCGCCATTTAGGGCCGCACCTGTCAGCAGAAGGCCAAGGATAGGCCCGGCGCAGGGCGCCCAAAGGAGCCCCGTTGCAACGCCGAGGATAAAGGAGCTTGTGGCGGTCGGTACGGAGCCAGGTCTGCCCGAGGCGTTCAGCAACCTGTTGCCGAAATCGACGACGGGTTTTGTGATGATGCTCGCAACGCGTGGCGACAACAGACTGATCCCGAAGACGGTGAGCAGCAGGATCGCGGCGAGACGACCGTATTCATTGGCGTGGATCGCCCAACTGCCACCGACCGCTGCAAGCGTTGCAACCAATGCAAAGGTGACGCTCATGCCAATCAGCATGGGCAGCGTGCTCCGCAGGAAAGGCTGTCCGGCCCGGGCAAAGACGAAGGGGAGAATGGGAAGGATGCACGGGCTGAGGATGGTCAGCGCCCCTCCGAGATAGGCAATGATGAGAAGTGTCATCGTCGTTTCCTTGAAACCGGTTGGTCGGGTTCTGGACGGCGATGAGGCTCGACCAGCAACAGGGCCAATCTGCTCGGAGCGACGTATCCCGGATGTGTCTGGCTTCCATCGGAAATGTACCGCAGTGTAGGACCCGGCCCATCCACGACAGAGTGATACAAATCGTTGGCAGGCCCGGCCGGCGGGTCGTGTGAATTGTATCGAACTGTATCAAAGGCGCCGGACGCTACATCCGCATTCAATTCCGGGCCTGACGGGACACATGCGAGATACGTGCAGCCGGCTTTCTTCACATCACGATCAATCGATATGGAGAGAGCGATGTCCCCTCAATTCAACCACCAGCGCCGCCGATTCTTCGGTATCGCCGCCATGACCGTGGCTGCCACCCAATTGGGCATGAATACGATCGCCAATGCCCAGACGCGCGCTGCGTCCCCCGCCTCGGTCAAGGCAGGAGGGCACACTTCGTTCGCAGCACTCAAGCAGATTAAGGCAGGCGTACTCGATATCGGATATGCGGAAGCCGGCCCGGCCGATGGTCCCGTTGTCCTGCTCGTTCACGGCTGGCCATACGACATCCATAGCTATGTCGATGTCGCACCGATCCTTGCCGATGCCGGTTATCGCGTGCTTATTCCCTATCTGCGTGGCTACGGTACGACGCGATTCCTTTCGGACGAGACCCCGCGGAACGGCCAGCAGGCGGCGCTGGCTGCCGACATGATCGCCTTCATGGATGCACTCGGCATCGAAAAGGCGATCCTGGGCGGATATGACTGGGGTGCGCGCACCGTCAACATCATGGCTGCTCTCTGGCCGGATCGCTGCCAGGCGATGGTGTCCGTCAGCGGCTATCTCATCGGCAGCCAGGCCGCCAACAGCAAGCCGCTTCCTCCGGCCGCGGAACTCTCCTGGTGGTATCAGTTCTATTTCGCCACCGAACGGGGGCGGCTTGGCTATGCCGCCAACACGCACGAGTTTGCAAAGCTCATCTGGCGGACGGCATCGCCCACCTGGACATTCGACGATGCGACCTTTAATCGATCGGCCGCCGCCCTCGACAATCCGGACCACGTCGATATCACCATCCATAATTATCGCTGGCGGCTTGGCCTCGCAGAAGGGGAAGCGGAGTACGATGCCTTCGAGAAGCTGCTCGCGATGGGGCCGGTGATTGCCATTCCGACGATCACCATGGAAGGCGATGCCAATGGTGCGCCTCACCCGCAGCCATCGGCCTATGCAAAGAAGTTCTCGGGGAGATACGAGCACCGAGATGTTGCCGGTATCGGGCATAATCTGCCGCAGGAAGCGCCAGAGGCATTCGCTCAAGCCATCATAGATGTCGCGAATTTCTGATGACGGAGGCTGCCGCCAGAAACCGCTTTACTCGCGGCAGCCCACACGGAACTAATGTCGCGTGTGTGCGTATGTTTGAAAGGCCAGATATGGAGCATGTCGACCACATTCTGATTGTCGATGACGATCGCGAAATTCGCGAGCTGGTATCGAGCTATCTGAAGAAGAACGGTCTTCGAACGACGGTTGCCGCCGACGGCCGGCAGATGCGCAGTTTTCTGGAAGCCAGCACGGTGGACCTGATCGTGCTTGACGTGATGATGCCGGGGGATGATGGCTTGGTGCTGTGCCGGGAACTGCGCGCCGGCAAGCACAAGGCGACGCCGGTCATCATATTGACGGCGCGCGACGACGAGATGGACCGCATCATCGGGCTCGAAATGGGCGCCGACGATTATCTGCCAAAGCCGTTTGCGGCGCGAGAACTCCTTGCCCGCATCAAGGCAGTGCTGCGGCGCACGCGCATGCTGCCGCCCAATCTGCAGATCAGCGAGGCCGGCCAATTGCTGACCTTCGGTGACTGGCGGCTCGACACCGTCGGTCGGCATCTTCTGGACCGGGACGGAACGGAAATAGCCTTGAGTGGCGCCGAATACCGGCTGCTGCGGGTATTCATCGATCATCCGCAACGCGTGCTCAATCGCGACCAGATCCTAAACCTGACGCAGGGCCGCGATGCCGAACTGTTCGACCGCTCGATCGACCTTCTGGTCAGCCGCCTTCGCCAACGGCTTGGTGATGATGCGCGCGAACCGACCTACATCAAGACGGTGCGGGCCGAAGGCTATGTGTTTGCTGTCCCGGTCGAAATCTCGGTGCCCAGGACATGAGTATGGGCGACAAGTCTCTGTCTGGCTGGTGGCCAGGCACCCTTCGCTCGCGATTGTTCCTGATCCTGTTTGCGGGACTGGCGGTTGCCTATGGCCTGTCCTTCAGCATTCTCTTTGCCGAGCGCTACATGTCGGCCAAGGCCGTCATGCTCGGAACGTTGGAGAGCGATCTGGCAACGTCGATCGCTGTTCTCGACCGTCTTCCCGCCAACGAGCGACCTGATTGGCTCGATCGCCTGAGCCGAGGAAGCTACCGCCTTGTACTCGGCCCAGGACTTCCCGGTGTTCCGGATTTGTCGGGGCGCGGTGCGGAGATTGCTGACCGGATAGGGCAGGCGGCTGGCAACAGGTTTGCGATCCGCGTCGAAGCCATTCCAGGCGACCACATGCGGTTGCAGGGGCATTTGACGCTGTCGGATGGTTCACCGCTGACAATCGATGTGACCCCGCGCGGTGTGATGCCCTTGGCTGAATGGCTGCCGTATGTCTTCGCGGCACAGATGCTTCTGCTCATCCTCTGCACCTGGTTTGCGGTGCGCCTTGCAATTCGTCCGCTGGGCGCTCTCGCCGCTGCTGCCGATGCACTCGATCCCGGCAGACAAGGTTCTCCCCTGAACGAAGATGGTCCGAGCGAGGTTGCCCAAGCGGCGCGGGCCTTCAATGCCATGCGTGACCGGATCGCCCATTACCTGGAAGAACGTGTGCAGATTCTCGCGGCAATCTCTCATGACCTGCAGACGCCGATCACCCGCATGCGGCTTCGCGCCGACATGGCGGACGATAGCCCCGAAAAGGACAAGCTGGTAAACGATCTGCGCGAAATCGAGCGGCTGGTGCAGGACGGAATTGCCTATGCGCGCAGTTCGCACGGTAATGGCGAAAAAAACGCGCGCATCGATCTGGCATCCTTCATCGACAGCATCGTCTACGATTATCAAGACACCGGAAAGGCGGTTTCGGTGGCCGGCATCGTTCAGGGGACTGCCCTGACCAAGCCGCATGCGTTGCGACGTATCCTGAGCAATTTCATCGACAATGCGCTCAAGTTTTCCGGTTCTGCCGAGGTAAGTGTCGAACGATCGGGTGAGGGGAATGTTGTCATTGTGGTCAAGGATCATGGACCGGGCATCCCCGACGACAAGCTGGAGTCCGCCATGCAACCGTTCTACCGCGTTGAGACGTCCCGTAACCGGGACACGGGGGGCACGGGACTAGGACTGGCTATCGCCCAGCAGTTGGCCGTCTCGCTTGGTGGAGCGGTGCGGATCTACAATCGTTCCGGTGGCGGGCTCGCTGCGGAGATATCGCTGCCCTGACAAGGCCCAAAGCGTGGCCTCTACGCTGCGATACAATTCTACCCTTTTCGAAAACATGCCGGATACGTGGATGCGGCAAAACACATCCGTCAATCACGTCGCGCTCTGCGACCGAACGAACGAAGGAGTGTTCCATGACAAAGATCGAAAAGGTTCTCTATACCGGCAGGACCCATACCACCGGCGGACGCGACGGTGCGGCATTGAGTGACGATGCGCAGCTCAATGTAAAGCTTTCGCCTCCGGGCAGCGGTAAGCCCGGCACAAATCCCGAGCAACTCTTTGCTGCTGGCTGGTCCGCTTGCTTTATCGGTGCCCTGGGCATTGCCGCGGGCAAACATAAGGTGGCGCTACCGGCGACGACGGCAGTCAATGCCGAAGTCGACCTCGGAATGACTGACGGTGCCTACCTGCTGCAGGCCAGGCTGAATGTCAGCCTTCCGGGGCTCGATTACGACCTTGCACGGGTTCTTATCGACGAAGCTCACCAGACCTGCCCCTATTCCAAGGCGACACGGGGCAACATCGCTGTTGAGCTGAAGCTTGCCTGACACGTTGCCAATACCCACGAGTGATCGATGAAACGCCTGATCGTTGGCATGCTCGCGCTTGCCATCTTCGCAGCGCCCTGCGTCTATGACGTGTTCTCGCCGGAACCATCCCCCATGGCGGCGCTGGCCACGGCCGTTGGCCTTCCGGGATAGAGAGGGTTGGAGGTCGAAGAGGGAGCGGCTGCGGAACAGTCGCTCCCCTTTTTCCATCATGACTTGTCGCCTTCGTCCTGAAGCAAGGTCGCAGCTTCGATCGCCAAAGGATCGGCCTTGAGAAGAAGGTAATCCAGCATGGATTTCAGGCTGGGATCGCAAAGGTCGGCCGGCATCAGGACGCCCGTCGAGTTCATTTCATCCTGACTGACCAATCCGTCGCCGTCGTGGTCCATGCGTTCGCCATAGTCGACGGTTGGCATTCCCTGCTCATCGGTGGCGATTCCGGGCTTCAGGATCTCGTTGAATGTCTTGAATTCATCAGAGTTGAGTTTTCCGTCTCGATCCTTGTCGAATTTTTCAAATGCATTATTGAGCATCTGCGAAAGAGGGCTGGCATTGTTGATTGTCGTCACGATTTCTTGTCTCCGGTCAGTTGGATTTAGGTTTCATGGCAGTCTGGAAGATCGTCCATCGGCTTTCGAAGACGCGGCGGCATTCGGCTTCATCGGGATTGTCGCAAAGGCCCAGGCGAACACGATTGTTAGCGCCCTCCAGCAGATCGACGAGGACGCCGCATAGTTCTGATGCGTCGGCCGCAATGAGGACACCCGATTGCTGAGCAGCGATGATCGCGCCGACCATGGGCTCCAGCGCAGCGCTCGACCATATGGCCAGCCTTTCTCGAAGGGACGCCGACAGAACGGCCTCTGCAGTGACTGAGAGGTAGAAGGCCGAATAGTCCCTGTCCGTACCGAATTGAAAATAGCGAAACGCGATCGCGTGGAGGGCGAGCAGGGGTTCCTCATGCTCCTTTGCCGCCTGTGCGAGCGCTGCACGAAACCGGGTGAGATCGCGTTCAACCACGGCCTCCAGGAGCGCCTGCTTGTTCGCGTATCGGCGGTAAAGTGTGTGTTTGGAGATCGCCTGGCGCGCTGCAATTTCCTCTATCGAAGCGTTTGCAATACCTTTTTTTGCAAAGGCGGCGCGGGCTTCGTCCAGAATTTTTCCGGCAAGGCTCGCCGCCTCCTCGCGTGTCGGTCGTCCTCCCAGGCGTGGCTGTACTGTCTTCATGCGACCTCGAAGTGTTGAATGGAGAGAGACTTGACGGCCACCATTGTCCATACCTGAATAATTTGCTAACAGCACGGTAACGTGCCGTTTATTTCGATGCAACAGGTTTGATATGTCTCTCATCGTGCTGTCAGGTCTTTCCTGGCTTAAGCCGGACGGTGATCCGGTATTCGAGGGTCTCGACCTGTCGTTTCGACCGGAAAGAACCGGTCTGGTCGGGCGAAATGGCGTCGGTAAAACGACCCTGCTGAAAATCATCTCCGGCCTCCTGTCTCCATCTGCGGGGTCCATTACCGTCGAGGGCACGGTCGCGGCCGTCCGGCAGATGCTGGATGTCGGGGCAGACGAAACAATCGCCGACCTTTTCGGTGCCGGTCAGGCACTCGAATTGCTTGCCCGGGCAGAAAGAGGGGCCGCCAGCCTGGAAGACCTTGCGGAAGCCGATTGGACAGTCAGGGAGCGTATGTTGTCGGCACTTGCCCGATTTGGGCTGACTGGCGAGCCGGATACACTGCTTAGCCACTTATCTGGTGGACAACGGACCAGGGCTGCTCTTGCGGCGGCCCTCTTTAAGGAGCCGAATTTTCTTCTTCTCGACGAGCCGACCAACAATCTGGACAGTGCCGGACGACAAGCAGTCATCGACGGTCTCAGAAGATGGAAAGGCGGAGCTATCGTCATCAGCCATGATCGCGAACTGCTTGACCATATGGATGCCATCGTCGAACTGACCACGCTTGAGGCGAAACGCTACGGCGGAAACTGGAGCGTCTATCGGTCGGCGAAGGCAATCGAGTTGAATGCCGCTGAGCAGAACCTGGCGCATGCCCAAAAGACGGCCGAGGAAATCGAGCGCAAGGCGCAGGTCCTTGCCGAACGGGAGGACAGGCGGAATGCATCGGGTACCCGCAGAGCAGCCAAGGGGGACATGCCAAAAATTCTTCTCGGTCGGCGCAAGAGCAATGCGGAGGCCAGCCGAGGCAAGGTGACGGAACTTGCCGAGCGCCAGCGCGCCGATGCGCTGGGTGCGGTCGCATCCGCCAAGGCGAGAGTTGAAGTGCTCCAGCCATTTTCTGTGCATCTTCCCCCGACAAACCTGCCTGCTGGCAAGGCAGTGCTATCATTTGATCGCATTGTGGCGGGCTATGATCCGGAACATCCCGTTATCCGGGATTTGTCCTTTTCGATTGTCGGACCTCAGCGTGTGGCGCTTTCGGGACCCAACGGGGCTGGCAAAACAACGCTACTGAAGGTGGTCACTGAAGAGATCGTGCCCATAGCCGGCAAGGTCACGGTTTCTGTCGCTGCGACGATGCTGGACCAGAGTGTCACCCTTCTCGATCGCAGCAAAAGCATCCTCGACAATTTCAAGCGACTGAACCCCGGCGCAACCGAAAATGCTTGCCGGGCCGCTTTGGCCGGCTTTCGTTTCCGCGCGGATGCCGCCCTCCAGCGCGTTGAAACGTTAAGTGGAGGACAAGTCCTGCGCGCTGGCCTTGCCTGTGTGCTCGGCGGTTCCACTCCTCCGTCACTGTTGATCCTGGATGAACCGACCAATCATCTCGACATCGAATCCATCGAGACGGTCGAAGCGGTGCTGAGGGCCTATGACGGCGCGCTTGTGATCGTCAGCCACGACGACGCCTTCCTCGAAAATGTTGGGATGGACGGGCGGCTGGATCTCGCTGGCCGCGCCTCATCAAGTTAGCCGGACAACCCGATAAAGGCGCTCACTGGTTCGCTCTGCCATTTTCTCCAGACACGGAAGCAATCATGTCCCAACCAGTCTACGACCCTCAACTCGCCAACGTTCTGGCATCGATTGGCGATTTCGTGCCGACCGGGATGACGCTAGATCGGTTGCCCTATTTCCGAGCAATAAGCAGTCCAATCCGAGAGGATCTGCTGCAGGATCATCCTGTCGATTGCGTCGATCACCGGATCCCGGGTCATGAGGGCGGCGAGCTCGTGGTTTCTGTCATCACCCGCAAATGCCATGAACAGATCGGCCCCGCGATCTATTTCCTGCATGGCGGCGGCATGGTCATGGGCAATCGCTTTGCCGGTGCTGCTCCCCTGGTTGATTGGGCGATCAAACATGACGCGGTCTGTGTGACGGTCGAATACCGGCTGGCGCCAGTTCCGGTAGAAGACTGCTACGCAGGCCTCTTGTGGATGGCGTCGCATTCGGCCGAGCTGAAGTTCGATCCAGATCGTTTGGTGATCTTCGGCGGGAGCGGTGGCGGCGGGCTCGCGGCGGGCACGGCGCTCTTGGCACGAGACCGAAACGGTCCGCGATTGTTGGGCCAGTTGCTGCAGTGCCCTATGATCGACGATCGAAACAGCACGACGTCTGCCAGCTTGTTTGATGGTGTCGGGGTGTGGGACACGACCAGCAACAGGACTGCCTGGCAGGCGGTGCTTGGAAAGGACTGCGGCGGCGTCGAGGTTTCGCCCTATAGCGCACCGGCGCGGGCCACCGATCTTTCCGGGCTGCCGCCAACCTTCATCGATGTCGGCGCGTGCGAAGTTTTTCGCGATGAGGCCATCGACTATGCCGTCAGAATTCTGGCATCGGGCGGTCAATGCGAACTGCATGTCTGGGGCGGAGCCTTCCATGGCTTTTACGATATCGCCCCTCAGTCCGATCTTGCCCGCGCCTGCATCGCTGCGCGAAACGGCTGGCTCGAGCGGGTGCTGAAGCAGGACTGAGCAGGTCGTTGTCGATATGGCACTGGCCAAGGCGCAAACGACCGACCTGGCTCCTCTCTCGAATTGCGGAGCCAGGGCAGAATGCGGGGGATGGCGCGCTCAAAAGCCGACTAGGGTACGAGCAGCAACTTGCCGGTCGTGCGCCGGCTTGCCATGTCCGCGTGGGCCGAAGCGGCGTCTTCAAGAGGATAGCTTCCTCCGATGTTGATCTTCAGGGAACCATCCCGAACCCAGTCGAAAAGCTGGGTGGTGCGGGCGCGAAGGCGATCCGGTGCGTAAACATGGTCGGAGAAGACCGCGTAGCCGATCTTGATGCTTCTCGGCAGGCTCATGATGTCGAGGAGACCCGGCCCGCCCAGAACGGGGCCGTACCAGCAAAAGGTCCCCGAACGGCGCAGGCTATCGAGAGAACCCTGAAACGTCGTGGGGCCAGAGCCGTCATAGACAACATCGACACCCCTGTCGTTCGTCAAACTCAGGACCTGCTGCGCGAAGTCTCCCCGGCGATCGACAATGACATGCTCGGCGCCTGCCTGTTTGGCGATGGCGACTTTGTCTTCAGAAGAAACACGCCCGATGACACGACCGCCTCGCAGCCGGATGATCTGCGTCAGGAGCAGGCCGACGCCTCCGGCGGCGGCGTGGACCAGTGCAATGTCGCCCGGCTGAACCGGGTAGAAATCGGTGGCGAAGTGGCTCGCCGTCAATCCCTGCATCATGATTGCGGCCGCTGTCCGGTCATCGAAATCAGGCAGGCGAACCAAGGAACTGACGGGTATCGAGATCCGCTCCGCGTAGCTTCCTGGAGCGTAGACCCAGGCCACGCGATCACCCGCGGAGAAATCCGTCACGCCGTCGCCAACTGTGAGAACGCGACCTGCACCCTCGACGCCGAGTATTTTGGGATTTGCGATCTCGGTCCAGGCCATGCCTTGCCGGACACCAATGTCCATGAAATTCACGCCTGCCGCGGCAATCTCGACGAGAACATGTCCCGGTGCTGCATCGGGCTCAGGATGTTCGACGACTTCCATGACATCGGTGTCCCCGATGCCGTTCATGACCGCTGCTTTCATTTTCAGTCCTTTCTTGACTGTTTGTTCCAGAATTGGGGAAAATTTTTTACCGTGGCATGAGTGCGCGGAGCGCCAACCGTGCGAGGGACTGCAGCACCTCTGGCCCGGCACCCCCGCGCGCAGCAATCCGAATGCCGGCGATGCTGGCAATAAGAAAATCAATCACCGCATCTGGCGACACCGATTGGTCCAGATCCCCGGCGTCCTGAGCCTGACTGATGCACTCCCTTGCTGCGTGTCGCAGCCGATGATCGGCCGCAAGATGCACCTCTGTCAGATCGGGGCGGCTCTGGCCGAATTCGCAGATCGAGTTGACACCGAGACACGCCCGATCCGCTTGCGCCACCACCCGATTCATCATTGCGGAAATGCCATCAATCGCGCGTCCACTGCTGCGCAATTCGCGAATGTGCGCTTCGGTCTCTGCGGATGCATAGCGCTCCACCGCGAGGCGATAGAGGGCCCATTTGTCGCCGAACGTGTCGTACAGGCTCTGCCGGCCGATCTTCATGGCCGTAACCAGCATCTCCGTCGATGTCCCGTCGAAACCGTGCTCCCGGAAGACACCCAACGCCGAATCCAGCGCCTTGTCCCTGTCGAATTCCTTGATCCTTGCCATAGGGATGGAGATAGCCATTCTGGAATGAACAGTCAAGAATAATTTTCACCAAGGCAGCGGACCATCGTCGTTAAAATAGCCCCCGCTGGGGCCACTGTCGGGAAGTGTCGCCAGGTCCACGACGATTTTCGCACCTTGTTTCACCGTACGCGTGCCGGCATGACCGTTGAGATCGGTTGCGATATGGCCCGGCGTCGCCGCATTGATCTTTATATGGGAATGCGAGGGGTGACGCCGGAAGGCATTGGCATATTGCAGACTTATCATTGTCACGGCGGCTTTGGACGAGGCGTAGGCAATGATGGTGTCCGACTGACCGAAAGGCGTTTCCGGATTGCTGGTCAGCGTCAGGGAGGCGCTGGTGCTGGTGATATTGACGATCCTCGGATGCGGCGATCTTTGCAGTAGTGGCAGGAATGAACTGATCGTGCGTACAGTGCCAAAGACGTTGACGTCGTAGGTTGCAAGCATGTTGGCCGCGTCCGTCTCAAGCGCGGGCACACGATAGAGGACGCCCGCATTGTTGACGAGAATGTCGAGCAATCCTTCCCGGTCTTCGATGTGTCGTGCCGCGGCCACGATGCTTGCGTCATCGGTGACGTCGAGCGCAATCGCCATCACATCCGCTCCTTCCTTCGCCAGGTCATCCGCCGCGGCTTGTCCGCGCTCGCTATCCCGGCTGCCAAGATAGACCCGCATTCCGAGCCCGCCGAGCTGGCGGGCAACCTCTTTGCCCAGTCCCTTGTTGGCGCCGGTAATCAGTGCAATCGGCTTCTTCGTCATGGATTCGCTCCTCAGCCAAGGACTGCGCGGGGTTCAAGAAAGGCTTCGAGGCCGAAGACGCCGAATTCCCGTCCGAAACCGGATTGCTTGAAGCCGCCAAACGGTGCCAGCGGTTCATGCGGGGCGGCGTTGAGGATGACGCGGCCGGCCTCGATCCGGTCGGCTACACGCCGTGCCCGGGTGATGTCGGATGAGAAGACCTGGGCCTGAAGGCCGTATTCGGTGTCGTTTGCGATCGTGATGGCCTCTTCCTCATCGCGGTACGGAATGAGGGAGAGGACCGGTCCGAAGATCTCTTCGCGGGCGATGCGCATGCCGTTGTTCACGCCGGTAAAGATGGTGGGACGAACAAACCAGCCGCGTGAAAGCCCTTCCGGCCGGCCCTCGCCGCCGGCGAGCAGGCTGGCACCTTCTTCCTGGCCCAGCCTGATATAGGACTGCACGCGCTCCCATTGTTTCTGGCTGACCATCGGGCCGACGCGGACGTTTTTGTCCTTGGGGTCGCCCACCTTGAAATCCTTGACTGCCTCCCGGAGGCGGGCTTCGATTTCCTTGAACTTGCTCTCGGGCGCAAGAATGCGGGTTCCGGCTATGCAGGCCTGCCCGCTGTTGAGGAAGCCGGCTGCCAACACTTGAGGGACTGCGACGTCAAGATCGGCATCGTCGAGAATGATGCTGGGGCTCTTGCCGCCAAGTTCCATCGTCACGCGCTTCATGGTTTCCGCGGCCGTGCGGACAATGGTTCGGCCTGTGGCCGTGGACCCCGTGAAGGTGATTTTCGACACATCGCGGTGCGCGGTCAGCGCGGACCCGACCACGGCGCCATAGCCGGTGACGATATTGAAGACCCCTTTGGGCAGACCGGCCACATGCAGGCATTCCGTGATCACCTGGGTCTGGATGGCGCTCATCTCCGAAGGTTTGATCACCATGGTGGCGCCCGCAGCAATGGCAGCGGACAGCTTTCCGCAGATAAAGCCATAGTTGCTGTTCCAGGGGGTAATGGCCACCGTGACACCGGAGGGGCGCATCTCAACCTCGGCAGTCCCGATACGGCGTCTGAATTCATAGCCTTTAAGCGTATTGGCCATTTCCAGGAAGACGTTGCCCGCTCTTGGCGCTGAGAAGTCGATGAAGGTCGACGGTGCGCCATATTCCTCGCGCATGGCGTCAATGAGATCGTTTCCACGGGCGGCCACGGCGGCATGCAGCCGGTGCAGCATATCGACTCGTTCTTCCTTGGTGGTGTTGGAAAACGCCAGAAATGCGCGCTTGGCGGCCGCAACTGCGCGATCGGCATCGTGCGCATCGGCGAGACGCACGGTGCCGATCTGTTCCTCGGTTGCCGGATTGAAGAGTGGCGCCCATTGGTCGCCATGGGGTTCGACGAACGCGCCGTCAATGTAAATGCGATCGATGATATGCATGTCGTTTCTCCTGCAATGACTTCACGGGGAAAATGGCATGCGTTATGTGTTGCGAGTAGTAGGACAAAATTGGACGAGCTGATGAACTGGATCGCGCAATGAGGGCGAGTCTCATCGAACTGGAGGCCGTTGCTGCGGTGGCTCGTCATGGCGGATTCCGAGCTGCTGCGCGGGAGCTCGGCATGTCCTCATCGGCTTTGAGCCATGCGATCGCCGCATTGGAAGAGCGCATTGCCGTCAGGCTGTTCAACCGCACCACGCGCAGCGTAGCCCTTTCCGCGGCAGGGGAGCAGTTCCTGTCCGAAATCGTGCCGGCCTTGCAGACGCTGGAAAAAGCCATCGAGAATGTGGGAGAACATTCCGATCGGCCCTCGGGAAGACTGCGGCTGAACATGGCGCCGGGCGCGGCGCGCATCCTGCTCCAACCGCTTCTGCTGGAATATGCCCGCCGCTATCCGGAAGTGGAGCTGGAAGTCGTCACCGAGAATGCGTTGGTCGACGTGATCGGCAAGGGGTTCGATGCCGGCATTCGTCTCACCGAGGCGATTTCCCCCGACATGGTCGCGGTGCCCATCATATCGAAAATGCGCTCTTTCGTTGTCGGATCTCCGAAATATTTCGAAGGTCGCGACAAGCCTGTTGTGCCCAGTGACCTGTCCCGGCATCGCTGTATTCAGATGCGCATGACAGGCGGAAGGCTTTATCGCTGGGAATTCGAAAAGCGCGGAGAGACCTTTTTGATCGATGTCTCGGGTCACCTGATATTCGATGCGTCGGACCTGATACTCGAGGCAACCCTTGCCGGCTTCGGCCTTGCCTATCTAGGGGAACATGCACTCGGCACACACATCGCTTCGGGCGACCTCATTCCAGTTCTCGAAGATTGGTCCCCGTCTTATCCGGGTCTCAGTCTCTATTTCTCTCAGCGGCGGCATATGCCCTCCAAACTGCGGGCATTCATAGACCTGATCCGTGGGCACGCTGTGCGAGATAGCTGATAGCCACCAAGATTGCACTGTGGAGGACAGGGTCGCAGGTTCAGATTCCTTCCAGGCGTATGATGCGGAGTGGGTCCATATTGAAAGCGGTCGCAAACAATGATGACTTGCTGAAATTCTGCATCTCCCGGCGCACTCGTTCAGCCAAGCGGCAGTCAAGAGTCGATCGCCCCACTGTGCATTGCGTCGCGATACAGACTACGGTAACGCGCGGGTGATTGGCCGAGGGCGCGGCGGAAGCTGGCAGCAAAAGCGCTGTCAGACGCGTAGCCGAGCGACTGTGCAATCCGTGGCAGTGGCTCGTTGCCGCGCCGCAACCGGGCGGCGGCAAGCCGCATCCTCCAGTTCGCAAGATAGTCGATAGGCGATGCTCCGACGGTTGTGCGAAATTTCTCGGCAAATCCCGAGCGGGACTGGCCGGCAAGAGACGCCAGTGCCTCTACCGTCCAGCGGCGCGACGGATCGGCGTGGATGGCCCGTAGTGCCGGCGCCAGGCGGGCATCCGCAAGGCCGGCGAGCCAGCCGGGATGCTGTGATGTCTGGCGCGTCATATAGGCACGCAGGACATGGATAAACACCAGCCGCAGCAGGTCGTTGCAGGCGATGCGAGCGCCCGGCGCGGTGCTGTTCCACTCCAGATCCAACTGTTCGAGCAACCAGCCAATCGGTCCGGCCTCTTCGCGGTTGATCACGACCACAGGCGGCAGGGCGTCGGTGAGGAGTGATCCGTCGACGGTGTCGAGGTTGACGCTCCCGCCGAGGAGCACAAAATTCCGACCATCGCCCACTGAGACATCCAGATTGCCCCCGGCGAATACCTCTGCCGCCGCTATCGGCTTCACGTTGGGATCGCTGCAAAGCGTAAACGCCTTGCCGCTGACCACAAGACAATCGCCCGCTTCAATGCGCAACGGCGCCTCTCCCTCCGAGATCAGCCAGGCACCGCCTTCGCGGACCGCATTGAATTTCAGGTAGCCCGGTGGTGGAAAAGCAACAGACCACGCGCCTCCGGCTGCAAAACGCACGGAGAACAGCGCCCGCGCATCGATGGCGCTGAGCACGTCGGATAGAGGGTCGTGGATATTTTGGACGATCACGACAAAAATCCGGATCCTGCAGGCGGGGAGCTCCGAGAGCCTACCCGATATAGGGGAGGGACACCAGAGCCACAAATGAAGGAGTAACAACATGTCCGAACAGAAACCTATTGGATCCCGGTTCAGCGCGGCCAGCACGGCGCGCGAGGTTACCGAGGGTATCGACCTTTCCGGCAAGACGGCAATTGTCACCGGTGGCTATTCCGGTCTCGGCATCGAGACGACGCGCGCGCTGGCTGGTGCCGGTGCTCATGTCATCGTACCGGCCCGCAATCGCGAAAAGGCCGAACGCACACTTGCCGGTATCGACAATGTTGCCATCGCAGCGATGGATCTTGCGGATCCCGCATCGGTTGCCGCCTTTGCTGGCAGGATCGTTGCGGCGGGCATACCGATCTCAATCCTGGTCAACAGCGCCGGCATCATGGCGACGCCGCTTGCCCGGGATCAGGCTGGGCACGAGAGCCAGTTTGCCACCAATCATCTCGGCCACTTCCGGCTGGTTGCGGGCCTATGGCCCGTGCTGGTCAAAGCCGGTAACGCGCGGGTCATCTCTGTGTCGTCGCGCGGTCATCAGCTCGGGCCGGTCGATTTCGACGACATTGATTTCAAGACGCGCCCCTATGACAAGTGGCAGGCCTATGGCCAGGCGAAGACGGCAAACGCGCTGTTCGCGCTGGGGCTTGATCGGCGTGGAGCAGGGCTTGGTGTGCGGGCATTTTCGTTGCACCCCGGCGTCATCCTGACCGATCTCGCCCGCCATCTCAGCGAAGACGAGATCAATTCTTTCGATGTCTATGACGAGAATGGCGAACGCCGGGTCGATCCATCGCGCGATCTCAAGACGCCGGAACAAGGAGCGGCAACGAGCGTCTGGGCAGCAACGCGGCCCGAACTCGACGGTATCGGCGGCGTCTATTGCGAAGATTGCGAGGTTGCCCTGCCGCAAGCGGAGACGGACGGCACCAAAGGTGTGGCGCCTTGGGCCATGGATCCGCAGGTGGCGGAACGGCTCTGGCTGGTTTCGGAGCAGTTGACCGGCTTGTCGCTGGGTGGTCGTCCGGGCTGAGCAGGCAACTTACGGCCATTCCCGTCGGGATGGCCGTACATCCGCAAGATGTTCCGACACGGCTCGTTGCGATGCATCGCAACGAAATCAATCGATAGCCGTATGATCGACATCTGGCATGCCGGGCCAGATGGTCCAACAATCGCCTGTATTTACAGCGATTCAAAATAGGGATATCATGTATCCTTAATTCCGATCCGAGGTTCCCACCGCATGATACTCAAAAGCCAAGTCGAATGGGCACTTCACTGTTGCGCCATTCTCGCCGGCCTGCCTGACGGGCGCTATCTGTCGACCAAGGCGCTGGCAGAACTGCATGGGCTTCCGAAGGAATATCTTTCAAAGGCACTTCAGAGCCTGTCGCAGGCAGGCCTCGTCCATACGACGCTTGGCCCTTCGGGCGGCTATCGACTTGCAAAGGCACCGGCAGAGCTGACCTTCCTTGATGTCGTTGAAGCAGTGGAGGGGAAAGGCCGGACCTTCGTCTGCCAGAACATCCGTGCCAACAATCCCTGCCGACCCAAGGACTATTGTGAGAGCGGTTCGTGTGCGATTGCACGGATCATGTGGGAGGCCGACGAAGCGTGGCGCACTGCGCTTCGCAAGGTTACGTTTGCCGACCTTGGGAAAACGCTGGAGCAGGAAATCGATCCGGGCATCTGGGCCGGAACGTTCGATTGGGTGCTAAAGCGCGCGGGGTAGAGCGCGGACCGATCTGGGTTCCTCCGTCTTGTCACCCTGACCAGCGACGACGAGATAGGCATGCGCCGGCATTGCAAAGCCGAGACCATGGGTCGCGCAGTGTTGGCTGACGACATCGATGATCTCGTTGCGCGCCGGCACTCGGTTCGCAGGGCTGGTCACGCGGAACAGCAATTCGACATCGATTGCGATCGCATCGATCCCCTTGAATGCCACGATTGGCTTCGGCTCCTGAACAATGAACCGGCAATCTTCCAGTGCAGACAACAAAATTGCTTCGATGGCGGATGGCTGTCGGTCGGCCGCAATGCGGATGGCCAATATGACGAGGTGCGATTCATCCGGTCGCGTCAGGTTGGTGAGACTGAGTTTGGCGAGCGCACTGTTGGGAAGAACAACAACGTTATGTGCCGGCGTCAGGATCTGTGTCGAGCGCCAGTTGTTCTGGATGACGCGTCCTTCTGTGCCGTCGCCTAGCTGGATCCAGTCGCCGATTGAAAACGGGCGACCCAGTGTGAGGGCAACGCCAGAGAACAGGTCGCCCAAAGTGTTCTGGAGGGCAAGGCCAAGGATGATGGCGACTACGCCGGAGGTGGCAACGAGCGTGCCGATCGGTGCGCCGAACACGAAGCCGATGATGGAAAGCGTAACGCCCAGATAAACGCCAGCGACGATCAGATCCTGGATCAGTCGCGCCTCCTGCGGCCGGCGGTCGAGCACAATGTAGAGGCGTACAAAGCCGATCGTTGCCCAGGCGAACTGGACCCACCAGAGAACGCGCGCGGATTTCCCGAGATAGGAGGTCAACCCTTCAAGCTCACCTGTTGTCACGCGAAACGGAAGGATACCCTGCGACAGGAATGTCGCGGTCATTGCTGCAAAGAACAGGATCTGGACGATGAGGCGCGCCGTTGGTCGATCCTTGCCCTGAACATGCCAGACAAGGATGCCGATCACGCCCACAATATCGACGATTGCGAATGCCAGTGCGGACAGGTCAACGGCCATGGCAGGTCACTCCAGACGTAATGGGCAAAGGGATCCGGATGCGGCAACGGCATCCGGTCCTTGTCGAGATCCTTACTTCTTGATCGGGTAGGTCAGTTCCTTTTGACCGGTATCGACAACGAAGACGGCGAGAAGCTTGGCGGGCTTCGTGTCGCTGCCGTTCTTGCTGACACCGTGGCGGTCGCCCGGCAGTTCGGAGAAGTGTTCTCCAGCCTTGTATTCCGTGACCGGACCGTCATTCACCTGGCTGAGGATCGATCCCTCCAGCACGGTGGCGTAGATGAAGGCGCTGTCCGGGTGCGTATGCGCGTCGGAATAACCACCCGGACCGTACTCGACCAGAACCCCCTTGAGGCTTTTGCCCGGCACATTCGGCAGCTCGTGTTCATAGACGAGGGTGACCTTCGATGCCGAGCCGCCGGAGGCGTCATGGGCGATGGCGGCTCCTGAGGCAAGGAGTGCAATCACTATTCCTGCAACTGTATTTCTGATCATGATGTTCTTCCTTCATAGACGCGGAGGCGGATTTCATTTGCGAGGAGCGGTGGCGAACCACTGCTCGAAACCGATCTTGCCGAGCCGCGGATTGTTGTCGGAAACCAGCGTGCGGTCTTCCAGGCGGGCGCCGAAGTATTTGGCTTGCGGATCGGCAACGACCTGTCGGGTGTCTCCCGTCGCTTCCATATAGCGGGCGACCAGTTCGTTCAGCGGGAAGCGCTCCGGTCCGGCGATCTCGATCAAACCGTTGACCGGGGGTTCAAGCGCCACATCAGCCATCGCATCCGCGACATCGTCGGAGGCGATGGGCTGCACGAAGGCCGGCGACAGATGCACCTTGCCTTCAACCAGGGCGGACTGCGCGATGCCGCCGAGGAACTCCATGAACTGGGTTGAGTGGACGATCGTGTAGGGAATACCGGCCTCGCGGATCAGCTTTTCCTGCGCAAGCTTGGCGCGGAAATATCCGCTTTCCTGGAGCTTGTCCGTTCCGACGACGGAGAGCGCGATGTGGTGCTTAACGCCAGCCGCCTTTTCCGCGGCGAGCAGATTGCGGCCGGAGGTCTCGAAGAATTCCATCACCGCCTTGTCCTCGAAAGATGGGGAATTGGCGAGATCGAGGACCACGTCCGTTCCTGCAAGCGCCTCGGCCAGCCCCTCGCCGGTAATGGTGTTCACGCCGGTATTGGGAGACGCGGCGATCACCTCAAGGCCTTTTGCCCGAAGGCGTTCGGTGGTCTTTGAACCGATCAGGCCGGTTCCGCCGATGATGACGATTTTCATGGTCGTTCCTCCGTCAGCTGTGCTGACATCGTGTGGTTGTCGGTGAAATGCGGATGTCTTTCGGACCTCAGTTGAGGCCGGCCTTGTCGAGACCGTAGAGCTTGTCTGCCGAGCCGGGCACGGATTTGAAGGCGATGCTGACACGGTTCCAGGCGTTGATGGTCATGATCGAGAAGGTGAGGTCGGAGACTTCCTTCTCCGAAAGCTGGCCGCGGACACGCTCGTAAAGCTCGTCCGGAATGCCGCCTTCGGGCAGTTCGGTAACGGCTTCCGTCCAGGCAAGGGCTGCGCGTTCGCGGGGAACGAACAGATTGGATTCCCGCCAGATCGAAACATGATAGAGGCGAAGTTCGCTCTCGCCGTGGATCTTGGCTTCCTTCACATGCATGTCGAGGCAGAAGGCGCAGCCATTGATCTGCGAGGCACGGATATTGACGAGATCGCGGATCGACTGCTCGATGACGCTGTCTTTCAGCGACATGCTGAGCTCAGATATCTTCTTGAAAAATTCGGGGGACTGGGCTGCGTAGTTGAGGCGCTGTGTCATGGTTTTTCTCCGTTATTAAGGACGCATATTATCCTTATGGATATCTAATATCCTTAATTGCTGGACAGGCAACCAAAACCGGACTAAGCTTTCGACATAACGCTTATTCCAAATGGTATGGGCAGAGGGGGAGCAGGATGGACGTCGTTTCAGCGCTAAGGTCATTCTTGCGTGTGGCCGAGACTGGTTCGTTTTCTGCTGCGGCGCTGGATCTCGGTCTGACCCAGCCGGCGGTGTCGCGGCAGGTTTCATCGCTTGAGGAGCATTACAGTACACGGCTGTTCCACCGCTCCACCAACGCCCTTTCGCTGACTGTCGAGGGCGAGCAGATGATTTCGATGGCGCAGACGGTTATCGATGCGGTGGAAGCGCTGGGCGAAACCACGTCGGCAGATGGCATGGCTTCCGGAAAAGTCAGGATTAGCCTGCCGGCAGCGCTCGGTCTTTATATAAGCGATCTGCTTCCCGCCTTCTTGATGGACCGCCCCGGTCTTTCCGTCGATATCGTCTTTTGCGAACAACCTTCGAACATGGTCGGCGAGGGAATCGATCTCGAAGTCCGCCTTGGCGAGGTGTCCGATAGCAGTCTGATCTGTCGTCGGATCGGCTGGACAACAGCTTCCCTCGTCGCAGCGCCCAGCTATATCCAGAGGCGGGGTATGCCCAGCCATCTGCTTGAGATCCCAGACCATGATTGCATCTGCTATAATCGTGGCGGTGAGGGGCGGTCCTGGAGCTTTTTGAATGGCGCCGACATCGAGAGAGTCAAGGTCGCCCCGAGGATGATCTTCAACAATACCGGAGCGGTGCATCGCGCCGCGCTCGCCGGTGGTGGATTGGCAGTGCTGTCTCACATTCTTGCACGTGAAGACATCGCTGCGGGACGCTTGGTCAAAATGATGCCGGCCTTTCCGCCCGTGCGGTTGCCGATCACTGTCGTCTACGCCTCGCGCCGAAATCTTCCGCTGCGTGTCCGCGCTGTTCTGGATTTCCTGGTTGATGCCGTTGGTGAGGATGTATTGATGGGGACGGCCGAGGCATTAACAGCCTGATCTGATTGGCGAGCGAGAATGGCGCTAGAAATCAATCCCACCGCCATTCCATTCGCGTCGTCTTCTTTGGAGACTTAGATCTCGGAGAGAACCGTCAGATCGCCCGTCCGCCAGACATTGTCGACCGTATTGCGCGTGATGACCCAGACATTGCCTGCCCGGATCAGCTCGACGTCGTAGCGGTTCTTCATCAGGTAGTGACGCGAGGGATCGCTGCGGGGAACGTGCTGCGCCTCGACGAGAACATCCATGCGTGCAGTGTCGCCATCGATTGCCACCCGCGGATTGCTGACGGAATGCGTGGTGTCCAGGGTAGCAAGCGATGTCGTCAGCGCAGCGACTATGACATCCCGGCCCTCAATGACCGGATAGTCGAAACCGGCCTTGGCAGCAGCCGGCCGGAAGTCGGAGACGGCATTCTCTGCCAGCGAGGAAGCGAGGAGATTGGTGTCGCGAAGATCGATACCGGCGGTGAAGCGATAGAGGGTCTCGACGACCGCGAGCCTGTCTGCGGCATCTTGTACGAACGATGGCGATACGGTCATGAACGTGCTCCTTGTCGTGCCGGAGGCGTGCGGAATGCAAACCTTTCCCGGCATCGGCGCGCTGTGCGCCGATGGGTCTGGTTGGATAGGACTGGAAGGTTGGTCTGTTATTCGAGATCGGCGTCGATGCGCTCGATCAGGCCGTCGGGATTCACCGTGATCTTCAAGATCCCTATCTCGTGTCCGAAATCGCCGGTGAAATCGAGCCGGACGTCCGAATGGAGGCCGTCCAGTTCTTCGACGGACAACAGCTTGCTGCTGGTGCTGAAGCCGACGAAGAAACGCTCGAGGTATTGGCGGACACCATCCTGGCCGACAAAAGCGTCGCCGACCGAGACATCGTCGATGACGGCGTCGGCTGCGAACAGAGACAGAGCCCCTTCGACGTCGAAGGCATTGGCAGTCGCAATAAATGATTCGACGAGCTTCTGCATTTTGCCGGTTCCTCAGACATCGTTGATCGAGGTATCGGCGATGGTCTGTGCGAAGCCGCTTCCGAACAGGGCAGCAGGCGTCTGAAAGCCGGGGTGGAATTCGCCACCAAGAACACGTCGGCTGGCCTCGGCTGCTGCCATCGCCGTGAAGGTGTAGCCGTTGACCGTATCGAGGATGGAACGGGTGACCTTTCCGTCTGCCCCGGTGACTTCGATGGATGCCTGGTAGCGGTTCGCCAGCCGGTCCTCTTCACTTGGTCCGTCCGGGAGCGCCGAAAGGTCGCCCTGCGGGAAGCCATCGCCGGTGACATGTACGAAGGTTTCCACATCAGGGACGCCCGTCGCACGCCAGATGGTGATGAGATCGGGCAGGGTCACCGGAAAGCAGTCGACCGCGCCCTTGCCGAAATCGAATTTGCGGGTGCCGTCGGCGGCAACGGCGACAAGCTCGCCATCCCTTCGTGCCAGGGTCTCTACGGTGACGTTCTCCATGGCGCTGATCGCCGATCCACGAGAAAGTCCGCCGGCGACAAGAAGCGCGATCCTGATCCTGCGAGGATCGTTCACGCGCGAGACCGTATGTCCCGCGAGACTGCCGAGCATGGCGACACTGCCACCGCCTCCCGGCATGAGCATGACGCCTGCAGCCTTCGCTTTGTCGTCGAAAGTCTCAGCCAGACGATAGCTATCGAGTTCGGCGGCCGTGTCGAGATAGTGGATACTGTTGCGGATCGACGCCTTCATCAGGGCATCGGCCGAGCGCATAAACGGCCCGGCGCAGTTTAGGAGGACAAAGATGCCGGCCAAACCGGCATCGATCGCTGCAGAATCGTCGAGACCAAAGACGCGGTATTCGACGCCGAGTTCTGCAGAGAGCGTCGACAGGGTCGCTTCGTTTCGGCCGGCGAGAACCAAGGGCGTACCAGCTGCCTTCGCATGCTCCGCCGCCATGCGGCCGGTATAGCCGGTCGCGCCGTAGATCATCAGTTTTGTCATGTCAGTGCTGCCATTCCTTGAAGACAAATTCGAGGCTGTAGCCGTCCGGATCACGGACCTGGGCGGCGTAATAGCGGGGGTCGTAGTGGAGCTGTGTTCCCGGTGGATGGATTTCCGAGGCGCCTGCCATCATGGCGGCGGCAAAGGCGGTATCGACCTGAGAGGTACCGTTGGCGACGAAGCCGATATGAGCGGCACGGCCTTCGACTACGCCTTCGCGGAGCCAGAAAAATACTTTGCCGTTCGCCCCGAACCCCTTTAGGTCGGGATGTCCGGGAGGACCATCCTTTCCCTCGTAGTCATGAGCATGGACGATCCCGAGTGGGGCTAGCGCCACCTCGTAGAACGCGATCGAGCGATCAATGTCGCTCACGGAAATGAAGACATGGTCGAGCATCCTGCTCTCCTCTGATCAGATGATGTAGCCGCCCGCGACCTCAATGTTCTGAGCGTTGATCCAGCGGTTCTCGGTGGAAAGGAGGCTGGCGACGACCCCTCCTATCTCTTCGGGCTCGCCGACACGGCCGAGCGCTGTCTGGCCGGCGAGCATGGCCTCGAACTCGTCGTTCAAGCCGCCGCCGAGTTCAGTGCGGATTGCGCCGGGTGCGATCGAGTTTGCCCGAATGCCTCGCTCACCAAATTCCTTGGCCATGTAGCGGGTCAGGACTTCCAGACCACCCTTGAAAGAGGCGTAGGGTGCAACGCCTGTGGTCGCCACGCGCGAAGTGGCGCTGGTGATGTTGATGATCTGGCCGCCGTCCGCCATTAGTGGCAGCAGGATCTGGGTCAGGAAGAACGGCCCCTTGAGATGGACGTTGAACAGCCCGTCGAACTGTTCTTCCGTGACAGTCGCGATCGGATTGAAGAGGCCGTATCCGGCATTGTTGACGAGATAATCGAAGTCATCCCGGCCGAAGACGGAACGCAGCTTCGAGGCAACTGAATCCCGGAAGGCCGGAAACGCGCCGGTGTCGCTGACGTCGAGTTTTAGGGCAACGGCCTTACCGCCGTTCTCCATGATTGCCTTCACGACATCGTCCGCTTTTGCGGGGTTGCTGTTGTAGGTCACGACGACGCCCATTCCCTTGCGGGCGCATTCGATGGCTGTGCTGGCTCCGAGGCCCCGGCTTCCTCCGGTGACGATGACGACCTTCATGGCTGTTTCCTTGTCCGTTGGGTGTTACCTGAAGCTAGGCCTGCACCGTCTCGCCTGCTCACCTATTTCTCTCAGAAGCTTGCCTATTTCTGCTTTGCGGTTGCCGACAGGAACCCGTTCTGTCACGGTCGCTCTCATGGAAAAGCAACTTCAGGAACTGCGCGCTCTGGCATCGACTGCGGAAAACCGCCGCACAGCAACGGGAATTCCCCGTGTTGCGATGGTCCAGGGCGAGATCCCGGAGCATCGGCTTTCGGCCGTCTACGAGCCGATGATTAACCTGATCCTGACCGGGTCGAAGACGATGACTGTGGGCGAGCGCACTTTTGCCTACGACCCTGCCACTTACTTCGTCATGTCGGTCGACCTTCCGGCGGTCGGATCGATTCACCCTTCGGTGGCGGGAGAACCCTACCTCGCGGTAAGCCTGACGCTCCACCCGCCGACTGTCGCCGCACTGATCAGCGACCTGCCAGTCCAGGTCTGCAGCAAGCTGTTCGGCTCCGGCTTCTCGATTGCGCCAGTCAGCGAGGAATTCCTTGACGCTTGGGTGCGTATGCTTCGGCTCATGGAGCGGCCAGATGAGATCGCCGTGCTTGCGCCGGCTTATGAGCGGGAAATCCTCTTCCGGGTGCTGCAGGGTCCGCTGGGCTGGATGCTGCGGGACATCGCGGCTCCCGACGCGGCGCTCTCTCGGATCGGAGTTGCGATCCACTGGATCCGAGAAAACTTCGCCAAGCCTCTAAGGGTCGAGGCGCTTGCCGAGATGGCGGCGCTCAGCGTGTCGGCCTTCCATCGTCATTTCAAGGCTGTGACAGCACTCAGCCCGATCCAGTACCAGAAGCAGGTCCGCCTGCTGCATGCACGCACGCTTTTGATGGCTGGAGAAGGAACGGCAACGTCGGTCGCCTTCGGCGTTGGCTATGAAAGCCCAAACCAGTTCAGCCGGGAATACGCAAGACAGTTCGGGCTACCACCCTCGAAGGACGTCGTGCGTCTTAGGGGCGAGGCCGTGTGACGGGCGCTTGGCCCGGGATGTTTTTCTCCAACGACCGCTTGGGGGACTCACCGTCTTAAGCTCTGCGCCAGGAGCGCCAGAAATCACCACACTTCGATTGTGATCGAAGCTTCGCTTCTGCGAAGCTGCCATAAGGGCCTTTCGCCGCTGGAGTTCAGGTCATGATATCTTGCCCACCATCTAAGACGGAACCCTTCTTCGGCTGGCATGTGGTCGCTGCGGCCTTTGTGCTGGCAGTCTTTGGCTGGGGTGTCGGTTTTTACGGGCCACCGATCTACTTGCAGATGGTGGTCCAGCGAACAGGATGGTCCGTCGCGCTTGTCTCGGTTAAAGCTGTCACTGCGTGAAACTGCGCGGTTGTGAACGTTGTTAGCCAGATTGGCTGAAATCGCACCCCACCAACACGGTTGATCTGCTGATCGTGCCGTGTTTTGAAGGTGGCACATTGGCGGCGGGGCTTTGACAACTGGAATGGCAGAACGGTTTGACATGTTTTCGGAGCAGGCTGCGCGCGATCCGATGGTCACGCGTGGCACCTCCAAGTCCACCAAGGTCGAAACGCATGCCATCCCGATGAGTGAAGAGGACATCGTCCGTCATCTGTCGGAGACAGGCCGCTATCGCATCCTCACGAAACTGGTGCCGCGCACGGTTGCGCCAAACCCGCAACCGGAATTCCCCCTCAAAGGCATCATCCTCGACACCGAGACTACGGGCCTCAATGCTCGCAAGGATGAGATCATCGAGATTGGCGTTATTGCATTCACCTTCGATGCGACAGGAAACATCGGTGACGTCACCGGGGTCTATGGTGGGCTTCAGCAGCCGAGCGTTTCCATTCCTCCCGACATTACCAGGCTTACTGGTATCACCGACGAAATGGTGGCCGGACAATCGATCGATATCGCTGCTTTAAAGGCGCTGATCGAACCAGCGGATCTGGTGATCGCCCACAATGCCGGCTTCGACCGGCCATTCTGCGAGGCGTTTTCCCATCTGTTTTCTGGCAAGGCCTGGGCCTGCTCCAACTCCGAGATCGACTGGGCTTCGCGCGGATATGAGGGCACCAAGCTCGGCTACCTCATCGGGCAGGCTGGCTACTTCCATGATGGTCATCGGGCTGTTGATGATTGCTTTGCACTTCTGGAGGTCCTGGCTCGCGAGGCGGCCGGATCGGTCTCCACCGCTTTCGCCGAGCTTTATGAGGCAAGCCAGAGGTCGCGTGTCCGGATCTTTGCCGAGAACAGCCCCTTCGACATGAAGGATCACCTGAAGACGCGAGGCTATCGCTGGTCTGACGGAACCGACGGCCGCCCGAAATCCTGGTGGATCGAGGTGGACGAAGAAGCGCTCGATGATGAGTTTCGCTATCTCAGGGCCGAAATCTACCGATATCCCGATACCGATCCACCGATCAAACGCCTCACTGCCTTCGACCGTTTCCGGGCTTGATGTTATCGCTTTGATCAGCCTCCAAGGAGACCCATGCCTTGGACGCATGGCCGACCTGAGACCTTGTGCCTTATCAACTGGCGGCCAAGAGCCTATATTCCAACCATCGAAACGACGTTGGAACCGAGGCAAGGTTGCTGGCGTCAAGAGACCTCACGAAAGGGGATCATCATGAACGTAGCACGCTCCTTCAATAACTGGCGCAAGTATCGTCAGACCGTTACCGAACTTGGCCGCATGAGCTCGCGTGAGCTGCAGGACCTCGGTATCAATCGGGCCCACATCCACAGCGTTGCCCGACAGTCGGTCGCCCGCTAAGCGGCCGTTTCCAACCTGTCGAACTGATACTACGCCCGCTGATGACGCGGGCGTTTTTGTATGTGCTCTCCCACCCCGGGACTTGGTTCGAGACTTCTGAATCCGCAAAATGGCCTTGCGTCTCTTGCATAGCTGCACTGCAGCAAAGTCTGTTTCGTGTGCGGCGGAAACTGGTACCTTGGTATTCATCGAAGCGATGCACCTCCTCCCGCAGAGCTTCGAATTCAGACGGCCCACTCCTCCTCCCAAGGGGCGTCTGTCGGAACATCGGCACTCCTCCTCCCAGCCGTTGTTCGGTTCTTTTCGGAAAGCCTGCCGCACCTCCTCCCGCGGCAGGCTTTTTCGTTTTCAGGGCCGTCACATCAGAGTTCGAGAGCGAGTTGCGGTGCCTGCTCACTCTCTTCGGTATTGAGCGACGACAGGGTGATCCCGAGGAGCCGCACCGGATGTTTGAACGGGAACACTGTGGCGAGCAGGGTCTCTGCTATCTCCAGGATCATGTCGATGTCCGAAACGGATCCGGACACGGTCCGACTGCGTGTCGCCTGACTGAAATCCGAGTATTTGATTTTTACGGTGATCGTCTTTCCCGTGATGCTGTGCGCTTCGCAGTAGCGCCAGACCTTTTCGGCCAAGGGCCGCAGCTCGGCCTTGGCCGGATCGAGATCGTCGATGTCCTCAACGAACGTGTCTTCGGCGCCAACCGATTTGCGGATGCGATCAGGTCTGACCTGCCGTTCGTCGATCCCTCGGGCAATGCCGTAGAAATACGGGCCGGACTTCCCAAAATGCTGCTGAAGGAAGGCAAGCGACTTCGATTTCAGGTCAAGCCCGGTTTCGATACCATGCCGTTTCATCCGCTCGGCCGTCGCCGGCCCCACGCCATGGAATTTCTTGACGGGCAGGGCCTCGACGAACCCCGGACCGTTCTTTGGCGTAATGACCGCCTGGCCATTCGGCTTGTTCAGATCGCTCGCCATCTTCGCGAGGAACTTGTTGTAGGAAATGCCGGCCGAGGCGTTAAGCCCGGTGACTTCTTTGATCTTGGCGCGGATCTCCAGCGCGATCTCCGTGGCGATCTCCATGCCCTTTAGATTCTCCGTCACATCGAGGTAGGCCTCATCGAGCGATAGCGGTTCGATCAGCGGCGTATATTCGGCGAAGATCTCGCGGATCTGCTGCGATACTGCCTTGTAGACGTCGAACCGCGGAGGCACAAAAATCAGTTCCGGGCATTTGCGCTTGGCGGTGACCGACGGCATTGCCGAATGCACGCCGAAGCGCCTTGCTTCGTAACTTGCGGCCGCCACGACGCCACGGGCCGCGGATCCCCCAACGGCCAGCGGCTTGCCGCGTAGCTCGGGGTTATCTCGCTGTTCGACCGACGCGTAAAATGCGTCCATGTCCACATGGATGATTTTGCGCACGGGTTGCACACTACCCATGACGTCAGTTCCCACAGGATAAGTCGGCATTTGGTGTACAGGCATCTGACTGCTCTGGTCGTGCTGAGTGCTGGTGATCAAAGCAACAGACCTTCCTCGTCCGGCTTCGGTTTGGCCTGTGGCGGCACGATCACCAGCATATTGCCCGGGAGCGGACGTTGTAGGTGGCGGGCTTCATCCCAAGGTGCTGTCAGCCAGGTCTCGACTTCTTCAGGCGTGGTGAGGATGGAGGGCATGGCCTTTTGATGAATCGGCGAGACGATTTCGTTCGGTGAAGTCGTCAGAAATCCGAACAGTTCGTATTCCTGCTCGCCATCCCTGACTTTGCGCACGCCCTTCCATGGCGTCCAGAAGCCCGCGAAAAACATCAGCGGCCGATCTTCGTTGCCGGCAAACCAGGCGTTCGGCACACGCCCGCCCTCAGTCTTGCTGGCTGGATCCGGTTCGGCGAAGGAGGTGAACGGCACGACGCAGCGGCTGGTTGGGCCGAGCCAGCGCCGCCAGTGCGGCGAACTCACATTGCGAATATTGGTGACGCCGGGATCGTAATTTTTCACATAAGCCGGCGGCGACGGCATTCCCCAGGTCGCCCGGGCAATCTCGCGCTGTCCGTCCTCGGCGACCCGGACAATCGGCGCCTGGTAGCCTGGATAAACATCGAAGGAGGCTTCATTCCAGCCGGCTCGATCCCGGAACGCCTTTGTAAATTGCAGAACCGCGTCACGCGTGGTCGTCACATTATAGAGATTACACACTACCCGTCCTCCTATCCAATGCGGGTCAGGGCGAAGTTTCCGACCCTTTCGGATCGCAATCAAGCTTTGAGAGCTCAGCGATCACGTGGGATCTTGCAGATCAGCGGCCACGCCCACCTCCAGCAAGCAGGGAAATCCCGTCCCGCATCTATCCTGCCCGTCAGAACAGTGCATCTTGTCGCAACCCATTGCCATGCGACGGCGCAGATCGACAAAACGCATGCTGGCGCCAAACTGTTTCACCAGCGCCTTGCGATCAAGCTCGCCCTGTTGCCCGCACGGTTTGCATTCGACGGTAATCACCGGTCCCTTGAAATCTCTGAGCGTCAGCAGGCCGGGCATATCTCTATTTTCTCATCCACGATATTTTTCGTCCCATTCCGCATCGAATTGAATCTGCTTGATGAATCGATTGAGCAACAGCCGTCTCGTGTTGCTGGCTGCTGTCCACCCGATTCTTGCCCGTTGACTCACAGCCGCTTAAAGAACAAAAACAGAACATAGCAGCTTTTTTTGGCTATGCAAATGCACTCTTGACGTAGGAAACCGATGCCAATCACTGCCGCCAACCCCGTCATTTCTGAACTTCAGGACCGCATCCGGCGGCTTGAAGGCGGAACTGCGCGCAAGGGCGAGGTGCTGTCGTTCGGGATTGCCGAGATTGACGCAAAGCTACCCGGTGGTGGGTTGGCCCGCGGCGCCTTGCACGAGGTGGCCGGTGGTGGCGCCGATGCCGTGCATGGCGCAGCCGCCGCGCTGTTTGTCGCCGGGATCGTCGCGCGCACCAAAGGCGACGTCCTCTGGTGCCTGACACGGCCGGATCTGTTTGCGCCTGCCTTAGCACAGGCGGGGCTTCACCATGATCGGGTGATCTATGTCGAAGCCGACCGGGAAGAGGATGTGCTCACAAATTTCGAAGAGGGTCTGCGTTTTGGCGGGCTGGGGGCCGTCGTTGCCGAGCTTGTGCGCCTGCCGATGACCGCCTCGCGGCGCCTGCAACTGGCGGCCGAGGCTTCGGGAACGATCGGAATTGCACTGCGACGATGGCGCCGCCCGACGGAGGCTGCTGATTTCGGGCAGCCGACAGCCGCGACGACACGGTGGCGCATCAGCGTTTTGCCTTCCGAACCGCTTCCCGTGCCCGGCATCGGCCGGGCGCGGTGGCTGGCGGAATTGATCAGAGCAAGGGCGGGAGAAGCCGCAGAATTTGAAATAGGTGCCTGCGATGCCACGGGTCGTATCAGTCTTTCTCCCCACGCTCGCGACGGACAGGATCAGGCGCGCCGATCCCAGCATTTCGGCTGAAACACCTGTTGTGGTTGTTTCCCGCAGTGGATCAAAACGCACCGTCTCTGCAATCGACGCTGCGGCCTTCAAGGCCGGCGTCCGCATCGGCATGCCCGCCGCCAAAGCCCAGGCGATGATATCCGGCCTGCACATAGTTGATGCCGATCCGGACGGCGACGCCTTGGCGATCGAGCGCCTAGCGCTATGGATGCTGCGCCAATATACGCCGGTGGTGGCGATAGATGCTCCCGACGGCATTGTCATGGACACCGAGGGTGCCGATCATCTGCGCGGCGGCGAGTTGCCGATGCTCACTGGCCTCGTCAACGCTCTGAGAGGCCACGGCCTTCAGGCCCGCGGCGCCATTGCGGACACGTGGGGTAGCGCCCATGCCATTGCCCGCGCCACGCGGCGGGAGGCGATCATCGTCCCGGTTGGAGAAACGGCCAAGGCCGTCGTCAACCTGCCGATTTCCAGCCTTCGTCTGCCGCCCGACATCGTCAGCGGTCTGGGCGTGCTTGGGTTTCGGACCGTCGGCGAGCTTTCCGCAACGCCGCGGGCGCCTTTGACATTGCGCTTCGGGCCGGAGGTCGGCCGCAGGCTCGATCAGATGTTCGGACGCCTTGCCGAACCGATCGACCCCATTCGCACCGCAGACCTGATCGAAGTGATCAGATCCTTTTCCGAACCGATCGGCGCGGCCGAGACTATAGCCAAATATATTGGCCGCTTGGTGGTCGAACTCTGCGCCGCGTTGGAAACGCGCGGGCAGGGCGTTCGCCGCGCCGATCTGATCGTCTATCGCGTCGACAACACATTGCAGTCCCTTCGCGCCGGCACGGCAAAGCCGGTGCGTGATATCCACCACCTGACAAAGCTTCTCTGTTCCAGCATCGAGAAACTCGATCCCGGTTTCGGTATCGAAAAACTGTCCCTCACTGCTACCATGATCGAGCCGGTCGAAGAAAAGCAGTCGATCTCCTCGCTGGTCGAAGAGATGATCGTCGACGTCACGCCGCTGCTCGACAGTCTTGGAAATCGCGGCCAGCGCATGTACCGGCTGGCGCCGGTCGAGAGTGACGTTCCGGAGCGCAATGTCGGGCGCGTCTCCCCAGTTTCCGAAAAATTCGGTCAAGCCTGGCCGACCCGCTGGCCACGGCCGAGCCGTATGTTGGCGCGGCCGGAACGGATCGAGGTGATTGCGCTCACACCCGACCATCCGCCGGCATCCATGACCTGGCGCGGCAAGCGCCGGCGCATCAAGCGCGGCGATGGGCCGGAACGGGTCTTTGGTGAGTGGTGGGTTCGGTCCTCCGAGATGGAGGCGGTCAGGGACTACTATTCCGTCGAGGATGAGGACGGCAATCGCTTCTGGGTCTATCGCTCCGGCGACGGGGTGGATCCCGCTACCGGAACAGCCAAATGGTTCCTGCATGGGATCTATGGCTGATGCGCTACGCCGAGCTCCAGGTCACCAGTCATTTTTCCTTCCTGCGCGGTGCGTCAGGCTGCGATGAGCTGTTTGCCACCGCCGAGGCACTCGGTATCGATGCGCTTGGTATTGTCGATCGCAACAGCCTTGCCGGGGTCGTGCGCGCCTGGGAAGCCTCCAAGGAAACCGGCGTCCGGCTGGTCGTTGGCTGCAGGCTTGATTTGTCTGACGGCATGTCGATCCTGGTCTATCCAACGGACCGGGCTTCCTATTCGAGGCTCTGCCGGCTTCTGTCACTCGGCAAGGAGCGGGGCGGCAAAGGCAAGTGTATCCTCGATGTGTCGGATGTGGCCTTTATGCAGAGGGACTGCTAGCCGTCCTGATCCCCGACGAGGCCGATGACGCATGCGCTGTCCATCTGCGCAAGGTGAAGGAGATATTTGGCGACCGCGCCTATATGGCACTGACGCTGCGCCGCCGACCGAACGATCAACTGCGCCTGCACGAGCTCAACACCCTGGCGCTCCGGCACAAGGTTCGGCCGGTCGTCACCAATGACGTGCTGTTTCACGAGCCGGGCAGACGACAGCTGCAGGATGTCGTCACCTGTATTCGCCATCGCACCACCATCGATCAGGCCGGATTCTTGCGCGAACGGCATGCCGATCGCTTCTTGAAGCCGTCCGAGGAAATGCACCGTCTGTTCAGCCGCTATCCCGAGGCACTCGCCCGCACCCGCGAGATTGTCGATCGCTGCCGCTTCGACATGAACGAGCTCACATACCAATATCCCGATGAAGCGATCATCCCCGGGCTGACGGCGCAGCAGTCGCTGGAAAAATTCACCTGGGAGGGCGTCCGCGATCGCTACCCCGAGGGTGTTTCGAATGATGTGGTGAAGACCCTCAACCACGAACTCGATCTGATCCGCAAACTCGACTACGCCCCGTACTTCCTGACCGTCTACAGCATCGTCCGCTTTGCGCGATCTCAGGATATTCTTTGCCAGGGTCGGGGCAGTGCTGCCAATTCCGCCGTCTGTTATGTGCTGGGGATCACGGCGATCGATCCGGCCGCGAACGATCTGCTGTTCGAGCGCTTTATCTCAGCCGAGCGCAACGAGCCGCCCGACATCGACGTCGACTTCGAACATGCTAGGCGCGAAGAGGTGATCCAGTGGATCTACAAGACCTACGGCCGGCAGAAAGCCGCGCTTTGCGCGACTGTTACCCGCTACCGGGCTAAGGGTGCGCTTCGAGATGTCGGCAAGGTGCTTGGCCTGCCCGAAGACATGATCACGGCGCTGTCGGCCGGCGTCTGGGGCTGGAGCAAGGAGGGCGTTGGCGAAGAACAGGTCAACGAGCTGAACATGAACATGTCGGACCGGCGCCTGCGGCTGACCTTGGACCTGGCACAGCAACTGATGGGCGCCCCCCGTCATCTGGGCCAGCATCCGGGCGGTTTCGTCCTGACCAATGACCGCCTCGACGAACTGGTGCCGATCGAGCAGACCAGGATGGAGGATCGGCAAACGATTGAATGGGACAAGGACGATATCGAGGCGTTGAAGTTCATGAAGGTCGATGTGCTGGCCTTGGGAATGCTCACCTGCATGGCCAAGGGCTTTGCATTGCTGGAAGAGCACAAGGGAGTGAAGCTTGATCTCGCCACCATCGAGCAGGAGGACCCGGCCACTTACGCGATGATCCGCAAGGCCGACACGCTCGGCACCTTTCAGATCGAATCCCGTGCCCAGATGTCGATGCTGCCGCGCCTGAAACCCCAGACCTATTATGACCTGGTCATTCAGGTTGCGATCGTTCGCCCCGGTCCGATTCAGGGCGATATGGTGCACCCGTATCTTCGCCGACGCGAGGGCAAGGAGGCTGTCGTCTATCCGAAGCCGGAACTGGAGGCCGTGCTCGGCAAGTCGCTGGGCGTGCCATTGTTTCAGGAGAGCGCCATGAAAGTCGCGATCGTCTGTGCGGGTTTTACCGCCGGCGAGGCCGATGCGCTCAGGCGCTCCATGGCGACCTTCAAGTTCACCGGCGGGGTCAGCAAGTTCAAAGACAAGCTGGTCAACGGCATGGTGGCGAACGGCTATACAGCAGAATTTGCCGAGAAGACCTTCTCGCAGCTAGAGGGTTTTGGCTCCTATGGCTTCCCCGAAAGCCATGCCGCTTCCTTTGCTCTCATCGCTTACGCCTCCTCCTATGTAAAATGCCATTATCCGGATGTGTTCTGTGCCGCCCTCATCAATGCGCAACCGATGGGGTTCTACGCGCCGGCGCAGATCGTCACGGATGCCCGAGCCCATGGTGTTGCTATCCGCCCGGTTTGCATCAACCGTTCGCGATGGGATTGCACGCTCGAAGAGATCAGCGGAACAGACGGCCATGCCGTGCGGCTCGGTATGCGTCTGGTTAGGGGGCTGCCCGAACAGGATGCGGCAAAAATCGCGGTGGCGCGGGGCGACGAGCCCTTCGTGTCCATCGACGATATGTGGCGGCGTGCCGGGGTGTCGTCGGCCTCCCTGGTCAAGCTCGCCGAAGCCGATGCGTTCCGACCGTCCTTAAACCTTGAAAGACGCGATGCGCTCTGGGCGATCAAGGCCTTGCGCGACGAGCCACTTCCGCTATTCGCGGCGGCTGCCGATCGCGAGCGGGCGGTGATCGCCGAACAGCAGGAACCGGATGTGACGCTTCGGCAGATGACCGAGGGCGCCAATGTCGTCGAGGACTATGGCCATACCGGCGTGACACTGCGCGCCCATCCGGTCAGCTTCCTGCGCGAGGATCTCTCCCGCCGAAACATCGTCACCTGCGCCGAGGCGACATCGGCGCGCGACGGTCGCTGGCTGATGACATCAGGCCTTGTCCTCGTCCGCCAGAAGCCGGGAAGCGCCAAGGGCGTCATGTTTATGACCATCGAGGATGAGACAGGCGTTGCCAATATTGTCGTCTGGCCGAGCCTCTTTGAAAAGCAGCGCCGCGTCGTGCTTGGATCTGCGATGATGGCGATCAACGGCAAAATCCAGCGCGAAGGCGGCGTCGTGCATCTGGTCGCGCAACGGTTATTCGATCTGACCACCGATCTGGCAAGCCTGGGCGAGCGGGGTGGTTTCCGTTTGCCGTCAGGGCGTGGCGATGAATTCGCCCATGGGGCACCGGGAAGTCCGGATAGTCGCGAGCGGCCGCCGATGGGCGTCAAGGCGCGCGAAATTTACATACCTGACCTTCATATCGATACGCTGAAGGTCAAGAGCCGGAATTTTCAGTGAAAATCTTCAAGAACGCGTGTTGCTAGTTCGATTCGGTTCAAGGCGAAGGCGCGTATCGCTGTGGCTGCTCTGCGCCGTCATTTCGGTCGTTGAACATGTTTTTGATCTGGGCCATAAGCTGTCACGGCATATGAATTAATCTTAGCCGCACGATATAGCTTCAAGCGCAATTTAAGACGTACATCGTTGACCGTGATCTTGTTCGCGAACGCTAGGAAAACCTCTGGCGATATCGGCAAGCGTCACTCCTGCAAACCTCCTGCGCAACAGCTCCTCGGCTTCGTTGAAGACGTCAGTTAGCGTCCCGTTGACCGCCTGCTCGATCAGACAACCTGGCATGTCATGTGCGGGTCCAACCGCAAAGATGGATGGCTCTCCGACTGCTCGGTAGATATCGAGTAGTGTCAGCTTCTCGAGTGGACGAGCCAGCGTCCAGCCGCCGCCATGCCCTTTTACTGAGCTGACATAACCTTCTTCGCGCAGCCCCGCCATGGTGCGCCGGATCACGACAGGATTGGCGTCGAGCATCTGCGCGATCATTTCGGATGTCATCGCTCCGTCGTGTCGTCCCATGTGGATCAACACATGCAGCATGCGCGATAGCCGTCCGTCCTGCCTCATCCTTTGTTTCCTCTCGTGCTTTCCCGAACAACACTAGCACGATCGTCCATCATGATACAATCGAAGTGCCATGAAGCTTGACTCACTATTTCACGACACTTATGGTGTTGCGAGATCTAGGAGAACGTTCATGAGCGACACGAACTACGACGTCATCATCATCGGAGGGAGCTACGCCGGGCTTTCGGCCGCGCTTCAACTCGGCCGAGCTCGTCAAAAGGTTCTGATTATCGATGAAGGCCTCAGGCGCAATCGCTTCGCATCCCACTCGCACGGCTTCATTACTCAGGACCATGCCGATCCGGCTGAAATTGCAGCAGAAGCCCGTTCTCAGGTGATGGAATACAAGACTATGGAATGGGTTTCGGGTCGTGCAGATACCGCACGGCGAAACATAGAGGTGGATTCAGGAGAGACTTCATTTGTCGTCGGGGTTAGAGGTGTCCGTTACCATTCTCGCCGGCTGATCCTGGCGCTGGGCGTACGCGACATCCTTCCTGACATCGAGGGGTTGAAGGAACGTTGGGGCAAAAGCGTGTTCCACTGCCCCTACTGCCACGGCTACGAACTCAACCAGGGCAAGGTCGGCGTCATCGCCGGCTCGGCGCTCTCGATGCACCATGCGCTGATGCTTCCCGATTGGGGACCGACAACCCTGCTTCTCAACCAGGCATTCGAGCCGGATACAGAACAGCTTCAATCCCTCGCAGCGCGTGGCGTCGTTGTCGAGCGCTCCCCGGTGAAGGCCCTTTCCGATCACGCTGATGTGCAGCTTGTCGATGGAAGGACCGTGTCTTTCTCCGGCTTGTTCGCGCTTGCTCCCTTCGAGGTCTCCACCTTGATCGTGCAGCAGCTCGGCCTCGACATGGAACAAGGTCCCCTCGGCGCCACCATCAAGACTGATGCCATGAAGGAGACCAGCCTGCCCGGCGTCTTCGCCTGCGGGGACGCCGCGCGGCCCATGGCCTCTGTTGCACTCGCGGTCGGCGACGGAAGCCTGGCGGGCGTGGGTGCGCACAGGTCATTGATGTTCGGGACCATCCATCATGAATAAGTTCGATGGTCGACAGATGGGCTATATTGCAGGCGCTCTACGCAACGTTCCGGGGCTCGATGGGCTTCACCGAATGACGGGACTGCTTTTGGCCGAACACGTGCCCACAGATGGGCGCGTGCTGGTGGTCGGCGCGGGCGGCGGTCTTGAACTGAAGGCATTGGCGGAACAGCAGGCAGGCTGGAGCTTTGACGGTGTCGATCCATCACCAGACATGCTCGCGTTGGCACGAGAAACGATCGGAAGCCTTGCGGAGCGTATCACCCTGCATACCGGCGACATCTCGGTGGCGCCGGACGGGCCGTTCGATGGTGCCGTTTGTCTGCTTGTATTCCACCATATTTCGCTGGAGGATAGGAAGGTCACGCTTCGTGGCATTCGCCAGCGTCTAAGACCCCGATCGCCGCTTGTTCTGGCTCATGTCAGCTTCCCACTCAGCGAGCCCGCTTATTCTTCCTGGATCGACAGGCACGTCGAATTCGGCGCACCTGCACAAATGGATGCAGACAGACGTGACGCAGCCAAGACTGGCATGAGAGAAAGCACCTTCATCAGGTCGCCGGAAGAAGAGCTCGGATATTTGCAAGAAGCTGGCTTCACAGGCACAACGCAATTCTATCATGCAATCAGTTTTCGGGGATGGGTGGCATATGCGTGAGCGATCGTGCTTCCTGGAGAGTCCTGTCCGCTTCGGGCAAGACTCGGAACACATTGCAAGATGTCCAGACGTTCTTGTCGTTGCCCCCACATCGGACAGTCTGAATCCGGGCCATACCCGGCATTACGGAAGCAGAAGTAACTGCCCGAGCTATTAAATTTGGTGCAGATACGGTGCGTGAAAGACAGGTCGCGCGTTACTATCCGTTTAAGGCCGTCGATCGAGCTTTTTGGCGTCTGGAGCCTCGGATCGATCAGTACGTTGGCGGTGATACCGCTAGTGCATGATGTTCGCCAAAAAGCGTCTGGTGCTCTCCTGCTCGGGAGCATCGAAGAATGCCGCCGGCTCGTTGATCTCGATGACCTGACCCGCCTCCATGAAGACGACGCGATCGGCGACGCGGCGGGCAAAGCCCATCTCATGGGTGACGACGATCATCGTCATGCCCTCTTCGGCGAGCGTCACCATGGTGTCGAGAACCTCTTTCACCATCTCCGGATCGAGCGCCGAGGTGGGTTCATCGAAGAGCATGATCTTCGGCGTCATGCAAAGGGCCCTGGCGATCGCCACGCGCTGTTGCTGCCCTCCGGAAAGCTGGCCGGGATACTTGTCGGCCTGTTCCGGGATGCGCACTTTCCCGAGGAAATGCATGGCCATCTCCTCGGCGTCCCGCCGCCGCTTGCCGCGCGCCAGGATCTGCGGCAGGGCACAGTTTTCCTTCACGGTCAGGTGCGGGAAGAGGTTGAAGTGCTGGAACACCATGCCCACCTCACGCCGGATCGCGTCGAGGTTCTTGACGCTGTCGCCGAGCGGGATGCCATTGACGGAAATATTGCCCCGCTGGTGCTCCTCCAGCCGATTGATGCAGCGGATAAGGGTTGATTTCCCAGACCCGGAGGGACCGCAGACGACGATGCGCTCTCCAGTCGCGACGTTGAGGTCGATGCTCTTCAGGACGTGGAAGCTACCATACCATTTGTCTAGGGCGGCCACTTCGATAGCGTTCAGGTTATTCACGGTCATCGGTAGCTCCGGGATTGCACGCGGATTTCAAGCCAGCGGCTGTAGTTCGATATGCCGAAGCAGATCAGGAAATAGATCAAGGCGACGAAGACATAGCTCTCCACATAGGGAGCTGACCACACTGGGTCGGTGGCCGCTACGCGGGCAGCGCTCAGCATGTCGAAGACGCCGACGATCAAGACGAGGCTGGTGTTCTTGACCATCACGATCGCCGTGTTGGTCAAAGGAGGAATGACCTTCTGGAGCGCCTGCGGGAGGACGATGTGCCATACCGCCTTCCAGCCGGGGATGCCCAGGGCCTTGGCGGCTTCGATCTGGCCGGCTGGAACACCCTGCAGACCGCCGCGGATCACTTCGGCAAGATAGGCGGCGGCAAAGACAGTCAGCGCCGCCAGGGTGCGGCCGAGCTTGTCGATTGACCAGCCGGCCGGCAGAAGCAGCGGCAGCAGGATGGAGGCCACGAACAGCAGCCCCACCAGCGGCAGGCCGCGGACCAGTTCGATCGTCATCAGTGACAGCATGCGTGGGATCGGCAGCGACGAGCGTCTTCCGAGTGCAAGGAAGACGGCAAAAGGAAAGCCGAGGCCCAGTGACAGCAAGGCGAGCAGTAGCGTCACCGGCAGCCCTCCCCAGCTTGACGTCGGCACCGGCGCCATCCCGAGGACGCCGCCCCACATCAGGGTGAGCATGGCGGCAACGCAAGCGATCCAGGCGGCAATCAGTCTCTGGCCCCAGAGCCTTGGGGAGAGAGAGGCGAGGATCATTGCAAGGATCAGGCCCATGACCAGAAGTGGTCGCCATTGCTCGTCCGGTGGATAGACACCGAAGATGATAAAGCGGAATTTTGCCGCGATGAAGGCCCAGCAGGCACCGCCGTCGCGGCAGGTGGACGGGTCGTCGGTGGCCCATACCGCATCCAGGACGGCCCAATTCAGCGCCGGGATCATCAGGATCAGCAGGAAGCCGGTGGAGACGGTCAGAACCGAAGCTATCAGATCGCCGAAGAAGAGCTGCAGGAGGGGCTTGTGCGGTGGCTTCGGCGGAGCGGACGGCTCGATGTGGGCAACCGTCGGGGCGACATCGAATACGGTCATCGTGCCTCCACCAATGCGACATGCGCATTGTACCAGTTCATGAACAGCGAAACGGCAATGCTGATGGTCAAAAAGATGCCGAGCAGCAGTCCAATGCTCTCGATGGCCTGGCCAGTCTGGTTAATGACCGTGCCGACGACGAGCCCGAGCTCCGGGTAGCCAACGGCGAGCGCAAGCGTGGTGTTTTTGACGGTCGACAAATACTGCGATGTCATCGGGGGGATGATTATCCGCAGTGCCTGCGGGATGATGATCTTGGTCAGCGTGTGGCGTTCCGACAGCCCGATCGCGCGTCCGGCCTCCCACTGCCCGATCGAGACGGCGTCGATGCCACCGCGGATGATCTCCCCGATGAAGGCGGATGTGTAGATGACCAGGCCCAGCATGAGGGCGGCAAACTCCGGCGAAAGACGCAGCCCGCCTGTGAAGTTGAACCCCCGCATTTCGGGAGAGCTGACCACGGCACTTGGCTGGAGAAGTAGCACCGCACCGAGGGCAACGGTGGCCGTCAGCCCCGAAAGCGCCAGGACGGGATGGCGGTCATGCCATCGGCCGGTTCCCATCAGGTGGTGGCGCAGGCGCCAGACGCCCCATGTCACGGCGATGACGAGGCCGACCATGACCCAGGAGGTGACGTCCAGTTCCACTGCGGGAATGTAGAAACCCCTCAGCGACAGGAATACGCCGGGCAGGGGATTGTAGGCCTCGCGCGGCGCCGGCAGCGCGGTGGTTGCAACCGCGTACCAGAACAGCAGGTGGACGATCAGCGGCATGTTGCGCATGGTCGTGACGAATACGCCGGCGACGCCTGAACTCAGCGGGTGCTTCGACCGCCGCGCCAGTCCGACGAGCAAGCCGAGCGCGGTCGACAGAAAGATCGCGAGGACAGATATCGCCAGCGTGTTGCCGACGCCCGTGACATATGCCCAGAGGAAACTGTCGGATGGATTGTAGGGCAGGACGCTTTCGGAAATCGGGAAATTGGCCTGGCGCCACAGGAAGTCGAAGCCCACCCTGATCCCGCGGGCATCGAGGTTCGTGACGGTGTTCATCACAAGCCAGAGGAGGAGGGCGGCAAAGCCGCCCAGCAGAAGGATCTGCCCACCCCAACTTCTGAACCGTCTGTTGTCAAGAACAGCGGAGATCATGATCGGCTCCCGACCTATTTATTGGAAGGCCATCGGGAACATCAGTCCGCCATCGGAAAACAGCCTGTTGGGGCCGCGTTCGATCTTCAGCGAACTGCCGGCACCGAGGTTGCGATCAAACATCTCGCCATAGTTGCCGAGCTGCTTGACGATATTGTAGGCGAATTTGTCATCGAGCCCGAGCGCCTTGCCGTTGCCGGGTTCGATGCCGAGGAAGCGCTTCACCCGTGGGTCGTCGGAGGTCATCAGCTCATCGATATTTGCCTGGGTGATGCCGTAGAGTTCGGCATTGAGCAGCGCCTGGATCGACCAGTTGACGATATCCATCCAGTTGTCGTCGCCATGGCGTACGGCCGGTGTCAGGGCGTCCATGTACTTGGTCGCCGGGAAAATGACGTAGTCGTCGGGCTTGTCCGATTGCGTGGCGCGAACGGAAGCAAGGGCGGCCGCATCGGTGATGAGGGCATCGCAGCGGCCGGAGAAGAAGGCCTGTCGGGTGGCAGCGACATTGTCGAACACGACCGGATTGAGCTGCAGGTTCAGCTTGGTGGACACATCGTTGACGACGACCTCGGTGGTGGAGCCCGTCTGAACGCAGACGGACGCCCCCGTCATCTCTTCCACTTTGGTCACGCCGGATGACTTTGCGACCATAAAGCCTGTGAACTCATAATAGGTCGGCGTGGTGAAGTTGATGCCGTTCGCGTCACGCTGCAGCGTCCATGTAAGGGTGCGGGGCAGGATGTCGATTTCGCCGGTTTGGAGCGCCGGAATGCGCTGCTGTCCGCTCAGGGGGACGAACTCGACCTTGTCCTTGTCACCGAAGATGGCGACCGCCACAGCGCGGCAGGTCTCGACATCGAGGCCGGTCCAATAGCCCTTATCGTCGGGCGATCCAAAGCCGACGGTTCCCTGACTTGCGCCGCAGACGATGCGACCTCTCTCCTTCACCTTGTCGAGTGTCGGTCCTGCATGGGCCGCCGTGGCAGACAGTGCGGCGGCCAGCGCGGCAGTGGCGAGTTTCCAGTTTTTCATGTTTTCGTTCCCTTTGTGTTTTATTTGGTTCGTGATGTGCTCAGGCAGTCTTCGCCACGGCTGGCGCTGTCGCGATCGCTTCGACGATCGGCTCGAGGTCTGCCCAGAGGTCGACTTCATCCTCCAGGCCGACGTTGATCCTTAGGATCGTGCCGGCATGGGCATGAGGGTCAGTCGCGCGCGTGATGGTCATCGGCGCAAGAAGGCTGTGGGTCCCGCCCCAGGAGGCGCCGATCGAGAAGGTCTGCGCTGCGGTCAAGAGGTCGGGGAGGGCAGCCTCGGCGTGAGGGGGAATGACAAGGCTGAACACGCCGCTGGCGCCGGCAAAGTCCCGCTGGAAGAATTCATGGCCGGCCGTCCCGGGAAGCGCGGGATGCAGCACCAGTTCCGACGGAACTCGGTCGGCAATTTTCCTGGCGAAATCCAAGGCAACCCGGCCGCAATGGGCAAGCCGAACGCCCATGGTCTCCATGCCGCGAAGTGCCAACGCACAGTCATCAGGCGAGACCCCCATGCCGATCATCCTCATGGTGTCCTTCAGCTTCTTGTGGAGCGCGATGTCTTTGACTGCGATCGATCCCATGAGAAGGTCGGAATGGCCGCCGACATATTTCGTCAAGGCCATCGACGAGAAGTCCATGTCCTGGGCGAGCGGCTTGAAGTAAAGCGGCGTCGCCCAGGTGTTGTCGCAGCCGGTCAGGACGCCGCGGGATTTCGCGGCTGCGACGATGGCGGGAATGTCCTGGATTTCCATCGTCGTGGACCCAGGCGATTCCGTCCAGATGAGCTTGACGGTGTCGTCGATGAGGCTGGCGATGCCCGAGCCGATCATGGGATCGTAAATACGGTGGGAGATGCCGCGCGGCTTCAGGTAGTTTTCGCAGAAGCCCACTACCGGCGGATAGGCGCTATCGGGGATGAGAACTGTGTCGCCGGGCAGCAGCACCGAGAGGAACACCACAGTGATCGCGGCTTGACCTGACGGAACGAGGACAGTTCGAAGGCCCTGTTCCAGAGCGGTGATTGACGCCTCGAGCGTGCGGGAGGTCGGTGTCCCGTGGAGGCCATAGGTATAACCGTCGGGGCCGCGCTTGGAGCGGTTGGCATAGGCTTCGGCGCTATCGAACACGATGGTCGATGCCCGATAGGTCGGTATTGCAAGGCTTGCAAAACCTTCATGGGAAACGTCGGGCCGCTTTACGCAGAGCGTCTTGTCACGCATGGACTGTCCTCATTGGATAATTTTCGTCAGTTTAAGCGGCAGCAGAGTAGACAAACAATTGACCGGAGCGTCTAAGTCTATGCGCAAAACGTATAGGTGATGAATGAACTTCAGGCAGATCGAGGCATTTCGTGCCGTCATCATCAGCGGCACTGTATCGCGCGCAGCCGAACTTATGGGCGTGACGCAGCCGAATGTCAGCCGCCTGGTCGGCGAACTGGAAGAGGCTGTTGGCTTTGCGCTGTTCGATCGCGTCAAGGGCAGATTGATCCCGACGCCCGAAGGCCAGGCATTCTACCGGGACGTCGACGCCAGCTTCAAAGGCCTAGATTTGCTGCGTTCGTCCGCGGCGCGCATCCGGGATTTCGGCTCGGGGCAGATCCGCGTGGCAAGCCTGGCAGCTGCTGGCTCGACGATCGTGCCGCGTGCGGTGAAGCGATTTCGAGAGAGCTATCCGGCGGCGATCGTGACGCTCAGCATCATGTCGTCGGCTGCGGTGCGCAACCATATCGTCGATGGTGATTTCGATCTTGGTCTCGCGGCCGACGAGGTCGACTTGTCGGGGGTCGAACATCAGGTGTTCGGGAGTTTCCCGGCCCTCTGCGCCATTCCCCCGGAACACCCATTGGCTGAGCGAGACGTTATCCGGCCGGAGGACTTCCATGAGGTGGACTATATCGCTTTGTCGGCGGAAGACCGGGCCCGGCTTCAGTTCGAGCGTCACTGCGCCGAAGCCGGGTCCAAGCCCAACCTTGTGATCGAAACGCCTTTTGCCATCACAGCCTGCGCACTCGCGCTCGAGGGGGTCGGATTGGCGATCGTCAATCCACTCGCAATCGACGGGTTTGCGCAGCGCGGCCTGATCTTTCGACCTTTCGAGCCGTCAGTCTATTTCAAGAGCTATCTCTTGTTTCGGCCGGATATGCAGAAGGCGAGCCTCGTGCGCGCCTTCGTCACGGCGCTGATGGCGGTCCGCAACGCGAGATAGATTGATCTCCACTATTCGTTTCCGGTCGCTCATTCCCCTTCGTTCCTGCCCTTGCGAGGACGAATGGAAGATGTAGTCGCATCCCAGCTGCCGGCGGATTGCATGTGGTCCTACCCAAGTCGCACTACATCGTCGGCAACGGCACGCATCAGTCGGCGGTCATGGCTGGTTAGCACAAGGCTCATGCCTCGTTCATCAACAAGTTTTCGTAGCAGCGCCATCACGTCGCGTTGGATCAGGGGGTCTAGCCGCGATGTTGGCTCATCCGCAACCAGACACAGTGGATCAAATAGGAGGACGCGCGCGATGGCAATCCGTTGCAGTTGCCCCCCCGATACTTCATCTGGTCGCCTGTCGAGCAGCGCGGCATCAAGTTCGAGACGTTCGATCAACGACGGTAGGTCGCGTTCCATGTATCCGGGCGGAAGGACAGACCTCAGATCTGCGAACTGACGCCGCAACACGCGGCCCGGCACGAAGGCAGAGGCTGGGTCCTGATGCAGCTTCTGATACCGCGAACGAAGGGGCGGTCTGCGGACAAGGTGCGGATCGGTCCCGTCTTTCCAGCGTACCGTCCCGGCGGAAGGACGTGCGAGGCCGAGGAGGACATTGCAAAGCATCGTCTTGCCGCTGCCACTTGGACCAGTCACGGCGGTGATGCATCCCTGGCAAAGGTCGAGGCTGAGATCATGGAACAGCGTACGACTGCCAATTCGATATGAGAGGTTGTCGGCCTCAAGCACTGGTTCAGCCGACCCGGATGCTTTTCGGGCGTGCCAGCGATCAGGGTCAGCCCCGAGCCAAGCGCGTGTATAGGCATGGTGTGGAGCGGAAACCACACTGTCAACCGGCCCCTGTTCCAACACCCTACCTTCGCGCATGACCGCCAACTGGCCGCCCAGGCCCTGCGCCACGCGGATGTCGTGCGTGATGGCAAAGACGGCACGGCCGTGCTCCTGGATCTGCCGAAGGCGCGAGACGGCTTCCTCGACTCGGTCGTCGTCGAGGCCTTTGGTGGGCTCATCGGCGATGACGACACGCGCATCCGTCGTCAGGGCGCCGGCCACCAGCACGCGCTGGGCCATGCCGCCCGACAACATGAAAGGATACTGTCGCTCCACCGCCGGATGAAGGCTAAGACTGGACATCGTGGCCCTCGCCCTATGTTGCTGCCCAAGCCCGGCGATTTGCGGCAACACCCTCATGGTAGGATCAAGTGCCGAGCGCGGCTCCTGCGGTATCAGCGCCAAATGATGCGTCCAATGCCGTCGCAAGGCAGTTCGATCGGCAAGATCGACGACCTCACCATCGAATTCGATCCGGCCACTGACAACCAGGCCTGCCGGTAGAAGACCGAGGACGGACTGCGCGACGAGGCTCTTGCCGCTTCCGGTTTCACCAATGATAACAAAAGCACCGCCGCGCTGGACCGAGAAGCTGACGCGATCAACCAGCAAGGTACCGCTCCGGTCCTTGACCGACATGTCGCTGACGCGAAGCACCGGGTGGCTCATCGTGCCTCCGCAAGTCGTCGTCCCGCTGCCATGCAGGCAAGAACGGTCAGGAAAAGGGCGATGCAGGGTGCTGCGATCTGTATCTTCGCGAGATCCATATAAGGCAGCAGTTCCGTGATCATCGCACCCCATTCGGGCGTGGGCGGCTGCAGTCCAAGTCCGAGAAACCCGAGCGACGATATCGTCAAGACCGCACCACCGACGCCGAGCGTCGCAAGCGCCATGGTCTGGCTCAGGACGCGGGGCATGACCTGTCGCAACAGAATGCGCCATTCTGCAAGACCTGCGAGGCGCGATGCCTCGATATGCGCTTCTGTCAGAACGGTCGCGGCGATGGTGCGCGTCATGCGCGCGAACTGCGGCCATTGCGCCAGTGAGATGCCGAGCAGGACAGGCATGGTGCCGCCCCCCATCAACCCCGCCAGCACCATGGCAAGCAGCAGTCCGGGAAAGGCGAGGGCAAGATCCGTAAGCCGCATAAGCGCCCCATCGACCAAACGATTGGACGCTGCAGCGATGAGCCCGGCAGATGTACCGAAAAACGCCGCCGCTGCCATTGCTGCCGTCGCAATCCCGATGGAACGGGGCAGGGCATGGAAAAGGCGAGCGAACACGTCCCGCCCGAGATGATCGGTTCCAAGTGGAAAGCCGAGGGACGGGGGCGCCAGCGCGACCATGAGATCCTGATGCAAGGGGTCACGATGCCAGACCGCCGCCACGACAGACACGATCAGCACCGCTGCCACGCCACTCATCCAGAGATATCGTCGATCAGCGGCTGCCATGGCCCTCGTCCACAAGACGGGGATCGAGCGCCATGCAGATGAGATAAGCCAGAAGGCTGATGCCTGCATAGGTGGTTCCGATCAACAGCGCACAACCCATGACCACAGGCACATCCCGAGCCAGCAGGGCCTTCACCATCGCATCCCCAATACCGGGATAGTTGAACAAGGTTTCCACCACGAAGAAGCCGTCCATAAGGTATGCGAACTGCAGCGCGGCGAAGGTCACGATCGGAACGCCGGCATTTCGCAAGCCGTGGCGGGCGAACGCCTTGATCCTGCCGAAGCCGCGGATGCGTGCGTATGTCATGTAGCTTGCGTCCTGCACTTCGACGACGGCGTTGCGGATGATGCGCACCGACGGCGCCATCAGGCCCAGCGCCAGCGTCAAAGCCGGAAGAACCAGATGTTCGGGGCGTCGATAGCCTGCAGGGGGCAGCCAGTCGAGCGAGAGCACAAAGACCGAAATCAGTGCAATCCCGATCATGAAGGTGGGCAAAGAGGAGAGAGCCGCGGCGGCGAGGGCGGTCGCTCGGTCCAGTGCCCCGTTGGGAGCAAGGCCTGCGGCTATGCCAAGCGGCAAGGCGAAAGCGTAGGAAAGCAGCCAGGCAATCGCGGCAAGCCGCAGCGTATATCCGCTCGCACCCAGTAACTCTTCTGCCACGGGGCGACCGGACACGAACGAACGTCCGATGTCGCCTGTGACCACCGCCCCCAGCCAGTCGCCATACTGGGCGATCAACGGACGTGATAGCATTTCGGATTCACGAATCTGCTCGACGGCGCCTGGCGATGTATTCTCGACGCCGAGCCGACTGACCGCGGTCCGAAGCGCCATGTCGCCGGGGATCGCGTGAACAAGCGCAAAGCAGATCGTCGCCAGGATCAGGGCGACCGCGATAGCCTCAAGCACGCGTCGAAAGACAGCGCGCGGAATTGCATGACGAACCGCGCGCTGCATCATTTATTCCTTGAACGACAGGTGGTTCAACGGACGGGTCTGCATGACAGGGTCGGCGACGAACCCTTCAAGCCTCTCAGAGATCGCGTATTTCTCGTCGGTGAAGGTGATCGGGATGACGGGCAGTTCGTCTTGCAGGATTTCAGCCATCTTGCGCTGCAATGGCAGGCGCTCTGCCGGGTCTGACGTGCGGTTGTAAGCCGCGACCGCTTCCCGCATGGCCTCGCTCTTCCATCCGGTGGCGCCTGTGGCGTCGGTGCTCGGCTCATCGGTTGCAAAGTCGGTGGTGAGGCGCGCGACAGGATCCGGTACCTGATAGATCATGGTGCGGATGCCAAGTCCCAGTTCGAGGGTGCCATTGTTCTGCGCCTCGGGGATCAGGCTCGATTCCCCGACCTGAATGGTAAGGTCGAAGCCGATCTCTTTCAGTTGCGCCTGAAGCGCCTCCGCGATCACGGGCAAATAGGCGCGCTGCGGGAAGGTCTGCATCATCCCAGCAAACTTGATGCCGTCCTTTTCCCGGATACCGTCCGCTCCCCGCACCCAGCCAAGCTCCTCGAGGATGCGGTTGGCCTCCGTCAGGTTGAAGGTCTGCGGCTTGAAGTCGTCAAAATGCCAGCCCTTCATCGCGGGGGGGAAATACTGATTGGCGGCAAGCTCCGCATTACCCATGACGGTGACGGCGATCGCTTCCCGGTTGACCGCCAGACTAAGCGCGCGGCGGATCCCGACATCCGCGAATTGGGGCTTTTTGACGTTGACCAGCATCATCACGACCCGGGGGACCGGTGCCCGGACAATCTTGGCTTCACCGGACCGGTCAACACGCGCAATAGCGGTGGTCGGGATCTCGAGCACGAGATCGCCCTCTCCAGCCAGGGCGATATTGACCCGGGTCTCCGGGTTGGGCACGCCATCGACGCGGACGCGCTCGATTTTTGCAACCTCGCCCCAATAGGCGTCATGTCGCACGAGGTTCAGACCTTGGGGCAATTCGGCGCTTTCTATGCGGTACGGGCCGGTCGAGACGATCGCCGTGACCTCTCCGTCCGGGCCGAACGATGATGGAGCGAGCACGGGAACCGCAGGGTCGAGCAAGTAGGCGAGAAACGGCGCGAACGGTTGCTCGAGTGTGAAGGTTACAGTTCCTTCGCCGGCAGTGACATCCTTGATCTTCGCGTTCTTGATGAGATTGCCTTTCGGCAGCAGCGCCTTGAATGAGGCAGCAACCGTTTCCGGGGTCATGGACGTGCCATCGTGGAAGGTGACATCAGGGCGGAGGTAGAAAGTCCAGTGCAGGCCGTCGGCCGATGTTTCCCAGCGCTCGGCAAGCGCGGGCAGAACCGACGCCTCCGGGTTCGTCTGCACCAGCGTCTCGGTTACGCCATTGGCGCGAAGCTGGAATCCACCGGTCTGAGTGTCGAGCCGTTGAAGCTGGAACGGTTCGACCACTCGAAGTTCGTCCTGCGCAAAGGCAGACAGGGGAGAAGCGAACATTGCCGCGATCAATGCGGCTAACCAGATATTGCGAGGCATGAACTTACTCCGGGGCAATTGCGGTGAGAATGAAGAAGGCAATGGGTGTTTCAGGGTCGTCATAGACGGCCCCATAGGGATCGCCAGGCATCAGGTGGCGCCAGCTTTTGATCTCGCCGAAACCGGCGTTCCCCAGGAGGTGGCGGGCGTCTGCCTCAGTCAGGCCGTTATAAAAGGGCAGATGTGCTCCGAAAATTTTGCGGCTGTCATTTGCGCGGTGGCGGAACCAAACACCGTCAGACACCAGAAGCTTGCCGCCCGGTCGCAGAACCTTGCGCGCCAGGGACAATGCCGCCGACGGATTCTCGATCGTCCACAGGACGTTGCGCAATGTGACGATGTCAGCGCTGGCTGCGGGCAGTGCCGCCTCATCCATCGTCGCGTGGATGAAGTTGATGGATAGTCCGGCCCCGGCGGCTGCCGCTTTTGCGTGAGACAGCATCTCGGCCGAACCATCGACTGCCGTTACCCGGTGGCCAAGGTTGCCTGCAAAAAGCGCGCATGCTCCCGTTCCACAGCCAAGATCTGCAACCTCGCGCGGAGCCTCTCCCAAGGCTGTTTTGAAAGCCGCTCGCCACGCATCCGCATCGCGCCGATGCGATGCCGAACCGTCGAATTTCCAGGCACGTGAATTCCAATGGTCCGCCATAGCGGCAGCAGTGGTCGGGGCGACGCGTTCCAGCATCCAAATTCTCCAGGTTAAATTGGACAGCTACAGAGTGGCGATGGTCACGCAGGCTTTACCGGGCGATAAATCATCGCCGGCAGGCGCGCCAATATGTTCTCGGCAAGCTTGCCGGGACGGTCGATCGAGCGACACCAGCCGTCCTCGAGTTCTGTGTAGAGCTTCGCAAAACTCACGATGTCGGCCAAGTCGTCGATCGGATCGAGATTGAAGAACAGCCAGCTCGCCTTTTCCGGAGCACGAAACGCGACCGAACAGGGTTGGTCGCAGCCACCCATGCAGGCTGTTCCTGTAACCTCGAATTGTTCGTTGAGATCGGTGCTGGCGATTGCAGCGCGCAGATTGGCAATCATTGACACGCCGGGTCGGCGATGATGCTCTGTGCGTTTGCAGCCCTTGCACACAAGGACTTGATGCGGTGTGGATTGAACCACGGAATAGGCAGGTGTAGCCACCGGCCGAGAAGATGCTTTAGCCATCGATGCTCCTGACCAGACTTCCCCGCCTGGTTCGGTTTCAATTATGATGGCAGGTCTCCTGACTTGCGGGTCGTCGCGTCCTCCACCTTCCCAGCGCCCCGAAAACGGATTGCCAGTGGTATTAGGAGGTTGCTCGCCGCTCACAGTTGCGGGGGCAGTCACGGTCTCGGCCCCTGATGGGTAGTCCTCACCGTATTCCCTTTTCACCTGACGTTGCTAGGCATGTCAGGAACCATCGACGCGAACCTAACGGAGACAAGCATGGTGTCAACCAGATTCTTACATCCATTGCGGCGGCTGAATCATCGTCCTGGAGGGTGAACTCGGTGACCGGCTTCTTCGCCAGACGACCAGATCGGTCTCGATAACTCCGGAGGTGAAGCGTTCCTGGCTTCGCGGTGTTATAAGGTGCAATGCACGTCGATGCTACTGCCGAGCCATTTGACGCAGATGTTCGTCAGCAACCGGTCAATCGAAATAGCTCTTTGAGGCTACGCGGTATCGTCCAACTTCCGAGCTTCCACACTTAAGGACCTTCTAACCACGACCAGTCCCTATGAGCCGAGGACGTAAAGTGGGCGTGAAGGCATTGTGAGCGAATTGCGCACACGAGTGCCGCCGGACGGTGTTTCTTCCCGGCTCCTTACGCCTAGTTCGCCGGCACGACCCCGACATCGACCAGAACTCTTTCGATCATCTGCTCGGAAACTGGTTTACTTAGAAATTTAGCACCGGGAGGAAGGACGCCGGCTGCAGGATTGTACCGACCGGAGATCACGACGATCTTGATTTCTGGCCACCGTTCGTAAGCGACGTTTGCAAACCCAATCCCATTCATTGAACCCGGCATGTCAATGTCCGTTAGTACGGCAACGATACCGTCGGTAGCGTCGAGAAACTCAAGGGCTTCGTCGGCGGTGGCCGCCTCATCCACTGCATATCCCTGGTCGGCGAGGATGTCCGCAAGGTCAAGGCGGATGAGACCGTCGTCTTCGACGACGAGAAGGCGCGGCTTCGTTGTGATTTCCATTCTTCAATGCTCTTGCTGGAAGCTCATGAGGTCTGCAACAATGACACAACGCACCCCCCTGGGCTCGTATATGATTTTTACCGTGCTGTCAGCCGCTCCGGCTAGACCCGCTTTAATCAGCTTAGCTCCCGATCGTTCAGTCTTTGGTTCAATGACGGCAGGTCCGCCGCTTTCTGTCCAAGTCATCTCGAACTGATCTCTTTGTTCGCCGACGATGCTCCATGTAAGGGCGACCCGCCCCTCGGCGGTAGACAACGCTCCGTATTTGAGCGCATTGGTCGCGAGCTCGTGGAGGATTAGCGACAGGGATAACGAAGGCCTTGAGCCCACGCGCAGGTTCGGTCCCGAGAGGTCGAACCGAGGACGGCCCGGATCGTCATGAATCGCGAGCATCTGGTTGACGAGCTTGTGAACCTTCGATGTCCCAAGTCCTCCCTGAATCACGGTATCGTGCGCAGCGCTCAAAACCCCGATACGATCCGAAAGGAGGCGTTTTGCGGTCGGTATGTCTTTTGCCGCTCGTAGCGTTTGCGAGGCAATCGCCTGAACCATTGCTAATTGATTTTTCAGCCGGTGGCCCAGTTCGTGTGATATCAGATTCTTGTGTTGCTCGTCGGCCAGCCTCTCAGTCACATCCTGGGCGAGAACCAGAATGCCGACGATGCTGTCGGACGGACCAAACATCGGCTGGAAACTGAGATCGATGAGCCGGTTCTGCATTTCTCCCGATGGTCCACGATTAAGTTCGACGTGGACGCCTTTAGCAACGAATGGTTCGCCAGTCATGTAAACTCTATCGAGAAGCTCTATGAATCCCTGACGAACGACTTCAGACACCGCTTCCGCGACAGGCTTGCCAATGATTTCACGGCCAAGGCCGATCAGCGTGTAATATTCTTCATTAGCATAGTCGAAGACATGGTCAGGTCCGACGAGGGTGGCGACGCCACCGGGGGAAAGTTTGAAAATCTGCAACAGCTTTTCATGCTGATTCATCTTCTCCCTATGCGCCATGACAGCGTCGGTGATCTCGTTGCAGGCGCAGAACATGCCGAGTACCGCACCCGAGGGATCGCGGACGGGCGTATAAGAAAAGGAGAAGTGTGTCTCTTCGGGATAACCTTTCCGGTACATCGTGAACTGGATGTCGTCCATCGACGTGCCTTGGCCTGCATAGGCAGCTGAAATGATAGGGTCCACTCGGTCCCATATGTCGTGCCACAGTTCGCGGAAGGGACGACCAAACGCCGCGGGATGCCGATCGCCACACATCGCGGAGTACCCGTTATTGTATAGCGTCGTCTGTTCTGGGCCCCAGACGATGAGCATGGGCTGAAGCGAACCCATCATCACGTTGACGAGCGTCTGAAGTTCGACAGGCCACGCCTCGGACGCGCCAAGAGGGCTGCTGTTCCAGTCGAACTCACGGATCAGATCACCGCACTCTCCGCCACCTAAGAAATACAAGACATATCCCTCATTTATCCTGCCCCATGGATGAACATCCGTCACCGTCATATGTTCCACATCGAAAGAGAAGTCTCATATCAAGCGCTCGCTTCGATCGATCCGCCCTTAGGCCAGTTCACGGGCACCATCGACAAACCGGACCAGCAATTCGCAACATCTTGATCGGGAGCGTTCGACATAGAATTGGATCTCACCCTCGCCTGTCTGTCAGCCTACAAGGTTTGCCAAGGGGACTTTCAACAACAGCGAAAGCCCATCTTCACGCCAGTTCCGTTCAATCATGCCATTCAGCCCTCTCAAGGCTGCCTTTTCCAGCGTCGTTCCGAAGCCTTCCCGGTCCGTCATCCCGGGCGATGAAGACGAGCCATATTCGTCCCATTTGACATGAAGCAGCCCGTCGATGGCGGAAACATCAACGTTCAGGCTTCCGGTAAGACTGGAAAGAGCGCCGTGTTTTGCGGCGTTCGTCGTAAGTTCGTGAAGCAGGAGCGCAAGGGACGTAAGGACCTTTCCGTCAAGAGGTGTGTCAGAGCCTGTTATTGCGATGCGCGAGCCTTCGGCATGGTCATGCGGCGCCACGATCGCTTCCAGGAGTGCCGTTACCGTCGTTGCGACCAGCCCTGCTTCACTGTCCTTGACCAGATCGGGAAGCGTAAGTTCGTGAGCCCGCGCCAGAGCTTGCATGCGCGATCTTAGATCGGTTTCGAGTTCGGCGACGCTCTTGGCGGAGCGAGCGCTCAACGATATCAGCCCTGCGGCAAGGCTGAAGAGATTTTTGATCCGATGGTTGATCTCGAGCAGCAGGATGTCCTTGTGGTGGGCTGCTTCCTTGAGCGCTTCGGCCTGCGCCGCCAGTTCATCGCGTTGCGTGGCCAATTGCTGCCGCTGTCGGTAGAGTTCGAAAAACACATCAACCTTACTGCGGAGAATGTCGGGCTCGATCGGCTTTTGTATGAAGTCGACGGCTCCTGCTTCATATCCGCGAAACCGGCGTTGGCCATCTGCGGTCCCTGCGGTCACGAAGATGATCGGGATGCGCCGGGTCCGTTCGTTGCCGCGCATCAGTTCGGCCAGCTCGAAACCATTGAGCCCAGGCATTTGTACGTCGACGAGCGCCAACGCAACGTCGTTCTGAAGCAGGAGTTCAAGCGCCTGGTCGCCCGATCGAGCTTTCAGGAGGAGGAGGTCATCGCGCCGAAGAAGCCCCTCCAGCGAGAGGAGATTCTCCTCGAGGTCGTCGACCAGAAGAAAAGGGACTGGCTTCATGCTTGTATCAAACCTCTTTTAGATATTGCGCGATCGCCTGGAGCGACAAGACACGGGCGCGCGGACACATTTCAATAGCGGCTTTGGGCATCGCGTCTGCGAATGCACTGTCCGGATCCTGAACAATTGCGGCTCCACCGGCATCCACGACCGTCCGGAGACCCTTCGCGCCATCGTGATTGGCGCCCGTCAGCACGATCGCAATCAAGGACATTCCATAAGCGTCAGCGGCGCTTTCGAACAGGACGTCGATCGATGGGCGAGAAAACAGAACCGGTTCATCGCTGGAAAGTGATAGAGTTTTATTGCTCTCGACAAGAAGATGGTAGTCCGCCGGCGCGAAATAGACCGTTCCGCCGGCGATTGGTTCCTTGTCGTCCGCCTCCTGCACCGAAAGCTGGCATTTCGCCCGGAAAAGTTCCGCAAGGATGCTGCGCTTGTCGGGCGGTACATGCACCACGACGATGATCGGCATGCGAAAATTCCCAGGAAGAACGTGCAGGATGATCGAAAGGGCCTCGAGAGCACCCGCCGACGCACCGATCACCACGGCCTCTGGTCGCGCCGCCATCATTCGGCGCGCCTTTGATAGATTCTTTCCTCACGCACGAAATCCGTAAAGGCTCCGGCATGCCGAGAAAAGCGCAGGCTTTCCTTCGCGCCAAGCCCCAGAAACCCTTTTCGTGCCAGGGAGTCCTTGAAGAGCCCAAGAGCGCGATCCTGCAGATCGCGGTCGAAATAGATCATCACATTGCGACAGGAGATAAGGTGCATCTCGCCGAAAACGGCGTCGGTCACCAGGCTGTGGTCTGAGAAGACGACATTGCGGCGCAGGGTCTTGTCGAAGGTCACCTTGCCATAGGCCGCCTGATAATAGTCGGACAGGGAGGACAGGCCGCCGGATTTCCGGTGGTTCTCGGTGAAAAGCGGCACTCGATCCAGCGGGAAAATTCCCGCTTCAGCGGCTTCCAAGGCATCCTGGTTGATGTCCGTGGCATAAAACTGAGTACGATCCTCCAGTCCTTCTTCGCGAAACAGAATGGCCATCGAATACAGTTCCTCGCCACCGCTGCAGCCGGCTATCCAGACCTTCAGCGAAGGGTAGGTCCGCAGATGTGGCACCACATTTTCGCGAATCGCTTTGAAATAGCTCGGATCGCGAAACATCTCGCTGACCTGTACGGTGAGGAACCCCAGCAGTCTTTGCAACATGCTCGGATCATGCAGCAGGCGCTCCTGCAGCGCGGAAAATGTCGAAAATCCAAGTTGCTCGCGAGCCTGCTTAAGGCGACGCTTTATCGATGCCATCGCGTAATTGCGGAAGTCGTAATGGTATTTGAGGAACAAGGCTTCCAATAACAGCCGAATCTCGATGTCTTCTACTTTTTCGCAAGGTTGGGGGGCTGTCATTTCGGCATCCAGACACGAACCAGCGACAGGAGTTTCTCGACGTCGAGGGGCTTGGACATATAGTCGTTGGCGCCGGCTTCGATACAATTTTGCTGATCGTCGGGCATCGCCTTGGCTGTCAGGGTGATGATCGGCAATTTTTTCCATTGCGGATTCTCGCGGATCTTTCGCGTGGCCGTCAGGCCGTCCATGACGGGCATCATCACGTCCATGAGCACTAGATCGATCCCTTCGCCGGCATCCTTCGCGGCTTTTTGAAGCGCCTCCAGCGCCTCGCGGCCGTTGCGGGCGATCTCCACAATTGCTCCGCGGGGTTCGAGAATATTGGTGAGCGCATAGACATTGCGCACGTCATCCTCGACGATCAGGATACGCCGCCCTTCTAGCAGGGCGTCTCTGTTGCGGGACCTGCGGATCATCTTCTGCTGTTCGTCCGGCAGCTCGGATACCACCTGGTGAAGGAAAAGGCTCACTTCGTCGAGCAGACGTTCGGGTGACTTCGCGCCCTTGATGATGATCGACTTCGAATAACGTCGCAGCCGTTCCTCGTCGTTCGCGGACAATTCCCGTCCAGTATAGACGATGACCGGCGGAAAGGCGTAGGCGCTCTCCTGGCTCAGTGTCTCGAGCAGCGAATAGCCCGAGGCGTCCGGCAGGGTGAGGTCCAGCACCATGCAGTCGAATGTATCCCTTTTGAGAAGCTCAAGGCACTCCGCCGCCGTGCTGGCGGTAACGGCTTCGACATCCCGGGAACCAAGCAGCTTTGCGACGGCCTCGCGCTGCACCTGGTCATCCTCGACGATCAAAATCCGGTGGGCGCGCTGCGAAAGCCTCGCTTCAAGTTGCTGCAGGACTTCAACCAGTTGATCCCGGCTGATGGGCTTGATGGCGTATCCGACCGCGCCGAGCAGATAGGCGGTCTCGATGTGGTTGCTGCCCGATAGAACGTGAATTGGGATGTGTCGGGTCTGGACGTCATGCTTGAGCCGGTCGAGGACTGCAAGGCCCGACTGATCAGGCAGGCCGATATCCAGAACGATCGCGCTTGGCATGAATTTCTTGGCAAGGCTTAGAGCTTCCTCGGCCGTACCAGCGACGACGGATTTAAATCCCATCTCGCGCGACAGGTCACGCACGATGGCCGCGAAGTTTTCGTCATCCTCGATGACCAGAAGAACGCGCTTTGACCCTGTCAATGTATCGCGGTCATCTTCAATCTTGCGAGACGGTCTCTCTGGAGCCGGACGGGCTCGTTCCGCCTGCGGACGTGCGGGCAGGGCCGGTGCACTTGGCCGATCGTCGCGGGGCGCCACCTTCGCCGGATCATAGGTTTCGGGGAACGTGACGGTAAAGGTACTGCCCTGTCCGGGCTGGCTCTTCAGTGCGATTTCACCGCCAAGCAGGCGTACAAGCTGCCGCGAGATCGAGAGACCGAGGCCGGTGCCCCCGAACCTCCGGCTGATCGTACCGTCTGCCTGATGAAACGCTTCGAACACATTTCGCTGCTGCTCTTGATCGATGCCGATACCGGTATCGGTCACCGAAAAAGCGACACGGCCGTTACCTGTGGCGTCGATCAAAAGCTGGACCTTGCCGGCTTCCGTGAACTTGATCGCGTTGGAGAGAAGATTCTTCAGTACCTGTTCAAGCCGTTGCGGATCGGTCTCGATGATCGCAGGACATGCCGAGGCTATTTCGATTGTGAAGTCGAGGTCCTTTTCGGTGGCCAGAGGCTGAAAAACCTGGCGAAGATTGTCGGACAGGTGTTTGACCGTGACCGTTTCGGGTCGAATTTCGATATGGCCGGCCTCGATCTTCGACAGATCAAGAATGTCGTTGATCAGGTTCAGGAGATCGTTGCCTGACGACTGGATCGTCTTTGCATATTTGATCTGCTCCTCGGTGAGGTTGTCCTCGGTATTGTCGGCGAGCAGCTTTGCCAGGATAAGCGACGAATTGAGAGGCGTTCGCAGCTCATGCGACATGTTGGCGAGGAAGTCGGATTTGTATTGGCTCGCCTGCTCGAGTTCGCGCGCCTTGAGTTGAACGGCGGCATTTGCCTGCTCAAGATTGTCCCGCTGCCCCTCCAGCTCCTGAGCCTGTTCTTCCAACTGGGCGTTTGTCTGTTCGAGTTCTGCCTGCTGCTGTTCAAGGCGTGCCTGGGACTCTTTCAAGGCCCGGCTCTGTTCTTCCAGCTCTTCGTTCGAGACCCTGAGTTCCTCGCTTTGGGTCTGGAGTTCTTCAGACTGGCGTTGCGTTTCTTCCAAGAGGTTTTGGAGATCGCTTCTATAGGCTGCCGACCGGACCGCGATAGCGACGGCTTCGGATGCGCGCTCAAGAAGCGTAACGACGCGCTCGTCGATCGACTGTAGAAAACCGAGTTCGATCACCGTGTTGACAGCACCATCGACGCTTCCGGGTAAAATAACGAGATGTTTCGGCTTGTCCTGACCAAGCGCGGAGCTAAAGGCAAGATAGCCGTCGGGGACGTCGGCGACGACGATGGATTTGCCTTCCGCCGCAGCCTGTCCGAGCAACCCCTCCCTCAGCTTGAACCGTACCGGGACACTTGCATCGCCCGGAATGCCGTAAACGGAAGCCCGTCGAAAATATTCTCCGCTGTGCGTGAAGACAGCGCCGGCCACGGCTCCGACATATCGCGCCAGGAAATCAAGAATGTTGTTGCCAAGCTGCTCGACAGGCTGATCTCCCATCATTGCCGAACCAACTCCCACCTGACCGGACTGGAGCCAGTCGTCACGCCGACGCGCCAATGTCGTCCTACGAACCAAAAAGGCGATCGTTGCTGTAAGAACGATGCCAAGCAATGCCGACAAGACAGTGCTGACAAACGCTCTTTGCTGGTAGCCGACCATTTCTGCGAGCCGTTGGCTGCGAATATCCGTTTCACCCTCGGTCATGGCCGCGATCTGGGTACGGATCGCATCCATCTCGGACTTGCCGCGATCCGAATTGATGACTACAAGCGCTGCGTCGAGGCCTTCGACACGCCGCACCTCAATCGCATTGCCGAGCTCGGAAAGCTTTGCCTCGACATGTTGTCTCAGTGCAATCAGCCTTTGGCTCTGCCCCGAATTGCTTCCCGTTCGCTGTTCGATCTCATCTAGCTTCGGCGGGATCGCCTGCAACGCAGTATTGTAAGGCGCGAGATATCTTTCGTCGTTCGTAAGCAGAAAGCCGCGCTGGCCGGTTTCAGCGTCTTGTATATAAGAGAGCAGCTGATCCAAGGCGATGATGGAGATGTGTGTCTGAACAATCTTCTCATTGCCATCTCGCAACGCCTGGAGATTGAAATAGCTCACCAGGCCGCTGAGAATGAAGAAGAAGATGGCACCTGCGAGGCCCACTGCCACCCCTGGGTCCAGGCCGAGCGTTCGCGTGGGCGTCTGGGGCATGTGGCGTTGTTTCATACTGCTCTCATCGACCTCAAAATTTATGAATAGAAGGCCATACAATGCCACTCGGCGTGTCCACAAGAGCATGCCGCGATATGAGTCCGATGGACTACGAGAATTAGCGGGTGTCCAAGCTGAACGGGAGTCCATACTTCGCAAAGTCAATAAGCGCGACTTGCGTCAGATTGTCCGTCCGATTAGGCGAGAGAGCTGGCTCGGGAAATCTGCACAGCGGGGATAAGTGGAATTTCTGCCTGACTTCGGCTTAGATGCCGGGAACAGGAGATACCATGACGAGACGACCGCGCCGGAACCATAGCCCGGCTTTCAAGGCAAAAGTGGCGCTCGCCGCCATTCGAGGCGAGCAGACGCTGGTGGAATTATCCCAGCAGTTCGACGTGCATGCCAACCAGATCAAACAGTGGAAAGACCAGCTCCTTGAGGGGGCGACAGGCGTTTTCGGTGATGAAGCGAAGGCGGAACCGGCGACTCCAACCGTCGATGTGAAAACGCTGCACGCCAAAATCGGCGAACTGACACTGGAGAACGATTTTTTAGCCGGAGCGCTCGGCAAAGCGGGATTGCTGGGCGGAAAAAAATGATCGACCGCCAGCATAAGCTATCCGTCGTGCGCCAGGCGAAGCTTCTCGGCTTCAGCCGTGGTAGCGTCTACTATTCTCCACGTCCATTGCCTGACGGCGATCTTGCCCTGATGCGCCGGATCGACGAACTGCATCTCGACTACCCGTTTGCCGGAAGTCGGATGTTGCAAGGGCTCTTGAAGGGAGAAGGGCTGGAAACTGGGCGGCTGCACGTCGCCACGCTGATGAAGAAAATGGGTATTGAGGCGATCTACCGTCGCCCGAACACCTCCAAACCAGCGCCAGGTCACAAAATCTATCCCTACCTCCTGCGAAAGCTGGCGGTCACCCGGCCCAACCAGGTATGGGCAATGGACATAACGTATGTTCCGATGGCTCGCGGATTCGTCTATCTCTGCGCCGTTGTGGACTGGTTCAGCCGAAGGGTTCTGTCGTGGCGGCTGTCGATCACGATGGAAGCCGCTTTCTGCATCGAAGCGGTGGAGGAGGCACTTGCCCGTCATGGCAAACCCGACATCTTCAACACCGACCAGGGATCGCAGTTCACCTCAGTGGACTTCACGGCGGTGCTGAAGAAAGCTGAGATCGCCATCTCGATGGACGGCAAGGGCGCGTGGCGGGATAATGTCTTCGTCGAGCGGCTCTGGCGGTCGATCAAATACCAGGAGGTCTATCTCCACGCCTACAAGACCGTATCCGAGGCCCGCGCTGCCATCGGCCGATATCTGAGCTTCTACAACAGCCGACGCCCACATTCATCCCTTGACCGGCAGACGCCGGATCGGGCTTACTTCAATGCGCTGGCACCAATGATGGTGGCGGCATAATCGAGGCGGAAATCCACTTAGCAAAACGCCCGAAACTGTTCAGACAAACCGAGCCAGCTCTGAGAACGCATTTCTCGCTTACGCTGCTCCAGGATTCTGCCTGAGATAGCTCACCGGCAGAGCCGGCGAACCTCCTGGCAGAAGCAAATTTAAACGCCGTCATGAGCAAGGCCCACGCCTTGATTGCCGAGGGTGCCGTGAGCGCGTAGGCCGGTCTGGAGAGGGCGGCAGAGTTGTTATTTTCTCAGTACCCGAGCAGAAACCAATCTTGCTGAACCCGGCAGGTGGAGGCGACTTTAACGCATCCCGGTGAAGTGGCCGGTTCGGAGGTCAACCTGATGAAGCTAAATGTAGCAATGCTCACTCATTTTATAGACATCAACGGGACTGGATATCGCACCCGAGCGCCAAATTGGTGTGTTGTCCTGTGGCTGCTTATAAGATCCTGATATTTACTTCCGTCGATGGTCCATATTTGTCCACCGGGCCGGCGGTTCAGATCCCTTCAAGGCGGAGGAAGGCTTTGCATCGCCCGTGAAAGCGAAGTCACAACACTCGAACCCCGGCTTCCCGTATTCCAAATTTCCTAAGCACGACCTCAATACGGCGAGCTTCGGATCAATTCTGCGAACGACCAGCCAACGAACAGGGCGCCCAATGCGGCGCTTCATGCGGTGGCCCGACATTGTCGAGCCTTAGAGCAAGCAACGAGCTGATTGCATAAAGAATGCGCCAGGTGAGCAGAGCGAGAACAGCCAAGATTAAGGTAGCCACGCGATCCTGTTTATAAGATGACCATCTACCCCTTCCACCCGACTTCCCTCGTCAAATCATACCGGCTTGGTGACCGCAGGCTGATACGTCTGATCCACAAATGGTTGAAAGCGGGCATTATTGAGGATGGCCGCCGCGTCGCATCAACGCGAGGAACTCCTCAAGGCTCTGTAATAAGCCCCGTGCTATCGAATATCTATCTGCATTACGCGTTGGATTTATGGGTCCATCAATGGCGTACTCGAAATGCCAAAGCGACGTGATCATTGTACGTTATGTCGACGACAGCGTGATTGGGTTCCAGTACGAAGGAGAGGCGCAGCGCTTCCTGCAAGCATTGCGGGAGCGTCTCGCTCAGTTTGGCTTGCAACTACACCCGGAAAAGACGCGGCTAATACGCTTTGGGCGGTATGCTGCGAGAAACTGCCGGGAGCGCGGTATCCGCAAGCCAGAGACCTGCGACTTTCTGGGATTCACGCACTGCTGCGGCAGGCGGCGCAATGATGGAGGCTTCAAGATCGTCCGTCTGACGATCAAGAAGCGCATGCGCGCGACGCTGGCGGCCATTCGGGAAGCGCTAATGCGACGCCGCCATGAACCCAGTGGCAGTAGTAGGTCGGTGGCTACGGCAAGTGTTACGGGGGTATTTGAACTACCATGCGGTGCCAGACAATCTAAGAAGATTGGGAGGGTTCCGCTGGGAAATTGGTCGCGCTTGGCGACACGCTTTGATGCGTCGAAGCCAACGAAACCGGCTGTCTTGGGAACGCTTCCAAAGGCTGCTTCGCAAATACCTGCCGCCATGTCGTCTGTTGCATCCGCATCCAGATGCTCGGCTCACCGTCACAACATCCGATAGGAGCCGTATGCGGTAGTGCCGCAGGTACGGATCTGGCCGGGGGGCGATGGGCAACCATCGTCCCTACCGGGACCTTTCAAGTTGCTGCCGGCATCCGTCCGGCAGCGGGGCGCGCGGCCCGAAGAAAGTCTATCCCGCGAAGTCGTCGGATGCATACGGCGATGGGCCACTGCCAAGTGTAGTGGTGCTCAATTCGAGGCCACGCCTCACACTTATCGGGAAGGCGGATGGAAGGACTAGGGAGCAAGGTGCTCGCGGGACCGTTAATCCGGGCACCGAAAGGTGCAGGCCAAGTGAAAGCTCCTGCCGCCTTCTCGAGCAATATCAGGAAGGCAGCAGCGGAAGTGCACCGAGCAGCGCTAGCTCGCCGCCTGCATCGTAGTGGACCTGGGACCGCTTTCCCGACTATTGACCCCGTCAGAATGCCGGGGTTCTTCATTTCCACCAGCGCCGTTGCGCTCCTTTTCGTCATTCAGAAGGAGGGCCAGGCGTTCAGCAACGTCCCGAAGGTCGCTCGGAAGATCGTCTGTTCTACCCATGTTGATGACATGCATGAAGGCTGCGTACCGGGCCGCAAAAAGATGAAGGTCTTTCACCTGTGAGCGGCCAGCCTCAAGTTCCTCGTACCCTCGCAGGGAAAGACCGATTTTGGCGGCCATAGCTGACTGTGTCAGCCCGAGGCAATTTCTGAGATCTTTCAGTTCCCGTCTGTTGTCCATTGAAGATAACTCCTGCTTACCGAAATCCTGGCCTAACCGCCCGGTTGTCCCTATGCCCGCCCGCCTGCATCCCGCACGGCGGGTTTTTTGTAGATTGAGGATAGATGGATATCCAAGAACGAACAGCAGATTGAAAACGAAATCCAGTCCAAGGGCCTCAACCCCCCGCGCCTTAAGGGCCAGCAGAGAGAGCGTGACGGCCGTCCAAAAACGAGCGTGCCTCATCCATCGCCTTCGCCGACCTTCCCAGTCATATGTCATTGAAATCCCCCAGACGCGCCTGATCTGGCGTGGCACCCTAAATGGTCAAGAGCCTGCTGGACGCAACGGAAAACAAAAAAGACCCTAGTCCGTAAGAGAGCGGACTAGGGCCGATGCTTGTCGCGGGGGGGGAAGCGGAAATGCGGACCGGATTCAAGCAGATGGAGTCCGCTCTCAGCGCCCTGGGTGCGGAGATGCGGAATTCCACCACTGCCCTTTCCACCAACATGGCCGAGCGCAACAAGCCTTAATGGCAGGCGCTCGGTGTAGCTTGACGTTCGCGACCGTCCTTGGTGGGTTGGCCTATATGCCGATCCGCGAATCGACGAGCGACCTCAAGGCTTCTGTCGCCATCATCTCCGAGCGAATGGTGACACAGCAGGAAATGGAATGGCGCACGACGCGCGGTCAGGAGGATCGGGCGCGCAGCGAAACGGCCATCGACGATCTGCGAAACTCTCAGGTTCCGCGGCTCGAGCTCGACCGTGTCTTCATGGGCTATGACCAGCGTTTCGGTGATGTGCAGCGGCAGGTGGATGAACTGAAGCAGGCCCAGGGTGGCATCTACGGCGCCCGGAACATCATCATTGACCTGAAGGAGAATCAGCAAAGGCTGGAGAGAGAGCTGGGACGGCTCGTTGGTATCAACGGAAGGCCGCCGGCTGAGCGCTCTCCGGGCCAGTGAATACAGTGTTCAGTAGTGCGCACTGTCCGTTTTCGGCACATTGCTCCTCGCACGCCAGTAGGTATTGCGGGCTGGATAAAATTTTACTCAACTTTAACCTCGCCGATGAACCCGGCCGAAAGACTTTCCCCCGTAGGGTCGCCCAATCGAAGCGTATAACCGTGTCCGAGTAGGGTAAATGGCAAAGCGATCAACTCTCCTGCAGTCCTGTTCAGCCCTGGTCGACGATCGCCAGGGAAATTTCGGCCTGATGACCGCGCTCCTACTTCCGGTGCTGCTCGCCTCGGGGGGCGTCGCAATCGACGTTACCAATATGATGATGGCCAAGAACCATCTGCAGGACGCGACGGATTCGGCAGCGCTCGCCGCTTCGTCCGCGCTTGCCAACGAGTCCGCCTCCCTGGCACAGGCCAAACTGATGGCGATGGAATTCGTCAAGACCCAGATGCAGAACTGGAAGTCATCCGGGATGAGCCCGGAAGAACTGGCCGCCTTCAACGAAGCGTTCTCCAAGGGCACCTCCATCGAGATCGTCGAACAGAAGGCAGCGCTTGGAAATGCCAAAAACTACGACGTCACCGTCAAGTCGAAATTCAGCCTGCCGCTCAACGGCATGACCCGACTGCTCGGCCGCGATACAGCCGAGGTCGCGGCCGTCAGCAAGTCGTTCGGGCCGCTCAACGGCATGACCCGACTGCTCGGCCGCGATACAGCCGAGGTCGCGGCCGTCAGCAAGTCGTTCGGCTCGGCCGAGGCGAAGAACGCGCTTTCGATGTTCCTCGTTCTCGATCGCTCCGGCTCCATGGCGTGGAAGACAAATGCCATCGACAGCACCAAGACGTCCTGCAATATCTACGAAGAATCCTATTGGCCCAATGCCAAGTGGAAGACGCCCTGCTATGTGTCAAAGGTCGCCTCGCTGAAACTGGCCGTCGCCAATCTGCTGACCCAGTTGAAGGTCGCCGATCCGACCTCCTTCTATGTGCGCACGGCCGGCGTGTCCTACAATGACAAGCAGGATTCGGCAGGCTCGCTCGATTGGGGCACCACAAAGGCTCTGACTTATGTGAATGCCCTGGAGGCCACCGGCGGCACGGACTCGAGCGGCGCCTTCAAGGCTGCGGTCACCGCCTTGCTGAAAACCGGATCGAGCTCGGAAGAAAAGATCCATACGGCAAAGAACGGCCAGACCGCACCGAAGAAATATATCGTGTTCATGACGGATGGCGAAAACAACCAGTACCAGGGCAAGTCGGATGACAAGACCGCCGACAAGCTGACCAAGGAATCCTGCCGCGACGCAAAGCACAACAATATTGAGGTATTCGCCGTTGCCTTCATGGCACCCAACCGCGGCCAAGACCTTCTCAAATATTGCGCCACCGACAAGAGCCATTATTTCCAGGCCGAAGACAGCGCTGCCCTCGTCGCGGCATTCAAGACGATCGGCGAGAAGGCGTCTGAACTCAGCGTTCGGCTTACGCAGTAGAACGAAACATCCAAGGCTCACGACTCCATACAGCGACCGTCGATAAATCTTTCAATCAACCGCTCAGCGCTGGCTGGGTCGCCATATTTCAGCCGGCGGCGTCCGTGTCATCATCATGGATCTGGAGCAAACCAGCATCGGCTTGAAAGAGAGCTTGGGCGGCTCGTTGAGATCAACGGCCGGCCGGGGGAAAGATGACTTCTCTGGCGATCAAATCGTGATATACAGAGCTGTCCGTACAAGACTGCTTCCGCCCCGCTTGCTCTAATCGGCAGGCGGGGCTTTTTTTGTTTTGGGGTCTTAAGGCCCGCGAGCCCCGTTAATGCGTCGGGCCTTTCCTGCGGTTGAAGCATTCTTCACTCAAGAGTTCCAACAACTGGTCGGCTTCTCCAATCTCTAGCGCGTCAATTACTGTACCGTCGATGACCACTCGCTCTCCGGTGGCGGTGTGGCAAACCGTCCAATATCCGTTTGTGTTCACGCGCAGTGAATAGCGGCAGGAGCGACAAATGTTATTCATTCCACATTCCTAATATTAAAGCATGGAATACATTTTAAGTGCGCTCTTCAGCCTTGGACCATGCGGCTTCAATTGCATCAGATGTATCGTGACGGTCCTTCGGCTCACGCTGGCGCAGGCCGGCAATATCTGGAACCTCAGCGAAAATCTCCTCCAACGGGCTTCTTGCCGCGGGAGCGCTTCCGCTGGATCTGCCTCGGGAGCGCACCAGCGCGGCGTATCGTTCCTGAACGGTCCGCATCGTAATCTGGCCCGCAATCCATTCCTCGATCCATTCGACAAAGCGCGGGTCGCGCTCAACTGGAGCACCGCGCGCTTTACCGTCGGCTCACGCCCGGTCCCAGCGCGCCCTTTTGTCTTCTGCAGATTTCATTCATGTCCTCGTGCTGATCGGCGGCGATTTTAACCGTGCCGTCAAAGACCATCGAGTTGCGTCCATATGAGCGACCATTCCGTGCTGTCATTGTCGTTGTGGGTATAGGTTCCCCGATGGGATGCTTCGACCTCGACCGTCACAAATTCGGCGGGGCGATACCAGGCATTGGAGTGCGCGTAGGTACTCCTCAAGCTCCTGCGCGCTCGTTACTTCCGCAATGTCTTGACCACCGGAATACTTAAGTTTCCAGGCGTAGTGTGCGACCATTTTCCATTCCAGGGCGGCCATACTCGCCTGCTGCAAGAATAGAAGTTGCCCTATCCATCAACAATCGGACCTAAGTCCCTGATTGCGTGATTGTTTGTAGGACTTTGGTCGGAATAGCGTTTTTAGGACGTGCAATGGCAGATGGACGAGCTGAAGCAGGCGGGCTTGCCTGGAGAAATTCTCAAACTTCGAAAGTTTGCGCCTCTACAGGTGAGGAGTCTGTTTTCTCTTTCAGAAGTTCTAGGGCCCGAGATTGCGGCCCTCGACAAAGCCTTCAATTAGGCGGTCGGCGCTGTCGTCCACCTCACCCAATTCGCTAGCGTCGTCATCCGGGTCCGGATCTTCCTCATAGGCAAGGGCTTGGTTGTGGATCACTTCAGCGAGCGCTTTGAACGCCTCGCGCTTGTTCCAGCCGGCGGCGCCGATCCGGTCGATGAAGTCGAGCACCGGAAAATCCAGAGCCTCTTGGAGTTCGACGTTGTAATGGGGGTCATCAATTGAGCGTTTCGGCGCGAGAATTTCCATGGCGGTTCTCCTTTTGCCGAAGAACAGCACAGCGCTGGGAATGTTCCGCTAGGCAGGGTCGTCGATTGTCGTCCAGGTCAGCGACCAGCGTTCGTCATCTCGATGGCAATGGGTGTAGCTTCCGATTTGGGCCGCGACAACGCGCTCGGCGAGCAGGTCCGGCCTTGGAAGGCCCGGCAATTCCAAAATGGCAAGCACTTTTTCGAGGCCCGCGATCGTCGTCACCTTCAGGATGTTCTGGCGTCCATGATATCTAAGCGTCCACGCGTAATGTGCGGCCATGGTCGTTATCCCAATAATCTGCTGGCAGGTGTTCCTTGCACCAATAACCGGATTGGCCCCGCGATAGTTCCTTGCCGAACGATCCCCACTTGTCGCAGCCGGGATGGACGCACCAGCGCTCGTAGACTGGCGCCGCCGGAAGGTGTCTGTTCTATGAAAGGAGCGCACTTCCCGTTCAAGGTTGGGGCTCACCTGCAAAAGCACTGTGTTCTTCTGGGTCTCTGACGCGGGAAACCGTTCCCCAACACGGTCACTCTCGACCTCTACTGTATTAAAGATTTCGTCAATCGTTCCTGGTCGTGAGAAGATGGGCTGAAGCTTGGTTCTCATTCGATTGAGGTCCGAATTTTTGCTTTTTCCCGAAATATTGATAATTTCATCATGGGCTGGATTTGCAGGAGTATCCTCAGTGGCTGGCGGGATCATAGGCGAAGGTTCGTTCGCCAACCGTCATCGTCTTCGAGCCGGTCAGAACCAGGTTGATCATTGGCTCGTAGACGGCTGACAGCCGATGTTCGGGGATCTCGCCCTGAACCATTGCCACTCGCGGGATGCCTGTCTCGGTACGGCGGTTTTCCGCAGACGAGGCCAGTCCGTGCAGTTCTTGAAGTTGCTATCGTCGCCAGCCTTTTGTCCGGGCCGAATCGCTGGATCAATGCCCAGAATATCGAAGTTGCGGGTGGCTACATCATCTAGCGAAGGAAGGCGCCATGCTTGATCATGTCTTCATTTCCGTCAGCGATATCGCCCGGTCCATCGCGTTCTACGAGGCAGCTCTCGCCCCTCTCGGGATGGTTCACACCCATGACTACGATGGAAAGGATGGCCCTCGCGGTCATCCAGATCTGAAGGGGTTTGGCGCGAATGGCAGAGTGTTCTTCTGGCTCCGCGAAGGCGTGGCCGAGGGACGCGCCGCACATGTCGGCTTCGTCGCCAACAGCAAGGCTCAGGTCGACGCCGCCTTTTCCGCCGCGATGTCAGTGGGCGCATCGCAAATCCATCCGCCCGGAGCACAGCTCCACTACGACCCACGCTACTACGCCGCGCAGGTGCGCGACCCCGACGGCTACAGCCTCGAATTAGTCTACAAGGAATGGCAGCACTGACATGACAAAACTGATGATCTATGGCGCGACCAGCTATACCGGCCGCATGGCGGCAGAACATGCGAGGACGGCAGGCACGCCTCTCGTTCTGGCTGGCCGCAACGAAGCGGCTCTCTCCAAACTCGCATCCGAACTTGGGGTGGACTATCGCGTCTTCGGTCTCGACGAACCGGCTGAGGTCGACAAGGGCCTGGCAGGCATCACCGTCCTCCTGAAATGCGCCGGACCCTTCGTGCGCACCGCCGAGCAACTGATGACGGCAGCGATCCGCACCGGCGTTCATTACCTCGACACCGCGGCCGAACTCGACAGCTACCGTCTGGCGGAAGTGCTCGACGAGGAGGCCAAGGTCGCGGGTATCATGCTCATGCCCGGCGGTGGCGGAAGTGTCGCGATGCTCGGCAGTCTCGCGGGACATGCCGCTACGCGCGTCGCGAAACCTTTCGGGATCCGGGTTGCCCTGCATGTCTCGGGCGCACTGTCGCGCGGGTCGGCGATCAGCGCCATGGAGAATGTCGCGACCGAGACCCTGGCACGCGTCGACGGCCAGCTGGTCGCCATCCGGCGACCGGCATCCGCAAGTTCGACTTCGGCAAGGGCGCGGTCGACTGTTTCCCTGTGACGCTACCCGACCTTATCACCATCGCGCGGGCCACAGGTGTCGCTGATATCGAAACCTTCGTGCATGTCACCGGCGACGGTTTTCCGCAGGGTGATCTCTCAGAGGCTGCCTCAAAAAGAGGTGGGTGATTTCAACAGGTTATGATTCCTTCGGATTTGCAAAGATTCGATGGAGTTCACGATGGTCTGGACTGAAATCANAGAGGCTGCCTCAAAAAGAGGTGGGTGATTTCAACAGGTTATGATTCCTTCGGATTTGCAAAGATTCGATGGAGTTCACGATGGTCTGGACTGAAATCACCCGTCGGCAATATGCCCGGCGAACGGCACGCTACGCAAGTGACATGACGGATCGGGAATGGGGGTTGGTTCGGCCTTTTCTGCCGATGCCGCGCCGCTTGGGCCGTCCCCGCACCACTGATTTGCGCGAGGTCGTCAACGCTCTGCTTTACATCGCCACGACCGGTTGCCAGTGGCGCATGCTGCCGAAGGATTTTCCGCCCAGTTCAACCGTCCAGCGTTATTTCTATGAATGGCGGACGCTGGGACTTTGGGCGCGCATCAACCATTATCTGGTGATGGAAGCCCGCGAGCTGGAGGGAAGAGAGGCAAGTCCGACGGCCGGTGTGATCGATAGCCAAAGCGTGAAAACCACGGAAAGCGGCGGCATACGAGGCTATGATGCGGGCAAGAAAACTAAAGGGCGCAAGCGTCATATCATCGTCGATACTCTTGGTCTGATGGTCGGTCTCATGGTTCACAGCGCCGACATCCAGGATCGCGATGGTGCTCCCGATCTCATGAAATCCATCCGCCACAGGTGGCCCTGGTTGCTGCATGTCTTCGCCGATGGTGGCTACGCGGRCGACAAGCTGAAGCGGCGGCTGAAGAAGATCGGGCGCTGGACGATTGAGATCATCAAGCGCTCGGATAAGGCCAAAAGCTTCGAGGTTCTGCCTCGCCGCTGGGTCGTCGAGCGGACCTTCGCCTGGCTCGGTAGGTGCCGAAGATTGGCCAAAGATGTCGAACGCTCCATCGCATCAGCCGAAGCTTGGATCATGATCGCCCACATTCGCCTGATAACCAGACGGCTTGCAAGGTATGGATATCGTTGAATGCTTTTCGAATCCGACTCTRAGACATCGGTGACAACCTCGTGCCGAACGGGTTGTCGATGGTTTGCAAAGTCCTCTGCTCCAGGTCGATATATCCCAGATCATAGTGCATGAAGCTGACGAGCCAAATGCCGTCGTCGACTCCTTGATTCCGAGTTTCTGTCCGG
>NZ_LMFA01000005.1 GCF_001426565.1 Rhizobium sp. Root482 | reverse complement strand
CAATAATCCGCCATTCGACATCCGAAAGATCACCACGAGCCAAAGCAGCCTCCTAAAAGACAGCGTTGAATCATGCTTCAGGTGATTTGCAAACCCACTTTGTCAACAGGACCTAGGAACTCGCTGTCGAGGCGCTTCTCAAACAACGGATCAAACCGTGCGTTTCCACAAAGAACCGTCGGGCACATCTTTCCGATAATATTATCGGAAAAGCCGCCATAGACCAGACCGAGGTCTGACGCCAACCAGCGTGCATTATAGGCGGTTTTCGGTTTCGCCATGGAATATTGGCACATTACCAGTTTTGTCTTTTTCCATCGCTTCGACAATGGAGGTGTGAATTGCGCTAGGATAGCATCATATTCGCCATCGAGGGAGGCAAGGTCGGTCTCGCGGATAAACCGAGAATAGGCCCCATAGCGCGTCAACCACTGAGGATCAAAATTCTTAAGGCCGGAAACGTCGCGATTAATGAATATCACATCTGGTTCGTCGAATTGACGCATAATTTCAGCAAAATGCCCGACCTGAAATGTGTTCCAGACAAGAAAACCAATGCGCATTAACTGCTCCAGTATCAAACATAGAAATGGTGGTGATCACTCTCCGTCAGGCTTGATTGTGTTTTTATTGCGATACAGCAGGTACTTGATAGGTCGGGGTTTCAAACCAGCCTCCACTCGTATTTCAATGTCGTCAAGAGCCCTATCCGGATCCTCAAAAGTAATGTCTGCGAGGTTCGCTGCATCATATTGCCACCATTCGGTCTTCAATAGGCGTTCAATTAATTTCTCTTCGAATCGATATCGAATGACCTGGGCGGGGACGCCTCCCACGATTGCGTAGGGCGGAACGTCCTTTGTTACCACGGCGCCCGTAGCAATCACCGCACCGTCGCCAATCGTAACGCCTTCTGAGATAGTGGCGTTGGCGCCGATCCACACATCATTTCCTATTACAACGGGCTGGCGTCTATAGCCTGGGTCATTTTCCTTGTTACGCTTTCGCACGGGCGTTGCAGTAAACGGAGGATAAAAGTTGAATTTCGCGTAGCTGTATTGGAAGGGGCTTGTTGAAAGCCATGTAAGGGGATGCGGTGGCAAGCCAACGCTGAAATTCTGAGCAATGGAGCAATACCGCCCGATGCTTTCGATTCGCTGTATGAGGCCTCCACGCAGGTAGCTATAGGCGCCGAGCCGCAAATCACTTTTGACTACCAAAGGAGCAAGGATTGAGGCCGGTGCTTCATAATGTAATTGGTTAGGCTCTTTGATATCCAGGCCGCGATTTCTTAGCCAAGTCGGCATCTCGTTTTCCATCTCCTAGTGAGGCAGCGCGACGATCCGATATCACAACTTTGACCGTCGCTAAAGGAGATGAGCGACGATCAAGGTCACTGGTGCGCCTCATGCCGAAAAAGTGCCAATGTTCCTCTCATCGCCTGAGACGTTTGTGGGCTATTTACGCACAGAGGAGGCACGAGCGTGATCTGGAATGCATTATACTGCTACGTAAGGTGCCCCGCCTCACCATTTAAAGGCCTGCCTTGATAGCCTTCAGGAGATGAATTTCGGTTTAAGCATTCTATCTATTTTCGATATATCTTGCTTTACGACTATAGACTTAAATCGTGTTGTCGATTTCCCATCTGTATACAACTGTTCAAAGAATATCTGCGTTCCCTCCGAGTGGCGACTGATATACAAGACTTTAGAAAAATCTATGGACGTCTCTGTGCCAGTTTTAAGAGTAAGCTTGATCCACATATCAATTTCCCCATCTTTCTTGTTGGGTATGTATTAATCTACTACATTAAACTATACGTCAACCGCTTATTGAAATTCCAAGAGAAGTGTGTCTTTTTTGGGGTATTGAGTCGCGTTAATAAGATAATATTCGTGGGCCGGGAGGGGCAGTGTGACGATGGGCAATTTTCGAAGTGCCCAGTATGTCTTTGCGCTGGAAACACTCCATTCGGTAGATTTAAGGGTGACGTCTCATTCCGCATCCTCCACGGGCATGTGCGGCGTCTTGTTCCATGAAAAGGGATCGGTTCTCAGTTCGAGAAGCGCTCGCCAGGCGGCGAGCGACATGATCAGCCAATAGCCGGGCACCAGGATCCAGCGCCATCCGACGGCTGCTTTTTCGCCGCGTCCCATCCGGCTGAAGCCAAGCGCGACAAAGACCGCATAGCTCCCGAATATATTGAGGGTGTCGCCGACGAACAGCCAGAAGGCCAGCCATCCCTCCACATGCGTGCCTCCGGCGATCATGACCCAGGCCAGATAGACGAGAAAGCCGATGATGACCGGATGGGAGAGCGCCGAAAGAAGCATGCCGGCAATGAGCACCTGGAAGACGGCAAAGGCCGGCCAGCCCATTTCGCGCCCAAGCCGGCCCGGTCGGCGCATCAGCACCAGCCAGGTCTGCAGCCAGCCCTTGAACCAGCGGGTGCGCTGTCCAAGCCAGATCGAAAGCGTCGATGGCGCCTCCTCGAAGGTCGGTTTGTAGATGACGCGCGAACGGTAGCCGAGGCGATGGAGCCGCATGCCGAGATCGGCGTCCTCGGTCATGTTATAGGGGTCCCAGCCGCCGATCTCCCTCAGTTCGGCGGTGCGGAAATGGTTTGACGTGCCGCCGAGCGGCAGCGGCATGCCGGTGAGCGAAAGCATCGGCAGCAGTCCGCGAAACAGCCCGGCATATTCGAGTGCAAACAGCGCGCTCAGCCAGGACCGGCGCGCATTGGTGATGATCAGCGGCGCCTGCAGGCAGATGACATTGGCGGGCGCGGCCAGGAAGGCGGCATGGGCTTCGCGCAATTGGCCGGGATGCGGCCGGTCCTCGGCGTCATAGACGGTCACGAATTGGCCGCGCACACCGGGCAGCGCATAGCTCAGCGCCTTCGGCTTGGTGCGCGGCAGATGCACCGGCACCAGCACGATCTCGTATTCAGGGCCGAGCGGCACATCCCTCAAGGCGGCGATCGTCTCCTCGTCGTCCTCCTCGCAGATGAGCTTGATGTCGAGGCGAGACCGTGGCCAGTCGAGCCGGTCGAGGGCGGCGAGGAGCTGGGCCGCGACGCTCCTTTCCCGATAAAGCGCAACCAGCACCGTATAGACCGGCGGCGGCTCCGCCGGCCTTTGGGGCTCTGCCTGAGATTGAGCCGGGGTCTGTGCCTGTGTGCCGGTTTTTCCCTGCATGAAGACGCAACCGCAGGCATGGAGACGCACAGCGAAATTGGCGAGATAAAACAAGGTGAGCACGATATGCAGCAGAAGCAGGCTGATGAAGGGCAGCATGAGGGCAGCAACCATCAGCGCGCAGACGAAAATGCCGGTGTAAAATCCCTGCTTGCCCCAGAAGGTGATGCGGGCGCTGTGAAGCGGCGCTGCCTCGAAGAGCGCCCGCGTGGTCGCCGAGACCCGGCGCAAGCTGCCCGCCTTCCAGGCGGCAGCCCGCACCGCAGTCGGTGTCGAGACCGCGAGCGTATTCCGCAGCGACGGCCTGCGCGCAAGCAGGGCTGCTACCGCATCGAGCTGCGCGATCGAGGGAACAATGACGGTAACCGGCGGCCGTGTCGCGTGGTGCACGCGCAGTACTTCCGGCTGGGCGAGCTGCGTATCGAGGCCGACGACGTCCTGGACCCGTGCTGGGTCGATCCACGGCATGAAATCGAGGCCGAGCTTTTCGGCCAGCGCTTCGAAATAGATGGCCTCGTCGATCTCGCGGGAGGCGAGAAGCTCCTCTTCGACGGTGGTGCCGTGATCTTCGGCTTGCAGCATGGCCCGGGCGATCGCCGGCTTGCCGATGCCGAGCTGCAGAAGGAGGCGGCCTTCCCTTTTGAGCGCGGGTGCGAAGTGCTCCGCCGTGACATGCGGCCGCCTGGCCTCTGCGCCATTTGCAGTAGCCATCCCGGAATTGTCCGGATATTCTCCAAGACGCATGAAAACCCCATTGCCGAAACGGCAATATCCCCTGGCCCATCCCGGAATGATCATAATGCGACGCGCATTTTATGCACTACTAAAATTTTACGGGATTTTCGCGCTTTGCGTGCTTCAGCTTGCAATTTCCAGTGCCTCTTTGCAGGCAGCCGAGAGTGCTGGCGGCCTGCCCCTGCTGTTTGACGCGCGCGAGCGCATCGCCAAGCCGGATATGAGCGCTCTTCCGCGGCTGCGGTTTCTGACGACGGTCGATTTTCCGCCCTTCAATTTCATCGACCAGTCGGGCCGGCTCGCCGGTTTCCATGTCGATCTGGTGCGCGAGATCTGCCAGGTCTTGAAGATCGAGCCCAGATGCCAGATCCAGGCCTTGCCCTTTGCCGAACTGCAGCCGGCGCTCGAGGAGGGGCAAGGCGAGGCGGTTGTCGCCGGCATCGGCATCAGCCCGGAACTGCGCCAGCGCTTTGCCTTTTCCAGGGCGTTCATGAAAATGCCGGCCCGGTTTGCCGCCAGCCGCCAGGCGATGGGGCCGACGCTTTCCGTAGCGGCCCTTGCCGGAAAGCCGGTCGGCGTCGTCTCTGCGACCACGCATGAGGCGATGCTGAAGGCATTTTTTCCAAAGCTCGATGCCCGCACATTTCCGAGCCGTCAGGCCATGCTCGATGCCCTGGGCAAGGGCAGCATCGCCGCCGCCTTTTCGGATGCCATGCAGCTGTCCTTCTGGGTGGCGGGACGCCCGGCCGCCGGCTGCTGCGTACTGCTGGATGGGGCCTATTTCTCGCAGCGTTTCCTCGGCGAAGGGCTGGCGATCATGACGCGCAAGAGCGAACCTTCCCTGAACCAGGCGATCGACCACGCCCTGCTGGAGCTGTCGCGCAATGGCCGCCTGAATGAAATCTATCTCAGATATTTTCCGGCCGGCATTTATTGACCAGTGTTGCTACCGTCTCCGCAAGGGCAGGAGCAGCGACCAGAAAAGCCGCGACGGATGCGCGGTCTCGTCCTGCGCGAGGCCGATCCGGACATCCTCCGGTGCCTGCTTCGTTCGGGCGCGATAGGTGGAAAACAGCCGGTCCCAGATGGAAAGATTGAAACCATAGTTGGAATCGGTCTCCGCCGGTTCGGCCGAATGGTGGATGCTGTGCATGTCCGGGGTGACGATCAGCCATCGCAGCAGGCGATCGGCGCCGGCCGGCAATTTGAGATTGGCATGGTTGAACATCGCTGCGCCGTTCAGCACGATCTCGAAGACCAGAACGCTTGCAACCGGTGCGCCGAGCGCCAGGATCACCGCTGATTTCCACAGCATGGAGACCAGGATCTCCAGCGGATGGAAGCGCAGTCCCGTTGTCAGGTCGAGCCCTGTATCGGCATGGTGAACCCGGTGGATGCGCCAGAAAAGCGGTACTTGGTGGAAGACCAGGTGCTCCAGCCAGATGGCGAAATCGAGAATGACGAAGGCCAGGAGACCCGCAAGAAAGGGCGGCAGCCCGGAGCGTGGCAAAAACCCGTACCCATTCGCCTGTGCAAACAGCGCAACGCCCGTGGCAGCCGCCGGAAAGGCGATCCGCAGGATCAGCGACGAGACCAGCAGAAGGGAGAGATTGGTGAACCATCGGCGGGCTTTCAGCGCCCGCATCAGTTCCGGCCGATCAAGCCGCGGATGAAGCAATTCCAGAACGGCGAGGGCTGAAAAGAACGTGGTGAAGACCGCGATCCGCAGGCCGACCTCGTCCAGTCCCCAGATGGAAGCATCCGTCCAGGTCATTTCCGCAGGCGTGCCATGGCGCCGCGCTCGATTGCGGCACAGGTGAGCTTGTCGAGCCCCAGCCGGTCGCGCAGCAGCTGCAACAGGCGGATTTCCTCCTGGCGGACGAAGAGATCGGCTGCCGCCAGTTCGACGGCCAGCGCATAGGCCGTATCGAAAAGCCGGGCCGGCAAAGCTTCGCGCACCACTTCGAGCGCGATGTCGAGCCCTTCCGGCCCACCCAGAAGTGCGGTGCATTCCGCGGTGACATGCAGCAGCCGGTCCTCGTCGAAGCCCTCGAAGACCGGCAATGAGCGGGTAAGCCGGCCGATACGCTCGAGTTCCTTGTCCGTCATGGCCCTGTCGACCGCCGACATCATCACCATGATATAGACGAGGGCGTCGTGACGGCTCATGGTTTCGGACATCGGGCGCTCCATGGATGTGATCAACAGGTATGGGCTCGCGCCGCCGCTTACAAGTCCGGCCCGGACCCCGTCATCGCCTGGCCGTCGCCTGAAACACTCGCTTCGCCGGTGGCAAGGGGCGTGTCGGTGTCGCGCGGATCGCTTCCGAAGAATCCGAGGCCCGCTTCCTTCGCCGCTTGTATCTCGGGCTCGAACGGCGAGCCGGCCGGGGCCTCGCCCCAGCCGTTCTGCGCCAGCCATGCGGCCGGATCCACGGAATTGACGGTGCAGGTGGTAACGAATGTTCCTTGCCAGCCTTTTTCTGGAACCTTGCAGAGGAGGGCGCGGGCTCTAAGGAAATTGCGAAGGGCGGTGCGCGCCACCATGCCGCAGGGCCAGCGCTCGTCGCTGCCGCAGGTCCGGTCCGCCTGCTGCGGCAGCAGGCCTTCCAACTGCACCAGCCTGTCGCCGAAGCGGATGAGGCCGGCCGAGAGCACAATCGGATGGCGCAGCACCACCGGTTCCGGCTTCGGCCGGGCGGGGGCTTGCGAAAGCGGCAGGCGCGGCTCGATGCGCTTCAGGGGTTTGGCCGTCACATCCCCGGGCATGAAGAATTGCTCCGGAGCGATGTCGCGGACGGGTTTTTCAGGCTCCGTCACCATGTCGTCGAAGGGCAAGGCGGAGGCACCGATCTCCGGGATATCGGCATTCCCGGGCGTTTCCAGAAGGAAGTCGGGTGTGGCAGCATCCTGCCGGTGCCGAATGGAGGAAGCGCCGAGGCCCAGCAGCGCCACCGTCAGGCAAATAGCGGCCAGGCCGCCGCCGGCAATAAACAGATGCCGCTTCATCAGGAAAACTGTCCTATTGGCTCGCCCAGATGATCCGCGCGATCCATTCGACATCGCCAAGGTCGAACAGGCGGTTCGGATGCTCGGGATTGAGCGACAGAAGTTCGATGCTGCGCGCGGTCTGGCGCATCAGCACCTTTGCCATGACCTCGCCTTCCGTGGTCTTGACCACGACCCGGTCGCCGCGGCGGATCTGCGCGCCCGGCTCGACGATCAGCACATCGCCATCGCGATAGAGCGGCATCATGCTGTCGCCCTGGATTTCCAGCGCATAGACGCCGGCCCTGGCGGCGGGCGCCGCGGGAAACTCGACCACATCCCAGCCCTGGCCTGCCGGGAAGCCGCCATCGTCGAAGAAGCCGCCGGCACCTGCCTGGGCAAAGCCGAGCAGAGGAATGGAGCCGGTCTGCGGCGGAAAGGCGCCGTCGGGCATGGCCGCATCGGGCAGGGGGCCGGACAGGGCTCCAGGACGCAGGAATTCCATGAACTGGGCAATGGTCGAGCCGGTCGCATCGAGGACCTTGGCGATCGATTCCGTCGAGGGCCAGCGCTCGCGCCCGTCGGCGGAATGGCGCTTGGACTTGTTGAAGGAGGTCGGATCGAGCCCGGCCCGCCGGGCAAGGCCCGAGGGCGATAGCTGATGACGCTCGGCGAGCGCGTCGATCGCGCTCCAGATCCGGTCATGTGAAAACATCGTTGCGCATCCTGCGGTGATGAAGCGTGACGCTTTCTCCGCTGTGTAACAGATTTCCTGGATAAGATTAGCGAAAATAGCCGTCGGAGTAAAGCAGGAGAGGAAAATAATCCCAGGAGCCCTTTTTATCGTTGTCACCGGCGGAATTGAAATGCCGGGCTTGCCGCCTATACTTCTCTTCCTTCCCGATGGTTGAGAGGCGACGTGTCTGCCATTCTGAAATCCGAAATGCTTCTCCTCGTCGCCGCGGCCCTGGCGGTCGTCGGCTTCCTGCTCGAGCATATGCTTCTGGAGGCAGGCCGCATGGCAGCACTTGCCGGCGCGGCGGTGCTGGTCTTTGCCATCGTGCTCGCCTCGATGCGCGTCGCCCACCACGCCGAAGTGCTGGCCGCCAAGGTGGGAGATCCCTATGGCACGATGATCCTGACCCTCTCGGCGGTGCTGGTCGAGGTGATTATCCTGGCGATCATGATGAGCGGCGAAAGTTCGCCGACGCTGGTGCGCGACACGATCTATTCCGCCGTCATGCTGGATATCAACGGCATTCTCGGGCTTGCGGCGCTGGTGGGCGGCCTGAAGCACGGGGAACAGGCCTATAACGACGATTCCAGCCGCACCTATTGCGTCATGATCCTGACGGCGATGGGCATTTCGATGATCGTCCCGGAATTCGTTCCGGCTGCCAAATGGCATCTCTATTCCGCCTTCACCATCGGCGCCATGGTCACGCTTTACGCGGTCTTCCTGAAGATGCAGGTCGGCGTTCACAGCTATTTCTTCAGCTACAGCTATCCGAAACGCGAAGGCGCGGTCCGGCACGTGCTGGAAGACGAACCGGTGACCGCCGCCATCACCATCCTCGTCATCGGCGTGGTGGTGATCGGCATCCTGGCGGAAATCATGTCCGGCCTTTTGACGGCAGGCCTGAAGGGCAGCGGCGCGCCGCCGGTCATGACGGCCATCGTGGTGGCGGCAATCTCGGCCTCGCCGGAAATCATGACGGCGCTGCGCGCGGCCCTTGCCAACCGTATGCAGGCCGTCGTCAACATCGCACTCGGCGCCTCGCTCTCGACCGTCATCCTGACGGTTCCGGTGATGGAGGCGATCGCGCTCTATACCGGCCAGCCCTTCATCATGGCGATGACGCCGGTGCAGACGGTGATGGTGACGATCACCCTGATCGCCGCCGCCATCAATCTCAACGACGGCGAGACCAATGCCATCGAGGGCATGACCCATTTCGTGCTGTTCGCGACCTTCGTCATGCTGTCCTTGATCGGACTTTAACCGTCCAAATGCGGTTGCTGGCGGGCGAGGCCGTTTGCCCCGCTTCGATGGCGCTCGCGACCCCCATTTTTCGCCACAGCCGCGTTGATCATGCCTCTTCCTTAGCCGTTTGCCGCAGTCTATCACAGGCGGCGGCGCCGTGTTCCTTGCCGTCTTCTGGAGCCCACCGTGAATACCTCCGTCCTGTCCGGCATTCTGCTGACGATGTTTTCCTATTTCCTGTTCACGCTGCAGGATGCCTCGGTCAAATGGCTGGTGGTGGCGCTGCCGGTCTGGCAAATCCTGTTCGTGCGCAGCGTGACGATCTTTGCGATCTGCGTCGCGATCGGCCGTCGGCCGGTGCTGCGCAGCGCGCGGCACTCGCCGGTGCTCAGGCCGCTCTTCCTGCGCAATCTTCTGCTGCTTGCCGCCTGGTTGTCCTATTACACGGCGGCGCGCGATCTCGGGCTCGCGGAACTGACGACGCTCTATTATGCCTCGCCGATCCTCATCACCATCCTGGCGGTGCCGATCCTGAAGGAAGATGTGCCGCCCTTGCGCTGGATCGCCGTGTTTGTCGGCTTTATCGGCGTCGTGGTCGCCACCGATCCGCTTGGCACCGGCATGACGCTTTCCCTTCCGGTCTGGCTGGCCCTGCAGGCGGCGGTGTTCTGGGCGATCTCGACCGTGCTTCTGCGCAAGACCGCGATGCAGGAGGTGACGCTGGTGCAGATGACCATTTCCAGCGGCTTCTTCATCGTCTTCACCGGCATTGCGGTCGCCGTCTCCTGGGTGACGCCGAGCCTTGTCGACGTGGCGCTGATGGCCGGCACCGGGCTGATCGCCGGCATCGCGCAATATGCACTGTTCGAGGGCATGCGCCGGGCGCCGGTCTCGATGCTGGCGCCGTTCGAATATTCCTCGCTGATCTGGGCCTTCGGCATCGGCTTCCTGATCTGGGGCGACGTGCCGGCGCGCCAGGTTTTCGTCGGCGCGGCGCTGATCTTCTCGGCCGGCATGATCATCATTCTGGGTGAGCGCTTCGGCCGCCGGCTGCGGCCCGGCTAACCCCTTCCGGGATCTCCGTTGGCCTCGATGAACCGGCGGAAAGCCTCCAGCGTTTCGCCGCTGACATGGTGCTCTATGCCCTCGGAATCGATGCGCGCGGTTTCCGGGCTGACCCCGAGGCAGCGCAGGAAGGCTTCCACGGTCTGGTGGCGGGCCCGGCTTTCGAGCGCCATCTTCTGGCCGGCCTCGGTCAGGAACACGCCACGATAGGGTTTTCGCGAGACGAGACCCTCGGCGGCCAACCGCGCCAGCATCTTGGCGACGGTCGGCTGGGCGACGCCGAGACGGGCGGCGATATCGACCTGGCGTGCCTCGTTGCCGTCCTCGATCAGGTCCGCGATCAGTTCCACATAATCCTCGACCAGCGCGCCGCGGTTCGCCTCGCGGGTCTGCCGGAAACCCTCGGAATGAGTATCCGCGTCTGGAAGCGGATCCGTGCGGGGAAGGGAGCGGCGCGGCAAAGGGCAGGGTTCCTTGATTGTCGGTCGGGTCTTCTGTCTGGCCATTTGGCGGCTCCCGAGGTTCATAACATGGGCTCCCGATTTTCAGAACGGCTTTATCCCGTCCTCCACATGCGGGACCATTCGGCCCGATTGTCGAAAAAAGCCAGATCAATACAATATAGCATATTGCATAATGTTGAATGCTGACATAGTTTCCAGGCCGAAGAGATTTTTCCGCCCCGGAGCCACCCGCATGTCCAATTCTGAAACCGTCCTTCCGCCGCAGCGCAACTGGACCTTCTCCAAACCCGAGGAGGATGCGCGCCCCAGCCTTCCTGAGGTCAATTCCTCCGTTGCGGTGCCCACCGGCGGGCTCTGGTTTCGCCGCATGCTCGCCTTCATGGGCCCGGGCTATATGGTCTCCGTCGGTTACATGGACCCCGGCAACTGGGCGACCGACATCGCCGGTGGCTCGCAGTTCGGCTATACGCTGCTGACGGTCATTCTGCTGTCCAACCTGATGGCGATCCTCCTGCAGGCGCTGGCCGCTCGGCTTGGCATCGCTACCGGCCGCGATCTCGCCCAGGCCTGTCGCGACACCTATTCCAGGCCGGTCAATTTCCTGCTGTGGCTGGCCTGCGAGGCCGCCATCATCGCCTGTGACCTCGCCGAGGTGATCGGCACGGCGATCGCGCTGCAACTGCTGTTCGGCATTCCGCTGCTCAGCGGCGCGCTGATCACCGCGCTTGATGCCTTTCTGCTGCTGCTCCTGATGAACAAGGGCTTCCGCTTTCTCGAGGCCTTCGTCATCGCGCTCCTGATCGTCATCGCCACCTGCTTCGTCATCCAGATCGCCGCCGCGGCGCCGCCGGTGGCCGCCGTGCTCAGCGGCTTCCTGCCGTCGACCGAGATCGTCACCAATCCGGCCATGCTCTACATCGCCATCGGCATCATCGGCGCCACCGTCATGCCGCATAATCTCTATCTGCATTCCTCGATCGTCCAGACCCGCAACTACAAGCGCACAGATGAAGGAAAGCGCGATGCGATCAAATGGGCGACTGCAGACAGCACCATTGCGCTTATGCTGGCGCTGTTCATCAATGCTGCCATCCTGATCGTCGCGGCCTCGGTCTTCCATGCCAATGGCCGCACCGACGTGGCCGAGATCGGCCAGGCCTATGAACTCCTGTCGCCGCTTCTGGGGCTCGGCGTCGCCTCTACCCTTTTTGCCGTGGCGCTGCTTGCCTCCGGCCTCAATTCCACCGTGACGGCAACGCTTGCCGGTCAGATCGTCATGGAGGGTTTCCTGCGGCTGCGCATTCCGCAATGGGCCCGCCGTCTCGTGACGCGCGGCATCGCCATCGTCCCGGTCGTCATCGTCACCTGGCTGTATGGCGACGAGGGCACCGCCGAACTGCTGGTGTTCAGTCAGGTCATCCTGTCGATGCAACTGCCCTTCGCGGTGATCCCGCTGGTGCGTTTCGTTTCCGACAAGAAGAAGATGGGCGCCTTCGTCATCCCGAAATATGTGGCGGCCCTTGCTTGGATCGTCGCCTCGATCATCGTCGTGCTGAACCTCAAGCTTCTCTACGATACCTTTATCGGCTGAGGTGTCGGGATATCGCGCCGGCGCTTTACCGTGAAGCGGGCGATAAAAGCCTTCAACTCGGCCGCCGGCATCCCATATAGGAGGCGAGGGCGCAGATCGCTGGGCCGATAGGAAGCACCGGCCGTTGCGCCGACGAGAAACACAGGGAATTTTCGATGCTGAGGTTTGGACGGATGCTTGCGACGGTGGCGGTCGCTTCGATGGTGATGCTGACGGCGGTGGATATCGCCGAGGCACGGCGTGGCGGCGGCGGCTTCGGCAGCCGTGGTTCGCGCACCTTTTCGGCTCCGCCGGCCACCCGCACCGCGCCGGCCGACGCCGCGCCGATCAACCGGACGATGACGCCGCAGACCCCGGGCACGGCCGGCCAGGCGAGCCAGCAGACGACCGGCCAGGCAGCACGCAGTGGCGCCCAGCGACCGGGTGGCATGTTTGGCGGCTTTGCCGGCTCCATGCTCGGCGGTCTCGCGCTCGGCGGCCTGATCGGCATGATGATGGGCAATGGCCTTGGCGGTGCCGCCGGCTTCCTCGGCCTGATCCTGCAGATGGCGCTGATCGCCGGCGCCGTGATGTTGGCCATGCGCTTCTTCCGCGGTCGTCAAACCATGGCAACGGCCGGCTATTCGCCGCGCAGCGACGCCGGTTTTGCGGCCGGTCGCGGCGCGCCCTCCGGCGGTTCCGGCATGCCGGGCTTTTCCATTCCGAAGATCGGCGGCGGTGCTGCCCAGCCGGAAAAGGCGCGTGCGCCCAGCGAATCCACTGACGAGATCGGCATCGGCCCGCAGGACCTCGACCGGTTCGAATCCATGCTGAAACAGGTGCAGGCGGCCTATGCGGCTGAGGATTACGCCACGCTGCGCAGTCTGACGACGCCGGAGGCCATGTCCTATCTTGCTGAGGAACTGAGCGACAACGCAACCAGCGGCCTGAAGAACGAGGTGCGCGACGTACATCTCGTTGCCGGCGACGTGGCGGAAGCCTGGCGCGAGGACGGCGGTGAATACGCGACTGTCGCCATGCGCTATGAAAGCATCGACGTAATGCGCGAGCGGGAAACCGGCCGCGTCGTCGAGGGCGATCCGGACAATGCGACCGAGACCGTCGAACTCTGGACCTTCCTGCGCAAGCCCGGCAAGGACTGGCAGGTCTCGGCCATCCAGTCGGCCGCCTGAACCTCGCCGCACCACCCCCGACCGCCGGCCGGCACTGCCGGCGGTCCTCATCCATTCCCTTCCTCGTCCTCCACGCCGAAAAGCCTTGCGGTCTCCTTCGGCGTCGCTTCCTGGCGAAAGGCGCCTTCGCGAATGTAAGGCGGAAAGTTCTTCTGGTCGTAATGGGACATTGCCTGCGCCTTTGAAAGGAACCCTCTGCAGGCTTTTGCCCGGCGACAAGGGGCGAGGCTGCAGCTCTTCCAGTAGCCAAGCGAACTGGCCGCGATCTGGAAGAATTTCTGTGCCTCGTACTGCTGCCGGCTTTCCGGCAGCCGGCAATATTCGCCCCAGGTGAAGCCGGGCAAATAGGGCTGGGCGTCCTCTTCCTCGCAGATACGCCGCTGTTCTTCCTCGCTTCTGATCTTCATCGCACTTCCTTTGCGCATGAGTTTGCATTCACGCGGCAGGACTGCCCGTGTCGTGATCCGATGGAGAGCCCACACGAGTGCGGAACCTCACTTGTATTTTAGTCTGTGGTTCCGCACTCGCGTGGCCTTCGGCGTTCGTTCGAGGTGTCCAGCCTCTACAGGTGCTTGCCTCGCCTCACTGCATGGCTTTCTTCGCGACGTCCTTTCGGGACGCCCGGCCACTTGCACGGCTCAACCGAACCGGACCTGGCGGCCCGGGGGAGGCTTGATAGGCGGCTCCGCGCAAACAGGGCCGCCACGGCTTGCACCTCCTTGGCCGTTCCCGCACGTTACGGGTCAAGCCAGGGCGCCAGCCTCCACCTGCCCGCGACCGTCTCGCGAAACACTCCAGCAGTGAAGACAAGGAATAATATGACCCCCGCACGGCGGCCGGGGACGAACGGGGATGGATTTTTTCGAAAACTGACGGAGGACGGCCGGGTTTAAAGGGGCCTGCCGTGGACGGATTAGCCACAAAGCCCATCGGTCGTCCCCGGTCATTCCCCGCTCTCCGTCATGCCTATGCTCGTCACAGGCATCCAGCCACCGCGCGTTTGCGCTGTGAGGGGGCTTCTTGCTTGTGAAGAGAGAGAGAGTCTCTTGCGCCGCGAACGCGGCGCGCTGGATTCCTGTGACGAGCACAGGAATGACGGCAAAGGGGCGGTGCCGGTGATAGGGAGTGGCCGAGGGTGGGAGGGGCGCCGAGTGGAGCGGCGCCTTGGCTGATGGGGTTTATCTGCGGCGCTTGTGGATGCTGTCGCGCAGGGCGTCGATGGCGGTGCGGATTTTCAGCGCGGTGTCGGCATCGATGCCGATGGCATCGCCGATGCAGCCGGTGACGGATGCGGCCCGTTGCTTGAGCGCCGTTCCCTCCGCGGTCAAGTGCAGGAGAACCTGGCGTTCATCCTGCAGATTGCGGGTGCGGGTGATGAGGCCGCCGGCTTCCATGCGCTTGAGAAGCGGCGTCAGCGTGCTGGAATCGAGGAAGAGCAGCTCACCCAGTTCCTTCACGGTGCGGCCGTCACGGCTCCAAAGTGCCACCATGACCAGATATTGCGGATAGGTGAGGCCGATCTCGTCCAGCATTGGCCGGTAGAGCTGGTTGAAGGCGTGGCCGGCCGAATAGATGGAAAAGCAGAGCAGTTCACTCACGTCAGGCATTTCGGCGGCGGTTTGTTCGGATGTCGTGTTCATGGTGTTCTCCTTGCCATCAAGATAATTTGTGCGCGATCTGTTTGCAAGCTATTGACATGATTCTCTCGTGGCTCTATTTAGATCGCGCACAAACAAATCGCCAACTACTAAAAAATCAGGAGAACCGATATGACCCATTTCACCACCAGCGACGGCACCCGCATCTTCTACAAGGACTGGGGCCATGGTCAGCCCATGCTGTTTGCCCATGGCTGGCCGCTGTCTTCGGATGCCTGGGACCAGCAGATGCTGTTCTTCGGCCAGCAGGGGTTCCGGGTGATCGCCCATGACCGCCGCGGCAACGGCCGCTCGGACCAGACCTGGGACGGCAACACCATGGATCGCTATGCCGATGATCTTTCGGAACTGATCGAGGCACTCGACCTCAGCGATCTCGTGCTTGTCGGCCATTCCACCGGCGGCGGCGAAATCTCCCGCTATATCGGCCGGCATGGAACGGACAGGGTCGCCAAGGTCGTGCTCGTCGGCGCCGTTCCGCCGCTGATGCTGCAGACGCCGGAAAATCCCGACGGCACGCCGCTGTCGGTGTTCGACGGTATCCGCGAAGGCACGGCGACGAACCGCTCGCAATTCTATTACGACCTGACGATCCCCTTCTACGGCTTCAACCGGGATGGTGTCGAAACCAATGAGGGATTGCGGGAGAATTTTCGGCGCATCGGCCTGCAGGGCGGCATCAAGAGCCAGTACGATACGATCCACGAATTCTCCGAGGTCGATTATACCGAGGACCTCAGCCGCATCGACCGGCCGACGCTCATCATCCATGGCGACGATGACCAGATCGTGCCGATCAGGGCGTCCGCCCATCGTGCCGCCGAGATCGTCCCGAATGCCACGCTGAAGATCTACCCCGGCGGCTCGCACGGCCTGGCGGAGACCGATGCCGACCGCTTCAACGCCGATGTCCTGGCCTTCATCAAGGGCTGATTTCCAAACCCCAGACCCAGATCACCTCTCAAAAAAGGAAATCCTCATGTCCAAATTCGCAACTACGTTTGCTCTCGCCGGCGCGCTGTTCTCGGGTACCGCCGCAGCGCAGGATGCCAAGCCTACGATCGTTCTCGTCCATGGCGCCTTCGCCGATTCCTCGAGCTGGAACGGGGTCATCGGTATCCTGAAGAAGGATGGCTATCCGGTCGTGGCCGCCGCCAATCCGCTGCGGAGCGTTTCTAGCGATGCCGCCTCGGTTTCCAGCGTGCTCGGCGGCATCAATGGGCCTGTCGTGCTCGTCGGCCATTCCTATGGCGGCCAGGTGATCACCACGGCGGCCACTGGCCATGACAATGTAAAGTCGCTGGTCTATGTGGCGGCCTTTGCGCCGGACAAGGGGGAGGCGGCGGCTGAACTAGCCGGAAAATTCCCGGGCGGCACGCTGGGCGAGGCGCTGGCCATTCCGGTAACGCTCGCGGATGGCGGCATCGACCTCTCAATCGACCAGGCAAAATTCCACCAGCAGTTCGCCCATGACGTTTCGGCCGAGCAGGCAGTTCTGATGGGCGCCGGACAGCGTCCCATCACCGAAGCGGCGCTGACGGAAAAATCGGGCGAACCGGCCTGGAAGGCGCTGCCGTCCTTCTTCATCTATGGCGATGGCGACAGGAACATCCCGGCAGCCAGCCTCGCCTTCATGGCCGAACGGGCCGGCTCGAAGCGGACGGTCGTCGTCAAGGGCGCCTCGCATGTCGTCATGGTTTCGCAGCCCGAGGCGGTTGCGGAACTGATCGAAGAGGCCGCTAAATAATCCAGGCTTTCGTAAAAAAAAGCAGGCCGCAGCGTGGGAACGCTGCGGCCTTGACCGTGAACGGACGGGACGATGCCGCCGGCAGGACGTCATCGTCCCGCCGGTGGCGTTTCGTGGTTCAGGCCGCCTCCCTCTCCTTGGCGTAGGGGTCGAACCGTCCATAAAACGTCTCGCCCTTCGCCGCCATGTCCTTGAGCAGCGGTGTCGGCTGGAAATGGTCGCCGTAGCTTGCCGCCAGCTTCTCGCAGAGCGCAACGAAGGTCTTGGCGCCCATGCCGTCGATATAGGAGAGGGTGCCGCCGGTATAGGGCGCGAAGCCGAAGCCGAGGATGGAGCCGACATCGGCTTCTCTGGGATCGGTGACGATGCCTTCCTCGACGGTGCGGGCGGCTTCGAGCGCGATGGTGACGAGGAAGCGCTGCTTCAGGGTCTCGACGTCGAAGCTTTCGGCCGGCTTCTGCTCAAACAGATCCTTGAGGCCCGGCCAGAGCGACTTCTTGGCGGGCTTGGCCGGATAGTCGTAGAAACCCTTGCCGTTCTTGCGGCCGCGGCGGTCGAGATCGTCGACGAGTTTGTTGATCAGCGTCATGTGCTGCGGATCGACGGACGCATCGCCAAGATCGGCGATCGAGGCTTTCAGGATCTTCTGGGAGAGGTCGATCGCCACTTCGTCGTTGAGCGACAGCGGGCCGACCGGCATGCCGGCCATCTTGGCGGCATTCTCGATCATCGCCGCCGGTACGCCCTCGATCAGCATGTCATAGGCTTCGTGGATATAGCGGAAGACGCAGCGGTTGACGTAGAAGCCGCGCGTATCGTTGACGACGATCGGCGTCTTCTTGATGGCGGCGACGAAATCGAGCGCGGTGGCCAGCGCCTTGTCGCCGGTTTCCTTGCCGAGGATGACCTCCGTCAGCATCATCTTTTCCACCGGCGAGAAGAAGTGGATGCCAATGAACTGCGCCGGGCGCTTCGAGTTTTTCGCAAGGCCGGTGATCGGCAGGGTCGAGGTGTTGGAGGCGAAGATGGCGTCGTCCGAAAGCACCGCTTCGACCTTCTCGATCACGTCCTTCTTCACCTGCCGGTCCTCGAACACCGCCTCGACGACGAGCTTGACGGGCTTCAGGTCGTTGTAGTCGGCCGACGGGGTGATGCGGGCGAGAAGGGCGGTCGCCTCGTCCTGCGTCAGCCGTCCCTTGCCGATGGCTGCCGTGACCAGGCCCTCCGAATGGGTCTTGCCCTTGGTGGCGGCCTCGATGTCGCGGTCGATCAGGGTGACCTCGATGCCGGCGGCGGCGGCGACATAGGCGATCGAGGCGCCCATGAAGCCGGCGCCGACGACACCAATCTGGCCAAGCTCCGCTTTCGGCACGCCGGCCGGGCGGCGGGCGCCCTTGCCGAGTTCCTGCATGGAGATGAACAGAGAGCGGATCATCGAGAAGGCTTCGGTGGACTGCAGCACCTGCGTAAAATAGCGCTGCTCGATCTTCAGGCCGGTGTCGAAGGGCACCTGCAGGCCCTCATAGACGCATTTGAGAATGGCAAGCGCGCTTGGGTAATTGCCATGGGTCTCGCGGCGCAGAATGCCGGAGGCGGCCGGCCAGAGTTGGGCCGCAGCCGGCGTCCAGATGCCGCCGCCGGGCACCTTGTAGCCCTTTTCGTCCCAAGGCTGGACGGGCTTCAATCCGTTCTTGATCATCGCCTTGGCGGCATTGATCAGTTCAGCTGGCTCGACCACCTCATGCACCAGGCCCATGGCCTTGGCGCGCTGCGGCGTGAGCGACGAGCCGGTGGTCATCATCTGCAGGGCGTCCTGTGCATTGGTGAGGCGCGGAACGCGCTGCGTGCCGCCGGCGCCCGGAAAAATGCCGACCTTGACCTCGGGCAGCGCCAGCTTCACCGATTTGGAATTGGCAGCGACCCGGCCATGGCAGGCCAATGACAATTCGAACGCGCCGCCCATGCAGGTGCCGTTGATCGCCGAGACCCAGGGCTTGCCGCAGGTTTCCAGCTTGCGGAACAGACCGGTCATCTGGCCGACGAGATCGAACAGTTTTTGGGCCGCATTGTCGGGATCGATCTTCTTCTGTTCGGCCTGGAAGGTGAACATGTTCTTGATCATCGACAGATCGGCGCCGCCGGAGAAGGTGGACTTGCCGGAGGTGAAGACGACGCCCTTGACGGCCGCGTCCGCGGCGGTCTCATCGACGATGGCGTCAAGTTCCTTCATCACCTCGACGGTGAAGACGTTCATCGACTTGTCGGGCATGTTCCAGGTAACGAGCGCAATGCCGTCCGCATCGGTCTCAACGGTGAAATTGGTGTAGGTCATGATGGGATTTCCTCTCCCTGAAATTCTGTTCCGGTCATCGCCCGTTTCCCTCTCCGTCATCCTCGGGCTTGACCCGAGGATCTATGCCGCGGGGCTGTGGATGGTCGGGTCAAGCCCGACCATGACGGAGGACTGGGACTAGACGCGCTCGATAATCGTGGCCGTGCCCATGCCGGCGCCGATGCAGAGCGTCACGAGTGCGGTCTGGAGGCCGCGGCGTTCCAGTTCGTCGAGCACGGTGCCGAAGATCATCGCGCCGGTGGCGCCGAGCGGATGGCCCATGGCGATGGCGCCGCCATTGACGTTGATTTTGTCGTGGGGAATGTCGAAAGCTTGGCAATAGCGCAGCACGACGGCGGCGAAGGCCTCGTTGAGCTCGAACAGGTCGATGTCGGAAATCGCCATGCCGGCGCGCTTCAGGAGCTTTTCGGTGACATCGACCGGGCCGGTCAGCATCAGCGCCGGGTCGGAGCCGATATTGGCGAAGGCCTTGATGCGGGCGCGGGGCTTGAGACCCATCACCTCGCCGCCGGCCTTCGAGCCGACCAGCACGGCGGCCGCGCCATCGACGATGCCCGACGAATTGCCGGCGTGGTGGACGTAGTTGATCTTCTCGATTTCCGGATGCGCCTGGATGCCGACGGCCTCGAAGCCGCCCATCTCGCCAGGCATCTGGAAGGAGGGATTGAGCGAGGCGAGGTTCTGCATGGTCGTCGTGGGACGCATATGCTCGTCCCGGGCGAGGATGGTGAGGCCGTTCTGGTCCTTGACCGGGATCACCGACTTGTCGAAATAACCGTTGTCCCAGGAATGGCCGGCGCGCTTCTGGCTTTCCACCGCATAGGCATCGACGTCATCGCGCGAGAAGCCGTATTTCGTAGCGATGAGGTCGGCCGAGACGCCCTGCGGCATGAAATAGCCGGGGAAATTGACCGAGGGGTCCATGTACCAAGCGCCGCCGGACATGCCCATGCCGATGCGCGACATGCTCTCGACGCCGCCGGCAATGACGATGTCGTCCGCGCCGGCCGCGATCTTTCCGGCCGCGAAATTGATGGCGTCGAGACCGGAGGCGCAAAAGCGCGAGATCTGCATGCCGGGTGCCTTGTTGGAATAACCGGCCTCGAAGGCGGCGGCCTTGGGGATCACTGCGCCGGCCTCGTATACCGGATCGACGCAGCCCATGATGATATCGTCGACGGTCGCCGTATCGAGCCCGTTGCGGTCGCGGATCGCCGAGAGAACTTTTGCGGCAAGCCGCGGCGTCGGCACTTCGTGCAGCGCCCCATCCTTCTTGCCGCGTCCGCGCGGCGTGCGCACGTGGTCGTAGATGAAGACTTCGGTCATTGTGGTTTCTCCCTATGCAGCGATCATCAGACCGCGTGTCGTCTGTGTCAAATCGATCGGGGTTCTTCTTCTCCCCATCGGGGAGAAGGTGGCCCGAAGGGCCGGATGAGGGGGAGCCAAGAACACGGCATATGCAACAAGACCCCCTCATCGCCTCGCTATGCTCGGCACTTCTCCCCGCTGGGGAGAAGAGGATTTTTACTCAGAACGCCGCCGCGTCGAGTGCCATCAGCGTGTCGGCGCCGGCTTCGATGCGGGCCTTGCGCAGCGCGGTTTCCGGCATGATGCGTTCCATGAAGAATGTCGCGGTGACGAGCTTGTTCCTGAGATAGGCCTCACGGTCGCCGGCGCCTTCGGCCAGCTTTTCCTCAACGGTCTTGGCGATCTTGGCCCACATATAGCCGAGGACGACGAGGCCGAAGAGGTGCATGTAGTCGGTCGAGCCGGCGCCGGCATTGTCGGGCTTGGCCATGGCATTGCCCATGAACCACATGGTCGCCGCCTGCAGGTCGTTGAGGCCCTTCTTCAGGCCCTTGGTGTAGGGGGCGAGCTTCTCGTCGGCGCGGTTTTCCTCGCAGAAATCGCCGATTTCCTTGAACAGGGCGGTGATCGCCCGCCCGCCGTTCAACGCCAGCTTGCGGCCGACGAGGTCGAGCGCCTGGATGCCGTTGGCACCCTCGTAGATCATGGCGATACGGGCGTCGCGGACATACTGGCTCATGCCGTGTTCCTCGATATAGCCGTGGCCTCCGAAGACCTGCTGGGCCATGACGGCATGGTCGAAGCCCTTGTCGGTCAGGACGCCCTTGAGGATCGGCGTCATCAGGCCGAGAATGTCGTCGGCGGCCTGACGGTCGGCCTCGTTGTCGCCGCGATGCGCGATGTCGGATTTCAGCGCCGTCCACAAAGTGAAGGTGCGGCCGGCCTCGTTGAAGGCCTTGATGGTCATCAGCACGCGGCGGATATCGGGATGGACGATGATCGGATCGGCCTTCTTCTCCGGCGCCTTCGGTCCGGAAAGGGAGCGGCCCTGGATACGGTCGCGGGCATAGATGGCGGCGTTCTGATAGGCCACTTCCGCCACCGACAGGCCCTGCAGGCCGACGCCGAGGCGGGCCTCGTTCATCATCACGAACATGGCGTTCAGGCCCTTGTTCGCCGTGCCAATCAGGTAGCCGGTCGCCTCGTCGTAATTCATGACGCAGGTGGAATTGCCGTGGATGCCCATCTTGTGCTCGATGGCGCCGCAGGTGACCGCGTTGCGGCTGCCGAGCGTGCCATCGGCCTCGACGTGGAATTTCGGGACGATGAACAGCGAAATGCCCTTGACGCCTTCCGGCGCGCCCTCGATGCGGGCAAGGACGAGATGGACGATATTGTCGGCCATGTCGTGCTCGCCGGCCGAGATGAAGATCTTCTGTCCGGAGATTTTGTAGGAACCGTCATCCTGCGGCACGGCCTTGGAGCGCAGCAAACCGAGATCGGTGCCGCAATGCGGTTCGGTAAGGTTCATGGTGCCGGTCCAGTCGCCGGTGACCATCTTCGGCAGATAGGTCTGCTTCTGCTCGTCGGTGCCGTGCACGAGGATGGCGGCGATGGCGCCCTGGGTGAGGCCCGGATACATGGTCAGCGCCATGTTGGCCGACGACATATATTCGCCGACGGCGGTGTGCAGCACATAGGGCAGGCCCTGTCCGCCGAATTCCTCCGGTACGGAAAGCCCGAGCCAGCCGCCCTGGCGATAGAGATCATAGGCCTGCTTGAAGCCCTTCGGCGTCGTCACCGTGGCGTCGTCCGAGCGCTTGCAGCCTTCCTGATCACCCGACAGATTGACCGGGAACAATGCCTCCTCGGCAAGCTTGGCCGCCTCGCCGACGATCGCCTCGATCATGTCGGGCGTCGCATCGGCAAAGCCGGGCAGGTTGTTGTAGCGCTCGATGCCGAGAACGTCGTTGAGAATGAAAAGCGTATCTTCTACCGGGGCCTTGTAGCTGGGCATGTGTCCTGTTCCTCACCAAGTCTGTCATGGGCGCGCCATTTCATTCGATCATGCTACAAAACTTTGACGTTTGCGTAAACGTCAAAGTTTGCTCTGCGGCAAATTTTCCGGGAAGGAGCATAGGCAGGCGCAAGAGGCCATGATCGGAGATGCGATCGTCTTCACGGCCCAGTATGGCCGCAAATCGTTAAAAAATTTTCAGTGAGGTTAACGGCTTATTTACCACGTTTCGGGAAAGTGCGTGTTGAGATGGTCATGGCTGCAGCAGTCTGTCTTCGCGTCGTCGCAGCCCTGTCCGGATCGGTGCCGGCATTGCGAAAACAGCAAGACAGGCTTTTAAGCCGCGCCCCGATCAAGGCCGATGAAAGAGGCGAAGAGAACGATGAACGGATCGCGATCAAACACTCCCCGTGCAGGCATGCAGTCCTATGGCGATCGGTCGTCGCTCGATGCGCTGAACCGCACGATCGAGGGACTGGAGGCGCGCATCGAAGGTCTGATGGGCACGACCGCGCGGCCGCCGCGCAATCCCCAGCCCCCGGAGCGCGAGGTAGCGTCCTCGCGTCCCGATCCGATCGCCGAGATCATGCAGCGCCAGCGCACGCTATCGGCCAACCGCGATCGCGATGTGATCCGCGAACGGATCCAGCAGCGGACCGACCAGCGCGGCTTCGACGAGGGGCAGGGCGCTCCGCGACGCGAAATGGCGGCTGCGCCCGCCGCCGAAAGCAGGCGCAGCGAGCCCTATCGCGGAGACTATCGTGAACCGCCGCGTCAGGAGGCAATGCGCCACGAGACGCGGCCCGCGTCTTTTCGCCAGGAAGTTGGTCGTCAGGAACCGGACCGCCAGGAACCGTTGCGCGCAGAGTCTGCCAGGACCGATACGGCCATGGCCGAGATCGCCCAGACGCTGGTCGGCCTGCGCCAGGAATTGAAGAAGGACATTGCCGAGGGCCTTTCGCGCGAAATGACCGCGCTGCGGGCCGAAATCCGCGGCATCACCGCCGATGCGGCGCAGGAGCATATGGCCGTCGAGGATATTCGCGGCGACCTGCAGCGCCTGTCCGACAGTATCGGCCAGCTTGGCAGGCAGGCTTCGCCGGCGCAGGCGGATGCGCTGAAGATCGAGTTCGACGACTTGCGCGCCATGATCGACGGCCTTGCCCGGGAAGACAGCATGCGCCGCATGGAAACGCGCTGGACCAGCGTCGAAGACCGGCTGAACGTCTTCGATGCCAGCCGCGACGACGAACTGGTGGCGCTTGCCTATCGCCTCGACGAGATCAAGTTGCAGCTCGGTTCGCTGAACAGCGGCCCGGCCCTGCATGCGCTGGAGGACAAGCTGGTTTCGGTCGCCCAGGCGATCGAGATGATCGGCCGGCACCTGCAGCCCGACGACCGGCGCCTTGCCGCGCAGTTTGCCGATCTGGACGCCCGTCTCGACGAGATCAGCCGAGCCATCGTCGCCAGCGGACGGACGGCCGCACCCGACAGCGCCGGCGTCACCCGCGTCGAGGGTCGGCTTGCCGATCTTTCCCGCCAGATCGATGGATTGCAGCGCCCGACCGACAACGGGCTCGGATTGCGGATCGAGGCTTTGACGGCCCGCGTCGAGGAGCTTGCCAACGAGGAAGCGGCGATGCGCCTCGAGGAGCGGCTCGAGCAATTGTCGCTGATGCTGGAACGCTCGCAGCAAGCCGCCGCCCAGCCGGACCTGACGGGGTATCTTGCCGATATTTCCAACAAGATCGACGCGCTGGACCAAGGCTCGGTCAACGAGGCGCTGGCCGAGCGCCTCGACGATCTCGCCCGCCGGATCGACCAGCTCGATATGCCTGCTCCCGCCTTTGCCGGCGACGACCGCTTCGCCCGGCTGGAAGGCCAGCTTTCCGATATCGCCATTCGCCTCGAGGAAACCCAGGCGGCACCCTATGACGATCACGACATCCTGCGCAGCCTGCAGGACCAGATCGCCAACCTGTCCAATCTCGTCAGCCAGCCGCGCGAGGCAGCCTCGGTGGTGCCGGCCGAATTCGAAGGCCGGATGAGCGCGCTGGAGGATTATCTGGCCACCAGCGACGAATATATCATGGAGGCGGCCCGCCAGGCGGCCGAAGCGGTGATGGAAGCCTATGCGAAGAACGGTGTCGCGCAGGCAGCCCCCGGCGGCGCCGACATGGCGGCCATCTCGGCGCTGGCCGACGACCTGAAGATGCTGGAGGAACTCAGCCGCTCGGGCGAGGAGCGTACGGCGCGTACCTTCGAGGCGCTGCACGAGACACTGGTCCATATCGCCGAGAAGTTGGAACGGCTGGAGGAGCGCGGCCTGGAACAGGAACCGCCGCGCGCCTTCGGCCTGCGCGAGCGCCAGGATGCCCATACCCAGCCGCAAATGGCCGCGCCGCAAATGCCGAAAGCGACCTTCGACACGCAGGAAGACGCTTTTGCCGAAGTCGGATTCGACAGCCACTACGAGGAAATGAAGCGCGATCTGCAGGCCTCGGTTGTTGAGCCGGCCGAGGCCGCCGTGATACGCGCCGACATTGCCGAAGCGATCGCCGAGCAGGCGGAGACGCACCAGGGCGATGCGGGGCTCGTGGCTGTGCCAGCCGCCAAGGCGCGCTCCAGCCTTCTCGCCGGCCTGACGAAGCGGTTTTCCGGCAAGCGCAAGGAGCCGGCGCGCGCCGTCGAGCGCCAGTTCATCGATCCGACGCCGTCGATCGATTCCGCCGAGGCGATCGAGCCGGATGCCGCCAACCAGTTGCTGGAGCCGGGCTCCGGCGTGCCGGATGTCAAGAAGATCCTGGAGCGGGTCCGGGCCGGCCAGGCAGGCAAGACCCCCCTGTCCGGCGAGGCCGACAAGGCCGATTTCATTGCCGCCGCCAGGCGAGCCGCCCAGCTCGCCGCCGAGGAGGTCGACACGCTGAACCGCGGCCGGGGCGCTGCACCCGCATCGCCGGCCGGCGGTGCCTTTGCCCGCCACCGCCGCCCGATCCTGATGGCCGTCGGCGCCGTACTGCTGGCGATCATGTCCTATCCGCTTGTGAATACGCTGATCCGGGGTGATGCGTCTCCGGCTGCCGTTCCGGTTGCCGCCATCGAACAGCCGGCCGGCGACAGCCTGCCGCAGGCGCAGGAGACAGACGAGGCGGAGGCGGCCATGCCGTCGCAAGACAGCGATGTCACGCCGCTGAGCACTTTGCAGCCGACGGGCGAGCAGGCAACGACGGACGCGGCCCCGGCTGAGGAAACGACGATGGAGCCGGCCGGCGACATGACCGAGCCGGACACCGCCGAACAGGAGGCCCTCCAGCCGCAGGCGGAACTGCCGAAAATTCCCTCCGAAACAGAACAGGCGCAGCCAGCGCCGGCCGAGGGCGCGTCGCAACTGCTTGCCCCGACGCAGAATCTTACCTCATCCGCCGCGGCGACCAGCTTCGACGCTGCAGCCAAGGAGACGACCGCTGCGCAACCGACGGTGGCTCCCGCCACGGCCGCGATCACCGTTCCCGCCGACATCAAGCCGGAGGTGCTGGCAGAGGCCGGCCGGAAGGGCGATCCGCTGGCACTGTTCGAGATCGGCGCCATCTATACGGAAGGGCGCGGCATCAAGGCCGATCCGACAGAGGCCGCGAAATGGTATCAGCGCGCCGCCGATGCGGGCGTTATTCCGGCGCAGTATCGGCTGGCGAGCCTCTATGAGAAGGGGAGCGGCGTCGGTCGGGACCTGAAGAAGGCGCGGGTACTCTATGAGCAGGCGGCATCGAAGGGCAATGCCACTGCCATGCACAATCTGGCCGTGATGCTGGCCAGCGGCGGCGAGACGGCGCCCGATTTCGCTGGCGCCGGCAAATGGTTCGCCATGGCCGCCGACCGCGGCATCCGCGACAGCCAGTTCAATCTCGCCATCCTCTACGCCCGCGGCAACGGGGTGAGCCAGGACCTCGAGGAATCCTACAAATGGTTCTCGATCGCCGCCCGCGACGGCGATGCGGATGCGGCGCAGAAGCGCGACGAAGTGGCCAAGGCGATGAAACCCGAACAGCTGAAAAGCGCCAAGGCGAAATTCGAGGCCTGGACGGCAACGCCGCTGGAGCCCGAGGCCAATTCCGTCGACGTGCCCGACAGCTGGCTCGGCAAGGGCGTCAAGACCTCTTCGATCGACATGAAGAAGGCGTTGCGCAACATCCAGGCGATCCTCAACAATAACGGCTTCGACGCCGGCAAACCGGATGGCGAGATGGGCAAGAAGACGATGGCCGCCATCAAGGCCTTCCAAAAATCCATCGGCCAGGAACCGACCGGCGAGATCACCGATGCGCTGGTCAAGGAACTGCTGAAGCGAAACGGCTGACGCGAAACAACGGACAAGGGGCGCCGGCGGCCGCAATAATGCCGCAGACCGGCCGGACAAGCGATAAGGAACGGCCTAGTCATGGGGTCGTACCGAAGTTGACAGGCCTCACCTTGGGGCGCATGACGGAACGTGCAGGACGGGCAAGCTGTAATTGCCCTTCCGGCCCGTTCCACCTTGAATCCCGTGGTGTTTCCCTGCCACTTCGATCGTTCCGCCCGCCTTGCGGGCTATTGGCATATTCAGAGGTCCCGCCGTGACGGTGTATCTGCCCATCGCAGAATTGTCGGTGAACATTCTCATCATTCTCGGTATGGGCGCGGCCGTTGGTTTCCTGTCCGGCATGTTCGGTGTCGGCGGCGGCTTCCTGATTACGCCGCTTTTGATCTTCTACAATATCCCGCCGGTCGTCGCCGTCGCCACCGGCGCCAACCAGGTCGTCGCCTCGTCGATCTCCGGCGCCATTACCCATTTCCGGCGCGGCACGATCGATATCAAGCTGGGGACGGTGCTTCTCTGCGGCGGCCTTGTGGGGGCCACCGTCGGCATCTGGATCTTTGCGCTTTTGCGCCGCATCGGCCAGCTCGATCTCGTCATCTCGCTCGCCTATGTCGTGCTGCTCGGCAGCGTCGGCTCGCTGATGCTGTGGGAAAGCATCAATGCGTTGCGCCGGGCGGCGAGGAACGAAACCGTGCCGCTGAAACGGCCGGGTCACCACAACTGGGTCCACCGCCTGCCGCTCAAGATGCGGTTCAAGAAATCGAAGATCTATCTGAGCGTCATCCCGGTCATAACGCTCGGCTTCGCCATCGGCATCCTGACGTCGGTGATGGGCGTCGGCGGCGGCTTCATCATGGTACCGGCGATGATCTATCTACTGCGCATTCCAACCAACGTGGTCGTCGGCACCTCGCTGTTCCAGATCATCTTCGTTTCGGCCTATACGGTGATCGTCCAGGCGACCGCCAATTACACGGTCGATATCGTGCTCGCCTTCGTGCTGATGATCGCCGGCGTTATCGGCGCGCAATACGGCGTGCGCGTCGGCCAGAGATTGCGCGGCGAGCAGTTGCGGGCGCTTCTGGCGCTGCTGGTTCTCGCCGTCGGCATTCGTCTCGCCATCGAACTGGTCATTCCGCCAAAGGAAATCTATTCGATCGTATCCGGGGGGTTCGGCTTCTGATGCGGATGTGGGCGCGCGCATTGCTGATCGGACTGTTCCTTGCTGCCCCGGCAGTCGGGCGGGCAGAGCCGATCGATTTCACCGAGAAGCTCGATATCGGCATCTCCACCGACGAAATCGCCATCACCTCGGATTTCCGCGGCGCCGACCTGACGATCTTCGGCGCCATCGACGGCTTCAACGCCGATCTGTTGGCGCAGGGAAAATACAATATCGTCGTGGCGCTCGAGGGGCCGAAGGAAAACACCACGGTGCGCAAGAAAGAGCGCATCTTCGGCATCTGGATCAATACCAGCGCGATGACGTTCGAACTGGTGCCGGAATCCTATTCGCTGTCGAGCACGCGCGACATCGATACCATCGCGCCGCCCGACGACATGAACAAGCTGGGCGTCGGGGTCAGCCATCTGCCGCTGACGCCGGTCGGTTTCATCGGCGACGGCAGCAATCTGACGGAGTTTCGCGAGGCCTTCAAGCGGCTGCGGGAGGTGACCGGCGTCTACCAGCGCGATCCCGGCGGCGTGCAGTTCATCAGCTCCAGCCTGTTCAAGGCCTCGGTGCGCCTGCCGGCCGACGTGCCGAACGGCGTCCATATCGTGCGCGCCTATCTCTTTCGCGATGGCGTCTTCGTGGCCGCCAAGGCCCTGCCTCTGCGTGTCACCAAGACGGGCCTGGAGGAGGCGATCACCGCTGCCGCCCATCAATCGCCGTTCCTCTACGGCATCATGGCCGTTCTCCTGGCGGTCATCACCGGCTGGCTCGCCAGCGTCGTCTTCCGCCGCGACTGATCAGCCGGGTTTGCCTCCGCCGGAAAACAGGCTATTGCGGAGAAAAGGCCCGATTGGCCGCGAAGGCCGTTGAAAGGATTGACCGATGAAGCCGATTTTCGTCCAACTGCAATGCGCCCCCGGCAAGACCTACGAGGTGGCGGATGCCATCTACAAGAAGGAAATCGTCTCGGAAATGTATTCCACCAGCGGCGATTACGACCTGATGATCAAGGTCTATCTCCAGGAAGGCCAGGACATCGGCAAGTTCATCAACGACAATATCGCCACCGTGCCGGGCATCAACCGGTCGCTGACGACGCTGACGTTCAATGCGTTTTGATCTGAATTTTCGCGGCTCCCGCTAAAGCCGATCCTCGAATGTCTCGGCGGTGAAGTTTCTGCCGCCGTAGAAAATGCCGAGGATGACCACCGTTTCGGTTTCTACGGAAAGGCAATGCTTACGCGCTGCCGATAACCGATGACGCGCAAGCCGGGTTTCAATTCGGTGCGTTGCGTGCCGCGCTCGGGAAAATCTGCCAGTTCGGAGCAGAAAAGCCAATCCCGCTTACCAATCTCCAGGCGATAGCCGGTCCGACGCGATCGGCAAGATCGTCATAAAGGGCGTTGAGTTCTCTTTCAGCTTCCGGATGGAGGAGAACGCGATAGCGCATTTCCTATTTCGTCTGCGCAGCACGCGCCTGATGCCTTGCTTCAAGCCGCGAGAAAGCGTCTTCAAGAGCGATGGCCTTTTCAGGGTTTTGACGGATGTCTTCAAGGCGGGACGGTATGTCTTCCCTCAGCCATCGCTCGCGCGCCGCCTCGAAATCCTCGAGCATTCGCAAGCCTGCACGCACGACTTCACTGGCATTGTTGAACCGGCCGGATTCCAGCTGTTTCCGGATGATCTCTTCATAATGTTCGTTCAACGCGAAACTGGCCATGGATACATCTTAAGCAGCTACTGATAATAGCTATCATAACGGAAGAGAAAGACAAAACTCCCGGACCATCACCCCAGCAGATTGACGAACCTCACTGAATAGATCCTGTCCCGTCCCAGCATATGGGCGACGAGGGTCTGATGGTCGAAGAGGCCGCGCATGGCCTGGTGGCGCAGGTCGAGCCCCCCGGTGGTGACGCCGAAGGCGGGCATGACAAGGCGCCTGCCATCGGAGGCGAAACAGGCGCGGCGCATATATTTTTCGCGCCGGCGCACAGTAGCGGACGGGTGGAGATGGCCCGCAATTTCGCCCAGAGGCGCGTTCAACCCCGGTTCGTGGCGAAAGGTGAGGCCGGCATAGTGGAGTTCGTCGGCACTGGAACCGGGCAGCGCCACCGTGCCGTCGGGGTCGTGATTGCCGTTGATCCAGATCCATTCGCGGCCGCGCGCCATGGTCGCGATCATCTGGCGGAAATGGTCCGGCATCAGCGCCGAGCCGATGCGATCGTGGAAATTGTCGCCGAGGCTGATCACCGTCTTCGGGTCGTAGCGGCTGATCACTGCTTCCAGGATCTTCAGCGTCGCCAGCGTATCATAAGGCGGCAGCATCATGCCGCGCCGGGCGAAGGCCGAGCCTTTTTCCAGATGCAGGTCGGAGACCACCAGGATATCGAGATCAGGCAGGTAGAGCCCGCCGAGCGGATCGCAGACGGCAGCGACGCCATTGACGGTAATGGGAGCGGCGTGGGCCGGATTGTCCGGTCGGACGGCGAGGCTGAAGGCTAGGCGTTGCATGGAATCCGGCTTGCGTCTCAATTGATGTCGGGACCGTCGATCGGCGGCATCGCGCCTCAACCGGCGCGCGCCGCTGTTGCCATCGCCTCGTCGAAGAGATCGTCCGCGGCTTCCGCAAGCAGGAAATCCTGTGCGTCGCCATTGACAGATTCCCTGCCGATTTCGAGCATGACCGGTACGGCCAGCGGCGAAATCTGCTCCAGCGGGCGATGGGTGATGTGGCCCTTGATTCGCGCCAGCATATCGCCAAGCCGCTCGATTTCCAAAAGCCCGCTTGAGGCGTCGTTGCGGGTGGCCTCCAGAAGGATGTGATCGGGCTCGTGGCTGCGCAGCACATCGTAGATGAGGTCGGCCGAAACCGTCACCTGCCGGCCGCTTTTTTCCTTGCCGGGATGGCGCTGATCGATGAGGCCGGCGATCACCGCGCAGGTGCGGAAGGTGCGCTTCAGAAGGAAGCTCTCGTTCAGCCAGGCTTCGAGATCGTCGCCCAGCATGTCCTCGTCGAAGAGATCGGCGAGCAACGGGCGCCCGGTTGCAAAGGCCGCGCCCAAATCCTCCAGCCCCCAGACGGCCAGCGAATAATCGGTGGCGACGAAGCCGAGGGGTTTCAGTCCCGCCCGGTCGAGCCGCCGGGTCAGCAGCATGCCCAGCGTCTGGTGCGCCAACCGTCCCTCGAAGGCATAGATGACCATGTAATGCCGGCTGCCGCGCGGAAAGGTCTCGATCAGCAGTTCGTCCTCCTTCGGCAGCATGGACAGGTCCTTCTGCAGGGCCAGCCAATCACGCACCTGGTCCGGCAGGGTCGCATGCCGGGTCGGATCGGCCAGCATCTTGCGCACCTGCTGCGCCAGATAGGTGGAGAGCGGAAACTTGCCGCCATTATAGGCCGGCACTTTCGGATCGAGCTTGTAGCCCTGGCTCACCAGGCATTCGCTTTCACGGATGCCCTCGAAGCGCAGCACCTTGCCGGAAAAGAGAAACGTATCGCCGGGCGACAGCATCTCCACGAAATTCTCCTCCACCTTGCCGAGCGACATGCCGCCGCGGCCGGGACTGCTCCGGTTGCCGCGGGCATTGTGCTTGACCATGCGCACGTTGAGCATGGGGGATTCGACGATGGTGCCGACGTTGAGGCGATATTGCTGGGCGATCTGCGGATTGGAAACCCGCCAGAGGCCTTCGGCCGTCTTGCGGATCTTGGCATAGCGTTCATAGGTGCGCAGCGCATAGCCGCCGGTGGCGACGAAATCGATCACCCGCTCGAAAGTCTCCCAGGAGAGGTCGGCATAGGGCGCGGCGCTGGTGATTTCCTCATAGAGGACCAGCGGGTCGAAAGGGGCGGCGCAGGCCATGCCGAGTACATGCTGGGCGAGCACGTCGAGAGCGCCGCGACCGACCGGCGGCGTATCCTGCGCACCGATATAATTGGCATCAAGGGCCGCCTGGCACTCCATCACCTCGAAACGGTTGGCCGGAACGAGAATGGCGCGGCTCGGCTCGTCCATGCGGTGGTTGGCGCGGCCGATGCGTTGGGCGAGCCGGCTTGCCCCCTTCGGCGCCCCGACATGCACGACCATGTCGACATCGCCCCAGTCGATGCCGAGATCGAGCGTAGAGGTGGCAACGACGGCGCGCAGCCGGTTTTCCGACATGGCAGCCTCGACCTTGCGCCGCTGGCCGACATCGAGCGAACCATGGTGGAGCGCGATCGGCAGATTGTCTTCGTTCACGGTCCAGAGGTCCTGGAACACCCGCTCTGCCTGGCTGCGGGTGTTGACGAAGAGCAGCGTCGTCTTCTGCTGGCCGATCGCCCGGTAGATATCGCCGATGGCATAGGCCGCCGAGTGACCGGCCCAGGGCACGCGCTCCTCGGTGGCGAGGATGGAGATTTCCGGTCGGGCCCCGCCGGAGACCGTGATCAGACCGGCATGGTTGTCCTCTCTCTCCCGTTGCGGCGCAAGCCAGCGCTGCAGGTCCATCGGGTCGGCAACGGTAGCGGAAAGGCCGACGGCCTGCATGGCAGGCGCCAGCCGGCGCAGGCGGGCAAGGCCGAGCGAAAGCAGATGGCCGCGCTTGGAAGCAACCAGCGAATGGAGTTCGTCGAGGACGACATATTTCAGATTCTTGAAGAACCGTTCGGCCTCGCCATTGGCGAGCAGCAGGGCCAGCTGTTCCGGCGTCGTCAGCAAAATATCCGGCGGGTTGAGTTTCTGCCGCTGGCGCTTGGCGGCTGGCGTGTCACCGGTGCGGTTTTCGATGCGGATCGGCAATCCCATTTCGCCGACCGGCTTCATCAGGTTGCGCTCGATATCGACGGCCAGCGCCTTGAGGGGCGAGATATAGAGCGTGTGGATGCCGGTGAAGGCTGAACCCGGCGGGATTTTTCCGCGCTTGGTCAGGGACACGAGCGAAGGCAGGAAGCCGGCGAGCGTCTTGCCGGCGCCCGTGGGCGCGATGAGCAGCATGTTTTCGCCGCCGCTCACGCGCGACAGGAGATCGAGCTGATGCGCGCGCGGCTGCCAGCCCTTTTCAGCGAACCAGCGCAGGAAAGGGGGCGGCAAAAGGGAGGGCGGGTTTTCGCGCGTCAGGGCTTCGATCCGGTTCACCCGGTCAATGTAGTGCAATTATGGGGGAATTGAAGCGGCCGGACGGTGTTAGCCGCCATTGACCAGATCGAGGATCAACTGGTGGATATTGCCGCCATTGCTCATTTCGGTCCTGTCGAAATCGCGGCTTTGCCGGCGTTGCGCCTGCGACAGTTCGGAGAGGCGGCTGGTCATTTCCGTCCTGATCTTCCTGCATCCGGGATCGTCCGGAACGGTCAGACCAACGGTGGCGGCCTCGATCTTCCTGACCATGTCGATGATGATGTCGCCATGCACTTTCTCATGGGCCTCGACGCCGGCGATGAAGGTGGCCCAATTGCGCCTGGTGGGGTCGGGCAGGCCTTTTGCGGCCTTGGGCAGCGTATAGGTGATGATGAGCTTGGGGCGGGCGGAGACGAGAACGCAGGCCCCGTCCCGAGGTTCGTATTTGCGCGTCCAGGTCAGCTTGAAATTCGTATGGGCGATGGCGCGGATATCGCCTCCGACCTTCGGGCCGCGTGCGCCGATCGATGCGTAAAGCTCCGCGCCGGACCTGCCTTCGATGGCATAGGGCTCGACCTTTTCGACGGCCTGCCATTCGGCGTGGGCAATAATAGGCCGGAACAGAAGACAGGCGGCCAGCAGCAAGGCGCACTTGCCAGCCAAGGGTCGGCGCTGGCAGAGTTGAGGTGTCACATCCCTGAGCCGCGATGGCGCGGCCCTTGGCGTGTTGTTCGCGGACACAGCGGCAAGGGGGCGTCGCAATCCTGTTATCATCGTCTCTGTTCCCGTCGCCATTATGCCGTTCTATCGCGCCGCTTTTTCGAAAGGCAAGCGGTGGGGATCATTTTCGTCGTTGACAGGCATTCATAATCATGGATATAAATTATCCACGATAAAGGAGATGGCCGTGAAACTGGGTGAGGGTGTCGAACAGGCGATCCACAGCGTTGCGATGCTGGCGGGGCTTTCCGAAGGCGGCGTGCTTTCGGCGGCGGCGATCGCCGAATTTCACGGGGTGTCGACGAGCTATCTTCTCAAGCATCTGCAGGCCATGTCCGGGGCAGGCATTCTTTCCACCGTGCCCGGCCCGAAGGGCGGGTATAGGCTGGCAAAGAGCCCGGATCGGATCACGCTGCTCGATATCGTGCTGGCCGTCGAAGGCCCGGCACCGGCTTTTCGCTGCGGCGAAATCCGCCAGCGGGGGCCGAACCCTCTCCCCAATCACTACTTTTCCAAGCCCTGCACGATCTCGGCCACCATGCTGAGGGCGGAGCGTGTCTACCGGGCGGAACTGGCCAAGACCACGATTGCCGATCTCGGCGTGCAACTGGCCGAAATCGATGATGGAGCGATCGCAGCGAGAGGCTGCGCCTTCCTTGAAATTCACGAGCGTAAAACGGCTCGCTGAGCCATTAACAAAAGGAGAAGAACCCATGCAAACGCGTATCGACATGACGAAAGTATCGCCTGACGCCTACAAGGCGGTATTGGCGCTGGAAACCCATGTCCAGAAGTCCGGTCTCGAGCCTCGCTTCATTCACCTGATCAAGCTGCGATCCTCGCAGATCAACGGCTGCGGCTATTGCGTCGATATGCATGTCAAGGAGGCGCGTCATTCCGGGCTGAGCGAGCAATGGATCAACCTCCTGTGCGTCTGGCGTGAATCGCCTGTCTATGATGAGCGTGAACGGGCGCTGCTTGGCTGGGTTGAAACGGTGACCAATCTTGCCCAGACCGGTGTTCCGGATGAGGCCTATGAAACCCTGAAGGCGCATTTCTCTGCCGAAGAGATCGTTAAGATCACCGTTGCCATCGGCACGATTAATGTCTGGAACAGGCTGATGGTCTCCTTCCGCGCGCAGCACCCGGTCGATAAGCCCGCCAAGGCCGCCTGAAAATACCCCTTGCCCGCGGGGGGAAGGGACTTTCAAAGCGCGATATAGCGGTCGGCGCGGTGGTTGACGGTCAGGAACAGATTGAGCACCACCACGCCGACGACGGAATAGAAGACCACCGGTGGCGCCGTGACGAAGAAGGCGGCGGCCAGCACGCAAAGATCGATGCCGAGCTGGACGAGACCGGCGCGGATGCCGAAGCGCTCCTGCATATAGATGCCGAGAATGCCAACGCCGCCGAGGCTGGCGCGATGGCGATAGAGCGCCAGTACGCCATAGCCAAGCAGCAGGCCGCCGAGCAGGGCCGCCCAGGCCGGGTGGATGCTGGCGATTTCCAGGACCTGGCCCTGGACGCTGGTCAGGGCGGAGGTGATGGCGATGGCGATGAAGGTCTTGACCGTGAAGGCCATGCCGAGCCGTCTCCAGGACAGATAGAAGAACGGGAGGTTGAGCACAAAGAAGGCCAGCCCGAAATTGACGTCGAGGGTATAGTGCAGAAGAAAGGCGATGCCGGCGGTGCTGCCGGTCAAAAGCCCGGCGCTGGCGAGCACATAAAGCCCGAGCGCGGCCACGAGGCTGCCGGAGAAAATTCCCTGCACGTCCTCGACCGGCGTATGCCGGGTGGCGCTGGTGTTCCAGAAGCCGAGGGCATTGATTAGCTGGCTCATATCGCAGGCTCCGCCGTCGCCTGGCCTGAGTGGAGAGGCCAGCCGTAAAGGGTGTGAAGGAATGATGATGGCGACGCATTCGCGTCGTTCTTGTGCGATGCAGCAAATAGGCTTTCGGCCATTGCCAATCAAGCAAATTATGTAAGCAATGCTGACCTATTTTGCTTTCGCACGAAAAATGCGTTCAGGCCGTTTTCCGGGCAAGGAATAGAATGCCGGCAACCGGTTTTCCGCCATCATTGCGAATGTCGGTTCTGCTGACGGCGGAGAGCGCTAGGCCATGGACGGCACAAAGCCGGCGCACATAGTCTGGCGAATGCGCATAGCGCAACGACGGGCGCAGGGTAATATCCGCGTCGTCGTCGCCCTCCTCGACGGAAAAGGCGAGCAGCCCGCCTTCCGCAAGCAGTTTCACGACGATCGCAAAGAAATTGTCGAGGCCACCGAGATACATCAGCACATCGGCAGCACTGACCAGGTCGGCGCGCTTTTCCCCACCGCCCGAAAGCACGCCGCCCGCAAACGGATCGCCCGAAAACAGGCCGCACGCTTCCGGCGGCAGGGACAGGTCGGCCAGCGCGAGCCGATCGTAGATGCCTTTTCCTGCGGCCTTGGCCAGCATGTTCGACGAAAGATCGAAACCTTCGAGATGGCCGGCCCTGTCGCGGATACGCTCGCCGAACAGGCCGGTGCCGCAGCCAAGATCGACCACATGGGCAAAGACCTCGTCGCGCGCATGCTCGAAGATCAGTTCCGCCAGCTTTTCCGGAACGGTGTAGGCAAGCCCCTTTACCAGCGATGTATCGAAACGGCCGGCATAATCGTCGAACAATTGCGCCACGTAGAGGCTTGATGGCCGATCGGGGGCGGGGGTGCCGGCAAGGATGGCGAGTTTCAGGGCGGCGCCGAACATATCCCCGATATTGAGCGCCAGCACCCGTTGCAAGGCATCGATGGCGGCCTCCGTGCTGCCGGATTTCTCCTGATAATCGGCAAGCCTGAACCACCCGGACGGCCAGTCGGGAGCAAGATCCAAGGCCTGGATCATCAGCTCGGCCGCGCCGGCATGGTCGCCGGTGTCAGCGAGCATATGCGCATATTCGGCGCGCCGGTCGGCGATCAGGTCGCCGGAGGAAAGCTGATTGAACGGCATGGTTTCGTGCCTTGATGTTGCGCCTTCCGGAGTCCCGGAGTTTCATCCGCTTGTGAGGCCACAGTATAGAATTAGCAAGAGGCGATTTGACGGCAAGATAATCGGCCGGACGGTCAGCCATAGGCCTTGCAGCTTGCGACCGGGGCGCAGGCAACTTATGTCAGGTGAAACAGGAGAATCACGGATATGGCCGATGGAGTGAACAGGTTTCTGGGCGACACGCCCGGGCGGGTGATCGTCAAGCTGCTGGTCGTCTCGGTCATCGTCGGCTTCGTCATGGCTGTTTTCGGCTGGACGCCCTACGGCGTTCTCTACACGATCAGGGACTTCTTCCTCGATCTCTGGTATTCCGGATTTGACGCCCTCGGCCGGGTCGGCGATTATCTGCTGCTCGGCGCCGCGGTGGTGATCCCGGCATTCATCATCCTGCGTCTCTTCAGTTTCCGGCGGTAACATGCACGACCAGAGTTTTACTGCCTCAAGACGCCATCTCCTGCGGGCGGGCGTCCTTCTTTCACTGGGCGCGCTTGCCGGCTGCGGCACGCTGAAGCCGGATACCGGCGGCAAGGGCAGCGACCAGACGGAAGCGACGCTCGGTCATATCAACGACTTGAGAAGGCAGAGGGGCCTTTCGCCACTTAGGCGTGATCCGGCTGCTGCGCAAGCGGCCCTCTACCAGGCGGGCCGCATGGCCAAGGCCGGCAAGATGACGCATCTGATCGGTATCGGCGACAGTTTCCTGAACCGCATGAAAGACGGCGGCGTGGCGCTGCCGGCTTCCGAAAATATCGCCGTCGGCCAGGACAGTGCGGAGCGCGCCTATGCCGCCTGGCTTGCCTCGCCCAAACATCTGGAAAACATGCTGGGGCCGAACTATAGCGGCCTCGGCGTTGCCGTGATGCGCAATCCCTCTTCCGGCAACCGGCCCTATTGGGCCATGGTGCTTTCGAACGGCTGACCGGCTATCCCGGCTTGAGGACGCAAGCATGAGCGCATCGGACATATCCGGGCCTGCCGGAAATGCCGAGGGGGCCGGGCCCTTCCTCGTCACCAACCGGCTGATCCTTTCGATTGCGGTGCCGATGACGCTGGGCTTCCTCACCACTCCGCTTCTGGGGCTGGTGGACACCGCCGTCATCGGCCAACTCGGCCAGGCGACATTGCTTGCCGGACTGGCGGTTGGCGCCATCCTGTTCGACCTGATCTTCACGACATTCAATTTCCTGCGCTCGGCGACGACCGGGCTGGTGGCACAGGCCTTCGGGCGCGGCGACCGCACCGAAGAACAGGCGATTTTCTGGCGCTCGCTGACCATCGCCGTCGTCTGCGGCATTGCGATCGTGGCGCTGTCGCCCCTGCTCCTGTCGGCCGGCCTCTGGCTTCTCGCGCCGGGACCGGAAATCGAGAGCGTGACGCGCATCTATTTCCAGTACCGCATCCTGGCCGGCCCCTTCGCCCTTGCCAATTACGCCATTCTCGGCTTCGTGCTCGGTCGCGGCCAGGGAACGACGGGCCTTTTGCTGCAGACCCTGATCAACGGTATCAACATCGTTCTGTCGATCACGCTCGGGCTCTATCTCGGCTGGGGTGTGATGGGCGTGGCGATGGCGACCATGCTGGGCGAAGTGGTCGGCGCGATCGTCGGGTTTGCGATCGTCTATCGCCGCTTCGACCGGGCCAAGGCGCCGGACCTTGCGATGATCTTCTCCACCGAGCGCCTGAAACCGTTGTTCGGGCTCAATCGCGACATCATGATCCGCTCCTTCGTGCTGCTCGCCGCCTTCACGCTGATGACCCGTATCGGCACCTCGTTCGGGCCGGTGACGCTTGCCGCAAATTCGGTGCTGATGACGATCTTCCTCGTTGCCGGCTATTATCTCGACGGGCTGGCCAATGCCGCCGAGCAGCTGACCGGCCGGGCAATCGGCGCCCGCTTCCGGCCGGCTTTCGACCGGGCGCTCAGGATGACCGCGATCTGGTGCTTCGCGCTCGCCGGCGTCACGACGCTGGGCCTTCTCATCTTCGGCAACCAGTTGGTGAACCTGTTGACCACGGCGCCAGATGTTCGCGCCGAAGCTTATATCCATATGCCCTGGGCTGCGATCACGGCCGTTGTCGGCGCGCTGGCCTTCCTGATGGACGGGGTGTTCATCGGCGCCACCTGGTCGCGCGACATGCGCAACATGATGCTCCTGTCGTTCATAGGCTATGTGGCGGCCGTTGCGCTTCTGGTGCCGGCCTTCGGCAATCACGGCCTCTGGGCGTCGCTCAACCTGTTCCTGCTGTTTCGCGGCCTGCTCCTGCTGATGCTCATTCCACGCCGGTCGGCACAGACTTTCGCCTGAGCCGGCAGGCCGGAGATCGCCTTCGGCCTTTCAAATCATCCCTGTGCCGCCCAGTGATCGGTGCGGCTGCCGCGGATATCGCCGATCGAGGCCAGTCCCTCGCGGTCGCAGATTTGCGACAGGCCGCGTACGATCCGGCCCGGCAGCGCCGGCCCCTCATAGACCATGCAGGAATAGAGCTGGACGAGATTGGCGCCGGCCCGGATCTTCTCCGCCGCAGTCTCGGCCGACGAAACGCCGCCGACGCCGATGATCGGCATGTCCGGGCCGAGGCGCTTGCGCATTTTGGCAAGGACGATCGTCGATGCAGCAAAGAGCGGCTTTCCGGAAAGTCCGCCGCTTTCGCCTGCCTGTTTCCGGTCCCTGAGACCTTCGCGCGACAGGGTCGTGTTGGAAACGATCAGGCCGTCGAGATCATGCGCAAGCGCCACCGCTGCGATATCGTCCATGCCGTCTTCGGTGAGATCCGGCGCGATCTTGAGGAATACCGGCACGCGCTTGCCCGAAACGGCCGCTTCCTCACTTCTGGCGGACAGGACGGCGGAGAGCAGCGCTGCAAGGCTGTCGCGTGCCTGCAGGTCGCGCAGGCCCGGCGTGTTGGGCGAGGAAATATTGACGGTGAAATAGCGGGCGACCGAGGAGAAGGCGCGAATGCCGGCGACATAGTCGGCCACGCGGTCGGCGCTGTCCTTGTTGGCGCCGATATTGACGCCGATCAGGGCGGAGCGGTCGCAGCCGCGCAGGCGCCGGAGTGCTGTGTCGTGGCCCTCATTGTTGAAGCCGAGACGGTTGATCACCGCTTCGTCCTCGACCAGCCGGAACAGCCGCGGCTTGTCGTTGCCGGCCTGCGGTTTCGGCGTAACCGTGCCGATCTCGGTGAAGCCGAAGCCGAGCCGCAGCAGCGCTTCCGGCACTTCCGCATTCTTGTCGTAGCCTGCCGCCATGCCGATGGGATTGGCAAAGGCGAGGCCGGCCACGGTCTGCGCCAGGCGCGGATCGCCCGGGGCGGCGCAGCTGGGCGCAAGGCCGGTCTTCAGCGCCTTGATGGTCAATCCATGGGCGGTTTCGGGATCGATCAGGAAAAGCCCGCGGCGGGCAAGCGACTGAAAAACGTCGATCATCGGGTAAGCTCCGGAAACCGGTGCAGGCCGTCGGCCCCGAGCGGCAGCGGCTTTTGCCAGAGCACCGCCTCAAGGGGCAGGGGCCCATAGAGATGGGGAAAAAGCGCCCCGCCACGCGAGGGCTCATAGACCAGGCGCTCGTCGAGCGCCTCCCCATCGACGGCCACCAGCAGCAGGCCTTCCTGGCCGGCAAAATGACGCGCCGCGGTTTCCCCGGCTTGCTCGGCCGTTGAGAAATGGATGAAGCCGTCCGAGAGATCGACCGCAGCACCCTTGAATTCTCCAGAATTCTGCGCATCCTGCCATAGACTTGCCGGAACGATTTTATAGATGATGCTCATGGCGACGGCTCCGGGGCTGGACGATCTGTCTGCCGGGATTGCCAAAATCCCGGGTAAATGTCCACCGGCAAGCGGCGCATCGGATGGGATTTCGGCAATGGCGCCTGGTTTTAATCAAGGGGAGAGTGCGATGAACAGGATATTGATGCCGGTCCTGCTCCTGGGCGGTTTGTCGATCGTGCCTGGCGCGTTTGCCCAGGAGCCGGCGCCTGGCCGCTATGCCATGCAGAAAACCGAGAACGGCCTTGCCCGGCTCGACACCCAGACGGGCGAGGTTTCGCTTTGCCGGGAGACGCAGGGCGATATCGTCTGCCGGATGGCGGCCGACGAGCGCACTGCCTTTGAACTGGAGCTGGATCTCCTGACCAAGCGCGTCGAAACACTGGAAAAAGCCGTTGAAGAGGGCCAGGCGAGCGTGAAACCGCGCCTTCCCACGAAGGAAGAGATTGACCAGACGATGGGCATCATGGAAAGAATGATGCGCAGTTTCATGGGAATTGTGAAGGATCTGGAGGGCGAGGAGCGGTCGCCGTCCGATACGGTGCCCGAGAGTCCTCAAAAGACCTGACGGTATCCGGCGATCCATCCGAGCGCGGCGAACGGGAGGGTTTGCCGGCGCGCCGGGCTCTTGGGAGGGAGCGCCATGACATCAGGATTGACCATCATCATCGCGGACGATCATCCGCTGTTTCGCGGCGCCATGCGCCAGGCGCTCGCCGGCATGGTCGGCAATCCGCAGATCGTAGAGGCCGGGGATTTCGCTTCGGCGCGCCAGGCGGCGATCGATACCGCCTCGGCCGACCTGATGCTGCTCGACCTCACAATGCCCGGCGTCAGCGGCCTGTCCGGCCTGATTGCGCTCAGGGCCGAATTCCAAAGCCTGCCGGTCATGATCGTGTCCGCCCATGACGATCCGGCGACGATCCAGCGCGCCCTTGATCTCGGGGCCTGCGGTTTCCTCTCCAAATCCGCCGGCATCGAGGAAATCCGCAAGGGGATCGATACGGTGATTTCAGGCGATATCTTCACCCCGCCGGGGTTCCAGTACGGCATGGAACATGAGCCCGACGTGGCGGCCCTGCTGCAGCGGCTGCAGACGCTCACGCCCCAGCAATCGCGTGTGCTCGGCATGCTGGCCGAGGGCCTGCTCAACAAGCAGATCGCCTATGAGCTCGGCGTTTCGGAGGCGACCATCAAGGCCCATGTCTCGGCCATTCTTCTGAAGCTCAATGTCGACAGCCGGACGCAGGCGGTGATCCAGCTTGGCAAGATCGCGGCGGTGGCGGCTTGAGCTAGGGCGATCTCCTGAAGGTCCATATTCAGAACTGCCCAGAATATTGACGATCCCGTTCAAGCGGGAGGGAACTTTACGAACTGTTTCGTGTTGCAGATGAAACCGGAACAGGAGTTCTGCCATGCTCAACCGTTTGTCTTATGCCGCATTCGGCTTCGTTCTCGGCATTGGTTGCTTTCTCGCCGTCGTTTCCTTCAACAACGATAGTGACAACCTGCAGAAAACAGGCCGATTGGATTCCGCCGTCGCACCGGCCAATTTCGTGATGGAGCGCTTTGCCGGATAAATGACCGGCAGTGTCCGTTTGACGAGGATCGTTGAAACCTGTCGGGCTATTCCGCTGCGGCCTTCGTCGATATCGACAATTGCGTCAGCCATGCCCGCATCGAGGCGGGGCGGACCGGCTTGTTCTGCAGTGCTACGGCATCCCGTTCCGCCGCGCCCCGAACCTCGGGCGAACGGTCGGCGGTGACCAGCAAAGCGGGGATGGGGGTGCCAAAATGCTCCCGCATCGCGCGGATCGCCTGAAGGCCGGTTCCATCCTCAAGATGATAATCGGCGATGATTGCGTTTGGCCGCTGGTCATTCGCCGACAGGCTTCCCTGCCATAGTTGCAGAGACGCAACGGTTACGACGGTACATCCCCAGCCTTCCAGCAACAGCTTCATCCCCGCCAGAATGAGCGGTTCGTTGTCGATGCACAGGACGCGCAGGCCGTGCAGCGGCTCGGCCGTGCGGATTAGCTCGGCGGAGGTCGCCCTGGGAGCGTCAGCGTCAGTGCCGGCGCTGTCAATTGGTATCGTCACCCGAAAGCGGGTGCCCTTGGCCGGCTGCGACTGCAGATCGACCCCGTGATTGAGAACGCGCGAGATGCGGTCGACGATCGACAGGCCGAGACCGAGGCCGGAGGCCGTCCGGATGCCTTCGTCGAGGCGGGCGAATTCCTTGAAGACGGTGCGAAATTTGGAAGGCGGAATGCCGATGCCCGAATCGATCACCTGGATCACCGCATTGCCGCCCTCGCGCCGGACGCCCACGAGCACCTTGCCGGCCGGCGTGTATTTGATGGCGTTGGAGACGAGGTTCTGGACGAGCCGCCGCAGGAGATTGGGATCCGTGCGGACGGTGAGCGAGGTCGGCATGACCTTGAGCCTCAGATTGGCGGCGCGGGCGACGGGCGCGAAGTCCGTTTCGATGCGTCGCAGGAGGTCGTTGAGAGGAACCGATTGCAGCCGCGGCTTCATCGCGCCGGTATCGAGCCTGGAAATGTCGAGGACGGCGCCGAGGATCGATTCCACCGATTCCAGCGAGGAATCGATATTGCGCACCAGCGCACTGTTTTCCGAACTGCCGAGCCGCTCCACCAGCGAGGACGAATAGAGCCGTGCGGCGTTCAGGGGCTGCAGGATGTCGTGGCCGACGGCGGCAAAGAAGCGGGTCTTGCCGATATTGGCCTCTTCCGCCGCCGCCCGCGCCTCGGCGACCTCCCGGTTGACCCGGGTGAGCTCGCCAGTCCGCTCGGCGACGCGCAGTTCCAGTGTCTCGTTTGCCTGCTTCAGCGCCATGTCGGCGGCCACGCGCCGGGAGATGTCGGTATAGGTGGTGACGATGCCCTTGTCGGGCATGGCATTGGTGCGCACCTCGATGATGCGCGCACCGCCGGCGAGTTCGAGCAGGAACGGCTTGTCGAGCGTCAGGAAATCAGCCACCAGCGCCTTTCCGTCCTCCTTGCCGATATCGCCGCGCCGGGTGAGGATGGCGAGGATATCGGCCAGCGGAAAGCCGACCTGGCCGGCCGCTTCCGGCAGGTCGAGAAGCTGGCGGAAGCGGCGGTTCCAGATGATCAGATTATTGGAACTGTCGAAGACGGCGATACCCTGGTCCATCTGCGACAGCGCCGTCTGCAGCATGTCCTGGTTATATTGCAAGGCTTCGGAGGCCTGGTCGAGAAGCCAGGCGGTATCCGAGGAGGTGTCATCGAGCCGCTGCAGCACCAGCGACAGGACAAGGCGTGCCGAGGACGAGCCGATGGCGCTGCCGAGCAATTGCTCCGAAAACTGGATCAATGCCATGTCGGCGGGCTGATGATCTTCCAGCCAGCGGCCGGACTGGCGTTCATAGGTCTGGAAGGAGCGCTTCATCCGTTCCTCGCCGAGATAGCGGGCGATGGTGGTTTTCAGGTCGAGAACGGTGATCTTGGTCTTGCGGCCGCGAAAGGCTTTTTCGGTGCGCGATTTGCGGTGAATGAAGACGCCGGCCTGCAGCCGCTCCAGTGGCTTCGGCACCCGGGTGAGCGAACCGATGACATAGGCGAGTGCATTGACCAGAAGGCTGAGCGCCGAGGCATTGACCAGCGGGTCGGCATCTGGGCCGGAAAAGGCCGAGGTAAAGGGAAACAGGAATTCGAGCACCGTGGTCGCGACATGGGAATTGTCCTGTCCGCCGAGGCTCGGCAGGAACAGAAGATAGGCCCAGACGACGAAGCCGAGCGTCATGCCGGCGATGGCGCCGCGTGCATTGGCCTGGCGCCAGACGAGGCCGCCGAGAAAAGCGGGCGCCATCTGCGAGACGGCGGCAAAGGACAAGAGCCCCAGCGAAGCGAGACCGGCGCTCATGTCGGCGGAGCGATAATAGCCATAGCCGAGCAGCAGGACGACGAAGATCGCGGTGCGCCGGACGTTCAGCAGCGTGCCGGTAACATCAGGCGAGCCGCCATGGCCGGTGAGCTTGCGCCTGATGAAGACCGGCATGACGATATCGTTGGAGATCATGATCGACAGCGCCACCGAGGCGACGATGACCATGGCGGTGGCGGCGGAAAAGCCGCCGATGAAGGTGATCAGCGCCACGATCGGCATATTGGCCGCAAGCGGCAGTTTCAGCAGGTAGAGATCGGCCTCGCCGCTTCCGCCGAACGTAAGGACGCCACCGATGGCGACGGGCAGCACGAACAGGTTGATGGCGAGGAGATAGATCGGGAACAGCAGGCCGGCGGTGCGTAGATCCTTTTCCGTGCGGTTCTCGACGACCGTCACATGGAATTGCCGCGGCAGCATGATGATGGCAAAGGCCGAAAGCACGACGAGCATGATCCAGCGCGACATCGGCGTCTTGTACTGCAGCGCCGACATGACCTGTTCATTGGCGATCGCTTTTGCCCAGAGATCGCCCGGTCCGTCAAACAGGAAGAATACGACATAGAGGCCACCGGTGACCAGCGCCAGGAGCTTGACCACCGATTCCATGGCGATCGCCAGGATAAGGCCGTCCTGGTGCTCGGTCGCATCGGTGTGGCGAGTGCCGAAGACGATGGCGAAGCAGGCGAGGAACAGCGTGACGAGCAGCGGCAGGTCGATGAAATTTTCGCCGGCGCCGATGCCGTAGCCGCTGGTATCGATTATCGCGGAGACCGAACTGGAGACCGCTTTCAGCTGCAGGGCGATATACGGAATGGCGCCGACCAGCGAGATCAGCGCGACGATGGCGGCGACGGCCGGGTTCTTGCCGTAGCGCGCCGCGATGAAATCGGCCACCGACGTCAGCTTCTGGGCCTTGGCAAGCGCGATGATGCGGCGAAGCACCGGCAGGCCGATGGTGAACATCAAGATGGGGCCGATATAGATGCCGGTAAATTCCAGCCCTCGCTCGGCGGCAAGTCCGATCCCGCCGAAATAGGTCCAGGAGGTGCAGTAGATTGCCAGGCTGAGCGCATAGACCAGCGGCCTGCCCTTGCCGGGAGCGGTTTTCCGCGCCTTGCGATCACCATAGCTTGCCACCGCGAACAGCAGAAGCAGATAGGCGAAGGCGGCTGCGAAAATGATCGAGCCTGAAAGCATGTCCTCTCCTTGTCCCGATCCCAAGCATAGGACAAGACGGCGGTGAAGAAAATCGCACGGCCATAAGCCTTAAGTCAAAGAGGAACGGACCTTTCCAGAATGACAGGCGCACGCCTTTCGCTCTGCCGTTCATGCATTCTTGCGATTTACATGCGGGAAAAAGTGATTAGCATCCAGAATGCACGGACAGGACTTCAAAACCAAAGGAGAGAACAATGCTGGATGAATTCAAGGCGTTTATCGCCAGGGGCAATGTCATGGACCTTGCCGTCGGTATCATTATTGGCGGCGCCTTCACGCTGATCGTCAATTCCCTGGTCAACGACATCATCATGCCGGTCGTCGGCGCCATTACCGGCGGGCTTGATTTTTCCAACTTCTTCTTTCCGCTCTCCAGCACCGTGACCGCCACCTCGCTTGCCGCCGCCCGCGAACAGGGCGCTGTCTTTGCCTATGGCAATTTCCTCACCGTGGTCCTGAATTTCCTCATCCTCGCCTGGATCATTTTCCTCCTGGTCAAGGCCGTCAACAGGATGCGGGTTACCATGGAGAAGAAGCAGAACGAGGAGCCGGCAGCACCGCCGCCGGTGGATGTGCAGCTGCTCACCGAAATCCGCGATCTCCTGAAGACGCAGAGGGTCTGAGGCGGTCTTCGATACCTCCGAATCCATCACGGAAATCGATTGATCCGTCAGCGAATATCGCGTGATCGTGATCTGAAAAAACGCTAGAAGCGGCGGGCAACAGGAGCCCGCCGATGACCCTACTTTCCAGCCTCAGTCCCCGTTCGCTTGCAGCGCCTGAAAGCGGCATCGTCGAGGTGGTCAACTATGCGCGCGGCCGCGACGGACTGATCCCGCTCTGGGTGGGGGAGGGCGATCTGCCGACGCCGGATTTCATTTCGCGGGCGGCCCAGCAATCGCTTGGCAATGGCGAGACCTTCTACACCTGGCAGCGCGGCATCCCGCCCTTGCGAGACGCCCTGTCGCGCTATTACCAGCGCCATTTCGACAAGGCCCTCTCACCGGAAAATTTCTATGTCACCGGTTCCGGCATGCAGGCGATCAAGCTGGCCGTCGAGGCGGTCGCCTCGCCCGGCGACGATATCGTCTTCCTGTCTCCGGCCTGGCCGAATTTCGCGGCCAGCGCCGAGCTTTCCGGCGTGCGGGCGATCCCGGCGCCGCTGACTTTCAGCGGCGGCAAATGGCAGTTCGATCCTGCGGATTTCGAGCGGGCGATCACCGGCAAGACGCGTGCGCTGTTCGTCAATACGCCCTCCAATCCCACCGGCTGGACAGCGACGCATGACGATCTCCGGGCTATGCTCGACCTCGCCCGCCGCCACGGCCTGTGGATCGTCGCCGACGAGATCTATGCGCGCTACTACTATCTCGGCGAAAGGGCACCCTCCTTTCTCGACATCATGGAGGAGGGCGATCGGGTAATGTTCGTCAATTCCTTTTCCAAGAACTGGTCGATGACCGGCTGGCGCGCCGGCTGGATCGTGGCGCCGCCGGCAATCGGCCAAGTGCTCGAAAACCTCATTCAGTATTCCACGTCCGGCGTGGCGCAATTCATCCAGGCGGGTGCCGTGGCGGCGCTTGACGAGGGCGACGCCTTTGTCGGCGAGAATATCGCCAAGGCCACGCTCTCTCGCAACCTGTTCTGCGATGCGCTGATTGCGACCAATCGCGTGGAGACGCTGAAACCGGATGGCGCGCTCTATGCCTTCCTGAAGATCGACGGCGTCAGCGACGTGCGCGCCGCCGCCCTCGACATTGTCGACAAGACCGGCGTGGGCCTGGCGCCGGGCACGGCCTTCGGCGCCGGCGGTTCGCCCTTCATGCGCGCCTGTTTCCTGCGCGATCCCGGCCGGATCGCCATCGCGGCGGAGCGTCTGGCCGGTTATATCGCCGCGCTCTGAGCGCGACCCGGCCGCTCCGGAGCCGCACAAAGCCCTTGTGAATCATCCCGCGAACGGGTTTTATCCCGGCGGAACGACAAACGCGGGAGCGCATGATGGCGGTATTGGTGACGGGTGGCGGCGGTTATATCGGCAGCCATATGGTCTGGGCGCTGATCGATGCCGGCGAGGAGGTCGTCGTTATCGACCGCCTGTCCACCGGCTTTCGCTGGGCCATTGCCCCCGAGGCGCGCTTTTACGAGGGGGATATTGCCGATGCCGCGCTGATGCGGCAGATTTTCTCGGAAAACGCGATCGACGCCATCATTCATTTCGCCGGCTCCATCGTGGTGCCGGAATCGGTGGCCGACCCGCTCGGTTATTACGACAACAACACCGTCAAGTCGCGCAGCCTGATCGAGAGCGCCGTGAAGGCGGGCATACCCTATTTCGTCTTCTCCTCGACGGCGGCCGTCTATGGAACGCCCGATGTGCTGGAACCGGTGACGGAGAGCGTCAACCTGAAACCGGAATCGCCCTATGGTTCCTCCAAGCTGATGACCGAGATCATGCTGCGGGATACGGCAAGCGCCCATGCCTTCACCTATACGGCGTTGCGCTATTTCAACGTGGCCGGCGCCGACCCGAAGGGGCGCAGCGGCCAGTCGACGGAAGCCGCCACCCATCTGATCAAGGTGGCCTGTGCCACGGCGCTCGGCAAACGCCCGTCGATCAGCGTCTTCGGCACCGATTATCCGACGCCGGACGGCACCTGCGTCCGCGACTATATCCATGTCTGGGACCTGGTGCAGGCGCATCTGAAGGCGTTGCAGCGGATGCGCGCCGGCGGCAGTTCGCTGGCCGCCAATTGCGGCTACGGGCGCGGCTTCTCGGTGCTCGAAGTGCTCGACGCGGTGCGCAATGTGCACGGCAGCGATTTTGCCGTGAGCTTCTCGGAGCGCCGGCCGGGCGATCCGGCCATGATCGTCGCCGACCCTTCGCTTGCCAAGCGGGAATTGGGCTGGGTGCCGCAGCATGACGATCTTGCCGGCATCATCCGCAGCGCGCTCGATTGGGAACTGCACCTGATGCGCAAGAACTCCTATTGAGACACGGGCGAGGACGGTTGGCCGGCCAAAACCTCGTATCGCACCAGTTTGACGACAGTTTCAGGCTCTAGGGTCTGGTCAGGATAGACTGACCGGACCTTGAGCATCATGAATCGACCCCAGCCCGACAACCGCCTGACGCAAGAGCCGATGGCTGCGCCATGCAGGGCGCTGCGCCGGCCGGGGCCGGACGAGCGGTTCACAGGCGGCGATCCGTCGGGCCTTTGCCCTTTTTCTCCCGCAGCCATCGACGGTTCCGACCGCGACGGCCCTCGCATCTGAAGGGGAACGGCATGAAAGCGGTCATTCTCGCCGGCGGTCTTGGATCGCGCATCGCGGAGGAAACCCATCTCAGGCCCAAGCCGATGATCGAGATCGGCGGCCGGCCGATCCTCTGGCACATCATGAAGCTCTATTATGCCCATGGCATACGCGACTTCGTCATCTGCTGTGGCTTCAAGGGCTACATGATCAAGGAATATTTCGCCAATTACGGCCTGCACATGTCGGATATCACCTTCGACCTGTCGCAGAACAGCATCGAATTCCACCGCCGCAGCGCCGAGAACTGGCGCGTGACGCTGGTGGATACCGGCGAGAATTCCATGACCGGCGGCCGGCTGAAGCGCGTCGCCTCCTATCTCAAGGACGAGGAAGCCTTCTGCTTCACCTATGGCGATGGCGTCAGCAATGTCGATATCGGCGCGACGATCGCCTTCCACAAGAACCATGGAAAGCTGGCGACGGTGACGGCGGTGCGCCCGCCCGCCCGCTATGGCGCGCTGCTTCTGGACGGGACCGAGGTGCAGGGCTTCATCGAGAAGCCGGAAGGCGAGGGCGGCTTCATCAATGGCGGCTTCTTCGTGCTTTCGCCGCGCTGCATCGACCGGATCGAAGCGGACCATACGAGCTGGGAAGGTGATCCCCTGATGGGACTGGCCAGCGAAGGCGAGTTGCAGGCCTATTTCCACGAAGGCTTCTGGCAGCCGATGGATACGCTGCGCGAGAAGAACTATCTCGAAAATCTATGGCAGAGCGGCGCCCCGCCGTGGAAGAGCTGGTGACGCCGATGACAAGCAATTTCTGGACTGGAAAACGGGTTCTGGTAACCGGGCATACCGGCTTCAAGGGCGCCTGGCTCAGTCTCTGGCTACGCCAGCTCGGCGCCGAGGTCTCGGGCCTTTCACTGGCGCCGCAAACCGAACCGGCCCTGCACCTGCTTCTCGGCGGCGAGACGGAAGGGCCGGGCATTCTCGATATCCGCGACCGCGATGCGGTGACCCATCATGTGCTGCGCTCCCGGCCGCAAGTGGTCTTTCACCTGGCGGCGCAGGCGCTGGTGCGGGCGGGCTATCGCAATCCGGCCGAGACCTATGACGTTAATGTCATCGGCACGGCCAACCTGCTCGATGCGCTCCGCCTTTCGGAAGATGTGCGCTCGATCGTCGTGGTAACCACCGACAAGGTCTATCACAATGCCGAGACCGGTCTTGCCTTCATGGAAAGCGATCCGCTCGGCGGCCATGACCCCTACAGCGCCAGCAAGGCGGCGGCCGAAATCGTCGCGGCAAGCTATCGCTCCTCCTTCTTCGCGGCTCGCCGCATCGGCCTTGCCACGGCACGGGCCGGCAATGTCATCGGTGGCGGTGATTGGGCCGAGGACCGGCTGATCCCCGATGCCGTGCGCGCCTGGCAGAACGGCGAGCCGCTGCAGGTGCGTCGTCCGCGCGCGGTGCGGCCCTGGCAGCACGTGCTGGAGCCTTTGGGCGGCTATATGGGCCTTGCCGAGCATCTATGGCAGACGCCGGACGGCGTCGAGAGCTATAATTTTGGCCCCGATCACGGCGAAGCGTCCTCCGTCGGAGCCGTGCTGAAAATGGCCGAACGGCATTTCGGCGATGGCGAGATGCTGCTGGGCGATGGCAGCGAGGGGCCGCACGAGGCCGGCTATCTGGTTCTCGACAGCGGCAGGGCACGCGCCGATCTCGGCTACCAGCCGCGCTGGCGGCTGGCGGAAACGGTGAAGCGGACGATGGAATGGTACCGGGCGCAGCTGGACGGCGAGGCGGCGCTTGATCTCTGCCTGGCCGATATCCGCGACTTTGCCGGGCTTGCCTCCGAGGACGAGCCTTTGAGGGCAGCCGGGTGAGCGCCCGTTTCGACGCCCGGGAAACGCCGCTCGAAGGGCTTATTGTCATTCAGCGCAAGACGCTTTCCGACGAGCGCGGCTTTCTCTCCCGGCTTTTCTGCGCCACGGATCTTGCCGCCTTCGGCTGGCAGGGACCGATCGCGCAGCTGAACGAGACGGCGACGGCGCATAAGGGAACGGTGCGTGGCCTGCATTTCCAGCGCCCGCCGCATGCCGAGATCAAGCTCGTCACCTGCACCCGCGGCCGCATCCTCGATGTCGCGGTCGATCTGCGCGAGAATTCGCCGACCTTCCTTCGCCATTTCGCCGTCGAACTGTCGGAAGACAATGCCTGCTCGCTACTGATTCCCAAGGGCTTTGCGCACGGTTTCCAGGCGCTGACCGACGAGGTCAGGATGATCTACGCACACTCCGAGCCCTATGCCGCTTCCGCTGAGGGCGGGCTCAACCCGCAGGATCCGGTGCTTTCCATCGACTGGCCGCTGCCGGTCGCCGGTCTTTCGCCGCGTGATGCTGGCCACCCGTTTGTCTCGGGCGATTATCGCGGGGTTGCCGCATGAAATGCCGTCATTGCGCGTCGACCCATATGGTGCCGTTTCTCGACCTCGGAACCGCGCCGCCGTCCAATTCCTATGTCGATCCGGCCGAGCGCCACAAGCCGGAACTCTGGTATCCGCTGGTGATCCGCTGCTGCGTCGAATGCCGGCTGGTGCAGACGGAAGATTTCGCCGCCCGCGAGACCTTCTTTTCTTCCAGCTATGCCTATTTCAGTTCCTTCTCGACCTCCTGGCTCGATCACGCAAAGCGCTATGTCACCGACATGCAGGCCCGTTTCGGCCTGACGCAGGCCTCTCACATTGTCGAGATCGCCGCCAATGACGGCTATCTCCTGCAATATGCCAGGGAACGGGGCATCGGCTGCCTCGGCATCGAGCCTACAACCAGCACGGCGGCGGCGGCCCGAAAGAAAGGCATCGAGATCGTCGAGGAATTCTTCGGTACCGAGCTTGGCGAACGGCTGGCGCGCGAAGGCCGTGCCGCCGACCTGATGGCGGCCAACAATGTGCTCGCCCATGTGCCCGACATCAATGATTTCGTCGCAGGCTTCACGCGGCTTCTGAAAGAGCAGGGCGTCGCCACCTTCGAATTTCCGCACCTGCTCAACATGGTGGCCGAGGCGCAGTTCGATACCGCCTATCACGAGCATTATTCTTATCTGTCGCTGATGGCGGTCTGCCGCGTTTTCGAGGCAAACGGGCTTGCGGTCTTCGACGTCGAAACGACGCCATGGCACGGCGGCAGCCTGCGGGTGTTCGCGCAGCGCAGCGATACCGGAAGGCATCCGGTCACCCCGGCGGTTGCCGCGACCCTTGCCGCCGAGCGCGAGGCCGGAATGCTTGACGACGGATTCTATACCGGCTTCCAGGAGGCTGCCGAAAACGTGCGCGACGGCTTCCTCTCCTTCCTGATCGACAGCCGGCGCGCCGGCCTGAAGGTCGCCGCCTATGGTGCGGCCGCCAAGGGCAATACGCTTCTCAACTTCGCCGGCGTCAAGCCGGACCTCCTCTCCTTCGTCGTCGACAGGAACCCGGCCAAGCAGGGAACATTGCTTCCCGGCAGCCGCATTCCAGTCGTCACCGAAGATTTTCTCAGAGCCGAAAAACCCGAAAGAGTGGTCATATTGCCATGGAATCTTCAGGCCGAAATCAGACAACAGCTTTCGTATATCAACGATTGGGGTGGCAAGTTCGTGACAGTGGTCCCGAGGCTGACGATACACAAGTAGCCGATGGCGCGATCACGGATCGGCCGGCAGCGGTCGTCGTCGCGGTAACTGGCAAGACCGGCAAGCCGGCTGCCAAGAACGGTTAACGAAACGGGCGAAAGCGCGTTAGTCCGCGCTTTCGCCGAGCATCACCTGTTCGCGCTCGATCGAATGGCGGATCAGGCGAGCCCAGATATCCTCGTAGAAATCCGGATCGAGGCCGGCATTTGCCGCATTGTCGCGGGCATTGCGCCTGACTTCATCCACGCGGGCAGGGATATCCGCCTTCAGCCCGGCTGCCTTCTTGATCTCGGCGGCGCGGCCGATATAGGCCCAGCGCTCGGCGAACAGGGCGACCAGAGCCTGGTCGAGGCGATCGATCTCGACCCGGATGTCCGTCATCGAGGCGCAGTCTGCCGGGTTTTTTGGCATCGGGGTCTCCCAGGGCTTTCATGCCGCCGCCTGCTGCAGCGCAAATAAGTCCGGGCTCATTACCAAGCGATCTCCCCGCTGAAAAGCTTGAAAACCCCGTCCGGCCAAAGGGTCGCGGGCAAGCTTCGCGAAAGCCCATGCCGCTAGGGTGCGACAAACGGAGAAATTTCATGTTCGCACAGCCGAAACTGACGATTTGCGTGCCCTCGCGGAACCGCCAGCCCTATTTCCAGGAAACGATCAGAAGCCAGCTCACGAACCTTCGCACCGATATCGAATATGTCTTCGCCGACAATTCCGACGATGCCTCGGTCATGAACGATTTCATGGCGGACCTGATCGGCGATCCGCGCGTCACCTATCTTCCCTCGGGCGACCGGGTCTATTCGATGGTGGAGAACTGGGATCGCTGCATCGAGGCGGCAAAGGGCGAATTCGTCTGCATGATCGGCGATGACGATTATGTCGACGTCAACGTCGCCGACGTGATCGTCCGTTCGCAGACGGAGCATGCCGAGGTCGACGTCTTCGTCTGGAGCCGGCTCACCTATAACTGGCCGGACAACAGGCCGAACCATTGCAATGTCTCCGCACCGCTCGGCACCGATGTCCACCGGCTGCCGCGCGCCTGGCTTTACAAGGAGTTCTTCTCCTGGAAAGGCGAGACGGCAACCCCGAACATGGCCTTTGGCTTCTATCACGGCGCCGTTTCCAAGCGGGTAATGGACAAGATCAAGGCCAAATACGGCGGCAAATATTGCGAATATCCGGTGGTCGATTTCGAGAATGTCTGCAAGGTGCTGGTGACCGCCGAGCACATGTTTTATTCCGAACGTCCCTTCTCGGTCCTCGGCTCCTGCGCACAAAGCAATTCCGCCAAGATCAAGATGACCGACAAGATCAAAGACTCGCACGCGCAGTTCATGATCGAGACCGGCCGCAATATCGACGAAGACCCGCATATGAAGGATTTTCCGTTTCCTTCCGCCCTCGGGCTTGCGGCCTGCATCGCTCAGGTTCAGAACTGGTTCCGGACAACTTATGGCTATAAGGCCATCGAAGGCTGGGAAGCCAACTTCGCCGAAGCTTGCGGCCTGAGCTGCGGCATCATGGGCAGCCGCGCCGATTACGACCGGACCGTCGAGGGCTATCGTGCCGCCTTCGGACGATGGAAGAACGGCAGCTATCTGAAACATTTCAAGCCGGTCAAATATTCCGATCCGACCGGGGCGATGTTCTTCACCGGCGTTTCGAACAACCATCTCTATCTCGACGAGGAAATCGGCGGCGTCCGGACGCCGGCTGAACTGTATCATCTCGTCAACCAGATGCTGGCGCCCGGCGAGGAACTGAACCTGAACTTCAACGAGCATTTCAAGGCGGCTTGAGTTCGATACCGGCGTTTCGACATCGAAAGGATGCAAGGCATGATTCAGAACGAGACGATCATCCCCGCCACAACCAGGGACGAATTCAACACCAAGGGCTATACGATGCTGCCGCAGTTCTACGATGCGCAGCGCGAGGTGGCGCCGATCCAGGAGGGTATCCGCATCATCCTGGAAATTCTGTGCCGCAAATACGAGGTCGATGCGCCGACGGATACATCCTGGAACGCGATGACCAAGGCCTATCCTGCGCTTATTGCCAAGAACCGCGCCTGGGGCGGAGAGGTCTATGATGCGATCAAGCAGATCCCGGCCTTCATGCAGCTGGTGACCAAGGCGAAGAACACCACGGTTTTTGAAAATCTGCGGCCCGGCTCCGTTCCCGGCATCGCCGCCGGCGGCTACGGCATCCGCATCGACAATCCCGGCGAGGAGAAGTTCCGCGCCCAGTGGCACCAGGAATTTCCCGGCCAGTTGAGGAGCCTCGACGGCATCGTCTTCTGGACCCCGCTTCTGCCGGTTACTCAAGAGATGGGGCCTGTCCAGATCGCCGAAGGTTCCCATGCGGAAGGGCTGATCCCGGTCTACCGGGACGATGCCGGCCACGGCAAGAGCGGCGCCTATGCGCTGTTCATGGACAATTGCGACGAGCGCCTGGCCAAATATCCGACGGTGGCGCCCCTGACGCAGCCGGGCGACCTGATACTGATGGACTTCCTGACCATGCACCAGGGTGGCCACAACGTCTCGGCCATGCCGCGCTGGAGCCTGCAGTTTCGCTATTTCAATTTTGCCGATCCGGTGGGAACGCGCATCGGTTGGGTCGGTTCCTTCGCGGCAGGGGTCGATTTCAGCAAGATCCTGCCAGAACTGGTGACCGACGGCGAGGCGGCGGCATGACGATCGCCTGCCGCGTTTGCAGCACGCCGATCGCCGAGGCGTCCTACGAGGCCTCGGCACCCGCATTGACCTCGATGATGTCCTTCATCGACATTCCGACACTCACCTATGTCTGCGACGAATGCGGCCATGCACAATGCGCCGACCTCCCCGACATCGACAGTTTCTACGACACGACCTACCGGATTTCGCTGGAATCCGACGACCATGACCAGATTTTCGCCGTCGCTGCGGATGGTAACCCGATCTACCGCACCGATCATCAGGCGGCCGTCGGCCTGCGTCTCCTCGACCTGCCGCAGGGCGCTTCCATTCTCGATTATGGTGCCGGCAAGGCGACCACTCTGCGCAAGATGTGCCTGGCGCGGCCGGACCTGCATCCGCATGTCTTCGATGTCAGCCGCGACTACATGCCGGCGTGGGACGGCTGGGTTGCCCGCGAAAACCAGTCAACCTACACCGTACCGGAGAGCTGGGCCGGCCGCTTCGACGCGATCATCAGCCATTTCGTCATCGAGCATGTCGCCGAGCCCGTAAGCTTCCTCAAGACGTTGCGCGGCCTCCTGGTGCCGGACGGGCGGCTGCTTCTGTCAATGCCGGACGTGGCCGCCAATCCGGGCGACATGACGGTCGCCGATCATCTCAACCATTTCAGCGGAGCTTCTCTGAAACGAGCGCTGCAACTGGCCGGCCTTGCGCTCGAAACGATCGACAGTGACGCCTTTCCGGGTGCCTTCTTTGCGGTTGCCCGGCGCTCGGAAGAGCCGGTAGCGATCGATAGCGACCGCCTTCAGATCGCCGCCGCCGCCGACAAGGCCAGGGAAATCTGCGCCTTCTGGAAACAGGCCACCAAGAGGCTCGACAGCGCTGCCAAGCAGTTTTCCGGCAAGCGCGCGGCCGTCTACGGCTCCGGCTTCTACGGCAGCTGGATCTGCAGCCGCATCGAGGCGGATGTCGATTTTCGCGCCTTCCTCGACCAGAATCCGAAGCTGCAGGGATCGACCCATTTCAACCGCCCGGTTCTCGCGCCAGCGAACCTGCACCCGGATGTCGATGTGGTCTTTGTCGGCCTCAATCCGCTGAAGGCTCGCGCCGCCGTAGCCGCCCAGACGGCGTTGCAGCGACCAGGCCTCGACATTGTCTGGATCGAGGCCTGAAAGGCTCCTTCGCGAAACCACGCCTTACTGGAACAGTCATGAGCCGGAATATCGTTATTTCGCAATCGATGTATTTTCCCTGGGTTGGCCTGCTCGAGCAGATCCGGCTGGCGGATGTCTTCGTGCATTATGACGACGTGCAATATTCCAAGGGCAGTTTCAGCAATCGGGTCCAGGTGAAGGGCGCCAACGGGGTCGGCTGGATGACGCTGCCCTTGCGCGATTATCATCTGGGGCAGCGGATCGACGAGGTCATGCTCGATGACAGGACGGACTGGCGTGGCAAACATCGCGAGATCCTGCGACAGGCCTATCTGAAGGCGCCGTTTCGCGAGGAAATGCTGGCGCTCGTGGACCGTGTCTTTGCCTGCAACGCTGAAACTGTCGCCCATATTTCGCGCCAGTCCATGCTGGAACTGGCTGCCTATTTCGGTTTGGACAGGCCGCAATTCCTGTCTTCGCGTTCGCTGCCGGTTCCCGGCGCAAGCAGCGAACGGGTCTGCGCTATCGTCGAGCATCTCAAGGGCACGGTCTACATTACCGGCCACGGCGCGCGCAACTATCTGAACCATGCGCTCTTCGAGGAAAAGGGCATTGCCGTGGAATACATGCAGTATGAGCGGACGCCCTATCCGCAACTGAACGGCGACTTCACCCCCTATGTGACCGGCCTCGACCTTGTCGCCAATTGCGGCGCCGAAGGTGCGAGGATGATCCGCTCGGGAACGATCGGTTGGAAGGAGTTCCTCGAGTAGTATCAAGCGGCTTTTCAGGATTGCTGGGCGGTGAACAGCCGTTCGAGAAGCAGAACGTCATACATCTGCCCGTCCTGATCGCGGAAATGCTTCTCCAGTCTTCCGACATGGCGAAATCCGGCCGCCCGATAGATGCCGAGCGCGACGACATTGTCTTCCCGCACTTCGAGCATGAGCTTGTCCAGGCCCAGTTCTTCAAAGGCGAGGCTGAGCAGCAGATGCACTGTTTCATGCCCAAGCCCGCGTCCGCGCGCGCCGGGGCAAAGGGCAAGACCGCCATAGCCGTGGCGATTGCGGCGATGCACCTGACTGATCTGAACAAAGCCGAGCGAGCAGTCGCTGGCTGCATCCGCGATGATCCGAAACGCGCCGTCCACATCGCCGCACCGTCGCGCGATCCAGCTCCGCACCGCCTCGTCATCAACGGTATCCGCCACTGTCATCAGCATGGATTGAGTTGACGGGTCACGGCGGATTTCCGCCAATGACGCGAAATCATCATCCTCCGCCTGGCGAAGGATGATGCGCCTCTCCTTGGCCGGCGTCTCGCTCAATTGCGGATGCACCGGACATAGCCGCCGGGGGAGCTGGAAAACACCAGCTTGCCGTTGAGGATGGCGTCTGGCTGGAAACGGTCGGTCTCGGCGAGATAGGTGTTCAGCGCCGTCAATGGCTCGTCGCCCGGATGCCAGATCTTGGAGCGCTTGGTCGGCGTCTGCGCGGCTTCGACCCGGCCCAGCAGCGTGTCGGCAACGACCAGGAACTGGCCCTCGGTCACCATCGGGCCGTAATGACGCAATTCGTCGAGCACATGGTCGCGGCTGTGATCGCTGTCCAGCACCACCATGACCGAGGCGCCTGCTGGAATCGCGGCCTTGACCCTGGCCAGCGTTTCAGGCGCGGTCGAGGGGCCTTCGATCAGTTCGATCAGCGGTGACATCGGATGGGTCTCGATCGCCGCGCGATTATGGGCGCGGATATCGATATCGACGCCGACCACCTTTCCCTTGCCGACCAGTTTCAGCATCGCCGCCATCATGATCATCGAGCCGCCACGCGCGACGCCAGTTTCGATGATGATGTCGGGCTTCGTGGTCCAGATTACCTCCTGGGTCGCCATGACGTCGGCGGGCATCTGGATGATCGGTACGCCGAGGAAGGACCAGAGATAGGAATAATCGTATTTGTCCAGGGTGACGAGGGCATCGACGGATTGGCGAAACGCCTCATTGTCGCTGCCAAGCGCCAGGCACATCTTTTCCTTGTGCGCTTCGAATTCCTGGCGATCGTCTTTGACTGTCATGGGATTGGCCTTTGTCTTTCAATGCGGCTCTGATGCCTGCGGGGGGTCGCCGACTTCGGCCTCAGGCGGATTTCGCCGGGCGGGGTTCGGCGGCGGTGCGGCTATGGACCAGGTCGATCACGATCCGCGCCACCCGATCGATCTCGTCTTCGGTCATGTCATGATAGCTGGGCAGGTTGATGGCGCGTTCGGGGATGTCGTAGGCGTGGCGGTTTTCGCGCCGCTCGGTAAACATCGGCAGGCTTGTCAGCGGATGGAAGAAGACGCGGGCGTCGATATTGGCGGCGCTGAAGGCCTGCTGCAGCATCTCACGGCTAATGCCGATGGCAGGATCGAAGACGGCGGTCGGCATCCAGGCGCCGTTGACGGTGCCGGCACGCTGCGGGTTGAGGCTGATGCTCTGATAAGCCTTCAGCTTTTCGGCATAGGTGGCAAGGATCTCACGCTTGCGGGTCGTCAGGTCCTTGATGCGCTCCAGCTGGGCGCAGCCGAGTGCGGCCTGGATATTGGACATCTTGTACTTGAAGCCGACTTCGTCGGGCCAGAACTGCTTTTTCTGGTTGCGCGCCCGGCCATGATTGCTGAGCGTCAGCACTTTTTCGAAAAGAGCCGCGTCGCTGGTGACGAACATGCCGCCTTCGCCGGTGGTCAGGGTCTTGGTGCCGTGGAAGGAGAAGGTGCCGAAAAGCCCCATCGAGCCGGCGCGGCGGCCATGCCAAGACGAACCGATGGCTTCGGCGGCGTCTTCGACAATGGCGATGCCGTGGCGGCGGCTGATCTCGAGAAGCCGGTCCATGTCGCAGAGATTGCCGTAGATATGGGTGGCGATGATCGCTTTGGTCTTCGGCGTGATATGGCGTTCTACCTCGGCCGGATCGATGCACCAGCTGTCGGGCAGGATATCGACGAAAACCGGCGTGGCGCCGAGATGGGCGATCGGGGCGGCAGTGGCAATCCAGTTGGTATCGGCCAGGATCACCTCGTCGCCGGAGCCGATGCCGAGGGCCGCAAGGCCCATATGCATGGCGCCGGTGCAGCTCGACGTGGCGATGGCGTGATCTACGCCGAGATAGGCGCGGAAACCATCCTCGAAGCGGTTGATATAGTCATAGCAGCGCTCGCCCCAGCCGTTTGCGGCGGCATCAGTGGCATAGGCCACTTCCCGCTCGGTGATCGAGGGCCTGGTATAGGAGATGCGCGCCGGTTTTTCGCTCATGCGGCCTTGCCGTCCTTGTCGCGCATGACGCCACCGCAGATCAGTCCGATCGGCGCCAGCATCAGCTTGACGGTCTTGTAGAATTCGCCGGCATCCCGCGCCCCGCCGACGAAACGGTCGATGAGAAGGGCGCTGCCGTGCAGGCCGCGGCGGGTATCCTTGACGCGGGTCTCGTGGAATTCCGGGCGGAAGAGCGGCGCCAGCCGGCCGCCGTCGAAGGCTTGCAGGGCCGCGAAATAGGCATTGCCCTTCTTCGTATAGGCGGCGCGCTCGGTTTCCATCATGCAATCAATCATCAGGGCGCGCACGAAGGCCTCGTTGCCGCCGCCGAAGGGCGAGCCGAGTTCGCGCAGAACATGGAACTGCACTTCCGCCACCGCACCGGCAAGGCCAAGACCGGAATGGAAGGGGAAGTTCCAGGGATGAAGCGGCGGCGTCTCGACATAGGTCGAGACATTGATCGCCGACATGGGGCGGGCACAGAAGGCCAGCTCATTGGCAAACAACAGAACCTTGGCCGCCCATTCATAGTGCGGCACCGGCGTCGACCAGTCCTCAGGCGCCGGCAGTTGCAGGAGAGCATCGACCAGCGAGCGACGGATGGCGGCATGATGCAGGCCAAAGGGCATTTTCGGGCTGTTCAGGCTGTTTTCCCAGTAGAAGAACGCCTTGAGCATGGCCGTCTTGTCGAGCGTCTCGATATGGTAGCTGGCGGGAATGGCCACCGACGCCGCCTTGCCGGGTTCGGCGAGGCGGTCGATCTGGAAGGCGTTCCAGGCCAGAGCATCGACATTGGGCGAACTGGTCTCGATGAATGCGACCATCAGCGAAAGCTCGCCTTCCAGCATGTCGCCGGGATTGACGAGCGTCACCCAGTCGCCGCCGGTGGAGGCGAGTGCATGGCGCCACAGATGCTGGCGGCTTGCGCCCTGTTCGGCGTCGGTGACCGTCAGGCGCTCGTCGCCTGCCGTCAAGGCAAGCAGGGCTTGCGAAAGGGAAATCTCGGCGGGCTTGGCAATGACGATGTCCAGATCCGCGCTTTTGTTTTCCAGAAGCGCCGCGACCAGCGGCAGCGCATCGGGCGCGCCGGCTTCCACGGGAATGCAGATCGAGAGTTTTGTCATGGCGTGCCTCGTGAACAGCAATCTTCGCCGAAGCCGTGCGGTTCAATGTGCGGCCCCAAGCTGGTCACATCGGCAGGCAATTCGCTTTTTGCCGGAGGAGGGTGCGGTCCTGTCTCCCGCGCAAAGCCATTGCCTGCCGATGTGTGCCCAAGTGGTAGCGCGGGAAACTTGAGCGAGGCTTTGCATGTGCGGCAGTGCGCGAGTTGGGCGGCTAAGATCCGATGGTGAATTTGATGGCAAGGCCGACCAGCGTCACCGTGGCGACGCCGAGCAGCCAGAGGCCGACGAACCAGAGCAGTTTTTTCGGCAGGCTGTTTTCCGTCGTCATCAGTGATAGCCCTCCTCGGGATCGACCTTGCCGCGAAACACCCAATAGGCATAGCCCGTATAGATCAGGATGATCGGCACCAGGATCAGCGCGCCGACAAGCAGGAAGATCAGGCTGTCGTCGGGGGCGGCGGCGTCCCAGATGGTCACCGACGTCGGCACGATGAAGGGATAGAAGCTGATGCCGATGCCGGCAAAGCCGAGCACAAACAGCCCGAGCGCGGCGAGGAAAGGTTGGGCGTCACGCTTGCCGCGAATACCCGTCAAAAGCAACACGAAGCAGCCGAGCACCAGGAGCGGCACGATGACGCTGAAGATCGCCGTCGGCCAGCCGAACCAGCGTTCGAGATAGAGCGGCTTCAGGAACGGCGTCCACAGACTGACCACGCCCATGGCGGCAATGGTGGCGAAACAGGTGCGCAGCGCAATCCTACGTGCCTTTTCGGCAAGGGCGCCGGTGGTCTTCATGACCAGCCAGGTGGAGCCGAGCAGGGCATAGCCGATCAGGATGGCAAAACCGGTTGCGATCGAGAACGGGGTCAGCCAGTCCCACCAGCTACCGGCATAGGCGCGGCCGATGACCGGGATGCCCTGGACCAGCGCGCCGAGCGCGAGGCCTTGCGAAAACGCCGCCAGTATCGAGCCGCCGGCAAAGGCCCAGTTCCACAGGAACTCGCCGCGCCTGGTGCGCCAGCGATATTCGAAGGCGACACCACGGAAGATCAGCCCGAGCAGCATGGCGATGATCGGCGCATAGAGCGCCGGCATCACGATGGCATAGGCAAGCGGAAAGACCGCCATCAGGCCGCCGCCGCCCAGCACCAGCCAGGTCTCGTTGCCGTCCCAGACCGGCGCGACGGAATTCATCATCACATCGCGATCGTGTTTTTCCGGAAAGAACGGGAAGAGGATGCCGACACCGAGATCGAAACCGTCGAGAATAACATAGGCGAGCACCGAAAAAGCGATGATGCCGGCCCAGATGAAGGCGAGATCAATGTCCATGCCCAGCACTCCCCTTTGGATTTCCCGTATGGATATTGCCGGCGGCGGGACCGGGCATGATGCCCGAGGTGCGGATCGGCCCGTCGTCGAGATCGGGCAGGGGATCGCGCGGCAGCCGCCGCATCAACCGCAGGATATAGAAGGTGCCGGCGCCGAACACGAAGAAATAGACGATGATGAAGGCGATCAGCGAAGAGGCGACGGCGGGGGCTTCGACAGGCGAGATCGATTGCGCGGTCAAAAGCTCGCCATAGACCGTATAGGGCTGGCGGCCGACCTCGGTGGTGATCCAGCCGGCAAGCACGGCGACGAACCCGGCAGGCCCCATAAGGACGGCGGCCCGGTGCAGCCAGTCATTGCTGTCGAGCGTGCCGCGATAGCGGCTCCACAGGCTCCACAGGCCGATGCCGAGCATGGCAAAGCCGACCGCCACCATGACGCGGAAGGACCAGAAGACGATGCCGACAGGAGGGTGCAGGTCCTCCGGGATGCTGTCGAGGCCGGCCAGCGGCGCGTTCAGGTCATGCTTGAGGATAAGGCTCGACAGTTTGGGGATCTCGACGGCGTAATCGACCCGTTTTTCGGCCGAATTGGGAATGCCGAACAGGATCAGCGGCGCGCCGTCGGGATGGCTGTCATAATGACCCTCCATCGCCATGATCTTGGCGGGCTGGTGCTCCAGCGTGTTGAGACCATGGAAATCGCCAGCGATGATCTGGATCGGCGCGACGATCGTCGCCATCCACATCGCCATCGAAAACATCGTGCGTGACCGGCGCGGGGCAGTATTCTCCAGAAGATGGAAAGCTCCGACCGCACCGACCACGAAGGCGGTGGTGAGATAGGCGGCCAGCACCATATGCACCAGGCGGTAAGGGAAGGAGGGGTTGAAGATGACCTCGAACCAGTCGAGCGGGACGAACTGGCCCGCCTCGTTCATGCCGAAGCCCGCCGGGGTTTGCATCCAGGAATTGACGGCGAGAATCCAGGTGGCCGAGATCAGCGTGCCGAGCGCGACCATGCCGGTTGCCAGGAAATGCAGTTTCGGCCCGACGCGGTTGAGACCGAACAGCATGACGCCGAGGAAGCCCGCCTCGAGGAAGAAGGCGGTCAGCACTTCATAGCCCATCAGCGGGCCGATGACCGGACCGGCCTTGTCGGAAAAGACGCTCCAGTTGGTGCCGAACTGGTAGGACATGACGATGCCCGAGACGACGCCCATGCCGAAGGCCACCGCGAAGATCGTCTTCCAGAAATTGAACAGGTCCAGATAGACCTGGTCCTTCTTCCACAGCCAGAGCGCCTCCAGGACGGCCAGATAGCTGGCAAGGCCGATGGAGAAGGCCGGAAAGATGATATGGAACGACATGGTGAAGGCAAACTGGATGCGCGCGAGCAGGGCGGCGTCAAAATTCTCGAACACGGGCACGTTCCTTTCTCGCGGTCGGCCTTTCTTTTCGCCGGCCTTTCATGGGTTCGTCCGAACCGGCGGTCATGCCTTGACCGGCATTGGCCGTTCGGCGGAACCAGAACCCTTGTGCTTAATCTGCGGCATCTGGAGAAAAGGTCAATGATCCCTCGGCGACCATAATGTCACGCTGCGACAATCGCCCGCCTGCGGCATAATCGCACCTCCCGCCTGCCTTCCAATGCGGTGCATTTTCATCGATTTGTCGGCGTTTTTGAATCGGATTTTCTTAAAAATGCGAATTGCGTAAAATTGTAGAGATCGGTTTAAGCGGCCCGCAAACTGTCCGATCTATGGTCTTCCCATCGGAGAACGAAACCGGGTGAACGGTTCCGCCGCATGATGCACCCTCCGCTGCCTGGAATGAATCCGGCATTCAAACCGACGCGCCCGGACAGGGGTAGACGATCGGAACGAAACAGGGACAGGGCACATGCTGAAACGAATTTTCCTTGCGATCACCATGTCGGTCGCCATTACCGCAACCACCGCCGCCCCGTCGCAGGCGATGAGCATTTCCTCCGCCGCACGCTCGATCAGCGCCGCCATGCCGGCGAAGAATGTCGAAATCAGCGCGCGCACGAGCCTTTCCAACCGGCTGTTCTGCTTGCAATATGGCGCCCAGTGCCGGATATCGGACCATCAGGTGCTGGCCTATACGAGCAAGCTGCGCACGGTGCTCGCCTCCGTCAATCGCGGCGTCAACCGCGCCATGCCGGAGATCCGGGCGCGCCGCGAATTCCTGTCGCTCAGCCTTTCGTCTTCCGCCGACGACCATGCGATGATGAAGCGCAGCCAGTTGATCCGCGCCGGCCTGCCCGCAGGCGCCATGCGGCTTGCCAGCGTCCTGTCGCCGGAAGGCCGCAGCCATTCGGTTCTGGTCGTCGCGACATCGACCGGCGATCTCGTTCTCGATCATCGCCGGACGGCGGTGATGAAGCGCCGCGACAGCGGCTACGACTTCGCGTCGCTAAGCGCGGTGCGCTTCATCGACTGATCGCCGGACGCGATCTTAAATTTGCCTGAACCAAATTTGCCTGAAACTGTCCAACTTGCCGCAGGAATGTCCCTTCCTGCGGCCTTTTTCTTTTGTCTCATGCCCTTGCCAGATAGGCTTCCGCCAGTTCCGTCCAGAAGGCGGCGCCAATCGGCAGGAGGTCGTCGTTGAAATTATAGGCCGGATGATGCAGCGGCCTTTCCTTGCCGGTGACGCTGGTGCCGAGGAAGAAATAGCTGCCCGGCCTTTCCTGCAGCATGAAGGCGAAGTCCTCGCTTCCCATGAACGGCCGTTCGAGATCGACCACCTTGTCCTTGCCGGCAAAACGGATGGCGAGATCGCGCAGGAAATCCGTCTCAGCCTTGTGGTTGATCGTAGCGTCGTAGCTGCGCTGATAGTCGACGCTCGCGCTCATGCCGAAGCTTGCCGCCTGGTTTTCGGCGACCAGCCGGATGCGCCGCTCCAGTTCGTCGCGCACCTTCGGGTCGAAGGAACGGATGCCGATAACGATTTCCGCGCGTTCAGGAATGATATTGCTGGCCGAGCCGCCATGGAAGGAGCCGACGGTAACGACGGTCGGGTCCATCGGATGGATGTTGCGCGAAACGATCGATTGCAGGGCCATGACGATCGAGGCGCCACAGACGATGGGATCGGCGGTTTCCTGTGGTTCGGCGCCATGGCCGCCGCGGCCATGGACAGTGATTTTCGCCTCGTCGACAGCCGCCATGATCGGACCGTCCCGGAGAGCGAACTGGCCGAACGGCAGGCTGGGCTCGTTATGGAGCGCAAAGACCGCGTCGCAGGGGAATTTGTCGAACAGTCCTTCGTCCATCATGATCCTGGCGCCGCCGAAATTCTCCTCGGCCGGCTGGAAGATCAGGTGCACGGTGCCATCGAAATTCTTCCGTTCGGCAATGGCGCGGGCCGCACCGAGAAGCATGGTCGTATGGCCGTCATGGCCGCAAGCATGCATCAGGCCCGGCGTCTTCGAGGCGTAGTCGAGCCCGGTTTCCTCGAGGATCGGCAGAGCGTCCATATCGGCGCGAATGCCGATCGAGCGGGCGCCCGTGCCGTTCTTCAAACTGGCGACGAGGCCGGTCTTGGCAAGACCGCGCGTGACGGTATACCCGAGGCTTTCCAGATGGGCGGCAACGACATCGGAGGTGCGGAATTCCTCGAGCCCGAGTTCGGGATGGGCATGCAGGTCGCGACGGATGGCGACCAGTTCCGGCATGGAATTGGAAAGGTTCACGTTCAAGGTCATGTCAGGCACCACGGGTTGGTATGCGGTTTTCAAGCGTGCGGAAGGCGAGGACGAGGATCGCCGTCAGGCACATATAGATGAGCGCCAAAAGCAGCAGCGGCTCATAGGTGATGAAGGTATCCTGCCGCACCTTGGAAATCACCGCATAGACATCGATAACGGTGATGGTGGCAACCAGCGGCGTCGCTTTCAATTGCAGCACCGTCTCGCCGTTCAGTGTCGGCAGGGCCCGGTGGATGGCGCGCGGCAGCCAGATGCGACGGAACACGGTCCAGCGGCTCATGCCATAGGCGCGGCCGGCTTCCAGCTCGCCGGCCGGCACGCCGGCAAAGGCGCCGCGCATCACTTCGCCCTCATAGGCCGCGAAGGAAATGGTCAGCGCCGCGACGCCATAGGGCCAGGATTCGCGCAGATAGGGCCAGAGGAAGGACTGGCGGATGGCCGGGAATTGCGGAAACAGCGAGCCGAGCCCGTAATAGAGAAGCCAGAGCTGCAAAAGCAGCGGCGTGCCGCGGATGACGGTGCAGAAGGACTTGGCAAGCGCCTTCAGCGGCCAGGGGCCGGTGACCTGCACAAGGCCGAGCGGCACGGCGATGAGGAATCCGAGGATCGAGGTGCTCACCAGCATGGCAAGCGTCACGAGGATGCCCTGTCCGAGCCGCGGCAGGTAGCGGGGCAGCCAGTCCCAGCGCATGAACCAGGCGATGGAAAAGACCAGCGCCGCGGCCAAGAGCAGAAGAACGATGCGATGCGGCTTGAAGAAGCTGTCCGATGTGGGCAGGTCTTCCGGCGTGAAGGCCATGGCATGGGTGGTGGCGTCGGGCGTGGCCGGCTCGGTCATGACTGCTCCACGAAGCCGCGCCGCGCGCGGCGCTCGATCAGCCTGATGAAGACATCCGAGACGAGAGTCAGCGCCAGATAGAGGACACCGGCGGCGCAGAAGAACAGGAGATAGGATTTCGTGGCGCCGGCCGCCTGGCGCGTCATCAGGGTCAGTTCGGAAAAGCCGACGACGGCGAGAAGGGCGGTGTCCTTGGTGGCGATCAGCCAGAGATTGGAAAGGCCGGGAATGGCATAGGGCAGCATGGCCGGCAGGGTAATGCGCGTCGTTACCTTGAACGGCGACATCCCATAGGCACGGGCGGCCTCGATCTGGCCAGCGGGCACGGCCTTGATCGCGCCGCGCAGAACCTCCGTCGAATAGGCGCCCTGGACGATGCCGATGACGAAGATACCGGCGGCAAGGCCGCCGATGTCGACGGTGCCGATGCCGAAAAGGCCAAGCACATGGTTGAGGGCGTCGGTGCCGGCATAATAAAGGAGCAGGATGAGAACCAGTTCCGGCACGGCGCGCACGATGGTGGTGTAGCATTCCATCAGGTCGCGCAGGATCGGCCCGCCATAAAGCTTGCCGCAGGCGCCGCCGATACCGAGTGCCAGCCCGAAGGCATAGCCGCCGACCGCGATCTTGATCGAGGCGACAAAGCCGCTCAGCAGCACGCCGCCCCAGCCGGGCGGCGAAAGCGCAAGCAGGCCCCAGTTGATGAATGATGCAGGATCAGCCATTGACCTCAATCTTTTGCGTGAGTGTTTGCCCCTCACCCTAGCCCTCTCCCCGCAGGCGGGGAGAGGGGACGACGGAGTTTGCCGCTTGTCCCTTCTCCCCGTCCACGGGGAGAAGGTGCCCGATAGGGCGGATGAGGGGCTTGCCCTTACCGAGCGGACATCAGCCCCCGTAAATATCGAAGTCGAAATATTTCTTCGAGAAGGTCTCGTAGCTGCCGTTTTCGCGGATCGCCTTGATGGCGGCGTTCAGCTTGGCTTTCAGGTCGTCTTCGCCCTTGCGGATGCCGATGCCGACACCGGCGCCGAGGATGGCCGGATCGTCCTTGACGTTGCCCTTCATCTCGCAGCATTCCTTGCCCTGGTCGCTTTTCAGGAAGGCATCGAGCGCGATCGCATCGGCCTGGACGGCGTCGATGCGGCCGGCGGCGAGATCGTTATTGGCTTCGTCCTGCGTCTGGTATTCTTTCACCGTCGCGCCGTTCTCTCCGAAATATTTGTTGGCGTAATCCTGGTGGACGGTCGAGACCTGAACGCCGATGGTCTTGCCCTTGATACCCTCAGGCGTCGCCTCGAAGGCCTCGCCCTTGGGGCCGATGACGCCGGTCGGCGTATTGTAGTATTTGTCGGAGAAGTCGATGGTCTTCAGGCGCTCCTCGGTGATCGACATCGAGCCGATGATCATGTCGATCTTCTTGGAGGTCAGCGCCGGAATGATGCCGTCCCAGGCGACGGGGGTGATCACGCAGTCAAGCTTGGCTTCGGCGCAGACGGCCTTCTGGAATTCCACTTCCCAGCCTTCCCAGTTGCCCGAAGCGTCCGGCGAGGTGAAGGGCGGATAGGGTTCGGCGGCAAAGCCGACCTTGACCTGTTCGGCCGAAGCCACCCCGGCCGCGGCGATGCAAAGCGCGAACGTCAATGCGATGGTGTTGAGCGTCTTCTTCATGCTGTTTCCCCTTTTTTGGTCGTTGAGCATTCAGTGGATGGAGCTGATGAATTTCTTCAGGCGTTCGGATTTCGGCGCGTCGAAGATCTCCTCCGGCGGGCCCTGTTCCTCGATAACGCCATCGGCGAGGAAGACGATGTGATTGGCGACATTGCGCGCGAATTTCATCTCATGGGTGACGAGGATCATCGTCCGCTTCTCGGCGGCGAGATCGCCGATGACGGCAAGCACTTCTCCGACCAATTCCGGGTCTAGCGCCGAGGTCGGCTCGTCGAACAGCATGACCAGCGGCTGGATGGCGAGCGCGCGGGCGATCGCGGCGCGCTGTTGCTGGCCGCCCGAAAGGAAGGCCGGATAAGCATCGCGTTTCTCGAACAGGCCGACCCGGCGCAACAGCGCTTCGGCTGTCTCGATGGCCTCGGCCTTGGATTTGCCGAGCACATGCACGGGAGCCTCTATGACATTCTGGAGGATGGTCATGTGCTGCCACAGATTGAAGCTCTGGAAGACCATGCCGAGCTGGGTGCGCAGGCGTTCGACCTGCTTGCGATCCGAGGGTTGCAGACCGTCGCGGCCGTCTTTCTTCATGGAAATGGTTTCGCCATGGATGGCGACCGAGCCGGAGGTCGGCAGTTCCAGCATGTTGATGCAGCGCAGGAAGGTGGATTTGCCCGAGCCGCTGCCGCCGATGATGGCGATGACGTCACCCTGCCGCGCCGTTAGCGAAACGCCTTTGAGCACTTCCAGCGGCCCGAAACGTTTGTGGAGGTCCGTGACCGCAATCGCCTGGGCTGGTTCCGTCATGAAGTAGCTGCCCCGTCGAGGCAGAGAGCCGGCATTGAACGCATGAAAACAGTTCCCCTGGTTTTCCTGTCGTGCGGCATTTTTGCCTGTCACGTTGTTCCATGAAGGTCATGGTGGCACTTGTGCAGAAATTATTCAACCGTATAATAACGGCCATGCCGCATTTTTCGGCGCCCTTCCGCAGACCAGATTTCAACAGGAGCAGATGATGACGGCTTATGGTTCGCAGGAAATGTCGGCCAATCTGGCGCGTGTCCTGATGCGTCGCCCGGGCGCAAGCCTTGCCTCCGCCGATCCGGCGAAATGGCATTACGGCCCGACATTCGACGGCGACAAGGCCGTGCGGCAATACGGCGAATTCGCCAGTCTGGTCGAAAAATCGGGCGCCGAAATCCTCTGGCTCGAAGACAAGGGCGACGGGCTTGCCGATGCCATGTTCACCCATGATCCGTCGCTGATGTCCGATCACGGCGCCATTCTTCTGCGGATGGGCAAGCCGCTGCGCGAAAAGGAGACGGCGCTGCACGAGGCGGCCTACAGGAAGGCGGGTATCCCGATCCTCGGTCGCATCGAGGCGCCCGGCACGGTCGAGGGTGGCGATTGCATCTGGCTCGATGCCGCGACGCTGGTGGTCGGTCGCGGCGTGCGCACCAACGAAGAGGGCATCGTTCAACTGACGCGGATGCTCGAGCCGCATGGCGTCACCGTGCTTGGCTACGATCTGCCGCTCTGGCAGGGCGAGGAAGCCTGCCTGCATCTGATGTCGGTGATGAGCCCGCTGTCGGCCGATCTGGCGCTGGTCTTTGCGCCGCTGCTGCCGGCATCCTTCTACCAGTTGCTGAACGAATGGGGCATCACGCTGATCGAGGCGCCGGCCGACGAATTTCATGCCAGCAACGGCCTCAGCCTCAATGTCCTGCCGGTCAGGCCGAAAGAGGTGATCATGGTCGCCGGCTTCCCCAAGACCAAGGCGGCGATGGAAGCGGCCGGTTGCAAGGTCGAGATATTCGAGGCCGATGCGCTCTGCATCGCCTGCGAGGGCGGCCCGACCTGCCTGACGAGGCCGGTGCTGCGCCGCGCCGCATGAACCGCCGGACGTTCCATCGCGCACCGGAGGGCGAGCGGCGGCAGGACCTGATCGAGGCGACGCTCGACACGATCGCCGAACTCGGCCTCCAGGGCGCGACGGTGCGCCAGATCGCCATCCGGGCGGGCGTGACGGCCGGCCTGATGCGGCATTATTTCGCCTCCAAGGACCAGATGGTGGCGGAGGCCTATCGTGCGATGCTTGCCAATTTCGCCGCAAGGGCCGGCGATGTGGCGGGTGAGCCCGGCCCGCGGCTGCGGCAGTTCATCGTGCTCAACCTTACGGCGCCGGTCGCCAATGATCGCAGCCTGTCGCTCTGGGCCTCCTTCATCAGCCAGGTGCGGGTGGATTCGGAACTGGCGGCAATCCATCGCGAAGGCTATCTCGCTTTTCGCAACGACTTGCAGGCGCTGATTCGCGATTTCCTGGTCGCGGAGGGCAGGCCTGCCGACGAGGCCGAATGCCGCCGCCACGCGATCGCCATCAACGGCATCATCGACGGGCTGTGGCTCGAAGGTTGCCTCGCAGGTGAATTGTTCGAAGAGGCGGAACTCGCCTCGATCGCGCTGTCGGCGATCGAAGCCCTGCTCGGGCTTTCGCTCGGCAGCCACTAGGACGAGGCATCGCGTCGGCGCCGGAGGGCGCTGAAGATGCCGTACATATTTGATCTAGGGGTAGGAGACACCCATGCGCTATTCATCGATCACCGACCGCCTGGCCGATCTCGGCTCGGGAAAATGGGCCCTGCATATCCGCGCCCGACAGATGAAGGCCAGTGGCGCCGACATTATCGAACTGACCATCGGCGAACCCGACCTGCCGCCCGACCCTGCGCTGCTTGCCGAGGCGCAAAGGGCGATGAATGCCGGACGCTACCGCTATTCGAACGGCCGCGGCGAGCCGTCGGTGGTGAACGCCCTGACCGCACGCTACGCCAAGCGCCGGGCCGACGTGACGGCTGAAAACGTGCTGTGTTTTCCAGGCACCCAGACCGCCCTTTTCGCCGTCATGCTCGGGCTGGTCGAGGCCGGCGACGGTGTGCTGGTCGGCGATCCCCTCTATGCCACCTATGACGGCGTCATCCAATCGACCGGCGCCCACCGCGTGACGGTGCCGCTGAGGCCTGAACATGGCTTCCACATGCAGGCGGCCGATCTCGAAAGCGCCATCACCCCGGAATGCCGGGTGCTGCTTCTCAACACGCCGCACAATCCCACCGGTGCGGTGCTGACGGCGGACGAGATTTCAGCGCTCGGTGCGATCTGCCGCAAGCACGATCTCTGGATCGTCTGCGACGAGGTCTATGAGGAACTGATCTTCTCCGGCCGGTTCGCCTCGCCCTTCGACGATGCGGACCTTGCCGAGCGGACCATCGTGGTGTCGTCGATTTCCAAATCGCATGCGGCGCCCGGTTTTCGCAGTGGCTGGGCGATCGGCCCTGCCGAGTTCACAGCGCGGCTCTTGCCTGTCTCGGAAACCATGCTGTTCGGCGTCCAGCCCTTCATTGCCGACATGACGGCCTATGCCTTGACGCATGAGATCGGGACCTCCGCCGAGATGCGGCGAACCTACAAGGGCCGGGCCGAGCGGATCGCCCAAGGGCTTGCGGATGCGCCCGGTATTGTTGCGTTGCCGCCGGAGGCCGGCATGTTCATCCTGCTCGACGTGGCAGGCACAGGACTCACCGGCGAGGCCTTTGCCTGGGCACTGCTTGAGGAGGAAGGGGTTGCCGTCATGCCAGGCAGTTCCTTCGGCGAAGAGGCGGCCTTCTACGTGCGCGTCAGCCTGACGGTGCCAGGCGAGGCGATCGACGAGGCCTGCCGCCGCATATCGAAATTGGCCACCCGACTGACTGCACCGAGGGAGCGTCGGGCATGAGCGAAGCGATGAAAACCGTTGGGGAAGTGCTCGTCGATCTGCTGGAGGCCAACGAGGTCGAGGTCGTCTTCGGCATTCCGGGCGTGCACACGGTCGAGCTTTATCGCGGCCTGTCCGCCTCGAAGATCCGCCACGTGACGCCGCGCCACGAGCAAGGGGCGGGGTTCATGGCCGATGGCTATGCGCGGGTCAGCGGCAAGCCTGGCGTTGCGCTCGTCATCACCGGGCCGGGACTGACCAATACGATCACGGCGATGGCGCAGGCGCGCCAGGATTCGATCCCGATGCTGGTCATCTCCGGCGTCAACCGACGTTCGTCGCTCGGTCACGGCCGGGGCCTGCTGCATGAACTGCCCGACCAGCAGGGCATGATCAAGACGCTGGCGCTCTATTCCCACACGCTGCTCAACCCGACCGACCTTGCCTCTGTCGTCGACAGGGCCTTCGCGATCCTCGGCTCCGGCCGGCCAGGGCCGGTGCATATCGAAATCCCGACGGATGTGATGAGCGCGCCGATCCCGACGCCCGTCCTGCGCAAGGCCGGCGCGACGCGACCACGCGCCGATGCCGAAACCCTGCAGAAGGCGGCCATTCTTTGCGGCGATGCCAGCCGGCCGGTGATCATCTGCGGCGGCGGCGCGATCACGGCCGAGGCGGAAATCCGGGAGCTGGCGGAACGCATCGGCGCGCCGGTGGTGACGACCGTCAATGCCCGCGGCATGCTGGCGGGGCATCCGCTGCGGGTGCCGGCAAGCCCCAGCCTCGATGCCGTGCGGGCGCTGGTTTCGGATGCCGATCTGGTGATCGCGCTCGGCACCGAAATGGGCCAGACCGACTACGACATGTATGCCAATGGCGGCTTTCCGATCCTCGGCAATCTCATCCGCACCGATATCGATGCCGCGCAACTGGCGCGCGGGCCGCATGCGGCGCTCTCCATCCTGTCGGGCGCGAAAACGGCAACCGCCGGCATTCTCGCATTCCTCACCGCAAATTCGCCGAACCGGGGCAAGGAGCGGGCGGCGGCGGCGCGCAAGGCGGTCCTGGCGGAGCTGACGCCGAAGATACGCACCGAAATCGGCATTATCGACGCCATCTACAAGGCCCTGCCGGAGTGCACGATCGTCGGGGATTCGACCCAGGCCATCTATGCCGGCAATCTCTATTGCGATGCGCCGCGGGCCAAGTCCTGGTTCAATTCGGCCACCGGTTTCGGCGCGCTCGGCTATGCGCCACCCGCTTCCGTCGGCGCTGCCGTGGCCGATCCGGACAGGCCAGTGATCTGCCTTGTCGGCGATGGCGGTATCCAGTTCTCGCTGGCCGAAATCGGCTCGGCCCGTGATGTCGGCGCCAAGGTCATTTTCCTCGTCTGGAACAATGACGGTTATCAGGAGATCGAGAATTTCATGGTCGAGGCCGACATTACGCCGGAGGGCGTCAAGCCGTCGGCGCCCGATTTCCTGCTCGCCGCCGGCGCCTATGGCGTCCCGGCCATGCGACTGGAGAAGATCGACGGCCTCGCTGCCGCCCTTGTCGAAGCCGCCGGACGCGACGGCCCCTCTCTGATCGAAATCCACCAGACCCGGACATCCGGTGCGACGGTCTGAACAACAACGCGCCGATGGTAAATATTTGACTTTGGCGACGGGCGGTGGTTTTTAGGCCCGCTCGCGCTGAATCGCACGCTCTTTCGGCATCTCGCGGCAGGCCGGCCCGCCAAAAAGGCTGGTGTGCCAAAGCAAAGGAACGATGTCCTCCATGGGCTGGAACGGCAACAGGATTGATCGCAGCCAAGCCGGCAGGTTTCTTGCCGTGCTGTGGTTTCTGGCGGCCGCCCTTGCCATGCAGTTCGTAGCCACGGCTCAGGGCTTTTCCTTGCGGCTTGCGGCGCAGCAGAGCGCCGGCGATTTCTCCAGCCCACAAGGCGACGCATCCGATCCCAGCCTGTCGCGCTATGCGGTTCGCGGCTTTCCCGTTGCCGATCTGCGCTTCATGGCGGACCGTGCCGACGGCAAGGCCTCGCCCGGCGGAACAGGTCCGTTCGTGCTGCCGGCACCCGTCTTCATCCCGGCCGTCGCCCTTGGTGGGGAAGCTGTCGGCGAGATTTCATCGACGTCCACGATCGCGGCGCGCGGCGATATCGTCCGGGTCCGCGGACCACCGGCGTTTTTTGCCTGACGGCTGCCTCCCGGGGCAGTCCTTGCGCGTCGGCGCACTCTTCCTTTGATGCACATACTCGCGTTCCAGGTTTTACCGGATGGAAGCGGGTCATAATGGAACCTCAATATGCGCACTTCGAAATGGGCCGTCCTGGCCTATGTCGCGATTACCCTCTTTGGTATCGTCGCGGCACTTCCCAATGTTCTCTCGCCGGCTGCCCGTGAGCGGTTCGCCGCCTTCCTGCCGGTGTCGCCGGTCACCCTCGGCCTCGACCTGAAGGGCGGCTCGCATCTGGTGCTCGAGGTCGATGCCGCCGGCCTGCGAAAGGCCCGGCTCGATACGCTTCTCGACGATATCCGTGGTGCGTTGCGCGCCGAGCGCGTGCCCACGTCCTCGGCCCGTATTGCCGGCGACGCGATTGCCGTGAAGATCGCCGATCCGGCCGACCGCGACAAGGTCATGCCGAAGATCCAGGAACTGGCCGCGCCGGTGGGCACGCTCGGTTTCGGGACGGGAAGCTCCGACATCGAGGTCACGACGGCCGGCGACACGATCAATGTGAGGCTGACGGAGGCCGGTCTCAGCGACCGCATGACCGCCGCCGTTGACCAGAGTCTGGAAATCATCCGCCGCCGCGTCGACCAGGTCGGCGTCGCCGAACCGCTGATCCAGCGCGTCGGCTCGGACCGCATCCTCGTCCAGTTGCCGGGCCTGCAGGATCCGACCCGCCTGCGCCAGCTGCTCGGCTCGACCGCGCAGATGAGCTTCCACATGGTGGACACCTCGGTCGATCCGAACAGCGGCATCGCGCCGCGCGGCGTCGATATCCTGCCCGGTGCCAATGATGGCGGCAAATATGCGGTGGAAAGCCGCGTGGCGATTTCCGGCGAACGGCTCTCGGACGCCAAAGCCGGCTTCAATCAGCAGACCAACGAGCCGATCGTTTCCTTCACCTTCGATGCCCAGGGCGCACGCCAGTTCGCCGAGATCACCCGCGATAATGTCGGCCTGCCCTTCGCCATCGTGCTCGACGGCAAGGTTCTGACGGCGCCGCGCATCAACGAACCGATCCCGGGCGGCCAGGGCCAGATCAGCGGCAATTTCACCGCCCAGGAAGCAACCGTGCTCTCGGCGCTGCTGCGCTCAGGCGCCCTGCCGGCACCGCTCACCATTATCGAGGAACGTTCCGTCGGCCCCAATCTCGGCTCGGATTCGATCCGCATGGGCGTCTATACCGGCCTTGCCGGCTTCGCCCTCGTCGTCGTGCTTATGGTGGTTCTCTACGGATCATGGGGACTGATCGCCAATCTCGGCCTTCTGCTCCATACCATCCTGACCATCGGCGTGCTCGGCATGCTCGGTTCGACGCTGACATTGCCTGGGATTGCCGGTATCATTCTCGGCATCGGTATGGCGGTGGATGCGAATATCCTGATCAACGCCCGTATCCGCGAAGAGACCGCAGCTGGTGCCGGCGCCATGAAGGCGCTCGATATCGGCTTCAGCAAGGCCTATGCGACGATCATCGACAGCAACGTGACGACGCTTACCGGCACCATTCTCCTGTTCATGTTCGGAACCGGCCCGGTGCGCGGCTTCGCCATCACCATGATGCTCGGCATCGTCATCTCGATGTTCACCTCGATCACCATCGTGCGTCTTGCAATGCGCGAAGTGGTCGTCCGCCGGAAGATGAAGAAGCTGGAAATCCCTTCGCTGTTCGGCAAGGTTCGACATCTGCCACAGATTTCCTTCATGAAGGGGCGCTTCGTCGCCATCGGCATGTCGGCTATCCTGTCGGTAAGCTCCGTCGTCCTGTTCTTCACGCCCGGTCTCAATTACGGCATCGATTTTGTCGGCGGCATCCAGGTCGAAGCTGTCTCGAAGTCCAAACTGGAACTCGCGGCCCTGCGTGACGAGCTTGAAGGGCTTGGCATCGGCGAAGTGGCTCTGCAGGAATTCGGGCAGGGACAGACTGTCCTGATCCGCGTCCAGCGCCAGCCTGGCGGCGAACAGGAACAGACCGTCGCGCTCAACAAGATCAAGGAGACGGTCGGCAAGGTCGTGCCCGATGTGAGCTTCGAGCGCACGGAAGTCGTCGGCCCCACGATCAGCGCGGAACTTGCCCGTTCGGGCTTCCTCGCGGTGGCGCTCGCGATGCTGGCGATCCTGTTCTACATCTGGTGGCGGTTCGAGTGGCACTTCGCGGTGGGCGCCATCGCGGTGCTCCTGCTCGACATCACCAAGACGATCGGCTTCTTTGCGTTGAGCGGTATCGATTTCAACCTGACGGCCATCGCCGCGCTGCTGACGATGATCGGTTATTCGGTCAACGACAAGGTGGTGGTTTACGACCGCATGCGTGAAAACCTGCGCAAGTACAAGTCGATGCCGTTCTCGGAACTGATCGACCTGTCGATCAACCAGGTTCTAGCGCGGTGTATCTTCACCTCGATGGCAACGGCCTTCTCCCTGGTGCCGATGGCGATTTGGGGCGGGGATGCTGTAAAGAGCTTCGCCTGGCCGATGATTTTCGGCGTCATCGTGGCGACCACCTCGTCGATCTATATCGGCGGACCGATCCTGCTCTTCCTAAGCCGCTGGTGGAAGGACCGCGAGACGGCCCGCGCGCCCGGGGTCGAATCGGTCAAGACCTGAACGGGTCGACGATAAAAATCGAAAGGGCGGCCTCGGCCGCCCTTTTTTCGTCACTGCGATGGACTAGATAAAGCCCGTATCGGAAACATCGCTCGAAACGAGATTCTCATTCTACTTTGCAGTAATCCTGAAACAGGAAATGCTTCATTTGCTGAGAATCTTGAGTAAATGAGCATTATTTTCCAACGTCCATCTATTTTAATTGATTAAAATGATGGTTTATTATAGCGTCTGAACATCCGCCAAGCCAATCAAGGGCGGATGCTCGTAACCTGCCGGGTGCTTGCCGCCACGGCCCAGCCTAGGGAGAGAGCCATGTTTTCGATTGACCGCATTGCCACCTTCAAAGGCACGCGTTCCCATTGTCGCGCAATAAAAGACCTTTGTGCGTTCGCCACCTGGCGAATGTGATCCACACACAGTCCTTTCTTGAAATTCGCACGATTTTGAATTGTCCGCGCTGCGCGCGGAAGGAGCGTCATTCCATGAACAAGCAGGTTATAGAATTCGACGGGGAAGCCGTCGGCGTCGTCGTTCCGGATGCCGGTCGGCTGAAATTCGTCGCTGTCAAATATCACGTCTGGGATCTGGATTCGCGGCGGTTTCGCTCGGCGGACGAGGCGAGGGCGGCGGTCAGCCGGTTGATGACCGCTCGCGATATTCCCGACGCGCCGATATCGCTGCCCGCGGCTGCGGGCGGATACGCCGCCGCCTGAGCCGTGAACGGGCAGAAGCGGCATAAAGCCGAGATTTTCATCAAATCGGTATATTGACATGGCTTCTCTTGTGCTATGCCGGATCATGTGACGGCAATCGACAAGGCGGCGCGGCTTTGCGCGCCTCTTTGTGAAAGAGCATAGGCATGCTGACGAAAAAGGGAAAATACGGACTGAAGGCGCTGGTAGATCTTGCCAAGCTGGAACCGGGCGAAACCGCGTTCATCACGGAGATCGCAACCCGCAACAATATCCCGAAGAAGTTTCTCGACACGATTTTGCTGGAACTGCGCAATGCCGGCATCCTGCGTTCGAAGAAGGGACCGGGGGGCGGCTATTCCCTGTCGCGGCCGGCCAGCGAAATCCGCATCGGCCAGGTGGTGCGCACGCTCGACGGCCCGCTGGCGCCGATCCGCTGCGCAAGCCGCACTGCCTATGAACTTTGCGACGATTGCAACGATCCCGAGACCTGCGAAGTGCGGCGCTCGATGACGACCGTCCGCGACGCCATCGCCGATATTCTCGATACGATGACGCTGGAAGATTTTGTCGGTAATCCCGGGCAGCCCCTTCTCGACGAGGATGGGCTTGGGGTGAAACGGGCAGGTTGATATCGGAATATTTTGCGAGTCAAAAAACGGACTGTCGTGGAATATTCATTTGATCTGACGATGCCGCGCATATAAGCGGTTCCAAATAATCAAGGAGCACGATGATGGGTCTCAGGCACGTCGATATGAACACCCCCGAACAGGATGCAGTGCGTCAATCGATCGCTCGATCCATTGCGGCTGCGGTCGATGGCGTGAATGCGTTGGCGACCTGCTTTTCCGCGGATGTCGCCCTGTCGCGCAGCTTTGTCGATGCGGTCGAACTGATCGCCCAGGGGCGTGGCCGTGTGGTCGTTTCGGGCATCGGCAAGAGCGGCCATATCGGCCGCAAGATCGCCGCCACCATGGCATCGACCGGCACGTCGGCCTATTTCGTCCACCCGACCGAGGCAAGCCACGGCGACCTCGGCATGATCACCTCGGATGATCTGCTCATTCTGCTTTCCTGGTCCGGGGAAACCGTCGAGCTTGGCAATATGCTGACCTATGCCAAGCGTTTCAACGTTGCCGTCGTGTCCGTGACGTCCAATGCCGATAGCCTCCTGGCGCGAAACTCCACAGTTGCCATCACCTTGCCGAAGGTGCAGGAGGCCTGCCCGCATGGCCTGGCGCCGACCACTTCTGCCATGCTGCAACTGGCCGTCGGCGATGCCTTGGCGATCGCCCTTCTCGAACGGCGCGGCTTTTCGGCGCAGGATTTCAAGGTTTTCCATCCGGGCGGCAAGCTTGGCTCGCAGTTGCTCTTAGTCCAGGAATTGGCACACAGCGGCGAAGCCATGCCGCTTTTGCCGCTGGGCAGCGCCATGGGCGACGCGGTCATCCAGATGTCCTCCAAGGGCTTCGGCGTCGTCGGGGTCCTCGATGAAGAGGGCCGACTTGTTGGCGTCATCACCGACGGCGACCTGCGGCGGCATATGTCGCGCGACCTTCTCCTGGAAACGGTCGATGCGGTGATGTCGCACAAGCCGAGGGTCATCACGCAGGGCATGCTGGCAAGCGCCGCGATGGAGCTCATGCAGGCGCAGAAGGTCACGGTCCTCTTCCTCGTCGATGATTCGGGCCTTCCGAGCGGCATATTGCACATCCACGACCTGCTTCGCGCCGGCGTCGCCTGAGCCCGAAACGGTATGCCGTTGATACGGACTTGGAACAGCGGTCTGGGAGCGGATATCCGTGCCTGAAGTGAACCATTCCGGAGGCAGTTCGCCAAAACACATGCCGGCCGCACGTGATGGCATCGTGACCTTCGCTTTCCATATTCCCGGCTGGAAGCAGTCGATCTTCAAACGCTATTTTCCAGAACGCTCGTTCATTTTCGTGCCAATGTACACAAGGGGGCGGGAATTCCTGCAGACATGGTCCGCCCGCATAGTGCGGGAAAAAAATCCTGAGATTTTCGTCTGGAGCCTGGAAGTGCCTGACGGCCTGCGCGCCTTTGCGGCACGGCACGGCATTCCCGTGACCTTCATCGAGGATGGCTTCATTCGCTCGGTGGAGGCCAATGCCAGCCGGACGCCGCCATTGTCGCTGGCGCTCGATCGGGGCACCGCCTATTTCGATTGTCGCGAGGCTTCCGATCTCGAACGGCTGTTGACCGAATATGATTTCGACAGGTCGCCGGATCTCCTGGCCCGGGCGGCGGCCGGAATCGACACGCTCTTGAAGACCGGCATCAGCAAGTACAATTCCGGGTCGGAAACCGATGTTGCAGCGCTCTACGGCCAGAGGACCGGCAAACGCGTGCTGGTTATCGGACAGGTGGAGGACGACGCCTCCATCCGTTACGGCTGCCTGACGCCAGTTACCAACAATGACCTGGTACGGCTGGCCGCCGCGGAAAACCCGGATGCGCAGATCATCTACAAGCCGCATCCGGATATCCTCAATCGCGTCCGTTTCGCCCAGTCGGACCCGCAGGACGTCGCGCATCTCTGCCTGATCGTCACCCGGCCGTTGTCGATGGCGGAAGCCTTCGAGACCATCGATCATGTTTACACGATCACCTCGCTTGCCGGCTTCGAGGCGTTGCTCAGGGGGATCAAGGTCACGGTTTACGGATGCCCGTTTTATGCCGGCTGGGGGCTGACGGACGATCGCCAGCCGAACCCCAGGCGAAAGCGGCGATTGTCCATCGAGGCGCTGTTTGCCGGTGCCTATCTTCTCTATCCGCGCTATTTCGATCCTGCGACAGGCAACCAGGTCTCGTTCGAGGAAACCGTTGCCGCCGTGAAGCAACATTTCTCGACAGGGACGGCAATGGAAGGCGCGCATCGGCAACTCGGTCCGCGGTGGCAGGCCTGGGGGCCCTATGGCGTTCTTGGCTGGCGTCATCTGATGACACCGCTCATAGCGCTGGCCATTACCAGGATTGGCCATCAGCGCGATGCGGAAAACTACCGGGAAGACCCCATCCAGTTCTTCCGGGAGCTGACGGATCGCAAATTCAGGCTGATCGGCCGGCTCTTCTATCCCTTCGACGGATGATCGCGATATGGTGCGTCTCCATCCAATCGTGCATGGGACTGATGTCGTTGCGTCCAGGGTCCGTCATGGCTACGATGCCATCGCCCTTGGTGCCTATGGTTTCGTATTTTTGACATTGTTTATTGGAATGGTATTGTTCACCGCTTCATACGCACTGTTGAGAAATGAATGATCAGGCTTGAACAGGCCACCAAATTCGCGCGCACCAGAGGCATCAACAAGCCGATCATCGATCGCGCCTCGCTGGTCCTGCAGCGGGGGAAGAGCATCGGCCTGCTCGGCCGCAATGGCGCCGGCAAATCCACTCTGCTTCGGCTGATCGCCGGAACGATCAGGCTGGACAGCGGTCGGATTATCCGCCGGGGTAAGATTTCCTGGCCGCTGGGCTTCCAGGGAAGCTTTCAGGCGACGATGACGGGCGAGCAGAATGTCCGTTTTGTCGCGCGCATCTATGGCGTCGATACCCGTGAACTGATCGACTATGTCGCGGATTTCGCCGAACTCGGTCCGTTCTTCAAGGCGCCCGTCGGCACCTATTCGTCCGGCATGAAGGCGCGGCTGGCATTCGGCTTGAGTATGGGCGTCAATTTTGACTATTATCTCGTCGACGAGATCACCGCCGTCGGCGACGTTAATTTCAAGAAGAAGTGCCGGGTCGTGTTCGAAAGCAGGCTGCAGGATTCCGATGTGATCATGGTGTCCCACAGTACGTCGACCATTCGCGACTATTGTGATTGCGGCGTGGTTATGGAAAATGGCAAATTAACCTATTATGATGATATTGAAGACGCGATCCGGGCGCATAATGTCAATATGAGGGAACGGTAGATGGCGGTCATCAAGAATCCGGCGAACACCGGGCCGAAAAATCCCGCCGTCGAGCGGATGACCGGCAAGGATATGGTCAAGCCGAAAAGCGTCCATCTTCTAGAGGGACTGCTGGGCAACGACGACCGTCTGCTTGTGCCCAAGGAAAAGAAAACCCAAGGCCGCAACAAGATCTATTCGATCGCCGCTAAGAAGGTCGCCAAGACGGGCTGGTTGAGCACGCTACGGCTGCGGCATACCGTGATCCTCGGCAGCTTTCTCGCCTTCGTTGCCGTGCCGGCGACGCTTGCGAGCCTCTATATGCTCTTTGTCGCGGCCGACCAGTATCACAGTTCCTCTTCCTTTGCCGTGCGCAGCATCGAGGCCGCCAATACGTCGGACATTCTCGGGATGTTTTCGCAGGCCTCCACCGGTAACACCGGTTCCGACAGCTATATATTGATGGATTTCGTGCACAGCGAAGCCATGCTGGCCGCCGTCGAGCAGAAGTTCGATCTGGAAGCGATCTACGCCGTGCGCGGATCCGATTATTTCTATGGAATGTGGTCGGGCTTGCCCGTCGAGGACAAGCTCGACTATTGGCGTGACATGGTTCATGTGAATTATGATCCGGCGTCGGGGATCATGCAGTTGCAGGTCAAGGCATTCGAACCGCAGCAGGCTCAGGAGATTGCCAGTTTCGTCATCGCAAAAAGCGAAGAACTGGTGAACAACCTGTCGGCCACGGCTCGAGACGGCGTCCTCAAATCGGCGCAGGATGAACTGGTTGTGGCCGAGGGGCGTCTTGCCAAGGCCCGGATTGCGGTGCGGGAATATCGCGACGTGTCGCAGGAAGTGGACCCGGTCGAGGGCGCGAAGCTGGCCCTCCAGCTCATTGGCGGCCTGGAACAGCAACTGGCGCAGATGAACGCCGATCTGGCGACGGCCAAATCGCAGATGAGCGACGACACGCCGCGCGTTCGCGTCCTGAAGACGAGGATCGCCAGCGTTCAGGAACAGATCGACGCGGAACGGCAACGGCTTGGCAGCGGCGATCCGTCCAAATCCGGCACCAATGATGTTGCCGGCCGCATCCAGCAGTTCGAAGTTCTGGAAACCGAGCGCGAATTTGCGGAGCGCGCCTATACCGGTGCTTTGGCCAGCATCGAAAAAGCCCGCCTGGATGCCTCCAACAAGCAGCGTTATCTCGCCGTCTTCATCCAGCCGACGCTGTCGCAGCTGGCGCAATATCCGACGCGTATCCTCAATTCTTTCCTGGTCGGGCTGGGTCTCCTGTTTGCCTGGGGCATTTTCGTCATGGGCTATTATAATATCCGCGATCGGACCTGAGGCCTGATTTCTGCCGCAAGCCGTTGTGGCGCGGCGAAGGGACGATCCGGCAGTGGATCGTCCTTCCTCCCCAAATGTCGGCATGGCGCGTGCACGGTTTTTCTATATGAATGTTTTTTCGAGGGTTGGCCGTTTTCTCAAATCGCTGCCACGGCTCCGTTTTCACCACCCTTTCGCCGTCCGGCTGGATTGGGGACAAGGCAATAGCATCGCTGCAAAAGGCCGGCTGACGGCCACCATCCGTCTCTATGGCAGCCAGAACTATGTCGAGCTGCCGAAGACCTCCTCCTTTACCGGCCATATCACCATTTACGGACAGGGAAACCGCATCGTGATCGGTGAAAATTGCCGTTTGTACGGTGAGTTCATGGTCAAGGGTCACAACCAAACGGTAACGGTCGGCGAGGGAACGACCTTCGAATCGGTCTATCTCCTCTGTATGGAGCGCTGCGACATCAGCATCGGCCGCTGGTGCATGTTTTCCCGCAACATCGAGGTACGCACCAGCGATGCGCATGGGCTGATACGCAAACGCGACGGCCGGCGTCTCAACCGCGCGGCCTCCGTCACGGTCGGCGACCATGTCTGGGTCGGGGTGGGCTCGATCCTGAACAAGGGCACTGTCATCCCGGCGGATTGCGTTGTCGGTGCCAAGTCCTTCGTCAATAAGGCATTTACCGAGAGCAGCGTCGTCCTTGCCGGCACGCCGGCGACTATCGTCAAGCGCGGCGTGACCTGGAACAGGTGGCGAAAGCGCCGTTATTCGCAGGAGGAACTGGACGCCTGGCGCATTCCGGATCAGGATATCAGCGACGAGGACTGATCTTTGCCGGCCTTTGCCGCGGCGGCGGATCGACGAAGCCGCCCGGCTGGTTGACCGTGCGGTCGTGGAGCCGGACGGCGATTGCCTCGGCGCCGGCATCGGTTCCGGAGCGGGAATAGAAATTGCCGCGCACCTGGATCGTCGCCGCCATGAGGCGGAGGAAGGCGAGCCGTAAATCCTTGTCGGGTGGGGTAGGAGCACCCCAGAACCGGTCGAGCGTGGCCTGGTCGGTGAGCCCCGCAATGTCGAAGATCGCGGCCCCCAGGGTTTTTACGGGCTTGCCCCGTTGCAGGGCATGCAGTCCGGCGGTGGAGTTGACGGTGATCAGCCCGGCGCATCCGCCAAGCAAAGTATTGAGATTGCCCCCGTCGAGAAAGTGGACGCGCTCGCCGATACCGAGCCTGGCTGCGTCGGCATTTACATGCGCACGCCAGTCGATGAGGCCGTTGTCGAGCGGATGGATTTTGACGACGAGCAGCGCATTGTCTGGGGCCTGGCCGGCGAATGAGAGGAGAACCTCGTCGATCGCCTCGCGCTGGTCATTATAGGGCGAATGCGCCCGAAGCTGGTAATCGGTCTGAAGCTGTAGCGGCAGGACGAAAAAGGGCGTCTTGCCAGCAAGAAGGTTGTCGATCAGCGCCGCTGCCTCGGCTTTCCGTTTCCGGCCGCCGGCCAGCCGCCTGATCCAGCCGGCATATTCGGCCAGAGGATGGAAGAGCGCATGCCGGCGATAATGCGGATAGAGAAACCACAGGAAGACATTGGGGAGGTTGTAGAGCAGGTCATAGCCGGCTTCGGCAAGAAAGCTTTGCGAATAGCGCCGCTTCCAGTCCGGTTCGGGCAGGATTGCCGCTGCCCTGATGATCTGGCCGGCATCCACCGGAAAATGCGAATTGGACGACATGCCGTCTCGCTCGAGGGTCAGCCAATCAGGCCGTAGATAGCCCATCTCGACGACGGAGATCTCGATCCCGCGCCGCGTGGCGGCAAGAACGGCGATGCAGTGGTAGGGGCGCTCTTCTCCGAGGAGCACCAAATCCGTGACGCGATGTCGATCCATGAAGAGCGCGACGTGCTCGTGCCAGGCGTCGCCGTCCCGACCCCTATAGTCATGGCCATTCTTCCGTCGCCAGAAGATCCGATCACCTGCATTGAGATTGATACGCAGGCAGATATGACCGCGCTCTTCGAGGCGATCGGCGATCTTGGCAAAGATCGGCGACGAAGGTCCCTGGAGAAACAGGAACACGCGCGAAGGCTTCTGGGGCGCCGGCACTATTGCAATTCATCCTTCTGCAGATTGGCGTGCTTGAGCATGGCTTCCAGTAGCTTCCAGGGGACCTCGTCACGCGGCGTTGTTGGCGCCTGCTGCGCGCGCTTCACTGTGGCCAGCGGAACGATGAAATAGTCGGTGCGGGGGTCCGGAAAGGGATCGGCGAAGGATTTGAGTAGCGGCGCGTGGTCGCCGTAGAACACCAGCCAGACCGGGCGGTCGAGCGTGTCGAGATGATCGACCAGTTCGCCAAGAGCCCTGTCGGATTGTTGCAGGATGTCCAGATAGATATCGACCGGGTCGGTCATGCCCTCGACGCGGTCCGGCTCCCAGGGGCCGTGATTGGCCATCGAGGCCACGAACAGGAAGTCGCCCTTGTCGTCCTCCGTCTGTGTTTCGATTTCCTCGATGACCTTGCGGGTGAGGGCGGCATCGGAGACATAGGGGCCGTCGCGCGCGGGATCGTGATCGAACTCGTCGAGCATGGTCATCTTCTCGAAGCCGAGTTGCGGCATGGCCTTGTGGCGCAGGAAGAAGGTCCGGTCGTAGGGATGCATGAAATGCGTGCTCCAGCCCGCATTCTTCAGCTTCGTCGGCCAGACCACGTCGGTATAGTGGCTTGCCCTGAGATAGGGATAGCTCGCATCGATGTGGAGATCGTCGGGCACGAGCCCGCTCAGTACAGCAAACTCCGTCCTCAGCGTATAACCGCCCTCGAAAACTGTCGCCAGGCGTCCCCATTGTGCCGCCATCTTCTGCAGCCTGTCGATCGTCGGCAGCCTGACATGATCGACACCGCAATGGCGCATGTCGAGAAAGGATTCCGACTGCCAGACGATGACCAGCGGTGCCTTGTTGTCGGCATCATGGCCGATCAGGTCCTTCACAGCGGCAATAAGACGTCCAGACAGCTCGGCAACGATCTTCTCCCGCCGGCGGCCGAGCCAGAGGATGAAGTGGAAGATTACCGAGGCGAATGTGCCGAAGCGAACGGTGCTGACCTTCACATTGGGCTTGCCGACGAGACGCTGGACGAAATCCGCCACCGGCCGGTTGACCGGGCCGTAGAACAGCAGGACCCAGGGAAGATCGGCAAGCAGGATCATGGCGACGATCCAGAGCAAGGGACGGCGCGAATGCAGGATGCTCGGCTCGAAATACATGTAGAGCGCCGAGACGCCGAAGACATAGAGGAAGGCCGCGGCCCAGAAGACGATGTTCAGCGAATTGGCGTAGAAGATCGATTTGTATTTGAAGACATCGGCGACGAGCGCAATGTCGGAGAACACCAGGGGTTCGCGGATGAATTTGTATTTGGCGCGCGATATTCCGGTGAAGATGATGAAGAAGCTCATCGTGCCGGCGCCGGCATAGAGCGGGCGCCAGGAAATCGAGAAAAACCCGGCGAAGACGAGCGCAATGATCGGCAGCCTTGCCAGGATATCGATGGCGGTCCTTCTAAGGCTGGCGGCAGGACGGTTCTTGCGGCGCTCGCGCTTGGGCAGGGCAAACCTGTCGGTAAACAGGACGACGGCGCAGGCCAGGACATAGCAGAAGGCAGTCAGCGTCAGCGGATAATCATGAATATGAAGCGACGTCGACGCCAAACGGATACCTTCACCTGTTTCATCCGTGCCGGCCCGTCATGCGCCGCCGCGACACTGCGACACTTAAATCCTATTTCCGGTGGTTACAAGCAATCTGTGCCCTTTCAGGGGCGGCGGCCGATACGGGCGATGGCGCGGTCGAACCACCAGTTGAGAAACGGCTTTACCGTTGAACCGAAACGACCGAGAGCGCGAAGCGTCCAGCCGAAGAACACCTCGAAATCACCCCTGTCGATCGCGCCGGCGATGCGGCGGGCGACGGCATCGGCGGACCAGGGCGCGACCCGCCCCATGATCACCGCGGCTTCGAGCGGTCGATGCTCCAGTTCGCGGGCAAATTGCGGCGTCTCGGTATCGGGCGGAAAGCAGACGGCGACCCGCACGCCATGCGGCCTTGCTTCCGAGCGCAGCGCCTCGGCAAAGCCGTGAAGTCCAAATTTCGAGGCCGAATAGGCGCTGTATCCGTAGATGCCGATAAGGCCGGCGCCGGAGGAGACCAGCATGATCCGGCCGGAGCGCCGCTGTTTCATGCCGGCATAGACCGCCCGCACCGCATGAACGCTCCCCAGGAGATTTGTCCGCAACTGCCGCTCGAAGCCATCCGGCGACAGGGTTTCGAACAGCCCCGGTTCAACGATGCCGGCGCATGTTATCAGGATGTCGCAGGGACCGAACATATCCTCGCAATGGCGTAGCGCCTCGGCGATCCGCGCTTCGTCGGCAACGTCAGCACTTTCGATATGGATACTGGAAATATCGACATTCGAAGCTCGGGAAAGCTTGTCTCGTGCAGCTTCCAGCGCCGGCAGGGCGCGCGCCACCAGGGAGATGCGTGCACCCTTTTCCACATAGAGCCCGGCAAGTGCGAGGCCGATGCCGCTCGATCCGCCCGTAATGATCACATGGTTCATGCGCAGATCGGTCCGGTTGACAAGGTTCCCGCCAGCAGTCGGCTAAGAGCTATCGGGAGGCGAGCATCTTCATCATCTGCTGGACGTCGATCGAGGCGAGCCCGAAATTTCGCTCGGACAAGTCTTTCAGCTTTTCCGCCGTCAGCTCCACCGTTTGGCGGATCTGTTCCTCGGTATGGTCGCTGGTGATGAAGAACCGCAGGCGGGCCATGCCTTCGGGTACGGCGGGATGGATGATCGGCAGCGCGTTGACGCCAGCGGCAAGCAGGTCGTTCGACAATTGCACCGCCCGGAGCGAATCCCCCACCAAAACCGGAACCACGGAAAAGCCGGCGCTAAGGCCCGTATCAAGGCCGGCCTCCTGCGCGAGCCTCAGGAACAGCGCGCCGTTGCGCTTCAAGGCGGCCGTGCGCTCCGGCTCGCCTTCCAGGATGTCGAGGCTGGCGATTGCCGAGGCTGTCAGCACCGGTGCCAGCCCGACGCTGTAGACGAAGCCGCCGGCAGTGGCCTTCAGCACCGCCGCAAGGGCAGCACTTCCGGCAATATAGCCGCCGCAGCTGGATGTTGTCTTGGAGAGCGTTCCCATCCAGATATCGACCTGGCGCGGATCAACGCCGAAATGCTCGAATGTGCCCCTGCCGCGCTTGCCGAGAATACCAAGCGAATGCGCCTCGTCGACCATCAGCCAGAAGCCGTATTCGGCCTTCAGCTTCATGATCGCCGGCAGGTTGGCGATGTCGCCGTCCATGGAATAGACGCCCTCGACGATGACGAGGATGCGGCGGTAGTCGCCGGAAACCGTGCGCAGCACATGCTCCAGGTCGTTTGCGTCATTGTGCTTGAACAGGCGGCGCGTGGCGCCCGACAGCTTGATGCCGGCGAGCGCGCTGTTGTGGATGAATTCGTCATGCACCACCAGGTCCTTCGGCCCGGTCAGGCAGCTGATCGCCGCGACATTGGTGAGATAGCCGCTGACGAAGCAGACCGAGGCTTCGACACCGTAGAAGGCGGCGATGCGCTCCTCCAGTTCGGCATGGACCGGCCGCTCGCCGGCCACAAGCCGGCTTGCGGATGCAGAAATGCCGAATGTGTTCATCGTGTCGCGCGCCTGCGACAGGACATGCGGATGCCGGTTGAGGCCGAGATAGTCATAGGACGCGAAATTGATCAGCTTGCGTCCGTCGATGACGGTGGTGGCGCCGGCCGCCGTCTGGTGCGCCCGGTAGAAGGGATTGTCTATATGCAGCTGTTCGCTGGCCATTTGCTGCGTCAGGACCTGCTTGTATTCGGGCAGGTCCTCGAAGCGTGTCTGCTTTCGCCGGACGGGTGGAGGTACGTCGCGTTCGGAGCGCGCGATGCGGTTTCGCTCCGACGATTGGTGGGCATTGCGCATGCGATCCAGCAGATTCTCCTTCAGGCTGCTATTCATCTTGGAGACGCTGTGGCGATCCTCGTCCTTGCTCATTGGCTGGCTGCCTTCTCCGTGCCCGCGCCGGTGCCGGTGTGGCGCTGGGCGAGCTCGTTGACGATCCTGTTGTCGGCCGGCTCATTATCGTCCTCGCTGCCCTGGTCGCGCTTGCTGACCTTGTCGTAAAGCTTGCGCGCGACGTCGCCGACGGTCGTATTGTCGGCGACGCCGCTGAGCGGCATGTCGAAGCCGGTATTCTGCTGGAAGCTGATTCCCAGCTCGACGGCCATCAGGCTGTCGAGGCCGATTTCCTTGAGGATCTTGTTGCGCGAGATCGTATCCTTCGAGACGCGCAGGATCGCGGCGATTTCGCTGGCCACTAGATCATAGAGGATGTCTTCCGCTTCCTGCGGCGTTTTTCCTTCGATCATCGCCACCAGGTCCATCGCCTGCCCATCGCTGCCGGGCGCGTGCTGGTCGGCGCTGCGCAGGATGACCTCGAACAGGGCATTGCGCACGACGGCAAGATTGCGCGCCGCCGCCCAGTCGAGTTCCGAGATCATCACCACGGCCGCATCGACCGTGCCGGGATCGCCACAGATGTAGGTCTCGACCTGGTTGAGGGCGACCTGCGCCTTCAGCGCCGTCTTGCCGATGCGCTTGGAAAGCAGGTCGTTGACGTCGGTGTTCGCAGCCAGATAGCCCTTGTCGGCGATCGCGCCGAAACCGATGGCAAGGCCGGGCAGACCCTCCAGCCGGCGCGCCCGGGCAAGGCCTTCGAGATAGCCGTTGGCGGCCACGTAGTTGGCCTGGCCCGGATTTCCGACCAATGTCGTTGCCGAGGAGAACAGGATGAAATGCTCAAGCGCATCCACCCGCGTCAGCCGGTCGAGCACGGCGGCGCCCCTGGCCTTCACGTCGATGACCGGACGGTTGCGCTCGCGATTGAGATTGTTGATCAGCGCATCGTCGAGAACCATGGCCGCGTGAACGACGGTTTTTAGGGGGCCGATCTGCCGCAGGTTTTCCAGCATCGCCTCCGCCGCCGTTTCGTCGGTGACGTCGCAGGCATGCACGGTCGCCGAAACCCCCATCTTCTCCCAGCGCCCGATCGCTTCCAGCGTCTCCATGTCGGCGATGCCGCGCCGGGTACAGAGCGCGATATTGCGCGCGCCCTTGTCGACCAGCCATCCGGCAGCGGCCAGGCCGAAGCCGCCGATGCCGCCTACGACCAGATGGACGCCCTGGCTGTCGACCGACAGGCGGCCGGACGGGCGGTTCGCGACCTCGTCGCGCCCGCTAACCGGCGGCAGCACGACGATCTTGCCGATATGGCCGGCATTCTGCATCAGCCGGAAGGCATTGCCGATCTCGTCATAGCCGAAGGCACGGAAGGGCAGGGGCACGAGCTTGCCCTCTTCGAACAGCGCGCCGATCTCGGTGAAGATGCGCTTGGTAAGATCCGGCGCGTTCACCAGCAACTGGTCGGCGTCGATGCCGAAATAGCTGATATTGCGCCGGAATGGCCGCAGACCGATCTTGCTGTCGGCGTAGTAATCGCGTTTTCCCAGTTCCAGGAAGCGGCCGAACGGCTTCACCAGCGACAGGCTCTGTTCCATGGCCTCGGCAAACAGGGAGTTGAGCACAAGGTCCACGCCCTGTCCGTCGGTCACGCCGAGAATATCGTCGACGAAGGCGAGCGAGCGGGAATCGAACACATGATCGGCGCCGAGCATTTTCAGGAAACGGCGTTTTTCACGCGTTCCGGCCGTGGCGATGACCTTTGCCCCGGCCAGCTTCGCGACCTGCAGGGCCGCCAGGCCGACACCGCCGGCAGCGCCATGGATGAGGATGGTTTCGCCGGCACGGATCCGCCCGAGTTCCATCATCGCGTAATAGGCGGTGAGGAAGGCGACGGGCACGGTGGCGGCGGCGACGGGGCTGACGGTTTCCGGCAGCCGGGCGACGCCTGAGCGTGACACGACGGCATGTGTGGAGAAGGCCGCCGGCGCAATTGCCATCACGGCGTCGCCAACCGAAAGATCCCTGACGCTGTTGCCGATGGCAACCACATGGCCGGAAAGCTCCATGCCGATGGTCGCACCGGCAAAGCCGTCCTCCAGGGCCTCCTCCGGAAGCAGGCCCATCGCCCACATGACATCGCGGAAATTCAGGCCGGTGGCCGCAACGGCAACGACGACGTCGTCAGGCCCGGGCTGCGGAATGTCGCATTCTTCCCAGGCAATGCTGCCGACCTGGGAACTGACCCTTTGCCGGATGGTGGCGGCGCTGAAACGGTCGGTCCGACGCTGTTCGTCTCCGACCGGACCCGGCACCGCGCGGATTTCCGAAAGAAGGCCGGTCGTACCGTCAAGCAGCCATTCGCGGTTTGTGCCTTCGTCCGCCAAAAGCAGGATCGCGGCGGCAAGCTGGTTGCCGGCGCCGGCCTTTCCGCCGGTGAAATCGAGCGAATGGATGTCGATGAAATCATATTCGTTCTGCAGAACGCGCGTGAAGGCCCACAAGCCGCTGTTGACGCTTCCGCCGACGGCTTCCTTGCGACGCGACGCCGTCGTCACCGGAGCTCCGCCCGGAATTGCAACAATGAGGCACGGACGCTGTCCGGCAGCGGTTTCGTCACCCGCATGGCGCTGGCGCAGCGCTTCGGCAAAGGCGCTCAGCGTAAGCACGCGGTTTTGCAGGACGGCGGAATCCTCGCGGCGATCAACCGGAGTTGACGACGGGAGATAGACCGCACGCACAGGCTTGCCCTGGAGCTCATCCAGCGCTTCCGTCAGCTTGGCCTTGTCGATGTCCATGTCGCCGGTCAGCTGGACGGGTACGAGCGGCGAACGGATCGCCTCCTTGCCGGTGGGCAGAAGACTGTGCAGCTTCGATACGCTGCCTTCGTGCAGGACGAGCACAGGACGGTCGTCGTCGGTTGCGCGCATGTCTGCCGCCGGTTCCACGGCCGGAGCCAGGGCGGTGCCGCGTGCCTCGGCAATGATGATATTGCCGTGCGACAGCTCGCGGTCGTCCACGGTGACCTCGGTGAGGCCGAGATCGGTCAGGCACTTCTGCCACTGGGTCACGGTCGCCAGCTTGCCGATCGGGAACTCGACCGCCTGAGTGCGGGCAAACCAGCTTTCCGTCAGGCCGAAGGCGAAATCGCTGAAGACTGTCGGAGCGTTGGTCGCCGCCACCAGCACACCGCTTTCACGCAGGCCGGCGCGCATGGCATTGCGAATGCCGGTATCCTCGTCGATCAGGGTAAAGACCGTGTCGGAAGCGCTGACGATCAGATCGAAGGCCGGAAGCGTTGCAAACGCGTCTTTTTTCAGGACGCGCACATGCGCATCCTGCTCGAAGGCGATTTCGAGATTGCGCTGGGCATTTTCCCGCGACTCGACGACGATGAGGCTGGCATTGCGCGCCTTGGCCAGGAGAGCGAGCCTGCGGGTAAAGCCGGTCGAGACGGTTCCGGCCTCGACGATACGCAGGCCCGTTTTTGCCGTGTCGCTGTCCAGCGCCTTTTCGACGGCAGCCAGGACCAGGTCCATGCGCTGGCGCGTCGATTCGGAATGGACCATCTGGTGGTCCAGCGTCGCGTCACTGATGAAGCTTTGCGGCCGGTCGGCTGTATCGGGCTCGCCACCGGCACTTTCCGCGGCAAACAGGCTGGCGATGCGATCAAGAGCCTCGGCGTAGGAATTGTTGATCAGCACGGCTTCGACGGCACGCTCGGCGCGTTCGCCGTAAAGTTCTTTCAGAATGTCGCCGACGGGCGGAAGCGAAAATTCCGGGGCGATCTTCCAACTGCCGCCCCTGTGTTCGCATAGGCCCGCATCTTCCAGGACATAGAGGCAATTGGCGAGGAAACAGCGGAAGGCGAAATCGCCGGGCAGCGAGCGCGTATCAACCTTCGCAGTTCCCCTGCCAAGCTTGAGTGCGATTTCGTGGCAGGCGCGATAGATCGCGGCGTTGAACAGCAGCGTCGTATTGTCGATACCGGTGTCCTCGACCGTGCCGACCAGCGGCAAGGGCAGGATCACGGGACGGGCGGCAGCGGCAAGCGGCACTGCGCGGTCGGAGGGCACGGCCTCGTAATGGAAGGACAGCATGTCCAGCGTCTTGTGCTGGCGCAGATAGGTGCGGCGGAAACGGCAATCGTCGAAGGCGGCGATGACTTCGCCACCCTTGCCGAAGAAGCGGAATTTCGCCTTGATGGAATTTGTGCTGATGCGCTCGATTTCCACCACTGCCCGCCTGACGGTCAGGCCGGAATGGCTGACGCGCACCGAACCGAAGCGGATCGGAATATAAGGTGCGCCGCCGGCTTCGCCGGTAAACCGGTCGAACAGCGCCACCAGCCCATGGAAGGTCGCATCCACCGAGATCGGATTGAGACTATAGGAAACGAAGGGGTTTGCGGCCTCTTCCGGTTCTTTCAGCTCTACCTCGATATACCGGTCGCCATAGGAGACGGCCTTTGCCATCAGCTGGAAGCGCGGACCATAGTCCAGACCGAACTGGCGTGCGGTCTCATAAGCTTTCGCCGGCGTGACGGTCGCGGTCTTTTCGAGGGTTGCCATGGCGCCGGCCGGAATGGTCTCGTCGCGCGAAACAAGCTTGCGGCTACGCGCCACCGCATGCACCGCCCAGTCGTCTTCCGACAGTCTTTCACGCGAGCGGATTTCGATGTCGCCCGTCTCCGGCGAGAGGATGGTCGAAAGCTCCATCATCCGGTTGTCGGAAAGCTCCAGCGGCCGCACGATTTCCAGATTGGTGATATCGATATCCGGCGTGCCGTAATATTGCTGCGCGACGGAAACGGCGATCTCGATGAAGCCGCTGCCGGGCAGGATGGCTTTTCCATCGACGATATGTTCGGCAAGATCCGGGAAGAGATGCGCGTCGACATGGTTCTTCCAGCTGCCGCTGTTGAGATCGGCGCGCCAGCCGGCCAGCGTATAGGGTGCCTTCGTGCCGCGTCCGAACAGATCCGTCGCATCGCTGGTCGAGGCCGGTCGCAACTCGCTTTGCTCGAACGGCAGGTTGGGCAGCCGCACGAAGGCGTTGCGCTTGCCGAACAGGCGTGCCTCGTCGAAGGCGGCGCCATGCGCGATGGCGCGCGCCATGGCGCGCGAGACAGGATCCTGACCCTTCTCGCCGGCATCGCGCAGCAGCGTCGGCACGACCATGCCGGGAATGGAGGACTGCTTGACCGTTTCCTTCAGGTAGGAGGACAGGATCGGGCGGGGCGATATCTCGACGAACAGGCTGCAACCCAGCTCGATTGCGGCCTCGGTCGCTGCCTTGAAGCGGACCGGCTCGCGGACATTCTTCCACCAGTAATCCGGATCAAGCTGGGTGCCGTCCAGCCTCGCGCCGGTGACGGTGGACAGATAGGCCAATTCCGAATTGCGCGGCGCGATGTCGGGGATATCGGCGAGGAAGGCCTTCTTGGCCTGGTCGATGATCGGGTGGTGGAACGGATAGTTGATATCGAGAATCTGGACCGGGATCTTGGCCTTGCGGGCAGCGTCCCGGAAGGCGGAGACTTGCGGCGCCGGGCCGGAGATCGTTACGGAATTATGGGCATTGATGGCGGCGACGCAGACTTCGTCGAAACCGCGCGCCTTGGCAAAGGCGGCTGCCGCTTCTTCGCCAAGCATCACGGCGGCCATGGTGCCCTGGCCGGCCAGAAGGTCCTGGTGCAGCGAGCGCTTGGCGACGATCGACACCGCATCGACGAGCGACAGGGCGCCGGCCGCGTAAGCCGCTGCGATTTCGCCGACCGAATGACCGAAGACGGCTGTGGGCTTGATGCCCATCGCCACCAGCGAATCGGACAGGGCCGCCTGAACGGCAAACAGCAGAGGCTGCGCCACCTTCGTATCCGCCAGCTTCTGGTCGAGATCCGGATCGGTGAGGAGATCCGTCAGCACGATATCGGAATGGAACTTGAACAGTGCGCTGACCGAGGTGAAGCATTGGCGAAAATGCAGGTTCTCGCGGAAGGCCTCAAGGCCCATGCCGGCCCATTGGGAGCCGTTTCCGGAAAAGACGAAGGCAACCTTGGCGGCCTTGGTCACCGCCTCGCCGGCTTCGCCGATATCGGACGCCGGCTTTTCGAGATGGCTGGCAATGGCGCGGACGATGTCCTCAGGATGGTCGCTGCGGGCGGCGAATCGATGGCGCATCTGGGTGCGGTTGGCGCCGGAGGCGGCGATGATGGACCGGGATTCGTCTTTCGACGCCTTGGCGAAGGCCGATTTATACGACTTCAGCAATTCTTCGAGACTGGTGGCCGTATGGGCGCTTGCCATGAAAACATGGCCGGTGGCGTTGTTGCGATTGCGCTCGTCCTGCACCGGATCGGGATCACTGATGACGACATGGGCGTTGGCGCCGCCGAAGCCGAAGGAATTGATACCGGCGAGGCGGGCGCGCTTGCCGCGCAGCAGTTCGATCGGATTGGCCGTGACACGGACGTTCAGGCCGTCGAAATCGATATTGTCGTTCGGCGTATCGAAATGCAGCGAGGCGGGCAGGTAGTTATTCTCGAGCGCCATTACCGCTTTCAGCATGCCGAACAGGCCGGAAGCCGGCTCGGTATGGCCGATATTCGACTTGATCGAGCCTATCGGGACAGGCGCGCGCCGGTTGGCGCCGATCACGGTACCGATCGACCAGACCTCGGCGGGATCGCCGACCTTGGTGCCGGTTCCATGGCCCTCGACAAAGGCGACCTGATTGGAATCGATATTGTTGCTCTCATAGATCGAGCGCAGCAGATTGGCCTGCGCTTCGCGTGAAGGCAGCGAAATACCATTGGTGCGGCCGGCCGAATTGACACCGCTTGCGATGATCTTGGCGTAGCTGCGATCTTTTTCCTGACGCGCCCTGTCGGACCGGCGCAGGATGAAGACGACGCCGCCTTCAGCGCGCACGTAACCGGCACCGTCATTGTCATAGGCGCGGCACAGGCCCTCGGGCGAGAGCATGCGCGCCTGCGCAAAGCCGACGAAGGGCAGGGGATGGGCGAGGATGTTGATGCCGCCGACGATGGCGGTCTCGATCTCGCCGTCATTCAGCGCCCGCATCGCCTGGTCGAGCGCCACCAGCGACGACGAACAGGCAGTGTCCACCGTCATGCTGGGGCCGCTCAGGCCGAAAATATGGGAAATGCGGTTGGAAACGATCGAAAGGGTATTGCCGGTCATGAAATAGGGGCCGGCCGAAGCCGGATCCTCGACCGTGAGATTGGCATGATCGAGGCTCGATGCGCCGATATAAACGCCGACATTCTCACCGTGCAGCGAGGGAATCGGGATATTGGCGTCTTCCAGCGCGCGCCAGGCGAGTTGCAGGAGCACGCGCTGCTGCGGATCCATGTGCATCGCTTCACGCTGCGACATGCCGAAGGCAGCCGGATCGAAATCATAGACACTGTCCAGCACGCCGGCGGCAAAGGAGTAGGTCTTGCCGGGATTGCCGATGACCGGATGCCAGAAGCGGGCAAGATCCCAGCGGTCGGCCGGAATGCGCGTGACGGTGCATTTGCCCTGGCGCAGGATTCGGAACAGCGCCTGCGGCGAATTGGCTCCAGGGGCGAGACATGCACGCCCTATGATTTCAACTGTCATGTTTTATCGAACGCTCTAAACTGATCTGGATTGTCTTGCTGATCGCACCTGAAGCGCGAAAAAGCAAATCGGACATAGTTTCCCGACCGGTCGGGTCGCCTCGTCATCATCATCGTCGACGATGCATATTAGCGTCCTTTTAACTTAAGTTCACTAGCTTTCAACCCTGCCACGACGAAGATGTGCGCAGCATGGCCGCCCGAACACTTTTTGAAAACATGCCTCAATCGTCGTGATCAGCCTATTGCCGGAAAGGCGCACCGTAAATTATTTGAGCGGATGCAGCCTATGATGGCTTGTTGTGGGACAATGATTGTGCTTTTCAAGGGGCAGTCGGAATTCCGGTTCCTAGAATGCAGCGCCGTTGCAGATGTTACAAGCCGCTACGGCGTCGATTTCGGAGTGCTTTAATTGAACCGTTTGAATGCAATCCTGATATGCGCCGTTCTGGCGGGATGTCAGGCCGTTCCGGGTGAAGGCCCGCTTTCTTCCGATATCATGGGCGATGCGGGCCGGTCAGGACAGGAGATCGGNCGGCGTCGATTTCGGAGTGCTTTAATTGAACCGTTTGAATGCAATCCTGATATGCGCCGTTCTGGCGGGATGTCAGGCCGTTCCGGGTGAAGGCCCGCTTTCTTCCGATATCATGGGCGATGCGGGCCGGTCAGGACAGGAGATCGGACGCAGGAATACCGTTGCCTATGACATCATCGATGTCGATGCCCGCTCGGCGCGCCTGGTTTCCAACTATGTGGCGACCGCGCTCAATCGTCGCTTCGGCATCGGCGGCGGCGTCGGCCGCGTCGTTATCGGCGTCGGCGACCAGTTGAAGGTGACCATTTTCGAAGCCGGCAGCGACGGCCTGTTTTCGACCACGGATTCCAAGCAGACCAGCCTCGACCTCGTGGTGCAGCCGAACGGCCAGGCGTCGATCCCCTATGTCGGGCCGGTGCAGTTCGCCGGCAAGACGCTGGAGCAGGCGCGCAAGACCATTCTCGATGCCCTGGTCAAGAAGGCGGTCGAGCCCGACGTGATCGTCACCAGCACGAGCACGGCATCGCGCAATGTCACCGTTTCGGGCGCCGTTGGCCGCTCGTCGGTCGTGCCGTTGAGCCTTGTCAGCGAGACCATCAACGAGGTCATCGCCAAGGCGGGTGGCCCCACCGCGCAGCCCTACGAGACCTATGTGACGCTGGTGCGCGGCAAGAAGACCGGCACGGCGCTCCTGAAATCGATCATCGAAAATCCATCGGAAAATGTCCGCGTCCAGCCGGGCGACCAGATTTTCGTCACCCGCGATCCGCGCACCTTCACGGTTCTCGGGTCGACCAAGATCAACAAGCGCGTCGAGTTCGGCGCAAACGATCTCAACCTGCTCGAGGCCGTGGCGCTGGCAGGCGGCGGCAATGACAATGCCATCGATGCCAGGGGCTATTTCGTGTTCCGCTACGAGGAGCCCGATGTCGTAATGAGCCTGCTTGGACCGCAGCGCTTCGACGCCATGCTGCGCAAGGGCATGCAGCCCGACAGCGTCGGCCGCTATCCGATCGTCTATCGCCTCAATATGAGCCAACCCGACAGCCTCATCGTCGGTCAGACCTTCCCGGTCAAGAGCCGAGACGTCATCTATGCCTCGCGTCACCCGTCGGTCGATATGAGCAAGTTCCTGAGCCTCGTTGCCCGGCCTATCGGCGTTGCCGCCGCCGTGACGAATGTCGCGGACGATCTTTCGAACTGATTTCGACGACTGGCACAAAATGCAAAAGACCGGCTTTTCCGAGGGAAAGGCCGGTCTTTTGTATTTGTGCCAGTGATTCCTACCATCGGATATCGTTGATGATGTCGCGCCGTACGAGCTTCAGCGATCTGTCGGGTTGCAGAACATAGGTCTCGCGCGCCTTGCCGAAACCCGTGAAGAATTCATGCTGGACGGTGCTGCCGATCGGCGATTTGGTGAGCTTCGTGCGCGGCTGGCCGCCATAGGTGATGCTGCCCGGGATGGGCTCGACTTCCGCCGTGCTGTTGCAGCCGGCAAGCATGAGGACCACGACACAGACGGGAATCAATGATTTCATCGGGCTCGCTCCGCGGAAGGAAGGTTGGGACGGCCTGGTCGTTGAAATGTAAGGGAGTTGCCGGCGCCTTCAAGGCCACGCGCATCCGTGAGCGTAGCGAAGGAGGCGAAATTCATGGGGAGGAGGCGGGCCAATGATGAAGCCGGCTGCTGCCAAGAGGCGGCTGGGTGCGCCTTACGCTCCTGTTCGGCATCCGCGATAGCCGGTCTCTACGCTAGCAGATTCCTGCAGCCGGCCTGCCGATCTTCGGCAGGGGCGTTTCCGTGTCGCGCGTCTGTCCGCACCACGGCCTATTGCGCGTCGTCGTCATCATGGCGGAAATGTTTCGCGCTGAGGGCCGCGATACAGAGCGCGATGGCCGGCGAGCTTGCGGTGAAATAGGGTCCGTCGTCGATCTTGGCAGAGCCGCCGCGGTGATCCCAACTGACGCCGCCGACACAACCGGGCACCAAATTCTGTGCGAGGATATAGGCATCGTCGATCTTGGCGGTGAAGGTTGGCAGACGGCCCTCATCGCCATCGGTCGGATAAAGCCAGACGACCTTGCGCTTCTCGCCGCCTTCGCCCTTCGGCATGGTTTTCACATGCCGTTTATAGCCCATGACGATGCCGATGGAGATATCGAGTTCTCTGCTGGGTTCCTTTGCGTGCTGAAGCTGCAGAATCAGATCGGGAATTGCCATCGTCGGCCCTCATTTCACTGCCGCTTAAGTAAACCGGCACAGGCGCGTAATCAACAGCGATGCAATCGCATGAACGTCGCCGGAAAGGGGTCGGGCGGCCAGGAAGGGCAGGAGTGCCAATTATCGGGTGACAGTCTCCTTCCGAATCGGGAGACATGCTGCCGCCGCCAGCGATCCGAACCTGGCGATTTGCGCGGCTGCGGCAATATCATGAACTCCCGATCGCTTTTAGTGTTTCGCGCCTTCCTGGCCCGGAGGAGAAAACACGAAGTGAAGCTGGCCGGATTTGATCGACGCGCGTTCGATCAGCGCCCTGTGTTCTTCCCGCATGGCCTGCGAACGCTCCCGAAAAGCCCTGGAACGCGCCAGGATAGCCTGCGTCCGTTCGGTAATTTCCTCGATATGGCTCATTTTAACCTCGACATCGAAAGACCGGAAAATGACTGTGCTGACAGCATGTCCTGCGCTCGTCATTCCATTTGTTCTCTATTTGTTCTAATTTGAATGAAAAGTCAAGCCCCCGGGAAGCCAACGGGATTTCGATCGGCGATGCGGGAAGCTGCGCCGGCTTCATGCCGCGTCAGCCGCTGAAGCCGTGGATCTGATGGTGCTCTCCCGCCGCCCAGGGCACGGTGTGAGGCGGGCGTCTGGGCTCCCGCAGAAGCGATATCGAACAAACGATCATGACAAGAACGACAATATAGACGAGTCCGAAATGCACTTTTACCTTATTCAACTCTGTTCGCTCCGATATCGGTGCGGACAGACTGCGTGTCCAACCTGACACCCACCTGAACGGATCGAAGAACAATTCCGCGAGGCGAGAAAGGCTTTCGCATTCAGGTGCGTGTCAGGATGCGGTGCGATCCACCCGGCAACAGAAATTGCCGGGAGTCTCTTCCTTGTCCATAGACAGTCTTTCCCACAACGTCTTGTCGTTCGCTCGTCCGCGGACAGGCAGCATCACGCTTGCGATCTTCGGGACGATTTACCTGATCGCCGTCTCCAATCGCACTTTCTGGACGCGCGCATTCTCCGATTTCGACAGCCATCTTGCTCTGGCGGCCTTCGGGCTTGGCCTGACCTGCCTGTTCTGCGCGATCACCGTGGCGCTGTCCGTCAAATACCTGTTGAAGCCTCTGCTGGTTTTCCTGTTTCTCAGCGCTGCCGCCGCATCCTGGTTCATGGACGGCTTCGGGACGATCATCGACGTCGATATGATCCGCAATGCGGTGCAGACGACCCCTTCCGAAGCCGGCCACCTGATTACGCTACCCTTTATGCTGCACATGGGCATTTTCGGCCTGGTGCCATCGCTGCTGGTCTGCTGGATCCGCATCGAACATCGTGCCTTCTTCGCCAAGTTGAGATGGAACCTTCTGGCGGTGTCGCTCCTCTTGCTGGTGTCGCTGGCTTGCGCCGTCAGCAGCGCCCGCAGCATCGCCGCCGTGACGCGGCTGAACAAGGATCTGCTCCTGACGCTGAACCCGATCCTCCCCATCGGCAACGCGATCGCCTTCGGGCTTGCCAGCGAGGCGGACAAGCATATCGTCCTCCAGCCGCTGGGCACGGACGCGCATATCGGGGTATCGAACCGTTCCGGCAAGCCGCGCGTGCTGGTGATCGTCACCGGCGAGACCGCCCGCGCCGAAAACTTCTCGCTCAGTGGTTATGCACGTCTGACGAATCCGGAACTGTCGCAGCTGGACATCACCTATTTCTCCGATACGTCGAGTTGCGGCACGGCGACCTCGGTCTCGGTGCCCTGCATGTTTTCCAACCTGACGCGCGCCGGTTATTCTCACCGGGCCGGCCTTGCCAACGAGAATCTGCTCGACGTTCTCGGCCATGCGGGGATAAGGACGGAATGGTGGGATAACAATACCGGCAGCAAGGGCGTTGCGGACCGCACCACCACAAGATCCTTCTCCAAAGCCGATGATCCGCGGTATTGCACGAACAGCGAGTGCCTCGACGAAGGCATGGTCGCGCAACTGGATTCCTGGCTGGCAAGCGTCAGGGGAGACACCGTGCTGGTCCTCCACCAGCTCGGCAGCCACGGGCCTACTTATTACCAGCGCTACCCTGCCGGGTTCGCGCATTTCAAGCCCGAATGCCGCACCGGGGTTCTCGGCACCTGCAGCCGCGAAGAGGTCGTCAATGCCTATGACAATACGATTCTCTATACCGACCATATCCTGGCCTCGGTCATCAAGGCGCTGAAGGCCCGCCAGGGCAGCATCGACCCGGCAATGATCTATATGTCCGACCACGGCGAATCGCTTGGCGAACACGGACTCTACCTGCATGGCGCGCCCTATTTCCTGGCGCCGTCGCAACAGACGCATGTGCCGTTCGTTCTGTGGCAGGGATCGGAAATGAAGGCGGTGGTCGATTCCTCCTGCCTCGACAACCGTGCTTCGGAGCCGGCGTCGCATGACAATCTCTTCCACACCGCACTCGGATTGATGGCGGTACGGACCTCCGTCTATGAGCCGGCACTCGATGTCCTCAGCGCCTGCCGCAGGGAGGCGACATCCTGATCAGTCCGTCGTCTCCACGTTTCCGAGCCGGCGCAATCTGCACGAAAGCAACGGACTTGCTCGATTTCCTCTGCTAGACAGGAGATAGGAAACAATTGGGCGGAGTCCGCGGTTTGAGGGTACTTCTGGTCGAGGATGATATGACCCTGGGCGAGGCGGTGCGCGATTACGTCGCCAGTGGCGAGCACGCCGTCGATTGGATGAAGACCATCGAGACCGCTGCAAGTGCGCTTGCGACGACCAGCTACGGTCTCGTGCTGCTCGACCTGCGCCTGCCGGATGGCAGCGGCATCGCCTTGTTGAAGGATATGCGCGCCAGGGGCGTCACCACGCCGGTGATCATCCTGACCGCGCATGACCAGATTTCCGATCGGATCGAGGGTCTCAACAGCGGTGCAGACGACTATCTGGTCAAGCCGTTCAATCTGGGCGAACTGACGGCCCGCATGCTGGCGGTCAGCCGGCGCTACGGCGGCAGGCCGATCTCGTTGATCCAGATCGGCGATCTCAAGATCGATGCCGCCGACCGCCGTGTCAGTGCCGGCGGAGAGGCGGTCTCGCTTTCCGGACGGGAATGGGCGGTGTTGGACGTGCTTTCGTCGCGCCCCGGGGCCATCGTCTCGAAGGCACAGATAGAGGAGGCTCTCTATGCCTTCGGCTCCGAGATCGAAAGCAATACGGTCGAGGTCTATGTCAGCCGCCTGCGCAAGAAGCTCGGCCGCGACCGGATCGCCACGCTGCGCGGTATCGGTTACCGGCTTGGACGAGAGCAATGAGAGCGGCCTGGCCGATGGCAGGCGCATCGATGAGCCGCCGGCTGATCCTGGCGCTGACGCTGGCAATGACCTCTCTCTGGCTGCTGGCGGTCGGTCTCGGCCTCGTGGTGATGGAAGAGGAATTCGCCGAGATTTTCGACGGCACGCTGCAGGAGACCGCCGAACGGCTGGTGCCGTTGGTCGTCGATGAGCTCGATCATCGCGGCGCGCCCGGCATCTCCCCATGGCAATTGCAGACAAGAAGTTCGAGCGGCGACAGGGAATATCTGGTCTATCAGGTGCGCGACCTGTCCGGCCAGCTGCTGATCCGTTCGCATGACGCGCCGGAAAAGGCTTTCGAAACGCCGCTGAAGCCGGGTTTCTGGAGGAATGGGGACTTTCGGTTCTATACCGCTACAAACGAGGATGGCACGATCTTCGTCCAGATGGCCGATGCCTTCGAGAATCGCGACGAAGCCCTGCGGGAAGGCGCGGTCGCCCTGTTCCTGCCGCTTATCCTCCTCATCCCGGTCAGTGGCGCGGCAATCTGGCTGGTGGTGCGCTGGGCGGTGCGGCCGGTGGATGATTTGCGTGGCGAGATCGAGACAAAGGACGGCGGCAACATGGAGCCGATCGATGCGGCGATATTGCCGCGCGAATTGCAGCCGATCGCGGTCTCGGTCAACCGGTTGATGGCGCGGCTGCGCACCGCGCTCGATGCCGAACGGGAATTCACCTCCAACAGCGCCCACGAGCTGCGCACGCCGATCGCCGGCGCGCTCGCGCAAACGCAGATGCTGATTTCGGAGCTGAAGGACAGTGCGAACCGCCATCGCGCCGGCCAGATCGAAGCCTCGCTGATGCGGCTCAGCCATCTCGCCGAAAAGCTGCTGCAACTCTCGCGCGCCGAGGCCGGCATCGGTATCGCCGACAAGCCATCCGATCTCGGCCACGTCCTCGATCTCATGTTGACGGATTTTCAGCGCGGCATGGCAAATCCGGGGCGGCTGGTGCTTCATCGCGCGCCCGATGCCCGACTGGTAAGTCCGGTCAGCGAGGATGCTTTCGCGATCGTGCTGCGCAATCTGATCGAGAATGCGCTCGTTCACGGCAGTCCGGACGCGCCGGTCGAGATATTCCTGGAGGATGGCGGGTCGCTGCGCATCGTCAATGGAGCCGCGGCAATGAGCGTCGGTCAGCTCGCCGCGATCCGCAAGCGCTTCAGCCGCGGCAATACCGAGGCCGCAGGCTCCGGCCTTGGCCTGTCGATCGTCGAGCATCTGCTCAGGCAGATGAACGGCCGCCTGCTGCTGCTTTCACCCGCTAAGGGTCGCACGGACGGTTTCGAAGCCCGCATCGACCTGCCAAGCGCCTGATCGCCGACCGTCGCGCCTGCCTCCGGTCAAGGAGGCATGTCACCCGGCGCCGTGCATGATGTTACCGGAAGGGGAAAATGATGGTGCTGCTAGAGAGATTTGAACTCTCGGCCTCTCCCTTACCAAGGGAGTGCTCTACCCCTGAGCTATAGCAGCATCGTGCGGCACGGTGTTTGTCCGGCGCGAGCGAGGGCCTATTGCCATAGCTTGTTGGCGAGCGCAAGCCGCAAAACTCAGTTTTCATCCCATCTGGCTTGAGAAAAGACGGCTCTCTTCCAGAGAGGCTGGTTTTGCGCTATCTGGGGCGCATGCAAAATGATGACGAACCAGACGGCGGCGGTTCCGTGCCGCAGGCAAGCGGGATGGCCGGGCGGGAGGCACAGCGCCAGGCCGAGGCGCGCAAGGCGCGGGCGGCAAAGACGCTGCGCGACAATCTCCTCAGGCGCAAGCAGCAGGGGCGGGCGAGGCGCGCCGGCGGCGCCGACGAGACATCCGGCCTGCCTGCCGCAAAAACGGACCAATCTGCGGAATAATCGCCGGTGCTGCCGGAAGGCTCCATTTGCGGAGCGCCGGTGGCGGCTTGCCGGTCTGCGGCGCGGCGCTCTTTCTGCCGCGCGTGCAGGAATGGCAAATTGCTGTGATCGACTGTCCCCAAAGGCTTGTGGCGCCCGCCGTCAACAGGCTTCTCATTTCACGGCGCTTCCTTTAAGGAGGCGCAATCTCTTAAAAGACGATATGCCAAGGAAAGGCGGGCGCGGCCCGTAGGTAGAGTATGGATCGCATCAGAATTACCGGCGGCAACGAGCTTCGCGGCATCATCCCGATCTCCGGCGCCAAGAATGCCGCCTTGCCATTGATGATCGCGTCGCTTCTGACGGATGACACGCTGACGCTCGAAAACGTGCCGCATCTGGCCGATGTCGAGCAGTTGATCCGCATCCTGGGCAATCATGGTGCCGATATTTCCGTCAATGGTCGCCGCGAGCGCCAGGGCGAGGGTTATTCGCGCACCATTCACTTCACCTCCCGCAACATCGTCGATACCACAGCACCCTATGAGCTGGTCTCCAAGATGCGCGCCAGCTTCTGGGTGATCGGCCCGCTTCTCGCGCGCGAGGGCAAGGCGCGGGTTTCGCTGCCGGGCGGCTGCGCCATCGGCACCCGGCCGGTCGATCTGTTCATCGAGGGCTTGCGGGCGCTCGGCGCTGAGATCGAGATCGACAGCGGCTATATCAACGCCACCGCGCCGAAGGGCGGCCTTGTCGGCGCGCGCTATGTCTTCCCCAAGGTTTCTGTCGGCGCCACCCATGTGATGATGATGGCTGCGACGCTTGCCAATGGCACGACGGTGATCGGCAATGCGGCGCGCGAGCCGGAAGTGGTCGATCTCGCCAATTGCCTGAATGCCATGGGGGCGAAGATCACCGGCGCCGGCACCGCGACCATCACCATCGAGGGCGTGACCTCGCTGTCGGGCGCCCGCCACCGTGTCCTTCCCGATCGCATCGAAACCGGCACCTATGCCATGGCCGTCGCCATGACCGGTGGCGATGTGGTGCTGGAAGGCACGAATGCCACGCTGCTCGATACGGCGCTCGAGGCGATCCGCCGCGCCGGTGCCGAGATCACCGAGACGGAGACCGGCCTGCGCGTGGTGCGCAATGGCGGCGGCATTCGCCCGGTGGATGTGGTGACGGACCCCTTCCCGGGCTTCCCGACCGACCTGCAGGCGCAGTTCATGGGCCTGATGACCAGGTCGAGCGGCGTTTCCCATATCACCGAAACCATCTTCGAGAACCGTTTCATGCATGTGCAGGAACTGGCCCGGCTCGGCGCAAAGATCACCCTTTCAGGACAGACGGCCAAGATCGAGGGCGTCGAGCGGCTGAAGGGCGCGCCGGTCATGGCGACCGACCTGCGGGCTTCGGTGTCGCTGGTGATCGCCGGCCTGGTGGCCGAAGGCGAGACCATGGTGTCGCGCGTCTATCACCTCGACCGCGGCTTCGAGCGGCTGGAGGAAAAGCTCAATCGCTGTGGCGCCAATGTCGAGCGTGTCAGCGACTGATCCGGATTATCGGACGTCGTTCCGCTGTTGCGGATTGGGTGCCGGCGTCCTATGTCCTTTGTCAGGATGACGGCGGCTCCTTAAGGTCGCGCAGGCGAGGATGGATGGCATGGACGCATTGAAGCTGATGGCGCTGGACAATGAGGATCTAGAGATCGTCTCCGCCCATGTGCAGGATGCGGTCTTCAAGGTTTCCGATCTCGCCTATGCCGCCAAGGCCGGGCAGTTGTCGCTCGCCGTCAACCGCTTCGTCTGGGAAACGGCGGAGCGGCGGGCCAAATCCTTCGAACGCCGCCGCAGCCTGCTAGCCTTCAAGCGCGTCACCGCCGTGCGCTCCATCGGCTTCGACCGTAAGGACGACGACAAAGTGCTGTCGCTTCTGGCCGTTCAGTTCGAGCAGGAAGGCGAGGGGCCGGATGGCACGATCGAGCTTGTTCTTTCCGGCGGCGCCTCGATCATGCTCGATGTGGAATGTATCGAGGTTCAGCTTGCGGATACCGGCGGCGCGTGGGAAACCGGCCTCAAGCCCCGCCATCCGGCCGGCAACTGATCCATTCCCCCTTCGTTTTCGCATTTCCATGACCACGCATAAGGACGTCCTCCATTGGCCCTTCGTCTCGATTATCTCTCGCCCGGCTTCGAACGTGAGTTTGCGGCCTTTCTGACGACCAAGCGGGAAGTCTCCGAAGATGTGAATGCGGTGGTGAAGACGATCATCGAGGATGTGCGGCTGCGCGGCGATGAGGCTCTTGCCGAATATACCAGCAAGTTCGATGGGCTCGATTTTGCAGTCACCGGCATGGCGGTGACGGCGGAGGAAATCGACGCGGCGATCGCCATGGTTCCCTCCGAGGTGCTCGGCGCGCTCAAGGTGGCAGCCGTGCGCATCGAGGCCCATCACGCCCGCCAGAGGCCGAAGGACGATATCTACGAGGACACGATGGGTGTCGGCCTTGGCTCGCGCTGGACGGCGATCGATGCCGTCGGTCTTTATGTGCCGGGCGGAACGGCCAGCTATCCGAGCTCGGTGCTGATGAATGCGCTGCCGGCCAAGGTCGCAGGCGTCGAGCGCATCGTCATGGTGGTGCCGGCAAATGCGGGTGTGATCAATCCGGCGGTGTTGGCCGCCGCCCGCATGGCCGGCGTCAGTGAAATCTACCGCATTGGCGGGGCGCAGGCGATCGCGGCCCTTGCCTATGGCACGGAAAGCATTACGCCGGTCGCCAAGATCATGGGGCCGGGCAATGCCTATGTCGCCGCCGCCAAGCGCCAGGTCTTCGGCACGGTGGGTATCGACATGATCGCCGGCCCCTCCGAAGTGCTCGTGATCGCCGACCGGGACAATGATCCGGACTGGATCGCCGCCGACCTTCTGGCTCAGGCCGAACACGATGTCGGCGCCCAGTCTATCCTCATCACCGATGACGCATCCTTTGCCGCGGCGGTGGAAACGGCCGTCGAGCGCCAACTGCGCACGCTGCCGCGCGCCGAGACGGCAACCGCCAGCTGGCGGGATTTCGGCGCGGTCATCCTCGTGCCGGATCTCGAACATGCCGCGCCGCTTGCCAACCGCATCGCCGCCGAGCACCTGGAACTGGCCCATGCCGATGCCGAGGCGATGATCCCGAAAATCCGCAATGCGGGGGCCATCTTCGTCGGGCGTCACACGCCGGAAGTGATCGGCGATTATGTCGGCGGCTCCAACCATGTGTTGCCGACGGCGCGTTCCGCCCGGTTTTCCTCCGGCCTAGGCGTGCTCGATTACATGAAACGCACCTCCATCCTGCGGCTCGGGGCCGACCAGTTGCGCGATCTCGGGCCGGCGGCGATCGCGCTTGCGCGTTCGGAGGGCCTGGAGGCGCATGCGCGCTCGGTCGCCATCCGCCTCAATCTCGGGGGCGAGGGATGATCAGCGCTCACCGCCTTTGCGATGTCGTGCTCGATGAAACGATCGGCCGCTCGACGCCGGACGTGGAGCATGAGCGGGCGGTGGCGATCTTCGACCTGATCGAGGAAAACGTCTTCGAGCCGGTCGATCATGCCGGCGGCCCCTATCGGCTCAACCTGTCGCTGGTCGACAGCAAGCTGGTCTTCGCCATCACCACCGAGGCCGGCGCGGCGGTCGCCACCCATATCCTGTCGCTGACGCCATTCCGCCGGATCGTGAAGGATTATTTCATGATCTGCGAAAGCTATTACGAGGCGATCCGTTCCTCGACGCCAAGCCAGATCGAGGCGATCGACATGGGCCGTCGCGGCATCCACAATGAGGGCTCGCAAACCCTGATGGACCGGCTTTCGGGCAAGATCAGGCTGGATTTCGATACGGCCCGGCGCCTGTTCACGCTGGTCTGCGTGCTCTACTGGCGAGGGTGAGCGTGACGGCTGCCGTCCTCCCAAGCCAAGCCCGGCCGAACGGGAAAACGCCCGCTTCGGTGCTGTTCATGTGCGGGATGAACGCGATCCGCTCACCGATGGCAGAGGTCCTGGCAAGGACCATGCTGCCGCCCGGCACCTATGTCGCCTCCGCAGGCGTGCGCCCTGGCGAGCGCGATCCCTTCGTCGATGTGGTGCTCGACGAGATCGGGCTGACGGCCGGGCGCCACCAGCCGCATACGCTGGACGAACTGGAGGACGATTACTTCGACCTTATCGTGACGCTGGCGCCGGAGGCGCACCACGCGGCGCTGGAACTGACGCGGTCGATGGCCGTCGATGTCGTCTACTGGCCGACGCCGGACCCGACGGGCGCCACCGGCACCCGCGAACAGATCGTTTCGGCCTATCGCGAGGTGCGAAATCACCTGTCCGGCCTCATTGCGCATCGTTTGCTTGGACAAATGCCGGACAAGATGGCATAGCGCACAGACAAAACGCAAAAGACATGGTCGCTGCTGTTCACAAAACCGCGGCGATTGTGTAATTTCCGCCGAATTTTTCCAAGACGCCGAGTGCGTCCGCATCTAAGCACAGAAAGACATATCCTACATGGCGAAAGAAGAAGTCCTCGAATTCCCGGGCGTCGTTACCGAATTGCTTCCCAACGCGACCTTTCGCGTCAAGCTTGAAAACGAACATGAGATCATCGCTCATACGGCGGGCCGCATGCGCAAGAACCGCATTCGCGTTCTGGCCGGCGACAAGGTGCTCGTTGAAATGACCCCGTACGACCTGACGAAAGGTCGCATCACCTACCGCTTCAAGTAAGCGCCCTTGCGCCGGCCACCTGAAGCCGGCACGGCGGAGCATGATCCGGCCTTGAGACCCGCATGGCCTCTCCGCATCCTGCCCTGAACTCAAGTTGTATGGCCCCGTTGCGATGGCATTGACAGACAAGCTCATTCTCGCCTCCGGCTCGCCGCGGCGCGTCGAACTGCTCGCCCAGGCGGGTATCGAGCCGTCGCGCCTGATGCCGATGGATCTGGACGAGACGCCGAAGCGCAGCGAACATCCGCGCTCGCTCGCCTGGCGGCTCTCGGCCGAGAAGGCCCAGGCAGCACTCGCCGCCATCAAGGGCGAGCCCGGTTGGGAGGGCAGCTATATCCTGGCGGCCGATACCGTCGTTTCCGTCGGCCGCCGTATCCTCGGCAAGCCGGAACTGATCAGCGACGCTTCGAGCGCCCTGCATCTCCTGTCCGGCCGCAGCCACCGCGTCCATACCGGCGTCTGCCTGATCACGCCCGGCCGCACGGTGCGCCAGAAGGTCGTTGATACCAAGGTCCGCTTCAAGCGGCTTTCGAGCCACGATATCGACAGCTACCTGGCGTCCGGCCAGTGGCGCGGCAAGGCGGGCGCCTACGGTATTCAGGGCATCGCCGGCAGCTTCGTGGTCAAGCTGGTGGGCTCCTACACCAATGTCGTGGGATTGCCGCTCTACGAGACCGTGAGCCTGCTTGCCGGCGAAGGCTACGACGTGCATCGGAACTGGGCGAAAGGCTGAGGCGATGAGCGCTGAGGAAAACAAGGGCGCATCCAACGTGGCGCCGCTGCGCAAGACCGTGCCCTGCCCGGAATGCCGACGGCCCTCGCACCGCGATCACTACCCCTTCTGCTCCGATCGCTGCCGCAATGTCGATCTCAACCGATGGCTGACCGGTTCCTATGCCATTCCGGTTTCGGACGATCAATCGAAGGCTGAGGAGGACGAATAGCGGGCCGTTCTTTTCACGGATATCCGTGGCTTTTCAAATATTTGCGATAGCCGGCATTTTCCTGTCGAAAAAACCGCATTTGGTGCTGGACACCGCGCGGCAAGATGTTATAACCCCGCTCGCTTCCGGGGCGCAACCAACCGCCCCACGGTTCTCTTGAGGAGAACATCTGCCCCAAAGGCAGGGATGCCCGGATAGCTCAGTTGGTAGAGCAGCGGATTGAAAATCCGCGTGTCGGTGGTTCAAATCCGCCTCCGGGCACCATATAGTTTTTCCAAACCAGTCTCATGGCTACGGTCTCCAAATCGTAGCGTGATTTCCGTGGCTTAGGCGATATTCTCTTCAGATTTTTCGGCGAAATCGCTGCATTGCAGACGCAAATCTCTCCATTTTCCTAGCCTTGTCTCAGCGCCGTCATTCTCGCAGCTAAAAGTTTTGGGGATTGAGCTGGCGTTTTCGCGAGACGGGTTCGCTTGTCCTGTGGCCACGTCATCCGCATCCGCTTGGCGAGAAGACCCAGCTCGCAACCACGGCCGAACAGCATCAGCCCGTCAACTTTGCAGCTGACGAGCCGATCGCGTTATTTGAGATCGAGTGGGTGTCTGACCCATCAGCACAGCCTGCTGCTCTCTCCACGCCACCGGCAGATCGAGCATACGGGTGAGCTTCGCGATGCTGAGATCGACCGATTGCTGACCGGTAAGAATCGCCTCGGTGATCTTCGGCGAGAGGAAGGCCATGGGAAGGATGCGGCTGATGTCCGGGCCATGGGCACCGAAGCGGGCAGCGATGTCGGCATGGCTTGCATTGGTGCCATCGGTGAGGGCTTCGAGATAAAGATGGGCTCTTGCGATCATTCCGATCAGCATCGGATTCTTGTTGGCCGGCAGTGCTGCGGCCTCCTGCAGCACGATCCGACTTTCGACCCCGCGCCGCCTGAGGTGGATGTGAAGCTTGACGACGCGTCCGTTGGCGTCAAACGGCTCGTTAGATTCGGCACCCTGCATAGTGGCGCCGGATTCAATTCTAACCTAAGCCGCTGCGCTGTGGGGCGAATTCGATTTGCTGGGCACCTGGGTAAATGGCCGCATCCGAGAGTTCGAGGATGTCTTAGCGGGGTTGTCGGGTGCCGCGTGATCCAGAGCCTGACCCAATTTCAACGCATCGCCCTAAAGTCAACGACCCACGCACGCTTTTCGCCAAACTCAAAAGTGAATGACTATTTCTTATCGGCAGCGCGCTTCGAAGCGTCGACCGTGGCGATCACGATATATGCAATAGCCTTGGCGGTCGTGGGAACGCCCGATAAGGTTGCCGACAATTCCTCCTGCCACAGCGCCAATAGCCGCTCCACCCCAGCTATTGCTTACGACGCCGCCAATAATCGCGCCTGAGCCTGCACCGATTGCGGTTCCTCGCTCAGTCGCTGTGCAGGACGATAGAGCAATTACTATCCCTACCGCAGCTACAAATTTTTTCATGATTGTTCCCTTTGTTTCACCGGGGTACCAGACCAGATTTATCCAACTTCACCGCAATGCATCGAATTGTCTACAGTGCGGGCTCGAGATGGTAAAACAACCGTATCATGTGTGCCCATTTTCGCGAACGTGCTTGGGCGGGAAACCACCACTGCCGATCAAGAGCCGAACCGTCGCCGCGATTTGCCATGTGGCAGAGGCACCCCAGATGCTATTCCATCTTCCAGATTGCTTCTCTCCTGCGTCGGCTGCTTCAGCCGATTGGCATTCTGGAATTTCCCACGCCGGGGCGGGAAGGTTGCGAAGCGACACAAATGGCTGCCATTTCGTTGATGCGTCTTTCTGACAGCTCGGGAACGAGTACCTGGCGCACACAGGCGAGAAGGCATCGCCGTTCATCGGTCCGTCCAGAAACATAGGTGTCGCCATCCCGTTGATGCGCAAGCCTGCCGTGAAGGAGGTTGTCTCCAGTGGCCGTGCGTAACGGAGGCCGGCAACGCTCGCCTTTCGGTGCCCGTCCGTAGAGACGCGCCATTTTTCGAGGTCTCTAGGCGAACATCCGCTATGGCGTCTGAGATCCGGCTACAGCGACGTAAACTGAGTAAATCGACCGGGTTGCGGCGATGAACAGCCGATTGCGCTTGGCGCCACCGAAAGTCAGGTTCGCGACGGTCTGCGGGACCCGGATCTTGCCGATCAGTTTGCCCGTTGGGTCGAAGCAATGCACGCCATCGGCCGCGCTCGACCAGAGGTTCCCGTTCACATCGGTGCGGATACCGTCCGGAACGCCGTTTTGGAGGAGGCAGAAGACGCGGCCGTTCGCGAGCCTGGAGCCATCGACCACATCGAAAGCGCGGATGTGGCGCGGCAGGCTTTCGTCATGGCTTGCTGCCGAGTCCGCCACATAGAGGGTCGTCTCGTCGGGCGAAAAGGCGAGGCCGTTCGGCTGCATGAAATCCGTGACGACAACCGAAAGCACGCCGGTTGCTGGGTCGAGGCGGTAAACGTTGCGCGTCGGTTGTTCCGGATTGGCGCGATAGCCTTCGTAGTCCGACAGGATGCCGTAGGTGGGATCGGTGAACCAGATCGTATCGTCGGATTTCACCACCACGTCGTTCGGTGAATTCAGCCGCTTCCCCTCGAAACGATCAGCGAGCACCGTGATCGCGCCGTCGATCTCCGTGCGCGTGACCCGGCGCATGCCGTGCTCGCAGGAAATGAGCCGTCCTTGACGGTCGCGTGTATGGCCATTGGCGAAGTTGGATGGCTGTCGATACACGGAGACACCGCTCTCCGGCGTCCATCGCAGTATGCGCTGGTTTGGAATGTCGCTCCACAGCAACTGGTTCGCGTCGTTGAACCAGACAGGCCCCTCCGCCCAGCGGCAGTCGGAATAGAGCTCATCGAGGGCGGCGCTCGTCACGATCAACTGCCGGAAACGCGGATCGTGGATTTCGTAGATGTTGGCCTCGGCCATGGCAGTCTTCCCGTTTATCGCATGCCTGTCCGGCGACCGCCAGCAAGCATGATGACGCTGATGATGATGAGGCCGGTCATGATGAGACGGATACCTGCGCCCAGCCCATAGGTGTTGAGCATCGAGACGACCAGGAACATGAAGAGCGATGCACCCCAGATACCCGGCACGTTGGAATCTCCGCCGGCAACCGCAGTGCCGCCGATTACCACGACCGCGATCGACATCAAAAGATACTCCGAGCCCATATTGAGCGCCGCGCCTCCCGAGAAGCAGGCGAGCAGATAGCCGGCGACCGATGCGAGGACGGCGCAAAAGAGATAGGTGACGAGGCGCGTGCCATCGACCGGAATGCTTGCCATGCGCGCGGCCGGCATGCTTTGGCCGATTGCCGAGATCCAGCGGCCATAGATGGTCCTTTCGAGGATGAACCATGCGAGAAGGGAGAGCGCTAACGCGACGATCGCCACGTTCGGCACACCAAGCGTGTTCGACGTGGTGAATTCGGCAAGCGCGCTCGGGGGCTTGATACGCAGGCCGCGGTTCGTCCAGATCGCAGCCGACTGCACGATGAAGCTCATGGACAGCGTTGCGATGATCGGCGGGATGCGAAGCGCCTTGATGAGCGCATAGTTGCCAAGCCCGACAGCCAGACCAATGACGACGGCAACCAGAAGTCCGGGCAGGATCATCTCGTTTTCGACGTTCATCAGCTTTAGCGCCACCGTGCCAGCCAGCGTCATGGTGGCGGGGACCGAGAGGTCAATGTTGCCAGGCCCGAGCGTGATGACGAACATCTGACCGATGCCGACGATAATCGAGAAGGCCGCAAAGGTGAGGGCAGCCTGCGACAGGCCGAGCGTGCTGGCACCGCCGGTCACCACAATTGTCAGGAACCAGACGATGAAAGCTGCAAGCCACGACCATATCCAAGGTTTGCCGGAGAGGTGCGCAAGAATCTTCATTGAAGTTTCTCCCGATTCTCGATGCGATTCAGCGTGAGGCGGAGCGCCAGCACGATGATCAGGATCGCGCCTTGCGCACCGATCTGCCAGTCTGGCGAAATGCGAAGGAAGGACAGGAAGGACCCGGCAAGCGTCAGCGTCAGCGCGCCAATGACGGCCCCGATGGGAGAGATGCGGCCGCCGATGAACTCACCACCGCCAAGGATGACGCCGGCAATTGACAGTAGCGTATAGCGTAGCGCGATGTTGGCATCGGCCGAGGTGGTCAGGCCGACGAGGGCGATGCCGGCGAGGACCGCGAAGAAGCCGGAAAGCCCGTAGGCGGCCGCACGCGCCGCAACGACCGACCACCCGGCGCGCTCGACCGAGCGCTGGTTGCCGCCGATGCCACGGATGAGAACACCGAGTGAGCATCGCATGACGATCAGATGCGCAAACATGGCGATGATAATGCTTGCGACAATTGCCATTGGCGCAAAAGGCGGTTTGACAGTCATCAGCCAGCGCACCCAGTCGGGCGCCTGTCCGCCGGGTGCTGGCAGCAGCAACACCGCAAGGCCGGCCCAGACGAAGCTCATGCCGAGGGTCACGACGATTGACGGCAGTTTGCGCAGGTGGATCACGACGCCGAGCGCCGCATAGGCCGCGATCGCGCAGGCAAGGATCAGGATGCCGATCACGGGCGCATCCTTGAGGAAGGTCGCGGTTACGCAGGCGACGAAGCTGACGAAGGCTCCCATGGAGAGATCGAGATCATTCACCGCCATTACAAACATCTGCGCGATCGTAGCAAGCGCGATCGGCACGGCGAGATTTAATAGTAGGTTCAGCCCGCCATAGCTCATGGCGCGCGGCTGCAGCCAGAAGATCGCGGCAAGCAGCAGCGTCAGCGACAGGGCAGGAATGGCAAGACGCACGGCGTCGGACGACAAACGGAACTTCATGCGGCGGCTACCTCGAAGGAGGCGGCGATGATGTTCGTCTCGTTGACGGCATCGCCGGCGAGTTCCGCTGTGATGCGGTTTTCGCGGAAAACGTAGACACGGTCGCAAAGGCAAACCTCGTCCATTTCCGTCGAATACCAGATGAAGGTGCGCCCGCCCGCCGCCTCCTGGCGGATAATCTCGTAGACCTCCTGCTTGGTCCCGACATCGACACCGCGCATCGGATCATCCATCAGGACGACCGGTGCGCGCGTGGCTAGGGCGCGGGCGAACAGCACTTTCTGCTGGTTGCCGCCGGACAGCGACAGGATGTTGTGGTTGCTCATATCGGGCGAGCGGATTTCGATCCGCCGCTTCCAGTCGGCACCTTTCGTCTCCTCTTCACCCACAAGAATAAGGCCACGGCGAGACATGTCGGCGAGTGAGGCGATGGAGAAATTGCGCAGGATGCTCCACAACTCGAAGACGCCGTTGAGGCGGCGGTCACCCGCGACGAAGGTGACGAGCGGGTTGCGCTCCGGCAGCCAATTGCTGGAGCGGGCGGCATGCAAGGCTAGAAGGAGTTTGGTTTGCCCGTGGCCTGCAAGGCCTGCAAGGCCGATGATTTCACCCTTACGCGCTGCGAAGGGAATATCCGCCATCCGATGGGACAGGATGACCGGCGCAGCGGTTTGCCCGGACACGGAGCGCTGCCCGGTTTGCGCCTTCGCGACGCTCCCCATGGCCTCCACGAGGCCGTGGTGAACGAAACCATTCGCCGGTCGTTCAGCAACCACGCGGCCGTCCTTCATGACGACGATACGGTCGCAGGTTTCGAGAATCTCGTGCAGGATATGCGAGATGAAAATGACCGATCCACCGCTTGCAATGAAGCGGCGGACATGGTCGAGCATCTGGCGGGCGAGGCTTGCATCGAGCGACGATGTCGGCTCGTCGAGGATTACCAGCCGTGGCGGAATACCGGCGTCGGAAAAGGCCATGGCAATCTCGACCATCTGACGCTGGGCAATCGAAAGATCACCCACGACTTGACTGGTATCGATGTCATGACCGGGAAAAACGATGTCGAGGCTCTTCCCGATGACGTCCGCAGCGCGCGTCCGCCACCTGAAGCCACCAAGATCACGGTGCATAATGCGGGCGTTCTCGACGATAGAAAGGTTGGGGCAGAGGGACAGTTCCTGGAAGACGCAGCGCACGCCGCGGGCGCGGGCAGCGTTGATGCCGTAGCGCTCCAACTGCTCGCCGTCGCTCGCGATGGTTCCCTCGTGAGGCGTGAGGCCGCCATTGATCACGCTGACGATGGTCGATTTGCCGGCACCGTTGTGACCTACAAGTCCGACGCACTCGCCCGGCATAACGCGCAAGTCAACGTCGTCGAGAGCCCTGACTGCGCCGAAACTCACCTTGGCGCCCCGGATCGCGATTATAGCCGTGGCCACGTCGTTCATGCTGCTGCACCATCTGCTTGAAAAATTGCCGCGCGCCATTTGCGATCGCGCGGCAATCCCCGGGAGAACTATTTTGACGCCGCGATGACCTTCACAGCGTCGTCTTGCGTGTATTCCACGTTGGCAACGCCGCCGGCCTGGGTATTGGCGAGATTCGCTTCGAGATTGTCCTGGTCGATACGCAGGAAGGGCACCACGAGGTCCTTCTTGACCTGCTTGCCGTCCAGAATCTGCTGAGCGACCCAGAAGGCGAGCGTGGAGACGCCTGGCGCGATCGAGACCGACATGGTCTCGTAACTTTTCGCATCCTTCTGTTCCTTCCACCACTTGAGTTCGTCTTCTCGGTTCCCCATGACGATGATCGGCAACTTGCGGTCGGTCGCGGCGATGGCCTGGGCGGCGCCATAACCATCACCGCCCTGCGTCACTACGCCGACAATATCCGGCAGGCTCGGCAGGATGCCGGCAACAGCTTTCTGCGCCACGTCCTGCGCCCAGTCCCCATGAACTGAACCGGCAACCTTGAACTGCGGGAACTGCTTGACACCGTCATGGATGCCTGCCGAAATCTCATCATCGACGAAGACACCGGCAAGGCCGCGGATCTCGAGCAGATTGCCGCCTTCCGGGAGTTTCTTCGAAAGATACTCGACCTGACTGCGCCCCATTTCCTTGAAGTCGACGGCGATACGCCAGGCGCAAGGCTCCGTTACGATGCCGTCGAAGGAAACGACGGTAATACCGGCGTCGCAGGCTTCCTTGACCGCGCCATTCAGCGCCGTCGGCGATGCAGCGTTCAACACGATCGCGTCATAGCCCTGCAGAATCATGTTCTGAATCTGGGCTGCCTGTTCCGTCGCCTGGTTTTCGGCAGTCGTGAAAGGGTCGGCTGCAGCAACGACACCGGCCTTCACGGCTTCGCCCGTCACTTTTTCCCAACTGGTCAGCATGGCCTGGCGCCACGAATTGCCTGCATAGTTGTTGGAAAGGGCGATTTTCTTTGCCGACGTGTCGGCAAAGGCGGAAACGGGCATCGCGGCCAAAGCGATCGCGGCCGATGCCAAAAGCATCTTACGAATTGTCATGTCTCTCTCCCTCATGATCGCGCCAAGAGGCGGATCGGTCACCTCGCCCGGTAATTCGGGTTCGGGTGAAATTGTTCTTGCACTGAGCTTCCTCCTCTCAGTAAGGGCAGGATGCGGGAGATCGGTGACCCTGTACAGGCGCAAGACGGCAAGTCGTTTGCGGGATTTGCACAACAAGCTGCGGGTTCACGCAAGACGGCGGCGCTTCCGCAGGCGCTTACTAGTGAAGCGATTGCGGCGGGTTGAATAGCCTGCGCCGCCCGGAAAGGAACTGACGATGCTGCATCTGGTACCCGCAGCCATGTTCGACCACTATCTCGGTATTTCCCGGCTGCTCGCGGGCCAGCTCGATTTTCGCTCGGCTATCCGTTCGGTCGCAGCCGAGGTCGCCCATATCATCCCACACGACCATCTCGATGTCTGCGTACTCCTTGAGGGCGGAAACTACCACACTGCCTACGAGACGGGCATTGAGACCGCCTGGGGCGATCTCGCCGGGGCGCCGGTCGTCAACAGCCCCATCCGCTCGCTGCTCTGGGGCGAGGTGGATTTTCTGCTCTCGGACGATGCCATGACGGACTCGAGATTCCATTTCGAAGGCGCCTTCAAGCGACCGATCGTCGAACAGTCTCTGAGGAGCCGCTTGCATGTAGCGATGAAAGTGCAGGGCACGATTATCGCGGCGCTCTCCTGTTCGTCGCAAAGGCCGGGCGTCTATACGATGGATGATATCGAACGCGCACGCATCATTGCCGATCTGTTGACCCCTTATTTCTTCGCGCTGCAGGCGGCCGAGCAGGCGCAACGCTCGGCTATTGTCGAGGCAGAGGCCCGCGCCCGTGAGGAAGGGTTGCGGCAAGGCGCACTGAAGCTTACAGAAGCCTTGGAGCAGGAGCGTCAACGCATCGGCATGGACCTGCATGACCAGACGCTCGCTGACCTCACGCGGCTTGCTCGCCGGATCGATCGGCTGTCGTCGCGCAATGGCGAGGAAATATCCGAGGCGCTGGAGCCTGTTTCTCGCTCCCTCCAGCATTGCATGCAGGATTTGCGGCATATCATCGAGCAGGCAAAACCCTCCGTTCTGCAGCTCTTCGGCCTCGCCCAGGCGATCGAGCATCATCTCGACCGATCAACCCGCGACACCGGATCAGCCATCGAATGGGGCCTTGTCGACGAGACCCGCGGTGCGCTGGAGCAACTGGAACCGACCGTCAGCGTCGCGCTTTTCCGGATCGCGCAGGAGGCGATCAACAATGCGGTTCGCCATGCCGCCCCGCTGACTGTCTTGGTTCGGCTTGAGGCCGAGGACGCGAGGCTGTCGATCGAAATCTCCGACGATGGGACCGGGCTCGCTAAGGCGCGGGGACGGATCGGCGGCGGCATTGATAATATGAAGACCCGTGCGCGGCTGATCTCGGCGCGCTTCACGACCGGGCCAGGGCACAATAATCGCGGGACGGTGGTGCGGGTCGTGCTGCCACTCGTGCCGCGAGACCCGGCGGGCGAGCCGAACTGAGGAAACAGGCATTATGAAAGTACTGATCATCGAAGACGACCCGCTTCACCGTTCCTATCTACACGAGGCGGTCAGCGCGGCCCTGCCGGAATGCGGCACAGTGATCGAGGCGGAGAACGGAACCGTCGGCGAGAAGCTTGCCCGTGACCACAAGTCGGCGCATATCGTCATGGACCTCCAGATGACAAGCCGCAACGGCATTGAGGCGGCACGCACCATCTGGAAGGAGCGGCCGGAGACCCGCATTCTGTTCTGGTCGAATTATTCCGACGAGGCATATGTGCGTGGCGTCTCACGCATCGTGCCCGATGGCGCCGCGTACGGCTATGTACTAAAATCCGCCTCCGATGAACGGCTGAAGCTTGCACTTCGCTCGATCTTCATCGAGAGCCAGTGTGTCATCGACCGCGAGGTCCGGGGACTGCAGCAGAAGAGCCTGGGCCAGACGAAGGGGTTCACCGATTCCGAATATGAGATCCTCGTCGATATCGCGCTCGGCCTCACGGATCGGACCATCTCCAAACGCCGGGGCCTCTCGCTGCGTAGCGTGCAAAATCGCCTGCAGCAGCTCTATGACAAGCTTGATGTCTACCAGAGCGTAGGCGACGACCACGAGGATGGCCGCTTCAATCTCCGCGCCCGGGCCGTCATGGTTGCCTTCCTACGCAAACTCCTGAACTACAGCGCCCTGGAACGGGCAGAAGCAGAGCTGCAGGAGTGGCTTGATGGAAAGTAATGCTTTCAAACGCAGTGGTTATAGGCGGTAGCGGTATTTCGCCCTTTTTAGCTCTCGCCACCCACATTGACCGCATCCGCGCAGCGACGGATTGGAAAACCTTGACCGGTGTCATTGCTTGATTTCAGGCAATCGCAAGATGGATCATCATCGCTCGAAAATGTGACAGCTCGTCGACTGCTCTGCGGAGAGCCTGAGACCGTCTACGCCAACTGTCGAGCCAAATCCATCTTGACATCTGATACGTACCGGGAATGATGGTTGAAAAGTCGGGAGCATCATATGGCAGAGATCGCGCTTAGCAACGTGTCGAAAAGTTTTGGCACCGTCAATGTTATTGACGATATATCCCTGGTCGTTGCGCCTGGCGAATTGATGGTGTTTCTTGGCCCGTCCGGCTCCGGAAAATCGACTCTTCTTCGTATGGTTGCAGGTCTCGAGAAGATCGACGGTGGCACATTGACCATCGACGGCAAACGCTGCGAACATCTTGCGCCGGGACAGCGTGACGTCGCCATGGTGTTCCAGAACTATGCGCTTTATCCGCATATGACTGTCGAGGAAAATATGGCCTTCGGGCTTAGAAATATCGGAATGCCCCAGGGCGACATCGATCGCCGCGTGGGGGAAGCCGCCCGCATGTTGGAAATGGAAGTCTTGCTCAAACGCCGGCCAGCGCAACTGTCAGGAGGACAGCGTCAGCGGGTGGCCATTGGCCGGGCGATCGTCAAAGAGCCCAAGGCATTCCTGTTCGATGAGCCGTTATCCAACCTCGACGCCGCTCTGCGGGTGCGTACGCGGGTTGAACTCGCCAAGCTTCATCAGCGTATGAAGGCAACGATGATTTATGTCACGCACGACCAGACCGAAGCGATGACGCTCGCCGACCGTATCGTAATTCTGAACAACTGCCGGATTGAGCAGATCGGAACCCCGATGGAGGTGTATCTCCGGCCTGCTTCCCGATTTGTCGCGAGCTTCATCGGCAGCCCCGGAATGAATTTCCTGAAGGCGGAGGTGGCCGGAGGCGGAAAGACGACGGTGAGGTTCGGAGGCGCAACGACACTCGACATCGAGGTCGCACATCCCGGTCCGGGTGCATATGAACTCGGCATCCGCCCCGAAGCCGTCCACATCCTTCCTAAGGGCGAAGACGGCGTTGCTACTGCGACAGCCGGCGTGGTTGAGCGGCTCGGTGAACGCACGCTGGTCTACTGCACGCTGGAGAACGGCACGGAACTCATCGCCCAGGATGATGGCCGTTCGGTTGTGCAGACCGGCGATATCCTGACACTCCGCTTTGATACGTCGGCAGTGCACCTTTTCGATGCAGAGGGCAGGGCCTATCACTCGCCGGTCATGACTAGGCAATAGGCAAATTTCGGGATCTATCCCTTTATGCCGGCGGAGAGCGTGATCGCCTCAGTCACCCGCCTCTGGAAAATCAGATAAGCGACGGCAACCGGCAAACCGGCAAGCACGGCTGCGGTAAGTTCGCGCGCATAATAGATACCAAATGCATCGTTGACTTGCGTGATGCCGACGGTGATAGTCATCATTTCGGTTCGTGTGACCGCCAGAAACGGCCACAGGAACGCGTTCCACGACCAGATGAAGGTTACGATCGAAAGGGCGGCCGTTACGCCCCAGTTCATTGGAATGTAGATCCGCGTGAGAATGCGCCATTCCGAGGCATTGTCCATGACTGCGGCTTCGCGGAAGTCCTTCGGGACGCCATCGAAAAACTGTTTGTAGACGATGATGATCACCGGGTGGATCAACTGCGGCAGTACGATGCCGGCCCAAGTGTTGACGAGGCCAAGCCGCGCAATCAGTTCGAAATGGTTGACGATCAGAGTCTGTGTGGGGACCATGAAACTTGCAAGGATCAGCCACCAGAGCGCGTTGCGAAACGGGAAATTGAGCTGAGAGAGTGCATAGCCGCAGAACAGGGACGACAATACGGTCAGAACGGTGATGGAGAGGGCGGTTACGATCGAGTTCAGATACCAGCGGCCGATGTCGGTCTGCGTTAGCGCGAAATAATAATGCGAGAACGTCAGTGTGTCCGGCCAGAGTTCGATATAGGGGCGCACGACTTCGTCTTCGGGTTTCAGCGAAGTGATAACGCCCCAGTAAAGAGGAAATGCCCAGATCAGCGCAACAATGACGGTCAGCAGCGTGATGATGAAGCCGGCGAGATTCAGCCTCCTCAAAGTCTCTGCATTCATCGGTTATTTCCCCTCGACAACCGCGTGAGCTGGAAATTCAGGACTGAAACGACGATGACGATCAGGAACAGCACCACCGCCACCGCGGCGGCGCGGCCACCCTGATCAGATTGGAATGCTCGCTGGAAGACATAATAAACCAGGACCACATTGTCGTTCGGCCTTCCGCCCGTGGAAAACAGATAGACCTGATCGAAGATTTTCAGCTGCAGGATCAACTGGATAGTCAACACCAGGGCCGTTATCGGCCACATCAGCGGCCAGGTGATGCGGGCGAACGTGGCCCATCGGCCAGCATTGTCGAGTGAAGCGGCCTCGTATATTTCGCCCGGGATGGCCCGTAGCCCCGCGAGAAACAACAGGATGGAAAAGCCAGCGGTCCACCAAATGGTGATGAAAGCAACGGCTGGTATGAACCAGGCCGTCGCCTTGAAGATCGGTACCCGGCCGATGCCCAACATATCGAAAACATACATCGCGATGCCGAACTGAAAATTCAGCGTCCAGTCCCAAATCAGATAAACGACCGACACTGGCAGGATATAGGGGAGAAAGAATAGCGCCAGAACGAAAGATTGCAGCCTGCCGGCAAGGCGGTTCACTCCGAGCGCGATCGAAAACGCAACCAGTGTTCCGGGAACGACCGACAGCAGAACGAAATAGGCAGTGTTCCACAATGCCGTGTCGAAGCGGCGGTCGCTCGCCAGCCGAGTATAATTGTCGAAACCGACATAGGTGCCGTCGCCGATAAGCGGTGCGTCGGTAAAGCTGATCATGAACAGCTTGATCGTCGGGTAGACGAAGACGAGGCCGTAAATTGCGATAAAGGGCGCAATCAGCGCAAGGGCCATTAGGGCTTCGCTTCGTTTGTTCCTGAGCATGCTTACTCCCGAATCCTGCTCCGGCATCTGTAAAGTGCCGGGTCGCCCATCAGGACAGCCCGGCAGCGAGGTTACATGTCGTTCAATCCGGCCTTGATCTCCTCGACGGCTTCCGCCGGTTCCATTTCGCCATTCAAGGTCGGCACGAAGGAACTCGACATGACGTCGAAGATCGGGCCTGCAATGCCGGCCAGCGGCGACTTGGGATCGAAGATCATGTTTTCAGTCAGCGTCGAGTAAGTGGAATTAGGCTGCATTGCCTTATATTCTGCACTCGCCGTCACGGGCCCATAGGCCGGAATATGGCCCGCCGTTGCCCAGAAGAGCGAGTTCTTGTCCATCCACGACATTACCTCCAGAACGGCCGCACGCTTGTCGGCGCTCATATCCTTATCCTTGTTGGCGGGAATGGCGAAGGTGTGGCTGTCTGCATAGGTCGAAGGATGGTTGAAGATAACCGGAAGCTCGACCGCGCCCCATTCGAACAGCTTGCCGTTCTTGTGCAGATCGGTCATCGTAGGCACTTCCCAGACTCCGTTGATCATCATCGCGGCTTCACCTGACGTGAACAGCGCGACGGTCGCGGGATAGTCCGTATAGGACGATTGCAGGCCGTCCTTGGTCCAGCCCTGCAGGATTGCAAGGGCATTCTCAAGCTTCTTGCCGTTGTCCCCTGTCAGGAACTTGCCGTCTGTCATCAACTCGCCATCCTGCTGGCCCATCAGCGAATAGATGGTGCGGAACATGAAGTTGCCGTCTGCCGTAACCGATCCCAGCGGAAACTTGACGCCTGCCTCTTTCAAAGCTTTCAGCGTGGCGGTGAAGTTCTCACCCGAATCCAGTCCTTTCGGCTTGCCGTCGTCGGTCAGAAGGCCGGCTTTCTTGAGAATGTCCTTGTTGTAATAGAGAACGATCGGATGGGTATCGAGCGGCACTGCGTATTGCTTGCCGTCCGAGGTGACGGCATCCCAGGTCGCGCTGGCGTAATCGTCTTTCGAAATCCCCATCGCCTTCCAGTCGTCGGCCGTGATTTCCTGGAGGATTCCCTGCTTGACGGCCAGCGGTATGCGGCTTGCATGATAGGTCATCACGTCTGGCGCTTCGCCGACCGCGGCCGATGTCTGGACCTTGGCGTAGAATGGCGTGCCCCATTCCAGCGTCGTCGCATCGATCTTGATCTTTCCCTGATGGGCAGCGTTGAAGTCGGAGATCATCTGCTTCATGCGGACGCCGTCACCGCCGCTCAGGAAATCCCACCAAACTACATTTTCTTCTGCATGCGCGGTGGATGCGAATAAGCTCACAGTCAAAGCAACGCACTTTGCCAAAGTTACGATTCTCGGCATCGGGTATTCTCCTCCCATCTGTGTTGCGGCCTCCCGCCGCAACGTTGATATTTGCCTACAACCTCACGATAATCATCGAATAAGAATATGGCGGCACAGTAACCTGTACCGAGTTCCCGCTGAGAACTGCGTCATCAGTTGTTTCCGGCTTCACATTGTCCGGATTTTCCCTGGTGTTTGTCGCTTCGAGATCTTGATGCTTTATCAGCGTGTGCTCGACGGACTTGGCCTCGCCGAAGCCCTCAAGCGACAGATCGATCGCCATCGGTTCGTCGCCGTGCCTGTTGACTGCGAAAAAGGTAAGCGTCCCGGCATCGCCATCATGCACGCCGGAAATATCGAGATAGGATACGTTGTCGGCCACGTCGGCGCGATAGCTGGCACAATCGACGTCGAGATGCAGCGCTGTCCCCCGGCCGTATAGCGAGGCGAATTTGAAGGGGTAGTAAATTGTCTGCCGCCACGAGCCGCCACCAGGCATCGTCATGATTGGCGCGATCACATTGACGAGTTGGGCAATGCAAGCGATGCGCACGACATCGGAGCGCCGGATAAACGTGTTGAGGATGCAGCCAACCTGCAGCACGTCCTCGAAGTTGTAGATATCCTCCAGAAGAACCGGCGCATGCGGCCAGTCCCATTCCTTCATGCGGATCGCGTCGCTGCGGCGCTCGTGATACCATACGTTCCATTCGTCGAAGGAAATCTTGACGTTCCTCTTGGAACGCTTCTTTCCTTTAACGTAGTCGATCACGCCACTCACGGTACCGATGTATCGATCGAGCTTCTCGGGCAGGGCCAGGAACTCGGCAGTATTCTTCTCGTAGTTTTCAAAGTACATGTGCAGCGAAATATAATCGACCTGATCATATGTCTCCTCCAGCACCGTGGCTTCCCATTGCGGATAAGTCGGCATGTCGGAATGCGACGAACCGCAGACGATAAGTTCCAGCGTGTCGTCGAAGGCGCGCATTGCTTTCGCGGTTTCGTTGGCCAGATGGCCGTATTCGGCCGCACTTTTGTGGCCGACCTGCCAAGGGCCGTCCATTTCATTGCCAAGGCACCAGAGCCTGACATTCCACGGATCGGCCCGGCCGTTCTTTTTCCGGAGATCGGACCAGTAGGTTCCGCCGGGGTGATTGGTGTACTCGACAAAACTGCGGGCGCTGTCGAGGCCGCGGGAACCGAGATTGACCGCCAACATCATTTCGGTGTTCGCGGCAGCCGCCCACTCCGCAAATTCGTGAATACCGACATGGTTCGATTCAGAGGTTCGCCAAGCTAGGTCAAGCCGCGTTGGTCGCGCATCCCTTGGGCCGATCCCGTCTTCCCAGTTATAGGCAGATACAAAGTTGCCACCAGGATAGCGGCATACCGGTGTGTTCAATTCACGTACGAGGTCCAGCACATCCCCGCGCATGCCGTTCTTATCGGCTGTCGGGTGGCCCGGCTCATAAATGCCGGTATAGACCGCGCGCCCAAGATGTTCCAGGAACGATCCGTAAAGCCTTTTGTCTATGTCGGCGATTGTATAGCGCGCATGCGCAACGACTCTAGCTTCCATGTTCCTCCCCAAGAAGCCAATGTACCATGTTTTTCGGTACATATCGGAAGATACGGCATATAAGCTCGCCAGGGCAACGGTCGTCAAGCGTTTTGTTGGGCGGTATCAGATCTGGATGCGCAACAGAATATCCTGATCATAGTTCCCGAACCCGCGGCCGAAGATGTTTATGCCGCCGGGGTGCTCGGCGTCTTCCTTAACGCCTATGCGCATGCGGATCGAACGATGTTGGTCGATTGCAAGGTCATCGAGCGTGACATCGGATATTCTTACGCCATCGACAAAGCTGCCTTGGTCGTTGATGCGCCAATACTTCAGCTTTCCATACTGCGAGCCTGCCAATTTCCACCAGTCCGGCGTGTAAACGCCGCGCTTGTCGCCGAAATCACCAGGTGACGTCCAAGTGCCGACATCCACGCCATTTACCTGAAGAAATATGTCCGATGGCCAGTCTGCCGCGGTTCCTGGAACTTCTGAGCTCAGTTCCATCGAAAATTCTAGCGCGCTGGGTTTCGCCTTTTTTAGCAATGTATTGTTTGGAAACTGATATTCGACAAATCCACGTGTGAACCAAAGCAGTCCGGCGCGCATTCTCTCGGGATCGAGAAGGGTGTCGGGTACATCAAGCAGCCCGATCACGCCATCCTTCGAGCATAGTCCGCAGGGGCTACTCACTTCGAACTGCGTGTAAAGCCCCAACGGCATCGATACTTCGATCATATTCTCAGTTCGTTCGGCAATGTCTTCGTGAAAGGCTACAAGAATTTCCCTGAACGCCGAGCGGCAAATTTTCTGGCTGCCCTTGCGTGCCTTGACACTTTCGGTCGTGACCAGCCCAGCTTCCTCGAGTATCTGTAGGTTCGACGAGACTGTAGATTGCGGCAGAAGCAACTCTTCGGCAATCTGATTGACGTTCTTCGGACCGCTTCGTAGAAGCTTCAAGATTGAAACACGGACTTCGCTGGCAAGACCTCTGATGATGTCTTGACGTTCGGAGGGGTCTATTACGAGAACTTTTCCGGGCATAGGATGAACCAGTTGAAGCACTGGTTATGGTAAGTACCAGCATACCGGATATGATGGAAGCCTTTGCGTAAATTTCGCAGTTGGGAACGACGAGCGCGATCGGCGTACGCTGCGGTGGATCTACAGGCTCTTTCCACTTTCCGTGTCGAACACGTAGACCAGGTTGTGGTCGATGCCGGCGCGAAACGGCGTGCCGTGACGGGCTGGATGATCTCCGTCGACGACGGCGGTCATCTGCTGACCGGCAAATTCGAACAGCACATGCGTCTGCGCTCCCGTCGGTTCCACCAGCAATGTCTGCCCGGTGATGCTGTCGTCGCCGCCGGCCGTCAGGTGCTCGGGGCGCAGCCCGATCTTGACGCTCTGGCCGCGACGCACTTTACGATCGGGTGAGATGGCGATGGCAGCACCCTCTGCCAGACGCACGACCGGACTGTCGGTCTCCCCATCGACCGTTCCGTCAATCAGGTTCATCGCCGGGGAACCGATAAAGCCGGCGACGAACAGGTTTGCGGGCGTCCTGTAGAGCTCCATCGGCGTGCCGACCTGTTCGATGCGGCCCGCATTGAGGACGACGATCCGGTCGGCCAGCGTCATTGCCTCGATCTGGTCATGCGTCACGTAGATGGAGGTCGTGCCGACCTTCTGGTGAAGCGACTTGATCTCGGTGCGCATCTGTACCCGCAGCTTCGCGTCGAGGTTTGAAAGGGGTTCGTCGAACAGGAAGACGGCAGGATCGCGCACGATGGCGCGGCCCATGGCGACGCGCTGGCGCTGCCCGCCCGAAAGCTGGCTCGGCTTGCGGTCGAGCAGCTGCTCGAGCGCCAACATGCGGGCAGCTTCGCCGACGCGGCTGGCGATCTCGGGCTTGGCGACGCCGGCGAGCTTCAGGTTGAAGCCCATGTTCTCGCCCACCGTCATGTGCGGGTAGAGCGCGTAGGACTGGAAGACCATCGCGATGTTGCGCTCGCGGGGCGTCATCGCGTTGACCACCGTGCCGCCGATCGTCACCTGACCGTCGGTTATGTCCTCAAGCCCGGCGATCATCCGCAAAAGCGTCGACTTGCCGCAGCCGGAGGGGCCGACCAGCGCGATGAATTCGCCATCTTCGACGGTGAGCGACACGTCGTGCACCACTTGCAGCGCGCCGTAGCTCTTGCGGATGTGTCGAAGACCGACCGATGCCATGATGGTTGCTCCTTGGAGATCAGGACTTGACGGCGCCGGCCGTCAAACCTGCAATGATATGTTTCTGGGCGAGAAAGAACACGATAATCGTCGGCAGGATGGTCAGCGTGATAAAGGCCAGCACAAGCTGCCAGTCGGTGCCAAACTCGCCGCGATAGACCATGATGCCGAGCGGCCAGGGATACTTGCTTTCGGTGTTCAGCATGATCAGCGGCAGGATGTAACTGTTCCAGCTGCTGACGAAGGTGACGATGCCGACGGTCGCCACGATCGGTCGCGAAAGCGGCAGCGAGATATACCAGAAGAAGCGGATGTAGCCGCAGCCGTCGACGAATGCCGCCTGGAACAGCTCTTCCGGAAGGTTGCGGAAATAGTTGCGAAACAGCAGGATGCTCATGCCCAGCCCGAAGGCGACCTGCGGCAGGATTACCCCCCAGTAGCTGTCCAGCAGGCCCAGGTCGCGGATGCGGATGAACAGCGGCAGGATGGCGGTCGCTGCCGGAAACATCAGTCCGATGAGGAAATAATTGAGCAGCTGGTTGGCGCCGAAGAAGCGGATATGGGCAAAGCAGAAGGCCGCCATCGACGACACGACCAGTGTCAGGAACACTGTGGCGGCGGCGATGACCAGCGAGTTCATCATCTGACGCCAGTAGCGTTCGCCCAGCAGGATATCGATATAGTTCGACCACACCCATTCGCTGGGCAGCCCGAATGGATTGAGCCGCAAGTCGCCCAGCGTCTTGAAGCCGCCGAGCGCCGTGGTCACCAGCGGCACCAGCACAACTGCCGCCACCAGCGACAGCGACAGGTAGAGATAGATGCGCGTGCCGGCCGAGACGCGGACGGAGGAGGATGTTTCAGTCATGGCGCATGAAAATCCGTTTGTAGCCGAAGGCGATCGTCACGCAGATGACGAACAGTACCACGCCGACGGCGCTGCCGAGCCCGACCTGCATGCGGGTGACGCCGTAGGTGTAGAGGAAGGTGACCATCGTCTGCGTCGAGTTGGAAGGCCCGCCGCCGGTCAGCGGCATGATCAGGTCGAACAGTTGCAGCGAGCCGATAATGGCGAAGAACACCGACAGCCGCACCGTCGAGCCGAGCAGCGGCAGGGTCACGTAGCGAAACCGCTGCCAGCCGGTCGCGCCGTCGATCTCGGCGGCTTCCATGATGCTCTTGTCGAGCGATTGCAGCCCCGCGATGAACAGCATCATGTGGAAGCCGAAATATTTCCAGATGATGACCGCGAGCACCGCGTAGATGGCTAGGTCCCGGTCCGCCAACACATAGGGTGTCGCGACGCCGAAGAAGCCGGCGATCGCGGCAAACAGCCCATAGTCGCCGTCATAGACGAAGCGCCAGATGAGGCCGGCCGCGACGTCGGCCAGCACGTAGGGGAGGAAAAACACCAGCCGGAAGGCCACCACCCCGGCCATCTTGCGGCTGAGCATCACCGCCAGCCAGATCGCCAGCGGAATCTGCAGCAGAAGCGACACGACGATGATCAGGCCGTTGTTGATCAGCGCCCGCGAGAAGGCGGCGTTGTTGAACAGCACCTCGAAGTTGCGGACCCCGACGAATTCGGTGGGCGTGCCATAGCCGTTCCAGCGGTAGAGGCTGTACCAGGCAGCTTCGCCCATCGGCAGGATGACGAACAGCGTGAACAGAAGTATGGCAGGCGGCAGGAAGATGATCAGCGCCGGCAAACGGCCGCGCGCGGTCGGGCTCTTGTAGCGGATTTTCGTCGCGGCATCCAAGCTGGACGCATCACCAACGCTGGCAGTCATATGGCTCATCCCATGGTTCATCGTCGTCGCGCAACCGGCAGCGGCCGGTCGGCCGGTGGCGGATTGCCACCGGCCCTTGGGCTTACTCGAGTTCGATGGCGTCCTGGATCGCCTGCGCACCCTCCTCGGGCGACATTTGGCCGGACAGGATGTCCACGGAAATGTCATTGACGACGCGTCCGACCGACGGGCCGAGATCCTGGTCGAAGAAGTTCTGGTGCCAGGTGGATGCGGCAAGCTGGTCCGCCGCTTCACGCATCAGCCGGTCTTTCAGGCCTTCCTCGGCGTTTGCCGCGGCAGGAATAATCATGCCTTTGGCTGCCAGCTCCCGCTCGGTTTCCTGGCTGGTCAGGAAACGCAGAAAATCCAGTGCTGCCGGAGAGGCGCCTTTGGTCACCCCCCAGCCGTTCAGGCCGCCGAGTGTATCGGTCACCTTGCCGGCGCCGCCTTCGACGATGGGAAACGCGAAACGGCCGATCTGGTCGGAAGCGAGACCTTTGCCATCGCCCGCATTCTTGCGCTGGTTCGGTTCGGTGTTTTCGAAGCCGAGCAGCATGGCTGCCTTGCCATCACCGAACGTGCCGAGCGTCTGCGACCAGCTTGCTCCGAGATAGCCGTTCTGAAATGGCTCCAGCTTGCCAAGTTCGGCCAACTGCTCGCCAGCCTTGATCACCGTCGGGTCCATGAAGCCTTCGCCCTGCTTGTTCTTGGCCGCTTCGAACACCTGCTCGCCGCCGTTGCGCATCACCAGGTAGCTCCAGTAGAAATGCAGAGGCCATTTGTCGCCGCCGCCGCCGGCGATCGGCGTAATGTCGGCCGCTTTCAGCGTTTTTACGGCGCCGAGAAAGTCGTTCCAGGTCTTGATATCTTCGGCCTTGACGCCAGCCTTGGCAAAAAGATCCTTGTTGTAGAAGAAGCTGACCGTGCCCATGCGGTAGGGAACGACGTGGATCTTGCCGTCGAAGGTCAGGCCTGCGACCGCGGCCGGCTTGTAGGTCTTCGCCCAGGCGCCGTCGTCGGCATTCATGGCCGCGGTGAGATCCATCAGCGCGCCCGTCTGCGCCTGTTGGCGCAGCACGCCGCCGCCCCAGCTGTAGAAGAAATCGGGCGCCGCATCGGATTGGAGCAGCGTCGGCAGCTTCGCCTTGAACGCCTCGTTTTCGAGAAACTGCAGCTGGATGTCGACATCCGGGTGCTGTGTCTCATAGTCCTTGGCTATGCCTTCCCAGGCCTCGATGTAAGCCGGGATCGTTTCAACATGCATCCACTTGACGACGGTCTGAGCCGCCGCCGCCTGGGCGCCGAGAAGTGAAGTCAGCGCCGTGGCAGCAGCAAGCGCAGTGAGCCGGACGCCCCACAGGGGCGTCGCCTTGTCATGATTGGTCATTTGTTCCTCCTCCAAAGGGAATATTCCTCAATTTTTCCCTTATGCGGATTAATTCAAACGACATTTGCCGCGTTGTCAACCGCAATTGGCGATTTTAGCGACACACCAGCTTGACAATGGAGCCGGTATCGCCGTTATTTAATTCGCTGCCCGGCTTAAATCAGGGCTCCAACCTGTCCGACCGATTGCGAACATACGGCCCTTCATGAAGACTGCAGACCCAGAATTGATGCGCGCAATCAACCGCTTTACCGTGCTCGACAAGATCCGTCGACGCGGGCCGATCTCGCGCGTCGAGATTAGCGAGCGCTCGCAGCTGTCAACCACCACGGTCTCCGCCATCACCGGATCACTGCTCGATGATGGACTGATCCTTACTCGCCACGAGGGCGATATACGCAATACCGCGGCCCGCGGGCGGCCCCGCGTCATGCTGGAGCTGAACCCGGATGCGGCCCGCGTCGTCGGCGCTAAGATCGCCACCAACCGCATCGTCTTCGCGCTCACGAACTTCTGCGGCGAGGTGCTCTCCAAGCTCACCATTCCCGTGCGCGTCGATCGCCTGCCGATCGGCGTGATCAGCGATCTGGTGGAGGATGGCGTGCGCCGCTGCGTCGTCGATGCCGGCCTGTCGCTGAGCGATATCGATACCGTCTGCCTGGGACTTCCCGGCGTCGTCGAGCATCGGACCGGAAGGGTTCGCTCCAGCCCCGTCTTCCGGGAGATCGACGTCAATTTCGCCGAAGAGATGACCAGCCGGCTCAATCTCCCGACCATCGTGGAAAGCGACGCGCATGCCATTGCGCTGGCGCATCACTGGTTCGGCCATGCCCGCGACCTGGACGATTTCGTCGTCGTTTCGCTGGAGCAGACGCTGGGGCTCGGGCTTCTTCACAACGGCCAGCTGTTTCGCGGCGCCGGCGGCCTCAGCCACAATCTCGGCGACCTGGTGCTTGGAAGCGTCTCGGACCAGACGGTCCGCCTGTCGGAGATCGCCGGCGAGACGGCGATCTTCGGCGAGCAGCAACTGGTCGGCCATTTCGCCGAAGCCGTCCGCGTCGGGCGGGGCATGGCGCATGCGCAGGCGCTGATCTCCGCCGACGACAACCCGCTGTCGGCCACCGCCATGCGGGCCGGCGAGGCAGTCGGCTTGGCGGTCGCCAACATCGTCACCCTGTTCGGGCCGCCGCGCGTCATTATCGTCGGATCGACGCTGTTGCTGGGTTCCGTCTTCATCGACAGCCTGCGACAATCCTATGCCCGCGCCATCCCCCGCTCGATCCGCGAGGTTGCCGAACTGGTGTTCGATCCGTCGCCGGACGAGGCCTGGGCGCAAGGGGCGGCGGTTGTGGCTCTGCGCGAACTCTACGAATCGCCCTGGGGAACCACGGGCCCGGCCTCGAGCCTCTAGCGGCGCGGCCATCTGACATCATTCGGTCTTGGAGGAGAACCATGGACAAGCTCGGTATCGGCATCATCGGATGCGGCAACATCTCATCGGCCTATTTGAAGGCAATGGCCTCGTTTCCGGTTCTCGACATCCGCGGCATCGCGGATCTCAACCGAGGGCTGGCCGAACAGAGGGCCGGCGAATTCAATCTCGCCGCCCGCGGCATCGATGAATTGCTCGACGATCCGGACATCCAGCTGATCGTCAATCTGACGGTGCCCAAGGCGCATGTGGAGGTCGGCCTGCAGGTGCTGGCCAAGGGGAAGCACACCTATTCGGAAAAGCCGCTCGGTGTCACCTTCGCCGAAGGCCGCAAACTTGCCGAAACGGCCAAGGCGAGCGGCCTGCGCATCGGCGCTGCCCCCGATACCTTCCTGGGCGGCGCGCATCAGACGGCGCGATCGATCATCGATACCGGCGTGCTGGGAACGCCGGTCGGCGGCACCGCCACCTTCATGTGCCCTGGCCATGAGCGCTGGCATCCCAACCCGGACTTCTACTATGAGGCCGGTGGCGGGCCGATGCTCGACATGGGGCCGTATTACATCACCGATCTCGTCAACCTGCTCGGACCGGTGGCGAAGGTCGCGGGCTTCGCGATGACGCCGCGCAGCGAACGCATCATCACCAGCGAGCCGCGCAATGGCCAGACGATCCCCGTCCATATTCCGACGCATGTTTCTGGCGTGATGGCCTTCCACAACGGCGCCGTCGTGCAGATCGGCATGAGCTTCGACGTCGCCGGCCATAAGCACGTTCCGCTGGAAGTCTACGGCACGGAGGGCACGCTGATCGTGCCCGATCCGAACCATTTCGGCGGTGATATAGAGCTCCTGAAGAAGGGCGGCGCTTTCGAACCGCAGCCGACCACGGAACCCTATGCCGACGGCAATTACCGCTCGCTCGGCGTCGCGGACATGGCGCATGCCATTTTGTCGAACCGACCGCACCGGGCCAATGGAGATCTCGCTCTGCACGTGCTCGAGGTGATGGAAGCCTTCGGCACGGCGGCGGAGACGGGGGAGACGGTCACCATCACCACCAGGCCGGAGCGGCCGGCGCCGCTCTCGCAATCACTGATTGACGGCCGTCTGGTCCGCTAGAACAGATTTCAGAGGAGACTGACATGCGCGAAGCTTTGATCGTATGGGGCGGCTGGAGCGGCCACGAGCCGCAGGAATGCGCCCATATCATAAAAGGAATTCTCCAGGAGGAGGGGTTCAAGGTCTATCTGGAGAACACCACGGAAGCCTTCGCCGACCCGTCGATCCACGACCTGTCGCTGATCGTGCCGATCATGACCATGTCGAAGATCGAGAAGGAGGAGGCGAAGAACCTGGCCGCCGCCGTCGAGAACGGCGTCGGCATCGCCGGCTATCACGGCGGCGCCGGTGACGCCTTCCGCGAATGCGTCGAATACCAGTTCATCATCGGCGGACAATGGGTCGCCCATCCGGGCAATATCATCGACTACACAGTCAATGTCACACGTCCCGACGATGCGGTGATGGAGGGCATCGCCGATTTCCCCTACACGTCCGAGCAGTATTACATGCATGTCGATCCTTCCAACGAGGTGCTGGCAACGACAACGTTCACCGGCGACCACGCCTACTGGATCGATGGCGTGGTGATGCCGGTGGTCTGGAAGCGCAACTACGGCAAGGGCCGCGTTTTCTACTCGTCGCTCGGCCACGTGGCCAAGGAATTCGACGTGCCGCAGATGCGCACGATCTTCCGCCGTGGCGCCAATTGGGCGGCGCGGTGATTCACCCCGCGTTGGCCGCCGGCTTCAAATCGGCCAGGGGCGAGGGTCCCGATCCCATCAAGGCGGTCATCATTGACTTTCGCAATGGGCTTGTTCCCTCGTTAGCTGTTGGGTCAGGCGGCGGAAAAGAGCGTGCAGAATTGCATCTGCCGATAGCTTAAAGCCCCACGAGATGCCATCGCCGATGTCAAACAATGCAACGCGTTCGGCCTTTCACCAACCTTCCATGGTGGATGTGTTTCGGCGTGGAATATTGGCTCTGACCCAGATTTGATGCAGTTTTGGCGATGCTGCCTTGCTGGTTTCCACAAAAGGAATCAGCCTGATGAGTTCCATCGCATGATCCGGCGTAAGGCGGAAAACGAGCTCGTGCCGTGGATCGACCGCGCTCGCGACAGCCTGGTTGCTTCCTTTGGCAATGGCGTTGCAAAAGACATTCAGGCTGTCCGCGCAGCGATAGTCTCACCGTGGTCGAACGGATAAACAGAGGGGCAGATCACCAAGCTCAAGCTGGTGAAACGCCAGATGTACGGTCGCGGAAAGCTTGATTTGCTTCAAGCCCGCCTGATCGGCGCGACATGAGGGAATTGCACCAAATCTGCGTCAGAGCCAAGATTGGACGCCGATAAGGGGTCAACATTCCGAGCCGATTGACAGACGGACGTCCGATACAGCGGCCAGCCAACCGGGTTTCGGGCTGCCGTCGTCCTCCACGTAGGCGCGGATCGCGTGGATGAAAAGCAGTACGAAAAGCCGGGCCACGGCGGCGTCCGCACCCAGGCCCGGGGCCGCTGTCTCGGTTGCGAGAAGGTTGAGGACGGCTGCAAAGGACTGTGTGGTGCAATGAAGCAGGAACCATTTCCATCCCGGCTCTTATGCACACGGCAGAACAATTCTGCCCGGTTCGCAGGCGTCAAATCATGCCCGATTCCAGCGGGATCGGCTTTTCCTTTGGTTTGTAGCCGAAGGAACGCAGCGCGACGTAGAAGACCGGCGTGAGGAACAGGCCGAGGACGGTGACGCCCAGCATGCCGGAGAAGACGGCGGTGCCGAGCGATTGGCGCATCTCGGCGCCGGGACCCGTGGCGATCATCAGCGGCACGACACCGAGAATGAAGGCGAAGGCGGTCATCAGGATCGGCCGCAGGCGCAGGCGGCTGGCCTCGATCGCCGCCTGAACCGGGTTCATGCCGTCATCCTGGGCCTGCCGGGCGAACTCGACGATCAGGATGGCGTTCTTGGCTGCGAGGCCGATGAGGACGATGAGCCCGATCTGCGTCAGGATATTGTTGTCCTGGCCGCGCAGGGATACCCCGACCAAGGCGGCGAGCACCGCCATCGGCACGACGAGGATGATCGCCAGCGGCAGGACCCAGCTTTCATACTGGGCCGACAGCGCCAGGAAGACGAAGATCACGGAGAGGGCGAAGATGAAGATCGCGGTATTGCCGGTATTGCGCTCCTGGAAGGCGAGGTCCGTCCACTCGAACGAGGTGCCTGGCGGCAGGATCTTGGCGGCCAGCCCCTCCATCGTGTCGAGGGCCGTGCTGGTCGAGACGCCGGGGCCCGGATTGCCCTGGAGCGGAACCGAGACATACATGTTGTAGCGCTGGACGAGCGACGGTCCGGTCGTGTCCTGGATGTCGACCAGCGTGCCGAGCGGCACCAGCGCGCCGGTGGCGGAGCGGACTTTCAGGGCAAGAATGTCTTCCCGCTCCAGCCGGTATTGCTGGTCGGCCTGCGCCCGCACCTGGTAGACGCGGCCGAAAGCGTTGAAATCATTGACATAGGATGTGCCCAGATTGATCGACAGCGTTTCGAAGATGTTGGGGATCGGGACATTCAGCGCCCGCGCTTTGTCGCGATCGACAGCCAGGAAATACTGCGGGCTGGACGCGGAGAATGTGGTGAAGACGCCGGACAGCTCTTTCGTCTGGGCGGCGGCGCCCATCATCTGGTAGGCAAGGCCGAGCACGCGGCGCATGTCCGAACTTTCGCGGTCGACGATCTGCATCTTGAAGCCGCCGGAATTGCCGATGCCGCGAATGGAGGGCGGCGGCACGGCGATGATGAAGGCTTCCTGGATGCTCTGCAGCGAACCATAGAGCTGACCGATGATCTGGTTGGCGCTCTGGCCGTGCTTCAACCGTTCCTCGAACGTATCGAAGGCGGCAAAGACCACGCCCGAATTGGACGCATTGGTGAAGGTCGCGCCGTTGAAACCGGAAAAGGCGACGGCGTTCTTGACGCCGGGCACCTTCAGGATCGTGTCGGAGGCACGCTTGACCACCGCATCTGTGCGTGCAAGCGAGGCGCCGTCCGGAAGCTGCACGACGACGATCGCATAGCCCTGGTCCATCGTCGGGACGAAGCCGCTGGGCACAGTCCGTCCCATATACCAGGTGGCCGCCAGCAGGCCGGCGAAGACGATCAGGGTGGCGGCGAGTGCGATCCGCGTCGATACCAGGTGACCAACGACCCAAACATAACCTTTCGTCATCCGGTCAAAGCCGCTGTTGAAGCCGTTGGCGAGGCCCCGACCGACGCGGGTGAAGGGATTGCGGGTCTCGTGATGTTCCTGGTGCGGCCGCAAAAGCAGCGCTGCGAGCGCCGGCGACAATGTCAGCGAGTTCAGCGCCGAAATGGCGGTGGCCACGGAAATCGTCACGGCGAACTGCAGGTAGAACTGGCCGGAAATGCCGGGGATGAAGGCCGTCGGCACGAAGACGGCGATCAGCACCAGCGAAATGGCGACGACCGCGGTACCGACCTCGTCCATCGTCACGTGCGCCGCCTGCTTCGGCGTCATGCCCTTGGCCAGATTGCGCTCGACATTCTCCACCACGACGATCGCATCATCGACGACGATGCCGATGGCCAGCACCAGCCCGAACAAAGTGAGCATGTTCAAAGAAAAGCCGAAGGCGACGAGGAAAGCGAAGCAGCCGATCAGCGACACGGGAATGGCGATGATCGGGATCAGTGCCGTGCGCCAGGACTGGAGGAACACAAGCACGACAATGGCGACGAGGATCGCCGCCTCGAGGATGGTCTTGTAGACCTCGTTGATGGATTCCGAGATGAATTCGGTCGGGTTGTAGACGATGGTATATTCGAGACCCGGCGGGAAATCTTTCTTCAGGGTCTCCATTGTCGCCTTGATCTCTTCGGCGGCCTTAAGCGCATTGGTTCCGGGCCGAGAGAAGATGCCCATGGCGACGGCGGCCTTGCCGTTCAGGTAGCTGTTGGTGACGTAATCCTTGGCGCCGAGTTCGATGCGGGCAACGTCCTGCAACTGGACGAGGCGACCGCTCGCCGTTGCCTTGACGATGACATAGCGAAACTGGCGCGGATCGCTGAAGCGCCCCTCGGTGGTCACGGTATACTGGAAGGCATTGGTGCCGGCATTTGGCGGCCCGCCGATCGAGCCGCCGGAGACCTGGACGTTTTGATGGCGCAAGGCCTGGACGATATCGCCCGAGGTCATGCCATAGGCGGCGAGCTTTTCGGGGTCGAGCCAGATGCGCAAGGCATATTCGCGCTCGCCGAATAGGATGACGTCGCCGACGCCGTCGAGCCGGACGAGAAGATCGCGGGCGCGGCTGCGGGCATAATTGGAGACATAGAGCTGGTCGTAGCGGTCGTTCGGCGAAATCAGGTGCACGACCATCATCAGGTCAGGCGAACTCTTCGCTGTGGTGACGCCGATGCGGCGGACTTCTTCCGGCAGGCGCGGTTCGGCGATCGCCACGCGGTTCTGGACCAGCACCTGCGCCTTGTCGAGATCGGTGCCGAGCTTGAAGGTGACGGTCAGCGCCATCGATCCGTCGGCCGTCGAATAGGAGGACATGTAGAGCATGCCCTCGACGCCGTTGATTTCCTGCTCCAGCGGCGTCGAGACCGTGTTGGCGATCGTTTCGGCATCGGCGCCGGGATAGGCGGTGCGGATGACGATGGTCGGTGGCGCGATTTCCGGATATTGCGCGACGGGAAGCTGGAAATAGGCGATGCCGCCGACGATCAGCAGGAAGATGGACACGACCGATGCGAAAATCGGCCGATCGACGAAGAAATGGGCAAATCTCATTGACCATTCTCCGTCGGCGCGGCTTCGGGCGGCAGGGTCACGAGCGTGGGATCGACGATGACGCCGGGGCGCAGCCGGGTCAGGCCGTTGACGACGATCGTCTCGTCGCCGGTTAGGCCTTCTCGAATGACGCGGTAGCCGTAGAGCCTTGGCCCGAGCCGCACCGCTTTGGACGAGAAGCTGCCGTCTTCGGCAAGGACGTAGACGACGCGCTGGTCCTGATCCGACCCGATTGCCTCGTCGGGGACCAGGATGCCCTTGTAGGTATTGGAGGCGGTAACCTCGACGCGGCCGAAGAGACCCGGCTGCAGGACGAAATTCGGATTGTCGAAACGAGCCCGCACACGCATCGTTCCGGTTTCCTGATCGACCCGGTTTTCCGCGAAATCGAGCCTGCCGATGAAGGGCTTTTCGGTGGAATCGGCGATGGTCACCGACACTTCAAGGGACCCGCCGCCCTCTTGCAGGTCGCTGCCGTGCTCGCGGGCGACGCGGGCGTAATTCAAGAGACGACGTTCATCGACATCGAAGTAGAAGTCGATCGGATCGAGCGAAACGATAGTGGTCAGGGCCGTCTGGTCCGCCTGAACAAGATTGCCGACCGAAATGAGGCGGCGGTCGATGCGGCCGCTGAGCGGCGCCTTGATGACCGTGTATTCCATGTCGAGCTTCGCGCGCGCTAAGCTCGCCTCGGCTCCGCGCATGTTGGCCTGCGCGGATTGCAGTTCGCGGCGGCGGTCATCCAGGGTGGAGACTGATAGCGTCCCTTTCTGGACCAGCGATTCCGTACGCACAAATTCGGCTTCTGCGAAGGTCAGTGTCGATTTCGCGACTTCCTGCGAGGAGGTGGCGACATCCAGCGCGGTCTGGAACGGGCGCTGGTCAATCACGAAGAGCTCGTCGCCCTTCTTCACCATGGCACCATCGGTGAAGCCGATTTGGTCGAGATATCCGCCGACCCGCGAACGCAGGGTCACTTCGTCGACCGGCGCGAATCGGCCGATAAACTCGTCCCGGTCAACGACGTCACGAACCACCGGCTTTGCGACAGTGACGGCGGGTTTGGGTTGCTCTTGTGCTGGCGAAGGGCTTGCAGTCAAAGCGGTGGAGAAGAGCAGTACCGCCGGAATCAGCCAGTGTCTTACCATTTGCAAGTCCCCTGAAGCGCATCAAAATACCTGTCCCGTGCGGGCGCACGGGTCTGTTCGCGAAGAGTGCGCCTGGTCAAGCCTTGCCGGACTAAATATGATGGCGGGCAGTCGGGACATGGTTGATCAAGCTGCGGGCTATTTCAAAATCAGTAAATATTTCAAGGCGACAAATGTCTTGCCTGCTGGCGGAACCCAGCCTTCGAAGCCGCAGCTATATCAAACAGGCAATGCTATTTTCGGCCTCAGCTTACATCAATGGGACCTCGTGTCACCCGGAAATGACGTGATCCGGTACCGGCGCGCGTTTTAGATGATCGTGTCGCAGCACGTGGTGTAGCCGTCGCGAAGGTGGTACCTAATCCTGCTAGGCGCTCAACTTCGCCAGGAGCGCCGGCACGGTTCGGATGATGAAACGCCTGGGATCAAGATCCGTCTTCATCTGGCTCCAGGTCAGCGACATGGACTGAATAGCCCCTAGATTTGTAGACGTCTTCTTTCTTAATTTTGAGGCAGGAAGAGCATTGCGAGCAAATCGAATTTCAGCGAAGCGGACGATGTGCCGCCTTCTGCGGGTTCACCCGAGTGGATTTTACACCTGGCTGAAGAACCCCCTGAGCAAGCGAGCCAACGAGGACAAGCGACAGACCGATTTGCTCCTGAAGGTATGGGAAGAGAGCGGCAAGGTCTACGGCTATCGCAAGCTGCACGACGACCTTCTCGATCAGGGCGAGATGTGCTGCCCGAAACGGGTTGCGCGTCTGACCCGTCTTGCCGGGATCAAGGCGCAGATTGGCTACAAACGCCGTCCCGGCATCTATGGCGGCAGGCCTGCTGTCGCTATCGACAACACGCTCGACCGGCAATTCACTCGATGAGCCGACGCGGCAATTGCCATGACAATGCGGTGGCCGAGAGCTTCTTCAATCTTCTGAAGCGAGAGAGAATACGTCGCAGGTCTATCCTTCACGCGATGAAGCTCGCTAGGATGTGTTCGACCACATCGAAATGTTCTACAACCCGAAGCGCAAGCACGTGAGAAACGGAATGCTATCGCTCGTCGAGTTCGAGAAGCAGCAGAAAATCTAACCCGAGGGTGCTACGAAACTCGGAGCTATTCAGTCCGCCCCAAGGCAGCCACGCCATAGTCAGCCGTTTCAAAGATCCCCATCCGTTCAGTTCCCGATCCGTGCACCAACGCCGATCTCAAGGGCTTTCGCTTAACGATCAACTTGGTATCGCGAGCACGCCTCCATAATCCACGCCGAGAATCGTGTCACAACTTCAGTATCTCTTCGGCCTCGCGGCGTCACGATGTAGTGCGCAGAGGCACTGGTCATGACGGCTTCGGAGATGGGCACGAGGGCGCCGCTTGCGAGATATTTCTCGATGATTGCCTTCCAGCCGAGCACGACGCCCTGCCCCTCTACGGCCGCCGTCACGGCATCCATGTAATAACTGTAATAGGTATCAACGCGCACCTCGGCCACAGAGCCGAAGGAAAACTGCGTCCAGTCGTCCCAGCCTTGCCACGCGCGGCCGCCGCGGCTGTAATCGATGATGCGGTGACGCTTGAGGTCGTCGGCCTGCGTCAGCCTGGGTAGGTCCTCAAGATAGGCGGGGCTGCACACCGGGACTATCTCGTCGCGGAACAGGAAGGTCGCCTTGCCATCTGGCCATTGCCCGGCGCCGAAGCGTAGCGCGAGGTCGAAATCGGTCCGGCGCAGGTCCGGGTCGTGATCCTGTGTGTCGACGAATACGCTGAGTTCGGGATTTTCCACGCGGAAAAGCGGAAGACGCGGCGCAAGCCAAAGGTTGGAAAAGGCGACATAAGCGGAGACATGCAGCTGCGTGGGCGTCGTGTTGCCCTGGATATCTTGCCAGGTGCTGACGATATGCTCGATTGACTGAGTCAGTGTCGTGGCCATCTGCCTACCCTTGGGCGTCAGGTCAAGCGCGCGGTGGCGGCGCACGAAGAGCGGAAAGCCGAGGCTTTTCTCGAGATCGCGGATCTGTCGGCTGACGGCGGGCTGGGTAACGTTCAGCTCCCGCGCAGCCTCGGTGAAACTCAGGTGACGGGCGGCCGATTCCAGCGTCACGAGGGCGGAAAGCGACGGGATGTTGCGTCTGAATGTGCTCACGGCGGGTTGCTCCTGACGGCAAACCTAAACGCATAACGATGTGTTATGCAAGCCGGCAGATTTACTGCCGTTGACCTATGCGCTTGTCGAAGCCCTCATTCCACGAGCGAAAACAGGAGACGAACGCATGACCGATATCTTCATGGCGGCAATGAAGGATGGTGACGTAGTCACCTTCCACACTGTCGAGACATCCAAGCAGGAATGGGAATATGGTGGCAGTGAGGGCTTCTGGCTCAAGCGCCTCTACGACCGGCCGAAAGCGCGCGAGCAAACTTTTCTGATGAAGGTGGATGCCGGCGCCCATGCCGAAAGCCACGCACACGACCAAACCGAACAAATCTTCGTGGTGGATGGCACCTTCTACGATCAGATGCGCACCTACAATGCGGGCGACTACGTTCTACGCGAAGCCGGTACCAACCACACGGCCGGCAGCGCGACCGGGGCAACCGTACTCGTCGTCTACACGCCTTGACCGGGGCACCTGCGGTACAACGTTTATAAAAAGGGGAACGAACCGATGAAACGCATTCTGATGACACTGCCATTTCTCTTCGCAGCCGCCGGCGTCCAGGCCGCCGACTGCGGAGACGTTTCCATCGCTGACATGAACTGGCAATCGGCGACGCTTCTGGCCAACATCGACAAGATCATTCTGGAAGCTGGTTATGGCTGCAATGCCACGCTGGTCGCCGGCGATCTCGTGCCGAGCATGACCTCCATGGCGGAGAAGGGAGAGCCCGACATTGCGCCGGAAAACTGGATAGCGCTGCTGCCGGACATCCTCAAGCGCGGCAAGGAGGAGGGCAAGATCGTTTCGCTCGGCAACTCCCTCCCGGATGGCGGTCAGCTCGGCTGGTGGGTCCCGCAGTATATGGTCGACAAATACCCCAATCTCACATCGATCCCCGAGGTACTGAAGCATCCCGAACTTTTTCCCGCCCCGGAAGATGCCTCGAAGGGCGCGATCTACAATGGTCCTGAAGGCTGGGCGGCGACGCTGATCACCGCGCAGTATTACAAGGCCTACAAGGCGGAAGCCGCCGGCTTCGAGCTGGTCTCGTCGGGCACGGCCGCGTCGCTCGATGCCGTTCTCGTGCGTGCCTATGAGAAGGAACAGGGCTGGGTAGGCTTTTACTGGGCGCCGACACCGCTGCTCGGCAAGTACAAGATGGTGAAGCTCAGTCATGGTGCGCCGTTCAACCAGGAGGAATGGACGCGCTGCAACACAGTCGGCGATTGTCCGGATCCTGTGCCGAACGACTGGCCGTCGGATACGATCGAGACGGCCGTCTCCGGAGAGTTCTTCAGGAAGGGCGGTCCGACGATCGACTATCTGCGCAAGCGGGCGCTTCACAATAATGTGGTCAGCAAAATGCTGAGCTGGATGACGGACAATCAGGCGACCGGGGCCGATGGCGCGCTGGAGTTCCTGCGTCATCACGAGGCGATCTGGCGCGGATGGGTGACCCCGGAGGCCGCCGGGAAGATCAAGGCATCTATGTAGTTAAGCGCGAAGGGCGGCGTAGCGATTGTCTTCGTTGCCCTTCTTTTTGTCGTGTCTGCATAACCTGAAGTTTGATAGCGTCCGTCAAGATGGTGTAATTTCGGGTGTGGACCCGGGCCGTCATGATCAGGCGACCTTTGGTGTAATTGACCTGAGCCCCTGAACTTCCTCCAAATTTTGGTAGAGTCCGTCACACTGAGGAGACGGACAGGATGAAGCATTCACGGTTCACGGGCGAGCAGATCATCGGGATATTGAAAGAGCAGGAGAGCGGCCTGAGGACGGCCGATGTTTGCCGCAAGCACGGAATATCCGAAGCGACCTTCTACA
>NZ_LMFA01000004.1 GCF_001426565.1 Rhizobium sp. Root482 | reverse complement strand
CGCCAAGTTTCACCGCTTCCTTTATGATGTTTAGATGGCCTGGATGGATAATATCCGCACTCATGGCGACATATACTTTTTTATTCAGGGACATCTAAACATGGGGTAATCGCGGCGCGATCGTTTGGACCCTTTTCAAGATGCTGGCCTGGCGGCCGCCTCCGCCGACAAGGGAAAACGGGCGGCCTGGGAGGGACCGGGCCCAAACATCGAATGGAGACAAGCATGGACCAGTTCATAGGGCTTGATGTTTCGCTGAAGGAGACGGCGATTTCGATCCGAGAGGACGGGAAACGGATCTGGCGAGGTAAGGGGCCTTCGGACCCAAAGATCTTGGCGCAAATGATCCGCAAGCACGCCCCGTGCGCCAGGCGCGTTGTTTTCGAGACAGGGCCCCTGGCGACATGGTTCTACCATGGGCTGACGAACGCGGGGTTGCCCGCGATCTGCATTGAAGCGCGGCACGCGCAAAAGATATTGAATGAGACGCTCAACAAGACCGATGCCAATGATGCAGACGGCCTGGCCCATCTGGCTGAAGCCGGCTTCTACAAGGCGGTCAGGGTAAAGTCATTCGACGCCATGCTGATACGCACATTGGTTGCAGCTCGCGATCAGCTCCTGAGCATCTCCACCCAGATCAGCAACCAAATCCGCGGCTTGATGAAGACGTTTGGTCTTATTGTCCCCAAGGGAACGGGTCGGGTGTTTGTAGGCAATGTAAGGGGGCTCTTGGATGAGAATAATGAGCTGGCACGGATTCTATTGCCTCTGCTTGAGGCGTGGCGCGACATCCGCAAGCGCGGGGCCGATCTAAGTCGACAGTTGCTTGCAGCGGCGCGGGAAAGCCAGGCTACGCGGCTTTTGATGACGATCCCAGGTGTCGGCGCCGTTACGGCCGTATCCTACGTCGCAGCAATTGAAGACCCAGAGAACTTTCGGACGTCACGCTCGGTTGGCGCCTGGCTCGGACTGACAACGCGGCGTTACCAGTCAGGTGAGATCGATTATGGAGGCCGCATCTCGCGAAAAGGCGACAACCGTATGCGAAGACTGCTTTATGAAGCGGCGACGGTGATCCTCACCAGAACCAGCGCGAGGAACACGAGCAGTCTCAAAAGCTGGGGTCTCAAGCTGCGTGAGCGGTTGGGCTTCAAGCGCGCTGCGGTGGCGGTTGCCCGAAAACTTGCAGTCGTCATGCATAGCATGCTCAAGACAGGAGAAGTGTTCAACGCATCGGCCGGCGCGCCTTCATAGGAAGTGCCAGCCTTTCCTCTCAGCGCGTCAATTCGATTGAGGCACTGAGCGTCCCTGCTGGGGACGTGGGTTGGGTCATTCCGATGCAAGAGGCTGCAGCTCGCTCGAGACTGCGCTCTAAACATAGGAAGATCCCACCTGCGAATACCGTTATGCGGCGATCAGGTATCGACCGCGGAGACAACCCTGCCCCCAGCACCGATCGCTCTCAAAAAATGACCGCTGAGGGTCGAACCACCGATCGATTTGCGTCGCGCTGCATGTTCGGCAACACGGCGATCATGCACGGTATCTGACAAGATTGACTAACGGAATGCGATTAGACAACCTCTTCTTCAACTTGTAGATGATGGATGTGATTTCACGTCGCAAACTTTTCGGTGTTTTAGATGAATCTGAGCTATGCGCAAGACGAAAATATTCTTCACGCCTCAGGCGACGGCCGCTTGCCACTCAGTGAAAATTCCGGCCTTTCGGCATGACGCTTGCCGTGTCGATGAGTTCGCCCTGACCGATCGGGCCGGGCGGGAAATGCTCCGGCAGGGCAATACCCGGCTTTTTACGGCGATGATCGGCCGTCGGGCGCAGGGCCTCGTCCGCCCGCTCGCAGGCTGCAAAACGCGAGGTTTCGCGCTGGAGCAAACCGAGCATCGGCGTCATATCCTCGATCTCGTCGGCAACCACATGGATCACGCCGTTCTGGCTTTGCAGTTTTCCCCTTATCCTGACCAGCCGGGCACCCATGACGACGGACCGGTACCGGTCGAAAACCTTCTTCCAGACGATCGCATTGGCCACGCCCGTCTCGTCTTCCAGCGTCATGAAAATCACGCCCTTGGCGGAGCCCGGTCTCTGGCGCACCAGCACAAGTCCGGCAATGGTGACCATTTGCCCGCTCGCTACGGCGAGCAGGTCGACGTTGCGAAGAATGTTCCTTCTTGCAAAATCTTCGCGCAGGAAGGAGATCGGATGTCCTTTCAAGGACAGGGAAAGAGAGCGGTAATCCTCGATCACCTGTTCGCCCGGCAGCATTTCCGGCAGGCGGGTTTCCGGCTCGACCTGGAGATCCGCCTTAAGATCGGCGTGGAGACCGGCCTGACCGGCACGTTCGAACAGGGGCAATATCTCCGCGGCGCTCCTGGCATCCAGTGCCCGCACCGCCCAGAGCGCCTCGCGCCGCGACAGCCCGATCGACCTGAAGGCATCGGCATCCGCCAGCCGCTCCATAGCTGATTTCTGCAGACCCGAGCGCAGCCAGAGATCGCGCATCGAGCCGTAGCCATCGCCGCGATGGGCAACGAGTTCGTTCATGTCGGTCTCCGACAGGCCCTTGACCTGCCGGAAGCCGAGGCGCACCGCCTTTTTCGTTCGGATCACTTCGCGCATTTCTTCATGCCGCCGGTCGATCGCATCCTCACGAAACGGAGCATCCTCGAGAAGACAATCCCATTGCGAAAAATTGATATCGACGGGGCGTATCTCGACGCCGTGTTCGCGCGCATCCCGCACCAGCTGGGCCGGCGCATAGAAACCCATCGGCTGCGAATTCAGGAGCGCCGCGCAGAACACGTCGGGATAATAGGCCTTGACCCAGCTGGAGGCATAGACGAGCAGCGCGAAGGAGGCGGCATGGCTTTCCGGGAAACCGTATTCGCCGAAACCTTCGATCTGCTTGAAACAGCGCTCGGCAAATTCGCGCGTGTAGCCGTTTTCGATCATGCCGTTGACCATGTCTTCCCTGAATGTGTTGACCTTGCCGGAACGCTTGAAGGTCGCCATGGATCGCCGCAAGCGGTCCGCCTTTGCCGGCGAAAATTTCGCGGCGGTAATGGCGATCTGCATCGCCTGTTCCTGAAAGAGCGGAACGCCGAATGTTCGCGCCAGGATAGGGATCATCTCGTCCTTGGGATAGTCGATCCTGAAGCCGGGGAGGCGGGATTGCTCGCGCCGCTTCAGATAGGGATGCACCATGTCTCCCTGGATGGGTCCTGGCCGGACGATCGCCACCTCGATCACCAGATCATAGAAGACGCGAGGGCGAAGACGCGGCAGCATGCTCATCTGCGCCCGACTTTCGATCTGGAACACGCCGATCGTATCGGCCCGGCACATCATGTCATAGACCGGCTCGCCGTCCTCGTGGTCCCTGTTGCCGAGATCGGCCAGCGTCCTTGCCACGCCGTAATGGCTTTCGAGAAGCGCAAAGGCCTTGCGCAAGCAGGTCAGCATTCCGAGCGCCAGGATATCGATCTTCAGAATCCGGAGCGTATCGAGATCGTCCTTGTCCCACTCGATCATGTAGCGGTCCGGCATGGCCGTGTTCATGATCGGCACCACCTCGTCGAGCCGGTCCTTTGTGATGACGAAACCGCCGACATGCTGGGTAAGATGCCGGGGAAAGCTCATGAGCTCGCTCGCATAGTGAAGAACATTGCGGGTGAGCGGATCGGAAAGATCGAGCCCGGCCGCCCTTGCCTCGCGTTCGGACAGGTCCTTGGACGACCAGCCCCAGACCGTGCTGGCAAGGGCCGACTGCACATCCTCCGAGAGGCCGAAGGCCTTGGCCACCTCGCGGCCGGCGGAACGGGCACGATAGCTCGTCACCGCCGCCGTCAACCCGGCATGTTCCCGGCCATAGGTTCGGTAAATATGCTGGATGACCTCCTCGCGCCTGTCATGCTCGAAATCGACATCGATATCCGGCGGCTCGTCGCGATCCATGGACAGGAACCGGTCGAACAGAAGCGTGCTCTTCTCCGGATTGACCTCGGTGATTTCAAGGCAATAGCAGATGACCGAATTTGCCGCTGAACCGCGCCCCTGGCAGAGTATCTTCAACTCGTAGCGGGCATGCTGAATGATCTTGTAGACCGTGAGAAAATAGGGCGCATATTGCTTCTCACGGATCAGTTTCAATTCGTAATCGATCTGCGTCCCGATCTTGTCCGGGATGCCGTCTGCAAACCGTTTGCGCGCGCCTTCCCAGGTCAGGCGCTCGAGCAATTCCACTGATGCTTCTCCCTCGACGCTTTCGTCGGGATAATTGTGCTGGAGTTCATCCAGCGAAAAATCGAGGCTTTTGAAGAATGCCCCGGTATTGGCGACCGCTTCCGGATAGTGCCGGAACAGGCGCACCATTTCACGCCCGGGCTTGAGATAACGTTCTGCATTGGGCGCCAGCCGGAATCCGGCCTCGGCGATCGTCACATGCTCGCGAATGGCGGTGACGATATCGGCGAGCGGCCGACGGGCCGGATGGTGGTAGAGCGGCTGGTTGCTGGCGATGAGGGACACCCGGCTGCGGGCGGCGAGGAGGGAGAGGGTGGCGAACAGCTCGGCATCGCCGCCGTCATAGGATGGCGAAAGCACCAGATAGAATGCCTCGCCAAAACGGCCGCGCAGGCGCCCCAGGCAATCCTCCAGATTTTTCAAGGCTTCCAGCTTTTTTCGCGCATCGGCATGATCGACCGGAAACGGGAGGAGGGCGAGCATCATCTCGTCTCCCCATTCGAAAAGATCGGCCTCGCCGAGCAGGCATGCGCCTTTTTGCGCCCGCAGGTTTCCGGCACTGAGCAGGCGGCAGAGATGGCCCCAGCCTTTCCGGTTTCGCGGGAAGGCGAGGATATCCGGAGTTTCGTCGGAAAAGACCAGTCGTGCGCCAGGCTGGAAGGGAACCGGCTCGAGAAGCACCGTTTCCTCTTTCCCCTTTTCGCGAATTGGTCGGGTTTCCTGCGCTGCTCTTTTGCAGGCGCTCTTCATGTCCCGGATCTGCGCATGGGCCCGAACCACGCCCGCGACCGAATTGCGATCAGTGATGCCCAGGCCTGCAAGCTTCAGAGCCGATGCCTGGACGACCATCTCCGCCGGCTTCGACGCCCCTTCCAGAAAGGAGAAATTCGTCCTGGCGCCGATCTCGAAGAAGGGGGAGTGCATACTCATGCGAAGACCCCGTGCATGAACCAGCGCGGCGGCGGCATCTGGCCGTAGAAGCCCTCTCGATAGATCCAGAAGCGGTGGCCGCTTGCATCCTCGATGCGAAAATAATCCCGTGCGCGGGCGTCAGCCCCGTCGATCCACCATTCCATGGCAAGCCGTTCCGGCCCCTGGCTGCGGGAGACCCGGTGCAGCATGCGCCGCCAGCGAAAACTTTCCGGCGGGCCGTCCGGCACTTCGGCCAGCGACGCCTCCACCGGCTCCGGCCGCGCAAAAAGCCGCAAGGGACGCGCGCTGCGGGACAGGAAGACATCACGCGCCGGCGACGTCTTTCCCGATGGCAGCGCATGGATGGCGGGTGCCGCGGTCACCGCCCGCTCCGGCACATGGCTCTCGCGCAAGTGAAACCCCTGCAGGCAGTCGGCGCCGAGACGGGCCGAGACGCGATCGACAAAGCCGGCGAGCGAAACCTGGTTTTGCCGCTCGCCATCAAAATCCTCCTGCGCGGCCTCGAAAGCCTCATGGCGCACGACATTTAGCCGCAGGATCTCGAAACCATAGCCGGCATCCAGATCGTCATGAACGGCCTGCAGGCGTTCGTTAAACAGCGCGGCGATGCGGCGGGCATCCCGCAGGGGCTGCGAGGCACCGGCGGAAATGCGGAAGACCCGACCATCGACCCTAAACAGGACAAGCTCGAAAACCCGCCCGCCGGCGCCGCGTTCCTCAAGGCCGGCTTTCAGCGACAGGGCGATCTGCCCGGTAAGGACAAGAATGTCCTCCTGCGACTGGACGGGTTCGGCAAGGCGGCGCTCGGCCGAAAGGCTGGCGACCGGCCGGCGCGGCGAAACCGGCTCCTCGTCGCGGCCGAGCGCCTGATCGAGCCGCAGCAGCAGCTGCGCCCCGAAACGACGCGTGAGCGGCGCCCGGGGTGCGTGAATGAGATCGCCCACCTGTTTCATGCCGAGCTTGCGCAGCGCCGCGATGGTGTTTTCCTCCAGCCGCAATGAAGCCACCGGCAGGGGCGCCAGCACCCGTTCCATATCCTCGTCGGCAATGACGCCGCCTTCGCCGAAACGGGATGCCGCAAAGGAAAGACCCGGCGCCGAGGAGATGGCGCCGCGCACGTCGAGCCCCATCTGGAAGAGGCGCGACAGGAGATCGGCAAGCAGCGCCTTTTCGCCGCCGAAGAGATGGGCGCAGCCGGTAATATCGAGAAACAATCCGCCCGGACCGTTCAGCGCCACCAGGGGCGTATAGCGATCGCACCAGTCGGCGATACCGTCGAGCAGGCGCCGGTCGGCGTCCCGGTCCTCCTCGACGACATCGAGAACCGGATACATGGCCCGCGCTTCGGCGACGCCCTGGTTTCTCCTGAGGCCGAGCGTTTCGGCCATCTCGTCGAGCGCCGTCAGCCGCATGGCATTGTCGAGCCTTGCGGAACAGACAAGCGGTGGCGCCTCAGGACGCCCGGTCGAACGCCAGGACAGGCCCCATCGCCGGCGGGCAATCCGGTCGGTGGGAAGATGCGGGAAGACGAGCGCCAGGATGCGTTGCGAATGGGTCCGCAAGCCGAATGTCGTCTGGGCCGCGGGCGAGGAGAAACTGACGGTCATGGGGATTCCATTCGAGGGCAAGGGAGAGAGGGGCCGGGTTTCGGCTCTTCTCCAGGGTGAGACGAAAGACCGGATTGCCGATGCTGCCGCCAAGCATCGATCCGTCCGGGAGAAATCTTGATGTCGCGGGCGCCGGCTCGACCAGGAGCCGGTAGGCGGCGCTGCTCGCCTCCTCCTCTCCCGCTTGCCGCAACAGGAGGAGCGGCCGCCCTGCCGCCTTTGCCCTCAGGCTCAATCGCCGGCTTTCGGTCAGGCCGAAATGGGCGGGATTGCCCCTGACCTCCAATATGCTGACCAGGAAGGCACCGCTTTCGATGGCGCTTTCCGCAAGCCAGAGGGCATCCTCCAGCCGGCGCGGGACCGCATGAAGGAAAAGCGCCGGCTCAAGCCCGATATCCTTCAGGCCCAGCGCATAGGGAAGGCCCTGTTCCATTGCTGTGACCCTGTCGCTGATCCACAGGACCGGCGACCTGTCCGCCGCCCCGTTCTGCAGCAGGGCGGCAAGGGCGAGCGCAAAGCCGGTTGCCGCCGCGTCGCGCAAGCTCGGCGAGCGCAGTTCCGATAGGCCGTCGAGCGGCAAGCCGCCATCCAGCGCCTCGTCCAAGAGGGGAACCTGGAAGGACAGGCGGGGCCTTTCGCCTTCGCCCTCCAATCCGGCCCCCTTCAATCCACCCTCGGCATCTGCCGCATCCCGATGGGCGGCGGCTACCGGGCTGCCTTCCAGTCTGGCTATCTGTTCGCGCAGCGCAAAAAGCCGCTCGCGCGCCATGGGCGTCTGCGCCATGACGTCACTCCAATTGCTGATTGTTCCTGTTATGTTCTTATTGATTCCAGAGGTGCCGGAAAGAGTCAACGGCAAATTCTGAGAATTAATTCCTTGACGGGCCGCATCCAAATTCAACCCTCGAAAAAGGTTGGGGAATTGACTATATCAAGGGGCAGTTAAGGAGTGCCCATGGCCCGCATAGACCAGACCGACGATTGGCGGGAACGCCACGCGCCGACCATCAGCACCTTTGAATCCCTGGCGCTGGAGGCCTATGGCCACCTGCCGGATGAATTCAGGGCGCTGGCCATCGACCTGACCATCGAGATCGACGATTTTCCGGACGACGAGATTTTCGAGGACATGGCGCTGGAAACGCCGTTCGACCTGCTCGGCCTGTTCGAGGGGCGCGGCATTGGCGAGCGCTTCAGCATGGAAAACGGGCAAATGCCCAACCGGATTATTCTCTACCGCCGGCCGATCCTCGATTACTGGGCGGAAAACGAGGAAACCCTGGGCGATATCATCACCCATGTGCTAATCCACGAGATCGGCCATCATTTCGGCCTTTCGGACGACGACATGGAGCGGATCGAGGCCAGCGTCGAACATGTGGGCGGCTGAGACCGGGAGGCCCCAGCCGGGTCCGGGTCTCAGTGCTCCGACAGCTTGGTGTCGGGCGTGTATTCCTTGCCTTCGACATCCTTGACCACGGCCTGGCCGCACATCAGGAGTCGGGTTTCCTGGTTCCAGGTATAGGCCGGCGAGCCATGCAATTCCCAGCCCTTGTTGAGGGCCAGCGTGACCTTGTGGCAGAAGCTGGCATCGTCCTGAGCTGTCAGAAATCGGTAGAGTTTCACGCGACTTTTCCTTTTTGTTGAATGGCATCGGCCCTGGCCACAAGCCGGACGGCCTCTTCGAGATGCAGCCGTTCGACCATGCGGCCATTGAGATTGATGACGGCTTTATCCACATTCCCCGCCTGTGCAAAGGCTTGGACGATCGACCGGGCCTCGGCAAGGGCGAGATCCGCCACGCCGAAATGGGTGTTGGCCGGGGCGATCTGGCCGGGGTGGATCAGCATCTTGCCGTCAAACCCCATGGCACGGCCCTGGCGGCACTCCTCCTCGAAGCCCGCCGCATCCCTGACATCGTTGAAGACCGCATCGATGATATCGAGGCCGGCGCTGCGCGCGGCAAGCAGGATCTGCATCAGCCAGGGCACGAGATAGGTGCGGCCGGCAAGGGCCGGCACGCCGGTTTCCTTGCGCAGATCGTTCAGCCCCGGCACCAGGCAATCGAGCCTGCCGCCCCGCGTGCGGCCGGTTTCGGCAATGGCGGCGGCATTGAGCACGCCATGCGGCGTCTCGATCATCGCCCAGAGCCGGATATCGTCCGGGGCATCTCTTTCCGTAAGAAAATCGGCGACCGCGCGAACATCCTGCGGCGTATCCACCTTGGGCAGCAGCACCGCATCGGGGGCGATCTCCAGCACCGCCGCGAGATCGTCTTCACTATGACCGGAAGCAAGGCTGTTGATGCGGATGATGGTTTCGACATCCGGCCGGCGTCCTTGCGCCAGATGCGCTTTCAGGGCTTCGCGGGCCGAAATCTTGTTGTCGGGAAGGACGGCATCCTCGAGATCGTAGATCACCGCATCGCAGGCAAGGCCAGCCACCTTGGCAAGGGCGCGTTGATTGTCGGCCGGAACACAGAGCACTGAACGGCGCAGGCGGACGGGATGGCGGTCAGCAGATGACATCATATCGGTGTTCTGCCCGGCTTTCGCCGCTTTCGCAAGGCAGACCTGCAATCGGGGTCCGGGTCTTGCCCCGGGTCTTGTAAGCCAAAGCGGGCGGGCCCACATATGAGGCAAAGAAAGGTGACGATCATGCAAGGCATTCGTACTCTCCTCCTGACGACGGTAGGCATCGCCTTTGCGGTGATGGCCCTGGTCCTGACCGCCTCGATCGGCCTGGCGCTTGCCGGCATCGCGGCCGTTTTTGCGCTCAGCAGCGCGCTTTCAACGCGGCTTTCGCCCAAGCCGGTGCGCGCCACAGTCAATCGCTCGGCGCAGAACAAAGCCCGCGAGCCGCGCATCTGGAACGATAGACGCGGCACGATCATCGACCTCTAAGGCCTGCGACCGGCCTTTCGGGACGATCCCGGCGAGATTTTCCTTCATTTCAGCGTGAAATTGCTCTACACGCTGGGCGGAAAAATTTTCGTTCCGTTGCAATCGAAGGCCATTTCCATGGACAAGTTCGTCAAGCTCACCGGCGTTGCCGCTCCCCTGCCCGTCGTCAATATCGACACGGATATGATCATTCCGAAGGATTACCTGAAGACGATCAAGCGCACCGGACTCGGCACCGGGCTTTTCGCCGAGGCCCGCTATCACGAAGACGGCTCGGTGAACGAGGACTTCGTTCTCAACAAGCCCGCCTACAAGAACGCCAAGATCCTTGTCGCCGGCGATAATTTCGGCTGCGGCTCGTCGCGCGAACATGCGCCCTGGGCGCTGCTCGATTTTGGCATCCGCTGCGTCATCTCCACCTCTTTTGCCGATATTTTCTACAACAACTGTTTCAAGAACGGCATCCTGCCGGTGGTCGTTTCGCCTGAAGACCTGGAAAAGCTGATGGACGACGCCTCGCGCGGCGCCAATGCCGTCCTGACGGTCGATCTGGAAGCCCGGGAAATCACCGGCCCGGACGGCGGCAAGATCACTTTCGAACTCGACGAGTTCAAGCGCCACTGCATGCTGAACGGCCTCGACGACATCGGCCTGACGCTGGAAAAGGCAAGCGCCATCGACAGTTTCGAAAAGGCCAATGCCGCATCCCATCCCTGGGCCTGAGGCGTGACGCCCGGTCCGCGAAAACGGATCTCTTCCGGCTCGCCCTTCGAAAGGACGGCGGGCTATTCGCGTGCACTGGTAGCCGGCGACTGGTGCTTCGTCTCCGGCACGACCGGCTATGATTACACGACGATGACCATGCCGGAGACGGTGGAGGAACAGGCCCGCAACTGCCTGAAGACCATCGAGGCGGCGCTGACGGAGGCCGGGTTTTCGCTCGGGCATGTGGTGCGCAATCATTATTACGTCACCGATGCCGCCTTTGCCAACCTGGTCTTCCCGATCCTGGGCGAGGCCTTCGGCGATATCCGCCCGGCGGCGACCATGGTGGTCTGTGACCTCATCCGGCCGGAAATGCTGATCGAGATCGAAGTCACCGCCTTCAAGGGCTAGAGCATCGTTCGCGGTCAGTCCTCAACGAAGGGCGATCCCAAAGGCTCGGCCAGCCCGGCGAAGGCCAGTTCCGAATGATAATAGAGAAAGACCTGGCGGCGGAATTCGATATCCGCGCGCTCCTCGTCGGTTTTTGCCTCGGCAAGACACGCGGCCAGAAGCTGGGGCGTTGCAACCTGGCTGGTGGTGGCAAAATAATCGAACATGGCTTCGGTTTCATTCTCCGGCATGGTGGTCATGCACATGGGACTTCCATAGAGGTGCTTCCGGCCGGTACAGCAGTTTTCACGGCGGCAGCGGCGCACCCGGCAGGTGAGATGTTTGCGCCAGGCGGTTGCGACGACGCGCAGGAGAACATCATTCGAGGCGGAGAAAACGGGCGGCACATAGGGCATGGCTGTTCCTTTGCTGGCGTGACGGCATGGGAAAACCTCCCCGCGCGGATCTCGCCGGGGTTTCAGGCCTTGTCTTGAAGATCGGACGGGGCACTGGAAACCGTCTCGAATAGACAAATACAAGTGACGCTTTCCAGCGCCCCGTTTGACGTTCTCTCGGGGGCTTTCCCCCCTACAGACCCCGACTCCGGATCCTCTGATCCGGGACGATCGTCGTGATGCGGCTCTCCGGCCGGTACTAAACACGCACCGGCGCATCACGCTTCCCATCCCGGCCTGTGTGCCTCACAGGCACGCCCGCCCCGTAAGGACAGGGGGGATCCATTTTCCGGGGGCTCTCCTTCCGGTCCGCCTGACGTTCGCGGCCTTCTCATCGAAGACCACGAGGCTTGGCGTGGAGCGCCAGCCCTGCCTCGCCGCAAACGTCTTGCGGTGTATCCGTNCACGCCCGCCCCGTAAGGACAGGGGGGATCCATTTTCCGGGGGCTCTCCTTCCGGTCCGCCTGACGTTCGCGGCCTTCTCATCGAAGACCACGAGGCTTTGCGTGGAGCGCCAGCCCTGCCTCGCCGCAAACGTCTTGCGGTGTATCCGTGACAGAACAACTTCATCCTGACACAGCAGGAGAGGCCGGGGATAAACGGGGATGATTTTTTTTGCGAGAGGGCGAGAAGCCACCGCGCCTGAAGCACTGAGTTTGGCGGTTTCCTCTTCTCCCCAGCGGGGAGAAGAGCCGAGCGCAGGCGAGGCGATGAGGGGGCGGCATCCGACCTATCGAATGGCTTCGCCCCCCTCATCCGGCCCTTCGGGCCACCTTCTCCCCGCTGGGGAGAAGAGGGAGACCGGGACGGCCCGCACAGAAGAAGGCAACGGCCAGGCGAGGGTGCCGAGCCATTCCCAACCAGGCGGTGGTCGGCCCGAAACGCAGGAGCTGGAGGAGGCTTGGCGTGGATCCTCGGGTCAAGCCCGAGGATGACGAGCTTGGGAGGTATGGAGGGGGTTCGCGGAAGGATTGGGGAGGACTGGAGACGTCTGGGGAGCATTGCAGGAAGGGGCTTGGACGAAAGCTTTTGCCGCACGGAAGACCGCTGTTTGCTTGCAATCCGTCCCCTCCACCCGTCATCCTCGGGCGCGACCCGAGGATCCACGCCCAGACGTTACAACAACGGCGGCGCGGCGCGTGGCGAAGCGGGGGCCGGCGAGAGGCGCCTGCGAGACCGACGACTGTGGTGCAACCACGCTCCCCGCGCACAATTCTTTCCGAAACCGCATTTTCCTTGAACGGAAGTTGCGTTAAGAACGCGCCAATATCTATGAACAGCCAGCCTTTAAAGGAATGCCTCATGACAGCGCGCACTCTTTTCCTCCTGCCCGGCGACGGCATCGGCCCGGAAGCCATGGCGGAAGTCCGCAAGATCATCGCCCATATGAATGCCGAGATGGCGGGCGGTTTCACCACGGACGAGGGGCTTGTGGGCGGATCGGCCTATGACGCCCATGGCGCGGCCATTTCCGACGCGGACATGGCAAAGGCGATGGCGGCCGACGCGGTGTTGTTCGGCGCCGTCGGCGGCCCGAAATGGGATGATGTTGCCTATGAAGTGCGCCCGGAAGCCGGCCTGCTGCGGCTGAGGAAGGACCTGGAGCTCTTTGCCAATCTGCGCCCGGCGATCTGCTACCCGGCCCTTGCCGATGCCTCCTCGCTGAAGGCGGAACTGGTGGAAGGCCTCGACATCCTGATCGTGCGCGAGCTGACGGGCGGCGTCTATTTCGGCGAGCCCAAGGAAATCATCGATCTCGGCAACGGCCAGAAGCGCGGCATCGACACGCAGGTCTACGACACCTACGAGATCGAGCGCATCGCCGGCGTCGCCTTCGAACTGGCGCGCACCCGCGGCAACCGCGTCTGCTCGATGGAAAAGCGCAATGTGATGAAATCCGGCGTGCTCTGGAACCAGGTGGTGACGGCGACGCACAAGGCGAAATATTCCGACGTCGCGCTCGACCACATGCTGGCAGATGCCGGCGGCATGCAGCTGGTCCGGGCGCCCAAGCAGTTCGACGTGATCGTCACCGACAATCTGTTCGGCGACATGCTGTCCGACGTGGCGGCGATGCTGACCGGCTCGCTCGGCATGCTGCCATCGGCCTCGCTCGGCGCACCGGACGCCAAGACCGGCAAGCGCAAGGCGCTCTACGAGCCCGTGCATGGCTCGGCTCCCGACATTGCCGGCAAGGGGATCGCCAATCCGATCGCCATGATCGCCTCCTTTGCCATGTGCCTGCGCTATTCCTTCAACATGGTCGCGGAAGCCGACAATCTCGAAAAGGCGATCGCCAACGTGCTCGACAAGGGCATCCGCACCGGCGACATCATGGCCCCCGGCGCCCGCCAGGTCGGCACCACCGAAATGGGCGATGCGATCCTCGCCGAGTTCAAGGCGCTTTCGGCCTGAGATACTGCCTCTTCTCCCCAGCGGGGAGAAGTGCCGAACATAGTGAGGCGATGAGGGGGCTTCGGCGCAATAGTTTCGTGGCCTTCGGCCCCCTCATCCGGCCCTTCGGGCCACCTTCTCCCCGACGGGGAGAAGAGGGGGGGGCCGAAATCCCCGTTCCCCAATCGGGAATCCCAAAACGGTTTCCGGTCAAGTGCGTCAGGTGCCGTTTTTGTTTGGTGGGGTTGAATAAACGCGGCAAGCTCACACCTGATTTCCATGTACGGTTCTTTCCACTTCCGTCATTCCCGTGCTCGTCACAGGAATCCAGCCATGCGACGTCCGTCGCATGGAAGAGTCCTCGCTCACGGACGTGAGCGAACTGGATTCCCGCCACAAGGGCGAGGATGACGGAGAACTGGGTATGCCGAACATGCAGAGAATTCAGCCCGAAAAGACCGCTCCATGAACCGCCCCTTTTCCTCATCCCTCTGGCTTCTGGTGGCGACGGCCCTGCTCGTGGCGGCCCTGCTTCCGTTTGACGGGACGATTTCGCAATGGGCGCAGGGGCTGCCGGGCGGGATCGTGACGTTCAACCAGCGGATCACCGATTTCGGCACATTCGCCTGGATGATCTATGGTTCCGGCTCGATCGTCATCATCGCCTATATCCTCAACCGGGTGGCGCGCAGCGACGGATTTTCATCCAAGACCAGGACGGCCTGGCGGCTGGCGCTTTATTTCCTCGTGACGATCGGCAGCGCCAGCATCGTCGTGCATCTGGCAAAACTGGTGATCGGCCGGGCGCGGCCGGAACTGTTTTCCGAATACGGATCGCGCAGCATCTCCTTCCTTTCCGGCCATGACTGGGTTTTCCAGAGTTTTCCCTCGGGCCATTCGGCGGCGGTCGGCGCCTTCTTCGGGGCCTTTTCCATGCTCGCGCCGCGGCTGAGAATCGTCTTTGCGCTCGGGGCTCTCAGTATCGGCATCAGCCGCGTCGTCGTCGGCGCCCATTATCCGAGCGATGTGGCGGCCGGTCTTCTGGTGGGGCTGTGGACGGCGCTGATGACCGCCTTTTTCTTTGCCGGGCGCAACTGGCTGTTCCGGCTGGACGAAAAAGGCTGGCCACGGCGGAAGAACGGCTTCGACGGGACGCCGAAAGCCTGAGAACCGCCGGAGGGGATTTGGACGAGCTGCACGCCGTCGAGCGATGCCGGCGCCGGCCGGGACATCAAGCTTTCTGTTGACTTGCCGGCAAAACCGCGTATGAGCAACATCGGAAAAGGGACCGACATGCACCGTTCTGGTTACTCCATCGCTGCACTCATCGCCCCGGCATTTGCTGCCGGGCGGGCGCGTTCCTTCCCGATTCTTTCCAAAACAACGGCCAAAACGACGACGAAAACCGTCTGACGTCTCTGGCCACCGCTCTCTCCCCGGCACGGCCGGGGACCTGAAACCCGCGCTTTGGCCGACGGGTTTCTCATCCCAGCACCGCGGAGAGACAGAAAGAGAGCAAAGACATGGGTTTCAAGATTGCCATCGCCGGCGCGACCGGAAATGTCGGCCGCGAAATGCTGAACATCCTTTCCGAACGCGGCTTCCCGGTCGATGAAGTGGTGGCGCTCGCCTCGGCGCGCAGCCAGGGCACGGAAGTCTCCTTCGGCGACAAGACGCTGAAGGTGAAGAACCTCGAAAACTACGATTTTTCCGATACGGACATCTGCCTGATGTCGGCCGGCGGCGCCGTGTCGCTGAAATGGTCGCCGAAGATCGGCGCGCAGGGCTGCGTCGTCATCGACAATTCCTCTGCCTGGCGCTACGACCAGGACGTGCCGCTGGTGGTTCCGGAAGTGAACCCCGACGCCATTACCCAATTCACCAAGCGCAACATCATCGCCAATCCGAACTGCTCGACGGCCCAGCTCGTCGTCGCCCTGAAGCCGCTGCACGACTTCGCCAAAATCAAGCGCGTCGTCGTCTCGACCTATCAATCGGTTTCCGGCGCCGGCAAGGACGGCATGGACGAATTGTTCAACCAGACCCGCGCCGTCTTCGTTGCCGATCCGATGGAGAGCAAGAAGTTCACCAAGCGCATCGCCTTCAACGTCATCCCCCATATCGATAGCTTCATGGAAGACGGCTACACGAAGGAAGAGTGGAAGGTGATGGCCGAAACCAAGAAGATCCTCGATCCGAAGATCAAGCTGACCTGCACGGCCGTGCGCGTTCCGGTCTTCATCGGTCATTCGGAAGCGATCAACATCGAATTCGAAAACGAGATCACCGCCGACCAGGCCCGCGACATCCTGCGCGAGGCGCCGGGTTGCCTGGTCATCGACAAGCATGAAAACGGCGGCTACATCACGCCCTACGAAAGCGCCGGCGAGGACGCGACCTATATTTCCCGCATCCGCGAAGACGCGACGGTTGAGAATGGCCTCAATATTTGGGTCGTCTCCGACAATCTGCGCAAGGGAGCCGCCCTCAACGCCATCCAGATCGCCGAGCTTCTCGTCAATCGTGGCCTGATCACCGCCAAGAAACAGGCAGCCTGAGCGAAAATCTGAAAAGCGACAGAAAATATAAAGTTTTAACCAATAAAAGCCCCGCATGAACCGTGATATGGTCTGCGGGGCTTCTTCATACGGCATAAGGCGGTAGCGGACTTCGGCGGAGGATTCACGTGAAATGGGCTTTCCTTCCTGTTCCACCCTCGTGACAGAACCCGCAAAGACTGGCATTTTGCGGACATTATTTTTTGGATTCAGGCAATCGGGGTTTTCCATGCACAAGGCAAAGTGCGTACTGGCAGGTTTCACGGCACTCGTTGCAGCGGCCATCCTGCCGGCGCAGGCATCTGCCGCGCAATGCGGCAATACATCGGCGGGCTTCGAGGCCTGGGTCGAGGGATTCAAGGGCGAGGCCGCCGGCCGCGGCATCAGTCCCTCGGCGCTCAACAAGGCGTTTGCCAATGTGCGCTACAACAAGGCGACGATCCGCGCCGACCGCGGCCAGAAGAGCTTCAAGCTGTCGCTCGACCAGTTCATGCAGAAGCGCGGCGGCCAGACGATCATTTCGCGCGGCAAGAAGCTGAAGGCGCAGAACGCCTCGCTGCTCAAGTCCATCGAGAGCCGCTACGGCGTGCCCGCCGGCCCGCTTTTGGCGATCTGGGGCATGGAAACCGGCTTCGGCGGCTTCCTCGGCAAGGAACATACGCTCTCGGCCGTCTCGACGCTCGCCTATGACTGCCGCCGGTCCGACTATTTCACCAACCAGCTTTATGCGGCGCTCGAACTGGTGCAGCGCGGCGATCTCAGCCCCGATGCGCGGGGTGCTGCGCATGGTGAAATCGGCCAGACCCAGTTCCTGCCGGCCAATGTGCTGAAATTCGGCGTCGATGGCGACGGCAACGGCCATATCGACATGGTTCGCTCCAAGGCCGATGCGCTGGCCTCGACCGCCAACTTCCTGCGCGGCCACGGCTGGAGCGCCGGGGGCGGATACCAGCAGGGCGAGGGAAATTTCAACGCCATCAGGGGCTGGAACGCCGCCAGCGTCTACCAGCAGGCCATCGCCATCATCGGCGCGGAAATCGACGGCGGCTGATAGGCCTGCCTTTTCGGCATGATATCGTCCGCAGTCCAGGAAACCGGGCTGCGGATTTTTTGTTGCGTGCGGGACGTTTGGCGGGTGGCGCATGGATCCTCGGGTCGAGCCCGAGGATGATCCGGGGAAGAAGGCCGACGGGGAAAGACGGTTACCGGCCGGAAGATGAGGCGGGCTCAACTGCGATTGCGGTTGCCAATATAGGGCTAACGCGCGGCCTACCAGCGGGACGCCGAGAATTTTGCCTCTTCGCCAATCGTAAGCATTTGAAAGGAGTATCTCCCACACTCCGTCATCCTCGGGCTTGACCCGAGGATCCAGCCAAACACTGCGGTTGGAGAACGCTGGCGTGGACGTGGTGATAGGCGGAGCTACCGGGCTGTTACTCGTTCGGCCGCAGGAAGTCTCCCGACTTGGTGTCCATGATCCAAAGCTCGCCGGTGGAAATATCGAACCAGGCGCCGTGGAGCTGCAGCTTGCCCTTGTCCTCGAGGATCTTGACGCAGGGGAAGGTGCGCAGATTGGCGAGCGAATTGCGGATCGAGACGCGTTCCAGCGCGCGCTGGCGTTCGCCGGCGGTGAGCAGGTCATTGTTGAGAATCTGCTCGGCGGCGGGTTTCAGGAGGTTCATCCAGCGGCCGATAAAATCGCCCGGCGACAGCGGCTCGGCATCGGGATCGAGCGCCGCCTTGATGCCGCCGCAACGGCCGTGGCCCATGACGACGATATCGCTGACCCTTAGGACCTGGACGGCGAATTCAAGCGCCGAGGAGGTGGAGTGATAATGCCCGTCCGGCTGATAGGGCGGCATCATATTGGCGACGTTGCGGACCACGAAGAGTTCTCCCGGACCGCTGTCGAAGATCGTCTCGGGCGCCGCGCGGCTGTCGCAACAGGCGATCACCATCGTCCGGGGTTTCTGGCCGGTTTCAGCGAGCGCCTTGTAACGTTGCTGCTGCTCGTTGAAGCGGCCGCTCATGAAATTATTGTAGCCCTTCAGCAAATAGTCCGGAAAGCGCTGCATCTGCTCTGTACTCCGTCTCTTCAAGTTCATTGGCGTTAAATTTCATTGGCCTTAAATTCGCGCGTGCCGCGCCGGGCAAAGATCTCGGCGCAAATCCGCCGCCGGTCTTGAGCGTGTCGATCCGGTTTATGCGCAGGCAACGGGTCGATGCAAGGATTACATGGAGGCGGATGGCATCATCGCCGTCGTTTCTGGCCCGGATGCAGCAGGCGGCGCATCTGGACCAGGGCCATCGGGCTGGCAAGGCTTGCGGCATCGCGCTCGAGCGTCAATTCATCGGCGCCGCGCCGCGTGGAGCGGGCAATGATCTCGAAGACGCTTGCGGTCGCAAGCTGCAAGGCGCGCTCCTCGTCCAGCCCTTCAAGAATCCGGGCAAGGAAAAGCGCTGCCAGGAGGTCGCCGGTGCCGTTCGGCGGGTTGTCGATCAGCCGGTGCTCGGCCAGAAGCGCAGTGTTTCCGGAAAGATAGAGATTGCCGGTGCTGCCCTGCATCATCGCCAGCGCCGAGGTGACGAGCATGCGGGACGGCCCGAGCGAAAGGGCCGCTTCCAGAATGGCGGCATTGCTCTCAAGCGCCACGCCGCAGAGCCAGGAAAGCTCGAACCGGTTCGGCGTGGCAAGCGAAGCGAGCGGCAAAAGCCGGTCGCGCATGGCAATCGCCGTTTCCTCCGGCACGTAAAGACCGCCGGCATCGCCCATGACCGGATCGCAGGCGTAGAAGAGATCGGGATTCTTGTCCCGCAGCGCTTCCACCAGCCGCGCCACGCCGTCCGCCTGACGGGCAGAGCCGAGATAGCCGGTGAGCACGGCGCGTACCTCGCCGACGAAGGGGGAACGGATCAGATCGTCGATCAGACTATCGAAATCGTCTTCGCCGAGCGTCACCCGCGTGGCGCGGCCATGGCCGGGATGCCAGGGCAGGATCACCGTCGGCAATGCCCAGACCGGATAGCCGAGCGTCTCCAATGCAAAAACAGCCGCCCGATTGCCGACCGAGCCGCGAATCACATGGCTCGAAATAACGATGACGGCGCCGGCGGCACTCTCGGACATGGGTTTTTCCGTAGTTTTGACGATCTTCTGATCGCCCGACAATCATGCGCCTGTCAACTGCGGCCGGCGGCATCGCGGCGGCAAATTTCGCGACCGGAGCAAAGATGCACTTGAACCGATTGAATTGCAAAACCGACGCTTCTTGGCTGAAACTTTCATGAAATCATTCCGAAATTCGCCAAAGAATGCCGAAAACGGCCACGATTTCAATCGCCAACCACTTTTCTTCTGCTAGGTTCGATCAAATCGTTGACGGCAGGAGAAAACGGCCATGGGCGCGAAATACAATCCGAAACGGGATCGGCATGCGGATGTGATGGAGGCAGCCAAGGCGCTGGATATTGCCATCCTCTCACCGGATGCGCTTTTCCGTCGGGCGAGCCCTGACGACCTCGGCAATTATACGCCCGACATGCTGGCGTTGACCGCGGCACATGCCTTGAAGGAGATCGGCCGCCAGGCAACGGAGCGTCCGACGATCACCGTCGAGACCGTCGATGGCATCGCACCCGGCGGCGCCGAGGTTTCGATCCTGGCGGTGACCGACCGCAACATGCCGTTCCTCTACGATTCGGTAATGGGCGAGGTGACCGGCACCTATCGGGACATCCATCTGGCGGTGCATCCGATCCTCGTGCTCGAACCGGGTAAGCCGGCTAAGCTTTTCGATCCGGAGGAAAAGAGCGACCCGGCGACGCGGGTCAGCCATATCCAAATCCACCTGCCGAGATTGACGGACAGCCAGGCGGAGGACCTGAAGGAGCGGATCGGCACCGTGCTGTCGCAGGTTCACCTGGCGGTCGGTGACTGGCGTCCGATGACCGAGCTGCTCGACCAGGCAATGGCCGAGCTCGAGGCCAACGGCCCGGCGCGCCGCAGGCATGATCGCGACGAGGCGCTGGCCTTCCTGCGCTGGCTGCGGGACAATAATTTCACCTTCCTCGGCATGCGCGAATATACCTATTCCGGCGAGGGCGAGAATGCCGTGGTCGAGCGCGGCGAGGGCCGGGGGCTCGGCATTCTCTCCGATCCGGACGTGCGCGTGCTACGCCAGGGCAAGGATGCGGTGCTGACGACGCCGGAAATCCTCGCTTTCCTCGACGGGCCGGATTTCCTGATCATCACCAAGGCCAATGTCAAATCCGTCGTCCATCGCCGCGCCTATATGGATTATATCGGCGTCAAGCGTTTCGATGCGAACGGCAATGTGACAGGCGAGCTGCGCATTGTCGGCCTGTTCACCTCCACCGCCTATACGCGGCCTGCAGCCGAGATTCCGCTGCTGCGCTCCAAGGTGGAGAAGATCGTCGACCAGTTCGGCTTCGATCCGCAGAGCCATTCCGGCAAGATGCTGACCAATACGCTGGAATATTATCCGCGCGACGACCTGTTCCAGATCGACGTCAAGCTGCTGGCGAGCTTCTGCGAGCAGATCAACGAGCTTGCCGACCGGCCGCGCATCCGCGTCCTGCCGCGCATCGACCATTTCGACCGCTTCGTCTCCGTCATCGTCTATGTTCCGCGCGAACAGTACGATTCCGACGTGCGCGAAAAGATCGGCACCTATCTTAAGACCATCTATGACGGGCGGGTTTCGGCCTATTATCCGGCCTTCCCGGAAGGCGGGCTGGCGCGGGTGCATTTCATCATCGGCCGCTCGGGCGGCAAGACGCCGCGCATGGCCCAGGCGAAGATGGAGGAGGCGGTGCGCGACATCGTCACCCGTTGGAGCGACCGCTTCGATCTTCTCGCCCGCCAGGACGGGGTGGAAATCCGTGTCAACGGGGCCTATCAGGCAGACTTCACGCCGGCGGAGGCTTATGCCGACCTCGCCGATATCGCGGCCTGCGCGCCGGATGATCCGATCCGCATCGCCTTCTACCAGAAGCCGGGCAAGGGACCGGAATCGCTGGAACTGAAGATTTTCCACGCCGGCGAGCCGGTGTCCCTGTCGCACCGCGTGCCGCTTCTCGAGAATCTCGGCTTCCGGGTGATCAGCGAACAGACGCATGATATCGTCGTCATCGACAAGGCCCGCGGCGAGAGGCTGGTGGTGCTGCACGACATGGAACTGATCCACCGCGATGGTCAGGCGCTGAATCTGGCGAAGAGCGGCCCCATGCTGGAAGAGGCCTATCTGGCCGCTTGGAACGGCCTGATCGAGGACGACAGTTTCAACCGGCTGATCCTGCTCTGCGGCCTTTCGGCCCGCGAGGTGACGGTGCTGCGCGCCTATGCCCGCTATCTGCGCCAGACCGGCATCACCTATTCGCAGGGCTATCTTGCCGATACGCTGAACAAATATCCGGCCATTGCCGGCGATATTTTCCGGCTGTTCGTCACCCGCATGGACCCGGCGCTGGACGACAAGCCCAAGGGCAAGCGCATGGCCGCGCTCAAGGCGGGCATCGAGGGCGCGCTGAACGCCGTGCCCAGCCTTGACGAGGACCAGATCCTGCGCCGCTACGTCAACGCCGTCGAGGCGACGCTGCGCACCAATTATTTCCAGCGCGACGCCAGCGGCAAACCCAAGCCGATGCTTGCCTTCAAGCTCGATCCGAAACTTCTCGACGGCCTGCCCGAGCCGCGTCCCTTCAGGGAAATCTTCGTCTACGGCACCGAGGTCGAGGGCGTTCACCTGCGCTTCGGCAAGGTGGCTCGGGGCGGGCTTCGCTGGTCGGACCGGGCGCAGGACTACCGCACCGAAGTGCTCGGCCTCGTCAAGGCGCAACAGGTGAAGAATGCCGTCATCGTGCCCGTCGGCGCCAAGGGCGGCTTCTACCCCAAGCAATTGCCGGTGGGCGGCACGCGCGACGCGATCTTCAAGGCCGGTTCCGAGGCCTACAAGACCTTCATCCGCACCCTCTTGTCGATTACCGACAACATCGTCGGCCAGGACGTGGTTCCGCCGGCCGATACGCTGCGGCTCGACGGGGACGATCCCTATTTCGTCGTCGCCGCTGACAAGGGCACGGCGACCTTCTCCGATACGGCCAATGCGCTGGCCCAGGAGGCGGATTTCTGGCTGGACGACGCCTTCGCCTCCGGCGGTTCGGCCGGCTACGACCACAAGAAGATGGGCATTACCGCACGCGGCGCCTGGGAAACCGTCAAGCGACATTTCCGCGAAATGGACGTCGACATCCAGACGACGCCGTTCACCGTCGCCGGCGTCGGCGACATGTCGGGCGACGTCTTCGGCAATGGCATGCTGCTGTCGGAAAAGATCCGGCTGATCGCCGCCTTCGACCATCGCGACATCTTCATCGATCCCGATCCGGATATCGAACGATCCTTTGCCGAGCGCCGGCGCCTGTTCGACCTGCCGCGCTCCAGCTGGCAGGATTATGACCGCTCGACGCTATCGGCGGGCGCGATGATCATTCCGCGGAGCGAAAAATCCGTGACCCTGACGCCGCAGGCCATGGCGGCGATCGGTCTCGACAAGAGCCATGCGACGCCTTTCGAGATCATGTCTGCGATCCTCAGAAGCCCCGTCGATCTTCTGTGGTTCGGCGGCATTGGCACCTATATCCGCGCCGCCGGCGAAACCGATGCCGATGTGGGCGACCGTGCCAATGACGCAATCCGCATCACCGCCGAGGAGGTGGGCGCAAGGGTGATCGGCGAAGGCGCCAATCTGGGCGTCACCCAGCGCGCCCGCATTGCCTACGGCCTGAAGGGAGGCCGCTGCAACTCCGACGCCATCGACAATTCGGCCGGCGTCAATTCCTCCGACGTCGAGGTCAACATCAAGATCGCGCTGGCTTCGGCGATGCGCGACGGCCGGCTGACGCGCGCCAAGCGCAATACGCTGCTGGCCTCGATGACCGACGAGGTGGCGGCGCTGGTGCTCCGGAACAATTACGAGCAATCGCTGGCGATCTCGCTCACCGAAATGCTCGGTGCCGGCAACCGCACGCCGCTGGCCCGGCTGATGACGCGACTGGAGGCGGAAGGGCACCTGAACCGCAAGGTGGAAGTGCTGCCGACCGATCAGGCGCTCAGCGAGCGCTACCAGAACGGCAAGCCGCTGACCCGCGCAGAGATCGGCGTGCTGCTCTCCTATTCCAAGCTCGTCCTCTCCGACGAGATCGTTGCCAGCGACCTGCCGGACGATCCCTATTTCCTGACGACGCTGCGCAATTATTTCCCGGCCCGGATGCACAAGGCCCATGCGGCCGATATCGACAGCCATCGCCTGCGCCGCGACATCATCGCCACGGTGCTTGCCAATGACACGATCAATCGCGGCGGGCCGGCCTTCGTCAGCACGCTGATCGACCAGACGGGTTTCATGCCGGCCGATGTGGTGAAGGCCGCGGTGCTGGCGCGCGACGGCTACGATTTGAAGCGCGTCTTCGGCGAGATCGATGCGCTCGACAACGTCATCAGCGGCGCAGTGCAGAACGAGCTCTACCAGGAGGTCGCGCGCATCTTCGCGATCGTCACCGAACGGACGCTCAGGACCAAGGCGATGCAGACGCCGCTCAAGGAAGCGATCGAGCGGCTGCGGGAGGCCCTGCAGAAGCTTAAATCCGCCCTGCAAAGCTCCATCCCAGCGGATGCCACGGCGGATGTGCGGCAAACGGCGGCCTATTTCATCGAGCGCGGCGTGCCGGCAGCGCTTGCCGAGGAGATCGCCGCTCTCGCCGTGATGACCTTCGTGCCGGAAATCATACAGATCGCCGACGATACCGGCGTGACGCTGACGCGCACCGCGCAGAGCTATTTCGGCGTGACGCAGAATCTCCGGATCGCCAAGCTGCTTGCCGCCGCCGAGCGCGTTTCGGCCACCGAGCAATATGAGGCGATGGCCCTTTCGCGCAGCATCAACGACATCGCGACCGCGCGCAAGGACATCACCATTGCGGCGCTCACAGGCAACAAGGACGAGCGCAATCCGGTCAGTGCCTGGCAGGACAGCGACCGGAGCCGGATTTCCCGGGTAAGCGACCAGCTGACCCTGTTGACGGAAAAGGGCGAAACGACCCTTGCCAAGATCACGGTGGCCGCGGGGCTGCTCAGCGATCTTGCGCATAACCGGATGAGGTGACACTGTCGGCCCCGGCGGGGGCGCGACCTGGGAGAGGCGAGTGAGCGGCATGACGGCAAGGGCGGGGGCCGACGCGGCCCCCCGGGTGACGCGTGCCGGCCTTGCCGGCTGGATGCTGTTCGATTGGGCCGCCCAGCCCTTCTTCACGGTGATCATCACCTTCATCTTCGGCCCCTATTTCGTCTCCCGTCTTGCCGAGGACCCGGCCCATGGCCAGGCCATGTGGGGCTATACGCTGACCATTTCCGGCATCGTCATCGCGGTGCTTTCGCCGGTACTCGGCTCGATCGCCGACGCCACCGGCGCCCGCAAGCCCTGGATCGCCTTCTTTGCCGTGATCAAGGTGGTTTCGCTGGCCCTGCTGTGGTTTGCCATGCCCGGATCGCCGCTGATCTATCCCTTCGTGCTTGTCATCCTTGCCTCGATCGCGGCGGAATTCTCGATCGTTTTCAATGATTCGATGATGCCGCGGCTGGTGCCGGAGGAGGAGATCGGCCGGATTTCCAATATTGCCTGGGGGCTCGGCTATCTCGGCGGCATGATCGTGCTGATCGCCGTCGTGGCACTTCTGGCCGCGAGCCCCGAATCCGGCAAAACAATTCTCGGGCTCGATCCACTGTTCGGCCTCGATCCGGCCACCGGCGCCGATGCCCGCGTCACCGGGCCGATCTCTGCGCTCTGGTATCTCGTCTTCATCCTGCCGATGTTCCTGTTTACGCCCGATGCGCGCCGGATCTCGCTACCGGCGGCCACGGCAGTGCGCAACGGCCTTTCCGAACTGCGCCAGACGATCGGCGAATTGAAGCACCGGACCGGCATATTGCGGTTTCTCGTAGCGCGGATGATCTTCCAGGATGGCGTCAACGGCCTCCTGGCGCTCGGCGGCACGTTTGCGGCCAGCATGTTCGCCTGGCAGACGGTCGAACTCGGGGTCTACGGGATCATCTTGAACGTCGTGGCGATCGGCGGCTGCCTCTATGCCAGCCGGCTCGATGCGAAACTCGGCTCCAAGACCATCGTCACCGCCAGCCTGGTCTGCCTGACGATCGCGACACTCGGCATCGTTTCCACCGGCCCCGGCTATACGCTGTTCGGCCTTCTGCCGCTGTCTGTCACCGATTCCGGCGGGCTTTTCGGCACCGCCGCGGAAAAGGCCTATATCGTCTTCGGGCTGCTGGTCGGCATCGCCTTCGGGCCGGTGCAGGCCTCCTCGCGCTCCTATCTCGCCCGCAGCGTCAGCGCCGAGGAGGCGGGGCGCTATTTCGGGCTCTATGCCTTTTCAGGCCGCGCCACCACTTTCCTGGCCCCCGCCTCCGTCGCCACCGTCACCCTTGCCACCGGCTCAGCCCGCATCGGAATGATGGCGCTGGTGGTATTCCTGGCTGTGGGGCTGGCAATCCTTCTGCGGACCCCTTATCCGGCAAAGTAGAGCGGATGGGTCGTGGATGGTCGGGTCGAGCCCGACCATGACGGAGGGAGAGCAGCGACAGCTCAGGAAGCAATATTTAGCAAGGCACTTCCGGTCGGAAAGCCGTGGAGAACCGCCGGCTTCCAACAAGAAGCTCAATGCCGGAAATGCCGCATTCCGGTGAAGACCATGGCGACGCCGGCTTCGTCGGCGGCGGCGATGACTTCGGCGTCGCGCATCGAGCCGCCCGGCTGAATGACGGCGGTGGCGCCGGCCGCGATCATCGACAGGAGACCATCGGCAAAGGGCAGGAAGGCCTCGGAGGCGACGGCGGAACCCTTTGTGAGCGGCGCCGGAAGACCGAGCACCCTTGCCGCTTCCTCGGCCTTCAGGCCGGCGATGCGGGCGGAATCCACCCGGCTCATCTGGCCGGCGCCAATGCCGACGGTCTGGCCGTCCTTGGCATAGACGACCGCATTCGACTTCACATGCTTGGCCACCTTGAAGGCGAATTTCATGTCTTCCAGCTCCTGCGGCGTCGGCGCGCGCCGGCTGACGACCTTCAGGTCCAGGTCCTCGACCATGCCATTGTCGCGTTGCTGGACCAGCATGCCTCCGGCGACGGTCTTGGCCGAGAGGCCGGGCACGCGCGGATCGGGCAGGGCGCCGGTGACGAGCAGACGCAGATTGGGCTTGGCGGCGATGATCGCCTTGGCCTCGTCGGTGACCGAGGGGGCGATGATCACTTCGGTGAAGAGCTTGACGATCTCCTGCGCGGTGGCGCCGTCCAGTTCGCCGTTGAGCGCGATGATGCCGCCGAAGGCCGAGGTCGAATCGCAGGCAAGGGCGCGCTCATAGGCTTCCAGCAGTGTCGGCCCGGTGGCGACACCGCAGGGATTGGCATGCTTGATGATGGCGCAGGCCGGCAATGCCTGCGGAGGGAATTCTGCGACCAGTTCAAAGGCCGCGTCGGTATCGTTGATATTGTTGTAGGAAAGCTGCTTGCCCTGCAGCAGGGTGGCGGTGGCGACGCCCGGGCGATCTTCACCGGTGAGATAGAATCCGGCTTTCTGATGCGGATTCTCGCCATAGCGCATTTCTTCCTTGAGCACGCCGCCAATGGTGCGGTGGCGCGGCATCGGCGTGTCGAGAACCTCCGCGAACCAGCCGGAAATGGTGGTATCATAGGCGGCCGTACGGGCATAGGCGCGGGCCGCAAGGCGCTGGCGGAAGGCAAAGGAGGTGGCGGCACCGTCGCCGAGTTCGGCCAGAAGCGCGTCATAATCGCCGCTATCGGTGACGATGGCGACATAGGCATGGTTCTTGGCCGAGGCGCGGATCATCGCCGGGCCGCCGATATCGATATTCTCGACCGTGGTCGGATAATCGCCGCCTTTGGCGCGGACCTCCTCGAAGGGGTAGAGGTTGATGACCGCCAGATCGATGCCGGTAATGCCATGAGTGGTCATCGCCTGGACATGGTCTTCATCGTCGCGGATGGCGAGGAGGCCGCCATGGACGCCCGGATGCAGGGTCTTGACGCGACCGTCCATCACTTCCGGAAAGCCGGTGATTTCGGACACGTCGGTGACCGGCAGGCCGGCATCGGCAAGCGCCTTGTGCGTGCCGCCGGTAGAAACCAGATGCACACCTTTTTCATGAAGCGCCCGGGCAAGCGCGACGATGCCGGTCTTGTCGGAAACGGAGAGGAGGGCGGTGCGGATCGTCACCTGGTCGGGGGCGGGGATTTTCTTCGAGGCGACGGCCATCATCATGCTCCTTGGAAAACGCCACGGGAGAAACGCGGCGGGAAAGCGCGGGAGAGAAAAAGCGCCGGCTGTTTCTCACATCCGCCGGCCGCCTGCCGTTAGCACAGCTTCCGGCCCGAAGAAACCGGGCGTGCTGCGCTCATCGGATTTACCGGGTAAAAATCAGCCCTCGCGGGAAAAAACCCACTGGATTTCGGGTTGGCTCGCGACAGGAAAACTCACGGCGATCTGCGCGCTGGGCCGCACGCCCGAGGGGTCGGCAAAGAAAATATCCTCCTCGACCGCGATTTCGCCGTCACGGCAGGTAAACAGCCAGGTCTCGCCGTCGGGCGCCGTCAGATAGGCCTCATGTGCGCTATGGCGGCGAATGGTGATGGCCGGATGGATATGGAAACGCGCAACCGCAACGGCCGTGTGGCTGGGCGCCGGATCGTTGCCATCCGGCTGCAGCAGCCGGTCACGGCCGCGCACGATACGTCCCTGGCCGTTGAGGCTGATATCGCGCTCATGGACGAGGCCGAGGCTTTCGACATAGCCATCATGGCTGGCAATGACCGCATCAAGCTCGCCCGCCCGTTCCTCGCGCCGCACGGCAACCCTTGAGACGCCGCCGGTGACGATAGGACCGAGAAAACGCGACTGCGACAGCCGCGCCGACGAGCGGTCATCGACGGTGACGGTCGAATGCGCCGCCGTCAGCCGCGCCAGTTGGCGGAATCGGTCGCCGGCGAATTTCGGCGAACCGGAATTGATGACGAAGCGGTGGCGGCCGGACGACATCTCGAACGACAGGCAGCCAGCATGCGCCGTGCGCGACCATGCGCTCGACAGCGGCATGCCGGTATCGACGATGACCACGACGGTTTCGGTGGCAAGCCTCTGATACTGGAGATGCGGCAGGGCCTTGAAGGGCATGCCGGCGGTTTCGTCATAGCGCAGCACCGACATCAGCTCGTTGCCGAGCGTCGAGGTGGCGCCGTTGAACAGGGCGAGTTCGCCCCCCTGGTGGCGGAAGAAACGCAGGGCCGGATACATGCGGTCGATGCAGGGAATGAGCCGGACCGGGAGTTCGTGGCCGAGATTGACATAGGTCTGGCGCAGCGGCAGCAGATCGAACAGGAGTTCGAGCCCGACACGCGAATTGCGCGAGACATGGCCGCCATCCGGCAGGATCTGCCGATCCAGTTCCCGATCGAGATTGCGGGCCGCCTTACGAATGGCGGAAGTCGAGGCCGGCATGGCGACCGAGGCCATGGCAAGGGCGATCCGGGTTTTCAGCCGTGCCTCGCCATCTGCGGTGGTATCGGCGACATGCCGGAGATATCGCAACTGGAAGGCAAGGCTCTTGAGGAAACGCCGATAGAAGGCATGTTCGGCATCGCGTAGGATGATCGGCGAATGGGACAGCCAGGAAATCATCCGCTGGGCGATGATATCGACATCCCAGGCCATGCCACCGATGACGCGGCCATGCGTGACGATCCAGTCATTGACGATATGGCGCAGCTGGCCGAGCGCCTCTTCCTGGCGGACGGAGCGCATATGGCGCACCCAGCCGAAGGAATGGAGACGAACGCCGAACTCCCGCGACGGAAGATCCATCTCAAAGGGCGATTCGCCTTCGGTTTCGAGAACCCGGCCAGCCAGCGGAAAACGCCCTTCAAGGATTTCCTGCGCGACAAAGGGATCGACAGCGCGCAAATCCGTCGGCGCGACGATCAGCCGGTCCGGCGTGGTGCCGGCAAAACGCAGCGCTGAACTGCGGCCAAGCGCAAGCCGGCGCGAGAACCGGCGCCAACCCTCACGCACATACAGATAGAGCAGCCTTTGACGATCGGAGATTCGCATATTCGACGCCCGTTTCACTCCCCTCTTCCGGACCAGGCCTCATGCCGTATCGGCACACCGGAATGACTGCTGTGCATGTGGGAACATCAGGACCATGATCCTGCCTGAAAAGTCATTAAACTTTTATAGATCACACCAGTTTGAACAGGAAAAACCGTGGACAGCGTCAGCTGAACGACAAAAACGGCCTGTTGATGGCGACATTATCCCTCTAATCCACACGGCGAAGGACGACGGCATAGAAACCGTCGAGCCCACCGGAAAAGCCATCCTGCGGCGGGATCATCGCCGGCGTTGTGCGGAACTCGCCGAGCGGCGTGACCGCTTCCTCAAGCCCGGGCCAAGCACTGGGATCAATGGACACGCGTTCGCAATGGCCCTCGGCAAGGATTCGTTCCGAGACCTCTTCCCCTTCGCGCTTGTCGAGCGAACAATTGGAAAAGACCACCTGCCCGCCGGGTTTCACCAGCGTCAGCGCGTGGCGCAGCAGCTTTTCCTCCAGCAGGGCCAGCTTTTCGATGTCTTCCGGCCCCTTGGTCCAAAGCACATCCGGATGGCGCCGGATCGTGCCGGTGGAGGAACAGGGCGCATCTAGCAGGGCGGCGTCGAACAGGTCTTCGGTGCGGAAATCGGCCATGTTGATTTCCTGTGTCCCCGCCTCCAGCCCGAGCCGGGCAAGATTGGACTTCAGGCGTTTCAACCGGCTCGACGACTGGTCGAGCGCCGTCACCTCGGCACCGGCGAGGATCAACTGGGCGGTTTTTCCGCCCGGTGCGGCACAGAGATCGATGACGCGCTTTCCGGACAATTGCCCGAACAGCCGGGCTGGAAGGGCGGCGGCGGCATCCTGCACCCACCACTGGCCATCCTCGAAGCCGGAAAGACCGGGCACCGCGCCGGAAAACCCGGCAAGACGCACCGAGCCCGTCGGCAGGACGCGACCATTGAGCTTCTCGGCCCAGCCGGCCGCATCGGATTTGACCGTCAGATCGATCGCCGCGGGCGAAAGCAGAGCCGCGGCAATGCGGCCGGCCTCCTCGGCCCCGTAATAGGTGACCAGGCGCTTGTGAAACCAGCCGGGGATTGCCGGGGTGTTTTCGCCGATGGTTTCGAGCAGGGCCTGTTTTTCGCGGGAAAGACGGCGCAGCACGGCATTGACGAGGCTGGCAAAACGCCGGTTGCGCGGATCGATCTGCGCCTGTTCGACGGCCAGATCGACGGCGGAATGGTCAGGAATGTCGAGATAGAGGATCTGCGCCGCGGCAACCGTCAGAACATGATCGAGCGCGCGGGCGCCCTCGGGAAGCGGGGTCTGCAGCAAGGAGGCGATCATCGCTTCGATGCGCGGCAATTGCCGGAGCGCCGAATTCAGGATCGCGCGGACGAGGGCACGATCGGCCTCGTTCAGTTCGCGATAGACCGGGTTGCCATTTTCCGCGTCCAGCATGCCATCGAGCGAGGTCTTGCGATCGACAACCGCAGCCAGCATCTTGGCGGCGGCCTGGCGGGCCCTGATCCCCGGCTTGTCGCTGCGCTCGAACGCCGGATTTTCGCTGTCGCGGCCCGAAGCTCTGCCGTAGGCACGCGGCCGTTGATTTCGTTTCGGTTGCGAATTGTTATTGTCGTCTGATGTCAAGACCAGGGCCCTTTCGGCGGCTCGGAACCACCGCGACCCCAGCCGGTCGACGGCACGGAGCGCGATTTGCGCACCGGATTATCAGCCCTGACGGGCGGCGTCGAGACCGATGCCATCTCGCCCGCCATGCGCTCCAGCGCCTCGATGCGGTTTTCCGTCGCCGGATGGGTGGAAAACAGATTGTCCATGCGCTCACCCGAAAGCGGGTTGATAATGAACATATGAGCGGTGGCCGGATTGCGCTCGGCTTCAGCATTCGGCACCTGATGGGCGAAATTCGAGATCTTGGCCAGCGCCGAGGCCAGAGCCAGTGGCTTGCCGCAGATTTCGGCGCCGCGCCGGTCGGCGGAATATTCACGCGTGCGGCTGACCGCCATCTGCACGATCATGGCGGCCAGCGGCGCGACGATCATCGCCACCAGCACGCCGATGAACCCGAGCGGATTGTTGTTTTCACGATTGCCGCCGAAGAAGAAGGCGAAATTGCCGAGCATGGAAATGGCGCCGGCCAGCGTGGCCGTCAGCGTCATGGTCAGCGTATCGCGGTTTTGCACATGCGCCAGTTCATGCGCCATGACGCCGGCCACCTCATCATAGGACAGCGCCTGCAGCAGCCCGGTGGAGGCGGCGACGGCGGCATTCTGCGGATTGCGGCCGGTGGCAAAGGCATTCGGCTGCGGATTGTCGATCACATAGACCCGCGGCATCGGCAATCCGGCATTTTGCGCCAGATCGCGGACGATGCCGTAATATTCCGGCGCGCTCTGCGCATCGACCTCCTGGGCGCGGTACATGCGCAGCACCATCGTGTCGGAATTCCAGTAGGAGAAGAAATTCATGCCGGCGGCAATGACGAGCGCGATCATCATGCCGCCCCTGCCGCCGATGAGAAAGCCGACCGCCATGAACAGGGCGGTCATGAAGGCAAGGAGCATGGCAGTGCGCATCAGGTTCATCGGCGAGGTCTCCAGCGGCGTTTCACGTGAATCACGGTTTTTCTTGAACGCGGATTTCCTATATGATGGGGAGATAGAGCGCTTTCTTCAATATTTTCACGGAAAATCGGTTCTCCCATGCAAAATGACAATGATAATCTGCTGGCGGCGCCGGCCAGGCCGCTGAGCCCCGCAGCAAAACGTGCGCTCGCGGAAGCCGAGGAGCGTAGGCGCGCCTCTCAGCCGCTGGCACTACCGGAGGAACATGGCGGACGCGGCGGCACCGAACCGGTGCGCTATGGCGACTGGGAGATCAACGGGCGCGCCGTGGATTTCTAAGGAAATAATTCCTGTTGTCTTTTGGTATTGATCGGCTTATTTTCCTATTCATGGGAACAACGATCAAAATCCTGCTGGCCGCTCTGATCTTGCCGCTTCTGGCGAGCGCCGCTGGCGCGGCGGGCTCCGGCAGCGGCTTGGAGATTGCAGGCCCGGTCAGCGCCGAGATCGTCCGGGTCATCGATGGCGATACGGTGCTGGTCATGGCGAGGCCCTGGCCGCAGCAGATCGTCGAGGTTTATGTGCGACTGCGCGGTATCGATGCGCCTGAGCTGAAATCATTCCTGCGCGGCGACGCGCGATGCCGGCCGCCAGGCGCTGATCGCGCTGGAAAATCTGCTCCGCTCGCAGGGCGAGATCCGGCTGTCGCGTATTTCCGGCGATAAATATTTCGGCAGGGTGCTGGCCGATATCAGTTTTCCCGACGGCCGGAATCCGGCTCAGGAAATGCTGTCGGCAGGCCATGCTGTGGCCTATGCGGGCGGACAAAGATCGAAGGCTTGTGCTTCGTTCTGGTAAGCTTCCCATCTCCACACTCGGGAGAAATACAGGACGGTGAGGGGGTTCGGCTAAGCTGGAGCCATAAAAAGGTGGCCTTCGGCCCCCTCATCCGGCGCGTTGCGTCCCCTTCTCCCCGACGGGGAGAAGGGGGAAGAGCGCCTATTTCCGGTTCTGGCGATTGGCAATCAGGTCGTCGACCACGGCCGGATCGGCCAGGGTCGAGGTATCGCCGAGCGTGTTGAAATCGTCCTCGGCGATCTTGCGCAGGATGCGGCGCATGATCTTGCCGGAGCGGGTTTTCGGCAGGCCTGGGGTGAACTGGATCTTGTCGGGCGAGGCAATGGCGCCGATTTCCTTGCGCACATGGGCGACCAGTTCCTTGCGCAGCTCCTCCGTGCCCTCATGACCGACCATCAGCGTCACATAGCTGTAGATGCCCTGGCCCTTGATATCATGGGGATAGCCGACGACGGCGGCTTCCGATACCAGATCATGGCTGACCAGCGCCGATTCGACCTCTGCCGTGCCCATGCGGTGACCCGAGACATTGAGCACGTCATCGACGCGACCGGTGATCCAGTAATAGCCGTCCTCGTCGCGGCGGCAGCCGTCGCCGGTGAAATATTTGCCCTTGTAGGTGGCGAAATAGGTCTGGATGAAGCGGGCATGGTCGCCATAGACGGTGCGCATCTGCCCCGGCCAGCTGTCGGCAATGCAGAGATTGCCGTCGGCAGCACCTTCCAGGACGCGGCCTTCGCCATCCACCAGCTGCGGCTGGACGCCGAAGAAGGGCAGGGTTGCCGAACCCGGCTTCAGGTCCATGGCGCCCGGCAGCGGGCTGATCATGATGCCGCCGGTCTCGGTCTGCCACCAGGTATCGACGACGGGGCAGCGATTGTCGCCGACCACATGGTAATACCATTCCCAGGCTTCCGGATTGATCGGCTCGCCGACCGAGCCGAGCGTGCGCAGCGACGAGCGCGACGAGCGGGTGACGAAGGCATCGCCCTGGCCCATCAGCGCGCGGATGGCGGTCGGGGCGGTGTAGAAGATGTTCACCTGGTGCTTGTCGACGACATCCCAGAAACGGCCGGCATCCGGATAGGTCGGCACGCCCTCGAACATCAGCGTCGTGGCGCCATTGGCGAGCGGCCCGTAAACGATATAGGAATGGCCGGTGACCCAGCCGACATCGGCGGTGCACCAGTAGATATCGCCGTCGTGATAATCGAAGACATATTCATGCGTCATGGCGCTATAGACGAGATAGCCGCCGGTCGTGTGCAAAACACCCTTCGGCTTGCCGGTGGAGCCCGACGTATAAAGGATGAACAGCGGGTCTTCCGCGCCCATTTCCTCCGGCGGACAATCGCCCGCGACCTTCGCGACGGCCTCGTGGTACCAGATGTCGCGTCCGTCGGTCCAATCGATCTTGCCGCCGGTGCGCCGCACCACCACGACGGACTTGACCGCGACGCCGCCGCGCCCGGCGATCTCGACGGCCTTGTCCGTATTGGCCTTGAGCGGGATAGGCTTGGCGCCGCGCAGGCCCTCGTCGGCGGTAATGACGATGTTGGACTGGCAATCGACGATGCGGCCGGCCAGCGCATCCGGCGAAAAGCCGCCGAAAACGATGGAATGCACGGCGCCGATGCGGGCGCAGGCGAGCATGGCATAGGCCGCTTCCGGGATCATCGGCATGTAGATGGTGACACGGTCGCCCTTTTTGACGCCGTTTTCCTTCAGCACATTGGCGAGCCGGCAGACATGCCCGTAAAGCTCGCGATAGGTGATTTTGGCGTCTTCCGACGGATCGTCGCCTTCCCAGATGATGGCGACCTGGTCGCCGCGTTTCTCCAGATGCCGATCGATGCAGTTATAGGCGACATTGGTCAGACCGTCCTCGAACCACTTGATCGAGACCTCGCCTTCGAAGGAGGTGTTCTTGACCTTAGTGTAGGGCTTAAACCAGTCGATCCGCTTGCCGTGCTCACCCCAGAAGGCCTGCGGATCGGAGACGCTCTTCTCATACCATTTCCGGTAGGTGGCCTCGTCGATCAGGGCACGCTTCTTCGCCGGTTCCAGGACCGGATAGGTTTTGACGGACATGCGATTTCCTCCCTGCGCAGGCTTCCTTGGACCGTACGTCTCCCCGTACGCGTTCTTTCCGGCAGTATTCATATCAGCTGAAGGCACGGCGGCAATTAGACAAAAGGTCATTTTTTCAGGAAGAATTGCATTTCCGACATGACGCAGGTATAGAGGCGCTCATTTCCCGGAAATCAGTGGTAGCATCCCACGGCCCGCGACACCGGCGCGGACGGACAGAAGGACTATATCCATGGCTCAACAACTGCTCATGCCCAAAGCGACGGCCGTATGGCTTGTTGACAACACTGCCCTGTCGTTCGAACAGATCGCCACCTTCTGCAAGCTGCACCCGCTGGAAGTCAAGGCGATCGCCGATGGTGAATCGGCGCAGGGCATCAAGGGTCTCGACCCGATCGCCACCGGGCAGTTGTCGCGCGACGAGATCGTGCGCGCCGAAGGCGATTCGAACCACAAGCTGAAACTGTCGGAACCGAAGGTCCGGGTGCCGGAAAGCAAGCGCAAGGGCCCGCGCTACACTCCGGTTTCCAAGCGCCAGGACCGCCCGAACGCCATTCTCTGGCTGGTGCGCAACCACCCGGAACTGAAGGATGCGCAGATCTCCCGCCTGGTCGGCACCACGAAATCGACGATCGAGCAGATCCGCGACCGCACCCACTGGAATTCGACCAACCTGACGGCGATGGACCCGGTCACGCTTGGCCTGTGCACGCAGATCGACCTCGACCTTGAGGTGGAACGCGCCTCCAAGGGCCGGCCGCTGCCGACTGCAGCCGAACTCGGCGCGACGCTCGAAGCCTCGCAGGAAACCGAAAAGCTGCCTTTCTCCTACGAACGCGAGGAAGAGAAGGAAATGGACGCCGACGCCGTTTTCGCCAAGCTCAAATCGCTGAAATCCGACCGCAAGGACGAAGACGAAGACGACGCCTTCTGATCGCGGCGAATTTTTTTTGAGACGACCAAACCCGGATCGGTGATTCGGGTTTTTTTGTGCCTGAACAGGCCCCGGTTGCGCTACGGCGCCGTGTTTCCCAGGCCGCGGGCCTTGAGGGCATCGGCGATTTCTTCCAGCACGGCAGGATCGTCGATCGTCGCCGGCATTTTCCAGCTTTCGCCATCGGCGAGCTTCTGCATCGTGCCGCGCAGGATCTTGCCCGAGCGGGTCTTCGGCAGGCGCTTGACGCAGATGACCGTCTTCAGCGCCGCAACCGGACCGATCCGCTCGCGCACCAAAGCGACGATTTCCCTTTCGATATCGGCGGTCTGGCGCGAGACATTGGCGTTGATGACCAGGAAGCCGGCGGGAACCTGGCCCTTGATCGCATCGGCAATGCCGATCACCGCGCATTCGGCGACATCCGCATGGCTGGCGCAGATTTCCTCCATCGATCCGGTGGATAGCCGGTGACCAGCGACATTGATGATATCGTCGGTGCGCGACATGATGAAGATATAGCCGTCCTCATCGATATAGCCAGCATCGGCGGTGCGGTAATAGCCGGGGAATTCGGCCAGGCAGTGCTGGCGAAAACGCTCGTCCGCCTTCCAGAAGGTCGGCAGGCAGCCGGGCGGCAACGGCAGCTTGATGACGACATTGCCGAGCGTGCCCCTGGCCACCGGGTGACCGGCATCGTCGAGAATCCGGACATCATAGCCCGGCAGCGGCACCGTCGCCGAGCCGTATTTGACCGGCAGAAGCCCGAGCCCGAGCGGATTTCCGGCCACCGGCCAGCCGGTTTCCGTCTGCCACCAATTGTCGATCACCGGCACGCGCAGCTGGGTTTCCGCCCAGGCGATCGTATCGGGATCGGCCCGCTCTCCGGCAAGGAACAGCGCTCGGAACCCGGAAAGGTCGCGACTGCGGATCAGATCGCCCTGCGGGTCTTCCTTGCGGATGGCGCGAAAGGCGGTGGGCGCCGTGAACAATGCCGCGACGCGGTGCTCCTCGATCACCCGCCAATAGGCGCCCGCATCGGGCGTGCCCACCGGCTTTCCCTCGTAGAGGATCGCCGTGCTGCCATTGAGGAGCGGTCCATAGACGATATAGCAATGACCGACGACCCAGCCGATATCGGACGCCGCCCAGAACACTTCGCCGGGTTTCACTCCGAAGAAATGTTCCATCGACCATTTGAGCGCGACCATATGGCCGCCATTGTCGCGTACCACGCCCTTGGGCTGGCCGGTCGTGCCGGATGTATAGAGGATATAGAGCGGATCGGTGGCAAGCACCGGCGTGCAGGCCATCTCGGCGCCGCGCGCCTTGGCCGACGAGACGGCGGTCGCAAAGTCGATATCGCGCTCCGCCACCAGTTCCGCCGTCAGTTGCGGGCGCTGGAAGACCAGGCAATGATCCGGCTTGTGCGGGCTGATCTCCATCGCCGCATCGAGCAGCGGCTTGTAAGCGATGGTCCGGCCGACTTCGATGCCGCAGCTGGCGGAAACGACCAGCTTTGCCTCGCAGTCCGAAATGCGGGCGGCCAGTTCGCTGGCCGCGAAACCGCCGAAGACGACGGAATGCACCGCGCCAATGCGCGCCGAGGCCAGCATGGCAAAAACAGCCTGGGGAATCATCGGCATGTAGATGACGATCCGGTCGCCTTTTCCAATGCCGAGATCGCGATAGACGCAGGCAAGTGCCGTGACCTCGGCCAGCATTGCCTCATAGGTCCAGTGTTCGATCGTTCCGGTGACAGGACTGTCGTAGATCATCGCATCCTGGCCGCCGCGGCCGGCGGCGATCTGGCGATCCAGGCAGTTGTAGCACGTATTGGTCTTGCCGCCGGTTAACCAGTGGCCATAGACGCCTTCCTGCGCGTCGAACACCCGGTCGAACGGTTCGAACCAGTCTATCTCCTGCGCCGCATCGGCCCAAAAACCCTCCGGATCCCGTTGCCATGCGCCATAGACGTCGAGATAGCTGCTCGCCATGATATCCTCCTCCGCTGCGGCAGGCCGGCCCGCCGGCGCCAAGCATAGGATATAGAGCCCCCGCCGAGAAGTCAGACGAAAGCGTAAGGAGGTTCAGCGCGTTCCGAAGATGGCCGAGCCGACCCTGACGCTGGTCGCGCCGAAGGCGACGGCGACATCGAAATCGCCGGACATGCCCATGGAGAGCCTGTCCAGCCCGCAACGCCCCGCAAGCCTGGCAAGCAGGGCGAAATGCGGACCGGGATTTTCATCGGCCGGCGGGATGCACATCAGCCCTTCGATCGGGATGCCGATGGTTTCGCGGCAAAGCCTGACGAAGGCCTCGGTCTGCTCAGGCGCAATGCCGGCCTTCTGCGGCTCGAGGCCGGTATTGACCTGGACATAGAGCCGCACGGCCTTGCCCTGGCGGGCCATTTCGGCAGCCAGGGCCCGGGCGATCTTCTCGCGGTCGATCGTTTCGATGACATCGAACAGCGCCACGGCATCCGCCGCCTTGTTGGATTGCAAAGGACCGATGAGATGAAGCGCGATCCCCGGTGTCTCCGTTTTCAGGGCGGGCCATTTGCCCTGCGCTTCCTGCACCCGGTTTTCACCAAAGACGCGCTGGCCGGCAGCGATGACGGGCCGGATCGCCTCGGCGGCGAAGGTCTTGGAGACGGCCACCAGCGAGACGGAACCGTCTTTCCGGTTCGCTGACGTCTCCGCCTGGCGAATCCGGCTCAGAACGTCATCCAGTCGTTCTTCCACCTGCATCATTCAGCCTCCATAGACCAAGCCGTCAAAAATCCTCAAGCCGGCATAGTCAAACCGGGCCGGACTGCCAAGCCCAAATGCCGCAGACACGCCGGTGCCTCAAAGTTTTTAACCCAAAGCCGTCCAAAACTTGACGCTACGCCTGTTTCATGGTGAAGGTCAGCCCAAATATTAAGGGCCGATTTTCCCGCCCCAAACTTCCGGACATGAGCATTATGGCGACCGAACGTTACAATCCACGCGATGCTGAACCCCGCTGGCAGCGGGAATGGGACGAGAACAATGTTTTCGTGACCGATAACGACGATCCGCGCGAAAAATATTACGTCCTCGAAATGTTCCCCTATCCGTCCGGCCGGATTCATATGGGGCATGTGCGCAACTATGCGATGGGCGATGTCGTCGCTCGCTACAAGCGCGCGCGCGGCTATAATGTGCTGCATCCGATGGGCTGGGATGCCTTCGGCATGCCGGCAGAAAATGCCGCCATGGAACGCGGCGTCCATCCGGCGAGCTGGACCTACCAGAACATCGCCTCGATGAAGGCGCAGCTGAAGGTCATGGGGCTTTCGCTCGACTGGTCGCGCGAATTCGCCACCTGCGATGTGGAATATTACCAGCACCAGCAGCATCTTTTCCTGGATTTCCTTGAAAAGGGCCTCGTCTATCGCAAGCAGTCCAAGGTTAACTGGGATCCGGTCGACAACACCGTGCTCGCCAACGAGCAGGTGATCGACGGGCGTGGCTGGCGTTCCGGCGCGCTGGTCGAGCAGCGCGAACTGACGCAGTGGTTCTTCCGCATCACCGATTTCAACCAGGACCTGCTCGATTCGCTCGACCAACTCGATCAATGGCCGGAAAAGGTCCGGCTGATGCAGAAGAACTGGATCGGCCGCTCGGAAGGCCTGACCATTCGCTGGGAGATCGTGCCCGGCACCGGCGCTAGCGACGCAACCGAGGTCGCCGTCTATACGACGCGGCCCGATACGCTGTTCGGTGCCTCGTTCCTGGCGATCGCCGCCGATCATCCGCTGGCACGCCAGGCCGCCGCCGGCAATGCCGAACTGGAGGCCTTCTGCGATGAATGCCGGCGCGCCGGTACGTCGCTCGCCGCCCTGGAAACAGCTGAGAAGAAGGGCATGGATACGGGAATCAGGGTCAGGCATCCGCTCGATCCCGATTGGGAACTGCCTGTTTACGTCGCCAATTTCGTGCTGATGGACTATGGCACCGGCGCGATCTTCGGCTGCCCCTCCGGCGACCAGCGCGACCTGGATTTCGCCCGCAGATACGACCTGCCGGTCGTTGCCGTAGTGATGCCCAAGGACGGTGATGCGTCGAGCTTTGCCATCGGCACGGAGGCCTATGTCGGCGACGGCGTGATGATCAATTCGCGTTTCCTCGACGGCATGTCCACCGAGGACGCCTTTGGCAAGGTCGCCTCCCTGCTGGAGGAAAAGAAGATCGGCGGCACACCGCAGGCCGAGCGCAAGGTCAATTTCCGCCTGCGTGACTGGGGCATTTCGCGCCAGCGCTACTGGGGCTGCCCGATCCCCGTGATCCATTGCGAGGATTGCGGCGTGGTTCCCGTGCCGAAGGCCGATCTGCCGGTAAAACTGCCCGAGGATGTGAGCTTCGACAAGCCGGGCAATCCGCTCGACCGTCATGCGACCTGGCGCAACGTGGCTTGCCCGCATTGCGGCAAGGATGCGCGCCGTGAAACCGACACGATGGATACCTTCGTCGATTCCTCCTGGTATTTCGCCCGGTTTACCGCGCCCTGGGAGACGAAGCCGACCAATCCGGCCGCCGTCGACCATTGGCTGCCGGTCGATCAATATATCGGCGGCATCGAGCACGCGATCCTGCATCTGCTCTATTCCAGGTTCTTTACCCGGGCAATGAAAGCCACCGGCCATGCCGGCCTCGACGAGCCTTTCAAAGGCCTCTTCACCCAGGGCATGGTGGTGCACGAGACCTATAGCCGCGGCGACGGCGCGCAGCGCGAATGGATCACGCCCGCGCAGATCCAGATCGAGGAACTGGACGGCAAGCGGCGGGCAACGCTGATCGAGACCGGCGAGGCGGTTGCCATCGGCTCGATCGAGAAAATGTCGAAATCGAAGAAGAACGTCGTCGATCCCGACGACATCATCGCCTCCTATGGCGCCGACACGGCCCGCTTCTTCGTGCTGTCGGACTCGCCGCCCGATCGGGACGTCATCTGGTCGGAATCCGGCGTCGAAGGCGCCCACCGCTTCGTCCAGCGGCTGTGGCGGCTGATTTCCGAGGCCTCCGCGGCATTGAAGGCCGCCGAGGCGCGTCCAGCCTCCGAAGGCCCCGCACTGGCGATCTCGCAGGCGGCCCACAGGACGCTGAAGGCCGTGCAGGCGGACTATGACAAGCTCGCCTTCAACAAGGCCGTGGCGCGGATTTACGAACTGGTCAACATGCTGGCCGGTCCGCTGGGCCAGGTCGGGGCCGGCACGGCCGATGCGGCGACGACGGCGGCCCTGAAGGATGCCACATCGATCCTGATCAGCCTTGTGGCGCCAATGATGCCACATCTGGCCGAACAGTGCTGGCAGGAGATTGGCGGCCAAGGGCTGGTCGCCCAATCGGCATGGCCGGCCTACCAGGACGCGCTGGTGGCCGAGAACGAGGTGACCATGCCGGTGCAGATCAACGGCAAGAAGCGCGCCGATTTGACAATCGCACGCGATGCGGACCAGACTGCGATCGAGAGTGCCGTCCTGGCGCTTGAGCCCGTCAAAGCCGCCTTGAACGGATCGAGCCCGAAGAAGATCATCGTCGTGCCGCAGAGGATCGTGAATGTCGTTGTCTGAGAACGCACGGAAATTGGCATGCCTCGCGATCCTCGGCACCGGCGTGGCAATCGCCGGATGCCAGGTCCGCCCGCTTTATTCGGAGGGTTCGACGGGAAAGCCGGCGCTGGCGCTGGCATCGATCGAGATTTCCGATGCGGACGATCGTGTCGAGCAGGATGTGCGCAATGCACTGATCTTTTTAACCTCGGGCGGCGCCGGCGAGCCGACAAATCCCGTCTATCACATGGCGCTGAACGTCACCTCGACGGCCAATGGCGTGCTCTATGACCAGGAATCCGACACGGCCGGCGCGGCGCGCGTCGTAGTCCGGGCCGACTACAATCTGACGCAAACAGCAACCGGTGAAACCGTCCGTTCCGGCAACCGCAGCGCCGTCGCCCTGGTCGATTTCTCCAAGCAGGAATTCGCCAAGCTGCGCGCGCTCCGCGACGCCGAAAAGCGCGCGGCGAAGGAGCTTGCCGAGATCATCCGGGCCGATATCGCCGCGGCGCTCGGCCGCTGAGCGGTATCGCGCCGGGGTAGCCGAATGAGCGACATCAAATCTCACGAATTCGACGCCTTTCTGCAGCGTCCGCTCGGGGACAATCGTCTCTTCCTGGTCTATGGGCCCGACCGTGGGCTCGTCTCCGAGCGCGCCGGCCAGATCGCGGCTAGAAGCAGCGTCGATCTTACCGATCCCTTTTCGCTGATCAGGCTCGACGGTTCCGATCTCCAGCAAAACCCGGGTCGCCTGCTCGACGAGGTCAATACGATCGGCCTGTTCGGTGGCGAAAAGCTCATCTGGGTCCGGGCAGGCGGCAGTGAAAAACCGCTTGTGGATGCTTTTTCCCTTCTGGCGCAGCAGCCTTCGGTCGCGAGCTTCGTCATCGTTGAGGCGGGCGATCTGAAGAAGAGTGCGGCCCTGCGCAAGACCGGCGAAGCCCGCTCGGTCATCTCCGTCGCCTGCTACAGCGACGATGCGCGCGCAATCAGCGTCTTGATCGACCAGGAATTGGGGCAGGCGGGCATGCGCATCTCGCCGGCGGCGCGGGAAAGGCTCAACGAGGCGCTGGGCGGCGACAGGATCGCTTCGCGCAACGAGATCCGCAAGCTCCTCCTCTATTGCGCCGGGATGGCGGTGATCGAGGAGGAACACGTGATGGATATCGTCGGTGATGCCAGCGCGGTTTCGGTGGATGATGCGGTCGACGCCGTTCTGAAGGGTGACCCGGATGGGCTCCAGCACGCGATCGCCAAGATCGTCGCGTCAAAAACGGCGATCTTCCTCGTCCTCCAGGCCTGTTTGAAGCAGTTCCAGCTGCTGGATGTGATGCGCTCCGAAATGGATGACAAGCGGCAACAGCCTTCGCAGGTCGTGGCGTCGCTGGGCCGCCATCTGCATTTCCGCCGCAAGCCCCTGATCGAATCCGCTCTTCGGACCTGGACGTCGCAGGCGATCCGGCGCGAATCGAGCCGTCTGCAGACCGCCATCTTCCAGAGCCGCTCGCGACAGAGCCTTGAAGACAGTATTGCCATGCATGCTTTGCTGGCGATAACCCTTCAGTCCGCCCGTAAGTAACTGAAAGTACTTCACTTTACGGACGTTACGTCTCCGAATCGATCAGCGGCGCTCAAGCAGTCGGCAGATTTCCTCGAGTTGATCCAGGGTCTTGTAGGAAATCCGCAACTGGCCGCCGCTTGCCTTGTGATTGACGGTGACGTCGAGGCCGAGACTGTCGGTGAGCGTGCGCTCAAGTGCCAGCGTATCGGCGTCCTTCTCTTCCCTGGCTGACGGCTTGCCATAGGAGGGGTCGTTCTGCGCGCGGATATCGTTCTGGGCCAGGCGCTCGGTATCACGCACTGAAAGCCCCTTGGCTACGATAGCTTTCGCCAGTGCGACCGGATCGGACGTCGGGATCAGGGCGCGGGCGTGGCCGGCCGAGAGAGTGCCGGAAGAGAGCATGTCACGAACCGGATCAGGCAATTTCAACAGCCGAAGGCTATTGGCGACATGGCTGCGGCTCTTGCCGATAATTTCTCCCAGGTCATTTTGCGTATAACCATGCTCGGCGATCAGCTGATCATATCCAAGCGCTTCTTCGAGTGGGTTGAGGTCCGACCTCTGGACGTTCTCGACAATGGCGATCTCCAGCGCCGTGCGATCGTCCACATCGCGAACGATAACCGGGATATCGGTAAAACCGGCCAGTTGAGCCGCCCGCCAGCGCCGCTCACCGGCGATGATCTCGAATCGGTCTTCAGCAAGAGTGCGCACCACTACGGGCTGAACGATGCCGTGCTGGCGAACGGAGCTTGCCAGATCCTGAAGCTCGGCCTCGTCGAAGCTGCGGCGCGGATTGCGCGGATTGCGCGTGATGAACTCGATAGGCACTCGGCGATCGGCACTGACTGACGAAGCGAGTGCGCTTGCCGGTAGGGGCTGATCCATCTCGCCGATCAGTGCTGCCAGACCGCGGCCGAGGCGTCGTCTCGAATTATCGTCATTCATGGTTTCTACTCACGCTAAATCGTTACGATGTCGAATCGGTTCTATGCCGCCCGTCGTACTCGCTCACGCTGGATGACTTCTGATGCCAGTTGAAGATAGGCCTGGCTGCCCGCGCATTTAAGATCGTAAAGAATGGCCGGCTTGCCATAGGATGGGGCCTCCGAGACCCGCACATTGCGCGGGATCAGTGTATGATAGACCTTTTCACCCAAATGTGTCCGAACATCGTTGACGACCTGCTGCGCCAGGTTGTTGCGGGAATCGAACATGGTCAACACGATCCCCTGGATATCCAATGTCGGATTCACGGATCGTCGCACTTGATCGACCGTTTCGAGCAGCTGGCTAAGGCCTTCCAGCGCAAAAAACTCGCACTGCAAGGGCACCAGAACGGAGTGTGCGGCCGCCATGGCATTCATCGTCAACAGGTTGAAAGAGGGAGGGCAATCGACGAGAACATAGGAATAGGTGAGCGCTTCCGGCGCCGACAGAGCCTTGCGCAGGCGGAAGACGCGGTCGCTCTCGCGGGAAATCTCCATCTCCAACCCAAGCAGATCCATGGTTGAAGGAATGATCGAGAGATTGGGGACGACCGTATTCTGGACCACATCCGCAACGGAATGGGTCCCGATCATCAGTTCATAGGAAGAGAGCTTACGATCCCGGCGTTGTATGCCGAGACCGGTGCTGGCATTACCCTGTGGATCGAGATCGACGATCAACACTTGCTCGCCGATCGCCGCCAGCGCGGTGGCAAGATTTATGGCTGTCGTTGTCTTTCCGACGCCACCCTTCTGGTTGGCGATCGTGATAATGCGGTTCTTCTCGCCTGCCATTGCCTATTCCGCCGTTTTAACGCGATGCGCTAGATTTTTGACCTCGAGCACGACCGAATCCGGCTCGATGACGCTTTGATGTTTTACCAGATCGAAATCAAAGCGGCCAATCGCTTTGTCGATCTCCTGCTGATAATCCCGGCCTTTATGGAAAAAAGCGGTCGGCCTGTTCTCCTGAGACATCCAGGGCGAGCAATAATCTAGCAATTGCTCCAGATCGGCCAATGCCCGCGCCGAAATCGCGTCGCAGGTCGGTATATGTTTGCGCGCTTCCTCTATGCGGACGGGATGGACAGACCCGCGCGCTCCGGTCTCGTTCAGAGCAACACGCAGAAAAGCCGCCTTCTTATTGTTGCTTTCCACCAGATGCACCCATCCATCCTTCAGCTCCGCCAGGAAGATGGCGGTGACGATGCCGGGGAAGCCGCCGCCGCTACCCAGATCAATCCAGCGCTTTGCGCCCGGATGAAGTTGGTAGATTTGAGCGCTGTCCGCAATATGGCGAGTCCAGAGATCATTAAGTGTCGATGGCGCAACAAGGTTGATCGACTTGGCCCATTTTTGGAAAAGGGCGGCAAAATGATCCAGTCGTTCCGCGGTTTCACGTGAAACACGTTGGCCGTTCAGGCTTTGTCGAGGACTCGCAGTCATTGCATAACGCGCTTTTCGATTGTGGGAGAACGCTCCGCCTTGGCCAAGTGGGCAAGAAGCAGCGAGATGGCAGAGGGTGTAATCCCGTCCACCTTCGTGGCTTGAGCTAGGTTACGCGGTCGCGCCTTCTCAAGTTTCTGCTTCAACTCGTTGGAAAGCCCCGACAGGCTGTGGAAGTCGAAGTCATCAGGTATATCACGGCTCTCTTCCCTCTGGACTGCCAAAATATCCGCGGCCTGCCTGTGCATGTAAACCGCATAGGTCGCATCGATTTCCAGCGCTTCCGCCAGCTTTTCGGGAAGCGCTGCCAGTTGCGGCCAGACGCGTGAGAGCGAAGCGATCGTATGATCGGCATAGGAGAGAAGCTCGAACGCCGATCGGCGCTGCCCATCCAGATTGAGTTTCAATCCGAGCTTCAGGCCCTCCGTTGGCGTAATCGCCAGCGCCTTCAACATATCGGCGCCAGCGGCCAAATCCTCGGTCCAGCGGCGAAATCTTCCAGCTCGATCCGAACTGACGCAACCCAGAGCAATCGCGTCCGGCGTCAACCGCACATCGGCGTTATCGGCACGAAGCGATAGTCTGTACTCCGCCCGGGAGGTAAACATTCGATACGGCTCTTCGATCCCACGTGTGGTCAGATCATCGATCATGACGCCAATATAGGAATTCGTACGGCTGAAGATATGACGGGGGCTGCCGGCACAGAGCAAAGCGGCGTTCAGGCCGGCGACAAGGCCCTGGGCTCCCGCTTCTTCGTAACCCGTTGTTCCATTGATCTGACCCGCGAGGAACAGCCCCGGGATTTTATTTACCTCTAGTGAGGCCGACAATTCCCTTGGATCAACGTGATCATACTCGATCGCATAGCCGGGCTGAAGGATCGACACAGTCTCGAGACCGGGGATGGTGCGAATAAAGGCCCGCTGTACCTCTTCCGGCAGCGATGTGGAGATGCCGTTCGGATAAACCGTATCGTCGTCTAGCCCTTCCGGCTCAAGAAAGATCTGGTGACCATCCCGCTCGCCGAACTTGACGATCTTGTCTTCAATCGACGGGCAATAGCGCGGGCCCACCCCTTCGATCTGGCCGGAGTACATGGCCGACTGGGACAGATTGTCAGCGATCAGCTTATGAGTCGCCTCTACTGTACGGGTCACACCGCATTCTATCTGCCTGTTGGAAATATGGTCGGTCATGAAAGAAAAGGGAACCGGATGCTCGTCGGCGCCCTGGCGTCCAACGGACTGCCAGTCGATAGTTCTGCCATCCAGCCGCGCCGGTGTTCCGGTTTTCAAGCGTCCGAGCCGAAGGCCAAACTGTTCCAGCGTTTTGGACAGACCGAGGCTGGGCTGCTCGCCGACGCGGCCGGCCGGAATTTTCCGTTTGCCGATATGGATCAAACCGCGCAGAAATGTTCCGGTCGTCAGGACGACGGCGCCACAAGAGAAGAACCGGCCATCGGCAAGTTCAACGCCACTTACGCGCCCCTCCTGCAGCCGCAGGTCGAAAGCGTCGCCTTCAATGACCTGCAGACCGGGGATATTGCCGATTTCCAGCTGCATGGCCTGGCGATAGAGTTTTCGGTCCGCCTGCGTGCGAGGGCCTCGAACGGCGGGGCCCTTGCGACGGTTGAGCAAACGGAACTGGATACCCGCCGCATCGGCAACACGGCCCATCAAGCCATCAAGTGCATCAATTTCCCGGACGAGATGGCCTTTACCCAAGCCGCCAATCGCCGGATTGCAGGACATGACGCCGATCGTGTCCTTTTTGTGCGTCAAAAGCGCGGTTCTTGCCCCCAAGCGCGCGGCAGCGCTCGCTGCCTCGCAGCCAGCGTGACCACCGCCGATAATGATGACGTCATAATCAGACATAGTCTGTCTCCATCGACACGAATCGTTTCACGTGAAACATGCGCCACGACTCGCTGAGATTGTAACAATGCTACTTGCCGATGCAAAACTGCGAGAAGATAACGTCGAGCAAATCTTCAACATCCACTCTGCCAGTGATCCGGCCAAGCGCATCGCCCGCCTGTCGCAAATATTCGGCCTGAATATCCAGTCCGCGATCGTCATGCAACAGGCTGAGTTCAATCGCGTCCTTTGCCTGCTTCAGGCAACTGACATGCCGCTTTCGCGTTGGCAGCGAAAGAGCCGAGCTTTCCGAGAGATCAGGAAGGAATTTCGTGATCGCCGATATCAGTCCATCTACACCCTGGCCTGTCGCCGTCGATATCAATATATCAGCCGCCGCCTTATCCCATAGTTCGGGATCGCGATCAATCTTTGTTCCAACGCGCAGAACCGGCTTCGCGGCGGCTCCCGTCACATCCATCGGAAAACCGTCCGGCCGATCGGCAAGCAAGAGAATGAGATCTGCCTGTTCCAGCGTCGCATAGGCACGGCGAATCCCTTCCTGCTCGACCCGATCCCGAGTTTCACGCAGACCGGCCGTATCGAACAGCCGGACACTGAATCCGGCTAAGGAAAGGTCCACCGAAATGACATCGCGCGTTGTACCGGCTATGTCGGTGACGATGGCGATATCCCGCTTAGCCAAGCTATTGAGAAGACTAGACTTTCCAACATTTGGCTCGCCGACGATGACGATTTTCAGCCCATCCCGGATGATTTCGGCAAGGCCGGCACCGGCCAAGTGCTGATCGATTTCACTTCGAAGCTTCTGCATATCGGACCAGATCTGCTCAGCCACCGATCCAGGCACATCGTCCTCGTCGGCAAAATCCAGTTCGGCCTCGATCATCGCCCTTGCGTGAACCAGGCGGCGCGCCCAGTTCCCGTAAAGATCGGAGAGCCGGCCGCTGGAATGTTCCTGTGCCAAGCGCCGCTGCATTTCGGTTTCAGCGGCGATCAGATCGGCGAGGCCCTCCACTTCGACAAGGTCGAGCTTGCCATTGTGAAAGGCGCGCCTGGAAAACTCTCCGGGCTCCGCATGCCGCAGGCCCGTCACGGCCGAGAGTTCCCGCAGGATCGCCTCCACGACTGCCCTTCCGCCATGAACCTGCAGCTCCGCGCAATCCTCTCCCGTGAAGGAGGCGGGGGCCGCGAAGAACAAGACGAGGCCCTGGTCGAGCATTTCACCGTTTCGGCCACGAATCGACCTGAGCGTGGCTTGCCGGGCGACGGGAACTGTCCCGCAGATAGCCTGCAGCGTCGTACGTGTCTGCGGTCCGCTGATGCGAATGACGCCCACACCTGCCGGCAGGCTGCCGGAGGAAAGCGCGTAGATCGTATCGGCCATGGCCTGGCTCCGGTCGTGGTTCGTGATCTCCAACGGCAGTCGCCTCCGCATCACCGCTGAGATCAATGAATCCGGGTAAAGATCGACTTCAGAAATGCAAAAGCCCAGGACAGGCCTGGGCTCCGCACGACGATGTTCGCCCCGATCAGGTGTTCATCGAGTCGAAGAAATCGCCGTTCGTCTTGGTCTGTTTCAGCTTGTCGATCAGGAATTCGATCGCGTCCGTCGTTCCCATCGGCGCAAGGATGCGGCGCAGGACGAAGATCTTCTGCAGATCCTGGCGCGGCACGAGCAGGTCTTCCTTGCGGGTACCGGATTTGAGAATATCCATCGACGGGAAGATGCGCTTGTCGGCGACCTTACGATCGAGCACGATTTCGGAATTGCCGGTGCCCTTGAACTCTTCGAAGATCACTTCGTCCATGCGGCTGCCGGTATCGATGAGGGCGGTAGCAATGATCGTCAGCGAGCCGCCTTCCTCTATATTGCGGGCGGCGCCAAAGAAGCGCTTCGGCCGCTGCAGGGCATTGGCATCGACACCGCCCGTCAGGACCTTGCCAGACGACGGAACGACGGTGTTGTAGGCGCGGCCGAGGCGGGTGATCGAATCGAGCAGGATGACGACATCGCGGCCGTGTTCGACCAGGCGCTTGGCCTTCTCGATGACCATTTCAGCAACCTGCACGTGGCGCGTGGCCGGCTCGTCGAAGGTCGAGGAGACGACCTCGCCCTTGACCGAGCGCTGCATGTCGGTGACTTCCTCGGGCCGCTCGTCGATCAACAGCACGATCAGGTAGCATTCCGGATGGTTGGCGGTGATCGAATGGGCGATGTTCTGCAGGAGAACGGTCTTACCGGTGCGCGGCGGTGCGACGATCAGGCCGCGCTGGCCCTTGCCGAGCGGCGCGATCAGGTCGATGACGCGGGCGGAAAGGTCCTTTGAAGTGGGAACCTCGAGCTCCATCTTGAAGCGCTCGTTCGGATAGAGCGGCGTCAGATTGTCGAAATGGACCTTGTGGCGGATCTTTTCCGGATCCTCGAAATTGATCGTGTTGACCTTGAGGAGCGCGAAATAACGTTCGCCCTCCTTCGGTCCGCGGATCGGGCCTTCGACCGTATCGCCGGTTTTCAGCGAGAAGCGGCGGATCTGCGAGGGGGAAATGTAGATATCGTCGGGGCCGGGCAGATAATTGGCATTGGCTGAGCGCAGGAAGCCGAAACCATCCTGCAGCACTTCGACGACGCCTTCACCGATGATCTCGACATCCTGGCTGGCCAGCATTTTCAGGATCGCGAACATCAGTTCCTGCTTGCGCATGACACTGGCGTTCTCGACCTCGACCTGCTCGGCAAACGCCAGGAGATCGGTCGCGGATTTGTTCTTAAGTTCTTGTAGCTTCATTTCAGCCATGAAGGGGGACCACACTAGGAAATCGGAATGGAAGGTCGGCGTGTTGGGGAGCTGCCGAGGGGGCAGGCTCGTAACGTTACACATGCCACGAAAGAGGAGATGGCGCGAAAATAGCGTTTCACTCGATGCGCCGCAAGGGGTCTGGCGAAATAACCGGTCGTTTCATCCATCAACGTCGCAGATTCAAAAAGGTTTCACCACGGCCATGATGACGATGAGGATCATCAAGAGCGTCGGAGCCTCGTTCATCAGCCGCCAATAACGCGCCGAGCGGGTGTTCTCGTCGCGCCCGAAGGCCCGTACCGCGCGGCTGAACCGCATATGGACGCCGGTCAGAAGAACGACAAACAGCAGCTTGGCATGCAGCCAGCCGCCCTGGAAGCCGTAGACCGTCCAGGCGAGGTAGAGGCCAAGTCCCCAGCTGATCATCATCGCCGGATTCATGATCACCTTCAAAAGCCGCTGCTCCATCATCTTGAAGGTTTCCGACTGCTCCGATCCCGGCGCCGCGTCGGTGTGGTAGATGAACAGGCGAGGCATGTAGAGCAGCGCCGCCATCCAGGACATGACGGCGATGATGTGCAGGGCCTTGATCCAGAGATAGAGGTCGTCCGGCTTAAACAGCAAGAGCCCGGCCAGAAGCGCAACGAAAAGGCTGATCGCGACAAAGGCGCGCAAGCGGGCCCGTCTTCCGGGCGCGCTGTCGGTTTGCCGCTCGCTCATGCGCTCGTCCCGCGCACCCGCGCGACCAGCCGCGAGACATGGTCAGGGTCCGCCTGCGGGGTAATGCCATGGCCGAGATTGAAGATCAGCGGACCATGACCGAGGCGCTGCAGGATCGCGTCGATCCCCTCGTCCAGCGCCTGTCCACCCGCCACCACTCGCATCGGGTCGAGATTGCCCTGGACCGGCCCGTCCTTCTGCAACTCGGCGGCAAAGGAAAGTGGCACCGACCAATCGAGACCGATCGAATCGGCGCGCGTCGCCTGGCGGTAATCCTTGAGCAGAATCCCGGCGCCCTTGGCAAAGGCGATGATCTTTGCTTGTGGGCGGCGGGCTCTGACACTGTCGATCATCCGACGGACGGGCTCCACGGCATAACGCTTGAACTCGCTTTCGCCGAGAACGCCCGCCCAGCTATCGAAGATCTGAACCGCATCGGCGCCGGCATCAATCTGCTCGACCAGGTAATCGGCGGAAACATCGGCAAGGAGGGCGAGCAGCCGGTCGAATTCTTTGGGATGCCGATAGGCGAACAACCGTGCCGGTGCCTGGTCCGGCGTTCCCTGTCCGGCGATCATATAGGTCGCCACCGTCCAGGGCGCGCCACAGAAGCCGAGCAGGGTCGTTTCCACCGGTAGTTCCTGCCGCAGGCGGGCAACCGTTTCGATCACGGGCCGCAGATGCGAAGAGACAGGCTTCACGTCGAGCTTGCCAATCTCTTCGGCAGCAATCGGATCCATGCGCGGCCCGTGCCCTTCCTCGAACCGCACATTGCGCTTCAAGGCATCTGGAATGACCAGAATATCCGAGAAGAGGATGGCCGCATCAAAGCCATAACGGCGGATCGGCTGCAGGGTTACTTCCACCGCCATTTCGGGCGAATAACAGAGATCGAGGAAACTGCCGGCCTGTTTCCGCGTCTGTCGATATTCCGGGAGATAGCGTCCTGCCTGCCGCATCAGCCAGATCGGGGGAGGCGAGAGCGTTTCGCCCTTCAACACCTGTAGCACCTTTCGGCTTTGCGCACTCACCGGATATGTTCTCCCATCTTAAAATATATCTATATCTAAGGCTTCTATTTCTTAGAGTCGGTGACTATCAAGGATTAAAATCCCTCCCGTCCTTTTCCACATCCGTTCCTGTTCGAGCAACTCTGCGCAATGATTTTGCGGGTCTGCTGAAAACTTCGTGGATTTTTTGAAAAAGCCGATCGGATTCAAATCTTTGGCCTCTATGCCACACCTATGCCGTTCTGTGGACAGGATGTGGATGAACGTGACACTTTGTCCTCTCATGAGTCTTGTTCACAGAGGCGAATTTTCCGTCTCCCGAAAATGGCAATTGTGAATAACTCGCCGGTTTTCCCCTTGCCTTCGAACCCGGCCGGCCCTTAGCTTGGCCCGTCCCGGTTTATCAACACCCCCCGGAGAATAGCGTGGAGAACCAGAAAAACTATTTCCACCTGCATCTGATCTCCGATTCGACAGGCGAGACGCTGATTGCGGCAGGCAGGGCGGCGGCGGCGCAGTTCCAGTCCGCGCATGCGCTGGAGCATGTCTATCCGCTGATCCGCAACCGCAAGCAGCTTGCCCAGGTGATGGAGGCGGTGGATGGCGCGCCGGGCATCGTGCTCTATACGATCGTCGATCGCGAGCTTGCCGATATCATCGATGCCGGTTGCAAGGAGATGGGCCTGCCCTGCGTCTCGGTGCTGGAACCGATCATCGATCTCTTCCAGTCCTATCTGGGCACCGCATCACGCCGCCGCTCCGGCGCCCAGCATGTCATGGATGCCGATTATTTTGCCCGCATCGACGCGCTGAATTTCACCATGGACCATGATGACGGCCAGTTGCCGGCGGATTTCGATGATGCCGATGTCGTGCTCGTCGGCATCAGCCGTACTTCGAAGACACCGACCAGCATCTATCTTGCCAATCGCGGCATCCGCACCGCCAATATTCCGATCGTTCCCGGCGTGCCGCTGCCGGAGCGATTGCTGGAGGCGACGAAGCCGCTGGTGGTCGGCCTGATTGCAACGGCCGACCGGATTTCGCAGGTGCGCCAGCACCGGGTGCTCGGCACCACGCAGGGCTTCCATGGCGACGACTATACCGACAGGGCGTCGATTTCCGAGGAACTCAAATATGCACGGTCACTCTGCAGCCGCAACAACTGGCCGATGATCGACGTGACGCGCCGGTCGATCGAGGAGACCGCCGCGGCGATCGTTGCCCTACGGCCAAGGCTGCGCTAAGGCGGCTAAAGAAACAGGACATGCCCATGACAACTTCCCTCATCCTTGCATCGGCAAGCCTATTTCGACGCCAGCTCCTGGAAAATGCCGGCATCACCTTCCAGGCGAAGGCGGCAGGGATCGACGAACGGGCGATCGAAGCGGAGATCGAGCAAAAAGGTCTTATGCCGGAAGAGATCGCCCTGGTGCTGGCCGAAGCAAAGGCCCGCGATGTCGGCGCGTCCTTCGCAGACGATGCCATCATTATCGGCTCTGACCAGACGATGTCTCTGGGTGCGCGTGTCTATCACAAGCCGAAGGATATGGATGAGGCACGCGACACGCTCCTCTCCCTGTCCGGGCAGACGCATCAGCTGAACAGCGCCATCGTCCTTACGCGCGGCAACCAGCTGCTCTGGAAACACATATCCTCGGCACGTCTATCGGTGCGAGTGTTGAGTGAAAACTTCGTCGAGGCCCATCTGTGCCGGGTGGGCGAAAAAGCGCTGACCAGCGTTGGCGCCTATCAGCTGGAAGGCGAGGGCATCCAACTGTTCGAGAAAATCGAGGGCGATTATTTTACCATCCTCGGCCTGCCCATGCTGCCGCTTCTTGCCAAACTCAGGGAATTGAATGTGATCGATGCGTGATTCACGTGAAACATTTGTTAACCATGCCTTCGTCACCGGCTATCCGGTCAAGCATTCCCGCTCGCCCTTGATTCACGGCTATTGGCTGAAACAGCTTGGACTTGAGGGCTCTTATCGCGCCCACGCGGTTTCGCCTGGGGATTTTTCCGACTTCATCGCCTCACTGAAAACCGGACAATCCGGCTTTACCGGCGGCAATGTAACGCTCCCGCATAAGGAAACGGCCTTTGCCCTGTGCGATCGGCCGGACGAACTGAGCCGGGAAATCGGAGCGGTGAATACGCTGTGGCGGGAAGACGGGCTTCTTCATGCCACCAATACGGACGGCCGCGGCTTCACCGCCAATCTCGACGAACGGGCGCCTGGATGGGACACGTGCAGCACCGCCGTCATCCTGGGAGCGGGCGGTGCCAGCCGCGCCGTCATCCAGGCGGTGCGCGATCGCGGCATAGGCACGGTGCATGTGGTCAACCGGACGCTGGATCGCGCCCGCGAACTTGCCGACCGTTTTGGCGCGAGCGTGCATGCGCAGCCTATGCCGGCGCTGGGCGAGGTGATGCGCGATGCCGGTCTGTTCATCAACACGACCTCGCTCGGCATGGATGGAACGCCGGTGCCGCCGATCGATTTCACGGTCATGCGCGAAAACGGCGTGGTGACCGATATCGTCTATGTCCCCTTGAAGACACCGATCCTGAAGCAGGCCCAAGAGCAGGGACTGACGACCGTCGATGGCCTCGGCATGTTGCTGCATCAGGCGGTCCCCGGCTTTGAAAAATGGTTCGGCCAAAAACCGGTGGTCGATCGGGCGCTGCGGCAGATCATCATCGACGACATGGCGCGGACAACATGATCGTTCTTGGCCTCACCGGATCGATCGGCATGGGAAAATCCACCACGGCGCGGATGTTTGCCGATCTCGGCGTGCCGGTGAACGATGCCGATGCCGTGGTACATGCGCTTTACGAGGGCGAGGCCGTCGCGCCGATCGAGGCGGCTTTTCCCGGATCGACGAAGGCGGGCGTAGTCGACCGAAAGGAATTGTCGCGACAGCTCAACGAGGATCCGGCCTTGTTCAAGACGCTGGAGGCGATCGTCCATCCGCTGGTGCGCGCTAGGGAACAGGAATTTCTCGCGCGCCATCGGGATGCCGGCGCGCCCTTCGTCGTGCTCGATATCCCGCTTCTCTTCGAGACCGGCGGCGAGGCCCGTGTCGATGCCGTCGTCGTCGTCACCTGCGATCCGGACATACAAAAGGAGCGGGTGATGAAAAGACCGGGGATGACAGAGGAGAAATTCGCCCTTCTCCTCTCCCGCCAGGTTCCCGACGTTCAAAAACGGGTGAAAGCCGATTACATCATCGATACCGGCAAGGGTCTTGATTCGGCCCGACAGGACGTCGAGGCGATCGCCCGGACGCTGTCCAGCCAGAAGGGGCCATGATGCGCGAAATCATTTTCGATACGGAAACGACCGGCCTCGACAACCGCCTGGACAGGGTCATCGAAATCGGCGGCATAGAGCTCGACAATCATTTCCCGACCGGCCGGACCTTTCATGTCTATATCAATCCGGGCGACCGAAAGGTGCATCCGGATGCCTTGGCGGTTCACGGCATTTCCGACGAATCCCTGAAGGACAAGCCGGGCTTCGCCGAGATCGTCGACGAACTGCTCGGCTTCTTCGGCGATGCCCGCTGGGTGGCGCATAATGCCACCTTCGACATGGGCTTCATCAATGCTGAGCTTGCGCGGCTCGGCCTGCCGGCAATCACCAATGATCTCGTCACCGATACGCTGGCGCTGGCAAGGCGCAAGCATCCGATGGGGCCAAATTCACTCGATGCGCTCTGCCGCCGTTATGGCGTCGACAATTCGCACCGGACCAAGCACGGCGCGCTGCTCGATTCCGAACTGCTGGCGGAAGTCTATATCGAACTGATCGGCGGCCGGCAGACGGCGCTCGGCCTCACCAGTGCCGACGGCGGCGACCGGGCAACGGAGGCCGACGATATCGTCATCGCTGCCAGCCAAAGGCCGCGCCCGCTCGGCTCTCGCCTCAGCGTCGTGGAAGTGGAAGCCCATGCCGCGCTGGTGGCGAAGATGGGCGAAAAGGCGATCTGGGCGAAATATTCGGACGTCAAATAAAAATGCCCGGTCGAAACCGGGCATCGATAAAACGGCTTCTCAAAAAGCGGATCAGTTCGGCGTCGTGGAAACCTGCGAACGGACCTTTTCCTCAGCCATGCGCTGGGTGAACATCTGCGCGAAATCGATCGGGTCGATCATCAGCGGCGGGAAGCCGCCATTGCGCGTCGCGTCGGCAACGATCTGGCGGGCGAAGGGGAACAGCAGGCGCGGGCATTCGATGAACAGCAGCGGCAGCATGTGTTCCTGCGGGAAGCCGGTGACGCGGAAGACGCCGCCATAGGACAGCTCGACATTGAACAGCATCTTGTCGCCATCCTTGGCTTCCGCGTTCAGCGACAGGACGACGTCGAACTCGGATTCCGAAAGCGGATTGGCATTGACGTTGACATTGATGTTGATCGCGGGCGCCTTGTCGCGCGCCTGCAGCGAACGCGGTGCGCCCGGATTCTCGAAAGAAAGGTCCTTGATGTACTGGGCCAGGATGTTCAGGGACGGGCTCTCGGCGGCGCCGCCATTGGCTGGGGATGCGGTATCGGTCATAAGGCCTTTTCCTTCGGACATGAAATTTGGTGAGGCCATCTAGCATTTCGCTGGAAGGCTTACAACCCGGCGGCCCTGTTCAACGCAACCGGTCGCGCTCGTTCGGGTCGGTATGGCCACGACTGTTGCCGGTGCGCGAGAACTCGTCGTCGTCGAGATCGATCACGCCCGGGCCGGTTCCGGGCCGGGGCGGTCCGTCCTGATGGGGGCTACGAGAAAATCCGCCGACACCGCCCATACCGCCCATGCCGCTTGTCACGATCGTCAGGCGGCTCTTGATCAGGCGCCAGGCCACGTCTCTTATTGTGGGAACGAAGAGCAGCAATCCGACGATATCGCTGATGAAGCCGGGAAGGATCAAAAGGAAGGCGGCAACGACGATCATCAGGCCATGCACCAGCTGTCGGCCCGGATCGGTGCCGGCCTGGCTGGCCTCCTGGATTTTTCGCAGTGCTCCGAAACCCTGGATGCGCAGGAGAAGCGCGCCAGCCACGGCGCTTGCGAGAACGAGAAGCAGGGTGGCGCCGACGCCGAGCTGCCGGCCGACGACGATGAAGCCGGCGATCTCGGCGAGCGGCATCATGAGAAGAAATATCGGAATCATCAGGGTACGCATCATGCCTGCTCGGGGATTTGAGGCCGGCCCAAGCGGGGCCGGCAATTGCAAATGAAGTGATATAGCCATTTGAATGATCGTGCCATGCAGACTATATGGGATGATCGCATGCCAAATTAACAGCGGTTCTGGGTGGAAATGGGCTCTTTCGACTTTATCACATTGTTTTTTCTGGTCGCCGCGGTGATCATTTTCCTCCAGCTGCGCAGCGTGCTCGGCAAGCGGACCGGCAATGAACGGCCGCCGGTCGATCCCTATTCGCCGCGCGAAGCGGCGGAAGCGCCGGAAAGCTCGGGCAAGGTCGTGCAATTGCCGCGCCGCGACGGTACCGGCGAGGATGTGTCGCGCTATGCCGCGATCGATGCTTTCACCAAGTCCGGCACGCCGCTCAACGATGCGCTGCGCCGCATGAACGATGCCGATCCGGGCTTCGACCCGAAGGAATTCGTCAAGGGCGCCAAGATGGCCTACGAGATGATCGTCATGGCCTTCGCCGATGGCGACCGAAAGACGCTGAAGGGCCTCCTGTCGCGCGAAGTCTATGAAGGTTTCGACGCGGCGATCTCCGAGCGCGAAAGCAGGGGCGAGGTGGTCAAGTCCACCTTCGTCGGCATCGAGAAGGCCGACATGGTCAATGCCGAGATCAAGGACAGCGAGGCCAATATCACCCTTCGCATCATCAGCCAGCTGATTTCGGCCACCTATGACAAGGCCGGCACCATTGTCGATGGCGATGGCGAAGCCGTGTCGGAGGTCAACGATCTCTGGACCTTCGCCCGCGATATCCGCTCGCGCGATCCGAACTGGAAGCTGATCGCCACCGAATCCGAAAACTGATCTAGGACCGGCGGCGATGGATTTCGATGTGCAACGGGTCGAATTTTCCGACCTTCCCGGTTGGCATGACGACAATCCGCTGCCGCTTCTGCCGGCGCTGAGGCGCTGCCACCATCAGGTTTCAACCGTCAAGCCGCACAGGACCGGCGCGCTCGGGATTTCATCCACCGACCTGATGCCGGCCTATGAGGCCGCCCTATCCACGGCACCTGCCGACGCGGCCGGTGCTCGAAATTTTTTCGAAACGCATTTCGTACCCTTCCGGATTGTCCGCCGCGATGGCGGTTCCGGCTTCGTCACGGCCTTCTACGAGCCGGATGTCGAGGTCAGCGACATGCCGGACGGCACCTACCGTTTTCCCTTCTATCGACGGCCGGAGGATCTGGCCGATATCGACGATAGCAACCGGCCCGCCGGCATGGATCCTTATTTCGCCTTCGGCAGGTCCCGGGATGGCGTGATCGGCGAATATCCGGATCGCAGGGCGATCGAAGAGGGATTTCTCGCTGGGCGCGGGCTTGAGATCGCCTATGCGAAATCGAAGGTCGATGTCTTCTTCGCCCATGTGCAGGGGGCCGCCCGGCTGGTCTTTCCCAATGGCAGCGTCAGGCGGATCACCTATGCGGCCAAGACCGGCCATCCTTTTTCGGCGACCGGCAAGCTCCTGATCGAGCGCGGCAAGATCGATGCGCGGACCGTTTCGATGCAGTCGATCCGGCACTGGCTGGAGACGCATCCCGACCAGGCCGACGAAGTGCTGTGGCACAACCGGTCGTTCATCTTCTTCCGCGAGGCGGAGGTTTCGGATGACGGGCTAGGCCCCATCGCGGCGGCCAAGGTGGCGCTGGAACCCGGCCGCTCGCTGGCGGTCGACCGGCTCATCCATACATTCGGCGTGCCCTTCTTTATCGCAAGCGACAGCCTGACGACGATCGACGGCGGCCGTCCGTTCCGCCGCCTGATGCTGGCGCTTGATACCGGCTCGGCGATCGTCGGGCCGGCACGGGGCGATATCTTTACCGGCTCCGGCGACGAGGCCGGGCGGATGGCCGGTGCGGTGCGCAACGAGGCCGATTTTTTCGTTTTCATTCCCAGGGGCGCGGCGGCAAGATACGGCCATGGCTAAGGGAAAGGCGCTGAGCGCCGAAGACCGGATACTCTGGGGCAAGGTCGCCCGCACCGCCCGCCCCCTGCCGGGCCGCATGGACGAGCTTGCCGAATTCGAAGCCCCGGCGGAGGAGCCGACGGGAGAGAAATTGGTGGTGACCGGACGGGCGAGGGCAACGGCGGAGCCTCCGGCAAGCCTGCAGCCGGAAAAGCCGAAACGCGCTGTTCCCGTCCATCATCCGCTCGAAAAGCCGGTGAAGCGCAAGCTTTCCCGCGGCCATCTGGCGATCGAGGCGCGGATCGACCTGCATGGCATGGTGCAGAGCGAGGCGCATGGGTTTCTCCTGCAATTTCTGCTGCGGGCCCATGATCGCGGCCTGCGCCATGTGCTGGTCATCACCGGCAAGGGCACCTCGTTCGGCAGCGACGGGGCGCTGAAGCGGGCGGTGCCGCTCTGGTTCTCGCTGCCGGAGTTTCGCGGGCTTATTTCCTCCTATGAGCCGGCGGCGCGCAATCACGGCGGCGACGGCGCGCTCTATGTGCGCCTGTCGAGGCTGAAGGGCCTTGCCTCATGACGCCCTTCGGCGAGGCCATGCATCGGCTGCGGCGGCAAAGGGGCGTTACGCAGAAGGAGATGGCGGCGGCGATCGGCGTTTCCCCCGCCTATCTTTCGGCACTGGAGCACGGCAAGCGCGGCGCGCCGAGTTTCGAATTCCTCCAGCGGGTCGCCGGCTATTTCCACGTCATCTGGGACGATGCCGACGAACTCTTCGGCCTGGCCGCACTTTCCGACCCTCGCGTCGTGCTCGATACGTCCGGCCTGTCGCCGGCGCACACCGCCTTTGCCAACCGGCTCGCGGCCCATATCCACTCGCTTGACCGCGAAACCATCCGCCTTCTGGAAGATGTTTTGGAAAAAGCCCGTTTTCCTGATAAGGAACCCTGACGATCCCCTGATTTCTGCCGCTTTCAGGCCGCACGGGATTGGGAACGATGGACAAAATCCCTATAGTCGGGAGGGCGTTTGAGGACTGATTCGCACGGAATCGGACCGCCACGCACATGCCGTGAAGAAACCTGGAAAGACTTAAAGCCGAATGACCGATTTGCCTGAAACCGAAAACGGCGCAAACGCCGAATATGGCGCTGATTCCATCAAGGTTCTGAAGGGCCTCGATGCCGTCCGCAAGCGGCCCGGCATGTATATCGGCGATACCGACGACGGCTCGGGCCTGCATCACATGGTCTATGAGGTGGTGGACAACGCCATCGACGAAGCGCTTGCCGGCCATGCGGATATCGTCACCGTGACGCTGAATGCCGACGGCTCGGTGACCGTCACCGACAATGGCCGCGGCATCCCGACGGATATCCATACGGGCGAGGGCATTTCGGCGGCCGAGGTCATCATGACCCAGCTCCATGCGGGCGGCAAGTTCGACCAGAATTCCTACAAGGTCTCCGGCGGTCTTCACGGCGTCGGCGTCTCGGTGGTCAATGCGCTCTCGGTCAAGCTGCAGCTGAAGATCAAGCGCCAGGGCAAGATCCACGTGATCAACTTCACCCATGGCGTTGCCGACGCGCCGTTGAAGGTGATCGGCGACAGCAATGGCGAAACCGGCACGGAAGTCACTTTCCTGCCGAGCACCGAAACCTTCACCATGATCGATTTCGATTACGGTACGCTCGAGCACCGGCTGCGCGAACTGGCCTTCCTCAATTCGGGCGTGCGCATCGTGCTGACCGACAAGCGCCATTCGGACGTCAGGCAGGACGAGTTGATGTATGAGGGCGGGCTCGAAGCCTTCGTCACCTATCTCGACCGCGCCAAGAAGCCGCTCGTCAGCAAGCCGGTGTCGATCCGTGGCGAAAAGGACGGCATCACCGTCGAGGTCGCCATGTGGTGGAACGACAGCTACCATGAGAACGTGCTGGCCTTCACCAACAATATCCCGCAGCGCGACGGCGGCACCCATATGGCCGGCTTCCGCGGCGCACTGACGCGGCAGATCGTTTCCTATGCCGATAGCTCCGGCATCACCAAGAAGGAAAAGGTCTCGCTGACGGGCGACGATTGCCGCGAAGGTCTGACGGCGGTCCTGTCCGTCAAGGTGCCGGATCCGAAGTTCTCCTCGCAGACCAAGGATAAGCTGGTCTCCTCGGAAGTGCGCCCCGTCGTCGAGAGTCTTGTCAACGAGGCACTCAGCACCTGGCTGGAAGAGCATCCGGGCGATGCCAAGATCCTCGTCGGCAAGGTCGTCGAGGCCGCTGCCGCCCGCGAGGCGGCCCGCAAGGCCCGCGAACTGACGCGGCGCAAGGGTGCGCTGGATATTTCCTCGCTTCCCGGGAAACTTGCCGACTGTTCCGAACGCGATCCGGCCAAATCCGAGCTCTTCCTGGTGGAAGGGGACTCGGCCGGCGGCTCGGCGAAACAGGGCCGCTCGCGTGAAAACCAGGCGATTCTGCCCCTGCGCGGCAAGATCCTCAATGTCGAGCGCGCCCGCTTCGACAAGATGCTGTCGAGCCAGGAAATCGGCACGCTGATCACCGCGCTCGGCACCTCGATCGGCAAGGACGAGTTCAATCTCGGCAAGCTGCGCTACCATAAGATCATCATCATGACCGACGCCGATGTCGACGGCGCCCATATCCGTACGCTACTTCTGACCTTCTTCTTCCGGCAGATGCCGGAGCTGATCGAGCAGGGCCATCTCTATATCGCCCAGCCACCGCTCTATAAGGTCTCGCGCGGCAAGTCGGCGCAATATCTCAAGGACGAGAAGGCGCTGGAGGACTATCTGATTTCGATGGGTCTCGAGGATGCGCGCCTGGAACTGGGCTCGGGCGAGGTACGCACCGGCCAGGACCTGCGCGAGATCATCATCGATGCCCTGCGCCTGCGTACGCTTCTCGAGGGCCTGCATTCGCGCTACAGCCGCTCGGTCGTCGAGCAGGCGGCGATTGCCGGTGCGCTCAATCCGGAACTGAACGACAACACCGCCCAGTCGGAGGCCACCGCCGCTGAAGTCGCCAAGCGGCTCGACCTGATCGCCGAGGAAACCGAGCGCGGCTGGAGCGCCGTGGTGGCGTCGGATGGCGGGCTGAAATTCGAGCGCATGGTGCGCGGCGTCAAGGAAGTCGCCTCCCTCGATATGGCGCTGATCGGATCCGCCGATGCCCGCCATATCGACCAGCTGACCCCGCGGCTGAAGGAAATCTATGCGGTACCGCCGGCCCTGAAGCGCAAGGAAGGCGAAATCGAGATCAGCGGCCCACGGGCTCTGCTCGACGCGATCTTTGCCAGCGGCCGCAAGGGCCTGTCGATGCAGCGCTACAAGGGTCTCGGCGAAATGAATGCCGAGCAGCTCTGGGAAACGACGCTCGATCCGAATGCCCGCTCGCTGCTGCAGGTCAAGGTCCACGACGCCACCGATGCCGACGGCCTGTTCTCGCGCCTGATGGGCGACGAGGTCGAGCCCCGCCGCGACTTCATCCAGGAAAATGCTCTGAGCGTCGCCAATCTCGATATCTGATCGAGCGGCGTTTTGACCGAAAAAGCGAACCACGCCCTCTCGCGAAGGCGTGGTTTTTCTTTAGAAGCTCAATCGGCCTTGAACGCACCGTTGAAGGCGAGTTCGGACAGCGGACGGCGCGGGCTTGGCGTTTCGCGGGCCTGCAGATAGTCGGGCAGCTGCGCCTTGTCGCCGAGACGACCGATGGCGGCAGCGGCTTCGACGCGGTAGCCGTCGGGGATGCCGAGGATCTCGGTGGCCTTGTCGAAATGCAGGCCGGTCATGCCATGGGCCTGGAATCCGAGCAAATGTGCCTGATGCGCAATCGCACCCCAGGCAGCGCCGGTATCGAAACTATGGCTGTGCGACAGCTTCGCCTCGTCGGAACCGGGAGCGACGAAATGCGTTTTCGAGATCATGAGGACGAGCGCGGAAGCGGACTTCGCCCAGCCTTGGTTGAATTCGACCAGGATCGGGAAAATTCTGTCCCATTCCGGCGTCTCGCGCAAAGCATAGACGAAGCGCCACGGCTGCGAGTTGAATGCCGAAGGCGCCCAGCGACCCGCTTCGAGAACGGTCAGGACTTCTGTTTCGGTAATGGTTTCGGCGGTAAACGCGCGCGGGGACCAACGGTTGAGAAAGCTCGGCTCGATCGGAAAATCGGCCTGACGGTGATTGCTGGCGGTTTTCATGGCAGTTCCTGTCTTGGGAGATCGGACATTCTGGTTCGTGTCCGAAGCACGGACGAAGTCCGTATATAAAGATCGGGTACCCACCCACTAGGCTGCGTTTTGGAGATGGACTGTTTCTCCAGTGAGAACAAACGACCCGCTTCGGGGCGGTCGGATTCCGAAGAGGCCAAGGAAAGCTATACGGGTGATTGAAGAAGACGAAAATAATTGTATAAGTTCTGTAGATTTCTCAAGCGAAGGATTGCCGCCCATGACCGTGCCCCTGAAAGACGTTTCGCTGTTCCGCCAGGCTGCTCTCGTCGGGGGCAACTGGATCGAGGCCGATCCGAAGAATGCGATCGAGGTCAACAATCCCGCCACCGGCGAAATCATTGGTCGAGTGCCCAAGCTGGGTGCCGAAGAAACCAAGGCGGCGATCGAGGTAGCGCGGATCGCTCAGAAAAGCTGGGCCGCACGCACCGCCAAGGAGCGCTGCGTCGTGCTTCGCAAATGGTACGACCTGATGATCGAGAACAAGGACGATCTCGGCCGTATCCTGACGATGGAACAGGGCAAGCCGCTGGCCGAGGCCACCGGCGAAATCGTCTATGGCGCAAGCTTCATCGAATGGTTCGCCGAGGAAGGCCGCCGGATCTATGGCGACCTGATCCCAGGCCACCAGCCGGACAAGCGCATCATGGTGATGAAGCAGCCGATCGGCGTCGTCGCCGCCATCACGCCGTGGAACTTCCCCAATGCGATGATCACCCGCAAGGCGGGGCCCGCCTTTGCCGCCGGTTGCGCCATGGTGGTGAAGCCTGCCTCGCAGACGCCGTTCTCAGCGATCGCGATCGCCGTCCTTGCCGAGCGTGCCGGCCTGCCCAAGGGCCTGTTCAGCGTCATTACCGGCTCGGCAAAAGCGATCGGCGGGGAGATGACCTCGAACCCGACGGTGCGCAAGCTGACCTTCACCGGCTCGACGGAGATCGGCATGGAGCTTTACCGGCAGAGCGCGCCGACAATCAAGAAGCTCGGCCTGGAACTGGGCGGCAATGCGCCGTTCATCGTCTTCGACGACGCCGATCTCGATGCCGCCGTCGATGGCGCGCTGATAGCCAAATACCGCAACAATGGCCAGACCTGCGTCTGCGCCAACCGGATTTACGTTCAGGACGGCGTCTATGATGCCTTTTCGGAAAAATTGGCTGCGGCTGTGGGCAAGCTGAAGACCGGCAACGGTTTCGACGAGGGCGTCATTCTCGGCCCGCTGATCGACAAGGCGGCGATGGACAAGGTCGAGGAACATATTGCCGATGCGGTTGCCAAGGGCGCGCGCGTGGTGCAGGGCGGCAAGCCACACGCACTCGGCGGCACCTTCTTCCAGCCGACGATCCTGGCCGACGTGACGAAGGACATGGCGGTTGCGCGCGAGGAAACCTTCGGGCCGCTGGCGCCGCTGTTCCGCTTCACCAACGAGGCTGATGTGATCGAGCAGGCAAACGACACCGAGTTCGGGCTTGCCTCCTATTTCTATGCCAAGGATCTTTCCCGCGTCTTCCGCGTGGCCGAAGCGCTCGAATATGGCATGGTCGGCGTCAATACCGGGCTGATCTCGACGGCGGAAGCGCCATTTGGCGGCGTTAAGCTGTCGGGTCTCGGGCGCGAAGGCTCGAAATACGGCATCGAGGAATTCACCGAGATGAAATATGTCTGCCTCGGCGGCATAGCCTGACCCATAGAGTGACATGACGGAACCGGCCGGATTGTTCTGGCCGGTTTTTTCGTTTGCCGCTACAGATCGGCTTTCCAAAGGAGTGCGCCATGCCAGCCCCGAAAAACACCTTCAAGACCGCACTTCGCGAAAACCGCTTTCAGCTTGGCCTCTGGGTCGCGCTTGCGAGCCCCTATGCGGCCGAGGTCGTTTCGGGCAGCGGCTATGACTGGCTGCTGATCGATGGCGAGCACGGACCGAACGATATTCCGCTGCTCTCGGCCCAGTTCCTGGCGGTCTCGCGCTCCGGCGCCCATCCGATCGTGCGCCTGCCGGCCGGCGAAACCTGGCTGATCAAGCAGATTCTCGACATCGGCGCCCAGACGCTGTTGATCCCGATGGTCGAAAGCGCGGAACAGGCGCAGGCGCTGGTCAAGGCCGTGCGCTATCCGCCGCACGGCGTGCGCGGTGTCGGCGCGGCCCTTGGCCGGGCATCGCAGTTCAGCCGGATCGGTGATTATCTCGAGACCGCCAATGACGAAATCTGCCTGATCGTACAGATCGAAAGCCGGGCCGGCCTGGAAGCCCTCGATGCCATCGCCGCGCTCGACGGAATCGATGGGCTTTTCATCGGCCCCTCCGATCTTGCGGCCGATATGGGCTATCTCGGCCAGCCGGGCCATCCCGAGGTGACCGCTGCGATCACCGATGCTTTCGCGCGGATCAAGAAGGCCGGCAAGGCGCGCGGCATCATGACGCTCGATCTCGCCCAGGCCCGCCGCTACCGCGAAATGGGCGCGGATTTCATGGCAATCGGCACGGATGTGACGGTTCTCGTCAGCGCCACCAGCAAGTTGCGGGAAGATTTCCTGTCCGGCGGCGATGCGGAGGCTAAGCCGGTGTCCGGCTACTGACCGGCGAATCCGGCAATCATTGCCGGGTTCGCCATCTATCGGATGGGCATCTATTGAATGGACTGAAGCAACGTTTCGCGCGCCGATTGGAGATGGCGCCGGCAGGCTGCCTCGACCTTCGCCAGATCCCGCGTCTTCAAGGCTGCGATATAGGCCAGATGTTCCTCCATCGCCAGCGCATTGCGCTCGCGCGCATTCGTCTTGTTCCACTGGTAGTGATAGTGGAAGACGATGGTGATGATGTCGTAGAAATCGATGATGAAGCGGTTGCTGGAGGATTTGTGCACGAGGAGATGGAACCGCTCGTCGAGCTCGGAGAACTCGCGGTAGCGATTGTCGATGTCGGCAAGGATTTCCCGGTGCAGCGCCTCGATCCGTGACAGCTCGAGCCAGGCCGGATGATCCGCCGCCAGCGTAGTGAAGCTCGCGGCCGAGCGCAGTTCGAACATTTCGCGCACCTCCGTCAGTTCCAGCGCGAATTCGCGGGTAAAGCCCTTGAGGATCCAGTGGCTGTTCGGCCGCTTCTCGATCAGCCCGAAACGGCTGAAGCGGATGAGGAATTCGCGCACGCTGGTGGTGCCGGTGCCGATATCGCGCGCCAGTTCCAGCTCGTTGATCTGCATGCCAGGCTCGGCGCCGCCGGCCAGAATCCGGCGCATGAAGCTGCGCTCGATGATGTCGGAGAGCGAATCGGTCTCTTCCGCCGGGTAATAATCCGCTGCCACGGGCTGGCGCAGCACCCGCTTTTCCCGCTTGTTCCAGGCGATCAGCTGCAGCGTCTCCATCCGCGCCAGGATGGCCCGGATGGTGGTGCGGCTGACGCCGAGCGCCGTTCCGAGTTCCGGTTCCGACGGCAGTGTCGCGGTTTCCGCCACGAGCCTGAGGCAGCGATTGAAGGCATCCTTGAAGACGGTGTTTTGCTTTGCCATGGTTTGCCGGCCGAATTGGAGTTCTACGAATTGCCGTTTTCATCATTGACGGGGCGCCGCTTCGGTCTGGTGTCCTCTCTATCCCGATCGTCCATTGCCGTCTTCATCCATGATAGACCCTTCGCGCCGTCGGCGGTCTGAGCGCCCTTGTCCGTCTCATAGGCCATAATACCCATTGACGGCAATCTGTCTATTGTGGATAAAAGACAAAATGAGCGGGAGAGCCCGCCCTGTAGCCGAGGAGACTATCGGTGAGCGCACCGTCCTTCATCATCCTGTCGCCGCAAGACAATGTCGCAGTTGCCACGCTTGCCATCGAGGCCGGCGGCGAACTTGCCGGCGGCGCGCGCGCGTCCGCCAGGATCGATCCCGGCCACAAGGTTGCCGTCCATGCCGTGAAGGCGGGCGAGCCGGTGGTCAAATACGGCCAGGCGATCGGCCGTGCGGTCCAGGATATCGCGCCCGGCGAGCATGTGCATTCCCATAATCTCGCCTTCGACCAGGATCGCCTGTCGATTGGCGCGCCCGTGCCGCCGGAAGCGGCAAGCGCCGCCGACAAGGCGCGCACCTTTATGGGTTACCGCCGCGCCGACGGACGCGCCGCGACGCGCAATTTCATCGGCATCATCGCCAGCGTCAACTGTTCCACCACGGTCTGCCGGGCGATCGCCGAGGAGGCCAACAAGACCATCCTGCCGCGTTACGAGGGGATCGACGGTTTCGTGCCGATCGTCCACGACCAGGGCTGCGGCATGAGCTCGACCGGCGACGGTATGAAGAACCTGCACCGGACATTGGCCGGCTATACTAGACATGTGAATTTCGGCGGCGTGCTGATGGTCGGGCTGGGCTGCGAGGTCAACCAGCTGACGCTTTACGGCCAGAGCGGTGCCGGCGCCGGCAAGCGTCATTTCAACATCCAGGATGCCGGCGGCTCGCGCCGGGCGGTCATGCGGGCGCTCGATGTGCTCGAGGACATCGCCGCCGAAATCGGCAGCGTCAGGCGCGTGCCGATCTCGATCAGCGAAATCATCGTCGGTCTGCAATGCGGCGGCTCGGACGGCCTGTCCGGCATCACCGCCAATCCGGCGCTGGGTGCCGCCGTCGATTTATTGGCCGGCGCCGGTGGCACGGCGATCCTTTCGGAAACATCCGAAATCTACGGCGCCGAGCATCTGCTACGCAGCCGCGCCGTCAATGACGATGTGGCACGCAAGCTCGACGGGCTGATTTCCTGGTGGGAAGACTATGTCGCCATGCATGGCGCCTCGCTCGACAACAATCCTTCGCCGGGCAACAAGCGTGGCGGCCTGACGACGATTCTCGAAAAATCGCTCGGCGCCGTCGCCAAGGGCGGACGCTCGCCGCTGACGGCCGTCTATCATTATGCCGAGCGGGTGACGGAACGGGGGCTCGTCTTCATGGATACGCCCGGCTACGATCCGGTTTCGGCGACCGGGCAGGTGGCCGGCGGCGCCAATGTCATCACCTTTACGACGGGGCGCGGCAGCTGTTTCGGCAGCCGTCCCTGCCCATCGATCAAGCTGACAAGCAACACCGCGCTCTTCCAGGCCATGGAAGAGGACATGGACATCGATTGCGGCACCATCGCCAGCGGCGAGGCGACGATCGCCAGCATGGGTCGGGACATTTTCGAGCTGATCATCGACACGGCATCCGGCAAGAAGACCAAGAGCGAGCTGTTCGGTTACGGCGACAATGAATTCGTGCCGTGGCACCTGGGCGCGACGCTCTGAGGAAGAGGCCCCGGCGGGAGGAGGCGATTGATGCAGAAAAGGCGGATCGGCAACACGAACCTGTCGGTGACGGAATATAGTTTCGGCACGGCGGCGCTCGGCGGGCTTTACCGCGCCTGTCCGCGCGAAACAGCGATGGAGACGCTCGACGCCGCCTGGGAAGCCGGCCTCCGCTATTTCGATACCGCGCCCTATTATGGGCTTGGGCTTGCCGAACGGCGCACCGGCGATTTCCTGCGCGGCAAGCCGCGCGACAGCTATGTCCTGTCCACCAAGGTCGGACGGCTGCTGCGGCCGGTTCCCGACAGCGAAATACCGGATTATTCCTATGTCGATCCGCTGCCCTTCGACGTCGATTACAACTATGGCTACGACGCCATCATGCGCTCGGTCGAGTTCAGCCATGCCCGTCTTGGCCTCAATCGCATCGACATTCTCTATGTGCACGATATCGGCGCCTATACCCATGGTGCAGCGCGCAACAAAATCCTGTTCACACAATTGATGGATTCCGGGCTGAAGGCGCTGGAGGAGCTCAAGTCGAGCGGCGTCATTTCGGCCTATGGGCTCGGCGTCAACGAAGTTCCGGTGTGCCTCGACGTGCTGCGCCGGGCCGATCTCGACTGCATCCTCCTGGCCGGGCGCTATACGCTGCTTGACCGTTCGGCCGTGGCCGAGCTTTTGCCGCTCTGCGAGAAAAAGAAAACCTCGCTGGTGGTTGGCGGCGTCTTCAATTCGGGTATTCTGGCAACAGGCCCGGTGGCAGGGTCGCATTTCGACTATATGCCGGCGAATGACGCTGTTTTGGGCAAGGTGGGTGCGATGGAGGAGATCGCCCGTGCCAACGGCCTGCCGCTGGCGGGCCCGGCGATCCAGTTTCCATTGCAAAGCCCGATGGTCGCCTCGGTTCTTCTCGGCACTGCCCGGCCATCGAGCCTGGTGCGCAACATGGAATTGACGCAGCCGCGCCTGAGGCCCGAGGATTTTACCGCCTACGAGCCGCATACGCTGGTGGCGCCCGAACTGGGGCTTGAGGCCGTTAGGGCTTGATCGCGGCGACATCGACCAGAGCAAAACCGACAAGGAAGACCGCGATGCTGAAGGGAATACATCCATTGCTCGGGCCGGATCTGCTGCATGCGATCCGCACGATGGGCCATGGGGACGAGATCGTCATCGCAGACGCCAATTTTCCGGCCGCCTCGATGGGGCCGAAAGTGGTGCGGGCCGACGGCGTCGATGCGCTCGGCATTACCGAGGCGGTGCTGGCGCATATGCCGCTCGATACGTTTGCGGCGGAATCCGCCTGGCGGATGGAGGTAGTCGGCGATCCCCTGGCGGTGCCGGAGATCTGCGTGGAATTCCAGGCCCTGGTCACAAAGCTCGCCGGCGATTTCGAGGTCGTGCCGATCGAGCGCTTCGCCTTCTACGAGCGCTCGCGCAAGGCCGCCTATATCGTCGCAACCACGGAATTTCGCCTTTACGGAAATATCATCCTGAAGAAAGGCGTCGTGCAGGAACAGGAATTGTATCGCGTCTGAGACCGGCTGATCATAATCGATTCGGAGAAAATTTGTAATTATCCCATAGAAAACAGGCATTTGTCGTCGGGAGGACGACCCCATGCAAGGCAGCGGCGTACAGCTTGCAATTTCGAAAGTGCTGAGATAGCTTGCCAAAGCCAAATGTTTTTTATGGATAAAAGATCGAGCTTATCTGCGTCTTGCAGCTCGACCTGAAAATCGAAAAGGCGCTGTTGGAGGAGAACAACATCATGACCCTTATGAAGCATATCCTGTCCCGCCGCGCCTTTACCAGCCTGGCCGGTGCCGCCGTTTTCGCAACCATGATGCCGGCGGCATCTTTTGCGCAGGACGTCACCATCCCGATCATCGTCAAGGATACCACGTCCTTCTACTGGCAGATCGTACTCGCCGGCGCTCGCGCGGCCGGCAAGGATCTCGGCGTCAACGTGCCGGAACTCGGCGCGCAGTCGGAATCCGACATCAACGGCCAGATCAGCATTCTCGAGAACGCCGTCGCCGGCGCGCCGGCCGCCGTCGTCATCTCGCCGACGGAGTTCAAGGCGCTCGGCAAGCCGATCGACGAAGCCGCCAAGTCGGTGCCGATCATCGGCATCGATTCGGGTGCCGATTCCAAGGCCTTCGTCTCGTTCCTGACCACCGACAATGTACAGGGCGGCCGCATCGCCGCCGATGGCCTCGCCGCCGCGATCAAGGAGGCCACAGGCAAGGAAGAGGGCGAAATCGCCGTCATCACCAGCCTGCCGGGCGTCGGTTCGCTGGATCAGCGCCATGAGGGCTTCATGGAGCAGATCGCCGCGAAATATCCGGGCCTCAAGGTCGTTGCCGATAAATATGCCGATGGCCAGGCAACCACCGGCCTCAACATGATGACCGACCTGATCACCGCCAATCCGAACCTCGTCGGTGTCTTCGCCTCCAACCTGATCATGGCGCAGGGCGTCGGCCAGGCGATCGCCGAAAACAAGCTCGGCGACAAGATCAAGGTGATCGGCTTCGACAGCGACGAAAAGACGGTCGGCTTCCTCAAGGAAGGCGTGCTGGCCGGCCTCGTGGTCCAGGACCCCTACCGTATGGGCTATGACGGCATCAAGACCGCGCTTGCCGCCTCGAAGAAGGAAAAGGTCGAGGCCAATGTCGATACCGGTGCAAATCTGGTGACCAAGGCCAATATGGCCGAGCCGAAGATCGACGCTCTTCTGAACCCGAAGATCGACTGACCTGACAAGCGGCAGGGGCGTCCCAACGGATAACCCTGCCGCTTGCCGCCTGCGGTTTCCGCCGGAGCGGGGCGGACGCGAATGGGGAGGAGACCGCATGACAGGACTATACGACGTTAGCCATCGGCATGAGCATGGCGCAGTGCCGGGGCATCCCGTTGCCAAGGGCCAGCCAATCCTGGAGCTGCGCGGCCTGCAGAAGAAATACGGTGCGGTAGAGGCGCTGAAACCGGCGGATGTCACCTTTCTTTCGGGCGAAATTCACGCCATCGTCGGCGAGAACGGCGCGGGAAAATCGACGCTGATCAAGCTTTTGACCGGCGTCATCCGGCGAACCGCCGGCGAGGTCTTCTGGTGCGGCCAGCCGGTGCAGCTTGCCACGCCGACGGAGGCCATTTCGCGCGGCATCAATGCCGTGCACCAGGAAGTCGTTCTCTGCGCCCATCTGAGCGTCGCGGCCAATATGTTCCTCGGCGACGAGATGAACAGGAACGGCCTGATGCGCAAGCGCGCCATGACCGATGCGGCGCAGGCGGTGCTTGACGACCTCGGCTTCAACCTTCCCGCCGCCGCCCTGTTGTCGAACCTGACGATCGGCCAGCAGCAGCTTGTGGCAACGGCGCGCGCCGCCATGCGCGGCACCCAGTTCCTGATCTTCGACGAGCCGACCGCCTATCTGACCCGCCAGGAATCCGCCCAGCTGTTCCGGCTCATTCGCCGGCTGCAGGCCGAAGGCGTCACCATCGTCTATATCAGCCACCGCATGGAGGAGGTGTTCGAGCTGGCCGACCGCGTGTCGGTCCTGCGCGACGGAACCCATGTCGGCACGCGGCTGATCGGCGAGACCAATGATGCCGAACTGATCGCCATGATGATCAACCGCACCATCGAGCAGATCTACCACAAGGAAACCCTGCCGATCGGCGAGACGATCATCGAGACGCGTGGCCTCACCGGCCCCGGCTTCAAGGATGTCTCGCTCTCCGTTCGGGCCGGCGAGATTGTCGGCCTCTATGGACTGATCGGTGCCGGGCGCAGCGAATTCGCCCTCGGGCTCTATGGCCGCCAGCCGGTCACATCAGGAGAGATTTACTGGCAGGGAGAGAAGGTCGCGATCCGCAATGAGCGGGTGGCGATGGATCTCGGCATCGCGCTGGCGCCGGAAAGCCGCCGCGACCAGGGTCTCTGCCTCAACCTGCCGATCGGCACGAATATCAACCTGCCGGTGTTCGACCGGCTGAGCAATGGCCTGATCGTCAATCGCCGCCGAGAGATCGAAAATGCCGACCGGCAGATCAACGACCTGAAGATCAAGACGCCGACGCGCCGGGTGCTGGCATCGGCCATGTCCGGCGGCAACCAGCAGAAGATCGTCATCGGCAAATGGCTGAGCCACGGCGCCAGGCTTTTCATCTTCGACGAACCCACGGTCGGCGTCGATGTCGGCACCAAGGCGGAAATCTACCGGTTGTTCGCGCGGCTGCTGGAGCAGGGGGCGGGGATCATCCTGATCTCGTCCTACCTGCCGGAGGTCTACGAGCTGTCCGACCAGCTGCATGTGTTTCGCGAAGGCCGGCTCGTGGCCAGTCATGACCATCGCGGTGCCTCGCATGAGGACGTGCTGACCCAGGCCATCGGCGCGTGACGTCGTCAAAAGACCAGACAAGAAAATGCAGGGAGGAACGGCATGAGCATTGAGACCGCGACGGAAACCGCACCGGCGCCCAAAAGGGGCATGAGCATCCTGTTCGGGCTCACACTGCTCGGGCTTCTCCTGTTCCTCTGGGTGCTTCTCGGCTTGTCCACCAACAGCTTCTGGACAGCCAACAATATCAGCAACCTGTTGCGCCAAGGCGCCATGACCGCGATCCTCGCGGTCGGCCAGACCTTCGTTATCATCACCGCCGGCATCGATCTTTCCGTCGGGGCCGTGGTCGGCTTCACCAGCGTCACGATCGCCTGGCTGCTGACGCATGGCGTGCCGCTGTGGCCGGCCATGTTCCTTACGCTGCTGGTCGGCGTCCTGATCGGTGCGTTCCATGCGTTCGGCATCGTGCGCATGGGCCTGCCGGCCTTCATCATCACGCTGGCGACGCTGACCTCGCTGCGCGGCATCGGCCTCTTGATCACCAACGGCTCCACCATCTCGATCAGCAACGATGCTTTCACCGATTTCTCGCGCGCCGATTTCCTCGGCATTCCCAGCCTGTTCTGGATGGTTCTCGTCGTCGCTATCCCGGCCTATATCTTCCTGCATCTAAGCCGCTGGGGCCGCTATCTCTTTGCAGTCGGCTCCAACAGCGAGGCGGCGCGGCTCTCCGGCGTCAATGTCAACCGGACCATCTATCTGGCCTATATCCTGTCTTCCACCTGCGCCGCCTTTGTCGGGATCTTGCTTGCCTCGCGCATCGGCATCGGCAACGCCACCCAGGCAGAGGGCTGGGAATTGCAGGCGATCGCCTCGTCGGTCATCGGCGGCACCAGCCTGTTCGGCGCCGTCGGCTCCGTGCACGGCCCGCTGCTTGGCGCCTTCATCCTGGCGACCATCAACAACGGCGCCAATCTGCTGAATGTCAATTCGTTCTGGCAGCGCATCATCACCGGCGCGCTGATCATCGTCATCGTCTATTTCGACCAGCTGCGCCGCCGCGGATCGCGCTGATCGGCGTGAGCCGATCAGCGCGGCGGCCCCCGTCCCGCCCGGTGCCCAATTGACTGTAAGGAACTGCCAGCCATGAAAGCCGCCATCTGCCTGGAGCCCGGGCGCCTGGAGATCATCGACAGACCTGCCCCGCCGGCGCCGGCGCCCGGCTGGGCCCGGCTCGCCGTCAGCCATGTCGGCATCTGCGGCACCGACTATCATATCTTCGAGGGCAAGCACCCGTTTCTCGAATATCCGCGGGTCATGGGACACGAAATCTCCGCCAGGGTCATCGAGGCGGGTGAGGGTGTTTCGCTGGTGCCGGGAACGCCCGTCATCGTCAATCCCTATCTCTCCTGCGGCACATGTGGGGCCTGCCGAAAGGGCAAGCCCAATTGCTGCACGGCCATCCGGGTTCTCGGCGTTCACATGGACGGTGCCTTCTGCGAGGAAATCCTCGTTCCTGGCGAAAATCTCTATCCGGCGGGCGATCTCCCGGCCGAGGATGCGGCGGCCGTCGAGTTCCTGGCGATCGGCGCCCATGCGGTTCATCGTTCGCTCGCGCCTGCCGGCGCGCGGGCGCTGGTCATCGGCGCCGGGCCGATCGGGCTTGGAACGGCCCTGTTTTCGCGCATTGCCGGCCATGATGTGACATTGCTGGACACCAGCGGCGAGCGGCTGGATATGGCATCGAAGCGGTTCGGTTTTGCCACTGGTATCGTCGCCGGCGACACTGCGCTGGAGGCCGCACATGCGATGACCGGCGGCGAGGGGTTCGATGTCGTTTTCGACGCCACCGGCCATGCCGGCTCGATGGAAAAATCATTCTCCTTCGTCGCCCATGGCGGCTGTCTCGTCTTCGTCAGCGTCGTGAAAGACGAAATCCGTTTTTCCGATCCCGAATTCCACAAGCGCGAAATGATGCTGGTCGGCAGCCGCAATGCGACACGCGAGGATTTCGAGCATGTGGCGGCCTCCATTCGGGCAGGCCTGGTGCCCGTCGGCGCGCTGATTACCCACCGCACCACCCTCGATGCGGTCGCCACCGACCTGCCCCGCTGGGCGAGAGACAAGGCCGGTCTGATCAAGGCGGTGATCCAGATATCGCCATGACCTTCATCGATGCGCATCAGCATTACTGGAGCCTCGGGCGCGGCCACAATGACTGGCCGCCACCCGCGCTTGCGGCGATCTTCAGGGATTTCGCGCCGGAGGACCTGAAACCGCATCTGGCGGCGGCCGGCATTACGAAAACCGTGCTCGTGCAGGCGGCGCCCAATCTCGCCGAGACGGAATTCCTGCTCGATCTGGCCGCACGCGAGGAAACCGTGGCGGCCGTCGTCGGCTGGGTCGATCTGTGGTCGGGGCAGGCGCTTCATGATCTCCAGCGCTTTCGGCAGCATCCGAAATTCCGCGGCATCCGTCCCATGCTGCAGGGCATCGAGGACAGCTTCTGCATCCTCCGGCCGGAGGCGATCGCCCTTCTGGAAAGGCTGCCGGAGCTTGGCCTGCGTTTCGATGCGCTCATCCAGCCGCGGCACCTGCCGGTGATTTCCGCGCTGGCGGACCGCCTGCCGGACCTGCCGATCGTCATCGACCATGCGGCAAAGCCGTTCATCGCCGGGGGGATGATCGAGCCGTGGCGCGCCGACATGGCGGCGCTCGCCCGCCGGGAAAATGTCTGCGTCAAGCTGTCGGGGCTGGTCACCGAGGCCGGGCCGGGTTGGAGCATCGACCAGCTACGCCCCTATGTTCGCCATCTGCTTGAGGTCTTCGGACCACAGCGCATCATGTTCGGCAGCGACTGGCCGGTCGTCAATCTCGATGCCGGCTATGCGGAATGGTGGCAGGCGGCAAATGCTTTGGTTAGTGACCTGGATGCCGCCGCGCGCCGCGCCGTCTTTTCCACGACCGCCGCGCATTTCTACGGCATCGAGGCCTGAAAGGCAGTTTCGGACAAGTGTCCGTCTTCAGGATCGCCGATGCGCCGAGACGGCAGGGCTTGTCCCGTCGCGTCAAAAGCATATTTGTTGCGTTGCACAAGAAAAATGCTACTGTTCAGCCACCTGAGCTGCGGGACAGCACGGGAATGCAGGCTTGCCTCCGGTTGAGCGGCGTTGTCGTCAGAGTGCCAAGGAGACCGCCTGCGATGTTCTATCAGCTTTTCGAGCTCAATCATGCGATGATGGCCCCCTGGCGGGCCGCGGCCGATGCGATGCGGCTCGCCTATGCCAATCCGCTCAATCCGCTGTCCCAGACCCCGTTCGGCCGCGCCGCCGCCGCCAGCCTCGAGGTTTTCGAGCGCACGACGCGGCGCTACGGCAAGCCGGAATTCGGTATTTCCGAAACCACCGCCGATGGAAATCCGGTTGGCGTGCGGCAAAAGATCGTCTGGCGCCAGCCCTTCTGCAACCTCGTCCATTTCGAGCGTGCCCTGCCGAAAAGCCGGCCCACTGACCCCAAGGTGCTGATCGTCGCGCCCATGTCCGGTCACTATGCCACCCTGTTGCGCGGCACCGTCGAGACGCTTTTGCCGCAATCGGACATCTACATCACCGATTGGGTCGATGCGCGCATGGTGCCGCTCACCGACGGCACGTTCGATCTCGACGATTATATCGACTATGTCATCCAGATGCTGCATGTTCTGGGGCCCGACACGCATGTCATCGCCGTCTGTCAGCCGGCCGTGCCGGTTCTTGCCGCCGTGGCGCTGATGGAAGCCGATGACGATCCGCTGTCGCCCTCCACGATGACGCTGATGGGCGGGCCGATCGATACGCGGATTAATCCGACGGCGGTCAACCAACTGGCCAAGGAAAAGCCGCTTTCCTGGTTCCGCGACAATGTCGTCATGCCCGTGCCGTTTCCACAGCCCGGCTTCATGCGCCCGGTCTATCCGGGCTTCCTGCAGCTTTCCGGATTCATGTCGATGAATCTCGACCGGCATCTGACGGCCACCCGGGATTTCTTCGAGCATCTGGTTAGGAATGACGGCGATGCCGCGGAAAAGCACCGCGATTTCTACGACGAATACATGGCCGTCATGGACCTGACCGCCGAATTCTACCTGCAGACCGTCGATGTCGTCTTCATGCGACATGCGCTTCCGAAAGGCGAGATGATGCATCGAGGCCGGAAAGTGGACACGAGCGCGATCCGCAAGGTGGCGCTGCTCACGGTGGAGGGCGAAAACGACGATATCTCCGGCCTCGGCCAGACCGAGGCGGCGCAGACCATCTGCACCCATATCCCCGATCGCATGCGCGAGCATTACATGCAGCCCGATGTCGGCCATTACGGCGTCTTCAACGGCTCTCGCTTCCGCCGGGAAATCGCCCCGCGCATCCTCGCCTTCCAGCGCCGGCACGCGCGGGAAGCCCGGCCGGTGCGCCGGGTGATCAAGGGCGGAAAGTCCGGCTGAGCCGGAAAGAGTACCGATTTCCTGAGGCGTTATCAGGCGTTTGCCGGATTTCGCGGCGATCTGCCTTGCGCGGCACCTGGCCTATTCCCATCTCGTAATAAGCGGGCCCGAAGAAGGAGGCCCACTTTTAGCGAGGACTCTCAACATGAACCAATCTGCATTGATCCGTCCGGACTGGACGCCAGCGACCATTGCCATGATGGTGCTCGGTTTTGTGGTTTTCTGGCCGCTCGGGCTTGCGATGCTCGCCTATATCCTGTTCGGCGAAAAGCTGAAGACCTTCAAGAAGGATGCGAATGACACCGTCGACGGGTTTTGTTCGTCCTTCAAGCGCAAGGGACAGCGTTATGGCCGTGCGAGCTTCGGCACCGGCAATGTCGCCTTCGACGACTGGCGCGATGCCGAACTGGCCCGCCTTGACGAGGAGCGCCGCAAGCTCGACGAAATGCGCGAGCAGTTCGACGAATATGTCCGCGAATTGCGCCGCGCCAAGGACCAGGAAGATTTCGACCGCTTCATGCGCGATCGCAATTCCGGCGGCGCAGGCCCCGGTTCGGTTCCCGGCTTTCCGGCGCGCTGAACCAGGCTTCGCAAGACCACCAGAACCGGCATCCTCCCCGATGCCGGTTTTTCTTTTTGATCATGGCTCCGCACCTTGGCCATCATGCGCCCGTTGAGCGAATCGGTTATCAAGGCTTCATGTTTTCTCTGCTTCGAAAGTCGCGCCCGCAAAAGTCTCCGCCGCCGCCGGTGCAGCGGGTGATCGACGTGGCCGGCAAGGCCATGCCGCTGACCATTCGCCAGAATGCCCGCGCCACCCGCATGACGCTGCGCATAGAGCCGGGCGGCCGGGCCCTGAAGATGACCATTCCCGCCGGCCTGCCCGAGCGCGAGATCAATGCCTTCCTCGATCGCCACCAGGGCTGGTTGATGACCAAGCTGGCGCGATTTTCCGGCGAAAGCGTCCTGGAAGAGGGCGGCACGATCCTGTTGCGCGGCGTCGCCCACCGGATCGAGCGCACCGGCAAGCTGCGCGGCCTGACCGAGGCGATCATTGTCGATGAGGAGCCGGTGCTGCGCGTCAGCGGCGCGCCGGAACATCTGCGCCGCCGGATCGCCGATTTTCTGAAGAAGGAAGCTCGTGGCGACCTTGAGCATCTCGTCAAGATCCATGCGCGGATGGTCGGCCGCAAGGTGAAATCGCTCAGCCTCAAGGATACGAGGAGCCGTTGGGGTTCCTGCGCCGCCGATGGCGCCTTGAGCTTTTCCTGGCGCATCGTCATGGCCCCGCCAAAGGTGATCGACTATCTCGCCGCCCATGAGGTCGCGCATCTGCGCGAGATGAACCACGGCCCGGATTTCTGGGATCTGTGCGAGGAGCTTTGCCCGGCCATGGAAGACGCCAAGCGCTGGCTGAAGCGCAACGGCACCATGCTGCATGCGATCGATTTCGATTGATCGATTTTAACGACGATACTGGTTGCCCAGCGCTTCGCGGATCTTCTCGTCCGTCTTGTACTGGCTCAGAGCATAGACTGACCAGATTGCAGCTGGAATCCATCCGATCAGCGTGATCTGCAGGATAAGGCAGATGATGCCCGCAATGGGCCGGCCGATGGTAAAGAATTGAAGCCAGGGCAGAATAAGGGCAAGCAGCAGGCGCATGATGTTCTCCGTGATCGTCACCCGCGATATGGGCGCATGACCCGGCATATGCAATGGTTGGAGCACCGTTCGCGCCGCCGTTCGGCGTGTTTACGCTCGACTTGCGGACCATTTCATGGCACGTCGCTTGCATGAAAACGGAAGTGAAAATTTGTGGGCTGAAGACCGTCGAGGCAGTGGATCGTGCAGTGGCGCTGGGTGCTGCTCATACCGGCTTCATCTTCTTTCCGAAGAGCCCGCGCAATATCGAGCCCGACGATGCCGGCCGTCTTGCCGAGCGCATTCGCGGCAGGGCCAGGATCGTCGCCGTCACGGTCGATGCCGGAAGCGACGAACTCGACGAGATCGTCTCGGCGCTGTCGCCCGATATGCTGCAGCTTCACGGCAGCGAAACCCCCGAGCGGGTGCTGACGGTCAAGGCGGTCTACGGGCTGCCGGTGATCAAGGCGTTCTCGGTGCGCGAGGCGGACGATCTGAGACGGATCGAGCCCTATATCGGCATTGCCGACCGGTTCCTGTTCGATGCAAAGCCGCCTAAGGGCTCGGACCTGCCGGGCGGCAATGGCGTCACTTTCGACTGGCGCCTGCTCGCCGCGCTTGACCCGGGCCTCGATTACATGCTTTCCGGTGGGTTGAACGCGGACAATATCGGCGAAGCCCTTGCCCTGACGGGTGCCAGGGCCGTCGATATATCCTCGGGCGTCGAAAGCGCGCCGGGCGTCAAGGATTTGAAGCGCATGGAAGAATTTTTCCAGGCCGTTGTCCGCGCCGAGGCGGACATGGCGGGAAACAGGGCAGGGGAAAACAGGTGAACGAGACGCCAAAACTGAATTCGTTTAGATCAGGCCCCGACGAAGACGGCCGCTTCGGCATATTCGGCGGGCGTTTCGTCGCCGAAACGCTGATGCCGCTGATCCTCGATCTGCAGGCCGAATGGGACCGGGCCAAGACCGATCCGCAGTTCCAGGCCGAACTCAAGCATCTCGGCGCCCATTATATCGGCCGCCCGAGCCCGCTCTATTTCGCCGAACGCCTGACGGCGGAACTCGGCGGCGCTAAGATCTATTTCAAGCGCGAAGAGCTGAACCATACCGGCTCGCACAAGATCAACAATTGCATCGGCCAGATATTGCTGGCCAAGCGCATGGGCAAGACCCGCATCATCGCCGAAACCGGCGCCGGCCAGCACGGCGTCGCATCAGCGACCGTGGCTGCCCGCTTCGGCCTGCCCTGCGTCGTCTATATGGGCGCCACCGATGTCGAGCGGCAGGCGCCGAACGTGTTCCGCATGAAATTGCTCGGCGCCGAGGTGAAACCGGTGACGGCCGGTTCCGGCACGCTGAAGGATGCCATGAACGAGGCGTTGCGCGACTGGGTCACCAATGTCGACGATACCTATTACCTGATCGGCACCGCCGCCGGCCCGCATCCCTATCCGGAAATGGTCCGCGATTTCCAGGCGGTGATCGGCACGGAAGCGCGCGCGCAGATTCTCGAAGCCGAAGGCCGGCTGCCCGATGTCGTCATCGCGGCGGTGGGCGGCGGCTCCAACGCCATCGGCATTTTCCATCCGTTCCTCGACGATGCCTCGGTCAAGATCGTCGGCGTCGAGGCCGGTGGCAAGGGGCTGGACGGCGAGGAGCACTGCGCCTCGATCACCGCCGGCTCGCCGGGCGTGCTGCACGGCAACCGCACCTATCTGCTCCAGAACGGCGACGGCCAGATCAAGGAAGGCCATTCGATTTCGGCCGGCCTCGACTATCCGGGCATCGGGCCGGAACATTCCTGGCTTTCCGATATCGGCCGCGCCGAATATGTGCCGATCATGGACCATGAGGCGCTGGAGGCCTTTCAGCTGCTGACCCGCCTCGAGGGCATCATTCCGGCGCTGGAGCCGAGCCACGCGATCGCCGAAGTGATCAAGCGGGCGCCAAAGATGGGCAAGGACCAGATCATCCTGATGAACCTCTCCGGCCGCGGCGACAAGGACATCTTCACCGTCGGCAAGTTACTGGGTATGGGGCTTTAAGCGCATGACCGCACGCATGGACAAACGATTTGCCGATCTGGCGGCCGAGGGGCGCCCGGCGCTCGTCACCTACTTCATGGCTGGCGACCCGGATTTCGACACCTCGCTCGCCATCATGAAGGCGCTGCCGACGGCAGGATCGGACATCATCGAACTGGGCATGCCCTTTTCCGATCCGATGGCAGATGGCCCGGCGATCCAACTGGCCGGCCAGCGGGCGCTGAAGGGCGGCCAGACGCTGGCCAGGACCCTGGAAATCGCCCGTCTCTTTCGGGAAGACGACGCGAAGACGCCGATCGTCCTGATGGGCTATTACAATCCGATCTATATCTACGGCGTCGAACGCTTTCTCGACGACGCGCTGGCCTGCGGTATCGATGGCCTGATCGTCGTCGATCTGCCGCCGGAAATGGATGACGAACTCTGCATTCCGGCCTTGCGCAAGGATATCAACTTCATCCGCCTGGCGACGCCGACCACCGACGACAAGCGTTTGCCGAAGGTTCTCGAAAATACCTCCGGTTTCGTCTATTATGTCTCGATGAACGGTATTACCGGCTCGGCGCTGCCCGATCCCGGCCTTATCGGCGGCGCGGTTGCGCGGATCAAGAGCCATACGAAACTGCCGGTCTGCGTCGGCTTCGGCGTCAAGACGGCCGAACACGCGCAGGCCATCGGCGCTTCCGCGGATGGGGTGGTGGTCGGCACGGCCATCGTCAACCAGGTGGCATCCAGCCTGACCGGTGACGGCAAATCGACGGAAGCCACCGTGCCGGGCGTGGAAACGCTGGTGCGCGGCCTTTCGGCAGGCGTCCGTTCCGCAAGGCTTGCCGCAGCCGAATAAATGCCCAGATTAACGGGCAAGGTGCTGGAAACCGCAACGCGATTTCCGGATGACGACGCGACCGATCCTGCTTCGCAGCCGAAGCGGATCGAGCCACGCCGCCCATGAATATTCAGGAGTTTGGATTTGAACTGGATCACCAATTACGTTCGCCCGAAGATCAACTCGATGCTCGGCCGCCGGGAAGTTCCGGACAATCTCTGGATCAAGTGCCCGGAAACCGGCGAGATGGTGTTTCACCGCGATCTCGAGGAAAACAAATGGGTCATTCCCGCCTCCGGCTATCATATGAAGATGCCGGCCAAGGCGCGGTTGAAAGATCTGTTCGACGATGGCGTCTACGAGGCCCTGCCGCAGCCGAAAGTGGCGCAGGACCCGCTGAAGTTCCGCGATTCGAAGAAATATGTCGATAGGCTGCGCGATAGCCGGGTAAAGACCGATCTGGAGGACACGATCGTCGCCGGCGTCGGCCACTGCCGCGGCGTCAAGCTGGTCGGTGTCGTCCACGAATTCAGCTTCATGGGCGGTTCGCTGGGCATTGCCGCCGGCGAGGCGATCATCAAGGCCTTCGAGCGGGCGATCGCGGAAAAATGCCCCTTGGTGATGTTCCCGGCTTCGGGCGGTGCCCGCATGCAGGAAGGCATATTGTCCCTCATGCAATTGCCGCGCACCACCGTGGCCGTGCAGATGCTCAAGGAAGCGGGCCTGCCCTACATCGTCGTGCTCACCAATCCGACCACCGGTGGCGTAACCGCCTCCTATGCGATGCTTGGAGACCTGCACCTGGCCGAGCCGGGCGCTGAAATCTGCTTTGCCGGCAAGCGCGTCATCGAGCAGACCATCCGAGAAAAGCTGCCCGAGGGCTTTCAGACGTCGGAATATCTGATGGAGCACGGCATGATCGACATGGTGATCAAGCGTCACGATATTCCGGATACGCTGGCGCGGACGCTGAAAATCCTGATGAAGAAGCCGGTCGATGCCGCCAAGCTCAATGGTGGTTCCGCCGTTTCCACCATGCCGATCGCCGCCATCGCCTGATCGGCGCCGCAGCCCTTCAGGAAAACGAGAATGACGACAGCGGAAATGAGTCTTGCAGGGCGGGAAATCGACAAGCTGCTTGCCCTGCATCCGAAGGGTTTTGACCTGTCGCTCGACAGGATCACGCGGCTCCTCGATGAACTTGGCAATCCGCAGGACAGGCTGCCGCCGGTGATCCATGTCGCCGGCACAAACGGCAAGGGGTCGGTGACCGCCTTTTCCCGGGCCATCCTGGAAGCCTCTGGCCTCAGCGTCCATGTCCATACCTCGCCGCATCTGGTCAACTGGCACGAACGCTACCGCATCGGCCGCAAGGGCGGGCGCGGGGAACTGGTCGAGGACGAGGTTCTGGCGGATGCCGTCCGGCGCGTCGGCGAAGCCAATGGCGGCCGCAAGATCACCGTTTTCGAAATCCTCACCGCCGTCACCTTCGTGCTCTTTGCCGAGCATCCGGCCGATGTGGCGATCATCGAGGTCGGGCTCGGCGGCCGTTTCGATGCGACCAATGTCATCAAGGCTCCCGCCGTTTCCGTCATCATGCCGATCTCGCTCGATCACCAGGCCTATCTTGGCGATAGGGTGGAACTGATCGCCGCCGAAAAGGCTGGCATCATGAAGCCGCAATGCCCGGTCGTCATCGGTCACCAGGAGGAGGACGCGGCGCGCGAGGTGCTCGTCTCCATCGCCGAACGGCTGAAATGCCCGATGTCGGTCTATGGCCAGGATTTCATGGCCTATGAGGAATTCGGCCGGCTGGTCTATCAGGACGAGTTCGGCCTTGCCGACCTGCCGCTGCCGAGGCTGCCCGGCCGCCATCAATATGCCAATGCCGCCGCCGCCATCCGCGCCGTCAAGGCGGCCGGCTTCGAATTGCAGGACGGCGCGATCGAAACCGGCCTTTCCACCGTGGAATGGCCCGGCCGTCTGCAGCGCCTGAGCGAAGGCAGGTTGGCGAATCTCGGCCCCATGGGCGCGGAAATCTGGGTCGATGGCGGCCATAATCCCGGCGCCGGTCAGGTCATCGCCGAAACCATGGCCAATCTGGAGGAGCGAGATCCGCGTCCGCTGGTCCTGATCATCGGCATGATCAATACCAAGGACCCGATCGGCTATTTCAAGGCGTTCAAGGGCCTGGCCGAACAGGTCTTCACCGTGCCGATCCGCGGATCGGATGCGGGTATTGATCCGGTCGCATTGGCCGAGGATGCGGGCGAGGCCGGGTTCGAGGCGGCGGCCATCTCGACGGTCACCGATGCGCTTGGTGCTATCTCGGCCATTTTTGCCGGCGATCCGGTGGCGCCGCGCATCCTGATCGGCGGCTCGCTCTATCTGGTCGGCGACGTGCTTGCCGACAACGGCACGCCGCCGCGCTGAAACATACTCTGAAACGAAAAAAGCCCGGTTTCCCGGGCTTTTTGGTAAATTCAAGGAGATCAGGCGGCTGCGTTGTTGATCCAGGAGGTCAACGCCGTCTTCGGCGCGGCGCCCACCTTGATATCAGCCACTTCGCCGGCCTTGAACATGGCGAGCGTCGGAATGGAGCGCACGCCGTACTGGGCGGCGATTTCCGGGTTCTCGTCGATATTCACCTTGGCGACCTTCACCTTGCCGGCCATCTCGTTGGAAATTTCTTCCAGGCTCGGGGCGATCATCTTGCACGGGCCGCACCATTCCGCCCAGAAATCGACGATCACCGGCTCGGCGGAATTGAGGACTTCATCCTGGAAATTGGATGTATCGACTTTAACGGTAGCCATAGGCTGCTCCTTGTTTTGAAATCGCGTTCAACGAACGTTTGCCTTGATGTGATAGACGGGTGCCGATTTTTCAATGCTTCCTATCTCACTTTGTCGAGAGCTCCACAAGGCTGCTGTCGAGCATGTCCGAGGGCAGGGTCACGACGCGTGGCCCCTCGGTATAGATCAGCACGCACGAAAACAGGTGATCGGGATAAAGCGGCTGAAGCAGCGCCCGGTAGATGGCCAGTTGCGCGCGATAAACGAAGGGCACCCCGTCTGACCCCTCCGGCATGTCCCGGTTGGTCTTGAAATCGGCGATGATCACCCGGTTGCCGGCAACCGCCAGCCGATCGATCCGGCCGGACACGGCGAATTCGCGCCGCCCGAGCTTGAGCGTGCCCATGACCGACACTTCCGCGCGGCTGGTTTCGGAAAACAGGGGCGCAAGCTCTTCATGGTCGATCACCCGCAGCACGGACCGGATCAAGGCCTGGCGTTCCGTCGCCGACCAGCGCGGAACGGAGCGGGCAAGATAGCGTTCGGCCGCTGCCTCCCGCTCTGCAGGCGGGATCGCCGGCAGCACCTGCAGGAACCGGTGCAGGATCGCCCCGCGCAGCAGCGAGACATTGCCGGCGGGTTTTTGTGTAAACAGTGCCGAGCCGACGATTCCACCCGCATCTTCGTCCTCGATCATGATGCCGGCACCTGACGGGCTCAGAGGTCGGGGCAGATGCCTTTGCGGCGGCAGCGGCTGCGACAATGCCGGTGGCAGGCCTTGCGGCCGCGCACCGGCATCGGTGCTGTCGGCGTCGCGCAGGCCAAGGTCGCGGGCAGCGGCGGAAACCTGCCAGCGATAACCCGCCCATTGCTGGTCGCCGGCGGACAATGTCATGGGCGTGCTGCGGCCGCGCTCGTCCACGGAAAGGCTCGCCGTCACCATCGCATGCCAGCTTTCGGGATTGGCGCGTTTGCCCTGATAGCCGCAGACGATCAGCCGGTCGGCGGCGCGCGTCATGCCCACATAAAGCAGCCGGCGGTATTCCTCCTCGGCTGCATCCTTGAGTTCCGCGGTATCCGCATCGATCAGCATGTTGGAGGAGGCCCCCGGTGGGCGCCAGACGGGGAGCGGCACGGCGCCGGGGCGGTCGTCCTTCCGGATCATCCTCAGGCCCGAGACATGCTGCGAATTGAAGGCCCTGCCGCCGCCATCGACCAGGAAGACCACCGGCGCCTCCAGCCCCTTGGCGGCATGCACCGTCATGATGCGAACCTCGTTGCGCTCCTTGTCCTGCTCGCGCTTGACGGTGGGCGCTTCCATTTCCAGCCCGGCAATGAAGGCCTGCAGGCCGGGAAGCCCGTTCTTCTCGTGATCGAGCGCAAAGGTCAGAAATTCGTCGAGAATATCGCTGACCTCGCTGCCCAGCCGGCCGAGAAAGGCGGCGCGGCCGCCGTCATGGCCGAGAATCCGGGCGTAGAAATCATAAACGGGCAGGGTGCGGGACAGGCTCTTGTAGCGCCGCAGCTTCAAAAGGGCGGGATGATAGCGCTCGGCTTCGTCGGCACCGAAATCCTGAAGGCGTTGCCAGAGGCTGATCGCTGCCGGCCGGTCCGCCGCCAGATCCCTGATATCATCTTCGCCGAGATCAAACAGCGGGCTTTTCAGCACCGCCGCCAGCGACAGGTCGTCCTGCGGCAGAAGCACGAAGCGCCCGAGCGCCAGAAGATCCTGCACGGCGATATGGTCTGTAAGCACCAGCCGGTCGGCGCCGGCAACGGGAATGTTCTGCCGTGTCTTCAAGGCGCGGGTCAGCGCATTGACGAAGGCGTCGCGCTTGCGCACGAGAACGATGACGTCGCCCGGCTGCATCACCCGCCGGACATTCTTCTCGATGATGGTTTCCCGGCCGATCCAGTCGGCCAGCACGGCAGCGATGCGCTGCGCCAGTATATTGGCCGGCGCATCTTCCGGCGTGGCGTCGAAGGCGGCGGTCCAGTCGTCTTCCTGGATACTGTCGGCGGGCGCGATCGCATCCCAGACCTCCACCATGCCCGGGTGGCCGACGCGGTTTGAGGCGTGCACCACCGCCTCGTGCCGGGCACTGAGGCCACGGGCATGGAGCGGATTTTCAAACACCGTATCGACGGCCGACAGCACATCCTCGGTGGAGCGGAAGGAGAGCTGCAGCCTGATCGGGCTGAAAGACCTGCCGCCGGCGGCCACCCGCCGCGCCGTCTCGGTGCTCTCGCTGGAAAAGCGTTCCGGCCGGGCGCCCTGGAAGGAATAGATCGACTGCTTCTCGTCGCCGACGGCGAAGATCGTCCGGTTGCCGCCGCGCGCCGTTTCGCCGGAGAAGAAATCCTCGGCCAGCGACTGGATGATCGTCCATTGCACCGGGCTGGTATCCTGTGCCTCGTCGACGAGGATATGGTCGATGCCCTGGTCCAGCTTGTAATGAATCCAGTGGCTGGCATCGCCGCGCCCGAGAAGGGCCGCCGTGCGGTTGATCAGGTCGTCGAAATCAAGCTGGCTGCGACTTTTCTTGATGTCCTCATAATCACGGTTCAGCCGGTCGGCGAGGACCAGCGCCGCCTTCGTCGCCTCGAACATGGCGATGAGATTGAGCCGGTCGATAGAAGCCGCCACATGGTCCTGGGCGGCAAGGACGAGGGCTTCGAGATCGGGTGCCCTGTCGCGCATCGCCTTGGACATGAAGGTCGAATCCGCCTTCGGCTTGCCGGTGCCGGTGTAGAACAGGTCGCGCAAGAGGTTGAAGCGCTGAAGGGGATCGAGGATTTTGCCGGCCGCGCGCAGGCCATCGGCGAATTCCGTGACCTTCTTGCCGCCGGCCGACTGTGCGGTCCCGATATAGCGTTCGAGCGCCGCGCCATTGAGGCCCGGCAGCGGCCAGGAGCCGGCGATCGTTTTCTCCGCCGTCTCGTCGGGCGCCAGTTCGAGCGCGGCGCGCAACGCGGCGTCGATGCCGCCCTTTCTGCCGGCATCGTCGAGAAAGGCCTGAAGCGGCGTCCGGTTAGCGACGATCGCCGACAGGAGTTTTTCAAGCCCGGTGTCGTCGGCAAGGTCGAGCACGGTCGCGAAGGCTTCGGTCAGCTCGCGGTCGTCCTCGCTCGCCGTCGCCGTCAACAGCGCGCGCCGCGCATCGGCAAGCAGCGTCGCGGAGGCGCGGTCGTCGAGCACCGAGAAATGGCCGGCGACATTGGCCTCGAGCGGAAACTGGTGCAGCAGCGCCTCGCAGAAGGCATGGATGGTCTGGATTTTCAGGCCGCCGGGCGTTTCCAGGGCGCGAGCAAACAGGCGGCGCGCTTCCTGGCGCTTCAGGAGATCGGGCCTTTTGCCTTCGATGGCGGCAATGCGGTCGTCCAGCGCCTCATCGTCCAGCGCCACCCATTCGGCCAGCCGCACGAAGACGCGGTTCGACATTTCCGAGGCCGCCGCCTTGGTATAGGTCAGACAGAGGATCGCGGAAGGACGGCAGCCGGAGAGAAGCAGCCGGATGACGCGCTGTGTCAGCACATGCGTCTTGCCGGAGCCGGCATTGGCCGAGACCCAGGCGGAGCGGGCGGGATCGGACGCCTCCGCCTGCTTGGACGAGGTCCAGTCGAGCCAGGCCTCCGGCGAGGGGTCGCGGGGGCCGAAATCGTCGTCGCTCATGCCTCATCCTCCCCGTCCGCCGTCGCCCATTCGGCGACGCGCGCCAGATGGTCGTATTCGCCGCCGTAATCGCGCTCCTTCTGTACGATCAGCCGTGAGGCGAAGCCATGTTTCCCGCTCATCAGCGCCGAAAGCAGTCCGATCAGTTCCTTCAGCGATTCCTCGGCCAGTTGATCCGCCGACTTGTTCTCTACATTGGCGCGGGGCTTGGCATGCTCGTTATTGACCTCATGGACGGCAAAGCGTTCGCCGGGCTTCAGGCGGACATAGAGGAGGGATTGCGCCCTTCTTGCGCCGGCGGCCTCGAAGGCACCGGCCTTGAGGGCGGCCGCTTCCAGAGCAAGCTGTGGGTCGAGCAGCGCCCGAGCTTCATTGGCGGACGGCGAGGAGCCGGTCTTGTAGTCGATCAGCACGGCGCTGCCATCGCCAAGAATATCGATCCGGTCGGCCACGCCCGTCAGCTTGATATCGGCGACGCCGATCTCCATCGTGGCATAGAGTTCCGTATGGGATTTGCGGATATCCGCCTGGCGGCCTGCCTGCCAGGCGATGAAGGCCCTGCCGACGGCGGCAAAGCGCGGCCGCCAGACGATGTCGATATGCGTGGGCAGCGCCTGTTCGTCGAAGGCTCCGGCCAGGATCCGGTTCATCTCCGCCTCGGCCTGCGGCGAGGCGGCATCGATCCCCTCCCGCACGAAGCGCTCGACGATCTTGTGATAGAGCGTGCCGCGTTCGGCCGCGCCCGGATCGCGGTTGAAGGGATCGATCGGCTGCAGCCGCAGGATCCGCCTGGCATAGACGGCATAGGGGTCGCGCCGCAGCCGGCTCACTTCGCTGAAGGAATAGCTGCGCGGCTGCTGGTCGGCATGCGGCTTCGGCTCGGGGCGTTTGGCCAGCGGCTGGTTGACGCCTTCATCGAGCATGCCGGCCCATTGCTGGTAATCCCTGCCCCTGTCGCGCAGGTTTTTCGCCAGATCCTCGCCGCCCACGGCGAGCAGCCGCTGCAGCCAGCGCGAGGCGACCGTCGGTGTGGCGCCCTTGCGCATGGCCCGCGTCAGGATGAGCCGGCGGGTGCCGCAGGCCATCTGGAAATCATGGGCCAGCTGGCCGATCCGCCGCTCCGGCGGCTCCAGCCCCAGCGAGGTCTTCATGGTGCGCGACAGAAAAGGGTCGTTCGAGGTCTGGCCCGGCCATGTTCCCTCGTTCATGCCGCCGAGAACAACGAGATCGACGCTTTGCAGGCGGGATTCGAGCGCACCGAAGATGAACACGCGCGGATGTCGCATGGAGGGCGGCTTGATCGCTTCGCCGGCCAGAAGCGCCTCGACGATATCGCTCCATTGCGGCCCGTCCGCCGTCAGCTGGCCGTCGGTGTCGATGACGGACCGCAGGAGCGTCGCCAGCGCCTGGCCTGCCTCGCCGGACCAGAGCCCCTCGAGGCTGCCGCGCTCGTCCACGGCAACGGCCTCGAGCACGGTGCCGGTCTTTTCCGCCCATTCCGAAAGCGTCAGCGATGCCGTCAATCCACGGCCGCTCCTGTGGTGGCGCACCAGCATTCCGACCAGTGGTTCGGCCGCCTCTGCGATGCGCCGAGCAAGTTCGCGCGCCATGGCCAGCGCCTCTTCATCCACATGGCCGCGCCATTCCGGCAGATGCTTCCTGCCCACCTCGCGCTGCAGCGCCTGGTCGAGAAGGCTTTCCAGCTCGCCAAGATCGGCGCTGGCACTACCGCCCCTCAGCGCCATCAGTTCCAGCGTGCCGACGGCCGTGGCCAGCGCATCGGCGCTCAGGCCGAACCGCGTCAGGGGGTGCTTGAGAAGGGCGGTGATCGACACCGGATCGCCCGGCCGCAGCGCCGCCTCGAGCACCAGCCGGACCAGACTGCCGGGATCGGTCGCCGAAAGCGGCGTGCCGGCCGAATCGTCTGCCTCGATGCCGAAGCGCATCAGTTCGGCGGCGACCCGTCGGGCAAGGTCGCGGTCGGGCGTAACCAGGGCGGCCTGGGACTCGTCGCTTCCCTCCAGCGCCAGCCTGAGCGCAATTGCGATTGCAGACGCCTCCTCACGCTCATTCGCCGTTTCGATCAGCACCGCATCGGCAAAGGCCGTTTCAAGCTGTGCCTGATCGGCACGGTCGCGATGCGCCGTCCAGCCGCTGGTCGCCTCCACAGGTAGAAGCGCCTGCGAGATCAGCTCCGTCCGATGGGCGAGGTCCGGCGCGGCGGCGCCCAGTTCCACCACATCGCCTCGGCTAAGGCCCATCCGCTGCAGCAGACGGAACAGGCCATATTGCGGATGGCTGCGGCTAGCGGGATCGGGCCGGCCGGCAAGCCTTTCGGCCTGCGGCGCAAGCATCTGCCATTCCGCCTCGGTCATCGTCCGGTCGAGGCCGGGCAGCACGATGGTGCCGTGCTGGAGCCCTTTTACTGCGACGATCAGCTTGGCGGTGGCGGGGATAGAGCCGGTGGAACCGGCGATAATGATCGGCCCCGTCGCCTTGCCCTCGGTGATGCGCCGCGCTTCTGCCTCCAGGATGGCGTTGCGATGGCGGGCCGGCGAGGACTGCTTCAGTTCCTCCAGCCGCTCGGGCCAGTAGAGGCTGGCGATCTTGAGGAATTCGAGTGTCAGCTGCCACCAGAGCGCATGGTCGGCGGCGTCGAGGTCTTCGAGCGCGCTCCATTCCAGCTCTTCCGTTTCGATCGCATCGATGATCTCGGAGAGATTGCGGGCGAGCCAGATGGCGTCGGCGGGGCTGGCCGGCGCGATCAGCGGGCTCTCAGCATGCACATCGAGCACGGCCTTGGGCAATTGGTTGCGCCAGGCAAGGATGAGCCGGCCAAGCTCGATCAACCGGGCGGTATTGGGAAGCGGCGGCGCGAGATCGAGGATCGCGGGAATTTCCGCATCGAAGAAGCCGCTGTCGTCGTCGGTTTCGCCAAGCGCCCGGATCACAGGCAGGATCGCCGAGCGACCGCCCAGGCAGTCCACCAGCTCGGAACGCAATACGCGGGCCGAACGGCGGGTCGGCACGAAGATGGTGATGCCGGAAAGCGCCAGCGGATCGGTCCGGTCATAGTGAAAGCCGGGGATCAGCGCGCCGGAACAGAGCTTTTCGGCCAGCGTCTTCAGGAAGGGAAGGCCGGGCGGAATGGTGAAGACGTTGGAGGCGGCACCGGCCATGTCACCGTCCTCCGGCGCGGCGCACCACTGCCTCGGCCGCATCCACCGCCTCGGGCGTGCCGACGGTCACCCACTGCCCATCGAGCAGGATGCCATGGAGCCGACCGGCCGCGATCGCCCGGTCGAAATAGAGGTTGAGATTGAACGCATCCTGCGGCGCATCGGCAAAGAGGCGGCTGTCGAGCGCAATGGCGCCGGCATAGACGACCGGATTGTCCATTCCATCCCGGTAGCGGCTAAGCCAGCCATCGGGACCAAGCGAAAAGTCCAGCTTGCCGTTATGGCCGGTCGTGTCCTCGTTGCGCACGCAAAGCAGCGCCATGTCCATGATCTTCGGATCGAAGAAGGCAGCCAGCCGCTCCAGATTGGAGGGTGATTCCCGTTTTTCGCCGACCCAGAACAGATCGGCGTTCATCACCAGCACCGGGCCTTCCTCCAGCAGCCTCAGCCCCTTGACGAGGCCGCCGCCGGAATTCATCAACCCCGTCCGCTCGTCGGAAAACAGAATTTTGGGCCGGCTGCGAGACGCAAGATGCGCCTCCATCCGGTCGGCGAAATGATGGACATTGACGACGGCCGTTTCGACGCCGGCGCCTTCGAGCAGGTCGAGCACATAATCGATCATCGGCCTGCCGGCGATCGGGACCAGCGGCTTGGGCATGGTATCGGTGATGGGCCGCAGGCGGGTGCCGAGCCCCGCGGCAAGCACCATGGCATTCGTAATGGGCATGGGCAGCGCTATCCCTCGATCCAGGCCGATGATTCGAGGTTCAACCTGTTACAGCGGCTCCGGCACGTCAAGTTTGGCGGAGGCGCTTTCCAGGATTCCGGCCTTTGCGCACCAGTCACTGAGCGGCGCGAGCGCCTCATGGCGAAGGGCTTCCTCCAGATAGGCGAATGTCCGCGGCATATGCTTCATGTAGAAGGGCTTGCCGTCGCGCTGCATCAGCCGCACCCAGATGCCGGCAAGCTTGCAATTGCGCTGGGCGGACATCAGGTGCCAGTCGCGCCGGAAGAGCGCCTCGTCGAAGACCCCAAGTGTCCGGCGTTCGCGGCAATAAAGGTCGAGCATGTCGCGGCAGAGACCGGGTTCGATCGTCACGCGGGCGTCCTGCGTGATCGCCGCCACGTCATAGGCGGTCGGGCCGATCATCGCATCCTGAAAATCGATGATGCCGACCCGCTCGAAGCCGGTCTTTTCGCCGCGCCAGATGATGTTGGGCGAATGATAATCGCGCAGCAGAAGTTTCTTTTCCGAAACGGCGAGAAGGTCGATCAGCTGGTCCCAGACCTCGAAATAGCTCCTGCGTTCGCTGTCCGAGGCTCTCTCGCCGCGTTTCCACGGCAGATACCAGTCGATCAGAAGGCCGGTTTCGATCCTCATCGCGGTGCGGTCGAAATCGGGAATATGATGGCTGATCGCGCCGGGAAGCGTAATGTCGCGCTTGACCGGCTGGGCATGCAGATGCGCAAGAACCCGCACGCTTTCGAGATAGCGCTCGGGGATTGGGGTCCCGTCGTGTGACAGGATGCCCTCGCGGCCGAGATTTTCGATCAGCAGGATGCCGGCCTCGAGATCGCTTTCGTAGATCTCCGGCGCGCAAAAACCCTTGTCGCGAATATCCTTCGCGACGGCGACGAACGGAATGACGTCTTCGGCGATATGGGCCAGTTGCTGGTAATATTTTCCGTCCTGGAGAATGGGGCCTGGCGTCTGGCGGGCCGCGTCCATCAGGATTTTCGTCCGCTGCCCGGCGATCTCGATGCGCTCATAGGCCCGAGACGAGGCATCGCCGCTCAGGTGCCGGCGAATGGCTTCGCCATGACCCCGCGCGCGGAGAAAGGCGCGGATGGCAAGGCTGCGCTCGACCCGCGCCATGGCAGCGTCATCGCCTGAGAGAACCAGAAGGCGGCCGGTGTCGAGATGGGAAAAATCCGCCGTCAGACGTTTTTGGGGCAGTGCCGCCAGCGCTTTTTCCGGCCATTCCACCAGGCAGATGCCTGCATCGAGCGCCTCGTCGAAACCGAGTTCCTCGAGTTCCGACGCATCCGCCAGCCGATAGAGGTCGAAATGGGCCACCGGAATGCGCAGCTCGTAGTTCTGCACCAGGGTGAAGGTCGGGCTCGGGACTTCGAGTGCCGCGTCGTCCGCCATGGCACGCAGCAGGGCGCGGGCGAGCGTCGATTTGCCGGCGCCCAGATCTCCGGACAGGGCAAGGCAATCGCCGGTCTTCAGCGCCAGTGCCAGATCCTCGCCGAGCTGGATGGTGGCGGCCTCGTCCTCAAGCCGGAGTTCGATTGTCCGCATCATTCCGCCGCTGCGTATTTCGGCAGTTCGCCCGATGGAATCCGGCAGGTGACCTCCGTTCCCTCGCCCTCGCGGCTGCGGATGGAAACCGTGCCGTGATGAAGGCTGACGAAGCTTTCGACGATCGACAGGCCAAGACCGGCGCCGCCGTGCTGTCCATGGCTCTCGAAGCGATTGAACACCGTGTCGAGGATATCCTGCGGAATGCCGGCGCCGCTGTCGGTAACGCTGAAGACGAAACTATGGGCTTCGCGGCGGCACGTCAGGCTGATCGTGCTGCCGTCTGGCGCGAAATTGGCGGCATTGGTCAGGAGCTTGATCATGATCTGCTTCAGCCGCTGGTGATCGGCGACGAACAGGCCGAGCATGTCGGGTGCATCGATCCGCAGGGTAACGGCGCTTTCCTGCAGCCTGTCGGCCATCTGCAGCGACACTTCGTCGAGGAAATCCGTCAGGTTGATTTCCGACAGATCAAGCTCGACGATGCCGGCATCGACGGTCGCGAGATCGAGAATATCGTTGACGATGGTCAGGAGCAGCGAGGAAGAGGTGGAGATATGATCGACATATTCCGCCTGCCGCTCGTTCAGGGTGCCGAAGGTCGGCGTCTTCAGGAGATCGGCAAAGCCGATGATATTGGTCAACGGCGAGCGCAGTTCGTAGGAAACATGCTGAACGAAGTCGTTCTTCAGATGGTCGGCCATCTGCAAGGCTTCGTTCTTTTCCGTCAGCGCGCGCTCAACCCTGGCGCTGTCGGTGATGTTGACGAAGGTCAGCATGGTCTGCGCATTGGGAAGCGGGATGACGGCGAAATCGAGAATGAGGCCGGTGCGCAGTTCCAGGATTCCTTGGCAGGACGGACGCTCGTCGTCGAAACTGGTGATCAGATGCGAGAAACGCTTCCAGCCATCCGGCTGGTCGTAGGAGGGTGCGCAGGCCTGTTCTATGGCGCGGATATGGGTTCCGGGCTTGGCTTCGCTCTCGCTGACACCCCAAAGGGCGCGGAAGGCCGGGTTGGACAGCTTGATGCGGCCGTCGGGGCCGAACACGGCGACGCCTTCTGAAAGATGGTCGATCGTCTCGCCCTGGACCTGGACCAGCGTATTGTAGCGGGTTTCGAGATCGACCTTTTCGGTGAGGTTCTCGAACACCCAGGTGGCGCCGCCCTGCGGGCGAGCGGTGGCAAAAACGCGCAATGTCTGGCCGTTGGGGAGATGCCAGAGGTCTGACTGCGTCTCGATCGCCTGGTAGACGGAGAGCGCGCCTTCCTTCCACTGTTTCCAGTTCAACTGTTCGGGCAGCTTGCCGGCGGCGCGCAGCCGGTCGAGGATTTCGCCATTGTCGGGCTTGCGCTCGAGGAAGGCGGTATCGACATCCCACAGCCTCTGGAAGGCCTGATTGTAGAATTGCAGCCGCTGGCCGCCATCGAAAATGGCAACGGGCGTGGCGAGATGATCGAGCGTTTCGGCGTGACTTTTCAGCGTCCGGTTCAATTCCTCGCGAACCGCTTCGATATCGGAGATGTCGATGGCCATGCCGGCCGAGCCGCTGGTGCTGCGGGCATCGACGACGTCGAAGAAGCTCCGGTTGCCGCCGACCACGGTGGAGACCTTGTCGCGATAGGGTGAATCATAGGTGCTCATGGCGCGGATCTTTTCGCGCGCCACCGTGGCCAGCAATTCGCGGCCTTCCTTCACCGCGGCGGCCGGGTCTTGCGCCTCCACGGCTTCGCCATAAGCCTGGTTGACCCAGAGCAGCGTGCCGTCCGCCGCGCGTTGCCAGACCGGCAGGTCTATGGCGTCGAGCAGCGCATGCAGACTGGAAAGCGTGCCATGCAGCCGGTCCCGCTCGATTTTGACCTCCGCCAGTTCGGCGCGCAGATTGTTGAGCGCGATGAAGCGCACGAAGGCGCGCCCGCCCGAGACGCGGCCCTGCGCCTCGATGATCTCGCTGCGCGTGGTCTCGACGACGAGATCGAAGCTCTGGGCATTGGTACGCAGACGCTCGATCGCCTTTTCCAGCTGCGAGGCGGATTGGGACTTGATCCAGCGGCCAAAGGCCAGGAAATCGCGATCATCGGCCGGCGCGCCGGTCTCGACGGGTAGCTGGCCGAGGAATTCCGGCTTGTTGGCAAGGCCTTCCCAGACGACGATGCAGCGGTTCTTGTCGGCAATCAGGGCCTGGAACCTGGCGATCCGATGGTTCGCGTCGGCGAGTGCCGCGTTCAGTTCGCGATTGTCGCTCTCGATCGTGCCGCGCTGGCGGATCAGCCAGACGGCCGAAATCATTGCCGCCGAAATGGCGCCGACCAGAACGGAAAAGATGACGACTTCGGAGGAGCGGAAGAGATTGACGGCGGTCAGCGTCTCGGCCGCTGCGAAAGCCGGACCGGCACAGGCGCAGAGTGCCGAACCCGCCAGGAAGCGAGAGAGCAAGGAGGCAATCCGGCCGGCCGCGCGTTTCGAAGGACCTGTTTCCATGACGTGCTTCCCCGTTTGCACCACATCGGTTCGGCGCGCCGGAAAACCGAATCACGCACGATCGTCTGTGTATTCAACATCTTGAAGCGTGCCCCGACCTTATCAGCGGAGAAAGTTCAAGTGTCTGTCTTCCGGGTGCAAATCGCCACGCAACGCCACATCGAAATCCGCCTTGGCGGGCCTCGTTCAATTCCGATCGCAGTCCGGCATGTCTTCGTCAGTTTGCCGCATCAACAAAAAGACATCCCCGATCCGTGACGCGTCTGTTCCGCATCTTCGTCACGAATCACTGTCCCAAAAACATACGCCTTCGGGGAATCCTCGGGAAGGCTAAAGCAAAAAAAGAGACCGCGATCGAGATGTCTCGATCGCGGTCTCTATATGTTGTGGCTTATCCGGGTAAGGATCAGTAGCGGTAGTGTTCAGCCTTGAACGGGCCCTGCGGCTTCACGCCGATATAGCTGGCCTGTTCTTCCGAAAGCTCGGTCAGCTTGACGCCGAGCTTGGCGAGATGCAGGCGAGCGACCTTCTCGTCGAGATGCTTCGGCAGGATATGAACCTGCTTGTCATACTGACCGCCCTTGGTGAACAGCTCGATCTGCGCCAGCACCTGGTTGGTGAACGAGGCCGACATGACGAAGGAGGGGTGGCCGGTGGCATTGCCGAGGTTGAGCAGGCGGCCTTCCGAGAGGAGGATCATCCGGTTGCCCTTGGGGAACTCGATCAGGTCGACCTGCGGCTTGACATTGGTCCATTTCAGGTTGCGCAGGGCGGAAACCTGGATCTCGTTGTCGAAATGGCCGATATTGCCGACGATCGCCATGTCCTTCATCTCGCGCATGTGGTCCATGCGGATGACGTCCTTGTTGCCGGTCGTGGTGATGAAGATATCGGCGGAGGAGACGACATCCTCCAGCTGAACGACTTCGAAACCGTCCATGGCGGCCTGCAGGGCGCAGATCGGATCGACTTCGGTAACCTTGACGCGGGCGCCGGCGCCGGCGAGCGAGGCGGCGGAACCCTTGCCGACATCGCCATAGCCGCAGACCACGGCAACCTTGCCGGCCATCATCACGTCGGTGCCGCGGCGGATGCCATCGACCAGCGATTCCTTGCAGCCATACTTGTTGTCGAATTTCGACTTGGTGACGGAATCGTTGACGTTGATCGCCGGGAAGGGCAGGAGGCCCTTGGCATGCAGCTGGTAGAGGCGGTTGACGCCGGTGGTGGTTTCTTCCGTCACGCCCTTGATGGCGTCGCGCTGCTTTGTGAACCAGCCGGGCGTGGCGGCAAGGCGCTTCTTGATCTGGGCGACGAGGATTTCCTCTTCCTCGGAGGTCGGGTTCGACAGGACGTCCTCGCCGGCCTCGGCACGGGCGCCAAGCAGGATATACATGGTGGCGTCGCCGCCGTCATCGAGGATCATGTTCGATACGCCGCCATCGGCCCACTGGAAGATCCTGTCGGTATAGGTCCAGTAATCCTCGAGGGTCTCGCCCTTGACGGCAAAGACCGGCACGCCGGTTGCGGCGATCGCCGCGGCGGCATGGTCCTGGGTGGAGAAGATGTTGCAGGAAGCCCAGCGAACTTCCGCGCCGAGCGCGACCAGCGTCTCGATCAGCACGGCGGTCTGGATGGTCATGTGCAGCGAACCGGTGATGCGCGCGCCCTTCAGCGGCTTCTTCGTGCCGAATTCCTCGCGGCAGGCCATCAGGCCCGGCATTTCCGTCTCGGCGATGGTGATTTCCTTGCGGCCGAAATCGGCAAGACCGATATCCGCAACCACATAATCCTTGGTTGTGCTCATGAATGTCTCCGGGCTGGCGCCGCGCCATGGCCGGACAAGGCCCGGCTGGGCAGGACGCACTGAATGGCGCTTCCTGGCGGCTGCCGGGAAGTTTGACTATCGATTATCAGGAATCCAAATCAGGAGCAACAGGACATAAAGAGGTGTTTATGTCTTTATGTGATTAGGCCTCTTCGCCGAACTTGTCACCGACCAGGGCGTCCAGCGCCTCGAGCGCTTCCTGGGCCTGGCGTCCCTCGGCGGTCACCGAAACGGAACTGCCGGTACTGGCGGCCAGCATCATCAGTCCCATGATCGAGGTCCCGCCGACGGTCATGCCGTCCTTGGTGACGCGTATTTCGGCATCATAGGCTTCGACCGTCTGGACGAATTTGGCCGAGGCGCGGGCGTGAAGACCGCGCTTGTTGATGATCAGCAGGTCGCGCGACAGGGTCATGACCGGCGTCTCGTTATTTTCCACTGAGGACACGACTTGCGACATTGATATATTTCCTGCCTGCCTCTGCGGCTTCCACGAGTGCCTTGTCCATGTCGCTCTCCCCACGCACGCCGGCCAGCTTGATCAGCATGGGCAGGTTGACGCCGGCGATGACCTCGACCGTGCCGCTCTGCATGACGGAGATCGCCAGATTGGAGGGCGTGCCGCCGAACATGTCGGTGAGGATGATGACGCCATTGCCCTGGTCGGCGGAGAGGACGGCTTCGAGAATATCCTGCCGGCGCTGGTCCATATCGTCCTCGGGACCGATGCAGACCGTCTCGATCGACTTTTGCGGACCAACGACATGCTCCAGCGCATGACGAAACTCTTCAGCCAGCTTGCCGTGAGTGACAAGCACAAGTCCGATCATGGTGTCTTTGCTCCAACTGCATCTGCAAATCTTCAGGATGGTCAGATATCGCAATGCAGCAATTTCGTCCACCTTCGGGGCGGCCATCTTGGCAAGGAAAAGGCGAAGTGCAAGTCAAAAATCCTCAAATGCCTTTTCCGTAGGCATTATATGCCCTCAAAATGGCATTTCACGGTAAAAGCCGGCAGAGAATATCGAAAGGATCAGCCCCCTCGCCATGGGGAAGGCGCAGCAGCGGCAGATGTTTCCCGCCGGCCAGTTGGAAGACTTCGTTTTCGGGCGCCATGCGCTGCGCGAAAGGCGCCTTGACCGGCAGGAGCGCAAAATCCATCACGGCGGCGGCGATGGTTTCGACGTTGACGATGCCGGCCCCGCGAATTTCGGCGAGCCCGGCGATCGAAGCCGGACGGCGGGCGACGATCCTGCCGTTTTCGACCGCGATCATGACCTGGTCGTCGGCGACAAGACCCGCGAACAGCCCGGCGCGCCGGGCGGAAGCCACAAGGCCGAGCGCCAGCATGGACTTGCCGGTACCCGAAGGGCCGACCACGAGAAAGCCGCGCGTACCGAGCACCAGCCCGGTCGCGTGAAGGTTGGTCGCATGCAGGTTGGTCGCATGCAGGTTGGGCGCCTCGTCCGTCACTGGCCCGACTCGATCGGCAGTGACAGGATGAAGCGGGCGCCGACGATATGCCCGGTGGCGTCGAGAATGTTCTCCGCCTTCAGCGAGCCGCCATGCGCCTCGGCGATCTGGCGCGAAATGGAAAGGCCGAGACCGGAATTCTGGCCAAAATCCTCGCCTTCCGGACGGTCGGTATAGAAGCGTTCGAAAATACGGTCGATGTCTTCCGCCTGGATGCCCGGGCCGTTGTCCTCGACATAGATGATACAGCGGGTGCGGGTGCGGGTGAGTCTGAGGATGATGCGGCCGCCCTCGTCGGGCACGAAGGAGCGGGCGTTCTCGATGAGATTGGTGATGATCTGGCTGATGCGCAGCTCGTAGCCGCCGACATCGAAGCGAAGCTTGGGATTGTCCTTGCGCTCGACCACGAGACTCAGCTGCACCGCTTTCTTGCCGGAGCGGATTTGCCTGGAAATATCGACGATATCGCCGAGCAGTTTTTCCAGGTCGACCGCCTTTGCGTCGCTGCGGGCAAGTTCGGCGTCGAGCCGCGAGGCATCGGAAATATCGCTGATCAGCCGGTCGAGGCGGCGTACATCGTGCTGGATCACGTCCATCAGCCGCTTCTTGGATTCGTCGGTGCGCGCCAGCGGCAGCGTCTCGACGGCGCTGCGCAGCGAGGTCAGCGGGTTTTTCAGCTCATGGCTGACATCGGCGGCGAAATTCTCGATTGCCGCAATGCGGTCGTAGAGCGCTGTGGTCATTTCCCGCAGCGCGATCGAAAGATTGCCGATCTCGTCCTGGCGCGAGGAGAAATCGGGGATTTCCTCGCGTTCCTTGGCACCACCGCGTCGCACCCGCACGGCCGCCGCCGCCAGGCGCCGCAGGGGATTGGCGATCGTGCTCGACAGAAGCAGCGACAGGATGACGTTGACGAGTGCCGCCACGCCGAAGACGCGGATAATGGCGAGGCGTTCGGCATGGACGATCTTGTCGATGTCGCCCGCCTGGGTCGAGAGGAGAAGAACGCCGAGCACGGCGCGGAAGCGCTGGACCGGAACGGCAACCGAGACGATCAGTTCGCCTTTCTCGGTGACGCGAACGACGGCGCCGCGAACGCCGGTCAGAGCGTTCATCACCTCGGGATAGATCGATCCGTTGCCGCCCGGTGGCTCCTTGTAGAGCGGCAGGTTGCCCGGCTGCAGGATGCGGTTGAACCAGCTGTTCATGCGCTCCGAAAAAGTGATCGATTCCGGCTCGAGCGGTGGCAGGTCGAAGCGCAGCACCTGTCCGCCAGTATAGAGATGGCGCGAATCGAGCAGCAGGTCGGCATCGGCGTCGAACAGGCGGGCACGGGTGCGGGTCGGCGAAATCAGCCGCCTCAGCACCGGCGCCACCCGCTCCTGGGTGATGGGGAATTCGAGGTCCTCGTCGCTCGGCAGCGGCGTGATGCTCTGCCCGGCCTGCAGTTCCAGCAGCTTTTCCGGGTCGATGGTGATGGAATTGGTATCGACGGAGGCAGAGGCGGCGATCGCGCCGGCGATGATTTCGCCCTGGGTCAGCAGGCTTTCGACGCGCGCGTCGATCAGTCCCTCGCGAAACTGGTTCAGATACATGATGCCGCCGACGAGAACGACGAGCGCCACGAGGTTGAAGAACAGGATGCGGCGCGTCAGGCTGGAAAAGACCGCATTGCCGAAAATACGGCGGATCAGCGTGAAGGGATGCGCCCAGGTTCGGCCGGAAGCAATTGCGTCGCCGTCATCCGTATCGCTATTTCGCAAGACCTCGGCCAAGCCTTCAACTCCGCTTTCGCGGCCTTTCATGTCATCGGCAGCCCGGCTGTCGCCGGTCGCTCCCTAGCATAGGGACCCGGCACTGGCCAAGCCAGCGAACCCGATCAGGCCGATTCGCGAAAACGATAGCCGACGCCATAGAGCGTCTCGATCATGTCGAAATCATTGTCGACCATCTTGAACTTCTTGCGCAGCCGCTTGATGTGACTGTCGATCGTGCGGTCGTCGACATAGACCTGCTCGTCATAGGCGGCGTCCATCAGCGAATCGCGGCTCTTTACCACGCCCGGGCGCTGCGCCAGCGAATGCAGGATGAGAAATTCCGTCACCGTCAGGGTCACCGGCTCGTTCTTCCAGGTGCAGGTATGACGCTCCTGGTCCATGGCGAGCTGCCCGCGCTCCAGCGAGCGCGCCTGCACGTCGGCGGCCGTCTTTACCGATCCGCTCGAGCCGGCGAGCGCCGCCGCTTCGCGGTTGGCGGAACGGCGCAGGATCGCCTTGACACGTTCCACCAGCAGGCGCTGCGAGAAAGGCTTGGTGATGAAATCGTCGGCCCCCATTTTCAGGCCGAACAATTCGTCGATCTCTTCGTCCTTGGAGGTGAGGAAGATCACCGGAATATCCGATTTCTGGCGCAGCCGGCGCAGAAGCTCCATGCCGTCCATGCGCGGCATCTTGATGTCGAAGATCCCGAGTTGCGGCGGCCGGGCAAGCAGACCGTCGAGAGCCGAGGCGCCGTCGGTATAGGTTTCGACCTTGTAGCCTTCCGCCTCCAGCGCAATCGACACCGAGGTCAGGATATTGCGGTCGTCATCGACAAGTGCGATCGTCTGCATTGTTTGGGGCTCCACCGTTTCGCTGCGTGTCCGGACCGGGCCTGTCACGGTGCCGGGCCACGGTACGACGCGTTCTTGAGTATAAAGGTGGAACAAATTGTGGCGAAGTAAATTGCAAAAGTGCGAGCGGGGAGAGAAGACACGGTTCGCGGACTGAAAAAAGCCATACAAAAACGCATGATTCAACCGATTAAAGAAACGATAATTTTCTTTAAATCGATTAATATACTGAAATTGTTAGATTATTTAAGTCAGCAATCTTGTCTTTTTGAGCGACTGCTTTTATGTTTGCCGCCATTCACGACATCGGCACACCATTGGAGGAAAGCTGAACCATGAAGGAATTTGGCATTCACAACCCGTCTCTTGGGCTGGAATCGATCGGCTTCGCCAACCTCGACATGGTTCGGTACAATTTTGGCACCGCCGAACTCTACGAGGAAATCCTGCGCCGCGGCGAGGCGCAGCTGACCGCGGATGGCGCCATTCGCGCCCTGACCGGCCAGCATACCGGTCGTTCCCCTAAGGATAAATATGTCGTGCGCGACGCGCGCACGGCGGATGCGATCTGGTGGGACAACAACAATGCCATGACGCCGGAGCAGTTTTCGGTCCTGCACCAGGACATGCTCGATCACGCTGCCGGCACATCCCTCTACGTCCAGGACCTGATCGGCGGCGCCGATGCGCACAATGCCCTGCCGACGCGCGTCATCACCCAGTTCGCCTGGCATTCGCTGTTCATCCGCAATCTGCTGATCCGGCCGGACAAGGCTGCGCTGCCAAGCTTCGTGCCGAAGCTGACGATCATCGATCTGCCGGATTTCAAGGGCGACCCTGTCCGCCACGGCTGCCGTTCACAGACGGTGATCGCCTGCGATTTCACCAAGGGCATCATCCTGATCGGCGGCACCTCCTATGCCGGCGAGATGAAGAAATCCGTCTTCACCATGCTCAATTACCTGCTGCCCGAAAAAGGCGTCATGCCGATGCATTGCTCGGCCAATGTCGGCCCGGATGGCGACGCGGCAGTGTTCTTCGGCCTGTCGGGCACCGGCAAAACCACCCTGTCGGCCGATCCGAAGCGCACGTTGATCGGCGATGACGAACATGGCTGGGGCGAGGACGGCATCTTCAATTTCGAAGGCGGCTGCTATGCCAAGACCATTCGTCTTTCGGCGGAAGCCGAGCCGGAAATCTTCGCGACCACGCAGCGTTTCGGCACCGTGCTTGAGAATGTCGTGCTCGATGAAAACCGCCGGCCCGATTTCAACGACGGCTCGCTGACGGAAAACACCCGTTGTGCCTATCCGCTCGATTTCATTCCCAATGCCAGCAAGACCGGGACCGCCGGGCATCCGGCCACGATCATCATGCTGACGGCCGATGCCTTCGGCGTCATGCCGCCGATCGCCCGCCTGACCCCGGACCAGGCCATGTACCATTTCCTTTCCGGCTATACGGCGAAGGTTGCCGGCACGGAAAAGGGCGTGACCGAGCCTGAAGCGACCTTCTCGACCTGCTTCGGCGCGCCCTTCATGCCGCGCCATCCGTCCGAATACGGCAATCTCCTGAAGGAATTGATCGCCGGCCATGGCGTCAATTGCTGGTTGGTCAATACGGGCTGGACCGGCGGCGCCTATGGCACCGGCAGCCGCATGCCGATCAAGGCGACGCGGGCGCTTCTGGCGGCTGCGCTGGATGGATCGCTGGCATCGGCGGATTTCCGTCTCGACGACAATTTCGGTTTCGCCGTGCCGGTCTCCGTTCCCGGCGTCGAAAGTGCCATCCTCGATCCGCGCTCGACCTGGAGCGATGGTGCCGCCTATGACGCGCAGGCGCGCAAGCTCGTCGATATGTTCGTGGCCAATTTCGCGAAGTTCGAAGATCACGTCGATGGCAGCGTCCGCGACGCGGCCCCCGGCACAAGACTCGCTGCGGAGTAAAAAACCTCTATAAATCGCAGGCACTGATTCACGTGAAACCCGGCTCGAAAGCGCCGGGTTTTCTTTATTCGGCCTGTCATGCGTTTTCAGAGGGCCCGACCTGTGAGATAGAGCAGGAAAGGATCAGACTCATGGCCAGCGAACCGCTTCATATCAATGACCGCATCATCATTGCCGGCTGGGAACTGACCGAGCAATTCGTGCTGGCCGGTGGGCCAGGCGGGCAGAATGTCAACAAGGTCTCCACCGCGGTGCAGCTGTTCTACGGCATCTCCACCTCGCCGGCCCTGCCGGAACGGGTGCGTGACAATGCCATCAAGCTTGCCGGCCGCCGGGTTTCCAAGGACGGCGTGCTGATGATCGAGGCCAATCGCTTCCGCAGCCAGGAGCGCAACCGCGAGGATGCGCGCGACCGGTTGAAGGAACTGATCCTCAAGGCCGCCGAACCACCGCCGCCGCCGCGCCGCAAAACCCGGCCGACGAAAGGCTCGATCGAGCGCCGGCTAAAGGAGAAGACCGGGCGCGGCGAAGTCAAGAAGATGCGCGGCCGCCCGCAGGACGATTGAGAGAAACCTCAATTTTTACCGCCTCTTTTTTCCGGGCCCTTGTTTTCCTGCCCCTGCTGCGCTCTGTTAGGCTGGAGCAACACGCCAAGGAGAAGTGCGATGGGTCTGTTCAGCTTTATCAAGAATGCCGGCAAGAAGCTCGGTATCGGCGGCGATGACGATGCGCCCGATGTCGAGGCCGTGAAGAAGGAGCTTTCTTCCCACGATCTCGGAACCGACAAGGTCGACGTCGCGGTAAAGGGCGACAAGATCGTGCTGTCCGGCGTGGTGAAGGACCAGTCCGCCTTCGAAAAGGCCGTCGTCGCCGTCGGCAATACGCTGGGCATCTCGCAGGTGGAAGCCTCCGAACTGAAGGTTACGGACGCGGCGACGTCGGCGCCCGCGCCGGCAAAGGCGCCGGTCTTCTACACGGTGAAGAAGGGCGACAATCTCTGGAAGATCGCCGAGGCGCAATATGGCAAGGGCAAGGGCGCCAAGAACACCGTCATCTTCGAGGCCAACAAGCCGATGCTGACACATCCCGATAAGATCTATGCCGGCCAGGTGCTGCGCATCCCCGATCTCGCCCAGGCCTGACCGTGAGAAAAGCCGGCGCAATTTTCGCCCTGTTTCTCGCAGCAATGCTGTCGGTACCGGGCGGTATTGCGCTGGCGCAGACGCTTCGCGAGCCGGCCAAGGGATCGGCCGAGCGCGCGGCCATCCTCGATGCGTTGCGGCCTGCCGTCGAGGCGGAAATGCGCGGACCCGTGGAATTCGTGGTGACGACCCTGCGCGCCTCGCCCGACTGGGCCTTTGTCCAGGCCGAGCCGCAGCGGCCGGGCGGCGGCGCGATCGATCCGCAGGAAACCGGCTTTAACGGTGAAACCGACATCATGGACGGGCTGACCGTCTATGCGCTGATGGCTTTCCACTCCGGGCGCTGGAACATGATCGATCACATGGTCGGCCTGACGGATGTCGGATATGCCGTGTGGCCGCAGCGCTATGGCGTACCGCCGGCCGTGATCGGCATGGAATAGAGCCCGATGAAGGCTCTCCCCAAGGGCATCCGCCATCTTCCGGGCTTCCTTGACCGGCAAGGCCAGGAAAAGCTGGTCGAGGCGATCCGCGCCGTCGTCGTCGAAGCACCGCTCTACGTGCCCGCCATGCCGCGCACCGGGAAGCCGCTTTCGGTCCGCATGACGAATTGCGGTGCGCTCGGCTGGGTGACGGACAAGGAGCGCGGCTATCGTTATCAGCCGGGACATCCCGTCACCGGCAGGCCCTGGCCTGCCATGCCGGAAAGCCTGCTTGACATCTGGCATGCCGTTTCCGGTTCGCCGAAGGAGCCGCAGGCCTGTCTCGTCAATTTCTATGCGCCGGAGGCGCGCATGGGCCTTCATCAGGACCGCGACGAGGAAGATCTTGAAACGCCGGTCGTGTCCATCTCGCTCGGCGACAGCTGCCTGTTTCGCGTCGGCGGGCGGGAGCGCGGCGAGGGGACCCTGTCGTTCAAGCTGGCAAGCGGCGATGTCGTCGTTCTCGGCGGCGAGGGGCGCCTTGCCTTCCACGGCGTCGACAGGATCTATCCCGGCACCTCGACGCTCCTGAAAAGCGGCGGCCGCATCAACCTGACGCTCCGCCGCGTGACGGCCTGAAACAGTCGTATGGATAAGCCCCTCACCCTAGCCCTCTCCCCGCAGGCGGGGAGAGGGGACTACGGAGTCTGACGCTGGCCCTTTTCCCATAGGCGCGGAGGGACGACGGAGTTGGCCGTTTTGTCCCTTCTCCCCGCAAGCGGGGAGAAGGTGCCCGATAGGGCGGATGAGGGGCGATCTCTGCCCGCATTCCCAATCGGCGATGATCCCGTGTTTCACAGCTTGCGTAGCGCCACAGTCTCGGTCAGGTGGTTCTGGCCCTTCTGCAGGATCAGGTCGGCGCGGGGCCGTGTCGGCAGGATGTTCTGGCGCAGATTCTTCAGGTTGATATTGCGCCAGAGCCCTTCGGCAATCGCCAGCGCTTCGTCCTCGCTCACCTCGGAATAGCGCCGGAAGAAGGAGTCCGGATCGCGGAAGGCGGTCTGGCGCAGCCGCATGAAGCGATTGACGTACCAGGTGTGGATGAGGCTTTCCTCGGCATCGATATAGATCGAGAAATCGAAGAAATCGGACACCATCGGCACGATCTTGCCGTCGGCCGGCAGGTTGCGCGACTGCAGCACGTTGATGCCTTCGAAAATGAGGATATCCGGCCGGTCGACGGTCTGGAACTGGTCGGGCAGCACGTCATAGGTCAGGTGCGAATAGGACGGTGCCCTGACGTTGGGTTGTCCCGCCTTGATCGCCGACAGGAAGCGCAGCAGCGCGCCGATATCGTAGCTCTCGGGAAAGCCCTTGCGGTCCATCATGTTGTCCCGCAGCAGCACCGCATTGGGATAGAGGAAGCCGTCGGTGGTCACCAGGTCGACCTTCGGGCTGGACGGCCAGCGCGACAGAAGCTCGGCGAGAATGCGCGCGGTGGTCGATTTCCCGACGGCGACGGAACCGGCAATGCCGATGACGAAGGGGGTCTTGGTGTCGTCGGACATGCTGAGGAACTGCTGGCGCTGCGCAAACAGCCGCTGCGAGGATTCCACATGGGTCGAAAGCAGCCGCGACAGCGACAGGTAGATGCGCCGCACCTCGTCGAGATCGATCGGGTCGTTCAGCGAGCGCAGGCGGCGAACCTCGTCGGCCGACAGGGTAAGCGGTGTATCGGCCCGGAAATGCGACCATTCCTCCGCCGAAAAGAAGCGATAGGGCGAATAATCCCTGTTGTCGAAATGGTCCGGAATATCGGCCGGCGGAATGTCTTGTGCGACAATGGTCATGAACGGTCTACCGGCTCGCCTTTTCCTGAAGCCCCGACTGGCTGGTGCGCCTCTCGAGTTCCGCCATCACATCCTGCAACGGAATATCGGCAATTTTCAATACGACCATCAGATGATAGAGAAGATCGGCACTTTCGGCGACAAGGTTTTCCCGGTCGTTGGAGATCGCGGCGATCACCGTTTCCACCGCCTCTTCGCCCAGCTTCTTGGCGGCCTTCGCCTGGCCGTGCTGCACCAGCTTGGCGGTCCAGGAATGGTCCGGCGAGGCTTGCGCCCGGGTCGCCACGATGGCTTCGAGAGTGGACAGGCTGAATTCGGTCATCTGTCGTTTCCCCTCAATCGAGTCGCATGGCGATGCCATGTTCCGCCATATAGCGCTTGGCCTCGCCGACGCTATGGGTGCCGAAATGGAAGATCGAGGCGGCCAGTACAGCCGTCGCATGCCCGTCGCGAATGCCCTCGACCAGATGATCGAGATTGCCGACGCCGCCCGATGCGATCACCGGCACCGAAACCCGGTCGGCGATCGCGCGGGTCAGCGCAATGTCATAGCCGCTCTTCTGGCCGTCGCGGTCCATCGAGGTGAGCAGCAATTCGCCGGCGCCAAGCTTGACCATCTTTTCCGCAAAGGAAACGGCATCGATACCGGTCGCCTGCCGCCCGCCATGGGTAAAGATCTCCCAGCGTTCCTCTTCGCCCGGTTTCGACACCTTCTTCGAATCGATCGACACGACGATGCACTGGTTGCCGAACTTGTCGGCCGCTTCGGCGACGAAATCGGGATTGCTGACCGCGGCCGAATTGATCGAAACCTTGTCGGCGCCGGCCAGAAGCAGTTTGCGGATATCGGCGACCGCGCGCACCCCGCCACCCACCGTCAGCGGCATGAAGCAATGGTCGGCGGTGCGGGCCACCACATCGAAGATCGTGTCGCGATTGTCGGAAGAAGCAGTGATGTCGAGGAAACAGAGCTCGTCGGCGCCGGCGAGATCATAGGCCTTGGCCGATTCCACCGGATCGCCGGCATCGACCAGGTCGACGAAGCTGACGCCCTTGACGACACGGCCGTCCTTGACGTCCAGGCAGGGAATGACGCGGGCTTTGAGGGTCACAGGACGGCCTCCTTGTTGGTTTGTGCGTCCTCGCCGCTTCGCGGCTGCGGGCGTCGCGGCATGTCCTTCACATCAAGGCAGGGGATAATGCGGGCTTTCAAAGTCATGCCGCCTTTCCTTTCGTGCTGCCGATCAGTGCCAGCGCTTCGGCAGGGTCGATGCGTCCGTCATAGAGCGCTCGGCCGGAAATGGCGCCTTCGAGCTTTGCCGAGTCCGGCTCCAGCATGCGGCGGATATCGTCCATCGAGGCAAGGCCGCCGGACGCGATCACGGGAATGGAGACGGCATCGGCCAGTTCCAGCGTCGAGGCCCAGTTGATGCCGGTGAGGATGCCGTCGCGGTCGATATCGGTATAGATGATCGCCGAGACCCCTGCGCCTTCGAATTTGCGGGCAAGCTCGATGACGCCGAGTTCCGAGGCTTCCGCCCAGCCCTCGACCGCCACCTTGCCGCCCTTGGCGTCGATGCCGACGGCGACCTTGCCCGGAAATTTACGGCAGGCTTCAATCACCAGCGCCGGATCGCGCACCGCGACCGTCCCCAGAATCACGCGCGCCAGCCCTCGGCTGAGCCAGTTCTCGATATGATCGAGCGTGCGGATGCCACCGCCGAGCTGCACCGGGTTTTTCGTCGCCTTCAGGATCGCGTCCACGGCAGCGCCATTGACGGTTTCGCCGGCGAAGGCGCCGTTGAGATCGACCACATGCAGCCATGCGAAGCCCTGATCCTCGAAGGCTTTCGCCTGCGCACCGGGATCGGGATTATAAACGGTCGCCTGTTCCATGTCGCCGAGCTTGAGGCGCACGCACTGGCCGTCCTTGAGGTCGATGGCGGGAAAAAGGATCATGTCAGGGCTTCCAGCGGAGGAAATTGGAAATCAGGGCAAGGCCGAGCGTCTGGCTCTTTTCGGGGTGGAACTGCGCGCCGGCCCTGTTGCCGCTGGCGACGAAGGCGGTGACCGCGCCGCCATAGGAGGTGGTGGCGATCAGGTCGTCCGGATTTTCGACGGCGAGGTGATAGGAATGCACGAAATAGGCGTGCAGCCCCTCCGCCCCGGTCCTGATGCCGTCAAACAGCGGATGCGGCTTTACCAGGTCCAGCGTGTTCCAGCCGATCTGCGGGATCTTCAGGGCGGGATCGGAGGGCAGGATGTCCACCACGTCGCCCTTGATCCAGCCGAAGCCCTGGGTCGTGGTCTTTTCAAGCCCGCGCGACGACATCAGCTGCATGCCGACGCAGATGCCGAGAAACGGCCGGGCCGATTTCTCCACCGCCTCGATAAGCGCCTCGCCCATGCCATCAACCGCATCGAGGCCACGCCGGCAATCGGCATAGGCGCCCACGCCGGGCAGGACGATCCGGTCGGCGCTCGCCACGCGCTCGGGCCTGTCGGTCAGGTCGATCTCAGCCTTAATGCCGGCCTCGCGGGCGGCACGCTCGAAGGCTTTGGTGGCCGAGCGCAGATTGCCGGATCCATAATCGATGATCGCCACGCGCATCAGCGTTCTCCATAGGTCTCGAACAGGCCGAAGGCAGCCTTGCCGCCGGCGGGTCTGTCGGTGGTTGCCGGCAGTGCCGGGCGTTGCCAGTCGTCGGCGGCCACGGTCACCTCGGCCTGTGTGTCGTAGATCATTTCCGCGGTCGCCAGATCATCGGCGGTCACGACGGATTGCAGCACCCAGCCGCGCGCTTCCAGGCGGCGGACGACGAAGGCGGGGCCTTCGAGCGCCACCAAGAGGCGCAGCGAAAGCTCGATCAGCAGGCCCGCCAGCATGACGCCCGGCGCCGAGGTAAGCACTGCCACCGCGATCTGCAAGACGGCAAGACCGATGCCGGCGAGCCATTGCCGCTTTACGAGCAGCCAGATCGCCGGGAACAGGAAGGCCAGCCAGGAAAAGCGGTCGGCGATGAAGCGCGCCCGTTTGTCGTTCAGGCCGGTGCCGGGGGGTGTCAGGACCAGATAGGAGGTCATGTCGGCCGACTTTCGCTATGGCGGGTCAGACCAGCGTTCCCTTGGTGGAGGGGACACGGCCTGCCTGGCGCGGATCGATCTCCGTTGCGGTGCGAAGCACCCGGGCAACGGCCTTGAAACAGGTCTCGGAAATATGGTGGTTGTTGGCGCCGTAGATATTCTGCACATGCAGCGTGATGCCGCCGTGCTGGGCCAGTGCCTGGAAAAATTCGCGAACCAGTTCGGTGTCGAATGTGCCGATCTTCGGGGCCGAGAAATCGACGTTCCAGACGAGGAAGGGTCGGCCGGAAAGGTCGATCGCGGCCCGCGTCATCGTTTCGTCCATGGCGAGATCGATCGAGGCATAGCGGTTGACGCCGCGCCGGTCGCCCAGTGCCCTGGAAAGCGCCTGGCCGATGGCGATACCGGTGTCTTCCACCGTGTGATGATCGTCGATATGAAGATCGCCCTCGGCAACGATGTCCATGTCGATCAGCGAATGGCGGGACAGCTGTTCCAGCATATGATCGAAGAAGCCGACGCCGGTCGAAATCCTGGATGTTCCGGTGCCGTCGATATTGACGGATACGGTTATCGAGGTCTCGTTGGTCTTGCGCGACACGCTGCCGGTGCGCATGGCCTGATCGTCCGCCATCAGCTTCTCCCGAATGTAACAGAGCCGCTCCATATCAGGCGGTGGGCGAAATATCCAGAACCGCCGCCAGGATTCTCGCAGGCGCGAAGGGTTGCCGCGTCGAGCGCCGGCGGACAGGAAACCGGGCTATTTGCAATCGGCAAAAGCGCACTTACATAGGCTCTGACAGGGCCGGGATGCGGCCCTCGCAAGAGCCCGGTATCCGGGCAGGGTGGTATTCATGACAACGATTATTACGGTCCGCAAGGACGGACAGGTGGTCATGGCGGGCGATGGCCAGGTCAGCCTTGGCCAGACCGTGATGAAGGGCAATGCCCGCAAGGTCCGCCGTCTCGGCAAGGGCGAGGTGATCGCCGGTTTCGCCGGCGCCACCGCCGATGCCTTCACGCTTCTGGAGCGGCTGGAATCCAAGCTCGAACAATATCCCGACCAGCTGATGCGCGCCGCCGTCGAGCTTGCCAAGGACTGGCGCACCAACAAATATCTGCGCAATCTCGAAGCCATGATGCTGGTCGCCGACAAGACGATCACACTCGCCATCACCGGCAATGGCGATGTGCTGGAGCCCGAGCACGGCACGATCGCCATCGGTTCGGGCGGCAATTATGCCTTTGCCGCCGCCCGCGCCCTGATGGATACCGATAAATCCGCCGAGGAGATCGCCCGTCGCGCCATGGAAATCGCCGGAGATATCTGCGTCTATACCAATGGCAATATCGTCGTCGAAACGCTCGATGCAGGCTGATCCTTCGCCCCGCTACCATTTTCGCGATCTGCGACGGGAGGATTTCCCGCTGCTTGGCCTCTGGCTGGCGCAGCCGCATGTCGCAAGATGGTGGGGCGAACCGGAAAAAGAGTTGGCGAGCATCGAGCAGGCCATGACCAGCGTCGAAACACGCCCGCTAATGGTCGAGCTGGACGGAAGGCCGATTGCCTATCTGCAATGTTATGACCCGCACCTGGAAGAGGATCACCCCTATCGCGACCAGCCGCCCGGCACGCTCGGGATCGATATTTCGATTGGCGATCCGGAACTGACCGGGAAGGGCCACGGCAGCGCGATCGTCCGCCTGTTCTGCTTAGAACGTTTTGCCGCCGGTGCGGCGCGCATCGTGATCGATCCCGATCCTGAAAATGCGCAAGCCATTCGCGCCTATGAGAAAGCAGGCTTCCGCTTTCTGGACAGGCGTCATTCCATTTACGGTCCGGCCCATTTCATGGTGCTGGACAAGCTTGAGGAAACGGATCTGCCATGACCACATTTTCCCCCCGCGAGATCGTGTCCGAACTCGATCGGTTCATTATCGGCCAGCACGACGCCAAGCGTGCGGTGGCGATCGCGCTGCGCAACCGCTGGCGCCGCCAGCAGCTCTCGGACGAGTTGCGCGACGAGGTCATGCCGAAGAATATCCTGATGATCGGCCCGACCGGCGTCGGCAAGACGGAGATTTCCCGGCGGCTCGCAAAGCTTGCCGGCGCGCCCTTCATCAAGGTCGAGGCGACCAAGTTCACCGAGGTCGGCTATGTCGGCCGCGATGTCGAGCAGATCATCCGCGACCTGGTCGAGGTCGGCATCGGCCTGGTGCGCGAAAAAAAGCGCGCAGACGTCAAGGCCAAGGCCCATCTGAACGCCGAGGAACGGGTGCTCGACGCACTGGTGGGCGCCACATCCTCGCCTGCGACCCGCGACAGCTTTCGCAAGAAGCTGCGCACCAACGAGCTTGACGACAAGGAAATCGACATCGAGATCGCCGACACGGCAACGCCCGGCGGCTTCGAGATCCCCGGCATGCCCGGCGCCAATATCGGTGTTCTCAACCTGTCGGAAATGTTCGGCAAGGCGATGGGCCAGCGCACCAAGAAGGTGCGCACCACCGTCAAGGAAAGCTATGCTGTCCTGATCAACGACGAGTCGGACAAGCTGCTCGACAATGAGGAAATCCAGCGCGAGGCGGTCCGTTCGGCGGAAAACGACGGCATCGTCTTTCTCGACGAGATCGACAAGATCGCCGCGCGCGATGGCGGCATGGGTGCCGGTGTTTCACGTGAAGGCGTGCAACGCGACCTGCTGCCGCTGGTGGAAGGCACGACGGTTGCGACCAAATACGGCCCGGTCAAGACCGACCATATCCTGTTCATCGCCTCGGGCGCCTTCCATGTGTCGAAGCCCTCCGACCTTTTGCCGGAACTGCAGGGTCGCCTGCCGATCCGGGTCGAGCTGAAGGCGCTGACCAAGGAGGATTTCCGCCGTATCCTCACCGAAACGGAAGTGAGCCTGATCCGCCAGTACAAGGCGCTTCTGGAGACGGAGGGCGTCGATCTTGATTTCACCGAGGATGCGCTCGACGCGCTGGCCGATGTTGCCGTCAAGCTCAATACCAGCGTCGAGAATATCGGCGCGCGGCGGCTGCAGACGGTGATGGAGCGGGTACTTGACGAAATCTCCTATGCGGCGCCCGACAGGTCCGGCCAGTCGCTGAAGGTGGACGCGGACTATGTAAAAACCCATGTCGGCGACCTTGCCGCCAACACGGATTTGTCGCGCTATATTCTGTAGGGACGGAACCCTTAGCTGCAGAATTCCCGGGCATATGGCCGGCTCCTCTTCTCCCCGCCGGGGAGAAGGTGGCGCGAAGCGCCGGATGAGGGGCCGAAGGCAACGTCTTCCGGATCCGGCTTTGCCGACCTCCTCATCGCCTCGCATGCGCTCGGCACTTCTCCCCGCTGGGGAGAAGAGGGAGGTCGCGGCCTGTCTACTGAATCCATCCGAGTTGTCTCTGTAACGATCGCACGCTAAACCTTCGTCCGCCGGCATGATTCCGACATGATTTTGCCGCATGCGTGCCGGCGCATGCCTTAGCCAGGTCCACAGGAAACCGATCGTGCGCCCCATTTTCCATATGCTTCTCATCGCAGCGATGTTTCTCGCCACCGGCCCCGCCTTGGCGGGCGGCATAAAAACGGTGCCGGAAGGAAACCGCTTTCAGGAGCAGCCGAACGTGCCGGGCGCCTCGGTGCGCCGCACCAAGGCCGGCAAGACCTCGTTCGATGCGAAATATGAAAAGGTCCACAATCTGCTCGCCCGCGACGGCAAGCTGATGGACAAGATCAAGTCGACGGCGCGCGCCTATGGCATCGACCCGATCCACATGATCGGCGCCATTGTCGGCGAGCACACCTATAATGTCGATGCCTATGACCGGCTGCAGTCCTATTACGTCAAGGCTGCGGCCTATGCCGGTGACAGTTTTCGGTTCGGCTATGACGGCCAGAGCGTCGCCGATTTCGTCGCGCGACCGGAGTTTTCGAAATGCGCGGGCAAGGCCGGCTCCTATGTTCTGTGGACCTGCCGCGAATCCGTCTGGGACCGGCAGTTCCGCGGCAAATCGGTCGGCGGCACCTCCTATCCGGACAATCGCTTCAGCGCGGTATTCTTCCAGCCGTTCTTCGCCGGCCAGACCTTCGGGCTCGGCCAGATCAATCCGCTGACGGCCTTGACCCTGACGGACATGGTGGCGCGCATCTCGGGATATGAACGTCTCGACGAGCGCAAAGCCGCAGCGGTCTATGAGGCGATCATGGACCCCGACCAATCGCTTGCCTATATGGCCGCCTCGATCCGCCAGTCGATCGAAGCCTACCGGTCGATCGCCGGTATGGATATTTCCGGCAATCCGGGCATCACCGCGACGCTCTACAATGTCGGCCATCCCGACCAGCGCGCGGCCGCCCTTGCGGCCAAAAACAAGGGCGGCGCGGTGCAGTGGCCCGAGGAAAATTATTACGGCTGGCTGGTCAACGACAAGCTGGCCGAGCTCAAGGCGCTGCTCTAGCTTTCCTGCATGGTCCTGCCTGGACGAGGGCATGGAAGCTGCCGGTTTGCGGCAGCACAGGGAAAGTTCGCCGATGGATATGAAACCCGAACCCTTCGAGCCGCCGGCGCCGATCCCGCGCACGGTGCCGCCGTCACGGCTCCAGATCATCCGCACGGTGATGCGCAACCCGCTTGAGCTCTGGGGCGAGCCTTCCTATACGCTGCCCTACATCGATACGCGGTTCTTCAACCAGCGCACCCTCATCGTCAACGATCCCGACCTGATCCGCTATATCCTCGTCGAGAATGCCTCGAACTACGAAATGTCGAAGGTCCGTCGTCTCATCCTGCGGCCGATCCTGCGCGATGGCCTGCTGACGGCCGAGGGCGCGGTCTGGAAGCGTTCGCGCAAGGCCATCGCGCCGGTGTTCACGCCGCGCCATGCGAAAGGCTTTGCCGCGAGCATGCTGGCGAAGAGTGAGGAATATGCGGCACGCTATGACGAGGCGGCCGCAACCGGCACTGTCGTCAATATCGCCAACGACATGACCGAACTTACCTATGGCATCCTGTCTGAAACGCTGTTTTCCGGGCAGATCGCCGCCGAGACCGAGGGCTTTGCCGAGAGCGTCGAGCGGCTGCTGCACCGCATGGGCCGCGTCGATCCGATGGATATCCTGCTGGCGCCCTCCTGGGTGCCGCGTCTTACCCGCATCGGCGGCGCAAGGGTGATGGCGGAATTCCACGCCATCGTCGAAAAAACCATGGACAACAGGCGGCGGCTGCTGCGCACCGACCCTGGCGCCGCGCCTCAGGATTTCCTGACCCTGCTGCTGCAGCTGGAAGGGCCGGACGGGCTTTCGACCGACGAGATCGCCGACAATATCCTCACCTTCATCGGCGCCGGCCACGAAACGACGGCGCGGGCGCTCGCCTGGACGCTCTATTGCGTCGCAAATGCCCCTGAAGTGCGCGAAAACATGGAAGCCGAGATCGATGCGGTCCTGTCGAGCGGCGCCGAGCCCGTCGAATGGCTGGGCCTGATGCCGCATGTGCGGGCCTCCTTCGAGGAGGCGATGCGCCTCTATCCGCCGGCGCCCTCGATCAACCGGGCGGCGATCCGGGCGGATTCCTGGGTCTCCCCGCAAGGCGAGCGCGTCGATATCCCCAAGGGGATCTCGGTTCTCGTCATGCCCTGGACGCTGCACCGCCATGCCCTCTACTGGGAGAAACCCCGCGCCTTCATGCCGGAGCGCTTCCTGCCGGAAAACCGCGACAAGCTGCATCGTTTCCAGTATCTGCCCTTCGGCGCCGGCCCGCGCATCTGCATCGGCGCCACCTTCGCGCTGCAGGAGGCCGTGATCGCGCTCGGCGTGCTGATGAAGCGGTTCCGCTTCGACGTGACGCCGGAAACGAAACCCTGGCCGGTGCAGCGGCTGACCACCCAGCCTAGGGGCGGCCTGCCGATGCGGGTTTCGGTTCGCTGAGGCCCTGGCCCGGTTGCTGATGGATATCCGATCGCCGCAGAGGTCGCTTCACCGGACGGTCCATGTCGGCGCCGCGATGGCCTTTCCTTAAAAGATGCCCTATCACCCAAGTCTCTGAAGCCGGCCCGCCGGCATGAAGCCGAATGGACCTTGCCTTGTCTGATCATCTTCTCCTCGGTATCGATACCGGCGGAACCTATACCGACGCCGTCCTTTTCAGCGAAACCGCCGGCGTCGTCGCCAGGTCGAAGGCGCTCACCACGCGTCATGATCTCTCCGTCGGCATTGCCGGCGCCGTCGATGCGGTGCTGGATCAGGCGGGCGCCTCGGCCTCCGCCATCGGCCTCGTTTCCCTGTCGACGACGCTCGCCACCAATGCGCTGGTCGAGGGGCAGGGCGGCCGCGCCGGCCTGGTGATGATCGGCTTTTCGCCCGAAGACCTGAAGCGCGATGGCCTGCAGGATGCGCTCGGCAGCGATCCGGTGATCTTCCTTCCGGGTGGCCACAATGTCCATGGCGGCGAAACCCTGCTCGACATGACGGCGCTCGACCAGGCCCTGCCGCAATTGGCGAAAGAGGTCTCCTCCTTCGCCGTCGCCGGCTATTTCGCGGTGCGCAATCCCGCCCATGAAGAGCGGGTGCGTGATCGTATCCGCGAAATATCGCATCTCCCCGTCACCTGCAGCCACGAGCTGTCCTCGAAGCTGGGCGGCCCGCGCCGGGCGCTGACCACGCTCCTCAATGCGCGCCTGGTTTCTATGATCGACCGGCTGATCGGCGCCTGCGAGGGTTTCCTGCAGTCGCGCGGCATCGACGTGCCGATTATGGTGGTGCGCGGCGATGGCGCGCTGATCTCGGCGGCTCAGGCGCGGCTCCGGCCGATCGAAACCATCCTGTCCGGCCCGGCTGCCAGCCTGGTCGGTGCCCGCCACCTGACGGGCCTCGACAATGCTGTCGTCTCCGATATCGGCGGCACCACCACCGATGTCGCCGTGCTCGACCAGGGTCGGCCGCGCCTCGATGGCGATGGCGCCGTCGTCGGCGGTTTCCGCACCATGGTCGAGGCGGTCGCCATGCGCACCTTCGGACTTGGCGGCGATTCGGAAGTCCGCATCGACGACCGCGGCCTCAAGGTTCGGATCGAGCTCGGCCCGCGCCGTCTTTTGCCGCTCAGCCTGGCGGCCTTCCAGCATGGTGAGACGGTCCTGTCGGTCCTCGAACGGCAGCTGCGAAGCGCGCATATCGGCCGGCATGACGGCCGCTTCGCGGTGCGCACCGGCCTTCCCGATGAAATGGCCAATGGCCTGCAGCCGCAGGAACTTGCGCTCTACGAGCGGATCGGCGCCGTGCCGGTGCCGCTCGACAGCCTCCTCGCCAACACGCCGCGAAAGGCGACGCTGGACAAGCTCGTCGGGCGCGGTCTCGTCCATATCTGCGGCTTCACTCCGTCGGATGCCATGCATGTGCTCGGGCGCCAGGACCAGTGGAGCCGAGAGGCCGCGCAATTGGGCGCGCAGCTCATGGCGCGCAGCCGCGACGGATCGGGCCAGCCGATCGCACAAAGCGCCGAGGACCTGGCGGAACTGATCGCCGCCCGGCTCACCCGGCAATCGGCCGAGGCGATCCTGACCTCGTGCCTTGCCGAGGACGGCGCGGCGATCGATCCGGCGGTTTCCCTCTCGATCGACCGGGCGCTGAAGCGCGAGCCTGGCATTGTCGGTTTCTCGCTGGCGCTCGACCGGCCGCTGGTCGGGCTTGGCGCCTCTGCGCCGGTCTATTATCCGGCGATCGCCAAGATGCTGGGCGCAGAGTCCTGCATCCCGCCCGAGGCGGGCGTGGCCAATGCGGTCGGCGCGGTCGTCGGCCAGGTGCGCGCCGCGGTGACCATCTTCGTGACAACCCCGGACGAGGGCATCTTCATCGTAAATGGTGCTGGCCCAAGCCTGCGCTTCTTCGATGAAGCCCAGGCCTTTGCCGAGGCGCGCGACCGGGCAAGGGCGGCGGCCCTGACGCTTGCCGGGGAAAATGGCGCTGAAGAGCCGGCCGTCATTCTGCGCGAAGACATCGTCGCGCCTGAGGTGGAAGGCAGCCGCAAGCTCGTCGAGGCCCGTTTCACGGCAACCGCCAGCGGGCGGCCCAGAATGGCGCATTGACAGGTTGCACATTGACAGGTGGGACATTGGATTTATTCCATATCGGAAACAATCCTTCACATTTTCTCTGGATTGACAGGCAATGAAAGCGTGAGAGACTGCCGCCACTTTCTATTCGCGCATTAATTCATGGAGTTGCAGATGGACCGGGTTGAAAAGAACGGATTGAAATTCGACGCGGGCCTGCTCGATTTCCTGGTCAACGAGGCCCTGCCCGGCACCGGCGTGGACGCTGACCGGTTCCTGGCTGGCTTTGCCGCCATCCTGCACGATCTGGCGCCGAAGAACCGGACGCTTCTCGCCAAACGCGATGCGCTTCAGGAAAAGCTCGACGACTGGTACCGGAAAAACGGCGCGCCGGTGGATATGGACGCCTATCAGCGCTTTCTGAGAGAGATTGGCTATCTCCTGCCGGAAGGACCGGATTTTGCGGTCACGACCTCCAATGTCGACCCCGAGATCGCCGCGATCGCCGGGCCGCAGCTCGTCGTGCCGGTCATGAATGCGCGCTATGCGCTGAATGCCGCCAATGCCCGCTGGGGCTCGCTCTATGATGCGCTTTACGGAACCGATGCGATTCCCGAGGTCGACGGTGCCGAAAAGGGCCGGGCCTATAATCCGGTTCGCGGCGAAAAGGTCATCGCCTGGGCCCGCGATTTCCTCGATGCGAGCGCACCGCTTGCGGACGGCCGCTGGAGCGAGGCCACCGGCTTTGCCATCGACAGTGGCATTTTGTCAGTCTCAACGGCAAAGGGAAGCATCGGACTTGCCGATCCCGCACAATTCGCCGGCTATCGCGGCACGGCCGATGCGCCGTCGCATCTCGTCGTGAAGAAGAACAATCTGCATATCCAGATCGTCATCGATGCATCGGCGCCGACCGGCAAGGACGATCCGGCCCATATCTCCGATCTGATCGTCGAATCGGCCATCACCGCGATCATGGATTGCGAGGATTCGATCGCCGCCGTGGATGCCGAGGACAAGATACTCGTCTATCGCAACTGGCTGGGCCTGATGAAGGGCGATCTTCAGGAGGAGGTAAGCAAGGGCGGCAAAAGCTTCATTCGCCGGCTCAATCCGGATCTCGACTTTAGCGCGCCGGCTGGTTCCAGCCTCTCGCTCAAGGGCCGTGCCCTGATGCTGGTTCGCAATGTCGGCCATCTGATGACCAATCCGGCCATTCTCGATGGCGAAGGCCGCGAAATTCCCGAAGGCATCATGGATGCCATGATCACCGGCCTGATCGCGCTTCACGATATCGGCCCGAACGGCCGCCGGATGAATTCGGCGGAAGGCTCGGTCTATATCGTCAAGCCGAAAATGCACGGCCCCGAAGAAGTGGCCTTTACCGATGAAATCTTCGCCCGCGTCGAACAGGTGCTCGGCATGGCGCCGAACACATTGAAAATGGGCATCATGGACGAGGAGCGCCGCACGACGGTCAACCTCAAGGAATGCATCCGGGCAGCAAAGGACCGCGTCGTCTTCATCAATACCGGCTTCCTCGATCGCACCGGCGATGAGATGCACACCTCCATGGAAGCCGGGCCGATGATCCGCAAGGGCGATATGAAGCAGGCGGCGTGGATTGCTGCCTATGAAAACTGGAATGTCGATATCGGCCTTGCCTGCGGCCTGTCCGGCCATGCGCAGATCGGCAAGGGCATGTGGGCCATGCCGGACCTGATGGCGGCGATGCTGGAGCAGAAGATCGCCCATCCGAAGGCCGGCGCCAACACCGCCTGGGTTCCCTCGCCGACGGCAGCCACCCTGCACGCGACGCATTACCACAAGGTCGATGTGGCAAAGGTCCAGGCCGGATTGAAAAGCCGCGCCCGTGCCAGCTTAAGCGATATTCTCTCCGTTCCCGTCGCCTCGCGGCCGAACTGGACCGCCGGGGAAATCCAGCGCGAACTCGACAACAATGCGCAGGGCATTCTCGGTTATGTCGTGCGCTGGATCGACCAGGGCGTCGGCTGCTCCAAGGTTCCCGATATCAACGATGTCGGCCTGATGGAGGATCGCGCCACCCTGCGCATTTCGGCCCAGCACATGGCCAACTGGCTCCATCACGGCATCGTCACGGAAAAGCAGGTGGTCGAAACGATGGAGCGCATGGCAGCCGTCGTCGATGCGCAGAATGCCGGCGATCCCGCTTATTCGCCGATGGCCGGCAATTACGACGGCTCGATCGCCTTCCAGGCGGCGCTCGAACTGGTCCTGAAGGGTCGCGAACAGCCGAATGGCTATACCGAGCCGGTCCTGCATCGCCGCAGGCTGGAACTGAAGGCCAGCCGGGCGGCGTAGCCTTGATGCCGTAATGATGGGCTCGCCACGCACTCCCTCTTCTCCCCAGCGGGGAGAAGTGCCGAGCAGAGCGAGGCGATGAGGGGGCGACGGCGCAAGCCGGCGCGACTTGTTTTGTAGTGAACTTCGGCCCCCTCATCCGCCCTTCGGGCACCTTCTCCCTGAGGGGAGAAGGGATTGCGCGAAAAAATCATCTCCGCTCATCCCTGCAAGAATCAAAAATCCCCGGACAAGCCGGGGATTTGAAAACCGCGATGAAGACGGTATCCGGCTACTGCTGAACGATAACGTGGGTGTTCTTGCCCGGGCGGACGCGGGCGTAGAGGTCGATGATGTCCTGGTTGATCATGCGGATGCAGCCGGAAGAGGCGGCGGTGCCGATCGAGGACCATTCCGGCGAACCGTGGATGCGAAACAGCGTGTCGCGGCCTTCGTCGTTGAACAGGTACATGGCGCGGGCGCCGAGCGGATTGCGAAGGCCGGGACCCATGCCCTTTTCGACATATTGGGCGACGTCCGGCTTGCGCACGGCCATTTCCTTCGGCGGATGCCAGGTCGGCCATTCCTGCTTCCAGGCCACATAGGCGCGGCCTTCCCAGGCAAAGCCGGACTTGCCGACGCCGATGCCGTAGCGAACGGCCTTGCCGCGCGGCAGCACGAAATAGAGGAAGCGGTTCGGCGTATTGACGACGATCGTGCCGGGCTTCTCGTCCGTCGCATAATCGACGATCTGGCGATGGAATTTCTGGTTGACCTTGTTGATCGGGATCGCTGGCAGTGCATAGCCGTGATCCTCGACGGGTCCGTAGCCGCTGCTGAAAATCTGGTTGGTTGCTACTTTTTCGCCGGTGGGAGAGATCGGCGAGGTCGAGCAACCGGTCAAAACGAGGGTTGTCGCGAGGCTGCACAGCATCAGGGCATTGCGAATGCGCATGGGATTCTCTTGGAAAATGAAGCTAAGAATAACTGAGTCGTTCCGACCATCAGCGCTTACGGTCTATGTGAGATAAAGGCCGCGATGCAAGGGAATGCGTTGCCGGGCCGGGTGACCGTCGATCAAAGTCGCGCCGGATTGTTTTTTTGCAACAAAAGCGGCTCTATGCGAAAATCGCGCCATGGCGATTCTTTCCATCCATAACGACAATCCCCTCATCGACGGGCGGCAGTCGCAGCGTGCCATGATGGTGCGGCGCGGTGTCCAGCGCTTCCTCCACGACATGCGCCATGCCGTCCTGCCGGAGCTGACGCTTTCAAGCGGCCGCCGCGCCGACCTCATCTCGCTGTCGCCGAAGGGCGAGATCTGGATCGTCGAGATCAAGACCTCGATCGAGGATTTTCGGGTCGATCGGAAATGGCCGGATTATCGCCTGCATTCGGACCGGCTGTTCTTCGCCACGCATGGCGGCGTGCCGCTGGATATTTTTCCGGAAGAATGCGGCTTGTTCCTGTCGGATGGCTACGGTGCCGAGATGATCCGCGATGCGCCGGAGGAGAGGCTGTCGGCCCCGACGCGCAAATCCGTATCGCTGAATTTCGCCCGCGTCGCGGCGCAGCGCCTGATGCTGGCTGAATGGTCCGCCGACCGCGCCGGCGACACGGCCCCCGCCATGCGCGAGATCGTCTCCGGCGCACTGGACGGGGAAGGCTGACGTATAAGCGCGCCGATTACTTCGGCGCGCGCTTGGCGAGAATCCGCTGCAGGGTGCGGCGGTGCATGTTGAGGCGGCGTGCGGTTTCCGAGACATTGCGCTCGCACATCTCGTAGACACGCTGGATATGCTCCCAGCGGACCCGGTCGGCCGACATTGGGTTTTCCGGCGGCTCGGCGCGCTCGCCGGCCTTCTGCACCAAAGCGGCGAAAATGTCGTCGGCATCGGCGGGCTTGGCCAGGTAATCGACGGCGCCCAGCTTCACCGCATTGACGGCCGTGGCGATATTGCCATAGCCGGTCAGCATGATGATGTGGGTATCGTCGCGACGGGCGCGGATCGCCTCGATCACGTCGAGGCCGCTGCCGTCGCCGAGCCTCAGATCGACCACCGCATGTTTCGGCGGCCGGGTCTTCGCCTTGGCGATGCCCTCGGCGACCGATTCGGCGATATCGACGGAAAAGCCGCGGGTCTCCATGGCGCGGGCAAGCCGGCGCAGGAACGGCACGTCGTCATCGACGATCAGAAGGGATGTGTCGGCGCCGATCAGCGCGGCATCGGGCTGGCTGGCGGCGGCTGTCTGGGGCGCCTGGTCGATGGGTCTGTCCGTCATGTCGCAATCCTCGAACCTGTCTCGGTTGTTCCTGCAATTCAGTTTAATCTCGCTTAGTCACGGTTCGAAAGGCCGTAAAGTCATTTCGTCTGTTTCACATCCATCAGGCTGCGCGGCCATTCGGCATGGACACGGGCACCGGGCTTCTCGGGACCGCCGTTTTCGAAGGAAAGCCGGGCGCCGGAGCGCTCCAGAAGCGTCTTGGCGATGAACAGCCCCAGTCCGAGCCCCCCGGCACTGTCGTCCTTCTGCCGCCGGGTCACATAGGGCTCGCCGATCCGGCTCAAAATATCCGGCGCGAAACCGTCGCCGTCGTCCTCGATGGTAACCGATACGATCTCCGGCGTATGGGCAACGGTGACGGTCACCTCCGTCTTGGCATAGTCGACGGCATTTTCCAGAAGATTGCCGAGCCCGTAGAGAATGCCCGCATTGCGGTTGCCGACTGGCTCGCTCGCCCGCTCGCCCTTTTCGACGAGGTCGATGCGGATGCCGAATTCGCGGTGCGGCGCCATCACCTCCTCGATCAGCGACGAGAGCGGCAGATGCCGCATATGCGCTTCGTTTTCCGAGGACAGCGTCGTCAGCCGCCGCAATATGTCCCGGCAGCGTTCGCTCTGGCTGCGCAGCAGATGCACGTCCTCGCCGAAGCGCGGATCGTCGCCCAGTTCGCGCTCCATCTCCTTGGCAACGACGCTGATCGTCGCCAGCGGCGTGCCCAGTTCGTGGGCGGCGGCGGCGGCCAGCCCGTCGAGCTGCGACAGGTGCTTTTCGCGCTGCAGCACCAGTTCGGTCGCGGTCAGCGCCTCCGACAGCTGGCTCGCTTCCAGCGAGACGCGATAGGTATAAAAGGCGGCAAAGGCGGTGGTGGAAACGATGGCGAACCAGAAGCCGGCGGTCAGGATCGGCGGGATCAGCAGCACCACGCCCGGATACCAGGGTAGCGGAAACGGCGAGAAGGCAAGCGCGGTGACGCCGGTGATGGCGAGCATCGCTAGGGCCACGCTGTGCCATTTCGGCTGCGAGGCGGAGGAGATGATCACCGGCACGCAGACGAGCGGCGCAAACGGATTGGCAAGGCCGCCGGTGATGAACAGCAGCGCCGCCAACTGGGCAAGATCGATGCCGAGCAGCGCAAAGGCGGCCGGCGGCTGCAGCCGGTGCGTCGGCGGATAGCGGATGGTGAGATAGGCATTCACCCAGGCGAGAAAGGCGATGAGTAACGAGCAGGCGGTGAGAGGCAGCGGAAACTGCAGCCAGAAGACGGTGATGATCACCGCGACCGTCTGTCCGCCGACCGCCAGCCAGCGCAGGCGCACGATGGTGCGCAGGCGAAGCAGGCGGCTGGAAACGAGATCATCCCCTTCGAGTGTCGCCGCTGCCCTGCCGCTTCCAGCCATGCCATTTCCCGTCATCGATTCCAACATGCCCTCATGTACCACGCGGTTTTGCCCGTGTCGTCGGCGCCGCATTGGCCGGATCTTCCGGCCAGGGATGCTTCGGATAGCGGCCGCGCATATCGGCGCGCACGTCCTTCCAGGAACCGGCCCAGAAGCCGGGCAGGTCGCGCGTCGTCTGCATCGGCTTGTGGCCGGGAGAGACCAGTTCGAGCAGCAGCGGCAAGCGTCCGCCGCCGATCGCCGGATGCGTCTTCAGCCCGAACAGTTCCTGCACTCTTATCGACAGCACCGGCTCGTCGCCATCGTAGCGTATCGGATGGCGCTGGCCGGTCGGCGCCTCGAAATGGGTTGGCGCCAGCCGCCCAAGATCGCGGCCAAGGTCGGGCGGCAACAGCGCCTGCAGGCCTTCTGAAAGGCTGCCCGCATGGATGTCGTCGATCCCGCGCGTATCGTGCTGGAAGGGCACGAACCAGTCCTCAATCCGCGCCATCAGGCTGTCGTCAGACATATCAGGCCAGGGTTCTCCAAGCGTGCGGTGGAGAAAGCCGATCCGGTCGCGCAATTGCGCCGCTTCCTTCGAGAAGGGCAGGACGGCAAGTCCAAGCTGGCGCACGCCGTCCGCAAGTGCCGCGGCGGCGGCTTCGCCCTTCGGACGCGGCAGCGGCGCTTCTTCGAAAATGATGGCGCCGAGCCGCGTCACCCGCCGCGCCCGGACCTGCCGGCTCGCGCGGTCGAAGAAAATCTGGTCTTCCCTGACGATCGCCTGCGGCCGATAGGCCTCGACATCGGCGCGCGTGATCTCGGCCGCCGCAAGTATCCGCTGCCCGCCCGCCCGCCCGGTCAGGTCGGCGATAACAAGCATCGTGGCGCCCGCCAGCCGTTCGGTCTCCGGCAGCTCGGCCCCGCGGCCATTGGCCATGACGAAGCGCCCGCGCCCGCCGCGCTGCAGCGCGATCCGGTCCGGAAAAGCCTGCATCAGAAGGATGCCCGGCTGGATCGGCATTTCCGCCTGCCCCGGAACGCCTGCCTGCCGGCCGGAGTCAAGCGATTTCGCCATCCGCCGGGCAAGCGCGCGGGCGGCGTCGGCGCGGTCTCCCCGCTCGGCCTTGAAGCGGCGCAGCCGGTCTTCGAGATCCACGCCGCTGCCCCCAAGTCCCTGTTCCGTCAGCACCACGGCCAGGAGACAGGCTTCCAACGCCTGGCCGTCCTGCGCCGCCGAGACGGCCATGGCGGCAAGGCGTGGCGGCAGGGCCAACTGGCGGATTTGCCTGCCCCGCGCCGTCAATGCACCCTTTGTATCAAGCGCGCCGAGGTCGCCGAGCAGAGCCTTCGCCTCCTGCCAGGTCGTGGCGGGCGGCGGATCGAGGAAGGCAAGGCTGCCGGGATCGGTCACGCCCCAATGGGCAAGGTCGAGCACCAGCCCGGAAAGATCGCTCGACAGGATCTGCGGCGGTGTAAAGGCCGGTAGCGCAGCCATCTGGCCCTGGTGCCACAGGCGGATGGCAATGCCCGGCTCCGTCCGCCCGGCCCGGCCTGCCCGCTGCTCGGCCGAGGCGCGCGAAACCCGCACCGTCTCAAGCCGGGTAATGCCGGTGGAGGCCTCGAAGGCCGGAAGTCGCTGCAGGCCGCTGTCGATGACGATGCGCACGCCGTCGATGGTGATGGAGGTTTCGGCGATCGAGGTCGCCAGCACGATCTTGCGCGTGCCCGCCGCTGCCGGCCGGATGGCCGCATCCTGTTCCTTCTGGCTGAGATTGCCGTAAAGCGGCGTGATGTTGGTTTCCGGCCCGAACCGTCCCGACAGGCGCTCGGCTGTCCGGGTAATCTCCGCCTGTCCCGGCAGGAAGGCGAGGATCGAGCCCGTTTCAGCGCGATGCGCCTCGACGATCGCCCGGGTGACCGCATCCTCGACGCGCTCGCCCGGAGGCTTTTCCCGGTAGCGCACCTCCACCGGAAAACTGCGCCCCTTGCTCTCGATCACCGGTGCATCGCCAAGAAGCCGGGCCACCCGCTCCACGTCCAGCGTCGCCGACATGACGATGATCTTCAGGTCGTCGCGCAGTGCCTGCTGCACGTCGAGCGCCAGCGCCAGGCCGAAATCGGCGTCGAGCGACCGCTCGTGAAATTCGTCGAACAGGACGGCAGATACACCGGGCAGTTCCGGATCGTCGAGAAGCATCCGGGCAAAAACACCCTCGGTCACCACCTCGATGCGCGTCCGGCCGGTGATCCGGCTGTCGAGCCGCATGCGGTAGCCGACGGTTTCGCCGACGCTCTCGCCAAGTAGGCTCGCCATGCGCCCGGCGGCCGCGCGGGCGGCAAGGCGGCGCGGCTCGAGCAGGATGATCCGTCCATCGCCGCGCCAGGGCTGATCCAGCAGGAACAGCGGCACCAGCGTCGTCTTGCCGGCACCGGGCGGCGCCGAAAGGACCACGCATGACCCCGTCGCCAGCGTCTCCCCAAGCGCCGGCAGGATGGCGCGAACCGGCAGGTCCGGCAGATGGTCGGCGGCGCTCATCGGTCCTGTCTCCCGCCGATCGTCACGATGGTCCCACCCGCGGCCTCGGCATCCGCCTCGTCATGGGTAACGAGAACCACCGGCAGGCCTGCCGATTTCGCCCGGTCGAAAACCAGGGCCCGGATCTGCTGGCGCAGATCGGCATCGAGCTTGGAAAAAGGCTCGTCCAGCAGCAGGTAGCGCGGGGCCGACAGCATCATCCGCTGAAGCGCCACCCTTGCCCTCTGGCCGCCGGAGAGTGTCGCCGGATCGCGGTCGAAGAAGCCGGAGAGGTCCACATCCTCGAGTGCCTGAAGCGCCAGTCGCCGCCGCTCGTCCTTCTGCCGAATGTCGGCGCTCAGCCCGAAAAGAAGATTGCCGCCGACCGAGAGATGCGGAAACAGCAGTGGATCCTGGAAAAGCATGCCGGCCCCCCGCTTCTGCGCCGGCATGCCGGTGAGATCGATACCGTCGATCGACAGGCGGCCGCCGGCGGTGAAGGCCGGGTCGAGAAAACCGCCGAGAAAAGCGAGCAGCGCCGATTTCCCCGATCCAGACGGGCCCATGACCGTCAGGATTTCGCCGGTCCGCACTATGGCGTTGAGGCTGAGCAGCATCCGCCCCGAAAGAGCGATGGAAATCTCCTCCAGATGCAGGCCATCGGTCTTGTCGTCGGGGCTCATTCAAATCCTCATCGCGCGCCGGTGGCGAAATAGCAATTGAGGCATGAGCGATGCAATTGCAAATCCGGCAAAGGGAATGATCGTCTGCAACAGCGCATAGACGCCGATGGTTCGCCGGTCGCCGCCCGAAGACAGGGCCACCGCCTCCGTGGTGATGGTAACGATCCTACCGGCGCCGATCAGCAGCGTCGGCAGGTAGAGCCCGGCCGACACCGCAAAGCCGACGGCGAATGCCGTCAGGCAGGCGCGCATCAGCATGGGCAGGCGGATATGGAGCAGGGTCTGCCAGGGCGATTTGCCGAACCCGGCGGCGATCGTCTCGAAGCGCCGGTCGAAGGCATGCCAGGGGTCGGACAGCGAGAGCACGACATAGGGCAGCACGAAGATCAGGTGAACGAACAGCAGAAGCGGAAAGGACGTTCCAAAGCCGAGCGTCAGGCTGAGGATCTGCAGGCCGAACAGGAAGGAAAGCTGCGGCACCACCAGCGGCAGATAGAGCATGGACTGCAGAAGACCTGTACTGCGAAGATCCGTGCGCCACAGGAGGCCGATGGCAAGCATGAGCGCGATCACAGCCGATATGCCCGCAAGTGCCATGGTCGTTGCCAGCGGCACGGCGATCTGCGGAAGCACCCGCATCCAGGCTTTCAGCGTCAGCACCTGCGGCGAGAGTGCCGGAAACGGCCACAAGCCGGCGAATGACCAGACAAGCAGAACGACCAGCCCGAGAATGACGAGCAGGGCCGAGACGCCCATGGCGGCGCAGGCCATCCCACGGATCAACCGATCGTCGGCGCAGCGAAGTCCGGATATCGACATGCGCCTCAACAACAGCGCCCCGGCGATTTCGATCGCGCGCCACACCAGCATCGCCGCAAGGGTCAGGCCGAGTTGCAGCAGGGCTGCGGCCGAGGCGAGAAACCGCATCTGCAGATCGGGGTCGGCCATCCAGCCGGCAATGCGCACCGCGAGCGGCGCCGGCAGGTCCGGCCCGAGGATCATCGCGACATCGACCACCGAGCCGGCATAGGCGAGCACGGCAAACACCGGCAGCCGGATCTGCCGGTAGACGAGCGGCCAGGTGGCAATGAGAAAGCCGCGCACGCGCCCATAACCCAGGCTGGTTGCAAGCCGGCGCGCCTGCGCCAGCTCTGTTTGCGGCAAGGCCGCCAGTGTCACGAGGAAGAGAAAGGGAATTTCCTTGACGATCAACCCCGCCATCATCGACAGACCGAACGTATCACCCGGCACCAGCCAGTCCGGCGGGCTGAGATAGCCGGTCAGTTCCGGCGAGACCAGCCGCATCGCGAGGCCAGAGGGTGCGATCAGGAAGGCAAGGCCAAAGGCCGCGGCGGCATGCGGCACTGCCAGAAGCGGCGAGACGAGATGCTGGACCCGCGAAAACATGCGCGTGCCGGCATAGGCGGCGGTAAACAATGCGACCAGCGCCAGCGAAACGCCGGTGGTGACCAGACCGGTGGCAAGGCCGACCAGTGCCGATTGCAGGAGATGCGGCTGGGCTGCGAGCCTCTCAAAGGGCGCGATGGTCAGCCGGTTGCCGCCCAGCGCCGGCAGATAGCCGAAAGCCGGTCCGATCGTCCCGGCCAGCCCGGCAAGCAGCGGCAGGCTGATAAGGGCGAGGATGAGCCCGGGCAGGACGCGACGTTTCATTCCGCCGTCATTCCTACGGCTCCGCATTGGACGCGCCTCAGTTTCCAGCTCCATAGCGTCTGGTCCATTCCGCTTCGATGCGCGTCATCCAGCTGGGATGCGGCTCGGCAAGCGCGGGTCCGAGCCTGTCCGGCGGCAGCGTCGCCACACCGAGATCCAGCGCCTGGAACGCCTGCCGATCGGCTGCCGGGAGCCTGTCCAGCGCCAGCACGGTCGGATCGCCCCAGACCTGCGGATCCTGCTTGCGTCTCTGCGCCTCCGGCGACAGCAGAAAATCCGCAAACACAAGAGCCCCCGCCTTGGCGCTGGCATTATAGGGAATGGCAAGGAAATGCGAATTGCCGAGCGTTCCCTTCGAAAACACGAAGGAGCGCACCGTGTCCGGCAGTTCGCCGGCGGCGATCCCGGCCGAGGCTTCCGCCGGGTTGAAGGCGAAGATGATGTCGAGCTCGCCATCGGCCAGCTTCTGCTTCATGTCGGGATAGTTCCGCGGAAAAGCCTTGCCCCTGCGCCACAACTGCGGGTGCATCTCGTCGAGATAGGCAAAGAGCGGTGCCGTATCCTCCGCAAAATGACTTTCATCGACCGGCCGCGCAAGCCTTTCCCGGTCACCGGTCAATTCAACCAAGAGCTGTTTCAGGAAGGACGAGCCGGTGAAATCCGGCGGCTGCGGATAGGAGAAGCGTCCTGGATGGGTCTTGACCCAGGAAAGAAGATCCTTGGCCGAATCCGGCAGGCTGTCCTTGGCCGTGCGCGCCTCGTCATGAAAGAACACCAGCTTGGCGGCACCCCAGGGGCTTTCCAGACCCTCGGTGGCTAGGGTAAAATCGGTGACCGTGGTCGGCATGGCCGCGGTATCGACGAGGCGCCAGTTCGGCAGTTTGGTTGCCCAGTCCGGGCCGAACAACAGGCCCTGATCCTTCATGGCGGCGAAATTCTCACCATTGATCCAGATCAGATCGACCGAACCGCCCTCGTTTCGCCCGGCAGCCTTCTCGGCAAGCACGGTCGAGACCGCGACTGCCGTATCCTCAAGCTTGACCTGGACGATGGAGAGGCCGAACCGCGTCTTTGCCTCGTCGCCGGCCCATTGGATATAGGCGTTGATCGCAGGAGACCCGCCCCAGGCGTTGAAATAGACGGTCTCGCCGCGCGCCTCGTCGAGCACCTGCTGCCATCGGCTGGCATCCGCGGCCCGCGCCACGCCGCTTGTCGCCGGAATGGCCGAAAGCGTGAGCATGAGCACGGCAAGCATTTTTCGCGTGGAAATCACCATGGATCGCATATTCCCCTGTTGGCGGGCGAGCCTAGGCCAAGGCATCGATCCGTCAACGGCTATGGCGACCGGCGCCTTCACGATCCGGTGAAAATGGACTGGACGGACAGAAATACCCAGGATCGCAGGCTGCTGAATCAACATGCTTGCGGATTGGAGATGTGGGTTGGGTCATTCCCGTGTTGTTTCGAGGAATTCGGGTTCGAAAAGTCGAGTGAATTTATCGATTTCATTTGCTGTTGGTTGTGTGATTGGAAATATCTGTTGTTTATCATGATGTTGGAAGATTTTTTGATTTTTTGGAATTGGGCTGTTGACTTCGTTCGGGGG
>NZ_LMFA01000003.1 GCF_001426565.1 Rhizobium sp. Root482 | reverse complement strand
ACCCGCCGGGCACCGGCCCCACCTCGCCGGCAACGCAAACCGGTGTATCCGTGGTGGAACGAGGTCATTCTAGGCATGGGCGAAGGGCGCGGGGATAAGCGGGGATGAAGTTTTTTTACGGGGGTGGCCGCAATCGGCCCGCGCGGACTTTCAGGCGGTCTCCGGTTCCGCCCGCTGCTCAAGCGGCCTTACCGGCGTGCTGCCTCCCGTTCAGTGAATGGAACCAAAAGCCGATTCTTCGAGTTAGAGGCTATTGGATCAAGGCATTCAGTTGACCCGCGGCCTTGGCGATTTCGGCGCCTGGTCGAAATTCCGGGATCAGACAAACGTTGAAAGCAACGACAGGAGGCAGAGATGTCTAATTGTTCCACCATGGTTATCATTGCAGCATCGTGCTTTGCATTGGCAGGATGCCAGTCAGCGAATATGTATTCCAATGGGCCGGCAACACCGGGCTGCGTGGCCGGGACGGTTGGCGGCGCAGTTATTGGCGGAGCGGCGGGCGCTGCGATCGGGTCCGGTACCGGTCAGCTCTGGGCGGTCGGCGGCGGGGCAACCCTGGGCGGCGCGACAGGTGCTGCCATCGCTTGCCGATAAGGAATCAGCCCGGAACGGGTTCGTGCCGGCTCTTACCACAGGCGGGCCTTGCCGAAGCCGCTATGAGATTTTGCGTTCTCCTTCGCTCTCGGCGCGAAGGAGAACGCCTTGGCTTGTACAGGTGTTTTTCGACAGACCCGCTTCACGCGCGATCATGCAAGCCTTATCCATTCGATGATGATTATCACCCGCTGGCTTTCTTCCGCAAAAACATGGGCGCGATCGATCAAGCGCGATATCGTCGCTCTCTGGATCGCCGCGCGCGATCGGCGCACGCCGGTCGCGGCCAAAATCGTCGCCGGAGCAGTCGCTGCCTACGCGCTTTCTCCGATCGACCTCATACCGGATTTCATTCCGATCCTCGGCTATCTCGATGACCTGTTGATCGTACCGCTCGGAATTCTCCTCGCCATACGAATGATACCCACGCCGCTCATGTCCGAGTTCAGGCTATCGGCGGAAAGACGCTCCGCCCGGCCAACCAGCCGCGGCGGACTGATGGCCGTGATCATCGTCTGGACGATTTGCGCCCTTGCCGCCGCGTGGCTTGTTTGGCGGCAGTTCGACGCATTTTGAATTGCGTCAATCCTTCGAGCGTCCCGGCGTCGTTGGAACGTATTAGCCGGTTGAAATATTTGAGAAAACGGTTTTCCGTTAAGCATCCGTTAACCAGAAATCGGATTGTATGGGATGCAACCATCCCGCCCATGACAGGCAAAAAATCAATTTTAAGATGATCTAATATGACCAGCATTTTGAATAATGCGGGGGCAATTTCTGCGCTCCGGACTTTGAGAACCATCGGCTCCGACATGATGGCCACGCAGGGGCAGGTAAGCTCCGGCCTGAGAGTGGCGACGGCGGGCGACAATGCTGCCTACTGGTCGATTTCGACGACGATGCGTTCCGACAACAGGGCGATTTCGGCGGTTTCGGATGCGCTCGGCTTTGCTGCGGCAAAGGCCGATACGGCCTATGCGGCGCTGGATGCCGTCATCGACGTGCTCGGCGAATTCAAGTCGCGGCTGGTGATGGCGAAGGACGAGGCGGTCGACAAGGGCAAGATTCAGAAAGAATTGGAGCAGTTCAAGCAGCAGGTCCAGAACATCGCCCATTCCGCCAGCTTCAGCGGCGAGAACTGGCTGAACACCGATATCGCCAATATCTATGATTTCGATCTCAACAAGGCCTCCAGCCTCGCCGCATTCATACGGGCGGGATCGGGAGGGGCGGCGGTCCGCGCCATGGATTTCCACCTTTCGGAGGTTTCGCTGTTCAACAGCACTGGCGGAGGATTGCTGGAGACGGATATGCGCGACCTCAAGACCCTTGGTGGGCTGCGTACCCTCTATGCTGACCCGTACTCCGGTTCGGATTCGACCGTCTACGACGGCGGTCTCGGATCCGGCTGGATGTATCCGAATGGGGCGGGGGGAGGCGCGGGCAGCTTTTTTCTGAACGACTTTCCCGTGGGTTCGCCTCTGGATTTCAATGTTCCGGGTGCTCAGATCCAGTTTACGATCCTCCTCGACAAGGAGGCCTCCAACCCGCAGAACTATACCGGCGCGGCGGGGCAGATAGAGGAACTTCCTGGACCCTATCTTGCGGGGCATTCCAAGACGATCACCATCACCAAGGCGGATCTGGATGCGGTCAATCCGGGCCTGGGCGGGATCATCACGACGAATACCGAGTTTGCGGCGGTGCTCAATTCCTTGCTGAATGCCGAGGGTGCCTATGTTTCCGCCAGTTACGGGCAGTATGTTCCGTATAATTCCAGTAACTGGGTCCATGATGAGAAACGAATGTCGATCAGTACGCAGCAAAAACATCCCAACGGGTCCTATGTCGAGATCGCCGGTCTCAGCAGCGTCGGCGTCGGCCTCGGCGGCCTCAAGGAAGCCTCCGATTTCGGGTCCAGGGGCTCCGGCATGGAACTGCAGTTCGAGGATTTCATCGTCCACGAGGACGGCGACAATCTGGACGGGGTGGAGATCAGTTTCGGCTTTTCGGTCAACGACGCCCCGGCAACGAGCCATTCCTTCAATCGGACCTATGTGAACGAACTGTTCGGGAAGGATAGCGGCAAGGTGGAGACGGCCGAGGAAATGGCGATCCTCCTGCATTCACTGATCGACGCCGACTGGCCCGACCTGATCATCGAGGCGACACCCGCCGGCACGGTGATGATCAAATCCGACCCGGCGGTCGATCGTCAATGGGGAAGTGGAACACGCATCGGGTTCGACACCGTCCGGGTGAATATCGAGCCGGTGCCGAAGATCGATTTCCTGACCATCGATATCGCCGCCAATCCGGACAAGGTCTCGGCCTATATCGACTATATCGACATCGTCACCGAGAGGATCATCGACGGCACGGCGACGCTCGGCGCATTCCAGAAGCGCATCGAGATGCAGTCCGATTTTACCGGCAAGCTGATGTCCGGCCTCCACAAGGGCATCGGGCGCCTGGTCGATGCGGATATGAACGAGGCATCCACCCGGCTGAAGGCGCTGCAGGCGCAGGAGCAACTCGGGTTTCAATCACTGCAGATCGCCAATTCGAATCCCGAGGCCATCCTGTCGCTGTTCCGGTGAGCGAGGGACGGTTGCTTGCGGGGCAAGCCGCCGCAAGCCGGTAATGCTACCCCTCCAGTTCCTCCCGCAGCATTTCCAGTTCCAGCCATTCCTCTTCCATCTTCGTCACCGATGACCGCAGTTTTTCGAGCTCGGTGGCGAGCGTCGAGAAACGCTTGGGGTTTTTGGAGAACAGGGTGGGATCGGCCATTTCCTGTTCGCGGCTGGCGATTTCGGCTTGCGCCTTTTCCATTTCCTTCGGCAGGTTTTCGAGCGCGAATTTCTGCTTGAAGGAGAGCTTGCCCTTGGCCGCCTTCGGGGCGGAGAGGGATGTGGCATCCGTGGATCTGGCTTTTTCGGCTTTTTCCGCGCGCTTCTTTTCCTCGGCCATGCCCTTGCGCTGCGCCATCATGTCGGAATAGCCGCCGGCATATTCGATCCAGCGGCCGTCGGGGGCGTCTGGATTGGCGGGAGCGATGGTGGAGGTGACGGTGCGGTCGAGGAAATCGCGGTCATGGGAAACGAGGATGACGGTGCCGGGGAAGCCGGCGACGATTTCCTGAAGCAGGTCGAGCGTTTCGATATCGAGGTCGTTGGTGGGCTCGTCGAGGATGAGCAGATTGGTCGGGCGCGACAGGATGCGCGCCAGCATCAGGCGGGCGCGCTCGCCGCCCGACAGGTTCCTGATCGGGGTTCTCGCCTGTTCGGGCTGGAACAGGAATTCCTTCATATAGCCGGTGACATGGCGTTGCTCGCCGTTGACCAGGAGGTTTTCGCCTCGCCCGTCGGTGAGGTAATGGGCAAGCGTATCCTCCAGATTCAGGTCCTCGCGGCGCTGGTCGAGCGTGGCGATCTCGAGATTGGTGCCGAGCTTGACCGTGCCTTCGTCGGGCGTGATCTGGCCGGTCAGCATTTTCAGGAGCGTCGTCTTGCCGGCGCCGTTCGGGCCGACAAGGCCGATGCAATCGCCGCGATGGACGCGGATCGAAAAGGGCGCGACGATCAGGCGTTCGCCGTAGGACTTGGTGATTTTCTCCGCCTCGATGACGAGCTTGCCGGCCAGACGCGCATCCGAGATCGTCGCCTGCACCGAGCCCTGGGGGCCTGTATGGCCGCGATGCCTAGCGCGCAGGTCCTGCAGCGCGCCCAGCCGCCGCATATTGCGCTTGCGCCGCGCGGTGACGCCGTAGCGCAGCCAGTGTTCCTCGCGCTCGATCTCCTTGCCGAGCTTGTGCTGCTCGATCTCTTCTTCCTCCAGCACCTTGTCGCGCCAGGCCTCGAAATGGGCAAAGCCCTGGTTGAGCCGGCGCGACTGGCCGCGATCGAGCCAGACGGTGGCGGTCGAGACCTTTTCGAGGAAGCGGCGGTCATGGGAGATCAGGACAAGCGCCGAGCGGCTCTTGATCAGTTCGCCTTCCAGCCATTCGATGGTGGGGAGATCGAGATGGTTCGTCGGCTCGTCGAGAAGCAGGATATCCGGCTCCGGGGCGAGAACGCGGGCAAGGGCGGCGCGGCGGGCCTCGCCGCCGGAGAGCTGCGACGGGTCCTCATCGCCGGAAAGGCCAAGATGTTCAAGGAGATAGGCGACGCGGTAGGGATCGTCGCTCGGCCCGAGGCCGGCTTCCGCATAGGCGCGCACGGTGGAAAAGCCGTCGAAATCGGGCGCCTGGTGGAGATAGCGGATGGTGACGGAGGGATGGCGAAAAACCTCGCCGCCCTGGTGTTCGGCAAGGCCGGCGGCGATCTTCATCAGCGTCGACTTGCCGGAACCGTTGCGGCCGACGAGGCAGATGCGGTCGCCGGGCTCAACCTGCAGATGAGCGCCGGCAAGCAGCGGCGTGCCGCCGAAGGAGAGGAAGATATCGTCGAGTTTCAGAATGGGCGGCGCCATGGTCAGGCTCCCGAAAAATCATGCGGGCGGGCAATGAGGATCGCCCGGCCGGAGGAAAGGGTGAAGCGGACGGGACCTTCCGCGACATTGGAAATGGTGCGCGAGGATCCGAAGGGCAGGTGGAAGCCGGCAAGCGGATAGCGGGCGCCGGCAATGGTCAGGCCGTCAAGCGTATCGAGGCCGAGGACGGAAAACAGGCTGCCCTTCGGCAGGTCGATCTCGCGCTCGCCCGGCAAGAGCGGCCAGGCCTCCTCCTCGCCGGAGGTGAGCATTACCTCGAGCCCCTCCTTTGCAAGGCGCGCGGCCTGAAGAAGATGCATGAAGGCATGATCGCTGCGGGTGCCGCCGAGCGCGCCGGCGAGCACGAGCTTTTTGGCGCCGCGCGCAAGGGCGGCGGCAACGGCGATCTCGCCGTCCGTCTCGTTCTTGGCGGGCGGATAGGGCTCGCGGGGGACATCCGGCCATTGGTCAATGAGGCCCTGCGGCGTCGAATCGAAATCGCCGACCCAGAGCTCGGGGGAAAGCTTAAGCATCGCCGCATGGCGCATGCCGCCATCGGCGGCGATAACGTGGGTGCCGGCAAGCTGCTGCCCGAGGCGTTCGGTCGGCGTCAGCGTGCCGCCCATCAATATGGCAAAGGCCGGATGTGTCATGGGCCATGCCCATAGCCCAAACAGGGGGATGAGGGAAAGAGGCGGCGTGCAAATGGGGGAGGGGGAGGAAGAGAGGGCGCCGTCTTGAATTGGCTACGGCCCCCTCATCCGCCCTTCGGGCACCTTCTCCCCGAGGGGAGAAGGGATGTTGGGCCGGTCGGCTATTCCTTTTCGCGCGGCGGGTGGAGCTGTTCGAAGCCGGTGACGAAGCGGTCGAACAGGCGGTCGAACTGGGCGATATCCTCCGGCGACCAGTCGGCGAGGATGCCGTCGATGACGCGGCGCTTGACGGCCTGGATTTCGGCCATCAGCTTTTGGCCCGGTTCGGTCATGACCAGCAGGATGCGGCGGGCATCGCTCTGCGAGGCCTGGCGCTTCAGCAGGCCGCGCCCCACCATGTCGCCGACGATGCGGCTGGCGCGCGAGGGATCGATGCGCATGGCCTCGGCGACGGCGCCGACCGTGACTTCACCTTTCGGTTCGGCGCGGCGGACGGCATCGAGCACGTCGATATGGGTGATATCGAGGCCCGGCGAGACATTGTCGATCGCCAGCCGCGCCAGCACGCGGCGGCCGACAAGGACGCGCCAGCGGCCCATGGAGCGGCCGATCGCGACAGTGTGGGCGGCGGTGTCGTCGTTGTTTGCATCGGTGACGGTCGTTGCGTCCATTTCGTTGTTCATCGTCTGGTCCATGGGGCGAGCATAGCAAAGGCGGCGGGCAGCGGGAAGGATAAATATGCAATGCGCACAAATATGCTGTTGACAAATATATGATGAGAGCACATAAATTGCCAAACAACAGGATTCTCCCCCATGGACATGCACGTCGCCGCCCCGGCGCCGCTGGTCTCGAACCCGGCGCTTCGTCTCACGCTCTTTCTCTTCCTGATGGCCGCGCTGTTCATGGCGACGCTCGACCACCAGATCGTCGCGACAGCGCTTCCGACCATCGTCGCCGAATTCGGCGAGATGGAGCGGTTCGGCTGGGTCGGCTCGGCCTATCTTCTCGCCACCTGCACGGTGATGCCGCTCTACGGCAAGCTCGGCGACCTGTTCGGGCGCAAATATGTGATGCTGGTGGCGGTATCGATCTTCACGCTGGGCTCGGTCGCCTGCGGGCTGGCGGTGTCGATGAACACGCTGATCGCCGCCCGGGTGCTGCAGGGGCTGGGCGGCGGCGGCATCATGGTGTCGATCTTTTCCGTCACCGCAGACCTGTTCGAGCCGCGCGAGCGGGCCCGCTACCAGAGCTATTCCAGCCTGGTGCTGATGGCATCCGGCGCCATCGGCCCGGTGCTCGGCGGCACGATGAGCGACCTGTTCGGCTGGCGCTCGATCTTCCTCATCAATATCCCCGTGGGCGCCGTGGTGCTGGCCGGCCTTATCTTCTTCCTGCCCTATCGGCGCCCGACGCGCCAGCCGAAGATCGACTATGCCGGGGCGCTGCTGCTCGCCGGCGCGGTGACGGCGCTGGTGCTTCTCGGCGACAGCACCGAACTGTTCGGCGCGCTGGTCTCGCCGGGCGGCCTTGCCGTGCTTGCCGGTGGACTTTTCTGCGCCGTCGCCTGGGTGCTGGTGGAGCGCCGGGCGGCCGAGCCGGTGGTGCCGCTGTCGCTGTTCAGTAACCCTACGGTCGGCCTGATGCTGGTGATTTCGCTGGCAAGCGGCGCCGTCGGCATCGGCATGGTCAATTATTTCGCGCTGTTCCTGCAGACGACGACGGGCTTGAGCCCCTCCACGGCCGGGCTGTTCTTCATCATGCTCACCGGCGGCATCGTCACCGGATCGCTGGCGGCCGGACGGCTGATCTCGCTCTCCGGCCGATACAAGCCGTTTGCCGTGACCAGCGCCAGCCTGACCATGCTCGCCCTGTTGTCGTTCACGCAGATCCATCCCGGCACGCCGCTCGTGCTGATTGCCGCGGCCATGGCGCTGCACGGCATCGGCATCGGCTTTGGCCAGCAGGTGCCGCTGATCGGCGTGCAGAACAGCGCGGCGCGCGGCGACATGGGGGCGGCCACCGGCGCGGTGACGCTGTCGCGCATGGCCGGCGCCTCGATCGCCATCTCGATCTATGGCGCCACCATCGCCGGCGGCCTTTCGCGAGGGCGTACCGCCATTCCGGGCGTGGAAGATATCGAAATCCTGACGCCGACCATGCTTGCCGCCCTGCCGGAGGCCGCGCGCCAGCTGGTGGCCGAGGCCTATGCCGGCGCCTTCCAGCCGCTGTTCCTGATCGCGGCCGGTATTACGCTGGTCACGCTGATCGCGGCCCTCAGCCTGAAGCCGGTGCGGCTGCCGCCGAAGGCTACGGGGTGAAGAGAGCGGCTAGTCCAGGAGGACGGTGGCTTCGACCTCGAAGAGCATGGGGTCGATGGCGAGCCTGGGGACGGGGATCAGTGTCTGCGCCGGCAGCGTTTCGCCGAACATGGCCTTGACGCTGCTGGTAAGGACTTCGAGCTTCGACATGTCGTGATCGACGACGAAGACGGTGAGCTTGGCGACCTGGTTCGGCCGGGCGCCGAGCGCATCGAGCGCGGTGCGCAGATTGGCGTAGGCCTGCCCGACCTGAACGGCAAAATCCGGCGACAGGGCACCGGTGGCGTCCTGGCCGCCCTGTCCGGAAATATAGGCAATCCGCCCTTCGCGCGGCACGATCACCGCCGTGCTGTAGCCGTTCGGCGTCGGGTCGTAGAGATTTTGCGGATTGACGATGGTCAGCATGAGATCGTTTGCCGCCGTCGCCGTGGACATGCTGGTGGTCATGATGAAAATTCCTCCGATGATGAAATGCCTGATTGTGGGTGACATGGTTTTTCCTTGAGCCTTCCGGCGACACGATCGAACTTGACCGATCGATCGCGAAATTAATCGTACAGCGTACGGCTAAATCGCATCGTACGCTGTACGAGTCAATCGGCAGGGATCGACATTTGCCGCATCGTCGGCCTAGATGATCGTCTGAAGAGCGGGGAAAGCGGATGGCGGCCAGACCGAGTGGCGCGAAAAGCAAGGGAGGAACACCGGCGGGCGGATCGCCTCGACCGGCGCCGGGCGACGAGCCGGCTCTCTCGCTGGAGCGGATCGTGGCGACGGCGGTGGACTTGCTCGACGCCGAGGGCGTGGACGGATTGAAGATGCGCCGGCTGGCGGATCGCCTCGGCGCGGGCGCGATGAGCCTCTATTGGCATGTGGCGAGCAAAGAGGCGGTCTTCGATCTGGCGCTCGACCGGGTGCTTGCCTATCGCGCACCGCCGGACATGGCCGGGCCCGGAGACTGGCGCGAGGATATCGTTCACATGCTCGAGGACTGGCGCGAAAGCATGCTGCGCCATCCCTGGTCGGCCTCGCTCCTGCCGCGCCGGGCGCTCGGGCAAAACATCCTCATACGCCTGGAACTGCTGGGCAGGGCCCTGGCGAAGGCCGGCGTGGCGGAGGCGGACCTGAACGGGGCGATCTGGTCTCTCTGGAACTATGTGATCGGCGCGACCATCACCCGCGCAAGCTTCGACCTCACGGACGACGACCGGGCCGCCGGGCAGCAGCGCCTGACCAGCGAAGCCTATCCGACCATCGAACGCTCCCGCCTGCTCCTCGACAACGACTGGGACGGCGCCTTTCGCAAGGGGCTTGATTTTCTGCTGGATGGTTTGGCGCGGGGGAGGTGAGGGGGTTGGGCTGTGGAGGATATTGCCTCGATGGCTTATACAGAGAGAGGCTCGTTTCCACATTTATCCCGAGGCGGTAAATTGCTCTGGAAGGCCGACGGGCAAGGCGTACAACATCGCTTCTTGTAGTGGTGTATGACTGCTTTGCGCCAACAGCGGACTTTCCAAAAATGGAGCAGTTTGTGTAGATATCGCCGATGTTCAAGCGAGCTTATTCGAGGCAATAGAGATGGAAACTGTAACTCTTTGGAGGCCTGTAGGTCCGATCGAACTGGATTTGATACGACAAAGCGGCATGACGAAATTTCCTCCCCGGCTGCCTGATCAGCCCATCTTTTATCCCGTTCTGTCCGAAGACTATGCCATTCGAATTGCGAGAGATTGGAACGTCAGCCGCGACGGTGCCGGTTACGTAACGCGGTTTGCTGTGCAAAAGGCGTTCCTTGCCAGCTACGCCCCACAGGAGGCGGGCGGCCAAGCTTTGAAGGAATACTGGATACCTGCCGGCGATCTCGAAAATTTCAACTCGGCCATCGTAGGTGAGATAGTTGTGACGAAGTCGTTCGAGCAAGCCAAATGAGTCCGCTCCGCGCCAATGGCGGTCATCGAGCTACATTCTAGCGTCGGAATGAAATAGCGATGTCTTCGCGGTTCACCACCCGCAGCCTGAGGACTTTGAGCTATAAGGCGTTTGACATTAAACGGGACGAGATGATGGCGACTTACAATGATCTCAATTCACTCGATGACTGGTTTCTGAGGCAGGCGATAGATCAGGCTGAACGAGGCATTTCCATCGAAGACCAGCGTATTCCACAGACGGTCGCACTGCTTGGCCAGCCAAGCATATATCTCTATGCAACATCAATATTCGACGGAGAGGTCGGGAATGGCGGTGTTCAGCAGTTCTTTGACAACTCGTCGGGAGCTCTAGCTCCGATTGTACGTGATGCGCTGCAGGACATGCTCCTACCCAAATGCGCGGACATCATGAGCAGGATTATCGATGCGTTCGGAGCACCATTTCCTGTAAGTCAGTTTGATCGGATGGATCGGATCGACAGCGACCCAGCGCTGCAGATCATTCTCAACGAAGCCTACGATGCCATAGATGTCTGGAGCAGTGACTACATCTTGGCTCGTGAACGATATGCGAAGAACAACCATCTACTGAAGTAGTGACACCGAGCGCTTTTCGGAGCTCGATGGCGGCTTTGGGCCAAAACGCGAATTCCGATGTAATTTGCGGCCATCCAATCGGCTCAGCAGTATCGGCCATGGCACATTGGAGGGTGAGAAGTTGAACGCGACCGAGTTCACAGATCGCTTGAGAATTCTCTTGCCGGAATTCACACGGATAGAAGAGCGGCTGAAACTAGAGTTTTTCCCCGCCCCCATTGGAATTGTTTCCCTGTGCGGTGAGGTCGGTTGGCACATAGCAGCCAATTTTCATTCCCTTCGAAATCTACGAGCACTCTTCGAGGTGATCGAAGCCGCCATGGCCAGGGGAAACGACGGACTGAAAAATGCCGTCGCGACAGGCCTGATCGAAGGGTTAATATCCTCGTCGGATAACCATCTCAGTGAGTGGGAAATAATAGTTCCATATCTCGGCATGGAGTCGAAGGTGTATGCGGACGCTTGGATCAAGTTTACTGACACCGGAACAATTTCGGAATAGGTCCGCTTTGGGCCGAAAGCAGACAATCATCTCGAAAGCGCCCGCGCGCCCACTTCCCTTTGCCAAGCATTTCACCGGCGGCTGAACCTCGTTTTGCTCTGACGGGGCCGTTCGTCTTTTTCAGGCGGATGGCTGAGAGGCTTTTTAGGGGGCCAACCGGAGAACCTGATCGCGGTATGTATCGGCCCCGCGCTAGCCGGCATTGCGGATGGCGAAGCGGGTGATCCTGTCGTCCTTGAAGTGGAAGACGTGGAGCACGGTCTTGTTCTTGAGGCCCTGGGTCTGGTCTTCCAGCGGCCGGCCATCGAGGTCGTATATTTTCTGGATCACCTCGACGCCAGTGCGCCGTTTTCCATGGACTGAAATGCCACCGGCTCGACATGCGGGCTGACGATCGCCCGCCGATGGCGTCGAGCTTCTGACGCGGCTGAAGTTCGAAGGAGCCGGCTCAAAGGCCGATATCGTGCTCGGGCTCGCCTCGATCCGCCGGTCGGGAATAGGTTTTGCTTCCAGGACATTTAGAGAAATGAAATACTGCTGTGGCAGTCTGGAGGAACCAAGAGGCTGAATAGCAAGTGAAATACATGCCGTGTGCAGGTGTTTTGCAGCAGCGCCATGTCGTCAGGCAATGTGGGAAAGTGGTTCCTTGTTTACGCAGCAGCAGTTGTTTTCAATCCTTTCCTCGCTCCCCGACCCCGCATTCGTCCTCACCCGCAGTGGCCGTTATGCGGCTGTATTCGGCGGCAAGGACGTCCGGCATTACCATGACGGGAGCGGCCTTGTCGGGCGCAGCATGTTCGACGTGCTGAAGGAGGAGAAGGCACTCTGGTTTTCTGCCGAAATCGAGAAGGCGCTGGAAAGCGGCGCGCTCCACATCGTCGAATACGAACTCAGCGGAAGCGATGTGAAAGGTGCCGGCGACGGCCCCAGCCATTCCATATGGTTCGAGGGCCGTGTTCAGGCGCTGAGCTTTCCAGTCGAGGGTGAGGCGGCCGTCGTCTGGGTGGCAAGCAACATCACCGACAAGAACGCGGTTCAGAAAGAGCTGCGCCAACTCAGCGAAACGGACGCGCTGACGGGGCTTTACAACCGACGAAAGCTGATCGAGACGCTGGATCAGCGACTGGCGATCTTCGAGCGGGAAAGGTCACAGACCTCGGTCCTTGTTTTCGATCTCGACGATTTCAAACGGCTCAACGACGAATTGGGGCATCAGGCCGGCGACGCGGCCCTCGTGGAAATTGCCCGCCTGTGCCGACAGCATCTGCGCCAGAGCGACGTGATTGCCCGCCTCGGCGGAGACGAGTTCGTGATCGTGATGCCCGGCACCCACCGCAGCGATGCGCTGGAAATTGCAGAACGCCTGCGTGTGAGCGTTCCGATCACCTTCCGGGAAAACCTGCGTTATGACGCGACGATCAGCGGAGGCGTCAGCGAATTCGCGCAGCCGGACCGCTTTTCCAACGATATCCTCAAGCGCGCCGACGAGGGGCTGTATCTGTCCAAGAGGGCAGGCCGCAACCGGGTGTCGGCTCTGTAGCCCGCTCGACGCCCAACTTGCGCGACGGCAATGGGTTTGCAAGCGGACTTTCCGGTTCCGGCCCCAAGTCATCTGAGTTGGCTCCTTCATGGAGGACCGTGCATAGCCGGTATCGAGCCCCGCCCGTCTCCATTGTTTGTCGGGTTGGCTGACGAACCTGGCAGGCAGGTTTTATACAGTGCGACTAGAGATGAAGATCGCCAGATGATTCCGGTTGGTAGATCACCTTCTCGATCAGAATGCGTCGCGTACGATCCGCGACCATCCAGTCGACGGCAGCGCCTTCCTGATAACCCAGGATCGCTGTGCCGATGTCGGAGAAGACGGAGAGTTTCCGATCGCGCGCGTCGGCGTCTTGCGGATAGACAAGAGCGACTTCCTGTTTTTCTTCGTCGAGATGCAGCACGACCCTCGAATTCATTGTCACGACATCGCCTTCGACGTGCTGAGGATCAACGACAATGGCTCTCTCGATCTCATGTTCAAGCTCGACAATTGCCGCCCCTTCCTCGAACGCCATCAGGCTCTGGAGGCGGGCCTTGTCGATCTCGGTGATATGGATTCCGGTCGAATCCGCCATTGCGCCTTCGCGCAGGAGCTGGAGGTAACGGCCAGCGGTCATCGACAGCGAATTGAGCGTCGGCGTTTCGCGTTGGAGATGAAAGCCGCAGCGCTCGAACCCCTTCAGCGAGCGCGTATTGTCCGGGTGGATTTTGGCGATGACGTTTTCGGCGCGCATGCCGAGGAAAGCGAGCTTCAGACCTTCCCGAATGGTGCTCCCGCCAAGCCCTTGCCCCCAGTTGTCATGGTCTCCGACAACCAGGACGATTTCACAGTCGGCGCCTGTCTTGACCAGGCGGACGAAGCCGACGGGGGTATCGGTTCTATCGCAAGCGATGAAGAAACGGCCGCCTTGATTGAACAGATGCGTCAGGATGGGCATCTGCGCTCGATCGGCGGCCTGTGCGATGAACCGGGAGACGCTGCTTGAATCGCTCAGGTAGCGCGTGACGCGTTCGTCTTCCATCCAGTTCATCAGGGTGAATGCGTGCGTTCGGGTGATTTCCGGACGCAGGGAAATAAAAGGCTTGTTCATCTTCGCCACCTTGGTCGCAAGAATGAAAGCCTGTCACGGTCGCTGCCGTGCTGGTTCTTTCGGGTCAGTGCTGAGATCGGAAGGTTCATCTTAGCAAAGATCCAGCCCTAAAGGCCAGAGAGAACCGCTTGCGCAGGCGTGCCTCCACCATATCCCCTTGCCAAGCATTTCACCGGCGGCTAAATCTCAGTTGATCTAACGGGGTGCCGTTCGTCTTTTTGTGAGGCGGGCGGCTGAGAGGCTGTTGCAGGCCAACCCGAAGAACCTGATCCGGTTTGTACCGGCGGAGGGATTAGACGGCACGTTTCAGCGCCCTATTCCCAATTTTCGGATTTGAAGGAGGCGCTGATGCGCAAGGCATTCATTTCACTTTTCGCGGCTGTGGCCGCCATTGCTGCGTCGACCGGTGCTCGCGCCGAAGACAAGGTACTGACGGTCTATACCTATGAGAGCTTTACCGGCGAATGGGGGCCGGGCGCCAAGGTGGCCGAAGCCTTCGAGAAGAGCTGCGGCTGCAAGGTCGAGTATGTCAGCGTCGCCGATGGCGTCGAGCTCCTGACGCGGCTGAAGCTGGAAGGGGCGTCCTCCAAGGCCGATATCGTGCTCGGGCTCGATACCAACCTGATTGCCGAGGCCAAGGCGACCGGGTTCTTCGTGCCGCATGGCGTCGATCTCTCGGCGGTCAAGGTGCCCGGCGGCTTCTCCGACGCGGATTTCGTCCCCTATGATTACGGCCATTTCGCCGTGGTCTACGACACGCAGGCGATGAAAGAGCCGCCGAAAAGCCTCAAGGAACTGGTGGAGGGCGACCCCAGCCAGAAGATCGTCATCGAGGATCCGCGCACTTCGACGCCGGGGCTTGGGCTGCTGCTCTGGGTGAAATCGGTCTATGGCGAGGAAGCGGGCGCCGCCTGGGCCAAGCTCAAGGACCGGGTGCTGACCGTCACGCCCGGCTGGTCGGAGGCTTATGGCCTGTTCACCAAGGGTGAGGCGCCGATGGTGCTCTCCTATACGACCTCGCCCGCCTATCACATGATCTCGGAAAATACCGATCGCTACCAGGCGGCTCCCTTCTCCGAAGGCCACTATATCCAGATCGAAGTGGCCGGGATCACCAAGAGCGCCAAGGACCCGGCGCTGGCCAGGGACTTTCTTTCCTTCGTGGTCGGGCCGCAGTTCCAGTCTATCATCCCCACGACCAACTGGATGATGCCGGTGGCGGAGGGGCAGGATGCCTTGCCGGAGGCTTTTTCGAAGCTGGTCGTTCCGGAAAAGACATTTCTGATGTCGTCCGACGAGGTGGCCGCCAACCGCAAGGCCTGGATCGACGAGTGGATTTCGGCGATGAGCGGCAAGTGAGGGGCGCTGAGCGAGGCCCCTCATCCGCCCTGTCGGGCACCTTCTCCCCGCAGGCGGGGAGAAGGGATGTGCGGCACCCTCTATCGTGATGATCGACCTCTGTCGTCCCCTCTCCCCGCAGGCGGGGAGAGGGCTAGGGTGAGGGGCTTGGCTCCCCGCCTGCGGAAACAGGGTCAGGTGAGAGGCTTGGCGAGCGCATCGGAAGTTTGAAGGCAGGGATGATCAATCGCATCGAGCGACGTCTGACATTTGCAGCCGGGGCGCTTTGCCTTGGCGGTATCGTGCTGTTCGTCGGTCTGGCGGCGGGGGCGCTTCTGGCTTTCGATGAACCGGGGTCGGCGAGCGGTGATGCGCTGTTCGATGCCTATGTCTGGCGCGTTGCCCGCTTCACGCTGCTGCAGGCGACGCTTTCCACGCTCCTGTCGATCCTGCTTGCCATTCCCGTTGCCCGGGCGCTTTCGCGGCAGGGAGCGTTTTTCGGGCGCGTCTGGGTGGTGCGGCTGATGGCGCTGCCGCTCGGCCTGCCGGCGTTGGTCGCGGCCCTCGGGCTGATCGGGATCTGGGGGCGGCAGGGGGCGCTGAACGGGCTGCTTGCCCATCTTGGCCTCGACCAGCCGGTGAGCATCTACGGGCTTTCCGGCATTCTTCTGGCGCATGTGTTCTTCAACATGCCGCTCGCCGTGCGGCTGATGCTGGCGGGGCTTTCGCGCATTCCCGGCGAATACTGGCTGGTCGGCGCCAATCTCGGCATGTCGCCGCTGTCACTGTTCCGCTTCGTCGAATGGCCGGTGATCCGGGGGCTTCTGCCGGGGATTGCCGGGCTTATCTTCATGCTCTGCGCCACCAGCTTCACGCTGGTGCTGACGCTTGGCGGCGGGCCGGCGGCCAGCACGATCGAGGTGGCGATCTACCAGGCGCTGCGCTTCGATTTCGATCCGCCGCGGGCCATTGCGCTTTCGCTGCTGCAGATCGCCATGACCGGCGCGCTGCTCGTCGTGCTCAAGCTTTTGACGCCGAAGCCGGAGGAGGGACGCGGCAGCGGGCGCCGGGTACGCCGCTTCGATGGCCGCAACGGGCCGGGCCGGATGGGCGACCACGCGATGATCGGGCTTGCTGTGCTGTTCGTCCTCCTGCCGCTCGGCTCGGTGGTTGCGTCGGGCCTGCGCGCCGACATGATCGGGCTGGCCGGCGATCCGCTGGTGCGGCGGGCGCTCGTGACCAGCCTTGCCATTTCGCTGGTCTCGGGGCTTTTGAGCGTCTGTTCGACGGCGGTGATGATCCGCACCCGGCAGATGCTGCTTCGGCCGCGCCAGGTGGCGAGGGGAGACCGGCTTTTCGCCGGCGGCATCGCGATGAGCGCCTCGCTGGTGCTTTTGGTGCCGCCGGTGGTGCTGGGAGCCGGCTGGTTCCTGCTGTTGCGGCCGCTCGGCGATGTCGCGCGGTTTGCGCCGGCGCTTGTCGTCCTCATCAACATGCTGATGGCGTTGCCCTTCGTCTACCGGGTGCTGGAGCCGGCGATGGAGAGCCATTTTGCGCGCACCGGCCGGCTTGCCGAAAGCCTGGGGCTCAACGGCTGGCACCGGCTGCGGTTCATCGACTGGCCGCGGCTGAAACGGCCGGGGCTGATGGCGCTGTCCTTTGCCTGCGCGCTGTCGCTCGGCGATCTCGGCGCGGTGGCGCTGTTCGGTTCGCAGGATATGGTGACGTTGCCCTGGCTTCTCTACAGCCGCATGGGCAGCTACCGTTCGACCGATGCCGCCGGGCTGGCGCTGTTTCTCGGCACGGTCTGCCTGCTTTTGACGATCGCCGGCACGCCATCGGCCCGCAACGACCAAAGGAGACCGGATGACGCCGGCTGAGACTGAGATCGCCATTCGCCTTGCGGATGTGGTGGTGAGCTTCGACAGGACGAGGCTTGCCTTCGACTGCGCCATCGGCCGCGGCGAGGTGGTTGCCGTCACCGGCCCCTCCGGCTCCGGCAAATCGACGCTGCTCAACCTGATCGCCGGCTTCGAGCAGCCGGACAGCGGCCGGGTGGACATCCTTGGCGCGGACGTTGCCGGGAGCGGGCCGGCCGAGCGGCCGGTTTCGGTGATCTTCCAGGAGCACAATCTGTTCTCCCATCTCGATGTCGGCACCAATATCGGGCTTGGCCTTCATCCGGGGCTCAGGCTCGGCGTCAAGGATCGCGCCCGGATTGCCGGCGCGCTCATGCGCGTCGGGCTCGACGGCTTCGGCAAGCGCATGCCGCCGACGCTTTCGGGCGGCGAGAGGCAGCGCGTCGCCGTGGCGCGGGCGCTGGTGCGCCGCCGGCCAATCCTTTTGCTCGACGAGCCCTTCGCGGCGCTCGATCCGGGCTTGCGGACCGGCATGGGCGACCTTTTGATCGATCTCCATCGCCAGGAGAACAACACGATCCTGATGGTCACCCACCATCCGGACGACGTGGCGAGGCTGGCCGACCGGGTGCTGTTCCTCGATGAGGGCCGCATTCTTCTCGATGCCCCAACGCAGACCTTCCTTGCGCGCACCGATATTCCGGCTATCGCCCGCTTCCTCGGCAAGGAGCAAGGGGCCGGCCTGCCATAATTTGAACGCCGGTGCATGCGAGGGCGCTGCGCGGGCTGGCGAGGGCGCTGCGCAGGCAGCGGCCTTAGGCGGTGTTGCGTTGCGGGGATATCACGGGCCGGGGAATTCTCGGCGCCGGAGGGCGGAACATAAGCGTGATCGGCACGGATGCTCTAGGCACGCATGGCGCGAATAGGGTAGATGAGAGCCATTGCGGAAACGGCCGGCGCACCTATGTAGACGGCTGCGAGGCAGAGCATGTTTCCATGGAGGCGGACCATGGGGACGGGCCGGGGACGGCCCGGAAGACTGGAAACGAGCTGAGGCATGACGACAAGGACAGACATGGATCCGCAATCGACGGAAAGACGCCCTGGCCGCCGCGCCGCTGCCGTCCTTTTCGGCGCCCTGCTCCTGTCGGGATGCCAGTCGGTGATCGAGCAGACCTATGAGCCGAGCGTCGCGCCGTCGGACAATCCGCAGATCGTTGCCGAAGTCCAGAAGAACGATCCGCGCGCGCAGGTGGGCGCCCGCGAACATCCGCGCATCGTTGCAAGCTATGGCGGCGAGTACAAGGATGCCAAGACCGAGCGGCTGGTGGCGCGCATCGCCGGCGCCCTGACGGCGGTCTCGGAAAATCCCAGCCAGTCCTATCGCATCACCATTCTCAATTCGCCGGCGATCAACGCCTTTGCCCTGCCGGGCGGCTATCTCTATGTGACACGCGGCCTTCTGGCGCTTGCCAACGACGCCTCGGAAGTGGCGGCGGTGCTTTCCCATGAAATGGCCCATGTGACGGCCAATCACGGCATAGAGCGCCAGCAGCGCGAGGAGGCGGAGGTTATCGCCAGCCGCGTCGTCACCGAGGTTCTCTCCAGCGATCTTGCCGGCAAGCAGGCGCTGGCGCGCGGCAAGCTGAGGCTTGCGGCCTTTTCGCGGAACCAGGAATTGCAGGCCGACGTGATCGGCGTGCGCATGCTGGGCGAGGCGGGTTACGACCCCTATGCGGCGGCACGCTTCCTCGATTCCATGGCCGCCTATAGCCGGTTTTCCTCGGTCGATCCGGATGCGGACCAGAGCCTCGACTTCCTGTCCAGCCATCCGAGCGCGCCGCAGCGCGTCGATCTTGCCCGCCGTCATGCGCGCGCCTTCGGCCCGGAGGGAACGAACGGCGATCGCGGGCACGAGTATTATCTCGCCGGCATAGACGGGTTGCTCTATGGCGACAGCCCGCAGGAGGGCTATGTGCGCGGCCAGACCTTCCTGCACGGTGCGCTTGGCATCCGTTTCGACGTGCCGGCCGGGTTCCAGATCGACAACAAGGCCGAAGCGGTGCTGGCGACCGGCCCGGGCGAGATCGCCGTGCGCTTCGACGGTGTCGCCGACAAGCAGCGCCGCAGCCTCACCGATTATATCGCCAGCGGCTGGGTCACCGGCCTCAAACCGGACACGATCCGCGCCATCACCATCAACGGCCTGCCGGCGGCAACGGCCCGCGCCTCGGCCGAGCAATGGGATTTCGACGTGACGGTGATCCGCATCGACACGCAGATCTACCGGTTCCTGACGGCCGTGCCGAAGGGCGCCTCAAGCCTCGAGCCCACAGCCAATGTGCTGAAGGCCTCGTTCCGCCGGATGACGGCGCAGGAGGCGGCGGCTCTGAAGCCGCTGCGCGTGCGCGTCGTCACCGCCCGGCCGGGCGATAGCCTCGCCACGCTGTCGGCGCGGATGATGGGAACCGATCGCAAGCTCGACCTCTTCCGCCTGATCAATGCCATGCAGGTGACCTCGGCCGTGCGGCCGGGCGACAAGGTCAAGATCATTTCGGAATAATTGCGGCGAAAGCCCGGGCTTGCCGTCTTCCTCTCGGAGAAGGAAGGCGCGCCGTTACGCGCCCTGTCTTTTCATCGGTGCACCATGACGTTTATTCCCAGGCGCCCTGCCTGGCGTTGACCAGGTGGACGACGGATGCCGGCGCGGAAATCCAGTAGCCGTCAAAGCCCTCTCCCAGATCCTCGATCTCGTCGCAGCGCGCCACGCCCGCCTCAGACAGGATGCGGGCCGCGTCCGCCGTGTCGTCGGTGACGATCTCCAGCCAGAGTTCCGCCTGGCTCATGCCGGGCACCTTGTCGATCCAGAGATTGTTGGGGCCGAACTTGAACCCGACGGCATCGCCCTGCGGCCCGCCTGTCGGCTCAAGCCCCAGCACGTCGCGGTAGAAGCGGACCATCGCATCATGCTGGTGCGGGGGACATTTCAGGGCGATATTCTTTCCCCCTTCGAAGCTTGCGGTCATCGTCTTCCTCCTTACGCCGGCGGTTTTCTTTGAGGTCGGGGCGTTCCGGCAATGCCCGACCCCGAGCACCGGCAACATATGTTATAAAAATATAACACGTCAAGCCGAACGAGGAGGGCGCCGAGGGAGGATGGACGAAGGGCGAGGGATGGAAGACGGCGGCGGGCACCCGGATAGGGAAGCGGATGGCGCCTCGATACGGATGCGCAACAAACCTGCCGCCGAACTGCGAGGTTGCGGCAAGCGTTTAACGGGTGGGGTTCGACAGCGAGCCGTCTACCGCATCAATGATGCATCGCGAGCACCGGAGCCTCGGCGACGAGGGCGACCTTGAGCTTTTCGAGCGCGCGGGTCTCGATCTGGCGGACGCGCTCCTTGGAAATGCCGAGATGGGTGCCCAGTTCCTCGAGCGTGGCACTGTCTTCCGACAGGCGGCGGGCGCTGATGATCTTCATTTCGCGCTCGTTCAGCTTGCACAGCGCATGGCTGAGCCAGGTGCGCCGGCGTTCCTGGTCGATCATTTCGGAGACCTGTTCATCGGGCAGCGGTGCGTCGCAGGCAAGCAGGTCGAGCCTTTCGCCGCTTTCGGAATCGGAGGACGAGATCGGCGCCTGCAAGGAGGCATCGTTGCCGGAAAGCCGGGCATCCATGGTCTGCACGTCGGCAAGGCTGACGCCGAGGGCCACGGAAATCTCCTCGTGCACGGCGCGCGCCGTCAGCTGCCGGTCGCCCTGGGCAAGCTTGGCGCGCAGGCGGCGCAGGTTGAAGAACAGCGCCTTCTGCGCCGAGGAGGTGCCGCCGCGCACGATCGACCAGTTGCGCAGTACGTAATCCTGCATGGAGGCGCGGATCCACCAACTGGCATAGGTGGAAAAGCGAACCTCGCGGCTTGGCTCGAAGCGGGCGGCGGCCTCCAGAAGGCCGATATGCCCCTCCTGCACGAGATCGCTCATCGGCAGGCCGAAATTGCGGAATTTCGATGCCATGGAGATGACCAGGCGCATATGGGCCATGGCGATCTTGTTGCGGGCCTCCTGGTCGTTGTGATCCTTCCAGGCCAGCGCCAGCGCCTGTTCCTCATGGCGCTCCAGATAGGGAGCGGCCATGGCGATCTTGATCATGCGCCTGTCTGCAGAGAGGGTTTTCATCGGCTACTCCATGACGGGCACAGGGCGTGCCGCTAACGATAAGTCGATCGGGTCTTTCGGGTTTCCGCCGCCCCATGCTTGACCGGCGGCGGCAATGCCCTACTTCCGTTTGAGAAGACCGGAGCCCGAGGGGCCGCGGTGCCCGACCTCATCCGCTAGATTGCGCATGGGTCGGACGTGTTCAAACGCGCAGACCCATGCGAAAGTTCCCGTCCCGCTATGTTTTATTTGCGGGCGTCTTGTCGCGTCTGTACGGGTGCGGTGGCGGCCGGGCGGCGGCGGCAAATTTCCGCCATTCCGCCCCGGGCCGGCCCCGGGCCGGAATTCAAGCCGCAGTTTGTTGTGCGGCACTGCTTTTGGTGCTTGCCGGGAAAATTAAAAAAGCGTTAAAATTTCCGCGTTCTCCCCATAAGTTGCCTGTGAGTTAACAACTTCGCGGGGCCTTGGCGGGATTCCTGTTTGTACGGCATCGGGCTAGAGTAGCGTCATGAAGACATTATCCATCGAGGTCCGACCGGGCGAGCCGAGGGACGCCGTGTCCATCTCGGAGGTGCATCGCGTCGCCTGGCTGCAGGCCTATGGCGGGCTCATTCCGCACAGGCCGCTGACCCAGATGGTGCACCGGCGCGATCATGCCTGGTGGCGCAAGGCGACGCGAGGTCCCGCCACGCTGCTGGTGATCGAGGTTGCCGGCGTCATCGCCGGCTATGCGACGCTCGGCCTTAACCGGGCACGGTCCTTGCCGCAGGAAGGCGAGGTCTATGAAATCTACCTGCGCCCCGAATATCAGGGCATCGGCCTTGGCCGCATCCTGTTCGGCGAGGCGAAGAGCCTCCTGAAATCGCTCGGCTGCCAAGGGCTCGTCGTCTGGTGCTTGGAGGACAGCCACCATGCCGACCGCTTCTTCCGCATGGCCGGCGGCCGCGACATCTGCGAGGGCATGGAGGATTTCGGCGAGAAGAACCTGAAGAAGATCGGCTATGTCTGGGACTGAGAGGGACTGATCCGCCGGGGATTCTCGCCCGGTCTCATTGCGGCAGGGAACGGGTCGGATCGGTCGCCAGCGGTCCCTTCGTGCCGTGATAGGCGGGCCGGTCGGTGCCGCATCGAAAATCGCCTGCTTGCGTATCGGCGATCCGGCGGGCGATGAGATTGGGCTGCGGATTGGCCAGCGCATCGACATAGCCGGCAACGCAGCCTTCCTTCTCCTTGTCCGCCACTTTCGAGACGACCAGTACCTGGCCCCGGAACGCCGGCGAGGATTCGCCGGTTGCCGGATCGGCGTTGAAGATGAACCAGCGCAGGATGGCCGCGATCGGCTTGCCGCCGGGGCCGAGCCGCCATTCGATCCTGTCTCCCGCGGTATTGAAGGGGCCGAAACTCTCGAATGCGCCGTCGATATAGGCCGCGCCGGGATGACCATAGAGAACGCTCTGGCGCAGGTCGCCCTCCTTGAGATAGACCGGATGATCCTCCCATCCCCGGCATTTCAGCAATATGAAGCCACCCTCGGCATTGTCTGGCGAAAGCCGTTCGCAGCGGTCGGTATCGAGATCGGTATAGGCGCTGTCATTGGCGTGTCCGGGCACCGGCGCCAGAAGGATGGCGATGAGCGGGACAAGCACGATGCGGGCGATGGGCATGGCGCCTCTCCTCCTGACCGACCATGGCCGGCGTCGTCGACGAACCGGCCAGCTTCCATCATTGCAAATTCCGGGCCGCGGCGAAAGGCATGTTGCGTTGCGGCAGTTTTCCCTTTATCGCACTGGCCATCCAACACTGMCCCCTGGGGGACACATGCGTATTGATGCAATTTCCATCGGCAAGAACCCGCCGGAAGATGTCAACGTGATCGTCGAGGTTCCGGTCGGCGGTCATCCGATCAAGTACGAGATGGACAAGGAGGCCGGCACCCTGGTGGTCGATCGCTTCCTCTATACGCCGATGACCTATCCGGGCAATTACGGCTTCGTGCCGCATACATTGTCGGAGGATGGCGATCCGATCGACGTGTTGATCGCCTCGACCCGGCCGCTGGTTCCCGGCTGCGTCATCAATGTGCGGCCGATCGGCGTGATGATGATGGAAGACAATTCCGGCAAGGACGAAAAGGTCATCGCCGTTCCGAACTATCACCTTACCAAGCGCTACGACAAGGTGAAGGACTATACCGACCTGCCGGAAATCACCCTGCAGCAGATCGAGCATTTCTTCGAACACTACAAGGACCTGGAGCCCGGCAAATGGGTGAAGATCTACGGCTGGAAGGAAGCTTCCGTCGCCCAGCAGCTGATCGTCGAAGCCATCGAGCGCGCCAAGGCGGCGAAGTAGGACGGCTGCTCGTTTATCGCGGCTTTTGAGTTCGGGGAGGCTTTACCCCCCTGTGTCGGCGACGCCGACATCTCCCCCTCAAGGGGGGAGATGGGCCGCTAGCTTTGTGCCCACATGGGAAAAGAATGATCTCCCCCCTTGAGGGGGAAATGTCACGAAGTGACAGAGGGGGGGTAAAGCCTCCGCGTTCTCGGTCTGCCGCCGTTCTCCGGATAAGAGCCGGCCCATCCTTCGTATCATCCTGCCAAAAGAAAACCTCCGGATCGTGTCGATCCGGAGGTTTTTTGTTCGTGCTCGCTGGGTCGCCTCAGGAAAGCAGTGCTGCGGCGATGGTGGTGTTGAGCAGGTACCAGATGAAATAGAGGATCACCAGAACCACCAGCGGCGACAGGTCGACGCCGCCCATATTCGGCAGCAGCCGGCGGATCGGCCGGTAGAGCGGCTCGGTCAGCTGGTAGAGCGAGCGGCCGATCATGTTGATCGCCTGGTTGTTGACGTTGATGATGTTGAACGCATAGAGCCAGGAAAAGATGGCCGAGGCGATGATCAGGAACCACGCGATGTTGATGATGAAATTCAGGGTCGCAATGACAGCAAGCATGCCGGTCTCCAATTCGTTGTCGACAGACATGTAGACATTGACGAACAAACCGGCAAGTCCGCGCTTGGCGCAGGGCGGAATCATGTTTAATAGGCGCCTGTCTTCCCGTTGCTCCTCGCGAAAGTTCGCCGAATGTCCGTCTACCAGCATGCCGACCGGTTTGCCGCCTTCCGGCATCGGTCCTATGCCCGCTTCTTCTTCGCGCGTTTCCTTGCCTCCTTCGCGATCCAGATCATCAGCGTCTCGGTGGGATGGCAGATGTACGCGCAGACGCAGAACACGCTCTATCTCGGCCTGATCGGCCTGTTCCAGTTCCTGCCGTCGCTCGCCCTGATCCTCATTACCGGCTCGGTGGCCGATCGCTATTCGCGGCGGGCGATTGCGGCGATCTGCATGGTGGTCAGCGCGTTCTGTGCTCTTGCGCTGCTGGCCCTGACGGTGGCGGACGCGTTTTCGCCCTGGCCGGTCTTTGCCATCCTGATCGTCTTCGGCATCGAGCGCGCCTTCATGGCGCCGGCGGTGCAATCTCTGGCACCCAATCTGGTGCCAGCCAAGGATCTTTCCAATGCGATCGCCTGGAACTCCTCCTCCTGGCAGACGGCCGCAATTCTCGGCCCGGTCGCCGGCGGCCTGCTCTACGGGCTCGACGCGGTCGTCGCCTATTCGGTGGCGCTTGCCTTCCTCGTCCTCTCGTCGATCCTCATCGTGATGATCGAAAAGCCGGCGCAGCACAGCCTTACCGAGGCACGCGACTGGGCCTCGGTGCTGGCGGGCTTCAAGTTCATCCGCACCGAGAAAGTGGTGCTCGGCGCCATTTCGCTCGATCTCTTCGCCGTGCTGCTCGGCGGCGCCGTGGCGCTGATGCCGGTCTTTGCCAGCGAGATCCTGGTGCTCGGGCCGCTTGGCCTTGGATTGCTGCGCGCGGCACCGGGGATCGGCGCCATCTTCGTGGCGGTGACGCTGGCCGCCTATCCGATCCGCCACAATGCCGGCACGCTGATGTTTGCGGGCGTTGCGCTGTTCGGCGTGGGCACGGTGATTTTCGGCCTGTCCGAGGTCGCCTGGCTGTCGATCGCGGCGCTGATGCTGATGGGCGGCGCCGACATGATTTCGGTCTATGTGCGCGAGACGCTGATTGCGCTGTGGACGCCGGATGCGGTGCGCGGCCGGGTCAATGCGGTCAACATGGTCTTCGTCGGCGCATCCAACGAGCTCGGCGAATTCCGGGCGGGAACCATGGCCCATTTCTTCGGCGCGGTGCCGGCGGTGCTGATCGGCGGGGTCGGAACGCTTGCCGTCGCGGTCATCTGGGCGCTCGGCTTTCCGCAATTGCGCAAGATCGATTCGCTGGAAGCGCCGGAGCGCTGATATCAGTGCGCCTGCCCTATTTTTCGGGCGCGGTGCCCGTCTCTTCCGACGCGTCGAGCCCGGCGGCTACTTCCTGGCGCTTGATGATCCGGTCGCGGCCGGAGACGCCGAGCAGGTCGGCGATCCGCCAGATCACGTGGTCTTCCATCTCGCTGCGCCGGCCATCGGCATAGGCGATCTCCCAGAGCATGCCGACGAGATCGATCCGCTGTTCCTCGGAGAGGTTCCGCTTGATATCGGAGGTGAAGCGGAAGAAATCGATGGCCTGGCTTTCGGCCGTCTGGCCGGCGGCGATCAGCGCGTCGAGTGCGGCATCGTCGAGCCGGTAATGATCCTTGATCATCGCCCGCACCTTGCGGCGTTCCTTCGGGTCGGTCTCGCCATCGGCCTCCATGACCTGGATGCAGAGCGCCATGACGGCGACGCGAGGATCATCGGCCGCGATCGGCGCGGCGCCGTTGCCGGTCAGGCTGTCGAGAAAGATACGAAAACGATCGAACATGCGGCTCCGTCGGATAAGAGGTTGCGGTTCAGAACAGGCGGAAACTGGTTTTTTCCGTTGGTTTCACGTCCTGTCGGACGCCGGGATCGTCGGGCGGCCGGCCGAAGAAGGGTTCGACCACGGGTTCGTCCTTCTTGCGAACTTCCGGCCTGGTTTCACCAGGCGTCTTCGGTTCGGACGGCGTCTTCGGCTCGACGGGCACGGTCTGGGGCACGATGACGGATTCCGTCGGGGCCGGCACGGCGATGGTCTCGACGGCGGGTTCGTCGGGCGCCGGTGCGGTCTCTACGACATGATGGGGGACTGCCGGGCGGGGCCTGTCCGGTTCCCGCTCCGGCTGGTGAGCGATCGCCACCGGCGGCAGGCTGCGGATTGCCTCCTCGGCGGCATCGATGCCGCCTTCCTCGATCGGGCCGGCGACCTGAGCGACCGGCTGCTTCCATTCGAAGGCATCGAGCCTGCCGCTGACCGGGGAGACCGGCAGCCATTCGGGCGCGGTCACCCCATCGGCGGTCCAGGCCGGATCGGGCGGGCTTTTCAGCGCCTGGTTCATCCAGTGGCGGATACGGCCGTCGTCGCCGGTATCGGCTTCCTCGATATCGGCGAGCAGAAGGAAGATGCTTTCGCTCGGCTGGCTGCGAGCGGCGGCTTCCGCCTTGGCGCGGGCAAGCGACAGTTCGCGGGCCTCGAGCGCGCTTTCGGCCACGGCAGCGAGCGCCACCGGATTGTTCGGCCGCATGGCTTCCAGCTTGTTGGCGCGCTTCAGCCGGTCGAGCGCCGAATCCCCCGAGCGGGCCCGCACATAAAGGCTGGCGACTTCGGGATGCGGCTCCTGCTTCCAGAGCTTTTCGAGAATGCTGGCGGCTTTGCGCAGATTGTCCTCGCGAAATAGCGCCTTTGCGGCGACAAGGCCGGCCGGCACGAGATCCTCGGCCAGTTTCAGCGCCGCCAGCGCATCGTCGCGGGCACCCTTCGGATCGGATTCGAGCTTATCCTGGGCGCGGGCGGTCAAGAGCACGGCCTTCTTGCGGTCGGCGTCCTTGCGGTCGATCACATGGCCGGCGCGGCCCTGGTCGAGAAGGCGGATGGCCTCGTCCCACTGGCCGGTGCGGCTGCGGTCCTCCAGTGCGGCCAGCGTCGCCCAGGGCAGATGCGGCGCCTTGTCGGCGGCGCGCTTGGCATATTGCCGGGCCGCCTCGTCGGCGCCCAGCCGCTTGGCCTCCAGATAGAGGCCGCGCAGGCCGAGTTCCCGGGTCTCGGGATCGTCGGCCATCAGTTCGAACTTCTGGCGGGCCTCGTCATGCTTGCCTTCGAGCAGGGCGGTCTGCGCCTCCAGCACATGGATCAGCGGTTCCTGGTCGGCGCTGAGCAGGCCACGGGTGCGGGCGGTCATCTTGCGCGCCAGGGCCGCATCGCCGGCGCCGGCGGCGATCAGCCCGGTCGACAATGCCTGGTAGCCGCGATCACGCTTGCGGGCGCGGAAATAGCGCGACAGCGAATGCGGCGACAGCCAGAGGGTGCGGACAAGCCAGACGAGGATGAGCAGGGCGGCGATCAGCGAAACCAGAAGGGTGGCCGCCACCATCAGGCTCATCTCGATGCGGCTTCCCTGCCAGATCAGCGACAATTCGCCGGGGCGATCGGCCAGCCAGGCAAAGCCGGCGCCGAGGGCGAGAATGACGAGAACGTAGAACAGAATGCGGATCATCAATTCTTCCTCAGCCCTGGTTGGAGCCCTGCCTGGTCGTCATGGCGCCGGAAACCGCGCCGTCGATCAGGCCTTCGACGCGAATGCGCTGGTCCAGCTTGTTCTTGAAATCGGTGCCTGCCGCCTTGGCCGGGTCGGGCAGGGTCTCCCATTCCAGGCTCGCGCCCTTCAGGTCGCCATTGGCAAGCTTGTCTTCGATGCGGGCGATGACGGCCGACGGACCTTCGCCCTCGACGCTGCCGACCGGGCGGACGCGGATGGCGGAGGAGGCGCTGTCGACCAGGCGTCCGAAAATTCCCTGGTCGGGGTCCTTCTGTTCGGCGGCGTCGAGCATGGCATCGGCGGCCGCCGGGAAGGTTCGGGCGAGATCGGCGCGCGAGACGACGCCGGTCGCGGCATCGCCGGCAAGGCCGGACACCGCCGGATCGTCGGCGGCGATGCTTTTCAGCGCGTCGAGCTCGGCCAGGAAGGGGCCGCCACGATCGATCGCCGTCTTCAGCGCCGTCACCGCCACGGCGCGGGCGAGCTGCACGTCGCTTGCCGGCTCATCGATCTTCTTCTCGGCCGCCTCGATGCGGGTCGAAAGTTCGGATCGCTCCGTCTCCGCCGATTGCCTGAGATCGGCAAGGGTGGATTTCAGCGTGGCGATCTCGCTCGTGAGATTGGTGACCTCGGCCTCCAGGCCGGAAACATCTGCCGAGGCTCCGCTATCGGCCGGCTGCTGTTCCAGCGCTGCCAGCCGGGTTTCGATCGGCTGCAGATCGACGGGTGCCGGGGCAGTGGCGGGCGTCTCGGCAAGTTGGGTCTTGATCGCCTCGATCTCGCCCACAAGGCTCTGTTCGGTGGCGCTGTTGGCGCCGCCCGGACCAAGCGCCGGCAGGACGCCGGCATATTGCAGGCCGCCGGCGGCGAGAAGGGCGACAAGGCCGCCGAGAATGCCGGCCGCAAGGGCACCGGACGCGGAGGCGCCGCGCTGTTCGACGGTGGTGGAACGGGCAGGCTCGGCCGAGGCCGGCTCCTCGGTGAAGGCGGACGCAGCATCCGCGCTGCGCTCGTCGGGCGTGGCGTTGCCGGAAACGGGGTCGCCAGAAACGGAGTCGGCGGAAGCGGGACTGGGCGAATCGTAGCCGGGCGAAACGGGGTCGGAAGAAGCCGGGCCCGAGGAGGCTGGGCTTTGGGAGACAGGTTCGTCTCGAACGGCTTCGGCATCCCCGGCTTCTGTCGCGAAGGCGTCAGGCGGCGTTGCCGCGTTTACGGCGGCGTTGGATGGGGTTTCGCGCGGGCTGTCGCCGGCCGCGCCCGCATCCTGCGCCTCGGAGGAATTGGCCTCCAGGTCGATCGTCAACGGCTGCTGATCGGCTTTCGAACGGCGCGGCGGCTTTTCCGGTCCCATGGTGATCTTTCCCGTCTCGCATGAACGTCAAGGCTAATGTTCTAAACCTAGAGACCGCGCGCGGATAGGGAAAGCCCCCGGGCGACAATTCCTTTTCACCGGCCTCGGTCGACGATCGGGAATCCGTGCCGAGGGGCGGTCGGCACGGTGGATCAGAGCAGGGAAAACAGGCTGTCTTCGCTGGGCTCCGCCGCGACGGCGACGGGATGGCCCGGTGGGATGGCGGCGGCGACATGATCGCTGAGGCAGAGCATGCGGATGCCGCGAAACATCGAAGGGTTTTCCAAGTCGTTTTCCTGGCCGCAGAGCGTAAAGAACCGGCTGGCGGTCTCCTGCGAATAGAACAGGATGGTGTCCGGTCGGCGCGTTTCGAACAGGTTTGCGACCTCGCCCGGTGCCCTGGGGATCGGCGACATGCCGTAGACCTCCACCGCCCGGCAGGCAATGCCCGCCTGTTGCAGGATGTCCTCGAAATCGGGCGAGCGCGGCAGGCGGGCGAGATAGACGAGCGAGACGGGGCTTTTTGTCGCGGCTTGGGTCTCGATGACCAGCCGGGCCAGCCCCTTTCCGGTGCCGGGGCCGGCGATGACGGTTCGAAAGCCGAGATCGGCGGCGGCTTGCGCCGTCGCCTGGCCGACGCAGAAGATCGGCGTATCAAGATGCGGCAAAAGCTCCGCCCGGTTCGGCGCAAGCGCGTGGACCGCCTGGGCGCTGGTCACGGCAAGGGCGGTGTGCGGCAGGGACAGCGCCGCAAGCGCCGCTTGCGGCCGGTGGGCCGCCTGCATCACCGGCAGGAGGATGGGGTGATGGCCGAGCGCTTCCAGCCGTGCCGCCGTCGTCACTGCCGCCGGTTGCGGCCGGGTGACGAGGATGCGCAGGGGCTTGAGCATGGGCTCAGACCCAGCTTGCGAAGAAGTCCGGGCCGGCCTGGCCGCGAATATCCTCGCCTGCCTGTCTGCCGATCTTCTCGGCCTCGCTGGACCGGCCCTCGGCGGTAATCCGGTAGTGCAGGCTGCCGTCCGGGGTCAGGATCATGCCGGTGAAGCGCAGGGCGCCGCCCTCGGAGACGGCATAGCCGGCGATCGGGGTGCGGCAGGAGCCGTCGAGCGCTTCGAGGAAGGCGCGCTCGCAGGTCACCGCCTCATGGGTCTCGGCATGGTCGACCGCCGCAAGCAGCGTGTTGATCCTCTCGTCGCCGACGCGGCTTTCGATGCAGATGGCGCCTTGCGCCGGGGCCGGCGGAAAGCCCTCGGGATCAAGCAGTTCGGTGGGGACATGGTCCTTGCCGAGCCGCTTCAGGCCGGCAAAGGCGAGCAGCGTCGCATCGACCTGGCCTTCCGCAAGCTTGCGCAGCCGCGTATCGACCTGGCCGCGGAAGATGACGACCTCGATATCCGGGCGCAGTCGCCGGATCAGCGCCTGGCGGCGCAGCGAGGAGGAGCCGACCACAGCACCTTTCGGAAGGTCCATGAGTGTCGGCGCGGTGCGGCCGATAAAGGCGTCGCGGGGGTCTTCCCGCGGCAGATAGGCGGACAGGAACAGGCCGTCGGGCAGTTTGGTCGGCATGTCCTTGGAAGAATGGACGGCGATATCGAGGCCGCCGGAGAGCAGCAGATCCTCGATTTCCTGGGTGAACAGGCCCTTGCCGCCGATCTGCGCCAGCGAGCGATCGGTGATCCGGTCGCCCATCGTGGACAGGACGACGATCTCGAACATTTCGGCCGGCAGGCCATGAGCGGCCATCAGCCGGTCGCGCGCCTCATGGGCCTGCGCGAGCGCCAGCGGGCTGCCCCGCGTGCCGATCCGGAAAGGTTTTGTTTGCATCCGCTGCCATCCGTTGTTACCGGAGTTCCCTGTATCCGCCTTTCCCCGCGACCGCAACATTCGAGCAACGGCCATGTCCGCGCCCATCCGCATCCTCGGCATAGAAACAAGCTGCGACGAAACCGCCGCTTCCGTGGTGCTGCGCGACGAGGACGGACGTGGCGAGATCGCCAGCGACGTGGTGCTGAGCCAACTGGAGGAACACAGCCTCTATGGCGGCGTCGTGCCGGAAATCGCCGCCCGCGCCCATGTCGAAGCGCTCGATACGCTGATCGAGGAAGCGCTTTCGCGCGCCGGCGTCACGCTTGCGGACGTGGATGCGATCGCCGCCACCAGCGGCCCCGGCCTGATCGGCGGGCTGCTCGTCGGGCTGATGACCGGCAAGGCGATCGCCAGGGCTGCGGCAAAACCGCTCTATGCCATCAACCATCTGGAAGGCCACGCGCTGACGGCGCGTCTGACCGACGGGCTTTCATTTCCCTATCTGATGCTGCTCGTTTCCGGCGGCCATACGCAATTGATCCTTGTGCGCGATATCGGCGTCTACGAGCGCTGGGGCACCACCATCGACGACGCGCTGGGCGAGGCCTTCGACAAGACGGCCAAGCTTCTGGGCCTGCCCTATCCGGGCGGACCGGCGGTGGAAAAGGCGGCTAGACAGGGCGATCCGCAGCGGTTTTCCTTCCCGCGTCCGCTGGTGGGCGAGGCGCGGCTCGATTTTTCCTTTTCCGGCCTGAAGACCGCGGTGCGGCAAGCGGCGCAGTCGATCGCGCCGGTGAGCGACCAGGATATCGCCGATATCTGCGCCTCGTTCCAGACGGCGATCTCGCGAACCCTGAAAGATCGCATCGGCCGCGGACTGGCGCGCTTCAGCGAGGAATTCGCAGGTGTCGTCGCGGACCCGGCACTGGTGGTGGCCGGCGGCGTTGCGGCCAATCAGGTGCTGCGCGCCACGCTTCAGGATCTGTGCGACCGCAACCGTTTCCGCTTCGTCGCGCCGCCGCTTGAGCTGTGCACCGACAATGCGGCGATGATCGCCTGGGCGGGAGCCGAGCGGCTGGCGGCTGGCCTGCCGGCCGACGAACTCGATGTCGCGCCGCGCTCGCGCTGGCCGCTCGATGCCGATGCCAAGGCGCTGGTCGGCTTTGGCAAGCGGGGAGCGAAGGCATGATGGCGAAAGAACAGGCTGCCGTCGTGGTCATCGGTTCCGGCGCCTTCGGAACGGCGCTTGCCGCCGTTGCCGCCGCCACGGCCAAGCGGCCGGTGACGCTGCTTTGCCGCCGCGAAAGCATCGCCGCTGATTTCAGGCGGACCGGCCGCAACGACAGCGCCCTGCCGGGCATCGACCTGCCGCGTTCATTGCGGGTGTCGAGCGATCCGGCGGTGCTGGAAGAGGCCGGCATCGTGCTACTCGCCATGCCCTCGCAGGCGCAGCGCGCGGCGTGCCGCTCGCTCAACGGGCTGGTCGCCGAAGATGCGGATCTCGTCATCTGCGCCAAGGGCATGGAGCAGGCCAGCGGCCGGCTTCTGACCGACGTGGTCGCGGAGGAGCTGCCGACACACCCGATCGCCGTCCTTTCGGGCCCCGGTTTCGCCGCCGATATCGCCCGGGGCTTGCCGACCGCCATGGTGGTTGCCGCCGCCGATCTCGCGCGCGCCACGGCTCTCGCCGAAGCCCTGTCCGGCACGAGCTTTCGGCTCTATCCCTCGACTGATCGGACCGGCGTGCAGTTGGGCGGCGCGCTGAAGAACGTGCTGGCGATTGCCTGCGGCATCGTCGAAGGCGCCGGGCTCGGCGATTCCGCCCGCGCGGCGCTGATTTCACGCGGACTTGCGGAAATGTCGCGCTTCGTTGCGGCGCGCGGCGGCGAGGCCGACACGGTGCGCGGGCTTTCCGGCCTCGGCGACCTCGTGCTGACGGCGACCAGCCACCAGTCTCGCAATCTGCGCTACGGCATCGCGCTCGGCAAAAGCGGCCGGGCCGGCGAGGCGACGGGCGAACTGGTCGAGGGCGCCTTTGCAGCCTCCGTTGCCGCCAATGTCGCACGGCAGCTCGGTGTCGACATGCCGGTGACCGAAGCGGTCGCGGCCATCATCGAGGGAAAGACCGATGTGGCGACAGCGCTGGAGCAGCTGATGTCGCGGCCGATCACCCAGGAATAGATATCAGGATAAGACCAAGGAGACGAACCATGCTGTTTGCCGTTCTGTGCACAGACAAGCCGAATGCCCTGCAGGTGCGGATGGATACGCGCCCGGCCCATCTCGACTTTCTCAACGAGCTCAATGCCAAGGGCGTGCTCGGTTTCGCCGGGCCGTTTCTCGACGCGGCCGGCAAGCCGGACGGTAGCCTGGTGGTGATCCGGGCGGAGACGGCGGAAGAGGCCGGCGCCATTGCCGCCGCCGATCCCTATGCCACGGCCGGCCTGTTTTCCAAGGTCGAGATCAGGCCCTGGAACTGGGTCTTCAACAATCCGGAGGCATGATCTTGGCATATTGGCTCTACAAGTCCGAACCGTTCAAATGGTCCTGGGCGATGCAGAAAGACGCCGGTGACAAGGGCACCGAATGGACCGGCGTGCGCAACTACCTGGCGCGCAACCATATGCGGGCCATGCAGATCGGCGACAAGGGCTTCTTCTACCATTCCAACGAGGGGCTGGAGATCGTCGGGATCACCGAAGTCTGCGCGCTGTCGCATCCGGATTCGACAGCGGACGGCGATGCGCGCTGGGACTGCGTCGATATCCGCGCGGTCTGCGACCTGCCGACGCCGATTTCGCTGAAGGAGATCAAGGCCAATCCGAAGTTCGAGACCATGGCGCTGGTCACCTCGATGCGGCTTTCGGTGCAGCCGGTGACCGAGGCGGAGTATCTGGAAATCTGCCGGCTGGGCGGATTGAGCGACCCGCCGCGGTGACCGCAAAAGCCCTCGTCCGGCCTGTCGGCCACCTTCTCCCCGCAGGCGGGGAGAAGGGATGCGTGGCGGGCTTTGTCATTCCTAATAAGATACCGTCATTCTCTTGCAGGAAGCCGGAGTTCGCCGCTTGTCCCTTCTCCCCGTTCACGGGTAGAAGGTGGCCGACAGGCCGGATGAGGGGCTTTTGTGCCATGCGCATCAACCGGAAACCCATCCGTGAAAACCGATCCCGAGACCTTCATCCTGGCGAATACCGAGATCATGGCGCCGCCGCATGTGGCGGAGGTGCGGTTGCATCTGGCGAGCGAGGCGCATGGGCTGTGGCTGAAGACGGAGGAGGAGCTGGAGGAGATCGGCCTGCCGCCGCCGTTCTGGGCCTTTGCCTGGGCGGGCGGGCAGGGGCTGTCGCGGCATCTGCTTGACCATCCCGACCTGGTCGCGGGCAAGCGGGTGTTGGACTTCGCCTCCGGCTCCGGGCTCGTGGCGATCGCCGCCATGAAGGCGGGGGCGGCGTCGGTGCTTGCCGTCGATATCGATCCCTGGGCGGAAACGGCGGTGCGGCTCAATGCGGTGCTGAACGGGGTTAAGGTGTCCTTCGCCTCTGCCGATATCATCGGCGCGGCGCGGGCCGCCGATATCTATCTGGCCGGCGACGTCTTTTACGACAGGGGTTTTGCCGAGCGCCTCATTCCCTGGTTTGCGGCGCTCGCCGCGAAAGGGGCCGAGATCCTGGTTGGCGATCCCGGCCGTGCCTATTGCCCGCGCGAGCGCATGGAGAAACTGGCGACCTATCAGGTGCCGGTGACGCGGGCGCTGGAGGACAGCGAGGTGAAGAGCACCACGGTCTGGCGGTTTTCTTAAACTTTAAATTCGCTACCTGCGAATGACGCAGACACCGGCCTCGTAGGAGCAGGCGCGGCTGGCGGTCCTGGGGTTCACATGGATGATCTTCGGGCGCGACGGGGGATAAACCGTTTCGCCGTCATAGGTGCCGTAGCCATAGCCGCCGCGTTCGGAACTGAAATAGATGCCGTTGCCGGGATCGGTCCAGGCCGACAGCCCGCCGAAATAGGTGCCGCCCCGCGACTGCGACGGAAAATTGCTTTCGTCATCGCGGCGCCCGGAGCGATCCCGGTATTCGCGGATGACGATCCTGCTATCCGGCCGGCGGTCGCGGTCGAAATGCCGGCGATCGGAATATCGGTCGTCCCGCCGGTCGAAATGTCGCTCGGCGTTGCGGCCGGAGAGCCAGACATCGCGGTCGCGGTGACGGTGATGGCGGTCGGCATTGATGCCGGAAATGGCCTCCTGGCGCTGATGGTGGGGCCGGTCGTGACCACGGCGTTTGAAATGGCCTTCGCCGCGATCGCGTGCCTCGGCAAAACTGCTGGCCGACAGGATGACGAGGGCGGACAGGATGGCAAGGCAGGCCGCGACCATGGCTTTGGTTGGGTGAGGCAGAGTGAATGAACGCATGACGGCAGACCTCCGGAACACGGTTAACAGATCCTTAAAGTGCAATCTGGGCCTGTTTCCCGCAAAAGTCACGGGTGGTCGCGGAGTTTTTCGCGTTATCCTTAACGCAGCCGGCCGCTTCCGGCCGGTTCCATGCGGCTTTCGTCTAATCGATTAAATTGATTTTGCACTGCAAACACACTTGTCGTTAATGATTAGGGTGATTAAACCACGACTGAATGAATTGCGCACAATCAGGTGCGATACCGGATGGAAATAGTCCAGTTTTCTGAGCTCCCGTCCGGTTTCTCCGTGAGGTTCAGATGACGAATGTCACCAAAAGCCGGCCGCTCTCGCCGCATCTGCAAATCTACAAGTTCGTGCCGACGATGGCCATGTCCATCCTGCACCGCATCACCGGCGCGGCGCTCTATGTCGGCACCATCCTTGTTGCCGCCTGGCTGATCGCGGCCGCCTCCGGCGCCGAGCATTTCGACCGGGTCAACTGGCTGTTCGGAAGCATCATCGGCCAGCTCGTGCTGATCGGCTATACCTGGGCGCTCATCCATCACCTTATCGGCGGCTTGCGCCATATCATGTGGGATGTGGGAATGGGCTACGAGAAGCATTTCGCCAACAGGCTGGCGATCGCCAATCTCGTTGCTTCGGTTGTCCTGACGCTGCTCGTCTGGGCAGCCGTGTTCTTGTTCGTTTAAGGGATTTTGCTGATGGATATGCGCACGCCACTGGGCAAGGTTCGCGGGCTCGGCTCGGCCAAATCCGGCACCGAGCATTTCTGGCGCGTCCGTACGACGTCGCTGGCGCTGGTGCCGCTCATCCTGTTCTACGTGGTCTTCCTGATCTGCTATGCCGGCCGGCCCTATGAAGAGGTGATCGCGGCGCTTGCCAATCCCTTCGTCTCGGTGATCACCGTGCTCACCATCCTTGCCGGCATCATCCACATGAAGCTCGGCATGGAAGAGATCATCCAGGACTATTTCCATTCCGAAGGCCTGAAGCTCTCGCTTCTCGTCCTCAACAGTTTCTTTTCCTATATCGTCGGCGGCCTCTGTCTGCTTGCCGCTCTGAAGATTGCATTTGCGGGATAATCAGATGGCAACCAACAGTTCACCCGCTCAGGCCGGCAAGGCCTATACCTATGTCGACCATTCCTTCGACGTCGTCGTCGTGGGTGCCGGCGGCGCCGGCCTGCGCGCCGCGCTCGGCATGGCCGAACAGGGCTTCAAGACGGCCTGCGTGACCAAGGTCTTCCCGACGCGCTCGCACACGGTGGCGGCCCAGGGTGGCATCGCCGCCTCGCTGCAGAACATGACGCCGGACAGTTGGCAGTGGCATCTCTACGACACGGTCAAGGGTTCCGACTGGCTTGGCGATGTCGATGCCATGCAGTATCTCGCCATGGAAGCGCCGAAGGCCGTCTACGAGCTCGAGCATTACGGCGTGCCCTTCTCGCGCAATGCGGAAGGCAAGATCTACCAGCGGCCGTTCGGCGGCCATATGCAGAATTACGGCGAAGGCCCGCCGGTGCAGCGCACCTGTGCCGCTGCCGACCGCACCGGCCATGCCATCCTGCACACGCTCTATGGCCAATCGCTGAAGCATAATGCCGAATTCTTCATCGAATATTTCGCGCTCGACCTGATGATGTCGGACGACGGCAGCCATTGCACCGGCGTCGTTGCCTGGAATCTCGACGATGGCACGATCCATCGCTTCGCCGCCAAGATGGTGGTGCTGGCGACCGGCGGCTATGGCCGCGCCTATTTCTCGGCGACTTCGGCCCATACCTGCACCGGCGACGGCGGCGGCATGATCGCGCGCGCCGGCCTGCCGCTCCAGGACATGGAGTTCGTGCAGTTCCACCCGACCGGCATCTATGGCGCCGGCTGCCTGATCACCGAGGGCGCGCGCGGCGAGGGCGGCTATCTCGTCAATTCCGAGGGCGAGCGCTTCATGGAGCGCTACGCACCGTCCGCCAAGGACCTTGCCTCGCGCGACGTCGTCTCGCGCTGCATGACGCTCGAAATCCGCGAGGGACGCGGCGTCGGCAAGAACAAGGACCATATCTATCTGCATCTCGACCATCTCGACCCGGCCGTGCTGCACGAGCGCCTGCCGGGGATTTCCGAGAGCGCCAAGATCTTTGCCGGCGTCGACGTGACGCGCGAGCCGATCCCGGTGCTGCCGACCGTGCATTACAATATGGGCGGCATCCCCACCAATTACTGGGGCGAAGTGCTCAACGCCGACAGCGCCAATCCGGAGCGGATCATTCCCGGCCTGATGGCCGTCGGTGAGGCCGGTTGCGCCTCGGTGCACGGCGCCAACCGGCTTGGCTCCAATTCGCTGATCGATCTCGTGGTCTTCGGCCGCGCCGCCGCCATCCGCGCCGGCGAGGTCATCGACCGGGCGTCATCCATCCCGCCGGTCAACGAAAAGGCCAGCGAGAAGATCATGGCGCGCTTCGACAAGCTGCGCCATGCCAATGGCAGCACGCCGACGGCGGTATTGCGTGAAAAGATGCAGCGCACCATGCAGGAGGACGCGGCCGTGTTCCGCGCGCAGGAATCGCTGGAAAGCGGCTGCAAGCGGATGAGCGCGATCTGGCAGGAACTGCCCGATATCAAGGTCACCGACCGCTCGATGATCTGGAATTCCGATCTCGTCGAGACGCTGGAACTGGAAAACCTGATGGCCAATGCCATCACCACGGTCTACGGCGCCGAGGCCCGCAAGGAAAGCCGCGGGAGCCATGCGCGCGAGGATTATGTCGACGGCCCCTTCGCCGGCCGCGACGACGTCAACTGGCGCAAGCACACGCTCTCCTGGGTGAACGAGGCGGGCGAGGTGAGGCTCGACTACCGGCCGGTGCATACGCAACTGCTGGCCGAAGGCATCGACCCGTACAAGATCGAGCCGAAGGCGCGTGTGTATTGAGGCGGGTTATGGCAGGATGGTTCGCCGTGGTGACAATGTGCGAGGTGTCCTGTCATGGGTGAGATGAACATAAGGATAGAAGACGAACTGCGCACGAGGATCGAGGATCTGGCGAGGAACAACGACCGTTCCATGGAAGAGGAGATCGCTTATCTCCTTCGCCAAGCCGTCGATGGCCAGCCGAAACGGGAATCGTTCGCGGATATTGCAAGGAAGATCGCTGCCATGACGCCGAAAGGTGTCGAGCAGACAAGCAGTCTGGAAATGCTCAGAGAGGATCGTGATCGTTGATCTTCGTCGTGGATGCCTCGGTCGCGGTGCTGTGGTTCGTTGAAGAACCCGGACACCGCAAGGCCGTCGCCATTGCCGAGAATCCGAACCGGCTGATCGCCCCCGACCTGATCTTTCCGGAGGTTGGAAACGTCTTGAGAAGGAAGGTGCGTTCGGGTCTGATCGCGGAATCGCAGGCGATGATATCCATCCAGAACCTCGGGCGGGCCTTCACGCGGATCATTCCGTCGCAAGCGTTGATTGACGATGCTTTCGCGATGGCATCCAGGCTCGATCATTCGGCCTACGATGTCGTCTATCTGGCCTGCGCATTGAGAGAGCCCGGCAGCGTGCTGGTCACGATCGATGAAAAGTTTAGGGCCAAGGCGATAAATGCCGGTTTCGGCGCGCATATTTTGAGTTTGGAAGCGGCCCATGCTCGCTTCGAGACGGGACAGGAAGACAGGAATGGTTGAACTCGCTCTCCCCAAGAATTCGCAGATGACCGAAGGCAAGGTCTGGCCGAAGCCGGCTGGCGCCACGAACACCCGCGAATTGCGTATCTATCGCTGGAGCCCGGATGACGGCAAGAATCCGTCGATCGACACTTTCTATATCGATGTCGATGATTGCGGCCCGATGGTGCTCGACGCGCTGCTCTATATCAAGAACAAGATCGACCCGACGCTGACCTTGCGCCGCTCCTGCCGCGAGGGCATTTGCGGCTCCTGCGCCATGAATATCGACGGCACCAACACGCTGGCCTGCACCAAGGGCATGGACGACGTGAAGGGGACGGTCAAGGTCTATCCGCTGCCGCACATGCCTGTCGTCAAGGACCTGGTGCCGGACCTCACCAATTTCTACGCCCAGCACCGCTCGATCGAGCCCTGGCTGAAGACGGTTTCGCCGACGCCGGCCAAGGAATGGAAGCAGAGCCACGAGGACCGCCAGAAGCTCGACGGGCTCTACGAGTGCATCCTCTGCGCCTGCTGTTCCGCCTCCTGCCCGAGCTATTGGTGGAACGGCGACCGCTATCTCGGCCCGGCCGTTCTGCTGCAGGCCTATCGCTGGCTGATCGACTCGAGAGACGAGGCCAAGGGCGAGCGGCTGGACGACCTCGAGGACCCTTTCCGCCTCTATCGCTGCCACACGATCATGAACTGCGCCCAGACCTGTCCCAAGGGTTTGAACCCGGCCAAGGCGATCGGCGAGATCAAGAAGATGATGGTCGAACGGAAGCTTTGATTGTTCGAATCTTCCGGCCGGCACCTGCAGTAAGATATCGCTTGCTTCCCTTCTCCCCAGCGGGGAGAAGGTGCCCGAAGGGCGGATGAGGGGGCCGAAGGCCTGTTCTTTCCAATCGCCTCTCGCTTTGGCTTCGCCCCCTCATCGCCTCACTGCGTTCGGCACTTCTCCCCGTGGGGAGAAGAGGGAAAGTGTTGCGCCTTTCGCGATCCATAGCAGACTGTTCTGGCGTTCACGCGGCGATGACGCAGGCAAGGGCCGACCGTTTCCATCCTGCCACAGGTCTTAAAGAATCTGGCGCGTCTTGATTTTAAAGTTCGTTTTAAGCTAATTGCGCCTATATTCCCATGCAGAACGCCATGGCAGACATGATCGGGAGCAGAAACATGCGGACAAGAGATGCGGTTGCGGGACTGGCGGTTATCCTGGCTTTGGCCGGTTGCCAGCGAACCTCGATGAGCGATTTCAGCAACAGCAGCTATTCTCCGGCACCCTTGCAGGCGCAGCCCGTGGCGACCGTCTCCTCCGGCCAGCTTGCCGCGCCTACCAACAGCGCGCAGTTTCCGGCGGCCCCGGTCAGCGGCACGGCGACCGTCGGCGGCGTCCAGACGGCTGCGGCTTCGCCGGCGGCGGCGGCCTCGGCGCTGGATGTCACCAAGGAATCCATGGTCGGCAACTGGCGCGTCGCCAATGCCGGCAGTTCCTGCGACATGTTCCTGACGCTAACCAATCTGGGCAGCGGCTCGCGCGGCGGTACGCGCGGCTGCGCCGGCGAACTGACGGCCATGGGCTCCTGGGAAGTGGCCGGCAAGCAGGTGGTGCTGAAGGACCGCAGCGGCAATCCGCTGGCGCGCCTCTACAAGACGGCCGATTCACGCTTCGACGGCTCGACCAATAGCGGCCAGCCCGTCAGCCTCAGCCGCTAGCCAGTCAGCCCGGCATCGCCGGGCTTTTTCCTGCCGTCGTCCCGACACCAGACCGGTCCAGCGCGTGCCCAATCCGCAAGACAGTATTTCGCGAAAACTGGAAGCCCTGATCGCGGCCGGAACGCTCCGGCGCGATCAGGGCCAGCTTTCCATCGCAAGGCGGCTCGATCTTCTTTCGGCCGAACTGGCCGCCGGCCGTGCCGAGCGCAAATCGAACGCGCTCGGCTGGCTGTTTGCCGCCCGCAAGAGCGAGCACAAGCCGCTCAAGGGCCTCTATCTTCACGGCGGGGTCGGCCGCGGCAAGACCATGCTGATGGACCTGTTCTTCGAAACGGTGCCCATCAAGCGCAAGCGGCGGGCGCATTTCCACGCCTTCATGGCCGATGTGCACGAGCGCATCTTCCGCCATCGGCAGAAGCTGAAGGCCGGCGAGACGCGCCAGGCCGATCCGATGCCGCCGGTCGCCGCCGAGATATTTGCCGAGGCGCGGCTCCTGTGCTTCGACGAATTCTCCGTCACCGACATTGCCGATGCAATGATCCTTTCGCGCCTGTTCGGCGAACTGTTCTCGAAGGGCTGCGTGCTGGTCGCGACCTCCAATGTGGAGCCGGGCGATCTCTACCGCGACGGTTTGAACCGGGGGCTGTTCCTGCCTTTCGTCGGCCTTCTGAAGGCCCATGCCGATATCGTGCCGCTCGATGCCGGCACGGATTACCGGCTGGCAAAGACCGAGGGCCTGCCGGTCTGGACGGCACCGCTCGGGCCCGAGGCGGACGAGGCGCTGGAGACGGCCTGGTCGCTGGCAACCGCAGGGCTCGTCGTAGCGCCCGCCAAAGTGGCGTTCAAGGGCCGCTCGATCACGGTGCCGCAAGCGGCCGGCGAATGCGCCCGCTTCTCCTTTGCCGATCTCTGCCAGAAGCCGCTCGGGGCGGCCGACTATCTTGCCATACTGACGCATTATCGCACCCTGTTCATCGAGCATATTCCGCATCTTACGCCGGAGCGGCGCAACGAGACGAAGCGCTTCATCATGCTCGTGGATACGCTCTATGATCATGGCGCCCGGCTTTTTGCCACGGCGGCCGCCGAACCGATCGATCTCCTGACAGTGCGGAAGGGCACGGAGGGTTTCGAGTTCGACCGGACCGTCTCGCGCCTGATCGAGATGCAGAGCCATGATTATGCGCAGGCACATGGCTTCGAGACGGCGGATTCATGACCGAAGCATGGCAAAAAATCTTACGTTTACGTAAGAAATTTATCATCTAACCGATTGAAATTACTCCCCCTAAAAGTAGTGGTTGATAAAATTCATTTTGGCGTTTAAGTCCTTTCGCCGAAGGTTTGCCATCGTCGGCGTCTCGTTGCGCCGCATCAGGCCTGTCGGATTTGATCGCAAGAGGAAGCACTTTCATGGCGCGCAACAAGATCGCACTTATCGGTTCTGGAATGATTGGTGGCACGCTGGCGCATCTCGCCGGCCTGAAGGAATTGGGCGACATCGTCCTGTTCGACATCGCCGACGGCATCCCGCAGGGCAAGGGGCTCGACATCGCGCAGTCCTCGCCCGTCGAAGGCTTCAATGCCAACCTGACCGGCGCCAGCGATTATTCCGCCATCGAAGGCGCCGATGTCTGCATCGTCACCGCCGGCGTTGCCCGCAAGCCCGGCATGAGCCGCGACGATCTTCTCGGCATCAACCTCAAGGTCATGGAACAGGTCGGCGCCGGCATCAAGAAATATGCCCCGAACGCCTTCGTGATCTGCATCACCAATCCGCTCGACGCCATGGTCTGGGCGCTGCAGAAATTCTCCGGCCTGCCGAAGAACATGGTCGTCGGCATGGCCGGCGTGCTCGATAGCTCGCGCTTCCGCCTGTTCCTCTCCCAGGAATTCAACGTCTCCGTCCAGGACGTCACCGCCTTCGTTCTCGGCGGCCATGGCGATACGATGGTGCCGCTTGCCCGCTACTCCACCGTCGGCGGCATCCCGCTGACCGATCTGGTCAAGATGGGCTGGGTCACCAAGGAGCGTCTGGAAGAAATCATCCAGCGCACCCGTGATGGCGGCGCCGAAATCGTCGGCCTCTTGAAGACCGGTTCGGCCTATTACGCGCCCGCCGCCTCGGCGATCGAGATGGCCGACAGCTTCCTCAAGGACAAGAAGCGCGTGCTGCCCGCCGCTGCCCACCTGACAGGCCAGTATGGCGTCAAGGACATGTACGTTGGCGTTCCCACCATCATCGGTGCCGGCGGTGTCGAGCGCATCATCGAAGTCGAATTCACCAAGGCCGAGCAGGACGCCTTCGACAAGTCGGTGGCCTCGGTCGCCGGCCTCTGCGAGGCCTGCATCGCCATCGCGCCCAACCTGAAGTAGTCCTTAAATGTCGAGCGCAACGAAGCAGCAGGCTTTAGGTTTTCTTTTGCTCATCCCAATTATTTTGGGTGGGGGCTGGCTGCTTGTTGTGTTTTTCCGAGCTTTTTCCGCCGCTGATAAGTCGGTTCAGGCGTCGATAATTGCGGCCGGAGTGGCCGTCTTTTCTGTGGTCTTCACTTTTTGGAAAGAGCGGAGCCGATCTCTGAAGGAGGCTCATCGAGATAAAAAGATCGAGGTTTATTCACAATTTTATGACCTCGTTTTTTCATTACTTAAGCAGGCACAGGCTGGTGTGGAAATGTCGCCGGAGGAGATGAGCGTTCAGATGCACGCCACGTTCATGGCGATCTATCGTGGAGCGTTATTCTACGGATCACCAAAGGTTATAACTGCAATATCGCAATTTAAAAGCAACTCAGATCCTGATCCGTCTGCTTCGATGAGAGCTGTAGGGCGGGTCTTGCTTGCAATGCGCGAAGATATTGGTCTGAGTAACTCAGGTCTCAACGAGATGAACATCCACCAAATTTATGTCCGCGATGACATAAGCAAGTTAGGGCAAGTTCAATGAACATTCATGAATATCAGGCCAAGGCTCTTCTGAAGGGTTTTGGCGCACCGGTCGCGGAAGGTGTCGCGATCTTTTCGGCCGACGAGGCTGAAGCCGCCGCGAAGTCGCTGCCGGGCCCGCTTTACGTGGTCAAGAGCCAGATCCATGCGGGCGGCCGCGGCAAGGGCAAGTTCAAGGAACTCGGCCCGGATGCCAAGGGCGGCGTGCGCCTGGCCTTCTCCATCGACGAAGCCAAGGCCCATGCCAAGGAAATGCTCGGCAATACGTTGGTGACCAAGCAGACCGGCGAGGCCGGCAAGCAGGTGAACCGCCTCTATATCGAGGATGGCGCCGATATCGACCGCGAACTCTATTTGTCGCTGCTCGTCGACCGCGCCGTCGGCCAGGTCTCCTTCGTGGTTTCCACCGAAGGCGGCATGGACATCGAGACCGTTGCCCATGACACGCCGGAAAAGATCATCAATGTGGCGATCGATCCGGAAAAGGGCGTGACGGCGGAGAACCTCAAGGAACTGACCTCGGCGCTGAAGCTGGACGGCGAAGCCAAGGCCGATGCCGAAAAGCTGTTCCCGATCCTCTACAAGGCCTTCGTCGAGAAGGATATGAGCCTTCTGGAAGTCAATCCGCTGATCGTCATGAAGAACGGCCGCATGCGCGTTCTCGACGCCAAGATGTCGTTCGACGGCAATGCGCTGTTCCGTCACGAGGACGTGGTTGCCCTGCGCGACACGACCGAGGAAGACGCCAAGGAAATCGAGGCCTCCAAATATGACCTCGCCTATGTCGCCCTCGACGGCAATATCGGCTGCATGGTCAATGGCGCCGGCCTTGCCATGGCGACCATGGACATCATCAAGCTCTACGGTGCAGAGCCCGCCAACTTCCTCGACGTCGGTGGCGGCGCCTCCAAGGAAAAGGTCACGGCCGCCTTCAAGATCATCACCGCCGATCCGGCCGTGAAAGGCATCCTGGTCAACATCTTCGGCGGCATCATGAAATGCGACGTCATCGCTGAAGGCGTGATCGCGGCTGTCAAGGAAGTCGGCCTCGAAGTGCCGCTCGTCGTGCGCCTCGAAGGCACCAATGTCGAGCTGGGCAAGAAGATCATCAACGAGAGCGGGCTGAACGTCATTTCCGCGGATGATCTCGACGATGCCGCCCAGAAGATCGTCAAGGCTGTGAAGGGCTGAGCCGATGCCGCCACGCAAGATCAATCTCGTCGAAGCGGCCGATCGGACGATCGACAAGGTCTTCGATCCGCATATAGCCGGCGACGTCAACGATGCGCAGGCCAAGGTCGCCAAATTCGGCGAGATGTTCGATTGGCATGCGCATGAAAACGAAGACGAGGCTTTCCTTGTCCTGCGTGGCAGGATCGCCATCGATTTTCGCGACGGTGCGGTGGAGCTTGGCGAAGGCGATTTCATCGTCGTGCCGCGAGCCGTTGAGCACAGGCCGCGCTCCTTGACCAAGGAGCCGGTCGTGCTGATGTTCGAACCGTCGACGACCCTCAATACCGGGAGCGCCAAGAGCGATCTCACCGTGACCGACCTCAAGCGACTTTAGGAAGCTCCATGTCCATTCTCATCAACAAAGACACGAAGATCCTGGTTCAGGGTCTGACCGGCAAGACCGGCACCTTCCACACCGAGCAGGCGCTGGCCTATCACGGCACCAAGATGGTCGGCGGTATCCACCCTAAGAAGGGCGGCGAGACCTGGACCGGCGCCAAGGGCGAAAACCTGCCGATCTTCGCAACCGTTGCCGAAGGCCGCGACGCGACCGGCGCCGATGCGTCGGTGATCTATGTGCCGCCGGCAGGCGCCGCGGCTGCGATCATCGAGGCGATCGACGCGGAAATCGGCCTGATCGTCTGCATCACCGAAGGCATTCCGGTGGCCGACATGGTCAAGGTCAAGGCGCGCCTCGACCGGTCCAAGTCCCGCCTGATCGGCCCGAACTGCCCCGGCGTGCTCACGCCGAACGAATGCAAGATCGGCATCATGCCGGGCAATATCTTCAAGAAGGGCTCGGTCGGCGTTCTCTCGCGCTCCGGCACGCTCACCTATGAGGCCGTGTTCCAGACGACCAATGAGGGCCTTGGCCAGACGACGGCCGTCGGCATCGGCGGCGATCCGGTCAAGGGCACCGAATTCATCGACATGCTGGAAATGTTCCTCGCCGACGACGAGACCAAGTCGATCATCATGATCGGCGAAATCGGCGGCTCGGCGGAAGAGGACGCCGCGCAGTTCCTCAAGGACGAGGCCAAGAAGGGCCGCAAGAAGCCGATGGTCGGCTTCATCGCCGGCCGCACGGCGCCCGAAGGCCGCACCATGGGCCATGCCGGTGCCGTCATCTCCGGCGGCAAGGGTGGCGCGGAAGACAAGATCGCCGCCATGGAATCGGCCGGCATCCGGGTCTCGCCGTCGCCGGCCCGCCTCGGCAAGACGCTGGTCGAAGTCCTCAAGGGCTGAGACAGGAAAACGGAACGGGGCCGGCCGCGGCGGCGGGCCCCGCTTCACAAGGATAAACGGCGCATTGCCGAAAAACGCAGCGAAGACTTCAGGCCGGTGACCCCGGCACACCCAACGAGCAGGAGGCGGACGGACAGGTCCGCGCGACATCATGGCAAGGCAAGAAGCCAACGAGCAATTTCAGCTGACTTCGTTCCTGGATGGAGCGAATGCCGGCTATATCGAGCAGCTTTACGCGCGTTACGAAAGCGACCCCGCCTCGGTCTCGGGCGAATGGCAGTCGTTTTTCAAGGCGCTGCAAGACCAGCCGGAGGATGTGATCAAGGCCGCCCGCGGCGCCTCCTGGAAGAAGCCGAACTGGCCGATTCCGGCGTCCGGCGACCTGGTCTCGGCGCTCGATGGCGACTGGGGCACGGTCGAGAAGGTCATCGAGAAGAAGGTCAAGGCCAAGGCTGAGGAACAGGCCGCCACCGCCGGCGCCGAAGTGAGCCCGGCCGACGTCCACCAGCAGACCCGCGACAGCGTGCGCGCGATCATGCTTATCCGCGCCTATCGCGCCCGCGGCCATCTTCATGCCAAGCTCGATCCGCTCGCCATCGCTGCGCCGGTCGAGGACTATCACGAGCTTTCGCCCTCCAATTACGGCTTCGGCCCGGAGGACATGGATCGCCGGATCTTCCTCGATAATGTGCTCGGCCTCGAATATGCGACGATCCGCGAGATGATCGATATCCTCGAGCGCACCTATTGTTCGACGCTCGGTGTCGAGTTCATGCATATTTCCGATCCGGAGATCAAAGGCTGGATCCAGGAACGGATCGAAGGTCCGGACAAGGGCGTCGATTTCACCGCCGAGGGCAAGAAGGCGATCCTGCAGAAACTGGTCGAGGCCGAAGGCTTCGAACAGTTCATCGACGTCAGGTACAAGGGCACCAAGCGCTTCGGTCTCGACGGCGGCGAAAGCCTCATCCCGGCGCTGGAGCAGATCATCAAGCGCGGCGGCCAGGAAGGCCTCAAGGAAATCATCCTCGGCATGGCCCATCGCGGCCGGCTGAACGTGCTTACCAATGTGATGGGCAAGCCGCATCGCGCCGTGTTCCACGAGTTCAAGGGCGGCTCTGCCGCGCCTGACGACGTCGAGGGCTCGGGCGACGTGAAGTATCATCTCGGTGCCTCCTCGGACCGCGAGTTCGACGGCAACAAGGTGCATCTGTCGCTGACCGCCAACCCGTCGCATCTGGAAATCGTCAACCCGGTGGTCATGGGCAAGGCGCGCGCCAAGCAAGACCAGATGGCGAAGATCTTCGAGGGCGACATCATTCCGCTTTCGGAACGCGCCCAGGTCATGCCGCTTCTCTTGCATGGCGACGCCGCCTTCGCGGGCCAGGGCGTGACGGCCGAAATCCTCGGGCTTTCGGGCCTGCGCGGACACCGCGTTGCCGGTACAGTGCATTTCATCATCAACAACCAGATCGGCTTCACCACCAATCCGGCCTTCTCGCGCTCGTCGCCCTATCCGTCCGACGTCGCCAAGATGATCGAGGCGCCGATCTTCCACGTCAATGGCGACGATCCGGAAGCGGTGACCTATGCGGCCAAGATCGCCACCGAATTCCGCATGAAGTACCACAAGCCCGTGGTCATCGACATGTTCTGCTATCGCCGCTTCGGCCATAACGAGGGCGACGAGCCGTCGTTCACCCAGCCGACGATGTACAAGGTCATCCGCGCCCACAAGACCGTGGTGCAGATCTACGGCGAGCGGCTGATCGCCGAAGGGCTGATCTCGGAAGGCGACCTGGAGAAGATGCGGGCCGACTGGCGCGCCAAGCTGGAGCAGGAATTCGAGGCTGGCCAGAGCTACAAGCCCAACAAGGCCGACTGGCTGGATGGCGCCTGGTCGGGCCTGAGGGCTGCCGACAACCAGGACGAACAGCGCCGCGGCAAGACCTCGGTGCCGATGAAGACGCTGAAGGAGATCGGCCGCAAGCTCTCGGAAGTGCCGGCCGGCTTCAACGCTCATCGGACCATCCAGCGCTTCATGGACAACCGCGCCAACATGACCGCGACCGGCGAAGGCATCGACTGGGCAATGGGCGAGGCGCTGGCCTTCGGGTCGCTGGCGATGGAAGGAACGAAGATCCGCCTTTCCGGTCAGGATTGCGAACGCGGCACCTTCTCGCAGCGCCATTCGGTGCTCTACGACCAGGAAACCGAAGAGCGTTATATCCCGCTCGCCAACCTGTCGCCGACGCAGGCACGCTACGAGGTCATCAATTCGATGCTCTCGGAAGAGGCGGTGCTGGGCTTCGAATATGGCTATTCGCTTGCCCGCCCCAATGCGCTGACGCTCTGGGAAGCCCAGTTCGGCGACTTCGCCAATGGCGCGCAGGTGGTGTTCGACCAGTTCATCTCGTCCGGCGAACGCAAATGGCTGCGCATGTCCGGTCTCGTCTGCCTGCTTCCGCACGGCTATGAGGGACAGGGCCCGGAACATTCCTCGGCACGGCTCGAGCGCTGGCTGCAGATGTGCGCGGAGGACAATATGCAGGTGGCCAACGTCACCACGCCCTCCAACTATTTCCACATCCTGCGCCGGCAGATGAAGCGCGACTTCCGCAAGCCGCTGATCATCATGACGCCGAAATCGCTGCTGCGCCACAAGCGCGCCGTTTCCTCGCTGTCGGAAATGGCCGGCGACACTTCGTTCCACCGCTTGCTGTGGGACGATGCGGAGGTGATCAAGGACGGGCCGATCAAGCTCGTCAAGGATGCGAAGATCCGCCGCGTCGTGCTCTGCACCGGCAAGGTCTATTACGACCTGCTCGAGGAACGCGAGAAGCGCGGCATCGACGATGTCTACCTGTTGCGCGTCGAGCAGCTCTATCCGTTCCCGGCAAAGGCGCTGATCAACGAGCTTTCCCGCTTCCGCAACGCCGAAATGGTCTGGTGTCAGGAAGAGCCGAAGAACATGGGCGCCTGGTCGTTCATCGACCCCTATCTGGAATGGGTGCTTGCGCATATCGACGCCAAATACCAGCGGGTGCGCTATACCGGCCGTCCGGCCGCCGCCTCACCGGCGACGGGCCTGATGTCCAAGCATCTGGCTCAGCTTGCCGCCTTCCTCGAAGACGCCCTGGGAGGTTGAAAGGGCGCGCAAGCGCCCTCTCTTTCCCGATAGAAACAGACACCCGATCAACGGACGACAAATATCATGGCCACAGAAATCCGCGTTCCCACCCTGGGCGAATCCGTCAGCGAAGCCACCGTCGGTACCTGGTTCAAGAAGGTCGGCGATGCCATCAAGGCCGATGAGCCCCTGCTCGAGCTCGAAACCGACAAGGTGACCATCGAGGTTCCCGCACCCGCCGCCGGCACGCTGTCGGAAATCGTCGCCGCCGCCGGCGAGACGGTGGGCCTGGGCGCGCTGCTCGGCCAGATCGCCGAAGGTGCCGCCGGTGCCGCCGCGGCGCCTGCCGCCGCAGAGAAGAAGGCCGCCGAACCCGCTGCCGCTGCCCCTGCTGCTCCGGCCGCAGCGCCCGCTGCCGCCTCGGCCGCTCCCTCCGCCATGCCGGCAGCGCCTGCTGCCGCCAAGATGCTTGCCGAAAACAATCTGTCCGCCGATCAGGTCGAGGGTTCCGGCAAGCGCGGCCAGGTGCTGAAGGGTGATGTCATCGCCGCCGTCGCCAAGGGGCTTTCGGCCCCGGCCGTTTCCGAGCCGGCCAAGGCCGTGTCGCGCGGGCCGTCCTCGGCCGAGGATGCGCCGCGCGAAGAACGCGTCAAGATGACCCGCCTGCGCCAGACGATTGCCCGGCGCCTCAAGGACGCGCAGAACGCCGCCGCCATGCTGACCACCTATAACGAGGTGGACATGAGCGCGGTGATGAGCCTGCGCACCAAATACAAGGACATCTTCGAGAAGAAGCACGGCGTCAAGCTCGGCTTCATGGGCTTCTTCACCAAGGCGGTGACGCATGCGCTGAAGGAAATCCCCAACGTCAATGCCGAGATCGACGGCACCGACATCATCTACAAGAACTTCTGTCACATTGGCGTTGCCGTCGGCACCGACAAGGGCCTCGTCGTGCCGGTGGTGCGCGATGCCGACCAGATGTCGATCGCCGAGATCGAGAAGGATATCGGCCGGCTCGGCAAGGCGGCGCGCGATGGCCAGCTTTCCATGGCCGACATGCAGGGCGGCACCTTCACCATCTCCAACGGCGGCGTCTACGGTTCGCTGATGTCCTCGCCGATCCTGAACGCGCCGCAGTCGGGCATTCTCGGCATGCACAAGATCCAGGAACGCCCGGTCGTCGTCGGCGGCCAGATCGTCATCCGCCCGATGATGTATCTGGCGCTCTCCTACGACCACCGTATGGTCGACGGCAAGGAAGCCGTGACCTTCCTGGTGCGCGTCAAGGAAAGCCTGGAAGACCCGGAACGCCTGGTTCTCGATTTGTAATTTGCTTTCGGGGGCGTGGAACAAGGCCCCTCATCCGCCCTTCGGGCACCTTCTCCCCGTTGACGGGGAGAAGGACCAGGCGGCACCCTCCGCTGTTTCCTCGGCTATTGTGATGAAGGGAAGATGGTGCGGCGGTCTCCGTTATCCCCTCTCCCCGCTGGCGGGGAGAGGGCTAGGGTGAGGGGCCATATCCCCACGTGACGGTCTGAAATACCGTCGGCCGAGCGGACCTTGCAGGAAGATTTTCGATGGACATGGCAGCCTCATCCTCCTTCACCATGCTTCTCGGCTGGAGCGTGCTGCTGCTCGCTGTCCATATCGGTCTGCAGGGCATAACGGCGACATTGGAGCTCGGATCGGCCTGGAATGCCGGGCCGCGTGATGCTGAAAAGAAGCCGGAAGGCAAGTTTGCCGGCCGCGCCGCGCGGGCCTCAGGCAATTTTCGCGAGACCTATCCGGCCTTTGTCGGGCTGGCGCTTGCGCTTGCGATGTCCGGCGATCCCACCGGCTGGGGGCTGACAGGTGCATGGTTATGGCTTGTCTGCCGGCTTGTCTATATCCCGCTCTACCTCGCCGGCATTCCCTATATCCGCTCGCTTGTCTGGGTAGGATCGCTCATCGGCTTGCTCGTCATGACGGCTGTGCTTATCTTCTGAGGGATCGGAACCCGTAAACGACCGGAGGCGTGCCGTGCAATCCTATCTTCTCGAACTCGCATCGCTGATGGCGATCTTTGCCTTTGCCATCGTTTCGCCCGGCGCCGACCTCGCCATGGTCATGCGCCAGTCGCTGGTGAGCGGCCGCCGCGCGGCGATCATCACCTCGTTCGGCATCGGCAGCGCGCTGATGGTGCACGTGACCTATACGATCCTCGGCCTCGGGCTGGTGATCTCGCAATCGATCACCCTGTTCAACATCGTCAAATGGTGCGGCGTCGCCTATCTCGTCTATATCGGCGTGAAGTCGCTGAGGGCCGGCAAGACCGATATGACGGTTTCGACCGGCGGCGAGACGCCCGAGCGGCGCCAATCCACTGTCAAAGCCTTCGGCCTCGGCTTTGCCGCCAATGCGCTCAATCCGAAGGCGGTGTTCTTCTTCCTGTCGATCTTCTCGACGGTGGTGGATGCCCATACGCCGATGGCGGTGAAGTTCGGCTATGGCCTCGTCATGGCAAGCTGCCTCATCCTCTGGTTCGTCGGCGTCAGCCTGTTCATGACGACGCCACGCATGCGCGCGGGCTTTTCGCGCGCCAGCCAGTGGATCAATCGGGCAAGCGGCCTGGTCTTCATCGGGCTTGGCCTGAAGCTCGCCACCGAGAAGGCGATCTGAGCATGCGCCTTTCCGTCCTCCTGCCCCTGTTGAGCCTGTGTGCCGCAGCGCCTGCGCTGGCGGTGGACTGTGTGCAGGAAAAGGCCATCTATGGCGACGAGGACGGTGCCTATACGCTCGATTTTGCGCCGGTGGAGATGGATAGCGCCGCGATCAGCCATGCGTTCACGGTGAGCGTCGCGGGGACGGACATCGTGCTCAACGGCCATGTCATGCCGGCGGGCGAGCCGGAGCGCACCAATGGCATGATCATGAACAATTGCCCGGAAGGCGACGTCACCGGCGAGGACATCCGCACCTGCACGATCTGGGAAGGCGTGGTCTATGCCGTCGGCCTCGATGGCAAGGTGGCGTCCCTGCCGGAAGAGGGACAGCCCGCGGCCGCACAACTGCTCCTGCCCGATTTCGGCCCTTCCATCCGCAATTCCGCCCTCTGGGGCAAGGCAAGTGTCGCGCCTTGGGACGTGCTGGCCCTCAAGGGATGCGCCCCATGAGCGTCATGACAACCACAACGGACAAGCCCGTTCTGCTGGTGACCGGCGGCAGCCGCGGCATCGGTGCGGCGATCTGCGTCTCTGCTGCGCGGCAGGGCTGGGCGGTGGCCGTCAACTATGCCAGCAACCGGGCAGCGGCCGAGGCGGTCGTCGCCGCGATCGAGGCCGAAGGCGGCACGGCCATCGCAATCGAGGGCGATGTCGGCCGGCAGGACGGTATAGACGCGATCTTTGCCGCGGTCGACGAGACCTTTGGCCGGCTCGACGGGTTGGTCAACAATGCCGGCATCGTCGCTCCGCCGCAGCGGGTCGAGGAGATGACGGCGGACCGGCTGGACCGGCTGTTCCGGATCAATGTTTCCGGCTCCATCCTCTGCGCTTCAGCGGCGGTGCGGCGCATGTCGATCCGGCGCGGCGGCAGGGGCGGCGCGATCGTCAACCTGTCTTCGATCGCCGCCGTCCTCGGCGCGGCCGGGCAATATGTCGATTATGCCGCCACCAAGGGCGCGATCGATACCTTCACCACCGGGCTTTCGCTGGAGGTCGTCGATGACGGCATCCGCGTCAATGCGGTGCGGCCGGGCATCATCGATACCGAAATCCATGCGTCGGGCGGCCTGCCGGACCGCGCCCGGGCGCTGGCCTCGACCATTCCGATGAAACGGCCGGGCACGGCCCAGGAGGTCGCCGATGCGGTTCTCTATCTTCTCTCGCCCTCGTCCTCCTATGTGACGGGCGCCATTCTCAACGTCAGCGGCGGACGCTAGCCGCTTCCAGGAAGGATTTTCCCATGGCTTATGATCTTATCGTAATCGGCACCGGTCCCGGCGGCTATGTCTGCGCCATCAAGGCGGCCCAGCTCGGCCTCAAGGTCGGCGTCATCGAGAAGCGTGCCACCTTCGGCGGCACCTGCCTTAATATCGGCTGCATTCCCTCCAAGGCGCTGCTGCATGCCTCGGAAGTCTTCCACCAGACCGGCCATGGTATCGATGCGCTCGGCGTCGAGGTCTCCGCCCCCAAACTGAACCTTAGCAAGATGATGGGGCACAAGGACGCGACGGTGAAGGCGAATGTCGACGGCGTCTCCTATCTCTTCAAGAAGAACAAGATCGACAGCTTCCAGGGCACCGGCAAGGTCGTCGGCGAGGGCAAGGTGTCCGTCACCAATGACAAGGGCGAGGAACAGGTGATCGAGACGAAGAACGTCGTCATCGCCACCGGCTCGGATGTCGCCGGCATTCCCGGCGTCGAGGTCGCGATCGACGAGAAGATCATCGTCTCCTCCACCGGCGGCATCGCGCTCGAACAGGTGCCGGCCAGCATGGTCGTTGTCGGCGGCGGCGTCATCGGGCTGGAACTGGGCTCGGTCTGGTCGCGGCTCGGCGCCAAGGTCACCGTGGTCGAATATCTCGACACGGTGCTCGGCGGCATGGACGGCGAAGTGTCCAAGCAGTTCCAGCGCATGCTTGCCAAGCAGGGCATCGATTTCAAGCTCGGCGCCAAGGTGACCGGCGTCGAAAAATCCGGCAAGGGCGCCAAGGTGACATTCGAGCCGGTCAAGGGCGGCGAGGCCGCAGCGATCGACGCCGATGTCGTGCTGATCGCCACCGGCCGCAAGCCGTTCACCGATGGCCTCGGCCTCGACAAGGCAGGCGTGACCATGGATAAGCGCGGTCGCGTCGAGATCGACAATCATTTCCGCACCAGCGTGCCCGGCATCTATGCGCTCGGCGACGTGGTGCGCGGCCCGATGCTCGCCCACAAGGCGGAGGACGAGGGCGTCGCCGTCGCCGAGATCATCGCCGGCCAGGCGGGGCATGTGAACTACGACGTCATCCCGAGCGTGGTCTATACCCAGCCGGAGGTCGCCTCCGTCGGCAAGACCGAAGAGGAACTGAAGGCTGCGGGCATCGCCTACAAGGCCGGCAAGTTTCCCTTCACCGCCAATGGCCGCGCCCGCGCCATGCAGGTCACCGACGGTTTCGTCAAGATTCTTGCCGACAAGGAGACCGACCGCGTGCTCGGCGGCCATATCGTCGGCTTCGGCGCCGGCGAGATGATCCACGAGATCGCCGTGCTGATGGAATTCTCCGGCTCCTCGGAAGATCTCGGCCGCACCTGCCACGCGCATCCCACAATGTCGGAAGCGGTCAAGGAAGCGGCACTCGCGACGTTTGCAAAGCCGATCCATATGTGAGGTGTGGGGGGGAGGGTTCCGTGTTCGCGGAGGCTTTACCCCCCTCTGTCGGCGATGCCGACATCTCCCCCTCAAGGGGGGAATTGGCCGCGGGCTCTGTGCCTTCCTTACGATTGGGGCACTGTCGGTTATGATAATCTCCCCCCTTGAGGGGGAGATGTCACGGAGTGACAGAGGGGGGTATTGCGCCACCCACGGAACCGTCCCGAAAAAACCCTATTGCAGCGTGCGCGCCTGGGTCGGCTGGGTGGCGGCGACGGGGGCGTCTTCGGCGGGGGGCTGGTGGTCGAGGCCGGTGGCGACGACGGAGACGCGGAAGACGCCGTCCAGGCTCTTGTCGAAGATGGCGCCGACGACGATGTCGGCATCCTCGTAGACTTCCTCGCGGATGCGGGTCGCGGCTTCGTCGACCTCGAACAGGGTCATGTCGGAACCGCCGGAAATCGAGATCAGCACGCCCTTGGCGCCCTTCATCGAGACTTCGCTGAGGAGCGGATTGGCGATCGCCGCTTCGGCGGCCTTGGAGGCGCGTTCGTCGCCGCTCGCCTCGCCGGTTCCCATCATCGCCCGGCCCATGCCCTTCATGACCGATTTGACATCGGCGAAGTCGAGATTGATCAGGCCTTCCTTGACGATCAGGTCGGTGATGCAGCCGACGCCGGAATAGAGCACCCGGTCGGCGATGACGAAGGCATCGGCAAAGGTGGTCTTGGCATCGGCGATGCGGAAGAGGTTCTGGTTGGGGATGACGATGACCGTGTCGGCGGCCTCGCGCAGCCGCTCGATACCTTCCTCGGCCGATTGCATGCGCCGCTTGCCCTCGAAGCTGAACGGCTTGGTGACGACTGCGACCGTCAGGATGCCGGCCTTGCGGGCGGCCTCCGCGATCACCGGGGCGGCGCCCGTGCCGGTGCCGCCGCCCATGCCGGCGGTGACGAAGCACATATGGGTGCCGCCGAGATGATCCATGATCTCGTCGATCGATTCTTCCGCCGCGGCGCGGCCGACCTCCGGCAGGGAGCCGGCGCCAAGCCCCTCGGTCACCTGCGCGCCGAGCTGGATCAGCCGGGTCGCCCGCGACATGGTCAATGCCTGCGCATCCGTATTGGCGGCCACGAATTCGGCGCCCTGCAGGCCCTCGGCGATCATGTTGTTGATGGCATTGCCGCCGCCGCCGCCGACGCCGATGACGGTGATCTTTGGCCTCATTTCCGAAATCACCGGTTTCTTGAACTCTGACATCTCGTCTCTCCTTGGACTTAGCTGCGGCCCCGCGCGACTGGAAGCGCGGTCCGGGGCTGCAGGCGAATGCGAAGCGGAGCGGACGCGAATCAGGCCACCGCAGGTTAGGTTGGCAAAAAGGCAGAGAGACGGCGCCGGTGCAAGAGGAGGCAGCAAGATTGCGGCGGATGGAACCGATCCGGCCTCAAGGGCGCTCGCCCGGTAACCATACCCGCGAGGGCCTCCTATCTACTATTCGCGATCAGCGTCACTCTCCTCCGTCATCCCTGTGCCTGTCACAGGGATCCAGCCACCGCGCGTCGGCGCGGTGAGAAGACTGCTCTTAGCCATGAAGGGTGATGATGCCATGGCATTGGCGGTGACGAAGTTCTTTCACACGATAGACATCGCGTGGCTGGATCCCGGCACAAGGGCCGGGATGACGGGAGCAGGGTGCTGTCTTGGCTCGGCTTCGCCGACCCCCTCATCGCCTCGCATGCGCTCGGCACTTCTCCCCGCTGGGGAGAAGGGGGCTTTTCGTTGCTCAGTCTTCCGCCGCCATGCTGGCTACCATATGCGTTCCCGCGCTTTTTCCCTTCTCCCCGCTGGGGAGAAGGGGCCGTTCAGTTTGCGGCGGTCATGCTGGTCACCGTGAAGCCGTCGGCGCGGAGGAGTTCGATGACGCCGTCCTTGCCCGGCAGGTGCAGGGCGCCGACGGCCATGAAGACGGCGCCGGTGTCGAGGATGGGGCGGGCGCGGCTGGCCATGATCCGGTTACGGTCGGTGACGATGCGCTGTTCGAAGCCGGCATAGTCGGCCTCTTCCTCACCGCCGGATTTCTCCGCCGACACCGCCTTCATCAAGGGCATGATCATGCCGATCTCGCCGGCGAGATAGAGGTCGGTCGTCGTCGCCATCACATCGGCGATCGTGTCGCCGAGGTCGAGCGTCTCGATCAGGGCTTCCAGGTGGAATTTCACCGGCAGCGCGTCCATGGCCTGCAACTGTTCCACCATGGTTTCGAGTCCCTTCAGGCTTTTGCCCTGCGCCAGCGCATCCTCGGCCAGCTTCTTGTCGAGGAAGGAGGCACCGGCGGCCTTGCGGGTGAGTTCGCAGGCCGGCAGGGCGACGAAGCTGGCGATCATCCAGGGCTTCATCCGGGCAACCAGAGTCAGGGGAATGCCGCGTCGCTTCAGGCCGGCATCGAGCTTCTCCCGGTCTTGCGCGTTCAGGAAATCGCCGATGGTCTTGCCGTCGGCAAACATGGTCAGGCCCGGCTGCATCATTACGGCGGCTGCGGCCTTGCGTTCGTCGATGATTTCCTCGGATTCGACGACGACGGTGCGGGCCGCTTCATAGGCCTCTGCGGCACCCTTGGGCATGGCGAGCACGCGCGGATCGGTGACATGCATGGTGCCGAGCAGATAAGAGGGCGCGATGCCGGGTTTTTCGACCTTCCAGAAAATGCCCTTGCCATTGGGAATGGCGGCGGCCTGTTTCTCCAGATCCACCAGGCGGGCCGGGTCATTGGCGCGCATCTCCGCAATCAGGTTGCGGCCGCCGCAATTCTCTTCCGCCGCCTGCGACTGCGAGACGGAAAAAAGGACCATGGCGAGGCTGAGCACCAGGAGCACATGCAGCGTGGCGACCAGCGCCAGCAGATCGTCGCCGAATTTTTCAGCAAGCCTGCGCGCCGGCTTTGCCACGGTGTCAAACATCGTCGTTCCTGTCTGCGATCGTTATTGCGCCAAGCCTAGCGCGGGCGCTCTCACAGCGCCTTTAACAAAACTGGTTAATGCGCCTTAACCGGCAAATTTCAGGCGCGTGGATGGGCCCGGTCGTAGATTTCCAGCAGCCTTGCGGAATCGACGCCGGTATAGACCTGGGTGGTGGACAGACTGGCATGGCCGAGCAATTCCTGGATGGTGCGGAGATCGCCGCCGCCGGCCAGAAGATGGGTGGCGAAAGAATGGCGCAACGCATGCGGCGTCGCGGTATCGGGCAGGCCGAGCGCGCCGCGCAGTTTCTGCATTTCGCGCTGGATGATGGCCGGCTGCAGCGTGCCGCCCCTGGCGCCGCGAAACAGCGCGGCAGTACCCTCCAGATGATGGGGGCAGAGTTTCTGATAGGCCCGAACCGCATCGATGGCCGCCGCGATCAGCGGCACAATGCGGGTCTTGCCGCCCTTGCCGTGGATGCGCAGCGCCGTCGGTGTGTCGGCGAAATCGGAGGGCGTGAGATCGAGCGCCTCGGAAATGCGCAGGCCGCAGCCATAGAGCAGGGTCAGCACGGCGGCGTTGCGGGCGGCGATCCAGGGCTCCTCGGCCAGCTGCGCCTCGCTCGTCACCACCATCAGCGCGTCGCGATCGGTCAGCGGCTTGGGCAGCGATTTCGGCTGTTTCGGCGAGCGCACGGCAGACGCGCCGGCGGCATTGGCGAGCCCCTTCTTCTCCAGATGCCGCAGGAAGGAGCGCAGGCCGGCCAGGCCGCGCCCCAGCGTGCGGGCGCCGGCGCCGTCTCTCCGGCGGGACGCCAGAAAGCCGCGCAGGTCTGCGGGGCGGAGGGCGCTGATATCGGAAAGCCGCGCCGGACCGGCCAGATGGCCGGTGAGGAAGTGGAGAAACTGGCGAGTATCGCGCTCATAGGCCTCGACCGTCTTGTCCGACAGGCGGCGTTCTTCGCCAAGGCTTGCCAGCCAGCGCAGGCGCTCCAGCATCAATTCCGGATGGCCGATGATCAACACTTCGTTCACGCGCATGCCCCGCACTGGTCAAAGCGGGATTCTGTGCGCAAAGCCCCTTCGTTTTTGCTAACGGCTCTTGGAATTTGTCATGTTCGGATCATATTGAACTGCGATAGCTGAGGGCGTGGAGGCGGGAGAAGTGATGGCAAGACGGGATCCGGCAAGCGGTTTTGCGCATTTCGCCGAGACGGTGGCGCTGGTTTCGCAGGGACAGCCGGGTCATATCGTCGATACGCTGATTGCCGAGCGCGGCCAGCGCATCGTCAAGCATCCGCTCTGGCCGGTGATGCGGCCGCTTCTCTATACGGTGCTGAATTATCGAAAGGCGATCCAATTCGCCGATGCCGTTGCCAATGCGCCCGGTTTCCAGGCCTTCGAGCATCTGAGCGAAAGCCTGTCGCTGGATATCCGCGTGCGCGCGCCGGAGCGAATCCCGGAAAAGGGCGGCTTTCTCCTCGTCAGCAACCATCCGACAGGCATTGCCGACGGGATCGCCGTCTTCGACCTCCTGAAAGCCCGCCGTCCCGACATGATGTTCTTTGCCAATCGCGATGCGATCCGGGTCAATCCGCGCTTCGTCGAGATGGTCATTCCGGTGGAATGGCGCGACGAGCACAAGTCGAAGCTGAAGGCGCGCGAAACGCTGCAGGTGACCAACCGGGCGATCTCGGAAGGCAAGGCGACGGTGCTATTTCCCTCCGGCCGCATCGCCTATTGGGCGGATGGCAGGCTCAACGAGCGCCCCTGGAAGACCTCGGCCGTCAGCTTCGCCCGCAAATACAACTTGCCGATCCTGCCGGTGCACATGGCGGCGCGCAATTCCGGCCTGTTCTACTGGCTGGCCAAATGGTCGACCGAACTGCGCGACATGACCGTCTTCCACGAGCTTCTGAACAAGAAGGGCAACCGCTTCGACTTCACCATCGGCAACCTCATTTCGCCGGATGCGCTGGACGGCGATCCGGGGGAGGTGACACGGGCGCTGGAAAGGCACACGGTGTTCGACCTGGCGCGGGACGGCGATGCGCAGTTCGGCAACCCGGTTCCGCCCGTGGAGACGATCAGGTAATCTGCATCATGCAGATTCGCTCCATGTTCGCCGCCAATTATCGGTCCCTGAAATCCATTCGAACGGACATGGCGGGCGTCAACCTGTTCATCGGCGAAAACGGTGTCGGCAAGTCCAATCTCTATCGTGCCTTGCAGCTTATCCAGGCCGCCGTGCGCGGCAGGCTTGCCCACGAGATTGCCCGCGAAGGCGGTATGGCCTCGACCCTGTGGAGCGGCAGGCGTCGCAGCGGCGACCCGGTCCGCATCAAGCTCGAGGCGGAGCTTCTGGATGAGGAACGGGCTCTGAGCTTTCACTACCGGGTGGAGGCCGGGTTGAGACCACCGATAGACGCGGCCGGTTTCGCCTTCGAGCCACAGGTGAAGGAGGAGGAGTTGCGGGTGGACGCCGGACGCCCGACGACGATGATGAAGCGCAAGGGGCCATTGATCTCCGTCAGGAATGGCGTCGGCCGGATGGAGGAGTATCCGGAACAGGCGCTGACCTCGGAAACGGCCATTGCGCTGCTCGGCGATGCCGGCCACTATCCGGAAATCGGGACCTTCCGTCGCGCGATCGACGGCTGGCGCTTTTTTCACGGGTTTCGAACCGACCGGGATTCGCCGCTGCGTTCGCCTTGCCTCGCCGTCACCGCCACGATGCTGGATGAGGATGGCTCCAATCTTGCCGCCGTCTTCGCAACGCTTGCGCATACCCGCCAGGATACGGTCGATCTTGACCGCGCCGTTGCCGATGCCTTTGGCGGTGCTCGTCTTGTGGTTCCCGATCCCCTGGAGTTCGCGGAATTCTCGCTGGTCTTCCCGGACTTTCCGCAGCGCCAGTTTTCGCCACGCGAACTGTCGGACGGCCAGATGCGGTTTCTGGCACTGGCCGGAGCGCTGCTCTCCTACCGCCGCCCGCGTTTCATCGCGCTCAACGAACCGGAAACCAGCCTGCATCCGGACATGCTGCCCGCCCTTGCCCAAATGATCGCCAGCGCCTCCGCCGACAGCCAGATCTGGATTGTCACCCATTCGGAACTGCTGGGCGCGGAGATTGAGAAGCGCTGCGGCACGCGCCCGAAGCGGGTCATCCGCAAGGATGGCGCGACCTGGATCGAGGGCATGCGGCTGACGGGGATGATCGATGAGGATGATGATTAAAAAGAAAAGCCCCGCGATCGTCTCGCAGGGCTCTTGGTTTATTCCCAATCCTTAAAAGATCAGGCGATCTTCTGGCCGGTCTTGGCCCAGTCGGCGAGGAAGGTTTCCAGGCCCTTGTCGGTCAGGGGGTGCTTGACGAGGGCTTTGAGGGTCGCCGGCGGAGCGGTGACAACGTCGGCGCCGATCAGGGCTGCCGCCTTGATGTGGTTGACCGTGCGGGCGGAAGCCGCGAGGATTTCGGTCTCGAAGCCGTAATTGTCGTAGATCTGGCGGATTTCCTGGATCAGGTCCATGCCGTCAAGCCCGATATCGTCGAGGCGGCCGATGAAGGGCGAGATGAAGGTAGCGCCGGCCCGGGCGGCGAGCAGCGCCTGGTTGGCCGAGAAGCAGAGCGTCACATTGGTGAGGTGACCGTCCGAGGACAGGTTCTTGCAGGCTTTCAGGCCATCGAGCGTCAAGGGCAGCTTGATGCAGATATTGTCGGCGATCTTGGCGATGACCGCCGCTTCCTTCATGATCGCGTCATATTCGGTGGCGGTGACTTCCGACGAGACCGGCCCTTCGACGATGTCGCAGATTTCCTTGGTGACTTCGAGGATGTTGCGGCCGGACTTCAGGATCAGCGAGGGATTGGTCGTCACGCCGTCGACGAAACCAAGATCGTTCAATTCGCGAATTTCATTCACATCGGCCGTATCGACAAAAAACTTCATGGAACTCTCCCTTTCACCGCGCGGGGTGGGGAACGCGCGGCCGCTTTGTTGTTTCGGGGTTTTCTTTAAAGCAAAGCGAAGGCAAGGTCACGGCCGATGACTGAAGATTCGAGCGATTTGTTTGGCGGCCCGCCCGCCCGCCGGGTGGTGCCCGTTCTGGTGCCCATGCCTGCCCCGAAAGCCTATTCCTATGCGGTGCCGGAGGGCATGGCGGTCGAGCCCGGCTCGATCGTTCAGGTGCCGCTCGGGCCGCGCCAGGTCGTGGGCGTCGTCTGGGACGGCGAGGACCACGGCGTCGATCCGAAAAAGCTGAAGGAGATCACCCGTGTCTTCGATTGCCCGCCGCTGGCGAGCGATATGCGCGCCTTTCTGGATTGGGTGGCGGCCTATACGGTCTCGCCGCCCGGCCTCGTTGCCCGCATGGCGCTGCGCGCGCCGGCCGCCTTCGATCCCGAGCCGATGGTGGAGGCGCTGCGGCTGACCGAGGCCCGCCCCGAACGGCTGACCTCGGCGCGCGAGCGGGTGATCGCGGCGGCCGACAATGGGTTTGCCTGGACGCGCTCCGGTCTTGCGCATGCGGCCGGTACCTCGTCCAGCGTCATCGACGGGCTGACGCAGCAGGGTGTGTTCGAGACGGTGTTCATGGCGCCGCCGCCGGTGGTGGCGCCGCCCGATCCGGATTTTGCCCGGCACCGGCTGGAAGGGCCGCAGAAACAGGCGGCCAGCGATCTCCTCGAAAGCGTCGAGAACGGCGGGTTTTCCGTCTCGCTGATCGACGGGATTACTGGTTCGGGCAAGACCGAGGTTTATTTCGAGGCGATCGCCGCCACGCTGAAGGCGGGCAGGCAGGTGCTCATCCTCCTGCCGGAAATCGCCCTCACGGCAAGTTTCATGGAGCGTTTCCAGGACCGGTTCGGCACCAAGCCCGCCGAATGGCATTCCGACCTTGCGCCGAGAACCCGTGAAAAGGTCTGGCGGCAGGTGACGGAAGGCGGCGTGCGGGTGGTGGCCGGCGCCCGCTCGGCGCTGTTCCTGCCGTTCGAGGATCTCGGCCTGATCGTCGTCGATGAGGAACATGACCCGGCCTACAAGCAGGAGGACCGGGTCTTCTACAATGCGCGCGACATGGCGGTGGTGCGCGCCCGGATCGGTGACTTCCCGATCGTGCTCGTTTCGGCGACGCCCTCGGTCGAAAGCCGAGTAAACGGCGATCTCGGCCGCTACAAGCCGATCCACCTGCCGACGCGGTTTGGCGATGCCGCGCTTCCGACGCTGGGCGTGGTCGATATGCGCCGCCATCCGCCGGAACGAGGCGGCTTCCTGTCGCCGGTGCTGTTGAACCAGATCGGCAAGACGGTGGGGCGCGGCGAACAGGCGCTGCTCTTTCTCAACCGGCGCGGCTATGCGCCGCTGACGCTCTGCCGGGTCTGCGGCCATCGCTTCCAGTGCCCGGACTGCTCCAGCTGGCTGGTCGAGCACCGATTCCGAGGCCAGATCCAGTGCCATCACTGCGGCTATGCCGAGAAGACGCCGGAAGCCTGCCCGGAATGCGGCACCTTCGATCACCTCGTCGCCTGTGGGCCGGGCGTCGAGCGCATCGCCGAGGAGGTCGACCGGCATTTTCCCGATGCACGCACCATCGTCTTGTCCTCCGACCTGATGGGCGTCAAGCGGCTCAGGCTGGAGCTGGAGGCCATTGCCAGGGGTGAAGCCGATATCGTCGTCGGCACGCAATTGGTGGCGAAGGGTCATAATTTTCCGATGATGACGCTGGTCGGCATCGTCGATGCCGATATCGGCCTTGCCAATGGCGATCCGCGTGCCGCCGAGCGCACCTTCCAGCTGCTCAGCCAGGTAACCGGGCGGGCCGGGCGCACCGGGTTGAAGAGCCTGGGGCTGCTGCAGACCTACCAGCCGCAGCATCCGGTGATGCAGGCCATCGTCTCCGGCGACCAGCAGGCTTTCTACGAGCGCGAGATCGGCGAGCGCGAAAAGGCGCTGCTGCCGCCCTTCGGCCGGCTTGCCTCGATCATCGTCTCGGCCGAAACCCGCGCCGACGCGGAAACCCATGCGCGCGGCCTGCGGCAGGCGGCGCCGAAGGTCACCGGCATCAGCATTCTCGGCCCGGCCGAGGCGCCGCTGGCGCTGATCCGCGGCCGCCACCGCTTCCGCCTTCTCGTCCACGGCCGCCGCAATGCCGACATGCAGGGCTTTGTGAAGACGATGCTGGCGAGCGGCCCGAAGCCGCGCGGGTCGGTGAACGTGCAGCTTGATATCGATCCGCAGAGTTTTCTGTGAGAGGGACGCGACCTCCTCTTGTTGCCGGCAAATCGCCCGTCATCCTCGTGCGAGCGCAGCGAGTTCCGGGGATCCAGCAACGCCGCGTCCGCGGCGTTGAAGACTTGCCACCATCGGATACCAAAGGTCCTTTCACCGCGCAGACGCGCGGTGGCTGGATCCCTGTGACACGCACAGGGATGACGGAGGAGGGTGGGTGACGACGCAATTGTTAGTCCTCAAGCGCTCGAATGGCGTGTGAGGCGGTACCAAATTCCGCTTGCCTGTCGATTCCCTTTCATCCGTAGTTGGGTTAGATCAGGGAAATCAGGCTGAAGGAGGGCGTGCCATGGAATTCTATATTCCGACCGAAACAGGGGAATTCCTGGCGTTCTGCGCGGCCGTGGCGACGGCGGCGATCGGGATTGTTTTCCTGTTCGCGCCCGGTCTCGCCTTTCGGGCGCTGGGGCTCGATCTGCGTGAAGGCCGGCGCGGCGGCTATGCGGAGGCGCGCTCCGTCATGGGCGGCTTTCCTCTCGGGCTTGGCCTTGCGGCGGTGTTGCTTGCCCAGCCGATGGTCTATCTGGCGCTTGGGGCCGCCTTTGCGCTCGCCGCCTTCGGGCGCATCCTGTCGATGTTGTCGGATGGCGGAAATACGCTCGTCAACTGGGCCTATCTCCTGGTCCAGATCGTGCTTGCGGGCCTGCCGCTGGCCTATGTCTTCGGATTTGTCTGAGCCCGATCGCCGCAGGTCAAGGGCTCGCACCCTTAGTTGATACCCCATTTTTGGCAAAATTCGGTCAAACCATGCGGTCTTATGGCGCATTCATGCGGTTGGCGTGTTGCGAGTCCAGATATCCTATGCTAGACGAACCGCGACTTGTGAGGGAAACAGGCCGCCTGGTCTGAATAGCCCTTAAATATCGCAGCAAATTCAAGATGTTGGGTTTACGGTTCTCCGCAGACATCGCTCTTGAATTAAAATAAGAGAAGCTTGTGCCCGTGGCAGACACATCCCAGCTTATTTCCGGTGTTGCAGAAAGATACGCGTCTTCGCTTTTCGATCTCGCGCTCGAAGCGGGAGCCGTCGATAGCGTCGGTGCCGATCTCGACAGTTTCCAGCGCATGATCGACGAAAGCGCCGATCTGAAGCGCCTCATCGTCAGCCCGGTCTTTTCCGCCGACGACCAGTTCAAGGCCATTTCCGCGATCATCGCGCGCGCCGGCATTACCGGTCTCACGGGCAATTTCCTGAAGGTCGTTGCCCGCAATCGCCGTCTCTTCGCGGTGCCCGGCATCGTCAGGTCCTATCGCGAAACCGCCGCCCGTCATCGGGGCGAGGTTTCCGCCGAGGTGGCCTCTGCCCATGCGCTCACGGAAGCGCAGCAAATCGAATTGAAGGCGGCGCTGAAGAGCGTCACCGGCAAAGACGTGACGCTCAACGTCACGGTTGAACCCTCTCTTCTCGGTGGTCTGATCGTCAAGGTCGGGTCCCGCCAGATTGACACTTCCCTTCGCACAAAGCTTTCGAGCCTTAAGCTTGCACTGAAAGAGGTCGGCTGATGGATATCCGCGCCGCGGAAATTTCCGCAATTCTCAAAGATCAGATCAAAAATTTCGGCCAGGAGGCAGTCGTCTCCGAAGTCGGTCAGGTGCTCTCCGTCGGTGACGGTATTGCCCGCGTCTACGGTCTGGACAATGTCCAGGCCGGCGAGATGGTCGAATTCCCCGGTGGAATTCGCGGCATGGCGCTGAACCTCGAAGCCGACAATGTCGGCGTCGTCATCTTCGGTGCCGACCGCGAGATCAAGGAAGGCGACACCGTCAAGCGGACCGGCGCCATCGTTGACGTTCCGGTTGGTCCGGAACTGCTCGGCCGCGTCGTCGACGCGCTCGGCAATCCGATCGACGGCAAGGGTCCGATCAATGCGACCCGCCGTTCGCGCGTCGACGTGAAGGCGCCGGGCATCATCCCGCGCAAGTCGGTGCATGAGCCGATGTCGACCGGCCTGAAGGCCATCGATGCGCTGATCCCGGTCGGCCGCGGCCAGCGCGAGCTGGTCATCGGCGACCGCCAGACCGGCAAGACCGCCATCATCCTCGACACGATCCTCAACCAGAAGGCCATTCACGACAATGGCCCGGATGCCGAAAAGCTCTATTGCGTCTATGTCGCGATCGGCCAGAAGCGTTCGACGGTTGCCCAGTTCGTCAAGGTGCTCGAAGAGCGCGGCGCACTGAAATATTCGATCATCGTTGCCGCGACCGCCTCCGATCCGGCTCCGATGCAGTATCTCGCGCCGTTCGCCGGCTGCGCCATGGGCGAATATTTCCGCGACAACGGCATGCACGCGCTGATCGGCTATGACGATCTGTCCAAGCAGGCCGTGTCCTATCGCCAGATGTCGCTGCTTCTGCGCCGCCCGCCGGGCCGCGAAGCCTATCCGGGCGACGTCTTCTACCTGCATTCGCGCCTTCTCGAGCGCGCCGCCAAGCTTTCCGACGACAATGGCGCCGGTTCGCTGACGGCCCTGCCGGTCATCGAAACGCAGGGCAACGACGTTTCGGCGTTTATCCCGACCAACGTGATCTCGATCACCGATGGCCAGATCTTCCTCGAAACCGACCTGTTCTACCAGGGCATCCGCCCGGCGGTGAACGTCGGCCTGTCGGTATCGCGCGTCGGCTCGGCCGCGCAGATCAAGGCGATGAAGCAGGTTGCCGGCTCGATCAAGGGCGAGCTTGCCCAGTATCGCGAAATGGCCGCCTTTGCCCAGTTCGGCTCGGACCTCGATGCCGCGACGCAGCGCCTGTTGAACCGCGGCGCCCGCCTGACCGAACTCCTGAAGCAGCCGCAGTTCTCGCCGCTGAAGACGGAAGAACAGGTCGCTGTGATCTTCGCCGGCGTCAACGGCTACCTCGACAAGATCGCCGTCAACAAGGTCGGCGCTTTCGAGCAGGGCCTCCTGTCCTACATGCGCTCCGAGGGCAAGGACATTCTCGATACGATCCGCAAGGACAAGGCCATCAGCGACGACGTCAAGGGCAAGCTTAAGGCTGCCATCGACACCTTCGCGAAATCCTTCGCCTGATCGGGTAGCAGTTAGGACGGAAACGGATGCCTTCACTTAAGGATCTGAAAAACAGGATCGCCTCCGTCAAGGCGACGCAGAAGATCACCAAGGCGATGAAAATGGTCGCTGCGGCGAAGCTTCGGCGTGCGCAGGAGGCGGCCGAGGCCGCACGGCCTTATTCCCAGCGGATGAGCGCTGTTCTCTCGAACATCGCCCAGGCCGTTGGTGCCGACGACAGCGCACCGCGCCTGATGACCGGCAACGGCCGCGACCAGACGCATCTGCTTGTGGTCTGCACTGCGGAACGCGGCCTTTGCGGCGGCTTCAACAGCCAGATCGCCCGGTTTGCCCGCGACCATGTGCGCAGGCTTCTGGCCGAAGGCAAGACGGTGAAGATCATCTGCGTCGGCAAGAAGGGCTTCGATATCCTGCGTCGCGAATTCGCCTCGCTGATCATCGACCGGGTCGACCTGCGCGAAGTCAAGAAGATCGGCTTCGAAAATGCCGACCAGATCGGCAAGAAGATCATCGGCCTGTTCGAAAAGGACGAGTTCGACGTCTGCACGCTGTTCTATTCGGAGTTCAAGTCGGTCATCTCCCAGGTTCCGACCGCGCTCCAGCTGATCCCTGCCGCCGCTCCGGCGGAAGCGGTATCGACCGAAGCAGGTGCGGCGGCGATCTACGAATACGAGCCCGACGCGGGAGAGATCCTCAGCGACCTCATTCCGCGCAACATTTCGGTGCAGGTTTTCCGGGCTCTGCTCGAAAACGTCGCGGGTGAAATGGGTGCCAAGATGAGCGCGATGGACAACGCCACGCGCAATGCCGGTGAGATGATCAACAAGCTGACGCTGTCCTACAACCGTCAGCGTCAGGCCCAGATCACCAAGGAACTCATTGAAATCATTTCGGGCGCGGAAGCGCTCTAAGGTTACGGAAAGAGGGTAAGGATTATGGCTAAGGCAGCTACCCCCACAGATACAGCAGCGGTCAAGAAGCCCGCAGCCCGCAAGCCGGCGGCTGCAAAGGTCTCCGCGGTCATCGCATCGGCGGGTGCAGTCGGTCGCGTCACGCAGGTCATCGGCGCCGTCGTCGACGTGACCTTCGAGGAAGGCCAGCTTCCGCAGATCCTCAACGCGCTGGAAACGGACAATAACGGCAACCGCCTGGTTCTCGAAGTTGCCCAGCATCTCGGCGAGAACGCCGTGCGCACCATCGCCATGGACTCGACCGAAGGTCTGGTTCGCGGCCAGCCGGTGACCGACACGGGCTCCCCGATCACCGTTCCGGTCGGCCTGGAAACGCTCGGCCGCATCATGAACGTCATCGGCGAGCCGGTGGACGAAGCCGGTCCGCTGGTCACGTCGGGCAAGCGCTCGATCCACCAGGAAGCGCCGTCCTACGTCGAGCAGTCGACCGAAGCGCAGATCCTCGTCACCGGCATCAAGGTCGTCGACCTGCTCGCACCTTACGCCAAGGGCGGCAAGATCGGCCTGTTCGGCGGCGCCGGCGTCGGCAAGACCGTTCTCATCATGGAACTGATCAACAACGTCGCCAAGGCGCATGGTGGTTACTCGGTCTTCGCAGGCGTGGGTGAACGGACCCGCGAAGGCAACGACCTCTACCACGAAATGATCGAATCCGGCGTCAACAAGCTGGGCGGCGGCGAAGGTTCCAAGGCTGCCCTCGTTTACGGCCAGATGAACGAACCGCCGGGCGCCCGCGCCCGCGTCGCCCTGACGGGTCTCACGATCGCCGAACAGTTCCGCGACGAAGGCCAGGACGTTCTGTTCTTCGTGGACAACATCTTCCGCTTCACCCAGGCGGGCTCCGAAGTGTCGGCTCTTCTTGGCCGTATTCCTTCGGCCGTTGGTTATCAGCCGACGCTTGCCACCGACATGGGCCAGATGCAGGAACGCATCACCACGACGACCAAGGGTTCGATCACCTCGGTTCAGGCCATCTACGTTCCGGCCGACGACTTGACCGACCCGGCGCCGGCAACCTCGTTCGCCCATCTGGACGCAACGACGGTTCTGTCGCGCTCGATCGCCGAAAAGGGTATCTACCCGGCCGTGGACCCGCTCGACTCGACCTCGCGCATGCTCGACCCGATGGTTGTCGGCGAAGAGCACTATGAAGTCTCGCGCAAGGTGCAGACGACCCTGCAGCGCTACAAGTCGCTCCAGGACATCATCGCCATTCTCGGCATGGACGAGCTTTCGGAAGAAGACAAGGTCGCGGTTGCCCGCGCCCGCAAGATCGAGCGCTTCCTCTCCCAGCCGTTCTTCGTCGCCGAAGTCTTCACCGGTGCGCCGGGCAAGCTGGTTGCGCTCGAAGACACGATCAAGGGCTTCAAGGGCCTGGTCAACGGCGAATACGACCATCTTCCGGAAGCCGCCTTCTACATGGTCGGCTCCATCGAGGAAGCCGTCGAGAAGGCCAAGAAGCTGGCTGCCGAAGCCGCTTGATGAATGCGCGTTCGGGGTGCCCTTCCGGCGCCCCGGCCGCCCAGGCGGTGCCGCGCTCCGTCGTGCGGCCGTGCTGAACTGATTTTCTACCGGCGGTGTGCCGGTCGCGTCAAAAGAAGCGAATGATCATGGCTGATTTCAATTTCGAACTCGTCTCCCCGGAGCGCCTTCTGCTGTCCGAGCGCGTCACCGAAGTCGTCATTCCGGCAACGGAAGGCGAGATGACCGTCATGGCCAATCATGCGCCGACGATGACGACGATCAAGCCGGGCGTTGTGACGGTCAAGTCGGCCGACGGCAAGGTGAGCCGCTATGTGGTGTTCGGTGGTTTCGCCGACATCCTGCCGACGGGCTGCACCCTGCTTGCCGAATCCGCCGTTCCGGTGAGCGACCTGACGCTGGCGACGCTTGAAAAGCGGATCGAAGCGACCCGCGCCGAGCTTGAGGATGGTTCGCACCATGACGAGCACAGGACGCGGCTCGAGCAGTTCCTTGCCGAGCTGACGCAATTGAACGGCATCGTCGTCGCCGCCTGAGCGGTACGGCGAGACCGCAGGCTGCGACCCCGCTTCGGCGGGGTTTTTTATTGCCGTGCTTTGGCCGCTTGCTCCGCGCAGGGCGGGCGGTCGGCGCAGTAAGGTCTTGTTTTCATAAAAATACGGGCCGGCCGGCCATTTTATCTGCCATTCTTTTCCGCTAGGCTGGCCTTGTCGCCGATTGTGGCACTCGGGGCAAACGCCCCGACGGGAAAGAAGAGGATAAGCATGGCTTCCAAGATCGTGCCGGTGATCATGGCCGGCGGCAAGGGAACGCGGCTTTGGCCGCTGTCGCGCTCGGCCGCGCCCAAGCAGTTCCTGCAGTTTCTCGGGGATCATTCGCTTTTCCAGAAGACCCTGCAGCGGGTCTCGGATCAGGGCCGCTACACGCCGGCGGTTATCGTCACCAATGCCGAATTCCGCTTCATCGTCGCCGAGCAGGCGCGCGCGCTCGATGCGCCGCTGTCGAGCATCCTGCTCGAGCCGATCGCCCGCAACACGGCGCCGGCGCTGGCCGCAGCGGCTTTCGTTGTGCTGCGCGAGCATGGCGACGATGCGATCATGCAGGTGCTTGCTTCCGACCATGAGATTGATGCCGGGGCGCATTATTTCGACTGCATCGACATGGCGCGCGAGACCGCCGCGACCGGCAAGCTGGTGACCTTCGGCATCAAGCCGACGGAGCCTGCGACCGGCTATGGCTATATCGAGACCGGCGAGGCGCTTGAAACGGGCGCACATCTCGTTGCCCGCTTCGTCGAAAAGCCCGATCGGGAGCGGGCCGAGGAGCTGCTGGCGAGTGGCCGGTATCTCTGGAATTCCGGGATGTTCATGCTGCCGGTGGGACAGTTCCTGGCGGAAATCCTGCGCTATGCGCCGGCGGTCTATGATGCCGCGCAGCGCGCCATCCAGGCGGCCGAGCGCGACCTCGATTTCGACCGGCTGGATGAGGAAGCCTTTTCGCAGGCGCCGAATATTTCGGTCGATTACGCCGTGTTCGAAAATACGCCGCATGCAGCCGTCGTGCCATCCGCCTTCAGCTGGTCGGATCTCGGCAGCTGGGACAGCGTCTGGGCGATCGGCGAAAAGGACGAGGCGGGCAATGTGGTCGGCCAGAAGGCGACGGTCAACGATACCCGCAATTCCCTCGTCCTGTCGCGGGATATCCATGTCGCTGTCCAGGGGATGGATGACGTGGCGGTGATTGCCAGCGAGGATGCGGTCTATATCGGCCGGATGGAGGACAGCCAGAATGTCGGCCAGATCGTCAAGCAGTTGGCGCGCTCGGCAAAGACGAAGGGGCTGACGGAGAATCACCCGACCTCCTACCGGCCCTGGGGGGCGGTGGCCTCGGTGCTGAGCGGCGAGCGCTTCGAGGTCAAGCGCCTGCATGTCACGCCCGGCCGCAAGATTTCGCTGCAGAAGCATCATCATCGCTCGGAACACTGGATCGTCGTGCGCGGAACGGCGGAGATCATGATCGACGGCCAGACGCGCCTGCTGCATGAAAACGAATCCGTCTATATCCCGCAAGGCGTCGTCCACCGGCTGACCAATCCCGGCAAGATCGCGCTCGAACTGATCGAGGTGCAGACCGGCTCCTATCTCGAAGACGACGACATCATCCGGCTGGACGACGAGTTCGGGCGGACGTGACGGTTGACGGGCCAATGCCCGTCGCTCCCTCTTCTCCCCAGCGGGGAGAAGGTGGCCCGAAGGGCCGGATGAGGGGGTTCAAGACTACCTCAGTAAGGCTCCGGCTACGCCGGCCCCCTCATCGCCTCGCATGCGCTCGGCACTTCTCCCCGCTGGGGAGAAGAGGGACATCGCGGCGGCGACGCAGCTCCTGGCTTGTAACCCGCAATGCGCGGGAGACAATGAGTCGCCCAAGGCTGGGCTGGTGGTTTTTATCCGGGATCGCACACAGACAGGCCGACATGAAGAAACGCCCGGGATTTTTCGGTCCCGGGCGTTTCTTCATGTGCGAACAGGCTCGATCAGCCGGCCAGCTTGTCGGCGTAGGACTTCTGTTCGTAGTGGTGGCCGAAGCGGCTCTTGAGGAAGGCGCTAAGGTCGATATCTTCCTGGCGGATAAAGCCCTTGGCGGGCAGTTCGCCCTTGGCCAGCATGTCTAGAACGGCGCAGATGCTGGAGGCCGTGGTGATCTGGATGGCGCTCATCATGCGGCCGGCGACGACGGCTGCATAGACCTTGTTGGCATAGGTTTCCTGGACCAGGCGGCCATCCTTGCGGCCGGACACGGTCACGAAGATGATGACGACGTCCTGCATGGTCGAGGGCAGCGAGTTCTCGAAAATATCCTTCAGCACTTCGCGGCGGTGGCGCAGGCCGAGATCGTTGAGCAGCGCCTTCATGATTGCGGCATGGCCGGGATAGCGGATGGTGCGGTAGTTCAGCGTGCGCACCTTGCCCTTCAGCGTTTCGCAGAGCGTGCCGAGGCCGCCGGACGTGTTGAAGGCTTCATAGGTGACGCCGTCGAGGGAGAATTCCTCGCGTTCCTCGAGCGCCGGGACCTCGGTCAGATGGCCTTCGACGATGGCTTCGCAGGGCTCGATATATTCGTTAATGACGCCGTCGGTGCTCCAGGTCAGGTTGTAGTTGAGCGCGTTGGACGGATATTGCGGCAGGGCGCCGACGCGCATGCGCACGCTGTCGAGCGTATCGAAACGGCGGCTCAGATCATTGGCGACGATCGAGATGAAGCCGGGGGCGAGACCGCACTGCGGAATGAAGGCGGTATTGGCGGTTTCGGCGATGGCCTTGACGCGGCGGGTGGATTCGACGTCTTCGGTGAGGTCGAGATAGTGGACGCCGGCCTTGGAGGCGGCTTCGGCAATCGCGATCGTCAGGTGGAAGGGGGCGGCACTCAGGACCGCGAACTTGCCGGTGAGCAGGCCGACCATGGCGGCGCTGTCGGCAATGTCGATTTCCGCAACCGAGATGGCGTCATGCTTTTCGATCTGGGCAAGCTGCTCGGCACTGCGATCGGCAAGCGTGACCTGGTAATCGCCCGAATGAGCGAGAAGCCGGGCGATGGTGGAGCCGATCTTGCCGGCGCCGATGACGACGATGTTCTTCATATTGGTTCCCCTTGAACGAAACGGATGGATGGAGTGTCGTCGTTTTCACTGTTGTTCTGTAGCGCCGATCCGATTAAAATGACGGTGCGAAGCCGGCAATATGCCGATAAGGGCGAACATTATGACGTTGGCAGACAAGGACCGGCAGCTTCTTGCCATTTTGAGCGAAAATGCCCGCATGCCGACGGCGCTGCTCGCTCGCCGGCTGGGCCTTTCACGCACCACCGTGCAGGCCAAGATCGAGCGGTTGGAGCGCGACGGGATCATCGCCGGTTATGGCGTGCGGCTTTCGGATGATTTCGAGAAGGGGCTGGTGCGGGCGCATGTGCTGATCACGCTGGCGCCCAAGGCGCTCGGGCGGGTGACGCAGGAGCTTCACGCCATCGAGGATGTGCGCATGCTGCATTCGGTGAGCGGCAGTTTCGATCTGATCGCCATCGTCGCTGCGTCCTCGATCAGCGAACTCGATCTGGTGATCGACCGGATTGGCGAGATCGACGGCGTCGAAAAGACCTTGTCGTCGATCATCCTGTCGACGCGGATCAACCGCTAAGGTCGATTGGGGAGCTTATTCCGGGATGCTGGGCTCCGAAAGCGATTCGCCGGCTGCCGTTCCCTTGCCGCCGGGGGCGCCCGCGACTGCTTCTCGGCCGGTGCCGACGCCTTCAGAGCCGGAATCGGGCGGCTTGACCAGGGCGGCGGCCGACAAGACAAGGGGATCGAAACCGGCATCGCCCCTGTCGATCAGTTCGAAGAAAGCGCGGCGCATGCGCGGCTCCCAGAACTTGTTGATATGGGTGGCGACGCCCTCGGCGCGCTCGGCTTCGGGCTGGGACTTGAAGAAAACGGCGATCTGGTTCGCCATCCGCACAAGTTTGCCATTGGTATCAAGCGACATCGGCGACGGCTCCGGTTTGAATGCGATGGGGATGCGTGAAAATCTCGAAATCCGATCCGCGCACCAGCGCCACCAGCGTCATGCTGGCCTCATCGGCCGTACGGATGGCGAGCGCGGTCGGGGCGGAAATGGCAATGATGAAGGGGCTGCCGAGGACTGCGGTCTTCTGGACCATCTCGACCGAGACGCGGCTGGTGACGACAACGGCGCCGGTGGTCCCTGCATGACGGGTGCCGCCCACAGGAGCACGGGCGATGGCGCCGGCCAGCTTGTCGAGCGCATTGTGACGGCCGACATCCTCGCGCACCGCGACCAGTCCCTGGCCTGGGACATAAAAGCCGGCGCCATGGACGGCGCGGGTTTCGGCATGCAGCGACTGAAGTCCGTCAAGCAGGGCGACCGCCTCAACGACCTCCAGGGGCGACAGGCGCAGTGACGAGGCACCGACCGAGGGCGAGCGGCGCAGGGCCTCGCCGATCGATTCGATGCCGCAGAGGCCGCAACCGACCGGCCCGGCCATATGACGGCGGCGGACGGCAAGGGCTTCGTTGCGCTCGTGCTTCAGCGTGATCTGCAGGTCGATGCCCCGCTCGTCGGCGATGGGTTCGATCGCCTCGATTTCGGCGGCGTCCGCGATGATCCCTTCCGCCAGGCTGAAGCCGACGGCGAAATCTTCGAGATCGCCGGGGGTGGCCATCATCACCGCCTGGGTGCTGCCGCCATAGGAAAAGGCGATCGGCACCTCTTCCGGCACGATACGGGACCCGGCGGAAAGCCTGCCATTGCGGCGCGCGGTCTCGGGCACGGTCCGGGTAAGGGGGAAGGAGTTCATGATGCCTGCCTTCCCTTCTCCCCAGCGGGGAGAAGGTGGCGCGCAGCGCCGGATGAGGGGGGCGAAGCCAGATTGCTTGGGCGAGCTTTGATAGTCTTCCGGTCCTGCTTCAGGCGTGCCGGCAGGATAAGCGCTGACGTCAGAGTGTGCCGCGCCACCCCCTCATCCGCCCTTCGGGCACCTTCTCCCCGCTGGGGAGAAGAGGGAGCATGCCGCCCACGCCGCATCCAATCTCCGCCCTTGAGGGGGAGATGCCCCGAAGGGACAGAGAGAGGTGTTTGCGACAAATGCATCATGCCACTGCCTTACTCCGCGGCCTCCATCTTTCCCGCGATGCGGCGGGATTGGCGGGCTTGTTCGTCGTAATCGATCTGCCATTGCGACGGACCGTTTGACGGTGAGATCTGCACGGCGGTCACCTTGTATTCCGGGCAATTGGTTGCCCAGTCGGAAAAATCGGTGGTGATGACGTTCGCCTGGGTCGTCGGGTGGTGGAAGGTGGTGTAGACGACCCCCGGCGCGACGCGATCGGTAACCAGCGCCCTCAGCGTCGTATCGCCGGCGCGGCTCGACAGCCTTACCCAATCGCCATCGCGCACGCCGCGCAGTTCGGCGTCGTTCGGGTGAATCTCCAGCCGATCCTCCTCGTGCCAGACGACATTGTCGGTGCGCCGTGTCTGGGCGCCGACATTGTATTGTGAGAGGATGCGGCCGGTGGTGAGAAGCAGCGGGAAGCGCGGGCCGATCTTCTCGTCGGTCGCCACATATTCGGTGCGGATGAACTTGCCCCTGCCACGCACGAAGCCGTCGATATGCATGATCGGCGAACCGAGCGGGGCCTTTTCGTTGCACGGCCACTGCACCGAGCCCATCCTTTCCAGATAATCGTAGGACACCATGGCGAAGCTTGGCGTCGTCGCGGCGATCTCGTCCATGATCTGGCTCGGATGGGTGTAATTCCAGTCGAGACCCATGGCCCTGGCGAGGTTCTGGGTCACTTCCCAATCGGCATAGCCGTTGCGCGGGGTCATGACCCGGCGGACGCGGTTGATGCGGCGTTCGGCATTGGTGAAGGTGCCGTCCTTTTCCAGGAAGGTCGAGCCCGGGAGGAAGACATGGGCGTAGTTGGCGGTCTCGTTCAGGAACAGGTCCTGGACGACGACGCATTCCATGGCGGCAAGGCCCGCTGCGACATGCCTTGTGTCCGGGTCGGACTGCAGGATATCCTCGCCCTGGATGTAGAGCCCCTTGAAGCCGCCATCGACCGCCGCATCCAGCATGTTGTTGATACGCAGGCCAGGCTCGTTGGAAATCGTCACGCCCCACAGTTTTTCGAAGATGTCGCGGGTGGCGTCGTCGGAGATATGGCGATAGCCCGGCAGTTCATGCGGGAAGGAGCCCATGTCGCAGGAGCCCTGGACATTGTTCTGGCCACGTAGCGGGTTCACGCCGACGCCGGGGCGGCCGATATTGCCGGTGACCATGGACAGATTGGCGATCGCGATGACAGCGGTCGAGCCCTGGCTGTGCTCGGTGACGCCAAGGCCGTAATAGATCGCGCCATTGCCGCCGGTGGCATAGAGGCGGGCGGCACCGCGGATCTCCTCGGCGGGAACGCCGCACAGTGCTTCGATCGCTTCCGGGCTGTGGTGCGGCTCGGAGACGAAGGCAGCCCAGTCCTCGAATTCCGACCAGTCGCAGCGCTCGCGGATGAAGCTTTCGTTGTAAAGCCCCTCGGTAACGATCACATGGGCGAGCGCGGTCAGCAGCGCGACATTGGTGCCGGGCTTGAGCGGCAGATGATGGGCGGCCTTGACATGCGGCGAGGAGACGAGATCGATGCGGCGCGGGTCGATGACGATTAGCCTGGCGCCCTCGCGTAGCCGCTTCTTCAGCCGCGAGGCAAAGACGGGGTGGCCATCGGTCGGGTTGGCGCCGATGACGACGACGACGTCGCTGTGCTCGATGCTGTCGAAATTCTGGGTACCCGCCGAGGTGCCGAAGGTGGCGCCGAGGCCATAGCCGGTGGGCGAATGGCAGACGCGGGCGCAGGTATCGACATTGTTATTGCCGAAGCCGGCGCGGACCAGCTTCTGGACCAGATAGGTCTCTTCATTGGTGCAGCGCGACGAGGTGATGCCGCCGACCGAATCGCGGCCATATTGATATTGCAGGCGGCGGAACTCGCCGGCCGTATGGGCAAGTGCCTCTTCCCAGCTCACTTCGCGCCAGGGATCGGTGACCTTTTCGCGGATCATCGGGTTGAGGATGCGTTCCTTGTGGGTGGAATAGCCATAGGCGAAGCGGCCCTTGACGCAGGAATGGCCGCGATTGGCCTGGCCGTCCTTCCACGGCACCATGCGGATCAGTTCCTCGCCGCGCATTTCCGCCTTGAAGGAACAGCCGACGCCACAATAGGCGCAGGTGGTGACCACCGAATGTTCAGGCTGGCCGATCTCGATCACCGATTTTTCCGTCAGCGTCGCCGTCGGGCAGGCCTGGACGCAGGCGCCGCAGGAGACGCATTCGGAGGAGAGAAAATCCTCGTGCATGCCGGCCGAGACCACGCTGCCGAAGCCGCGACCTTCGATGGTCAGCGCAAAGGTGCCCTGCACCTCCTCGCAGGCGCGCACGCAGCGCGAACAGACGATGCATTTGGCGGGGTCGAAGGTGAAATAGGGATTGGATTCGTCCTTCGGCATCCATTTGGCATTGATCTCGCCATTGTTGCGGGCACGCACATGGTTTTCGCCCTCATAGCCGTAGCGCACGTCGCGCAGGCCGACGGCGCCGGCCATGTCCTGCAGTTCGCAGTCGCCATTGGCAGCGCAGGTCAGGCAATCGAGCGGATGGTCGGAGATATAAAGCTCCATCACCCCTTTGCGGATATCCTTCAGGCGGCTCGTCTGGGTATGGACGCTGATCCCCGGCGCAACGGGCGTCGTGCAGGAGGCGGGCGTGCCGTTGCGGCCGTCGATCTCGATCAGACAGAGTCGGCAGGAACCGAAGGCGTCGATCATGTCGGTGGCGCAGAGCTTCGGTATCTCGATGCCGGCCTCCATCGAGGCCCGCATGATCGAGGTGCCCTCCGGCACGGTGATCTCGCGACCATCGATGGTCAGCGTCACCAGCTTTTCCGAGCGGGCGGCGGGGGTGCCGAAGTCGATTTCAGAGACGAGGGGCATGGGTATCTCCCGAAAAACTGGATGCGATCCGCGAGGAGGCACGCCCCTCATCCGGCCTGTCGGCCACCTTCTCCCCGTAGACGGGGTGAAGGACCGGGCGGCAACCTCTGTCGTCCCCTCTCCCCGCAAGCGGGGAGAGGGCTAGGGTGAGGGGCAATTCTGTTAAAAATCGGTCCATCATTCCGCCGCCTCCACCAAGGGTGCCGGGCGGAAATCGTCGGGGAAATGGGTGACGGCGCTCATGACCGGATAGGGGGTGAAGCCGCCGAGCGCGCAGAGCGAGCCGAATTTCATCGTGTTGCAGAGGTCGGACAGCAGAGCGAGGTTCTGCTCGGGCTCGATCCCTTCGGCGACCTTGTCGATCACCTCGACGCCGCGGGTCGAGCCGATGCGGCAGGGGGTGCATTTGCCGCAGCTTTCGACGGCGCAGAATTCCATGGCGAAGCGGGCCTGTTTCAGCATGTCGGCGCTGTCGTCGAAGACTACGATGCCGGCATGGCCGATGAGACCGTCGCGGGCGGCGAAGGCTTCGTAGTCGAAGGGCGTATCGAACAGCGCCGGCGGGAAATAGGCACCGAGCGGGCCGCCGACCTGAACGGCCTTTACCGGCCGGCCCGTTGCCGTGCCGCCGCCGATCCGGTCGACGATCTCGCCGAGCGTCAGGCCGAAGGCGACCTCGTAGAGACCGCCATGCCTAACATTGCCGGCGATCTGGATGGGGATGGTGCCGCGCGAGCGGCCCATGCCGAAATCGCGGTAGTAGGCGGCGCCCTTGTCCATGATGATCGGCACGGAGGCGAGCGAGATGACATTGTTGATCACCGTCGGACGGCCGAACAGGCCCTTGTGGGCGGGAAGCGGCGGCTTGGCGCGCACGACGCCGCGCTTGCCTTCCAGGCTGTTGAGGAGTGCCGTTTCCTCGCCGCAGACATAGGCGCCGGCGCCGGTACGGATTTCGATGTCGAAGCCCCGGGCCGAGCCGAGCACGGAGGCGCCGAGAATGCCAGCGGCGCGGGCGATCCCGACGGCTTGCGTCATCGTCTCGATCGCATGCGGATATTCCGAGCGGATATAGACAAAACCCTTTGTGGCGCCGGTCGCGAGCCCGGCGATCGCCATGCCCTCGATGACGACGAAGGGGTCGCCCTCCATGATCATCCGGTCGGCAAAGGTGCCGCTATCGCCTTCGTCGGCATTGCAGACGATATATTTGCGCTCATCCGCTGTATCGAGCACGGTCTTCCATTTGATGCCGGTCGGGAAGCCGGCGCCGCCGCGGCCGCGCAGGCCGCTTTCGGTGACCTGGGCGACGACATCGGCGGGCGCCATGGCCACGGCCTTTTGCAGGCCCTTCAACCCGTCATGGGCGCGATAATCGGCCAGTGACAGCGGATCGACGATGCCGCAGCGGGCAAAGGTCAGACGCGTCTGGCTTTTCAGGAAGGGCAGGTCCTCGGTCTTTCCAAGACAGAGCGGGTGATTGCCGCCATTGGCGAGGCCGGCGTCGAGCAATGCTGCGACGTCCGACGGCCTGACCGGACCATAGGCGATCCGGCCCTCGGCAGTGTCGACCTCGATCATCGGCTCCAGCCAGTGCAGGCCGCGCGAGCCGTTGCGCACGATCGTCGCATCGAGACCGCGTGCCTCGATCTCGCTTGCGAGGCGTTCCGCCACGCGCTCGGCGCCCACCGCCAGTGCGGCCGCATCCCTCGGAACGAAAATCCTGACCGTCATGCCCGCACCTCCGCCACCAGCGCGTCGACCGCGTCGGCATCCAGTCGCCCGTGCACTGCGCCGTCGAGCATCGCGGACGGCGCGGCGGAACAGAGCCCGAGACAATAGACCGGTTCCAGCGTCACAGCGCCATCCAGCGTCGTCTGGTGGAAATCGATGCCGAGCAGGGTTTTCACGCGCTCGGCAAGGTGATCGCCGCCCATGGACTGGCAGGCTTCGGCGCGACAGAGTTTCAGCACGTGACGCCCGGCGGGGTGGTTGCGATAATCATGATAGAAGGTGACGACGCCATGGACCTCGGCGCGCGACAGGTTCAGTTCGCGGGCGATGAGCGGCAGGATTTCCTGCGGCACATGGCCAAACTCGGCCTGGATCGCGTGCAGGATCGGCAGCAGCGGCCCTTCGAGCGATTTCATTTCGCTGACGATATCGAGCGTCCGTGCGCTGATATCGAGGCTTGATATGTGCTGGTTCACCGGCAGACCTCCCGAATCTCCGCGCCATGCAACGGGCTTCCGGCGCGGGCCGTGGCCGGCACTCCTCCAGGCCATCCACCCGCTCGCCGCAGGCTTTTCCCTTGGGCCTGGCGCATGGAATGGAGCTTTGCAGCCATCAGAAGGGCGGTCAATACGCGTGTTTCGTTGAGCGATAGATTTTTTCTATCAGAACGCCTGGGTCTCGGCCAGGATGCGGGCCTCATGCAAAAGCGCCGATACCAGCGGCGTGAAAGGCTCGCGATGCGTGGCGACCAGGCCGACCGTGTGGCGGGCATCCGGCTCGACGATCGGTATCAGCTTGACTTCGTTGTGAAAACCAAATGATTTCCCGACGTTATAGGGCATGATGCTGGCCCAGTGGCCGGTGCGGATATGCGAGAAAAGCACGATCATCGAATTGGATTCGAGCGTCGGTGCGACTGTCACGCCGGCTTCCGCGAAATGCTGGTTGATGATCCTGCGGTTCTGCATGTCGGCCATCAATAGACAAAGCCGAACACTGCCGACTTCCTTCCAGGTGACGCTTTCGCGTTCCGCCAGTTCGGTGCCGACAGCCGTCACCAGATGGTAGCGCTCGACCTGCAGGGGCACGCTGGTGACCCGGCCGAGTGGCTCGTTCTCCAGATAGGTGAGGCCGGCGTCGATCTCGAGATTTTCCAAGAGGCCGAGGATTTTCAGCGAGGTGGTGGACAGGACGGAGAAGGTCACTTCAGGGTGCTTTTCCTGGAAAGGCGCCGTCAGGCGCGGCACCATGGCGAGCGTCGTCGGCACCGCCGCCAGCCGGATATGGCCGACCAGGCCGCGCCGGGCGGCGCGCATCTCCTCGCGCATGGTGCGGGTATCGCCGACGATGCGGCGCGCCCATTCGAGCACGCGCTGGCCTTCCGGCGTCAGCCCCTGGTAGCGCGAGCCGCGGCTGACCAGCATGACGCCGAGCTGGTCCTCCAGCTGCCGGATCGCCGCCGAAAGCGTCGGCTGGGTAATGCCGCATTGTTCGGCGGCGCGGCCGAAATGCCGCTCCTGGGCAAGTGCGATGAAGAATTCAAGCTTGTCGATCACTTGGGCGCCCTCCCGGTCGTCACCCTGCCAGGCATGTCAGCAGATCAATTGCCCGCCGTTCACTTCCAGCACCTGTCCGGTGATGTAGCCGGAGAGCGCGTCCGAAGCGAGAAACAAATAGGCCGGCGCGCAATCCTGTGCGGTGCCGAGCCTCTGCAGCGGGATGGATTTGCGGGTGGCCTCCAGTTTTTCGGGGGAGGAATAGCGATCGTGGAAATCGGTGGCGATGGTGCCGGGGGAGACACAATTGACCCTTATGCCTTCGGGCGCCAGTTCGCGGGCAAGCGCCTTCGAATAGGTGGAGACGAAGGCCTTGGTGGCCGAATAGATCGACGAGCCGGGACTGCCGCCGGTCACTGCCGAGATCGAGACGGTGTTGACGATAGCCGGGTTCTGGCCGCGCCGCAGCAGCGGCAGCAGCGCCCGGGTGGTCTGGACGACCGAGGTCTGGTTCAGCCGCACCACCGTTTCATATTGCTGGTCGGTCAGTTCGGCTGCCGGATAGCGGCCGAACATGGTGCCGGCATTGTTGACGAGCACATCGACCGCCTCGAAGGCCGTGGCGATGTCGGAGGCGAGCGTTTCGACGCCGCCTTCGGCCAGGAAGTCCGCATGGGAAAGAAAGGCGCGGCCTTCGGCAAGGGGGGCCTCGAGAAAATCCGGCAGGGCGGCTTGCGGCGCCCGCCCGCCATGCAGGAAGACGGTTGCGCCGCAGGCAAGAAACTGCCGCGCCACTTCCAGCCCGATGCCACGGCCGGCGCCGGTGACGACGATCTTCCTGTCCCTGAACGATGATGGGTGAAACATTCCCTACCTCCCGGCAGCCCATGGCCGCTTTGTCACTGTCGGTCGCCGCCGCATTTTTCCCGCGTTCATTTGCGGCAGCGATCCGTGTTTATGAATTTGCCTTGCTTTCGTTTTCGCATATTATGAAGAAAAACGAAACCAAGAGGGAAAGACATTGATCTATCTGACCGGCCGCCAATCGGAAATCCTCGAGCTTGCCAAGACGGAAGGCCGGGTTCTCGTCGACGAACTGGCGGCCCGCTTTTCGGTGACGCCGCAGACCATCCGCAAGGATCTGAACGACCTGTGCGACGGCCGGGCGCTGACGCGCATTCATGGCGGCGCGATCTTTCCGCGCGGCAATGAGAATGTGAAATACGAGGCGCGCCGGTCGATCGCCGCCCTAGAAAAACAGGCGATCGGGCAGGCCGCGGCCGCCATGATCCCCAATAATTCTTCGCTGTTCATCAATATCGGCACCACCACGGAAGCCGTTGGCGAGGCGCTTCTCGATCATACCGAACTGATGGTGATTACCAATAATATCAATGTCGCCAATCGGTTGCGGGTCTTCCCCTCGATCGAGGTGGTGATCGCCGGCGGCGTGGTTCGCGGCGCGGACGGCGGCATCGTCGGCGAGGCGGCGGTGGATTTCATTCGCCAGTTCAAGGTGGATTACGCCGTCATCGGCGCCTCGGCGATCGATCATGACGGTGCGCTGCTCGATTTCGACTATCGCGAAGTGAAGGTGGCGCAGGCGATCATCGCCAATGCCCGTCATGTGATCCTGGTCTCCGATTCCACCAAATTCGAACGCACGGCGCCGGTCCGGATCGGCCATATCACCCAGGTTCACAGCTTCATTACCGATCGCTGTCCGGTCGAAAATGTGCGGACGATCTGCCAGGAGCAGGATGTCCGGCTGATCGAGACGGCCGTTTGAAGTGGACCGGTTTTTCGCTTCCAGCTTTCTTAAAACATTCATTTGACATTCGAAATATTTTCGTTTTAATTATTTTGGCTTTCGCAAATGCGCAGGATTGTGCATTGCGAAATGGGAGGGGAAGCAGTGCCTACGCAGGACGTAATCGACATCTTCGTGATCGGTGGCGGCATCAATGGATGCGGCATCGCAAGGGATGCCGTCGGCCGCGGATATTCGGTGGCGCTGGCCGAAATGGACGATTTCGCTTCCGGTACGTCCTCGCGCGCTACCAAGCTCATCCATGGCGGATTGCGCTATCTCGAACATTACGAATTCCGGCTGGTGCGCGAATCGCTGATGGAGCGTGAAGTGCTCTGGGCGATGGCGCCGCACATCATCTGGCCGATGCGCTTCGTACTGCCTTTCCACAAGGGCGGCATTCGTCCGGCCTGGCTGATCCGGCTCGGCCTCTTCCTCTATGACCATATCGGCGGCCGCAAGCTCCTGCCGCCCACCCGCACGCTCGACATGCGCCGCGATCCCGCCGCCAGGCCGCTGAAGGCTTTGTTCACCAAGGCCTTCGAATATTCCGACGGCTGGGTGGATGATGCCCGCCTCGTCATCCTCAACGCCCGCGACGCCGCCTTGAAGGGCGCGCGCGTCATGACCCGCGCCAAGGTCCTGTCGGCGGAGCGTGAAGGTGATCTCTGGTTGGTGAAGGTCGAGGATGTCGCGACCGGCACTGTCAGCCTGTTTCGGGCGCGCATGCTGGTCAATGCCGCCGGCCCCTGGGTGGACGTGGTCCTGTCCCATGCGGTGCGCAAGAACAATGTTCATAATGTGCGGCTGGTGCAGGGCAGCCATATCGTCGTGAGGAAGAAATTCGAGGGCGAGCGCGCCTATTTCTTCCAGAATCCCGACAATCGCATCATCTTCGCCATTCCCTACGAGACGGATTTCACTCTGATCGGCACGACCGACAGGGATTTCACCGGCGATCCCAAGGATATCCAGATCACCGAAGGGGAGATCGACTATCTCTGCGCCGCTGCAAGCGAATATTTCGCCGAGCCGGTGACGCGTGACGATGTGGTCTGGACCTATTCGGGCGTGCGGCCGCTGTTCGACGACGGCGCCTCCAAGGCGCAGGAAGCCACGCGCGACTATGTGCTGAAGGTGGATGGCGATGGCGGCGAGGCGCCGCTGCTCAACGTCTTCGGCGGCAAGCTGACCACCTATCGCCGGCTGGCCGAGCATGCGCTGGAAAAGATCGCCGGCGTGATCGGCGGCAAGGGTCAGCCCTGGACGGCGAAAAGCGTGTTGCCGGGCGGCGATTTTCCGGCCACCGGCTACGACGCCGAAGTGTCGAAGCTGACGTCTCGCTATCCGTTTCTTGCCGACCGCCATGCGCGCCGGCTGGTCAGGCTCTACGGGACACTCGCCGCCGAGTTGCTAGGTGGTGCCGTCAAGGTCGAGGATCTGGGGCGGCATTTCGGCGCTGATCTCTACGAGCGCGAAGTGCAGTGGCTGATCGGCCAGGAATGGGCGCGCCGCGCCGAGGACATTCTGTGGCGGCGCACCAAGCTCGGACTGACATTGACCCAGGCAGAGGCTGCCGGGTTGGAGGATTATATGCGGGAGACCATCCGCAACGTCGCCTGAGGGCAGCGCCCGCGTGGCGCCGCCGATGGCTGGGAGGAAGCCTTAGGAATGCTTGAACTGAAAAACATAACCAAGGTGGTCGGTGCGGAAACGCATATCTATCCGACCGATCTTGTGCTGCAGCGGGGCTCGCTCAATGTGCTTCTCGGCCCGACGCTGTCGGGCAAGACGTCGTTGATGCGGCTGATGGCTGGTCTCGACAGGCCGACGACCGGCACCATCATTTTCGATGGCAAGGATGTGACCGGCGTGCGCGTGCAGGATCGCTCGGTCGCCATGGTCTACCAGCAGTTCATCAATTATCCGGCGATGACGGTCTACGAGAATATCGCTTCACCGATGCGTATTTCCGGCAAGGACAAGGCGACGATCGATCGCGAGGTTCGCAAGGCCGCCGAACTGATGAAGCTGACGCCCTATCTGGAGCGCTTGCCGCTCAACCTGTCGGGCGGCCAGCAACAGCGCACGGCGCTCGCCCGCGCCATCGTCAAGAATGCAAGCCTGGTCTTGCTCGACGAGCCGCTCGCCAATCTCGATTACAAGCTGCGCGAGGAACTGCGCGAGGAACTGCCCAAGCTCTTTGCCGCCGCCGGCTCGATCTTCGTCTATGCAACGACGGAGCCGACCGAGGCGCTGCTGCTCGGCGGGCATACGGCGACCATGAACCGGGGCCGCATCAGCCAGTTCGGGCCGACCATTTCGGTTTATCGCAAACCGGCCGATATCGTCACCGCCCAGACCTTCGCCGACCCGCCGCTCAACACGATCGATCTGGTGAAATCGGGCAACGGTTTCGAGCGGGAAGGCGTTGCCGTGCTTCCGGTGCCCTCGCATCTGTCGGCGCTTGCCGACGGGCCGTACACGGTCGCCTTCCATCCGCATCATCTGTCGCTTGCCAGCCCGCATGCGACGGCGGCAATGCTCAAGGCGCGGGTCAATATTTCCGAAATCGCCGGATCGGAAAGCTTCATCCATGTCGATTGCGCCGGGACGCGCTGGGTCATGCTCGAGCATGGGATCCACGATCTCGACGAGAATACCGCCATCGACCTGTTCGTCGATACCCGCCACCTGATGGTCTTTTCCGCCGATGGGCGAGCGATCGGTCATGACGGCCCGGCCGGGCAGGGGGCGTGAGGAGAAAACCATGGCACGCATCGATCTCGACCATATCCGCCATGCCTACGGGCCGAACCCGACATCGCCTTCGGATTATTCGCTGAAGGAGGTTCATCACGAATGGAACGATGGCGGCGCCTATGCACTGCTCGGTCCGTCCGGCTGCGGCAAGACCACGCTTCTCAATATCATTTCCGGGCTGTTGCAGCCCTCGGAAGGCCGTATCCTGTTCGACGGCAAGGACGTTACCAACCTGTCGACGCAGGAGCGCAACATCGCCCAGGTGTTCCAGTTCCCGGTCATCTACGACACGATGACGGTCTATGACAATCTGGCCTTTCCGCTGCGCAACCGCCGTGTTCCGGAAACCGAAGTCGATCGCCGGGTCAAGGAAATCCTCGAGATGATCGGGCTTTCCGACCGGGCGAAGAAAAAGGCGCAAGGGCTGACGGCCGACCAGAAGCAGAAGATCTCGCTCGGCCGCGGCCTGGTGCGCTCCGATGTCAGCGCCATCCTGTTCGACGAACCGCTGACCGTCATCGATCCGCATATGAAATGGGTGCTGCGCTCGCAGTTGAAGCGGCTGCACCGGCAGTTCGGCTTTACCATGGTCTATGTCACCCACGACCAGACCGAGGCGCTCACCTTCGCCGACAAGGTCGTCGTCATGTATGACGGCGAGATCGTCCAGATCGGGACGCCGGCCGAGCTTTTCGAGCGGCCGAAACATACATTCGTCGGCTATTTCATCGGTTCGCCGGGCATGAACGTGCTGCCGGCCAGGATCGATGGCTCCTCGGTCGATCTCGACGGCGAGAAGATCGCCTTGTCCTTTGCGCCGAAATTTACAGCCGGAGCCAAGACCGAGCTCGGCATTCGCCCCGAATTCATCAGGATCGGCCGCGAGGGCATGCCGGTGACGGTTTCCAAGGTCGAGGATATCGGCCGGCAGAAGATCGTGCGGGCGTCCTTTGCTGGCCAGCCGATCGCCATCGTCCTGCACGAGGACGGCGAAATCCCGGCGGAACCGAGGATCAGTTTCGATCCCGCGGCCATCAATATCTACGCCGACAGCTGGCGCGTGGCAGATTCCTTGCCGGCAGGAGGGGAGGCCTGATCATGGAAAAGACCTGGAACAACAAGGCCTGGTTCATGGTCCTGCCGGTGCTGGTGCTGGTCGCCTTTTCGGCGGTGATCCCGCTGATGACCGTCGTCAATTACTCGGTTCAGGATACGTTCGGCAACAACCAGTTCTTCTGGGCGGGAACCAGCTGGTTCAGCGACGTCCTGGAGTCGGATCGCTTCTGGGACGCGCTCACCCGCAACCTGGCCTTCTCCGCCATCATCCTTGCCATCGAGATTCCGCTCGGCATCCTGATTGCGCTGAACATGCCGAAAAAGGGGCTCGGGGTTCCGGTCTGCCTCGTCCTGATGTCGCTGCCGCTGCTCATTCCGTGGAATGTGGTCGGCACGATCTGGCAGGTTTTCGGGCGCGTCGATATCGGCCTGCTCGGCTATACGCTGGCGGCGCTCGGCATCAACTACAACTATGTCAACAATGTCTTCGATGCCTGGGTGACGCTGATCGTCATGGATGTCTGGCACTGGACGAGCCTCGTCGTGCTGCTCTGCTATGCCGGCCTCGTCTCGATCCCGGATGCCTATTACCAGGCCGCCAAGATCGACGGCGCCTCGCGCTGGTCGGTGTTTCGCTATATCCAGCTGCCGAAGATGAAGCGCGTCCTCCTGATCGCCTTCCTCCTGCGCTTCATGGACAGTTTCATGATCTACACCGAGCCCTTCGTCGTCACCGGCGGCGGCCCCGGCAATTCCACCACATTCCTGTCGATCGATCTCGTCAAGATGGCCATCGGCCAGTTCGACCTCGGCCCGGCGGCGGCACTTTCGCTCATCTACTTCCTGATCATCCTGTTGCTCTCATGGATCTTCTACACCGTGATGACCAATAGTGATGCGAAGACCTGACGGCCGGAGGGAGGAAAAGCAATGACCACCGCAACACAATCTGCACCCCTTTCATCCACCCGCAGCCTCTCCTGGCTCGTGCCGACGATCTATATCCTCTTCCTGCTCCTGCCGATCTACTGGCTGGTGAATATGAGCTTCAAGACGAACACCGAGATCACCGGCGCCTTCTCGCTCTATCCGCACGATCCGACGCTGGCCAACTACGCCGTGATCTTCACCGATCCGTCCTGGTACAAGGGCTATATCAACTCAATCATCTATGTGGTGATGAACACGGTCATCTCTGTTTCGGTGGCGCTGCCGGCGGCCTATGCCTTTTCGCGCTACCGGTTCCTCGGCGACAAGCACCTGTTCTTCTGGCTTCTGACCAACCGCATGGCACCGCCGGCGGTCTTCGCGCTGCCCTTCTTCCAGCTCTATTCGGCCTTCGGCCTGATCGACACGCATATTGCCGTGGCGCTTGCGCACTGCCTGTTCAACGTGCCGCTGGCGGTCTGGATCCTCGAGGGCTTCATGTCGGGCGTGCCGAAGGAAATCGACGAGACCGCCTATATCGACGGCTATTCCTTCCCGCGCTTCTTCGTGCGTATCTATATTCCGCTGATTGCCAGCGGCATCGGGGTCGCGGCCTTCTTCTGCTTCATGTTTTCCTGGGTCGAGCTTCTGATCGCCCGGACGCTGACCACCACCGACGCCAAGCCGATCGCGGCCATCATGACGCGCACGGTCTCGGCCTCGGGCATGGACTGGGGCGTGCTGGCGGCGGCCGGCGTGCTCACCATCATCCCGGGCGCGATCGTCATCTATTTCGTCCGCAACTACATTGCCAAGGGCTTTGCCCTGGGGAGGGTCTGATGGCTGCCTTGCCGAACCGCAACAATCGCTGGCCGGTGGCGCTGGTCGCCGTCCTCGTCGTCTATCTCGTCGTGGCCTGGGCGCTCTTCATGATGCTTCCGGTCAAGGACGGCGTGCGCGACTGGTTCTCGACGCTGGTTGACGGGGGGTGGATGGCTTGGTCCTTTCCGACCGCCATGTTCTTCCTGACGATCTTTGCGCTTCTCTCGCTGATGGCGGTCTGGGAATATGCCTCGCCCGGCGGCAATCCGCGTGTCGGCATCCTGCGCTTCGAGACGACGCGCGGCGACCGCCTGTTCATTTCGCTGCTCGGCAGCGCCTTCATTCATCTCGCATGGTTGGGGCTTGTCGGCCCCAATGTGTGGTGGGCTCTTGCGCTTTCCATCCTGTACGCCATCGGCGTTTTCAAGCTGGTTTGAGGCAAGATTACTGAAACGGACTGCCGGGGAGGCAATCCGCCATTGCAATCGCAAACCTTTAAGGGAGGACTATAATGCGACGGCATCTTCTAACATCGACGGCAGTCATGCTGCTGGCCTTTACCGGCTCCGCATTCGCGGGCATGGACGAGGCCAAGCAGTTCCTCGACAAGGAAATCGGGGACATGTCGACGCTTGACCGCGCCGGCCAGGAAGCGGAAATGCAGTGGTTCATCGATGCGGCGAAGCCTTTCGCCGGCATGGATATCAAGGTGGTCTCCGAAACCATCACCACGCATGAATACGAGTCCAAGGTGCTGGCGCCCGCCTTCACGGCGATCACCGGCATCAAGATCACCCATGACCTGATCGGCGAAGGCGACGTCGTCGAAAAGCTGCAGACGCAGATGCAGTCGGGCGAGAACGTCTACGACGCCTATGTCAACGACTCGGACCTGATCGGCACCCATTGGCGCTACCAGCAGGCCCGTTCGCTGACCAAATGGATGGAAAACGAAGGCAAGGACGTGACCAATCCCGGTCTCGATCTCGCCGACTTCATCGGCACCAAGTTCACCACCGCTCCGGACGGCGATCTCTACCAGCTGCCCGACCAGCAGTTCGCGAACCTTTACTGGTTCCGGTATGACTGGTTCAACGACGAGAAGAACAAGGCGGACTTCAAGGCGAAGTACGGCTACGATCTCGGCGTTCCGGTCAACTGGTCGGCCTACGAGGACATTGCCGAATTCTTCACCGGTCGCGAAATCGACGGCAAGAAGGTCTATGGTCACATGGACTACGGCAAGAAGGACCCGTCGCTCGGCTGGCGCTTCACCGATGCCTGGCTGTCGATGGCCGGCAATGGCGACAAGGGCCTGCCGAACGGCCTTCCGGTCGACGAATGGGGCATCAAGGTCAACGAGAAGTCCCAGCCGGTCGGTTCCTGCGTTGCCCGCGGCGGCGACACCAACGGCCCGGCATCGGTCTATGCCATCCAGAAATATCTCGATTGGCTGAAGGCCTATGCACCGGCGTCCGCCCAGGGCATGACCTTCTCGGAATCCGGTCCGGTTCCCTCGCAAGGCGAAATCGCCCAGCAGATGTTCACCTATACGGCCTTCACCGCCGACTTCGTGAAAGAGGGCCTGCCGGTCGTGAACGAGGACGGTACTCCGAAATGGCGTTTCGCTCCGAGCCCGCACGGCGTTTACTGGAAGGAAGGCATGAAGCTCGGCTATCAGGACGTGGGTTCCTGGACGCTGCTCAAGTCCACGCCGGACGACCGCGCCAAGGCCGCCTGGCTCTATGCGCAGTTCGTCACCTCGAAGACCGTGGATGTGAAGAAGAGCCATGTCGGCCTGACGCTGATCCGCGAATCGACGGTCCAGCACAAGAGCTTCACGGACCGCGCGCCGAAGCTCGGTGGCCTGATCGAGTTCTACCGTTCGCCGGCCCGCGTTCAGTGGTCGCCGACCGGCACCAACATCCCCGACTATCCGAAACTGGCCCAGCTTTGGTGGCAGGCGATCGGTGATGCTTCCTCAGGCGCGAAAACCGCCCAGGAAGCCATGGACTCGCTCTGCGCCGAGCAGGAAAAGGTTCTGGAGCGTCTGGAACGTGCTGGTGTCCAGGGCGAAATGGGTCCGAAGCTCGCCGAGGAACACGATCTCGAATACTGGAACGCGGACGCCGTCAAGGCCGGCAATCTCGCACCCCAGTTGAAGATCGAGAATGAAAAAGAAAAGCCCCAGACCGTCAATTACGACGAACTGGTCAAGAGCTGGCAATAAAAGCAACCCGGCGCGCCGCATAACCGCGTGGCGCGCCGGGTTTCAACGACGGTGCAGCGCCGGCGTTCCAAAACGAAAACCGCCCGTGGAGAGATCCGCGGGCGGTTCTTTTTTGTCAGTCATCGCTGCAAAAGCGGGATGTTTGTGATGCGCTGCCGGCATCGTCCCCTCAGAGGCCGGTGCCGCCCTTCAATTCGTTGATGACGGTGCGCAGGATGATCTTCATGTCGAGAAGCAGCGAGAAATTGCGGACATATTCGACATCGCAGACGATGCGGCGGATCGCCATCCAGCGATGGCCGGTCGGGCCACGCAGCCCGCGCGCCTGGGCAAGGCCGGTGAGCCCCGGCCGCATCAGGTGGCGGTATTCGTAGCCCTGCACAAGTTCGCAATAGCTGCGGCCTGCGGCCAGCATGTCGGGCACGTGCGGACGCGGCCCGACGAGCGACATATCGCCGACCAGCACGTTCCACAATTGCGGCAGTTCGTCGAGATTGGTCCGGCGCAGGATGCGTCCCAGAGGTGTGATGCGGGGATCCTTGTCGGTCGTCTGGCACAGGCCGCTATTGTCGCAGAGATCGGTGTACATCGAGCGGAATTTCAAGATCTCGAAGGGCGCCTCGTTGAGACCGGTGCGGACCTGGCGGAAGAAGACGGGCCCCCTGCTTTCGAACTTGATCAGAAAGGCAATGAACAGCAGGACAGGCGACAGGACGAGAAGGCCGAAGAAGGCGCCGGACATATCCACACCGCGCTTGAGCTTCAACTGGATGGGAAGGGCGGGGGCTTCTGCCGGATTGATGTAGAAATTCGTTTCGTCGGCCCGACGGTCCCTGCCTGGCGGGGAAAGGTTATCGTTGAGGGTTCTGATCGGCCCGTTCTTGCCGCTTCCGGCAACCGTCGGCCGGTGCCAAATCACTTTCTCGGTCATTCTTCAAATACTCCCGACACTATAACAAAATGCAGGCCTGCCCATCCAAACCATGGCAAGCATCATTATTATCTGGAGAATTCGGCCACAGGCCTCTTCCCGGAAAATCATATTTTTCCGCCGCCGGACAATTTTATTGTTCTGGTCGCTGCCCGTGGGCGGGTGTCTTTAAAAATTTCTTTGGTTCAAAAGCATTTTTTAGTGATTAATGATTTATTAAAGATAATCGACTTTGGCAAGCTGCATCAGCGCCCAGTTTTTTCTTGTGGTTAATCCGGCCGTGTCCCGAATGGTTCATTTTTGGGCAGGTTGCCGAAGGGCTACCCCAGCAGGCGCCGTCAGGGCGCGGAACCGGGTGGGGGCGCCAGGGACCAGCCGTCCGGATTCTCGCCGGCCATCATGCCGTCCACCATCGGCACGCCGTCGCTATCGGTCAGTGGAAACCATCTGGTCCGGTCGAAGAACCAGTCGGCCGGGGTCTTGCCGCGGGGCTTTTCGATCTGGTTGGCCAGGAAATTATAGCGCGGCGTGTCGCCGAATTCCCTCTTGAACTGGATGCGGCTACCGAAACTGCTGATGTCGAAAGCCTTGAGCGCGTGGATTTTTCCGATGATGTCGCTCGAATTTTCCCAGCGCACCTGCTGCAGAAAGATATTGGCGGCTTTTCCGGCGAGGTCGACGACCTTGATCGTATCGGCCGTGTTTTCGATATTGAGCTTGACGCGAAATGAAGTGACGCGATCCTCTTCGTCGCCCTTGATGAAGATAAACACAGAGGATTGGGTGTCCGGCTCTTCACCGATGTCGATGAAGGACGAACATTCCCATTTCTCCCTGTCGGCCCGGCTGACCGTCCAATCCAGTTCGCCGAAGCCGCCATCGGCCAGCCGCTCGCACAGTTTCTCCGGGTCGCTGCGGATTCGCCGGATGAAATTCTGCTCGGGGGCCTTGAGGTCGGCAAAGAGATGAGTGGGTGAGACAAAGTGCGCCGGCGGCAGGCGGACCCCTCTGCTGCGGGTGATCTTCACCTCGTCCGCCGGCGGCCGGCTTTTCGCCGGAACGATGGAATAGCCGAGCGAGGCAAGCAGGCGGTCGAGGTTTTGGTGGTCGCGGGCAAGCAGCACGGTGGCGAGGATCGCCGCGAAGACCAGTCCGACGGCGGCAAGAAAAAATGCCTTTCCGGACCGATGCCTCCGCTCATCCTTCATGCCAAAACCCAAATTGCGCGGCTCCCCATCGGACTTTTCCCCTGCCTGGGACCGATTGCGCCGTGGTCCGTTTCATTTTGCGTCGATCCCGCAGCTGCTTCCGGCCTCCACCGGAAGGCCTGCGCGCCGGTCTCGCCAGGCTGCAAAGACGATATAGCCGACAAGTGCCGGCCAAAACAGGCACAAAGCCAGCCCCAGCAGCCGCATTCCGTCCCAATTCCCGCCCGCAGCCTTACCCTCGCGATAGGTCCTGTCGAGGAAAACCAAAGCTATCAAGGTATAAATCGAAAGAAGCGGATTTGGCCAGGCCATGATCAGTTCGCCATATCATGGCCGTTCAGGGTGGCTTCTACGGGAGGTGCTGTTCCTGTTCGCCCCGTGGCCAAGCGGAGCTTGCGTCGGAATAGCTCCGCCCGTTGCCGAACCGTCGGATGAGGGTGCTCGAAGGCGACTATTGCGCGGCGGCCGGACGGGCGGCGACAGTTTCGCTGCTGAAGACGATCATCGCAAACATCAGCACGCCGGCGGCCGTGATCAACGAGGCGATCGCCACGACCGGCTCCATGGCAGGATTGCCCGTCAGCATGAGATAGAGCGCCGGTACCATCAGGGTGACGCCGGCCGTATAGACCACATACTGGATCAAGGCGATCCGTCGTTCCGCCTTGGCGGGGTTCAGTGCGTGATAGATGCCGAAAATGGCCATGGTCGCCCAACCCAGAAGATTGGCATGAGCATGGGCGCCGATCGCGCTGTGATCATGTGAGATCGCCATGGTGAGGCCCATGGCAATGCCGACGATCAGAAAAATGATGGCGGTGCGAAAATAGAGCTGTGCGACGCGCGGCATTGTATCCCCCTCGATCCTGTCCCCGATGCATATTAGCATTCTGTCCCGCGCCTTGTGAATGCCAAATTTGGGCAGATCGGGAGGCGTCAGCTGCCCTCGTCGGGGATGTTGAGGACATGGCCGCAGGCCTTGCAATGCACGGCGTCGGTCTCGTGACGCTGCAGGCCGCATTGCGGGCAGGGGAAGACCACCTTGTGCGGCCGTACGATCGCCTGGGCGAGTCGCACGAACAGCGAGATGCCGAAGATCATGGTGACGATCGAGGTCAGTTTGCCGAGCGTGCCAGGCAGGATGATGTCGCCAAAACCCGTCGTGGTCACGGTCGCGACCGTGAAATAGAGCGCATCGACGAAACCATCGACGCCGGCCTGATGGTAGAAGAACGCCGTGTAGACGAAGCCCGTGACCAGGAACAGGAAGGTCAAGAAGTTGATGCAGGCCCGGATGACATCTTCCCATTCGCCATATCCCGCCCGCTTGATCAGCAGCGCGAAGACCTTGCTCTGGCCGAGCGACCAGATGCGGAAGGCGCGCAGGAAGGCGAAATTGGAAAATTGCGCGGGAAAGAGCAAAGTTGCAAGGATGGCGAAATCCACCCAGGTCATCGGCCGCATCAGCCAGCGCTTGATCGTGGTTGCCATCAGGGCGCGGGCGCCGAGTTCGAAGGCGATCAGGAAGGCGATCACATAGTCGATGACGAGATAGGTGCTGCCTGCGCTGAAATATGGGCCGGCCAGGAAAAACACGATGATGGCGAGATCGACGATCGCCATGCCGATCTGGAAACGGATGGCGCGGGCGCTGGTGCCCAGATAGAGCGGGCGCAACCGGGCGCGAATCCTGTCCAGCGTCAGGCGGGCAGGTTCTGGCAAATCGGTGCGCTCTGTCATGGGTAGGACGTAGTCTGGCGCTGTCGAAGGGTCAAGGTGTCGGGCGCGATCGTTTCAATCCATAAGGGAACCGCCCTTGGAGGGCGGTTCATCGAGTGAGGTATTATTGCTTCTTGGCTTCCGCGGTATCCGTGCGCCCGCTCGGGATGGTGCTGACCGTGGCGGAGACCGGATCGCTTGCCGGAAAGGAACCGTCCAGGCCCGCATCGAGCTCTTCCTCGAGCGTACCTTCGTCGCGGGCCTTGCGCGCGCTTCTCAAGGAAACGACCGCGGGCGACTCTTCGCCGCGCTGGCCCTTTGTGCTGTTGCTGTTGTCGGTCATGGTGTCTTCCTCTGCGTGGAATGTGGCAACCTGCATCATCAGCGCCTTGGCCTTGGAGATGGCGTTGAGGCGATTGAGATCGCTGTCATCGGTGTTCTGCATCTGAACGGAAATCACATCGCCGCCTTCGCCGACGAATTCGACGGTCATTCTGCCGGATGAAGGCTCCGGGAGCACCTGCGTGCCGATTACTTCCATGACAAACAACCTCCGTGAAAACGTTACTGCGGGATAACCGTTTGATGAAGGCTTTGTTCCGTCCGCAGGCGCTTGCCGTGAAACTTCCGCCGCTGGGAGGTACGCGCTCCGGGCAGTCGGTGGCGCAAACGAAAAGGGCGGCCATTTGGCCGCCCTCGATCGGATATTTCGCGCGCTCAGGCGGCGATATCGTCCATCTCGCGGTCCTTGAACATGCGGGCCAGATTGAGGAAGCAGATCATGCCGGTCTCGTTGGCGATGATGCCCTCGGCATAGCTCTTGTCGAAGGAGGTGGTGATTTCCGGAACCGGCTGCACCTGGTTGCCCTGCACGGTGAGAATATCGGATACCCGGTCGACGACGAGGCCGATGACCATATTATGGACTTCGGCGACGACGATGGCGCTGCGCTCGTTGGCAACCGTGCTTTTCATGCCGAGTTTGTGGGCAAGGTCGATGATTGGAATGACGGTGCCGCGCAGGTTCATGACGCCGAGAACCTCGGCCGGCGAGTGCGGGATCGGCGTCGAGGGGGCCCAGCCGCGGATTTCGCGAATGGTCGTCGTCTTGACGCAGAATTCCTGATCGTGAAGGCGAAAGGCGATGATCTCCAGCGTCTCGCCGTCGAAACCCGCCATTTTCAATGCAGTGGTCATCTTCTTTTCCTTCCCGTTGCGGCTTTCGGCCGGGCGTTCTGCCGCGCAGCGCGACGATGTTCCTTCGCTGCATGCAGCATCGGAACGTTTTGTCCCGTGCCTTGCCACGTCAGATAGAGTGTCTGGAATGCCGGCTACATCCGGGCCCGGGCGATGCGTCATGCACGGCGAATGGCCGTTTGCGCCCCGAAAAGAAGCTTATATCAAAAATCGTTAAGAGATGCTTTTTCAGCGCGGGCAAAGTTGCACCGGCCTTTCGCCGGCCGGTGCAGGGGAAAATTAAGCTGAGGCAAGCACGGCCGCGAACTGTTCGACGGCCCAATCGACCTGGCCTTCGGTGATCACCAGCGGCGGGGCGATGCGGATCGTGTCGCCATGGGTATCCTTGGCAAGGATGCCGCGCTGTTTCAGGGCTTCGCAATATTGGCGGGCGCCGCCGGCTTCCGGGACCAGTTCCACCGCCAGCATCAGCCCGCGGCCGCGGACCTCCTTGATGATATTGGAGCGGATATCCTTCAGGCCCGTCTGGAAACGGTCGCCCATGCGGGCGGAATTTCCGATCATGTCCTCCTCGGTCAGAACCTTCAGCGCGGCGCGGGCAATGGCACAGGCGAGCGGATTGCCGCCGAATGTCGAGCCATGCTGGCCAGGCTGCAGAACGCCGAGCACTTCGGAATTGGAAAGTACGGCCGAGACCGGATAGAAGCCGCCGGACAGCGCCTTGCCGATCAGCGTCACATCGGCTTCGATGCCCTCGTGCTCTTCGGCCAGGAGCTTGCCGGTACGGCCAAGGCCGGTCTGGATCTCATCGAGGATCAGCGTGATGCCGTGCCTGGAGCAGAGGGCGCGGACCTCAGGGAAATAGCCCTGCGGCGGGATCAGCACCCCGGCCTCGCCCTGAATCGGCTCGATCAGGAAGGCGACGGTGTTGTTGTTGATCGCGGCGCGGAAGGCCTCGATATCGCCGAAGGGCACGGTCTTGAAACCGGGCGCGAAGGGGCCGAAGCCCGTGCGAGCGTCCGGATCCGTGGAGAAACCGACAATACCCATGGTGCGGCCGTGGAAATTATTCGAGCAGACGATGATCTCGGCGCTGTCTTCCGCCACGCCCTTGACCTCATAGCCCCATTTGCGCACCGCCTTCAACGCGGTTTCCACGGCTTCCGCGCCCGAATTCATCGGCAGGATCTTGTGGCTGCCGGTGAGGGCCGCCAGTTCCTCGTAGAAATGCGCCAACTGGTCGTTGCGGAAGGCGCGCGAGGTCAGCGTCAGCTTCTGGGCCTGTTGCATCATCGCTTCGAGGATTCTTGGATGGCAGTGCCCCTGGTTGACGGCGGAATAGGCCGACAGGCAGTCGAGATAACGGTTGCCGTCGAGGTCCCAGACATAGACGCCCTCGCCGCGCGACAGCACCACGTCGATTGGCTTGTAATTATGGGCGCCCAACCGGTATTCGGTCTCGATCAATGCACTGGTGGTGTTCATGCGGGTTCTCCGGTGGCTCGGGCGGGATCAGGCGCTGCGGGTGGGGCGGTCGAGGACACGGCGCCCGAACAGGCTTGCGGTCAGTTCCACCAGAATACGGGCGCTCTTGCCGCGATCGTCGAGGAAGGGATTGAGTTCGACGAGATCGAGCGAGGACACCAGGCCGCTGTCGCAGAGCAGTTCCATGATCAGATGCGCCTCGCGGAAGGTGGCGCCGCCGGGCACCGTGGTGCCGACACCGGGGGCGAGTTCCGGATCGAGGAAATCGACGTCGAGGCTGACATGCAGGAGGCCGTTCGCCGCTTTGATGGTGGCGATGATCTCGTGCATGATATGGGCCATGCCGGTCTCGTCTATGGCGCGCATGTCGTAGACATTGACGCCATGCGCGGCAATTTCCTCGCGCTCGCGGTCATCGACCGAACGGATGCCGACCTGGAAAACATGCTTCGGATCGACAAAGGGGCGGTTGGCATCGAGGATGGGCGCGAATTCCGCCTGGCCGCAGAAAAAGGCGACGGGCATGCCGTGCATATTGCCGGAGGGCGATGTTGACGGCGAATTGAAATCCGCGTGCGCATCGAGCCAGAGCACGAAAAGCGGGCGTCCCTGTTCGGCTGCATAACGCGCCATGCCGGAGACCGAACCCATGGAGAGCGCGTGATCACCGCCAAGGATGAGCGGGAACTTGCCGCTGCGGGCTGCGTCATGAACGGCACCATCGAGCGCGCGGGTCATCGCCGCCACGACCTGCAGATTGTTGGCGCCGGGATGGTTGGCAAGGTCGCGGGCCGGAATGGGTTCGAGGTCGCCGTCATCCGCGATGCTGTGGCCAAGGGCGGCGAGGATCGTGTCGATGCCGGCGATGCGCAGGGCCATCGGCCCCATCGCCGCGCCGCGCCGGCCGCTGCCCTCTTCGAGCGGAGCGCCGATCAGCGCGATGTTCTTCTTGTTGTCAGCCATGGATTTCCCCGCAAGGTGCGTGATGCCGGTTTGCCCGGTTTATGGCGGGAGTATCGCGGTTTCAGATGTTGGCAAATAGATGGAAAACTGGCAGATAGGCGGTGATTATCGACATTATGAGAAGCGTGGATAGCCATTGTGATAAGCCTGGATGATCTCGACCATGCCCTGATCAGTGCCCTCAGGCACAATGCCCGCACGCCGGTCTCCTCGCTTGCCGCCTCGACCGGGGCATCGCGGGCGACGGTGGCGGCGCGCATCGACCGGCTGGTTTCGTCCGGCACGATCGCCGCCTTCACGATCCGCACCGGCGCCGAGCTTGCCGGCAGCGGCGTGCGGGCGATCGTCATGATCGAGGTTCATGGAAAGATGGCCGATCGTGTGGCCGCCCAGATGCGCGGCTTGCCGCAGGTGCGGGCCCTGCATTCGACCAATGGCCGCTGGGATTTCATCGCCGAGCTGGAGGACAAGGACCTTGGCAGTTTCGACGAGACGCTGCGCCGCATCCGGCTGATCGACGGCATCAACCTGACGGAAACCAATATCCTCCTGAAGACCAGCAAGATCTCGGCGGCGCTCTGACACGCCGCCTATTGACCCGGTCGTCATAATTGCGGGGTCAATATTCCTTTTCGTAGAAGATGCCGCCGCCTGCACCATCGCTGCCGGCTTCGCCGCGCAATTTTATGCCACGGCCGACATCGAGATTGATGATCGCCTTGCCGCCCCCGGCTTCCGAGCCGGACTGCAGCTCCAGATAGGTGCGGTCGTTCAGATATTTGCCGGCGGTTACCGTGGCGCCGCCAGTGGCGTCGGTGGAGATGTCGAGATCGTCGACGCCGAGCTGGTTGCGCAATCCGTCGAGAAGCGAATTGGAGCCGCCGCCGGCAAGCTGGCTGACGGCGCTTGCCAATTGCGCGACCTGCAAGGCGGAGAGCCTGGACAGCGACCGGTTGAAGATCAGCTGTGCCAGGATTTCATCCTGCGGCAGGGCGGGCGACGAACTGAAGGTGACCGCCGGATTGTTGGCGGGGCCGGCGACATTGACGGTGATCGTCGTCGAGCCGGCGGTAGAGGTGGCGTCGAGGTCGAGCGTCGGGGTCAGATTTCCGCCGAAGGAGATCGTGCCCTCGGTAAAGTTCAGGCGTTTTCCGAGGATTTCCAGCCGCCCGCGACGCATCTCGAAGGCGCCCGAAACGACCGGCTGTGCCGCCGTACCCCGGATGACCAGGTCGCCGCCCAGCTCCGCATCGATGCCACGACCGCGCACGAACAATTGCGACGGTGCGCTAACGGCCAGATCGAAGCCGATGCCGCCGCTCTTGGCGCCGCCGCTGCTCGGCGTATCCCCGCGGATATTCGCCTGCATCCGCAGCACGGCGGGCGGCGCGTTCCTGTGCTTGATGTTGATCTCCGACAGCGAGGCGGGAAGTTTCTCCGGTATGGTGATCGCTGCCCGCTCGATGGTGACTTTTCCGCCCAACACCGGCGTTGCGGTAAGCGAGCCGGTCAGCGTCAGCGTGCCGTCGAGATTGGCGGTGAACAGGCTGCCATCGGCATAGGTGGCGCTGTCGAGGCGGATCGTCAGATCGGCGGGGTAGCCCGAACCGGGAGCTATGCCGATCGTGCCGCCGACCGTGACGGAGCCGCCACTGGCGAACCTGCCCGACAGGCTGCGGATGGTTGCCGTCTGTCCATCCAGCACGACGGTGCCGGCAAGTCCGGTGAGGGCCAGATTGTGCCGGACATCGACGAAGCGGGCACCCGCAGTGGAGATCGTTCCGGCGATCCTGGGTGCCGAGGCGGAGCCGGTGATCGAGAGATCGACATCGGCGGCGCCGGTCAGGGTGAAGCCCTGCTGTGAAAGCAGGCCGGCTGCCAGTGCGAAGGGCAGGTCGCCTGAAAGTTTCATGTCGATCGGCCTGTCGCCGCCCAGGCCAACCCTGCCGTTGCCGGTGAAGGAAAGGCCGCCGCCGCCGCTGATCGTGGTATCCACCGTCACGCTGTTATCGGCGAACCTGCCCCTGGCGCCGATGTCGAGCGAACCAATGCCGGCGGAGCGGGTTTGCGCCACCATGGCATCGGCCCAGCGCAGATCATAGCCGACGACCGGAGCCGATGGACTGCCCGTCACATCGAGCGTGCCGCTGATGGAGCCACCGGCGCCAAGAGCCGGCGCAAAACCATTGGCCAGCTCGGCGGGAAGAGCCTTGAGGGTGGCGTCGATATCCAGTCTTTCGCCGATCGTCCCGGTCGCGGTGATCGAACCGCCGGATGCGGCGATGGCCAGTCCCTCGATGCTGACCGTTCCGTTGGTGATGGAAATGGTCGTCGGAGCCGACAGCTTCACCGGTATTTTCCGTGGTGCGGCGGAAAAGGACTGGAGATCGACCACAGTCTTGCCGGCACCGGTGCGGATGGCAGCGCGCAGGGAAAGCGGCGCGCCGTCATAGGTGCCGTCGAGCGTCACATCGGTCGTCTCAGCCTGCTGGGCGAAATCGAGCTTCAGGTCGCTGACGCGGTTCTGCCCCGACGCGAATGTCTCGACCGACAAATTGCCCTTGACGGCCAGCGCCTTGAGGTCGGCGATGGTGATATCGGCGACCGGTCGGGTGATGACGAAGTCGCCGCGCCTGATGCCGGAGCCGCTTGCCTTCAGGGCGAGGGAGGTCTGGCCGCCGTCGCTTGCTATGGTTGCCGAGCCGGCGAGATCGCCGGAGGCTTTTTCGCCGGCCATTGCGGCCAGCAGCGCCACATCGGGGAAGTCGAAGGAGATCGACCCTTTCGGCAGAAAATCGCTGGTGAATTCAAACGCGCCGTTCAGGGTGTTTTCGCCGATCCGCACATCGAGAACCGGCACGCTCGTGCGCCCCTCAGTGGAAACGAGATCGACCTTCACATTGATTGCCTGACCGTCGAGCGCGCCGGTGGCGACGATCTTGGCTTGCGGGCTCTTGGGGTTGGCTGTCGCGTCCGCCGTCAATTGCAGGTCGCTCAGCGTCCGGCCGGCAAGTGTGGCGCCGCTGGACGCAAGCTCAGCCTTGACGGCAAGGTTGTCGAGCGGCCCGGTGGCGTCGATCTCGAAGCTCGCCTGGCCGCTGGCATCGGACAGGACCTTGCCAAGATCGGGCAGGGTGCCGGTCAGCGCGGCGGTCAGGTTTTCCGCTTTCAGCGCAACAGTACCCGCAGCCATCACCGTGCCCGACGCCACTTTCAAATCCGTGACATCGACAGCGCCTTCCGGTCCGGTTGTGAGCTTGCCGCTGATCTCCACCGGTGCATCGAATTTCGGGGCGATGGCGGCGGGGAGCGCCTCGGGGCGGGCGGTGAGCGTGAAGAGAGTGTTCAGCGAATTGCCGGCAAGGGTGAACGCGCCGGAAAGCGTGCCGTCGAGATTGACGCTGGCAAGGGTGAGGGGATCGAAGCGGATGGCGTCCGGCGAGATGTCGAGCGTGGTGGCGATCTCGAGCGGCCCTTTGACGAGCCTGTCGAGATCGGCATTGTTCAGCTGCGTCGCGCCGGCCTTGACGGTGGTCGCGATCTTTCCGGAACGGGTTGTCAGGTTGAAGGCGTCGCCATGGGCGGAAAGTTCGATCGCCCCGGCGCGTCCCTGCGGCAGCGACAATTCGCCGATCCGTGCCTCAAGGTCGAGAATGGCCGACTGGAGATCGCCCTTTACCGAGAGAGTGCCGGTGTCGAGACGGATGCGGGCCTCGCCGCCGGCGAGCGGCAGGCGATTGTCCAGAGCGGTGAATTCGGCGGTGAGGTCGAGCGTCTGTCCGGCGCTGCCATTGAGTGTTACCGTGCCGCCGGAAGCGGCGATCGTCAGTTGATCGAGACTGACCGCGCCATCGCCGATGACGATCCTTGCGGGCGCGGCAAGTTCGAGCGGGGCCTTGCTCGGTGCTGCCGAAAAGGCATCGAGATCGATCACCGTCTTTCCTGCTGCTATTTCCAGGGCGCCTCGCGCCAGGAGCGGGGCATCGTCATAGCTGCCGTCGAGGGAGAATTTCGTGGCGGCGCCCTGCCGGTCGAAGCCGAGCGTCAGTCCGGCGAGTTTCGCATTGCCTTGCGCAATGGACGCGGCGGTGACGCTGCCTTTGACGGCAAGGGCTTGCAGATCGGCGATGGTGAGATCGGCGGCGGGCTTGGTGATGACGAGGTCACCGCGCTGGAGCGTGGCGCCATTTGCTTTGATCGCGACCGAGGTGATGCCATTTTCGGTGGCGATGCTGGCCGAGCCTGCGAGATCGCCGGATGCGGTCTGGCCGGCCAATGCGGCAAGCAGACCGATATTTGGGAGGTTGAAGGCCAGCGATCCGTTCGGCTGGAAATCCTCGGTGAAATCCAGCGACCCCCTCAGCACGTTCTGGCCGATCGTTGCCTCGAGCGACGGCAGGCTCATCGTGCCCTTTGCCGAGGCGATCTCGGCCCTGGCGTCGATCGCCTGGCCGTCCAGTGTTCCGGTGGCGGTCAGCGTGGCGGTCGGCCCGTTCTGGCCGATGACGCCATCGGCATTGACCGAGAGGTCGTTGAGGCTGCGGCCGGCCAGCGTCGCGTCGCTGGCGGTCACTTCCGCCTTGACGCCGAGCGCCTCCAGCGGTCCGTCGATATCGACGCTGAAGGCCGCCGCGCCACTGGCGTTCTCCAAAAATTTTCCGATCTGCGGCACGGTGCCGGTGACGGCCGCCGTCAGATTGCCCGTTTCGAGCGTTGCCGAACCGGCAGCCTCGATCGTTCCGGAGGTGAGGGTAAGATCGCTTACCGCGACGGTGCCGTCGGTGCCGGTGGAGAGCTTGCCATCGAGCGCGATGGTCGTATCGAATTTCGATGCCAGCGCAGGCGGCAGGATGGCGGGCATGCCGAAAATCTTGAAGGCGGTTGCGACCGTGCCTTCCGCCAATGTGTAAGCGCCGGTCAGCGTGCCGCCGATACTGGCGCTCTCCAAGGTCACCGGATCGAAGGAGACGGTTTCCGGGGTTAGCGAGAGCGTGCCGGCAAGCGTGACCGGGCCTTTGACCAGCCGGTCGATATTGGCATCGACGAAGCGCGTGGCGCCGGTCGATAGGGTGGTCTGCAGCAACCCGGTGCGCGTCGAGAGATTGAAGGCGTCGCTGAAGGCATGGAGCGTGATCACGTCGATCTCGCCCTGCGGAAGCACCGCCCTGCCGATCTCGGCGCCGATGTCGAGAACCGTGCTCCGGGCATCGCCGATCAGCGAGGCGCTGGCGGAATTGATTGCCAGTTGTGCCTCGCCCTTTTCCAGCGGCAGGCGGAAATCGATCGGGCCGTTCTTGCCGGCGAGGCGTGCCTGCAGGTCGTTTACGCCTGAAGTGCTGTAGGTGCCGGAGGCCGATAGCTCCAGGGCGCCGGTCGAAAGCCGGCCCTTCTCTATGCGAATGGACTTGCCGCCCTCGAAGGCGGCAGCAAGGTCAATCTCCGTCGTGCCATCGAACAGGGGCCTGAAGGCGGCGGGCAGGAGGCCGCTGAAGGTTCCGCCACCCTTCAGCGAGAGGCTGCGCTGTCCGTCCGAGGCAAGTGTATGGCGGCCGTCCAGTTTCAGGATTTCATCGCCATCGAGGGCGGCGGTCGCGGTGCCGCTCCAGTTGGAGAGCGGACCTTCTCCCGTCACTTTGGCGCTGACGGCCGGCTCGCCCGGCAGGCGCATGGCCTTGGCGAGCAACCCGCCCTTCGGCTCGTCGATTTCGGCCTCCAGTTTCAGTGCATTGGCGGCCGGATCGAAGATGATATCAGCGATCGTCTTGGCGTCGGGCCGGTCGCGCTGGGCGACGGCGAGGGCGGCGGCGATGCTGGCATTGGTGGCGTCGAACTTGCCCTGCGCGCTCAGGAACTGGTCCGCGCCGGCAATGTCTTTGCCGATGACGATCTCCTTCAGGTCGAAGGCGTCTATCCTGATATCGAGCGGCAGCGCGAAGGTCTGGCGGACCTCCCGGGTTTCCTGCGAGGGGATAGGCAGCCGTTCCAGGCGAACCGATCCGGCTGCCAGCGACGAGGCGTCGAAGCGGGAGGAGAAAAGTGCGGTCGGCGACCAGTCGATGGCGACGTCGCGGATTTCCGCATAGATGCCCTTGCTGTCGAACAGCGTGACGCTGGAGGCGGTAAAATCACCGGTCAGGAGGGCGCTCGGATCGTTGATGCGGACGATCTGGTCCGGCGTCGAGGCATATTTCTCGATGAGCACTGCCACAAGGCGCGCGCCGGGCGCGGTGAAGCCGGCAAAGAGAACGAAAAGCAAGACGGCGACGAGGCCGAATCCCAGCCCATAGGCAAGCCAACGCAGCGCGGTTTTCAGAAAAGAGAGCAAATGATTCATGCTTCATCCATAGCGCAGATTGCGTTGCGGCGGAATTGATGGTCTCCGAAGCCGGCCTGCCAGGCGGCTTCGGACGGTCGCCGTGCCCTCAGAAAGACTGGCCGATGCCGGCATAGATGCCGTAGCGCGTGCCGCCCGGATAGGCGTTGAGCGGCAGCGCGACATCCAGCCGGATCGGCCCGAACGGCGTATTGTAGCGCAGGCCGAGGCCGGCGCCGGCGCGGATATCGGAAAAGTCCGGCGCGGTCTTGGCGGAGACGGTTCCGATATCGACGAAGGGTACGAGACCGATCTTTTCGGTGATGCCGATACGCGCCTCGACCGTCGCGCTGACATAGGAACGGCCCCCAAGAATGTCGTTGTCATCGTTGCGCGGGCTGATTTCCTGATAGGAATAGCCGCGCACGGTGCCGCCGCCGCCGAGATAGAAGCGCCGATTGGCGGGAATGGAGGCAAGGCCGCTGCCGCCGACGAGAACGCCCGCGCCAAGCCGACCGGCGAGCACGAAGCGGTCCTCCTCGCCGAAGCCGTAGTAGACGGCCGCCGAACCCTCGAACGAGCTGAAGAAGGTCTCGCCGTTGATCTCGTAGCTCGGCTTGGCATTGATCGAGGCGCGGTAGCCTTCGGTCGCGTTCAGCTTGTTGTCGCGGGTGTCGCGGACATATTCGATCGGGATCGACGCGGTCAGATATTCATTGTTGCCGAAGGCATCCTCGACATCCGCCCACTGGACCTCCCCGCCGGCCGAGAGCGTGTCGAAATCAGACAGTTCGAGGGTGACACCGGCCGCGCCGGTAAAGATCGTCGCCTTGTAGGCATCGGGATCGAGAAGCTGGGCCTTCAGGCTGGCATTGAAGGCGGTGGTCGGACCAAAGGCGCCCGGCTTGGTAAAGAGCAGGCCTGCCGAATAATCGAGATCGCCGACATCCGTGGTCTCGCCGATCCGGCTTACCGATCCTTCCAGGCGCAGCGATTCGGCCCGGCCGAAGAGATTGCGGTGGCCCCAATAGCCCTGGATTCCGAAGCCGTCGGTGGTCGAATATTGGGCGCCGGCCCCGAAATAGCGATGCTTGCCTTCCGAGACCTCGATGGTCATCGGGATGCTGCCGTCCGGCGCCAGGCGATCGTCTTCCTTGATGGTGATGCTGGAAAAGACGCCGAGCTGGCGCAGCCGCTCGGAGGCCTTGCGCAGATCCTCGGGCGAATAGGGCTGGCCATTGTTGAGGCGCGAATAATCGGCGACGAACAATGGATCGACGGTCCGGGTGCCGACGACGGTTACCGCCCCCACCGGCGCGATCGGTCCACCTTCAGCGGCGATGGTGACATCCACTTCGTCCGTGGCATGGTCTGCGACGGCGGTACGCTCGGTCAGGCGGGCAAGCGGCCGGCCCTCTTCCTTGAGATCCTCGACGACCTTTTCGCCGGCCTTGATGATGAGGGTGGATTTGGCCGGTTCCCCGGTCTTCAGATATTCCTCCGGCCTTCGTCCGACCGCGTCTCCCTTGAGGACGACATCGTCGAGGTTGAAGACGGGGCCAGGCGTGACGGTGATTTCGACGGGAACCGGCGCGCCATCCGGAAAGTCCGGATCGGGCGGCAGCGTATCGATATCCCTGCCATTGACCCGGACCTCGACGATGCCGCCATAGCGGGCCTGTTCGTAGAGGGCGGCCAGCAGACGGTCGCGGTCGTCGCGCGCCCGGATCACAAGGCCGAGATCGCCGGAAACCGGCCTGTCCTTGTCCTGGAAGAGGCGGGAGCTGTTTTCCAGCGTTTCCCTGAGTTCGTCGTCGCCAGTGCCTTCGCTCAGCGTCAGGCTGTACTCGACGGGATCGACGACGGGGGTGGTGTCCTCCTCGCCTTCGAAGAAGCGCATGCCGAATATCTTGAAGGCGTGGGCGTCGGTCGCGGGCAGCAGCGCTCCGCATGCGGTGAGAACGGTAACCGCAAAGGCGGCGCCGGCCCTGCGATACGCAACACTCATGATCGGCAGACGCATTCGTTTCCGCATTCGCTGTTCAGGCCACTTCAGCAATCCGCCCACCGACACGGCAGGAGCACCATTCCACGACAAGTTCGTTCTTCATCGGCGGCGACACTACACAGCATTGGCCGGTTGATGAAGGCGCGGGCGCGATTTTATCGAAAAACGCTCGCCTGTGTGACACGCGGGAAACAGAAGGCCCCGGATCGCTCCGGGGCCTGGGCAGAATTTTCCGGCTGCGAGCGCATCGCCGGCATTGTCTTGTGCGGATCAGCGCGGGCAATCGTCGATATAGCGGCGGCCGTAGCGGTCGCGGTAGTAGCACTGGCCCGGCTGTTCCGAGACATGGCCGATGACGGCGCCGGACACACCGCCGATTGCGGCACCAACGGCCGCACCGCGCACGTCGCCGGTGATTGCGCCGCCGATAATGGCGCCGGAGACGGCGCCGATGCCGGCGCCCTTTTCAGTCTGCGTGCAACTCGCGACGGACAGAGCGAGTAGGATAAGCGCAACAGCTTTTTTCATTTGGTTCTCCAATCTGGACGCGAGAACTCAAATCTCCGCCGTCCGTTTCCCCGAATATGGAAGATGGACATGAGGCCCCCTCCGGTCGAACTTGCACTCGAAAGATAAATGGCCGCCTGTGAAAGTCCACACAGATATGCCGCAATTCATCTTCTTCGCAAGACAAGCCCATTGAAGCTGAACGGAAGCTGAAAGCGCTGTTCCCCGCGTCACAGGCGGCGAGATTTTTTGCAGGAATTGAAAGTAGCGGTTGCGGGGATGAGAAAAAAATCAAATGATGGCGGGGCCGCGATGCCTTGAGGAGGGTTTTCGCGGCAGAGGCATAAAGAGTTGACGCGGTTCTGTCGCGGAACGAGTTTACCTGCCCGACAGCCGCTCGCATTGGCAAGACCAATCTTGGAGGAGCGAGATGGCAAAAGTGAAAATGACGGTCAATGGCCGGCAGGTCGGCAGCGATTGCGAGGATCGCACGCTTCTCGTGCATTTCCTTCGCGAAAACCTGGCGCTCACCGGAACCCATGTCGGCTGCGACACCACCCAATGCGGCGCCTGCGTCGTGCATATGGATGGCCGGTCGGTGAAAAGCTGCACCATTCTTGCAGCCCAGGCGGCGGGGTCTTCGATCACCACCATCGAGGGAATGGCGAAGGACGGCGAGCTTCATCCGGTCCAGGCGGCCTTCAAGGCCAATCATGGCCTGCAATGCGGCTTCTGCACGCCGGGCATGGTGATGACCGCCGACGACATGATCCGTCGGCATGGCGCCAATCTCGATGAGGCGACGGTGCGCGCGGAACTCGACGGCAATATCTGTCGATGCACCGGCTATCACAATATCGTCAAATCGATCTTGGCCGCCGCGCAGGAAATGCGCGCCGTGCCACAGGCAGCTGAGTGAGGAAGTGAGTAGTGAATAGTGAGCAGGAATTAGTGGAAGACCTGGTAGATGCCAGGAAATCCCGCCCGCCCTGCTGCCGCTATCAACTACTCACTACTCACTACTCACTACTCACTACTCACTACTCACTACCACCACTATTTGCTATTCCACCGGGAGGAGATGACGCATGGGTGTCGAAGGCATTGGCGCAAGCGTTGCGCGTAAGGAAGACAAGCGGTTTCTGACCGGCAAGGGCCGCTACACGGACGATATGAGCGTTCCGGGGATGAAATATGCGTTCTTCGTCCGCAGCCCCCATGCCCATGCCCGCATCAAAAGCATCGACCTGTCGGCGGCCAGCGACATGCCGGGTGTCATCGGTATTCTGGAAGGCAAGCAATTGCAGGCCGATGCCATCGGCAACATCATCTGCGGCTGGATGATCCATTCGAAGGACGGCTCGCCCATGAAGATGGGCGCCTGGCGGCCGCTGGCGCATGAAACCGTGCGCTATGTCGGCGATGCCGTGGCCATCGTCGTTGCCGACAGCCTCGGCGAGGCGCGCGATGCGGCCGAAGCCGTTGTGGTCGATTACGAAGTGCTGCCGGCGGTGACTGAGGCGCTCCAGGCGCTGGAGGCGGGCCAGCCGCAACTGCACCCGGAGGCGCCGAACAATCTGATCTTCGACTGGCAGATCGGCGATGGTGCTGCCACTGACAAGGCGATCGGCGAAGCGGCGCATGTGACGGAAATAACCCTCCGCAACAACCGGCTTGCTCCCAATCCGATGGAGCCGCGGGCGACGCTCGGCATCTACGACAGCGCCGAGGATCACTATACCTGCTACACGACCAGCCAGAACCCGCATGTGGCACGACTGGTGATGAGCGCCTTCTACAATGTCGCGCCGGAAAACAAGCTGCGGGTGATCGCGCCGGATGTCGGCGGCGGCTTCGGCTCGAAGATCTATATCTATCCGGAGGAAATCGTCTGTCTCTGGGCGTCGAAGAAGACCGGCGTTCCGGTGAAATGGACCTGCGACCGCACCGAGGCTTTTCTCACCGATGCCCATGGCCGCGACCATGTCTCGACGGTGAAGATGGCCTTCGACCGGGATCATCGCATCATCGGGCTGAAGGTCGATACGATCGCCAATCTCGGCGCCTATATGTCGCTGTTTTCGTCGGCCGTACCGACCTATCTCTATGCGACGCTGCTGTCCGGCCAATATGCTATTCCAGCGATCCACGCCAATGTCCGCACGGTCTATACCAATACGGTTCCGGTCGATGCCTATCGCGGTGCCGGCCGGCCGGAGGCGACCTATCTGCTTGAGCGCACCATGGAGACGGCGGCCCGCGAACTGGGCGTGTCTCCGGCTGAACTCAGGCGAAAGAATTTTGTCCGGACCTTCCCCTACCAGACGCCGGTGATCATGAACTACGATGCCGGCGACTACGAGGCATCGCTGGAGGCGGCGATGGCGAGCGCCGACTGGAACGGCTTTGCCGCCCGCAAGGCGGAGGCGGCGGGGCGTGGCATGAAACGTGGTATCGGCATGAGCTGCTATATCGAGGCCTGCGGCATTGCGCCGTCGGCGGCGGTCGGCTCGCTCGGCGCCGGCGTCGGCCTGTGGGAATCGGCCGAAGTGCGGGTCAATGCGGTCGGCACGATCGAGGTGATGACCGGCTCGCACAGCCATGGCCAGGGCCACGAGACGACCTTTGCCCAGCTGATCGCCGATCGGTTCGGCATTCCGATCGACAATGTCAACATCGTCCACGGCGATACCGACAAGGTGCAGATGGGCATGGGCACCTATGGTTCACGCTCCGGCGCCGTTGGGATGTCGGCGGTCGTCAAGGCGCTGGACAAGGTGGAGGCCAAGGCCAAGAAGATCGCCGCCCATCTGATGGAGGCCGACGAAAGCGACATCGTCATCGAGAATGGCGAGCTGAAGGTGGCGGGCACCGACAAGACATTGCCCTGGTTCCAGGTGGCGCTGGCCGCCTATACCGCCCACAATCTGCCGCCGGGCATGGAACCGGGCCTGAAGGAAGGGGCCTTCTACGATCCCTCCAATTTCACCTTCCCGGCCGGATGCTATATCTGCGAGGTCGAGGTCGACCCGGAAACCGGCAAGACCGAGATCGTCCAGTTCGTCGCCGCCGACGATTTCGGCAATATCATCAATCCGATGATCGTCGAAGGCCAGGTGCATGGCGGCATCGCGCAAGGGGTCGGCCAGGCCCTGCTCGAAAATGTCCACTACGATCCGCAGAACGGCCAGCTGATCACCGCGAGCTACATGGATTACGCCATGCCGCGCGCAGATGACCTGCCCTCGTTCAAGCTGTCGCACCAGAACACGCCGTGCCCATCCAATCCGCTGGGGATCAAGGGCTGCGGCGAGGCGGGCGCTATCGGTTCGCCGCCGGCGCTGATGAACGCCATCACCGACGCGATCGGCAACAACGACCTGACGATGCCGGCGACCCCGCAAAAGGTCTGGTCCGCGCTCAACGCCGCCAATTGAGGGAGGAGTGACCATGTACGAGACCAATTATCATCGCGCATCCTCTGTCGAGGACGCGGTCCGGCTGAAATCCTCCGCCGAAGAGGGCAAATATCTGGCCGGCGGCATGACGCTGATCGCCACCATGAAACAGCGGCTGGCGGCGCCCGGCGATCTCGTCGATATCCGCCATATTGCCGGGTTGAAATTCATCTCCGTCACCGGCCGGAGCGTGCGCATCGGCGCGGCGACGACGCATTACGATGTCGCGTCGTCGCCGGAACTCAAGGCGATCTGTCCGGCGATCTGCGATCTCGCCCATCATATCGGCGACCCGCATGTCCGCCATATGGGCACGATCGGCGGCTCGGTGGCCAACAACGACCCGGCGGCCGACTATCCGGCAGCACTTCTCGCCCTTGATGCGGTGATCGTCACCAATCAGCGTGAGATCGGTGCGGCGGATTTCTTTACCGGCCTGTTCGAGACCGCACTGGAGGAAGGCGAAATGATCGTGGCCATCGCCTTCGAGGCACCGGAAAGGGCGGCCTATGCGAAGTTCCGCAATCCAGCCTCGCGCTATGCGATGACCGGCGTGTTTGTTGCCCGGCGCGACAGCGGCGATGTGCGGGTGGCGGTGACCGGCGCCGGGGCCGACGGGGTCTTTCGCCATGCCGGGATGGAGGCGGCGCTTGCCCAGAACTGGTCGCCGGATGCGCTTTCCGGCGCCACCACCGATCCCGCCGATCTCCTGTCCGATCTCCATGCCAGCTCCGAATATCGTGCGCAGCTGGTCAAGGTCATGGCCAAACGGGCCGTGGCGGCGGCATGAGGGGATTGCCGCTGATTTCCTGAAACTGATGAACGGGGGCGGAGCGGTCCGTCGCCGTTTCTCGCGTCTTGACTCGAACCGCGCCGGGTGGAATGAAACCCGGACGGTTAGTTTGGAATCGTTCCAAAATCAGAGGCCTTTTGCCGCAGGTGGCCGCCTCACGCCCTTCAAGGGTTGACGCCAATCCGCTTTGGTACAAAAAAGACGGCAAGGTTCTGGAGACAATGATGGATTTCGAGAGTTTCTTCAAAGGCGAGTTGGACGGTCTGCATCAGGAAGGCCGATACCGGGTTTTTGCCGATCTGGAGCGCCAGCGCGGCCAGTTTCCCAAGGCAACCCGCTACAATGCGGCCGGCGAAAAGCAGGATGTCACCGTCTGGTGTTCCAACGACTATCTTGGCATGGGCCAGCATCCCAAGGTCACCGAGGCGATGAAAACCGCCATCGACCAGTGTGGCGCGGGTGCGGGAGGCACCCGGAATATTTCTGGCACCAATCATTACCATGTTCTTCTCGAGCGTGAGCTTGCCGACCTGCACGGCAAGGAATCTGCACTTTTGTTCACCTCCGGCTATGTGTCCAACTGGGCGGCACTCGGAACGCTCTGTTCGAAGATCCCCGGCGTTATCGTCTTTTCGGACGCCGCCAACCATGCCTCGATGATCGAGGGTATCCGCCATTCCAAATGCGAGCGGGTGATCTTCAAGCATAATTCGGTCGCCGACCTCGAAGCCAAGCTGATGGCCGCCGATCCGCGCGCACCAAAACTCATTGCCTTCGAATCGGTCTATTCGATGGATGGCGATATCGCGCCGATCAAGGAAATCTGCGATCTCGCCGACAAATATGGCGCCATGACCTATCTCGACGAAGTGCATGCCGTGGGCATGTACGGGCCGCGCGGCGGCGGCATTGCCGAGCGCGAAGGCCTGATGCACCGCCTGACCGTCATCGAGGGAACGCTCGGCAAGGCCTTCGGCGTCATGGGCGGCTATATCGCTGCCTCGACGGCGCTCTGCGATTTCATCCGCTCCTTCGCCTCCGGCTTCATCTTCACGACAGCCTTGCCGCCAACGCTGGCCGCCGGCGCCGTCGCCTCGATCCGGCATCTGAAGGAAAGCCAGGTCGAGCGCCTGGCACATCAGGAACGGGTTCGCCGGCTGCGCGGTCTGCTCGACAGGAACGGCATTCCGCATCTGAACAATCCGAGCCATATCGTGCCGGTGATCGTCGGCGATGCCGCCAAGTGCAAATGGATTTCCGACCTGCTGCTCGACAATTGCGGCGTCTATGTCCAGCCGATCAATTACCCGACAGTGCCGAAGAACACCGAGCGCCTGCGCATCACGCCGACGCCGCTGCATTCGGATGCCGATATGGATCATCTGGTCGGCGCCCTGCACCAGCTCTGGTCGCGCTGCGCGCTTGCCCGGGCCGTTGCATAGGCTGAAATTGCTGTCTTGATTGCATTGACGAGGCCGCCGCTCAGGCGGCCTTTTCCGTGGCGGAGACGGCTTGCGCCGCGCGGATGCGCGCTTCGTCGTCTGCGGCATAGACGTCGTCCATGGAGAGCGCCGGAGTGATATCCGTCATCCTCTCCATCACCGTCTCGGCGATATCGGCCATGTCGAGAAAGCCGATGCGGCCGGCGACGAAGGCATGGAAGGCGATTTCTTCCGCCGCGTTCATGATCGCGCCCTGGAGGCCGCCGCGCCGCATGGCCGTGCGGGCAAGGCGAAGTGCTGGAAAGCGAACCTCGTCCGGTGCCTCGAAATCGAGCCGCGCAATCCGTGCGAAATCGAGCCGGTCGACATTCAGCTTCGTGCGCGTCGGATAGGTCAGCGCATAGCCGATGGCGGTGCGCATGTCCGGGCAGCCGAGCTGGGCGAGGACCGAACCATCGCTGTAACCGACCATGGAATGGATGATCGACTGCGGATGGACGACGACTTCGATCTGCTCGGGCCTGGCATCGAACAGATGCTTTGCCTCGATCATTTCCAGAGCTTTGTTGAACATCGACGCGCTGCCGATGGAGATTTTCAGGCCCATCGACCAATTGGGATGGGCGCGGGCGATCTCGGCGGTTACGCCGGCCATCTGCTCGCGCGTCCAGGTACGGAAGGGGCCGCCCGAGGCGGTGAGCACGATGCGCTCGACGGCATGGCGCTGGTCGTCTTCGAGCGCCTGGAAGATGGCGCTGTGCTCGCTGTCGACCGGGATCAGCCGGCCGCCGCCTTTTGCGACGGCACTGACGAACAGATCGCCGGCCGAAACCAGGCATTCCTTGTTGGCAAGGGCGATATCGGCGCCGCGCCGGGCGGCGGCCAGTGTCGGGGCAAGCCCGGCCGTGCCGACAATCGCTGCCATGACCCAGCCGGCATCGCGGTCGGCGGCCTCGATCAGGCCGCTGCGGCCGGCGGCAACTTCGATATTGGTGCCGGACAGAGCGGATTTGAGGTTTTCATATTGGCCCTCGTCGGCGGTAACAGCCAGTTCGGCACCCACGGCTTTCGCCTGCGCGGCCAGGAGGTCGATATTACCGTTGCCGGTCAGAGCCGCGATCTCGAAGCGGTCACGGCCGCCGAGTTGATCGATCACATCAAGCGTGTTGGTGCCGATCGAGCCTGTCGAACCCAGAATGGTCAGGCGGCGTTTTGCGTTCGCGCCGGAGGTCATGGCCAAAGTCCCGTTGTCTTCTTTTCTTAAGGATGGCTCTACAGGTGAAAGCCGGTGGCAACAAGGGTGTTGCAGCTCTCTCAAGGGCTATAGGGTCTGCAGGCTGCGAATCATCGCCGTGGACTTCGCCGTTGGAAGGGATCGCCCGTGCTGAAACTTGCTTTGCTTCTTTCCTGCGGCTGCGTGCTTCTCGACGGCCAGTCGGTGACGAATATCGCCGCGGCCTCGGTGCCGGCGGAGCTTGTGGGGACGTGGCTGGCGGAGGATATTTCCGGCCGCGGCGTCATGGATTTCCTGCAGACGACGCTCGAGATCAACGATGACGGCACCTATTCGGGTTTCGCCGGCTGCAACAGCTATACCGGTGTCTTTAGCTTGAGTTCCGGCATCCTCGCCTTCGGCCCGGTGGCATCGACGCGCAAAATGTGCCCGCCGGCGGTGATGGACCAGGAGAGGAAGTTTTTCGACGTGCTGAAGACAGGCCTGTCATGGACGATCGACGGAACGAAGCTGCTGCTGGCAAAGCCCGGTGCGACGAGCGGATTGCTGCTGGCAAGGCACGACATCTAGCAACGGATGCCGACCACGCGGTTGGGTGGGCCGCGCACGGCGGGACTTGCGCTAGAGCGCTGCCAATCTCCAGGCGTCTCGATCAGGATTTTTCGTCAAGCGCCTTGAGGACGCGACGCAGCAATTCCTCTTCTTCCCAAACGCCGTGCCGATAGAGCGTCAGCACCAGGGCTGCGACGGGATCATTGGCATCGCTGTCGTCCGGTATCTTGCGGGCAACCTTTGCGGCATCGAAGACGCGCTGGCATAGGCCGACATGATCGGGGAGCATCGGCTCGTTGCGCCATTTCGTCATCGTCACGTCTCCTGCCGTCCATTGCCATGTAACAGCGCTTTGCCAAGCGGCAGCACCGCCCTTCAGGTCGCGCCGGAACGAAGACGTTCGGCCAGCCACCGGCGTGGACGCTACGAGTGAAGACTGATTGTGGCGGATTTTCTACCGGCGGCAGCGCGGTACCGCAAGCCAGCGGCACGATGGACGGACCGGCTTCGTCAGCTCGATTGGGCGGCTGTGGCCGGGTCGATCATCGGCACGGCGGCGTTCAGGTCGTTCTGCGAATATTTGATCGCGAGGATACTGAGGATCGATCCCACGATTACGAAGACAACGGCTCGCATCGTCATTTGCATTTTCTTGTTCCTTTTTTAGCTGAAGTGCAAACGCTCCGGCTGGCCTGTTGTTCCGAACGCGGGAGCTCGCCTTCTGCCGCTGCAGTTCATATGGTTAGTGCCGAACCGTCAGCCAAGCCTTTTCGCTGGCGGCCGATGCGCCGATCTGGTCTAGTCTGCGCAGGGCAATGGAACCTGTTGAAGCCGGAGACCGTCATGACCGCACCGCATCCTTCCAAAACGCATATCGGCAACCACGCGCTGCATCCCGAAACGCTGATGCTGAACTACGGTTATGATCCGGAATTGTCGGAGGGCGCCGTCAAGCCGCCGGTGTTCCTGACCTCGACCTTCGTGTTCAAATCCGCCGAGGAAGGGCGCGATTTCTTCGATTTCGTTTCCGGACGCCGCGAACCGCCGGCGGGCACCTCCGCAGGCCTGGTCTATTCCCGCTTCAACCACCCCAATAGCGAGATCGTCGAGGACCGGCTGGCGGTCTATGAGCGCACCGAAAGCTGCGCGTTGTTTTCTTCGGGCATGTCGGCGATCGCCACCACCCTGCTTGCCTTCGTGCGGCCGGGCGATGCCGTCCTCCATTCGCAGCCGCTTTATGGCGGCACCGAAACCTTCCTGGCAAAAACCCTGCTCAATATGGGCATCGCCGCCGTCGGCTTCAGCGACGGCGTCAACGAGGAGGCGATATGGGCGGCGGCGCAGGACGCGATGCGGAAGGGGCGCGTTTCGGTGATCCTTGCTGAGACGCCGGCCAATCCGACCAACAGCCTCGTCGATATCGCCATGCTGCGCAGGGTCGCCGATGCGATTGGTGAAAAACAAGGGTATGTTCCGGTCATTGCCTGCGACAACACGTTGCTGGGGCCTGTCTTCCAGCGGCCGATCGAACATGGCGCCGATATTTCGCTCTATTCGCTGACCAAATATATCGGCGGCCATTCCGACCTGATCGCCGGCGCGGCGCTCGGCTCGAAGGCGGTGATGAAGCAGGTCAAGGCGCTGCGTGGCGCCATCGGTACGCAGCTCGACCCGCATTCCTGCTGGATGCTCGGCCGATCGCTGGAAACGCTGTCGATCCGCATGGAAAAGGCCAATAGCAACGCGCTCGATGTCGCCAATTTCCTGCGCGACCATCCAAAGGTCGCTGGCATCCACTATCTGCCCTATCACGATCCCGCTTCGCCGCTCGGGAAGACCTTTGCCGCGCAATGCACCGGCGCCGGCTCGACCTTTTCCTTCGATATCCGCGGCGGCCAGCCCGCGTCGTTCCGCTTCCTCAACGCGCTGCAGATCTTCAAGCTCGCGGTCAGTCTCGGCGGTACCGAATCGCTTGCCAGCCATCCGGCCAGCATGACCCATTCGGGCGTGCCGCTCGATGTGCGCGAGAGGATCGGCGTGCTGGAATCGACCATCCGCCTGTCGATCGGCATCGAGCATCCCGACGATCTGATCGCCGACCTGACGGTGGCGCTGGATGCGGCCTGAGGCCGTTTCCAAACGATTTTTCGTTATGTCTTGAAACGGTTACATTGCCACGCCATATTACACCCATGGAATTGGTTTCCAGCGGTTGACCACGGATGTACTGGCAATTGCTGTCGAGACGGTTCCGGGAGGTCGGGTTTTCACCCGGCCTTTTTCTTTGCCCGCTCCCCGGTTATCGCGACTATCCCGGATAGCGTCGGCGCAAAACGGCCTATAGAAGCGGCAAATCCTTCCACGCATAGAGGTCGTCATCCGGCAATCGGATATTGCCCTTGCGCGACCAGGTCACCCGCTTCGAGGTGACGGCCTGCGCGGGCGCACCGACGATCCGCGCATTGGAACCTCTGATCTCGCCGAAAACGGACGCGCCAAATCCGACGATGTTGTCGTCGCCGATGACCGCGCCCTTCTGTACGAAGACCCGTTTCGAGACCCAGACATGATCGCCAATATAGACGCCATCCGGCTCGTTGAGCTTTTTCATGGCATCGAGATCGACGATCGAATGCGAGTCGGAGGTGCGGATTTCCACGTCGGACGAGAACATGCAGTCCCGGCCGATATAGACCCCGTGAAGCCGTCCCTTGCAGAATATCCTGACCTGGTTGAAGGTCGTGGCTGCGCCGATCAGGACCGTAATATGGCTTCCGCCGATGCTGATGCTGCCTTCAAGGTTCACATCCGATCCGAGGATGATGCGGTTCCTGTCGCCTTTTACGCTGATGGCGAGCTTGGAGGTGACGGCGCGAGGTCCGCGAAACAGGATGTTGTCATCACCGATGCACCGCACGGATGCAAAACCATCCTTCAGATCGGCAATCGCCAACTCGTCCAGATAGTCGGGCAGGTCGACGTCGATCTTTCCGATTGTCTCGTTGACCTTGAATCTCGCATGCATCACGCGCTCCATCATGGGTAGCACCGGTTCTGGACCGTGCGACGAAGCCCGTCGCTGCCGCCGGCTCCGGCCAGCCTGTGATCGCGCCGAAAAGTTTGAACGATGGTGATCCCAATTGGATTCGAACCAATGGCCTCAGGATTAGGAATCCTGCGCTCTATCCTGCTGAGCTATGGGACCAGCCGGGAAAACCCATACAAAAGCCGGGCGCGGAAGCCAAGCGTTTTCCCACCTGCTTGATGGCGAAGTTTTCGTTCGCATTTGCGCGCAAGGCTCTTTCTGACATGCGTGGGAATGGGCGGGGCTGGCGCCGGATGGTTTTCCGATGTTACACGGGATGCGGCGGCGTGGCAGGGGAACCGACCGGTGCAGAGCCGCCTTTGCAAAGAAACCATCACGAGTTTGATCCAGCATGTTCATCGGAATTGATTGGGGCGGCACGAAAATGGAGGTCATCGCGCTGGAGCGCGACGGCACGACGAGGGCGCGCCACCGGATCGCCACGCCGACCAGTGGCTACGACGCCTGCATCCGGGCGGTACAGGAGCTTGTCGCCACCGCCGAGCAGATGGCCGGCGAACGCGGCACCATCGGCATCGGCATTCCCGGAAGCCCCAATCCGCGCACCGGCATCGTACGCAACTCCAATGCGGTCCTCCTGAACGGCCAGCCGCTGGGGCGCGACCTTGAGGCGGCGCTCGGCCGCGAGGTGCGGCTTGCCAATGACGCCAATTGCCTGGCCGTCTCCGAGGCGGTCGATGGTGCCGGCAGGGATGCGCATACGGTGTTCGGCATCATCGTCGGTACAGGTCATGGCGGCGGGCTGGCGATCGGCAGGCATGTCCATGCCGGCTATCAGGGCATTGCCGCCGAAATCGGCCATTATCCCTTGCCCTGGATGACCCCATCCGAATATCCCGGCCATAAATGCTGGTGCGGCAAGCATGGCTGCCTCGATATGTATGCCTGCGGCACCGGCGTCGAACTGGACTACCGGCTGGCGACCGGGATCGACCGGCGCGGCCGCGACATCATCGCCGACAAGCGGGCAGGGGAGCCGATGGCAGCCGCCGTTTACGCGCGCTTCGTGGACCGTCTGGCGCGCAGTCTTGCGCTGCTCACCAATGTCATCGACCCGGATGTGTTCGTGCTCGGGGGCGGCATGTCGAATGTCGATGAGATCTACGGAGAATTGCCGGATCTGATCGTCAAATATCTTTTCGGCGACAGTTTCGAAACGCCGATCCGCAAGGCAGTGCATGGCGACAGTTCGGGTGTGCGCGGCGCCGCCTGGCTTTGGAAGGACTGAAGGAGAGAACCATGAGCATCGAGGCGGACATAGAGCGCATCGCGCTGCAGGAACGGGAATTGCAGTTTGCCAGTTTCAGCCTCGAAAGCGGCTGGGAACTGGGCGCGCTGCTGCGCAGCATGGCGGTGGAACGCAGGCTCGGCGTCGTCATCGACGTGACGCTGTTTTCCATGCCGGTCTTCTATGCCGCGCTCGAAGGGGCGACGCCCGACAATCCCAACTGGGTGCGCCGCAAGCGCAATTGCGTCTTCCGCTTCTTCAAGAGCAGCTATGCGGTGGGGCTTGGGCTCACCCGGCAGCAAAGCACTCTCCAGGCGAAATTCGGACTGGCGGAGGCCGACTTCGCGCCGCATGGCGGCAGTTTCCCGATCACCGTCAAGGGCACGGGCTGCATCGGTGCCGTCACGGTTTCCGGCTTGCCGCAGCGCGAGGATCACGCCATGGTCGTGGAGGCGCTGGCAAGGCTTCTTGGCAAGGAGATCGATGCGCTGAAACTGGACGACTAGCGAAATGGATATGTGACGATGGATATAGCCGGTTTTTCCACGGAACTGAACGAATGGCTGGCGGGTGCGGCCTTGCCGCTCTGGCAGGAAAGTGGTTTCGACCGCAAAAACGGTGGCTTCGTCGAGACCATCGACATGGCCGGGCAGCCGACGCGGGCCAATCGTCGTTCACGCGTCCAGCCCCGTCAGGCCTATTGCTTTGCCGAAGCCGGACGTCGCGGCTGGAAGGGGGACTGGCAAAGTGTCGCCACCGAAGGGCTTGCCTATTTCGACCGGGTCTATCTGCAGCCTGACGGTTTCTACGGCGCGTTGGCGGACGCGGACGGCAAACTGCTCGATCCGTCCTTCGATCTTTACAACCAGGCTTTCGCGCTGCTCGCCTTCTCCTATCTGGCGCAGGTTTTTCCCGACCGTCGGGCGGAAATGGCCGAGCGCAGCAATCGCCTGCGCGAGAAGCTCGAAGCCTATTGCAAACATCCCACGGCCGGCTTCGAGGAGGACAATCCGCCCCGCCTGCCGCTCTGCTCCAATCCGCATATGCATCTGTTCGAAGCCTGCCTCGCCAGCGAAGAGACCGAGGGTTTCGACCGGGTCGCCTGGACCAATCTCGCCGACGAAATCGCCCATCTCTGCATGGACAATTTCATCGACCGCGAAACCGGGGCCTTGCGGGAATTCTTCGATCACGATTGGGCGCCGATGCCTGATGACAAGGGCCGCATCGTCGAGCCCGGCCACCAGTTCGAATGGGCCTGGCTGCTGTTGCGCTGGGGTGAGCGGCGCGGCAATGCCGACGCGCTGGTCAAGGCCCGCCGGCTGTTCGAGATCGGCGAGCAATATGGCATAGCGCAGCCGCGCGACGTGGCCGTGATGACGCTGCTCGACGATTTTTCCGTCGCCGATCCGGTGGCGCGGCTCTGGCCGCAGACGGAATGGCTGAAGGCGGCCGCCCGTTTCTCTGCATTGACGCAAGGCGAGGAACGCGAACGCTATCTGCGCTCCGCCGTGCGGGCAGCGACCGCGCTATCCCGGTTCCTGGATACACCGGTGAAGGGATTGTGGCGCGACAAGCAGAAGGAAGATGGTGGTTTCATCGACGAACCGGCGCCGGCCAGCAGTTTCTATCACATCCTCTGCGCTATTTATGAGCTGGACGATTGCCTGAAGAGGCTTTGAGACAGTAATTCCCTGTTTGTTTGAACCGGCCCGCTTCGAAAGGAGCGGGCCGGTTTCGTTTCTGCAACGGCACGGATTACAGTGATATGTTGACATAAAGATATCTTTATGTGATCTGTCTTTTTGCACGCTATTGTCGTTTTCAGAACGGGAGATTGCCCATGTCCGCCATCGATGCTCTTTTCGGGCCCGTTTCGCCCCTGCCGGATGGATCGGAAGTCATGGCCGCGCTGAAGGCGGCGGCGCGCGAGCGCATCCTGATCATGGACGGTGCGATGGGCACCGAAATCCAGCAGCTCGGCCTTGGCGAGGAGCATTTCCGCGGCGAGCGCTTTGCCGGCTGCGATTGCCATCTGCAGGGCAATAACGACCTCCTGACCCTGACCCAGCCCGGCGCCATCGAGGAAATCCACTATAATTACGCCATTGCCGGCGCCGATATTCTGGAAACCAATACCTTCTCCTCGACCTCCATTGCCCAGGCCGATTACGGCATGGAGGCGATGGTCTATGAACTGAACCGCGACGGCGCCCGGCTGGCGCGGCGGGCCGGATTGCGGGCGCAGCAGGTCGACGGCAGGCGCCGTTTCGTCGCCGGCGCGCTCGGGCCGACCAACCGCACCGCCTCGCTCTCCCCGGATGTCAACAATCCCGGCTTTCGCGCCGTTTCATTCGATGACCTGCGCCTTGCCTATGGCGAACAGCTGCGCGGCCTGATCGACGGCGGCGCCGATATCATCCTGATCGAGACGATCTTCGACACGCTGAATGCCAAGGCGGCGATCTTCGCGACCGAGGAAGTCTTTACCGAAAGGGGACTGCGCCTGCCGGTGATGATCTCCGGCACGATCACCGATCTTTCAGGCCGCACCCTGTCGGGCCAGACGCCGAGCGCCTTCTGGCATTCGGTGCGCCATGCCGATCCCTTCACCATCGGATTGAACTGCGCGCTCGGCGCTTCGGCCATGCGCGCCCATCTGGCGGAAATCTCGACTGTTGCCGACACCTTCGTCTGCGCCTATCCGAATGCCGGCCTACCGAACGAATTCGGGCGCTATGACGAAAGTCCTGAGGATATGGCGGCCCAGATCGAGGAATTTGCCAGCAGCGGCCTGGTCAACATCGTCGGCGGCTGCTGCGGCTCGACGCCGGAGCATATCCGGGCGATTGCGCAGGCCGTGTCCCGGCATCCGCCGCGCCGGATTCCAGACGTGCCGCGGCTTATGAAACTCTCCGGGCTCGAGCCCTTCGTGCTCACAAAGGACATTCCCTTCGTCAATATCGGTGAGCGCACCAATGTCACCGGCTCGGCCAGATTCCGCAAGCTGATCACCGCAGGCGATTTTTCCACCGCCCTCGAGGTCGCCCGCGACCAGGTCGCCAACGGCGCCCAGATCATCGACATCAACATGGACGAGGGCCTGATCGATTCGAAGCAGGCAATGGTCGAGTTCCTCAACCTAATGGCCGCCGAACCGGACATCGCCCGGGTTCCGGTGATGATCGATTCCTCGAAATGGGAGATCATCGAGGCCGGGCTGAAATGCGTCCAGGGCAAGCCGCTGGTCAATTCCATCTCGATGAAGGAAGGGGAGGAGGCCTTCCTCCATCAGGCAAGGCTCTGCCGGGCCTATGGCGCCGCCGTCGTCGTCATGGCGTTCGACGAACAGGGCCAGGCGGATACCAAGGCTCGCAAGGTGGAGATCTGCACCCGCGCCTACCGGCTTCTGACCGAGCAGGCGGGTTTCGCGCCGGAAGACATTATCTTCGATCCGAATATTTTCGCGGTGGCCACGGGCATCGAGGAGCATAACAATTACGGCGTCGATTTCATCGAGGCCACCCGCGAGATCACCGAGACCCTGGCCCATGTCCATGTGTCTGGCGGCGTCTCCAACCTCTCCTTTTCGTTCCGCGGCAATGAACCGGTGCGCGAGGCGATGCATGCCGTCTTCCTCTACCATGCCATCCAGGCGGGCATGGACATGGGCATCGTCAATGCCGGGCAGCTCTCCGTATACGACCAGATCGAGCCGGAGCTGAAAGAGGCCTGCGAGGATGTCGTTCTCAACCGGCGCGCCGATGCGACCGAGCGGCTCCTCGAATTGGCCGAACGCTTCAAGGGCGCGGCCGGCAAGGAAGCGCGGGAGCGGGACCTGAAATGGCGCGACTGGAGCGTCGAGAAGCGGCTCGAACATGCGCTGGTCAATGGCATCACCGAATTCATCGACGCCGATACGGAAGAGGCGCGCCAGAAGGCGGAGCGGCCGCTGCATGTCATCGAGGGGCCGCTGATGGCCGGCATGAATGTCGTCGGCGATCTGTTCGGCGCGGGAAAAATGTTCCTGCCGCAAGTGGTGAAATCCGCCCGTGTGATGAAGCAGGCGGTGGCGCTTCTCCTGCCCCATATGGAAGCCGAACGGCTGGCCGGCGGCGGGCTTGGCGAACGCCAAAGCGCCGGCAAGGTGCTGATGGCGACGGTCAAGGGTGATGTTCACGATATCGGCAAAAACATCGTCGGCGTCGTGCTGGCCTGCAACAATTACGAGATCATCGATCTCGGCGTCATGGTGCCGGCGGCGAAAATCCTCGAAATTGCGCGGAGCGAAAAGGTCGACATGATCGGCCTATCCGGCCTGATCACCCCCTCGCTCGACGAAATGGCGCATGTGGCCGCCGAAATGGAACGCGAAGGCTTCGATATTCCGCTCTTGATCGGTGGCGCCACGACAAGCCGCGTCCATACCGCCGTCAAAATCCATCCGCGCTACGAGAAGGGCCAGGCGATCTATGTCACCGATGCGAGCCGCGCCGTCGGCGTGGTGTCGAGCCTCCTGTCCCGGGAGGCGAAGGACGGCTATGTCGAGACCCTGCGCGCCGAGTATCGGAAGGTGGCCGACGCGCATGCGCGCAACGAAAGGGAAAAGCAGCGCCTGCCGCTTTCCAGGGCACGTGCCAATGCCCAGAAGGTCGATTGGGGCACCTATGCGCCGAAGACCCCGTCCTTCCTCGGGACGCGCGTCTTCGAGAACTGGGATCTCGGCGAACTGGCACGCTATATCGACTGGACGCCATTCTTCCAGACCTGGGAGATGAAGGGCGTCTATCCGAAGATCCTCGACGACGAACGCCAGGGAGAGGCCGCCCGCCAGCTATTTGCCGATGCTCAGGACATGCTGGCGAAGATCATCGCTGAGAAATGGTTCGTTCCGCGCGCCGTCGTCGGCTTCTGGCCGGCCGGTGCCGTCGGCGATGATATTCGCCTGTTTACCGATGAGGCACGGACGCAGGAAGAGGCCGTTTTCTTCACCCTGCGCCAGCAGATGGGCAAGCGCGACGGCAGGCCCAATGTGGCGCTCTCGGATTTCGTCGCGCCGGTCGAGAGCGGCGTGAAAGATTATATCGGCGGCTTCGTCGTCACGGCGGGGATCGAGGAAGTGGCGATCGCCGAACGCTTCGAACGGGCCAATGACGATTATTCCTCGATCATGGTGAAGGCGCTGGCCGACCGGTTCGCCGAAGCCTTTGCCGAGCGGCTGCACGAATATGTCCGCAAGGAGCTCTGGGCCTATGCGCCGCAGGAGGACTTTGCCCCGACCGAACTGATCGGCGAGCCCTATGCCGGCATCCGCCCGGCGCCCGGCTATCCCGCCCAGCCGGACCATACGGAGAAGGCGACCCTGTTTAGCCTGCTCCAGGCCGAGGAAAAGATCGGCGTGGCGCTGACCGAGAGCTTTGCCATGTGGCCCGGCTCCTCCGTGTCCGGCCTCTATATCGGCCATCCGGACGCCTATTATTTCGGTGTCGCGAAGGTGGAGCGCGACCAGGTCGAGGATTATGCGGCGCGCAAGGGCATGCCGCTGTCAGACGTCGAGCGCTGGCTCGGCCCGATCCTCAATTATGTCCCGGCCCCAAGGGCGGAAGCCGCCGAATAGGCAGGCTTCGGCCAGATTTAAGGCAGGGGAGGGGTGTCTCCTCACACCGTGCATCCTCCGGGGACTTCCCCGGAGGATGATCCAAGGTTTTGCCCTCCCTGCAGATGGGCATCTTCCAGCCGTGACACCAGGGGGACGTCAGCCACCTGTCGTTCGGGCTTCGCCGGCTGATTTGCGCCCAATCCCCGCGGCAATAGTCCATTTATCATATCGATTGTATTTGCTGTTGGTTGTGTGATTGGAAATATCTGTTGTTTATCATGATGTTGGAAGATTTTTTGATTTTTTGGAATTGGGCTGTTGACTTCGTTCGGGGGTGGGGCCTATAAACCGCTCACCAACGAGGGCGGCGGCGCTGCTGGCGACCGACGAACTCGCTCTGAAATTTCCTAGTGAAAGTTTAGTGCGGATTGTGGGTTTCAGGCGGGAACGCTTTTGGCTCTTGTGGGT
>NZ_LMFA01000002.1 GCF_001426565.1 Rhizobium sp. Root482 | reverse complement strand
GTTTCGGGTATCGACGCATTCACGTCATGCTGGATCGGCAGGGCATTGTCATGAACCTGAAGAAGCTCAGACGGCTCTATCGGGAAGAAAAGCTGACCGYGCGCAAACGCGGCGGTCGCAAGCGGGCTTTGGGAACGCGGCGACCTTTGGCACTACCGTCGCGACCCAACGAGCGCTGGAGCCTCGATTTCGTCAGCGACGCATTCACGGATGGTCGTCGCTTTCGCGTCCTTGCCGTTGTTGACGACTTCACCCGCGAATGCCTGGCGCTGGTCGCCGACACCTCGCTCTCCGGTCGGCGGCTTGCACGCGAACTCGACGCCGTCATCGCCCAACGAGGGAAGCCGCGAACGATTGTCTCCGACAATGGCACGGAGATGACGAGCATGGCCATTCTCGAATGGTGCCAAAGCACTCACGTCGAATGGCATTACATCGCGCCGGGCAAGCCGATGCAGAACGCCTTCGTAGAAAGCTTCAACGGCAGCTTCCGTGACGAATGCCTCAATGAAACACTGTTCTCGTCACTGACCCAGGCCAGGACGGAAATCACAGCATGGAAGGAGGACTACAATCGAAACAGACCACACTCTTCACTGGGCAACATCACACCCAGTGAATTCGCAATGAAAATGGCTATGGAAAAACTGGCCGCCTAAAGTCACATTGAAAACCCAAGACTCTCCTGAAAACTGGAGGGAAGATGGGTCTCAGGTCANGCAACATCACACCCAGTGAATTCGCAATGAAAATGGCTATGGAAAAACTGGCCGCCTAAAGTCACATTGAAAACCCAAGACTCTCCTGAAAACTGGAGGGAAGATGGGTCTCAGGTCATAATCTAATCTGAAGTGGCTTTTCCTCCTCGATGGCTTGAGAGTTGAGCTCGGCCATTGCCTCGACCTGCATGTATCGGTGTTGAAGCCGCCATTTGTCGTTGGCCTCGAGGAGCACGGCCCCAGCGGCAAGGGTGCCAATGCCGGCACAGCACTGGTCAAGCATCCGGACGTCGATCTGGTGACCTTCACCGGAAGTGTCGCTACCGGTACCCGCATCATGCAGATGGCTGCAGAGAATCTGACCCGGGTGAATCGCGAACTCGGCGGCAATGCGCCCGCGATCGTTCTCGCCGACGCAGATCTCGACCTCGCGGCCAAGGCCATCCATGCCTCCCGCGTGATCAATACCGGTCAGGTCTGCAACTGCGCCGAGCGACTCTACGTCGACGAGTCGGTGCACGACGCCTTCGTTGCAAAGTTGAAGGTTCTTTTCAAACAGACGCGCTGGGGCGACCCATCCGAAACGGACGACCTCGACATGGGGCCGCTCATCAATCGCGCCGCCTCGACAAGGTCGAGGCAGCCGTGCGCAAGGCAACCGAAGAGGGCGCCCGCATCGTGACCGGCAGCAATGTGACCGGTCAGGGCAAGGGCCATCATTTCGAGCCGACGCTGATGGTTGGCGCGACCGCTGCCATGGAGATCATGTGTCGCGAGACCTTCGGCCCCGTTCTCCCGATTCAGGCTGTGAAGAACCTCGACGAGGCGATCGCGCTTGCCAACGACACCGAATACGGCCTGACCTCGTCCATCTATACGAACAACATCAACTCGGCGCTGCGTGCCTGCCGTGAGTTGAAATTTGGCGAGATCTATATCAATCGCGAGAATTTCGAGGCGATGCAGGGGTTCCATGCGGGTCGCAAGAATTCGGGCATCGGCGGGTCGGACGGCAAGCATGGCCTCTACGAGTTTACCGAGACCCATGTAATCTACATCCAGGGTCAGTAGCGCTCATGGCTGCAGGCCAGGGGGCACCCTTCGGCCTGAATTCGTGCTGAAGGCTTATCCATCAGAATGTGCCGGAACCATCCGGGGTATTCCCGCGTGGTGAGCGGGCGGGTGCGACGATGTCGGCTGTCAGGACGCGGCGAAGCCATCGCTTCAGCCGCCTTGAGGACGGTAGCGGAATGGGCAGCTATCAGCCAGGATCAGCCAATAGCGGGCTGACGGCTGCCGGCCCCGAAACGGTCATTGTGTTGATCGCCGGGCTCTGATATTCGGCCGGGATCTTGTCCTTGAGATTCGGAACAAGCCGAGGGCAGGTTGCTCATGTTGAAGGCGTCGATGCGTACTTTGCCGGCGGCCGCTTCTGTTCATGATCCAGACCGCTCATCTCCACGCCCGTCGCCTTGAGGCCGTACTTCTTCGGGAAGTTCTCGGCCATAGAGACGATCTTGCCGGTCGCATCGATGACGGTGATCGGCTCCTCCTTCTTGGTCGCCTCGATCAGCGCCTCCAGCGAATATTCGCTATCCGGATGCCGATTTCCTTTGCCTCTTGCGCCTTGGCGCCTGCCCATCGCCAGAACCGAAACGCCGGCAGCATGTAGATCGAACAGCGTCCGGCTTTCGCGCCGCGTCGACATCGTTAATATCGGCATAGACGATGTCAGCTATCGGCTGGCTACGCAGAATTCGATACGCTTATCACTGTATTGGCGGCTGATGCGGGCCTTTGGCCTTGCATCCGCCCAAACGGTCGATTGTCCGCAGCGACGAATGACCGGAATCCAACCGATTTCGGCGGCCGCTACTCCCTAAACCTAAGTTTGGATTACCGGCACTGGAGGGCCGCTGTAGCGTTGTTGAGAGCCGCACCAAGAAGCGTTTGCGGAGTTCAAGGCCTGTCGCGACGCCGGTGAACAGCCGTTGTCGACAGAGAAGAAGATTCTGCACATCGAGGAACAGGGCGATGACGCCACAGCCATCCTCTATCGTACAGGACGGGCGGCGAATGGCGCGTTGCCGGCGAAACGGTTCTTCCTTGGCCGGACTTGGCCACGGTTAAGGGTTTCCTGCCGCCCCGGGAGAAATGACGCCAATTCTGCCGAAGTGATTGAAGACGGCCTCCGACAATTCGCCGTCTTCAATTCCGGCGTTCGGCGTGCCCAAACCCGCCATCTACCGGCGGTCGGATCGGCTGGCCTATCCAGCCGACAGCTTTATCGCCCATGTCGATGATGACCAAGCAACCGGCGGATGATCTCACCCTGGATACAGGCGGGAATCACTGAGGCTGCCCGAACTTAACGGTATAGGGATCGCCACCGGCCGTCGCGCTGGACTCGGCAGGGAGATTTACGCTGGCGTGGATGTGTGCGGTCGCCGGCGCTCCGTTGTCGCCCGCATCAAGAGCCTAAAAGGCCTTTGAGTTCCTGCCCTCGAAGCCCGCGGATCGGCAGGCGCTTCAAGTCGGCTCTTCAAAGTCGGTCGGCCTGATTGCAGGCCTTCCGATCTTTGGTTGGAAACCGCAAAACGTGCGCTTACTTTCGGCCGGAAGGTCCAGCCTTCTTGGGAGCCGATATGCCGCTTTCACGGTCAAGCTTCTTGCGCGCAAGCTTGCGAACGCGCCTGATGCCTTCAGCTTTTTCGCGGGCGCGCTTTTCGGAAGGCTTTTCAAAATGCTCCCGAAGACGCATCTCGCGGAAAACACCCTCGCGCTGCAATTTCTTTTTCAAGAAACGAAGCGCTTGATCAACGTTGTTGTCACGTACCAGAACTTGCAATGTAAACTCCTAGGTTTGTTGCAGCTGTCATAGAGGCATGCGCTTCAACGATCAAGGCTTCGAATTATTTCGTTTCCAGTTCATCAGCAGGATTCGAACCGTGTCGCAGACGGTGTCGTTCTGGTCGGCCAGACCGGCGATGCCCTCGGGGGATCGAACGTCACGTCCAATCATCAATTGTCTAGCGGAAACGTCGCTACCCAAGGCGATCGATGCGGGCTCGTACGCGTGCGACGCCTTCTGCTATATTTGCGCGGGCTATCGAGGAGTATCCCATCCGGAAGTAGCGGCAGGCCGCTTCGCTCCTTGGAAAGAAGGGCGCTCCGGATTCGACGAGGACGCCGTCCTGGCGCAACTCGCTTACCAGTTTTTCGGCATCCAGACCTTCCGGCCCTTCCATCCAGAACGACGTGCCGCCAAAGGCGGATGCGCCGGCAATCTTGAGGTTTTCGCGCCTCAGCGCATCGGCCATGATGACATGGCGCCGGTGATATTCCGTGCGCATGCGGTGCAGTACGGCATCATAGTGACCGAGGGCGAGGAAATAGGCGGCCGTTCGCTGCAGGTGCCCGGGTGGATGGCGCAGCATCAGGGAGCGCAAGGCCCGGGCCTGGCGAATGAACGGCGCCGGCGCGACGAGGTAGCCGAGCCGCAAGCCCGGAAAGAGCGATTTGGAGAAACTGCCGATATAGAGCACGCGACCGGCGGTATCGAAGGCCTTGAGCGCCGGCGATGGCGGCGCGAGAAAGCTGATCTCGAATTCGTAATCGTCTTCGACGATCACGAAGTCCTTTTCGGCGGCGGCCTGCAGAAGCTTGAGCCTGCGGTCGATCGGCATGGTCGCGCCGGTCGGCGAGTGGTGGCTGGGCGTCACGAAGACCGCGTCGACATTCTCCGGCAGGGCATCCGCGGGCAGGCCCTCTTCGTCGACATCGACGGCCGTGACCTTGGCTCCCGTCAGCAGAAGCGACGCGCTGATATCGGGGTGGCAGGGGTTCTCGCAGACGGCACCGGAACCGGCCTCCAGGATCAGCCGCGTCACGATCCACAGCGCATTCTGCGCCCCGACGGTTACCAGGATCTCGTCCGGATTGGCATGGATGCCACGCCGTGGCAGCGTTCGCGAACAGATATAGTTGACGAGCCGCACATCGTCGGCGGCCGCAAAATCGCTGGCCATGAGGATAAAGTCCTCGCGGGCGAGCGCACGGCGGGCACAATCCCTCCAGGCATTGAGGTCGAACAGGGAAGGGTCCATCTGGCCATAGAGGAAAGGATAGGGGTAGCGCCGCCAGTCCAGCGGTTTGGAAACCTGTCGCACCACCGAAAAATCCATTTTCAGCTTACTGGTCCAATCGACCGGCGCCGTACCGGACGGCGGCCTGTCGCTCTCGAGGCCTCTGCCGGGTGGATTTCCGGCAATACGATAGGAGCTGCGATTGGCGGCTTCCACATACCCCTGGGAGACCAGTTCCTGATAGGCGAGCGTCACGGTAATACGGGAAATATTCAGGTAATCAGCAAGCTTGCGGGTCGAGGGCAGGTGCGCACCAGGCTGGAGCCGGCCGGCAAGCACGGCCGACACCACGGTTTCGCGCAGTTGCGCCTGCAAACCGAGGCCGCTCTCCCGTTCAATGAAGAAAATCGTCTCGGAAACGTTCGTCCGCACGAAGCCTCGTCTTGCCCAAGCTCATCTGGATTCATCTAACTTGAAAACTGGATATAACGCAAGTTTGGTCGCCCCTTTATCTCTTTAGGCAAGAAGACCGGGGTAAACCGGCTTAACAATAATCAAAGAGGAGGAACGAAATGCTTTTTAAACATATCAGTCGCCTTGCCGCCGCAGCGAGTATCGCCGCAGGTCTCTTCACATCGGGCGCAGCTTACGCGGAAACCCAGCTGGTCGTCGGCTATCAGCAGATCGTCGGTCCGTTCGTCGCCGCGATCGCCGATGGCCGTTTCGACGCCGCCGCAAAGGAAGCCGGCTACACGATCGACTGGCGCCAGTTCAGTTCGGCCGGCGATATCACCACGGCTCTGGCATCGGGCGATGTTCCGATCGGCGTGCTCGGCTCCACCGGCACCGCATCCGCCGCGACCCGCGGCGTCGACCTGCAGCTCTTCTGGATTCTCGACAATATTGGCAAGTCGGAGGCTCTCGTCGCCCGCGAGGGTTCGGGCATCACCAAGCCCGAGGATCTCAAGGGCAAGAAGGTTGCCGTGCCCTTCGTCTCGACGTCGCATTTCCACCTTCTGGTCGGCATGAGCAAGGTCTGGAATATGGATCCCCGCGAGGTGGAAATCCTCAATCTGAAGCCGCCGCAGATCGTCGCCGCCTGGCAGCGTGGCGATATCGATGCGGCCTATGTCTGGCCGCCGGCTTTGTCGGAAATTCTCAAGACCGGCAAGGTGATCTCGGATTCCGAAGTCATCGGCGCCGCCAGCGTCCCGACATTCGACGGTCTGGTGGTCGCCAAGGGCTGGGCGGAGGAAAATCCGAAATTCATGGAGGCCTTCACCAGGGTTCTGGCCGAATCCTACGCCGATTATAACGCCAACAAGGCCGCATGGACGGTGGATTCCCCGCAAGTTCAGGGCATCGTCAAGCTGATTGGCGGCGACGGCGCCGCCACGGTCGAGGCGCTGGAACTCCTGTCGTTCCCCGAGGCGAGCGAGCAGGCGTCCAATACCTGGCTTGGCGGCGGCGCGACGAATGCGCTCAACGAAAGCGCCAGGTTCCTCGTCGAGCAGAAGCAGATCGACAAGGCGCTCGATGATTACGCGCCCTATGTGAATTCCAGCTTCGCGCAGGCGGCTGCAAAATAGCGCATCCTCCGATCGCGCACCGGCCGTCGAAACGGCCGGTGCGGTTTCATCGCTTTAATGAACCGCGACCGAGGTGCAGGGAGGCATTTCTCATGGAAACGCTCAGCGTCAGGAACATCAGCCTAACCTATCCGGGATTGTACTCGGACCAGGCGGTGATCGCCCTGAAAGGTGTCAATCTTACCATCAACAGCGGAGACTTCGTCGTCGCGCTCGGTGCGTCGGGTTGCGGCAAGACGACCCTGCTCAATCTGATGGCAGGCTTCATGGCCCCGTCGGACGGCGACATTTCGCTCGGAAACCATCGCGTCAACGGTCCGGGAGCGGATCGTGGCGTGGTTTTCCAGAAGCATGCGCTCCTGCCATGGCTCAACGTGATCGAGAATACCGAATTCGGGCTGAAACTGCGCGGCGTCGACAAGGCGACCCGGCGGGAAATCGCCACGAGGAACCTCGCCCTTGTCGGACTGCAGGACTTCCACAAGCACATGATCTATCATCTCTCCGGCGGCATGCAGCAGCGTGTCGGCATTGCCAGGGCGCTGACCTGCGATCCTGCCATGCTGTTGATGGACGAGCCGATGGCAGCGCTGGACGCGCTGACGCGCGAAACCATCCAGGAGCTGCTCCTCAAGGTGTGGGAACTCACCAACAAGATGTTCTTCTTCATCACGCACAGCGTCGAGGAAGCGCTCTTCCTCGGCTCGCGGCTGATCGTCATGTCGCCACGCCCCGGGCGCATTACCCATGCCTACGAACTCGATTTCAATCGTCGCTTCCTTGCCGACGGAAATGCCCGCGCCATCAAGTCGAGCCCCGAGTTCATCAGCATGCGTGAAGAGATTCTCGGCATCATCTATGGCGACGAGCGCCAGTCTGGCAATCCGGAGGTCGTCCATCATGCTTGATAGAGTGACGCGGGCCAAGCCCGCCAAGGCCGGCAAGATCTTCGGCGCTCCGGGCGATGGCAATAGCGGCCTGATCAGCCTCCTCACCGCGCTCGTCCTGATCGGCCTTTGGTTCCTCGTGACCGGGTCCGGCTGGGTCAAGCCGCTCTTTCTGCCCTCGCCGCTGGCCGTATGGGACAAGTTCATGCGGGCGTTGACGGACGGCGTGTCCAATTCGACGCTGACGCAACACACGCTGGCCAGTCTTGGTCGCGTCTTCGGCGCCTTCCTGCTGGCGATGCTCACCGCCGTCCCGATCGGCATCCTGATGGGCGTAAACCGTTTTGTCCGCGGGCTGTTCGATCCCATCATCGAGTTCTACCGGCCGCTACCGCCGCTCGCCTACCTGCCGCTGGTCATCATCTGGCTCGGCATCGGCGAATTCCCGAAAGTGTTCCTGATTTTTCTGGCGATCTTCGCACCGATGGCGATCGCCGCCAGGGCAGGGGTGCGTTCGGTCTCGACGGAACAGATCCATGCCGCCTATGCGATGGGCGCCACACGAAGCCAGGTCATCAGCCAGGTCATCATGAAGGCGGCCCTGCCGGAGATCTTTACCGGCATGCGGATCGGCATCGGCGTCGGCTGGACGACGCTGGTGGCGGCGGAAATGGTCGCCGCCAACCGAGGCCTCGGCTTCATGGTACTCAACGCGGCCGAGAATCTCGAAAGCGACACGGTGATCATGGGCATTTTCATCATCGGGATATTTGCCTTCGCCTTCGATCTTTTGATCCGCTACCTCGAGAAGGTGCTGATACCCTGGAAGGGGCGCCTGTAACCGGCGGCGAGCAGCGCCTTCCACCTTATTCGAACCGACCATGGACCTCACGAAAGACGGCGAACCCGTCTGCGGCGAAGCCATGCGCCAAGACAAGCCAAAGGAATTGACGATGACTGTCACCGCAACCGATCTCGAAGCCCTGTTTGATGCCTTCAACCGGCACGACATCGACGGCGTCATGCGCTTCTTCTCCGATGACTGCGTCTTCAACGCGGTTGGCGGTCCTCATGTCTACGGCACGCGCTTCGAGGGTCCCGAGCCGATCGCCAAGGCTTTTAGTGGCGTGTGGGAGACGATGCCGGATGCGCGGTGGGACCATCACAGCCATTTCGTGCAGGGCGATCGCGGCGTCTCGGAATGGGTCTTTTCCGGCACCGCCGGGGACGGCAACCGCATCGAGGCGGAGGGCTGCGACTTGTTTACCTTCAAGGACGGCAAGATCGTCCGCAAGCAGGCGTTCCGCAAGAACCGCCCGCTTGTTCAGCCTCGGTACTAGGCAGCGGAGTAGGACCCATGGAAGCGCAGACCACCATCTCCAGAGCCGGCAGGGAACCCTACGACCCGGCCTATGATCCCGAGCATGCCCGCAGCCCGGGCACCGGCAAGGATTACGCTCCGACCTACTGGATCGGAACCGCCGGGCCCTTCCCGGAAGATGATGGGCCCATCACGCGCGATATCGACGTCGATGTGGCGATCATCGGCTCCGGCTATACCGGCCTTTCCTGTGCCATCCACCTGGCGCGCGAACACGGCATCAAGGCAACGGTGATCGAGGCGAACGGCGTTGCCTGGGGCTGCAGCACCCGCAACGGCGGCCAGGCCCAGATTTCCGCCGGCCGCCTGAAGCGATCGCAATGGATCGCGCGCTGGGGTGTCGATGTCGCAAGGAAAATGCATGCCGAAATGGCGGAAGGCTTCGATCTGTTCCGTTCGCTGATCCGCGAACCGGAAATCCAGTGCGACCCGCAGGACGGCGGCCATCTCTACATTGCCCATCGCGACAAATTCCTTCCCGGCCTCGAGAGCGAGGTTCGCGTCCTCAATGATATTTTCGGCTATCGTGCTCGCATGGTCTCGCGTGATGAGCTTCACCGCGATTTCGTCCGTGACGCCGAGGCCCGGGGCGCGATGCACGAGCCGGACGGCATAGGCATCCACGCCGCCAAACTTGCCTTCGGATATCTCACACTGGCGCGACGGCTAGGCGCCAGGGTGCATACGTCCAGCCCGGTGCTCGACTGCACGACCCGGGATGGCGTCCACTATTTGCGTACGCCGGGCGGCACGGTGCGGGCGCGCGCCGTGTGTATCGCCACGGCCGGCTACACCTCGCCGGACATGAATGCGCTCACGAAACGCCGGCTAATGCCGATCCTGTCGAATTCGATCGTCACGCGGCCCCTGACGGCAGGCGAGCAGGAGACTTTGAACTTCAGGACGCGCATTCCGCTTACCGATACCCGCACGCTGCGCCACTACTACCGCATGCTGCCGGACGGCCGCGTGCAGATCGGCAGCCGCAGCGCGATCACCGGGCGCGACGCCGCCAACCCGAAGCATCTCGAACTGCTTCTGGCAGGTCTCTACCGAAAGTTCCCGGTCCTTCGCGGCATCGAGATCGACTATTCCTGGTGGGGATGGGTGGATGTCAGCCACGACATGATGCCGCGCATCTTCCAGCCGGACCCGAAGCAGACGTTGTTCTATGCGCTGGGCTATGGCGGCAACGGCGTCATGTATTCCGCCCAGGCCGGCCGCCGCATGGCCCAGATGGTCGCCGGCAAGGGCGGTGGTCTCGACCTTCCGATCTTCACCTCGCCGCTGCCGGGCCACGGGTTGCTGACCCCGTTCAGGCGGCTCGGCCAGTGGGGGATGTACCGCTGGTACTACCTCCGGGACGAAATTCTCTAACCGCAAGAAAAGCATCAATTCCGACAGGGAAAGGAACACCGCCATGAAAATGACCACCGAGGAAGCCTTCGTCAAAGTTCTCCAGATGCACGGCCTCGAACATGCCTTCGGCATCATCGGCTCGGCCATGATGCCGGTGTCGGACCTTTTCCCGAAGGCCGGCATCAGGTTCTGGGACTGCGCCCACGAGACCAATGCCGGCATGATGGCCGACGGCTTCAGCCGCGCGACGGGAACGATGGCGATTGCGATCGGCCAGAACGGCCCGGGCGTCACCGGCTTCATCACCGCGATGAAAACGGCCTATTGGAACCATACGCCGCTGTTGATGGTGACCCCGCAGGCGGCCAACAAGACAATCGGCCAGGGCGGCTTCCAGGAGGTCGATCAGATGGCGATGTTCGAGGAGATGGTCTGCTACCAGGAGGAGGTGCGCGATCCCTCGCGCATTCCCGAGGTGCTGAACCGCGTGATCGAGAAAGCGATCCGCGGCTGCGCGCCGGCACAGATCAACATTCCGCGCGACTACTGGACCCAGGTGATCGACGTCGATTTGCCGGCGATCGTTCGCTTCGAACGTCCGGCCGGCGGGCCGCAAGCCATCTCCGAGGCCGCGAAGCTGCTTTCGGAAGCGAAGTTTCCGGTTATCCTCAACGGCGCCGGTGTCGTCATCGGTGGTGCCATCGGGGAGTCCATGGCGCTCGCCGAGCGGCTGGACGCGCCCGTCTGCTGCGGTTACCAGCACAATGATGCCTTCCCCGGCAGCCACCGCCTGTCGGTCGGCCCGCTCGGCTATAACGGCTCCAAGGCGGCCATGGAACTGATTTCCAAGGCCGATGTCGTGCTGGCGCTCGGCACCCGTCTCAATCCCTTCTCGACGCTGCCGGGCTACGGCATCGACTATTGGCCGAAAAATGCCTCGGTCATCCAGGTCGATATCAATCCCGACCGCATCGGGCTTACCAAGAAGGTCTCCGTCGGCATTTGCGGCGATGCGAAACAGGTGGCGCGCCAGATACTCGAACAACTGTCGCCCTCCGCCGGCAATGCCGGCCGCGAGGAACGCAAGGCGACCATCCACCAGACGCGTTCGGCCTGGCAGCAACAGCTATCCTCGATGGATCACGAGGACGACGATGTCGGCACCGAATGGAACGAGACCGCGCGCCAGCGCGAGCCGGACCGCATGTCGCCGCGCCAGGCCTGGCGGGCAATCCAGGCGGCACTGCCGAAGGACGCGATCATTTCGACGGATATCGGCAACAACTGCGCGATCGGCAATGCCTATCCGACCTTCGAGGAGGGCCGTAAATATCTTGCTCCCGGCATGTTCGGCCCCTGCGGCTACGGCTTCCCATCGATCGTCGGCGCCAAGATCGGCTGCCCCGACGTGCCGGTGGTCGGGTTTGCGGGTGATGGCGCCTTCGGCATTTCGATGAACGAGATGGGCGCGATCGGCCGCGAGGGCTGGCCGGCGATCACCATGGTGATCTTCCGAAACTACCAGTGGGGCGCCGAGAAGCGCAACACGACGCTCTGGTACGACAATAATTTCGTCGGCACCGAGCTCAACCCCAACCTCAGCTACGCGAAGGTGGCCGAGGGCTGCGGGCTGAAGGGGGTTTCCGTCGATACGACGGCAGCTCTCACCGAGGCACTTTCCAATGCCATTGCCGATCAGGCTCGCGGTGTGACCACCTTTGTCGAGGTCATTCTCAACCAGGAACTCGGAGAGCCCTTCCGTCGAGACGCCATGAAGAAGCCCGTGCCGGTTGCGGGCATCGACCGCGCCGACATGCGCCCGCAGACGCGGGCCTGAGCGCGCGTGATTTTCTCCCGCCCGGCTTGACCGGGCGGGATTTCAGCGGCCTTGCACCCATAGACCGGAACGAGATCATGAATATAGCCACCACTGTCCACGACCGTTTCCGGGGCGTATCTTCGGGATTTTCGACCTATTGGCCGGGCCTTGCCGTTACCGCCGCCGTGGCCGTGGCTGCACAGTTCGTGTCTGATCATTATGGCGCGCCGGCCATGCTCATGGCGCTCCTGCTCGGCATTGCTTTCCACTTCCTCTCGGAGGAGGGACGTTGCGTGGCCGGCATCAATGTCTGCGCAAAAATGGTGTTGCGGATCGGCGTGGCCTTGCTCGGCATGCGCATCAGCGTCGATCTTCTGATCGGGCTGGGCGCAAGCACCATCCTGTTGCTCGTTTCGGCGCTGGTGGCCACCATCTGTTTCGGCTTGCTCACGGCAAAGCTGCTTGGCCGAGGCTGGCGGCTGGCACTCCTCACCAGCGGTTCCGTTGCCATCTGCGGTGCCTCCGCCGCCATGGCCATTGCCGCCGTACTGCCGAGAAACCAGTTCTCCGAGCGCAATCTGATCTTCACGGTCCTGTCGGTCACGGTGCTTTCGACCCTTGCGATGATCGCCTATCCGATCCTTGCCCAGACCCTCGGGATGGACGCGCGCGCGACCGGCATCTTCTTCGGTGGCACCATTCATGACGTCGCCCAGGTGGTCGGTGCCGGCTTCTCGGTCTCGCCGGAAGCAGGCGAAACGGCGACGCTCGTCAAGCTGATCCGCGTCACCATGCTGGCGCCGGTTGTGCTGGTCTACTCGATCGCCCTGCGCAACGTGCCGCAGCCTGAGGGGGAACTCGGCCAACGGCCACCGCTCGTGCCGGGCTTCGTTATAGTCTTCCTGATCCTGGCCGCCGCCAATTCCTTCGGCTTCGTTCCTGAAATGGTCGCGAAGGCCGGTATGGAAACCTCGCGTTGGGCCTTGCTGGCCGGCATCGTCGCCGTCGGGATGCGGACATCTTTGCGCCGCGTGCTCGATGTCGGTGGCGACGCCGTGGCCCTCATCGTCGCCGAAACCGTGTTCATCGCCGTCTTCATACTCGCCGGCATTCACTATCTGGGGCACGCCTGATGAAACCGCTCGACCACATCCTCGAAGCCGCGCGATCCGCACCCCGTCACATTGTGCTCGCCGAGGGCGAAGACCCGCGCATCGTCGAGGCGGCAGTCCGGGCCGTGCGTTCGGGCATCGCCGAAATCACGCTGGTCGGACGTCGCGCGATCGTCGATGAGCGCCTTGCCGTGGCCGGCGCGAAGCCGAACGAAATCCACGTCCAGGACCCGGCCTCGTCTCCGCTCACGACGCGCCTTGCCGCCGCCTATCACGCGCTTCGCAAGAGCAAGGGCGTCGATGCTGCCGCTGCGGCCGAGGCCCTCCGCTCGCCACTGGTCTTCGCCGCCATGATGGTGCGCGAGGGAGAGGCCGACGGAACGGTGGGTGGCGCGGTGGCGACCACCGCCGATACGGTGCGGGCAGCACTCCAGACCATCGGACGTGCGCCCGGCGTCGGTCTGGTGTCGAGCTTCTTTCTGATGATGCTGTGCGAGCCTCATCACGTGAAGAAGGGCGCCTTCGTCTTTGGTGATTGCGGGCTGGTGATCGATCCCGATGCGGCCGGGCTCGCCGATATCGCGGTCATGTCCGCGCATTCCTATGAGACGCTCGCCGGCAAGCCCGCCAAGGTGGCGATGCTGTCCTTCTCGACCGCGGGCAGCGCCGCCCACGAGCGCGTCTCCAAGGTGGTGGAGGCAACACGCCTCGCGCATGCCGCCGCACCCGATCTCGCCATCGACGGCGAACTGCAGTTCGACAGTGCCTTTGTCGAGGCCGTCAGCGCAGCCAAGGCGCCGCAGTCGGCGCTCCATGGCGAGGCCAATGTCTTCGTCTTTCCAAATCTCGACGCCGCCAATATCGGCTACAAGATCGCCCAGCGGATCGGCGGTGCCACCGCCATCGGCCCCATATTGCAGGGCCTCACCAAGCCCGCCAACGACCTCTCGCGCGGCTGCAATGCCGACGACGTCTTCCACATGATCGCCGTCACGGTCGTGCAGGCTGCTGCGGGCGCAAAACCGCTCGCGTGAACTTCCTTCGACTGCACCTGGTCTCCCGGGGCTTGGGCGGCATCGAGGTAGAGGCGAGCTGGCCTCCGGCCTGTCCGTCAGCGAACTTGGCTCTCCGAAATCACGTATCTCTCACGATGTGTTGATGATGGCAGGTCGAATAATCCTCCTCGTCAGGTGTCTTTCCCAGCAGAGGAACAAAGTCCTCGCACCAGACACAGGGAGAGACATGATGTGCTTCGCAGTTTCCGCAGCCTTTTCCTGGAGCCCATCTCCGGAAATCGGAAACTTGCCTCGAACAGGAAGGCGGCTCGGCATGAAATGCCGCCTGTCCAAAGCATTCACCGAGCGCCGTCGGCCGGCTGAATGCTTGCTCGATCATACCTCCCAAAGCCCGCAAAATCAGGACAAGATTATGATAGATCTCGACCGCCGCACCACGACCTTTCTTGCGCTTCTCGCACCCTTTTTCGCCGGTGTTGCCGCAGCGCAGACTTCGGCAGATAAAATGTCCGACATGGAACGGGACATGAGCAAGGTGCCCTGGAGGGGGAATGAGCAGATCGCGATGCTCATCTATCCGGGGATGACCGTAATGGACCTGATCGGGCCCCACTGCATGTTCGGCTCTCTTATGGGCGCGAAGATCGATCTGGTTGCCAAGACGCTCGAACCCGTCACGAGCGATGCGGGGGTGACGATCATTCCGAGCGCCACCTTTCAGACCTGCCCTCTTGATCTTACCGTGCTGTTCACGCCGGGAGGCACGGACGGTACGCTCGCGGCAGCCGCGGATCCCGACACGCTCGCCTTCATGGCGGATCGGGGTGCGAGATCGAAATATGTCACCAGCGTCTGCTCCGGTTCGCTGATCCTGGGGGCGGCAGGATTGCTCAAGGGCTACAGGGCAAGCTCGCACTGGTCCTGCCGGGATGCGTTGGCCGGGTTCGGCGCGATCCCGACCGACGCCCGCGTCGTGCGCGATCGCAACAGGATTACCGGCGCGGGGGTCACTTCGGGTCTCGATTTCGGCCTTTCCATGGTCGCCGAGTTGCGCGGTCAGATCTATGCCGAATGCACCCAGCTCGTCAGCGAATATGATCCCGACCCGCCGTTCAATGCCGGGTCGATGAAGACCGCTCCTGCGGATGTAAAGGCCGTCATGATCAAGCTCCTGGAAGGTTTCACACAAAAAGCCGAGGCGCTGGCTGCCGCATCGCGGATCTGAGATCCGTCCGAAACCGGACGCAACGGCAGTCCCGTGAAATATCCCTGATGCGGTGCCGATTGTTTTTGCGTCGAAGAGTTCCCGCAATCTCGATGGCGCAGCCCACGCATGGAAAACGTGGGATGAATTCGGGGGGCGGATATCGTCTGAAGGAAGAATGATGCGCCTGTAATGCTGCGGCAATCCTTCCTTCGCAAGGTCGCTCCAGTTGTCCAGAACGGAGTCCAGAAGCGTGCGCAGCAAACCCTCGTTTATATCACTCCTCCCCTCTGCGGCGCGCCTGCCGATCGTTCCTTTCCGCTCCCTTTATGCGGTCATGTTCATCATCTCCGTGGCCAGCGGATGCACCTCGGTGCCTTTGAAACAAGGAGGTACGCTTACGTCCTACGGCAGTCTTGGCGCGCCCAAGGGAAAACTGTCCAAATCCCGCATTTATGTTGACGGGCAACGACTGGCCGCCGTGAAGACGGTCAGCATCATGCCGACAAGCTTCTCCTTCAGCGCGGCCTCGCATGTCTCGAAGGAAGCCGATCGCGCCCTGGTGTCCAACGTGCTGGACCGCGCGCTTTGTGTCGCGCTCAGCGACAAATACCAGCTGGTTTCCGCCGGCCAGCCCGCAGATCTGACCATACGATCCGTCATCACCGATATCGTGCCGACGAACAAGGCAATGGCTGGCATTGCGACCGCCGTGACCGTCGGCAGCGGCTTTGCCTTGCCCTCCGGGGTGCCCGTCAGTGTGCCGCGCTTGCCCTTCGGTCTTGGGGGGCTGGCCGTCGAAGCGGAAGCCGTCGATAGCAGTGGCGACCAGAGTGCGGCGATACTCTGGTCGCGCGGGGCAAATTCGTTTCAGGACAAGCCCCGATATTCCGAGGTCGGAGACGCCTATAACCTGGCGTCGAGATTCGCGAATGATTTTTCCCGGATATTGATTTCCGGCAAGGAGCCGAAAGGATTGAACCTCTCGCTGCCTTCGAGGCAAAGGATGAAGTCCTGGTTCGGCGGCAAGCCGAAATACGCCGCCTGCGATGCGTTCGGTCGGGCGCCCGGATTGCTGGGAGCCATTGCGGCCAAATACGGTGCGCCGCCCGAATGGGCCGACAAGAGGTCCAAATCGACTTCGGCGCGCTGAAGCTGCTCAAGCCTGGCGGGTCGCCGTGCGTTATGCGGCTACTTCTCCCTTGGCGGCTTGAGATCGGCGCCGGCCGAAACCTGCGTCCCTGCCGCTTCGCGACGGCAGCCTCGTAGAGTGTACGGGCGGCGTTCCTGATCGCTCCCAGCAAGGCTATTTGGGCCCATTTGGGCTTTGATCGAACTTAGACGGTTGTCGTCAAACGTCTTTGCCTGCATTCTTAGTGAGGAAAATTTCCGATAATTCCGGATTGAACGCTCGCAGGATGAAAGGTCAGCGCTACATGGCGTAGCTGTAACAACCATCTCAAATCATTCTCGCGAGTCGAGCCGCAGCCAGAGGGAACCCCCACAATGTCATTGAAAATACGATTGCTCGCTATTGCTCTTGCCGTTGGTTTGTCGGCTCCCATGGCCAGTGCCCAGGTGGTCGTATCCTCAAAGATCGATACGGAAGGCGGTGTCCTCGGCAATATCATCCTTGCCGTCCTGAACGCGAACAATATCGAGACGACCGACCGCCTCCAGCTCGGGGCGACCCCGATCGTCCGCAAGGCGATTACCGCCGGCGAGATCGACATCTATCCCGAATATACCGGCAATGGCGCGTTCTTCTTCGAAAAGGCCGATGATCCGGCCTGGAAGGATCCGCAGAAAGCCTATGAAGCCGTCAAGAAGCTTGATTACGACGCCAACAAGATCGTCTGGCTCGCACCATCCTCGGCAAACAACACCTGGGCCATCGCCGTTCGCCAGGATGTCGCCGATTCCGGCAAGCTGAAGACGCTTTCCGATTTCGGCAAATATGTTGCAGATGGCGGAAAGATCGTGCTGGCCGCGTCCTCCGAATTCGTCAATTCGGCGGCGGCCCTGCCGGCCTTCCAGACCACCTACGGCTTCAAGCTAAAGCCGGAACAGCTCATTACGCTTTCGGGCGGCGATACAGCGGCAACGATCGCCGCTGCCGCCAACCAGACGAACGGCGCAAATGCGGCGATGGTTTATGGCACCGACGGTGGTATTGCACCTTCGGGTCTGGTGGTTCTGGAAGACGACAAGGGCGTGCAGCCGGTCTATCAGCCCGCACCGATCATCCGCGAAGAGGTGCTGAAGAAGAACCCGAATATTGAAAACCTGCTGAAGCCGGTCTTCGAGAAGCTAGACCTTGCGACCCTGCAGGAGCTCAATGGCCGGGTGCAGGTGGGCGGAGAGCCCGCCAAGGCGGTTGCGGAGGATTTCCTCAAGAAGAACGGGTTTCTGAAATAATTTCCGCCCAGCTCGTTTCCCTAGCAGTCTAGGCCGGGCGCCGGTACCGCCCGGCTTTTTCATCCCGTTCGGCAGGAGGTGGATTGAAGATCAGGTTTGACAAACTCGGCGTCGTCATTGCGCTCGTGGCTGCTTGCGGCGTGTTTTCGTCCTTTGCGGTGCTGAAGCCGAACCGAATCTTGCAGGGGCAAGCTCAGTCGATTCTGGATGCGCTCCCTTCGGGGATGGGGTGGGGGCTTCTCCTTGTGCTTGTCATGGCCGGCACGGCGGCAGTGTTGCGGATGACGGCATGGGCCAAGCTGATCGCCGCGGCTGCCGCGCTTTTGGTCCTGGTTCTGGCGATGGGATATGCGGCGACTTTCCTTACGCCATCCGGCAACAGCTACGCTCGCGTTTCCCCCGCCTCGGGCTTCTGGCTGCTGCTTTTTGCCTTCGCGCTGCTGGCTGCGGACGCGATGACGCGGCTGAGGCCGCCGCCGTGGATGCGCATCCTGTTCCTGGTGATTGCAGCCTTCGGAATTGGTGGCGTGCTGATGTCCGGGAGCTGGAACGGGTTGTCTATCATGAAGGAATATTCCGGCCGCGCCGACGTCTTCTGGACCGAAGCCGGCAGGCATGTGATGCTCGCGCTCGGGTCACTGGCCGCCGCCGTCGCCGTTGGCCTGCCGCTCGGCATTTTTTGCCACCGCTTCACGGCACTAAAAGATGCCGTGCTCAACACACTGAACCTTATCCAGACCATTCCGTCGATCGCGCTGTTCGGCCTCCTGATCGGACCACTGGCCTGGTTCGCTGCAACCGTGCCAGGAGCGGCCAATATCGGTATTCGCGGTATCGGGGCTGCGCCGGCCTTCGTGGCGCTGTTCCTTTATTCGCTGCTGCCTGTCGTTGCCAATACGGTTATCGGGCTTGCCGGCGTGCCGCGCGAGGCCAATGATGCGGCACGCGGCATCGGCATGACCGATCGGCAGCGGTTGTTCGATGTAGAATTGCCTTTGGCACTGCCTGTCATCCTTACCGGCATCCGCATTGTGCTCGTCCAGAATATTGGGCTGGCCACGATCGCCGCGCTGATCGGCGGTGGCGGCTTTGGTGTCTTCGTTTTCCAGGGTATCGGGCAAACGGCCATGGATCTCGTATTGCTTGGCGCGGTCCCGACGGTGGCGATGGCTTTCGCGGCGGCAGTGGTTCTCGATGCATCGATCGAGATGAATTTCCGGGTTCAGAACGGAGCTAGATCCGCATGATCGAAATCGACGCCATCACCAAAACCTATGACGAAATTGCCGTGGTCGACGATGTTTCGATGGTGATAGAACCGCGCACGATAACCGTGGTCGTCGGCACGTCGGGCTCCGGCAAGACCACGCTTCTGAGGATGATCAACCGGCTCGTGGAACCGACGTCGGGAGAAATCCGGCTCGACGGCGATGACAATCGTTCCATGCCCGCTCATGAGCTGCGCCGCCGGATCGGCTATGCCATCCAGGGACATGGATTGTTTCCCCATCGCACGGTGGCGCAGAACATCGCGACGGTGCCCAGACTGCTGGGATGGGAGAAGCCGCGCATGGATGCGAAAGTTGCCGAGCTTCTCACGCTTTTTCAATTGGAGCCGGAAATCTTCGGGCCTCGATACCCGCACCAGCTCTCCGGCGGGCAACAGCAGCGTGTCGGCGTTGCGCGGGCGCTTGCCGCCGAGCCGAACGTGCTGCTGATGGATGAGCCCTTCGGTGCGCTCGATCCCATCATTCGCGCGAAGGCGCAGGACGATCTTCTGGCGATCCAGAAGCATTTCGGCACCACCATCGTGCTCGTGACGCATGACATGAACGAGGCTTTCCATCTGGCGAACAAGATCGCCGTGATGGACAAGGGGAAGGTCGTGCAATACGGGCCGCCGGTCGAACTGGTGCGTGCACCGACGACCGACTTCGTGAAAACCCTGATCGGCGATGCCGAGCGGCCGTTTCGGTTGCTTTCCGTTGCAAATGCCGCAGCAGCTGTCGAGCCCGGAGAGGCGGAAGGGGAGCCAATTCAGGAGGACAGGAGCCAGCAGGATGCGCTGGCCGCTCTCCTCTGGAGCGGCCGGGATGCGCTGCCGGTCGTTTCCGTTGGCGGAAAGCCGATCGGGCGTATTAAACTCTCGACATTGCTGAAACGGGCGGCGAGGCTCCAATGAGGGCCTGGTTGCCGACGGCCCTGCGCGGATTGCTGCTGCTGGCGCTGCTCGCCTTCCTGGTTTCGCCGGAGAGTTTCGAGCCGCTGCTGAAACCGCTCGTCCAGCAAGACGCTCCGGCGATCTACAACCATGGAAGCCTGCTGAGCCTCACCCTCCAGCATCTGAGAACGGTGTTCATTGCGACAGCGGCCGCCACGATCATTGCCATAGGTCTTGCAATCCTCGTCACCCGGCCGATCGGGGCGGAGTTCCTGCCGCTGTCGCGTAGCCTGGTAAATATCGGCCAGACCTTTCCGCCGGTCGCGGTCCTGGCTTTGGCCGTGCCGGCGGTGGGATTCGGCGAGAAGCCGACCCTGATCGCGCTTTTTCTCTATGGGCTGCTGCCGATTTTCGAGAATACGCTGACGGCCCTCACCAATCTGCCGCGTTCGGTCATGGAGGCGGCGCGCGGTGCCGGCATGACCGGCTTTCAACGGCTCTTCCAGGTCGAATTGCCACTCTCCCTGCCGGTCATCGTCGCTGGCATCCGCCTGTCCGTCGTCATCAATCTCTCCACCGCCACCATCGGTTCGACAGTGGCGGCAAAGACACTCGGCGAAGTCATCATTGCCGGGCTTCAATCCAACAACCTCGCTTTCATCCTGCAGGGGGGGCTGATCGTCGGCGCCCTGGCTATTCTGATCTATGACAGTCTTTCAGGCGTGGAGAAGCTGCTCACGCGCCGGGTTGGCAGGCGCTGATCTTCGACCCTCGCTTTCTCAAGCCGCACGCCTGATCGCGTCGCCGAGGATCGAAACCATGTCGTCGATATGAGATTTCTGCGCGATCAGCGGCGGCGAAAGCGCGATGATGTCGCCGGTAACGCGGATCAACAGCCCCTTTTCAAAGCAATCGGCAAAGACCTCGTAGGCGCGGGCACCGGCAGCCCCGTCACGCGATTGCAATTCGATGCCGGCGATCAGCCCGATGGTGCGGATATCGATGACGTGCGGCAGGCCCTTCAGCGAATGCAGGGCATCGTGCCAGTCGTCCTGAAGCTCGGCGGCGCGGGTGAAAAGACCCTCGTCCCGATAGATGTCGAGCGTGGCGATGCCGGCGGCGCAGGCGACCGGGTGACCGGAATAGGTATAGCCGTGGAAAAGCTCGATCTGGCCTTCCGGGCCGTGCATCAGTGCATCATGAACCTTGCGGCTGGCAAAGACGGCGCCCATCGGAATGGCGCCATTGGTCAGGCCCTTGGCCGTCGTGATGATATCCGGGCTGACGCCGAAATAATCGGTGGCGAAGCCGGCGCCCAGGCGGCCGAAGCCGGTGATGACCTCGTCGAAGATCAACAGGATGCCGTGCTTGTCGCAAATGGCGCGCAGCCGCTCGAGATAGCCTTTCGGCGGCACGAGTACGCCGGTGGAGCCGGCCACCGGCTCGACGATGCAGGCGGCAATGGTTTCGGCGCCATGTAGGCCGACCAGCCTTTCGAGGTCGTCGGCAAGCTCCGCCCCGTGTTCCGGCTGGCCCTTCACATAGGCGTTCCTGGCGAGATCATGGGTGTGGCGCAAATGATCGGAACCCGGCAGCAACGGAAAGACGCGGCGATTGTTGACAAGGCCGCCGACCGATATGCCGCCGAAGCCGACGCCGTGATAACCGCGCTCGCGGCCGATCAGCCGATTGCGGGTGCCCTGGCCGATGGAGCGCTGGTAGGCAATGGCGATCTTCAGCGCGGTATCGACCGATTCCGAGCCCGAGCCGGTGAAGAAGATCCGGTCGAGCTTTTCGCCGGGACGACCGGGGGCGATCTCGGCCAGCCGTTCGGCAAAATCGAAGGCGACCGGATGTCCCATCTGGAAGGAAGGCGCGAAATCGAGTGTCGAAAGCTGGCGTTCGACGGCGGCGGCGATCTGGCGGCGCCCATGCCCGGCATTGACGCACCACAGGCCCGCCGTGCCGTCGAGAACGCGGCGGCCGTCGGTCGAGGTGTAGTACATGCCCTCGGCCGAGGCCAGAAGGCGCGGCGCCGTCTTGAACTGGCGATTGGCGGTAAACGGCATCCAGAAACTATCAAGCGCCGGTGCATTGGGTTTGTTATGAGCGTCCATGATCTTCTCCTCTTTGGAGGGGATGTCGCCATGCTTCAGCTCAATCAACAAGTCCTTTTCTGGTTGACTCCAAGCCACTGAAAAATATGAAGTGATAACAGACAAGTTGCGATATTTCGAACAACGCAAACAGGAGGAGCGAATGAGCATCGATCTGGGAGGCCGTCTGCGGTCGTTGCGCATCGCCCATAATCTCTCGCAGCGGATGCTGGCCAAGCGTGCCGGCGTGACCAATTCGACCATATCGTTGATCGAATCCAACACGTCCAACCCTTCCGTCGGGGCGTTGAAACGCATCCTCGACGGCATCCCAATCGGGCTTGCGGAGTTTTTCGCCTTCGAGCCGGACGTGCCGAAAAAGGCGTTCTACCGATCCGATGAACTGGTCGAGATCGGCAAGGGGCCTATTTCCTTTCGGCAGGTGGGCGACAATCTTTTCGGCCGCAGTCTCCAGATCCTCAAGGAGTGCTACCAACCGGGCGCCGACACGGGCAAGGTGCCGCTGGTGCACGATGGCGAGGAGGGCGGCATCGTCCTTTCGGGCAGGCTGGAGGTGACCGTCGATGACGAGCGCCGCATATTGGGGCCGGGCGACGCCTATTACTTCGAAAGCCGCCGGCCGCACCGGTTCCGCTCTATCGGCCCTGTCGCCTGCGAAGTCATCAGCGCCTGCACCCCGCCGACCTTCTGAATGACAGGCGTGCGGGCTATTTCCGAATAGCCTTGCCTCCCGCGGCCATGTTGCGCCTGCAGCCTGCTTTCAACGAAAATCCAATTCTCCGCGCTGGAGGGATCAAAACGCGTTTTCGCGAGTTTGCGGACGTATCGGCCATTTTGAACTGGAGGAACATGGTCCGGCATCTCGCCACTTTGTCACCTTCCGCGCCGGCGGCCCCAGCAATCGAGGAGAACGACATGAAGGCGCTTACCTGGCACGGCAAAAGCGATATTCGCTGCGAAAGCGTTCCCGATCCGAAGATCGAGCATGGTCGTGATGCCATCATCAAGGTAACCGCTTGCGCCATCTGCGGGTCGGACCTGCATATTTTCGACGGGGTCATTCCATCCATGGAATCCGGCGACATCGTCGGTCACGAAACCATGGGCGAAGTGGTCGAGGTCGGTTCCGAGAACAAGGCCCTGAAGGTCGGTGACCGCGTGGTGGTTCCGTTCACCATCTCCTGCGGCGAATGCTTCTTCTGCAAGCGGGGATATTTCTCCGGCTGCGAGCGCTCCAACCCGAACAAGGACAAGGCCGCCAAGATATGGGGCAGTTCACCCGCCGGTCTGTTCGGCTATTCGCACCTGCTCGGTGGTTTCAGCGGCGGGCAGGCGGAATTTCTGCGCGTGCCCTATGCCGATGTCGGGCCGATCAAGGTTCCCGATGGGCTGACCGACGAGCAGGTCCTGTTTCTCTCCGATATCTTTCCCACCGGCTATATGGCGGCGGAATTCTGCAATATCCAGCCGGGCGATACGATCGCGATCTGGGGCTGCGGCCCGGTCGGGCAGATGGCGATCAGGAGCGCCTTCCTGCTGGGTGCGGAGCGGGTCATCGCGATCGACACCGTTGCCGAACGCCTTGCTCTTGCCCGCGAAAGCGGCGCGCTGACGCTCGATTTCCGTGATGAGGATATCTACGACCGCATCATGGAACTGACCGCCGGACGGGGCGCGGATGCCTGCATCGATGCTGTGGGAACCGAGCCCGATACCATGTCCGGTTTCGATGCGGTCGTCGATCGGGTCAAGGTCGCGACTTTCATGGGCACGGACCGGCCGCATGTGCTGCGCCAGGCGATCCACTGCTGCCGCAATTTCGGCACGGTGTCGATCGTCGGGGTCTATGGCGGTTTCCTCGACAAGATCCCGATGGGATCGGCGATCAATCGCGGGCTGACCTTCCGAATGGCGCAGACGCCGGTACAGCACTACATGCCGATACTGCTCGATCGCATCCAGAAGGGCGAAATCGACCCATCCTTCGTCATCACCCACCGGGCTACGCTTGAGGAAGGCCCCGACCTCTACAAGACGTTCCGCGACAGGAAGGACGGCTGCATCAAGGTCGTCCTCAAACCCTGATATTCATGGGAGATGGATCTGGGAAGATCTCTTCCCTTGCTGCGGTGTCGGGTAGCATATGCATGGATATCGCGGCATGGAACCAGCGGCTTGCTGGAATGTTATCGTCAGGTTCCAGCACGAGGTGTCCGATGTCCAGCAAGCCGAATTTTTTCGCAACCTTCGCCAATGGCGTCGCTCAATGGTCGGGGCAGCCGTTTGCTTTCGTTCTTGCGGTGGCATTGGTCCTGGTCTGGGCGCTTTCCGGGCCGTTCTTCGGCTTTTCCGAAACATGGCAATTGGTCATCAATACCGGCACCACGATCATCACGTTCCTGATGGTCTTCGTCCTGCAGAACTCGCAAAACCGCGACGGCAAGGCGCTGCAGGCGAAGCTCGACGAACTGATCCTCACCAGCCATGCCGCAAACCGGTTCATCGGCATCGAGAAGCTGGGCGAGGAAGAGTTGCGCGAACTGAGCGATGCCCTGGCAAAGAAAGCCACAGCCGTTGAGGACCGGGCGGATGATGCGGCTCAGAAGGAAGATGAGGAAGAAACCGGACGGGAAGTGACTGCCGCCGGTTGAGCCGGGGCTTCCAAGTCGAGCCCGTTTTTACATGTGCGGATGGATATCGGAAAAAGCCCGAAACCTGGCCCGTACTGGTCAGGCAGTGCCCATTGGGTTGGGCAGATATCCGGTAAAGCCGCTGATCTTCCAGCGTCCCTCGTGCCGGCGGCAATAATAGAGCGTCTGCCATTTCAGGATATCGATCGTACCGTCCGATCGGCTCAGGCTGCCGTCGAATTTTTTGCGGGCCAGCGCCAGATCGCCTCCAATCTCGATATCCTCGAGCGTCGTCGTCGTGAAGATGGCCTTGCGGGTGTCCTCGGCAAAGCTTTGGCCCGCGAAATCCCTTGCCTGCCGCAGCCATTCCTCGCGATAGGCGGAGAGGGAAGGGAATGCCAAGCGCCATTTGTCGGGGCTGGCCTCGCGCCTGCCGTCGATGCCGATAAAGCCATCCTCGACAAAATCGCCGGCGACTCTCGACCAGTCGGCCGCGAGAAAGGCGTCGATGTCGCGCTCGACCAGCATCTGCCAGATGGCATGACGGGAGGCATCCGATGCCGGAAAGGGATTGCGGAAGGGATCACGCATGGTGGCTCCATGTGGCTGGCAAGGATGCCCCAGCATCAAAACGCAAAAACGTCGACCGGGTCTTCGAGGCCTCTGAGATGGTGAGGTCCGAGGCTTTCCAGTTCCCCGCCGCAGCCCGCTTTTTCCACGAAGGCGCGTGACAGCAGGACGGGGCGTTTCAGTTCCTTGGTCAGGCTTTCCAGCCGCGAGGCGATATTGACGGCCGGGCCGATGACGGTGAAGTCGAGGCGGCTGCGCGAGCCGATATTGCCGTACATCACGTCGCCCACATGGACGCCGATGCCGTAGCCGAGCGGCTTGTGCCCGTTCTTCGTCATCTCCTCGTTCAGCACGGTCATTTCCGCCTGCGCCTCGCGGATCGCCTTGAGAAGGCGATTGCAGGCAGCGTCATTGGCAAGGGGAAAGATCGCCAGAAGCCCGTCTCCCATGAATTTAAGAATTTCGCCGCCATGTTGTTCGATCGGTCCCGCCATCGCATCGAAATATCCGTTCAGGATGTCGATGACGTCGTCGCGCGGCCAGAGATCGGAGAGACCGGTAAAGTCGCGCAGGTCGCAGATGAGGATCGCCGCGCCCACCGTCACGCCGCTACCGCGCGTAGTGGCGCCGGCAAGGATCTGTTCGCTCGCATGCGGCCCGACATAGGTTTCGAGCAATGTGCGGGCAAGACGGCTTTTCAGGCGGATTTCGCTGACCAGCGCGAAAGCGGGCAGAAGCTCGGCAAGAAAGGCCAGGTCGTCGTCCGTGAACCCGCCTGGCCGATCGGCGGCAAAACTGATGATATGCTGCTTGCCCAGCGTATGCTGCAGCGGCCAGGCGATATAATCGGTATGTCCCTCAGCGCGCAGTTCGTCGTAGATCGGGTAGGACAATTCGCCCGCACCCGGTTCAAGGCGCTGCCGAACGGCGGTGGCACCGTCATTAAGCTCATGGATTGGGCTGTGCTGATATTGCGGCGTTGCCTCGAAGCCGTATCCGACCGTGTCGATCTCCGCCTTATCCATGCCTCTCTGCCAGAGAATGCGCGCCCCGAACCACTGCGGATGAAGAATGCGGAAATGCAGCGTGCCGCGTGAAACCGGTATGCCGGCTTCGTTCAGCCTGTCGCAGAGTTCCACGAAGATGTTGTCGATGAACCGCTCGTCGCGGGTCTCCATCATCAGCCAGTCGATGAGGCCTCGGCTGGGCGCCGCCTGGGGCTCGGCGGTTTCATGGCGAAGGCTGGCACTGGTTGGAAACTGCATGGCTGCATCCCGTCATGATTTCGGTTCCGAACCATGAAACTAGTCATGGCGCAGCCCGAATACCAGTGCGGCATGTGTGGGGCAGGCCAAGAAAAGGGCCGGCCGTGCAGGGGACATGGCGCCGGATCAATCGCCGGCGCCATGAGATTGTTGTCAGGCTGCAGCCGAGATGCTGCTTTCCAGCGGAACTTCCAGGATCGTCTGCAGGATGCGCGAGGCGATCTGGTAGGGGCAGCCCTGCGAATTCGGGCGCCGATCTTCGAGATAGCCGCGATAGCCGTTGTTGACGAAGGAATGCGGCACCCGGATCGAGGCGCCACGGTCGGCGACGCCGTAGCTGAACGTGTCGATCGACGCGGTCTCGTGTTTGCCGGTCAGGCGCAGATGGTTGTCCGGACCATAGACGGCGATGTGTTCGGCGCGGTTCTTGCGGAAGGCTTCCATCAACGCTTCGAAATAATCCTTGCCGCCGACTTCGCGCATATGCTTCGTCGAGAAATTGGCGTGCATGCCGGAGCCGTTCCAATCGGTATCGCCGAGCGGCTTGCAATGATATTCGATGTCTATGCCGTATTTTTCCGTCAGGCGCTGCAGGAGATAGCGCGCCATCCAGATTTCGTCGGCGGCCCTCTTGGAACCCTTGCCGAAAATCTGGAACTCCCACTGGCCCTTGGCCACTTCGGCATTGATGCCTTCATGGTTGATGCCGGCGGCGAGGCAGAGGTCTAGATGTTCCTCGACGATCTTGCGGGCGACATCGCCGACATTGGCATAGCCGACGCCGGTGTAATAAGGACCCTGCGGTGCCGGATAGCCGGTTTCCGGGAAGCCGAGCGGCCGGCCGTTCTTGTAGAAGAAATATTCCTGCTCGAAGCCGAACCAGGTGCCTTCGTCATCGACGACCGTGGCGCGGCTGTTGGACGGATGCGGCGTGACGCCGTCCGGCATCATGACCTCGCACATGACCAGCACGCCGTTTGTGCGCGCCGGGTCTGGGTAGAGCGCGACGGGCTTCAGCACGCAATCGGAATTGCGGCCTTCGGCCTGCAGGGTCGAGCTTCCGTCGAAGCCCCAGAGCGGCAATTGTTCGAGCGCCGGGAAAGTCTCGAATTCCTTGACCTGCGTCTTGCCGCGAAGATTGGGCGACGGTGTGTATCCATCCAGCCAGATATATTCGAGCTTGTATTTCGTCATTTCGAACCTCTCAAGGGTTGATGATCCGCAGCATCGGGCAATCGACCCGCGCTCCGCCGCCAACGGCTGTCAACTGTTATGCATGCGGCGTGCCAGTTTGATCGGGGAGGCGATTTTTAAGTCGGAAGCGCGAAACATTCACGGCATCGCCGCGTTTTGCTTGCCCGATGGGCGTCCGGACATTGATGACCGAACAGCGCGAAATCAGTCATGCGTAGGGTGCCGCCTATAATTTAGGCGGAAAGTATTTTTTTTAATCAGGCCGGGAAAACCTGCTATGATCGGCGCTCGATCCGTCGCGGTTCGAAAAGAAGGAAGGTCGCATGACAGTGATTTCCGCAAGCGAGACGGCCAAGATTTACGAGTTCCCCTCCGGTGGTCGCCGGACAGGCCGTCGTTACGATCAACCCGGCGTCTTGGCCGAGCTGCGACCGCAAGCAGGTCCCGTCCTGGATTACGAAAACTGGTATCATCAGGACGCCATGGGCGAGGCGGAGCAGACGCCGAAGTCCTGATCATTCCCAGCCAGGATCGATGCTGCTGACCGATCAAGGGTGTTGCGCGCTATTCGACACCGGCCAGTCGCCGGCCCATAATCAGCATGGATCAGCAGTCCCCGGGGGCGTCATGACGCTCGCTCTTATGCCGCGCCTCGATGCCGTCGGCGCATGCTCAGCGCTGCCTTCCTATCCGTCCATCCATGACGACAGATGCCCCTGCAGCTGCTGGATGCCTGTTCATGGTTAACAAATTGTGAGCCTGTCCACAGGTGTGACACTTTCTTAACGAATTGGGCGCAATTTGGACCGGAGTCATCCTTCGGGCGGATCAAAACCAGTGTTCATCCGTTGAGCGCAAGGAGATTTGACGCAGCCGTAGCGAATTGCGGGGCGGGCGAAGATCACCGCGCGGCGGGCGGCGGACCAACAGGTCCGGGCCGGTCTGCCGCGGAAAGGATGTTCGGCATGACAGACCATATCATGAAGACGCTCCTGAACATCATGGCCGCGCTTTTCCTTGGCGCCATCATGATCCTGTTCGTGGTTCTCTGACGAGGCAGCGGACGAACCGGCAAGCAGGTGGCGGAGGCCAGCCGCGCCGCTCCTGTCCTTCAGGAGACCCGGTACTTTCGGCCGGTTCCGGTCACGGCCCCGATGGGATATCCGAAACGTCGATCCATTCCGCCGCTGCAAGCTCTGCCATCCGGTCGGGACTGATCCGCACCGCGGCATTGGGCGCCCCGGCCGCCGGGACGACTTCTCCAAAGGCCTTGAGCGAGATATCGCAATAAATCCTGTGCGGCTTGACCAGGCCGAAGGGACACACGCCGCCGACCGGATGTCCGGTCTCCTCTTCCACCTCGTCGAGAGCGAGCATGCGCGGCTTGGAAGCGAAGCGGGCCTTGTATTTTTTGTTGTCGAGGCGAGCGTCGCCACGCGTGACGATCAGGATGACGTCGTCGGCGACGCGCAGGGCAAGCGTCTTGGCGATCTGCGCCGGCTCGACGCCGTGACCCTCGGCGGCAAGCGCGACGGTCGCTGTGCTCTGCTGCAGTTCGATGATCGTGATGTCAGGCGCGTGGGCGGCAAGGAAGGCTTTGACCGATGACAGGCTCATTGGCGTAGAAAATTCCGTTCGATCGGCAAAGCCGGAGAAAGGCCGCACGGGCAGCCTGGGGATATCAGGCGATCCTTTCAGCCGTCGTTCGACGCGTCAAGGTCTTCCGGCCGGATGCCTTCCTGCTCGTGGTGGAGATAACCGTGGCTGGTGAACCAGTTTTCCAGGATGGCGGCGATGGCCTGCTCGCGCAGATGGATGCCGGGATGATCGGAAATGAAGGATTGAAGCGCTTTTTCAATCCGGGGATCATAGGTGTCAGACATTGTATCTCCCAGAAAATGGGTAGGTTTGGCCCGCGCGAGGCGGGCCATTGTCGGGTGATGGATATTCAGGCGCGTTTGACGATCCTGATCAAGGCAAGAAGGATGACGGCGCCCAGTGTCGCATTGATGATGGCCCAGAGAATGCCGCCCTCCGTGCCGAAGCCAAGCCGGGGAAACAGCGCCCCGGCGATGAAGGCGCCGATGATGCCGACGACGATATTGCCGATGAGGCCGAAGCCGAAGCCTGAAACGATGAGCCCGGCGAGCCAACCGGCGATGGCGCCGATCAAGATGAAGACGAGAACGCTTTCGATACCCATGGATGGTTCCTTTCCGTTGGATCTGCGAAAGCAAGATAGCGCGCCAAAAGAATTCCGTTAGTGGAAAATGATGGCGGTCTCTGCTTTTTGCGCTTTTGCCGGACGGGCACACTTCCCCGTCCGGTCGGCACAGCCGCTGACCTCATTTCCGGTTCTTTGCCTGCCACGCCTTCATTTCGGCAATTTCCGCCTCCTGGGCCTTGATGATCTCCTCCGACATCCGCCGCAGCATGGGGTCGCGGCCGAATTCGAGCTCGACCTTCGCCATGTCGATCGCGCCCTGATGGTGCGGGATCATCATCGAGACGAAATCCCGGTCCGCATCGCCGGACATGCCGGTATTCATGTCGCGGTTCATCTTCTCCATGCCGACCATATAGGCCTGGGAGGAGGGAGCGGCCCCCATATCCATTGCCGGCATGGCGTGGCCGGCTGCGCCGCCGCCCGAGAGCGTCATGGCGAGCATCCAGACCGCCATGGCGATCATCATCAGATTCTCGGTCAGCGAGACGAAGCCGAGCGGCACATTGCTGTCGCCGCCGACGCAGGCGCATTTCAGTTCGCGCCTGTCGAGATAGACCGCCTTGAACACCGAGACGGCGCCGATCGTGCCGATGAACAGAGCCACGGGTATGGAGATCCAGTTGAGTGCCCCGGCAATCATCAGGATACCGGCGCCCGCCTCCGCGAAGGGATAGACATAGCCATAGGGAACCCATCGCTTGGCAAGCAGGTCGTAGTTGAGGAACATCGTCGAGAAGCTCTCGATGTTCTGCAGTTTCAGGATCGCCAGCACCGCCATGCTGAAGGCGATGAACCATTCCGCAGCGCGGATCGTGAGGACATCGCCATAGGCGGCGTAGCTGGTGGCAAGCGCCATGAGCGCGGTGACGACGAAGACGGCGATTACCGGGCGGTAGGTGACGGCCTTGGGATCACGAACCGTCTTGCCGAAATGTCGGCGCAGGTCGTCATAGCCGCCGATCCGCTCCCCGTCGATGAAGGTCTGCGGCGTCGTCTTGACCTGGTGCTCGGCCTTGAACGCATCGGTTTCCGCGCGCGTCGTCAGCCAGCGGTCATCCACCGTATAGCCCTCTTTCTGGAGGAGGTGTTTGGCCTTCAAGCCATAGGGACAGACATGCTTCTCCATGACCATGCGATAGAGGGTAGCTGTCTTCGAGGGGGTGGCGGGCATGTCGCAATCTTCCGTTTTACTTGTTTCGTTCGATTGCCGAGAGTATAGCTTCCGTACCATGGTACGGAGTCAAGCGATGAAAAATACGACGATTGCAGGACTGGCCAAGGCGGGCGGCGTTGGCGTGGAGACGGTGCGTTACTATCAGCGCCGCGGCCTTCTGGGCATGCCGGAACGCTCCGGCGGCGTCGGTCTCGGTGGCGGCATCAGGCGCTACGGCGAGGACGACCTGCGCCGCCTGCGCTTCATCCGCTCGGCCCAGACGGCGGGGTTCACGCTGGACGAGATCGGCGAACTGCTGGCGCTGGATGCGAGCGAGGACCGGCAGCGCGCCCAGGCGCTGGCAAAGGAGCGTATCGCGGCGCTGGACGCGAAGATCGCTGAACTGGAGGCGGCGCGCAAATCGCTTCGCCGCCTTGCGCATGATTGCGCCGCCAACACGAGCGGCCCATGCCCGATCATCGCCGCCTTCGACCACGGCTGACAGGGTGGTCGGCAGAGCGCGCCGAGGGCGGGGTGGATCAGGTTTCGTGTGAAAAGATGTGGCGGCGAGGGCTTGTCAGAAAACGCGCGAATGCTGAGATTTGCGGCCGTCCTCGAGATTGAGGACGATGGAAATCGCTGCCAGCGTCAGGGTGGCGATAAGCGTGGCGCTCAGTCCCAGAACAATCATTGCTCGTCCCTTCTACGTCATCCTCATGATGCCGCTTGAAATTGGCCGCCCACGCTTTCGCATGGCTTGCACCGGCCAGAATAGCCGATAGTTAATCGGCGTCGCCGGCAAGATCAATTATCAAGTTTTACCATTGAGAATCTGTTGTCCGTGCCCGCGGCAAAACCCTGTTGCGCAGGGGATTGGATCGCTTGGCGGCGATAGGGCTCCAATTTTAGCGAAACCCGATACGGACTATCAACCGTTAACCTTCAAGCAACGAATTAACCATAAACATGATGCGACACGTCGGATTGGGAAGTCTATCTCCCGGCAAGGCATGACGCCGCACCGACGAACCGGGTTTGATCCGGTATGCATTTCACCGGATTATTCTTGGGGACGAAACGGCCGGAACGCCGTTGCCGGACGGTGGTGCCTAGCCTCCATCCGCCGGACGCACGCCGGGTCGTGCTCTCGACATATCCGAACAGATGAAGCCGCGCGTTCGATCGGGCGCACGGCGGCGAACAACAGTTGAACGTCTGGGAACTCTGAAAGCCGGTGGTTCTTCAGTAGATGCCGGATCGGGGAAGCAGCGTGAGGCAGGAAACGTCGCCAGATCGGACCAGGAAGGCTCAGGCAGGCAGCCTGCTCGAGCGTCTGCGTTTTGCCGGGCTGGACGAAGGCCAGACCGATGTCCTGCGCCGAAACCGTGAGACCCTGGGCGCCCAGGTCGAACTGGCCTTGCGCGATCTCTTCCATCGCCTCCAGACCTTTCCGGAGGCAGCGCGCCATTTCACCAGCGATCGCCAGATCGACCGGCTGCACGATCTTCAGTCCTCCCATTGGAGCGTCCTGACAGACGCCCGTTTCGACAGCCTCTATGCCGAGCGCGTCAAGGTGCTGTCGGATGCCGAAAGCAAGATGGGCCTTGACCCGCGCTGGCAGATTGCCGGCCATGCCGTCGTGCTGGAGCGCCTGATCTGCTCGATGATCGAGGAGTTCTGGCCGAAATCCGTCCTGCCGCTTGGCAAGACGCGCAAGCAGGAGCTTGCCGAACTTGTCGCCGCGCTCGTGCGTACCGTCTTTGTCGATACCGAGATTTCCGTATCCCTGCGCTTCAACGAACAGCGCCACGCGCATCAGCGCCAGCTTGCCGAACAGCGTAAGGCCGGCGAAGCCGAGGCATTCGCGACCTTCGGCGATGTCGTCCAGGCGCTCGGCCGCGGCGATCTCTCCGTTCGTGCTGCCGACGAAGCTGCCGCCTACCGGCCGCTGGCGCAGGAATTGAACACCGCCCTCGACGCCATCGAGCGCCAGGTGGTCGGGCTTGGCGACAGCGCCGGTACGATGGAAGGAACATCACGGGAACTGAGAGGCCAGGCCGCCCTGTTTGCCGATGGAGCCGCCCGGCAATCCGAGGCACTGGGTGAAACCGTCACGGCGCTCACCGCCATCGTCGGACGCGTGAAAGACAATGCTGTTGCGACGCGCGCGGCGGAAAAGAGTGTGGCGACCGCCCGCCAATCGGCCGAGCAGAGCGGCGAGATTGCCGGCCAGGCGATTTCCGCCATGGCCGATATTGAAGCATCGGCCGAAAAGATCGGCCAGATCATCGGGGTGATCGACGAGATCGCCTTCCAGACCAATCTGCTGGCACTGAATGCCGGGATCGAGGCGGCGCGGGCAGGCGAAAGCGGTCGCGGCTTTGCGGTCGTCGCCCAGGAAGTCCGCGCGCTGGCGCAACGCTCCGGCGACGCGGCGCGTGAAATCAAGCAGCTGGTGTCGAGCACGAAATCGCAGGTCGAGGCCGGGGTGGAGCGGGTCGGCCGCACCCAGGATGCGATCAGCAGCATCGTCGAGCAGGTTCGCGGCATCAACGACGCCGTTGCCGGCATCGCCGCCGAAACCGCCGACCAGGTCGATGGCCTGCAGTCAGCGACATCCGATCTCGGGCGCATCGGCATCGAAATCGCCGCCGGCGCCGGCAAGGCCGCGGAGGCGAAGGAAACCTGCGGCGACCTGCATATGGTCATTCTCGAACTCGGCCAGACCATCCGTCAGTTCCATGTCCAGCGCGAGGCGCCGAAGATGGCCGCCAGCCGGCCTTTCGCGGCCGCGGTGGCGATCGAAACGCTTGTCGATGCCAATAACCGGCAAGATCACGGTTTCGAAGACGCCGACGGTCTTCAGGTCCAACTCGCTGGATGGGGGCGCTGATGCACGGCTTTCGCAAACCCAGCATTCCGGTCCTGGACAATTCCTGCCTTCGACCCACCGGTCGGAGGTCCGCCGGCAATCGTCTGAACCGTTCCGTTGAATTACTCCCAGCCAGGCAAGGAAAGTAAGATGGCAAGCAAGAAGGCCGCCCAGAAAAGTTTGAGCCTGGCGCCGATCCTCGATCTGAACGAGGCGAGCGCGCTGCATGGCAAGCTCATGGGGCTGCGGGGCTCCGGTCTCGTCATCGATGCTTCGGCGGTGGAGCGTGTCGGGGCTTTGTGCGTCCAGGTGCTGATGGCCGGGGCGAAAAGCTGGGAAGAGGATAATCAGTCTTTCACCTTCGCCAAGGTGTCCGACGCTTTTACGAAAACGACACAGCTCATCGGGGTGAATATCGATCACCTGATGGCAAAGGAGATTTGAGAAATGAAGAAGAAAGTTCTGACAGTCGATGATTCCAGAACCATCCGGAACATGCTTCTCGTCACGTTGAACAATGCCGGGTTCGAAACGATCCAGGCCGAAGACGGCATCGAAGGTCTCGAGGTTCTCGAGGACGCCAATCCCGACGTGATCGTCACCGACATCAACATGCCGCGTCTCGATGGCTTCGGCTTCATCGAGGGCGTGCGCCGCAACGAGAAATTCCGGGCCATTCCGATCCTCGTCCTGACGACGGAAAGCGATGCGGAGAAGAAAAACCGCGCTCGCCAGGCAGGCGCGACCGGATGGATCGTCAAGCCGTTCGACCCGACCAAGCTGATTGATGCCATCGAGCGCGTAACCGCTTAAAATCAGGATCCGATCCCATGGATATGAACGAAATCAAAGAGATCTTCTTCCAGGAATGCGAAGAGCAGCTCGCCGAACTGGAATCCGGTCTCCTGAGGCTGAACGACGGCGACCGCGACCCGGAAACCGTCAACGCGGTTTTCCGCGCGGTGCATTCCATCAAGGGCGGCGCCGGGGCCTTCGGACTGGATGATCTCGTCTCCTTCGCGCATGTGTTCGAGACCACGCTTGATTGCGTTCGTTCCAACAAGCTGGCGCCCAGCCAGGATGTCCTCAAGGTCATGCTGAAATCGGCGGATGTACTCGCCGACCTCACCAATGTCGCCCGCGACGGAGGCAGCTTCGATCAGGCTCGCTCCACCCAGCTGATCCGCGAACTGGAAGCCCTGGCCAAGGGCGAGGCTCCTCCGGCTGCTCCTGCCGGCGAACCGGCAGCGCCAAAAGCGGCCGCTGCAAAGTCCGCGCCCGTCGCGGCCGCAGCCCCTGCCGAGCCCGCCGCAAACGAGCACGGCTTCATGCCCGTCGCCTTCTCCTTCGACGATTTCGGTGGCGACGATGTCGAGGCGGTCAGCGAACTTCCGGCCTATGAGATCGCCTTCAAGCCGAAGTCGGATCTCTACACTAAGGGCAATGAGGCAACGCTGCTTTTGCGCGACCTCTCGCGCCTTGGTGAAATGAGCATCCATTGCAACATGGACAGCCTGCCGCCGCTCGATCAGATGGAGCCGGAAACGGCCTATTTCTCCTGGAAGATCTCGCTGAAGACGGACAAGGGCGAAGACGCGGTGCGCCAGGTGTTCGAGTTCGCCGAATGGGATTGCGATCTGGACGTGATCGCTGTCGATGCCGGGGAAAGCGTCGATGATGCGGAGAGTGACCAGGCGATGCAGCCGGTGCCCTTCGATCTCTCCGCGCTCGATGACGAGCCTGATGCACCGCTCGGCGTGATCGAGGAAGAAGAACAGGCCGCAGCCGCGCAGGAAAGGGACGCGACAGTCGCTGCTGCGCAGATGGCGAGCAATGTCGTGCAGATGGCCGGCAATGCGGCACGCGCCGGTGCTGGCGATAAGGCTGCCGCCGCGGCCGCCCAGAACACTGCCCAGCAGGCGGCTGCCGCCCCGACGATCCGCGTCGATCTCGACCGCGTCGATCGGTTGATCAATCTTGTCGGCGAGCTTGTCATCAACCAGGCCATGCTGTCGCAGAGCGTCATCGAGAACGATTCCAACGGCGTTTCCTCGATCAATATGGGGCTTGAGGAGCTCCAGCAGTTGACGCGTGAGATCCAGGATTCGGTCATGGCGATCCGCGCCCAGCCGGTGAAACCGGTCTTCCAGCGCATGGCCCGCACGGTCCGTGAAATCGCCGACATCACCGGCAAGTCGGTGCGCCTCGTCACCGAGGGTGAGAACACCGAGGTCGACAAGACCGTCATCGACAAGCTGGCCGAGCCGCTGACCCACATGATCCGCAATGCCGTCGATCATGGTCTGGAAACACCCGAAAAGCGACTGGCCGCCGGCAAGAGTGCCGAAGGCACGGTCAAACTCACCGCCAAGCACCGCTCGGGCCGCATCGTCATCGAATTGTCGGACGACGGTGCCGGCATCAATCGCGAGAAGGTGCGCCAGAAGGCGATCGACAATGATCTGATCGCGGCCGATGCCAATCTGTCGGACGAGGAAATCGACAACATGATCTTCCACGCCGGCTTCTCGACCGCCGATAAGGTCTCCGACCTTTCCGGCCGCGGCGTCGGCATGGACGTGGTCAAGCGCTCTATTCAGGCGCTCGGCGGGCGTATCAACATCTCGTCGAAGCCCGGCCACGGCTCGGTCTTCACCATGAGCCTGCCACTGACGCTGGCCGTTCTCGACGGCATGGTGGTTACGGTTGCCGGGCAAACGCTGGTCGTGCCGTTGACCGCCATCGTCGAGACCCTGCAGCCGGATGCAGCCGCGATCCACTCCTTCGGCGCAACCCAGCGGCTGATCTCGATCCGCAACTCCTTCTGCCCGCTGGTCGATGTCGGACGCATCCTCAATTTCCGCGCCACCCAGGCCAATCCGGTGGAAGGCGTTGCCCTTCTGGTGGAATCGGAAGGCGGGGGCCAGCGCGCGCTGATGGTCGATGCCATCCAGGGCCAGCGCCAGGTCGTCATCAAGAGCCTGGAAGCCAACTACACGCATGTGCCCGGCATTGCCGCCGCCACCATTCTCGGTGATGGTCGCGTTGCTCTCATCCTGGACGTCGATGCCGTGGTTTCGGCATCGCGCGGCCAGTCCCTGCACCTCGAAGCATCGCTCGCCGCCGCAGGGTAAGACGTCATGACGGTTCACGCAAAAAATCTGCCGAACGGCGCGCGCGAGCTCATCGCGTTCCGGATTGGCAACCAGGAGTTCTGCGTCAACGTCATGTCCGTGCGGGAAATTCGCGGCTGGACGCCCGCCACGCCGATGCCGCACGCGCCGCAATATGTGCTGGGCGTCATCAATCTACGCGGCGCCGTCCTGCCGATCATCGACCTGTCGGCACGCCTCGGCATGAGGGCCGCGGAGCCGACGGTACGCCATGTCATCATCGTCACCCAGGTCGGGGAGCGGGTCGTCGGCCTTCTGGTAGAGGCCGTTTCCGACATCCTGACGATCAGCGATGACGATATTCAACCGACACCGGACATGACGTCCGAATTCGAGCGGACATTTGCCCGCGGCATCCTCGCGATCGAGGGGCGGATGATCTGCCTGATCGAGCTGGACGCCGTTTTTCCTCATTCCGAAAGTGAAGCTGCATGAGCATGCCGGCCGCCTTTGACAGCAAGCTGTCCCCGGATGAGTGTCTGGCGAGCGGAGAATATCCGTTGAAACGCCGCGACCTCACCGAGATCGCTGCGATGATCTATGCCGATGCGGGCATCTACCTCAATGAAACGAAGGCTTCGCTGGTCTATTCGCGGCTTTCCAAACATATCCGCAATCTCGGCCTGAGCGGCTTTCGCGAATATTGCCAGCTGGTGTCCTCGCCGGCCGGTGCCGCCGAGCGCCGTGACATGCTTTCCCATCTCACCACGAATTTCACGCGCTTCTTCCGTGAGAACCATCATTTCGAACATTTGAAGTCCGACGTCCTGCCCGAACTTTTGGCACGCGCCAGGAATGGCGGGCGGGTGCGCATCTGGTCGGCGGCCTGTTCGGATGGCCAGGAGCCCTATTCGATCGCGCTGACGGTTCTTTCGATGATGCCGAATGTCGCCGACTATGATTTCCGCATCCTGGCGACCGATATCGATCCGAAGATTCTGGCTCTGGCCCGTGCCGGCGCCTATGATGCCACCGCGCTGGAAACCGTGAGCCCGGCCATGCGCAAGCAGTGGTTTTCCGAGGTCGATGTCAACGGGCGCCAGAAGTGGCAGATCGACGATCGGGTCAAGCGGCTGATCACCTTCAACGAATTGAACCTGATGGCGCAATGGCCGTTCAAGGGGCAGTTCGACGTGATCTTCTGCCGCAACGTCGTCATCTATTTCGACGAGCAGACGCAGATGAAGATCTGGTCGCGCTTTGCCGGCATGCTCACGCCGAAAGGACATCTCTATATCGGCCATTCAGAGCGGGTATCGGGCGAAGCGAAATCCGTCTTCGACAATATCGGCATCACCACCTACCGCCATGCCGGCCGGTCGCAGGGGGCGCGTTCATGACAGCCGCCCGCGTTCTCGTCGTCGATGATTCCGCCACCATGCGCGGCTTGATCACGGCCGTTCTCAGCAGCGATCCGGACGTCGAGGTCATCGGCCAGGCGGCCGATGCGATGCAGGCGCGCCAGGCCATCAAGGATCTCGATCCCGACGTCATCACGCTCGACATCGAGATGCCCAATATGAACGGGCTGGAATTCCTGGAAAAGATCATGCGGCTGCGTCCGATGCCGGTGATCATGGTTTCGACCTTGACGCACAAGGGCGCCGAAGCGACGATCGCGGCTCTGGAAATCGGTGCGTTCGATTGCGTTGGAAAGCCGCTCCCCGGCGACCTGAGCCCGTTCGCGGATCTCGCGGAAAAGGTGAAGGCCGCTGCCCGCTCGCAGCGCAAATACATCATCACCGGCAACAAGGTGGCCGCTTCCCCTGTCGCCAATGTCAATACGGTCTCCGATTACCGGGCGGGAAAGAAGATCATCGCGATCGGCTCTTCCACCGGCGGCGTCGAGGCGTTGATCACGGTACTGCAGAAATTTCCGGCCAATTGCCCGCCGACGGTGATTACCCAGCACATGCCGCATACGTTCACGAAGAGCTTTGCCGAGCGACTGAACCGCTTGTGCGCGCCGACCGTAGCCGAAGCGACCGACGGTGCCAGGCTGGAAGTGGGCAAGATTTACCTGGCGCCCGGTGGCGACCGCCACCTTCAGGTCGTCAATCCCTCCTCGCCCAGTTGCCGGCTGCTCGACCGCGAGCCGGTCAATGGCCATCGCCCGTCGGTCGACATGCTGTTCGATTCGGTGGCCGAACTCGCCGGCCGTAACGCCGTGGGCGTGATCCTTACCGGAATGGGCCGCGACGGCGCCGCCGGGCTCTTGAAAATGCGCCGCGCGGGTGCCCGCACATTCGGTCAGAATGAAAAAACCTGCGTCGTGTATGGAATGCCGAGGGTTGCCCATGAAATGGGCGCCGTCGAAACCCAACTGCCCCTCAGCTCAATCGGGGAAGAAGTATTGAAAAGCACCACCGCCCGAAGAGAAGGAATCGAATAATGTCCCTAGCGGAAAAAATCAAAGTCTTGATCGTCGATGATCAGGTCACCAGCCGTTTGCTTCTGGGCGATGCGCTGCAACAGCTCGGCTTCAAGCAGATCACTGTCGCCGGCGATGGCGAACAGGGTGCCAAGATCATGGCCCAGCAACCGCATCATCTGGTTATTTCCGACTTCAACATGCCGAAGATGGATGGTCTTGGCCTGCTTCAGGCCGTGCGCAGCAATCCGGCCACGAAAAAGGCGGCCTTCATCATGCTGACGGCGCAGGGCGATCGCGCGCTGGTGACGAAGGCGGCCGCCCTTGGCGCCAACAATGTGCTGGCCAAGCCCTTCACCATCGAAAAAATGAAGGCTGCGATTGAGGCCGTGTTCGGGGCATTGAAATGATCAATGAGACTGCGTCCAAACGCGTGCATGTCATTCAGGGGGAATGGAAGGTCGTCAGCGATCCGGAGGTCGTTCTCTCGACCATTCTCGGCTCCTGCGTCGCCGCCTGCCTGCGTGATCCGCTCGCAGGCGTAGGTGGCATGAACCATTTCCTGCTGCCGGGTTCGGCGGATGCGCTTTCCTCGGGTGGCGACGCAACGCGTTATGGCGTGCATCTGATGGAATTGCTGATCAACGGGCTCCTCAAGAAGGGCGCGCGCCGCGAGCGGCTGGAGGCGAAGATTTTCGGTGGTGCGAAGACGATCGCGCGATTTTCAAATGTCGGCGAGCAGAATGCGCTGTTCGCGCGGCAGTTCCTCATGGACGAGGGCATCCAGATCGTGGGTGAAAGCACCGGCGGCGATCATGGCCGCAAGCTCGAATACTGGCCCCTGAGCGGCCGCGCCCGGCAATATGCACTGACCGGCGTCGAGGCGCAAAAGGCGGTGGCCCAAGAACAGCGCCCGCGGCCTGTGCCCAAGCCAGTGGAAAATGCGATCGAGTTTTTCTAGCGGCTGCCGGCCTGTGGCCGTTGCCGCTCTGACGGAATTTTTTAGAGTTGGCCGTTCGGCGGGGAACGGCAATGATTGACAGCGTGAGGATGAGTAATGTTGACCGAACTGAAAAGCCACATGCCTCACATCGATGAAGCGCTGCCGGACGTGATGATGCGCATCGTCTCGGAACTCTATGACGTGGCCTATCTGATCGAACGGATCGAACCCATGCTGAACGACATGCATGGCGAAGCGCTTCTGGAATCGGCCGATCGCATCAAGGTTCTGCAGGGGATCGATCTTGCCGTGCAAAAAACGCGCGGCCTCGCCGAATTCATCGATACGGTCACCGCCACCATTCCGCAATCCTGGCTGGTGGATGTCACGACCGCCCTCAATCTGGTCAAGCTTGCCGACATGAAGACATCGCTCGGCAACGGAATGCTGCGTCATGGCCATTCGCAGCCGCTGACCGAAGAGGCCGGAGATTTCGAGGCTTTCTAGCCGTCACGTTCCATCCGATTCTCCCGATCTCGCCGCCGCCCTCGACAATGTCGTGAGGCGGCGGATGCATTTTGGCACCCGATCAGAACCGGACGCTGCCGGTTCCTGCGATGGAGGCGGCCTTTCAAGACAAGTTCGCGCAAGTTTCAGCCTCTACGGTGTCAATCGGGACTGGTAGATTTGCGCGTGATTTTTGACGAAGCCACATGCGTCGGATCGATCCAGAAAACCTGATGTTTGGATCTGCGCATGTTTGTTCTTCCAGGCGATGTTGCCTGAATGAACATGCGCCACTGGGTGCGGAAACAGAATGAATCTGTTGGATCAACTTTCGACGGTCACGAAGAATCTGGCCAATCTCGGACAAGGCAAGCTCATCGCGCTGATTTCGGTGGGAGTGGTCGCGGTCGCGCTCGTTCTCGGTGCCGGGCTCTATGTCAACAAACCTTCCTATGAAACGCTTTACGTCGGGCTGGACGCCAGCGACCTCAACCAGGTCAGTGTCGCGCTCGCCGAAGCCAATATGGATTTCCAAGTCGGCGCCGATGGCACGAGCCTTCAGGTGCCCGTGGGCATGACCGGCAAGTCCCGGCTTTATCTCGCCGAGCGCGGCCTGCCCAACAGCGCCAATGCCGGTTACGAGCTCTTCGACAATGTCGGTTCGCTTGGCCTGACCTCGTTCATGCAGGAAGTGACGAGAGTGCGCGCGCTCGAAGGAGAAATTGCCCGTACCATCCAGCAGATTTCGGGCATCTCGGCCGCTCGCGTCCATATCGTCATGGCCGATCGCGGCAGTTTCCGGAAAGCGGAACAGAATCCGACGGCTTCGGTGATGATCCGGGCCAGCGCCAATATCGGCCGCAATGCCGCGGCATCCATCCGCCATCTGGTGGCTTCGTCCGTTCCGGGCCTCAACATCGACGATGTGACAATTCTCGATTCGGCCGGCCAGTTGCTGGCGACCGGCGATGATCCCGCCAACAGCGCGATGAACCAGTCGCTGGGGATCATCCAGAACGTCCAGAAGGAAATCGAAAGCAATATCGACAAGGCGCTCGCGCCCTTCCTCGGCATGGACAATTTCCGCTCCAGCGTCACCGCCAAGCTGAACACCGACACGCGGCAGATCCAGGAAACGGTGTTCGATCCGGAATCGCGCGTCGAGCGTTCGACGCGGGTCATCAAGGAAGAGCAGAAGTCCAGCCAGCAGCAGCCCGACAATGCTGCCACCGTGCAGCAGAACGTTCCCCAGGCTGCCCCGCAGGGCGGCGCCACCGGCCCCCAGTCGAACGACCAGGCCGAGAAGAAGGAAGAGCAGACCAACTACGAGATCAACTCGAAGACTGTTGCGACCGTTAAGAACGGCTATACGCTCGAAAAACTGTCGGTCGCCGTCGTCGTCAATCGCGGCCGGGTTGCCGCCATGGTGGGCGAGGGTGCCGACCAGGCGAAGATCGACGCCTATATCGCCGACATGCAGAAGATCGTCGCTTCGGCCGTCGGCCTTGATCCGGCGCGCGGCGATATCATCACGCTGACGGCGATGGATTTCATCGATACCGAACTGCTCAACGAGCCCGTTCTCGGCCCCAGCGTCATGGAAACCTTGACGCGCAATCTTGGCGGCATCATCAACGCACTTGCCTTCGTTGCCGTGGCTTTCCTGGTGGTGTGGATGGGGCTTCGTCCGCTGGCTCGCTCGATGGGCGTGGGCGGCGGAGCGGCACTGGCCGAAAACGAGGTGGCCGGCCTGGAACTGCCGGACTTCTCGCCGGCCGGCACGGGCGGGGCAGGCGGCGCGCTCATGGAGGGCTTCGGTTCCGACTTCGGCTTCGACAGCACCGACGACCTGCTCAGCCTGGGAGAGGATGGCGATGGTGCCTTCAACCGCCGGGTCAAGGAAGGCCCGGAGCGCAGGCTCGGCCGCATGGTCGAGATCAGCGAGGAACGCGCTGCCAAAATCCTGCGAAAATGGGCCGTCGAAAAAGCCGCATAAAGGTTCTCGCCCCACCGACAACGCACCGACGAGACCCGCCCTTCCGGCGGGTTTTTCGTTTCGGCTCCTCGGAAGAAGCAGGTCAACCTGAAATTGCCGCCGCACAGACTGGCGGGCCGATTGACGGCATCGCTTGCAGGCGGCGGCGGGTGTGCCTGAAGCTGCTCGCATCTGCCGCGGTTGAAATAGATATCGCCGGATTTCCTGTATTGCCTGTCCCTGTCGGCACGGCGGAAAGAATCATGATCCCGTGACGGGGCTAATCGCTGGCGTACGGATTCATTATATTTAACAAATCGTTAATCTTTTCCTGAGGCGAGGGCCGTTCATCTCGCCTGTTGCGGTTCCGCGCAAGAGTATTGAATCGCCTGATCCGCAGTGATTCATGTCTGATGGCGTAATACAGAAACAATAGTTGCGACTTCCTGGCGATTCCTTCATAGCGCAATCAAGCAACAGGGCAAATGATGCTGCTGCAATTTGGCAACATCCGAAAAGACAAATAAAAAAATGGATTCTTGACAATCGCGATATTGGGCCAAATTTGGTGATTTGCGGCCCGATTTTTGCGGCTTTTCAGCGTGCCGAAGGCGGAAATTGCATCAAAAAAGGCACAACCCGGCCGTGGCTTTTGAAAAATTTATATTACTATTCAGAGGGTTGAGAATTCGAGCCTCAGACCGGCAGCCTCTTTAACGCGATGATCCGCGCCGCCGTGTCGAATCGACTCACGGAAAGACGCAAAAGTAAATCCCGAGAAGAGGGCGGTAGTTTTTCGCAGGGTGCGATGTACATTTTATGGAGTGATTCGCGTTCCCATTTGCGCTGTGCGAGGCAAGGCGGAAAAGCCTCGACACAATTGCCGGAGGCGGCAGGCAAGGCGCTTGAGTGGGCACGGACGAATCCGTCACGGGGGTAAAGTCATGGATGCTCTGCAAACAGAGATTGCGGCCTGGCCGGCGCCGGTTACCACTGCACGTGGCGCCGGACGGGCACTCGTCAAGGAACAGCTCATCCGTAAGCTTGGAGAGTTCGCCGAGCGAGGCAATCTTGCCAAGGGGCTTGCCGCGCTGACCGATTATGTCGGAGCCACTCATCATCTCTTGGCGCGCTATGACCTGTCGCAGGATGACGGCCTGGATTTCGTCGTCTGTTCGAACTGGCCTTTCGATGTCGTAAGGCGCCTCGGCAAGGTGATGTCGCAGCTCCACGCCAAGACCAACGAGATGGAAAAATGCCTCTCCGTGATGCAGCCGGTATTCCTGAGCTTGCCGGACGATATCGACGTCGCCCGGGGCACGAGCCGCGAATACTGCGCCATCACCTTTAATGTCGGGCGGGCACGACTGGCGCTGATGCTGCTTTTTCCCGAGGACATCATTCTTTCGCAGGACAGCCTGCGCGACGTCGGCCTGCTGACCGGCTATTTCGCAAGCTTTACCGGCGATCGCACTGTTCGCACCGACCGGGATTTCGATCTGACCGAACGCGAGCTTGAATGCCTCTTCTGGATTTCCGAGGGCAAGACCAGCGACGAGATCGCGGTGATTCTGGGAATTTCCCGCAACACCATCAACAATTACATCACCAGCGTGATGCGCAAGACGGCGACAAAGACCCGCTCCGAGGCAATTGCCTATGCGGTGCGCAACAATCTCGTATAGGGACCCGGATATGAATTTCATCCCGAATACGCGCACCGCCGACGATGGCAAGGGCACAAGGCTGCAAGCGCGTGCGTCGCGGGCCGCAACGCTCGTGGCCCGGCTGCAGAGCATGCAGAAGCAGGTCAACGCGAAGAATTTTGCGGTCCTTCGGATGAGCGGCACCGGCCTGCCCGCCTCGCGAAAGCTGATCTGCGTTCTCGACAGCTGGGGCGCTGCCACCGAGACCGCCGCAAGCGAGCTGACGGCGGCCTATGGCGCGGAGATGCTCGCGCATCTGGACACGTCGTTGCTGCCGGTCCTGTGGAACGGCATGGGCGAACGGCAGATCGCCGAAACGCCGGATTTCGGACGCTTTACCCATCGCCTCCCGGCAAGCCTGCTGTCCTGCTCCGGCATCGCCTTTCCAGTCCGGCTGGGCGCGCAAGGCAATGGCTATGTCGTTTTTACCGGGACCTATATGGACCTGACGAGCGAAACCATCATCGACCTGCATGGCCGCTGCTGCCAGATCATGACGGATCTGCTCGCGGCCGACGAGCGGCGCATGCTGCCGGCCGAATCGCTCAGTGATCGTGAGATCGGCTGCCTGCAAATGGCCGGCGACGGCTATATCAGCGAGGAAATCGCTGAAAAGATGGGCCTGTCGGTGCATACGGTGAACGCCTATCTGGGCGCCGCGACGACCAAGTTGGATTCGGTCAACCGAATCCAGGCGATCGCCAAGGCCATCCGTCTTGGATATATCAGCTGATCTGACGTTCCGGCCGTCATGGCCGACAGCCGGTCCCAACTTGCCCGGACTAACTCGCCCCGATCTCAACTCGTGCCGGTCTCAACTCGCAAGAGCGACCGGGTAGGACTTGACGAATTTCGCCGCATCGAGGCTGCGGGCAAGAAATGCCGTGTTTTCGTCCGGGTCGGCGGAAGGCCTTTGAAAGGCGATATGGTTGATTTCCAGGCCGGCCTGGTCTTTTCCGAGCGCCAACTGCGCATAGACGGTAACGCCATCCGGCTTCAGCTCCAGGTCCAGAACGACCTCCGGCTGCGTGTCCCAGTCCAGCGAATAATTGCCGCCGATACCGAAATTGACCGTCCCGGGAAGAAAATAAAGTTCCGCGGCGGAGGAGACCAGGTCGGACAGGCTCCCATGCGATTCAAAACGTAAAAGGGCAATGAAGTCGGCGGCATCGATCAGCCGCAATTCCGTCGCAACGGGACGGATGGCATCGGCTACTATTTTCTCGCGTTGTTCCGAATATTCGCATTTTTTCATCGGGATTACGTCATCCGTTTCGTGTTCGGCTGCGTTGCATAGATCCGGTGGATGAGTTCGGCGACCGCCTTGTAAAACACCGGTGGAATGACACTATCCACCGAGACTTGCGCAAACATTGAGCGGGCGAGGGGCGGATCCTCGAAAACCGGGATGCCGTTTTCCTCGGCGATCTCGCGGATTTTGAGCGCCACCAGATCCTGGCCCTTGGCAACCACCGTCGGAGCGTCGCCCTCCTCGCGCACATAGCGCAGCGCCACGGCAAAATGGGTCGGATTGGCGATGACGAGCGTGGCGCGGGGGACCGAAGTGATCATGCGCCGGCGCGCCCGGTCGCGGGCGATGGAACGCAGCCGGGCCCGCACGATCGGGTCGCCCTGCGATTGCTTCAACTCCTCCTTGACCTCCTGCTTCGTCATTCTCAGCTCGGTGTACCAGTGGTGCCGGGTCCAGAAAAAATCCGCCACCGCGATGATGCAGGTGGAAATCAGGATGACGATCATGATCTGGTTGAGATCGCCCGACATGACGGAAAAAATCGTCAGCGGATCGGAAAACATCGAATCGAGCGAGGCGTAGTAGTCGTTCCACAGGGTGAGCACGATGATGGCCGAAACGATCAGGATCTTGAACAATGCCTTGGAAAATTCGACGAGGCCCTGCACGCCGTAGATCCGTTTGAAGCCCGCGATGGGCGAAATGCGGTTCATCTTCGGCTGGATGCGGTCGAGCACCGGCGTCGGCAGGTTCTGCAGGACAGACGAACCTATCCCGAAGACGATCAAAAGCACGAAGAACGGTATGAGCAGCGTGCCGGCCTTGGCGAAAACAAGCATGATCAGCGCCACCACATCCGTCGATGTCTCGAGGCGCCAGGCTTCAGGCTGCTCGAAAATATCCTTCAGCGTTTCGGCGATGGCGACGAAGCCCTGTGGCAGGAAGAACACGATGAAGATGTAGATGGCGATGGTCGAAGCAAACATGGTCACTTCGCGTGAAAACGGCGTATTGCCCTTCTCCACGGCATCGGACAGCTTTTTCTCGGTCGGAGATTCTGTTTTGCTGTCCTTGTCCTGATCGTCCGACATCGGATGAAGGCCTCTTCCCGGTTGACGCGGCCGCAGCCGTCAAACCGTTTTGGGCCGACAGGTCAAGCCATGCAAGGGGAATAGGCGAAAGGGCGCGTCACTTCACAGAAACCGGGACGAAAGCGCCGACCGCTCAGGCAGCGGCCGCCTCCTTTTCCTTCAGCTCGATCTGGCCACCGGCTGCCAGGCGAATGGCCTCCTGGGTGATCGAGCGGCGGGCAATCGCGATATCGCGCGGATTAATGCCGGTATCGCCGGCCGCAAGGTCCGATTCGATCATGCGGCGCTGGCGTGCGCCGATGGAGGCAAGGACCGCCTCGCGCAGCGGCATGCTGGAGCCGCGAAGCGCCATGGTGATGATGTCGCCCGAGACGTCGTTGAACAGCTGCACGCGGCTGCGCTGCGGCATGAGGAGGATATCGTCGAACAGGAAGATCTTCGGCCGCACTTTCTTTGCCGATTCGGTATTGATCGATTCGAGCGAGGCAAGCAGCGTATCGACCTGCGTCTTTTCAAGCTCGTTCATCACCTCGGCGATCTTGATGGATCCGGCCGAGTTCCGATCCGCATCGAGTTCGCGCATCATTTCGATGACCCGGGCCTCGATGATCGCAGCCGCTTTCGGGCTGACATCCTTCATGTTGACGGCGCGGTTGATGATATCGGCGCGGCTGGCTTCGGGAAGCTGCAGCAGCACTTTGGCGCCAAAGGTCGATGGCATCATCGACAGCACATAGGCGATCGTCTGGGGATGTTCCTTGCCGAGATGCTGGGCAACATAGACCGGATCGGAATCCTGCAGGCGGTCCCAGATATTGGCTTCGTAAGCCGCAAACGCAGTGCGGCGACCAAGCAGGCCGTCGACTTCGTCCGGCGTCAGGCCTTCCTCGAGAATGCCCTCGATCGCCTTGGCATTGTCCATCAGGCCCGCACCTTCGGTGAACAGGTCCTCGAATTCATTGACCAGGATTTCCAGCTCATGCGGCGGGATAGAGCGGAGCGACTGCGCCGAGGCGATGATGCCCTGCAATTCGCTCTGCGTGAAGAACTTCAACAACTTGCCTGCGACGGGCTTGCCCATGGCAAGGAGAACGGCTGCGGCCTTGTCCATCTGGGTGAGAGGCCGGGTGGGCGCCGAAGCTTCGAAATTGTCGAAATCCATCATGGATTAATCCTTGTCACCCTCAACCGGGGTCAAACTTTACTGGTACCCTTGATTTCGATGAGCTTTACACCGAAACGCGTTTCGTCTTCGTCGAGCACGGTAATTTCGCCCCGGCCGATTACGCGGCCGTTGACGACGATCTCGACCGGTTCGCCGATCTTGCGGTCAAGCGCGATCGTCGCGCCCTCCGTCAGGTTCATCAGTCCCGCCACCTGCATCCGGCTCGTGCCCAGAACGATCTGCACATCGATGGGAATATCCATGATCAGGTCGAGATTGGCGTTCATGCCGCTGCCCGGCTCGCTCGATGCCTGTTCGCCGAGGCTGTTCATACTGTCGCTGCCAGTGCTTTCGCCGAATGCGCTTCCGCCGAATGTGCTTTCGCCCAGGCCACCGTCGAAGGAGCCAGCATCGAAGGACGTCGCGGCGGTCTGGTCGAGATCGCCGAAGCCCGAACCGCCGAAATCGCCGCCGAAATTGCTGAGATCGGTCTCAGCTGTTTCGAACGTGCTGGCGAAGTCCGACGTCTCGCCGATCGTCGATGTTGCTGCGAAGTCCATGCCGAAATCCGTTTGCGGAGCAGCGCCGCCGGCATCGTCCTGCAGGACGCCGCGCAGATCGTCGATCGCCTTGTCGAGTTCGACATCGCCAGCATTCAGAATCGTCTGGTCGTCGATGGGTGCTTTCTTGGTAGCCATGTGCAAACTATTCCAGTTGAAACTTGCCCCAACCATGTTGCCGGGTAAGGCGGGGGATTTTAACTCATCAGATGGTGGAGAATGTCATTCTCCGAACCATGGGTGTCCTTGATGCGAACAGTGTATTTCGCGCCGGCCCGCCCGAATTCGCAGACATAAAGCTCGCGGCCGTTGGCGTTGACCTCGACATGCACGTCCTTGGCGTCCTGGAAAGGAATGACGTCGCCCGGCTGGAGGCGGCTGATCGTGTCGAGCGTCAGGCTCTGCAGGTTGATACGCGCTTCAAGGGTGATGGCGGAGCGGCGAATCTGCTGTTCCAGCTGTTCGCCCCATTCGCCCTTCGCCTTGCGCCCATGCCCCACGCCCTTCGGCAGCACGACATTGGTCTTCAGCAGGGGTTGCTGCGGCACGATGACCGAGAAGGTGGAGAGCACCGGACCGATACCCATCGTCACATTGATGCAGGCGGCATGGACATCCTCGACATCCGGGTCGGCGGCAGGCCGCTCGGTGGCGTTGTAAGGTCGGCCAAGCTGGAGTTCGAAGCCGCCGGCGGCGCCGATCGCGGACTTCAGGACCTCCGCAATCTTGTCGAAGACCATGGTCGCCACGTCGAGCTCGATCTTCGAGAGCGTGCGCGGCTTCGGTTCCTCGATCGCCGTAGGCGGCGCGCCGAGCAGGGCCTCCATCAGGGTGATGATCACCGGGCTGTCGCAGCTGATCGTGAAGTCGGAGCACCAGTTGCGCAGCGACGCATCGCACAGGGCAACGCCGTTTCCAAGCCTGGCGATCAGGTCGGTCTTCAGGCCGGTGTCGAAACCGGAATAGGCGATGTCGATGTCGAAACCAGTTTCGCTCTGAAAGATATCGGGCAGGAATTCCGTGAACACCTGGCCCAGTTCGCCGCATAATTTGCCGATCGTCTTTGAATCGCCGAGCGCGCCGGTCATCCGGGCAAGCAGCCTGCGGTCGAAGCTGTAGATGTTCGTGTCTGTTGCTGGGGTCATGGGATCAGGCCGCCTTGCTTTCGCTGCCGCCGCCGGGGTTCATCATCTCCTGCTCGACGGCATCGATCGAGGGGCGCTCATAGGCGGAAATGGTCTTGCGGCCATATTCGAGGGCGACCTGGGGTACGGAGCCGTTCATATAGGCAAGCAGGGTCTGCTTGACGATGACGTAGAGGCGGTTCTGCTTGTCGCGCACGGCTTTGATATTGGCGATCACCGGGCTGGTGATGCAATAGGACAGGAAGATGCCGAGCATGGTGCCGACGAGTGCGGCGGCGATCTTGCCGCCGAGCACTTCCGGCGCTTCGGAAATGGCGCCCATGGCCTTGATGACGCCGAGAACGGCTGCGACGATGCCGATGGCCGGGAAGGCGTCGCTCATCGTCGTCAGGGCATGATAGGGCTTCATCTTGTCATGGGTGATGGTGTTGATTTCCTCGTCCATCAGCGCCTCGATCTCGTGGCTGCGGGCATTGCCGATGATGATGAGGCGGACATAGTCGCAGATGAAGGCGGTCAGTTCCTTGTTCTTCAGGACGGTCGGTGCCGACTGGAAGATCGAGGATTCGTCGGGATTGTCGATATGGCTTTCGATCTCGTTGCGCGACTTGGTCCGCAGATCGCGCATCAGGCTGTAGAGAACGCCCAGCGTGTCGAGATAGTTGCGCTCCTTCGGCACCTTGTGAGTGAAGGCTTCGCCTAGCGCCTTGCCGGTATCCTTCAGCACTTTCATCGAATTGGCCATGATATAGCCGCCAATGCCGGCACCGCCGATGATGACGAGCTCGAAAGGCTGGTTCAGGATCTCCATATGGCCGCCCATGGCGATGAAGCCGCCGAGAATACAGCCCAATGACAAGAGGAGCCCGATGATGATGTTCATTTCGATACCTGCCGCACTGATGGATTTTCAGCCTTACCGATAGGTCTCCAGCCTTGCGTGAGGCTGGTTGCCGGCCTTTTTTCCAAGGCCGCGGGCAAACAGGTTCGCGCAAGCAAGAGCGGTCAGTTTCCCCTCGATCGGCGCCTATTGCGTCATTTCTCATCGATGAACGGGGAAACGTCGTGACGACGACCTATACCAGCTACCAGATGATAGCAGGCAACCTGTCCAAATCGCTGGAACGGGTGTCCGAACAGCCGGATGTCGCCCGCGAGACCGAATATTATCTGGCCAATATCGGCAACGTCAAAACCATCGACGATTTCTTCGCCGATACGCGGCTCTATAATTACGCGATCAAGGCGCACGGCCTGGAGGACATGGGCTACGCCAAGGCGTTCATGCGCAAGGTGCTGACGGAGGGCATCGACAGCGATGACGCCTTTGCCAAGCAGCTCTCCGACAGCCGCTATTCGGATCTGGTTGAATCGCTCAATTTCGCCCGTACCGGCGCGGCCGCGACCTCGTTCGACAAGGCCCAGAAGGGCGTCGCTGACAAATATGCGCGCCAGACCCTGGAGCAGAATGCCGGCGAGGAAAACTCCGGCGTGCGCCTGGCACTCTATTTCGCCCGCATGGCCCCCACCGTCACCAGCGCCTATAGCCTCCTGGCTGACGAAGCGCTCGCCAAGGTCGTGCGCACCGTCCTGCAGTTGCCGGACGAATTTGCCGCCTCCGATATCGACAAGCAGGCCGACACGATCGAAAAGGCGTTGGACATCAAGGATTTCAAGGATCCGGCCAAGCTTTCCAAGATGCTCGAAAGGTTCACCGCCCTTTGGGAGATCGATCATTCCTCCGATCCCTACGATCCGCTCGCCCTGTTCGGCTCGTCCAGCGGTTACGGCATCTCCTCCGATCTCCTTCTCTCCATCAATACGCTGAAACTCGGGGGACGCTGATATGCAAACCGGTCTCTATGTCGCCGTCTCCTCGCAGATCGCACTTGAAAAACGCATGAACACGCTGGCCGACAATGTCGCCAATTCGGCCACGGTCGGCTTTCGCTCCACGGAAGTGAAGTTCAACCAGCTGCTCGGCGATACCCGCCCGACCAAGGTCTCCTTTGTTTCCGAAGGGCAGGAATTCCTCAACACCAACAATGGCGGCCTGAACCGTACCGGCAATACGCTGGATTTTGCCATCAAGGGCGATGCCTGGTTCCAGATCGATACGCCCGGCGGCGCGGCCCTGACGCGCGACGGGCGTTTTACCCTGACGGAAGCGGGCGATCTGGTGACGCTCCGAGGCTATCCGGTTCTCGACGCCGGTGGTGCGCCGATCCAGCTCAATTCGCAGGCCGGCGACATCAAGGTCGGCGCCGATGGCGCCATTCAGCAGAACGGCACCCAGATTGCGGCGCTCGGCCTCTACCAGGCCAATTTCAGCAACGGCTTCACCCGCTACGACAACAGCGCCGTCATGCCCAATGCGCAAGCCGAACCGGTGATCGATCGCTTCGATGTCGGCGTCATGCAGGGCTATGTCGAGGAATCCAACGTCAATGCCGTTCAGGAAATGTCGCAGCTGATCATGGTGTCGCGCGCCTTCGAGAACATCACTGCCCTGATGCGCGATAGCGAAGGGTCTCTCGACGAGGCGATCAAGACGCTCGGCGGCGGCAAATAGCCCGACTGAATAACAGGTGACGGCAACCCGGCCCGGCAGGCTTGCCGAAGCGCTTCGGGATCGACGGCAGGAAACGGAATGCAGAACGAGAAAGTCCAGATCCGCAACGAGGCGACGTCGCTGGCAGCGCTTGGCGGTCTCGTCGAGCGATTTTCCAATCCGGATTTCTCCGTCGCGCCGGGCGGCCATGTGCAGATGATCTCGGCGGGACATTATACGGTGAGCGGGCTTTCCCGCCATGTCCGGCTTGGTGATTTCGTCGCCCATAAAAGCGCCACTGGCGTTCATCTCGGCGAGGTCGTCAAGGTCGAGCAGGAAACGGTGGTCGTCTGCCCGATCGAGCCGGGCGATCCGATCGGCATCCATGATACCGTTATCCGCAAGGGCGCGTTCCGCGTCGCCCCGGCCGAATCCTGGTGCGGCCGCACGATCAATTCGCTGGGCGAGCCGATCGACGGCCGTGGTCCCCTGCTTCAGGGCGATATCCGCCGGCCGATCTCCAACACCGCGCCGCCATCGATGACCCGCAAGCGCGTCGAACACGGATTTCGTACCGGTGTCCGGGCGATCGACATTTTCTCGCCGCTCTGCCTTGGCCAGCGTCTCGGCGTCTTTGCCGGCTCCGGCGTCGGCAAGTCCACGCTCCTGTCGATGCTGGCAAGAGCCGATGCCTTCGACAAGGTGGTGATCGCGCTGGTTGGCGAACGCGGCCGTGAAGTGCGCGAATTCATCGAGGATACGCTCGGTGAAAACCTGTCGAAGTCGGTTGCCGTGGTGGCTACCAGCGACGAGAGCCCGATGCTGCGCAAGATGGCGCCGCTGACGGCGGTCACCATTGCCGAGCACTATCGCGACCAGGGCGACAATGTCCTCTTGATCATCGACAGCGTCACCCGCTTTGCCCATGCCATCCGCGAAGTCGCCACGGCATCGGGCGAGCCGCCCATCGCGCGCGGCTATCCGGCCTCCGTCTTCACCGAACTGCCGCGGCTGCTGGAGCGCGCCGGACCGGGCGCCGAAGGGGCGGGGACGATCACCGCGATCATCTCGATCCTCGTCGATGGCGACAACCACAATGACCCGATCGCAGATTCGACGCGCGGTATTCTCGATGGCCATATCGTCATGGATCGAAGCCTTGCCGAGGAGGGCCGCTATCCGCCGGTCAATCCGCTCGCATCCGTTTCGCGCCTGGCGCGCAAGGCCTGGACACCGGATCAGGAAAAGCTGGTGGCGCGGCTGAAGTCTCTTATCCACCGGTTCGAGGAAACCCGCGATCTCCGGCTGATCGGCGGTTATCGCCCCGGCAGTGATCCCGATCTGGACATGGCGATCAAGCAGGTCCCGGTCATCTACGACATCCTGAAACAGACGCCGGGCGAACGGCCGGCTTTCGATGCCTTTACCGACCTTGCCAACGCACTGAAGGCGGCGGCGAATGTCGGCGGTCAGGCGCCGAACATGCGGAGAGCCTAGCATGAGGGACGAAGACGCCGACGAAATCGTGATCCAGCGCAAGCGCCCTCAGCGCACGCCGACGATCGACAAGGCGCTCGGCGCGACGGGGATCGCACTCGCGGCCCTTGCGACCTTCTTTCCCTGGTACGCGTTCCTGCATCAGGACGAGTTCTCGTTGCCCTCGCTCTGGCAGGACGATGCGCGCGACGTCCCGGGGCGTGCCGGCACGGGCGGCGCCTCGTCGCTCGCTCTTGGGGAACGCGACGCCGATATGCAGGCCGCCGTCGACCAGTTGGTCACCGCGACGGTTCCCAATGCCGGAGACGGGCGCAAGGCCGGCGTCGAAGACGGTCTCGAACAGCCTTTCCCGTCTGCTGCGGGCTTCAGGCTGATGCATGTCGCCAATGGCCGCGCGCTGATCGAGGATGCCAGCGGCATCTATATCGTGCGCATCGGTTCGGTCCTGCCCGACAACAGCCGCCTTGCAACACTGGAACAGCGCGACGGGCGCTGGGTGATGATCACCTCCAAGGGCGAGATCTATCAGGCGGAGTGATTCGCCGGTCACGACCGCCTCAAGCCGCAAATTCCCGTTCTCCGTCCGCTTCGCGATTCCGCGCAGGGCTTGGGTACAGGCTTCCGGAGGCCGTTGCGCCTCTCATTTCCTTTCATGCCTTTGGGTTCAGTTCCACGCAAGTTTGCCAGCCTAGGTTCGGCGGCAACAAGCATGGAGTCGCATGATGCAACCTATACAGCTTTTTGATCTGGCGTCGCGGCAGGCGCAATGGCTGGCGATCCGCCAGAACGTCGTCGCGGGCAATATCGCCAATGCCAATACCCCGCATTACGCCGCCAAGGACATCAAGCCGTTCGAAAGCGTCATGAAGGATACCGGCTTTCAGATGGCGGCTACCAATGCCGCACATTTCACCGACGGAATGAACGCCGCGCAGGTCACTGAAACCGGCCTGATCGATAATGCGGAGGTAAAGCAATCCGGCAACAGCGTCCAGCTGGAAGAGGAAATGATGAAGACCGGCCAGATCAAGCGCGACTACGAGCTCAATGCCGGGCTCGTGAAGGCCTTTCACCGGATGATGCTCATGACGGTACGGAAATAACGATTATGGATCCACTTGTTTCAGCTCTCAGGGTTTCGGCCTCCGGTCTCGAAGCGGAATCGACGCGACTGCGCATCGTTTCGGAAAACATCGCCAACGCCCGTTCGACCGGCGATGCGCCGGGTACCGACCCCTACCGCCGCAAGACCGTGAGTTTTGCAGCCGAGGTCGATCGCGCAAGCGGCGCCTCCACTGTCGAGGTCCAGCGTCTCGGAACCGACGATTCCGATTTCAACATCGAGTTCGATCCGGGCAATCCGGCCGCCGACGACAAGGGCATGGTCAAGCTGCCGAATGTCAACGTGCTGATCGAAATGGCCGACATGCGCGAGGCAAATCGCGCCTATGAGGCCAATCTTCAGACGACCAGGCAGGCACGCGACCTGATTTCCGCAACCATCGACCTCTTGAGGGCTTCGCAATGATCGACGCAATCCAAACCATCAGCGCGGCTCTGTCGACCGTCAAGGACGTGGCCACCACGTCGGGCGCCTCCTCCGCGCGGAACGTGCTGGGCAGTGCGGCCACTGCCGGCGCCTCGCAAAGCTTTGCCGATGTCATGGGCAATATGGCGGCCGAAATGACAAGTAGCCTGAAGCAGTCGGAAGCGGCTTCCCTCCAGGGCATCCGTGGCGAGGCCAACACGCGCGAAGTCGTCGATGCCGTGATGCAGGCCGAACAGTCGCTGCAAACCGCCATCGCCATTCGAGACAAGGTGGTCAGCGCCTATCTCGAAATCGCACGCATGCCGATCTAAAGGATAAAAAGAATGAAGGCTCTTTCGATCGCCGCCACCGGCATGAACGCCCAGCAGTTGAACCTGGAAGTCATCGCCAACAATATCGCCAACATCAATACGACCGGCTACAAGCGGGCGCGGGCGGAATTTTCCGACCTTCTCTACCAGACCGAGCGGGCCCAGGGTGTGCCGAACCGCGCCAACCAGGCGATCGTGCCGGAAGGCGCCATCATCGGCCTCGGCGTCCAGACCTCGGCCGTGCGCAACCTGCATCTGCAGGGCAGCCTGATCTCGACCGGCAACGATCTCGACATGGCGCTCATCGGGCGCGGCTGGTTCCAGATCGAGACTCCGGACGGTGAGACGGCCTATACCCGCGCCGGCGCCTTCAACACCAATGCCGACGGCCAGCTGGTGACGATCGACGGCTATACCGTCGTGCCGGAAATCACGGTTCCGGCAAATGCCAGCGAAATCACCGTTTCCTCCTCCGGCCAGGTGATGGTTCGCATCGGCAACGACACGATCCCGCAGGAAATCGGCCAGCTGACCATTGCCAATTTCGTCAACGAAGCCGGCCTGGAGCCGCAGGGCGACAATCTTTTCAAGCAGACGCCCGCGTCCGGCGAGCCGGTCATCGGCACGCCGGCGGACCCCGGCTATGCGCAGATCAAGCAGAAATATCTCGAGGCCTCGAACGTCGATCCGGTCAAGGAAATCACCGACCTGATCTCCGCGCAGCGCGCCTATGAGATGAATTCGAAGATCATCCAGGCCGCCGACGAAATGGCTGCGACGGTCAGCAAGAACCTGAGATAAAAGGGATCGGGAAACATGATGTTTCGCCAGACTGCCAAAGCAACGACATCGACGGCCGCCGCCACGCGCGCCGGTCCGTCCCCGCGGCTCCTGGCCGTCGCCGGATTTCTGTGCAGCTGCCTGGTATCGGGTACTGCCCATGCGCAGAAACCCATGGCGGTCATCCCGACCGAGACCATCTATCCCGGCGAAATCGTCGATGCCGGCCGCCTGGAAGAGGTCGAGGTTACCAATCCCTCGCTCACCGGCGATTATGCGACCGCGACCGAGGAGGTCGCCGGCAAGGTGACCAGCCGGACATTGCTGGCCGGGCGCGTCATTTTCGTTTCCTCCCTGCGCGAGCCCTATGCCGTCGAGCGCGGCAAGGCGGTGCGGATCGTCTTCACCAATGGACCGCTGAAGATTACCGCCGGCGGCGCCCCGCTGGAGAACGCTGCCGTCGGCGATCTCATCCGGGTACGCAATACCGATTCCGGCATCATCGTGTCCGGCACGGTGATGGACGACGGAACAGTTCACGTGGTGGCAAAATGATCCTTCGTTTCGGCAAATGCTGCTTAGCGGTCCTGACTGCCCTCGTTCTGGCGACATCGCCCGCCTTGGCCGCGTCGCGCATCAAGGATGTCGCGTCCCTGCAGGCGGGTCGCGAGAACCAGCTGATCGGCTATGGCCTGGTCGTCGGGCTCCAGGGAACCGGCGACAGCCTGCGCTCCTCGCCCTTCACCGAGCAATCCCTGCGCGCCATGCTGCAGAATCTCGGCATTTCGACACAGGGCGGTGATTCCCGTTCGAAGAACATTGCCGCCGTGCTCGTCACCGCCAACCTGCCGCCCTTCGCAAGCCCGGGGAGCCGCATCGATGTGACGGTTGGTTCGCTCGGCGACAGCACCTCGCTTCGCGGCGGTACGCTGGTCATGACCTCGCTTTCGGGCGCCGACGGCCAGATCTATGCGGTCGCGCAAGGGTCGGTGGTCGTCACCGGCTTCAGCGCCCAGGGCGATGCCGCGTCGGTCACGCAGGGCATCACCACGTCCGGCCGGGTTCCGAACGGCGCCATCATCGAGCGCGAACTGCCGGCCAAGTTCAAGGATGCCTTCAACCTCGTCCTGCAACTGCGCAATCCCGACTTCTCGACGGCCGTCGGCATGGCCGCGGCTATCAACCGCTACGGTAAGGCCCAGTTCGGCGGCTCCATCGCCGAGGCGCGCGATTCCCAGTCGGTGGTGATCGACAAGCCGAAAATGGCCGATCTTTCCCGGCTGATGGCCGATATCGAAAATCTCGTCATCGAGACCGATGTGCCGGCCCGCGTCGTCATCAACGAACGCACCGGCACGATCGTCATCGGTCAGGACGTGCGCATTAACGAGGTCGCCGTCAGCTACGGTACGCTGACCGTGGAAGTCTCGGAAACGCCGACCGTCGTGCAGCCGGAACCCTTCTCGCGCGGCGAAACCGCCATCGAGCCGAACACCACGATCCAGGCGTCGCAGCACGGTGGCACGGTTGCCATTCTCAACGGTTCCAATCTGCGGTCGCTGGTCGCCGGGCTCAACAGCATCGGCGTGAAGCCGGACGGCATCATATCCATTCTCCAGGGCATCAAGACGGCCGGTGCCCTCCAGGCGGAGCTCGTACTACAATGACGGTACTGTTTCCTTCCGGATTTCTCGGCCGCCGCCTGATACTGGCGGCTGCCGGTTGCGCCATGCTGGCCATGCCCTCGGCCTTCGCGCAGGAAGTCGGCGCGCCGGCCGCCATGTCGGCCAATAGCGACGAGATCCAGCAATTCTGCACCAATATCGCCGACGCGGCGCGCGATCAGCGCTACCTTCTCCAGAAGAAGGACCTGGAAACGCTGCAGGCGCAGGTCGATGCGCGCATAGCCACGCTGGAGGAACGCCGCGCCGAATACGAAGACTGGCTGAAGCGCCGCAACGATTTTCTCAAGCAGGCCGAACTCGGTCTGGTCGATATCTACAAGACCATGAAGGCGGATGCGGCGGCCGGCCAGCTCGAACTGGTCAATCCGGGCATCGCGGCGGCCATCGTCATGAAGCTGCCGCCCCGCCAGTCGAGCCTGATCCTTGCCGAGATGGACAGCGAGAAGGCCGCCGTGCTGACCAACATCATCTCCAGCGCCAGCGATTCAACCACATCGAAGGAACCGTCATGAAATATCCGCTTTCGGTTCTTCTCGCCGCCAGCCTGATATCCGGTTGCCAAAGCCAGGCTTTCAACGAGATCGGTAAGGCGCCAGCCATGAGCCCGATCGGCAGCGGCCTGCAATATGCGCAGACCCCGCAGATGGCCATGTATCCCAAGGAGCCGCGCCAGATGGTCAACGGCTATTCGATCTGGAGTGACAGCCAGTCGGCCCTGTTCAAGGACGCCCGTGCGCTCAAGGTCGGCGATATCCTGACCGTCGATATCCGTATCGACGACAAGGCATCCTTCGACAACAAGACCGACCGCAGCCGCACCAATGATAGCGGCTTCAACATTGGCGCCAACGGACAGTCACAGACGAGCGATTTCGGCTGGAAGGGCGGTCTCGACTACGGTTCCAACACGAAGACGAAGGGCGAGGGCACGACGGAACGCTCCGAAAAGCTCGTTCTGCTCGTCGCCGCGGTCGTTACCGGCGTGCTGGAAAACGGCAATCTCCTGATCAGCGGCTCGCAGGAAGTGCGCGTCAACCACGAAATCCGGATATTGAACGTCGCCGGTATCGTCAGGCCCTATGACGTCGATGCGGAGAACACGATCTCCTATGACAAGATCGCAGAGGCGCGCATCTCATACGGCGGCCGCGGCCGCCTGACGGAAGTGCAGCAGCCGCCATGGGGCCAGCAGGTCGTCGATCTCGTTTCGCCGATTTGACGGCAGCAGCAGGCTGCCTTCGCGTGGCACAACTCTTGATGGACCTGTAGATGGAAGACTTCGATACTGCCAATGCCGCCCCGAAGAAATCGTCGCCACTCGTCCTGGTCGCGGCGATCGCCGTGCTGACGCTGATGGCCGGCGGTGGCGGCTGGCTGATTGGCGGCATGCTGGCGCCGGAGCCGGTCAGCGTCGAGGAAGCGAAGCTCATCGCGGCGGCGAAGGCCGCCGTCGATGCGAAGGCAGGCTCGCCGGAAGGCGAAAAGAAGAAGGACGAGGGCTTGCCGCGAATCGCCACCGAGGCCAATGGCATCGTCCAGCTGGAGGCGATCACCACCAACCTCGCCTATCCCAGCGAAAACTGGATCCGGCTCGAAGTGGCGCTCCAGTTCAACGGCGCGACGGATGTGACGATGGCCGAGCAGATTCACCAGGACATCGCCGCCTACCTGAAAACTGTGTCCCTGCAGCAGATCCAGGGGCCGCGCGGGTTCCAGTATCTGAAGGACGACATCAAGGAACGGGTTGACCTGCGCTCCGAAGGGCGCGTAACCAATGTCATCTTCAGGACCTTCGTCGTTCAATGATTCGCCCATGATCCGCACAGTCGCATTCATAGCCGCCATGATGGCGATGTCGGGTATCGCGGGGGCGCAGGGCTTTCCCGCAGATATCCTGAACACGCCTGTCGATGGCTCTGTGGCGTCCTGGATCATCCGCACCTTCGGCCTGCTGACGGTCCTTTCGGTGGCGCCGGGAATCCTCATCATGGTGACGAGCTTTCCGCGCTTCGTCATCGCCTTTGCGATCCTTCGCACCGGCATGGGCCTGGCCACCACGCCGTCCAACATGATCATGGTCAGTCTCGCGCTGTTCATGACCTTCTATGTCATGGCACCGACCTTCGACCGGGCCTGGCAGAACGGCATTAATCCGCTCCTGGAAAACCAGATCACCGAGACCGAGGCGATGACCCGCATCGCGGAACCGTTCCGCGAGTTCATGCTGGCCAATACGCGCGACAAGGATCTGCAACTGTTCATCGATATCGCCCAGGAAAAGGGCCAGACCGTCGTCGCCGGCGATCGCGTCGATCTGCGTGCCGTGGTGCCCGCCTTCATGATCTCGGAAATCCGGCGCGGTTTCGAAATCGGCTTCCTGATCATGCTGCCCTTCCTGGTCATCGACCTTGTGGTCGCCACGATCACCATGGCGATGGGCATGATGATGCTGCCGCCGACCTCGATCTCGCTGCCCTTCAAGATCCTCTTCTTCGTGCTCATCGACGGCTGGAACCTGCTGGTCGGCAGCCTGGTGCGATCCTTCAGCTGATCCTTGCCTCGTGGTTAACATCCGGTCAATTTTTTGGCCGTGATCACGCTTGCCTGAAAATATCATCCATTTGATTTCATTGTTTATTTTTCAGGACGCTGTTCCGGTTCCCTGACGATTCCGAAATTAAGTAGATGCTGATATAAAGGGCCGATTTAAACATATCGCAATGTTTGCCTGCGACATTACCCTCACATGACGGGTTTGGTCTCAGCAGCAGCCGGGGCCGAGTGGCATGATGCCGAACCGCCATCACCGGTAAGTATTCAGTCCGGTATGTCCCCAATCTGTATTTTGTATCTAGAGGGACAACCCCAATGACAAGCATCCTGACAAACGCTTCTGCAATGGCAGCTCTTTCGACGCTGCGCTCCATCAGCTCCGACATGGAAACGACCCAGGGCCGCATTTCTTCCGGCCTGCGCGTTGGCGACGCTTCCGACAACGCTGCCTACTGGTCGATCGCAACGACCATGCGTTCGGACAACAAGGCTCTTTCGACGGTTCAGGACGCTCTCGGTCTCGGCGCTGCCAAGACGGACACGGCCTATACCGGCCTGAACGCCGCTATCGACGTTGTTTCCGAAATCAAGGCAAAGCTGGTTGCCGCTCGCGAACCGGGCGTTGACAAAACCAAGATCAACAAGGAACTGACCGAGCTCAAGAACCAGCTGGTTTCGACGGCGACTTCGGCTTCGTTCTCCGGTGAAAACTGGCTCTACAACGACACGGCGACGGCGCTCGGCACCAAGGAAATGGTTGGCTCGTTCACCCGTTCGGCCGCTGGCAATGTTTCCGTCGGCGTTCTTTCTTTCGACGCTTCGACCTCGGTTCTGATCGACACCAAAAATGCCGCCAACGGTCAGCTGACCAAGGCCGTATCCGTCGCTCAGCCGAACGGCGCAACCGCTGCCACCACGGCAAACGCCACCTACCACCTGATCCTTGCTGCAGGCGGTACGGCTCCGACCGGCTCGACCCTGATCGCGCTGACGGCAACGACCACCGACGACAACATCGAAGGCATGATCAGCGCCGTTGACGCAATGCTGACCAACCTGACGGACCAGGACGACTTCATGGCCGACCTGATGGATGTGATCGACAAGGGCGTCGGCCGCCTCGTCGATGCCGACATGAACGAGGAATCGACCCGCCTGAAGGCCCTGCAGACACAGCAGCAGCTCGGCATCCAGGCACTGTCGATTGCCAACTCGGACTCGCAGAACGTTCTGTCGCTGTTCCGTTAATCGAAAACGGCGCGGTCTGGCTGCCCAACGCCAGGCCCGCATCTATCGAAAAACCGCATCTCGCAAGAGTTGCGGTTTTTTCTTTGTCCGCAAAAAAATCTTTCCGGCCTTTAGGTTTTCCTTAACCATGATGGTGTTTTCTATGCCCATCGAAACAGCGGGTTAACCAAGAAATTTAACGCGTTAGCAGGCATGAGGCTGGCTGCTGTTTCCCGGTAACGACCGGAATGTCCCTTCCATTTTCACCTGTTCAAAAGGGGCAGTTTCACTATGACGAGCATTCTCACCAATTCGGCTGCAATGGCAGCTCTTTCGACGCTGCGTTCGATCAATGACGGCATGGAAACGACCCAGGGTCGCGTCTCCTCCGGCCTTCGCGTCGAAACCGCCGCCGACAACGCTGCTTACTGGTCGATCGCAACGACCATGAAGTCCGACAACAAGGCCCTTTCGACGGTTCAGGACGCTCTCGGTCTCGGCGCTGCCAAGACGGACACGGCCTATACCGGTCTCGACAATGCCATCGACGTCATTTCCGAAATCAAGGCCAAGCTGGTTGCCGCTCGCGAACCGGGCGTTGACAAGACCAAGATCAACAAGGAACTGACCGAGCTCAAGAACCAGCTGGTTTCGACGGCGCAGTCGGCTTCGTTCTCCGGTGAAAACTGGCTCTACAACGACACGGCGACGGCGATCGGCACCAAGGAAATGGTCGGCTCGTTCACCCGTTCGGCTTCCGGTAGCGTTTCCGTCGGCGTTCTCTCCTTCGACGCTTCGACCTCGGTCCTGATCGACACCAAGAACTCCGCCAATGGTCAGCTGACCAAGGCAGTGGCCGTCGCTCAGCCGAACGGCGCAACTGCCGCCACCACGGCAAACGCCACCTACCACCTGATCCTTGCTGCAGGCGGTACGGCACCGACCGGCTCGACCCTGATCGCGCTGACGGCAACGACCACCGACGACAACATCGAGGGCATGATCAGCGCCGTTGACGCAATGCTGACCAGCCTGACGGATGCCGCCGCGACAGGACGACTTCATGGCCGACCTGATGGATGTGATCGACAAGGGCGTCGGCCGCCTCGTCGATGCCGACATGAACGAGGAATCGACCCGCCTGAAGGCTCTGCAGACGCAGCAGCAGCTCGGCATCCAGTCGCTGTCGATTGCCAACTCCAACTCGGAAAACATCCTGTCGCTGTTCCGTTAATCGGACCAGGCAAGCCAAAAGCCGGTGGCGACGATCGTCAGCCGCCGGAAGCCTTCCAGACCGCGCCTCGAAAGGGGCGCGGTTTTGCGTTTTACCGCAGCCCCGGCGGCGCGCGTTAATGTTTTGGCAATCGAGATTTATTTTCGTTCATTTTGATTACCGACTTGTAAAGCCCCTTAATGGTTTGTTAACCATATCGTCGTTAAGTGTTCGTTAAGAGCGATAGGCTGTCCTTGGGCTAAACATGGGGCAGTTTGCATGACGCTGGTCCCGTCGCTGCCGGTTATCGATCCGGAATGTTCCGTTTAAATTCCGAACTGGGGCAATGACCATGACCAGCATTTTGACCAATTCGGCCGCTATGGCCGCTCTCCAGACATTGCGTTCGATCAATAGCAACATGGAAGAGGTGCAGAACCGCATTTCCTCCGGCTACCGCGTCGAGACCGCGGCGGACAACGCCGCCTATTGGTCGATCGCCACGACGATGCGCTCCGACAATGCAGCCTTGTCGACCGTTCAGGACGCGCTCGGGCTGGGCGCGGCGAAGGTCGACACCTCCTATGCCGGCATGAGTTCGGCCATCGACGTCGTTTCCGAAATCAAAGCCAAGCTTGTCGCAGCGCGCGAGCCGGGCGTCGACAAGACCAAGATCAACAAGGAACTGACCGAGCTCAAGAACCAGCTCGCATCGGCTGCTGAATCGGCGTCCTTCTCCGGCGAGAACTGGCTTTATAATTCGAGCACCACGCCGGCGGGAACCAAGTCCATCGTCGCCTCCTTCAATCGCGCCACCAACGGCACCGTTTCCGTTTCGACGCTCGACTACAACACGGCAGCTTCGATCCTGATCGACACCAAGAACGCGTCGCTCGGACAGCTGACCAAGGGCATCGCGGTCGTTCAGCCGAGCGGTACAACAACTGCAAATGCCACCTACCACCTCATTCTTGCCGCCGGCGGCACCGCGCCGAGTGGTTCCACTCTGATCACGCTGACCACCACCACCACCGACGACAATATCGAGGGCATGATCAGCGCAGTCGATGCGTTGTTGAGCAACCTGACAGACGCCGCCTCGACGCTGGGCGCCATCACCAGCCGTATCGACATGCAGGAAAACTTCGTCGCCAATCTCATGGACGTGATCGACAAGGGCGTCGGACGCCTCGTCGATGCCGACATGAACGAGGAATCGACTCGCCTGAAGGCCCTGCAGACGCAGCAGCAGCTCGGCATCCAGGCGCTGTCGATCGCCAATACCAATTCGGAAAACATCCTGCGCCTGTTCCAGCCATAGGCCGGCACGTGACGGACCGGTGGGCAAGAAGCCGGTCCCGTCTCTCTTCCAGGCGCGCCAACTCCTTTCGAGGGGCGCGCAGGCATTCCACCATGCCGCCGGTCATCGGCATGGTGGAAACGGTTGGACCGCGCTAATTGCCCGAGCGCGGTCCAACACCCTACATTTTCGCGCAAGTTTGACCCGATAGTCTCCAACCGCAGCCATTCTCGTCACGGCTGCCAGCCGATATGAATATCGTGCTGCCGTTGTATGCGGTCCGCTTCCGCCGGTTACCCCGGCGCGCGCCGATACGGATTGAAAATGTCCGGGCCATGCGGCACTCCAGCGCCGACGGGTCCTGAAGGAGACTTCCGGAAGTGTCACAGTCATTTGATTTCAGGCTCGAAAGCCGGCGATTGGGCTCGACCCAGGCGAAGATGCCGGTCGCACCGATGACCTGTGCACCGCGAGGCCTCTCATGAGCGCTTCCATCTCCCGTTATCTCAAGGATTTCAGTGCGCCGAGGATCGATCTCTCGCGCGTTCCGCCGAAATATTTTCCGGACCTCAACGATGACGAGCCGGGCATTGGTGCATTTGCCATGAGAGAGCCGTCCGAGCCGAAGATCGATATCGAGGCGGAGCGCCGCGAGGCTTTCGAGGAAGGGCGTCGCGAAGCCCAAGCCGAACTGCTGGCCGCGCAGGCGGATGAGATTGCCGCGCTGGAAGTCCGCCACGCCGCAGAGCTGGAAGCGATGCGGACGCGCTGCGAAAACGAGATTGCCGCAATGATCTATGATCGCTTCTGCGATACCGGCTCGCAGCTTGCCGCGATGATTGCCGACCAGACCGCGCGCGTTCTGGCGCCGGTCATGGATGCGACCCTGCGAGAGAAGGCGCTCAGCGACTTGGCGCGGATGATCACCCATTCCATCGGTGCCGGCGAGGGCTGCCGGATCACGGTCAAGGGCCCCTTGGCGCTGTTCGAGGCGCTGAAGCGTCACCTCGACGACGAAACGCTGGTTTTCCGTCATCAGGAAACCGACGATATCGACCTGTCGGTCGAATTCGGCGACAGCATCCTGGTGACGCGACTGGCCGCCTGGGCGGATAATGTAGGCAAGGTGCTGGCATGAACGAGAACGACGGCCATCACCACGGCAAGAACGAGATCATCATCATCAAACGCCATGGCGGCCGCCATGACGGTCATCACGGCGGTGCCTGGAAGATCGCCTATGCCGATTTCATGACGGCGATGATGGCGTTCTTTCTTGTGATGTGGCTGATCAATGCGGCCAATCCGCAGACCAAGGCGGCGCTCGCCTCCTATTTCAATCCGGTCCAGCTTGCCGACGAGAAACCTTCGGAAAAGGGCGTCAAGCAGCCGGCCAAGGATGCGAAGGGCGAACACGACCAGATGAAGTCGAAGGTCGATGGCACCCAGGCCAAGACCGGCGGCTCCGCAAAGAGCGGCGACGACGTGTCGGCCACGTCCGGCGAGGAAACGCAATATTCGGACGCGGACTTCTTCGAAAATCCCTATTCCGTCCTGTCGGAAATCGCCAACGAGGTCGGTCGCCAGGCCAATATCAGCGCCAAGGGCGACGGTGGCGCCTCCACATCCGGTCCGGCGACCGGAGCCGAGGGCGGCGAAGCCTATCGCGACCCTTTCGACCCGGATTTCTGGACGAAGCAGGTCGAACTGCAGGATGCCGAGAAGGGGAAAGAGATACTCGAGGCCAAGGCCGGTGACGCTCCGAGCGAGGCTTCCGGCAAGCAGCCTGAGACCTCCGAAAATCCCTCCGGCCTCGCGCTCAAGAAGGACGACGTAGCGCCGGTTCCGGCAAAGGCGGACGAGGATGCCGCCAAGGCGCTGAAGGCCGAGATCGAAAAGGAAATTGGCGGTTCCGCTGGAAAGCTGGCCGAGGGACTGCTCGTCACGCCCACAGAGGGCGGCCTGCTGGTGACGATCAGCGAGCAGGGCGATGCACCGATGTTCAACATCGGCTCGGCCGTGCCGCAAAAGGAAATGGTCGTCGCCATGGAGAAGATCGGCAAGCTTCTGGCGAGCCGCAAGGGCGCGATCGCCATTCGCGGCCACACCGACGGACGACCCTTCAAGCGCGGTGCCTACGACAATTGGCGGCTCTCGTCCGACCGCGCCCAGAGCGCCTATTACATGCTCCTTCGCGGCGGGCTCGCCGAAGCGCGGGTCAGCCAGATCAGCGGCTTTGCCGACAAGCGCCTGCAGGTTCCCAACGACCCGCTGGCTCCGGCCAACCGGCGCATCGAAATTCTCCTGCAGACAGGCCGGGGTTGAAAGCGATGCTGAAGGCGATCCGCACCCTTCTCCTCTGCGCCGGCGCCCTTGCGCCGTTTTTCGCGCCCGGCGCCCATGCCGACGATCTGGAGAACCTGCCGCCTTACAAGATGCTGCGGTCGCTGCAATATATCCAGGATTCGATCGTCCTCGGCGATCATTCAGCCGCCGAGATGCAGCGCTTCATGCTGGCCGCGATCGACAGGAGCCTGCGGACCGCCGATCCGTCCATCTTCAACGATCCGCGAAATGCCGATGCCGCCTTCATCTACGCGATGAGCGGCGGGAATCCCGAAACGCTGGTCTATCTGGCAAACCGGGATATCGAGGGCAATTTCGACAGCCGCGTCGTCGATGCGCTCAATCATTACCTGGCCGGCAAGGGCGGCCTGATGGTCGAAAGCCTGGAGAAGACAATACCGGAATACCGCAATTCGAGGATCGGCCCCTATCTTCATCTCACGGCCGGCAATGCCATTGCGATGCAAAGCCCAGCCGCTGCCCTGAAATACTATGATTGGGCCCGCCTGGTAGCCCCCGGCACCAATATCGAAGAGGCCGCCCTGCGGCGGTCGATTGCGCTGGCAACGCGCGGCGGCCTTCCGGAAAAGGGTTTCGATTATTCGCTCGCCTATGCCCGGCGGTTTCTGGCGTCTCCCTATGCAAGCCAGTTCGCGGACGCCTTTGTCGAGTTGGCGGTTGTCAATTATAGCGAAACGACCGAAGACAGGATCCAGGAAATCCTGAGCTTCATGGACAGCCCCCGGCAGCGCGAAGTCTATCTGCGCATTGCCCGCCGCGCGGCGATCGGCGGCATGCAATCGCTTGCAAGGCTCGCTTCCGAACGGGCGGCTGCCCTGTCGGACGGGACGGAGGCCGGCCCGGCCCTGGCCAACCTCTATTCCGGCCTGGTCAACATTCCTTCCAAGGGCATTCTCGAAGCCGTAGAGGAGATCAGCGCCATTCCCGAGGAGGCTCTTTCGCCACGAGACCGGGCGCTGCGCCGGGCGGCGGAAGTTGTCGCGCAGGAGGTGCTGCGGCGGCCCGAGCCGGACAGCCTGGCGCAAGCGACTGTTTCTAAACCCGTTTCAGAGACGGTAGCGGAAGATGTCGCCGCTGGGACGGGAAGCGGCGAAAGCCCCTTCGCCATGCCGGCGCCGGAAGCGATATCTGAGGTCGCGGCGGGAGGCGAGGCGGCGGCACCTGCCGCAGCAAGCCCCGATCCGGCTCTGGAGGCATTTCTGGATGCGGGTCGTTCAAAGCTTGGCGAGATCGATTCGCTGCTGGAGGAGGAAGACAAATGACATTCGTGGACGACACTCTTCCCGGCAATGCCTCGATACGCTCGGCCAAATCCGGTTCCGCGCACAAGATGAACGACAAGGGTGCCGCCGCTGACCAGCGCTCGGCATTCCAGAGCGCTTTCGCCGATGCGGGCAAGAAAACCCAACAGGACGGCAATACGATCAGCGCCAAATTGAACGCGGATTCCGCCTCCTATTCGAACGCAACTGGACGGCTCTCGGGGAATGCGATGGGAACCGAAACCAAGGGTGCGCGCGAGACTGATCTCGGCCCGTTGGTCACCGTTTCCGCCGTCGAGGATGATCAGGCGGGCGTGAAGATGCGCTCCTTGAACGAGGGCGATGCCGGCGCGACCAACATCGACCGGGATGTGCCGCCGGTCCGGCATCATGCGGCAAGCGATCTGCCGAATGAAAACGGCATGCGGCTCGCTGCCGAAGCAAAGTCCAGGGACGGGCGGATGCCCGTGCCTTCCAGCGGCCTTCGTGGCATCGGGGCGGAAGCATTTGCGGATGCGGGGCAGGCCGTGACCGAGTTGAACGGCGAAAAGGTGGCGGCTTTGCTGAAGGATGGCAAGACGCAGTCTTCAAGGACCGGCGATAGGGGTAAGGGTGAAGAGGATGCCGATGCCGCCGCACAAGCCGGTCCGGCGGCCGGTACGGGCACGGACCCCACGGATGTCAGCCAGGTTCTCTCCCTTCTCGCCTCGACCTCCGAGAAGACCGCCGCGCGCGCTCCTGCTCACTCCGACACGCCGACGGCATCCGCTTTCCAGTCTCTTGCCGAACAGGTCGGTAAAACCGCTGCGGATTTGAAGGACAAGGCAAAGACGCAATCTGCGGCAACGCCGGCAAGTGATGCGACGGCGATCGATAACGCCACTGAGGCCGGCTCTTCCCAGCTGTTCCGTTTTGCGCGGGCCGACGGCAAGGGCCAGGCTGTATCCATGAGCCTCGCTTCGAAAGGCGACAGGGCGGACGTGAAGAACGATGCGTCCACCTCCAATGCGAAGGCGGAAACGGTCACCGTGCTGGAGGCGCGCCGCTATCTCGGCCTCGCGCCGGTCGGAAATGCATCGGCCATTACCAGCCAGATTGCCGCCAATCCGGAATGGAACGGCGTATTGCAATCGGGTGCTGCCGCGCCCACCGCTCCAGGCGAAGCCCATACCGGCAAGGTTCTCAATACGCTGAAAATCCAGATGCACCCGATCGACCTCGGCATGGTGACAGCCACCATGCGCCTGAAGGGCGACGAACTGCATGTCGAACTCAAGGTCGAGACCGGCGACGCATTCCGGCAACTGAGCGACGACCAGAACGAAATAATCAAGGCGCTGCGCGCTCAGGGCTTTGCCGTCGATCAGGTCAATGTCATTTACAACGCTCCGGATTCCTCCGCCAGCAATAGCGGCCAGCAGCCGCAGGCCAGCCAGCAGGGCCGTGAAGCGGCCGGCGATGGCCCGGGACAGGGCAGGGGGCAACGCAATGACAATGGCAGCCAGCAACAGGGCCGCGAAAGGTGGACGGGCAATGAGGCGATCGGGGACGCATCTTCTGCCGCTGAGCATAATCGCGCTGGCGACGTCTATATGTAGCGCGCAGGCAAGCACCGGCGTTTGCGAAAGCGAAATCACGGCGGCGGCGGCGAAATATCAGGTGCCGGCCGGCATCCTCTATTCCGTCGGCTTGACGGAAACGGGCCGCAAGGGATCGCTTCAGCCCTTCGCCATGAATATCGAGGGCAAGTCCTATTTCGCCAGCAGCGCCGAAGATGTGCTGCAGCACTTTGCAGCTGCCCGCGCCGAAGGCGCCAAGCTGATCGACCTTGGCTGCATGCAGATCAACTATCATTTCCACGGCGAGAATTTCGCTTCGCCGGGCGAGATGCTCGACCCGAAAAAGAACGTCGAATATGCCGCCCGTTTCCTCTCCAATCTCCGTGCCAGGCATGAAACCTGGACAATGGCCGTCGCGCGCTATCACGCTGGCCCCAACAATGATCCCGCGCAGAAGAAATATGTATGCAGGGTGATCGCCAACCTGGTTGCCACGGGCTACGGAAAGTGGACGCCGAACGCCACGGAGTTTTGTCGGTAGCACAACCTAGGCGTTAATGTGCAAATTCCTCCGCTCGGCGCTGTCTTTCCGGTTCGTGTGGCCAGAAAATGAACTCAAGCACATTCTTAATTGTCTATTAACGTTTCCACATGATTTTTTGTGCCTGCCGTCAAGGTACCCACTAGATATAGATCAAATCGGCATGGAATTCTTAATCTACTATTAATTTCAGCCAGTAAGTTCCCATAGTTGTCCCAGAATCTGCCGATTCGTATCAGTTGGTCATTAAGGCACCATACTGATTCGGAGGCGGACGAATGATCGTAGTGGTTGATGAGCGTGAGCTCGTGAAAGACGGATATACTTCACTGTTCGGACGGGAGGGCGTGCCCTCTACCGGGTTCGATCCAAATGAGTTTGGCGACTGGGTTTCAACGGCCGCCGACAGCGATATCGATGCTGTCGAGGCGTTCCTGATCGGCCAGGGCGAGAAGGCCATGAGCCTGCCGCGTGCCATCCGGGACCGTTCCAGGGCGCCGGTTATTGCCATCAGCGACAGCCCCTCGCTTGAAACGACACTGGCGTTCTTCGACTGCGGCGTCGATGATGTGGTGCGCAAGCCCGTCCATCCCAGGGAGATTCTGGCGCGTGCGGCAGCGATCCGCCGGCGCCTGACTGCCCTGACCAATTTCACCGATATCGGCCCGATCAGGGTCTTTTCCGATGGTCGCGATCCCGAGGTTCAGGGCGAGGTTTTCGCTCTGCCGCGGCGCGAGCGGCGCATTCTCGAATATTTGGTCTCCAACCGCGGTCGCCGCGTTTCCAAGTCGCAGATCTTCAACGCCATCTATGGCATTTTCGACGAGGACGTCGAAGAGAATGTCGTCGAAAGCCATATCAGCAAGCTGCGCAAGAAGCTGCGCAAGCGGCTCGGCTTCGATCCGATCGATTCCAAGCGTTTCCTCGGTTACTGCATCGACTGGAATTCCTGATCAGGCATCCGATCCGCCGCTTCAAGACAGGTTCACGCAAGGCCCATTTCATAGTCTTGCTCAACGACGAAAACGAGGATCGGACATGAGTCTATACGGAATGATGAGAACGGGCGGTTCGGGCATGAACGCCCAGGCGAACCGTCTGGGTACGGTCGCCGAGAACATCGCCAACGCCAACACCACCGGCTACAAGCGGGCATCGACGGAGTTCTCCTCACTGATCCTGCCGACAAGCAACGGAGCCTATAATTCGGGCGGCGTCGAAACGAAGATCCGTTACAGCATTTCCGAACAGGGTCCGACCACCTACACGACCTCCGGCACCGACTTGGCCATCAACGGTGGGGGCTTCTTCATTGTTTCCGGCGCCAACGGCAACAATGTCCTCACCCGCGCCGGCGCCTTCACGCCGAACGGCAATGGCGACCTGGTCAATTCGGCCGGCTACACCCTGATGGGCTACGAATATCAGGAAGGTGTCGATCCGACGGTTGTCGTCAACGGATTTGACGGCTTGACGAAGGTCAATCTCGCCTCCGATGGTCTTGTTGCCAAGGGCTCGACCGCCGGCAGCATGGGAGCGAATCTCAATTCTGCGGATGTCGTCGGTACGACCCCTCCCTCGACCACATCGCTCAGCGTGTTCGACAGCCAGGGCAATTCGAGGCTGCTTGATTTCACCTACACGAAGACCGCCGATAACACATGGACGGTGGAAGTCGTCGACCGGGCGACGTCCACCTCGCTGGGAACGGCAAATCTTGAGTTCAATGCTGACGGAAGTCTGGCGGCTAGCTCGGATACGTCGGTGACGGTAGACGGGGCGGCGATCAGTCCTCTGGCTGGTACCGGCGCGGAGCTGGCGTCCTTGGAAATCGACCTTACCAAAACCACGCAGCTCGGCTACAAGTTCAATCCCGATGGCGGCAAGATCGATGGCAACGCACCGAGCAAGGTGGCCGGCTACCAGATCGACGATACGGGCATCGTCTACGTCAAGTACGAGAACGGCGATCTCGACCCGCGTTACCGCGTGGCGCTCGCCAGCGTCCAGAGCCCGGACAATCTCGTTCCCCAGTCGGGCAATGTCTATTCGCAGGGCGTGGATTCCGGCGTCATCATCACCGGCTTTGCCGGATCGGGAGATTTCGGCAGCATTCAGTCCGGCGCTCTCGAAGGTTCCAATGTCGATATCGCCAACGAACTGACGGCGATGATCGAATCCCAGCGTAGCTACACGGCCAACTCCAAGGTGTTTCAGACGGGTGCCGACCTGCTGGACGTATTGGTAAACCTGAAGCGGTAATTGAAAAGGTACGGTCTGCGTCATGTCGCTGTCATCAGCCATCAACACTGCCCAGACGATATTCAACAATACGGCGGCCCAGACGGCCCTTATTTCGAAGAATATCTCCAATGTCAGCAATGCGGATTATTCCCGTCGCATGGCAATGCTGGGCACGAGCGGCAACGGGGCGCAGATCGTCTCCATCCAGCGCGCCCAGAACGACGCGCTGATGCGCCAGCATACCATCAGTATTTCGCAGTCCTCGGCCCAGCAGACTCTTCTGACCGGCCTGGAAACCATAAAATCGGCGCTGGGCGGCAATGGCTATGAAACGTCGCCGTCGAATTACCTGAAGCTGTTTCGCGACAGCCTCCAGACATTCGCCTCGACGCCCGGCAATACGTCCATTGCGGCCACGACCGTATCGAGCGCGGCGGATCTCGCAAAGTCGTTGAGCAAGACATCGGCTTCTGTCCAGGACGTGCGCTATCAGGCCGACAAGGAAATCGACGCCTCGGTCAAGACGCTGAACAGTCTCCTGGCCGATTTCGAAAATGCCAATGCCGCGGTCCAGAGCGCCACGGCCAGCGGCACGGATGCAAGCGATACGCTCGACCAGCGTGACAAGCTTCTGCGCCAGATTTCCGACATCGTCGGCATTTCCACGGTGACCCGCGCCAACAACGACACCGTCATCTATACGTCTGATGGCACGGTCCTGTTCGAAAACACCGCGCGCAGCGTAACGTTTACGGCGACCCCCGGCTTCGGCGCCACCACTGCCGGTAATGCGATCTATGTCGATGGCGTACCGCTGAAGCCCGGCACCGGCGCCAACACGTCCGGCGAAGGCAAGCTTTCGAGCCTGCTTCAGTTGCGTGATACCACCGCGCCGAAATTCCAGGAGCAGCTCGACGAAATCGCCCGTGGCCTGGTGACCCTGTTCCAAGAAGATACCACGCCGGCCACCGGAGCACGGCCCGGGCTCTTCGTCTGGTCGGGCACCACTGTTCCGGCGGCAGGGACCATCGTTCCCGGCATGGCCGCCTCGCTCGCGGTCAATCCGCTGGCGGCCGGCAATCCGACGCTCGTGCGCGACGGCGGCTTCAACGGCCCGGCCTATAAATCGAACACGGACGACAGCTCCGGCTATACCGCCCTTCTCGACGGTTTCGTGACGGCGCTCGGCAACCCGATCGCCTTCGATCCCGGCACCGAGCTCGACGGCACAAGCAGCATCCTTGATTTTGCCTCGTCCTCGATCGGCTGGCTGGAAGAGCAGAGAAGCACGGCATCGACCGCCAGCGACAACAAGACTGCCTTGCTGTCGCGCACGGGGGAAGCCCTGGGCAATGTCACCGGCGTCAGTCTCGACGAGGAATTGTCGCAGCTGCTCGACCTCGAACAATCCTACAAGGCTTCGGCCAAACTTGTCAGTACGGTGGACGCCATGATGGCCGCCCTTCTTGCAGCTGTGAGGTAAATCATGAAAACGTCCTTCGTTTCCAACCTGGCGATCCAGAACGCCATGCGCCTGACCATCCAGCGTGGTCAGCTCGAAATGATGAAACTGAATGACGAAGTGGCGACCGGTGTTCATGCCGATTATGGCTTGGCCCTCGGATCCTCGACCTCCCGCTCCGTCAACATCACTTCCCAGATTGACCGGCTGGCGACGCTGAAGGACACCAATTCCATCGTCAACCAGAGGCTTTCGGGATCCCAGGAAGCCCTGAAGGCGATGCAGGAGGCCGCCCAGAAGTCGCTGACCTCTTTGCTTGCCTTCCGTGACAACAATACCGGCGATCTCCTGAAGATCGCCCAAGACCAGACGAAGGCTTCGATCACCGCCTTTACCTCGGCTGCCAATACCTCGCTGAACGGCGAATATCTGTTCTCCGGCATCAACACGGATGTCGAGCCCTTTGTCGCCTACACGCCGACGTCCCCGGCCAAGGCCTCCTATGACGCTGCCCTTGGCACGTTCATCGCGGCACAGCCGGCGCAGGTGCCGCCCTTGACCTCGGTGGCCCAGTTCACCGAAGCGCAGATGACGGATTTCATCGAGAACACGCTGGCACCGATGTTCGAGGATCCTTCGGCGCCCGGCTCCAGCTGGACCGACTGGTCCAACTCCTCGAGCCAGAACATGACGAGCCGCATCAGCGCCAACGAGGTCATCCAGAGTTCGACCAATGCCAATACCGAAGGCATGCGGAAATTTGCCCTGGCAAGCGTGATTTCCGCGGAGCTTCTGAGCGTCAGTCTCAGCGATTCCGTGCGTGCCGTCGTCACGGAAAGGGCGGTCGGCTACATGGGCGAGGCGGTGACGGGGCTGATCGGCTCGCAAAGCTCGCTCGGTCTTTCCCAGGAGCGCGTCAAGAAGGCCAATACCTCGATCGAGGCCCAGACCAAGATCATGAAGGCGCATCAGTTGGATCTCGAAGGGATCGACGCCTTCGCCGCTTCGGTTCAGCTGAAGACCCTGCAGACGCAGCTCGAAACCTCCTACACGCTGACCTCGCGGCTTCAGCAGTTGAGTTTGATAAATTTCCTCTGATGCGGTGAGGACCAGGACAAACATGAAGGATGTCTGAATGTATCAGTTTTCATACGCCGAGATCATGGAGGACGGTGTTGCCGACTCCAAGGATCGGGAGCGGCAGGTGCTCGACCGCTCCATTGCGCTCCTGGCAGCCGCAAAGCAGCAGAAGGGCTATTCCCGCGAGGCCATCGAGGCAATCTACTATACGCGACGGGTCTGGATCCGGTTCATCGAGGACCTGCGCGCATCGGACAACCAGCTGAACGACGAATTGCGCGCCAACCTTATCTCCATAGCCATCTGGATTCTGGGCGAGACGGAAAAGATTCGCAAACGCGAATCCTCGAACTTCCAGGGCATTATCGACATCACAACCATCATCAGGGATGGACTAAAATGAAAAGCACACTGCGTATCTCGCTGAAGTCGGGCGAACGGATCTTTGTCAACGGGGCAGTGCTGCGTGTCGATCGCAAAGTGGCCGTGGAGTTCCTGAACGACGTCACCTTCCTGCTCGAAAACCATGTCCTGCAGCCCGAAGAAGCCACGACGCCGCTGAAGCAGCTCTACTTCATCGCCCAGATGATCCTGATCAACCCGGAAGGCGCCGAGCAATCGACCAACATGTTCCGCAAGTCGGTTGTCATGCTTCTCAATTGCTTCAAGAACGAAGAGGTCATCTCGGAACTGCGCCGCATCGACGGCATGGTGACCCAGGGCCGCGCCTTCGATGCCCTGAAGGCGATCCGCGGCCTCTATCCCATCGAGGACCGCATCCTGAACAGCCAGGAAATCACCCCGGCAACGATCGAGCAGATTCGCAAGGAGATCGCACCATGGCGGTAAGTGGCGTCAATTCGACGGGATACATTCCAACGACCAACGCTGCCCAGTCGGGCACGGACAAGGCTTCGGCCGATCTCAACTATGACAGCTTCCTGAAGCTGCTGGTCGCTCAGATGAAGAACCAGGATCCGACCGAGCCGATGGATTCGACCCAGCAGATCGCCCAGCTCGCGACCTTCTCGCAGGTCGAGCAGACGATCAAGACCAACACCAACCTGGAAAGCCTCCTGCAGCGCACGTCGCTCAGCGAAGCCAATGCCGTCATCGGCAAGACCGTAACGAGCGCCGATGGCAAGACGACTGGCGTGGTCAAGGAAGTGAAGCTATATTCGGATGGAATCATCGCGGTGCTTGATAGCGGCAAGGAGCTTGTCGTGGGACCGGGTGTCACCATAAAGTGATCGCTTATGAATGAGGCGGATGCCCTGGATATCGTGCAGGCGGCGATCTGGACGGTTGTCGTCGCGTCGGGGCCTGCCGTTATCGCCGCTATGGTCGTCGGCGTGCTCATTGCGCTGATCCAGGCGCTGACCCAGGTTCAGGAAATGACCCTGACCTTCGTGCCGAAGATCCTTGCCGTGCTGGTGACGATCGCCCTTTCGGCCTCCTTCGTCGGCGCGCAGATTTCGATTTTTACCGACATCGTCTTTTCCCGCATCCAGAGCGGCTTCTGACGGCTGCGTGCGTCATGGAGGCGCCGGCGGCTGTCGTATCAAAAAGTCCTGCCATCCCTTCTCCGCCAGGATGCCACCTTCGCGCAAGCTTGGTGCGCTAGGCCTGCCCCTAGTTTGGGCAGCAGGTATGAATGCTGCCCGCCTCTCATGAAGAGACGGACATTCCGATGGCACAGACTGCTGCATTGATCATTCCGAAAGTCTCGCCCAAGGGCCGCGATATTGGCTTCGCGCTCGGCGTCGTGATGATCCTGTCGATCCTCTTTCTGCCGATCCCTCCCTTTCTGATCGATATCGGCCTTGCCTTTTCCATCGCATTCTCCGTGCTGATCCTGATGGTGGCGCTGTGGATCCAGCGGCCGCTCGATTTCTCGTCCTTCCCCGTCATTCTTCTGATCTCGACGATGACGCGCCTGGCGCTCAATATCGCCACGACGCGCGTCATCCTTTCGCACGGCCACCAGGGCCATGATGCGGCGGGTGGGGTGATCGCCGGATTTGCCGAACTGGTCATGGGCGGCGATTTCGTTATCGGCCTGATCGTCTTTCTCATCCTGATCACCGTCAATTTCATCGTCATCACCAAGGGCGCGACGCGTATCGCCGAGGTCGGCGCCCGCTTCACCCTGGACGCGATCCCCGGCAAGCAGATGTCGATCGACGCCGACCTTTCGGCCGGCATGATCGACGAGAAGGAAGCGCAGCATCGGCGTCGGGAGCTCGAGGAGGAAAGCTCCTTCTTCGGCTCGATGGACGGTGCCTCGAAATTCGTGCGCGGCGATGCCATTGCCGGCCTGCTGATCACCGCGATCAACATCTTCGGCGGCATCATCATCGGTTATGTCCGTCATGGCATGTCGATCGGCGAGGCAGCGGATGTCTTCGTCAAGCTGTCGGTCGGCGACGGGCTCGTGTCGCAGATCCCGGCCCTGATCGTTTCGCTCGGTGCCGGCCTGCTCGTGTCGCGCGGCGGCACTTCCGGCTCGACGGACCAAGCGGTCGTCAGCCAGTTGGGCGCCTATCCGCGCGCGCTTCTGGTGGCTGCCGGCCTGATTCTCATGCTGGCGCTGATGCCGGGCCTGCCATTCTTCCCCTTCGCCGTTCTCGGCGGCGGCATGGCCTTTCTCGGCTGGGTGATCCCGCGCAAGCTCGAAGCGGCCAACAAGATGAAGCGCGAGCAGGACCAGCATGTGGCGCAACAGAAGACCGACAGCGAGAAGGATTCGGTCAAGTCCGTTTTGAAGACGGCCGAAATCGAGCTGCTGCTCGGCAAGCAGGTCTCCACCCGCCTTCTCGGCGCCCATCAGGAACTGGCCTTCCGCGTCGGCAAGATGCGCCGCAAGTTTGCCGGCCAGTACGGCCTGATCGTGCCAGAGATCAAGGTGACGGACGATATCGGCATTCCGGACAAGGCCTATCATATCCGCGTCCACGGCACGACGATCGCGTCCAACACGGTGCGGGTCGGCGAGGTCATCGTGGTCACCGGCGGCGGCCGCAAGCCGAGCGTTCCGGGCGACGATATCCGCGAACCCGCCTTCGGCATGCCGGCCGTCTCGATCCTCGAAACCTTCACCGAAGACCTGAAGCGCGAAGGCTTCCATCCGATCGACAATGTCTCGGTGGTGCTGACGCATCTTTCCGAGGTGATCCGCAACAACCTGCCGCAGCTTCTGTCCTACAAGGATGTGAAGATCCTGATCGAGCGTCTCGATCCCGAATACCGCAAGCTGGCGGACGAAATCTGCACCTCGCATATGTCCTATTCGGGCCTGCAGGCCGTGCTGAAGCTGCTCCTTGCCGAGCGCGTCTCGATCCGCAACCTGCACCTGATCCTCGAAGCCGTGGCGGAGCTCGCGCCGCATGTCCGCAAGACCGAGCAGATCGTCGAGCATGTGCGCGTACGCATGTCGCAGCAGCTTTGCGGCGATCTTGCCGACAACGGCACGCTGCGGGTGCTTCGCCTCGGCAACAAGTGGGACATGGTTTTCCACCAGGCGCTGAAGCGCGACGCCAAGGGCGAAGTCGTCGAGTTCGACATCGATCCCCGTCATCTGGAGGAATTCAGCGAGCAGGCGACCAAGGTTATCCGTGAACATCTCGACCGCGGCATGCCGTTCGTGCTGGTAAGTTCGCCCGAATCCCGCTCTTATGTGCGCATGATCATCGAGCGCCTGTTTGCCACATTGCCGGTTCTCAGCCATGTCGAGCTTGCCAAGGGCCTCGAGATAAAGATCATCGGCGCGATTTCATGATCACCGATCCGGAAGGCACGGTGCTGGCATTGTTTGCCGCATTCTGCCGGATCGGTGCCTGCATCATGGTCATGCCGGGATTTTCGACGGCGCGCGTGTCCGTGCAGATCCGTCTCTTCGTCGCCGTGGCGGTCTCCATGGCCATCCTGCCGATCATGTGGAACGAGATCTATCCGCAGATATCCGGCAAGGGCCACACCTATATCTATATCGTCGCCACGGAAACGGTCATCGGCGGGGTGATCGGGCTGATCGCGCGCTATTATGTGCTCGGCCTGCAGTTCGCCGGAACGATCATCACCATGATGATGGGCTTCAACGCTCCGCCAACCGCCGACGTGCTGGAAGATACGGCCGAGAATCAGCTGACCAACCTGATCAGCTTTGCCGGGCTGATGGTCCTTTTCATGCTCGACTTCCACCATGTGATCCTGTCGAGCCTCGTCGATTCCTACAAGGTCATGCCGCTCGGCGTCGGCTTCGATCCGCAGGGCGTGCTGATCACCCTGACGAATTCGCTGGAAACGACCTTCTACATCATGCTGCGGCTGGCCAGCCCCTTCCTCATCTACGGCCTCCTGTTCAACCTCGCCATCGGCATGGTCAACAAGCTGGCGCCGCAAATGCCGCTATACTTCATCTCCTTGCCCTATCTCATCATGGGCGGCATGTTTCTTCTCTATCTCGGCATTGCCGCGATGCTCAAGCTGTTTGCCGATGGCTTCGGCACGGTCATGCAGGGAGGCTGATCCGCCATGAAAAGCCGATCCGAAAAACTCAAACGTCTCGTCGCCGTCCAGCGGCATCTCGAGCAGATGGCGGAAAGCGAACTGGCCGAAACCGCGCGCCAGCGCCGCGACCTGGCCGAAACCATCGACGTGGTGGCCGATGCGATGGGGTCCGCGAGCCCGCTGCATGCGATGTTTTCCGGTCACTATGCCTCGCAGCTCGGCCGGCTCGCGCAGAAGGACCAGATGCTGCACGGCATCCAGCAGGTCCATGAAACTCGCGTCCTGAAAGAAAGGGCAAAGGGCGACCGGCTGGAGGAAAACATGAAGGATGCCCGTGTCCTGGAGGACCGGGCCGAGGCCGATGACGCCATTTACGACCTTGTCGATCAGCATGTGGTGGGCAAGTCACCAGCTTCCGGTAAGGTTGGCGGGTCATAGTGCGGCTTCGGAATGGTCGCCATCTGCGTCCGCTCCTCCCTGTCAAGACACTGAAAACACGAAGTTATCCATGGCGTTTCACGCTTTTGCTTCGTGACGAGAGGATACAGCAATGGCCATTTCCCCTCCAAGCGACCTGGTGCTGGATGTCGTGCGCGCCGCCGATCCGGCCGAGGTACAGGAAGCGCAGGCACGGTTGAAGGCCAATCGCGCCGCTTTCCAGGCCACGAGCCTTGCCGAGAATGGCAGCGGCTTTGCCAATACGGTCGCGGTCCTCAACCAGGATAGCCCGACCAACAGCCTCGGCGACATCAACAACCGCGCCGAAGCCAAGCAGATTCCGGAAACCTACCGCAAGTTCGAAGCGATGGTGCTGCAGAATTTCGTGAAATCGATGCTGCCCACCGAAAGCGAGGAAGTCTACGGCAAGGGCACGTCCGGCGACATCTGGAAAAGCATGATGGCCGAGCAGATCGGCAATGTCATGGCCAAGGGCAATGGCGTCGGCATCGCCGAAAGCATGGTCACCGACCGCATCGTCGGCTCGGACGGTCCAGACCGGGTCAACGCCTCGCTCGACGGCAACGACAACAATGTCGCCCTGAGCATGGTGCAGGAATATGAGCGCAAGGCCATCGATAGTTTCTTTAAAACCGACGACGACAGGGATCAGGCCTAGGCTGTAGCTGCAAACAGCCCGAGCCTTACAGACACTATTCCGCGCACCGGCTCACGTTAAGGAGAACCTTCGTGCCGCGTGCGCCAAAGGGAGCGAAATGATGGAAGCTGCTGCATCGAGCGACGTGCGTATCCAGAACGTGCTGGGCCGTCTCGAAATGATCCTCGACAACGAGAATGCCCGGATCGGCAATGATCCGGCGTTCGACCTTAAAACCTCGAACGCCCGCAAGAGCCGTTGCCTCTACGAACTGACCATGTTGCATCGCGATGCCGCGCCGAACGAGATTTCTTCGTCATTCGTCTCCCAGACCCAGCATATCAAATCCAAGCTGATGACGAATTCCCAGAAGGTGCATGCACATATGGAAGCCTGCCGCTCGGTCGTCGATCTTCTCAAGACAGCCGTGCAGGACGCCGATGCCGACGGCATCTATTCCGAGCAGCAGTTCCGCTACGGCGACTTCTGATGCTGAAGCTCGTTCTCACCGGTGTGTGGATCTGCGCAGTATCGCTCGGATCCGTCTATTTTTCGATCCAGCACGCATCGGCACCGGTGGAAACGGACGCGGAGGCGCAGCGCCGCGCTTCGCGGGAATATGTTCAGGGCGAACCGGTCACGGTACCGGTGATCACCGATGGCGCGGTGCAGGGTTATTTCCTGACCAAATTGTCTTTCTCCGTCGATAAGGCCAAAGTGAAGCACATCGAAGTGCCGCTCAAGGAAGCGGTGACGAATGCGCTGTTCGATATTCTCGTCGGCCAGAAGCTCATCAATATCGCCGATACCACCAATTTCGACCTCACCCATTTCAAGACGGTCATCCGCGAAGGCCTGAACAAGCAGCTTCACGACGAAGTGATCTATGAAGTGCTCGTCGAACAGCTGGAATATCTCACCAAGGCCGACGTTGCCCGCATCGCCAATTCGGCAAACGAGAAGCCGCGCAGACCTGTGCCGATCGTGGACAAGAACGGCGTCTCGGCCAAGGACAGGATTCCGGCGGGGGCGATTGCCGAATCCACGCAGTGACGCGGGCGCCCGATGCGTCGCAACGGCTGGCCTGCTGCCGCAATGGCCCGCGACAGGGCGTTTGGCCGATCCCGATATGTGCCGAAACGACACGGGCCATGCTTCCCCCTGGCTCCAGTCACGGGTCCGGGCCATCGCCAACTCCCGTAAAGCACACTGAAAAACGGTCATTACGAACGAAATCTTAATTTCCGAATTTGCTTTTGAATGAATGGTTTAAGCTCCATTTCACGTCATGTTGCTACAGTCCGCCCAACTGTTCTCGATCCTTGTGTGGCGGCATGTTTCTGCTTCTCCAATTCTTGCCGATGGCAGGCCCGTTGCCGGGTCGTGCCCTTGCTTGTCATGTTTCTGCCGGTGACGCTTGCGCCGTGCTCTCCCGCTCTCCCGGATATCCTGTCCGGCGGGGAGGCGCGCAGCAATGAATTTCGCTCCCGGAAATCCGATCAGCGCATCGCAACGGATGATCCTCGGCCTGCCGGTCTGTGATTTCGGCTGGGCGGATGCCTTCATTTTTGCTGACGAAGTCGCCTCGCTGCCGATCGGGCAGACCGTCATCTCGTTCCTCAACGCCAATAATGCCAACCTGATGATGAAGGATGACGACTATCGCGACGTCCTCAATCGCCATCTCGTTCTTCCCGATGGCCATGGCATCGATATCGCCTCCTGGCTTTTTCATGGAAAGGCCTTTCCGGCCAACCTGAACGGGACCGATTTCGTGCCGGCCCTGATGACCTACATGACGACGCCAAGGCGCGTGGCGATGATCGGCTCTCATCCAAAGATACTGGAGCGGGCGGCGGAGAATTTTCGCAAACATGCACCCTGGCACGAATTCATCCCGGTCGCCGACGGTTATTTCGACATGGAGCGGTCCGATGAGGTAATGGCGCGTGTCCGCGCGTTGAAGCCCGATATCCTGCTGGTTGCGATGGGCAGCCCGAAGCAGGAAAAATGGATCGACCGGCATGTCGGTCCCGGCCATGCCCGGCTGGTGATCAGCGTCGGCGCCCTGTTCGATTTCATGGCGGAGGAAGTGCCGCGCGCATCGGCAGCCGTCCGGCGCCTGCGGCTGGAATGGCTGCATCGGCTGATCCTCGAGCCCCGTCGCCTATGGCGTCGCTACCTGCTCGGGAATCCGCTGTTCATCTATAATATTCTCCGGTACAAGCTGGCCGGGCGCGGAAACGAACAACTGACCGTCAGCCGTCGGTCGGGCCCCCGGTCACGCTAATCCATCGGTCAGCGTCTATCACTCCCCCTCAATATGTGTTTCCCCGTGGAACCGGCTTGACCGGCGGCCGGCGGCTGCGTCCGCCCACGAATGTGAATTAATTCGATCGGAACAGCAGAGGACGCATTGAGGCCAACGAGATTTTTCGCCAGAACTAAACTGAAGCGAACCAAAGAGAATCTGGGAGAATGTCGTGGCGACGGTGATTGATGGCAAGCAGGTGGCGTCTTCGGTGATCGATGCCGTAAAGACGGCGTCGCAGGTTTTGAAGGATGAGACCGGGGTCAAGCCCGGCCTTGCGGTCGTTATCGTCGGTGATGATCCCGCAAGCCATGCCTATGTCTCCTCGAAAAGCAGGATGGCAAAGGAATGCGGCTTCACCTCCGTGCAGCACACGCTGCCCGAACAGACGACGCAGGAAGACCTTGCTGCACTCGTTCAATCGCTCAACGAAGATGAAAGCCTGCATGGCATCCTCGTGCAACTGCCTCTGCCGAAGCCGCTCCGTTCCGAGCCGATCATCCAGTCCATCCTGCCGGAAAAGGACGTCGATGGACTGCATGTGGTCAATGCCGGCAAGCTGGCGACCGGCGATCTCGACGGCGGCCTGGTTTCCTGCACCCCGGCCGGTGCCATGGTCTTCGTCCGGCAGACCCATGGCGCGGACCTGTCGGGGCTGAACGCCGTCGTCATCGGCCGTTCCAATCTGTTCGGCAAGCCGATGGCCGCCCTGCTGCTGGCTGCCAATGCCACGGTGACCGTCGCGCATTCGCGCACGAGGAACCTCGCCGAAGTCTGCCGCGGCGCCGATATCCTGGTGGCTGCCGTCGGCCGCCCCGAAATGGTGAACGCCGATTGGGTCAAGCCGGGCGCGACGGTGATCGATGTCGGCATCAACCGCATCGATGCGCCGGAGAAAGGGGAGGGCAAGTCCCGCCTGGTCGGCGATGTCGCCTTCAAGGAATGCGCCGCCGTGGCGGGCGTCATCACCCCTGTTCCCGGCGGCGTCGGCCCGATGACCATTGCCATGCTGATGGCCAATACGGTCATTGCCGCCTATCGCAAGGCCGGCAGGCAGGCGCCGTCTTTCTGATCGCAGTAAGGACGACCTCAAGGTTTCGGCGCTGGCCCCGTGGAGGCACGGACGATCAGTTCGGTTTGCCATAATTCCTGGTCCGGCTGCTCGCCGTTCTTCAGGATGCGCGAAATCAACCGGGCGGCGATCCTTGAGCCGGCGGCCCTCAACGACGAGCGCGTCGTCGTCAGCGGCACGCTGAAATTCTCCGGTTTCAGCATCGGCAGCACGTCGTCATGGGCGATCAGTGAAATATCGACCCCCAGCCGCAGCCCCGCCATGTTGATCGCCCGGACGGCGCCGAGCGCGATCACCGTCGAGGAGCAGAGCACGGCTGTCGGCGGTCGGTCCCGCGCCAGAAAGCGCTGCATGGCGCGGTGGCCGTGTTCGTCGGTCATAAATGCGTGCTGGATAAGATCCTGGTCAACCGGCAGGCCGTGTTCCTCCATCGCGCGCCGCATTCCCTTCAGCCGCCGCATGGCGAATGTCAGGTCGGGCGGCCCGTTGATGAACGCGATCCGCCGGTGTCCAAGCTGAATGAGCAACCGCGTCGCGCCATGGAAGGCGGCGGTGTTGTCGATATCGAGGAAGGGATAGTCCTCCGGCTGGTCGACTGCCCGGCCATGGACAACAAAGGGAATCGAGAGGGATTTCAGCATGGTGATCCGTGGGTCACCGGCGCGCACATAGGCAAGGAACAGGGCATCCACATTGCCGCTTGCCGCCAGCCGCTTGAAGGTTGCCTCCTCCTCGTCCGGGGCGCTCGGATTGATGACGAAATGGAAATCGTGACGGACGGCTTCCTCTCCCAGTCCGGCCAGGAACTCGCCGAAATGCACGTCGGAATCGATTCCGGGTGCCACCGGCATGACGAGGCCGATCGACCCGGCTCGGCCCGTCGCCAGTCTCTGCGCGGCCCGGTTGGGCCTGTATCCGGTTGCCTTCACGGCGGCCAGCACGCGCTCGCGCGTTTCGGCATTGACTTCGGGATAGCCGTTGAGCGCCCGGCTGACCGTCGTTTGCGACAGGCCAAGCATCGCTGCCAACTGCTTCAGATTCATGTTCATGATCGGCGCGATCTCCCAAAGCGCTTTGATTTCCTGTCGGATTTTTCCCTTTATTCTCAAGGCGCGGAGATTTTTGTAGCATCGGCTACCAGCGGCAACCAGAAAATTCGGCTCCATTGCAGTGCAAACCTTTGCTGCATTGCATGGGGTCGCTGTTTTCACCGCTCGTCCAAAAGCACTTGACTCCCTGCCCGGCGAGATGATTTGTTGACGCAATGAAAGCGCTTTGGATTTTGGTGCTGTCTGCTGTGTCGGCTCCACGTGAAGAGCCGGGTCTTTCTTGGGAGGAAATGACGTGAAAAGAACATTTTTGCTGGGAGTTGCAACACTTGCGCTGATCGCCGGTGCTGCCAATGCCGCGGAGCTGAAATTCAAGCCCGGCGAGGATTCCAAATTCAACTGGGCGAGCTTCGAGGAGTTCAAGAAGGGGCATGACCTGAAGGGCCAGACCCTGACCATCTTCGGCCCCTGGCGCGGCGAGGATGAAGCCCTGGCGCAAAGCATGCTCGACTATTTCCGCGAGGCGACCGGCATCGATGTGAAATATTCGTCCTCCGAGAACTACGAGCAGCAGATCGTCATCGACACCCAGGCAGGAAGCCCGCCGGATGTCGCCATCCTGCCGCAGCCCGGCCTGATCGCCGATCTGGCTTCCAAGGGGCATCTGACCCCGCTCGGCGAGGAGACCAAGAAATGGCTTCTCGAAAACTACGCCGCCGGCCAGTCCTGGGTCGATCTTTCGACCTATGCTGGCAAGGATGGCAAGAAGGACCTCTATGCCTTCCCCTACAAGATCGACGTGAAATCACTGGTCTGGTACGTGCCGGAAAATTTTGAGGATTCCGGCTATGAAGTTCCCAAGACCATGGAAGACCTCAAGGCCCTGACCGAGCAGATCGTTGCCGATGGCGGCACGCCCTGGTGCATCGGCCTTGGCTCCGGCGGCGCCACCGGCTGGCCGGCGACCGACTGGGTAGAAGACATGATGCTGCGCACGCAGCCTGCCGAAACCTATGACAAATGGGTCACCAACGAAATCCCGTTCAACGATCCGGCGGTTATCGGCGCGATCGACGAATTCGGCTGGTTTGCCAAGAACGACAAGAATGTCGATGGTGGCGCGGCAGCCGTCGCGTCCGCCGATTTCCGCGATAGCCCCAAGGGCCTCTTCGCCTCGCCGCCGAAATGCTACCTGCATCACCAGGCGTCGTTCATTCCGTCCTTCTTCCCGGAAGGCACCGTCGTCGGCGAGGATGCGGATTTCTTCTACATGCCGCCCTATGCGGACAAGCCGGATCTCGGCAATCCGGTGCTCGGCGCCGGTACGCTGGCCATGATCACCAAGGACACGCCGGCGGCACGCGCCTTCATCGAATTTCTCGAAACCCCCATCGCCCATGAAGTCTGGATGGCGCAGTCGAGCTTCCTGACGCCGCTGAAAAGCGCCAACAAGGACGCCTATGCCAACGGTCCGATGAAGAAGCAGGGCGAAATCCTCTTGAACGCCACGACCTTCCGCTTCGATGGTTCCGACCTCATGCCCGGCAAGATCGGCGCTGGCGCCTTCTGGACGGGCATGGTCGATTATGTCGGTGGCAAGTCTGCGGCTGATGTCGCCGGCGATATCCAGAAAGCCTGGGATTCCATCAAGTAAGATGTCGAGGCGGCTACCCCCCTCTGTCCCTATCGGGACATCTCCCCCCCAAGGGGGGAGATTATTATCGGCTTTGGGGCGCATAAGGAAAAAGAACGATCTCCCCCCTTGTGGGGGAGATGTCAGCAAAGCTGACAGAGGGGGGTAAAACTCTCCTGCAATAAAGAATCTCGGGGAGGGGACATGCCATGCAGCAGTTGTTGTTCGCGATCGCCACGATGGCCGCCGGGGTTCTTGCCTGCGCGGCCTATTTTTTCGGGACGAACTGGGTTCTCGACAAGCTGTTCCCTTCCAAGGGCCTGACCGGCCCTGTTACCTCGCGCAACCTGCGCATCACCAATGCGGTGAGGCCGTGGCTCTTTCTCGGGCCGGCGCTGTTTTCGCTGACCATCTACCTTATCTACCCGGTCATCGAATCCGTCTGGCTCAGCCTTCATGACAAGTCCGGAGAGAATTTCGTCGGGCTGGGCAATTTCATATGGATGTTCAACGACGGCGAATTCCGCCAGTCGATCTACAATAATTTCCTCTGGCTACTCGTCGTGCCCGCCGCCGCCACCTTTTTCGGCCTGGTCATCGCGGCGCTGACCGACCGTATCTGGTGGGGAAATATCGCCAAGACCCTGATTTTCATGCCGATGGCGATTTCCTTCGTCGGTGCCTCCGTCATCTGGAAATTCATCTATGACTACCGGGCCGAGGGTACGGAGCAGATCGGCCTGCTCAACGCCATCGTCGTGGCGTTCGGTGGCACGCCGGAAGCCTGGGTGACGCTGCCTTTCTGGAACAATTTCTTCCTGATGGTCATCCTGATCTGGATCCAGACCGGCTTTGCCATGGTCATTCTGTCGGCGGCCCTGCGCGGTATTCCGGAAGAAACCGTCGAGGCCGCGGTCATCGACGGCGCCAACGGCTTCCAGATTTTCTTCAAGATCATGATCCCGCAGATCTGGGGCACGATCGCCGTGGTCTGGACCACCATCACCATTCTGGTGCTCAAGGTCTTCGATATCGTGCTCGCCATGACCAATGGCCAATGGCAAAGCCAGGTCCTCGCCAATCTCATGTTCGACTGGATGTTTAGGGGCGGCGGCGATTTCGGGCGCGGTGCGGCGATCGCGGTCGTCATCATGCTTCTGGTGATCCCGATCATGATCTGGAACATCCGCAACGCCGCCAAGGAAATGGAGAGCCATTGAGATGATCGCTTCCTCCCGCTCTCCGCTGATCTGGTTCGTTCATCTCTCCGTCATCCTGCTCGTCCTCCTATGGACCCTGCCGACCGCGGGCCTGCTGATTTCCTCGCTTCGCGACAAGGATCAACTGGCGGTTTCCGGTTGGTGGACGGCGCTCTCCACCTCGACGCAGAACCTTGTCTTCCGCGCGCCGGGCGCCGATGCGCAAGTCGAAAAGGACGGGAAATTCGTCATTTCCGGCAATTTGCTGGAAGGCCAGTCCGGGGAAGTCTCCGCCTTCGGGTTCAACAGCCGCGAACCCACCGCCTACACGCCGGGGGAAACAGCGGAGATGAACGACGGCGAAAGGCTGACGGTTCAGGCCGATGGCGCCTTCGAGATCACCTCCGATAAGGCGATGGAAGGCAGCAGGGGCCAGCGCATCTTCTATACCGCCGCCGTGCCGCCGCGTTTCACCTTCGACAATTACCGCGAGGTCATGCGCGCCGAAGGCATTGGCGCCTCCTTCATCAACTCGCTGACGGTTGCCATTCCCGCGACGATCATTCCGATCCTGGTGGCGGCCTTCGCTGCCTATGCGCTTGCCTGGATGAAATTCCCAGGCCGGGCAATCCTGGTTGCGGTGGTCGTCGGCCTTCTCGTCGTGCCGCTGCAGATGTCGCTGATCCCGCTGTTGAAGCTCTATAACGGCGTCGGCGCCTTTTTCGGCGTTCCCGCCAAGACCTATGTCGGCATCTGGCTGGCGCATATGGGCTTCGGCCTGCCGCTTGCCATCTATCTGCTGCGCAACTACATGGCCGGCCTGCCGCGCGAGATCATGGAATCGGCACGGGTCGATGGCGCGAGCGATTTCGACATCTTCGTCAAGATCATCCTGCCTTTGTCATTCCCGGCGCTCGCCTCCTTCTCGATCTTCCAGTTCCTGTGGACCTGGAACGACCTGCTGGTGGCCATGGTGTTCCTCGGAACCGGCAAGAACGAACTGGTCCTGACAGGGCGACTGGTCAATCTCCTTGGGTCGCGCGGCGGCAATTGGGAAATTCTTACCGCCTCGGCCTTCGTGACCATCATCGTGCCGCTGATCGTTTTCTTCACCCTGCAGCGCTACCTGGTTCGCGGTCTTCTGGCCGGCTCGGTCAAGGGCGGCTGAGCTTTCTTGAGACAAGGACGTCCATCGGAATGAATATGAGCATGACCCCGGCGCGTGGTTCCATCCTTGAGGCCGACCGTGACTGGTGGCGGGGCGCGGTGATCTACCAGATCTATCCGCGTTCCTACCAGGATTCCAACGGCGACGGCATCGGCGATCTCAAGGGCATCACCGCCCGGCTGCCGCATGTGGCATCGCTCGGGGTCGATGCGATCTGGATTTCGCCCTTCTTCACCTCACCGATGAAGGATTTCGGCTATGACGTCTCCGACTACAGGGGCGTCGATCCGATCTTCGGCGGGCTTGCCGATTTCGATGCATTGATCGCCGAAGCCCATCGTCTCGGTATCCGCGTGATGATCGACCTCGTCCTGTCGCATACCTCCGACCAGCATCCCTGGTTCGCCGAGAGCCGCTCCAGCCGCTTCAATCCGAGGGCCGACTGGTATGTCTGGTCGGATTCCAAACCCGACGGCACGCCGCCCAACAACTGGATGTCGATTTTCGGCGGATCGGCCTGGGCCTGGGATCCGACGCGGCTGCAATATTACATGCACAATTTCCTGACCTCGCAGCCGGACCTGAACCTCCACAATCCGGACGTCCAGGATGCGCTTCTCTCCGTCGAGCGCTTCTGGCTGGAACGCGGCGTCGATGGCTTTCGGCTGGATACGATCAATTTCTATTTCCATGACCTGGAACTGCGGGACAATCCGGCGCTCGCCCCGGAACGGCGCAATGCCAATACGGCGCCGGCGGTGAACCCCTACAACTACCAGGAACATCTCTACGACAAGAACCGTCCGGAAAACCTGGAATTCCTCAAGCGCTTTCGCGCCGTGATGGACGAGTTTCCGGCGATCGCCGCCGTTGGCGAGGTCGGTGACAGCCAGATCGGCCTGGAGATCGCCGGGCAATATACGTCGGGCGACGACAAGATGCACATGTGCTACGCCTTCGAGTTCCTGGCGCCCGATCCGCTGACGCCGGCAAGCGTCGCCAACGTGCAGCATGATTTCGAGCGTGCAGCGCCCGAGGGCTGGGCCTGCTGGGCCTTTTCCAATCATGATGTCGTGCGCCATGTCAGCCGCTGGGGAACCGATATCGCCAACAGGGAGGCCTATGCGAAGTTCCTCGCAAGCCTGTTGATGACACTGCGCGGTTCGGTCTGCATCTATCAGGGCGAGGAACTCGGCCTGACCGAAGCGGAGCTTGCCTTCTCGGACCTGAAGGACCCCTACGGCATCCAGTTCTGGCCGGATTTCAAGGGGCGCGACGGATGCCGTACGCCGATGGTCTGGGACAGGGATGCGGTGAATGGCGGCTTCAGCGAGGGCCTGCCCTGGCTGCCGGTGCCGGCGGACCATCTGGAGCGCGCCGTCTCGGTGCAGCAACTGGACCAGCGCTCGGTTCTCAACCACTATCGGCGGTTCCTGGCCTTTCGCAGGCAGCATCCGGCCTTTGCCAAGGGCGAGATCGTCTTTCGCCCCTATCCGGCGCCGCTGCTCGGCTTCGAGCGCACATTCGGCAATGAGACGATCCTCTGCCTGTTCAACATGAGCGCGGAGGCGGTGACTGCTGAGCGCCCGCCCGAGCGGCTGGAAGTGCTGGCCGGCCACGGCTTCGCCTCGCATCTGGGCGAAGAGAAGATCATGCTGCCGGCCTGGAGCGGCTTTTTCGCGCGCATCGAATGACAGACAGGGCAGGCCGCCCGCAAGACGGCCGGGTTCAATGGAGAATGAAGGGGAGGATGACATGGCAGGCCTGCAACTGAAGAATATCCGCAAGTCCTACGGCGCGGTGGATGTCATCCATGGCATCGATCTGGATATCCGGCAGGGCGAGTTCGTCGTCTTCGTCGGTCCCTCGGGATGCGGCAAGTCGACATTGCTGCGCATGATCGCCGGGCTGGAGGAGATTTCCGGCGGCGAAATGTATATTGCCGGACGCCAGGTCAACGATGTACCGCCCTCGCAGCGTGGCATCGCCATGGTCTTCCAGTCCTATGCGCTCTATCCGCATATGACGGTCTACGACAACATGGCCTTCGGCATGCGCATCGCCAAGGAAAGCAAGGAGGAGATTGACCGGCGGGTGCGTGCCGCCGCCGATATCCTGCAACTCACGGCCTATCTTGACCGGCTGCCCAAGGCGCTTTCGGGCGGCCAGCGCCAGCGCGTCGCGATTGGCCGGGCGATCTGCCGGGATCCGAAGGTCTTCCTGTTCGACGAGCCCCTGTCCAATCTCGACGCAGCACTGCGTGTCGCCACCCGCATCGAGATCGCCAAGCTGAACGAATCCATGCCGGACACGACGATGGTCTACGTGACCCACGATCAGGTCGAGGCGATGACGCTTGCCGACCGCATCGTCGTGCTTTCGGCCGGTCATATCGAGCAGGTCGGCCCACCCCTCGAACTTTACGAGCGCCCCGCCAATCTCTTCGTTGCCCGCTTCATCGGCTCGCCGGCAATGAACATCATCCCGGCGACGATCGCCGGCGCCGGCACGGAAACGACGGTGGAACTGACCGGCGGCAGGCGTACCGTCCTTGATATCGCCACCCCGGCCTCCGAAAACGGCAAGACCGCCAGCTTCGGTGTGCGGCCGGAGGATTTGGGCATCGCGGCCGGCGACGACTTTCTGTTCGAAGGCACCGTCTCGATCGTCGAGGCGCTGGGCGAGGTCACGCTTCTCTATATCGATGGCCTTGTCGCCAATGAGCCGATCATCGCCAAGATACCCGGCATTCTGAAGGTCAGGCGCGGCGAAAAGGTTCGTCTCACCGCCGACAGGGCAAAGCTGCATCTGTTCGATGCCAACGGCAAGAGCTATCGCCTCTGACGGTGGGGATTTCCCGCAGTCCTTTGAGGTTCCGGGCGGATTTTTCCGGCTTGTTCGTTCGCCCGCTCACGCTCTGTTAAAATCTCCTGGCCTATAATTCCTGAAACGGCAGGGAGCAAAACGATGCGGGGACAGGCATCCGATAAACCAACCTATCTGAGTAAGGAAGAATCCTTCATGTACGACCGGGAAGCGCGCTTCCCGATGGAGGAAACGCGGAACGACGCGCGAATCGAATACACAGAAAAGGGCATGCTCAATCTTTCGTCGCGCCGCTGCGAATTGCTGCAGATCTCCAAGAGCGGCGCGATCATCGGCATCGCCACGCAGTTCAAGCTCCCGCAGAATTTCTACCTCGACATCCCCTCTGCCCGGATCGGCATGATCGGCTGCCTGGTCAAACGCGTGCATGCCAACAATATCATCGAGGCGCGCTTCCTGCGGCTGATGTCGGAGCGCGATCTCAACCGCATCTTCGTCTACAGCACCCATCCCAACCACCGTAACCGTGTGCTCGATATCTATAGCTGAGCCGGCACGCCCGATTTTGGGAACTGTCTGCCGTCAGCCTGCCGGTGCCCGCGCACTTGACTTCGCTTCCGGGAGGCGGATTGATGGTGCTGGATTTGGCAGCAGCGGGACGATGACCAATGGAACGACCCTATCGGCTTTCCTGTCACTGCGGCGACATCTGCATCGAGGTCGATGAGGAGATTGCCGAACTGGTCGAATGCAATTGTTCGACCTGCCGGCGCTCGGGCTTCCTGCACTGGAAAGTTCCGGCAAGCAGGATCAGGCTTCTGAGCGAAAAACGCCAACTGTCCACCTATGTCTGGCGGTGCCTTACCGAGGGCCATCATTTCTGCCCCAGATGCGGCGTCGCCATGATGCGAACCGGCTATCCCGGCGAGCGCGTCTCGGTCAATGCCCGCTGCATCGAGGGCATCGACCTTTTCGAACTGAAGATCGAGCGCTATGACGGCCGCAGCGACATGCATCCCGGGCCGCTGCCGTAATTGGATTCCGTCTCAGTGGAAGAACACGCTTGCACCATTGTCGGCCGAGCCCGTCGCCGCCCGGAACGGTGCGAAGAGTTCGCGGCCCATGCCGAATTCATTGCCGGAAAGATCGGCTTCGGCCGGCGGGCGAGCGGAAAATTCGGCCGGCGCGACCAGCACCTCGATCGTACCGCTGATGGCGTCGAGACGGATCATGTCACCTTCGCGCAGGCGTGAAATCGGGCCGCCATCCTTGGCCTCCGGCGTCATGTGGATTGCCGACGGCACCTTGCCGGAGGCGCCAGACATGCGGCCGTCGGTCACCAATGCCACGGTCTGGCCGCGATCCTGCAGGATGCCGAGCACGGTGGTCAGCTTGTGCAGTTCCGGCATGCCGTTGGCCTTCGGGCCCTGGAAGCGGACGACGGCGATGAAATCGCCCTCGAGCTTGCCTGCCTTGAAAGCATCCTGCAGTTCCGACTGGTCGTGGAATATTTTCGCCGGTGCCTCGATGACATGGCGCTCCGGCTTGACGGCAGAGATCTTGATGACGGCCTTGCCGAGATTGCCCGACAGCATCTTCAGCCCACCCGATGGCTGGAAGGGCTGCTCGACGGTGGAAAGCACCTTCGGGTCATGGCTCTGCGCGGGTGCCGGCAGGCGCTCGACCGTGCCATTGGGGCCGAGCCGGACGTCGATCGCATAGGCGTCGAGCCCCTGCCCGAAGACGGTGCGAACATCGTCATGCAGCAGGCCGTGCTTCAGAAGCTGGCTGATGAGATAACCCATGCCGCCGGCCGCATGGAAATGGTTCACATCGGCAAGGCCGTTCGGGTAGACGCGGGCCAAGAGCGGGATGATGTCGGAAAGCTCGGAAATATCCCGCCAGGTCAGGGCTATACCGGCGGAACGGGCCATGGCGACCAGATGCATCGTGTGGTTGGTCGAGCCGCCCGTCGCATGCAGGCCGACCACCCCATTGACGATCGAACGCTCGTCGATCATCTCGCCGGCCGGCGTGAATTCGTTGCCGAGCGCGGTGATCGCCAGGGCACGCCTGGTTGCTTCTCGGGTCAGGGCGTCGCGCAGCGGCGTGCCGGGATTGATGAAGGAGGCGCCGGGCAGGTGGAAGCCCATGATCTCCATCAGCATCTGGTTGGAATTGGCGGTGCCGTAGAAGGTGCAGGTGCCGGGGCCGTGATAGGATTTCGATTCCGCCTCCAGCAGCTCGTCGCGGCCAACCTTGCCTTCGGCGAAAAGCTGGCGCACGCGCGTCTTCTCGTCGTTCGGCAGGCCGGTGGTCATCGGACCGGCCGGAATGAACACGGCCGGCAGGTGGCCGAAGGTCATGGCGGCGATCATCAGCCCGGGAACGATCTTGTCGCAGACGCCGAGATAGACGGTCGAGTCGAACATGTTGTGCGACAGGCCGACACCGGCCGCCATGGCGATCAGGTCGCGCGAGAAGAGCGACAATTCCATGCCCGGCTGTCCCTGGGTGACACCGTCACACATGGCCGGCACGCCGCCGGCAACCTGGGCGATGCCGCCCGCCTGATGGGCGGCCTCACGGATCAGCGCCGGATAGGTCTCGAACGGCTGATGCGCCGACAGCATGTCGTTATAGGAGGTGATGATACCGAGATTGGGAACCTCGTCGCCCGAAAGCGCCGTTTTCTCGGAGGGGGAACAGGCCGCGAAACCATGGGCGAGATTGCCGCAGCCGAGCACCGAGCGGGTGGCGCGGCGAGAGGAGGCCGCGCGGATGCGTGCAAGATAGGGCTCGCGGTAGGGTTTGGAACGTTCGACGATGCGGGCGGTTATCGCGGCGATGCGGGCGGCGGCGGACATGGCAATCCTGTTCCGGAGTGCCGGGCACTCCCTGGTCTTAATGGTTTCGGATGACCCGGGTCTTGGGAGCCGAGCCTTTACGTCAAGGTGCCCAGTAGATCTGGAGCGGGGAGGCGGCCCGGCGCAGGATTGCCCGGACCGGCATCTCCGCCTCGTCGCCGGGCGCTTCTGCCTTGGCAAGAACCTCTTTCTTGCCGTCGCCTTCGATATGGAGCACCAGAAGCCGGGCATCCTGAAGGCTGGAGAATGTGAATGTCAGGCGCGGCTCGCCGGCGCCTTCGGCCTGCATGGTCATCACGCCGCGCGGCGTGGCGGCATCGAGCGCTTCGGAAAGCCGCGAGCCGCCGGGAAAGAACGAGGCCGTGTGGCCGTCACCGCCCATGCCGAGAACGACGACATCGAAAGGACAGCCGATCGACGCGGTCTGTTTCGATGCGGCGGCGGCGGCCTCTTCCGCCGATGCCGTGGGATAATAGAGCGGCTCGAACTGCGCGGCGGCGGCCTTATCGGTCAATAGATTGTCCTTGACCAGTTTCTCGTTCGATCGCTCGTTGTCCGGCTCCACGAAGCGTTCATCGACCAGCGTAACGGTCACCTTGGACCAATCGATTGCCTTGCCGGAAAGCGCCTTGAAAAATCCTTTCGGCGTCGAGCCGCCGGAGACGGCAAGCGAGGCCTGGCCGCGCTCGGCAATGGCCGCCGACAGCGCGGAGGCTACGGCGTCTGCCAGGCCTTGCGCCAGTGCGTCGCCATCGTCGAATATATGCATCGCCGCCGTCATCGCGCCGTCCTCAGATCACTTCGTGCCAGGTGCGGCCGTCGCGCTCGATCAGCGCGATCGCCTGGCTCGGACCCCAGGTGCCGGCCGTATAGGCTTGGACCTGCTGGCCGACCGCTTCCCAGGATTTCAGGATCGGGTCGATCCACTGCCACGCCGCCTCGACCTCGTCGCGGCGCATGAACAGGGTCTGGTTGTTGCGCACCACGTCGAGCAGCAGTCGCTCGTAGGCATCGGCACTGCGGGCTTTGAAGGCTTCCGCGAAGGTCATGTCAAGAGAGACATTGCGCAGCCGCATGCCGCCCGGCCCCGGGTCCTTGATCATCAGCGACTGCTTGACGCCTTCGTCCGGCTGCAGCCGGATGATCAACTGGTTGGCGGCAATGCGGCCAGCCGCTTCATCGAAGATCGAATGCGGGATCGGTTTGAATGTGATGACGATCTCCGACATGCGACCCGCCATGCGCTTGCCGGTGCGGATGTAGAAGGGAACGCCCGCCCAGCGCCAGTTGCAGATTTCCGCCTTGATAGCGACAAAGGTCTCGGTATTGGAGACCCCGCCTTCGAGTTCTTCCAGATAACCCTTGACCGCGCCGCCGGCCGACGCGCCGGCCTTGTACTGGCCGCGCACCGTCAGTTTTTCGACATTGCCGGGATTGATAGGCCTCAGCGCACGCAGCACTTTCAGCTTCTCGTCGCGCACGGCCTCCGCATTCATCGAGGGCGGCACTTCCATGGCAACGAGGCAGAGAAGCTGCAGGATGTGGTTCTGCACCATGTCGCGCAGCGCGCCGGCCTTGTCGTAATAACCGGCCCGGCTCTCGAGCCCGACGGATTCGGCAACGGTGATCTGGACATGGTCGATATAGGCGGAATTCCACAGCGGCTCGTACAGCGCATTGGCAAAGCGCAGCGCCATCAGGTTCTGCACGGTCTCCTTGCCGAGATAATGGTCTATGCGGAAAATCTGGTCTTCCTTGAAGACCTTGCCGATCGTGTCGTTGAGTTCGAGCGCCGAGGCAAGATCGCGGCCGATCGGCTTTTCGACGACGATCCGCGTCGTCTTGGTGATCAACTTGTGGTCGCGGATCTTTTCCGAGATATCACCGAAAATCGCCGGCGCTACGGCGAGATAGAAGGCCCGGACCCGGTCCTTGCCGTCGTCGAGGAGCGCTTTCAGCTTGTCCCAGCCGAGATCGGACTTGGCATCCACCGGCACATAGAACAGCCGCTCGGTGAAAATCTTGACCTCCGCCTCGTCATATTCGGCAGGCTTCAGATGTTCCTTCAATGCGTCGGTGGCGAACTGGCGGTATTCCTCATGGGTGAGGACACTGCGCGACGCGCCGATGATGCGCGTCGGATCGCTGATCTGCCCGTCCAACTGCCGGTGGTAGAGGGCGGGAAGCAATTTGCGCTCGGCAAGATCGCCGGTCCCTCCGAACACCACATAGTCGAAGGGTTCCACGGGAATAATCTGGCTGCTCATGGGAATCTCGATCTCGTTCCAATGGGGGCGTGTATAATCTAATCGATTTAAAAACGCTAGACCGCGCCGCAACAAAATGCGTTACGCCTGGATTTCAGAACTTGTCGCGCAGCGCATACCAACTGAGGGCCAGGAACAATAGCACGGAACGGAAGCGCGTGCCGCCGGGGAAGGCCGGAATGTTCAGGTCTCTGAAGAGATCGAGATCGGACCGGTTGCCGGTGACCAGATCGGCATAGAGCTTGCCGCAATAATTGGACAGCATGACGCCGTGGCCGGAATATCCGCCGATCGAAGTGACGCCGGGCATGACCTCGCGCACGAAGGGCTGGCGCGGCAAGGTAATGCCGACGGAGCCGCCCCAGGCATGGGTCATCTCGATGTCCTGCAGAGCAGGATAGATCTCGGTGATCTGCCGGCGGATGTGATCGGAAATGTCGCGGGGATTGTCGGCCGTATAGGCTTCACGTCCGCCGAACAGCAGCCGCCCGTCCTGCGACTTGCGGAAATAACGCACGACGAAGCGCGAATCGGCGACCGCCTCACCGCCCGGCAGGACATCCGGGAAGTCGGCAAGCACCCGGGTCGCACCGATGAAGGAGCGGATCGGCATGACATGGCGCGCCGTCACCGGTTCGAGATCGCCGATATAGCCGTTGCAGGCAATCAGCGCCCGCTCGCAGCGGATCGTGCCCTGGTCGGTCTCCACAAGAATGCGACCGCCGCCTTGCGCAATCTTCACCGCCTTGGTCTTTTCATGCAAGACGGCACCGGCGAGCGCCGCCTGCCTTGCCAGCCCGACCAGCAGCTTCATCGGCTGGATATGGCCGGTGCCGGTGTCGCGGATGCCGAACAGGTAGCGCTCGGAGCCGAGCCGGGCCACGGTTTCGTCCCGCCCCATGAAGCTCTGGTGGTGATAGCCGTAGCGCGAAGCGGCAATCTCTACGCTGTCGCGATACTCTTTCTCGAGGCCCTTCTTGTGGCAGACATTGAGCTGGCCGGGGACATATTCGATATCGATGCCCTTGCCGGAAGCAAAGTCGAGAAGATAGGCCTTGGCATTCTCGGCGAGATCGAAAAGCGCCTTGGACCGCTCCAGGCCGAGCGTGTCTTCCATCTCTTCCGGCGACCAGCGCTGGCCGGTGCCGAGTTGCCCGCCATTGCGTCCCGAGGCACCGTCGCCGAAGCGCCAGGCGTCGATCAGCGTGACCCGCACGCCTTTCAGGGCGAGATTATAGGCCGCCTGCAGGCCGGTGAAGCCGCCGCCGACAATGGCGACGTCGGTCTCCGTCGAGCCGGAAAGGGCCGGATAGTCCGGCCGCTCTGGAATATTAGCCTCATACCAGGAAATCCCCGGCGAGATCGGGCTTTGCCAGGCCATGGTCGCACCTTCCTGTCAGACGTTGAGAAGCAGATATTCGCGTTCCCAGGGACTGATCACCTGCATGAAGGTTTCGAACTCGCCGCGCTTGACGCCGCCATAGATGGCGATGAATTCCGGGCTGAAGATCTCGGCGAAATCCGGCTCTCCCTCCAACAGCGAAACGGCTTCCAGCAGGCCGCGCGGCAGGTCGATCGTGCCGCGATCGGCCGAAGCCTCGGCGGGTGCGGTGGGTTCCAGCCCTCGGACGATGCCGAGATAGCCGCAGCCGAGCGAGGCGGCCAGCGCCAGATAGGGATTGGCATCCGAACTCGGCAGCCGGTTTTCCACCCGCCGCGCAGCAGGCTCCGAAACCGGAACGCGAAAGGCGGTCGTCCGGTTGTCGTAGCCCCAGGCATTGTTGACCGGCGCCGACATGTCCGGCGTCAGGCGGCGATAGGAATTCACATAGGGCGCCATCATCGACAGCGCCTTCGGCACATATTTCTGCATGCCACCGATGAAGGCGAAGAATTCCTTGGAGGCGGTGCCGTCGGCATTGGAAAACAGGTTGCGGCCGGTGTTGATCTCGACAACCGACTGGTGGATATGCATGGCCGATCCCGCCTGCGCCTGCATCGGCTTGGCCATGAAGGTGGCATAGATGCCGTGTTTCAGCGCCGCCTCGCGAATGGTCCGCTTGAACAGGAACACCTGGTCGGCAAGCTCGATCGGATCGCCGTGGCGAAGGTTGATTTCAAGCTGCGCCGGGCCTTCCTCATGGATCAGCGTGTCGATCTCCAGGCCCTGCTTTTCCGAGAAATGATAGATATCGTCGATCAGTTCGTCGAATTCGTTGACGCCGGCAATGGAATAGCCCTGTCCGCCCTGGATGGCGCGACCGGAGCGCCCCTTTGGCGGATGCAGCGGATAGTCGGGATCTTCGTTTTTGGCGACCAGGTAGAATTCGATCTCCGGCGCCACCACCGGCTTCCAGCCCTTCTGGCGATAGAGGTCGAGCACATGCTTCAGGACGTTGCGCGGCGTATAGGGAACCTTCTCGCCCTGTGAACCCGCAATATCGCAGATCACCTGCGCCGTCGGATCGGTCTCCCAGGGAACGACCGAAAGCGTCGACAGGTCGGGAACCAGCTTGATGTCGCTGTCGCGGGAATCATAGCGGAAATTGCCGGTCTCTTCGGGATATTCGCCGGAAATCGTATGGCGATAGATCGCCGAGGGCAGCGCCAGCGAGGTATTGGAGGTGAATTTCGAAGAGGGCATCATCTTGCCGCGCGGCACCCCGGCAATATCGGGCGTGATGCACTCGATGTCTTCGATGCCACGGATCTTCAGCCAGTCGGCGGCTTCTTTCCAGGTCTTGACGCCTCGGGCGGATTGCAGGGCTGGGGGAATTTTTGAAGTTTTACTGATCTTTGCTGTTTGTTGGGCAATGCTTCTCTTGGCAGGCATAAATCACCGGTTTTGGGTTCGGATGCGGCATCATAACCGGAGTTTGGCAATTGGCTAGGGGGCAGAGCCGCAGTTTCCGGGCGCCGCGACGCGTATTTGTCAGCCTGCTCGCCAAGCAGAGTGATTGACTTTGCCGCCGTCCCCTTGAAAGAAAGCCCGAATGGGAATGGATGGTTTGGCCGAGAAATTCGATGTCGTGATAATCGGGGCGGGCGCCGCCGGCATGATGGCTGCCATCGAGGCGGGTCGGCGTGGCCGTCGCGTCCTCGTGCTCGATCATGCCCGCGCGCCGGGCGAAAAGATCCGCATATCCGGTGGCGGACGCTGCAATTTCACCAATATCCATGCGGGGCCGAAGAACTTCCTGTCGGCAAACCCGCATTTCTGCAAATCCGCGCTGGCCCGCTATACGCCACAGGATTTCGTGTCCCTGGTCGATCGCCACAACATTGCCTGGCACGAAAAGACCCTCGGTCAGCTGTTTTGCGATGACAGCGCCAAGGACATTATCCGCATGCTTCTGACCGAGATGCGGGAGGTGGGCGCCGTCCTGCGGCTCGGCGCGCAAATCCTCTCGGTCGAAAAGTCGGCCACCGGATTTCGCGTTGCATCGGGGGAGGGTGTCATCGACTGCGCCTCGCTCGTCATTGCCACCGGCGGCAAGTCGATCCCGAAAATGGGCGCGACCGGCTTTGCCTATAAAGTCGCCGAGCAGTTCGGCCTGCCCCTGGTCGAGACCCGTCCGGGCCTCGTGCCGCTGACACTCGACCCGGGCCAGCTTGAAAGCCTGAGCGCGCTTGCCGGCGTTGCCGTCGATGCCGGGGCAAGCGTCGGCAAGGCGCGGTTCGAGGAAGCGGTGCTGATCACCCATCGCGGCTTGAGCGGCCCGGCGATCCTACAGATTTCCTCCTATTGGCGCGAGGGGGGCGACATTCGGCTGGAATTGCTGCCGGGCGTCGATATCGCCGCATTGCTTAAGGCGGCGCGCCGCGAAAACGGCCGCCAGGCTCTGCAGACGGCGCTCGCCGATCATCTGCCGAAAAGACTGGCGCAGTTTTTCGCTGATGCGGCCGGGCTGCACAATCGATCGCTTGCCGATCTCTCCGACAAGGCCATCGACGCATTCTGCCTTGGGATCAAGGCCTGGACGATCACGCCGGCCGGTTCGGAAGGCTACCGCACCGCCGAGGTGACGCTGGGCGGCATCGATACGAAGGCGCTCGATTCCCGCACCATGCAGGCCCGCGATGTGCCGGGTCTCTATCTCATCGGCGAATGCGTCGATGTCACCGGCTGGCTCGGCGGCTATAATTTCCAATGGGCCTGGGCATCCGGTTTCTCCGCCGGACAGGCGGCCTGACCGGCCTTAAGCCGCCCTGTCTTCAGCCATTCTTAAGACATCTGGCGGAACCTGTTTCCCGCGCCGGCACATGGCCTTGCGATGTGAAAGAAAGCCTTTCTAAAGTGCTTTTGCATTCATTCGCTATTGCACATCATATGGGCTGGCGGTCCGGATCATCCGGGTCTATTGTTGCATTTGGTCAGAAGGACATGATGCCATGAACCAGACACGCAGCCGCCCCAAAGCCATCGCCATCGCGAAAAGCGAGGAAGTCCGCACGCAGAGAGCCCTTCTGGTTCGCGCCACGCTGGTCGCGCTCTGTGCACTGGCCGCGCTCGCCGCCCTGCCTGCCCTTTTGTCCATCTGAGCCCGTCTCCAGTCCGGTGCCTGAAAGCACCGTTTCCGTCGGCATTGCCCTGTGGTTTGCCGCACGCCTTGGAGCGCCGATAACGGCCGGCGCCATTTAATCGTACTTATTCAAATATTAATTCTTCCAGCGGAAGAATATCGGCCAACAGTGTCTGCCGTGATCGCCTGTGGCGGTCGCGCAATGAGTGCCGGGCAGGCTGGCGGCGCAAAGCCGCATGCTTTCGATCAGATCATCAGCCTGTCGGCGCGCCGGGGAAGCCTTTGGCTTGGAGGGCGGATAGGGCTGCGACCCGAGGTGCGTTCATGTTCATTGACAAAATTCTCGCCCGCTTCAAGATCCAGACCAAGGTGCTCCTGTTCGTCCTGCCCTTCGTGGCCAGCATCTGCGCCGTCGGCATCACCGGGCTTTATGCGTCCGGCCTCCTGCAGGGGCGGATGGAGATATCCAACAGCGTCCTCCAGTCGCTGAGCGGCTTCAAGGATGTCTATGCCGGCATGAACGGCTTCCTTCAGAACACCTCCGAGGAGAGCCGTCAGGCGGTACTGACCAAGCTCGAGGCCCAGCAGGGCGTTCTGGCGGATACGCTGGCGCAGGTCAGCGACGCGGAAGGCCGGCGGCAGTTGCAGGAGGCGGTCGATGGCAGCACCAAGATCAGCGATCGCGTCGGCCAGCTCTGGGCCCTGTACGAGGATGAGGTAAGGCTGCGCAAATCCATTTCGTCCAGCCTCGGCAACCTGCTCGGAGAGCAGATGAAAATCCTCGAGGAAGCGACGAAGATGGAACGCGTCGTGCGCAAGGACGAGGAATCGGCAAAGTCGATCCTGCGCGAAGCCGAGCGGCTGACCTCTTCGAGCGATACGCTGACCGAGTTCATGACCGCCTTCGCAAAGGCCGCCACGCCGGACGAAAAGATCAAGCTGGTCCAGTCTTCCCATGGCATGATGATCAAGGTCCTGCGCAAGATCACCTCCGGCTTGCCGAAGAACCAGAAGGCTGTCGCCGAGACGTTCAAGAGGACGATCGAGGAAATCAAGTCGCTGGCCGATAGCGGCGATCTGAGCGCGGAAAATGCGACCGCGATCGGCCGGCTTGTCGGCCGTTTCCGCCAGAACAGCATCCAGTTGCAAACGGCTGCCACGGTCAAGATGCGCGAGGCGACCGCGACCTTCGGCAAGCTCGATGCACCGCTCGTCAAGGCCGGCAATGTGCTGGCCGATACGCGTAAACTGGTCAATTCCGTCTATTCGATCCGCATCGCAGCGGCGAGCTTCCTCGAGAAATCCGATGAGGAAGGCCGTGCTCGCCTTGCCCGCGAATTTTCGATCATGGCGCAGGATATCGAGAGCCTGGCCGGAACGGCCGGTGATCTCGATTTCTTCGACGCCCTGATCGGCCTGAAACCGATTATCGCAACGATGGGCGAAGACAGCGTCGCGCTGGTGGAGATCAGCCAGAAGCGACAGGCTGAATTCGCCGCCGCCGCCGCCGAGATCGACAATATCTGGGGTCAGTTGACGACCTTTGCCGAAGGCCAGAAGACGACAGCCTCGGTGGAGCGCGACAAGGCCAACCAGGTGTCCATGTTCGCCACCGTCACCGGTATCGTCATTGCGCTTCTGGCCGGCGGCGCGCTGGTGCTGACGCTGAAAGGCCCGATCGGCCAGATCACGGCAGCGATGCGCCGTCTCGCCGATGGGGCGCTCGATACCACGATCGACGGCGATGCCCGGCGCGACGAGATCGGCGACATGGCAAGGGCGCTCGGCGTCTTCAAGGAAAATGCGCTTTCCAAGGTCCGCATCGAGGCCGAAAGCGAAGAACAGCGCACCGAGGCGGAGGCCGAACGCAGCCGCAACGATGCCGAAAAACGGGCGCTCGACAACCAGATCGATTTTGCCGTCGACCAGCTTGCAGCAGGTCTCGGGCGTCTTGCCCGTGGCGATCTTTCCGAACAGATCGAAACGCCGTTCACGGGCCGGCTCGAACAGTTGCGCCTCGATTTCAACGGCTCGCTCGTCCGCCTGCAGGATACCTTGCTGGAGATCAGGAACAATGCCCTGTCGATCCAGCGCAACGGCAACGACATGCACGCATCCGCAGCCTCCCTATCCAAGCGCACCGAGGCCCAGGCGGCATCGCTGGAGGAAACGGCAGCGGCGGTCGACCAGATCACCGCTACCGTCCGCTCCTCCGCCGAGCGTGCCCATGAGGCGAATGTCGCCGTGTCGCACACCAAGAAAAGCGCCGACAATTCGGCCGTGGTCGTCTCAAGCGCGATTGCCGCGATGGGCCGGATCGAGGATGCCTCGCGCCAGATCGAGCAGATCATCGAGGTGATCGACGAAATCGCCTTCCAGACCAACCTCCTGGCATTGAACGCCGGCATCGAGGCGGCACGGGCGGGGGATGCGGGGCGCGGTTTCGCCGTGGTTGCGCAGGAGGTTCGCGAGTTGGCCCAGCGCTCCGCCGAGGCGGCGCGCGAGATCAAGGGACTGATCAACAAATCGACGGGCGAGGTGAATTCAGGCGCGCAGCTCGTCCAGGAAACCGGCGCGGTGCTGGCCTCGATCAGCCAGCAGATCGTCTCGGTCAGCGGCCATGTCGAAATGATCGCCACGGCAAGCCGCGACCAGGCCGCCGCCTTGAACGAGGTCAATGGCTCGGTCAACCAGATGGACCAGATGACCCAGCAGAACGCCGCCATGGTCGATCAGGCAACCAATGCCAGCCGCGAACTGGCCAATCAGGCCGATACGCTGATGATGCTGGTCGAGCAGTTCAGGTTGGCACCGGCCGGCCGCGGCCTGCCCATGGAAAGAGCCGCCTGATCCTTCCCGATATCCGCATCGTGATTGCCCGGCCCCGTGCCGGGCATTTTCGTCGAAGGCGGGGTTGACATCCTTCCAAGGAAGCCGATGGCCGAGGCCATCCTTCCGACCGGCGACCATCGGCGACCGAAGCGCGCATAGAACTCGTCCTCAGTCCGCCCTCTTCGCTCATTCTTTTCGGCGATATTCATCAGCAGGGCAAATCCCGTCATCTCCAGCATGGCAATGCTCCTTTCCAAGAGGCATCGCTTCAATTAGGCGTGCAGATCGTCTTTATAAACCGCCGTAAATGAGCTAAGTTTTTCACTGATGAAAAACACCGGATGGGATGCCTATCAGATTTTCCTTGCTGTCGCCCGCCACGGTGGGCTGACGGGAGCGGCGCTGGTCTCTGGCCTCAGCCCCGCGACGATCGGCCGGCGGATGCTGGAGCTGGAACGGGAGGTGGCCCGTCCGCTCTTTATCCGCAGCCAGACCGGCTATGTCCTGACGAGGGATGGCCAGGCTCTGTTCGATCAGCTTCTCGATATGGAGGCGGCCAGCCGGGCCATCGAGACATGGAAGGCGCATGTCAGCGCGCCGGCCCTGGTCCGCATCGCCGCCGGCACCTGGGTTTCGTGGTTCCTAGGTCGCAATTTTTCCGATCTGCGAACGGACCGCGATGATTTTCGTCTCGATTTCTTCATTGTCGAGCGGCGTGCAAGCCTGGCGCACCGGGAATCCGACATCGGTATCCGCGCCTTTGTGCCGGAGGAGGCCAATCTTGCGTCGCTAAAGATCGGCCCTGTCGCCTATGCCGTCTACCGGGCGCGCACGGCGCGCGCCGGAACAGCCAAGGCTTTTATCGCGGTCGCCGAGGAGGAGGCGATTTCCGCCTATCTGCAATGGCCGCACCGTTATGCCGGCGCCGACATTGCCGTGACCGTCAACCGGCCGCGGTCCCTGCGCGATCTCATCCTTGCCGGCGCGGGGGCGGGCGTCCTTCCCTGTTTCGTCGGCGATGTGGATATGCGCCTGCAGCGGATCGGCGGTGAAATCGCCGAACTGCGGCATGACCAGTGGATCGTCATGAACAATGACGACCGCCACCGCCGCGAGATCCGCATGGTCGCCGACCGCATGACAAGGCTGCTCAAAAGCCATGGCGACCTGTTTGCCGGCAGGCGTCCCGCTGTTTCCGTCTAGGCCGGAGCGGATATCGACCCATGAACGACAAGGTCCGGCGAGGTTGTCCCGCCGGGCCTTGTCAGGTTGTATCGGTCGATCAGTTGCGTCCCTGCGTGACGATCACCGGAATGAGCAGGTCGCCCCAGTTTCCCTCGCCGCCATGGTGACGGGCCGAGCGGACGAGTTCGACCGAAACGCCGGCCTCCACCGCCTTCATGACGGCATGGTTGAGGCGGTGCAGATCATTGGCCACCATGCGGATCATCGCCTGCTGTTCCGGGGTCATGGCCGACGATTGTTCCTCGGCCCGTTCCTTGACGCGTGTCTGTACTGTCATTGTCGTGCTCCTCGGTTGAATTGGGCGTCACTCACTCCGCCGCCGGGCGGAACTGCTCGTGTTCGGTCGATTCGTGCATCGCGGTCGTCGAAGACTTGCCGCCGGTAATGGCCATCGACACGGCATCGAAATAGCCGGTGCCGACTTCGCGCTGGTGCTTGGTCGCGGTATAGCCGTTGATCTCTGCGGCGAATTCCGCCTCCTGCAGCTCCGAATAGGCGGCCATCTGCCGGTCCTTGTAGCCGCGCGCCAGCTCGAACATGCCGAAATTGAGCTGGTGGAAGCCGGCGAGCGTGATGAACTGGAACTTGTAGCCCATGGCGCCGAGTTCGCGCTGGAACTTGGCGATCGTGGCGTCGTCGAGGTTCTTCTTCCAGTTGAACGAGGGCGAGCAATTATAGGCGAGCTTCTTGCCCGGATGCACTTTGTGCACGGCCTCGGCGAACTTGCGGGCCTGCTCGAGGTCGGGCTTGCCGGTTTCCATCCAGATCAGATCGCAATGTGGTGCATAGGCGATGGCACGGGCAATGCAGGGCTCGATGCCGTTCTTCACCTGGTAGAAACCTTCGACCGTGCGGCCGGCATCATAATCCACGAAGGGCTGGTCGCGCTCGTCGATATCGGAGGTCAGCAGCTTGGCGGCTTCCGCATCGGTGCGGGCAATGACCAGCGTCGATGTCCCCATGACGTCGGCGGCAAGCCGGGCGGCGTTGAGGTTGCGGATATGCGCCGCCGTCGGGATCAGAACCTTGCCGCCGAGATGGCCGCATTTCTTTTCGGAGGCCAGCTGGTCCTCGTAGTGAACGCCGGCGACGCCCGCCTCGATGAAGGCCTTCATGATTTCGAAGGCATTCAGCGGTCCGCCGAAGCCGGCCTCCGCATCGGCGACGATCGGCGCGAACCAGGTGTCGACCGACAGGCCCTTGCCTTCCGATGTCTCGATCTGGTCGGCGCGCTGCAGCGTCCTGTTGATGCGTTTTGCCAGCTCCGGCGCCGCATTGGCCGGGTAGAGCGACTGGTCGGGATACATCGAGGATGCGGTATTGGCGTCCGCCGCGACCTGCCAGCCGGAGAGATAGATCGCCTTCAGCCCAGCGCGGACCATCTGCATCGCCTGATTGCCGGAAAGGGCGCCGAGCGCATTGACGAAGTCCTCCTCATGGATCAGCTGCCACAGCCGGTTTGCACCCATTTCGGCAAGCGTATGCCGGATCTGTACCGAGCCCCGCAGCCGCGCGACATCCTGCGCCGTATAGGGGCGCTCGATCCCGTCGAAACGGCCCGCCGGTGCTCCCGGGACCAGTTTGTAAAAATCTGTCATGGCATGCTCTCCTGCAGTTTTCTGGCGCCGCTGTTCGTTTTGATTGCGAGCGGCTGGGTGTGGAAATTTCTATGACAGTTGTTACAATGCACTGCCGAAGGTCGCCAGAACAAAAGGCAATTCAGCGGCAGGAAACGGGTTATCATGTCTTGTGTTTGACAAGGCAAAATTGTAATTCTGTAAATATTGTAAAATCTCTGCTTCTGTGGAACTGTAAAAGGCGTGACAAATGGCGGAAAACAAGATCTTTGCCGGCGCTCGCGTCCGGCGCATCCGCAACGGCCTGGCGCTGACGCAGACGGCCATGGCCGAGGCGCTGGGCATCTCGCCCTCCTATCTCAACCTGATCGAGCGCAACCAGCGTCCGTTGACCGTGCAACTGCTTCTGAAGCTTGCCTCGGTCTACCGGGTCGATCTCGATGAACTGCAGGGAGAAGCCACCGGCAGCGTGTCGCAACTGCGCGAAATGTTTGCCGATCCGCTGCTGGCCGGCGAATTGCCGGGAGACCAGGAACTGATCGAGGTCGCCGAAGCAGCGCCCAATGCCGCCACGGGCGTCCTGAAGCTCTATCGCGCCTATCGCGAACAGTCCTCGCGGCTCAAGGATCTGAGCGCGCTCCTGTCGGACCAGGGGCATATGGCGGCCCTTTCCGATGCCCGCCTGCCGATGGACGAGGTGCGCGAGACGCTCGAAACGCGTCCCTATCATTTTGCCCGGATCGACGAGGCGGCCGAGGCCTTTCACGGCAGCCTTTCGCCGGGCGATGATCTTTCCGCTGCATTGAAGGCCTGGCTGCGCAGGGAACATGGCCTGTCGGTACGGGCCTTGCCCGTCCATGTGATGCCGGATCTGCGCCGCCGCTTCGACCGGCATTCGATGCGGCTGTTCCTCTCCGAACGGCTGTCGGCGCAGGACCAGTTGCGCGAGATCGCCATGGAGGCCGCCCAGATCGCTTTCCCGGACGCGATGGCTGCCGAACTGGATCAACTGGGACTCACGACCGGCGAGGCGCGGCGGATCGCCCGGTTCGAACTGGCTCGCTATGCGGCCCATGCCGTGATGATGCCCTATGGCGCGTTTCTTGGTGCCGCCCAGCGCGCCCGTTATGATGTCGAGGTTCTCGCCGCCCGCTTCCAGGTGTCCTTCGAGCAGGCGGCCACCCGGCTGGTGTCATTGCAGCGCCCGGGGGCGACGGGCGTGCCTTTCTTCCTGCTGGAGGTGGACCATGCCGGGCATCGGTTGCGCAGGGTCGGCGCGCAGGGTTTTCCACAGGCGCGTTTCGGCGGCCATTGTCCCAAGCTCAATATCCATGCCGCGTTTCTGCAGGCCGGACAGGTGCTGGCGGACAGGGTCGATATTTTCGGCGGTGGCGATTACCTGGTCATCGCGCGCACGGTGGAGGGGCTTCGCGGCGGCTTTGGCGAGCGCGTCCGCCGCACGGCCCTGCTGCTCGGCTGCGATGCCGCCCATGCAGCCGAAACCATCTATGGCGATGTCCCGCTGGCAACGGTCGCGGGCGGACCGGCCTGCCGGCTCTGCGAACGGCGCGGCTGTCCCGCGAGGGCCGAGCCGCCCGTCACCCGGCCGCTCGGGCTTGACGAGATGGTAACCGGGCTAAGCGTCTTCGACTTCCAGTAGCTGTTTCGGCCGCCGGATGCCGCGACTTGAAGCGGGCTCTACACGGACAAAACACCTCGCCGGCATGGTTAAGCAAAAATGAAAGCCACCGAAGCGCGTCGAGCCGCGCCGTCGCCGGCTTTTTTCCATGCGGCTAAAACGCAGATCAGGTGCCGCGCTGAAATGATTCAGCTTTTTGCAGCAATCGGTAAATTTGTGCTGGCCCGCTCACTGGCGCTTCATCGCGTAAAAGCGCTTGTGGTTGACGGAAAACATGCCTAACTTCCCAAACGCATACGGGTTTTGGCTGATGGGCGCGCAGCGATGGTGCACCCTGGCCGTCCTGATAAAAAGGGGAATTTCATGTCGCGAAAGATTGCCACCGCCTTTGCAGCGCTGATCCTCAGCGGGTCTGCAACGATTGCCGTTGCGCAGGAGAAAGTCGTTAACGTTTACAACTGGTCCGATTATATCGATGCCAGCATCCTTGAGGATTTCACCAAGGAGACCGGCATCAAGGTCGTCTATGACGTCTTCGATTCCAACGAGATTCTGGAAACCAAGCTGCTTGCCGGCGGCACCGGCTATGACGTGGTCGTTCCCACTGCGACCTTCCTGCAGCGCCAGATCGCAGCCGGCGTCTTCCAGAAGCTCGACAAGTCGAAGCTGCCGAACATCACCCATATGTGGGACGAGATCACCACGCGGGTGGCGACCTACGATCCCGGCAACGAATACGCGGTCGACTATATGTGGGGCACGACCGGCATCGGCTACAATGTCGAGAAGATGAAGGAAATTCTCGGTACCGACGAGAAGCCGACCTGGGACGTGCTGTTCAATCCGGAGGTCGCGGCCAAATTCAAGGACTGCGGCATTCACCTTCTCGATTCCCCGACCGACGTCGTACCGTCCGTGTTGGCCTATCTCGGCCTCAACCCCGACAGCCATGCGCCGGAGGATCTCGCCAAGGCTGAAGAAGCGCTGATGAAGGTTCGCCCCTTCATCCGCAAGTTCCATTCCTCCGAATATATCAACGCGCTTGCCAATGGCGATATTTGCCTGGCCATCGGGTATTCCGGTGACGTGTTCCAGGCGCGCGACCGTGCAGCCGAGGCGAAGGCCGGCGTCTCCGTCGATTATTCCATTCCGCCGACAGGAGCCCAGATGTGGTTCGACGTCATGGCCGTTCCGGCCGACGCGCCGCATCTTGAGGAAGCCCACGCCTTCATCAACTATATGATGAAGCCGGAAGTCATCGCCAAGGCAAGCGACTACGTCTTCTATGCCAACGGTAACAAGGCGTCCCAGCAGTTCGTCAGTAAGGAGGTCATGGATGACACCGCGATCTATCCGCCGGCGGAGGTGATGGCCAAGCTCTTTACGGTGACGCCCTTTGACGCGAAATCGCAACGGGTGCTGACGCGCATGTGGACCAAGGTCGTGACCGGCCAGTAAGTGAAAGGAATTGCCCGGAGATCAAGAAAATCCGGGCAATTCTCTTTTGACCACCGGCACTGGAAAGGACCGGCGGTTTGCGTGTCATTCGGGGTGAGACGATGAAGTCACTTGGCAGTATCCGGCGTTCCTTTGCCCCCTGGGCAGATCCCACATCCGTACCGTTCATCGTCTTTCGCAACGTCACCAAGAGATTCGGTGATTTCGTCGCCGTCGATGATCTCTCGCTGAATATCTATCCGCGTGAATTCTTCGCCCTGCTCGGCGCCTCGGGCTGCGGCAAGTCCACGCTTCTGCGCATGCTGGCGGGCTTCGAACAGCCGACCTCGGGCGAGATCATCCTCGACGGGCAAAGCCTTGCCGGCATCCCGCCCTACCGGCGGCCGGTCAACATGATGTTCCAGTCCTATGCGCTGTTTCCGCATATGACGGTGGAGAAGAACATCGCATTCGGGCTCAAGCAGGACGGCATGCCCAAGGCCGATATTGCCGCGCGCGTCGAGCAGATGCTGAAACTGGTGAAACTCGACAAATTCGCCAAGCGCAAGCCGCACCAGCTGTCCGGCGGCCAGCGCCAGCGCGTCGCGCTCGCCCGCTCGCTTGCCAAGCGGCCGAAGGTGCTTCTGCTCGATGAGCCGCTCGGCGCGCTCGACAAGAAGCTGCGCGAGGAAACCCAGTTCGAACTGATGGACCTGCAGCAGCAACTGGGCCTGACATTCGTGGTCGTCACCCATGACCAGGAAGAGGCGATGACCATGGCCGACCGCATCGCCGTCATGGCGCATGGCAAGGTCGTGCAGGTGGCGACGCCGGCGGAAATCTACGAGGCGCCTAATTCGCGCTTCGTCGCCGATTTCATCGGTGACGTGAATATATTCGACGGGACCGTCTCTTCAGCCGACAATGGCAGGGTGCAGATCGAAACCGAAGCCGGATTTGCGGTGCGCGTCGTTTCGGCCGAGCAGCCGGCACCGGGGGCAAAGGCCGGGTTCGCCGTCAGGCCGGAAAAGATCCGCGTCAGCCGCGACCAGCCGGCCGGCGTGCCGCTGAATGCCGCGCAGGGCGAAATCTGGGATATCGGCTATCTCGGCGATATGACGGTTTTCCATGTCAAGCTGAAGAGCGGCAAGGTAGTAAAAGCGTCTTCGCTGAACGCCGTGCGCGCCGTCGAGGACCCGATCGGCTACGATCAGGAAGTCTGGATCTCCTTCGATGAAAATGCCGGCGTCGTGCTGAAGGATTGAGGCCCATGACGAAACTCGGATCGGCTCTGTTCAACCGGCTGGTGATCATCATCCCCTATGCCTGGCTAACGATCTTCTTCCTGGCACCTTTTTTCATCGTTCTGCGGATATCGCTATCGGAAACCGCCATCGCGATGCCGCCCTATCTGCCGGCCTTCAACTTTGCCGACGGGATCTCCGGCATAGGGGAGAAGATCGGCCAGTTCTCCTTCGCCAACTATGTTTTTCTGGCAGGCGATGCGCTCTATATGAATGCCTATATCTCCAGTCTGAAGATCGCCGTCATCTCGACAGTCGTCTGCCTGTTGATCGCCTATCCCGTCGCCTACGGCATGGCAAAGGCACCGAGCACCATCCGTCCGACGCTTTTGATGCTCGTCATCCTGCCGTTCTGGACGAGCTTCCTGATCCGCGTCTACGCCTGGATCGCCATCCTGAAACCGGAAGGGCTCCTCAATCAGTTGCTGATGACGCTGGGCCTGATCGACGAGCCGCTGATCATCCTTAATACCAATTGGGCGATCTATATCGGCATCGTCTATTCCTATCTTCCCTTCATGGTGCTGCCGATCTATTCCTCGCTCGAAAAGATGGATCTCAGCCTGACCGAGGCGGCCCAGGATCTCGGCTGCACGCCGATCCGGGCCTTCTGGCGCATCACCTTTCCGCTGTCCATGCCCGGCGTGATCGCCGGCTGCATGCTGGTCTTCATTCCGGCCGTCGGCGAATTCGTCATTCCGGATCTGCTCGGCGGATCGGAAACGCTGATGATCGGCAAGACGCTGTGGAACGAATTCAACGCCAATCGCGACTGGCCGGTCTCGGCGGCGGTGGCGACCATTCTCCTCCTTATCCTGGTCGTGCCGATCATGTTCTTTCAGCATGCGCAGGCCAAGGCCGACGGCGAGGGGCGATAATCATGGTCAGATGGTCCCGCTTCAACATCGCCTCGATCGTCTTCGGCTTCGCCTTTCTCTATCTGCCGATCGTGCTGTTGGTCATCTTTTCGTTCAACGAATCCAAGCTCGTCACCGTCTGGGCCGGGTTCTCGACCAAATGGTATGTCCAGCTTTTCCATAACCAGGCGCTTCTCGATGCCGCCTGGGTGACGGTGCGCGTCGGCCTGATCTCGGCGACGATCGCCACCGTGCTCGGCACCTTGGCGGCGCTCGCCATGACGCGTTACACGCGCTTTCGCGGCCGCATGCTGTTTTCCGGCATGATCTACGCGCCCTTGGTCATGCCGGAGGTGATCACCGGCCTCTCGCTGCTCCTGCTGTTCGTCGCCATCGGTTTCGACCGCGGTTTCTGGACGCTGACGCTTGCCCATATCACCTTCACCATGTGTTTCGTCGCCGTCGTCGTCCAGTCCCGCCTTCTGAGCTTTGATCGCTCGATTGAGGAGGCGGCGATGGATCTGGGCGCGACCCCGGTCGCCACCTTCCTGCAGGTCACGCTGCCGGTCATCGCGCCCGCCGTTTTCTCTGGCTGGGTGCTTGCCTTCACGCTGTCGCTGGATGACCTGGTGATCTCGAACTTCACCTCGGGGCCTGGTGCAACGACCCTGCCGATGCGGATCTACAGCCAGGTGCGCCTTGGCGTCACCCCGGAAATCAATGCCGTCTGCACCATCCTGATCGGCATCGTCGCCCTCGGCGTGCTGATTGCGTCGGTCGTCTCGCGCCGGCGCGAACTCCAGCGCGTGAAAGACGAGCAGGCGGCCTTCGCCCACTGATCAACAGCCCGTCACCGATCATCGTCGGCAGGCCTGCCTGACGATGGCGGTGGCCGGCCGGGAATTGCAATGCGGCAGGATCGCTGATCCGCGCTGTTTATCTCGCGTCGCAGCATGATATAGAAGCGGAATTGGGAGCGGAGGATAAACATGCAGACAGATCGGCCTCTTTGGGTACCGTCGCAGGAATTCATCGATCAGACGCCGATGAAGGCGTTCATCGATTGGTGCGCAGAGCGCTTTTCGAAGGACTTTGCCGATTATGACGCCTTCCACGACTGGTCGATCACGCAGCGCTCCGATTTCTGGACGGCGGTCTGGGATCATTGCGGCGTCATCGGCAAGCGAGGCGATCGTGCATTGGTGAACGGCGATGCCATGCTGGACGCCCGGTTTTTTCCCGATGCAACGCTGAACTTCGCTGAAAATCTCCTGCGCCACACAGGAAGCGCTGACGCGCTGGTCTTCCGTGGCGAGGACAAGGTGCAGTCACGCCTCTCGCGCGACGAATTGCGCGCGCTGGTCTCCCGCCTGCAGCAGGCCATGACGGCCGCCGGCATCGGCAAGGGCGACCGGATCGCCGCAATGATGCCGAACATGCCGGAAACCATCGCCTTGATGCTGGCGGCAGCATCGATCGGCGCGATCTGGTCCTCCTGTTCGCCCGATTTCGGCGAGCAGGGCGTGCTCGACCGCTTCGGCCAGATCGAGCCCAAGCTGTTCATCGCCTGCGACGGCTATTGGTATGCCGGCAAGCGCCAGGATGTCGGCGCCAAGGTCCAGACCGTCGTCAAGGCGCTCGGCGTGCCAACCCTGATCATCCCCTATGCCGGCGATGCGCAGGAGCTTGCAGCGTCGCTCGACGACGGAAGAACGCTTGCCGCCTTCATCGCGCCCTTTGCCGACAAGCCGCTGGAATTCCTGCCGCTGCCGTTCTCCCACCCGCTCTATATCCTGTTTTCCTCGGGCACCACGGGCATTCCCAAATGCATCGTCCATTCGGCCGGCGGCGCGCTCCTGCAACATCTGAAGGAGCATCGCTTCCATTGCGGCCTCAGGGACGGCGAGAAGCTCTTCTACTTCACCACCTGCGGCTGGATGATGTGGAACTGGCTGGTCTCGGGCCTCGCGCTGGGAGCGACGCTCTGCCTCTATGACGGATCGCCCTTCCATCCGGACGGCAATGTCCTGTTCGATTATGCCCGCGACGAACAATTCGCCATTTTCGGCACATCGGCGAAATATATCGATGCGGTGCGCAAGGGCGGGTTCACGCCGGTTTCGACCCATGACCTGTCGGCGCTGCGGCTGATGACATCGACCGGCTCGCCGCTTTCGCCGGAAGGCTTTTCCTTTGTTTACGAAGGCATCAAGCCGGATGTGCAACTGGCCTCGATTTCCGGCGGCACCGACATCGTCTCCTGCTTCGTGCTCGGAAATCCGCTGAAACCGGTCTGGCGTGGCGAAATCCAGGGGCCGGGGCTCGGCCTTGCCATGGATGTCTGGAACGACGACGGCGAACCGGTGTGCCAGGAAAAGGGCGAACTGGTCTGCACCAAAGCCTTTCCCTCCATGCCGATCATGTTCTGGAACGATCCCGACGGCGCAAAATACAAGGCCGCCTATTTCGAGCGTTTCGACAATGTCTGGTGCCATGGTGATTTCGCCGAATGGACGGAGCATGGCGGCATCGTCATCCACGGCCGCTCCGACGCGACGCTCAATCCGGGCGGAGTGCGGATCGGCACGGCGGAAATCTACAACCAGGTGGAGCAGATGGACGATATCGCCGAGGCCATCTGCATCGGCCAAGACTGGGACGACGATGTCCGGGTCGTCCTGTTCGTGCGCCTGGCAAAGGGCAGGGATCTCACTGACGATCTCTCCAGGGCGATCAGGACCAAAATCCGCAGCGGTGCTTCCCCGCGTCACGTGCCGGCCAAGATCATCGCCGTCAGCGATATCCCGCGTACGAAATCCGGCAAGATCGTCGAGCTTGCCGTGCGCGAGGTGGTTCATGGACGGCCGGTTAAAAACAAGGAGGCGCTCGCCAATCCCGAGGCGCTCGATCTTTACGCCGACCTTGCCGAACTGCGAAGCTGATGCGGCCGGCGTTAAGGATTTCCGGCCGCCCGGATTAACCAAAGCTCACGCCATTACCGTCAATGCCTAAAATTTGAGGGGTCTGCGGTAAGGTTTCGTTTACGAATGGCAGCGCATGTTGATCTCAACTTGAGGCCAGCCGATGTGTAGGGTGGTTCTGCGGCAGAGATGCCGTTTCGCCGACATGATGTCACTACTTCTCGAGCATCTGTTTAGCATTCAATTATCGAGGCAGCCTTGGCTGCCTCTTTTTTTGTCCGCTTTTCGCAGATGGTGCGTCGGCTCAATTGGCCAGCACTCGCTGTGACGGGAAGGAAATTTCCACCAGCGTGCCTTCGTTGGGGGCCGAATTGATCGAGAACTGCGCCCTGTTCGCCTCCGCCATCGCCTTGGTCAGGGGCAGGCCGAGGCCGGTACCGTCGCCGCGCTTGCGCGCACCCGTGGTTACCTGTCGGAAGGGTTTCATCGCCTGCTCAAGCTCGGTCCGGGTCATGCCGACGCCGGTGTCGCGAATGCGCAGGATGACGCTGCCATTAGCTTCATAGGCCGTGGAGACGACGATCTGGCCACCGGAAGGGGTAAACCGGATGGCATTCGAGAGGATATTGAGAGCGATCTGCTTGATCGACCGGTTGTCGGCAACCACGCTCGGCACGGCAGTGGAAAGCGAGGTGCGGATGATGACGCGCTGGCTGTTGGCCTGCGGCTGGATCAGCGACACGGCCTCGGATACGGCATCGTTGATCTCGACGGCGGTGAATTCCAGGTCCATTTCGCCGGCTTCGATCTTCGATATGTCGAGCAAATCGTTGACGATGTCGAGGACATGGCGGCCGGAGCGGCCGATATCGCCCGCATATTCGACATAACGGGGATTGCCGATCGGGCCGAAATGCTCGCTCGCCATCATGTCGGAAAAGCCGATGATGGCATTCAGGGGGGTGCGGATTTCATGGCTCACCCGGGCAAGGAAATCGCTCTTGTGGGCATTTGCCGTTTCCGCCGCCCGCTTGGCATTGCGCAGTTCCTCTTCCGTGCGCTTCCACTGGGTGACATCGCGGATGACGGCGCAATAGCCGTTCGAGGAGGAAAGCCGGCCCATGGTCATGAACAGAGGAATGAAGCCGCCGGAGGCCTCGCGACCGATCACTTCGCGGCCATCGTTCAGCACGCTGGCAACGCCATGGCCGGAAAGACCGGCGAGATAATCGAGCACCGCCTTCTGGCTTTCGTGGGCAAACAGCATGGCAAAGGGCCGGCCGCGAATTTCTCCGTCGTCATAGTTGAACAGGGCGCTTGCCGAGCGGTTGACGGAACGGATCTCGCCTTCCGCTCCAACGACGACGACACCGTCGGTCGCCGTTTCGAGGATGGAATGAAGCTCCTCCGTCTCCATCCGCAGGGCCTCGACCGCCGACGCGGTATCGTCTTCCTCCACCGGATCGGTCGGTTGGTCCTCGGCCTCTGCCGGCGCGTGCAGCGCGGTAAGTGCCATCATCAGGGCGTTCTTGTCCTCCCAGCGGATCGATTGCAGCCGCGCCGACACCGACACGAGATGGCCGTCGCTGCGGATCACCATCATCGTGCCGTCCGGTAGGTCGGGAAGCCCGTCCTCGTCGCCGGCGAAAAGCGCGTCTATGCCGCCTTCCTGCCGCAGCGCCTCAAGGTCGCCATAGCCGGTGAGCGCCAGAAATTCGGAATTGGCGTGGAACAGGTCATCGCCGCTGTGCACCAGAAGGGCAACCGGCAGATTGTCGAGAAATTCCGGCGTCAGGCTGCTGTTGCCGCTGGTGCGCGCCGGCACGAGGGCGGCTGGCGCCTGCGGTGCCACCTGTTCTGCGGCGATATCAGACGCGGGCTCGAGAACCTCTTCCAGCCCTTCGAAATGATCCTTGTCCGCCGCTTCGAATGCCTGTGCTTCGTCTTCCGCAATAGTCTCCGGCGGTTCGTCCGGCGCGGCAAGATCCTCGTTAGGGCGCTTGCCGAACGTGTCTCCGAGCTGCCGGGCGATCTCGCGGAATGCCGCCTGTTCGCTGCGTGTCAGCGTCTCTCCGCCTTGCGGCCGGTGATTATCGAGCTGGATGACCTTGTCGGAGGCGCGCCGTCCCTTTGTCTCCACAATTTTCAAGGCCGGTCGTTCGCCCCGGAAGGGATCCTCCGGTTCGTCGCCGGCGAGAGTCTGCCCGTCTTCAGTGTCCTCTTGCACCGACCCGTCTTCGAGGTCCGCGAAAAGATCGGCCTCGTCGCCTCGGGCGTCTTCCTGCCCGGAAGCAAGCGTGTTCTCGGAAGGGGCACCGTCCACCGTCTCGGCGTCGATATCGCCGGCCGTTTCGTCATCTGCCGCCGCCGTCGGCGATCTCTGTTCCGTCGGGTCGGAGGCCGTCGCGATCTCGCTTGGGGAAGCGTCCGGCTCCGCGGGCCCGGATGAGGCATCCGCATATTCGCGCGTCGATTCGCCTATCGTCGTTGCATCCGCCGTCGTGCCGAGTGTCAGCCCGGTTGCCTGCGCGTCTTCGACCGCATCCGCGACCCGCACGATGCCGAAGCCGCGAAAACCATCGAATTCGCGGTTGCGCGAATAGGTCGGAAGGGCCGCAAGATCGACGGGAACCCGCAGGCTGGTGCCTTCCACAGGCCACAGGATCGTCTTTCCCGACCAGGTGTCGCGGCGTTGCAGGAGGTCGCCGATCGTATTGTCGGGATCGAGGCGGTAGCGCCTGGCAAGTTCTGCAAATCCATGGCCGGTAACATCGGCGGAGCGCGGGCCGACGGCGGTTGCGAATTCATCGGAAATCTCGCTGAACCGGCCATCGGCATCGATCTTCCAGACGAAGCGCACGGCGCGGCTATCGGGATCGAAAACGAAGGCCTGTCTGTCATTGCCATCATCCGCCCGCGCGGATGCGTCCAGCGATGCCTCGTCGTCGAGACGCGCCGCGATCTCGCTGCCTTCGTCACCTGTTTCGTTGCTCGGGCTTGCGTCATTCGTACCGCCCGGAGCCGCTTCGGTCGGCGCGGTTTCATCATCCGCCGAGGTCTGCGGCATCTCCGACGTTTCGGCCGGAGTATCAACAGGACGGATGTCCGTCGCGTCCCCGGATATTTCAAGGGCCGGTTCGCCTGCCGGTGCGATAGCAGCTCCATTGCCGTCTGCGGCATCGCCGATGGTTTCGACCAGCGCGGCCGGCGGTGTTTCGTCCTCATCCGCCTCAGCCGGTGCGACGCTTGTCTCTTCGATCGAGGGCTCTTCAAATGCCGCCGAACCTGTGGGAATCTCGCCTGACATGGCCGCATCCGGGGCAGTTACATCCGCCTCGGCACCGGGACCGATGTCTTCAACCGGCGGACCGCCATCCTTTATCTCTGCCTCGTGCGAAGGCGCGACGAAATCGTCGCCATCCGCTGCAATATCCTCGATCCGCGCGATCTCGTCGATCATCGCGCCGGGCAGCGCCGATGACGACGCGGGCGAGGCGATATCCGCGCCGGCAGCGACACTGTTCTTCCCTGGATCTGTTTCCGTCTCGTCGTGGAAATCTTCGCCGGGATCGAGATTGCCCAAAATGGTTTCCACCGCAAACAGAAGATAGAGGGCGGGATCATCCGACAATTTGCCGATGGCTGCCGGCAGATGGCCCTTGCCGGTGGGGACCGGCCGCTTGACCAGCCAGTCGCTGTCGCGACCGGCGGCCGCCACCAGCGCCCGGCAGGTCTGCGGCGTCATGGCAAGATGGGAAAAGTCGGGCGAGGCGGCAAGAACGCTGCCTTCGCCGTCGAGCACGGCCATATGGGTGTCCGGATCATCGAAGCCGGAAATCATCCTGGCCGCGATATCTTTAACGGCAAGCGGCTTGCCGGGCCGGGGGGCGGCGAACAGGATCGCCGTTTCGCCGGGCCTGACGGCGATCATCTCCACCGACGCATTGACCGGAACGCGCTGGAAGCCTGCAGCGACGCGCATCAGGAACGACCGCCGGTCGCCGGTGCGCTCCAATTGGCGGGCGGCGGCGTCCAGCTGGCGATAGGCGGCATCGCTGCGATTGGCGCCGCCATCGATGAAATCATAGATGGACGGCAAACCGAACAGCAGGGCACCTTCACCGTTCGCCCACAGAACCTGGCCCATGTCCGGTGAAAACAGGACGGCCGCATCGCCCCTGGCAAAATGCGCCCGGACCCGCTCATGAACGGCGATGTCGATAAAGGGGTACAGTTTTGCGGGCATCGGCTGACCTGGTTGCGGGAACGTCACGGGGACGGGGATTGTTAACAGTCTATTAATAGACGCCAAGACGGCGGGGGTCCAGCTTGCGAGGGGTGCAGCACAGGCCTTTCGCCTCGAAAGGTTAATGTCGCGCCGCCGGATATCGATTGTGCGTCGCACAAATATGTTGCATTGCACAATAAAATATCCTATATGAGCCGCATCGCACAAAGGGCGCCTCGAAGAGGGCCCTCAACAAGGAGCGCTGATCATGGCTACCAGGAAAACAGAAGACGCTTTTTCGCTTGCCTCTTTCGACCCCGCAAAGGTCACCGAGAGCTTCCGCGATTTCGCGGAAAAGGGTGCGGCCCAGTCGAAGGAAGCCTATTCCAAGATGAAGACCGCCGCCGAAGATGCAACCAAGACCGTCGAGGCAACGCTTGAAAGCGCACAGTCCGGTTCCGTCGAGCTCGGCCTCAAGGCCATCGACGCGCTGCGGACCAATGCCGAAAATTCGCTGTCGCATATGGAAGCCCTGATCGGCGTGAAATCCGTTTCCGAGCTTTTCGAAGTGCAGACCGCCTTTATCCGCAGGCAGGCCGAGCTTGCCATGGAACAGGCAAAGACGATGCAGGAAGCAACCCGCAAGGTCGCCGAGAATGTCACCAAGCCCGGCAAGGACGCTGCCGAAAAGGCAATGTCCGGCTTCAAGGCCAACTGATATCCGGCATCGGTCGCGGCCAAAGCCCAACGGCAACGGCCGTGCCGCCGTCCGACCTTGATGAACCGGGTGCATGCCACCCGGTTTTTTCACTGAAAATGGCAAGTTATGACTTGCAAAAAATGCGGACTGCCCGTATTTGACCCCGGAAAGCGCGACTTGCTCCGTCCTGTTCGCTTTTGATTGTGCGGTTGTAGCTCAGTTGGTTAGAGCGCAGGTTTGTGGCACCTGAGGTCGGAGGTTCGAGACCCCCCAACCGTACCATTCAACTCTCTGAAAACATTGAGAGTTCGTAAGCTGAAAATATCGGTATAAATTTTAGAATAAATCTATACCGATCCTATACCGATCTTGCGAAAATCTTCGAAGTGGTCGTCAACGCTATATGGGCGTCAATCGCGGCTCGAAGTCACCCGAATCGTACAGATATTCATCCTGACGCTGCTCAGTCGCACGGTCGCTTTTATAGCGCAGCTCGCCCTCTACGCCGATATCTCGTAGGATTGCCAGCGTCGCGGCAGCGGTTTCCTGATCTGATGAGATGCAGTAGACGCAGACCATTGAATGATCTCGGGCTTTCTTAACCGCAAGCAGCTGTCCCTCAATTGCTGCGTCCTCAATCTCCTCCCATAGCGGGCCGGGATGTTCGATGATCCATTTGCCGCTCGACGCCTGATCGCTGTCAGCGATGATCGACGAGAAGCTTGTTGTGGACATTGTCGGAAACCAGCGCATCGTCCCCTCCCAAGTTTATGACGGCTCCACCGTTTGCCATGATAAAGCTGCTTACCTCGACCGCAGCTGCATGCCGTGACGGGCGTCGTGTGCGGACGACCATGCCAGCGCCTCGCTTTCAAGCGACCGCCTGACCTTGACCAGGCGGGTGCCGGTACGAACCCGCGTGGTGACATAATGATCAGTCCGTCGGCGGAAACTTCCAAACGGTGATTTGGCCCGGCGGCCAGTTGAGCTGGGACACTGACCAGATGGCTAAGTCGATCCCTTGGATCAAATCGTCCAGTCTCGATTATCGATGCTACGTCCGGGCTAGCGTGAGCCTTCACTCAAAATAAGCTCGCTTAGTAAGGAGTTCCGTCTCCTTGAAATGTCCCGTGTCAGTGTCGATGCGGAGGTAGAGTTTCAACGTGTTGCGCTGCGTCACATGCTCAGCGGCTGTCGTTGCATAGTCCGGTCCCTTATCGGTGTAATCTCGCTCGAAATACATGTAGTCGACGGTAGCTCCCAACACACACGGCACGTCGACGATGAGGGATATCGTATCGGTGTCTATTGCCGCCAGGCTGTAGCCGTCGACTGCCATAACTTCATCCAGCGTTATATCTCTCACCTCGCCATCATCGAGGGTCCCAAAATAGACGCCGTCTAAGTACGGGACATCTTCGTTTAGCGCGTTGATCAACTGGTCATCGAAAGCGGGATGCGAGAAGATTGCGTCCACTATCGGCTCAAGTTCAATGTCTGCCTCTGCGACGCAGGAAGCCAAGAGTTCGTTGATCGTGACAAGGGGTATCAAGGATGGGTGTGCAGCCGCAGCCTCGCGGAATGCTATGTCTCCGCTCACCACGTACATTTTGAGCTGGTGTTTCGCGCAATAGTCAGCGAGCGCCTCCGTAACGAAGGCATCAGGAAACTCTTTGCTACCGCGCTTGCTGAACGGTGGTGCGCCAGCAAAATACTTTTCGAAGATTTTGCGTGGAGAAATCTGCATCGCCAGGATGTTGTCAGCTGAAAGTTCACTGACAACGACGTCGAGAAAGCCTCGCCATATGGCTTGAGTCAGAGCTTCTTTATCGATCTCTGGTAGCTCGGGGCAGTCGGTGGTTAGTTGCGAAAATCTCCTGAGTGAGTGACTGACTTTCTCTAGCCGACCTGCTTTGTCGGCAACCTCCTCACCAATTTGGCGGTGAACTTCTGCAGACGTTATGTCCGTCATGTGGACGGAGATGCGACCCGCCTCCACGTAATCTTTCAACGCTGTAAACTGCGAGTTCCGAACGTTGAAGCCAGCTCTCCGGTAGACCTCTGTATCGAAGAAGACGTGGCGGGTTTTAAGGGGCTCTGCACTTTGTCGTGTCGGCTTGGAATTCACCATTACCCCTTAGTCTCCCTAGAATGCCTATCTGAGGTAGCAGGGTTCCAAGCTCAGGGAAATCCCTCTAAGTATGCGTTCAGAGACATATTCAGCAACAAATATGACTCCTGAGACATAAATTAACGCAACCTAACTCGTTGTGCCCGCAACCCATTTTAATTTATTTTACGTTGCCGTAGACTCCCAAAACGTTGACTGGACTAGGCGCAACGAAGCCGGAGTGAGTGTTGACATGTCGGACAAAAAAAACTTGCGATGATCACGACGCTGATCGAAGATTGGCAGGCTCGGTCGGCGCTGGTGAAGGAAAAGCTGCGGCTTAAGTACGTCCCGTTTAATCCGACGCCTGAGATGATCGAACAGGCTGAAGCTTTTTTGTCTCTACCGAATGGTGAGCGGTCGCACAGGTTGGAAACCGCCCACAACGACGAGGTGGAATTTCTGATATCGCTGGAGACTGCTCGCGCTCTCTATGAAAACCCGCTCGAAAAACGTGATGGCTCGATCACTGAGGCCAAGGTCGCTCGATCTCCTGAGCGGTATAGATGAGCGCAACCGTCACAAAGATCACCGCAGCAGATATCGTCGCATCCCTCGCTCACAAACGAGGCCTTGCGATCTCGACCGATCCGACGGACCTTCTGGCCGATCACATCAGCGCTTTATGTGAATTCGAAGGGGACGACACCCTTCGAATGATCGCGGACCTATTGCGCGAGGGTGTCCTGACAGTCGAGCAGGCTAACCAGCTGACCTTGATGCACGTACGAGAGCAGTCTTGATTCCGCTGCATCCGTGAACGAAACATGAACGGATGCGACGTCGCCGAAGCATCGACCTAACACGCACTCCGGACCCTCCGCATGTGGAGAGGCCGCAGGAAGTTGCCGACCTATATGATATCGCAAGAAAATTCCACGACCTGTCAGGTTGGGCGTTGATTGGCGGGCGGTGCGCGAGGTGTGAGCGCGAGGGATGGATTGATCGAGACTGGCTGGAGGCTTGGTATCCCAATGTTGTGATCGTCGACTTGGCCCCTAAGTTGCGTTGCCGCAAATGCGGAAGCAAGGGTGGCAATGGTTGGATTTTAGGCAAGCCATTCCGCTGAGATGAAAACGTAACAATTCGCGAGCAAACTCCTTTTTTTGTCCCTTAAGTTACAAGTCATTGATTCGGTACCGCTTTTTTTCGCAGGTCGATAAAGTTTTAATGTTGACACGGGAGTCTTGTTAAGGGCTGGTACCGGAAGTTGTCCTCGCGAGTTTTGAACAGGAGAGTTCCATGGCCCAGCATCGCTCAGTTCCTTGCCCAGCTACAGCAGTCGCGACTCAGACTGGTGCAATCTTTTCGATGCTGGCTGCGGGTGCCGTCTCAGCGCATATGAATGGCGTCGCAGCAGTAGCCGCCCGCCGCGAGGAGTATGCTTCGCAGGTATTGTCGCACCAGCTTTCTGATGCGGTTGAAGCCGCGCACGAGTGGGCGGATTATGCCAAGCGTCTGATCGTAGAAAATGAGCGCCTCAAGGCGGAAAACGCCCGCCTGAAAGAGGTAGCAGCTCAGCGTCGTGGCGTCATCGAGCGTATGCGTCAGGTGGCGGCATGATCAAGCAGCAGATGATGTCGCCTGCTGTGGCACTGCACCATTGGAGGTTGAACGGGATGTCGATGGCGCAGGTGCTGTCGCAGACTGGCTACGTGCGCTGGTCCGATCTTGCGGCCGATCATGCGGAAGCTCTGGAAAACCAGGAGATTGCGATGCAGGATATGCTGATGTCGCCTGAGGAGCGCCAACGCGAGGAAGACGTCGAGGCACTGTGGGAGCGGTATGGCGACTATCTGCGTGAGATGGTGCCGCCTGCAGAGTATGCGGATGAGATCGAGCGTCTCTTGCCTGTGATTATCGCGACCTGGCAGCTGAATGACGCTGCCAGGTCGAAGCCTTTTCGTGATGCAGTTCGCCGTCGTAAGTCACTTCAGTGAACGTAGGCGGGTGGCCGTTCGATTCCGCGCATTCGAAAATCCGAAATCCGGTCCGTTAAATCAGGTCCGGATTTTTTCCTCTTAAGGGGCACGCTAGGCAGCCCAGGAATGGAGTCTTCCTGACCGGCAAGAGCTGCGGCTACCCGGAACTCCGACTTTTCGTCGGCCAGGATTTTGATCTGATCGTCGGTAAGGCGGACCTCTAGCCAATCGATTTGATCGGTGGAAAGCCTGGTCAAAGGGATCGAGTCCCTTTCATCCTTGGTTGCACGTGCCCAGGCCAGCACGACGCGTTCAGGCGACGACAGCATATAGTCTGCTGCCTTCTGCTGATTTGCTGCTGCCTCCTTAGCGTCGTGGGCTTCGTCGATATCCGGTAGGTCGAGTGTCTTAGGCGGCATTGCGGTTCCACCACCGCCGCCACCTGGCAGCCACGACCACGCGGTCTGCCAGCACCAGTCCGCGAAACTCCACAGCCCGGCCACACTACCCTTCGCGAGGTTGGCCATTGCCATTATCAGTGCCATCAGAAATCTCATTTTCGTCATTTCCCAATTCTTCGAGGAACTGAAGAAATCGTTGGCTCCGGCGGCGCATTTCACAAATGACAGCGCGGCAATCACACATCATGAAAAATATATTCAGTTGACGACACCAGCACTCGCTAAGTGTCACCCCGATTACGCTCACACAGCCTACCTGCGCCCATAAAATTCCCGCCAAAGACTTCTCTATGTCCAACGCCTGACGGGAGATAAACATGGCGAAAATGTTGACATTGACGAAGAAGGAAATCGAAGATCGCACCTTATACTACATCGGTCGGCTGAGTGAGCACGGTGACTGTCGCGACAGCGCGGCGCAGGACCTGGAGGTATCTCGCCGCACGGTCGATGGATGGTGCGGGCCTGCCGATCCCCGCGTGATCCCGTCGCAGAAACTGCTGGAGCTGATCACTGAGGTAACCTTCCGTGATCTGTCCGTCCTAAACTATTCCAAAATCGTCGACATCTACGACGAGGCCGGAGAATTCCTGGGCGCAACCAACCGTGTGCCTGAAGCCCTGTTCCTGGCCGACATGCAAGGCGGATATATCCAGCGGCGTCCGATTAAATATGACCGGTTCGCAACCGATATCGTGATCTCGGAGCAACAGCGTGTCCGCTCTCAACTCCGAAAGATTATCCATTCTGGCAAGCTCGCGAGGAAGCAGATTTGTTCGGTGATGGGCTGTGACGAGTATCGATTGATTGACATGATCAGCGAGGTGGGCCGACACAATTTTGGAGTTCAGCCGGACAGCTTCAAGATCAGCCTGCTCGAAACATACATCCGCGCCCAGGCTGTAGAGGAGTTTGCAGCATGAAAAGCCAATCCCTCTTATAGCCAACACCCAATCCAGCGGCATATCAATTGAGCATCAGCGTTTCCTTTCATCGCTCAACAGGGCCATGGAAAAGATGCTGGCGTCCGGCAAAATCAAAGTCCGACCTTATGGTGATCGCCCGACGGCACCGACACAGCCGGAGCCTGCAGCCGTTCCGGCATCCGCACGAGTAGCCACGGCTCCAGCACCGCGACGCGCGCCACCGCCTCGACCCGCATTCAAACGGCCGTCTGCGCTGAAATGAAAAAGAGGCTCCGGAAACGGGGCCTTTTTCCTGTTGCGCAAAAAAAACCAATTTCTGATTCGTAATGGACTCGCCCGTTCACTAATTGGGCTGCACCTCAAGTACCGCGTGAAAGGGTGCACCATGGCTAGGCTTAGAAAATCAGATTTCCATCGGGTCACGATTCTCGATCCAGAGACGATCTCCGACATCCCAGAAACGGAACGGCCATATCACTGGTCACTAGGCTACAGTCGGAAGGTCGAAGGAACGCTCGTCGGCTATTCGGCTGCAAAAGGGTATCTCGGCAAAGCACCCTCGCAGTATGAAGTCATTCGAGAGCTGATGGAAACCCGTGGCTATCGCACCGAGCCGGAGTCCGGAATCGGCGCGACGTATGAGACGACCAGATGGCCACATATCATCGATATCGCATTCTTCAGAATTCCTGATGAGATTGCGGCTCTGGATGCTGGGAAAATCGAAAGGTGGCTCGACAAAGACCCACTCGACTACCTGATCGACGTCGTCCGAATGTATCAAAATTGCTGAGGGTTACACGATGACGAGACCCCAAAGCTGGTTTATCGCAACGCGTCCTGGCCGATTGAAGATCGAGACATGGGGCCAGACGGACGACGATGTCATCTATTGTCTGAGCGACAACGACCACTGCTTCTACTCACTGCAGAAGTTCTCTTACACCGATATCGATTGGCACGAGGATCGTTACAATTGCCGGATCAATACCGACGCATCCGATCATAACCAGGTCGTCGAATTCGATATCTACGAGCTGCCGAGCAATGTTTATCCGTCCACCATGGAGTGGATGCAGAACTGGTTGCTCAAACATCAGCCGACGCCTGAACCAGTCAGAACACTTAGGCTTTGTAAGATCGAGTCGAGATAGGCATGCGGAGCCTGGAAAGCCGGGCTCCTTAATGCCCTTCGACAATCCTTTTGACCGCATCCAGCCTGCTGCGGCAATCGGCACCGGCCCGGGCCAACTGGTCAGCAAATTTCATCAGGTCCTTCACGGTCACGGATGTCGTTCCGTAGACGGTCTCGGCCGACCACGTCAGCAGGCTCTTATGTACCTCGATCCAGTGGACCTGGACCTGGGTGATCACCTTTGGCTCCGTTGTCTGGCAGCCAGCAGGTCGATAATTCGCGAGATGCTGCCCCACCCTTTCCGAATCGGCTGACCAATGTCAGCTTCGCAGCGCGGTCGGGCCCAGCCAGGGGGCGGGAAATATCAGCCAGGCCAAGTGATTGCTAGGGGCGAGTATGGATCATAAGCGAGAGTTACGGCGGATTCTTGCTGCCATAAGAAACAAAGAATGGGAGCCACGGGAAAGCTCGGGGATCATAAAGCGGGCGCTGAATTCACTTTCGAATCCGCCCGCTGTTGGATTGCTCAACGCACTTACCGTGCTGGGTCTGGTGATCGGTCTGCTTGCGTACTGGACCGATCTGAGCAGCCAGCGAGAATCTCGGACGTTCAACGCTTGGCAGCTCCTCGCCATGAAGCAGGCAGGGGGGTTTGGCAGGCGAGAGGCCATCGAATTTCTGAACACTCAAGACTGCTTCGGCGGCGGGGCAGGCCCCATATCGGACCTCCTGTTCCAGACCGCAGAAGATGACTACACCCCCAGATGCTGGTTGGGGTGGGACGGCGATGGGCTTCTTACCAACAGTACCGGTGAACAGATCGGCCTTAGCGGCCTGAAACTTGCCGATGATCCCGGGCAGGTAGGTGTCCAATTACCCTATCTACGCTTTGTTCGGGGCCGGATTTCGGCGGCGGAACTTGCTTTTACCAACCTCGGTGACTCGGTATTGGATGGTACCTACCTTTATAACGTCAATCTCAGCTCCTCAAATTTTGCGTATGCCTCCCTACGCCATATGTCCAACCAAAAAACACGCTTCGACTGCGGCACGTTTCTGGGCGTGCAGGCAAAGGGCTCTTCCTTCCTAGACGGCAACTTCGACAATATAGCAGGGCAAGAAGCCTCATTTGATGCAAGCTCATTTGAAGAGGCAAGCTTCAAGAACGCAGGCCTACAGCAGTCATCATTTGACGGAGCATCTTTTCGGAACACGTCCTTTGAAGACGCCCGTTTGAGCGGTGCTCGTCTGAGAAACGTTAGCTTTGATGGCGACGTCGATTTCACGCGGGCTGACCTTGAAGGCGCAACCGTCATTTCCACGTCCGACGGCGACGCTTCTTCGTCGGATGAAGAGCAATCGGAGCTTTATGCATCTCGGCTCGACTTTAGTGGAGCGTATCTAGGCGACGCGACGATCAACATCCAAGGTAAGTATGCTACCGCTAGGTTCGATAGTGCTTGGGTTTGCGAAGGCCAGCGGTCGAACGTGGTTGTAAACGGGAGCGAGGTCCAAATAGCCTCTCGACATTGCGAGGCCAATGTACCGAAGTCCCTTGAGAAGGAAAATCAGTGCGACAGAACGCACGCGCTGCTACCGCATCGAGACTACTAAGGCTGTCGCGCAGCTTGGCGTCGTCCTTCGGCTGCACGTTCTAAAAATAATATGCTTCCCAAAAGTCTTGGGTGAACGGTTCGATCAAAAGGTCAGGGTGTGCGTCAGCAGCATCTTGAAGGGCGTTAGCTTCACGAACCGCGAACTCGTCAATTTCCCGCAGGGCGTCCTTTAGCTTTCGCATCTTTTGCGATTCCCAATTCGGCTGCGGAAATTCGCCGTTTTCAAGGAAACCGCGTCGCGAAGCTTCGTCGAATTCATCTCGGTCGCGACCTATTGCCCTGTATGGCTTCTCATAGTGATCGCTCATGAGGAAAACCTTGACCTCATGATAGACACGTAAAGCATTAAGCGCCGTGCGTACCGCTTCCACCTTTTCATCGAATTGGCCCGTGACATCTGCACTGGAGGTTCCTCGGTAGGACGCCTTCAGCTCAGCAACAGCCTTTCGATCCTTCAACTGTTCCATATCTAACAACTGCGTCTTGAGGTTCGCGATCTCCTGCTCGCTCGCATCAAGCTCACTGTGAGCTTCAGCAAGTTTCGCCTCCATAACCTGAAGTTTCTCTGTCGGCACCATTGTCGGCCCCGACATCCTAGCGACAAGCGGATCGATGCTCGCCAGAAACGCTCTGCGCTTGACGTCCCATTTCGTGGATGACTTTGCGTCGAGCAGGACCTCCTTCATAAGGTGATCGCGCAGCTCATTGAACTTGATGTCGTCTGTGATCCGCGACACTTGCGTCCCCAACAGAACATCTCTGACGTCGTCATACCCGAGAGGGGGGACCAATATTGGAAAAATGTAGTGTGATTTCACCCATGCTGCGCCGAGTTCGCTAAGGCAAAACTTACTCTCGAAATATGCTGGGGTTAGCAGAAGGATGACGACCTTCGGTTCAAGCATCTGTTCCTTCATGAACGTGACGAAGTTTTTTCCGGTGGGAATTCCATAGCCATCCAGCGATGAGCAGAATATTTCGACTTCTGGGACACCGATGCCATCTTCTATAAGCTCAACAATTTCGGCAGCAATGGCAGCGTCCTTGGTGGCGTGGCTGACAAAGACGGACTTGCTCATCATTTCCCCCTGCTTCGACACCGGGTATATCATTGCCTCTGGGTTGCATCCAGTTTTCCGACGGCACCAATTATTGTTCTGGTCGCTCAGGGGACGCATCGCGGCATTCAGTGTTGGAGAACCCATATCCCAGGTAATAGAAGTAGATGACTAAAGGGCGGCCAGTCTTTATTCATCGTCGTTGGTCCTGCATCGCGTACCTAGGGAGAGTGGGTTGAACGCTTTTGAAATCGAAGAAGCTATCTCGGCACTTGCTCAGGAACCCTTCGACGCCGCAGAGTTTCCGTTCTCGTTCCTGCAAGCCTTCGGAGCGAAAGATACAACGATCCGCCGCCTGAGGAGCGGCGACACCAATAAATCCGACGTCGGGGGCGTCCTGCAGACCACCAACATTCATCTAAAGGTTGCGCCGCCGGGCACGGTTTCGGAGACCCTTAACCTGCTGAAGGCCAGCCCCGCTACGACGCGAGCCAAAGCTAAGTTCATTCTCTCGACTGATGGCGCAGAGTTCCAAGCCGAGGACTTGAACTCCGGCGAAGTCATCGTCTGTGATTTTTCCACTTTTCCCGAGTTTTTTGGCTTTTTCCTTCCCCTTGCAGGCATATCGACAGTCAAGCAAATCCGCGAAAGCAGCTTTGACATCAAAGCTACGGGTCGCCTGAATCGTCTGTATATTGAGCTGCTAAAGGACAATCCTGAGTGGAGTACATCTGCGCGTCGCCCCGAAATGAATCACTTCATGGCAAGGCTCATTTTCTGCTTCTTTGCCGAAGATACAGACATCTTCACAAAAGAGACCCTGTTCACCTCGACGGTTGAGCAGATGACAAGCAAGGCCCCGACTGAGACCCACGTTGTGATCGAGGGCGTGTTCAAGGCAATGAATACTCGGCCGGAGGATCGGGCGGATACCAATGTGCCGCGCTGGGCGAGCGTGTTTCCATATGTAAACGGCGGGTTGTTTTCGGGGTCGACTGAGGTCCCGGTTTTCAGCAAGATCGCCCGGAGCTACCTCCTGCATATCGGCGGCCTGGACTGGCGGAAGATCAATCCAGACATCTTCGGGTCGATGATCCAAGCCGTCGCGGACGACGATGAGCGTGGCTCCCTTGGGATGCACTACACCAGCGTGCCCAACATTCTGAAGGTCCTCAACCCTCTCTTTCTCGACGATCTTCGCGAGAAGCTTGAGGAGGCGGGTGACAATCCGCGCAAACTGCTCAATCTCCGTAGCAGAATGTCCAAGATTCGCGTTTTCGACCCGGCATGTGGTTCCGGTAATTTCCTGGTCATCGCCTACAAACAGGTGCGCGAAATCGAGGCCGAAATTAACAGTAGGCGAGGGGAGCCAGAGCGTCGAACAGAAATTCCGCTTACGAACTTCCGAGGCATCGAGATACGCGATTTTCCGGCTGAGATCGCGCGGCTCGCGCTGATAATCGCCGAATACCAGTGTGACGTGCTCTACAGGGGACAAAAAGAAGCTCTCGCAGAGTTTCTTCCGCTGGACTCCAATAATTGGATCACCTGCGGCAATGCCCTACGCTTGGATTGGCTGCTGCTATGCGCTCCGACGGGCACCGGCGTCAGAATCCGAAGCGACGATTTATTCGGGACGCCGCTTAATCAGGCAGAAATCGACTTCGAGAATGAAGGCGGTGAGACCTACATTTGCGGGAATCCTCCCTATCTCGGCAGCCAATGGCAAACTGCCGAACAGAAGGACGACTTACGCCGCATTTTCGAGGGGCGGACGAACAATTGGAAGTCCCTCGACTACGTCGCTGGTTGGTTCATGAAAGCCGCAGATTACGGGGTTGCCACTCGTGCTGCAACGGCGCTGGTTTCGACAAACTCGATATGCCAAGGCCGACAGGTTGAGACGCTTTGGAAGCTGATATTGGGCACGGACCACGAAATCCAATTCGCCTACACAAGTTTCAAATGGGCGAATCTTGCAAGCCATAACGCTGGCGTTACCGTTGTTATTGTAGGGCTGACTAATAAACCATCTGTGGTCAGGTATCTCTACTCGGTTGATAGTCAGGGCGGGACCGTTCTCAAAACAGCAGAGAACATCAATCCGTACCTTATCAGTGGGCCAAACGTCGTGGTCCAGCCGTCATCCAAGCCTCTTGCCTCGGGCAACGATATGAGCTTCGGGAACATGCCAAACGAAGGTGGACATCTACTCTTGTCTTTGGCCGATGCAGAGGATGCTGTCGCAACTGAAGGCGTTGCCCCTCGGTTCATAAGGCAATTCGTGGGCTCTCAGGAATTCATAAGAGGCCAAGAGCGCCGTTGCATTTGGGTGACCGAAAGCGACTACCAGAAGGCAAACAAAAATGCTTGGTTGCATGACCGATTTGAGGCCGTACGCACTCAGCGTTTGAAGTCAGATCGGCCTACCACGAAGATGCTATCAGAGGTCCCATACCGTTTCGGAGAGGTTCGTCAAACAGGTGACGAGGTAATTATTGCAATTCCTGCGATAAGCTCAGAAAATCGAGACTATCTCCCATGTGGACTACTTCCGCCTGGGACAATCATGTCAAACAAATGTTACGCTATGTTTGACGCTCCCCTATGGAACATGGCGCTTATCGCCTCGCGATTGCACTGGGTGTGGATTGGAGCCGTCTGCGTTCGTTTGGAGATGCGTTTCTCGTACTCCAACACACTGGGCTGGAACACTTTTCCAGTTCCCACCCTGACAGATAAGAACAAAGCTGATCTTACTCGCTGCGCTGAAGACATCCTATTGGCACGCGAGGCCCATTTTCCCGCTACCATCGCTGACCTTTATGATCCCGACAACATGCCGCCCGACCTGAAGGCAGCGCATGAACGAAACGACGACGTACTGGAAGGCGTCTACATCGGCCGTCGTTTCAGGAATGACACCGAAAGACTGGAAAAGCTCTTTGAGCTTTACACAAAGATGATCTCTGGAAAATCCGCAAAGTCCAGCAACATAAGAATGAAGGCATAAGTATGAGCTTCGAGAAGTCTGTTCCGTCCGTCTCGGTCACTTACGCCCAGAATGGCAACTCAACCAAACCGAATGAGTTAGGCATGCGCGTCATGCAGGAGCGCGCATACGAGAAGAGGGGTGAGCAGTACCTCCTGATCAAATCGCCACCTGCCTCGGGAAAGAGTCGAGCCCTGATGTTTATCGCGCTCGACAAGCTGCACAACCAGGGCGTCCGCAAGGCGATTATAACTGTGCCGGAAAAATCAATTGGTTCTAGCTTCGCGGATGAACCTCTGTCGAAGTTCGGCTTTTGGACGGATTGGACGGTCGAGCCCCGGTGGAACCTCTGCAATGCGCCCGGCTCTGATGGCGGGAAGGCTGAATCGGTTGGTGTCTTTCTTAATAGTGACGACCCTATCCTCGTCTGCCCTCACGCGACTTTCCGCAATGCGGTCGAGAAATTCGGTATCGAGCGCTTCGACAACTGCCTGATCGCAATCGATGAGTTTCATCACGTCTCCGCAAATCCGGATAACCGTTTGGGCGCACAACTGGCTGAACTACTGGCACGCGACAAGGTTCATGTCGTCGCTATGACCGGCTCTTATTTCAGAGGTGATGCTGAGCCCGTACTGATGCCGACCGATGAGGAAAAGTTCAAAAGCGTCACCTACACCTACTATGAGCAGTTGAACGGATATAAATACCTGAAGACGCTGAACATTGGCTATTATTTTTACGCCAATGCCTATTCGGATGACATCCTGAAGGTGCTCGACCCCGACGAGAAGACGATCATCCATATCCCTTCTGTCAATTCGCGCGAAAGCACCAAGGATAAAATCAGGGAAGTAGAACATATAATCGAAGAGTTGGGTGAGTGGCAGGGAGCGGACCCGGTGACTGGCTTCCAGCTCGTGAAGACCGCTAGTGGCCGAATTCTAAAGGTTGCGGACCTGGTGGACGACGATGCGACGAAGCGCGACCGCGTGTCAGCGGCGTTGAAGGACGCCACCCAGAAGAACAATCGCGACCACGTGGACATTATCATCGCGCTCGGGATGGCGAAGGAAGGTTTCGACTGGATTTGGTGCGAACATGCACTGACCGTTGGCTACCGTTCGAGCCTGACTGAAATTGTTCAGATCATTGGTCGAGCGACCCGAGACGCGCCTGGGAAATCCCAAGCTCGCTTCACCAACCTCATAGCGGAACCGGACGCGTCAGAAGCTAGTGTTGCAGAAGCAGTCAACGACATGTTGAAGGCAATCGCAGCGAGCTTGCTGATGGAGCAGGTCCTAGCTCCTCGGTTCAATTTCACGCCGAAAGCGAAAGCGTCTGGTCCGGAAGATGGGTTCGATTACGGCGAGGGCGGATATCAAGAAGATAAATGCAACGTCGGCTTCAACCACGACACTGGGAAATTTCAAGTCGAGATCAAGGGTTTGGCGCAGCCTCAAAGCAAGGAAGCCGAGCGTATCTGCCATGAGGACCTCAACGAGGTAATCGCGGCCTTTGTCCAAGACCGGTCTTCAATTGAACGCGGATTGTTCGATGATGAGCTAGTCCCGCAGGAACTCACTCAGGTCCGGCTTGGTAAAATCATCAAAGAAAAGTATCCCTCACTCACGGAAGACGACCAGGAGGCGGTCCGCCAGCACGCTATCGCTGCCCTCAACCTCACGCAGCAAGCGAAAGCCGTCCTCAATCCTAATGAAGAGCAACCTCAGTCCGGAAATACCGCTCTGATCGACGGAATTCGAAAAATTGCATTGAGTGTTCTCGAACTCGACATCGACCTAATTGACACTATCAATCCTTTCGGCGAGGCCTACAAAATCCTTGCGAAGGAGATGAACGAGGAACGCTTAAAGCAGGTCCAAGCGATCATCACCGGCAAGAAAGTCCAGATGACACCGGAAGAAGCTCGTGACCTGGCTCGTCGGGCCGTAAAATTCAAGTCAGAGCGTAATAGGCTTCCATCGTTGACGTCGGCCGACCCATGGGAGCGGCGAATGGCGGAAGGGGTCGCGTTTCTCGCTCGGATGAAGGCGGAGGCCGCAAATGGCTGATTTTAGCGACGACGATGATGCGTTGCTCGCCGAACTCGGCGTCGAGGTGGAAGCGAAACGGACCAGCAGTCGCACGCCCAAGGAGGAGCGTATCGTAGCCGGGTTCGAGGAAATCCAGCGGTTCTTCGAAATTAATAAGCGTCTCCCACATCACGGAGAAAGCGCTGATATTTTCGAGCGGCTTTACGCTGTGCGGCTGGACCGGATACGTCAGTTCGAAAGCTCCCGCTCAATCGTTGAGCCGATTGATTACCAAGGCTTGCTGGAGATGCAGCAAGTGATGACCGATGCCGAACTCGAAGAATTGGATGATGACGCACTTCTCGCGGAATTGGGGGTTGAAGCAGCCGTTTCCGAGATAACCACGCTTACGCACGTTCGCTCGATCTCGGAAAAACGCGCGGCGGAGGAAATTGCCAACAGGGAGCGCTGTGAAGATTTTGACACTTTCAAGCCTCTTTTTGACCAGGTGCAGGCCGACCTCAAATCTGGTGCGCGGACTACGAGACCCTTCGTCAAAGACGCGGGCTTTCTCAAAGCTGAAATCACCGCTGGGCAGTTCTTCGTCTTGGGCGGCCAGACAGTTTATGTGGCGGAGGTAGGTGAGCTGATCAAAGCGCCAAATGGCGAAACTGATGCCAGACTACGTGCCATCTACTCCAATGGCACTGAGAGCAATATCCTGCTCCGGTCCCTTCAACGTGCCCTCTACAAGGATGATACTGGCAGAAGGATCACGGAGGCGACTGCTGGTCCGTTGTTTGCCGACGAAACCGATGATGGCGATCTGGCCAGCGGAAAAATCTATGTCCTGCGCAGTAAGTCCGAGAATCCTCTTGTCGCCAAGAACCGTGATCTCATCCATAAGATCGGAGTTACCGGAGGCAGTGTCGAGCGCAGGATCGCCAATGCGAAATTTGACGCAACCTTCCTCCTGGCAGACGTCGAAATCGTCGCGACATACGAGCTTTTCAACATTAGCCGCACTAAGCTCGAAAACTTGATCCATCGAGTGTTTGGGGCGGCTCGACTCGATATGGAGATCAAGGACCGCTTCGGGAAGCCCGTCGTACCACGCGAGTGGTTTCTGGTTCCGTTGTTCGTGATTGATGAAGCTGTCGAACGGATTCGGGATGGCTCGATTTCTCGCTATCACTATCGACCGGATCAGGCTGCTTTGGTTGAAGAGGGGTAGGCGGAGGAGAGGGCGGCTGCTACATATGGCATCGGTTCGCGTAGCGTGACGTGTTCTATAACTGAATTCCTTGGACGTCGAAAACCATTGAAGAGCCTGCAAAAAAGTCCGGCCGATCTTGCCGCGATGGCGCAAGTTGCAAATGAATACGACGTGATAATCGAGCATGAGTGCTCGGGAACGATCACGCGCGTTCAGCCTGCTTCCGCTTACAACGGCTTCCAACCAAGCCGAGGCGGTACAAACGTAACTCTTGATCCGTTCGAGCCGATCTGGCCGCCACTGAACTATCGGGAAGCCTTTACGCTCAGAACTTTGACTGAAATAGGTGTCGATCAAATAGCCTATTCTTCTTTAATCAGATGGTGCGATCCGGAGACAGTTAAAAAACTCGCTGCCAGGGGCTATATCATCGCTAGACCGCCGGGCAGAAAAATCTCTGATGACGAGATCAGATTGACCGACGAAGGGCTGCTTGCTTGGACCGCTGCACTTAAACACCGGTCTGTTGGCCGTTGTGAGAATGAAGTGTGAGGAGATTCGATACAGAAGCTAATCTTGTCCGAGCTTTTTAAGTAGCGCAGTCAACTTCTCGTCCGTTTTGAGGTGTACCAGGAACTCCTCTGCCGCTTGGCTCTCCTCAGCCCACCCAGCGATAATAGCAAGCCCTGCGGTGGAACACAGTGACAGCAGCAAGCGAAAGCGAGGCGATGCGTCCCCTGTCTTTCGGGCAAATGCAAGTTCGTGCGTGAGCGGCAAATCAAATTCATCACGCGAAGCGAGCAACCAACCTCGTCCGCGCAAACTGCCTACTAGCGCCTGAAACTGCTCACCTATTCCAAGCTTTGTTGTCACCTCCTGAATTTTCCGCCACCTACCATGCTCGTTAGCAGGCCAGATGCTGGTGCAGAATTCGGCCTCCAACTCGAAAGCCTCTGCGATGGTGATCCTGCCATCTGGCATTGCGAAGTTCTCGGTGGAAAAGGCGTCGATCCACGCGATCCTAGCCTGTAACGAGCCGAGCCAAGGTTTCGGATGACGCCAAGATTCATTGAGGGCCAGATCATCTCCGTATTCGAGACCAAGCTCGTACGTGTTATTATTTCTCAACATCCCGATGCAGTCATCCAAACAAAACACGACTATGGGTCGAGGCGCTAACCGAGGTCTCGCGGTTCTTCGCTGAGCCAGAGCTGCTAACGCTTCGCTGGCGCTCTCATACATGTATTCCCGGATCGACCCCCGCTCTTCCTCCGTCCACTCGACCTTGTGATCTACCGGAATGGGGATGAAAATCGCCGTGTCATCCCCGGCCACTGTAATATAAGCCCCTACTGCAAAGAAATGGTCATCCGATGTGTTGGATGATCCAGAGTTGATGTTCCTCATCAACGCAGGAATTCTGTCCAGCGCCTTCAACGCGAGCTTTCGGCGGATCGACTGGGTCATCGGTGTTGGAAGTCGCCTTGCGCGCACCGGCAATTCTACGGGCTCGAATTCGAAGGTCAAAAGCGAGAGCGCGGTGACGGTACCCCGGGAATTCCTGATCGGCCAGACGCGATCTATGTGAGGTTGGTCGAACTCGTAGGTCGTCGAGTAGGCTTTCTCCTGCCCGTCTACTTCGAGGACGATCACAGAACCGGTCAGTTGAGGGTAGATTTCGTATGTAAGGCTCTCCGCCTCGGAGAGCGCTGAGTAGGTATCCTCCGCGACGGTTGTTTTGGAGACAGTCGCGGCCTCAGAGATCGTGCATGGGTGCTTGGGCCAAGGCGGACCAAGTGGTGGGTCGAAAAAGACGCGGCCGCCATTGTGAGCCGCGAAGAAGAAGACATGTTCCTTGCAGACAGGGCATCGCGCGTTGGGATAGGTTACGCCGTAGCTTGTACCTTTGTACGACAGCAGGATTTCCCTGGGGCGACCGGATGCTCCTCCGTGGGACCATTCTTCGCGACTTACATCATGACTGCTCACCCAGAATGTCGTGCCGGACGAATTTGTCCGATAGTGGCCGGAGCGTCGAAAATTACTCACTACAACCCCCAGCTTTGTCCAGCCCTAGTTTGTTCAAAGCGAAATACCGGCAGCCGGGAGCCTCTCCTCAGCAGCTTCGACGACCGCTGCTTCAGATTAGGATGCCTGAGTGCTACGGCTTCAAACGTCAGTTCGGGCATCTGTCGTTCCAATAGCATAAAGAAGCCTTCCGACGGTTCCTTGCGCATGATCAAATCTTTAATGTCCAGCTCCCCGACGCGAGCGATCTTCGGGCGAGTGCGGCCTAGGCGCGTTGTTGTGCCCCGTTCCTTCGTAAGCGTATCCCCCAGGGCGTGGATACTCTTCCATACGTCATGCTCCAGCGTGCCAGGTTTTTCTGAAGGCAGAACCTCGTAGAGGCGAAGGGCGGCGGCGTGAGCCACCGATATCTGGCCGCGTTCTCGGGCATTGGCAGCAATCTGGCGGAGTTTTTTTGCATCGGCGCATTTCCCGATTATCAAAAGCGCCTTATTGACAGCGGTATCGGCCATTCAAGCTCCTTTCTGCAACGCGGGATTTGTAACATTCGCGTCCTAATTGAAAGGACCGCTCCTTAAATGTAAATATCGATTGCAGCGTCATAAGGCGATGGTGTGCGTATGAGGGAGAAAGAGCGATGTTAGATGTAATTCAGAAAGAACATTTTCAGCCTATGAAAAATGAGCTTTACCAAGCGTACGTTGCGGCTTGGTGCTTCAAAAGAAAAATTGAAAACCTGTCTCATCGCCTTGCAACCGAGACGCGAGAATTCCTGTTGGAGGAGCTGACCTCGCTTCGAGCATTGGCAAACGAGGTGGTATTGCGGCTTTGCAACCTCGATGACGATAAATCGCGATTCAGCTTCCACGCCGCGAACAAGGTGTTGGGGCAACTCTCAGGAGTCGAATCTGTCATGAAGAAGAAGTTGGCCGACGGAGTGAAAGATTACCGGAAGATAATCGGCACTCTGAAAACTCAACACCGAAATAGATACATCGCCCATTTGTCCGGAAACCATTATCCCGATGCCTTTCTTGTCACCGAAATGGTCGACGGCATTTCTGGTCCGCTCGGAGCTGCTTTAGATTTGATTTCGTTGATCTGGGGTGCGCGATTATCCTTTGGTTTCCATTTGGGTTCCTGGGATAGAACGATTGATTTCATCGCAGAGACTGCACCGACGCGGAATTGAGACGCTTCTCCGCGATCAATTCATGGCGAGGCTGTGTTATCCAGCGGTTCAGCGCGGTAAGTGAAGGCAACTCGGCTTAGCTTCCAACGCCTTATATTCGCCATCCCAAGTCCCTGGTGTCCAATAACATTCATTATCGGTCGCCAGGGCCGAACCAGACTGTACTGGTCAAAAATCCTGAGGTGTGACGTGAAGTGCCACGAATCTCTAGTCTTTCACAGGTGCTCGTGGCACATCGCTTACAGTGCTTAATTGGATGCTGAGCCGAACCGGTACTTGCGTCGACGCAGATCAAACGCTGTTTCGCCACCTTCCATTACCTGGGTGATAGAAGATTTCACGACATCTGTTTCTATCGCACCGTCCGCTTCGATGGAGACACGGGGTCTTTCAGAACCGGGGCGTGGATCAATCGGGGTACTCGCCAGCACAACAATCTTGTCTGCGTCGCCGTTGACGACCATATTCGGATTGTGCGTTGCGAATATCAGCTGTCGGTTGCTCTTGGACGACCTGATTAGTTCGACAATCCGCATAACGACATTGTTGTCGAGATCATCTTCCGGCTGATCAATGATGAGTGTTCCGGCCGATTGGCTTAGCAGCAATTCCAGAAGTGCCGACGCTTGCTGACCTTCTGAAGCCCTTTCGAATGGAATGTTCTTACCGTTTGCGTCAACGTAAGTGAGAACGATGAAATCACGGGGGCAAGCCGAGAGGATCGCGCCGAGGGATGCATCGTTGAATGCGTTGTATACCTTACTCGCTGCAAATGACGTCAGCCTTTCTTGGCCAAGAATGAGGTCGCCGATTTTATTCGATAATGCGGTGCCGGGTTCCTGAGGGGAGCCAGCCATGATCTTTTCACGATAGATTTCAAGAAGCTGATCGCCAATGGAAGTCCACCCCCCGGCGTTCGACTTCAGTACCTCGGAAATCCACGTTCCGCACTTCTCTGCGCTATCAGATATTCGGCTACCCGCCAGGAGCGCCGAAATTGATGCGACGTATTCCTCCGGAGTGGAGTCGGTCTTAACCCGCGCCTTAAGAACGTTGCTGGAGTGCCCGGCAACCTTGTCAGCCGCTGCAACAAGAATTTGTCGGCGTCTGGCAAGGTTATCCAGAAGTGTTTGCCTTGCTTTCGTTAACGCCTCGACTGCCCCCGCAGCATCTCGCATAGCTTTTTCCGCAGCGGCCACACTTTTTCTCGCTGCCTCCAATGCTATTACCAAGCGGGAGTTTTCGTCGATGATTGCCTTGTGCTTTTCCTGCTCAGTGACTGCGCTATCAAATTTCTCCTTGAAAACGCGTTGAAGCTCACCGAATTCTGTCTTGGCTACATCTTTTGTCGCAGCAAGTTTTTCTAGGTCCGCTAGGCAATCCTGAAGACGCTTCTGGATCGCTTCTTTCGTGTCAGCGACGCTTTTTCGAAGATCAACGACAATCGGTAGCTCCGCATCGAGCGTGACTTCGGGGAGTTCACCTAGCAATTTCTGCGACAAGTCGGTAACAATGGATTTACCAGAGGCAATCGCAGTCTCGACTGACTGCAAAAGGGCTGCGCCACTGGAATATTGAGGTGACTTATCGATTACATCGAGAGCTTCCTGGCTCACGCCTTCCGTTTTCAGGCGGTCCGCGACGTTGTTCGCTCGAAGTTGCGTTTCCTGAAGAAGTGCCGTCTTACGCTGAACATCAAGCTGTAATTGCCAATAAGCTGCGATTTGTTGAAGCGCTAAGGTGACGGATCGTCGGGCCGTGTTAATGTCTCTCTCGATCTCTCTTCGTTGCTCAACCTCTTCGGCTGCAGCGATCCCAGTGATCTGATCCGCCGCACTTGCTAGATCATTCATTGTGGAGGACAAGCCCTTTTGCTCGAAGGCGCGAGCGGGAAATTTCTGTTGGGCGTCCGACAGTGTCAGCTGCGACGTGCTACCCGTCACATCCGTAACGGTAATCGTGCCTCTGCTCGTAAGTTCGCGACGCCATTTCTCGGCAATACCTTCGCGCTCAAGACTGATTTCGACGTAACCTCCATCCGATAAGGTATCCTCGATCAGATTTGCACTTCGCTCTCTAGGCTTTGCAGTCTCAGTTGATGGAAGATCGGTGGATGTGCGGCCCAAACCAAAGCGAAGGTATTCCAGTATTGCACTTTTCCCTGAGCCTCGTCCGCCGATCAGCGCGTTAAAGCCTGGGTTGAATCGAATCTTGAGCGAGTCAGAGCCACAGAGGGTGGATTTGATTTCTATCGAAGATATTCGATCCCTGGGCTCATGCGGCGCTGCATGTGCGATCCGTGCCTCGTCTGCCAGGAGGGCTTGCCGCAATCCTTCTATTGTCGGCTCGCCAATCTTGATCCAACAGTCGTGAACACCAAGTCGTTCCCATCCGGCGCTTCGGTTGTCTCCTGTCGGCAAAAGAGCTTTTCGACGTCTGCCCCAATCGGGAATTTCCCCTTTGATCTTCTGCAACGTTACAACGTCTAATTCGGCAACCGGGCGCTCGATGTAGACTCCATCGCATCCCAGAGCAGCGAAGCGTAGAGCGTGTCCAACCTCATTCAAACTTTTATGAGAACCTTCGGGATTGCTGAAATGCGGAAACACCAAGCATGCTTCGCGAAGGTGCTCTTCCGCGACGACGTTCCCATAAAAGGTTGAGATCGTCTGCGATATCGGACTGATAATACACGTTTTCTCGTCAGCAGGGTCGGCAGGAAGGACATTCGTTAGCAGTCCGAGAGCTTTGGAATGAACAGCTGGTTTGCTTAACGGGTCAAATATGACGAGGCATTGTGAATTGTCGCTGCATGTCACCTCCAAGCCCGGAAAGAAAATGAAATCGTCATCTGCTTCAGCCAGTCCCTGCACATAATTAGACAGACATATGTCGTGGTGGTCCGTAATCGCCACGATGGAGAGACCTTTACCTTTCGCGGCAGTCAGGAAATTTCCAGCCCAGGCTTTTCTGGCGAGTTCCGTAGCGTCTGACCCGCCAGGCAACGCTTCGTTGCCTGTCCATGAGCGATCACGGGGCGTGTGACATTGCAGATCGGCTTTTCGCCAAATTGTGCCCGGGTGCATTCCCTTTGGATAAAACACTAGAATCCTCCATCCATCGCCAACTGCAATCATGGCGAGAATGCTTCGACAAACAAGCTAAATGTTGCAGATAGGCTTCACCTCGCTTCGCGACTTAACTTAGAAGAAATAACGCGTTCGGCATGTCGCTGGGTCACTCGGCCTCTCCAACTTGGCGCTGGAGAGATTTCAGCGACCCAAAAAGCGGAAAATGAAATCAGCCATGATCAGTGCGTTCATACTGTGCGGCATGGTTTTATATTCAACGAAGCCGTGGATGGCAGCATGAAGGTTGGGCACCGAATCAGCCGCAGCCTGTAGAAGAGGCGCGTCATCCCACACACTCATGTACATGTGGCCTTCAAGCGTCTTGAACAGGTTCAAAGGTGTTTGGACGTGTGGAAACGTGCCCAATGGAAGTCGGCCCACCTTGTCCGCAAATTCCGGCAGGCTGGCAATTCGCTTTCGCTTTCCTCCGTAAAGCTGGACGCTGGCACCACGTTCAATCTCCGGAAATAGAAGGCGAACGGTTGCTCGGTAGAATCCGGCACGATGGCATTTTAGCGCTTCATGGAAGGTGGTCCAAACCTGCTCATCAAGATTGTAGCGATCAACGCTATCGGTGAAATGCTGCTCAACCAGATCAACCTCTGTGGTGTAGAACCTGGACAGCACGTCGTGAACCTCTTCCGGGGTCATGTCTGGCTTAAGAAGAGACAGCGGCGTGGTTTGGTGCGGCGACTTCCGTTTCCACGCGAGCTTGTCCATTATCTTCCGCATGTGAATACCATCGAGTGCGTCTTCGAGCAGGTGCCACCTCGATGTATATTCCATCGACCTGAGTTCGTGGCCATCAAGGTAGAGAAAATCGAATGCATATAGCATAGCAGGGGAGGCCTGGTTTCCGCTGCGACGGCCTGAAGCCTCCAATGTCTTTTTGAAGCTGATTGAAATCTGACCTACCTGTTCGTCCAACACGACAGCTTCACCTGACGTCGATGAAGGTGATCGCTGAAGGCGCAACAGGCAATCTTGTAGCGGCAGGTATCGGAGCTATGATCGGCCCGATGCTGGGCGGCTAAGTACGCTCGGGAAGGATTTCTTAGTCGTCGAATTCGGAGCCAGCATGAAAACGATACTCACTGCCGGGTGTGTGATTGTAGCATGCGCAAGTGTGACCTCGGCCCAGACAGTCCCTGATTAGCAGCGCGCTCCCTCGACCTACCACCCGTCAGAACGCCGGACCGCACAGTTGAAAAAGCTAGAAAAACAAATGTTTCTGCGATAGGACTGTTGCAACCAGAACGCTACTGGCTGCAAAGCTCGTTGACGACCTGGAAAACGTTCGAGCGCAAACAATTTCTGAGCCTGAAGCGAAAATAGTAGGTGATGCAGCATGACTGGCACGGAAGGCGCGGAAAAAGCGTTGGCCAACAAGATCGTCGAGGCGGTCGAAAGGTATTGGAATGACGAAGAGTCACCGTACTTGCTATCCCAGCTGGCACCCAGCCTTGGCGACTATCGAGATATCATCACCCCTCAGACTCTGAAGCAGTACATCTCGACACTCAGCGACCGCGTGACGGTGGTGCAGCATTCGTCTAAAAAAGCGATGGTCGGCGTAATTCCTGCATCGAAGAATTATTCATTCGACCAACCTGCGAAGTTATCGCCCACCGTTGCTGAAAGCAGCGAGAGGAAGGCCCGCGCTCCGACACGGTCAACCAAGTACGCACTCATCAATTTTCTCGAAGCGTTGTCGACCCTGGACGATGATGATCTCAAGGATGTGGTCATTCCGGCGATTGTCCTCGCAAAGCTCGCCAAGACGAAATGACGGTCCAGTTCATCGCCGTCACTTCATCTGACGATGTTGCTCGATATGTCGGCTTAAAACGAACGGAAATCTTTCCCAAAGACCTTCGGAAAAGTCATCCTGGAATTTTCAGCCAGTTTGAGGTCTATGCGATAAAGGCCAAAACCGCTGCCGAGGCTCTGTCGGCGGTGTATGCGCACGCGTCAAATGATTTCGACAACGTCAAAGGCGTGTTCATGCTTATTGACGAACGGTTCGGTGAAATGGTAATCCCCCCGTTTTTAACGGGGCTCCGCAGTAGAATTCACGCGGCCATTTTCAGTTTCTGTGCGGGTGTTATGCCGCCGATGCCCATATTGGGCCG
>NZ_LMFA01000001.1:143023-738514 GCF_001426565.1 Rhizobium sp. Root482 | reverse complement strand
CAGGCCGGCGAGATCGAGGTCGCCTCGGGCGAACGGGTGCTGAACTTCTGCGCCAACAATTATCTCGGCCTTGCCGATAGCGAGGAACTGGCCGAGGCCGGCAAGCGGGCGCTCGATCGCTACGGCTACGGCATGGCGTCGGTGCGCTTCATCTGCGGCACGCAGGAGGAGCACAAGCAGCTGGAGGCGCGCATCTCGTCCTTCCTGCGCATGGAGGACACGATCCTCTATTCCTCCTGCTTCGATGCCAATGGCGGCCTGTTCGAGACGCTGCTTGGCGAAGAGGACGCGATCATTTCCGACGCGCTCAACCATGCCTCGATCATCGATGGCGTGCGTCTGTCCAAGGCGAAGCGTTTTCGTTATGCCAATAACGACATGGCGGCGCTGGAGGAGGAATTGAAGAAGGCCGAGGGCGCCCGCTTCAAGCTGATCGCCACCGACGGCGTCTTTTCCATGGATGGCATCATCGCCAATCTGCAAGGGGTCTGCGATCTCGCCGAACAATACGGCGCCATGGTCATGGTCGATGACAGCCATGCGGTCGGCTTCGTCGGCAAACATGGCCGCGGCTCGGCGGAATATTGCGGCGTCGAGGGAAGGGTGGATATCATCACCGGCACGCTCGGCAAGGCGCTCGGCGGCGCCTCGGGCGGCTATACGTCGGCGAAGGCGGAGGTCGTCGACTGGCTGCGCCAGCGCTCGCGGCCCTATCTGTTTTCCAATACGCTCGCCCCGGTGATTGCCGCTGCGTCGCTCAAGGTGTTCGACCTCATCGACAACGGCGATGCCCTTCGCACACGGCTCGAGGCCAACGCCCTTCTGTTTCGCAGCGAAATGGGCAAGCTCGGCTTCACGCTGGCCGGCGAGGGCCATCCGATCATCCCGGTCATGCTCGGCGATGCCACGCTCGCCCAGGCCTTTGCGGCTCGGATGCTGGAAAAGGGCGTTTACGTCGTCGGCTTCGCCTTCCCCGTCGTCCCCAAGGGCCAGGCCCGCATCCGCACCCAGATGTCGGCCGCCCACAGCGAGGCCGATGTCCGGCGCGCGATTGCGGTGTTTGCGGAGGTGGGTCGGGAACTGGGCGTGATCTGAGGCGGCGGCTTTTACCCCCTCACCAAGCGCGTCCAGCGATCGGCTTTGCCTCTCGCGGACTTGCTATCCTCTCCCGCAAGGGGAGAGGTAGGGTGCCACAATCGCCGTTTCTCATATGAGGCAGGACGGTGCCACGAGTTTACCTCTCCCCTTGCGGGAGAGGATACGAAGGCCGGGTGAGCTTCAACGAACCCTTGGCCGAAGTTGGTGAGGGGTCTGCTCCACAGGCTCGAGTGAGGACATAGACAATGACCAATATGATGAAAGCCCTCGTCAAGTCCCGGCCGGAAGTGGGGCTGTGGATGGAGCATGTGCCGGTGCCCGAGCCGGGTCCGAACGACGTGCTGATCAAGGTGAAAAAATCCGCGATCTGCGGCACCGATGTGCATATCTGGAACTGGGACCAATGGGCGCAGAAGACCATTCCGGTGCCGATGGTGGTCGGCCATGAATTCTGCGGCGAGGTTGCCGAAATCGGCTCGGCCGTCACCAAGATCCATGTCGGCGCGCGCGTCTCGGGCGAGGGCCATCTGGTCTGCGGCACCTGCCGCAACTGCCGGGCGGGCAGGGGGCATCTGTGCCGCAACACGCTGGGCGTCGGCGTCCACCGGCCGGGCTCGTTCGCGGAATATGTCTGCATTCCGGAAGACAATGTCGTGCCGATCCCCGACGACGTGCCCGACGAGATCGCCGCGATCTTCGATCCCTTCGGCAATGCGGTGCATACGGCGCTGTCCTTCGATGTTGTCGGCGAGGACGTGCTGGTCACCGGCGCTGGGCCGATCGGCATCATGGGCGCCATGGTCGCCAAGCGCTCCGGCGCCCGCAAGGTGGTGATCACCGACATCAATCCGGTGCGCCTGGCGCTTGCCGAAAAGATGGGCGTGGATCATGTCGTCGATGCCTCCCGCGAAAATCTGTCCGATGTGATGAAACGCATCGGCATGACCGAGGGTTTTGATGTCGGGCTGGAAATGTCGGGTGCTGCACCGGCCTTCCGCGACATGATCGACAAGATGAACAATGGCGGCAAGATCGCCATTCTCGGCATCGCGCCGACGGGCTTCGAGATCGACTGGAACAAGGTGATCTTCAAGATGCTCAACCTGAAGGGCATCTATGGCCGCGAAATGTTCGAGACCTGGTACAAGATGATCGCCTTCGTGCAGGGCGGCCTCGACCTGTCGCCGCTGATCACCCACCGCATCGGCATCGACGGTTTCGCCGAAGGCTTTGCCGCCATGCGCTCGGGAAATTCCGGCAAGGTCGTCATGGATTGGTGAACNGCCGCTGATCACCCACCGCATCGGCATCGACGGTTTCGCCGAAGGCTTTGCCGCCATGCGCTCGGGAAATTCCGGCAAGGTCGTCATGGATTGGTGAACTGAGCCGCCAGCCGGAGGGCAGTCTGGCCGGCGCTTGCGGTCCGGCCAGCCTTGCTATTTCACCACTTCACGGGGGTAGACGCCCCAGAGTTTTCTCTGCGCCACATAGCCGCTCATCGCCTCGTTCCGCACCGTCACGCGGCACCACGTGCCGGTGCACTGCGCCACGTTCAAAAGCACGCCCGGCTGCATGCGGGCAATCAGGCCGGCGGTTTCGGCGGGCCGGCGGCGCAGCGCGGCCGTATCCTTCAGCCAGGGTGCGACGATGGCCGTGCGCCGGCTCGAAAGCAGCGCGCCGTGCATCCAGCCGGACGCGCCGGCATCGTCGCGCACCATCCGCCAGTTACCGAATTCCTCGATGATTTCGATCGGATGGCCGGGCGCGGTATAAAGCCAACGCACCGGATAATCCGTCGAAGGGCCGACGCGCATGCGGGCATGGTCGCTCTTCAGCGAAACATAGCGCGGCAAGGGCAGGCCCGTGGCGCGTCCCCTGTCGTGCCGCAGCACGGTCAGCGCTTTCGGCAGTTGCGCGGACTTCCGCGTGTCTGCAGCTTTCACAGTGTCGGCGGACTTCACCGTGTCAGCAGCCTTGACGCCGGAGGGCATGGCGATGAGGGCACACAAACCGACGAGCCAGCGCAGCCTCATTGGCAGCCATCCCCGTGCGATGATCGGTGGACGCCTCTGCTGCAGGCGGGCGTCAGTTGCATTTTTCCGCCTGTTTCAGGGCGGCCGTCACGCCAGCGAGCGAAAATCCGTAGCGCGTTTCCGTGCCGCGTTTCGAGGTCGCCTCGATGGTCAGCGTGCTGCCGGCCTTCATGGCATTGACGAATTCGCCTTCGCGGGCTTCGCGCTGCGTCCAGGCCGTCTTGCCACGCGGCGTCATGAAGAAGGTGTCGTCATCGACCTTCACCGTCACCTGCGATTTCGGCTTCAGTTCGTAGCCCATATGGGCCTGTGGCGCATAGGCGTGGCGATTGCCGGGCTTGGGCGCCACCAGCAGGAAATTGTCGCCGTGATTGACGTCGGAGGGGGCCATCTTCTGCGGCACGGTCAGCACGTAGCAGACCGTCTTGCCGTTGTCCTTGTAGGAATAGACGCCCCAATTGTCGAATTTCTTGACCATGGATGGCTGGGCCATGGCCGGCGCGGCGATGCATGCAAGCGCGATGGCGGCGAGGATTTGTCGTCTGATGGACATCTTGTCTCCGTCGGTCGTGTTGGAATGCCGCCCGGATGGGCGGACAGGAAGACATTGAAAAGGCGGATGGTTACCGCAAGGTAAATTTTCGCGCCCACAATCTCCTGCACATTGGTCGTGTGGCGGCGGCGTGGCGGCACGCAGCCCCGGTGTTGCGGTGTAGCCCCACCCCGGCCTCATCCGTCATCACAAGTCGATCACGATGCCGTTAGGTCGCTTCCCATGGGATTTGGCGCATGCGAAGGCAGGTCCGTCTTTCGACGAGCAAAGGGGTTCCCCGATTGAGTGATTCGATTTTGTCCCGCCGGCATGTGCTGAAGGCAGGTGGCGCTTTCGCCGTTCTTGGCCTTGCCGGCTGCAGCACGACCGCAATGCCGATCCGGCGTCCGGTCGAGGTCGCGCCGGTCGAGCTTGCCAGTGCGGCCAGCGAAATGTATGCGGCACGGCCCGACGAGCTCTTTCCGCTGCCGGCGGTTCCCTACCAGAAGATCCCGGCGCGGTTCCGCCGCCAATGGGTCGATAATCCGACAGGCGAGCGGCCCGGCACGCTGGTGGTCGATACCACCAATCATTTCCTCTACCTCACCTATGAGGGCGGCAAGGCGATGCGCTATGGCGTCGGTCTCGGCCGGGCCGGCTTCGAATGGGCTGGACGCGGCGTCATCCAGTACAAGCGCAAATGGCCGCGCTGGACGCCGCCCGACGAGATGGTGGCGCGCCAGCCCAAGCTCGAGCCCTACAGCATCGCCAATGGCGGCATGGATGCCGGACTCAGAAATCCGCTCGGTGCCCGCGCCCTCTATATCTTCAAGGATGGCGAAGACACGCTCTACCGCATCCACGGCTCGCCCGAATGGTGGACGATCGGCAAGTCGGTCTCCTCCGGCTGCGTCCGCATGGTCAACCAGGATGTCGTCGATCTCTATGACCGGGTGCCCAACCGCACCGCCATCGTGGTGATCGGCCAGGCCGCGGTCTAAAACCCTTTCCGGCTCGCCTTGCGGGCCGGAACATGGCATCTTCCCGGCGGGCGGGCTGGCCCCGCCTGGCATGGTCAATCCGAACAGGAGCGTTTGATGATCTATTCCGGAAGCTGTCACTGCGGCGCCATTGCCTTTGAGGTCGAGGCCGAGATTACCGAGGTCATGGACTGCAACTGCTCCATGTGCCGGCGCCGCGGTGCGCTCTTGGCTTTCGTGCCGCGTGACAGGCTGGTTCTGTCCACGCCGCCCGAAAGCCTTTCCACCTACCGTTTCAACAAGCGGGCGCTCAGCCACCATTTCTGTGCCACTTGCGGAATAGCCCCCTTCGGCGAGGGCGAGGGAAAGGACGGGCCTATGGCGGCGGTCAATGTGCGGTGCCTGCCGGACGTCGATCTCGAGGCGCTCAGCATCGTCAAGGTCGACGGCAAGCGATTTTGAAGAGGCATCGCCTCATCGATCGCCCGCCCCGCCCGGCTCTTGTCTTTTGATCCATAGTTCCTACATTCCCACCATGAAGCTGAATCTTTGACGGGATCGGCTCTATTCGGCGTTTTTTGGCGATTTACAGGGTTTTTCGCCGGAAATGCTTGACGGGACCGAAAATTGTGGGAATCACCATTTCTGATGCAGAAGGTGAAATGGGTACGGCGGATTCGACCATCATGCGGATGATGTCCAAACGGCGCTGCTGTCGCAGCTTGCCGATGGAGCGCGGTGCGGACCGTGGTTAATCCGGAATTAAAGTTCATCCCGCTAGGTCAGGGGTAATGATTCGCGGTGAGGGCGGTTTACTCCGCTCGTGCCGACAAGGGATTTGACCTCGAAAAGGTCTGCACCACTCACGCGGTGAGTGCTGTTCAAGGAAAGCGACGATTTAAATGGCAACCAAAGTCAAAGAGAACGAAGAAGCAGAAGGCGAACGCGAAGGCGCTCCGGACGGCCCGCTTCTCGATCTCTCCGATGACGCGGTCAAGAAGATGATCAAGGCCGCCAAGAAGCGCGGCTATGTGACGATGGACGAGCTGAACTCCGTCCTGCCGTCCGAAGAGGTGACCTCCGAGCAGATCGAGGACACGATGGCGATGCTGTCCGACATGGGCATCAATGTCGTCGAGGACGAGGAAGCCGAGGAAGGCACCGCCGCCGCCGAGGAAGAGGATGGCGAAGCCGACAGCGAAAGCGAGGGCGGCGAGCTTGCCCCTTCGAGCGGCACGGCGCTTGCCACCGCCAAGAAGAAGGAGCCGACCGATCGTACCGACGATCCGGTCCGGATGTATCTGCGCGAAATGGGCTCGGTCGAGCTTCTGTCGCGCGAGGGCGAAATCGCCATTGCCAAGCGCATCGAGGCCGGCCGCGAGACGATGATCGCGGGCCTCTGCGAAAGCCCCCTGACCTTCCAGGCGATCATCATCTGGCGCGACGAACTGAACGAGGGCAATACGCTCTTGCGCGAGATCATCGATCTCGAGACCACCTATTCCGGTCCGGAAGCGAAGGCCGCGCCGCAGTTCCAGTCGCCCGAGAAGATCGAGGCCGACCGCAAGGCGGCCGAGGAGAAGGAAAAGACCCGCCGTTCGCGCGCCAGCGACGACGACATCACCAATGTCGGCGGCGAGGGCCTGCCGCCGGAGGAAGAGGAAGAGGACGACGACGAATCGAACCTCTCGCTCGCCGCCATGGAAGCGGAACTGCGCCCGCAGGTCATGGAAACGCTCGACACCATCGCCGAGACCTACAAGAAGCTCAGGAAGCTGCAGGACCAGCAGGTCGAAGCCCGCCTTGCCGCCACCGGCACCCTGTCGCCGGCCCAGGAGCGCCGCTACAAGGAGCTGAAGGACGAGCTGATCACGGCCGTCAAGTCGCTGTCGCTCAACCAGAACCGCGTCGATAGCCTGGTGGAGCAGCTCTACGACATCAACAAGCGCCTCGTGCAGAACGAGGGCCGCCTGCTGCGTCTCGCCGAAAGCTACGGCGTCAAGCGTGACTCGTTCCTCGAGCAATATTCCGGCGCCGAGCTTGATCCGAACTGGATGAAGTCCATCGCCAACCTGGCCGCCAAGGGCTGGAAGGAATTCGCCAAGAACGAGAATACGATGATCCGCAACCTCCGCGCCGAGATCCAGAATCTCGCCACGGAAACCGGCATCTCGATCTTCGAATTCCGCCGCATCGTCCATATGGTTCAGAAGGGCGAGCGCGAAGCCCGCATCGCCAAGAAGGAAATGGTCGAGGCAAACTTGCGTCTCGTCATCTCGATCGCCAAGAAATACACCAATCGCGGCCTGCAGTTCCTCGACCTGATCCAGGAAGGCAATATCGGCCTGATGAAGGCGGTGGACAAGTTCGAGTACCGTCGTGGCTACAAGTTCTCGACCTACGCGACCTGGTGGATTCGCCAGGCGATCACCCGCTCGATCGCCGACCAGGCCCGCACCATCCGCATCCCGGTCCACATGATCGAGACGATCAACAAGATCGTGCGCACTTCGCGCCAGATGCTGCACGAGATCGGCCGCGAGCCGACGCCTGAAGAACTGGCCGAAAAGCTCGCCATGCCGCTCGAAAAGGTCCGCAAGGTCCTGAAGATCGCCAAGGAGCCGATCTCGCTCGAAACCCCTGTGGGCGACGAGGAAGATTCGCATCTGGGCGATTTCATCGAGGACAAGAACGCGCTCCTGCCGATCGACGCCGCCATCCAGGCGAACCTGCGCGAAACCACCACCCGGGTTCTCGCCTCGCTCACCCCGCGCGAGGAGCGCGTGCTCCGCATGCGCTTCGGCATCGGCATGAACACCGACCATACGCTCGAAGAAGTCGGCCAGCAGTTCTCGGTCACCCGCGAACGTATCCGCCAGATCGAGGCCAAGGCGCTGCGCAAGCTCAAGCATCCGAGCCGGAGCCGCAAGCTCAGAAGCTTCCTCGACAGCTGAGGGAACCGCAGGTTGGTCGTTGAGGACGTTTATCCGATCAGACCCGGCCTGACAGGCCGGATCTGTTTGACTGGCCGGGTCGGTCCGCTGGCAAACGCTCAGGCTTCTCGCTGGATGATCGCCCCTCCTATTTGATCTTTCTCGCCCTTGTGGCGGGGATCCGGCGACCCGCTGCCGTCGGGTCAAGAGAGCCTTCAGCCCAGGGACTCGGCTGGCTGGATGTCTGTGACACGAATAGGAATGACGGAGGAGAAAGGGCCGCGTGCCAAGCCGCCTGAGCTGACTAACCGCGTCCTGCCGCGCAAAAAAATCCCGCCGAGGCGGGATTTCGTTTTTCCAGGGCCTGTTCGCCCCGCTACTCCTGCTTGATCGCGAAAGTGACGGTGACGGTGACGTTATAGCTGTTCTCCCCCGTCGCGATCGGAACGGCGTCGGCGGCGGCAAATTCCTTGGCCATGCTGCGCATCATCGGCACGGGCTCCGGACGGGAGGGCGTTTCAGAAATATCGACGACGCGGCCGAGCGAGACGCCGGCGGCTTCAGCCAGCACCTTGGCTTTGGCGATCGCATCGCTCACCGCCTTCTTGCGGGCCTCGGTCACCGTCGCCTCCGGCGCGTCATTGGTGAATTCGATGCCGCCGCCCTGGTTGATGCCGAGGGTCACCGACTGGTCGATGATCTCGCCGAGCTTGGCAAGGTCGCGGACCCGGACGGTGAGCGTATTGGCCACCTGGTATCCGGTCAGCACCGGCTGGCGGTTTCCGCCATCGCTGTTGTCGGGATATTGATATTGCGGATTGACGGCGAAACCCGAGGTCTGCAAGTCGCGCTCAGCGATACCGGCGCCCTTCAGGGCGTTGAGGACATCGGCCATCGCCTTGTTATTGGCGTCGAGCGCCTCACGTGCTGTCTTGGCATCCTTGACGACGCTCAAGGAAAGGATCGCCATGTCCGGCGCCACGCTCGCACGGCCTTCGCCGGCCACGGTGATCAACGCCTCGCGCGGAACGGCGTCATGGGCAAGGGCGGATGTGCTGGCGATGCCCGCAAGCGCGAGTGCCAGGACGGCGGTTCTCAGGTTGCGGGGAAAGGGGCTCTGCTTCATGGATGGGTTCTCTCCGGTTCAATGCGTCGCTGCCGATGTCTTGGCCATCGCCAATGTCTTGGTCATTGCCAATGTCTTGGCCATTGATTGTGTAGGGATTGCGGCGGCGGCTTGTGGGAAAAGGCGTTTTCCGCTAGAGCCACTCCACCCGCCCTCTACCATTGGTCGGCGGGACACCGGCACGTACCGGTCAAGGGCCTGTAGCTCAATGGTTAGAGCCGGCGGCTCATAACCGCTTGGTTGGGGGTTCGAGTCCCTCCGGGCCCACCAAATTTTAACGATTTCAATTAGTTGCAGAACGGTTAGCCAGTGAGGTTAGCCAATAGGTTAGCCAGCTGGTTTCAGAGTGCGAAACTTCCTGGTGACGCGGCTCATCCCGTCCTTGGCGAGTCGGCGTTGCTCTGCTTCCCGGCTGTAGAGTTCGGCATGCTCGATATCGTCATGGCCGAGTGTCTCCATCAGCTGGCGCGTCGAGGCTCCCGATTCAGCGAGCATCTTGCCGAGCGTCTTGCGCAGGCCATGCAAGGTGCAGCCCGGCGGCATGCCCGCAAGCTTCGTCCAGTGGGCCATGGTGCCGGTCAGAGATTTTTCCGAGAAGGGCTCGCCGTAGGCGGTAATCAGCGGGTACTTCTTGTCGCGGGGGAGCGGGTCGAGAATGTCTCGGAGCATGGGTGTCAGCGGCAGGACAAGAACCTTACCGCCTTTTACCTGCTCGATCGTCACGATGTTCTGGCGGAAATCGAACCACGACCATTCCACGCGCGCCACGTCCGACCGCCGATTGCCGAGCCAAAGCGCCAGGCCGTATGCGGTTCGGGCGGCCGAGCCGATCGGCCATCGCGCTTCGAACTGGGCGCGCTCTGCCTCGGTCCAAGCGCGCCAGCCCTTGTAGGCCGGCTTATAGGCCATCTTCCATGTCGGGTCCGCTTCGATCCATTCCTCGTCTAGGGCCGCGTAGATCATCTTCCGGATCGTCACCAGCAGGTGCTTGCCCTTGTGCGGCGTCGCGCTGTAGCGGGCGAGGATGTCCTTGACGTGCCGGCGCTTGAGGTCGGCGACACGCATATCGCCCCACTGTGCAGGGTCGTCGGGGATAACGGGCAGTTCCAGAAACTCCGTGGCGAGGCGGATATTCTTTGCCTTGGTGGCTGGATCGTGCGCGAGCCACTCGGGGGATGAGAGCACACGGCGCCAAGCGGCCCGGAAGGTCGCCGGCAGCGCGGCGCCCGGCATGGCGAGGATCTTGGCAGGCTGAACCTTGCGACCCTCGCAGGCGGCCTCGTATGTCGCCTCGAAGGCCGGCTCGCCCGGCTGACCTGGAATAGGGATGGTCTTCCCCGCGCGCCGGTATCGCCAGCGCCGCGTATTGTGGCGGTCCAGGAAGGAAGAGAGATAGGGGCGGCGATCAGTGTCCTCGGTCATAGTGGTGACAGTAGGCCGATCAGGCTCGGCGTGACAAGAGTTCGTCGATGCGATTGCCTCCGTCCTCCGGCAGGTCAGAGAAAGCGCCGTCCAGCGCGATGCGATCCCAAATCACGCGCCCGTCGACCTTCTTCGGCTTAGGCATGAGGCGGCGCGCGACCATGTCGTCAAACTTGGTCGTGCCGACCCCAACATAGCGGGCGGCCTCCTCTCGGCTCATACCGCGCGGGGCGTAGGAAATATGATCAGGAGCCCTAGCACTCACCTGGCAGCCCTCCTGATCGTGTCGGCTACATCCGCGCAAGTCTCGGGCGGCAGCATGAAAAATCCCAGCGCACCGCGGCAGGGGATCAGGGGCAGGGGGAAGGCGTCCCGCAGCACGAAGCCGTAGCGGCCGAAGAACCAGTTGCTTTGCATCTGCGTGACGCAATCGACGATACGCGCCATGCCGACGACGCCACCTCGCGGCATGGCCATCTGGAGTTCGTCGTCTTTATCGATCTCGGATTTCGATATGCTGGCGTGCACGATGAACCAGCCACGGCCCTTCGTCGGCCAGTCGCGGTTCTCGACATCCTTGCCATCGTGGAAGATGTGATGCGGATAGGGCTGCTTGATGCTCAAGGACCTGATGCTGCCGTCTGCGACGCGGCGGGCGAGCGAGATGTAATCGACGTCAGGCATGGGCGCTCACCTCCGGAAAACCGTTGTGCTCGATGCCATCCAGCAGGCGGCCTGCCTCGGCCTTGGTGACGCGCAGCATATAGGGGCCATTGGCATCCGAGCAGGGGCGAAAATTCCCCCACTGCTTGAACAGGTAGGGGATGTCGGCGGCTGCGCACTGGTCACGCAAAGACCTCGGCCAGAGCGGGTTCATGGGGCGGGCGTCTCCGCCGCTCTCGCCGCCGGCGACGATCCAGTCGAGAGTTGGTTGCTCCCAGGACTTCAGGCTGTTCCACAGCGGGTTCGGCATGAACTCCGGAATGTAGATCGGCCCGAGCAACGGCTCGGCACTGATCCAGCGGATGGCGGCCGGCGTTTCGAGCAGGATCGGGATGCGTTCCTCGGCGCGCTTCTGGTCTTCGACCGAGACGCCGAGCCAGACATTGGGCAGCGGCCATTCGGTCAGGCAATAGAGATCATCGGGCCGCATGGCTCTCGCGTTTTCGATGATCGCCATCATCGGGCCGGGCAGCTCCTGGCGGTGGCACGTGAGATAGTCGCGCATGCGTTCCGGCCTCTTGGTCAGCACCTGAAAGGTGTGCTGGGGAGCGAGCGCCATGACGGCGAAGATCTGGTCGAGCCAGGCGTCTTGCACTCCCTCGGCGAACAGGTCGCCATGGGCGCAGACGAAAATCATGCGCGGCTTTTTCCAGCGCAGGGGCTGGTCGAGCCAGCCGGGATTGAAGCGGACCTCGCCGGTCCAGACCGGGCCGGCCTTGCTGTCACGTGTAAGGCCAGCGCGGCTGGGATGATGTTTTAGGCGGGTGCCTGCCCACTTCATGGCATAGCAGTTGGTGCAGCCGGGGGAGACGACGGAACAGCCGGTGATCGGGTTCCAGGTGGCGTCCGTCCATTCGATCTTGGTTCCATCAGCCATCGTCACGCTCCCCCGTTTGGGGCAGCGCGTATAGAGGCTGGCACTCGCAGCCCTCGCGGTGAAGATAATCTGCGCCGCCGCCCGCCGGAAGCAGTGACCATTCCTCCGGATCGTCACCTTTGACGCGGACCCGCCATGCAACCGGTTCCATGTTGGCCGCGCGCTCGCTGTGCGCCATATCCGTTGCCTCATTGCGCCCATCGCGAAGGCCCCGCTCGTAGCCAAGGTTCTCGGCTGCTTCTGCATTCTCGCGCGTCCGGCCTTCCAGTCGGCGGAAGGCTGTCCAGCCGTCTGTGCCTTCCTCATGCATTGCGAAGAGAGCTTTTCGCGTCTCCTCCTCGGCGCGACGGAGGGCTTCAAGCATACTCATTTCGGCTCCTGCCTTGATTTGGCAGGCTGGTTCGCTGCATTCGGTCTCGCCGAAGTGCATTCGGGCGGCGTGCTCGCTTGTGAACATCTCTTCGCAGTGGAAGCATCGCCAATATGGCTTCTGGTCAGCGCGCTGGGATAGGGCATGGAACGCGTTGATGACGTCGGCTGCCTGAGATTTGGCGTCATCCAAAGCGTTGTGCGCAACGCCGATGCCGGTCTGTGCGGTTGTGCCGCTCATGTCGAGCAATGTGCGAACATCCCTGGGCGTGCGGTAGTGCCACGGGATGGCTGCATCGCAGATCCGCAAAGTGGCCTCAAGCAGCACGAGATCGAACGACGGCGGCTTTGCCCAGACGCGCGAAGCATCGATGCGGCGCACATATGCGCTGAAGTCATTCAAGACTTCGACGAGCGGCCGTTCGCCGGCAAAAGCTGCGCCGCGAGCGTCTTCCGACTGTGTCATCCACCATTTCAGGGTGGATACGTCCACGGTGAGCCCGGCGCCGACCGCAGTCTGCGGATCAATAGCGGCATAGAACTCTTCGCCAAATTCTCCCGATACAGCCTCAAACGCCACCGCGCCGATGCTGAGGATCACGCTGCCGGGAGCCGTGCCGAGCGTCTCGATGTCTATCATCAGATCTTTCATGATCAAGCCCTCCCGCTCTGCGCGGCCTGGCCTTCGAAGCGCGCGGTGATTTCCTTGAGGGCGGCCAGGATGTCTCTGCGGTCGCAGTTGGAAACATAGTTGGTACGGTTTCCGGCCTCGCCGTCCTTGGCGAAGATCAAGAGCACGAAGCCGAACTGTTTTTCTGCGGGCAGGGGCCGGCCGTTGATTGCCTCGTCGATCGCCTGCGCCATTGCCTGCATGAGGTCTTTGGTGTGGCTGTCTGTCATCACAAGAACCTCACGCCGGTGACAGGGAAGGCGCGGCGCTGGTCGGCGTTGGCGATGGTGTAGAAATCGACGAAATCGCCATGGGTGACCGGGCGCAGCCAGAAATTGGAGATCACGGCTCCGCCGGCCTCGTCGATGATTTCGCGGGCGTCGCTGGCGTATTCAGGCGAGAGATCGGCGAAGGCCTTGACGATGGCATCCTCTGCGTCGCCGGCCAGCTGGAACGGGTTGACATGGCCGCGCACGAAGGCGGCGAAGGGTTCGCCCTCCTCGGTGACCAGCGCCTGCCAGGCGAGCGTATCGTGTTCAAGAACGGCTGCTTGCATCGGGGTTCTCCTTGAGGCGTTTGATCTTCTTGACGAAACCGCCCGGATGGGCGCCGCGGGCCTTGCGCTCGGCAATGAGCGGATGGGCGACGCGGTAATCGAGTGTCTTGCCGTCGTGGAAATGGACGCGGAACCAGTGCTTCCCGGCTTCAGCCGCGCCCGCCGTCACCTCGATCATGGCCGGCCCTCAAGGGCTGCGACGTGCATCGAGACACGGGGAAGGGAGTGGCGGACGCGGCGCAGCTCCGAACCGAACACCACCGTGCGGGTGACGATGATGCGGCGCTCGTCCTCGACGAGGCGTGCCAGCCGCTCCTCCTCGCGCCATTTGCGGGCCTCATCGGTGATGGTGTTGCAGACGGCGCTGTAGGACAGGGACAGTTCGCGGGCGATCTCATGGCGGCCCATGCCGGCCATGAAGCGGGTCCGGACCGCGTCGACCTTGTCGCCCGCAACGCCAAAACCTCTCAGCATGACGACGTGTTTCAGCATGCCGCTGGGGCGGCGCATATATTCGCTCTTGGACATGGTGTGTTCCTTGGATCTTGCTCTGTGGCAAAAGGAGCGGCCGGCCTGTGCGGGCCGCTCCCTCAAGACCGGGCGCTATCAGGCGCCGGTCATTTCCGGACTGCCTTCGAATTTCGGCAGGCCAGTTTTATCAGCGGCAGTTTCGAGATCGGTGCGGACCTGTTCGGTGATGTAGCGATCGGGCCTGTAAAGCTGGCAGATCCAGGTGAGCGCGCCTTCGCGCAGGCGGTAGCGCAACCGCACCGGAATGCGGGTCGTCTCGCCCATGAAGAACGGGGCGATCTGCAGGACGAACACGCCGGGCACCATGAGCGGCTCGCCGCCGGCGGTCTTGTGATCTTCCTCGAACATAATCTGGCTTTCGCCGCTCTGCAGCTTGACCGCCTGCTTGACGCGGGTTTCGGCGTTGATCTGCAGGCCGCGCGACAGCTGGACGATGTCATTGGGGAAGCCGACCTTGGCGCCGAACATTTTTTCGTAATCTTCCGACTCGGCCATGTCTGGCGACGAGAGATCGGCGATGTGGTCCTCGATGAATTCGGCGAAGATCGCCTGGTTCATGCTCTTGCCGTCGATCGCCAGCCAGGCTTTCCATTCCTCCGACAGCGGGAACTTATAGTGGATGCGGTGCTTGCCATTGTCCGGGCTGTCGGCGTTGTGGTAGTCGATGACAGCCGTCATGGCGGGCTTCGTCCAGTCCGTCTCGGCGAAGATCACGCTGTTTCCCAGCTTATGGAGTTCGACCAGTTCGATGAACGATTCGAGCGTTTCAGCGCGGGCCGTGCCGGTCTTGCGCTCCGGGCGGGTGCGCCAGGGGGCGAGCTGGTCATAGAGGCCGGTGACCTTGCCGGTTTCCGGATGCACCAGGACGGGCACGAAGGACGGCAGGCCGTTGATCTTTTCCGGCAGAGAGACCGAGACCATCTGCGAGCCGGTGCATCTTGCGAGGGCGGCGACGGCTTCGACCGCGCCTTTGTCGAGAGTTTCCACGGGATTTCCTTTCGTGGGTTGGGAGTGGCTTGGACTGGAAAGAGGCTATTGCGCCTGGCGTTCGCCTTCGGTCGACGAGACCGCGCGGGTGGTGAACATGTCGTGCTGGCGCGGATGCTCGGTCGAAAGCGCGCCGTCCTCGACGACCCAGAAAACCGAATTCTTGCGCGGGCGTTTGGGCGTGGTCGACGAAAAGTCGACGCCGATGGTGACCATGCCGTCCTTGACGGCGAAGGCCAGCTTGAGGGTCGTCGAGCCCTTGAAGGTGGCGTGCGGGTTTTCGTCCGACATTTCGGTGAGCTTGGCGAGCGTGTCGCCGACCTCGCCGGACAGAGCAGGATTGAGCTGGCCGTTTTCAAGCAGGCCGACGATCTGGCTGAAGTCGCGGATCTTCTTCATGGATGGGGTTCCTTGTTCAGGCCAGCCAGCGCAAAGCGCTGTAGGCGGCGAGCGTGATGGTTGCGATGGTGATGACGCCGCAGAGATAGCCGCAGACGAAATCGGTCTGGCGTTCGGCCCTCGCCATTGTCTCCAGCTTGCCGGCATCACGGCTGGCGGGCAGGACGAAATAGGGGCCGCGCAGGATTGGCGCGCGCTCGACGGGGCGGGTCATACCAGCACCGTCACGGTGTAGTAGGTGAGGGCCGCCCATGCCGTGAGGCAAAGGCCGGCGATGGCGACCAAGAGCAGGGTTGCCACTCGACGGGTCAGGGCGTCGTCGTCCTGATCGATCTCGGCGGCGACTTCGTTCATGAAGGGCGAGCGCTTCGCCCGATCATGGCGGGTCAGGGGAACGGGCGGGCGCTTCTCCATCGGATCAGGCCGCCTGATCGACGGGCACGCGAACGCGCGGCTTGCCGTTCTGTCGCTGATAAGCTTCGGCGCGTGCGTCGTCGGCCACGCTGTCCAAGTCAGTCTGAGTGATCCCGATGAGGCTTTTGATGTTCTCGGCGGTGGCGTTGGGCTCCAGCCGGATCATGGCCTCGGCGACGGCCTCGACCTTCTGCTGACGGGTGGCGTTGGAAAGCAAGTTCTTGAGCATTTCTGTTTCTCCGAGGGTTTTTGGGGGCCTCGAAGGTTTCGCGGGTCTCGCTCACGCCTCGACGGCTGAGGCGAATAATATGCGTATACGTATAATAGTCAACAAAGAAAATACGCGAACGCATTACGACGACGCATCATGCGTATATCGGCGCATAAAAAAGCCCGCCGGGTTAGCGGCAGGCTGACTAAAATCAATTGGGAAACTTACTAGCTTCCCAAGCCTAGGCGGCCTTGAATGCCGCCCCGTCGCTCCAGCCGTCGAACGGACGTTTTCGGCAGAGCGGCAAATATCTCTCCGATCCATTCAAGGCCAACATCGTGGATGGGTTCCGCGTTGAACGAATGCAGATCTATATTGCCGCCGCTCCTGATGATCGTTTTTATGAAGCGGCGACCGTCATCGGTGCGAACGGCAGCTTCCAGGCCGTAGAAATATTCCAGCGGTCTCTTCTGCTCGCGATAGCAGACGACAACGTGTCCCTCGCGATACACGGGGAGCATTGAAATGCCTCTGACCTCAAACGCTATCAGGTCATCCTCAAGTTCGAATGGAATCCAGATCTGATCAAGGCCGTCAGACGGGGTTTGCTCGAACTCGGGCTGAATTTCGGCGCCGGCACCGATGAATCCCATGATAGGAACAATTGTGCCGCTACGCTCGCGCGGGCCGTCGTCAACGATCCGCTCGTAAAGTTCATTGATGGCATCGCGGCGCTGGCCTTCCGGTTCCGAGCCAGAAAACCAGCGGCTCACCGTGGCCTGTGTGACGTTCAACGTCTCTGCCAGCTGCGCCTGCTTCCAGCCGCTAGCCTTTATAATCGCACGCAATTTTTGCTCGATACTTGTCATGGCCGTCACCGTAACGACAGCAGCGCGGAATGAAAAATACGATCACGCATATTATGCGCATTGATTTTAATGCGTATGCGTATAATATTCGCGGCATGAACGCTCTCAGGAACATTCGCATCAATGTCTTTGGTGTCACGCAAGCCGAGTTCTCGGTGATTGCCGGCGTAACGCAAGCCACGGTTTCGCGGTGGGAAAATGGTGTCGGCCCTTCGCTGGACGATATGCTGGCCATCCGCGCCGCTGCGCTGGCACGGGCGTTGCCCTGGGATGACAGCTTCTTCTTTGAGCGTCCGAAGGAGGCTGCCGAATGATGCGCCTCCGGTTTTCCATTCCCGTCGTCTCCTCCTCCCTGCGACGGGCTTACTCCGCCGGAGCGTATCTCCTCCCGCGCTCCGGCGGGGGTTCTGTTTTTCCATCCTGTCTTGCATGCGGGCCTCCATGAGTTGAGGCCTTATCCGTAGCGGCCGGGCCGCACGGTTTCAGTGAATCCTTCATCCGTTTTGTTTCCTTGCTTTTCGCGGGGTGTTTTCGTGCGCCTGATTTCCGAACAATCCATCCTTTCCCTCAAGGGCGTGACCGATGCCTGCTACCGGCTGGGCGGCGGGGTGACGAGCTTTGCGCTTCTGACCCGCGTCGGCGTCTCGACGCTGGTCAAATATGCGACGCTCGGCGAGCGCCGCGACGATGGCGGCCATGAGCATCTTCAGACCATGGTGCCGCTCGATATCGCCATAGAGGCGGACATGCGGGCGGGTTCGCCGATCATCATCGGCGAGGCGGCGCGCATTCTCGGCTATGTGCTGACCCGCGACGGCGAGCAGCCGGACAGGCGCGGCCTCAAGGATCTCGACGCGCATGTGGTGCTGTCCGAGACCATGGATGTTTCGCGGGCGATCATCGAGGCCGGCAAGGACGGCCGATATGACGCGCTGGAGCGGCGGACGATCGCCCAGGAAGCGCGCGAGGCAATCCGGGCGCTGGAGCAGGTGATTGCCGCCTGCGGGGAGCGCGAATGATGCGCGGCGCTGTTATCTCCAAACCCATCCATCCGAAAGAGCGGAACATGCTGCGGCGGCTTGACCAGTGCGACGGTGAATATCTTGCCATGCACGGGCTGGCCGACAAGCTCGCCTGCGCGGCTCTGGTTCATGCCGGCTATGCGCAGCGCCACGGCGTGTTTGCGCACCATTACCGGATCACGCCGAAGGGTGAGGGCTATCTCGAACGGCTGGCGAGGGCGCATTGATGGACATTCTTGCGAACCTTTCGGCTGAACAGAAAGCTCTCATCAGGGCGACCGTGACGGATGGCGAATATCGCGGCGCCAGCGTCAATCTGCGCAGCAAGATCGCCAAGCTGCACGCTTACGGACTGGTTCGGCGGCATGAGACCGATACCGGCCTGTGCTTCCCGACAGATGAAGGCCGGGCGGCGGCGGTAGCGCTCGGGCTGATCGACCCGATTGCGCCGCATGGGGTTTCGGCTGTCGTGCCAGTTGCCCAGCCCGTGCGGGCCAGCGTGCCGCAGATGGTCAGCATGTTGCAGACGGCGGCGGCGCTGTTCGACGAGGGCGACGTGGCGCGGGCGCATGTGATCGCCGATGGCGTCTATGACCTTTCCCAGGCCGAGGCGCGGTTTGCGGCGAAATATGAGGCTTCCAAGCACCTGGTGCCGAAATTCCGGCAGCTGCAGGGCGATGCGCTTTTGATGGAAACGCGCTGCAAGATCGAACTGGCGCGGGCGTATGACCGGGCGCAGGAGACTGGCACGGCTGCCAAAAAGGGCCGTCCGAAAAATGTCGCAGATGAGGACATTTTCAAGCAGGCCGAAGCGGGCCTTACACGGCAGGAGATCCATGAGGCGCGCAAGCTGGCAGCGGCTGAGGAAAAGACGCCGGGCATTGCCGAGCGTGCAATTGCAGCGCGTGTTGCGGCAGGTCTTGCACCTACTCGTGCGAACCTGAAGCATGCGATCGGCACGAAAACCGCCACCAAGGAAGAGCGCGGTAACAATCTCTATGAGACCCCGGAGGAGGGGACATGGACGATCCTTGCGCTGGAGCAATTCTCGGCGGTCGTCAGCGAGCCCTTCTGCGGGCGGGGCGCAATCGTCCGGGTGCTGGAGGCAGTCGGTTACGAGGTCGTGCCCTCCGATCTCGTCGACTACGGGACCGTGACGAAGGACGGCGAGTGCCAGGGCGTCGCGGACTTCCTCGAAACGACCGAGGGGACGGGGTTCGATATCGTCTCCAATCCACCCTATGGCGAGCACATGAACGCGGCCATCGCGCATGCGCTGCGCGTCCACAAGCCGCGCAAGATGGCGCTGCTGCTCAACCTCAATGTGCTTGCCGGGTTCGAGGATGCCGACCGCGAATTCTACATGGAGGAATGCCGCCCGGCGCGGATCTACGTGATGAAGCACCGGCTGCCGATGATGCATCGCGACGGCTGGGACGGCAACAAGGCCTCCTCGCAGATGAACACGATGTGGTGCCTCTGGGAGCTGCAGGACGATGGCAGCTATGGCGACACGACCGTCGTGCATCGGGTGGATTGGGAAAGCGACGAGATCGCCCGGTTCCGGGACGCGCATGAGGCTGCCGTGGCGGTGGAAGGCGAGGCGACATGATGGACGCCCTTGTTGTGCCAGATCGCGAAGTCAGCGGTATTCGCGCGCTTCTCGACGACAATCCGGTTGTCGGCGAAGGCCGCAAGGGTGCCCGCCGCTTCTGGACCGGGCGCGAAGAAAAGCTGCTGAAAACCTATTATCCGCAGGGCGGCGTTTCCCTCTGCCTGCAGTATCTGCCGGGCCGTTCCGCCTCGTCGATCTACAACCGGGTTGGCCAGATGGGGCTGCGAAAGGCGGATGCACGCGGCAAGTTTACCGAGCGCCAGGCCTGGACCAGCAACGAGAGAATCGATGCGGTCATTGTTCGGACCTTTCAGGGCAAGCCCGACAAGGGCGCCGTGCAGGCTTGCGCCTCGGCGGTCGCGCGTCCGCGCTGGTGGGTTTCAAAACGGGCCGTCCATCTCGGTCTCGTCTCGCCCCGCTTCAAAGAGGCTCCATGGAGCGAGGCGGAAATCGCCATCATCAGCGAGAACGCCCACAAGGCGACGGCCAGCCTAAGGCGGATGCTTGCCGGCAAGGGGTATCAGCGCAGCGAGACGGCGATCATTGTCAAGCTGAAGCGCCTCGGCACGGACCGGACGGACCCGGACAATTTCAACGGCAACCAGCTGGCTGCCGTGATGGGCGTCGACCGGAAAACGATCTCGGGCTGGATCTCCAAGGGGTGGCTGAAGGCAAAGCGACGCGAGCAGAGCGCGCTCGATGACTTCTGGAAAATCAGCCGGCGCGATATCCGCAGCTTCATCATTCACAACATCGCCGTCGTCGATATCCGAAAGGTGGACAAGTTCTGGCTCGTCGACCTGCTTGCCGAGCGGGTGGCGTCATGATGGCCACCGAGCGCGAACGGGAAAAGGCACGGCTGGCGCTTTATCGCGATCTGGCGGCGCGGCTCGATGGCGATAGCTGGGGGCTGGAGGTCGAAGGCGGCGAGACGCGGATCGTCAGCCAGCGGTCGACCGGCGAAAGCGTCTGCCTCTGCACCATCCATGCCGATGCGCTCGGTCACGAATATGAGCTGATCAGCGGGGCGGCCGGCCTGCTTTCCCTTTTCCTGACGTTGCAGGACCGGGCCGCAGCCAAGGTGCGCGAGCTGGCTGCCGAACTGGATCAGGGCCGGCGCAGGAACACGCCGCTGGCCTCGCGCGCCGCCATGCTGTGTCAGGATGAGCGCTTCCAGCGGTTCCTCGAAAGCCGGGGCGCCGGCGGCCCCGTGCGCGACAAGCAGGCGGCCGATACCCGCCTGAAAAGTCTGCTGGCGATCTCCTCCAAGACCGAACTGAACGACGCCGGAGACGCGCAGCGGAAGTATTTCAAGCTGCTTGACGACTACCGCGCATGGAAATCCGGAGCAGGCCGATGATGGCGCGGTCCTGGCCCATAGAGCGGATGGCGCCGGCCGAGGTCGGAGGCGCATCGCTTGCCTACCAGATCCGCTGCGGGGGCTGCGGCGGGCTTGCCTATTACCCGCTGAAACGCGGCGTCAAAAAGCGGACGCCAGAATCAATCCTCCAGCATTTCCGCGGTTACGGCTGGGATGTGGGGCGGACAGCCCGCCTCGACCGCTGCCCGGAATGCCTGAAGCGCAATCCTCTTTTCCAACAGGAGACGAAACCCATGACGACGTCCCAGAAGGGGCCGGCGGCCAATGTCGTTGCCCTCAAGGCCGACGCGCCGCCCACGATGACGCCGGCCGACCGGCAAATCGTGTTCGCACGCATCGGCGATTTCTATTCCGGCCATGGCTATACGCAGGGTTGGACCGACAAAAAGGTTGGGGCTGACCTGAATGTGCCCGTCGCCTGGGTGCGCGAGATCCGCGACATGATGTTCGGGCCGGAAGGCTCCAATCCGCTCCTCGATGAATTCCTGAAAGGCCAGGCCGCGTTCGAGCGGGAGGTCGCCATCGTGCTCGAAAGCCGCAAGCAGGTCTGCGAGGCGGCGGAGCGCGTGCGCCGCTCCTGCGACGATCTCTCGGCCAAGGCGCGCGACCTCGATGTCCTGAAAAAGCGGGTGGAAAAGGAGATCGGGCGATGAACGAACTGCGACCCGAAATTGCAGCCATAGCGGCGGCGGCAACGGATGCAGAGCGGGCGCAGGCTTTGCTTGAGTGCTCTCTGTCAACCCTGATGACCTGCGAGGCCACCATTCGAAACCGGCTGATGCATGCGCGGTTCTCTGAGGGCCTCGCCTATGTGGATGCCGAGCTGGCGCATCTGCGCGCGACGCGCCGGGTGAGTGACGCCGGTTTTCAGTCCATGGCCGTGAGCGCCGCCCGCGGTCGTTTGCGACGTGTCTTGCTCGGCCTTCCGGCTGATGGGCAGGAGGCGGGCTGATGCGCGTCCTGATTGGCTGTGAAACCTCCGGGCAGGTGAGGCGGGCTTTCCGTGATCTCGGTCACGACGCCTGGTCCTGCGATCTGTTGCCGGCCGATGACGGCAGCAATCGCCATATTGTCTGCGATATCCGCGATCTGCTCGGCGAGGGTTGGGACCTGCTCGCTGTCATGCATCCGCCCTGCACGCGACTTTGCAATTCCGGCGTTCGCTGGCTGACAGCGCCGCCGGCGGGAAAGACCCGTGCGCAGATGTGGGCCGATCTCGACGCGGGTGCAGCTCTGTTCTCGGATTGCTGGAATGCGCCGATCGAGCGCATCGCCGTCGAAAATCCCGTCATGCACAAGCATGCGAAAGAGCGGATCAGGAATTATCAGAAGCCGGCGCAGACCGTGCAGCCGTGGTGGTTCGGCGATGAGGCTTTCAAGGCCACGTCCTTCTACCTGCGCGGGCTGCCGCCGCTCGTGGCGACAAATCGTCTTGTGCCGCCCGCTGTGGGCAGCGATGCGCACAAGCGCTGGTCGGCCATTCATCGGGCGCCGCCTTCGCCGGACCGCTGGAAGATCCGTTCGGCCACCTTCCCCGGTATTGCAGCGGCCATGGCCGCTCAGTGGGGCGGCTTTGCCATGGAGGTGGCCGCCTGATGAGCTTCGATGCGACCAACTGGGCGATCAAACAGCGGGGCATGAAGCCGGCGACGAAGATCGTGCTGTGGCACCTCTGCGACCGTTTCCATCCCGACCATGGCTGCTTTCCCTCTCAGGACACGCTTGCCAATGACTGCGAAATGTCCCGCTCGACGCTGAACGTGCATCTGGACGCGCTGGAGGGTTCCGGCCTGATCCTGCGCATCCAGAGCCGCAGGGCCGGTTCCAAGCAGCAGGAGCGGACGAAATATCACTTCCCGTTCGAGCCTGATTTTGCGGTGAAAAGGGCGCAAAAGCCGTGTCCGGAAACCGGACACGGAGCCGCCGATGCCGTGTCCGGAAATGACGAAAAGCCGTGTCCGGAAAATGGCGAAAGCCGAGTCCGGAATCCGGACAGTAACCCTGTAAGGGAACCAGTAAGAGAACCAGTAAAAGAGAGAGGGCGTGGGCGTGAAGGCGATGAAGATCGGTCTGCCATTCCCGGCACGGCAGAGTTTCGCAAACGTGTTCAGCGGTTCCTGTCGGGTGACGGCTACCAGGGCGGTGAGTGGCCCAAATGGGCGAACGGGACGACGATCGATTACATCACCCGCCACTTTGCTGCCCTTTCGGAAAGCAATCGAAAGGTGGCGGAAGAGCGCCGCGATGCGTTTCTCGCGAAATCCGCACTGGATGGCGGGAAGGTCATGGGCGCCGGAAACTACTTCCGCGATCTTGCCTGGGAAGCGCTGAGCGAGAGGGATGTAGCGACGTATGCGGTGAAACGCGGGCCGGGCTCGGCGCCAGTTGTGCCGGACAATTGGGCCAAGGCCTATGGGCCAGCGCATGCCGCCGTGCTGTTTCGAATTCTTTGTGCTGGCCCGGAGAGGCCGGACCTGGCGCCTGAAACCGGTGTCTGGTTCAGCTCTCACTATCGGACGGCCTGGCCGCGCCTCATGGCGTTCAAGCAGCAGACCGACCTGAGAGGCGGCCTGCTAATCGAGCCCGACGATATGCTGATGAGCGAAGCCATGGGTTTCATCGCGCGAGAGAACCCTTTGTTCGCTGCCTGGCAGGGTGAGCTGCGGCGACGCAAGCTGCCGGAGCTTCACGTTCCCGATGGGATGCGCGGCCATTATTTCCCGAAAGTCTCCGAGGGCGAACGCGACCTCGAAATGGCGGTGAGCGATGCGCTCGACCGCTTCTCCCAGGACACACTCCAGCAGCGAGGCAAAGGCCATGACGATGCAGCGTAAGATCATTATGAGCGACCGGATCGACCTCATGCGGGCGCTTCCGGTATTGGAACGGGCGGCGAATCTGCGGCGCATCAACGCGAACATGCTGTCGATGGCAGGCGCGAATCAGCCGGGCGACGCCGCCTGGTTCGTGGTGCACACGGCCGAACGGCGGGAAAAGTCTGTGTATGAGCGCCTGGCGGAAGAAAAAATCAGTGCCTATCTGCCGCTGGTCGAACGGGGTCGGATCGTCAGGCGTGGCCGTGTCGTCGACCTTACGCCGGGGCCAGCGCTGCCCGGTTATGTCATGGTGCATCTGGTTCCATCGGCTGCAGCCTTCTGCGGTTTGAGGCATATCGACGGTGTGATCGGCGTCGTCGGCGGGCTGCATTCGCCTCACAGAATCACCGACGAGGACGTGAACAGATTCAAAAGGGTGCTCGGCTCCTGGGATGAGACATCGGAACACGCCGAACGTTTCCATGTGGGCGACTGGGTGCGGTTCGATGAAGGGCCTTTCATTGGCTTCAACGGTCGGCTGGTGAAGCTGAAGCGGGCTGTCCCGATGGCCGGTCTGCGCAAGATCGCCATCGCCGGCAAGGTGGAGTTCGAGGTAGGCGGACAGCAGCACGTGGTGGAAGCCCCCCTTGCTTTGCTGCAGAAGTTGTGACTTTCTGAACGCGGATGATCTGCTGATCCTGTAGCAAGCGTTTGACCAGTCCCGACAGATGCGGGGCCGGAAGAGAGGGAAACCTCCACGTGGGTATGCCGGGCAGACCCTGTCTTGACCGCCTCGATCGAGAGGCGCCGATTCAAGGCCAGTGCGCAAGCTATGTTTGCAGTTCCCCAAGAGGGCCAATTGAGGCGACCGAGAGGTCGCCTTTTCTTTGCATAGAGTATGGGTAGGCTCACGACGTTGAAGCCCCGGCTTTCCACTCTTGCACCACGGTTAGGACGCATGCCCGGCGACGAGGCGGCACGACTTCGTGAGCGTGACCAGAGTGTGAGCTGGCGGGCATGGTACAAAACCGAACGCTGGCGCAAGCTGCGCCACGTCATCCTCCTGCGGGACAATTACACATGCCAGAAGACCGGCGTCTTGTGCATCGGCAAGTATCCCGCACCGAATAGCGCGGTGGTCGACCACAAGGAACCGCATCGCGGTGATGAGCGGTTGTTCTGGGATCAGGGCAACCTGCAGACCGTGAGCAAGGCCTACCACGACAGCGAGAAGCAGAAGCTTGAACGCCGGTCATTCTGATCAACATGTCGATGCGACCGGATATTGGATAGCGGTCTCTCTTGTCGACGATGATGGCCGCGACCCAGTGTGGGTGGCCATGGTGATGCAAGCTAAGGGGCACGGCCACATCGACATCGATCAGGCTCGCGACTGGCTGGGAGCTAACCCGAGGGCGCAATGCTGCTGTCGATCCTGCCGACCGGAGCCGACATTAGTGCAGCTGACCCTGCTCTGACCTTCGAGAAGGCGTAGGTCACAGCAAGCGATAGTGCCTGCAAAACCTCGATAACCTGACAAGGCCGAAACCGTGAGGGGGGGGCGGGTCAAAAGTCTGAAAACCCTCTCCCCTCCGGACCCGCGTCCCCCTCACCATGATATTTTTTTCCGATGACCCCAGATTTTGACCTCTTCGGCAATCCCATTGTGATCGGTGACGCCAAGCGCGGAAGGCCGGAGCATGAGCCGAGTGAAGAAAACATCATATTTGTCATGGTGTTACTGGCTGCTGGTCAGACGAATAAAGAGGTTGCGGCCACACTCGGCCTGTCTGTCCCGACTTTTCGGAAACATTATTTGCATTTGTTGAAGCAGCGGGACCTCATGCTCGATCGTCTCCGCACCAAGCTTCGCGTCTCGCAAATCAAGCAGGGCCTGTCCGGGAATTCGTCCGCGCTCAATGCGGCCTTGGCAACCCTCGATAAGGTCAAGGCCGAGAGCGCTCAGAAGAGCGTCGAGAACCGCGGTAATGCGAAGAGCGAGAAGGCGGCGAAACTCGGCAAGAAGCAACAGCGCCAGCTCACCGCCGAAAATATCGGTGGTAAGTTCGCGCCGCCTTCGGCGCCGAAGCTGATCGTCGACAACCGATGAAACAATGGTCCACAGCCTGCCTCGACTGGGAGAGGCGGATCGTCGAACGCCGATCGCTGATACCGTTCGAGCCGCTCTTTCCCGACGAGGCGGAAGCGGCGCTCGCGGTGTTCAAGTCGCTCCGCATCGTCGATGTTCCTGGAGGGCCGACATTTGGTGAGGCCTGCGAAGAGTATGTTTTCGATTTCGTGCGCGCCGTCTTCGGTGCATACGACCACGAAAGCGCCAGACGGCAAATCGAGGAGTTCTTTCTCCTCATCAGCAAAAAGAACATCAAGAGCACGCTGGCTGCCGGCATCATGCTGACCGCTTTGATCCGCAACTGGCGACACTCCGCCGAATTGCTGATCGTTGCGCCGACTTTGGAAATCGCGGGAAATTCGTTCAAGCCGGCCGCTGACATGGTTCGTGCGGACCCGGAACTCGTGGACCTTTTGCATGTCCAGGACAATCTGAAGCAGATCACGCACCTGACCACCAAGGCAGTCCTGAAGGTTGTGTCGGCCGACGCCAGCACGGTAGGCGGCAAGAAAGCAGCATTCGTTCTGATCGAGGAACTCTGGCTGTTTGGCAAGCGACCTGGTGCCGGTGCGATGCTCCAGGAGGCTACCGGCGGTCTTATATCGCGGCCAGAAGGTTTTGTGATTTATCTCTCGACACAGTCCGATGAGGTCCCGGCCGGCGTATTCAAGGAACGCCTCGACTATTTCCGCAATGTACGGGACGGCAAGATTGACGATCCGCGCAGCCTGCCGGTGCTTTACGAATTTCCGGAGAAGATGATCGAGGACGAGGCCTACCTCGATCCGGCGAACTTCTACATCACCAACCCGAATATGGGCCGGTCGGTGCGGGCGGAGTGGCTTGAGCGCAAACTTGTGCGGGTGAAAAGCGGCGATGACGAGGACGGCGATACCGTCCAGACCTTCCTCGCCAAGCACCTCAATGTCGAGATCGGCATGCGGCTCCGGGCAAACCGTTGGCCGGGAGCAAATTACTGGGAGAAGGCGGCCGATGAAGATCTCGGTAAACTTCCCCATTTTGAAGCGCTGGAACAACTTCTTGACCGCTGCGAGGTGGTAGTAACCGGGGTTGATGGCGGCGGGCTGGACGATCTTTTCGGCTTCAACGTCCTCGGTCGAGAGCCGGCAGAGATACCCATCCGGGTAAAAGTGGATGGTGTTTGGTCGACGCGGTACATGAAGCGCTGGCTGTCCTGGTCACATGCGTGGTGCCATCGCGGTGTCCTCGATATCCGCAAAAAGATTGCGCCTATCCTGCAAGACTTCGAGGCTGCCGGCGAATTGACGATCGTCGATGATGCTCTTCAGGATGTCGGCTCGATTATCGAAATCATCCAGCGCATCAAGGATCGTGGTCTTTTGGGTGGTGTTGCGGCCGACGCCGCAGGCCTGGGGGAATTTGTCGACGCCCTCGAAGATATCGGCCTGACGCAGGAATCGAAACTCGTTGTCGCTGCGCCGCAAGGCTACGGGATGATGAATGCTCTCAAGAGTGCGGAGCGTCGCGTTTCTAGCGGCCTGATCAAGCATTGCGGCGGCCGGCTAATGCCGTGGTGTGTGTCCAATCTGAAGATCGAGCCTACGGCCACGGCGATCCGGGCCACGAAACAAACTGCCGGTGACGCCAAAATCGACCCGGCGATGGCGTTCTTCAACTCCGTCTACCTTATGGGCCGGAACCCTGAAGCGCCGGGGAAGTCGGTATATGAAACCCGCGGCATGAGGATGGTGTAACCGGCATGGGAATTCTCAGCATCTTCAAGCGCGCCGAGGCTGCGCCGGCAGGCCCTGCGGTGGCACCCTCCCGGGTTAGCGCGATGTCTGGTGAGGTCGCGCAGTTCTGGGATATGAGCGATCCCCGCCTCCTAAGCTTCTTGCGTGACGGGAACCAGACGGAAAGCGGCTTCACCGTCACGGCGAAGTCGGCCATGACAAACACGACCGTGATCCGCTGCGTGTCGCTGATCACTTTCGCAATGGGGGCATTGCCGCTTCACCTTCGGGACAAGGACAGCAAGGAGAAGGCTACAGATCATCCTCTGTTCCGCATCCTGCACCGCAAGCCGAACGCATGGCAAACCGCATTCGAATTCCGCTCGCTGATGCAGCAGCGGGCACTCGGCTACAATGGCGATGGCTGCCGAGGCGACGCATTTGCGCGAATAGTTCGTAGCGGCGACCGGCCGATCCAGCTTGTACCGCTTGCCACCGAGAGGGTGCGACCGAAGCAGCGGAGTGATTGGTCGCTGGAGTATGAGTACCAGCGTCCCGATGGTGGCAAGGTCACCCTTCAGCAGAGGGACGTATTGCACCTTCGGTATGGTCTTTCCGAGGACGGCATTTCCGGATTATCGCTGGTGAAGCAGGCGGCCGAAGCCATTGGCCTAGCGCTCCAGACCGAACGTGCCGCCGCCCGATTGTTCAAGAATGGCATGCTCGTGGGCGGCATGATGTCAGTGAAAGAGACATTGTCTGACGAGGCGTTCGAGCGGTTGAAACAGCAGATGGATGAGCGCGAAGGTGCCGAGATGGCGCACAAGTGGATCATCGGAGAGGAAGGGCTGGAGGCGAAACCGTTCTCCCAGAGCGGCCGCGACAACCAGCATATCGAGCAACGCAAGCATCAGATCGAGGATATCGCCCGTGGGTTCGGCGTACCGCGTCCGCTCTTGGGCGTGGATGATACCTCGTGGGGCTCGGGCATTGATGTGCTGGGCCAGTTTTTCGTGCGCTACGCGCTTAACCCATGGTTCGTGGCATGGGAGCAGGCGATCGAGAGATCACTGCTAACCGATGCCGAAGCTGATCGATACGAATGCAAGTTCAACGTCGGGGCCCTGCTTCGGGGATCGATGAAGGACCAGGCTGATTTCTTCGCCAAGGCTCTCGGCTCTGGCGGGCATCAGCCCTGGATGAACTACGAGGAGGTCCGCGAAACCATGGACCTGCCTGAAAAGGAAATCGCACCGAACGCATTGGCGACTGGTGCAGCCCCGTCAAACAGGAGCAATGATAATGAGCCTCCGGAACCTGCCTGAGATCAAGGCTGAGCGGCTGCCGTCAATCTGTGCTTTCGAGCCTGATGCGGACGCAGTCGAACGCTGGAATGCCGGTATATTGGCAACAAAGCAAAGCCCGGAAAACACGATCTCCATCCTTGATATCATCGGAGAGGATTTCTGGACCGGCGGTGGAGTCACCTCGAAACGGGTCTCGGCGGCGCTTCGGGCGATCGGAGATCAGGAGGTCTTTGTCGATCTCAATTCGCCGGGCGGTGATTTCTTCGAGGGTGTCGCGATCTACAATGCGCTGCGCAGCCACCCAAAGAAAGTGACCATCCGCATTCTGGGCCTTGCGGCCTCGGCAGCTTCAGTCATCGCGATGGCGGGGGATGAGATCCAGATCGGCAAGGCCGGGTTTTTAATGGTGCACAATGCATGGGTCGTGGCGATCGGAAATCGGCATGATCTCGCAGAGGCGGCTAAGACGATGGAGCCCTTCGACGATGCCATGGCTACCGTCTACTCCGACCGCGCCGGCGTAAAGAAGACCAAGGCTGCGGAATGGATGGACAATGAGACCTGGTTCAACGGTGAGCAGGCTGTTGCAGAGGGTCTCGCGGACAGCTTTCTGCCGGCCGACCAGGTATCGGAAGACAAGACAAAGGCTGAGGCCGGCAAGTCCGTGAACGCCACCCGGCGCGTGGATGCTCTTCTGGCCAAATCAGGAATTCCCCGCAATGAGCGCCGTAGCCTCATTGGCGAGGTAAAGGGCGGCAAGCATGACGCTGCCGCTTCCGTCACGCAGGACGCTGACGACATCAACGCTGCTCTCGGGCGGCTCGCGAACTCATTCCTCAAGTAAGGAAAACTCACATGAAAAAGTCCTATGTGTTGGCAGGGCTTGCTCTGCTGATCGTCGGCGCCTGCGTCATTCTTGGAGGCGTCCCCGAACTCTATGCTGCCGTCGCTCATCCGTCGGTGCATTTCGACGTTGCAACAGCCATGACGATGGCCCTGCCGGGCCTGCCTCATTCCCGTCGCGGCATCATGGCGGTGCGCGCTGAAACTCCGGTCGACGTAAAGGCGGCGATCGAGGCCGTCAACAAGGCGTTCGAATCCTTCAAATCCGCGCATGCGGATAAGGAGAAGGAACTCCTGAAGAAGTTCGACGATGTCGTGACAACCGAGAAGATGGAGCGCATCAATTCCTCGGTCGGCGATCTTCAGAAGGCGGTTGATGACGCCAACGCCAAGATCGCCGCGATGCAGATGGGCGCCGGCGGTGGAACGGGTGAGGTGCGCGACCGTGAATATACTGACGCGTTCCGCGCCCACTTCCGCAAGGGTGAGGTCCAGGCATCGCTCAACAAGGGCGCCGACGACGAAGGCGGCTATCTTGCTCCGGTGGAGTGGGATCGCACGATCGTCGACAAGCTGGTGGAAGTTTCGCCCATGCGTCAGATCGCGCAGGTGCAGACGATCTCCGGCGCAGGCTTCAAGAAGCTGTTCAATCTGCGCGGGACCGGCTCCGGCTGGGTGGGCGAGACTGCAGCGCGTCCGGAAACCAACACGGCTGAGTTCGGCCCGCTGACGTTTACGCCTGGCGAGCTTTATGCAAACCCGGCCGCCACCCAGCAGATGCTCGACGACGCCGAAATCAATCTCGAGCAGTGGCTGGCAGACGAGGTTGAAACCGAGTTCTCCTACCAGGAGGGCGTTGCCTTCGTCTCGGGCAACGGAACGAACAAGCCGACTGGCTTCCTGACCTACGTCACCGGAGCAGCCAGCGCCGCCGTCCACCCGTTCGGCGCAATCCAGCTCAAGACTGCGGCGGCAGTCGGGGCTGTCACGACTGATGAACTGATCGACCTCGTCTACATGCTGCCGCAGGTCATGCAGCAGAACGCCCGGTTCGTCACCAACCGCAATGCTCTGGGCACCGTCCGCAAGCTCAAGGACGGTGATGGCAATTATATCTGGCAGCCGTCCTTCCAGTTGGGGCAGCCGTCTCAGGTTCTCGGCTATCCGGTGACCGAAATGGCCGCCATGCCGAACATTGCCGCTGGTGCCGTTCCGATTGCTTTCGGCGACTTCCGTCGGGGCTATCTGATCATTGATCGTACCGGCGTCCGCGTCCTGCGCGATCCCTACTCCAACAAGCCCTACGTGATGTTCTACACCACGAAGCGTGTTGGCGGCGGGGTCCAGGATCCGCAGGCGATCAAGGCCCTGAAGATGGCTGCAGCCTAAACCGCATCGGCGATGGAGAAAAGTCGGCGGGCCAATAACGGCCCGCCTGGTTCTCAATCTCAACTAAACAGGAGGCCACCATGGCCAAGAAGACAAAGACCCCGGAGGGGAAGACCCCGGAGCAGGTAGCCGACGAAAATCACGCCAAGCGGGCCGATGCTGCCGAGAAGGCGACGGCGCGTGCCAAGGAAGAGGGCCGGCTGCCCGAAACCATGGCCGTCACAAATCCGGCGCCGGCAACCGAAATGGATGCCGCCAGCGGCGCCTTCATCGAGCCGGAGATCAAGAAGGCTATTCCGGTCGATCATCCCGCGATCGAGAACAATCCGCGTGCGGGAACGTCGGCGATCCAGAATGGCGGCGACTTCAACGATCCGAGCCAGCGCCATCCTTCTGACCCCGATTTTGCCGGCCAGGGTCTGGACCTCAGCGTCTACGGCACGAAGACCGAGAAGTAACCGCCCGAAAGCCGGGCGCTTTGCGGCGCCCGGCTCCGCTCAAATCGAGGCAGACCTATGTTCCGACCGACACTCGTCACGCCCGCCACGGTCCTTCCCGTTACCGTTGCGGAGGCGAAACTCGCTATCCGGACCGACAGCATCGACCTCGACAGCGAGATCGAGAGCGCCATCAAGTCCGCCGTTTCTCACTACGAGGGATGGAACGGCATCTTGGGAATACTGCTCGTCGAACAGACCTGGCGCGCTCGCTTCCGGTGTTTCGAGCGAAGCATGTGTCTGCCGCTTCGTCCGGTGCAAACCATTACCTCCATCGCTTGGCGGGACGCGGAGGGGACGTCCTCTCCCGTAGAGGTCGAAAACTACTCGTTGGATGCAGACGCCGGCGGAACCTATTTCGTCCGTTTCCTCGATGCGTATGGGTTCCCGTCCAGTCTTTATCAGAATGCGCCGATCTCAGTGGATTACGTCGGCGGATGGCCCGTCGTCGATGGCAAGGCAACGACGCCCGATGACATCAAAACTGCGATCAAGATCCGTGTGCAGATGCAGGTCGATGAGGCGGCCACAGTCAACCGCGATCACCTGAAAGCGTTCGAGCGTGAGCTTTCCCGCAAATATCGTCCTCCGAGGATATGATGTCTATCACCGCGCAGCAGCTCGATCGCCGCATCACCATCCAGCGGGTGACGACGGTCAATAACGAGTTCAATGAGCCGGTCGAGACCTGGTCGGATTTGGCAACCTTGTGGGCTCGGCGGAAGGACAGTTCGGACGTGGTCAAGACCGAGCTGCTGGGTGCCGAGCAGATCAGCGCCTATCTGCTCGCTCATTTCACGATCCGGTCATCGACCCTGTCGAAGACGATCACGCCGTTGGATCGTATCAGCTACGACGGCCACGTCTGGAACATCAAGGGCACCAAGGAAGCGGCCGACGGGCGCAACCGGTTTATCGAACTCACAGCGGTGCGGGCGAACAACTGATGGCGCGTGGCGGTTTCACGGTTGGGGTTGACGGTCTCAAGGATCTTGAGAAGGCGCTGAAGGAATTGCCGCAGGCCAATGCGAAGGCCGTTCTGCGCCGGACGATGAAGGAAGCGGGGGAGCCGGTTGCGCGGACAGCCCGTGCCCTTGCGCCGAAGGACGAAGGCCATCTGGCCGAGAGCATCGACGTCAGCACCAAGCTTTCAGAGCGACAGAAGAAGCTCCACAAGAAGCAGTCGCCGGTCGAAATGTTCATCGGCCCCGGCTCGCATCCTTACGGTCCGCTGCAGGAGTTCGGAACCGGTCCGGGCCACCAGGCGCAGCCGTTCATGCGTCCGGCCTGGGATCAGAACAAGGAAAAGGTGCTCGATACCATCGCCAACTTGACATGGATCGAGATCGAAAAGACGGCAACACGGCTGGCCAAGAAAGCGGCGAAGCGTCGCTAACCTCAGGGAGTTGATATGAGAGTTTCTGCATCACCAGATGATCCTGGGTATTTGCGTTGGATCGAGCTCGTCAGCTTTGGTGTCCAAGTTACTCTCAACGGCGAGATCATCGAGAAGGTCATCACTGCCGATGAGGAGGAAGGTTTTATCATCCGCATCAAATGTGACGACGACGGAGAGATGATTGTTTCGGGCTATGAAAGGCTGGAGGGCTCCGTGAAAGTGACATGGGGTCAGGCGTAGCCATGGAACCAGCATTGACCGCGCTACTGCTTGGCGCCGCGCCTTTGACCGCGATTGTCGGCAATCGGATCAACTGGGGCCGCAAGCCGCAGAGCGATGCGAACCGGCCTTACATCGTTCTGCAGCGCATCGACGGCGTGCCGACCTATCACATGACCGGCGCGTCCGATCATGTCGCTAGCCGGGTGCAGGCGGATGTCTATGGCGAAACCTACACCTCGACGAAGCGGGCGTCCTCGGCATTGATCGCTGTCCTCTCCGGTTATTCCGGCGGGATCTTCCAAGGCATGTTTCTCGATTCACAACGTGATTTCCCGGCGGCGGACGCGGGGGAGGTGACCACTCTTTTCCGAACGTCCGTCGATTTTCTCATCCACCACCAAGCCTCATAGGAGAGTTCCCATGACCACTGCCATGATTGGGTATAACACCAAATATCGCATCTGGGATTCCACCCTCACCGTTCCGGCCTTCGTCGAGATTGCCGAAGTTATCAATGTGACGCCCGGCGCTGCGACCGCCGATCGGATCGACGCCACGCATATGCAGAGCCCCGGCCGCCGGCGCGAATATATCGCCGGCCTGATCGATACCGGCGAGGCATCGTTCGAAATCAATTGGGTGCCGGGCAACGGGACTGACGAACTGCTGCGCCGACTGATGGCGTCGGGCGCTGTCGAGCAGCACGAAATCGAGTTCCCGAACGGTGTTACCGTCTCTTATGACGCTGCCCTCACCGGTTATGAAAAAGACATCCCACTTGATGACAAGATGACGGCCACCATCACCGTCGCGGTCTCCGGCGAGGATACCTGGGGAGAGGCCGCGTAAATGGCAAACCCTCTACGCGGCTCCGTCGCGCTCCAGGCTGGCGACAAGGCTTACACCCTCAGCTTTTCCATCAATGCTCTCTGCGAGCTTGAGGAAGAGATGGGACAGCCTGTCGCCAAGATCGCGGCGGGTCTCGGCAAGCCGGAAGAAATGAGGATTGCAACGGTTCGCTCGTTGGTGTGGGCGGCCCTGCGTGACCATCATTCGGAAGTCGACCTGAAATCGGCCGGCGAACTGATCTCCGAAGCCGGCATTTCCAACATCATGCCCGCCATCGGCCAGGCCTTTCAGCTTGCCTTCCCGGCGCCATCGGGGGCGAAAGACACGGCGCGCCCTCAGAAGGCGAAGGACTGAACCCGCATCGTCTGCTCAAGTCATGGGTGGAAAGCGGTCAAGATCCTTCGCATTTCTGGCGCCTCACGCTGAGAGAAATCGGCGTGATCCTCGACGGGGCGGCAAGCCGTCTCAAGCGAGAACACAACGACCGGGCATGGATGGTCTGGCACATCGAGGCGCTGTCCCGGCAGAAGAAGATGCCGAAGTTGGCAGACCTCACCTTCGCGCCGGAGAAGCGGCCGATGAATGCCGCCGAAATCGAAGCGATCACGCGGTCCTGGTTGGGATCTCGAAAAAGGAAAAGCTGAATGGCCGGTAGTGCAGTCATCGGTAGTCTGAGGGTGAACCTCGGCATCGACACGGCAGCCTTTGACAAGGGCCTTGCCGATGCCATGAAAAGCCTCAAGGGCATCGGCAGCTCGATGCAGAACATCGGCAAGTCCATGTCGATGTATCTGACGGCTCCGATCGTCGGCTTTGGTGCGCTGACGGTGAAGACCGCCGGCGACTTCGAAGCGGCCATGAACCGCGTCGGCGCTGCCACCGGTTCGACCGGTGCGCAGTTCGAGGCGCTGGAAACCCTTGCCCGAGATCTCGGCCGCACGACGACGAAGTCAGCGTCGGAATCTGCCGACATGCTGGAGATGCTGGCCAAGAACGGGCTGACGGCCGAGCAAATCCTGGGCGGTGCGGCGGAAGCCGCGATCAAGCTGTCGGAGGCAACTGGCGGCGATCTGTCCAAGTCTGCCGATGTCGCTACCAATATCATGGCGCAGTTCGGCAAACAGGCGAAAGACCTCGCGCCGATCGTCGACCAGATCACCGGCGTCACACTGCAGTCGCAGTTCGGTTTCGAGGACTATGCCCAGGCGATCGGGCAGGCCGGCGGCGTGGCCGGGTCTCTCGGTGTCGACCTGACGGAATTCAATGCGGCGATTGCCGCCACGTCGGACGTGTTCAACTCGGGCTCCGATGCCGGCACGTCCTTCAAGACCTTCCTGCTGCGGCTCGTGCCGCAGAGTGATGGTGCCGCGGCCGCCATCGAAAAGTTGGGGCTGGAATTCTTCGACGCCAGCGGCAAGATGAAGGCCCTGCCTGATATTGCCGAGCAGCTGAAGGTCGCGCTCGCCGGGCTGAGCGACGAGGCGCGAAACGACGCTCTGAATACGATATTCGGCACGGACGCGCTGCGCACGGCGGTCGCCCTGGGCAATGAGGGTGCGGCCGGCATCAATACGATGGTGGAAGCCATCAACAGGAAAGGCATTGCCGACGAACAGGCCGCTGCCCGGATGAAGGGCTTCAATGGCGAGTTGGAGAAGCTCGCCGGCGCTTTCGACGAGTTGAAGCTGGCGATCGCCGATAGCGGGCTGCTGGAAACGATCACGGCTTTCGTCACGAAGCTGGCCGAATGGATGACCAAGCTCGCCAAGACCAGTCCGGAAATCCTGAAATGGGGAACGATCGTCGCTGGCCTGGTCGCGATCATCGGTCCGGTTGTTGTCGTTATCGGAACGCTAGTTACAGCCATTGCCGCCATTGGGCTACCGATCGCTGCGGCTGTCGCCGGCATCGCTGCCATCACGGCGGCCGTTATAGCCTTCTGGCCTGAAATTCAGCGTGCCTGGGAGGTGTTCGTAAAGTTCAACGAGGCGATGGTCCAGATTGGCGCCGGCCTCCTTGAGACGCTTCCGGCGAAGTTCTCCGAACTCACTGCGAAGGTCGGGCAGTTCGTTTTGGACTTTGCGGCTGCATTCGCCGCACTGCCCGGACAGATGCTCACCATCGGCGGGCAAATCATCGACGGGTTGTGGCAGGGTATCCAGGCGAAGTGGGAAGGCCTCAAGGCCAACGTCACCGGGATCGCGTCCAGCATCAAGGATAGCTTCACCGGCTTCTTTGATATCCATTCGCCGTCTCGCGTCATGGCAGAGATTGGCACGAACATCATGCAGGGTCTCGGGATCGGCATGGAAGGCCAAACAGCTGCCGTTGTCGGGGTCGCGCAGACTGCTTCCGATGGCATCACCACGGCAATGAAGGGCGCGGAAACTGCGGTCAAGCAGGTTGGTTCCTCTTCGACGAATGCCTTTTCCGGTCTCGGATCATCCATCGCTGGAGCGATCAAGGGCACCAAGGAATGGTCCGATGTGCTGTCCGATGTCGTCGGCAAGTTTGCCGATATCGCCCTGCAGGGTCTCACATCTTCCTTTGGCGGTGGTGGTGGCGGGATTGGGGGTTTCCTCTCCAGCCTCGTCGGCGGCCTGTTCGGGTTTGCGCGAGGCGGCACAATCATGCCCGGTGGCACCGGCGGCATAGATAGTCAGGTTGTAGCGTTTCGAAAATCCCCAAATGAGCGGGTCGATATCACAAAGCCTGGGCAAACGCTGGATGGTGGACGAGGTGAGATGCAGGTGCATGTCATCCCATCCCCGTACTTTGACGTGCGTGTTGAGGAAATCTCGGACGGCCGAGTGTCCAAGGCCGCTCCCAGCATCGTCGGCCAGGCCAACCGCAACGTCATGCCGACCGTCGCCCATCACCAGACCGCCAAGGCAGGCGGAGATTATCGGAATAGCTGATGAGCGTGATCCCCGTCTGGCCGCACGATCTGTTGATCCCCGCCGAAGTCCGGCCCAACCTTGTCCCGTTCACGCGGACAGGCGGCCGGTCGCTCGGCGGTGCGAAGCCGTCTGTCCGCACGGATCTCGGTTATTGGTCAATCGACTATGCCGGCGTGCTGCTTCACAGCCGCGCCCAGTTGCGGACCTGGGAGGCGATCAAGGACGTCCTGTCGGGATCGTCGGGCCGCATCGCCATTCCGGTCTGGTCGCATCAGACGGCTCCGCGCATCGGCGCCACCGGCAGCTATATCGCATCGCCGGAAGTGCCGCATGACGACGACACGGAATTCTCCGACGAGACCGAATATGAACAGGGCGAGATCTCGGTCGTTGCACATGAGGCGGTTGCTATTGGTGCAACGACAATCATGCTGCGGATCATCAATGCCGAGGACGATCTTGCGGGGGTGCTTTTCAGCTACAATCATGCGCTCTATCGAACCGGGCAGGTGCTCGATGTCGACGGTGATGTCTGGACGATGCGCGTAAGCCCGAGCGTGGTGGCGACTATTCCAGCCGGCGCCAGCCTGGAATTCGATCTGCCGACGTGCCTCTGCAATCTTGCCGACGATCGCGGCATGGACAATGGCGCCAACATCAATGGCAATGAGCGGGTCAATGTAAGCTTCGTCCAGGACATGCAATATTGGAACATCCTGGCTGTGGGCGGTGAGCCCTGATGGCCCTGAAATCCCTTCGCGTCCTCTGCCAGGTTGATCTGCCGTCTGGAACGCTGCGCTGGTATGATGGCTCCGGTGGACCCTTCGTCGACAGTGACGGGGAGATTTATCGCTCCTGCGTGCTCACGGAAGACGCGCTCGACCAGATCGAGCTTGCCATCAATGCCGAGGCGTTCACGCTATCGCTGGTCATTTCCGGGATCGACGGGCCCACATCCGATCAGATCTGGATCGACTACAAGGCAGGCACGATCAAGGGCGCGCGGTTCCGGATCATGATTCAAAAGTGCGACGAATACGAACAGCCGATCGGCGCGCCGACGATCAAGTTTACCGGAAAGATCGACAATCTGATTTTTGGGGACAGTGCCTCCGATACCGAGATCCGCTCGATCATCACCGTGGAAGTCACCAACCGATTTGCCTTGCGCAAGCAATCGAATGGAGGTGTGCTCTCCGACACGAACCAGAGGGCGCGATCGGCCGTGCTTAATCCGACCGCTCCTCCCGACAGGTTTGCAGAGCGTGTCATCATCTACCTCAACAAAGCGATCCGCTGGCCAAAGTGGTGATGCTCGATCAGTGGGTGAGTTTTTCTCGCGCCTATGGCGAATTGCCTTGGGAGCCGGGAAAGGTCGATTGCTGTCTTTGCCTTTCGGCCTGGGCGATGTGGCTCGGCTATTCAGATCCGGCGCGCCATCTGCGCGGCACCTATGACGACGAGGCAGGGTTTCGCCGGATCATAGAACAGGCTGGCAGCGTGACGGCACTGGTCGAGCGTTGCGCCGACAGCATCAGTGCCAAGCGAACCCAGCGCCCGTTCTGCGGCAGCATCGGCGTAATCGGCAGTCCTACCAATATTCACCGGCAGTTCGGCGCCATCCATGACGGGGAGGGCTGGAATGTGCGGTTCATCCACGGGGTCCATCGCATGATCGCCACGCCGCTTGCCATCTGGAGCATCTGATGCCGGGCCTTGAAACGCTTGCGCTGATCATCTCTTCGCTGGCCACCACGACATTCGCGGCGAACGCGCTTTATCTCGGCACCTATGCGCTGGCGCTTGGCGGACTTGCCTATGCGCAATCGCTGTTCGTCGACAAGCCTTCCGTGCCAAAGCCGGAAGACGGCACGTTCAATCTGAAACAGAATGTGCCTTCGCTCGCCTATGTCATGGGCTGGTCAAAAAAGGGCGGCGACTATGCCTTTCTCGAGGAAAAGAACGGTATCGCCTACCACGTCATCGTTGCTGCCGCACACGAGATCGAAGGGTATATCCAGCACTACCTTCACGACGAGCAGGTGTTGCTCGACGAGACTGGCTTTGTCGCAGCTCCCCAGCATTTCACTCCGAATGTCGTCAAGATCCTGGAGCGCACGGGTCTGCCGGCGGAAACGGCCTATCCAGACCTCCTGACCACCTTCCCGACAATCTATTCGGAAGATCATCGGGGCGACGGTTTGGCATCGATCATGATGTCGTGCCGTGGCGTCAGCCAGAAGAACTATATGAAGGTCTATCCGAACCAGATGCCGCAATGGTCTGCGGTGATGGCCGGCTACAAATTCTTTGACCCGAGAACCGAAACCGTCGCCTTCAGCCGCAACATTGCCCTGATGCGCTTGTGGCACCTGACGCATCCTGTTGGTGGAAAGCTCTCGCTCGACGATGTGTATCTGCCGGACTTTGCCCATGCGGCGGATGTCTGCGCCGAGCTCGTTGTCAACCGGGACGGGGAAAACGAGCCGCGTTATTTCGGGGGGTTCTGGTTTCGGGCGAACAATGATCCGACCGAAGTGGGGCGCATCATGGACCAGGCGGCCGAGCTCGTCATCTTCGAACGGCCGGACGGGTTGGTTGGTTGCCATGCGGGCGAGTTCGTCGAGCCGGACATCACGCTCACACGCAACGATGTCATCAGTTTCAACCTCGATGGCAATACGCGCGACACGTCGAATGTGCTGGCGGTGCGCGGCCGCTATGTGCGGCTCGACCTCGATCATGCAACGTCGGATGCGGCGATCTATGGCGATCCCTATGTGGATGGCGACGATACCGAGCGCACCAAGACGATCGACAACAATGCGGTCCAGTCTCACAACCACGTGCAGAGGCTGCAGAAGATCGCCTTTATCCGGGCCAATGCGCCGCGGGTCTCGATCCTGGCGCATTATGAGCCGGCGGAGAATGTGCCCTATCGCCGTTTCGTCTGGGTCAATATCCCACCGAAGCTCGACATGGTACTAGTCGAGATCGCCGAGACGCCGAAGCTTTCGTTGCGCAACCTGACAATGGAGTTTGCCGGCATCATCGTGCCGGCAGATCTCTATGCGTTCGATGCGGCGACCGAAGAGGGTGAACCGGGGAATGATGTGATCCTGCTGGAAAACGGCGGGGTGCCGACCCCGACCGACTTTGATGTGGTGATCCATCGGGACACGGTGAGCGGTTCCAGCGATGTTGCATATGGTCTGGCCTCGTGGGCTCACTATAGCGACGATCTCACCTATGAGCTTGAATGGCAGCCGAGCGACGAGAGCGAACCGCCCCGCTCGATCCTGTCGGAGCCCGAGGAAGACGAGGTCCGTTCCGGTTACCTGATTGATGGGGTCTCCTACCGTTTCCGCTTGCGGGCCTGGGGTGGTGGCACGCAATCAGAATGGACCGATTATGTAACGCGGGTAGCGGTTGCCGACCCGGTCGCGCCGGCGGCGCTTACGGTGTTTACCCAGACTGCAGCTGTGCCCCATCTTGGCAACGCGGTGTTCTCGCTTACAACGGCAAATGACACCCGCTTGAAGAGCGTGAAGCTTTACCGGAAGGCTAGCGGTGCTCCTCTCGATGTTGACGTTGATACGCCGATTGCCACGCTCCCCGTCGCGTCATCCATCGCGGCAACCTACGGCTATACGGACGGAGATGCGAGCCGGGCAAATTTGGTCACCAATGGGACTTTTGGAAGTGACACCGCTTGGACCAAGGGCGCTGGCTGGACGATTGCCGCCGGCGTTGCACACAAAGCATCGGGGTCCGCGACAACCTTGGAGCAAGCAATCGCTACGCTCACCGAAAACCCGGCAGGAGTTTTCCGTGGGTACTTTGAAGTCAGCAACATTGCCGGGGGAAGCACCCGAATGGCGCTTGAAGGCGGCACGCAGAGCAGTGGTGTCTTGCGGACCGTGAACGGCGCTTTCCTGGAGACGCTCGCCAACAACGGGAACACCAAAATTACTATCCGCTCGACGGCACCTTTGGTCTGCGACATCGATAATGTTGCCCTATACCTTCAAACGCTGTCTTGCGTCCCACAGGGCGCGTGGGACTACTACGCAGTTCCAGTCAATGGCTCTGGCGTGGCGGGCCCGCCGAGCGGCCCTGTCGCCGTGGCGATCATTTAAAACATCAAATATTCACTTTCGCGCACCTGCATTAGCAGGACGCTTCTTCATGAGGTATCCGCATGGCTGACGAAATCAAGAACGCCTTCGACAACGCGTTCAGGGACTATGTTTCGACCGGCATCCCAAGTTCCGGGAAATATAAGGTCAAAAAGAGCGAAGTGAGATCGGCGGGCAGAGTAATACAATCTACCATTAACGAGTATGACGCTGCGATCGCGGGCATTGCCCAGGAGGTAAGCAATCTCCTCGCGACTGTCACCACATCCACTCAGTGGAAAACGCCGGTCCGAGCAGCTTCTACCGCCAACGTCAATCTGGCAAATGGCCTTGAGAACGGCGATACGATCGACGGCGTGACGCTCGCGACCGGTAATCGTGTGCTGCTTCTCGGACAGACGGCGCCAGCGGAAAACGGCATCTATACCGTGGTGAGTTCGGGTGCGGCGTCTCGGTCCGCTGACGCCGATCTCGCAACTGAAGTCCTGTTCATGGCTAGTTTCGTGCAGGAGGGGGCAGCGAACGGGAGCAAGGCCTACATCCTCACGACGCCCGGACCGATCACACTCGGCACGACTGCCCTGAACTTCACCTTCATCTTCGATATCGCCACGCTCGTGCCGATCTTTTCCTACCTGCTCGACACGATCAAGGCGCGCCCGGACGGACTGTTCACGGTCTCTGATGAGTATGGAAACGAGATTCTCGGGGCGAGCACCGAGGATGGAGTCTCGTTTGCCGGCATGCGGGCAGTCTCGGCAGATGGATTTCATTGGGTGCTGAAGGACGAACGTGGCAACATCATTGCTGGCTTCGACGAAACTGGTCCGTTCGGCTTCACGTCCGGCGACGACAGCGGCAGTGCCTACACGCCAACTAGTGGCGCCGCTGCGCGCATCTGGACGGGCGCCCTGCAGCCGGACGGTTTTACTGTTGCATGTGATGTCGATGGCGGGACGCCTCAGAGCGTTGCCCAGATAGAGGTGTCAACGGATCAAAACTTCCTCAATGTGGTGCAAACGACTCCAGCGACGGTGCCTTATGCCACCGAGAAATTCGATGGCAGCTACTGGAAATCGATCAAGCAGAGGATTTCCGGACTTTTGGCTGGCACCCAGTATTTCTATCGGGCGCGGGTGGACGGACTTGCGTCACCTGCAATCTCGGTAAAGACGGTGCCGGCCTCCCACGTCGCTACGGCCTTTTCAATCTTGCTTGGGTCCTGCAATGAGTTCGGCGCAGACCCTGGCATCATCGTGCCGAGCTATCGGGCGATGGCAAAAGAGACAGGCATTCTCGGTCTGCTGCATATGGGCGACATCGACTATTCCGATGTGACGGCCGTGGACATCAAGTTGCTGCGGTCGCGCAATGAGCGTCATTTCCGGTCCAACAATGACGTGGCCGCGCTTCTCCGGAAGATCCCGCTGCTGGCCTATATGTACGATGACCACGACTATTTCGGCGGTAACGACAATGATTGGGATAGCTCCAATCCCGGTGGTGCAATCAGGCGACAGGTCTATCGCGAGACAACGCCGCATTACCCGTTCATTCAGCAACAGCTTGGCGAGACTGACCCGGCGAAGATCCTGCCCGTGCAGGTGTTCGATATCGGCAAGGCCCGTTTTGTCATGCTCGACACGCGCTCGCAACGGCGGCTGACCGGCGGTGCGACGATGCTGGGCAACGGCACCAACCCGCCGGGCTCATGGAATCAGCTTGGCTGGTTCACGGGCACATTCCTCCCGCAGGCTGCGACCGACGCTGCTGCCGGAGACATCAACCGGCTGTTCATCGTCTCTCCGACCGGTTGGACCGGCGCGGTCTATGACGGCTGGCAGGACGGATGGTCAACCGAGCAGACGGCAATCTGCAATGCCGTGGTCGCAAATCCGAACCTTCCTCCCATGACGATCCTGAATGGTGACTTCCATTCCTGCGCTGTGGACGATGGCACCAACACCGACTTTTCGACAGCTGGTTCGCTCAACACGAAGCTGACCCAGATCATGGCCTCGCCCTTTATGCGCGACAGCAAGACGGGCGGCGGCCCCTATGTGTGGGATGGCGTCGATAGCCACATTCTGACAGCGCAGGGCTATTGCCGCCTCGACGTTCGCACGGACGGAAGCTGGCTTGCGACATTCAAGGGTGCTCCGTTCGACGGCACCTACACCCCCACTGTGCTCGGCACGTTCGACACCAACGACCTGTAAGGATATCTGACATGGCTACAATATCAGGAACTGGCATCATCGTGTCATCGAACGCCCGTGCCGTTTCAAGCGGATGGACGCCTCCCGTGAGCGACGGCGTCGAACTGATCCATTTCCTCGGAGGAAGTCTTGAGCAGTCCATCCGCAACCGGATGCGCCGCAAGACAAACTCTCAGGTTATCGGCGCTCCGGTTGTGTCTGCCGATTATCTGACGTTCAAGGGGGACACGAACTGGCTGAAGACGGCGTATCGCGACACCGCCGCATTGACCTTCATCGCGGTAGCCAGAACGTCGGATACTCTGGCCGATAACAATACCCGTCCGACGCTTATCGGGACATCCGACGGGTTGGGAAACAGTGGGGCCTCTCTCTATGCCGGAACGGCTGGTCGATGGAGGCAGAACGCATACTATCTCGACGGCACACCTGTGTCTCAGGTGCAGGACAATGTCGCGACGATGACGACATGGAGACTGGTGATCGGCGTTGTCAACACGTCCGGGGTGTCTCTGTATGACCTGACGGATGGTGACGGGGCGACCGCCACCCCGCCATCGTCCACTCGCGTTCTCGGGGGCCAAGCAATCGGGATCGGTGGAAACTACGGCGCGACGACGAAGGGTACTTGCGACATGGCGTTTGCTGCCGTCCTCTCCAGGGCGATGACTGACGCCGACGAGCGCACCGCATGGCTGAACGCACTTCGGGCTGCCTTTGCGGATACGTCGGTGAGTTTCTAGACCAGGAGAATATCTGTGCTGGAAGTAAAGAGTGGGGACCTAGTGGTGGCGGTTTTCGATCCGCGTCGCATGGTAGACCTTAAGCCGAGCGCGCTTGCAGTAGTCGGCTGGAAAGGGGAGTTCGAAGCGTTGTGGATGTTAGAGGAAGGGGAATATCGAGGGGAGTGAGCCATGCGATTGCCTGGAGATTGGCCGGTAGTGGATGCAGTTTGGGTGCCAGAAGGCGACCTCAGGGTCGTTCTTCTATAGATGAATCCCGCCCGACTAGCGCAGCATCAACCGACACATACACGCGAACGGGTTGGTTGCTTGGATCAAAGGCTGCGCGGCGGGCGTATAGTCCGTTTTATCATGGCCATTATACGCGAACTCTGCTCGGTGGGACCGGTGCTTGTCTCTTGATGATCTTTGTCGATTAATTGTGTGAGTTTCTGGGCGACGACGGTCTCTATGTGTTCGTTCAGAACTCGTTCTAACCGATCGCGGGCCGCCTTTAAATTTGCTCCGTCGCCCTTTAGTCCGTAATGATTCCCCCAATCGTCATGACTCATCTCCTTCACAAGTTCGGCGATGGCTTCGGCTATCGATGGCCGCATCTTAAAACCCCCAGCAGGTGCCCATTGTGAGAACAGTATTCTGGTTGCAAACTCGCAATGCGCGATGCCGCCCGATCAGCCCACGTCGGGTCGATAATCGGTTGGGACTCATGAACTGGAGGCATCAGGCGGGCAGTGGACACGATCACCGATAGCGGAACTACTTTCAACTATGCCCCTGCTGGCGGCGTCAATCACTTCGGTCATCACAATCGCCCCATAGTCGGCGTTCATGTGCGCGTATTCTTTCCTCTTGTGGACTACGTTCAGGCCGTCTAGCAGCCGAATTGCTCCCGCGCTGTTTCGATGGTGGGTGAGAAACAAGTTCTGATTTACCGTCTCTACAGGCTGCTCCAAAACCTGGAAGCGGTATTGTTGCTCAAGCTTAGCTAGTTCATCTCTCCATATCGGAGTTATGATCTTCTCGAAGGCCGCTGCATCGCGCCAGACCGACATGCCCTTCTTTCGAATGTGATTACTTGGAAGCGGCTGCTCACAAACGAAGATGGGCTTGTCGGTTGCTTCGCGAAGAAGCTTTACAATTCGGATCGCCAGACACTTTTGGATCCGGCTTCGGACAAGAACTTCGAAAAGCTCGTCAGAAATAATATGATCAAATTCCGATCTGCCCGGGACGGCAGAAACGCGATGCTTTTCCAACGCTTCGATAAGATGGGTTCGTCCAAAATATAGGCCGGCTGTAGCGAATGCGTCAAAATCTGCTGCATCGAAAGACTTGGAGCCTCCCGACGTAAATTGCAGCTGGTGGATAACAACCGGGTCTTTTGAACTGAATACGGTGCCCTTGCGGCGAAGTCTCTTTAGATCGTAGCCCTTGGCGCCGAAGAATGTTGCCTCAGCCTTTGAATGAAGATCGGGCAAAGTGTCCCACCCGGTCTTAAGGGATGCGAGGTGGGAATTCCCGATTATGCAGAGCTTCATGAAAACGCCTCTAGCAATGCTTCTTCGCATACCACATCCTTGGATGAGGCTTTTGCCACTTTCGGCGCCGCGACGATTTTGTGTTGAGAGAAGAACGAGCGCATAACAACTTCGACCCCCTGACTGGCGACCGATCTAAGGTTGTTCTCGTAGAAAAACCCACGAGACGGATGTGCCGCGATGATCTCGTAAGAGGGGAAATAGTCCACATCAGCCAGAGAATCATAAAGGTAGCCGGCCGCGGCACGCAGAACGGACTTGGAATAGATGGTGGCCGGAAGGACATGCGAGGTCGCCCCGGTCGCGGTCAAGGGGACGGGAGAGACAGTCAGAAGAAACCGGACGTTGGGGTTGAAGGTCTTTATTAAATCGCGAAAGGCAATAAAATCCTCAAGCACTTCTGGGTAGCTCAGGTTTTTGAAGCGTATCGAGGCTGGGTCGTGTTCTCCCGCTATAACGCCTGGCGCGCTTGGGTAGACGGTTCCTGATTGGATATGCTCCCAAGTCTCCGTCAGGCCTAACGTGAAAATAAAGACATCAACATCTCTGAACATCTGAGCGACGTGCTTGAGGTGTTGCGTCCGATGGAGGTTCACCTCTTCTTCTGACGGTAATCCAGACGGCTCCACGGACGGCCTCAGAGCGTCAAAGAACCGATCGCCCTTCTGCCACACAGCATTTGACGGGGAGCGTTTTCCACAAGACTCCTGGAACAGCTGCAGCAATTGCCTCGATGTGTAGAGGTTTCCATAGCGGCAAGAATACAGGCCATAACCGAACTTCTGCGCGGTCTCTATGTCGATACCCTTCGGCGCTGGCTCAAGGTCAAGAACTGTGAACCCACTCGCTCGCATGTGACGGGCTATATGCTGTGCAAAGCAGCTTCCTGCCGTTGCAATCCGATCCGTGGCCTTGATCTCGAATTTCTTCTCGTAGAGGTCAACTGGATTCAGCGGATGCTGATCCACAACACCACTGCGCCAATAGGCCTTCTTGGGGAGGTTTTCATATGGGGACGCCATGTCGCTCTCCGTCGCTAGACTGCTTCTTATGGCCATCAGCAAACGGCCCGTCAATCGGTTCGCTTCGCCAAGACCATCAGGACGTGACCAATAGCCAAGGAACCGTCAAGACCGGAGATCATCAGACTTTCATCCACTCCGGCCAGAGCCCTAGCCGTTCGATACAGACAATCGCGGCCGCTGCAGCTATCACGGCCGCCGCGACGTAAATTCTCTGCCGCGACGGAGGGTGCCTGACCCACAAAGCCATCCGCACTATAAGCCGCGCAAAGTAATCCATAAGCCGGGTTAATCGCTTTTCGTGGCTGCGGGTACAGGGTCGTCCGTTGCAAAGTCGTTCACGAATTTCATAATTTGCGATGAAATCATGTGCGCCAAAGCAAGGGAGTCCTGTCGGCGTTCCGTCGCCTTTATGATGCGATCAGCAACGGTGCAGGCTAGGATCGAAAGGCCTTCAGTAGGCGGCAGGGCGTCCATCAGGGCGTCTAACTGCTCGACCGTTCGCTGAGTCTCTGGTTTTGATGTCATTTTGCTAGGCACAGGTGGCATCTCCCTACCGCTCGAACGAAGATTTAAACGGGAAATACCGCTGCAAGAAGTTTTGCACGAGATCATCAACTGCGTTGGTCCGCTCCGGTGGTACGCCGACATCGTTGAGGCAGAAGGTCTTGTATTGACGGGAAGTCAGAACGTTTTTCAATTGCCCCTCTATGGTCGGCTTCCAAAGTGCCAGATACCGGTTGGTAATCGACGCCGGGACGGCCTGTTTCTGTAGGAAGGCGAATTGATACTGCATGAAGGCGATGGGCCTCAGATCCGTGCTTGCGCGAAAACGGTTCGCCGAGCAGGTGGCCCATGCGTCCGGGAATTCTTCTTCAAGCGAAGTCAGCAGGCTTCGGAGCGCCGGCAACGGGGTATGCTCCATGATAAACCGGCTATGGCGCCCACGTGAGCCCTTCATCAGATTGATGGCGTTCCGGTCTGCAACCAAATAGCCTTCGCGGCTATCGTCGATGTCCGGTTCATACGCCCGCTGGGGAGACGGGAAGAACTTCATAAGCCCGTTTGACAGGAAGAAATCATCCGGGGTGCAAAAATCACCGAGAAAAACGTCATCGTTGAAATAAAGGAAGTGCTCGGCCAGCCCCTCGACATGATGCAATTGCGTTTCAATCGAGCTTGAATTGAAGGTCGGAAGATCGCTTTTGGTCTTGTAAATTTCAGAGTGCGGGACAAGCTTGAGGCGCGGGTTATCCAGGTTGAGCCATTCTGGAATCTGCCCGTTCGTCACCAGATAGATGTTTCGCACGAACGGCGCGAACATTTCGATCGACCGCATGGAGTAGCGAAGCTCATCCCTGTTTCTAAACCGTTCGTCATGGTTGGCGCGGTCGGTTAGAACGACCTTGCCGGAATAGGACGCCCGCTCGGCCTGCCAGTTTTCGTCCCTATCGTTGACCCATGTGTAAACAACGTCGATTGGGAAATCATGTTCAGTCGACAAATGTCCGGATGCTCCGGTCAGATCAGAGGATTCCGCCGTCAAGCTATCGAAACTATGCCCCCTCAACCGGCAGACATAAGGGTTATAAACCCCCGTTTCGAAAATCGGCTCCTCTGAAAAATTGTTCATTTTTCGCCAGAAATTGATCGTGATTTGGCCAGACGCAAAAGTACCGTTCTTGCCTTCGCCGTGTTTTTTTTCAATGCACAGCACGTTGAATGCCAGCAACTTCCCTTTGGCTGCTATCTGGATGAGCTTGGATGCTTGAAACGCACTAATGGGTCCCGGGAGCGTGTACATCACATCCGGGTCGTTCTCGAACCAGTTCTTGAAAATGTTGGTAACGATAGGGCGATCGGTCTCCTTCACGCTAATCGACAGCGCCCACGGATCGGAAAGGTTGCCGACGAAAAACGGGATAGACATTTCGCGAAGGATGTTTTTCAACCGCTCGTAAGTCGCCGTCGTTTTTGGGCCCGGCGCGATACGCAAGTGATTGGCGGCCGGCTTGGTCTGAGACTTGCCATTTTGCAAACTGACACCGCGCGCATTGGCCATGACTTCCAGCTTTGAAAGCGGAGGTAGGTATCTGTCGTTGAGGAAATTTCGGAGAGCGATGCCTGGGTGCTTGATGTGCTTGAAGGGATTCATAGGGTTCCTGCTCAAACGACGTTCTCGGTTCATCGGGCCATTGGCCGTTCCAAGGTTGCTACCGAAAAATAGGCTGCGTTGCAATTAATCCATGGCGACGGGCTAGAATTTTTACCAAACAGCTTCCCAACATCAACAGGAGATACCCAATGACACGACGCATCAATGCGGCGGGGCTTTCGCACATCATGCAGTGGGAGGGCAAAGAGCTTGTCGCCTACCGCGATGTGGCGGGCGTCCTTACGATCGGCTACGGCCATACCAGCGCCGCCGGCATCCCGAAGGTGCGTGAGGGCATGCGCATCAATGATACCGAAGCCGCCGAGATCCTGCGGCGCGATCTCGGCAAGTTCGAGGAGCGCGTCGAGCACCTGGTGAAGGTGCCGCTCACCGACAACCAGTTTGCCGTGCTCGTTTCCTTCGACTTCAACACCGGGGCGCTGCACAAGTCCACGCTGCTCAAGAAGCTCAACGCAGGCGACTATGACGCCGTGCCGGTCGAGCTGATGAAATGGGTCAATGCTGGGGGCAAGAAGGTGAAGGGCCTCGTGAACCGTCGTTCGGCTGAGGCTGGCCTGTGGGCCAAGGGCGAGTTCGTGGCCAGCAACACGGTGGACGCGGACAAGGCCGTCAACAAGAAGGACGTGGCGGTCATCGTCGGCACTGGTGCCGGCGGCGCGGCAACCTCCGTTGTTCCGGTGCTGCCGGATCTCATCGATGCGGTGACGAAGCAGCACGACGACCTTACAAGCGGGGAGTGGGCTCGGATCATCGTCGCCGTCGTGATTCTGGGGCTGACCGGCTACGGCATCTATCGCAAGGTGCGGTCATGATCAGCAAGTTCGCAGCCATCGTTGGCGGGGTAGGCGGCCTCCTGCTGGCCTTCGCCATCTTTCAGCTTGCAAACACGCTCTGGCTGCTGCCAGCGGCGCGTGACGAGGGCAGGGCGCTGGAGCGGGCCGACGCCCTCAATAAATCCATGGAACTCATTCAGAAGCGGAGCCAAACCAATGCGGAAATTCGCAACCTTGATAGCGCTGGCTTGTGCGTTGCCCTTGGCGGCCGCTGGGTGCCAGAAGACAGCATCTGTGAATGATGGCGCTGGGTTCGAAGCCTTGACGCCATCAGCCGCGACACGGTCCTTCATCGTCGCCAATGATCAGCCGTTCGCCCGGCAGGTCGCGGGCCATAACCGGACATGCGAAGCGCAGCCGGGGTGTAGAAAATGATGGGCGGGAGCTACGTCGGGCCGGGGATATGGATCAGGATACAGCACCGCTTCGGGCCGCGCATGACCGAGTGGATCTGGGCAACCATCATGTCGCTCTGGGGCGTGTCGCTGCTCTTGCCAGATCCGGTCTTCCATCAGCCGTCATTTGCCTTTTTCCGGTCCTTCATCCGTGAGGACACACTCGGTTGGCTCATGGTCTGCATCGGACTTTTGCGGATCGTCGGCCTGATCATCAACGGCGCCCGAAAAAACGTGACCCCCTGGATACGGGTCTTCTCCGCCTGCATGGGGTTTCTGATCTTTGGCGGGATTGTCTACTGCTTCGCATCTTCCGGCGTCGTCAGCACCTGGATTGCGATTTATCCGATGCTCGCGCTGGTCGAGCTTCTGAACGCTTACCGCGCAGCGCATGACGCCGGAGAGAATTATGCAGTTTCAGGACATCAGTGATCTTCCACCTCTCGCCATCATCGCATTCGGCATATCCCTTGGCATTCTGTATTTCGTGACCAAAGGCGGGTTTGCCAGCGGGCAAAAGGTGAACCCGGCTTCCGCGCCATCGAGCGCACAGGTGGCGGCCGTCATCGTCGATCCCACAGCGCTCAACAAAGCAACGGCGGCGCTTGAAGCGCAGACGATGGAGAACATCAACGGTCGGAAATCGTTTGAGCGTGGGATAGAGGCTCTGTGCAGGTCTGTGGAGCGGCTGTGCGAGGAAGTGGACGACCTCAAGAAAGAAATGATCCGGAAAGGGCACTGACTGTCGCCGCTCGAATCGTGCTATACCGAAGCTGCAGTGCAACTATTCCTGCCCCGCTTGCCCTCACCGGTAAGCGGGGCTTTTTTGCGTTTGTAATGCAATGCTCAATAAGAGTTCTTTCGAACTAAGTGCAGTTCCCAATCGAGCGCGCTGCGGATGATGCCGGCAAGATCGTCATGCTGCGGCACCCAGCCGAGTTCCTCTTTGGCGAGCGACGGGTCGGCGACTACCATGGCCGGATCACCCGGCCGGCGCTCGGAGAAGCTCACGGCAAAGTCGCTGCCGTGCACATTGCGCACCGCGTCGAGCACTTCGAGTACCGAGAAGCCGCGCCCGTAGCCGCAATTGGCGGCCAGCGAGCCGCCGCCGGCGCGCATCCGCTGCAACGCCTTCAGATGCGCCTGCACCAGGTCCCAGACATGGATATAGTCGCGGACGCAGGTTCCGTCCGGGGTCGGATAATCGGTGCCGAAGACGCTGATCGACGGGCGCATGCCGAGCGCCGTGGCGCAGGCCACCTTGATCAGGTGGGTGGCGCCGGCGGTAGATTGGCCGCAGCGACCCGCGGGGTCGGCGCCGGCCACGTTGAAATAACGCAACGCCGTATAAGTGAAGGCATGGGCGCTTGCCGTATCCCGCAACATGATCTCGGTCATCAGCTTGGAGGAACCATAGGGCGATTCCGGTTTCAGGTTGACGCTCTCGGTCACCGGTTCCAGCACGTCGGGCGTTCCATAGACGGCCGCCGTCGAGGAGAAGACGAAATAGGGTATACCCGCCTTCACGGCGCTCTCGATCAGGCTGCGCGATTTGACGGTGTTGTTGTCGTAATAACCGAGCGGGTCGGCCACTGAATCCGGCACCACGACGGAGCCGGCGAAATGGATGATGGCGTCGATCTCATTTTCGGAGAAAATTTGCCGCATCAGCGCGGCATCGGCGATATCGCCCTCATAGAACCGCGCTTCGGGCGCGATCGCCCAGCGAAAGCCGGTCGACAGCCGGTCGATGACGACGACCTCTTCACCAGCATCGATCAGCGCCCAGACCATATGGCTGCCGATATAACCGCCGCCGCCCGTCACCAATACCGCCATCATGCACTCCCGCTGCTCTAAAGCCGCACCATAAATCTGCTTCCCGCAAGATTTGCAAGAGTGTGGAAACCTAGTTTTTAGTCATCACTCTCTATTTTTCGGTCTCTTTCCTCCGCGAGAGCTCTAGCAATTCTCCGAACCAAATCCTCCTGGACAGAGACACTGGGATCGGCTTCCTCACGAAACCACAAATCCACTAAATTGGTTGCCGTTCGTAGTATGTCAGGCGAGATGTTGTCTTCCTGATCAATCCATTCCGGTGAGAGCGACGTAAATCCAGAACCAGGACGGCTGGTATAAAACGCGGGTGTATTCTTTTGTCCATGGTAAATGACATTGCGAGCTTTAGGGCGAGACGGAAACCTGAGAAGTTGGTAGGCAGGATCGTTGTCGTCACCGCTTCGGCTGAGAGGATCATCGGTGAGGCCTTTAGCAACCAAACCGTTCACCGTTTCATCTTCATCGCTCACCACTCTCTCCTTCAGCCAACAACTATTCCAGATAGATCAGTTCGCCATCGGCTTTCAAGATGTGGCGGCATAGGTCGGGCGAATTTCAGATCACTCACTTTGGCCACACCAAGCGCATAGCCCCGACCGAATATCTCAACGCGACCGGAGGTTTTCGGCACAGTCATGGGTTGCCATCCGCCAGGCCGTTATGCGCCATCAAGTGGCTGTAATATTCTTCGACCTTGCGGGATGCGTCTCGGGCCGTGGGTGCATATCCGTAGTGTGGCGTTAGTCGTTCCCGCACCCGGCCGCCGTGGCCGCTCCAATGCCAGAAGCCTTTCTTTGGCCCGTGCGGCTCATACCGAATGCGGCCGACCGGCCTCTCTCCGTCCCATCCCCGAAAATCGGTTTGCCAGCTGTCCTTGTCGCCCTCATCTGGCCAAGTGACGCGCCATTTATAACGGGGCTGGTAGTCGGTCATGGGCCTTCCGTCCCGGTGCATAAGCCTGTGGGCTGTCTGTGTATGTTCTGTTGAAAAGGTTCGCTCACCGTCGAGCGTGTTCTAATTATGTTCTGGTGTGGGAAAGAGTCAAGTCTGCGACGACCGGAGAGGCGCGGGTCGCTCCGCATGTGGGACATTCTGAAAATAAATCGTAATGAAATCGGAGAGCGCTTTATTGTCCCACATTTCAGGAAGCGCTTGACTTAGCGTGGTTCAGGTACTCCGGCATGAGACACATGTTTGCTTATAATCGGCGACGTAACTCCGACACATTGTATTCTCTGTGCAGGCGGGCTAGGCTTTACTTGCTGTCGTTGTGTTTATTAGCGCCTTCAAAACGAGGGTGCCCCTGACCGAAGTTTACACTAAAGCAAATCTGTTCGGCATACCCGCTTCCAATGGTATCCTCGTAGGTAACTCTTGCGACATAGTATAGGCGCTTTGAGGTCGAAGCGATGACTGCGGCGTAGTCCGTAACGCTGACACTCGCCGCTTGGATTACAAAATCGGAGGGCAAGCCAACATGGAGAATAATGTTCGTCCCCAGTGTCGTCCATTTGTCCGGCAGGTTATGATTTGCCGGTAGAGGGAAGTCATCGGTGAATCCTTGCGCTTCGATGTTATGAATCTTCGCAGGAACCACACCGCTGTTGATAATGCCAATTTGGCAACCTGCAGCAGCCGTCAAATTTCGCGGGTCGGGGGCGTTCATTCCGGCCATCCGAATGTAGGACCTGATTTGCGCCCTACCATTAACTCGAGCAATTGTGTTTGCGTCTCGGGCGTGTCGCAGCGCAGTAAGCACTAAGACGACACTAATGAATGAAAGAAGGGCGCTGCCGATCCCAACATAATTGGATATCTTCGTGTAATGCGCGGATTCTTCAGCGGCAATAGCGGAGCGCCACTGAGCGCATAAATCGGCGTCCTCCAAACTGTAAGCATGATAACAATTAGGATCGTCGTAAGCTGGGCGTTTCGGTTCTTTCTCACCGGATGCAATGTCAGGTACTGACCAAGTATTTTCCGTAGCCTGACTAACCCATGGATCAGTGTGTGGCGGATCAGCTTGTGCCGCTCCGGCGATTATCGCTCCAAACGCAATTATGACAAACCAAAACCGCCTAAACATCTCAAAAAACACCACGCTATTTTGCCCGAACACTCATTCCGCACGTTATCTGTTGCTCGTCAACGTATCCCTTGCGGATGCTGGGCGTCGACTAGCAGGAAAACCATCGTGTTGTCGTGAACATACGGGAGATATCGTTGGCTAACCCGGTTATTAGCCCTCTGAAATCGTTCACTTCTGTTAGGCCCTCCGGGCCCACCATCTTCCAATAGAATCAGTATTTGATCACCGATTGGGCATGGCTGCTTATTGCGCGATTCCAGAGATCGGTGCAGGCCTTCTTCGGCGCGGGTCAGGTGTCGAGGGTCTTTAGTGGGGCGGGTTGGTTTTGGAGGGCCCAGGCGGTGAGGGGGGAGAGGTCGTCGGGGCGGACGCAGTTGTTTGCGTAGAGCCAGATGAACCTTTTGATTACATCGATCCCGATTTCCGGTAGAGTTCTGAGCGCATCGCGCAGTTCGGCCTTTGTCCGGGCCCTCGTCGTCGCCAGGCCATATTCCGACTGACCGACAGTGATGACGTTCTTGCCGTGAAGCAGCGCTTCAAGCCCGACGCCGCTGTTCACCGTGACGATCGATCTGGCACGGGGGATGATGTCGTGGATCGAACCGTCCGAGATGAACACGCAAGGAGAGCGGGCGAATCGGGCCAGCGCGTCCTTTACCTTCGAATTCCCGCACAGTGGATGCCGCTTGAGGACCAGCGACATGCCTGTTGGCGCGATCGTTTCGATGACCGTTTCGATCGCTTCCAGCATCGGAATCCAGGCGAGCCCGGAGACGGTGTCCTCCATCAACTGCATTGGAAAGAACAGGTAATCTCCGTTCGGCAGGGAGGTTGCCGGTGGCTGGGCATATTTCGAGATTTTTTTGCCGATGGTCGCTTCGCGGATATCGTTCCAGATGGCGTCCACAGCATCGGGGGGAGCGTCGAGGGCGATCTGCGGCAAATCCCCCAGCGAGGCAAGCGCGGAAAATCCGGCATAGCCTTTGGGGTCGAACCGGTAGTAGCCGGGTATCGCGCTGTCCTTGAGATGAAGCCAGTGCGGCTGGTCGCCTGTCGTGTGGTAGGAGAGGGCGGGCCAGTTCCCCGAAGGGTTTGCGATGTTCAGCCAGAACTGGTGCTGCGGCACAATCGAAAAACCCTGCCTGTCGAATGCGTCGAGCACGTCTCTCAGAAATGTGCAGATGCGGGCATGCGCGGCCGCGTCGGGGCCCGAGGCCGCATCGCCAAAATAGGTGGGCACGAGAAATTTCATGGCCGGGCCGTCCCGGGCATCTTCCAGCCTGGACACCACGCCCGCTCGCTTGCACCAAGGCACGTCTTCCCTGGCATTGCGATTGGCAAGCTCGATCAGGTCGGCCCAGTTTCCGCTGCGGGCGCGAAGCAGGTTCAGGGTGGCTTGCGTCTCGGACCTGATCGCCGGCGCCCCGATCGCCGGCAAAAGCTCTTCGGCATCGCTCCAGAATCTTTGCTGGACGAGGGCTTTTACCGCACGGTGCCGGGATTTGATCGGGAACCGGCTGTCGGCGGCGTCCTTCATCAGGATCTGCCGCGATCGCTCCAGATATTCGTTGGCTCCGTTCATGCCGAGCGCTTCGCAGGTTCGGGCGGCATGCCAGGCGTTGAGAGCAAGGCTTCGCTCCGGCAGGCGTTTGAAAAGGTCATGCAGCTTTGTGAGCAGGGACAGGTTTCTCTGCCGACCCGCTGCCAGCGTGACGGTACCAAGGGCGCGGTCGCTTCCGCGCAGGGCGGCAATTTCCGCAGTCTGGACGGCCGCTGTTTCATGGCCTTTATCCAGCATGGATCTGGCAGCCAGGAACAGCAGGTCGGACGGAAGATGCCTGAACGCATGGCGAAGAAAATTCGGCAATTCCTGGTCGGTGACGGTGCGTTCCGTCAGTGCGGGCGCAGAGGCCACAACTGGCGCCGGGCGCGCGATGACGCTCGAACCGCCATTGGCGATGATCCTGGCGATCCGCAGGAGCCGTTTCGGATTTAGCTGAATATTGGATGGAATGAGCGTCTTGTATTTCTCGATCTGTTCCCGGTTGCGCAGAAGTTCGTCGCGCACATAGAGCTGGTAATAGGCCCTTGGCTCCGTTTTTCCGTTCAGCAGATCGGATATGGCTTCGGCGCCGGCCGCGCCGCATCCTGTCTCCAGCCCGAAACATTCGGATTTCAGCGCACTGTTGACCTCGGCAAAGCGTTCGGGTCGTTCGAACGCCTCCTCGATGGTCGCCGCCAAGGTTTCCGGATCGTCGGCGATCGGCCCGATCTCGTGACGTCTGGCATATTCGATGCTTTCCAGGCCAAATTTCTGCCCTTTCAGCTTTTCCGGCTGGTTCTGCAGGAGAACCACGGGTTTGCGCACATTGACGGCGTCGAATATGGCGCCGGAATAGTCGCTCAACACCATGTCGGAGCAGGCGAGCAGGTAGAGAAGGTCGTCGGAGGCGCCGAAGATCGAGTTCAGGCCGTTCTTTCCCAAGGCGACCTTTTGCTTCAGTTCCAGCGCGTCCGTATTGTGGTGGACCTTCGCAATGACATTGTATCTTTCGGTCAGTTTGCCCAGAGCGGATTGATAAAGGGGAACGGAGGACAACTCGCCCCAGGTCGGAAGATAGAGGATCGTCTTCTTCGACGGGTCGAGATGGGCTTTCGCCCTGTCCAGCCTGCGCTGGTCCAGGGTTCCGTCGAACCAGGGTTCGAACCTCGGATTGCCGATGATCCTGCAGGGCGAAAGCGGCGCGATATGGGCGCGCGAATAGTCGCCATAGACCAGGTTCAGGTCGAACATGGCCCGCCACGCCCCATATTGATGGCCCTCCTTGGTCATCGAATACTGCATGGCGATGCGCCTGGTCTTGCGCAGTCTCTCGATGTGGCGGAAGGGCGTCTGGCAGACGATCGCGGAAAACCGGCCGTCGCTCTGCGCTATGCGCCTGGCTGTGGTTTCGATGACCGGCAGACCCAGTTCGCCAAGGACGGATTTGTCGAAAACCCTGTCGAAATCCATGTTGCCGCGATGCTCGAGCAGGAGCACGCTGTCTGTGTAACTGCGCGCCAGGTCCGCGATCTGGAAGACTTGAAACGGGTTCCAGGCGTGGAAGGCTACTGTCAAGGCCGAAAAATCCCAGGATCGGAGGCGTCGATCGGTGCCGGCGCAGCATGCAAGCGGATGATGTGCTCTTAGGCCAGGCAGCGCGCGATTGCAATGTTCAAGCCGGCCGGCATCTCCTCCGCAGGCGGCATGTCTTCCGGCAAGCAGCGAGCCTCTGTCGCACCAGTGTTACCGTAATGTCATGTGCCTGTCATGGAAGGATGCAAAACTCCGGGTCAATAAAAGGAGATCTCCATGAGATTAGCCGGTTGTTTGTCCTTATTGGTCATTGGCGTGTCTTTCCTGATGCCGTCCGATACCCACAAGTTCCTGCTTTTCCTGCTTGCTGCGGGTTTGGCCTATTTCCTTTTCGAGGACGCCCGTCCTGGTGAGGAAGCAGAAGGTCTAAACGGATTGGAAGGCGACGAGTTCGCCAAGCACTGGTTCGATGAGGGGTTGGCCGAATGTATCGGTGATGCCCGGTCGCGGAAATGAGGAATGGCCGACCGGCGGGCCCGTGACGAGAGCCTGGAATCCTCGGGGTTTTGCGATGCTCGGCTGCCCTGTGAGCGCACTCGACCATCCCAGCTTGCCATATCCCCCATCTCGCCTCGACGTCGCTTGACGGGTTTCTTTGGTGGCCTCGCTTCGGTCGCCAGGCGTCCCGGGGGCAAGTCATGTGCGCGAATTTTCAAACACAGGAAATGATGAATGAAGCCGACCAGCTGGCTCCAACCGTTCAAGGCCATCTATCGTTATGGCCGGATACCCTTTCGAAGATGGAGCGCTAGCGGCAGGCCGACGGCCTATGTGCTTGGCATGTCGCCGTGGAAAACATTCATCAACGACTGGTTTCCGGATCGGAAAATCGTGCGGAGGGATCGAACGGTCTCCAAATGGGAATTCTATACGTCGCTGGTGCCGTGGATGCTCGCGGACAAAAGGTCGGTGCTCTGCGTCTGGGGCTACAAACATCCGCCCTTCATCATTCCGTTCTGCGAGCGCTTCGGCGTGAATTATGTTCGCGTCGAAGACGGGTTCCTGCGGTCGGTCGCGCTTGGGGCGACGAAGGCGCCGCCGCTTTCGCTCTGCTTCGATTCGCCGGCACTCTATTTCGATGCGACGGCGCCCTCGCGGCTCGAGCAAATTCTTCAATCCCATGATTTTGCCGGTGATCCCGTGCTGATGGAGCGGGCGAGGGAAGGGATGCGCTCCCTGATCGAGACGCGCCTTAGCAAGTACAACACGTCCAACGATGTCGACATCGAAACCATCTACGGGCCGAAGGACCGCAAGCGGGTTCTCGTGGTCGGGCAGGTCGAAGGCGATATGTCCATCAAGAAGGGGTGCAATCGCGCGATCAACAACAATGACCTGGTGCGGATCGCAGCCCGCGAAAACCTCGACGCGCAGATCATCTACAAGCCGCATCCGGAGGTTCTTCACGGCACCCGCAGCGCCCCCCCGCAATCCAAGCCCGACGAGGTTCGCGGCATCGCCATGGTCCTCGAGCAGGACATCACGCTTGCCGATGCGTTCGAGACCGTGGATCACGTCTATACGATTACCTCGCTTTCCGGTTTCGAGGCACTAATCCGGGGCATCAAGGTGACCTGCCTCGGCATGCCCTTCTACGCCGGATGGGGGGCGACCGACGATCGTCAGAGATGCGAGCGACGGACCGCCCGGCACACCGCGGAGGAAATTTTTGCGGCGGCCTATATCCTCTATCCCCGTTATTTCGATCCGATCCTGCGCAAGGAAGTCCAGTTCGAGCAGGCCCTCGACCTTCTCTACTGGATGAAGCGAACCCAGCCGGCGAAAAAACCGAGCGCCGTCCCTGCCGTGAAGAAGGTTGCGGCACCCGCCGTGCCGCCGTTGAAACTGGTCAGCAGCAGCGCTCACAAGGCCGAGATACAGGTCATTCGCAAGGTTCTCGATATTCTCGATCCTCCCGCAAAGAAGAGCGTGGCGCCGAAGCCGAAGGAGCCCCTCCTGAAGGTGGTAAAGCCGAAGATGCCGCTGTTGAAGTCGGTGAAGAAAAAGACATGGCGTTAGTGGTAGCAGCCCGTCGCGGACGCGGGGAAACAAGATGAGATTCGCCGAGTTTTTTGCCATGATGCCCGTGTTTCTGGCCAGCATGGTTCCTTACCCGGGAAGGAGCGAGGCCGAAGCTCTTCTGCCAGACAGAAAGCCCCCTAAATTTCGCAACGCGTTCGGGAAGGACAACGCGTTCACCGATCTCGGCGCGACATCGCTGGCAGGCCATGTTTTCGTCGGCAAGGGAACGGGAAATCACCTCTCGATCGGCAAGCAGACGAAATTCAGCGGAACGATCGAGGTCGTCGGAAACAACAACAGTATCATGATCGGCGACAACTGCCACTTCCGGGGAAAAATCGTCGTGAAGGGGAACGGACAGACCATCCGCTTTGGAAACAACTCAACCACTGTCGACGTCTATATCCTGTGCCAGGAAAATTGCGACGTGACGATCGGGGAGTGGTGCATGCTATCGCGGGAAATCGAAATCCGGACGACGGACGCGCATTCCGTGGTCGACCGGGCGACGGGAAGACGTATCAATGCCGCAAAATCGGTGGTCATCGGCGATCACGTCTGGATCGGCGTCGGTGCCATCATCAACAAGGGCGCCGTCGTGCCGTCCGACAGCATCGTGGGGGCAATGGCCTTCGTAAACCGTCGCTTCGAGGAACAGGGCATCGTGCTCGCCGGTGCGCCTGCCGGTATCGTCAAGCGTGGCATTACATGGAACCGCAGCCGCAGGGCGAAGTTCACCTCCGCTGAACTGGATCACTGGAAATCGTCCGACGCGTCATAATCGCGGCAGTCTGCCCAATCACGACCGCTGCTTGTCTCCGGCGCTCTTGCCGTCGGAGCTTCGTGAGCGTTCTTCGACGCGTTCCGCGCCCTTGGCGAGATCGGAGCCCTTGCTGTCCTCGACCTCCTGTTCTTCGATCCTTGTGCTTTCACGCAATCCGCGAGCGGATTGCTTGCCGGTTTCGGTCGGCGCCTGTTCGATGCCCATCTGTCTGTCTCCGGTTGGGGATGCTGTTCAACGTGCAGGTCAACTCATTGTTCCTGCCGTGGCAGGTAGGATTTGACCTGTTCGAGATCCGAAATGAAATGACGTCTCGCCTCGGCCGCGTCACCGCGGCTCCTGATCCGCAGCAGATAGGACGGATGGATGGTCACGAGCAAAGGCGTGCCCGTCACCGTCTCCAGCACCTCGCCGCGCCGTTTCGTCAGGCCGACTGATCTGCCCATCAGGGAATAGAGCGCGGTCGCGCCGAGGGCGACGATCAGGCTGGGGCGAATGAGATCGAGTTCGCCGCCCAGCCAGAATGCGCAGGCCTTTATTTCCCCGGCATTGGGGCGGGTATGAAGGCGCCTTTTGCCGCGAAGTTCGAATTTGAAGTGCTTGACCGCGTTGGTGACATAGCAGAGCGAACGGTCGATTTCGGCCTCGTGCAAGCATTCATCAAGCAACCGGCCAGCCGGCCCAACGAAGGGCCGGCCGGCCAAATCCTCGTGGTCGCCGGGCTGTTCGCCGACAAGAACCACAGCCGCATCCTTCGGACCTTCCCCGAAAACGACCTGCGTGGCGTCGCGATAAAGATCACAGCGCCGGCAATCTTCCGCATCATGATGCAGTTTTCCCAGCGACGATCCCTCTGCGTGGTCGGTGCCGAAGACCGGCGGCAGTTTTGGTGCGCGAAGAGCGGTCACCTTACATCTTATCCCTTGTGGTGCGGGCTCTCCTGGTTGCGTCCGCGCAACTGGTGCCGATCATCGTCCTGGACCGGCTCTCCCGCCCTGAGATCCTGCCCGCGGGCAGCCGGTCCACTCCAGATCCCGTGTCGATATGCGCGCAAGGATGGCCGAGGCGCCACCGGTCGCCTTTCGGCACATGCTGCAATGGCAATATCCGACATGGGCAGGCGCTTTGCGGAGCCGGTAACGCCGGTTTCCGCACAGGCATCCGCCGGTCCACGCGTCCATGCTCATATGGCCATCTCAGGTTTCGAAATGAGACCGTCCGGTCAGTGCTGGCTCTGTTTTTCAGGCGCCGGGTAACCCCAGTGGATTTTTGCAAACCGCTTTGCCGCCTCCTCGGCGGTATCCTTGTTCTGAAAACGATCTTCCAGGACATGGCTTTGGTCGCCGCACTGGAGAAGAACGGTCTTGCTGATGCAGTCATACTGGATGCGGAGATAGTCGGCAGTGTTCATGGTCTTCACCCGTCCCGGCGTTAACTCACTTTCGAACGTTCGAGCGCCAAATAAGTTCCGCGGCACGGCTGATCCGCCTGCCGGCGCAGACGTATTTTCCGCAGCTGCGATCCGCTGAAAATTTCCCCGCGAGACGGGCCATGGACCGGGAACATTGTGACGGGGAGTCAGTTATCGTTGCTGTGTGCGGGTCCAGCCGAAACATCGACTTCAGCCATTGCTTCGCCAGCCAAGGGTTGGCCATGCGGGCACTCTCTCCCGGACGTAAACATGCGCCGGGCAGTGTAGGTTCATGGAAGTCGTTGTGTGGATGGCCCGCACGCGTTCGACGCCGGGACGTCAACGGAATATGTGAGATGGTGCAGCTGAAATGAGAGACATGAACGTCGATTTTCCAAGAGTACAGGAGCGCAAGCCATGAATATTCTTGCGGTTGCTTCCGAGCTTTTTCCCTTGGTGAAAACAGGCGGCCTGGCGGATGTGACCGGCGCCCTGCCGAAAGCCATCGCCCAATATGATATTCGTGTCAGAACGCTGCTGCCAGGCTACCCTCAGGTAATGCGGCCGGTCACCGCCCGCGTGAAACTTGCCGATTTCACCCTGTTGGGGGCCAGGGCATCCCTATGGTCGGTCTTTCACGAGGGACTTGATCTCGTAATCCTCGATTGCCCGGAACTGTATGAACGGCCGGGCGGACCCTATGTCGATGAGGATGGAGTAGACCATCCCGACAATTGGAGGCGCTTTGCCGCTCTCTCCAAAGCGGCGGCCTGCATCGCGGCCGGCCTGCTGCCGGGATGGAAGCCCGACCTCGTGCACATGCATGACTGGCAGTCGGCACTCACCTGCGCCTATTTGCGGGCTGCAGGCGTTTCCATACCCACGGTGTTGACGATCCACAACCTGGCGTTCCAGGGGCAGTTCCCAACATCCGTCTTTCCGGCGCTCGAATTGCCTGATGATTTCCGCGGCATCGATCATATGGAATATTATGATGATATCTGCTTTTTGAAGGCGGGCATCAGGATGGCCGACGCCGTGACGACGGTCAGCCCCACCTATGCCCGGGAAATCCTCGTGGAAGATCTGGGTATGGGGTTGCAGGGGGTGCTCGCCACGCGCCGCGACGTGATGCACGGCATCGTCAATGGCATCGACACCGATGTCTGGAACCCTGCGACCGACCCCCATATCGCGGCGAACTACGATTACCGGTCGATCGGCCGCCGCCGCGTAAACCGCATGAAGCTTGTCGATGCGTGTGGCCTGGAGGACGGGCCGGGTGCGATATTCTCCGTCGTCAGCCGACTTACCTGGCAGAAGGGGCTCGACCTTTTGGTGCCGGTCATCCCGGGAATTGTCGATCGAGGCGCCAAGCTGATCGTCCATGGACAGGGGGACAGGCAGTTCGTCGCCTGGCTCCTCGAGGAGGTGAAGCGCTATCCGGGGAAGGTCAGCGTCAAGATCGGTTATGACGAAGCGACCGCCCATCTCATCCATGCGGGAAGCGATGCGATCATCCAGCCCTCGCGGTTCGAGCCCTGCGGCTTGACCCAGCTTTATGCGCTTCGCTATGGCGCGATCCCGGTGGTTGGGCGCACCGGCGGGCTGGCCGAGACGATCATCGATGCCAATGACGCGGCCATGTCGGCGCGCGTGGCCACCGGTTTTCAATTCCAGGCGGGTTCGGTCGAAGATCTTTATCACGCAATCGACAGGGCGCTCCTCACCTATGACCAGCCGGCCACCTGGCGCAAGTTGCAGACGCAGGCGATGAAAGCCGATTTCTCCTGGGCGAGAAGCGCCAGGCACTATGCCTCCCTGTTCAGCCGGCTAGGTGAAAAGGCACGTCGCGTGCCGTTCCGGCCATTCCACGTGCGCCAGCCCGCGCCTCGCATCGCGCTCCATAGCTAGGGCGGCGCCCCCGCGAAGGGCTCGTCCGGCTTGTAATAGCTTCCGGACCGGTGGTGTTGTTCTCACATCCAAGAGGGTGGTGTCGTACAGCTATATGGGCAGCAATTGCGACAGGCTGTCGGGATAGGTTTCAGATGTATGGCGCAGCTAGGAATGGCCGTGCCAGGTATAGGTGCCGTCGCTTCTGAAGGGAGAGGAGGCGTGGGCCTCGCGCAGCAGCGCAATACGTATCGAGGCTTCAAAAAGGGCGGCAAGGCGGCGTGTGTCGTGGTCGGCCCGCGCAAAGGCGGCATCGAATTTCGCGAGGCGGTTTTGGTGGCGGCCATCGATGGGATCCGCGTGCTTAGCCGGTTCGCGCGCGCCGCCAGGATCGGCCGAAATGGGGATGATCGAAAGTCGCTCTCCGATCCCGCTCTGGAAGCGCGCCAGCATCAGGCCGGCCTTGACAAGTTGATGACGGAAGGCCGGACGGGTTTCCGTAGCGATTGCCAGGCGAAACGCATTTTCCAGCGTACTTTTGCTCGCCGGCAGCATTGCCTCGTCGAGAATGTCATGGCCGATAATTTCGCGCCGCAGGAAGACAAGAAATTCATCGACGAGATCTGAGGCATGATCGAGGATTTCGGCATCGGAAAGCCGGCGCAAAAAGGTTGAACGGCCGTCGTCGGTCGTGGTCGTGTGAGGGTGCGAGGTCGCCATGCAATTGTCTCCGCTTCAAACCGGTAAACGCGTGCGATTCCAAAAGGTTCAATCGCCGCCCCGATATGGAGACGCAGAGCCGGATATGCCGCATGGCAGATGTGCAGATCCGGTGGTTGCCAAGGGCTGGAAATCGCAAATTACCTCCCCATTTCTTTCGCGTGGACAAGAGCGGAGTGGGATATGGCCGGTCTCATCGATTTCAACAGCGCCGAGAAAACAATGGAAATTCTGCCGCCTGAAAGGCGCCGGGAACGACGGGATTTTTTTGAGCGGAGCGTGAGATGCCAATGCTGCCAGCGATGGGTTGATCCGGGTGACGAGCCCTGCCTGGACTATGGAATTTGCGACGATTGCATAGAATGCCCGTGAGGATCGCCACCTACAATGTCAACGGGGTGAACGGCCGGCTGGACGTGCTTCTGCGCTGGCTTGCGGAAACCGGGCCCGATATCGTCTGCCTGCAGGAATTGAAGGCCGTTGACGAGCGCTTTCCCGTTCGCGAGATCGAGGCGGCCGGCTATGGTGCGATCTGGCATGGCCAGAAATCCTGGAACGGGGTCGCCATTCTCGCCAAAGGCCGCGAACCGATCGAAACGCGCCGCGGGCTTCCCGGCGATCCCGATGACAGCCAGAGCCGCTATATCGAGGCGGCGGTCGGGGGCATGCTGATCGGCTGCCTCTATCTGCCGAACGGAAATCCGGCGCCGGGCCCCAAATTCGACTACAAGCTTGCCTGGTTCCAGCGCCTGCAGGACCATGCGGCATCGCTGCTGCAACTGGACGCTCCGGTCGTCCTTACCGGCGACTATAATGTCATGCCCACCGAACTCGACGTCTACAAGCCGGAACGCTGGGTGGATGATGCCCTGTTTCGCCCCGAAGTGCGCGACGCCTACCGGAAGCTCGTCGAACAGGGCTGGACCGACGCGCTCCGAACCCTCAAGGGGCAGGAACGCATCTACACATTCTGGAAATATTTCCGCAACGCCTTTGCCCGCGACGCCGGGCTTCGCATCGATCATGTGCTTTTGAACCCGGTGCTTGCCGGCCGGTTGAAGGCGGGCGGCGTCGATCGGCAGGTGCGAGGCTGGGAGCATACCAGCGACCATGCGCCGGTCTGGGTGGAGATCGCGGACCAATGAACTGCGCCGTGAGCGCGCGAGCGGGCTGGCGGCTTGTCCGTTCCGGGCCGTTAAGGAATATTTTTACCTACGCCGTTATCTAATCGGTTTTCCCTTCGCGCAGGTTCGTCATGTTCCCAGCAAGCCCCAGCCGCCGCTTTTCACTGGTCGTCGCAACGCTTGGCCGGGCCGTTGAAATGGAGCCGCTGCTCAATTCGCTGGTGCTGCAGGCCGGGGTGGATTTCGAGGTCATCATCGTCGACCAGAACAAGGACGACCGGCTTGATGCCGTCATCAAGGCTTATGGCGACAGGCTCGACATCAAGCATGTGCGCACGCCCTTGCCGGGCGTCTGCCGGGCACGCAATCTCGGTGCCGGACAGGCGACCGGTGACTGGCTGATATTTCCCGACGACGACTGCTGGTATCCGCAGGACTTCTTCCTGATGCTTGGGCAGATCATGGACGGCGTAGAGGCCGATTTCTACAGCGGCAGGGCGACCAATATGGCGGGGCAGACGATCATGGGTAGCTTCGCCGATGTACCGGCACCGGTGACCCGCGACAATATCTGGGTGACGCTGATCGAGTGGCTCGTCGTCATCCGCCGATCCGGTTTCGCCGCCGCTGGCGGGTTCGATGAACGGATCGGGCCCGGCTCGGGGACGATCTGGGGCGCCTACGAAATCCAGGACCTGATCCTCAAATGCCTGGCGCAAGGGGCAAAGGGCCACTATTCCCCCGATCTTACCGGCCATCATCCGGAAGACCGCAACGACCAGACGACGCCCGAGAACATCGCCAAAATGTACCGCTACAGCGCCGGCCTCGGCTATGTCATGCGCGGACATGGGTTTTCCGCGCTGGCATTTCTGCCGCGGCTGCTGCGTCCTCTTGCCGGCATGGTCGTCTATCGCCTATCGGGCCGGAGTGGGATGGCGCGCCGTTCGGCGCAGATCCTGCGCGGCCGTATCGACGGCTGGCGCTCCGCGCCAAATCGGCACGGATCGCTCTAATCTTAGCAATTCACCAGAGCAATTTTTAAGTTTTTTCGCCTAGCAATAGGACAGGGCCTTGCGGCGCGGATGGATCGCGCAATTTCGATATGGCAAATGATCGGACGTGTGAATGAGTAAGGGCATCATGACCAATTCGATCATGAACGCCGCGGCGGGCATGATGCTGCTCATTACAGGTTTCCTGTCGTCCATCGTCATTGCCCGCCTGCTCGGGCCGGAGGCGAACGGTATCATCGCCTTCGTTCTTTGGGTGGCGGCCACCGGCGCGCTGGTCGCCGAACTCGGCACCGGCGTCACGCTGCTGCGCATCTTGCCGCAGTTGAAGGTGAGGGGGCTCGACGCCCATCGGCGCCGCGGTTTTGCCGCCTATCTGCTGCATCCGGTCATGGCCGCCACGGTGCTTCTGGTCGCCGCCTATGCCGGCTATTTCCTGAATTTCGGGGACGAGCACTGGATGAGCGCCACGCCGGCGGTCGTTCTCCTGACGGGGATATTGCTGTTCACCCAGTCGATCGGCTCCTACACGAAGAACTATTTCATCGGCGAGCAGAACCTCACGGCATTTTCGCGGATCACCGCCGTGACCTCGGTCATCCAGCTCACCGGCGTCGTCGTCGGCGCCTCCTTTGCGGGTCTCCAGGGCGCTTTGATTGGCTATATCGCCGCGCAGATCGTTCCCTTCGCGGTTGCCGTGCGCATCAGCCTGACGCGACGGGATCGCTGCGGGATCGATGACCGCTATCTGGTGTCCTCCTCCGTGGTGCTGATCTTCGAATTCGTCGTCAGCGCGGTGTTCCTGACGCGGCCGGAACTGTTCTTTCTCCAGCATTTCCAGAGCGTCGAGGCGGTCGGGTTCTATGCCGTCGCGCTGTCGCTTTCGAATATCGCCCTGCAACTGCCCATCCAGCTGACGGGCAGCCTGCTTCCCTTCTATGCCGAGCAGCGCGAACAGGCGAACGGCCATATGCCGTTGAAGATGTTCGAGGGGGTCATTCGCAGCCTGTCCTATATTACGCTGCCCATGTGCTTTGGCCTCGCGGCCATTGCCACGCCGCTGATCGTGGCGCTCTATGGCGAGGCCTTCCGGCCGAGCGGCGAGATTGTGTCGATCCTTTCGCTCGGGGCTCCGATCTTCGTTTTCCTGCAGGTCTGCACGCAATATCTGCTGTCGATGGACCGGGCGAAAGCAAGATTGCTGGTAGCGATCGTCGGCGCGATCGTCATGGTCGCGGGGTGCGTCGCCATCATACCGCTCTACGGAGGCGTGGGAGCGGCCATCGTTCGCAATTGTGTCTTCGCCGTCATGACGATCTTCATCCTTCGGCTGATGCGGTTGGAACGCAGGCCGATGGAGATGTACGGCGTCGTCGCCCGCGTGGCGCTCGCCGCCGCCTTCTGCGGTCTTGTCGCCTTTCTGGTGACGGATGCGGTGGATGGGGTGGCTGGGATCGTTCTAGCGATCGCCGTCGGCGGCATCGTCTATCTCGCAACCTTGCGGCTGCTTGGCGCGGTGCCGGCGCAGGACGCGCTCGTGCTGCAAAGCCTGGCCGGTTCGCTGCCGATGAAGCTGCGGTCGGGTTCCAGGCGGGTTCTCGCCTGGATCGCGCCGGTGGCGCAGCAAAGCCAGCCGGGAGAATAGCGATGCTGGCGGCGCAACTCATCCACGAAGACGAACTGCACCCGGTGCCCCACCCGGAGCCCGACCCTGCCTTGCCAGCCTCGCTGGTCGCGTTGCCGATCAGCTTCAGCCGGACCATCGGCCTGTTCAACGGAGCGTCCGGGCCGCTTTCGACATCGCTTGGCGTCCTGTTTCTCAGTCCCTGGGGGCTGGAGGAAATGTGCACGCGCCGGTTCTGGCGGGAAATGTCCGAGGCGCTTTCGGACGCCGGCATTGCCAATCTTCGCTTCGACTATCCGGGCAGCGGCGATGCACTGGACATAGACGAAACTTCCGGCGGGCTTGGCGTCTGGGAAGAAGCGGCAATGGAGGCTGTCCTGCAGCTGAAGCGGCTTTCCGGCTGCGACCGGGTGGTGCTGGTCGGCCAGGGAGTGGGCGCGCTGATCGCCGCCCGCATCGCCGGACGGATCGAGGCCGTCGAGGGGGTGGCGATGCTGGCACCCGTCGTCAATGGCCGGCGCTATCTGCGCGAACTTTCCATGTGGTCGAACGTCGTCGACGAGGGACTTGGCCTGACCGCGCGGATGCGCGATGACGCCTCCGTATCGATTGCCGGGCTGGTCCTGCCGGATGCGATTGCCGGCGATCTCCGCAAGATCAACCTCAACGATTTCCCGGCCGCGCCGGCGCGCACCTGCCTCGTCTGCGAGCGGCCGGCGAGCGAGGCCGACAGTGCCTATTCCGCCCATCTGGGCGCGCTCGGAGCGACGGTCGAACGCGCTGTGTTTTCGGGTTACGACGAACTCGTTTCCAACCCGGCGATTTCCCGCACACCGCTGACGGTGGTGGGAGATGTCGTCGCCTGGGTGACCGGGATTGCGGGCCCGGTGCAGAACATGCCGCCGGTTGCCGGAGTTGATGACGCCGTGCTGGAGGCAGCCCATTTCAGCGAGCGGCCGGTTCGGTTCGGCGCGGGCGGCCGGCTTTTCGGCATTCTCTGCGCGCCACGGGACGGGCAGGTGCGTGCCAGCGCTTTGCTGATGGGGACAGGCTATGATCGCCATGCCGGCTGGGCCCGCTCGACGGTGGACATGGCGCGCCATTTGGCGGCGTCCGGCGTCGTGTCTCTGCGGTTCGATGCAGCCAATGTCGGCGACAGCCCGCCGGTGCCCGGTGTCGCGCCGCAGGTGCTCTATGCACCGCAGCAGGTGGACGATAGCATAGCCGCGCTCGATCTGATGGCCTCCCTCGGCCTGCCGTCCGCCGTGCTCGTCGGGCGCTGCAGCGGCGCCTATCTCGCCTTCCATACGGCGCTTTCCGACAGGCGCTGCGCTGGTGTCATCGCTGTCAACATCCTCTCTTTCTGGTGGGATCCGCGCGATGATGTCGACAGGATGGTCCGTCATAATCCGCGTTCGCTTGGTGAATACCGGCGCCGGGCCTTCAGCATCGAGACCGTGCGGCGGGCCCTGACCGGCAAGGCCGATCTCCGCCGGGCGGTGATGAATATCGCCAAGCTGGCGCGTCGGCGCATCCTGCGTGTGGTCGCCCCCGTTCTCGGCGGCCTGTCGGCGGATGCACGGCTGCACAATCGGGTTCTCGGTGCGTTTCGAAACCTTCGCGACCGCAATGTGCCGCTGTCGCTGGTCTATAGCGAAAACGATGTCGGACTGGCGCGGCTCGCTGAATATTTCGGCAAACGCCAAGGGCGCTTCGACGCTTATCGCAACCTGTCGCTGACGACGATCGCGCAGGCCGATCACAATGTGACGCCGCTTCAGGCGCGCCTGGTCCTCCAGGCCCATGTCCGCGACACCGTCCTTGCGATGTCGGACGCCAAATAAGCGGTCATTGGCCTGATTTTAAGTCAGAATCGCAGGATCGAAGGGCAGCCGACACTGGTGATTTCGCCGCTTGGCGGCCCACTGCCCTCGTTGCGCCGTTCCATCCGGATGATGCGCGGCTTACCCGGCGCCAGATGGAACCAGTCGTCGGAGGGCAGGAAGCCGTCCGCATCGATATGAACCGACTGGGCAAGGCGATTTGCCGTCAGCTGGAGATGCCAGCCCTCTTCATCCTCTTCCACCTGCGCCGTGATCGCCGCGTCATGGAAGGCCGCGGCCCTGCCCAGGGGAAAATGGAAGGCCTCGGCCAGGCTCTCGCCGGTCTCGGCACCAAGGAGACGCGCCACCGTGACATCGTGGGACGGCGGGCCGAAACGGAAGGCATAGGTGGTATCGAAGAAGGCGCCGAACAAAGCCGTTGCCGGCAGGACTTGATTGGAGCGGGGCGCTAGCACCAGGTCGCGTGAGCCGCCGACCACCTGTTGCTGCCCGCCGCGCAGGCAGGAGAGCTCGATCCTGACCGGCTGCTCGGAAGCCGTCTCGTTGATCAGGTGCACATCGAGTCCGTTGGTGCCCTCATCGGTGAGGGCGACCTGGATCGGGCGGAAGGCGCGTCGCAGCGCGTGCCAGGCGGGTTTCGGGAGGCCGGTTGCATCGACAATTCCCCAGCCGGCGCCGGGCAGGAGATCCTGGAAAGTCCAGACCAGCGCGCCGCCGCAGGTCGAGCCGTGCCTGCGCCACTCGGCAAATGTCGCCTCCATGACCTCGCCGGTCACGGCGCGCGACAGGTCGAGATAGCGGGCGCGATCCTCGCGGCGCAGGCGCGCCGGATCGAAGCCGTAGAGGTCCTGCAGATAATGCTCGCGGATATCCTCGAAATCCCAAGAGGCGCCGCGATCGCGCGGGACGCGTGCCTTCCATAGCGGATCGTGGACCGGGGCCACATCGAGATGGCGGGTCAGCGTTTGCTGCTGCGGCACATGCGCAAAGGCCAGGCATTCGGCGGCAAAGCGGACATTGGCGCGGCGGGCATCCTCGAGCGGACGGCAATAGGCGCCGACGCCGTAATAATGGGTGATGCCGGCATTGGGCGAAAAGGGCATGGCACCGCCCGATGGCGAGTTGGGGACGTAGACGATATCCGGCCGCTCGGCGGCGACGATCTCCGGCAGGATGATTTCGGTCAGCGGGCCTTTCCAGACCGTTTCCGGCAGGCCGAGCATGGCCGCCTGCTGATAGACCTCGCTGCCGCCGCAAAACACGGTCAGCGAGGGGGAGGCGCGAGTGGCGCCAAGAAATTGGCCAATCTCTGTCTTGATGTTTGCAAGGAAGGTCTCATCGCCAGCCGGATAGTCGAAATTGGCCAGCATGCAGTCCTGCCAGACCATAAAGCCCAGTTCATCGCAGAGCGCGAAGAATTCCGGGGTTTCGTAGGCCATGGTGCCGCCGATGCGGATCATGTTCATATGGGCCTTGATGGCCAGTTTCAGCCAGGGCGCATAGTCTTCTCTCGATCCGGAAAGATGGACGATATCGGCCGATGTCCAGACAGCACCCCGGCAAAACACGGGCTCGCCGTTGATTTTCAGCGAGAAGCCGTTGCCGTCTTGCTGGCGATCGACCTCGATCCGTCGGAAGCCGGTGCGGCCGAGCGGCATGACGCCCGCGGCCGTGATCAGGTCGATGGCATGGAGAGCGGGTATTCCATGGGTGTGCGGCCACCATGGGGTGATGGCGGGCAGCGTCATGGTCGCGGTCGATCGCCCGTCCGGTTCAATATTCACCTGCGCCTCGACGCCTGCGCATCGGACACGAAGCGGGCCCGGCATATTGCGGGCGAGGAAGGAGATGTGGAGATACCCGGTTCCGTCGTCGCCGAGGCGGGATTCGATCCGGACATCGTCGGCGATCGGCTCGGCGACGGGGCGTGCGAGGCTGATGGGCCGCCAGGGGCCGACGGCGTGAATTTCGGGACACCAGCCCGGCATGAAGCCGAGGAGCGTCGTGCGCTTGAGACGGACACCGGCCGGGGTAATCATCTGCGGCCGCCAGCGAGCCCGGGGGCCTTTCTTGGCGATCTCCGGCGCCAGCGCCCGGAAACAGATGGCCAGTTGATCGCCGCCTTGCAATGAAACCGGCAGGTCGTGGGACAGGAACATGCTGTCGGAGGACAGAATTCTGTCGCCGTTCAGGAAGACTTCGGCAAGTGTTGCCAGTCCCTCGAAGCGCAGCAATGCGTCACCCGGCGGCTCTTCGTCCAGCACGATGCGATACCAGACATCAACGTCATGCAGTGGCCGTGGCGCCGTGCGGTCGAACCGGCCGGCGGCTTCCAGCGCAGCGGCGGCGGTGCCCGGAACCAAGCCCGGAATATCGCCGGCGTCGTCGGGGAGCGTATCGGGATGCGCATGAGCGCCGGCCGGCGTCAACCGCAATTGCCAGCCTTCACCCAGCAGGCGGGGCTGCCCGAAGGAACGCTCCGTTTGGCTGCCTTGCGCCGCCATGGCCTATCCGATCCGTGCTTCAAGCACGCCCATCATGGCATCCCAGGCATCGGCTGCCGGGTCGAGTGCGGCCGAAAGCGCGTCGAATTTCTTGCGGGAGACGGCGCGGGCGAGCTGGAACTGGACCGTCTTTGCGACCTCGGAGATGCGCAAGGCCTGCAGGCGTGCATCCTCCAGCTGGCCATCCGGGTAAAGCCACTGGAAATGGCTCGCCGCAAGCTCGAAATTGGCGCCGAACTGGCGCAGCGTGTTGAAGGCATATTTGTGGAAGAAGCCGAAGGGCCGCTCTGCAAGCGCCTCGACCTGGGCGGGGAAATCCTTCGAAAAAGCTCGGAAAGGATTGCTGTCGGGGCGCCGGTTGAAATGTTTCGGCAGGAGATCGAGCGCCGCAGCGCGAATGGCCGGCTCGGACGGTGCCGTGCCGGGGAATTTCGCAAATTCCGTATAGGGCAGGAAGGGCAGGGCATCCGGTGTCGCAGCCATCTGGAAGAGCCCGTCGAAATCCTCGCCTGCCAGCTCGAAATAGCCGCCATTGTGGAAATAGCCGAGCCTGCGGGCAGCCATGTCGAGTTGGTTGACGGCGATCGTCGTCTTGCCGTGTTCGATCCGATAGGCGACGCCGGCTGTATCCGGCATGAAATAGCTGTCCATCTCGACAAGGCAGAGCCGGCCGCGCCCGATTTGCGTAGCGATATGGCTTTCCACCCGGTCGTAGATGGCAAGTTCGGTGCAGGTAATGCCGTAGAGGGTTTCGAGATCCTCGAGCGGAACCTTGAAGAAGGTGAATTGGTCGCCCTCACAATCCTGCGTGAGCGTAAAGCCGAGCATCGCCTGCGGCGGCAGGCCGAGCGCGTTCAGAACCTCGATCCACAGATCGACATAGCAATTGGTCTCCGGCCACATGCGCTCCTGCGCGTGGAGGGTATGTGGCCGGTATGTTCCCGGATCGATGTCTGCAAAAATGGCCTGCTTCAAGACATCAGCCCCAAAGCGCCTGGCGCACCGTTTCCGGCCATTCGCCCGAATCGAGGCCATGGTGGTGGAAGAGCGCGAGCGCGATCCGCTCCAGGCCGAAGCCGACGCAGGCGGTATGGGCGGTCTCGTCGTCCTCTGTCTTCAGGTCCCAGGTCTTGCCGAAATGGTCCTGGTGATAATTGAAGCTCATGCAGGCGGTCGGGCTGGCGACCGAATTGATCGGGATCAGCAGTTCGAACTTGAGGTTCTGGCTGCGCTGGTTGTTCTTGTACATCTTGCCGGCGCGGCCGAAGAATGGGTCGTTGGCGACGTCGATCTCGACGGGAAGGCCAACCTGTTCCATCAGTTTCGTGCCGCGCTGCATCCAGTCCTCACGGAATGCCATGACATCCGCCGGCTTGCCCATGCGGACATATTCCCGCATGCGGAAAAGCTGCATGCGGGCCGGATCCTTCGACGGTTCGTGGCGGAAACAGTAGGATTGCAGGTCGAACAGGCCGCCACCGGCCGGCAGGGCGCCGCGCTTGGCAATCGTTGGATAGAGCGGATAGCAGGCTGCCGGCGTCAGCACGATATCGGTCGCCTTCTGCTCGGTCGTCCAGTCCTCGCCGTCGGTCATGCATTGCAGCAGGTTGACGTGGTCAAGCTCGCAGCCGCAGAAACTGTGAATCGTTCCGGCCAGTTGCGGAAAGCTCTTCATGTAGCCGGAGCCCTCGAAATGGGCGCGGTTCATGCCGGGCGGAAAGCGGATCGCCTCGGGGTTGTCGTCGCCGCCGAAGCGGTCGATCAGCCGTTCGAAACGGGTGATCACGTCCTCGAAGGCGCCGCTGCGGCCATAGAGGCCATCGACGCCGGTATCGATCAGCAGGCCGGCGGAGAACAGCCGGTCGAGGAGAGATGATGTCTGCATGTCCATGGTCGGTTACCCCAGAAGGCTGGTGTCCTGTTTGTGAACAAGGAGCAGGTTGGATGTATTGGCGAGAATGCGGTCGTTTGAAATCATCAGCTGCGCCGAATGGGCGTCGCGCAGATGCCGGCCGAGGCTGAAGGGCGTCCCATTCTTGTATCCCATGATGCCGGTGATCTGCAGCGCATGGTTGATGATCGTCAGAATGGTCTGCGACACGCCGATCTTGACGTTGTTCATGGCGACCGCAAAACCCATCGAGGAGAGCAGTTCCGGATCGGCCTTCGCCGCCTCGTTTCGCTCAAGCCCGGCCACGACGCTGGACTTGACCAGTTGCAGCAGGCTTGAGGCTTCAGCGAGATGCAGTGCACCCGGCGGCGGCGCGCCAGGGCTTTTGCGGGCGGCGGCGCGCACGAAGGCCTGGGCGCGCGTGACCGCGTTGACGGCGATCCCGTACCAGACCGCGCCCCAGAGAAGATGGGAGGTTGCAAGCATCGACTGGGCGGCGATCTCGGCGAAGGGTTTTGGCAGGATCTGTTCCTTCGGCGCCTGACCTTTGAAGAGATAGCCGTCCGAGCAGGTGCCGCGCATGCCGAGCGTATCCCAGACATGGGTCCGCTCCAGCGTGTACTGATCCCTGGTGAAGACGGTCATCACCTGGTCGGTCGAAGCGGCCTCGGCATGGGCCCGCGAGGTGATCAGGATCGCATCGGCGTAGTGACCGTAGGAAATGACGGTCGCGTCCTTCTCCAGCCGACAGTCGTCGCCCTCGACGGAAACGGCGCAGATCGAATTGCGCAGATTGCCGCCGATGCCGCCTTCTGTGGTCGCCGAGGCGAGCAGCAGTTGATCGACCACGACCTGGCGCATGAAGCTTCGGTGCCAGGCGCTATCGATGCCGTGGGAAACGAGGCTGGAAAGCTTGATATGGTGCATGGCAAAGACCATGGCGGCCGCGGCGCAGGCCTGGCCGAGCACGGTGCAGATTTCGGCGATCTGCGGAAGGCCTGTATCTTCCCCACCGAGTTCGGCGGGAACCTGGATCGACAGCAACCGCTCAGAGACCAGTGCATCGACGGCCTCGCGCGGAAACCGGCCTTCGGCATCGACGTGATCGGCGTGTTTCTCGGCGATGGCGGCAACGCGGCGGGCGCGTTCGAGAAGATCGGCGCCGCTGGCGTTCAGCGTCAGGTCCATCACGCGGCGTCCCGTTCGCCGACCAGGCCGTTCACTGCGGCCTCGATGGCCGAAATGCTGGCGAAGGTCTTGCGGTTGAGGAGGTTATCAGGAAATTCCACGTCGAATGTATCTTCGAGCGCCAGCATCAGCTGCACGGAACCGTGCGAGGAAAGACCGGCTGCGTAAAGATCCGCATCATTGCCGAGGTCTTCAAGGGCCGCCGGGAGGGAGCCATACTGAGCCAGCAATTGCCTAACCTGCTTATTCATCATGAATTCTCCTTATACGAGGCCATCGTTTCATCGGGTTCGCTCCCCAGAGTTGATACGCCTTCGCCTCTAAAATCGGGCTAAAAGACATGGATAAATTTTCCTAAAGGTTGCAACGCCTTCGGCAACGCGCATCGCGTTACGAGAGGGGAAGAGTGTCCGCCCGCGTAGAGGAATTGTTAACCATGATCTGCGAATTTCGGTTCGTAGCGCAACGCGGCGGCGCCTCCGACGATTGAGATGACAGCGGATGACGCCGGTGGAGCCATCCGGTTTCGAGCCGTTCCTGGACGCCAGCCTGGACAAGAGATGGATATTGATGTTTTCCAATTGCCGGGGATATTGAGGCGTCGCATCCGCTATGTTGTCGCGACCGCTGCCGCCTGCCTGCTGCTCGGCATGGTTTTCATCGTCACGCAAACATCTCTGTACAGCGCCACCAGCCAGATCCTGCTCGACCCGCAGAAACTGCCCGCGGTCGGCGGAACGGTGGCCGACGGCCAATCGCCTACCCAGGTCCAGCAGGATATCGACAGCCAGATCTATGTCATGCAGTCGCAGGAGGTCCTGGCGGAAGCGGTGCGCAAGCTTGGCCTGGAGAAGGATCCCTATCTCCTCGGCCAGCCGGGGTTGCTTTCCCGTCTGTTCGGTAAACCCCAGGCATCGCCCACCCAGGCGCAGACGATCGCCGCCGCCGGGGCGCTCTACAAGCAGGTGACCGTTGCCCGGGCCGAGCAGTCGCTGGTTTTCGACATTACCGTGAAGCACTCCGATGCCGCCCGTTCGGCCGAAATCGCCAACACGATCGCCACCATCTATCTCGACAAGGCAAACAGGTCGCGCTCCGAAAACACGCTGAAGGCGAGCATGAGCCTTCAGGTCCAGGCCGAGGATCTGCGCAAGCAACTGCTTGAAACCGAAGACAAGATCGAGAAATTCCGGATCGAGAACGGCCTGATCAGCACCGGTGAACAGGGCCTTGTCAGCGACCAGCAATTGCAGGATGTCAGCCAGCAATTGGTGACCGCCAGGACCACGCTCGAACAGCAGGAAACCAACTACAACCAGGTCAAGGACCTGACCATGGCCGACATCGAGGCTGGCGCCATTCCCGAGGCGCTGCAATTCACCTCGGTGACGGCGATGCGCACCCGCTATGCGGCCATGCTCGACCGCCAGGTCGAATTGCAGACGCAGTTGGGAAGCCTCCATCCGCAATTGCAGACGGCCCGTTCGCAAGTTGCCGGCATGAAGCAGCAGGTCGAGGCCGAGCTTCGCCGCGTCCAGGCATCGATCCGCAACAATTACGAACGGGCGAAATCGAATGTGGCGGCGCTGCAATCGCGGTTCGACGCCCTGAAGAACCGAAACGGCGAGAACGGCGACGCCCGTACGCGGCTGCGCCAGCTGGAAAGCGAGGCGGCCGCCATCCAGGGCGTCTACAAGTCCTTCCTGACCCGGGCCGAGGAACTGGGTCGCCAACAGGAAATGAGCATCGGCAATTCGCGGATCATTTCGCGGGCCACCCCGCCGACGCGGACGTCGCGTCTATCGGCGCCGCTGGTGCTGGTCGCCTCCCTGCTGTTCGGCGTAGCTGCGGGATCGGTGCTCGCGGTGCTGCGCGATCTGCTCGGCGGCCAGGTCAGCAGCCAGCGGCAGGTGGCCGAGCGACTGGGCATGCCGGTCGTTGCGCGCATCGCCGCGCTGAAGTTTGAAAAACCCGCCCGCCGCCGGAAAATGCCGGACTTTATCGGCCGTTATCTCGATGCGCGCACGCCGGATCAGTCAGGCGATGTCCGCGAAATGGGCATGCTGCGTGTCAGCTACCTGCTGAGCGACGCGCTGGCCGAGCAGACACCGGCAACCGTTCTTTTCATCTCTCCCGGCGGGGAGCGGTCCGATCCGTCGATGGTTGCCGAAATTTCCGTGGCGTTGAGCGCCACCGGTGCGGCGGTGCAGTTTGCGCCCGGAACGGTGCGGCCGCACCGGAAGCGGCAGGCCCATACAAGGCCGATCGGTCTTCTCGGGCAGGGCGGCGTCACCGCCAGGAGCGAGGCGTCTGCCTCCGGCCTCGATTTCCTCGACCTGCAGTCCCTTGATTTCGCCGGTAGCGCCAAGATCGCTTCGATCCGTTCCGGCACGCCGCGCATCTCTACCACCGGCTGGACGCGGCAGATCGATTATACCCTCATCGATGCCTGCGGCACGGATGCCGGACAGCACCTGCCGGTCTTGTTGAAATCGGCTTCGGCCATTCTGGTGGTGGTCAGGCTCGGGCAGACCAGCGGGCGCGATCTCGCCGAATTGTCGGCGATGCTCGCACCCTGGAAGGAACGGATGCTGGGCGGCATCGTCATCGGATGAGCGCCCGCAGGCGGGGTGCGGCCATGGATATCGGGCGGCGCGAGGCAGCCGGGAGCGAATGATTTCGGATGAGCGTTTTTGCAGAAACATCGCGGCGCTTTGCCCTGACGCCCGGGGTGGACCTGCCGATCATCCGAGATGGGCAGGGTGACACCCTTGCCCGGCTTGCGAGTTTCTGCGTCATCGGCGCGCTGGTATTCAACGCGCTTCTCTGCCTGATCAACACGAAGGTCATGGGGATTTCCGACAGTCATGTGATGCTGTCGGAGATGGTGCTCATCGGCTCGATCTTCATCGTCGCGCTCAACCGCCGAACGGGCCTCTATCTCGTGCTCGGCGTCTATATCTCCTACATGCTGTTCCTGTTTGCGCTGCGCGGCCAGAGCGACCTCAAGGCGCTGCGCGATATCCTCATTCCGATCGGCTTCTATTTTGCCGGCCACGGACTTGCCAATCTGAAGCTCGCCGACCGGCTGGTGATTGCCTCGACGGCGATCGTGCTCGGCTTCGGCCTCTTCGAGTATTTCTTTCTCGACCTCTACATCTCCTTCTTCAACGTGATCGGCTACTATCTCGCCCGCGGCAGCGTTACCCTGGACCAACTCTATGGCCAGACGACCGGCCTGTTCATCAGCGGGATGCGCCCGAGCGCACGTACCATCCTGCCCTTTCTCGGCCTGCAGCGCGTGTCCTCGGTGTTTCTCGAGCCGGTATCGGTCGGCAATTTCGGGGCGATCGTCTATGCATGGGCGCTGTTCCGGCCGAGCATGCGGCTGCGCTGGACGACATTTGCCATGGCGCTTGCCATCATCGCGCTCGGCGACGCCCGTTTCGGGCTCTATACCTGCGTGCTGATGACCCTGCTTTACCCCTTCTATCCGCTGATCCCGCGGACGGTCTGGTATGTGCTGCCGTTCTTCATGCTCTCGGTGCTGGCCTATTACGGCATCGTCACGGGGACCAGCGGAGGGCCCAACGATATCGGCGGCCGGTTCCAGGTAACGGCCCATATCCTCACCGAACTCAATCTGCGCGTCGTGCTGGGGGCCGAGACGACGACGCAGTTCACAGCCGATTCGGGCCTCGCCTACACGCTGACGAAATTCGGCCTGTTCGGCTTCATCGGGCTCTGGGCGCTCTTCATCTTCGCACCTGCGCGCGCACCGAAAGCACGGAGCTTCCACTCCATGGTGATCGTCTACCTGATGCTCCTGATGATCATCAGCGATTCCCTCTATTCGATCAAAACGGCAGCCCTTCTCTGGTTCCTGCTGGGCACGGTCAATGCGCTGGACTGGCCCGAAACTTCGGCGAAAGACGGGTTGAAGCCGGGGCAGCAGAGGGTCTTCAAGCGCGGGTTAAGAATAGCCTGACGGCGAGGCTTACTTGCCAGCGGGTGGGGCGAGTGCCGGGCAGGCGGATTTATCGGCGCTTGCGCGTCGGGTCAGAGCCTTCATCTGCAGTCGGTCGCCATCGACGGTTGGCTGGATGTTCAGGGGTTCTTCGGCCGGCCACCAGTCGCCGGCCGCCCAATAGGTCCAGCCGATCCAGACATCGCTCGCCTCGTCGACCGCCTGGGTCATCGTGGCAAGGCCGATCATGCAGTCCGTCGTCGCGGAACCGCCGAACTCGCCCAGAAAGCCGCGCTTTCCGTTGGCGCGGAGCCAGTCGGTCATGTCATTGATCGCAGCAACGGCATCATCGACGCGGGTGCATTCCTTGTGGGTGCCCGAGAAATTCGAATCCAGATACTGGTGCACCTCGAAGGCGTAGTTGTCGGTGGGATCCTCGACATGGATCATGGTGGAGGCGTTGGATGCGCCATCCACATCCGCCTGCCAGCTATGGGCGCCCGTCCAGGCGACTCCGGGCACGAGGACGAGATTGTTCGCGCCGGTCGCCCGGATGGCCGCGAGGCTCGCATTGACCGATTTCAGCCAGAGGCCCGAATCCATGTCGTGCGGTTCGTTCATCAGGCCGAAGAGAACATCGTCCTGCCCGGCAAAGGCCTTGGCGAGACGCTGCCAGAAATCGGCAAAAGCGGAATCGGGCAGGGCAGGCGTGCCGATGATCCTGTCACCGTAGCGCCCGTAGTTGTGGGGGTCGAGAATGACCGTCTGGCCGGCGGCCCTCATGCGTCCGACGCTGTCCTTCAACCGTTCCAGTTCGGCCGCGTCGAGGTCCTTGCCGAGCTGCGGCTGCAGGCGTTCCCAGAGGAAGGGAAGCCGCACCGTGTCAAAGCCGTTGCCGGCAAAATAGTTCACCGTCTTTTTGGAGGGGTAGATATAGCTTTCGCCATAGGCGCCACCCGGCTCGCCGAATTCGGCGCCAGCCAGATTGATCCCGCGCAGGCAGGCGGCCGCGCCAGGCCCGGCCTCCGCCAGGAGAAGGACGGCTGCCGGCAGCAGGGTTTTCAGAGCGCGGCGGCTGCCGTTCCATGCGCTTGGTCGCACCGCGCTCACGGGTTGACGGCCCGTGCGAGGCCGGCGCGCGGCGGTACGGTCGCGCGGGCACCGAGAATGTCCCGGTAAATAGCGGTGTAGCGCTCGACCACGGCGTCCCAGGCATAGGTTTGCGCGGCCTCGATCAGCGCCAGCCGCAGGTTGGGCCCGGTCTCGGACAGCCGGCGATAGGCGGTTTCGATCCGGTCGGCCGCCTGTACCGGCATGGCATAATCGCAAAGCAGAACGTCCGGGTGACGGGTGGCCAGATCGCGATAGGCCTGATTGGCATGCAGGATAGGCAGCAGCCCGGCGCTCATCGCCTCCACGGCGGCAAGGCCGAAGCCTTCATATTCCGAAGCCGAGGCGAAAAGGGAGGCTTCTGCCAGGAGGGCGCCGATTTCCCCGTTGCCGAGGCCGGCATGCACTGTCACGCGGGCCGACAGGCCGCGACCGGCGATCTCGTGGTCGAGATCCTCCAGGCCGAGATCCGAGGCGACGCCGATAATGTCAAGATGCCAGTCGTCATGGCGCCGCGCCAGCACCGCCATCGCGTCGAGCAGCCGGTCCAGCCGCTTGTTGACCGAGAACCGGCCGATAGTGACGATCCGCCGCTTCGGCTCGATGGCGGAGCGGCCTTTGAATTTCCCGGTATCGACGCCGTTCTCGATCAGGCTGGCGCGGTCTCCGGCAATGCCGGCAAACAGCGCCTTGTCCTTGATGCTGCAGGCGATGAGGCGGTTATAACCGCCGGCCGACAGGCGCGTCAGGGTCGAAAACCAGAGTTTCTTCAGCGCTGCATATTTCTGCGTGTGGAAGAAACCGCCATGCGTGGTGACGACCAGCGGGCGGCGATGCAGCCACCGCCCGAGCGACAAAGCGTCGAAAAAGAAATCGATGGCATGCACATGGACGATATCGGCATCGGCAAGATGCCGGAAGACCGCCGGGGCCAGCGGGTATCGCGGCGAACCGGCCCAGGGCACGCGGACCACCTCGACGCCGTCGATGACTTCATGGGCAGGCAGGCGACCGGCCTGTGGGTCCGAGAACAGGCTGTTGCAGGTGACGACGCGCACCCGAAAACCGTTTGCCGGCAGCAGGCGGCAAAGATTGGCGACCACATCCTCGAGCCCGCCGAGATTGGGTTTGTACTGGCGGACGACATGAACGATCAGCGGAGTGTCAAGGGTTTGCGCGGTACTGTCTCTCATGAAGCCTACATTCAGTGTTGAAGAGGAGAGGCCTGCTCGCCGTCGCGAAATGCCGGCCACCAACGCGACTGGTAACGGCGCGGCCGGTAACGCCGCAGCCATCTAAAGCACAAGCCCGTTAAAATTGTGGGAAGCCTATCCCGGCAAATTGAACTATCTGCCGGCGCGGGCCTGCCTTGAACCAATATCCGCCCGTCGGCGCTTTTTAAAAAGGCGTGCATCTTTTTTGAATCGGGCGCGTTTCTCCCCTGATCATATCAGTTGGAGACGAACCATGACGAAGAGAGAACTGATCGATACCGGTACCGACAAACGTTATGTGCGCCGCGACGAAAACGGCCGCTTCGAAGAATCCGTCGATGTCGGCAAGTCACTTTCAGCGGATCGGCGCCGGGTTGCAGAGACCAAGGCAAAGCCGGGTGAAGGCGATCGCGGCGACCATCATCCGAGGAAGTGAGGCGCATCATGCTGGAGCCCAATGACGATACCCAGTTCGCGCCGATGCCGATGCCTGTGGCCGAGTACGACTTGAAACTCAAGCGCGAACTCCTGATGAAGGATCTCAACCTGCTGCGGGCGCGCCTCGATATCCTCAAGCGACAGACGGCGACCGTGGCCCGCTCCGGCGCGTCCTGGGCGCACGGGAGCGCCCGTGCACAGCTCGGACCTTACCCTTGGGCAAAGCTTGCGGCGATCACGGGAGGCTCCTTCCTGGTAGTCTACTTGTTGCGGCGGCCGGCGGCGGCGCTGACGACGAGCCTCTTGCCGCTGCTGCCAGTCATCGCCGCAAAAATCGTCGAGAGGAAAACCTACCATGGCTGATACATCCATTGGAAAGCCGGTGCCGTTGGGCGTGGTCGATGTCGAACATGATTTCGTCGGCATTCCAGAAAATGGTGTGAATGAACACCGGGAGCTGGCGCGCCTGCGCCGGCAGGTTGCCTCCCTCAGAGCGCGGATCGAGGGTGGGCGCGATGCCGCTGATCGCACTGGTGATGGCAGTGGCGGCTACGTCACGCCACTTCTGGTAACGGCGGTCGGACTGGTCAGCCTGGTTTTGACCACGGCCCTTCGCGCACGCCACCAGACGGAAACGCCGATCGGACGTTCAAGAGCGGTTTTCAGGCAAGCCTGGCGGCATTTGCGATAGGTAGTGTCATGATTGCCGATAGCGGGCGTGCCGCCATCGATATATGGTCGTGCGCCATGGTGCGGGCGACCGGCTGGCCTCATGACGCGCTGACGCCGGTCACCCCTCCTTTCGGCGAGACGCTGGTGCTCCTGCCGGAGGGGGCGGAAGCTATTTTTGCATCCTTGCAACCACCATTCCACGAAAACCGTGTCTATCTCTGGTCTGCCGGGCGGGGCTCCACAGGCTTGGCCCTCGGTTTGATACCGGCTCGTATCCACACCAGGCATCCGTATTCTTGCGGCAAGAAAGGCTGAAAAAGCCGATTTTCCGACGTGAGTCTCCGGCCGGCAATCCGCCTGGCCGGCTGGGCGTGGAAAACCGATTGTATCGCTTGCATTTACAACAGTTTATTCCACATTCGTCATGGAATGCGATTTACGCTGAGGCATGAGCTTGCAGTCGCCAAGTTTTGACATCCTGGAGTCCCCATGACCGCCACAATCGATGATGCTGCCGCCGACGAACCGAACCAGCAGGCCGGGGTCGAGGCGGGCGCGCCCGGGTTCGACCTTGCGGATGACGACAACGGCGCGGCGCTGGATCTCGACGCGCTGCTCATGGGGCTCCAGTCCATGCGCAATGGCGATTTTTCCGTCAGGCTGCCGGGCAACCGGATCGGGATCGCCGGCAAGATCGCCGACACGTTCAACGACATCGTCGCCGCCAATCAGCGCATGGCAGAACAGCTCGAGCATGTCGGCCAGGTGGTGGGACGCGACGGCAAGACCAGCACCCGTGTGCGCTTCGGCCTTTCTCACGGCGCCTGGTCGGATATGGAAGGATCGGTCAATTCCCTGATCGACGATCTTCTCTGGCCGACGACGGCCGTTACCCGGGCGATCACGGCGGTTGCCAAGGGCGACCTTTTGCAGACCGTGCCACTGGATGTCGATGGCCGTCCGCTGAAGGGCGAATTCCTGCGCTCGGCCAATATCGTCAATGCCATGATCAAGCAGCTCAGCGTCTTCACCTCGGAGGTGACCCGCGTCGCGCGTGAAGTCGGCACCGACGGCAAGCTCGGCGGGCAGGCGCAGGTGAGCGAGGTCACCGGCGTCTGGAAGGATTTGACCGAGAGCGTCAATTCCATGGCCTCGAACCTGACGGCGCAGGTGCGCAACATCGCCGAGGTGACCATCGCGGTTGCCAATGGCGACCTGTCGAAGAAGAGCACCGTCGATGTGCGCGGCGAGATCCTTCAGCTCAAGGAGGCCATCAACACGATGGTCGACCAGTTGCGTTCCTTCGCCTCGGAAGTGACGCGCGTGGCGCGCGAGGTCGGCACCGAAGGCAAGCTCGGCGGCCAGGCGCTGGTGCCCGGCGTTGCCGGCACGTGGAAGGATCTGACGGACTCGGTCAATGCCATGTGCGGCAACCTGACGGCGCAGGTGCGCAATATCGCCCAGGTGACGACGGCGGTTGCGCGCGGCGACCTCTCACGCAAGATCACCGTCGATGTCTCCGGCGAAATCCTTGAGCTGAAGGAGACCATCAACACGATGGTGGACCAGCTGAACGGCTTTGCCGGCGAGGTGACGCGCGTGGCCCGCGAAGTGGGCACCGAGGGCCGGCTTGGCGGCCAGGCGCAGGTTCCGGGCGTCGCCGGCACCTGGAAGGATTTGACCGACAACGTCAATTCCATGGCCTCGAACCTGACGGCGCAGGTGCGCAATATCGCCGAGGTCTCGACTGCCATCGCCAATGGCAATCTGTCGAAAAAGATTACGGTGACGGTGTCCGGGGAAATCCTTGAGCTGAAGGAGACCATCAACACGATGGTCGATCAGTTGAACGCCTTCGCATCGGAAGTGACGCGCGTGGCGCGCGAGGTAGGCACCGAAGGGCGGCTCGGCGGCCAGGCCAATGTGCGCGGCGTCGCCGGCACCTGGAAGGACCTGACCGAGAACGTCAATTCCATGGCCGGCAACCTGACCTCGCAGGTTCGCAATATCGCCGAGGTTTCCACCGCGATCGCCAATGGCGACCTGTCGAAGAAGATCACCGTCGATGTGAAGGGCGAAATCCTGGAGTTGAAGGAGACGATCAATACCACCGTCGATCGGCTGAACGCCTTTGCCTCGGAAGTGACGCGCGTGGCACGCGAGGTCGGCACCGAGGGCAAGCTCGGCGGGCAGGCGCAGTTGAAGGGTGTTGCCGGGACCTGGAAGGACCTGACGGATTCGGTGAACTCGATGGCGTCCAACCTGACCGGCCAGGTGCGTAACATCGCCGAGGTCGCCACCGCCGTGGCGCAGGGAGACCTTTCGAAGAAGATCACAGTGACGGTCTCCGGGGAAATCCTGGAGTTGAAGGAAACCATCAACACGATGGTGGACCAGTTGAACGGCTTTGCCGGCGAAGTGACCCGCGTGGCTCGCGAAGTGGGCACCGAGGGCCGGCTCGGCGGCCAGGCGAATGTGCTCGGCGTCGCCGGGACCTGGAAGGATCTGACGGACTCGGTGAATTCCATGGCCGGCAATCTGACCGCGCAGGTGCGCAATATCGCCGAGGTTTCCACCGCGATCGCCAATGGCGACCTCAGCCGCAAGATCACCGTGGACGTGAAGGGCGAAATCCTGCAGCTGAAGGAAACGCTGAACACGATGGTGGACCAGCTGAACCGGTTCGCCTCGGAAGTGACGCGCGTGGCGCGCGAGGTCGGAACGGAAGGCAAGCTCGGCGGCCAGGCGCAGGTTCCGGGCGTTGCCGGCACCTGGAAGGATTTGACGGAGAACGTCAATTCCATGGCGTCCAACCTGACGGGCCAGGTGCGCAATATCGCCGAGGTGACCACAGCGGTGGCCCGAGGCGACCTCAGCCGCAAGATCACGGTCGATGTGAAGGGCGAAATTCTCGAATTGAAGAACACCATCAACACGATGGTGGACCAGCTGAATGCCTTTGCCGGCGAGGTGACGCGCGTGGCGCGCGAGGTGGGCACCGAAGGAAAGCTCGGCGGCCAGGCGCAGGTTTCGGGCGTAGCCGGCACCTGGAAGGACCTGACCGACAGCGTCAATTCCATGGCGGGTAACCTGACGGCGCAAGTGCGCAACATCGCCGAGGTGGCGACCGCGATCGCCAATGGCGACCTCAGCCGCAAGATCACGGTGGATGTGCGCGGCGAAATCCTGCTGCTTAGGGATACGCTCAATACCATGGTCGACCAGCTGCGCTCGTTCGCGGGCGAGGTGACGCGCGTTGCGCGCGAGGTCGGCACCGACGGACGGCTTGGCGGCCAGGCCGTGGTTCCGGGCGTTGCAGGTACCTGGAAGGACCTGACCGACAACGTCAACCTGCTCGCCGCCAACCTGACGACACAGGTCCGCAACATCGCCGAAGTGACGACGGCGGTGGCGCGCGGCGACCTCAGCCGCAAGATCACGGTCGATGTGAAGGGCGAAATCCTCGAACTCAAGAACACCATCAACACGATGGTGGACCAACTGAATGCCTTTGCCGGCGAGGTGACGCGCGTGGCGCGCGAGGTCGGAACGGAAGGCAAGCTCGGCGGCCAGGCGCAGGTTCCGGGCGTTGCCGGGACCTGGAAGGATTTGACGGATACCGTCAACGTCATGGCGGTCAACCTTACAGAGCAGGTGCGCGGCATCGTCAAGGTGGTGACGGCGGTTGCCAACGGCGACCTCGAACAGAACCTGACGGTCGCTTCAAAGGGCGAGGTGGCGGCGCTGGCCGAGACCATCAACAACATGACAAAGACGCTTGCGACCTTCGCCGACCAGGTGACCACGGTGGCGCGCGAAGTAGGCGTCGAAGGGCGCCTTGGCGGCCAGGCCAACGTGCCCGGTACCGCCGGCACCTGGAAGGATCTGACCGGCAACGTCAACCTTCTGGCGGCCAATCTGACGACACAGGTGCGCGCCATCGCCGAGGTCGCCACCGCCGTGACCAAGGGCGACCTGACCCGCTCGATCCAGGTCGAGGCGCGGGGCGAGGTTGCCGAACTCAAGGACAACATCAACACCATGATCGGCAATCTGCGCCTGACGACGGAGCGCAATACCGAAGAGGACTGGCTGAAGACGAACCTTGCCCGCTTTACCAGCATGCTGCAGGGCCAGCGCGACCTCTCGACGGTCGGGCGCATGCTGCTGTCGGAACTGGCGCAGCTTGTCGGCGCCCAGCACGGCGTCATCTACCAGGTGGAGGCGGAAGGCGAACTTGCCGGCCTGCGGCTTCTTTCCGCCTATGCCGATGACGGCGTCAAGGGCCATCCCGCGCGCCTGCAGATGGGGCAGGGGCTGATCGGCCAATGCGCCCAGGATGCGCGGCGCATCCTCATCACCGACATGCCGAAAAAGACGGTGCCGATCAGTTCCGGCATCTTCAAGGCGAAGCCGCGCAGCGTCATCGTGCTGCCTGTTCTCTCGGAAGGCCAGGTCAAGGCGGTGATCGAGCTTGCCTCGGTCTCCAGCTTTACGGACCTTGAATTGTCCTTCCTCGACCAGCTGACCACCTCCATCGGCATCGTCCTCAATTCGATCGAGGTAACGATGCGCACCGAAGGACTGCTGACGCAGTCGCAACAGCTTGCGATCGAGTTGCAGACCCAGCAGCGCGAATTGCAGCAGACCAACGAGCAGCTCGAGCAGAAGGCGCAGCAGCTTGCCGAGCGCAATGTCGAGGTCGAGGCCAAGAACCAGGAAATCGAACGCGCTCGCCGGGCGCTTGAGGAAAAGGCGACGGAACTGGCACTGACGTCGAAATACAAGTCCGAATTCCTCGCCAACATGTCGCATGAATTGCGCACGCCGCTGAATTCGATCCTCATTCTCGGTCAGCAGCTGGGCGAAAACCCGGAAGGCAATCTTTCCTCCCGGCAGGTCGAATTCGCCCGCACCATTCATGGCGCCGGCACCGACCTTCTCAATCTCATCAGCGATATCCTCGATCTGTCGAAGATAGAATCGGGCACGGTGTCGGTCGATGCCGAGGAAATCTTCTTCAACAGCCTGCTCGACGTGATGACGCGACCGTTCCGCCACGAGGCGGAAAACCGCAAGCTGTCTTTCCAGGTGGAGCTTGCGCCCGATCTCGAGCGCAGCATCGTCACCGATTCCAAGCGCTTGCAGCAGATACTCAAGAACCTGTTGTCCAATGCCTTCAAATTCACCGACCAGGGCGGCGTCAAGCTGCGGGTCGCGCCGGTGGCAAGTGGCTGGAGCGCCGATCATCCGTCGCTGAAGCACGCGCCGTCGGTGATCGCCTTCGAGGTCTCGGATACCGGTATCGGCATCCCGTCCGAAAAGCAGCGGATCATCTTCGAAGCGTTCCAGCAGGCGGATGCCTCGACCAGCCGGAAATATGGCGGCACCGGTCTCGGACTTGCGATCAGCCGCGAACTTGCCAATCTCCTCGGCGGCGAAATCCAGCTGCGCAGCACGCCCGGTGTCGGCAGCACGTTCACGCTCTATCTGCCGCTGACTTTGGTAGGCGATACGCCGGTCGCCATGCGGCCAAGCGTCAGCGACGTTGCGGCGGTCTCGATCGCGGCACTTGCCACCGGGCTCCTGGGTGACAAGCCGTCCGAGCAGATCGCCGACGATCGCAGCAAGATCGAACCGGGCGACAATGTCCTGTTGATCGTCGAGGACGACCCGCATTATGCCAATGTGCTCATCGATCTCGCCCGCGACAACGGGTTCAAGGTGCTGGTCGCCATGCGCGGCGCCGATGCGCTGGTGCTTGCCCGCGAATATCGCCCGACCGCCATATCGCTCGATGTCTACCTGCCGGACATGCTGGGCTGGACGGTGCTCAACCAGCTGAAGCAGGATCCGGCGACCCGGCATATTCCTGTGCAGATCGTCACCCTCGACGAGGACCGCCAGCATGGGCTGTCGCGCGGGGCGTTTTCGTTCATGAGCAAGCCGACGACCAGCGATGGCCTTGCCCGCTCCCTTGCAAAGCTCAAGGGCTTTGCGCAGCCGCGGCGCAAGCGGTTGTTGCTGGTGGAGGACAATGAGGGCGAACGGCTGGGGGTCACCGAGCTTCTCGGCCATGACGATATCGATATCGTCAGCGTCGATACCGGCGAAAAGGCGCTGGAAATCCTGCGCGAACAATCGGCCGACTGCATGGTGCTCGACCTCAAGTTGCCGGATATGTCCGGTTTCGAGGTGCTGGAGCGCATCCGCGACGATGCCTCGATCGCCGACGTGCCTGTCGTCGTGTTTACCGGTCGGGAGCTGTCGCTGGAGGAGGACGCGAAACTTCACACCATGGCCCGCAGCGTCGTGGTCAAGGGGGTTGAATCGCCCGAGCGCCTGCTCGACGAGACGGCCCTGTTCCTACACCGGGTGGTTGCGGACATGCCCGCATCCAAGCAGGCCATGCTGGAGCGCCTGCATGAATCCGACGACGACCTGATCGGCCGCACCGCCCTGCTTGTCGATGACGACGCGCGCAATATCTTCGCGCTTTCGAGCGTGCTCGAGCGGCGCGGCATGAATGTGCTGACGGCCACCACCGGCAGCGAGGCGATCTCGGTGATCAACGCCCAGCCGGAGGTCGCCATCGTGCTGATGGACATCATGATGCCGGGCATGGACGGCTACGAGACGATGCAGGTCATTCGTTCGAATCCGGCCTTCCGCCGATTGCCTATTGTGGCGCTGACGGCAAAGGCTATGAAGGGTGACCGCGAGAAGTGCCTGGAGGCGGGGGCTTCCGATTATCTGGCCAAACCGGTCAATACCGAGCAGTTGCTCTCCGCGCTTCGCATGTGGCTTCATCGTTGAGGAAGAATGTAAGATGGAACCCGTCAATATCCTGCTTGTCGACGACCAACCCGCAAAACTGCTCAGTTACGAGGTCATTCTCCAGGAATTGGGCGAGAACCTGATCAAGGCGAAGTCCGGGCGCGAGGCGCTGGAGTGGCTGCTGAAGACCGATGTGGCGGTCATCCTGGTCGATGTCTGCATGCCCGACCAGGACGGGTTCGAACTGGTAGCGATGATCCGTGAGCATCCGCGCTACCAGAAGACCGCCATCATCTTCGTGTCCGCCGTCATGATGACCGAACCGGATCGCCTGCGCGGCTACGAGGCCGGGGCGGTGGACTATATGTCGGTCCCGGTCGTGCCGGAGCTTCTGCGCGCCAAGGTCAAGGTGTTTGCCGAACTGTATCGCAAGACCCGCGAACTGGAGCGGCTGAATGCCGAACTCGAACAGCGCGTTTCGGACCGCACCGCCGAACTCGAAGCCTCGTCCGCCCAGCTTCTCGCCCTGAACGAGGTGCTGGAGCATAGGATCGAAGAGCGTACGCGCGAGCGCGAGGAGGCCTTGGCGCAACTGTTCGAAGCGCAGAAACTCGATACTATCGGCCAGCTGACCGGTGGTGTCGCCCATGATTTCAACAATCTGCTCATGGCCATACTCAGCAGCCTGCAATTGCTGAAGAAGCGTCTTCCTCAGGATGAACGCAGCCATCGCCTGCTCGACAATGCCGCCCAGGCGGCGGAGCGCGGCGCGGCCCTGACGCAGCGCCTTCTTGCCTTTGCCCGGCGCCAGGAACTGAAACCACAGGCGGTCGATATCATCCGCGTCGTCACCGGCATGGAAGACCTTCTGCAACGGGCGATGGGGCCCGGCATCCGCTTCCAGAAGGAGCTTCCGGAAAAGCTGGCGGCGGTGCTGGTCGATGCCAACCAGCTCGAGCTGGCATTGCTCAATCTGGTCATCAACGCGCGCGATGCCATGCCGGAAGGCGGCGCAGTGACCATCACGGCGGCCAGCGAAGTGGTTTTAGCGGACGCGCCGCAACTGAGGCTGGCGGCAGGGGACTATGTGCGCGTGCGGGTGGCCGATACCGGCAGCGGCATGGACGAGGCGACCCTGGCCAAGGCCACCGATCCGTTCTTCACCACCAAGGGTCCGGGCAAGGGGACGGGCCTTGGACTGTCCATGGTGCATGGACTGGTGGCCCAGTCGGGCGGAACGCTCGTCCTGTCGAGCCAGCCGCAGGCTGGTACCTCCATCGATCTCTGGCTTCCGGTCGCAGGCGACGCGCCGGTGCGCGCAGTTGCTCCAGCGTCGGCCGAGGCGCCGGCCGACGAAGAAGGCAGAACCTCGCGTACGATCCTGGTGGTCGATGACGATGCCCTGGTCAGCATGGGCACGGCGGCGATGCTGGAGGACCTCGGGCATATGGTCAAGGAGGTCGGCTCCGGCGCAGAAGCGCTTGCCGCGCTCGGTTCCGACCAGCAATTCGACCTGGTGATCACCGATCACGCCATGCCCGGCATGACCGGCGCCGAACTGGCGTCGCGTATCCGCTCCACCTATCCGAACCTGCCGATCATCCTGGCGTCCGGTTACGTGGACCTGCCTGGTGGCGTGGATCTGCCGGATATTCTGAGGCTTTCCAAGCCGTTTTCGCAGCACCAGCTCACCGCGGCACTCTCCGCGTCCCTGGGCGCCGACCTGCCGGGTTGACCACGGACGATCTGCCGCAAGCGTGGGGATTGGGTGCCGCTTCTTGCCATGGCGTCTACTGCCGGTCGGGCAGGTGCGCATAGTAAGCGGCAAGGGCGTCGATATCGGCCTCCTCGAGGTCCTGCACGGCGGCCGCCATGATATGGTGATAGGAGGTGCCGCCGCGTTCGCCGGAAACGAACAGACGCAGTTGCGACGCCAGATAGCGCGACGATAGTCCGTCCAGGCGAGGGAAGAGCGGGTTGCTTCGCCCGGTGCCATGGCAGGCCGCGCAGGCCGGTATCTTTCGCGCCGGATCGCCCGAGACCGCTAGCGTCTCGCCACGGCGCAGCACGACCGGATCGGTGGCGCTGACCGAAGCCGGAACGGCGCTCTGACGCGCATAATGGGCGGCCAGCTTGGAAAAATCCGTATCATCCACGGTTGAAACCGCCGTTTCCATGATCCCGCTGGGCCGGTCGCCGTCATGGTAAGCCTGAAGACTTGCGAGAAGATAGGCTTCTGACTGGCCGGAGAGGATCGGAACCACGCTGTTGCCGACCTGCCGGTCGGCGGCGTGACAGCTGTCGCAATAGGCGATGCGGGCTTCGATCGTCGCCCCTCGCCCGGCAGGCGGTGCGCCGGCCAGGTTTCTGTAGTGGGCCGCATTCATCGACGGCATTTCGCGCAGCAAGGCTACCAGCGCCCAGACCTCGTCGGCACGCGATTGAGATGGCCAGGCGGGCATGCCGGAATAGCGCACGCCGTGCTTGACGATCTCGAACAGCTCCTCATTGCTCCAACTGCCGACAACGTGTGCAAGATCGGGTGCCGGCGGCAGCATGGCAAGGCCAATCGGGGGCCGTTTCGCAGCGGGAGATCCGTGACAGACGGCGCATCCCGTCTCGAAATGCGCCGCCGCTGCCGGCAGCAGGCCGGGATCGTCGAGCGGCGGCGCTTCGGTGGAACCGGCAGCAGCAGTCACCGAGGATCGCATCACCCAGTGCAGGAACCAGTCGGTGACCTGCCAGTGACCGGTGCTCGCGCGCACGTCGATCAGGCCGAGCTGGATAACGAGGAAGCCCGCGACCGGCAAGCCGGCCACGACCGCGACAATGGACTTCCAGCCGATCCGCATCACAGCGCTCCCTTCGCAGGCTCGGGTGGGTCCCGGCCGAGCACGCCGGCAAGGAGCGCGACACCGCCGGCAAGATAGGCGGCCGCGCCGACCAGAAGCATGACGATGCCGCCCAGTTGCTGGTCCTGTCCCGGCGAAAGGGTGAGACCGAAGCAGGTGACGAAATCCTCTCCATAGAGCGGGCGCGGCGACATGGTCAGGAGCACGCCGAGCAGCGTCATATGGATCGAGGTGAGGACGAGCCCGACGGCACCGCCCAGACGCCCCGCCAGCGTCCCGGCTTTCAGGCCGCAGAGGCAGGCAAGCCAGAGGACAAGCCCGCCGGCGAGAAAGGAGGCCTGTTCCAAGGCGCTGACCCAGAAGAACGCATCACTGGCGCGGCGCATCACCGGCGCGTGCCAGATCCAGACGAGCACCAGTTCGAGGAGAGAGGCGGAAAGCGGTGTGATCCAGCGTGTCCGGGCAATCACGTCATACCGGGTGCCGGCAATGCCAAACGCGATCAGCGGGGCGGCGACGGCGACGACGCCCATATGGACCAGCATGTGACCGGTGAAGGAACCGGAGGCAAAATCCAGAAGCAGGAGCAGCCACAGGGCCAGGAGGATGATCGACCCGATTAGAAGCCAACGATGTCTCATGGGAAACATCCCTCGATGAACAGCAGCGGCAAGGCGGTGAAGATCACCGCGATGAAGCTGAGCCCCGACAGGAGCAGGGTCGCAAAGCCTTGGAACAGCCGTCGATCCTTTCGAGTTGCGTCGTCATGCGGGGGATCGTCGGTGCCAAAGCCCCATTGACGCCAGGCCAGCCAGGCCGAAACCACGATGGCCGCGAGGGCAATCGCCGTGACGGCGCCGAGGCCGAGCCGCAGCATGTCATGGTCGAGTCCGGCCGGACGCCGGGCGCAATAGAGCGCCATGCCGACATAGCAGGCGAGGAAATGGAAGGCCCAGACGACAGGGGCGGTGAACAATGTCCAGAGGCTTTCGATCTCGCGCGGGAAAATGGACATGATCTCACCTCGCCAGCGGAAAGAGGCCGATGACGCAAAGCGTCGTGACCGCGGTGACTGTCAGGAAATGCCAGTAGAGCACGACATTGCGCAGATCCATGTCGTAAGCCGCGCTCAAACGGCCGGCAAGGCTGCGGGCAAGGCAATAGAACAGCATGATCAACCCCACTGCCGCATGCGCCATGAGCCAGAGCACGAGAACCCAGACGATGGCCGGATAGACATGCGCCTGCGGATCCATCGCAAAGCTCCAGGGACCGGCAAATGCCGCGATGCCGCCGCCCGCCGTCAATACCGATGCGGCGATCAGCAGGGCCCGGGTCCCCACCGTCCAATCCTTCTCGTTCACCCAGCGGGCAAGGAGCATGGTGAGCCAGCCGGCGACGAACATGGCCAGGCTTGCCATTGGCCAGGCGACGCCCGGACCGGAAATCCCGGCGGTAAAATCCTCGTGGATTGTCCAGTAGAAGAAATAGCCGAAGACCAGGCTTCCGAACGCGGTCCCATCGCCGACCATGGTGATGAACATTCCCCACCAGCCGACGGATTGCGGGCCGGATATGTAGAGCGGCAGGGTAAGACCCAGGCCGACATCCTTTTCCGGTTTTTCCGGAATATCGTTGGTACCGGTCCAGAGCCAGGCCAGGATGGCGGCAAGGGTCACCGCGCCGAAGAGGACGCCGGTGATCCACCAGTGAAAGGTCAGCGCGACGAAGACGCCGCCCAGCGAAAGGGCGCTGACGATGGTGAGCCTTGAGGTTCCGCCGACACGCAGGCACTGGATCGGCTTGGCGTCGAGAACAGAGGTTACCAGTGTTTCGCGACGTCCTTCCCTTGCGTGGGGAAGATAGAAGCGGCCGCTTCTGATGTCGTCCACCAGACCCGGCTGGTCCCACAGGGGATAGCGGCTGTCGATGATCGGGATCGAGCGCACGCCCCAGTTTTCCTCCGGTTCGCTGATCCATTCCAGCGTGCCAGCTCTCCAGGGGTTTTGCTCGCCTTTCGACTGACGGTGCTTGGGACGCACAACGTCGATGACCACGACTGCGACGCCGGCGGCGAAGACGAAGGCGCCGACGGTCGAGAGTAGGTTGAGCCAGTCCCAGCCGATGCCCTCCGGATAGGTGAAGACGCGGCGCGGCATGCCGCGCAGGCCGGTGATATGCATCGGGAAAAAGGCGAGGTTGAACCCGGCGAACATCAGCCAGAAGGCGATCTTTCCGAAACGGTCCGACAGTTTTCGCGAGCCGATCAGCGGATAGTAGTAATAGACGCCGGCGATGATCGGGAACAGCATGCCGCCGATCAGGACGTAGTGGAGATGGGCGACGATGAAATAGGTATCGTGCGCCTGCCAGTCGATCGGCACCAGCGCCACCATGACGCCGGTCAGTCCGCCGATGATGAAAATCGCCAGTCCGCCGGTTCCAAACAGCATGGGCACGGAAAAGATCACCCGGCCGGCCAGCATGGTGGCGATGAAGACGAAGATCTGCACGCCCGTGGGGATCGCCACCGCCTCGGAGGCTGCCGAGAAGAAGGCGAGCGATATCTGCGGCAGGCCGGTCGTGAACATGTGATGGACCCAGAGCCCGAAGCTCAGGAACCCCGTCCCGACCGCCGCCAGCACGATCCAGGAATAGCCGACGATCGGCCTCTGCGCGAAGGTGGGCACGATCATCGCCATCAGGGCGATGGCCGGCAGGAAGATGATATAGACTTCCGGGTGCCCGAAGATCCAGAACAGGTGCTGCCACAAAAGCGGATCGCCGCCGCGCGTCACGTCGAAGAAGGGCCAGTCGAACATGCGCTGCATTTCGAACAGGATGTCGCCGGCGATCAGTGGCGGAAAGGCAAACAGGATCATGCCGGCGACGATCAACAGGTACCAGGCAAAGAGCGGCATCATGTTGATGCGCATGCCGGGCGCCCGGCATTTCATGATGCCGACGATCAGCTCGACCGCAGCCGCGATCGACGCCACCTCGATGAAGGACAGGCCGAGCAGCCAGATATCGGCACCGATGCCGGAATAGTCGGGATCGGTCGATAGCGGCGGATACATGAACCAGCCGCCGTTCGGCGCGGCGTTGAAGAAGATCGAGCCGCAGACGAAGATGCCGCCGAGCAGGAAACTCCAGAAACCGAAGGCTGAAAGGCGGGGGAAGGGGAGTTCGCGCGCGCCGAGCATCGGCGGCAGCAGGAAGACGGCCACGGCCTCGAAGATCGGCACGGCAAACAGGAACATCATTACCGTGCCGTGCAGCGTAAAGGCCTGGTTGAACAGGTCGGCGGAGAGAAAATCATTGTCGGGCACGGCCAGCTGCACGCGCACGAGCAGCGCCAGCACGCCTGCAAACAGCATGAAGGCAAAGGCGGCCGAGCCGTACCAGAGGCCGATCTGCGTATTGTTGACGGAGGTCCAGTAGCCCAATCCGGGAGGATTGCTCCAGACGCGGCGCAGTTGCGCCTCCTCCTCGCGTCGGTTTTCGTCCGTCCGATCGTGCCTGTCGCGGTCGGTCATTGCAAACCTTTCAGATAGGCCGCAAGGGCGGTGAGTTCGGCCTGCGGGATCATCGGGAAGGCCGGCATTTTCACGCCGGGCTTGACCGCGTGGGGGGCGCGGATGAAGCGGGCGATATTCTCCGCCGTATTGGCCAGTGTGCCGGCGGCAATCGTCTGGCGGGCGCCGATATCGGTCAGGTCCGGGCCGATCCGGCCGCGCGCCTGTGTGCCGCGGATCGTGTGGCAGGCGGCGCAGCCATGCCGTGCAAAGAGGCGGGCGCCCTCGGTCTCACGTGGACGCAGCAGGTTTGTCTGCCGTTCCATCCATTCTCGAAACGGCTCCTTTTCCATTACCACGACGGTGAATGCCATCAGCGCGTGCGAGGTGCCGCAGAATTCCGCGCAAGGGGCGCGATAGATGCCCGGGCGGGTGGCCTCGAGTGAGAAGAAATTGGTGCGGCCGGGGATCATGTCCATCTTGCCGCCAAGCGAGGGGATCCAGAAGGAATGGATGACATCCGAGGCCCGCAGCGCGAACCGGATACGCTCGCCGACAGGAAGGCGGAGTTCATTGGCTGTGTCGAACGAGATCCCGTTCTCGGCATCACGATAGGCAAAGCGCCACCAATATTGCTCGCCGGTCGCCTCGATGCGAAATCCACTCGTCTCGTTGTTGGTGAGCCAGGGGCGGGTTGCCGGCATGAGCCAGAGGGCATAGCCGAGCAACAGGCAAAGAATGGACGTGGGCAGGATGGCACCGCCCCAGAGGATGAGCTTCTGGCCCGCGCCGGCACTGTAGACATGCCGCCGTGACCGCCCCGCATAGACGAGCAAGGCTGTGACCAGGCACCATATCACCGCCGCGCCGCAGGTGGTGACGATGAGAAGCAGGTAGATGGAGGAGGCTTCTTCTCCCGCCGGCGAAAGAGCGGATTGAGAGCCCGAGCAACCGGCCAGGCAGAAGGGCAGGATGAAAAGGGGAAGGTGCGGCTTCGCCCGCGGGCGATTTTCCGTCGGCGGCATTGTCCGGTCCCTTTGCAATGTCGCACGACTGCCGCGGATCGCTTCTCTCCAAAACGCCGAAACGCACCGATGGGCGGTTTGGTTCCCTAACTTCCTGGTTTGACTGGCGATTGCCGATTTTCCTGCTGGAGGGAATGCCGTCCCTTTTCTTTGTCGAAAAGACAGCCATATCCGTCTCGCCGACAGCTTGATCGGTGTGAGCGGTGTGATCCACATAGATGGGAGGTTTGCATGACCCTGAGCAATAAAGTGGCGCTTGTGACCGGTGGCGGCTCCGGGATCGGCAGGGCATCGGCGCTGGCGCTTGCGGCAGACGGCGCCGCCATCGGCGTTCTCGGCCGCACCGGCGACGAGGTGAAAAGGACTGCGGACGAGATCGCGGCGTCAGGCGGGCAGGCGATTGCCCTTGTCGCCGATATATCCGTGGAGCAGGAAATGCGCGAGGCGGTCGATCTCCTGATCTCCCGGTTCGGGCGGCTCGATATCGTCGTGGCGAACGCCGGCATCAACGGCGTCTGGGCGCCGATCGACGATCTGAAGCCGGACGAATGGGACAAGACTATCGCGGTCAATCTGCGCGGCACCTACCTCACCATCCATCTCACCGTTCCCCATCTCAAGGCCGATGGCGGATCGATCGTGGTCGTTTCCTCGATCAACGGGACGCGGACCTTCACCACGCCGGGAGCCACCGCCTATACGGCGACCAAGGCAGGCCAGGTCGCCATGGTGCAGCAACTGGCGCTGGAACTTGCGAGACACGGCATTCGCGTCAATGCGGTCTGCCCCGGCGAGATCGAGACGAATATCGATACCAATACCGAATTGCGCGGCGAGGAGGAGACCGCCATTCCCGTGGAATGGCCGGAGGGTCAGGTGCCGATTACCGGCGGCGCGCCGGGGCGCAGCCGGGATGTCGCCGAAGTGGTCGTATTCCTTGCCTCGGATCGCAGCCGCCATGTGACGGGTTCGCCGATCTGGGTCGATGGCGGGCAGGGGCTGTTGCGATAACGGGCAGCCATCCTGCGGGCTGGCCAGGACGATTTAGGAATCTTGGCCACCCGCCGGAACTAAGTGTGCTGCTGATGGTTTGGGAGCAATACTTCCCGGCATACGGAGCTCCCCCATGGCAAAAAATCCATCCACGACCGGCACGCCCCCAAATGCGAGTGCGGAGACGGCGAAAATCCATGACCAGAAACTGCAGCGCGGTGCGGGCGGCGAACTGCATCAGGTGGCCGAAGGCGATACGCCGATCATGACCACGGCCCAGGGTGGGCCGGTTGCGGACGACCAGAACAGCGTGCGTGTCGGCCCGCGCGGGCCGCTCGTAATGGACGATTTCCATTTCCGCGAAAAAATCTTCCATTTCGACCATGAGCGTATTCCAGAGAGAGTGGTCCATGCGCGCGGCTATGGCGCCCATGGCTATTTCGAAACCTATGAATCGCTTGCCGCCTATACGCGTGCCGATCTTTTCCAGCGGCCCGGCGAAAGGACGCCCGCCTTCGTGCGGTTTTCGACGGTTGCCGGCAGCAAGGGCTCCTTCGATCTCGCGCGTGACGTCCGGGGCTTTGCCGTGAAACTCTATACCCAGGAAGGAAACTGGGATCTCGTCGGCAACAATATCCCGGTCTTCTTCATCCAGGATGCGATCCGCTTTCCGGACATGGTGCATGCGGTCAAGCCGGAACCCGACCGTGCCTTTCCGCAGGCGCAAAGCGCCCATGACAATTTCTGGGATTTCATCAGCCTGACGCCGGAAAGCATGCATATGATCATGTGGATCATGTCGGACCGCGCCATTCCGCGATCGTTCCGGTTCATGGAAGGATTTGGCGTCCACACGTTTCGTTTCGTCAACGCCAAGGACGAATCCACCTTCGTCAAGTTCCACTGGAAGCCGAAGCTCGGGCTGCAGTCGGTCGCCTGGAACGAGGCGGTGAAGATCAACGGCGCCGATCCCGATTACCACCGGCGCGACCTCTGGCAGTCGATCCAGTCCGGAAACTTTCCCGAATGGGAATTGCAGGTCCAGCTTTTCGACCAGGATTTTGCCGACAAGTTTGATTTTGACGTGCTGGACGCAACCAAGATCATCCCGGAGGAAATCCTGCCGCCGCAGCCTGTCGGGCGGCTGGTGCTCGACCGCATGCCGGATAATTTCTTCGCCGAGACCGAGCAAGTGGCGTTCATGACCCAGAACGTGCCGCCGGGTATCGATTTCAGCAATGATCCACTGCTGCAGGGGCGCAATTTCTCCTATCTCGATACGCAGCTGAAGCGGCTGGGCGGGCCAAATTTCACCCATCTGCCGATCAATGCGCCGAAATGTCCCTTTGCTCATTTCCAGCAGGACGGACACATGGCCATGCGCAATCCCGTTGGTCGTGCAAACTACCAGCCCAATTCCTGGGGCGAGGGTCCGCGCGAAACGCCGATGCGGGGCTATCGTCATTTCCCGGCAGCGGAACAGGGCGAAAAGGCGCGCCTGCGGCCGGAAAGCTTTGCCGATCACTACAGCCAGGCGCGGCAGTTCTATATCAGCCAGACCCCGCCGGAAAAGCGCCATATCGCCTCAGCTCTGACCTTCGAGCTAAGCAAGGTCGAAACGCCGGTGATCCGCGAGCGCATGGTCGCCCATCTCTTCAACATCGACGAGACGCTGGCGAGAACGGTTGGCCACAAGCTCGGCTTCCAGTCCATGCCCAAGCCCGCCGATGCGGCCATGCCGACACGACAGGATCTCGATCCGTCGCCGGCTCTCAGCATCATCGAGAACGGGCCGAAGCGGTTCGAGGGTCGCAAGCTCGGCATCCTGGCTACAGACGGCGTCGATGCAGCCTTGCTGAGGGCCCTGATCGATGCGGTCACCGCTGAAAAGGCAGTGTTCGAAATCATTGCGCCGAAGGTCGGCGGCGTCACCGCCTCGGACGGGGAATGGGTGCCGGCCCACCAGATGATCGATGGCGGACCCTCGGTGCTCTACGACGCGGTCGCCATTCTGCCGTCCAAGGACGCGATTGCCGATCTGGTCATGGAGGCAACCGCCCGTGATTTCGTCGCCGATGCCTTCTCGCACTGTAAATTCATCGGTTATGTCGAGGTAGCGATGCCGCTTCTGGAAAAGGCGGGCATTGCCGGCGACCTGGACGAAGGGACCATCAAGCTCGGTGCTGCCGCCGATGCGCAATCCTTTGTGGCCGAGCTCGGAAAGCTGCGCATCTGGGGAAGGGAGCCTTCCGTCAAGCTTGGCCAGGCCTCGCCGCCGATCGAATGACACGGTCGCGCGGGGCACAAAGCCCCGCGCGCCTGACGATGGTTGGATTGAGGAAATTGCGTGTGGAGTATCGAGATGCGGTTTTTGCGCGACAATGGATTGACGATCGTTCTGGCGGCCGTCTCGTTGATGACCGTGATCGCCATGATTTTGACTGGCTGGCAGGTCAGCAACCATGAACTGACGGAGCATGGCGCTTCGCCGATGACGCTGGGCGCCTATGCGGTATCGGGGCAGTTTCTGTCCGCCCTGTTTGAAAACTGGGAAAGCGAATTCCTGCAGATGTCGGCCTATGTGATGCTGACGGCCTTCCTCTTTCAGCGTGGTTCGTCGGAATCCCGGGATCCGGACGAGGAGGCGCCACAGGACGAGGACCCTGCGAAACATGCTGATGATCCGGAGGCGCCCTGGCCGGTGAGAGCCGGCGGCATGATCCGTAGCCTCTATTCCTACTCGCTCGGTCTTAGCCTCGCGGCGCTTTTCCTTGTCAGCTTCCTGCTGCATCTGCGCTACAGCGCCGAGGCGGACAATGCCCAGTCCGCCTTGCACGGCCAACCGCCGGCCGGGGTCCTGGAGCATCTCGGCAGCGCCCAGTTCTGGTTTGAATCCTTCCAGAATTGGCAGTCGGAATTCCTGTCGACCGCGGTGCTGGTCGTCCTGTCGATCTTCCTGCGTTTCAAGGGGTCGCCCGAATCCAAGCCGGTGGCTGCGCCACATAGCCAGACCGGCGGCTGACATATGCTTCAAGTGAGTCCCGGTCTTTCCAGGCTGTCTTCGGCTTAAGGTGGGGCGCTCTGTACAATTGCGTGCAAGCGCAGTATGAGGGCGCGCATGTATTGCTGGCGACGTGCCGGCTGCGGCGTCTGCGCTCATCATGGAGCGCATGAATGCCGAATTCCGAGAGATTAAACATATGGCAGAGTTAGACGGCATCGCTCCGGCGATCGCTCAGGCATTGAGCAAGCGCGGTTATTCAGAGTTGACGCCGGTTCAGAAGGCCGTTCTAGGCCCCGAACTCGAAGGCCGCGATGCGCTGGTCTCGGCGCAGACCGGATCGGGAAAGACCGTGGCCTTCGGGCTTGCGCTCGCCTCGACGCTGCTCGACGGCAAGGACCGTTTCGGCGCGGCCGGCGCACCTGTGGCGCTTGCCGTCGCTCCAACCCGCGAACTGGCCCTGCAGGTCAAGCGCGAGCTTGAATGGCTCTACGAGATGACCGGGGCGACCGTCGCCTCCTGCGTCGGCGGCATGGACATGCGCAGCGAGCGGCGCGCGCTCGACCGTGGTGCCCATATCGTCGTCGGCACGCCCGGACGGCTTTGCGACCATATCCGCCGTGGCGGCCTCGACATGTCCTCGCTGAAGGCGGTCGTCCTCGACGAGGCCGACGAGATGCTCGATCTCGGTTTTCGCGAGGACCTCGAATATATTCTCGAAGCCGCGCCCGCCGAGCGCCGCACCCTGATGTTTTCGGCCACCGTGCCGCGTTCGATCGCCAATCTCGCCAAGAGCTACCAGCGCGATGCCGTCCGTATCACCACCCAGGCGGAGCAGAAGCAGCATCTCGACATCGAATACCGTGCCCTGACGGTTGCGCCGTCCGACCGCGAGAATGCGATCATCAACGTCCTGCGTTTTTACGAGGCGAAGAACGCATTGGTGTTCTGCTCGACCCGTGCCGCCGTCAACCATCTGACGGCGCGCTTCAACAATCGCGGTTTCTCGGTCGTTGCCATGTCCGGCGAACTCAGCCAGAACGAACGCACCCACGCGCTGCAGGCCATGCGCGACGGGCGCGCCCGCGTCTGCATCGCGACCGACGTCGCCGCTCGCGGCATCGACCTGCCGGGCCTCGAACTGGTCGTCCATGCCGATCTGCCGACCAATCCCGACACGCTTTTGCACCGCAGCGGCCGTACGGGACGGGCAGGGCGCAAGGGCGTTAGCGCCCTGATCGTGCCGAACAGCGCCCGCCGCAAGGCCGAGCGCCTGTTGCGCGATGCGAATATCAATGCCGATTGGGGGCGCCCGCCCTCGGCCGACGAGGTGAGCCGCCGTGACGACGAGCGCGTCCTGGCCGATCCGGCCCTGACCGAGGCGATCACGCCGGACGAAGCCGATTTCATTCGCGAACTTCTGGAAAAGCACGGCGCCGAACAGGTGGCCGCCGCCTTTCTCCGTCAGGCCCGTGCCGGCCGCTCGGCGCCGGAAGATTTGATGGATACGCCCAACTACACGCCGTCCGGTGATCGCCCGGATCGCGGTGAACGCCCGGAGCGGGGCGAGCCGCGCGCGCCGCGTGGCGATTTCGGCAACAGCACCTGGTTTTCGCTGTCGGCCGGCCGCAAGCAGAATGTCGAGCCGCGCTGGCTGATCCCGATGCTCTGCCGCATCGGCCGCATCACCAAGCAGGAGATCGGCGCCATCAAGATGCAGGCGGAGGAGACCTATGTCGAGATCGCCGCGGACTGGACCGAGCGCTTCATCGAGGCTGTCGGGCCGAAACGGATGCTCGAAAAGGGCATCACCGTGACGCAGCTGAACGGCATGCCGGATCTCTCCGGCGGCCCGCGCGGCGCGCCCTATGCCGGCAAGAAACCGGCGAAAGGGGGCGACTGGAAAAACGACGGCAAGCCGAAGCGCAAGTTCGATGCCCGGCCGGACTTTGCCGGTGCCGAACACCGTTCGCCCGAAAAGACAGATGCCAAGCCCTGGACCAAGAAGTCCAGCAAGCCCGGTTTCGACAAGCCGGGTTTTGACAAGCCGGGTTTTGATAAGCCGGGATCAGAGAAGCCGAAATTCGATAAGCCGAAGTCTGACAAGCCGAAATTTGCCAAGTCGGGCGCCGAGGGCATCAAGCGCAAGCCGAAGAACAAGCCGAACTGAGATCGGCGATTTCAAGCTGTTTCATCCGGTCCAGCCCCGCGTCGAAGGATTGCGGGGCTGATTGCGTTTGATGGCAGCGGTTTTATCGAATGGTGACTGGATATTGGGTCGCCCGATAGGAGCGCATCTCCTCAGCCGAGAATACCGGCCTCGCGGGCGGCGGCGGTGAAGGAGGCATAGGCCTTCTTCGGGCTCAGCATGCCGTCGAGCGCATCCAGGCAGTGCTGGAGCGCGCGGCGATAGGCATTGCCACGCCTGGCCGGCCAGCGGCGCAGGAATTCCACCGCGTCCCAGGCGGTGGCGATGACATTCTCCTGGCTGTGTTTGATCAGTCTGACGGGGGCGGGAAAGCGTATGTTACTCAAGGTCGTTCTCTTGCAGCATTATGACAGGCGCACCCAAACGCATGACGAGGACGAAGGTTCCCGCCTGACCGTCAACTTGATTTGAGGGCTTAACGGTCGAGTTCGGGATAAACGCGATCGAGAAAGCCGGGGCGCAGCTTTTCGCCGGCCATGCAATCGGCGGGCGGCGCGGACTGTACGGGAATGACCTTCGGTGCAGACCAACGGCCGCTCACCTCCATGACCAGTTTCTGCCGGATGGCGACTGCGAAATCTTCCGGGCGGTGGACCGGCAGCACGAAAGAACCGGGGCCGCCGATGACGCAATCGGCGTAATACTGGTCCAGCGTCACGATGCCGCCGGACGGGCGGATGAGGATCGCAAGCCCGTTGATGACGATGCCGCCGGCGACGGTGGCGTCGCGGATGGGGCTCACCGGCGGACCGAGATTGTTGGGGCCGTCGCCGGAGACGTCGATCACCCGGCGCATGGCGTCATGGGGACTGGCCGTGACAAGCCTGGCGGCATAGCTGATCGCATTCGAGATCGAGGTGCCCCTGCGGGTGACGACCGGGCGCGAGGCGATCTGCTCGGCAAAGGCCTCGGCATTGTCCGCATCCTCGATCAGGTGCCAATCGACCAGCGAGGTTTCGTTGACGCTGCCCGCCCATTCGAAATAGCTGATGGCGATGCGCCCGTTGAGGCCGGCGGTCACCGCCGCGATAAAATCGGGGTGGCGCAGGGCATCGACATAGCCCTGGCGCTGCACCTGCGCTTCTCCCATATCCATCGAGCCGGACATATCGACGGCGAGCACGAGCGCAACATCGACGGGGCTGCCGCTCGCCGCGGCAATGTTTCCTGAAAGGCTGAACAGCAGGGCAAGAGTTGTGAACATTTTACCGTCCGATCGCTGCTACCGGTCGCAATGCGTGGAAAAGTGTAGCACAGGTCTCTTGCCGGGCGAGGCCTTCGCTCGTTCAGGTCATCAACAATCGGTGATAACCGCGCCAGTGTTGCAGGGAGGTGGGGACAGCAATTGACCGGGCGATCCGATGCGCGGCAGACGGATAGAGACGTCGATCAGGAACTGTTCGATCGGCTTCAGCGGGCCGCCTTCGGCTATTTTCTGGAGCACGCCAATTCGGAAAACGGACTGATTGCCGATACGTCGCTGCCCGGTGTGCCGTCGAGCATCGCCGCCACCGGCTTCGGTCTGTCCTGTTATCCGGTTGGCGTAGAAAGGGGCTGGATGTCGCGGCAGGATGCGGCTGCGCGGACGGTGGCGACCTTGCGCTTCTTTGCCGGGAGCCGGCAGGGCCGCGCCACCGATGCGACCGGGTATAAGGGCTTCTATTACCACTTTCTCGACATGGCGACCGGACAGCGCGCCTGGCGCAGCGAACTGTCTCTGATCGACAGCGCGCTGCTGATGGCCGGCATGCTGGTGGCGGCCGCCTATTTCGACCGGGACGATCCGATCGAAAAGGAGATCCGATCCTGTGCGGCGGCGCTTTATGCGCGGATGAATTGGGCCTGGGCGACCCACGGCGGCAAGTCCTTCCGGCTCGGCTGGAAGCCGCATGGTGGCTTTCTGCCCTATCGCTGGGAAGCCTATAGCGAAGCGATCATTCTCTATGTGCTGGCGCTTGCTTCTCCCTCTTATCCTGTGGGTCGGGAGAGCTATGAGGCCTTCTGCGATAAATATGAATGGATGACGTTCGGGGAGCGACCATTTCTCTACGCCGGGCCTCTGTTCATACATCTGTTCTCCCATGCCTGGATCGATTTTCGCGGCATCCGCGATGCGGCGATTGCGGTGAAGGACATGGATTATTTCGATAATACCCGCCGCGCCATTGCGCTGCAGCGCGACTATGCCAGCGATAATCCCGGCGCTTTTGCGGGGTACGGGCGCGACCTCTGGGGGCTGACATCCTGCGACGGGCCGCTGCGGCCGCGTCGGCTGCTGGATGGCCGCCGCCAGGCTTTTTCCGGCTATGCTGCACGTGGCGTGCCGCTTGGGCCAGATGACGGCACGATCGCCCCCTGGGCGCCGCTCGCCTGCCTTCCGTTCGAGCCGCAGGCGGCGCTTGCGGCGACCCGCCATGTGATTTCCCGCTATCCCGGCGTCCTCAGGGACGGACGGTTTCTCGGCAGCTTCAATCCGAGTATTCCCGGCAAAACGCCGGAGGGATGGCTCAATTTACGCAGCGTCGGGCTTGACCAGGGCCTGCTGGTAATGATGATCGAAAACCACCGCACCGGGCTGATCTGGAACCTGATGCGCCGGTCGCCAATCATCCGGCGCGGCCTGCGGCAGGCAGGGTTTTCCGGCGGATGGCTTTGAGCGATAAGGGCGCGGGCGATACCGGGAAACAGGCGGGACGATTGGACGACATGCGGAACTGCGAGGACTGGTCCCCGAGCGAGCAGCTAAGGCAGGTGGAAACCGCTATTGCCTGGCAGTCGGCACGGTTTCCGCAGGTTGCCGCCTCCATCGGAGACGCGCTTGCAGGCTTGCTTTCGGCGCGGGCGACATGGAACCGCGTCGAGAGCGTCGATGCCTTTCTCGACTACCAGACCCGGTTCGCGGCGGAGATGGACGATCGTGTGAAGGGCGCGCATCTGATGGCCTTCTACAGTCATCATCTGGCAATTGCCGCCGGTGCGATCCTGCTTCAGACGGGCCTTGTCGCCGGTCTCGATCCCGATGATCTCGCAATCGGCTGGGAGGACGCCAGCCCTGCATCGCTTGGGGTGCCCGTGGATGGGGCGCGGCGGTTCCATTTCAGGCTCAGCCGGGTTCTCGGCACTGGCGACAGCGCGGCGGCCTTTCATGACGGCTTTGTCGAGAGCCTGGCGCCGGTGGTCGAAGCGCTCCAGGCCCGCACGGGCCTTTCACCAGTGGCGCAATGGCGGCTGGCGGGGGACGGCATCGCCGGCGCCTTTCTCGAACTGGGTGTGGCGATGACGGAAACCGAGCGGGCCATGGCGCTGGCGCTAGCCATTGTCGAGCGCGAAGGGTCACCGCTTGCGTCCGGGAACCTGCGCTATGAGCGTATCGAGGCGATGGTCGATGGGCAGCCGGCGGCAGGGATATTTCGCCTCAGGAGCGGCTGCTGCCTCTACTACCGGACGCCGGGTGGCGATGTCTGCGATGTCTGCGTGCTTCTCGATCCCGAGACGCAAAAAAGCCGCCTGCGTGCTCGTCTCGAGCACGCAGGCGGCTGATCATGCCGTCGCGCTGCGTGACGCGACGGGCGGAGGCTCAGGCCGATTTCAGAAAACGGTCGTTCAGGTAGCCGGAGACGACGCCGAGCAGCAGCCAGGAGGCCAGCGCCGTTGCCAGCGCAGCAACGGCGAATTCGGCGCCGAGAACGGCGGGAACCGAGCTTGAAATATCGGTGGGTTGCGGCGCGCCATAGAGATGCGGCGCGGCGATGACCACCAGGCCGATCAGCTTGGCGACGATTTCCTCGCACAGGACGACAAGATAGACGCCAAGTGCGGAAAGCAGCACGGTCGCGATCCACCAGGTCTGGCGATCGCCGAGATCGGCCGCCGGAAAGCCGGGCAGTTCCGGGGGCAGGCCGATTGCCGGCAGCATGTGAACCACAAGCCAGCCGCAGGCGCCCCAGAGCGCGCCGTTGCGCAGCGTGATCGGATGACCGACGACGAGGCTGACACCGGCGAGCAGCAGGCCGAAACCGGCGCCGGTCACCAGATTGGCGAGCAGGCTGCCGGAAAACCGGCTCATGCCGAACATGATGCCGCCTTCCTCGCCGTGTTCGCCTTCATGGGCAAAGGCGGGGGTGATCGGCGAGAGCGCCGAGAGCATCCGGGTAAGCGGCGAAGGGGACAATTGTGACGAATGCTGATGGTCCTGTTCCGTCGACGTGCCTGGCGGCGGCGTCGCGGCCGGTTCCTGGCCTTCATATTCCTCCGCATGGAGGATGAGCGGGACGACGCGCGCATTTTGCGCAACGGTCGAAAAGACACCCGCAATCAATCCAGCCACCAATGCGGCCAGAAGCGTTTTGACGATCATTTTTCCTACTCCCTCTCAGGCGGAGCGCGGCATGCGCATTCTCACGCCCGACATGATTGAATCCCCATGGCAAAGCCTGCCCGGTGCCGAGATACCAGGCGCATTTCACCGATACGTGGACTTGCCACGCAATTCAGATTGGCAATGACTGCGAAAAGCCGATGCTTTCCGCGGCGTGGATCAATGGCAGGGGAAGCCGTAGGAGTGGCGCACGTCGTGGGCGGTGTCGTGCAGCACGGCGGAATTGGCAAGGCCCGCGCCGAAAACCAAAAAACCGCCGATCAACAGGGCGAGAATGCCTGCGGTGAGACGGTCGCTGATGGAAAGGGGAATGCTCGAAACGATAGACGAAGCCATGACAACCTCCGTGATGGCATGTGGGATATCTCCCACCAATTGGGCACCATGCCCTTCATCAACCGGCAGGTTTCCTGGCTCGCGGCGTCAGGTGCATGGCACCAAGGAATTCGCCTCGCCTTCCCAGGGCATGGGCGTGAAGCCCGTCGCCGCAGTGGCTTTTGCCGGACACCGTCCGGCATGACGCATTCTGACCGCTCTACAGTCGCGGGGTCGGCCGTGATGAAGATGCCCAGAATGGGTCCACCCGTCACGTTCCCATTTACTCCCCAACGCCTTTTGCCGCCGGGGAACCAATTGATCCACGATAATTAGGATTTTCGCCGGTCCATGTCAATTCGAGCCTGCGACCTCTCATGCCGCTTTGTCGCCAGAAAACCGTCAGGATTGGCCTCTCGCCGCGCTGGATGTCGGCTTTGGCCGCGCCACCGATCAGGACGCCAGAAGGTCCTGCATGGCGGTAATGATTCTTCGGTGCTGGTGGGCGTGGCGGGTGCGGATGCTGGTGGCGGCATAGACCGCCTGGGCGATCTGCGGCGCATCCTCGACCAGGTGGACCTCTCCCTTCTCCACGAGTTCCTCTGCGGTCAGGGCGGTGACGTAGGCAGCGCCGCCCAGATTTTTGAGCAGTGCGACAATGGCGATGTTCTGTCCCGACGCAACGGACGCGGAGGAGAGTTGCGGCAGGGCAAGCCGATGCGCCCGGTCGAAGGCGGGGGAATAGACTGCCTGTATATAACTTCCCGGTTCGACCGCCGCGATGCTGCGCGCCTGCGTGCCGACCATCCTGTAGGTCAGATCGCCGATCCGCTCATAGTACAGGTCGGGCAGGTAGTGCGGCGTATAGAGGATGGCGAGATCGAGGTCGCCGGCGGCGAGGTCGCGGTTCATCTGGTTGGAATAATCGGCCTCCATATAGATCGAGGTCGAGGGCAGGTCGGCACGGATGACTGCCAGCCAGCGGCCGGCGAAGACTTCCGCCAGATCGTGCTGGACGCCAAGCCGCATGGAGCGCTCATAGGCACCGGCGCTTTCCACCGCCCGCGTGGCCTCATGCCACTGGTGCTGGAGCGCCTTGGCATGATCGAGAAAGCGCAGGCCCGATGCGGTGGGTGCCGTGCCGCCCTTGTTGCGGATGAAGAGCTTGCGGTTGAACAGCGCCTCCAGCGCCTTCACCCGATGGGACACGGTCGATTGCGTGATGTTCAGCCGTTCCGCGGTGCGATTGAAACTGCGGGTCTCCATCAGGTCAAGGAAGGTTTCGATGAGGTCGATCTGCATTTTTCTCCCGCGTCATTCACGATTGCCCCTCACCCTAACCCTCTCCCCGCATGCGGGGAGAGGGGATCACGGAGTTTGCCGCTTGTCTCTTCTCCCCGTTTACGGGGAGAAGGTGCCCGACAGGGCGGATGAGGGGCTTCTCAAGCTCAATCTAATCGAATTCATCGATCAATAAAGCGATTTTCGCCGGCTTGATGGCGGCATGCTTCATTGCCACAAATCTCGTCAAACGAGGGAATGAAGCATGTCTGAACTGCCGTCCGCCGCGCGTGTCGTGATCATCGGGGGAGGTGCCGTTGGCGCGTCCGCTCTCTATCATCTCGCCAAGGCCGGCTGGACCGATTGTGTGCTTCTGGAAAAGAACGAGCTGACGGCCGGCTCGACCTGGCATGCGGCCGGAAATGTGCCGACATTCTCGTCGTCCTGGTCGATCATGAACATGCAGCGCTATTCCGCCTCGCTCTATCGCGAGCTCGGTACGCTGGTCGATTATCCGATGAACTATCATGTCACCGGCTCCATCCGGCTTGGCCATTCGAGGGAGCGGTTGCAGGAATTCAAGCGCGTGGTCGGCATGGGGCGCTACCAGGGCATGGACCTCGACATCCTGTCGCCCGACCAGATCCGGTCGAAATATCCCTTCGCCGAAACCCATGACCTGACGGGTGCGCTCTACGATCCCTATGACGGCGATATCGATCCGGCACAGCTGACGCAGGCTATGGCAAAAGGCGCCCGCGACATGGGCGCGAAAATCTTCCGCTTCTGTCCCGCCACCGGCGCGCGTCGGGAGGGGGATGAATGGGTGATTTCGACGCCGAAGGGTGAGATTCGCTGCGAGAAGGTCGTCAACGCCGCCGGCTATTATGCCCGTGAAGTCGGCAAATGGTTCGGTCGCGACGTGCCGATGATGGTGATGAGCCATCAGTACATGCTGTTCGAGGAAATTCCCGAACTCGCCGCCTGGTCGAAGGAGGTTGGCCACAAGCTGCCGCTGCTGCGCGACGTGGATTCCTCCTATTATCTCCGCCAGGAAAAGTCCGGCATGAATCTCGGGCCCTATGAGAGGAACTGCAAGGCGCATTGGGTGACGCCGGACGATCCGATGCCGGAGGATTTTTCCTTCCAGCTTTTCCCCGACGATCTGGAGCGGCTGGAATGGTATCTGAACGATGCCGTCGAGCGCGTGCCGATCCTCGGCACCGCCGGCCTGTCGCGGATGATCAACGGGCCGATCCCCTATGCGCCCGACGGCAATCCGCTGATCGGGCCGATGCCCGGCGTGCCGAACGCCTTCGAGGCCTGCGTCTTTACCTTCGGTATCTGCCAGGCGGGCGGCGCCGGCAAGGTGCTGGCCGAATGGGTGACCGAGGGCCAGACCGAGTGGGACATGTGGTCCTGCGATCCGCGCCGTTTCACCGATTATACCGACCAGGATTATTGCATCGCCAAGGGCATGGAAATTTATGGCCATGAATATGCGATGCATTTTCCCAAACATGCCTGGCCGGCGGGGCGCAACAAGAAACTCTCGCCGATCCATGACCGGATCGTCGCGCTCGGTGCCCAGTTCAAGCCCTATAATGGCTGGGAGCGGGCCAGCTGGTATGCGAAGCCCGGTGACGATCTATCCGAAGCGGCGACCCAGACCTGGAATCGGGCAGGGCCTTGGGCTGCGCGGATCAAGGAGGAGTGCTGCGCGGTGCACGAAGCCGCCGGTATCCTCGACCTGCCGGGCTTCTCGCGCTTCCGGATCAAGGGCGAGGGTGCGCGCGACTGGCTGCTGGGGCTGATCACCGGCAAGGTGCCGAAGCCGGGCCGCATCGGCCTTGCCTATTTTTCCGACGACAAGGGCCGGATTGTCACCGAAATGTCGGTGATGGCGCTTGCCGAGGATTTCTTCTTCCTGATCACCGCGGCGACGGCGCAATGGCATGATTTCGAATGGCTGAAGACACATCTGCCGAAGGATGCCGCCTTCACGCTCGACGATGTTACCGACAGTTTCGCCTGCCAAATCCTGTCCGGGCCCAAGTCGCGCGAGATTCTCGCAGCCGTCACGGATGCCGATCTGTCGCTGGGCTGGCTGACTCATCAATCCTGCCAGATCGCCGGCCGCTGGCTGCAGCTCGTGCGCGTCTCCTTCGCCGGCGAACTGGGCTGGGAACTGCATACCAAGGTCGAGGACACGGCCATCGTCTTCGACGCCGTCCGGGCGGCGGGCGAGAAGCACGGGCTGAAACCCTTCGGCATGGAGGCGCTGGACAGCCTGCGCATCGAAAAGGGGTATCGCGCCTGGAAGGGCGATCTTTCGACGGACTACACCATCCTGCAGGGCGGGCTCGAGCGCTTCGTCGATTGGACGAAGCCCGACTTCAAGGGCAAGCCGGCGCTCGAGCGCGAGAAGCAACAGGGCGTGGCCAAGCGTTTTGTAACGCTGGTTGTCGAGGCCGGCGATTGCGACGCACCCTATATGTCCACCCTCTGGCACGACGGAAATGTGGTTGGCGAGACGACGTCGGGCAATTGGGGCTATCGCACCGGGAAGTCCATCGCACTCGGCATGCTGAAGGCGGACCTTGCCGTGCCGGGCACCGAAATCGAGGTGGAAATCTACGGCGACCGGTTCAGGGCCACGGTCCAGCCCGACCAGCCGCTGTTCGACCCCAGGAATGAAAGATTGCGCGCATGACGAAGGCGATCCCCACAAAGGCGAGAGCCGTGATCATCGGCGGCGGCGTTTCGGGCTGCTCGGTCGCCTACCATCTGGCCAAGCTCGGCTGGACCGATGTGGTCCTCCTGGAGCGCAAGCAATTGACGTCAGGCACCACCTGGCATGCGGCCGGCCTGATCGGCCAGTTGCGGGCTTCGCAGAACATGACGAGGCTCGCCAAATATTCGCGCGATCTCTACGTCAATCTCGAGGCCGAGACCGGCATCGGCACGGGCATGAAGCAGAACGGCTCGATCACCGTGGCGCTGACCGAGGAACGGAAGCAGGAAATCTACCGGCAGGCGTCCCTGGCGCGCGCCTTCAATGTCGATGTCAGGGAGATTTCTTCGAGCGAAGTCAAGGAGATGTATCCGCATCTGAATGTGTCGGATGTGGTTGCCGCCGTGCATCTGCCGCTCGACGGCCAGTGCGATCCGGCCAATATTGCCATGGCGCTCGCTAAAGGTGCGCGCCAGAACGGCGCGACGATCCTCGAAGGCGTCAAGGTGACGGCTGTGACGCAGCGGGACGGCCGGGTGACGGGCGTCACCTGCGAACAGAACGGCGAAAGCTTCACGATCGAGACCGAAAACGTCGTCAATGCCGCCGGGATGTGGGGACGCACGCTTGCCGACATGTCGGGCGTGACGCTGCCGCTGCATGCCTGCGAACATTTCTACATCGTCACCGAGCCGGTTGCCGGCCTCAAATCGCTTCCGGTCCTGCGGGTGCCGGACGAATGCGCCTATTACAAGGAAGATACCGGCAAGATGCTGCTCGGCGCCTTCGAGCCCGTCGCCAAGCCCTGGGGCATGGATGGCATTCGCGAGGATTTCTGCTTCGACCAGCTGCCGGAGGATTTCGACCATTTCGCGCCGATCCTCGAACAGGCGATCAACCGCATGCCGATGCTGGAGACGGCCGGCATCCACACCTTCTTCAACGGCCCGGAAAGTTTCACCCCGGACGACCGCTATTATCTCGGCGAGGCGCCGGAACTGAAGGGGTACTGGGTTGCCGCCGGCTATAATTCCATCGGCATCGTCTCCTCCGGCGGCGCCGGCATGGCGCTGGCGGAGTGGATGAATGACGGCGAGCCGCCCTTCGATCTCTGGGAAGTCGACATCCGCCGGGCGCAGCCGTTCCAGAAGAACCGCAGATATCTGAAGGAGCGCGTCACTGAGACGCTCGGTCTGCTTTATGCCGATCATTTCCCCTATCGCCAGATGGCGACGGCCCGCGGTGTCCGCCGCTCGCCGCTGCATGAGCATCTGAAGGCGCGCGGCGCTGTCTTCGGCGAGGTGGCCGGCTGGGAGCGGGCCAACTGGTTTGCGAAAGATGGTCAGGAACGCGAGTATCAATATAGCTGGAAGCGGCAGAACTGGTTCGAGAACCAGCGTGACGAACATCTGGCGGTGCGCGAGCGGGTCGGCCTGTTCGACATGACCTCGTTCGGCAAGATCAGGGTGGAGGGCAGGGATGCGCTCGCCTTTCTGCAAAACCTCTGCGCCAACCAGATGGATATCGCCCCGGGTCGCATCGTTTACACGCAGATGCTCAACGAACGCGGCGGCATCGAGAGCGACCTGACGGTTACACGGCTTTCGGAAACGGCCTTTTTGCTTGTGGTTCCCGGTGCCACGCTGCAGCGCGATCTCGCTTGGCTGCGCAAGCATCTTGGCGAGGAATTCGTCGTCATTACCGATGTGACGGCGGCAGAATCCGTGCTTTGCGTCATGGGCCCAAGGGCGCGCCAACTGATGAGACAAGTCAGCCCCAATGATTTCTCCAATAGCGCGCATCCTTTCGGCACGGCGCGCGAGATCGAGATCGGCATGGGGCTCGCCCGCGCCCACCGCGTCACCTATGTCGGCGAACTCGGCTGGGAGCTTTATGTCTCCACCGATCAGGCGGCGCATGTCTTCGAAGCTTTGGAAGAGGCGGGGCGGGATGTGGGGTTGAAGCTCTGCGGGCTGCATACGCTCGATAGCTGCCGGATCGAAAAAGCCTTCCGCCATTTCGGCCATGATATTACCGACGAGGATCATGTGCTCGAGGCCGGGCTCGGCTTTGCGGTGAAGACCGGCAAGGGGGCGTTCATTGGTCGCGATGCGGTCCTACGCAAGCAGGACGAGGGGCTGAAGCGCCGGCTGGTGCAATTCAGGCTCGCCGACCCGGAGCCGCTGTTGTTCCACAACGAGGCGCTGGTCCGCGACGGCCGGATCGTCGGCACGGTGACCTCAGGCAATTACGGCCACCATCTCGGCGGCGCCATCGGGCTCGGCTATGTGCCGTGCGAGGGCGAGACCGAGGCGGATGTGCTGGGTTCGGTTTATGAGATCGAGATTGCCGGGACGCGGATGAAGGCGGAAGCGTCGCTTCAGCCGATGTATGATCCTAAGGCGGAGCGGGTGAGGGCTTAATCGGTCTGCGACCCTCTGGTCCCAAACCAGAAGTGCCCCTCATCCGGCCTGTCGGCCACCTTCTCCCCGTTTTCACGGGGAGAAGGGGCAAGCGGCAAACTCCGTCGTCCCCTCTCCCCGTCAAAACGGGGAGAGGGCTAGGGTGAGGGGCATCCTCGGACTCGCCGGCAAACGAAATGCGCGCACCGGAACGCGATTTTTCCGGGTGTTTTCAGGGAGATGAAGCCATGCTCGCGCCAGAAAAGAAATCGACGGAAAGCCCGATGGATCGCATCGACCAGCTCATCGCCGCGCACAAGCCGGGCCATGGGCTGGCGCGGGCCTTCTACAGGGATCCGGAGATTTATGAGCGGGATCTGGAGCGGGTGTTTCGCCGGCACTGGCATTGCGTCGCCCACGAGAGCGTCGTCCCGAATGCCAATGATTTCGAGCTGTTCCGGATGGCGTCCGAGCAGGTGATCGTCACCCGGCATGCGGACGGCAGCATCCATGCGCTCCTCAATGTCTGCCGCCATCGCGGTGCCGAGGTCTGCACGAAGGACAAGGGCAATGCCCGCGTCTTCGTCTGTCCCTATCACGCCTGGACCTATGGCAATGACGGGGCGCTGAAAGCTGCCCGGCTGATGCCGAAGGATTTCCGTCGCGAGGATCATGGGCTGAAAAAGCTGCATGTGCGGGTCGTCGAAGGGCTGATCTTCATTTCCTTCGCAGACGTGCCGCTCGATTTCTCCGAGGTGGAGAACCTGTTGCGCGCCACCTGCGGCCAATATGGCTGGGCAAGCGCGAAGGTCGCGCATCGGAAAAGCTATCCGGTCGATGCCAACTGGAAGCTGGCGGTGGAGAATTATGTCGAGTGCTACCATTGCGGCCCGGCGCATCCGGAATATTCGCAGACCCATGCGCTGGAGCAGCCGTTGCACATGATCGAGGCGCTGAACACGGCGATGGAGGCGCGCACCTGCGCGCTCGGCATCGAGATCGGCGCGGGCGATCACTGGCAGACATCGGAAAATGGCAGGGAAACGATCCACGCCTTCCGCTATGCGCTCTATGACGGCGTCAAGAGCGGCAGCGAGGACGGCGCGCCGGTGGCGCCGCTGATGGGGCGCTTCCAGGATTTCGACGGTGGCGTCACCTCCGTCCATCTCGGCGGCACCTCGTTCCTCGTCTGCTATCCCGACCATGGCATGATCTATCGCTTCATCCCGAAGGGGCCGGAAGCCTGCGAGATGGAGCTGATCTGGCTGGTGGACGGCAAGGCCGAGGAGGGAAAGGATTATGACCTGTCGCGGCTCACCTGGCTGTGGACGGTGACCACCGACGAGGACAAGGCGATCATCGAGCACACGTCGCGCGGCGTCCGGTCGCATTATTTCGTTCCGGGCCCGATCGCGCCGATGGAGCAGAACGAGCTTCGCTATATCAACTGGTATCTGGACGAGATCAGCCGCGCCTGACGGGCTCGGTTCCTTCAGCCGCCACGACGATCGAAATGGGTTCTGAGCGCCACATGCGTCTGGGCGGTGGCAACGCCGGGTATGGTGGCGATCTGCCGGCGTATGCCGTCGAGATCGCCGTTCGAGCCGCATTCGACCAAAAGCATCAGGTCGGTGGCGCCGGCTAGCGACCAGCAACTGATCACCTGCGGGATACCGGAAATATGCGGCACGACGTGATCGCAGTTCCTGCCCTGCTGGAAGCTCACCGCGACCAGCGCGCGGACGGCTGGATCGAGAGTGTCCGTGCCGAGCCGAACCGTGTAGCCGGCGATCACCCCTTTTGCTTCCAGCCGCCGGATACGCTCGTGGACCGCGCTGCGTGACAAGTCCGCATGCCGGGCCAGCGCCACGAGGCTTTGGCGAGAATCAGCCCTGAGTGCTGCAATCAGCAGGCGATCCTTCTCATCAAGCGCCGTCATTTGCCCTCCTCCCCATCGCGTTTTCCGGACAGATGTCCGGCCCGCCGCCGTCTTGTTCAGTGAAACCGGACGGAATTGCAACTAGGTTTTGGCGAGATAGACAAGGAGCAATCTTCCATGAAATTTTCAGACAGGACAGCCCTGATCCCGATCGATATGCAGCAGGCCTTCGACGATGCGCCCTGGCCCCGGCGCTGGAACGACAAGGTGGACGAGAATGGCCGGGCCTTGCTTGCCGCCTGGCGCAAGGCGGGACGACCGATCATCCATGTCCGGCATGACAGCGTCGAGGATGGTTCGACGCTTCGCCCAGGCGCGGCGGGCAATGCCTTTCGCCCCGGCTTCGAGCCGCAATCCGGCGAGCCACTGGTGACGAAGAGCGTCAACGCCGCCTTCATCGGCACCGATCTCGACCTGCGCCTGCGGCGCGCCGGGATCGACACCATCGTCGTGTTCGGCATCTCGACGGATATGTGCGTTTCTACGACCGTGCGGGTCGGCTCCAATATGGGCTACAAGGTCATCCTGGTGGAGGATGCCTGCGATTGTTTCGATCTTGCCGACAGCCGTGGCGGCACCATCGCCGCCATCGATATTCATCGGGCGCATGTTGCGACGCTTCGCGCGGAATTCGCAACGGTCATCACCACCAGCGACTTGGTGGAGGGGCTGTAAAGCGCCGGTCAGGGCGGGCTTCCACGGACCTCGGTGACCCGATGCGACCATTTCGGCGCAACGGGATCCTTGCCGCGGGGACGAGGGAAGGTAAAGAACGTGTCGAAGGCCTGGCTGGCGCCGGCGGGGATACGGGCAAGCACCAGCGCCGTGTCCTCGCCCACCATCTTGCAGGAACCACCGGGGCAGTCTTCCAGTGTTACGGTCAGCCGGAAATAATCGAGGTCGAAACCGCTGTTGTTGACGGCGGTTCCGGTCGCGCGATAGCTCCTGTCCCTTCCCGAATTGGTGAAGGCCAGGCCCTCGATGGCAAGCTGGTCGGGTGTTGGGGCAGGGTCGGCCTGCTGGGGAGCGGGCACCGTCGGCTTTTTCAACGGGTCGGTATCCTTGAGCCAGATGATGAAAGCGACGATCAATCCCAAGGCGACGATCAGGCTGAGGCCCGGTTCGGCAAACCGCCGGAAGCGCGAGGAGCGCATGGCGAAATATACAATCAAAAGCCCTGCGACGGCAGGCAATATCCAAATCATCGAAATCCTCCAAGCCTTTATATAGGCGGGGCCGCACGGCGAGGGAAGGCGCGCTACCAAACAGCGTGGCGATTGTCGTCCTTGAGCATGTCCGGGGAACAAAGCTCGCAGATGTCCGTTTGTCCCGTGCCGTCCCGGCGCACCATAATCATGCAAAGAGGAGACACCAATGGCAGAGAAAGCCCTGGAAGACCTGTTCTACGACATGCTCAAGGATATCTACTATGCCGAGCGCAAGATTTTGAAGGCCCTGCCCAAGATGGCCAGGGGCGCCAAGAATCCCAAGCTGAAGGCAGCTTTCGAGAAGCATCGCGATGAAACCGAAGGCCAGGTCGAGCGCCTGCAGCAGGTGTTCGAGATTTTCGGCAAGCGTGCCATGGGCAAAACCTGCCCGGCCATCGATGGAATCATCGAGGAAGGCGAGGAGGTTCTGGAGGAATTCAAGAACTCGCCGGCGCTGGATGCCGGGCTGCTGGCCACCGCTCAGGCCGTCGAACACTACGAAATCGCGCGCTACGGCACGTTGAAGACCTGGGCGATGATGCTCGGCCTTACCGAAGCCGTCAAGCTTCTCGACCAGACCCTGCAGCAGGAAGGCAAGACCGATCACGACCTGACGGCCCTTGCCGAAGCATCGGTGAACGCATCCGCCCTGAAGAAGGCGGCCTGATTCAGCGATCCCAAACTGGCCGGATGTCTTATCCGGCCATTTTTTTACTTTAGGCTGATCCAGTATGCGCCGTTGAAGGGCACGGCGGCGAAGCGCGCATTGATCTCCTTCAGACTCTGATCCGGATCGATATCCGCGAACAGGTCGGGGCGGAGCCAGTGCGCGAAGGCTTCCGCGGCCAGAATATTCAGCGGGACGGCATTAAAGAAATTCCACAAGCCATGAACGCGGCCCTCCCGCACGCCTGACAGGTTGGCGAGAACCGGATTTTTCACGACCTCTCCCAGCGTGCTGCTAGCTTCGTCCGCAGAGACCCCCGGACCGACCGAAAAGGCGCTATAGGTGCCGCCCGGCGAGGCGGTGGCGATATAGACCTGCGGATCGGCCGCTATCAGATATTCGCTGCTGACGAGGCCGCCCTGGCGGGGCAGGTTGCCGTCGGTGACATTGCGGCTGCCGGTAATGCCGATGAATTCGCCGAGACCGCCGGTGCCATAGGCAAAGCAGCAACGGTCCGGATTGGGGAAGGCCTCCATCAATACGGTCGGGCCGGGCTGGGGATGGGCGGCGACGCGGTCGGTAATGCGTTTCAGGCGTTCCTCATAGAAATCGGCAAAAGCGTTCGCCTGGTCCTCCCGCTGGAGGATTTTCCCGAGCAGCCGCATGTTTTCTGGCGTGTTCCTGATCGGATCGCTGTTGAAATCGACGACGAAGACCGGCACGCCGGTTGCTTCCAGATAGTCGATCGCCCGCTTGCCGGGCTCGGTATCGGCCTGCCAGTTGGCAAGGATCGCAAGATCGGCTTTCAACGACAGGATCGTCTCGAAGGAGAGACCTTGGCCGGTGCCGTCGCCGATGATCGGGACATCGGCAAGGGCGGGAAACTTCTCTACGAAATCCCGATAGATTTCCGGATTGTCGCCCTTCATGTCGCCGGACCAGCCGGCCAGCAGGCTGACGGGGTCGGGGTGGATAAGCGACAGGGCAACCAGGTTGAAGCCGCTGCCGAGAAGGATCGCGCCCGGTCTTTCCTTGATCGTCACCTGCCGCCCGATCGCGTCGGTGATCGTCATCGGAAAGCGTTGCTCCGCCGCCGCCCCGGGGGCAAGCGCCAGAAACAGGCTGGTCATCAGGAGAATAAGCGTCTTCACATCATTGCTTTCTTTGGGCAGGCAAGGCGCAGAGTTCGCCGCAGCTCGGAATACCGGGCAGCAGGTAGCGCAGGCAGCAGATCTTGCGGCGGCACACCGTCTGTTCGCCGTCCATCTCGTGGCGCAGGCAATCGTGGAAGGGGTTTTTCGAACCGTCCGGCAGGTGCGGACAGGTAAACAGGGCGCGCGCGGCCCAGTTGTCGCCCGCCATGGCCGGACCGGCTTGCGTCGCATTATAGGCGTAGTCGATATAGACGGCGGCATTGTTCCAGGCGAGTTTTGGAGCGATGCCGCCCACCGTCTTCAACTGCGCAACGATTTCGGCAAGATGCTGGCTGACCAGCGGCATGACGAAGGACAGGAGGTTGGCGCCCCTGCCATCGCTCCAGTCGCCTTCGCCGGAGAGACCGAGCGCGCGCGGCAATCCGTCTTCCGCAAGCGCGATTGTCATGTCATTCGCTGCGACAGGCAGGACATGATCGGCCCGTCGAGCGACGATATAGGGGATCGCCAGCGCCGAGAAATAATAGAGCGACCACATGGAGGCGATCGCGCGCCGGTCGGTGCCGCCATGGGCGGCGGCATAGGTATCGAGCGCTGCGGAAAAGCCGCCGGACCTGAAGAACTCCGTCAGCGGGATGGCGCCTTCCAGCTCAGATGAAAGCATCATCTTCTCGCCGCACCAGGCGTGTTCACCGGCAAAAACCGCCTTCAGGCTCGAAGGCCCGAAAGCGGTTGCGTCGCTATGGATGGCCGTTGCGCTCACCGTTTCACCAATTGTATTTGAGAGAGCCGATGACGGTGCGACCCTGATCGCGGTAGCAGAAACCCGCCGAGCAGACGGCATCGCGCCGGTCGAAGAGATTGGTGGCGTTCACCTGCAGCCGCAGGCCGTCGTATTTCTTGTCGATGGCGGCGAAATCGTAGTGGGCGGCGGCATCGAACAGGACGCGCGAGGAATTGCGCGTGGTGTTCTGGTCGTTGCCGTAGCTCGATCCGAGGAAGCGCGCGCCGGCACCGAAGCCGAAACCGGCGCCGGCTCCGTCCTCGGGCAATGTGTAGTCCGCCCAGAGCGAGGCCATGTGGCGCGGCACGGAGGAAACATAATTGCCGACCGTGTCCGCCGGACCCTCGGTGATCTTGATGTCGGTATAGGTATAGGAGGCAATCAGCGACAGGCCATTGTCGAGGCTGGTATTGGCCTCGATCTCAAAGCCGCGGGAGCGCACCTTGCCGCGCTGGACTTGGATGTTTTCAGGGCCAGCGCCGATATCCATGACCTCGTAATAGAGGCTGTTCTTCTGGTCGATGTTGAACAGCGCCGCGGTGATCAGCGTGTTGCTGTTGGGCAGCAGATATTTGACGCCGATCTCTTCCTGCCGGCTTTCCGTTGGCTTGAAGGGCTGGCCGGTTTCTTTGTTCCAGCCTGCATTGGGCGAGAAAGCGGTGGAATAGCTGATATAGGGCGCAAGGCCGAAATCGGTCTCGTAGGTCAGGCCGATGCGGCCGGAAAAGGCCTTGTCCGTCTGCGATATGCTGTCCACCGCATTGGTGGCAAGGTCGGTCGTGTCTGTATCGGTGGAAACCCAGTCATAGCGGCCGCCAAGGGTCAGCGTCCAGGCATCATAGCGGATCTGGTCCTGGAGATAGGTGCCAAGCTGCCATTGGTCCTGATCCACGCGCTTGTCGAAATCGATCGGATCGGTCGGCCGGCCATCGGTCGGGTTCTGGGTGTCGAGCGGCGGCATCGGACCAGTGCCGGCAAGCGAACGGAAGCGCAGCCTGGAATAGTCGATGCCCGCAAGCAGCGTATGATCCAGCGCACCGGTATCGAACCGGGCTTCCATCTGATTATCAATGACGACCGCCGTCAGGCGCTCGTCGAAGGTGCCGGCGTTGCCGTCGAGATATCTCGGGTCGATGGCGTTGGGGCCATAGGCGAAGGCCCAGTCCGTGTCGGTGTTCAGCGTCGAAACGCGCATGTTCTGGCGGAAGGTGAAGACGTCGTTCAGCCGATGCTCGAACTCATAGCCGAGGCGGGCCTGCGTCTGGATGGAATCGTTGAAGTCGGGATTGCCGCCGAAAATGTCGGTCACCTGACCGGTCAGCGGGTCGTTATAATATGCCGCCGTACCGCCAGTCCTGCTGCGCGAATATTCACCGAGGATGGTCAGCTTGGTGTCTTCGTCCGGCTTCCAGGTAAAGGCGGGTGCGATATAGGCGCGGTCGTCGGGAACGCTGACCTGCTCGGTATCGCTATCGCGCAAAAGTCCGGTCATGCGGTAATAGAGCGGATCGGTGTCGTTGACCGGGCCGGAAAAATCGAACTGCCCCTGGTGGCGATTGTCGGTGCCGTATTGGATCTGCAGTTCGCGCAGCGGCACTTCGGTAGGGCGCTTGGTGATGAGATTGAAGAGGCCGCCGGCGCCGGATGCACCATAGAGGGCCGAGGAGGGGCCGCGCAGGATGGAGACGCCTTCGAGGCCATAGGGTTCGTTCTTGAACAGGGAAGAACTGGCGCCCGGCTGGCGCAGATTATCGCGAAAGACGCCCGTATAGGTGACGTCGAAACCGCGCACCGTGAAAGAATCGAAGCGCGGATCGAAGCCGGAGGCTCCGACACGGGCACCCGGCGTATAGGCGAATGTTTCGAGAAGCGTCTGCGGATTGCGGTCCTTCAGCTGCTGTTCGGTGACCGATGAAATCGACTGCGGCGTCTGCAGGAAAGGGGTATCGATCTTGGCGCCGGTGGCGCTGCCGGTCCCGACATAGCCATCGCCGGTGATGACGCCGCCGCTGCCGCCGGTAACGGTCAGTGCCTCTAGTGCCGTTGCGCCATCGGCGTCCTGTGCAAGGGCCGACGAAGCGAAGACGGCTGCCAGTGGCAGGACTGCGGCAAGCGACAGGCGCCGGGTGTTCAGGCGGTGGATATTGCTGGGTGTTTGAGGCATCGGATCGACTTCACTAAACATAATAAGATGAGCTCTATTATCATGTTTGTTTCCGTCGAAAAGAGATTTATGACTATTTTAGTCATGTTTTTTGTCGCGAAATGTCGCAGCCTGAAGCCGCCCCGGTCGTGGACCGTTGCGGCTCCTTGAATGTCGTCGGTGCCTAAAGGACGGCGCTGCCGGCCATCAGGGCGAGCACCAGGAAGATCAGGAAAATCGCGAGCGCGATATAGAACAGGATTTTGGCGATCGAGGCCGTGGCGGCGGAAACGCCGGAAAAGCCGAGAAAGCCGGTGATGAGCGAAATTACAAAGAAAATCAGCGCCCATTTGAGCATGACAGTCCCTCCATGGTTCAACAATGCATTGACGCGCGAAAGGCGGAAAAGTTCCCTCGGGAGCGCAGTGTGGAAGTCTTGCCGGAGCCCGGCGTAGCGTATTGCGGCCGGCAAGAAGCACCCGCCGGCCGCGATGTGAAGGCATCAGCCGTGATTGATCATCACGTGGCGGACGGCGGTATAGTCTTCCAGCGCATAGATCGACATATCCTTGCCATAGCCGGATTGCTTGACGCCGCCATGCGGCATCTCGTTGGTCAGCATGAAATGGGTGTTGATCCAGGTGCAGCCATATTGCAGGCGTGAGGCCGCCTTCATCGCCTTCGAAATATCCTTGGTCCAGACGGAGGAGGCGAGGCCGTAGTCGCTGTCGTTTGCCCATTTTACTGCCTGATCGTCTTCCTTGAACCTCGTCACGGAGACGACAGGTCCGAAGACCTCGCGCCGGACGATTTCGTCTTCCTGGGTGGCGCCGGCCACGACCGTCGGCTTGAAGAAGAAGCCGTCCTTGCTGCCGAGTTCGCCGCCGGTGGTGATTTCGATATGCTTCTGCTCGGTGGCGCGCTCGACGAAGCTTGCGACCCGATCGCGCTGGCGGCGGGAGATCAGCGGGCCGATCTCGTTTTCCGTGTCGTCGGGGAGGTTGTATTTGATCGTCGAGACGGCGGAGGTGAGGTCGGCGACCAGTTTTTCGTAGATGCCGTCCTGGGCGTAGATGCGGCAGGCGGCCGTGCAGTCCTGGCCGGCATTGTAATAGCCGAAGGTGCGGATGCCGTTGACGACGGCTTCGAGATCGGCGTCGTCATAGACGATCACCGGCGCCTTGCCGCCGAGTTCGAGATGCGTGCGTTTGACGGTCTTGGCGGCGGCCTGCAACACCTTCTTGCCGGTGGCGATATCGCCGGTGATCGAGACCATGCCGATCTTCGGGTGGTTGATCAGCGTATTGCCGACCGTTTCGCCGCGGCCGAGCACGATGTTCACCACGCCCTCGGGCAGGATATCGGCGAGCAGGCGGGCCATTTTCAGGGCCGTCAGAGGCGTCTGCTCGGAGGGCTTGAAAACGACGGTATTGCCCCCGGCAATCGCCGGCGCCAGCTTCCAGGCCATCATCATCAGCGGATAGTTCCACGGCGCGATCGAGCCGATGATGCCGACCGGGTCGCGCCGGATCATCGAGGTATGGCCGGGAAGGTATTCGCCGGCCACCGTCGCATGCAACGAGCGGATGGCGCCCGCGAAGAAACGCCAGCAATCCACGATCGCCGGCAGTTCGTCGTTGCGCACGGCATTGATCGGCTTGCCGCAGTTCAGCGCTTCGAGTGCCGCGAAGGCTTCCGCATCCTTCTCGATCGCGTCGGCGATCTTCAGCAGATAGCCGGAACGTTCCCCCGGCGTCGTCATCGACCAGCTGGCAAAGGCTTTTTCGGCGGCATCGACTGCCCGCTCGATCTGCGATTGCGAGGCTTCGGGAAGGGCGATGATCCCAGCGCCGGTGCGTGGATTGAGGATCTGTTCCTCGATCTCGGTGCCTGCCTCGAATGTCGATCCGATCAGCAATTGCGTGTCCATGAGAATTCTCCCTTGATGTCCTAAATTATTTGCCGCCGCCGGCGATCTGGTCGCCATCGCGGGTGAGGTAATAGGCGGCCAGGATCGGCAGGGCGGTCACCAGCACCACCACCATGGCGACGACATTGGTGACCGGCCGCTGGCGTGGGCGGATCAGTTCCTCCAGCATCCAGATCGGCAGCGTCGATTGCTGGCCGCCGGTGAAGGTGGTGACGATGACCTCGTCGAAGGACAGCGCGAAGGCAAGCATGCCGCCGGCGAGTAGCGCCGTGCCGATATTGGGCAGGATGATATGGCGAAAGGTCTGGAAACCGTCGGCGCCGAGGTCCATGGAGGCTTCGATCAGCGAACCGGAGACGCGGCGGAAGCGCGCCACCGCGTTATTGTAGACGACGACGATGCAGAAAGTGGCGTGGCCGAGCACGATGGTCCAGAAGGAAAAGGGGATATCGGCCATCGAGAAGGCGGAGCGCAGCGCGATGCCGGTGATGATGCCGGGAAGGGCGATCGGCAGGATGACCAGCAGCGAGATGGTTTCGCGGCCGAAGAAACGCGTCTGGCTGACGGCGGCGGCGCAGAGCGTGCCGAGCACCAGTGCGATGGCGGTGGCGATCGTCGCGACCTTCACCGAGAGCGCCAGCGCCGCCCAGACATCCGGCCGGTTCCAGGTGACGGCGAACCATTGCAGCGTCAGGCCGGGCGGCGGGAACTGGTAGCTTTTTTCCTCCGTGGTGAAGGCATAAAGGAAGATCAAGAGGATCGGGATATGCAGGAAGGCGAGCCCGCCGATGGCGGCGATCTTCAAGGGCAGCGGGGCGGATGCGGAGCGGTCAGAGCGCATCGAAGGCCCCCATGCGTTTGGCCATCCACAGATAGAGGCCCATGATGACGATCGGCACGACGGTGAAGGCGGCGGCGAGCGGGATATTGCCGGCCGTGCCCTGCTGCGCATAGACGGCCTGGCCGATAAACAGGCGCGAGGAGCCGACGATCTGCGGAATGATATAGTCGCCCAAAGTCAGCGAGAAGGTGAAGATCGAGCCGGCGACGATGCCGGGCAGCGCCAGCGGAAAGAGAACATGCCGGAAGGTTTGGCCGGGATTGCCGCCAAGGTCCGACGATGCCTCGATCAGGTTGCCGGGCACGCGCTCGAGCGCTGCCTGGATCGGCAGGATCATGAAGGGCATCCAGACATAGACGAAGACGAGGAAGGTGCCGGTATAGCTGACCGAGAGCGAATTGCCGCCGATAATCGGAAGCGAAAGCCAGGCATCGAGCAGCCAGGAAAGATGCAGCTTGCCGAAGGCCCAGGTAAGAATGCCTTCCTTGGCAAGGATCAGCTTCCAGGCATAGATCTTGACGAGATAGCTCGACCAGAGCGGCAGCATGACGCCGAGATAGAAGATCGCCTTCCATTTTCCCCGGGCGTAGCGGGCGGCATAATAGGCGATCGGGAAGGCGATCAGGGCCGAGAACAGCGTGACGGCGGCAGCCATGGTGACGGTGCGCAGGATAATGTCGAAATTCGCGTCCGAGAACAGTTGCCTGTAGGTCGCCAGCGTAAACTCGTAATTGATCAGGCCCGAGAAATCATCGATCGAGAAGAAGCTCTGAAGCAGGAGGGCAAGCAGCGAGCCGAGATAGATGATGCCGAGCCAGAGGACGGGCGGCCCGAGCAGGATCAAGAGCAGGAGATGCGGGTGCTTCCACAAAAAATCCGATATCCGGCCCGTCACACCGGGTCTGTTCGGCTGGATGGGGGCTCCGGTGGCAAGCGCGCTCATGCGTCCTCCATCAGGTGAAGGTCGTTGCGCGAGAAGGCGAGCTCGACATCCGCACCGATTTCCGGAACCGGCATGGAGGCGGGGCTGGCGACAATGATCTTTTCGCCGTCACAATCAACGGTGATGCGATTGACGGCGCCGAGGAAGCTGCGCGAAATCACCTTGCCCGGCAAGGTGAGCTGTTCGGCCCAGGACGTGCCGATGGCGATCGCCTCCGGGCGCAGGCTGGCGGCCTTCGCCGGCACGCCGAGCTTCGCGCAGATAGCGCTGGAGAGGACATTGGACGAGCCGACGAAATCGGCGACGAAGCGGGTTTGCGGGCGCTTGTAGATATCTTCGGGCGTTCCGAGCTGCTGGATCCTGCCCTCGTTGAAGACGGCGATGCGGTCGGCCATCGACAGGGCCTCGCCCTGGTCATGGGTGACGAAGACGAAGGTGATGCCGAGCGATTTCTGCAGGCTTTTCAGTTCCTCCTGCATCTGCTCGCGCAGCTTGAGATCAAGCGCGCCGAGCGGTTCGTCGAGCAGCAGCACCTTCGGCTTGTTGACGAGCGCGCGGGCGAGCGCCACTCGCTGGCGCTGGCCGCCGGATAGCTGGCCCGGCCGCCGCTGGCCATAGCCCGGCAGCTTGACCATGGCGAGCGCATCCTCGGCTGCCCTGCGGCGTTCTTCCTTGCCGGCACCCTTGACCATCAGCCCATAGGCGACATTGTCGAGAATGGAGAGATGCGGGAAGAGGGCATAGTCCTGGAACACCGTGTTGACGCTGCGGCGATACGGCGGCACGCCTTCGGCAGTCTCGCCGAAAATCTCTATATGGCCGTGTGTCGGCTGCTCGAAGCCGGCCATCAGCCTGAGGCAGGTGGTCTTGCCGGAGCCGGACGGGCCGAGCATGGCGAAGAATTCGCCAGCCGCGATTTCAAGATCGACCGCATCGACGGCTTTGACTGCGCCGAAATGGCGGGAGACGTTTTGAAAAAGGACGGCGGCGGTCATGGGGGCTCCGGAAATTGCGAGAACTGCCCCTCATCCGGCCTGTCGGCCACCTTCTCCCCGTAAACGGGGCGAAGGGGCAGGCAGCGAACTCCGTCGTCTCACTCTCATAAGGTGAAACGAAGTGCGGTTGGCAGTCTCTGTCGTTCCCTCTCCCCGCAAGCGGGGAGAGGGTTAGGGTGAGGGGCGTTCCAGGTTCTAAAACTACCGCCCGCCGATGACGCCGATATAGTCGGAGACCCAGCGGTGGTAGGGCACGCATTCGCCCTGGCTTTCGCATTTGGACACCGGCGTCTTCCAGAACTTGATCTTCTCGAAGTCGTTGTAGCCGTTGTTGGCGCAGCCTTCGTCGGTCAGCAATTCATTGCCCTTGCAGGCGGCGGGGACCGAGGGAACGGTGCCGAACCAGGCGGAGACATCGCCCTGGACCTTGGGCGACAGCGTGTGCTCCATCCACATATAGGCGCAGTTCGGATGGGTGCTTTCGGCATGCAGCATGGTCGTATCTGCCCAGCCGGTGGCGCCTTCTTCCGGGAAGACGGAGGCGATCGGCTGTTTTTCGGCCTTCAGGAGATTGACCTGGAAGGGCCAGGAGCCGGAGGCGACGACGCCTTCGTTCTTGAAATCGTCGATCTGGATCATCGCGTCGTGCCAGTAGCGGCTGGCAAGGGTGCGCTGGACGCGCAGCACGTCGAGGGCTGCCTTGTACTGATCCTCGTTGAGTTCGAAGGGGTCCTTGATGCCGAGTTCAGGCTTGTGCGCCATCAGGTAGTTGGCAGCGTCGGCCACGTGGATCGGACCGTCATAGGCCTGGACGCGGCCCTTGTTGGACTTGCCGTCGGGCAGGGTCATCTCCTCGAAGACGACCTTCCAGCTCTTCGGTGCCTCGTCCTTGAAGGCTTCGGTATTGTACATCAGAACGTTCGGACCCCAGACGTAAGGGGTGCCGTAGTGCACGTCCTTCACCGTGTGCCAGGGCGCGTTCTGGAGGCGTTCGTCGATGGTCGACCAACTCGGGATGAGCGCGGTGTTGATCGGCTGGACGCGCTTGCCGGCGACCAGCCGCAGCGAGGCATCGCCCGAGGCGGTGACGAGGTCGAAGCCGCCCTCGTTCATCAGCGCGACCATTTCGTCGGAGGTCGCGGCGGTCTTGACGCTGACCTTGCAACCGGTCTTCTCCTCGAAGCCGGTGACCCAGTCATAGGCCTTGTCGGTTTCGCCGCGCTCGATATAGCCAGCCCAGGCGACGATCGACAGTTCGCCTTCACCCTTGCCGAGCTCCTTCAAAGGTTCCTGTGCGAAGGCAGGGGCGGAAAAGGCAAGCGAAAGCGTAAGCGCGGTGCAGGATTTCAGAATCTTCTTCATAGAAGTCTCCCCGTTTGATGCCCGATTACTTCGGTCTTGTTCCCGTAGATGAAGGTGCCCCGGTTTCGCCGCTTTCGCAAATTCATTAATTAGAACGGCGGTATCGGAAATTCCGATATCGGGGCACTATCGGCCGCGACCGCTGCGCAAGGCTTCGGCGACGCCGATGAAATCCTTTGCCGATTGGGGCAGGCCGGAGCCCTTGCGCCAGACCATACCGACCTGGACGACGGGCAGGGCGCCGGAGACGTCGCGGCTTTCGATGCGGTCGCCTTCCAGCGACCAGGGCCGGTAGACCAGGTCCGGCAGCAGCGCGATGCCGGCGCCGGTGGCGACGAGGCTGCGCACCGCCTCGACGGAGCGGGTGCGGAAGGCGACATGAGGGCGGGCGCCGAGCGCGGTGAGGAGCTTGCCGGTATTCTCCTCGATTTCATCCACCGTCAGCATGATCAGCGGTTCCTTGGCGATATCGGCGACCGAGATGATATCGGCCGAAACGAGCGGATGGCCGAGCGGCAGCCAGAGGCGATAGGGCGAGGTCTCGATGATCTCGGCCTGCAGGGCCATGCGGTCGCGCAGATTGGAAATGACCATGACCGCGACATCCAGTTCGCCGCCGACGAGGAGGTGCTCGAGATAGGAGCCATTGTCCTCGATGGCGCTGACCTCGACGCCGGGGCAGGCGCGGCGATATCGGGCCAGCAGATCGGACAGCACATAGCCGGCGACCAGCGAGGTGACACCGAGATTGAGCTTGCCGCCGGTGCGCTCCTCCCGCTCCTGCGAAAACGAGCGGCGCGCATCCGAGACGCCGGCAAGGATCTTCGTCGCATGGCGCAGGAACTGGTGGCCGTTATGAGTGATATGCAGCCCGCGCGGATGGCGCTCGAACAGTTCGACGCCGAGATCGGTCTCCAGTTCCTTCACCGCTTCGGTGATCGAGGATTGCGAGATCGACAGATTCTGCGCCGCCCGGGTGACGCTGCCCTGTTCGGCGACCGCGATGAAATACTGGAGTTGACGGAGGGTGAAGGCCATGTCTCAGCTAACACGGCAGGAGGGGGGAATGGCAAGAGTTGTGCAGGAGGTCAGCGATAGCACCGATCATCCGTCCGTCCAGTCCTCCGGGAAATCCCTGCCACCATAGAAAATGCGCAATATGCGAACGGTATCTTGCTCCACCGTTCTTGCTCCACCGTGAATGCAATCGACGCGCGGTGCTCGAAACCGGTGATCCGCAGGCCGGGATAAAGGTCATTGCGCTGCGTGCCGCGAAGAGGGAAGTTGGAAAGTGCCATGCAGGCCTTCTCTATGCGATCGAGATAGGCGCCGGCTCGTTCAAGACCGCTGTTCTCAGCGATATAGCGATAGATTTCCGCAAGGTCGTTTTCCGCTGCTGGTCGGAAGACGACATTTGCCAAGCTTACCGGCTTTCAAGATGAATGGAGCGAAGCCGTGCAAAAACCTCGGCGGCCGGAATGTCGGGATGAGGATCGCTGATCGCTTCATGAATTTTGGCGCGCATGGTTTTGTTCACGGCCGTTTCCTCGCGATCAAGCGCGCGCAGGCCTGCGCGCACCACTTGACTTGCGTCCTCATAGGTGCCGGCTTGCAGTCGGGCATCCAGCAGCGCCTGCTGCTCGCCAAGTGTGACGGTAATGGATTTTCCTGTTCGCATGCGACAAAGGTAACATGGCCGCACCACATTGTCATATTCGAAAATCTCGGGAATTTGTCGGATCGAGAACAGAGGCGGCCTGAGTTTCCGCTATGCTGAATTTTCGAAGAATGATGGCCCAGACATGACAACCAAACCGCCTTTCCCCACCGAACCCGGCATCCTCGCCTTCCACAGGCGTTGCGAGGATTTCTATCCGGCGGATGCGGTGGATGCCTCCATTCAGCAGCAGCGCGCGTGGTATGATGCGCTGTGCGCCGAGTTCGATGCGCCGTCGCCGGAAGGGTTGACGCGGGAGGATCAACTCGTGGCCGAACGTATTCCGGTGCGCCGTTACCGGCCTGCCGAGATCGCGACGCAGACGCGGATTTTCTATATCCATGGCGGTGGTTTCGTCGTCGGATCGCTGCAAAGCCATGATGCGATCTGCGCCGAAATTGCGCATGTCGCTAGGGCGGAGCTCGTTTCCGTCGATTACCGGCTGGCGCCGGAACATGTCTGGCCGGCGGCCTTCGAAGATTGCTTCGAGGTACTGCAATGGCTGCTTGCCGATGGACGGCCGCTGGTGGTTGTCGGCGACAGTGCCGGCGGCAATCTGGCAGCAGGCCTGGCGCTGAAGGCCAGGACCGAAGGGCTTGCCGGCATTGTCGGACAGGTGCTGATCTATCCCGGATTGGGCGGCGATCTCGTGTCGGGATCCTATGTCGAGATGGCGCAGGCACCGGGCCTGTCGACGGCGGATGTCGCCTATTACCGCGATATCCTGAAGGCGCCGGCGGAAAACGCCGTTGCCCATCCGTTGAAGGCGGCTGATCTTTCCGGCCTGCCGCCGGCCTATATCACCTCGGCGCATTTCGATCCGTTGCGTGACGATGCCGCGCTCTATGCGCAGCGCCTGGCGGCAGCGGGGATTGAGGTTACCTATCGGAACGAACCGCAGATGATCCATGCCTGGCTGCGCGCCCGCCATAGGAGCGAGGGCGCGCGGGAGGGGTTTGCGCATCTGTGCTGCGGCATAGGCAGGCTCGTCGGAACGAGTTGGTTACCCCTTCGCCTTGCCGACTAATACCGGATCGGGGCTGAACTTTGCCGGGAAGAGGGCCTTGAGGTTCCCGATCTTCGGCATGTCGTTGTAGACGATATAGGGATAGGTCGGGTTGAGCGTCAGGAAGTCCTGATGGTAATCCTCGGCCGGATAGAAGGCTTTCACGTCCGATACTTTGGTGACCACCGGCTCGCTGAAAACGGCTGCTTTTTCAAGCTGGGCGATATAGCTCTGCGCAATCTGCTTCTGCTCGCCGCTGGTGGCGAAGATTTCCGAGCGATATTGCGTGCCGTGGTCGGGCCCCTGGTAGTTCAACTGCGTCGGATTGTGGGCAACCGAGAAATAGATCTGCAGCAACTGGCCATAGGTCACCTGCCCGGGGTCATAGGTGACCTCCACCGCTTCGGCATGGCCCGTATCGCCGCCGCCGACCGCCTCGTAGATGGCCGTTTCGCTGCTGCCGCCGGAATAGCCGGAAACGGCGTTCTTCACGCCTTTGACATGCTGGAAAACCCCCTGTACGCCCCAGAAGCAACCACCGGCGAACACTGCTTTTTCGGTGGTCGTCTTGGCCGCTTCGTCGATCGCGGGCGGGGGAATGACGACGGCTTCTTCGGCGGCCTGGCTGAAGGTCGAGGTCATCACGAGGAAGGTGGCGGCAATGACGGTTGCGCCGGCAATGGCGAAAAACGGTGTGGATTTCTTTAGGGTTTTGAGCGCTGCGGCAGTGGACATGGGATTCCTCCGGAATGGGCTTGCGGCAGGCCGGCTGCCGGATGCCTGGACATGCGTTCTTGCTTTATGAGCAGAGACTGACCCGATCCCGGCTTGTCGGTCAAATCGCAAATACGTGCGTCACGCCGAATTGAGCGGCCGGTGGCGGCAATACACGCCGGCGTGATGCCGGCTCAAGGCAAGGAAACGGAATGACCGGCATTACCGATCTGGACCTGCTCTTGCGCGAGATGCGGCCGCTTCTGCGCCCCGGCGATTATGTCTATTGCAGTGTGCCGCTGGAGGATGAAGGATGGCTGGCGCTGTCGCCGCTGTGTACCTTCCGCGAGGACGAAGGGCTGACGCTGATCCTCGAGCGCGATGCTGCGGATCGGGCGGGCCTTGCCTACGGGCCGGTGATGCGCTGCATCACGCTCAGCGTGCATTCGGCGCTGGAGGCTGTGGGGCTGACGGCTGCGGTAGCAGCTGCGCTGACGCGGCACGGCATCAGCGCCAATGTGGTCGCCGCCTTCCATCACGATCATGTGTTCGTGCCCGCTCCGGATGCGGAGCGGGCACTTGCAGCACTTGCCGAGGCGGTGCCTGTCTGACCTCAGGTGAAATCGCGGGCGATGCGCTTTTCGAAGGTTTTTTGATAGACCTGTTCTTCACCTTCGAAGGCCGTCACCGAAGCGGAGGTCAGCCATTCCGTCGCCGTGCAGCCGATGCGCGAGACGGAGACGGTTTTCACCGACCAATTTTCCCGTTTGGCGATGCAGGTCCAGGTGGCGAGGCCGGTCATCGACAGGGGATTGTCGGCGGCGATCGTCCAGGTCTCCTCGCGGATGTCCTGCGTGGCAAAGCCGCTATCTGGATGTTCGGAAAGCCCGCTATCCTCGTGGATGTGATAATGAGTCTTGCCGGTCGTCAGGTCGCGCTCGACCCGGCGGCTGGTGCTGCCGGCCGCATGCTCGATATATTTCGGCAGCGGATCGGGGTTTTCCGGCTCCGGAAGGGTGATTTTCCGGTGTTCGCCGAGTTTTGGCAGGGCAAGGCCGAGCGAGGCCAGATCGAGCGTCAGGCCCGGATCGCCGGGGGCCGGTAGGACCATCGGCCAATAGGCGGTGGAGAGCGAGAGCCGAATGCGATGGCCGGCGCCGAACCGGTAGCCGCAGGCATCGAGCACCAGTTGAACTCGTGTCTTCTTTCCTTTTTCCATCGGTTTCGGATCGGCATTGCCGTCGCGATGGGCAAGGTTCAGCACACCGAAACTGACGCGGGTCGCGGAACCGTCCGGATGAATATCGACCAGCCGGGCGATCAGATTGGCCCATTCCCCGTCGCAGGCCAGCTCCACCGTTAAGACCGGTTGGCCGAGATAATCGACCGCTTCCACCAGCGGTGCGGTTTCGAAGGTCAGCGAACCGGCATCATCGACACGCTGGTCGCCGGCCATCTCAGCATCCGGCTTCAGCGTGAACCATTCGCCCGACGCAGTGCCGGTGTCGAGCGGCGATTTCAGATAGGCGGCCTGGTCGTGGGCGCCGGCGATCGACATGCCTTCGAGTAGGGTTTTGAACTGATCGATATAGAAGGTCTGCATCTCCGGCTTCTGCCAGCGATCCTTGGCAATCCAGAAGCCCGGCTCGACATCACGCCGGAGCTGTGGCTTCGGGCCATCCAGGATGAAGGCGCGCATCTGCGGCAGGTCTTCGACGCCGGTGTCTTCGTCGCGCAACCAGCGGTTCCACCAGGCAATCGCCTCGCCATGGAAATCGGCGCGGGGCTTGGGCCAGGCGAAATGCGGATATTTGTGAACCCAGGGGCCGATCAGCGCCTTGACCTTGTCGCCGAGGCCTTCAGCCGCCTTCATCGGCGTGTTGCGATAGCCGTCCGCCCATCCGGCAATGACCATGGCCGGCACCGGGAAACCACCGAAATCCTCGCAGATCGAGCCATGGTCCCAGAAGCCATCGCGGCGCTGGTGTTTTAGCCATTCCTCTAGGAAGAAGGGTTCGTCCCTGAGTCGCTCCAGCCACATCTCCTTCCATCTGTCGCCGACCAGTGCCGGGTCCGGCGCGCGCGACTGATAGGCGAGCATGGTCGCCGCCCAGGAAAGCTGGGCCGAAAGATGGGTGCCGTTCTTGTAATGGATATCGTCATTGTAGCGATCGACCGTCGAGGCGATGGAGATCACCGCCTTGAGGGCAGGCGGCTTCAGGGCCGCCACCTGCAGGCAGTTGAACCCGCCCCAGGAGATGCCCATCATGCCGACCTTGCCGTTCGACCAGGGCTGTGCGGCGATCCAGGCGACCAGTTCGCAGCCGTCCGCCAGTTCGCGTTCGGTATATTCGCCATCGATGACGCCATCGGATTCGCCGCTGCCGCGAATATCGACGCGAACGCCGGCGATGCCGGCTTCGGCGAAGACGGGATAGGTCGATTCGTCCCGCGCATTCGTGCCGCCGCGCTTGCGGTAGGGCAGAAATTCGAGAACGGCCGGAACCGGATCGGTCCCGGTTCCCTCCGGCATCCAGATGCGCGCGGCAAGCCGCGTGCCGTCCTTCAGGATGATCCATTCATTTTCGATGACAGTAAAACCGCGTCTGGACATGGATTCTCTTCCGTTCATTTTCTTCACGCGTCGAACCAGACGCGGCTGCCGATATAACCGTTCGACATGTCATTGCCGATGTCCTCGACAAAGCCCTTGAGGGTCTTGGAGGCCGCCATGATGTAATCGTTGAAAACCGGCAGGATGAGGCCGCCTTCGTCGCGCACCATCACGGCCATCGTGTGGTAAAGTTCCTTGCGCTTGGCGTCATCCAGCTCGGAACGGGCCTGCAGCAGGATCTTGTCGAAATCCTCGCGCTTGAAACGGGTGTCGTTCCATTCCGCCGTCGACAGATAGGATGTCGAGTAGCGGCTGTCCTGCGTCGGGCGGCCGCCCCAATAGGAAGCGCAGAAGGGCTGGACGTTCCAGACATTCGTCCAGTAGCCGTCTTCCGGCTCCCGGCGAACATCGAGCGTGATGCCCGCCTTCCTGGCGCTTTCCTGATAGAGCACGGCCGCATCGACGGCGCCGGCGAAGGCAGCGTCTGAGGTGCGCAGCAGGATCGGACGATCATGGCCGGATTTCTTGTAGTGGAAAGCTGCTTTGTCCGGGTCGTAGGCGCGTTGCTCGATGCCCTCGGGCGCCAGCGCATAGTTGCCGTTGACGGGATAATCGTTGCCGAGCGTGCCGAAGCCGCCGAGTACCCGGTCGAGGATCGCCTGCCGATCGATCGAATATTTCAGTGCAAGGCGCAGGTCATTGTTGTCGAATGGTGCGGTGTCGCAATGCATCAGGAAGGAATAGAAACCCTTGCCGGCATTGCGGATGATCTCGACATTGGGCGCGCGCTTCAACAGCGGCACGGTCTTCGGGTCGATATTGTTGATGAAATGCACCTGGCCGGAGGAGAGTGCCGCAATGCGCGCCGTCGCATCGTTCATGACGATGATCTCGACACTGTCGACAAAACCGCGATCGGAGCGCCAGTCGTCGGCATTCTTCTCGAAAGTGGCGCGAATGCCCGCCTCGAAATTCGTCAGCTTGTAAGGGCCGGTGCCGATGGGCGAATCCGGCTTCTCGACGCCGCCGCCCGGCTGGATGATCAGGTGATAATCGGTGAGGAGCAGCGGCAGGTCGGCATTGCCTTCGCTGAGCGTCAGGACGAGATCGCCGCCCTTTTCCTCGATGGTCTTGATCGAGCGCATCAGGCCGAGTGCGCCGGACTTGGAGCCCTCGTCGGAATGGCGCTTCAGCGTCGCGATGACGTCGGCCACCGTCATCTTCCTGCCGTCGTGGAAGGAAATGTCGTCGCGGATCTTGAAGGTCCAGACGGACGCATCGGCGGACGGTTCCCAGGAGATGGCGATGGAGGGCAGCGGTGCACCCGTCTTCGGGTCCGATTCCACCAGCGTATCGCCCCAGAGATGACCGATGACGAAGAGGACGGAGGCGCTGTAGGTGGCTGGATCCAGCGTGTCTGTGGCGGCGCCGCCCTTGAGGCCGAGTTTCAGGTGCCCGCCGCGCTTGGGTTCCTGCGCCTGCGCCCTGCCGGCCGCCATCGTGCCGCCGAAGGTCGCGGCAAGGCCGAGTGCCACGGTGCCGCCAAGAAAGCCGCGACGATTGACGTCCGCGGAAATGCCGAAGTCCCTGGTGAAATCTCGCATCGGAATGTCCCCTTTTATTGCCGGTTGATGCGGCGGAGCCTAACGCCAAACGGGATGGCCGCAATTTCGCGACTTGACGCTGTTTTTCGCTAGTTTACGCTAGCTTGGCCCATGGAGGATACGCCGCTGCCTGAGATCGACACTTTCACCGAAAATCTGCGTTTCGCCTGCGCCACGCGGCGCTCGATCTCGGAAATCTGCCGGGAGATCGGCCTGAACCGGCAACAGTTCAACCGTTATATTTCCGGCGAGGCGCGTCCCTCGGCGCATAATCTCGCACGCATCGCCAAATTCTTCGGCGTGGCGGCACAGGATTTCGATCTGCCGTCCGGCGATTTCCAGATACGGCTGGCACGGACGGATCGGCCTCTTGGCGATGGCGGGCAATTGCTCGAAGGCTTGCCGGGCGACCTTCCGGCCCTGCGCCGGCATCTGGGCTATTACCAGACCTATCATCTGTCGCTGTCCTGGCCGGATTTCGTCGTCTGCTCCTGTGCAAGGCTCCAGGAGGACGGCGGTCTGGTGCATGTCAAATCGATCGAGCGCATCCGCGATGCGGCAAACGAGATCCGGCAATATTCGAAATATGTCGGGCTGGCGGCGTTTTGGCGCAACCGCATCTTCATCACCGAGCGAACCCTGTCCCGCCAGCCGATGATGTCGCAGACGATCCTGATGCCGTTCGAGGTGCATCAGCGGGTGTTTCTCAGGGGGACGACCATGGGCGTTTCCTGGCGAAAGGAACATCTTCCCTACGCCTCGCGCGTCATCTGGCGGCATATCGGCATGGAGCCGGACAAGCGGCAGATGCTGTCACGCTGCGGCGTCCTGCCGTTCAGCTCGCGGCTGCTTCCCGCCAGTGTGCGGACGTTTCTGCTGACACCGTCAGCCGAGGTGTTGACGGTGTCGAGCGGGTACTGAGGCCCATCGCTTCAATTCCCCGCGCTCTCCATGCGCCGCGATGCCAACACTTTCTCCAGCCAGCCGAGTTCCATTTCCGGCACGGATTTGAGGAGCAGGTCCGTGTAGTCGTCGAAGGGCGGCGACAGCACTTTCGATTTCGGCCCGAAACGAACAAGTTTTCCCCGATGCATGACCGCGACGCTGTCGGCAATGGCGCGCACGATGGCGATGTCGTGGGTGATAAAGACATAGGAAACAGCGGTTTCCTCCTGAAGCTTCAGAAGGAGATTCAGAATCCCCTCGGCCACAAGCGGATCGAGCGCTGAGGTCGGCTCGTCGCAGAGGATCAGCTCCGGCTTTGCCGCCAGCGCGCGGGCGATCGCCACGCGCTGCTTCTGACCGCCCGACAGTTCGGCCGGATAGCGGTCGAGGAAACCGTCGCCCATCTCGATCTGGTCGAGCAATTGCCGCACCCGTTCCGTCTTCTTTGCACCGTGCAGGCCGTAGTAGAAGGAGATCGGCCGGCCAATGATATCGCGGACGGTCTGGCGCGGATTCATGGCCGTGTCGGCCATCTGGTAGATCATCTGGACCCGGCGCAGTTCTTCCTTGGTGCGCGCGCTCAAGGCCTTCGGCAGTTCCTTGCCGTCGAAGGTGACCCGGCCTTCGCTGGGCGGCAGAAGACCGGTGATGACGCGCGCCAGCGTCGATTTGCCGGAGCCGCTTTCTCCGACAATCGCCAGCGTCTGGCCTTTCGGCAGGTGCATGGAGACGTCGTGCAGCACCTTGAAGCCATTGGAATAGCCGGCGCTGACATGCTCGATATCCAGGAGCCTGTCGCTCTGGTCGCCGGCTTCCTTGCGCTTCGTCTGGCGGACGCTCACCAGCGCCCTTGTATAGTCTTCCCGGGGCGCTTCGATGATCTGGCTGGTGGTGCCGTATTCCACGGTCTTGCCGTGCCGCAGCACCATGATGTCGTCGGAAATCTGGGCGACGACGGCGAGGTCATGGGTGATGTAGAGCGCAGCCGTGTGCGTTTCCTCGATCGCGTGCTTGATGGCGGCAAGAACGTCGATCTGGGTGGTAACGTCGAGCGCCGTCGTCGGTTCGTCGAAGACGATCAGTTCGGGGTTGGGGCAGAGCGCCATGGCGGTCATGGCCCTTTGCAACTGGCCGCCGGAGACCTGATGCGGATAGCGGTCGCCAAAACTTTCCGGATTGGGCAGGCCGAGCACCTGGAAGAGATAAAGCGCCCGCTTTTCGGCCTCCGCGCGGCTCATGATCCGGTGGCGAAGGGAAGCCTCGATCACCTGCTCGCCGAGCTTGTGGGCCGGATTGAAGGCGGCGGCCGCCGATTGCGCGACATAGCAGACCTTGCAGCCACGGATGCCGCGGATGCCGTTTCTGTCGAGTGCCAGGATATCCTTGCCGTTCAGCAGGACCTGTCCGCCGGTGATCGATGCACCGCCGCGGCCATAGGCGAGGGCGGAAAGGCCGATGGTGGACTTGCCGGCGCCGCTCTCGCCGATCAGGCCGAGCACCTTGCCTTTTTCCACATCGAAGGAGACATCCTCGACCAGCGTCACCGTTTTCGGCGGCTCGCCGGGCGGATAGCTGGTCGCCTCGATCTTGAGGTTGCGGACGGAAAGCAGCCCGCTTGTGGCGGATGAGGTCTCAGGCATCGCCGCGTCCTCCCTTCAGGCTCGAGGTCCGTTTCATCAGCCAGTCGACGACAAGATTGACGCAGATGGCAAGGCCGGCGATCGCGGCGCCGGGCACCAGTGCGGCTGAAATGCCGAAGATGATGCCGTCCTTGTTGTCCTTGACCATACCGCCCCAATCGGCGGCCGGCGGCTGGATGCCGAGGCCGAGAAAGGAAAGGGTGGAGAGAAACAGGATCGAAAAGGCGAACCGCAGGCCGAATTCGGCGAGCAGCGGCGACAGTGTATTGGGAAGGATTTCGCGAAAGATGATCCAGCCCGTTCCTTCACCGCGTAGGCGCGCCGCCTCGACGAACTCCATCACCGCGACATCGAGCGCGACCGCCCGGCCGATGCGGAAGACGCGGGTCGAGTCGAGAACCGCCATGACGAGGATGAGGATCCACAATTGCTGCGGCAGGACGGCCAGCACGACAAGCGCGAAGATCAGCGTCGGGATGGCCATCATTAGATCGTTGAAGCGGGAAAACAGCTGATCGACCAAGCCGCCGGTGACGGCGGCCGTGAAGGACAGGAGCATGCCGAGGGAGAAGGAAATGACTGTGGCGGCAAGGGCGACGAAGATCGTCGTTCGCGCGCCGTAAACGAGACGTGAAAACAGGTCGCGGCCGAGATTGTCGGTGCCGAGCAGGAAATCGCCGCCCATCGGCAGCCATATGTCGCCGACCACCTCGCGTTCGCCAAAGGGCGCGATGAAGGGTGCGAACAGGGCGCAGATCAGGGCAAGCGCGATGCCGATCATGCCGATCCAGGCACTGAGGGGGATGGAGCGCAGGTTCATCGGGGGTGCCTCAATCTCGGATTGGCGAGGATGGCGAGAATATCGGCCGCCATGTTGAGGAAGATGTAGAAGGCGGCGAAGATCAGGCCGCAGGCCTGCACCACCGGCATGTCGCGCACGGTGACCGCATCGACCATGTACTGGCCCATGCCCGGATAGACGAACACCACCTCGACGACGACGACACCGACGACGAGATAGGCGAGGTTGAGCGCGATGACATTGATGACCGGCGCGACCGCATTGGGTGCGGCATGCCGGGCGATGATGCGGAAGGCGCCGAGCCCTTTCAGTTCCGCCGTCTCCACATAGGCCGAGGACATGACGTTGAGGATCGCGGCACGGGTCATGCGCATCATATGGGCGAGAACGACCAGCACCAGCGTCGCCACCGGCAGCGCGATCGCCGAAAGCCGGTCGGTAAAGCCCATGCCGTCATAGACGGTGGCCGGAAAGGTCGCCACGCCCATCTGGACCGCGAAGAACAGGATCAGCAGATAACCGACGAAGAATTCGGGCAGGGAAATCGCCGCCAGCGAAACGACATTGATGATCCTGTCCGGCAGGCGATTGCGGAATTGCACGGCAAGCATGCCGAGCGCGACGGCGAGCGGAACCGAGACGATGGCGGCAAAGAATGCCAGGAACAGTGAGTTTCCAAGCCGATTGCCGATCTGTTCGCTGACGGAATTCCTGCTTGCCCAAGAGGTTCCGAAATCGCCCTGCACGGCGCCGCCGAGCCAGCTGAGATAGCGTTCGGTCAGCGGCCTGTCGAGGCCGAGATCCTTGCGGATATTTTCCACGGCCTGCGGCGTTGCCGACTGGCCGAGATAGGTGGTGGCAAAATCGCCGGGAAGGGCCTCCACGCCGCCGAAGATCATCAGCGAGACGGCAAAGAGCAGGCCGACGCTGAGGCCCAGCCGCTGGATGATGAGAGCGGCAAGTGGCCGCCCAAGGGTGAAACGATGCCAGAACGAACCGGTGACGTCGCCCGTTGCCGCCGAGCCGGTCGTGGCCGTGGCGGCGCCGGATGGCGGAAGGCTTTCGCCTCCCGCATCCTTGGGTATTGTCAGCGCCGGACCGGTATCGGGTCCCAGCGCAGCCATCAGGCGTCCAGCCAGACGCGGGTGGCGACATAGCCGTTCGACATGTCGTTGCCGATGTCGTGGACATAGCCCTTCACCGACTTGGTGGAGGCGTTCACGAAATCGTTGAACATCGGCAGGATCAATCCGCCTTCGTCGCGAACCATCATGGCCATCGTACGGTACATGTCCTTGCGCTTGGCTTCATCCAGTTCCGAGCGGGCTTCGAGCAAAAGCTTGTCGAAATCGGGACGCAGGAAGCGCGTGTCGTTCCAGTCCGCCGTCGACAGATAGGCGGTCGAATACATCTGGTCCTGGGTCGGGCGGCCGCCCCAGTAGGAGGTCGAGAAGGGCTGGACGTTCCAGACGTTCGACCAGTAGCCATCGCCGGGTTCGCGCTTGACCTCGATCTCGATGCCGGCCTTCTTGGCGCTCTGCTGATAGAGCACGGCCGCATCGACGGCATTGGGGAAGGCGACGTCGGATGTGCGCAGGAGGACCGGGCCGCTATGGCCGGACTTCTTGTAGTGGAAGGCCGCCTTGTCCGGATCGTAGGCGCGCTGCTCAATGCCTTCCGGGAAGAGGGCATAGGTCGAGTTGATCGGAAAATCGTTGCCGACCTTGCCGTAGCCGCTCAGAATGGTCTGGACCATGTTTTCGCGGTCCATCGAATATTTCAACGCCATGCGCAGGTCGCTGTTGTCGAAGGGCGCCGTGTTGCAGTGCATGATGAAAACGTAGTGGCCGCGGCCGGAGGTCGAGAGGATCTCGACAGACGGCGCCCGCTTGAGAAGATCGACCGTCTTCGGGTCGACGCGGTTGATATAATGAACCTGGCCGGAAGAGAGGGCGGCGATGCGGGCGGTCGCATCGTTCATGGCGATCATTTCGATGGAGTCCACGAAGCCGCGGTCCTGGCGCCAGTCGTCCGCGTTGCGTTCGAAGGTCGCGCGCACGCCGGCTTCGAAGCTGGCGACCTTATAGGGACCGGTGCCGATCATGGCGTCCGGATTGTCGAAGCCGCCGTTCGGCTGGATGACGAGATGGTAGTCGGTCAGGAGCAGTGGCAGGTCGGCATTGCCTTCCGTCAGCACCAGCACCAGCTTGTCGCCGTCCGCCTTGATCTCCTTGATCGACTTCATGACGCCGAGCGCGCCGGATTCCGATTTCTCGTCGGTGTGGCGCTGCAGCGTCTTGATGACGTCATCGATCGTCAGTTCCTTGCCGTCATGGAATTTTACGCCCTTTCGGATGGTGAAGGTCCAGGTGGCGGCGTCGGCGGACGGTTCCCAGCTTTCGGCAAGCGCCGGGACCGGCTGACCCGTCAGCGGCTCGGATTCGACCAGCATGTCGCCCCAGTTGCGGCCGACGACGAACATGAATTGCGAAAGCGCCTTTGCCGGATCCTTGGAGTCGGTTGCGGCCGCACCTTCGAGGCCGAGCTTGAGGTGGCCGCCTTTTTTCGGTTCCTGCGCCAAGGCGCTGGTTGCAAACAAAGTGCCGGCACTCGACAGGGCAACGCCCGCGGCAAGCGACCGGCCGATGAATTCGCGCCTGTTCATCTTGCCGAGCATGACCTGGTTTGCCAGATAGTTCTTATAATCGCTCATTCCCCTGTTCCCTTTTTTAATGGCTTTTCGCCGTTTTGATTTTGTCGACTGCTGTCGAGCGGTTGTCCGCTAGCATGCACGTGGCAAGGCAGTCAGGCTAGCAATTTTTGCGGATTCAAATGTCGCTTTTGGGTTCGGTCCCGCTAATCCTCCATTTTCGACCGTTACAAACGGGCTGTCCCGCATGGTTCGGGAGCCCGCTGCGGTTGGGTCATTTTCCCTTCCAGACCGGATCGCGCTTTTCGGAGAAGGCTCTCGCGCCCTCCAGCTGGTCCTCGCTGGAATAAAGGATATCGACGGACTTGAACTGCCGCCGGGTGATCCTGTTCATCGTCGTCTGGAAATCACTGCCCTCGGCGGCGCGCACCACTTCCTTGATGGCGGCATAGACGAGCGGCGGTCCGCTTTCGAGCAGGCGGGCAAGCTCCCAGGCGCGGTCCATCAGCTTTGTTGCCGGTAGAATTTCATTGACGAAACCCCAGCGATGCGCCTCCGCCGCATCCAGCCAGCGGCCGGTCAGCAGCATGTCCATGGCGATGTGGTAGGGAATACGCTTGGGCAGCTTGATCGAGGCGGCGTCGGCGACCGTTCCCGAGCGGATTTCCGGCAGGGCGAAACTTGCGTGCTCGGCGGCGAGGATCAGATCGGTTGAAAGTGCGATCTCCAGCCCGCCGCCGCAGCAGATGCCGTTGACGGCGGCGATGATCGGCTTGTTGAGATCGCGCAGTTCCTGCATGCCGCCAAAGCCGCCGACGCCATAGTCTCCATCGACCGCATCGCCGGCGGCAGCTGCCTTCAAATCCCATCCGGGGCAGAAGAATTTTTCGCCCTGGCCGGTGATGATCGCCACGCGCAGGCTTTCGTCGTCGCGGAAATCGCGAAAAATCTCGCCCATGATCCGGCTCGTTACCAAATCGATCGCATTGGCTTTCGGCCGATCGATGGTGACTTCGAGAATGCCGCCTTCGCGGCGGGTGGCGATCGGTCCGGTCATGGCGTCATTTCCTTCTGCGGATCAGGGCATCGACGGCAACGGTTCCCAACCCTTGCGGCAAGACCATGATGGGATTGATATCGAGTTCCTCGAGTGTCGCGGCGTTTTCGATGACATAGGCAGCGATTGCGGAGATCGCAGTCGTCAGGGCTTCCAGGTCACCCTTCGGGCCACCCCGATAACCGTCGAGCAGCTTTTTGATCTTCAGGCCGGATAGGGCCTGCCCGATCGCTTCCGGTGTCGTCGGCAGGGTCAGGATCGCCGAATCCTCGAGCAGCTCCACCAATATGCCGCCCGCGCCCACGGTCAGCACCAGGCCGGCGACCGGATCGCGCAAAGCCCCGACGATGATTTCGGCAACGGGCTTGGGGATCATCTTCTCGACCAGATAACCGGTGGCGACGTGTTTCATGGCGAGTGCCGCACCGAGCACCGCCTGGCGGTCGGCAAGATCGAGCCGGACGGCGCCCGCCTCGGTCTTGTGAGCGACGCCCAGGCCCTTCAGCACGACGGGAAATCCGAGCGCCTCGGCGGCATTGGCTGCTTCTTCCGCGGTCTGGACCGACCGGCCCGTGGGTACGACCAGGCCGAACCGCGCCAGTTCGGCCTTGGCCTCGCTTTCGCTGATGGTGACGATGTCTCCGTCGGTCAGGGTCACGGGAAGGAGCGGGGCCGGGGCCGGCCTTGCCCAGGCAGCGCCGATACCTGCCGAGATTTCGGCCGCGGCCAATGCTTCGTCGATTCCGGAGAAGGCGACGACGCCGGCGGCCATCAGGGAAAGCGCCGTTTCCTCGGGCATGTTCTCGCCAAGGCTGGCGACGATGCCGGCGACGGCGCCCGTTGTCTGCGCCGAGGTGATGACCGCCTCGCAGGTGGTGTCCCAGTCGGCCGCGTCGCAGCGATCCTGGCGGGGGAAGTCGAGAACGATGAGATTGAGCGCATAATCGCCCTTCATCATCGCGGTAAAAGCCGTCGTCTGCTTGTCGAGATTGCCCCAGACGAAGGTGTGGTAATCGAGCGGATTGGCGATGGTTACCATCTCGCCCAGGCTCTCGCGCAGGGGCTGGCGCTGCTCGTCCTTCAGTGCGCGGAAGATGGTTTTCCGCTTCACGCCGGCATCGGCCATCAGCGAAGCTTCTCCGCCCGAACAGCTCATCGAGGAAATATCGAGGCTTTTGAGCGGCGGATGCAGATGCAGGAGTTTTAGCGTTTCCAGCAGTTCCGGCAGGGTATCGACGCGGCCGATGCCGAGATGCTCCAGCACGGCGCTGGAAACCGCATCATTGCCGGCGAGCGAAGCCGTGTGCGAGACGGTTGCCTGCCGCGCCTGCTCGGATTTACCGACCTTCAGCGTCACTACAGGCTTTTTCAGTTCGCGGGCCCGGGTGGCAAGCCGCTGCAGATCCTCCATGCTGTCGAAGCCTTCGATATGCAGGCCGACCGCGGTGACCCGCGGGTCTTCGAGTGCTGCGATGGCGAGTTGCGAAAGGCCGGTCTGCGCCTGGTTGCCGGCCGTCATGATATAGGCGAGCGGCAGGCCGCGCCGCTGCATGGAGATGTTGCAGGCGATATTGGAGGATTGGGTGAGGACGGCGACGCCCCTTTCGACGCGCTGCATGCCGTGCTGGTCCGGCCAGAGCAGGGCGCCGTCCAGCGCATTGATGAAGCCGTAGCAATTGGGGCCGACGATCGGCATGTCGCCGGCGGCGATAACCAGGGCATCCTGCAGGTCGTTGCCGTCTGCCAGTTCGCTCGCCGCCTCGCGAAAGCCGGAGGCGTAGCAGATGGCGCCGCCGGCGCCACGGGCGGCAAGCGCGCGGATGATCTCGACGGTGAGCTGGCGATTGACGCCGACGAAGGACGCATCCGGTGCGGCAGGCAGTTCGGCCACCGAACGGTAGCATCTGCGGCCGAGGATCTCGTCCTCGCGGGGATGAACAGGCCAGATTTCGCCGGAATACCCCATCTTGTCGCATTGCTCGATGACCCGCCGCGCTTCCTTGCCGCCGAAGACGGCGATCGAGTTTGGACGGATCAGCCGGGTGAGGGCGCGGGTCATGAAGACGCTCCAGGTGCTGTACATTCCTTCTCCCCACCGGGGAGAAGGTGGCCCGGAGGGCCGGATGAGGGGCGCGCGCCGCCGGTTCGGGCTTCGTGGATAGACCCCCTCATCGCCTCGCATGCGCTCGGCACTTCTCCCCGCCGGGGAGAAGGGAAGGCAAGTGGCATTTGCTCTTCATATGTCACCATCCTCACGCCCCCAGCGGCCGCAAAAGATCGCGGCTGATGATGTGGCGCTGGATTTCGGAAGTGCCGTCCCAGATGCGCTCGACGCGGGCATCGCGCCAGAAGCGGGCAAGCGGCAGGTCGTCCATCAGCCCCATGCCGCCAAAAATCTGGATCGCCTGGTCGGTGACGCGGGCAAGCATTTCGGAGGCGTAGAGCTTGGCCGAGGCAATCTCGCGGTTGGCCGGAAGTTTTTGGTCCAGCCGCCAGGCGGCAGCCAGCGTCAGGTAATCGGCGGCGTCGATCTCGGTGATCATGTCGGCGAGCTTGAAGGAGACGCCCTGATTGGTGCCGATCGGCTTGCCGAACTGTTTTCGCTCGGCCGCATAGGGGAGCGCATAGTCGAACACCCGCCGCGCCCGGCCGACGCAGGTTGCGGCAACCGTGATGCGGGTGGCGTAGAGCCAGTCATTGGCGATATCGAAACCCTTGTGGACTTCACCGAGGATGGCCGAGGAGGGCAGGCGGCAATCGTCGAAGGAGAGGATGCAGTTCTTGTAGCCACGATGGGACACGGAGGCATAACCGTCGCGGATTTCGAAGCCGGGCGTGCCGCGATCGACGAGGAAGCAGGTGATCTTCTTCTTCGGCCCGCGCGGCGTCTGCTCCTCGCCGGTGGCGATGAAGACGATGACGAAATCGGCGATATTCGCATGGCTGATGAAATGCTTGGTGCCATTGACGATCCAGTCGTCGCCATCGGGTTTTGCAAAGCACTTCATGCCGCGCACGTCGGAGCCGGCATCCGGCTCGGTCATCGCCAGTGCATCGAATTTCTCGCCCTTGACCGCCGGGATCAGGTATTTTTCGCGCTGTTCCGCATTGCAGGCCATCAGGATGCCGGAGGGGCGGCCGAAGAACACGGTAAGGCCCATGGAGCCGCGGCCGAGTTCCCTTTCGACCAGGGTAAAGGTCTGGTGGTCGAGCCCGGCGCCGCCGACCTCTTCGGGCATGTTGCAGGCGAAAAAGCCGAGATCCCGGCATTTGCGGGCGATCTCCTGGCCGAGTTCCTTCGGCACGACGCCGGTGCGCTCGACCTCGTTTTCATGCGGATAGATTTCCGTCTCGACGAAGCCGCGAACGGTATCGACGATCATCTGCTGTTCTTCGGTCAGTGCGAAATCCATGATGTGTTCCCTCGTTTTTTTATGAGGACTAGACTTTCGAACGGCCCCTCACCCTAGCCCTCTCCCCGCAGGCGGGGAGAGGGGACGACAGAGGTTGCCGCCCAACCTTCCTACAGACGAGGAGAAAGGGACGACGGAGGATGCCACCTCGTCCTTCTCCCCGCTTGCGGGGAGAATGTGCCCGACAGGGCGGATGAGGGGCAACCATCTCCCGGATCAGCGCTTCTGCCCCACGCTCCGTCCAACCCCGTCGGGCTTCGCCAGCCCGGCATGCGCCTGTGCGATCGCCTTCACCCTTTCGATCACCTCCGGCAGCGCGGTAACCGCCTTGCCGGCCTTGGCATCGACATGCAGCAGCATCTGTTCGGCGGTCGCCACCGGCTTATTGGTCGCTGCGTTGTAGATCGTCGAGAAGATATGCAGTCGCTTGTCGTCGTGTGACAGGATCTGGCAGGTGGAATAGAGGCTGTCGCCGAGCTTGGCCTCGTCCAGATTGCGGATATGGGTTTCGACCGTGTAGTAGCTGTGGCCGTTCTTCACATAGTCGAGGTCGACGCCGATCAGGCGCAGCAGGCCGTCGGAGGTATCGCCGAAGACCTGCAGATAGCGGTGCTCGGTCATGTGGCCGTTGTAATCGACCCAGGCTGCGTTGACCCTGGTATCGAGGATGCGGATTGGCTGGGCTTGACCGAGATCGGCCTGCGGCTTTTCGGCATTGGCCCAGAGGCGCTGTTCGAAATCGGCCAGCAGCTTGCCCGCGCCCCAGCCCTTGCCGCCATCGCCGCTTTTCAGCGCATGCATGATGCCGACGAGGTTTTCGTCTCTGATGCGCTCCAGTTCGCGGATCGAGCGACCGGCGGCCTGGTCGTCGGATTGCTTCCCGATCTTTTCCACCAGGTCGTCAGTCAAATCGACGACATCGGTGAATTTCGTCCAGGGCCATTTCAGGCAGGGGCCGAACTGGGCGAGGAAATGGCGCATGCCGGCTTCGCCGCCGGCAATGCGGTAGGTTTCGAACAGGCCCATCTGCGCCCAGCGCATGCCGAAGGAATAGCGCATGACATTGTCGAGCGTCTCGGTGTCGCAGATATCGTCCTTGATCAGCCAGAGCGCTTCGCGCCAGAGCGCCTCCAGCAGGCGGTCGCCGACGAAGGCCTCGATCTCCTTGGCGATGACGACGCCCTTCATGCCGATCTGCTCGACGGCCAGATTGGCGCGGGCGATCGTGTCCTTGGAGGTCTTTTTGCCGCCGACGAGTTCCACCAGCGGCAGGAGATAGACGGGGTTGTAAGGGTGCGCCACGAACATGCGCTCGGGATGCTTCATCTCCGCCTGCAGGTCGGAGGGCATCAGGCCGGAGGTCGAGGAGCCTATCAGCGCATCGGGAGACGCCGCCGCATCGATCTCGGTTATCACTCCGCGCTTCAGTTCCAGCCGCTCGGGCACGCTTTCCTGAATCCATTCAGCGCCTTGCACGGCTTGCTGAACGCTGTCGCAGAAGGTCAGCGTGCCCTTTTTCGGCAGCGGCGCCATGGTCAGCATGGCATAGGCCTTTTCGGCATTGGCCATGACCTCGCCGACGATGCGTTTGGCCTCGGGATGCGGGTCGAACATGGCGACATCGATGCCGGCCAGGATAAAGCGGGCCGCCCAGGCCCCGCCGATAACGCCGCCACCGATACAGGCTGCCTTGGTGATCTTGGTCATGATGTATACATTCCCCTCGAATTTTGTGTCGCGGCTCCCCCTCATCCACCCTTCGGGCACCTTCTCCCCGCTGGGGAGAAGGGGAGAATATCCGCCGTTCTGTCTTCCATCACGCTGTTGCTTGAGGCGAACCGGGTTGCCCAGCCACATCTCTTCTCCCCAGCGGGGAGAAGGTGGCCCGAAGGGCCGGATGAGGGGGTGTTCACCTCACCGCAGTCTTACCGCTTCACCAGCTTCAGCTTCTCGCGCACTTCAGCGGGGCCGATCACGCGGGCGCCCATGCCCTCGATGACGGTCACCGCTTTTTCGACAAGCTGGGCATTGGTGGCGAGCTTGCCCTTGCCGACATAGAGATTGTCCTCCAGGCCGACGCGGACATTGCCGCCGGCAAGGATTGCGGCTGCCGGATAGGCCATGGCGTTGCGGCCGATCGAGAAGGCCGAGAATGTCCAGTTGGCAGGCACATTGTTGACCATGGCCATGAAGGTGTTGAGATCGTCCGGCGCGCCCCAGGGAATGCCCATGCAGAGCTGGATCAGCACCGGATCCTCGATCAGGCCTTCATCGACCAGTTGCTTGGCAAACCAGAGATGGCCGGTATCGAAGGCCTCGATTTCCGGGCGCACGCCGAGCGCCGTCATCTGGCGGGCCATCTCGCGCAGCATCGAGGGCGTGTTGGTCATGACGTAGTCGCCGAGCGAAAAGTTCATGGTGCCGCAATCGAGCGTGCAGATTTCCGGCAGGCATTCGGCCACATGGGCGACGCGCTCGGTGGCGCCGGCCATGTCGGTGCCCTTCGCATTGAGCGGCAGGGGGTTCTCGACATCGCCGAAGATCAGGTCGCCGCCCATGCCGGCGGTCAGGTTCAGCACCACGTCAATGTCGGCCGAGCGGATGCGGTCGGTGACTTCCCGGTAGAGATCGAGGCGGCGTGCAGGGGCTCCGGTTTCCGGATCGCGCACATGGCAGTGGACGACGGCAGCTCCCGCGCGCGCCGCCTCGATGGCCGAATCGGCGATCTGCCTGGGGGTGATCGGTACATGCGACGACTTGGAGACCGTATCGCCGGAACCCGTCACGGCGCAGGTGATGAAAACATCGCGGTTCATACTTAACGGCATCAGATCCTCCCTCATTCCTTCTCGCCATTACGGATCAAGAACGAAGGCACTGCTTTTCCTTTTCGGTTCTATTCTATACATTATCGGAATTGTTTGCAGCAGGAGGAGACATGCGGGATCAACCGCCGGAAACGCACCATCTTGATCTGCTGATATTGCCGGAGACCAATCTGATCCTGGTCGCCTCGGTCATCGAGCCCCTGCGGGCGGCAAACCGGATCGCCGGGCGGACGCTCTACGACTGGACCATCTTCAGCCCCGACGGCCGCGCCATCGAGACGAAGAGCGGCATTCCCATACCCGTTGCCGGCGCCTTTCGGCCACAGAAGGAAACGGCGCCGCTCTTCGTTCTTTCGAGCTATAACTGGCAGGCTCATGCCACCGCGCAGTTGAGGATGAGCCTCTCCCGCACCGCGCGACACCGCGAGCTCATGGCGGGCATAGAGGCGGGCGCCTGGCTTCTTGCAGAGGCCAGCCTTCTCGACAATCATCGGGCAACGAACCATTGGGAGGATTTCGAAGATTTCGCCACTGCCTATCCGCAGATCACCATGGTGCGCGAGCGCTTCGTCATCGACGGCAAGCGGATCACCACCGGCGGCTCGCTGCCGACGCTCGACCTGATGCTGGAACTGATCCGTCGGCAGCACAGCTATTCGCTGGCGCTCGAAGTGTCGCGGCTTTTCATCTACGAGCAGGAGCGCATGGGCGGCGACCTGCTGCAGGTGCCGGCGATCGGAAATATGCGCATCCTCGACAACCGCGTCGGCGCGGCCGTCAAATTGATGGAGGAGACCGTCGATGCGCCGCTGACGCTTGCCCGTCTTGCCCGCCGCGCCGGTGTCAGCGCCCGGCACCTGCAGGGTCTGTTCCAGGAATCCATGGGCGTGACGCCGCATGCGCATTACCTTGCGCTCCGGCTCAATGCGGCGCGTCGGAAGGTCATCGAAACGCGGGCAGGCTTCGCCGATATCGCCGCCGCCACCGGTTTCAATTCCTCCTCCGCCTTTTCCCGCAGCTACCGCGCCCAGTACCGTGAAAGCCCGAGCGAGACGCGCCGGCGGCTCAAGTTGATGAACTGATTCAACTCTTTCATGTGATGAATCAGCGGGGCGGATTGGTGAATCCGATCAATCGCTTGCGAAGCGTCCCGGAAAAAGTGATTCACCCTGCGATCAGGAGAAATCCCGACGGCAAGCATCAGGCCCAAATGGCGTTTGACGTATCGCCGCCTGCGCCAGGCGCATATCCTATTCGCGGATGATCAAAAGGTCGCTGGCGGTAAAGCGCAGCGTCACCGTTTCACCGACGGCGGGCGGGCTGAGGCCCGGCGCATTGAACATGTCGAAGGAAATGACCGCGTCGCCGACTTTCATGCGGGTGCGGATGACGGAGCCGAGAAAATTGCTGGAGACGACTTTTCCGGTCAGCGCCGTGTCGCCCTTGGCGCCTTCGGCGATCGAGCCCGCTTCCGGGCGGAGGGCGAGCGATACCGTGTCGCCGGCCTTGACGGCGCCGAGCGGTTCGCGAAGCGTGATGGCCTGATCGCCGATCGCGATCCGGTTGGCGGCCGGATCGATCACCTTCGCTTCGATGAGGTTCAGCGTGCCGACGAAGGAAGCGACGAAGCGCGTCGCCGGCCTGTTATAGATTTCGAAGGGCGATCCGATCTGGTCGGCGCGGCCGCCGTTCATCACCACGATGCGGTCGGAGATCGACAGCGCCTCTTCCTGGTCGTGGGTCACGAAGACAGTGGTGATGCCGAGCTGCTGCTGGATCATCCGGATTTCCTCGCGCAGCGACACGCGGATCTTTGCATCCAGCGCCGATAGGGGCTCATCGAGGAGCAGCACCTGCGGCTTGGGCGCGAGCGCGCGGGCCAGCGCCACGCGCTGCTGCTGGCCGCCGGACATCTGGTAGGGGTAGCGATCGGCGAGATGGTCGAGCTTGATCAGACCGAGCATCTCGTTGACGCGGGCATCGATCTCGGCCTTCGGCTTGCCGGCGACCTTCAGGCCGAAGGCGACATTTTCCGCCACGTTCATATTCGGGAACAGCGCATAGGCCTGGAAGACCATGCCGATATTGCGCTGGTTCGGCTTGAGGTTCGCCTGGCTCCTGCCGTCGATGCTGATCTCGCCGCCGCTGGGGCTCTCGAAGCCCGCGATCATGCGCAGTACCGTCGTCTTGCCGCAACCCGACGGTCCGAGGAAGGAGACGAATTCGCCTTTCTCGATCGTCATGTCGAAGTCGCGGACGACCTGGACCGCGCCGAAGGATTTCTGGATTTTGCTCAGTGTCAGGAACGTCATGGCAGTAAAATCCTCAGGCCTTGCGCGGCGCGGTTTTCTGGAGGCGGGAGACGAGCTGAAGCAGACCCATGCTCAACCAGGTGATGGCAAAGGCGATGATTGCAAGCGCGGATGGTTCATAGGCCTTGTTGGCGCCGACCAGTTGCAGGTAGGGGCCGAAGGCCGGACGGTTAAGCAGCGCTGCCATGGTGAACTCACCCATGACGATAGCGAAGGTGATGAAGGCGCCCGAGAGAACGCCGCTCATGACATTCGGGAAGATGCAGCGGAACATGATGGTCGGCCATCTGGCGCCCAGGCTTTCTGCCGCCTCCGTCAAGGTCGCCACGTCGATCGACCGCATGGCTGTATCGATCGCGCGATACATATAGGGGAGGGAGAGGGTGATGTAGGAGAGCATCAGGAGGGCATTGGTGCCGCTGGTCGAATTGGTCAGCGGTATGAAGGATGAGGAATTGTAGAGCCGCAGATAGCCGAAGACGATGACGATCGCCGGAATGACCAGCGGCAAAAGCGTGATAAACTCGACGACCGGCCGGATCTGCGGCAGGCGCAGGCGGACCCAGTAGGCGGTGGGTACGACCAGCAGGATGCCGAAGATGATGGTGAAAAACGCCATCAGCATGGAATAACCGAAAGTCGCCCGGAACTGCATGTCGGAGAACACCGACTGGTAGGCATCGAAGGAATATTCGCCGCGCCGCATGCGCAGCGAAAATTCGAAGGTGCCGATCAGCGGCACGATGAAATAAACGACGCCGATGGCGATAGCGACCCAGGCGAGAAGGCGGTTCGTCTTCATTTCTGCCACCGTTCGGCGCGCGAGCGCAGCCAGATATAGAGCACGTTTGACAGGCCGGTGATGACGATCATGCCGAGTGCCAGCGCATAGCCGAGATTGGGATTGTGCAGGACGTCGCCGCGGATCTGCGCATAGAGAAGAATGGGCACGATATTGAGCGAGGAACCGGTCAGCGCATAGGCCGTGGCGATGGCGCCGAAGGCATTGGCGAACAACAGCAGCGTCGTGCCCATCAGGCTCGGCCACAGGATCGGCAGGCCGATCATCCGCCAGTATTGCCAGGTGGAAGCGCCGAGGATCTCGGAAGCCTCGCGCCATTCCTTCTTCAGCCCGTCGAGCGCCGGCGTCAGGATCAGCACCATCAGCGGAATCTGGAAGAACATGTAGGTGATGGTCAGTCCGAGGAAGGACAGGAGGTTGAAGCCGGTGCCGTAGAGATTGAAGCCGAACCATTCTCGCAGCAGCAGCGTCACCAGGCCGGTGCGCCCGAGCGTGGCGATGAAGGCGAAGGCAAGCGGCACGCCGGCGAAGTTCGAGGCGACACCCGAGAAGGTCAAAAGCCCCGACCGGATCCAGGACGGCAGTCCGCCCAGCACCACCGCCCAGGCGAGCATGAAGCCGATCACCGCGCCACCCAGCGAAGAGGCGACGGAAACCTTGATGCTGATCCAGTAGGCGCTGAGGATCGTGGGATGGGCGAGATCGGCGATGTTCTTGAAGGTGAACTCGCCGGCCGGATTGAAGAAGGCGCCCGTGACGAGATAGAGCGTCGGCAGGATCAGGAACATGAAGGCAAAGATCATGAACGGCGCGATGCCGAGCCAATCGACGATCTTGCGGCGGTCTATGAGGTTTGCGGTGTTCATGAAAGGCGGCTATCCCGACTGGAGGCATTGAACGAATGGATGCGGACAAGGCCTCGGTGCAAACCTGTTGCACCGAGGCCGGAAGCTGATCCCCACCGTTCGGCGGGGATCGTCCGGGCTTGGCCGGCTTACTGGACGTTGGCGCCGACGACGCTGTCCCATTTTGTAGTGATCACGGCCTTGCCGGCTTCCTGCTCCTCGAGCGTCGGGAAGACAGCCTTTTCATAGGCCGCTGCCGGCGGCAGCTTGTCGAGCATTTCCTGCGGAACCTTGCCGTTCTTCACGAGATCGTTGAAGCGGATCGGGTGGCAATAGCCCTTCAGGTAACCGAGCTGGCCTTCGTCCGAATAGAGATATTCCATCCAGAGCTTGGCGGCGTTCGGATGCGGAGCGAAAGCGGAGATCGCCTGCACATAGACGCCGGCGACGACGCCCGTTTCCGGAACGACGACTTCGAGCGGCGGGTTGCCGGCCAGCGTGTCGCGCCAGGAAAGGCCGTTATAGTCCCAGGCGACGACGATCGGGGTCGAGCCCTGGGCAAGCGAAGCGGACTTGCCGATGACCGGAACGAAGTTACCGGCCTTGTTGATCTCGGAAAACAACGCAAGGCCTGCTTCGCCGGCCTTGGTCGCATCCGTTTCACCGGCGGCAAGGCCGGCGGCATAGGCGGCCTGCACGGCCTGGTTGGAGGTGCGCGGGTCGCCGGCGAGCGCGACGGCGTTGGCATAGTCGGCCTTGGTCAGGTCTTTCCAGTCCTTCGGCACTTCCTTGATGATGTCGGTGTTCACGATGAAGGAGAGAACGCCGTAATAATCGCCGTACCAGTGGCCATCGGCATCCTTGGCACTGTCCGGGATCGAATCCCAGGTTTCGACCTTGTAGGGCTGAATCAGGCCTTCGGCCTTGGAGGACGGGCCGAAGGACAGGCCGACGTCGATGACGTCGGGCGCCTGGTCGCCGGTATTGCCCTTGTTGGCCTTGATGGCCTCGATCTCGTCGCCCGAACCGGCGTCCGGGTTCAGTTCGTTGACCTGGATCTCGGGATATTTCGCCTTGAAGCCGGCGATGACGTCGCCATAGCCGCACCAGCTATGCGGCAGGGCGATGGTGGTCAGCTTGCCTTCGGCCTTGGCCGCGGCCACGAGTTCGGCGCTGGGCTCGGCAAAGGCAACGGCGCTCGAAGCCATCACCATGGCGGTCGAGAGCGAGAGCAGGCGGCGCAAATGTAAAGTCATTGTCTTCTCCTTTGGGTGTTTCAGTCAGTTTCGGTCGAAGCTGATACTGGGGTCCGATGAAGCTAATGTGACGATCGATGTTTCCTTCGCGGCCTATGGGCCGCATCCGGAACATATTAATTTCATTTCAAAAATTTCATTCCGATACGATGTGGGACAAACATTGCGTCCCTGAACCTCCATGCCTTGGAATGCTGTTGGCAACTACCGATGCAATATCTCCTGCCGTGCTCCTCCTAAGCCGGCTTTCGAAAAAGCTTTGTTGAATCGAACAGCCCTTCGAGCATTTTCATGCGGTCGTGTGTTTCGGTCCAGATGGTGCTTTGCACGGCTTCGATCAGTGCCTCGACAGCAAACAGGGTGACGACCGAACTATCCCAGGCGGAGGGCGCCTCGATCTGGATGCGAAAGACGCGGCGCGCCGATTTGGCGACGGGTGAACTCCACTGGTCGGTGAAAAGGATGATCTCGACGCCCCGCCCGCGGGCGGTACGCGCCAAGGTTTCCATTTCCTGCTCATAGCGGCGGATGTCGAAGATGATCAGGACGTCGCCCTTTTTCATGTCCAGCACGTAGTGTGGCCAGGAACTGGAATTGGCGGCGACTTGGGTAACGCCGGAGCGGACGACCTGCAGATGGGTGAAGAAATAATCGGCTAGCGCGCGGGTGATACGACCACCGACCAGATAGATGTTGCGCCTGGGATCGGCGATCATCGCCGCCGCTCCGTCGAATTCCGCCGTTTCCAGCTGTGCCAGGGTTGCGCGCAGATTGTTGATCGTGGCGTCGGCGAAGCGGTTGAGAATATGCGTGCCCGGCGCGTTGGCAGCCCAGCGATCATGCTTGTTGATGGGATTGGAAATCGTCGCTTCCAGTTCCTGGCGTAGGTGTGACTGGAAATCGGGGAAGCCGCGAAAACCGAGCTTCTGGACCATGCGGGCAACTGTCGGCGTCGAAACGCCGGCGTTCTCGGCGACAGTGGTGATGCTGCCGAGCCCGGAAACCGGGTAATTGTCGAGAAGTGTCTCCGCCAATTGCCTTTCCGCGCGGGTGAGCACGGTAAAATGGGCGTTGATCACATCCGACACCGTCATGGCGCCTGTAGAGCTTGTCAAATCCGGTCCCCTGGCCGGTCTCTGCCGGCTTTGTGACAGAGTAAACATCGCTGTCACAATTCGAGTCAATTGATTTTTTGAAGAGATCGTTTCAGATTCCGGTTGACAGACGCGTGATGGTGAAGAATTCTCTTCAGAATTAACAATCTGGCAAGTTTTGGGGACGCCGGGTGCTGCAAATTCTGACGCTGGCTGATGGCGATCCGGTCGCCTGGGAGAATGAGGATGGGCAGGGGCCTGTCCTTCTGGTGTGCGAGCATGCGTCGCGCCGGCTGCCGTCGCGCTTCGGAACGATGGGGCTTTCCCCGGACATCCTTGAAAGCCATATCGCCTGGGATCCGGGAGCGCTGGCCGTGGCGCGGCTGCTGTCCGAACGGCTCGATGCGGCCCTGATCCACCAGCGATTTTCGCGGCTTGTCTATGACTGCAATCGTCCGCCGGAAGCCGAGGCCGCGATGCCGGCGGTCAGTGAAATATTTTCCATTCCTGGCAATGCCGACATTTCGCCGGAGGAGCGGCAGGCGCGGGCCGAAGCTTTGTATTTTCCGTTCCGGGATGCGCTTGCGGCTTTTGTAGCCGGGCGCCGGAAAGCCGGCCGGCCCTGCGTGCTTGTGACGGTTCACAGCTTCACGCCGGTCTATCACGGCGTTGCCCGCCCCGTGGAAGTCGGTATCCTGCATGACACGGACAAGAGACTGGCCGACCGGATGCTGGCGCATGGCGTCGCGGACGGGCGCTACGACATTCGCCGCAACGAGCCTTACGGCCCGACCGACGGGGTGACGCATACACTGATCGAGCACGGCATCAGAACCGGGCAGTTCAACGTGATGATCGAGATCCGCAACGATCTCGTAAAGGACGAGGTCGGCCAAAGGGTCATGGCCGACTACCTGGCGGATTTGCTGCTGAAAAGCATTGCGGATCTCGCCAAGGCGCAAAAATAAGACTCGAAAAGGGGAGCGGCATGTCCGCGAAAGACAGGGTTCAATTCTCGAACGGGGAGGAGAAAACAGATGGACCGGCTTATCTGCCAGGAGGTTTTTCCACGAACTGAATATGCCCGGTACGGGAGGTCCGGGTAGATGCCTGATTTCATAAAATCCTATGTGAGGGCCGTCGACGGGTTCAATCGGCGTGTCGGCCTTTTCGCGATGTATCTGATTTTCGCGATGTTCGCGATCCTGCTTTATTCTTCCGTCTCGAAGGCGTTCCACCTGCCGGCGAACTGGACGCTGGAATCGGCGCAGTTCACCATGGCCGCCTACTATATGCTGGGCGGAGCCTTTGCCATGCAGACGAGCGACCATGTGCGCATGGACCTGTTCTACGGGTCATGGTCGCTGCGCAGACGGGCGGCTTTCGACCTCGTCACGGCGATCGCGCTGATCGTGTTCCTCGGCTTCATGCTGTATGGCGGCATTAGCAGCACGGCCTACGCCATCGCCTACAAAGAAAAGAGTTTCTCCGCCTGGGCACCCTACATGGCGCCGATCAAGATCGTCATGACCTTCGGCGTCGTGATGATGCTGGCGCAGGCCAGTTCGTCGCTCTTCAAGGATATCGCTGAATTGCGGGGAAGGCCTATCGCATGAGTTATGAATTCATCGCCATCACGATGTTCGCCGCCATGATGGTGCTGCTGCTCACGGGGCAGCGCGTCTTTGCCGTCATCGGTTTTGTCGGCGTTGTGGCGGCCTATCTGCTATGGGGCACGGGCGGGTCCGAGATGGGCTTTGCCTCCGCAATGAAGCTCGTCAAATGGTATCCAATGCTGACGGTGCCCATGTTCATTTTCATGGGTTACATGCTGTCGGAATCCGGCATCGCCGAAGACCTCTACAAGGCTTTCCACGTCTGGATGGGCCCGATCAATGGCGGTCTTGCGCTTGGCACGATCGGCCTCATGGTGCTTATCTCGGCCATGAACGGCCTGTCCGTCGCCGGCATGGCCATCGGCGCAACCATCGCGCTGCCGGAACTGCTGCGCCGCGGCTACGACAAGGTGATGACGACCGGCGTGGTGCAGGGCGGTTCGACGCTCGGCATCCTCATTCCGCCGAGTATCGTTCTCGTACTCTACGGCATGATTGCCCGCGTACCGGTCGGGCAGCTCTGGCTTGCCGGCGTCTTCCCGGGCCTGTTGATGGCCGCGCTGATGGCGATCTATGTCTATGTCCGCTGCCGGATCAATCCGTCGCTTGGCCCCGCACTGCCGCCGGAAGAGCGAACAGTGCCCCTGGGCGAGAAACTGAGACTCCTGACGGCGGGCATCCTGCCGCTCGGCATCTTCACGCTAATGATGGGACTGTTCCTGAGCGGCACCGCCAGCCTAGTGGAAAGTTCGGCCGTCGGCGCGATTTCCTCGGCGCTTGTCGCCTGGGCCCGCGGTCGTCTGACGGCACGGCTCTGGAATGACGTGCTTCAGAAAACGCTCGGCATCACCTGCATGTTCATGTGGATTCTGATCGCCTCGCTCTGCTTCGGCGCCGTTTTCGATGGTCTCGGCGCGGTGAAATCGATCGAGCGCTTCTTCCTCGGCGATCTCGGCCTGGAGCCCTGGCAGGTGCTGGTGCTGATGCAGCTCTCCTTCCTGATCATGGGGATGTTCCTCGACGACACGGCAATGCTCGTCATCGTCGCGCCGCTCTACATTCCATTGGTGCAGAAGCTGGGCTTCGATCTGGTCTGGTATGGCATTCTCTACACGATCACCTGCCAGATCGCCTATATCACGCCGCCCTTCGGCTACAACCTGTTCATGATGCGCGCCATGGCGCCGCCCGGCATCACGATGTCCGACATCTACAAGTCGATCTGGCCGTTCGTCGGGATCATGCTTGCCAGCCTGATCATCATCGGCTGCTTCCCGGAGATCGCGACATGGCTGCCGGAGAATTTTTACGCGAAGTGACAATGAACGACATCCCGGCGGGAAACCGCCGGGATGCAACGGAGTAATGAGGCCGACAGAAGAAAAACACGATCGATCGACCGGGATGAACGGCCGTTTCCGGTAAAAACGAGACCTATAACCAGAGGGATAGAAACATGACCAACAGACGGCAATTTCTCACACGGGCTGGGGCGGTGACATTGGGCGCGGCCGGCGCCGCAACGCTCTCCACGCCGGCGATCGTGAAGGCACAGACGGCCATCAAATGGCGTTTTCAGACCTATGCCGGTGCGGCACTCGGCGAGCACGTGACCAAACCGATCGTGGATGCGATCAATGCTGCGGCCAAGGGTGAGCTTGAAATCGAGCTCTATTACGCGGACCAGATCGTGCCGACCGGCGAACTCTTCCGCGCGCTTCAGGCCGGCACCATCGATGCCGTCCATTCGGACGACGATTCCATGGCCTCGCCGGCGGAGGTCGCCACGTTTGGCGGCTATTTCCCGCTTGCCACCAAGCAGATTCTCGACGTGCCCGTGCTCTTCAAGCAATACGGTCTCGCCGACATCTGGAAGTCGGCCTATGAGAAGGTCGGCGGCGTCGTCTGGCTCTCGTCTTCGGGCCAGGATCCCTGCCACTTCAATACCAAGAAGCCGATCACCTCGCTCAAGGACCTCGAAGGACTGCGGCTCTACACCTTCCCGACCGCCGGTCGCTTCCTCAGCCAGTTCGGCGTCGTGCCGGTCACCATTCCCTACGAGGATGCGCAGGTGGCCGTCCAGACCGGCGAACTCGACGGCATGGCCTGGTCGGGCATCACCGAGGACTACACGGTGGGCTGGGCCGATGTGACCGACCATTTCCTGACGAACAATATTTCGGGTGCCTGGATCGGCTCCTTCTTCGTCAACGAGCAGAAATGGGCGGAACTGCCGGAGCACCTCAAGGGGCTTGTCCTGACCGCAATCGAAGCCGGCAACAACTACCGCAACCAGTGGTACTGGGGCGGCGAGGCGAAGCTGCGTGCCGGCGGAGACAAGCTCAAGCTGACCAGCATACCGGCTGCCGACTGGAAGCCTGTCGAGGATGCCGCGAAAGTGTTCTGGAAGGAGATCGCCGGGCAGAGCGAGACCGCGGCAAAGGTCGTCAAGATCTTCGAAGACTACAATGCCGTCCTCGAGAAAGCCGGACCGCCCTACACGAATGGCTGACGGGGCAAGCCCGCACAATGAAGGCCCGGGAGCAATCCCGGGCCACCTCCAAACGAGAAACCCGAGAAGGGTCTGAACCACCAAGGTAGCGTCATGAGCACGACTTATACATTCGAAGACTTGAAAAAAGATGTTGCCGAAGGCCGCATCGATACGGTTCTGGCCTGCCAGGTGGATATGCAGGGGCGCCTGCTGGGCAAGCGTTTTCATGCGCAGTTCTTCGTCGACAGCGCTTGGGAGGAAACCCACAGCTGCAATTATCTGCTGGCGACCGACATGGAGATGGAAACCGTCTCTGGCTACAAGTCCACCAGTTGGGAAGCGGGCTATGGCGATTATACCATGAAGCCCGATCTCTCGACGCTTCGCCGCATTCCCTGGCTCGAAGGCACCGCACTGGTGCTTTGTGACATGCTCGACCACCATACCCATAAGGACGTGCCGCATTCGCCGCGCGCCATCCTGAAGAAGCAGATCGCCCGGCTGGAGGCCATGGGGCTGATGGCCTTCATGGCGACCGAACTGGAATTCTTCCTCTTCGACCAGACCTATGATGATGCCCGCAGGAGCGGCTATCACGACCTCAAGCCGGTCAGCGGCTACAACGAGGACTACCATATCTTCCAGACAACCAAGGAGGAGGATGTGATGCGGGCGATCCGCAATGGTCTGCACGGGGCCGGCATTCCGGTGGAAAATTCCAAGGGCGAGGCTTCGGCCGGCCAGGAGGAAATCAATGTCCGCTATGCCGACGCGCTGACCATGGCCGACCGGCATGTGATCATCAAGAACGGCTGCAAGGAAATCGCCTGGAGCAAGGGCAAGGCCATCACCTTCCTGGCCAAATGGAATTACGACGCGGCCGGCTCTTCGTCGCATATCCACCAGTCGCTGTGGAGCGCCGACGGCAAGACGCCGCACTTCTTCGACAAGGATGCCGAGTTCGGAATGTCGCAGATGATGCGCCATTATGTGGCGGGGCTTTTGAGCCATGCCAGCGAAATCACCTATTTCTTGGCGCCCTATATCAACTCCTACAAACGCTTCATGGCCGGCACATTCGCACCCACCAAGGCGGTGTGGAGCAAGGACAACCGCACCGCCGGCTATCGTCTCTGCGGCGAGGGCTCGAAGGCGATCCGCATCGAATGCCGCGTCGGCGGCTCCGACATCAATCCCTATCTCGCCATGGCGGCGCTGATCGCCGCGGGCATTGCCGGCATCGAAGGCAAGATGGAGCTTGAAGCTCCCTTTGTGGGGGATGCCTATGGCGGCAACAATATCCGCGAAATCCCGGGAACCTTGCGTGATGCAACCGCGGCGATGAATTCCTCGAAAATGCTGCTGGATGCCTTCGGTGAAGATGTCATCGAGCATTATACCCGCTGCGCCGAGTGGGAGCAGGAGGAATATGATCGCCGCGTGACGGATTGGGAGGTAGCGAGGGGATTTGAAAGAGCGTGAGATAATCGCAACGATAGCAAAAATTGTTGCTTTTCTCGCACTTTCTTGCGATTGTAACGCAGTTTTGTTGTGGAATTTGAAGAGCGCGCATGATCGACACGGTATGGTTCAATCATAAACTCACTGAGAAAGGCGTTTCACAGAGTGATCTTGCTCGGTTTCTCGGACTTGATAGGAGCGCTGTGTCCCGAATGCTGAAGGGAGGGCGAGGAATGAGTGCCGAGGAGCAAGACTTGATCGCCGCTTATCTCGGTGTCGGCCTGGTGGAAGTCGCGGCCCGGCGGCGTGGTGAGTTGACAGGTTTTGAGGAGAGCAAACAGCAAGGCTATGTTCATGACACCGCAAAATCGAAAGAACAGGATTCTTTGGTCAAAACGGTGAGACGCGATACGGCAAACGAAGACAGTGGTTCATTGTTCGTGCATCCCGCCTTCGGCTGCATGACGGGGACTATGACAATACCGGACGATTTGGATTTGACGGCGCCGATCGATGTCGAGTGGAGCGATAAGCTTTATAATGAATGAGGGACTTCTGCTCGATACCTGCGCGATCATCTGGATGGCCAATAGAAAACAAATGTCGCAGGCAGCAATGGATGCATTTAAGGCATTGTCGAACAATGGCGGCATGCTCTGCGTGTCCGCAATGTCCGCGTGGGAAATAGGAATGTTGATATCGCGCGGCCGGCTGTCGGCAACGAAAGATGCGCTACCGTGGTTTGAGGATTTTGTCGTCGCCGGCGATATCCTGGTTCATGAAGCCACCCCCGCCGTCTTAATTGACGCTGCGTATCTTCCAGAACCACTGCATCGAGACCCAATGGACCGCATCATCATCGCCACCGCCCGAAAACACGACCTTACCATCATCACCCGCGATCGCGCCATTCTCGCCTATGGCGCGGCCGGACACGTCAAGACCCTGGCCTGCTAGGCTTTCGGAGAAAAAAGAATGACCATGATCCAATGTATTTCACCCGTGAACGGGGAGGTTTATGCCGAGCGGCCAGCCGCCGACAAGGCTACCGCTTCGGCTGTCGTCGCGCGGGCCCGACATGCCCAGAAGGACTGGGCAAAACGTCCGGTCGAGGACCGTGTCAAGCTGGTGCTTGCCGGCGTCGCGCGGCTCAATGAGATGGTCGATGAGGTCGTGCCAGAACTGGCCTGGCAGATGGGTCGTCCGGTTCGCTATGGTGGCGAGTTCCGCGGTTTCAACGAGCGCTCTAATTATGTCGCGACGATCGCCGCCGATGCGCTCGCTCCGATCATCGTGGAAGACAGCGCCAGTTTCGAGCGCCGCATCGAGCGCGTCGCGCATGGCGTCGTCTTCGTCATCGCGCCCTGGAACTATCCCTACATGACGGCGATCAACACGGTCGCGCCGGCCCTGATGGCGGGCAATGCCGTCATCCTCAAGCATGCCAGCCAGACGATCCTCGTTGGCGAGCGCATGGTTCGGGCCTTCGTGGAGGCCGGTGTTCCGGAAGACGTCTTCCAGAATATCTTCCTCGACCATGAAACGACGTCGGCGCTGATCGGCGCCAGGAGCTTCGATTTCGTCAACTTCACCGGCTCGGTGGAAGGCGGACGGTCGATCGAGCGGGCGGCAGCCGGCACCTTTACCGGTCTTGGTCTCGAACTCGGCGGCAAGGATCCCGGCTATGTCATGGAGGACGCCGATCTCGATGCGGCCGTGGAAACGCTGATGGACGGCGCCATGTTCAATTCCGGGCAATGCTGCTGCGGCATCGAACGAATCTATGTGAACGAGAATCTCTATGACGGGTTCGTCGAAAAGGCCGTCGCCTTTGCCTCTGCCTACAAGCTCGGCAATCCGCTGGAGAAGGAAACCACGCTCGGGCCGATGGCGCACAAGCGCTTTGCAGCGGAAGTGCGCGCGCAGACGGCCGAGGCCGTTGCCAAGGGTGCCAGGGCCCTGGTCGATCCGAAGCTTTTCCCCGAAGACGACGGCGGCGCCTATCTTGCGCCCCAGGTGCTCGTCGATGTCGATCATTCGATGCGAGTGATGACGGAGGAGAGTTTCGGCCCGGTTGTCGGCATCATGAAGGTGAAGAACGATGCCGAGGCACTGTCCCTGATGAACGACAGCCCCTATGGGCTGACGGCTTCCCTCTGGACGAAGGACGCCGAACGTGCCGCGCGCATCGGCCGCGATCTCGAAACCGGCACCGTCTTCATGAACCGCGCCGATTATCTCGATCCGGCCCTGTGCTGGACCGGCGTCAAGGAAACCGGCCGCGGCGGCTCGCTGTCGGTCATCGGCTTCCAGAACCTGACTCGCCCGAAATCCTATCATCTGAAGAAAGTCTGAGTGATGACCATCACAGCCAATTGGAGCTATCCGACCGCCATCAAGTTCGGCGCCGGCCGGATCAAGGAACTTGCCGACCATTGCCGGGCGCTCGGCATCAAGAAACCGCTCCTGGTCACCGACCGAGGGCTGGCGCCGATGCCGATCACCCAGAACGCGCTCGACATTCTCGAGGCCGCCGACCTGGGGCGAGCCCTGTTCGCCGATGTCGACAGCAATCCGACCGACATCAACCTTGAGGCCGGCGTCAAGGCGTTCAAGGCCGGCGGACATGACGGCGTCATCGCCTTTGGCGGCGGCTCCGGTCTCGATCTCGGCAAATGCGTTGCCTTCATGGCAGGCCAGAGCCGGCCGGTCTGGGATTTCGAGGATGTAGGCGACTGGTGGACGCGCGCCAGCGTCGAGGGCATCGCGCCGATCATCGCCGTGCCGACGACGGCCGGTACCGGCTCGGAAGTCGGCCGCGCCTCGGTGATCACCAATTCGCAGACGCATACGAAGAAGGTGATCTTCCATCCGAAGTTCTTGCCTGCCGTCACCATCTGTGATCCGGAGCTGACAGTCGGCATGCCGAAGGTGTTCACCGCAGGCACCGGCATGGATGCCTTTGCCCATTGCCTGGAAGCCTATTGCTCGCCCTTCTATCATCCGATGTCAGCCGGTATCGCCCTCGAAGGCATGCGGCTGGTCAGGGACTATCTGCCGCGCGCCTATCGCGACGGCGCGGATATCGAGGCGCGCGCCCATATGATGAGTGCCGCCGCCATGGGCGCCGTCGCCTTCCAGAAGGGGCTTGGCGCCATTCATTCACTATCGCATCCGGTCGGCGCCATCTACAATACCCACCACGGCATGACCAATGCGGTGGTGATGCCGCCGGTCCTGCGGTTCAACCGGTCGGCGATCGAGGACAGGATCGGCAAGGCGGCGGCCTATCTCGGCATCTCCGGCGGCTTTGACGGCTTCTACGACTATGTGCTCAAGCTGCGCGAAGAACTCGGCGTGCCGGACAAGCTGTCGGCGCTCGGCGTCGGCACGGATCGCATCGACGAAATGGCGGCCATGGCGATCGTCGATCCGACGGCGGGCGGCAACCCGGTCGAGCTGACGCTCGAAGCGGCAAAGCAGCTCTTCAGGGACTGCATTTAACCTTTATCCAACTGGCCAACGACATTGACAGCCCGGAAAACTTCGGTTTTCCAGGCTGTTTTCATCTGTCGGTGCCAATACGAAGCCGAACTAGTTAATTCTCGTGAGAGGTGCATTCAGACTTTGTTAACCATGAACTGGAAGATTTGGTTAACCGGAGCGCGATGGTTTCCAGCGTTTTACGGGAGCCATGCGGGGCTCGAATTCTTTCAGACGGGGTGAGACATGCCAGTCATTACATTCGCGAATACCAAGGGCGGGGCGGGTAAGACGACCGCGGCATTGATCCTGGCGACGGAGCTTGCGCGCCAGGGTTCGCGCGTCACCATTCTCGATGCCGATCCGCAGCACTGGATTTCCCATTGGCACGAGATTTCCGGCAAGATCGCCAATATCGACGTGATCTCCTCGGTATCGCTCGCCTCCATCCAGGGGCATATCAACGAGAACAGGGCGAAAACCGATTATTTCATCATCGATCTCGCCGGTGCCCGCAATACGCTGATGGCGTCGGCGATCGGGCTTTCCGACCATGTGATGATCCCCATCCAGGGATGTGCCATGGATGCCAAGGGCGGCGCCCAGGTACTTGAACTGCTCTGTCACCTCAGGGAGAAGGCCGGCATCCACATCGCGCATTCGGTCGCCCTGACCCGCGTCAACTCGCTGGTGACGACCCGGGCGCTGCAGGTGGTCAAGCAATTGCTGGCCCAGCGCTCGGTCCATGTTCTGGAAACCCCGATCGTCGAGCGCTCCGCCTTCCGCGATATTTTCGATTGCGGCGGCACGCTGCAGACGATGGACGCCACCCGCGTCAGTAATCTTGACAAAGCCCGCGACAATGCCCGCGCCTTTGCCGACGAAGTGCGCCGGCTTGTTCCCGCCCGCGCCCTCGCGACCCTGCGCCGCGCGGCCTGATGGATCAGCGGCACACCGGCCGCGCGTCCTTGCGCGGCCTTCGGCGTCACAACCTGCGGTCGATGAAGTGCTTGGCCTGTGCGCCGGCATGGTAGAAGGCCGACTTGAAACGCCGCCACGGATCGGGCGTCACCGGGCTTTCGGCAAGCGGCAATGCATTGGCCTCGCCGGTCACATGATTGGCCAGCGCCCGGCCGAAGACGGTGCCCGGCGCGATGCCGCGACCATTATAGCCGCTCACCGAAAACACGTTCGGGGCCAGCACATGCATCTGCGGCAGGTTGTTCGTGGTCATGCCGATGCGACCGTCCCACCAGTATTCGAAGCGGATATCGCCAAGCGCCGGGAAAAGCTTGCGCAGCGAGCGTTCGGCAAAGGCGCGGTGCGTCCCCTCAGCCAGCGCGTCGAGGCGTCCGACACTGCCAAAGATCAGGCGGTTCTGCTGGTCCATGCGGAACGAGGTCATCACCAGGCCGGTGTCCCAGCAGCCCTGCCGCTCGGGCAGGATGGCCGCAGCTAGATTGTCCGAAAGCGGCGTGGTGGCAAACTGGAAATAGGGCAGGATGGTCAGTTCCTGCGTATAGCCGGTCCAGGGCGTCTGGCTCAGCATGTCGCCATAGGCATTCGTCGCGACGATGACGGATTTCGCGGTGATCGTGCCTGCACCGACGCTCAGTTTCCACAGGTCGCCCTTGCGCTCGGCCGACCTTAGCGGGGTATCCGTGTAAATCTGCGCACCGGCGGCAAGGGCTGCGCGGGCAAGGCCGCGGGCATAGGCAAGCGGCTGGATCGTTCCGGCCCGACGGTCGAGAAGGGCGCCGGCAAATCCTGCAGCCCCGGTCAGCGTCCGGGTCCGGTCGGCCGACATGACCTCGACCGGCGCGCCGAAGTCCTTCCATTGACTTTCCCGGTCGCCGATGTCCTTCAAGCCTTCCGGCCCGACGGCCAGATGCAGCGTGCCGTTGCGCACCGCCTCGCAGGACATGCCGTGTTTCTCGACAAGCTGGTAGACCAGCGACGGGCCATCGCCCAGTTCCCGCAGAAGCCGGGTGCCCCGATCCGTGCCGAGCGTCGCGATGAGGTCCCTGGGCTTCGTCCACATGCCGGCATTGACGAGGCCGACATTGCGGCCGGACCCGCCGAAGCCGATCGTCTTCGCCTCGGCCACCGCCACCTTGACGCCCTTTTCGGCAAGGTGCAGGGCTGCTGACAGGCCGGTAAAGCCGCCGCCGATCACAGCGACATCGACGACGATGTCGGTCGAGAGCGCGGCGGTAACGGGCGCCGCCGGCGCCGTGGCAAACCAGAGATTGGGAAGGGAGCGTTCGGCGGCCATCAAGGCGTCCTCATAGTCGGAATGGGCTTGCATTTCTCCGACAGATAAAGCATCGCCGCAATGTCTTTTAATGACAATATCTGATGATGTCATGACCCGGCGGCGCGGCCGGCAGCAACGACCGGATACTTAGTCGAGGAATTCGACGGTGGTGCCGACACTGACCATCTTGGCGAGTTCCGTCGCATCCCAATTGGTCAGGCGCACGCAGCCGTGGCTTTGTGTCTTGCCGATCTTGGAGGGTTCCGGTGTGCCGTGAATGCCGTAGGTCGGCTTCGACAGCGCGATCCAGACCGTGCCGACCGGGCCGTTCGGGCCCGGCTGCAGGGTCAGGACCTTGTCGTTTTCGCCCTGCTTGAAGTTGATCTTCGGATTATAGGTGTAGCCCGGATCGAAGGCGATGCGGCTGACTTCGACAGTGCCGGAGGGGGAAGGCGTGTCGGAGGAGCCGATCGTTGCCGGATAGGCGGCGATCAGCGCACCGGCGTCGTCATAGGCAAAGACCTGCTTGCGATATTTGTCGGCGACGATGCGCGCCACCTTGCCCTTCTTCATCTGGCCGGGCTCGATTACCTTGATGGTGGTGCCGGGCACTGAAAAATCCACGCCGGGATTGAGCTCGCGCAGATAGGCCTCGTCCATGTGGAATTTCTCCGCGAGCATTTCCGACGTCGCGGTGAAGGAAAGATGCGGCAGGGCGGCCTTATGGGCGTAGTCCTCGGGGATAGAGGCGACATAGGGACCGGCGGCGTCGGCCGCGGTAATCGTATAACTGATGATCGGCAGTCCGCCGGAAAAGCGCAGCCGTTCCAGGATATCCTCGGTATTGTTGGGATCGAGCGTTTCGCCGGTCGCCTGCTGCCAGGCCTCGATCGCCTTGCTGACGTTGGAGCCCTTCTTGCCGTCGATGACGCCAGGAGAGAAGCCCTCGCGGTCGAGGAAAACCTGCAGGGCGGTGATTTCGGCGCTCGATTTTTTGCCGATCTGGGTCGCCGCCGGCAGGGACTGGCGCTCAGGCATGGCTTCCTCGGGGGGCAGGGCGGCCATGTCGTTTTCATCGGGCAGGTTCGGCAGGGCATCCGGCAATTCCTGTCGTTCGACGCCCGGCGGGCGGACATCGCGGAAATCGGGGATCGAGCCGGTAACGGCGCCGGGTTCTGAAAAGCCGTATCCCTGGTCGGAATGGAAATCCCGGTTTCCATATTGGCGGCGCTCGGCCTGGCGCCGCTGTCCCGACCCCATGACGGTTGCCACGACATTGCCCCAGCTATCGACCAGTACGGTACGACCGCGGCCGTCGCGCATCATCTGCACCTCGCCGGCCTCGGGAATATAGTCGAGAATTTCGCCGCGCGGCGTGACAAGCACGGCATCGGCCGGAAGGCGGCCAAAACTATCCTGTGCCTGCGCTGCGGGGGCAAGCGCGATCATGCTGACGGCGGCGAAAAGGGCGAAGCCGGAACTGGAAACGAACGTCACGGTAAACCTGTTGTCTGGCAGTTGATCTCGGGGCGTACAAATCAAATAGGACGGTAATATGAAGAAACTGAATTCATTATGAACAGTTCCCTAAAATCCCGTTTTCATTCGAACCTTTCCTTTTCGAAGGAGATGTTGCGCGGCTCGCTTTACGCTAGGTTTGCGTGAGGAACCCAGCCGATTCCCGGAACGGAAGCAGTGGAGAACGCGCAAATGTCCATCAGGATCGGCAGTAGTGGCCGGGACGACGATGTCCAAATTCTTCTCGACCGGCAATCCGCGCTGGATATCGGCGCCTTTGTCGTCGATGGCGTGGATCTCTCTCCCGGCGTCACCATTCCTTCCGACGGTGACCGGCGCATCGATCATGCCCTGCAGGGTTTCTTCTTCACCTGCGGGCCGGACCATATCCGCCACCCCGAGCCGATTGCGGCGGGCGAGGGGGGCAAATATCCCCTGCACGGTTCCCTCTGTGGAACAGCGATCACGCATTCGCGGATGGCACCCGAGGGAGAGGTGCCCGGCTGCGCGGCCGAGATGGAGCTTCGCCTTGCCGATGGCGCAATGGCGCGAATGTCGCGACGCTGGACGATCGATGCCGATACGAACGAGGTCGCACTCTCGGACCGGATCACGAATATCGGCGAGACGCCGTTTGCACCCATGCTGATGTATCACATGAATATCGCCGGCCGGCTTCTGGACGAGGATACGCATATCGGCGGGTCCATGTTTGGCGATGAAAAACAATCCTGGCGCTTCGGCGACGGTGAAAGCGCGCATTTTTGCGTTTCCGCCATGCCGGGGGCGGATGATGGCTGGGCGCAGATCGCTCTCGGACCGTTCGCCGCCCTGTCCGGGCGCTCGCTGGTCGTCCGGTTTTCTACGGCGACCCTGCCGTTCCTGCAGATGTGGCGCTGCCAGCGGGGCGCGGCCGACGTGATCAGTATCGAACCGGTTTCGCACCGCCTGGCAAGCCGGACCGAACTCTCGGCGGCCGGCGAAATGCCGTTGTTGCAGCCGGGGGAGGCGATCGACTATGCGCTGGCTTTCCGAGTCGCCTGACCGCTGGCTTTGCAATTGACGCATCCGGCCGGTGGTTCTACATCAGGGCGGACATTGTTTTTGAGGAAGCACAGCCATGGACATTCGCCAGATCGACGATGAATATTCGGTCACCGGACAGATTTCCGTCGAGGACCTCGATGCGATCAAGGCGATGGGATTTCGGTCGATCGTCTGCCATCGCCCGGATTTCGAGGAGGCCGGCCAGCCGCAATTCGAAACCATCGCCGCCCGCGCGCGCGAACTCGGGCTTTCGATCACCCATATCCCGGTCGGTCCGATGGGCGTGACGCCGGAAGCGGTGAGCGGCATGGTCGACGCGCTTGACGATTTCGAGCGGCCGATGCTCGGCTATTGCCGCTCCGGCGCCCGCTCGACCAATGTCTATCAGCAGACAAGGTCCATCCGTAATTGATGATTGCGACACGCGCCATAAAGGCGCGTGTCGCCTGAACCGTTCGGCAATCAGCCGTTCCGGATCTGGCTCAGCGTGCGCGTCGGCGTGATCGCCTCCGGATCGAGCCTGATCTCGATGATCGATGGCTTTCCGCTCGCACGGGCGCGTTCGAAGGCGCCGGCGAAATCCTCCGTCTTTTCCACGAGTTCCCCATGGCCGCCATAGGCGCGGGCAAAGGCGGCAAAATCCGGATTGGTGAGATCGGTGCCGCTGACCCGACCGGGATAATCCCGCTCCTGGTGCATGCGGATCGTGCCGTAGATCCCGTTGTTGACGACCACCGTGATGATCGGCAGGCCGTAGCGCACGGCGGTGGCGAATTCCTGTCCGTGCATCATGAAGCAGCCGTCGCCGGCAAAGCAGATCACCTCGCGCTCGGGAAAGAGCTGCTTGGCGGCGACCGCGGCCGGCAGGCCATAGCCCATCGAGCCGGAGGTCGGCGCGGCCTGCGTGTTGAACCGGCGGAACCGGTGGAAGCGGTGCACCCAGGTGGCGTAATTGCCGGCGCCATTGGTGAAGATCGTGTCCTCGGCGGTGTTTTCCTCGATGAACCGCATGATCGGCCCCATCTGCACCGGACCCGGACCCGTTTCCGGCGGCGTCGACCAAGCGAGATAGGCCTGGTGCATTTTTGCCGCGCGCCCCTGTGAGGCCGGCGCTTTTTCCGGCTTCACGTTTTCAAGAGCGGCTGCGAAATCGGCGGGTGCCGCGACGATTGCCAGGTCCGGGCGGTAGACACGACCAAGTTCGCTCGGATCGGGATGCACATGAACCAAAGTCTGGTTCGGATAGGGTACGTTCAGCAGCGTATAGCCGGATGAGGGCATTTCGGAGAAGCGGCCGCCGACCAGGAGTACGAGGTCGGCCTTGCGGATTTCCTCGGCGAGCGCCGGATTGATGCCGATGCCCACGTCTCCGGCGTAGTTCGGATGCTGATGGTCGAACAGCATCTGCCGGCGGAAGGAGCAGCCGACCGGCAGGTCGAAACGCTCGGCAAAATCCTGGAATTGTCTGACCGCCTCTTCGCTCCAACGGGTGCCGCCGAGAATGGCGATCGGTCGCTCCGCCTGGGCAAGCAGCGTTTCGAGCGTCTTGACCTGGGCAGGACCCGGATGGCTTTCCACTGGCATATAGGGTTTGGCAGCCGGCGCCTCGGTCTCCTGGGTCAGCATGTCCTCGGGCAGGGTGAGCACCACCGGGCCGGGGCGCCCCGATGTCGCGATCGCGAAGGCACGGGTGACGAATTCGGGGATGCGGGCGGGGTCATCGATCTCGCCGACCCATTTGGCGATTTCGGTGAAGGCGCGGCGATATTCGATTTCCTGGAAGGCTTCGCGTTCGCGCGCGTCGCGCTGGACCTGGCCGATGAACAGGATCATCGGGATCGAATCCTGCCTCGATATATGCAGGCCGGCCGAGGCGTTCATGGCGCCGGGGCCGCGGGTGACCATGCAGATGCCCGGCTCGCCGGTCAGCCTGCCCCAGGTGTCGGCCATCATCGCTGCGCCGCCTTCCTGGCGGCACACCAGAACCTCGATATCGGTATCATACAGCGCGTCGAGCACGGCGAGATAGCTTTCTCCCGGCACGCAGGAGACCCGCTTGACGCCGTTTGCCTTCAGGGCTTCGACGATCAATTGTCCGCCTGTCTTCATGTTCATTCCTCCAAAGTCCTTTAAAATGTCAGATGGTTGGCGATACCGGCGCGACGCCGGCACTCTTTCCGATGCTGCGCTCTCGCCAGATGATGTAGAGGCCGGACGCGATGATGATCGCGATCCCCAGCCATTTCAGGGCATCCGGAAAATGCTGGAAGACCAGCCAGCCGAAGATGGTTGCCGAGACGATCTCCAGATATTGCAGCGGCGCCAGAACCGAGGCGGGGGCCGCCCGGTAGGCATAGACGCCGAGCACGCCGGAAATGGTGGCGGCGACGCCGACGCCGAGCAGGTAGAACGCCGCCGTGACGTCCGGCACGACCGGATCGAAGACCTCGGAACCACTGCCCTGGCCGGCATAAAGAATGATGCCGCAGAAGACCGCGCCCCAGATGCCGGCATGGAGTTGCATCGACCAGGGATCCTCGTTCTGCGCGACCATGCGGGTGATCAGCAGGAAGACGGCAAGCCCGAAGGCCGAGACGACCGGCAGCAGCGCGATCCAGCCGACCTCCTGCATGCTCGGCTGAATGACCAGCAGGGCGCCGAGGAAGCCGACGGCGCAGGCGGTGTAGCGCCGCCATCCGATGGTTTCCTTGAGGAAGATGCTGCCGAGGATCGTCAGGATGATCGGCTCGACGAAGAAGATCGCGATGGCATCGGCCACCTCCATGACCTTCAGTGTGGTGATGAAGGTTATCATGGTAACAACGAGAAGGCCGCCGCGCAGCATATGCAGTCCGGTTTTCCGCCAGGTCAGATCGAACAGCGTGCCGCGCATGAGAACGATCGGCAGGATAAAGAGGATCTGCAGGACGAACCGTGCGGCGGTGATCTGCGCCGCCGGGACGGTTGCGATCGCAAGCTTGGCGAAGATATCGATGAGCGGCGAAATCAGCACCGAGATCACCATCAGCACCAGGCCGAACGAGATATCGCCGTCCCTGCCGTTCGCTTGGCCTGTTGCGGAGATCGTGGTCATGCCGGCACCTGCCGCCGCTCTCGAGCGACCGTCAGGCACCAGTTCGCAAACTCTTCCATGGCGCCGTCACGATCGATCTCGTTGAGCGTTTCGTGGCGCATGGTGGGATAGACCCGCGTGCTGACGCGGGAAAAGCCGAGAGCCTGGAGGCGCTTTGCCAGCCAGCGGATTTCCCGTCCGCCGTTGGTGGCCGGGTCTTCGCCGCCGCCGACAAGATGGATTGGAAGCGCGCGAGGAAGCCTGCGCAGCCGCTCCGCTCTTGCGCCGGAAAATGTAAGGTCGAACAGGTCGATCCACAGCGAGACGCTGGCATCGAAGCCGCAGAGCGGGTCGTCGACATATTTTTCGACTTCGGCCGCATCATGCGACAGCCAGTCGAAGTCCGTCTTCGGATTGGCCACCGACTTGCCCCAGGCTCCGAATGTCAGTCTCGGCAGCAGGCCGCTCGGAACGTCGGAGCCTTTCAGCATCTTCTCGATAGCGAGGATGACCTGCGCGGCGCGTCCGGCTGAGCCCGGGTTGAAATTCGAATTCCACACCGCAAGACCGTCATAGAGAAGAGGATCCTCTTCCGCCGCATTGAGCGCGATCAGGCCGCCCATGGAATGGCCGAACAGGATGAGCGGCAGCCCCAGATGCCGGCCGGCGGCCAGGTCCCGCATCGCACGAACATCGGAAAGCACTTTTTTGACGCCGCCCTCAGCGGCATAGCGGCCAAGCGGCGCATCGGCTGCACGGGTGGCGCCATGGCCCCTATGGTCATGCGCATAGACGTGGAAGCCGCGCTCGGCCATGAAGCCGGCAAAGCGCTCGTAGCGGGCGGCGTGCTCCGACAATCCGTGGCTGATCATCAGCACGCCCTGTTCGGACGCCGCCGCGGGCTGAAAGCGCCAGGCAAGGCGGGCGCCGCTCGGGCTATCAAACGTCTCGACCTTGGCAAACACCCCAATCCTCCACAAGCGAGGTTTCCGCGCCTATCCATTTATCAACTTGATTTGTCAGGCAAAGGCAATCGCGGCTTTGTGCTTGTTTCGCATCAGGTCAGAAAATATCCGTCGGATGCAAATTGAGAGTTGCAATATTCCCGTTTTCACCCTTTAATGATCTTGTTTTGTTCTTGTGGAGGAAGGGCAATGAGGGGGAAATTCAAAATACGACCGGTCTTGCTTTGGCGTCGGCTCGGCCTAGTCATGATGCTTATAATGGCTGCCGGTCCATGCCTCGCACAGGAGACGGCGGCCTCGCTGAAAGGAAGGACCGAACATATCCTGGCCGTCAGCTGGCAGCCCGGATTCTGCGAAACGCGGCCGGATCGCAAGGAATGTTCCGGACAAAAGGCGCAGCGGTATGATGCGACGCATTTTTCCCTGCATGGCCTGTGGCCGATGAAGAAGAGCTACTGCGGCGTGGCCGCCGATATGCGAGCCCTCGACCGCAAGGGCAACTGGCTGGACCTGCCGAAGCCGGCTGTGGACGAGGATATTGCCGCAAGGCTGCTGATCGCCATGCCCGGAACGCAATCCGGTCTCGACCGGCATCAATGGTTGCGCAGCGGCACTTGCCAGGGCGGTACGGCACAGGATTATTTCACCCGGCAGCTCTCGCTCCTTGACGAACTCAACCGGTCCGCGGTGCAGGCGCTGTTTGCCGGGCGCATTGGCAATCAGGTAACGGAGACCGAGATCAAGCAAGCCTTCGATGCAAGCTTCGGCAAGGGAGCCGGCGAGCGGGTGCGGATGCGCTGCCGGAAGGCAGGTGCGCGTAGCGTCATCACCGGCCTGACGATCGGACTTGCCGGCGATCTTTCCGCCGGCACCGGCCTTTCCGGCCTGATCCTTGCCGCCGGCAGCACCGATTTCAAATGCGGCAAGGGGATCGTCGATATGGCCGGCATTCAGTGAATGGCGTGGCTGGAGCCGGTTTCTTCATTGCTCCCAGGGGATAATTCGCCTACATAGCGGGCAAAATTCCATTCCCTCGGAGCAGTCTCTCTATGGCACGTCAATTCATCTATCATATGTCCGGGCTGAACAAGTCCTACGGCGCCAAGAAGGTGCTGGAGAATGTCAATCTGTCCTTCTACCCGGACGCCAAAATCGGTATCCTCGGCCCCAACGGCGCCGGCAAATCGACGGTGCTGCGCATCATGGCCGGCCTCGACACGGAATATACCGGCGAGGCGTGGGTGGCGGAAGGCGCGACCGTCGGTTATCTCGCGCAGGAGCCGCAGCTCGACCCGACGAAGACGGCGATGGAAAACGTCATGGAGGGCGTGGCCGACAAGACCGCCATCCTCGAGCGCTACAACGAGCTGATGATGAACTATTCCGACGAAACGGCGGAAGAGGGCTCACGGCTTCAGGACATCATCGACGGGCAGAACCTCTGGGATCTCGAAAGCCAGGTGGAAATGGCGATGGACGCGCTTCGCTGCCCGCCGGGCGACGCCGATGTCACCAGCCTGTCGGGCGGCGAGCGCCGCCGGCTGGCGCTGTGCAAGCTGCTCCTGTCGAAGCCCGACCTTCTGCTGCTCGACGAGCCGACCAACCATCTGGACGCCGAAACCATCGGCTGGCTTGAAAATCATCTGCGTCAATATCCGGGCGCCGTGATGATGATCACCCACGACCGCTACTTCCTCGACAATGTCACCGGCTGGATTCTCGAGCTCGATCGCGGCCGCAGCATTCCCTATGAGGGCAATTACTCGGCCTATCTGCTGGCCAAGGCCAAGCGCATGCAGCAGGAAAATCGCGAGGATGCCTCGCGCCAGAAGGCAATCAGCCGCGAGCAGGAGTGGATCGCTTCCAGCCCGAAGGCACGCCAGTCGAAATCGAAGGCCCGCATCAAGGCTTATGACGAGTTGGTCGAAGCCGCCGACAAGATGCGCCCGGGCGACGCGCAGATCATCATCCCGGTCGGCGAGCGGCTTGGCCAGGTGGTCATCGAGGCCGAGAACATCACCAAGGGCTATGGCGACCGCGTCCTGATCGAGGACCTGACGCTGAAGCTGCCGCCCGGCGGCATCGTCGGCGTCATCGGTCCGAACGGCGCCGGCAAGACGACCTTGTTCCGGATGATCACCGGCCAGGAAAAGCCGGACAGCGGCTCCTTCCGCGTTGGCGATTCGGTCAAGCTCGGCTATGTCGACCAGAGCCGCGATGCGCTCGACGGCGACAAGACCGTCTGGGAGGAAATCTCCGGCGGTGCCGAAGTCATCAAGCTGGGCAAGTTCGACATGAACTCGCGCGCCTATTGCGGGGCCTTCAACTTCAAGGGCGGCGACCAGCAGCAGAAGGTCGCCAATCTCTCGGGCGGCCAGCGCAACCGCGTCCATCTCGCCAAGATGCTGAAGAACGGCGGCAATGTGCTTCTGCTCGACGAACCCACCAACGACCTCGACACCGAGACGCTGGCGGCGCTCGAGATCGCGCTCGAGAATTTTGCCGGGTGCGCCGTCATCATCAGCCATGACCGCATGTTCCTCGACCGGCTGGCCACCCATATCCTCGCCTTCGAAGGCGACAGCCATGTCGAATGGTTCGAAGGCAATTTCGAGGATTACGAAAAGGACAAGATCCGCCGCCTCGGTCCAGAATCGGTCAATCCGAGCCGGGTCAGCTACAAGCGGCTGACGCGCTGAATTTGTCGGGCCCGCCCATCAAGGATGGCGTCATTCGGCATATCTGTTGGAGAGGCGGTCCTGGTGGCCGCCTTTTCGTTTTGGAGGAGCGGTCTCCGACATATTTCATCTTGCAGGCGACAGGAAAATCACATAAACATATCTTTATGTGTTGATGAGGTGTGTGAATGGCTGCGGAACCGGGTCTGGGACTGGACGAACTGGTCGATATTCTGAAGGCCGCCGGCGAGCCGACGCGCCTGCGGCTCCTGGCTCTTCTTGCCGCCGGGGATCTTACCGTCACCGATCTTACCGAAATTCTCGGCCAATCGCAGCCACGGATTTCCCGCCATCTGAAGCTCCTGGCCGAAGTCGCCCTGATCGATCGCTATCAGGAAGGTGCCTGGGCCTATTTCCGCCTTAAGGGGGAAGGATCGGGCGTCGCGCTGGTGCGCGACCTCCTTTTGGTTGCCGATGGCGGTGATGCCGTGTTGAAGCGGGATGCCGAAAGGCTTTCGACGCTCAAGCATGCGCGCTCGGAAAAGGCGCAGGCCTATTTCAGCCGCAACGCGTCCGAATGGGATGAACTGCGCCGGCTGCATGTCCGTGAGGAGGATGTCGAGGCGGCACTCAAGGCCGTTGTCGGCTCGGAGGCCGTCGATGGCCTTCTCGATCTCGGCACGGGCACCGGCCGTATCCTGCAGTTGTTCGAGGGCATCTACGAGCGTGGGGTCGGCGTCGATGCCAGCCGCGACATGCTGGCGGTGGCCCGCGCCAATCTTGATCGCGCCGGCATCACAAAGGCCTCGATCCGTCACGGCGATATTTTCAATCTGCCGCTCGACGGGCGCCAGTTCGACCTCGTCACCATCCATCAGGTCCTGCACTTCCTGCAGCAGCCGGATGCGGCAATTGCAGAGGCGGCCCGCATGCTTTCCCCGGGCGGTCGCCTGGCGATCATCGATCTTGCCCCGCACACCCTGGAATATCTGCGCGACGAGCACGCTCATATGCGCCTCGGCTTTTCGCGCGAAACGATGGCGGACTGGCTGGAAAAGGCGGGCCTGAGCGTCGAGCAGGTCGTCGATCTCAAGCCGGAAACGGACATGGACCGGCAATTGACGGTCACCATCTGGCTTGCCCGCGACCTCCGGCAGGCCGCAGTCTCAGATGCATCCGCCGGCGCGCGTGCGCTGGCCCGTGCCGGGAGGGCATGACATGGCGATCCACACTCTCTATCCGGCCGAGCGCGGCAATCTGCGGCTGTCCTTCGAATATTTTCCGCCCAAGACCGACGAGATGGAGGCGCAACTTTTCCAGACCGCTGCAGACCTCTGCGCTTTCGATCCGCATTTCGTGACGATGACCTATGGCGCCGGCGGCTCCACCAAGGCGCGCTCCCTGACGGCCGTGCGCCGGATGATCCATGAGATGGGCGTCGCCAATACGGCGGCGCATCTGACCTGCGTCGGCGCCACCAAGGTGGAGGTCGATGCGATCGTCACCGAATTCATCGACAGCGGCGTGCGCCATTTCGTGGCGCTGCGCGGTGATCCGCAAGGCGGCATCGGCGCCTGCTACGAGCCGTTTCCGGGCGGTTATGAAAGTTCCGCCGCCCTGGTGGCAGCGATCCGCGCAAGAGGCGATTTCGAGATTTCGGTTTCCGCCTATCCGGAAAAACATCCCGAAAGCCGCGATGTCGATGCCGATATCGATATGCTGAAGCGAAAGGTCGACAGCGGCGCGACGCGGGCATTGACCCAGTTCTTTTTCGACAATGACGATTTCGAGCGCTATCTCGAACGCGTGCGGCGCGCCGGCATTGCCATTCCTGTCGTGCCGGGCATCCTGCCGATCAACAATCTGGCCCAGGTGCGAAAATTTGCCGGTCTGTGCGGCGCGAGCGTCCCCGATGCCATCATCGCGCGGCTCGCCCATCTGGACGAGAGCCCACAGGAGCGTCTCAAGGAGGCGACCCATATCGCTGCTGAACAGATCGTGGATCTGGCGCGCCGGGGCCTGCGCGACTTTCATATCTATACGATGAACCGCTCGCCGCTTGTCGCCGGCGTCCTGGATCTCGTCGGCTTCGAGCGCCGGGCACCTGCCTCGGCGCAACGATCGGCCGGGGCCGCCGCCTGATTGGTGTTCGTTCAATGAAAAAACCCTTGAAGCCGCCGGCTTCAAGGGTTTTTTGATTTTCGGCAGACTTCCGCGAACTACGCTCCTGAAAGAGCCTCTATCCGTCGCTGCTGCAATTTATGTGTGTATTAAAAGTCCCTGTGTGACCGACTGAACTGCTCGTCTTGTACTCGTCAGATGAAAAGCATGGTCGCTACGAATACGAACGCTGCACTTATCAAGAGGACATTCAACGAATGTGTAATTCCCATAACCGGCCCTCCTTGCGTGGACGATTAAAAGATAGGGTGAAAATGTCACGCGCGAAAGGAAAAGTTATGCTGCGATGCAGCATCTAGGGGTGGAAAAATGGTTATGCACAGGCCTAACTCCATGATGAAAAAACTCTTTCTGGCGCGCCACAATTTTTTCACAATGTCTTCAAATCGGTTAATGTAACGCAGTGAAACCTGCCGTGAGTGGCCGATAAGGCACATTCCGGCATCAACTGATTCCGCGATTTCCAGCTCGCCGCTGCAGGATGCGCCCGTCGAGCACGACCAGCCCGATCGTGATCAGCAGCATGCCGGCCATGTCGGTCGGCTGGAGCGTTTCCCCTAAGAACAGGAAGCCGAGCAGGATGGCGCTTGGCGGCACCAAAAGGGTGACGAGCGAGGTATTGGTCGCTCCGGCCCGGCCAAGGATGCGGAAGAACAGAATATAGGCATAGGCCGTCGAGACCAGCGCCAGCGCCAGCACAGAAAGGATCGTCGTCAGCGGCGGAACCGGCAATTGCCATGGCGTATCGACGACCAGCGACAGCGGCAGCATGATCAGCGCCGAGGCGGTCAACTGCCCCGCGGCCGTCACCGGTGGCGCAAGCCCGCGGAAGCGCTTGCTGTAGGTTCCGGCAAAACCGTAGCTGACGGCTGCAACAACCGGAAACAGGAGCGCCCAGAGAGGGATGCCGCCATCCGTGCTTGTGAGGCCGGGCAGGGCGCTGGGGCCGACCAGCACCGCCGTTCCGGCAAGCCCGAGCAGGCAGCCGGCAATCTTGGCGATGCTCAGTTTCTCGTCCTGGGTCATCGCATTGGCGATCAGCACAGTCCAGACCGGCGTCGTGGCATTGAGGATAGCGGCAAGGCCGGCGCCGATCTCCGTCTGACCGAGAAAGATGAGGGTATGGGGGATCGCGTTGTTGACCAGCCCCAGCAGCAGGAATTGGCGCCAGCGGGCCCGCAATTCGCGGTAGATGTCGTAGCGGCCGCGAATATAGACATGCAGCGCAAGAGCCGCCAGCGCCACCCGCAGAAGGACGAGCGTGAAGGCCGGCACATGCTGGATGGCAATACGGGCGAAGAAGAATGAGCCACCCCAGATGAGCCCCAACAAGACCAGAAGCCCCCAGGTGGCAAGGGTCATCCGGTTCTGTACGCCGTCAATTTTTGCATGCATGCGACTTGACCTTGCCCCGCCCATTCGGATCATGGCGGAGATTAGAGTTCGCGGAATGGTTTCGCCACCCGATTCTCGATGTCTCCCATGGAAACGAAGGACGATCTGCTGGAGCCCCTGACAACATTTTTGACGACGACCCATTCTGTCACCACGCATGCGGCTGCGGGTGCCGCACATGACGGGCAGGGACTGATCTCCATCGCGATCGTGATTGCCGTCGCGGCCTTTCTGGGGCTGGGGTTCCTGCGGCTGCGCCAGCCGCCGCTGGTCGGCTTCATCCTGGCCGGTATTGCGCTCGGGCCAACCGGGCTCGGTTTGATCTCCAGTAGCGGCAATGTCACGCTTCTTGCTGAAATGGGCGTGGTGGTGCTTTTGTTCTTCGTCGGCATGGAATTGTCGATCAAGGCTTTCGTGCTGAGCCTGCGCCAGGCGGTGCCGGTTGCCGGCGGCCAGATCGTCGCTGCCCTTTTCGCCGCCGGGCTGATCAGCCTGATCACCGGGGCGAGCCTGGCGGAAGGGCTGATCCTCGGTTTCGTCATCGCCATGTCGTCTACCGTCGTCGCCATGAAGATGCTGGAGGACATGGGAGAATTGCGCAGCGACACCGGCCGGATCGCCGTCGGCGTGCTGATCGCGCAGGATATCGCTGTGGTGCCCATGCTGATCCTGGTCTCCAGCCTTGGCGGCGAGACGCTCGAGATCGGCACGATCGTCGTCAAGATGCTGATCGCCATCGGCCTGCTGGCGGCGCTGCTCTGGTGGTTCGGCCGCCATGGCAAGCTGCGCGTCCCGTTCAGCGAGACCGTCGAGGACAAGGTCGAGATTCTGGCGCTGGGCGGGCTTGCAGTTTGTTTCGGCGCGGCCGCGATCTCGGGCATAGCCGGGATGTCGCCGGCCTATGGCGCCTTCCTGTCTGGTATCGTGATCGGCAATTCCACCCTGCGCAGCCGTATCATTCCCGTCATCGAGCCGATCCAGAGCGTGCTGCTGGTGGTTTTCTTCCTGTCGATCGGCCTGCTGATCGACCTTGCCTTCGTCGGCGAGAATTTCTGGACGGTTCTGAGCGCCGCCCTGATCGTGATCGCCGCCAAGACGGTCCTCAACATCTTCCTGTTGCGAAAGACCGGATCATCGCCGCATGTGGCGCTGGTCGCCGGCCTGTCGATGGCGCAGATCGGCGAGTTTTCCTTTGTGCTGGCGGCCGCCGGCCTTGGCGCCGGCGTGCTCCAGTTCGATACCTACAAGGTGGCGATCGCGGTCACTGCCGTTTCGCTGCTGGTATCGCCGCTCTGGGTCAGCATGATGCACCGGCTGGAAAATATCGCTTCCGAACATCTGTCGACCTATCGCAAGGCCTTTTCCGTTGCCTATGCAGGCGAACTTCGCGAATTGTCGAGGCACAGGGCGGCGCTTGCCGGCGCCCGGCGGCTGCTGAAACTGCGCTATCGCGCCTTCCGCAAGGCGCGCCACCACCGGCGCCGCGCAAACGCGCAACGTCGGGACAGCGGTGCGGATATCAAAGGGCGTTGAGAATGCCTTCCGTCGCCCAGCCATCGGCGGGCAGGCCGAGGCGCTGCTGCTCTTTCTGCAGAGCGGCGCGCGTGCCGGAGCCCAGAATACCGTCGATCTTGCCGACATCGTGCCCCTTGGCCTGCAATTTGGCCTGGAGCGTTTTCATGCCCTCGTCGCTCAGCCCCGGTTCGGGCGAACCCGCCTCATAGGGCGGGGCGCCGGCCAGCCGCGTGGCGAAATAGGCGGCCGATGTCGTGTAGATGAAGGACTGGTTCCATTCCAGATAGACATTGAAATTGGGGTAGGTCATGAAGGCGACGCCGCGGCGTCCCTGCGGCACGACGACGGAGGCAGGCAGGTCGGCGAAGGCGGTGTTGCCGTCGCGTGGCGCGACGCCGAGCGCGAACCAGTCACCCGCCGTCATGCCCGATTGCAGCCCGGTCTTTTCCCAGGGCAGGTTTTCCGGCAGCTTAACCTCCTGGATCCAGGGCTGGCCTGCGACGAAACCAAGGCTCTTGATGAATTTCGCGGCCGTCAGGATGGCGTCGGGGGAGCTTTGCTTGAGGTTGACATGGCCGTCGCCGTCGCCGTCCATGCCTTGTGCGATAATGTCTTCCGGCAGCATCTGGACCTGCCCGATTTCGCCGGCCCATGCGCCCGTGGTCGTTTCCGGGTCGAGGTCGCCATGCTGGACCATCTCGATGGCCGCGATCAGCTGCGGGCGGAACATTTCCGGGCGGCGGCAGTCATGGGCCAGCGTGACGAGCGCGTTGCGGGTGTTGAAATCGCCCTGCACGGCGCCGAAATCGGTCTCCATCGCCCAGAAGGCGGCGATCACCGGCGCCGGGACGCCGAACTCCTTTTCCGCGCGCTGGAAGACGGCGGCATATTCCTTCATCTTTTTGGCGCCGATATTCAGCCGCGCCTTGCTGACGGTGCGTTCTGAAAATTCTGTGAAACTCTGCTTGAAGACGCCCTGTGCCCGGTCGCGGCTAAGCACCTTTTCCGAGATCGCCGCGCCGGCCAATGCGCGCTCGACGGTTTGCACCGGAATGCCCTTGGCCACCGCCTCGGCTTTCACGCCCTCGAGGAATGTCGCGAGATCGCCACCGCAAGGCGCCGCCGGCTGCTGTGCGAGCGCGCCCGTGGCGAGTGTGAGGAAGCCGAATGAAAAAAGGGAGCGCAGTGTGCCGCGTGTCATCGCAAGTCCTTGCTGTCGTGCCGCCGTCCCGGGAGGAACACGGCATGGCCCGGAAAACGGGCCGTTCTCGGTTTGAAACTCATAGCGGCCGCTGTCGCACGCCAATGGGGCGGAAAGAAGAAACCGGCACCTTCGAAAGGCCTAATTCGAGGCCTGTTCGCGGGCTTTCGAGACCGCTGCCACCCAACTGGTCCAGTTCTTCTTCGAGCCGGCAAAGACGTTGATGTCAGTATTGCCGCCAATGCCCGGAATGACGCCGGTGCTGGTATATTGCCAGAAGGCCCAGCGGCGCTCCGGATAGATCTCGGTCGGATGCGCCGCGACCGAGCGGACCCAGAAATGATAATCGTTGAACTGCCCGACGAGATTGTCGCGGTGGAAATCGACGGACGTATAGATGATGGGTCGCTTTCCGTAGTGTCGCTCCAGCCGGTCCATGAAGCGCTTCATCTCCGTCTGCACGGTCAATGGCGAGGGGCGGTAGCGGCAGGTCTTGGATTCGCTGTTCCATTCGACGTCGAGCACCGGCGGCAGCTGGACTGCGTTTTTCGGTACATTGGCGATGAACCAGTCCGCTTGCTGGTCGGCGGTCGAGCAGAAGTAATAGAAATGGTAGGGCGCATAGGGCAGGCCGGCGGCACGGGCCTGTGGCCAGTATTCGCTGAACTTCGCATCGATCCTGTCCTTGCCTTCGGTCGCCTTGATGAAGGCAAAGGAGACGCCGGACGCCTTCACCTTGCCCCAATCGATATCGCCCTGCCATTTCGAGACGTCGATGCCGTGGATGGTGTGGTGATGCGGCGTGCGCTGGCCGAAATCCTGCGGATCCTTGTCCTGGAATTTTGGCGGAATGGATGCGGTGGAAACGAGATCGTAATCCGTCGAGGTGCAGCCGGCAAGAAGCGTCAGGATAGGCAGAAGAGCCAGGTATAGCCGGCGCATGAGGTCCCCGTTCCGAAACGATCGATTGTGCTGCCTCACACGATGATATCCGCTGATGTGAATTCCCCGGAGGCCCTTGCCTCATTTCCATCATATCATCGTAAAAAATGAGTTAGTTTCAAGCGGCAATTGTCAAAGCGATGCCGCAATCGCGAAACAGGCGATACCGCAGCTTCATCGACTATCAATCAAGATCATTACGTGGGGCTTACGGCGGCGCACCGGCGGGGCGGCGCAGGATGAAAAGCCAGGCATAGCCGCGACCGATCGCGCGGTACCCGATCGAGCCGCCGAGCCTTGAGGCCTGATCGGCAAGGACCGTCTGCAGCCTATCGCGCGGGGTGACGTCGAACCGCTTCAGCCAGGCCTGCAGGACCCGCCGGCAGAGAGGCGGCAGGCACTCCTGCTGGCCAAAATCGACGATGTGGAGCGAGCCGCCCGGATTGAGCGCCGCGACGGCGGCCTCGATTGCCCCTTCCCAGTCCGGGATCATCGACAGCGCATAGGAAATGAGGATGCGGTCGAAGCCTGTTTCGCCGAAATCGCCCGCGTCGAAATCGGTCGCGTCGGCGATGCGCAGGACCGCGCCGGATGTCTCGCCCAGTTTCGCCCGTGCGGAGATCAGCATCTCCGCCGAGATATCGAGCCCGAACAACCGGGCGCGGGGAAATCGTCGGCCTGTCAGCGCCAGATTGCGGCCGGTGCCACAGCCGATTTCCAGCACGCTGCCGCCGGCGGGAATGTCGAGCCCGAGGATCGCCGTATCACGGCCGAGAAGATAATATTTGCGCGTCGCATCATAGATGTGCCGCTGGAGGCGGTACATCCGGTCCATGCGGTGGGCATGCTCGCGCGATCTGTCGTCGACGGCCGTCATGCGGCCTTCCGGTAGATATGAAATCCGCCATAGATCGCCGACCGATCCTTCAGGTTGAGCGCCTGCGAACGATCGGCCTCATAGTGCCACTGCGAAAGCAGGGCCGGCGAGACGCGGCCTTCGACAAGGCTGGCGCAGGCAGCGGTGCGGAAGATGATCATGGCGCCCTCTGCGGCCGTGCGGCTGATTTCCGTCCACAATGCGTCCAACTGCGCGTCGGACATCCAGTCCTGCGCGTCGAGCAGCACGTAGCGATCGACCGACCCTGCCATTTTTCCGGCCAGGAGGGTGGTGATGCTTTCCTGATGGACGCGGACGCGCTCCGTATTGGCGCGGATCGTCTCGTGACGGCCGGCCTGCAGATAGTCCGGAAGCTCGCCCTCCTGCGGCAGGGGGTAACGGCGGGCAAAGGCCTGCCAGGCAAAATAGTTTTCCTTCAGCGGGAAGTGGCAGGCGAGCTTTTCGAGCCTCTGCCGCAGGACGTGGGCAAGCGATCTTTCGTCGCTCAGGCTTGCCAGCGCATCGAATTGCTGCGGCGGGATCCCCAGCCCGAAGAGCGAGCTTTTGCGACGGGTGATCCAGCGGATCAGCGGCCGCTCGAACAGCGGCGCCAGGCGCTCGTCGAAGAACCGCCTTTGTTCGCGCATTGACCGGGCCTCGGCGAGGCCGCGCGGATCGACGCCGTGCAGCCGGGCGATAAGATGGCCAAGGCCGATAAAGCGGCCGAGAAGGCCGGTGCGATAGATGTTCCTGCCGAAAACCGCGATGCGTCTTTGCCCGTTCAGGCCGCGGGCATTCCAGTATCGGCGTGTCGCGGCATCGAGTTTCGGCGCGATGAACAGATCATAGGCGTGGATATTGCTTTGAAGATCATGGCGCGCGAGGAAGCGCACCACGTCCGGATGTCCCGGCAGATGGCGGAAGGCCGCAAGCTTCAGTCGGTTGAGCGCCACATGATGGGCGTTGAGATCAACCACGTCGATGCGCTCGGGCGCTGCCGACAGATAGGCGAGCATGTTGCAGCCGCCCGATCCGATGGTGACGATGTGATGCTCCGGGCGGATCTGCATCGCCTCCATATCGACAGCCGGATCCTCCCATATCTGCGGATAAACGAGACCTGAAAAGAGCAGTCCAAAGACCCGTTCGGAAAGCCCGGCCGGCGTCAGCGCGGCGTGCTGGACCAGCGCGGTCTTCAATTTGTGATTTGAGGTGCGATAGCCTGCATCGGGGGCGAGATCGGTCATGTAAGCCTGCCATCCGTTGACGATGGGCGAGCTTCTAAGGCATGCACGCTACACTTTCATGACGGCGCGCTTATGTGAATTCTCATCCATAAGAATTGATTAAGTTTGTACATGTTAAATAAGCCCTCTTCTTCGAGGCGCTAGCATGATGTTGAAAGCTATTTTGCCGAAATCGGAGCGATGCTATGCCGTCGCCGGCGCAGCAATCGGGGCGCTTTCCCCGGCTTTGTGCATCTTCTATGATCGGCTGGCGCAAACGTCCGGCGGGCTCTGGGCCAATGGAATGCCGGCTTCGGCGGTGATCGCCGCCGGTGTCATGCCGCTTGTCGGCGGAATGCTGTTCCATCAATGGGGAGCCTGCCGCAGCCGGCTGGTGCGGGAACTCGACCTGCGCCGCCGGACCGAGGAAAATCTGTCGCGCATCGTGCACACCGACCAGTTGACCGGCATGGCCAACCGCTTCGCGCTGGAGCGCGACATTCGCGACCGGCTGTCCGGTGGCTCGGCGGTTGGGGATCGCAGCGCGCTGCTGCTCCTTGATCTCGACCGCTTCAAGTTCGTCAATGATTCCATGGGGCACGATGCCGGCGATGAATTGCTGGTGGCGCTCGGGCAACGGTTGATCGAGGCGATGGCGGGAACCGCCACTGTCTATCGGCTAGGCGGCGACGAATTCGTCATCGTTATTGCCGGCACGCCTTCCGACGGCAAGATCGAAGACATCTGCCTGACCATCAAGAACCTGTTTGCCGAACCCTTCCAGCTTTCCGCCGCGCAATTCTGGACGGGCGGCAGTGTCGGTGTCGCCTATATCGAACCGGACGACCGCTCGATGTCGGCGGTGCTCAAGCGGGCTGACCTCGCGCTCTACAAAGCCAAGGAAATCGCCGGCAACAGCCACAGGGTCTATGAACCGCATATGGCCGTGGAGGCGACGCGGAAGGGAGAGATCGAATATGATCTTTCTCGGGCCTTGGCGGCCGGCGAGTTCTTTCTCGAATACCAGCCGATCGTCGGCATCGAAAGCCGCGCCATCCGCTCCTTCGAGGCGCTGATTCGCTGGCGGCATCCGCAAAAGGGCATCATTCCGCCGGACCGGTTCATCGGTGCCGCCGAGAAGACCGGCCTGATCCTGCCGATCGGCAACTGGGTGGTTCGGACGGCCTGCCTGGAGGCCGCGCGCTGGCCGGCGCCGACCGGCGTGGCCGTCAATGTCGCCGGAGACCAGTTCAAGGATCGCGCCTTCGTTGCGCATGTAAAGGCCTGCCTGGCCGAGGCCGGCCTTGCGCCCGGACGCCTGACGATCGAGGTTACCGAATCGATTTTCTCCGTCGATGCCGCCATCATCAGCGACAGTCTTACCGAACTGCGCGCCCATGGCGTCCGCATCGCGCTCGACGATTTCGGCATCGGCTTCTCCTCGATCAACAATCTGAGGCGGTTCCCGCTCGACCAGCTCAAGGTAGACCGGTCCTTCACGCGCTCGATGATGGGCAATCAGCGCGATGCCGAACTCGTCGATATCATCCTGCAGCTCGGAAACACGTTTCAGGTATCGACCACGATCGAGGGGATCGAAACCGAGGGGCAGATGGAGTTCGTGCGGGCACTCGGTGCTTCGGAAGCCCAGGGTTTCCTGATTTCCCGGCCGGTTTCCGCGCAGGAGGCAATGGCGATTTTGAAGCGCGAGCCGCAGAAGATCGCGGCCGTCTCAATGGGTTAGAGCCCTATCTCGCCAAAGTGATTGCGATCAAGCCTTTCTAAAAACCGAGAATCCTGTTTTGCTGGCGGCAGTAAAGCAGGGAAGTGCATATGGGCAGGAAATGGTTATGGCTTGCGGGATCGGTGTCGACCGCCATTGCGGGCGTCGTCGGCTGGCTGGTCGTTGCACCGCCGGAGCTCCTGAGCGTCGGCGATGGCTATGCGGCAAAGATCGTCTGCTCCAATGTCTTCATTGCCGGCCGGGACGCCGACGCGGTCCTTGCTGAGGATGTCCAGGCACCCGGACACCCGCTTCTGCGGCTGGTGCGCATATCGGTGGACGAGACCCGCAAGACGGTGACGGCGCGCATGTTCGGGTTCGCCGCGCCGGGCCATGCAATCTATCGCGAAGGACTCGGCTGCACCAATGTTACCCAGGGGGAGTTCGCGGCCTTTCCCGGAAACCGCCAGCTTCGCCGCAGGCCGTTGCAACTGGACGAAGCGAAATCCTGGCCGGATGGCAGTGGCACGGCCGTCGTTCCGGCGGTGCAGGCGCTGGTGGCCGATACGCAGCTCGCCGGTCCCGGCATGCGGGCCATCGTCGTCGTCAAGGACGGCCGGATCATCGCCGAGGACTATGGCAAGGGGTTCAGCCACGCCACGCCGCTTCTCGGTTGGTCGATGACCAAATCGGTGACGGCCGCGCTGGTGGGGCTTCGCATCCGTGACGGCGAGATGGCGCTCGACCGGACCGAGCTTCTGCTGCAATGGCGCAATGACCAGCGCAGCAAGATCGCGCTTGCCGATCTCATGGCCATGCAGAGCGGCCTTCAATTCAACGAGGATTATGGCGACGTCACGGATGTCACCCGGATGCTCTATCTGGAGGGCGACATGGCCGCCTTTGCCGCGGAGAAGCCGCTGGAGGCGGAACCCGGCCAGCGCTTCAGCTATTCAAGCGGCACCTCCGCGATCCTGTCGCGGCTGTGGATGAGCACGTTCGACAGTGTAAGAGAGGCGCTGACCTTTCCGCGCGCTGCCCTGTTCCGTCCGCTCGGCATGGCAAGCGCGGTGCTGGAGCCGGATGCGCACGGCACCTTCGTCGGCTCCTCCTATATGTATGCGACGGCGCGGGACTGGGCGCGATTCGGGCTTTTCCTGCTTCAGGACGGCAATTGGAACGGCGAGCGGATATTGCCGGAAGGCTTTGTCGCATTCATGCATACGCCCACCAAGGCATCCGGCGGTCGCTACGGGGCAGGGCAGGTGTGGACGAAGTTCGGCAAGGGGGAAGGGCCGCCGCTGCCCGATGACGCCTATTGGCTTCAGGGGCATGACGGACAGACGATGATGCTGGTGCCCTCGCTCGGTCTGGCCGTGGTGCGGCTCGGCCTCACCCCGTCGCGCAGCGGCTACGATGCGCGCCTGTTGCAAGCCAGGATCGTCGAGGCGGTCGATTGATCGCGTAGGGAATGTGGAGGGCGCGGCTCGCGCCTATTTCATGCCGAGCTTTTCGAGCAGGCCTTTGCGCTTGGCATGGTAATAATAGCCGCTCGCATAGAGCTTGACGGCGCCGTCATTCTGGTTGTCGGCCACCATCCAGGCGCCGGCCAGGTATTTGGTGGCGTATTTCAGATTGGTTTCGGCGTCGAACAGGCCTTCGGCCGTTCCGGTATATCCGAGCCCCTTGGCGGTGTTGTAGCGGATCTGCATGAGTCCGTAATTGCCGCTGTTATAGGCGCGCGGATTATAGGTGCTTTCGCGCTTCACGACGCGATGAACCAGCTCTTCCGGGATATTGTTCAGCTTGGCATAATAGGCGATCAGGCGATCGAGTTCCGGACGGGAGCTCGTCGGCTTTTCAACGAGGCCGAGCGAGGCGGGGATGGCCTTGGCCGCGGCATAGGCCTTTTCGCCAAGCGTCGGCTTTGCCATCGGCACGATCATGTTCCTGGCGACCAATGTCTCGAGCCCGACCGGTTCGCCGGTATCGAAATCCGAATCCATGGCGGCGCCCATCATGAGGCCCGGCGGTATCTGCTGCGTGCGATCGCCTTTGGTCGGAACCAGGGCATTTGCGGTTTCAGGCAAGGCGGGCGGCGTTGCCGCCTGCGCGGATGCGGAAGCCTGCGGCGTTGTCGACACATCGGCCGCGACCGTATCGACTGGCTTCGCTTCCGCAGGGTTCATCATCGCCGTCTCGGCGGCAAGGGCAGCGCTTGTCGCGGTGGCCGCTCCATCCGGCGTCGGCAGGGCATAGGCCGTCATCTCCGTGCCCGGCTTTGCAACCGGCATGGCAGTCTGCACGGCCATCAACTGTTCCATCGGTGTTCGCTCGACGCTGGAGCAACCGGCCGCAAGAGCAGCCGAGATCAACGCGCAGGCCGTAAGAGCCGGTTTTGAAACGGAAAAACGATGTCTAGCCATGCTGTCGCTTTCGTGCTGTCAGGCCCCGCAGCCCCCGCAAATCAGCAGCTAGAAGCCGCCATTTGGGGAACTCCATTAACCCATGGGGCAATCGACCGCAAGCGCGGACGGATTTTTCAGGCCGTTGCCCGCTTCATGCCGGCCGTCAAAAGCCCGGCGCCGATCAGCAGGGAGCCGCCTGTCCGGTTGACGATGGCCTGGACTTTCGGCTTGCGGATCGTCTTTCCGGCAGCCGCTGCCAGCAGCGCGTAACCGGTCGCATTGAGCGTCGCGAGCGTCAGGAAGGTCACTTCGAAGATCAGCATCTGGTTGAACAGGGGACGGGCGGGATCGAGGAACTGCGGCAGGAAGGCGACGAAGAAGACGATGCTCTTCGGGTTCAGCGCCGTGACGATATAGGTGTGCAGGAAAATCCGCCCGGGTTTTTCCGCGGTGACGGAAGGCAGGCTGCCATCTGCGGCCTCGGCGACGATCGGTGCCCGCCACAGCTTGATGCCGAGCCAGACGAGATAGGCGGCGCCGACCCATTTCAGGACGGTGAAGATCGTGGCCGATGTCGAGAGCAGGGCGCCAAGGCCAAGCATGGAGGCGGTCATCGCCGTGAAATCGCCAAGCGCCACGCCCGCGACCGTTGCCGCGGCCACCTTGCGTCCATGCCCCAGCGCATAGGAAATCACCAGAAGAATGGTCGGGCCGGGTATGGCCAGGAGAATGGCGGATGCGGCGACAAAAGCCAGCCAGTGTTCGATCGACATGAAGGCCCCGTTTGCGAATTGGCGTCCCGGCGAGGGAGCCACGAACAAACGGAGCCGTCAACAGGTTTTGTCGGGCGTGGTCAGGCCGCCGGCGACCATTTCTGGCCGATGGCATCCATCACCTCGCCGAACCACTTTGCCGAGGTGTCGAAATGCTTGCCACCGCGGATGCGGGGGAATTCGATCGTACGCAATTTTCCGCCCTGGTCCTCGTCATGGCCGGTGACGCCGGAGACCTTGTTGAGAGCGCTTTCCACAGCCAGATCGACCATGCCCTGGATCAGCCTGAGGTCGTCGGGGTTGGCAGGTGCGGAACGGGCGTAATAGCCCGATTTCTGCACCATTGCGCGTTCTGCCCCGAGCAGCGAGGCGAACTGCTTGGAGAACCAGCCGCCGACATTGATGGTGTCGATCTTGACATGGCCGAAGGCGTCGCGCTTGACCGGTTCGCCGGAGGCTTCACGCTCGGCGACGACGGCGTCGAGGCAGGCGCCTTCGCTGACGAACAGGGTGACGAAGCCGGCCTTGTCCATGATCGCGCGCAGCCGTTCGGCCTCGGCTTCCAGGTTGAAGGCGGTTTCCGGCAGGTAGAGGCCGTCGATATTCTTCATCCTGGCGTTCATCATGAAGCCGTCGACGAATTCCTTGTCTTCGGTCATCTGGATATACGCGCGGGCGGTGGCAGCCGTCAGCCAGCCGCAATGGCGCCCCATTACCTCGTGCACGACGAGGGTGCGGGGAGCGGCACTCTGCTCGTTGCTGACGTGGTCGAAAAATTTCGCCCCATATTCCGCCGCCGTCCAGGCGCCGAGCGACTGGCGAATCGGCACCACGTCGTTATCGACGGTCTTGGGCAGGCCGACGACCGTGAGGTCGTAGCCATTGGCGCCGAGATAGGCGGCAAGATCGGCGGCCGTCGTATTGGTGTCGTCGCCGCCGATCGTGTGCAGGATGGTGACGCCGTCGCTGGCCAATCGCTCGGCCGCCACTCGCAACGGGTTCTGCCCCTCCGTGACCAGCTTGCGCTTGATGCAGTCGGCGGTATTGGTGAGCTTGACGCGGCTGTTGCCGATCGGCGAACCGCCGTGGCGATGGAGGATATGGGCCTTCTCGCGCATCCCTTGCGTGATCTCGATGCGGTCGGCGAGAAGGAGGCCCTGGTAGCCGGAGCGGTAGGCCACAAGTTCGATGTCGGGCGCGACATCGGTGTAGCGCTCGATCAGGCCGCCGACTGCGGATGAGAGGCAGGGCGCAAGCCCGCCCGCGGTCAGCATTGCAACTTTCTGTTTGGCCATTGTTCCTCCTCGGGGGTACGGCGAGATCGTCGGAGGCTTCTAGCGCAATTCCTGTGGAAGTTAAATGACAGTTGCCGGACGGTTTGACGAAGCAGGCGAACCGGACGACGAGCGGCCAAGCCATCATGGCTCCCGCGCGGGAAAAGCAATTTGGCGAGGCTCGATAGTTTGATGTCATCTGCCCGGAATGCCGGGCCGGACGGCGGGTTCAATGGCTTGCGCCGGAATTCACGGAATTGAGTGGCTAATAGTGAGGGCCATCACAAATTTGTCATTTTGGCCTTTTGTGCTACCCTGCAGCCTTGCATTTGAGACCGACTTCTGGTCATGCTGTATAGCGCGCCACCTGCCGGTCCGTGGCGCAGATCATGTCTGCCGCTTTGCCTTTCGTCGCATGGACGCCTGCCCGTGCCGCCGTTTCCTCAACGCGAGCTGGAACCAGCAACCATGGGAAAGAACGTGCCTATGTCATTGTGGGATCGTATCCTCAGCATCGTCGCCGCAACGGGCAATGCGCTTGCCGGTGTGGTCGAGGCCGTGCGGACGCTGCTGGAGGGAGATCCGGAAACGCGCCGCAAGGTGGCTTTCTCCGTCGCCATGATCGCCCTTTCCGCCAAGATGGCCAAGGCCGACGGCATCGTCACCGAGGCCGAGGTTTCGGCCTTCCGCGACATTTTCAAGTTTCCCGACGATCAGGCCCAGAATGTCGCCCGGCTCTACAATCTGGCCCGCCAGGATATTGCCGGCTACGAGGCCTATGCCGAGAAGATGGCCTCGCTCTGCGCCTCCTGCGATCAGGACTGCGCCATGCTTGAGGATATTATCGACGGGCTTTTCCACATCGCCAAATCCGACGGTGCCGTTCACGACAAGGAAATTGCCTTCCTGACGCGCGTTGCCCAGATATTCCGGATGGAGGAGCAGCGGTTCGAGGCGATCAAGGCGCGCCATGTCCATTTGGACGGAGCCGATCCCTACAAGGTGCTTGGCGTCTCCCCAAAGGATGATTTTTCGATCATCCGCAGGCGTTACCGGGTTCTGGTTTCGGAAAACCATCCCGACATGCTGGTCGCACGCGGCGTGCCGAAGGAGCTTTACGCCATTGCCAATGATCGCATGGCCGCGCTCAATGCTGCCTATGAAGCCATCGAGAAAGAACGCCGGGCTGCATGACGGGTTTTGCCTGCGATTATCCCGATGCGCGCGCCGTGCCGTCTCCCAATCACGGAGAGCGGGCTGACGGACGGGCGCCCGACATGATCATCCTGCACTATACAGGCATGGAGACCGCAACGGCGGCTCTCGACTGGCTCTGTCGCGAGGAAAGCCAGGTTTCTTCCCATTATTTCGTCCATGAGGATGGCAGGATAGATCAACTGGTGTCCGAGACCCGCCGTGCCTGGCATGCCGGGAAAAGCAGCTGGAAGGGCGAGACGGACATCAATTCCCGTTCGATCGGCATCGAAATCGCCAATACCGGCCATCCCGGCGGCCTGCCTGATTTCCCCTCCGAACAGATCGATGCGGTCGCGAAATTGTGTCGGAACTGCGGCGAACGCTGGTCTGTGGCGCCGGAAAGAGTGCTTGCCCACAGCGATATAGCCCCTATCCGCAAGGTCGATCCGGGAGAAAATTTCCCCTGGGAGAGACTGCATCGCGAAGGTGTCGGCCATTGGGTCGAGGCGGCGCCTATCGGCGGCGGCCGGTTTTTCCAGCGCGGCGACCAGGGACAGCCGGTCGAGGCGGTGCAGACGATGTTGTCGTTTTATGGTTACGCAGTTGAAGCAACAGGCATTTTTTGCGAGAAGACCGAGGGTGTCGTGGCCGCGTTCCAGCGCCATTTTCGGCAATCGCAGGTTGATGGCATCGCCGATATTTCGACGATCGATACGCTTCACCGACTGCTGACGGGATTGCCGGATTTCCGCCGGTGAAACGACCGCGCCATAGTGCCGGGGCGATCCGCCTTTAGGTCGCAATCTCATTAATTCCAGGGTCTGCCACATCATCACCACGATGCCCGGGTCTTTTGCCGGCACACCGAACCGCAGGCGTTGGGGGCCCAAGGCCTTGCCTGTTGATGATGAGAATTGGGGCGTGTGACGGCCGGGCGGGGTGCGCCCTTCGATCCGCCGCGCCTATATGTGGAGACTTCAAGCTAAATGAGAATATCGCATCTTGCTGCGGCTGCGGCATGCGTCTGCATGCTGTTTTCCGGGGTTTCGACGTCGTATGCCGGGGGCACCGACAAGACAATTACATCCAAGATCAAGCCGGTTACCCGCACCACGGGCTATGCGGCGCCGGGCACCTCGCTGAAATCCTCGGTCTATAGCGCATTGATCCAGAGCTACGCCAAGCAGTATGGCGTTCCCGCCGATCTCGCCCATGCCGTCGTCAAGGTCGAAAGCAACTTCAATCCGAAGGCGCGCGGCAGTGCCGGCGAAGTCGGGCTGATGCAGATCAAGCCGGCAACGGCGCGCATGATGGGCTATTCGGGCGGCAAGAGCGGTCTCTTCGATCCCGAGACCAATATCAAATACGGCATGAAATATCTCGCCGGCGCGCACAAGCTGTCGGGTGGTTTCACCTGCGGCACCATCCTTCGCTACAATGCCGGCCATGGCGCCAAGAAGATGAACCCGGTCTCGCGCCGCTATTGCGGCAAGGTCCAGAGCATCATCAACTGATCCAGGTGGCGGCGGCGGCGGCGGGGCGGGCGCTCTTTGCGCTCGCCGGGCTCCCGATCATCCGTCCTGGATTCCCGATCGCTGTCCGGACGTGATCCGCCAGCGATGGGATCGGCGGGGGATTTTCACATTTTCCTGTGGCAATCGGCCGGTTGGTCGGTTATCACCGCCTGCCAGTTGGCCGGGCAGCCGCGCTCCGCTAGGGCCGAAAGGCTGCGGGGGGAGGAAAGTCCGGGCTCCACGGAAAGACGGTGCCGGATAACGTCCGGCGGGGGCGACCCCAGGGAAAGTGCCACAGAGAGAATACCGCCTGCCTCGGCAGGTAAGGGTGAAAGGGTGGGGTAAGAGCCCACCGCGCGCATGGCAACATGGGTGGCAAGGCAAACCCCACCGGGAGCAAGACCGAATAGGGATGACGCGGACCGCGCAAGCGATCCGGCCTTTTCCGGGCCAGTCATCCGGGTGGGTTGCAGGAGGCAGCGCGCAAGCGCTGTCCCAGATGAATGGCTGCCACGTTCCGGCTTTCGGGCCGGAGCCATACAGAACCCGGCTTACAGGCCAACTGGCAATTTCCCTCTTTTTCCAGCGTCCCGAAGCGGATTCGCGAAATCGCGTATCCGCTTGAATGCCCGTTTCATTTAGGGTTATCTAAAATAAAATCCGCTATTTTTGTGAAGTAGGATTCACTCATGAATCCAGTGTCTTGGGTAGGCAATCGTAACTTTTCGTTAAACTTAACAGACTATCAATATCTGCTCACGACGCAGGCTGAACAGAGCAAATCCCATTGACGCCCATATGGTCCCATGCTATCCCAATCATGCACCGCACAAGGGCTGATTAAAGCTCATTCTCCGCAAGCTTCGGAAGTGCCCCGCAAGGGGTTTTCGAGCGGGCATACTGCCTGCCGGGGGATTGCTGTGCGATTTTTCGAGGGTTCGCGCGGGCTTCCAAGGCCCGCATGTGGCCCGGGAACGGCAGTATGGCGTCATGAACCGCTTCCTATCGCATGCGACAAACAGGATCGATTCCAAGGGGCGGGTTTCCGTTCCTTCGGCGTTTCGTTCTGTCCTGTCGGCGCTCGATATCCGGGAGCTCTACTGCTTTCAGGATTTCGTCTTTCCGGCGATCAGTGCCGGCGGTCCGGAGCTGTTGGATCGGTTCGAAAAGCAAATCGGCGGCGAGGATCCGTTTTCGCCGCAGGCCAATCAGATGTCGCTCCTGGTTCATGGGGGCGGGGTCTTCATGAAGCTCGATCAGGAGGGCCGGTTGATGGTGACGGATTTCATCCGCGACTTCACCGGCATCACCACGGAGGTGACCTTCGTGGGGCGAGCGGATCATTTTCAGTTGTGGGCGCCGCAGGTGTTTATCGAGTGTCAGGCGGCGGCACGGGAGGAGCGCAGGTTGCGAGGTCTGCGTTCGGGCTAGGGTGGAGAGACGGAATGATGGCGGATCAAGGCGGAGGTTTTTCTGATGCCGATGGCGGACCGGTTCGCCACATTCCGGTTCTTCTCCCCGAAGTCCTCGCAAGTCTCGATCTTCAGCCCGGTAAAATCATCCTCGACGGCACATTCGGTGCTGGCGGCTATACGGCGGCGATCCTGGCGGCCGGCGCGGACGTGATCGCGCTCGACCGTGATCCGGCGGCCATTCGCGCGGGCCAGCCCATGGTGGCGGAAAATGCCGGTCGTCTCACGCTTGTTCATTCCCGATTTTCCGATCTCGCCAGTCATGCGCCCGATGGTGGCCTCGATGGCGTCGTGCTCGATATCGGTGTTTCCTCGATGCAGATCGACGAGGCCGATCGCGGCTTTTCCTTCCAGCGAAAGGGGCCGCTCGACATGCGCATGTCGTCGGATGGGGTTTCGGCCGCGGATGTCGTCAATCGGGCGAAGGTGAGCGATCTCACCCGCATCTTCGGGTTTCTCGGCGAGGAGCCGCAGTCGGGCCGTATCGCCCGCGCCATCGAAAAGCGGCGCCTCGAGGATCCCTTCGTCACCACCCGCGATCTCGCCGGCCTGATCGAGATCGTCACGCCGCGCAAGGCCAAGGACAAGATCCATCCGGCGACCCGGGTTTTCCAGGCGCTGCGCATTTTCGTCAATGACGAACTTGGCGAACTGGCGCGTGCACTGTTTGCGGCCGAGCGCGCCTTGAAGCCCGGTGGGCGGCTGACTGTCGTCACCTTCCATTCGCTCGAGGACCGCATCGTCAAGAAATTCTTCCAGGATCGCGCCGGAAAGGCGTCTGGGTCGCGGCATTTGCCGCTGGTCCATGAGCGGGCGGCAACCTTCGCACCAGTTGGCAAGTCTATGGTGGCGGCCAGTGAAGAAGAAGCGTCCCGCAATCCGCGCGCCCGATCCGCCAAGATGCGGGTCGGTGCGCGCACCGACTCCCCGCCGGAGGCAGATGATCTGTCCATCTTCGATTTGCCGAACCTTGCTAGCCTTGGAAAGATTGGGGGCTGAGACATGTTGCGTAGTTTTGACATCGTCCTGATCGTCGTGATGACGGCGGCTGCCACCGTCACCTACACGATCAAGCACAAGGCGGAAAACAAGCTGGAAGAGGTGCGCAGGCTCGAAGCGGAAATCAAGCTGGAGGAAGATACGATCGACCTCCTGCGTGCCGACTGGGCGCTGCTGTCCCAGCCCAACCGGCTGGAGAAGCTCGTGACCATCTATCAGCAGGATCTGCAACTTGCGCCGACCGCTTCGACGCAGCTTGCCCGGCCCGAAGAGCTGCCGATGCTGCGGGCCGAGCTGCCCCCGCCGGATGATGTTCTGGAGGCAATGGGAATGGCCAAGGGCAAGTCGAAGAAGCGGGCCACCAAAGTCGATGGCATGGCAACGGGATCGGTGGCGCGCTGATGTCCTTTCTCTCCCGCATCATGGTCGTCAAGAGCAAGGCTCATTTCTCCGCCGGCGGCAATAATCACCCCGGCGATCTCGGCATGCCCTTCGAGGGGACGCGCAAGCGCAGCAGCAATCAGGCGAAAAGCCGGGTCGCCATCGTCATCGCCGGCTTCGCGGTCGTCTATTGCATCGTCGGCGGTCGCCTCGTTCAATATGGCCTGGCCCAGCCCGATACGGTTTCAAGCATCGGTCGCGCCGATAATCTGATGGCGTCACGCCCGGACATTCTCGACCGCAATGGAGAAATCCTGGCAACGGACATTCGCACCGTCTCGCTCTATGCGGAACCGCACAAGATCGTCGATGCCGACGAGGCCGTCGAGCATCTTGCGACAGTGCTGCCCAATCTCGACATTGCTGACATCTATAACAAGCTCAAATCGCCGTCGCGGTTCCAATGGCTTCGCCGCCAGTTGACGCCGAAGCAGCAGAGCGAAATCCTGGCGCTCGGCATCCCCGGCATCGGCTTTCGTCCGGAAAAGCGCCGCTTCTATCCCGGCGGCGCGACCGCGTCGCATGTCGTGGGCCATGTCAATGTCGACAATCGCGGCATCGCCGGCATGGAACGCTATATCGACAACCAGGGGCTTGCCGATCTGGCCGCCATCGGCATGACCAGCAATGCCAAGCTGGAGCCCGTAAAACTGTCGATCGATCTGCGTGTCCAGAACATCGTCCGGGATGTCATTGCCAACGGCATGACGGAATTCAAGGCGATCGCCGCCGGCGCGGTGGTGCTGGATGTCAGGACGGGCGAAGTTCTCGCCATGGCCTCGGTCCCCGACTATGACCCGAACAATCCGGCCGGCGGCGCCAAGGACGGCTGGCTGAACCGTATGTCGAACGGCACGTTCGAGATGGGCTCGACCTTCAAGTCGTTTACGACGGCGATGGCGCTCGATTCCGGCAAGGTGACGCTGAAGGACAGTTTCGACGCGCGTTTCCCCATCCGCATTGGCGGCTTCACCATCAAGGATTTCCACGGCAAGCGGCGGGTGCTGACCGTTCCGGAAATCTTCCAGTATTCTTCCAATATCGGCACGGCCAAGATGGCCGACATCGTCGGCATTCCCGGTCACAAGGAATTTCTCACTCGCCTTGGCCTCCTGACCCGGATGCAGACGGAACTGCCCGAGGTGAAGACCCCGAGCCAGCCGCGCGAATGGAAGAAGATCAATTCGATCACGATTTCATTCGGCCACGGTGTCTCGACCACCCCGCTGCAGACAGCCGTCGCTGGCGCGGCGCTGATGAACGGCGGTAAGCTGATCGAGCCGACTTTCCTGCCGCGCACCGTTGAAGAGGCGGAAGCGGCTTCCACGACGGTGATCAAAAAGAGCACCAGCGACGACATGCGCTACCTGTTCCGCTGGAACGGCACCCACGGTTCGGGCAGAAACGCGCTGGTTGCCGGCTTCAACGTTGGCGGCAAGACCGGCACCGCCGACAAGGTGGTCAACGGCCGTTATTCCAACGATCTGAACTTCAACGCTTTCCTCGCGGGCTTTCCGATCGACAACCCGCAATATATCGTCCTGGCCTTCATCGACGAGCCGAAAACCGGTGAAAGGGGTATCCGCACCGCTGCCGGCAACGCCGCGCCGCTGGTCCGTGACATCATCAGCCGGTCCGCCTCGCTGCTGGGCGTCGAGCCCAAATTCGGCGAGGACGGTTCTGCCTTGCTTGTGTCTTATTGACCATGGAATGACAATCAGGAGGATTCGCCGCCCGGCGCATCGGTTCGTTTTGAAAAGTGCATCCATGAAGATCAAAGACCTTATCGGGACGGATTTTCCCGAAATTGCCGCGCAACTGGGTCCGGCAACCGGCGAAACCGAAATTACCGCCATCACCGCCGATAGCCGGCGGGTCGTTCCGGGCGCGCTGTTCGTAGCCCTTTCCGGCAGCAAGGCCGATGGCAAGGCTTTCATCGAAGACGCCATTTCCCGGGGCGCCACTGTTGTGGTCGCGGATGGCGGATCGCCTGGCAATGGCTCTGTCCCGGTTCTCGCTGCGACCACGCCGCGCCGGGTCCTGGCCATCGCGGCGGCGAATTTCCATGCGCACCAGCCGAAGACCATGGTGGCCGTCACCGGCACGGCCGGCAAGACCTCCGTCGCTTCATTTACCCGCCAGATCTGGGCCCATTGCGGCCATCCGGCGGCGATGATCGGCACCACCGGCGTTATCGCGCCCGGCCGCAACGATTATGGATCGCTGACCACGCCCGATCCCGTTTCGCTGCATCAGCTTCTCGCCGAACTTGCCGATGCCGGCGTCACCCATGCGGCGATGGAGGCTTCCAGCCACGGGCTCGATCAGCACCGTCTCGACGGTGTGCGGCTTTCGGCGGCCGGCTTCACCAATCTCGGCCGCGATCATATGGACTATCACCCGACCGTCGAGGACTACATGGCCGCCAAGATGCGGTTGTTCGACGGCGTGCTGCCGAAGGGCTCGCCGGCGGTGATCTTCTCGGACGATTCCTGGTCGGCACAGGCCATCGCAGCGGCCAAGGCGGCAGGGCATGAGGTGCTCACGGTCGGACGCAAGGGAGAGTATCTCTCCCTCAAGCGCGTCGAGCATTTCCGCCACAAGCAGATCGCCGAAATCCATGTCGGCGACGAGATCTTCGAAGTGCATGTGCCGCTGGCCGGCGATTTCCAGATTTCCAATGCGCTGGTGGCGGCCGGGCTCGCCATGTCCACCGGCATCAGTGCCAAGCAGGCGATGGCGGCACTCGACAAGCTCCAGGGCGCGTCCGGGCGCCTCGAACTGGTCGGGCAGACGAAGGACGGCGCGCTTGCCTATGTCGATTATGCCCATAAGCCGGATGCGCTGGAAAATGTCCTGTCCTCGGTGCGTCCCTTCACCACCGGTCGCATCGTCGTGGTTTTCGGCTGCGGCGGCGACCGCGACAAGGGCAAGCGGCCGCTCATGGGCGAGATCGCCACGCGACTGGCGGATGTGGTGATCGTTACCGACGACAACCCCCGTTCCGAAGTGCCGCAGGTCATTCGCGGCGAGATTATGGACGCGGCCCCGGGCGCGACGGAGATCGGCGATCGGGCCGAGGCGATCAGGGCGGCGGTTGCCATGCTGAAGGCCGGCGACACGCTGATCGTGGCCGGCAAGGGGCATGAGGAGGGGCAGACCGTCGGGTCCGTGACCCTGCCGTTCTCCGATCATGCCGAGCTGAAGAAAGCCTTGGGAGGTCAATGATTTGAGCTTTCTGTGGACCACCAGCGATCTGATGGCGGCAATGAACGGCCGGCCGATGGGCAAACTGCCTGAGGGCATCACCGGCATTTCGATCGACAGCCGTTCGATCGACACGGGCGAGGCCTTCTTCGCTATCAAGGGCGACCGGGTGGATGGCCATGACTATGCCGGGATAGCGGTTGCCAACGGCGCCAGCCTTCTGGTCGTCAGCGAGGCGAAACTGCCGGCGCTCGGCCGGGTGACCGCACCGATGATCGTCGTCGACGACGTGCTGGATGCCATGGTGCGGCTCGGTTGCGCGGCGCGCGATCGAAGTGCCGCCAAGATCATTGCCGTCACCGGCTCGGTCGGCAAGACCACCACCAAGGAAATGCTGCGCCACATTCTTGCGCCGTCCGGGCGGGTGCATGCCTCGGTCGCTTCCTTCAACAATCACTGGGGCGTGCCGCTGACCCTGTCGCGCATGCCGGAAAATACCGATTTCGGCATTTTCGAAATCGGCATGAATCATGCCGATGAAATCCGGCCGCTGGTCAAGATGGTTCGTCCGCATGTCGCGATCATCACCACGATCGCCGCCGCCCATCTCGGCAATTTCAAGAATCTCGACGAGATTTCCGCTGCCAAGGCGGAAATCATGGAAGGTCTGGTCGAGGACGGCCATGTGATCCTCAACCGCGACAACGATCAGTTCGAGACGCTGGAAAAAGCCGCCACGGCGCTCGGCATCGCGCATGTCCACAGCTTCGGTGCGAGCGCCAAGGCCGATGTCCGCATGGTGGAGTTTTCCGGTGGTTCGAGCGATGCCGTTCTCTGGGCGGCGGTCGAGGGCCAGACCCTGGAAATCCAGATCGGCGCGCCCGGCCGGCATATCGCTGAAAATGCCCTTGCCGCCCTTGCCGCCGCTCGCCTGGTCGGCGCCGATATGCAGGCGGCGGTTACAGCCCTCGCCAGTTTGCAGCCGGAAAAAGGACGCGGCGCACGCCACCGCCTGTCCATCGGCGCGGGTTCCTTCGTGCTGATCGACGAGAGCTACAATGCCAACCCGGCCTCGATGCTGGCCGCCATCGCTCTCCTCAGCGACACGCAGCTTGCGGATGACGGTCGCCGGATCGCCATTCTCGGCGACATGCTGGAAATGGGCGAATTTTCCGACAGCGTCCATGCCGATCTCGCGCAGCCGCTGATTGACGCGGGCATTCGCGACGTCTGGCTGGCCGGACCGCAGATGGCGCATCTGCGCGATGCCCTGCCGGACGATATTCGCGTGGAATATCGTGAAAATGTCGATGAATTGAAGGATTTTGCGGTTTCTTCCGTCACCGCAGGGGATGTGGTGATGGTCAAATCGTCCAAGGGAACGGGTTGCGGCAGGATCGTCTCGGCCCTGCTCGACGCCCATCCCGTGCTCGCCGATGGGAAACGCTGAATAAGGGCAGTGCGCCCGGCCGACACTATTGATACGACGCGATACTTCTTCCAGTCGGTGATTCTGACCGATGGATTCCGAAACGCACCTTTGGGGAAAGGTCCCTTATGCTCATCTGGCTTGTCGAACTGGCGGACCATTTTCAGTTTTTCAACCTGTTCCGGTACATCACCTTCCGGACCGGCGCCTCGCTGTTCACCTCGGCGCTGATCGTCTTCCTGTTCGGGCCGCGGATGATCTCGTCGCTCAGGGTACGGCAGGGCCGTGGCCAGCCGATCCGCGCCGACGGGCCGCAGACCCATTTCAAGAAGGCGGGAACGCCGACCATGGGCGGCCTGATGATCCTCGCCGGCATTGTCGGCAGTTCGCTGCTCTGGGCCGATCTCTCCAGCGTTTATGTGGTCTCCACGCTGCTGGTGACCCTCGGCTTCGGTGCCATCGGCTTCTATGACGACTATCTCAAGGTAACCAAGCAGTCGGACAAGGGCTTTTCCGGCAAGGCGCGGCTTGGCCTCGAATTCCTGATCGCGGCTATCGCCGTCTTCTTCATGATGCGTGCGGCCTTGCTTGCTGGGGCTGCGGGATCGACCTTCGGGTCGTCGCTGACCTTCCCGTTCCTCAAGGATTTCACTCTCAATCTCGGCTATTTCTTCATCCTGTTCGGCGGCTTCGTCATCGTCGGGGCCGGCAATGCGGTCAATCTGACGGACGGGCTGGATGGCCTAGCCATCGTGCCGGTGATGATCGCGGCGGCCTCCTTCGGCGTCATCGCCTATCTGGCCGGCAACGCGGTGTTTGCCAATTACCTGCAGATCCATTTCGTGCCCGGCACCGGCGAACTCGCCGTCATTCTAGGCGCCGTCATCGGCGCCGGTCTCGGTTTTCTCTGGTTCAACGCGCCGCCGGCGGCGATCTTCATGGGCGATACCGGCTCGCTGGCACTCGGCGGGCTGATCGGTACGGTGGCCGTCGCCACCAAGCACGAGATCGTCATGATCATCATCGGTGGGTTGTTCGTCATCGAAACGCTGTCGGTGATCATCCAGGTGTTCTGGTTCAAGCGCACCGGCCGGCGCGTCTTTCTGATGGCGCCGATCCATCATCATTTCGAAAAGAAGGGCTGGACGGAAAGCCAGGTGGTGATCCGGTTCTGGATCATCGCGGTCATTCTCGCCATGATCGGCCTTTCGACGCTGAAGCTCAGGTAACACCATGATCCCGGCCACGACATTCAGGGACAGGCAGGTCGCGCTCTTCGGTCTTGGCGGATCGGGGCTGGCGACGGCGCAGGCGCTGGTTGCCGGCGGCGCGTCGGTAACGGCCTGGGACGACAATCCCGACAGCGTCGCCAAGGCGGCCGCGCTCGGGATCGGCACCGGCGATCTGCGCCAGGCGGACTGGTCGGGTTTCTCCGCCTTCGTACTGTCGCCCGGCGTTCCGCTCACCCATCCGAAGCCGCACTGGACCGTCGACCTTGCCAAGGCCGCCGGCGTCGAGATCATCGGCGATGTCGAGCTTTTCGTGCGCGAGCGCCGGGCCCATGCGCCCGGTTGCCCGTTCATCGCCATTACCGGCACCAATGGCAAATCGACGACGACGGCACTGATTGCCCATATCCTGAAATCGAGCGGCCGCGATACGCAGCTCGGCGGCAATATCGGCACCGCGATCATGACGCTCGATCCGCCGGCGGCCGACCGGTTCCATGTCGTCGAGTGCTCTTCCTACCAGATCGATCTGGCGCCGACGCTCGATCCGTCCGTCGGCATCCTGCTCAACCTGACGCCGGATCATCTCGACCGGCACGGCGACATGCAGCATTATGCCGGCATCAAGGAACGTTTGGTGGCGGCAAGCGACACGGCGATCATCGGCGTCGATGATCCCTATTGCGAGGCAATTGCCGATCGCGCCGCGCTCGCAGGCCGGCCGGTGGTGCGCATCGCCCGTCATCGCCCGCTCGGCGAGGGGCTCTATGCCGATGGCAGCCGCGTCATTCGTGCCGAAGGCGGGATCGCGACGGTGCTTGCCGATCTCGACGGCATCGCGACACTGCGCGGCAGCCACAATGTCCAGAACGCGGCGGCGGCGATGGCGGCCTGTCTTTCCGTCGGCGTTCCTGAAAGCGAGATACTGACGGGGCTTTCCTCCTTTCCCGGCCTCCGGCACCGCATGCAGCCGGTCGCCCGCAAGGATCGGGTGATCTTCGTCAACGACAGCAAGGCGACCAATGCCGAGGCCGCAGCGCCCGCATTGGCGAGCTATGAGCGGATCTACTGGATTGCCGGCGGATTGCCCAAGGAAGGCGGCATCGCCGCGCTTGCGCCCTTCTTCCCGAGGATCGCCAAGGCCTATCTCATCGGCGAGGCGGCTCCGGTCTTCGCGGCGACATTGGGCGAGGCGGTTGCCTTCGAGATTTCAGGCACGCTGGAACAGGCCGTCGGCCATGCCAGCGCCGATGCGGCCAGGGATGAAGCAGGCGAGGCCGCTGTCCTGTTATCCCCGGCTTGCGCAAGCTTCGACCAGTACAAGAATTTCGAAGTCCGCGGAGATGCCTTCGTCGCCCATGTCCGGGCGATCGACGGCGTGACGATGCTGATATGAGACCGGGCCGGGCTTGAATGCCCGGCTGGATGAGAAGTCTGGCGCAGTCTGCGCCTTGAAGGGGAACGAAGAAATGGTAAGCCGTGCCGAACGTGGCCCTGTGGCCGACTGGTTCTGGACGATCGACAGGTTCTTCCTGGCGACCTTCATCCTTCTGATGGGGATCGGCTTCATGCTGTCCTTTGCGGCAAGCCCCGCCGTCGCCGAGCGCATCGGCCTCGACAGTTTCCACTTCGTCAAGCGTCACGCGGCCTTTCTCTTGCCGTCGCTTGCCGTGATGATCGGCATTTCCTTCCTGACGCCGCGGCAGGTGCGCCGCGCGGCGATGATCCTGCTCCTGGCATCGCTTGCCATGATGGTTCTGGCGCTGTTCTTCGGCGCCGAGGTCAAGGGATCGCGGCGCTGGATCTCGCTGATGGGCCTGTCCGTCCAGCCGTCGGAATTCCTGAAGCCCGCCTTTGTGGTCGTCTGCGCCTGGCTGTTTTCCGAACATGCGCGCCAACCGGAAATTCCCGGCAATCTCTTCGCCATCCTGCTCTACGGCATCGTCGCGGCCCTTCTCGTTGCCCAGCCGGACCTTGGCCAGACCATCCTGACGACCGCTGTCTGGGGCGGCATGTTCTTCATGGCGGGGATGCCCTGGCTGTGGATCGTCGTGCTCGGCGGTCTTGCCGTCGGCGGCTTCGGCGTTGCCTATACGATGCTGCCCCACGTTACCGGCCGTATCGACCGGTTCCTGACCGGGGAGGGCGACACGTTCCAGGTCGATACGGCGCGGGAAGCCATTATTCGCGGCGACTGGCTGGGGCAGGGTCCGGGCGAGGGCATCGTCAAGCGGATCATTCCCGACAGCCACACCGATTTCATCTTCTCGGTCGCTGCGGAAGAGTTCGGCATCATCTTCTGCATGGTCATCGTCCTGATCTTTGCCGTCCTGGTCATGCGCGGGCTCAACCATGCTTTCCGCGAGCGCAATGATTTCAACCGTTTTGCCGTTGCCGGCCTAGTGTTGCAGATCGGCATCCAGTCGATGATCAATATCGGCGTCAATCTCGAACTGCTGCCCGCCAAGGGTATGACCCTGCCGCTGATTTCCTATGGCGGCTCTTCCATGGTAGCGATCTGCGTGACGGCCGGGTTCATCCTGGCGCTGACCCGCCATCGCCCGGAAAAGCGTGCCGTCGAGCGCAGCCTGTTCCGGTCCGGCGTGGGCGTTGCGGCGGAATAAGGATCGATCATGACCAAGGGCATCATCATGCTTGCCGCCGGCGGTACCGGCGGCCATCTGTTTCCAGCCGAGGCGCTGGCGCATGAACTGAAGGCATCCGGCTATTCGGTGCATCTGGTCACCGACAGCCGGGCGGAACGCTATGCCGGAAAATTCCCGGCCGACGAAATCCATGTCGTGCCATCCGCCACCATCGGCTCGAAGAACCCCGTGAAAATCGTGGGCGCATTGTGGACGCTGTGGTCCGGCATGCGCGCTGCGCGCCGCCTGATGGCGCGATTGCGGCCGAAGGTCGTGGTTGGTTTCGGCGGCTATCCCACCGTGCCGCCGCTGCTGGCGGCCAAGGGGTTGCGCATCCCCACGATGATCCACGAACAGAATGCGGTGATGGGCCGGGCCAACCGGATGCTGGCGAAGGATGTCAAGGCGATCGCTGGCGGTTTCCTGCCCGAGACGGCGGGCGCTTACGCCGCAAAGACCGTGGCCACCGGCAATCCCGTCCGCCCCGCCGTGCTCACGGCTGCCGAAATACCCTATCGCCCGTCGGGCGAAGGCGAGGAATTTCGTCTGGTCGTTTTCGGCGGCAGCCAGGGCGCGCAGTATTTTTCCAAGACCGTGCCGACGGCCATCAGCCTTCTCGATGACGACCTGAGAAGGCGCCTGAAGGTGACCCAGCAGGCGCGCGCCGAAGACATGGACATGGTGCAGGCCTGCGCGCGCAAGCTGGAGATGGATGCCGAGATCGCGCCGTTCTTCACCGACATGGCGGAGCGCATCGCCGCCGCCCATCTCGTACTTTGCCGTTCCGGCGCCTCGACCGTCTCGGAAATCTCGGTCATCGGCCGCCCGGCGATCCTCGTGCCCTATCCTTATGCGCTGGATCACGACCAGGCTGCCAATGCGGCGGCGCTCGCGGCAAGCGGCGGCGCCAAGGTCATCGCGCAGGCCGAACTTTCCGCCGAGAAGCTGGCGCGAATCCTGACCGACGCGATGCGCAATCCGGCAAAGCTCTCGGACATGGCGGCGCGGGCGAAACAGGCGGGCAAGCCGGATGCCGCGCGCTTGCTTGCAGCAATGGTTGAAGCTATTGCGGGCGGCGCGACGATTGCACAGTTCAAGGAAACACGCTCATGAAAATGCCGCAGACGATCGGCCTCGTTCATTTCATCGGTATCGGTGGTATCGGCATGAGCGGTATTGCCGAGGTGCTGCACAATCTTGGCCACAGGGTCCAGGGGTCCGATCAGGCCGACAGCGCCAATGTCCAGCGCCTGCGCGACAAGGGCATCGGGGTTTTCGTCGGACACCAGGCGGCCAATATCGGCGATGCCGAGGTCGTGGTCGTCTCGACCGCGATCAGGAAAGACAATCCGGAGCTTGTCGCCGCTCGGGAAAAACTCTTGCCGGTGGTGCGTCGCGCCGAAATGCTGGCCGAACTGATGCGATTCCGCAATGCGATCGCCATCGGCGGCACCCATGGCAAGACCACCACCACCTCGATGGTGGCGACGCTGCTGGAGGCCGGCGGGCTCGATCCGACGGTCATCAATGGTGGCATCATCAATGCCTATGGCACCAATGCCCGCATGGGCGAGGGCGAGTGGATGGTGGTGGAGGCCGACGAATCGGACGGCACCTTCCTGAAACTGCCGGCAGACGTCGCCGTTGTCACCAATATCGACCCCGAGCATCTCGACCACTACGGAAATTTCGATGCGGTGCGTGCCGCCTTTCGCCAGTTCGTCGAGAACGTGCCCTTCTACGGTTTCGGCGTCATGTGCCTCGATCATCCAGAAGTGCAGACCATGGTGTCGAAGATCGAGGACCGCAAGGTCGTTACCTATGGCGAAAACCCGCAGGCCGATGTGCGTTTCTCGAATATCCGCATGGACGGCGCGACTTCGGTCTTCGACGTCGAAATCCGCCGCCGCCGCACCGGCAAGGTGATCCTGATGCAGGATCTGCGCCTGCCAATGCCGGGCCGCCACAATGTTTCCAATGCCACGGCCGCCATTGCAGTTGCCCAGCGGCTGGGCATTTCCCCGGAAGATATCGCCAAGGGGCTGGCCTCCTTCGCCGGCGTCAAGCGTCGCTTCACCTTTACCGGCGAATGGAACAATGTTCGCGTTTATGACGATTACGGCCATCATCCGGTCGAGATCAAGGCTGTGCTGAAGGCAGCGCGCGAGGCCTGCCAGGGCCGGGTCATCGCCGTCCATCAGCCGCATCGTTTCTCGCGCCTGCACAGCCTGTTCGAGGATTTTTCCGCCTGCTTCAACGAGGCCGACACTGTTCTCCTGGCGCCAGTCTATTCGGCGGGCGAAGACCCGATCGAAGGCGTCAATTCACAGGAACTCGTCTCCCGCATCAAGGCCGGCGGGCACCGCGACGCGCGTTTCGTCGAGGGGCAGGAGGCAATAGCGCCGATCGTCGCCGCCATTGCGCAGCCCGGCGATTTTGTGGTTCTCTTGGGGGCTGGTAGCATTACCTATTGGGCGGCGGCGCTACCGCGCGAACTTGAGGGCATTTCGGGACATTCCGCATGAAACAGGTAAATGGTGAAAAACTTCTGGCCTCGCTCGGAGCGGGCGTCAACGAATTGCGCGGGCGCCTGACGCCGGACGCGCCGATGGACCGCGTGACCTGGTTCCGCGCCGGCGGCCTTGCCGAACTGATGTTCCAGCCGCATGACATCGATGATCTCGTCACCTTCCTGAAAATGCTGCCCGACGAAGTGCCGGTGATGGTGATGGGGGTCGGTTCGAACCTTCTGGTGCGCGACGGCGGCATCGAGGGTGTCGTCATCCGCCTGTCGGCCAAGGGCTTTGGCGATATCGAGCTTGTCTCGGAAAACCGCGTGAAGGCGGGCGCGATCTGCCCGGACAAGAACCTGGCGGCAATGACGCTCGATCACGGCATCGGCGGCTTCCATTTTTTCTATGGCATCCCCGGCAGTATCGGCGGTGCGCTTCGCATGAATGCTGGCGCCAATGGCGGCGAGACGCGCGAGCGGGTGGTCGAGGTTCATGCGGTGGACCGCAGGGGCAACCAGCATGTGCTCTCCAATGCCGATATGGGCTATGGCTATCGCCATTCCCAGGCGTCTAAGGACCTGATCTTCACCCATGCCGTCTTCGAAGGCTATCCGGAGGACCGGGCGAAAATCCGGACCGACATGGATGCCGTGCGCCAGCATCGCGAGACGGTCCAGCCCATTCGCGAAAAGACCGGCGGCTCGACCTTCAAGAATCCCGACGGCCATTCCGCCTGGAAACTGATCGACGAGGCGGGGTGCCGCGGCATGATGATCGGCAGCGCGCAGATGTCGCCGATGCACTGCAATTTCATGATCAACACCGGCCAGGCCAGCGGCTATGAACTGGAATATCTCGGCGAAACCGTGCGCCAGCGGGTTTTCGAAACATCGGGCATCTCGCTCGAATGGGAAATCAAGCGCATCGGCAATTTCATGCCGGGCTACGAGGTCAAGGGATTTCTAGGCGAGCTGACGGCCTAGACACCAGCGCAGTTTCAGACTGATCGAACCTCTTGAAGCCACTGTCTTTCAAGCCCTGCGGACCCTGCCGCAGGGCTTTTGCATTTTTGGCGGCGTCGATGGACGGCTGAAAATTCTGGTGTTCCGCCTGGTCGAGTTAACCAAAGTAAACGGTTCATTAACCATAATGACGCTCTAGTGGGCCCGTGTCGGATGAGCGCGACTCGATGCGTCAACAAGCTCGGCGCAAGCAGGAATTCGTAAGGCTGGCGTGATGTCGGGGGTTTTGATGAGTGGTAAGCATGTTGCTGTCCTGATGGGCGGATTTTCCTCGGAGCGGCCGGTAAGCCTGTCCTCCGGGGCGGCGTGCGCCGACGCCCTGGAGGCGGAAGGCTATCGGGTTACGCGTATCGACGTCGAGCGCAACATCGCCTCGGTGCTTGCGGACCTGCGCCCGGATGTGGCCTTCAACGCATTGCACGGCCCGTTCGGCGAGGATGGCACCATTCAGGGCGTTCTCGAATATCTGGAAATTCCCTATACGCATTCCGGCGTTCTCGCCTCGGCGCTGGCCATGGACAAGGCGCAGGCCAAGCATGTTGCCCGCGCGGCCGGCATCCCTGTCGCCGAAGAACGGGTCATGGACCGGCGCGATTTCGGCTCCGATCATCCAATGAAGCCGCCCTATGTCGTCAAGCCGGTGCGCGAAGGCTCGAGCTTCGGCGTGGTCATCGTCAAGGAGGATCAGTCGCATCCGCCGCAGGTCATCAATTCCGGCGAATGGCGCTACGGCGACCGCGTCATGGTCGAGCGCTATGTCTATGGGCGCGAATTCACCTGCGGTGTGATGGGTGATACGGCGCTCGGGGTGATCGAAGTGATTCCCCAGGGCCACACCTTCTACGATTATGACTCGAAGTATGTGAAAGGTGGTTCAAAACACGTTCTTCCTGCGAATGTTTTACCGAATATTTACCAAAAAATACAAACACTCTCGGTCAAGGCGCATCAGGCGATTGGATGCCGCGGCGTAAGCCGCTCCGACTTCCGCTTCGACGATCGTTTCTCAGAAGATGGAGAGCTCATCTGGCTTGAGGTCAACACCCAGCCGGGAATGACTCCAACCTCTCTGGTGCCCGAAATGGCGGTTCATGCCGGCCATACATTTGGTGAATTCCTCAAGTGGATCGTGGAGGACGCGTCGTGTTTGCGTTGAGAGGCAGGAAGGCGGGAAGGCTACGCGCACCCCTGGAGGCAGCTGATCTCGATGGTCAGTTCGTGCTGCCGCGGCCGCTGCGCCGCGTCGCTCGTTTGCTCGTCAGTCTGGGCACCGGTCGCATTCATTTCGTGCCGCATACCGGCACCGCTTCTGCCCTCGCATTCCTTGCTGCAACCGGCTTCTATGGAATGGCTATCGGCGGGCACAGCCAGAGTTTTGCGCAGGCCACCACCACGGCCGCCGGCTTCGCGATCGAGGACGTCAAGGTTTCGGGCAACGAGCAGACCTCGGAAATCGACATCCTGCAGCAGTTGGGCCTCGATGGCACGACTTCGCTGGTTGCGCTCGATATCGACATTGCCCGCAAGCTGATCAGCGAAATGCCCTGGGTCGAGGACGTTGCGGTGCGCAAGGTCTATCCTGGTACGATCGAGGTGACGCTCAAGGAGCGCAAGGCCTTCGGCATCTGGCAGCATGGTTCCGACCTGTCCCTGATCGAGGAAAGCGGCAGCGTCATCGCGCCGCTGCGCGACAACAAGTTTTCCGAATTGCCGCTGTTCGTCGGCCGGGACGCCGAAACCGCGGCTGCCGATTTCTACGAGCGGTTTTCGCAGTGGCCGGAGATCAGCCGGCATGTGAAGGCCTATGTGCGTGTCGCCGGTCGCCGCTGGGACCTGACGCTCGATAACGGCATCACCATCAAGCTGCCGGAACATGATCTGGAGCGCGCCATGCAGGTGCTCTCGACCATGGAAGAGGGCCAGCAATTGCTGGAGCGCGATATCGCCGCAGTCGATCTGCGGCTGGAGGATCGCACCACCATCCAGCTGACGCCCGAGGCCGCCGCCCGCCGCCAGGTCGTGCTGGAGGCCCGTACGAAACTTCTGAAAAAGCTGGAGCAGGAAAAGCGGATATGAGTATTTTCGGCTCCTCGCATTTCGGCTTGCCGCGCCTCAAGCCGCTTTCCTCCAAGCGGTCGCACATCGTTTCGGTTCTGGATATCGGTTCCACCAAGGTGGTCTGCATGATCGGTCGGCTGACGCCGCGCGCCGAAAGCCAGATCCTGCCGGGCCGCACCCATTCGGTCGAGATCATCGGCATCGGCCATCACAAGTCGCGTGGCATGAAGAACGGCGTGATCGCCGATCTCGACGCCGCCGAAAGTGTCGTGCGCCTCGCGGTCGATGCGGCCGAGCGCATGGCCGGACTGACCATCGACAGCCTGATCGTCAATATCTCCGCCGGCCGCCTGCAGAGCGACATCTACACCGCCTCGATCGATCTGGGCGGCCAGGAGGTCGATGCCGCCGATCTGAAGAAGGTGCTTGCCGCCGCCGGGCAGCAGTCGCTGCGTCAGGATCGGGTCATCCTTCATTCTCTGCCCACCGGCTTTTCGCTCGACGGCGAACGCGGCATTCGCGATCCGCTGGCGATGTTCGGCGACGCGCTCGGCGTCGACATGCATGTGCTGACGGCCGAACGCGCGGCGCTGAAGAATCTCGAGCTGTGCATCAACCGGGCCCATCTTTCGGTCGAAGGCATTGTCGCCACGCCCTATGCCAGTGGACTTGCTGCACTTGTCGACGATGAGGTCGAACTCGGCTGCGCCGCCATCGACATGGGCGGCGGCACCACGACGATCTCGGTCTTTGCCGAAGGCAAGCTGGTTCATGCGGACGCGATTTCGCTTGGCGGCCACCACGTCACTACCGATCTCGCCCGCGGTCTTTCGACCCGCATCGAGGATGCCGAACGCCTGAAGGTCGTTCACGGTTCGGCGCTGCCCAACAGCATTGACGAGCGCGACATCGTCGCTGTCGCGTCGATCGGCGAGGACGAACTCGACCAGCCGACCCATGTGCCGCGCGCACTGGTCTCGCGCATCGTCAGGGCGCGCATCGAGGAAACGCTCGAACTGATCCGTGACCGGATCCAGCGTTCAGGCTTTTCGCCGATCGTCGGCAAGCGCGTCGTGCTGACCGGTGGCGCCGCGCAACTGACGGGGCTCCCGGAAGCCGCGCGTCGTATCCTGGCGCGCAATGTGCGCATCGGCCGACCGCTCGGCGTCTCCGGCCTCCCGGCTGCGGCGAAGGGCCCTGCCTTTTCGACGGCCGTCGGCCTGATGATCTATCCGCAGGTTGCGGACATGGAAACACATGCGACACAGGGCGGACTGCTCACGTCGCTTGCGGGAAACAACAGCCGCATCGCCCGCATGGGACAGTGGCTGAAGGAAAGCTTCTAAGCCCTTGGCTTCGGCCTGAAGGGACATGAGTACGGGTTTAGTGATTCGGCCGGCTCGGCAAGGCGGCCAGAACCAGGAAGGAACGGGTAAAATGACGATCAACTTGCAAAAGCCGGATATCACCGAGCTTAAGCCCCGCATCACCGTCTTCGGTGTCGGCGGGGGTGGCGGCAATGCCGTCAACAACATGATTACCGCAGGCCTCGAAGGCGTCGATTTCGTCGTCGCCAACACCGACGCCCAGGCGCTAACCATGACCAAGGCCCAGCGCATCATCCAGATGGGCGTCGCGGTCACCGAAGGCCTCGGCGCCGGTTCGCAGCCGGAAGTCGGCCGCGCGGCCGCCGAAGAGTGCATCGACGAGATCATCGATCACCTGAACGGCACCCATATGTGCTTCGTCACCGCCGGCATGGGCGGCGGCACCGGTACGGGTGCGGCTCCGGTCGTTGCCCAGGCAGCCCGCAACAAGGGCATCCTGACGGTCGGCGTCGTCACCAAGCCGTTCCATTTCGAGGGCCAGCGCCGCATGCGGCTCGCCGACCAGGGCATCACCGAACTGCAGAAGTCGGTGGATACGCTGATCGTCATCCCGAACCAGAACCTCTTCCGCATCGCCAATGACAAGACCACCTTTGCCGACGCCTTCGCGATGGCCGACCAGGTGCTCTATTCGGGCGTTGCCTGCATCACCGACCTGATGGTCAAGGAAGGCCTGATCAATCTCGACTTCGCGGACGTTCGCTCCGTGATGCGCGAAATGGGCCGCGCCATGATGGGCACCGGCGAGGCATCCGGCGAAGGCCGCGCAATGGCCGCAGCCGAGGCCGCGATCGCCAATCCGCTGCTCGACGAAACCTCGATGAAGGGCGCGCAGGGCCTGTTGATCTCGATCACCGGTGGTCGCGACCTCACCCTGTTCGAAGTCGATGAAGCCGCCACCCGTATCCGCGAGGAAGTCGATCCGGACGCCAACATCATCCTCGGCGCCACGTTCGACGAAGAACTCGAAGGCCTGATCCGCGTGTCGGTGGTGGCGACCGGGATCGACCGCACGGCAGCAGAGGTGGCCGGTCGCAGCGCCGACTTTCGCCCTGTAGCCGCAAAGCCGATCATCCGTCCGTCGATCGCCATCCCGGCCGCCCCCGTGCAGCAGGTCCAGCAGCCGGTTGCAGCGCAGCCGCAGCCTGCCCCGGTGGCCCAGCAGCCTGCCGCACAGCCGGTCGCCCAGCAGCCCGCGCCGCAGACCACGGACGCCATTGCCGCTGCCATCCGCGAAGCCGAACTGGAACGCGAACTGTTCCTGTCCATGCCGCGCGGCGACGTTGCTGCTGCCGCTCCGGCGCCGCAGGTCCAGGACGAGTTCCGCCCGCAGAGTAAGCTTTTCGGCGCCGCTCCGATCGAGCAGCCGGTCGTCCAGGCGGCGGCTCCGGTCCAGCGCGTCGTCGAAATGCCGGCCTACCAGCCGCAGCCGGTCGCCCAGGCGCCGGTCCGCCAGGAGCCTGTCATGCCGGTGGTCCGCCAGCAGGCCGAGCAGGTCCGCATGCCGAAGGTGGAAGATTTTCCGCCGATGGTGAAGGCCGAGGCCGAGCATCGTTCGCAGCCGACCGCCCATGAGGAACGCGGCCCGATGGGGCTTCTGAAGCGGATCACCAATTCGCTCGGCCGCCGCGACGAGGAAGAGCAGAACGTGACGGCGGACATGACCGCCGGTGCGCCCGCAGCCGCCTCCCAGCAGCGCCGCCCGCTGTCGCCCGAGGCAAGCCTCTATGCGCCGCGCCGCACGACCGCTCTCGACGACCGCGCCCGCGCTGCCTCGCAGCCGCGTGCCCACGAAGACGACCAGCTCGAAATTCCGGCCTTCCTGCGCCGCCAGTCGAGCTGAGTTTCCACCCACCTTCCTCCTTGCCGAAATGCCCGGGTTCGCGCCCGGGCATTTTTTATAATATGTCATTTTTTTCAATGGCTTCCGTGCGTCGCCGCCGCGCGTAACAAAGCGAAAGAAACAGTGATTTGGAATGACGGGCCGCTAACCTTATCTTCAGGCTCGGGACTGATGGGGCAAGATTGCGATTCGTATCGCTGGTTTGCAGGTCGGACCGGTCGGTGGCGCGCGGCGCTTCTGTCCGGCTGTATCCTCTGCGGCTTATAGCGCGCAGCTCTGGTTCGTAAAAACATTTCGGCGACCCCGCAATCGGGTGACGCCAGGACATATTTGAAGGCGAATGGCATGGGACTGGGAATTGGAATGCTGGGATTTCAGACGACGATCGCAAGCTCGGTAACGCTGAGCGGCACGGGCGTCCATTCCGGCGCTGAGGTGGCGATCACCTTTCATCCGGGCGAGGCCGATAGCGGCATCATCTTCCAGCGTGTCGTCGACGAGCAGGTGATCAGCGAGTTCAAGGCTGTTTCCTCGCAGGTCGGTAATACCGATCTTTGCACCATTCTCGGTTTTTCGCCGGCCACCTCGATCGCCACGATCGAGCATGTGATGGCAGCAATCTATGCGCTCGGCCTCGACAATCTCTTGGTCGAGGTGCACGGCGCCGAAATGCCGATCATGGACGGAAGCTCGGCACCCTTCATCGAGGCCATCGAGCAGGCCGGCATCCGGCCGCTCGCCGTCAAGCGTCGCTATATCCGTATCCTGAAGCCGATGCGCATCGAATCGGGTGCGTCCTGGTCGGAATTCACGCCCTATGAGGGCATGCGCTTCGAGGTCGAGATCGATTTCGATTGCCCGCTGATCGGCCGTCAGGCCTGGAAAGGCGACATCACCCCGTCGGTGTTCAAGACCGAACTTTCGCGCGCCCGCACCTTTGGCTTCATGCGCGATGTCGAGCGCATGTGGGCGGCCGGTCGCGGGCTTGGCTCGTCTCTCGAGAATTCCGTTGTGATTGCCGACGACAATACCGTCATCAATGTCGAGGGTCTGCGCTACACGGACGAGTTCGTGCGCCACAAGACGCTGGACGCGGTGGGCGATCTGGCACTTGCCGGCGCGCCGTTCCTCGGCTGCTACCGGTCCTATCGTGGTGGCCACAAGATGAACGCCAACGCCCTGAAGGCGCTGATGAGCGATCCGTCCGCCTATGAACTGGTGGAAACGGCGATGCCGCGCCAGCGCGTCGCCACGCGGGAGGCGATCGCGGCCAGTGCGCCGTAACAGCCGCTTCGTCCCGGCCAAGGATGAATAAGGTTTTGATGACGACGGAGCCGGCCTTTTGGTCGGCTTTTTCATGATCAGGCCGCCACAAAATTGCGTTAATCCATCATCATGACGTTGCGGTCTTGTTGCATCTTGATCTAAAACGCGGTTCATAGGCGGCGGTATTCTTACCGATGCGCGAGTTGGGATTTACGAATGGTAATTGCAGGCCAGTTTGAATTGAAGAAGATGGCGCGTGTTGCCGTCATTGCGCTTGCGGCGTCCGCGACCAGCGTACTGGTCACCGCCTGCCAGAACGATCCTGATATCGACATCACCAAGCTGGCGGCCGAGACCGATCCGCCGGAGGTCCTCTACAACCAGGGTCTTGCCAATCTGAACGCCGGCAAGACGACGGAAGCGGCGCGCAAGTTCGACGCGATCGACCAGCAGCATCCCTTCTCCGAATATGCCCGCAAGGCGCTGGTGATGCGCTCCTTCGTCAATTATCGCAACGGCCAGTACCAGGACGCCATCAATGGCGCGAGCCGCTATCTGAGCCTCTACCCGGAATCCGAGGATGCGGCCTATGCGCAATATATCGTCGGCCTTGCCTATTCCAAGCAGATCCCCTCGGTAACGCAGGACCAGAAGCCGGCCTTCAAGACGATCGAGGCGATGCAGGCGGTCATCACCAAATACCCCGATTCCGAATATATCGAGGATGCGCAGGCCAAGATCCGTTATGCCAAGGACCAGTTGGCCGGCAAGGAAATGCAGGTTGGCCGCTATTACCTCGAGCGCAAGGAATATCTTGCCGCCGTGACGCGCTTCCGTACGGTTGTCGAGCAATATTCCAGCACCAACCAGGTCGAAGAGGCACTGGCGCGCCTGGTGGAATCCTATTTCGCCATGGGCATCACGAGCGAAGCCCAGACCGCGGCGGCCGTGCTTGGCCACAATTACCCCGACAGCCAATGGTATGCCGACAGCTACAAGCTTCTGCAGACAGGCGGCCTCGAGCCGCGTGAAAGCGGCAATTCGTGGATTTCACGCGCGGGCAAGAAGCTTCTGGGCGTCTGAGCGAAGAGATTTGAGACGGAATGCTTTCACAGCTCTCGATCCGCGATATCGTCCTGATCGAACGGCTTGATCTGTCCTTCGATGCAGGCCTTTCCGTCCTGACGGGCGAGACCGGGGCTGGAAAATCCATTCTTCTGGACAGTCTTTCGCTGGCGCTTGGTGGGCGCGGTGATGGTTCCCTGGTGCGCCACGGCGGCGACAAGGGCCAGGTGACGGCGGTCTTCGATGTCGGCATGGACCATCCGGCCCGCCTGATGATCCGTGAAAACGGCATAGACGACGATGGCGACCTGATTTTCCGCCGGGTCCAGTCGGCCGATGGCCGCACCAAGGCCTATGTCAACGACCAGCCGATCTCAGTCCAGCTGATGCGCCAGGCCGGCCAGCTTCTCGTCGAAATCCACGGCCAGCACGACGACCGCGCCCTGGTCGATACCCATGCGCACCGCACCCTGCTCGATGCCTTCGGCGGCCTTGCCGACGAGGCGCAGGCGGTGGCCGGTCTCTACCGTGTCTGGAAGGATGCCGAGCGCACGCTGAAGAAACATCGCGACAAGGTGGAGGCGGCGGCCCGCGAGGCCGATTATCTTCGCGCTTCCGTCGAAGAGCTGGAAACTCTTTCGCCCGAGGATGGCGAAGAGGACGATCTTGCCGAACGGCGCTCCCGGATGATGAAGGCGGAGCGCATCGCCGTCGATATCAACGAGGCGAGCGAATTCCTGAACGGCAACGCGTCGCCGGTACCGCTGATCGCGTCGCTGGTTCGCAGGCTGGAGCGCAAGAGCCACGAGGCGCCAGGTCTGCTCGAGGAAACGGTGGAGTTCCTCGACGCCGCGCTCAATCAGTTGTCCGACGCGCAGATGGCCGTCGAGGCGGCGCTGCGCAGAACCGAATATGATCCGAAGGAACTGGAGCGGGTGGAGGAGCGACTGTTTGCCCTGCGCGCCGCCGCCCGCAAATATTCCGTGCCGGTGACAGAGCTTCCGGCGCTGGCCGCGCGGATGATCGCCGATCTTGCCGATCTCGATGCCGGCGAGGAGAAGCTGAAACAGCTGGAGTTGGAACTCGGACTCACCAAGGGTGCATTCGACGCGGCCGCTTCGGCCCTCTCCCTCAAGCGCCATCATACGGCAACCGCGCTTTCTGAAGCGGTGATGGCCGAGCTTCCGGCGTTGAAGCTCGAGCGCGCCCGGTTCATGGCGCAGGTGACCTCGGATGCGAACGCGGCAACAGCTGACGGTATCGATGTCGTCGAGTTCCATGTCCAGACCAATCCCGGCACCCGGCCCGGGCCGATCATGAAGGTGGCGTCCGGCGGCGAGCTTTCGCGCTTCCTGCTGGCGCTGAAAGTGGCGCTTGCCGATCGCGGCTCGGCGCCGACCCTGGTTTTCGACGAAATCGACACCGGTGTCGGCGGCGCGGTGGCGGATGCGATCGGCCAGCGATTGAAGCGCCTGTCGGGCAATGTCCAGGTGCTTTCCGTCACCCACGCGCCGCAGGTGGCGGCCCGTGCGGCGACACATCTGCTGATTTCCAAGGGCCCGTCGGCGGAGAAATCCGAGACGATCGCTACCCGCGTCGCCCGCATGGACGAGAAGGCCCGCACCGAGGAGATCGCCCGCATGCTGGCCGGCGCCCATGTCACCGACGAGGCGAGGGCAGCGGCGCTCCGGCTGCTGGCGGGGAACGTTTAGTTTCTGCGTTCTTGCGACGGAAACTGCATCTTCCCATTCCGCGAAATTTCTCTAAAAACGACTTCGAAACCGGAGCCCTCGCATGTCCTTCGAAACCGTCGCCGTAGACACTCTCACGCTCGATGAGGCCGCAGCCGAATTGGAGCGGCTGGCGAGGGATCTGGCGCGTCACGACGCTCTTTATCACGGCAAGGACGCGCCGGAGATTTCCGATGCGGACTATGATGCGCTGAAGCGCCGCAATGAGGAGATCGAGGCGCGGTTTCCCGAACTCGTGCGGACCGACAGCCCGTCGCGGAAGGTGGGTGCGGCGCCTTCCGGTATTTTCCAGCAGATCACCCATGCCCGGCCGATGCTGTCGCTCGACAATGTGTTTTCGGATGCCGATGTCCGCGATTTCATCTCCAGCGTCTATCGGTTTCTTGGTCTCCTGCCGGACGATTCCATCGCCTTTACCGCCGAGCCGAAGATCGACGGGCTGTCCATGTCGCTGCGCTACGAGAAGCGCAGGCTGGTCAGCGCCGCCACCCGCGGCGACGGAACGACCGGCGAGAATGTCACCGCCAATATCCGCACCATCCAGGAAATTCCGCAGACGCTTCCTGTCGATGCGCCCGATATCGTCGAGGTGCGCGGCGAGGTCTATATGGCCAAGAGCGACTTCCTGGCGCTGAACGCGCAGATGGCGGCCGAGGGGCGTCAGACCTATGTCAATCCGCGCAACACGGCCGCGGGCTCGCTCCGCCAGCTCGACCCGACGATTACCGCCAGCCGCAAGCTGAAATTCTTCGCCTATGCCTGGGGAGAGATATCGGACATGCCGGCCGACACCCAGGCCGGCATGGTCGAGGCTTTCCGCCGTTGGGGTTTCCCGGTCAATCCGCTGACGCAGCGGCTGTCCTCGGTCGAGGCGATCCTCGACCATTACAACGATATCGGCCTCAAGCGCCCTGATCTGGATTATGACATCGACGGCGTCGTCTACAAGGTCGACCGGCTCGACCTGCAGCAGCGCCTTGGCTTCCGCTCGCGCTCGCCGCGCTGGGCAACAGCCCATAAATTCCCGGCCGAGCAGGCCTTCACCACCGTCGAGAAGATCGAGATCCAGGTGGGACGGACCGGCGCTCTGACGCCGGTGGCGCGGTTGACGCCGGTCACCGTCGGTGGCGTGGTCGTTACCAATGCGACGTTGCACAATGCCGATTATATCGAGGGCATCGGCAATGGCGGCGAGCGCATCCGCGAGGACGAACACGATATCCGCGTCGGCGATACGGTGATCGTCCAGCGCGCCGGCGATGTGATCCCGCAGGTCCTCGACGTGGTTATGGAGAAGCGTCCCGAGACCGCCGAGCCTTACCAGTTTCCCAAAACATGCCCGGTCTGCGGCAGCCATGCGGTGCGTGAGAGAAACGAAAAGACCGGCAAGCTCGATTCGGTGACGCGGTGCACCGGCGGCTTCGTCTGCCGTGCCCAGGCGGTGGAGCATCTGAAGCATTTCGTCTCCCGCAACGCCTTCGATATCGAAGGGCTGGGCGCAAAGCAGATCGATTTCTTTTTCGAGGCGGAAGATCCAGCGCTCACGATCAGGACCGCGCCCGACATCTTCACCCTGGAAAAGCGCCAGGCGGATTCCGCCTTGACCAAGCTCGAAAATATCGACGGCTTCGGCAAGGTCAGCGTCCGCAAGCTCTATGACGCGATCGATGACCGCCGGCACATCGCCTTGCACCGGCTGATCTATGCTCTCGGAATCCGCCATGTGGGGGAAACGACGGCAAAGCTTCTTGCCCGCTCCTATGGCAGCTATGAGGCTTTCTCGGACGCCATGACGGCCGCCGCCGACACGACGTCCGAGGCCTGGAGCGATCTCAACACGATCGACGGCATCGGCGAAGTCGTTGCCCGGGCGATCGTCGAATTCTACAAGGAGCCGCGCAACAGGGATGTAGTGTCGCGCCTCCTTGTCGAGGTGACGCCGCAGGATGCGGAGGCACCGGTCGCCTCGTCGAGCCCGGTTGCCGGCAAGACCGTTGTGTTCACCGGTTCGCTCGAGAAGATGACGCGCGACGAGGCGAAAGCCATGGCAGAGCGGCTGGGCGCGAAGGTGGCAGGCTCCGTGTCGAAGAAGACCGACCTTCTCGTTGCCGGTCCCGGCGCCGGTTCCAAGCTGGAGAAGGCTCGCGAACTGGGGGTGGAGACCACGGACGAGGACGGCTGGTTTACGCTGATCGGTGGGTAACTGCGGGCATCGGGGCGTAAAAGCTTTCCTTCCCCACTTGTCTTCTTTATGAGGACTGCCAGATTTATGACAATTCCGTGACAACGGCGAAGACGGGTGGTTGGACGATGCTGGGTTGGTTTCGCAAGCTTTTGCCGCGCGAGGACAAGTTCTTCGAGCTTTTCGAGGCGCATTCGCGCACCGTCGTCGGCGCGGCGGACGCGCTGAAGGCGCTTCTGGCGGGAGAGGGCGATCATGAGGCCCATTGCAACCGTATCATCGCCCTCGAGGACGAGGCCGACAACATCACCCGCGACGTCATGCTTGCCGTGCGCCGCAGCTTCATCACCCCGTTCGATCGCGGTGACATCAAGGACTTGATCCAGTCGATGGACGACGCCATCGACATGATGCACAAGACGGTCAAGACGATCCGGCTGTTCGAGCAGAAGAGCTTCGATCCCGGCATGCGTGAAATGGGCGTGCTGGTGGTCGATGCCGCCCGCCTGATCGCCGAGGCCATTCCCTTGCTCGACCGGGTCGGCAACAATGCGGCCCGTCTCAGCGCCATCGCCGAGGAGGTGACGCGCGTCGAGGGGCGCTCGGACGAACTGCACGACGAAGGGCTGAAGGATCTGTTCCGTCGTCACGGGGCCTCCAATCCGATGGCCTATCTCATCGGCAGCGAGATCTATGGCCAACTCGAGAAGGTGGTCGATCGTTTCGAGGACGTTGCCAATGAAATCAGCGGCATCCTGATCGAGAACGTCTGATGGATGCCACGCTCGCCCTGCCGTTGCTTGTGGGCCTGATAGGCATCGCATTGTTCTTCGACTTCCTGAACGGCCTGCACGATGCCGCCAATTCGATCGCCACGATCGTCTCGACGCGGGTGCTTCGACCGCAATATGCCGTCATGTGGGCGGCCTTCTTCAATTTCATCGCCTTCCTGTTCTTCGGTCTGCATGTGGCCGAAACGCTCGGCACCGGCATCATCGATCCCGCCATCGTCACGCCGCAGGTGATCTTTGCCGCGCTGATGGGGGCGATCATCTGGAATATCGTCACCTGGATCTTCGGCATTCCCTCGAGTTCGTCGCATGCGCTGGTCGGCGGCCTTGTCGGTGCCGGCCTTGCGAAGACCGGCGGCGACGCCATCGTGCTTGGCGGCCTCATGAAGACCGTCGCCGCCATCTTCATGTCGCCGATGATCGGGTTCTTCCTCGCTCTCATGCTCGTGCTGCTTGTTTCCTGGATCTTCGTGCGCCAGACGCCCTTTGCCGTCGACCGTACCTTCCGGGTGATGCAGTTCATTTCCGCCTCGCTCTATTCGCTCGGTCATGGCGGTAATGATGCACAGAAGACCATGGGCATCATTGCGGTCCTTTTGTTTTCGCAAGGTTATCTGGGAGCCAATTTCTACGTGCCGTTCTGGGTGGTGATCACCTGCCAGTCCGCCATGGCGCTCGGAACCCTGTTCGGCGGCTGGCGCATCGTCCATACGATGGGTTCGAAGATCACCCGGCTCAACCCGATGCAGGGTTTCTGCGCGGAAACTGGCGGTGCCATCACGCTCTTCGGCGCCACCTGGCTCGGTATTCCGGTCTCGACGACCCATACGATCACCGGTTCGATCATCGGCGTTGGCGCCGCGCGGCGTGTCTCGGCGGTGCGGTGGGGCCTTGCTGGCAACATCCTTATCGCCTGGATCATCACATTGCCGGCGGCGGCGGCGATCTCCGCGATGTTCTATTTCATCGTAACCGCTTTCTAGCCGGTCGCGGGCCGGGATACGGCCCGCAATCCCGCCCCGTTTTCCCGGCGGCCTCCACCATCGCCCGGGATTTGCAAATTCGACGCGACACCCGCCGCCAAATAGTGCCACTATGGCATCGGGCGGTCAGCCGACCGTCGATGAAACGCGATAGCGGGGGACAGGCGAGCGATGAAACTGGCGACTTTGAAAGACAGCACCCGCGATGGCAAACTGGTCGTGGTCTCCCGTGATCTGACCCGGTGCTCCGAGGTCGGCCATATCGCCCGGACGCTGCAAGCGGCCCTGGATGACTGGGAGCATGCGGCGCCGCGGCTGGCACGGGTCGCCGAAGGCGTGGAAACCGGTTCCGAGCCGACCATGCGCTTTCACGAGCATGCCGCTGCGTCCCCCTTGCCGCGGGCCTTTTTCTGGTCCGGCGGCCCGGGCGGGTTCAACGACCCGCGCCAACCGGTGCCGGCGATACCTGGCGCCTCCGACTTCATCCTGACGTCGCAGGTCGCGGTCATCACCAACGATCTCAGTGCGCAGTCCGACAAGGCGCTCGCGAAGACTGCAATCCTTCTCGTGCTTCTCGCCAGCGATATCAGCCTTGACGGCGTGGCCGCCGCATCGACCTTCTCGCCGGTGGCGGTTACGCCGGACGAACTCGGCGCGGGCTGGACCACGGGCGATCTGCCCTTGCAGGTCCGCCGCAACGGCACGATCCTGGATGGTGGCGACATCGGTGCCAGGGATGCTGCCGAGATTGTCGCCACGGCCGCCAGGGTGCGGCCGCTCGTTGCCGGCAGCATGGTTGCCACCGGTTTGTGCAGGACAGCATCGGCGTTGCAGACCGGCGACACGGTGCGCATCGAGATGAACGACCGCAGCGGCCATTCCATCTTCGGCGCGATCGAGCAATCGCTCGAAACCCATGGAAAATAACGGCTGAGAAGCAAGAACAGGGGGCATGCCACGCCTTCCGCGATTCTTGATTTGTCTTTTTGCACTGCACACGTTAGGAAACCGGACCGGGGTCATGCGGGTGCTTTCCCATGAGCCTGGCAGGGATGGGCCGCCGGTATCAGGGCGGCCGGTCTTATGGATTGGAGGATCCCGGGATGGACACGGTCACCAGCATTGCGGAACTGCGGGCCCGCCTGGCGCCGCAGCGGCGGGCCGGCAAGACGATCGGCCTGGTGCCGACCATGGGCTATCTTCATGTCGGCCATATGAAGCTCGTTGCCCAGGCACGGGCGGAGAACGATATCGTCGTGGTCAGCCTGTTCGTCAATCCGCTGCAGTTCGGCGCAAGCGAGGATCTGAGCAAATATCCGCGCGACCTGGCCCGCGACCAGGCGATGCTTGCCGAAGCCGGGGTCGATCTGCTCTTTGCTCCTGGCGTTGCCGATATGTATCCGCGGCCGATGGAAACGGTGGTGGATGTACCGAGCCTCGGCGGCGAACTGGAAGGGGCTGTCCGGCCCGGCCATTTCTCCGGGGTGGCGACCGTCGTGAGCAAATTGTTCAATATCGTCGGACCCGACCGCGCCTATTTCGGCGAGAAGGATTTCCAGCAATTGCAGATCATCCGCCGCATGGCGGAGGATCTCGCCCAGCCGGTTACGGTGATCGGCGTTCCCACCGTACGGGAAGCGGACGGGCTCGCCTGTTCGTCCCGCAATGTCTATCTGACGCCCACCGAGCGGGCCGCCGCCGTGATTGTCCCCAAGGCGCTCGACGAGGCCGGCCGGTTGATCGCCGCCGGCCATACGGATGTTCCGGTGCTTGAACGGGCCATCACCGATTTCATCGCCGCCGAACCATTGGCGACGCCGGAAGTGGTGGCGCTGCGCGATCCGGAAACGCTGGGTGAATTGACCGAAATTGGCGCCGGGCCGGTGCTCCTGCTGCTTTTTGTCCGCTTCGGAAACACCCGGCTCCTCGATAATCGGGTTTTCGACCCGCAAACCGCAAATTTTGCAAAGGTGGCCTAGCATGAGTGTACAGGCAGTAAAGCGGCGTCTGAGCCCCGGTCATATCGAAGCGTTGAAGGGCGAGCGGCCAATCGTCAGCCTGACGGCCTATACGACCCCGATCGCCCGCCTGCTCGATCCGCATGTCGATTTCATGCTGGTCGGCGATTCGCTCGGCATGGTGCTCTACGGTCTCGATTCGACGGTCGGCGTCACGCTCGACATGATGATCGCCCATGGCCAGGCGGTCATGCGTGGCTCGGAAAAGGCCTGCGTCGTCGTCGATCTGCCGTTCGGTTCCTATCAGCAGTCCAAGGAACAGGCCTTTGCCAGCGCTGCCCGCATCCTCAAGGAAACCGGCTGCAGCGCCGTGAAGCTCGAGGGCGGGGCGGAAATGGCCGAGACGGTTGATTTCCTCACCCAGCGCGGCATACCTGTGCTCGGCCATGTCGGCCTGATGCCGCAGCTCGTCAATACGATGGGCGGCTACCGGTCGGTCGGTCGCAGCGACAAGGAAGCGGCCAAGATCAGGCGCGACGCCAAGGCCATCGACGATGCCGGGGCCTTTGCCATCGTCATCGAGGGCACGATCGAACCGCTGGCACGCGAAATATCCGAGGCATTGCGGGCGCCGACCATCGGCATCGGCGCATCGCCGGCCTGCGATGGCCAGATCCTCGTCTCCGACGACATGCTCGGCATTTTCAGCGATTTCAAGCCGCGCTTCGTCAAGCATTTCGCCGAACTGGCGCCGCAGATTTCCGCGGCCTTCGAGGCCTATGCGCAGGAGGTGAAGGCGCGCAGCTTTCCCGGTATCGAGCACACCTTCCAGGTGAAGCCGAAGGCCTGACGGTCGCATCGCCGGCCGCAGTTTCCATCAGAAATTTGCACCGCTGTATCAATCTTATTGAATTGTCGGTGGGCTGGCCGAAGCCTATCTGTGGCTCCCATAGCTGACATATCTAGGGATGTTCGGGTTCGGCCGTGGCCGCCCGTTCCGGAAGGATTCTCATGACGAAAGACGATTTCTGGCAGGGCGTGCGTGGCGGCTTCCCGGTCATGCTGTCGGCATCGCCGTTCGGGGCGCTGTTCGGCGCGCTGGCGGTGGACAACGGATTTTCGGTCTATGACGCCATGCTGATGAGCGCCACGGTCTATGCCGGCGCCAGCCAGATGGTCGGGATCGAGCTGTTCGGCAACAATATCCAGCCATGGCTGATCGTGCTGTCGATCTTCGCGGTCAATTTCCGGCATATTCTCTATTCGGCATCGATTGCCCGCCACATCCGCCATTTTTCCGGCCTGCAGAAGTTTTTCGGCTTCTTCCTGCTGGTCGATCCGCAATATGCCGAGACGGAGAAGCGGGCCGAGCGCGGCGAGCCGATCAGCTTTGCCTGGTATCTCGGCTTCGCGATGATCATCTATCTGCCCTGGCAGATGATGACGCTGCTCGGGGCGATCTTCGGTCAGATGATCGGCGACCCCAGGGCCATCGGGCTCGACGTGCTGCTGCCGATCTATTTCATGGGCCTGGTGCTCGGGTTCCGCCGGCGTGACAACTGGCTGCCGGTGGTGGCGGTAAGTTCCGTCGTGTCGGTCGCCGCCATGCATGTCGTCGGTTCGCCCTGGCATGTCAGCATCGGCGCCATTGCCGGTATCCTGCTTGCCGCCTGCCTGCCGCTGCCCGCCGGCGCCCGGCCCTCGGTCAATGTCGAGCAGGAGGCATGAGCATGGACAGCGCGCAGCATATGCAATTGATCTATGTCATCCTCGCCGCTGCACTCGCGACCTTTTTCACGCGCATCGGCGGTTATGTGATGATCACTCGGCTGAAGCGCATTCCGCCGCGCATGGAGGTGGCGCTCAGCGCCGTCCCGGCCGCCGTGCTCTCGACACTGGTGGCGCCTGCCTTCCTGTCCGGCGGATGGGATGGGGCGCTTGCCATGCTTGTCGCCCTTGTCGTCGGCCTGCGGTTTTCTTCCCTGTGGATGCTGTTTGCCGGCTGGCTCGTCGTCATGGCGGTGCGTCACACAGTGATGTAGCAAGGCCCGCTTCGTGAGGAAGCGGGCCGGGTGTCATGGTTCGTACTCAGCGGGCAAGTGGCGCAGTTGCCGCCTCCAGCCAGACCCGCACAGCCTCGTCCGAAATTAGAGGCAAGAGTTTTTCGCGGGTCTCGGCGTGGTAGTCGTTCAGCCAGGCCAGTTCCTCCTCCGTCAGAAGAGCCGGCATCACCAGACGCCGGTCTATCGGGCAGAAGGTCAGAGTTTCAAAGCCGAGCATCTGCAGGTCGCCGCCCTCGACCGGGCTTGCGTCGCGCACATGAATGAGATTTTCGATGCGGATGCCGAAGGCGCCTGGCCGGTAATAGCCGGGCTCGTTGGAAAGGATCATGCCGGGCAGGATTTCCTGCATCGAGGCCCGGGAAATACGCTGCGGCCCCTCATGCACGGACAGGTAGGACCCGACCCCATGGCCGGTGCCATGGGCGTAATCCGCACCGGCCTTCCACAGCGCGATGCGGGCCAGCGGATCGAGATCCACGCCGCGCGTGCCCACCGGGAACCGGGCAGTGCTGATGGCGATCATGCCCTTCAGGACCAGCGTGAAGAAATGTCTCTGCTCTTCCGGCACGGTGCCGATGGCGACCGTCCGGGTGATGTCGGTGGTGCCGTTGACATATTGGCCGCCCGAATCGATCAGGAACATCGAGCCATCGGCAATGGTGAGATCGCTTTTCGTGGTGACCCGGTAGTGCATGATCGCGGCATGTTCGCCGGCGCCCGAGATCGAGGCGAAGGAAACATCCCTTAGCGGGTTCTGCATGCGCTCGCCGACCACAGTGCGGCAGGCCTCGAGCTTCTTCACGGCGGCAATCTCGGTGACGGTCCCAGGCTGCGTGCCGTCGAGCCAGGCGAGGAATTCCACCATGGCGGCGCCGTCCTGCAGATGGGCGCGGGCGGAGCCTTCCAGTTCCGTCGCATTCTTGCGGGCGCGGGGCAGGCGGGCCGGATCGATGGCCTCGATCACCTTGCCGCCGCCGGTGCGGATAAGCTCGGCGAGCGCAAAGGGGGCGAGGTCCGGGTCGATCATGACCCTGGCGCCGGCCGAGGCGAGTGCCGTGATGTCCTCATCGAAGGAGGACGGCGCCTTGAGGGCGGCAAGCTGGGTCAGATAGGCCTCTTCCTCGATGCCGGCCTTGCGCTTGTCGAGAAACAGCTCGGCACGACCGTCCTTGTGGATGATGGCGCGGGCGAGCGGATGGGGCGTGTGCGGCACGTCGCTGCCGCGGATATTGAAGGTCCAGGCGATCGACGACGGATCCGTCAGGATAACGGCATCCGCGCCGGCCTTTGCGATATCCGCTGTCATCGCCGCCAGCTTGTCGCGTGCCAGAAGACCGGCCTGGTCGAGAGGCTGTATCCTGACGCGGCCCAGCGGAGCCGCCGGGCGATCCGTCCACAGCAGGTCGAGCGGATTATGGTCGAGCAGGACCAGTGCGCCGCCAAGGGTCTGCAAGGCGCTTTCGAGCTTCCTCACCTCGGCGCCGGTGTGCAGCCAGGGGTCGATGCCGAGGCGAAAGCCCTTGGCGCCATACCGCTCCAGCCAGAGATGCGGCGGCTCGCCGACAAGGTCCCCGCCGGTGAAGACGTCAGCATCCACCTGTTCGGCGAGCTGGGTAACATAGCGGCCGTCGACGAACACGATCACCTGCTTTCGGGTGACGAGCGCAATGCCGGCTGAGCCGGTGAAGCCGGTGAGCCAGGACAGCCGCTCGGCCGAGGCCGGTACATATTCCCCCTGGAATTCATCGGCCCGGGGAACGAGGAAGCCATCGACCTCGAGGGCGACAAGCGCCGCGCGCAGGGCTTCGACACGCTGCCTGCCGAATTGCGGTGTAGAGGTTTCTTCGAAAGACTGGAACATCTGATTTTCCTGCGGGTGGCCCGGATGGGAAAGGGGAGGGTGAAGAAGCGGCAGGGAAGGTTGATTCCCGGCGGTGGGTGCATTCTAGCGGAAACAGCGGCGCCTGTGGAAGCGGCCTATATCCGGCAAGCGGGGATTTTCCCGGTCGTCCTCCGGCGAAGAACATGTCCGGAATCCGCCTTATGCATGTCGCGCATGGCTCCTATGTTGCAATGCACCTAGCCAGATTTCGAAAATAGTCTATAAAACCACTCAACGAACACGGACGCAGATTCGTTGTTCCCGCGAATGCCGAAAGGCAAGAGCTACACGGTTTGAATACGGTTGGTCATCCTTCTCCTCCTCCCTCCGGATGGCCAATTTCAGACCGTGAAGTGTCCGCTTGAGCGCTCCTCCTCCTCAAGCTCGCGGACATGACCGGCTTGCCGGTCAGCGGGCGGTGCTTCGGCATCGCCTTTGTTTCGAAAAAGCCCGCCTGTCCATGATGGACAGGCGGGCTTTTTCATTTCCGGTTCCGGGAGCGAAACGATGGCGACCGTCAGGGACGGTCGAGATGGATGGTCACCCAGCCATTGCGCCAGATGGTGCGCACATGGCGCAGGCGCTGGCTGTTATAGGCGGAGAGAACCTTCCAGCGCTGTGCAGCGAGAATGCCTGAAAGAATGACCGAGCCGCCCGGTGCCAGATGACTTGCCAGTTGCGGCGCCATCTTGATCAGCGGCCGGGCCAGAATATTGGCGATGATCAGGTCGAAGGGGCCGTGCGCCGCGAAGGCCGGGGAGTGAAATCCGGCGGCGGTGACCGTGGTGATGCCGGTGGCGATGCCGTTGCGCCGGACATTTTCGGCGGCCACGCGGGTGGCGATCGGGTCGATATCAGTGGCGAGCACGGGGATTGGGCTCAGCTTGCGGGCGGCAATGGCCAGCACGCCGCTACCGGTCCCCAGATCAAGCGCATTACGGATCTTCCTGGCGCGCATCACCTGCTCGATCACCTCCAGGCAACCGGCCGTCGTGCCGTGATGGCCGGTACCGAAGGCCTGGCCCGCGTCGATCTCGATGCCGATGTCATTGAGGCGGACCTTGTCCCGATCGTGGGAGCCATGGACGAGGAAGCGGCCGGCCCTGACCGGCGACAGGCCCTCCAGCGACTTGGCGATCCAATCGACATCCGGGATGATCTCCCGCTCGATGTGGACTTGCGGGAAATGTGGTGCCAGCACTTCGGCGAAACGGACGCGCATGTCGTCCTCCTCGTCGAAGTCGATATAGAGCGAGGCTTCCCAGATATCGTTCTTCTCGTCCATCTCCATTGTGGCGATGGCATAGCCTTCATCCTCGAAGGCTTCCGTCATCAGGTCCATCATGGCTTCGGACTGTTTTTCGGTGGTGGTAACGAAGAGACGCAGGTCGCTCAAATCTTCTGTCCTTGTCGGCGGCGGCTTGCGCGGGCTCTAGCATGCCCGCCGATCAAAGGTAAAGCGCGCTTGCGTCCTCAACTCTTGGCCAGGTTTTCCAGCTTTTTGACCGCAGTGTCCGGATTTTCGCCATAGGCGATGGTGCCGGTGAAACGGCCCGTCGAATCAAGCAGGAATACCGAGGCGGTGTGGTCCATCGTATAGTCGCCGTCCGGCTCCTTCTCATCGAGCGGAACCTTTCGCGCATAGACGCGGTAGCCCTTGATCATCTCCAGCACCTTGTCCGGCGGGCCGGAAATGCCGGTGATGCGCTTGGAGACGTTGGAGATATAGTCGCCAAGGATCTGCGGCGTATCGCGTTCGGGATCGACGCTGATGAAATAGGCCTGCAATTTCGTGCCGTCCGGATCGACCTTTTCAAGCCAGCCGTTCAATTCGAACAGGGTGGTCGGGCAGACTTCGGGGCAATGGGTAAAGCCGAAGAAAAGCGCGGTCGGCTTGCCGGTAAAGGCCTTTTCGGTAATCGGTTCGCCGTTCTGGGAAACGAGTTCGAAGGGTACGCCGAAGGGGCCGGCCGCCGCCTGGTCCGTCGACAGGAATTTCCCGTAACTGATCCAGCCGAGCGTGGCGGCGACCACGACGACGGCGGCCCAGAGAACGATGCGAAGTGCTTTCATGGTCATGTCCGCTCATGGCTGGCTGATCTTGACTACCAAATAGAGGTTCGGCGGGGAGGTTGCAAAAACTTAAGCGCCCCAGCGTCAAAATGCGGCAGGGGCGACTAAAGGCACCAGGAGAGACCGCTTTCGGCCATGGTCAGGAACATTTCCGGTCCCTGGACGATCCAGCCGAGAAAAGCCGCCAGCGACAATAGCAGGCCGGCGCCGGCGAGGGCGGTGATCAGCAGGGGCGGCAGGCGTCTGTGCGTTTGAGCGTCCATCGCGCCATGATAGCGCCGGACAGACGATATTGAAAGCGGGTTTCGATCCTTGCGCGGCATGGTTGCCACCGATCCAGGTCTTCGTTTTAGCAAATGTTTAATTTCTGTTTGCCATGTTCGAATTGCGTGAAGAGACGAGAGCGCCTGCGAAATTGCCCTTCCGCAGCCTCGCGTCGTCCGTGCCAAGGCATCGGTTGCCTAGAAATTGGGAAGATTCTGACATGTCCAATACCATCAAGCAGTCCGGCGCCTATCTTGAGATCGTTTCCTTTCATCTGGGCGACCAGGAATTCTGCATCGACATCATGGCGATCCGCGAAATCCGCGGCTGGGCGCCGGTGACCCCGATGCCGCACACGCCGCCCTATGTACTTGGTCTCATCAACCTGCGCGGCGCCGTCATTCCCGTTATCGACATGGCCTGCAGGCTCGGCATGAAGATGACCGAACCTTCCGAGCGCTCGGCCATCATCGTCACCGATATCGCCGGCAAGCTGGTGGGCCTCCTGGTCGAGCAGGTCTCCGACATGATGACGATCAAGAGCGAAGACCTGCAGCCGGCGCCGGAAATCATTCCCGAGACGCAGCGCGCCTTCTGCCGCGGCATCGTTGCCCTTGAAAAATCGATGGTCTGCTTCCTCAATCTCGATACGGTCATCGCCGACGAACTGGCGCAGGCTGCTTAAGCAGGCCGGGCCCTATCGAGAGAAGGGCGGCCAGCGACTTGGCGCGCCCGTCCCGGCGGTTTAAGCTCGTCCATGTCCACGCATCACGATGGAGATGGCCCGATGAAATGCCTGCTGCTTGTCGATATCCAGAACGATTTCTGCCCCGGCGGCAAGCTGGCGGTGCCGGAGGGCGACGCGGTGGTGCCGCTTGCCAACCGGCTGATCGCACAAGGCGGCTATGATCTCATCGTCGCCTCGCAGGACTGGCATCCGCGCGATCATGGCAGCTTTGCCTCCCAGCATCCGGGTGCTGCGCCCTTCACCATGGGCATGCTCGGCGGCAAGCCGCAGATGCTGTGGCCCGATCATTGCGTGGAGGGCACGCCGGACGCCGACTTTCACCCCGACCTCGACGTGTCCAGCATCGATCATGTGCAGCGCAAGGGCGAGAATCGTGCCGTCGACAGCTATTCGGCCTTTCGCGACAATGATCGCTCGGCGCTGACCGGACTTGCAGACTTCCTCGCCGGAAAAGAGATCGACCGGCTGGATCTCTGCGGGCTGGCGACCGATTATTGCGTCAAGGCTTCGGCGCTGGATGCGCGGGCGATGATGCCCGGTGTCGAGATCCGTTGCATCATCGATGCGAGCCGCGGGATCGATCCGGCCGGCGTGGCCGTGGCCGTGGCGGAGATGGAGGCGGCAGGCGTGCGGGTCATGACCTCGGCCGAGGTGCTCGACGCGGCGTAGCTCTCGTTTGACGGCGTTATTTCGGCGGGCCGTTTTCCCAGGTCACCTGCCGGTCGAACAGGGGCACGGTGGAGATCGACATCTTGGCGGAACCGTCGGTCACCTGGCGTGAATGGGCGAGATAGATCAGCGTGTTGTTCTTCTTGTCATAGATGCGGTTGACCACAAGCGACTTCCAGATGAGGGAGAGGCCTTCGCGAAAAACTTCCTCGCCCTCTCGTGAAAGGTCGATATCGCCGATCGTCACCGGTCCGGTCTGGCGGCAGGCGATGGAATTGTTGGACGGATCCTCGAACCAGTTGCCGTTCTTCAGCCTGTCGATGACGCTGCGGTCGAAATAGGTGACATGGCAGGTGACGCCGGAGACTTTCGGATCGCTGACCGCATCGATGGTGATGTCGTTGCCCAGCCAATCGACGCCGACCTCGCCGACCGTTTCGGCGCGGACGGGCATGGCCAGGAGTGTTGCGGTCAATAGTGCAGCGGCTGAGAGCGCAAGACTGAAACGGCGGACGAAAGGCGGCATGCAGGTTCTCCAGATGGCGGGTGTTCCTGACATAGGTTGGCCGGAGGACAATACAAGCGGGCATCCGCTTCTGCGAAGCCCTCAGGCTACGCCGGAGAGGATGGCGGTTGTATCCGGTGGGGCTGCCGAAGCCCGCATCTGGGCGGCGACGCCGGCAAGCGCGCGGCTGCTGGCAAATGAGGCGGGATGGAGACTGCCGGCCATGCTGGGTCGGTCGCGGCCCATCGCTTTCGCCTCATAGAGTGCCATGTCGGCCCGCGCCATGATCTCCAAGGGAGCGGCGCCCGGTTCGCCAATCGCAACACCGATGCTAACCGTCAGCGCGATAGCCGAAGCGGTATCCGTCCGGGTGCTGCGGACGGCGGCGCAGATCGCGTCGGCGATCCCGGCTGCCTCCAGCCGGCCGGTGCCGGCAAGCACGATGCCGAATTCCTCGCCGCCCAGCCGTCCGAGAATGCCGCGTCCGGCAAGGGTCTTGCGCACGGTGTCGGCGAAAAGGACAAGGGCGGCATCGCCGCCGGCATGGCCGTGCTGCTCGTTGATCTGCTTGAAGCGATCGAGATCGAGCATCATGAAGGCTGTCGGTTGATCCGTGGCAGCAGCGACTGCCAGGCATTGCTTGAACCTGGCGAGGAAGGCCGGCCGCGACAGGGCGCCGGTGAGATCGTCATGGGCGATGATATGCTGCAGATTGGCAATGATCCGCCCGTGCAGCATGAGGACGATGCCGAGCAGGAACAGCGGCGTGGTGAGGATGCGGGCGGCCAGCACGACGGAGGTCAGGACCTGCGGTTCGCCGGCCCCCGGACTGCCAAGGCCGGAGGATGTGACCACCGCCTGAAGCCCGCTCAGGAGGCCGAGCGCGACGGCTGCGAGGCAGGAGAACAGGATATAGGGCGCGATGGCTCGCTCGCGCCGCCAATGGCGGATGATGGTCGCGGCGGTCAGCAGGTGGATGACGCCGGCCAATCCGGTCCCGGCTGCGGCGCCGGCAACGGGATTTTCCACGACATGGGCGAAGAAGACCAGCACGGCCGCGGCGCCGGCAAGTGTGGCGACGACCGACCAGGGCGCGAGCGATCGACGCCTGAGGAACTGGCGAAAGCCGTTGAGAATCATCAACCCTGCGGCGATCGACAGCAGGGCGCTCAAGAGGACGCCGACCCAGAGCGGCGCTATGCCGGTCGCCAGCCCCGCTGCCGAGGAGAGCGCACTGAGCAGGCAGGCCGCGCAGAAGCTTCCAATGCCGGCGATACCGGCTCGGCGCGAGGCCAGGAGCACGGGAAACATCACGATGAATGTCATCGCGGCAATGGCCGAAAGGAGGCTCATGAGGGTAATTCCTGCGTGGCCGGTTCAATGGTCCTGGTTGGTCTTCTCGGATAGGCGGTCAGTCCTAGTGGCGGCGGTTTAATTTTCTCGGCCGAAATTCGCTGCAATTTTAACAAAGCCGCTCACCTTCCGGTCATTTCCACAGGGACCGATAGGAGGTGCGGGGCTTCCGTCTTCCGGTGGGAGGTACCGGCCTTGACCACGCGGATTGCGGAAAACGCCGTTCCTGCGCCGGTCTCCTTAATATGGCCAAAAAGAGCAGGCCTAAGGCCGGACGCACTATCCCCATCCTGAACCTCAGGACCAATGCCGGCCGAATGGGCCGAGCCGCCAGCCGACCGTCCGGTCGCGGGCGGGGAGAATGCCGTTTTCGCTTTTTCCGCCCGCAGCCCCCGCTGTGCCTCGCCCGTCCCATGCTTCGATATCGCGGAGCCAGCGTAAAGGAATTGGTTACCATAGTTTGTCATTCTTTCGATCGAGCGGCCTGCCCGGAGACGCATCGAGATGCGCATTCCCAAGGCAATGGTCCGGCCTCGTCGGCAAGCGGTTTTGTTGCCTTCGGTTCGAGTAATGCGTTTCGGGTAACGGGTATCATGGCGTTTGCGGTCGAAAAATTCAGTCATATCGCGCCTCGCGGCACGTCGGGTTCGACGGCAAAGGCGACGCGAAAGAGATTTTCCGGCGGCGTGCTGCTCGGCGTCGGCATTGCCGCCGGCCTCTGGATGGTCGCAACCTTCGCGGCGGTACAGACCATCGGCCCGTCGCTGCCCTCGGGCGCGGAAGCGCGGCTCGAAACCTCGCTCGGCCTGAACCCGATCATCCGCAAGGCGCCGCAGGAGCGGCTGGTGCGGCTCGCCAAATTCTCCCGGTTGACCGTGCGTCCGCGCATGCAGCTTGCCGCAACGGCGACCACGCAAAAGCAGGTCGCTGCCGTGGCGACGGCTCGGCCTGCCGGCGATTTCATCGAGAAGACACAGGTGCTGGCGCTTGCCAGGGCGGCGACTGCCACTGATGATGGACTGACGACCGGATCGACGCCGGTCTCGGCAAATGCGCTGGTCGAGACGGTTTCGCTGGCAGAGCAGGGCGTCACGAAACCGTTCAACCTGGTCATATCGGAGGCGGCGCAAGCCGATGGGTTGCCGGATCTCGGGCCGCTGCCGCTGGCAAAGCCACGCGATCTCGCCGCCTCGCGCAAGCCGGCCGAAAAGCCGGTGGAACTGGCCTATGCGCGCCCCGGACCGTCCGCCATGGACGATGAGGAGCGGGAAGCGCAGACAAGTTTCCGCGGCCGCAAGGGCACGGCCTACTACGATATTTCGGCCGGCGTGGTCTATATGCCGAACGGCGAGAAGCTGGAGGCCCATTCGGGCATCGGCAAGATGCGCGACAATCCGAAATATACGCATGTGAAGATGAAGGGGCCGACGCCGCCCGGCACCTACAAGGTGACGATGCGCGAGGCGCTGTTCCACGGCGTGGCGGCCGTGCGGCTGACGCCGACCAACGGTATCGCGCCGCTCGGCCGGACCGGGCTGCTTGCCCATAGCTATCTCCTGCGCAGCAATCCCGGCGATTCCCACGGCTGCGTCGCCTTCGCCGACTATCCGCGCTTCCTCAAGGCCTTCCGCCGCGGCGAGATCACCCATATGGTCATCGTTCCCAGCATGAAGGGTAAGATGGCCCCGAACCGGACGCTGGCCTCGCTGTTTTCCCGCAAGCGGTGACGTTCCGCATCGGATGAAGGGAATGGATAAGACCCGTCCCCACCATCTCCCATAAGGGGCTCGAATGGCCGCACCCGCCGGGCAGGGGGCGAGGCTGGAGACGGTGCAGCGCATTGGCTGAGGCTTAGGCGATCCTCGTCCTTGCGAGGTGTGGCAGGTCGGTTGCTCCATGCTTTTTGCTGATCCCCAAGATGTGGCGCGCGTTCGCGTTCACGCGCGATGTCTCGCCGTGGTTTGGCTATAAGTTCGGACGGGGCGCTGGAAGCTGCCTCGTTGGGTAGTTTAAAAGTGACACGAAAGATGTTCGTCTGACCTGATGGAGCCCGGCCGAACCAATTTATCGGCAACACTCCACAAGGCCGCCGCCGGATCTTTCAACCCGGCGAAACCCTTCGCTGGCGCACCCTATGTGCCGCACAGGCACGCCCGGCGCGCGCTTTCGGGCATCAAGAGACAGGAGCAAAACTCCCGTCTCTCCCCGTGTCGCCGGAGGGAGACCATTTTCCGCGAACCCCAGATTTGAGGACTTCCGTCCTTTCCCCAAGCCCGGCGCCGGCCCCGCCTCGCTGCCACGGCTGGCAGTGTATCCGAGGGCGGAACGAGATGAGTGTGGCACAGATGCGAGGGGCGGGGATGAGCGGGGATGATTTTTTTGGAGAGGGTCGAAGAGGCGCCGTCTCCGGTCGGCCGTCGCCGCCTATGCAATCGGACCGTGATGATATAGGATAATGCTAGGTATTACCTTTTACTCCGGAGTGAAAAAAATGGCAGTGGCGACATCCGTCAAGCTTGAAGACGAGTTGAAAGCACGCGTGCAGAGCCTTGCCGCGGCGCGCCGCCGCACGTCTCACTGGATCATGCGCGAAGCCATCGCGCAATATGTCGAGCGCGAGGAGAGACGCGAGGCTTTTCGCGAGGAGACGCTCAGGGCCTGGGAGGAGTTTCAGCAGGGCGGCTTGCATGCCAAAGGTGAACAGGTTGAAGAATGGCTTTCGAGCTGGGGCGCGGAAAATGAGCAGCCGGCGCCGAAATGCCGGCCGTAATTTTCACGCTTGCCGCGATCCGAGACCTCGAACGGCTACGTGAATTCCTGCGGACGAAAAACCTGCAAGCGGCGCGACGGGCCGGCGAGGCGATCCTGGGCGGGGTGCGCATTCTCGGCTCGCAGCCGCAGATCGGGCGTTTGATCGAAGGGCTGCCGGATGAATTTCGTGAATGGCTGATCGATTTCGGCGATAGCGGCTATGTGGTGCGCTACCGGCTTTCCGCGGAGACCGTGGCGATTCTGGCGGTGCGGCATCAGCGGGAGGTGGGGTTTTAAGTAACTGGTATGGCTAGCTTTCTACCAAATCGATTGTGGTGAATTTCGACGCTTTCATGGTTTCGCGCACTACCAATCAAACCCATATTGATCTGGATTGGGCGTGTCCGGCTTTTTGCCGGGGCGTATTTCTCTCTGCGGCATTTCCCTCAAGATGGCCTTGGCAGCTTCCAGTGCTTGGGAATACATATGAAGGCAGTCGCTCAATTCTTCTGCGGGCAGCTTATCCATATCGCCGCGTTTCCAAATCACCGCTTTGCGGGCAGCATTTTTATGTTTGCTTTCTCGCGGGAAGAAAACGAATTCCCCGGTGGACATCCGAAAGTCTGTCAACGAAAAGATTGCGTCTTCAAGAACCGTTTCAAAAAGACGCTGCTGGAATTTGTTAAAAGGGAGTGACGCCCAACCAACAGAAAAGATCGGTATCAGTTTTCCATTCTCAACGATGTTCACCAGCGGCTTGACGGGAACGGATAAGCCTTTGCCAATGCGGAATGGTTCAATCATTTCATCGTAAGTGGGCTTCCCCGAGTATCGACGAGAGTCATCGAAGTCACAGAAGGCATTTACATATTCGGCCACAAGCGATCGGCTGTTGATCCGTCCCGTGGTCATCGCGGCAATCGCCGCCGTTTCACGATCCAGAGAATAAACTATACGGTCTCTTATAATTGGTGCCGCTGCGCCGTAGGTTTTCGTCGGAAAGCCCAAAGCCAATCTAACGAGTATCTTAATCGTGCTTTGCAGATCTGGGCCAATATTCCTAACCCAGTTATGTATGTAGGGAGGACGCTCAAGTTTCTTTTCAAGCCGATTCATTTCGATCAATGCCTCGTTTGTTTGTCAAAATACGCTTGTATTAACTCGTTTGATATCTCCATGCCGGGATTTATTCGACCCGATCTGTTATACACCACGTCCCACGGCCCGCCCTGTTCGTGGGATATGCTCACCAATTTCCGGGCACCCATATGCCCATACCTCGAAAACTGATCATTAATAAATATCAGATCAGCGTTGGAAATATTATCTTCGCAAAGGACCTTTTTGAGTTTATCCACATCAAACCGAAGGGCGCGACAATTTATCTCATTAGCTCCAAGATGTTTGAATTCTGAATAAACCTCACGTATTACCGGGCCATAATCCCAAGCTTCTATCTTCGCTTCAATTAACGGCCTCTGGTTTCTTGCCAGGTACCAAGCGTGCATAAAATATAAAATCTTATTGAGCGATAAATTGGTAATCTTTACGCCCTTAGATTCCGCTATTTCAAGTACAACGTTTGCAATTGTTCTCGGGTCGTAGGCCATAGTATTACCCCTCAAACCCTTTCCACAAACCCGTCCAGCACCCGCTTCTGTCCGGCGCGATCGAAATCGATCGTCAGCTTGTTGCCCTCGATCCCCGATATGTTGCCGTTGCCGAACTTGATGTGGAAGACGCGGTCGCCGAGGGTGAATTTCGAGGGTTCGTCGATCTTTGACTTGGCGACCAGTTCGCCGTCGATGGTGCGGGCCTTGGGGCCCGATTCACCGTAGCCGATGCGGTCGATGGAGACGCCGGAGCGGTTGCCCCAATTGTCGCGGGTGGCATCGGTCCTGTTGGCCTGGGCGCGCTTCCAGCCGGGGGTGGAATAGGTGTTGGAGAAAGGCTCCTGCTTGTCGAAGCGGGACTGGCCATAGCCGCCGCGATTGTAGCCGCCATAGGATTGTTCGGTCTCGGCGACATCGACATGGGTGACCGGCAATTCATCGAGGAAGCGCGAGGGCAGGGTCGATTGCCAGAGGCCGTGGATGCGGCGGTTGGAGACGAACCAGATATGGCAGCGGCGCTTGGCGCGCGTCAGGCCGACATAGGCGAGGCGACGCTCTTCTTCGAGGCCCGAGCGGCCGCCCTCGTCGAGTGCGCGCTGGTGCGGGAACAGGCCTTCCTCCCAGCCGGGCAGGAAGACGGTCTCGAATTCCAGGCCCTTGGCGGAATGCAGCGTCATGATCGAGACGGCGTCGAGGTTTTCGTTCTGCTCGACATCCATGACCAGCGCGATGTGTTCCAGAAAGCCGCGCATACTCTCGAAGGCTTCCATCGAGCGGATGAGTTCCTTCAGGTTTTCGAGCCTGCCGGGGGCTTCGGCCGACTTGTCGTTCTTCCACATGTCGGTATAGCCGGATTCCTCCAGGATGGTCTCGGCAAGCTCGGTATGCGGGGTGGTTTCGAGGAGGCCCTGCCAGCGGGCGACCATGGTGACGACGTCGAACAGGGATTTGCGCGGCTTGGCCTTCATCTCGTCGGTTTCGATGAGGTCGGCGGCGGCGGCGAGCATCGGGATATTGCGACCGCGGGCATAATCATGGAGCGCGCGCACGCTGGTATCGCCAAGGCCGCGCTTGGGCGTGTTGACGATGCGCTCGAAGGCGAGGTCGTCGGCCGGCTGGCAGACGAGGCGGAAATAGGCGAGCGCATCGCGGACCTCCATGCGCTCATAGAAGCGCGGGCCGCCGATGACGCGGTAATTCAGGCCGAGGGTGACGAAGCGGTCTTCGAATTCGCGCATCTGGAAGGAGGCGCGCACCAGGATGGCCATATTGTTGAGCGCATGGCCGCCGCGCTGAAGCTGCTCGATCTCCTCGCCGACGGCGCGGGCTTCCTCCTCCGAATCCCAGGCGGCGTGGACCTGCACCTTGTCGTCATCGGGATCGGTGCGATCGGTGAACAGCGTCTTGCCGAGGCGGCCTTCATTATGGGCGATCAGATGGGCGGCGGCACCCAATATATGCTCGGTGGAGCGGTAGTTGCGCTCCAGCTTGATCACTTTCGCGCCGGGAAAATCCTTCTCGAAGCGCAGGATGTTGTCGACCTCGGCGCCGCGCCAGCCATAGATCGACTGGTCGTCGTCGCCGACACAGCATACGTTCTGCGGCACACCCTTGGGGCGCTGGGCAAGGAGCCGCAGCCACATATATTGGGCGGTGTTGGTGTCCTGGTATTCGTCGACGAGGATGTAGCGGAACTTGTCGTGATATTCGCGCAGCAGATCCGGATGGGCGCGGAACATGCGGATCGGATGAAGCAGAAGGTCGCCGAAATCGCAGGCGTTGAGCGACGTCAGCCGGGCCTGGTAGGCGGCGTAGAGTTCGCGGCCCTTGCCATTGGCAAAGGCGCGGGCATCGCCTTCGGGGATTTCGGCGGGGCCGAGTCCCTTGTTCTTCCAGCCGTCGATCAACTGGGCGAACTGCTTGGCAGGCCAGCGCTTGTCGTCGATGCTCTCGGCCTGGATCAACTGCTTGACGAGGCGCACGACATCATCGGTATCGAGGATGGTGAAGGAGGATTTGAGGCCGACGAGCTCGGCGTGGCGGCGCAAGAGCTTGACGCCGATCGAATGGAAGGTGCCCATCCAGGGCATGCCCTCGACGGCGCCGCCGACGAGCACGCCGACGCGCTCCTTCATCTCCCGGGCCGCCTTGTTGGTGAAGGTGACGGCGAGGATCTGGCTCGGAAAAGCCCTGGAGGTGGCGAGGATATGGGCGATACGGGTGGTGAGCACGCGGGTCTTGCCGGTGCCGGCGCCGGCGAGCACGAGGACCGGGCCGTCGAGCGTTTCGACCGCCTCGCGCTGCTCGGGATTGAGGCCGGAGAGATAATCAGGGACGCGTCCGAAATCTCTTGCGGCCATAGCACGTGCGGCGATGCTCCCGGGCGCGTACCCTGGGGACTCGATGTCACTGGGTCTTCTTCGTGCGGGTGCCTGCGGCTCCTCGTCGAAGAAGGGAATATCGTCAAAACCATTGCTCATGCGGCTCAATGTAGTGATTCGGGGGCGAAAGGCCAGAATTTCGTTCTGCTTTCATTCCGCTTGTCCAGCTTCTTCACCGAAACCGGCGCCCGGTTCGGCGGTGTTCACCGACGGTCGGTACCGATGACGGCACTTCCTGTCTTGCGACGGCGATCATGATTTCTCCAATCAGCGGCGGCCGGGATGGCCTCGCCCTTGCCGAAATTCGTTTCTATTACAATTACGTAATGATGGATTTGAAGGATTGCCTGGATCGCGGCAAAGGCAGATAGTCGCATCAGGGACATCCCGTGCGCCGCAGCGGCCGGGACCGCCGATTTCAACTGGAGTTTCATATGCCGCTTTGGAAGCAGCTGACCGTCAGCCTGATTATTCTCGTCCTGGCCGCCGGTCTCCTTGTCCGCTTCGTGCCGGGCGCCGGCGCCCTGTTCCTGAAGGCCGGCGTGCCGGAGCAATTGATCGGCTTTGCCGCGAAAACGGCAAAGGATGGGGAGGGCAGCGGCGCAGCTGGCCGGCGCAATGCAGGCGCCGGCAACAGCGCGCCGCTGGTCGTCACCCAGGAGGTGGAGATCGCCACCGTCAATGACCGGTTGAACGCCATCGGCAATGGCGAGGCGATCCTTTCGGTGGCGGTGACGCCGCAGGCGACCGGCAATCTCACCGAAGTGCTCGTCAAGTCCGGCGACCGGATCGAGGCGGGGCAGGTGATCGCCCGTCTCGACAGCGGCGACCAGAAGGTGGCGGCGGCGCAGGCGCGGCTTGCGCGCGACAATGCACTGGAAAAGGTCGAGCGCAACCGCAAGCTCGGCAATGCCGTGGCGATCGTCGCGATCCGGGACGCGGAATTCGCCCTGGAGGCGGCCGAACTGACGCTGCAGCAGGCCGAGCTCGACCTGAAGCGGCGCGACATCACGGCACCTTCCAAGGGCATTGTCGGCATCATCACCGTCAATCCGGGCGATTACGTCACCACATCGACGTCGATTGCGGTGGTCGACGACCGCTCGCAGATCCTTGTCGATTTCTGGGTGCCGGAACGGTTTTCCAACAAGATCTCGGTCGGCCAGGAGATTTCGGCAACGGCGATCGCATTGCCGACCACGGACCTGTCCGGCGTCATCGACGCGATCGACAATCGCGTCGACCAGGCAAGCCGGACGCTGCGGGTGCGGGCGCGGATCGACAATCCGGACGACAGGCTGCGGGCCGGCATGTCCTTTTCGGTCAGCGCGCGGTTTGCCGGCGACGACTATCCGACGGTCAATCCGCTGGCGATCCAGTGGAGCGCCGACGGCTCCTATGTCTGGCGGGTCGAAGACAGCAAGACCGAGAAGGTGCCGGTCAAGATCATCCAGCGCAATTCCGACAAGGTGCTGGTCGATGCGGAACTGGCAAAGGGCGAGACGGTGGTGACCGAGGGCGTGCAGCGGCTGCGCGACGGCGGCACGGTGCGCATCGCCGGCGAGGACAAGCCGGCCGGAGAAAAGCCAAGGGCTGACGGCGAGGGGCAGAAGCTCACCAGGGCGGAGGCCGGCCAGTGAGCGGCGCCAAGATGCAAGGGGAAAGCGGCGGCAAGGCCGGGTTCACGGCGCTGTTCGTGCGCCGGCCGATCCTGGCGCTGGTGGTCAATACGCTGATCATCGTCGCCGGGCTCGCGGCGCTGAACGGCATCGAGATCCGCGAATTGCCGCAGGTCGACCGGCCGGTGGTGTCCGTCAGCACGAATTTCGACGGCGCCTCGCCGGAAACGGTGGACCGCGAGGTGACCTCGGTGATCGAGGGCGCCGTCTCGCGGGTGCAGGGCATCAAGGATATTTCCTCGACCTCGCAATATGCCCAGAGCCGGGTGACACTGCAGTTTTCCGATACGACCGATATCGGCCAGGCCGCCAACGATATCCGCGACGCGCTCGGGCGGGTGACCGGGCAATTGCCCGAGGATGCCGACGAGCCGCGCATCATCAAGGCCGATTCCGATAGCCAGGCGGTCATCCGCCTGTCGCTCACATCCGACACGCTGTCGATGGAGGACCTCACGCTTCTTGCCGAAAACGAGGTGACCGACCGGCTTGCGGCTGTCGAGGGCGTCGCGGACGTGCAGCTCAACGGCGAGCAGGAAAAGATTTTCCGCATCGACGTCAACCAGTCGAAGCTCGCCGGGCGCGGGCTGACGGTGGTCAGTCTTCGCGACGCGCTGGCGACGGCCGCGCTCGACGTGCCGGCGGGATCGCTGACCAGCGCCGACCAGGAAATCTCGGTCAGGGCGACCGCCGACCTGCAGACGCCGGACCAGTTCGAAAAGCTGATGCTCGGCAACAATGTCCGCCTCGGCGACGTGGCGACGGTGACGCTCGGGCCTGATCTCGGCACCTCCTCCCTGCGCTCGGACGGACGCCAGGGCATCGGCCTTGGCATTATCCGCCAGGCACAGTCCAACACGCTCGATATTTCCGAAGGCGTCAAGAATGCGGTTGCGACGATCTCCAAGATCCTGCCGGAAGGCACGCGGCTGGAGGTTTCCATCGACGATGCGGTGTTCATCGAAGGCGCCATCCACGAGGTGGAGATCGCGCTTGCGGCCTCGGTGATCATCGTCACCCTCGTCATCTACCTGTTCCTGCGCGACTGGCGCGCCACGCTCATTCCGACTCTGACCATGCCGATCGCGCTGATCGGCACCTGTGCGGCGATCTACATGGCCGGGTTCTCGATCAATATCCTGACATTGCTGGCCATCGTGCTCGCGACGGGGCTGGTGGTCGACGACGCCATCGTCGTGCTCGAAAACATCGTCCGGCGGCGAGGCGAGGGCATGGGCGCGCGGGCGGCGGCGGTGCTGGGCACGCTCGAAGTGTTCTTCGCTGTGATCGCCACCACGGCGACGCTGGCGGCGGTGTTCGTGCCGCTTTCCTTCCTGCCGGGGCAGACCGGCGGCCTGTTCCGGGAATTCGGCTTCGTGCTTGCCTTTGCCATCCTGCTTTCGGCCTTCGTCTCGCTGACGCTCTGCCCGATGCTGGCCTCGCGCATGCTGAAAGCCCATAGCGAGGAGCACGCGCAGACCGGCTTCCTGGCGCGGGTCGGCCGGTTTTCGTCCGGTTTCTATCGCCGTACGCTCAGGGCCTGCCTGAATGCGCCGCTGATCGTCTTCATGGTTGCGGCCATGGTGACGCTGGCCGGGGCCGGGGCCTTCACGCTCCTGAAATCGGAACTGACGCCGACCGAGGACCGTTCGCGCATCTTCGTGCGCATCCAGGCGCCGCAGGGTGTCTCGCTCGATTATACGCAGGCCCAGATGCGCCGTGTCGAGGAGGGGCTGCAGCCGCTGGTCGATAACGGCGAGGTGGCCAGCGTGTTTTCGATCTCCGGCCAGGGCGGCTCGGTCAACAGCGGCTTCATGATCCTGGTGCTGGCGCCCTGGAACGAGCGCGAGCGCAGCCAGCAGGAGATTTCCGACGACATTACCAAAATGGCGGCTGAAATACCCTCGATCCGCGTCTTTCCGGTGCAGCCAAACAGCCTGGGCATCCGCGGTGCCGGCAATGGCCTGCAGGTGGCGCTGGTCGGCAACAACTATGACAAGCTGGGTGCCGCGGCGGCGCAGCTGGTGCGCCAGATGGAAGACAGCGCCGCTTTCGAGAATGTCCGGCTGAACTACGAGGCCAACCAGGCGCAATTGTCGGTGACGATCGACCGGGAGCGGGCGTCGGATCTCGGCATCGACATCAAGGGCCTTTCCTCGGCCTTGCAGGCCATGCTCGACGGCAACAGCGTGCTCGATGTCTTCGTCGAGGGCGAGGCCTATCCGGTCAAGCTCCTGTCGACGACCAATCCGGTCAACGATCCCACAGACCTGCAGAACATCTTCCTCAAGACCGGCGACGGCAAGATCGTGCCGATCTCCACCATTGCCAGCATCGAGGAGAAGGCGGTGGCGCCGCGCCTGTCACGCGAATCGCAGCTTCGCTCGGTTTCGCTTTCGGCCGGCCTGGCCTCCGGCGTCGGGCTTGGCGATGCGCTCTCCATGGTGGAGGACATGGCCGAGCCGCTGCTGCCGCCGGGCTCGCGCGTCGTGCCGCTGGCGGAAGCCGCGACCCTGAACGAGAATGCCAGTGGCCTGTTCATTACCTTCGGCTTTGCGCTAGTGATCATCTTCCTGGTGCTGGCAGCCCAGTTCGAAAGCCTGATCAGCGGGTTGATCATCATGACGACGGTGCCGCTCGGGCTTGCCTGCGCCGTCTTCGCCATGCTGATGACCGGCAATACGCTCAATATCTACAGCCAGATCGGGCTGGTGCTCCTGGTCGGCATCATGGCGAAGAACGGTATTCTCATCGTCGAATTCGCCAACCAGCTGCGCGATCGGGGCGAAGATTTGCGCTCGGCCATCGAGAATGCGTCGAATATCCGCCTGAGGCCGGTGATGATGACGATGATCGCCACCATTGTCGGCGCCCTGCCGCTGGTGCTGGCAAGCGGTGCCGGTGCGGAAGCCCGCGTGGCGCTCGGCTGGGTGCTGGTCGGCGGGCTGGGGCTGGCAACGGTGGTGACGCTCTACCTGACGCCCGTCGCCTATCTGGTGATCGCACGCTTCACCAAGCCGCATGCGGACGAGGAACGCCGCCTTGCCCGGGAACTGGCGCAGGCGGAACAGCTGGAACTGGCGAAGTCCGACGACCTGGGCCTGGCGAAGGCCGCCGAATGACATTGGATGCGGGGATTTCGGCCGACAGTCCGCCCGCGCCATCCACCCGCTGCCCGTGAACATGGCGGGTGGCCATGCGGCTGTGACCGGACAGTCTCACCCCGACGCAATTTGAGGCTGAGGCGTTCAGCTTCCGGATGAGGTTCTGGACAAAATGATTCCGGTTTGCACAGTAGCGCCTTGAAATCCAAGAATTTCCGCGATGGCCAAGAGGTCGCGGAGGGAGCGGACATGGCATTGAAGGCAATCAAGGCGGGCAGTCGCAATGAAGCAGGCATGGCGGTGGCGCTGCGGCTGATGGGCGAGCGATTCGGCAACCGGTTCCAGACGAGCGAGGCCGTTCGCGCCCAGCATGCGCACACAACGACCTATCTTCCGGCGCAACTGCCCGACGGGGTGGTCTTTCCCGAGACGGTTGCCGAGGTGGAGGCAATCGTCGGCATTGCCGCTGAGCACGGCGTGCCGCTGATCGCCTACGGCACGGGGTCCTCGCTCGAGGGCCATATCAATGCGCCGCATGGCGGCATCAGCGTCGATACGAGCCGGATGGACAAGGTGCTGGAGGTCAATGCCAGCGATTTCGACTGCACGGTACAACCGGGCGTGACCCGCGAGGCGCTCAACATCCATCTGCGCGATACGGGGCTTTTCTTCCCGATCGATCCGGGCGCCAATGCCTCGATCGGCGGCATGGCGTCGACGCGGGCCTCGGGCACCAATGCGGTGCGCTACGGCACGATGAAGGACAATGTGCTCTCGGTCACCGCCGTGACGGCGGCGGGCCGGGAAATCCGCACCGCCCACCGTGCGCGCAAATCCTCCGCCGGTTACGACCTGACCCGGCTTTTCGTCGGCGCCGAAGGCACGCTCGGCATCCTGACCTCGATCACGCTCAGGCTGCAGGGCATTCCCGAAATGATCGCCGGCGGCGTCTGCTCCTTCCCGACGGTCGGCGATGCCTGCAATACCGTCATCCTGACGATCCAGTCGGGCATTCCGGTTGCCCGCATCGAACTGCTCGACGCGCTGCAGATGAGGGCGAGCAACGCCTATTCCGGGCTGTCTTTCGCGGAGGCGCCGACCCTGTTCGTGGAGTTTCACGGCAATGCCGAAAGCGTCGCACTGCAATCCAGGCAATTCGGCGAGATTGCCGCCGAATTCGGCAGCTCGCCGTTTCTCTGGACCGCCAATACCGACGAGCGCAATGCGCTGTGGAAGGCGCGCCACAATGCCTATTGGGCACAGAAAAGCCTGGCGCCGGGCCTTGCCATCCTTTCGACCGATGTCTGCGTGCCGATCTCGCGGCTTGCCGATTGCGTCGAGGCGACGCATGCGGATATTTCCGCCCATGGGCTGATCGCCCCGATCGTCGGCCATGCCGGCGACGGGAATTTCCATGTCGGCCTCCTGTTCGACGACAAGGACGAGGCCGATGTCGTTCGCGCCGAGGCCTTTGTCGCAAGGCTCAACGAACGGGCACTCTCCATGGACGGGACCTGCACCGGCGAGCACGGCATTGGCCAGGGCAAGATGCCCTTTCTCGAAGCGGAACTTGGCGACGCGCTCGACCTGATGCGCCAGGTGAAGCGGGCGCTCGACCCCGGCAATATCTTCAATCCCGGCAAGATTTTTGCCATGTGAAAATGTCGCCCGGATGCTAAGGAGTGGTCGGCGCCGCCGGTGGCGCTATCTGCCATGGTCAATGGTGAGGGTCTTCAACTGGTGCTTTCGCGAATTCTGGTTTCCGTTGGTGGTCTTCTGGTGGTGGCGCTGTTTGCGGCGCTGATCGCCCCGCTGTTCGTGGACTGGACCGATTTCCGCAAGGATTTCGAGCGCGAGGCGACGCGCATCATGGGCAAGCCGGTGGTGGTGCATGGCAGCGTCGATGCGCGGCTCATTCCCTTTCCCTCGGTGACGCTCAACGATGTGCGCGTCGGCCAGTCCGAAACCGGCGAGCCGCTGATCCAGGTCGAGCGTTTTTCCATGGATGCCGAACTGGCGCCCTTCCTTTCCGGCGAAGCGCTGATCTTCGACATGCGGCTGGAGCGGCCGAAGGCGAAGATCCGCTTGCTGCCGGACGGCACGCTCGACTGGGCGCGGGGCCGCAGGGCATCGATCCCCGCAAAGACGGTCGTGCTTGAAAACGTCGCCATTACCGACGGCCAGATCGATTTCATCGACGAGCAGACCGGTCGCACGAGGCGCATTACCGGGCTGGAGGCTGATCTTTCCGCCCGCTCGCTGGCCGGGCCGTGGAAGATGGAGGGGCGGGCAGCCCTTGACGGGGAGGTGGGCAGCTTTGCCTTCTCCAGCAGCGAAGCGGACAAGGAAGGCTCGCTGGGCCTTCGGGCGCGGCTAACGCCCGACAACCGTCCTTTCGGGGTCGAACTCGACGGCGACCTCAAGATCGTCGATTTCAAGCCGCTCTACGAAGGCAAGTTCACGCTGACGGAGAACAAAGACCAGAAGGACGCCGAGGAGAGCGCGGCGCTTCGGGTGAACGGCGAATTCCAGCTAACCAACGAGCGCATCCGGGTGCCGGATTACCGGCTGGAGATCGGCCCAAAGGACGATCCCTATCTGGTGACCGGCGAGGCGACGCTGGACACCGGCAAGGACCAGGAATTCCTTCTGCTCGCCGACGGCCAGCAGATCGATGTCAGCCGCATCGGCAATACCGGCGTGGCCGGCAAGACCGGGCGCGATCCGGCGATCTCGGTGCGCCAGAGGCTGGCCGCGATGCTGGCGATCGCCGCCGACATCCCGATCCCGCAGGTGCCGGGCCGGGCGAGCCTGAAACTGCCGGCGATCGTCATCGGCGATACGACGGTGCGCGACGTGCGGCTGGACTTGAGGCCGGACCGCGGCGGCTGGATGATCGACAAGGCGGTGGCGCAATTGCCCGGCCGCACCCAGCTGGAGGCAAGCGGACGGCTGCAACTGAACGGCCAGCGGGCCTTTCGCGGGGATTTGCTGGTTGCCTCCAACCAGCCATCCGGCCTTGCCGCCTGGCTTGCCGGCTCCGTCGATCCGGCCATCCGCAAGCTGAAGACCGCCGGTTTTTCGGCGACCGTGAACATTACCGACCGGCTGCAGCAGTTCGAGCGGCTGGAGGTGGCGGCGGGACCTGCCGTGTTGCGCGGCCGGATCGAGCGGCAGGCGCTCGACGACGTGCCGCCGACGCTTTCGCTGCAGCTCGAAGGCAACCGCATCGACCTGGAGGCGCTGCAGGCGCTGGCCGGTCTGGTGGCGGGCGATGCCTCGAATGCGACCGTGCTTTCCCATACGATCGCCGCCGATCTTTCCGCCGAGCATTTCTCCGCCTTCGGAGAGGAGGCCAGCGATGTGCAGGTGGTGGCGACCTTGAAGAACGGCCAGTTGCAGGCCGAGCGGGTTTCGGTCGGCGCCATTGCCGGCGCCCAGCTTGCCCTGTCGGGTCGCATGGGCGGCGATCTTTCGGCGCCATCGATTACCGCCAAGATGAAGCTTGCCTCGCCGGACCTCACCCCCTTCCTCGAGATGCTGGCGCGGCATGCGCCCGCCCATCCCGCCATGGCGCGGCTGGTGGCGAGCGGTCCCTATTACGCCGACACGGCGCTTGATTTCACCCTCACGGCAGGCGGCCCGGACGGCAAGGCGCCGGTCACCTTCGGTATTGTCGGCACGGCGAACGGCACGAAGATCGCCGCCAACTACCAGGCGCCCGATCTTGCCCAGGCGCTCAAGGGGCAGGGGCTTTCGCTGGAGGCGACGCTCGAAAACCCCTCGACGCCGATCCTTCTGGGGCAGGCGGGTTTCGACCCGCTGCCTTTCGACGCAGATCCGAACGGACTGATATCGCTGAAGCTGAAAAGCACGGAGGACGACAAGGCGAATGCCGCGCTGACCTTCACCACCGGGCAGACCTCGCTGTCGCTGAATGGCGATATCGACCTCGCGCGCGACGCTTTCCTGTCCGGGCAATCGAAGCTGACGCTGGAAAGCCGCGATTTCGAGCCCTTCCTGCTCCTGCAGGGCATCGGCCTGCCGCAGATGGGCACCGGCCTGCCGCTGGCGCTGACGGCCGATATCGCAACGACGCCTGAGGCCGTGGCGCTTTCGAATATAAGCGGCAAGGCCGACGGCAATGGCTTTTCCGGCGCTGTTACTCTCGACAGGACGAGCCCGGGCAAGGCCGGCGGCAAGATTTCCGTGGATGTGCTCGATCTTGCCTGGCTCGGCGAGGGCATTCTGGGTCAGGTACAGGAAGGCGCGACGGGCGCCCTGTCGGCGGCCACAGTCGTCGGGCCGGCCTGGAGCGGGTTCGACGTGGCGATCGACCTGACGGCGAAGCAATTCTGGCCGGGTCTCTACAGCGCCGTTTCCGATCTTGCCGGCAGGTTCACCTGGAAGGGCGACCAGGTCGAGATCGACGGGCTTTCGGGACAATGGCTGGGCGGGACGGTGAAGGGCCGGCTTCTCCTCGGCAACGGCAATGGCGCCGGCTTCCTCCAGACGCGGCTCGATCTGACGGGCGGCGATCTTGCGGCCGTCGGCTGGACCTCCGGCGGGCAACCGGTCGCAACCGGCCGCTTCGACTTGGCGCTGGCGCTGGAAGCCTCCGGAAAAAGCCCGCGAGCCATGGCCGAATCGCTGAGCGGCTCGGGCACGGCGGTGCTGCACGATGTGATCGTGCATGGATTGAACACCGGGGCGTTGCCGGCCATCATGGTCGCCGCCGACCGGATCGAGGGCGACATCACGCCCGAGGCGGTGCAGCCGCTGGCGGCGCGGGCGATTTTTTCGGGGCAGGCGGCGATCGGGGCGGTGAAAATGCCCTTCAACATTGCCGGCGGCATGCTGCGGGCGCAGAACGTGACAGCGGGAGACGCCGCCGCTGCCCTGACCGGCGACCTCGAGATCAACTTTCCCGACGAGCGCATGCGGGCCGGTATGGACGTGAATTTTCGCCCGGGCGAGGCGGCGGTGACAGGTGCCGAAGCGCAGGCGCGGCTCGATTATGCCGGGCTGCTGTCATCGCCGGGCGTAACGCTTGACGTTACCGACCTCACCAATTTCCTCTCGCTCAGGGCCTTCGAGCGCGAGCGCCGCCGCGTCGATATCCTGCAGGCGAATGTGCTGGAGAAACAGCGGCTGCGCCGTGAAGTGGGACTCTACAAGGCCAAGGCGGCCGAGCGCGAGGCGGAGCGCCTGCGGGCGGTGGAAGAGCAGAGGCGGCGGCAGATGGCGGCCGAGGCTGCGGCGCAACAGAAGGCCGAAGCCGCCGCAAGGGCGCTGGCGGAGAAGAAGGCGGCGGATGAGGCGAGGGCTGCCGAGGAGGCCGCCCGCAAGGCCGAACAGCAGAACCTCGATCTGCTGCCCTTCGATCCGGGCGGCGTGGTGCGGGGCGGCGAACTGACGCCGCCGCAGGATGGCGCCGTCATATCACCGCCGGTCGAGGAGCCGGCGACCCGCAACCCGGTGCTCAATTTCGACGCGCTTCCCGGCGTCACGCCCTAGCGGCAAAGCGCCCGATTGCTGAATGAACGAGGCGGTGGCCCGGCATTCGCGGACCGTCTGCGCGCTGGTATTGCGAGCCGGTCTTCCCGGCGCATGGCGCGGCAACGGTGCGGCAGACGTCAGGATGGGTCGCCGGCTCTGTCGGATGGCGGGGTCTTGAGCCAGGTGAGCACATGGACGCGAAGCGCCGAGGAGAGATTGCTGGCGGGATCGCGACTGTCGTCTATTTCTGCGATCAGGCCGGCCAACGGCATGCCACGGCTTGCGGCGATCGCCTTCAGTTCCTGCCAGAAGGGCTCTTCCAGCGAGAAACTGGTCCTGTGGCCGTGCAGCGTGGCGGAATGCTTGCGGATCACGGGCATGTCGGCGGCCGCTTTCGCTGGGAGGGGTCAGTTCTTGTCGGCGGGGCGGTCCAGCCGCCCCTGGTCCAGGGATTTTTCGGCCTTGTCGTTCAGTTTCCCGGTCAGCAACTTTTCGTCCTTGGTGCGGCCGAAGCTGATGCGGTTCTGTTCGGCGTTCCTGTCCTTCTCCGCCCGCGCCTTGCGCTTGCGGACCTGGCGCAGATTGACCACATCGCCTGTCATTGCGACCCCCCAGGGAAAGGCAAGCGCCTCTGTTCTTCTTGCGCCTCGGTTTTTCTTGCGGCTCAGTTTTTCTTGCGGAACGAATCGAGCGAGACGACGGAGCCGCCTTCCTTCTTGCCGTCTTCGGCCGGCTTCGCGGCGACTTCGGCTTCCGGCTCGCCGGGCTTTTCGACCGAAGCAACGGGAGCGACCGGATAGGCGGTGATCTCGGCGCCTTCGTCCTCCTCGGCGGCGGCGACATCGAATTCAAGCTCGAAATTCACCGACGGATCGTAGAAGCCGCGAATGGCGTTGAAGGGGATGACCAGTTTTTCCGGCGTATCGGAGAAGGACAGGCCGATCTCGAACAGGGTTTCCGTGACCTTGAGTTCCCAGAACTGGTGCTGCACGACGATGGTCATCTGCTCGGCATATTTGGCCTTGAGATGCTGGGAAATGCGCACGCCCGGCGCGCCGGTGAGGAAGGTGATGAAGAAATGATGATCGCCGGGGAGGTGACCTGTGGCTGCGACCTCGATCAGGACCTTGCGGATGACGCTGCGAAGCGCGTCCTGCGCGAGAATGTCGTAGCGGATATGGTCTTGACCCATCGGATCCCCGTCTTTCTTGTCACTCAACACTGTCACATGATGCCGTCGGCTCTGTACACGGGCCAAGGCGCGCATGCTAGCTAATTTGCATGATCTATAGACCATTTCAAGGCGGGGGAGAAGGTGAAGGCTTCTGTTGCCAGGTGCCTTCGGACCCCGCCCAAGAGTGCGACCCCTTAGGACTTGATTTGAAGTGTCACACTGCGATTAAGCAGCGAGACGAGCTTCCGCATAGTTGTCGTTTGCAACTACTAGTTTAGCCCGATAACGGTGGTACAATGCCGGGTAAAAAGTCGATCTTTACGCCCTTGTCGATCCTATTTCGCCCCCATCAAAAGCCGGTCCATCGAAACGACCGGTTTTTGGTGGAGGCGCCGGGTACCGCCCCCGGGTCCAATAGGTTTATTTCACCGCCTATTTATCACCATAGCCGCCCGAAGACGGCATAACAGATATAGGTGTTTGCGATGTTCAAGAAAAGGGGGCCTGTCGAAATTAGATGATTTGCGCCTTTCGGTTGAAAAGCCTCGCCTTGACTTGTGCGCGGAGCGTGAAAAACTCGGATCGCGCCGTCATGAGGCCGGCGTATTGAACCCATGCTTATGAAGGAAACATCATGACCGACTATCTCGCGGATGTGCAGAAATACGATAGCGGCGCCGATCAGGCGGTGGTGAGCAAAATCGTCAAACATCTCGGTATTGCGCTGCGCAACAGGGATTCCTCGCTGGTTTCCGCTTCGGATCCGGCGGAACTGGCGCGCGTCAAGGAAAAATGGTGCGGCAAGAAACTCGGCGTTACCGGAGCCGATGCCGATGCTGCCATCGACGCCGCCGCCAAGGCGATGGCTGCGGATCGCTCCAAGTCGCGGGTGACCTTCTATTATCTGGTGGCAAAGAACCTCGGCAAGCTGGAAACGGTCTGACGCACCGCGCGTTCCCCGACTGAGTGAAGCAGAGCTGGGGAAACCGGGGATTGGATATTGGTTCGCCGTCGTGTTGGGCCTAGAAGAGAATCAATCAGGGCAGAGGACTCGGCGGCGACCCATGAAGCAATATCTCGATCTCCTGGCCCATGTGATGGAGAACGGTTCCGACCGCGGCGACCGGACGGGGACCGGCACGCGCTCGATCTTCGGCCACCAGATGCGGTTCGATCTTTCGGAAGGCTTTCCGGTGCTGACCACCAAGAAGCTGCATCTCAAGTCGATCATCCATGAATTGCTGTGGTTTCTGAAGGGCGATACCAATATCGGCTATCTCCAGGAAAACGGCGTTAACATCTGGAACGAATGGGCGGACGAGAACGGCGATCTCGGTCCCGTCTACGGTTACCAGTGGCGGTCCTGGCCGACCCATGACGGGCGGCATCTCGACCAGATAACCGCCCTGCTGGACGGGCTGAGGACGAATCCCAATTCGCGCCGGCACATCGTTTCGGCCTGGAACCCGGCGCTGGTGGACGAGATGGCGCTGCCACCCTGCCATTGCCTGTTCCAGTTCTATGTGGTGGACGGCAAGCTGTCGTGCCAGCTCTACCAGCGCTCGGCCGATATTTTCCTCGGCGTGCCGTTCAACATCGCCTCCTATGCGCTGCTGACCTTGATGGTGGCGCAGGTCTGCGGCCTCCAGCCGGGCGATTTCGTCCACACTTTCGGGGATGCCCATATCTACCACAATCATTTCGACCAGGCGCGCGAACAGCTTTTGCGGGCGCCAAGGCCGCTGCCGGTGATGAGGCTCAATCCCGAGGTCAGGGATCTTTTTTCATTCCAGTTCGACGATTTCGAACTGGTCGGCTACGAGGCCGCGCCACATATCAGGGCGCAGGTTTCAAAATAACCGCGACGGTGGCATGGTGGCAGCCGGAGCGTCATCCAACCTTGGCCGGAGGAACACATGCTGACACTGATCCACGCGCCGCAGTCGCGCTCCTCGCGCATCATCTGGCTGCTTGAGGAACTGGGCGCCGACTACGACATACGCTATGTCTCGATCCGCCGCTGGGACGGCTCCGGCGGGCCGGACGACAACAATCCGCATCCGCACAAGCAGGTGCCGGCGCTCTTGCACAACAATGCGCTCGTTACCGAATCCACGGCGGTCGTGCAGTACCTGACCGAGCTTTACCCGAATTCAGAACTGGGCCGCCCACCCGGTCATGCGGAGCGCGGCGCCTATCTGAGCTGGCTCGCCTATTACGCCGGCGTCATCGAGCCGTCCGGAAGCGCCTTTCTTGGCGGACTTGCCGCCAATAATCCGCAGATGACGAAGATCTACGAGGAAATGTGCGTGCATGTGATCGAAACGCTGTCGAAACAGCCGTTCCTGCTTGGAAAGACGGTCAGCGCCGCCGATCTGCTGCTTGCCAGCGCGCTCGGCTGGATGCGCAGACTGCTGCCGGAAAGCGCCGTCGTCGACCGCTATGTCGAGACCATGACGGCACGGCCGGCACTGGCCCGCGCGCGTGCCATCGACAGCAAGCCGGACGAACTTCATGTCTGATCCGAAGATCGTCCTCGTCGTCGCCGTTTCATCGAACGGGGTCATCGGCCGCGACGGCGACCTGCCCTGGCGGTTGCCGAGCGATCTCAAGCGCTTCAAGGCGCTGACGCTGGGGCGCCCGGTGGTGATGGGCCGCAAGACATGGGCGTCGATCGGCAGGCCGCTTCCCGGCCGGCCCAATATCGTCATCAGCCGCGATCCGGCCTTCGTGGCGGAAGGCGCATTCGTCGCCCGCTCTCTGGACGCGGCGCTGGCCGAGGCGGGCAGGCGGGCCCGCGAACTCGAGGTCGATGAGGTCTGTATCATCGGCGGCGGGCAGATCTACCGCGAGGTCATGCCACGCGCCGATGTTCTGCATGTCACCGAGGTCGCGGCCCATATCGACGGCGATACGTTCTTTCCGTCCATCGACCAGGCCCTGTTCGACAAAATCGTGGACGAGCCCCTGCCGCAGGGGGAAAAGGACAGCCATGCCATGCATTTCACGACCTGGCGGCGGAAAAGCTGAGCAAAGCCAACTATTTTTCCGGATTTACGGTGAAGTTGGATCGGCCGCGTTGAAAGCCGTTCTTTAGATACCTATAACGGGATCACATCGAGGCCCGCGGCGCGTCCGCGGGGCTTTGATCCTGGAATTTTCTATGGAAGAGGTATGAATGCCCTGGAGCAATCAGAACGGCGGCGGCGGTGGTCCTTGGGGCGGCGGTGGCGGCAACAACGGCGGTAACAAGAATCCCTGGGGGCAGGGACCGAACCGCCCGCGTGGCGGCGGCGGTGGCCGCGGCAATGGCGGCCCGCCTGACCTGGAAGAAATCTTCCGGCGCGGTCAGGACCAGCTGAAGAGCGTTGTTCCGGGGGGCTTCAACGGCGGCGTCGCGGCCATTATCGGCCTTCTGATCGTCGGCTTCGTGCTGATCAACTCGATCTATACCGTCCAGCCAGATGAGCGCGGCGTGGAAATGCGCTTCGGCAAGCCGAAGGAAGAAATCTCCATGCCCGGCCTGCATTACCATTTCTGGCCGCTGGAAACGGTGGAAATGGTCAAGATCACCGAACAGCAGCAGAATATCGGCAGCAAATCCGGCACCGGCGACCAGTCGGCGGCCGGCCTGATGCTGTCGGGCGACCAGAATATCGTCAATGTACAGTTCTCGGTGCTGTTTTCGGTGACCGATCCGAAGGCCTATCTCTTCAATGTCGAGAACCCGGCCGACACGCTGCAGCAGGTCGCCGAAAGCGCCATGCGCGAAGTGGTCGGCCGCCGTCCGGCCCAGGACATCTTCCGCGACAACCGCCAGGCGATCGCCGAGGACGTCAAGACGACGATCCAGGCGACCATGGACAGCTATGGCGCCGGCATTTCCGTGAACACGGTGGCGATCGAAGACGCCGCCCCGCCGCGCGAGGTCGCCGACGCCTTCGACGAGGTGCAGCGCGCCGAACAGGACGAGGACCGTTTCGTCGAAGAGGCCAACCAGTATTCCAACCAGGTGCTCGGCAAGGCGCGTGGCCAGGCGGCGCAGATTCGCGAAGAGGCGGCCGCCTACAAGGGCCGGGTGGTGCAGGAGGCTCAGGGTGAGGCGCAGCGCTTCATTTCCGTCTACGAGGCCTACCTCAAGGCGCCGGATGTAACCCGCAAGCGGCTCTATCTCGAAACCATGCAGGGTGTTCTCGGCAAGTCGAAGAAGTTCATTCTCGACGAAAAGAACGGCCAGGGCGTGCTGCCCTACCTGCCGCTCAATGAAATCGGCAAGCCCGCTCAGTCGGGAGGGGCCCAGTAATGACCAATCGTCTTCCCTATATCCTGATCGCCTGCGGCGTGCTGCTGATGGTCGTCTATTCATCGATCTTCGTCGTCAACGAGCGCCAGCAGGCAATCGTGGTTCGCTTCGGCCAGATCCAGGACGTCAAGACCGAGCCGGGCCTCTATTTCAAGCTGCCTTTCGCCTTCATGGATGCCGACCGCGTGCAATATGTCGAGGACCAGGCGCTGCGCTTCGATCTCAACAATATCCGCGTGCAGGTTTCGGGCGGCAAGTTCTACGAAGTCGACGCCTTCGTCGTCTATCGTATCGCCGATCCACGCCGGTTCCGGCAGGTCGTCTCGGGCGATCGGCAGGCGGCTGAAGCGCGGCTGACCACCCGTCTCGACGCTGCATTGCGCCGGGTCTACGGTCTTCGCGGCTTCGAATCGGCGCTTTCGGAAGAGCGCGCCTCGATGATGCGCGAAGTGCGCGCCGACCTGAAGAACGACGCCGAATCGCTCGGTATCCAGATCGAGGACGTGCGCATCCGCCGGACCGACCTGACGCAGGAAGTCTCGCAGCAGACCTTCGAGCGGATGAAGGCGGAACGTCTGGCCGAAGCCGAACTGATCCGCGCCCGCGGCAATGAAAAGGGCCAGACCCGCCGCGCCGTGGCCGACCGCCAGGTGGTGGAGTTCATCGCCGAGGCACAGCGCGATTCGGAAATCCTGCGCGGTGAAGGCGAGGCGGAGCGGACGGCGATCTTTGCCGACGCCTTTACCCGCGACCAGCAGTTCTTCGAGTTCTACCGGTCGATGGCCGCCTATAGCTCGGCGATTGGCAGCCCGGATACGACGCTGCTGATCTCGCCGAATTCGGAGTTCTTCCGCTATTTCAACGATTCGGAAGGCGCTTCCACCCCACCGGCGACGCCGCCGGTGGCCGCAAACTGAGAAGCCATGCACGGTTTCAAACGGTTGTGAGTTTTTAAATGAACGAGGGCTGGTGTTTTCACCGGCCCTTTTTCGATATCTGGGCCATCACCGGCTTGCGATGGTTGAAAATGAAAATCGAATGCGAGCCGGGGTCGCCATCGGTGAAATTGGTATTATAGTCCGGATCAACGGGCCCGACGCCGGCCCGGCAGATGCGGTTTGCGGCAGTGATGGACTGACGGGTGCGAGGATAGAAAATGACCCATAAATTGCTCATTCGTCTTGTGGACGCGGAATATGCGATCACGCGGCTGACCATCGGCACGCCGGTGCCCGACTGGGTGGCCGGGGCAGGGTTCTGGACGATTTCCAGTTCGCGCGAGGAGATGACCGTCGTCTGCCGCGCCGCGCGGGTGCCCTCGAGCGTGCAATCTTCCGGCGGTTGGCGCTGTTTCCGCATAGAGCAGCATTTCACCATCGACGTTCCGGGTGTTCTCGCCTCCATCCTCGGCCCGCTGTCAGAGGCCGGCGTCGGCATTTTCGCCAATTCCACCTTCAGTACCGATTACATCTTCATTCCAGGCTCCGACCTCGACAAGGCGCTTGCCGCCCTGAAGACGCATGGCCATGAAATCATGAGCTGAAGCGCGACGGTGGTCCCAATCGTCGGGTTGCGCCGGTGACGAAAAGATGACTGGACGTGCCCCTGTTCCGCCTTATCTTCACGGCAGGTTTTGGGGCGCGGCGGGCCATGCAACCATCCCGGCGCCGCCTCCGTTTCGGCTTAGACACTCTCCTGGCCGCGGCCCCCAGCCGGCGTGCCGTTCCGATCGAAAGGACCCCCATGGGCATGTCCATCCGCGCTTCCTTCCTCCGCTCCGCCACGCTTGCGGCAGGCGCCGCCCTCCTGATCGCCAGCGGTCCGGTTCTTTCGGTGGCCATGGCGCAGACGACGGCGCCGGCGCCGACCCAAGGGGGCCCGGAATCGGTTGCCGACCTGGCGGCCGGGCTGCTTGACGCCGTCGTTAACATATCGACCTCGCAGAACGTCAAATCCGACGACCAGGCGCCGATGCCGCAGGTACCGGAAGGATCGCCGTTCCAGGATTTCTTCGACGAATTCTTCAAGGGCCAGGGTGGCGAGGGCGGCCGCCAGCGCACGGTCGATTCGCTCGGTTCCGGCTTCGTCATCGATCCCACCGGCTTCATCGTCACCAACAATCACGTGATCGAGGGCGCCGACGACATCGAGGTCAATTTCGCCAATGGCCAGAAGCTCAAGGCCAAGCTGATCGGCACCGACACCAAGACCGATCTTGCCGTGCTCAAGGTGGAGCCGAAAAAGCCGCTGACCGCCGTTCCCTTCGGCGATTCCCGGCAGATGCGCATCGGCGACTGGGTGATGGCCATCGGCAATCCCTTCGGTCTTGGCGGAACGGTGACGGTCGGGATCATTTCGGCCCGGGGCCGCAACATCAATGCCGGCCCATATGACAATTTCATCCAGACGGATGCGGCGATCAACCGGGGCAATTCCGGCGGCCCGCTGTTCAACATGAAGGGCGAGGTGATCGGCATCAATACGGCGATCATTTCGCCGAGCGGCGGCTCGATCGGCATCGGCTTCTCGGTCCCGACGGAACTCGCGGGCAATGTCATCCAGCAGTTGAAGGATTTCGGCGAGACGCGGCGCGGCTGGCTCGGCGTCCGCATCCAGCCGGTCACGGCCGATATCGCCGAGAGCCTGAAGATGGAAAGCCCGAAGGGCGCGCTGGTTGCCGGCATCATCAAGGGCGGGCCGGTCGATGGCGGCGCGATCAAGTCCGGCGACGTGATCGTCACCTTCGATGGCCGCGCGGTCAGCGAAATGCGCGACCTGCCACGCGCCGTCGCTGAAAGCCCGGTCGGCAAGGCCGTCGATGTGATGATCATCCGCGACGGCAAGGAGATGACCGTGAAGGTGACGCTCGGCCGGCTGGAGGATGGCGAGGACCTGGCGGAAGCAGAGGTCGCCCAGGATCCGCAGACCCAGGAGGGGACCGACCAGGCCGAGCCGCCGGCCAGCGACCTGCCCAGGGCCGATGTGGTTCTCGGCATGAAGCTTGCCCTTCTCGACGCAGAAAGCCGCAAGGCCCATGGCATTTCGGAGGATGTCGAAGGCGTTGTCATAACCGAGGTCGAGCCGCAATCGGCCGCCTCCGAGCGGCGGATCGAGGTCGGCGACGTGATCGTCGAGATCGGCCAGGAGGCAATGACGACGCCCGAGGACGTTTCGGCCCGGGTCGAGGAACTGAAGGCGGACGGGCGCCGCAACGCGCTGCTGATGATCGCCAACAAGACCGGCGAATTGCGCTTCGTGACGGTGCGGATCGAATAGGCCGCGCCGGCTTTTTGAAGATGCAGACAAAGGGCGTCAGGCTCGCCCTTGCCGTTTCAGCCAGGCATCCCGGGTAATGGCATGGACCAGGTGATGCCGCAGATGCGGTGCTGTGGCCGGGACCCTCGGATGATCGAAATCGCGGGCCGGATCATGGCGCAGGCCGAACCTCTGCATGACGGCGATCGAGCGGGTATTTTGCTTCACAGCAAAGGAAACGATTTCGGCATGGCCATGCGCGACGAAACCATGGTGGAGCATGGCCTCGCCGGCTTCGGTGACATAGCCTTTCCCCCAGACGCGGTGGGCAAGGCGCCAGCCGATTTCGACCGTGCCGGCTGGCAGGAAAGGCTCGAGTTCGGTATAGGCCAGCCCGATAAAGCCGATCGGCTCGTCGGTTTGCCTATGTGCGAGCGCGAAAAAGCCGAAGCCGGTTTCGTCGATGCGCCGGCGTGCCTCGTCCATCAAGGCGTCGGATTCCTGCCGCGAGCGCCGGCGCGGGAAAAACTCCATCACCTTCGGATCGTTATTGATTTCGGCAAACAGCGGCCGATCGTCGTCGCGCCAGTTGCGGATGCGCAGGCGCGGCGTCTCGATGGGGATCAAAGGACGAAATCCGTCTTTCGATAGCCCTGGATATAGAGAAGGGCGGTGAGATCGGCGTGATCGATGCGGATGCGTGCCTGGGCGGAGACCACCGGCTTGGCATGCAGGGCGACGCCGGAACCGGCGAGTTGCAGCATGCCGAGATCATTGGCGCCGTCGCCGACCGCCAGCGCCTCGTCCACGGAAATGCCGAGTTTTGCCGTAATCTCCTCCAGCGCATCGACCTTGGCCTGCTTGCCGAGTATCGGTTCGGCGACCTTGCCGGTAAGACGGCCGCTCTCGTCGAGAAGCAGGTTGGCCCGATGCTCGTCAAAACCGAGCATTGCGGCGACCGGGCCGGTGAAGACGGTGAAGCCGCCGGAGACCAGCGCCGTATGATAGCCCCTGGCCTTCATCGTCGCGACCAGCGTTTTTCCGCCGGGAGTGAGGGTGATGCGTCTTTCTATCACCTCGCCGATGACCCCTGTCGGCAGGCCCTCAAGCAAAGCGACGCGTTCGATCAGGGCCGGCTCGAAGGCGATCTCGCCATTCATGGCGCGCGCGGTAATCGCCGCGACCTTGTCCTTCAGGCCGACTTCGGCGGCAAGCTCGTCGATGCATTCCTGGCCGATCATGGTGGAATCCATGTCGGCGATCAAAAGCTTCTTGCGGCGCGTCTCGGCCGACTGGACGACGACGTCGACCGGCAGGTTGCCGACCACGCCGCGCAATGTTGCCTCCAGCCGTTCGGGATCGGCGCCGTCCCTCAGCGCGATATCGCAGGCAATGCCGTCGGCCAGCCAATAGAGCCCGGCCGCGTCGACAGTCTGAGCCGCCTTTTCGGCCAGGGGCGGCGTCAGTACCGGATTTGACGGATTGGCAACAAGCGTGGCAACGAAGGCCATGATGAAAAACCTTGAGATGGGACAGGATGCGATCCTGATAACCGGGCCGACCGCCAGCGGCAAGTCCGCTCTCGCCGTGGAACTGGCGAAACGGCACAATGGCGCGGTCATCAATGCCGACAGCATGCAGGTCTACGACACGCTGCATGTGCTGACGGCGCGGCCGTTCCAGGCCGATATGGACGGGGTCTCCCATCATCTCTACGGCCATGTCCCGGCATCACGCGCCTATTCCACCGGCGACTGGCTTCGCGATGCCGAGCCGGTTCTGGAGGCGGTGCGCGGCGAGGGGAAAATTCCGGTCTTCGTCGGTGGCACGGGGCTCTATTTCAAGGCGCTGACCGGTGGCCTGTCGGACATGCCGCCGGTGCCGGCCGATATCCGCGAGGATGTCAGGCGCCGGCTGGAGGAGGAAGGCCCTGCCGCCCTGCATGCGGCCCTGCAGCAGAAGGACTCTGAGACCGCTGCCATTCTGAAACCAAGCGACGGCCAGCGCATCGCGCGGGCGCTGGAGATCGCCGAGGCGACCGGCCGGCCGATCAGCCATTTCCAGGCGCGGCGGGGGCGAGCGGTGGTCGCGCCGGAGCGGGCTTTGAAAATCGTCGTGCTGCCGGAGCGCGACCTGCTGCGCCGGCGGATCGACCGGCGCTTTGCCGCCATGCTGGAAAAAGGCGCGATCGAGGAAGTGGAGGCGCTGCTGCGCCTTGGCCTCTCACCCGAAATGCCGGCGATGAAGGCGATCGGCGTGCCGCAGATCGCGGCACTTCTCGAAGGACGGATGGCGAAGGACGAGGTGATCGAAAAGGCATCGGCCGCCACCCGTCAATACGCCAAGCGGCAGATGACCTGGTTCCGCAACCAACTGGACGACAGCTGGCAGCGCCTGGATCCACAGGCCGAGGCGGCATAATCAGTCCAGTGCGCGGCGGTGGGCCGGAGCGATGCCCTATTTGCGGATGATGCTGCTCAGCGGCTTTTTCAACAGGCTTTCCCGCAAGGAGGGGCGCGGCTGGTCCGGCCGAGCCTGCTCGAGGCGAGATGGATCGGGCCGGGCCCCTTCCGTTCGGTAGGGATCAGGCCGCAAGGCATCGGTCCGCGAATCCATGCCCGGTTGCCCGAAGCTTGGAGGCGTGCGCTGCTGTGCGCGATAGGGGTCGGCCGGCGGTGCGGCAAGCGGTTGATCGGACAGAATCTGGCTGCGGATCTGGTTGAACCGCTCAAGCTGCGGATTGGCCGGCTCGGCGCGCGGCAGCATTGCCGGGTTGTAGGGCTCGGCCGCTGCCTGGACCTCCGTATTGGCCTGCGTGCGGAGGGGGGGACGGAACTCCGCCGGGCCTTCCTCCAGATAGTCGTCCTCGTCGATCAGCTCCCGTTCCAAGCCGCCGTTGCCTGTCGAATAGGATTGCTGGAAATTTGAAATATCAGGCCCGTTCATCGCCCGCATGCGCGACACGATCGAGCGCAGATCGACCGTGTCTGGGGTTTCGTCGGTAATCTTCACCGATACGCCGTTGGCTTTCGGCAGGTGCTTCTCGTCGACGCGGGTGAAGCGCATGCGCATGGGCACGGCAACGGCTTCGCCGAAGGCGATCGCCTCGCCATTGCCGATCGAGGAGATGAAGCTGGTGGTCGAGATCGACGAATTGGGGATTGCCGAGCGGATGATCTCCTGGTCCAGATCATTTGCAAGACGCATGGCGAAGACGGTCGAACACTGCGACAGGATGGTCGAATCGAGTTCTCCCGGGCGCTGCGTGATGATGCCCAGAGAAACGCCGTATTTGCGGCCTTCCTTGGCGATGCGGGCGATGGCCTGCCGGGTCGGGATGAAGCCGAGGCTGGCATCGGCGGGTACGTAGCGGTGCGCTTCCTCGCAGACCACCAGCATGTGAACGCCGCCATTGCTCCACAGGCCGATTTCGAAGGCCATGCGGCAAAGCACGGAGGCGACCGAATTGACCACTTCAGACGGGATGCCGGCGAGCTGGAAGGTGGTGATCGGGCGACCGTCGCCTGGAATGCGGAAGATCTTGGCAATCGTTTCCAGAATCGTATCGGTGATCGTGTTGGACGAGAACATGAAATTGTAGCGGGGATCGTTGATGGCGGCGATCACCTTCACCTTCAAAGAGCGCAGGAACGGTTTTTCGCTGCGCCCTTCGAGGCGCCCGATGCGCTCGTCGATCATGGCGAGAAGATCGGCCATGCGGTAAGGCACCGGCGTATCGGCGGTGATCGAGCTTTTTTCGCTGGTGCGGCGTGCAAGGCTTGATTCGCCCTTGAAGGCCTTCTTCGCCTCGGGAACGACATCGCGCAGGATATCGAGCTCCTCGGGCACGGGTGGGCGGCCGCGGAAGATCACCTCGGCGAATTCCTCCAGCTTCATCAGCCAGAAGGGCATGTCGAGATTGTCGGTGTCGATGACGACGGCGTGATCGGGAAAGGCGGCGGCGAACTCGTTGTGCGGATCGAGGATCAACACCCGCAGCTTCGGATCGGCGGCGATCGCCTTGTGGAGGAGGAGGGTGACCGCCGTGGACTTGCCGACGCCGGTGGTGCCGACGATGGCGAAATGCTTGGAGAGCATCGACGGCACATGGATGGTCGCATCGAGGCTTTCGTCCTGGGTCAGCTTGCCGATGATGCAGGTATCGTTCTTGCCGCTTTCATAGACGCGGGCGAGATCGGCGGTGCGGATGCGGTGGGCGATGGCGCCGAGATAGGGATATTGGCTGATGCCGGCGGAAAACTCCTCGCGGCCGGAGGGGCCGACCTGGACTTCGCCCATCAGTTCCACTTCGATGCGAAAGACGTTGTCGAGTTCCTCGCCCCATTCATTGGTGGCGGTCTGCATGGAATAGACAAGGGCGACGACGCGATTCTCGCCGACGGTGATCGAAATCAATCGGCCGACGGACCAGAGTTCGGTGAGCGATGTTTCGCCCTTTTCGGCCACCGCGGCGATCGTGGCGCGTGAACCGCTGCATGCGACGACGCGGCCGAGAAAGCGGTTGCCGCGCTTCAGGGTATCGCGCCGCTCCTGTTCGCCGGCGCTGATCGAAGAATGAAGGTCGTTGTTCAGCAATGCGAAACCTCTGCCTGGAGTTTGCACATTAACCAAAGGGATTTAACAAGTTGTTGCTTGTGTCTGCGGGCATGCGTGCCGTTTCGGGGCCGGTTTCAGGGCCAGTTCGTGTCTTTTTCGAAAAGCGTTGACGCCCGTGGCGTTTCTGGCTATCACTCTCGATCATGAACACGATCGTAGCAATTCTTGTGGTGGGACGGCGCATGGGCAGGATGGTATAACCATCCGGCGATAGCCACCCATGCGCAAACACGAGGCCCTGACGGGGCCTTTTTTTATGCCTTCAAACACGATACGCACAGCCAGAAATCGCAAATATGGGACGGAACAGGTCAATGAGCGGCACAGACAAGCAGACGCAGGATAGCCCGGCGGACGACACCCAGGCGCAGGACAACCGGATGACGGGAGCTGAAATCGTTCTCCAGGCGCTGAGGGACAATGGCGTCGAGCATATTTTTGGCTATCCCGGCGGCGCCGTTCTGCCGATTTATGACGAAATCTTCCAGCAGGAGGATGTCAAGCACATCCTCGTGCGCCACGAGCAGGGGGCCGGCCACATGGCCGAGGGTTACGCGCGTTCCACCGGCAAGGTCGGGGTCATGCTGGTAACCTCCGGGCCGGGCGCGACCAATGCCGTCACGCCGCTCCAGGATGCGCTGATGGACAGTATTCCGCTCGTCTGCCTGACGGGCCAGGTGCCGACCTCGCTGATCGGTTCGGATGCCTTCCAGGAATGCGATACCGTCGGCATCACCCGGCCCTGCACCAAGCACAACTGGCTGGTCAAGGATGTCAACGAGCTGGCCGGGATCATCCATGAGGCCTTCCGCATCGCACAGTCCGGCCGTCCCGGCCCGGTCGTCGTCGATATTCCGAAAGACGTCCAGTTCGCCACCGGCACCTATACGCCGCCCTCCGCCGCGCTGATCCAGAAGAGCTACCAGCCGAAGGTCCAGGGCGACCTGCGCCGCATCGAGGAGGCGGTCGAGCTGATGAAAAATGCACGGCGCCCGGTGATCTATTCGGGTGGCGGCGTCGTCAATTCCGGACCGGAGGCGTCCCAGCTGCTGCGGCAACTGGTGGAGCTCACCGGTTTTCCCATCACCTCGACGCTGATGGGTCTGGGCGCCTATCCGGCCTCGGGCAAGAACTGGCTCGGCATGTTGGGCATGCACGGAACCTATGAGGCAAATCTCGCCATGCATGACTGCGACGTCATGGTCTGCATCGGCGCCCGTTTCGACGACCGGATCACCGGCCGGCTGACGGCCTTCTCGCCCAATTCGAAGAAGATCCATATCGACATCGATCCCTCCTCGATCAACAAAAATGTCCGCGTCGACGTGCCGATCCTCGGCGATGTCGGACATGTCCTTGAAGACATGATCCGCCTGTGGCGTGCCTCCGCGCAGGGCGCAGACAAGGGCCGCCTCGACGACTGGTGGGCGGGCATTTCCCGCTGGCGGGCGCGCAATTCGCTTGCCTACAAGGCCAACGACGACGTCATCATGCCGCAATATGCGATCCAGCGGCTCTATGAGCTGACCAGGCACCGCGACACCTACATCACCACCGAAGTCGGCCAGCACCAGATGTGGGCGGCGCAGTTCTACGGCTTCGAACAGCCGAACCGCTGGATGACCTCGGGTGGGCTCGGCACGATGGGCTACGGCTTCCCGGCGGCGATCGGCGTCCAGGTCGCCCATCCCGAAAGTCTCGTCATCGACATTGCCGGCGATGCCTCGATCCAGATGTGCATCCAGGAAATGTCCTGTGCCGTGCAGCATAACCTGCCGGTCAAGATCTTCATTCTCAACAACCAGTATATGGGCATGGTGCGCCAGTGGCAGCAGCTTCTGCACGGCAACCGCCTGTCGAATTCCTATACGGAGGCAATGCCCGATTTCGTCAAGCTGGCGGAAGCCTATGGCGGCGTCGGCATCCGTTGCGACAAGCCGGCGGATCTCGACGGGGCGATCCAGGCGATGATCGATAGCCCGGCGCCGGTGATCTTCGACTGCCGCGTCGCCAATCTCGCCAACTGCTTCCCGATGATCCCCTCCGGCAAGGCGCACAACGAGATGCTCCTGCCGGACGAGGCCACGGACGAGGCGGTCGCAAACGCCATCGACGCCAAGGGTAGGGCGCTGGTTTAATCGATAGAAAAAGAGACAAGATTATGAGCGCACATCTTCAGCCGACCGGTTCGGCCTATTTCATCGCCAAGGAAACCGAGAAAGCCGAGAATCATACGCTTTCGGTCCTGGTCGACAACGAGCCGGGCGTGCTTGCGCGGGTCATTGGCCTGTTTTCCGGCCGCGGCTACAATATCGAGAGCCTGACGGTTTCGGAGACGGAGCACCAGTCGCATCTGTCGCGCATCACCGTTGTCACGCGCGGTACGCCGCATGTGCTGGAGCAGATCAAGGCGCAGCTAGAGCGCATCGTGCCCGTCCACCGGGTCGTCGATCTGACGGTGCGCGCCGCCGAGCTTGGTCATGACCGGCCGATCGAGCGCGAGGTGGCGCTGGTCAAGGTCAGCGGCGAGGGCGAGAGCCGGGCCGAGACCTTGCGGCTGGCCGATGCCTTCCATGCCAAGGTGATCGATGCGACGCTGGAGCATTTCATTCTCGAGATCACCGGCAAATCCTCCAAGATCGACCAGTTCGTGGCGATCCTCAAGCCGCTCGGCGTGATAGAGGTCTGCCGCACCGGCATCGCCGCGATGAACCGGGGTCCGCAGGGGATGTAGCCACAAGGGGCGACGGGTTCTCGTCGCCCGCCTCAAATCATCTCCAGCGGCATTTTTCGCGCCGGCGGCGGGTAAGCCTTGTCGAGGATGGCGAGATCGTCCGGGGTCAGGCGGATATCCGCCGCCTGACGATTTTCGCGGGCGCGCTCCTGCATCGCCGTCTTCGGGATGACGATGACGCCCGGATTGCGCAGCAGGAAGGCGAGCGCGACCTGCGCGACCGTTGCCTGGTGCGCCTTGGCGATATGAATGAGGTCCGGATGGCGCAGCAGCCGGCCTTCGTCGAGCGGCGAATAGGCCATGACGGCGATGCCGCGGGCCTGGCTATCCTTCAGAAGATCATATTCGATGCCGCGCCGGGCGAGATTGTAGAGCACCTGGTTGGCCGCCACATGCGCGCCGTCGGCGACGGCGAGAAGCTCGTCCATGTCGTCGGTATCGAAATTCGAGACGCCCCAGGCGTCGATCTTGCCGTTCCGTTTCAATGTCTCGAAGGCCTCGACCGTTTCGGCGAGCGGGTAGCGGCCGCGCCAATGCAGAAGATAGAGATTGACATGATCGGTGCCGAGCCGTTTCAGGCTGGCCTCGCAGGCGCGGATCGTGCCCTCGCGGCTGGCATTGGAGGGCAGGACCTTGCTGACGACGAAGGCATCGTCGCGGCGGCCCTTGATGGCTTCGGCGACGATCCGCTCGGCGCCGCCATCTGCATACATTTCGGCAGTGTCGATCAGCGTCATGCCGAGATCGAGCCCGTGGCGCAGGCTTCTCGCCTCCTCGGCGGCGCTCGTTTTCTTCTCGCCCATATGCCAGGTGCCCTGACCGAGCACGGGCACGCTGATGCCGGAGGGAAGGGAGATCATCGGAATGGGGTTTTGCATCGGCGGGGCCCTCGCTTGTCTGTTCAATGTCACAATCTCCCGGCGGAAAAATAGTTCCCTTTCCGGGCAGATGAAGTCAGGTCGGGAGGAGCCTGGAGACGATGTTGATGCAGCCGGCAGCAGCCATTGTTCGTCCACCGCTACAATCTCGCCGCAGGCGCTGAACCTTCTTGTCACCGTGACAAGTTTGACGTGGTTTTTGGCGAAGGGTCAAATAATTTGCACACGCCATCAGGGGGAGATTCCATGCAGGCCGACACGCTTCTGGCGCTGTTTCTTTTTGCGTTCACGACATCGATCACGCCGGGGCCGAACAATATGATGCTGTTCGCATCGGGGGTGAATTTCGGTTTTGTCCGCACCATCCCCCATATGTTCGGCATCGGCGTCGGGTTCCTCACGCTTCTGATCGCAACAGGACTGGGGCTCGGCGCCCTGTTGCATGCCGTGCCGCTGCTCTACACCGGGCTGAAATTCGCCGGCGGTGCCTATCTCGTCTGGATCGCCTGGAAGATCGCCTCGTCGCGCAGCCTTGCCGAGGGGAAGGCTGGTGCTGCGCCGATGACCTTCCTGCAGGCGGCGGCCTTCCAGTGGGTCAATCCGAAAGCCTGGGTCATGGCGGTGACGGCGATGGCGACCTATACGAGCGAGCAGCGCTATCTGGCCAGTGTCCTCGTCGTCGGCCTCATCTTCGCGATCGTCAACGTGCCGAGCGTCTCCACCTGGGCCGGCTTCGGTTCGGTGCTGCGGGCCTGGCTGTCAGACCCCGTACGGCTGAAATGGTTCAATATCACCATGGCGGCCTTGCTCGTTCTCAGTCTTTGGCCGATGCTGAAGTGATCAGGATGCCGGAACGGAAAACCATGACGTCACATCACCACCCGCACGATGATCATGATCATCACGACAATCATTTTTCCGACATGCAGGCGCGCGTGAAGGCGCTGGAGTCGGTGCTGACCGAGAAAGGGCTGATCGATCCGGCCGCCATCGACGCCATTGTCGAGACCTATGAAACAAAGGTCGGTCCGCGCAACGGCGCTCATGTGGTGGCGAAATCCTGGAGCGAACCGGAATTCGCCGAATGGCTGCGGCTCGATGCAACGGGGGCGATCGAAAGCCTCGGTTATGCCGGACGGCAAGGCGAGCATATGCGCGCCGTCTTCAATACGCCGGAGACCCACAATCTCGTCGTCTGCACGCTCTGCTCCTGCTATCCCTGGTCGGTGCTCGGGCTGCCGCCGGTCTGGTACAAGGCGCCGCCCTACCGCTCCCGCGCCGTGATCGATCCGCGCGGCGTGCTGGAAGAATTCGGGCTGGCGCTCGGTGCGGAGAAAAAGATCCGCGTCTGGGATTCGACGGCGGAATTGCGCTACATCGTCATACCCGAACGCCCGGCCGGTACGGACGGGTTGGGGCAGGAGGCACTGGCGGCGCTGGTGACGCGCGATTCGATGATTGGCACAGGCGTCGCGATGCCCCCCGGCGAACATGCGGGCGACAGGCCATGAACGGCGCCCAGGATCTCGGCGGTCAGCACGGCATGGGGCCGGTGGCGCCGGAGAAGGACGAGCCGATCTTTCACGCCGATTGGGAAAAACGCGCGCTTGGCCTGACGCTCTCCTGCGGCGCCTTCGGTGCCTGGACGATCGACGAAAGCCGCCATGCCCGCGAGAGCTTGGCTCCTGCCACCTATCTTTCAGCCAGCTACTACGAAATCTGGACGCGGGCGCTCGAGACGCTGTTGCAGCGGCACGGCTTTGTTTCGTCCGACGAGATTTCACAAGGGCGGATGCTGGAAAAGGGCAGGAAACCGAAGCGCATCCTGACGGCCGACAGGGTCGCGGCGGTTCTCGCGACCGGCGGCCCGTGCGACCGTCCGGCGCCGGCAGAGCCGGCCTTTGCCGTGGGCGAGCGTGTGCGCACAAAGAATTTCCACCCGCAGACCCATACGCGGCTGCCGCGCTATGCGCGTGCCAAGATCGGTGTGATCGAGGCGGTGCAGGGGTCTTTCGTCTTTCCGGACGACAATGCCCATGGCAAGGGCGAAAATCCGCAATGGGTCTATACCGTCGTCTTCGACGCGCCGGAAATCTGGGGCGAGGGGGCCGATCCTTCGCTTACCGTTTCGATCGACGCCTGGGAGAGCTATCTTGAACGCCCATGAACAGTCCCATTCCCTGGCGAGATCGCCCGGGCTGCCGGTCTCCGGCGAGGGCGACCCGGTCTTTGCAGAACCCTGGCAGGCCGAAGCCTTTGCGATGACTGTGCGGTTGCACGAAAAAGGTGTGTTTTCCTGGAGCGAATGGGCGGAAACCCTGTCGCAGGAACTCTACCGGCCTGGGCGCCGGCCGGATGGCGCCGATTACTACGAGTGCTGGGTCGCGGCGCTCTCGCGCCTCGTCACCGAATTGTCCATTACCTCGGAAGGCACGCTCGACCGGCTGACGCAAAGCTGGCAGCGTGCGGCGGAAGCGACGCCGCACGGACATCCGATCCTGCTGGAGAACGATCCGCAGCGTTGAATGTCGCCGTCAGGGGCCGTGCCGGCGGGTTGTCAGCTTTCGAACTGCCGGTAACATTCCTCGGCGACCGCCTGCAGCCTCTCGCGGCTGAGTTCGCCGGTGACGGCGTAGCCGATCGTTCCGTCGATCCAGTAGAAGGTTTCCAGGGCGTTGGCAGATTCGAATCTGAAGCTGGTTTCCCGGTTTTCAGGGTTTTTGCCGAGAAGGACCGTCAGCCGCTTTCCGGCGGTATCCTCATACATCAGCATGGCGCCGGCCTTGCCGTTGACCGGCAGAAGCCGGCCGCCGACCAGGGAAAATCCTTGCGGCTTCAAATCCGGCGCAACCAGCCGGTAATCGAGGCGTTTGCCCAGCCAGGCAACGAGATGCGCTTCCTGATCGGCGCCGACTTCGACCGGATGGCGCTTTTCGCTGGCATAGACGAGGAAGGCGGTTTTCGACTGGCCGGGCAGGCTTTCGAGACCGCCAGCACTTTCGAGCGGAGCCGGACCGCCGAGGAGATGGCCGCCGAAGACGCCGGCTGCCGCGCCCGAGAGGAAGAGCACCAGCGATGCTGCAAGGAGGGCCGCCTTTCGCCACTGTGGCAAGGACGAGCCGGCCGATCCTGCGGGTTTCAGCAGTTCGTCGTCGCCTTCGCGGGGCGTCGCATAGGCGGAGAACATGGTTTTCAATGCCGCCGCTTGGGCCTGCCATTGCCTGACTTCAGCGGTGGCGTCGGGATTGTCGCGCAGCCACAGTTCGACCTCGGCCTTGCGCGCCTCGTCGAGGCGATCATCGACATAGGCATGCAGATCGTCTTCGGTGACCGTTTTCCTGTTGTTCGTCATTTCGGTCTCCGCAACGAAACAATGTTGTTCCTGGCCAGTTGCACCGCCATCTGCCGGCGGGCTCGGGACAGCCGGGACATGACGGTGCCGATCGGGATGGCCAGCATATCGGCGACGTCCTGGTAGCCGTATTCCTCGATCACGACGAGCATCAGGACGGTGCGATATTCGGGGATGAGCGCGTTCAACGCCTGTTGCAGCCGGGTGCTTTCAAGCGGATCGGCGGAAAGCTCCTGTGCAGTCAGCCCCAGCGTCTCGTCCAGTTCGACGGAGGGATGGAGGCCGGAGCGGCGATGCCGGTCGCGATAAAGGTTGGTCATGATGGTAAAAATCCAGGCGCGCAGATTGCCCCCGCGCCATTGGCCACGGCGCACGAGCACCTTCTCGACGCAGTCATGGAGCAGGTCCTCGCCGTCGCTATCCGAGCCGGCAAGGCTGCGGGAATAGCGGCGCAAGGCCGGCACCAGCGAAAGAACCTGGCTTTCGAACGTTTCCGTGGAAGGGGGCGTGGCCCCCTTCGCGCGGAAGCCCTCGTCAGGGGCGTGCGGCATCCCAGACGCCTCCCACGCCATCACCGGTGGCGTCGCCCTTCTTGCCGTCCTTAACCCAGAAATAAAGCGGCATGCCCTTGAGAGCCCATTGCTTGGCGCCGTCCTTGCGTTCCACCAGCGTATAGTCGCCATCGGCTTTCGCGGCGGCATCGGCAAGGTAGGGCGGCCATTTCGCGGCGCAATCATCATAGCAGTTGGAGGTGCCTGCTTCATCCTTCTTGAACGTATAGAGCGTCATGCCGTTTTCGGCGGCGATCACCTTGCCCTTGTCCGTATCGACGGTCTCGACCGCGGGCGCGGCAAAGGCGCAGGTGGCCGTCAGGGTGAATGCGGTTGCAAGCGAAAGAAGCCTCATCGGAATGTCCTTTCTTGAAATCCTGATCGAGCCCGCCCGTGGCCGGCCCGACGATAAGACTGCCCTGGCGCAATTCCTATTCCCGCTTTTCCAGAAAAATTTATCGGCGTCGATATCGCAATGGCTGCCGGTTGGATGCCGGGCGACAGGCCGGTGCGAATCGGGCAATAGATCGGGGATGGAATTCGCACCGCAACAGGACGAGGCCCTCAAGGCCGTTTCACGCTGGCTGAAGGAAGGGCGCTCGCCGCTGTTTCGCCTGTTCGGCTATGCCGGCACCGGCAAGACGACGCTTGCGCGGCATTTCGCCGAACATGTCGATGGCGAGGTGCTGTTTGCGGCCTTCACCGGCAAGGCAGCGCAAGTGCTGCGCTCGAAAGGCGCCAGCAATGCCAAGACGATCCATTCGCTGATCTACCGGCCGCGCGGCGAGGAGGAGGTTTCCGACGAGGAGACCGGTCGGACCTCGATCGCGCCGATGTTCGCCATCAACCGGCAGTCGCCCGTTGCCAAGGCGGCGCTGATCATCGTTGACGAATGTTCAATGGTCGACGAGGCGCTCGGCAAGGACCTTATGAGTTTTGGGACGCCGATCCTGGTGCTGGGCGATCCCGGCCAGTTGCCGCCGGTCTCCGGCGGCGGCTTCTTCACCAATGAGGAGCCGGACTATCTTCTGACAGATATCCATCGGCAGGCGCGCGACAACCCGATCATCCAGCTGGCCATGCAGGTGCGCGAAGGCAAGGAAATCATGCATGGCGACTATGGCGCCGCCAAGGTGATCTCGAAGAACGAGGTGACGCAGAGCCTGGTGCTCGACGCCGACCAGGTGCTGGTCGGCACCAACAAGACGCGGCGGCGCTACAATATGCGGCTGCGCGAATTGAAGGGTTTTTCGACCGATTATCCGCAATCCGGCGACAAGCTGGTCTGCCTGCGCAACGATCCGGCCAAGGGCCTGCTCAACGGTTCGCTCTGGCAGGTGATGACCTCGTCGAAGGAGACGGTCAAGCCCGGCATCAACCTTATGATCCGCCCGGAAGACGACGACATGGATCGCGGCGCTGCCAAGATCAAGCTTCTGAAGACGGCCTTCGAGGATGTCGAGGGCGAGATCCCCTGGTCGACCCGCAAGCGCTACGACGAATTCGATTATGGTTATGCGCTAACGGTGCACAAGGCGCAGGGCTCGCAGTGGAACGATGTCGTGCTGTTCGACGAAAGCTGGGCCTTTCGCGATACGCGCGAGCGCTGGCTCTATACGGCCATCACCCGCGCGGCGGAAACGCTGACCATCGTACGATAGGTCAATCCGCCGAGACGAAGCCCATCAGCACGGCCTTGGCCACGGCCTGGAAGCGGTTGTGGCCATTGAACTTGCGGACGATACCGGATTCCAGCGTCAGCACTGCCGTCAGGTCCATGTCCATGAGGCCGGCGATGCGGTTTGCCGGATAGCCCTCGGCCATGAAGGCGAGGCATTTGATCTCGATGGGCGAGAGATGGATCGGGGGGAGCGCCAGCCGCTCCGCGTCGTCGCCCTGCGCGACGGATTCGATCAGTTCGCCGATCCGCTGCATCTGGCGGCGCAGGATCGATTGCTGGGCCGCCAGTTCGCGTTTGCGGGCCTGCAGTGCCTCCTCGAAGATGCGCGCGGCGTCCTCCTGGCTGACCGAGGCCGAAAGCGCTTCCATCAGGTCCTGGATATCGGCGATCGGCATGTCGATCTCGCGGCAGGCGTTGATGATCGTCATGCGGCGGATGTCACTCTCGCCATAGACGCGCATCGGGCCCAGTCGTTCGGCCGAAAGCAGGCCTTTTTCCTCGTAGAAATGCAGCGTCCGATGGGTGACGCCGAAAGCATCGGCCATGTCGGCGATGGCGACATGGTCATCGGCAATGGTTCCGGGCAGCGGCAGGCGCGGCAGAAATCCGCATGCCGCTTGCCGGGTCCGTATGGCCGGGATGATCTGTGACTGTTGTGGCATGCTTCTGAAATTTACCCCCGCTGGTCGCGCTTCAGGGGAAAACAACCCATTGGACAAATGCCGGGACAAGAACCGGACATATGTCGGATGCTCCTCGGGACCCCGCATGCCATCGACGATGGAACCAGAAACCAATCATGCCTGCCTGACGAGCGAACCAGGCCTCTTTCCACTTACCCGATCAGGCTACACGCGTGGCGTGAAAATGAACAGTCCATAACATTAGGGATAAAATCGGCTGTTTCCGGCGAAAAATCACCTTTTTCAGCCGGGAATGGCAGAAATTATCGACAATTTCTCTCAGTTCGGCTGCGCTGGAGAATTCGGTCAGCGGCGAAGCGTTTCCGGCAGGGCGGCGGCGCTGATGGTGAATTTCAGCCATTCGCGATCGTCGCCCGACAATGTTTCCTGGCAGGACCGGGCATTGTGGAACGCGTCGCGCGTGCGCGAATGGCGATAGTCTTCGGTCGCCGCCATGCATTTCATCAGCGGACTGTCGATGCCAACGGTGTCGGCATAGCGAAAGACCTCACCGGTGGCAGGAAAGGCCCTGGCTGCCAGGGCGAGGCTTTCAAAGAGAATATCGGCGTCGTCGGCCAGCCGTTCCGCGGGAATGAAACCAGCGAAAAGACTTTCGGAGGCGGCATCGTTGGAAATCGTCACCCGGAGGCCGGCGGGTGCATTCTGCTGCGTGACGGAGAGGGTGAAGGCCAGCGGATGGGAGGTTTGCCGCCGGCCCGTTTCGCGTGGCATTTCGACCGTCCTGTAATGCGCGGCCGCGTTGCGCAGGGCATCGACAAAGCGCGAGGCCGTCGCGGTTTGCGGGCCCTCGGCGTGCAGCCGGATCTTCGGCAGGTCATGGTCGGGCTGCGCCTTCTGCATCACGCTGTGCAGGCGCGAGCGAGCCGGGATATCGACATCCAGGGTGGGCGGCGCCATCGGCACGAAGATCAGCAGAGGCAGCACCGAGAGCACCGCGATGGGTGACGACAGCGGTGCGGGCAGCCAGGAGAACCGCTTGCCGGCATCGCGGCGTGACGGAGCGGAGGCATGGGCGGGCGTGCGATTCTGGGCAGAGGCCTGTGCGGGGCGCCGCCGATAGCAGGGGGCATAGCTGCCCTTTGGGATGTCGATCCGCCATTCATCGGCCATGCCCTGTCCGGCATAATAGGCGGCGATCAGTTTTCTGAGCTTGCCGGCATGGACGCGCACCAGGGGATCGCTGTCGGCATTGAAGGCCTGCGGCCTCTCGAATACGTCGATGCCGATCGTATAACCCTTCAACTGGTGACCGCAGCCCGCCATCTCCTTTTCCACGACATAGCCGAGGAAGGCGCGCAACCGTTCGGAGCGGGCAAAGACATCGCTCGAAAGGATGGCATCCAGCGCCTGGCGGATCGCCCGATCGTCCGGTCTTTCCCCGGCAGCCGTCATCGCACCGGCTCGCTTTCAGGGCCAGCCAGTCCGACCGTCATCGCACCGGGCGATCTTTTGCAGGAGACGCTGGCTTGGCCGGTGGTGTCATGGCATGGGCGTGGGGTCATCGGTTCCGATTTAGTGGGTGAAACGGGCATCTTCGCTTGCCGTTCGGGCAGGCCCTATCTGATTCGTTATTTAGTCGGAGTTTTCAAGCCTTGTCAGGCCCGATTGCCGCCTAAAGCGCATCCGTCGGGCATAAAACGCTATGAAATGGGCGGTTCTGCGTCATCCTGTCTCGCATCGCGGATTTGTTGCGGGTGATGGGAGGAACCGCTAGAAAGGGGGCCGAAACCCCGGACGGACATGTGGAAGGTGCTGGAATGGCTGCGAAACTCTCGGTGAACCTGAATGCCATCGCCATGCTGAGGAACCGGCGTGACCTTCCCTGGCCATCGGTTGTCGGGCTTGGGGAGATCGCGTTGCAGGCCGGGGCGAGCGGCCTGACGGTGCATCCGCGCCCGGACGAGCGCCATATCCGTTTTTCCGACCTGGCGCCGATCCGTGCGCTCATCGACGATCTCCATCCCGGGGCGGAGTTCAACATGGAGGGGTTCCCGACCGAGGCCTTCCTCGAACTGGTCGAGCGCCATCAGCCCGAGCAGGTGACGCTGGTTCCCGACGATCCGGCCCAGGCCACTTCGGACCATGGATGGGATTTCCGCAAGAGCCATAATCTTCTCGGCAATGTCGTCGATCGGCTGAAGAAGAAGGGGTTCCGCGTGTCGCTGTTTGCCGACGGCGACGGCGACCGGGAGGCGCTGCGGATCGCCAGCGACATCGGCGCCGATCGGATCGAGCTCTATACCGGTCCCTATGGCGGCTGCCACGACGATCCCGGGCGCGGTGCCGAAATTCTGGAGGCGCTTGGCCGCACCGCCGAAATCGCCGCCGAATTCGGGCTTGGGGTGAATGCCGGCCACGACCTGACGGTTGCCAATCTGCCGGCGCTGGCGGCGCGGATCACCAATCTCGACGAAGTGTCGATCGGCCACGGGCTGACGGCCGATGCGCTGGAATATGGCATGGCCGAAACGGTCCGCCGCTTCCGCCGCGCTTGCGGCCAGGATGTCTGAAGCAGGCTTGAAGGGCTCCGATTTCGCGGAGCCCTTTGCCTTTTAGCCGGCAAGCGCGGCTTGGTTTGCCTTGAGAAAGTCCGCAAGTGAAGTCAACGGCCGGCCGGAAAGCTGCTTTGTATCGCCGGTCACCATGTCGATATGGCCTTCGCGCGTATTGGTGTCGAAGGAGACGACGACGGGGATGAGGAAGCCGGGCAGGCCGGCTGCGGCAAGGCCCTTGGCAAGCGCGTCATCGGTGATGTGCACGACCTCGAGCGGCTTGCCGGTGACGTTCGATGCCAGGGCTGCGATTTCGTCCGTGTCGTGGCTGGCTTCGCCGGTCAGCGTATAGGTGGCGCTCTGCGTGCTGCCGGAGGAAAGAGCGGCAGCGGCCGCACGCGCGATATCCTGGCGGGCGATATGGGCGAGCCTGCCCTTGCCGGCGGCGCTGTACCATTTTCCTTCGGAAAGGGCATGCGGCAGAGCCATGAACAGGTTTTCCATATACCAGCCATTGCGCAGGATCGTATAGGCGATCCCCGTCCGTTTGATGGCGTTCTCGGTGCCCAGGTGATCCGGCGCGAAGAGAACGGCCGAGGTCTCCGGGTTCGGCATCGAGGTGTAGAGAATATGCTTGGCGCCGGCCTTGCGCGCCGCTTCTACGGCGGCAAGATGCTGGCGCAGGCGTTTTCCCGGCGCATCGAGCGCATCCGTGGAGACGATCAGGATGCGGTCGGCACCCTCAAAAGCCGCGTCGAGCGAGGCTGCGTCGTCGAAATCGGCGGTACGGATGGTGACGCCCTTTGCCGCGTAGTCCGCAAGCTTGCTCGTCTCGCGGCTGGTGGCGATGATGTTTTCCGGCGTAACCCGGTTCGAGGAAAGCAGTTCATCAAGGATGAGGCGGCCGAGCTTGCCGCTGGCGCCGGTGACGAGAAGAGTGTCGGACATGCGAATTCCCTTGCGTGAGCGAATGGACGGCGGCGTGTTGCCGGAACGTCCTAATTGAGATATGGTTCTCAAAAGAGACCTTCTCTAATTTCGTCATCCATTGGCGCATGTAAAGGAGGCAGGTTTTTCTGTGGTGGTTACGCGAAGGGAACCGATGCCATGAACAGAGTGACGGGCAAGGCCGAGGGCGAACGGGTGCTTTTCGTGAAGGGCGCCGTGGTTTCCATGAAGGATTGCCCGGTTCGCGATGTGATCGACAATATCGGCGGGAAGTGGAATACGCTGATGATCCTCGCTTTGGCCGAGGGGCCGATGCGGTTTTCAGCCCTGCGGCGGCTGATCCCGGATATTTCGCAGCGCATGCTGACCCAGACGCTGCGCGACCTGCAACGCGACGGATACATCGCCCGCCAGGTCTTTCCCACCCAGCCGCCGAGCGTCGAATACAGCCTGACCCCGCTTGGCCAGTCCTTTCTCGTCCTTGTCGAAGGGCTGGTGGACTGGTCGCTTGCCCATCACGACGCGATCCGTTCCGCGCGCGCCGCCTATGACGCGGCCGCCTGACTCAAGGCGAGCGGGCGGGACCGCGTGAGCCATCTTCCCTTGCGTCAGGCCGCCTGCTCATCTTTTTGCGGCAGACCTGCGAGCGCGAAATCGACGGCGGCCTCGGCATGGATGGCGGTGGAATCAAAGCCGGGAAGCGGCAGGTTTTTGGGGTCGAGGATCAGGCAGATTTCCGTGCAGCCTAAGATGATCGCATCGGCGCCCTTCGTTCTCGCCTGTTCGATCACGGCCATCAGCGTCTCGCGTGACGTGTCGAGAACCACGCCGGCACAGAGTTCATCGAAGATGATGTCGTGGACGAGGTTGCGCTCGTCGGCGTCCGGCACGAGGACCTCGATGCCGTGGCCGGCCATGCGCTGCGTATAAAAGCCCTGTTCCATCGTATAGCGCGTGGCAAGCAGCAGCGGACGCGCGGCACCGGCGGATTTCAGAGCACGTGCGGTCTCGTCGATGATGTTGATCAGGGGCGCTGATGTCGCTGCCTCGACCTCGTCGGCGATGATGTGCATCGTATTGGTGCAGATCAGCACGCAGGCGGCACCGGCTGTCTCCAGGCCCCTGGCGACTTCGGAAAGATGCCTTGCCGCGTCGTCCCAGCGGCCGGTCTTCTGCAGATCGACGATGGTCTGGAAATCGACCGAATGCAGCAGGACCTCGGCCGAATGAAAACCGCCAAGCCGCGCACGCACGGCCTCGTTGATCATCCGGTAATAGATGGCCGAACTTTCGAAGCTCATCCCGCCGATAAGGCCGATCTTGCGCATTATCCTGTCCTCTCGTCATAAAACATGCCGCAATTATCGGCTGAAAACGGCCGAGAGTCTTCTCCGTTTTATGGCTTGACGAGCGAGGCGCAGATAATTTCGTGATTTCTCTTAAGTGAAGGGATCGATCGAAATGCAACCTAGCCGTCGAAACTCCGGACATTGTCCTTGTCCGCAAGCGGCCTGAAATCGGTTTCCGGGGTCACCTGCGTGCAGAACTCCGCAAGAAGCCGGGCGCAATTGGCGACATCGTCCAGACTGACCACCTCGCAGGGTGTGTGCATATAACGCAACGGGACTTCCAGCAGTGCCGCGGCGACACCGCTGCGACTGGTTTGCAGAACTCTTGCATCCGTGGGGCTTGTGCCCGGCGTGGCGGTCACCTGATAGGGGATATCATTGTCCTTCGCCACTTTGACCAGCATATCGAACAGGACCGGGTTGGTGTTGGCGCCGCGCGGGACTCCCGGGCCCCGGCCGAGATAGAATTCGCCTTGATCCGCCGTGATGAGCTTGGGATAGTCGAGAGCCTGGCCCATATCGACCGCCAACGCCACCTGTGGGTCGATGTCGAAAGCGGCCGTCTCTGCGCCACGTGAGCCTATTTCTTCCTGAACGGTTGCCACGCTCCAGATGCCAACCTGCGGGTGCAGGCTTCCGCCTTCCTTTATCAACCTCAAAGCTTCCGCGACGACGAACACGCCCACCTTGTTGTCGAAGGCACGCGCCGTTGCCCGATTTTGCCGAAGCGGCTGGAATTCGGTCTGTATGGTGACGGTGTCTCCGATCGTCACGAGTTCGGCCAGTTCGTCTTTCGAGGCGGCGCCGACATCAACCCACAGCTCTTTGAGAAGAGGTCTCTGTTTCTGCTCTTCAGGCGACTTCAGATGCATGGCCTTGCCGCCGACGACACCGGCGATGCGTTCACGGCCGTGGACCCAGACGCGCTGTCCGTCGGCGATGACGCTGTCATTGCCTCCGATCGAGCTGATGTGAAGGAAGCCGTCGCTGCTGATGTAGTGAACCATGAAGCCGATCTCGTCCATATGCCCGGCGAGCATGATCCGCATGGGCGCATCCGGATTGAGAATGGCCGTGACATTTCCCATGACGTCATGGGTCACGCGATCGGCGAGGGGAGACAGGTATTGGCGGTAGAGCCGTGCGAGTTCTATCTCGCGGCCGCTGGGAGAGGGGGTATGGACGAAGGATTTCAACAGGTCGAGGGATTGGCTACGCAACGGAACCTCCTGCAATGATCCCCTAGAACCTCGATATCTCCCTATGGTTCCGTGGTTGAAGGCGGATTTCAGCGATTGCTTTATGAACCGCGCGAGGCGGAACCTCATGCCGAGGGTTGGTATTGTCTCCCGTGCGGGAGCGTCGATGCCGTCGATGGACAGTGGCTGATTGATATTGCCAGCCGAAATGCCGAGCCTGTTCAAAAGCCGCGGAGACGTTAATGTTCTCATGGCAGATGGCTGAAAGTGGAGACCAGGACAATGAGTTCATCACAGCGTCCACATCTGGTTATCGTCGGAGGTGGCTTCGGCGGGCTGCAGGTTGCGAGCGATCTGGAGGGCGCGTCCCTGGACATCACCCTCGTCGATCGGCGCAATCATCATCTTTTCCAGCCGCTGCTCTACCAGGTTGCCACCACGCTTCTGGCCACCTCGGAGATCGCCTGGCCGATCCGGAGGCTTTTTCGGGATCGGCGGGAGGTGACGACGATTCTGGCGGAGGTCGAGGGCGTCGATACCGGTGCCAAAACCGTGCGACTGACGGATGGCGCAAGCATTGGCTACGACATGCTGGTATTGGCGACCGGTGCTACCCACACCTATTTCGGCCATGACGAATGGGCGCGGGTGGCGCCCGGCCTGAAGACACTGGAGGATGCCACCACCATCCGCAGGCGTCTGCTGTCTGCCTTCGAGCGGGCGGAGATCGAGACCGATCCGGCGGTGCGCGACGCGCTTTTGACATTCGTCGTCATCGGCGCAGGCCCGACCGGCGTGGAACTGGCCGGCATCATCGCCGAGCTTGCCCATTCCACTCTGCCGAAGGAGTTTCGCCGCATCGATACGCGCGCGGCGCGGGTGATCCTGATCGAGGCCGGGCCGCGCGTGCTTGCCGGATTTTCCGAGGAGCTTTCGGCCTATGCGCATCGCGCGCTCGAGAAATGCGGCGTCGAGGTGCGCACCGGCCAGCGCGTCACATCCTGCACGGAGACCGGCCTTGCGATGGGCGACGAGGTGGTGGCAAGCCGCACACTGGTCTGGGCGGCCGGCGTTCAGGCATCGCCCGCCGCGCAGTGGCTCGGCATCGAAGCCGACCGCGCCGGCCGGGCGATCGTCGAAAAAAACTTGACGGCACCCGGTCATCCGGATGTTTTCGTCATTGGCGATACGGCGTCGCTCCTGCGCGAAGACGGCACGCCGGTGCCGGGCATCGCGCCGGCGGCAAAGCAGCAGGGCGCCTATGTTGCGCGCGTCATCCGCGCCAGGCTGGATGGCCGGGCCGAGCCGGGTTCCTTCCGTTATCGCCACCAGGGCAGCCTGGCAACGATCGGCAAGCGCTCGGCCATCATGGATTTCGGGCGTTTCAAGGTGAAGGGCACGCTCGCCTGGTGGATATGGGGCATCGCCCATATCTATTTTCTCATCGGCACGCGCAGCCGCTTTGCCGTCGCCTGGAGCTGGCTGTGGATCTATCTGAGCGGCCAGCACAGCGCGCGGCTGATCACCCAGAAGGAGATCGCCGAGGAGGACGGACCGGTGACGCCGCCAAAAGGTGCTCCCTGACTATTCGACGCGCTTGCACTCGAACATGTCGCCGCTCGCCATCGAAAGCCATTGCATCGAGGTGTCGGTGACGCTCGACAGGCCGATCTGGTAGTCGCCGTCGAGCGTCAGGATATAGTTTTCGCCTTCCTTCTCGACTTTTTCGACCGGCATCGGCCCTTCGCCGCTGTCATAGGTGTTGTCGGTGAAGATGAAGGTCGAGACCTCGCAATCCCAGGTCCCGGCATAGACGGGCTGGTCCGCCGCAAGAGCGACTGGTGCGGCGGAAGCGAGGAAGGCGGCGGCGATAAGTTGAATGCGCATGGCGTTCCTCTCGTTTCTCAGTTGTTGATGCCGATGACGGCCCAATGGGATGTGCTGCAATCGTCGTCATCGCAGACGGCGCTCATCCACACGGCGCCATCGGCCAGCATGACGCCGTCGCTGTTGACGAAGAGCGCGCCATAGGACTGGGCCGCTATCGCGTCTCGGGTTTCCTGCATCAGCAGTGCATCGAAATTGTTGACAAAATCTTCGGCTGTCTGGACATCATAGCTTTCGCCATTGGCGTTCACCCGCAGCGGATAGTCGCAGAGTTCGGCGATCCTGACCGCGTCGCCGTCGCGCATGGCATCGGCGAGGCGCCGGAATGGTTCGGCAAAGCCCTCGGCATTGCCGTGCAGCGCTTCGATCCGGTCACGGACCGTGTCGTCGGATTGGGCGGCGGCGGGAAGGGTGGCCAGGATGAGCGTGGTGAAAAGAAAAAGTCCGGCGGTTCTGCGGTACATGAAAACTCCGAAATTGGCCTGCGAGGCGGATCGACACTAGCCGAGGCGGTTGCCGAGCGAAACCGAGGCAAAGGCGGTGATCGCTGCCATTTTAGGGCTTGTTGCCCAGCGCGGGTCAGGATTGGGACAATGGTTTTTCCTGTTCCGGCCGCTTGCCTTCGACGGCCTGAAATTTTCATCGCCCAATCGCTTCGACAGGCTTGACCCATTCGGCGGACTGCGGCATAGAATTGCGAACCGTACCGTACGGTACTGACTGGAGACCTGATGCAATCCGCCGTCCACTCCCAACAGCCGGCCTATTCCGAGCGCCAGAGCGCGGTGCTCGACAGTGCCCTGCGGCTGCTGGTCGATGGCGGCGAGCGGGCGCTGACGACGGCGGGCGTGGCGCGGGCGGCCAATTGCTCGAAGGAAAGCCTGTACAAATGGTTCGGTGACCGCGACGGCCTGCTGTCGGCGATGATCGGTTTCCAGGCGAGCAAGGTGCGCACCTTCGATGATGCCGCGGATATGCTGACGGCCAGGGGGCTGCGCGAGCATCTGGTGCTGTTTGCGCGCGACCTTCTGGAGGTTCTGGCCGGCGAGGTCTCGCTGGCCTTGAACCGGCTGGCGATCGGGCAGGCGAGCCGCGAGGGCTCGAAGCTCGGCTTGATGCTGCAGGAGCGCGGCCGCCGCCAGATCGGCAAGCGGGCAGGGGTGCTTCTGGACGCAGGACGGCGCGCCGGGCTGCTTTCCTTCGACGACGGCGAGGAAGCCTATGACGCGCTCTACGGCCTGATCGTTTCCGACCTGCATCTGCGCATGCTGCTCGGCGAGGACAGCGGCCGGATGGCAAGAGATTTCGGCCACAGGGCGGAGCGGGCGGTTGCCGCTTTCCTTCGCCTTCATGGCCGCGAAAAGGGTTCGGCACAGCCCTGAGGGCGGCCGAAAGAATTTAGAGAAACACGCAAAGGGAAGGAAATTACAATGCGCGTCTATTACGATCGTGATGCAGATCTCAACCTCATCAAGTCCAAGAATGTCGTCATCGTCGGCTACGGCAGCCAGGGCCGTGCCCATGCGCTGAACCTGAAGGATTCGGGCGCAAACAATGTCGTCATCGCGCTCAAGGCCGGTTCGGCCACCATCAAGAAGGCCGAGGCCGATGGCTTCAAGGTCATGACCGTTGCCGAAGCCGCCAAATGGGGCGACCTTTTGATGATGGCAACGCCTGACGAACTCCAGGCCGACATCTACAAGGCCGACATCGCCGGCAATATTCGCGACGGCGCAGCGATTGCTTTCGCGCACGGCCTTAACGTTCACTTCGGCCTGATCGAACCGAAGGACACGCTCGACGTCGTCATGATCGCACCGAAGGGCCCCGGCCATACGGTTCGCGGCGAATACCAGAAGGGCGGTGGCGTTCCCTGCCTCGTTGCCGTTGAAAAGAACGCTTCGGGCAATGCGCTCGACCTCGCGCTTTCCTACGCCTGCGGCGTCGGCGGCGGCCGCTCCGGCATCATCGAGACCAATTTCAAGGAAGAATGCGAAACCGACCTGTTCGGCGAGCAGGTCGTTCTCTGCGGTGGCCTGGTGGAACTGATCCGCGCCGGTTTCGAAACGCTGGTCGAGGGCGGCTATGCGCCGGAAATGGCCTATTTCGAGTGCCTGCACGAAGTAAAGCTGATCGTCGACCTGATCTATGAAGGCGGCATTGCCAACATGAACTACTCCATCTCGAACACGGCCGAGTGGGGCGAATATGTCTCCGGTCCGCGCATCATCACTGCCGAAACCAAGGCCGAAATGAAGCGCGTCCTCACCGACATCCAGACAGGCAAGTTCACCTCCGACTGGATGCAGGAATACCGTTCGGGCGCTGCCCGCTTCAAGGGTATCCGCCGCATGAACGACAACCACCAGATCGAGGAAGTCGGCGCCAAGTTGCGCGGCATGATGCCTTGGATCGGCAAGAACAAGCTGGTCGACAAGGCCAAGAACTAAGCTTGCTGCATTGCAACTTTAGCAGTTTGCATTAGCGAAATACTGAGGCCGGGGAGAAAAACCCCGGCTTTTTCATGTCTTTCTGCCAGCGAAATTTGGAACTTTCGTGGTTTTGGAGTATTCTGTCTGTCAGGAGGATACTGCGATGCCAAGCTTCTTCTATCATTTCGCCATTTTCGACGCACTAATCATCGGTGCCATCCTGCTGCTGATCGCCGTCAGCATGTTCAGCCAGCACGAAGCCTAGATGGGTTTTAGCAGGCGGCAGTGGATTACGGCGCTGGCTGATGGCGAGCGGCGTAAGGGCTGTCTCGGAAACTTTTTCCGGCTGTGCGACCTGATCGGCAACTCGTTCCGGACCTGGTCGCCCGAGGAAACGGCGTGGTTGTGCGTGACACTTCCATCCAGAGACTGCTGCCTCCTCCGGAACAGGCTACCGCGTACGTTGCGGCAAGGGGTCGCCTGATCGTCGTTCACGCCCTCTCAAGACCTTCGCAGCCGGCGACGTCAGGCTTTCGTAATGAAATGATAAGCAATTCGGGCGGTTCAGGAGGCTCACGAGCGATTGCGCAAGGCGTCTGCAATCTCGTGTCGTGCAACACCGATAAGCTCTTCCATTGCCTGGCTAGCACTCTCCGGCTGGCGCATTCTGATTGCCTCCAGCACATCGTGATGCTTGCTGATGGCCTGTTCATGGGATTGGCTCGCACGATTCGTCAGGCGAAAGCTGGCGAGCAACGCGGCGCGTATGGCGGTTGCGAATTGCTGGTAAACCCAGTTTCCGCTCGCGTTGATGATCGCGGTGTGAAAGTCCAGATCTGCGCGGCTCCATCCCTCGGTGTCGCGCGCATTTGCCTCGACCATTTCCTCGAACGCTTTGGAAATCTGGAACAGCTGCCGGGCGGTGGCGTTTGCCGCCGCTTGCGCCGCCGCCGCGGGTTCCAGCAATTGTCGCGCGTCGATCAGCGATATGTAGAATCGCTCGTCGGCACCAAACTTCAGCATCGCGTCGAGAATAATCGGGTCGAGGTAGTTCCAGTTTTCCTTCGGAAGGATCGTCGTTCCGGCGCGTGTGCGTGAGCGAACGATCCCGAGGGCGGACAGATATTGCATGGCCTCACGCAACGTCGTCCGGCTCACGCCGAATTTTTCGGTCAGGTCGGCCTCGTTCGGCAGGACGGACCCTTCCGGCATTTCCCCGGAGATAATCAGGTCCACAAGTTGTTGCAACAATGCCTCGCGAACGCTTCGCTTGCCACTTTCCGCGATCGGAAAGCCATTGGCGGACACCATTCCTGCCGTTCTCGCAACTGTCATTCGGTCCTCCAGCATACCACCCGCCCGGCTGCAACATCCTGCCAGCTTTGACCGGGATTTGCATGGTTGTCAATTTTCGTGATGCGAAATGCCGGATAAATAGTATTTATACAAGGCCGGTTTTTTCAGTTGTTTCAAATTTAAATCTGTAAAGTGCTTTATTCAAGTCACTGTAAAATATGAGATATTTTACATTTTTAAAAAGAGAAAAACCGACATGCGATTTAGCTCGCGGCCCTGGTTGGACATTCTCAAAAAATACATCGTATTTATATTGACAATAATATGATGAACCCTATCCTGAGGGTGTCGCGCCGGAGGTGAAGGCGCGTTCGCGGGTTTTGCTCGCGTCGCGAAGAATTCGAATGGGAGGAGCATATGAAGCTCAAGACAACCGCCGCTTTGACGGCAATGACGATGTTGGCCTTTGGTGCGGCTACGGGGTTCGCCTCGGCTCAGGACAAAGACCTCAAGATCGGTGCGATCTACATGGATGCACAGGGCTTCTATGCCGGTGTTCGCAAGGGCATCCAGACCGGCGCAACCGATGCCGGGCGCAAGCTCGAGATCATCGAAACCAACGCGCAGGGCGACGTCAGCAAGGAATCCTCCTTCATCGACTCGCTGATCTCCGCCGGCGTGCAGGCCATCATCGTCTCGCCGGTTTCGGCCGATGGCTCTTACCGCGCCATCCAGCGCGCGCATGACGCCGGCATTCCGGTCGTTTGCTACAATACCTGCCTCGGCGAGAAGGACATGAAGGAATTCGTCTCGGCCTATGCCATTGGCGATCCCTATGATTTTGGCCACAAGCTGGGCGATGCCGCTGCCGAATATTTCCTGGCCGAAAAGAAGGACGCGCCGAAGATTGCCGTTCTCAACTGCGAATTCGTCGAAGTCTGCGTTACGCGCCGCAAGGGCTTTGAAGAAGCCTTGATGGCCAGGGTGCCGGGTGCGCAGATCGTCGCCAACCAGGAAGGCGCAACGCTCGACAAGGCGGTTTCCGTCGCCAGTACGATGCTGTCGTCCAATCCCGATCTCGACGCTTTCTTCGGTGAAGCCGGTGGCGCGACGCTGGGTGCTGCCCGTGCCGTCAAAAGCCAGGGCCGTGTCGGCAAGACTGTCGTCTTCGGTGGCGATATGACAACGGAAATCGCTCAGGAATTGGTAGATTTCACGGTCATCAAGGCGGTCGTCGATATCTCCGGCCAAGGGCTTGGCAAGCTGGCCCTGGCGCAGGCGATCAAGTCGATCGACGGACAGGCGCCGGCCGACATCAAGGTGCCCTACGAAATCGATCTCTACAATACGGCCGAATCCGGCAAGGCCTGGCTCGAAGCCCATTCCGACGGTATTCCGTGATCTCCCAAGCCGCACTGACCTAAGGGGACGTGCACTTGACCTGACCGGCCGGGCAGACATATCCGTCTGCCCGGCCGGGCCACGCCATGATAGCGATGGCGCAACACACTCTGAACTGGTTTAGCCATGATCAATTCCGCAGCCCGCCAAAGCTCCGCTCGTACCATTATCGCCTCGATCGAGGGTTGCACGAAACGCTACCCGGGCGTGCTGGCGCTCGATGATGCCAGCTTCGATGTTGCCGCCGGCGAGGTCCGTGCGCTGCTGGGCAAGAACGGAGCCGGCAAATCGACGCTGATCCGGATGCTGACGGGGGCGGAAGTCCCCGATTCAGGCACGGTGCGCATCAACGGCGAAGAACTGACCCAGACGGGCTCGGCCCGCGCGCAAGAATCTTTCTCGAAGGGTGTGCGCGTGGTCTATCAGGAGCTTTCCCTGGTGCCTGGAATGACGCTGGCGGAAAATCTCTTTCTCGGGCGCTGGCCGCGCAAGGCCGGTATCCTCAGCTATTCCGAGATGGAAGCGCAGGCGGAAGAGGCGATGAAGCGCCTTGGCCTCGATCTTCCGTCGTCCCGTCTCGTCGCGGGCCTCAGCCCCGCCGAGCGGCAGCTTCTCGAAATTGCCCGCGTCCTTATTGGCAAGCCGAAGCTCGTCATCCTCGACGAACCCACAAGCTCGCTCGCCGCCGCAGAGGCGGAAAAGGTCATGACCGCCGTCCAGCGCATTGCGGGGGAGGGCATCGCGGTCATCTATGTCAGCCACCGGATGAACGAAATCCGGCGGATTTCACAATCGGCAACCGTGATGCGCGATGGCCGGATCATCGACACGGTCGATGTGGCCGGGGCCGATACCCGCGAGATCGTGCGGCTGATGCTGGGTTCGGACGTGGCGCAGGCCGCTGCTCTTGAAACGAAAACACGCGAAACGGTCGTGCTGGATGTGGCGGACCTGGCGCTGGCGCCAAAACTCTCGTCGATCTCCTTCATGCTGCGCCAGGGCGAAGTCCTGGGCATTGCCGGGTTGCTCGGTTCGGGCCGAACCGAACTCCTGCAATCGATCATGGGTGTCCGGCCCTTTGATCGCGGCACTGTTTCTGTTGATGGAAAACCGGTGGGACGGCCGAAATACAAGGGCATGCTGGCTGCCGGCTTCGGCTATACGCCGGAAAGCCGCAAGGAGGAGGGCATCGTTCCCCTGCTCGGCGTCGATGAGAATGTCGTCGCCACCGATTTCGCAGCGGTCAGCAGCAAGGGCATTCTCTCGGCCAGCCGCATGGCGGAGGCAACGCGCAGGATCGTTCAGCGCCTGCACATCAAGACCGCAGAAACCGATACGCCGATCGGAACGCTTTCGGGCGGCAACCAGCAGAAGGTGGTCATCGGCCGCTGGGTCCACGCCGACAGCCGGATCCTCCTGCTCGACGAACCGACGCGTGGCGTCGATGTCGAGGCGAAAGCCCAGATCTACACCATCATCCGCCAGCTTGCCGCCGAAGGCCGCAGCATCATCTTCGTTTCCAGCGAGATCGAGGAACTGCCGCTCGTCTGCGATCGTGTCCTTGTCCTGCGCGAAGGCACGCTGAAGGAAGAATTCACATCACCCGATATCGATCAGGACGCCGTCATGGCCGCCTGCATCGCCGGGCACTGACGGAGAATACGGAATGTCCCTCGAACAGGCAGCACAATCACCCGCATCCGCGAAACGCCGGCGCGGCGGATTTTCGCAGCACATGAACGAAGTCAGCCTCTTCGTCGCGATTGCCGTGCTCTATATCGTCTTTACCGCCACGGCCGGCGGCTTCATGACGTTTAACAACCAGATCAACATCCTGCGCGACGCGGCAACCATCGGCATTGCCGCCTGGGCCGCCACCTTGATCATCATCTCCGGCGAGATCGATGTCAGCGTCGGTCCGATGGTTGCCTTCATCTCGGTGGCGCTCGCTTATCTCCTGCAATGGGGTATCCCGACGCCGATCGCCTTCGTGTTCGCCATCGCGATCGGGGCGGCGCTTGCCTCGATCGCCGGGATCCTGCGTGCCTATTTCGACGTGCCGTCCTTCGTCGGTACGCTCGGCCTGTGGAGCGCGCTGCGCGGCACGGCCCTGTTCGTCACCGACGCGCTGCCGGTCTCGATCGGCCGCAACGAGATCGTCGATATGCTTGACCGGCCGGTGCTCGGCGTGCCGCCGGCGGCGATCATCATGCTGGTGCTGTTTGCGGTCTTTGCCTTCGTCAGCCGCAGGACCGCCTTCGGGCGTTCGGTCTTTGCGATCGGGGGCAATCCACACGCGGCGTTCCTTTCGGGTATCAATGTTGCCCGCATCCGTGTCGCGCTGTTCGCCATTGCCGGCGCCATGGCTGCGGTGTCCGGCATCCTGCTCCTCTCGCGTCTCGGCTCGGGCAATGCGACGGCGGCAAGCGGCCTGGAATTTGACGTGATTGCTGCCGTCGTCGTCGGCGGGACGGCCCTTTCCGGCGGGCGCGGTTCCATGCTCGGGACATTGCTGGGTGTGTTGGTCATCACCTTGATCGGCAACGGGCTGGTGCTTCTCGGCATCAATCCGTTTTTCCAGCAGGTCGTGCGCGGCCTCATCATCGTCGTCGCGGTGCTTGCCAACATCCAGGCGATCAAGCGCGGTGCGGCGCGCAACAAGGGCTGAGGCGGTGACCGTTATCGATCTCAGCAGCGGCGATCTTCTTACCCGCATATCCACGCATGGTGGCATCGTGCTCGGATTCTGGTGGATGCGCGATGGCCTGCGTTTGCCGTTGCTGCGCGAAGCCCCGGGCGACGATGCGGATGCGCTCGCATCCGGTTGCTATCCGCTCGTGCCGTTCGGCAATCGAGTGAAGGACAACCGCTTTCGCTTCAACGGCAAGGATTACCTGTTGCGGCCGAATACCGACTGGGACAGGCACTATCTCCATGGCGAGGGATGGCAGGCGGACTGGAGCATCCGCCAGCAGGACGCCGCGATGGTGGAACTCGTCTTTCATCACGAAGCGGACGATGCGACCCCCTATAGCTATTCCGCAATTCAGCGGTTCTCCCTGCGGGCCGGCGCACTTGAGTTCACATTGTCCGTCACCAACCGGGGAGAAGAGGCGCTTCCCTTCGGTCTCGGCTGGCATCCTTATTTCCCGATGACGCCGGAGACGACATTGCTGGCGCCTGCCCGCAAATACTGGACCGAAGTGGAAGACTGGTTGCCCGGTGAGGCCACCGATATCCCCACGGACGTCGATTTCAACGAACCCCGGGGCTTGCCCCATCGCTGGGTGAACAACGGTTTTGAAGACTGGTGCGGCGAGGCGCAAATCGTCTGGCCCGAGCGGGCGGCGCAACTGTCGCTGACGGCCGATCCGCTTTTCCGCCATGCCTTCGTTTTCGTGTCCGACACGCGGTTCGATCCGGCTTTCCGGCGCGATTATTTCTGTTTCGAGCCGATGACGCATCTGGCGAATGGCCACAATCTGCCCGGGCTCGGTGATCTCGCCGTATTGCAGGTGGGCGAGACGCTCAGCGGCAGTCTTCGGATGACGCCGTCCACCACGCCCGACCGATAGCAGTTGCCGCCAATCGAAGCGGCTGGAGAATGGAACATGTCCCAAGGGACGGCATATGATTACATCATCATCGGCGGCGGCAGCTCCGCCTGCGTCGTCGCGGCGCGCTTGGTCAAGGACGGCAAGGCGCGGGTACTGATGCTGGAACGCGGGCCGCGCAAGGCCCATCCGATCATGCATTTTCCGGCCGGCTACATGAAGTTCCTCGCCAGGGACACCTATCTGTCGATGCACCAGACCAAGCCGCAAGAACAGTTGAACGGTCGCGGCCCGATCGTCCCGCAGGGCAAGGTTCTGGGTGGCGGCAGCACCGTCAATGCCATGGTCTATATGCGCGGACAGGCGGCCGATTACGATCGCTGGAACGAAGCGGTGACGGCCCCAGGTGCAGACAATGACGGTGCATGGTCCTACCGGGACATCCTGCCCTATTTCAAGGCGCAGGAAGACAATGATCATCTCGGCGGAGAATTCCACGGGGTCGGCGGGCCGCTGAAGATTTCGAACCTTGGCCATACCAGCCCGATGACGCGCACCTATGTGAAGACCCTGCAGAGCATGGGCATTCCCTACAATCCGGATTTCAACGGCGCCGAACAGTTCGGCGTCGGCTTCATGCAGCATACGATCGACTGGCAGACCCGTCGCCGCTGCAGCGCAGTCGATGCCTTCCTCGCGCCGGTGATGAACGATCCCCGGCTGACCATCGAGACCGAGGCGACGGTTACACGCATCATCCTGGAAAACGGTAGGGCTGTCGGTGTCGACTACATGCAGAACGGCTCCCGGAAGACGGCCAAGGCCGGCGTGGAAATCATTCTGGCAGCCGGCGCCTACCAGACACCCAAATTGATGATGCTCTCCGGCATCGGCCCGGAAGGCGGACTGTCCCGCCACGGCATCAGGACCGAAATATCCCTGTCCGGCGTCGGCCGGAACCTGCAGGATCACTACGAATGCCCGGTCGTTGCCACGACGAAGGGTTCGTTCGGCTATTATGGTGCGGATCGGGGCTGGCCGATGATCAAGGCCGGGTTGCAGTATCTGCTGTTCAAATCCGGTCCGGCGACCACGACGGGGGTCGAGACTTGTGCCTTCTACGATCCCGACGGCAACAATGCCGAACCGACGATCCAGATGTTCTGCGTTCCGACCGTCTATCTGGACCGCGATGTCATGGGCACCGATCCCGGCGACGGCGTGACGATCAACTCGCTGCTGCTGCGGCCCAAGGCACGCGGGAGCGTGACCCTTGCGTCCGCCGATCCTTTCGCCAATCCGGTCGTTGATACGCAGATTTTCAGCCACCCGGACGATCTGCGCCTGACGATCGCCGGTTTCCGCTTCGCCCGCACCGTGCTGGCGGCATCGCCGATGCGTGAACTGATCGACAAGGAAATCTTTCCCGGCGCTAGCGTGACCAGCGACGAGGCGATCGCCGATCATTGCCGCCGCACGGTCAAGACCGGCTATCACCCGGTTGGCACCTGCAAGATGGGTCATGATCTGGATCCGGACGCGGTGTTGACGCCTGACCTCAAGGTGCGCGGCGTCGATCGGCTGCGTGTGATCGACGCGTCGATCATGCCCAATATCGTCAGCGGCAACACCAATGCCGCTGTTCTCGGCGCTGCCGCAAAGGCCGCCGATCTCATTCTTGCGTAGACCTCCGTGATGCCCGGTCTCCGCTTCATCCCCGTTCCATTTGCGTCCGCCAGGAAGGCATGCCCCCGATGAAAATTACCAAGCTCACCACCTACATCGTTCCGCCGCGCTGGCTGTTCCTGAAGATCGAGACGGACGAAGGCATTGTCGGCTGGGGCGAGCCGGTGGTCGAGGGGCGGGCTCTGACGGTGCAGGCCGCGGTTCACGAACTGGAAGACTACCTTATCGGCAAGGATCCCTTCCTGATCGAGGATCATTGGAACGTCATGTATCGAGGTGGCTTCTATCGCGGCGGCGCAATCCATATGAGCGCCATATCGGGCATCGACCAGGCGCTCTGGGACATCAAGGGCAAGGCGCTCGGCCAGCCGATCCATTCTCTGCTCGGCGGGCAGGTGCGTGACAAGATCAAGGTCTATTCCTGGATCGGCGGCGACCGCCCAGCCGACGTCGCCAACAATGCCAGGGACGTGGTCGCCCGCGGGTTCAAGGCGATCAAGCTCAACGGCTGCGAGGAAATGCAGATCGTCGATAGCTGGGAGAAGGTGGAAAAGGCAGTGGAAACCATTGCCACCATTCGCGAAGCGGTCGGCCCCTATATCGGCATCGGCGTCGATTTCCACGGCCGGGTACACAAGCCGATGGCAAAGGTGCTTGCCAGGGAACTCGATCCCTACAAGCTGATGTTCATCGAGGAGCCGGTGCTGTCGGAAAACAAGGAAGCGCTGCGCGACATCGTCAATCACACCTCGACGCCGATCGCGCTGGGCGAACGGCTCTACTCGCGCTGGGACTTCAAGCAGGTTCTCTCGGACGGCTTCGTCGATATCATCCAGCCGGATCTCTCCCATGCCGGCGGCATCACGGAGTGCCGCAAGATCGCAGCCATGGCAGAGGCCTACGACGTGGCGCTCGCACCCCATTGCCCGCTGGGACCGATTGCCCTTGCCGCCTGCCTGCAGGTCGATGCGGTCAGCTACAACGCCTTCATTCAGGAACAGAGCCTCGGTATCCACTACAACAAGAGCAATGACATTCTCGACTACATCTCCAACAAGGAGGTCTTTCAATATGCCGACGGTTTCGTCAGCATACCGCAAGGCCCGGGCCTCGGCATCGAGGTTGACGAAGCTTATGTCATCGAGCGGGCCGAGGAAGGCCACCGCTGGCGCAATCCGATCTGGCGCCATGAAGACGGCAGCTTTGCCGAGTGGTGATGACGGGAGAATAGAGCGATGACGGACCGTCTCAACGGCAAGCGGATCATGATCACCGGCGCTGCGCAGGGCATCGGCCTTGCGATTGCGAAAGCCTGTGCGAAGGAAGGCGCGGCCCTGTTCCTGATCGATCTCGACCGGGAGCTTCTGGAGGCGGAGGTCAAAACTCTGCGCCTCTCCGGTGCAAGGATCGGGTTTTCCGTTGCCAGTATTACCGATGCATCGGCAATCGCGGCAGCGGTGGAGCAGGCGGCAGTTGAGGTCGGCCCGCTCAACGCCCTGATCAACAATGCCGGCGTCAATGTTTTTCATGAACCGCTCGAGACCAGCGATGACGAGTGGCGGCGCTGCTTCGACATCAATCTCAAGGGCGCCTGGAACTGCACAAAGACCATCCTGCCCGGGATGATCGCTGCCGGCGGAGGTGCTATCCTGAACATCGCATCGACGCATGCCTTCACCATCATCCCGCATACGTTCCCCTATCCGCTTGCCAAGCATGCCCTGTTGGGCATGACGAAGTCGCTGGGCCTCGAATATGCGGCACAAGGCATTCGCGTAAATGCCCTGGCGCCCGGCTATGTCTCGACCCGGAAGGTGATCGACTATTGGAACAGCTTTCCGGATCCGGCCGCCGCCAAGGCCGAGACGATGAAGCTGCATCCGGGCGGCCGCATCGCCTCGCCGGAAGAAATTGCGCTCGCCGCCGTCTTCATGATCTCCGACGAATGCCCCTTCATGAACGCCACCTGCCTGACGATAGACGGTGGAGTGAGCGTTCAACAGCATAACTGATCTCCGACGAAACCGCCGGGTCTTCGATTCAGATCGATCCATCGGAACGGCGCGGCAGTTACGTTGCGAGCCGGAGAATGTCCTACCAGTCCCGTCTCGTCTGGATATCCATCTTGATGAAATCGACGAAGGTCCGGATAAGCGGATTCTTGTATCGGCTTTGAAAATACATGGCGTAAAGCGTGTGGACGCTCGCCGGCGCGTAATCGGGCAGGATCACCTCGATCGTGCCATTGCCGATATGCGGGCTGGCCACATAGAGCGGAAGACAGGCAATCCCCTGATGCGCCAGGGCGAAATTCAGCAATGCCAGGCTGCTGTTGCATTCGAGTGCGGCTTCGACCCTGATCCGTTCGAGGGCGCCGTCGTGCCAGTAGGTCCATGCTCCATTGTTGGTCATGGCCGGATAAACCAATAATTGATGCCGCTGGCTGGTCAGATCCTGCGGTCTGTGCGGACGCCCGAATTTGTCCAGATAGGAAGGGGTCGCGCAATAGACCCAGCGGATCTGCGCCAGCTTGCGTGCCGCATAGGGGCCGTCGGTCGCGTCGGTGATGCGCAACGCCACGTCGATCTGGCCCTCGCTGAGATTGACGAGTTTGTCATCCAGGGTGATGTGGACATTGACCTCCGGAAAAGCCTGCTGGTAGCGGCCGACAATGCCGACGAGCTGCGAGCAGCCAAAGGCGATCGAACAGGAAATATGCAGATCTCCCTTGGCCTGGTTGCGCAGGCGGCCGACCTCGTCGAGCGTATCCTCCACATCCGCCAGGATGCGCGAAATGCGCTGGAAGAACAATTTTCCGTGGGTGGTCAAGGTCACCGCGCGCGTGGTTCGGCGCACCAGCGAGACGCCGAGCTGCTCCTCGAGAAGGGCCAGGCTTTTGCTGACTGCCGATGGCGTCATGCCCAGTTCGCGGGCGGCCGACGACAAGCCCCCGGTTTCGGCGATTTTTGCCAGGACGACAAATTGGGTGAGGGAGGTGGAGGGCTTCATTTGTGAAAATATATCATCATAGTTTGCTGAAATAAACTAATTCTCACAAACGGTGGCTTGGCTACTATGAGCGGCAACAGGGGAGGCCGCGCATTGACCACGCATTTTGATCTGGAGTTCGACCGTCGCCAGACGAGTTCGACCAAATGGGCTCCCCACAGAAACCTGGCCGCGGACGAGGCTGCCGCCGATCCCTTGCCCATGTGGGTTGCGGATATGGATTTTCGCGCGCCTCCGCCGGTTATCGAGGCGCTCGAAAAGGCCGTTCGTGATGGCATCTTCGGATATACGTTCCGCACCGACAGCTACGAGGAAGCCGTCTGCGGCTGGCAGAAGAAGCGGTTCGGATGGGATGCGCAGCCGCAATGGCTGGTGCAAATTCCAAGCGTGGTCACAGGTCTCACGCTGATCCTGAAGACCTTCAGCAATCCCGGCGATGGCGTCCTCGTCCAGCCGCCGGTCTATGGGCGTTTCTTCATCGATGTCGTTGAAAACGGCCGGCATATCGTCGAAGCCCCGCTTCAACTGGACGAAAGCTCGGGTTCGTACAGTTTTAACGCGGACGCCTTCGAAGCGGCCATCACGCCGAAGACCAGAATCTTCTTCCTGTGCAATCCGCACAATCCAACCGGCAATATCTGGTCGGAAGCCGATCTGCGCCGCATGGGCGAGATCTGTCTGCGCCATAATATTCTGGTCGTGGCGGACGAGATTCATCAGGATCTGGTCTTCAATCCGCGAAGGAAACATATTCCCTTTGCCTCGCTGGGCGACGTATTCGCGGAAAATTCGATCGTCTGCACGGCTCCAAGCAAGACATTCAACCTTGCGGGGCTGAAATGCTCCAACATGTTCATCGTCAACGAGAGGCGCCGGAAGGACGTGCAAAACGCGCTGGCCCGGGGCGGCATGAGCTTTGTCAATGCGCTGGGCGCGGTGGCCTGCGAGGCGGCCTATCGGGATGGCGAGCCGTGGCTGGATGGGCTTTTGGACTATATTCGCGAAAGTCAGCGGCATTTTGCAGCCGCGGTTCATCAGGCGATCCCGGCGTTGCGGGTCTTCAAGACGGATGCGCTTTACCTCGCCTGGATGGATTGCCGCGGCCTCGACATGCCAGCGCCGGAACTGGAGAAATTCATGCTGACCAAGGCGCGGGTCTGGTTCGATCGCGGGCTCAAGTTCGGCAGGCAGGGCGAGGGCTTCATGAGGGTCAATCTGGGTTGCCCGCGTTCGCGCGTCGATGAAGCCGTGGAGAGGATGAAGGCGGCTTTTGCCTCAGGGGAATAGCAGGGAGATGCCGGGTTTGCTGCTGTCGCATCATCCCGAGCTTATTCCGATGTTCCGGGGAGAGGAATATCGGGCTTCACACGCAGGAGGAATGCGCGGGACCGTGGAGGGTTCAGACGGGCGGTCGAAAGCGATCAGAATGCCCGTTGTGCAGGAGATATAGGCGAATAGCCGCGTAGCAACATCATTGCGGGCGCTCCCGATCAGAGGGATGTGCTGGCCGTCGAGTTCCATCGCGGCCAGATCGGCGCGGCTATGCCGGGAGCAGATGGGCGAAGCCGCATGCGAGCGTCGATCCGTGTCGGCTGCTCGACCCACCCGAGGACGGTGGACGGATTTTTTGGGAGGAGTTTGCAATGCACATCAATGCGATGAACTGGAGCCAGGTCGAGGAACGCCTCAAGACCGATGATCGCTGCATCGTGCCCCTTGGGAGCATCGAGCAGCATGCGGGCCTCAGTCTCGGAACGGATATGATCCTTCCCGAGAAGGTCGCGCTAGACGCTGCCGCGCCTTTGGGCGTCCCGGTCTTTCCCGTCATGCCTTATGGACTGACCGCCGGTTTCGCCGATTTTCCAGGCACGGTCACATTGCGCATCCGCACCTATATCGCGGTGATAGAGGACATCCTCGACAGCCTGTATCATACCGGCTTCCGGCGCATCCTGATGATCAACGGACATGGCGGCAATTCGCCGGCTGCGACGGTGATCGCCGAATGGCTGAACCGCAATCGCGATGCGAGCGTCAAGCTGCACGACTGGTGGCGCGCACCGAAGACCATGGCCAAGGTGCTGGAAATCGACAGTCGTGCCTCGCACGCGTCCTGGATGGAGAACTTTCCGTGGACGCGATTGGAGGGGATCGATCAGCCGCAAAATCCGAAAGACCGCGTCGATCTCGACGCCCTTGCCCGTGTCGATGCCGGCCGCAAACGCGACCGTCTGGGTGACGGCTGTTTTCATGGCCTCTACGAGCGGCCGGACACGGACATGCTGGCCATATGGAACATCGCGGTCGAAGAGACGCGCTTCCAGCTGGAGAACGGCTGGCACTGACTGGCCGCGCGACGGGCACGTCGCAGACCGCGAATTCGACCGAGCTGCCGCGCGGCGATGCGAAGGGGGAGAGGCTGATGACTGCATTTATCGTGCATAGAATATGGCAGGCGCTGCTGGTGATGCTGGTGATGTCGATCCTGGTGTTTGCCGGCGTCTTCCTCATCGGCAATCCCGTCGATGTGCTGATATCGCCCGACGCCACACAGGAAATCCGCCAGCAGGTGATCGCCCAGTACGGTCTCGATCTTCCGATCTGGCAGCAATATCTTCATTTCATGACCAGCCTGCTCCAGGGCGATTTCGGCCGGTCCTTCGTCTACAACATGCCGGTTTCAGAACTCGTCGCGTCGCGCTTCCCCGCGACGATGGAACTGGCGACGATCGCGGTCCTGCTCGCGAGCGTCATCGGCATCCCGCTCGGTGTCTATGCCGGCTACAGGCCGGACGGCTGGCCGTCCAAGATCATCATGGCGGTCTCCATTCTCGGATTTTCCGTACCCACCTTCTGGATCGGGCTGATGATGATCGTGGTCTTTGCCGTCGAGATCGGCATCATGCCGGCCGGAGGTCGCGGCGATGTCGTTTCGATCTTCGGCATGCCCTGGAGCTTTCTCACGATCGACGGCTTGCACCATCTGGTCCTGCCGGCCGTCAACTTGTCGCTTTTCAAGATGGCGATGATGATCCGGCTGGCCGCGTCCGGCACCCGCGAGATCATGCTGACCGATACGATCAAGTTCGCCCGCGCGGCCGGCATCAGTGAGCTGACCATCCTGCGCAGGCACGTGCTTCGGCTGATCTCGATCCCTCTGGTGACGGTGTTCGGGCTCGAGCTGGGCTCGACCATCGCCTTCGCCGTCGTCACCGAGACCATCTTCTCCTGGCCCGGCCTCGGCAAGCTGATCATCGACAGTATCACATCGCTCGATCGACCAGTGATGGTCGCCTATCTCATGCTGGTGTCTCTCCTTTTCATCACAATCAACCTGGCGGTCGATCTTGCTTATGCAGTGCTTGATCCGCGCATGCGGCAGAGAGGCGGAAAATGACCCTATCCTTGACAAAACCCCGTGCGGGCTCGGAGTTCTGGGCCGAGTTCCGCGGCCACCCGGCGGCGCTGACGGCCGCCTTCGTCGTGGCCGTGATCATCGTGCTGGCCATCCTCGCCCCGCTGGTGGCGCCGCAGGATCCTTATGACCTTGCGAGCCTGGTGCTGCGGGATGCACGGCGGCCGCCGGGCTATGTGGGGATGGGCGGGTACACCCATATTCTCGGCACCGACAGCCAGGGCAGGGACCTGTTTTCCGCCATCCTCTACGGCCTGCGGATTTCGCTGCAGATGGGGCTGGTGGCCGGCGGCATCGCGTTTGCGATCGGCGCGCTCGTCGGCTCGACGGCAGCCTATGTCGGCGGGCGTTTTGAAGCGTTCGTGATGCGCCTGATCGACCTTCAACTGTCGTTTCCGGCCATTCTGATGGCCTTCGTCGTGGCCGCTCTCCTCGGTCAGGGCAAGTCCCAACTGATCGTCGCCCTGACCTTTTCGCAATACGCCTATTTCGTGCGGACGGCCCATGGCGCCGCAGCTGCTGAACGCCGGAAGGACTATGTCGAGGCGGCGCTTTCCATTCCGATGAGCGGCTGGTTCGTGGTGACCCGCCATATCCTGCCCAATGCACTGCCGCCGTTGATCGTCGTCGCGACCGTGCAGGTGGCCAGCGCCATCTCGCTGGAGGCCACTCTGTCGTTTCTCGGAGTGGGCCTGCCGCCCACCGAACCGTCCCTCGGCATGCTGATTTCGGGCGGCTTCCAGTATCTCCTGTCCGGCCGCTACTGGATATCGATCTATCCGGGTGCCGCCCTGATCGTGCTCATCATGGCAATCAACATCGTTGGCGACCAGGTGCGCGACCAGCTTAATCCAAGGCTGAAAAAATGACCGCTCCCCTTCTCAAGGTTACCGATCTCCATACACATTTCGAAACCCGCGCGGGAACGGTGAAGGCTGTCGATGGTGTTTCCTTCCACCTCAACCGGGGAGAAGTGCTTGGCCTTGTCGGCGAGTCCGGTTCCGGAAAATCGATCACGGGTTTCTCGATCATCGGATTGATCGACAAGCCCGGCCGGATCACCCACGGGTCGATCACGATCGAAGGAAGGGAACTGGTCGGGCTCGGCGACGGATTGCGGCATGTTCGTGGCCGGGAAATCTCGATGGTCTTTCAAGACCCGATGATGACGCTCAATCCGGTCCTCACCATTCTCGATCAGATGACCATGGCGCTCAGGGCCCACGAAAGCATTTCCGATGCGGATGCGCGTATCCGCTGCGTCGAGGCGCTTCGGCAGGTGCGCATCGTCGATCCGGAACAGAAAATCGACTTCTATCCGCATGAATTCTCCGGCGGGATGCGCCAGCGGGTGGCAATCGCCATCGCCCTTTTGCACAGGCCGAAAGTGATCATCGCGGATGAGCCGACCACCGCTCTCGATGTTTCGGTTCAGGCCGAGATTCTTGTCGAAGTCAAAGCTCTGGTCGCGGAACTGGGCATTTCCCTGATCTGGATCAGCCATGATCTGGCGACGGTGGCTTCCATATCCAACCGCATCGCGGTGATGAGATATGGAAAGATCGTGGAAACCGGCCCGGCGGCGGAGGTGCTTGGCGCACCCGCGCATCCCTATACGCGCATGCTGCTCGACGCCCTGCCGTCGCGCTCCAGGCCGGGACAGCTCCTGGGCCTCGACGCGGGCGACAAGCAGGCTTCCGAGATGAGAATTGCCCACCGACCAGTGCAGTCACAGAGCGGATTCGTGACCGTGAAACACGCGGTCAAACGGTTCGAGTGGCCAACCAGCTTCTGCAGCCGGCTTGGCACCAGGATGAATCTGGTAAAGCCCAGATCCGCGGTTCTGGCGGTCAACGATGTCACTTTCTCCATCGCCCGGGGCGAGGCGCTGGGGCTGGTCGGGGAATCCGGCTCCGGAAAGTCCACGCTCGGCCGCATGGTCTGCGGAATTTATCATCCCACCGAAGGCGACATCAAAATCGATGGCGCTTCGGTCATATCGACGGGTCAGCAGGGCAGGAAGCTGACGACAAGGGTTCAGATGATCTTCCAGGATCCGTTCGCCTCTTTGGATCCGCGCCGGACCGTTGGCCAGTCGATTGCTGAAGGCCCCGTCGCCCACGGGCTGACGACACGCGCGGGTGCACGCGGCTATGTCGCGAAGTGGCTGGAAGCCGTCAGCCTGGACCCGGCGGTTGCCGATCGCTATCCGCATCAGTTCTCCGGCGGGCAGAGGCAGCGCATCGCCATTGCGCGGGCGCTTGCCATGCGCCCGGACGTGATCGTCTGCGACGAGCCGGTGGCGTCGCTGGATGTCTCCATCCAGGCGCAGATCCTCAACCTGTTGCTGACTCTGCGTAACGAACTCGGCCTGACGCTGCTCTTCATCAGTCACGACCTGAGCGTCGTCCGCCATCTCTGTGATCGGATCGTGGTGATGTACCGCGGAAGGATCGTGGAAGAGGGGCCGGCGGAAAGCATCTTCGAAACACCGAAGCAGCCCTACACCAGAATGCTGCTCGATGCGATCCCGCGGCTGGCTTCGGAAGAGCCCGTCCTGGAGGAGGCATGATGTCGCCGGAGCTTTGCAAGGCGCCGCCGCGACATGCCGACAAACCAAACCAAGAAGGGGAATGATCCAATGAGAAAGCAATTGCATGCGGCTTTGCTGGGTGCCGCACTTCTGATGTCGGTGGGCCACGCCAAGGCCGCCGATCTCGTCATGGCCGTCAAGGCGGGACCCGCCTCGATGGATCCGCATTTTACCGCCACGGCGGCCAATGCGGATGCCGTCAAGCATATTTACGATACGCTGGTCCGGTCCGGCAACAATCTTGAGCTGGAGCCGTCCCTGGCGCGCAGCTGGACCCCGCTTGACCAGACGACATGGGAATTCAAGCTCCGGCAGGGCGTCAAGTTCCACGACGGCTCGGACTTCACCGCCGAAGACGTCAAATTCTCGATCGAACGCATCCCGGATGTGACCGGCCCCAATCCGACCACCATTTTCGTGCGTCGTGTCAGCTCGCTGGAGATCGTCGATCCCTATACGATACGCATCAGGACCACCGATCCGGCACCAAGCCTGCCGAACGATTTCGTGCGCCTGTTCATCGTCTCGCACAAGGCTGCAGCCAATTATTCCACTCGCGATACCGCGACTGAAGGGTTCAACAGCGGCAAGGCGGCGGTGGGAACCGGCCCCTATAAATTCGTTTCCTGGGCCCCGACCCAGGATCTCGTGCTGGAGCGCTTCGACGGATATTGGGGTGGCGCCGAGCCGTGGGACCGTGTGATCCGAAAGGAAATTCCAAACGATGCCTCGCGCGTCGCTCAGCTGAAAGCCGGCCAGGTCGACATCATCTCCAAGGTTCCGGCGTCGGACGTTCCCGTGCTCGAGCAGGATTCGTCGCTCACGGTGGTCAAGAACGAGAGCATCTATGTCAGCTATCTCGAGTTCGATTTTCGCGAGGACAGTCCGGAGATCACCGCCAAGGATGGCGCAAAGCTCGACAAGAATCCCTTGCGCGATCCCCGTGTCCGGGAGGCAATTGACCTGGCGCTCGATCGCGAGACCATCGTGGACTATGCGCTCGAGGGACTGGCGGTCGTTCCGACCCAACTCGTCTCTTCCAATATCTTCGGGTACGACAAGGCGCTCGAGCCTTCGAAATATGACGTCGATCGTGCCAAGCAATTGCTCAAGGAGGCCGGTTACGAGGATGGGTTCAAGATCAGGCTGAGCTACGCCAATGACCGCATGCCGATGGAGCTCGGGCCCACGGTCGCCCAGATGCTGTCGATGATCGGCATCACGGTCGAGGTCAACGGCATACCGGCTGCCGTCTTCAACCCCGCTCGGACGCGTGGCGAATATTCGCTCAACATGGGAAGCTGGGGAACGCTGACGGGAGAGGCGAACTATACATTGTCCTCGCTGATGCACAGCTATGCTCCCGATCATGGGCTTGGCGCCTACAATGTGCGTGGATATTCCAACGCGGAAATGGACAGGCTGATCGAGAGCGCGGGCGCGGAAATGGACACGGACGCTCGTCGTGGCCTGCTCGAAAAGGCCAATGATCTGGTCGCAAGCGATCGTCCCAACCTGGCGCTCGCGACGCTGCTCACCGCATGGGCATTGAAAAAGGACAAGATCGTGCTGACGCCGCGGGCGGACGAGGATACGCTGGCCATGAATATTCGCCCGGTCGAATAATTCGGCTCACGCTGCAAGGCGCATCGATTGGAATGGCCGCATCGGAAAGGATGCGGCCATTTTCATGGGAGATGCGAAATGCCGGTTCCATTCTGCTCGAGGCAGCCCCCGAACGAAGCCTCAATCACGGGTCCCGAACTTCCGCAACAAGCCCGCCGATGCCGAGAACAGCACGATCAGGGTGCTGTAACCCAGCATCGTCGCCGTCAGCCCGAAGGTGCCAACGGCCATGCCGGCCAACAGGGTGGGGAGGCCGAAGGCGAGATAGCTCAGCGTGAACAGCGAAGCGAAGAGTTCGCCGCGCTCGTCCGGGCGCACGGCCGGGACGACGGAGCGCAGCACGCCGTAGAAGCAGGTGCCGAAGCCCGTTCCGGCAACGACCAGCGCCGCGAGATAGGCTGGCAGCGACTGCCAGGCGATCGCAGCCAGCGTTAACGCGGTGCCGATGGAGAGCGCCGAGGTTCCGTAAAGCGTCACCCGCCGGGAGGAATGGCCACGCGCGACATAGCAGGCGGCGGCGCCTGAAGCACAGAGCAGGACGATGACGCCAGCCTGCGTCAGATGATCTTCGGCGCCGAAGACGTGTCGGACGATCGGGGCGCCGAGCGAGAGGTAGAGGCCGCCCGTCGCCCAGCCTGCGATGACAGCCGGGGCGCTGCGCCAGAACGCCTTGGCAGCCGTGGCCGGCACGCCGATGCGTGGCCGGAGCGAGGCCCAGACGCCTTCGTGCCGCGGCGCGGTCTCGGGAATGACCCAGATCACAGCGGCAAACAGCGCATAGGCGATAACCAGCGTGCCGAACACGTCGGCCTCCGCCATCACGGTCACGTCCATCAGTATGCCCGCCACGAGAGCGCCCATGGCAAGCCCGCTGAGCGGAATGACCGAGTTCCACACCGAGGCGCTGCCTGGCCTGTCTTTCGGCTCGAGGTCGACGACGGCCGCGGACAGCGCCGAGAGCAGTAGCCCGGCCGCGATGCCCTGTAATAGCCGCGCCATGATCAATCCGGTCACGTCTGCCGCTTGCCAGAACAGCAGTAGACTTACCGCCATCAGTGCAAAGCCGCCCGATATCACCGGCCGTCGGCCGACATGATCCGACAACGAGCCCGTGACCAGCAAGGATGCCAGCAGCGCGACGGTATACACGGCGAAGATGCTGGTCAGCGTCGCCGCCGAAAAACCGATCTCCTGTTGCAGCGAGGGATAGAAGGGCGAGGGCGCACTGGCGCCGGCCATCATCACTGCCAGTCCTGCAAGCGTAATGCGGAAGCCCGCGAGGTTGCGAAGAGGGAGGGATAATATGTTATCGGTCACGAAACACCTGATGGTTCGAATATTTTCGAACAAATAACTACTATCATTCCGGGGACGGTTCAACTAAATTCGAACCATGGCATCCGACAATACAGAACTTCCCCATCCGGCTCGTGAAGACCTGCAGCTTACCAACGTGCTCTTTGCGTTGAGCGACCCCGAGCGTTTGACCATCGTACGCCAGCTTGCCAGCGGTCCGCTCGAAATGGCGCAATGCCATCTCTCCGACCCCTCTATGCCGAAATCGACCAAGTCGCATCTGATGAAGGTGCTGCGCGAGGCTGGCGTCATCCGCAACGAATCCCTGGGCCGCGGCCGCCGCCTCAGCATCCGCCACGACGACCTCGAGGCGCGGTTCCCGGGTTTGATCGGGTCGGTGCTGGCTGCTTCTGCCGATGACTAGAATAGCGGCCTGATGCACCGGAGTCTGGCTCTCTCGACGAAAGAATAGATGCTGAGAGATTTTTGTTGCCGCAGATAATAAATCTGATTTACTGCGAATTCATGACTTGGCATTTCGGGGGATCTTGCCGATGACTTGGACCCGTAGGGAGATTTTTCTGGGTGGCTTGGCGTCACTTGGCGCCAGCGTCGCCGGGCAATCGGCACTTGCCCAGGCGTCATCCTATTTCGACGGCAATGCCATCGACAATGGCGTGGCGTTTCGAAGAACAAACTTCGCCAGGATCGACCCGCGATGGCGCCGCCAGGTCGTCAAATATTTCAGCAGCGAGCCGATCGGTACCGTCGTCGTCGATACGCGGCACCATTTTCTCTATCTGATCATGGAGAACAAGACAGCCATCCGCTATGGCGTTGGTGTCGGCCGCGAGGGTTTCAAGTGGTTCGGCCGTGCAACGATCGATCGTAAATCGCTTTGGCCGCGCTGGACGCCGCCGCCGGAGATGCGCAAGCGCCATCCCGAACTGCCTGAATTCGTGGCGGGAGGCTCGGCGAAGAACCCACTTGGCCCGCGCGCCCTGTACCTGCATCGCGACGGCGTTGATACCGGCTATCGCTTCCACGGTACGCTGGAGCCGGGGAGCATCGGCAAGGATGCCTCCAGCGGATGCATCCGCATGTTCAACGAAGACGCCATCGATCTCTACCAGCGCTGCCCGATCGGCACGGCCGTGCAGGTTCTGCCGCATATTGCCGACCAGGCCGGAAATGCCGCGCAGACGAGCCAACCAATTCCGGTCGAGTGAGGTAAATCATCCTGATGTCTGCACCGATCGGATACAAGAAACTCCTGCTGGCCGCGTCCATGCTTCTGGCGCTCTCAGCCTGCACCACCCCCGATATCGCCTCCGTGGAGGAGCCGGCCGCGGTGCCGATGACGGGTGAGACCAACGATCCCGCGCCCGGTTTCGAGAAGGTCGCCGCGGGGAGCGAAGAGGATTTCATCCTCAATGTCGGCCGCCGGATCTATTTTACGCAGGATTCCGCGAAGCTCGATTCCGTCGCTATGGCGACATTGGACAGCCAGGCCAGTTGGCTCAACAATAACCCGGCCTGGCTGCTCAAGCTGCAGGGTTTTGCTGACGATTCGGGATCCGCGGCTCAAATGGTATCGCTGTCCCAGAAGCGCGCAGATGCGGCGATGGCCTATCTCGCCTCGAAGGGGGTCGATGCCAGCCGCATGTGGGCCAAGGGCTACGGCAATGATCGCGAAGTCCGCGACTGCACGGACCGCTCGTGCAAGGTGCAGAACCGGCGCGTCGTCACCAATCTGCGCAGCCAGCACGACGCGCCCTGATTGACGTTAGTCCGTATCAGGCGCGCCCGGCCGAATACCGCCCATGTTTTCGGGTTCCTCTTCTACTTTCGAAGTCTTTCTCCTGTGGGATCGAATGGGGCGCGCTCCAGGACGGTAGCCTCATGCGGCTGGCCAAGGATGGCGACGCTGACCTTGTCGCCGGGCTTCGCCGTGTCGGCATTGAGGTAGCAGAGCGCCAGAGACAGGCCGACGGTATAGCCATAGGCGCCGGAGGAAACCTGGCCGATCGGCGTGCCGTCGCCAAGGAAGATCGGTTCGCCGCCCGTCGCGTCCGCATCCCGTGCGTCGATCGATATCATGGCGATCGTCTGCCTCGGGCATTTCCCCGCTATCGCCTGATAGGCTTCCTTGTTCAGGAAAGTGTCCTTCTCAAGCTTGACGAGCCGGTCAAGCCCGCTTTCCTGCGGCCAGTATTCCGGGGAGTATTCGCGGCTCCAGCTGCCATAGCCCTTCTCGATGCGCAATGAAGCGAGCGCACGGGAGCCGACGGGGCCTGCACCCAGATCCTCGCCTGCCTCCAGCAATGCGTCGTAGAGCGCGACCTGCTGGTCCGCGTCACAGTGGAGTTCCCAGCCGAGATCGCCGGTGAAGGAGACGCGCAGCGCGACGACATCGATGCCGGCGACGGTCATCCTGCGCGAGCGCATGAAGGGGAAGCTCTCGTTGGAGAGGTCCTCATTCGTGAGGCGCATCAGCAATTCACGCGATTTCGGCCCGGCGATGTTGAAGGCGCAAAGGCGTTCCGTCATTGAGGTAAAGGTCGTATTCTCCGGAAGGGGAACCGCCTTGAAGAACCTCTGGTGGTAGCGTTCCGCCATGCCGGACCCAAAGATCATGAAATCCTCTTCGGCCAGCCTGGTGACGGTAAAGTCGCCGGCGATGCCCCCGCGCTTGCCGATGAGCGGTGTCAGGCACGAGCGCCCTATCTGTGTCGGCATGCGATTGGCAAAGAGCGCATTCAGCCAGTTCTCTGCGCCCGGCCCCTTCACGGCATATTTTGCGAAATTGGAGATATCGATGATGCCGGCGTTCTCGCGCAGCATGCGCGCCTCGCGGCCGACCGGTGCCCACCAGTTCTGGCGGGTGAAGCCGATCGTTTCTTCCTTCGGCTCGCCGTCGGCGGAGAACCAGAGGGGATGTTCCCAACCGAAATTGAGGCCGAAGACGGCACCCATCTCCTTCTGCCGCTCATAGGCGGGCCGGGTGCGGACGGGCCGGCCGGCGCTGCGTTCCTCGTTGGGGAAATGGATCTTGAACCGGTGGCTGTACTGATCCTGCACGCGCGCTTTGGTGAAGGCCTTGCTCGCCCATTGGCCGAAACGGGCCATGTCCCAACCGAACATGTCGAGCGATGGTTCGCCTTCGATCATCCATTCCGCGGCAAGCTTGCCCATGCCGCCCGATTGCGAGAAGCCGGGAATGATGCCGTTGCAACAGAAGTAGTTCGTCATTTCCGGCACGGGACCGAAAAGGACGGCGCTATCCGGCGACCAGATCATCGGCCCGTTGATCACGCGCTTGATGCCCGCCCTTCCGACGACCGGGACACGGTCGATGGCGCGCATCATGTTCTCCTCGATGCGCTCGATGTCGTCTGGGAAGAGCTCGTGACCGAAATCGGGCGGCGTTCCGTCCTCGGCCCAGAACCGCATATCGCGTTCATAGGCGCCGATCAGCAGGCCGAGTCCTTCCTGCCGGAGATAGTATTCCCCGTCCCGATCGGCCACGGAGGGGAGGCGGCGGTCGAGGCCGGCGATTTCCGGGATCGTCTCTGTGACGAAATACTGATGCTCCGTCGGCATCAGCGGGAGTTCCAGCCCGGCCATGGCGGCGACTTCACGCCCCCAGAGGCCAGCGGCGTTCACAACCCATTGGGTGTGGATATCGCCCTTCGGCGTGCGCACGATCCAGCTGCCGTCCGGCAGCGCCTCCGTGCCGGTGACCGGCGTGAAGCGGTGGATTTCGGCACCTCGCTGGCGCGCGCCCGTCGCATAGGCCATCGTCACGCCTGAAGGATCGACATTGCCGCCTTCCGGTTCGTACATGATGCAGCGGATGCCGTCGAAATCGACCAGGGGATGCAGGCGCTCCGCCTCGTCGCGACCGACTTCGTAGAAATTCATCTTGTAACGGCGCGCCTTGGCTTCTTGAAGCCGGAGTTGGTGTTCACGCGCCTCGGTCTGGGCAAGATAGAGCGAGCCCGGCTGGAAGATGCCGCAGCCTTGCCCCGTCTCCACCTCCAGTTCCTTGTAGAGCGCCATCGTGTAGTGCTGGAGCAGGCTGATATTGGTGGAGTCGTGAAGACCGTGGATATTGGCCGCCGCATGCCAGGTCGAGCCCGATGTCAGTTCGCTGCGCTCCAGAAGCACGACGTCGGACCAACCGAGCTTGGCAAGATGGTAGAGAATGGAACAACCGATGAGACCGCCGCCGATGACGACCGCTTGAGCATGGGAGCGCATAGAATTCCAGCCTTGAACTGATGACTCTGCCGCCGGCGATCTTGCCGACCAGCCTCAGTCTAGGGGTGGGCCGTTTCTTCCAAAAGGTGGCGAGATCGCGAAATCGGCCCGGTTTGGCAGTAAATGGATAAATAAAACGAGGTCATTGATCCCGTAATTCTCGCTTGTTGCCGGATCGGCCTTCGCTAGTCTGAAGTCGGCTATCTGCGTCTCGAAGCTCGTCAGCCGATCACCTTCTGGGCTTCCGACACAATCCAGTCGCGCACCTTGGCGACGGTCGTTCCCTTCGATGAAGGCCCCTCGGCGAGATAGTAGTTCCATGCGCTCTTGGTGCGTGTCGGGAACGGCTCGACGAGCAGGCCGCGATCGACGTAGATGCGGGCGAGCGACTGGGTGGTCACGATGCAGCCGGCGCCGCTTGCCGCCATTTCCAGTGCGATGTTGGTGGAATTGGTGGAAAGCCGCTTGTCGTTTGCGGAAGCATCGATGCGGAGCGCATCGGCCATGTCCTGCCAGAATTCCTGCCGTCCATGCACGGCGATCCAGTTGGACTTCAGAACATCCTCTGGCGTCCTGATCGCATTCTGGCCATGCACGAGCTGGGGGGCGCAGAGCAGGACAAGCCGGTCGTTCCAGAGTTGCATGCCGTGTGACGGCATATTGTCGAAGCGGCGGATCGAAATGAGGATATCGGCGATCTGCTCCGTGGAATCCTCCCAGATCGTGCCATGCAGGAGGATTTCCACCTCGGGATGTTTCCGGCTGAAGCCGGCGACGCATCTGGCGAGCCAGTTCTCGGCAAGGCTGGTGGGACAGGAAATGACGACGGTCTTGTTGCGGGCGGCTGCGAGCACGGTTTCCGTTGCGAAATCGATCTGGTTCAGCGCCTGGCGCAGCGTGGGAAGAAAGGCCTCGCCCACTTCCGTCAGCTTGAGGCTGCGCGGATAGCGGATGAAGAGCTGGCGGCCGAGATACTGCTCCAGCGCGCGAACATGGGTGCTGATGGCGGCCTGCGTATAGCCCAGTTCGTTGGCCGCTTCGGTGAAACTCAAATGCCGGGCGGAGCATTCGAAGGATCGGATATAGTTTAATGGCGGCGGCGGCTTCATTCCAGGCTCCCCTTTTTTCCGAGGCTAATCCGGTCGGTCCGCGGCGCGCAAGATGCAGATGCGTCATGACGTGGTTTTTCTTGGTCATTGCCGCCGAACTTATCATGTGAAGACCGGGGCGGGATTGGCCATAGTTTCAGCGAGGCGGAACATAAAAAGGCGCATGCCCAATGCCGGGATATTCGTTATCCCGAGTGGCGGTTGAGGCGCATGAAGGGAGTTCTTGATGAGTGAGAGACGGGGCGGTGGGCGGCGATCGCGTGCGGACCGAGGTGGCGGCGGCATTTCGCAGTTGCCGTGGCAGGAGGTGTTCAACACCTATCCGCCGACGCAACTTCTCGACGAGGAACGTATCGAGGCGCTTCATCGCAATTCGATGCGCGTTCTTTCCGAGATCGGCATCCGCGTGATGAGCGAGAAGGCGATGACGCTGTTCGAGGAGGCAGGTGCCATCGTCGATCGCGACACCATGACGATCCGAATCGACGAATCAATCGTCGATGCCGCGCTGGCCACGGCGCCATCCTCCTTCACGCTTACCAGCCGCAATCCGTCGAAACGCCTGACGATCGGCGGCAACGCGATGGCCTTCGGTCTTGTTGCCGGACCGCCAAACGTCCACGACCGGATCAACGGCCGGCGGCAGGGCAATTTCGCCGACTACCAGAACTTCACGCGGCTGGCGCACTACTTCAATGCAATCCATATCCTTGGAAATCAGGTGTGCGCGCCCATCGAGCTGCCGGCCAATTCGCGGCACCTTGATGCCTACAACGCAAATGTCTCGCTCAGCGATCTGTGCTTCCACTGCACGGCCATCGGCCGAGGGCGCGCCGTCGACGGCATCAACATGATGGCGATTGCGCGCGGCATCAGCGCCGAGGAGATGCGCCATTCCCCCGGCGTCATCACGATCATCTCCGTCAACTCGCCGCGCCTCCTGGACGACGCGATGACGGACGGGCTCATCGCCATGGCCGAGCACGGTCAACCGGTGACCATCACGCCGTTCACGCTCATGGGGGCGATGACGCCGGTGACGCTTGCGGCGGCGCTCTGCCAGCAGAATGCGGAAGCGCTGTTCGGCGTAACGCTTGCGCAGCTGGTCAATCCCGGCACACCGGTCATGTACGGCGCATTCACGTCCAATGTGGACATGCGCTCCGGCGCGCCCGCTTTCGGCACGCCGGAAAACGCCAAGGCGAACATCGTCGCGGGCCAGCTGGCGCGGCGCTACAAGCTTCCCTATCGGACGTCGAACGCCAATGCGTCCAATGTCGTCGATCTTCAGGCGGCCTACGAGACGGAGATGGCGACCTGGGGGGCAGTGCTCGGCGGCGCGAACCTCGTCTATCACGCTGCCGGATGGCTCGAAGGCGGACTGACGGCATCCTATGAAAAACTCGTGCTCGATGTCGAGATACTGCAGAACATGATGAGTTTCCTTGAGCCCATGCCCTTCTCCGAGGACGATCTTGGCTTCGAAGCCATCAAATCGGTGCCGGCCGGCGGGCATTTTTTCGGCTCCGAGCACACGATGGCGCGATACGAGACGGCGTTCTATCAACCGATCCTTTCCAACTGGCAGAACTATGGCAGCTGGCAGGAGGCGGGGGGACGCGATGCGCTGGACCGCGCCACCGACGTCTGGCAGCAAGCCTTGCGGGAGTACGAGGAGCCGCCGCTCGACCCGGCCGTGCGTGAGGAACTCGATGCCTACATGGCAAGGCGACGCGTGGAGATCGGGGCGGGCGAACCCTAGCAGCACCGCGACCTTCCGGGCCGCTTCCGCGTTTGGGGGCTTGATGTCACGCATGTCGTTACCGCAAATCCGCTGCATGGTTTTGCGCGACATGCCCAGAGGAGACGAAGATGAAGGATACGCATGAAATCCGCTTTGCGGTTTTGATGTTTCCGAACTTCCCGCTGATGGCCTTCAGTTCCATCATCGAACCTCTGCGGGCGGCCAATACGCTTTCCGGCAAACGTCACTATTCGTGGATAACCGTTGCGGCGGCCGAGAAAATAAAGGCGTCGAACGGCATCAGCATCGAGCCGGACTACCATGTGCGCAATGCGCCTGAAGTCGATCGGATCGTCGTGTGCTCCGGCGGCGATGCCGAACACCTGGTTGCCGAGGAGGAGATGGCATGGGTCCGGAGGAATCTTCGATCCGGCGCGCGGCTCGGCGCCGTCGCGGACGCGGCTTTCTTCCTTGCCCGCAAGGGCCTGCTCGACGATCACGCCTGCACGCTCCACTGGACCAGCCAGCCGGCGTTCAAGGAGGCCTTTCCGCATCTCGATATGCGCACGGATCTCTATGTTATCGACCGCCGCCGCTTCACGTCGGTCGGCGGCATCGGCAGCCTGGACATGATGCTTGAGATGATCGCTCGGGACTATGGCGCTCAGCTCGCCGATAGTGTTGCCGGCTGGTACATGCACAGTCCACTACGGCCGGATGCCGATCGCCGGATGCTGACACTGCGCATCCGCAGCGGCATCGCCGACGACCTCGTGCTTTCGGCTGTTGCCATGATGGAGGACGCTATCGAGGACGTGTTGCGGATCGAGGATCTGGCCAGTCGTCTCAATGTCTCGCCCGACAAGCTCGGGCGCTCGTTCAAGGCGGAAGTGGGCATGTCGCCCAATGCCTACTACCGCACTCTGCGGCTCGGACATGCGGCGGGCATGTTGACGCATTCGAACCTTCCCGTGAATGAGGTTGCCGTCGCCTGCGGTTTCGAGAACGCGGCGAATTTTTCCCGCGCCTTCAAGCAGCAGTTCGGCTATGTGCCGCATAGCCTGCGCCGTCGCGTCTCGCGCGCGGGCGAGGCACCGCGCGTCATCGCGGGGCTGAAACAATGAGCGCGTGCGGATTCCAGCATAGAAATTGCGGAATTCACGCAACTGCATGCCTTGGCCATTCTCCATTCTGCTGGAAAAGGAGACCGTCATGAGCATTGTTGTATTTGACCCCGACAGCGTCGAAGATGTGGATTTCAAGGATCGGATGCGCCATCCGGCAGCGGCCGATCCGTCCGGCGGCATGTGGCTTTCGGACACGGAACCGTCATTCATCGACACGGATGCGCTCCGCAAGGGGCGGTTGAAGAAGCTTCGCGACTGGATGCGGGCGGCCGGCTATGGAGCCGTGGTCCTCTTCGATCCCTACAATCAGCGCTATGCGACGGGATCGCGCAACATGTTCGGCTACTTCCTGCGCAATTCCACGCGCTATTTCTTCATTCCCACGGAAGGCCCGATCGTCCTGTTCGAATATCCGCAGAGCTACCATGTCTCGATGGTTCTCGACACGGTGGACGAAGCACGCCCCTCGAAGCTCGTCTGGTCGTCGGTATCCGGCAAGGACGACGAGACCGCCGGCCCGTTCGCCGATGAAATCACCGAATTGCTGAAGCAGCACGGCGGCGGGTCGATGAAGCTCGGCCTCGACCGCTGCAGCCATCTGCAGGCTCTCGCGCTTGAAAAGCGCGGTTGCGAGGTAAAGGACTGCCAGGGCGAGATCCTTGCCGTCAGAGCCGTCAAGACACCGGAAGAGGTCAAGTGCCTTCAGGTCTCGATGGCCGGTGCGGAAGCGGCTGTTTCCGCCGTTCGCGAAGCGATCAAGCCGGGGGTCTCGGAAACCGAACTTTTCGCAATCATGTATCACGAGGTCATCCGGCAGGGAGGCGAGTTTATCGAGACGCGCCTTCTGAGTTCCGGCCAACGCACCAATCCCTGGTTCAACGAGGCGAGCGGCCGCAAGATCCGGCCGGGGGAACTGGTCGCGCTCGATACCGACACCATCGGCTGCTACGGCTACTATTCCGATTTCTCACGCACCTTCCGCTGTGGCCCGGGAAAGCCGTCGCCTTACCAGAAATCCCTCTACCGGATGGCCTACGAGCAGGTTCAGCACAATATGGCCCTGGTCAAGCCGGGCATGGCCTTCCGTGAGATCGCCGAAAAGGCATGGAAAATCCCCGACCGCTTTGTCGACCAGCGATATACGTCGGTCATGCATGGTGTCGGCATGCATGGCGAAACACCCTTCATTGCCCATGCGATTGACTACGATACCTACGGCCGCGACGGTCATATCGTCCCGGGCATGGTGATTTCCGTCGAAAGCTATATCGGCGAGAAGGGCGGGCGCGAGGGCGTGAAACTTGAAGACGAGATTCTCATCACGGAAAACGGCACCGAGCTTTTGTCGCGCTTTCCCTATGAGGATGAATTCCTGAGCGGGGAGATTTGATGAGGAAGCCGTTGCGGATCGAGCGTGCGAAGGTTGCGAGCCTTTTCATCGACCTCCAGGAGGAACATCGCCACGACGAACGTTATCTCGTCGAAGGATACGACACGATCCTTGGCAATGCTGCTCGCCTGCAGGAGGCCGCGCGCCGAAACGGCATCCCGGTCCTGCATTGCGCCTACATCGTTGATCTCGCCGATCATGCCCGTCCGTTCCATCCGCTCGGGCCGGACGGCCGCTCCGCGTTCAGCGACAAGGACGATCCGTTGACCGCGATCTGTCCCGAGGTCGCCCCGCGCGCCTCGGAGCGGGTGCTTGTCAAGAACGAAGCCAGCGCCTTCGGTAAAAGCCCGCTGATCGGCGAGCTGCGGGATGCCGGCGTCGAATGGCTGGTGATTGCCGGTGTCTGGACCGAAGCCTGTGTCGACGCGACGGTGAAGGATGCGATCACCCTTGGCCTGCGCGTACTGCTGGTCAAGGACGCCTGCGGCAGCGGCGGTCTTGCGATGCACCAGACGGGTATCCTCAATCTTGCGAACCGCCTCTATGGTGGCGCGGTCGTCGATACGCAAGCCGCATGCGCCCTGCTGGACGGACACACCGTCGAGGCGTGGCATATCGAGGGTTCGGTGCCCCTGCGCTTCACGTTCGAAAATGCCGTCAATCTGTATGCGGAACTCTAGGCAGGGAAAGGCAGGCGATAACGAATGGAGATCGTTCGATTCATCATCGACAATCTGGATATCATCGGCGCGCGGGCGATCGAGCATATTTCGATCGTCTTCTTGGCGGTCGGCATCGCTATCGTAACGGCGGTTCCCATCGGGATTGCCATCACGCAGTCGAAGAGCACGGCGGATACCGTTCTCTATCTTGCATCGATGATGATCACGGTTCCCTCGATCGCGCTGTTCGGCCTGATGATCCCGCTGTTGTCACCGGTCGGGCACGGCATCGGCTATGTCCCGGCGGTCGTGGCCGTCGTTCTCTATTCGCAGCTCCCCATCATTCGAAATACCTATACGGCGATCACCAATGTCGATCCAGCGCTGCGCGAGGCCGCCAAGGGGATGGGAATGAGCACCTGGCAACGTCTCAGGCAGGTCGAAATACCGCTCGCCATTCCGGTCATCATGGCCGGCGTGCGCACGGCCGTCGTGATGAACATCGGCGTGACGGCGATTGCGGCCTATATCGGCGCGGGCGGCCTCGGCACCTTCATTTCGCGGGGCATCAGCCAATCCGATCCCCGGCAGCTGGTGACCGGCGCGCTGGCGGTCTCGCTGCTGGCGATCGCTGCCGACCTCTTCCTCGCGCTGGTGCAGCGCCTTCTCACCTCACGCGGTATCCAGGGGGACGCTACGCAATGATCCGGCTTGAGAACCTGACGAAACACTATGGCCCCGCGCACGATCCCTTGGTCGCGGTCGACAATATCAGCCTCGATCTTCCCACCGGCGAGATCTGCGTGCTCCTTGGCCCGTCTGGCTGCGGCAAGACGACGACGATGAAGATGATCAACCAGCTGGTCCGTCCGACAAGCGGCAAGGTGTTCATCGACGGCAAGGATACCAGTACCGTCGATCCGATCGAACTTCGGCGGTCCATCGGCTACGTGATCCAGCAGATCGGCCTGTTCCCGAACAAGACGGTCGAGGAGAACATCTGTGTCGTGCCCGACCTTCTCGGCTGGGATCGGCGGAAATCTCGGGTCCGTGCGCAGGAACTCCTGGAACTCGTGGGTCTTCAGCCCGATCTCTTTCTCAAACGCTATCCGAAGGAGCTTTCGGGCGGGCAACAACAGCGCGTCGGCGTCCTGCGCGCGCTGGCGGCCGATCCGCCGGTCATGCTGATGGACGAGCCATTTGGCGCGATCGATCCCATCAACCGCGAAGTCATCCAGGAAGAGTTCCTGAAGATGCAGCAATCGATCCGCAAGACGATCATCTTCGTGTCGCACGATCTCGACGAGGCGGTGAAGATGGCGGACAAGATCGCAATCTTCCGCAGCGGAAAACTTGAGCAGTTTGCCGCCCCCGATGATCTTCTCGCACGTCCCGCCAACAGCTTCATCGAGGATTTCCTCGGCTCGGACCGGGCGCTGAAACGCCTCAGGCTCATCTCTGTTCGCGACGCCATGGAAACCGATTTCATCACGGTCCTGGCTTCGGATTCCATCGAGGACGCCGTCCGGCGCATGCGTGCGTCGCGCAGTGTCGCCGCCTTTGTCCTCAACGCGGACGGCGCTCCGCAATTCGTTCTGGGCGAGCAGGTGGCCGACACGCGCACCGGCACGGTCAGCGACCACGCCGAACCCGTGAAGTGCACGGTGCCGCGAACCGGCGATCTCCGGCAGGCGGTGTCGCTGATGTTCGCCCACGATATGCCGTTGCTGCCCTGTGTCGATGAAGACGGCAGGATGGCGGGCGTGATGAGCTATCGCTCGATCGTTCACAATCTCGGTCACGGGGAGGACGCATGAGCGCTCCCGCTACCCTGGCCGCACCCCGGCAAGGCCGCCGTCCCGCGGTCGCGCCGGTCCTCGTCCTGGCCGTGCTGGCCGGGGTGATCGCCTGGCTGTGGGCGAGCGGTATGGCGGCTGAGATTCTCACCTATTCCGACGATATTTCCTATCTCGCGATGCAGCATCTGGAACTCGTCGCCTGGGCTGGGGGACTGGCAATCCTTACGGCCGTGCCGGTGGGCATCGTGCTGTCCCGGCCTGCTTTCCGTTCCATTTCGGAGGCGGTGATGCAGGTCTTCAATATCGGCAGTACCGTGCCGACGCTGGCGATCCTTGCGCTTTCCATGACGCTGCTTGGCATCGGGACGGTGCCCGCGGTGTTCGGTCTTTGGGCCGCCACCCTCCTTCCGATCGTCCGCAACACCTATGCGGGCCTGCACGCCGTCCCGGCCCACCTCGTGGAGGCGGCAACCGGCATGGGCATGACCCCGCGGCAGGTTCTGTGGCGGGTTGAACTTCCAAATGCCCTCTTCGTGATGTTCGGCGGCATTCGCACGGCACTCGCGATCTGCGTCGGCTCGGCGCCGCTGGTCTTTCTGATCGGCGCGGGCGGGCTTGGCGAATTGATCTTCACCGGGATCGCACTGGACGAGCTCCCGATGATGATGGCCGGGGCGATACCCACGGCACTGATTGCGGTCGCGGTCGATTTCGTCTTCGGCCAGATCCAGTACCACCTCGTTCCACGGGGCATAAACCCACTGCGATAACAAAAAAGAGAGAGAGGAACTGAAATGACCTTCATGCCGAAATTTGCCAAGACCCTGCTGTCGGCGGCCGCCGTCGCCCTTGTCGCGACGTCCGCTTGGGCCGCGACGCTCACAGTGGGGGGGAAGAACTTCACCGAGCAGCTGATCATCGCGGAAATCACCAAGCAGCTCCTCGAGAGCAAGGGCTACACCGTCGACAAGAAGGACGGCATGGGCACCAAGATCGTCCGGGCCGCGCTTGAGAACGGCGAAGTCGATCTCTACTGGGAATATACGGGCACCTCGCTCATCACCTTCAACAAGGTGACGGAACGTCTTTCCCCGGAAGAGACCTACAACCGCGTAAAGGAACTGGACGGTGAAAAGGGCCTGGTCTGGCTGGCTCCGTCCACGGCCAACAATACCTATGCCTATGTCATCAAGCCGGACAATGCCAAGACCGAGGGCCTGCAGACGATCTCCGATCTCGCCAAGGCGTATAACGACGGCAAGGACATCCTCATGGGCACGACGGCCGAATTTCCGAAGCGCCCGGACGGCCTGATCGGCCTGGAGAAAGTCTACGGTTTCGAGACTGGCCGCGCCAATATCCGGCCGATGGATCTCGGCCTAGCCTATAACGCACTCGCCAACGGCGATCTCGACACGATCGCCGCGCAGGCAACCGACGGCCAGATCGCGGCACTCGGTCTGAAGACGCTCAAGGACGACAAGGGCTTCTTCCCGAACTATGCGCTGACACCCGTCGTGCGCAAAGAAGTGCTCGATGAGCACCCGGATCTCAAGGAAACGCTCGAAGCGGTTTCGGCCAAGCTGGACGATGCCACGATGCAGCGTTTGAACAGCGAGGTCGATGTCGAGAAGAAGACGATCGAAACCGTGGCCGCCGACTATCTGAAGTCGCTCGGCATGTAAGCAGACGCTATCGCGTCCTATCGAATAGCCCGGCCGCCTGCAGGTTTCCCGCAGGCGGGTGGGGAGAGGTGTGCCGGAACCGGCCGCCAAACGCATGGAGCCGGATAATGCCGGCCGTCTTTCGAGGAACTCCGGGAATGGTCAAGATATCAAGCATCCGCGTCCGTCCGCTGGTGCTGCCGCTGAAGCAGCCCTACCACTGGTCATACGGCATTCGTGAATCCTTTGCCGTCAATCTCATCGAGATCGAGGCGGATGATGGCACCGTCGGTATCGGCGAATGCACGGTTGCGCCGGACCAGACCGGTACCGCTGCGATCCTCCATCGCCTCGCAAAACATCTCGTCGGCCATTCGCCCCACGATGTGACGCCGCTCATTGCCCGCATCTTCCATCAGGAATATCTCGGGCACGGCGCCAACATCATGCGGGCCGCCAACCAGATGTTCGCCGGCATCGACATGGCCATGTGGGACCTTCAAGGCAAGCTTGCCGGCCTGCCCGTGCACCAGCTGCTCGGCGGCGCTCATCGGAAGGCAGTCGGTTACTTCTACTTTCTCCAGGGCGAGACGGCCGAGGATCTTGCGCGCGACGCTGCCGCCGGCCACGCCAATGGCGAGCGGATCTTCTATCTCAAGGTGGGTCGCGGCGAGAAGCTCGACCTGGAAATCACCGCTGCGGTCCGTCGCGAGATCGGAGATGCGCGCCTGCGCCTCGATGCCAACGAGGGCTGGAGCGTGCATGACGCGATCAACATGTGCCGCAAGCTCGAGAAATACGACATCGAATTCATCGAGCAGCCGACGGTGAGCTGGAGCATTCCCGCCATGGCGCATGTGCGCGAAAAGGTCGGCATTCCGATCGTCGCGGACCAGGCCGCCTTCACGCTCTACGACGTCTACGAGATCTGCCGCCAACGGGCCGCCGACATGATCTGCATCGGCCCGCGCGAGATCGGCGGTATCCAGCCGATGATGAAGGCCGCTGCCGTGGCGGAATCCGCGGGGCTGAAGATCTGCATCCATTCCTCCTTCACCACCGGGATAACCACCTGCGCCGAGCATCATATCGGACTTGCCATTCCCAATCTCGACGATGGCAACCAGATCATGTGGCAGCTCGTGCAGAAGGATATCGTCTCCTCGCCCGACCTCGCTCCGAAGAACGGCTGGATCGATGCCTTCAGGAAGCCTGGTCTCGGCTTCCAGCTCGCCGACGACCTCGTCGCCGATGGCGAAAGACGCTACGCGGCCAGTCGATGAGCACGATCGAGACATCCCGCGAAGCGATCGAGGCGGTTTGCCTATCGGCGCTGGTGCTCCACGGAGCGACCGCCGACAACGCCCGTCCCGTCGCACGCGCGATCGCCAGGGCGGAAGCGGACGGCAACCGTGTCTGCGGCCTGTACTACCTGCCGATCTTCTGCCGGCATCTGACGGTCGGCAAGATCGACGGAGGGGCCGCTCCCGACGTTGTCACGCGCGGTGGCACGGTGATGGTCGATGCGCGATCCGGCTTTGCGCATCCGGCGATAGCGGCCGGCACGCCGGCTTTGGTCGCCGCCGCCCGCCGATCCGGCATCGCCGCCATGGCGGTGCGCAATTCCTACAATTGCCTGGCGCTCGCCCATCACGTCCTCCCGCTTGCGGAAAGTGGCCTCATCGGCATCTGCCTGTCGAACGCGCCGGCCTCCGTCGCGCCGCCGGGGGCCACGCGGGCGCTCTTCGGGACCAATCCGCTCGCGTTTGCCGTCCCGACGAAAGACGGCGCGCCTCCCATCGTCGTCGATCAGAGCATGAGTGCTGTTACCAAGACGGAGATGATCCTGCGAGGCAATCGCGGCGAGACGATCCCCACCGGCTGGGCGCAGGACAGGAACGGGCAGCCGACGACCGATCCGGCCACCGGCCTGGAAGGTTCGCTACTGCCGGCCGGTGGCCGCAAGGGGGCAAATATTGCCTTGCTCATCGAAATTCTTGCCGCGGCGCTGACCGGCTCGGCCCTCAGCACGGAGGCGAGCGCCTTCGGAAACGACGAGGGCGGACCGCCGCGCGTCGGGCAGTTTCTCATCGCGATAGATCCCGGCCATTTCTCCGCGGATCACTTCACTGATGCCCTCGGCGGGCTGGTCGCAACGCATGAGGACGCGGGGGTGAGGCTTCCGGGGCGCTCCAGAGAAAATCACCCCGTCTGCGTCGATGCCGATCTCTGGGAAACGGCTTTGGGGCTTTCGAGCCCGGCAGACGCCCGGGAGCCTCGAACGAGCTGAACAACCACGGAACGAAGGAAGCAAGCAATGTCCATCATCGATATCCTCCGGAATGCCGTCCAGGCCGCTGTGGTCGCCGGTCTCGCCATGACAGGCACCAGCGCGGCGGCGCAGGACATCAAGGTCGGCGGCAAGGATTTCACCGAGCAGTTCCTGCTTGCCGAAATGACGACACAACTTCTGCAAAAGAACGGCTTCACGGTGAGCAAGCGGGACGGCATGGGCACCAATATCGTGCGTGCCGCATTGGAAAACGGCGAGGTCGATGTCTACTGGGAATATACCGGCACGGCGCTCGTGAACTTCAACAAGATCACCGATCGCCTGACGCCCGAGGAGACCTACAAGATCGTCAAGGAAAAGGATGCCGAGCGCGGCATCACCTGGCTGGCGCCGTCGCGTGCAAACAACACCTATGCGCTGGCGATCCGCAAGGACAATCCGACGACCGACGGCATGGTGAGCCTGTCGGACCTGGCCGCTGCCTACAGTGCCGGGAAGAGCCCGCTGATGGCGACGACCGCCGAATTTCCCAAGCGGCAGGACGGACTGCTCGGTCTCCAGGAAACCTACGGCTTCGAGGCGAAGCGGAGGAATATCAGGCCGATGGACATCGGACTGGTTTTTCCCGCCCTTCAGAACGGTGACGTCGATCTTGCCGTCGTCGCTGCAACGGATGGCCGGATTGCAGCCATGGACCTCGTCCTGCTCAAGGACGACAAGCATTTCTTTCCCGACTACGCCCTCGTGCCGACGATCCGGACCGAGACCCTGGACGCCAACCCCAGGCTCGGCGAACTGCTGGATCAACTTTCCGCCAAGCTGGACGATGCGACCATGCAGCGGTTGAACGGTGAGATCGATGTTGAAAGGAAGTCGGTCGAAGAGGTGGCAACCGCCTTCCTGACGTCGAGCGGCCTCCTCTAGCTCCCCTGTCGGGCGCTTTGCCCGACTTTCTCGCCGCGCTGACAGCAATGCCGGCGCGGCACTTTTCCCGGGAAAACAAGATGGATTATCGGCTCGACCCAGACCTCCAGGCCTTTGTGGACAGGGTGGCGGCATTCTATCCGCCCGACACGCTTGCCTTGCCGATCGGTGATAACCGTAGGATCTACGACGGCATGTGCGACGCCCTTCGTCAGCCGCATCCCGAGGGAGTGAGCCGCACCGATCGTCTGGCGGAAGATTCCGGGCGCAGGGTTGACGTCCGAGAATATCGGGCCGATGCGGAACACCGGTCGGATCGCCCGGTTATCCTGTACTTTCATGGCGGCGGTTTCATTCTTGGCGGCCTTGAAAGCCATGACGACATCTGCGCCGAATTCTGCGCGAGGACCGGCCTGTCCGTCGTTTCGGTGGACTATCGGTTGGCACCGGAACATCTTCATCCCGCGCCATTCGAAGATGCCCTGTGCGCATTCCGATGGGCCGGCAGGCATTTTGATGCTCCACTCCTCGTCGTCGGGGAATCCGCCGGCGGTAACATAGCCGCCTGCCTTTGCCATGCGATGAGGGATGCAGCACACCGGACAGTGGGTCAGCTTCTGATCTATCCGGCCATGTCCGTACCATGGATCGGTGAGAGCCATAAGCGGCATGCCAGGGCGCCCTTGCTCTCGCATGACGAGGTCAAGGCCTATGACGCCCTACGGTCGGGCGGCGTGGCGCCCTATGACGACCCGCGCTTCAGCCCCTTTGCGTCCGGTGATTTTCGCGGGCTGCCTCCGACCGTTGTTTTCACCGCGGAGTATGACCCGTTGGCATCGGAAGGAGCGGCCTACTGCGAGGCCATCGGCGTGGCCGGCGGCACGGCCGTGCTGGAACCGGGCGAGGCCCTCCCGCACGGTTACCTGCGTGCGCGTGGCCACTCCGCCCGGGCAAGTCGTTCGTTTGACCGGATCGTCAGCCAGATGGCACGGCTTGCGATCGGGCCGGTATTCTCTTCCGCAGACTAGAGATATTCCGCGCACATCAGGGCGAGGTCATCCCAAAGGGCCGCTGCAAAGCCGCGCAGGACGGTGATTTCGAAAGCCTCGTTATCGAGGCGCGTGAGGTGGGCCGAAACATGGCCGACCAGCGTCGCCGCCGTGGTGCCCGGCGGAAAGACGGTTGGATCGAGATCGACAGCCGTGCCCTTGGACAACACGGCGGCGGCCATGGGGCCTTCCATAAGCATGCGCACCCGGCCATGGCTTTGGTCGATGCCGCTGGCATCTGGTTCGAGCATGGCGAGCAGGCGTCGCATATCCTGGTGTGCTGTCGGCCGGTTTCCGACGAGAAACCATTGACCGGGTGCGATGGCGCGCGCCACGAGCCCCGCCTCCCCGGCGAGACGGGTAAGGTCGGGCGTTTTCGGGCCGGCGATCACCTGCAGCACCGTGCCTTCGGGAAGCGCAGACAGCGTGACCTGTGGCGACGTTAGGGGCCGACGGTCGGCAAGAGCGGGGAGGGAGCGGATGTCAGCCATGGAGCCTCTCATTGGCCGGATCGAAGAATATCGGCGCGCAGAGACGGGCGGCCGTGAACTCGTCGCGCAGTCCGTTCCAGATGGTAACCTCCTCGCCATGGCGCTCATTCCCGCGTTTGACGAGCGCCAGCCCGATGGTCGAGCCGATATGGGGGGAGAAAGCGCTGGAGGTGACGTAGCCCTGATCGTTCTCCAGCGTCGCGGCTGCGTGCTTGGCGAGAATATGCGCGCCGCTGCGGAAGGAGTGGCCCGGATCGAGCGGCACGACGCCGACGAGGCGCGGCCGGTCGGCCGCGGTGAGCCCCTCACGTTGCAGCATGGCCTTGCCGATGAAATCGGGCTTGGCCGTCGAGGCCATCCTGCCGAAGCCGAGATCGGTCGGCACGACGGTGCCGTTGATCTCGTTGTGGGTGACATGGCCCTTTTCGATGCGCAGCACGCTGAGCGCTTCGACGCCGTAGGGCATCAGGCCGTCCGTTCGGCCCGCCTCCATCAGCGCTTCCGCGACATCGTCGCCAAAGGCGGCAGGGACGGCAAGCTCGTAGGCGAGTTCACCGGAGAAGGAGATGCGGAAGAGCCGGCCCTGCAGCGCGCCGCCGAACAGGGAGACGTCCCGCGCGCAGAGATAGGGAAAGGCCTCGTTGCCGATATCCTCGTCGATGATGGTCTGCAGGATTTTCCGCGATTTGGGGCCGGCGATTGCCATCTGCGCCCATTGGTCGGTGACGGAGGCGAGGCGCACGTCAAGCTCCGGCCACAGTGTCTGGGCGCAGAATTCGAGATGGTTCAGGACGCCGGCGGCATGGGCGGTCGTGGTCGTCATGAAGAAACGGTTTTCCGCGATCCGGTTTGTTGTGCCGTCGTCATAGATCATGCCGTCCTCGCGCAGCATCAGCCCGTAGCGCGCCTTGCCGACCGGAAGTTTCAGGAAGGCGTTGCAGTAGACGCGGTTGAGGAGCTCGGCGGCATCCGGCCCGCAGATTTCGATCTTGCCGAGCATGGAGACGTCGCAGATGCCGGCATTGCTGCGGACGTTGAGAACCTCGCGATCGACGCTTTCGCGCCATCCCTGTTCTCCCTGGCGCGGGAACCAGGCGGAGCGGTACCACAGGCCGGTCTCGACGAAGACCGCGCCATGGCGCTCCGCCCAGCCATGCAGCGGCGAGCGTCGTACCGGCTGGAAGTGACGCCCGTGAGAGGCGCCCGACAGCGCACCGAAGGAGACGGGGGTATAGAAGGGACGGAAGGTGGTGGTGCCGACCTCGGCGGGTGAGACGCCGCGGGCTTCGGCGAGAAGCCCGATGGCGTTCAGGTTTGAAAGCTTGCCCTGGTCGGTTGCCATGCCGCTGGTGGTGTAGCGCTTGGCCAGTTCCACATGGCCGTAGCCTTCCTTTACGGCCAGTCCCAGATCCTTGCTGTGCACGTCGTTCTGGTAGTCGACGAAGGCCTTGCCCCTGGCACCGGGGGTCGACCAGAGCACTTTGGCGGGAGTGGCTGACGCATCGCCCGCGATCGCGCCGAAAGTAGCCGGGGTGGCCGCAAAGCCGAGCGAGACGGCCAGGTCAGCGCCCCGTTGCGCGCCATCGGCAAGGCAGGCTGCAAGATCGATGAGCCCGCAGGCCGCGCCGGCGGGCTCAAGGCCCTGCAGGCCGGCGGGGGGCAGGAAAGCAGAGGTTTCATCTGACCAGACCGGCTTGCCGCCGCGATGGCACGCAAGATGGATGATCGGGCTGAAACCGCCGGACATGGCGAGCGCATCGACCTTCAATCGTTCGGTGCCGTTGCCGGTGCGGATATCGATTGCCGAAAGGCTCTTTCCGCCATGGGCATCGGTGACCATCGCATTGCGCAGCAGGCGCGCCTTTCCCGTATAGGTCTCGCCGCCATTCTCGCGAGGATCGATGATGGCGGTGACGTCGATGCCTTTCTCTTCGAGGTTGCGGGCCAGCGCATAGCCGCTGTCATTGGTGGTGAAGATTGCCGTCGATCTGCCGGGCGCGACGGCGTGGCGGTTGAGATAGCTGCGCATGGCGCCGGCCATCATCACGCCCGGAATATCGTTGCCGCCGAAGACCAGCGGCCGTTCTTCCGCGCCGCTCGCCAGGATCGCGCCCTTGGCGATGATGCGCCAGAGGCGTTCGACCGGCACCGAAGAGACGGGCTCGGCGACATGTTTCTGCACCCGTTCAACCGCGCCGAAGACATTGCCGTCATACCAGCCGAAAACGGTGGTGCGGGTGAGCATGGTGACGTTCGGCAGGGATTGCAACTCGGCGATGCATTGCCGCGCGAAGGCGGGCGCCGGTTCGCCGCCGATGGTGGCGGTCTCGGAAAGCAGCGTTCCGCCGGCCATGGCCTGTTCGTCGGCGACGATGATGCGCGCCCCGGCACGAGCGGCCGTGAGCGCCGCGGCAAGGCCCGCGGGTCCGGCGCCGATGACGAGCAGGTCGCAGTGCGCCCAGCGCTTGTCGTAGCTGTCGGGATCGGCCTCGTGCGTTGCCTTGCCCAGACCGGCAGCCCTGCGGATGAAGGGCTCGTAGACCTTTTCCCAGAAGGCGGCGGGCCACATGAAGGTCTTGTAGTAGAAACCGGCGCCGAGGAAGGGCGAGAGGAGGCCATTCAGCGCGCCGATGTCGAAGGCGAGCGACGGCCAGCGGTTCTGGCTGCGCGCCTCGAGGCCCGCATGGAGTTCCTGCATGGTGGCGCGGATATTGGGCTCGGTGCGCGCGCCGCGACCGATGGTCATCAGCGCGTTCGGCTCGGCGGCCCCGGCGGTCAGGATGCCGCGTGGACGGTGGTATTTGAAGCTGCGGCCAACGAGCCGGCAGCCATTGGCAAGCAAGGCGGAGGCGAGGCTGTCGCCCTCGAATCCGAGCATCGGCTTTCCGTCGAAGGCAAAGGAGAGCGGCTTGCTGCGATCGATCAGGCCGCCCTGCGGCAGTCGATAGGAGGTCATGCGCCGTGCTCCTTCGCCGAAGCGGAGGCCGCATCGCGGCAGGATGTCACCTGGTGGGTCGCGGTGTCGCGGTCGACAATCAGCCAGCGGCGGCAGCCGGCGGTGTGATGCCAATATTCCTCGTAACCGCCGCGTGGATTGTCGCGCAGATAGACATAATCGAACCATGCGTCTGCTCCCGCCTCGGGAGAAGGGCGCTTCAGCGCCGCGCCCTTGACGGTGAATTCTTCTTTTGGTCGTGATCCGCAATGCGGGCAGGGCACGAGGCTTGCCATGTCAAGGCTCCGTCAATGAAGGTTGGGTTGGGCGCCCTGGCCCTTTTCGTCAATGAGATAGCCGCGCTGGAAACGGTCGAGGCGGAAGGCCGTCGCCGTCTCGTGCGGGGCATTGCGCGCGATGAGATGCGCGAAGCAGAACCCGGAGGCGGGTGTCGCCTTGAAGCCGCCGTAGCACCAGCCGGCATTGAGGTAGAGATTGTCGATCAGCGTGCGGTCGATGATCGGCGAACCGTCCATGGACATATCCATGATGCCCCCCCATGAACGCAGCACGCGCAGCCGCGACAGCGCCGGGATCATTGCCTTGCCGGCCTCGGCCACATGCTCGACGGTCGCCAGGTTGCCACGCTGGGCGTAGGAGTTGTAGCCGTCGATATCGCCGCCGAAGACCAGGCCGCCCTTGTCGGACTGCGAGACATAGAAATGCCCGGCGCCGAAGGTGATGACGCCGTCGATGAAGGGTTTCAGTCCTTCGGATACGAAGGCTTGCAGCACATGGCTTTCGAGCGGCAGCTTGAGATCGGCCATGCGGGCGACCTGCGAGGAATTACCCGCCGCCGCCAGTGCCAGCTTGCCGCAGCCGATGAAGCCGCGGCTGGTCTCGACGCCGGTGACGCGGCCGTTCTCGCGGCGGATGCCGGTGACCTCGCAGCCCTGGATGATATCGACGTCGCGGCTGTCGGCGCCACGCGCATAGCCCCAGGCGACCGCATCATGGCGCACGGTGCCGCCACGACGCTGCAATAGCCCGCCCTTGATGGGAAAGCGGGCATTGTCGAAATCGAGAAAGGGCACCATCCGACGCACCTCGTCGGTATCGAGCAGCTCGGCATCGACGCCGTGCAGGCGCATGGCATTGCCGCGCCGCATGTTGGCGTCGCGCTGCGCATCGGAATGGTAGAGATTGAGCACGCCGCGCTGCGAGACCATGGCGTTGAAGTTGAAATCCCGCTCCAGTCCTTCCCACAGCTTCATCGACAGTTCGTAGAAGGGGTTGTTGCCGGGCAGCAGATAATTGGAGCGGATGATCGTCGTGTTGCGGCCGACATTGCCGGAGCCGATATAGTTCTTTTCCAGCACCGCGATATTGGCGATGCCGAATTCCTTGGCGAGGTAATAGGCCGTCGCCAGCCCGTGCCCGCCGCCACCGACGATGATCACGTCATAATGCGGTTTCGGCTGCGGCTGGCGCCAGGCCGGCTTCCAGTCGCGATTGCCACGAAGGCCGTTCCAAAGGAGGGAGAGGGCGGAGTAGCGCATCGTTGTCGCTTTTCGTGAAGGATGCCGATGTGCCTGCATATCAAGGAATGGTTGGGTCTCATTGCATGAAGGAGACATTTTGAACTAGATTTAGGACATGCAAATATCCGATCCCCGCAACCTGCAACGCATCGGCTTCGTGCTGCTGCCGAATTTCGCGCTGATGTCCTATGCCTCGGCAATCGAGCCGTTGCGTGCCGCGAACCTCATTGCCGGAAGTCCGCTCTACGAGGTGGTGCCGCTGTCGGCAGATGGCCGGCCGGTCAGAAGCTCGGCCGATCTGGAAATCGCCTGCGGCCGGCTGTCGGATCTCGGTGGCGCCTGCCATACGCTCTATGTCTGTGCCGGCGGCAATCCGGCTGACTGGCAGGCAAGTTCCGCTTTGCACGCGCCCTTGCGGAAATTCGCGCGGGACGGCATTCGCATCGGCGGGATTTCGAGCGGTGCCTATGTGCTGGCGGCGGCCGGCCTGCTCGATGCCTGCGACTTCACCATCCACTGGGAGCATGCGGCCCTGCTGCGCGAAACATTCCCGCATCTCGTCCCGCATCAGGCGCGCTTCGTCGTCGGTGGCGAACGGGTCACCTGCGGTGGCGGGGTGGCGCCGCTTGACATGATGCATGCGGTCATCGCCGAGCGCATGGGTGCGGATTTCGCGCGCCGTGTCAGCGACTGGTATCTCCATACTGCGGTTGCCGAACCGGCCGATCCGCAGCGCGGTTCGGTGGCGGAGCGCTTCGGCACCAACCATCCTGCCTTGCTGAGCGTGCTCGAAAAGATGGAAACGGCCATCGAGAACCCGCTGACGCGGGCCGAGATGGCGCGACTAGCCGGCATCAGCTCGCGCCATCTCGGCCGGCTCTTCATCGCCCACCGCGGGCAAAGTTTCCTCGATAGCTATCGCATGATCCGCCTCGCGCACGGCCGGCGCCTGCTGGAACAGAGCCCGCTTTCCATCGCCGAGATCGCCTATGCCACCGGGTTTTCCAGTGCCGGACATTTTTCCCGCGCCTTCAAGGCTGCCTATGGGGAAACGCCCGCCAGCGCGCGACGGGGGCAGTAAGTTTGAAGCCGTTCAAAATTCTCTCCTGTTTCGACGTGCGCGGACCCGGTCTAGTTTCGTATTACTTGATTTTGCCGACGTGATGCTGCATTGCAAAATGACGACGCGGCAATCCGGCGGCGTGCTCTCAATGCGATAGCGGTATGAAACCGAGCGGACTGAACGTACTGGTCATAGACGAAAATCGCATCCGCGCGGCCATTATCGAGGATGGACTGCGCGATGCCGGTTATGACCGGGTCACCGTCATCGACAACATGCATGGCCTTGCGCGTTGCATTGCCAATCGCAACCCCGATGTCATCGTCATCGATCTTGAAAATCCCAACCGCGACATGCTGGAAAGCATGTTCCAGCTTTCGCGCGCCGTAAAGCGCCCGATCGCCATGTTCGTCGACAAGTCCGACGAGGCCTCCATCGAGGCGGCGGTCGAGGCGGGAGTTTCGGCCTATATCGTCGATGGGCTGAAACAGGAGCGGGTGCGGCCGATCCTGAAAATGGCGATCAGCCGCTTCAACGCCTTCTCGCGCCTCAGCCGCGAACTGGAAGAAACACGCGGCGAACTGGAAAACCGCAAGATCGTCGACCGTGCCAAGGGGCTCCTGATGCGTTCGCGCGGAATCTCCGAAGAGGAGGCCTATGCGCTGCTGCGCCGCACGGCGATGAACCAGAACCGCAAGATCGTCGAGATCGCCCAGAGCCTCGTCACTGCGGCCAGCCTGCTCGATCCGGGAGGGAAGGAATGACGACGCGCCACGCCATCACCGCTGGTTTCGTGCCCTTGCTCGACAGCGCGCTCCTCGTCGTCGCCCGCGAAATGGGCTTTGCCGAGGAACAGGCCATCGACCTCACGCTCTTGCGCGAACGCTCCTGGGCGAGCATTCGCGACCGGCTTGCCGTCCGGCATATCGATGTCGCGCACATTCTCGGCCCCATGCCGATCGCCTGCAATCTGGGGCTCAACGTCCCGGCTCCCGACATGATCGTGCCGATGGCGCTCGGGCTCGGTGGCAATGCGGTGACGGTCTCTTCCGCGCTCTGGCAGGCGATGGCGGACAATGGCGCAAAGGCGGATCTCGACGCGCGCGTGAACGGCGCGGCCCTGCGCCGGGTCATTGATCGGCGTGCAGGCCCGCCGCTGCGCTTCGGGGTCGTACATCCCTATTCCGGGCACAATTACGAACTGCGTTACTGGCTGGCGGCCAGCGGCATAAATCCGGATCGCGATATCGAGATCGCCGTCCTGCCGCCGCCGGATATGGGCAATGCGCTCGCCGAAGGCGTGATTGACGGTTATTGCGCGGGCGAACCCTGGAACAGTTTCGGCGTGCTTCGTCGCGGTGGGCATCTTGCGACCGTCAAGGCGGCGATTTGGCGGTCGAGCCCGGAAAAGGTGCTTGGCGTCGATGCACGCTGGGCCAAGACCAATCCGGAGGCGATGGCTGCCCTGCTTGTGGCGCTCCAGCAGGCCTCGCTCTGGTGTTCCCAGCCGGAGAACCATCCGGCGCTTGCCGCGCTTCTGGCAAAGCCAGCCTTTGTCGGGCTCGATGCGGATCTGCTCCTTCCTGCCCTTAGCGGCAATCTTCCGGTCGGCGGCGGGGTGGTGCAGACTGTCGGGGATTTCTTCGTTCCGAACGCGAAGGCCGCGACCTTCCCATGGAAGAGCCATGCCCTGTGGTTTTACACCCAGATGGTCCGCTGGCGGCAGATCGGGCACACGGCGGATCGCCAGCGCATTGCGGCGGAGACCTATCGGCCGGATATCTACCGCGCCGCATTGAAGGACCACGGCATTGCCATGCCGTCGGCAAGCGCGAAGGTTGAAGGCGCCTTGATCGTGACGACACCTGTAGGGTCCTCCGGTGCTTTGACGCTGGGACCGGATGGCTTCTTCGACGGCGGGCGCTTCGACCCCGACGACATCGATGCCTATATCGCTTCCCAATCGACCGGCTGACCAGGTCGCGCTTAATTTATGCGCACTGCACAAAAATTGGCTTTGCGTCTGCACGAACTAAACGCCGGCGCCAGTCTGCTTCACTGCGTGTAGTTTATTTTTTCTTTTAAAATCAAAAGACTGCCAAAACTGGCATGCCGATTGCTTATCTATAGGAAGGCCCTCGGGCCAGAAGATCGGCGTCCAATGACGGGCGCCTTGCCAGCAAAGCCGCTGATCAGGATTCCGTGCGCATGGACGTAGCCATGCCGCGTGCACCTGGCCAGCGGCTTTTTGTTTTCAATCCCAAGATGGAGCGGCACGACCTTGTCGGGCCTCGGAGAAGCCATGTCTGAGAGCAAGCAGTCTTTATCCGCCAGCGAACCTGGCACGGCCCTGTGGATGTCCACCTTCGCATTCACCATCTGTTTCGCCGTGTGGACGATCTTCGCGATCATCGGCATCAGCATCAGCCAAGATCTCGCTCTCAGCGAGGCGCAATTCGGTCTCCTTGTCGGCACGCCCATCCTGACCGGCTCGCTGGTGCGCATTCTGCTGGGGGTCTGGACGGGTCGTTATGGCGGTCGCCTCGTCTACACGCTGACCATGCTGGCCGCGGCGCTCGCCACCTTCCTGCTCGCCCATGCAACGACATATCCGCAGATGCTGCTCGCCGGCCTCGGTGTCGGTCTTGCCGGCGGCTCCTTTGCCGTGGGTGTCGCCTATGTCTCGCCGTTCTTTCCGCCGGAAAAGCAGGGCACCGTGCTCGGCATCTTCGGCGCTGGCAATGTCGGCGCGGCGGTGACGAAATTCCTCGCGCCCTTCGTGCTCCTCGCCTGGGGCTGGCAGGCGGTGGCGGAAATCTGGGCTGGCGTGCTTGTCATCACGGCGCTCATCTTCTGGTTCACGACAAGCGATGACCCGGCCTTCCGCGACCGCCGCCAGCGCCAGGTGCCACAGCGCAGCCTCGCCCAGGAGTTCGCGCCGCTCGGGAGCCCGCAGGTCTGGCGCTTCTCGCTCTATTATTTCTTTGCCTTCGGCGGCTTCGTCGCCCTGTCGCTGTGGCTGCCGCGCTATCTCGTCGGTGTCTATGGCTTCGATATCGCCGCAGCCGGGATGATCGCGGCCTGCTATTCCGTTCCGGGCAGCCTGTTCCGCGCCTTCGGCGGCGTGCTTTCCGATCGCAAGGGCGCCCGCAGCGTCATGTACTGGATGCTCGGCGTCTCGGCGGTGGCGACGCTCATCCTTTCGCTGCCGGTTGCGAGCGAGGAGGGCGGCTTCGGCATCACGCCGGCGATCTTCATCGTCACCGTCTTCGTGCTCGGCTTCGTCATGAGCCTCGGCAAGGCCGCCGTCTACAAGCATATCCCTGCCTACTATCCGGACAGCATCGGCGCGGTCGGCGGCATCGTCGGTATGGTTGGCGGGCTTGGCGGCTTCGTGCTGCCCATCGCCTTCGGACTTCTCAAGGATGCGACCGGCCTCTGGTCGAGCTGTTTCCTGCTTCTCCTCGCAATCGTCGCTGTGGCGCTCCTGTGGATGCATCTCTCGATCCGCCAGATGGAGCGCCGCGCGCTTTCCCTGCCGACGGCTTCGGCCGCATGAACAGACAAGGACAGACCATGACCGAGAAACTCGTCATCATCGGCAATGGCATGGCGCCGGGGCGCATGCTGGAGCACCTCCTCGAAAAGGCCCCTGGCCGTTACCAGGTCACCATCTTCAACGCCGAGCCGCGGGTGAACTACGACCGCATCATGCTCTCGCCGGTTCTTTCCGGCGAGAAGGAATACGAAGAGATCATCATCCACGGCGACGGCTGGTACATCAAACACGGCATCACCCTCTACAAGGGCCATCGCATCGTCGCCATCGACCGTAACGCCAAGACCGTCACCTCCGACCATGGCGTGACCGAGAGCTACGACAAGCTGGTGATCGCCACCGGCTCCGTGCCGTTCATCCTGCCCGTGCCGGGCAAGGATATGCGCGGCGTGATCACCTATCGCGACCTCGATGACGTGCAGGCCATGCTGCTTGCCGCCCAGTCGCGCGAAAAGGCCGTCGTCATCGGCGGCGGCCTGCTTGGGCTGGAAGCCGCCGCCGGCCTTGCCGGCCGCGGCATGGATGTCACGGTCCTCCATGTCATGCCGACGCTGATGGATCGGCAGCTCGATCCCGCCGCCGGCTATCTGCTGCAGAAGGAACTGGAAGGGCGCGGCATCAAGATCGTCTGCAAGGCAAATACCAAGGCCATCGTCGGCGATGGTAGGGTCGAGGGTATCGAACTGGACGACGGCCGCATCATACCGGCGACGCTCGTCGTCATGGCCGTCGGCATCCGCCCGAGCGTCGGGCTCGCGGTACAGGCCGGGCTCGCCGTCAACCGGGGTATTGTCGTCGATCACGGCATGCGGACCTCCGACGGCAGCATCCTGGCACTCGGCGAGTGCGCCGAAGTCTCAGGCCAGGTCTATGGCCTCGTCGCCCCGCTTTACGAGATGGCCCGTGTCGCCGCCTCGCATCTGGCGGGCGAAACCACGGCCGCCTTCGTGCATTCCGATACGCCCACCAAGCTCAAGGTCACGGGCATCGAGCTCTTCTCGCTCGGCGATTTCGCCGATGGTGACGACCGCGAGGAAATCGTGCTGCGCGATGCCTCTGCCGGTGTCTACAAGCGGGTGGTGCTGAAGGGGAACCGGATCATCGGCACGGTGCTCTATGGCGAGACCGCCGACGGGGCCTGGTTCAACGACCTCAAGAAGAAGGAGACGGACATCTCGCAGATGCGTGAGACGTTGATCTTCGGACAGGCCTACCAAGGGGGTGCTCCGCTGGACCCTATGGCGGCCGTTGCAGCCTTGCCGGATGATGCGGAAATCTGCGGCTGCAACGGCGTCTGCAAGGGCAAGATCGTCTCGACCATCACGGGCAAGGGCTTGACCTCGCTTGACGAGGTTCGTGCGCATACCAAGGCATCGGCCTCCTGCGGCTCGTGCACGGGGCTCGTCGAACAACTGATGACGCTGACGCTCGGCGAAAATTACAATCCCGCCGCTGTCCAGCCGATGTGCGGTTGCACCGATCTTAGCCATGACGACGTGCGCCGCCTCATCAAGGCGAAAAAGCTGAAAACCATTCCGGCGGTCATGCAGGAACTGCAATGGAAGACCTCCTGCGGTTGCGCCAAGTGCCGCCCGGCGCTCAACTACTATCTCGTCTGCGACTGGCCGGACGAATATGCGGACGACTATCAGTCGCGCTATATCAACGAGCGCGTTCACGCCAATATCCAGAAGGATGGCACCTATTCGGTCGTGCCGCGCATGTGGGGCGGAGTGACCAATGCGCATGAATTGCGTGCCATCGCGGATGTCGTCGACAAGTTCGAAATCCCGCTGGTGAAGGTCACCGGCGGCCAGCGCATCGACCTGCTCGGCATCGAGAAGGAAGACCTGCCGGCCGTCTGGGAAGATCTCGGCAAGGCGGGCTTCGTTTCCGGACAGGCCTATGCCAAGGGGCTGCGCACGGTAAAGACGTGCGTCGGTTCGGACTGGTGCCGGTTCGGCACGCAGGATTCCACCGGGCTTGGCATCCGTATCGAGAAGTTCATGTGGGGCTCCTGGACGCCGGCCAAGCTGAAGCTCGCCGTTTCCGGCTGTCCGCGCAACTGCGCCGAGGCGACCTGCAAGGACATCGGCGTGATCTGCGTCGATTCAGGCTTCGAGATCCATTTCGCCGGTGCGGCGGGCCTCGACATCAAGGGCACCGAGGTGCTTGGCCTCGTCAGGACGGAGGACGAGGCGCTGGAGCATATCGTGGCGCTGGCACAAATGTACCGCGAGCAGGCGCGCTATCTCGAGCGGATCTACAAATGGGCAAAGCGTGTCGGGCTTGAAGAGATCCGACGCCAGATCATGGGCGATGCGGTGAAACGCAAGGCCTATTACGATCGCTTCGTCTTTTCCCAAAAATTCGCCCAGGTCGATCCCTGGTCGGAGCGTGTCTCCGGCAAGGACAAGCATGAATTCAGGCCGATGGCGACCATCGGCTACGGTGAGGCGGCGGAGTAAGCCCATGGACACGAACTGGATCGCCATCGGCAACATCGCCGATATTCCGTTGCGCGGTGCACGCTGCGTGAAAACTCCGCAAGGCAAGATCGCGGTGTTCCGCACCGCCGAAAACGAGGCTTTTGCCGTCGAGGACCATTGCCCGCACAAGGGCGGCCCTCTGAGCCAGGGCATCGTCCATGCCAGGGCCGTGACCTGCCCGCTGCACAATTGGGTGATCTCGCTGGAGACCGGCAAGGCTCTTGGTGCGGACGAGGGGGCGGTGAAAACCATTCCGCTACGCAACGAGGATGGAGCGCTGTTCATCGCGCTCGAAAGCCTGATGATGGCGGCCGAGTAGATGGAGAAGGAGGTCAGGACGACCTGCCCCTATTGCGGCGTCGGCTGCGGGGTCATCGCGACGGTCACCGAGGAGGGCGCCGTTTCCATCAAGGGTGATCCGGAACATCCCTCGAACCATGGCCGGCTCTGCTCGAAGGGGTCGGCACTCGCCGAAACGATCGACCTCGATGGCCGCATTCTTCATCCCGAGATCGGTGGCCGGCGGGCCTCCTGGGACGAGGCACTTGACCTCGTCGCCGAAAGGTTTGCCGATACGATCGCCGAGCATGGCCCGGATTCCGTCGCCTTCTACGTCTCCGGCCAGTTGCTGACCGAGGACTATTACGTCGCCAACAAGCTGATGAAAGGGTTTATCGGCTCGGCCAATATCGACACCAATTCGCGGCTTTGCATGTCCTCGTCCGTTGCCGGCCATCGCCGCGCCTTCGGGTCGGATACGGTGCCGGGAACCTACGGGGACCTGGAACTGGCGGACCTTGTCATCCTCACCGGCTCGAATCTCGCCTGGTGCCATCCGGTGCTCTACCAGCGCATCGCCGCCGCCAAGGCGGCGCGGCCGGGCATGAAGGTCGTGGTGATCGATCCGCGTCGCACCGCGACGGTCGATATTGCCGACCTGCACCTGGCGATCCTCCCGGATGCGGATGTCGCGCTCTTCGTCGGCCTGTTCGCGCATCTGGCGTCGCAAAACGCAATCGATCAGAACTATGTCGCCGCCCATACGACCGGGTTTGCCGATGCCTTTGCGGCGAGCTCCGACGTTTCCTTTGCAGACGTCTTGGCGCAGACCGGATTGCCCGCGACGCAGTTGCGGGAATTCTATCGCCTCTTCACGACGACCGAAAAAGTGGTGACCTGCTACAGCCAGGGCGTCAACCAGTCGTCTTGCGGCACCGACAAGGTCAATGCGATTATCAACTGCCACCTCGCCACAGGCCGGATCGGCCGGCCGGGCATGGGGCCGTTTTCGCTGACCGGGCAGCCGAATGCCATGGGCGGACGCGAAGTGGGTGGACTTGCCAATATGCTGGCCGCCCATATGGCAATCGAGAACGCGGCAGATCGCGACCGGGTGCAGCGGTTCTGGCGCTCGCCGGCCATTGCGCGGAAACCGGGCCTCAAGGCCGTCGATCTTTTCCAGGCGGTCGCCGACGGCCGCGTCAAGGCGGTCTGGATCATGGCGACGAACCCCGTGGTGTCGATGCCGGATGCGGATGCCGTCGAGGCGGCGATCAAGGCCTGTCCCTTCATCGTCGTTTCCGACATGCAGAAGGAGACCGATACGACCCGTCACGCCGATGTGCTGCTGCCATCGCTCGGCTGGGGCGAAAAGGATGGGACGGTTACCAATTCCGAACGCCGTATTTCCCGCCAGCGGATGTTTCTCGATGCGCCAGGCGAGGCGCGGGCCGATTGGTGGCAGCTCGCCGAGCTTGGCCGCCGTATGGGATTTGCCGACGCTTTTTCCTATGACGGGTCCGCCGACATCTTTTCCGAACACGCGGCCCTGTCCGCTTTCGAGAATGCCGGCAGCCGGGACTTCGACATCGGCGACTATAGTGAGATTACAAGGGAGGCATATGACCGGCTCGCACCCTTCCAATGGCCGCAGCCGGCGGGGCAGGCGAGCATGGAGCGCCGCTTCTTTGCCGACGGTGGCTTCTACCACGCCGATGGCAAGGCCCGTTTCGTCGCCGTCGAGCCGGCGGAAACCGGGCGCACCAATGTAGATTATCCCTTTACGCTGAACACCGGCCGGATCCGCGACCAGTGGCACACCATGACCAGGACCGGCAAAAGCGCGCGTCTCTCTTCTCATATCGCCGAGCCTTTTGCGGAAATTAACCCGCGCGACGCGTTGGAGATGGGCATCGGCGCTGCCGATCTCGTCGAGATCGAAAGCGCGCAGGGCAAGGCCGTCGTGCGCGCGCTCGTCATCGGGCGCCAGGCGCGGGGCGGCATTTTTGCGCCCATGCACTGGAACGACCAGATCGCGGCCAGGGCCCGCATCAATGCCGTCGTACCGGCCATCACCGACCGGTTTTCCGGCCAGCCCGCATCGAAGAACGTCGCCGTCTCTGCCCGTAAGTTCAAGGTGGAGCAGTACGGTTTTGCGGTTTCGCTGGCCAAGCCGGTAAATCCGGATGCCGCCTATTGGGCGCTGGCCAAGGCCGAGGGCGGCTGGCGGCTTGAATTGGCTTTTGCCGCGCCGGTCGGAGATTGGGCGGACTGGTGCCGTCGTATCTTCGCCATCCCCGATCGTGTCGAGCCGCTCGGCTATGCCGATGCGCAGACCGGCGATATCCGGCTTGCCTTCTTTGATGGCAGCCGGCTTCTCGCAGCCTTCTTCCTGGCGCGCGAGCCCGTCGCCGTCGCCCGCAACTGGGCGATCGCGCAGCTTGGCACCGACCATGCGGATCTTCGCCGGCGCTTTGCGCTCGTTGCCGGCCGGCCGGGTGCGGGCAAGCCGGATCCCGGCGCCACCGTCTGTGCCTGCTTCGGCGTCGGCGTCAACCAGATCGTCGCCGCAGTCGGCGGCGGCTGCCACAGCGTCGAGGCCATCGGCAAGGCGCTCAATGCCGGAACCAATTGCGGCTCGTGCCGTGCCGAAATCAGGGGGATCGTCGATGGATGTCTTGCAGATGCCGCGGAATGAGGCGCCGGCCCGTGTGGGGGCCATTTTTCACACAGCGGGAGCGCGCTGATGCCGGTTGCCGCGGTCCTGCTTTTTCTCGCCCTCATGCTCAGCTGGCCACGCTTCGCGGTGATTTTTCGCACCGGAACGGCCAGCGCGCTTGCAACCGCGCCGCTTACCATTATCGCCAGTGCGATCAGTCTCTCTGCCGCCGGCCTGGCCTTCGCCAATCACGGGCTTCTGTTCGGCGCGCCGCTCATATTCCTCGGCGCGGCTTTTGCCCGGACCGTGCCGGCGCCGTTGTCGACCTCTGCCGTTGTGCCAGCGGGGCTCTGCCTGCTCGCCTATCTGCAGATCACCGGAATGGCTGCTGCTTAAGCCGCCCTTCCGGCATGGACATCAGCCGGATCGACGACAACGGGCGCTTATTGCAGTTGCCGGCCGGCGGGACATCTCAGACGGGTGCGGAACGTAGAAACAGGGGTCTGAGAAAATCCCGTGACAACAGAAGTTCCGTGTCGATCAGGTGATGCGCGATAATTCCCCGGGGGGCGATTTCTCCCTCGTGCAGCATTGCGATAAGGCTGGCCGCATAACCGGAGGCGACCGAGGTCAGCGCGTTGAACGGTGCCGGAGCGATGCCGGGGGAGAAGCGATAGACGACCGTCCGTCCCGTCGGCTGCCGCCCGATATATCCGCGCGCGGTCGCGACCAGCATCAGCACATCGTCTTCCACCAGCGGCAGGCCGTTATAAAGCAGCGATTTCAGCATGTCGCGCCGCTGCCGCAGGCCAAGATCGTCGAGAAGAAAGCGCATGTAATCCAGGTGTCCGGGATAACGCAGCGTCTTGAACGTGACGTTGCGCAGCGCGGGACCGGAGAAGATTTCCAGATCCTCGACGCCGCCCGAGGTGGTGAACTCCTCGTAGGTGACGCCGTCGATGGCGATCTGCCCGTATTCCTCGAGAGGCGAAATCGGCGTGATCCTGCCGTCCCGGATCGCCACGCCGGGCCGTGTATATTCGTCGATAAGCCCGTCGATGTTCCAGATCTGCCCGTAGCCCAGCCGATTGGTCGCAAAGCGGGGTAGGGCGCCGACCCGCAGCGTCAGGTCGGCGACGTCGGAGCAGCCTTGCAGCAGACCGCAACCGACATTGCCGATAAATCCTGGCGAGACTCCGCAGCCCAGCAGGACGGCGCGACGCCCGGATAGAGGCTCCAGTATTGTTCGGGTCTGCGGATCCGTGCACACGAAGTCAAGGTAGTGCGTCCCGGCACGGGCGGCCGCGGCGGCGATCTGGGCAACCGAACCATCGGGCACCGCGGCAACGGCAAGATCCTGGCCCTCAAGGAGCAGGTGGAGGTCACCCCCGGCCGGGAAGGCCCGGATGGCGATATCGAGGTCGAGCCGCCGAAACCGTTCCAGGGCGTCCTCGGACGGGTCGATCATCTGTACCGCGAACACGCCGGTCTTGTTGAGCGCGACGGCCAAGGCGGAGCCCAGGTTGCCCGCTCCGAATATCGTGACCTTGAATTTCGTCATGCACTCAGCCTTTGAACCGGGCGACGAACCCCTGCAGCCGCGGATTTTGCGGGTTGAGGATGACATCGTTGGGTGTGCCGGTCTCGGCGATCACACCGCCGTCGAGAAAGAGAACGCGGGAGGATACTTCTGCCGCAAAGGCCATTTCGTGTGTTACGATGGCCATTGTCATGCCTTTGTCCGCGAGTTTGCGGATGACTTCCAGGACTTCGCCGACCAATTCCGGGTCAAGCGCGCTGGTCACCTCGTCGAGCAGCAGGACATCCGGTTCCATGGCAAGGGCGCGGGCAATCGCGACCCGCTGCTTTTGTCCGCCGGAAAGATGGTTCGGATAGGCGGCTTGCTTTTCGGCGAGCCCCACCTGGCCAAGAAGATCCAATGCCAGTTCTTCGGCCTCCTTGCGGGAGCGCTTGCAGACGATCATGGGACCTTCCGTCACGTTCTGCAGCACCGTCTTGTGCGGGAAGAGATTGAAGTGCTGAAAGACCATGCCGACATGGCGGCGAAGCGTGCCGATGCCGATCCTCTCGCCCTGGTCGCGAAATGTATCGGCGACCTGGCGCTCGCGGAACTTGACGACGCCGCCGGTCGGCTCTTCCATGCGATTGAGACAGCGGATGAAGGTCGATTTGCCCGAACCGGAGGGGCCGATCAGTGCGACGATCTCGCCTGGAGCAAGCGACAGGTCAAGCCCCTTGAGGACATCGAGAACGCCGTAGCTTTTTCTCAGTCCGCGCGCCTCCAGAATCGGCGCCTCGGTTGCGGGCGTTGCTGTGGTGATCATGGCTCTCTTCCTTTAATCGCTGACCCGCAGGCGTCGCTCGATCCAGTCCGCGGCCTGGGTGATAGGCAGCAGCATGAGGATGTAGAGACCGGCCATGACGGTATAGGATTCCAGTGGGCGATAGGTTTGGCCATTCACGACGGCGGCCATGTAGGCGAGGTCGGCCACGGAGATGACCGAGACCAGCGAGGTGTTCTTGAACTGGATGACCGACTGGTTGATGAAGGACGGCAACATCCGCTTGAGGGCTTGCGGCAGGATGATGCGGGTCATCGCCTGCTGGGGGCTCATCCCGATCGCGGCAGCCGCCTCGCGTTGGCCCTTGTCGATGGAGACGATGCCGCCGCGGAAGATTTCCGCGTAGAAGGCGCCGACATAGAGCGACAGCGTCAACAGGGCCGCGACACGATTGTCGATCGAGCCGCCGACCAGAAGCGGGAACGCATAGTAGAACCACAGCAGCTGCACCAGGAGCGGCGTGCAGCGGAAAATCTCCTGGTAGATCCGTGCGATCCCGTTCAGCACCCTCCACTGGGAAAGGCGCGCGGCGCAGGTGACGAAGCCTATGATGATGCCGAAGAAGACGGAGCCGAACGTATAGACGACGCTGATCCACAAGCCCCACAGGAAGAGATCATAATATTGCCAGACTGACTGAAAATCCCAGTTATAGGTCATTCTTCTCCTCCGCCAGAACCGAATGCATCGGGCTCTTTCTGTAAGCAAAACAGCGGCTGCGGCATTTTTTTGCCATTAAAATGTTCCCCTTTTTTGGGGCCGAACCCCATCAAGGGAGCCGACGCTGGAATAGTCCTATGGTCCGAACTCTCGAACAATGCAAAGCTAGCCGCTCGCCTTAGCGGATTTCTTGGAAGGCGGAGGCAGCGGAATTGAAGCGGCCGAGGATGCCGGCCAGCCTGTCGCGGTTGGCGTCCGATACCGGAACCATCGGAAGCCGCATTTCCGGGCCGGCGAGATTGGAGAGCGCCAGAGCCGCCTTGACCGGCCCGGGATTGGACTCGATGAACATGCCGTCGGTCAGTTCGGCGATCAGTTCGTGCAGTTTCAGCGCGGTGGCCGTATCGCCCTTACGGAAGGCGTTGACCAGGCCGACCATTTCCCTTGGTGCCACGTTGGCGACGACACTCGTCACGCCGATGGCGCCGAGCGACAGGAAGGGCAGGGCGAGGCCGTCATCGCCCGAATGGATGATCAGGGCGTCCCCGGCCGCCGCGCGGAGGCGGGTGATGCGCTCCGGTGCGCCGCCGGCCTCCTTGATGGCGACGATGTTCGGGCAGGCTTTCATGAGCGTCGCGCAGGTTTCAGGTTCAATCTCGACGCCGCAGCGGCCCGGCACCGAATAGAGCATGACCGGAAGCCTGGTCGCCGACGCGGCTGCCTTGTAATGGGCGGCGAGGCCCGCCTGGGTCGGCTTGTTGTAGTAGGGCGTGACAATCAGGAGGGCATCGGCGCCGGCCGCTTCGGCGCGCTGGACCTTTTCGACGGTTTTCTTCGTGTCGTTGGCGCCGGCACCGGCCATGACCAGGACACGGCCGGCCGCTAGTCTGACGGTGCGGGCGATCAGGGCTTCGGCCTCGTCGTCGGAAAGGGTTGCTGCCTCGCCGGTGGTGCCGACCGGAACGAGGCCGGCGACACCGGCTTCGATCTGGCGTTCGACCAGGGCGTCATAGGCGGCGTAATCGATGGCGCCATCCTTGAATGGCGTAATCAACGCGGTAAAAATGCCGCGGAAGCGTTCGGTCAGATCGGTCATTCGTTCGGTCCTTTGTGTTCAGCCGTTCAGGCTGTCTTCAAGCGAGTAGCGGCCGGCTGGCCGCTTTTTGGAAACAAGCCATTGCGCGGCGGCAATTGCCCCTTCCGCATAGGCCGCGGTCGTATGCACCCGGTAGGTGAACACGGCTTCCGCCGATCCCAGGTCGAAATGCACCTCGTTATTGCCGGCGACGGTTCCCTCGCGATGGACGTCGATCGCGACATCCGGCGCGGCAAATCCCATCGCACGGCCGCGTTCTTCGGCAATCAATCGAGCAAGCAGCCGGGACGTTCCGGATGGATCCGCCTTTTTGCGGGCATGATAGGTCTCCACCACCCTGGCTTCGCCGCCCGGCATCTGCCGGGCGAAGGACAGGGCGGATTGCTTGAACGCCTCGAAGCCACGGGCGAAATTGGCACTGATGAGCATGGGTCGATAGGCGCAAAAGCTTGCCAGTTGCTGTTCCTCGTCCGTGGTGAACCCGGTTGTCCCGATCACCATCGGGATTGATTTCATGGCGGTCTGCTGCTGCAGGTGGAGGCTTGCAGCCGGGGTCGAAAAATCGATCATCACATCGCAACGGCTGTTCATGGCTGCATCGGCGGCGCGGTATTCCACGCCGCTCCCGGCCACCGGCGTCCCCACCAGTCTGGACGAGGGTGAGACGAGCGCCGCCGCAAGTTCAAGGCCGGGATTGGCGAGGATGACCGCAATGAGCTGCGTGCCGACCCGACCGGACGCTCCAAGAATGCCGATGCGCATCATCTCTCTCCTCAGTCGATCACCACTTTCGTTTCGGACATTTCGCGCAGGGCGATCCGTACGCCTTCACGGCCCAGGCCGCTGCGCTTGACACCGCCGAAAGGCACGTGCTCGGCCCGGAAGTCGGGCCCTTCGTTGATCATGACGCCACCGACGATGAGATCGCGCGAGAACATCTTGATCAGCGCATGGTCGTTGGTGAACACACCGGCCTGCAGGCCGAATTCTCCGGCATTGACCTCGTCGATGGCCTGTTTCGCATCGGTGAAGCTGCGGATCGCGATGATCGGGCCAAACGTCTCGTCGGCGATTACCGGCGAGGTGGGTTCGATCCCGGAGATGACTGTCGGGGCGAAGACGGTTCCGTCATGGGTGCCGCCGGCAAGCAGTTTCGCACCGCCTGCAATCGTCGCATCGACCCGCGCGGCAACCGCCTTGGCGGCGGCAAGGTCGATCACGGTTCCCATGTCGGTATCGTCTCGGGCGGGATCGCCGAACTCGACCGCATCGACGGCGGCAAGGAGTTTTTCCGTGAAGACCGCCTCGATATCCTTGTGGAGATAGAGTTTCTTGACGGCGGCGCAGCTCTGGCCTGCAATCTCGAAACGGTGGCCGATCGTGGTTGCGACCGCCTTGTCCAGATCGGCATCAGGCATCACGAAAAGCGGATCATTGCCGCCCAGCTCCATCAGGCAGCGCACTAGGCCGCTGGCGTTCTTGAGCGCAAGTCCCGCAGCCGGACCGCCAGTAAAGGAAAGCAGGTTGATCGGCGAGCGCGCAAGCGCGATTGCCGCCTCGGCTTCGCCATGCACGATCTGGAAGAGGTTTTCAGGCCAACCGGCCTTGATCGCCAGTTCGCAAAGGCGGGCCGCCGCCAGCGGCGCCTTCGGCGAGGGCTTGGCGACGACGGCATTGCCGGCGGCGATCGCAGGGCCGAGTTTGTGGCAGAGAAGGTTCAGCGGATAGTTGAACGGTGTGATCGCGCCGACGACCCCGACCGGCTCATAGGTAATCGTCGCAAGCCGGTCCGCCCCGCCTTCGACGATGGCGCAGTGGAGGGCCTCGCCGTCGAGAAATGTGGCGGCATCGCCGGACAGCTTCAACGTGTTTTGGGCGCGACGCACCTCGTTGCGGGCCTCGCGGATCGTCTTGCCCATCTCACTGGAGATGATGCGCGACAGATGTTCCGCATCGCCGGCAATTTCAGCGGCCAGCGCATTGAGAAGTGCGCGACGGACCGCCGGTGTCGAGCGGCGGAAATCCGCCTGGGCTTTTTTCGCACGAGCGACAGCGGCGTCGATGGCGGCAGCGCTGGTCTCGGCCACCTTTCCGACCACGGATTCATCGAAAGGATTGCGTACGGCAATTTCTGTCGATCGGATAACAGCCGTTTTCTGAGCGAACGTCATGGGAACCTCTTAGTCTTCACAATTGTCTTCGGGGGCGGCCCGGGTTAGGGCGCCGATGGAAACGGGTCTGATCGGCCAGCGCTGACCGGTCAGGCCGTCGGGTGTGGGTTTGGACGCGTCGGGACGCAGGAGGGCGACGAGTTCGGCGACGTTCGAGGCACAGAAGCGGCCCTGGCAAAGGCCCATGGCAAAGCGCCCATTGTGCTTGATTTCGCGGTCGGAAATCGGGTCCGGGCGATCCAGTAGCTGCCGCAGATCGCCAACAGTGCGGCCTTCGCAACGGCACAGAAGGGTCTCGTCCGGCAGCGACGCAAGATGTGAGCCACCGGCCACCGGCATGAAGCTCCGGGTGATCAGTGCCTGGGCCTGGCGCTGGCGGGCGATTGCTCTTTCGGCAACGCTGATGTCCGTGGCGATGCCGGAAAGCAATGAGACCGCAAGCAATCCGGCGCGTCGCCCGTCCGCTTCGGCAGCAACGGCGCCGAGCGCCTCGCGGCAATCGCCGGCCCTGACGACGACCGGCGCGCTGCCTGTTCGCGTTTGCTCGGCGGGGAGGCCGATCCGGTTGGATTGGATTCCGTCGTGCAGTCCTATTCGGTCGACCAGGATTGTTCTGACGGCATCGTGCCGATCGCAAAGCGTTGCCTGCAGGGCGCCATCCACTTTCTCGATCCGGGTGAGGCGCGTGCCTCTGAACCACGGCGTGCCGGCCCGGTAGATATCCTTCAGATAGACTGCAGCCTCCGCCAGCAAGGCAGGGTGAGACAGAAGCCCGACATTGGAAAGGGCGGCGGCGCGTAAGGGATCGCCGGCTTCGACGATCCCGGCTGGCGGATTGCCAAGACGGATCAACTGGGCGGCGACGGCGAGAAGCAGCGGGCCGTTGCCGGCGAGCAGCACGCGGCCCTGCGGCGCGCGGCTGGTCTCCTTCAGCATGACCTGCAGACCGCCGGCGGTGGAAACGCCGGGCAGTTCCGAACCCGGGCGCGGCAATATCCGTTCGACGGCACCGGTCGCCACGATGATGGCACGGCTGCGGATCAGCTCGATCCGCCCGATTTGCCGGTTCTCGATGAGCACGAAACCATCGGCATCAAGCCCAAGGAAGACCGAGGAGAAGCGCATATTGGCCGATATACCCGCGAGAGCCGTGGAGAGCCTTGCAAACCGTTGGCGCGCCATCTTCGATTGCACGGGTGAGGTGCCGCCATCTGCCTGCTGCCGATAGATGGCGCCGCCGAGCGTCGGGCGTTGCTCGACGAGATCGACTGACAGGCCAGCGAGTGCGGCTTCGATCGCTGCCGCCATCCCGGCAGGGCCGCCGCCGATCACGATGACGTCACGCTCATTCATGATCCGCTCCCACCAGCTCGATATGCGCCCCGGCGCGGGCCGGCGTCACGCAGGCTTCGCGGATGACGCCGTCGATGCGGACAAGGCAGCATTGGCAGGCGCCGATGCCGCAAAAATAACGAATCTCGTGACCGACAGCGTCCCTGCCGAACTGCCGAATGCCAGCGGCTTCAAGAGCGGCGGCAATGCTTTCGCCCTCGTTGAAGGGGATGTTTTTGGAAAGGAAGCGAAAACTGTTCATGCGGCAACCTTGCCGGCCATGAAACGGGCCGGGTCGAAATCGGAAAGATCGAATTCGGGTGTCTCGCCGCAGATCATTTGGGCGATCGTCTTTCCTGTGAGCGGGCCAAGGCAGATGCCGTCGCCCTCAAAACCCGTTGCCACATAGGCGTTTTCGCGCCCCGGCAGGCGGCCGATGAGCGGCAGTCCGTCGATGACGGCGGTGCGGACGCCGGCAAAACTGCGCAGCAACCGGACGTCTGCAAGGCCGGGCACCAGGTCGACCGCAGCCAGAAGGATGCGCCTGACGGCGTCGATGTCGTTAGTCTGCCGGTCGCCGAAGTCCTCGCGTGTCCCGCCGATCAGGAACTGGCCGGTCCGCAACGGGTCGATGACGAGGCCGAGGCCACGGGACGGGAGCGCGCCGGTGCCCTTCTGGCTGCCCTTACTGAGCAGGTAGCGACCCGACATGATCGCCCCCGGCATGGCCCGGTTGAGCGCCGGGGCACGTTCGGTAACGAGAAGCTGTCCCTTGCGCGGGATGAGGACATTGTCCAGATTAAGCAGGTTTGCCGACCCGCCGCCGGCGGCAATCACCATGGCATCCGCCGTCATGACGCCCTTCGGGGTGACGACACCGGCGACACGGCCGCCGGCCTCGACGAATTCGCGGACAGGCGTGTCACGATGTACGAAAGCGCCGGAAGCCTTCACCAGCCGATGAACGATCTCATAGCCGATCGCGTGGCCCTCGTCGTGGACCTCGACGCCCATCAGCGCGTTGGGAGAAAGAACCTGGAAGCGTTTTTGGAGGGCCTGCCGGGACAACGCCACGGCCTTCACGCCCGCGTCCAGCAGCGCTTCGCGATGTTTTTCCAGCAGTTCGCATTCCGCCTGGCTCGCGGCGATGATGAAGGTCGAGCGGGTCTTGTAGAGGTCGGCGAGCAATCCATCGCGCGCGAGGTCCCGGTAGAGAGCTACGCCACGCAGGGCAGCGGTCATCATCGTGCCGGGCCGCTTGCTGGCAACGGAAACGGCACCGTCGGCTGCGCCCGAGGCCTCGGCTGCCGGCGCGGTGGCCTCGAGCAGATGTACCGCCACGCCGCGCTTGCCGAGATAATAGGCGGTGGCCGCTCCGACGATGCCGGAGCCGATGACGATCGCCGTGGACGGTGGCGAGCCGGATATCTCATGTAAACGGATCGATTTCATGAGATGAATATTGGTGGCGGGCAGGGTGTCCCGTCGATACAAGATGACGGCCTTGCCTGCCCATGATTTTTGTATCGGTTCCTCCGCCGAGGTTCCCTATTCCTGAGAAAAGGCGAAAGAAGACCCTATGGCGCAGATCAGCCTCACACTCATCCAGACGTTCTACCAGGTCGCCCGGCACGGCTCATTTTCCGGCGCCGCACGCGAACTCAACCTCAGCTACCAGTCGGCCGCCAATCATGTGCGGCGTCTGGAGCAACTGCTGGCGGGCAAACTGATCGATTCCGAGCAGGGCGCCAAACGCATTGCCCTCACGCCCCGCGGGCGCGCTCTTTACAATCTGTTGCATCCCGAGCTGGACATCATGCTGGAGCGGCTGAGCAAGCTCATCGAAAGTCAGCGCTCGTCCTTGAGGGTGGGCATGCCGCAGGCGATCTTCTTCTATCTCTTTCCGCGCGTGCTGGCCGCCTTCCGGGAGCGCTTTCCGGATATGGAGTTCGCCGTCTACGAGCGCGACACCGTGCTTGCCGAACTCGTCAAGAACGGCAGCCTCGACGTCTGCATCTCGGAGCGCTATTTCGGCGACCCGGTCGTGCCGCAGCGGCTGCTCGGCAGTTATCGCCTGAGTTTCGTTTACCCCCATTCCTGGGGCGAACCTCCGTCCCAGAAGGACATTCCGGAATGGGTTGAAGGGCGGCCCTTCATTACCTACGAGCCGGGCCAGACGCTCCGGAATTTCGCGGTCGACTTCCTCGGACGCAACGGCGCCATCGTGCAGCCGGCAATTTCCACTTCAGGCAGTTCCAGTGTCATGCGCTGTGTGGAGGAGGAACTCGGCTTCTCGATCATCCCGTCCTGGTGCGTGCAGCCGGGTGAGACAGCAATCCGCAGCGTGAAACTGTCGAACCTGCCGGAGGTGCGGGTCTATTTCGGCACGGCCGGCTTCCTTCAGAAGCACCCTGCGGTGCAGCAGCTCTACGAGGATTGCCAGCGCGAACTGGTCGGAACGGTGCTGGACCCGCCGCCTGCCGGCGAACTTGCCCAGATGGCCCTGTGAACGTCCGACATACAAAAAATGAGATAAGGGCGTCGCGGTCTCTAGCATTGTTCACGGTCGATTACGGAATAGGCTGATGGTGGCATGAGGCTCGGACGCTTGGTCGTCCGGGATCTTGTGAACGCAAAGAAGACCGGGGAACTTAGGAGGTCCTGAACAATGAAACTTTTTACAAGCCTATGTGGTGCAGCCGTCGTTGCCATGTCTCTGCTCGGAACATCGGCATCTGCCGGTACGATCGACGACATCCGGGCGCGGGGCGTTCTGCGCGTCCCGGCCATCCTGAATGAGGTCCCGTATTTCAACAAGGACGTCCGCAGCAATGAATGGCAGGGCTTTGCCATCGAAATGGCGAAGGATATCGCCAAGACGCTGGACGTTAAGCTCGAAATCGTCGAATCCAGTTGGGCGAATGCGATCCTCGACGTCCAGAGCGGCAAGGTCGATATGGCGTTTGCGGTGACCGCGACCCCTGTGCGGGCCATGTCGGTGTCGTTCTCCGCGCCGACCTATTACAACAGCTTCGTCATCGTTTCCTCCAAGGAGGAGGTCGATAACAAAACCTGGGGTGAACTGAACGACCCGAAATACACATTTGCGGTCGACATGGGTTCGGCACAGGACCTGATCACCCAGCAATATCTGCCGAAGGCCAATATCCTGCGCTTCAAGACGCGTGACGAGGCGATCGTCGCCGTGACCACCGGCAAGGCCGACGGCCTCGTCAACACGATGCTGAACGGCCTCGTCATCGCCAAGAAGGCTCCCGGCATCGGCGAAGTCAAAGTTCCGACGCCGGTTCTGTCCACCCCGTCGGTCATCGCGCTCAACTATTCAGCAGACGAAACCTTCAAGAGCTTTGTCTCGGCCTGGGCCGAATATAATCGCCGCATCGGCAACAACCAGACCTGGATCGTCAAGAGCCTGGAGCCCTCCGGCATTACCCTCGAAGACATGCCGATCGGCTTCGGCTTCGGCGGCTAAAGATCCGCCCGCGATCAGCAGAAGTCCCGGAGGTTGGGACTTCTGCTTCGCGCCCGGCATTTCGGTCGCAAGAGATTCCCTGACGGCGGCCAGGCATGCACGCAGCCTTCGATGCGCCGGATCGGCGCAGCCAGGGCTTTGGCTGCGACAAAACAATCCATTTCGGAATAAAGCCGATATTGGAGCGGCGCTCGGCGCGCCGCCGGCAGTGGATCGGCGATGATTTTTTGTGCCAGCCCTGTACCCGCTGTCGCTAATCCCATAAGATGCTATGGAATTGATGGTGGTCATCATATTATGACTCCGGTCCAAGCAGGTGTGGAGAGTTTGCTTTGCCCAGCGTGAAGAAGGCGGGCGGTCGCCCGTCCCTATCGTCTCAGGTCGCAGAGGCGATACGAGGACAAATCGAGGCGGGTTATTATGCGCCGGGTGATAAACTGCCGACCGAGCCTGCTCTCGTCGACAAGTTCGGTTTCAGCCGGACGGTGGTGCGCGAGGCGATTGCCGCGCTGCGCGCCGACGGTATGGTGGAATCCCGCCATGGGTCTGGTGTGTTCGTGATCGGGCCGCGGCAGGTCGATCCAGGGCTCAGGCTTTTTACCGCGGAAACGAACCGGATCTCCGATATCATCGAGGAACTTGAGCTTCGCATCGGCATTGAAGTGGAGGCGGCGGCGCTCGCCGCAGTCAGGAGTTCCCCGGCGCAAGAGGCCGAGATCGTATCGCAGGTCGAGCACTTCGCGGACCTTGTCGCCGAAGGCAAGCCAACGGACGAGGCGGACTTCCAGTTCCACATGGCAATCGCCACGGCAACGAACAATGCGCGCTTCCGCACCTTTCTCGAGCATATCGGCCGGCGCATGATCCCGCGCGTGAAGTTTCGCACGGTCATGGGTGGAGTGGATCCGCTGCCCAGCCGGGACGAGCCCATCCTTCTCGAGCATCGGGAGATCGCCGAGGCCATTCTGGCGCGCGATCCGGACCGGGCGCGGGAGGCCATGCGCCGCCATCTCGTCACCGGTATCAAGCGATATCGCTCGCTGACGTCGTGGAGGCAGGATAAAAAAGACCAAGACATCGGTTGACTACAAGAAAAAGTCATCATATGAATTTTCCGGCGCCATTCTAGGCGCAAGGAGGAAATTCATTGTCGCCTGAAGAAATCAAGTCACAAGTCGGTTCGGGGCTCCTGTCTTTCCCGGTTACGCATTTCACGTCCGACTACGAGCTCAATCTGGACAGCTATCGCCGGCATGTGGAATGGCTTTCGGGCTTTGGAGCTGCCGCCCTGTTTGCCGCTGGCGGCACCGGCGAATTCTTTTCACTGACACCGGCGGAAGTGGGTGAGGTCACCCGTGCGGCAAAGGACGTATCCGGCCAGGTTCCGATTGTTGCGGGCTGCGGATATGGCACGTCGCTTGCCATCGAGACGGCAAGGATCGTCGAAAAAGCCGGTGCCGACGGCATCCTGCTCCTGCCGCATTATCTGACCGAGGCGCCCCAGGAAGGCATCTTTGCCCATGTGAAGGCTGTCTGCGATGCAACAGGCCTTGGCGTCATTCTCTACAATCGCGCCAATTCGGTCGCGAATGCCGATACGGTTGCCCGTCTGGCAGAGGCTTGCCCCAACCTGATCGGGTTCAAGGACGGAACCGGCAAGGTGGATCTCGTACGCCATGTCACAGCCAAACTCGGCGACCGGCTCTGCTATATCGGCGGCATGCCGACGCACGAGCTTTTCGCGGAAGGTTTCAACGGGGTCGGTGTGACCACCTATTCCTCCGCGGTTTTCAATTTCGTCCCGGATCTGGCGGTGCGCTTCTACCGCGCGATGCGCGCCGGCGACAGGGCCGTCATGGAGGGGATTCTTCAGACGTTCTTCTTCCCGTTTGCCGCTTTGCGCGATCGCAAGGCTGGATATCCCGTTTCGATCATAAAGGCGGGTGTCGATCTCGTCGGATACGGATCCGGTCCTGTGCGTCCGCCCTTGGTGGACCTCACTGGCGAGGAGCGGGAAATGTTGCGGGACCTGATCACAGCCGCTCGCGGCTGAGCAGAAAGCCGGGCTGGCGCCGGGAGGATGGCGCCAGTCTCCATATCTTCATAATTCATCTGGGAGGAATGCAATGAGAAGGACGTCTATTCGCATTATCGCCGGGGCTGTCGCGATTGCCGGCTGGACCGGTTCGGCCGCCGCGCAGAATGCCGCCGAAGTCAACATCGTTTTGTCGGAACAGCCGGCAAATCTCGAACCCTGCGGCACGATCATCACCAATGTCGGCCAAATCCTGAGCCGCAATGTCGTCGAACCGCTGACCATTATCGATCCGGCCAGCGGTCAGCCGACGGCGGGCCTTGCGACCGAATGGACGCAGACCGACCCGAATACCTGGCAGATCAAACTGCGCGAGGGCGTGAAATTCCAGGACGGCGCCGCGTTCGACGCGAAGGCGGTCAAGTTCTCGATCGAACGCATGACGAGCGGCAAGGTAACATGCAGCAACATGGCCAAGTTCGGCGATGCCAAGCTCACCGTCACCGCGGTCGATGACCATACCGTGGAAATCAAGTCGGATAAGCCCCAGCCCATTCTGCCGACGCTCTTGAGCGTGATCATGGTCGTCTCGCCGAACACGCCGGCCGACAAGGCCGTCAACGACCCGGTCGGCACGGGGCCATTCAAGCTTTCGAGCTTTACGCAGCAAACCGTTGTTCTGGAGGCCTTCGACGGTTACTGGGGCGAGAAGCCGTCCATCACCAAGGCCAGCTATGTGTGGCGTCCGGAATCCTCGATCCGCGCGGCCATGGTGGAAACCGGCGAGGCCGACCTGACGCCGTCCATCGCGATCCAGGATGCGACCAATCCGGAAACGGATTTCGCCTATCTGAATTCCGAAACCACCGCAATCCGCATCGATGCCGGCTTCGCACCCCTCGATGACGTCCGGATCCGCAAGGCGCTGAACCTCGCCATCGATTGGGAGGGCCTCGCCCAGTTGTTCGGCGCGGATGCTCAGCGCGCCTCGCAGATGGCGGTCAAGGGCATCAATGGTCATGACGACACGCTGGCACCTTGGGCCTTCGATGCCGAAAAGGCGCGCGCGCTGATCGCCGAAGCCAAGGCCGCGGGTGTCCCGGTCGATACCGAGATCGAACTGATCGGTCGCAACGGCATCTATCCGAACGGCGCCGAAGCCATGGAAGCCATGATGGCCATGTGGCAGGATGTCGGCCTCAACGTGAAGCTCACAATGCTCGATGTGAACGACTGGCTGCGCTACCTGCAGAAGCCTTTCCCGGAAGGGCGTGGGCCGAACCTCCTGCAGATGATGCATGACAACAATAAGGGTGACGCGGCGTTCACGATCCCGATTTTCTACAGTTCGGCAGGCAGCTATTCGACCATGGACGATGTCGCGCTCGACAAGGAAGTCGCCGATGCCATGGCCGCGACCGGTGAGGACCGCACTGCAAAGTTCAAGGCGATCTTCAACAAGGTTCACGATGACCTTGCTGTCGACATTCCGATGTTCCACATGATTGGCTATACACGGGTAGGAACACGTCTCGACTGGAAGCCGGATATCACGACCAACAGCGAAATCCCGCTTGCAAATATCGGCCTCAAGAACTGAGTCAAAACGACGAAATGCGAGCGCGGAACCGAGTTCCGCGCTCGCATGCACTCCAGATGAATTCAGAGGCTCCGCATGATGCTCGGCTATATCGGTCGGCGGACATATCACAGTGCAATTTCCGTGATCGGTCTGCTGACACTTGTCTTTTTCCTCACGCGCCTGACCGGTGACCCGTCGGCGCTCTATCTGCCTCTCGACTCGAGCCTCGAGGCTCGCGAAGCCTTTGCACGGCTGAACGGCCTGGACCAGCCGATCCACGTGCAGTTCCTGGACTATCTGCAAAACCTCCTTTCCCTGGACTTCGGCCAGTCGTTGCGCCAGAACCGCTCGGCGATCGAGGTGGCGCTCGAGGCGTTCCCGGCAACCCTGAAGCTTGCCTTCGTTGCCATCACGCTCTCGACGACGCTTGCCGTGATCTTCGGCGCGCTGGCCGCAGCCCGCCCGGGAAGCCTGTTCGACCGCGCCGTCAGCCTGATATCGCTGGCCGGCGCCAGCACGCCCGATTTCTGGATCGCGATCGTCGGCATTCTCGTCTTTGCCGTCGGCTTCGGTATGCTTCCCACCTCCGGCACGGGTACGGCGCTGCACTGGATCATGCCGATCGTCGTGCTGATGCTTCGCCCGTTCGGCCTTCTGGTGCAGGTGGTGCGCGGCACGATGATCTCCGTGCTCGCCTCCCCCTATATCAAGACGGCGCGTGCCAAGGGCATGAAGCGACGCCGGATCATCTTCGGTCATGCGCTCAGGAACTCCCTGCTGCCGGTCATCACCGTCGCCGGCGATCTCACAACCGGCCTCATCAACGGCGCGGTCGTCGTCGAAACGATTTTCGGCTGGCCGGGGATCGGCAAGCTGATGATCGACTCGATCATCCAGCGCGACTTCGCCGTCGTGCAATCGACGATCCTCGTGACGGCCATCGCCATTTTCATCGTCAACATCGCGATCGACCTTCTCTATGTCGCTCTCGATCCGCGCATTCGCTACTGAGGGAGGCGACAATGGTCGATATTCTAATGCCCTCCACAAGGACGCCCGGCAATCTGCGGCAGCTCACGATCTATCTGAGGCGTGACAAGCTGGCCCTTTGCGCGGCGTTCTTCCTTCTCCTGCTTATCGTCTGCGTGGTGTTCGGTCCGCTGCTGGTCGGCGAGGCGGCTGGAAAGCTTGGCCTGAGGCAGCGCAACCTGGCGCCTTTTTCGCTGGAGCAGGGGTTCATCTACATTCTCGGGGCGGATACGCTCGGCCGGCCAATTCTCGCGCGGCTGATCGTCGGGGCGCAGAACACGCTCGGCATCGCCGCCGCCGCCGTGTTCTTCTCCATGTTCGTCGGCGGCATGCTCGGGCTTGTCGCCGGCTATTCGGAGCGCTGGTACAGCCATGTCATCCTGCGGCTGGCCGACGTCGTGATGAGTTTTCCCTCGCTTCTGCTTGCACTGATCGTGCTTTATACGCTTGGACCGAGCATGACGAACCTTGTCATCGTCCTGGCGATCACGCGCATGCCCATCTTTATCCGGACGGCGCGAGCGGAAGTGCTTGAATTGCGCGAGCGCATGTTCGTCAGCGCCGCGCTGGCCATGGGCGCAAGCTCCGGCCGCATCCTGTTCCGGCATATCGCGCCGCTCGTTCTTCCGACGCTGGTGACGATCGCGGCCATCGATTTCGCGACCGTGATCCTGGCCGAATCCTCCTTGAGCTTCCTCGGCCTCGGCATCCAGCCGCCGGATTTCACCTGGGGTGCGATGGTGGCCAACGGTCGCGGCTATCTGGCATCCGCATGGTGGATCGCCTTCTGGCCCGGACTGGCCATCCTGCTGACGACCCTTTCCCTGAACATCCTCGCCAGTTGGGCCCGGACCGTTGCCGATCCGCTCCAGCGCTGGCGCCTGCAATCGCTGCGAAAGGCTCCCCGATGACCGGAGCGAACACACCCATTCTCCAGATCGACGATCTGACTGTGGACTTTCTGTCAGAAGGTGACCCGGTGCGCGCCGTGGACGGCGTCTCTTTCCATGTCTGCCCGGGTGAGACGCTGGTCATCCTGGGCGAGAGCGGGTCCGGCAAGAGTGTCAGCACCGGAACGGTCATGGGCCTGATCGACTGCCCGCCGGGCGATATCGTCTCCGGCTCGCTCATATTCGACGGAACGGACCTGTCGAACCTCGATGAGGAGGGCCGTCGCGGCTTGAACGGCCGGCGCATCGCCATGATCTTTCAGGATCCGCTCGCCTATCTCAATCCGGTCTACACCGTCGGCCGGCAGATTGCCGAGGTCTTCGAGAGCCATGACGCGGGCGCGGAAGGACCAGTGCGGGACAAGGTCATTCAGCTCATGCAACGAGTCGGCATTCCGGAGCCGGAAACGCGGATCGACTATTACCCGCACCAGTTCTCCGGCGGCCAGCGGCAGCGCGTGATGATCGCCATGGCGATCGCGCTGAAGCCGGACATTCTGATTGCCGACGAACCGACGACCGCGCTCGACGTCAGCGTCCAGGCGCAGATCCTCGAACTGCTTGGTGACCTGCAGCGGGAAACCGGCATGGCACTGATCATGATTACCCATGATCTCGAGGTGGCGGCGGTCATGGCGGATCGTATCATCGTCATGAATGGCGGCAAGGTTGTAGAAAGCGGCAAGGCCGAGGAGGTCTTCACCAATCCGGACCACGCCTATACCCGCCGGCTGATGGCAGCGGTGCCGCATGGGAGCTCGGGGAGGCGCCATCCGCGCCCGGCGGTCGAGGGCGAGACATTGTTGCAGGTCGAAAACCTCAGCAAGCATTATATGCTGAATGCCGGCCTTTTTTCGCCCAAGATCGAGTTCAAGGCGGTTGACGATGTCAGCTTTGTCCTGCGTCGTGGGGAAACACTTGGAATTGTCGGCGAATCCGGGTCTGGAAAATCCAGCATCGCGCGCATGCTTCTGCGACTGAACGATCCGACATCGGGCAGGGCGCTGTTTGCCGGGGACAATATCTTCCAGCTGGAAGGCAAGGCACTCAACGGCTTCCGAAGGCGAGTCCAGATGGTGTTCCAGGATCCGTTCGGCTCCATGAATCCGCGGATGAATGTGCGCGCAATCATTTCCGAACCGCTGGTGATCCATCGGGACATCCTGCCACGTGCGCGCTGGAACGATCGCGTGGTCGAATTGCTGGAGCTTGTCGGTTTGAAGGCAGAGCATGCAGACCGTCATCCCCACCAGTTTTCCGGAGGACAGAGACAGCGTATCGCCATCGCAAGGGCGCTTGCCAGCGATCCGGAACTGATCGTCTGCGACGAGGCCGTTTCCGCGCTGGACGTTTCGATCCAGATGCAGGTGATCGAACTTCTGAGCGAGTTGAGGCAGCGCCTGGGCTTGTCCTATCTTTTCATCACGCATGATCTGCCCATCGTGCGTGCGTTTGCGGATCGCGTGCTTGTGATGCAGAACGGAAGGGTCGTGGAAGAGAATGAGACCGAAGCTTTGTTCGCTTCCCCTCGCCATCCGTATACGCAGGCGCTCCTGAGTGCGGTGCCGAAGCCGAAATGGACAGTTGTCGAGCCGGCCGACAGCGTCATCTGACCTGTTCCGGCTTGCAAAATCCCTTTCCTCATCGGGCCTTTGGCAAAATCTGCATAAGATCGCTGAAGCGGTCGCCCTGGACGACGATATGATCGCGTAGCCGTTTGCGAGCGTTTTCTGTATCGCCTGCCAGTATCGCCGCTATGATGCCCGCATGTTCGTCGAGTGAGACTTTCATTCGGTTTCGCACCCGTAGTTGAAGACGCCGGTAGGGGCGCAGCCTGCGGTGAAGGGCGATGCACTGGTCCTCCAGAAAGCTACTGTGGCTCGCTGCATAAATCGCGAGATGAAACCCTTCATTGTCGTAATAATAGGCGTCGGCATCCTGGCTGGCGGCCGAGTGCTCGCAACTGGCATGCGCCGCAAGCAAGGCATCTCTGTCGACTTCCGTATGGCGGCGGGCGGCAAGCGCTCCCGCCATGCCTTCCATTTCCGCCATCACTTCGAACATCTCGAACACGCGCTGCGGTGCCGGATCGACCACGACGGCACCCCGTCGCGGCCGGATTTCGACGAGGCCGATCGCGCTCAACTGCATGAGTGCTTCCCTGATCGGTGTTCGCGAGACACCGAAGCGCTTGGCGAGTTGTACCTCGTCGAGCCGTTCGCCGGGTTCGAACACACCGGTGACGATGCCGTTCTCGATTTCGTCCCGCAATTTCTGATGGGTATTCTCAGACATTCCAACTCCGAATTCCGCAGGTATGCACCTACTAGTATTCTTGTATACATAAATATTGACTTTGTGCGCAATATGCCGCCACTATTCTGCCAGTTCGGCTGGAGGGCCGAAATACCAGGGAGGAAAAAATGAAACATTACGCACATATGTTGAGGGTGACGATGGTCGCCGCCATCGGTGGTTTGCTGGCCAGTACCGCGATGGGGCAGACCGTGCTGAAGGCGTCGCACCAGTTTCCGGGTGGAAAAGGGGATATTCGCGACGAAATGGTGCAGATGATCGCCCGCGATGTGGCGGCCGCCAATGTCGGTCTGGAAATCCAGGTTTTCCCGGGTTCTTCGCTCTACAAGCCGAACGATCAATGGAATGCCGTGACCCGCGGGCTTCTCGACATGACGTCGTTTCCACTTGATTATGCCTCAGGCCGCTACCCGATCTTCTCGGCGACGCTGATGCCCGGCCTGGTCGGCAACTTCGATCGGGCCGTGCGCCTCAATGATTCCGAATTCATGACGGACATCAAGAAAGTGATCGAGGATGCCGGGGCGATCGTCATTTCGGACGCCTGGCTTTCCGGCGCCTTTGCATCGAAGAAAAGCTGCATCACTTCGCCCGAAACGATCAAGGGACAGGTCATTCGCGCCGCCGGCCCCGCCTTCGAGGAGATGCTGGTCGCGGCCGGTGCCTCGATTTCGTCGATGCCGTCCTCGGAAATCTATACCGGCATGCAGACCGGCGTTCTGGACGCGGCCAACACCTCGTCGGCAAGCTTCGTTTCCTATCGACTGTTCGAACATGCCAAATGCCTGACGGCGCCCGGCGACAATGCGCTTTGGTTCATGTACGAGCCCGTTCTCGTCTCCAAGAAGATTTTCGACGGGCTGACGCCGGAGCAGCAAAAGGCGATCCTTACCGCCGGCGAGAAAGCCGAAGCCTTTTTCAACGAGGAGGTTCGCAAGGGCGACCAGACGATGATCGACGCCTACAAGAAGGCGGGTGTCGAAGTGGTGGAGATGTCGAAGGAGGATTATGATGCCTGGCTCGCAGTGGCCAAGGAATCCTCCTACAAGAACTTCGCCGCGAAGGTGCCCGACGGCGACAAGCTGATCGAGAAGGCCCTGGCCGTAAAATAGGCCGAACGAACGGCGGCGCGCCTGGTCGCGCCGTTCTCTCCTTTGCAGATAAGGATATCCGAATGGTCAAGGCCTATATCCGGGTTGTCGGCAATCTGTCCCGCGCGCTCGCGGCCCTGTCGACGGCCCTGATCATCGCGGCAATGCTTGTCGTCTGCCAGATGATCCTCATGCGCTACGTGTTCCGGGAGCCGACGATCTGGCAGACCGATTTCGTCGTTTTCTCCGCAACCGCCGCCATGTTCATCGGCGCGCCCTATGTCTTGCTCAAGGGCGGGCATGTGGGCGTCGATGTCATCGAACTGCTGCTCGCGGAGAAGGCGCGTGCCCGACTCCACCTGGTCGGAAGTTTTCTCGGCCTGTTGTTCTGCGCGCTCATGCTGATCGCGACATGGATCCAGTTCCACGAAGCCTGGCTCGGCAACTGGAAACACGCCAGCGTCTGGGCGCCGCCGCTCTGGATTCCCTTGCTGGCGCTTCCGCTCGGCTTCGCGATGCTCTGCCTGCAATATGTCGCGGAGATTCTTGTCCTGCTATCCGGAAAAGCGCTGGTGGCGGAGAACCATTCACCTTTGGCCTCTGAACTGCCGACCGGACTTCTCAATGACGATACCTCAGTGAAGGGACCGACCCTATGAGCCCGACCGTTTCCGGCCTGCTGATCATCGCAGCTCTTTTCATTCTGCTCGGAACGGGCATGCCGATCGCCTTTGCGCTTGGCCTGGCAGCCTTCGTGGCGCTCTATCTGCAAAGCGGGATCGATATCTTCTACATACTGGGCGACACGATGTTTTCCGGTATCGCCAATCTCGCCTATGTCTCCATCCCCATGTTCGTCCTGATGGGGGCGGCGGTCGCCTCGTCGCCGGCCGGCTCGGACCTCTATTCGTCGCTTGACCGCTGGCTCAACCGCGTGCCCGGCGGCCTCGTCCTGTCCAATATCGGTGCCTGCGCGATCTTTTCGGGCATGACCGGCTCGTCGCCCGCCACCTGTGCTGCGATCGGGAAGATGGGCATCCCCGAAATGCTGCGGCGGGGCTACCCCTCGTCGGTTGCGACAGGCTCGATTGCGGCCGGCGGCACGCTTGGCATATTGATACCGCCGTCGGTGACCCTCATCGTCTACGGGATCGCGACGGAAACCTCGATTGGCCGGCTTTTCATGGCGGGGGTCATTCCCGGCATCATGCTGACATTCATGTTCATGGCCTGGGCGATCATCGACTGCAAGCGCAAGGGTTATGAGTTTTCCTCTCGCTCGGTCCGCTATAACCTGAAGGAGAAGCTGAGCGGGCTTCCGCGTATCCTGCCTTTCCTCGTCATCATCGCCGGTACGCTCTACGTGCTCTATGGCGGCATCGCCACTCCGTCGGAAGCGGCCGGCGCCGGCGCGCTGCTGACGCTGCTCGTCGTCGTCATCGCCTACCGTCTCTTCCGGTTCCGTCCGGTCGCCAACATCTTCGGTTCGGCGATGCGCGAGAGCGTCATGATCATGATGATCATGGCCGCCGCCGAACTCTTCGCGTTCGCCCTTTCTTCACTCTTCATCACGCAGACGGTCGCGACCGTGATCGCCGACATGGAGGTCAATCGCTGGGTGCTGATGGCGATCATCAATGTCTTCCTTCTCGTCTGCGGCATGTTCCTGCCGCCGGTCGCCGTCATCGTCATGACGGCGCCGATGCTTTTCCCCATCGTTACCCAGGCCGGCTTCGATCCCTACTGGTTCGCAATCGTGCTGACGATCAACATGGAGGTCGGGCTGATCACGCCGCCGATCGGTCTCAATCTCTTCGTCATCAACGCCATCGCCCCGACGATCAAGACGAAGGACATTCTCTGGGGCGCGCTTCCCTATGTGCTCGTCATGTTCCTCGCCATCTTCATTCTCTGCCTCTTCCCCGACATCGCGACATGGCTGCCCAATCAGATGCTCGGAGTGGTCGAATGAACACGACGTCGTTCTTCGGCGACATGCTTCAGAGCATAACGGAGCGCGGCCGCCGCTTTCTGTCCCTTGGTCCGCGCGACGAAGGGACAGACCCGCTCCGCCACATGGAGAGCCTGTGCGAGACCTTGCTTTCAAGCCGGGGAGAAGCCTCCGGCATGGCTCTTGCCGAGGAAATTCTCGGCCGCTGGCAGCAGTTCGACCCGGCCATGCAGCACGAATTCATGAGAACGCTGCTGCAGCGGTTCGGGCCGGGAATGGAGCGCCTGGAAAACGCCATAGAGGCCTATCGTGCGGATCAGAGCCCGGCGGCATTGCTGGAATTGCATGTGGCCGCTGAACCCCGCCGGCAGGAATTGATCCGCCGTCTCAATCTCGCGCCGAACGGCATTGCCACGCTGGTGCGGATGCGCGAGACGCTGCTCAGGCTGAAGGTGGACAATCCCGATCTCGAGGCGGTCGATTCCGATTTTGCGCATCTGTTCTCGTCCTGGTTCAACCGCGGTTTTCTGGTCCTTCGGCCGGTGAGTTGGTCGACGCCTGCCGATATCCTGGAAAAGATCATTCGCTACGAGGCGGTGCACCATATCGGAGGTTGGGACGAGCTGCGGCGGCGACTGGCGCCGGAAGACCGTCGCTGCTTTGCATTTTTCCATCCGCAACTCGTCGATGACCCGCTGATCTTTGTCGAAGTGGCGTTGACGCGTGACATTCCCGGCAACATCGCCGACCTTCTCGAGGAGGACCGCAAGGAGATCAAGGCCTCCGAGGCGACAACCGCTGTTTTCTACTCCATCTCGAATTGCCAGGAAGGCCTGCGTGGCATTTCCTTCGGCAACTTCCTGATCAAGCAGGTCGTCGAGGACCTCCGGCGCGAATTGCCGAAGCTCGACAGTTTTGTCACGCTTTCGCCGGTGCCCGGTTTCTCGGCCTGGCTTTCCCGTGAACGCAGATCTGAACCCTCCGAGGTTCTGAGCGAGGCGGACAAATCCAGGCTCGCGGTGCTGGAGGAGGCGGATTGGGCGGATCGGCCTGATGCGGTGGCTGCCGCTCAGCCCATCATGACGGCCGCCGCCGCCTGGTATTTCATCCGTGCCCGCAACCCGCAAGGCAGGGTCGTCGATCCGGTGGCGCGGTTCCATCTTGGCAATGGCGCGCGACTGGAGCGGATCAATTTTCTTGGCGATCGGTCTTCGAGAGCGATGCGCCAGGCGTTCGGTCTCATGGTGAATTATCTCTACAAGCTCGACGACATAGAGACCAATCACGAGGCGTTTGCCGGCCGGGGCGAGGTGGTGGCGGCACAGGCGATCTGCCGGCTGGTGCCGGCAGCCAAGGGCGCGCGCAGCCTCGTGCCGGTAGCCGGGACAACCGGTTCAAAAGACACAACCAGTTCAAAAGACAAGGCCACCGATGATGGCGAGAAGAAAAGCAGCAAGGAGTTCAGTCAATGAGCAATCATCTGTTCGATGCCATCCGCCGCGCCGCGCGCGTGGATGCCGTCTTCATCGAGACGGCGGAAGGACGGGTCCTGACCTATGGAGAGATGCTCGATCAGTCAGGCCGTATTGCCTCGGCCCTCCATGCGCTTGGCGTGCGCCCCGGCGACCGGGTGGCCGTGCAGGTCGAGAAAAGCCCTGAGGCGCTGATGCTCTACCTTGCCTGTGTTCGGGCGGGTGCCGTCTACCTGCCCTTGAACCCTGCCTATACGCTGACGGAAGTCGATTATTTCATCGGCGATGCCGAGCCGCGGCTGGTGGTCTGCCAGCCGAAAACGCTTGAAGGCGTGACCACCGTCGCCACACGCCACGACGCCCGTGTCGAAACCCTTGACGAGAGCGGTGGCGGTTCATTGATGGATCTGGCGCGGGAGGAGGAACCCGAATTCCCCGACGCGGAACGAGGCGCGGACGATCTCGCAGCCATCCTCTACACGTCCGGCACGACGGGCCGTTCGAAAGGCGCGATGCTGACGCACAACAATCTGCTTTCGAACGCATCGACGCTCTGCGACTACTGGCAGTTCAGCGCCAGCGACCGGCTGATCCATGCCTTGCCTATCTTTCATACGCACGGCCTGTTCGTGGCATCCAACGTGGTCCTGCTCTCCGGCGCCTCGATGTTCTTCCTGCCGAAGTTTGATGCAAACGAGGTTTTGCGGCTCATGCCGTCCTCGACCGTGATGATGGGTGTTCCGACATTCTATGTCCGGCTGACGCAGCAGGAGGCACTGACGCGGGAGGCGGCTGCCAATATGCGGCTCTTTGTTTCCGGCTCAGCCCCGTTGCTTGCCGAGACGCACCGGGCCTTCCAGAGAATGACCGGTCTGGCGATCCTCGAGCGCTACGGCATGACCGAGACGAATATGAACACGTCCAATCCCTATGATGGCGAACGTATTGCCGGTACGGTCGGTCATCCCCTGCCGGGCGTCTCGCTTCGCATCGCCGATCCGGAAACCGGAAATCCGCTCCTCGATGGTGAGACCGGAATGATCGAGGTCAAGGGTCCGAACGTCTTCAAGGGCTATTGGCGGATGCCGGAAAAGACCCAGACCGAATTCAGGGCCGACGGCTTCTTCGTTACCGGCGATCTCGGCAAGATAGACGATCGCGGCTATGTGCACATTGTCGGGCGCGGCAAGGATCTGGTGATCTCGGGCGGCTACAACATCTATCCAAAGGAAGTCGAGGCCGAGATCGACCAACTGGCAGGCGTCATCGAAAGCGCCGTCATCGGCGTCCCGCATCCGGACTTTGGCGAAGGTGTAACTGCGGTGGTCGTCAAACGGGCGGATTCGACGCTGGATGAACGGAGTATTCTTGACGGGCTGGCGGATCGCCTTGCCCGATACAAGCAGCCCAAACGGGTGATCTTCGTTGAAGACCTTCCCCGCAACACCATGGGAAAAGTGCAGAAGAACAGGCTGCGGGAGCTCTGTGCGGACCTGTATTCCGGGTGAGGCGAGAGGTTCGGCGGGCTGACCTGCCGGGCGCCGTAATTGCCTGCGGTATGACACCATTATTTTGATCGGCCAATCCTGACGCTTTCCGGGCGAAATGATCGATGCCAGATAGCGCGCCCGCGCGGATCGTTCTGCGGGGGCGACCGCATTGGCGTTTGGAGGGACGGACCTTTCACAAGCGGTCGGCGTCTGCTTGATGCGTCGCAGCGTAGCCTTTGGCGGCCTATTTCCTGATGTTATTTTCCGCCGGTAATGGTGCTATTGGCTCTTGTCCGAGCGACGCCGCCTCGCCTTTAATACCAAGGCGAAAACACAGCCCGCCGGCAAAATATAGGTCAGTATTGTTGACTAAATAAAGCTGGCATGCTGTGCTCGGCCAGAAGCATTATCTGAGGAAATTTTCATGCTGGACTGGGAAAATATCTTCGCGACGCGGTCTTCGCGGATGCGTGCGTCGGAAATTCGCGAACTTTTGAAGCTGCTCGACCGGCCCGACATCATTTCCTTTGCCGGCGGCATTCCCGACCCGGCGCTGTTTCCCGACGAGGCCTTCAAGACGGCCTATGCCGATATCTTTGGCGGCCCGACCGTCAGCGCGGCGCTGCAATATTCCGTCAGCGAAGGCTATCTGCCGCTGCGACAATGGCTTGCCGGGCGCATGGGCGCCATCGGTATCCCCTGCGAGCCCGAGAATATCCTGATCACCTCCGGTTCGCAGCAGGCGCTCGACTATCTCGGCAAGCTCTTCCTTTCGCCCAACGATACGGCGCTCGTCACCTGGCCGACCTATCTGGGCGCGCTACAGGCTTTCAATGCCTATGAACCAACCTATGACCAGCTCTCGCCTTCCGGCAACCGGACGCCGCAAGCCTATCGCGACGCGGCGGTGCAAGCCGGTGGCCGGGTCAAATTCGCCTATATGTCGGCCGAATTCGCCAATCCGACGGGCGAGACGCTCGATCTTGCCGCGCGCGAAAAGGCGCTCGATCTTGCCGAAGAGCTGGATATTGCCCTGATCGAGGACGCCGCCTATCAGTCGCTGCGCTATGACGGCGAGACGGTGCCGCCGATGCTGGCGCTCGAGATTGCCCGCAAGGGCGGTATCAACGATACCCGGACCATCTATTGCGGCAGCTTCTCCAAGACGCTGGCGCCTGGCCTTCGCGTCGGATGGGTCTGCGCCTCCAATACGGTCATCCGCAAGCTGGTGCTGATGAAGCAGGCGGCCGACCTGCATTCCTCCACCATCAACCAGATGGCGATCTGTCTGGTTGCCGAGCGTGGTTTCGACGCGCAGGTCGACAAGATCCGCACTGTTTACAAAACGCGTCGCGACGCCATGCTGGCGGCGCTTAAGAAATACATGCCTGAGGGCGTCTCCTGGACGGAACCGCAGGGCGGCATGTTCGTCTGGCTGACGCTGCCCGCCGGCATGGACGGCGCCGACCTGCTTGCCAAGTCGCTGGTCAGCGCGAAGGTCGCCTTCGTGCCGGGCAAGGCCTTCTTTGCCGATGGCTCCGGCGCCAATAGCTGCCGGGTCAGCTTCTCCTGCGCCAACGAGGCGATGATCGAGGAGGGCATTTCCAGGCTCGGCGCCCTGATCGCCAGGGAATCGGCTGCCGCTTAGGCCTCCGGTTCGAGGCAGGCCAAGGCCGTCTCGTAGATGATGTCCGGGAGCGCATCGAAGGCGTAAGCCATGTGGACGCGCTCCCATTTCTGGTGATAGTCGCGCCCCCATGGGCCGATATTGACGACGGGATAGGCAAGTGGCCTTTCCCGTTCCTCATCGACGAAGGCTGCACAGGGCGTGTTGTCCGACAGCAGCCGGGTCTGTCCCTCGGCCGGTCGGTGGCCGAAGAAGCTCATATCGGAAATGCCGGCGAAGAACTGCTTGGTCTTGATGCTGGTCGCGTGCCGGCTTGCTGCCTTGCGGGCGGCCGATACGGCTTTTTTCTCGAAGGCAAGGCCCGGCGCGCCGGCCGTGTCGAGATGGACCCGCGGGTAATGCAGGGTGGAAAATCCGATAACGACCAGCGGTCCCTCAAGACCCGCCTCGGCCAGCGTCGCGGCGACGATCCGGCGGGTGGTCGCAAGCGGATCGTCATCCTCCGCCAGTTCGGCGCCGAGAGCGGAAAGCCGCGCGAGCGCCGCCTGTCCGCCGCGGGCAAAGGCGAGATCGCGCAATTCGGCATAGGCGAGAACCTGCCCGTCGGGAATGACCGCGTGGCCGCTGCCCTGCCGCTCGAAAAAGGCCTTGGCATTACGCGCCTGCGCATCCAGCGCCGTTTGCATCGCGGTTTCGACGATCTCGCGGAACTGCGACAGCATCTCTTCCGGCGTGCGGCGATGGGTCAGCCAGTTGAAGGACAGCCAGACATGGGCTGGCGTAGTGACCTCGTAGCCGTGGCGGACATCCTTGGCTTCAAGGCAGACCGGCGCCGGCGAGACCTCGCCATGTGCCTCGTCGCAGAGCGCGCTGTTGCCTTCCATGGCACGCATGATTTCGGCGCCGATCAGATGGGCGCTGACGCCGTTGAAGGCATAGCCGGCATGGGTCGGCCGGCCGGCGACGAAGGCGAAGGGCGAGAATTTTCCCACCGAGCCGAGATAGACGGCGCGGCCTTCCTCTCCGTCGCCATCGTCGCCGCTGGCATCCAGATTGATGCCGCCGACAATATCGAGATCGAATTTTTCGGCGATCGCGGGCAGGGCGTCGCGCAGGGCCCGCATGCCCCGCGAGCGGTTCTCCTCATCGGGCGTGGCGACGAAGAGGAGATTGCCCGGCGGTTCGTCCAGTTCGGCGAAGCGTTCGAGCGCGGCGATGCCGGCCGCAAGCCCGCTCTTCATGTCGAGTAGCCCGCGCCCGGCGAGAAAATCGCCGCTCAGAAGGTCGGTGAGCGCCTTTTCCTCGGCGGGCGTGCGGGCTTTTTCGCGCAGTTCCGCAATCAATGCTTTGGTCAACTCTTCCGGTTCGCAGGCGAGCGAGGTGAGCGAGGTGTAATTGGCGATCGAAACCGTATCGAAATGGCCGGCAAGAATCAGGCAGCGGCGCCCCTTGCCGCGCACCAGCGCCAGCACGTTCTGGCGGGCCGGCTTGCCATGGGTGTCGAGCGCCAGGAGGTTGCCGGGATGTTTTTGGAAATAGGGCGTGGCAGCCAGAAGCGCCATCAGCCGCCCGGAGAAGGCCGCCTCGTCGTCGGTTTCCGTCACGCTTGGCCAGCGTGTCATTTCGACGGACAATTGTCCGGCGCGCGACAGGGAGGAGAGGGTGGGCGGGCGGTCTGCAACTGGCATGAAATTCCCCTGACGGTTTTAGCTGTGCCGGTTTGGTCCGGACAGGCAAACTCTAGCGAGCGACAGAATGAAGCGAAATGGCAATATGTTGGGAATATGCTTGATAAATCCAGCAGAATGATATGCCCTGCTGGCAGAATGTTTAAGGCGAATGCGAGGAGGGCAGGGCGCCATGGACCATACCGACCGGCGATTGCTGGCGATCCTGAGATCGGATGGTCGCGCCTCGGTCTCGAAGCTCGCCGACATGTTGAAAATATCGCGTGGGACGGTTCAAAACCGCATCGACCGCCTGATTTCGCAAGGCGTTATCGCCGGCTTCAGTGCGCGGATCACGGCCGCTAGCGACCCGCATGAGGTGCGCGCCATCATGCTGATCGAGATTACCGGAGGAAGAACCGTCGCCCTGGTCAATACCCTGCGCGGCATTCCCGAAATCCGGGCGCTGCACACGACGAATGGCGCCTGGGACCTCGTTGCCGAAATCCAGACGGAAAATCTCGCCGAGTTCGATCGCGTGCTGCGCCATGTGCGGGCACTGGACGGGGTTTCGAAATCGGAAACGAGCCTGCTGCTGACGACGATCTGATCCGTCTGCGCGCTTGCTCAGTCCCTCGCCAGCACGATCACCCGGTCTTTCTCGTCATAGAGAAGCTTTTCGGATTTCGGCGGATTGACGATGACGCCGCCAAGCTTGCGCGGATCGTCGGTGTGGCGCTGGCGGCGATAGCCGATGGCCACTTCGCCGCGACGCAGGGCGGCAAGGCAGAGCGTGTAGAAGGTCACGGGCTCGCCGATCGCCACATAATCGCTGACCGGTCGCATGTAGATTTCCGAGCCGTCCTCGTCGAGCAGTTCGTCGAAGATCGCCGCCATGCGCTCGTTCTCCGAAGCCTGTGCCAGCATCAGGCTGACCAGCTTGTTGCTGACCACGAAATCGTCGGCGCGCGTCACTTCGGCGAGTTCGCGGTTGCGCACATCGGTCATTTCGCTGACGACACTGATATGGCGGCCGGCCTGTTCGGCGATCTTGCGCAATTGCAAAAGCGTGACCAGCGTTCGCGTATCGGCCGGCTGGGCGGCCATGTGATCGCTGTAGCCGAGCACCAGCACGTGATCGTAGCCGGGCACGTCGAGCGCGTCGAGATCGGCGCGGCTGCTCGTGTCGATGATGCGGTAATCGACGGCCATGTTGGCGCCCGCCACCCTCAGCGCGCCGATTTCCACCTCGAGTTCCGGCGTGTCGGCGGCGATGGTCAGTTGCGAACCGGGCGCCACATAGCGAGACAATTCATAGGTGATGATCGGGCCACGGCGATTCCAGCCGAGGATCAGGGTGCGTTCCGGCCCCTGTTCGCGCGGCGCAACCGGCAGGATGGCATCCTTCTCGATGCGGATCTCGTGGTTTCCCGATCTGATCGCGGCATCGTCCTCGGCGATGATGATCGCATGTTCGCCGGGCTGGAAGATGCGGCCTGGCGCCGGGTTGAGATGCACCTTGCCGTCCGCGTCGCAGAGCCCGATCAGCGTCGAGGTCTCATAGGCCATGACGGCGGCGGCAAAGCTCTTGCCGGTAAGTTCGGGCTGTTCGAGCGTATAGATTTCGCAGCCGTCGAAATCGAGCAGTTCGGAATAGACGGCGCTGAGGCCCAACTGGCGGCTGGAATGGACGACGATGCGCGAAATCAGGTCGTCGGCGAGGATCAGTTGCAGTTCGGCGCCACCGACGATGCGGGCGACCTCGGCATTCCGGCCGTCGCGGATTTCAGCGGCGATCTGATAGGGCTTTGCCCGGCGGTTGGGGTCGTTCACCAGGGCCAGGACGCTCTTGATCACCTGCGAATCCGGATCGTCGCCTTCGGGCGAGAGCACGATGACCGAGCGCGATGTCTGCGGGTTGACGATGCTCAGATCGTAGAGATCGGTCGGGTCGCCGCTGCGGCAGATGATTCTGGTATTCTTCAGATCGGCCACCTTGGTGGCGATCTCGTCCTCCATCTCCACCTTGTCCTTGTTGGCCATGATGACGATGCGCGGCTTCTTGCGGCTGGTATTGGCGACGACCAGTTCGGAAATCACGTCGAAGATCGAGGGTGACCAGTTGAGGATGATCGTCTGGTCGTTTTCCAGCACCTGCGACCGGCCCTTGCGCAGGTCCTCCAGCTTGTTTTCGAGGCCGGAGCTGAGCACGCCGATCAAGGCGGAAAAGACAAAAATGCCGGCGACGGTGACGAACAGCGAGACGCCGCGGAAACTCCAGCCGGCATCGCCACCCATGGTTCCGGCGTCGAAGGTGCGCATCAGCGAGCCCCAGGTGCCCTCGATGAAGCTCATGGGTTCGCCGCCCTCGGGCGCAATGCTGGTCAACGCAAGGAAAGCGCCGGCGACAACGATGACGAAAAGAGAGATGACCGTCAGCCAGCCGATCAGCGCGATCGGCCCGGCCGCCATGCTCTTGTCGAACTCATAGCGCAGCCGTGTGCCCCATGTCGTCGTCTTGCTCATCGAATTCCCCTTGCTCGGTGGTGGCGCGATGTTGCGCATTCGAAACGGCACAACAAGATCGATTGTTCGTGCTTTGGCGATCACCCCAAATTTGGTTCGGGCCGACAGATTATGGTCTGGGCGCGCTGGCCTGCGGAAAGCCGTTCGACTTTTCCGGGCGAATGGCTAAAGTCCGGGGATTGCATACGGAAACCTCTGATGTCCCTTCGCCTTGCCACCTTCAATATCGAGAACCTGATGAGCCGGTTCGATTTCTCCGGCTTTCGCAACCAGACCAAACAGGATCGCGTCCTGCGGCTTTTCGACGTGAAGGACAAGGACGAATACGAGCGGCTGGAATCGGCCCGCACCATCGCCCATACGGACGATACGCGCCAGATGTCGGCGCTGGCGATCGCCGATTGCGATGCCGATATCCTGTGCCTTCAGGAGGCCGACAATATGGCGGCGCTGCAGGCCTTCGAATATGGCTATCTTTATCGCATGGTCGGCAATGGCTATCGGCAGAAATACCTGATCGAAGGCAATGACAGCCGCGGCATCGACGTCGCCGTGCTGGTGCGCGAAAAGACCCGCGACGGCGAGACGATCGAATGCGTCGGGGTCACCTCCCATGCCGGCGCCACCTATGCGGATTTCGGCCTCTTCGACAACGCCATTGCCGACACCAACGTGCCCGGCGATCGCATCTTCCGGCGCGACTGCCTGGAGCTGGATTTCCGCATCGGCGGGCGGCCCTTCACGCTGTTTGTCGTCCATTTCAAATCGATGGGTCCGGCCCGCGACGGGATCGACGGGCGCATGGCGACGATGCCGGTGAGAACGGCCGAGGCCGCCGCCGTCCGGCGCATCGTCGAGGCCCGTTTCGGCGCCGGCAACACCGGTGGCAAGATGTTTGCCATCTGCGGCGACATGAACGATTATCAGGAACGGGTTGAGGTGCTCGGCGACCGGCGCCAAGGCTACCGCTTCGTGCCGCGCCGCGAGGCGGTCAGCGCCCTAGACGTCTTCAGCCGCGACGGCTTTGCCGAAAACGCCATGCGGCGGCGACCGGAACTCGACCGCTGGACGCTGTTCCACAGCCGCGGGCCTGAAGAACGGCACCTCTGCCAGCTCGATTATATCTGGCTGTCGCCGGCACTTGCCAAGCGCAATCCGGCAAGCGTGCCGGAGATCATTCGCGCCGGCCAGCCCTATCGGACGATCTTTCCGCAAGGACAGGAGGTGGAGCGCTATCCGCGGACCGGCTGGGACCGGCCGAAGGCGTCCGACCACTGCCCGGTCGTCATGTCGCTCGATCTGTGATGCCCATGGACGATCCCCAGCCGCAGCCGACCAGCAACATATCCAAATGGCCCGGCGAGCGGGTGATCTTTCCGGTATCACGCATCGATCTGCGCGTGACTGATGCGCCACATCCTTATTTTTCGGCCAATCGGGCGCAGGTCGCGCAGAACTGGGCCGAGGAAATCGCCGCCAATCCGGCCCTCTTTGACGGGCGCATGCTGCTGCCGCGTTTTGTCCATATCGGCGACGGCGCGATTTCCGGCGAGGCGCATATCGTCTCCTACTCCACCTTCCTTCTTTGGCGGAAGACGCGCCCGGCGGCATCGGCGATCCATCTGTTCGGCCTCCCGGTGATCCTTTCCGCCGATGGCGCGGTGATCGCCATCCGTATGGGCGGGCATACCGCCAATCCCGGCCGCGTCTATTGTGCCGCCGGCTCTCTCGACCCGCAGGATGTCCGCGACGGGATGTGCGACCTCGACGGCAACATGGCGCGCGAAGTGCTGGAGGAGACCGGGTTGGTGCTTGCCGAGGCGGTCTCGGTGTCAGGCTTTCACGCGCTGCATGAAAACGGCGTGATCGCCGTGCTGCGGCTCTACCGGTTCAAGGAAACCGCCGACACGTTGATCGGGCGTATCACCGCGCATATCGCCGGCGATCCGGAGCCGGAGATCGATGAGGCGTTTGCCATCCGCGATGCCGCGCCGGAGCGGCATGCCTATCCGCCGTTCATGCCGCCGATTCTCGACTGGGTTTTCAACAATCGGCCGTAATGCTTTTGCTTGCCGGTCCGCGCCGGTCGTGCAAGGTCTTGAAAAGGCAACAGACAGGGAGTTCATCGTGGCGCGACGCTATGCAATCTATGACGTTTTCACCGCCAGGCCGCTTGAAGGCAATCCGCTGGCGGTGGTGTTCGACGGCGATGGCCTGAGCACGACGGCGATGCAGGCGATCGCTGTGGAATTCAGCCTGTCGGAAACGGTCTTCATCCTGCAGCCCGAAAATCCTGCACATGCGGCGCGCCTGCGGATCTTCACGCCGGACCATGAACTGCCCTTTGCCGGACACCCGACGGTTGGCGCCGCCGTGGCGCTGGCGGAAATTTCGCGCGGCGGCGAAGGCGAAGGGAATTACGATCTCGTCCAGGTGCTGGAGGAAAATGTCGGCCCGGTGCGCTGCGCGGTGCGAGCAAGGGCATCGGCCGCGACCTTCGCGGAGTTCGACCTGCCACGCAAATCGGTGAAACTCGCCGCGAAATTCGACCGGCAGGCGATCGCCGACGCGCTCAGCCTCAAGGCGACGCAGATCGGTTTTGAAAACCACGTGCCCTCCTTCTGGAGCGCCGGCGTGCCCTTCGTGACGATCCCGATACACGACCTTGCCGCCGCGGGTGCCGTCGATTTCGACGCCACGCTATGGGAGCGGCTGGCGCCGATGGCGGAAGGTCGATTGGCCAGTGCCTATCTCTATTGTCGTGGCGGGGTCAACCACATGGCGCGTTTCCATGCCCGCATGTTCGCGCCTGCCATGGGCATTGGCGAGGATCCGGCAACGGGGGCGGCGGTTGCTGCCCTTTCCGGGGCCATCCATCATTTCGATGGATTGACCGATGGCCACCATCCCCTGCTGGTCGAGCAGGGCGTCGAGATGGGCAGGCCGTCCTTCCTGCATCTCCATGTCGATGTCGCCGGTGGGGAGATTACCGCGGCAAGGATCGGCGGGCAGGCGGTCCGGATCGCCGCGGGCGAACTTTATCTTTGAAAAACAGGCTCTAACCGCCGCTCTGTATTTTTTTGTCAATTCGCCAAAGAAAATGACGTCGGGAACTGGACAAGCTCCAAGAAGGCCATTATACGCCCCATCAGACCGCAGCAACGCGGTTCTGGACGGGTGATTAGCTCAGTTGGTAGAGCAGCTGACTCTTAATCAGCGGGTCCACGGTTCGAGCCCGTGATCACCCACCAGATTTCTTTTCCAAGATGATTTTCTTGTGCCTCTTGAATTTTCAGCAGGGTAATCGGCCTTTTCTGATCCAGCCTCAATCCGTACGCCGCGATGACGATCAGTCTATCCTGGTGGACCTGATCTGATGCAGCGCTGACCGCTATTCACATTCCTGTTGAACGACAAGTCGCGAGCACAACGGCGCCCGGCTTCGTGCGCGTCGAGGGAACCTTGCGGGCGGCGGGGCGTTTGGGATGCAGTGTTCTAGCAGGAGAAGATATATGCGTTGGATTTCAAGGCCCTTGCTCGCGGGTGCGATGCTTTTTTCCGGCGCTGGGCTTGCCCAGGCCGAGATGATGGCGACGACGGCGACCGATCTGACCGTCTATTCCGGGCCGGGTACCGACTATCCGTCGGTGGGCGTCGCCACGCGCGGCAGTTCGGCCGCCCTTGACGGGTGCCTCGCCGGTCAGGGCTGGTGCCGCATCGACGTCAACGGCATGCGCGGCTGGGCCTATGCGCAGGAACTGACCATGGATCTGGGCGGCGCCGCGGTGATCGTCGAAGAACGGCGGACCGACCTCGGCATTCCCGTCGTCACCTATGAGCGTACCGGCAGCATCGCCGCCGATCCGGCCCCGGGTGACGAATTGATCGGGACGGTGGACGCCAACGGCGTCATCGTGCCGCCAGCCGAAGTGCGCACCTATATCGACAGCAGCCCGATCGCGACCGTGACCTATGAGGGTGACATCGCCGTCGGTACGATCCTGCCGGGTGACATGGTGATGACCGAGGTTCCCGACTATCAGTATCGCTATGTGCGGATCAACGACCGGCCCGTGCTGGTCGATCCGCAAAGCCGCCGAATCGTCTACGTCTATCAATAGCCCACATGCCGGCCATGGACAGATGAATGCCCATGGCCGGTTGCATCGCGCCTCGGAAAGCCTCCAAGATTGATATTTGTAAGTGATTTTAGGAAGCATCGAGATCGGAGCTCGATATGACGTCCCGCACACTGATGATCAGCGTTATCGGCGTCGTCGTCGGGTCGATATTGAGCATTCTCGCGGTTCAGTATTTTCTTCCCGACGAAAGCGCGAAAAGCACCCGGCCGCCTGACCCGCTCGTCGTCAGCCCGGAAAATGCTGCGCAGGACACCAACTAGGCGTCAGTGGCTCGCGGTTGCCGTGTCGATCACCAGGTCGCGCTGCAGGGTGGTTTCGCAGGCCCTCTTCAACACAGCAGCGTCGCGCTCGCCGGCCCGGTAGAGACGCATGATGGTGGAGGCGCATCTCTGCATGTCCTCATCGGAGCCCGGTTTCCGATGCGTCCTGCAGAATTCCTCGAAGACCAGCCGCATCAGGTCGATGTCCTCCGAGCAGAGGACATCCGCATAGGGGCTGTGGGTCGCCATCATATTCCTCCTCCTGAAGGTGGAATTACCTGTCCTTGCAAAGCCGTGAAACGGTTCGGACCGGTGCAGTGTAGCGCGATTTTCGCTCGATGCCATTCACTATGACATGATCGGCATGTCAGGATAATTTTTTCCCGAGGCAACCTTTTCGTCTTTCAGGCTTTTGTCCCGACACGGGAAAAATGCCATGGCTCTCTTCTATTTCAAGGTCGTCGATAATGACGGCACCATTCCGGCCGACGATGGATTCGAGTTTCCGGATCTCCTATCCGCCGTCAGGCAGGCGAAAGTGGTTCTGGCCGAAATGGCGCTCGACGGATTGCCGCAGGATCCGGAAAAGGCGCTCGAGATCGAGGTGCAGAATGCCGATCACTTTCCAATCGTGCGGCTGCTTCTGGAACTGAAGGTCGACTATCTCGCCGCTCCGGCGGTCAAAACTACGTCCTGAACAATTTCCATCGGGTCGGCCTGAAGGCGATGCGGGCGCGATCGGATGTGAATTTTTCCGGCGGAAGCTCGATCTCCACCTTGGTGCCCGTCGCGCCGATATCGAGTTCGACATGCCGGGTGCCTGCAACCCGCCGTGTCACCACCACGGTGCCGGAAATGCTGCCTTCGCCGTCCAGCAGTTCGATGTCGTGCGGGCGGAAGTAGAGATGGGCGGCACCGTCCGCCTCGCCGGGGGCACTAACGCCGACTGGCTGATCACCCATCAACAATTGACCGTTCTCAATCCGTACCGGCAGCATGTTCGACTGGCCGATGAAGCCGAACACAAAGGGGGAATTGGGCGTATCGTAGATTTCGTCGGGCGTGCCGATCTGCTCGATTTTCCCCTTGCTCATGACGACCACCCGGTCGGCGAGTTCCAGCGCCTCGTCCTGGTCATGGGTCACGAAGACCGTGGTATGACCGGTGCGGTCGTGGATTTCCCGCAGCCAGCGGCGCAGTTCCTTGCGCACCTGCGCGTCCAGCGCGCCGAAGGGCTCGTCGAGCAGAAGCACGTTCGGTTCCACCGCCATGGCGCGCGCGAGTGCGACGCGCTGGCGCTGGCCGCCGGACAATTGTGCCGGATAACGTTTTTCAAGGCCGCTCAGTTGCACGAGATCGAGCAGTTCGCCGGCGCGACGGCGGATTTCGGCGTTGGAGGGGCGCCGGTCAGCTGGCCGGATGGTCAGGCCGAAAGAGACATTGTCGAGCACCGTCATATGCCGGAAAAGGGCATAATGCTGGAAGACGAAGCCGATATTGCGCTGCTGCACGGTCTTGCGGGAGGCATCCTCGTCACCGAAGAAGACTGTGCCTTCGGTCGGGCTTTCCAGCCCGGCAATCAGCCGCAGCAGCGTCGTCTTGCCGGAACCGGAGGGCCCGAGCAGCGCGATAAGCTCGCCGGACCTGATGTCGAGCGAAACGTCGTTGAGCGCCGGAAAGCGGCCGAATTCCTTGCGTATGTTCTGAACGCGGACTTCCATGAAATCTTGACCTTTCAGTGCCGGCGGCTGGCGGCGATCTGTTCGCTGTACTTCATTTCGAGCAGCGATTTCAGAACGAGGGTGACGAGGGCCAGCAGGGCGAGAAGCGTTGCGACCGCGAAGGCGGCAACGAAATTATACTCGTTGTAGAGGATTTCCACCTGCAGCGGCATGGTGTTGGTCAGGCCGCGGATATGGCCGGAGACGACCGATACGGCACCGAATTCGCCCATGGCGCGGGCGTTGCAGAGCAGTACGCCATAGAGCAGGCCCCATTTGATATTCGGCAGGGTAACATACCAGAAGGTCTGCCAGCCGCTGGCGCCGAGCGACAGGGCCGCTTCTTCGTCGCTCGTTCCCTGCTCCTGCATCAACGGGATCAGTTCGCGGGCAACGAAGGGGAAGGTGACGAACACGGTGGCAAGCACGATACCCGGCACGGCGAAGAGGATCTGGATGCCATGGCTTTGCAGAAAGGGCCCAGCCAGGCTGTGCGATCCGAACAACAGCACGAAGACGAGGCCGGAAATGACCGGCGAGACCGAAAACGGCAGGTCGATCAGCGTTGTCAGGAAGGCCTTGCCGCGAAACTCGAACTTGGCGATCGCCCAGGCGGCTGCGATGCCGAAGACGAGGTTGAGCGGCACGGCAATGCCGGCAACGAGCAAAGTGAGCCTGATTGCCGCGAAGGTCTCGGGATCGGACAGCACGGTCAGGAATTCGCCCGGACCGTTGCGCATGGCCTCGGTAAAGACCGCCGCCAGCGGCAGGACGAGAAACAGCGCGACGAAGCCGAGGGCGAGGCCGATCAGGCCGTAGCGCGCCAACCGGCTTTCGGAGGTCGCGACGCGAACCAGTTCGGTGTTGCCGGAACCGGTGTTGGAAACAGCCTCATGCGCCATAGCCGTACCTCCGCCTGCTCCAGGCCTGGATCATGTTAATGATCAGCAACATGGCAAAGGAGATCATGAGCATGACCGCGGCAATCGCGGTGGCAGCCGGATAGTTGAACTCCTCCAGCCGGATCACGATCAGCAGCGGTGCGATTTCAGAGACATAGGGGAGATTTCCGGCAATGAAGATGACCGAGCCATATTCGCCGACACCGCGCGCGAAGGCGAGGGCGAAACCGGTCAGCACCGCCGGCGCGAGGCCCGGCAGGAGGACGCGGCGGATCGTCTGGAAGCGGTTGGCGCCGAGCGTGGCGGCGGCTTCCTCCACTTCCTTGTCGATTTCCTCCATGATCGGCTGGACAGTGCGCACGACGAAGGGCAGGCCGACGAAAACGAGCGCAAAGACGATGCCGAGCGGGGTGAAGGCGATCTTGATGCCGAGCGGGCTCAGCAGGCTGCCGATCCAGCCGTTCGGGGCATAGAGCGTCGTCAGTGCGATGCCGGCAACGGCCGTCGGCAGCGCGAAGGGCAGGTCCACCATGGCATCGACCAGGCGCTTGCCGGGAAAGCGATAGCGTACCAGCACCCAGGCGAGGATGACGCCGAAAACCACATTGACCAGAGCCGCCGCAAGCGCGGTGCCGAAGCTGATGCGCAGCGCATTGATCGTTCGCTGGTCTGTGGCGAGTTCGAGGAAGGTTGCCCAGCCGAGCGCGCTGGAGCGCCAGGCGAGACCGGAAAGAGGGATGAGGATGATGAGAACGAGCCATGTCAACGTGACGCCGAGCGCCAATCCGAAACCCGGAAGGACGCTCGGCTGCCTGAATTGCCACAGCGGTGCTGTGCGTGCGCTCATGAAATCTTACTGTCCCGGCTTGTAGATCTGATCGAAGAGCCCGCCGTCGCCGAAATATTTCGGTTGAGCTTCCTTCCATCCGCCGAATTCGTCAATAGTGACGAGCTTCACATCCGCAAACCGCTTGATGTCCTCGGGATCGGCGGCTTCGGGCTTGAAGGGGCGATAATAATGTTTCGCCGCAATCTTCTGTCCGACATCGGAATAGAGGTATTGCAGATAGGCCTCGGCCACCTTGCGGGTACCCTTGGCATCGGCATTGCCTTCCACCAGCGCCACCGGCGGCTCGGCCTTGATCGAGATGGACGGCGTGACGATGTCGAAATTGTCGGGCCCGAGTTCCTCGAGCGAGAGATAGGCCTCGTTTTCCCAGGCAAGCAGCACATCGCCGAGGCCGCGCTGCACGAAGGTGGTCGTCGCGCCGCGGGCGCCGGTATCGAGCACCGGTACATGCTTGAAGAGATCGGCGACATATTGCTGAGCCTTGGCGTCATCGCCGCCATTGGCATCCCGCGCCCAGGCCCAGGCTGCCAGGAAATTCCACCTTGCGCCGCCGGAGGTCTTCGGATTGGGCGTGATGACCTGGATATCGTCCTTCACCAGATCGCCCCAATCCTTGATGCCCTTGGGATTGCCCTTGCGCACCAGGAAGACGATGGTCGAGGTATAGGGCGAACTGTTGTTGTCGAATTTGGTTTTCCAGTCGGCCGGGATTTTTCCGGTAGCGGCGGCGATGGCGTCGATATCCGCCTCCAGGGCCAGGGTCACCACGTCGGCGCCAAGGCCGTCGATCACGGACCGGGCCTGCTTGCCGGAGCCGCCATGGGATGCCTGTATCGTCACCGTCTCGCCGGTATCGGCCTTCCACTTCTCCGCGAAGGCGGCGTTGAACTCCTTGTAGAGTTCGCGGGTCGGATCATAGGAGACGTTGAGCAGCGTCGTGTCGGCGAATGCCATGCCCGGCCCGCCGAGCTGGATGCTGCCGGCGAGAAGTGCTGCGGTAAAAAAACGCATCAGTGTCTTGGCTTGCATGTCCACCTCCATTGTTAGCAGGTATAGTCTATCCATTAAGTGGGATATTATAACGCAGAACTTTTCGCCTTCGCCGATCCGTTGGAGAAAGTCCTGCCCCCAGTGGGCATGGATGCTGAAATCATTTGCCCGGCGCGGCCGTTTCGCCGTCGAACTTCCGCAGGCCCTTGCCGGAGCTGCGGTGCCGGCGGTAGGACTGTGGCGGCGAAACGAACGCCGACCGGCTGCCATGGAAACGGCGACGTTACTTTCTATGTCTCCAATAGCACGGCATTGGGCGTTCGTGATTGAAGAGAGGGAACCGACTTGGCTGAGACTGATGACAATGCCAGCCCGGACGACATCCTGTCGTTCTGGTTCGAGGAACTGCAACCGCAGGATTGGTTCAACCCGCCGCCGGGGCTCGACGAACAATGCGACCGGCGCTTTCGAAAGGCGCATCTGGCACTGGCGCGGGGCGTCGCTCCTGTTTGGCGGGCAACGCCTGAGAACAGGCTTGCCGCGGTGATCCTATTGGATCAGATGCCGCGCAATATATACCGGGCAACACCGCTCGCCTTCGCGACCGACGGACTTGCGCTGGGCGAGGCCCGGCTTGCCATGGAGGCGGACGCGGACAAAAGCCTGACGGTCGATCAAAGGGCGTTTCTCTATTTGCCGTTCGAACATTCCGAAAACCTCGTCGATCAGGAGCAGTCGGTGCGGCTGTTCTCCGATCTCGGCAACGCCAATTATCTGGATTTCGCTATCCGTCATCACGAGATCGTCGCCCAGTTCGGGCGTTTCCCGCATCGCAACGCCATTCTGGGGCGAGCCTCGACGCAGGCCGAACTGACATTCCTCACCCAGCCGGGTTCCGGATTCTGACGGTCCGCCGCCGATGAGGGAAGAATGGCCATGAAATGGATTTTGCATCCGGCGCGCCTGCGCCTTAAGCAGCGCCTCAACTGCTTGCGTCCCGTTGCGATTCTGTCTGGGACGCGGTTGCTGCCGGAGAAGAACATGTCATTGTCCAAGCGCTTTCTTGTAGCCTTTTCTCTGATGTTACTGGCCTGTTCCGTACCGGCTCTCGGCCAGCAGCCGGCCGTTCGCGCCGAACCTCAGGGCCAAACGCAGGGCAAGATCCAGCCTCCGGATGAAGCAAGTCCGCAGGCGCAGACGAGCGCGCAGCTCGACGCCGCCCGCAAATCGCTTCAGCAATTGGCCGATCAGGTCGAAAAAGCCGAGAATGACGATATCCGCCTGGCGGATATCAAGGTCGAGGTCGATGCCGCCGCCAAGCAGATCATCGCGATTTCCGTCGCCACCCGGCCGCGTCTCGACGCGATCAAGGCGCGGTTGACCGAACTGGGCGAGCCGCCGCCGGCGGATGCACCGCCGGAGGCCGACGTCGTTACCCAGGAGCGCAAGCGCCTGATGGCCGAGCGCGGAGAAATCAACGCGCTGACCGGAACCGCCGAGGATCTCTCGATCCAGGCGACCAGATTGTCCAACACCATTACGGCAACGCGGCGCGCCCTGTTCAGCAATACGCTGCTCAAGCACACCACGATCAACGGTGCCACGCTCGACAATGCGATTGTCGCGTTCAACATCGAGCGGCAGCAGTTTTCGCGCAGCGTCACCAGCTGGCTCCGGTTCGTCTGGAGCTTCAAGCGCCTGCAACTGCTGGGAGCGTTGTTCCTGTCGCTTTGCGCCGCGCTTGTTCTCGTGGTCGGGACGCGACGGCTTTTTTCGCCGCTTGTCTATCGTGAGGCAACCAGCGGAGAGCCCGGCTACATCACCCGCCTGTCGGTCGCCTTCTGGTCGACCATGATACCGACTACGGCCATGGTGGTTTTTGCGGTGACGAGCTATTTCTTCCTTCAGTCCTTCAATGTCCTGCGGCCGGATATCGCGCCGATCGTTGCGGCGATGCTGGCGACGAGCGGAGCGCTCGTCTTCGTCTCCACCCTTGCCAATGCGGTGCTGGCGCCACGGCAGAATGTCTGGCGCCTAGTGCGCGTCTCCAATCAGGGCGCGCGCCTGCTGGTCCTGTCGATCTTCGCCATGGCGATCGTCAATGGCCTCGATTACCTGGCCGGCGCGATTGGCGAGGCAATGGGCTCTCCGGTGGTCCTGACCGTCGTCAAGAGCCTGATCGCGTCTATCATCACCGGGCTGATCCTGATGGCTATGGCGCTGATCAAGCCGATCGTTTCCGCCGGCGAAACGCCGGATGGCCGCGGCAAGCCTTGGCCGCGCTTCATCTCGGCGCTGCTGGTTCTGGCCGGCGCCGGGCTGATCATCGCGGCACTTTCGGGCTATGTCGGTCTTGCGCGCTTCATCGCCACCCAGATCGTCATGACCGGCGCCATCGTGGTCACCATGTATATCGGCATCCTGACGGGCAAGGCGGTGGCCAAGCAGAACGCGCTCGCCGACACGGTCGTCGGCCGCTATCTGGAGCGCCGTTTCGGCCTGGAACAGGTGGCACTCGACCAGGCGGGGCTTGCCGCCGGCCTTGCCATCTATGCGCTGGTGGTACTGGTTTTCATACCGCTGATCCTGCTGCAATGGGGATTCCAGATCGCCGATATCCAGGCCTGGGCCTATCGCATCTTCACCGAGATCAAGGTAGGCAGCATCACCATCTCGCTGGTCGGCATTTTTGTCGGGATATTGCTGTTCATCGCCGGCTTCGTCGTCACGCGCTGGTTCCAGCGCTGGCTTGACGGCAATGTCATGGCACGTAGCCGTGTCGATACCGGCGTGCGCAATTCGGTCAAGACCGGCATCGGCTATCTCGGGCTCGGGCTTGCCGGGCTGATCGGCATTTCGGCGGCCGGGCTCGACCTGTCGAGCCTGGCGCTGGTGGCCGGCGCGCTGTCGCTTGGCGTCGGCTTCGGCCTGCAGAATATCGTGTCGAATTTCGTGTCCGGCCTCATCCTTCTGGTGGAACGGCCGTTCAAGGTCGGCGACTGGGTCGTCACCGGCACGACGGAAGGCTTCGTCAAGCGCATCTCGGTGCGCGCGACCGAGATCGAGACCTTCCAGCGGCAGACGATCATGGTGCCGAATTCATTGTTCATCAATGCCATGGTCGGCAACTGGACGCACCGCAACAAGCTTGGCCGCTCCGATATCCCGGTGACCGTCACCTATGAAAGCGTGCCGCGACAGGTGATGGATACGCTGCTGGAGATCGCCGCTGCGCATCCGCTGGTTCTCCGGAACCCCGAGCCCGTCGCCGTGTTCAGCGCCTTTGGCGATTCCACCATGACCTTCGAACTGCGGGTCTATCTCGCCGATATCGTCAATGGCGGCGGCGTGCGCAACGAGTTGCGGCTGGCGATCTACGAGCGTTTTCGCGAGGAGGGGCTCGGCGCGCCCTTCCCGAAGCAGCAAGCGGAGGCCGAGCCGACCGTGCCGGAGACTGACGAAATCGAGGCGCCGGACGTGTCTGAGGAGCAGATGCAGACGGTTCTTCCGGCCGACAGCGTCAAGCGCAGCGGCACGCAACGCAGGCCCCGAAGAATCAGCGTCGGCGGCACGGCGGAAACGGATTGACGTGAACGGCGATCGGCAAGGTCATGGGCCGTTGCGCTCTGGTCGTGCAGTATGGTGATTATGTCGTAGACAGGCTCTAGTCCCGACGGCGCAAGCCCTAAAGTCCGCCTTCAATACTCCAATCCAGCATCCAATCAGGGTCGCACGCAATGGCAGAATTTCCACAAAAGGCGAAGGTCGTCATCATCGGGCTCGGCGGTATTGTCGGCGCCTCCATTGCCCATCACCTGATCGAGCGGGGATGGGACGATATCGTCGGCATCGACAAGTCCGGCATCCCGACGGATATCGGCTCGACCGCGCACGCCTCCGACTTCTGCTACACGACCAGCCACGATTTCCTCTCGGTCTGGACCACGCAATATTCGATCGATTTCTACGAGAAGATGGGTCACTACGCCCGCATAGGCGGGCTTGAAGTGGCGCGTACCGGCGACGACAACTGGATGGAAGAGATCAAGCGCAAGCTTTCCTCCGCCCGGGCCTTCGGTACCCGCGCCCATTATGTCGGTCCGGCCGAAATCAAGACGCTCTTCCCGCTGATCGAGGAAGACCAGGTCATGGGCGGGCTGTTCGACCCGGATGCCGGCCTCGTCATCCCACGCTCGCAGACCGTTGCCGGCAAGCTGGTCGATGCCGCCGAGAAATCCGGCAAGCTCAAGATCTTCGGCAATACGCCGGCCCAGTCGCTGATCGTCGAGGGCGGTCGCATCAAGGGCGTCGTCACCCATCGCGGTACGATCATGGCCGATCACGTCGTCGTCTGCGCCGGCATCTGGGGCCGCCTGATCGCCGAAATGGTCGGCGAGGACCTGCCGGTCATGCCGGTCGATCATCCGCTGACCTTCTTCGGCCCGTATAATGAGTTCGAAGGCACCGGCAAGGAGATCGGCTATCCGCTTCTGCGCGACCAGGGCAACTCCGCCTATATGCGCGATACCGGCGATCCGAACACCACCGAGGGTGGTCAGATCGAATGGGGCTATTACGAAACCGACAATCCGCGCCTCTGCCATCCGCGCGAGATCCTGGAGAAGCATGAGGCGCGGCTGTCGCCGTCGCAGCGCGACCTCGACATGGAACAGATCATCGAGCCGCTCGAGCGTGCCATGGAACTGACGCCGATCCTCGGTGAGCTCGGCTATAATGAAGGTCATTCCTTCAATGGTCTCCTGCAGGTTTCGGCCGCCGGCGGACCGTCCTGTGGCGAAAGCCAGAAGGTGCGCGGCCTCTGGTACTGCGTTGCCATCTGGGTCAAGGACGGCCCGGGCTACGGCAAGCTGATCGCCGACTGGATGACCGATGGCCGTACGGAAATCGATCACAACTCGATCGACTACGCCCGTTTCTATCCGCACCAGCTCACGGAAGAGTTCATCAACGGCCGCAGCTACGAGGCGGCGCAAAAAATCTACTTTCCGGCGGTGCACACCCGCGAGCCCTACGCCTCCGGTCGCGGCGTCAAGCGCTCGCCCTTCCATGAGCGCGAGAAGGAACTGGGCGGCTATTTCATGGAGCTTGGCGGCTGGGAGCGTGCCCATGGCTATGCGGCCAACGAGCATCTTCTGGAAAAATACGGCGATCGCGTACCAGTGCGCGAGAACGAATGGGACAACCGCCATTTCTGGCGCGTTTCCAATGCCGAACAACTGGCGATGAGCGAGGATTGCGGCATCGTCAGCCTCTCGCATTTCCATATGGTGGATATCGAAGGTCCGGATCATGTCGCGCTTCTCGAATGGCTCTGCGCGGCCAAGATCGGCGGAGATGGCAATATCGGCAAGGGCATCTATACCCACTTCCTCGACGACGAGGGCATGGTGCGCGCCGATTTCACCGTCTTCCGCATGGCTGACCGCTGCCGCCTTGTGAACGGCGCCGATGCCGGCCCGCGCGACTTCCACTACATGAAGCGCTTGGCTGAGGATCGCGGTCTCGATGTCACCATCACCGATGTCTCGGAAAAGATCATCACCATCGGTATCTGGGGCCCGAACGCCAGACAGACGCTCAAGAAGGTCGTTGCTGATCCCACAAGTCTCGATCCGGAAAACTTTGCCTTTGCGGCGATCAAGCAGATCGAGATCGCCGGCAAACCGGTCACCGCCTTCCGCATTTCCTATGTCGGCGAGCAGGGCTGGGAACTGCATATGCGATATGAGGATGGCCTGGCCGTCTGGGACGCACTACGCGAAACCGGCGTCATGGCCTTTGGCGTCGAGACCTACGCGAATTCGCGCCGCATGGAAAAGAGCCTGCGCCTGCAGAACGCCGACCTCCTCACCCAGTACAACCTGATCGAGGCCGATCTTGCCCGTCCAAAGGTCAAGGAAGCCGATTTCCGCGGTAAGGCCAAGCATCTGGAATACAAGGCGCGCGCCAACCAGCCGGCCATGCTCTGCACATTGGTGATGACCGAGAATACGGACAGGAATGGCGTGAAACGTTATCCGGTCGGCTCGATGCCGGTGGTCGATCCAGCGACCGGCGAGGTGCTTGTCGATAGCCTTGGCCGTCGCTCCTACACCACTTCTGTCGCCTTCGGCCCGACCCTCGGCAAGAATATCGCGCTTGCCTATCTTCCCTGGTCCCATTGCCAGGAGGGGCGCAAGCTGAATGTGGAATATTTCGGCGAAACCTTTCCCGTCGAGGTCGCGAGCGTCGGCTACAAGCCGCTTTACGACCCGGAAAACTTGAAGCCGCGGAGCTGATCAGGCGGCGCCGGATATCACAATGCAGTCTTTCAGGCGCGCCGTTTAAATCGACGGCGCGCCTTTTTTCGTCGGCATAACCACCGTGAAGGCGGCAGATCATGTGAATGCCGGCTGCATGTGGCATTCAGCCCCTATTCAGCCGGCCCGGAATATTTATCATGCAATTCATCCGGCATGCGTTACTCTAAAGCCGGCTGAATAAGTGTCTCGCTTCATCCGGGCATGTCGTCCGGAGCCGCGAGCCGCAAAAGGGGCGGCGCTTGGCGCCGATGGGCGATGAAAATATTTGCAAGTGCCTGTTTCTTGACTGTGATCGCGGCTTTTCCCGCCTGGTCCGCCACCGTGACCAACAGGGACGGCGAGGCCGCCGTGCTCGTCGTCGTCGAGGGCGAAAGCCGCATGGAAGTGGCCATCAGCGCCGGCGGCACGGAATCGATCTGCCCGAGCGGCTGTTTCATCACCACGCCGAGCGGCGACCGCATTGGTCTGCAGGGTGATGAAACCATAGAGATCGTCAATGGCTCGGCGGTGGTGAAATAGGCCTGGCAGCCTCCGTGTCCAGGGCGGGGGCGACCGCCCGCCTGCTGCGGTGCAGTGCGGGCTCTTGCCGATGCATGGGGTATTTGTGACCGTATTAATTCAGCAAGCGGTTAACCACTGGGAAAACCTTTCTGCGTAGCTTGGCCTCGAGGGACAATCTTTTCAGATAGGCGATCAATGTCATTCTTCGGCGTGTCCGGAATGTACTATTCCGGTGAATCCTTGCAGCATCATCGCATCGTGCTTGCCGAGGATTCCAATCTTTTCTCCGCCATGGTTTCGAAGCGCCTCAAGGAGCTTCTCGACATCGACGTCATCAACTGCCGCGACTATGACGATTTGCAGTTTGCGGTTGAAAATGCATCCTTTCCCGCGGCGCTGGCGATTTCGAACATCAATCTTCCCGGCGCTGAAAATGGCGAGGCGCTGTCCTATCTCATCGATATGAGCGTGCCGACGATCGTCTTTACCGGCACCTTCCAGGAAAGCACGCGCGAGTCCATTCTTGCCAAGGACATCGTCGATTATGTCATCAAGGACAATGTCTTTGCCGTCGACATGCTGGCTGAATCGGTCTGCCGATTCCTGACCAACCACAAGCATCACGTGTTGATCGTCGACGACAGCCCGACGGCACGCGCGCTTTTGACGACGCAGCTGAAGCGCTACAATTTCCGCACCAGCTCGGCCGAAAGCGGCGCGGCGGCGCTGGAGATCCTGAAGCAGCATCCCGATATCGGGCTGGTGATCACCGATTACAACATGCCCGATATAGACGGGTTCGAGCTGACGCGGCGCATCCGCGGCGCCTATGGGCCGCATCAGTTGCGCATCATCGGCGTCTCGTCATCGGCCAACCGCCTGCTGTCGGCGCGATTCCTCAAGGCCGGCGGCAACGACTTCATGCTGCGGCCCTTCATCAACGAGGAATTCTACTGCCGAGTGAACCAGAACCTCGATACTTTGACGAAAATCCAGACGGCAGGGGACAGAAAGCCGCCGAAAAGCATGAAACTGTGATTTCCAAGGCAGCTGAATGCGGATTTCTTGTATTAAACAACAATTTTAGGTCATTCGAACGGATCATTTAACCAATTTGCAAGCGCCAGCGATTTGAATGGTGTGGGGAAAAAGGGTGGCGTTCTGTTTGATCAGACCCGTCGTCCAACAGAACGAAAAGTCTAAGAGCCAGCGCCCCTCAGGAACGCCCACGGCTCAATACGGGATTGACCAAAGGTGAGCTTTCGCAAAGCATCGGGGCGAGGAGCCAACGTGCACAAGCATTCGGGAAAACGAATGCTGCTCGTTGAGGATTCCCGCATGTTCACCGCTGCCTTGAAATCCGGCCTGGAGGCCGCTCACGGACTGGAAGTCATGCCTTGTGCCTCCCTTGCCGCGCTGCGAGAGGCGGTGGAGGGGCATGATGGCGAATTCTGCCTTGCTGTGCTCGATCTCAATCTTCCCGACGCGCCCAATTGCGAGGCGCTCGACTATGTGATCTCCAAGAATATCGCCGCCATCGTCTTTACCGGATCTTTCAACAACCGGACGCGCGAAGAAATACTGTCGCGCAATGTGGTGGACTGCGTCATCAAGAGCCAGCCGGAGTCCATCGGCCATCTGATTGCGGTGGTCGATCGGGCGTTGATCAATGTCAGGACCAGCGTGTTGCTGATCGATTCCGACGCGGCATCGCGGGCGGAACTGTTCACCCGCCTGCAGCAGCAGCAATTCTGCGTGACGGCCGCCGACTGCGGTGCGCAGGCCCTGCGGATGCTCGATGCCAGCGACAATTTCGACGTGGTGATCACCGATATCGCGCTGAGCGACATGACCGCCTACACCCTCCTGACGGAAATCCGCCAGCGGCACGGCGAGGATACGCTGGGCGTGATCGCGCTTGCCGCCACGCAGGACCGCCAGCATGCGGCGCGCTTCCTCCATAGCGGCGGCACGGAATTCATCCAGAAGCCCTTCCTGCCGGAGGAGTTCAACAGCCGGGTCTTCCAGGTCGCCAATATCCAGAAACGCATTCAGGCGCTCCACAATATCGCCGCGCGCGACTACCTCACCGACATTTACAACAGGCGCTACTTCTTCCAGACGGGGCCACGGCTCGTCGAGCAATGTTTGCGGCGGGGAGAAACCACTTCGATCGCCATTCTCGATATCGATCACTTCAAGCGGCTGAACGACACTTATGGCCACGAGGTCGGCGATCTCGTGCTGAAGGCGGTGGCGAAACGGCTGCGTATGCTGGTGGGTGAGGAGCATCTGCTGGCGCGACTGGGCGGTGAGGAGTTCGGCGTCCTGTTCAACGGGCTCGATGTCCCTGCCGCCAATGTGTTTTGCGAAACCTTGCGGGCCGAGATCGCCGAGGCGAAAATTCTGGCCGACGACGAGGAATTGTCCATCACCGTATCGATCGGCCTGGCGCGGATCGAAGGTCCAGAGGCCTTCGACAACTACCTGAATGCCGCCGACCAATTCCTCTACATGGCAAAATATGACGGACGCAACCGGATCGTCTCGGAACTGACCGTGCTCAAATCCATGGCATCCTGAAAGCAAAAATTGAAAAACCATCGCCGGCTTTGCGGCGATGGTTTTTCAGCGTCATTGGCGCCATTCGGCGCGCGTCAGCGCACGGTCTGCAGTGTCAGCTTGCGCTCTGCGCGCTCCTGCTGGGGAGAACGGTTATAGAGCTCGCGGTAACATTTTGAAAAATGCGAGGCCGAAACGAAGCCGCAGGCGACGGCCACTTCCACCACCGGCATGGCCGACTGGACCAGCAGGTGGCGGGCACGGTCGAGCCGGATTTCGAGATAGTAGCGGGCAGGGGACCTGCCCATTTCCTGACGGAACAGCCGCTCGATCTGGCGGCGCGACAGGCCGGCGCTGTCGGCGATCTCAAGCAGCGACAGGGGTTCGGAAAGGTTTCCTTCCATCAATTCGATGATCGACAGCACCTTGGCATTCTGCACGCCGAGGCGTGCACGCAGCGGCAGGCGCTGGCGATCATGCGGCCCGCGCACGCGGTCCGTGAGGGCCTGTTCGCAAACCCGATTGACGAGGTTCTCGCCGAAATCCTGGTCGATGAGATTGAGCATCATGTCGAGCGAGGCGGTGCCGCCGGCGCAGGTATAGATATTGCCGTCGATCTCGTAGAGATCTGCATAGACATCGACCTGCGGAAAGCTTTCGGCAAAGCCCGGAAGGTTCTCCCAGTGGATCGCGCAGCGCTTGCCGGTGAGCAGGCCCGCGGATGCCAGCACATGGGCGCCCGTACAGAGGCTGCCGACCGAAACCCCGCGGTTATAGACTTCGCGCAGCCAGGCATTGACCGACTTGTTCTGGAATTCCTCGACATAGACGCCGGAACAGACCAGCACCATCGAGGGGCGGTTCTCGCCGCCCAGGAACTTGCGCTCGTCGGCAAGCGACGTATTCACCTCCAGGCCGATGCCGCTCGACGACTGGACCTGTGTGCCGTCGGTCGAGGCCAGCCGCCATGAATAGGCTTCATAGCCGAGCATCCGATTGGCGATGCGCAAGGTTTCGATCGCCGCGGAAAAAGGCAGCATGGAAAAATTAGGCACCAGAAAGAATACGAGGGAACGCTTTGTCGTCAAAGGCTTCGTCATCGGTGGCTCCATGCGCCGCGGGATGTCGCATTTGTCACGTGGACGCCCGGCATCGCGCTATCTTGAAAGCGACATTGGCATGGACGGCCGCGACGGGGAAGGAATATGTGATCTTTTTAAATTATAAATCAGTCTTAAACGAACCGAAGAGCCCAAGATTTAATCATAATCTTGCGTAGGACAAGGGTTCATCCGGTGATCCATCATTTGTCCACCGCTCGGAAAAGCGCCACGAAACCGAGATAGGCACCGTTCTTCTTGGCAATTTGCGACGTCGTTTTTCTCGCCATTCTGTCGGAAACAGGCCATCCTGAGCGGCGGTAAAGGCGGGCAGCAAAAAGGGCATTCGGTCATCGAATGCCCTTTTCAAAGATCTAGAGTTTTGCGACAGGCGAACTTATCGCCCGTCCCGGTGAGCGGATCGGTCATCGCGTCGGGGTGTTTTTGTTTGACCCGTCGGCGACGGGAAAACCGATATCCTTGAGTGTTTCGTAGGAAAGGCCTGCGAGAGCCTTTTCGGCGCGGTGACGCTTCCAGGACGCAACGGTCCGGGCACGCAAACCGATGAGACTTGCGGCGAGGACGGAGCGCCCTGACCGCGGTGAGTGTTCGAGACTGAAGAATGACATTTCCTGGTTCCTTTTGAACGAGTGCTTTCAAAAGGTCGCGACCATGCAAGGATAATGCCGCCTGCCCATCCATCATTCAAGCGAATATAATTGATCTCGTACATCAATGAATTTGATTGATTGGAGCGGGTGGCCGAGGGCGGCTAAGCGTTGCCGCTCGCCGCCCCTCGTTCAATCCTCTTCCTGGAACACGGCTTCGCGCTTGGCCTTGACGGTGGGCATGAAGACGATGACCAGCACGGCAAGGGCGATCAGCAGGAGAACGGCGCTGATCGGCCGGGTCACGAAGGTCGTCGCATCGCCGCGCGACAGGATCATCGCTCGCCTCAGATTTTCCTCCAGCAGCGGACCGAGCACGAAACCCAGCAGAAGCGGTGCCGGCTCGCAGCGCAATTTCACCAGCGCATAGCCCACGAGCCCGAAGAAGGCGACCGCATAGAGATCATAGACGTTGGAATTGACGCTGTAGACGCCGATCGAGCAGAAGGCCATGATGATCGGGAAAAGCACATAGTAGGGGATCGTCAGCAGTTTCACCCAAAGGCCGATCAGCGGCAGGTTGAGGATCACCAGCATCAGATTGCCGATCCACATCGAGGCGATGATGCCCCAGAACAGTGCCGGCTGTTCGGCGGCCACGTTCGGGCCGGGCACGATGCCCTGGATGATCATGGCGCCGATCATCAGCGCCATCACCGGATTGGCGGGGATGCCGAGCGTCAGCAGCGGTATGAACGAGGTCTGGGCGCCGGCATTGTTGGCCGATTCCGGGCCGGCCACGCCGGCGACTGCGCCATGACCGAATTCCTCGGGCGTATCGGAAAGGCGCTTCTCCACCGTGTAGGAGGCGAAGGCCGCGAGGATGGCGCCGCCGCCTGGCAAGATGCCGAGCGCCGAGCCGATCGCGGTGCCACGCAGGACCGGAGCGACCATCTTGCGGAAATCGTCGCGCGTCGGCAAAAGGCCGCTCACCTTCGCCATCAGCACCGTTCGGGTCTTCTCGCCTTCGAGATTGCGCAGGATTTCGGCGATACCGAAGACGCCGACCGCGACGGCAACGAAGTTCAGTCCGTCGGAATATTCCCGGATGCCGAGGATGAAGCGCGGCGTGCCGGTATAGATGTCCGTGCCGACGAGGCCGAGCAGAAGCCCGAGAACCACCATGGCCAGCGCCTTGACGATCGAGCCATGGGCAAGCGCGATCGAGGAAACGAGACCGACGACCATCAGCGAGAAATATTCCGCGGCGCCGAACTTCAGCGCGATCCCGGTCAGCGGAATGGCGAAGATGGCGACCAGGAAGGTAGAGACCGTGCCGGCGAAGAAGGAGCCGAGGGCGGCGATCGACAGGGCGGCGCCGGCCCGGCCCTTGCGGGCCATCTGGTAGCCGTCGATGGCGGTGACGGCGGAAGAGGATTCGCCGGGCATGTTGATCAGGATCGCCGTCGTCGAGCCGCCATACTGAGCGCCGTAATAGATGCCGGCAAGCATGATCAGCGAGGACACGGGCTCAAGCTGGAAGGTGATCGGCAGGAGCATGGCGATGGTCGCCGTGGCGCCGATGCCCGGCAGCACGCCGATCAGGGTGCCGAGCAGCACGCCGATCAGGCAGAACAGGAGATTTTCCGGCGACGCGGCTGTGGTGAAGCCGAGTGCGAGATTGCTGAAAAGGTCCATCGGTATGTCCTAGAATCTGAGCCAGGGGCCAAAGCGCTGAAAGGGCAGGCCGAGCGCATAGCTGAAGACCGCGACGGAAAAAATCGCCAGTCCCGCCGATACGATCAGGGCCGTGAGCGGCTTCATGCGCTGCGACGCGAAGCAGGCGATCAGGGCGGTGCAGAAGACCGCCGGCACGAAACCGAGGCCACGCACCGTCAGGCCGAAGAAGATGGGGGCCGGCAGGATGAAGAACACGCCGCGCCAGGCGATCGGCCCCAGCGGCTCGCCCTTGACACGAGCCGACTGGACGAGAATGACGCAGCCGAGAAAGGTCAGGATAAGGGCAAGCATGAGCGGAAAATAGCCGGGCCCCATCCGGAATGCCGTGCCAAGCTCGAGGCCGAGACATTGGTAGATGAAGAACCCGCCGGTCGCGATAAGGATCGCGCCGCAGAGTGCGTTTGTCGTATCGAAAGCGATGGATCTCATGGAACCCCCTCCCTTGGTTTCCAGCCTGCCCGGCAGGGCGTAGAGTTTTCGAGCCATGCCGGACAGCGGTTTGTTCGTGAAGCCTGCGCGACCGCTTGCAACGGCCACTCTTCCGCCGGAAGGGAAAGAGCGGCCGTTAATGGGCGGCGGATCGAACGATCAGTCGGCGTACTGACCGGCAGCCTCGATTACAGGCTTCCAGCGAGCGATTTCGCTTTCGAGCTTGGCCTTCAGGGCAGCCGGCGTCGCGTCTTCCTGCGAGGACGGTTCCGTGCCGAGTTCGGCGAAGCGGGCAACGACATTCTCGTCCTTGAGGGCAACCTGCAGCGATTTCGACAGACGCTCGACGGCCTCCGTCGGCGTGCCCTTCGGGGCATAGACGCCGTGCCAGATGCCAACCTGGAAATCGGCAAGGCCGCTTTCGATGGCGGTGGGGACATCCGGCAGCACCGGCAGGCGTTCCGGCGACGTCACGGCATAGGCCTTGATCGTGCCGCCCTTGATCTGCTTGGTGGTGTTGGTCGTCTGGTCGCACATGATATCGACCTGACCGCCGAGCAAGTCGGTCATGGCCGGGCCGGTACCCTTGTACGGTACGGTGACCAGCGGCGTTTCGATCGCACTCATGAACATCATGCCGCAGAGATGCGAGGCGGCGCCGATGCCGGCATTGGCGACGGTCACCTTGTCCTTGTTGGCCTTGACATAGTCGATCAGGCTCTTGATGTCGGTCGGCTCGAAGTCCTTGCGGGCAACGATCGTCATCGGCACTTCGGTGACGAGGCCGACATATTCGAAGGCGTTCAGCGTGTCATAGGCGAGCTTGCGATAAAGCGTCGCGCTGGTTGCCATGCCGATATGATGCAGAAGGACAGTGTAGCCATCCGCTTCGGCCTGCGCCACGCGCCCTGCGCCGAGCGTTCCACCGGCGCCGCCGACATTTTCGACGACGACCTGCTGGCCGAGATCCTTGGACATGGATTCGGCAACCAGGCGGGCAACGGTGTCGGTCGGGCCGCCGGCCGAGAACGGAACGACCATGGTGATCGTACGCTCGGGATAGGTCTGCGCGCTGGCGGAAACGGCAATGAGCGAAACGGCGGCAAGCGCCGTCATGCCAAGCATGGCTTTCAGGGTTTTCATCGAAATCCTCCGGATAAATATGGCCAGCCGACGCAGCTCCTCCCGCGCCGTTTCTGGGTCCTTTATTTTTGGCGCCGACCCATCATGGCGCAACCGCTAACATGCGGCTGATGGATTTTCCTGAGATCATCGAGCGCAGCATGGGTAGGATTCGAAACAAATGCGTTTGGCGATGAGTGGAATTCCGCCCATTCGGGATCAGGAAAGGTCGTCGGTGAAAGCCATCTTCTTGTCGAGGCCGTATCTCTGCATCTTTTCGTAGAGCGTCTTGCGGGAAATCCCCAGCATTTCATAGACCGGTCGCAGGCTGCCGCCATGGGCGGCAAGCGCGCTTGCGATGACACCGCGCTCAAAGGCGGCGACCTTTTCGGCCAGCCGCTGCGACCCGGAGGCAGCCGGGATATCCTCCGGCTTGAGGTCAAGACCGAGCACGAGACGGTCGGCGGCGTTGCGCAGTTCGCGGACATTGCCGGGCCAGCTCTGTTCGGCGATCTCGGCCACCAGGTCCGGGGGGACATCGATGTCATTGCGGGCATAACGGGCGGATGCTTCCCGTACCAATTGCAGGAACAGGAGCGGGATATCGGCCTTGCGCTGCGCCAATGAGGGAACGCGCAAGGTCGCGACATTCAACCGGTAGTACAGATCCGCACGAAACCGGCCGGCGGCGACTTCCGCCTCCAGATCGGCCTTGCTCGTGGCGATGAAGCGGACGTCGAGGGGCACGATTTCGTTGGAGCCGAGCCTTGAAATCACCCGCTCCTGCAGCACGCGCAGGAACCTTGCCTGAAGGTCGTAGGGAAGGGAGCCGATCTCGTCGAGCAGGATCGTGCCGCCGCGGGCATGTTCGAACTTGCCGTAGCGCGGACGAAGGGCGCCGGGAAAGGCGCCGACCTCATGGCCGAACAGTTCGCTCTCGATGAGATTTTCCGGCAGGGCGGCGCAATTGATGGCGACCAGCGGCCGGTCGGCGCGGATGCTGATATCATGCAGCGCGCGGGCGACGACCTCCTTGCCGACGCCGGTCTCGCCGATGATCAGCGTGTCGGCGTCCGAGGCGCCGATGGCGCGCAGGCGGTAACGCAGATCGACCATGGCCTGGGTGCGCCCGGGCAGCCTTGCCTCGATATCGTCGCGCTTTCCCGCGACGGCCCTCAGCCGGCGGTTTTCGAGCACGAGGCTGCGCCGGTCGAGCGCCCGGCGGGCAATGGCGGCCAGATGCTCCGCGGTAAAGGGCTTTTCGAGAAAATCATAGACGCCCTCGCGCATCGCCTTGACCGCAAGCTGCACGTCGCCGTGGCCGGTGACGAGGATAACCGGAATTTCCGCATCGACCTCGCGGATGCGCTGCAAAAGGGTCATGCCATCCATGCCGGGCATGCGGATATCGCTGATCACGATGCCGGAAAAGCTGTAGCCGATCAGTTCCAGCACGTGTTCGGCGCTGGAGAAGGTCTCGACATCCAGCCCGAACAGTTCCAGCGCCTGCGTGGTGGAGCGCCGCATTTCCTCTTCGTCGTCGCAGAGAAGCACGCGGGCATCGCTCATTCGGCCGCCTCCCGCAGCGCTGTCGCCGCCTGGAGTTCGACGCTGAAAACGGCGCCGCCATCGGGGTGGTTGGAAGCCGATAGGCTGCCGCCGAAATCCTTGACGATATTGTAGGATATGGAAAGCCCGAGCCCGAGCCCCTTGCCGACGCCTTTGGTGGTGAAGAAGGGGTCGAATATGCGCTCCGCGATGGCGGCCGGCACGCCGGGGCCGTGATCGCGGATTTTCAGGATCGTCTTTGCGCCGTGGCGTTCGGCGGCGATATGTATGCGCCGGTCGGGAAGGCCCTCGACGGCGTCGGCCGCATTGCTGATGATGTTGACGAGCACCTGCTGCAGGCGGACCGAGCCGGCCTTCACCATCATCCTGTCAAAGGGCGCGATCTCGACATCGGCATCGGCCGCCTTCAGGCGCGCCGAGACGATATCGAGCGTGTCCGCCATTACGTCGGTCAGCGCCACGGGGCCGAATTTCTCGTTCGGCTTGCGGGCGAAATTTCGCAAATGGCGGCTGATGGAGGCCATGCGGTCGATCAGGCCGGAGATGCGGCGTATATTGTCGCGCGCTTCCTCGGTGCGTTCGCGATCGATCAGCATGGCGGCGCTGTCGGCATAGGTCTTGGCGGCGGCCAGCGGCTGGTTCAGTTCGTGGGAGAGGGCCGCCGACATCTGTCCTAGGCCCGCCAGCTTGCCGGCCTGGATCAGGTCGGCTTGAGTCTTGCGCAATTCCTTCTCCGTCAGTCGCCGTTCGGCAATTTCGAGCTCGATGCGCCGGTTGACCAGGGCAAGATCGGCGGTCCGCTCCTCGACCCGGCGCTCCAGCTCGTTGCGAGCCTCGGCCTGCATGCGCATGCGCTCTGCCAGGCGGGCCCGGCGCTGCAGGAAGATCGCCAGCGCCAGGCCTGCCAGGCAGAGGAAGAGGACCACGGCAACGACGATGGTGCGCGCCTGGGTGCGTGCGGAGGCGGTGTCCATCAGTACGTTCACCGTCCAGTCAGCCTGCGGCATGTAGTGCGACAGGACGAGATATTCGCGGCCGTCGGCCGTAGTCACCAGCGAATGATCGTCCAGCCGGCTACGGGCGATCGGCAGCGGCTTGAGTTCGGCCTCGGCATAGCGGCGCGATGCCTGGGTGCGGTCAATGCGGGCATGATCCAGCGGCAATATGCCGGAATAGAGCCATTCCGGGCTGCCGGTCATGAAGATGATGCCTTCGGGATCAGAGACGAAGATCTTGTACTCGCCCCCGCGCCACGAGGTCTCGATCGAATCGATATCCACTTTGAAGACGATGACGCCGCCGATCCGACCTTCGGCGCGGATGGGCGAGGCGAAGTAGTAGCCGCGCTTCAGCGAGGTGGTCCCGAGCGCGTAGAAGCGTGACTGGCGCCCCTCGGCGGCATCCTGGAAATAGGGCCGATAGCTGAAATTCTGACCGATGAAACTTGCCGGCCCGTCGAAATTGCTGGCGGCGATGGTGTTTCCATCCATCGTCATCACATAGACATCGGAGGATTCCAGCAGCGTGTTGATGCTTTTCAGATAGATGTTGGCCCCGCGGCGCAGCCTGTCATCATCCGGTCGGCGGATCAGGGCCTTGATATCGGCATGATCGGCGATCAGCGCGGGAAGGGGCTCGTAGCGGCTGAGATGACCGCTGAGTGCCGAGACCGCCAGACGGAGCGCCGAGCCCGCCTGCAGGGAGGCTTCGTTCATGGAATTGCGGGTTGCCAGCGCGCCGCCCTGGAACACCACGGCATAAAACATGAGCGGCGCCAGGAACAACACCAGGCCAAGGCGATATTTCACGACTGCAACGCTCCACCCAACTTGGCGACCGCATTGGCCGCTGCAGCAAGCTTAGCCGTCAACGCCGCTGTTTCCAAGAGGAGGTGGAGAGTGGGCGTGCAAGGTGCGGTTCATAGCCATCTGGTGCCGACAACCGTACCGTCTTCGAAAGCCAGATCCTCCTGCAGATTGCCGGGCAAGGCGGAGATTTCGCGCTGGGTCGCCTTGCGTGCTTCCATGATCCTGTGGGTGCGGTAGCTGTCTCTCACGTCTCGCACCAATGGAGAAAATATCCGACGCATCGCCGAGGAGAGGCTCATGGAGCCTGGAGCCGCATCTTTGAGTGGTGTTGTTACACTGTGTTGCAGAGACATCGAAAGCTCCTTTCATCGCATTTTTCGTGCTTGCAACTTGACTATCGGGCCGGTTTGAAGTTCAATCAAACGAAATGGTATCAAGCTATAAGTCAGAAAATTTGATCTAGGAGCCCCCCATGAACGTGATGCTGCGGCACGTCCTTCCGCTTCTCGAACTGGACGTCCTGAAGACGTTCGTCGCCATCGCCGAGACAGGCAATTTCACGACGGCGGCCGAAACCGTCTACCGGACGCCCTCGGCGGTCTCGATGCAGATCAAGAAGCTCGAGGAGATGCTCGGCTGCGTACTCTTCCTGCGCGATGCGCGCTCTGTTTCGCTGACGCCGAAGGGCGAGGTACTGCTCGGTTTTGCACGGCGCTTGCTGGCGCTCAACAACGAGGCCGTCTCGCGCTTCCTGCTGCCGGACATGAACGGTGTCGTCAAGGTTGGCGCGCCGGAGGATATCGGCGAGCGCATCCTGCCGGAAGTGCTCAAGAACTTTTCCGAATCCTATCCGAACGTGACCGTCGATGTGACGATCGGCAACAGCATCACCATGCGCAAGCGCGTCGAGGAACACCGCATGGATATCGCCATCTTCAACAGCATGGCGGGCGACAACACCGGCGGCGGCGAAATCCTGGTGGCCGAGAAACTGGTCTGGGCCGGGACGAAATGCGGCACGGCGCATACGCGCGAACCGCTGCCGGTCTCGATGTGGGAAGATGGCTGCGTCTGGCGCGCCGATGCGGTGGAACGGCTGAACCGCAGCGGCCGCAAGTTCCGCGTGGCGTTTCTCAGCGCCCATACGACCGGACAGCGTGCGGCCATTCAGGCCGATCTCGCCATTGCGCCCTTGCCCCGTTACCTCGTCCAGGGAGACCTGGTGGCACTCGGTGACGCCGAAGGCCTGCCGGAACTCGGGCATTACAATATTGGACTGCAGGTGGTCGAGAACGCCTCGGCGCCGGTACTGGCGGTCGCCGAGCATGTGCGCACCGCCTTTGTTGGGCTGCAATAATCTTAGACGAGAGGAAGGCTCAGGCGCCAGTTTTCTTCAACCAGCGCTGAACCCTGATCTCATCCTCATCCATCCAGCGGGTCAGGGTCTCGCTGCGGCTCGGCCGCAATTTCAGAAGGCCCGAAAGCGTGCCGCTGGCAAAATCCTCGAAGACCTGGGGATGGATATAGGAGGAGCGGCAGACGGCGCGGGTGTTGACGAGGCGGGCGGCCACTTCGTCCACGACCTTGTTGACCTGCTGCTTGAGGACACGCTCGCTGTCGCCCGGCTCGATGGCCGCCAGCCGCGTCGCCGCCATGCGTGTGGCGCCCCAGGTGCGAAATTGCCGTGAGGAAAAGTCGGTGCCGCAGGCCTCGCGGATATAGGCATTTACGTCCTGCGATCGGATCGGATGGCGCCGGCCATCCTCGTCGAGATATTGGAACAATTGCTGGCCCGGCAAATCCTGCAGCATCCGGATCGCCTTGCTGATGCGCCGGTCGGTATGGCTGAGGCGCCATTCCTTGCCGGATTTCCCCTTGAAATTGAAATGGACGCTGGAGCCGTCGATCTTCACATGGCGGTCGCGCAGCGTCGTCAGCCCATAGGAGCCGTTTTCCTGGGCATAGGCCGCATTGCCGATGCGGATGAACAGATTGTCGAGAAGCCAGACGACGGTGGCCAGCGCCTTGTCCATGCCCGGCTTGCGCAGCCTAAGGTCGGCATCGACCCGCTCGCGGACTTTCGGAAGCCGGGCGGCGAAATCCGGCAATTGCGCGAATTTGGTTTGGCCGCGCTCGGCGGACCAGTCGGGATGGTAGCGATACTGCTTGCGCCCGCGCACGTCCCGCCCCGTCGCCTGCAGATGCGTGTTCGGATCGGGCGAGATCACGACATCCGTATAGGCGGGTGGGATGGCTAGGGCGGCGATCCGGTCAAGCTCTGTCCGGTCGGTGATCCGCTGCCCATCGGGGGCATGGTAGAGGAAGCCGCGCTTGCCGGGCGTGCGGATAATGCCTTCGTCGAGGCTAGAAAGATAGACGAGTTCGCCTGGCGTCTGCTCCTTGTCGGGCGCGCGCAGCTTGATCGTCTTCTGTTTCGAGATGTGAGAAATTGTCTGATCCACGGTGACGCAAGAACGCCACCGTGGTCATTTGGTTCCCGGGGTTTTCCAGCGTCAGTCGCGACTGCGACGCCTGCGTCTGCCGCTCCCATCGCCGCCGTCGTCGGCCAGAACCTTGCGCTCCGGCAGCGTGACAACCTGGGCGAGCTTCGGGAAGGCATCGACCTTGTTGGGAAGCGCCATCGCATAGACGAAATGCTCCTGAAATTTTGATTCAAGTGCCGTCTCTATCTTCTCGATCTTGCTGACCATTTGCTCGATCTCGCGGCGGTGGCCGCGATTGAGGAGACACATCAGCGCGCCGGTGCCGGCGGCATTGCCCACAGCCTTCACCTCGGCAAGGTCGCAATCGGGGATAAGGCCGAGTACCATGGCATATTTCGGATCGATGAAGGAGCCGAAGGCGCCGGCGAAGCGGATCGTATCGACGTGATCGATCCCGAGCTTTTCCATCAGGAGCTTGATGCCGGCATAAAGGGCCGCCTTGGCAAGCTGGATGGCGCGCACGTCGTTCTGCGTCACGGTAATCCGCGGCTGTCCGTCATGGACGAGATAGGAGAAGGTGCGGCCGTTCTCGAGGATGCGCGGGCTTCTTGCGGCCATGCTGCCATCGACGACGCCGTCCTGCGAGATGATGCCGCAGAGATACATTTCGGCGACGACCTCGATGATCGCCGAACCACAGATGCCGGTAACGCCGACCGATGCCGCAGCCTCTGCAAACCCGTCCTCGTCGGACCATTTGTCGACGCCGATGACGCGGAATTTCGGCTCCAGCGTCTCGGGATCGATGCGTACACGCTCGATGGCACCAGGGGCCGCGCGCTGGCCGGAGGAAATTTCCGCGCCCTCGAAGGCAGGCCCGGTCGGCGAGGAGGCGGCGACGACGCGGTCGCTGTTGCCGAGTACGATCTCGGCATTGGTGCCGACATCGACGAGCAGCATCATCCGGTCCTGCTTGTAAGGCGCCTCGGCCAGCGTCGCGCCGGCGGCGTCGGCACCGACATGGCCGGCAATGCAGGGAAGCATATAGAGCCGCGCGCCGCGATTGACGTCGATGTCGATCTCATGTGCCCAATATTGAAGCGCGCCGGAAACGGCCAATGCGAACGGTGCCTGACCAAGCTCGGTCGGGTCGATGCCGAGGAACAGGTGGTGCATGATCGGGTTGGCGACGAAGACCATGTCGAGGATGTCGTGCCGGTCGACCTGGCCTTCCTCGCAGACCTTGCCGATCAGCATGTTGGCGGCCTCACGCACCGCCTTGGTCATGGCTTCGCGTCCGTCCGGGTTCATCATCACGTAGGAGACCCGGCTCATCAGGTCCTCGCCGAAGCGGATCTGCGGGTTGGACGTACCGGAGGAAGCGACGATGCGGCCGGAGAGCAGCGAGACGAGGTGCATGGCGATGGTCGTCGAGCCGATATCGCAGGCGATGCCGTAGGCCTCGTTCTTAAGCCCGGGCCAAAGCGCGACGATGAAGGGACGGGAGGAATCCATGTCGCGATGGATCGCGGCGGTGACGCCCCAGTTTCCCTTGCGCAGGATGCCCTGAATCTGCGGAATGAGATGCGGGGCGATCAGCAGGTCCTTCCAGCCCCAGTCCCGTTCCAGCATGACCTTCAGGCGGTCGAGATCGCCGAGCGGCTTGTGCATGTCGGGGTCGTCGACCTCGACATAGCAGAGCTGGACGGCGGCATTGCGCTCGATCACCCGGTCGGTCGCGGCCTTGCGCACGACCTGCGCATTGATCACGGTATCCTGCGGCACATCGACGACGAGATCGCCGAGGATCTGGGTGGAACAGGAGAGGCGGCGGCCTTCCGGCAGGCCGCGAATGCTCTCGTAGCGCTCCTCCTTCGGTCCCTTGGCGGAAATATTGTCGAGCGAGGAGACGATCTTGTGCTTGGCGAAATTGCCCTCCTGCACGGAGATCTGGCAACGGCCGCAGGTCGCCCGGCCGCCGCAGACGCTTTCGACATAGACGCCGAGCGAGCGCGCCGCATCGAGCACCGGCGTGCCGACAGGAAAGCGGCCGCGCTTGCCCGACGGCATGAAGAGGACGAGGGGATCCTTGCCTGTGACTTCGGTCATGTGGGCATCGTTTCCGGCAGAGCCATCAGTACGCATTTCCATCTTCCCTTACAAAGCCGTCCGTCGCCAGACTGCACCCGCCCTGTCGGCAACATTGTCCGGTTTCCGACATGCAAAGATCACCCTGCCGTTTTTGCAGGGTGACCGATCAAAATCCCGTCGGCCGGGATGTCCGGAGATTCGTCTCTCCTTCATCCCAGCGCTGTTTCACACCATAGACCCATCCGCCAGGTGGAGCGGCGAGCCTATTTCGATACGGTGGTCATTCCACCTTTGCGCCGGCGCCGGCGCGTCCCGCCCGTCCACCGCGGCGGCCGCTCGAGGCGCCGGGAGCGGATGCCGCGGTGGCAGCGCCGCCTTCGGCCGGCTTGTGATCGCGATAGGTCATGATCCAGTTGCCGCAATTCTGGTCGGTGCCGTTCAGCACATTGGCGGCGCGCACGGCTTCCATTTCCTGCGGGCGGCAGGGGTTCATGATCGCCGAGGTCATGCCGGCGCCGATCACCATGGGGATGAAGCCGGCATTGATGCCGTGGCGGTGCGGCAGGCCGAAGGAGATGTTGGAGAGGCCGCAGGTGGTGTTGACCTTCAATTCGTTGCGCAACCGGTGCAGCAGCGCAAAGACCTGGCGGCCGGCATCGCCCAGCGCCCCGATCGGCATGACCAACGGATCGACGACGATATCATGCGGCTTGATGCCATGGTCCATGGCGCGCTCGACGATTTTCTTGGCGACCGCGAAACGGACATCCGGGTCCATGGAAATGCCGGTCTCGTCATTGGAGATGGCAACCACCGGAACGTCGTATTTCTTGACCAGCGGCAGGATGGCCTCGAGCTTTTCCTCCTCGCCGGTGACGGAGTTCACCAGCGGCCGGCCCTTGGCGACCTTCAGGGCCGCCTCGATGGCGGCGGTGACCGAACTGTCGATCGACAGCGGCACGTCGACGAGACCCTGAACGATCTCCAGCGTCTGGACGAGCAGGCCCGGTTCGGTCTCGTTCGGATTGACGGAGGTGACGCCGGCATTGACGTCGAGCATGGTGGCGCCGGCGGCGACCTGTTCCAGCGCGTCCTTGATGACGGTCTCGAAATTGCCAACGATCATTTCGGCCGCCAGCTTCTTGCGACCGGTCGGATTGATGCGTTCGCCGATGACGCAGAAGGGCTGGTCGAAACCGATGATGATCTCGCGGGTGGCGGAGGCGACGATAGTGCGGGTCATGTCTGATCCTTGGGGTCGGTGGAGCGCGTATTGTTCGTAGCGCGCCGGCGTGGTTTGTCAAAGGCGTTCAGGCGGCTGCGCCCAATTTGTCTGTTGGCATTGGTCAATGCGATTGCTGGGGTCAATGCGATTGCTGGGCGGCGACCTCGGCCATCTGTTCCTGGTTTTCCGTCTTGCCGCCCTTCAATGCGTCGAGCCTTTCGGCGACGCGGCCGTCGCCCGGATTGGATTCGCGAGTCCAGGGGGTGCGGCCCTTAAGGACGCCCGATTCGTGGACGATCTCGGCGACATATTCCTCTTGCCGGTAGGCCATGACATGCACGCCCGATACGCCCTTGATCTCCTTCACCTCATTGATGATGTCGATGCAGAGCTGCTTGCCTTCCTTCTTCTGGTCCTGCGCACCTTCCAGCCGCTTGATGATCGCGTCGGGAATATGGATACCCGGCACATTGTTGCGGATCCAGTTGGCGGTCTTGGCGGAGGCGAGCGGGCCGACGCCGACGAGGATGAAGCATTGTTCGTCGAAGCCGAGGTCGCGCACCCTCGTCATGTAGTCGCGGAACATCGGCACGTCGAAGCAATACTGGCTCTGGACGAATTGCGCGCCGGCCTCGATCTTCTTGCCGAGCCGGTGGGGACGGAAATCGTAGGGCGGCGCAAAGGGATTGATGGCGGCGCCGAGAAACACCTGCGGCGGCGTCGTGAGCTTGCGGCCGGACAGGAACTTGCCGTTGTCGCGCATGATCCGCACGGTTTCCAGCAGCGACATGCAGTCGAGGTCGAAGACGGGCTTGGCGCCAGGCTGGTCGCCGGCCTGGACGCCGTCGCCGGTCAAGCACATGATATTGGCGACGCCCATGGCGGCGGCGCCCAGAACATCGCCCTGGATGGCGATGCGGTTCTTGTCGCGGCAGGCGATCTGCATGATCGGCGCATAGCCCATGCGGGTCAAAAGCGCGCAGATGCCGACCGAGGACATATGGCAATTGGCACCGGAGGCATCGACGGCATTGATGCCATCGACCCAGCCTTCGAAGATCGCCGCCCGCTCGTAGACGTCCTCGGGATCGGCGCTGTCGGGCGGATTGAGCTCGGCGGTGACGGCGAATTCGCCGCGTCGCAGCACGCGTTCGAGGCGGCCGCGCGAGGAATGGCCGGGCACCGGATCAAGCGGCAGATGGCGCCCCAGCGGGTTTTCGTCGATATGCGCCATGCGTCAAGCGTCCTTCGATACGGCTGCCGCTGCTTCGCGGGCTTCGGCGGCCTGCGCGGTCACGCGTAGCCAGGAGGAGGTTTCGCGCAGCGACTGGTTGACCGGTTTCTGCACGTTCATGATGGCATTGCCGCCGGCCATGTTGCGCGAGCCTTCCCAGGCCTTGACCCAGACGCAGGGCATGTCCGGCTCGACCTCGCAATTGCCGTTGGCGCGCACGCCGCCGCAGGGGCCGTTGCGCAACTGCTTGGGGCAATTCATCGGGCAGGACATGCCGGTCGATGAAAGCACGCACTGGCCGCACATGCGACAGTCGAACAAAAGGCCCTTGACGTGGCGCTCGACGAATGTGACCGGCGCCTCCACGCGGGCATAGCCGATCGCCTTCCACAGCGGATGCAACAGCAGGAAGACCCGGGCGAAGCGGTGATAGAACCATTCGAAGAAGCGTGAGTGGCGTATCGCCCAGAGGCGGATCGTATAGCTGCGCTGGCCGCGGCGGTTGGGCGAGACGCTGGACGGCGTATAGGCGCCTGTCGCCGCCTTCTTGGCGGAGGCTGCGTTTCCGGGCTTCGGATCAGCCATTGTCTTTGCCGCCGGATTTGACCAGCGCCACCAGCCGCTCCCGGTCATAGGTCGCCTCGAGTTCCGCCGCCGCCTTGTCGGCTTCGGCCTCGAGATCGTCGGAGACGGGGGTCGGTTCGGCCTTGCGCCATTCCGCCAGGTAATCGCCGCTGTCGGCGGCGCCGGTGCGCATGGCGCACATGTCTATCGCCTCGGTGAAGCGCAGGCTCAGCTCGCGCTTGGCGGTCCTGCGCCCCTGCTTGATGATGACCTGTGCGGGAATATCGCGCCAGTAAACGATGATGCGGTCTGCCATTTGCCAGAAGTCTCCTCTCGCGGGACAATGCGCATCCTGGCGCGTCATGGCTCACCTTGGCACGACGCGCGGCATGCTCAAAAGCGACCCGGCGCCCTGTGCGTAAATATAACTACCAGATGCCCCGGGTAACGCCATTCCACAACCAGGTCCAGACAGGAGGATGATACCATTGCTGGGACGGGCCGAGGCAGGGTTGCGGCCGCAGATCACCCGACAGGGCATCCTCGACCGCGCGCGTGACGATCTCGACGGATGCCGCCGTCTGCAGCAACGGATAGGTGTGCATGGTGTCGCCTCCCAAAGGACGCATGCGCGCCTGATAGAGGATATCGCCGGTATCGACGCCCGGATCGACCAGATGCACCGTCGCCCCGAAATTCGCCTCGTCGTCGTTTATGCGTGACCAGTATCCGCCCATCAGGCCGCGATAGTGTGGTGTGATGCCCGCATGGAAATTGAGGACGGGGCAGGGCATGGCGGCGAGCGTTTCGCGCTTCAGCATACGGCAGCTGACCAGGAGGACGACGGCCGGGGAAAGCTTGCGAATCTGCGCAATCGCCGCCGGCGTATTGATGGAATCTGTCGCGATCATCTGCACTTCCGGATTGTCCCGGTCGTCTGCGCCATGGTCGCGAAGAATTTCGGCGGCGCGCTTCCCGGTAAACCTCTTGCCGAATTTCGAGGCGATCATGGTGGCGAACTGGCCGATTGTCGTGACAAGGCCAAGCTTGCGCATGCGGCGGCTGAAAAAGACCGCCTTCGATTCAGGTTTTTCCCGCAGCACGACAACGTCGGCAAAGCTGCCATGGAGCGCGTTGATGAGGATATTCGGGTTCTGCCCGCCTGCCGTCACGATCAGGACCGGACCGCTCCGCGCATTGGTGTCTGACATGGAACTGCCGCCTAGACGAGAAAGGCCAGAAGTGCGCCGGCGGCCGCGATGACGCTGAAGGCGACCGCCAGCGACACGATGCCGATCAGTGCACCGGCGACGAGGCCCAGGCCGTCTCGCTCCGTATGGGCAAAGCCGATGACGGCGAGCGCGAAGGCCGGCAGCCAGTTGCCGAAGGGTATCGGCAGGAAGATGACGACCGCCAGCACGAGCGCCAGAAGTCCGACGAGACGCTCGCAGAAGCGGCTGCCGAGAAACCAGCCGCGCGGCCGGATCAGGCTTTCGGCCCGCTGAAGCCAGGGCGAGATGCGGTTGACGAAGACGAAGAAGGTCTGGTTTTCAAAGGCATAATCGCCCATCCGCTGCGGCAGCCAGAGCCGGGTGCGGCGCGAGGCCAGCATCTGCCAGGCGACGAAGATCAACGGAAGGCCGAGAATGAAGGTGGCGCCTGGCGGCAGCGGAATGAGGTTCGGCAGCGCGAAGACGACGAGGAAAGCGCCGAACGACCGATCTTCCATGGCGATCGCCAGGTCGCGCAGGGTGATCTTCGGGCCGGCATCGAGCGCCAGGTTGCGCAAAAGCTGCGAAAGCTGCTGCGGGTGGCCGTGGGCGTCTTTTCTTCCCGTCGCCGTCGCAAAACTGTCCATCATCCCCGTCACCTTATTGTCTTTGTTGGCGGGAGTTTGACGGAGAGCCTTTACAAGGCGCTTAAATCGCTTGCTGTCGTGATCGCAAAATTCGCGCAAGGCTAACAGATGGTTTCCATCGCGCTTACACGCCAAGCAATGCCGGCTTCAGGTCGCCAAAGCCGGTAAACCGATATTCATAGGCAAGGCCGAGCAATTCCGCCGCCCGGCGGGCCTTTTCCTGCAGTGCCTCGTCCTCGACCTGCGAGAGGTAGACGAGTTTCCTGTAGTGGCCGAAATACATGTCGCGCAGTTCCGGATGGCGATCGAGGCCAAGCGGTTCGATGACGAAGGCCTCGAACTGGCGGGCAAGGAAATCGGTGAGGAAGAAGGATGTGAAGTCATCGTCCCAGCTGGCTTCGAAGGCAGCATTGCCGGCAAAGAAGGAATAGCAGTGGGGGCCGGCAATGCGCTCCACCTTCTCTTCTTCGCAAAGCTTGTCGAGCAATCCGCCGGTGCCGCAATCGGCATAGGCGACGAAGATCCGGGTGAAGCCCTCGGCGCGGGCCTTGTCGATCGCAGCCTTGATGCCGGGGGTGATTTTTTCGGGCGTGTTGTGCCAGATCGCCGGCAGACAGCTCAGCTCGATATGGCCGAGCTTGTTGGCTTCGCAGATGGCGAGGATTTCCCGGGCGATCGCGCCGCAGCCGATGACGTGAACTTTTTTCGCTTTCGTGCGTTCCATAGCCGAAGATCTTTCTTCCCCGCCGATTTACCTGTCACAAGCGTAAGGAACTCCAGCAATGACAGCCAGAACACTCGCCACGCTCGGTATCGTCCTCTTCTCCGTCGCCACGCTCGCCTCCTGCGGCAATACGATCCGCGGCATGGGCGCCGACACGGCCAACGCAGTGGACGCAACGCAGGATGCGGGGCGCAACGTCGAAAGAGCCGCCAACTAAGGTCTATCCCTGATATAGGAAAACCGGCCGCGCAAATCATCAGCGCGGCCGGTTTTGCGTTGTTTGGTCAGTCCGGTCAGGCGCCGGACATCTGATTGTGCTTGCGCTTCATGAAGTCCTTGGCGGTTTCGACCGCGACCGCGGCATCGCGGCAATAGGCGTCGGCGCCGACGGCCTTGCCGAATTCCTCGTTGAGCGGCGCGCCGCCGACCAGAACGACGTAATCGTCGCGCATGCCCTTTTCCTTCATCGTGTCGATCACGACCTTCATGTAAGGCATGGTCGTGGTCAAAAGGGCGGACATGCCGAGAATGTCGGGTTTTTCGCGCTCGATGGCATCGAGATAGTTTTCGACCGGATTGTTGATGCCGAGATCGATAACGTCGAAGCCGGCGCCCTCCATCATCATGCCCACAAGGTTCTTGCCGATGTCGTGGATATCGCCCTTGACGGTGCCGATCACCATCTTGCCCTGCTTGGGGGCACCGGTCGCGGCAAGAAGCGGCCGCAGGATGAACATGCCGGCCTTCATGGCGTTGGCCGAGAGCAGCACTTCCGGAACGAACAGGATGCCGTCGCGGAAATCGACGCCGACGATCCGCATGCCTTCGACCAGGGCCTGTGTCAGGACATCATAGGGGACCCAGCCGCGCGCCAGAAGGATCTTGGTCGCATCCTCGATTTCCTCTTTCAGGCCGTCGTAAAGGTCATCGTGCATCTGCTGCACGAGTTCTTCGTCGGAAAGATCCTCGAGAATGATTTCGTCGTCTGCCATGATGGGTTTCCTCGGTTCCAGGCGCTGCCGGGGCAATCTCCCGGACGGACGCACTATACTTAGCTTTGTTGCAGCCAAAAGCTCTTTTCGAAAGCGACGTCGCAGGCGATGAAAAACGACGGCGGCGTGGCGATATCCGCTCCTAGCCGGAGACGGCTGATGAAAACAATATTTCATCTGCCAAAGCCGATAAAAAACATGATATCGCAAGAGAAACGAGCGGTCCCGCCAGTTGCCGCCGACTGTCGGGACGGCAGCCGGCGGGCGCGTCATCGTGTTCGAGTTGCGCCACCTGTTGGCGCATTGAGAAGCGTTCCGATGCCACGGCTTGGTAGCATAGGCTCGATTACAGGCGCAGACGATGCGTTGGAGAGGATTTGACATGACTGAACTGACGGAACAGAAGGAAGAAAGCGGCGCGCGCCGCTCGCGCGGAGAGAGCCGGGGGGCCGCCGCCAGACGCGCGTCCCGCACCGGTGGCGGCGCCGGTCCTTCGCTTCCCTACATCACCCGCAAGATTCGCGAATACGAAGTCCTCGACGAGGAAGGCCTGAGCCTGATCGAGGCCAATGCCGACCTGATCCTCGAAGAGATCGGCATCGAGTTCCGCGACGACGCCGAGGCGTTGGCTCTGTGGAAGGAAGCCGGCGCGGACGTTCGGGGCGAGCGGGTGCATTTCCCCAAGGGCCTGTGTCGCGAACTCCTGAAGACGGCGCCGTCCAGTTTCACCTGGCATGCGCGCAATCCGGAGCGCAATGTTCAGATCGGCGGCAAGGCGACGGTCTTCGCGCCGGTCTACGGCCCTCCCTTCGTACGCGATCTCGAGGGCGTGCGCCGCTATGCGACGATCGAGGATTTCCGCAATTTCGTGAAGCTCGCCTATATGGCGCCGTCGATTCATTCTTCCGGCGGCACGGTCTGCGAGCCGGTCGATATTCCGGTCAACAAGCGCCATCTCGACATGGTCTACAGCCATATCAAATATTCCGACAAGCCGTTCATGGGCTCGGTCACGGCGCCGGAACGGGCAGAAGACACGATCGCCATGGCCAAGCTCGTCTTTGGCGACGACTTCGTCGAGAACAATTGTGTCACGCTGAACCTGATCAACGCCAATTCGCCGATGGTTTTCGATGAAACCATGGTGGGTGCGCTAAAAGTCTATGCCCGTCACAACCAGGCCTGCGTCGTGTCGCCCTTCATTCTTTCCGGTGCCATGAGCCCGGTGACGGTGACGGGAACCTTGACGCAGATCCTGGCCGAAGTGCTGGCCGGCGCCGCCTTCACCCAGTTGATCCGTAAGGGCGCGCCGGTGCTGTTCGGCACGTTTGCGGCCTCGATTTCCATGCAGTCGGGCGCGCCGACCTTTGGAACGCCGGAGCCGTCGCTGGTTTCCTATGGCGCGGCCCAGCTCGCGCGGCGTCTCGGCCTGCCGTTCCGAACCGGCGGTTCGCTCTGCGGTTCCAAGGTTCCCGATGCCCAGGCAGCACACGAATCGGCCAACACGATCAACATGACGCTGCTTGCCGGCACCAATTTCGTGCTTCACGCAGCCGGCTGGCTGGAAGGCGGTCTCGTCAGTTCCTACGAGAAGTTCATGATCGACCAGGACCAGCTCGGCATGATGCAGAAGATGGCCGAAGGCATAGATCTCTCGGAAAACGCTCAGGCGCTCGACGCCATCCGCGAAGTCGGTCCCGGCAGCCATTATCTCGGCTGCGCCCATACCCAGGCCAATTTCCAGACGGCCTTCTACCGTTCGGCGCTGGCCGACAACAATTCCTTCGAACAATGGGAAATCGAGGGCGAGAAGCGGGTGGAACAGCGCGCCAATGCACTGGCCCGCAGCTGGCTGGAGCACTATGAAAATCCTCCGCTCGACCCGGCGATCGATGCCGCGCTCCTTGACTACATTGCAAAGAAGAAGGATTCGATGCCCGACGCCTTCACTTGAAGAGAGCCCGAACAAGCCAGGGAGCAAGGCGGAGCGGCGCAGGTAGCAGATTTCATCCAGAAAGAAGTCTGGCGCCCACATTATGACAGGCATGGACCGAAACCGAAATGACCGGTCCCGTGGCATCGCCCGATGATGTCTTGAACACACTCCGTGCGGTGCTTGCGCCGCACGGAGTTTTTTTGCGCGGCATTGTCGTTTTTTCGGAGGGCGAAGCGGCACCGTCATTGAAAAACGGCCGGCCAGCCAGAAGCGTGGTCCTGATCGGCAATGTTGGTGGCTCCCTCTGGCCGGCCTTCGCGCGCTGGCGGGCCGATGTTGGCCAGGGCGTGGACAATCCGCTCGATTGCTGGTCCAAGGCGGTGATCGAGCCCGTGGCACAAATATTGGGTGCAACGGCGTATTTTCCATCCGATCCGCCCTTTCAGCCATTCCAGCAATGGGCGATGCGCGCGGAAGGCCTGCGGGCCTCGCCGCTCGGCATCCTCATCCATCCGGATTATGGACTGTGGCACGGATATCGCGGCGCGCTGGGCTTCGATCATGTGCTGCCCTCGGGGGCGGTTGCAGCGAAAGATCATCCCTGCGCCCGCTGCACCGACAAACCCTGCCTTTCGGCCTGTCCGGCGAATGCGATATTTCTCTCGGGATTTGGCGTGGCGGCCTGCCGAAATCATCTGAAGACACAGCAGGGACAGGCCGGCTGCATGAACGCCGGATGCGCGTCCCGCAATGCCTGCCCGTTCGGGGCCGGATATCGATATCCCGACGAACAATTGCGTTTTCACATGGCCGCGCTTGATATCTAGGTGTTCTGCCCCGATTTTGCTGCTGTCGGCGGGCAGGTTCGGCGTTATCAAAGGGAGCGGGCATGGTTCGCAATGCAGGCATTGGAGTGGTCATGGCCGCATCTGTTGTTTTTGGTGGGGACGCTGCCGCCGCCTGCCGCACGGTGACGCATCTGGCGCAGCCGTATGCCGTCTGCAGCTATGATCCGGCCGTTAGCGATATCCGCATTCATCACCGGGGTAGGGACGGGCTTCCCCATGGCGGCTTCGAAGCCCTGGCGCGTGATCTGCGGCAGGAGGGCGAATATCTCGAGTTCGCCATGAACGGCGGCATGTATGAAAGCGATCTCACCTCCGTCGGCCTGCTGGTGACGGAGGGCACCGAGGCCAAGCCTTTGGCGCGCGGCCAGAGCTGGGGTAATTTCTATCTGAAGCCGAACGGCGTTTTCTTCCTTCAGGGCAAGCGGGCAGGGGTGATGGAAACCGAGGCCTATGCGGCAGCGTCGATCAGGCCGGATTTCGCCACGCAATCCGGCCCGATGCTGGTGATCGATGGCGCCCTGCATCCCGCCTTCCTGCCGCACAGCGACAGCCTGCAGATCCGCAACGGCGTCGGCGTGGCGCGCGACGGCATGGCGGTCTTTGCGATTTCGCTCGAACCGGTGCGCTTCCACGATTTCGCCACCCTGTTTGCCGATCGGCTCGATTGCCCGAACGCACTCTTTCTCGACGGCTCCATTTCGAGCCTGTTTGCGCCCTCGTTGAACCGCTACGATGGCGCCCATCCGATGGGGCCGATCATCGCCGTGACGCGAAAAATTCCCGGCTCCGGAAAATAATCGATATCCGCACCCAAGGATCGGACAACGGCGGACGTCAGAACAGCAGTTGGCAACGGACCGGGCGGATATATTGGACGAGGATTTGATCGAAAGGGCGCGGCAGGGCGATCGGGATGCCTTCGGCCTGCTTGTCGAACGGCATTATGATTTCGTCCATTCCGTCGCCTGGCGCTGGTCCGGCAATGTCGATGACGCGGAGGATATCGCCCAGACCGTGTGCGCCAGGCTCGGTGGTGCCATCCGGGCCTTTCGCGGCGCGAGCCGCTTTCGTACCTGGCTCTATACGTTGACGCTGAACGCAGTGCGCGATCAGCAAAGGCGCCAGTCGCGGGAGCGCCGGCAGGTCGCGCGCTTTCTCACCGATCCCACCAGCGCCGTCGTCCATGACGATCAGGGCCAGATCGAGGCTTTGTGGGAAGCGGTCCGGCAGCTTCCGGAAAAACAGTCCGATGCCGTCCTGCTCGTCTATGGCGAGGGATTAAGCCATGCGGCGGCGGCCGATGTGCTTGGATGCGCGGAGGCGACGATATCCTGGCATGTGCACGAGGCGCGCAAGCGCCTGAAGATCCTGCTCGGCAGGGAGATGGTGTGATGAACGACGAATTGAACAAACTTGGCCGGATGACTGCACCACCGCCATCGCCGCAGGCGCGGGCGAAAGCCCTTTCCGCTGCGATGGCGGCTTTCGACGAGGCCGAAGATAATTCGCGGCGAACCCAAGGAACGGCTGCCGACCGGCGTCGAAGCTCCATCCTCAACAGGCTATGGAGCGCCGTCATGAACAGGAAATTTCTCGCAGGCTCGGCACTTGCCACGCTGATCGTCGTGCCCGCCGCCGGCTTTCTCACGCTGGAACTGACGCGTGGCGGACTGCCGGTCGAGATTGCAGCCAAGGATCCATCGGTGGAGAAGCAGGTGGCCAAAGCGGAACCTGCTAAACCGAAGAACGATACCGTGGCAGACAGCATCGCCGGCGACAAACAGACCCCGGCACTTGCAAAGGAACGAGCAGCAGACAGCGAACAGGCGGCCGAAGTGAACGCAGCGGCCTCCAGCACGCGCCGGACGCAGTTCCGCGCACCGTCGCCTTCCGCGGTCACGACCGAGGCTTTCGGCGGCGCCGTCGGGCAGATCATGCCACCGCCGGGGCCGGATTCGGACCTGTCGTATCAGGCAGAGAATCGCGGTCGGTTCGCTCAAGTGGAGACCAATCCCGTCAGGAGCGTCGCCACCGACCCGGTGTCCACTTTCTCCGCCGACGTCGATACCGCCTCCTATTCCTTCGTGCGGAAATCGCTGCTGGCCGGGCGGATGCCGGATCGCGACAGCGTGCGCGTCGAGGAGATGATCAATTATTTTCCCTATGACTGGCCGGGGCCGGACAGCGAGGCCGAGCCGTTCAAGGCCAGTGTCACCGTTCTGCCGACGCCGTGGAACCCGGACACGCGGCTGATGCATGTGGGCATCAGGAGCTATGACCTGACGCCTGCCCAGGCGCCGCACGCCAATCTCGTGTTCCTCATCGATGTCTCCGGTTCGATGGACGAGCCGGACAAACTGCCGCTCTTGAAAAGCGCCTTCCGGCTTCTGGTCGAAAAGCTGCAGCCGGAGGATACGGTGTCGATCGTCACTTATGCCGGCAATGCCGGTACGGTGCTGGAGCCTACGGCCATCCGCGACAAGGCAAAAATCCTGTCGGCGATTGATACGCTCCAGCCGGGCGGATCGACGGCGGGTGCCCAAGGGCTTGAGGCGGCCTATCAACTGGCCGAGCGCGCCTTCGTCAAGGGTGGGGTCAACCGCGTCATGCTGGCGACCGACGGCGACTTCAATATCGGCCCCTCGAGCGACGAAGACCTGAAGGCGGACATCGAGGCCAGGCGCAAAAGCGGCATTTTCCTGTCGGTGCTCGGTTTCGGGCGCGGCAATTACAATGATGCGCTGATGCAGACGCTTGCGCAGAACGGCAATGGCACGGCGGCCTATATCGACACGCTGTCGGAGGCGAGGAAGGTCCTGGTCGAGGAGGCGGGTTCGTCGCTGTTTCCGATTGCGAGCGATGTAAAATTCCAGGTGGAGTTCAATCCGGGTGAGATCGCCGAATACCGGCTGATCGGCTATGAGACGCGGGCGCTGAAGCGTGAGGATTTCAACAATGACAGGGTCGATGCCGGCGATATCGGTTCCGGCCACCGGGTCACGGCCATCTACGAGATCACCCCGACGGGAAGTCCGGCGACGCTCAACGACGACCTGCGTTATGGCACGAAGCCCGCCGGCCAGGCCGATCCTCAGGCTTCATCGGGCGAATTGGCCTTCCTGAAGATCCGCTACAAGCGGCCGGATGGCGATGCCAGCACGCTCATCACCACGCCGGTGACCCAGGCCAATCTTGTACCGTCCGTGGAAAAAGCAGGCGAAGATGTACGCTTTTCCGTGGCGGTCGCGGCCTTCGGCCAGAAACTGCGCGGCACGGATGCCGTCTCCGCCTATCCCTACGGTTCGATCATCGATCTTGCCTCGGGCGCCCGGGGCACGGATATCTACGGCTATCGCGCCGAATTCCTGAACCTCGTGCGGCTCGCCAAAAGCCTTTCGGGGGAATGACGGCGGGGCAGAAAAAAGTCCTCTCGCCTGGAGGGATATCGACCGCATCTTCCGAGGGCGAGGTGTCACGCCTTCGGATAAGCCTTTTCCAGTCCGCCCGACCGGACAAGTCCGGCGCGGAAAGCCTGGTAGGCGGCGTGCTGGCTCGACTTCGACGTTTCCATCAGGCGGATCTGCAACCGGTTGGGGGCGTTCGCACCCAGCCATTCGCCAAGCCGTTCGAGTTTCAGCGAGTTCAGCAGCCTGGCGTTCGAGGCGAGATCTATATGGTGACGCAGGGCTTCGATCAGGTTTTCGTCCTGCGCGGGATTCTCCATCAAAAGCTGGAGATGCGATTTTTCGCTGTCGCCGAGCGCGGAAAGCGTGGCGGCAATATTCTCGCGCATGGATAGGGTGGCCGTGGTTCCGTTCATGAATGCTCCCGTCGATCGCCGTAATCGTCCTGTCATGCCTTCGCCGTCGTCCAGCGTCGGGCCTTGGTGCCGTTTTAGAGGGTGGCGCTGGAGCAGAACTGGATTTGCGCCGGACTTTGCGCCAGCCCGGCGCAGGCATGCCGAGTCTTAGTGTATCGACAAGCGCAAGCCGAACGGATTAGGGACCAAGCCGACAATGGCGCTGCCAGCGGGACAGGACAATGCCACTTCTCTCTATCTGCATGCCCAGCAACCGCGATCTCGCCGGCTCACGCGGGGCGATCGAAAGCGCGCTTGCCTATGCGCAAGGGACGGGCGCCCGGCTGATCATCTCCGACAATTCCGCCGATCCCTTAAAGCGAGCCTTCCTGGAAGGCCTGTCATCGCCCAGTCTCACCCATATCTCGTCAACTGCCAGCGATGCCATGGGCAACTGGATGAGCACGCTCTCGCGGGTCGATACGCCCTTCGTCCTGCCGATGGGGGATGACGACGAGCTTCACCTCGTCGATGGCGCCGTGCCGATCGATCTTGCCGGCTTGCCAGCGGATGTCGCCGGCGTCAGGCCGCTGACGGAAATATGGACGGCGCAGGACGGCGTTCATCACAGCGAGGCCTTCACCATCGACGCCCCGTCGCCGTCCGGCCGGCTGGCCGAATACAGCGCCAAGGCGCAGGGCAATAACAGCATTTATTACAGCATATATCGTACCAGCCTGTTCCTGCCGCTGATCAGCTTCTTCAATGCGGCGCATCCGACACATGGCGGCTATTGCGACTGGGCCATGTGCCTGTCGCTGTTTACGGCCGGCCGGATGCTGCACGATCCCTCCATGCTCTATCGCTACGACATGGGGCGCTGGGCGGAGGCGCGGCAGCTTGACACGATGAAGAAGAGCCTGTTCCTGCAGGCGGGGCTGCCGGAGGCGGCGGAGAATTTCTCAGCGCTGCTGATGTTTCTCGACCTGCACATCTTCAGCCTGCGTCCATCTCTTCCCCTTGATGCGCAGCAGCGCCGCGAGGTGCTGATGATGAACGCTCGGGTCACGCTTGCGGGCTTCCTGCGGCAGGTGCGCGAACAACCGGAAATCTTTGATGAGACGGTTGTTTATCTCTGCCAGTTGATCGAGCAGGAACAGGATCTCGATCAGATCGTCAGTCTCTGCATTCTCCTGACCGATTGCATCAGGCCGGGATTGAAGGACGGCTATGTCCGGTTCTTCCAGGCGGCGCTCAAAGCATAAAGGCCGAAAACGCTTGCGTTTCCGGCCTCGGTAGGGAGCAGGGCCTTGTCTCAGCCGCGGCGGCGGCTGCGCTCGCGTGGGGCGGCGGACGGGGTTTCGTTGGCCGTCTTGTTCCGCATCGGGCCGATGCGTTCGACAATGGTCTCGACCGTCGGCCGTTCGCCGGGGACATAGGTATCGAGCGCCACGCGCATCGCCGCCAGATGCTCGCAGGAGGTGCCGCAGCAGCCGCCGATGATTTTTGCGCCGGCGTCGCGGGCTAGCCGCGCATAATCGGCCATCAGCGGCGGTGTACCGGAATAATGGATTTCCGAGCCGCGAAATTCCGGAATGCCGCAATTGCCCTTGACGACGAAAATCGCCTCCGGATTGGCTTCGGTCATGTCGAGAAGCGAGGACAGGATGTCGGAGGCGCCGACGCCGCAATTGGCGCCGGTAGCGACCGGGCCGTTTCCGATATCGCCGGCAACGGCGAACATGTCGCGCGGGTGGAGGCCCATCATCGTCTTGCCGGCCGTGTCGAAGGAGCCGGTGCAGACATAGGGCATGCCGATTTTCACGGCGGCTTCAGCCGCGGCGCGGATTTCATCCGGCGACGACATGGTTTCGATCCAGGCGATTTCAGCGCCGCCGGCCTTCAGGCCCTCGATCTGCTCGGCGAAGGCATCGACGGCCTCGTCATAGGTCATGGCGCCGAGCGGAACCAGCAATTCGCCGGTCGGGCCGACCGAGCCGGCGGTGATCACTTTGCGCGGCGCCTTGTCGGCAACGGCACGGGCGATTTCGGCGGCACGCCGGTTGAGTTCGTGAACCCGGTCCTGCGCATGGTGCAGCTTGAGGCGGTGGCGGGTGCCGCCAAAGGAATTGGTCAAAATGATATCGGCGCCGGCATCGACGAAATCCTGATGCAGCTTGGTGATGTTTTCAGGCCGCGTTTCGTTCCACAATTCCGGAGCCTCGCCGGCTTCCAACCCCATGGCGAACAACGACGTGCCGGTGGCGCCATCGGCGAGGAGCACGCCCTTGGCATGAAGCAGGTCGGACAGCGGGTTGGCATGCACGGTCATGGGCGGATTCCTGATGAATGGATTCACAAAGACATAAGGATATCTTTATGTGATTGCAATGGCCGAGATTGTGCCGTGCGGGATATCGGCGGCAATTCATCAAAAAAAGCGCGCTTTGCGGAGCGCCCTTACAGCCTATCCGCTCGATCCGGGTCAGATATCACAACGCCGCCTTGATCTTCTCGGCGACACCCGGAGCGACCCATTTTGTCCATATGTCCGGATAGGTCTCCAGGAAATAGCGCGCCGCATCCTCGTTCGTTGCCTTGTTGGTCTCCATCCAGGCAAGGATCTTGTTGACAGTGCTGTTGTCCCAGTTGCGGTTCTTCACGTAATCCATTGCGACACCGGCCTTTTCGGAAAAGGCCTTGGTCACCAGCGTATAGACGTCGGAGGTCGGATAGGAATTGACCTTCGGGTCCGGGCAGTCCGGCACCGCCGTGCAGGTGTCCCACTGCGCCTTGTCGTGTTCGGTGTTGAAGCTCAGGCGGATCATGTCGTATCTGCCGAGAATGGAGGTCGGCGCCCAGTAATAGCCGAGCCAGCCGATTTTCTGTTCGAAGGCACTGGCGATCGATTCGTCCAGGCCGGTTGCGGAACCCGGATCGACAAGCTCGAAACCCAGCTGTTCGGCCCCGAGTGCCCTATAGAGATTGGCTGTGGAGACATGACAGTTCCAGCCTGAGGGGCAATTGTAAATGGCAGCCTTCGAGGCGTCCTTTGGTGCAGGGAACAGGTCGGGATGTTTCAATGCGTCCTGGACCGTCCTGATATCGGGGTGGGCGTCGGCAAGGAATTTCGGGATCCACCAGCCCTCGACCCCGCCCTCGTTGAGGATCTTGGCCGCCTGGATCAATCGGCCTTCCTCGACCGCCTTGGCAAGCGGGACGCGCAATGAACTGACCCACATTTCCGGCGCCATGTCGGGCTGGCCCTTTTCGTTCATCGAGGCAAAAGTGGGCACGATATCGCCGGCCACCAGCGTTGCGGTGCAGCCATAGCCTTTTTCGAGGATGAATTTGTCGAGATGGGCGGTAACGCCGGCGGATGCCCAGTTCATTTCGGCAATAGTGACTTCGCCGCAACCAGCAGCCTGCGCGGAGCCTGCGAAGGCCCAAAGGCCGGCCGCCAGCATCGTGGAAGCGAGGAGCTTCATCATGTTCAAGACCTCCCAGTCTCGGTTGCAGCCGGATCCGGAATGGCCGGAAACGGCACCTCCCGAACATCCCGTCGACCAATCGAGGCAGGCCGGGATGACCGATCCATGCCGATCGTGGCGGCCTGGCAGGACAAAAATTTCTGTCTGATCGCCTCTCACTACATTGAGTGAGCCTAGGTGTTCCCTGAAGGAAATCAACCACGGGATTGCTCAAACGCAATTTTTTGGTCCCGGCTCGCCAAGCAAATGGTTGAATTGAGTGAGCCTGACCGGATTGGACGATTGCCCTGTCATTTTCAGCTTCTCTTCTCACAGATTGATCATGGTCGCCTGCATCCAGGAAGATTTTACGCCTTTCAGAAAAATGCGAAAAAATCGCCGAATTCATCTTTGGTTAAACACTCGCTAACCATGCGGTAACACTGTCAGGCTAATTGTTTCTCGCGGCCGAAATTGCCGCCCGGCCGGATCAGGTGTTGCGTCCCGGCTGGTGATCTCCGGGTGTATGCCGGAGGGCCATGTGTCTGTTTTGGCGGACCGCACAGTTCCCTGCAGGGTGCGTGCGGTTTTCCGCGTTGTCGGATGATTTCGATTGGCGGACATGCCAACTCTGCTCTAGACGAGGCGTCATGACAAAGACGATCATGCTTCAGGGAACCGGCTCGGATGTCGGAAAAACCGTATTGGTGGCGGGGCTGTGCCGGATCGCCTCGAATCGCGGCCTGAAGGTCGCGCCGTTCAAGCCGCAGAACATGTCGAACAACGCCGCCGTCTCCGACGATGGCGGCGAGATCGGCCGGGCGCAGTGGCTTCAATCCATGGCGGCGCGCATCCCGTCCTCGATCCACATGAACCCGGTTCTCCTCAAGCCGCAATCCGACACCGGCAGCCAGATCGTCGTCCAGGGGAAGGTCGCGGGCCAGGCGAGGGGGCGCGACTATCAGGCGCTGAAGCCGAAGCTGATGGGCGCCGTGATGGAGAGCTTCGAGGCTGTTTGCGCCGGCACCGACCTGGTGGTCGTCGAGGGGGCGGGATCGCCGGCGGAGATCAATCTTCGCGCCGGCGACATTGCCAATATGGGCTTTGCCACCCACGCCGGCGTACCGGTCGTGCTGGTCGGCGACATCGACCGCGGCGGGGTTATCGCCTCGCTCGTCGGCACCCACGCGATCCTTGATGATGACGACCGGCGTATGATCACCGGCTATCTCGTCAACAAGTTCCGCGGCGACGTTTCCCTTTTCGACGATGGCATCGCGGCGGTTGGAAAATTCACCGGCTGGCCGTGCTTCGGCGTCGTGCCCTGGCTGAAGAGTGCCGCACGCCTGCCGGCCGAGGATTCCGTCGTGCTGGAGAAGCTGACGCGTGGAGGCGGCAGGGCGTTGAAGGTCGCGGTGCCAGTTCTCTCGCGTATTGCCAATTTCGATGATTTCGATCCCCTGGCAGCCGAGCCGGACGTCGATCTCGTCTTCGTGCGCGCCGGAGAGCCCTTGCCGCCGGATGCCGCTCTTGTCGTTCTGCCCGGCTCCAAGGCGACGATCGCCGATCTTGCCTATCTGCGCGCGCAGGGCTGGGATCGTGATCTTGAGGTGCATCTGCGCCGCGGCGGCCGCGTCATCGGCATCTGCGGCGGTTATCAGATGCTGGGGGAGCGCATCACCGATCCTCACGGCATAGAGGGCGATGCCCGCGAAATCGCCGGTCTCGGGGTTCTCTCGGTCGTCACCGAGATGGCGCCGGAAAAGACCGTGCGCAACAGCAGCGCCCGCTCGGCGGTCTATGATGTGCCACTGGAGGGCTATGAAATCCATCTCGGCCGGACCACCGGTGAAGATTGCGCCCGGCCGGCGGTGATCATCGACGGGCGGGCCGATGGCGCCGTCTCGGCAGATGGCAGGGTCAGTGGAAGCTATCTGCACGGGCTTTTTACCAGCGATGCCTATCGCGCCGCCTTGCTGGACAGTTTCGGCATTGCCGGCGGCGGCGAAAACTACCGGCAATCCGTGGACCGCGCGCTCGACGATGTCGCGGGCGAACTGGAGGCCGTGCTCGATCCGAAATGGCTCGACCAGTTGATGTCCTGACAGCTTGTGCGCCGCCTGCATGGATGCCGCGATCCGATTGACTTGCCTCCGGCGAAGGCCTATTCATCGACGCATTGGATGGTTCCCGGACCGGCGTTTCGGTTCGGGAGTAAATGGGAATGTGGAGGAGTGGACCCAAGCCGGGCGCTCTTATCGCAGCCGACCCCGCGACTGTAGAACGGTCAGGGTTCGCCATCCGGGAAAGCCGGTGTTTCGGACTGGCCGCCTGACGCGGCCGCGAAATTTTCAGGCCCAACCGGAAAAGCCACTGGAGAGCATCACGATCAGCCGGGGCCGGACGCCTCTATCTCTACGAATCGTCCACCTCTTCGTGATGCCCGTCGATTGCGGTCACGCAATCCGGCGCGAAACCTCCGGGAAGGCGAGGCGAACCCGTTCGCGCCCTTGAAGCGCGTGGCACCGTGAGCCAGGAGACCTGCCATCCGCAGGGCATCGTGCCCGATCCAGGGAGAGATACTCCCGATGCCAGCACGGAGGTTGTCATGGCTTCATCATCCCGTTTTTTCGGCGCCTGCGCGCGCCTTGTCGTGTTTTCCCGTCCGTGCCAGGAGCAGGGCATGCTCCTCTCCCGCAGGCGCTGAGGCCGGGATATTTCCATCATGTCGATCCCATCAGGACCCGTGCTGGTGCTGGGCGGCGCCCGTTCCGGCAAATCTGCCTTCGCCGAAAAACTCGTCCGGACGTCGGGTCTCGATGCTCATTACGTCGCGACCGGAAGAGCTTTCGACGACGAGATGCGGGCAAGGATTGCCGAGCATCGCGACAGGCGCGGGCCGGAGTGGAAGACACATGAGGCGCCGGTCGATCTCGCCGCCCGCCTGGTGGAAATCGATGCGCCCGGCAGGATCGTCCTCGTCGATTGTCTGACGCTCTGGGTCACCAATCTGATGATGGAGGAACGGGACATGGCGGAGGAATTCGAGGGCCTCGTTTCGTTTTCGCGGAAGGCACAGGCGCGGCTCGTCTTCGTTTCCAACGAGGTCGGGCTCGGCATCGTGCCTGAAAACCGCATGGCGCGGGCTTTTCGCGATCATGCCGGCCGGTTGCACCAGTTCATCGCGGAAATTTCCGCTGACGTCTATTTTATCGCGGCGGGATTGCCGCTGAAAATGAAGGGTTGATCCATGACCACCGCCAAGACCGCCCACGGCAAAATTCCTGCCACCGTCATCACCGGCTTTCTCGGTGCCGGCAAGACGACGATGATCCGCAACATGCTCGAGAACGCGCAAGGACGGCGCATCGCGTTGATCATCAACGAATTCGGCGATCTCGGTGTCGATGGCGATGTGCTGAAGGGCTGCGGCGCCGAAGCCTGCAGCGAGGACGATATCATCGAGCTGACCAATGGCTGCATCTGCTGCACCGTCGCCGACGATTTCATACCGACGATGACCAAGCTGCTCGAGCGCGAGAACCGGCCGGACCACATCATCATCGAAACCTCGGGCCTGGCGCTGCCGCAGCCGCTGATCGCCGCCTTCAACTGGCCGGATATTCGCACGCAGGTGACGGTCGATGGCGTGATCACTGTGGTGGACAGCGCGGCGGTTGCGGCCGGGCGGTTTGCCGACGATCACGACAAGGTCGATGCGCTGAGGGTCGAGGACGGCAATCTCGACCATGAAAGCCCGATCGAGGAATTGTTCGAGGACCAACTGACCGCCGCTGACCTGATCATCCTCAACAAGACTGATCTCATCGACATGGCCGGCCTTGCCTTCGTGCGCAACGAAGTCTCCTCGCGCACGGCCCGCAAGCCGGCGATGATCGAGGCGAAGAACGGCGATGTCTCCGCCGCCGTGCTGCTCGGCCTCGGCGTCGGCACGGAAAGCGACATCGCCAACCGCAAGTCCCATCACGAGATGGAGCACGAGGCGGGCGAGGAACACAGCCATGACGAATTCGACAGTTTCGTCGTTGAGCTCGGTGCGATCGCGGATCCCGCCGGTTTCGTCGAGACGCTGAAAACCATCATCGCCAAACACGACGTGCTGCGCCTGAAAGGTTTCGCCGACGTGCCCGGCAAGCCGATGCGCCTTTTGATCCAGGCCGTCGGTACCCGCATCGACCAGTATTTCGATCGCGCCTGGGCCGCCGGCGAAGTCCGCCGCACTCGGCTGGTGGTCATCGGCCTGCACGACATGGAAGAGGCGGCGGTACGGGCTGCGATCACGGCGGCAGCCTCGTAAATGGTTAGTGCTGCGTACCCCCCTCTGTCCCTTCGTGACATCTCCCCCTCAAGCGGGAAGATCACCACGATAGGCAGTGCGTCCATTGCCGGTGACGCTCGGAGCTTGCGGCCAATCTCCCCCCTTGAGGGGGAGGTGTCCCGGAGGGACAGAGGGGGGTGCTGCAGGCAGCGGGGGGGCTCATGCACCTGCTCCTAGCCCAGAAAGGCACCATCGCCGATGGCGAGGAGGCGATCGATCTCGGTCAGTCGCCGGCCGATATCCTATTCCTGTCGGCCGCCGATACCGAGCTTTCCTCCATCGCCGCCGCGCATCGGTCAGGCAAGGGGCCGAAAAGCCTGCGGGTGGCCAGCCTCCTGACGCTCAAGCATCCGATGTCGGTCGATACCTATGTCGAGCGTACCGCGCGCTATGCCCGGCTTATCGTGGTGCGGGCGCTCGGCGGCGCCAGCTATTTCCATTATGTGCTGGAGGCGCTGCATGCGGCGGCCGTCACCCACGGATTCCAGATCGCGGTGCTGCCGGGTGACGACAAGCCGGATGCGGGCCTAGATGCCTTTTCCACTGTTTCACTCGATGACCGCGACCGGATATGGGCCTATTTCACCGAGGGCGGCGCCGACAATATGGGGCGGCTGCTTGCCTATGCCGAAGCACTGATCGACGGCACGGAGAAGCCGGAGCCGGCAGCCCCGTTGCTGAAGGCCGGCATCTGGTGGCCGGGGCAGGGTGTGGTCGGGGTCGAGGCATGGAAGACGGTGGTCGGGTTCCGTGCAAGTAGCGAATTACCCCCCTCTGAAGTTCGCGCCCCCGTCGTCGCCCTCTGCTTCTACCGCGTCCTCGTCCAGAGCGGCGAGACCAGGCCCGTCGAGGCCCTGATCGAGGCCCTGTCCGCCGAGGGCATGACGGTGCTGCCGGTCTTCGTGTCGAGCCTCAAGGATGCGGTCTCGATCGGCACGCTGGAGGCGATTTTCGGCGAAGTGGCGCCGGATGTGGTGATGAATGCCACCGGTTTCGCTGTCTCAGCGCCCGGCGCCGACCGCAAGCCGACCGTGCTCGAAATAACCGAAGCGCCGGTGCTGCAGGTGATCTTTTCCGGTTCCACACAGGCCGCCTGGGAGGCCTCGCCGCAGGGGCTGATGGCGCGGGACCTCGCCATGAACGTGGCGCTGCCGGAGGTCGATGGCCGCATTCTTTCGCGGGCCGTTTCCTTCAAGGCAGCTGCCGTCTACGACGATGTGGTTGAGGCCAATATCGTCGGCCACCAGCCGCTGGCCGACCGTGTGGCCTTTGCCGCAAAACTGGCGGCCAATTGGGCGCGATTGCGCGGTATCGCGCCGCGCGAGCGCCGCGTGGCGATCATCCTGGCGAACTATCCGAACCGCGACGGCCGGCTCGGCAATGGCGTCGGCCTCGATACGCCGGCCGGCACTGTCGAAGTGATGAAGGCCATGGCCGCCGGCGGCTACGACATCGACGCCATTCCGGCCGATGGTGATGCACTGATCGGCCATCTCATGGACGGCCCGACCAATGCGGCAAGGGCCGATTGTGTCATCCGCGAGACGATTTCGCTCAATCAATACAACCGCTTCTTGGCTGGTCTTCCCCTTCAGATTCAGAATCAAGTCGCTGACCGATGGGGCGCGCCGCAGGATGATCCGTTCTTTCGGGACGGCCGGTTCGCACTGCCGCTCGCCCGCTTCGGCGAGATCCTTGTCGGCATCCAGCCGGCGCGCGGCTACCATATCGATCCGAAGGAAAGCTATCACTCGCCGGATCTCGTGCCGCCGCATGGCTATCTCGCTTTCTATGCCTTCCTGCGGCGCGAATATGGCGCGCATGCCGTCATCCATATGGGCAAGCACGGCAATCTCGAATGGCTGCCCGGCAAGGCGCTGGCATTGTCGGAAACCTGCTATCCCGAAGCGGTGTTCGGCCCCATGCCGCATCTCTATCCCTTCATCGTCAACGATCCGGGCGAGGGCACGCAGGCCAAGCGCCGCACCAGCGCCGTTATCATCGATCATCTGACGCCACCGCTGACGCGCGCCGAATCCTATGGGCCGCTCAAGGACCTCGAGGCGCTGGTCGACGAATATTACGACGCGGCCGGCGGCGATCCGCGCCGGTTGCGGCTCTTGAGCCGGCAGATTCTCGATCTCGTCCGCGATATCGGGCTCGACCACGACGCCGGCATCGCCGGCACGGATGGAGAGGACAAGGCCCTTGAAAAGCTCGACGCCTATCTCTGCGACCTGAAGGAACTGCAAATCCGCGACGGCCTGCATATCTTCGGCGTGGCGCCGGAAGGGCGGCTGCTGACCGATCTGACCCTGGCGTTGGCGCGCGTGCCACGCGGCCAGGGCGATGGCGGCGATCAGAGCCTGCAACGCGCGATCGCGGCGGATGCAGGGCTCATGCGTGCCCCATCGATCTCCCCCTCAAGGGGGGAGATCGACCAGGTGGCTGGCCTTGGTGGACAAGCAGCAGCAAAAATTGAACCTGCGTTGAGGCCCTTGTTGGGTCGAGATGTCGCCACAGCGATCTCCCCCCTTGAGGGGGAGATGTCCGACAGGACAGAGGGGGGCAAAGCGGCAAACTCGATCGGCCCAGTCTTCGACCCGCTCGACTGCGTCCTCTCCGATCCCTGGACAGGACCGAAGCCGGCGATCCTGGCCGATCTCACCGAAGCACCCTGGCGCACCGCCGGCGATACGGTGGAACGTATCGAGCTGCTGGCCGCCGAATTGGTCTCGGGCGCAATCCTCTGCCCGCCGGACTGGCAGGCGACACTGGTGGTTCTTCATCAGGTGGAAACCCGCCTCAAGCCTTCGATCGTGCAATCGGGGCCGGCCGAGATTGCCGCGCTGATGACCGGCCTCGACGGTCGTTTCGTCGCTCCGGGGCCTTCCGGCGCGCCGACGCGCGGGCGGCCGGACGTGCTGCCGACAGGCCGTAATTTCTATTCCCTCGACAGCCGCGCCGTGCCGACGCCGGCGGCCTTCGAGCTTGGCAAGAAGTCGGCTGAGCTTCTGATCCGCCGCTATCTCCAGGATCACGGCGAATGGCCGACCTCCTTTGGCCTGACCGCCTGGGGCACGTCCAATATGCGCACCGGGGGCGACGACATCGCCCAGGCCATGGCGCTGATCGGCACCCGGCCCGTCTGGGACATGATATCGCGCCGGGTGACCGGCTATGAGATCGTGCCGCTGGCGCTGCTCGGGCGTCCGCGCGTCGATGTGACCCTGCGCATCTCCGGCTTCTTCCGCGATGCCTTTCCCGACCAGATCGCCCTGTTCGATACGGCCATCCGCGCGGTCGGCGCGCTTGCGGAAGACGATGCCGACAACATGATCGCGGCGCGGATGCGGGCGGAAGCCCTGCGCCTGGAAGCGGCTGGTATCGCGCCGAAGGAAGCGGCAAGGCGCGCCTCCTACCGCGTCTTCGGCGCCAAGCCCGGCGCCTATGGCGCGGGCCTGCAGGCAATGATGGACGACGGCGGCTGGGAAAACCGCGCCGATCTCGCCGACGCTTACCTCACCTGGGGAAGCTATGCCTATGGTGCCGGGGAAGACGGCAAGGCCGAGCGCGGACTGCTGGAGGCACGGCTGAAGACCGTCGAGGCCGTCGTCCAGAACCAGGACAACCGCGAGCACGATCTGCTCGACAGCGACGAATATTACCAGTTCGAGGGCGGCATGTCGCTTGCCGTCGAGCAATTGGCGGGCAACCGCCCCGCCCTTTATCACAACGACCATTCCCGGCCGGAAAAGCCGGTGATCCGCTCGCTGGAAGAGGAGATCGGCCGGGTGGTGCGCGGCCGCGTCGTCAATCCGAAATGGATCGAGGGCGTCATGCGCCACGGATACAAGGGCGCCTTCGAGATCGCCGCCACGGTGGACTACATGTTCGCCTTTGCGGCGACGACCGGCGCGGTGCGCGACCATCATTTCGAGGCTGCCTACCAGACCTATGTGCTGGACGAGCGGGTGCGTCGGTTCATGGAAGATAAGAACCCGGACGCCCTGCGCGACATGACCGAGAGGCTGATGGAGGCGATCGACCGCGGCCTCTGGTCGCCGCGTTCCAATTCCGCCCGCTTCGAGTTGCAGGGGCTTGTCGTCGCGGCCCAGTGAACAGGCGGCCCCTGATCGCGGATCGGGGCCGCATCGACCACCACCATGATCGGAGGAAACAGGAATGAGCGAAGACCAGGTGCAGACGGACGAAGGCGCAACCGGCCATGACGAGGCGCGCCATGCCATGAAGATGGCAAAGAAGAAGGTGGCCCGCGAAAAGATCATGGCGACGAAAACGGACCAGAAGGGCCTGATCATCGTCAATACCGGCAAGGGCAAGGGCAAGTCGACGGCCGGCTTCGGCATGATCTTCCGCCATATCGCCCACGGCATGCCCTGTGCCGTCGTCCAGTTCATCAAGGGCGCCTGGGAAACCGGCGAACGCAACCTGATCGAGAAACATTTCGGCGAGCTTTGCCAGTTCCACACGCTCGGCGAGGGCTTTACCTGGGAGACCCAGGATCGTTCGCGCGATGTCGCCATGGCTGAAAAGGCCTGGGAAAAGGCCAAGGAACTCATCCGCGACGAACGCAATTCCATGGTTCTGCTCGACGAGATCAATATCGCCTTGCGCTACGATTATATCGATGTCGCCGAGGTGGTGCGGTTCCTCAAGGAGGAAAAGCCGCACATGACCCATGTCGTTCTCACCGGGCGCAATGCCAAGGAAGAACTGATCGAGGCCGCCGACCTGGTGACCGAAATGGAACTGGTCAAGCATCCGTTCCGCTCCGGCATCAAGGCGCAGGTCGGCGTCGAATTCTAGGCTTTGTCGATCAGAAGCCGAACCAGATCCGGACCGGATGGGCCGGGTCTGCCAGGAGCCGGATCGCCAGCGCGATGCAGGTGATGACCAGGAGTGGCTTGATGATCTTCGCGCCGTTCTTCATGGCAAAGCGCGAGCCCACCTGCGCGCCGGCGAACTGGCCGGCACCCATAACCAGGCCGACCTTCCACAGGACGACGCCATAGATCAGGAAAACGGTGAAGGCGCCGATATTCGAGCCGAAATTCAGGAATTTCGTATGTGCGGTCGCCTTCAGCACGCCGAAGCCGGCCAGAGCGATGAAGGCCAGCATGAAGAACGAGCCGGCACCGGGTCCGAAAACGCCGTCATAAAAGCCGATCAGCGGCACGATCGTCAGGGTAAACAGGAAAGGCGTCATCCGGCGGGCCGTGTCGAGATCGCCGACACTCGGCTTGACGGCGAAATAAAGCGCGATGGCGACGAGCAGGAAGGGCAGGAGGACTTTCAGCACATCCCCCGGCACGACCGTGGCAAGCAGCGCGCCCAGCGCCGCACCCAGCGCCGACATCGCCGCCATCGGCAGCTGCGCCCGCAGGTCGACATGGCCGCGGCGGGCATAGGCAAGGCTGGCCGAGGCCGAGCCGAACAGCGATTGCAGCTTGTTGGTTCCCAGCGTTTCGAGCGGCGGAATGCCGGCAAGCAGCATGACCGGCACGGTGATCATGCCGCCGCCGCCGGCAATCGAATCGATAAAGCCGGCCACGAAGCCGGCGATGAACAAAAGGGCGAGGATATGGAGCGCAAGATCGTGCAAGGGGGACTCGGTGAATGGCGGGCCGTTCGGGAATTTGATCTTCTGTGACAGAGGCCGGGCGAAAAAGCAAAGGGCCTGGTGGGCCAATGTCGCATATGGCGTCGATCGCCTGCTTGATGGCGCAAACCGGTTTGACCGGCCTTTTTCTCTGGGGTAAAAACAGGCTGTGCGACGGTGCCCGAACAAGGGCTGAAAAAGCGTCCGGTCCGGCCGACCCAGTCAGGGGGCTTTATCCGGTGCTGTCCAGGCCGCTTCGATGCCATCGGCTCGAATGCCCCGACGCTTCCTGACTGCGGCGAGGGGAGGTCCGTTTCGTGACATATCGGAAGAGCAAGGATCAGGTCGCGCCTGCGTCGCTCGTTCTCGGCCTTGGCTGCGAGCGCGGGACGCCGCCGGAAGACGTGATACGGCTGGCGCAGGCCGCGCTCGATGCGGCTGGCGGCACCGCTCGCTCGCTTACCTGCATCGCCTCGCTGGACGCGCGTTTGACGGAGCCGGCCTTGATCGCCGCGGCCGCCCATTTTTCTGTGCCTCTGCAGGGTTATGATGCCGCAGTGCTGGAAAATGAGACAGCGCGCCTGAAAAATCCCTCCGACATCGTCTTTGCGCTGACGGGCTGCCATGGCGTGGCGGAGGCGGCAGCTTTAGTCGCAGCCGGAACCACTGGTGCTCTCCTCGTGCCGAAAATGAAATCCGCCCATGCGACCGCCGCCGTTGCCTCGATCGATTTCTGCATGCCGAACCAGAGGGTTACGGCCGTTTCCTTGCAGTGTGATTCGCCGTCTTCAGCTTTTGATTCAGCCGGCTTGCGGCCCACCCTTCCGGCAGGGGCGATGTCATGAGCAATGCGATGTTTTCCACCCTGCCAGCGCTCGAACCGGGCTCGGTCTGGCTCGTGGGTGCCGGTCCCGGCGATCCGGGGCTTCTGACGCTGCATGCGGCCAATGCCCTTGGTCAGGCTGACGTCATCGTTCATGACGCGCTGGTCAATGCCGACTGCCTTGCCATGGCCAAACCGGGCGCGGTGCTTGAATTCGCCGGCAAGCGCGGTGGCAAGCCTTCTCCGAAGCAGCGGGATATTTCCCTGCGATTGGTGGAATTGGCGCGCCAAGGCAAGCGTGTGCTTCGGCTGAAAGGGGGCGACCCCTTCGTATTCGGACGCGGCGGCGAGGAGGCGCTGACCCTGGTCGAGCACGGCATCCCGTTCCGGATCGTGCCCGGTATCACCGCCGGCATCGGCGGCCTTGCCTATGCGGGCATCCCGGTCACGCATCGCGAGGTCAACCACGCGGTGACCTTCCTGACGGGCCACGATTCGTCGGGCCTCGTTCCCGACCGCATCCACTGGGAGGGCATTGCCAAGGGCTCCCCGGTGATCGTGATGTATATGGCGATGAAGCATATCGGCCAGATCGCCAACAACCTGATGGCCGCCGGCCGGTCTCCGGCAGAGCCGGTGGCCTTCGTCTGCGATGCCGCCACAGTGCGGCAAACCGTCCTGGAGACGACGCTCGCACGGGCAGAGGCGGATGTTGCGGCCTCCGGGCTCGAACCGCCGGCCATCGTCGTTGTCGGCGAGGTCGTGCGGCTACGCCCGGCACTTGACTGGCTGGGCGCGCTCGACGGTCGCGTTCTCAGCGCCGATCCCTTGTCGCTGCGCGCCTTCAAGGATCCGGCATGACCGGTCTTTTGATCGCGGCGCCATCCTCCGGTTCGGGAAAAACCACGGTCACGCTCGGGCTGATGCGCGCCTTGCGCCATCGCGGCATTGCGGTGGCACCGGGCAAGGCGGGGCCGGATTATATCGATCCGGCTTTTCACACGGCGGCCAGTGGCGAAGCCTGCTTCAACTACGATCCCTGGGCGATGCGCCCGGGCCTCCTGCTTGCCAATGCCAGCGAGGCGACGGCCGGCGACCGGACGCTGATCATCGAGGCGATGATGGGACTTTATGATGCCTCAATCGACGGGACCGGTTCGCCGGCGGATCTCGCGGCACTTTTGGGATTGCCGGTCATTCTCGTCGTCGATTGCGGCCGCATCTCCCAGTCGGTGGCGGCTCTCGTTCGCGGCTATGCCGGGCATCGCGACGATGTGCGCGTTTGCGGCGTCATCCTCAACAGGGTCGGCAGCGACCGCCATGAAAAAATGCTGCGTGATGCATTGGCAGGGATCGGCATGCCGGTGCTCGGCGCTCTTCGCCAGAGCGAGGATTTGAAGCTGCCGGAGCGTCATCTCGGCCTGGTTCAGGCCGGCGAGCACGGCGAACTGGAGGCCTTCATCGAACGGGCTGCAAGCCGTGTCGAGCAGGCCTGCGATCTCGACGCCATGCTGTCAGTCGCCCGCTCCGGTGCTGTGAAGAGGCAAGCCGCGAACGCAAGACCGCTCAGGCCGCTTGGCCAGAAGATCGCAATAGCCCGTGATATCGCCTTTGCCTTCTGCTACGAGCATCTGCTGTCCGGCTGGCGGAGTGCCGGTGCCGAGCTGTCGTTCTTCTCGCCGCTGGCCGATGAGGTGCCGGCAGGAGATGTCGATGCAGTCTATCTGCCCGGAGGCTATCCGGAACTTCATGCCGGGGTTTTGGCGGATGCCGCCCGGTTCAAGGCCGGCATGGCGGCGGCGGCAGGCCGTGGTATCAGGATTTTCGGCGAATGCGGCGGCTACATGACTCTCGGTGAAGGCCTTGTCGCTGCGGATGGCGAACGTTACGAAATGCTCGGCCTTTTGCCGCTCGTGACCAGTTTTGCCACGCGCCGCCGGCATCTCGGCTATCGACGCATCACGCCGCTCGATAAAACCCTGTTTACCGGCTCGCTGACGGCGCATGAATTCCACTATGCGACGATCCTTTTGGAGGGTGATGCCGAGCGACTGTTCGACACAGCGGACGCGGCCGGCACGCCGTTGGGCCAGGCGGGACTTCGGCGCGGTAAAATTGCAGGTTCCTTCATGCACATCATCGATGAGGCCCGGCCGGCATGAGCGCTCCCATCTTGCACGGCGGCGGGATTACCGAGGCTGCCGCCACCTATGGCGGCGAGCCGGGGGATTGGCTCGATCTGTCGACGGGCATCAATCCCAATCCGGTCGCCTTGCCGGATATTCCCGTTTCCGCCTGGCACCGGCTGCCGGACCGGCATCTGGCCGATCGGGCGTGCATGGCGGCGGCGCGCTATTATCGCAGCGGCACGCGCCTGCCGCTTGCCGTTCCCGGCACGCAATCGGTCATCCAGCTATTGCCGCGCCTTGTCGCGCCCGGCAGGCGTGTTGCCATCTTCGGGCCAACCTATGGCGAATATGCACGTGTCCTTGCCGCTTCCGGCTTTGACATCGATCAAGTTTCGTCGCCGGAGCAACTGACGCCGGACCACGGGCTTGCGATCGTCGTCAATCCCAATAATCCGACCGGCCGCGCCTTTTCACCGGAGGAACTCGGCGGCCTTGCCCGCCGCATGGCTGGCGTCGATGGCCTGCTTCTGGTGGATGAGGCCTTCGGCGATACGCAACCCGGATTGAGTATCGTGCCGCTCGCCGGCGCGCATGACAATCTCGTCGTCTTCCGGTCCTTCGGCAAGTTCTTCGGGCTTGCCGGCCTGCGGCTGGGCTTCGTCATCGCAACCGAATCCGTGGTCTCGGCCTTCCGCGAAGGGCTTGGCCCCTGGGCGGTGTCCGGCCCGGCGCTGGTTGTGGCGGCGCATCTGATGACAGGCGATACGCTGGCGGTGCAAGCGCTGATATTGGAGCGCAAGGCCGGGCTCGATGCGGTCTTGCGAGGAGCGGGGCTGAGGATCATCGGTGGTACGCCGCTTTTTTCACTGGTCGAACTGGACCGGGCGTCCCGGCTTCACGAGCATCTCTGCCACCGCCATATCCTTACCCGGAAATTCGATTATGCACCGTCCTGGCTGAGGATTGGGCTTGCGCCGGACGGGGCCGGCGATACACGCTTGGCACAAGCGCTGCGCGATGCGGATCTTGCCTGAACGGACCCGTTGAATGTCGATCGAAATCCTCCTTCTCCTGATGGCAGCCCTGGTGCTCGACCGGATCGTCGGCGATCCAGATTGGCTCTGGCGCCGCCTGCCGCATCCCGTCGTCCTGTTTGGGGCACTGATCGGCTGGTGCGACCGGAGCTTCAACCGCAAAAGCCTTGGTACGGACACCTTGCGGATCAGCGGTGTTGTCACGATTGTTGGTCTCCTGACCGCAAGCCTTGCCGCAGGCTTTGCGCTGCACCGGCTGTTCGGCGCCATCGGGCCGCTGGGCCTGGTGCTGGAGATCATCCTCGTTGCGGTTTTCCTGGCGCAGAAAAGCCTTGCCGATCATGTGGCCCGTGTTGCCACCGGCCTGCGTCTCGGTGGGCTCGACGGAGGGCGCGCGGCCGTGGCGATGATCGTCGGGCGCGATCCGCAAAAGCTGGACGAACCCGCCGTCTGCCGTGCGGCGATCGAAAGCCTGGCGGAAAATTTTTCCGACGGCGTCGTCGCGCCGGCCTTCTGGTATGCGCTGCTCGGCCTGCCGGGACTGCTTGCCTACAAGATGCTGAACACCGCCGATTCGATGATCGGCCACAAGAGCCCGAAATATCTGCATTTCGGCTGGGCCGCTGCGCGTCTCGACGATTTTGCCAATCTTCCAGCCGCCCGACTTTCGGTACTTCTGATCGCGGCGGGCGCTCTGTTCACTAACGGGCGGCGGGCGGCCTGGAATGCCGTGGACACGGGCCTGCGCGACCACGGCCTGCATCGCTCGCCCAATTCCGGCTGGCCGGAAGCGGCAATGGCCGGCGCGCTCGATATCCGGCTTGCGGGTCCGCGAATCTATTCGGGCGACGTGGTCAATGAACCGATGATCAACGGCGCGGGCCGGCCGGGCGCCACCGTCGGCGATGTGGAGACCGGCATTTCGATCTTCAACGGCGCCTGCACGGCGCTTGTCGCCTTCCTTGGGCTTGCCGCCATCGTCTTCTGTATAGTTTAATGCCCCGCACGGGCCGGAAATATTCCTGCCGACCTGTTCATTGCAGATTTCGCTTCGTCTTGAACGCCTGTCATTTCAGAGACTGCAAGGTCGAAATTGCGTTGGGGCACCCGTAGAAATGGTGCGCAGTTTTGGGGACATTTTCATGCGCAATATTCTCATGGCCTTTCTGGCCCTTCTATTCCTGCAAATTCATTCACCCTCTGCCTTGGCCGCCGCACTTATTGCCAATATCAGCCTTTCCACCCAAACCATGACGGTTTCGCAGAATGGCGTCGTGCGTCATCGCTGGAAAGTCTCCACCGCGCGCAAGGGCTATGTCACGCCGCGCGGCAGCTGGAGCGCCAAATGGCTTTCGCGGCATCATCGGTCGCGCAAATATGACAATGCGCCCATGCCTTATGCGGTGTTCTTCAACGGCGGCTATGCCGTTCACGCGACCTTCGACCTCAAACGTCTCGGGCGCGCGGCGTCGCATGGCTGCATTCGCCTGCATCCGGAGAATGCCGCCGCGTTCTTCTCGCTTGCCAGGCGGTACGGGTTGAAAAACACCAGGATCACTGTCGGTCGCTGAGCCTTTGCGCAAGGTATGTGGCGCACCGGCGGACATGATGTTTGCGCAACACCGCCTTTCTAAATGCAGGCGCCGGCGCGCAAGCCCATTGGCTTTTCCGGCGCATTTACCTATAGGTGCGCCAAATATGGATTCTATGAGGTATGGGCGTGACAGCTACATTCGACAAGGTTGCCGACATCATTGCAGAGACCAGCGAGATCGATCGCGAAACGATCACGCCGGAAAGCCACACCATCGATGATCTCGGCATCGACAGCCTCGATTTCCTCGACATCGTCTTTGCGATCGACAAGGAGTTCGGCATCAAGATTCCGCTTGAACAGTGGACGCAGGACGTCAACGAAGGCAAGGTTTCCACGGAGGAATATTTCGTCCTGAAGAATCTCTGCGCCAAGATCGATGAACTGAAGGCCGCCAAGGCCTGATCGCCGCTCCGCGGCCTTTCGCGGAGCCCGGCGTGACCGATCAGATGCCGCCTGTCGCGTGGTCTGCGCTTGACAGGCGGCATTTGCGTTTTTACTTGACGGTCACATGATCGCGTCTGTTCCGCCCTGGCGGATCGCGCGCGAATTCGAAATCCGGGGAATTGTCGGCGCCAGCTTCCTGCGCGCCGTGCTCCGGGCCAAGCTGGATAGCTCCTGATGCTCCTTGAATATTTCCAGATGATCGACCGGGTCGAAACGCTTGATCTTTCCGCCCGAACGCTGACGGCGCGCTCGGTGGTTCCTGCCAAGAGCCCGGTGTTCGAGGGGCATTTCCCAGGTTACCCCCTTGTTCCCGGCGTGCTGTTGATCGAGACCATGGCGCAGGCCTGCGGCTTTCTCGTTCTGGCCGCCACGGATTTCGCGGCCATGCCCTTCCTCATGTCGGTCGATAGCGCCAAGATGCGCAGCTTCGTCGAGCCGGAAGCCGTGCTCGATATCGAGGCCTTCCTCGAACATGACGGTTCGGGCTTCGCCGTCGTCAAGGCAAAGATCACGTCAGAAGGCAAGAAGGTCTGCGACGGTCAGTTGAAATTGCGCACCATGCCCTTCGATCAGGTGCCGCTTGGGCCGATCGTCAGAAAGCGCGCCGAAGAAGTGGGGCTGATCGCCGCGATGGCGGGTTCAGTCGGGACGGGGGAATGATGATGGAAAAATCAGCCAATGACGTGGTGATCACCGGCGTCGGCATCGTGACCAGCCAGGGTGTGGGCGCGCAGGCTCATACGGCGCTTCTGACCTCGTCGGAAACGCCGGTTGCCCGTGTTGAAACCGAGCGTTTCGCGCCCTATCCGGTGCATCCGCTGCCCGAGATCGACTGGTCGCAGCAGATCCCCAAGCGGGGCGACCAGCGGCAGATGGAGAACTGGCAGCGCCTCGGCGTGTTTTCGGCCGGACTGGCGCTCGACGATGCCGGCTTCAAGGACGATCTGGATGCCTGCGGCAGCATGGACATGATCGTGGCCGCCGGCGGCGGCGAGCGCGATATCAATGTGGATTCGCTGATCGTCGACGAGGCCTTGAAACGCAACGACCGGGAGCATCTGCTCAACGAAAAGCTGACCACCGAACTGCGCCCGACGCTGTTTCTGGCCCAGCTCTCCAATCTCCTCGCCGGCAATATTTCCATCGTCCACAAGGTGACCGGCTCCTCGCGCACCTTCATGGGCGAGGAAGGCGCCGGCATTTCGGCGATCGAGACCGCCTTTGCCCGCATCAAGGCCGGGCAATCGACCCACACGCTGGTAGGCGGCGCCTTTTCGGCGGAACGCCTCGACATGCTCCTTCTCATCGAGGCGATCCAGGGACATGCGCTGGGCGAATGGCACCCGATCTGGTCGCGCAAGCCGGAAGATGGCGGCGGAATGATCCTCGGTTCGGTCGGCGCCTTCCTGGTGCTGGAATCGCGGGCCCATGCCGAAGCTCGCGGCGCCCGCATCTATGCGACGATCGACGCGATCGGCGGCGATCGCGGCAGCCGCGACGGCGACCGGCTGGAACAGCGCCTTCAATATCTGACCGATCCCGCGACCGATGCCGACCCGGCTTCGACCGTCGTGTTTTCCGGTACATGCGGATTTCACGATCTGACATCTCGCGAAAAGACGTTTCTCGACGCGCAGTTTCCGAAGGCCGCCATCCGCGCTTTCGGCGGGCTCGCCGGCCATGGGCTCGAGGCACAGTTTCCACTGGGGCTGGCCTTCGCCGCCCTGTCGCTCGGCGCCGGCGCCAAGGTGCCCGCCTTCGATCCTGCAATCGAAAAGCCCATGGACGAGGCGGCAAGAACGGCCATCGTCACCACGATCGGCCATGCGCGCGGCGAAGGTGTCGCCGTTCTTTCGGCGGAAGAATAGGAGCGGCAGATATGACCAGCGCTTACCAGGACCATCTCGGCCGCCCGCTGATCGCCGTCACCGGCATGGGCGTCATCACCTCGCTCGGCCAGGGGCTCGACGACAATTGGAAGGCGCTCACCTCGGGCGTCTCCGGCATTCACAAGACCACCCGATTCCCGACCGAGGGCCTCTCGACGAGAATCAGCGGAACCGTCGATTTCATTGATATTCCTGTCGAAAACTCGGTCGAGCGTTCCTATGCCTTTGCCCGCGAGACGACTGCGGAAGCTTTGGCGCAGTCCGGCCTGTCTGGCGATTTCAACGGGCCGCTGTTTCTGGCCGCCCCGCCGATCGAGCCGGAATGGAGCGCCCGCTTCGATCTTGCCGACCGGGCAGGGCCGTCCGAAAAGCCGGGCGATGCCTATGACCGGTTCCTCGCCGCCATGCGCCAGCGCGCCGACGCGAATTTTCATGAGGCTGCGCTGTTCGGTGCCATTTCCGAGCGCCTGTCCGATCGCTTTGGCACACGCGGCCTACCGGTAACCCTGTCGACGGCCTGCGCCTCGGGCGCAACCGCGATCCAGCTCGGCGTCGAGGCGATCCGCCAGGGGCGCACCGACCGCGCCCTGACGGTGGCGACGGACGGGTCCGTCAGCGCCGAGGCGCTGATCCGTTTCGCGCTTCTTTCGGCTCTTTCCACCCAGAACGATCCGCCGGAGCGCGCCTCCAAGCCCTTTTCCAAGGATCGTGACGGCTTCGTTATCGCCGAGGGTGCCGCCACGCTGGTGCTCGAATCGCTGGAAGCCGCGATTGCACGCGGTGCCCGCGTCTACGGCATCCTGAAGGGCTGTGGCGAGAAGGCCGATCATTTCCACCGCACGCGCTCTTCGCCCGACGGCGGGCCGGCCATCGCAACGATCCGCGCGGCCCTTGAAGATGCGGGCATGGACGAGGGCGATATCGGCTATATCAATGCGCACGGCACCTCGACGCCGGAAAACGACAAGATGGAATATCATGCCATGTCGGCCGTCTTCGGCGACGGTCTGCCAAAGATTCCAGTCTCGTCCAACAAGTCGATGATCGGCCATACGCTGACCGCCGCCGGTGCCGTCGAGGCCGTGTTCTCACTGCAGACTATGCTGACCGGCACGCTGCCGCCGACCATCAATTACCAGAACCCCGATCCGGCCATCGTTCTCGACGTGGTACCGAATGTGAAGCGCGACAAGCAGGTAACGGCCGTCCTGTCGAATTCCTTCGGCTTCGGCGGCCAGAACGCCAGCCTTGTCATGGCGGCTGAACCGGCCTAATCGGACTGCTGAATCTTTCGACGAATGACGCCCTTCGGGCTTGAGGACTTATCATGCGCGCTTTGCAACTGGTCGACGACCGCAAGCTGGAAATCACCGACCTGCCCGAGCCGGATGCGCCGGGGCCGGGCGAGGTGACGCTGCGCGTCAAGGCCGTGGCGCTCAACCATATCGATGTCTGGGGCTGGCGCGGTATGGCATTCGCCAAGCGCAAGATGCCGCTGGTGATCGGCGCGGAAGCCTCAGGCGTGGTCGATCAGATCGGTCCGGGTGTTTTCAACGTCCTGCCGGGACAGCTTGTGTCGATCTATGGCGCGCGCACCTGCGGCCTTTGCCGTCCGTGCCGCGAAGGCCGCGACAATCTGTGCGAGCATGTGGGTGGGGTTCACGGTTTCCATCTCGACGGTTTCGCACAGGAAAAGGTCAACCTGCCGGCCCGCCTGCTCGTTCCGGCACCTCCGGGCGTCGATGCGGTAGCGGCGGCGGTGGCACCGGTCACCTTCGGTACCGTCGAGCACATGCTGTTCGACAATGCGAAGCTCGAACCCGGCGAAACCATCCTCATTCATGCCGGCGGTTCCGGCATCGGCTCGGCGGCGATCCAGCTTGCCAAGAAGATCGGCTGCACCGTGATCACCACGGTCGGCTCCGACGACAAGATCGAGAAGGCGAGGACGCTCGGCGCCGATCACGTCATCAACTATCGCACCGACCGTTTCGAGGGCGTCACACGCAAGCTGACCAAGAAGAAGGGCGTCGACGTCGTCTTCGAACATGTCGGCAAGGATACCTGGGCGGCCTCGATGTTCGTGCTGAAGCGGGGCGGGCGCCTCGTGACCTGCGGCTCGACCTCCGGTGTTTCCACGGAAATGAACCTGATGATGCTGTTCCAGCAACAGTTGAAACTGTTCGGTTCCTTCGGCTGCCGCATGGAGAACATGGCCAATGCCATGCAAAAAATGGCGCGTGGCCTTGTTCATCCGGTCATCGACACCGAAGTGGGCTTCTCCGAGATCGACCGGGCGCTGGAGCGGATGGAAACCCGCCAGGTCTTCGGCAAGATCATCCTGAAAATGGACTGAACATCGTGCGGATGCTGATCACCAGGCTGGTTCTGACGGCGGAGCGTTTCCGCCAATGGTCGATCGCACAGTTCGCCTTCCTGCTCCTGGGATTGCTGAAGCTGTTTCCGGCGGATGGCGCCATTGCCTTTGCCGAGCGCTTCACGCGCTGGCTCGGTCCGAAGCTCAAGCGCCGGCACAAGCTGACGCTAACCAATCTGCGCAATGCCTTTCCGGAGAAAAGCGAAGCGGAGATCGAAGCGATCGCGCTCGAAAGCTGGGGCAGCATCGGCCGGCTGGCGGCCGAATATGTCTTTCTCGACGAGCTCTTCGATTTCGATCCGGAAAATCCGAAGCCCGGCCGCATCGAGGTCTCAGGCATCCCGCTGTTTCTGGAACTGCGCGAAAAGCCGCGGCCCTTCATCGTCTTTACCGCCCATACCGGCAATTTCGAATTGCTGCCGGTGGCCAGTGCTGCCTTCGGCCTCGACGTGACGGTGCTTTTCCGGCCGCCGAACAATCCCTATGTCGCCGAAAAGGTGTTTGATTTCCGCAAGCAGCGCATGGGCAACCTCGTACCGTCGCATGCCGGTTCGTCCTTCACGCTGGCGCGAAAGCTCGAAGCGGGCGGTGCGGTCGGCGTGCTGGTCGATCAGAAATTCCGCAAGGGCCTGACGACCAAGTTCTTCGGCCAGGATGTGCGCACCAATCCGCTTCTGGCCAAGCTGGTACGGCAATTCAATTGCGAGGTCTATCCGGCCCGCTCCATCCGCCTGCCGGGGGGACGGTTCCGGCTCGAACTGGAACCGGCCATCGAAATCCCGCGCCGGGCCGATGGCAGCGTCGATGTCGTCGCCACCGCCCAAATGCTCAACGACAAGGTGGAGAGCTGGGTCCGGGAATATCCCGGACAATGGCTCTGGTACCACGACCGCTGGCAGATCAAGCGCAAACTGTGAGTGGCTGCCGCACCTTATTTGTCGGACCAAACCGCCAATTCATACCCGTCCGGATCGGCAAAATGGAAGCGTCGGCCGCCGGGAAAGGAAAAGGTCTCGCGGACGATACGGGCGCCTGCCGACTGTAGTCGCGACTGCGTCTCCAACAGATTCTCCGCATAAAGGATTACTAGGGGACCGCCCGGCCGCACCGGGCCGGTGGTCAGTCCGCCGGTCAACCGGCCATCGCTGAATTCGCAATAGTCCGGGCCGTAATCCGTAAACGTCCAGCCGAAGGCCGCTCCGTAAAAAGCCTTCGAGCGGGCAATATCGGCAACCGCGAATTCGATATTGTCGATCTGGCGATCGGTGCCCTTCTGTCCCATCATGTGCCCCTATGTTTCCAATAGCGTCTTCAGCTCGGTGAGGTCCTTCAGAACCCATTTCGAATCGGCGTCGAACTGCGCATCGGTCATATCCGGCTGTTTCAGCAAGGTGAACGCCACTTCGGCGCCATCGCCATTCGCAACGACGCGCAGCGCATTGTTGACCTGGAGGCCCGATTCCATCGTCACGAGATGGTCGATCACGCCGAAATCGTTTCTCGGCGCAAACCGGACCCGCACGCTGCCGAGTGCGCCCTGCGCCACCCAGTCCTCGCCGTCCTGCACCAGCCCGGAAGCCAGGCCGGAGGCCCAGGCAGGCATGTTTTCCGGTCGCGACGCATAATCATAGACATCGCGCCAATGCCTGTTGATGCCGATATGCACGATCCTGGCTTCCATCACGCTCATTTCAATCCTCCGGTACGGGATGGTCAGGTCACGATATCCCGGTGCTATTCTTTTCTGCTCGAGCGGCCCTTTGCAAGACCTTCCGATACCATCGATGCACGGCGATCCGGTTCGTCGAAGTCGCCAAAACTTGCCGGTGGGCGAACAATCGCTTGTCGTTGCACGCTTTGAGTGCCAAAACTCCGTCAGCATTCGCGGGGCGCAATGTCCGGGGTATTCATGCCCGGACGGGATCGCCGGCGGCGTCAATAGGATGAGGCGTTGCGATGGCCCATGAGGACCTTCGCCGCTTCACGGTCAATGGAGACATAAGATGGCACAGGCGGAAATCGGCCTTATCGGACTTGGGGTCATGGGATCGAATCTGGCGCTGAACATTGCCGAAAAAGGCAATCGGATCGCAGTTTTCAACCGCACGCCTGAAGCGACGCGCAAATTCTATGCGGAGGCGGGGGCCTTGCAGGGCCAGATCGTTCCCTGCGAAACGATCGAGGATTTCGTTGCCGCCATTCGTCCGCCGCGGCCGATCATCATCATGATCAAGGCCGGCGATCCCGTCGACCAGCAGATGGAACTGCTCAAGCCCCATCTTGAAGCCAACGACATCATGATCGATGCCGGCAATGCCAATTTCCGCGATACGATGCGCCGCTTCGATGCGCTCAAGGATAGCGGCCTGACCTTCATCGGCATGGGGGTGTCGGGCGGCGAGGAGGGCGCGCGCCATGGTCCGTCGATCATGGTCGGCGGCAAGGAAGCCTCGTGGAAGCGGGTCGAGCCGGTACTGACCTCGATCGCTGCCAAATATAATGGCGTTCCCTGCGTTGCCTGGCTTGGTGAAAACGGCGCCGGCCATTTCGTCAAGACGATCCACAACGGCATCGAATATGCCGACATGCAGATGATCGCCGAAATCTACGGCATCCTGCGCGACGGCCTGAAGATGGGCGCCACGGAGATCGGCGAAGTCTTCGGGGAGTGGAACAAGGGGCGCCTCAATTCCTATCTGATCGAGATCACCGAGACGGTCCTGAAGGCCGCCGACCCGATTACCGGACGGCCGATCGTCGATCTCATCCTCGACAAGGCCGGCCAGAAGGGCACCGGCAAATGGTCGGTGATCGAAGCGCAGAACATGGGCGTGCCGGCCACGGCAATCGAGGCGGCCGTTGCGGCGCGCAGCATCTCTTCGGTGAAGAGCGAGCGCGAGGCGGCCGAACAGGTGCTGGGCCTGCCGAATGTCGGCGAGTTCAAGGTGATCGACAGGGCCTCTTTCCTGAAGGATCTCGAAAGCGCGCTGCTGGCGGCCAAGATCGGTGCCTATGCGCAGGGCTTTGCCGTCATGGCGCAGGCCTCGCGCGAATTCAATTGGAACCTTCCGATGCCGACCATCGCCAAGATCTGGCGTGCCGGCTGCATCATTCGCTCGCAGTTCCTCGACGAGATCACCACCGCCTTCACCAAGGATCCGAACATCGCCAACCTGATCGTCACGCCGGCATTTTCGGCCATGGTCAAGGAAAGCGACGGCGCCTTGCGCCGGGTGGTCTCGGCGGCGGCCCTTGGCGGACTGCCGGTGCCGGCACTCGCCTCTGCGCTTGGCTATTTCGACAGCTACCGCCGCGCCCGCGGCACCGCCAACGTCATCCAGGCGCAGCGAGACTTCTTCGGTGCCCATGGATTCGACCGGATCGACGGTGCCGATGCGCATCACGGCCCCTGGGGCAGCGGGCTCAACGCCTGATCATCATTGATTCGATGAACAGCAACGCCGCGCGAATCGCTTCGCGCGGCGTTCTCATATCAGGGTGAGTCTAAAGTGGCTGGCTCAGGCTCTGCAGCTCTTCCGCCGGCGTGCCGGCTATGCGGGCGATGACGGCCCTTGCAAGCTCCTGGCCGGCGCGGCGGATATCTTCCCGCATGGTGATGACCTCCGGCCGCAGCCAAGTGAGAAAGTCGCTCGGTACTTTCGAGACCATATCGACGTCCTGATGCAATTTCTTTCCGGCGGCTTCCAGCCCGGCGATCACCGCGATCGAGCCTGCACCCGAACCCGAAACGATACCGTCGGGCGCCTCCGGTGAGCGCATCAGCGCTTCGACGGCAGCGCGGATTTCCACGAGGCTGTTGTCGATATCGACGGCACCGAAGGGCACGGCCTCGACGCCGAAATCGCGGATGCCCTTGTCGAAGCCCTTGCGCATATGCCGGTGGAACGTCAGGTGCTGCGGCGGCTGCAAGAGCACGATGCGCCGGCGCCCGAGTTCGGCCAGGCGCCGGACCGCCTCATAGGCAAAGCCTTCATTGTCGAAGTCGTGATAGGGATGAGCCAGCCCCATATCCGTCCTTCCGTGGGTGGCAAAGGGGAAGCCCCGCTCCATCATCAGCGCGACGCGCGGGTCCTTGGGCTCCGTGCGCGAAATGATCACGCCGTCGGCGGCCCCGGTGTCGAGGACGTAGCGCACCGGGGCAAGCGCGTCCTTGGACGAGCTATAGGGGGTGATGACGAGATGGTAGGGGGTTTCCGCCAGGACCTCGGAAATTCCGACCACGATCGGGCTCGTCAGGCCCATCACCTCTTCCTCCAGCGACAGGACGAGGCTGATGACATTGGTCTTGCCGGTGCGCAGGCGGACCCCCGCCCGGTTGGGCTGGTAGCCTACCTGCCTGGCCACCAGCCGGACCCGCTCCTTGGTCTCGGCGCCGATATCGGGCGCATCCTTCAATGCCCGTGAAACGGTGGTGATGCCGAGCCCGGTCATGAAGGCTATGGTTTTCAGGGTCGGACGCTCGTTCGGCGAGGATGCCGCCGCCGTCTGTCTGCGCTTGGTCTTCTGGTCCATGTCGCCGTTCATCGCTTTCCCAGGTTCAGGCGCTGGCGCCGCAAGGGCTGTAATGGCCTGGAGTGGCCATCCCTGGCCTTTTTTGCGCTTATATATGATTTCGCCGACATTGATATCCGCAGGTTGCCAATGCTGGCAATGAAAACCTGTAACGATACAGGTGGTTTTTCCGAGTGATATCCGCGTGTGATGGCTCACATTTTTTACTGTTCCACAGCTCGGAGATGCGCAATGCGCCCCGCGGACAGGATTTCTGATTTCGACGAAAGTATAAAGGGTGATAAAATAATACTTATATATCAGTATGTTAATTCCGTGCTGTGTTCGCATGCTGATGAAATACGCTGGTCTCGTGATGGCGTTTTTCATTTTACCGAAAAATTCCACCCGCCGGCTGTTGCGTCTCCAAATCGATTGAATTAAGTTTTTACGGTAACGTTACAGTGAGGGAGGAGAACTCATGAAATCGCGTTTGTTGGCTGCCGTCCTGGCAGCAGGTGTCGTGCTTCCGCTCGGAATGGCAAAGGCTGCCGAACTGGAAGTGACCCATTGGTGGACGTCCGGCGGTGAGGCCGCGGCCGTCGCCGAGCTTGCCAAAGCATTCAATGCCACCGGAAACAAGTGGATCGACGGCGCCATCGCCGGTGCGGGTGGAACCGCGCGGCCGATCATGGTCAGCCGCATCACCGGCGGCGATCCGATGGGTGCCACCCAGTTCAACCATGGCCGCCAAGCCGAGGAGCTGGTTGAGGCTGGCCTGATGCGTGACCTCACAGATGTCGCCACCAGGGAAAACTGGAAGGACATCATCAAGCCTTCGAGCTTGCTCGACAGTTGCACGATCGACGGCAAGATCTATTGCGCGCCGGTCAATATTCATTCCTGGCAATGGCTATGGTTGTCGAATGCGGCCTTCGAGAAGGCTGGCGTCGACGTGCCGAAGAACTGGGACGAATTTGTCGCGGCGGCTCCGGCGCTCGAAAAGGCAGGCATCATCCCGCTCGCTGTCGGCGGCCAGCCATGGCAGTCCGCAGGTGCCTTCGACGTGCTGATGGTGGCGATCGCCGGCAAGGACGTCTTCAACAAGGTATTCGGCGACAAGGATGCGGAAGTGGCCGCCGGTCCCGAAATCGCCAAGGTCTTCAAGGCCGCGGACGATGCCCGCAAGATGGCCAAGGGCAGCAATGTCCAGGATTGGAACCAGGCCACCAATCTCGTCATCACCGGCAAGGCCGGCGGCCAGATCATGGGCGATTGGGCGCAGGGCGAATTCCAGCTGGCCGGCCAGACGGCGGGCAAGGATTACACCTGCCTTCCGGGGCTCGGCGTCAATGAAGTGATTTCCACCGGCGGCGATGCCTTCTATTTCCCTGTCCTGGAGGACGAGGAAAAGTCGAAGGCCCAGGAAGTGCTCGCCTCGACCTTGCTCAGCCCGGCAACCCAGGTTGCCTTCAACCTGAAGAAGGGCTCGCTGCCAGTGCGCGGCGATGTGGATCTCGCGGCCGCCAACGATTGCATGAAGAAGGGTCTCGATATCCTGGCAAAGGGCAATGTGATCCAGGGAACGGACCAGCTGCTTTCGGCCGACAGCCAGAAGCAGAAGGAGGACCTCTTCTCCGAGTTCTTCGCCAATGCCTCCATGACGCCGGAAGATGCGCAGAAGCGCTTTGCCGACATCATCGGGTCTGCCGACTGACCAGGTTCTCGACGAAAACCGGTTCCGCTTTGCGGAGCCGGTCCATCGCCGGGCCTAGGCGTTTCATCACATCGCAATGTCGTTCGTAGCTGGATATCCGGCCGCGCCGGGATTGCGGTGGACGCGCGGCCTTGCCGGCGACAACGATCGCAATTCAGGGAGGAATGACCGAATGACGGGCCATGCGAAAGCCGGCCGGCCGAACCAGTTGCTGCGCAATCTCAATTCCAAGATTGCCTCCATTCCGATGATGCTGACCGCCGTGGTCATCTTTCTCGGCGGCACGCTCTGGACGGTCGTCTATTCCTTCACCAATTCAAAACTCCTGCCGCGAATGAAATTCGTTGGCCTGGATCAATATGAACGTCTGTGGTCGGCACCTCGCTGGCTGGTCTCGATCGAGAATCTGGCGATCTACGGCGTGTTTTCGCTCATTTTCAGTCTGACGATCGGTTTCGTGTTGGCGGCATTCATGGATCAGAAAATCCGGTTCGAAAACACGTTCCGTACGATCTTCCTTTATCCCTTCGCGCTGTCCTTCATCGTTACGGGCCTCGTCTGGCAATGGATCCTCAATCCGGAATTCGGCGTGCAGTCCGTGGTGCGTTCGCTGGGCTGGACCAGCTTTGCCTTCGACCCACTCTACAACCAGGAGATCGTCATCTACGGCATCCTGATCGCCGCGCTGTGGCAGGGGACCGGGCTCGTCATGTGCCTGATGCTGGCCGGCCTGCGCGGGATCGACGAGGATATCTGGAAGGCGGCGCGCGTCGATGGCATCCCGATGTGGAAGACCTATATCTTCATCATCATCCCGATGATGCGGGCGGTGTTCATCACCACGCTCGTCATCGTCGCCAGCGGCATCGTGCGGGTCTATGACCTCGTCGTCGCCCAGACGAGCGGTGGCCCGGGCATCGCGTCGGAAGTGCCAGCCAAATATGTCTATGACTATATGTTCCAGGCGCAGAATCTCGGCCAGGGCTTTGCCGCCTCGACCATGATGCTGATCACGGTCGCCATCATCATCGTGCCTTGGGCCTATCTCGAATTCGGAGGGCGCAAGCGTGGCTGACACCGCATCGATCGACCATTCGACTATCACCTCGACCTCGGCAAAATCCGCCGCCGGCCCGCGCGGGAAAAAGCCCCGCCCGCTCTTTTCTTCCCGCAACATCATGGTCTACGGCGTCCTTATTTTCGCCGCGGCCTATTATCTTCTGCCACTTTACGTCATGGTGGTCACGTCTCTGAAAGGCATGCCGGAAATCCGGCTCGGCAATATCTTCTCGCCGCCGATGGAGATCACCTTCGAGCCCTGGGCAAAAGCCTGGGCGAGCGCCTGCACGGGGCTCAATTGCGAAGGCCTGTCGCGCGGCTTCTGGAATTCCGTCCGCATCACCATTCCCTCCACCATCGTCTCGATCGCGATCGCCTCGGTCAACGGCTATGCGCTGGCCAACTGGCGGTTCAAGGGCGCGGACCTGTTCTTCACCATCCTCATCGTCGGCGCCTTCATTCCCTATCAGGTGATGATTTATCCGATCGTCATCGTGCTGCGTGAAATGGGCCTCTACGGTTCGCTTACCGGCCTGATCCTTGTCCATACGATCTTCGGCATGCCGATCCTGACGCTGTTGTTCCGCAACTATTTCAGCGCACTGCCGGAGGAATTGTTCAAGGCTGCCCGCATCGACGGCGCCGGATTCTGGACGATCTATTTCAGGATCATGCTGCCCATGTCGCTGCCGATCTTCGTCGTCGCGATGATCCTGCAGGTCACCGGCATCTGGAACGACTTCCTGCTCGGCGTCGTGTTCACGCGGCCGGAATATTATCCGATGACCGTGCAGCTCAACAATATCGTCAATTCGGTCCAGGGCGTGAAGGAATACAATATCAACATGGCCGCGACCATTCTTACCGGCGCCGTGCCGCTGATCGTCTATTTCGTCTCCGGACGGCTTTTCGTCCGGGGCATCGCCGCCGGCGCAGTGAAAGGATAAGCCATGACCAGCAACAGCGTATCGGTCAGGGACCTGTCGTTGAACTTCGGTGCGGTCACCGTTCTCAAGACCCTCAATCTCGATGTCAGGGACGGTGAGTTCCTCGTCCTGCTCGGGTCTTCCGGTTGCGGAAAGTCGACGCTTCTCAATTGCATCGCCGGACTTCTCGACGTCTCGGACGGCCAGATCTTCATCAAGGAGAAGAATGTCACCTGGGAAGAGCCCAAGGACCGGGGCATCGGGATGGTGTTCCAGTCCTACGCGCTCTATCCGCAGATGACGGTGGAGGGAAACCTGTCCTTTGGCCTCAAGGTCGCCAAGCTGCCGCAGAGCGAGATCGACAAGCGGGTGGCGCGGGCGGCCGAAATCCTGCAGATCCAGCCGCTCCTCAAGCGCAAGCCGTCCGAGCTTTCCGGCGGCCAGCGCCAGCGCGTGGCGATCGGCCGGGCCTTGGTGCGCGACGTCGATGTCTTCCTGTTCGACGAGCCGCTGTCCAATCTCGACGCCAAGCTGCGCTCGGAACTGCGAGTCGAAATCAAGCGGCTGCACCAGTCACTGAAGAACACCATGATCTACGTCACCCATGACCAGATCGAAGCCCTGACGCTGGCCGACCGGATCGCGGTGATGAAGAGCGGCGTCATCCAGCAGCTTGCCGATCCGATGACGATCTACAATTTTCCGGAAAATCTCTTCGTTGCCGGCTTCATCGGTTCGCCGTCGATGAATTTCTTCCGCGGCGAGATCGCTGACCGGGGCGGCCGCAAGGTGATCGCCGTCAATGGCGTCGATTTCGGCATGGAGAGCTATCCGGCGCGCGGGCCGCTGGAAACCGGCCGAAAGGTCGTGCTCGGCGTCCGCCCGGAGCATGTGAAGGTCGACGAGAGCGTTCCCGGTTCCGAGGAGCATGACGCGGTCGTCGATATCGAGGAGCCGATGGGTGCCGATAATCTGCTCTGGCTGAAGCTTGCCGGCCAGACCATGTCGGTCCGCATCGCCGGCGCACGTCGCTATGCGCCCGGCACCGCCCTCAAGCTCGGCTTCGACATGTCGATGGCCTCGGTCTTCGACGCGGTGACGGAGAATAGGGTTTAGTCGCCCAGTTAGTCCGTGGGGGAGATGTCCCGGAGGGACAGGGGGGTAAAAGCCCCGCACATCGAAGCAAATTGGTATCTCGCATGAATATCGCCACCGCCATCGACCTCTCGGGCACCTGGCAACTTGCCACGACCGACCAGAGCCATGAACTGACGATCGCCGTTCCCGGCGACGTCCATAGCGCGCTGCAGGCGGCTGGCGTGATCGCCGATCCCTATGCCGGCCGCAACGAAGACGACGTGCAATGGGTGGCACACAGGGATTGGCAGCTCGCGCGGACGGTCCATATCGACGGCGCCGATCTGTCCGGCAGCTGGTATCTCGATATCGAAAGCCTCGATACGGTCGCCGAAGTCTATGTCAATAAGCATCTGGTACTCGAAGCCGACAATTGTTTCCGGCGCTACCGGCCGGATGTCGGCCGGTTCCTGAAGGCGGGCGAAAACAGGCTTCGCATCATCCTGCGCTCGTCGGTCACAGCGGCGGCGGAAACGCAGGCTAAGCAGCCCTTCTACATTCCCTATTCGACCGGCAATTCGCCGATTGCCAACGGCAATATGCTGCGCAAGCCGCAATGCCATTTCGGCTGGGACTGGAACATCGCCATCGCGCCGCTCGGCATTTACGGCACCATTTCGCTGAAGAGGCTTGCCGCCGCCCGCATAGAGCATGTGACCACGCGCCAAGTGCCGCTCGCCGGCGGCGCCATCGGTCTTCAGGTCACCGTGACGCTCTTTGCCGAAGAGCCCGGCGTTGCCAGTCTCGACCTCTCGCTCGATGGGCAGAGTGATCGCCTCGATTGCGCCGTCAATCCCGGCGAGACCCGCACTACCCATGTCTTCAGGGTCGAAAATCCCAAGCTTTGGTGGCCGGCGGGCAGCGGCGATCAGGCGCTTTCCAAGCTTGTCGTCACCGTAGCCGGCGAGAGCGTCACTCGCCAGATCGGTTTTCGCACCGTCGAACTTCTGACCGATCCGGACGAGGCCGGCAGCCGCTTTGCATTCCGCGTCAATGGCCGCGAAATTTTCTGCCGCGGTGCCAACTGGATACCGGCCGATGCCTTGATGTCACGGGTGAGCCGCGAGAGCGTCGAGGATCTGCTGCGCTCGGCCGTAGATGCCAATATGAACATGATCCGCATCTGGGGCGGCGGCTTCTATGAGCCCGACTGGTTCTACGATCTTTGCGACCGGCTGGGCCTGATGGTCTGGCAGGATTTCATGTTCGCCTGCAATCTCTATCCCTCGACGCCGGACTTTCTGGAAAATGTCACGGAGGAGGTCGATTATCAGGTCAGGCGTCTCTCCTCGCATCCCTCGATCGTGCTCTGGTGCGGTGACAACGAGTTGGTGGGCGCTCTCACCTGGTTCGACGAGAGCCGCAAGGACCGCGACCGCTATCTCGTCTCCTATGACCGTCTCAACCGGACGATCGAGACCGGTATCAGGGCAGCAGCACCCGAGGCGATCTGGTGGCCGTCGAGCCCCTCCGTGGGACCGCTCGATTTCGGCGACGCCTGGCATGCCGACGGGGCCGGCGATATGCACTACTGGTCCGTCTGGCACGAGAACAAGAGCTTCGACAATTACCGCAGCGTGCGCCCGCGCTTCTGCTCGGAATTCGGCTTCCAGTCCTACACATCGATGCCGATCATCAGGCAATTCGCCGGGCAGAAGGATTTGAATATCGCCTCGCCGGTGATGGAGGCCCATCAGAAGAATGCCGGCGGCAATGAGCGTATCGCGGCCACCATGTTCCGCTATTTCCGCTTCCCGAAGGATTTTTCGAGCTTCGTCTATCTGAGCCAGATCCAGCAGGGGTTGGCCATCAGGACCGCCGTCGATTACTGGCGCTCGCTGAAACCTCATTGCATGGGCACGCTCTACTGGCAGCTCAACGATACCTGGCCGGTCGCCTCCTGGGCGAGCCTCGACTATGGCGGTAACTGGAAGGCCTTGCACTACATGGCGCGCCGATTCTTCCAGCCGGTCGCCGTGGCCGCCATTCCGTCTACCGATGATGGCGAGATCGCCTTCTCGATGGTCAATGACACGGCCGAACCGGTCACCGTTGAGCTGCAGACCTTCCTCGTCACGCTCACAGGCGAACGGCAGCCGCTGACGGCCGCTGCCGGAACCTGCAGCCCAGATCGCGCCGCCACGCTGATGACGATCGCCGCATCCGATATCGGCAAGGGTGAAGTTCTTTTCTGGTCCTTCGAGGCATCGAACGGCATGCGCGGCGAGGGGCATCATGTCGCGGGCACCTACAAGGCGCTCGACCTCAATCCCTCCGGCCTTTCCCTTTCGGCAGCGCTCAGGGGGGACGGTGTCTTCGAAGTGACGATTTCGGCAACGGGACTGGCCCTGCATGCCGTCATCGAGGCGGATGTCGAAGGCCGCTATTCGGACAATGTCATCGATTTGACGGCGGGCGAAAGCCGCACCGTGGAATTTACGCCCAAGCTGCCGCTGGCTTTGGGGGCCTCTCCGGTCTTCACGGCCTATGATCTGCAATCCTGTCAGGGCAACGGATAGGGAAAATCTGATGCTGCGCAGCGACGTCAATGCCATTATCGAGCGAAGCGAGGCCTTCATGCGCCGGCACGGCTTCGTCCTGCCGCCTTTCGCCTATTGGTCGCCGGAGGAATTGCAGGCGCGGACGGCTTCCGATGCGCCCGCCATCCGCGATGCCCGGCTCGGCTGGGATATCACCGACTACGGCAAGGGCCGCTTCGACGAACTCGGTCTCGTGCTCTTCACCCTGCGCAACGGCAATGTCGCGGCACTGAGCGAAGGGCGCGGCATGCTCTATGCCGAAAAGCTGATGATCACCGCCAGGGACCAGGTCAATCCGCTGCACCGGCATGCGGTCAAGACCGAGGATATCATCAATCGCGGCGGCGGCACGCTCGTGCTGCAGATGTACAATTCTCTGCCCGATGGCGCGGTCGATGGGGAAAGCGATGTCCATGTCGCGAGCGACGCCCGGCTCAGGACCTTGAAGGCCGGTGCCTTCCTCAAACTTTCGCCCGGTGAAAGCGTCACCCTTCTGCCGGGAAACTGGTATGCCTTCTGGGCCGAGGGCGCCGATGTGCTGATGGGCGAGGTATCCACCGTCAACGACGACCTGACCGACAATTATTTCCGCGAGCCCGTCGGCCGCTTTTCCACCATCCAGGAAGATACCCGCCCGAGCCACCTCTTGGTCTCGGACTACGACACCTGGCTCAGATAGATTCACCTCGGAGGATTTTCCATGCAGACCGTCAGTTTCCAGCTTTACAGCGCCCGCAATTTCCCGCCGCTCGCCGATGTCCTGAAAACCGTGGCTGCCGCCGGCTACGGCCAAGTCGAGGGCTATGGTGCGCTCTATGCCTCCCTCGACGATGCGGCGATCAGTGCCCTCAAGCAGGACCTCGACAGAAACGGGTTGACGATGCCGACGGCGCATTTCGGCCTCGACATGCTGGAAGCCGATCCGGCGCGTGCGCTTCAGATCGCCAATACGCTCGGTATCAAGGCCATCTACTGCCCCTATATTGCCGCTGAGCAGCGCCCGGGCGGTCCCAACGGTTGGCATGAGTTCGGCAAGCGACTGGAACAGGCCGGCAAGCCGTTTCGCGACGCCGGTCTCGATTTCGGCTGGCACAATCACGATTTCGAATTCGTCGAACTGGCCGATGGCAGTTTTCCGCAGGACCATATCTTTGCCGGCGGGCCGAGCCTGAGCTGGGAAGCGGATATCGCCTGGGTCATCCGAGGCAACGCCGATCCTTTTGCCTGGATCGAGAAATACGGCAGCCGCATCACCGCCGTCCACGTCAAGGACATCGCGTCGGCGGGCGAGGGCGCAGATGAGGATGGCTGGGCGGATGTCGGTCACGGAACCGTGGAATGGCCGCGGCTTTTTGCGGCGCTCGCCTCGACGCCCGTGAAATATTTCATCGTCGAACACGACAATCCCAAGGATTTCAAGACGACTGCCGAGCGCTCCATCGCCTCGATCAAGTCCTACTGAACATTACCGATAGAAAGACGGACCATGACACGCGAACTCGGCGTCGGCATCATCGGATGCGGCAATATCTCCACGACCTATTTCACGCTTTCGCCGCTCTTCAAGGGCATCAAGGTGCTGGCATGCGCCGACATCAACCCGGCCGCCGCTGAGATGCGGGCGTCCGAATATGGCGTCGAGGCACAGACCATCGAGGCCCTGCTCGCCAATCCGCAGATAGATATCGTCGTCAATCTGACGATTCCGGATGCCCATTTCGCGGTTTCGAAAATGATCCTCGAGGCCGGCAAGCATGTCTATTCGGAAAAACCGCTGGTGCTCTCGCTGGAAGAGGGCGAGCAGCTTCGTGGGCTCGCCACCGCCAACGAGCTGAAGGTGGGATGCGCGCCGGATACGTTTCTCGGCGGCGCCCACCAACTGGCGCGCGACTATATCGACCAGGGCAGGATCGGTCGCGTCACCTCCGGCACCTGCCATGTGATGAGCCCTGGCATGGAGATGTGGCACCCGAACCCGGATTTCTTCTTCCTGCCCGGCGGCGGCCCCATCCTCGATCTCGGTCCCTATTACATCGCCAATCTCGTCAACCTGATTGGCCCAGTCAAGCGGGTGGCGGCCTTGACCTCGATGGCCAACCACACGCGCACCATCACCAGCGAGCCGCGCAAGGGCGAGGTCATTCCGGTGAAGACCCCGACCAATATCCATGCGCTGCTCGAATTCCAGAATGGCGCGACGGTCACGCTGTCGGCCAGCTGGGATGTCTGGTCGCACCGCCACGCGAATATGGAGCTTTATGGCACCGAGGGCTCGCTGTTCGTGCCGGATCCGAATTTCTTCGGTGGCACGGTATCGGCCAGCGGCCGGGACAAGGATATCCAGCCGCTCGAAACCTGGGATCATCCCTTCTCGATCGCCAATCAGGAACATCCGCAGGGCATGATGGCGAACTATCGCACCGCCGGCCTTGCCGACATGGCGACCGCCATTCTCGAAGGCCGCGACGCCCGCTGCTCGCTGGAGCGCGCCCTGCACGGCGTCGATGTCATGGTCTCGATCCTGAAATCCGGTGCGGAAGGCTGCTTCATCGAGCTGACGACGACCTGCACCCAGCCAGCGGCGCTTGGCATCGAGGAGGCGAGGGCTCTGCTGCGCTAGGGCGCCCTTGATCTTGGCGGTGGAGATCGGACGGGCGCGTTTGCGCCTTGTCCGGGATCGGGATAAAAGCGGCAACGCATCCCCGGAGGCTCCGCTTCGGGGATTTTGGTTTTGAGGAAAGGGCCAGCCATGACATGGCAACCGGCGGACAATCGCTACGAAACGATGAAATATAACCGCTGCGGCAGGACCGGCCTGAAATTGCCGGCGATCTCGCTCGGGCTCTGGCACAATTTCGGCCAGGACACGCCGCACGAGCGCAAGCTCGACATGTGCCGCACGGCCTTCGATCTCGGCATTAGCCATTTCGACCTCGCCAATAATTACGGCCCGCCCGCGGGGTCCGCCGAAACCGCTTTCGGTGAAATCCTGCGCAGCGATTTTGCCGCCCATCGCGACGAGTTGATCATCTCCTCCAAGGCCGGCTACGACATGTGGCCCGGCCCCTACGGCGAATGGGGCAGCCGCAAATATCTGATCGCCTCCTGCGACCAGAGCCTTGCGCGCATGGGCCTCGATTATGTCGATATCTTCTATTCCCATCGCTTCGATCCCGATACGCCGCTCGAGGAAACCTGCGGCGCGCTCGACCATATCGTCCGGTCGGGCAGGGCGCTCTATGTCGGCATTTCCTCCTATAATTCGCAGCGCACCCGCGAGGCGGCAGCCATCCTGAAGGAACTCGGCACGCCCTGCATCATCCACCAGCCGAGCTATTCCATGCTCAATCGCTGGGTGGAGGAGGACGGTCTCGTCGATACGCTGGAGGAACTCGGCATCGGTTCGATCGTCTTTTCGCCGCTGGCACAGGGAATGTTGACGACGAAATATCTCGGCGGCATTCCCGAAGGCAGCCGGGCGGCACAGAACCATTTCCTCAAGAAGGAATTCATCCGCCCGTCGATCATCGACAATATCAGGAAGCTCAACGAGATCGCCGAGAGGCGGGGCCAGACGCTGGCGCAGATGGCGATCGCCTGGGTCTTACGCGGCGGCCGCGTGACCTCGGCACTGATCGGCGCCAGCCGCGCCTCGCAGATCGTCGATTGCGTCGCAGCCTTGAACAACGACCAGTTCACGGCGCAAGAACTGGCCGAGATCGATGTCTATGCCAAGGAAGCCGATATCAATTTGTGGGCATCCTCGGCCGAACGCGTCTGAACGGATCTGGATTTCGGCAGCAAATGAAGGCACCGGATCGTCAGATCCGGTGCCTTCATCGTTTTGGCGCAGCTGGTGTTTCATGGTCTTGAAAAGCGCCCCGTGAAACCGCTGCAAATATGGAAAATTGTTGTTAGACAAAAGTTGAAAGAATGGTCCCGCGGCCATGGCTGGACATGGGGGGCTCAGCGTGTAATCTGCCTGCGAAGCCATGGTTTTCCCTGAAAACGCATGGCTAAAGACAGACGTTCAATATGGCGCACGCCTTGGTCCGGTCGGAGCGATCGGCGCGGCCTGCACCCCGCGGGGAGGATCAGCACCGGCATGTCGGGCTGTCCGCGAAACAGAGGAGAGAACATGGATCGCCGTTCATTTATCACGCGTGCAGGTCTCGGCGGCGTCGGTGCCGTTGCGGCAACGACGCTCGCAGCGCCTGCGATTGCCCAGAGCAATCCGAAGGTCAACTGGAGACTGGCTTCGTCGTTTCCGAAAAGCCTCTCCGACACGATTTTCGGCGGCGCGACCTCGCTGGCGAAATATGTTTCCGAGGTTACCGACGGGAATTTCAACATCCAGGTCTTTGCCGCCGGCGAGATCGTGCCCGCGCTTCAGGTCGCCGACGCGGTAACGCAAGGGACCGTCGAGGCAGGCCATACGGTTTGTTACTATTTTTGGGGCAAGGACCCCACCTGGGCGCTTGGATCGGCTGTCCCGTTCTCGCTCAATGCCCGCGGCATCAACGCCTGGCACTATCATGGCGGCGGTGTGGACCTGTTCAACGAGTTTCTCGCCACGCAGGGCATTGTCGGCTTTCCGAGCGGCAATACCGGCGTCCAGATGGGTGGCTGGTTCCGTAAGGAAATCAACACGGTCGAAGACCTGAAGGGGCTGAAATTCCGCGTTGGCGGCTTTGCCGGGAAGGTTCTGGAAAGGCTGGGCGTCGTGCCGCAGCAGATCGCCGGCGGCGATATCTATCCGGCGCTCGAAAAGGGCACGATCGATGCCGCCGAATTCGTCGGTCCGTTCGACGACGAGAAGCTGGGCTTCGTCAAGGTCGCTCCCTACTATTATTATCCCGGTTGGTGGGAAGGCGGACCGACGGTCCATTCGCTCTTCAACAAGGAAAAATTCGAGGAACTCCCCAAGCAGTATCAGTCGGTGCTTCGGGTTGCTGCCCAGGCGGCGGATTCGAACATGCTCAGCGCCTATGATTTCCTGAATACCGCCGCTCTGAAACGGCTGGTTGCCGCCGGGGCGCAATTGCGGCCGTTCAGCCAGGAAATCCTGTCGGCGTCCTTCGATGCCGCGAACGAGACCTACGCTGAAATCGAAGCGACCAATGCTCCCTTCAAGAAGATCTGGGATTCGATCAAGGCATTCCGCAAGGATTATTACCTGAACATGCAGGTGGCGGAATATAATTACGACACGTTCATGATGGTCCAGCAGCGCAACGGCAAGCTTTAGCCAGAGCTGCGGAGATCGGAAACAGACAAGCCCCGGGGCGGCGACGCTCCGGGGCTTGTCGATTCTGGCATGTGTCGTGGAAAAAAACACGGCCGGAAAGTCCGGCCGTGCTTCGTATCAGTTGAATGACGGTGGTGCGCTGAGGTCGATGGCGGGCTGGCTTTCCTTGCCACCCTCCGTTCCCTCTGCAGGCGGGGCACCATCGGTGAGCGGAGTGCCTGGAAGCTGCAGGCCCGGCAGGCCAAACCCGCTGTCGTTGAAGCCTGGAACCTGCAGCTGGATGGTCGAGGGATCGACGACCACGGCCTCGTCCTTGTAGTGCGTGACCATTTGCGGGAACATGATCGTCAGCGCCACCATGAGGATCTGGATGCCGACAAAGGGCACGGCGCCCCAATAGATTTGGCCTGTCGTTACCGGCGCCGTCACCTTGCCCGTTACCCGGTCGAGATAGGGGACGCGGGCGGCCACGGATCGCAGATAGAACAGCGCGAAACCGAAGGGTGGGTGCATGAAGCTGGTTTGCATGTTGATGCCGAGCAGGACGCCGAACCAGATCAGGTCGATGCCGAGCGCGCTGGCCGCCGGCGCGAGCAGCGGCACGATGATGAAGGCGAGCTCGAAGAAATCGAGGAAGAAGGCCAGGAAGAAGACGAGCAGGTTGACGACGATCAGGAAGCCGACTTCGCCGCCCGGCATGGAGACCAGCAGGTGTTCCACCCAGATATGGCCGTTGACGCCATAGAAGGTGAGCGAAAAGACCCGCGCGCCGATCAGGATGAACAGCACGAAGGACGAGAGGCGGGTGGTCGAGGCCAGCGCCTGCTTGATGACGTCGAAGGTCAACCGTCCCTTTGCCGCTGCCATGACGAGGGCGCCGACCGCGCCCATGGCGCCGCCTTCCGTCGGCGTGGCGACGCCGAGGAAGATGGTCCCGAGCACCAGGAAGATCAGCGCCAATGGCGGGATCAGAACGATGATGACCTGCTGGGCGAGCCGCGACATCCGGTTAATGTTCAGGCCACGGTCTGCGAGTGCGACGATGTAGATGAAGGCGATGCCGACAGTGGCACCGAGAATATCGGCATTCTCGCCCTGGGTCGGGAAGAGCAGGACGTGCGCCGTATAGGCAATACCGGCGGCCACGGCGAGCGCGATGATCAGCGAGGTGACGCCGGAGCCGAGGGTACGGGCCTCAATCGGCAGTGCCGGCATCGAATCCCTGCGGATGAAGGTCATCAGCAGGATATAGCTCATATAAAGGCCGGTAAGAACGAGACCCGGGATCAGGGCGCCGGCATACATGTCGCCGACCGAACGGCCCAGCTGGTCGGCAAGGACGATGAGCACCAGCGATGGCGGAATGATCTGTGCCAGCGTGCCGGAGGCGGCGATGACGCCCGAGGCCACCCGCCGGTCATAGCCGTAGCGCAGCATGATCGGCAGCGAGATCAGGCCCATGGCGATGACCGAGGCGGCAACGACGCCGGTGGTGGCCGCCAGAAGCGCGCCGACGAAGATCACCGCATAGGCGAGACCGCCACGGACAGGCCCGAACAGCTGGCCGATCGTATCGAGCAGATCTTCGGCCATTCCGGATCGTTCGAGCACGATGCCCATGAAGGTAAAGAACGGGATCGCAAGCAGCGTTTCATTCGCCATCACACCCCAGAAGCGATCCGGCAGTGCGTTCAGGAGCGGCCAGGACAGATTGATCGATTCCGAATAGGGGGCAAGTTCGACGCCGATCACGAAAAACAGCAAGCCATTGGCAGCCAGCGCGAAGGCAACGGGGTAACCGAGCAGAAGGAAGACGAAGAGTGACAGGAACATGATCGGTGCCATGTTCTGGGCGATGAATTCGATCATCCGCGGTCCTCCCTGACCGACGCGTCATCGTCGAGCGGCGCGTGGGCGGGTACGTAAGGGGTGGGGTCCTCCATATCGCCACGGATGATGGCAATCTTCTTGATGATTTCCGAAACACCCTGGAATGCGAGCAGGACGAAACCTGCGAGCAGGATCGCCTTGGCGGGCCATACGATCAGGCCGCCGGCGCTGGAGGAGCCTTCGCCCGAGACATAGGACATCTCCACATAGGGCACGAAATAATAGACCATCAGGAGCACGAAGGGCATCAGGAAGAAGCAATGGCCGAACAGGTCGATCCAATGCTGAACCCGGCGCGAGAAGGCGCCATAGACGACGTCGATGCGGATATGCTCGTTCTGCTGCAGCGTATAGGCGGCCGCCAGCATGAAGGCACCGCCGAACAGATACCATTGGGCCTCGAGCCAGGCGTTGGATGACATATTGAATATCTTGCGGATGACCGCGTTGCCGGCGCTGACGAGAACGGCGACGAGAATGAGCCAGGCGACGGCCTTGCCTATGTTTTCCGTGATCGTGTCTATGAGTCGGCTGAAGCCGAGTAAAGAATTCATCTGTTCCTCCCCGCAAGGCTGTTTTTCGCTTTTTTGCCAAGCACAGTCACAGTGCCGATTTCAAGCCCCGATTCAACCCTGGCCAGGGATTTTCCCGCATTGTGCCGTAGCGTCATACCAAAGTCGCATGCGCCTTTATGTGTGGTGCCTAATGTTTGGGCAGAACCCTTCCGGTCCAGCATCCTGCAGCCTGGAGGCCACGGCTATTCCATGCAAAGGCGATTCGAAGAAGGTGGTTGTCGGTCGTTTTTGCGAGCCATCGGCCGCCGCCGGCACTTGAAACGGCATGGCGTTTCGGGCTGGATGCGGCACCGAATATCGAGGAAGAGAGAAGACATGCCCGCGACGATCCGCAATCCGATCCTGCCCGGCTTCAATCCGGATCCTTCCATCTGCCGCGTCGGCGACGATTACTATATCGCGACCTCCACCTTCGAATGGTATCCGGGCGTGCAGATCCACCACTCGCGCGATCTCGTCAACTGGACGCTCGTGCGCCGCCCGCTCGAGCGGGCAAGCCAGCTCGACATGCGCGGCAATCCGGACAGCTGCGGCGTCTGGGCACCCTGCCTCTCCCATGCCGACGGGCTGTTCTGGCTGGTCTATACCGACGTCAAGCGTTTCGACGGCAATTTCAAGGATGCCCATAACTATATCGTCACATCGCCGACGATCGACGGCGAATGGTCCGATCCCGTCTATGTCAATTCCTCGGGCTTCGATCCCTCGCTGTTCCACGACGAGGACGGCCGCAAATGGTTTCTCAACATGCAGTGGAACCACCGCACCGAAAGTTTCGGCGGCGCGCCGAAATCGCCGGCTTTCGACGGCATCCTGCTGCAGCAATGGGACCCGGCTTCCGGGACGCTTGTCGGTCCGGTCCGCAACATCTTTGCCGGCAGCAGCCTGGGCTTGGTGGAAGGTCCGCATCTCTTCCAGCGAAACAGTTGGTATTACCTGACCACGGCGGAAGGCGGGACCGGTTACGACCATGCGGTGACGATGGCCCGTTCGCGGGCGATCGAGGGACCGTATGAGATGCACCCGCAGACGCATCTGATCACCGCCAAGGACCATCCCGATTCACCTCTGCAGCGGGCAGGGCATGGGCAATATATCGAGACGTCGGACGGGTTGGCCTATCATACCCACCTGACCGGCCGGCCGCTCGGGCCCGGACGGCGCTGCACGCTCGGCCGCGAGACCGCATTGCAGAAATGCGTGTGGAGGGACGATGGTTGGCTCTATCTCGAGCAGGGCGGCGTCGTGCCGGCAATCGAGGTTCCAGCTCCTGCCGATGCTGTTATCGTCGAGAGGCCCGCCCGGGTCGAAACCGGTTTTGACGGCACGCACTTGCCTGCGGAATTCCAGTGGCTGCGCACGCCGCTGCCGCAGCGCATCTTCTCCTTGACCGACAGACCCGGTTTCCTGCGTCTCTTTGGCCGCGAAAGCATCGGCAGCTGGTTCGAGCAGGCGCTGGTGGCGCGGCGCCAGGAACACCACCGGTTCCGCGCCGAGACTGTCGTCGATTTCGATCCCGACACCTACCAGCAGGCCGCCGGCCTGACGCATTACTACAACCGGCATAAATTCCATGCTCTTGCCGTGACGCTGCACGAAACGCTTGGCCGCGTGGTGACGGTGTTTTCCTGCGCCGGGGATTTCCCGCATAGTCGCATGAGCTTTCCGGCCGGAAGCGGCGTGGCCGTGCCCGATGGACCGGTGCATCTGGCGATGGAAATTCGCGACAACGACCTGCAGTTTTCCTGGCGGCCGCAGGGCGCAAACGACTGGCAGGCGCTTGGACCGGCGCTTGACGCCGGCGTCGTTTCCGACGAGGGCGGGCGTGGCGAACATGGCTCCTTCACCGGTGCCTTTGCCGGCGTTTTCGCCTTCGACACATCGGGCAGGGGGCAGGCGGCCGATTTCGACCGATTCAGCTACGAGGCGCTGTGATCGTCCTTGCCATGCATTTGCGGTGCCGGGGGCGGCGATATCGCACGAGCCCGCCCCCGGCGGACCTTTGGTAAGGCGACCTGTCAGTCGCTCGAGGAGAGGCAGGTCTTCAGGGATGTGGCGATGCCTTCCATGAGCTGGAAATAGAGGTCTGGTCCGGCTTCGATGGTCGCCCCCTCCGGGTCGAGCGTGCCGGATTTGGCTTTCGTGCCCTCCAGCACGACATTGACCAGCTTCGGTTCGAACTGCGGTTCGGCAAAGACGCAGGTTGCGCCAAGGTCGATGATTTTTTCATGGATCTGCGTCAGCCGCGCGGCACCGGGCAGACTTTCCGGGCTGACGGTGATCGAGCCGGCCACCTTCACGCCATAGCGATGCTCGAAATATTGATAGGCGTCGTGAAAGACGACGAAGGGCGTGTCGCGGATCGGCGCGACAGTTTCTGCGAGCATCCCGTCGAGCGTGTCGATGCGCGTGTTCAGCTTGTCGAGATTGGCGCTGTAGGTGGCGGCATTGTCCGGATCCGCCGCGGCCAGTGTCTTTTCGATCTCGGTCGCCATCGCCTTTGCATTGGCGGGGTCGAGCCAGAGATGCATGTCGAAGCCGCCGTCATGGTGGTGCTCCCCGGCATGTGCGTCTTCGCCCTCAGCTACCGCATGTGCGTCGCCATGGTCGTGGTCGTCGCCGTGATCATGCGCCTCGAAGGCGCCGCCTTCGCGGAATTCCAGCTTGGTCAGGCCGGGAGCCTCTTCCAGCGCCACGCGTTTCGCGCCCTCGCCAAGCGTCTCCAGCGGTTTTTCCAGAAAGGCCTCCATCCCATGACCGACCCAGAAGACGATATCGGCCTTCTCGATGGCAACCGCACTGGAGGGCTTCATGCTGAAGGTATGGGGCGAGGCGGCGCCATCGACGATCAGTGCCGGCTCGCCAATTCCCTGCATGATCGATGCGACCAGAGAGTGGATGGGCTTGATCGAAACCACGACATTCGGCGCTTCGGCATGGGCTGCGGCAGTCGAAGCCAGCAGCAGGGGGGCAAGAAATAGGGTCTTCAGATTCATTGATCGGCTCCGGGCTTGTTAATGCATGTAATGTTATTACATCAATTGCGTAATGCTATAACGTGTGGCATAGCAACTGGCAACACCGAATTCGGAAATTTTGAAATGTCTCTGATCCGCCCCTCCGATCACAAGCTGTCCGATCAAAAGCCGCTTGTGGTCCTGAAAAATGCCGGCGTGCGCCGCAATGGCCGTTGGCTGGTGCGCGGTGTCGAATTTTCGATTGGGCGCGGCGAGATCGTTACGCTGATCGGCCCCAATGGTTCGGGAAAATCGACGACGGCGAAGGCGGCGATCGGCGTTCTCAAGCCGGACGAGGGCTGGGTGGAGAGGCAGCCAGGCTTGAAGGTTGGCTATGTCCCGCAAAAACTTGCGATCGACTGGACGCTGCCCTTGACCGTCGAGCGGCTGATGACCTTGACCGGGCCACTGAAGGCCGGTGAGATCGCCGATGCGCTTTCCGCCACCGGCATTTCCCATCTTGCCCGCGCCGAGGTGCAGCATCTGTCCGGCGGCGAATTCCAGCGCGCGCTTCTCGCCCGCGCCGTTGCCCGCAAGCCGGATCTTCTGGTTCTCGACGAGCCGGTGCAGGGCGTCGATTTCACCGGTGAAATCGCCCTCTACGACCTGATCAAGTCCATCCGCAACCGGACCGGCTGCGGCATCCTGCTGATTTCGCACGATTTGCACATGGTCATGGCGGCGACTGATACGGTCATCTGCCTCAACAGCCATGTCTGTTGCCGCGGTACGCCGCAGGCGGTCAGCCAGAGCCCGGAATATCTCAAGCTGTTCGGTAGCCGCGCGGCAAAGACGCTCGCCGTCTACAGCCATGATCACGACCATACCCATCTGCCCGACGGGCGGGTGCTTCACGCCGATGGCAGCATTACCGATCACTGCCACCCGGATGACGGACATCATCATGGCGACCGGGCAGACGAGGGCGGCGATCTCGATCACAGCCACGGACCGGATTGCGGCTGTGGCCACCACAGCCGCCTGCAGGGCTTCGATACCAAGGAGCGCGACCGTGCTTGACGATTTCTTCATCCGGGCGCTCGTCGCCGGCATCGGTCTTGCTATCACCGTAGGACCGCTCGGCTGTTTCGTCATCTGGCGGCGCATGGCTTATTTCGGCGATACGATGGCCCATTCCGCTCTGCTCGGGGTAGCGCTGTCGCTGCTGTTCGATCTCAACCTGATGCTCAGCGTCTTCCTGGTCGCCGCCGGCGTCTCGCTGCTGCTGCTTCTCTTGCATCGGCGCGGCGCGCTCTCCACAGATGCGCTGCTGGGCATTCTCTCCCATTCGACCCTGTCGATCGGCCTCGTCCTGGTCGCCTTCATGAGCTGGGTGCGGATCGACCTGATCGGCTTCCTGTTCGGCGATATCCTGGCCGTATCCAGGGCCGATATCGATCTGGTCTGGGGCGGCGGCATTCTGGTGCTTTTCGCCATTATCTACCTCTGGCGGCCGCTGCTTGCCTCCACCGTCAATCACGAGCTTGCCGAAGCCGAAGGCCTGCAGCCGCAACGAGCACGGCTTTTCTTCATGCTGCTGATGGCGCTGGTGATTGCCATCGCCATGAAGATCGTCGGCATCCTGCTCATCACCTCGCTTCTGATCATCCCGGCGGCGACGGCGCGGCGCTTTGCCAGTTCGCCGGAAATCATGGCCGTGCTTGCCTCGTTGATCGGCGTGCTTGCGGTCACCGGCGGATTATTCGGCTCGCTTCATTTCGATACGCCTTCCGGCCCTTCGATCGTGGTTGCGGCGCTCGGGCTTTTCGTGCTCAGTCTTATACCGTTCGGGCGCCGGGCCGCCGGTGGAGCGATGACCCATCCGACATCTGGAGGACAGCATTGATGGCGACACAGCCTCTGACCAGGAACCAGATTCTCGTTCTGGATGCGCTGACCGGTGCAGAGGGCCCGCTCAGCGCCTACACGATCCTCGACAAGCTGCGGGACCACGGCTTTCGCGCGCCGCTGCAGGTCTACCGGGCGCTCGACAAATTGCGCGAACTCGGCCTTGTCCACCGTCTCGAAAGCCTCAACGCCTTCGTCGCCTGCACGCAGCCCCATGACCATCATACCGATCACGGGGTCACGGCCTTCGCCATCTGCGAGGATTGCGGGCAGGTGGACGAGATGCACGATGCGGGTATCGAGGAGCGCCTGTCGGTGCTGGCCGGCGTCCGGCATTTCAAGACCGAGAAAACGACGATCGAAATCCGCGGCCATTGCCAGAACTGCAGCGCGGCGGAATAGCCGTCACCGCTTTGCCTGATCGACCAGCGAGAGCGAGGTGGCGAAATGCCGCCACTTCTCGACATAGCTCTCGGCCGATTTGCGCAAGCCCGCGACAGCGGTCTCATCGAGCACGCGGATAGCCCGCGCCGGCGCGCCGACGATCAGCGAATTGTCCGGAAAGCTTTTGCCCTCGGTGATCAGGGCATTGGCGCCGACCAGGCAATTCCTGCCGATGACGGCACCATTGAGCACTGTCGCGCCCATGCCGATCAGGGAATTGTCACCAATGCTGCAGCCATGCACGATGGCGCGATGGCCGATCGTGCAGCCTTCGCCGATCGTCACCGGATATCCCGGATCGACATGGACGACGGCGCCTTCCTGGATATTGCTGCGGCTGCCGATGCTGATCCGCTCATTGTCGCCGCGCAGCACCGCACCGAACCAGATGCCGACATCCTCGCCCAGTTCGACATCGCCGATCACATGGGCGTCCGGCGCCAGCCAGTAGCTGCCCTCGGCCGGTGTGCGGGGGTGGCGGGGGCCAAGGTCGTAAAGGGGCATGGGCTCTGCCTTTGCTGTCAGACGACGGTGACGGAAAGGGTCGCAACCCCATCTATGCCGCAGGAAATCACATCGCGGCGCGCGACCGCGCCGACACCGGAGGGGGTGCCGGTCATGATCAGGTCGCCGGCGGAAAGCCTGAACAGGCGCGACAGTTCCGCAATGATTTCCGGCACGTTCCAGATCATCTGGGAAAGATCGCCTTCCTGTCTCGTTTCGCCATTGACGGCGAGCCAGATGCGACCGTTGTCCAGATGGCCGATCGCCTCGGCGGGGACGAGGGGCGAAACCGGTGCGGAATGCTCAAAGGCCTTTGCCGCTTCCCAGGGCTTGCCGGCGGATTTTGCCCGGGCCTGCAGGTCGCGGCGGGTAAAATCGATGCCGACACCATAGCCATAGACGCAGTCGAGCGCATCGGCGGCGTCGATCGCCTCGCCACCGCTCTTCAGCGCGACGACCAGTTCCACCTCGTGGTGGACATCCTCAGACAGGGGCGGATAGGGAAAACCGGCGGCCGGCAGGACGACATTGTCGGGGTTCTTCTGGAAGAAGAAGGGCGGTTCGCGCACGGGGTCATGGCCCATTTCAATAGCGTGGGCCGCATAATTGCGCCCGACACAATAGACCCGACGGACGGGAAAGGACGATTTGGAGCCGGAGACGGGCAGGAGAACGGGGGCAGGCAGCGAAAATACGGTTGTCATTTCGGTCCAGACATTCGATTGCGAATATCTGACGATAGCACCCCTTCACCGGGCGGGGAAAGACCGATCAGCCGCAGACATAGGCCTGAAGCTGGTCGCGGGTCAGAAACCGGCTGTCGGCATGTGAATTGATCTCGGGATAGGTATATTCCAGGCTTGGAACATCCGGGAGTTCCAGTGCCTGGCGCACGGTCATGATGCCGACGTCACGCCGGCTTGCGCCGTGCTTGAGGCTGACCTCGACGATACGATACAGATGGTCCTGACCCATGTTTTACTCCCTATTTCTTATTCTTATGATTCTGTGCGCAGTAGCTGCCTGGAAACAGGTTTTTGTGAGGCGCCTCCGATTATAGCACCGTGCGATGAACAAGCCGTGACGCCCGGCGCACCATGGCGACCGGAAAGTGTATCGGAGCGGGCCATATGATCGGCCATCCGGAATAGAGGCCATATCGACCTGGCGAAGACGGCCGCTCAGTCCGGCTGCGGGAACCATCCGGCACTTCATGGGTTTGTCGAACAGAACAGCCCTGCGGAAGGAGTTTCGAATGGCGAACGTCAAGAATTTGAAGACCGGCTTTACCGGCGAGCTGGAAAAGACGGACGGGCTTGCCGCCAAGGCGCGCCAGGCCGCCGGATATGTCAAGGAAGAGGCCGGCGCGGTGACCCGCAGCGCGCAGGACCACCCTTCCGCTACTGGCACGGCCCTTCTGGTGTTTGGCGCTGCAGCTTTCATCGCCGGTTACCTGATCGGCAGCGGCTCTGCACCGGAGAGAAGCCGCTATTGGCATTGGGATAGATAAGGTATTTGCAGCGTTGAGGCCGGCTGGAGCCTGATTTCCGCTTCAACCCCATGGCTTGGAAGCCAATTTTCTCGGCACTCCGGCTCCGATTTAGGAAGCCGACCGCATGGGTTTGCGCGGCCGGCTTTTTTTATTGCCGAGGACTGCCCAGCGGGAACCAAATGGATTACCTTGTGGTTATGGTCTGGCAAGACAATCGGAGGAGACGTTCATGCCAAATGCCAAGTGGTCCAGCCCCGTCGAGGTTGGTTTCGCGCATAAAGCTTCCCAAACCGTACAGGGCCCGTTCGATGCCCTGATCTGCCTGATGGATACATGGCCTGACATGCGCGGCCCACGCTATGTCGCGGCCAGGAGCTTCTGCCGCGCGGCAATCGAGGGCCGCAAATCGCCGGAGGAAGCGCGCGAGGTCTTCATTTCCGCCGCGAAGGAAGCGAAACTGCGGACCCACTGAGCGGCGCCTATCGCGTCCGTTTCAAGTCTCCCGCCTTGGACTTGCCGATTGCCAAAGGCTTCGGGAGGAGGCGGCTTTTCCGCAGCCGGGACCGGTTTCCGGCCCGCTTCGCCTTTCCCGTTCCAATAATTTCGAATGCCTCTCTCCATGCCGAACCTCCGCGCCGGGTGGCTCTTGTCTCGCTTTTTTCCCCTTTGCAGTGTATAGGCCGCACCTTCCGGATCGAGACCGGCTGCGACGGCACGACCCGGCAGGCAAGCGAGACAGGCACCATGACCACCGCACATTCTTTCACAGGCCAAGAAGGCTGCCAGCCATCCGACACGAAGGCCGCATCCGGCCGCTACTTCAAGGCGCCGGTTTTTGCCGTTGCCCCTATGATCGACTGGACGGATCGGCATTATCGGTTCCTGGCCCGCCAGCTTTCGAGCCATGCCCTGCTTTACACGGAAATGATCGTCAGCGAGGCGATCCTGCGTGGCGACCGGCAGCGGCTGCTTGGGCATGATGCAGGCGAGCAGCCGGTGGCGCTTCAGCTTGGCGGCAATGATCCGGAGAAGATGGCGCAGGCGGCACGGATCGGCGAGGCGTTCGGCTATGCCGAGATCAACATGAATGTCGGCTGCCCCTCCGACCGGGTGCAATCGGGAACCTTCGGCGCCTGCCTGATGCGCGAGCCGGCGGTGGTTGCCGATTGCGTGGCGGCGATGAAGGCCGCGGTCTCCATTCCCGTCACCGTCAAATGCCGGATCGGCGTCGACGACCAGGACCCCGAACTGGCGCTGCGCGCGCTGGTGGCGGATGTGGCGGTGGCGGGTGCCGACGCGGTCTGGGTGCATGCGCGAAAAGCCTGGCTGCAGGGACTTTCGCCGAAGGAAAACCGCGATATCCCGCCTCTGGACTATGGCCTCGTGCGCCGGCTCAAAAGCGAATATCCTCATCTTTTCATCGGCCTCAATGGCGGTCTTGGCAGTTTGAATCAGGCTCTTGAGGAACTGAATCAGGAAAACCCCGTGGATGGCGTCATGCTGGGCCGGGCTGCCTATCACGATAGTGCAATGCTGAGCGCCGTGGACGGATTTTTTTCCCATCCGCTCAGCGGCACGGCACCTGTCGATTTTGGAAGCGAGGCGTTTACCGCCGGCGGGCACCGGCAATCGGCCGACTTCTGGGCCGGGGTCTGCGCCGCGATGATGGAGCATGCGGCCGGCCACATTGCCGCCGGCGGACGGTTGATCCATGTGACCCGCCACATGGTGGGCCTGTTCCAGAGCTGGCCGGGGGCGCGGCGGTTCCGCCAGATCCTCTCCAGCGACGCGACCCGCCCCGGCGCCGGCCCTGATATCATCGCCCGCGCCTTCGAGGCCGTGCTGACAGCCGCCGAGGGGCGGCAGGCCGCGGAGTAGGTGAGCAGTGATTAGTGAGCGGGAGGTAGGTTGATGGCGTGCGGCTTTGTTGTTCTTAACTCCTCACTTCACATCCCGAACAAAAAAAACGGCGCCCCGGGAGGCGCCGTTTGAAGAGCGATCGCTTGGATCGTCAGGCTTAGTCGGCCTGGATGTTGACGGCCTTCGGGCCCTTGCCCATGCGGTCCGGCTCGGTGTCGAAGGTGACCTGCTGGCCGTCCTTGAGGGTCTGGAGGCCGGCGGCCTGCAGCGCGGAGATGTGTACGAACACGTCCTTGGCGCCGCCTTCCGGCGTGATGAAGCCAAAGCCCTTGTCCTGGTTGAAGAATTTTACGGTGCCCTTGGTGGCCATGGGAGAAGTCCTTGTTTCCCTTGTTGATCTGTCTTCACCCCTGCCAGGGTGGAGACTTCTTTTCTTTCCGTTTTGTCTTTATGCGGAAAGCGGTGGGTGAAGTCACGTACGGGGAAAGAACGTCTACAGTGCCGTCTTTATCGACACGCCCGGTTTGCTTCCGGGACCATACAGCCAGTCCAGTCTCCGGGATTGAAAACGCCCGAACATCGAAATAATTGCCAGCAAAAAAACAAAATAGCAAGCGTTTAATCCTTGCCGCTAAACTGTGCCGCCGAACGCCGCGGCCTTGGCCAAATCTCTGTTTTCGCCTCGCCGCCGGGGAAAACCGCCGGCCATCGCCTTTCCACCACAATTTGGTCCCGGCCGTGCCCGATGAAGGAGCGGGGTTGATGACGGCCCGGCGACGGGCTAGGTCAGGTGCCAGGCTGCAAGGGGCCAAGGGGCAAAGGCGGAAGGACGAGGTGCGGCGGGAATGCGAGGTGCTCATTGATCGATCCCTATGAAACGCTCGGCATCGGGCGCGAGGCCGATGGCGAGGCGGTCAAGGCGGCCTATCGGAAACAGGTGAAGACTGCTCATCCCGACAGCGGCGGCGACGAGAAGGCTTTTGGCCGGCTGCGGGCCTGCTACGAGCTCTTGAAGGACCCGGTGCGCCGCAAGCTCTACGACCATACCGGCTACGACCCGGAACTGGCCGATCCGCGCGATCTCAAGGGCATATTGCGGCTGGAGACCCTGGTCAGCGACGTCATCCTCGACGAACGCGAGCCCGGCAGTTTCGATCCGGTCGCGGCCATGCGCCGCAAACTCTCCGACGACATGGTGCAGAGCCGCTTCCACATCCTCGAACTGGAGCGGCACCGCGCCCGGGTGCGCCAGCATCTCGACCGGCTCGGCCGCCGGCCCGCCGCCGACGTGCTCGGCGCGATGCTGCGCAGCCGCTCGCAATCGATCAGCGAGGCGATCCGCAGCGCCGAGACGCAGATCGAGGCGATCGAGCAGGCCTATGCCATGCTCGAAGGCTATTCCTACGAGATGGAGGCGCTGGCCGAGGTGAAGGCGGCGGAATAGGGAGGGGTGATTCATGCGGACGTCTTTTCGATGTGTCGAGCGTTGTTTCGGGGGTCTCCCGGTGTCCGTCATTCCTGTGCTTGTCACAGGAATCCAGTGTGCCGTGTCCACGGCGCGTTAGACTCTTTACGAGGAACGAAGGAAAGCCTCCTTTCACGGCGCGGACGCGCCGTGGCTGGATTCCTGTGACGAGCACAGGAATGACGGAGGGTGAGGAGCCCCGAGGCTCACGAACGATCACGGCGGTTGTCAAGGTCAACCGAGCCGCCGGATGCCGGGCCGGACGGGTTTTCCCGGTCGCGGCGGAAGGTGTCGAAGCGGCGTTTGTCGTGGGGCGGAATGATGGTGCGGGCGATCTCGACGCCGGCATCCTGCAGCGGCCGGTGCTCGGCATTGCCCCAGGCATACATCAGGCCGTTGCGGCCGCCATGCTCGCGGACGAGCAAGGCCTGCTCGTAGAGGTCGTCGAACAGGCGGCGTTGTTCGGGCGTCAGGTTGCGCAGGCAGCAGGGCTCGCCGCTTCCCTTGAAATGCCAGAAGCAGGCGTTCCGGCGGCGGCAGTCGCGGCGGCGGCAGGCGAAATGCGGCAGGGCCAGCATCTCGGCGGTGTGCGCCATCAGCTTCGTGTGGACCGTAAGGCGGCGCTCTGTCATGTCTCGTCTCCGGTGTGAGTGCAGGATGTCCGTGCATGCGAATGCGTTCACGCGCGATGTCTCGCCGTGGCTTGAAGGCATTTTCGGACGGGGCGCTGGAAGCTGCCTCGCTTGGTAGTCTAAAAGTGGCACCTTTCAGCGCCCCGTTCGGCGGTTTTTGCCCGCGACTTGGGTCCCTCTGAGGTGGCCTGGCGAAAGATGTTCGTCTGACCTGATGSAGGCACGCCCGGCGCGCTCTTTCGGGCATCAAGAGACAGGAGCAAAACTCCCGTCTCTCCCCGTGTCGCCGGAGGGAGACCATTTTCCGCGAACCCCGGACCTGGAGACTTCCGTCCTTTCTCCAAGTCCAGCGCCGGCCCCGCCTCGCTGCCACGGCTGGCAGTGTATCCGAGGGCGGAACGAGATGAGTGTGGCATGAGCGCGAGGGGCGGGGATGAGCGGGGATCATACTTACCAGCAGAATTTGAAAATGAGCTTAGCTACCCAGATAAGGCGCGGTGTTCTCGGGCGGAATACTTCCGCAATCCGGCGGTGTGGATTGCCGGGTTTGAGGGGTATTTCCGGGGTTTTGTTTGCGGTATCGGAAAATTTAACTGCGACTTTATGTCATGGAAAAATTGGGTAGAGACCCTCTTTTATATTTTATTTGAATTGTTAAACTCATCACAACGATTTGTGGTGTAGATTCTATTGACGAGATGCGCCTGGTTGTGTAGGGCGCCGCAACTAGGGTCTTGTTGTTGCCGCATTGCAACGCTACATTGCCGTGAATAGAGGCGAAAGCACCCGTATAGGGATTACGTTTGTAATTCTTTCTGTCATGGTGTTTTTGGCTTGGCCGACGAGGAGAATTCCGGCGGCAAGAATTTAATCGGAACAGGGAACGTTTGTCAGCGCTCACTGTTCTTCCTGTATGATGGCAAAGGGAGAGTGCCACATGCGTGATCAGAAGGAGTGTCTATGATGTCCGAGAGCGCCAAGACTAAGCTCCACTCCCTTCTTTTCGAAGAGGGGCGTGAGCTGGTGAACATAAAGTTTATGCCCGGAAAGAGTCGCGGGCTGACGGCTGCCCGCCTTTCTGATGCTGCTGCGGATGCCATTCGCAGCGCAATTGATGGTGGATTGGTTAATCAACCGCCACGTACTGGAATGCGAAAGTGTAAACTTGAAGCTTTTCATTAAAAAGGCTATCCAGATTCATTCGAATCGTAAAAGGCTCGGGTCATTCCGAGCCTTTTTTCGTGGTGGTGTTGTTTATGTATTTGAAGAATTTGCTGGCTGCCGTCGCTATAATCGATGAGATGCCACTCGAAGTGGAAGACATGGCTGCGGAGCTGATAAAGGCAGGCTGTCAGGACAGGATTATATTCAGCGCCGCTGACGAGGATCCTGCGGAAATACAAGGTGTATTTTATCAGTACACCACTAAGCCTGGTGTTTATTGCTCACCTGACTTTATCACCCTGATTGTATATTCAAAACATCTTTCTGTCGAGTGGCAGCGTCTTGTGTGTTGCAAGGAGTTGATCCATGCTTGTGATAGCGAGATAGAACAAACCAACACGGAAGAAGAGGTTCAAGCGTTATTAGAAAAGATTTTAGGTCCCCTTTCTACAGAGGACTTCGGTTTGGCCGATCTCATGGCGGCCAAAGACAAATTTGCAATATACCAAGCGCTTGCAATTTTATTTCCTTTATCTGCTCGTGATGAGGCTCGAAAAGCTATGTCAGAGAAAAAAAGAACGCTTGAACAGGTGGCTGCTTGGGCTTGTTTGCCTTCTCAATTAGTTGAACTGGTTCTCAGTGATGATTGGCCTAAAATTCGTAACGATTTAGTCGTCGGCTGGGGCTGAGTAGGGGCGGGCGTCGTTGATGGATCCTCGGGTCAAGCCCGAGGATGACGGAGGGGAGGCTTATTCTTCGCCTGCTCACCGTCCCACCCCCTCAAACAGCCCGCTCAAGCTCCACGGATAGTCCCCCTGCTGCTGGGCGATGTCATCGACTTTCCAGGCGCCGTGCTCGTGCACGAGCGTGTAATAGAGGGTGACGGGCTCGAAATTGGTGAAGGTGACTTCCAGCTCGGCGGTGGTGTCGAGGATGATCGGCTGGCCGATGTCGACATTGGTGGCTTCGCCGTCCTGGCCCGCGATGACCGGGTCGAAATCAATGGCGCCGACGTCGCCTTCCGGGGTGTTGTCGAGGTCGGCCTGGAAGCGGGCGTTCAGTTTTTCGGAGAAATAGGCGGAATAGGGCGAGGGCGCGTTCGGGTCGGCCTCGGCGGGGTCGGCGCTGTAGAGGGCTTCGAGCAGCGCGCGTGGCGTCTCGAAGGGTTCCGCGGCGGCCGGGAATGCGATGAGGGCGGAGAGGAGCAGGGCGGGCAGGCGCATGGAAGGGTCCTTTGGCGAGGCGGCGTCGATCGAGGATTAGTTGATGGCGGTGGTTCGGCCAAGGTGCATTTTGGGGGATGTGGGCGGGGTGGGATGGCGTTGGCTTGCCCCTCACCCTAGCCCTCTCCCCGCAAGCGGGGAGAGGGGACGACGCAGGGCGTCGTTGCACCTCCCGGCATGCTGAGAGAGAATGTGCCGTGGGTGCGGAAATTGTGGGGGCTTACCCCCTCTGTCGGCCTTGCCGACATCTCCCCCGCAAGGGCGGAGATGGGGTCCGTGGATGTGCGGCGTTGTGGCGGTTTTCTTTTCGAGGGCTTATTGGCCGGGGCGGCCGGTCTTGCCCTTGGTCTTTTTCTGGCGCTTGAGGTCGCCGGAATCCTCGTAGGAGCCGGCGCCGGGTTTGGCGCGGATCAGGGGTTTGGGGTCGTCGGCGCGTGTGGCCCCCTCATCCGCCCTTCGGGCACCTTCTCCCCGCTGGGGAGAAGAGGAGTCCGAGCGCTCCGGCTGGCCTTCCATCAGCGGCGAGAAACGCTTCGTGCTTTTGGCGATGTCCGGTTTTTCCGGCAGTTGACCCCTGGTGTTGAGCGGTTTTTCGGTGCGGCCGACGGTCATTTCGTCGAGGCTGTTCTTGCGGAAGAGGCTGCCGGCCGGCGGTGATTCGCTCGAGGCATCCGGACGGTCCCCCTCATCCGCCCTTCGGGCACCTTCTCCCCGTGGGGGAGAAGCGGAGCGGGCGGGGGTGGCGATGTCGCGGCCCATCTCGTCGAGGGAGGGCTTGGCGAAGGTAGACGGCTTGCGGGCCGGGCGTGTCATGTCGGTACCGGGGCCCATGTCGTCGAGGCTGGGTTTGGCGAAGAGGGAGCGGCCAGACTGATCTTCCCCCTCAAGGGGGGAGATCGGGTCCGTGGGTGGGGTTTTCCCCTCCCCAACGCTCCCCACAGGGGGGAGGGAGTCGACGGAGGTTGCGGCGCCCGGTCCTCGGGTCGCGCTGCGCTTGCCCGAGGATGACGGAGAGGTGCGCGCGCCCTCCATCGCCCGCGCCGACTTTCCTGCGTTCCCGGTCGCGCCTTCGGCGCTCCTCGCCTCCTGCCTTGCCATCGGGTCGTCCATGACGGCGAGTTCGGCGGCTTTGAGGCGCTTGATTTCGTCGCGGAGGCGGGCGGCGGTTTCGAAGTCGAGGTCGGCGGCGGCGTTGCGCATCTGTTTTTCGAGCGCTTCCAGATGGGCGGCCATATTGTTGCCGACCAGTTCGGTGACGCCGCCCTTGACGCCCCTGATGCCGATATCGGCGCGGACATGGTCGCGCTCGTAGACCGAATCGAGAATGTCGGAAATGCGGGCCTTGACCGATTCCGGCGTGATGCCGTTGGCCTCGTTATAGGCCATCTGCTTTTCGCGGCGGCGCGAGGTCTCGTCCATGGCGCGCTGCATGGAGCCGGTGATGTTGTCGGCATAGAGGATGACCTTGCCGTCGACGTTACGCGCGGCGCGGCCGATGGTCTGGACCAGCGAGGTTTCAGAGCGCAAAAAGCCCTCCTTGTCGGCATCGAGAATGGCGACGAAGCCGCATTCCGGGATGTCGAGGCCTTCGCGCAGAAGGTTGATGCCGACGAGCACGTCGAAGGCGCCGAGCCTGAGGTCGCGGATGATCTCGATGCGCTCCAGCGTGTCGATGTCGCTGTGCATGTAGCGCACGCGAATGCCTTGCTCGTGCAGATATTCGGTCAAATCCTCGGCCATGCGCTTGGTGAGCACGGTGACGAGGGTGCGGTAGCCGGCGGCAGCGGTCTCGCGGATCTCGCCGAGCACGTCGTCGACCTGGCTCTTCGCCGGGCGAACCTCGACCGGCGGATCGATCAGGCCGGTGGGTCGAATGACCTGTTCGGCGAAGACGCCGCCGGCCTGTTCCATTTCCCAGGCGGCCGGGGTGGCGGAGACGGCGATGGTCTCGGGGCGCATGGCGTCCCATTCCTCGAAGCGTAGGGGACGGTTGTCCATGCAGGAGGGCAGGCGGAAGCCGTATTCGGCCAGCGTCGCTTTTCGCCTGAAGTCGCCGCGATACATGCCGCCGATCTGGCTGACGGAGACATGGCTCTCGTCGATGAACAGCAGGGCGTTGTCGGGGATATATTCGAACAAAGTCGGCGGCGGCTCGCCGGGCTGGCGGCCGGTGAGATAGCGCGAATAGTTCTCGATGCCGGCGCAGGAGCCGGTGGCTTCCAGCATCTCGATATCGTAGCGGGTGCGCTGTTCCAGCCGCTGGGCTTCCAAGAGGCGGCCGCCCTTTTCAAGCTCGGCGAGGCGCAGCTTCAGCTCCTCCTTGATCGACTTGATCGCCTGGTTGAGCGTCGGGCGCGGGGTGACATAGTGGGAATTGGCGTAGATTTTCACGCTCTTCAGGTCGTCGGTCTTCTGGCCGGTGAGCGGATCGAATTCGGTGATGGCGTCGATCTCGTCGCCGAACATCGAGATACGCCAGGCCGCGTCTTCCAGGTGGGCCGGGAAGATCTCGATCGTGTCGCCCCTGACGCGAAAAGAGCCGCGCTGAAAATCCATGTCGCGGCGCTTGTATTGCTGGGCGACGAGGTCGGCGAGCAATTGGCGCTGGTCAAGCCGGTCGCCGATCTGCATCTGGAAGGTCATGGCGGTGTAGGTTTCCACCGAGCCGATACCGTAGATGCAGGAGACTGAGGCGACGATGATGACGTCGTCGCGCTCGATCAGCGAGCGGGTGGCGGAGTGGCGCATGCGGTCGATCTGCTCGTTGATCGACGATTCCTTCTCAATGAAGGTGTCGGAGCGCGGCACATAGGCCTCCGGCTGGTAATAGTCGTAGTAGGAGACGAAATATTCGACCGCATTGTCGGGGAAAAAATTCTTGAATTCGGAATAGAGCTGGGCGGCCAGCGTCTTGTTGGGCGCCAGGATGACGGCCGGGCGCTGGGTGGCCTCGATCACCTTGGCCATGGTGAAGGTCTTGCCCGAACCGGTGACGCCGAGCAGGACCTGGGTACGGTCCTGGTTGGCGAGGCCTTCGACCAGGTCCTTGATGGCGGTGGGCTGGTCGCCGGCCGGCTCGAAATCGGATTTCATGACGATCTTGATGCCGCCTTCGGATTTCTCCGGGCGGGCCGGACGGTGCGGCGTCCACAGCTTGCCGTCCTTGAACAGCGGATTGCCCGATTCGATCAGCGCCGACAGGGCCTCGACGGTGGCGGTGACGCCGCCGGGAGCCAGGGCGCCGGCCTCCTCCAGCGAGACGTCCATGCCGGAGACCGGATTGAGGCCGGCGGCGGCGCGGGCCTTGGGGTCCGATGTGCCGCCCATGGAGGTGCCGCGTGCGCTTCTGCCCGGCCCAACGGTGTCCGTGTTTTTCGCCTTCTGCGCGGCGATCTCCACCTTCTTGCGGTGCTTGCCGGCCTTGGAGGCGACGTCGTGGCGGGTCTCGATCGTCTCGGCCTCGGCCATGCGCTGCAGCTCTTCGGCCCAGTCCGCGACGTTGGAAGACAGGGGGGCGCCTTCGAACGGGGCCTGGGGGGCTTCCTCGAAGCCGCCAAGGTCGGAGGGGCGGGATTTTTTCGGTGTTTTCGACATGGCGGGAATATGGAGAGAGTCCGGCGGAAAGGGAAGGGGCGGAGGAGTACAAAAAGGCAACGGCCGGTTCGCTACTGCCGGTTTCTGGCAGGATGTCGTGAGCCGCCGGCCGGCAGACTTTCTTTTCAGGCGGCCTGGTGTCCCTGCTTGAATGGCAGTGGCCTGGCGGTGCATGTTGCGTCTCCCACCGCTCCCGAGGAATCACCGATGCCCTTCGCGCTCAATCCGGCCGCCGTCTGGCCGATCCTGCTGCTCGTCCTGTCGAACGTGTTCATGACCTTTGCCTGGTACGGCCATCTGAAGCATCCGGGCTCGCCGCTGTTCATGGCGATCATCGTCAGCTGGGGCATCGCCTTCTTCGAATATTGCCTGGCCGTGCCCGCCAATCGGATCGGCCATACGGTCTATTCGGCGGCGCAGCTGAAGACGATGCAGGAGGTGATTACCCTTCTCGTGTTTTCCGGCTTCTCGGTGTTCTGGCTGAAGGAGGCGCTGACCTTCAACCATGTCGTCGGCTTCTGCCTGATCGCCGCCGGTGCCGCCTTCGTGTTCCGGGGTTAAAGCAAGCCGCTCCGGATTTTGACTTTTGCGCCGGCCGTCCGCAGAATTGCCACAAGCCCGGCGTAGCAAGGCGTGACGATATGGGGCATTGCTGATGACGCTGGCATTTTCGACAATCGCGAGCTTGCGGTTCGGCACGGGTTTTCGCCCGGGCGAGACGCCGCCCGGCAGCGTCGAGGACCTGCTGGCGCAACTGGAGGCCGGACGGCGCGAGGCGCTGGCCTTTCCCGATGGCGGGCCGGCGGCGGCGCGCGAAAGGCTGGCCGATGCGGCGCAGGCCTTTGCAGGATTGCGGCTGGCGGAGAAAAACCGCGATCCGGTGAGCAAGCGCGCCCACCGCCTGCGGTTCCGCGCCGGCCTGAACAATCTGCTGTTCAAGGACGAGCATGCGCGCTTCATGCAGGGCGTCCTGTCGCCCCACGGTTTCAACGAGCGGCTGGCGGGCTTCTGGTTCGATCACTTCAGCGTCCATACACTGAAAGAGGGTTTTACCCGGCTGCTGGTGCCCCTCTATGAGGCGGAGGCCATCCGTCCGAACATGGCCGGGCGGTTCGCTGATCTGGTCAAGGCGGCGGTCCTGCATCCAGCCATGCTGATCTATCTCGACCAGGTTAAATCCTTCGGCCCGACATCGTCTGCGGGCCTGAAGCGACAGGCCGGCCTGAACGAGAATCTCGGCCGCGAACTCCTGGAACTGCACACGCTCGGCGCCGGCGGCGGCTATAGCCAGGAGGATGTGCGCAACGCCGCCTTCGTGCTGACCGGCATGACCGTCGACCGCAAGACCTACCGCCCCCGCTACAGTCTCGGCATGGCGGAGACCGGCGCGTGGAGCGTGCTGGGAAAATCCTATGGCGGCGCGCGGCGCGGGCAGGGCGATATCCTGGCGATGATCGAGGATCTGGCCGCCGCGCCGCAGACGCGCGCGCATATCTGCACCAAGATCGCCCGCCATTTCCTCTCCGACAGGCCACCGGCCGATGTGGTCGCGGCGATGGAAACCGCCTGGAAACGCCATGACGGGGAACTGGCGGCGGTCTATGGCGCGATGCTGCGCCACAGGCAAAGCTGGGAGAACGAAGGGCAGAAGGCCAAGCCGCCTTTCGACTTCATCATTTCCGGCCTGCGGGCGCTTTCGGCCGAGAAAGACGATCTGCAGGACCGCGGATTGGCGCCCCTGAAGACGGCGATGGCCATGCCTGCCGCCGCCAAGGACACGCGCGGGGCGATGACGGAAGCGCCGCTGCCGGCGGTCGATATGCCCGATGCCGCCATCCGCAAGTTGCGGCTCAATCCGTTGACGGTGCTGGGCGCCGCGAGACTGGGCCAGCCGCTGTGGCGGCCGCCGAGCCCGGCGGGGTTCGACGACAGTTTTTCCACCTGGATCGCCGGCGGGCCGCTGACGGGCCGGATCGCCTGGGCGCGGCTTGCCGTGGCGAAGCTGGGCGACGAGCATGATCCGCGGCGGTTCCTGCGGGAAACACTGGGCGATGCGGCACGCCAGGATACGATCGACATCGTCTCGAAGGCGCCGAACAGACAATTGGGGCTGGCTCTGGTTCTGGCGTCGCCCGAGTTCAACAGAAGGTAGGCCGCAGATGGATATGAGCGACAAGATGGCTCTGAGCCGGCGCGGCTTCCTCACCTCCGCCTGCTGCCTTGCCGCAGCGCCGCTGATGACAAAAATGACGCTGGCCGCAGTGCCGGGCGACAAGCGCCTGATCACCATCATTCTTCGCGGCGCAATGGATGGGCTGCATCTCGTCCAGCCCTATGGCGACCCGGCCTTTCGGCTGCTTCGGCCGAACCTTGCGGCTGCACCCGGTAAGGAGATGATCGATCTCGACGGTTTCTACGGACTGAATGCCGAGGCCGGCAGCCTGCTGCCGCTGTGGCGGCGCGGCGAACTTGCCTTCGTGCAGTCGGTCTCGACGCCCTATCGCGATGCGCGCAGCCATTTCGACGGCCAGGACATGCTGGAAAGCGGCGGTACGGACGTCGGGCAGGAAAAGACAGGCTGGCTGAACCGGGCGCTGTCGGCCATACCCTCCGCCGGCTCAAGGCGGGCGATCGATATCAATTCATCCGCCGAACTGCTGCTTGGCGGGGCCAACGAAGTCGATGTCTGGTCGCCGCGCGCCGACCTGACGATGAAGGCGGACGAGATGCGGTTCTTCGACCGGCTCTATCGCAACGATCCGCCCTTTGCCCGGGCGATGGCCGAGGCGACGATGACCGATCTTTCCGCCGACGCGCTCTATGGCGATGAGAAGCGGGGCGCAGGGGCCGAGGACGTGGCGCGGCTCGCTGCCGGCATGCTGATGCAGGACTACCGGATCGCCAGTTTTTCCATCACCGGCTGGGATACCCATGCCGGCCAGAGACGCGCCTTCAAGGCACCGGCATCCGACCTTGCAACCGCGATCCTGACCATCCGCAAGACGCTGTCATCGGCCGTCTGGCGCGAGACGGTAATTCTCGCCATGACGGAATTCGGCCGCACGGCGCGCGAAAATGGTTCCGGCGGCACCGACCACGGCACCGGGGGCATGGCGCTGATTGCCGGCGGCGACATCAATGGCGGCAAGGTCATCGGACAATGGCCGGGGCTTGCCGAGAGCCAGCTTCTCAACGGCCGCGACCTGATGCCGACCGGCGACGTGCGCGAACTGGCGGCGGCGATGCTTTATCGTCAGTTCGGCATTTCGCCCGGCAATCTCAGCAATACCGTCTTCCCCGGTATCGGCTTCGACCGCTCGTCGATCTATCTGCGGGCGCTCTGACGGGCGCTTAGTCGAGAAAGTCAAAGGCGCGGAATATCCAGGCGACCTGATAGAGGAGGCCAGCGATCAGGAAGGTCGCGTGAAACCGCCTGTTGGCGGTGATCGCAGCGATGATGCAAAGCAGGATATAGGCGCCGTTGCGCAAGGGATATTCGATGCCGAAATGCGAGAAATAGACGCTGCCCTTCAAGGCTGTATCCGCGAGATCGACAGCATAGACGAGGGCGAGGAAGCCGAAGAACCAGCGCCGGCGCGACAGGAAATAATCCTCATAGCCGTCATAATCGTCCAGTGTGGTGGGGAACAGCAGCACGCAGAGAAAGAAGAAGATACAGCAGTAGGAAATGACGAACAGGTAGACGCTGAAATCGATGACCGGCAGCGCATGCAGGCGATATTCCCACCACCAGAAATAGACCAGGAAGAGAAACAGGAACAGGACCCAGCCGAGATGGAGCCCGGAGACTTTCGTCTTGCCGGGATGCTGCACGAACAGGGCGAGGCCGCTCAGCAGCCGCGCCATCGAAAGGCCGATGACCATGCCCATGACGACGCGGATATGGGAGAAGATCTGCGGATCGACGGTATGGTCCATTGTTCAGGCCTCCGCGGGCACCGGCTTGGGGTGGCCGGTCTCGTCCAGCGCCACCATGACGAAGAGAGCATCGGTGACCTTGTCCATGCGGTCGGACAGATAGCGCTGCGCCCAGGCCTCGACCTTGAGGGTGATCGAGGTGCGGCCGACCTTGACCACATCGGTATAGATGCACAGCGTATCGCCGATCTTGACCGGCAGTTCGAAGGCCATTTCCTTGACGGCGGCGGTAACGACGCGGCCGCGGGCACGCTCGGCCGCCCGGATGCCGCAGGACAGGTCCATCTGCGCCATGACCCAGCCGCCGAAAATATCGCCGGCGGCATTGGCATCGGCCGGCATGGCCAGCGTGCGCAGGGTCAGATCGCCATTCGGTTTTGCCATTTCGTCTTGTCTCCGTGCATTCGTGGGGCGTTTCCGGTGTAGAGCGGTTCCTTCCCGAACGGAAGCCCTTGTCGTATGCGAGATGGCGGCCAGCTACTCCGGCAGCGGGGCTGAACATTAACGGCCGGTAAAAATAAAACTCTTATTTCTAACGATGCTTTGTTAGTAAGTTTGAAAACTCGACGACGTTACTTTCTTTTTCGATATCGAGGAGGACCCGTTCGTCATGAAGAATTTCCGTATTTCCGTGCGTCTCTATGCCCTGGTGGGGCTCGCGCTCCTGGCGATCGCCGGGGCGATGACGCTTGGACTGTTCCAGGAGCAGGATAAGCTCGTTGCCCAGCGCAAGGCCATGCTGGAAGCGATGAACGAGAACGCCGTCTCGATGTTCGAGACCTACTACAAGCAGGAGCAGGCCGGCACGCTGAGCCGCCAGGAAGCGCAGGCGCGCGCCATGGAGGCGGTTCAGGCGATGCGTTACCAGGGCGACGGCTATTTCTGGATCAACGACATGCATCCGGTCATGGTCATGCATCCGATCAAGCCCGAGCTGAACGGCGTCGATCTCACGGAAAACAAGGATCCCAACGGCAAGCACCTGTTCGTCGCCTTCGTCGACAAGGTCAAGGCCGAGGGCAAGGGCTTCGTCGATTATCATTGGCCCAAGCCCGGCGCCGACAAACCGGTGCTGAAATATTCGCATGTCGCGGGCTTTGCGCCCTGGGGCTGGATTGTCGGGACCGGCGTCTATGCCGACGACCTGGCCGCCATGTTCCATCGCGGCCTCATCGAAATGGCGCTGATCTGCGGCGCCGCGACGCTGCTCATTCTTCTCGCCGCCTTCTCCATCGTGCGCAGTGTCGTCCGCCCGATCGAGCGGCTGAAAGCCTCGATGCAGGCGATCGCCGACGAGGATGTGTCGGCCGAGGTGCCGGAGACGGACCGCAAGGACGAGATCGGCCAGATGGCCGGCGTGCTGGTGGTGCTGCGCGATTCCGTCAAGGAGCGGATCGGCCTTCGGGAACGCGAGGCCGAGCAGCAGGACCGCCTCGACGACGAGCGGCGCAACAACGAACATCGCCAGCAAACGGATGCGCGGATGCAGGCCGATGCCATGGCGACGGTCGGCGATGCGCTGGAAAAGCTGGCAAGCGGCGACCTGACGGTGGAGATTACCGGGATTTCCCCGCAATATTCCAAGCTGCGCGATGATTTCAACACCGCCGTCACTGCCCTTCGCGGCGTCATCCACTCGATCGCCCAATCGACCGAAGTGGTCTATGGCAGCGCCGGCGATATTTCCCAGGCGGCCAACAACCTGTCGCGCCGCACCGAACAGCAGGCGGCGGCTCTCGAAGAGACGGCAGCGGCGCTCGACGAGATCACCTCGACCGTCCGGAGTGCTTCCGAGCGGGCGGCCGAGGCGCGCGAAATGGTCAACGAGACCAAGGCGAGCGCCGGCAAGTCGGGCGAGATCGTCAGCAATGCGATCGCGGCGATGAGCCGGATCGAAGGGTCGTCCAGCCGCATCAGCCAGATCATCGGGGTGATCGACGAGATCGCCTTCCAGACCAACCTGCTTGCGCTCAATGCCGGCGTTGAGGCGGCGCGGGCAGGCGAGGCGGGCCGCGGCTTTGCCGTCGTGGCGCAGGAAGTGCGCGAACTGGCGCAGCGTTCGGCCGGTGCCGCCAAGGAAATCAAGGAACTGATCCGCAATTCGGCGGTCGAGGTGGAAGCCGGCGTGACGCTGGTACGCTCCACCGGCGATGCGCTGAAAGCCATCGAGGGGCTGGTCAACCAGGTGAACGAGCATGTCGCCTCGATCGCCACCGCTGCCCGCGAGCAGGCGACCGGTCTTGCCGAGGTCAACACCGCCGTCAACAGCATGGACCAGATGACGCAGCAGAACGCGGCCATGGTCGAGGAGACGACGGCGGCCAGCCAGACGCTGGCGCAGGAAAGCCGCGAGTTGAAAAACCTGCTGCAGACCTTCCAGCTTTCCGAGGAAGGCCGCCCGCCCGCCTATGGCCGCGCCGCCTGAGCATCCAAAAAGACGGAAATGCCGATTGCCCGCGTCTGACAAGGACGCGGGCTTTTTCGTGGGCGCGGCGAAACGGTGTCACGGCTTTTTCCGGGGGCAGCGGGCGGGATATGCGCGCGCCGCCTTGACCGGGGCGGATTTGCAGGGAGAATACCGCCGATGGAAACCGGATGCGCCGCAAGAGGCGAGCGCCGAAGCCAGGGAAGCTGAATGATGTCGTTTCGACGTGGTGTGATCCGCATGGGGGCGCTGGTGGCCCTTTCCCTTGGCCTGCTGAGCGCGTGCACCGTAGTGGAGGAAAGCGGGCCGAGACCGCCGCGCCCCAGGCCGTCCTCCCCGCAGATGTGTACGATGGAATATGATCCGGTCTGCGGCCAGCGCGGCGGCGACAGGCAGACGTTTTCAAATGCCTGCCAGGCGCGGGCGGACGGCTACCGCATCGTCGGCCGCGGCGAATGCCGGCGCGAACGGCCCGAACCCGACCGGGACCGGCCGCAAGTCTGCACCCGCGAATATGATCCGGTTTGTGCCCGCAAGGGCCGCCGCGAGCAGACGTTTGCCAATGCCTGCACGGCGCGGGCCGATGGCTTCCAGGTGATCGGTCGCGGCGAATGCCGTCGCTCCGACAGCCGGCCCGACGACACCGGCATGCGCCCGGACCGCGACCCGGATCGGCGGCCACAGATGTGCACGATGGAATATGATCCGGTCTGCGCTCGCCAGGGCCGTCGGGAACGGACTTTCGCCAATGCCTGCTCGGCGAAAGCCGAAGGCTTCCGGGTGACGGGCGCCGGTAGCTGCCGGTAAAATAAGGTGGCCGGGGGAGCCGGCGCGCCGCCCGAAGCGGGCGGTTGCAGGTGGCTGCGGCTGGAGCGGAGGACAGGGTGCTGCGCATCGTCTCGTTGAATGCCTGGGGCGGTCGGTTGCATGCGCCGCTGATCGCCTATCTGGCCGGGGTGGATGCCGATGTCTTATGCCTGCAGGAGGTGGTGCGGGCGCCCGCCGCCCGCACCGACTGGCTGGACTACCGCGACCAGAACATGGTGCTGCCGCAGCGGGCCCATCTTTTCGAGGAAATCCGCGCGGCCTTACCCGGTCATGACGGGTTCTTCGCACCGACGGCGCGCGGCACGCTGTTCGACGGCGAGGAGGCGGTGCCTGCGGATTTTGGGCTGGCGACTTTCGTGCGCAAATCGCTTGCCGTCATCGGCCAGGCGCAGGACTTCGTCCATGGCACGTTTTCAACCGATGGCTGGGGACCGCATCCGCGCGCCCGCAATGCGCATTGCCTGCGGCTGTTCAGCCACGACCACGGGTTTGCGGTGACGGTGGCGCAGATGCACGGGCTTCGCGATCCGGAGGGCAAGGGAGACACGCCGGCGCGGGACGCTCAGACTGGGGCGCTCACGGACCTGATCGGGCGCATATGGGCGCCCGGCGAGCGGCTGGTGGTCTGCGGCGATTTCAACGTGCTGCCGGACAGCCGGATGTTTCCGGCTCTTGGCCGGCTCGGGCTTGCCGACCTGGTGACCGGGCGCGGTCATGCCGATACGCGTACCTCCTATTACGAAAAGCCCAGCCGCTTTGCCGATTACATGCTGGTGACGCCGCAGGTGGAGGTGGTGCGCTTCGATGTCGTCGCCGAGCCGGAGGTCTCCGACCACCGCGCCCTGCTGCTCGACATGCGGTAGGACATGCGTTTACGGGGAGAGGGCGGAAAGGCTTCGTTTACCCTATTCACCTAAAATCCAGGCTGTTCGACCCATTGCGGTCCGGCGACCGCTTTTCCGACACGGGCGGGAAGCAGGTTGCGGCTGGGCGGGCGATTTTGGACGATGCGTTGCGGCGCATCCAGTGCGCGGCGGCTGTTGTCGATCTTGACGGCGGCGTTGCCAAGGGCGGCGATCAGTATGGCGTATGTTTCCCCTTTCCACCGGTCGGCGCGGGCGCTCACCCTTTCTCTTTCCATCTCTCTGTTGCTTGCAGCCTGTTCGACCGACGTGCTGAGCCCGCCGGCGCGGATCGATACCTCCATGCGGGTCAGTTCCGTGCAGCCGGTGCGGCAGGCGGCCTATCCGGCTGTCGAGACGCCGATGGGTGATTTCACCGATGCACCCGAAAACGCGATGCCTGTGGAGACGGGCGATATGGCCTCCGGGCAGCGGTTGCCGATGATCGACAGTGCGGCGGCTGGCGTGCAGGTTGCTGTGGCGAATGCTGGTTCCCAGCCGCTGGTGGTGCCGCCGCAGGGCGTCAACATGGATGCGATGCTGGGTGTCGCGCCGGCCTCGGGCTCCGTGGTGGGACTGGCCGAGGAACAGAGCCGCGAGATCGCCGAGGGCAATGCCAGCCAGCCGGTGGTCGGCGGCATCGGCAGCGACGATGTCCGCCAGCTCGGCGGACAGCAACAGGCGATGGTGGCGCCGGATGCGGGTGGCGATGCCGACCTGCCGATGCTGACGCCGGAACGACAAGCGGCCGAGGAGGCGCGCAGGGCCGCGTTTCTGGAGCAGGAGCAGCGGGCGACGCTGCGCAAGCGCGAGGTTCGGGAGGAGCGGCAGGTGGCCTTTCTGCCGCGCGCCGGCAATCCTTTGTCCGGGCCCGACTCCGAGCCGGATTTTACCGGCCGCATGCCGGCAGCCGAAATTGCCTGTCGGCAGCGGCTGAAGAAGCTGCGCGTCGAATTCACCGATGTCGCCCGCATTTCCAAGGGGAAATCCTGCGGCATCGATTATCCGATCGAGCTGACCGGGCTTTCCGGCGGCATCGACGTCAAGCCGGCCGTCAAGCTCAACTGCCAGGTGACGGAAGCCTTTGCCAAATGGGTGAAGAGCGAACTCGCCCCCTCGGCGCGCTACCGCTATCTTTCCGGCATCAAGACGATCAAGCCGCTCGGCGGCTATTCATGCCGGACGATGAATTCAGGTCGCGGCAATCCGATGTCGGAACATGCGCGCGGCAATGCCATCGATGTCGGCAAGTTCGTGCTGAATTCCGGCAAGGAGATCGACGTGCGCAAGCCGGGCTTCTTTGCCTTCCGCGAAAAAGGCCTGCTCAAGGCGGTGCGCACTGACAGCTGCAAATATTTCAGCACCGTTCTCGGGCCCGGCAGCGACCGGCACCACAAGGACCATTTCCACTTCGATCTCAGAAGCCGCAAATCCGGCTACCGGCACTGCGACTGACCGGCTCATTGGTCTGCGGGCAAAAAAAATGGCCGGCGGGGAGCCGGCCTAAAATGAACCTCGCCGAAGGTGGGACTGCCGGAAGGTTCTCGCAAATCCGTCGCGGTGTGGTGCGACGGGGTGACCATGCCTGCCAAGGGTCACGGTTTGATGACAGCGGCGGCCTGATGCGCGTGGCGGGAAGAGGTCAGCCGCGCATTGTGAACAGTTTTTCGGGTTTGATGATTTTTCGGGCTGATATTTTCTGAAAGGCACCCCATATAGGAGCATCTCCTTGCCCCACCCGTCTCCCGGAACATCATCCATGGCTCCCATCGTTTCCGTTTCCAATCTGGTCAAGACCTATGCGTCCGGCTTCCAGGCCCTGAAGAATGTCAGTCTCGATATCGAAGAGGGCGAGATCCTCGCGCTGCTGGGGCCGAACGGCGCCGGCAAGACGACGCTGATCTCGATCATCTGCGGCATCGTCAATCCGAGCGGCGGAACCGTGCTGGTTGGCGGCCATGATGTCGTCAAGGAGTTTCGCGCCACCCGCGCGATGATCGGCCTGGTGCCGCAGGAACTGACGACCGACCAGTTCGAGACGGTGTGGAACACGGTTTCCTTCTCGCGCGGCCTGCACGGCAAGAAGCCGGATCCGACCCATATCGAGAAGGTGCTGAAGGACCTTTCGCTCTACGACAAGAAGGACAGCATGCTGCGCGAGCTTTCCGGTGGCATGAAGCGCCGGGTGCTGATCGCCAAGGCGCTCAGCCACGAGCCGCGCGTGCTCTTCCTTGACGAGCCGACGGCGGGCGTCGACGTCAATCTGCGCAAGGATATGTGGCAGGTGGTGGAGCGCCTGCGCGAGACCGGCGTGACGATCATCCTGACGACGCATTATATCGAGGAGGCCGAGGAGATCGCCGACCGGGTCGGCGTCATCAATCACGGCGAAATCCTCCTGATCGAGAGGAAGGCCGAACTGATGAAGAAGCTCGGCCGCAAGCAGCTGCGCGTCGATCTCGCCGAACCGGTGACGGTGCTGCCGGAGGCGCTTTCGAGCTATGCCCTGACCATCGAGGACGAGGGCCATCGGCTGATCTACGACTATGACGCCGCCGGCGAACGCACCGGCATCACCGCGCTTCTGTCGGCGCTTGCCGCTGCCGGCATCAGGCTCAAGGACCTCTCGACGCGCCAGAGTTCGCTCGAGGATATTTTCGTCGAACTGGTGGGGACACGGGCATGAATTTCGAAGCGGTCAAATCGATCTATCTTTTCGAGATGGCGCGGACGCGGCGCACCCTGCTGCAGAGCGTCGTCTCGCCTGTCATCTCGACCTCGCTCTATTTCATCGTTTTCGGCGCCGCCATCGGTTCGCGCATCCAGCTTATCGACGGGGTGTCCTACGGTGCCTTCATCACACCGGGGCTGATCATGCTGACGCTTCTGACGCAGTGCGTCGGCAACGGGTCCTTCGGCATCTATTTCCCGAAATTCACCGGAACGATCTATGAGCTTCTCTCTTCGCCGATCTCGATGATCGAAATCGTCCTCGGCTATGTCGGGGCGGCGGCGACGAAGGGCATGATGATCGGCCTGATCATCCTGGCGACAGCATCGCTGTTCGTCGACCTGTCGATCGCCCATCCCTTCGTGATGCTCCTGTTCTTCGTCCTGACGGCGGTAACCTTCAGCCTGTTCGGCTTCATCATCGGCATCTGGGCCAAGGATTTCGAACAGTTGAACCTCATTCCGATGCTGGTGATCCCCCCGCTGGTCTTTCTCGGCGGCAGCTTTTATTCGATCAGCATGCTGCCGCCCTTCTGGCAGGCGGTCAGCCATTTCAATCCCGTCCTCTACCTGATCAGCGGCTTCCGCTGGAGCTTCTTCGAAATCGCCGACGTCAACCCGGTCGTCAGCCTTGCCATCATCATCGGCTTCCTGGCGGCGCTGATGGGGCTGCTGACCTGGATCTTCAAGACGGGCTATCGGTTGAGGAACTGAGGGCAGGAGCCGTCTGACGAAAGGAAGGTTAGTCGGGCTTGCCCGCTTTCGCCACCATGACGATGCCGGCCAGCGAGACGATGAGGCCGACCGCCATGGCGAGGGACAGGGGCTCGTCGAACATGATCCAGGCCCAGACCATCGTGACCGGTGGGCTGAGATAGAGGATGGCGGTGACGCGGGCCGGCGAGGATTTGCGCAGCGCGATGTAATAGAGGCTCCAAGCGCCGAAGGTGGCGACGAAGACGAGCCAGAGGATGCCGCCGATAAAGCCCGGCTCGAGGACGGGCAGCACGCTGCCTTCGTGCCAGGCCAGGAGAGCGAAGATCGCGGAGGCCGAGAGGCACTGGATGCAGAGGCTCTGGTAGACCGGCATGGAGACGCTCGGGCTGCGCTTTTGCAGCAGCGTCGCCATGGCGAGCGACAGCGTTCCAAGGACCGGCAGGCCATAGGCCCAGAGCGGCACATCGCCCATGTCCAGCGACCATCCCGAGGCAATCAGCACGCCGGCAAGTCCGATGAAGGAACCGAGCCATTGGCGCGGCGTCAGCGCCTGGCCGAGCACCGGCCATGACAGGAAGGCGACCGCCAGGGGCAGCATGTCGGTGATCAGCGCCACCAGGCCGGTGGGAACGCCATGGGCAATAGCCAGCGCAAAGCCCGTCAGATAACCGGCCATCGCCAGCACACCGAACAACATATGGGCAAGCACCTGTTTCAGGCGCAGCTTGGGGCCAAGGGTGAGGGCGAAGGGCAGGAGAAAGAGGCCGGAAATGAGGCTGCGCCACAGAAGGATCAGGAAGATCGGCGCGTGATCGATCGCGAACCGGATGCCGACGAAGCCGGCGCTCCAGGAGACGATCAGTGCCGCCTCCAGAAGGACGAGGATGGCGACCGCCGAGAGGGTAGCTCTGTGGCGCGGAGATGCGGCGGTGGCGTCGGTCATTTCATGGGATTTCCGGTTTGGGTGGTGACGGGTGTAAAAACGTCTGAACGCCAGGGCGCGACCTACGGCGCGGCGGCATCCGGGAATTGCTCCAGCATGGAAAGGGCGATCTTGCGCGCTGTCTTGAGGCTGGTGTCGTGGCCATCAAGCCCGGCACGCGCCATCGCGCCTTCGAGCAGGAAGGACAGGTGCTGGGCGGTTTCCTCCACAAGGGCGTCGTCGTCCGGCCTGATCTCGCCGAGATAAAGCCTGAACAGCCGCTCGACCTCGTCCTTCTGGAAGGCGACGGTTGCCCGACCGGGATCGCCGACCGGAAGCTCGGCCGCCGCATTAAGCAGGCCGCAGCCGCGAAATCCCTTTTCGCCGGCGAGGTTCGTATAATCGACATAGGAATCGAAGACGGCGAGCACGCGCTCCAGAGGCGTTTTCGCGCCTTCCAGTCTTCCGGCCAGAACCGCCTGCCATTCCGAGACGCGGGTCTTGAGATAGGCATCAACGAGTTCGGCCTTCGACGAAAAATTATTGTAGAGGCTCATCTTCGCGACGCCGGCGCGCGCGGTGATCGTGTCAATCCCGGTGGCACCGACCCCTTCCGCATAAAACAATTCAGCGGCGGCCTTCAGCAGGCGCTCCCTGGCGGGAATCTTTTCCATGACATGCGCTCCTCACATAGGTAGACCGATCTACCTATTTTTGTTTCCTGTCAAGCGTACGGCTGGCTAATCCCGCCCGGCATTCAGTAGGCGGGTTCAACGGATGCTTTAAGGAATGGATATAAGCTTTGGAAATGGAAGAAATAAGTTTCATGCAGTCGCGCTTGGCGGACGTGCATATGGTTCTCTTTCAGGCTGAATGGAGGCCCTGGATGCCGAGCCGGGCGATCAGTCCCTCAACCGCAATTCATCGGTCTGCATCTGCAGGAAACCGAGTGTCGATAGGAAACTCATGCCGAGCAGGCTCTGGTCGAGCTTGCCCTGTTCGGTGACCATGGCGCGGACATCGGTGCGGACGATCGGGCCGATGGCGACTTCGGCAAGGGTGACGGGGGCGGCGCGGGCCTCGCCGTTGGCCGTCAGCACGACCTGGGTAAAGGCAAGATTCTGCGGATCGAGGCCAAGCGTTTCGGCATCCTCCCAGGACAGGACCACCCGGCTCGCGCCGGTATCGAGCAGCATGCCGACGCTTGTGCCGTTTACCGCAACCGACGTTTCGAAATGGCCGCTCATGCCCTTGTGGAGAACGACCTCGCTGTGGCCCTCCGCATCGGTGATGACTGTTGCCCGGCCGGGAATGAGGCCGGCGGCCAGCCTGTTGCCGAAAGCCTCCAGTTCGGTGCGGTAGAGATAGGCCGAAACGAGAAACAGCACGATCAGTAGCCAGATGCCGAACTGGCGTAGGCTCTGTCCCAGATGCCGCCGGCTCTGCACCACACCGGTACCGATCATCGCGGCAATGGCGCCGAGCGTGACGAGGCGGCCGAAATCATCGTTCATGATGCCGAAACTGCGGCCGCTATCGTGATTGAGGATGAGGACGACGAGGCCGATGGCGAGAATGGCGAGGAGGATGGTGAGCCTGTTCATTCGCTGCCTATGCGCTCCTTCGCCATACGCGTGCGCCGGGTTTCGCGGCGGGGCTTGCGCTCCACGGTTTCCAGCCGGGCGGGAAGGGCGGCCATGATGGAGCGGCGCTCTTCCGACGTATAGAGCGTCCAGGCGCCGATCTCCTCGCGCGTGCGGCCGCAGCCGAAGCAATAGCCTGTGGCCATGTCGATCGAGCAGACGAGGATGCAGGGTGATTCCATGAGGCACAATGTCCGAACAAACCAGTGCTGAAGATATCGTCGTTTCAGATCGCCAAAGCAAGGGCGGCAAGGACGGCGATCTCGGTCAATTGCTGGGTGGCGCCGATCGTATCGCCGGTATGGCCGCCGATCTTGCCCTTTACGATCTCGCTGAAGGCGGCGACGGTGGCGGCAAAGGCGCCGATGGCGAGCACCGCCGAAAGCAGCGAGGCGCCCGACAGGAGAAGAAGCAGCGCGGCACAGACGATGCCGAGGACGAGCGCCATCGTGACCGCTCCCGTCTCCGGCTCGCCGGCGGAAGCGGCCACCCCGTCGCGGCGGGCGGGCGGCAGTTTCGACCAGTGCCAGACCATGGCCGTGCGGCTGAGCGCGGCGACGGCGAGCACGAGGAGGCCGGCGCCTGTCGGCGATAGAAGCGGCAGCACCGCCGAAAGCGCCGAGACCCTGAGCCCGAAGGACAGGATGAGGGCGACCGCGCCATAGGAGCCGATGCGGCTGTCCTTCATGATGATCAGGGCGCTTTCCTTCGTCCTTCCGCCGCCAAGCCCGTCGGCGGTATCGCTAAGACCGTCCTCGTGCAGGGCGCCGGTGATCAGCGCCTGGATCGCCACCACGACGAAGGCCGTGAACAGGGCGGCGGCATCGATGGCGCTGAAGATCGAGGCAACCGCCGCCGCAGGCAGAACGATGAGGAGGCCGGCCAGGGGAAAGGCACGCACGGCGCGGCTGAGGCGGCCGTCGAAATCGACGAAATGGCGCTGCGGCATATGGATGCGGCTGAGAAAGGCCACCGAACGGGCCAGATCGTCGATGAAGTCGCGGATGTCGATCATTGGTTCCTCCCGGGGCCTCGCGCGCCTGCGAATCGCTGCCTGCACGGATCATGCGCCGACGACAGGAAGCGGCGCAAATGCCGTTGCCCGATTCTTCGCGGCCCTCTATGAGGAAGCATCTTGGCGGGACGGGCGTTCCGCCGGCGACACGATGATCAAGGATATTCCCATGAGTGCCAGCGGCCTGCCTTTCGACGATTTCCGCGAATTGCTGCGCAATCTTCCAGGCCCCGACAGCGCCGCCCTGATGGCGGCGCGCGAGCGCGACGCGCAGTTGACCAAGCCGCCCGGTGCGCTGGGGCGGCTGGAGGAGATCGCCTTCTGGCTGGCGGCCTGGACCGGCCGGCCGCCCGCCGTCAACCGGCCGCTGGTGGCAATTTTCGCCGGCAATCACGGCGTGACGAAACAGGGCGTGACGCCCTTTCCCTCATCGGTGACGGCGCAGATGGTGGAGAATTTCGCGGCCGGCGGCGCCGCCATCAACCAGATCTGCGTCAGCCATGATCTGGGGCTGAAGATATTCGATCTCGCGCTCGACTATCCGACGGGTGACATCACCGAGGAGGCGGCGCTGTCCGAGCGCGACTGCGCCGCCACCATGGCCTTCGGCATGGAGGCCGTGGCCGGCGGCACCGATCTGCTGTGCATCGGCGAAATGGGCATCGGCAATACGACGATCGCCGCGGCGATCAACCTGGCGCTCTACGGCGGGACGGCCGAGGATTGGGTCGGCCCGGGCACGGGATCGCAGGGCGAGGTGCTGGCCCGCAAGGTGGCTGCGGTGGAAAAGGCCGTGGCGCTGCATGCGGACCATCGTTCGGACCCGTTCGAAGTGCTGCGTCGCCTCGGCGGCCGCGAGATCGCCGCCATGGCCGGCGCGATCCTTGCCGCCCGCATGCAGAAAATCCCGGTGATCATCGACGGTTATGTGGCGACGACGGCGGCGGCGATCCTGAGGGCCGCCAATCCGTCGGCGCTCGATCATTGCCTGATCGGTCATGTCTCGGCAGAGCCCGGCCATATGAAGGCGATCGAGATGCTGGGCAAGACGCCGCTCCTGGCGCTCGGCATGCGGCTGGGCGAGGGCACGGGCGCGGCCCTTGCCGCCGGCATCGTCAAGGCCGCCGCCGCCTGCCATTCCGGCATGGCCACCTTCGCGCAGGCGGGGGTCAGCAACAAGGGGTGATGATTTGCGGGGTTTGCCGAGGGGGCGAATTCTCCCCGGTCGGCCATCGCATCCGTGAGGTGGGGATCGATCAAGCGGTCGATTCGCCTCGTGCCGGCCTAGGGCGACCGGTCAGGGCTTGATAGGCCCTGTGTTCTCACCTATTCGGAAGCGGCGGCCGCCATCGCGAATCGCTGCGCGCATGTCCATGTTCACGGCGCATTCAGGCTGATGTCAGTATCGCCTGCTCTTTGCCGATTTTAGAGAACGCGGGGCACGCATGGTTTCGGACGAGGGCACGATTGGAATGGGCAGTGAAAAGCCGGTAAAAAAGCTGACGGGCGTCCGGCATTTCTTTGCCGCCGCGACCTATTCCTTCGGCGGTGCCAAGCGCCTGCTCGGAGAAGCGGCGTTTCGCCACGAACTCGGCGCCTTCGTCGTCGTCCTCATCGCCTTTGCCCTGACCGGCGCGACCTTCTTCCAATATGTGGCGATGATCATCCTGTTTCTCCTGATGATCGCGTTCGAGGCGCTGAACACCGCCATCGAGGAGATCGTCGATCGCGTCTCGCCGGAGATTTCCGACATGGGCCGGAATGCCAAGGATCTCGGCTCGCTGGCCTGCCTCTGCCTGATCCTCGCCAATGGCGGATATGCGGCCTATGTGGTCGTGCTCTCGAAATTTTTCGGGTTCTAGCAAGGCCTGGGCCTAGCCGATAGAAGCCTGCGCGCTTTGCCGCGGCCGCGGTTTTCCCGCGACAATAAGTTGACGGATCAAATCAGGTATATATACCGAGACCGCCGGGCAGGAGGTCCGGTGGAGTTTCAAGAGGTGATCATGAACATTTCCCTTTCGGCCAGTGCCAATGCCTTTGCGCGCGCCGCGCTTTTCGCTGGCGTGTCGGTCGTTGCCTTCGGCTCTGTCTCGGCCAGCGCCGACGACATCGGAATCGTCGTCTACAATGCCCAGCATGAAAGCCTCGGCGTCGCCTGGGCCGAAGCCTTCACCAAGGAAACCGGCATCAAGGTGACGCTGCGCAAGGGCAAGGACATGGAGTTTGCCAACCAGATCGTCCAGGAGGGGGCTGCCTCGCCGGCCGATGTTTTCCTCACGGAAAATTCCCCCGCCATGTCGCTGGTCGATGGTGCCGGCCTGTTCGAACCGATCGCTGCCGAGACGCTGGCGCAGGTGCCCGAGAATTTCCGCCCCTCCAACGGTCATTGGGTCGGCGTTGCCGCCCGTTCGACGGTGTTCGTCTATGACAAGGCCAAGCTGAACGCCGAAACACTGCCGAAGTCGATGCTCGATCTTGCCGATCCGGAATGGAAGGGCCGCTGGGGCGCCTCGCCGTCGGGCGCCGATTTCCAGGCGATTGTCAGCGCCCTCCTGGCGCTCAAGGGCGAAGAGGTGACCGCTTCCTGGCTGAAGGCGATGAAAGAAAATGCCACGCCCTACAAGGGCAATTCCGCCGCGATGAAGGGCGCCAATGCCGGCGAAGTCGAAGGCGCGCTGATCTACCATTATTATTATTTCGGCGATCAGGCGAAGACCGGCGAAAACAGCGGCAATGTCGCGCAGCATTATTTCAAGAACCAGGATCCGGGCGCCTTCGTCAGCATTTCCGGCGGCGGCGTGCTTGCTTCCAGCCAGCACAAGGAAGATGCGCAGAAATTCCTTGCCTGGGTGACCGGCAAGGGTGGCCAGGCGATCCTGCGTGAAGGCACCTCGTTCGAATATGCCGTCGGCGAAGGCGAGGCATCACATTCGTCGCTGACGCCGCTTTCGGAACTGGATTATCCGAAGGTCGATCCGGCGACGCTCAACAGCGCCAAGGTGACAGAATTGATGACGGCGGCCGGCCTGCTGTGATAGGCAGCGCCTGAGCACCGTCAAACCTGAGCGGAAATCTCCGCTTAGGGTTCATCATCCGGTCTACCGGTAGCATTCGCAGGCGCTCGACGGGCGGCTGCGAATATCCTTTTTGGTTTGAAAGCAGACAATTTTGAGCGCCACCGCGTTGGATGCCGATTCGCCCCTTGCCGTCAGGCGGCTGATTGCCGCCGCGCGGGGCAGGCGCGTGGCCTATCCGTGGATGACCGCCATTGCGGCGCTGGTATCGCTCATCAGCCTCGTGCCGCTCGGCTTCATCGTCGTCATCACCTTCCAGACAGGATGGGACACGGCGGTCGCGCTGGTGTTCCGCGGCCGTGTCGGCCAGCTTCTGGTCAATACCGTCCTTCTGGAACTCTGCACCGTTCCGCTGACGATCCTGCTCTCGGTCTCGCTCGCCTGGCTGACCGAACGCACCGATCTGCCCGGCGCGCGGATCTGGGCGCTTCTGGCGGTCGCGCCGCTTGCTGTGCCGGCCTTCGTCCACAGTTATGCGTGGATCAGCCTGCTGCCCGGCCTCAAAGGCCTCGCCGGCGGCGTGTTGGTCTCGGTGCTTGCCTATTTCCCGTTTCTCTACCTGCCGGTCGCGGCCCAGCTTCGCCGCCTCGATCCGGCGATCGAGGATGCGGCGGCTTCGCTCGGCCTGACGCCCCGGCAGGTGTTCTTTCGAGCGATTCTGCCGCAGCTGCGGCTGGCAATCTGCGGCGGCTCGCTGCTGGTCGGCCTGCATCTGCTTGCCGAATACGGCCTCTATGTGATGATCCGTTTCGACACGTTTTCGACGGCGATCGTCGATCAGTTCCAGTCCGCCTTCAACGGGCCGGCGGCCAATATGTTGGGCGGCGTGCTGGTGGCGTGCTGCCTGGTGCTTCTCGCGCTGGAGGCCTTTTTGCGCGGTGACGAGCGCTATGCCCGTATCGGGTCCGGCGCGGCGCGGCCGGCGGACCGGCGCAGGCTTGGCCGGATGCTGGTGCCGGCGCTCGCGCTGAATGTCGCGACAGCGGCGCTGGCGCTCGGCGTGCCCTTCGTGACGCTGACGCGCTGGCTCTATCTGGGCGGCATCGAAATCTGGCGGCTGGACCTTGTCGGCGGTGCCTTCACGCAGACGCTGGTACTGGCGATCGCCGGAGGACTCATGGCGACGATCGCGGCGATCCCGATGGCCTGGCTGTCGGTCCGGGCCCCCGGCCGGCTGCAGCGGCTTTTCGAGGCCTGCCATTATTATGTCGGGTCGCTTCCCGGCGTGGTGGTGGCGCTGGCGCTGGTGACCATTACCGTGCGTCTGTTCCTGCCGCTCTACCAGACCTTCGCGACGCTGTTTCTCGCCTATGGCATGTTGTTCCTGCCGCGCGCGCTCGTCGGCCTGCGCGCCAGCATCGCCCAAGCGCCGGTGGAACTGGAGCGCGCTGCCATGGCGCTGGGGCGCACGCCCTTCCAGGCGGTGCGTCAGACGACGATGCGGCTGGCAGCCCCCGGCGTCGCGGCAAGCACCGCACTGGTGGCGCTCGGCATCACCAATGAACTGACGGCGACACTGATGCTTTCGCCGAACGGCGTGGAGACGCTGGCGACGAAATTCTGGTCGCTGACCAGCGAGATCGACTATGTCGCCGCCGCTCCCTATGCGCTGATGATGGTGCTCCTGTCGTTGCCGCTTACCTTCCTTCTCCATGTTCAAGCCAGGCGGGCGACCGGACAATGACCTTTCTGACCCTTGACGGTATCAGCAAAACCTATGGCGAGACGGTGGCGCTCGACGCGATCCGCATGGAGATCGAGGCGGGCGGGCGCACGGCGATCGTCGGGCCCTCGGGTTCAGGCAAGACGACGCTCCTGCGCATCATCGCCGGTTTCGAGACGCCGGATCGCGGCTCGCTGGTGCTCGAGGACCGGGTGCTTGCCGATGATACCAGCTTCGTCCCGGCGCACCGGCGCGGCATCGGCATCGTTTCCCAGGACGGCGCGCTGTTTCCGCACCTGACCGTCGCCGACAATATCGGCTTCGGGCTTTCGCGCAATGCTGCCGGCCGCAAGGAGCGCATCACTGAGCTGATGGACATGGTGGAACTCGATGCGGTGATGGCGGAGCGCCGTCCGCATCAGCTGTCGGGTGGTCAGCAGCAGCGGGTGGCGCTTGCACGGGCGCTTGCGCTGCGACCGCGGCTGATGCTGCTCGACGAACCGTTTTCCTCGCTCGACACGGGCCTGCGCGACACGATGCGACGCACCGTAGCCCGGGTGCTGCGCGCCGCCGGCGCCACCGCGATCCTGGTCACGCACGACCAGGCGGAGGCGCTCTCCTTCGCCGACCAGGTGGCGGTGTTGCGGCAGGGCCGGCTCGTGCAGTTCGGGCCACCGCGGCGGCTCTACAGCAAGCCGGTCGATCGGGAGACTGCCGCTTTTCTCGGCGAGGCCATCCTGCTGGAGGCCGATATTGCCGATGGCCGTGCCGCCTGCGCGCTCGGGCCGCTGCCGGTCGATGCTGGCACAAGGGCAGGGCAGGCGACGATCATGCTGCGTCCCGAACAGATACGGCTGACCGCGGTGCCGGCCGACAAGGTGCTGCAGGTGCCGGTCGGACGGGTCGATGATGTGGAGTTCGGCGGCGGCGACTGCATGGTGCTGGTGAAGATCGACGGCTTGAAGACCGGCATGCCGGTGTTCCTGTCGATCCGCTGCGCCGGCTTCGAGGTTCCCGAACCCGGCGACCGGGTGGCGATCACCGTGCATGGCACGGCCCATGTGCTTTCCAACTGAAATTGCTGGCCGACTTAAAATTGCTTTGTGATTGAAAGCTGTTGGCCGACTGAAGAGTTGTTCAGGCGAAGCTTTTCCTGCGGCGGAAGACGGCCGGGGCGTCTTCGACGGCGGGCAGGCTCTGCAGCACGCGCTTGGACGGCAGGATGGCGATTGCCTCGGTCCCCTCGCGAAGCTTGGAGCGCAGGATGAATTCGCCATTGTGCTTGGCGAGGATGGCCTGGACGATGGGCAGGCCGAGGCCGGTGCCCTGTTCGGCGCTCTTGATGGCAATGGAGCCCTGACCGAAGGCCGACAGGACGATGGGGATTTCGTCTTCCGGAATGCCAGGTCCGTTGTCCCTGATCGACAGATATTGCCCGCCGCCGGCCGTCCAGCCGGCCTTGACCGAAATCTCGCCGCCGGAAGGCGTGAATTTAACCGCATTCGACAGGAGATTGAGCGTGACCTGGCGCATGGCCTTCTCATCCACCCAGACCGCCGGCATGCCCTGTTCGAACTGTTCGGTAATGGAGATGTTCTTGGTGCGGGCCTTGAGTTGCACCATGCCGATGCAATCCTCGGTGATTTCCACCAGATGGATGGCTTCCTCGTTGAGATCGTATTTGCCGGCCTCGATGCGCGACAGGTCGAGGATTTCGTTGATGAGATCGAGCAGGTGCTGGCCCGAGCGATGGATATCGCCGGTATATTCCTTGTAGATCGGATTGCTGAGGGGACCGAGAACCTCGGTCGACATCACCTCGGAGAAGCCGAGGATGGCGTTGAGCGGCGTGCGCAATTCATGCGACATGGACGCAAGGAAACGGGATTTGGCCAGGTTGGCCTCTTCGGCGCGGCGGCGCGCCTCGTCGGACATGGACTTGGCGACTTCAAGCTCGGCGATGAGATCGTCCTTCTCCGACTGGACGGAGAGGATATGCACATTGGCGCGGTGCATGCGGTTGGTCATGAAGATGAGGAAGACGAGCAAGGACGAGACCACCGCCGTCAGGGCCAGATAGGCGGGGCTTGCGGTGCGGGCGGCAAGGCCGGCGAGCACCAGTATGACCGGAACGAAGGTGACGAGCAGGCCATTGCGCAGAAGGAAGGTGCCCATGGCTGTCGCGGCGAGCGCAATGAGCAGGACCGCGGCCTTGAAGAAGCTGAATCCGGCCTCGCCGCACTGGCCGCAATCGCGCAGCAGGAAGGCCGCCCAGCAGATGCCGAACAGAGCCTGGACAAACAGGAAGCGGCGGCGCCAATAGGCCACCTTGTCGGCGGCGATCTCGCTCGCCTTTGCCCGGCGCGCCAGGAAGATGCCGATCGCATGGACGCAGAGCGCCATGATGCCCCAGACGAGGAGATCCAGGCTCTGCGACAGATAGATGCCGAGGCCGGTGACCAGAAACAGGAAGAACGGCATGGCGACGGCGCCCTGCAGCATCGAATCGATGTACAGTCCGAGCATGTCCTTGTCGAAGCCGGCGAAATTGGATGGACCGGCCTGCAGCTTCTCCCGGGTCGTACGCACGGCTTTCGACACAGCCGTGTTGCGATGGCTGCGCGATTTGTCGACGATAATCTTGTCGGTGGAGGTGCTGACGCCCTTGCTCATGGTCCCGGACACGTTCATGGAATTTGTTGAACTTTAAGGTTGAATCCTTAAGAAGTTGCTGCATTCGGCGGGAAACCGCGCGCTGCATCGAGCCCGGACGGCCGCATGCGCGCAAGGGACAAATGGGAAAGGCATGGCGCGAATCCTCCGCGATATTCTGCTCGTGACGCTGATCCTGCTGACGGCCGGGCTTGTCATCGTGCGCCTGGACGAGGCCGGGCAGGCAAGCCTTGCGGGCAGGGCGCGCGTCGTCGATGGCGATACGCTAGTGCTTGGCGCAGAGCGCATAAGACTGAGCGGCATCGACGCGCCCGAACTGCGGCAGGTCTGCCGGCGGGACGAGAGCGACTGGCCTTGCGGCACGGTTGCCCGCGATCATCTGGCCGGGCTGATCGGCGACGCGGATATGCGCTGCAAGACGGGCGGTGACGATCGCTACGGGCGGCGCCTCGCCACCTGCATTGCCGACGGCCGCGACCTCAATGCCGCGATGGTCCGGGCCGGCCATGCGCTGGCATTCGGCGGCTACGAGGCGGAGGAGGAGGCCGCGCGCTCAAGGAAGCTTGGCCTGTGGGCCGGCACGTTCGACGCGCCACGGACATGGCGGCGGACCCATGGCGGAATGGACGAGGCCCCCCATATTGTGGAGGACTGGCTGGACGCGATGATTGCGCGGGCGGCCGAAACGACAAGGACGATCCTTGTAGGCTGGTGGAATGGATGACAACGTGACGGACGGGCTGGACGCCCTGCGTATGGCAGTGGCGGCGTGCCGGATTTGCCGCGACAATCCGGCGCGCGGGGCCGAATACCGGCTGCCGCACGAGCCGAGACCGGTGGCGGTGATCTCGTCCGCCGCCCGCATCCTGATTGCCGGACAGGCGCCAGGCCTGCGCGTGCACGAGAGCGGCTTGCCTTTCGATGATGCCTCCGGCAACAGGCTTCGCCAGTGGCTCGGCGTGACGCGGGAAGAGTTTTACGATCCCGGAAATTTCGCCATCGTGCCGATGGGCTTCTGTTTTCCCGGCTATGACGCGCATGGCAGCGACCTGCCGCCCCGGCGCGAATGCGCGCCGCGCTGGCGTTCCGAGGTCATCGAAGCGATGCCGCAGGTCGAACTGGTGCTTGCCATCGGCCAGTATGCTCAGAGTTGGCATCTTGGCGAGCGGCGGGCCGCGACGATGACCGAAACGGTGCGCGACTGGCGCAGCCATCTCGGCAGCAACAGCAGCCTGGCGGTACTTGCCATGCCGCATCCGAGCTGGCGCAACACATCCTGGCTGAAGAAGAATCCATGGTTCGAGACGGACCTGCTGCCGGTGTTGCAGGAACGGGTGGGAAAATTGATTTCTTGAAACAATATTCTTTCATTTGCCAAATTTGACGCTATAAAGAGAAAAATATTCGAAGAGGTTTGTCATGGATCGTCTTGATCGCAAAATCCTGCGGCTGCTGCAGGAGGATTCCACGCTTGCAGTTGCCGATCTCGCCAAGAAGGTCGGCCTGTCGACGACGCCGTGCTGGCGGCGCATCCAGAAGATGGAAGAGGACGGCGTGATCCGCGGCCGGGTGGCGCTGCTCGATCCGGTAAAGGTCAATACCAAGGTGACCGTCTTCGTTTCCATCCGCACCAATACCCATTCGGTCGAATGGCTGCGGCGGTTTTCCGAAGTGGTTGGGGATTTCCCCGAAGTGGTGGAATTCTACCGGATGAGCGGCGACGTGGATTATCTGTTGCGCGTCGTCGTGCCGGATATCGCCGCCTATGACGCCTTCTACAAGCGGATGATCGCCCGGATCGAGATCCGCGACGTGTCCTCGGCCTTCGCCATGGAACAGATCAAATATACGACCCAGCTGCCGCTCGACTACATGATGATCGACCAGGCGAAATCCGGCGAGGATTGAGGCGTCTTGCGGGCGTCAGTCCCGCAGCTTTTGCAGAACGGCGCTGCCTGTCAGTTCGCGTGCTGCGTCCCGGCCGATCCATCGTGCTGTCCTATCGGGCAGGGTCGCCAGTTTTTGCGCCAGCGCCAATGCCGGCGCGTGGCAATGGGCATTGCGCTTGCCGATCTGACGCAGCGCCCAGTTCACCGCCTTCTTGACGAAGTTGCGTTCGTCGCCGGCATGCGCTTCAACCAGCGGCAGCCAGGCAAGTAGGGTTTCGTCCGGCTCGTTCTTTAGATGAACGGCGCTGACGGCCATTATGGAGAAGGCCATTCGTCGAACGAACTCCCGCCCGTCGGCGGCGAGTTCCGGCACAAGGATCGCCTCCAGCCGCGCCGCGACAAACAGATCGGCGACGCCATCGACAATTTCCCAGGAATTGCATCCAGCCGCCCATTTGCGCGCGGTGTCGAGTGTCAGTTTATCCGGTTCGGCGGTGAAGGCGGCGAGCAGGCGCGCTTCGCGAATGCCGCTTTCCCAAAGCGCAAGCGCGCGCGGCTGATCGCGTTTTATCCGTCGTGCGATCCTTCGTAACTTGGCGTTGGAAATACCCAGCGCCGTGCCGGTTTCGACGCCGAACCGGGACAATGCCGCGACGGCGTCGGGCGCCTGCAAGGATTGCAGATGGGCAATGATGACGCCCGCCGGGGAGGAGGGCGTCAGCGCTGGAATCACTTCTCCAGCCGCGCCAGAAGCGAGGATGTATCCCAGCGGTTGCCGCCGAGCGCCTGCACATCGGCGTAGAACTGGTCGACCAGGGCGGTGACCGGGAGGCTGGCGCCGTTGGCACGGGCTTCGGAAAGCAGGATGCCGAGATCCTTGCGCATCCAGTCGACGGCGAAGCCGAAATCATATTTGCCGGTGTTCATGGTCTTGTGGCGGTTTTCCATCTGCCAGGAGCCGGCGGCGCCCTTGGAGATGACCTCGACGACCTTTTCGATATCGAGGCCGGCCTTCTTGCCGAAATGGATGCCTTCCGCGAGCCCCTGGACGAGGCCGGCGATGCAGATCTGGTTGACCATCTTGGTCAGCTGGCCGCTGCCGGCCGGCCCCATCAGGCCGACCATGCGGGCATAGGCGTCGATGACCGGTCTTGCCCGCTCGAAAACCTCCGGCGTGCCGCCGCACATCACCGTCAGCACGCCGTTTTCGGCGCCCGCCTGGCCGCCGGAGACCGGAGCGTCGATGAAATGGGCGCCACGCGCCGTTGCGGCCGCGTCAAGCTCGCGGGCGACTTCGGCCGAAGCGGTGGTGTTGTCGATGAAGATCGCGCCGGATTTCAGGCTCTCGAAGGCGCCGTCCTTGCCGGTCGTCACCGCCCGCAGATCGTCGTCATTGCCGACGCAGGAGAAGACGAAATCGGCGCCATCGGCGGCTTGCGCCGGCGTCGGCGCCGCGCGCCCGCCGAATTCGGCCGCCCATTTTTCCGCCTTCGCGCCCGTGCGGTTATAGACCGTAAGGTCGTGGCCGCCCTTGACCCGCAGATGACCGGCCATCGGATAACCCATGACACCCAGACCGATGAACGCGACTTTCGCCATTTCCGGTATTCCCCCTGCAAATTCCGTGTCATCGAGCTTTAGCCGATGCGGCCGGGACGCGGAAGAGGGTAAAAATGGCGGATGGTGCAAATGGCCGTGAAACGGAGCCGGGCGCCGCGTGAGAGGCAAAGCTGGCGGGCAGACTGGAACGACAATGGACGGCCGGTTGGCGGCCGCCCTCTATCCTTGCGGGCAATGTCTCAGGCTGCGACCTGAGCCTGGAGGGCCGGGACGACGGCTGCGGCATCGGGATTGTCGGGCAGGTACCAGGAGCTTTCCCCCAGGCTGTTGGATATGTCGATCCACAGGCGGCGCAGGCGGCGTACATGCAGGTCGTCGGCGATCCAGCGCAGCACATGCTCGGCGGCCTGGGCGCTATCGGTCCCCTGGATGCGCAGCCGCGCCCAGAGGCAATAATCATCCGCCCCGACCTTGGCCGCCTGTTGGGCATCGACCTTGACGAGCCCGGTATCGGCGATTTGAAGCGTCTTTTTCAGGCCGCTGGTGGGCGCGAAGAGTATTCCGGCGCAGATTTCGTCGAAGGCGGGAACCGACTGGCGGCTGCTGATCGCCCGCTCGAGATCGAAGATCGTGCGGATATTCATTTCCCGGAAGATGAGGAATTTCTCCAGGCCGAGGATGTGGCAGAGCTGGGCCTGGGCGACCCAGTCGAAGGTCTGGTAGATGCCGTAGGGCGATTCGATATGCAGCATGATCGGATTGTAGGTGGCGAGATTCTGCACGTCGTAGATGCCGCATTCCTCCAGCCGGAAGCGGGTTTCGTAGTCGATGCCATCGATAACGTCGAGCGAGGTGATCTTGCTGACCTCGACAAAGCGGTCGTCGGTGGTCTTGATCCAGGTGATCAGCGACTGGAACTTGACCAGCAGGAATTTGGTGGCGCTCTGTGGCAGGAGACCAAGAAGGGGTGCGAGGCCGTACCAGACGGGTTGGATATGGGTGTCCGTATTGGCGACGGCAGCGCCCGGCAGTATCCCCGCGACGGCCGCGAAAGGATCGCGCAGCAGGGCGAAGAGAACGATCGTGAAAATCACCGAGGCGACGACCTCGCCGGTTTGTCGCAGGAAACCGTAGGGCGAGAGATCGAAGACCGCAACGGCGCGCACGAAACTGCGGACCGCGGCGATATAGGCGCCGGCAAAGGCCAGCGAACCGATGGCCGCCAGTTGCGCCCAGCTTCCGTAGGTTGCGCCGGGGGCGCAACCTGTCGTCCCCAGGCCGCAGAGGAGCGTGGCGTTGAGGGCGGAGAAGCCGAAATAGACGAGGATGACCAGCCCGATGGAGGAGTAGAACAGCCGGCGATCGGCAAACGAACCGAAGCCGCCGACATTTCTGAGGATCCAATCTATCTGCTCGACATCGTTGAGCCTGTCGAAGGTCTCTCCGTCCGCCTTGGTGATCCTCAGATCCGAGATATATTTCGACTTGACGAATTCGAAGGACGGATTGGTGGCGATCCTCGCATCCCGCGTGGAATTTGCCTCCGGCCTGGGCAGGATTTGCGGCAGTTGCGCGGCCGGCGTTACCGCTTGCGGCGGATCCCGGGCCGCATTAGGATCGAAGGCACGCAGGAAATCCTTGATCGACTGCAGCCGCCTCAAGCGCACCTCGTGGCGGGCAAAGAGAATAAGCAGCGGCGTCATCAGGGCGAAAAGAACGGCGACCGGGTCCAGCCCGACGTAATCCCTGATCGTAGAGACGATAAGACCGAAGAGACCGCCGGCCTCCTTGAACCATGCCAGATTGTCCATGAAGCTTCCCCCTCTTTCGAAGGAAAGCTTATGGCCGCATGGCAGGCATCGTCCATAAATCGGCCACATCAAAGGATTGCAAAATCTACCGGAGGTTGCAATGTGGCCTTATATTTTTGCTGTCCCGTCAAAGGCGGGTTGAAACGGTGTTTTACGTCAGCCGCGGAAACGAGCGATCACCAGGTGCCCGGCGATCGGCTCGCCCTCTTCCTTGCGCACGGTGATGTCTGTCATTTCGAGAAGGTCGAAGCCGGTGGCGTCGAGGCGTTCGCGGACATAGGCCGGTGCGTGGGCGAAACGTTGGTGCGGGCCGACCATGAAGGGGCGACCGGCGAAGCTCTCGTCGGGCAGGGTTTCGCTGGAGAAAATCAGGAGCCCGCCGGCATTGATGTTTTCGGCGACGCCGAAAAACAGCGCTTCCAGCGCGCCGAGATAGGGCAGGACATCCGTGGCGGTGACGAGATCGAAGGGCGCGTCGTCATTGTCCTCGAGGAAATCGACCACTTCGGCGACATAGAGGGTCTCGTAGAGATCCTTTTCATGGGCGATCTCGACCATGTTTTCCGACAGGTCGATACCGGTGATGTCGTCCGCCATGTCGCGCAGAGCGCCGCCGGTGAGGCCGGTGCCGCAGCCGAGATCGAGCATACGGGCGAAGGGGCCGAGACTGAGGGCCTGCAGCCGCTGGCGCACCAGCAGCGGCACGTGATAATCGAGTTGCTCGACGAGCACATCTTCGAAAACCTCCGCATGCTGATCGAACAGGGTCGTGACATAGGCGTCCGGCGCCTTGTCGGGCGTCTCGCCGCGTCCCATCGAGGCAATGCGCACGGCGGCGCCGCCGTGATCGTCCGGATCGATCGCCAGGACCTCTTCATAGGCCTTGACCGCCGCATCGACATCGCCCGATTTTTCGAGCGCAAGGGCGCGGTTATAGGCCTGCGCGAGGGCTTCTTCGTCGATCTTCTGCATGCGGCGTCTTTACGGCGCGGGCGCGGTTTTGGCAATGCAAAAACCGGGTGCAAAAACCGGAAATGCTGCATGGCCGGCCCCCGAAGACGTTTCTCCCTCGCCGAATCGGGTGCATGATCGGATGGATCACTACTGCGGAGGAAGAGACCATGGCTGCGGAACTCAATCCGACCGGGCTCCTGAAAGACGATGCCCAACCGAAGAGCCCGGCCTTGCCGGCGACATCGTCGGAGACGATCAGCGCGCTCACCCATTATTATCGCGGCGAGATGGGCCGCATGGCCGGCTGGCGCGACCGCATCGACCGGACCTCGAACTGGGCGATCACCGTGGTCGCCGCGCTTCTCTCGGTCTCGCTGTCGACGCCGGCCTCGCATCACGGCGTACTTCTGTTTGCCATGCTGCTGGTGACGCTGCTTCTGTTCATCGAGGCCCGACGCTACCGGTTCTTCGACGTCTACCGGGCGCGCGTGCGCCAGATCGAGCGCGGCTATTTCGCCGAGATGCTCTCCCCGCAGGCGGGTTTCACGGCCAACTGGGCAACGCCGATCGCCGAAAGTCTGCGCCGGCCGGCCTTCCTGATGAGCTATCGGGAAGCCTTCTTCCGGCGGCTGAGGCGCAATTATTGCTGGATGTACCTGATCCTGCTGCTCGCCTGGGGCCTGAAAATCTCCTCGCCGATCCTGCAGGCGGACGGAAGCGCGACGGATCATGTGCGCTCCCTTGCCGGTGCCGCCGCACGGGCGGCGCTCGGGCCGGTTTCCGGCTGGCTGGTGATTGCCGTCGTCGGTCTGTTCTATGCCGCGATCGCCTTCGCATCGTTGCACAGGGAACCGGGCGAGGGGGAACTGGCCCATGGGGAGGTGCATGTCTGAGGGCTGCTGATGGCAGATACAGGATTTCTCGTTTGCGATTGTCGTCCGCGGCTGCTTTGATCGCTTCTTTCGACAGGAGCAGACAAAGATGACGGATCAGAAGGTTGCAATCATCACGGCGGGCGGGTCGGGCATGGGGGCCGGTGCGGCGCGCAGGCTGGCGGCGGAAGGATACGGCGTCGCCATTCTTTCTTCTTCCGGCAAGGGGGAGGCGCTGGCAAAGGAGCTTGGCGGTATCGGCGTGACCGGTTCCAATCAGTCGAACGACGACCTGAAGCGGCTGGTGGACGCAGCCTACCAAAAATGGGGAAGGGTAGATGCGCTGGTCAATTCGGCGGGCCATGGCCCACGCGCGGCTGTTCTCGACCTGTCGGACGACGACTGGCACAAGGGCATGGACGTCTATTTCCTCAACGTGGTGCGCCCGACGCGGCTGGTGACGCCGATCATGCTGGAGCAGAAATCCGGCAGCATCGTCAATATCTCCACCTATGCGACCTTCGAGCCGGACCCGCTGTTTCCGACTTCGGGCGTATTCCGCTCCGGCCTTGCCGCCTTCACCAAGCTGTTTTCCGACAAATATGCGGGCGACAATATCCGCATGAACAATGTCCTGCCCGGCTTCATCGACAGCCTGCCGGAGACCGAGGAACGGCGCCAGCGCATTCCGATGGGGCGCTATGGCACGTCGGAGGAGGTTGCCGAACTGGTGGCGCTGCTGGCAACCGATCGCGGCGCCTATATCACCGGCCAGAACATCCGTATCGACGGCGGCATCACCCGTTCAGTGTAACATGCGGCACGGTGGGGCGAGGCGTCAGTTGATGATGAACTCGCCCTTCAGCGCCCGCCAGTCGGAGGCCGAAATCAGCTTGCGGTGCATGTAGCGCACCGAATGCAGCGGCCCATCGAGCTTTTCCTGCCAGAACTTCAGGAAGCTCTTCATTTCAGGGAATTCCGGCGCCAGATCATAGTGCTGCCAGATATAGGATTGCAGCAGGCTTGGGTGATCCGGCATGCGATAGAGAATCTGCGCCGTGGTCAGGCCATAACCCTTGAGTTGCAGTTCGAGTTCGTTTGTCATTTCGGACCCCATTCTTGTCGAAGATGGTCCCTGCAATTGAAGCGCTCAATTGCTTAATCATATCTGAATATCGGCCTGAAATAAAAAAAATAACTTTAAAACACAATGGGTTGGCAGCATGCCTTGATGAGTGCTGCCAAGCGACGGCCTAAGCGCGTCGCGATCTTTCAGATTCGCTTCCGACGCTTCAGGTCTTTGATTTCGCGCATGTCGCTATCACAAAACCGCCGCACATTTTTGCGCGACATTGCTTTAGCGCTTCAGGTGGCGGGTCAGGCGGTTTTCGATCCAGGTCCAGAGATTGCGCAATATCTCGACCATGATCAGATAGAGCACCGCGGCCCAGAGATACATCTGGAAGTCGTAGGTCCGCGAGAAGGCGCGGCGCGTTTCGCCCATCAGGTCGAACACGGTGACGATGGCGACGATGGCCGAACCCTTGATCATCAGGATGATCTCGTTGCCGTAGGGCCTGAGCGCGACGATCATCGCCTGGGGAAGGATGACCTTCAGGAACGCGATGCGCGTGGGCAGGCCGAGGGCCGCCGAGGCCTCGTGCTGGCCGCGCGGCACGCTCTGAATGGCGCCGCGCAGGATTTCCGCCTGGTAGGCTGCGGTATTGAGCGTGAAGGTGAACAGCGCGCAGAACCAGGCGTCGCGGAACAGCGTCCACAGGCCGACCTGTTCCAGATAGGGACGAAAACTGCCGAAACCGTAATAGACCAGGAAGAGCTGGGTGATCAGCGGCGTCCCACGGAAGAAATAGACATAGCCATAGGCGATGGCGGAAAGCCACTTGTTCTTCGTCATCCTGCCATAGGCGATGGGCAGCGACAGGATGGCGCCGAGCACGATGGAGATGGAGACCAGGGTCAGGGTGACGCCGAGGCCGGAGATGAAGTTCGGCCCGTATTTGACGAGTTTCTCGACGCTCCAGCTATCGACGATGAACAGGAATATGCCGACGGAGGCGGCGAGCCAAATGCCCAGGGCGACGCTGCCGACAAAGCGCGACAGGGTATAACGCCGCACGGCTTCGGGCGGAGCGGGCAGGGCGGGCAGCATGGTATCGCGATGGCTCATCGTCCGACCCCCGAACGATTGGACCGGCGCTCCAGTGCCGAGAAGACCAGCGACGACAGCATGGCCAGAACGAGAAACAGCAGGCAGGCGAGCGAGAAGAACTCGAAGGCGTGCTTGGTGACGCGCGCCGCGATGCCGGTCTGGCGCAGAATATCCGGAAGACCGATGATCGAGACCAGGGCCGTATCCTTGAGCAGGATCATCCAGAGATTGCCAAGCCCGGGCAGGGCGATGCGCACCAGTTGCGGCAGGATGATCAGGCGCATGGTCTTGCCGCGATGCAGGCCGAGTGCGTCGCCGGCCTCGTACTGGCCACGCGGAATGGCCTTGAAGGCCGACAGCAGGACTTCGGAACAATAGGCGGAAAAGACGACGCCGAGCGCAACCATGCCGGCGACGAAGGTATTGATCTCGACCGGCCCCTCATAGCCGAAACCCGCCATCAGGCGCTGGGCGAGGATCTGCAGGCCGTAATAGATGATGAACAGCGTCAGGAGTTCGGGCAGGCCGCGAAAGATGGTGGTGTAAATATTGGTGGCGAGGCGCAGCGATTTCTCTTCGGACTGTTTCGCAAGCGCGATGAAGAAGCCGAGAATGAGGCCGACCGGCAGTGTGCAGATGGCGAGGCTCGCGGTGATGAGGAACCCGTAGGCGATCTCATCGCCCCAGCCCGCATCCCCACAGGACAAGAGCGAATCCGCCGGCAGAAGCTGGAACAGGCCGATCGGGCCGCACAGTGGATCGAGAATCGTCGCGAACCAGGACACAATCGAAGAAAGGGCAGCAAAAGCAGCCTGCATGGACCAGATTTCCCCCGCGCGTCTTATTGAACGCTTGTTGTTGCTTTTCTTGTTAGACAAAAATGGCGGAAGGGCAAGCCTTCCGCCACTGCATTTTCGGCATAAGCCGGTGCTTTTTAGGATATCCGGATTTCAGATGCCTTCGAATCAGCCGCCATAGACGTCGAATTCGAAATATTTGTCATTGATTTCCTTGTATTTGCCGTTGGCGCGGATGGCCTGGATGGCAGCGTCGAGCTTTGCCTTCAGTTCGGTGTCGCCCTTGCGCACGGCAATGCCGGCGCCGACGCCGTGGATCTTCGGATCGGGGGTCAGCGCCTTCAGGAGCTTGCAGCAGGCGCCGTCCTCGGTCTTCAGCCAGGAGGAGAGAACGACGACGTCGTCGATGACGGCATCGACGCGGCCATTGGCGACGTCGAGCTTGTATTCGTCCGGCGTCGGATAGAGCTTCAGCTCGGAATCCTTGAAATAGGCTTCGGCGTAGTTGGAATGGGTCGTCGAGGACTGGGCGCCGAGCGATTTTCCGGCCATGCCTTCAGGTGTCGCGTCGGTGATCGGCGAATCCTTCGGTACGACGATCGCCGGTCCGGTGTTGTAATATTTCTCGCTGAAATCCACCTTTTCGAGGCGTTCTGGGGTGATCGACATGGAGGCGACGATGGCGTCGAACTTCTTGGCGATAAGGGCGGGAATGATGCCGTCCCAATCCTGGGTGACGAAGGTGCATTCGGCCTTCATCTCGACACAGAGCGCCTTGGCGATGTCCACGTCGAAGCCGGTCAGCGTGCCGTCCGCTTCCAGATTGTTGAAGGGCGGATAGGCGCCTTCCGTGCCGATGACGATCTTTTCGCCGTCGGCCATGGCAGAGCCGGCCATCAGCGCGAAAACGGCGGCCGAAGCGACCGTGGCGAGACGTCTTGAAATACGCATAGTGATCCTCTCTGTTGGCTGACGCCCGGATTGTTGCTTTTTGGCGGGCGTCGCAATGCCGGGCGTCGTTGCGTCCGGGCTGCGCCGATATTCCTACGCTTTAAATGTAAAAATCAACAGGAAAGCACGGTTGCGCCAGGGAAAAACGTCGCAGTCGCGGGGCGGGGTCTCGCCGTCACGCCAATGCCGCCTATGTCTGGCGAAGATGAACAGGACATTCATCGTGAGTTAATGCGGGTTTCGGTAGTCGTCGATGCTGATCTGAGCCGATAGACCCGGTCTTGCCTGATGGCCAGGCGCCGGGACGGCTTATCGGTTGAGACACGAAACGGGACCTCTGAAGGAGGAATAGATGACCATCCGATCCAAGCTTTTTGCGACCGTGGCACTGCCTGTGCTGTCGATATCGGTCGCCATCACGCCGGCGCTGGCCGACAGCCTGACCAAGCCTTTCGAGGTTGCGCAGGAACAGGGTATTGCCCAGCCGGACGGCGGCGAAGCCGTGCCCGAGGAATTGCTGCGCAAGAAGCGCAAGAAGAGCGAACAGGCGGAAGAGCAGCAGGCGCCGCAGCAGGAGCAGCCGGCGGCCGAGGAAGAACAGCCGAGCCGTTCCGAGCGCCGTAAGCAACGCCAGGATGCCGAGCAGCAGGAGGAACAGCCGCAGCAGGACGCCCAGCCGGCCGAGGAAGAACAGCCGAGCCGTTCCGAGCGTCGCAAGAAGCGCGAGCAGGAGGCCGAGCAGAAGCAGGCTGAGGAGCCGCAGCAGGACCAGGCCCAACCGAGCGGCGATGACGAGGCAGCCAAGGCCGCCGAGGAAAGGGCCAAGGCCCGTGCCGAGCGCAAGAAGAGCAAGCAGGACGCCGACCAGGCCGAGCCGAAGCCGGAAGAGGTTCAGCCGAGCGCTGACGATGAGGCGGCAAAGGCGGCCGAAGAGCGGGCCAAGGCACGCGCCGAGCGCCGCAAGAAGGCCCAGCAGACGGAAGAACAGCAGACCGAAGAGGCGCAGCCGTCCGGCGATGACGAGGCGGCCCGCAAGGCCGAGGAAGATCGGGCGCGCGCCGAAGGAAAGGCCAAGGAACAGGGCGAGCAGCAGACCGAACAGCCGGCGGAAGACGGCGAATTGCGTCCGGCGCTCGATGGCGACGCTGATGCCGATACGCCTCGCAAGCCGCGCGACCGTCGCGAACCGGTTCCGGAGATCGTCGATACCCGCACAAAGGAAGAGAAGCAGGAGATCGCCCGCGATCCGGCCAAGAGCGACGAGACCGTCGTTCTGCCGGTCGAAAACGGCGCGGCCGTTCTCGACAGCGACAAGGATGCCGACAATGCGAGTGGCGGTGAGGCCCGCGAAAAGCGGCGCAAGCAGCGCGAACGCATGCGCGCCGACGACGAGAATGTCGAGGTTCCGAAGAGTGACGCCGAGGCGCAGTCGCGTCGCCGCGACCGTCGCCCGAGCGAGGACGAGATCAGGGCTGCCATCAAGGAAGACGGCCGCCGTGTCGAGAGGGCGCCGGAATTCGGCATTCCCGACCTGATCGACGCCTTTACCGGCAATGACCGCCGTCGTCCGCGGATCGACGAGACGGGCGACGATCGGGTGGTGCTCGATTTCGGCGACCGGATTATCGTGCGCGGCGACGATCGTCCGCGTCTTCGCCGCAATGCCGAACGGAGTTTCTACGAGGAACTCTCCCGCGGCCGGACCCGCGAGACCATCGAGCGCAGAAATGGTGTCCAGATCGTGACGATCTATAATCGCTACGGCGATATCGTCCAGCGTTCGCGCATCGACCGGGACGGTCGCGAATATGTGATGATCTATGCGCCCGAGAGCGATGATGGTCCGCGGCCGCCGGCCTACGATGTCGGGCAGGACCTGCCGCCGATGCGCCTGCGCGTGCCGGTCCAGGACTATATCATCGATACCTCCAGCCAGCCCGACCGCGACTATTACGACTTCCTGGCCGAGCCGCCGGTGGAGCAGGTCGAGCGTGTCTACACGATCGATGAAGTCAGGAGTTCGGCGCGTATCCGTGACAAGGTGCGCCGTATCGACCTCGATACGATCACTTTCGCCACCAACAGTGCGGAAGTGCCGCTGTCGCAGGCCAAGACCCTGCGCAAGGTCGCCGACGCCATGCTGGAAGTGATCGACAAGGATCCGGGCGAGACCTTCCTGATTGAAGGCCATACGGATGCGGTGGGCGGTGACCAGCCCAACCTCGTCCTCTCCGACGAACGCGCCGAATCGGTCGCCTCGCTTCTGACGGAGGTTTATGACATCCCGGCTGAAAACCTCGTGACCCAGGGTTATGGCGAACGCTTCCTGAAGGTGCGCACGCCGGAGGCTGAGCAGGAGAACCGCCGCGTCACCATCCGGCGCGTAACACCGCTGGTGCGCCCGGTCGCGCAGAACTGACGCGCTAAAGCCAGATCAAGAAAAACGGCCCGGAGCATGCTCCGGGCCGTTTGCGTTATGTCGCTGGTTGCTGTCGCGACAGGCCGGTGATGCGTTCGACGAAATCGGCGATCGCAACGGTATCGTCCAGATCGAAGAGCTTAAGGCCCGTGTCGGCGACGGGATGGTCGGCGGCGATGGCGAGGATATGGGGATCGGTCGGCGCCAGCGGCTCGTTCCTGGCGGAGGCCAGGCGCCGGGCCTCGATCTTGGGGATCGGTTCGCGCTTGTAGCCTTCGATCAACACCAGGTCGCAAGGGGCAAGGCGGGCGAGGATTTCCGAAAAGGCCGGCTCCGGCGCGCCGCGCAATTCGTGCATGATGGCATAGCGGGTGCCGGACACGATCGTGACTTCATGGGCGCCGGCCTCGCGATGGCGAAAGCTGTCGGCGCCGACCTTGTCGATATCGAAATCATGATGGGCGTGCTTGACCGTCGAGACACTATAGCCGCGCCGCGTCAGTTCCGTCACCAGCCGCACTGCAAGGCCGGTCTTGCCGGAGTTCTTCCAACCGGCGATGCCGAAAACCCTTGGACCGGGAGGTACCGTCATTTTTCCAGATCCTCGATGAAGGGCAGCCAGCGCTCGGCACGTTCAAGATCGGCCGGCGTATTGATATTGAAGAAGGGGTCAACCGGACCCTGGGCGGTCTCGACCGGGTCAAAGGCGACCTCGACCATCGGCCGGCTTTCGATGAAATCGCGCACACGGCGCTTGCCGTCGGTCAACAGCCAGTGTTCCAGCGCGTCTGCAAGCTCGACCGGCCACAGCGCAAAAACCGGATGCGGCGCGCCGCCCGAACTGGCAAATGCAATCCGGTCGGGAAGGGCGGTAACGGCCAGTCGGGCGACGAGGTCGAGGGGAAAGAACGGTGTATCCGTCGGCACGGTGACGACATGGCTGGCGGCCGGGAAACGGGCGCGTGCATGGCGCATCGCCGAAAGCACGCCGGCCATCGGCCCCGGCTGGCCGGCAAGCGTATCTGTAAAAACGGCGATGGCCGGATCGCTCCTGCGCGGCAGGGCGCCGTTCATGTTGATGCCGATCCCGGCCGTCTGCGGCGCAAGGCGGGCGATGACCCGATCGAGCAGCGTTGTTCCGCCGAGCGAAAGGCTTGCCTTGTCACGTCCCATGCGCGACGATCGGCCGCCGGCGAGGACGACGCCGGGAAAGGCTGTCGAGCTCGGCACAGGCGCCCGTGTCATTCCCTGTCTCCCTTGTCGGGCGAAGTCATCGGTGCGCCCGGCGGTGCGGGCAGCGTCACGATTGCGGTACGGCGCTTGTTTTCCCGCGCAAAGGCGTAGAGGCCGGAGCCGATAATGACGGCAACGCCGGTGATCATCCAGATATCCGGCTCTTCGGCAAAGAACAGCATGCCGATGCCGATCGACCAGACCAGGCTGGTATAGCGCAGCGGCGCGACGACGGCGATCTCGCCATTGCGCATGGCAAGCACGATGAACTGGTAGCCGACCAGAAGCAGCAGGCTGGCGCCGGCGAGCAGGCCGAGCGATCCCATGGACATGGGCTGCCATCCGCCAAGCGGCACGACCAGGACGGCGCCCGTCAGCGTGATGGCGGTTGCGGTGATGACGGAAATGAACAGCGAGGGAACGGCAGGGTCGATCCGGCGGGTGCAAAGGTCGCGGGTTGCGGCAAAGACGACCGAGGCGAGCACGCACACCGCCGCCCAGGTAAATCCTTCCGGTCCGGGCCGCAAAACGATCAGTACCCCGAGAAAGCCGACAAGGATCGCCAGCCACCGCCGCCAGCCGACGGGCTCCCTGAGGAAGAGCGCGGCGCCCAACGTGACGGCAAGGGGCAGCGCCTGCAGGATCGCCGAGGCATTGGCAAGCGGCATGTGGCCGAGCGCCCAGATATAGGCGATGGAGGCGCTGACCTCGGCCAGCACACGCAGGCCGATGGCCGGGGTGAGAACCAGCCGAAAGGAGCGCATCGCGCCGAAATGGCGGGCCAGCAACAGGACGAGCAGGGAGGTGAAGACGCCGCGCACCAGCATGATCTGGCCGGCATTCATAACGCCGGAGACCGCCTTGACGAGGGCGTCATTGCAGGTGAAGCCTGCCATGGCGAGACCCATGAAACCGGCGCCGCGCAAATTGGCCGACAATTGCATTCTCTTCGGATCCGTTCCTGTCGTTGACCGCGAACGCGCAGTCGCGCCGGCCAGAAGATTCGGTAGCCGGCCGACCCATTCTAAAGCACCGGCGATTTTTTTATGCAATGGCCATTCCGCAGGCTTTCCCTTTTGTCTTACCAAGGGAAATATCGGTATTATCAGTATTTTAGCACGCGGCGATAAAGGTGATGGACATTCAACCTTTTCGGGTATTGGCCCTATCCTTTGGCGAAATGTTAAGCTTCGATCACTATCGTCCCCCTATTCCGCTCCCCTTCGCATGATGCGATCTGGTCGATGTGACGATGTCGATATCGTCGACCTGGATGACTTCCGGACAGGCGCCATGGTTGCGCATCCGGTGTTGGGCCTTCTTTTCTGAAGGACAGTCTGGCGGAGATGTCCGATTTGCTCAACATCTGGAGTTCGGAATGTCCCTGATCGATCGTTCACTGCAGCGTCTTCGCATCGTTACCAAGGTCCTGCTGTTCGTCGTGCCGCTGGTCGTGCTCATCGCCGGCATCGGCCTTGTCGGGTATTTCACCGCAAGCACGCTGAACGGCCACATGACGGTGACGCGCGAGACGATCAGCAACCTGTCCGATTTCCAGGCGCTGCGCAGCGGGCTGCAGAATTTCATCGACAATCCGACAGACGAAACGCGCGCGACGCTTTCGGGGCGGATCGACGAGCAGGAAACGGGCATCCATGCGCTGAACGATCTTCTGGTCGCCGACGACGACAAGGCGAGAATAAGCTCGGTCGTCACGTTGAGTGCGGCAATGCGGGCGCAGGAAGACACGCTGTGGTCGATCAAGACCGAACGCGACAGCGTCACTGCATCGCTGGATGCAGCACTTGCCGACATGACCGCACAGGGCAACAGCGCCTATAAGCAGATCGATATCCTGCGCGAGGAATCGGGCAAGAAGGAATCCTTCGCCAAGGCGCTTCTGTTCGATGCCGCCGCCTATCAGGGGCTTGCCGAGCGGATCAAGAAATTCCGCCTGCCGGTGACTTTGGCGATTGCCCCCGACGCCAAGGTGCAGCAGGCCACCGACCTCCTGCCGCATCTCGTTAAGCAGATCGGCGAATCCGAGAAGATCGCCACTGAAAAGGTAAGGAGCAATATTGCCGTCGTGAAGGCCGAAACGCAGAAGATCCAGGATATCCTGGCGAGCGCCGAGCCGAACGACATCAAGAAGAACAAGCTGGGTTCAGTGCTCGGCAAATTCTCCAAATATGAGGCCGATTTCGCCAAGCAGGCGGTCGCCAATTCCGATACGGCAGCCAAGCGTTTCGTCGGCATGGACAGCGAAATATCGGAGCTGAAAACCTTGATCATGCTGATGGACCAGACCTTCAAGGGGCTCGACAAGACCCGTCTTCACATCAGCGAACTGCATCGCAAGCTGGATCAGGAAAGCCGCCAGCTGATCATGGCCGATATCGAAGCCGTGCGCGACAGCGTCACCAAGCTTTCCGCACTCGGTGGCAAGAATGCCGCCCTGCGCGACCTCGCAGGCAAGCTCGCGCCGTCGCTTGAGGATATTGGTGCCGGCACCGCCCAACTGATCGACGTCGGCGCGCGGTGGCAGGCTGCCAAGGCGGAGACATCGAGCCTGGTTGCCGATGCCAGCCAGACGCTGGAGAATTTCGTCAGCAATGCGCAGGAAGCCGGCAAGAAGGACAGCCAGCGCTCCGCCAATGTGTCGATCATCGCCATGGTTGCCGGCACGCTGCTGTCCATCGTCGGCGGCCTGATGCTGATCGAGACTTTGCGCGGCCCCTTGAAGCGGGTCACCGAGACGATGACCCGGCTTGCCAATGGCGATCTCGAAGTGGCCATCGAAGGACGCAACCGCGGCGACGAGATCGGCGACATGGTGCGCTCGGTGGCCGTCTTCCGCGACAATGCGGTGGAGAATGTCCGGCTCGGTCAGGAAGCGGAGGCCGCACGCACGCTGTCTGCTGAAGAGGAAGCCCGCCGGCGCCAGGAGCGCGCCCGTATCGAGGCCGAGCAGATGGAAGCGCTGACCGCACTCTCCGACGTGCTCGCCAAGCTTGCCGACGGCAATCTCGAAGAGGGCATGGCCGAGGATCTTTCGGAAGACTATGTCGTCATGGCCCGCACCTACAACAATGCGGTCGAGGCGCTTCGCGCAACACTGATGGATGTTCGCACGGTGACGCAGGAAATCACCGGTGGTACCGGCAATCTGGCTTCCTCGGCCGACGACCTTGCCCGGCGGACCGAACAGCAGGCCGCGGCCCTGGAGGAAAGCTCGCGCGCGCTCGGCCAGTTGACGGAAATCGTCCGTTCGACCGCCGAAAGCGCCCGCAAGACCACGGTCTCGGTCGATGAGACGCATAATTACGCCCGCCACTCCGGCGAGGTTGTCGGCAAGGCGATCGATGCGATGGCGGCGATCAACAAGTCCTCGGAAAAGATCAGCACGATCATCGGGGTGATCGACGAGATCGCCTTCCAGACCAACCTGCTTGCGCTCAATGCCGGCGTCGAGGCGGCGCGGGCGGGCGATGCGGGTCGCGGCTTTGCGGTCGTGGCGCAGGAAGTGCGCGAGCTTGCCCAGCGTTGCGCCGGTGCTGCCCGCGAGATCAAGGGCCTGATTTCCGACAGTTCGAAGCAGGTGAGGAGCGGTGTCGAACTGGTGCAGGAAACCGGCACGGCGCTGACCGTGATCAACGACCATATCTCGACGATCCACCAGCTGGTCAGCAATATCGAGGCGGCGGCGGCCGACCAGTATCGCGGCCTGAACGAGGTGAACGAGGCTGTCCGTGAGGTCGAACTGCTGACCCAGCAGAACGCCGCCATGGTCGAGGAGAATACAGCGGAAATCCACGGCCTGCGCCATCAGGTCGATACGCTGAACGAGCGGATCGAGCGCTTCAAGACGGGCACCAGCCATTCGGTCTCAGGTGGCCGGGCGCCGGCCTACGGCAAAAGCTACGCCGCCTGAGATCGGGCATCTACCGAATATTAGGCCCGTGCCGGGAAACCGACGCGGGCTTTTCGATTCCGGCTGCAACCATGCGGTGGTTCAGGGTTGCGATGCCGAGAGAGGGGCTTGTCGTGGCGGGTTGCTCAGCCGCCGGTGACGCTCATATGGCGTGCGACGGCGGGCCTGTTGCTGGTCCGGTCGATGATGAAATCATGGCCTTTCGGCTTGCGGGCGATCGCGTCGTCGATAACCTGCGACAGATAGGTGTCGTCGTCGGAGGCGCGAAGCGCGGTGCGCAAATCGGCAGCGTCGTCCTGGCCGAGGCACATATAGAGCGTACCGGTGCAGGTGAGGCGCACCCGGTTGCAGCTTTCGCAGAAATTATGGGTCATCGGCGTGATCAGTCCCAGCCGGCCGCCCGTTTCGGCGACCTCCAGATAACGTGCCGGTCCGCCGGTCGTGTAGCCGATTTCCGACAGGCTGAATTCGGACGCCAGCCGGTCGCGCATTTCCGACAGAGGCAAATAATGGTCGGTGCGATCCTCGTCGATCTCACCCATCGGCATGGTCTCGATCAGGGTGAGGTCCATGCCGCGCCCATGCGCCCAGCGCATCATGGCGGGGATTTCGGCGTCATTGAAGTCCTTCAGGGCAACGGCATTGATCTTGACGTGAATACCGGCCGCCTGCGCCGCATCGATACCTTCCATCACCTTTGACAATTCGCCCCAGCGGGTGATCTGCTTGAATTTATCCGGATCGAGCGTGTCGAGCGAGACATTGATGCGGCGGACGCCGGCATCGGCGAGTTGGCCGGCGAAGCGCGACAGCTGCGAGCCGTTGGTCGTCAGCGTCAGCTCGTCCAGGCGTCCGGCATGCACATGCTTGCCGAGCTCCTCGACCAGGAACATGACATTCTTGCGCACCAGCGGCTCGCCACCGGTCAGCCGCAATTTGCGCACGCCCTTGGCGATGAAGGCGCTACAGAGCCGGTTCAGTTCCTCGAGCGTCAGCAGATCCTTCTTGGGCAGGAAGGTCATGTTTTCGGCCATGCAATAGGTGCAGCGGAAGTCGCAGCGGTCCGTTACCGAAACTCTCAGATAGGTGACGGCGCGACCGAACGGGTCGGTCATCGGGGCCTTTGCTTCGGCGAGCGGCGAAGCGCCTGTCCTGTCGATGGTCACGCTGTTCAACGAATATCTCCCTACAACCTCAATGTCGTGAGCAAAGGGCGGCGCGTCAAGTCGAAAGCGGTGCGAAACAGTTTCTTCGCGGCAAAAGGGCGCGGCCGGCGGCCGGCGGCAATTCCCTCCGCCTGGAAACTGCGCTAGTGCTCGGGCGAAGCAAGGAGAGTGCATCCATGAGCGATATCTGGCCCACCGAACTGCGCGTGTCGAAGGACCGTCACCGGCTGAAGGTGGGGTTCAACGATAATGCTTCCTTCGATCTTTCGGCCGAGATGCTGCGGGTGCTGTCGCCGTCGGCGGAAGTGCAGGGCCATGGCAAAGGGCAGGGGGTGACCGTGCCCGGCAAGCGCAATGTCGCGATCATTTCGATGACGCCCACCGGCAATTATGCCGTGCGCATCGGTTTCGATGATGGCCATGATACGGGGATTTTCACCTGGACCTATCTGCGGGAACTCGGCGAGGAGGGCGAAGCGCTGTTTGCCGCCTACGAGCGGGACCTCGCCGACAAGGGGATGAGCCGCGACAGGGCCGAAAAACCGCGCTGAGGCGCAATCGACGGATGCCGGGAAATGAGCAGATTTTTCGACGTCATGAGAGACCGGAGCAGCTGGCTGCGGATGCGCCGCGAAGGCGACGAGGGCAAGGTCGTCTATCACGAGCTGTTCTTCGATCTCGTCTTCGTTTTTTCGATCGTGCAATTGTCCCATACGCTTGCGGAGCATTATTCGCCGGCCGGGATCGGCAAGGCGATCATTCTCATTCTCGCCGTCTGGTGGGTTTGGAATTTCACGACCTGGGTGACCAATTGGCTCGACCCTGACCGGACCCCGGTGCGCGGCCTGTTGTTCGTGCTGATGTTCTGCGGACTGGTGCTGTCGGCGTCCATACCCGATGCCTTCGGTGAAAAGAGCCTGCTGTTTGCCGTGACCTATGTGCTTATGCAGGTGGGGCGGTCGCTGTTTGCGGTTTATGCGCTGCGCGGCCATAGTCCGGTGCATTACCTGAATTTCCTGCGCATCACCTGCTGGCTGTCCTGTTCGGCGGTTTTCTGGCTTGCGGGCGCTTTTGCGGGTGGCGAGGCGCAACTGTTTCTCTGGATCGCGGCAATCGTCATCGAATATCTCTCACCGGCGCTGGGGTTCCAGGTGCCCGGGCTCGGGCGTTCCAAGGTCGATGACTGGGACGTGCTGGGCGCGCACATGGCGGAGCGTTGCGCCCTGTTCGTGATCATCTGTCTCGGCGAGGCGCTGCTCGTCACCGGGCGTGTCTTTGCGGAAATGGAATTGTCGGCCCTGACCCTGTCGATGTTCTTTGCTGCCTTTGCCAGCACCGTGACCATGTGGTGGATTTATTTCCGTTTTGGTCAGGCACGGGCGGCGCAAAGCATCGAGAACGCCAACAGGCCGGGCGTCCTTGCCCGCACGGTCTTCACCTATGCCCATCTGCCGATCGTCAGCGGGATCATTCTCTGCGCGGTCGCCGAGGAGTTCATGCTGGCGCATCCGTATGGCGCCACGGACGTTAAAATGGCGAGCGCCATCCTGGCCGGGCCGGCGATCTTTCTTGCCGGCAATATCTGGATCAAGGCAAGCGTGGCGCCGCGGCTGCCGGTGTCGCACCTTGTCGGCATAGGCCTGCTCGCGGCAATGGTTCCGGTGTCGCTGATGGTGCAGCCCTATCAGCTTTATTTCGCCGCCGTCATCATCCTTGTCATCGTGGCCCTGTGGGAATATCTCGCGTTGAAAGTGATTCCCTGACGGCCGCCGGTCCTCGTCATCCCGCTGTCATGGCGGCGGGCGAAAGAGCATTGCAAAAGGAGCAAGGCATGTCGATCATTCGCAGCGTTGAGGAACTGAACGCGCTCTACGGGGATCCCGGCGAGGCTTCGCTGGTCAAGGTGACGAAGGCGCTGACATCAGGCTATGCGCGGATGATCGAGGCATCTCCCTTCGTCGCGCTCGCCACCGTGGGGCCGGACGGGCTCGATTGTTCGCCGCGCGGCGATGATGCCGGCGTGGTCAGGATCGCCGACGAGAGAACGCTTCTGCTGCCGGACTGGCGCGGCAACAACCGGGTCGATTCGCTTGCCAATATCGTTCGCGACCCGCGTGTGGCGCTGATGTTCCTTGTGCCGGGCTCCACGACCACGATGCGGATCAACGGCACCGCCGTGGTCAGCGTCGATCCGGCCCTTACCGGATCCTTCGAGGCCGATGGCAGGCATCCGCGCAGCGTCATCGTCGTTACCGTCGAGGAGGTCTATTTCCAGTGTGCTCGCGCCTTGATCCGCTCGCAACTCTGGAATCCGGAGCGCTTTGTCGACCCACAGTCGCTGCCGACGGCAGGCGCGATGCTGAAGGAGGCAAAGGACGATTTCGACCAGGAGGCTTATGACCGCGACTGGCCTGCGCGCGCCGCAAAGACGATGTGGTGATCCCCGGGCAGCTGCGAACGGCTATTTGCGGTAGATGAGCCAGTTCTTGCCGGTGTCCTTCTTCATGCCTTCCTCGAACAGGATGGTCCGGTTGCGGCCGGCATTCTTGGCGCAATAGAGGGCGATGTCGGCCTTATTGTAGAGATCGACCGGATCATCGGCGTGCGAGGCCTGGCAAACGCCGACGGACAGCGTGATCGGGCCGTAGTTGACGCCCGTCTTGGAGTTCTTGAACGGTGTCGTTGCCAGCGCATTGCGGATGCGTTCGGCCACCTGGAGGATTTCCTCCAGGCTGTTGTCGCCGAGAATGACGGCGAATTCCTCGCCGCCGGTGCGCGCCACGAAGGCATCGCGGCGCAGATTGGCGCGGATGACCGTTCCGACGGTCGCCAGGATCTTGTCGCCGACCGGATGGCCGTAGCTGTCGTTGATTTTCTTGAAGTGATCGATATCGACGATCAGCAGTCCGGTCAGTGCACGCAACTGCTCGGAATTGTAGATGGAGGCCAGTTTCTCGTCGAAGGCGCGGCGATTGGCGAGGCGCGTCAGCGAATCGGTATTGGCGATGCGCTTGTACTCGTCCAGCTCCTGGCGGATGACTTCCATCTCGAAGGATTTCAGCGAGACGCTTTCAGCCCGCTCCTTGCCCTGGCTCATCGTGTCGGCCGTCGCCTCGGTGAGGATGCTGACGGCCTGACGCAGGATCTCGGCGCTGGAACTGCTCTTGCTGGTGATGTTTTGATAGGTCTCGTCGAGCAGGCGATTGTAATTTTCAAGAGCGGATTGCTCTTCCTGCAGGAGCGTCAGGAGCGCACTGAGCTCGCCGCTGAGATGCATATGGGCGCGATCGACACCGGCAGCGCGATGATAATGACTGAAATAGCGCGCGCCGATCTCGTCGAGTTCCTCCTGGGTCGCCCGGCTGCCGAGCGCTGCCAGTTCCTTGGTCAGTTTCGGATTGGAGCCGATATAGGCTTCGTAGTAGAGCTCGTAATTGCGTGGTAGTGGCGAAATGCCCATGATGCGCATCGCATAGGTTACCTGTGCCGCGATGTCGGGTATCTGCGCCTTGTGAAAAGTCGCCTGCATTGCAAGCTCCTGTTGTGCTGTGTTGCGGCGCTAATTTTAGGAATAAATGATTTGCGAAGGCTTAATGTCTGGCAAATCGGATCGTTAGAATTGCAGGGATCGGCAACTGGCAGCACGAAACGCAATCAGGCAGCGATGACCGCTGCCTGATGCATGTTCTCCAGTTGGCGACCGGGATCAGGAGGGGCTGATCATGGTCTCCGGACGCACGACGGCGTCGAATTCCGCATCGGTGACGTAGCCGCCGCCGACCGCCTCTTCGCGCAGCGTCGTGCCGTTCTTGTGGGCCGTCTTGGCGATCTTGGCGGCATTGTCGTAGCCGATCTTCGGCGCAAGGGCGGTGACCAGCATCAGCGACCGGTCGAGCGCCGCCTTGATATTGTCCTCGCGTGCCTCGATGCCGACAACGCAATTGTCGGTGAAGGAGATGACCGCGTCAGCGAGAAGCTGCACCGACTGCAGGAAATTATAGGCCATCAGCGGATTGTAGACATTCAGTTCGAAATGACCTTGGCTGCCTGCGAAGGTGAGGGCGGCATTGTTGCCGAAGACCTGCACGCAGACCTGCGTCAGCGCTTCGCATTGGGTGGGATTGACCTTGCCGGGCATGATCGAGGAGCCTGGCTCGTTTTCCGGCAGCGACAATTCGCCAAGGCCGGAGCGCGGGCCGGAGCCGAGGAAGCGGATGTCGTTGGCGATCTTGAACAGCGCGGCGGCGGCGGCATTGATCGCGCCATGGCTGAACACCATGGAATCATGGGCTGCCAGTGCCTCGAACTTGTTCGGCGCCGTCACGAAGGCGATGCCGGTGATGGTGGCGATTTCGGCTGCGACCTTTTCGGCAAAGCCGACCGGTGCGTTGAGGCCGGTTCCAACCGCCGTCCCGCCCTGCGCCAGTTCGCACAGGCCCGGCAGCGTCATTTCGATGCGCTTTATCGAGGAGGCGACCTGGGCGGCATAGCCGGAAAATTCCTGGCCGAGCGTCAGCGGGGTGGCGTCCTGGGTGTGGGTGCGGCCGATCTTGATGATGTGGTCGAAGGCTTTCACCTTGGCTTCCAGCGCCTGGTGCAGGTGCTTGAGCGCCGGCAAAAGGTCATGGACGATGCGCTCGGCGCAGGCGATGTGCATGGCCGTCGGATAGGTGTCGTTGGAGGACTGGCTCATATTGACGTGATCGTTCGGATGAACCGGCTTCTTCGAGCCCATGACGCCGCCGAGCATTTCGATCGCCCGGTTGGAGATCACCTCATTGGCATTCATGTTCGACTGGGTGCCGGAGCCCGTCTGCCAGACGACGAGCGGGAAATGATCGTTGAGCTTGCCGTCGATGACCTCCTGGGCGGCCTCGATGATCGCCTTGCCGACCGTGGCGTCGAGCCCCTGCAACTCCATATTGGCGCGGGCGGCGGCCTGCTTGACGATGCCGAGCGCGCGCACGACCGCGAGCGGCTGCTTTTCCCAGCCGATCTTGAAATTGCCGAGCGAGCGTTGCGCCTGGGCGCCCCAATAGCGATCGCTGGCGACCTCGATGGGGCCGAATGTATCTGTTTCCGTGCGCGTTGAAGTCATCGTAATCCCTGCTTTCGTCATGCGGTATCAAGACCGGAAGGTGGATGCGGCCGCCGGCTGCCTGGCCCGATTGCCCGGCTCGGGGGCCGTGATCGTTCTCTCTCGCCCAGGTCCCGGGTGCTTGTAAAGAGGTTGCGGCAGCTGGATTCGTGCTACAATCGTTTAAATGCCGGTGTTTCGCGCGGGATCGCGATGCGCGGCGCTTTCGTCCGGGTCCGACGCGTGTTTCGCACGGCCGCATTCCGGGTCCCGTTTTGTGCCTTTTCGAACACAAGCGGGTGCGGAGTTGTCGCCGGTTTGACGGTCGCTGCGAAGCCAAGGCGGACATTTTGTCGGTGACGGAAAAATAGTGCAGGAAATTCAAGTTTCTGGGGCCGTTCGCCCGTCATCTGGCCGCAGGGAGACGAGCGATGCGCCGTGCCGGATGGGAAGTAGAAATGGGAGACGTTTTCTTTTCATTCACCATCCTTTCTTATAAGTACAAAAGCACGATGACATCAGGGCATCGGGCGCGAACCGCCGGTGGCGGCAATGCGAGACAGGGACGTATAAGTCGATGAGAATGATGAAAACCGCAACGATCGTGGCCCTCATGACCGGGTGTGCGCTCACCTCCATCGGCATACGTCCCGCCGAGGCGCTGACGCTGATGGATCTTTTCCGCAAGAAGAGGCCGGCGGTCGAGGAGATTCAGCCGGAGCCGGGCGTCGCGCGGCAGTCGATCCTCAAGGAACAGGTTTCCCGCCCGCTGCCGAAGGTCAGTTCGCCGAAATACTATACCTACAAGGCGGAATCGCTGCGCCGCATCGAGACGGCCAAGCTTGCCGATCCGCTGGTGACGGGGTCCGTCGATAGCGCCGCCCTGCCGCCGATACCGGGTTCGTCGCTTGCCGATGCCCGCCAGTTCCTGCCGGAGGTGACGGCTTACGCACCTGCCGACGTCGCCAAGGCCATCGAAAGCTTCTATGCGGATCATGACGGCTTCCTGTGGATCGAAAAGGACGCGCCGAATGCTGCCGCAAGGGCGGCGCTTGCTGTTCTCGATCAAGCGGCGGCGATCGGTCTCGATCCCGAGGATTATGCCGTCAACGTGCCGCCGGACCTGTTCGACAAGGCCGATATTGCCGCGCGTGAAAAGACGCTGGTCGAATTCGAGATACGCCTTTCAGCCGCGACCCTTACCTATATCGCCGATACGATCCGGGGACGGATCGATCCGAACAAAATTTCCGGCTATCACGATTTTGCCCGCAAGAGCGTGAACCTCACGGCCAAGCTCGCCAATATCGCCAGGAGCCACGATGTCGGCGCCTATCTTGCCGGGCAGACCCCGTCCGGTCCTGAATTCATGTCCCTGAAGCATGAGTTGCAGGCGCTGCAGGCGCAAGGTGCTGCAGAGCCGAGAATCGTCATTGCGCCCGGCACGCTGCTGAAGCCCGGAACGAGCAATCCCGAGCTTGCCAATGTGATCGCGGCCATCCGCCAGAAGGGATCGGAGGCGCTGAAGACCGAACATCAGGCCGCGCTCGCCGCCTATCTGGATACGCCGGACTATACGCCGGACCTGGTCGCGCTGGTCGAGGCCTTCCAGAAGGAAAACGGCCTGACGCCGGACGGTGTCGTCGGCAAGGCGTCGGTCCGCGTCCTGACCGGTGGCGATACGACGGCCGACAAGATCGCCAAGGTGAAGATCGCCCTGGAGCAGGCCCGCTGGCTGCCGGCCGATCTTGGAAGCCGCTATGTCTTTATCAACCAGCCGGCCTTCACTGCGTCCTATCACGACAGCGGCGTCGAGCAGTTCGACATGCGCGTGGTGGTGGGCTCGAAGGCGCACCAGACCTTCTTCTTCCAGGACGAGATCCAGACGGTCGAGTTCAATCCCTATTGGGGCGTGCCGCAATCGATCATCATCAACGAGATGCTGCCGAAGCTGCGCAGCGATCCCGGCTATCTCGACCGACTGGGCTATCAGGTCGAGGTTTCCGGCCGGCCGGTTTCGTCCTATGACGTCAACTGGCACGGCTCGACCAAATCGGTTGCGGTGCGCCAGCCGCCGAGCAGCGACAATGCGCTGGGCGAGCTGAAGATCCTGTTTCCGAACAAGCATGCCATCTACATGCACGACACACCCTCGAAGAGCTTCTTCAAGAGAGACCAGCGGGCGCTCAGCCATGGCTGCGTGCGGCTGGCCGATCCGCGCAAGATGGCGGCGGCGGTGCTCGGAACGACGGTCGAGGATATCGGCAAGCAGATCGCCGGCGGCCGCAACAAGGGCGTCCAGGTGCCGCAGAAGATACCGGTCTACGTCGCCTATTTCACCGCCTGGCCGAACGGCGATGGAAGCGTGGACTATTTCGAGGATGTCTACGACCGCGATATGTATATGGAGCGGGCGCTTGAAGCGACGCGCGCGGCACGGCGCGCCGAAGGCTAGGCGAAGCACAGACGGACGATCGGGTTTGTGGAAAAGCGGCTTCGGCCGCTTTTTCAGTGTCGGGCCACCAGTTGCTCGATCAGGTCGGGGGTGAGTTCGTCGAAATGACGGATGACCAGATCCGGCTCCAGGCTTTCGACCGGCACGTCGGAATAGCCGAAGGGCACGCCGATCGACCGGACGGCGGCGTTGCGCGCCACCAGGATATCGTTGAGACTGTCGCCGATCATCACCGACCGCTCCGCCGCACCGCCGGCAAGCCGGATGGTCGACAGCAGGTGCTCGGCATCCGGCTTGCGGACATGGAAGGTGTCGCCGCCGGTGATGGCCGCGAAGCGCGCCGTCAGGCCCAATCCGTCGAGCAGGCTCCTGGCCAGCATTTCCAGCTTGTTGGTGCAGACGGCGAGCCGATAGCCGGCGTGCCGCAGCCGGTCCATGGCGGCAAGAACGCCCGGATAGGGGATGGAATCGCCCGGCATCGAGCCGTGATAATAATCGACGAATTCCTTCATCTGCCAGTCGAGGTCTGCCTCGCTCAAGGATTTGCCACGCAGCGCGAAGGTCCGCTCGATCATCGCCTTGGCGCCATGGCCGACGAGATGGGTGAGGTCGTGATAGGTGACCGGCTCGAGGCCCGCCTGCACAACCGCATGGTTGAGGCTGGCCACGAGATCGGGCGCGGTATCGACAAGGGTTCCATCAAGATCGAAGACGACTACGGATGCGGACACGGGAACCTCTTGGGCGAGAACGGCTATTACCGGTTCGGGTAGGGGAACTGGCGGTAAAAAGCAATCGCCACTTTTAGGCGAAAGACACCGTGCGCGCATTTGCCCGCCGCCGGTGTTTTGGGCTTTTGTTTGGTCCGGCAGCCGTGTAAACGTCTCTACACAACAAAGGAAGGCGCGGTTCTTGTTGCCTTTCAGAGATAATTTGAGGAGAGCGTGGCGCATGGACGCCCGTGAGATGAAGATCAAGGCAGCGCAGGCAGCGCTCGACTATGTGGAAGACGGCATGCGTCTGGGCATCGGAACCGGATCGACGGCGGAGGAATTCGTCCGCTTGCTGGCCGAAAAGGTGGCCGCCGGATTTCGCATCGAAGGGGTACCGACATCGGAGCGGACGGCGCGCCTCTGCCTGGAACTTGGCGTGCCCCTGAAGTCGCTCGAGGAGCTGCCGCAACTGGATCTGACGATCGACGGCGCCGATGAGGTCGATGGCCGGTTGCGCCTGATCAAGGGCGGCGGTGGCGCGCTTCTGCGCGAGAAGATCGTCGCCTGTGCCTCGGAGCGAATGATCGTGATTGCCGATGAGAGCAAGGTGGTCGAAACGCTCGGCGCCTTCAAGCTGCCTATCGAGGTCAATTCCTTCGGGCTTGGCGCCACCCGCATCGCAATCGAGAAACTGGCGGCGCGGCAGGGGCTGTCCGGTGAAATCACCATACGCGCTTCCGGCGACGGGCCGTTCATGACGGATGGTGGCCACCTCATTCTCGACGCATCTTTTGGCCGTATTCCTGATGCAGATGCGCTGGCGCTCGACCTGAACGGCATACCCGGCGTGGTCGAGCATGGTTTGTTCATCGGCATTGCATCGCTTGCCATCATCGCCGGCCCAGCCGGGGCGAGGGTTCTTACGTCGCAACAGGCTTGATCCCGTGAGCAGTCGCGGCATCTCGTTCCAAGATGCGGGGGAGACGGTGTGTGGCAACGAGGCTTGGGTTCGATTGCGCGGCACGGTGGCGGTGATTTTAAAATTGAATTATGCAGGGGTTCGAAATGCACGAGGCGCACCGAACCCGGCGTCAACTGACAGGAGCGTTACAGACATGATCAATCTCGCAGGTCCCGGCCGCAGGCTGGCCGCCGCCGCCATCATTCTTTCGACCGTCATGGTTCCGGCCCTGCGGGCGCAGGATGTAAGCGACGAGCAGATCAAGGCAGCGCGCGCCGCCATCGAGGCGATCGCCGCGACTAACGGATTCGACAATATCCTGCCGAATCTTGCCGAACGGCTGAAGACGACGCTCATCCAGTCCTCGCCGAACCATCAGGAACTGATCACCAAGACGGTCGACGACAAAGCGCTGGAACTTGCCGCGCGGCGCGCCGACCTGGAGCGGGAAGCAGCGACGATCTACGCTAAGACGTTCAGCGTGGAGCAGTTGAACGCGATCACCGCCTTCTACACATCGGATGCCGGCAAGAAGCTCCTGAAGGACGGCCCGATCGCTTCGCGCGAACTGCTCAAGGCCGCCGATATCTGGGCCGCCGGCGTTTCCCGCGACCTCACCGAGGCGGCGACGAAGGATCTGAGCGCCACCCTGACCGAGGGTCAGCAGCCGGTCCCCGGCACGGAAGAACAGCCCAAGCCCTGAACCGCGCTTGAGCGATATCACGACGAATTGCAGAGCCCGGGTCATTCCGGGCTTTTCATTTCGCGGATCGCCACACTATATCACACCAAGCGGCGGATTCGCCGGCAGACGGGCGCGCTCTTCCTGATCGCGACACTGCCGGGGTTCCGCCTTCCTTCGCGCATGACCTGGCCGGGAGATTTTCAGCATGGCTTCTTTCGATTATGATCTTTTCGTTATCGGTGGCGGTTCGGGAGGCGTTCGCAGCGGCCGCCTGGCCGCCGCCATGGGCAAGAAGGTCGCGATCGCCGAGGAATTCCGCTACGGCGGCACCTGCGTTATCCGTGGCTGCGTTCCCAAGAAGCTCTATGTCTATGCGTCGCAGTTTTCCGAGCATTTCGAGGACGCCGAAGGTTTCGGCTGGAGCGTCGGCGAAAGCCGGTTCGACTGGAAAAAGCTGGTCGCTGCCAAGGACAGCGAGATCACCCGTCTGGAGGGCCTCTATCAGAAGGGGCTTGCCAATGCCGGCGCGGAAATCCTCCAGAGCCGGGCCGAGCTGACAGGTCCCAACACGGTCAAGCTGCTCGACAGCGGCAGAACGGTGACCGCCGAGCGCATCGTCATCGCCGTTGGCGGCCATCCGACCCCGCATGAGGCCTTGCCGGGTCACGAACTCTGCATCAGCTCGAACGAGGCCTTTGACCTCGCGGAACTGCCGAAGTCGATCCTGATTGCCGGCGGCGGTTATATCGCCGTCGAGTTCGCCAATATCTTCCATGGGCTGGGCGTTGAGACGACGCTGATCTATCGCGGCAAGGAGATACTGTCTCGCTTCGACCAGGACATGCGGCGCGGACTGCACAGGGCGATGGAAGAAAAGGGTATCCGCATCCTGTGCGAGGACGTGATCCAGTCCGTGGCCAGGGACGGCGAGGGCCGGTTGGCCGCGGAGACGATGAAGCACGGGACGTTGATCGCCGACCAGGTGCTTCTGGCACTCGGTCGCGTGCCCAATACCAAGGGGCTCGGCCTGGAGGCCGCGGGCGTTGCCGTCGATCAGCGCGGCGCCATCATCGTCGATGCCTTTTCGCGCACCAGCGCGCCGGGCATCTACGCGCTCGGCGATGTGACCGACCGCGTACAACTGACGCCGGTCGCCATTCATGAGGCCATGTGCTTCATCGAGACGGAGTACAAGCAGAACCCGGTGTCTCCGGATCACGATCTCATCGCCACCGCCGTATTCTCGCAACCGGAAATCGGGACGGTCGGTCTTTCCGAGGATGAGGCCGCGACGAAATTCGACGAGCTCGAAATCTATCGGGCGGAGTTCCGTCCGATGAAGGCAACCCTTTCGGGGCGTAGCGAGAAGACGATCATGAAACTCGTCGTCAACGCTGCCGACCGCAAGGTTCTTGGCGCTCATATTCTCGGCCATGACGCCGGCGAGATGGCGCAATTGCTGGGAATTTCGCTCAAGGCCGGCTGTACCAAGGATGATTTCGACCGGACCATGGCCGTGCATCCGACGGCCTCCGAGGAACTGGTGACGATGTATAATCCGAGCTACCGTATCAAAAACGGCGAGAGGGTCGCCTGAGCTTCGGCTTTGCTTCCTTGGAGGGAAGCGAGCCCGGCGAGGGGATCGTTGCGGCTTTGCCGGTACAATGGCTTTGCATTTGGCCCGTTAAAGTCTATAAGCCCCCGCATTCGCGATATCGCCCCCGTCCTGACAGGCAGGATGCCGGTCGGAATTGCTTGGCCGCCGGCCTGTCCGGAGGAGCTGCTCGATTTCATTCCAGGCGGCATTGCGGGAAGCGGTCCGGCAATGCCATGGCCGCGGACCTTGCGCAAGAAAACAGGTGATCGACATGGCACAGAATTGGACCCCGAACAGCTGGCGGCAGAAGCCTATCAGCCAGGTTCCGGACTATCCGGATGCGGCAGCACTTGCTGCCGCTGAAAACCAGCTGGCAAGCTATCCGCCGCTGGTCTTTGCCGGTGAGGCGCGCCGCCTGAAGAGCCAGCTTGCCGACGTGGCGGCCGGCAAGGGGTTCCTGCTGCAGGGCGGCGATTGCGCCGAGAGCTTTGCCGAGCACGGCGCCGACACGATCCGCGACTTCTTCCGCGCCTTCCTGCAGATGGCGGTGGTCCTGACATTCGGCGCCCAGCAGCCGGTGGTCAAGGTTGGCCGCATTGCCGGCCAGTTCGCCAAGCCGCGTTCCTCCGGTATCGAGAAGCAGGGCGGTGTCGAGCTGCCGAGCTATCGCGGCGACATCATCAACGGCATCGATTTCAACGAGAAGAGCCGGGTGCCCGATCCAGAACGCCAGATCATGGCTTACCGGCAGTCGGCAGCGACGCTCAACCTATTGCGCGCCTTTGCCATGGGCGGCTATGCCAATCTCGACAATGTGCATCAGTGGATGCTCGGTTTCGTCAAGGAGAGCCCGCAGGCCGAGCGCTACCGCAAGCTCGCCGACCGGATTTCCGAGACCATGGATTTCATGAAGGCGATCGGTATCACGCCGGAGAGCAATCCGAGCCTGCGCGAGACCGATTTCTTCACCAGCCATGAGGCGCTGCTGCTCGGCTACGAGCAGGCGCTGACCCGCGTCGATTCGACCTCGGGCGACTGGTATGCCACTTCCGGCCACATGATCTGGATCGGCGACCGCACCCGCCAGCCCGACCATGCCCATATTGAATATTGCCGTGGGATCAAGAACCCGCTCGGCCTGAAATGCGGTCCCTCGCTTTCCGCCGACGGGTTGATCGAACTGATCGACCTGCTCAACCCCGCCAATGAGGCCGGCCGGCTGACGCTGATCTGCCGCTTCGGCCATGACAAGGTGGCCGAGCACCTGCCGCGGCTGATCCGCGCCGTCGAGAAGGAAGGACGCAAGGTCGTCTGGTCCTGCGATCCGATGCATGGCAACACGATCACGCTCAACAACTATAAGACCCGGCCTTTCGAGCGGATCCTTTCGGAAGTGGAGAGCTTCTTCCAGATCCACCGGGCCGAGGGCACGCATCCGGGCGGCATCCACGTCGAGATGACTGGCAATGACGTAACCGAATGCACCGGCGGCGCCCGCGCTCTTTCCGGGGCCGATCTGGGCGACCGCTACCACACCCATTGCGATCCGCGCCTCAATGCCGACCAGGCGCTCGAGCTTGCCTTCCTTCTTGCCGAGCGCATGAAGGGTGGCCGCGATGAGAAACGCATGGTCGTCAATGGTTGATCAGGACTGATCAGCGCGGCTGATCCTCGCCTGAGCGGATTGAATTTGACAGAACCGGGCCGGCTTACGATGCTGGCCCGGTTTTTTCATGCCCGCAAATCGGGTCAAGGACAAAAAGGGAAGAGGGCAGAACATGGCGCAAGAGCACAGCGGATCCTGCAATTGCGGCGCGGTCCGTTTTCGCACGAAGGGCAAGCTGCGCGAGGTGATCGCCTGCCATTGCTCGCAATGCCGCAAGCAGACCGGCCTCTATTATGCCGCCACCAATATTCCGGACAGGGACCTCGAGATCGAAGGGGCCGAAAACATCACCTGGTACCGGGCGAGCGCGGAGGCGGGGCGCGGATTTTGCAGCATCTGCGGCTCGGCCCTGTTCTGGAAAATGGATGGCCTCGACCATACCTCGATCATGGCCGGCGCCTTCGAGACACCGACCGGCCTGTCGATCGGCTATCACATCTTCTGCGCCGACAAGGGCGATTTCTACGAGATCAATGACGGGTTGCCGCAGTTCGCCCAGTCACAGCCGTGATGCGCCAGTAAGGCGGGACGCAGGATGGGGCCGGCTTACACCTCGGCTGGCCGACTTGCCTGGTGGATTGCCTCGTCCAGCGCCGAGAATTTCACGGCTTGCCAGCGCTTGTACTCTTCCACGAAGGAGGAGGCGACCCAGACGGTGTGACGGGTATTGCCACGATCGATCCAGCCTATCGATCCGTTTGCCTCTGCTCGGGAGAACAGCCGGCGGATATGGGTGCGTGACAGGCTGTAATGGCTCGACAGTTCCGAAAAGCGTAAGCCTTCGACGCGATAGCGGTCATCGACCGGTGCCGGCTCGACGATACGGGAAATGAAATCGTCGAGAATGAGACCGCCATATTCGGTCCAGACGAAGCAGGAAATGCGCGGCGGTGGCTCACGCCAGGCGCTGTCGGCGATCAGCCGATTGGCGGCGAGCGGCTGAGCGCGCAGGAAAATGTCGGGATCGGCCTCCAGCCTGGCGACGCGATCGCCCTGGTCGAGAAGATCCAGGCTGCGCATCTGGCCGCGAAACCAGAGCATCATTGCCTCGTGGCTGGCCTCGGTCGGCTCCAGCGGCCGGCTGCGCCTGTTCGATGAGCCGGCGACATCGCGGATCAGCTTATAGGCCAGCATTTCGGCAAGGAAGGCGGTGGCCGTGTTGCGGCTCGCAGCGCCGAATTCCACGATGATGTCCAGCAGCCGCGCGGCGGTGATGCCGGATAGCGGGTCGGCCGGATCGCGCCCGAGATGCAAGGCATAGGCCGCCTGGGTGAGAAGCCACTTCTGCTGGGCCGCAACCAGCCGAGCTATTCGGGGGAACCGGTCATAAAGCTCGATCATGTGGCGCGCGCCCTGTTGCAGGACGACGAAGAAATCCGGGTTGGAGAGCAGCCTTTCGACTGAAAGTTTTCGCGGGGGATCGGAATTTTCGATCTTTGACGAGGATGTGCTTCGGTTCATGATCTTGACGAGCGTCCACTGAAAGGAGCGCCTCGGCTCCGGAATCGGCGGTCAGCCGAACGACCGCTATGTCGCCCGCAACTCGTGCAAAGTCCATCCATTGTTTCTGGTGATTGCGTCGGTGGAGGTGTCGCTCGTTCATGGAACGACCGCTTATCGTCATCGGCGAAATGGTGCGCAGGGTCGATCAAAATTCCTCCCAATCGGCGGAAGCCGCAAGGGCTGCCGAGCCGGAGCTGCGGGCAACAATTGGCCGCGGATTTCTGGATGCCGGCGCGGCGGGAGCGTCGGGCACGGCGACGGCTCTTGCGGCCGGGCGCTCGTGACCGGTTTCGATCCGGAACTGCGCCAGAGATTGCTGCAGGGCGCCTGCCTGCGATGCAAGGTCGGCGATGGCAGCGGTGTTTTCCTCGGCCATCGCGGCGTTCTGCTGGGTCGCCTGGTCCATCGAATTCACCGCGACATTGATTTCCTTCAATCCGACGGATTGCTCGCGGGCGGCCTCGACGATTGCGGCGACATTGGCGTTGATCTCGGCCACCTGGCGGACGATCTCTTCCAGCGAGGTCCCGGTCTGGCCGACCAGGTCGACGCCGTTGCGGACCAGTTCGCTGGAACTGCCGATCAGGGCCTTGATTTCCTTGGCGGCCTTGGCCGAACGTTGCGCAAGCTCGCGAACCTCCTGGGCGACCACGGCAAACCCCTTGCCGGCCTCACCGGCGCGGGCGGCCTCGACACCGGCGTTCAGCGCCAGCAGGTTGGTCTGGAAGGCGATCTCGTCGATGACGCCGATGATGCTGGTGATTTCCTGCGAGGAGCGCTGGATTTCGTCCATCGCGGAAACGGCGTTGCGTACCACCCTGCCGGATTTTTCCGCGCCTTCCTTGGTCCGTGCCACCAGGCTGCCGGCCTCATGCGCGCGGTTACTCGAATCGTTTACCGTTATGGTGATCTGCTCCAGCGCGGAGGCGGTTTCCTCCAGGGATGCGGCCTGCTGTTCGGAACGCTTGGAAAAACTGTTGGCATTGTCGCGCATTTCGCGCGAACCGAGGGCAATAGCGACCGCGCTCTGGCCGATCTGCCCGAGCGTTTCGCGCAGCCTGGCCATGGTGCCATTGAAATTGAGGCGAAGTCCTTCCATCGACGGCACGAAGGGCCTGTCCAGCGAGGCGGTGAGGTCGCCCTGCGACATCGCCTTCAGGCCGGCGTCGATCTCCTGGATGGCGCTCATCCGCTCGGTCACGTCGGTTGCGAACTTGACGACCTTCCTGACTTTGCCGGAGCTATCGAGAATCGGGTTATAGGCGGCCTGGATCCAGATTTCCTCGCCGTTCTTGCCGACCCGGACAAACTCGTTGGCAATGAATTCGCCGCTGGCGAGACGGTGCCAGAAGGCCTCGTATTCGGAACTGGCCGTATAGTCTTTCCGACAGAAGATCCGGTGGTGCTTTCCGACGATCTCGGAAAGCGCGTAGCCGAGCGTCTTGCAGAAGTTTTCGTTGGCCGTCAGGATTTCGCCCGATGGCGTGAACTCGATGACCGCCTGGGACCGCGACAGGGCGTCGAGCTTGCCGGCATCTTCCAGCGCCTGTTCACGGGCCAAGGTAATTTCGGCTGCAAATTTCACCACCTTGTAGGGCCGACCGCCCCGCAGGACGGCGTTGTAGGAAGCCTGGATCCATATCTCCCGGCCGCCCTTGGCGATGCGCTTGTAGCTGCCCGTTTCGAAGGTGCCGCTGGCCAACCTTTTCCAGAATTCCTTGTAGTCCGCGCCCGCAACCACGGCCGCATCGCAGAACATGCTGTGGTGCTTGCCGAGGATTTCAGGGAGTGTATAGCCGAGCGTCTTGCAGAAATTCTCGTTGGCCGAAAGGATTTTGCCTTCGAGGTCGAATTCGATGATCGCCTGCGATCTCGATACGGCCGCCAATATATTTTCCGCATTCCTCGAAGCGCCCAGACCGAACATGCAAAAGATTCCCGCTCGTTAAAGTAGTCTGCCGGGAAGCATGCTCGGCTACGGTTAACAGAACCTTTTCGCGCAAATGCTAAACCTAGTGAGAGCCGGTCGCGTCGCAGGAAGGGCCGGCAAAAGTTCGATCGAGGGGATGAGCGACATCAGATTGACCGCTCTCCGAACTAAGGTTACGAACTATGAAGCCGTCATAAGCGGTTGTAAAAAAATAATTTTATATGTAATCAGGAAATGCCGGCTTTGCCGTCGTCGGGAGAAACTGGCGGAGGCGAAAGCCCCGGCTGGGGCTTTCCGAGGGTTGCTCAGGCGCCTTCGTAGAGGCTGGCATGGGTCGGGAAGAAGCGCTCCATGCCAAATCGCTTGCCGAACATCATGTCGTGCTGGAGGAAGCGATAATCTCGCACGAGTGGCGGGATGGTCTTCTGGCGTGCCCAGGAGGCCATGTCCTTGCCGGCCTTGTCGACCAGCATATAGCGGTCGATGATCGGATAGCGGTCGAAGATGTTGCCGAGGAACCCGGTATAGTAGGGATGCTCGAAGCCGCCCTGTTTGAGGATCTGGTAGGACAGGAAGGCCGGGCTGATCGTGCCGATATCCTTGACCGGGCCGGTCTTGTTGGACCACACCACCAGCGGCGTTTCATGCTGCACCTTCATCTGGTCGAGCGGTCCCTTGCGCGATGCCGTCAGGCCCTTCATGAAGCCGGTGTTCGGGTAGACCGTGTTCAGCGGCGGCAGGTGATCGCCGAACAGCACGATGATCGTCTCGCGGTCACGCTCCTTGGCCCAGTCCATCAGCATTTTCAGGCTGTCGTCGGCTTCCTTGACACCCTGCGCATAGGTCGCCAGCACCTTCCGGTCGACCTCGGGCAGGTTGCCCTCCACCTTGATGGTGTTCTTGGCATAACGGTTGGCCTCATAGGGGCCATGACCCTGCAGCGTCACAGTGAAGAAGAAGAAGGGGTCGCGCAACTGATCGGCCTGGCGGATGATCTCCTTTGTCAGTCCTTCGTCGGAGGTGAAGATGCCGCGCTTCTGCATGGCCGGCAGGTTTTCTTCCGACCGGAAATCGTCGAAGCCGAAGGCCTTGTAGACGGCGCTGCGGTTCCAGAACCATTTCTGGAACGGATGGACCGCGCGAGAGACATAGCCTTCGCCACGGAAGAAGGTGGCAAGCGAGGGGATCGGATTGCGGATATATTGCTGATAGGGAATGCTGCCATAGGGCAGGAAGGCGTTGGAAAAGCCCGTCAGCGCCTCGAATTCGACATTGGCGGTCATGCCGCCGAATTCCGGCGAGAACACGTTGCCCGACTGCATTTCACGGATCGTCGGCATGGGATCGGGCGTCAGCGTCACCTGCGGCAGGCGGGTGGGATCCCAAAGGGATTCGCTCATCAGGACGATCACGTCCGGTTTGCCGCGATGGGAGGTGCCGGCGGGAAGCGGCTTGGTCGGAATCTTGTCGATCGCCTCGGACATATAGCCGCCGGGCGCAGTGACGTTCGCCATCGGCAGGTTGAGCGCAAAGGCCATGATGAAACCGTTGTGACGGTAGTTCTCCGTCTGGTCCCACATCATCGGGATCACCTGAAGCCGGTCTCGAACCCAGGAGAAGGTGTTGTAGTCCATAATATGGTAGAAGGACGCCAGCAGCGGCAGGGCGACCACCAGCCGCGTCAGGCGCTGCTTGCGGGTGAGGACCGGAAAGCGGCGCCATGCGAAGCGGACGAGCCAGGCGAGCGCGGCGAGCGCGGCAATGGCGCCGACCAGAATGCCGACAGCTGTCCAAGGACGATCCTTTACCAACACCGGCATCAGTTCCATGATCTGGCGGCCGAACAGGAAATCGGTGGGATAGAGCGGATCGGACAGGAAGATCTGTTTCTGGCGGCTGACGAGCGCCGGAAGAAGCGCCAGCGGGGCGATCAGGATGACGCCGTAGTTTTCACGCGAAAAAACCGCGTCAAGCGTCAGGAAAACAAGGAAAAACACCCCGACAGTCGTCCAGCCTGGGCGCAAGGGGTCTAGGAAGAATAGGCCGGCTTGAGTGGCGGAATCGCGGGCGATCCATTCGATGGCGAAGACCAGCGCGACCGAGAGCAGAAGTGACAGGACAAGGCGTCCGGCCAGCGGCAACGCCTTGCCGGCCTGCCAATGAAAGCCGAACCGGGGCGTAGAGGCACCGGAAACCGTGATCGCGCGGACTGCCGATTCAAAGCTTGCCAAACCCGTCTCCAATTTCATCAAAATTTCACATGCTTGTCATACAGACGTCATCTTGAACGCAGGATGAATAGCTAGGGCGCTCGCAGCGGAGCGCCACCTCGACGGGGCTTCGGGCTGGCTGGAAGTATCTCTCACCGCCTTTGTTTCTGGCAGATATTCCAACTGCCGGGCGGCGGTCGGGAGGATCGATTTTCTACCTATTCCGCGGCTTAACTATTCCGCGGCGGGATGCCATAACAGTCCTGGATGCATCTCTCCGCTCCGCCAGACCATCCAAGCACAGGCCTGTTCATGACCGCGCAAAAAACCATCTCCACGACGCTTCGTATCGCCGTCGGGCAACTCAACCCGACCGTCGGCGATATCGCCGGCAATCTTGCCAAGCTTCGCGATGCCCGCGCCGACGCCGCCCGCCACGGCGCCGATCTTCTTCTTTTGACAGAACTTTTCCTCTCCGGTTATCCGCCTGAAGACCTCGTGGTCAGGCCGGCATTCCTGAGAGCCTGCCGCAAGGCGGTGGAGGCTCTGGCCGCCGATACCGCCGATGGCGGTCCGGGCATCGTCGTCGGCTTTCCGCGCCAGGATGAGACCGGCCGGTATAATTCGGTCGCCGTTCTCGATGGTGGCGAGATCATCGCCATCCGCGATAAGGTCGATCTGCCGAATTACGGCGAATTCGACGAAAAGCGGGTGTTCAGCCAGGGCGCCATGCCCGGCCCTGTCAATTTTCGCGGTGTACGTCTCGGCATTCCGATCTGCGAGGATATCTGGGGTGAACTCGGCGTTTGCGAGACTTTGGCCGAGAGCGGCGCGGAACTGCTCCTGGTGCCGAACGGCTCGCCCTATTATCGCGGCAAGATGGATATCCGCCATCAGGTCGCCATCGGCCAGGTGATCGAGACGGGCCTGCCGATGCTCTATGCCAACCAACTTGGCGGCCAGGACGAACTGGTGTTCGACGGCGCCAGCTTCGCCATTAACGCCGACAGATCGCTGGCTTTCCAGATGAGCCAGTTCGAGGAGGCCGTGTCCGTTTCTGAATGGCGGAAAGGGGAAAGCGGCTGGACCTGCCAGCGCGGAACCATGTCGCGCCTGCCGGAGAACGAGGAGGCCGATTACCGCGCCTGCATGCTGGGCTTTCGCGATTACGTGAACAAGAACGGTTTCAAGAACGTGGTGCTCGGCCTGTCCGGCGGCATCGATTCGGCGATCTGTGCCGCCCTTGCCGTCGATGCGCTCGGCGAGGAGCGGGTGCGCGCCGTGATGCTGCCCTATCGCTATACCTCGGCAGCGTCCTTCAAGGACGCGGAGGACTGTGCAAGGGCGCTTGGCTGCCGCTACGATACTATCCCCATCGAGGAGCCAGTACAGGGCTTCCTGGGCGCGCTTTCCGATATGTTCGAGGGCACCGAAAGCGGCATTACCGAGGAAAACCTGCAGAGCCGCACGCGCGGCACGATCCTGATGGCGCTGTCCAACAAGTTCGGCTCGATGGTGGTGACGACCGGCAACAAATCGGAAATGTCGGTGGGCTATGCGACGCTCTACGGTGACATGAACGGCGGCTTCAATCCGATCAAGGATCTCTACAAGATGCAGGTCTATGGCCTGTCGCGCTGGCGCAACGACAATGTTCCGCCCGGCGCGCTCGGCCCGTCGGGCGAGGTCATCCCGAAGAACATCATCGACAAGGCGCCTTCGGCCGAGCTTCGCCCCGACCAGACGGACCAGGATTCGCTGCCGCCCTATCCGGTGCTCGACGATATCCTCGAATGCCTCGTGGAGAAGGAAATGGGCACGGAGGAAATCGTCGCGCGCGGCCATGACGTGGCGACGGTGCACCGGATCGAGCATCTGCTCTATCTCGCCGAATACAAGCGCCGCCAGTCGGCGCCGGGCGTCAAGATCACCCGCAAGAATTTCGGCCGCGACCGCCGCTATCCGATCACCAACCGCTTCCGCGACCGGTAGTCGGCGGCGATGCGCAGCTCAGTCGAAATCCATACGATGGCCACGGGCAGGAACCGAGTGGTCTTCCAGACGGAGCAGTTGATCGAGGCGCCGAATTTTTCGCCCGACGGGCAATCGCTCATCGTCAATGGCGACGGCCTGCTCTACCGGCTGCCGCTGTCCGGCAGCGGGCTCGTGCCGGTCGACACCGGCTTTGCGGGCCAGTGCAACAACGACCACGGCATTTCGCCGGATGGCAACCTGCTCGTCATCAGCGACAAGACCGAATTCGGCGCCTCGACGATCTATACGCTTCCCGTGGACGGGGGCGAGCCGCGGCGGGTGACGGAAAACAGGCCGTCCTACTGGCATGGCTGGTCGCCGGACGGAACGACGCTTGCCTATTGCGGCATCCGCGACCAGGTCTTCGATATCTACACCATCCCCGTGGCCGGGGGCGACGAGACCCGACTGACCTGGGGCGAGGGCCGCAACGACGGCCCCGACTATAGCCCGGACGGAAAATGGATCTATTTCAATTCCAGCCGCAGCGGCCGGATGCAGATCTGGCGCATCAGGCCGGACGGCTCCGACGTCACGCGGATCACCGACAGCATCTATGGCGACTGGTTTCCGCATCCTTCGCCTGATGGCAAGCATCTTCTCGTGCTCTCCTATGACGGCGATATTTTCGATCATCCGCGCGATCTGGACGTGCGGCTGCGGCTGATGGAGCCCGACGGAGGCAATGCCCGGACGCTGTTTTCGCTGTTCGGCGGGCAGGGCACGATCAACGTGCCCAGCTGGTCGCCCGACGGCCGGGAATTTGCCTTCGTCCGCTATGAGCCGGCGCCTTCGGCCGCATGATCGCTCGATAAATATGAAATGCATTGCCTATCCGATGCCAATAGGAGTTTGTTGAGCGCCGGAAGCAGCTTTGCCGGTACTTGCGCAGCGATAAAAAGAAGGCACAGTCAATGGGACAGGCCGGCCACAAACCTCAATCGGTATCGCAGGCGAGCTTCGGCCTGCCGACGCAAACGCGGAGAGAGATATGAACACCGAAACCAGCCGGCTCGACGGCAAGATCGCCATCGTCACCGGAGGCACCCAAGGCTTGGGAGCGGCGATTGCCCGGCTGTTTGGCGAGCGTGGCGCCGCCGGTATCGTCATCTGCGGTCGCAATGCTTCGAAGGGCGAGGCGAAGGCCGCCGAAATCGAAGCGGCGACGGGGGCAAGGGTCGTCTATGTGGAGGCCGATCTCGAAAACGTGGAAGAGGGTCGCAAGGTAGTGACGGCCTGCGACGCGGCCTTCGGCCGGGTCGATGCGCTGGTCAATGCGGCGGCGATCACCGATCGCGGCACGATCCTCGACACAAGCCCGGAACTGTTCGATCGGATGTTTGCCATCAATGTGCGGGCGCCGTTCTTCCTGATGCAGGAGGTGATCGGGATCATGCGCCGGGAAAAGACCGAAGGTACCATCGTCAATATCGGCTCGATGTCGGCCATGGCCGGCCAGCCGTTCCTCTCGGCCTATTGCGCCTCCAAGGGCGCGCTGGATACCTTGACCAAAAACACCGCCTATGCGGTGCTGCGCAATCGCATCCGCGTCAACGGTCTCAATATCGGCTGGATGGCATCGGAAGGCGAGGACCGCATCCAGCGCGAATTCCACGGGGCGCCGGACGACTGGCTGGAAAAGGCGGCGGCTGGACAACCCTTCGGGCGGTTGGTCGATCCGGCCGAAGTGGCGCGCGCCTGCGCCTATCTGTCGTCGGCGGAATCGGGCCTGATGACGGGATCGATGATCTGTTTCGACCAGGCGGTCTGGGGCGCCTATGACGGCTCGCCACATCCCGTCGCCGCCCTTTGAATGCGTCCCGGGCCGCGCATTGCGTTCGGTAGCACTTTATGGCCATATCGCTTCGTTCAGGTGCCCGCGCGAGCGGGAGAATCGGGAATCCGGTGAAAATCCGGAACGTGCCCACCGCTGTGACGGGGACGGTCTTGCACTGAAATCTTGAGGTTTATCAAGATTTTGCCACTGGATCTTCATGTGATCCGGGAAGGCAGCAAGATCGGCTGATCCGCAGTCAGAAGACCGGCCTGACAGGATAGACCAGCCCCGCGCGGACGGCGGGGAGGTTTCGCATTGTTGGGGATTAAACGATGCAAAGTAAACCACAGGACCGCCTTGTGGCGGCAAGTGCCTTTTCCACGGACGAGCGGGCTGCCGTCTATCGCGCCATAGAAACCCGCCGTGACGTGCGCGATCAGTTCTTGCCAGAGCCCTTGCCCGACGCGCTGGTAACGCGGCTTCTCTCCGCCGCCCACAGCGCGCCATCGGTCGGCTTCATGCAGCCCTGGAATTTCATCGTCGTGCGCGACGAAGCCCGGCGTGGCCAGGTTTTCGAAGCATTCCAGCGGGCCAATGAGGAGGCCGCGTCGATGTTCGAGGGTGAGGCACGCGACAAATATCGAACGCTGAAACTCGAAGGAATCCGCAAGGCGCCGGTCAGCATCTGCGTGACCTGCGACCCCACCCGCGCCGGCAAGGTGGTTCTCGGGCGGACGCACAATCCGCGCATGGATTCATTCTCGACGGTCTGCGCCGTCCAGAACCTGTGGCTTGCGGCCCGTGCTGAAGGGGTCGGCGTCGGCTGGGTGAGCATTTTTCACGAGCGCGACGTCAAGCAGGTTCTGGGCATTCCCGATCATGTCGAGATCGTCGCCTGGCTCTGCCTCGGTTATGTGGACAAGCTTTATGCCGAGCCGGAACTGGCGGTCAAGGGCTGGCGCCAGCGGCTGGCGCTCGAGGAGCTCGTCTTCAGCGATGCCTGGGGCGTCAAGGCGACCGGCGCGGTACCCTGATCAATTGGTTTGCTGCTGTTGCTGGTATCCCGGTCCCGTCGGATGGCGAAGGTCGATCGCGCTTTCGTGCGACGGCAGGAAACTTGGGCCGACGAGGCGTATCTTGCTGTTTTGCGGGTCGTAGGGACGTTCGGCAATGACGGCGTCAGCAGCGGGTACGGTCTTTTCCGGCTTGGCGGTGATGATCTCGAGAATGCCGCTGCCCTCGTCGGGGGTCGTCTGGTTGCCTGCCGAACGGCCGACCGGCGAACAGCCGCATTGCCCGGGCTGGCTGAGGTCGCGGGTCTTGTAGGCAAAGGCGGTCGGCAGGTCGAGATAGGGTTCGCCGCTGGCCGCCGAGATCATCTGGTCGGTTTCTTCGGTTTCCAGAGCATGGAAATAAAGCGCCGTTTGCGCGCCCGGGCAACGTTGCTCGCAGGTTTGCGCGTCACGCTGGAAATCGGCCGGCGTCGCATTGGATGAAATCGGGAAGAAGGCACCGTCGCAGGTGCGCACGCACATGGTGCGCAGGCTGCCGTCATAGCCGATGCCGTGCATGGCGAAGTCGGGGAAATCGTCACTGTCGCGAAATTCCGGATCATCTTCGCCGATCGGCGGTAGGTCGGAGAGGATATTGCGGTGGGTTTCGGGCTCCTGTGCCGCCGCTCTCAGCAATGCGTCCTGCTCCTCCGCGCAGCGGTTGATCTCGAGCGCCGCCACGATGCGCCGCCGGATAATCTCGCCGTCGCCGCCCAGGACCACAGACTGGCGCCTGGCTTTCAGGGTTTCGAGGTCGATCTCCATCCGGGCTATGACCGCGTTCAATCCATCGCAGGCGTCCTGGTTGGGGCCACCGACGACAAGGACGCTGCCGGAACTGCAGCCCATTCGGCGCCGGTCGCTGCGCGCCCTGCGCAGGTCGAGGTTCTGGCGCGAAATGGCGCCGGTATACTCACGCAGATTGACATTGGAGGTGACGATCCGCGGCAGGTTCGAAAGGCGCGCATTCAGGCGTTCGCAGACGGTCGAGGCATCGGCCGTGGCCGTCATGGCCAGAAGGAGCGGCGCCAGAAGTGCCGCGAAGGGAAGCAATCGGAACGTCACGTATTTCTCTCGCCTGGGCATGCCGGTGCGAAACCGGACGCGGCGGAATTCCGCCGCACGCTGGACCTGCCGCCATCATAATCCTATTCGGCGGCGGCGCAACGCGGTCCGTTTGAAAAGCGTTAACGCCGCCGGCCCCGGTCGGCTCCGGCTTGGCGCGGCCTATGCCGGATGGGAGGCTTCCACCACCGCGAGCGCGGCCATGTTGACCACTCCGCGCGAAGTGACCGATGGCGACAGGATGTGGGCGGGCAGGGCGGTTCCGAGCAGGATCGGCCCCACATGCAGGCTGTCGGTCATGGTCTTGACGACGCCGAGGGTGATGTTGGCTGCATCGAGGTTGGGGAAGACCAGGAGATTGGCCTCGCCGGTCAGCGTGCTGTCGGGCATGACGCGCCTGCGCAGGATTTCCGAAATGGCGGAATCGCCGTGCATTTCGCCGTCCGCCTCCAGATCGGGCTCCAGTTCGCGAACCAGTTGCATGGCCCGCCGCATCTTGAAGGCGCTTTCCGAATCGCGCGAGCCGAAATTCGAATGGGAGACGAGAGCAGCGCGCGGCGTCATGCCGAAGCGGCGGATTTCCTGTGCGGCCATCACCGTCTTCTGGGCGATTTCCTCGGCCGTCGGATCGAAGGTCACATAGGTGTCGGTGAGGAAGGTGGCACCGGTATGGGAAATCAGCAGGCTCAGCGCCGAGAAGTCGAGAACGCCCTCGCGCTTGCCGATGATCTGCGAGACGGCGCGCAGATGGCTGCTATAGCGTCCTTCGACGCCGCAGATCAGTGCATCGGCTTCGCCGCGCCGGACGGCGAGCGCGCCGATGACGGACTGGTTGGTCCGCACGATCGTGCGGGCTGCTTCCGGAATGACGCCGAGGCGACCGACCAGCGAGAAATATTCATCGACATAGTCGCGAAAGCGCGGGTCGCCTTCCGGGTTGACGACCTGGAAATCGACATCGGGGCGGATGCGCAGCCCGTATCGCTTCAATCTTGTCTCGATGATCTGCGGACGGCCGATGAGGATCGGGCGCGCCGTGCCCTCCTCGAGCAGCACCTGGGCGGCGCGCAGCACGCGCTCATCCTCGCCCTCGGCAAAGATCACGCGGTTCTTCTGGGCATTCTTGGCCGCGACGAAAATCGGCTTCATGATGAAGCCGGAGCGGAAGACGAAGCGGTTCAACTGATCTAGATAGGCGTCAAAATCGACAATCGGCCGGCTGGCGACGCCGCTTTCGGCGGCCGCTTTCGCAACGGCCGGTGCGATGCGCAGGATCAGTCGCTGGTCGAAGGGCGAGGGGATCAGGTAATCGGGCCCGAAGACGGGCGTCTCGCCCGAATAGGCGCGGGCGGCGACATCGGACGGCTCCTCGCGGGCAAGGCCGGCAATGGCGCGCACGGCGGCCATCTTCATTTCCTCATTGATCGTACGGGCGCCGCAATCGAGGGCGCCACGGAAGATATAGGGAAAACAGAGGACGTTGTTGACCTGGTTGGGAAAGTCCGAGCGACCGGTGCAGATCATCGCATCCGGGCGAGCGGCACGGGCGATCTCCGGCATGATTTCCGGATTGGGATTGGCAAGGGCCATGATCAGCGGCTTTTCGGCCATCTGCACCAAAAGTTCCGGCTTCAACACGCCGGCGGCCGAAAGACCGAGGAAGACGTCGGCGCCGGCGATGCTGTCGGCCAGCACGCGATTGTCGCTCGGCTGCGCGTAGACGGATTTCCACTCGTCCATCAGCACTTCGCGGCCTTCATAGACCAGGCCTTCGAGATCGTGGACCCAGATATTTTCGCGTTTTGCGCCGAGAGTGACCAGAAGATTGAGGCAGGCAAGGGCTGCCGCACCGGCGCCCGAAGCGACGATCTTGGCCGTGGCGATATCCTTGCCGGCCAGTTCGAGCCCGTTGAGGATCGCCGCCGCCACGATGATCGCGGTGCCATGCTGGTCGTCGTGGAAGACCGGGATGTCCATGGTCTCGCGCAGCCGCCGTTCCACCACGAAACATTCCGGCGCCTTGATGTCCTCGAGATTGATGCCGCCGAAGGTGGGCTCCAGCGCCGAGACGACATCGACCATCCGATCGATCCCGTCCGCATCGATCTCGATGTCGAACACGTCGATGCCGGCGAATTTCTTGAACAGGACGGCCTTGCCTTCCATCACCGGCTTGGAGGCGAGCGGGCCGATATTTCCGAGCCCGAGCACCGCCGAGCCGTTGGAGATGACGGCAACGAGATTGGCGCGCGCGGTGTAGTCGGCAGCGGTCGCCGGATCGTCGCGGATGGCAAGGCAGGGAGCGGCGACGCCCGGCGAATAGGCGAGCGCCAGGTCGCGCTGGTTGCCGAGCGGCTTGGTGGGCTGGATCTCGAGCTTGCCGGGGCGCGGATAGCGGTGGAAGAACAATGCCTGCTCATCGAGGTCGCCGCTTGTGGGAACCGCTGGGGTCTTGGCCTTGTCGCCGGTGCTCATGATCAAATCCTCTGTCTGTCGTCTTGGGTCTTCTTGCATGAAACGCGAGCGCCGTACAGTTTCGAACCGGGCATTTACCCCTCGATTTCCCGAACAGCTGTTTTGCCGGTGCGGCCTGTTGGCTGCCTGTCATGTTCCTGAAACAGGAGTCTGATCTTGAACGCGGAGAAACGCCGTTCATCCGAAGAGGCAGCATGACCGAGAAAGAGCACGATCCCTCCGCCCGCCGTTTCCGAACCCTGTTCATCTCCGATGTCCATCTGGGGTCTAAAGCCGCAAGGACCGATTATCTCATCGACTTCCTGCGCTCGACCGAGGCCGAAACCATCATCCTGGTCGGCGACATCATCGATGGCTGGCGGCTGAAGCGCAGCTGGTACTGGCCGCAGGCCTGCAACGATGTCGTCCAGAAGCTGTTGCGCAAGGCGCGCAAGGGCACCCGGATCATCTACATACCGGGCAACCACGACGAGTTCATGCGCGATTTTCCCGGCCTGCATTTCGGCGGCATCGAGGTGGCTGGACGCCATATGCACGAGGGCGCCGATGGCCGGAAATATCTGGTCCTGCATGGCGATGAATTCGACGTGGTGGTGCGCAATGCACGGCTCATCGCCCATCTCGGCGACTGGGCCTATGATGTGGCGATCGCCATCAATATCGTGCTCTCGGCCGTGCGCCGGCGTCTCGGGCTGCCCTACTGGTCGTTTTCGGCCTGGGCGAAGCTGCAGGTCAAGCACGCGGTCAATTTCATCGGCGAGTTCCAGCGCGTGGTTGTCGAGGAGGCGCGGCGGGAAAACGCCGACGGCGTCATCTGCGGCCATATCCACCATGCGGTGATCGAGGATATCGGCGGCATCCGCTACATCAATACCGGCGACTGGGTGGAAAGCTGCACGGCGGTGGCCGAACATTATGACGGGACGATGGAACTGATCACCTGGCGGCCGCAGGGCCGGGGTGTTGCTGCCCGCGAAACCGGGTCCGAAACCCCGGCGCTTTCCGGTCGGGCCTTTTCGCAGGAAGCCGCCTGACCGTCTACGAAAATCTGGCTATGGCGCGGCTCTCGCGCGGCATGATAGAGCATGGACGCATTCATCAGGTCGTTCCATGATTCCCTCGTCACAGCCTCCTCATCACGAGGATGCGCCGGCCTATTTCGTGCCGCGCATCGCCTTGCTCTTCTGCGCGCCGCTCGTCGTCAACGGCTTTGCCATGCCCTATTTTCCGGTCTGGCTAAGCACGCTGTCGCTCAGCGATTTCGAGATCGGCATCATCCTTGCGGTCCCCATGTTCGTACGTGTGATCACGGCGCCGCTGGCCGGGCTCCTGGCCGACCGGATCGGCGAGCGCGCCGAGGTGCTGATCTGGTCGGCGGTGCTGTCGCTGCTGACCGGGCTTGCCCTATTCGTATCCCACAGTTTCTGGTTCGTGCTGGTCGTCTATGCGCTGCAGGGCGGGGTCTATTCGCCCTATGTGCCGATCGTCGAGGCGATCGCGCTTACCGGGGTGCGGCGCTGGGGTTTCGATTATGCGCGCATGCGCGTCTGGGGTTCCGTCGCCTTCATCGTCGCGACCATGTTCGGCGGCGCGATGATCGGCCTCTATGGCGGTGGAATGGTCCTGCCGGCCATGGTGGGCGGCTTTACGCTGATGATCCTCCTGACCTTCATCGCGCCCCGCGTCGGCCGCCCGAGGCGTCCCTCGACCCTGACGACGCTGACCGAACCGCCGCCGAAGGCGCTTCGCAAGCTCGACCTGCAACTGCTCCTGATCGGGGTTACGCTGATCAATGCCAGCCATGCGATGCTATTTGCCTTCTCGGCCATCTACTGGCAGCAGATCGGCTTTTCCGGCACGCAGATCGGCCTTCTCTGGAGTGCCGGCGTGGCGGCGGAGGTTCTGATGTTTACCTGCGCCAAGATGATCATTCGCCGTTTCAGCCTGTGGACGATGATCTTTTCGGGCTGCATCCTCGCGGTCTTTCGCTGGATCATCTTTCCGATGGATCTCGGCTTCTGGGGCTATTTCGTGCTCCAGTGCTTCCACGCCTTCACCTATGCGATCATGCATACCGGCATGCAGAACAGCCTGGTGCGCCGCGTGCCGGAGGAGCAGGAAGCCTCGGCGCAGGGGCTGTACTTCTTCTATACCGGCGTGTTTTCGGCGATCTTTACCTTCGCATCCGGATATTTCTTCACCTGGTTCGGCGTCGATGGCTTCTATGCGATGTCGGTGGTGGCATTGATCGGCTGCCTCTCCACCTTTGCCGCCTGGTATCTTCAGCCCCAGAGGGCCGCGGATGGCGGGAAGACCAGCGAAGCCTCGTAGCGCAGGCCTGGGTCCCTGTCGCGGGCAAGCAGGAGAGGTCCGTCGAGGTCCACGAACTCGGCGCCCTGGGCGACGAGCACCGCCGGTGCCATGCCGAGCGAGGTGCCGACCATGCAACCGACCATGATCTTCAGCTTCAGCGCCCTTGCGGCGTCGCGCATGACAAGCGCTTCCGTCAGGCCGCCCGTCTTGTCGAGCTTGATATTGACGGCGTCGTAGAGCCCGACGAGGGCCGGCAGATCCTCGGTCTTGTGCACGCTCTCATCCGCGCAGACGGGAACCGGGCGTGCGATTCGCGCCAGCGCGTCGTCGCGGCCAGCCGGAAGCGGCTGCTCGATCAGCGCCACGCCGGCATCCGTGCAGACGGAAAAGTGATAGGCCAGATTGTCCTCGCTCCAGCCCTCGTTGGCGTCGAGGATGATGGCCGCCGCAGGGGCTGCGGCACGCACCGCGCGAATACGCGCGGCATCGTCGGCACTGCCGACCTTCACCTTGAGAAGCGCCCGATGGGCATATTGCGCCGCTTGGGCCGCCATCGCCTCCGGTTCGCCCATCGAGATCGTATAGGCGGTCGTCAGCGGCGCCGGCTGGGCGAGGCCGACAAGGATGAAAGCGGGTTGCCCCGATCGCTTGGCTTCCAGATCCCAGAGCGCGCAATCCACCGCATTGCGCGCCGCGCCGGCCTTCATCCTTTCCCTCAAGCCCTGACGGTCGAGGCCGGCTTCAACGAGTGGCGCGATTTCGGCGATCTCGGCAAGCACGCTGTCGATGGTTTCGCCATAGCGCCCATAGGGCACGCATTCGCCGCGCCCGGCAAAGCCGTTGTCGGTCACGGTGCAGGTCACCACGGACGCAGTCGTCTTGCTGCCGCGGGAGATGGTGAAGCTGCCGGCAATCGGGAAATGATCGACCGCGGTTTGCAATACGCGTTTCATGGAGTCTCCTGTTGCATTCATATCCCGGCGCCGAACCGTTTGGCGCCGAACTGTTTCAATCGGTGACAGATGATGCCGCAGCAGCTATGAGTCGCTGATCTTTTATCAAATACAGCCAGCACCGGAAGATCCAAGAGACGTGACGCCTTCGCAAGTGAAAACCGATACCGACGTCGAACTCGACGAGGCTGGCGAGGGCGGCGCCCGGATCTATCGCTTCAGCGGCGATTGGCGGAGCGTTTCCATCCATACCGTCACGTCCAAGCTGGAGGGCCTTGCCACCGGTGGCGGCGGGGTAAGCGAGGTGGATCTCAGCGCCATCACCGCGATGGATACGGCCGGCGCATGGCTCATCCGGCGGTTCATGACGCGGATCGGCGATACCAGGCTGACGAGCGACAATCCGCGTTATGTCGAGCTGCTCGGCGCCCTGCCGGAGACATTGCCGGAGCCGGCGGCAGACGGCCGGAAATCGCGCTTGCTCTTCGTCCGATTCTTTACCCCGGTCGGCAAAACCGTGGTGTCGGCCTGGGAAGATACGATCGCGGCCATGTTCATCCTCGGTTCGGCGGTACGCGGCGCGCAGCTGAAGCTGGGGCGCCATAGCGGCCTGTCGCCGGCGGCCATCGTCAACCAGATCGACCGCATGGGCGTTCAGGCCGTGCCGATCATCACGCTGATGTCCTTCCTGATCGGTGCCATCATTGCCCAGCAAGGAGCTTTTCAGCTGCGCTATTTCGGCGCCGAACTGTTCGTCGTCGATCTCGTCGGCATCCTGCAGTTGCGCGAAATCGGCGTTCTCCTGACGGCGATCATGATCGCCGGCCGGTCTGGCAGCGCGATCACCGCCGAAATCGGCTCGATGAAGATGCGCGAGGAGGTCGATGCGCTGAAGGTCATGGGCCTCAGCCCCATCGGTATCCTGGTCTTTCCACGGCTGGTGGCGCTGACGGTGGCGCTGCCTCTTCTGACGATCATCGCCAATTTCGCTGCTTTGACCGGGGCAGCCGTGGTCACCTGGAGCTATTCCGGCATCACCTTTGCCACCTTTCTTTCGCGCCTGCAGGAGGCTGTCGATTTTTCCTCCGTGCTCGCCGGCATGATCAAGGCGCCGTTCATGGCGCTGATCATCGGCGTGGTGGCTGCCGTCGAAGGCCTCAAGGTCGGCGGAAGTGCCGAATCGCTCGGCAAGCAGGTGACGCAATCGGTGGTGAAGTCGATCTTCGTCGTTATCCTCGTCGACGGTCTTTTTGCCGTCTTCTATGCGTCGATCGATTTCTGATGGAAGAGGGTTTGCCGGTGAACGAAAACGATGTCGGAGGATCGCAGGACGGGCAGGGCCTCGACGGAAACGGCACGGAGATCATCCTGTCGGTCAAGGACCTGACGGTCGGCTTCGGTTCCAACATCGTCCTCGACAAGCTCAATCTCGATATTTATCGCGGCGAAATCCTCGGCTTCGTCGGCGCCTCGGGCACCGGCAAATCAGTGCTGATGCGCACCGTGCTGCGCCTTTTGCCGCGCCGGTCCGGCTCCATCAAGATTCTCGGCGTCGAATACGACGGGGTAAGCGAGGAGGAGCGCATGGCACTCGACATGCGGCTTGGCGTGCTGTTCCAGCATGGCGCTCTGTTTTCCTCCTTGACCGTCAAGGAAAATATCCAGGTGCCGATGCGCGAATATCTCAACCTGCCGCAGGAGCTCATGGATGAACTGGCGCGGCTGAAGATCGACATGGTGGGCCTGGCGCCCGAAGCCGCCGACAAATTCCCCTCCGAACTGTCGGGCGGCATGATCAAGCGCGCGGCGCTTGCCCGGGCGCTGGCGCTCGATCCGGATCTGGTTTTCCTCGACGAGCCGACCTCCGGGCTCGATCCGATCGGCGCGGCGGAGTTCGACAACCTGATCGCCAAACTGCGCGACACCCTGGGGTTGACCGTGTATATGGTGACTCACGATCTCGACAGCCTGTTTTCGGTCTGCGACCGGATTGCGGTGCTGGGGCAGAAGCGCGTTCTCGTCGAGGGTACGATCGAAGACATGCTGGCCTGTGACGACGAATGGGTGAAATCCTATTTCCAGGGCAAGCGTGCGCGCTCGATCGTGCGCGACGACGATGACAGGAAGGCTTCCTGACAGCGCAGCGACAGGGCGGTGCGTCGAGAGGCGACGAAAAGCAAGGGGCCGCGCTGGCGGCATTCCAAGGGTACCGGGTGCAATGGAAACAAAAGCCAATTATGCGATTGTCGGGTTTTTCACCGTCGCGGTGATCTTCGCGGCCTTCGGCTTCGTCTACTGGATGTCGCAATATGGCCGCAGCGGCGAAATGGCCGAACTGGTCATCAGCATTCCCGGTTCGGCCAATGGCCTCAGCGTCGGTTCGCCGGTTCGCTTCAACGGCATCCCTGTCGGTTCGGTCCGCAACCTCGCGATCAATTCCAACGATCCGCGCTATTCCGTTGCCGTGACCGAGGTTTCCGCCGAAGCGCCGGTTCTCCAATCGACGACGGCGACCCTCGAGATCCAGGGCCTGACCGGGGCCGCCTATATCGAGCTCAGCGGTGGCAACAAGGGCGAGGAAAATATCCTGAAGAAGGCGCTCGAGACGGGCAAGCCGGCGCAATTGGTGGCCGACCAGTCAAGCGTCACCAGCCTGCTTGCCACCGCCGACAAGATCCTGGACCGCGCCAACAGCGCCATCGGCGATATCCAGGGCTTCGTCTCGGATGTGCGCGGGCCGCTGACCGGCACCATCTCCAATGCTGAGCGGTTCACCAGCGCGCTTGCCGATAATTCCGAAGGCATAGACCAGTTCCTGACGAGCGTCAGTGCCTTGTCGACGTCGATCACGGCCGCCGCCGGCAAACTCGATTCGACGCTCACCTCCGCCGATATCCTGGTGAAATCCGTCGATCCGCAGAAGATCGATCATATCGTCAGCAATGTCGAGAAGATGAGCAGCGATCTGAGCGCCGCCTCCAGCAGCGTTTCCGACACCATCGCCACTTTCAAGCGCACGGCCGAGACATACGAGCGGTTCGGCCAGAACGCCACCGCGACGCTTGACCGTGTCGATACGCTGATCGCTGCCGTCGACAGCCAGAAGGTCGGCGGCATCGTCAACGACGTGTCGGCGGCCAGCGCCGATGCCCGCAAGGCTGTCGCTTCGATCAGTTCGTTCGCCGAAAGCATCAACGGCCGCCGGACCGATATCGACCAGGCGATCACCGACGCGACGCAGATGGCCAACAAGCTGAATGCCGCCTCCAGCCGGGTCGATGGCATCCTGGTGAAGCTCGACGGCTTTCTCGGCGATGCCGACGCACCCTCGTTGTCGGCGGATGCGCGTGCGACGCTCGCCTCGTTCCGGCGGGTGGCCGACAACCTGAATGCGCAGATCGGCCCGATCGCCGAAAACCTCAAGCGCTTCTCCGGCTCCGGCCTGCGCGATATAGAGGCGCTGGTCGGTGAGACGCGCCGCGCGGTGAAGACGCTCGACACGACCATCTCCACCCTCGACAAGGATCCGCAGCGTCTTCTGTTCGGCGGCGAAAGGGTGAAACAATATGATGGACGCGTGCGCCGCTGAGGCTGGTCCGGCATTCACCCCGCCTGCGCCATGCGCAAGAGGCGGGCGGGGCCGCTGGCGTTGCAGGCCTGCAATCCCCGTCGGGTTTTTACCGCCCAGGGAGCGGAACAGGTGCTTTTCGGCTTGTCTTGGCCGGACCACCGTCTAAGTTGCTGGGAATCGGTGAAGGGTAATGTCTGAATGAAACTTCCGGGTGTTCTGTGTGTTCGAAAGGCGGGGTTGATCCGGGCCTGCGTCATCCTGGCTGTGAGCACAATGCTTGTCGCCTGCGGTGGCAAGGCGAACAATGACACCTATAGCCTGTCGGCCTCGCCGCTTATCGAGGGACGCGCATCCACCGGCAAGCAGATCCTTGTTCCTGAGCCAACCGCATTGAAGGCGCTCGACAGCGACCAGGTGGTCATCCGGCTTTCGGGTTCGGAACTGCAATATCTGGCAAAATCGCAATGGAGCGACCGCCTGCCGAGAATGGTCCAGGTCAAGCTCGTCCAGGCGTTCGAGAATACCGGCAAGGTCGGCGGCGTCGGCAAGCCGGGCGAGGGGCTCGCGATCGACTACCAGGTGATCAGCGAAATCCGGTCGTTCGAAATCTCCACCGAAGGCGCCGATATGGCGGTGGTGGAGATTTTCGCAAAGTTGCTCAATGATCGCAATGGCACAGTGGGTGCGCAAAAGGCATTCCGCGCGACAGTGCCGGTCAAGGGGAGCGGAAACCCCGCCTTCATCAAGGCGCTCGACGCTGCCTTTGCACAGGTGTCCGGCGAAATCGTCAGCTGGACACTCGCCTCTATCTGAACGCCACGACCGAGATCCGGTTGACCACTTCGTCCACGCCTTCAACCGAAGCCGTGGCTTCCTCCGCCCTGTCTGCTTCCTCCGGCGTTGCGACCGTTCCCGTCAAAAGGATCATATTGCCCTTGGCAACCACGGCTACATCGGAGGCATCAAGGCCATCGGTAGCTGTCAGGCAGTCGGCAACCCGCGTTTCGAGATCGGCATAATCCTGCGGAAAGATCTCTTCAGGGCTTTCTCCGTGAAATGTGCGTTCCTTGAAGACCATGGCTGCATTCTCCCTTTGCTGGTCTGCCCTCAACGCGCTTGAAACGCTTTTGTTCAGGCCTGTTCCATCCGAAACAGCGCCGGCACGCGCCCTGTGAGACAGTCGGGTCTCTGGATGAGACGGGCTCATCCGCAACCGACAGAGGAGAAGTCACATGCGCAAATTCATCATGTCTGCCGCCGTTGCCAGCATCGCCGTCCTTACCTTCACCGCACCTTCGCAGGCCGGCGGTTTCAGCATCGGCTTTGGCCACGGTCATCATGGACACGGTTACGGCCACTTCGGCCTCAACGTTCATGACGGCGGCTACTATGGCGGATACTACGAGCCGTCCTGCATCATCAAGAAGGTGAAGAAGTGGGACAAGTGGGGCAATCTCCACGTCAAGAAGGTGAAGATTTGCGATTAAGGAGTATTCCGCCGTATAAAAAATCCGGTCGTTTTCGCGACCGGATTTTTGTACGACAGATGCGGTCAGGGCCAGCGAACCACTGGCGGCATCGATGACAGGATCGAATCGACATTGCCGCCGGTCTTCAGGCCGAAGATCGTCCCCCGGTCGTAGAGCAGGTTGAATTCGACATAGCGGCCGCGACGGACCAGTTGCTCGTCGCGGTCCTCCTCCGTCCAGGGCTTGTTGAAATTCGCGCGCACGATCTTCGGATAGATCAGGCTGAAGGCGCGGCCGACATCCTGTGTGAAGGCGAAATCGGCCTCCCAGCCGCCCTTATCCTCGCTCGAGTGCTGCCAGTCGTAGAAGATGCCGCCGGTGCCGCGCGGTTCGTTGCGGTGCTTGAGGAAGAAATACTCGTCGCACCATTGCTTAAACCGGGAATAGTCCGCGACTGGATGGCGATTGCAGGCGATTTCCAGGCCGCGATGAAACAGCATCGTGTCCGGGTCGCTCGCCACCCGGCGCCGGTCGAGCAGGGGGGTAAGGTCGGCACCGCCGCCGAACCAGTGGCTGGTGGTGACGACCATGCGGGTGTTCATGTGAACGGCGGGCACATTGGGATTGACGGGATGGGCGATCAGCGAGATGCCCGAGGCCCAGAAGGCCGGATCCTCATTCGCGCCGGGAATCTGGCTGCGGAACTCGGGAGAAAACTCGCCGTGGACCGTCGATGTATGGACGCCGACCTTTTCGAAGACGCGGCCTTCCATCATCGACATGCGCCCACCGCCGCCAAGACCCTCGTTCCGGCTCCAGTCCCTGCCGACGAAGCGGCCCGGCTGTCGATCCGACAAAGGGCCGGCAAGCTCGTCCTCTATGGTCTCGAAGGCGGTGCAGATCGCATCCCGCAAACTCTCGAACCAGGCGCGTGCCTTGGCCTTCTTGTCTTCGATATCCGCAGGCAGGCCTTGCGGCAGATCCGGTCTTTCCATGGAGATCATCCTGTTGGCAGGAGCTTGAACGGCGAGAAACCGCCGATTCGCCTTTGCGCCCACGTTTCATATTTTTGTTGCGCCTGGCAACCGCGCGCTTGGTAGCGACGCATTTGCCGCAGGTGCGGGCGTCGCATTTCCGACTCGCAAAAGCTCTCTCCTGCGATTATCTTTCTGTTGCGGCTCCACTGATGAAAGGTGAGCTCATGGCAAGAATTCCGACAGGCCCGCCGCTCGAGGGACTGCGAAAACAGATTGTCCGGCATCGCCGCGAAACGGCCGCCAGCGGCGGCGGCCCTTTCGTGCGCGAAACTTTCCGGCTCGATCGCAGCCGTGCCCGCGCGAAAGCACAGGAATGGTTCGACGCCTGGCCAAAGGCCGCCTACTGGACCGAGGTCGAAAGCTGGCGGCAACTGGAGGGCGACGAGATCGAGTTCACCATGCGCCGCCTGCCGAGCGCCGATTGACCCGCTGCCGGCTCAATCGGCTGCGAGCGCTTTCTTTTTTCCCTTCTCCTTCTTTCCCTTCTCATCAATATCCTCGCCCGGATGTTCCAGAAGATAGGCGCCGGAGCCTTTTTCCGACAATTCGTCATAAGGGTTGCGCAAGGGACAATCACGCATCGAGAGACAACCGCAGCCGATGCAGGAGGTGAGCTGGTCGCGTAGCGCCGTCAGCCTGTCGATGCGATCCGTCAGGTCCGCATTCCAGCTGGCCGACAGACGCTCCCAGTCGCTGGCGAGCAGCGGCCGGTCGTCGGGCAGCGAAGACAGGGTCTTTCGGATTTCGGCCAGCGGAATCCCTGTGCGCTGCGCGATACGGATGACGGCGATGCGGCGCAACACGCTGCGGGGATAGCGGCGCTGGTTGCCCTGGCTGCGCGTGCTTCCGATCAGTCCCTTGGCCTCGTAGAAATGCAGCGTGGAGACGGCGACGCCGCTGCGCGCGGCAACCTCGCCGACGGTCAGATCCCGACGCGGAACGATAACATTGCTTTTTTCCATTGTGTGCTTGACCTCAACTATTATTGAGGTTCTATAACATGCGCTCCATTCGATCAGCAACGGAGCATTTCGAGACATGAACGACAAAATGACCATCGCCGTCGTCTATGGCAGCGTGCGGCAGGGCCGCTTCTGCGACACCGTCGTCAACTGGGTCCTGACCGAACTCTGGGCCGAAAGCGGTATCCGCGTCGTTCTGGTCGATCCGATGCAGCTCAAGGACGGTCTCGACGACGCTGCGATGAATGCGGCGCTCATCGAGGAGCGGATCGGCGAAGCTGACGCGTTCATCATCGTCACCCCGGAATATAATCACGGTTATCCGGCCGCATTGAAGGAACTGATCGACAGCGTCTACGAGCCCTGGCACGCCAAGCCGGTCGCCTTCATCTCCTATGGCGGCGTCTCCGGCGGATTGCGGGCGGTCGAGCAATTGCGTCAGGTCTTCGCTGGGTTGCACGCGGTCCCGATCCGTGACGGCGTGAGTTTTTCCAGCGTCTGGAAGCAATTCGACGCCACTGGCACGCCGATCAATGCAAAGGCGGCAACGGCCAGCCTGACAGTGATGCTGCGCCGGCTGAAATGGTGGGCAAGGGCGCTCCGAGCGGCACGGATGGCCGATGCCTATGGCGGCGTTGCGGCGTGAGAGGAAAGCGTGGTGGTCAGGCCGATAGCTGGCGGATGGCTTCGCCCGTGATCATCGCGACCGACATCGCGACATTCAGCGAGCGCTGGCCCTCGACCATCGGAATGACGACGCGCGCTTCGGCCCTGTCATGGACATGATCTGGAACACCGGCGCTTTCACGACCGAACAGGAGGGTGTCGCCGGGTTGGTAGCGAAACCGGGTATAGGGTACGGCCGCCTTGGTGGAGGCAAGGATAAGCCGGCGTCCTGCATTGATCCGCGCTTCCTCAAAACGTTCCCAGTTGACATGGCGCGTCAGCGTCACGGCGGCGAGATAATCCATGCCGGCGCGTTTCAGGTTTCGATCGGACAGGTCGAAGCCGGCAGGCTCGATGAGATCGACGCAAAGCCCGAGACAGGCCGCAAGACGCAGGATCGTGCCGGTATTGCCGGCGATATCCGGCTGGTAGAGGGCAATGCGCAGGGGAAGAGCTGTCATATCAACAATGCTTATGGCGTTCATCACAGGCCCTAATCAATCTGTGCCGTAATGGCAACAGAAACCAATGGGAGCGGGAAAACTGGAAAAATCTGCCTGCGACAATCTGGCGTGGCCCGACAAAAGCCTCTAAGTCTGCCCACATCTTCAACGCGAACCGACGGAGGCATGCATGGATTTCCTAATGATCATCAACCTCCAGGCTGTGTCACCAGTCCTGATGGACTGACCGGTCTCGCGCCTTTCCTTATATTTGGTACGACCGCGCCAGACCGCCCGCTTTCCGGACGACCTCTCTCGCGTGTGTGATCGAGTTGTTTTCCGGTCCGATTATTGAACCGATGAATGCGGTATCGCCGTTTTTCTTCCTGAAGATTTCCTGAAGGAGCTTTTTCATGTTTGGCTGGTTTGAATCCCGCCTCGATGCCTATCCCGCCGACGCGCCGACGGTGCCGCCGCAGGGACTGTTCGCCTTCTGCTGGCACTATACGAAGCCGGCGGCACCCTGGCTGCTGATCATGGCGTTCTGCACCATGCTGATCGCCATTGGCGAGGTCGCACTCTTCCAGTTTCTCGGCAATGTGGTCGATTGGCTGTCGCTCGCCAATCGCGACACTTTTCTCGAAACGGAGAGCACCAGGCTTTTCTGGATGGGCGCGCTCATCCTGGTCGGGCTGCCCGCCGTGGTGGCGTTCGATTCGCTGATCATGCACCAGGTCTTGCTCGGCAATTATCCGATGATCGCGCGCTGGCAGATGCATCGCTATCTGCTGCGACAGGGCATGACCTTCTTTGCCAATGAGTTCGCTGGGCGCGTGGCCACCAAAGTCATGCAGACCTCGCTGGCGGTGCGTGAAACGGTGATGAAGATCCTCGACGTCTTCGTCTATGTGGTCAGCTATTTCGTCTCGATGCTGGTCGTCGTCGCGGCGGCAGATTGGCGGCTTCTGGCGCCGCTGGTGGTATGGATCACCGTCTATGTCTGCATCGTCGTCCACTTCGTTCCGCGCCTGCGCAAGATTTCCAAGGAGCAGGCCGATGCGCGCTCGATGATGACGGGGCGGATCGTCGACAGCTACACCAATATCGCCACGGTGAAGCTGTTTTCGCATGCCGGCCGCGAGGAGACCTATGCCAAGGAAAGCATGGACGGCTTCCTGCAGACCGTGCACCGGCAGATGCGCAAGGTGACGCTGTTTCATGTGCTGGTCTATACCAACAACTGCATCGCATTGTTTTCGATCGCAGCACTCGGCATTCATCTCTGGCTGACCAGTGCGATCTCCGTCGGCTCGATTGCCATTGCCGTGGCCCTTGCCATGCGCATCAACGGCATGTCGCAATGGGTGATGTGGGAAGTCTCGGCGCTGTTTGAAAATATCGGCACCGTCTATGACGGCATGGGCATGATGACCAAGACGCACGATATCATCGACGCTGAGGATGCGACGGTCCTGAAAGCCCCGCAAGGGGCGATCGCGTTCGAGAACGTCCGCTTCCACTACGGCAAGGACAAGGGCGTGATCGACAACCTCTCGCTCACTGTCGCGCCGGGCGAGAAAATCGGGCTTGTCGGCCGATCAGGCGCCGGCAAGACGACGCTGATGAACGTGCTCCTGCGCTTCTACGATCTGGAATCGGGCACGATCCGCATCGACGGGCAGGATATTTCTACGGTCACCCAGGACAGTTTGCGCGCCCAGATCGGCGTCGTTACGCAGGATACGTCGCTGTTGCACCGTTCGATCCGCGACAACATCGCCTACGGTCATCCGGGGGCGGCGGATGCCGACATCATCGCCGCGGCGAAACGCGCCAATGCTTGGGAGTTCATCCAGTTGCTCGAGGACAACGAGGGCCGAAGGGGGCTGGATGCGCAGGTCGGCGAGCGGGGCGTGAAACTGTCGGGCGGCCAGCGCCAGCGCATCGCCATTGCCCGGGTCTTCCTCAAGGATGCGCCGATCCTGGTGCTTGACGAGGCGACCTCGGCGCTCGATTCGGAAGTCGAGGCGGCGATCCAGGAAAACCTGTTCGCCCTGATGGCCGGCAAGACGGTCATTGCGATTGCCCACCGCCTGTCGACGCTGACGGAAATGGACCGGCTGGTGATCCTGGAAGCAGGCGCGATCGCCGAAACCGGCAGCCATGCCGAACTGGTGGCGAAAAGCGGGCTCTATGCCGATCTCTGGTCGCGCCAGTCGGGCGGGTTCATCGCCGATGACAGCCAAGGCGCATCCGCCAAGGGGGAGGCGGCCGAATAGGCCGCTTCCCGTCTTCCCACCCTTTTTGGGGACGATCATTGTGAGCGATATCGAGTTTGAATTCGACGTCCTGATCAAGGGCGAGCACAAAGGCGCTTTCGACCTTTTCATGGAGGCCAACCCGAATTGGTCCTGCCGGTGCGGCAAGAATGGCGGCTTCCTTGCTGAACCGCCGCAGCTGGCAGGCGAGGGGGTCGATGCCAGCGTCTTTGTCGCGCGCCATGTCGATGCCTATGCGGCGCAGCTGTCGGCCTTGCGCGCCATCGGCCATGGTCACGGCATCAGGATCGCCGTCTATGTCGATCTGGGCAGAACGGCGGAACTGAGCTTTGGCCTGAAACCCTCGACCATGGCGCTGGTTTCGGCCCTTGGCTATGAAGCGGATTTCTGCATCTATCCCGCGTCCGATCACGAAGACGATTGAGCGGCGGCTGGGCGGAACCGTCCGGAATGGATGACGGTTTCGCGTGGCCGGCACTTTATCTGGCAGTCGCCGTTTGTTCCTGGCGCGAATCCTCCTATATCGAACCTATGTTTCTGCGCGCCCTCTTTGCCCCGTTTGAAAACTGGATCCAGTCCTTTGCCGCGCAGGGCGGACTGCAGCCGCCGGAGCGGCTGGCGGCCTATGTCTGGTTCTACATAAGGCAGGCCAAGGCGCCCTTTGTCGCCATGCTCGTGCTCGGCGGCATGACGGCGGCCATCGAGGCGACGCTGTTCTGGTTCGTCGGTCGGGTCGTGGACATCCTCGCAACGGTCAAGCCGGGCGATGGCTGGAAAGGACTGCTCGACGCGCACGGGGCCGAACTGTTCGGCATGGTCGTGCTGATCGGCGTCGTCCGCTTCGTGGTTTCGCTCGCGATGTCGCTGATCGACCAGCAGGTGATTACGCCCGGCTTTTACAATCTGGTGCGCTGGCAATCCTATCTCCATGTCGCTCGGCAATCGCTGTCCTTTTTCCAGAACGATTTTTCCGGGCGCATCGTCACCAAGGTCTGGTCGGGCGGGCAGGCGGTTGGCGATGTCGTGACCTCGTTGATGGAAAGCGTCTGGTTCGTCGGCATCTATTCGGTCTCGACCCTCGTGCTGGTCGGGCAGCTCGATGCCTCGCTTGCGATCGTGGTCCTTTTCTGGCTGATCGGCTTTGCCTTTCTCGCCCGCTATTTCGTGCCGCGGATTCGCCAGCATTCGCGCGAGACGGCTGAAGCCTCCTCGATGCTCAGCGGCCGCATGGTCGATGCCTATAGCAATATGCAGACCCTGAAGCTCTTTGCGCGCGACGAGGAAAACGACCGCTATATGCGCCAGGGCTTCGATATCTTCCAGGACAGCATCATGCGCTTTACCCGGTTCATCACCGGGGTGCGAGCCTCCATGGCCTTCCTTTCCGGGATCATGATCGTCACCATGGCGGGGCTGAGCGTTCATCTCTGGCTGTCGGGCCTGATCAGTTCGGGCGCCGTCGCCTTCACGCTGGCGCTGGTTCTGCGGCTGAATTTCCTTTTGAGCCGGATGATGGTGCAGTTCAACGGCATCATGCGCAATATCGGCACGATCCAGAACGCCGCCGAAATGATCTCCCAGCCGATCCAACTGGTCGATCGGCCGGAGGCGACAGCCCTTGTCGTGAGGAACCCGGTCATCCGCTTCGAGAACATCCGCTTCCATTATGGCCGGGGCAGCGGCATCATCGACGACCTGTCGCTGGACATTCGCGCCGGGGAGAAGATCGGCATCGTCGGCAGGTCCGGTGCCGGAAAGACCACATTGGTCAACCTCCTCCTGCGATTCTACGACCTGGAAGCCGGCCGTATCCTCATCGACGGCCAGGATATCGCCGCTGTGCGGCAGGAAACGCTGCGCATGCAGATCGGCGTCGTCAGCCAGGACACCTCCCTCCTGCATCGCTCGATCCGCGACAATATCCTGTTCGGGCGGCCGGACGCCGACGAGAACAATTTGAGAGCGGCGGCGAGCAAGGCCGAGGCGCTCGACTTCATCGAGCGGCTCGAGGACCAGCGCGGCCGAACCGGCTTCGATGCCCATGTCGGGGAGCGCGGCGTCAAGCTTTCCGGTGGCCAGCGCCAGCGTATCGCAATTGCCCGGGTGATGCTGAAGGATGCGCCGATCCTCGTGCTCGACGAGGCCACCTCGGCACTCGATTCGGAAGTCGAGGCGGCGATCCAGTCCAATCTGGACCGGCTGATGCGCGGCAAGACGGTGCTGGCGATTGCCCACCGCCTGTCGACTATTGCCGCCCTCGACCGGCTGATCGTCATGGATCAGGGGCGGATCGTCGAAGACGGCACCCATGAACAACTGATCGCCGCAGGCGGGCTCTATGCCGATCTCTGGACGCGCCAGTCCGGCGGTTTCCTGGCGGGCGACGCGGCCGCCGAATAGCCGCTCGCTGATAGCACCCTAGCGCCCGCAAACCGGTCCTCTAGCGCCATTCGAGCGGGAAAAGCGGTTTGGGAACATCAGCTTCGGTTTTCCCGCGACATTCTGGCTCACCCGTCCCCCTCAAGACTGGACAACCCCGGCGATCAAGCATAGAACGCGCCGGATTGCCGGGGAATCTGCCGCTTGCCGAAGGGGAGGGGTTCGCCCGGTTTTATGGATGGCGGAAAGGCGAAAGTTTTCTCCTTTTTCGTCCATCGGCTTATTGATTTGGCGCTGTTCTTTCGCTCAAGTGTCGGCACGGGGCGCGAAATACACGCCGGGGACAGTGCGGTTTCCGCAAACATGCGTGAGAGGATGGTTTAGCCGTGAGCGAACACGAGACATCAAGCGAAACCCTGGGCGAGCCCACTCGCCGCGATTTCCTGTATTTGACGACCGGCATGGCCGGCGCCGTCGGTGCCATCGCGGTGGCCTGGCCGTTCATCGACCAGATGCGGCCCGATGCCTCGACGCTGGCGCTGGCCTCGATCGAGGTCGATGTCTCGAGCCTTGAGCCCGGCATGTCGCTGACGGCGAAGTGGCGCGGCAAGCCGGTGTTCATCCGCAACCGCACCGACAAGGAAGTCGAAGAGGCCAATGCCGTCGAGCTTGCCGATCTGAAGGATCCCGTGGCGCGAAATGCCAATCTTCCGGCCGATGCACAGGCAACCGATCTTGACCGCTCCGCCGGCAAGGAAAAGGAAAACTGGATCGTCATGATCGGCTCGTGCACCCATCTGGGCTGCGTGCCGCTCGGCCAGGCCGGCGATTTCGGCGGCTGGTTCTGTCCTTGCCACGGTTCGCACTACGATACGGCCGGCCGTATCCGCAAAGGTCCGGCGCCCCAGAATCTGGCGGTTCCGACCTTCGCGTTCACGTCTGACACAGTTATCAAGATCGGTTGAGGGGAATACTGATTATGAGTGGTGATCATTCAACCTACACGCCTACGACCGGTATCGAAAAATGGGTGGATTCGCGCCTGCCGCTGCCGCGGCTCGTCCATGACAGCTTCGTTTCCTATCCGGTCCCGCGCAACCTCAACTATGCCTATACGTTCGGTGCCATGCTTTCGGTCATGTTGATCGTCCAGATCCTGACCGGCGTCGTGCTCGCGATGCACTACACTGCCGAGACGTCGGTTGCCTTCAACTCCGTCGAAAAGATTATGCGCGACGTCAATCACGGTTGGCTGCTGCGCTACATGCATGCCAACGGCGCCTCCTTCTTCTTCATCGCCGTCTATCTGCATATCGCCCGTGGTCTCTATTACGGCTCCTACAAGGCGCCGCGTGAAATTCTCTGGATCCTCGGCGTCGTCATCTATCTCCTGATGATGGCTGCCGGCTTCATGGGCTATGTCCTGCCCTGGGGCCAGATGTCCTTCTGGGGCGCGACCGTCATCACCGGTTTCTTCTCGGCCTTCCCGCTGGTCGGTGAATGGATCCAGCAGTTCCTGCTTGGCGGCTTTGCCGTCGATCAGCCGACGCTCAACCGCTTCTTCTCGCTGCATTACCTGCTGCCTTTCATGATCGCCGGCGTCGTCGTCCTGCATATCTGGGCGCTGCATGTCACCGGTCAGACCAACCCGACCGGCATCGAAGTGAAGACGAAGACGGATACCGTCGCGTTTACGCCCTATGCGACCCTCAAGGACGCGCTCGGCATCTCGGTCTTCCTACTGGTCTTCGCCTGGTTCGTGTTCTACATGCCGAACTTCCTCGGCCATCCCGACAACTATATCCCGGCCGACGCGCTGAAGACGCCCGCCCATATCGTTCCTGAATGGTACTACCTGCCGTTCTACGCGATGCTGCGCGCCATCACCTTCAATGTCGGCCCGATCGACAGCAAGCTCGGCGGCGTGCTCGTGATGTTCGGTGCGATCATCGTCCTGTTCTTCGTGCCCTGGCTCGATACGTCCAAGGTTCGCTCCGCCGTCTACCGCCCCTGGTACAAGCTGTTCTTCTGGCTCTTCGTCATCAACTCCATCCTGCTCGGCTGGCTCGGGTCGCGCCCTGCCGAAGGTCTCTATGTGGTGATGTCGCAGCTCGGCACGCTCTATTATTTCGGCTTCTTCCTTGTCATCATGCCGCTTCTCGGCCTGATCGAGACGCCCAAGCGCATCCCCAATTCCATCACCGAGGCGGTGCTGGAAAAACGGGCCGCGAAGAAGCCGGTTGCCGTGTGATGCCGACAGCGAAGATTAAGGAACCCACACAGATGAAAAAGCTCGTTGCAGGCATTCTTTCGCTCGCAGTCGTCGTCGGCCTCGGCGCCGGTCAGGTGTTCGCCCAGGAGGGTGAACACAAGGCCGAGGCAGGGGCGACGGAAGACCACGGCGGCACGCCGCACTTCCCGATCCACAAGCCCGAACAGCAGGAATGGAGCTTCGCCGGCCCCTTCGGCCATTACGACAAGGGCCAGCTTCAACGCGGTCTGAAAGTCTATACCGAAGTCTGTTCCGCCTGCCATTCGATGAGCCTGGTCACCTTCCGCACGCTGGGAGACCTTGGTTATTCGGAAGCCCAGGTAAAGGCATTCGCAGCGAATTACGAAGTCGAGGATGGCCCGAACGCCGATGGCGAGATGTTTACCCGCAAGGCATTGCCTTCGGATCATTTCCCGTCGCCCTTCCCGAACAGGGAAGCAGCCGCGGCCTCCAACAATGGCGCGGCTCCGCCTGATTTCTCGCTGATCGCCAAGGCACGCGGCATCGAGCGCGGTTTCCCGACCTTCATCTTCGATATGTTCACGCAGTACCAGGAAGGCGGCCCGGACTATATCCATGCGCTGCTGACCGGCTACCAGGAGCCGCCGGCCGGCGTCGAAGTGGCGGAGGGCACGCATTACAATCCCTATTTCGCCAACGCCTCGGCACTTGCCATGGCACCGCCGATCTCCGATGACCAGGTAACCTATGACGACGGCGCGCCGCAGACGGTCGAGCAGTATTCGCACGACGTCGCAGCTTTCCTGATGTGGGCCGCAGAGCCGCATCTGGAAGCCCGCAAGCGGACAGGGTTCATGGTGATGATCTTTCTGCTGATCTTTACCGGCCTGATCTACCTGACGAAAAAGTCGGTCTATTCCAACAAGGAACATTGAGGCCTTTTGCCTCCGGCGCCATCGCGTCGATCGAAGATAACAGACCCCTGGCTCGAAAGGCCGGGGGTTTTTCTATTCGCGCCCCTCCGCGGCTCAGCACGCTTGTGAGCCGTCGCGACGATCTTCGTCAAGATGCTGTTTGCGGCGCCCTTTGTGCGGTGATACCGGGCGCCGGAGAAATATCGCATTTCAGGAAAATCTGCTATAATCGTGACATCCTGTGCCGCGCAGGCAGTTCTGCCGGCAACGGGAGCGCATGCGGAACCGCGCCGGATTTTCGGACGCAAGCGGACGCGAAGGAGAACGCGATGCATTACAGCGTGCAGTTTTTCACCTGGACTCCGAAGCAGGGCGTCCATCAGGTCGGCGCGATGGTCGAGGTCGATGCGATCAACCCGAAGCTCGCGGCGACGTCTCTCCTTGGGTTGCGGCTGATGGAGGAGGGGACCGCCAAGAAGCTTGCCGTGCGCGTCTGGAGCGCGCCCGACGACAGCAAGGCCGATTGCCAATGCTTCTACTATCACTGACCCAGCCAGTCTCGGCGGGCGACGAAGAGAAGCCGGCAGTGCGGATCGCGGGTTTTGCCCGGCGGTGCGTTTCGTACGGGTGAAAAAGCTGAAAGGACTGCCGATATCGGTTCATAACGCGGCGACGTCTCGTTTCAGAATAGACCTCATATAGAGGCTAGACATTCGCCGTAATGGATTGGGAACAATTGGTGATTTGTTTGGAGGCCTCGCCCGGAATTGAACCGGGGTACAAGGATTTGCAGTCCTCTGCGTCACCACTCCGCCACGAGGCCTCACACGCCCGATAACCGAACGATGGCCGGGGTTTAGAATGATCTTCGCCAAACCGCAAGAGGCTTCGTTTCAGATCGGACGTTTTTGTTCTGGATAAACGGATTGCTTACAGGACGAAAAAACCGATGACGGCGGCGATGGGCACCGGCACGCCGATCATCCAGATCAACAGTTCGCGGATCATGAACTGGCGGTATTCGGACTGGCGTATCTCGGCGCCGCTTTCGAAGGGAGAAGGGGTCATGTTCATCTCCAAACTAGAAATAGAACATCCAGATCAGGATGACGACGACCAAGGGCACACCCATGAACCAAAGAAGACCAGCGCGCAGCATGTGACTTTCCTCCGTTGAGCGCGGCAGCGGCCGCGCGTGACTTTCCGGTAGACTGCAGCGGTAACGTGCAATGTCGGCATTGGTTCCCGTCCTTGGACGTGTTCGGTTTCATGCCGACGGCGAGCAGAGGCGGGCGCTGCTGCGGGAACCAAGTTTTTACCCGTGCGTTCTGGCGCCATGGACCAGATTATTGCCGATATATTCCCCGTCACCCAAATTCCCTATTCAGTGATCATTGCCCGGTTTTGCGGGGCGATCTTCTTTGGAGGGCTCATCGGCTTCGAACGCGAGGCGCGCGACAAGGCTGCGGGCCTGCGGACCCACATCCTAATCAGCCTTGCCTCGGCCGTCTTTGCGATCATTTCGATCGAGAGCGTTCATATGCCGGGTCTTTCGGACGGGCAGGTGCGGATCGATCCCTTGCGCGTGGTCGAGGCGGTGACCGCCGGTGTTGCTTTCCTGGCGGCGGGCACGATCGTGCTGTCGCGCGGCGAGGTGCGCGGGCTGACGACGGGTGCCGGAATGTGGCTTGCCGGCGCCATCGGCCTTGCGCTCGGTTTCGGCCATTGGCTGATCGCCATCTTCGCGCTGACCGCCGGCCTGACCGTGCTCTATGCCGTCGGTCGCCTGCAGGCCGCCGTCAAATCCAGATCCGATCCTGATGCTGGAAAACCCGCCGACCGAGAGCGTGACGGTCACGCCGGCGAGCGTGAAGCGGAGCAATGAAAGAAGTGGGGCGATTACCCGTTCTGTCGATGCCGGTTCTTCTGTCAGCTCTCTTTCGTTGAACTGACAACGCGGCTGGGCCCAAGGCCCGTCAAATCTGTGCTATATCCTGTCCTCGTCGAACTGCTCCGCATGCGGCAGCGGTTGCAGCCAGCTTTCGCGCCGCTTCACCCAGAGTTCATAGGTCGGTTCGATATCGGTAGGCGCCCCATCGAGACTGCCGAGCTTGATCTCCGCCTCGCCGTCGCTCAGTCCGAAAAGGGGCGATCCGCAGGCCGGGCAGAAGCTTTGGCCCGCATGGGTCGCGACGTTTCCTGAACTGCTGAATGCCGCGCGCGGCCAGACGCCGTAGCTGGTAAAGGACGAACCGCTTTCCCTCTTGCAATTGCGGCAATGGCAAAGGCCCGCACGCAGCGGCTCGCCCTCGACCTGATAATTCACCGCGCCACAAAGGCAACGGCCTGTTCGTATCGTCATGAGTTCCTCCGTCTCGCCGCTCAATCCTGCCTCCGGCAAATTGTCACAGGGGCAATCCCAGGTGAACCGCCTGATACAGGAAAACAAGGGCGAAAATGACTGCGGATTCACGGCGAGATGGACACGGGAAAAGGCCCTATCTCCCGAGGAGAATGTTCCTTGCGATGAAGAACAGACCTGTAAACACGCCGGCATGAAGGTTTCTAGCCTTGGGCGCGAAATCCGTATTGCCGTCGATGGTTTCTGTAGTTAGCTGATTTTATTGATTTTTTGGTGAGAGCGCAGGGATTCGAACCCTGGACCTACTGATTAAAAGTCAGTTGCTCTACCGACTGAGCTACGCTCTCCCAGGACCGGGCTTGATGCCGGTGGAAGTGGGCGGACATATGCACAGCGGGGTTGTCTGGGTCAACCCAAAAAAGGGCTGAAAACGCAAATTCGGCGATTTGCGGCAAGATCGCCAAAAGGTGATTGGTCCGGCCGCCGCATCGGCGCTAAGAGAGCGCGGGCATGTTGCCGGCTTGGAGTTGCTGACTGGTGTCGATCGCTGATATTTCCCTGTGGACCGCCGTTCTGGCCGGCGCCCTTTCCTTCCTTTCCCCTTGCGTGCTGCCGCTGGTGCCGCCCTATCTCTGCTACATGGCCGGCATTTCCGTCGATCAGTTTCGCGGCGGCGAGGCGGTGGTGGGGACAGCTGGTACACGGCGCGCAGTATTCGGCGCCGCCTTCGTGTTCACGCTCGGTTTTGCCACCGTCTTCATCGCGCTCGGCGCCGGCGCCTCGGGAATCGGGCTGGTGCTTCGCCAGCACATCGATATTCTTTCGCGCCTCGGCGGTATTGTCATCATCATCATGGGCCTGCATTTCTTAGGCGTTTTCCGCATCGGGCTCCTGGGGCGCGAAGCGCGCTTCCAGGGCGGCGGCAAGCCGGCGACACTGTCCGGCGCCTATATCATGGGGCTTGCCTTCGCCTTCGGCTGGACGCCCTGCATCGGCCCGGTTCTCGGCACGATCCTTGGCGTGGCCGCCGCCCGCGAAACGGTGTCCGACGGGGCTGTGCTGCTTGCAGTCTATTCACTGGGGCTTGCCATTCCGTTCTGGATCGCCGCCGGCTTTTCCGGTGCCTTCATGTCGTGCCTGTCGCGTTTCCGCCGGCATCTCGGCCTGATGGAAAAGCTGATGGGCGTGTTCCTGATCCTGGCCGGGCTCGCCTTCGTGTTCGGTTTCATCAGTTCCATGGCGATCTGGTTCCAGGAAACCTTTCCAGTGCTGATGCAAATCGGCTAAGCCGGATCTTCAAACAGGGGATCCGCAAGACATGGCCGAAATATCCGGTTTGGTGCTGCCGTTTTTCGGCCTGATCCTCCTTGGCTATCTGACGGCCCGGTTCGCGCGCAATCCGGCCGGCGAGGGCGCCGGCGATGCGATGGGCTGGCTCAATATCTTCATCATCTATCTGGCCTTGCCGGCGCTTTTCTTCAAGCTCGTGTCGAAAACGCCGATCGAGCAGCTGACCCGGTTCGACTTCGTGCTTGCCTCCATCGTCGCCACCTACACGGTGTTCACCCTGGTATTCGCCGCAGGCTATCTGATCCGACGCAATTCGCTGGCGGAATCCACCGTGCAGGGACTGGCCGGCGCCTATGGCAATATCGGCTATATGGGGCCGGGTCTTGCCCTTCTGGCCCTCGGAGAACCGGCCGCCGTGCCGGTGGCGCTGATCTTCTGCTTCGAAAACGTCCTGCATTTCATGGTGGCGCCGGCGATGATGGCGCTTGCCGGAGATGAGAGGAGTTCGCCCGGTCGGCTTGTCCTGTCGATCGCCCGGAAAATCCTTCTTCACCCCTTCATCCTATCGACGCTTGCCGGTGTGCTGGCGGCGGCCCTTTCGGTTCAGCCGCCGCTCGCCGTCCAGCGGTTGATCGATTATCTGGCGCAAGCGGCCGCTCCTTGCGCGCTGTTTGCCATGGGCGTGACGCTGGCCCTGCGGCCATTGAGGCGCATCCCCTCGGAGATCGGTTATATCGTTCCCGCCAAGCTGATCCTGCATCCGGTGCTGATGTATCTGGTGATGAGCCTTGCCGGAAATTTCGAGCCGGTCTGGGTGCAGACGGCGGTGCTGCTTGCGTCGCTTCCGACCGCCACGAACGTCTTCGTCATCGGTCAGCAATACGGCGTCTGGCAGGAGCGGGCATCGGCGACGATCCTGATCACCACGGTTCTCTCCGTGGCAACGGTGACGGCACTGCTCTATCTCATCGCCTCAGGCGCCTTGCCGGCCGATCTTTTTCCGTAGGGCGTTGCGTAGCCCGGTCAGCGCGCTGCCGGGATGGAGGCCCTCATGCATCATCAGGTTGCGCAGAGGCGAGATGCTGGCAAGCGCCTGCAGCCCGGCTGCCCGCAACATCTGCACGGGCAGGAAATCGGAGAGAAGCGAGCGGTTGAGCAGATCGACGCCGAGCGTGCGGGTGAATACATCGGCGCGACGCTTGGCATCGTAGCGGCTGCCGATATCGGCGGCGATGGCGGATGTTCCAAGCAGCGATAGCGCCGCGCCTATATCGCGCAGGCTGAGATTAAGCCCCTGCGCGCCGATCGGCGGGAAAGCGTGTGCGGCCTCGCCGACGAGGATGACGCGGCCCTTGCCGAAGGATTTGGCGGTCATGCCGGAGAGCGGAAAGGACTGGGGTGTCGTATCCACGGTAACCTTGCCGAGCATGGACTGCATGCGCCGCTCCACCGCAAGCGAAAGCTCGTCCTTGGACAGGGCAAGCATTGCCTTGGCGTCCTCAGGGCTCTGCACCCAGACGAGGCTCGAGCGCAGGCCACCGGGCATGGGAACCTGGGTAAAGGGGCCATGGGCCGTGTGAAATTCCGTCGAGATGTTCTGGTGCGGCAGTTGGTGGCTGAAATTGAGGACGATTGCGGCTTGCGGATAGGACCAGTTTCGCAGGCCGATATCAGCCGCCTCGCGGGCGCCCGATTTCCGGCCGTCGGCACCGACCACGAGGTCGGCCGTCACGGACTGGCCGTCGTCCAGAAAAAGCCGGGCTTTGTCTTCCTCGAGATCCAGCTGCGACAGGCTCGCGACGATGCGGGTCAGCGTTGGCCTTTTGCTTGCCTCCCGATCCAGAAGATCGAGGAAGGGCGCATTCGGGATATTATGGCCGAAGGCCTGAAGCCCGACTTCTGCGGCGTGGAACGTCACCGTCGGCGCGCGCAGCAGGCGGTCCGTTCCGTCGATGATGCGCATGCTCGCAAGCGGCGCGGCAAGGGGGGCGACCGCCTCCCAGAGGCCGAGCCGGCGCAGGAGATCGAGCGACTGATCCATGAGCGCGGTCGTGCGTCCATCCGGCCGGCCTGGCGCCGGCGCGATCAGCGCGACACTGCGGCCGGTGTCGGCAAAGGCGAGGGCTGCCAGCGAGCCGGCAAGTCCGGCGCCGACAACGGCGATTTCGAAGTGCTGCATGGCATCCGCTCCGTTACGGGTGGCTTTGATCCTCTTATCTAGTCCTTGGGCGTGACGAAGGAAATGGGGTGAAACGGCGCAGCCTGCGAAAGGCGTCCACAGATGAATGCGCTTCATTTCAAGCGCTTAAGGATTTTTGCTGGCGGCAAACCGGAAACGGTGCATATTACCGGCACGCCGCCATGGGCGGGGAGCATGCGCCGGTTCAAGGCCGGTTCGGCATGCTTCGGGGGAAGCGCAGAGTAAGGACAGGTGCGTCTGCCGATGAAGTTTTTCAATTACAAGCGCGTGCCCTACGCCGAAATACGCGCCTTCTCCGTCCATATCCTTACAGCGTCGGGGTCGTTTCTGGCCTTTCTCGGCGTCGTCGCCGCGGCCGAGCACCGATTCGTCGATATGTTCTGGTGGCTTGGCCTGGCGCTGGCGGTCGATGGCATAGACGGTCCGATCGCCCGCAAGCTGCGCGTCAAGGAAGTGCTGCCCAACTGGTCGGGCGATACGCTCGACAATGTGATCGACTATGTGACCTATGTGCTCTTGCCGGCCTTCGCGCTCTACCAGAGCGGCATGATCGGCGAGCCCTGGTCCTTCGTCGCCGCCGGCGCCATCGTCATGTCGAGCGCCATCTATTATGCCGATATGGGCATGAAGACGGACGAATATTTCTTCTCCGGCTTTCCGGTGGTGTGGAACATGGTGGTGTTCACCCTGTTCGTCATCGAGGCCAGCGAACTGACCGCCTCGATTGTCGTCTTCGTCTCGGTGTTCCTCACCTTCATGCCGATCAGCTTCCTGCATCCGGTTCGGGTTCGACGGCTGAGGCCGCTCAATATTGCCGTCTTCACCATCTGGTCGGTGCTCAGCGGCTATGCGTTGCTGCTGCATTTCGAAACGCCCGATTGGGTCGTCGCCGGGGTCGTCGGCACCGGCCTCTATCTTTATGTCATCGGTTTTGTCCTGCAGATATTTCCCCGGCTTGGACGGGGTTGAGGAGGTTTCATGGCACAGGCCATCATGATACGCGCGCTCGGCGGTCCGGACGTTCTGAAACTCGAAGGCGTGACGCTTTCGGCGCCAGGACCCGGCGAGGTTCAGATTCGCCAGAGCGCCATCGGCGTGAATTTCATCGACGTCTATTTCCGCACCGGTCTCTATAAGTCCGCCGAAGGCTTGCCCTTCATTCCCGGCAAGGAAGGGGCAGGCATCATCACGGCGGTCGGCGACGACGTGACCGGTTTCTCGGTCGGCGACCGGGTCGCCTATGCCTCTTCGGACGGCGCCTATGCGAGCGAGCGGAATATCGGAATTTCGCACCTGGTGAAGGTGCCGGACGGCATTACGCTGGAGACGGCGGCGGCGATGATGCTGAAGGGCATGACGGCGCAATACCTGCTCAACCAGACTTTCAAGGTCGGCCCCGAAACCACCTTGTTGTTTCATGCGGCTGCTGGCGGCGTTGGTCTCATTGCCGGGCAATGGGCAAAGGCGCTCGGCGCCACCGTCATCGGCACGGCCGGTTCGCAGGAGAAGATCGATCTGGCGCTCGCCCATGGCTATGACCATGTGATCAACTATCGCACCGACGATTTCGTCGCCCAGGTGAAGGAGATCACGAAGGGTCGCGGCGTGGACGTCGTCTATGATTCGGTCGGCAAGGACACCTATCCGGCCTCGCTCGACTGCATCAAGCCGCGCGGGCTCTGGGTCAGCTTCGGCAATTCGTCCGGGCCGGTCGAAGGGGTAAATATCGGCATTCTGGCGCAGAAGGGGTCGCTCTATGCGACGCGACCGACCCTGTTCAGCTACGTCTCCACCCGTCCGGCGCTGGAAGCATGTGCAAACTCGCTGTTCGATGTTGTGCAAGCAAACAAAGTGCGTATCAATATAAACCAGACCTATGCGCTTGCCGATGCGGGCCAGGCGCATACGGATCTCGAAGCAAGAAAAACAAGTGGAACAACGCTGCTGATCCCCTGAAGAATGGCCCAGAAGGGCGGGGCGCAGCAAGACTGGGGAAAGAGGACAGCGTGTCGGCTGAGGGAGAAACCGCCAATGGTCCGTTGCTGGCCGTTGGCCGACTGACGAAATTGTTCGGCACGTTCGCCGCCTGCAAGTCCATCGATCTGGATATCCGGCCGGGCGAAATTCATGCTCTGCTCGGCGAAAACGGCGCCGGCAAGTCGACCCTCGTCAAGATGCTGTTCGGGGTGCTTGCGCCCACCAGCGGCGAAATCCTGTGGCAGGGCCGGCCGGTCCGGATTGCGAGCCCCAGTGCTGCCCGCAGACTCGGGATCGGCATGGTCTTCCAGCATTTTTCGCTGTTCGAGGCGCTGACGGTCGCGGAGAATATCGCCCTGTCGATGGAACCCGGACATTCGCTTGCGAAGATCGCCGCGCAGGCCTCGGCCCTGTCCTATGCCTATGGCCTGCCGCTCGACCCGAATGCGCATGTGGCCGATCTGTCCGTCGGCGAACGCCAGCGCATCGAAATCGTCCGTGCCCTCTTGCAGAACCCGAAACTGATCATTCTCGATGAGCCGACCTCGGTGCTGACGCCGCAGGAGGCCGACCGGCTGTTCGAGACGCTGGCAAAGCTGAAGGCCGAGGGCCGCTCGGTCCTCTATATCAGCCATCGGCTGGAAGAGGTGCAGCGCATCTGCGACCGCGCGACCGTGCTTCGCCATGGCGTCGTCACCGGAACTTGCGATCCGCGCCAGGAGACGCCCGCCTCGCTGGCCCGCATGATGGTCGGCAGCGACGTGGCGCATGTGAGCGCGGAAGGAACCAATGCCAAGGGCGCGATAAAGCTGGAAACACGCCATTTGTCGGCACCTGCGCGGACACCCTTTGCGGTTTCGCTGAAAGACATCTCCTTGAAGGTCCATGCCGGCGAAGTGCTGGCGATCGCCGGTGTCGCCGGCAATGGCCAGGGCGAACTCTTCGATGCGCTGTCCGGCGAGTGTCAGGCACCTGGCGACGATGTCATCCGCATTGCCGACAAGCCCGTCGGCACGCGCGGCATCAATGCCCGCCGGCTGATGGGGGCCGGCTTCGTGCCGGAGGAGCGCCATGGTCACGCGGCCGTGTCAGCCCTGTCCCTCTCCGACAATCTCGTGCTGGCCCGCAGCCAGTCCGACCGTCGCGCCTTTCTCGGCGGCGGCTTTCTCGGCATCATCCGGCAGGACGCGGTGAAGATGGCGGCAAAGCGCATCGCGGCGGCGATGGATGTGCGCAAGAGTGGCGACAATCCGCCGGCCGGCTCGCTTTCGGGCGGCAATCTGCAAAAGTTCATCGTCGGGCGTGAATTGGATCGCCAGCCGACGGTGCTGGTCGTCAATCAGCCGACCTGGGGCGTCGATGCGGGCGCTGCCAGCCGTATCCGCCAGGCGCTGGTCGATCTGGCGAAGTCCGGATCCGCCGTCCTCGTCATCAGCCAGGACCTCGATGAGATTTTCGAGGTGGCGACAGAGATTGCCGTCATCAGCGAAGGCAGGCTTTCGGATATCTATCCGGCCGGCGAATTGTCGCGCGAGAAGATCGGCCTGTTGATGGGTGGCATGCCTGGCAAAAGCGAAACGGCGGAGACGGCGCATGCGCATTGAACTGGAAAAACGGCCTGACGTTTCCAGGCTCTTTTCGATCCTGTCGCCTTTCATCGCGCTTCTGTTGACGCTCGTCTGCGGCGCCGTCATGTTCATGATGCTCGGCAAGAACCCGGTGGCGGCGCTCTACGGCTTCTTCGTCGAGCCGCTGATGGAAGTCTGGTCGCTGCACGAACTGGCGGTCAAGGCGGCGCCGCTGATCCTGATCGCGGTCGGGCTTTCGGTCTGCTACCGCTCGAACAACTGGAATATCGGCGCCGAGGGCCAGTTCATCATGGGTGCGATTGCCGGTTCGATTTTGCCGGTGATGTTCCATGAGTGGAATTCGCCCTTTGTGCTGCCGCTGATGATGCTTTTTGGCATGCTCGGCGGGGCGCTGTTCGCCGGCATCCCGGCCTTTCTGAAGGCGCATCTGAACACCAACGAAATCCTCACCAGCCTGATGCTCGTCTATGTCGCGCAGCTTTTTCTCGACTGGCTGGTGCGCGGGCCGTGGCGCAATCCGGGCGGCTTGAACTTTCCCGAGACCCGGACCTTCGAGGCGTCCGCCATCTTGCCGGAAATGATCGCATCCGGTCGCACCCATTGGGGTTTCGGCTTTGCGATCCTCGCCGCGATCCTGATCTGGTTCATGATGCGCTACACGCTGAAGGGCTTCGAGATCACCGTGCTCGGTCAATCGGAGCGGGCAGGGCGGTTTGCCGGCTTTTCGTCGCGCAAGATGATCTGGTTCTCCATGCTACTTTCCGGCGCGCTGGCGGGCCTTGCCGGCATTTCCGAAGTGAGCGGCGCGATGCAGCAATTGCGCCCGGTGATCTCGCCCGGCTACGGCTTTACCGCGATCATCGTCGCCTTTCTCGGACGGCTGAACCCGCTCGGCATCGTCGTCGCCGGCCTCGTTCTGGCGCTGACCTATCTCGGCGGCGAGGCGGTGCAGGTCTCGCTCGAGATCTCGGACAAGGTGACCCGCGTCTTCCAGGGGCTCCTGCTGTTCTTCGTGCTCTCGTGCGACACGCTCATTCATTACAGGATCAGGCTTGTCGCATCGAAGTTGGCAGGCAGCGCCACAGCTGCCGCCACAACGGATGGAGCGCGCTGATGGGTATCTTCGAGGCCATCCTCCTCACCGTCATCACCGCGGCGACGCCGGTCGTCATCGCCGCGCTCGGCGAACTCGTTACCGAGCGCTCCGGCGTTCTTAATCTCGGCGTCGAGGGCATGATGGTGATGGGTGCTGCCTGCGCCTTCGTGGCGACGCAGGTCACCGGTTCGCCCTATATCGGCATTCTTGCCGGCATTGCCTCGGGCGCCCTGTTCTCGCTGCTGTTCGGCTTCCTGACATTGTCGCTGGTCGCCAACCAGGTGGCGACCGGTCTTGCCATGACGATCCTTGGCCTCGGCGTATCCGGCATGATCGGCGAAGCCTATGTCGGCCAGCCGGGCATCAAGCTGCCGCAGATCGTTTTTCCGCTGCTTGCCGATATTCCCGTCCTCGGCCGGCTTCTGTTCCAGCAGGACCTGATCTTCTACCTGTCGATCGCGCTTGTCGTCGGCGTCCAGTGGTTCCTGTTCAGGAGCCGGGCCGGGTTGAAGCTGCGTTCGGTCGGCGACAGCCATTCATCGGCCCATGCGCTCGGCATCAATGTGATCCGCACGCGTTATCTCGCCGTCATGTTCGGCGGCGCCTGTGCCGGGCTTGCCGGCGCGCAACTCTCGCTCGTCTACACGCCGCAATGGGTCGAGAACATGACGGCCGGGCGCGGCTGGATCGCGCTGGCGCTGGTGGTTTTCGCCTCATGGCGCCCGTGGCGCCTCGTTGCCGGCGGCTATCTCTTCGGCGCCGTTTCGATCAGCCAGTTGCATGCCCAGGCCTTCGGCATCGGAATTCCCTCGCAATTCCTTTCCGCTCTTCCCTATCTGGCGACAATCGCTGTACTTATCCTGATCTCGCATAATCGTCGCACGACGCTGATCAACACGCCGGCAGCCCTGGGCAAGCCCTTCGTGCCCGACCGGTGAACAAGAACAACACTGCACGTCTCTCAAACCTACAGGGGTCAAAAATGAAAAAACTTCTTCTCGCTCTCGCCACGACGGCGGCGGTGATCGGCTTCTCGGCCGCCGCCAGCGCCGCCGACAAGGCAAAGGTCTGCTTCATCTATGTCGGCTCGAAGACCGATGGCGGCTGGACGCAGGCGCATGATATCGGTCGCCTCGAACTCGAAAAGTCGCTCGGTGACAAGATCGAGACGCAGTTTCTCGAAAATGTGCCGGAAGGGCCGGATGCCGAACGCGCCATCGAGCGCCTCGCACGCTCCGGCTGCGGCCTGATCTTCACGACCTCGTTCGGCTTCATGGACGCGACCGTCAAGATTGCCTCGAAATTCCCTGATGTGAAATTCGAGCACGCGACCGGCTACAAGACGGCACCGAACCTTGCCACCTACAACAGCCGCTTCTACGAAGGCCGCTATATCCAGGGTCAGATCGCCGCGAAGATTTCGGAAAAGGGTGTTGCCGGATACATCGCCTCCTTCCCGATCCCCGAAGTGGTGATGGGCATCAACGCCTTCGTCACCGGTGCGCGTTCGGTCAATCCGGATTTCAAGATCAAGGTCGTATGGGCAAACACCTGGTTTGACCCGGGCAAGGAAGCGGATGCCGCCAAGGCGCTGATCGACCAGGGGGTCGATGTCCTGACCCAGCACACCGACACGACCGCGCCGATGCAGGTAGCCGCCGAGCGTGGCATCAAGGCCTTCGGCCAGGCGTCCGACATGATCAAGGCCGGCCCGGAAACGCAGCTGACCGCCATCGTCGATACCTGGGGCGCCTATTATATCAAGCGCACGCAGGCCTTCCTCGACGGCAAATGGGAAACCATGTCGAGCTGGGACGGTCTCAAGGACGGCATCCTGACAATGGCGCCTTACACCAACATGCCCGATGACGTGAAGGCGATGGCGGAAGCCACCCAGGCCAAGATCGAATCGGGCGAGTTGAAGCCCTTCACCGGCCCGCTGAACAAGCAGGATGGTTCGGAATGGCTGAAGGCGGGTGAAAGCTCCGACGATGCGACCCTGCTCGGCATGAATTTCTACGTCGAAGGCGTCGACGACAAGCTGCCGCAATAACCGTCATCGGCTTCGATGCATTCCAGGGGGGCGGCCGCAAGGTTGCCTCTTTTTGATTCCGATCAAGAAATTTGCCTAAACCCGCGCCGGCCTGTTTACATAAGTAATATAGTATGATTTTTTACATCGACTGCTGAGGAGCAGTTTTCTTTGGGAGGATTACATGAAAATCAAAATCGCACTGGCCAGTGCCACGGTGTTGGCTGCCTGCATGTTCGGCCAGGCCTCTGCCGCAGACCTGACGATCGGCTTTTCGCAGATCGGTTCGGAATCCGGCTGGCGCGCCGCCGAAACGACGCTCACCAAGCAGGAAGCAGAAAAGCGCGGCATCGACCTGAAATTCGCCGATGCCCAGCAGAAGCAGGAAAACCAGATCAAGGCCCTGCGTTCCTTCATTGCCCAGGGTGTCGATGCCATCCTGATCGCGCCGGTTGTCGCCACCGGCTGGGACGATGTCCTCACGGAAGCGAAGGATGCCGAGATCCCGGTCATCTTGCTCGACCGCACGGTCGATTCGAAGGACGATCTCTATCTGACGGCGGTCACCTCCGATCTCGTGCACGAGGGCAACGTCGCCGGCAAATGGCTGGTCGATACCGTTGCCGGCAAGCCCTGCAGTGTCGTCGAGCTTCAGGGAACAACCGGTTCTTCGCCGGCCATCGACCGCAAGAAGGGCTTCGAGGAGGCGCTGAAGGGTCATGACAATCTGAAGATCGTTCGCAGCCAGACCGGCGACTTCACCCGCACCAAGGGCAAGGAAGTCATGGAAAGCTTCCTGAAGGCGGAAGGCGGCGGCAAGGACATCTGCGCGCTCTACGCTCACAATGACGACATGGCCGTCGGCGCTATCCAGGCGATCAAGGAAGCCGGCCTGAAGCCGGGCACCGATATCCTCGTCGTCTCGATCGATGCGGTTCCGGACATCTTCCAGGCGATGGCGGCCGGCGAGGCAAATGCCACCGTCGAACTGACCCCGAACATGGCCGGTCCGGCGCTCGATGCGCTCGATGTTTTCCTGAAGGACGGCACCGCGCCGCCCAAGTGGATCCAGACGGAATCGAAGCTTTACACCCAGGCTGACGATCCGCAGAAGGTCTATGAGGAAAAGAAGGGCCTCGGCTACTGATCGGTTGCCGGCATCGCAGCTGTCACCTTTTCGGCCCTTGGGCTAAAAAGTGCCTCGCCACGATGCCGGCAGCATCGCCTGCGCGCTCCGGCGTGGCAGCCGATATGATCCATGGCCTTGGGCAACCTCCGTTTCCTCGGGAAGCCGATCTATGAAACATACCTCCGACGACATCCTCGTTGCCAGCGGCATCGTAAAGACCTTTCCGGGCGCCATCGCGCTCGATCATGTGGATTTTTCACTGCGCCGCGGCGAGGTTCATGCACTGCTGGGTGAAAACGGCGCCGGCAAATCGACATTGATCAAATGCATGACCGGCGCCTATCGTCGCGACGCCGGCACGTTGACGCTCTCCGGCAGCGAGATCGACCCGCGTGATACGCTCGACGCGCAGGCGCTCGGCATCGGTACGGTCTACCAGGAGGTCAATCTCCTCGGCAATCTCAGTGTTGCCGAAAACCTGTTCCTCGGCCGCCAACCGCGTCGCTTCGGCCTTCTGCGCACCGGCGAGATGAAGAAGCGCGCCGAAGCGCTGCTTTCGCAATACGGCATCGACATCAATGTGTCCGCGGCGCTGGAAAGCTATTCCGTCGCCATCCAGCAGGTGGTGGCGATCGCCCGCGCCGTCGATCTCTCGGGCAAGGTCCTGGTTCTCGACGAACCCACGGCCAGCCTCGACGCGCAAGAAGTCGAGATGCTGTTCCGCATTGTCCGCGATCTGAAATCGAAGGGTCTGGGCATCGTCTTCATCACCCATTTTCTCGAGCAGGTCTATGATCTGTCGGACCGCATCACCGTGCTGCGCAATGGTCAGCTGGTCGGCACCCGCGACACCCGATCGCTGCCGCGCCGAGACCTGGTGACCATGATGCTCGGCCATGAATTGCAATCGGCGGAAAAGGCCGTTGGCGCGGATATCATCGACAGCGGACCTGTGCGTTACCGGTTTTCGAACTACGGCAAGGCCGGGAGGGTCAAGCCCTTCGATCTCGAGATCCGAAAGGGCGAGGTCGTCGGCGTCGCCGGGCTGCTCGGCTCGGGCCGCACGGAAACGGCGGAACTTCTCTTCGGTGTCCACAGGGCCGATAGCGGCACGGCGGAGATCGACGGCAAGCCGGTCGATCTCTCGTCGCCGCGCGCGGCCGTGGCCGAGGGGTTCGGCTTCTGCCCGGAAGACCGCAAGCTCGACGGCATCATCGGTGAGCTGTCGGTCCGCGAGAACATCGCCCTTGCCTTGCAGGCGCGGCGCGGCTGGGCGCGGCCGCTTTCCACCGCCGAGCAGAACGAACTGGCCGACCGCTACATCAAGGCGCTGGATATTCGCACCAGCGACCGCGAGAAGCCGATCCGGCTCCTGTCCGGCGGCAACCAGCAGAAAGCCATTCTCGCCCGCTGGCTGGCGACCAATCCGAGTTTCCTCATTCTCGACGAACCGACCCGCGGCATCGATGTCGGCGCCCATGCCGAAATCATTCGCCTGATCGAGGACCTTTGCCGGCAGGGCATGTCGCTTCTGGTCATTTCGTCGGAACTGGAGGAGCTTGTCGCCTATAGTTCGCGGATCATCGTGCTGAGGGATCGGGCCCATGTCGCCGAGCTCACCGGCAGCGAGATCACCACCGGGCATATCGTCAACGCCATTGCCGCGGCAAATGCCGCCGGAGGGATGCAATGATCGACAATGCCAAGCGGCTTGGCCGCCGTCTGTTTCCCCAATTCGTGGCGCTGGCCTTGATCCTGCTTCTGATCCGCCTGGTCTTCCCGGATTTCTTCTCGCTCGAAATCCAGAATGGCAGGCTTTATGGTAGCCTGGTGGATATCCTTAACCGCGGTGCGCCCGTGGCCCTTCTTGCCGTCGGCATGACGGTGGTGATCGCGACCAAGGGCATCGATCTTTCCGTCGGCGCGGTCATGGCCATCTGTGGCGCTGTCGCCGCCGCTTCCAGCGTCAGGGGAGACCCGCTGGCCGTGACCCTGCTGCTGGCGCTGGGCACCGGCCTTGCCTGCGGGGTCTGGAACGGCTTTCTGGTGTCGGTCCTCAATATCCAGCCGATCATCGCGACACTGGTGCTGATGGTGGCCGGGCGCGGCATCGCGCAACTGGTCACGGAAGGGGCGATCCTCACCTTCAACGACCCGGGCCTTGCCTTCGTCGGCAGCGGCGCCTTGCTCGGCCTGCCCATGCCCGTCGTCACCTGGCTCATCTTCGGGATCGCCGTTGCGGTCATCGTGCGGCGAACGGCACTGGGGCTGCTGATCGAAGCCGTCGGCATCAATCGCCGCGCCAGCACGCTCGCAGGTATCCGCACGCCGCTGTTGCTGATGGCTGCCTATATGCTGTCGGGCCTCTGCGCCGCCATTGCCGGCCTGATCGTGACGGCCGATATCCGCGGTGCCGATGCCAACAATGCCGGCCTGTGGCTGGAACTGGATGCCATCCTCGCCGTCGTCATCGGCGGCACCTCGCTGCTTGGCGGACGGTTCAGCATCATCGCCTCGCTGATCGGCGCCATGATCATCCAGGCGGTCAATACCGGTATCCTGTCATCCGGGTTCCCGCCGGAATTCAACCTGATCATCAAGGCGGGGATCATCGTCGTCATCCTCGTCATCCAGTCGCCGCGCGTGCAGGCGGGCGTTACCTTTTTCAGCCGAAAACCCGTCCGCACGGATGGCGTGGAGCAGCCTGTCCGATGAATCAGAAATATCTCCCGCTGATCGCCACCATCGTCATCTTCGTCGTTTCCTATGCGCTCTGCGCGTTGCAATATCCCAATATCCTGTCGACCCGGGTGATCGGCAATCTTCTCACCGACAACGCCTTTCTCGGCATTGCCGCGGTTGGCATGACCTTCGTCATCCTGTCGGGCGGCATCGACCTGTCGATCGGATCGGTCATCGCCTTTGCCGGGATATTCCTCGCGGTCATGCTGGAAAACACCGCGATCCACCCGCTTGCTGCCTTCGTGCTGGTGCTTCTCATCACCACATTGTTCGGCGCGGTCATGGGAGCCATCATCCATTATCTGGAAATGCCGGCCTTCATCGTCACGCTGGCCGGAATGTTCCTGGCGCGTGGCATGGCTTTCGTTCTGTCGATCGACAGCATCCCGATCAAGCATCCGTTCTATGCGACGCTGAAGAGTTTCTATTACAAGCTGCCGGGCGGCGGCCGGATTACGCTGATCGGCGGGCTGATGCTCGTGGTCTTCGCGGTCGGCATCCTCATTGCCCAGCGAACCCGGTTCGGCACCAATGTCTATGCCCTTGGTGGCGGTGGCCAAACTTCGGCGCTGATGGGGGTTCCGGTCGGGCGTACGACGGTGATGATCTACGGGCTTTCCGGTTTTCTCGCCGGGCTTTCCGGAATCGTTTATTCCCTCTACACATCGGCAGGATATTCGCTCGCAACGGTCGGGGTCGAACTGGATGCGATCGCCGCGGTGGTGATCGGGGGAACGCTCCTGACAGGCGGCGCCGGATTTATCGGCGGCACACTGGTCGGCGTGTTGATCCAGGGGCTGATCCAGACCTACATCACCTTCGATGGTTCGCTATCGAGCTGGTGGACGAAAATCCTGATCGGTGCCTTGCTGTTTGCGTTCATACTGATGCAGAAGGCCATCCTGTTCCTGTCGCATCGGCGCGGAAATTATGCCTGAGGGAGAATGGCTTGCGTAAGGGTCTGCTTCAAACCGTCATTACCGGCGCCAATACGCGCACGAGCCATGCGCAGGTGGTCGACGAAATGGGCAAGGCCATTGTTGGAGGCGAATTCCCGGTCGGCACCATCCTGCCGGGGGACCTGGAACTGGCGGCGCGCTTCAAGGTTTCGCGCACCGTCCTGCGCGAAGCCATGAAGACATTGGCCGCGAAAGGCCTGATCGTGCCACGCGCCCGCATCGGCACGCGGGTCACCGACAAGAACCAGTGGAACCTGTTCGACAGCGATGTGCTGACATGGCATTTCCAGGGCGGCGTGGACGAGGAATTCCTGCTTCATCTGAGCGAAATCCGGCTGGCCTTCGAACCGCATGCGGCGGGGCTTGCCGCGACCCATGCGACGGAAGCGGAAATCAGCGGCATGATGCGGCTTGCGGTTGCCATGGGCGATCCCGAGCATACGGCCGAGACATTGGCCGTAGCCGATCTGCGCTTCCATCTGGCGGTGGTGGAGGCTTCCGGCAATCCCTTCATGCGCACTGTCGGCAGCCTGATCGAGGCGGCGCTGGTCGGCATTTTCAAGCTCAGTTCGCCGGCTTCGGGGCGCGAGCGCATCGACGATGTGGCCCGTTCGCATATGCGTATCGTTGAAGAGATCAGCCGGCGCGATGTGCCGGCGGCGCGGGCTGCGATGGAAAATGTCATCCGCGTCGGGCGCGAGCGGGTTCGCGTCGCGCTTTCGGAAACCGTGCGAACGCCACCGCTTGGCTGACGGCCACCGCCGTCTTCACTGTCGAATCATCCGGCTTTTCCCTTTCGATACAGTCGGATATCGAAAAATACAGTAAATCGGCGCTTGCTGCCTTGCTGCCATGACCTGTTCCGCCTACTTGATAGGGCTACAGCTGACGCGCGTCATTCCGGATGCGTGTCCCACCAACGGTGTCCGAGGGTTATGTCCGAACTGATCGTCATTTTCGTGCTTTTGTTGATCAACGCATTTTTTGCGCTTTCGGAAATGGCAATCGTCTCAGCCAGTCGGCCCCTGCTTCGGCAGATGGCCAAGCAGGGTAACAGCCGGGCCGAACTGGCGTTGCGCCTTGCCGAGGATCCCGGCAAATTCCTCTCGACCGTCCAGGTTGGCATCACGCTCGTGGGAACGCTTGCCGGCGCCTATGGCGGTGCCACGATCGCCGCCAAGATTGCGCCGACGCTCGACACGATCGAGTGGATCAATCCTTATGGCAGCACGGTCGCCGTCGCGGTCGTCGTCACCCTGATCACCTATCTGTCGGTGGTGATCGGCGAGCTTATTCCCAAGCAGTTGGCGCTGAAGAATTCCGAAGGCGTGGCAATGTTCGTCGCCGGGCCGATGTCCTTTTTGTCGCGCCTTGCTTCCCCGATCGTCTATCTGTTCGAAATGTCGGCCTCGCTGTTCATGCGGCTGTTCGGCGTGACGGGCGATGGCGACCAGGTGACCGAGGAAGAGGTCCAGGCAATCATGGCCGAGGGCGTCGAGAGCGGCGCGATCGAGAAATCCGAACATGAGATGCTGCGGCGAATCATCCGGCTCGGAGACCGGAACGTCAAATCGATCATGACGCATCGGACCGAGGTCAGTTTCATCGACGTCAACGACACGCTCGAAACCATCCGTGCCAAGGTCGAGCAGTCGGACCATTCCCGCTATCCGGTGATGGATGCGAACGGCGAGGTGCTGGGCGCGGTGCAGATCAAGGAAATCCTCAACGCGCCGGGTCGGGCGGGCTTCCAGGTCCGCAATTTCGTCAAGGACATCCATACGCTGCCGGAGACGGCGTCCTGCCTGAAAGCGCTTGAAGCGTTCAAATCCTCCCATATCAACATGGCGATGATCGTCGATGAATATGGCAGCATCGAAGGCATCATCACCATCGCCGATATTCTTGAGGCGATCGTCGGCATCCTGCCCTCCAACTACGACGACATCGAGCATACGCTGATCCGTCTCAGGGAGGACGGCTCCTATCTGGTCGATGGCCGCACGCCGATCGACGAGATCCATCTGACGATCGGCATCGATGAAATCGATTCGGACGGCAATTACGAAACCATCTCTGGCTTCCTCGTGCAGCAATTGCGCAAGAACCCGGAGGAGGGCGATGTGACGGAAGCCTATGGATATCGTTTCGAGGTGATCGACATGGACGGCCGGCGGATCGACAAGATCCTGGTTTCGCGCCTGCCGTTCTAGCGCTCAAACAAAAAGGCCGGGACAGACCCGACCTTTCCTCAATTCGCCTTGCGTATGATCTGCTAGTACATCCGTAGTCAGACCAACTGCGACGAATTATTCCTTTATTTGGTTAATAAAGCCTTAACGTGTCGATCCCGTGACGATCGAGCTTCGTTTTTAATTCACCGGTGAAGTTCCCGTATCGCATTTCAATCCGCGCCGGCTCTGTCCGGTTGATGGATATCACGGCGCAGGGACGGGCTGGCGCAGGACCATGATTTCGCAAAGATCGCCGGCCTTCGTCTCCACGGCATGGGGCTGTCGCACGATCAGGCAGTCGGCCTGCGCGAAGACCTGCATCATCGAGGAATCCTGTCGCTGAAACGGATGTGCGGCCATTGTGCCGGCGCTGTCCATGGTCAGCCGGGCGCGCACATAGTCCTGTCTCTTGTCGTTTGCGGGCAGGGTTTCTGCTGCAATCGCCCGGGCGCTTCTGTCGCGTGGCGGCAGGCAAGCGAGGCGGCGGGCAAGCGGCTCGAGGAAGAGCAGGGCGCAGACAAGACTGGAAACGGGATTTCCCGGCAGACCGAGGACGTGCATGCCTCCGAGCCTGCCAACCATCAGGGGTTTGCCCGGCCGCATGGCGATCCGCCAGAAATCGAGCGTCATGCCGCAGGCGAGAAGCGTCGGCTGGACGAGGTCGTGATCGCCGACCGAGGCGCCGCCAAGCGTCACGAGGACATCGGCGCCGGCGGCTCGCGCTTTCGCTACGGCCGCTGCGATGGCTGCACTGTCATCGCGGACTATGCCGAGATCGATGATTTCGGCGCCGTTTTCACGCGCCAGGGCCGCGACGCCGTATGTATTGGAGGCGATGATCTGGTCCGGGCCCGGAAGACTGCCGGGCACCAGCAATTCGTCGCCGGTCGCAAGGATTGCCACTTTGGGCCGCTCATAGACCGGTACACCGGCATGGTTCATGCCGGCTGCGACTGTCAACCGCCCCGCATCAAGGACGCTGCCGCGCTGCAGGACCATGCCTCCGACGGTGAAGTCCTGTCCCGTCGGGCGAATATGGCGACCCTTGGCAGGCGCGAAGCGCGTGCGGATCCGGCCTCGGTCGAGGATTTCCGCATCTTCCTGGATGAGCACGGTATCGGCACCCGCTGGGACCGGAGCGCCGGTGAAGATACGCACCACTTCTCCGGGGCCGACAGATCCGGAAAATCCATGACCGGCCGCGGACTGTCCGATCACCGACAGTTCCGCCCCGATATGGGCGAGATCGGCGTGACGCCCGGCATAGCCGTCCATGGCGGAATTGTCGAAAGCGGGATGGGTGAGTCTTGCGGCAAGGTCCTCGGCAAGGACGCGGCCCATGGCCTCATGCAGGTCGAGCATCTGCGCCCGGCTGATCGGCGAGGCGTTGGCCAGCAGCCTTTGCTGTGCTTCGTGGACCGCCAACAAGACCATCAATCCTTCTGTTCCAAGCGCCGATAGTCGCCGGAGCCTCCGCCGGACTTCTGGCAAAGCCTGACGCCACCGATCTCCATCTCGCGATCGGCGGCCTTGGCCATGTCATAGATGGTCAGGCAGGCAATGCTGACGGCTGTCAATGCTTCCATCTCGACGCCGGTGCGGCCGGTAAGCTTGGCCATCGCCTCGACCCTCAGTCCGGGCAGGTTTTCATCGGCGGTGATATCGACCGAAACCTTGGAGAGCATCAGCGGATGGCAAAGCGGAATGAGACTGGACGTCTGCTTGGCCGCCATGATGCCGGCAAGCCGGGCGGTGGCGATGACATCGCCCTTTTTGGCATTGCCTTCGAGGATGAGCGCCAGCGTTTCCGGCGTCATTCGTACATGGCCCTCGGCAACGGCGATGCGGACGGTTTCCTGCTTGTCGCCGACATCGACCATGTTGGCCTCGCCGCCAGCACCGATATGGGTGAGGGTGGGGCCACTCATTGACGGCCGGCCGGGGTATCGGCAGAGCCGGCTAGAAGCATGCGGGTCGCGGCGGCGACATCGTCCTGCCGCATCAGGCTTTCGCCGACGAGAAAGGTGGTGATGCCGCATTTCGCCAGGCGTGCGCAATCCTGATGGCTGAAAATGCCGCTTTCGCCGACCAGCAGTCGTTCGGCTGGAACCAATGGCGCCAGTTTCTCCGAAAGGGCGATATCGACCTCGAAGGTCTTCAGGTTGCGGTTGTTGATGCCGAGAAGCGGCGAGGCAAGCTTCAGCGCCCGCTCCAGTTCCTCCTCGTCATGCACTTCGACAAGCACGTCCATGCCGAGGGAAAAGGCTTCCTCCTCGAGGCGGCGGGCATCGTCGGTATGCAGTGATGCCATGATCAGCAGGATGCAATCGGCGCCCCAGGCGCGGGCTTCGTGAATCTGGTAGGTGTCGAACATGAAATCCTTGCGGAGCGCCGGAAGCGCGCAGGCATTTCGGGCTGCGGTCAGGAATTCCGGCGAGCCTTGAAAGCTCGGACCATCCGTCAGGACCGAAAGACAGGCCGCGCCGCCAGCCTCGTAAGCTTCGGCCAGAACGGGCGGGTCGAAATCGGCGCGGATCAACCCTTTGGAAGGGCTGGCCTTCTTGATCTCGGCGATCAGTCCGAAATCGCCTGTCGCCTGTCGGGTCTTGAGCGCCTTGTGGAACCCCCGCGGGGCTTCCTGGTCGGCCGCCATGGCCTTCAGTTCGGCAAGGCTGACACTGGCCTTTGCCGCGGCGATTTCCTGCCGTTTGTAGAATTCGATCTTCTGCAGAATATCGGCCATAGCATCATTCCCTAGGCTGCGTTCGAGGCCAGGACAAGCCGTTCCAGCGTGGCGTTCGCCGCGCCGGTTGCAAGCGACTGGCGGGCGAGCGCCATGCCCTCGGCAAGATCGCCGGCACGCCCCGCAATCAGCAGCGAGGCAGCGGCATTGGCAAGGGAGATGTCGCGATAGGGCGTTGCCGCCCCTTCGAGAACGCCCTTCAACGCAACCGCATTATGCGCCCCGTCGCCACCCTTCAAATCACTGAGCGAAACCGTTTCCAGGCCGAAATCACCGGGCGTCAGCTCGAATGTCCGGATCTCGCCATTCTCGAGCGCCGCAACCTGCGTCACGCCGGTCGTGGTGATCTCGTCGAGACCGTCGCCATAGACGACCCAAACGCTCTTCGAGCCGAGATCGCGCAGTACCTCGGCCACCGGCACGAGCCAGTGCGGTGCAAAGACGCCGACAAGCTGACGGGTGACGCCGGCGGGATTGGACAGGGGGCCGAGCAGGTTGAAGATCGTCCGGGTGCCGAGCTCGACGCGCGTAGGGCCGACATGACGCATGGCCGAATGGTGCTGCTGGGCGAACATGAAGCCGAGGCCTGCCTCGCGGATACAGCGCGAAATCGCGTCGGGACCGATATCGAGCTTGACGCCGAGACAGGAAAGCGCGTCGGCGGTTCCCGATTTCGAACTGAGCGCGCGATTGCCATGCTTGGCGACGGGAACGCCGGCACCGGAGACGATCAGGGCGGCCAGCGTCGAAATATTATAGGTCCCGGCACCATCCCCGCCGGTCCCGACGATATCGACGGCATCGGCAGGCGCCTCGACGGTGAGCATGCGGGCCCGCATGGCGCCGACGGCGCCGACGATCTCGTCCACCGTCTCGCCGCGCACCCGAAGCGCCATCAGGAAGCCGCCGATCTGCGACGGTGTCGCCTCGCCGGACATGATGATTTCGAATGCGGATCGGGCATCCTGGCGGTTGAGCGCCTCGCCAGCAGCGACCTTGGCGACGAAAGGCTTCAGATCCGGCATGCGTTTCCCTTTACTTTACCGCTGCTGCGTCAGCGCCAGTTCGGCGAGCTGCTGGTTGATCGAAACACCGTAGCCCTTCTGCAACTCGCTGACCATCTGGTCGAGAATATCGTCGCCGCTTGCCTCTGCCATGGCGTCGATCTGCCGCGCGTCATTGTCAAGCACATCGCCGGGATTGCTGTCGTCGACCGCGGTGACCTTCAGCAGAATTTGCCCTTCGCCGCCGACGCCGGGGGCGTTGGCAACCAGTTCGTTCGGTCCGGAAAAGGCCGCGGCGACAGCCGCCGGGCTCAGCGCCGCATCTTCCGCACCACGGCGAAGCCCGGTCTTGGTTTCGACGGCGATGCCGAGCTCGGTGGCAATGGCCGCCAGGGTTTCGCCTTTTTCCAGGCGCGCCTTCAGTTCGGTCGCCTTGGCTGCCAGTTGCGTGCGTTGCTGCTCGGCCGTCCAGTCGGCGACGACCCTTTCACGGGCTTCTTCCAGCGTCCGGTCGCGTGCCGGGGTAATCTCCTCGACATCGAACCAGACATAGCCGTCGCGGCCGAGATTGACGGGCAGGGTTTCTGCGCCGGCATCCGCCTTGAAGGCTTCCTCCAGCAGGCTCTTTGCCTCGGGGATGCCAGCGATTTCCTCGCCATCCGCATCGTTTCCGCGCGCATCCACGGCGTCGAGCACCACCAGCTTGAGGTTCGTCTGGCTGGCTGCTTCCTGCATGGTCGCGCCCGAAAGGCGGGCTTCCTCGAATTTGTCATGGACGGCCATGACCTCGTTGGCGGCATTGGAAAGGGCAAGCTCGGTGCGCAGCTCTTCCTTGACCTCGTCGAAACTGCGGACGGTTTCCGGCTTAATATTGGTAACGCGCAGGATGACGGGGCCGAAGGCACCATCCACCACCGGCGTCGTCCGGCCGTCCGCCGGCGCTGCAAAAACCGCGTCGGCGATCTTGGCATCGGGCATCCGGTCGCGGGTGAAATCACCCAGCAGGACATCGCCGGCTGTCTTGCCGGAGGCGGTGACCAATGTGTCGAAGCTCGTGCCTGTCGCAAGCTTGGCCGCCGCTTCGTCGGCTTCCTGACGCGACGGGAACGAGAGTTGCTCGACGGTGCGGGTTTCAGCCGTGCGGAAATTGTCCTTGCGCTTCTCGTATTCGGCGCGGATTTCCTCCTCGGTGACCGAGGCGGGATCGGCGATATCGGCTGGTTCCAGCTTCACATAGCTGACCTTGCGGAATTCCGGAGCGCGATATTCGACCTTGTGGCTTTCGAACCAGGGGGCGAGCATGTCGTCGGACGGCGCCTTGACCGGATCGACATTGGCATTGGACAGGAGCAGATAATCGATGCTGCGCGTCTCGTTGCGGTATTGGCGAAGCGCGTCACCCAGAATCTTCGGCGGCTCATAGCCATCTGACAAAGCCTCGACGATCTGCGAGCGCACGGCAACCTGGCTGCGATTGTTGATATAATCCTGTTCACGCAAGCCGGCATTGCGCAGCACGCTGGAGAAGGTCAGGCGATCGAACTGGCCGTTGACGCCGTGAAAGGCCGGGTCTTCGCTGATCAGCGTTGCCAGCCGGTCCTGTGAAAGCCCGAGATTCATATCCTCGGACAATTGGTCGAGGGTCGCGCCGGCGACGAGCTGCGAATAGACCTGCGCCTCCACCCCGAATGCCTTGGCCTGTTCGCGGCTGAGGCGCGTGCCGAACTGGCGGGAAAGCTGAGCAAGCTGCCGTTCGTAAGCGAGGCGGAAATCGCCCGGTGACACCTTGACGTCGCCAACCGTGACGACCGCATCAGCCGCGCCCGGTACCAGCGATGTCGATACACCCCAGACACCGAAGGAAAGAACAAGAAGGGCCATCAGCCCTTTGACAGCCCAGGTCTGGGAGGCTCTTCGCAGGAATTCAAGCATGAGTGGGCATTCCTCGTCGTAATTCAGGGCCGCCGGGCGGCAATCGATTTCGTTCCTTAGAGCAAACCGCCGGCGAATTGAAGTGTTCAGCGATGCAAATTATCAGGGAGAAGCGGCTTGCTCATGCCGGACAGCCGGCCGCTGTGAAATATCTTACGCTACGGTTCGGCTCCGCCCCGGTGTGGCGTTTGCGCTGGCATGCCCTATATCCCTTCGGGGCCATGCAATGCCGGACTTTGTTAGCCGGCAACCGAAAAACCTGTGACATTCCCCGCCCTTTGCACCTCATCGCATGTTCGGACATGCTAACGTTGGTAGACTAGTCGGCCGAGTCGCATGTGCCGTGCGAAGAGGCCCGGAAACCGGAGTACAGTCGTGGAATCCATTGTCGTCATGGTCAATCTGTTCGGGTCCGTGGCTTTGTTGTTGTTCGGCCTGTCGCAAGTCAAGGAGGGGGCGACGCGGGCCTTCGGCATCCGGCTGAGGACGGGCCTGGCGCAGGGCACGAAGGGACCGGTCCGGTCGTTCCTCGCCGGCTTCGTTGCAACCGTGGCCCTGCAGAGCTCCACGGCGACGGCGTTGATGATCACGGCCTTCGTCGAACGCGGTCTGGTGCGGGCGCGCATGGCGCAGATCGTGCTCCTGGGGGCGAATGTCGGAACCGCCGTCACCGCCTGGATCGTCGCGGCCGGCATCGGCTGGCTGTCGCCGCTCCTCATCCTCGCCGGCGTCGTGCTGCACCGGGCGGCGCGGTCGAGCGCCAAGCAGGGGGCCGGCACCGCGCTGGTGGGGATCGGGCTGATGCTGCTCTCGCTGCACCTTCTTGGGCTTGCAACGGAGCCGATGCGGCAATCGCCGGCGCTCACCGCATTCATCGGCATGCTCGACAGCGCCTGGCCGGTCGCCCTGATCTTTGCCGCGGTACTGGCATTCGCCTCTTCGTCGAGCCTGGCGGTGGTCGTCCTCATCCTGTCGCTTTCGACCACCGGGATCCTGTCATCGGGGCTGACCATCGCGCTCGTGCTGGGCGCCAATCTCGGCGGCGCGATACCGCCGGTCATGGCGACGCTGTCCGCCTCGGCGTCGGCCCGGCGCGTGACCGCCGGCAATCTCCTCGTTCGCGCCATCGGTTGTGCCATCGCCTTGCCGGCCGCGCCGATGGTTGCCGAATTTCTCCAGACCCTGCCGCTTGCCCCCGACAAACTGCCGGTCGACATCCACCTCCTGTTCAACGTTGCGCTCGCCATCCTGGCTTGGCCGTTCTCCTCGCTGCTGTCGGACATGATGCGCCGCCTTATCCCCGACGACCCGAAGGCGGAAGCCGGCCCGCTCCATCTCGACGACCGTGCCCTTGCCACGCCGATCATCGCCCTTTCCGGCGCCACGCGGGAGGTCCTGCGCGTCGGTGACCTGATCGAGGCCATGCTGATCGGCACGATGAACGCCTTCGAGCGCAACGATCTTTCCGAACTGCGCGATGTCGGAAAATTCGAAAAGCAGGTGGATACCCTGCAGCAGGAGGTGAAGCTCTATCTGTCTCGGCTCGGGCGCGCCGGCCTGAGCGACGAGGACGGCCGGCGCTCCATCGTCATCATCGACTATGCCATCAATCTGGAGCATATGGGCGATATCATCGAAAAGAGCCTGATCGTGCAGGTCAAGAAGAAGATCGACAATGGTCTTAAATTCTCCGAGGACGGCTATCAGGAACTGACCTCGATGTTCAACCTGACCATCGACAATCTCCGTGTCGCCCAGACCATCTTCGTCACCCGCGATGCCGATCTCGCCCGCCATCTGATGGAGGTCAAGGTCGATGTGCGGCGCATGGAGAAGCAATCGTCGGAGCGGCACCTGGAAAGGCTGCGGGATGGCCGCACCGACAGCCTGCAGACGAGTTCGCTGCATCTCGATATCCTGCGCGATCTCAAGCGCATCAATGCGCACATCGTCTCCGTCGCCCATCCCATCCTTGATGAAAGCGGGCTTCTGACGGAAAGCCGGCTGAGGATGCCGCGGTAATCAGGCCTCCTTGGCGAGAAGCGCCTTGCGCAGGAACGCGTCGTAGCACGGCGTCAGTGTGATGCGGGTGTGGCCAGCCTCAAGGATCGGCTCGTAGAGTTCCAAGAGCTTCAACCGGCCAAGCGTCGGCGGGCAGGTGGGGTAGAGCGCGATATCGACGGCGCTGACCGCATCGATGACGCTTTGGTCGGCAGCCGGAACGGAGCGGGTCGGGTCGGCGCCGATGGCGATATGTTCCGGCGCATGGCGATCCATCAGCCAGGCGAAAGGACTGGTGAAATCGATCGACATGATCGTCTCGAAGCGGATGTCGTTGGCTGCCTCATAGGCAAGAACGGCCGAAACCGCCTGGTCGGCACTCTGCAGCCACAGAGCCTGGAAATCATAGTCGCTGGTGAGCAGGAAGGACGGAAGTTCGCCGGCATCGGCGATCGCCTCATAGGCATCCCGGTAGTCGATATAGTTTTCCCGAAGGCGCTGCGCCCGCGTCAGGAAGGCCTCGCGCGCGCTCACCGCACCCATGCTCTTGAGATGCTGATGCGCGAGCGGGATATTGTTCAAGGTGCCAATCCAGGCGCGGGAGGATTTTTGCGCGACGGTGACGGCGAGCGGCAGCGCGGCGGCCAGCACCAGCACGGCGACGACGGCAAAGCGCGTGGAATTGGCCTGCCTGTAACTTGCCGCAAGAATGGCCAGCAGTAGCGGCCACAGGAAGATGAAGGCCTGGCTGCCGGTGTTCTGGCTCTCGAAGATCAGGCCGGCGGCGAGGAAACCTGCCAGCCAGAAAAACGGCTGGTCCAGGATGTCCGTGAATGCACGGCGCCCGGGCTGGGCGGCAAAGGCACGCAATGCCCCGCGCAATACCGGATAACCCTGCGCAAGCAGGACCAGTGCAAGGAGAAAGCAGGCGAGCACCATGCCAAAATTGAGCGAGGCTGCCTGCAGAAGCCGCGGCAACAGGCTGGAATCGTTGATTTCCAGAAGCGAGAGGATATCGCCCGCATAGGCCGAAACCAGCCCCGACCACAATTCGATCACGCCGCAGGCGGCCAGGAAAAGCAGGCCTGCGAGGAACGCCGCATGGAAGCGCAGGCGCCCGGCGAGGAATGCCGTCAGGCACAGCAGCCCGCCCGCCACCAGCCCGGTGACCTTCACGAATGTCAGGGCGAGCATGGCGAGGGTGGTGATCGCCGCTAGCATTTTCCAGCCGCGCACGAAAACAAGTGCGGCGGCCAGCACATAGAGCAATTGGCTGACCTGGCGATTGTAGATCGCAAAGCCGTGCGAGCCCGGATAGGGATAGAATTCGCCGGTATTGAACGGCAGCAGCGAGAAGAACAGGAATGGCAGCAGCAGGGCGTAAGCCGTAGCGACGGATCGTTTCTGCACGTCAAGAAGGACGAGCGCCATCAGCGGCACGGTCACCGTCATCAGCGACCAGCTTGCCAGGAGGAGCGGATGGCCATCCGGAAACAGATAGAGCCAGGCGGCAAACAGATAATAGCCGAGCGCGCCGACGGGCGCGAAGAAGTGGATGGACGGGATCTGTCCATCGGCAATCCGATTGGCCGCGTCGAGATAGATATAGTGATCCCAATACATCGGGCCGATCGGCATGGTGAGCGTTGTCGCCAGTGCCAGCGGCAGGCAGGCAAAAACGATGGCAAGCACGATGAGGGGCTGGCGGGCGAGTCTCGCGAAAAAGCCGGTGAGCCTGGCGGGAGGTACTGTATCCGTCGAAAGCTGCATTCTCTATCATCCCAGCGAGCGGAGCCGCTCGATACAATCCTTCCGTGTTTATGACATGATCGGGTTTTATCGGAGTTAACGTGGCGGGACGCCCGTTTTCGCGCGTTCCCGGCTTATGTTCCTCACCGGATCTTCCTGCTATGTAACGGGCAGATTCGGGCCGGACGGGAGAAGATGAATGAAGCGCACATGCATGGCGGTCGTCCTTGCCGCGGGGGAAAGCACCCGGATGAAATCCTCCAGGTCGAAGGTCCTGCATCCGGTTGCCGGCAGGCCGATGATCGCCCATGTGGTGGAATCGCTGGTCGGGGCCTCGATCTCATCGGTGGCGCTGGTGGTCGGCCGCGACGCGGATGCGGTGACGGCGGCTGCCCGCCGCGACGATATCGATGGTTCCGCCTTCGTCCAGACGGAGCGCCTTGGCACGGGCCACGCGGTGCTTGCCGCCAGGGAGGCGATCGCCAGGGGGTATGACGATATTCTCGTCGTCTTCGGCGATACGCCGCTGATTACGGCTGCGCCGCTGATGGCCGCGCGACGGGGGCTGGCGGACGGCAATGACGTCGTCGTCATCGGCTTCAGGACCGCCGATCCCACGGGCTATGGCCGGCTGATCATCGAGAACGGCGCACTCCTGGCAATCCGTGAGGAGAAGGACGCCTCCGAGGACGAGCGGAAGATCAGCTATTGCAACGGCGGCCTGATGGCCATCAACGGCGCGAAAGCGCTGGATCTGCTCGGCCGGATCGGCAATGCCAATGCAAAGGGCGAATATTATCTCACCGATATCGTCGAGATCGCGCGCGCGGCCGGCGGCAAGGCGATCGCCGTCGAGGCGCCGGAAACGGAACTGACCGGTTGCAATAATCGCGCCGAACTGGCGGCGATCGAGGCGATCTGGCAAAAACGCCGCCGCCACGAGATGATGGTGTCCGGCGTCTCGATGATCGCCCCGGAAACGGTATTTCTTGCCTATGACACCAGGATCGACCCGGATGTGACGATCGAGCCGAATGTGGTCTTCGGTCCCGGCGTCACCATCGAAAGCGGCGCGGTCATTCACGCCTTCTCCCATCTCGAAGGCGCCCATGTGGGTGCCGGCGCGGCTGTCGGCCCCTATGCACGGCTGCGTCCGGGCGCCAATCTGGGCGCCGATGCGAAGGTCGGCAATTTTTGCGAGGTGAAGAAGGCCGAGATCGGCGCTGGCGCCAAGGTCAATCATCTCACCTATATCGGCGACGCCTTCATCGGCGCCAGGACCAATATCGGCGCGGGCACGATCACCTGCAACTATGATGGCGTCAACAAGCACGTGACCCAAATCGGCGCCAATGTCTTCATCGGCTCCAACAGCGCGCTGGTGGCGCCCGTCAGCATCGGCGACGGTGCGCTGGTCGCCTCCGGCAGCGTCGTCACCGAGGACGTTCCCGAAGATGCGGTGGCCTTCGGCCGCGCGCGCCAGGAGATAAAGCCAGGACGGGCGAAACTCCTGCGCGAACGCTATCAGGCGGAAAAGGCAAAGAGACAGAACAAGTAGCAGGCCCGGCGTCGGTTAAAACCTGAAACCGAAAGTGAGTTTGGGCCGATTGCGCATTTTCCGGAATCCAGTACCAAAGCGTCACCTGAAATAGGATGTTGGCGGGCGCGGACGGGCGGCGCCGGCAGAAAGTCAATTGCGGAGAAGTTTTAAATATGTGCGGCATCGTCGGTATCGTTGGAAATCAGCCCGTCTCCGAACGGCTCGTCGATGCGCTGAAACGGCTTGAATATCGCGGCTATGATTCCGCCGGGGTGGCGACGATCCATGAGGGTGTGCTCGACCGCCGCCGCGCAGAAGGCAAGCTGGTCAATCTGGAAACCAAGCTGCGGGGTGCGCCGCTTTCCGGCCGGACCGGCATTGCCCATACGCGCTGGGCGACCCATGGCGCACCGACGGAAGACAATGCCCATCCGCATTTCACCGACGGGATCGCCGTGGTCCATAACGGCATTATCGAGAATTTTTCCGAATTGAAGGACGAACTGATTGCCGGCGGCGCCGTCTTCCGGTCGCAGACCGATACGGAAGTGGTGGCGCAGCTGCTGGCAAAGCTGATCCGCGATGGAGCAAGCCAGCGGGATGCCATGCAGGCGATGCTGCGGCGGGTCACCGGCGCCTATGCGCTTGCTGTGATCTTTCAGGACGCGCCGGGGACGATCATGGCGGCGCGCAGCGGCCCGCCGCTGGCGGTCGGCTTCGGCAAGGGGGAAATGTTCCTCGGTTCCGATGCCATCGCGCTGTCGCCCTTCACCAACGAGATCACTTATCTGATCGATGGCGACTGGGCGGTGCTGAGCGCCGAGGGCGTCGAAATCCTCGACCATGACGGCAAGCCGGTTTCACGGCCGCGTCAGGTCTCGGTCGCGGCCGCCTATATGGTCGACAAGGGCAATCATCGCCATTTCATGGAAAAGGAAATCTACGAGCAGCCNGCCGGTTTCACGGCCGCGTCAGGTCTCGGTCGCGGCCGCCTATATGGTCGACAAGGGCAATCATCGCCATTTCATGGAAAAGGAAATCTACGAGCAGCCSGAAGTGATTTCGCACGCGCTCGGCCACTATGTCGATTTCATCGAGAACCGGGTCAATCCGGCGGCGAGTACCATCGATTTCGCCAAGGTTCCCAGTCTGGCGATTTCCGCCTGTGGCACCGCCTATCTGGCCGGTCTGGTCGGCAAATACTGGTTCGAACGCTATGCCCGCCTGCCGGTCGAGATCGATGTYGCCTCCGAATTCCGCTATCGSGAAATCCCGCTCTCGGCGCAGTCGGCGGCGCTGTTCATCTCGCAGTCCGGSGAGACAGCCGACACGCTGGCCTCGCTGCGCTATTGCAAGGAAAACGGCCTTAAGATCGGCGCCGTCGTCAATGTCAGGGAATCGACGATCGCCCGCGANGGAGACAGCCGACACGCTGGCCTCGCTGCGCTATTGCAAGGAAAACGGCCTTAAGATCGGCGCCGTCGTCAATGTCAGGGAATCGACGATCGCCCGCGAAGCCGATGCGGTCTTCCCGATCATGGCCGGCCCGGAAATCGGCGTCGCCTCCACCAAGGCCTTTACCTGCCAGCTTTCTGTACTGGCAGCCCTTGCGATCGGCGCCGGACGCGCACGCGGAACGGTYTCKGCCGACGAGGAAAAGACCCTCGTCCGCCACCTTGCCGARATGCCGCGCATCATGGGCCAGGTGCTCAACAGCATCCAGCCGGCCATCGAAGGCCTGTCGCGCGAATTGTCGAAATGCAAGGACGTGCTCTATCTCGGCCGCGGCACCAGCTATCCGCTCGCCATGGAAGGGGCGCTGAAGCTCAAGGAAATCTCCTATATCCATGCGGAAGGCTATGCCGCCGGCGAACTCAAGCATGGGCCGATCGCGCTGATCGACGAGAACATGCCGGTCATCGTCATTGCGCCACATGATCGGTTCTTCGAAAAGACGGTGTCGAACATGCAGGAGGTTGCCGCCCGTGGTGGCCGCATCATCTTCATCACCGACGAGAAGGGGGCGGCGGCCTCGAAACTGGAAACCATGAGCACGATCGTGCTTCCGAATGTCGATGAGATCATCGCGCCGATGATCTTCTCGCTGCCGNGACGAGAAGGGGGCGGCGGCCTCGAAACTGGAAACCATGAGCACGATCGTGCTTCCGAATGTCGATGAGATCATCGCGCCGATGATCTTCTCGCTGCCGCTCCAGTTGCTCGCCTATCTTACGGCCGTGTTCATGGGCACCGATGTCGATCAGCCGCGCAATCTCGCCAAGTCGGTGACGGTGGAATGATCATTCGTCGCTTGATAGCCCGAGCAACATGAGATTTCCCCCGGCTTTGCCGGGGTGGCAGAAGAAGTAAGACATCTTCGGAAGTCCACCGTGACTTTTCCTCTGAGCCCCAAGCACACGTCGGGCTAAGTCACGGTTGACGAATTTACTGATGATCGTCGAGTTATAAACGGCATCCTTTGGCGGTTCAGGGCTCGCTCATCCTTGCGAAGTCTCCGCGAACGCTATGGCCGCACGACGCATTATAATCGTTCTGCTCGCCGGCGCGCAGCTGGTGTGGGATCGCCTTCCTGATGCAGTTCAAATGCTACGATGGTGACATCGTGATGATCGATCCATCCTGTGTTCGCGTTCACTGCATGGCGCGAAAGTAAAAACGGAGGGGATTGCCGATTTCGCATGGGACGTTCCCGCGGCGGCCTGACCATCAAGATCCATGCCCTCGTTGATGCGGAAGGCGACCGGGCCTATCACACTGACGGCATCAGGAAATTCGCCAAAGACCACAAGTCCTGGCAAACATTCCAACGAAGAGCAACCACAAGCAGACAGCTTCGGCCGCTGAGTCTATAGCTAGCGCAACCTCGTCGAGCGATACTTTAATTGCATCAAACAGATGGGGGTGGCAACCCGATATGATAGACGTGCGGACAGCTATCTTGCCGCACTCTAATTGTCGGCACCCCGGTATGGCAGTTGAACTAGTTCGATCTCACTTTGAAAACTGTGTTCGATTCAATCAGACGGGAAATTGCCCTGCAAGAATAATCGCGTGTAGTGAGACACTCTCGATGATGTGTACCACTGTAGGCCCAGCCCCACCCCATTTCAGACCGTCATATAGTTTTCAAGCGTATTGCGGACGATCAGGTCGATATCCGGAAAATCGACATTGCGCATATTGTTGCCGGAGCGGT
>NZ_LMFA01000001.1:141705-142914 GCF_001426565.1 Rhizobium sp. Root482 | reverse complement strand
GTAATCGGATAGGACATGGAATGCGCCAGCGCCGTGCGGGTATGGCTGATGCAGAGACCGGCGAGCAGGCTTGCCTGCGCCATGTCGGAGCGCGCCTGAAGGTCGTCTGGGGTATTCGCGACCTTGCCCAGCGCACTCAGGGAGAGGCGAAGCGAACTGATCGCCCAGCCGAAGGTGATGGCGTTGCAGGAGCGGTTCCAGACSGATTCCAGCGCCTGCGAAATGGCATCGAGCCCGGTTGCCAGCGTCACTTCGCGCGGCATGTCGATGGTCAGYTCGGGATCGAGAATGGCCGCGACGGGGAACATGTCAGCATTTGCCAGCGAATATTTTGTATTGGTCGTCTCGTCCCAGACGGTTGCGAAGGGCGTGACTTCCGCCCCGGTGCCGGACGTGGTCGGCACGACGTAGCAGGGCAGGGGCGCGTTCCTGTGCACCGGCTGGCCGTCGCGAAAATGNGCGAAGGGCGTGACTTCCGCCCCGGTGCCGGACGTGGTCGGCACGACGTAGCAGGGCAGGGGCGCGTTCCTGTGCACCGGCTGGCCGTCGCGAAAATGCATGGCCAGCGTCCAGCCTTCCGGCGCRCTCACCGCCTTGGCGATGACCTTGCCGCTGTCCATGGCGCTACCGCCGCCAAGGCCGAGAATGACATCCGGTTCGGCGGCGCGRACATCGCGGATGATCGCATCRAGACGATCGAGATCCGGATTGGGATCGATCGTATCGACGACATGCACGAGGCGGTCGCCGAAGGCATCGCGAAGGCGCTGCGTCAGGCCGCGCCGGGTGAAGCCGGCCGAGGTAACGAGGCAGATGCGCTGGCCGACAACAAGCGATCCCAGCTCGGCAATCTTGCCGGCTCCGAAGATGATGCGGGTCGGATTGCCAAAGCTGAAATTGTCGCTGAGCTTCATCAGGCCACGCCGATCTGCTTCATCAGGTTGGTCTTGTTTTCAAGCGGCGTGCTCTTCGGGCGGCCGAGATCCTNAAGCTGAAATTGTCGCTGAGCTTCATCAGGCCACGCCGATCTGCTTCATCAGGTTGGTCTTGTTTTCAAGCGGCGTGCTCTTCGGGCGGCCGAGATCCTTGCGGGCGCCGGCCTTGATGCGCAGCTCGATGAAGGCAGGGCCCTTTGATCCGGAAGCCTCGGCGATGGCGGCAAGAATGCCTTCGCGGCTGTCGCTGCCGGAAACCGACGCATAGCCGCTG
>NZ_LMFA01000001.1:0-141667 GCF_001426565.1 Rhizobium sp. Root482 | reverse complement strand
CAGCTCGATGAAGGCAGGGCCCTTTGATCCGGAAGCCTCGGCGATGGCGGCAAGAATGCCTTCGCGGCTGTCGCTGCCGGAAACCGACGCATAGCCGCTCGCCTTCGCTACAGCCTGGAGATCGACCGAGAAGCCGGCCGTCGGCTGGGCGCCGACGGAATCATGCACGCCGTTGTTGAGGACGATATGGACGAGGTTCTTCGGCGCCGCCTTGCCGATGACCGGCATGGCGCCCATGTGCATCAGCACGGAGCCANGAATCATGCACGCCGTTGTTGAGGACGATATGGACGAGGTTCTTCGGCGCCGCCTTGCCGATGACCGGCATGGCGCCCATGTGCATCAGCACGGAGCCATCGCCGTCGAGGCAGACGACCTGGCGATCCGGCTGGGCGATGGCGATGCCCATGGCGATCGACGCGGTGTGRCCCATGCCGCCGACGGTGAGAAAATCCTTCGGCGCGGTCTCGCCCTTGCGAACGCGGTATTCGTAGAGTTCGCGCGAGGTAAAGCCCGTCGTCGCGACGATGACGCTGTCYGSCGAAATGGCTTCCGCGACGATCTCGATCGCCTCTTCGCGCGACAGCGGACCACCCGAAGGCAGCGTCTCGCCCTTGCCGGCAAAGCTCTCGAACGCATCCTTGCGGACCAGGAGCGCGACCGGCTGGTTGCGCTCCTTCATCATGGCGACGGCCTGGCCGATGACACCAGCGGCATCCGTCGACTGTTCGACGACGATATAGGGAACTTCGAGCGCATCAAGCAGGGCAGGCGTGACGCGGCCCTGCTTGACATGCTGCGGCTCGTCCTTGACGCCGGGTTCGCCGCGCCASCCGATGATCAAGAGCATCGGCACGCCGTAGACCTCGGCATCGGCGATCGACGTCAACGGGTTGACGATATTGCCGAGGCCGGAATTCTGCAGATAGACGCAGCCGTAATTGCCGGTGCCGAGATGGTAGCCGGTCGCAAGTGCTACGGCGGCGCCCTCATTGGCGGCGATGACATGATGCGTGCTCGGCACCGTCGCCGTGACGCATTTGCACAGCTCCTTCAAGAGCGAATCCGGGACGCCGGCAAARAAGGTGATGCCRTTGTCCTTGAGGGTTTCGAGAAAGCGYTCCGGCTGCATTATTTCGTACCCGGGATAAGCGAGAGRATCTCGTTGATCGACATGATCTGGGAATCGGCTTCCAGCGAACGGCCRTGGCGCAGGATCGACTGRGCGGTCGACAGCATCGCCGGATAGGCGCTGCGCAGCAGGTGGTTGGCATGGATGACGATATTCGCGCCGGCGGCGACMAGTTCTTCCTCGGTTGCCGARTTATAGCTGGAGGGAACGACGACCAGYGGCTTGTCGCCACGGAACYTGTTGAAATGCTCGCAGAATTCCAGGATYTCCGCCGGGCTCTTGCGGCGCGAATGGATCATGATGCCGTCMACGCCGGCTTCGCAATAGGCGCGGGCGCGGGCAACGGCGTCATCCATGCCGCGATCAAGGATCAGGCTTTCGATGCGAGCGATGATCATGAACTCTTCRGTGACCTTGGCGGCCTGGCCGGCGGCGATCTTCTCGCAGAAGCCGTCGATCGTATCCTGCTGCTGATCGACATCGGTYCCGAACAGGGAATTCTTCTTCAGGCCGACCTTGTCCTCGATGATGGCGGCGGAAACACCGACACGCTCCAGCGAGCGGACGGTGAACTTGAAATGCTCGATCTTGCCGCCGGTATCGGCGTCGAAGATGATCGGCTTGGTCGTCACTTCGCAGATATCGTTGAGGTTTGCGATGCGCGAAGAGATATCGACGGCCTCGATGTCCGGCTTGCCCTTGACGGTGGATTCCGTCAGGCTCGATGCCCACATGGCGTCGAAGCTGCGCGTTCCGGTGTCGAGCTCGACCGAAGCATGCTCGACGATCACCCCGGTGAGCGGGGTATGGACTTCCATGACSCGCACGAGATCCTTGGCGGCCAGCAGCCGGCGCAGCATGCCGCGGCGGATATCCGCCGTGGTGCCGATTTCRCGAACGGCCTTGTTCAGCTGGGTCGAGGAAACGCCCTGCGTATAGGGCACGTCGACCAGCTGGCCGCCCCAYTTCGCCAGCGCTTCCACAACCCGACGGCGGGTTTCGCGCTGAACGCCTTCCTTCCAATCATCGCCATGGACGACAAAATCGGGGCGCTCGGCTTCGAGGTTCGGTACATAATCCAGCGTTTCCTGCGGGATAACGCGAACGACGCCCTTGAGTGCCTCCACCACGGCGCTGCGCTGCTCGTAGGACATATAGGGCACGCGCTTGTAGCTGGCGATCGCCCGATCGGTCAGAACCCCGACCGTGACATCGCCAAGTTTCACCGCTTCCTTTATGATGTTTAGATGGCCTGGATGGATAATATCCGCACTCATGGCGACATATACTTTTTTATTCAGGGACATCTAAANCCTGCGGGATAACGCGAACGACGCCCTTGAGTGCCTCCACCACGGCGCTGCGCTGCTCGTAGGACATATAGGGCACGCGCTTGTAGCTGGCGATCGCCCTGTCGGTCAGAACTCCGACCGTGACATCGCCAAGTTTCACCGCTTCCTTTATGATGTTTAGATGGCCTGGATGGATAATATCCGCACTCATGGCGACATATACTTTTTTATTCAGGGACATCTAAAAACCTCTTCTTCAACCTGTAGCTGGTGTATGTGATTTCGCGTCGAACTTTCGGTGTTTTAGATGAATTTGAGCTACGCGCAAGACGAAAATCTCCTTCGCTGTGCACGAGGTGCGTGTCGCCGCTCAATGAAAATTCCTGCTAGGGTCTGCTTTCCAGACGAACGGCTTGGGTTCTTCGTTGTGCTCTTTGATAAAGCGGTGGATGGCTGCCTGACGATCAACGACCGAATGAAAAGACACCGTTCTTCAGCCGTCGACGGGTGGGTTTTGCGAAGAAACAGTCGACGGCGTTCCACCAGGAATATCATGTCGGAACGAAATGGAAGATCCAGCGTGGGTGCTGCGCCAACTAGGTCCGGACTTTAAGCTCTTCGTGTGCTGCGTAGTTGTCCAGCATGACGTGAAACCCCTTATCTGGGGCAACTGAGCTACAATCGTGTTGAGCAAGCGGATGAATTCCTGATGCCGGTGACGCTGCATATTGCGGCCGATGACGAAGCCGTCGTGAACATTTAGAGTTGCGAAAAGTGTCGTTGCGTTGTGCCGCTTAGATTTATGGGTCATCGTGCCGGCACGACCTTCTCATGGGGAGAGCCTTGCAAGAGCTTCACGCCGTCGTCAAGCCGGGAGAAATGATCGCAGAACTCCAGATCCAGAAAGGCCGGCTGATCCACCTATTTTCGTGCCGCGTTGAAGCGCGGCCTCCGTCTCCTCGAAACCTTCCATCATCAGGGCGGCGGCAAGGTCGCCTTTCACGATATAACCCCCGCTTTTCACGGAATTGGCGAATAAGTCTTTGTGCGGCGCTCTTATAGGGACTGAGATCGACCGATCGCATGTCGTTGTTAGGTATGGCCCGCACATCCCTGCCGGGAGGGCGGGCCTTCTAGCTACTCTTTTTCTGCAAGTATCCGGCATAGGAAGGGGTCTTCGCCCATATATGGCGATAGCCCGCGGGATTCCTCAGAATGCGTTACTCTGAATCCTGCAGCTTGCAACGTCTCGGTCATCTCCCGCAGCGGGATATAGCGGCGGTAATGTCCGCCGAAGACGTGCGCTTCCTCGGCATCCTTTTCCGTGCGGAACTCTAGCGCTACTTTCACCCCAGCCGGAAGGGTGGCCCTCATGGCGTCGATGATCACATCCTGAATGTCTTTTGTAACCGAATGGAGGAAAAACCGCATATACACGACGCGATCGCCAGTTGCTGGAACATCAGAACCAAAGGCTTTTTTCAGGAGACCTGACACTTCCTCCGACCTGCTGGCGTCAACTCGAGAAAAGGAGATGGTGGACAGTTCCTGCGAGTTCGAGGTTCCCTGGGCGATCGCCTCGACCGCCCGGTCAGAGGCAAACACATGATGACCATGTTGGGCGAAATAGACGGAATCGCGGCCCGATCCGCATCCCAGTTCAGCAATGACGCTTTGGGGACGTAGTCGTTCAGCTACGAAATTGGCAAACGACGATCCGCCGGCGATCGGATTGTCGCGGTAGAACTGCTTCCAATATAGGGATGAGACTTCGGGCACAGTGAGGTGATAGCGACGGTCCCAATGCCGGGTCCTTGACTTATGTTTGAAGCCTGGGTCAGGTATCCGCCAACGCTCACCGAATATCTGTGCCAGCATCGCGTCGTGGTTGCGCGGGATTTTAATTTTTAAATTGCCGATCTCTGCATCGACAAGATTGTAGAAATCGTCACTCTTAGTTAGGGCTGGGCCGTGAGTCCCGTATGAAAGCTCGTAGTTCTCGCTCTCATTGAAGTAGCTGAAGAAAATATCGAATTTATGCGAGGTACCGGGAACTCTGACCCATGTGTGGGTTTTTTGAGCCCTGAGAGAGTACCCACGATCAATAAGGAAGCCACAAATTTGCGCAAACTCCCGGCGGACGTCTTCCGGATTTGAATATTTGGAGATGTAGGCGCTGTCGAAATCATTGTCGTGGCCGATGAAGTTCCTTTCTCGAACGGCGCCGAGCATGGTTCCATAGGTCGGGAACAGGTCGTATCCAAACTCGGCCTTAACTTCTGCCGCTACGGTATCGAAAAGCTCGATAAGCTTGACTTTGAACACTTCGTCTTTGTGAAGTGAAAGCCTAAGTTTCCCGTATTTGTTGAAGACGAACCCTTGGTCAATCTTCTCAAATAGTTTTTCAACCCGGCTTTTTCGAACGATCTTCGAGATGCGCTTATAATACATGCCGCATTGAACGATTGGCAGAGCGTTACCATTATACTCGATTTCTACCCGGTCATCCGTTCCAAGAAAGTTGAAAAGGTCCCCAATCTGCCGGCTGAAGCCATACTCTTGGAAGCCGCCTTCGAACTTAATGCGCTTTGCTGGCGCTGTAGCGGCCACGACCCGACCGTTCACCTTTATGAGGACCTTGTCATGATCCCCTGTTGGAATAACCCAACCGCGAACTTGTTCACGGCTGATCTCAGCGACAACACCCATTCCGGAGGCACCGGCGTTCTGGCCCGAGGCCGAAGAATTATCTGCGGTGTGGCGCTTGATGAGCTCAACGATCTTGGCGTCTAGCAGCTCGTCAAATTGTTTCGCAGCATTTTCCCGCCGCTTATCGGCTGAAGAGGTGGTGCCGTCGAGATATGAGGCTTGGCCGTCTACACTAATCAACTCAACTATAGCATTGGATATCGTCATCGTGCCTATATTCCCCTTTTTTGACGCGGAGAAGAATTAGCGATCATCTAACGAATTGCAATACGCCTGTCATAAAACTGACGTACCGGCTCTGGGCCAGGGCTGGGGCGCACTTAGTATTTCGGATCTTCGCGTAGGGTCCTTGACATAGTAAACAGCCCGAGCCCACCAACCGACACCAATACGGTAAAAACAACTGCATACTCGACATTCAGACCGGTCGCTTGGTATCCTGGATATATCGTGGTTCTAAAGAGCATGACGATATGGACAAGTGGGTTCCACATCAGGAAATCGTGTGCTGTTCGGGGCAGGGCGTCCGGAAGATGAAAGACGCCTGATACCAGGAAAAGCGGGCGATTAATCAGGGCGAAGATTTTTTCATACAGAGGGTACGCGTTGAAAAGGACCACGTTAGCCATACCTACTCCAAGCCCGAGCGTTGTCGCCAAAGCAAACGCAGAGGCTGCGGGCCCTAGTTCGAGATACCGAAAATGTGAAATCTCCGACGTGGTTATCGCAAATACGAGGAATGTGACCAAAATCGATGTTAGGAGTTGCACGATATAGCGTCCAATTACCGCATCAATTGGGGCGACGACAGGGTAAGAGAACAGGTTCTTGTTTGCCTTTACGGAACTCGCGATATAGTGGGACATTCCCTGATACGCTGCGAAGGGGAGATATCCCGAGGCGAAGAAAAGTGCGATATCTGTGCCCAAAGCAGGCGATCTGGAAATGGCGCCCCACAAAAACGTCATCATTAGAACGTGCGCCAAAGGGTCAAGAATAGCCCAGAGATACCCGCCAGGTTTATTTCCATAACGCGCGGACGTTTCCCGTATGGCGAGCGCGGCAACGACGCGAAAATGCTGGTTTATATAATACACGAGGGTCCTATTGTTTTTGGGGGGGTGAAGGTGGGCGACGGCTATCCTTCATCAGGGTCGCTGGCGGCTTCATCTGCCTCTCTCGCCCTGTCGTCTTTGGCGTCATTCAAGGCGTAAAGGCTCGCTATACACAACGCGATCGGAGCGGTGTCGGCAACGCAGCTTTCGTTTGCCCCAACGCGGGCCGCTCCAGTCGTTCCGTCCCAGCTGGCGCCGCCAACGGGACCGGAAGCAATAGCCAGAAGCCGGGCCGCATCGAAAGATGCCGTATATCTCGGGATTTTCGCTGGCTTTCCTTGAGGCGAAACCCAACACGCCGCCTGTGTTTTTGTCGCTGTAATCTTCTTGTATCCCAAAGACTGCGCAATGAAACCATCAAGCGTTCGTGATGGTTTAGACGCCGCCTTCAGTTTGGCGATAACGTCCTTGAATTTCATTTCGGTCCCTCATGCTTTGGATGAGCATAACGACGCTGAAAGAATTCATCAAGATCAGGAGATACCCAAAGGCGAGATCATCTCGGCTCATCTGTTGCGAGGACATCGTTCAATAAATTTGCCAATCGCAATCCAGCGAGGTTCAAGCGTTCTTTTACCACAGGCCAGTTATCTTCTGCATAGGTGGAGGGCAGGACGACCGGTGCCGCGGTGGGGTTCGCAAGCGTGCCAACTAAGATGACATCTCGTGTGATGTCACGGCCTTCCAGCGCCCAGTCGATGGGCGTTATTTTGTTCGCAAGGTAGCGTTTTCCGGATTCTTGGACACGTTGTGCAAGAGTGCGCACGTCGCCTCGCTGGTTGGTAACAATATAAGTATCCCAGACCTTGTGCAGCGTAACCTCGCGTTTGCGGAAGATTACCTTCAGGCCACGCCCTGCCTCTGTTGCGTGCATCGGCATGTGGATATCGCCAACAAAGTGGATCAAGTACTTCAAAGCCATCACCCTAGCCTCTGTCCTGGCCTTCGGGTCACGCAGCACCTCGATGTTCGCGTCAATTGCCGCGAGAATGCAGTAGTTTTTGCCGCAATCGCGAGGATTGTAAGGCTCATAGCCTCCATCGATGCGAACGGAGTGAGATGGTTGGATCGGGATTTTCAGGCGGCGGACGCCATCGGCCCAGTTCGCCACGTCGGCCATCGAGGACTTGCCTTCCTCGGCAAGAAGTTCACCTACCGCTGCGAGGGCACGCGGCGTCAGATGCTGCTCGGCGATGATGGCAACGATCACGTGGCCTTTTACACCCCAGGCAAGGGCTGACGTGAAGCCGCACAGCAAGAGCACAGCGGTGAGAGACAGTCGCTTCATGGTGAGCTCCAATCATATCGGCAGCACTTGCCTAAACCTCTGGCCAGCAAGAATCGAGCCGACGTCTAGCCCGATCATAAGAGATCAGGAATTACGCAGCGAGGGAGATTATTTCGGCCCGACAGCTTCGTGTGGCTGCGGTCCATGGGGATCGGGTAGCGCTTCAACCGTTGAAACCTTCTCCCAAGGTTGCATCATCGCCGCCGCCTTTTCGGCAGCGTCCTCAAGGTTCGCAGCTTCGATCGCTACTTGACGAGCTGGCGTTGTGTCGACTGCGTCATCCTTTGTCGTGATCATCCATCGTGGCATCGGGAGTCTCCACCAGTGAGTAGGCGAGGCCCGGCGCGAGCGAATCTCGGTCGGGCCCTTGTCGACCCGGAGAACCAAAACTACAGGCCAAGTGATTACTAATCGCGCCAACGTCTTTAGGTTCCTCAACGGCAAAAGACAACATCATGACAGTTCGCAAGCGGACGGCGCTGGCCTTGGTTCATACTGCCGCTTCCATGGGCTGGGACAAGGGTGCCGCCGGCATCCTTGTCATCTACAAGGCGCAGAGCTGGCCTCGATAGCGTGAGCCAGAACCTCGTGCCGTGGGAACCGAAGACAAAAGAAGAGCCGACGAGTAGTTAATCCAACCTGACCAATTTAATGTTATTCGATGCCCGTAGGTGCGGAAGCTTCGTCGCGAGCTGCATGAATTTGTGGCACAGCGCCCTTCCGTTTCCGCGCAATTACGAGCGGCGCGAAGGACGGCGGCATTACCTTCACCTCCCCGCTCTCTATTCGGGTATTCAACATGCGAAGCGCTGTCTCCGGCCTCCGAAACGGAAGTCCGGATAGTGCGACGGCGTCATACTTCCACCATTGAACAGCGAGCATTCGCTCTATTAGCTCATCGGGGAACCGCATCGATTTGACTACAGCCGGGACTCCCGAGACAATCGCATAGGGTGGAACGGATTTAGTTACAACGGCGCCAGCGCCGATAATCGCCCCGTCTCCAATCTTTACACCGTTCAGCAATGTCACGTTAGACCCAACCCAAACATCATTTCCGATCATCGGCGGGCATTTTCGTTTCGTCGGGTCGGTTTTCCTATTGCGCGGCGAGAACTCGAAATCCTTGTGCCATTCGTGAAACTTGAATTTTGTGGCAGAGAACTGGAAAGGTGACGTGCTGAGCCACGTGATCGGGTGCTCCGACTCCCCGGCGCTCAGCCCCGGCGCAATACTGCAGTACCGGCCGATAGTGGGAAGGCGATTAATCACCGCCGGGCCTCTGACGTAGGTGTACGCGCCAATGCACATAGAACCGCTAAGTTTTAACGGTCCTATCAAGCGGACAGGACATTCTGTCTCAATGACGGCTCGGCGGCCAACGATTACATCTGTTGCGACGGCTTTCACGGTCATCTCTCGCGGTTAGGTCCCGTTGAGCACGGCTCCTCAGAACGCTATCTATACTCGTCATAAACATCGCTGTGGCCGGAAGCAAGATACTGCCATCACCATCATCAGTAGACACAATTCCGTGTCGGTCGCTAATACAATAGGCGGTCGGGGCAGATCTGTCTGTCAATCACATCGGAGCGGCTCGACGCCCTGGAGCAAGTTGTCGAGCAGCTCCGTCTTCAATTTGGCGATAGGGAGAGCCATCTTCACTCGACACGATTACGTCGGGGACACTGTGGCGGTGAAGTTGAGCTGTCAGTCGTGACGCAAAGTAGACGTGTCCGGTCGGACGTTGTCAGCCATTTAGAAATGCGACATGTCCGCTTGCACCGGGGCCAGCCCCCGACCGGACCGGCTGGGCCGGGTTGCAAGGGCAGGGCGGGGGCGGCTGAGGGCCACCCCCTTCGACTTTAGCTTTCTCAGTGGCAATTGTTGCGCCGCCGGTTGTACTATGACCAGGCGTGTGTTGCAGGGCAGGGATCAGAGCCGCGGGATGCTTCCGGAAATCAAATTGCAGGGCAACGTCGATATCGCCGCGCTGTCACCCCTTCTTCGCGGCATGCTTCTTGCCGTTGCCTACGCCGACGGTGAGGGTGGCATAGGATTGACAGCAACCGGCGCCATGAACCGCAAATTCGTGCATTGGGCCGCCGTCCACTTCCTCTGGCCAGGCTTCACAGCCGAAGACCTCTACGGCATGAACAAGGTGCTCAATGAAGGCGACATGCCGCCACTTTGGGTGGTGCGCGACATGGCCCGTCATCTGAAGCTTCTTCGCCGGAAAAAGGATGTACTGCTGGCAACCAAACGCGGCCGGGAGTTTTTGGCAAAACCGCAAGCCTTCTTCGATCTGATCGCAAGCGATTATCTCTATTCTTATGTCCACGACACCGAACGGGACGAGGAGGTGCGGGCGCGGTTACGCTGGTGGCGCCTGTTCCTCAATCTTCTCAATATCAAGGCCAGAGAAGGTTGCACGCCAATCGATATCATAAAGATCCTCGATCCAAGCCTGGCACATCTGAGGGATGGCGACATAAAAATGGAGGCCTGGGAATTGAGATCTGACCTCCAGTATGGCGTCTTTCGGCGCTTGTGCTGGCTGGGTTTGCTTTATGAGGCGCGAGAGGGACTCACGCTCCTTCAGGATGGAGCCTTCCACAGGACGCCACTTTGGCCCGCTTGCCTGCAATTGGAATCGGATACGCAAAGCGACATCGGCGTACATTGACGATCCTTATTCCGCAGCCGGCGGCCTCATCAACGCTTTCTCGCGCCGCGCAATCACCACCGGATCGTTCATGTTGTCCGTTGGTCGTCCTGGCTTACGGCCTCGCGGCGTGTAGCCATTCTTCTCGCTGTTGGTCTTCACTTTGGATACTGGCCTCTGATCCTGCCGTTCCTTGATATAGGCCAGCACCTCGCCGAGCCGCTTGTTCTCGGTAATCGCCGCATGTGTCACCCGCTGGTCCTTGTCGAACACCGTGTAGGGCAGGGAGTACCCCTTCCACCGCACATCCAATCGGCCATCCGCATAGGTATAGGTCTCGACATAGCGACCAACCAGACCCCGCGTCACCTCGGTCTCCTGCAGCATGATCCGCTGGCGCTCGAACGAAAAAACGTCAGTTGCGTCCCAACCTAACGCTGCTCACGCTTGCACAGAATGTCCCTGAGCCGGTCCGACGCTAGATTCACCGGCCGGTGCAGATCGTCGGAACGGGTAGGGGCGATGGCAAAGCGCTGGTTATACTGCGCCATGAACTGCGGCAGGAAGGCATTGCCGTCGTCCATGCCGGAAATCCCCGCTAACCGCATGTCCTTGATCAGCCGGTCCTGCAATGTCCGGTTCATCCGCTCGACGCGACCCTTGGCCTGGCTCGAATTTGCGCAAAGGATCTCGATGTTGAGCTCGCAAAGCGCCCGCCCGAACTGGGTCATGCCCTGGCCACCCCTGGCATCCTTCTTCGCCACCCGGAACACCGAATGCTTGTCGGAATAAAAGGCGATGGGGGCGCCGTGATCCTTCAGATAAAGCTCCAGCGCCTGGAAGTAGCTGAACGCACTTTCGGATCGTACGAAGCGTAACTGCATCAACTTGCCGGTGGCATCATCGATGAACACAAGCAGTGTGCAGGGGTCGCCTCGATCTTCGAACCAGCGATGATCCGACCCGTCGATCTGCACCAGCTCGCCATAGGCCTCGCGTCGCAGTCGCGGTTGATGAAACGTCCGGCGCTGCTTGCGCGACAACCAAAGCCCAGCCTCTGCCATCCAGCCGCGCAGCGTCTCGCGCGACACACGCAACCCATCGCGTTCGGCAAGCTTCTCGGCAACCAGCGTCGGGCCGAAGTCCGCATAACGTTCGCGGACCAGCGTCATCGCATAATCGCGAACTCCATCGCTGATCCGGTTGTTCGAGGGCCGGCCGATCGCCTTGTGCCCGATCGATGCCCCGCCACCCGTTCGGATCCGCTCCAGCAGCCGACGGACCTGGCGCGTGCTCAGGTTAAGCACATGCGAAGCCGTCACCATCATCATGCGGCCGGCCATCACCTTCGACAAAACTTCAATCCGCTGCAGATCACGCTCGCTCATCGCAATCAATCCCATCGGCTTTCTCCCAGTTCATCAGAACCCGGGAAGTGTGACATTCCAACTTTGCAAAAGTAGGACATTCTAACTTTGCGGTGGAGAAGCTAACCCAAGCGCATCATAGCCGTTTACAGAGTAGGGGATCACGGCCCATCCTGCAAATGTGCCATAAATGCCTCGGCAGGCGTCTTGTATCCGAGGCATTTACGCGGTTGATCGTTGATAAGGCGAGTGAGGTGGAGAAGGTCACGTTGCGACACCACTGCTAGATCTGTGGAGCCCGGCAGGAAGCGTCGGATGCGCTTGTTGGTGTTCTCAACGGTCCCTTTTTGCCAAGGCGCACTTGGGTCGCAAAACCAACTCCGAGCACCGATCCCATCCTCTAAAGCCCTAAATCCGGCAAACTCGGTGCCGCGGTCAAACGTAAAGCTTTGACGCGCGAACGCGGGTAGAGCAGAAAAAGCTCTAATGATCTTGTCCATGATTGGATGCGAGTGGCGACTCGGATTCTTGATGAGAACCGTATAGCGGCTTTTGCGCTCCACGAGGGACGTAACATTGGCATGGCCGAATGGGCGTTCAAAGATGAGGAGGTCGCCCTCCCAATGCCCAAACCTTGATCTATCTCCAACAAAATCAGGCCGTTGGGATATCCGATGCGTAGCTGGAAACGCACCGTCGCGCGGCTTCCTGGAGCGCATTGGACGACGTTTGCGGCGTGCTTCGGTCAGGTACTGATAGAGACCAAGCCCATAATCTTCCTTGCTATAGATGAAACGATATATTGTCTCTTTGCACACGCGAATACGACTGAGCCCGTCCAACAGCAGCCGTCCGGAAATCTGCTCCGGGGACCAGCGAGCCTCCAACTGATTGATGATCTCTGTTCGTAATTCCGGGTGACGCAGCAGCTTTCTCAACCGGCGACGTCGGTCTCTGGCAATATCGTTCGCAACGTGGCCGTAATAGCCGTCATAGTCCGGTAGTTCGCGATCCCTAAACGTGTTGCGTCGGATCTCGCGATAGATTGTGGAAGGATGGCGACCAAGTTGACGCGCCATCTCATTGACGGGAACTTTCGCCGCCACCAGATCATGCAGGCGTCGACGATCGGCGAGGGTGATCTGCGTATAGCATCGGGACATGCCAAATTCTCCAAAACGAAGCCATTGAAATTACTGGCATGTCGCACTTGGAAATAGAATGTACCCGGCTACACACTTTGTGGCGGTGAAGTTGAACTGTCCACGGTTGCGCAAAGTAGAAATGTCACTTCGGACGTTGTCAGCCATTTAGAAATGCGACATGTCCGCTTGCACTGGGGCCAGCCCCCGACCGGACCGGCTGGGCCGGGTTGCAAGGGCAGGGCGGGGGCGGCTGAGGGCTACCCCTTCGGCTTTAGCTTTCTCACTGACAGCTGTGCCGTCGCCGGTCGGTACCTAAGGCGACATTGGCGTGCGTGACAATCCTTATTCCCCAACTTGCTGTCTCAGCAACGCTTTCTCGCGCCGCGCAATCACCGCCGGATCGTTCATGTAATCCATGCGCCTTCCGGGCTTGCGGCCTTTCGGCTTATAACCATTTTTGGCGCTGTTGCTCTTCACCACCGGCTTCACCTGCTGATCCTGACGCTCCTTGATATAGGCCAGGAGTTCACCGAGCCGCTTGTTCTCGGTAATCGCCGCATGCGTCACACGCTGCTCCTTGTCGAACACCTTGTAGGGCAGGGAATAGCCCTTCCAACGCACATCCAATCGATCATCCGCATAGGCATAGGTCTCGACATAACGACCGACCAGACCTCGCGTCATCTCGGTCTCCTGCAGCATGATCCGCTTGCGTTCAAACGAGAACGTCAGCTGCGATCCGACATAACGCTGCTCGCGCTTGCACAGAATGTCCCTGAGCCGGTCCGACGCGAGGTTCATCGGCCGATGCAGATTGTCGGAACGGGTAGGGGCGATGGCAAAGCGCTGGTTATAGCGCTCCATGAACTGCGGCAGGAAGGCATTGCCGTCGTCCATGCCGCAGATGCCCTCCAGGCGCAGATCCTTGATCAAACGGTCTTGCAAGGTCCGGTTCATCCGCTCGACGCGGCCTTTCGCTTGGCTGGAGTTTGCGCAAAGAATCTCGATGTTTAGCTCGCAAAGCGCCCGCCCGAACTGGGTCATGCCCTGGCCACCCTTGGCATCCTTCTTCGCCACCCGAAACACCGAATGCTTGTCGGAATAAAAGGCAATGGGGGCGCCGTGATCCTTCAGATAAAGCGCCAGCGCCTCGAAGTAGCTGAACGCACTTTCGGATCGTACGAAGCGCAACTGCATCAGCTTGCCCGTCGCATCGTCGACGAACACCAACAGCGTGCAAGGATCGCCTCGATCTTCGAACCAGCGATGATCCGACCCGTCGATCTGTACCAGCTCGCCATAGGCTTCGCGCCGCAAGCGCGGTTGATGAAACGTCCGGCGCTGCTTGCGTGACAGCCATAGTCCGGCCTCCGACATCCAGCCGCGCAACGTCTCGCGCGACACACGCAATCCATCGCGTTCGGCAAGCTTCTCCGTCGCCAAAGTCGGCCCGAAATCCGCATAGCGTTCGCGAACCAGCGTCATCGCATAATCGCGAACTCCATCGCCGATCCGGTTGTTCGACGGTCGGCCGATCGCCTTGTGCCGGATCGATGCTCCGCCACCCGTTCGGATCCGCTCCAGCAATCGACGCACCTGGCGCGTGCTCAGGTCAAGCACATGTGACGCCGCCACCAGCGTCATCCGGCCGGCCATCACCTTCGACAAAACCTCAATCCGCTGCAGATCACGCTCGCTCATCGCTATCAATCCCATCGGCTGTCTCCCAGGTCATCAAAACCTCGGAGAGTGTGACATTCCAACTTTGCAAAAATAGGACACTTTAACTTTGCGGCTACACACTTTCATCGCGTAATATGAATTATGGAACCAGCACGCGTTTACGCTGGTGTTCCTGTCAAAGCACGGTCATGTTTCCCAAACACCTCATAAAGCAGCGGATGTCCGCAAAGGCATCTCATTGAAAGCGAAATGGGCGAAATCGGTACCAAGACGGAGGAGCTTCGACGAGATTGTGGCGCTCGACGATCAGAAGGCGCATGGCCGCACGAGAGGCAAGCTCTTGGTGGGCCACTCGTCGTCAAGCTCGTTGCTGATACCATACCCAGACGCGACAATCACTCCGACCTGTGGGTATTCATCCTGGATAAACTTCGCAAGTTCCGCCCCTGTCATCTGTGGCATCGCATGATCCGTCACGACCATGTCGGGAATTGGCCCCTCTTTCAAAAGGCGGATAGCGTCTTTGGCCGAATGCGCCTCTGTTACGGTATGACCGAGATCCTCAAGCATGATGACGGTGTTCATGAGGACGAGCGCGTCGTCGTCAACCGCCAAGATCGACAACTTGCGCCCGGCCGGCGCAGGCGACGGTTCGACCGCAGGAGTGGGGACAGGCTCTACCACCTTCGGCGCGACAGGTAGCCATAGCTCGGCTATCGTGCCTTCGCCCTTTGTCGACTTTAGCCTCAGACAACCTCCAGACTGCGCCATCAGGCCTTGAACCATAGGAAGCCCCAGACCCGATCCCTTGCCTATCCCTTTCGTGGTGTAGAAGGGCGTTGTCGCTTCTCTCAGGGTCTCTGCATCCATTCCCACGCCTTCGTCCGTAACGGAGAGACAGATATATTCGCCAGCTACCAGTTCCGGGACCTCTCGGTCGCCGATTTTACACTGTCTGGCCTCGATCCGGATCAGCCCGCCGTCGGGCATGGCGTCACGGGCGTTGACGACGAGGTTGAGGAGTGCATTCTCGAGCTGGTTGGAATCCGAGAGCGCGTTTGACAAGACCAGAGGATACGAGGTCCTGATTTCGACTGTCGGCCCGATGGTTCGCTGGAGGAGTTCCGCCATTCCGTTGACAAGTCGCGGGATATCCACCGGCTCGAGCTCCAGTTCCTGTTTGCGCGAGAACGCAAGGAGACGCTGGGTTAGGGTTGCCCCGCGCTTGGCACCCTTATCGCATTATGAATGAGGCCTAAGACGTTCTGGCCGACACTGGCGCGCTTGCGGGCGACCTCCAGGCTGCCGAGCACCGCCATAAGCAGATTGTTGAAATCATGCGCGACCCCCCCGACAAGCTGGCCGACGGCTTCCATTTTTTGCGCTTGAAACAACTCCAGCTGCGCGCGCTCCAAGGCTTGCTGCGCTTCGCGCTTTTCCGTGATGTCGCGGGTTACCTTGGCGAATCCGACCATGGTGCCGTCCTCGTCACGGATCGCGTCGATGATGACGTTCGCCCAGAACTTCGTGCCGTCTTTGCGGACGCGCCAGCCTTCTTTTTCGAAGCGTCCTTCACTGGCCGCGACCTCCAATGCTTTAGCAGGCAGACCATCGGCGCGGTCTTCATCGGTATAAAAGCGGGAAAAGTGCTGCCCTATGATCTCTTCGGGATCATATCCCTTGATGCGCTGGGCACCGTAGTTCCAGCTTGCGACATGTCCATCGAGGTCAAGCATGTAGATGGCGTAGTCATTGACACCCGGAACGAGTCTTCGGAACTGCTCCTCGCTCTTCTTCAGCGCTTCTTCGGCAATTTTGCGGTCGGACAGGTCCCGGGTGATCTTCGCGAACCCGAGAAGCTCACCGTCCTCATCTCGGATCGCGTCGATGATGATGTGGGCCCCGAACCGCGTTCCATCTTTTCGCACGCGCCAGCCTTCCGCCTCGAACCGCCCTTCGGCATCAGCTGTCTGGAGCGCGATATTGGGAATGCCTTTTTCCCTGTCTTCTGGTGTATAAAACCGCGAGAAATGCTCGCCGAGGATTTCGGACTCGACATATCCCTTGAAGCGGTTCGCCCCCGTATTCCAGCTGGTGACGTGACCGCCGGTGTCGAGCATATAGATTGCGTAGTCGGTAATGGCATCGACCAGGATACGGTAACGCTCTTCGATAGCCCTGCTTTGCAAGGCGGCAACGTTTGCGATCATTGTTTTCCTTCCATTTACGCCAGCTCGCCAAACGTAGTCTGCTGAAACGGTCAAGCAGGTGTATTGGCGGTCATACGCGAAGACAGCGTGAGTTGCGAGCGAAACCGGTTTTCTCGAGCGACGCGACCATGCCGAACGCGGCGAAGGGTCGTTGGACCAGAGCATATTAAGGCCCATTTCCTGAAGCTCGCAGCCGCTCACAGTGCCCTGCCCCAGCGAACGGCTTGAGGAACTGGGACCCCCAGACACGCTAAACAAGAAAGGATCAAAAACAACCGATGCCACGTATTGGGATAAACACGGCTTCACAGGGCCAAGGCGTCGTCCGGCCCAGATTTCCGTTAATCATTTCGATGAAACCCATTTGTACGCTTGCGCACGCACGAATCAGTCTCTTGCAAAGGCCTCGTTTCCGCATATCGTGTCCATGTCCACCAATGAAAGGTAGGAGAAATGGCCATGTTCGATTTGAATTCGCACGCGAAAGCGATAATGCCTGGTGATCTGAATATGCTTACGCAGACGCTTGAGGCTTGGTGCCGCCATAACAAGGTTCCCCGCAAAGATGCGACAGAGCAAGCAAAAATCCTCCTTCAAACATATCAGAGCGGAAAGCGTGGTCAGGTCGATTTGATCGACGCGCTAGAAGCCCAGCACTAGAGCCCCGGGCTAGAGCCCACCTAGAGCCCTGATCGTTCAATCGGTCGGGGCATTTTATTCCTTCAATGGAAACCATATTGGAGTTCGATGAGCTCTGGCCAGTGAACCGACTGAGGCAGCAAAGGTCGTAGTTGACGACATCTGTGAGGTTGGCGCTTTTGGAGCTGCTGTTCTGCAGGCTGCCGACCAGGTCCTCGATGAACATGGCTCATGGGCTTCGCGAAACTGTGGGGCGAGGGAGAATTTCCCTCGAAATCTGTTACGCTGCTGCGAGAACTCGCGACGCGCATCTTAACGTAGCAGAGACCAGATACGGCGAACACAGCTTGGGCCGAAAGCTTCCAAGTACGTCGGCAGTGTCGCGCCCGGCAACGGACGCGGCACTTCAACTCGCGTCCGAAGGCCAGGCCTTGGGCGGGTCCTTGCTGGGGGTGATCCGGTCAGTTATCATACTGCGGGTTGTCTAACGTCAGGAAGGCTCACGAAGCCAAGTATTTCACTGTCACCCCGCGCTGTCGAAAGTAGGCCTGCATGAGCTTCCTGCCAGAACGGTTGTTTTGCACGAGCCTAGCCGGGTCAAATACGGCCTCTTTCAAACCCTCCCGCGTCAAGGCAGCCTTAAGGGCCGCAATATGAAGGTCGAGCTTGGCATTGTCCGCTTGGAGGGATTCATAAATGCGGTTTGTTGCATCTTCTACGGTCCGTTCAGCCACCATTACGCTCCTTTTGTTGTTTGGCTGGCGCTTACCACATTTTTCGGCTTGACCCTATGGTGGTGAAAGATGCCCACTTCGATGGGTGACCATGGATCGGAACATCGCGTTTGCTTTTCGAAGCACCGGAGCAGCGGGAACAGGCTCCTTGCCGCTCTGCGACAATAGCAGCCATAACGCTCTGCCGCGAGGTTTGCGATCTTCCCGCCGCCCTTTTCCTAGCTTTGCCGAGGAAACTGAGCGTAGTGCGTGATGGTGGCGTACAGCCCAACAATCAACGCGTACCCGACTGGTCACCGAAGTCATTGAGCGGACCTCTTCACTGATCTCCGGTCCATTTAGATGTCCCCGAGGGTTCACCTTCGAAAGGTAGCCGGGATCGGAAGAATTCCCTTGGGTCAAGACAACCCTATTTCCCTGTTGTAATTGTGCGCTGCAGCATTACCTGAGTTAATCGGTTGGCAATCTGGCTCGCCGTGCTTCATGGTGCACCGCAGACTGCCGCCGGGTATGACGAGGGGTCGGGCTGGTCAAGGCTGGCCGAAGACTATGGCTTCGCCGTGTTGTTTCCAGAACCGTCTCAGGATAACAACGCCATTCTCTGTTTCAACTGGTTCAACGATGACTTACGCGGGCTTACGAGCAGGTTTATATGCCACTTGATCGGGGCAGCTGTGCTGCACCGTGATCAGGAGTTCTTCGACTCGTGAAGCATGCCGAGAAAGAGCAGAACGACGATGAGAATTGCCCCAGCGACAGACCAGCCTTGGAGTGGCGCATCTGCGGCAATCTCAACCGGCTTATCAGTCGCCCCCGTCACACTGAACGCGAACGAATAGCCAAAGATCGCTAAAAGCGTGACGAACGCACCGGTTATAAACCCGCGTTTCAAGAGACGCTTTGCGTTGGTGATATATACAAAGGTCCATGCAGCCGAAGCCAGCCCAATGCCAACCGATAGAAGCGCCGTCTGAACCAAGGTGAGCCAGCTGCCGGGCACAAAATTCATGAGTAGACAGAAGCCGAACACTGTCCCGACAGCAAAGGCGACGGCGCTTGCTCTCGAGCGATTCGGCAATTGATCAGACGTGGGCCGCGGGTCAGACGCCCAGACTTTCTGCAGCCATTTTCGGATACGCGAACGAAGGCGCGTATCCTCTGGCTTCGGGAAAACGAGACGTTCTTTGGACATCGCTTTCTCTTAGTGTTGAGTAACGAGGCCTGGTTTATCTCTCAGCATGATGCTTCTCCTTATTTGGCTCTTTCGCTTTGCTCTCTCAGCAAGCGGGCCTTGAAGTCCGCGATGATAGGCAATTCTCTTAAAAAGACAAGGTCCTTGTCCTTCTCAACTCTCATGAGGACATCATTTATGTCGTGAACGTTAAATCGACTGACGGCTTCTATATACCTTCCCGCCCAATAACCTACGAGGTCCTTCTCTTTCAGCAAACTAGCACAACACAGAGCGTTGTAGTAAGCTCCATCGGTCTCGGGTCGAATGAGGATGGCGTCTTCGAAGTGCGTAAAGGCTTCCTTGGCCCTAAACAGCCTCATCAAACTCAGACCCTTCATGACTATACACCAGGCATGCAACTCGGACGACGCACTGTTGCGGCCATCTTTAACCAGCCCAGCGACGGCCACCTCTGAAGCCTCCAATGCCTCTAGGTTCCTGCCTGTCCGATAATAGGCGACGCCCAAGGCGTGGAGAATATACGGTTTCGCCTCCTTGTCGATGTGCGGCCAGGTCGTGCGATCTTGCCGATGGTCCAAAATGGTCTCAATGGCGTCATCATAACGTTCGGCGGCGATGTAGGTTTTCACGCGGTTGAACCACAGTGGATAGCGCTTCTCCAACTTGTCTTGGTAGGTGGATAACGCAATCTCTCTCTGCTGTTTCTCATGGCTGGCCCGTATTTGCTCGGCACGGGCGATCCGCTCACTATCCGTGGCAAGGACCTCGGTGTCATGCCGATCAATCATTTCGCGCATTCGGTCGAGAGTGCCCTCGCTGGGCTCGTTTGAACCTTCTCGTAAGCGTTGAACCGTGCGTTCGGAGACCGCAAGTTTTTCTGCGATAGTCGCTTGGGGAACGGTATCAAATTTTGCGAAGAAACGAGTGACTGCGTACCTCATCCTGTCCTTCATGAGTTCACCTCCGACATGATCTGTGTCGAAGAGGAATATGGTGAACGCGCAATAAACGTCAAGGCAACCCTGATTTAACAATCGGGTCCGTGATGCGCCAAGTGTCGGCACAGCAAGCCGTGCGTCCCATCCTGTCACGGTGTTGGCAACAGACAACGCGCGTCACACCGTTCGGAATTGATGCATCGTGCTAACGTCTTCGTCCTGAAGTATCGCGTCGGACAGGGCGATGGGGTGGCAACCGAAGACCTAGCCGCCGCGGTCTCCTACGTCTTGAGAAACAGCAAGACGCTCGATATTTCCACGGAAGGCTATTCTCTCTGGGGAAGCTCGGCAGGCGCGCGGATGGCGGCGTCTATCGGGTCTCCGCATTCGGCGAGGATGCGCTACCCAAACCTGCAACAGTCGGTATGGCCTACACCGCGCACTACGATCATTCCGAAAGCGAGTCGCCGACGTTCGCAGTCGTGGGGTCGGACGACCGGATCGCTTCGCCCTCTTCCAGGGAAAGCAGGATCGCGGAACTCAAGCGGCTCGGCACGCGGGTCGAGTACCGGGAATATGCCTCCGTCGGCCATGGGCTCGGGACAGGCATGGGCACCACCGCCGAAGGCTGGATTATCAACGCCACAATGTTCTGGAAACGATCGCGGTAGCCGTCGGACAATTGAACGCATCCGCGTTGGATGTCGCCGTCAATCCCTTGAGCGCGTGAGAAGCAGGGCTGGTGGCATTTGCTACATAATTCCGGGAATTCAGATTCCCCTGGCCACAGACCAGCGTCGAGCGTGTCCCTGGACGTGGTGTAGCTTAGACGACCACGGCTCATCCCAGATGGTCGGATGAGTATCAGCGCGCCACTGCCGGCAAGCTGATGAGAGGATCATCGCTCATTTGTCCGATGGTTTCCAGTGTCATGTATCGAGCCCGTTGAACGGCCCATTCATCGTTCTGTTCGAGCAGCAAAGGCGCCCACGAGCCGGATGATGGCCTCATCATTGGGAAAGATGCCCACCACTTCTGTGCGTCGCCTAATCTCTCCGTTGAGGCGCTCGATGGGATTGGTGCTGTGAAGCTTGGCCCAATGCTGCTTTGGAAAGGTCATGTAGGCCAGCACATCGCTCTCGGCCTCATCCATCAAATTGGCCAGTTTCGGCACCTTCGGCCTGATCTGATCAGCGACGCTGCGCCACTGTGTGCTGGCGGCTTCAGGCGTCTCCTGAGCAAACGCTTTGGCAATAAAAGCGGAAACGACGCGTCTGCCGCTCTTTCCGGCATGCGCCAGAGCATTCCTCATGAAGTGGACCCGGCAACGCTGCCAAGTCGCATTCAGCACCTTGCTAACGGCCGTCTTGATGCTCTCATGGGCATCGGAGACGACGAGCTTCACGCCTCTCAAGCCCCGGCGCGTCAGCTTGCGCAGGAACTCTGTCCAGATCGGCTCGGCCTCGGACGTGCCGATCTCCAACCCAAGCACCTCCCGGCGTCCATCGGCATTGACGCCGACAGCGATGATGGCTGCGACGGAAACGATGCGACCGCCGCGTCTCACCTTCAGGTAAGTGGCATGGATCCAGATGTATGGCCATTCGCCTTCGATGGGTCGGTCGAGGAAGGCTTTGACCTTGACGTCGATCTCCTCGCAAAGCCGTGAGACCTGGCTTTTGGAGATGCCACTCATGCCCATGGCCTTCACCAGGTCATCGACCGAGCGTGTCGAGATACCCTGGATATAAGCCTCCTGGATAACCGCGGTCAGAGCCTTCTCGGCCATGCGACGGGGTTCGAGGAAGCTTGGGAATAGCTGCCTGTCCGCAGCTTGGGAATACGCAGCTCCACCGTTCCGGCTCGCGTTTCCCAATCTCTATCGCGATAGCCGTTGCGCTGGGCGACACGAAGCGCGCTCTTTTCGCCATAGCCTGCACCAGTCGCAGCGCCAACTTCCAGTGCCATCAGCTTCTCGGCGGCAAAGCCGATCATATCGCGCAGCAAATCTGCATCTGCGCTCTTCTCAACAAGCGAACGCAGGTTCATCATATCGTCGGTCATCGGTGGTGTCATTCAGGTTGGTTCCAAGCAACCCGACCCTACCGGAAATCACCGATGGCTATGAAATCCAGCTACACCCACTCGCTGGGACACGATCCCAGCGTCAGCGGTCAGCCATTCCAAAGCAGCCAGGAAGGTTCATTGTTACCGGCGGATGACCCCAACGCCGCAAGTGGTCACATCATTGAACGGCTAGGGCGGCTTCGCACCTCGTGTGGCACCAATCCGAGCGAGGAAAGCGTTTCGTCATCGAGACGGCACAGCGCGCCATTGACATAAAGCTGAGCGCGACGCTCTTGGGCACTTACAAAGTGGTGAATCAGGCGGCTCTTCAAAGACATCTCGTTTTCCTTATTTAGCATGGGCACCATACCCCGAAATCACCCTTTGTCGGTGTGCTGTGTTTGAAGGGGAGATATGCATGTAGCGCGTGTTGGATCACGAGCTGACCAAGTTGATCAATCCACTGACTTGGGAAACATAAGTTTGCTAAAAAATAAGGGGGTGCTAAAATGATGAGACCATCCGACAAGGGGTATCATCATGAAACAAAAAGATCATACCGCGTGCGTCACAGATTTCATCATCAAAACGGCTGACAAGCACCGCGACGAAGCTATGGCACTCATCGCACAGTCCGAAGCGAAGGGCTCCGAAGTGGCTATCTCTTCCGCTAACTCAGCAAGCGAACTGGTAGAGAAGATTTATACCCTACTGGAAGAAAGCTCTTTGGCGGAACTCAACCGTGAAGAACGCCAGCGCCGGAATGGGGAAGCTATCGAACTGATAGCCATCTGCGAGGCGCGAAGTGCACATACGCGCATCCTACTCGAACACGAAGATCACGAGTTACGATCGACGATACAATCTGGTCACTAGTCGGTTCAATCTTTATTAAGCAATCCCTGCTATAACGTATCTATGAGATACGTGGTTGCAATCCTCATCCTGTTTTGTGCAATCCTCGCTGATTACGCGCAATACGACGGCCGTTATTCACGACAGGTTCTCGCCGCTACGTCTTCCGGTGCGAAGGGTTTCCTTTCATACCTCGAATCCTTTTCGTTGGTCTAATTGTCACCTGCATCCTCGCCCATGCCTAGCAATGACGGCTTCAATCGCATCGCAGCGAGCGAAGAGAAGTTCCGATCCGGACCTTTCCCAGCCGCGATTGCCACTGGCCACGAAAGCTTATGACGTCGCCCTTCTTGGCGGCGGGCTTAGCGCGGAATGTCGGCGCTGACGCAGTGCAACTGAATGTCGGTGCTGATAAAGGGGCTTGAGGAAATCAAGCGTTCCGCGACCATATGTGGCGCTTCGCCGACTTGACCAGGGTTATCTCGTCTCTGTTTTCCTGTAGGATGTCGCAGACGATGAGCCGCCAGTTCGAAAAGCGTTTCCCCGGTCAATCGTTTAAGGCTGAATAGGCATCTCCAAAGCCGTTTAGCGGAAGTGCGATTGGAATGATTTTCCCCTCTGGTGTCGTGACGTTAATCGAGGCCGTCGCCTTGGCGATCATGGCATCAATCAATTTCACAGGGGCGGTCCCCTCCACCAAACATCCTTGAGCCGTACACCGGCTAACTGGCATCGTGTCACTGTATGCGCCAGCTATCTCAATTTTGACGCCCGGTTGAACCGCAACGCCCAAGGGAACCGCCATCTGCATGGATGTCGTTTTCGCGTTTCTCGCCAAGCTCATTACAAGAATGACCTGCTTGCCATCCGACGATTGAACGCGGCCGACTGCCTGGCAGCGCTTCAACGAGGATGAGTCGTCGATGCACTCCAATTCCCAAGCCCCAAAGGTTCCGGCTACTCCCCTCCCCGACGTGGGATTTGCTTTTTCTGAGGCGGCTCTTTGCTTTTCTTTCTGCCCGTCCGAATTTTCGAGCCGCTTCACGTTGCCACCCGGCAAATCAAGTATTGCCCCATTATTTTCGGTCGCAGGTTTGGAAAGGATAGGCGCGCCCGTTGTGGAGCGCCCGGCAGGCGTGGAAAAAAGCGGACCGGTTGCGTCCTGGGAAGCCGCAAGACTTGTCCCGCACAACAAAAAGAGCGCACATATTTTGGCTTTCTTCCGAAGTTTAAACTTGCTCAAGATCCGAATCCTTAATATTCAAGCGTTACATGCATCAGAAATGATTATCATCGATCGTGCAAAGCCTTATTAAACAACATTGCGTTCACAGAAATCACTAAATCCCATTCAGGTCTAAACCAGCTGTGTCCCACAAAATGAATTATAACCGTTTGACAATCAATGCCTTTGTGCTGTCGTTGTGCATGGTGTCTTCGAGCCCGAACGCCAGCAAGGCGCAAGCTTATGTAGGTCAAGCGGTTGGCGCTCAAAAAGGCGGAGCCTATGTTCCCCAGGCATCCCCCGACTTGCGTCGGCCGAAAGTCAGACGCACGACACCGAAAAACAACAGGGCAGCTGCGGCCCGAGATCCAAAGCTCATACCCACAAGCGGCCAAGCGTTTCCAACAGTGGGAGCCGGGTCGTCGGCAATTATAAAACAAAGTGTCGATGGTTCTGCATGGCCTTCTGTTGGCAAGGGCGCGGTTAGAAGTGAGTGAAGGGGCGTTTATTATTCGAGTGGGAGCAATTGCCCCAAAAATGGTTCTTACCAAATCCGGGCATGTGGTGTTATGCGCCAGTTGGATTTTGCTAAATCCTCCCTTGTGTTAACGAAACATTAAAGATTTTATTGGCGTCACGTGACTCGCCGCCGGTTTGTTAGTAAGTCGATATCGCAGGTCAACAAGACATCGCCAGAGCTTGACTATTTGAATTTTTTTTTTTTGCGCAGCTGACTTGTTGTTATCAGCGATAAAGTACGGCGCGAATACTGGGGGGAATATGAAATTCATCACACTCGCTGCGACACTGTCTGCGGCGTTCGTTCTTTCAGGTTGTCAAACCGGCCAGCAACTTGACACACCAGCGGCGACCCTGACCTCTCCGACAAAGACGAGCCCAAAGGTAGTGGCTTTGCCAACGCCCGAGACGCCTGTTGACGTCGCCGTCTATGATTTCCCTGACCTTACTGGGCAAGCGAAACCAAACGAAAGTTTCGCAGAGTACAGCCGTGCGGTAACGCAGGGCGGGGCGGCAATTCTGATCGATGTATTGAAGAAAACCGGCGGCGGCGGCTGGTTTCGAGTTGTCGAGCGCACAGGCCTAAAAAATCTCGTGCAGGAACGGACGTTGATCGAAAATACCCAACGCGCCTATGGTCAGCCCAGCGGCCTTCCCCCGGTACGATTTGCCGGCCTTCTACTAGAAGGTGGAATTGTCGGCTACGACTCCAATGAGCTGACCGGGGGAGCCGGCGCAAAATATCTCGGCATTGGCGGAGATATGCAATATAGGTCCGATATCGTTACCGTGAATTTGCGCGCGGTGAGCGTCCAGACCGGTGAGGTGCTGGCATCGACCACGACCACCAAGCAGATCTATTCCGTACAGGTTCGCGGCGGCGCCTATAAATTCGCGACGGCGGGCGAGTTGCTCGAGATCGAATTGGGTCAGTCACGCAACGATCCTGGCTCGCTGGCTGTACGGGAAGGCATAGAGCTTGCTGTCTATTCTCTTACGGTAGATGGAATTCGGCAGGGTCTCTGGCATTTGAAAGATCGATCAATGGAGCCTGGCTTTATCCGGGGATTTGAAGCCGGATACGGCGATAAAAAGCTTCCTACCACGTAAATCTGTATTTCATCCTTTCGAAGTCGTCTTCTTTTGCAAATAAGCCGCCAGCATTGAGCTGGCGGCTTTTTTGTTGCGCAACAATTAAAAATCCGGAGTCAATTGCCGTGGGAGGAACTACCCCAAAAATGTTCCTTATAAAATCGAACCATTTTTGGTGTAAACAATATCCGTATTAACTAAATGTTAAATTTGGCTTCCCGCTGTGTTGCATCGGCACGTCTGTGGGTGATAGTAGCAGATTGTTAAGTTTAATTATCACAGCGCGTCTATCCGCTGCTCATTCATAGGGGAACACAGGTGAGAAATTCTGTAAAACGAACAATACTTTTGTCGGGCGTTGCACTCTTTGCTCTTAGCAGCGCGGTGCAAGCTCAAGAAGTTGAGGCCAACAACGCGTTCATCAGCCAGATGAACGACAGCAACTTCGCCTATTTGTCGCAGGCTGGCATCGGTGGACTTGAAGGCGCCAACAGCGGCTTCATCTATCAACACGGCAACCGCAATGTTTTCATACCTACCCTGGGCGGCGTGCCCGCAGACGCCCAGCAGGGCGCCAACACCCTCGGCGTGATGCAGCTCGGCAATGACAATTTCATCGGCAATGCCTTCCTTCAAAGCGGTGAAAACACAGCCGGTCTCGCTCAGTTCGGCAAGAGCAATGTGATCGACACCTTCCTGCAGACCGGCAACAATCGCGGCACGATCTTCCAGGGCGGCTACGCCAACCTCGGTCGCACCGTCCAAAGCGGCGGCAGCAATGACGCAGGTATCGTCCAGATCAATCCGGATGATACTGTCGTCGGCAACTTTGCGTTCAACGATCAACGAGAAGGTGAAAACCAGCTGACCAATGGCGCCTTCGCTGGTGCCCTGCAGCTTGGAAACGGCAACAGTGCTGTGAATACGCAAGTGTCGCAACTCGCTTCGGAAGCGGCGATCCTCCAGATCGGCGACGGAAATGCAGCCTTCAACTCTCAGGTCGTCGATGCCTACGATACTGCGGCTCTGATTGGCCAATATGCTATCGGGCAGGACAACGAAGCCAGCATCGTACAGCTGGGGTCGGACAACGCCGCGATCAACTCGCAGGATTCAAGCACCCGCAGTGCGGTTGGCGTCCTTCAGAGTGGTGACGACAACGTTGCTGCCAATCTCTACGTTGGCGGAACTGCTCATGAGGCGACCATCGGACAATTCGGCGCTGACAATAAGGCATCCAATGCCGGTCGCGACGGTACCGGCAACACGGCCGGTATCGTCCAGCTCGGCAATGGCAACACTGCGGCAAACACGTCGCGCGATGGCTTCGGGGATAGCGCCGAAATTGGCCAGTTCGGTGCTGACAACGTTGCGGCGAATGCGCAAATCGGAGCATCGAATCTCGCCAACGAGACCGGCGCTTTGGCGACGATCGTCCAGATCGGCAAATCCAACCGCGCCGGCAACTCGCAGCTTGCTCAGATCGAAGGAGGCAAAAACAACGCCGGGATTGTACAAGCTGGCCTAAGCAATGTTGCGGCAAACGTCCAGCTCGCGGGCGCGAACAATACTGCCGGCACCGTGCAACTTGGCGTCGAGAACGTTTCCAACACGCTGCAGGACGGCGGAACGGCCAATGTTTCCGGAACAGCACAGGGTGGCGTCGCCAACGTCGCGACGACGGTCCAGTCTGGTGGCGCGTCGAATGTCGCAGGCATTGCCCAGGCAGGCGTCGAGAACGAAGCTGTCAGCGCACAGGTCGGCGGCATTGGGAACAGCTCCGGCATCGCTCAGGTCGGCGTCGAGAACAACGCCACCAATGCGCAAACTGATGGTTCGCTGAACACTGCCGGCATCATCCAGCTTGGTGCTCTGAACACCGCAACCAACGGCCAGCTGAACGGCGAAGGTAACTCTGCCGCCATCATGCAGGGTGGATACGACAACGAAGCCACCAACGCGCAAGTGAACGGTTCGGCGAACAACGCCGGCGTCATCCAGCTCGGCGCCGGCAACACGGCGACCAACGGTCAGTTCGAGGGTAGCGGCAACGACGCCGACATCGCTCAGGTGGGTCTCTATAACACGGCCACCAATGCCCAGGCGGGCGGTACCTCGCTCAACGCGGCGATCCTCCAGGGCGGCGCGAACAACTCGGCGGTTAACGGCCAGGGGGACAATTCCTCGACCTCGTCCGCCACCATCGCCCAGTTTGGGTCGGAAAACCTTGCCACCAACGCCCAGACCAAGTCGGTCGATGGCACGGTTGGTATCGTCCAGTTTGGCAACGGCAATGAAGCGGCCAACGTCCAGCACAATGTCGATCCGACTTCTGCGCTGATCATCCAGGGCGGCGTCGATAACCTCGCCTCCAACCTGCAGACCGGCGTCGACAACTCAAACGCGCTCATTGGTCAGTTCGGTACCGGCAATGTCGCTGGGAACGTCCAGCAGGCGAGCAGCTCGAACGTGACGGCCGGTATTCTACAGGCCGGTGACCGCAACACGGCGTTCAACACCCAAGGTGAGACGCAGACTGTAAGTTATCAAGTTCTCCCGGCGTTCGATTTGACGACGACCAGCAAAGTATTGGGAGTTTCCGGCTTCCTTCCAAACCTTCAGGGGCCGTTTAAATTTGGCATTTCTGGCGGTCCGACCATTCTGGCAGGCTCGGGGGCGGCTCCGGCTGAAGATTCAGTTGCTATCATCGCCCAAATTGGATCGGACAACGCGGCTGCAAACGTCCAAGTCGGGAAACTTATTGCTCCTGCGTCCGGAACTGCGACCCTCACGACAACGACGTATGGTATCGATACCACCGTCGTTAAACAGTACGGTCTTATCAAGGACATGACGCATACCCAGGACCAAGACGAAACCACAACGAACGTCCCCTTCACCAACCCGCTCGGTGAACTCAACGTTCCAACGATCGCTTCCGCAGCCGGAATCGTACAAGTTGGTGACGACAACGGTGCCTTCAACTTCCAGACGGTGGCTGCGGGCTCTCTCGCTGCAACTGTCCAGATCGGTGACGGCAACTTCGCCATGAATTCGCAGACAGGAACGATCGGCGCAATTGCGGTGAACGTTCAGAACGGCGATGGCAACAAGTCTATCAATACCCAGACCGGAGCAGTTCTCTCCGCCACCGCGACAATCCAGAGCGGTGATAATAATGTTGCCACCACCACCCAGATCGCCAGCCTCGGAAATACTTCGCTGACAATCCAGGATGGAAACAGCAACCTTGCCATCGTGGGCCAGTCGAACACTTCAGGCAACCAGTCGCTCATCCTGCAGTCGGCCGATCACTCGATCGTGCTGGTCGATCAGTCGGGTGCCGGTGGCAACAGCTCGGCCGTTGCCCAGGCCGGCGCCTACTCCAACGCCTGGATTTCCCAGGTTGGAAGCGACAACAGCTCGGCCGTCTTCCAGTACGGCTCGGGCACCGGCAACGCCGAACGTAACCAAGCGTTCGTAAGCCAGACCGGCAGCGGCCACAACTCGCTGGTCGTTCAGGCGGGCAGGGCAAACGTCGCCTTCGTTACCCAGCACTAAGTCAAGACAGTGGAGCGCCCGCAGGGCGCTCCACCCTTTAAGGAAAAGGTGATGGCTTCGTTTCGCACAACCTTCATCGCTCTGTCGGCGGCTTTGTCGGCAATCACGCAGACAGCGGGTGCAACTTCGATGAGCAACACAACAATGGATGCAACGATAAGCGACGCTCGCGTGGCCCGTTGCGGCATCCATATCAGCCACGGCAAGATGCTGAAGCTGACGCCCTTCGTCGAATTCGCGCAAGCCTTTGACGGTGTCATCACTGTCGAGGTCACCAACCGGTCGAGCGCCGGGTCGAATACCACGCATCAAGAGAACGCATTCAAGGCCGGTCATGCGCCGCAGTCGCACATCTGGATTGATCGCGGGTCCAGTCTTCTAATGGCTATGGACGTCAAGGACGATCGGGGAAAGACCGTTTGCGATATGCGCGAGACCGTCGTCCTGTGAGATCCGGGGGCAGACATCTGAACAGCACGCTTGAGAACAGAACAGAGGGAAACATCATGAGACGGTCGGCGCGCAAATATTCTAAGCACATCGCAGCACTGCTTCTGGCAACGAGCGTTGTCTTTTCCGCGGCCGCCAAGGCTGAAGACCTTTTGGTCAGGGACTACGAGACTTCACCGGCCGCGGTCCAATCGCTGATGGAACCGATCCAGCCGTTCCTCGGCGGCGACGCTGGCTCGACGACCTCGATCATTCAGCTTGGCGTTGGTAATCAGGCCAATTCCGCAATTGACGGCCAGGGCAGCCTCGCCATCGTCCAGCAAGCCGGTACAAACAACCGCGCTGTTCAGTCGATAACTGGAAACAGTTCGGCTCTCCTTCTTGTCCAGGGTGGCACCAACAACACCGTCCTGCAGGCAAGCCGCGGCGATAATAATTTCCAGCTCATCGGCGTGTCCGGTGACAATAACCATGTCGCCTACGTGCAAAACGGCGACAATCTGGCCGGCGCCCTGGATGTTCGAGACTCGCAGAATTCAACGGTGCTTGCCTATCAGACGCCGCAAAGTGGCCGCTACATGATGCCGAGCGGGTTACGCGGGCTTGATAACAAGGTCGTTGTTGTCGTTCCCGGCAGGATGTATGTTATAAACAAGCCGAGATAGATCTGATTAATTGCCTTGATCGATAAAGAAATATAGCGTCAGCGACACCGTATGCTACGCACAAAACCTGTTAGATGCTCCGAGGAAAAATTCATGACCAAGAAAAAAATCATTCTGATTGCCGGATTGTTGTCCGTCGGTGTCGCGAGCCCCGCTTTGTGCTCGCAGTTGGTTTATCGTGCCACGAATCCAAGCTTTGGTGGCGACCCTCTGAATGGCAACTGGCTTCTCTCGCAGGCGAGCGCCCAGGGTGAAGGCGCTAGCTCGAGCCCAGGTTTTTCCATCGATTTTCCTGATTTCGGGGGTGTAGAGCAGCCGCCTGCCGACCCCGATACGCTCCCTGACAATTGAACAGAGGCAGAACTGAACCAATCAGTGCGGATGCAGGTCGCTCACGCGGCCTCTTTCCGTTATGGACTTTACCGTTGGCGGATGAACGCCGTGTTGTTGCGTCCCTGTTGGAAAACAAGCGCCTGGTGACCAACGCCCGACTGGGTAACCGAAGCAGCGTTGTTATATCCAATTTGCTGAATGAAGCCGACATTGCGGGCTCCAGTCTGCTCGATTGTTGCCGTGTTGAAGTCTCCAGTCTGATTGACGAAGACGAGGTTGTTCGCCAGCCCGGAGGCATTGACACTTGACGCATTGGAAACCAGGTCCATGACCGGTTTCATTATTGACGACATATCCATACGCGCATAGCCCGATCCCGACGCCTGCTGGACGAAAGCCGGCGAGGTGAATGCTGGGCCTGCTTTGGCCGAGGTGCAAGAAAGGAAGGCGATGCCGCAAGCAATAATAAAATGTGTTGTTCTTGTCATTTTCTTCAGTCCCCGTTTCGATATTCAAAACATAACTGGGGCGGATTAATAAAGGTGGCAAGACACATAGTAAGGAATTCAAGTAAAGAGTAGGCCGGATTTTTCTGTTTCTGTTAACAAGTAAGAAACCACAATTGTTCAGGCAGGATTATGTGCTGCCTTCTTGTAGTTCGGCTTCCGCACCTTACGGCCATGGGAATTCTACCCACGTCGTGATGATTGGGGTCTTTAAGGTCGTATTGATAGTGCCGGCTGGCAGATCATTTCGTCGACGGCGTCAATCGAGGCTGCGATCCAATGTGAACATCGCGCGACCACGAACGTAGCCGCAGCCGGGGCCTGTTCGCGCGTGCGAGACCAGACGGGAACAGGAGCGCCAGCGCAGCGCGTTGGCTCCTTGAAAAAAATCGCGTCTTCGTACTGACCGCGAAGCAAGTCCATCTTATGATTGCTTGGGTCGATACGCGCCGAAGCAAACGAGGCGCTAAAAATCTTGAGCGAATAAACGGTGGTAATTATCGGGGCGGTAGCTCGACGGAACCGCGGTTAACCCGGGCCGTCGATCTTCATCCAGCGCAGCGACCATTCATCGTTCCCGCCTTCATTGTGTGTGTACGTGCCGTGCTCGAACACGTCGACTGCAAGGGCCACGAATTGGGCCAGCGCAACGCGAGGCAGTTTCAGGATGCGCATCATATCTTCCAGTTCCTCGGCTGTCGTGACCTTCCGGATGGCTTGGCGGCCGACGGCCGTGATCGTCCATGCATAATGCGCGTCCATGGTTTCACCGCTGTATCGTGAGCAAGACTTTCCTGTTTCTCGGGCCACCCGATCGGCGCCTTGCCGACACCAGTGCTGGAAAATAACCTTAATATTCTGTTTCCAGCCTAATCGAATATGTTTGTGCCATTATGGGAGCTGGGTGAGATGTACAGTTCATCCAAGATGTTTAATCCAGGTGCCACATGACGCCTTTTTATTTCCTCGAAGTTATTTACGTCTCCACTGCCTTTGGGTTCCTGACAGCCACTTTCGTCGAAGGGCACCGGGCGCGTGATGGATGGAGAATGGCACGGATATTTGGACTTGTCGCCTGTATCTTCTGGCCTGCCGTCCTCATCGCAATGCTGACTATGCGCGTTCGAAAAATCGTGCCCAGCCCATGATTGCTGGATTGCCTCTCTGCCGGATCGCCCCCCATTGATCGGCCAACTTGCTACCAGGCATCCGGAGATAGGCTCACATCATAGATAACCCCCCCTCCAACGAACGACGCGCTCCGGCAATTCGCTGATAACGGGTCCGGCCGAGCTTCGACGACGATCCGTGCAGTTGGCATAAAAGCGCCAGCGACGGCAACCGACGTCAAAGCGGCCAGATGATCTTTGCTTCCGTGACAGCCCGGTCACTGCCGGAAACCACGCGAAACGCGTCTCACCTCTATTCCTCGCGGAAGGCCTTCATCATCTGATCCGTGAACGGCTTGGTGAGAAAGGATAGCGCTGTCCTTTCATCTGTTTGGATGAAGACCTCTACAGGCATACCGGGCATCAGTGTGTTGTTCTTAAACGGTTGTCCGGCGGGCAAGTTGATGGACGCCAGATAGTAAGGCAAGCTGGTTGTACGATCCGTCGAGGTTGCTGCTGCGATGATCGCGACATCGCCTTGTAGCTCTGGAGTGGTCCTTTGATTGAATGCCGTAAACCGCAGCCTTGCGGTTTGCCCGACGGCCACCCTGTCGATGTCGATTGGTGGAATGTGAACCTCCACCTGAAGGTCATCGCTGTGTGGGACGATCGACATGACCGTCGCGCCAGACGCCATGATCCCACCCAGAGTATGGATCTGCAGGTCATAGACGTATCCATCGACCGGAGCCCTTACGTCCATACGGGTCAGTCGATCGGTGGCGGCAACTGCACGCTCGCGCAACTCGGCGAGCTTGGCATCCAGTTCAAGGATGGTGGACTGCGCTTCCTTGCGCGCCTCCTGGTCGATTGACAGGAGCTTTACCTTGAGTTCGCTAATGCGTCCGAGGACTTCGGCATTCTTGGCTGCCAATTCCCCACGCGTCCCTTCAACGCGCGCTTTCTGACGCAAAATATCACGCTGCTGGGCGATCGGAATCAGGCCCTTGGCGAGCAGCCGATCGAGTTTATCCAGTTCCTGATCGATGATTGCAGCTTCTCGATCATTCGCCTTGCTTTGCGCCAGGAAACCATGCGTCTGCTCGCCCAGCTGATCGGCCTGTAGCAGCAGCTGCTCCTTTTGACTTGCCAGCATTCGGCGGTTTTCCTGGAACAGCTTCGTTTCACCGGCGATAATCGATGCGGGCACATCCTTCATATCGAAATCAATAGAGGCCAAGTCATCGCGTTCGGCGCGCAAACGCGCCTGCATTGCATTCATCTGCTGCAGTTGGGTCTCGATGATGGTCAGCTCTACCCGGGTCTGGGTATCGTCGAGCCGCAACAGGATTTCTCCTTGCTTGACGGCATCGCCATTGGCAACGAGGATTTCCGAAACGATGCCGCCGTCCCGATGCTGTATGGTCTTTACCTGTTCGGGCACGACCACATATCCAGAGGCGATCACGGCCCCGGACAATTTTGCCTGTGCCGCCCATCCGCCGACGCCGACAATCAGGAATCCGGCCAGCACGGCTGACATGACAATCCTTGAGGAAATGCCGAACTGATGGGAGCTGCTTTTTTCGCCCGAGCCGGCTGTTTCGATTGTCTCGTTCATGTGAAGTCTCCCACATTTTTTTGCTCCAGTCCGGAGCGTTCAACTGCTTAGACCTGGCCGCTTTCCTGAGCCGCCACTTCCAGTGCCGCCAGCATGAAATCCTGCTCCGTCAAATGGTAACGGCCATGAAGCAGGATCTCGATCTCGTCATCATGTTCGAGATCGACGATCGCCCGCACCACGGTGTGCTCCCGGTCTTCCAGCTGCTGGAAATGGAAGGTGATGCGTCCAGCCCGGGGCGTGTCTTCGGCTCCCAGGCCGGCGAAGACGAGCCCCTCGAATGTCGAGAGATCAACACGGTCTCCGGTTCCAAAGTCGCGGATCTCGTCGCGATGATCCCCTGCTAAAGAACCGATACCGAAAACGAAGATATCGTTCCCGGCGCCTCCTGTCATGATCGTGACGCCTGCTCCATCAATGAGGGTGTCATTGCCACTGCCACCGACCGCAGCCTCCACGCTGGTCAGAGTGTCCGTATCGGTCTCGCTGCCGGTGACACGGCCAACAATCAGGTCGATGGTCACGCCGAGCTTTGTAGCAGAGGCATCATAGACGTCGACACCAACACCCCCGTTGAAGCTGTCATTTCCATCAGAGGCAGGGCCAGGGGCCGCCCGGGCAAAGACAAGGAAGGCGTCGTCGCCGTCATTTCCTTCGACCTCGTCATTCCCATCGCCGCCGACGAGGATATCGTCGCCGTCTCGCCCCTTCAGCCTGTCATCACCAGCTCCGCCGTGCAGGATATCGCTGCCACTACTACCATTCAGCCTGTCACTTCCGCGGCCTCCGCGAATGATCTCGAAATCAGTAATTGTGTCGCGGCCGATTTCCGCGCCCTCAACATATTGTTCTTGCATGTCGGCAATGACGGCCTCGACAAGCGCCGTGAGATCGATGGTATCGATGCCGTCTCCACCGTCATAGATGTCGTCGCCATCATCATCAGCATCGTCGTTCGAAGTGGACGCAAAGACGACGATCACGTCATCACCGTCGTCGCCGCAGATCACGTCATCGCCGTCGCCACCCGAAAGGAGATCATCACCGGCGCCTGCATCAATGCGGTTGTCGCCGTCGTCACCAATGATGGTGTCGTCATGGGCCGTGCCAACGACGTTCTCAATACTCGCGACCTCGTCGGAGCCGATCGTGTCTCCGCTCGCCGTGCCGGTTGTGAGGTCAATATCGACAGCAGCGCCCACGCCGCTGGCATCGAGCGTATCCACGCCCTGCCCCCCGGAATAGATATCATCGCCGTCATCACATGCGGCGGAAGCGACGAGAACAATGACGTCATCACCCTCTTCGCCGTGAACCACGTCATCACCGTCGCCACCCGAAAGGAGATCATCACCGGCGCCTGCATCAATGCGGTTGTCGCCGTCGTCACCAATGATGGTGTCGTCATGGGCCGTGCCAACGACNATCATCACCGGCGCCTGCATCAATGCGGTTGTCGCCGTCGTCACCAATGATGGTGTCGTCATGGGCCGTGCCAACGACGTTCTCAATACTCGCGACCTCGTCGGAGCCGATCGTGTCTCCGCTCGCCGTGCCGGTTGTGAGGTCGATATCGACAGCAGCCCCCACGCCGCTGGCATCGAGAGTATCGACGCCCTGCCCCCCGGAATAGATATCATCACCGTCATCACATGCGGCGGAAGCGACGAGAACAATGACGTCATCCCCCTCTTCGCCGTGAATCACGTCATCACCGTCGGCACCCGAAAGGAGATCATCACCGGCGCCTGCATCAATGCGGTTGTCGCCGTCGTCACCAATGATGGTGTCGTCATGGGCCGTGCCAACGACGTTCTCANCACCCGAAAGGAGATCATCACCGGCGCCTGCATCAATGCGGTTGTCGCCGTCGTCACCAATGATGGTGTCGTCATGGGCCGTGCCAACGACGTTCTCAATACTCGCGACCTCATCGGAGCCGATCGTGTCCCCGCTCGCCGTGCCGGTTGTGAGGTCAATATCGACAGCAGCGCCCACGCCGCTGGCATCGAGAGTATCGACCCCGTCCCCTCCGGAATAAAAATCATCGCCGTCATCACCAGCGGCGGAAGCGACGAGAACAACCACATCGTCACCCTCTTCACCGTGGATCACGTCATCGCCATCGCCACCCGCCAGATGATCGTTGCCGGCGCCTGCATCAATGCGGTTGTCGCCGTCGTCACCAATGACGGTGTCGTCATGGGCCGTGCCAACGACGTTCTCAATACCTTCGATCGTGTCGGTGCCGATCCTGTCTCCGCTCGCCGTGCCGGTTTTGAGGTCGATATCGACCGCTGCGCCCACGCCGCTGGCATCGAGCGTATCGACGCCCTCGCCGCCGGAATAGATGTCGTTGCCGTCCGTTGCCGCGGAATGGTCATGGCGAGCCTCTTCACCGGCAAGTCCCAGGTGAAGAACGTCATTGCCAGCGTCCCCAAGGACCAGATCATCTCCGCTGCCACCGGCAAGCTCGTCATCGCCAGAGCCGCCTTCGAGAAGATCGTTGCCAGCCTCGCCGTCGAGGACATCTTCGCCCTCGTCGCCAAACAGCCGGTCATTGCCAGTGCCGCCCATCACACGGTCGTCGCCCGCACCGCCCATCAGGCTGTCGCTGCCTTCCTCGCCATACAGATCATCGTTCCCCTCTTCACCGAAGAGAATGTCGTCTCCGGCGCCACCGAAGATGATGTCGCGTCCGGTATTGCCATGAAGGATGTCGTCGCCGTCACCACCAAGCAGGGTATCGTCGCCCTCGCCGCCGACGATGATATCGTCGCTTTCCCGTCCATAGATGACGTCATTGCCGCCTTGCCCGTCGATCATGTCCTCGAACGGCGTACCGATCAGGCGGTCGTCGCCGTCGGTCCCAGCGATCTCGCGGGCGGGAGGCGTGACGATGCTCATCGTCGCCTGGACGGTAATCGCCCCATAACCGTCGCTCACCTCGTAGCTGAAGGTAATCTCGCCCAGTGCACCCCGCTCGGGCGTGTAGAGCCACCGCCCGGGTCCATAGGCCTCGACCTCGCCCTGCGACGCGCGAAGATTCTGAATGGACAGGGGATCGCCATCGGCGTCGCGTATAAGCCGGAGAAGATCTCCAATGAAGACCAGGGCGGACATGTTCATCATGGTGTGGGGAAGAGCCGATCGGCCGGCGGAAACCGGCAGGCGATTGCTCCGTTCATTGTCATTGTCGCCGGAACCGCCATCGGTCCCGTCGTCCTCATCGTCCTCTCCGTCATCGGGGGGCGGATTGGTCCCGTCGTCCTCATCCACGTCTGGTGACGTCGGTGTCGTAGGGCGTGTTGGATTTTTATCGGGACCGCGCGGATCGTCGCCCCCGGAGCCGGTGGACGGTCCAGCTGGAAAATGGAAACTGTCCTCTCCTCCGGCTATTCTTCCATCATTGTCGTTAAAGGCGCGGAAAAGCCGTTCCATGTGGTTCGAGGACGAGTAGGGTTCGCTTCCGGCATAGTGAACTCTGACTGATGCGATGCTACCACTCGGCCCCGCCGGCTGCCCTGTCGTCTCTTCCGACAACTGGCGAAGAAAATTTGCGATTTCCTCGATTTTCTGCAGATTTTGATCCGGAAGCCGATTGCCGTCTGCGGTCCCGTCATCATCTGGCCGGAATCGCTGAAGGTTGTCGGGTTCGTCGGATTCTGCAAGTTCGGCACCAATGGCCCCAATCATCAGCGCCGGGATCAACCCATATTTTACCCTGCCGCGCTGCCCCTTTTCACTCAGGCGGAAAGCGTTGGCGGGCGCGATATTGGCCATGCCGTCATTCGGGAGACCAAGAATGAGTTTCTCTTCCATGGCTCCTCACCTCCTATTCGCTGGCGAATGACCGCGCCGGCCGGTCCGAGGGCAAACTGCGCTCGACAACCACCGGTCGAGCCTTGTTGGGTTGGAGGATCTCGTCTTTGGGGCCAAAGGCAACAAGTCTGCCCGCCTGCACCACGCCCACCATATCGACCGCTTGCATGGCGCTTGGACGGTGAGCGACGATGACCACGATCCCGCCGCGCTGTTTTACGGAGATGATCGCCTTGGTTAGCGCTTCTTCGCCTTCGGCGTCGAGATTGGAGTTCGGCTCGTCGAGAACCACAAGGAAGGGATCTCCATAAAGGGCTCTTGCAAGCCCGATGCGCTGGCGCTGGCCTGCCGAAAGTGCAGTCCCGTGGGGGCCCAGTGCCGTCTGGTATCCGTCGCGCAAATGCACCACCATCTCATGAATTCCGGCGGCCCTTGCCGCGTTGATGATCGGGCGGGCATCCGGAACCTTCGCGAACCGTGATATGTTATCGGCAATGGTGCCCTCCATCAGCGCAACATCCTGCGGCAGGTACCCCACGTGGCTGGTGAAGAAATTCTCGTTCCACTGGCTGAGGTCGGCGCCGTCGATCCGTATCGATCCGCGCAGGAGCGGCCAAATGCCGAGGATGGAGCGAGCCATCGTCGTCTTGCCACCCCCCGAGGGCCCGATGAGGCCAAGTGCCTGACCTGCATTCAGTTGGAAGCTCGCCTCGCTCAAGAGGACGGCTCCGGTGGCAGGGGCAACGGTGGTGATATTGTCGACAACCAGGCTGTGGCTCGGTACCGGCAGTTCGACCAGCCCGGATTTGTCCTTCATCACACCCAGTGTCTCGGCAAGGCGGCGATGGCTGCGTCGGGCACTGACAACCCCTTTCCAGTTTCCAATCACCTGGTCGACCGGCGCCAGCGCACGTGCCGTGACGATCGAAGACGCAATGATTGCGCCAGGAGAAAGATCGCCCTTGATGGCCAGGTACGCGCCCAGCCCGAGAATGGCCGACTGCAGCATCATCCGCAGCACTTTCGACAGACCTGAAAGCGTCGCACTGATATCCGAGGTCCGGGTCTGGCTTTCCAGATGCTGGCGGTTGGCGATATCGAAGCGCTCGACAGCCCGGCCTGTAATGCCCATCGCATGAAGGATATCGGCGTTGCGGGCATTGGAATCGGCAACGGAGTTGCGGGTCACCGATGCCTTGATCATTGTCTGCGCGCTGCGCCTTGTCATCAGTTCGGCTACCAAGGTGATGAGCGCCAGCACGATCGCGCCTGCGACCGTCAGCAACCCCAGCATGGGATGAAGCAGCCAGACGAAAGCGAGATAGATCGGCATCCAGGGCAGATCGAAGAGAGCGATGGGTCCAGGGCTCGAGAGGAAGCCCCGCAGCGTATCAACGTCCCGGCCACGTTCCATGGCCTCCGAGGTAGAATAGCCATAGCGAGGCATCTCGATTGCCACGGTGTGCGCAAGAGGCGCCAGCTGATGGTCGAGGCGGGCGCCGAGGCGGATGAGAATTTGTGAACGTATGATGTCGAAGATGCCTTGAAACAGATAGAGCCCGATCGCCAGAGCCGATAGCGCAACGAGCGTCGATACGCTTCCGCTGGTCAGCGCCCGGTCGTAGATCTGCAGCATGTAGATGGCGCCGGTAAGCGCCAGGATATTGATGATGCCGGAAAGCCCGAAGAGATAGGCAAAGATCCCGCGGACCTTCTCGAGCCCATAATTGGCTTTCGGATTATTGCTCGTCATGACGTTCCCCTCACATTATATTTTGCGTTGCTCCGGCCGCCTGCGCGGCCGGAGCACGATCCTTCGAGATCAGGAGACCCCGTTGAAGTCGTTGGTCGTGAGGTTGTGGCGTCCCATGATCGTCAGTTCGAACTCGGCCTCGGCATCACCATCGACATTGCCGCGGACCAGAGTAACCTCTTCGCCGTCGCGAACGTCATGGCTGACGGCCACCTGGCCTGCTGCCGTCAGCGCCGACCCGGCGTTGAGGGTGAACGGCTGCGTGCCCGCCGTGGTCGTCTTGGCATCCATGGCCGAGAAGTCGATCTTGTCGCCTGGCGCGAAACTGTAGATCGTATCTCCATCGGCTGCCGCTGCAGACTGGAAGCGATAGGTGTCGTTGCCCAGTCCGCCGTCCATGATATTAACCGCACTGCTTGCGGTGATCACATCATGGCCAGAGCCACCGATGAAGTTCTCGAACCCGTAGAATACATCCGGTCCAGCACTGCCGGTTATCTGGCCACGACCCATGAAGCCGTTGCCGAGATCGACTTTGAGGTTACCGGTGACGACGGAGTAGTCGAGCGTGTCACTGCCCTCGTCGCCCCAGTATTGATCGCTGCCATCGTTGTCGGTGGCCAGTATCGTGTCGTTGCCCGCGCCACCCCAGGCCTTGTCGAGGTTGGCACCGGCTTCGATGACGTCATCTCCGCCGTCGCCATAGATCATGTCGCGGCCGCCATTGCCGAACAGCATGTCCCCATCCGCACCGCCATGGAGTTCGTCGCGTCCGAAACCGCCATTCATCGTGTCGGCACCCTGCCCGCCGGTCATGAGGTCGTCGCCATCCTCGCCGCGCAGGATGTCATCGCCATCCTCGCCTGCCAGCATGTCCCCGCCAGCTCCACCCATTAGAGTATCGTTGGCTGCAGCGCCTACCAGGACATCTGCTGCGGCAGTGCCAATGAGCATCCGTGGTGCAGTCGGCGACCCGTTGTCGCTGCCACCCGGTATGCTGTGGTCGTCATCATCGTCATCGGAATCGTCGTGATCATCATCGTCGTCGTCGCCATTGCCGACTGGTGGCGTGTCGTCGTCGTCGTCGTCCTCATCCCCATCGTCGTCATCTCCGGCGGGAGGCGTGTCGTCATCATCATTGTCTTCGTCATCATCGTCTCCGCTACCGACTGGCGGCATATCGTCATCATCTTCATCCTCCGGCGTCGAATTATCACCGGACGTGAACTGAGGCATGCTCCCGCTCACTGTGAAGCTGATCGAATGTGCGTCGCCGACAAGATTTACCTGACCGGTCTGCTCATCAATCGTCACCTCGTAGTCGGCGAGCGTGGTGCCGTCCGGCAGTTCGATGACATCCTGTGGGCGCAGCGTTCCGATAATGACGTCGTTGCCACCGCCGGTCTTGAAGAGGATGCGGTGCGCCGAAAGCAGCGACGAGATGTCCACCGTGTCGTCACCGGACCCGCCGATGACCGTGATCGTGTTGGGGCGCAGGCTGGTCAGGCTGAAATCGCCGAACATCTGTACCGTATCGTCCCCACCGGCACCGTCGTCGATGTTGAGGATGATCTCCTCGATGTCGGTCATCGCAGCGATCACCGTTTCCACACCTCCGACCTGGCGGGTAACCACGATTTCGGCTTCGAAATCGCCCCCGACATCGCCGTCCTCGTAGGCGATCCGGGCGATTGCCTCCTCGACCGTGTAGATACGATAGATTTCGTTCTGGCCGTTTCCGTTGACAATGAACGTATCGCCGCCGGCGCCTTCGAAGCCGCCGTTGATCGCGTCGCTTCCGTCGCCGACATTCCAGATAAAGGTGTCGTTGTCGGTCGCGCCTGTGGTGGCGTTGTCGCCCTCGGGAAGGTCGCTGCCGAAGAGGAAGTCATCGCCGGCGCCGCCGATGATGATATCGTCCCCTTCGCCGCCCCTGATCTCGTCATTGCCACCGAGGCCGAAGATGATCTGCCCGACTGCTCCGGGGGTGGTGATGGTCTCGTCCCCGGAGGTCCCGGTGTTGATCGTGTAGCTCCGGTCGGCGAACTGGATGCGTTCGACGCCGACCAGGGTGTCGATGCCGGCCCCGCCACCGGAGACGGTGACATTACCGCTGCCGTTGATGCCCAGGGCGTAGGCAGCCACAGACAGGTCATAGATCGCGGTATCGGTCCCGCCAGCACCGTTGATCGTGTCGTTGCCGGAGCCGCCGGTGATCTCGTTGTTGCCGGCGTTGCCGGTCAGCGTACGATTGCCGCCGCTCGTAGCAACGAGGTTTTCGACGTTGGCCGCCAGCGTGTAGCTCGAGGTGGCTGTCAGGATGACCGTGTCTGAGCCGGAAGAGGTGCCGGCCCCTTCAACAACCTGGTCGATATTCGCCCCTGAGGTGCCATCGACGTAGTAGGTGTCGTCGCCGTCACCGCCCGTCATCGCATCCCCGCCCGATGTAGCTGCAGATACTTCGAAATTGTCGATGTAGAAGTTGTCTCCGGTGTCCCAGTTGTTCCCGTCTCCTGAAGTGAGGAACCGGATGGCTGAGCTTGCGCCGATCTGGTTGGCGGTCAACGTGGCGGTAAAAGTGCCGTTCCCGTTGTTCGTGGTGCTGCCGAGGATCCCGCCGAAGGAACCGGCAACAAGTGTCTCCCAAGCACCGGTATTCACGTTGCGAGCCTGGACAGTGACGCTTTGGCCTGCTCCGAGACTGTCATCTTCGAAGTCGAAGGATACGGTTGCGGTCGTGAACCCAGCCAGGTCAAGGCTTCGCTGGATGCTTTCACCGCCATCGATAGTCGAAGCGAATTGAAGCCGCCGGGAGTTGTTGTTGCCCGCGACCAGAATGTCGCCGCCGCTTGCTCCATTCGAATCGTTCGTCTCAGACCAGGCTCCCTCGAAAACAAGTGATCCGTCATTGCCCGAGTAGGACGCCGAATTGCCATTGAAGTTGTCCTCGAAGGTGCCCGAGGCTCCGTTGCTGGTTCCGCCGTCTAGAATGTCGTTTCCAGAACCGCCGTTCAAAGTGTCGCTGCCAGCACCGCCCTTGAGGACATCGTTGCCGTCGCCGCCGTTCAGGACGTCATTGCCATTGAAGCCGAGGACCAGGTCGTTGCCGGTGTTGGCGGTGGAGTTCAGACCAGTGTTATCGGCGTTCGTGCCGGCGACGATCTTGTAGCTGACGCCGCCGATCTCGGCGAACTCGATGCTCGTCAAGCTGTCGGTCCCTCCGCCGCTGCGGGTGACGGTTGTCAGCGTATCAGCGCCGTTTCGCCCGAACGTGTTTTCCAAATGCGTTCCGGAAAGCACGACCGTGTCATCTCCGGCACCGCCGTTAAGGGTGTTGCTGCCGGCGTTGCCCGTCAGCTTGTTGTTGAGGGCGTTGCCGGTGGCGAACGTATTGCCGTTGCCGGTGAGGACGATGTTCTCAAGTTCCTGGCCGGCCAATCCGGTCGCGGTCAAATCGATCGATACCGCCCCCTCGACGGTATCGCTGCCACCGCCGACTGCTTCGAACACCTGGTCACGTTGGACCGCCGTGCCCGTCACGTCGTCGATGACATAGGTGTCGTCGCCTGCACCGCCTGTCATCACGTCGGTTCCCGCGCCGCCATCAATGCGGTTGTTTTCCGCATTGCCGGTCAGGGTGTCGGCCTGGCTGCTGCCGATCACGTTCTCGATGCTGACGAAGAGGTCCTTGCCTGCATTGGTCTGCGCCGCTGCAGCGACGGTGGTCGCGGTCTGGGCAAGGCTGACGTTTACCGCGACGGTGGAACCCGCATAGCTCGCAGTGTCGTTGCCGTTTCCGCCGTCGATGCGATCGTCGCCGGTGCCTCCGTCGATGACGTCATCGCCGGCCTCCCCGTAAAGAGTGTCGTTCCCGGTTCCGCCGCTGATGCTGTCGTTGCCAAAGCCGCCTCGGATCATGTCCGCGCCAGCAGTGCCGCCGCTAAGCACGTTAGCGAGGTTGTCACCCCGGATCGTGTCGTTGCCCGAGCCGCCGGTGACGTTCTCGACGTTGCGGATGTAGCTGAAACCGGTGGCCGCACCGGTGAGCAGATCGACTTCGACTGGTGTTGTCGTCGCCGCATAGCTCAGTGTGTCGGTGCCATTGCCAAGGTCCAGATCAACGTGTTCGACATTGGCCATGTCGGCATCGTCGTTCGTCGAAAATTCGACGCGGGTGATGCTTGTCCCGTTATAAGTGACGTTGATCGAATCAGGCGTGTTGCCATCGTCTCCGAGCACACGCACGGTATCGGTGTCGGCGCCGCCGTCGATATTGTCGTCGTCGTCGCCGTTGCGATAGGTGATCGTATCGTCACCTGCGCCGCCATTGACATTGTCGTCCTCACCCTGGCCGTCGAGCGTGTCATGGCCGTCTCCGCCATTCAGCGTATCGTTGTCGTCGCCACCATTCAAAACGTCATTGCCAAGGAGACCGTTTAGCACATCATTGCCATCATTGCCGTTGATCGTGTCGCCGCCAATGCTGCCGTTCAGTGGGTTGTTGCTGCCACCGCTGCCGTTAATCAGTTCGCCGACTACCTCGGTCACCGCCGAATAAACGGTATGTTCATTGGCCAGATCGTCCGTATAGATGACTTGGGCACGGATATAGCGTCCGCCGAAATCATTGCTGCCGCTTCCCCCGCTGGGAACGGTCCAGTTCAGTTCGGTCGCCCCGGCGACATTGGCCCATGGGCCGGACGGCGAGTTGGACCACTGCCACTGGTAGGCGATCAGGCCTTCCTCGAAGGCATCGGTGATACCGTCAGCGTCGTTGAAGGCCACCGTCATGGTGAGGGTCTGGCCCTCTGTCGGCGACATGTCGCTGATCAGCAGCGGCCCTACCGGCTCGTCATTGATGCCGACAACCACGTCGGTTGAAAGCGACATGACCGTCTCGGTGACGCCGCCCTGATCGACATAGGTGCCGATGACGCGGATGCGCAGGCCGGTATGCTCATCACCAGGCGTGAACGTCGTACCGAACGATCCTGGAATGTTGATATAGTCGCCGGTGCCATCGTTTCGCTCGATCTGCCAGCGATAGTTGAGGTAGCCGACATTGCCGCTGCCTGCGACACCCGGATTGTTGGCGTCGTAAACGCCCGCTGCCGACACAGTGAGCGTTTCACCTTCCTTGGCGGGCAGGCCATTGATGACCAGGCGGCCGACCGGTTCGTAATTGCCGGACTGCTGCAGCACCACGGTCTGGTCGGAGAACTGGATGCGTTCAATGCCGACAAGGGTGTCGACCCCTTCATCGATCTGGGGATCGACCTCCTCCATTTCACGGCGCGCGACGCGGACCTTGCCGTCCTCGAACTCGGTGATCTCATACCAGTCCCTGTTGCCCGCGAAGATGGCTGTATCGACATTGTCGCTAGTGTCCTCGTCGTATTTGATCTCACGCACGATGTGCATCTGGTTCGGCACGATCGTCCGCTCCAGCATCAGTGTGTAGAGCGACTTGCCGGCCCAGGCCGGAGGGATCGGTTGCCCACCACTATCGAGTTCGCCAGCGGCAAAAACGTGTTTCAGCGTATCGACCGTCGCGATCTCATTCGCGTCGGTGTTATCCTGACCGGCTCCGGTGATGCGAATGCGCACGTTCAGCCAGGCGTCGCCGTGGATGAAGTCGTCGCCGCCGCGGCCCTCGAAGGTGTCGTTGCCATCGCCGCCGATGAGAACATTGCCTGATTTGAAGGCGACAGCCTTCTCGAGATCGACATCCGGGTCGGTGGGACGGGGTGAAAGCAGTCCGCCCAGCAGTTCCTCAAGGCCGTCGATGCGATCAACGCCGGCCCAGCTGAGCTCGTGGTTGGTCATGTCGAGTTCTGTCTCGATCTCCTCCATGCTGCCACGGTCGTCGCCGCGCAACACGTCGTTGTGCTTCCACCCCGACAGAGCCTCAGTCTGGTCGAAGCGGTCGCGCAGAATGTCATCAGCGACGGTCGTGAAGATCGGGATGCGCATGTCCGAATCGGCGTTAATGCGATTACCCTTGTGGATCGCCCAGTCGAAGCCGAACATGCCTTCATTGCGCATGACGCTTTCGCCCTGAACCATGATGTCGTCGCCGGACTCGGCGTCGAAGTCGTTCTCGTTCTCGCCGGCGAACATTACGTCATGACCGAGGATGGTCGAGTTGAAGAACAGCTCGGAATTGTCGCCGTTGAGCACGTCGAAGCCATCGCCGCCCTCCATCCAGTCGCTGCCCTCGTTGCCGAGCAGGAAGTCGTGATCGGCGCCGCCAAGGATAAAATCGTCACCTTCGCCGGCGAAGACCTCGGTGGCGTCCACGCCGAGGAAGAATACGTCCTTGCCATCGCCGCCCATCAGAATGTCGAGGCCGTTGGAATTGGCGATTACGTCGTCGCCATCTTCGCCCTTGATGAAGTCACCGGTGTCGCCGGAGTCGGTGATGATGTCATTGCCAGCGCCACCAATGATCAGGTCGACGCCCGCGCCGCCCTCGATCCGGTCATTGCCGCCGCCGCCCCAGATCGCATCGTCTCCATAATCGGAGATGATCGTATCGGCGCCTTCGGAGCCGGCTATGACGACATGCTCGCCACCAATGAAGCGGAGGTAGTTTGCATCCGGCCCATCAGTCAGCAGGTTGTCACGCTGGACCTTCGTCATGCCGATGGCATTGAGGTGCTCGTCGTCATGCTCCGGGTCTACCTCGATCTGCTTGGCAAGATCGACATTGAGCACGTAGTCGTGCCTGGCGAAGGAATCCACGCCGGTTCGATATGGGCTCTCTATGTCATCTTCAGTCCCGCGAATACCGTCGGGCCCGGGAGCGACCATATCGGAATTGACCGCGATCATCTTCGAGAAAGCGTTGTTTTCGAGTTCATTGAGAAGGTTAAGGCCCTGGGTGCGGGTCAGGTAGTAGAAGCGATCCTGATCCTGCAGCATCTCCATCTGCGCCTCGAATACGGCGTTGAAGGTCGAGCCGAGCATGCCACCGAATGGCATCTTCTTCTCGGCCAGGCCGCCGATCCACAGATCAATGTCGTTGAGACCGCTGCTCTGACCGGTCCAAGCGCCGGTGCTGTTCAGGAACCCAACGCGGTCGGAGTAGAGGACGCCGTTAATCGTCACATCACCTGCAACGCCCCCGTCGCCAAGCACGAGCAGCGTGGCCGCCTCCCTCTTTTGTTCAAGAGTTGCGTCTTCGAGCAGAAGAAGCGCCGGATGCTTGCCGTATGCGGCGATAAAGTTAATGACGGAGGCGGGATTCTTGAGGTTGGCCGCGAATTCGGACCAGCTCTCATAGGGTTTCACGAAGGTCGAGGTGGTCGCAGCGTAAAGCTGCTCGCGCGCCTGGTTCAGCGTCGGCATGCCGGTATCTCGGCCGCGGGCGATATTAATTGCGGCCAGGTCAAGCGGCAGACCGAGCAGGTTGGTGCGCAACGCATCAACGATGAACTCGTCGATTTCGTTACCACGCACCAATGACATGCCACGGAAGATGGCGCCTGCCGCCTGGTCGTGGGTGATCGTGCCGCCCTGGTCAAACGCGACCGGATTGAGGAAGGCGTCGATCAGGCCGATATCCTGTGACCATTCCCCCAGATCGCCGACCGCGGAGCTGGCAACGCCATTCTCGTCGTAGACGATCGGATTTCCGGCCGCATCAAGGAACAAGCGCGATATTTCTTCGGTCAGCATGGAGTGGCCGAAGCGGTAAACCACATGGGCGAACTCGGCGAAGATCGCCGGATCGATGTCGGTCTGCGTATTGAAGACGAAGACATCGATCAGTGGCTGGACCTTGCGGCCGAATTCCTCGAAGACGAGGTGCTGGTACTGCATTTCCGTGGCAAAGCGCGCCGTCTGGAACATGCGTTCGCCGTCCCAGTTCAGCGTCTTTGCATAGTCCGCCAGAGCCACGCCCTCAGAGGGAATGGCGTCCACCTGCGCCTGCGTCAGGTCGGTCAGCAGCCATTCGTTGATGAAGGCAAGGTCTTGCGATTTCAGGATTTCCAGCTGCGTCACCGCCACCTGGCGATTGTGCTCGGAATGGAAGACGTGATGAACGGCGGTGAGGCCGATATTTTCGTTGCCGCGTCCGTCGCCAGTGATGAAATGGGCGTCCAGAAGTTCGTTGTCGTATTCGGTATTGCGGCCCGTCAGCGGGTTGAACTGGACGGCATTGCCGGCAGGATCGGTGCCGGGGACGTTGGTGCCGTCCGTGATCAGGAGGCCTGTCGTGTCGAGCACCGGCACAGCATTGTGGGCGATGTCGTCGAGGAACGAGTGCGAGGTGCGGACCGGTTCCGCGCCGCCGTCTCCTGGGTTCAGCTTGACGGGATCGGTAGGCGTGCCGCTCGTGGTGATGTCGTCCTCGGTGTTGGGGATTCCGTCGTACCCGACGTTGAGGATCACCTGGGCGAAGCCGTTCTCGGCCGGAATGAACCGGCCGTAGAGATCGGTGCGCACCAGCGGGATGTTGAACACATCCCGGTCAGTAAGTTCGATGCCAAGCATTTCCTTTGCCTGGTCCTTGACGTCCTTCCAGGTCGGTAGCCCGCCATTGGCGCCGTCGAGCAAATTGCCGGTCGCGACCGGAATGCCATTCGCATCAAGGCGGTATTCGCGCAGGAATACCTGATGGGAGGGATGCGAGGTGTAGGTCTGGTTCTGGTCGATGAACGGAGTCGTGGTGTTGATGGCCTGGCGGACGTCGTCGGCGCCCTCGTTCACTCCGGCGGTGGCCGGATCGTCTCCCATGACGCCGTCGGCGCCGGGACCCACGTCAAATTGCGTGGCGCGCGTCAACACCATGAAGTTGGTGAAGCCGCCCGGTACATAGAGCGGGTCGTCCGGATCCAGTGGCACATAGATGGTGCCGTCGCCGCCCTTCGAGATCAGGTCCAGTCCATGGTCGAAGAACTGGCCGAAAAAGGTCATCCAGCCGTTGAACGGTGCAGACAGACCCTCATCGGGCGCAACGTTGGGAATGGTCAGGGATGTGCCGTCAGCCTCGAACTCGATGCCGAGGTCGGTGGCGACATGGTTCAGAACGTTCTGCGCACCGGTAATTGTAACCGTCGGCGTAGCCGGGTCTCCGTCATGATCGACGTTGGGAAGGGAATAGGCATCGGCCTGAGCGGTTGCCTCCACCGCTGCTGTCTGCGCGAGCGCCAGAGTTCCACCGGGAGCAATGATTCCCATCCGCATACCGAGGAGCATGGCGGCATTGGCCGGCGGCGGAACGGTCGAGGCAGCCGCCAAGAGATCGTCGGCCGTTTTTTGCCAGCTGTCCGCCCTTGCGTGAGCCACCTTGGCAGCATGGAGCAGCGAGAACGGCTCCGTTACGGACGCCATTTTCGCGTTCAAATCGCCTTCATGGCCGGCATGCCGGAGCGCAGCAATCAGCGCCGCCGGATTGTTGGGGCTCTGGTCAACGATCAGGTTCGAGATGGTACGGGGGTCAGCATCGACGACGCTGCCGCCCGTTCCAGTTGTTTCACCGCCACTATTGTAGTTTCCGTCGGTGAGGGTTGGAGCCGGCTGCGTCGGTCCGTCAGGATCGAAAGTGTCGTCGTCGGTTTCGTTTCGCCAATGCGGGTCGAACATGCGGGGCATGGTCTGGTCGGCGGCGCCCCAAAGCTCCCGGCCGGGGATGATATTGTTGTAACTTCCATCGACGGTGCGCAGGCCGTAAGGCAGGTGCGGCTGGCTGATCGCCAACATGCCCTCGGTGCCATAGACGCCGTTTTCATCGACGCGGATTTCGTTCAACGGGATGCCGCTGGCATGTGCCTCGGCAATCTTGATTTGCTTTAGGATGAACTCGAGGTCGTGTACGTTCAGCTTGACAGCCATGTCTTCCTCCCGTGGAAGTGCGCTAAAGGGTTACGAGGCCCTTTTCAGGGTCGAAATTCCGCACCGGAGTGATGGCGAACAATACGGTTCAATCGACCGCCGTCCTTCCGGGACTTATCTTTCACGTTATCCGTCCCAGGGCCCTTGCGGATCTACGTAAGGTCGGGCGAATATTGCTATCAAAGGTCCAGCCCTCACCAGACCAAGGTCGGGTGTTTCAGTGAAAGGCAAGGCATGCGCTGGCACGACAGAATATCGCTCTCCACCCAGTTCCTGATTGCGTCGGTGCTCGTTCTTTGCCTCTCGATGACGGTGCTCGGCACGTGGGTCAGTCACCAAGTCAAGGAAAGCGTGTTGGCGACGTCTGGAGCAGATGACGCCGCATTTATCCGCGCCATGGTGGAGCGATACGTTCAGCGCATCGATTCCGAAGGGAGCCTGCATCCAGACGATGTTGAAGCCCTGGACAGCCTGTTTTCCGATCGGGTTCTTGGGGAGAGAATTGTTTCGGCGAAGCTTTGGCTCACCGACGGCAGCATCAACGCCAAGATAATCTATAGCAGCAAGGCCAAACACACAGTCGGCCACGTACACGTCTCAACCGATGTGCAGAAGGCATGGAGGGGTGATCTGGTCACCGAATTCAAGGACCTGGTCAGCCGCGAAAGCCAGTACGAACAAACCCTCGATTTGCCTCTCGTCGAAGTGTACGCTCCTTTATTTCGCGCCGGAACCGCCCAGGTCATTGCCGTAGGGGAGATTTATCAGAATGCTTCCGTCCTTGCTGAGCGCCTGCGCGAAGGTGTCCTCCTAACCTGGATCGTCGTCTGTCTGACCACTGTTTTGATGATCGTCGTGCTCTACGTCATCGTTCGCAGAGCAAGCTGGCTCCTACAGGAACAACAGTCCGCCCTCAGTACAAAAGTGCAGGAGGCGGAGGAAATGGCTAAGCAGAATCATGTCTTGCGGCTTGCAGCCGATCGCAGCCGACTGGAGGCGAATGAGGCGAATGAGGAGCTACTGGGGCGCATCGGCATGGATCTTCATGACGGGCCCATCCAGTTTCTCACGCTGATCCGCCTAAGACTGGACGAGATCACGCAGAATCTTCTCGACGGTGGAAAACATGCGGGCAGTGCGCAGGACGAATTTCGCGAGCTTGGGGATAAGCTGTCTTCGATCATCGATGAACTGAGAGATCTCTCTGTGGGTCTTGTGCTTCCCGAACTCGGAGCCTTGTCTCTTTTCGAGACAATGAAACTGGCAGTTGTGCGGCATGAGCACCTGACCGGCACCCAGGTCCATTTTGAATATGAAAAAATCCCGAAAAACGTGCCCGATCCGTTGAAAACCTGCGTTTACCGGGTTGTCCAGGAATCCTTGTCGAATTCTTTCAAGCACGCCGGCGGCCACGGGCAGCGCGTCACAGCGTACTCTGCTGGAGGTGTGCTCAAGCTGGAGATCTGCGACGATGGAAGTCCCGCAAAATCGGGCAGGAGTTCAAAAGAGGGCACGCGGCTAGGTCAGCGCGGTATCCGCAACCGCGTCGCCGCCTTCAATGGCACGATGTCGATCGAACCCCATGCTTTGCATGGAACACGGGTCAAAATTACGATCCCTTGGCGGTCTCAGCGCAGCGAGAAAACGACGCCTCATCAATAATCAATTGAGCCAGCCGCCGTCCTGAGCAGCGGTCGACGCGCTACTCTCCCCGTCAACGAGACAACGGGCAGCCATCGCAACGCCCACCCGGTTCTTAACGTTCAACTTCTGCATTATGATCGTCATATAATACTTTACAGTCTTTTCTGTAATATTGAGCTGCAGCCCGATCTCCTTGTTGGTCCTTCCTTCGAGGACCAGCCGCATTATCTGGGACTCGCGGTTGCTTAATCTGAGATCCTCGCCTGACTTGGACTGCTTCATCGCGGTAATCAGCTTTGTCGCGAAACCTTGGGTGATATAGGTTCCGCCATGGACGACAGTGTCGATAGCTTCAGCAAGGCTCGCTAGCGGCCCACCCTTCAGCACATACCCACTCGCGCCCGCCTCCAGCGCTTTAACCGCGTGATTAACATTTGCAGAGGCAGTGAATGCGATTATCTTGATGCTTGGGCTTGCGGTCCTGATATCGAGGATGCAAACGAATACGTCGCCATCCATGTTTAGATCCAGAACCATTACCTCAGGCTTGAGATCGCGAGCAATATGGACGGCATCCTCGCAGCACGACCCCGTGCCCACGACAACAAAGCCCGTCCGACGGCTAAAAATAGATTGCACGCCTTCCAACAAAAACGGGTGGTCATCAACAAATGCTACAGAAACCATATTACGCACCCCTCCCCTGTTGCGTAGTATTAACATATGCTTACTTAGCAACATCCGCAATGGGGTTTTTTACCAGTGGTTAACTTAGCGGCTAGATTCCAGATTCTGTTTACTAAACGCGTCGTGCCCGCGAGGATGAGGTACTGCAAGACAGCATCCGTATGTTGCGACGGCCGCGCTTGACCTCCATGCCGACCGGTCCCATCGGCAACCTCACACCGAGGAGCGACGGTGGTGTCCCACCTCCAACTCATCGTACCGGGGGGGCCAGTTCAGCGAAAAGCGATGATGAAACGCATTGCGGCATCGTGCCCAGCGTAACGCAGCGCCGCGAACGAGATGGTGAAATTCGTCTGTTTTCGTAGTGTTCACGGCCCTCGATATCGTAGACTGTATGAACTGCGGACTTGAACGTTTTTTCATCAGTTCGCGGATCGTTTGCCTCTAGTGTAAGATGTTGGCAAAGACATCCGGACAGCGCCTATCCGCAGCACGTTGCACGCAACGTTAGTCGGTCGCTTATCGCTGCTCTCACTTGATCCTGAGTGGTGAAAGCCACTGGTTCGACTTTGTACAAATCGTGTGTGATTTCGGGCATTGACTATTGCCATCAAGAACCTGTCCCAATGCATATATTCGCGACCTCGACGAATGCTGGTTTATTAACCGGTTTGACACGCACACGATCGTTCAGCGTACCGGCGAAAACAAGCCCGCCCCCTCAGGTGGTTAACCATTATTTAACAGCACACTGTGAAATCTGACAGATTGATTGATCCGACAAAATGCGTACGTCTCGGACCGAGAAATGACGTCAGCTAAAGGACAGAGAACATGTATTCCAATGAAGATCGTCCGCAAGATCCGCTCGTGTCGCTGACTGCTAATATCGTGGCCGCATATGTTCAAAAGCATGTCGTGCCAACAGCTGGCCTCGGAGATTTGATCTCAGGCGTGTACAACGCACTTCGGGACACAAAGCAACCCGGTCCTGTTCCTGCTCAAGAGCCCATCAGTGAAAAACAGAAACCCGCTGTTCCCGTCCGAAAGTCAATCACTGACGAATTTATCATCTGCCTCGAGGACGGGCAGCCGTATAGATCGTTAAAACGCCACCTTGGGGCGAAATACGGCATGTCTCCTGATCAATATCGAGCAAAATGGGGATTGCCAGATGACTATCCAATGGTGTCTCCAGCCTACGCGAAAAAGCGGTCAGATTTGGCCCGCAGTCTTGGTCTTGGGCTGAAGAGATCGAGTTAGATGCCGGTCTGATATTGCAACCGCCGATCTTACCTGTCTTTGAGAATGAATGGGCAATGTGCCGATAGGACGCGGCAGGTTTCCAGGCTTTTGTTGCCTCGGACAAGCCGGCCACCGCTTCCTGCATGGCTTTTCACCAGCAGCAACGAACTCCTATTGGAGACGTTCCTTGAGCTGCATCCAGACGATCTGATCGAAAGGGTGCAACGGATTTTCGCGTTCGACCGCTTGAGCATAGACTTCAACTGCGCGTTTTACAGCTACAGAGACACGGCCGAACAGGTCCCTCAGATAGCGACCGCTGTCGCTTTGCTCTAGACATTTCACAATGCCGCCGTTTCAAATAGATCATAAGGGTCCGCGGGGATGGCCGCGTTGCGATTGCTTCCGATATTTGTCGAGGGCTGCCGCGGCAGGATCTGCAATGCCTTGCAGGGCTGGAGCGGGACTGCCATATAAGACCCGATGACGTCAGATACAAAAATTTTTGTTGGCCTTCGGCCGACGCGCAAAAAGCAGGCTCCGCTCCCAGATACGGACTGTCCAGAATGCCAATGGGCCGATTGTGAAAAGCCTGGTACTCAGCGCGCGCCTGTCGGACGCGAGGCTGAAGGTCTCTATCTATTATTCTGCCCCAAGCATGCACAGGAATATATCAAGGGCTACAATTTCAGTCCCAATCTGTCTGCCCCTGCAACAGCGCAGTATCAAAGGGAAGCGGCAAGCGGCCTTCGACCGACTTGGGGGACAATTGTTGATCAGACCTGGGAGATACCGCTTCCCTCCACGGCCCGCTCGGGGTCGGCAAAGGCGACGAACGCACGTAGAAGCGCTGCTCAACGCCAAGTCGCACGCATTGCTTTTCAAGCGCGTAAGCTGAAGGTGATGGAGGCCAGGGCGTTCGAGGCGCTCGGTCTTTCGCCGGAAGCCACGCCGGAGGAGATTAAAATCCGCTACAAGCAGCGGCTCAAGATGCACCATCCAGACGCAAATCAAGGCGACCGAAACTCCGAAGACCAGCTCCAAGCGTCGATCGATGCCTATAAAATTCTCAAACTCAACGGCTTTTGCTAACGGCGGTCAGCCGCGGCAGGTCCAGAGTGCCATCGATCGCCGGCTACTTGTCGCTGCTTCGAGATTTTCGAACGAGCGCTCAAATAGTGAGTGCGGCGTCCCCGAGCTATCCAAAGTGTGATCGCGGAAATTGTCGGTACGACGGGCAGCGCGATGCAGCCGGCAACAGATGCGGTGGGCGAAGCGTGTATTCGCGACCGGGTGGATACTGAGCGGCCTTAGCCGGCCTTTTGTGCTCCTGCCAACCGCCGGCAGTATTTATCAACATCGGGTTCACGGTGATGGCCGCGATCGGGCCGATTCCAGGCCTGTTGGGCTGGCCGACGTGAATTTGGCGGCCTTGAGATCGGCGGACTTGAAAAAGGATTGTCTCGAACCATATCGACCTCACAGGGAGTCGTCTCCGGACTGACCACGGATGGACTGGCAGTCTGTAGAGATGGTGAAGAAGGTCGGTGCGGATGTCGCCCGGCCTTTTTCGTTGCCCGCGCGGATTGACTCACCTGCCTGTTGGACACAGATTTGCATATGTCCTCCGTTTCCAGTTTCATCTCCGAGCTTATCCGGGCTGCAAACGAGATCGGCAAGCTGGATAATTACCAGCGTCGCCGGATGCTCGGTCGAGCGATTGCCACGATCCGCGACGCACGTGAACAAGTCGGCCTCCCGACAAGTAAGTCCGCAACAGATGCGGTGATAGACCTCGTGACCATGGCAGGCTCGATCGAGCGCCGATCGGACGACGAAGTGAAAGCGGCATTCCTCGAGGCTGCAGATATGATCCGCACGCTGAAGATCGTGCTGGATGCGAAGGACGAGGTTTTGAGGGGCGAATGACGAAGCTCGCGGAAGACCCTCCAAGGCCATGTCGTCCGGGGCAAAGGGGTGATACCCGATCGATCACCTTCCCTACAACGTTGCCCTGCGGGACGTGTTGGATTTCCCCGTCCTCGATTTCGTCGGCCGAATTGGCGCGGCCGGCTGGATAAGCGCCAGGCGTTCAAGGCGCTGGCAGCTGTGATCCGAAATCACTCCCGTGCCTATGAGGACGATCCCGATCCGGAAAGCGGCCTGAGCGAGATCGGCGCTCTTGATGCGACGGAAACCAACTGCCGATCATCTGGTCGCAGGCTTTACGGAAGGCCGCGCCTCGAAGCCTTGTGCAAGCCGGCTAGAGAACGGGCTGCCTGAATGCAAACCTGTCCTTAATGTGTCGCAGTCACAATGCCGTCACAAGCCCCTCGTAGCTCAACGTCAAAGCAGCTACCGGGTTTGTAGCAGATCAAGGTTCAATTCCTCGGCAGGGGCACCACCGGATACTCGGACCCGCCCCGCTTCCCAACGAAAGCCACCTCGCCCGTTAAGGCAAGGAGGCTTCGGTCAGATCCGCATACAGCACATCGTGCAGCCGATGCCATCTTCCAGACATGATACCCTATAGTCTATTTGGACAGGTGCACTTTGGTGGCTTGTTGTGGGACACTGACTGTGCTTCTCAAGGGGCGGTCCGAATTCCGTTCCTGGAATGCGAGCGCCGTTGCAGGTGTTGCAAGCCGCTACGGCGTCGATTTCGGAGTGCTTTAATTGAGCCGTTTGAATGCAATCCTGATATGCGCCGTTCTGGCGGGATGTCAGGCCGTTCCGGGTGAAGGCCCGCTTTCTTCCGATATCATGGGCGATGCGGGCCTGCCCGCTCGGCGCGCCTGGTTTCCGACTATGTCGCGACCGCGCTCAATCGCCGTTTCGGTATCGGCGGCGGCGTCGGCCGCGTCGTTATCGGCGTCGGCGACCAGTTGAAGGTGACCATTTTCGAAGCCGGTAGCAATGGACTATTTTCGACCACGGATTCCAAGCAGACCAGCCTCGACCTCGTGGTCCAGCCGAACGGCCAGGCCTCGATCCCTTATGTCGGGCCGGTCCAGTTCGCGGGCAAGACGCTGGAGCAGGCGCGCCAAACCATCCTTGATGACCTGGTCAATAGGGCCATTGAGCCGGACGTGATCGTCACCAGCACGAGCACGGCATCGCGCAATGTGACCGTTTCGGGCGCTGTTGGTCGCTCGTCGGTCGTGCCGCTTAGCCTTGTCAGCGAAACCATCAACGAGGTCATCGCCAAGGCGGGCGGCCCCACCGCACAGCCCTACGAGACCTATGTGACGCTGGTGCGCGGCAAAAAGACCGGCACGGCGCTCCTGAAATCGATCATCGAAAATCCATCGGAAAATGTCCGCGTCCAGCCGGGCGACCAGATTTTCGCCACCCGCGATCCGCGCACCTTCACGGTTCTCGGCTCGACCAAGATCAACAAGCGCGTCGAGTTCGGCGCAAACGATCTCAACCTGCTCGAGGCCGTGGCACTGGCAGGCGGCGGCGATGACAATGCCATCGATGCCAGGGGCTATTTCGTATTCCGCTACGAGGAGCCCGATGTCGTCATGAGCCTGCTCGGTCCGCAGCGCTTCGACGCCATGCTGCGCAAGGGCATGCAGCCCGACAGCGTCGGCCGCTATCCGATCGTCTATCGCCTCAATATGAGCCATCCCGACAGTCTCATCGTCGGCCAGACCTTCCCGATCAAGAGCCGAGACGTCATCTATGCCTCGCGTCACCCGTCGGTCGATATGAGCAAGTTCCTGAACCTCGTTGCCCGGCCGATCGGCGTTGCCGGTTCAGCAAGCAGTCTTGCGGACAACCTTTGAAATTAATTTCGGTTTCTCCCTTTCTCGAAACCTAGGTGCGTGCCGTGCTCCGGCGCCACGTATTTCGGACAGTACGTTGAGTCTACGGCATTACTTTTCCAATCTGGGCAATCGCTTGCTTGCCGGAATGGTAGGCTTGGGGCTGAGAGCAGTAGGTCCGTTTGTGGCGCGGGAAGAGCGGTAGCGGACTGACCCAGGACTTTAGCAGTCGCTCGGTGGTCGACTGCTTCGCGCACCTCTACGGGCATTAAAACCCTCATGTTTGATTAGCTTCAGATGCTCGGCGTTCAGGGTCGGCACTGCCAAGCGGCAAATCAAGCCGGGAGCCGCCACATTCGCACACGACCTGCACCACGCAATTCCCTTTCCTCGAGTGGTTCGCAAGCAAATTTCGGTCGAAGCAGTTGGTGAGTTGCATCCGAAATTCGGATCTCATCGGGCTCCGCAGACGTTTGAATGCGTGAGGCCAAATTAACGGTCTCGCCCCACAGGTCATAGGCGAACCGCCTTTTGCCTATAACGCCAGCGACGATTGGTCCCGAGTGAATTCCAATTCTAAGTCTCAGCGGCTCTCCTGCGAAGCGTTCGCGCATAACTGCCTTCCGCAATGCAAGTGCATAATGCGCGAGCGCTTCTGCATGATCGGATCGCGCGGTGGGCAGGCCAGCCACGACCATCACACAATCGCCGATTGTCTTGATCTTTTCGCAACCATAACGTTCCGAGAGCCGATCCGCCGCCTTGAAGAAGTAGTTTAACATAGTGAGCGTCGTCAAGGCTCCGACGCTCCGCGTTCTTTCAGTGAAACCGACGATGTCGGCAAAAAGCACACTTACCTCTGCGTGGTTGTCTACAATTTTCTTGTGCGCTTTTAACCGCTTCGCGATCGACGCCGGAAGAATGTTCAGGAGTAGGGATTCGGCACGCTGGTATTCACGCGACAGTCCCTCTTGGCTCTTCCTCAACGCCTGGTTCGTCGATTGTAATTTTTCGTTGAGTTGACGCTCCCTCTCTTGCAGGAGCGTCATTTCATAAGCTTTCTGTTGAAGCCGTTGCTTGTTGTCGCGTTCGGCAGTAGCATCAAGAAGGAGCAGCCACACGCAGGCATTGCCAGCAAAAAGATAAAGGTCCGCGACACGCCCGCTGGGCAGTTCGACCATGGCCATGTGATAGGGAAGCTCCGGGCAAGGCAGCAAACCTTCCATAATTTCAAGCTGATCGGCAACAGGCTCGCCGATGCTAAGCCACGAGAGCCCATAATGTTTTAGGTTACCGCCCTTCGTAGCTATGCAAAGCTGGGCATCTATTTTCAGATATGCGACGGAGTGCTGATTGTAAAAGAAATCGTAAATCCAGTTTCCGACTTCTTTTGGCAATCTATCCATGGTCTATTTGGTGACCATCGAAGCAAGCTGACGAAACGCATCATCAACATGTTCACCCGAAAGCGCACTTGTTAGACAGATTTGCCATCCAAGTTTGCGAAGTTCGTTAATCTCACTATTCGATATTGCCCACCGATCGGCCAAGTCGGATTTATTGAGCAGCAATACAAACGGCATCGGGCCGAATTCGGCCTCGGCCCGCTCTCGCAGAGTGAGTGCCACAGCAAGAGTGGCGGCGCGAGTTCCATCGGCGACAAGCACGAGCCCGGCCGCACCCCGCACGTTGCTGACGCGGAATGAGCCGATATCGTCCTCGCCGGCCAAATCCCACAAGATCAGATCCACGGTTTTGTCCAGGAGTGCGACAGTCTTCTTGTCGATTTTCACTCCCACCGTGGTCAAGTAGGTATCTGAAAAGATGCTTTGAACAAACCTGCGAACCAGACTCGTCTTTCCGACAGCGAACCCACCCAACATGCAGATCTTTTTTTGCAATATCCCAGCTCCGCACTACTCTAGGGTTACCGTAATCGAAACCCGGCGATTGGTGGAGCTTCCGGTTCGACTATTTTCAGGCACTACCGGCTCAAAGGTGCCAGCGCCCCGAACCAGCAGCAGTTCCGGAGCGACGCCGCGCTTGTTAAGAAGCGCACGAACTGTTTCGGCGCGGGCGGCGCTGATCGACACGTTGGCGGTCTCACGGCCCATGGCATCCGCATGGCCGGTCAACATGAACCGCGCTGTTACGCCTGACTTGCGGGCATTTTTGGCGAACTCCTTTATTTGATCCGCCAACCTGTCTAGAACCGGCATCTGCTCTGATCCCGGCACAGCTTTGCCGGAATAGAAGAAAATATCGGTCGCCTGGATGGCCTCTCTCAAATAATTAAGTTCTGCAAGGTTCAGCTCCTGCAGCTGCGAGATATCCAGAACCACTCCGTCCGTCGAAAGTTGTTCTGCGGCGGCACGCGCCCGATTGATCCAGTTTGCAGGAGCCTCGCCCACGACAACGATGCGACCCTGGACGATCGAAAGCTGAACAGATTTGGGCGGAGCCAGCGATGCCGTCAGCCGCTTTAGCACGAACTCCGGCTCGAGGCTCTGATAGGATTGCCATTGCGAATGAACGCGGATGGGATCGACCTGCGTTCCTGATAACATCGACTGTGGGTCGGCGCCGAGCGGGTCTCTCAGACCGGAAATGTAGAAATGTCCGTCCTTCACCGTTTGTTCGGCGACAATGATGCCCGGTTGGGCCNCTCTGATAGGATTGCCATTGCGARTGAACKCGGRTGGGATCGACCTGCGTTCCTGATAACATCGACTGTGGGTCGGCGCCGAGCGGGTCTCTCAGACCGGAAATGTAGAAATGTCCGTCCTTCACCGTTTGTTCGGCGACAATGATGCCCGGTTGGGCCTCAAGTCGCGACACATATGCCTCCCAGCGCTCTACCGCACGTGCTTCAGGGCTCACATCACGGACCTTGGAGATGTCGAATTCCGGTCCGCCTGCCGAAAGCTGTCGGGCGGCTGCTTGCGCGCGATCGATCCAGGTGTCGGGCGCCTCACCCTCGGCAACGATGCGGCCCTTGACGACCGAAAGTCGTACTGTATCCGGCGGCGCCAGCGACGCCGTCAGCCGCTTCAACGCGAACTCCGGCTCAAGGCTTTGATAGAACTGCCATTNTGCGCGCGATCTATCCAGGTGTCGGACGCCTCACCCTCGGCAACGATGCGGCCCTTGACGACCGAAAGTCGTACTGTATCCGGCGGCGCCAGCGACGCCGTCAGCCGCTTCAACGCGAACTCCGGCTCAAGGCTTTGATAGAACTGCCATTGCGAGTGAACTCGGGTGGGATCGACATGCGTTCCGGACAACAACGAATGCGGGTCGGCGCCAAGCGGGTCTCTCAGACCGGAAATGTAGAAATGTCCGCTCTTCACCGTTTGTTCGGCGACAATGACGCCCGGTTGGGCCTCAAGTCGCGACACATACGCCTCCCAGCGCTCCACCGCACGTGCTTCAGGGCTCACATCACGGACCTTGGAGCTATCGAATTCTGGTCCGCCTGCCAAAAGCTGTCGGGCGGCTGCGTGCGCGCGATCTATCCAGGTGTCGGGCGCCTCACCCTCGGCAACGATGCGACCCTGGACGACTGAAAGTCGTACTGTATCCGGCGGCGCCAGCGACGCCGTCAGCCGCTTCAACGCGAACTGCGGCTCAAGGCTTTGATAGAACTGCCATTGCGAGTGAACTCGGGTGGGATCGACCTGCGTTCCTGATAACATCGACTGTGGGTCGGCGCCGAGCGGGTCTCTCAGACCGGAAATGTAGAAATGTCCGTCCTTCACCGTTTGTTCGGCGACAATGATGCCCGGTTGGGCCTTGCGCGCGATCTATCCAGGTGTCGGACGCCTCACCCTCGGCAACGATGCGGCCCTTGACGACCGAAAGTCGTACTGTATCCGGCGGCGCCAGCGACGCCGTCAGCCGCTTCAACGCGAACTCCGGCTCAAGGCTTTGATAGAACTGCCATTTCGAGTGAACTCGGGTGGGATCGACATGCGTTCCAGACAACAACGAATGCGGGTCGGCGCCAAGAGGGTCTCTCAGACCGGAAATGTAGAAATGTCCGCTCTTCACCGTTTGTTCGGCGACGATGATGCCCGGTTGGGCCTCAAGTCGTGACACGTAGGCCTGCCAGCGCTGGCCGGATTGCCAGGAAAAGAAGAACCAAGCGCCTGTCGGAATTAGAACCAGCAAGACTGCAGCCACTACCAGCCACGGAAATCCTTGGTCTGAGTACTCCTGCTTCAGTCCAACGCAAGTCTGCAACTGCGACTCTATACCATACAATTGAGAACTGTCGCCGTCAAACTGCTCTAAAGCGTGAGAGTGTTCATCATGGATGCGTAGCAGCACATCGCGAACTATTTCATGCAATTCCTCCGGCGGATTTCCCCGGATCACCGCAACCAAGGTCGCGAACGGTCCAACTTCTGACCAGAGACGAAGCTCGCCGAAGCGGATAGTGTCCAGGCCGCTCTGTTCTTTCTCGTGAAATGAGTCTTTGACAAAGTCTTGAATTGCACTGAGCATCGATGAAATGAGTTGAGGATCCTCACTCGTTGCATTCTCAGCGGTCACATGCGCGATCAAAAGCCCGGAATTTCGGTTAATGAGAAATACATGTTCTATACGATAGACAAGAGAATGCTTCAGAACGACTTCCGAGAAGCTGGCGCCAGTTCTCCAAGATTCAAGTCTCCACTTGAGCCCATGCCAGGTAAATATGTGTCTTAAAGTTTCATTCAGCGACTGAAAGGTCTGGTCGATCTTTTCACCGATCGACTTGCGGATGGCCGGCAGAAACACCGGGTATAATATGTCCGTCAGCGTGCGTGGGCTCTTCTGGATCGACCGTTGCACAGCCCTCTCGACGGCTGGCGCAAGCGCCTCGCCGAGCTGCGCATGCGACGCCTGCGCGGCTGCGCTGGGAAGAACGCCGCCCACTGCTTTCGCAAGCCGCTCCGGTTCATCCAACAGATGAGTAACGCGTGAAAGCTCCGAAATTTCGCGGCCGACCAGCAACTGGCGCAGCGTTTCCATACGACGATCGGCGGTTGGAACTCCCTCGACACGCGCATGATGGTCCGGATCGACGTTTCGGGCAATTTCGACCAAAAGAAGGGCCAGAGCCGCGCGATCGATCTCGGTATCGTTCGAGGCGGCTCTTCGAGGAAGCCTGATTGGGTCGACGTTCGACGTCAAGTTCCGATCAACTCACTTTCCAGCCACGTTCCGCGTCGCTCTTGCCACCGCCGGAATCCTGATTTATGCATTTTGCAACTTCGACAAACAGGCCAGCCAAAAGATTTCTGTCGGTCTTGACGTTGCTGAGATCGGAGAACATTTTCTCCATTAGCATCTGTATGTTTTCATACTTTTGTTTGATTTCCTCGCGCAACAAATGGTCGCTTCGACTTATTCGGTCCGCGACGTCGCGCTCAAGCTCGCTCAATTGGTCCGACAACGCGCGCACCTGCTTTTCAAGTGCCTGATTGTGCTCGCGGAGATTCCGGTCAATTTCCTTGTCGGCCTCGGCTCGTGCATCTTTTTCGCTCCGCAATTGGGCCGAGAGCGATTCGACCTGCTTCTTTGCATTTGACTCGTAGGTTTCAAGATTGCGCTTGGCCTCGGATTCGACATCCTTGAAGCGCTGTGAGAGCCGGTCTTCAAGCTTGGAAAAACGGCGGTCATAGTCCTGCATCTGGTTGCCGAACAGAAGATCGCGTATCTTATCGACACCTACTGCATCACCGGATCCGCCGTCGCGGGCCTGGGCGGCGATGAAGTTCAGCCCATTTCCCTCTACATTACCTAACGAATTTTCGTCCGCCTTATTGGCAGAAGAAGCGCTATTCGAAGTTTCCTTTGCCATCCTTATGCCCCTCCATTTGAACAACTTTCGCAATGTAACCCCGTTAATGGGAATAATGTCAGTAAAATAGCCGACCCACAAGCAGGAATCTTCTTGACTCAATTCGGAATCTTCTTAGCTCAGGCCGAATCGTGACTCAGCCGAGTGCTACGTCACTGACGTAGCAATGGAAGTTCGGGGCGACGCCATATTATTAAAAAAAGGCGGCGGCGACTGGTCGGGGATGAAAGGCGGCAAGGGGCGCGGTCGTTGAGCGGTGACAGTCCGCAATCTGCGCTACGTCAAGGTGTTCGAACACTAGGCCATGTTGACAAAGTGCGGCAGCCAAATCCTTGCTGCGGTTCGAAGGATTTTCGGGTCTTGTCGTAGCGGGTTGCAATGCGACGAAACTGTTTAAGTCTATTGAACATCCGCTCTATTCGATTGCGATCCTTGTAAGCTTTAAAGTCGCATGAAGGCGGGTTTTTGCGGTTCGCTTTCGGCGGGATCACCGGCTTTATTCCGTGGATCAAAAGCTCTGCGCGGATGACGTCACCATCGTAGCCTTTGTCGGCTAGGAAGAGTCTTGGCTTGCGGACCGGCATCGCCAGCAAGTCAGGCGCCGCGGCATAATCTGAGGCCTCTCCGCCCGTCAGGACAAAGCCAAGAGGGCGTCCCTGACCGTCTGCGCGGGCGTGGATTTTCGTCGTAAAGCCGCCGCGTGATCGACCAAAAGCCTCCTTATGAGTCCCCCTTTAGCGCCCGCAGCCTGAGAGTGGCCGCGAACTGTGGTGCTGTCGATCATGTGCTGCCAGTCATCCGTTAGCCCCAACTCGACGAGCGTTTCGAGCAAGGCATCCCATACACCTTGCTCGGCCCAACGCCGAAATCGCACATAGACCGAGTTCCATTTCCCATATCGCTCATGCATATCGCGCCAGGGGCAGCCGACGCGCAGGACGTGGAGCATCCCGTTAAGAAATCGGCGATTATCAAGTGATGGGCGCGATTTGCGCCCGCGTTCCCTTGGTAAAAATGGCGCGATGATCCGCCATTCCGCATCACTCAAATCGCCTCGTGCCAAAGCCGCCTCCGCAAAAGCAGCTATGAATCAAAGATTGGCCAAAAAGGGAATCCCTGTGTTTCAATGCTCAGCGTCCGTGGGTGGCCGAACGTGCCCGCGCGCCGCCGGATCAGAAGCACCCCACTGCTGGAAATTGAATTGTGCCTGCGTGAGCGACAGCGTCCCATTAGGACCGCCTCGAACGTCGCCAGCATCGTGGACGTCCTGTCCGTCATCTTCCCAGAAACATACCGGGCATATCTCATACCCGCCCCGTTCATGCAGCGTGCGGAAATGGCAGCACGGACACCGATAGGCCGGATTGTTTGAGAGAGGTTTTCTAACGTTGTCAAACTCCATTACCGCAGGATGAATGCCCCAGAGCAACTTTGTCAACAGGACCTAGGCGATGAACCGAGTGCCGACGGCGGCAACGCAATACGAAGGACGGCAATTCTATCGAGCTCGATAAGAAGTGCTTCACGAATGACACGGCAACACTGCGGGCGTTCGCGCGCGCACTCGCGGATGGCTTGCTTCTGATGCCGTTGAAGGCTTGATCAACGTCTGCTTTCGGGCCGACCCACCGCAGGCCCTAAGGCCGATATGGATGGCGCCACGATGGCGTTTCTTCCGCAGTTGGCGCGAAGGCGACGGGCCCGCTTGTCTACGAGCCGGACTTGAAGGCGTTTTACGATATCCATACCTTGCGAGCCGTCGGGTGATGAGGCGAATGCGGCCGATCATGATCCACGCCTCGGCTGATGCGATGGAGCATTCGACGTCCTTGGCCAATCTTCGCCGGCATGTAACATCAACCTGCAGGAGGCCCTTGATTATCCAGTCCTTGATTTCATCGACCGGATCTGCGCCGCCGGCTGGAAAACGCGCGGGGCGTTCAAGGCGCTCGCAGGAGGGATCCGCAACCAGGCTCTGGCTTATGAGCACGACTCGGACCCAGACGACGATCCGGCTGAATATGGCAAACCAGAAAGCGCTTTCCGGCTGGTAGAAGGTTCGTCGACGGGCGCAATTTGGCGCCATAAGACATGAGCCAATTTCCTGCCGAGCGGCGTGCGCTCATCTTTCCTAAAGATCAATCATTTGCTATCTCTCGGACATGCGCGCTCTGCACGAACGAAACGAACAGATAGTCCGGATGTATGTTCAAGGCATGCGTCAAATCGACATTGCAGCGGTTTTTGGCATCGAACAGACGCAGGTTTCTCACCTGATCTCGAGGGCAGCGCGCAAGGGAACGGGTGCCCTTCGTACGCCGCCTGAAGGAATGTCGCTTCGAAGCGCTCTGACTCTTGAGAGAGCGACGCGGTTATGGCCCTGCGCCGAGACGGCGGACGCACTACTCGCCAAACGTGACGGTCTCGTAATGTCCGGGATTGGCCGCAAGACGATTAGTGCGCTTGACGCATGGTTGGGCCGAGTGAGAGACGCCACTCGCGACTGACATTTGGTGGCCCAGAGCCAAATGAAAAAAAGCCTCCACACGGCAAGCTGGGGGCAGGTGACGTTCCGGTCCGCGAGCACTGATATATCGTAAAGTGATCATTCGCGCCAACCCTCCCGCATTGAGGCGGATCGGCCCGCTCCAGTAATCGCCGAGGATCGACTTGATCTCCGCCGGCCGTTAAATAAGTCGAGTGATCTTTACACAGGTCAAAAAAAGCCCACTCGCGGTTAAGGCAAGCGCACTAGGTGGTCGTGCTCTACTGACCAGCGGTGCGCAAAGTGTTCCCATCGACGGTCAGAGGTTCTTCGGGTGAGAATACAGAGCCCCTTTGTCCGTTATAATTCTGTGGCGATAGAATGGCACTTGGGAGAAACTCAGACTTGTGAGCATGGCTTGCGTGGCTTCGTTGCCGGTACGGCCTTGCGGGCAGGTGTCAGCGTGAGCATCCTGCCGTCCCAGAAGGCGGCATGATTTCGGGCATGGTCGTCAGTGTTGCCGCACAGCACATTGAAGCAGATCCGGCCGTAAAGTTCTTTGAGCGTATGCTTCGGATCGGTGAAGCGGCGCCGGATGATGGCGACAGTACGATCTGCTCTGCAATCCCGCCAGCGCCGGGCAGGCCAAGCGCGATCGACTACAGGGGATGAGATTTGGGCTCTAACGCAGATTTGCTTGTGTGCAATAGAATTGTGTGCGGCCGTATGTGAGCTCCTCCGCGCCTTGGCTCGCTGAGCTTGCCTCAGTTCACAACCATCTGAAACCAGATGTCGAGAAACTTGCTACGCTTGATCATGTCGCGGAACACGAGAAGCTCCGGTCCAAGTTCGATTCTCTGGAGACTGTCCAATGCCGCAAATTCGGCGGGATACCTGAACCCCGTCTCGGCAAGCGCCGGCTTGATCTCCACCGAATACAGCGCATCAAGGACGATGCGCGCGCCGCGAAGGTTTGTTGCGCTCTTGGGCATGAGCACGGTCCAGGGAACCGCGAGCACATAATCCTGTGGCACGACGACCTGAACCCCTTCCGGGAGGTCGTTCCCGGACAGCATGGCGGACAGTGGCACATTGTACAGGACATCCACCTTACCACTCCTGAACGCCGCCAAAAGATCGTCCGTTGTATCGTAGATCCTCGCGCTCGAGAGGCCGAAGGCGCGCATCAGCCGCCAGTACAGTGACGTGCGTATCGAATCCTGCGTAGCCAGCAGATAGCTGACATCATCGATGCCGATATTAACGATGCCGACACGGCGCGAAAGCCGGCCGCTGTTCTGCTCGAGCGCACGCACGAGTTCTATGCGGGTCCGAGGCATTCGATCTGGAATGGCTCCATCACGCAGCACCATCACGGCGGGGTCCAACCAAAAGCCGAATACCTCATGGCGCCATTGCGCGGCAGCGGCAGTGCCAGCGGTTTCATCATAAGAGGCGTACCCCTCATTGGCGACGGAAACCGCGATGTCCGGTGACGAGAACAGGGCAATATCGAATGGTGCGTTTATACGTTTTGCACCCGCGGCGATCTGCGCCGATGAAAGCCGGACATAAGACAGATCCGCCCCCGGTAGACGGGCAGCGAGCGCTGCCATCAGTGGGGCAATACGCTCTTCCGCAATGACGCCGGCCAGTCGGACCGTCCGGTCCTGCGCCAGGGCGAATGATGGAAGAACACAGCAGATCAGCAACAGACCGAGTGCCCAGTTCAATGAGTGGCGCTTCGATAATCGGAAAGCGTTCGGCATCACACATCCTTGTCCTTTGCAACGACAGGTAGGACCACTTCGACGACAAGACCGCCGCCAGCGCGGTCGGCAACGGAAATCGCACCGCCGAACGCGACGGCGATATCCTTGGCGATAGCAAGACCCAAGCCCGTTCCCGGTTGGCGCGTGTCAGCGCGTGCAAAACGCTGAAACACCTTGTTCTTCGACGCGTCCGGTATTCCCGGTCCACGGTCCAACACCTGCAAAGCCGCATGGCCCTGCGAGACTGCGAGAGACACCTGCGTCGGACCAGGGGCATGAATAAAAGCGTTCTCGACGATGTTCCGCACCATTTCCCGCAGAACGACGGGTTCTGCAACGACAAGCGCAGGGGTATCTTGCACGACAAGAACGAGAGACTGTATCAGGCCCGCATAGGCGCTTTCCGCGCGCAGCATCCGCAGGGCGTCCTTAATAGCATCGCTGAAATCGACGATTTCGCGCTCCTGTGTTTCGAGCCGATGCATCGTCGTTGCGTCGGAAAGCAGCATGTTCGCGAGCAATCCCGCCTCGCGCGCATTGTGGTGGATGCGGGAAAGCCGTCTGCGAACCTGAGGATCCTCTGCTTCTTCCAGCCCGACCTCCGCCTGCGCCTGAATGGCGGCAAGCGGTGTGCGCAATTGGTGTGCGGCGTCGGCGGTCACCCGCTTGACGCCATCCAGCACCGAGCCCAGCCGGTCCATGAATTCGTTCAGCGCCGACACCAGGGTCGAAACCTCGGCCGGCACCTCCTGGTCGATCCGGCGGAGATCGGAAGGGCGCCGCGCCCTGAGATTGCTTTCGATCAGGCGCAATGGTGAGAAGGCCGATCGCACCGACACGAGGATAAGAACGCCGGACAAAAGCGCGATCGCAACGGCGGGCAGCATGCCGTTGAAAGTTAATTGTCCGGCAAGCTCCTGGCGGGCCTCCCGCGTCTCCGCGACCATGACCCCGATCCAGCCACCCGCTCCCGTCACCGTATCGGCACGATAGCGCTGTACCGAGGCGATCCGCACCGGATCGCCTCGGTACAGCGAATCATGAAGGTACAAGGTTCCATCTTGCGCGACCGGTATGTCGAGGGCGAGGATCGGCGAGCCTGTCACAAGGCTGCCGTCCGGCGCCGTCACTCGGTAGAAAACCCGGTTGAGGCGGGACGTGCCGAGGATGGCAAAAGCCGAATAGGGGATATCGACGGTGACGGCCCCCTCTTCGATGCCGACCGTGTCGGCGATAGCAAGCGCCGATGCCGTCAGCACACGGTCGAAAGCTTCATCGGCCGCGCGTCTTGCATAGGCGCGAACAGTCAGGGCAAGAACGCTGCCGATGATGAGGAAAAGGCAGGCGGTGGTGATGAGCAGCCGCCGCTCGATCGACAATCGCGCCATCAACGCACCGCATTGGCTTTGCTGCGCAACATATATCCCGCCCCGCGATGCGTGACGATCTCGACATCCACGGCTTCGAGCTTTTTGCGGACACGCGACACCAGCAGCTCGACCGCGTTCGGCGTTCCGACATCATCGTGACCGAAGAGTTTCAGGTAAAGGCGGTCCTTGCTCACGGTATTACCTGCATGAGAGGCAAGCGCCTCGAGGACTTCGAACTCTCGGCGCCCCAGTTCAAGCGGCCTTCCGTCCGCGCGCGCTGCGCGGGAAGACAGATCGACCTCCAGCAAGCCGACGCGGATGAGCGATTTGGCAAGTCCGCTGTGGCGGCGCGTGACCGCCCTCAGCCGCGCCTCGAGTTCGCCGAGATCGAACGGCTTGACGATATAGTCGTCGGCGCCGAGATCGAGCAGGCTAATCTTGTCGTCTAACTGGTTTCTGGCTGTAATGACGAGGACCGGCGTCGGCGAACTGCGGTCCCTCATATGCGCCATGACGTCGAAACCGCTCCGGCGGGGAAGGTTGATGTCGAGGACCACGACGTCAAATTCGCCGTGAATGGCGAGTTCCTCGCCCGATATACCGTCTTGCGCCAGCGTGACATGATGCCCCGCCCGCGTGAGCTTGGATTCGATCGCTTCAGCAATATCGACGGAATCTTCTATGACAAGGATGCGCATGAGGTTGACAGGACTCTGACAGGAATTTCGGAATATCTGTCATCTTACAGCAAGGACTTTGCCAAACGCGAGACGGTAAAATCCTTCGGGAGGAGAAAATGAAATACCACCGCATCCTTGCAGCATGCGGAATGCTGGTCGTTTTTCTGTCGACCGGCAGCGCCGCTGCTTACGCTGGGCCGTGCCATCAGCGCGCAGCTCTCGACCAGGCCTATTGCGACGTCGATGGCGATCTCGTTGCGGACCTGCCGACGGACAGGTCGAAATTGCGCGATCCCGATACGCTCGTCTGGGCGTTCGCCCCGATTGAGGATCCGGCTGTCTACGCCCAGCTGTTTCGCCCGTTCACGCAACATCTTTCAGCCTGTCTCGATCGCCAGATTGTCTATTATCCCATCCAATCCGTCTCGGCGGAAATTGCAGCCATGCGGGCCGGCCGCCTGCATTTCGCAGGATTTTCCACCGGACCGACGGTCGCGGCGGTCAATACCGCAGGCGCCGTGCCCTTTGCCGCGAAAGGACAAAGCGGCGCCGTGCGAGGTTATCATCTCGTCGCGATCGTGCGAGCCGATTCGGCCTACCGCGCATTGACAGATCTGAAGGGAAAGCGCGTCGCCCATGTCTCCGCCGCGTCAAACTCCGGCAACCTTGCGCCCCGCGCACTCTTTCCTGCCCAGGGCCTCATTCCCGATACCGACTATCGGCCGATCATGTCCGGGGCGCACGACAAGTCGGTCATGGGCGTGCTTTCAGGCGACTATGACATGGCGGCGGTCGCGTCTGATGTTCTCGAGCGTCTGGTGGAACGCGGGGCGATCGACCGTGCTGCCATTCGCATCCTTTATGAAAGCCCCCTCTTTCCGACAGCAGCCTTCGCCCATGCGCACGATCTCGATCCTGCGCTGGCGCACAAATTGAAAACCTGCTTCTTTTCCTTCCATTTTCCGGCAGACATGACGGCCGCCTTCAACGGCGACGAACAATTCCTGCCGGTCCGATACGACGAGGCATGGCGAACGGTCCGCGCGGTTACCGACGCGGTCGGCGCCTTACCGGACTGAGCCCTGAACACACGGTTACGAACCAGAAGTGATCCAATGACCCTGCAAATCCCTTTGCCGGACGGCCCGCTGCGTCCCCGGCCGGTCTGGAAAAGACTGTCCTATCTGGTCCGCGTCAACAGCGCCGACCCGACGCTCCTGCTCGCGCTCCTGCTTTTGGTCGTCTTCGGCTATCTCATCCTCGCCCCGGTCCTGCTCCTGCTGGTCGATGCGGTGACGGTGCATTTCGCCGATCTCGCACGCACCCGGCAGGGTCTTGGGGACCTGACCCTCTATTACCTCACCCGCGTACTCATCTCGCCGATATCGCGAGATCTCTTCTGGTGGCCGCTCGCCCATACGGCGATCATCTCTGCTGCCGCGATCGTGCTTGCATTCCTGGTGGGCGCCCCCATCGGCTGGCTGCTCAGCCGCACCGACCTCACGGGCAAGAGGTGGTTTTCGACAGCACTGCTTCTGCCCTACATGCTGCCGTCCTGGACCTTCGCGCTTGCTTGGCTTACCCTCTTCAAGAACCGCACGACCGGCGGCCAGCCTGGCTGGATGGAGACCTTCGGTCTCACGCCGCCGGACTGGCTGGCCTATGGTGCGCTGCCGATCGCACTGATCCTGGCGCTACACTACGCGCCCTTCGTTGTCCTGCTGTTCGGTAATGCCCTAAAGCAGTTCGATACGCAGCTGGAGGATTCGGCGCGCAGTCTCGGCGCCGGTCCGGTCATCGTCGCGCGCCGGATTATCCTGCCATTGATGATGCCCTCGCTGGTATCGGCCGCAACCCTCATCTTCGCCAAATGCCTTGGAGACTTCGGTGTCGCCTATGTGCTCGGTGTCCCGGTCGGCTTCGATGTGCTCGCCACCTCACTGTTCCGCGCCATCTCGACCAGCCAGGCCGGAGCCTCGGCCGTGCTTGCCGGTATGATCGTGCTCCTCGGCACGCTCTCCATCGTGATCGACATGCGGCTTCTGAAAGAAGCCAAACGTTTCGTGACCATCGGCTCGAAGGGCGCCATGGTCCGCCAGACACCGCTCGGCAAGTGGCAGATGCCGGCACTTGCCTGGGCGTTCACGGTCTTTCTTGTCAGCGCCGGAATACCCCTCATCGCGCTGACGCTGACCACGGTGATGCGCGTGCCAGGTTCGTTCAGCCTGGACAATTTCACCCTCGATTACTGGATCGGCACCGATCTCGGCACGACGGCACTTCATCAGGGCATTCTGCTCACCGGTGAATTCTGGCTGGCGCTGTGGAACACCGTCTGGATGGTGGGTATCGCGGCCTTAGGCGCCGGGACACTCGGCCTCCTCGTCGGCTATGCCGTGGTCCGATCACCGGTGGGCATGGTTTCCGTTGCGCTTCGGCAGATCACCTTCCTGCCCTATCTGGTGCCGGGCATCGCGTTTGCGGCGGCTTATCTCTCGATGTTCGCCGTCGCCCGCCCGCCGCTGCCGGCACTTTACGGCACGCCGGTCATCCTCGTCCTCGCGATCCTCGCAGATCAGATGCCCTTCGCTTCACGGGCCGGCATTTCCTCGATGATGCAGCTCGGCCGGGAGCCGGAAGAAGCGGGGCAGATCGTCGGCGCCGGCTGGTTCCGCCGCATGCGCTCCATCGTCCTGCCGATCCAGCGCGGCGCGCTCGTTTCGGCAATCCTCTTGCCCTTCATTTCCGGCATCAAGGGCCTCAGTCTCGTCGTCGTGCTTGCGGTTCCCGGCACGGACCTGCTCACGACCTACGCAATCCGCCTTGTCGACTACGGCTACAGCCAGGCCGCCAACGCGGTGGTCGTGATGCTCTGCGTCGTCGCCTTCACCGGCACGATGCTCGTCCAGAAGATCGGCAAGGCCAACCTCTCAGACGGCATGGGAAGCAAATAATGTCCGCCATCACCTTGGAAAACATCCACAAGAGCTACGGTCGCACCGGCCCTGACGCCATCGGCAACCTCAGCATGGAAATCGGCGCCTCGGAATTCCTCTGCCTGCTCGGTCCCTCCGGGTGCGGAAAGACGACGACCTTGCGCATGATTGCCGGCCTCGAGCACCCGACGGACGGGCGCATCCTCGTCGACGGAAAGCCGATCGTTTCCGTTTCGGAGGGCATTTTCACCCTACCGGAAAAGCGCAATATGGGTCTGGTCTTCCAGAATTACGCGCTCTGGCCGCACATGACGATCCGCGACAATGTTGCGTTCGGTCTCACTCTGCGCAAGATGCCGGCTGCCGAGCGCGACGCCATCATCGACCAGGTCATGACGAAACTCGGCATTGCCCGATATGCCCAGCGCTATCCGGCACAGCTTTCCGGCGGTCAGCAGCAGCGTGTGGCGCTCGCCCGCATGCTGGCGCTGAACCCTTCCGTCATCCTGCTCGACGAGCCGTTGTCGAACCTCGACGCCAAACTGCGGCTCGAAATGCGCGCGGAGCTGAAGCGGATTCATGCCGAGGCCGGCTCGACCATCGTCTTCGTCACGCATGATCAATGGGAGGCGATGACGCTTGCCACCACGATCGCCGTGATGAGCGAGGGCGAGTTGCAGCAGATCGGAACCCCCGACGACATTTATGAGCGCCCTGCAAATCGTTTCGTCGCCGAATTCGTCGGCAGCCTTCCCATCAACGTCATCGAGCGGGGAGAGGACGAGCCCGGGCCATTGCGCGCCTGGCTCGGCCGCCTCCTCGTGCACTTCGGCGTTGACGCCGCCACCGTCGCATCCGCCGGCATTCGGCCGGAAGCCACGCGACTGGGGGTCCTTTCCGAGGAAGAGGTTGCCAAGCGCGCGGCGGGACAAGGTACCATCGTCGACATCGTCCCGACGGGTGGTAGCTGGATCGTCGAACTCGACATCGAGGAAAGCCGCTTCTTCGCCATCGCAACCGAGAACCCGCGCATGAAGGCGGGAGAACGCACCCATTTCTGGGTCGAGAGGGAGCAGCTGCATCTCTTCGACCGGGAGAAGAAACGCATCGCCCCCTGACGGGGATGCGCAACCAAGGGCTATGGAGGAAAACTATGCCTAAGATATCGACGTACATGCTGGCCGGCGTTTCGGTCCTGGCAATTGGCCTTGCAAGCGCCAAGGCGCAAGAGGCAAAGGAAATTGGCATTCCGGACAGCGAATACTCGCTGGAGGCGCTGATCGAGGCGGCCAAGACAGAGGAGCCGATTACCGTCATCGACGCGACCGGCAAGATCGTCTCGATGGCCGAGAATTTCTCGAACAAGTACGGTCTCAAGGCGACGGGCGTGAAGATGAGCGGCCAGGACCAGGAACAGGTCATCGCCCGCGAAGCGGCCGCCGACAATGTTCGCACCGACGTCTTCAACATGAGCAACCTGCCCTCGGTGACGAGCCAGATCCTGCCGCAGGGTTTTGGCATTTCCTGGCTCGCTCCGGATATCAAGGACAAGATCCCGGCCGAATATCAGAGCCCGGCAATCACCAGCAATAATCCGTGGGTATTTGCCTACAATACCGACGTCCATGGCGACACCTGCCCCGTCGACAATCTCTGGGCGCTGACGACAGAGGAATGGAAGGGTCGCGTCGCTATACCCGATCCCCTGCTGCGCAACGAGACCATGTTCTGGTTCAACCAGCTCGCGACCCATGAGGATGTCGCAATGCGCGAAGCCTATAAGGCGCAGTTCGACGAAGAGCTGAAAACCGACGAAGCGAACGCGACGGCCGAATGGGTCAAGCGTCTTGCCCAGAACAAGCCGAAGGTCACGAAAAGCGACACGGATGTCGGCCCGATCGTCGGCGCCAAGGAAGAAAAGCCGCCGATCGGGTTCCTCAGCGCGGCCATCTTCCGCGACGCGAAGAAGGACGGCTATGGCATGGGCATCTGCAAGGAGATGAAGCCCTGGATCGGCCAGCTCACCCCGCGGGTCGCGGTCATCGCTAGCGGCACCAAAAGCCCAAACACCGCGAAACTCTTCGTCCGCTTCATGATGACCGAGGAAGGCATGGCGCCCCAGCTTGGGGACGGCAAGATCTCCACGAATAGGGACGCAAAGATGCCGGAAGGCGAAGCCTCCGGCATTGCGAACGTCGTGGACCGCCTCTATGTCAACCACTCCGAAACGACACCGGACGATTTTGCCAAGCTGCAGGATTGGCAGGATTTCTGGTTGACCAATTCACGCTGAACCTCATTGCCCCACGCGATAAGCGTGGGGCAAACTTTGGTCCTACGGGTGTGTTGAAGAGCGATTTCAGCTTGTCCAGTGGCACGAGCTTCGTCTTTTCGGCGATGCCCACTGTTCCCCGGCCTTGGACATTAGAGTGGAGGGAGAAAGCCGACCGACGGCTCAAAGCTGCGGCCCTTCAAGAACGTCCACATCTGGTGTTGTGGCTACTCGACGATCTTCCAATAGGAATCTTTGCGGATCACCTTGCCGTTTCGAAACGTATAAAGATCGCAACCCTGGACTTCCGTTTTTGTCCCGTTGACCGACGTACCCATGAGAAACCATCTCGATATCCCAGTTCCGGATGCTTCATCGACGAAATGCTCAGCATTGTTGTAGGCAACGTCAGGCAGACCCTGAAAACGCGACGCCAGAGCCTCTCGCACCTTGGTCTTGCCTTCGAAGCGAGACCCCCATGGATGTTGTCCGCGTGGCATTTCCAATATGCAGTCTTCAGCAAAGTAGGTCATGATAAGATCGATGTCATGTGCGTTGAAAGCATCGCACAAATCCCTCAGTCGCCGACGCAAGTCCATCACGGTCTCCACCAATTGAAAAAGCGCGCTCGCGATCCTACCATGTTTTCTTCGGTTTTGCAGGGAGGTGCATTGTTGCGTGGGCAAGGGGTGCCTCCCCATTTAAAGTATGCGTCGGAGCTGCCGAGCACCGCCTCGATGCTCGGCCCAGCGCCATTTTGGACGAAGGAGACCACGCCTTGCCCAGATGCTTCGGCCAGAATTCCAGATGGACTTTTCCTCACAGATCGACGGGCAGGTGCGCGCGCATCTTCGCGCTTGGCTTGAAAAGCATCCGTCGGTGACACCGCAGCATGGTACACGAAAACGAACGTCACCCTTCTCGGACGCAATCGGCGCAGCCCGCATGACGTTTTGGGACCAGGGCATCTATCGACAATACCCGCCAGACCCGGACATTCCCAAATCCCAATCAAGCCGCGTCAAGCGCATGACACAGGCACTGTGCTTGCCGCATAATCTACAAAGTCGAGCTAAGAGCTATAGTGTAAACAATCCGCGTGTCAGCGTCGAGACAATTGCGGCCGCCCTCGCGGCGCGGTTTAACGCGCAATCCTTGAAAGTGATGCATGCAATGACGCGGTGCCATTCAAGATAGGCCCGCATCGTCGAACTGCCGTCCTACCGTGACCGAGCGTGGGAGCGCGTCCTTTTTTTGAACGAGATCGGCAATGTGACGGGCGATGGGGATCGCAGAGGTTGCGGCTGGCGAAGGGGCGTTGCAGACGTGGACCATTCTCGCCGTGTCCAGAAACAGGAAGTCGTGGATCAGATCGCCACTGCGCGTTACCGCCTGGGCCCGAATGCCGGCCGCGCGGGGCTGAAGATCGTCGTCTTTCAGCTCCGGAAGAAACTTTCGACATTCCGCAACATATTGCGGCTTCGAAAGGGAGTTTTTCCATTCACCCAGACCAGATCGCCAGTGCCGGCGCAAGAGCCGCCAGAATCCAGGGAAGGACAAGTAGTCTGCGACATCCCCAATGTCTAGCGAGCCCCGCCGATAACCTTCGCGGGCGAGGCCCAAAACCGCATTGGGTCCGGCCGTCAGTCCGCCGTGGATGGTGGGCGTTAGATGGATGCCGAGAAAGGGCAAGTCGGGGGACGGGACGGGATAGATCAGATGATGGACGCGCGTGCGCTCCTGCTGAACGACGTCGTAGTATTCGCCCCGGAAAGGGATGATCCGATAATCGACAGGAAGTCCGGCGAGGCGAGCTATTCGGTCGGACTGCAGGCCCGCGCAGGCGATGAAGTTGGAGGTCCGCCACGTCCTGCCGCCTGCATGGACAATGACGCAGGAACCTGTTTCGGAAATGGCCTCAACCTCGACGCCGAGAACGAGCTCACCGCCGGCCCGAACAAGGGAGCGACTGAGCGCGTCACATAACTGGGAGTAATCGACGATGCCCGTCTCGGGCACGAACAGCGCCGCGAGGCCTGAGAGGCGGGGCTCGCGGCGGCGAAGCTCAACTGCGTCGATCTTCTCGACACCGATCCCGTTGGCATGGGCATTCGCCTCCAGTTGATCCAGCCCTTGCCTCTCTGTCTGCGTCGTTGCAACGACCAGTTTGCCACGTGTTTCATAGGCGATCGCGTGTTGGTCGCAAAAGTCGCGGGTCGCCTCTGCGCCACGGCGGCAAAAATCCGCCTTCACGCTCCCGGGCTTGTAGTAGATCCCCGCATGGATGACGCCGCTGTTGTGGCCTGTCTGGTGAACCGCGACGTGGGGTTCCTTCTCAAGAACAACGACGCTGGCGTCGGGCCAGCGGCGAAGAAGTTCGGCTGCGGTCGCCAGCCCGACAATGCCTGCGCCGACAACGCAAAAATCGTGGATCACAAACGTTTCTCCTCATTCGACCCAGGCCTTGCCGCCTTCCCGTAAGAGCGGAGAAGCCAAGGCTAAGCCGGTTGTCCGCACGAGACAATGCCCTGAATGGATGTGCGCCCTTCCGAATGGACGATCCCCCCTCTCCTTTCGGTCACGTTAACGCCCCCGGGCTACTTCGCTATCGTGACGCACACCCCTGCTCGACACATTTCAACCGTCCGCCAAAAATCACCGGCTCGTCCCACGCCAAAATCCGGAGCAAGATCATGTTCGCTCTTTCGATCAGCATCATCGGCACGATCACCCTAAGCGTCTTGCTGATCAGCATCATGCGTCGCGCCGCTGTCCATCTCGCGCTGATCGACCATCCCGACGCGCGCAAGCAGCACGAAGGCGTGATCCCGCTTTGCGGCGGCGTTTGCATCTTCTCAGTTTTCACGGCAAGCCTTTTCTTTTCGGGCGCGCACGACGTGCTCGACGCGGTCGCCTGGATCGGCCTTGCCGTAATCGTCATTGTCGGCATGGTCGACGACATGCATGCACTCCCCGCCCGCCTTAGGCTCTCCCTGCAGTTTGCCGCAGCCGCACTGCTCATCAACGCCCTGCCGTTGTCGACCATTTCCTTCGGTACGCTTTTTCCAGCAGACATAGGCCCGGTGCCTGTGGTTTTCGTTTTTGCGATTGTCTTCGTGTCCGGGTCGATCAATGCCTGGAACATGCTGGACGGCGTCGATGGACTGGCCGGCGGTTCAGCGGCCATGGCCTTGCCCTGGCTGATGCTCTTTGCGGCAGAAGCCGGCGACGGGACGCTCATCTTTCCGATCGAGATGCTGATGGCGGCAATCTTTGGATTCCTGTTCTTCAACATGCGAAGCCCCTTTCGCAAAAGGGCCAGTGTGTTTCTCGGCGATGCCGGAAGCACGGCACTCGGCGCAACCATTGCCTATCTCATCTTGCGCCTGTCATGCGGCCCGAACGCCATCGCATTTCCCGTGTTGGCCTGGATCATTATCGTTCCTGTGATCGACACTTTAAGCCTGATGGTTCGCCGGACCTGGGCTCGGCGCAGTCCGATGTCGGCGGACCGCTGGCACATGCATCACCTTTTGCTCGACCAGGGCTTCTCACCTGCACATACGACGCTGATCATTCTAGCGGCATCAACGCTGTGCGGCGGCTGGGGCTATATCGGCCATGATCTGGGAATATCAGATACGGTCATGACCATCGGTCTGCTGATGCCAGTCGCCGTCCATACGGCTTTCGTCGCACTCGTATCAGGCACGATGAACGGACAAAGCCCAACACTCGCTCGGATCGCCCAGATACAGACATTCGACGTTGGGCCGATATCTGATGCTGGGAGCAATGCACCAGCCAAACCCATGCTGGTGGCTTCGGATATGTCGGCGAGCGTCGTTTCTCTGACATCACTGCCGGTCGTGGCGCCACCGACCCGCGCAGCAGGTTCCCAAACCGGGCTCGGACGCGGGTGGCTTTGATGGCGGCGAGCCTTGCAGCTCCTGGATTGAGGCAACGCAAGATTGCGCCGGCGGCATTCGCCCTCGTTGCGCTTTTTTGCGTGTCCGCAAGCACCTATGCCCTGGCCCTTCGGGGCGCCGAAACGCTGCTGACAGTGCGCACCCCGGATAGGCATGCGGACATTATCGTCGTTCTGGGCGGGGACGGTCCAGTGCGGGCGCGACAGGCCGCATTGTTATGGCGCCAAGGCGTTGCAGACCGAATCCTCGTAACCGGTCGTGGCGACTGCAAGGACATTATGGATTGGATGATGCAGGATGGCGTATCAGAAACGGCCGTTGTCCTGGAGTGCGATTCCGCTTCCACGTGGGAGAATGCCGAATTTTCAGCGCCGCTCCTCAAGCACATGGGCGTTCGCCGGGGCGTGCTCGTCACGAGTTGGTTTCACTCGCGCCGCGCCATGAGATGTTTCGAGGCGATCGTGCCAGGCGTCGATTGGATGTCATCGCCGGCAGAACCCAAGATGACCTATCGTCGGTTGCTGTTGGACTTTGAGGGCTGGCAGGTGTTCAAGGAATATCCAAAGACGATCTGGTACCGGTTGCGCACCCTGGGACTCAAGGCGCAAGACACCGTTTCGGTCGCGTTCGACAGGCGGGCCGTGGGATGAACTGGCTACTGACATCCGGTTTATTGGCTATGGTGTCGTTCCTGCTCGGCTGGGGCATGATCCGGCGTGAACGCCTGTTTGAGTTTCCGTTTCTCGTTGGCGTCATGACCTTCAGCTTCATCATTCCACAGGTTCCCGGCCTCGCCGAGGATCACTTTCTGGCGGACGGCGCCTTCAACAGGACCGTTGCCTTCTCGATTGCTTGTCTCTTCATGTGCTGGCTTGGCTGGCGGAAAAATGCAAAGCCCCTTCGGTTCATGAATGTGCAATTCGATGAATTCCGGCTGCTGGTGGCAGCCCTCATGCTGTCGCTTTGCGGCGCTTATTTCTATTTTCAACTAAGCCGACTGCCCGGCGACATGACCATTGCCGTGCAAATGACGGGCGCTCCGGTGGTCTACATCTTCTTCGGCCGGTTTCTCAGCTATGGACTGGCGATCGCCGTGCTTTGCATGGCCCGCCGCTTCACCTGGATGTCGTTCCTGATCGTGTGTTTCGATCTTGTCTTCTATCTCGACCGGATTGTTGTTACCGGAAAACGCGCCGAAGCAGTTGAGATGTTCGCGATCTTCGCGCTCGCCTACTACTTCTACCGCGGATGGTTGCTGCGTCGGGCGGTGGTCCTAGCGGTCGTCGTGTTGGGAACTTTGCTGATGAACAGCATGGGCGACTACCGCGCGATCACACAGGCCAACGACGCTCCGGTTTGGAACAAGGTGCGCGAGATCGATGTCGTCGGGAATGCGATGACATTGCTGACCCAGGGCGGCCCGGAAATGCGCAACGCGATCCTGCGAATGGACAGCACGCAATCGACATTGCAGTTCGATTTCGGTGCGTTCCACTGGAACAGGCTGGTCTTCAATTATGTTCCAGCGCAGCTATTCGGGGAAGACTTCAAGCAGTCTTTCATGCTGGACGTGCCAATGCTCGACAGGGGCTACGACCCGATCCTCGGTACAACAGAGACCGGCATGGCGGATGCCTTTGCATCTTTCTGGTACTTTGGCACGCTCAAATTCCTGCTGCTGTCCTATTTGGTCCGTCGCATTTGGGTGACTGCGAAGAGCGGAATGTTCGCAGGTCAGATCACCTATATTCTGTCGATCGTACCGGCCATGCACGCCGTCTCCCATCAAACCGACTGGGTTATGGTGGTCTGGGTCCATATGGCGATGTTTCTTGTGCCCGCCCTTCTCATCGCATTGGTTCCGGCTCGTCCGGAGCGACCGCAGCCAAGGAGCCTTCCCCGTGCAGTCGCGATATGAAGATCCGACGTTTGAAGCTGGCACAACCCTGCCCCGGTTCGGCGGTCCGACCTTCGCTCTGCGTTTCCGCTTGATGCGTCTCCTGTGGATGATCGCTTGGCTGGCGCTCGCCCGCTGGACGCCGCCACCCCTCAGGCGCTGGCGAAACACTGTTCTGCGCCTTTTCGGCGCAAGACTTCATGCGACAGCCATCGTACATGCCAAGGCAATCGTCTGGTGGCCGGGCAATCTCGAGATGGGCGCGTTCGCCTCGCTTGGCCCCGGAGTCATCTGCTACAATGTTGCGCCCGTCCGTCTCCACGCCTTTGCCATCGTCTCCCAGCGCGCGCATCTTTGCACCGGTTCCCACAATGTCCAGGATAGCGGTTTCGAGCTGGTCAGCCGGCCGATCGAACTGCGCGCCAACAGTTGGATCGCCGCCGAGGCCTTTGTCGGTCCCGGCGTCATAGCGGGAGAAGGCGCCGTTCTCGGCGCGCGCGGGGTCACCGTCAAACTTATGGAAGCATGGACGATCTATGCCGGCAATCCGGCGCGACCGGTGGGCAATAGAACGCCCGCAGCCGCAGCCGCTCACCCATCAACCGCCGCCTCGGCGCAATAAGCATTGAGCGTCATTGCCGCGATTTTTGGCCATGTGTAATTTTCCAGCACCAGTGCACGACCGTTTTTCCCCATGCGGCGCGTCATCGCAACGTCGCCAAGGATCGCGATAAGCGCATCGGCCACCTCGGTCGGATCAAGCGCAACAACAAGGCCGGCATCCGCCGTCGCCACCTCCGGGAAGTGGCAATTGTGGGTGATCACCGCCGGTGTGCCGCAGGCCAGTGCCTCGGTGATGGCAATGCTGAACCCTTCCTGTCGGCTAGGAAGGCAAAAACACGCCGCGTCGACGATCGCCTGCAGCTTTGCCGGGCCGTAGATCGGGCCGACGATGCGTACGCGGTCGCTAAGTCGCAGGTCGCGCACCAGTGCCGTAAACCCGGCCAAAGAGCCGCCATCCGGACCGGCAACGACGAGATCGACATCGGGGCAGGCATCTGCGACGATCCGGAAGGCTTTCGCCAGAATATCGAGGCCCTTCTTGTAATGGAGCCGTGACAGGAACAGAACGAAGCGTCTGTCGTCGGCGAATTCAATATCGCGCCTGAACAGGCCCTGTTGCGGGAGGGGGGCGAACTCCTCGGCGAAAACGCCGTTCGGAATGATATGTTTGGGCGCCTTCAAAGCCAGCGGCGCCATCAAATCTACCTCATCAGCATTTAGCGCGTGAATGAAATGCGCCTCATCGAGCATCTTGCGATAACCCAGTTTCAGGGCTGTTCGCTTCTTCCAGGCCTTTTGCTGCAGGCTCCAAAGATCGAGCATGCCGGCGGGGCAGATGCAGTAGGGGATTTTTGCTCGGCGGGCCAGGCTGGCAGCGAGCTTAAGCATGGGCTCCCAGACGCCGTGTAGGTGCACCATGTCGGTGTGCCGAAGAACGTCGTTCAGCACAGTCCGCCCGTCCAGACACAGGACAAGTTCCATGGAGTCGGTGCGCGCCATGATATGAAGGTAGACCCCGTCGAAGCCCGGTATGGCGCGCGCCGCTTCGAACATCCGGCCCTTGGCATTTGAATCGCCGTAGCCGACCAGGTGGATATCATGGCCCATCAGGGACTGGGCGGCCGCCAACCGCATTGCCACGGCCTGAAGCCCCCCACCTTCGGCATCAATGGAATGAATGACGTGAACAATTTTCATGTCGCCGTCTTGCTCCGTTCCGGAGGAAGATTGGATAGGGCGGCGAGCAGCCGCTCTCCATAGCGAGCGACCGTGAAGGCACGGGCACGCTCGACCGCATTTTCTCCCATCATCCGGCGCAGGGCATCATTTGAGGCCATGAGATCGATCGCCGCGGCAATCGCCTCGCCGTCGCGGATGGGAACGACGAGGCCCTCGACGCCGTGGCGGACGACGCTTCCCGTGTTTTCCGTGGTGATCACCGGCAGTCCCGCCGCCAGCGCCTCATAGACAACGGTTGCAGAACCTTCGCAAAGAGAAGGCAGCAGGAACACGTCCGCCCAGCGATACTCATCGTGAATGCCGGCACGCGGAACGATGCCGCGTAGCTCGATATGTCGCGCCAGATCCGACCGGACGGATGCCGAAAGCTTTGTGGCGCCAGCCATACGGAAGACGGCGGAACCTTTGAGCCGAGACGCCGCCTCCAGTATGTAGGGCGAGCCCTTGCGCAGTCCCACAGCACCAACGACCAGGACCCGAAGCGGCCCAGGCTTGCGAATGCCGGTATCCCGCTGGAAGGTGGGATCAACGCCGTAGGGAACAACGATGCATTTCTCGCAAGGCGTTCCCCCGGCGATGACATGCCCGGCAACAAAATCCGATGGGCAGATGATCCGGTCCGCGAGCCGCCACTCCGCGCGCTCGCGGGCAGCAAAAATCTTGTCGAGAGGGTCGCGCAGCGCTGCGCCCTCCCATTGCGGAAACCGCTGCCTCTCCGCCAGCATCAGTTCCTCTAGAACATCGCGCGGCGCGATCATTTGCTCGACCGCTGTCCACATGCCCTGACGTCTTGCGGCACGCATCTGCTCGAGAGCATCGCCGCTGAACGCGTAAAGTCCCACCGCGCCATGAAAGCCGCTACGAGAGACGAGGCGTGAAAACGTCGTGCCGGCCCAAATGGCGTGGGACGTCTCCTCCGACGTGTTGGTAACGCGCAGCCGGCGCACGCCGGACCGCAGTCCAAATGTCGGGAACACCGTCATCAGCTCGCACGGCACTTCCGCGGGAACTCGCCGGCCAACCAGCCGTCGCAACGCGGCGGGCAAAAGCGAGGAGGGAATTCGCGACACGAATTTCGGCCATCCCTTCGTCGCGCAAATGTCGGTGTAAAAATGGCCGAGGCTCTTCTGCGAGGCGAGGATCCTGGGAACCGCATAATGCATCCGGGCGCCAAGCTGGCTGACAACGATGGTGGCACTCATGACGGCAGCTTCCGGGGCGTTGACACGGCTTTCGGTTCCAAGCGACGTTCAAAGGTTTTTAGAATGCCAAACCAACGGTCGATGGCCTGGTCGGCGGAATAGTCGTTCTCGATCAGTTGCCGGGCAATGGCGGCCATGGACGCACAACGCTCGGGCGCGGCGCTGAGGTCGATGATCAATGCGGCCAACGCCACGCTTGAGCCAATCTCCACCGTCTCACCGCACCCCGATGCTGCGATTGCCTGTGCCACTTCTCCCTGGTGTGTCCCGATGAAGATGCTTGGTCGTCCGGCAGCAAGGATGCCATAGAACTTGCTTGGAACAATGCAATGCTCCAGCGACGGCAGTAGCGTCACAATGTGCACATCGGCCGCACCGAGACTTTCGGCAAGATTGCGGCTCGGCTGCAGAGGTTTGAACACCATGTTTGCGAGCCCCAAGTGCCGTGCGCGTTCCACAACAGCGGCGTGCTGCTGGCCACTGCCAATCATTAGAAAGCGGATGTCCGACCGATCTCTGAGCAGGCTCGCCGCATCAAGCAGGGTTGTGAAGTCGTGCGCACGCCCGAAATTTCCCGAATAGCCGACGACGAAGCTGCCCTCTAGCCCCCAGGCACGGCGCAGCCGGTTCTCGGCCGGCGCTACCACGCCAATCTCCTTCGTGTCGGAAAAATTATGAACAACCACGATCCGAGCCTTGTTTTTCACATGGCGGCAGACATGTTGCGCCATTGTGCGCGTCGGGCAGACAACGGCATCAGAGGCGCGAAACGCCAGGTCGCGTAACCAGAGCGACACCGTGGCAAGCACGCCCTTGCGGCGCAGAAGACCAAGTTCGATGGCGGTCTCGGGAAACAGATCCAGGACCCAGTTGACCACTTTCGCACCTTTCAGTCGCATGGCCAGGGTTCCCGTGACGCTGAGCATGGGCGGATCCGTGCAAAGCACGCACACATCCCCTTTCGACACATTGCCGAGGCCCCACAGAAACGCTGCGAGATGGAAAATCAGGTAGTCGAGCGCCCTGCCGCCGATCCTGTCTCGCCCGAAATGCGACGTTTCCAGCCGTCGAATCCGCACGCCCGAGACGGTTTCGTCTCGGTCGAGGCGGACGTCGGTCCTGTCGTGCAGAGCCCGGCTTGTGATCGCGGTTACCTCGAAGCCTCGTGCCGCGAGTGCGAAGGCAAGCTTGGAGACGACGCGGCTGGTGGCAGACTGATCCGGATGGAAATACCGATTTGCGAATACGACTTTCATGAAGAACCGCTCCAAGGTCAGCGGCGCGCGCCGGCGCGGCCTTTCGTGTCGGCAAACAATGTTGGCAATTGTACAGCGGCACAAGGTCGACAATCGGTCAATGCGCACGGACCCAATGTGCCACTGCGCGGCACTGAATAGCCGGACTGACTAGACCCGGCCGATCACCGCCTCCTTTTGAACAGGTCTGCGACGCTTTTTAAATCCGCCGCACACTTTTGATCAAGGTGAAGAGGGTGAAAGCCGTCTGTAAGAAGGGAGTAGCCGGAGAGCTCCCTTTGCATCTCCAGGTCTCACAATGAGGAGCAGACGATGACGGAAAAGACTGCGTTGATCATCGGCGTGACGGGACAGGATGGCGCCTATCTCAGCGAGATGCTGCTCGGAAAGGGATACAATGTCCACGGTCTCAAGCGAAGATCGTCGTCCTTCAACACCGCGAGGATCGATCACCTGTATCAGGATCCGCACACGGACGGTGCACGCTTCCATCTCCATTTCGGAGATCTGACCGATGCGACGAATCTGTGCCGGGTGATCATGCAGGTGCGGCCGGACGAGATCTACAATCTAGGCGCACAAAGCCACGTCCAGGTCAGTTTCGAAACGCCCGAATATACTGCCAATGCCGATGCGCTCGGCACGCTGCGCATCCTGGAAGCGATGAGGCTGCTCGATATTGGCGAAACGTGCCGCTTCTACCAGGCCTCGACCTCCGAACTCTTCGGCGGCGCGAAGGAGGCGCCGCAGCACGAGGGAACGCCCTTCTATCCTCGAAGCCCATACGCGGCCGCAAAGCTGTACGCCTATTGGATGACGGTGAACTATCGCGAAGCCTATGGGTTCCATGCCTCGAACGGCATCCTCTTCAACCACGAAAGCCCTCTGCGGGGGGAGACATTCGTGACGCGAAAGATCACCCGCGCCGTTGCTGCGATCGAGCACGGCATGCAGGACGTCCTGCGTCTCGGCAATCTCAACGCGCGCCGCGACTGGGGTCATGCGCGCGACTATGTCGAAGGCATGTGGCGGATCCTTCAGCAGGAAACGGCGGACGATTACGTGCTGGCCACAGGCGAGTGCCATACCATCCGAGAATTCGCCGAACACGCCTTCGGAGTGGTCGGCCGCCGGATCGAGTGGAACGGAAAGGGCGTCGAAGAATGCGGCTACGATCGAAAGAGCGGGCGCCGACTGATCCAGATCGATCCACGCTATTTCCGACCGACCGAAGTGGACCTTCTGCACGGCAATCCCGCCAAGGCGCGCGCCAAGCTTGGCTGGACGCACACGACGTCCTTCGAGGCGCTTGTGAGCGAGATGGTCGAATCGGACATGAGAAACGTCCGGCTTCAGGAGGGACGCAATGACATTCACGGATGACCGGGCGGCACCATCCTGCGATTTCCGCGGCAAGCGGGTCTGGGTCGCCGGTCACACCGGCATGGTGGGGTCGGCGCTGGTGCGCCGGCTGCAGCGAGAAGATTGTGACATCCTGACGGTGGACCACAGTGAACTCGACCTGACACGGCAGGCCGAAACGGAGGACTGGATGAGAAGCCGGCGTCCGGACATGGTCTTTATGGCCGCCGCAAGGGTCGGCGGCATTGCGGCGAATGCGCGTTATCCCGTGGAATTCCTCTATACCAACGCGATGATCGCACTCAATACAATGCGGGTGGCGGCCGACATAGGCGTATCGAAATATCTCTGGATGGCATCCAGTTGCGTTTATCCGAAATTTGCCGAACAGCCAATTCGCGAAACGGCCTTGCTCGGCGGGCACCTCGAGGAAACCAACCAGGCGTACGCCATCGCAAAGATCTGTGGCATCAAGCTGGCCGAGGCCTATGCCTCACAATACGGCAAACCGTTCATGTCCGTCATGCCGACCAATATATATGGCCCGGGCGATAATTTCGAACTTGAATCCGCCCATGTTCTGCCAGCATTGCTGCGCAAGATGCATGAGGCGAAAGCCGCCGGCCGCCAAAGCATCATTCTCCTGGGAACCGGTACGCCGACCCGCGAATTTTTGCATGCTGACGATCTCGCGGACGGCTGCATCTATGTGATGAAACACTATCACGGCACCGACCTCATCAATATCGGATCCGGCGAGGAACTTTCCATTCGCGAACTCGCGACGATCGTTGCCGAGGTCGTGGGCTTTGGCGGGCACATCGTCTGCGACACATCGAAACCCGACGGGACGGCGCGCAAGAGACTCGACATCTCGAAAGTGTCGGCGCTCGGATGGAGGCCAGCGATTGAACTGAAGGAAGGTATTCGCGACCTCTATCTCAGGTGGCAGCGCTCCGGCTACTCCGCGCGAGCGTCCTATCTGACAAGCCGCACGGGTGGTTAGGCGTCAGGTCGGACGCCGGACCGGATATGAGGTGACACAGTCGCCCCTCCATCGTCGCGCGGTTTTCTTCCCGGGCGGGGCTGCCGCCACTTAATCCGTATGTTGCAGGCTTCCAATGACCATGTCGCTCACCTGGGGCACCGTGATGCGCAGGATGTCGCCGCCGCGTACTGGATCGGTCTCCTGAAGAACGCTTTCTTGGTAAGCGCCGTTGACCGGTCGGACCACTGTAAACACCGGCGCGGCCTTGATCTCGCCCAGACTGGCGCGCCGCGCCGCACTGCTCATGCGCGATATTGCCTCGAGATTGAACGCCATGCGGCGGCGAAGCCGCACCAGATCGATATTCACCTCGCGGAGATCCTTGGCGGCCAGACTGTGTCGGTTCAAGACGAGCGAAAGAATGCGCTGGTCAATTTCGGACTCGTTTTGCCGCGCGCGTGCGAGATAGGCTCCAGCTTCCAGTAGATCGCGATTGGCGGCCGAGACCTGTCTTTGCTGGTCACGTAGCTCCGCCTTTACAACCAGGCCCTTCGATACAAGAGACGCCGAGGCATCGGCCTGCTCGGTTACCAGCTTCAACTCGGTTGCGCGCAACGCCGTGCTCTGTTCAAGCGTCTTGATTTCCTCGGCGAAATTGGCTTTCTGACGAATAAGACTGCGCTTTTCCGTCTCCATCTGCGCAACGGACAGCTCGTAAAGCCTGCGTTCAGCTTGAACGATCTCATCCGCTGTCGCCGGGTCCGCTTGACCGTTAAGATCGTAAACAAACGGTCCATCATTGAGTTCAGCCTCCAGGCGCGCGCGTTTCACGTCCTGCGCCAATACCTGAAGATTTCCATCGACATACTCCTGCCGCATCACCATCAACTGGAGCTCGGAAGACATCGTCTTGTCGGTGGCTTCGCGCAGGCCTCCGCTGAGTGCGAATAATTCCAGCGCGATCATACCGGGGCGAAATTGGTATCGGCCCGAATTGCGCACGTCGCCGATGACGAAAACCGGTGCATATTCGGTCACGGCAACAGCAACCGAGAGGTTGGCGATGTGCTCGACGAGCGACACCCTCAAAAGCTCGGCAATATCGGGCGCTGTCTTGTCGAGCACATCGACAGTCCCCAGGATCGGATAGCCGATCGTGCCATCGGCGCTAACCGGAAACTGCCCGGTAAGACCGGCATCGCCATATACAGTGATCGAGAGGACATCGCCGGCGCCGACCTTGTATTCTTGGACGGCTAGGTTCGTCGCCGCCTGAGCGACTGCGCCGTGCATGACCGGGCCGCAAAATGTCAAGGCGAGCGCCATCGTCCACGCTTTCGTCTGCAGGACGGAGAATCTTGTCAAAACAGAGCGCTCCATCATCGCGCGCCTCCAGCTTCGGCATATAGTCTTTCGGCTAACGATGTACCGGCCTTGTGGCTCCGGGTAGCGCGAACGTGCTTTGAGCTGGACGCCGGCGCGCCGCCCCGGACATTGAACCGGTCATTGGCCACAACACCGACGATATCCACCCCTGCCAGCCGAAGGCTCCTGATACGCTCGGCGAGTCCAGGATAATCGACCCGTTCCATGCCCACGACCATCAGCGTGGCGTCGGAGAGAAGTGCAATTCCCACAGCGTCGCACCCGATGCTCAGTGCCGGCATATCGATCAGCACGACGTCGTAACGCGATCTGAGCATCGCGATCAACGCCGCAAACTGGGCCTTGCCCAAAATGAAATCGGCAGGCAGGCCAGAGGCCGCTGAACACAGGATATCCGCGGCTGACCTGCCATCCCTGCGGATCGCCATCTCGACCGGCAGTCCGTCGAGAACGACCCTTTCCAGCATGGGTTCGGCGGCAATGCGAAACTCCGCGGCGATTGTCGGTGTGCGAAGATTGGCGTCGACCACGATCGTTCTCGTGCCCATTGCTGCAAGGGAGCGGGCAAGATTGGCGGTGACGAAGGATTTTCCCGTCGCCGGCGTGGCGGAGGTAAGGGCGATGACATAGCCTTCAGCGCTCTTGCGCTTGAGGCGAAGACTGGCCTGCAGATCGGCGAAGGCGTCACCAAACGGCGAATGGCTGTCGGTGATGAGGGTCGCGGCCACGGACTTGTCAGCAGTGCTCAAGCCGGGAATCCGTCCAACGACGGCAAGGCCCGTCTTTTCTGCCAGAGTGGCAATCGACCGCACGGAACGGTCCGTCAAATGGCGCAGCAAGGCCAGAGACATTCCCGCCCCGGTTCCCGCGATCGCCCCGATCAGCATCCAGAGTGTAAAATTGGGACTGGCGGGGCGCGTCGGACGCATCGCGCGTGAAATAACGCGCGCCTCGGCAGTCGCAATGCCGTCCTGCTCGATCGTCTGCTTGTAGCGTGTGAGGTAGCTTTCGTAAATCGCCCGGTTTGCGCTTGCCTCGCGATCCAGTTGGTCGGCGTGCACAAGCGATTCGCTCGTCTTTGACATGGCGTCCTGCATCTCCTGCAGACTCGATTCAAGGCCCGCCTGCTGCCGTTGCGACACGCTGATCTCGTTTCGCAGGCTGCCGATGATCTGGTGCGTTTCCTTGACGATCTGCCTTCGGATCGAGGCAAGCTGAGATCGCAGGGTCGTGATTTGTGGATTTTTCGTCGCGCCGCTTTCCTCTATTTCCGTAACGCTCCGACTGATGCGCGCCTCTTCCACACGCAGCTGCTGAATTGTCGGCGAAGCGAGAACCTCGGTCAGCGACAGTCCGTCGTCTCCAGTCGCGACGGCAGATACTGCAGTTTCAAGCCGTGCAGTCGACACGGCAAGGCGTCCCCTCATGGCGGCAAGCTCGACATTCAGCGCGCCGATTTGCTGGGATTGCAGCGTGAGACCATTAGCCTTTACCAATCCCGATGCTTCACGAAACGTCGTGGCCTTGCGCTCCGACTCCTCCAGCGTCGAGCGCAGACTGACGAGCCGACTACCAAGCCATTCGCTGACGCGACGGGTGGCACTGGTTTTCAGATCGAGTTGGTAAGCGATATAGGCTTCCCCATAGGCATTCGCCACGGCGGCCGCATATTGCGGGCTACCGCTTCGGAAGGAAATATAGATCGTGTAGGAACGGCCGTCATTGACGGCGCGTACATTGGTCATGAGATCGTGAATGATCGCCGGCCTGGTCAAGTCTAGCGAGGCGCCGACAGTCTGATCGATGCGGCGCGCCTCCTTCAGGCGAGGACCTGGTTCCATGGTTGCCGCAGCGTCAGGAGACAGCACCTCGCCGCCCTGCGGCGTCCCCGCGTCGAACAGCGACTGGAGTACGCGCTCGGCCATCATACGCGAGCCGATAATGTCGATTTCGGTGCGCAGCACGGGGCTCTCTTGTGGAAGCGCGGAGACGACCGATTCCGTTGGAAGCGCCTGCAGTTTGCGTACGTCCAGGGCCAGCACTGTCTCAGCCATGTAACGCGGCGGGCTGACGGCATAGCCAATCAGGCCGGCGCATAGACCGATGACAATGCAGGAACCAAACAACACCTTTCTTTCGGCGACCACCGAAAGCAGGAAGGGCTGTGACGTTTCGCCAGAAATGTGGATCGGATCGGATCGGATCATCGCTAAAGCCTCATGCATCCGAATGGGAGCGTGCGAGAAGTCAAATGCTGGCACGTTGGCCAGAGAGACCGCCGATCTTGAAGGCGACCTCCGATCGATTGGTCGCCCCAAGCTTCCGCATGATGTTGCGGATATGCACTTTGACGGTGCTCTCGGACAAATGGAGTTCGTAGGCGATCGACTTGTTGGCCTTCCCGCAGCGCAAGGCTCGGGCGACCGCGGACTGGCGTGGCGTAAACCATTGATCGTCCAGAACTTGCGGCGCACGCACGGATTCCAGACTGTCACGTAGCGCCATCAGGCTGCTGGCCGGAACAAACCGTCCGCCGGAAATCGCCAGGCAGATCGCGTGGAAACACACGTCTATATCCACAGAGGTGGGAATATAGCCTCTTGCACCGAGCCGGATGATCTCGAGAATGGATTGGAAGTCGCGTTCGTGCGAAAGAACGACGACGGCGGTATCGGGAAACTCCTTGACGACGTCCGAGATCAGGGCGTTGGAAACTTCCGGCCGGTCGTCGCTGACATGAAACAGCACGGCGCGCACCGTCCCGGCCGCCATTGTCTGCCGCTTGTCCCGCCAGGCCTGAAGCGAGGGAAATGAAAGAGCGCTCAAAGCATTCTGATGGGCGCGAAAAGCATGGACCAGGCATTCCCGCTTCAGCGTTCGCTCATCAATGATGACGATACAAGCCTCCTCAATATCGATCGACGTTGGGAAAGCGGCAAAGGGCATCTCGCCGACGTCGATGAATGAGGGCGGATTGTTCCATGCTTTGGCGTTTCGGCTCTGCTCTTGCAACATCTGCTCAATTCCCCGTTCGGGTTGATCGATAACGTCGTTTCCTTGTGGCGACACGTCAACGCCTCGTGACGGTCGCCCTCAGTTCAAGGTTAGCTTGCGAAGCGTGAAGGCTTCGGCAAATCGGCCAGGGGCCCTACATTCGAGCCCGCGCAGTCGCCCCAGGCCGCGGAAAGTTTCCGCATCGAACCAGTCCTTCGAACGCTGCGTGGAGAAATGCTGCAGTAGCAGATCGACTTTGCGGTCCATGATCGCCGGATCGATGGGGAAATAGGCATTTCGGCTCGTGAGGTCGCCGTCCCATTTTGGAATTTCGTATTCGAGGACGAAGTGATCCCGAAAGACATTGGTGGTCAGTTGATTGAGCTCTCGGTGATCCTGGTGCTGGTCATGCGCGCTGTGGGTGAAGATAACGTCCGGGGCGGTCCGGTCACGCAAGGCCGTGAGCCAGTCCTTGATCTCGCGTCTTTGGCTTGGAAAAAAGCTATCCTCGAAACTCTCGATCTCGATACGGCTTGTGGCGACACCCTTCAAAAACGCGCGGGCAGAGCGGGCGGCCTCGTCCGCCCGCTCGCCCGGAGCGCTCAGCACGCACCAGTGGACATCGAGAGACACACCGGCTGCGACGAGGCTTAGTATCGTTCCTCCCAGACCGATCTCTATGTCGTCCGAGTGCGCTCCAAGGCACAATATGGAGAGTGCCTCGCCGTTCGAGGCCAGCGTCAGGGCTTTCATGACATAGCCATCACGCGCGGACGCGGCTGCTGGGCACCCGACGATATCCACGGCATCTCGCCGCGATCGACCATCTCCTGCAAGGACTGCCAATCCCGCAACGTGTCCATCGAACGCCAGAAACCCTCGTGTTTGTAGGCCATCAGGAGATCATCGGCGATCAGGCGCGTGAAGGGCTCCAGCACCAGCTCCTCGCTTTCGCGCATGTAATCAAATATCTCCGGCTTCATCAGGAAGTATCCGCCGTTGATCCAGATGTCGGAGGTTTGCGAGGAACGGAACTGTCGCACCCTGCCATCCTGTTCGATATCGGCGAGATGATAAGTGAGCGGCGGGCGCACGGCCAGGAAGCAGGCGAGTTTCCCGCTCGCCTCGAATTTCTCGATCATGTCATCGAGATCGACATCGCAGAGACCGTCGCTGTAATTGGCGAGGAACATGCGCTCGTTTTTCACCTGGTCGCGCACGGCCCAGAGCCGCTCGCCTATATTGCGCCAGATTCCGGTGTCGATCAGCGTGATACGCCAGTCGCGCTGCATCTCGCCGAGCATCTCGATCTCGCCGCCTCCCGAGACGATACAGTCGGAAAACATTTGAGGGCGGGCGTTGAGGAAGAAGTCCTTGATGATATTGGCTTTGTAGCCCAGACAAAGCACGAATTCGTCATGGCCGTAATTGGCGTAGTACTGCATGACATGGCGCAGAATCGGCTGCGAACCGAGCGGAATCATGGGTTTCGGAACATTCTCGGAGTACTCCCGGATGCGGGTCCCCATCCCGCCGCAGAACAAAACGACTTTCATGATGCGAACTCCTTCGGATCGACGATGTGGACAAAGGGAATTGGCACGACGAACTTACCGCCCCAGTCGCCTATGCGGCGCATCTGGGCGATGATCTCGTCTTTCAGGTTCCAGGGCAGAATGAAGACATAGTCCGGCTTCGCCGCTTCGATGGCCTCGACGCTGCGGATCGGAATACGCATGCCCGGCGTAAAGCGGCCGTGCTTGTAAGGGTTGAGGTCGACAGTGAAGTCCAGGAAGTCGGTGCCGATGCCGCAATAGTTCAACAGCGTGTTGCCCTTGCCTGGTGCACCGTATCCGCAGATCGATTTTCCTGCTTCCTTGGCGTCGATCAAAAAGGAAAGTATGTTGCGTTTCGTCTTGCGGGCGGCTGCGGCAAAAGCTGTATAAGTCTCGATCCTGTCAAGGCCGGCGGCAATTTCCCGCGCGATGAGTGCGCCCACGGATGGACGCACGGCAAAGCCGTTGCCAGCGTGGGTAAGGTACACCCTCAACGACCCTCCATGGGTCGGGATCTCCTTAACGTCGAACACCTCCAGATCGTGCATTCGCGCCATCGTGCGAACGGTCAGCATTGAAAAGTAGGAAAAATGCTCGTGGTAAATCGTGTCGAACTGGTTGAAGGTCATCAGCGCCAAGATGTGTGGGAATTCGAGCGTTATGACGCCCTCATCGCTCAACAGCATCTTCATTCCCGCGACAAAGTCGTTCAGATCGGGTACCTGCGCCAGAACATTGTTGCCGATAATCAAATCGGCCCTCCGCCCTTCAATCACCATGTCTGCGGCGAGTGCCCGGCCGAAGAAATCGACGCGGGTGGGGATGCCTTTTTCGATCGCCACCCGGGCCACGTTCGCGGCCGGCTCGACACCCATGACCGGTATACCGGATGGCAGGAAATGCTGAAGCAAATATCCGTCATTGCTTGCCAATTCCACGACCATGCTTTGCCGGTCCAACTGCAGTCTCGCGATCATGTCATCGCAATAGGCCTTCGCATGCGCGACCCAGCTCGATGAATAGGAGGAGAAATACGCGTATTCCTCGAAGATTGCCTCCCGGCTTACCTGTTGTTCCAACTGCACCAGCAGGCATTCACTGCAGACAAAGGCATGAAGCGGGAAAAACGCCTCCATCTCATGCATCCGGCTTTCCGGGACAAAGCTCTCACACAGGGGCGATAGTCCAAGATCCACGAAGGTCGTGGTAATCGGCGCATTGCACAGCCTGCAGAAACTTGTCGTTCCCGTGGCTATCGACGGCATGGATTTCGGCTGCACGTTCATCTTCAGGCCCCCTGATCGATACGGTCTTTATAGTTGATGATGTATTCTTTTTCGGTCGCTGCATTGTATCGGTTCCGTGGGTTTGCATCTATCGCATCAAAAGGTCAGTTACTCATGTTAAGGTTCTAATCATCTGCCAGGTATCTCTAAGCCTTTCGTTCAGTAGAAGGGCAGAAAGGTAGATCGACGATGTCGACTGGCCGTCCGCCTTACACGCAAGCCCGATAGGCTATGATGGCGATGCTTAAGGATGACTATTCCTTGCATCTGCGCATGGGACAAATCGGAGCAGCCGGCTCATATGCGTTCAGTCCGCCGCGCTCGAAGGAAGGCTGCCGATGCGCTTCACGCAAACAGAACTCGACGGTGTTTGGGTCATCGACCCCGATATCTTTCCCGATGAGCGGGGCTCTTTTTCGAGGACCTTCTGCACCGACGAATTCGCGCGCCATGGTCTGATTGACAGCTTCGTCCAGCACAGTGTCTCCACCTCTACGCGCCGGCACACGCTGCGCGGACTGCATTTCCAGACAGGCAGGCATCAGGAAGCAAAGGTCGTGGCCTGCGTCCAAGGCGCGATCTGGGACGTGGCTGTCGACCTTCGGCCGGGCTCGCCGAACTTTCGGTCGTGGGTGGCCGTCGAGCTCTCGGCCCTCAACGCGCGGCGGCTCTATATTCCGAAGGGATTCGCGCATGGATTTCTGTCGCTCGCGCAAAACAGCACGGTGGAATATCTGATCTCCGAGCGATATGCGCCTGCAGCGGCAAGCGGTGCACGCTATGATGACCCGGCTCTTGCCATCAACTGGCCGGCGGCGCCGGCCATCCTGTCGGACAAAGATCGTTGCTGGCCCCTGCTCGATGTGCAGCCGGCCTTGTCACGCGTCGCAAAGGCGTGACAGAAGGCCGTGCTGCAGCAAAAGATCGGCGGCTCGCTCAACGGTGCTGAAAGCCATGTCCGCCCGCTCGGCAATGTCGAGCAGCGAGTGATCGCCATCCGCCAGGTTCAACACCCAGAGAAAGGCCATCGCGACGCCTGCATCCTTTTGCCCGCCCATCGCCGCGTAGAGCCCGCGCCTGCCGAGCTGCGGCTCACCCTTGGGATAGAGATTGAGTGGCACCCAATTCGATTCCAGCGCATCGATCATGTCCATGACCATGCGGAAGGATGCTTCCATATGCTCGGGGCGGATGAAATCGAGGTTGTCGGCGGATGTATGATATTCGGGGAAGGTGCCATGGCGGCTGCGCTGCAACTGGCCAATCGGAAGCTGAAATCCTGGCGCGTTGAATTGGCGTTCGTCATAGCCATATGGGGTGAAATCGGTGATCTCGATGCGTTTTCCATCATCAAGGCGCATGCACGCTGCGATGCGGTCGATCGTTGCATGACCGTTTCGTGTCTTCTTGTAGGTTGGCCCGCCGTTGTCTCCAATGCACGCGAGCACGAGTCCGTGATCGATACGCTCGAGCGCCTGCTCGTTTCGCGACAACCAGACGAGAGCGCCGATCGTCCCGGGCGCGAACAGGAAGCGATAGGTATAGCGGGTTCGACGCTCCTTCAGGGCTGCAGCGACGAAGGTCAGCACAGCGAGGCCGGCGCAATTGTCGTTGGCCAGCGACGGATGACAGATGTGGGTGGACAAAAGCACGTCCCGCCCGCTTTCACCCCGATGCAAGGCTTCGCCATAGGTTAAGTGGCCGTCAAACAGCACGGAATCTATCCGAACTTCATAGTCGCCCTCGGGCAAGGCGAGGAAGTCCCGGTGCGCCAGGCAGAAACCCCAGTCTTCCGTGTAATAGGACGTGCGGTACGGTATGAGGTCCGGCTGTTCGGGCAGCGTGTGCAGATGCGGCTTCAATGCCTCGAGCGAAAGAGTGTCATGGACGGGCATGCTGTAACCCATCACATGCAAGTTCGAATGGGCGAAATCCACAATTGTCCGTCCTGACGGGTCCTTGATGAATCCACCACGGATCCCCCATTCCTTCGGCACCGTCCAGTCGAACGCGGTCGTGCCCGTCGGCACCTCGTGCCTCTCCAAGTGAATGCTCTCACCCAGGATATCCAGGCTCTGGCGCACCCCCTCGCCGGTAATACTTCTGTTCAGCGGGTAGAGACGGGCGGCCAGCGCGTGAATGCGCTGGCCGATCGTCGTCGATGATGGTTGCGCCACGACCCTGGCAACGTGCTGCATCATGCAGATGCCGCCAGCGACCGCTGGGCCACCGCAGCCGCCGGCGCCCACCGCAGTTCCGGATCAATCCTGTGAGTACCGAGCAATTGCCGGATATGGCTAATGCGTTGATAGCGCGGGCCTTCGAACTCTTCAGTGGTCAGGCCGGCCGTCCGATAGGCGGTGTAGAGCTGCCGGGCGCCGGACAAGGCATCCCAAGTCGGTCGGAACGCCGGCAATAGGCGGGTGATCTTGGAGAAATCGACCCGGTAGGAACGCGGATCTGGCCCTGCATCCGCTGCATAACTGAGCACGCAATCGGGAACGAGGTTGGCGACGATCTCGGCGATGTCGCGAACCCGGTAATTGTGGGTCGTCTGCCCGACATTGATCGCCTGGTTATGGATCGCCTCCTTCGGCGCTTCCAGCGCGGCCAGAAACGCCCTCGAAATGTCCTCGACATGCACGATTGGCCGCCAGGGCGATCCGTCGGATTTCATCAGGATCTTTCCGTCGCTGACCCCCCAGGCAACGAGATTGTTGAGCACAATATCGAAGCGAAGCATCGGCGATAAGCCATAGGCAGTTGCGGGGCGAAGATAGACCGGCGAAAAACTCTCGTCGGCGAGAAGTGCGATGTCGCGCTCGGCAAGAACCTTGGAGGAACCGTAGGCCGAAACCGGCTTCAGCTCACCCTCCTCGTCAATCAAGGCCTGGCCCGAAACGCCGTAATTGCTGCACGACGACGCCAGCAGGAACCGTTTGACACCAGCCGCCTTGGCGGCCTTGGCAGTACGGACACTGCCGAGATGGTTGATGTCATAGGTGATTTGGGGATTAAGATTGCTGAGAGGATCGTTGGAAAGCGCCGCAAGATGTATCACCGCATCGAATCCGCTGAGATCTTGTGGTGTAATGTCGCGAATATCCCGGCGCGTCGTCGGCACGTAGGTCATGGAACCGCCTGGCGCGTAGCGGCAGTTGCGATAAAGTTCACTGTCATAGCCATGGACGTTGTGGCCGGCCTTCAGCAGGATCGGCACCATGACCGAACCAATATAGCCTCGATGGCCCGTTACGAGCACTTTCATGGTAGTCTCCCCGTGGTTGACGACAAAAGAGAGGCTAGAAGCGTGCGGCGCCTGTTGCCATTGAGCAGATCGGGTTGATGGGTTGTCCATCGGGGCAGGAGGAAGAGGGCACGCATACGCCATTTGCAGGATGGAACGGGCCGATCGGATCAGCGTGCCGTCAAAAGCAAGACCCAATCTGTGCCGCCAGCGGCGTTCAAAGGCCCCGGAGGGCGGTATTTCCCTGCCCCTTGCGTCGAAACCGCGGGAGATATCGTACCAGAGGACGGATCGAACCAGCGTGAATTGCGTTTGCCGGCGGTTGCTGCCGCATCAAGGTACACGACCGGGTCTCCCGACGTGTAGACAAGCGCAAAGCTATGGTCGGAAGCTCGCCCGCAGACCGAATTCCGACCGGTCGGGGGACATAGTGGCTCGATCTTCCACCAGTCCAGGTCCTGAAAAAAGGCGAACATTCTGCTCATGTCGCGTGCGCCCGGACTGGCGAGCGCCTCGCGCCATTCCTGCTTTTGTTGGAACGGTGCGGGACCGGCGAAATGCCAGACGGGATTGTTGCCAAAGACCTGGCCGGTGCCACCAGAAAGGATCGCGGTCCAGGCAGCCGCGCGGATATCTTGTGCGGTCGTCCCCCGCTCGCCCTCGTAGGCGCTCTCCAGGAGCAGCACAGGACGGCCTGGCAGCGCTTTGCGCGCGGTAGCCATCGCCGCTGCAACGTCGCCATAGGTATAGACCGTCCCGATATCGATCCAGGCTGCTTGCGACCAGACATCGCCCATCACGCTGTCCCGGTTTCCATGTACGCTCTGGAGCGCCGCCGACCCGGTGCGCTTCAGCCCGGCCACGATCGCTGCTACAAGCGCCTTGTCGCGCGGATCAGCATCGCCGCCCTGCAGCCAGATAATGTTCGGCAAGGAGGCGAAACGCCGGCCAAGATAGGCACCATAGGCTTCAAGTTCAACGGGACCGGCGGCCGCCATCTCCTTCGACCATCCCTCGTCGCTCCCTTCGATGCCGAGATAAGCAGGGGCGAGGATAACGAGGAAGCCGCGCGCACGGGCCTGCTGGATGAACCAGAAAGCGTGATCGAAATAAGCGTCCACTGGATCGAAAAACGCTCGATCCGCCTTGAACGGCGCGACGCCATAGGCGTTTCGCGGAGCGTTGCGACTGAATTTGTGCTCAATCAGCGAGACCACGATCGTGTTGAAGCCCAGTTTAGACCGGCTGTCGAGATACAGGTCGATCTCGTCGCGCGCCAGATCCGCGATCAACGACCAGGCCGCATCGCCCGACACGAGGAACGGCTTTCCCGCTGCATCGATGAGATGCCGCCCATTTGCCGAGACCGTCAGCGGAAAGCGCTCACCCGCAACCGTTGGAAGAGCGATCAAAACGGCAAAAATGCAAAGGAGAGCAAGTCGCACGCAACGTAAGGGATCGCATGGGAATGACCCTTGGTCAGGCACCGCCATGGCTTGTCGTCTCGCCTGCGCCTTGAGACCGAAGCTGCTTGGCGTCATGTCCGGCGCCCTCAGGCCACTTCCGTCTTGGCCCGAACGAGGTGAGGCAACGAAGCCAGGGGAACGGCCGGTTGGTTGTATTTGCGGAAGACGACGTCAGAGGGCCTGCCGACGAGCTGTCCGGCAACGCCGCTATCGAGCGCGCGGCGGTAGACGGCGAAGGCACCGTCAAATGCCTCGATGGTCCGCTCAATGTCCTGATTTTCATGGGTGTAGCTGACGACCAGCGACGGCGCGAGGATGCCGCGCGCGATTGTCTCCTGCAGAAGAAGGCTGCGAAAGGCCTGCGAGGGCAGACCGTTTTCGTCGAGCGTCATGTAGCTTAAACAGGACGCTCTGCCGACGACCCGGAAGAATTCGCCGATGCCGTGCCGCGCGGCAGCCTGCTCGAGCCCCGTCCTCAGAGAGGTCCCCTGCCGGTGCAGATGTTCAATGACAGGCTCTTGTTCATAGACTTTCATCGTGGCGATCGCGGCGGCCATCGCATGGGTCTCGGCGCCGTGCGTCGTCGATAGCAGAAAGACCCGTGGCCGTTCGGTCTGTTCGATCCCCCCCAGCTCCATGAATTCGCGTTTGCCGGCGAGCGCCGAGATCGCAAAGCCATTTCCCAGCGCCTTGCCGAAGCAGGAGAGGTCCGCGACAACATCGAACAGTTGCTGGGCACCGCCATTGTGCCACCGAAAGCCGGTGATCATTTCGTCGAGGACGAACAGAGCTCCGTTGTCGTGGCAAAGCGCCTTCAGCGCCCGCAGGTAATCCCCCGCCGGCTCGTCGCCCCGCGCAGGCTCCACGATGAGAGCCGCGATACGGCCCGGATGCCGGGCAAAGAGCATATGGACGCTTTCCAGGTCGTTGTATCGAAATCCGAGTGTCAGATCTCTGACAGCCTTGGGAATGCCGGCGTTCATTTCTGTCGTGCCGATGAACCAGTCGTCCGTCGCAAAAAACGGATGATCGCTGCAACGCGCAATCAGATCTCGGCCTGTCACGGCGCGGGCGAGCCGCATGGCGGCCGTAGTAGCGTGCGACCCGTCCTTGCAGAACTTTACCATTTCCGCCGTTCGCACCATGTCCAGAAACTTGGTGGCGCAGCTTACTTCAATGGCCGCAGGACGGGTAAAATTGCTGCCTTGCTCCAGCGTCTTGTGCACGGCATCAAGGACAGAGGGATAGGCGTGCCCGAGGCCGACGGAACGGTTTCCCATGCCATATTCGATGTAGGCATTGCCATCGACATCCCAGACGTGGCAACCGAGACCCTTGGTGATGAAACCCGGCGACAGAACAGGAAACTGGTCATCGCCCTTGGCGTACGTATGAGACCCGCCCGGAATAAGGTGGTGTGCCCGGCGGCGCAATAAATTGGAATTCTCGAAATTCCGGATGTAAGACATCACACGAAGACCTCCTTGGATGATGGGCAATTCGACAGCGAACGTCAAAGCGGCACTTGTGCTCGAACGTTTTGGGCTCTCTAGAGTCGTTCGCTGCACAACCGCAGCCAATTCTTGATAGGCTGGGGAACAAGACGCCTGAAACTCGGACGAAGGCTGCCCGGCATTGACCAGAATGCGATGTCGAGCGGCGCAGCGGTCCGCGGACGTCGGTCATCGACTTGCCGGACGAGCGCCGCATAGCGCGTTCCCATCAGATCGACGCTGAATGCATCCCGCGCCTTTTGCCGGGCGGCGATGGAAAGGGCCGCCCACAGGGAGCGGTTTCGCAAGGCTAGGATGATGCTCACAGCCTGCGATCCATTGCCGATCTTGAACAGCAGCCCGTCCTTCCCATGGTCTACGATCGTGTCGGTCACGCCAGAAATACGCGAGACGACCGGTACGCAGCCGGCGGCCATGGCTTCCACGATGGTGATTCCAAATCCCTCGAAGCGGGACGGCATGATAAGAGCGTCGTGATTGAGAAGCAGTGGCAGAACGTCGCGCGGCGGCACAAAACCGAGAAAACGCACGCGTGCCTCAAGACCCGACAAACGCCGCCGGAGTTCGGCAAGGTCGGGGCCGTCACCCGCCACGGTCAGCGTGACATCGTCCGGCAGCGCACGCAGTATCTCCGGCAGCCAGAACACGCCCTTCGAGATATTCTCGACACGGCCTAGCGCAATAAGGCGCAGGCCTACCGGTTCCAGCGGGCGTGTCGTGTCCCCGATCGCCGCGACGTCCACGGCGTTTGGGATGACAAAGGTGCTCGACGGCGGAAATCCGTGCGCGCGCACCAAATCCCGCCGGCACCGCTCAGAGACGCAAACGGTGGCATGCACGTGGTTGCGGATCGCGGTCGCGGCAAGGTAGGTGCCGTAAGTAATGTTGTGAACAATCATGATGCGCAGAACAGACGAAGGAAGGTATCGCACCAGGTTGGTCTCGACGGGGTCCGCCAACACGTTGACAAAGATGCCATCATAGCCTCGCAGGCGAATAGCCCTTGCGAGCGCGGCAGCCTGCTGCTGCTCGTCAGCCTCCGGCGGACACGACACATATGCGCCGTAGGCCGCGTGCTCTTCCTCGTCGATCCCTGCAAAATCGCGCCGCTTTTCGAGGCCAAGCCACTCGACCGAGATTCCGTGCGGGGCCATCCCCTGCCGCAGTTGGGTGAAGACCGAATAGGTGCCTCCGATATGAGGCATCACGAAAAATGCGAATTTCACGGGTGCGGGCTCCCCTGCCGGATGGTTTTGAGACCAACGACGCAGCTGGATCGCGCCAATCCCGCATCGAAGCATACGCGTATTACTGAGGGCGCAATGTGATCCATGCAGGTATCGGACCCTGTCCGTTAGAAATGTCAGTCAAAGCTACCTAGCCAAAGAGATGAGTGGCTCGCCCTCATGTCGATCTGAACAGGGAATGCTCGATCGTCGATATTCGGCACCATCGCCGGCCGTCCGGCGCTCGGGGGTATTCGCCGCAATCCAGCTCGCATTCCGCCTCTAATGATCGCGTCCGGCTGCCATCCACAAGGCCGAATGTTTCTTCCACCTAGCTCACCGACAGAGATGAGGCGTGAAAACGCAGCGGGTTGCCACGAGGCGACTTGCTTACGAGAGGGATGCCCATGAAGATTGCATTATTCGGCCAGTTTGGCAGCGGAAACAGCGGCAATGACGGGTCGATGGAATCCATGCTCAATCTTCTCCGGCACGCCCGGCCCGACTGCGAATTGATCTGCATCTGCTCGGATCCGGACTTGATCGAGGCCCGCTATAATGTTTCCTCGATCGGCATCACCGGCACCACTGCGCAGAGGGCGGCCGCACCGCGATGGACCAGGTTTCTGAAGGCTCCTGCCCGCAAGATCGCGGCGCTGTTCTTCCTCCTGTCGAGCCTTGAGGGCGTCGATATCCTCATCATCCCTGGCACCGGCATTCTTGACGACTTTCAAGAACACCCTTTCGGCTGGCCCTTCGTGGTATTTCGATGGTGCATCGCAGCGCGCCTGCGCAGGGCGCGCGTCGCCTTCGTTAGCATCGGTGCCGGACCGGTCAGTCGCCGGCTCAGCCGCTGGTTCATGAAGCTTGCGGCCAACAGCGCAGGATACAGATCCTATCGCGACGCATTCTCAAGAGACTACGTAAAAGGTCTCGGCCTCGATGTTGGCTCGGAGGGGCTCTTTCCGGATATCGCTTTCCGCTTGCCTGTGCCCGCCGTGCCGCCGCGCACACCGGGCGCTCGCTTGTCGGTGGGCGTCGGCGTCATGCAGTATCGCGGCTGGTCGAAAGACGCTTCGGATGCTACCCAAATTTATGAGACCTACATCGCCAAGATGACCGATTTTGTCGTTTGGCTGTCGACAAAGGGCCACAATGTCCTCCTCCTGACAGGCGACGTAACGGACAGGATCGCCATGCACGACATCATGGCACGCATTGCCTCGCGCGAGCCGAGCCTGCTTGATCTTGTCTGCGCCGGCACGGGTGGAACACTGCAGCAGCTCATGTGCAACATCCTCAAGACCGATATCGTGGTCGCCTCTCGCTATCACAATGTCGTCTGCGCCCTGAAGCTTGGCCGGCCGACCATCTCGATCGGATATGCCCAGAAAAATCTCGATCTTCTGACTGCTTTTGGCCAGCAGCGCTACAGCCAGCCTATCCAGACCTTCGACCTTGCGGTCCTGAGGGCGCAGTTCAAACAGATCGTCACCAACGTCGCTGCGGTACAGCAAGAAATAGAAACCGCCGGGCTTGCCGTACAGACAAGTCTCGAGACCCAGGAGGAACTGCTTCTCAAATGGTGCGCGGAACCGGCCGCGCTGAGACTGAAGCGCCCGCGTCGCTTGTCAGGCGCAATCGGCTCAACGAACGGCCCCTGACAGTCCTGGCTGACTTATCCGCCTTTTCGGATGCCCGGTTGACCAAGGACGATGGAGAGCGCTTTGCGAAGGCGTTTCTCACTGGCCAGATGGCCGAAGGACGGTAGGATCGCACAGGCGGGATGAAGGCGGATGGCGTGCCGCAGCAGCTCGCCCGCGCCGGCTTCGCGCTGCCACAATGCTCTGATCCCGCACCAGTAGGAGCGGTCCGCGATGCTTCTCATCGCCGTTTTGAGGAGCCGATCGGATCCTGGCATTCCTGCGCCAAGGCCTGAGAAAAATGCGCGGTAAGCGGCCTCGAACTCCATGTTCCACCGATGGGTGGTTCCAACCGATGCCGAGCGATTGTTGGCATGAACGCGGGCGACCGCCTGAATCGCCTCGGTCGAGGCGACATTGCCGGTTGTCGCGATGCGCAGCCACATCTCAAGATCGTCCGTATGGGACAAACTGGGGTTATAGAGACCGACGCGCTTCTGGGCCGATGTCCGCACGAGGACGGTGGGCCCACTTACCGTGTTGTGCCCCTGCTGGCAAAGGCGGTGGATGAAACTCTCGCCGCTTTCGACGCGCCAGCCCCCTGCCGACGTGATCGCAGGACGAGCCCCGGTATCCCCGGTCGTCCTGAATTCGGCTCTTCCGAAAACCAGATTGACGGAAGGGCGCTCGTCGAGGATCGCACTCGCGCGCATTAATGCGCCGGGCGCAATCATGTCGTCGGCGCAAAGGATCAGCAAGGCGTCGCCCCGCGCCCAGTCGATGCCCTCGTTGAAAGAAGCGTGCGCGCCCAGGTTCCGCGGGCGCAGTCTCAGGCTGATCCGTTCGTCCTTTCCCGCCAGACGACGCGCTATCTGGCAACTATCGTCGTCGGAAGCATTATCGATTATGAGAATCCTGAGCTCGTCGATCCCCTGATCCAGCACGCTTTGGACGCAGCCCTCCAGATAGTGGCCGTAATTGTAGTTCGGAATGACGACATCGATGCTGGTCATGGCCTCAACAACTCCGTTCGGTCCGTCTTCCAATCCCGCTGGTTCTTTCGACAACCTGTCTCCGATATTCCGACGAACGCCCGAAAGAAGATGACGCCGGACGCGCCATGGAGACGGAGATCTAACGGGGCGCAGCCCAGAATCTGATGCTCCCAAAGCCAGGCAGGGAGCGACCGATGAGACGAGGCAATTCGTCGAGGATCGGATGCGACACGGCAATCACGCCACCCATCCAACCCGCAGCTGCCAGCAGACAGCAGGAGAGGGTCTGGACGACCGACAGGTCCCCGTCGAATGCATTGAGTCCGAGGACCATCATCGGACCTGCCATCGAACACGCGGTTACCACAGCGCTCCGGCCAAGGACGCTCCACAATTCGCTCCATGCGAAAGGTACGTTTCGCCGCACGAAGCGCAACGAGACGTAGGCCTGGAATGGAAGGGTTACGAATTGGCTTAAGGCCAATGCGATCAGGCCGTGATAACTGGCGGCGCAAATCACGACGGTGGAAAGGCCCCTGCCGATAAAGTTGGCCGCGCAGGCGTCCCTGTTCGCGCCAAGTGCGGCGAGAACCGGAAACGTCAAGATACAGGGAAACGAAAAGAGAGCTGCAACTGCCAGGATCTGCAAGACAGGTACCACCGCCAGCCAATCGCCGCCTAGGGAGACACGCACGACCGGGTGGGCCAGGATCGCCAACATTCCTGTTGCCGGCATGAACAGAACGGAAATATATCCCAGTAGTCGCAGATAGGGCGCTTTAAGGCTGCGCTCGTGACGGACCTCCAACGAGAAAGCAGGAAAGGCCACAGCAAAGATTGCCGAGAGAAGAAACTTGTCGGGAAGACCGCAGACGATGTTCGCCCGATTGAACACGCCGACCGCCGACATCGGCATGATATAGCCGAGCACCAGCTGCGGCAGTGCCTCGTAGAACCGGTCAAGGACGGATGAGGCGCCCTTGTATCCCCCGAATGCCACGATTTCTCTTGTTCCGCGAAGGCAGGGCCTGAACATCCACAATTGCGGCCTGGCATGAAAAGACAGCGCTGTGCGCATGAGCGCAGCGCCTAGGGTGCCCCAGGCAAAGCTCATGAATCCCAGTCCGAGTGCCGCGCATGAAATCGTCACGGTAGCGTAGATTATGGCCGTTCCGGCATTGATGCGCGTCACGATCCCGAATTGCATGTCGCGGCGCATCAAGGCAGAAGCGGGTAAGGCTAGCGCCTCGATCACACCAGCGACGGCGATCAGATAAACGAACGCCTGAAGGCGCGGTTCATTGTAGATGGCCGCGATGAAGGGCGCCGCCAGGCACAGTAGCGCGGCGATCGCAAGAGATAGCGACAGGACAAGCGTTGTTCCCGTGCGCACGCTTTGCGTCGTGATGTTCACCCGCTGAATCAGGAACTCCGAGGTGACGAATTCGCGGATCGTGAATACGACCGCCCCCAGCCCCAGACCGATGACCGCAACGCCGATGGCTTCGGAATTAAGTAATCGGGAGACTACGAAGATCATCGCGACGCTGATGATGATCTGGCAATACTGCTCCAGCGCAGCCATGAAATAAGCCCTGCGTACAGTCCCCATTGGCATGATCCCATCGCGACAAAGGGCGGTGCGACTTCGGAACTGCGTCCGCTGCCCTGAGAGCCATGATGGCGTTTTGGAGGCTTATGTAAAACACCCCCATTCGGTGCACCCCCTGGCCGATAGGCGTAGGAACGCCGGTCTGCGCAAAGCCTGTTATTCGAACTCGGCGTTTATCTTGTAAATTGCTTCGGTCCGGTTGCTCGCGTGGAGCTTTTTCATGATGTTTCGGATGTGGACCTTGACAGTGCTCTCGCTCAGACCGAGTTCAAAAGCGATGATCTTGTTGGCCTTGCCGCGTCGCAGCGCCTCGATGACGGTCTGTTCGCGCGCGGTAAACATTTGCGAGCGCTTGCTTTCCACCTGGCTCACCTTGAACAAAAGCTTCTGGATGTCGTTCAAGCTCTCCATGGAAATAAACATGCCACCGGCAAGGGCGAGAGCGATAGCCTGCACACAAACGTCGATGCCGACCGTTGACGGGATGTAACCCCTGACGCCGATTTGCAGCGCCGCGAAGATCTGCTCGATATTCTGATTATCGGATAAGATGATCACCGGCAGATCGGGATAGTTCGCGATGAGGAGCGTGAGCTCTTCGTTCAACTGGGCATGAAGGAAATCTCGGGCTCCGACATTGATCAGGATGCCGCAAAAATTTGTCGCCAGTGCGCTCCTCCACATGTCGATCGAGCTGAACAGGGTGATATCCATCTCCAGGCCGTGAGCTATGAGGCTCTGGCCAAGGCACTCCCGATCCAGGGCGCGCTCGTCTACAATGGCAAGTTTGAGGGTGCGTTCGCCCAACGACGAAATGTCGTTATAGCCATCCAGATCGACTGTTGACGACCCGGCAACCGGGACCATTCTCTTTGCATGATCCCTACGCATAGACATGATATTATCAAGCATAAATGCCTCCCCGAATTTTTTATTGAAGTGATAGGATATACAATAAAACCCTAATGAGGTAGCATCGGAAAATACCCATGTGATGCCGTAATCCTTTTTCGAAGGGACAGGACGTCTTAAGTGGTAGGCGCTAATATCATGGGTAGCGTTTTGGGTTATTCTATGTATTGCAATCGAAGTTTGTGAGGACGTCTCGCAAAACCGACCTGATGAGACTTGCGCACGGCCCGTCCGGCGGACATCGGTGGCGTGTTATACGCACAAGATGTCGCTCCGAACGCACTTGTGACGATTTCGATCAAGTCTCCTAAGTCGATCTCTGCGAGGAACACCATCGCAATTTCTCCGCTCTTTTTTGGATCGTGATCTTGTGACGAAAGACGATCATCGCTTTTCCCCGTTTCCTATCGTCGGCGTCGGCTGGTCGTCGGAGGGGTTCGCCGCCGTACGCAAATTTCTGAACGCCGTCGATGCCCTTAGCGGCATGGCTTACGTTTTCATCCGGCACATCGATCCGTCGGATCCATATCTGACGGCGAAGCGTCTGGCCGACCATGCGCCCATCCCCGTGATCGAGGCACGCAACGGGATGGCGATCAAGGCCGATCATGCCTATCTCGGCACTTCCGGAACCTACGTGGCGGTTGAAGGCCTGACGCTGCGGGTCACAGATTTCCAACTCTCGGCTGGCTCGCTTCTTCCGATAGATTTCCTGTTTCATTCGCTTGCTGTCAATTTCAAGGACCGAGCCATCGCTGTCGTCTTGTCGGGGATTGGTTCGGATGGCAGTCTTGGCGTAAGGACCGTCAACGAGGCCGGCGGTCTCGTGTTGGCCGAGGACCCGCGCGATGCGGAGCCTGGTGGAATGCCGCGCAGCGCGATCGATACCGGCGCCGTGACCGCGATCAGCGGTGCGGAAAACATACCTGACATCCTTAGGACGTTTGCCCTAGGAAGGAACCTACCCATCTACCCATTTGCGCAGGAAATGCCGTGGGACAGCATTAGGATAAGGCCCCCTGCGACTGACGCTCACGAAACGGCGATCGACCAGCAAAAGAGAGTGTTCAAAGAAGGCGCGTCGACAGATCACGAGCTCTGCGTGCCCGACGGGCAATTGCCGCAAGCGATGGAACGCCGGCCGACGACCCCGATCGATCCGGAAAAGGCCTTTTACAGCGCGGATGCCCCAGCCCTCCTTCTGGACGGTCAGCTCAATATCTGCTTGTTCACGCCCGCGAGCCGATCTCTGTTCAATATCCTGCCCACTGATATCGGCAAGCCGATTGCGGATCTCGGTTTCCGGCTTCTCTACCCTGAAGTCCTGGAAGATATTGGCTCAGTGTTGGCCGATGGGGTAGCGCGCGAACGGGAAATCAATGTTCGCGAGGGGCGCTGGTTCGTCTGCAGGGCGATGCATTGCCGTCACATAAAGGCCGATGCCGACGGGGTCGTCGTGTTGTTCGAGGAAAGCAAGAAACGCGGGTTGACAGCCCACATGCTTCAGGCGGCCACGCGCGATGCCGAAGATGCAGATGCAGATGCGCCGAAGTCGCGGTTCCTTGCCGCTGCGAGTCATGATCTGCGGCAACCGCTGCAAGCGCTCAAACTTATCCACGGCCTTCTCGATTCCCGACCGGACGAGGAGTTGTCGGAGCGACTGACTTCCAAACTCGGTGAAACGATCAGCTTAATGGCCGCGATGCTCAACGCGATGCTAGACATCAGCCAGATTGAGGCGGGCGCGATTCAACCGCGGCGCGGCGTCTTCCCGGTGTCCAAAGTTCTCGACAGGCTGAAGGGCGAGTTTTCTCCGACCGGCCCGGACCGGGTTTTCAGAGTATTGTTCCTGCCTTCCAGCCTGATGGTCAGCACCGACGAACGGTTGTTTGAACAGATTTTGAGAAATCTCATTTCCAACGTTCTCAAATACAGTACCGGCTCGGGTAAAATAATCGTTGGTTGCCGCGCAAGTGGCCCGGATGTGATCGTTCAAGTGCGCGACAGCGACATCGACCTCAAGGAGGGTTCACCAAATGTCATCTTTGACGAATTTCCCCAGGCGACCAACGACAGACATGAGCGTTTCGACGGCATTGGCGTCGGCTTGTCGATTGTCGGGCGCTTGGCCGATCTTCTCGGCCACACGCTGACAGCGAAATCTAAAATGGGAAAAGGCTCCGTCTTTTCAATACGGATTCCGCAGGCTCCCAAATCCCAAGTGATAGCGCGTCCGCTCCGGAATTCCCACCTGGCCGCCCTCCCCGCATCTCCGGCGCGCGCATCCATTCTCCTGTTCGAGGACGATACCGAAATCCGTCGCCTGCTGAGGATCGCCCTGATGCGAGAAGGCCATCGCGTCGTGTCGATGTCGAACGCCAATGAAACGGTCAGGTCGATCGCTTCTTGGCAGGCCGAGCTGCCCGATATAATCATCGCCAGCCTTGATCTTCCAGACAGTCAGCACGGCCTGCGGGCAATCTCCGAAATTCGCCGTCTGTTCGCAAAGGATATTCCCGCGATCGTTCTTACCGCTGATATTTCTTCGGCGACCCTTCAAACCATCGCAGAGCGCAACTTCCACCATCTTTTCAAGCCTTTTGGCTTCGATGATCTGACGAAGGCTATTTGCAACCTCGTGCCGCTTCGAACACCCGCCGAAAGAGGCAGCTTGTCCGATGCAGACCTGCCCCCCATCCTATATATCGTCGATGATGACCCCGATATCCGCGCAATCGTTCGACTGACTTTTGAAAAGGATGGCTGGCGAGTTCGCGCCTTTGCCACTTGCGAAGCTTTTCTCGCCGCCTACGACGGCGATGGCCATGGCTGCCTCCTGGTCGACGCCTACCTACCGGCAATGTCGGGGCTCGATCTTCTTAATAGTATGGATGACGCCGTCTTAAACGTCCCGGTCATCATCGTCGGCAGAGCGAGTGACGTCGCGACCTCCGTAAGCGCATTAAGGGCCGGCGCGTTCGATTTCATCGAAAAACCCGTTGCTGGCCACCGGCTGCTCGCCAGCGCGCTGGAGGCGATGCGACGGTTTCACAAGGCAAAACGAGGCGCCCCGAACCGCGGGCAAGCCAAACGGATTCTTGCCAAGCTGACGGCTCGTCAGCGGCAGGTTATGGAACTGGTTGTGCTCGGTCACACCAACAAGGCCATTGCTCTCAAGCTCGGAATAAGCCAGCGCACGGTAGAGAACCACCGCGCGTCACTGCTGAAGAAGACCGGCTCTCCTTCTCTCGCCGCCCTTGCACAACTCGTCGGGAACCTCGCTAGTTAAGGAATGTTCCATCTCATAACAGGCTCAGTTCTGCGTGGGAATCAACAGACCGATTTGTCTTCCTGCTCATAACGCTATTTCGTGGCTCGATTGAACGCGGGTGGATCGCCCGGCATGCTCAGATTAACCCTCTGTTAACAATCAAATTGCGCTTCCCTGAAATTTCACTACTATCTAATCTAGGGGAGGGACATAAGATGACCAAGATACGGATCGCGCTGCTAAACAGCCAGCCCATGCTATTAGACGGGATGGTTGGAGCGTTTTCGTCAAAGGACGAATATACGGTGGTAGCGCGAAGCGAAGCGCCCCGTGAAGCCTTCGAGATTGCGAATTTGCATAGACCGGATGTTCTCGTTCTTGATCCAAGTGATCCTCTCTGTGCGCCAGAGGTGATCTCGGGGATCACACGGATATCCGGAAGTCCCAAAATCGTTGTCTTCACTGCTGTGACCAGTATTGAACAGGCAATGAGCGCATTGGAGGCAGGTGCAGGCGGGTATTTGACGACAAAGAGTACATCTTGCGAGCTCCGGGAGGCTGTCCAAACGGTGCATGGTGGGGATACATTCATAAGTCCCTCCATTGCCACAAAGCTGATTGTTTCCTTGCGCACTGCGGCCCTGAGAAAGGCAGCGGCCCAGAAGATGAGGCTGACTGTCCGGGAAGAACAGATTGTGGGCCTTTTGCACAAAGGAAAAACCAACCGGGAAATTGCGGAAATACTGGTCCTGAGCGAGAAGACCGTAAAGCACTACATGACCGTGCTCATGCACAAGCTCGCTGCAAGAAGCAGGCTCGAAGTGATTCTTGCGCTCAAGGAGCCAAATCTGGCGGTCACCTCCTCAATGCTACGAACATTAAACTAGGCTGGGGAATTTGGTGGTGAACGGCTGGCGCGTCGTTACTGCCTTTGCTTTGGCGGGTATTCCGTTCGGGATCTCAGTCCCCGCGTCGGGCTTTGATTTGAACCTTCCCGTCGCTTGCACTCTTGGTGAAGATTGCTTTGTCCAGCAGTATCCCGACATGGATCCGGGCCCAGGCGCACTCGATCCATTCTGCGGTTCTGCCACTTATAATGGACATGACGGGACGGACCTGCGTATCCTCTCCATGGAGGATGTCGCACGAGGTGTGCAGGTCCTCGCAATGGCGAGCGGCAAGGTCCTGCGATCTAGAGACGGAGAACCTGACCGTTTGGTCGTGACGGCCAAAGGCAAGGAAGCCGCACTCTCGAGAGAGTGTGGGAATGGCCTTGTGATTCAGCATGACGACGGCATCGAAATCCAGTACTGCCATCTGAAGCAATGGAGCATCTCCGTCCGGCCAGGGGACAACGTCCGCAAAGGTGGGATAATAGGCCAAGTCGGCGCCTCGGGAATGGCGCAGTTCCCGCACGTTCACGTCACGGTCCGCAAAGACGGGCGCGTCATTGATCCTTCGACCGGAAAATTCGTTCCTGGAAGATGCGATGAAGCCAAGGCGGAGACGACACCGTTATTTTCCAGAGATGTGCTTGCGCGTCTTGGGCACGGAGATACCCAGATACTCTCGCTTGGGTTGGCCGAATCCGCCATCGAACATGCACAGCTCGTAGTTTCAGGCCCACCTCCTCCAGCGGACGTTTTCTCTTCGGCGCTGGTCGGTTGGGCGTGGTTGCAGAACTTGCGGACGGGCGACAGGGTATCGGTCGAGGTCACAGGGCCAAACGGTAAGCTCTTGGCGAGCGGAATGACAGCACCCGTGAACCGGACGAAAGCGTCCTTTTCTTCATATGTGGGTAAGCGAGGCGCGCCCATGCCCGGCCCTTATTCTGTGACTGTCAAACTACTTCGCGACGGCCGCAGCGTTCTCGAAAAAACCGGTTTATACCGGGTAGAGTGACCCATTCGGGCAAATGAGCGGCGTCACTTGGATATTCGCGGACAGAAATCGAACGCCCGACTTACCTCTCCCTGAATGCTCTTTCAAACTGATCGATGAGAGGTTTCGAGAGATACGAAATGGCGGTTCGTTCTTCGGTCGATACATAAACTTCGACAGGCATGCCAGGCAGAAGAACGCTGCCAAGCTTAGCAAGCTCCGCGGCCGTTACTTCAACGTCTCCGAGGTAAAAGCTCTCTCCTGTGGCCGGATCACGCGACGTTGCGGGGGAGACATGAACGACTTCGCCATTCAATTCCGGGGTGGTCCTCTGGTTGAAGGCAGAGAAGCGGAGCCGTGCCGCCTGCCCGATGGCGACTTGATCGATACTATTGGGGGCTAGCCGCACCTCGATCTTGAGCTTCGCGTTTTCCGGAACGATCGTGACCAGCACCATCGCGGGCGTGATCACGCCCCCGATCGTATGGATGTTGAGTTCGTTGACCGTGCCGGCGATCGGAGCGCGTATATCGGTACGTGCAAGCCGGTCTTCCACCGCCGTGAGACGATCACGGAATTCCGACATCTTGGTTTCCACCAAGCTCAGTTCACGCTGCGCTTCGGTGCGGCCATTCTCATCGATCGAAATGATCTGGAGCCGAATTTCGCTTATGCGGGTTTTTGCCCTGGCAATGGCGGCATTAGCTTCACCCCGCTCGCCCAGGAGGCGCGCCTTGTCTCGATCGAACGCGTAGACGCGTGAGCTTTCGATCAACCCTTTGTCTGCCAGTCCTTTAATTTTCCTCTGTTCCATCTTGAGCAGTGCGATTTCGTCGTCTTTTGAATAACGCTGCGCCTCCAGTCCCCTGACCTCTTCGCCAATCTGCTCAATGCCTAGTTCGAGCTGCTGCTTCTGACTTTCGCGATTGGTCAGGTTGCCGGCGAAAAGACGGTTCTCGCCGTTTACAACGTCAGCAGTGTCAGCATGGCCGAGATTGAAGTCGCTTGGATATTCGATCGCCTCAAGGCCGTCACGCTCAGCGAGCAACCTGGCCTTCCTCGATGCAAGTTCAATCAATTGTGAACGGATGATCGACAATTCGGCCTTCGTCTGAACGTCATCGAGCCTGATCAGCATCTGACCAGCCTTGACGAAATCGCCTTCCCGCACCGCTATATCCGACACTATGCCACCGTCGCGGTGCTGGATCGACTTCAGATCCTGATCGACAGTAACTGAGCCTTGCGCGATCACCGCCCCCGTCAGTTGCGCGGTTGCGGCCCAGCCGCCCACGCCACCGATGAGCAGGAAACAGAGCGTCACTCCCACGACGATGCGCGGGCCGATCCTGAAAGCTTTTTCTGATTTCTTGGCTCGCGCTCCGCCAAAGTTTGATTTGCTATTGTTCACGCTCATGTTCCCCATTCGTGTTTTTTCTACCGCTCGTCATGCGTGTTCAACGATGACGAGGACATGGTTTCCAAGCAAGGTGATGGTTGTTTCGTAGATCTCGTCCTGGTCGAAGTCGGCTTCGATAACGGTCCTGTCGATCTCGTCGGTTCGTTCGTTCCGATACCGTATCGCGATATCGTCTTCGTCTATGCCCTCTCCATAAACATTTTCAAAGCGGTCCTCCAACCCGTCGAACACCTGTTCGAAGAGGTCGTATTTGGATATGCGCACCCTATCCCCAACCTTGAAGTCGAGGATCTCATGCATCACCAGACCGGGTGCGACAGCGGAATCGTCGGCAGTGAATTCGAATATATTCAGCCCGTCGCCTCCGACCAAAACCATGGCTTCTCCTCCGGCGACGAAATGGTCGTTGCCCGCCCCACCTTCCACAGTCTCGAAGCCGAATATCGCGTCGTCGCCGATTTCGACCCCGAAGGCAATTTGGGCAACAAGATCGATAGTAACGCCTGTGGATGTGCACGCGTAGTCGAGCGTGTCCCAACCCTCTCCCCCGTTATAGATATCGTTTTCGGGACCGGATGTTGCCACAAGGCGGTCGTCACCAGCGCCACCGTAGACACCATCCTCACCTGAACCATCGAGCAGGAGATCGTCTCCGTCACCCCCTTTAATCAAGTCGTTACCGTCGCCGCCAAGGATCCTGTCGTTTCCTGCGTCTCCACAAAGTTGATCGTTGCCGTGACCGCCCGAAATCACATCGTCGCCAGCGCGTCCATCGATCAGGTCGTCTCCGCCATGTCCAACGAGGGTGTTGTCCCCATCATTGCCAGCAATTTCATCATCTCCACCGCCGGCGACCACGTCTTCAAAGCCTGAGATCGTGTCGGTTCCGGCATCCTCGCCGAACGCCAATCCCTCGGTCAAATCAATGGTGATGCCGTTTTGCGTGCTGGAATAGTGCCGTGACCGCCCGAAATCACATCGTCGCCAGCGCGTCCATCGATCAGGTCGTCTCCGCCATGTCCAACGAGGGTGTTGTCCCCATCATTGCCAGCAATTTCATCATCTCCACCGCCGGCGACTACGTCTTCAAAGCCTGAGATCGTGTCGGTTCCGGCATCCTCGCCGAACGCCAATCCCTCGGTCAAATCAATGGTGATGCCGTTTTGCGTGCTGGAATAGTCGAGGGTGTCGCAGCCTGCTCCGCCATCAAGGACATCATCGTCACCGTCAGCTGCGGCAATCAGATGGTCATTACCATCGCCGCCGTAGACTGTATCCTTGCCTGCTCCATCGATGAGGACGTCGTCACCNGGAATAGTCGAGGGTGTCGCAGCCTGCTCCGCCATCAAGGACATCATCGTCACCGTCAGCTGCGGCAATCAGATGGTCATTACCATCGCCGCCGTAGACTGTATCCTTGCCTGCTCCATCGATGAGGACATCGCCACCGGCGCCCCCATACAACTCATCATTGCCTTGGCCGCCATCGGCGGTGTCGTCGCCGGCATTGCCTTCGAGGATGTCCTGGCCATTCCCGCCGGTCAGATGATCGTCGCCGTGACCGCCCGAAATCACATCGTCGCCAGCGCGTCCATCGATCAGGTCGTCTCCGCCATGTCCAACGAGGGTGTTGTCCCCATCATTGCCAGCAATTTCATCATCTCCACCGCCGGCGACCACGTCTTCAAAGCCTGAGATCGTGTCGGTTCCGGCATCCTCGCCGAGGAATAGTCGAGGGTGTCGCAGCCTGCTCCGCCATCAAGGACATCATCGTCACCGTCAGCTGCGGCAATCAGATGGTCATTACCATCGCCGCCGTAGACCGTATCCTTGCCTGCTCCATCGATGAGGACGTCGTCACCGGCGCCCCCATGCAATTCGTCATTGCCTTGGCCGCCATCGGCGGTGTCGTCGCCGGCATTGCCTTCGAGGATGTCCTGGCCAGTACCGCCGGCGAGGAGATCGTCTCCGCCTCCGCCTGCCAGATAGTCGTTGCCAGCATCGCCGAAGATGATGTCATGTCCCTCGCCGCCGAACAGTCGATCATGTCCCGCGCCGCCCGAAATATAGTCATTGCCGGCTCCGCCGAAGACAATGTCATCGCGCTCGCCGCCAAATACGGTGTCATTCCCCGCTCCGGCCACAATGTGATCGTCCCCGTAGCCCCCGGCGATGACGTCATCGCCCGCGCGGCCGTCGATATTGTCGTCGCCATCGCCGCCATCAATATCGTCTGCGCACATCGTGCCGATAAGAATGTCGCCGCCGTCGGTGCCTTCGATCGACGATCTGATGACGGAGAAGTGCGCTGTTTGAATGACTGCGAATTGGCCGTCTGTGATCTCGTAAGTGATGGTGACCGGGCCCAGCATGCTCGGTTCGCCCTTAAACACCCAGCCCTGCGCCGATTGGGTAAGCGCACCCGAGGAGACGGTCAGGTTCGTCACCGTGAGCGTGTCTCCATCCGGATCGACGGCGTTACGCAGAAGGTCCGACAGTCCGATTCCAAGGAGGGCGCAACCGGTTACGTCCATCAGGTAGACCGGACCGGTAACCCGAGGAGAGCGGTTGCCCGATTGGGGATCATCATCCTCGTCACAGGTGTCTTCATCTAGGCTTTCACTGCATGGTTCGTTGTCGCCAGGGTCTGTGTCGCCGGGAGCCTTATCGCCTGGACCAACCGGATCTGTCTGATCCACGTCAGGACCTCCAGCATCGGGGGAGAGGTTCCCTCCGGACCCGGAGCCGGCATTGTCATTGGCGGCCCGTGGATCGGGCGACGGCCGTTTGAGATCGTTCCAGTCCAAGGAAATCTCAGGCTGTAAATATCCGAACCCAGGCGTATCGATGGGTAACCGTGTAGGAGGTATCCAATCAGCGAGCGGACCGTGCGAGCCCACAGGTTCGTCAGCGGCGACCGAGCCGGTATGGATAGTGTCAGGCATGGGAGGCTTAAGGGAAAGAGCATCGGCCATTCCAGGCGCAGCCTGTCCTTCCGGTTCGTCCTCGATCGTGGATTGGCCCTCTTCGATTTTTGTCCAGCTCGGGAAGACCGACTTCAGGTAGAGTGCCAGGCCCAACAGAAGTATAGTGAAGGCCGCCGGGGACTTGGATCTCTCTTCCGTGTTTTTCAGCACATATCGCTCGGCGGGATCGTTTGCCTGCGCCTGGGACTTCTTGGCTTTGACCTCGATCATGCCGACACCCGTGCAGACACTCTGGGGCGTGTCTCCTTTGATTGTCCATCTGCGGCGACCGCCTCCCGGCGCGCTGCATTGCCGATAATCTCTTCCTTTGGCCCGAAGGCCGTCATCTTGCCGTTCTGGATCACGGCCACGACATCGACGGCCGCAAGCGCGCTTGGACGGTGGGCGATCACGACGACGATGCCGCCGCGGCTTTTGACGCCTTCGATGGCCGCCGTCAGCGCGGCCTCACCCTCGCCATCGAGGTTTGAATTCGGTTCATCAAGGACTACGATGAAAGGACTGCCGTAAACAGCTCTCGAAAGGCCTATGCGCTGACGCTGGCCGCCTGAGAGGGAAACGCCCAGCGGCCCCAGCTGGGTGCGGTAGCCGTCGGGCATACGAACGATCATTTCGTGTATCCCTGCCGCTCTCGTGGCCTCGACGATGGCGTGGGGATCGGACTCTTCTTGAAGCCTCGAAATGTTTTCCTCGATCGTTGCGTCCAGAAGCGCCACTTCCTGAGGCAGGTAGCCGACAAACTGGCCAAGTGCCTCGTCGTCCCATTGCGTCAGTTCAGCATCGTCCAACCGTACGCTGCCGCGCAGCACCGGCCAGATTCCCGTCAGCGCTCGCACAAGTGTAGTCTTGCCTCCGCCGCTCGGGCCGATGATGCCCAGCGCCTGCCCGGCTTTCAGTTCAAAACTGACATCACTCAACAATACGCGGCCCGAACCAGGTGCCGCCACGGTGATGTTTTCTATCTTGAGTGAGGAACGCGGTGCCGGCAGTTCCATCGGCGCGTCGCTATCGCCAAGCGCCATGGCCGTTTCCTTAAGCCGCGCGAACGCGGTACGCGCCTGGACAACGTTCTTCCAGTTGCCGATGGCAAGGTCAATGGGGGCAAGCGCCCGGGCGGATGCGACCGACGCCGCAATAATCGCGCCTGCGGTAAGCTCGCCTCTGATGGTCAGAAACGCTCCCATTCCAAGCACGGCCGACTGCAAGATCATCCGTAGAACGCGCGAGATTGCGCCAAGGGTGCCGCTGATGTCGTTGGTTCGTGTCTGCAGTTCGAGATGTTCCTTGTTGGCGCGGTCGAAGCGCCTGACAGCGCGGCCGGCAAATCCCATCGCCTTTAGAATGTCGGCGTTGCGAGCGTTGGAGTCTGCAATCGCATTGCGGGTCACAGCGGCCTGATGCGTTGCGCTGCTCAATCGCCGCGTCATCAGTTCGCTGATGATCGTCAACAACGTTAGTACAAAGGCCCCGCCAAAGGTCAGCGCGCCTAGCCAGGGGTGAAGCATGTAGACGAAAAGAAGGAACAACGGCATCCATGGCAGGTCAAACAGCGCCATCGGTCCCTGGCTGCCGAGAAAGCCGCGAACCGTATCGACGTCGCGGCCGCGCTCAAGGGCCTCTGCCGTCGAAAAGCCGAATCGCGGCATGTCGATGGCGACCTGATGGGCCATCGGCGCCGTCTTGCCGTCGAGGCGCGCGCCGATGCGCACCAGGATTTGCGATCGGACGATGTCAAACAGACCCTGGAACAAATAGAGGCCGATAGCGAGCACCGAAATCGCGACCAGCGTCGGAATGCTGCCGCTGGTCAGTGCTCGATCATAGATCTGAAGCATATAGAAAGCGCCTGTCAGCGCGAGAATATTGATAATCCCCGAAATCCCGAAAAGGAAAACGAATATGCTTTTGAACCCTTTGGTCAGTTTCTCGGCGCTTTTGCGCTTTGATGCAGTAAGTGAATCCTTGGTACGCATGACCCGTCCCCCCCGGAACCCGTTGAGCTAGGTGGCGGGGCCGGTGAATCCCGGCCCTCGCCATGTTGTTTTCACAGGTCGAAATCGCCTGCGGTCAGATCATGGAAACCCTTTATGCTGAGCTTGAAGTCGGCATCCGCACCCCCGGTAGTGTTGCCTTGGACAACGGTGAAGTCCCCATCGTCGCGGCTCTCGTGGGTGACCATGATCTGCCCTTTTCCAGTGAAGGCGTCGGATACCAACGCAAAGCTCTGGTTGCCCGACAAGCACCCATTGGCGTCCATGGAACTCAGGTCGATCCTGTCGCCCGGCTGAAAGCCGATGATGGTGTCTCCATCGGCATGGTCCGCTGAAAGGAAGCGAAAGACATCGCCCCCCGGCCCGCCGCTCACGTCGATGACATTGGCCGTCTCGCCCGCCGTGACCGTGTTGTGCCCGGAGCCGCCGACGAAGTTTTCGACGCCCCACAGCGTGTCGCTTCCGGTCTGAGAACTCGAAACGCTGCCGCGGTTCATGAAGCCGGTGCCAAGGTCGGCGGTTATATTCGCTGTTATTGCCGACATGTCGAGCGTGTCATTGCCCGTGCCACCCACCATGTCGTCGCCATAATAGGTGTCATGACCGTCACCCGCCTGGCCTAAGATGACGTCGTCGCCGTCACCGCCAAACACTGTGTCATTGCCCGCACCGCCATTGATGAAATCATTACCGTTCTGACCAAGGATGCGATCGTCGCCCGCATCGCCGTAAAGCATATCGGCGCCGCCGCCGCCGAAGACGTCGTCGTTGCCACCATGGGCGAAGATCACGTCCCCGCCATCAAGGCCCATGATCGTCTCGCCATCCTCGGTTCCGATCAAGGCGTCCGCGCCAGTGGTTCCGATGACGGCTTCTGGAGCGATTGACTCTGGAAGTATGTCTGGGCTGCCGGGCTGATCATCAACGGGTCCAAGGCATGGTCCTTGCGGACCTTGGTCGTCGTCAAGATCCTCTTCATCGACGCTGCCAGCGTCACCATCAGCGCTGTCGTCATCGTCACCGTCGTCGTCGTCTTTATCGTCGTCATCGCCGACCGATGGCGTCTCGTCATCGTGCGCGGAAGGCGTGCCAGGCTCATCAATGTTGTGACCATGGCCGAGCTGTGGTCCGTCGCCCGTTGCAAAGAACGTCACGGTGTGAGTTTCACTCGAGATGGTCGTCGATCCGTCCGCGTTGGCGGTATGCACGTAATCGGCGATGGTCTTGCCGTCCTCGAGTTCGACGACGTCCTGGGGTCGCAGGGTCCCGATGATGGTATCGTTGCCGCCCTTTGTCTTGAACACAATCCGGTGTGCCGACAAGAGCGAGGAGATGTCCACCGTGTCGTTGCCGTCAGAACCAAGGATTGTGATCGTGCTGGTGCGCAGGCTCGTCTCCTCGCCTTGTTCGGCGAAGTCGCCAATCAGTTCGAACCTGTCACCATTTGCAGCCCCAACGCCGCTCGCCGGAAAGCCATTGATAACGATTTCCTCGATCTCAGAGAGCTCCGCGATGACCTGCGGCAGACCTTCGACCCCGTTGATCACCGTCGTTCTCGTGACTACGATCTCCGTGGAGCCCCCTTTGAGCACCAATCCGGGAATAACCGTTTCTGCGTCTTCGGCCGGGTAGAAGCGGAAGATTTCGTAGTCGGAATTACCGGTGATGAAAAAGGTGTCTCCGTCAATGCCTTCCGACCCGCCGTCGATCACATCCCATCCACCGGTGCCTCCCTCCGGAGCCGTCCAATGGATGGTGTCGTCACCGGTGCCGCCGTTTATTGTGTCATCGCCGGTGCCGCCGTCGATCCTGTCGTTGCCGGCCCAACCGCTAATGACGTCGTTTCCGCCAAATCCGTTGAGCTGGTCGCCGCCGCCCGTTCCATCAAGGATGTTGTCGCCAGCGTCTCCGTCGATCGTGACAGCGACATCGTTGGCAAGCATGAAGTCCGTTCGATCGATAATATTCGAGCCCGTCCCACCGACGCCGGTCAGTACGATGGTGCCGCCCGCAACACTGACGTGCGTATCACCTCCGCTCGTTGCTATCGTCACCGCCGAGGCAAAATTGGTATCGCTGATACCCAAGCCGCTCAGATCGATCTTGTCCTGGCCGCCGGTCGAATTGGCATCGAAGCTCGCGACAGTATCGGTGCCGAAATTGGCTGTATTGTAGACGATGGTATTGAAGCCACCGCCGACGTTGATCGTGTCGTTGCCGGCACCGCCGCGAACGGCATCATTGCCGTTATTCCCATTGAGCGTATCATCTCCGTCCCCGCCATCCAGGAAGTCGTCGCCTTCACCGCCGACCAGCCTGTCGTTGCCAAGGTCACCATAAAGGCTGTCGGCACCAATCCCGCCGGTGATGACGTTATCGAGCCCATTGCCGGCGCCGGTAAACTCGCCGGTTCCCGTATAAGTCAGTCGCTCGACATTGGCGTCCAGCGTGTAGCTTGAAAGCGACGTCTGAATGGTATCGGTGCCGCCATTGGCTAGCTCGACCACGGTGTCGCCAAGGTCGTCGACGATATAGCTGTCACTGCCCGAGCCGCCGACCAGAAGGTCTATGCCCGCACCGCCGTTCAGAATGTCAGCACCACCATTGCCAAACAGCATGTCATCACCACTGTTGCCCAGAAGTGTCGAGGCAAGGCCGCCGGCGAGGTCGGCAAGCACTGTATCGACATCGGCGTCCGCAGTGAGTTCACCATCTGCATCCGTGCTGAGAACATAGGTGCTGCGGAAAATCTCGTCGCCTTCATCGTCGGCAAGATAGAAGTCGTAGCCGCCATAGCTTCCGCTGTCGAAGCTGACTGTCTCGACCATTTTTCCATTGTTTTCGAAATGATCGACCACGGTAATTCTCTGGCCGTTCATGTCTATCTGCAGGTCGCCATTGGCTGCCCGAAGAAAATTCAAGGCGCTTAATGCGGCCCCGCCGGCGGCGATACTGATCTTGTCGGTGCCACTGGCTTCATCGATCGTGTCTTGGCCGTCCGTTACGCCGAAAACGTAAATGTCGTTGCCGGAGCCACCATTCAGACGGTCGTTGCCTGACCCGCCGATCAGCACGTCGTCGCCCGAGCCGCCGTTCAGGACGTCGTTGCCGCCAAAACCCATGATCACGTCGTGGATCAGCCCCGAGCCGGCAACGTTGCCGTTGAGGGTTTCACCTGAACCCGTGCCGTTGATGACATTCATGGTGACGTCGGTAAACTCGAGACGCTCGAGGTTGCGAACCGTGTCGCGTCCGTCGAGGACTGGCTTCTCCGTCACGCCCTCAACATTGTCACCGAGAACCTCGGTCTCATCGGCAGCCGGAGGTGCATGATCGACATAAAGGCTGCCATCCGTGTTGACGCCAAAGCCGTAGTTCACGCGCAAGTCGGTAAAGACGGCGGCGTCGATGTCGCCGGCTTGATTACCATCGACGATCTCTCGAACAATGCTGAGCGCCCCGGGGTTAAGGGTGCGGTCGAACATCAGCGCGTCAAGGTTGCGGCCCCCGAATTGTGCGATGGCGCCGGCAATCAGGACGCCATTGATGAGATCTGATTGCAGATAGACCTTCTTCGTCATGCCGTCTGCGGTATAGGACTTGCCTTCGTGGGCAATCAGAATACGCGCGTTCAACCACTTGTCGCCATCAATGACGTCATTGCCGGCGAGGCCTTTTATTTTGTCGCTACCACCTCCGCCAAGCAGGATGTCAGACGCGTCGCTGGACTGGAAGGCGATGATTTCAACCGTACCGTCATTGCCGGTCTCGGTCGTGCGGACACTGTGCGCGACAATTTGGTCAAGTCCGGCGATCAGTGACACGTTCTTTTCAAGCAATGCGCTGGAATAGGACTCCAGGATCGAGCCGGGGCCCGGGATTGCCGCCGTGCCTGTCAGTTCGGCGCGGGTATTCACGTTTGCTTCCCGACCGGTCAGCACGTCATCGAACTTCCAACCCGACAAGCCCTCCACAAGATCGAACCGGTCGCGCAGGATAAAGTCCTCCTGGGTTGCAAAGATTGGAATGCCCAGATCAGAGTTGGCCGCGACTTCGTCTCCCTTGTGGATTGCCCAGTCGAAACCGGCCATGCCGTTGCTGCGCTGGATGCCGACGCCCTGGAACATGATGTCGTCGCCGGACTCCGCGTCATAGTCGACGTCGGCCTTCTGGCCATTCAAGACGTCGTGGCCGATGATCGTGGAGTTAAAGAAAAGCTCCGAATTCTCCCCAGCCAGCGTGTCGAAGCGGCCCCCGCCCTCCAGCCAGTCGTCGCCTGCTTCGCCAAGCAGGAAATCAATGCCATCGCCGCCCAGGAGGAAATCATTGCCAATGCCCCCCATGACCGTTTTCCCATCGGGCCCCGCGACCATGAAGTCCTGGCCCTGATTGCCGAACATGAGCGTCAGGCCTGCACCTCCGTGGATGACGTCGTTGCCTTCCTCGCCGTGAAGAAAATCGGCCGCCCCGATGTCGGTGCCAGAGTTAGTGATGATGTCATCGCCCGCTCCACCATGAACATGGTCCACGCCATAACCACCGTCGAGACGGTCGTCACCTTCGCCGCCCCAAAGGCTGTCGTCGCCTTCGCCACCGAAGAGGGTATCATCCGCGTCGCTGCCCTGCATGACGGCGTGATCGACGCCGTTGTAGCGCATATAATCGACGATACCGTCGCCGTCGGTGTCACGTCGGCCCACTAGCTCCGAGATTGCTGCAAGCGTGGCGTTTTGATGTTGCGGATCGTTCAGGCCGGTCATCGCCACCTGCCGTGCTTCGTCGATGTAGAGCACAAGATCTGGCCGCGAGAAGATGTCACCCGGGATCGCGGTGCCGTCGTCGCCCAGATCGGTGTTCCGGAGCACCATTTTGGCCAGCGAGTTACCCTCGAGCTCGGAGAGGAGGTTCAAGCCCTGGACGCGAGACAGGTAGTAGAAGCGGTCGCCGTCTTGGAGGTTTTCCATCTGCAGCTCGAAGACTGCCGAGAAGGTCGACCCAAGCATGCCCCCGAAGTCCATTTTCCTCTCGGCCAGTCCGCCCATCCACAGGTCAACGCCGTCGAGACCGCTGCTTGCCGCGGTCCAGGCGCCCGTGCTTTTGAGGAAGTCGAGACGGTCGGTGATGCTGGAAGCAAGGATGACCTTGTTGGTGTTTGTTATGCCGTCAAGGAACGTCTGGTCGGTTCCAAAGACCATCGCCATGGCCGCGGCACGTTTCCCAGCGATACTCTCCTGCGCGGCAATTGCGTCATGCGTTCCGTAAGCGGCAATGAAATTGACGATGGATGCCGGGTTTTTCAGGTTGAGGGCGAAGTCGGTCCAGCTCGTGTAGGGATCGAGCTGGCTGTCGCCGCCGGCCGCCGCCTGGAACTGGGCCCGCGCCTCGTTGAGAGACGGCATGTTGGTGTCACGGCCGCGAGCGATATTGATGGCCGTCAGGTCGAGCGGAATACCGACGAGCTGGTTGCGCAGCACGTTGGTGACGAATTCGTCGATCTCGTTGCCGACCTGGCCGCTGAGCCCGCGCATGATCGCGCCTGCCGCCATGTCGTGCGTCAGGGTCCCTGAATTGTCATAGGCAAGAGGATTGAGGAAGGCCTCGAACAGGTCGAGATTGTCGGTGGTCCCGTCCGTGTGAACCCGGTCGATCGTCTCCCGCAACATCGAATGGCCAAAGCGATAGATGACGTTGGCAAACTCGGCGAAAATCGCAGGATTGATATCCGGATCCGGTTCGAACAGGAACGCGTCCACATCCGGCTGCATCTTGCGGGCGAATTCCTCGAAGACGAGGTGCTGGTATTCCATTTCGGTGGTGAACCGCCCTGCCTGGAACAGTCGTTCACCATCCCAGACCAGTCCATCAACCCAGCTGGCGTAGCCGGGATCCGTCACGGGCGGAATGGATGTAACGTCGTCCAGCAGCCATTCGTTCAGGAATGTAAGATCTCCTGAGCCGATGATGACTTCCTTGGCATGCTCGACGACGCGATTGTGTTCAGCGTGAAATACATGATGGATGGTCGTGAGGCCTACGTTCTCGTTGGCCCGTCCGTCACCGGCGATGAAATGCGCATCGAGCATTTCATCGTCGTAAGTCATCGGATTGTCGTCATCGCCGGTCGTGCCGTCGACGTCCGGCGTCAGCGGGACCGAATTGGCGGTCGCTGGATTGTGGTCTGGATCGTACATGCCGGGTGCGGCATGGTGGGCGATATCGAGAAGAAAGGCCTGCGGCGTACGGAAGGCTCCGACCTCGGTCGGGTCGATTGCATCTGCTCCCGCGGCCCCTTCTCGCAGATCACCCGCCCCAAGGCCGACGACAAGCTGCGGAAAGCCGTTATTCCCTGGAATGAAGTTTCCATATTCGTCCGTTGCCAGGAGTGGAACGCTGCTCACATCGCGATCCGTGAGCTTGATACCCAGGATGTCGGCAGCCTGCTTCTTGATGTCGCCCCAGGTCGCCATCCCGCCCTGCGCGCCTTCCAGCAGGTGCCCGGTCGCGACAGGCTTGCCGTCGATCAGCGCGTATTCGCGCAGAAAGACCTGGACGGAAGCGTGCGAGCCGTAGGTTTGGTTCTGGTCAACCCATGGTGTCGTCGTATTCATGGCGTCGTCGCCGGTGCTGGCCCTCGACATCGCCATGAAATTTGTGCGCGCGCCTGGAGTATGGTCGTAAAGCGGGTCGTCGGGAGAAAGCGGCATGTAGACAGTGCCGTTGTTGCCCTTGGCGACGTGATCAAGGCCGTGATCGAAGAACTGCCCGAACAGGGTGAAGACCGAGCTATAGGGTGCGGAATCGCCGATGTCGGGGGACACGTTGGGCAGGATGACGGTCGTGCCATCCATCTCGATGCCATAGGCCGCAGTGTCTTCGTTCAGCCCCTCCCGGAGCAGTTCCAATGCTGCTGGGTTTCCAGCTACTGCCAGGGCAAGCTGTTTGTATGTCGTGTATTCGCTTTGCAGGTCTGCGATAGCGGCGTTGACGTCTCCGTCATATCCAGCATGCTCGAGCGCGGCGATGATGACGGCGGGATTGTCCAGCGTCTGATCGACGATCAGGTTCGAAATCAGGCGCGGATCGGCATCAACGACGTCGCCCGATGTGCCGTAGTCGGTATTCGTCAGCACCCCTCCCGGGCCGAAGTTCATCGCGTCGCCGTCTATGTCATTCCGGGGTGTGCCGCCGGAGGTCATCGGTGGGAATGGACTATCGGCGGCGCCCCATTCTATCCGCCCCGGAACAAGGTTATTGTGGCTGCCATCGACAGTCCGGAGCCCGTAGGGCGCAAGCGGGTTGCCCACCAGAGCAGCCAAATCGCCGCCCTCAGCGTGTGCTTCGGCAATCTTGATCTGCCTGAGGATGAATTCCAGATCGTGCTTGACCAGATTTACCATGCCGTCCCCCTTCGCGCGTTGCGCTTCTCTTGTCTTTCCTGCGATTTTTCCGCGCTCCTGGAGTATTGCGATGAACGCCCAAGTCGATCGTCCGCTTCGCCCAGGAATGGCGGGTTCAGCGTAATAATGGAGAGAAAAAAAGGAGATGAAAACGTCGAAAAGTCGTAGGAATATCGAAGAGATTTAGTCTGACCGGGTCTAGACGATCGGGCGGCATCTAGGCTGGACCTTGGTCCAGTTAATTATATTGACTTAGTATAGTGGCGCTTGCGTCTTTATCGTGCGTATTGGGTCGCAGGCTTGGACGTCCAGGGGGGCAAGGCCATGTTGGCAAAAGCGGAATCTGCTTTCGTTGCGGGTGTGCCTGCGCGTCGCAGCCTCTCGCGGCAGTTCGCGCTGACGGGCGGTCTGGTCATGCTGGTTGTCATGGCGCTTGCCGGGACGCTGACCTCGGGCATTGTCGTCAATGCCACGGTGGAAAGCACTGCAGCGTCAACCGCATTGTTCATGGACAGCTTCCTGTCCCCCCACCTTCAGGATCTCGCCAATAGCGACGAGCTGCCTGGCCGCAGGGTAGAGGCCTTGGACCGGTTGCTGGGCGCAGATTCTGCACAGGTCGGTCCGTTTGAAAGGAGATTTCCCCATGTCGAAATATGGAAGGACGGCGGGCTCGTTGTCTATTCGAGGGCGCGTGAACTGGTCGGGAGGAGATTCGATCCTCCCGCAGGATTGGTAGGAGCGCTGACCGGTGAGGTTACAGCGCAATATGCTGACCTCGCTGCTACAGAACATGTCGAGCGCCATTTTAAGAGGAATTATTTGGAAATATATGTTCCGGTGCGCGAGTATCTTTCAGGACGAATAATAGCGGTCGCCGAAATTCACGAAATTCCGGGGATCCTGGAACAGAGACTGTTTCAGGTGCGGCTGAGGACCTGGCTGACCACGGCGGCATTAACAGTGGCGGTGATGCTTAGTCTCTTCGGTATCGTCCATAGGGGAAGCAAGCTCATTACCGAACAACAGGACGCTCTCAATGGCCGCATTGATGAGGTCAGAAAGATTTCGGACCGAAATCGCAGCCTGATGGAGAAGGCGCAAACGGCGTCCAGCAGACTGTCGGAACTCAACGCGAGTTATCTGCGAAATGTCGGAGCGGAACTGCATGATGGGCCGGCGCAGTTGATCGGCCTTGCCGCATTAGCCGTGGAGCACGTGCGCCGAGCAAAGACGGCCGGAGCGCGAGACAAGGAGCTGAGTGATATGAGTCTGGTGCTCATGGAAGCGCTCCAAGATATCAGAACGATCTCGAAGGGGCTGATGCTCCCGGAGATAGAAAGCCTCCCCCTTCGCGAGGTCGTCGTGCGCGCGGTTGGCGTCCACGAGAAACGGACTGGAGCCAAAGCCACCCTTGTTTTTGGTCGCGTCGACCGCGTCGTCTCTCACGCGGTCAAGATATGTGTCTACCGTTTCGTGCAAGAAGGACTGAGCAATGCATTCAGACATGCGGGCGCAAACGGTCGTTCCGTCAACTGCGGTTTGGAAGGCTCGATCCTCTCCGTTTCAGTCCGAGATATTGGCGTCCCCAAGGACGGAGGCGGCTTGGAAATCGAGGCCGGATTAGGTTTGACCGGACTGCGAGCGAGATTGGAAAGCCTCGGTGGCACGTTCTCGGCCTGCAAGGCCAATGACGGAGGAACTGTGATCGAAATGACGCTGGATGTGGGGAGAGAAGAGCAGTGATTGACAAGATTTCAGTCGTGGTCGTTGATGATCACTCGTTGTTTCGGGCGGGAGTAATCAGGACGCTTGAACTCGACAGTGCCATCAAGGTTGTCGGCGAAGCTGGATCGGGAGAAGAGGCACTCGATCTGGCGATCCGGCTGAAACCAAATATAGTTTTGCTCGATATCTCAATGCAAGGGAATGGAATCCATGCCGCGGGTAAAATTGTCGGCCTTCCCGAAGCGCCTCGCGTCGTGATGCTCACGGTCTCGGAGGACGACGATGACGTCATGGCCGCGCTCGAGGCAGGTGCAGTTGGATACGTTCTGAAGGGGATCGAAGCTATGCAGCTGATCTCGGCCATGAAGAGCGTAGCAGCGGGAGACACATTCGTTTCTCCTAACCTCACCCTGCGCCTGCTGTCAGGTGTCAAGGAGAAGGCAAGAACAACTTTGCTGGACTCTTTATCCGACCAAGAGGAGCGAACCCTGCGGCTCGTAGCGATGGGCTTGAGTAACCGCGAGGTGGGTGAGAGGCTTGGCGTAATGGAAAAAACAATAAAGTTCCACATGACCCGGGTGATGGCCAAACTCAATGTCCGTAATCGCGTCGAAGCAAGCGTGATGGCTCAGAAGGAATGGGGTACCGGAAAGGAGTGATTGCAGATCCAGAAGACATCCGGCCACCGAATTGCAGTCATCCCGACGCCCGCATCGAAGAGCGCCATCTTGAGCCCTTCGGTTGGCTGCGGCAACAACATTACCCCGCAATTTCCTCTCGCATTGAATTTCAACCACAATTGATACGGCCCCTCATTGATCAAAACCCACTTGCCCATTCTCTGCGCCCGATGGACATGATGCGCCAAGGCTGGCTTTCGAGCTTGCACCATGCATCGCAGCAATGAGCGACGATGTCTTCATAGGATTTGAAGACGCGGTTTGAGAGCCAGTTCTCGCGCATGAAGAGCCAGAGGTTTTCGACCGGGTTGAGTTCAGGCGATTTTGGGGGCAGCGGCAGGATCGTGATATTTTCAGGCACGACAAGAGTGTTGGACATATGCCAGCCCGCCTGATCCATGATGAGGATGGCATGTGCATCGTCGGCGACATGACGGGCGATTTCGGCCAGATGCTGGGTCATGGCGTGGGTGTCGCACCATGGCATGACCAGCGCTGCGGCCTTGCCAAGCTTGGGGCAGATTGCACCGAAGATGTAGGCTGATCGGGTCCGCTGGTCGTGCGGGGCTGAAGGTCGCGTCCCACGCATGGCCCAGCGGCGCGTGATCTTGTTCTTTTGGCCGATGCGGGCCTCATCCTGGAACCAAATTTCTATTCGCTTGCCTTTGGCGGCACCAAAGGCGATCCCTGCCACAACAGTGGTGAAGTTTTTTTAAACTCCTCAATTGCTCGAGGGTCCTGGGCGTGATGTTTCGGTCTGACGGCAAGCTTGCGGTAACCCATGGCACGCACTTCCCGGCTCAGCGTTTGTTCGCTCACCGAGACGCGGAACTCTTCCCAGAGCCATCGAACGAGATCGCATAGACGCCAGCGCACGACACCGTCGAGATAGGGCGTCGGCCCTCGTTCCACGGCCAGAGCCAGCGCTGCCCGCTGACCATCGTTCAACCGTGACTTCGCACCGGGAGCCTTGCCATTGATCAGACCGTCAGGGCCGTGTGCATTGAAGCGCAGGACCCAGTCCCGCACAATCTGAAGCGTGACATTGCCCAACCGCGCCGCATCCGAGCGCGAGCCGCCGTCATAGATCGAGGCAAGCGCCAGGAGCCGCCGTGTCTGGGCGGCATCCCTGGTCTGGCGTGCCAGACGCCGAAGATGCTCCCCGCCAAAATCCGCTCGTAATGAAATCGCTGAACCCATCGTAAACCTCCGGTTTGCACCATCGATTCAGATTCACCACGTTTTGGGAAGCCCGTGAGTCGAATTCACTGAGGTGCCGTATGACACGACTTATCGTTCCGTAAAGTCCAGATTCTGGATAGCGCGTCGGCCGTGGCTCGCGGATCCCATTTCGGCCGGACACCAAGCATGGGCAGGAAGGGTCAGCCACGGGATTGGATAGGTTCATTTCTAGCGAATTCGAGAGGGTGATGTGGTGGCCGGTAACGTCTACCGGAACCTTTGGACGGTACCGAGCCCAACTGCAGATCCCGAGGAGAGCGATGCTTCAGTGCAGATGTTTTTCTGTTTTGAGCTATGACGATAGCAAAGGGAGAGGCCTTGCCTCGCGCTAGTTCTTTTCGCGGAATATCTGGTGAATGATCGCCAGGCCACGCTGGCCGTCACGATCGCCGATGTCGGCCAGGGCCTCGAAAATCCGGCGCGCGTCACCATAGCGTTTCAGTTTGAGGTAGGCATATCCCCTAAGCGACAAGAGGTCGGCCCGCTCCGGACCCATCTGCTTCAATCGGTCGAGAACAAGCAGCGTCTCGCGCGGGCGGCCGGCGTCGAAAGCAGCCACGGCCTTGTCGGCCAGGATGGCCTTTTGCAGCTCCGTTGCACGTCGACGGTTTTGCGGCGCCTTGATTGCGGCAACCGCAGCCTTGCTTCCAAGCCCGGCGCGCAGATAGGCAAGGCTCTGCCCATAGGCGGCATCTTCACGCGCCTTCGAAGAGGCTCCAAGCAAGCCGACCTCGAAAGCGGCAGCGGCTTCCAGCGGCCTGTTCATATCCATCAAGCACCAGCCGCGCGCCAGCGCAACTTCCGGTGCGAGCGTTTGCGGATTGACGGTGGCGCTGCAGCCGCGAACGGTCCTGGCCTGGCTGCGCGCCTGCGGCCTGGGCGCGATGTCGCTGCGCTGGGGCCGCTCGCCCGTATCGGAGACGGAGCGGACGGGCAGTCGTGCCTCCTTCTTGGCAGGCGCGGCTTGCTCGGAAAGGAGCAACCGGTCCGTAGCGCCCTTGGCTGTCTCTCCCTCAGGCTCTCCCAGCCTGGCGATCCGCTCCGAGCGACCGGCCCACAGGCTTTGGATCTGCGAAAGTGCCTTGACGTCTTCCAATTGCAGATAGGTGACCGCCTGCCCATAGGCGGAAGGCTCGTCGTCGGGCTTCCAGCCAAGAGCCGTCTTGAACCACTGCAAAGCCGTCTGCGGCTGATTGAGAGCGCGAGCATACCAGCCGAATTGCTGGGCCGTCGCGCCGTCGCGCGCCTCGATCGTTTCGGCGGCAATCCGCTTGAGCACCTGCGGCGCGATGGAGACAGGCGGATCGCGGGCAAGCAGGCCGGCGGTGGCGGCAAGATAGACGGATTTCGCGTCGGGTGATGCATCGCGCCAACGATACATCACCTCTTCCGCCTCCAGCGGAGCCTCGCGGTCGAGGAGCGCAAGTGCGAGCCCTTGCGAGGCCTCGGCGGTGTCCTCCTTGTCACGCGCACGCCGGAACCATTTCTCCGCCGCCGCGCCATCACCCCGCGGCAGATGGTACCAGCCGAGGAGGAGCGCATCGGAGGCGAGACCGCCGGCTTCCGCCAGGCGTTCGACGCGGGCGAGATAAGACGCCGGCACGGTGATCTTTTCGTCGGCTTCGGCTCTTGCTAGATAGCCGCGCGCGAGATCGTCGCGAATGGCGCCGAATTCCTTCGTACCGTCTTGCGCCGTCCTTTCCTTGGTGAGCAGGTCCTCGACTTTTTCGGGCGCAAGCAGGCCCGCGGCTTTCTGAACGGTGGCAAGACGTTCGGCGGCGCTCTCGCAATTGTTCAGGATATAGGCATAGGCGTCGGTGGCGCGTTGCGCCTTGCCGGTCCGGAAGAATGCCTCGGCCAGGCGCCACAGAACATCGGCTTCGCTGCAGGTCAGGAGGCTGGGGGTTTCGGCACTGATGCGCACCACGGTTTCATATTGCTTCAGATCCGACGCATTGATCAGGCGCACTCGGCCCTCGGCCACGGCCAATCGATCGATCAGGTCCGACGGCGGCGTCCAGGCGGGTTCGGCGATCTGTCGTTCGGCGATGGCCTTGCGCAGCTCCGCATAGCGAGCCTGGGCGTAAAGCTGCCACATGGTCTCCAGCCCCGTATCGCTGTTCTGCGGAACGGCAAGCGGATCCTTCGGTGGCGTCCAGTCCGGATAGAGTGCCCTGAGGCGGGAGATTTCCGTCTCCAGCCGCGCGGTATCGCCGTGACTGGCGAAGTAGCGCAGGGCGCTTTCATCGACCGCCGGCCCGGTCGCTGCCGTCGTCACCGTATCTATGACCTGGTCGGCAGATACGATATCCCCGGCGCTGGCGGTTTTTTCAAGAAGGGGTGAAGCCTGATCCTTACCGGTGATAAACGAGACGGAGCGGACCGCTCTCGCCATGTCGTCATATCTGCTTATCGCGACAAGGCCGATGGCCGCGATAATCGCCGCTGACAAAGCGATGAAGGACGGCTTCATAAACACTCCGGTTGCCTCGCGGCGACGTAGGATAGCCCCAAAAGGTGGAGCGTCGAGGGATAATAAAGCGTCGGCGTGAACTCTTTCACATCCGCCGGCAGCTTCGACCTGTTCATCACACAGGCCAGAATATGGTTAACAATTCGATAACCGGGATCGTTCAGCCTCTCCTTGGCGGTGCCGGACAGCAGGTCCACGATCGCGGTCCCTCCGGCCGGATCAGCCATGCCGCGTTGAAATTGGGCCATCAATTCCCGGTCGGATACGCCGCCGCGCACCAGATAGAGCGGGATGCGCAAGGCATTGTAGCCGAACTCCGCCGGAAAGCCCGCTGCCGGTACCGCCGGCGATGCCATCGACACCCAGTCAGCTGGCAATTGTCGCGGCCCGAAGCGCAGGCTTTTCATCAGCGCCAATCCGTCACTGCGTAATTTTTGCCATTCGGGTGATGGCGCCAGTTGTTCGAGGACCGGAAAGGCCTCGAAAATCCAGTAGGACGGATTGATGACTGGCCCATCCTTGCGCTCGCCCGCGGCGAAGCCGGACGCACCCGGCAAAAGCAGGGTTTGGCCGGCGTGCTCGACGACGACATGTTTGAGAATGGCGCGGGCGATGCCTGCGCCGGCACGCAGATAGTCCGCCCGATTCCAACGCTGCCCTGCAAGCCCGAGCGCATAGGCAATCAGGATATCGCCATCCGTCGCATTGTTGATGTCCGTGACATGCGGCCTGGCGCCCGGGCTCCATTTCCAGGCGACAAGCCCGTCGTCGCGCAACAGCAGTTCCGTGCGGGTGAAAGCCCAGATCAGTTCGAAATCCGGTTGGCTATCGGCAAGCACCGACAGCAGCAAGCCATAGCCCTGCCCTTCGCTGTGGCTGATATTGCCATTGGCGTCGTCGATGATCCGGCCGCCGCGGTCGAGGAAGCGATCCTTGTAGGCCTGCCAGTCATCGGCGGCGATCGAAGGGTCCAAAGGCGCCGCCTGGCTGCTTTGCGGGCAGTTCGCCAGAAAGCCTGCAAGGACGATTGCAAGCCATTTCCGCTTCATCCGCGACGCCCTAGATTGCCAAGCAATCCTGCCGTCGCCAGTCCAAGTATGACGGCAACAGCCGCCAGCAATCCGGCATAGGACAGGATATTGGTCGACAGCCAGTTCGCCGCGATCAGCCGGTAATTGGCCAGGGAAACCGGCTGGGTGGGCATGAATTCGAAGGCATTGACCGGCACCGTCCTAATGGTGGCCACACCAGGCTGGTAGGTCGAAATGCGCCCCGCAAGCTGGTTCCAGTTCTGTTGGACGCTCAGGGCCCGCATGCCCTCTTCGAGATCCTTCGTGGTGGGGGCGGCGACGACCGTCCATGTCCCGCTCCCGTCGAGGCTTGTGCTCTGCGACACCAAAAGGGAACTTTCCCTAGACGGGGTAAAGCTGGGTTCCGACCGCGAAGCGAAACGCAAGGAGGCGAGGGAAATGTCGAAATTCCGCTGCATCCACTCTTCAAGGGCATTGATCTGCCCGCGCCAACTGCCGCCGCGCAGCTTTTGACGCCACTGATCGAAGGCGGCTGGCGTATCGATTTCAAGCGCTTGGCCGCGTGGCGCGGTTCCCCATGTAGCACGGCTGTCTTCCGCGATGCTCATCTGCGAAAACACCATCTGCGGCATACCCGACAGGGCGCCGATGAAAAGCGCATTTCTATTGCCGATCATGGCCGGCGAAGCGACCGCCTCGACGGCGATCGGATGGCCGGCAGCAACAGCGAGTTTGCCGAGGAACGTCGCCGCGGCCGAAAGCGTGCTTGTGTCGATACGATCGATGAACAGCGGAATGGGCTGGCGGATCCTGCCGTAGGGGAAGCCGGTTCCGGCGGTGGCCGACAGATTGGGCAACTGGCCGATCCGGGCAAAGTCCGGCATATGCAGTTCCGATGTGTCAAACAGCGCGAAGCGGGGAACAAGGCTGCCTGTAGTGCCAGGGATACAGGCCTTGTCCTCGCGGGTCTCCAAAACGGCCTCGATCGCCACGACGTTCAGGCCCGGCCGGAAATGCCGCATCGTCACGCTGATTGGCAGATGCCGCAATATGCCACCGCCCGCGGCGGTTATCGGCACCGTAGCGGCGACACTACCATTGACATAGATGTCGATATGGCTGCCGGGCAGGACAGCGGCGGAGTAAGCCGCATCCAGAAGCAGGACTGCTTCGCCATAGGCGTCGGCATAAAAATCGGAAGGCACGCCGATGGCGAAATCGGTGCGGAAACGCCGGCCGGAAAATTCCTCCGTCCTCATTCCCAGCCGCGAAAACGGGATGCGGCTATCAGAAAACAGAAAGGGTGCATCGGGCGCGCGCCATCTCTGCGTGGCGATGATGTCACGGCTGGCAGGCGTTACATTGTCGGTCTCACCGACAATGCTGTCAATCGCGATGCGTACCGCCGGCCAGTCGGGACCGCTGAGGAAAAGCACGGATGATCCGGAAACCGGATCTTCGGCAAAGCCCGCAACCGGCGTTGATGTCGCGGCAGCCGGCAAGGTTGGCAGAAGCGGCACCAGTTCAGCGGCGGTACCCACCAGGACCGTCAAACGACCCGATGGTCCCGCCTGACCCGACAGTGGTGCATCCGCCGGAGGCGCATCGGACGCCGGAGCTACGGGCTGCTTGAACGTGAAGGACTGGTTCGGCATGCCAGCGCGCAGGGCTAGTCCCTGGGCAAGGCGCATCAGCGGCATCGTCGTCGAGGGCTGCTCTAGAGCCGGCACAATGAATTCGAAACGGGAAAGGCCATTTTCATCGGTGCCGATGGCGCGGATATCATCGAGGTTCGTCAGTAACCGGGCGGCATTGTCGTCAAAGCTCAGATATGTTTTTTCCGACTCCAGGTCCGTCCATAATTCATAGGTCGATGCGGCGGAGCAATCGGTGCGGTGGCGCTGGCTTGCGCGCAGGCGGATCAGGTTTTCTCCGGCTTTCAGCACATTTTTTTCCAGCGCCAGGTTCAGTTCGGAAATAGTTTCCGGTGACCGGATCGCTTCCTTTGTGATAGCCACATTGTTGATCTCCACCGAAAGGCTGGATAACTCCGGCGCGTCCAGGATAGCATTCTGGTAGCCGAGATTAAGCTTGGCGCCGGCTGCCGCCTGCTGCGGGGTCAGATAAATCGACCAGGCGCGATCCGCGTTCTCGCCGGGCAATTTCAGGTCGCCGCCGGGAAGGAGATAGCGCCGGAAGCCACCGGATGGACGCGAGGAGTTGCCTTGGGTGACTGGCGCAGGCGGTGTCGCGTCGCCGCCGCTATCCGGTTCGCTGGAAGCCGGTCGCTCCGGCGTCATGTCGAAGGGAAGCACCTGCGCCTGTGCCGCGCCGCTGCCCATGGCAAGCAGGACGAGAGCGGATATCACGGCCCCTCTCATCGCTTCGTTCCTGGCGCCGCGCCTGCACGGCGCCCGCGATACCCAAAGAAATAGACCAATCCCCGGCTTGTCTGGTAGAGCGCAAGCCTCAGGAACCAGACCGTGCCGCGCAGAAGACCCGGATTGCCGCGCCGCGCCAGCTGGAATTCGGTCCATTGCTGCGAATTCGCGAAAATCAGATCGGCTATCAAACCGTTATCCCGGGCTGTTTCCGGGTCGTAGCGGCAGCCGATCGTGACGATATCGCCGAGAATTTGCGTATTCTTGACCGTCACGGGGAGAATTTCCTCCATTTCGCTGCCATGGCGCTTGAACCGGATCAGCCCGCGGCCATCGATGGCAAGCGACGCCGTTTCCTTTCCATAGACATTTACGCGTGCGCCATGGACCGAAACATCGTCGATCGTTGCGGGATACCAGTGTTCGCCGAATCCGAATTCGCATCGGCGGGTGACCTTGACGCGCCGCGACGCCGATCGTTCGCCGCGCTCCGAAACAACCCCGAGCGCGCAACCGGCAAGAATAAGGTTGAGAAGGTTCCAGCCGCCAACGACCAGTGTGACATCAGCCTTGTAAGGCTCTGTATAGACCCGGTACGCGGCCACGAAGAGAGCTATCAGCAGGACAGCGAAGATCACGAAGAAAGGTCGGCTGATCTCCGACAATCGACTGACCAGGATGGACTCGTCCTTGGCCGTCACCTTGAAGCTCGGTTTCGATGGATTGACGATCGCCGAGACGACGGCCGGCAGCAGATGTACTGTCTGCACATACTCGTAGAGTTCCGACACCCAGGGCCAGCGAAACGAACCGTAGAGATAGTTCTGCATCATCAGGTTCACCAGCATATAGGCAAGCGTATAGGCCAGGAACTCGCCGCCTGAGGCCGTGAAGATCTCCAGATCGAAGAACAGGTAGAAAAGCGGCGCAAGGAGGAAGATCATGCGCGGGAAGGGAAACAGCCAGAACAGCGTCGAGGACATGTAGCAAAGGCGTTGCGGGATCGTCAGGCCCCGTTTGAGAAGCGGAAAGCGATACCGCAGGATTTGCATCATACCCTGCGCCCAGCGGCTGCGCTGGCCGATGAAGCTGGCGAAGGTCGCCGGCTGCAGACCGGCAATCAGCGGCCGGTCGACATAGACGCTGTTCCAGCCGCGCGCATGAAGTTCGATCGCGGTTTCGCAGTCCTCGGTGATGCTGACGCCGCTGAAGCCGTCGGTCTCTTCGAGCGCCCGGCGGCGCAGCACGGCCGCCGAGCCGCAGAAGAACGAGGCGTTCCATTTGTCGAGGCCGCGCTGGATGATGCCGTAGAACATTTCGTTCTCGCTCGGCATTCTCTCGAAGGTCCGCAGATTGCGCTCGACCGGATCGGGATTGAGAAAGAAATGCGGTGTCTGCACGAGGAACAGTTTCGGGTCGTCCTCGAAATAACCGACGGTCTCAAGGAGAAAATCCCGCGCCGGCGCGTGATCGGCATCGAAGATCGCGATCAGTTCGCCGTGCGAATATCGCATGCCATTGTTCAGATTGCCGGCCTTGGCATGCTCGTTGCGCTCGCGCGTCAGGTATCGCACGTCGAGATCGGCGCAAAACGCCTGCAAATCCCTGTGCCGGTCCTTGGCGACCTGGCCTTCGAGCAGGTTCGCCGAAGAGCGCTTCTGCAGCGTTCCACCATCGTCGAGCAGCCAGACCGTCAGTTTATCGGATGGATAGTCCATGGCCTTCGCTGCCGCCAGCGTATTGGCGAGAAGATCGGTTTCCTCATTGTAGGTCGGCACGAAGACATCGACACTCGGATAATTGCCCTTCGAGGTTGCCCGCGTCGGACGCGACGGCAGGGGCATGGAGACAACGAACAGGCTCAGCGCCAGCATCAACACGCTGTACATTTCGGCCAGATAGACCAGGAAGCCGGGAATAAAGTTCTCAAGCTGGTTGAGCGGCGGCAGGGTACTGGTCGTGCGCCAGTAGACATAGCGAAGGACGATCGCCGTGCCGGAAGCGAGCGCCATAAGGCGCCAGGCGCCTTCCGCCCGCAAGATCTTGATCATGCCCATGAAGGTGACGACGACGATGCTGGCGATCAGCTGGGTCTGCAGATTGATCGGTAGCGTGACCAGCGCAATGACGCAAAGCGACGAGAAAGCCCAGAAGAAGATGATGGCGGCTTTGCGCATGATCCTGCCTTTCAGAGGACTGCCCGTCGACAAGCTGTTGCCGGCCGAGCTCCTCGAAATGCCACGTCCGATTCATTCGGGGGTATTCCGGCTCAGCCGGAACTACCTGCAGGATGTGGCAACTGCCGACTCTGCCACACAGTTCGGCGAAGGAACAACGACAGCGTCCATATCCGTTGTTGTTGGTAAAGGAATGGTTTCATCTGGCGTCGCTTGCGCAGACGGAGCAGGCTTTTCAACCACACGGGTCGGGCGACGCTGTCTCAAAACGGGGCGATCGTCAGCTTTTTCCACAGCCCTGGCTGGCGCCGGCTGCAAATCCCCGCCGCCGGGATAGATCGGATTTCCGGTTCGTCCGAGCGCCGGATCAACGCCCGGGGCGGCGCCATAGGGGTTCCAGCCGGCGGTATCGAAACCGGCCCTGATCGTATAGCCGTACATGTTGCGAAGCAGTTTTTCCTCGCTGGCGCCAGCTTCGCAAAGACGCAGCCGCACCTGGATCGTGCCCCTGTTTTGGAATGTCGTGCGCGCCTCTTCGCGCGAACGGATCTGCTGCCAGGCATAGAAGCAGGCGTCGTCTCCGCGCCCACGGCCATAGGCATAGCTGAACGGGCCGTAGTTGTTCTGCAGATAGAGCGGCGACTGGACGAGCCTCATTCCTGGCAGTTCGCGACGCGTCTCACGGCCGATCTCGCTTGCCCTTATCGAAGAATAAGCCAGCGATGTGCGTCCGTCATATTCCAGTCCGACAGGGCCGAACAGCTGGACACGCATGACATTCTGGCCGGGTGTCGCGGCCGATGTGAAGAGATAGATGTCCTGCTGGACCGCATTGCTGAAACGGCGCTCGACTATATTGACGATACCCGGCCCACCAGGCGGCGGCAGGGCGAGTGCTGTTTCGTCCGGGACGATATTGGCATTCCCCGTCAGCCGTACGCCTTCGCGCGCCCCGCAACCGGAAACACTGACAACAATGACGAGCCCCGCAAGTAATCTGACGCACGGCCGAAATGACGAAGGGTTGCCGGCCTTTTCAGCGGACATTGGCTGCGACGGAGCGCATTTTCGAATCAGGGCCGACCTTAACATCGCCTATTGATAAGTCATGCGACGAGCTTCGGGAATCCCCTTTGATAGCGAGCGATCGGAGCGATGTGAATATCTTCGCCCGGTCGGAACTTCCGTCACGGATCTTTGAATCTGAAGCCGCTCCGTCACCAACTCCCTACCCTGCCGGCCATCGATATCCTTCGACAAATCCCTGCGTCGCAATGTCGTGTTTTCGGACCACAGCCTGGTGACGGACGCCGTTTTCGGCGAGATGCACCTCATCTCCTGCCGCAATGTGATGATCTATTTTAATCGCGACTTGCAGGATCGTGCGCTTGGATTGTTCAAGGATTCCCTGGCTCAATAAGGATGTTTGCGGCTCGGCGCGAAAGAGAGCCTGCGATTTTCAAGACATGCCGGAGCCTTCGCGGATTTCGTGAGCGAAGAGAGACTCTATCAGAGGCGCGACCAATGAGCTTGGTTTGCACCAGAGGCCAAGGAGCCGATCAGCGGCGCGGTCTATGTTGCGCAGCCGGGCTATCATCCCGCAATATCTGCAAGAGGTTTGAGACAATTATGAAGCCAGCTCCATTTCTTCTGGTTGACAACCTGGGGAAAACCTTCTCTCCCTGGAGGAGCGGTCGGGCGATCAGGCACTCGAACTTTTGCTCCAGCACGACGTTGCATTGGCGCTCGTTGACGTTCAGATGCCTGGTCTCAACGGTTTCGAACTGGCCGAACTGATGCGCGGCAACGAGCGCACCCGGCGCATCCCGATCATCTTCGTAACGGCGGGCTCCGCCGATGGCCAACGCCGTTTTCGCGGATATGAAGCAGGGGCCGTCGGTTTCATACAGAAGCCGATCGAACCCGATATTCTCGCAGCAAGGTTGACGTGTGTTTCGAGCTCTACAGCAAACCTATCGAACTGAATGGCGCGGCGAGGGTCCTGTCGCGCCAGTCCGAGGAATTATGACGCATCAGCATCCCGTCACCGTGTGAAGAGGCGTTCCCGCAGACAATAGGTGCGCGGGTTCAGTCTATCGGTCGAAACGCTTCAACATCTGCTTCAGTTGCGAATTTTGCAGCCGCAGCTTGCTCGCCAGCTGATCCCGGAGACTCCTGATTTCTTGTTCGAGGCTCATCTCGTCGGAAATGGTGGGAACGGCTGGAGATGTCTGCGAGACAATAGCGCCCGCTTTGATCGACTTGGCGCGGCCTCTCTTCTTGGCTGGCTGGGCATGAGCGTGGTCTTCGACCCTGGGAGCGGCGTATGCGAGCGTGGTCCCAATATCTTGCGACGCAAGTTCAAAGGTTTCAGCGCTCGGGGCGTTGTCGCTTTCCTCCGTCCCCTGTCGATCGGTGCCGGATTTTGCGGTAGATTCACATTCTGCAGAAACAGGTTTGGATCGAGCGAGAGACCGAACCTTTTCGCGTGTCGATTGTTCGGCGGTACTCAGTCCGCCCTCCACAGGTGCCGTTGGAATCGCCGACGCGTCCTGTCTCTCGTCTTTGATTAAGCCATCGTCGTGCTTGTGCTGGCGTCGCGGCGATACAAGTCGGGCAAGAAATTTCCAGGGGGACGCCATCAATTCGACCTCGCATTCTATCCCGCATACAGGCTGTGAGTCTCCGTTACGGCGGCGGATATGACCGCAACCGAAATACATGTTTCACTCAGCACAGAAATGCGGCCGGCGATGGGCCGATTTGCAGATATCAATCGAGCTTCAGACGCTTCCGCAGATCGGCGTTTTCGGCCCGAAGTTTTTCCGCCAGAAGTTTGCGAAGCCTTTGGTTTTCTTCTTCAAGCTGCACAATATCAGCCATCTCATCGCTCGACACAGCAGGCATGGCAGGTTCCGGCTGCACCGCCCTTGAAGCGCGCGTGACAGGTGCGCGCTTGGCGGGGCCAGCCTCCTTGCTCGACTTGAGCTTGCGTCCCCGCTTCTGCTTTCCAGCCACGGCGGTTGAAGCAAGTGCCGCTTCTGCCGCAGCGTCAACTGGAGCTGCGGCCCTTTTCGCGCGAGGTTTGCGCTGCTTCACTGGCGCGGTAGATGTTTCTGCAACGGCCGGCGCATCAGTATTATCTATCGTTTCGATTTCGTCGGCCATCGTCGTCTCCTCTGCTACTGCTGCAGTTGTGTGCTGACCAGCTGACGGTGTCAACACGGGGCTTGCTGGCTCAGCTTTCAACTGAGAGTCTCCGCCGTTGGATTTGCTTGCCAAATGCCCATCCGGCAACAATGGCATCGTCTCTTCTTCTAAATCGAGCGCTACGGACTTGAGATCCATATTGCCCCAGATAGAGTTTGACTTGAGATCCGGTTTTCGCCGACCGGATTTATATTCAACGGCAAAACTTCGTTGGAATTTTTTCAATTCTTAAGGCCCCGGTATCCGTGAGGGTATTCAGCAATATGTCAGCATCGCATCAAGGCCTGGAGATATCCGAAGGCAACGGTTCAGTCCAGTCTGTTTTGGTCTGGGTACTAGGTCCTGTTGACAAAGTGGGTTTGCAAATCACCTGAAGCATGATTCAACGCTGTCTTTTAGGAGGCTGCTTTGGCTCGTGGTGATCTTTCGGATGNCTAGGTCCTGTTGACAAAGTGGGTTTGCAAATCACCTGAAGCATGATTCAACGCTGTCTTTTAGGAGGCTGCTTTGGCTCGTGGTGATCTTTCGGATGTCGAATGGCGGATTATTGAAGGGCTATTGCCTGCGGAGCGAGGAAGAAAATCCCGTCCTGCCCATGATAATCGGCGCTTTCTAAACGGGATGCTGCACGTTCTGCGCGTTGGATGCCCCTGGCGGGATATGCACGAACGATACGGCAAATGGAATTCGGTCTATGTCCGTTTCCGGCGATGGGCTGAGCACGGCGTTTGGGATGCCCTCCTCGAAACATTGGTCGGCCTTGGCCTGACTGACGACTGGCAGCACATGATCGATAGCACCACAGTTCGCGGCCATTCGCAGGCAGCGGGCGCTAAAGGGGGACTCATAAGGAGGCTTTTGGTCGATCACGCGGCGGCTTTACGACAAAAATCCATGCCAGAGCGGACGGTCAGGGACGCCCTCTCGGCTTTATCCTGACGGGTGGCGAGACCTCGGACTACAACGCCGTTCCGGCTCTGTTGGCCATGCCAGTCAACAAGCCCAGGCTATTCMTGGCAGATAAGGGGTATGACGGCGACTCTATCCGGGAAGAGCTTTTGATGCGCGGCATCCGTCCCGTTATTCCGCCAAAAGCGAACCGGAAGAACCCGCCTGCCTGTGACTACCGAGCATACAAGGATCGCAATCGTATCGAGCGGATGTTTAATCGCCTCAAGCAGTTTCGCAGGATCGCCACCAGATACGATAAGACCAGAGCTTCCTTTGAAGCCTTCCTCGCGTTGGCTGCCGCAAAGATTTGGCTACCCTACTTTGTCAACAGAACCTA